>CAVXWV010000001.1:0-38533 GCA_963765565.1 uncultured Chloroflexia bacterium
GATAACCTCGCTAAAAAGATTGAAGCGATCATATCTTTCATCAGCGACCTCCGTTTTCAGACTACTGTGGGTGGATATGGATGGGATCGGACTAAAAATCGCTGTTATGCAGCTGGGCGAGTTTTTCTTGCCTGTATAGAGCCAGCCCGTTTGGTGTTGTTTCTAGAACTTGGCTCTCGGTTTGGGGCTGCCCATCAGTCAGAATCGTTTCAGACGGGGACTGGCAACTCTTAAACGCTATCGTACTGCGCAGGGCACCTATCGTTTTCCACCGGGCTTACTGGCAGAAAAAAACGGCTACTATATTTATGGGGGTGCGCACATGGGGTTGGGCGAGAACCGCCGTTCGTCGCAAGCAATGGAGCTTGAATCGACTTTTCGAATGCTGCTCCTTCAAAAACATATGCAGGATTGGTGGTAAGATATTGCGATTTATAATCTGAAAACCGCCCAACCCCCGGTTGCACACCGACTTGGGGGATTTGCGCCAAAAACAGGTTGCCAGCGTCCCGAAGGTTGGTTCTGGTCTCGGAAGGCGATCTCATCCCGCCCCCAAGCGGGTGAAGCAGAATGTTAGCCGCCCAATCTTAGCAAATAAAGAAGGAGAAAAGAATGTCGCATTCACCCAACTACGTCATAGCCGTGAGTTCAGTGTCAGGGGGAGGCAAGACAACTCTGGTTAAGAGTGCGGCCAACTTTCTAAAGGGAACCACTCTGTTTTTCGATGATTATGCTTCTATGTCACAGTATCCACCAGATATTAAGAAATGGGTCGAGGATGGGGCTGATGTGAACGAGTGGAAGACACCTCAGTTTGCCCAGGATCTAGCTGCCCTGAGAAGAGGGGAAAGCATTGTCTCGCCCTTGGATGGAGCCAGCATTCTACCTTCGGAATTCATCGTCATCGAAGAACCCATGGGTCGGGAACGAGTGGAAATGGCCAGTCTTATCGATTTCGTAGCAGTGATAGATACCCCGTTGGAAATCGCCCTAGCCCGCAGACTTTTGAGAAATCTCGGTTTTATTCCCTTGGAGGGCATTGAGAAAGCCACGAAAGAACAAATGGTAGAAGGCTTTGTCCAGGTAGTTACTTCACTGAAGAGCTCCCTAATGAATATCTATGTGCTGAAAGAGACGCCTATATCGCCGTGCAAAAACAAGCAAAAGAAAACTGTGATTTATTGCTAGATGGTTCTCTCTCGGTCGATGAACTCATTCAGCAACTTGTTTCAGCAGTCAAGGACAAGCCAAGAACTAGAGCCACCACGTGAGAACTCGCTGATGGGCTTCCCCCGGAAAAAGTGGACACATAGAAGAGACAAGATATACTTACTTACGGAGGAAGGACCATGACGAAAAAGGGCACCCGAACCTATACCCAAGAATTCAAAGAAGAAGCAGTCCGGTTGGTGAAAACGACCGGTACGGGCAGCGTGCAGCCGATTTGTCTGCTCATCAGCGGCGGCTCAGGAACGGGTAAATCGACGCTCGCTTTGCTGTCGACTTACTTTTTCCGGGAACGAATCGGGGAAACTGCCGCGCTCAGCATGGATGAGTTCTACCGCATATTTGACCCAGCCTGGTCATCTACCAACCGGGACTGGTGGCGGTTGGCCTGGGAGCTTGCCCTGTGCTCCGCCAGGTGGCTACTCCAAAACGGCGTCAGGGTTGTTGTCATGGAAGGCAACGGGCTTTACTCCAGGGAGCAGGTTAATACTATTTTGAAGGCTGTTGGCTCGTTGGCTACCGTCTACCATGTGACACTCGATGCCACAGTAGAGGTAGCTACCGAGCGTGTGCGACGTCGAGGCGACCTCGAGGCACATCCACCAGACTTCGTGTCGGGGTGGCTCGAGCTCATCCGGAAGCACCACTATTCCTGGACGCACGTGATCGATAATTCCACGCAGACCGCTGAGGAAACCCTGGAGGAGATCTTCCAGCACATCACCAATGCACCTGGACTACCAGCCGAATTATTGCCTGATCAATGAAGAACATCCTGTTCAACCTGCTTCCGAATGGACGGTCTGCCAGGTCATATGGAACAGGTCTCTATCTATTCAACAAACGTCCATTTATGGAAGATTGGGCAACGCTCTTCAAGCTGCTGGAAGAAGGTAAAATCAAACCGGTCATCATGAAAAAGCTCCCCATCCTGGAAGCGTGCCAGGCAAATATGATGCTGGAAAGCGGCCAGGTCACCGGCAACATCGTTTTGCTGGCGCCGGAATTGTTGTAGTTTTTTTGCCAACCGAATGAAGAAGGAAATCGATTTAAAATGAAACCCGTCGATGTAGAAATTTCCCATGGAAAGATAAGAGGCTTCCGAGAAGAAGGCGTCAATATCTTCAAAGGAATACCTTACGCCGGTAGGACTTCTGGAGACAGGCGGTTTCGCCAGCCTGCCGAACTCGAGCCCTGGGCCGGTGTACGAGATGCTGCGCAATTAGGCGCACCCGCAATCCAACCTGCCAGGGTTAACGAACCCCCACCCGCAGAAGACTGCCTTTTCCTGAACATTTGGACCCCCGCCAATGACCATCAAAAGCGCCCCGTGATGTTTTACTAACCACGGTGGTGGTTTTGTGATTGGCTCGGGCGGAAAGCCAGAACAGGATGGCGCCAACCTGGCGCGGAACTTTGATGTGGTCGTGGTGCAGACCAACCACCGCCTGGGATTGTTGGGGTTTCTTTTCCTCGACGACCTGGCAGGGCCGGATTACGAGGGCTCCGGAAATCGGGGGATGTTGGATATCATCGCAGGCTTGAAATGGGTCAACACGAATATCGCTGCCTTTGGTGGAGATCCAGATAACGTCATGGTCTTCGGTGAATCGGGCGGCGGCGCAAAAACATCCTGTTTGTACGCCATGCCGGAAGCCGCACCCTATTTCAATAAGGCATCGATTGAGAGCGGACCCGGCGTGCGCATGCTCACCCGCGCAATGGCCTCTCAAACGACCTCCTGGATCCTGAAAGAATTCGATATTGCTCCGAAAGACTGGCGAAAGCTGCTTACCATTCCTGCATCCGCATTGTTAGAGATCCAATCAAAAATCCCCATGGTGCCGCCATCCCGGGCGAAGAACAGGGGCGGAGATGCCCGCCAATGCCGGTCCCTTTGGTTTTGGACCGGTCGTCGATGGTGTTAACCTCCCAAGCCATCCTTTCGATCCGACCGCCCCTGCCATTTCCGGCAGCAAACCGCTGATGGTGGGTTGGAACGAGGACGAATACACCTTTTTCGCCTGGCAAATGAAGGATACGAGTGCGATCGGTATCGATTGGACAGGCCTGGAAGAAAAGCTCAAAGCGCAGTATGGCCCTGATACGGAACAGATCCTTGAAACTTACCGCAGGACCATGCCGGATGCCCTCGCCAACGGATATTTTTGTGGCGATTGCCTCCATCTCGATGATGGGTCTCGGGTCGATTGAGATCGCCGAGAAAAAGGCGGCCCAAAATGAGGCGCCCGTTTACTTGTATCACTTTGGCTATAAGTCAGAGGAAAAAGTTCCTGGAACGGATTATGCGCTGGGGACACCGCATGCGATGGATATTCCTTTCAAATTTTACAATGAAACGCTCACAGAGCGTTCGGAAGAATCTATCCGGTGACCGCCCCGAGCGTTTGATCGCCTCCCACCACATGGCTGAACTGTGGACAACCTTTGCCCGGACGGGAAGACCCGCGGCAGTTGGCCAGCCAGAGTGGCCGGCGTATAATTTTGAAGATCGCCCATCCATGCGAATCGATACAAGGTGCGAGGTGATCAACGACCGGTTCAGCGAAGAGCTTGGCATGTGGCGCGCCATCGGGATGCTGCCGGTCAGGAAACCCGATGTTTAGTTGCAGAAACCTTGCAGGTTGTATATTGCGACGATGTACGAACTGTAAGAAATTTCATGCGTCTTATCTGGTCCAGGATGCTGCGCTTGGGAAATATTATCTTTGCTATACATGCTGGTGTGCTAAAGTCGCTTCTTCGTCATTCGCTGCGCCTCAATTGGGAGCAGAAAAAAGTGAACGTCCCAATGATGTTCAGCAAGGTACCAGCAGCACGAGAGAGACGAATTGAGACTCCACCCTTATGATTTTCTACGCATGAAATACCCGGCGGCGATCCCCCCTGCCGCCAATACGACGAGGAGTAGCGCCAGGCCTGCCACCTTGCTGCCCGCGAAGGGAGAGGCTGCTTCAGGTCCGGCGCCGAGCCGCCGTGGGGGATGACGGCTGCGCGGCGGCGCTTTCAACTGCAGGAGACGGGGTAAGGGTGCGCTGTGGAGGGAGTGGCGTGGGCGAGGCCAGCGGGGGCAGGGGCGTCTCGGTGGCGGGCGGCGTCACCTGCAGCAGCAGCTTTTGCTCGGGGACGATGATCGAATTCGGCGCTCAGCCCGTTCCAGGCCATCAGCTCGCCCATGTCCACGCCGTAGTAACTGGCGATCCACGAGAGGGTCTCCCCGCTGCTGACCGTGTGATAGTACCGGCCATCGCTGGCCGGGGTGAGGCGCTCGATGGGGGTCAACGGGCGAGGGGTAGGGCTGGGGGTAAAGTCTCCCGGGTCGATCACCAGCTTCTGCCCGATCTGCAAGGGCCAATCCACCTGCAGGCCATTATTGGCCAGGATGGTCTCGACCTGCACGCCGTAGGCATCGGCAATCGAGATCAGCGTATTGTAGGGCTGGACGGAGTGCACGATCCTGCCAGCCGCATCGGCGGCTGCTAACTGGACCATGCCCACCGGTGTGGGCGTGGAATAACCCTTGGTATTGCTGCCGGGGATGAACAGCTTCTGCCCGACCTGCAGCCCGCCTTCTCGTGAAAGGTTGTTCCACACCTCCAGGTCGTTGATGGTGATTTTGTAAGCCACGGCGATAGCCCAGAAGGACTGCCCGGCCTTCACTTCGTGGAAGACCCGGCCTTCGGCGTCAGGCGTGGCGATCAGCACCGGGATGATAATCTGCGACACGCCCGTCACGCCGCCGGGCCGGGTGTTGCTCCCGCCGCTCACGGATTTATATTCCCCGCAGGATTTCGCCGAGGTGTATGCCGCCTGTAAAATGTAATAGGTGCGCCCGTTGGCGGCTTTGGAGACCCCCGCCCCGATATTGCAGTAAGCCGGGTTGACCGCCGGGATCATGTGGGAAGGATCGCTCCAGGCCAGCATGATCTCGTCGATGCCGAAGGAGCCTCCCACGGCAAAATTTTCGGTAGCCCACACCTGCGCCCCGCCGCCGTAGCCGGCTGCCTGCAGCCGCCCG
Organism: uncultured Chloroflexia bacterium; assembly: GCA_963765565.1. Lineage (GTDB taxonomy): Bacteria > Chloroflexota > Anaerolineae > Anaerolineales > UBA4823 > CAVXWV01. Next base: position 5,267 of record CAVXWV010000001.1, read on the forward strand.
CGCACATCGCCGATGTGGGACGACATGTTGTTGGCAGCCATGTAATCTGCCGTCGCCTGGGCCACGGCGTTGATGATCGGGTCTTCCACCAGCGCCGGTAGCCCATACGAAGCTCGCAGCGTGTTCATGGCCATGATCAGGTCGAAAGCGGTCACGGCGCTGGACTGCCAGCGGCGCCGGACTGGGCGAGTGCACTGGACGACGATCCTGCAGTCACCTTGCCCAGTGGAAGGAGTAAGGCCAGCAGCAGCAGCCCCTGCCACAGCCGGGATAGGAAATTTCGTTGCATGGGTCCATTATAACGTGCGGCTAAAGCCTCTTCAGGCTCTCTGTCAGCACGCGCACAGCCCGGCCATACTCCTCCAGGCTGATCTGCTCTTCGGGAGTGTGGTCGTAGGCCGAATCGCCCGGGCCGTAGACCAGCGCCGGGCAGTTCCATACCGGCGCGACGACGTTCAGGTCAGCCGTGCCGGTCTTGTACACAAAGCCGGGTGAACCACCCTGGGAGCGAATACCGTTCAGGAAAGCGCGCACCAACGGCGTGTTCTTCTGGCACTCCCAGGCGGGAAGGGGAAAACCTACCGGCGTGATTTTTGCCGGTGAGGTAATTTCCGCCAACCGCCGGTACCACTCCTGCGGGGAGATTTCGAGCGGCAGGCGCGCAGCCAGTTGCAGCCGCGCCCACTGCTGAAAATCGTCCTCGCCGCTTTCGAGCGCTTGCAGAGAGGGCAGCACTTTCTCGAAGGCGCGTGTTTTGCCCTGGTTGAAAGTCTCGGCAAAGCCTTTAACCCTCAGCCAGGTCTCCACTGCTTGCTCGGAGGCGGTCGGTTCTGGGCTGGCGGAATGCGATTGCGGGCGCTGGATCGAGACCTCCGCCCAGGCGCTGCCCTTGTAACCCAGGGCTACCCGCTCCCAGCGATTCGGCTCACCGATGATGGCAAAGTCCGGTGCATAAGCGCCCGCCACGTAGCGCGCGCCTTCCGAGTTCGCGCTCCTCTTCGACGGCCCCGATGACGACGAGCTGCCAGCCCTGGCGTGCCCCCACCTCGGCCACTGCGTCCACAAAACATGCCAGGGCGCCCTTGGCATCCACGCAGCCTCGGCCATACAAAGTATCCGCCTCCACCCGCACGGGGATTTCACCCGGGAACGTATCGATGTGACCCAGCAGGACCACCTGCCTGGGTCCGGCGCCCATCTTCCCCACGGCGTTGCCGGCGCCATCCACAAATGCCTGCGTGAATCCAAGCGCTTGCATCCGCTCGACCAGCCATTCCACCGCAGCCCGTTCGCTCCCCGAAGGGCTGTAGTGTTCCACCAGGCCGGTCAGCGTCGCTGCCTCATTCATCCTTCACTCCGTTCAGGACCGGTTCCTTCACTTCGTTCAGGACAGGTTCCTTCAGCTCGCTTGTGAGGACCTCAGATAGGGTTTCGACCAGGAAATCTAGCTGCGGGTAAGTGATCACCAGGGGCGGCAGCAGGCGGATGACGGTCATTCCAGCGGGTAAGGCAATGATGCGCTTGTCCTGCAGCGCCCGCAGGTAAGGAGCAACCTTTTGTTTCAGCTCGATTCCTACCATCAATCCCAGCCCGCGCACCTCACGGATGGCCGGGGCGTTGATTTCGCTCAAGCGGTCGATCAGGTATTGCCCTTTTTCGGCAGCCTGGGCCGGTAAATTCTCCTGCTCGATCACGGTCAATGCGGCTACGGCGGCCGCACACGCCAATGGGTTGCCGCCGAACGTCGAGCCGTGAGCGCCGGGGACCAGGTTTTTAACCCCCTCCCCGATCAGCACAGCGCCCATCGGCAAGCCGCCTGCCAGGGATTTGGCGCAGCACAACAGGTCCGGCACCACGCCGCTGTGCTGGATGGCGAACATTTTGCCGGTGCGCCCGAAGCCGGTCTGGATTTCATCGATGATCAACAGCGCCCCCCGCTGGTCGCAAATCCGGCGCGCGGCCTGCAGGTATTCCTGGCTGGCAGGATAGACGCCGCCCTCGCCCTGGACCACTTCAAGGATCACGGCGGCCGTGTTGTCCGTCACCGCATTTTCCAGGGCAGCGACGTTGTTATAGGGCACGTGGCTGAAGCCCGGCACGAGCGGCTCAAAGCCTTCGCGGTATTTTTTATTGTAGGTGGCCGAAAGCGAGCCAAAGGTGCGCCCGTGAAAGGCGCGCATGGCCGCCACGATTCCGCTCCGCCCAGTGGACAGGCGGGCAAACTTGAGGCTGGCTTCGACCGCTTCGGTGCCGGAATTGCAGAAGAAGACCCGCGGCAGCTCCGGCACCAGGCTGGTGATCTTTTCCATCAAGGCAGCTCGCTGGTCGTTGTAAAAAGTCTCGAACAGGGTGACCAGCCGCCCTGCTTGCTCGCTGATGGCGGCAGCCACCTGCGGGTGAGCGTGGCCCAGGTTAGCCACCCCATGCCCGCTGGAGCAGTCCAGGTATTCGTTCCCATCGATGTCGAAGAGCAGGGCGCCCGCGCCGCGCACGATGACGATGGGCTGCTTGGCGTACAACCCGGAGGTATGCCGGGATTCGGCGGCTATGATGCCGTCAGCAATGATGCCGTCAGCAAGGATGTCCATCGCCGGCTGGTCGTCATCGGATACGGATTGGTTTGGTTCGATCATATTTACCTCAATTCGTGAAATTAATAGCTCGCGAGAACATAGTCCACCATCCTGGCAGGGATGTTTACCCCGGTTGTGTCAATGCTGTTGCGGAACTCCATGGTGTGATTGATTTCGTTGACCGAAAAGCCGTCCCCGGTCTCGAAAAGATCCAAAGCCAGCATCCCGCCGCCGACCGCCTGGGCTGAGCGGGAACAGATATCCACCAGCTCCGGCGTGAGCGGGCAGTTTGTGGCGATCCCACCGCGGGCGGTATTGGTGATCCAGTTTTCGGAGGTGCGGTAGATCGCACAGATCACCTCCTCCCCGATCACAAACGCCCGGATGTCGCGCCCTGGTTTATGGACGTACTCCTGGATATAGTAAACCTGGTGATTGACCCCCAGGGCGGCTTTGTGCTCGATGAAGGCCTCCGCCGCGGCGCGATCATCCACTTTGGCCAGCAGGCGCCCCCACGAGCCCACCACCGGTTTTAGCACACACGGGTAACCGATCTCTTCCACGGCGGCCAGGGCGGAACCTTCTTCAAAAGCCATCAGCACTCTTGGGCTCGGGATGCCGGCCCGCACCAGGAGCTGGCTGGTGACATATTTATCGCCGCAGCGCTCTGCCAGCGGCGGATGGGTTGATTACCGGGATTCCCTGCGCCTCGAAGATGCGCGAGATATACAACCCCCGCGAGTAGGAGATCGATCGCTCGAACAGCACATCCACCCCGGCAGGTTTTTGCGAGAGATCGAAGAACACATTCCCATCGGCGATGCGCACGGTTTCGACGTCAGCTCGTTTCTCGAGCTCTTCCAGCAGATATTTCTCTTCGACGCGCAGCCGGGTATATAAAAAACCAACTCGGATCATGTTTCAGCCTCTTACTTTCTCTAGCTCGACGAGCACCTGTTCGGTCATCTGCCCGGTCGTTAACTTGCCGCCCAGGTCTGGGGTAACGGCATTGCGGGCCAGGCAGCCGGCGACGGCCTGGCGTAAGCGGGCTGCGCTGGCGGGTTCACCGACGTAATCCAACAGCATGGCTGCCGATAGCAAAGCCGCCGCCGGGTTCGCCTTGTGCTGCCCGGCAATGCCCGGGGCGCTGCCATGCACCGGCTCGAAGATCGCCGTGCGCTCTCCAAAATTGCCCGAGTAAGCCAGGCCCAACCCGCCCACCAGCATGCAGGCTTCGTCGCTAAGGATATCACCGAACAGGTTCGTGGTCACGATGATTTCGAACTGTTCGGGCGCGCGCACCAGCTCCATGGCGCAGGTATCCACCAGCATCTCCTCGCATTTGATATCAGGGTAGCTTTCCGCCACTTCGAACGCCACCTGGCGGAACAGGCCGCACGTCATCCGCAGGATATTGGCTTTATGCACCACGGTGACTTTCTGGCGTCCGTTCCTGGCGCGCCAGCTCAAAAGCCTTGCGGAGGATGCGCTCGGAGGCAAAGCGTGTGATGATACGTTCGCTAACCGCCCGTTCGCGACCGTCATGAATATCGTCTGCTTCCATGCGCTCCAGGCCGGAATACAGGCCCTCGGTATTTTCCCGTACAATGACCAGGTCTGATGCCGGGTCGCGGAGCTGGGATGGGCAAACGAGCGGCAGGGACGCAGGTTGGCATACAGGTCCAGCGCCTGCCGCATGCGCACGACCGGCGAAAAATAACCCGGTATAGCTGGCGGCGTGGTGACTGCGCCGAACAGGCTCGCATCCGCCTCCAGGATGGCCTCCAGGGTGCTCTCGGGCAGGGGGCTGCCCCATTTCTGATAGGCAGCATAACCGATGTCGGCGCGGGTAAATGAGATATCCAATCCCAACGCCTGGAGCACCACCTCGGCCTGGGCGATCACCTCTGGCCCGATCCCATCCCCTGGGAGCAAACATACCTGGTAAGGCATATTCCTAATCCATTAATTCCTGGATATCGTGGGTTTTCAGGAAGCTCACCAGACCCCCGGCTGCGGCAATTTTCATCACAAATGCCGGCAGTGGAGCTGCCTGGTAGCGCTGGTTTTTGCTGGTATTCACGATCTGGCCCGTCCGCAGGTCAACTTCGATTTCGTCGCCTTCATCAATGTCGCTGGCCGCTTGCGGGCACTCCAGGATGGGCAGGCCGATATTGATGGCGTTGCGGAAGAAGATGCGGGCGAACGAAGCCGCGATCACGCACTGGGCGCCTGACCCCCGGATGGCGACCGGTGCATGCTCGCGCGACGAGCCGCAGCCGAAATTCCGACCGCCCACAATCACATCCCCGGGTTTTACCTGGGCGGCATATTCGGGCTTGATCTCGCAGAAAACGTGCCGGGCAAGCTCCAGCGGGTCGATGGTGATATTGTAGCGCGCCGGGATGATCTCATCGGTATTTAGATTTTCTCCAAATTTCCAGGCTTTACCCATACAGTTCCTCCAGGTAGGTGCGGGGATCGCTGATAACCCCGCCGAGGGCGCTGGCCGCTGCTACTGCCGGGCTGCCCAGGTAGATTTCGGCCTGCGGGCTGCCCATCCGGCCGATAAAGTTGCGGTTCATCGTGGTCAAGGCGCGCTCCCCTGGCGCCAGGACCCCGCCATGCCGTCCAATGCAGGCGCCGCAGCCCGGACCGGTGACGGTGCAGCCCGCGTCCAGCAGGATCTCGATCAGGCCGTTTTGGAGCGCTTTGTGGTAGATACGGGCGCTGGCCGGGGTGACGATCACGCGCGTGTAGGGATGGACCGTCTGTCCTTTCAGGATCGAGGCGGCAATTTCCAGGTCTTCATAACGGGCGTTGGTGCAGGTGCCGATATAGACTTCGTCGATCGGCAGCCCGGCTACCTGCTCGATGGGTTTCACGTGGTCGACGTCCGGGTGGCAGGCGATTTGAGGCCCGAGTTCAGATACGTCGACCTCGATCTGGCGCTCATACTGCGGTTCAAGCGGCGCCAGCAGTTGGAATGGTCCGTGGGCTGCCGTCTCATGGGCAAGGAAATCCAGGGTGGTCTCGTCAGCAGCGATCAGCCCGCACTTGGCGCCGATCTCGGTGGACATATTGGCAAAGACGATGCGCTCGTGCATGGGCAGGCTGGAAATGTACTCTCCGCCAAACTCGACGCTGCGATAGGTGCCGCCGTCCATCCCCAGCAAGCCCGCAATGTGGATCATCACATCTTTGGCAAATACTCCCGGCTGGGTCCGGCCTGATATCCGAATGTAGATCGTTTCGGGTACTTTGAACCAGCACTTGCCGGTTACCCAGGCCGCGCCGATCTCGGTCGAGCCCAGCCCGGTGGCAAAAGCGCCCAGGGCGCCGTACGTGTTGGAATGCGAGTCCGCTCCAATAATCACCGCCCCGGGCTTCACGTAACCTTCTTCAATCATCACCTGGTGGCAGACGCCCTGGCGGTACAGGTGCGGAAGGTCGTACTCCTTCACAAACTCAAGGATCTTCTGCTGGGCTTCAGCCGCCAGCAGGTTGGGCGCAGGATAGGCGTGGTCGAAGTGCAGCACGATGCGGTTTTTATCATAGATTGGCTTTCCGATTTCTCGCAAGGCTTTGATCGCCAGCGGGGTGGTGTTGTCGTGGCTCATGATGAAATCCACATCCAACAAGAGGATTTCCCCCGCATGGACCGGCCTGCCTGTTTTCTGAGAGAAAATTTCCTCAACCAGGGTTCCCATTACCATCTCCTTTGGCTGCATATTTCTTGAGCACCAGGCGTGTCTCGGTTTGTTTTACACCGGGCAAGGTGCGCAATTCCTCGATCAGGAGGTTCAGCTCGTACACATTTTCGACGCTCACAAAGGTGCTGATGTCGTAATCTCCGGTAATCTCAAAAACGTTGGACACTTTTGGGAAATTTCTCAAGCGCCGGACCACGCTGGAGGTATACACGTGGGATTCCACCTCGATCATCACGATAGCGTCGATCGCACGGGAGATAATGTTGAAGCCCCGCCCGGTGACCTGTTCGGCGATGTCGATGATGTCGGTATCGAACAGGTATTTGCGAGTATCCCCCGCTTCTTTGATTGCCAGGACGATCGCCTCCAATTCCTGCGCGCTGACCCCAATGCCATATTCTTCCAGCCGGGTAGCAACCGCCAGCTTGCCGGTGTATTTATCGATCACAATTTTCCGCTCACGACCCAACAGCGCCGGATCGAAGCTCTCGTAGGTGCGCGGGTCTTTCAACACGCCGTTGGTGTGGACGCCGGACTTGTGCGAGAATGCGTTTATCCCGGTGATCGGCTTGTTGGGCGCCAGAAAGAAACCGGAGATGCGCTCCAGATAGGCGGAACTTTCCATCAGCGGCTGGAGATTGTATTTTTGGACGCCATCCAGGTTGCGAAACGCCAGGATCGTCTCGCACAGGTCCGGGATTCCGCTCCGCTCGCCCATGCCATTGATCGTGGTGTGAATACAATCGGCCCCGCCGCGGATGCCGGCCATGGCGTTTGCCAGCGCCAGGCCATAATCATTGTGACAATGCAGGTCGATCTTGCAGGGCAACAACTGCTCGCGCAGGTTTTGGATGCGCTGGTACATTTCATGCGGCTGTATGATGCCCAGGGTGTCGGCAAAGCTGATCCGGTCAGCCCCGGCTTCAATGGCTGTATTGCAGGCGAGCACCAGGAAGTCCAGGCTTGTGCGCGATGCGTCCTCCGGGGTGAAGCGTACTTTAAGCCCGATGTTGTGCGCATACTCGACGTGTTCGCGGATGATCTTGAGAGCCTGGGCTTCGGTTTTGTGCAGTTTGTGCTCCAGGTGAATCCTGGAGGTCGGATAGAAAACCACCACCCGGTCGACGCCGCATTCGGCGGATTTCTCGATCCCGGAACGTGTGGCCAGGGAGTGGGCGACGATCTCAGCCTTAAGTTTCATGGCTGTGATCTTCTTGATCGCCAGGGCAATATTGTTTGAGACGGAGGGGTCGCCGGCCTCGATCATATCGACCCCCACCCGGTCCAGCAGGCGGGCAATCTCCACCTTCTCATCTGGCATGAAATTCACATAAGGGGTCTGCTCCCCTTCCCGCAGGGTCGTATCCAAAATCTCGATCATTGCGCTTCTCCAAATGCCGCGCCATTGGTCAGCACGCTGGCCAATGGTATAACATGCCCGCTGCCCCCAGGACCGGGTTGGTTAACTCTCTGAAGGTCGTTATTGGGAACAACTTTTACGAATTGGTTCAGCAACACGGGCTCAACGCACAGGTTGCGGATGCGGTCTGCGACTTCATGCTGGTAGGTCTGCTCGAGGGCTTCGATGTAATGCCCCAGCAAGACCTGGATGGGTTGGACATCCTCAGGATCCACTTCCGTCACGTGCACGCATGCCCCGCGTGCCAGGCGGCGATTCAGTGCATTCCCGTCCAGTCCCAGCTCTGGGCTCAGGAGCTGGTAAACGATCCCGCCCGTCATGCCCGAAAAGGCATACGGTCCTGGATCGCCCAGGATGATCACCGTCCCGGAAGTCATGTACTCGCAGGCAAATCCTTTCAGGTTGGCTGACATCCCCAGGCTGCCCAGGGAATCGTTGACCGGCGCCGTGATCTCCCCACCCAGCACCACCTGTGCCCCGGAAAGGCGCACGCAGGCGCGCGAAGTCGGCGTTGCCTTGCACCAGCAGGATCCCGCCTTGAGCGCCGTAGGCGAATCCTTTGCCGACGCTGCCGTCGATGCGCTCACCGTCATGGTTCAGACCTTTCATCACCGCCACGCGCCCCCCATTGGCGCCCTTGGCCACCCCGTCCTGCGCACCGCCTTCGATCAATACATCCACCTGGTCGGTGGCCCAGGCAGCAAAGCCGTTTCCGGCCAGCGAAGAAGGGCCAAAGCGCAGGTGCAGCGTATCAATCTGCTCGAGCAGCTCCGGAATGCGCGCCAGCTCGCCAGCCAGGCGGGAGCCGAGGGCGCGGTCGATGGCGGTTACGCTGTCCTGGTAGGTGACCTCGCGCTCGCTGGTCGCCACCGTCTGGAGGATTAAATCGGACATGATGCTGGTCAGGCTGTTGCGCGGCCGGATCAGCAGGATACCCACACCCGGTTCCAATGCTGCCCGCGGGCGTACGGGTGCAGGCTCGAACAGGGCCGCCAGGTCCACCTGGTCTTGCAGAGCCACCTGTTCGAGCAGGTCGGCGCGCCCTACCAGGTCTTGCAGGTGGAATACGCCCAGTTGTGCCGTCAACCCCCTGATTTCCTCTCCAATCCCCTTGAAAAGCCTGACCAGCTGCTCAACCGATCGTTCAAGCTCCAGCTCAGTAAAGTGTTTGAGACCTTTTTCGTGCGCTTCGCGGCTTGTTTTGATTTGGGTAGCGATCCCTACATGGCACGTGCCCAGGTTGCATGCCCTGCATACCGTGCAGCCGATCGCCATCATGGCGGCTGTCGCAAATCCGACACGGTTAGCGCCCAGCAAGATCATTTTCACGACGTCTTCACCGGTCTTCATGCCTCCATTCGCCCAGATTTCAACCTTGTGGCGGATCCCGGCATCCAGCAAGGCGCGGTGCGCCTGGACCACACCGATCTCCACCGGCAAACCGGCGTGCTGCAGGGCATGTTTGCGGGCAGCCCCGGTGCCGCCGTCATATCCGCTGATGTTAAGGATATCTGCGCCCGCCTTGGCGATCCCCACGGCAATCACCCCGATGCCGGGCACAACCGGCACCTTGACCGAGATCATCGCCTGTGGGTTGACCATGCGCAGCTCCTCAATCAGTTGCGCCAGGTCTTCGATGGAATACAGGTCATGGTTGTTGGAAGGAGAGAGCAGGTCCACACCCACCGGGGTATGCCGGGCGTGGACGCCACCGCCTCGGTGACTTTATATCCCGGCAGCATGCCACCTTCGCCCGGTTTGGCTCCTTGCCCGACCTTAATCTCCAGGACTGCCGCCGAATTGAGGAACTCGACATTGACCGCAAACCGCCCGGAAGCGATCTGTTGGCCCCGGTTGGGCTTGTACTTGCCCATGATCTCGGGCAGCTCTCCGCCCTCGCCATTGATGCTGAGGATATTCAGCCTGGAGGCAGCCCGGATATAAGCCTTGAAGGAGGTCTCCCCCTGCGAGCCAAAGGACATGGCGTCGATGAGCACCGGCAGGCTGTAGGTCTTGATGCTGATATCCACGTCATAGGGGCTGACGATATCGGAGACATGCCGGATTCCAACCAGGTGGCGCAAGGCAACCGGCGCCTCGCGCGCGATTTCCTGGTAGGTGTGTTGCACTTTCTGGTATCCAGTCTCCCCGCTGGCATAAGCTCCCACTGCCTTCCAGAGGCGCGGGTTGAACCGTCGTACCTGGCCTAACCGGGAAATGGGAACTTCCAGGAGCAGCTCCTGCCCGCGTTGGATGGACTTAGCGTCCAGGCGCTCCCAGGTCACGCCAGAATCCAGGCTGCCAAAATAATTGGGAGCCTTGAAAACCGCAGCCACGTCGGGCGCAAGGCCGATTGAACCGCAGACCCGGCCATATCCGCGTAATTCATGGCAGCCCATGGTCGAGATAATTTTTTCCAATCCATCCCGGATATTCGCCAGCAGGCGGTTCAGGATGATTTCAGCCGGTTCTTCCGGCTTGTTAAATTCAAGGCTCACACCGATCAGGGCATACGGGTTAACGGCATCCGCGCCCGAGCCAAACAGCAGGGCCAGGTCGTGCAGGTTGCGCGCCGCCGCGCTGCGCAAGACCAAACCGGTCCGGCGGCGTAAATTGCCGTCCACCGCCGGAGGCGCAGTCCGCAGCCCCTCATCGATGGCGCTGACAGCCAGCAGGGGATCCAGCCAGTTTACTTCATCTTCGGCTGCTTCCGCCTCATCCATAACCAGGCACTGCTTACCACCCTGAACTGCCACAATAGCCTGGTTTGTTAACCGCCTCAAAGCCCCAGCGACGCTCTCCCCGGGCTGCACACCCAGAACCAGGTTTTCAATCTTTTCGCCAAACAGGGTAATAAACTCTTCGATCGTCATGGCGCCGAACTGGCGGGCGACCCTTTGAGTATAATTTTCCAGGCCGAGTTCACGATAACCGCCCAGCAGGATCGGGAAATCCAATACCACCAGGATATCTTCTGGGTTGTGCGCCTTGCCGATGTTCGGGCAGGCTCCGATCAGCGAATGGGTCGAAAATGCTTCCGCCTCGCGGGCGTGGTCGATTGCAGGATTGGTGACCACTGCCACAGATTCCTTGAAAAAATCTGCCAGGTTCACCCGGTTCTTGCTCAGGACGGCCAGCGGGCCATCGTATCCCAGCGAGGTGATCAGGTCATCTTTGTCCGCGCTGGTCATGGCAGCCACATCGTTAAGGTGATCCAGCAGCCATCCATTGGCAGACAGCAGCGCTAAATCCAGCTTGCGAGCCGAGGCATCATTCCAGATGCAAGGCGCCGTCACCCGGGGCGGCGCCGTTACCGGCGTAAGGGTTACCGTTGGAGTTCCTTCATCTCCCACCTGGGTGGCAACGCCCGGTCCGGTCAGCTCGCTGCTCCTCTCCTCGAAACCTCCCATGAGCGATCTTTGTCCTGCCTGAGGCCGCAGCCGGCTGCCGGTCACTTGCGTCCAATCTATCCAGTAGCGGCTGGCTAGCTGGGAGGCTTCCCGCTGGAAGGACTGGATCATGACATGCTTGTGGAGTCTGGTGGTGGTTCCAGACCTCAGGCTCCTCGCTGCGATGGAACAGAATGGCGATCTTTTCGCCCGCAGATAAGGGTCGGGCATCCGTTACCATCACTTCCAGGGGCACCGCTCCGCGCTCTGAGGTCAGCACGTATTCTTTCTCGGTTTCTACGAACCACAAAGGCCTCAATCCCAACGCATCCACGCTGGCGACGATTGTGTTGCCGAAGCGGCTGACAATGGCTGCTGGTCCCTGCGCATAAGGCCCGAATGCCTGGCGCAGCCGGTTATAGGCGGCGCGTTGATCTTGGGGTAACAGGTCAACTTCGGCTGGAGGGGGTGGGAAGATCATTTCCATGGCCTCTACCAGGTCGATCCCATAATCGACGCACAGGGTATGCAGGATCCGGTCCAAATCTTGCGAAGTCCGAACCGTCCCGCGGCAGTCTCGCCCCGATTTGTTCCCCTTCGACCCGCAGTCGCCGGATGGTGTTGATCTCGCCGTTGTGTCCCAGGAGCGCAAAGGGCTGGGCGCGCTCGAAGGTTGAGACCGTGTTGGTCGAGTAGCGCGCGTGGCATAACGCCATGGCGGTATCGTAGTTGTGATCCTGCAAATCCGGGTAGTAACGCGCCAGGGTTTCGATCGACCCGCGTACTTTATAAACCACCGTGTGCGAGCTGAGCGAGCAGAAGTGAACCGGGTAGTCCGCTTCCAGGGAGGTCTGTAGCCCCAGCAAGCGCTTTTCCAGGTCCGGAAACTGCCCAAAACCGGCGATTTGCCAGAAGCTGGGAGGTGCAATCCGTGCATTTTGGCCCAGCAGTTCTCCCCGCACCCGTCCAGGCTGCTGGATCAGGACGTTCAACCCGGCTTCGTTGAACCGGGCAGCCATCTGATCTGCCAGGTTTTCGAATTCGTACTGGTAAGGGACGAACAGGTGCCCGACCCAAAAGCCAGGCTGCGTGACCAGGTGGGAGCCAACCCCGGCCTGGGAGAGCTTCTTAGCCCACAATCGGCGCGGAATGTCCGTCTGGATGCCAGCGCCATCTCCTTCCCCATTCACAAAGCCGGTGCGATGGCCCATGGTCATCAACGCCCCCAAAGAGCGTTTAAGGGTGCCAAAGGTGCTCTGACCCTGCTTGCGGGCGCTCATATAAAGCGCACAGGCGTCTCTTTCCAAGCCATCCGGCGCAGAAGGCGGGGTATCCGTGCGGATGTTTTTCATAGGTCACTCTCCACGAACCGGATATAACAAAACACCCCGCCTGGGCGGGGTGTCTGGGTTTTCGTTACCTATGCCTTGACCGGTTGTTAAACGTTCAGGCTAAGCCTACACCGCCACCAGGGGATTACCTCCCGGGCAGGAGAAGGAAACTTAGCCTTACGAGAAACGAGCAAGCGGGACATATTAGGGCGGATTTATACCATCCAGGGTTCTGGACGTCAAGGGCTGTGGAAATCGGCGCCGATTACCCGAACCTTCTCCCCTCGTCCAGCATCGCCAGGTAATTATCCAGATTCATATAGTTCGCCACGCTGTTGCCGGTGCCCAGGCGTAGCCGCGGGCGGCACTCTCCAGAGTAGCCGCCGCCCGGCTGGCACCTCTCCAGCGTGTCCGCGTGCGCAGGCGCACCGCGGCCTCGTCGGCGCGGATCAGGAAGTCCATGTCCAGCCCACCGAGCAGGGCGATCTTCTGCCCCCAGGTCTCCTTCACCTGGCGCACGTCCTCGATGGTGTCCTCGAACGAGTGCTTGGCGTCGATCTTCACATCGTCCACCAGGTCGGGCAGGATGCTCGCCAGGTTGCCGCACGAGTGCAGCAGGTACAGCTTGCCCGCCTGGTGCGTCCGCTCCGCCAGCAGCTTGTGCCCCGGCAGCACCAGCGCCCGCAAATCCCTCGGGCTGATCAGCGTCCCCGAGCGGAAGCCCATGTCGTCGGTGCCCCAGATCATCCGCACCCGCTCGAACTGCACGTACAGCTCGATCACCTGGCGGTAATGCTCGATCAGGCGCTCGCTGATCGCCTCGACCAGGTCGCGCTGCTCATAGAGCGAGAGGCAAAGCGTCTCGTAGCCCATCAGCCAGGTGACTTCCTCGGCAAAGTGCCCCGTCAGCCCGCCGATGATGCACATGTCGTCGGGCAGGTTCTTTTCATACCATTCCAGGGCGTGCGTATCTGCCTTGCTCACGTCCGGCCACGGATAGGCTGCGAACTCCTCCCAGCTCGTGATCGGCCCCTTTTGCTGGTTGATGAAGTTGCGCCCGCTCTCGCGCTGGGCTCCTGCGGTGTCCTGCACGTTCAGCCAGTGAAATGTCAGGTCGACGCCCTCGATTTTTCCGCCGACGTAATCGTAGCCCAGGAGGCGCTGCAGGGCGATTTCGCGGCGGTAGTAAGAGACCGGGTCACCTGTCGCAGCGGGTATTCCCAGGCGCTGGCAGGCGACCGTCTTCGCTTCCTCATCCAGGAAGATTTCGATATTGTGGACGCGCCTCGGCGTTCCCTGGCGCCGCACGCAGGCGTCAAACGCCTCCCAGTCGGGCGTAATCGGGCGGGAAAATGGGTAGCTCATTAGAACTCCTTTAAAATGGTCTCTTCGCGGCTCTCTGCGGCTTTGCGTTAAAATTTCTGCCAGGGATTTTTGGTATTATACCAAGGGATAAGAACCCTTAAAATATCCTGAAAAATGAAAGCCTTGGTTTAGAATTTCCGGGGAATCCGTAAAACAACTTGTTATTTTATAGTTGAATGGTAAATTCGTATGTTTTTTCGAAAAATACACGAAGCTGTGCTAGAATCGTCACGAAAGACTGTTATTGGTAATGGTTATTGATAAATCGAGGAAAAAATGGCTGACCAATTGATGGTTTCTCCAATTCGTCTACCCCTGGTGATTGAACAGGTGGAAGATGGCACATATATGGCAACAAGCCCTGTCCTGGATGGTTTCTTAGTCCAGGCAGACACCATTGAAGAAATCATGACCTTAGCTCCCGGTATCGCTAAAGCGTTGTTAGACGCGATGCGCGAATGAGTAAATTTACCGTGATTCCCCGGCATGGGGGACGTGATCTACCACCTGGAACGCTTCGGGCGATTCTGCGACAATTGGGTATTACGCCCGACGACTTTTTTCAACGTAAGTAAACAGTTAGGGTTATTTACCCTCCGGTTTTGCCAGCGTGACCACCCCTACCACCGCCAGCGCCTCAGGGGTTCCCTCACTTCTCCGCCTCGCACGCCACCACCTTTTCGTAGCTGTAGCAGTGGTTCTTATCCTGGGCGCACACCTGGCAGAGACCCGCTCGCAGCTTGAACGTCGCCGTGTCCGCCCCGGGGATCACCCGGGGGATGTCGTCGTACACCTGGTAGCGGTCCTTCGCAAACCAATAATTGAGCACCTCGAACGAGGCCGCATCCGCGTTGGGCACCTTGCGCCCTTCGCGGTAGGCGCACCGGTTGTCTTTCTGCCAGCTATCCTTCAGCAGCTCGAAAGTCGCCGGGTCGCAGGCCTCCAGCGGCCGGTCCTGGAAGTAAACATCGACCGCATCCTGACCCCACTGCAGATCGAAGACCTGGAACGAGCCCGGCTCTGCCCCTGGGATGGCCCGCCCCTGGTAGTACACCTGCTCGGCATCCTTGCCGTAGAGCTTCGAGACTGTCTCGAACGTCGCCGCCTGCGCCCCTTCCACCGTCCGTCCCTGGAAGTACACCTGCTGAGCGTCTTTGGCATAGCCATCATTATCGAACACCTCGAAGGTCGCCCAGTCCGCCCCCACCACGGGGACTTCCACCTTCCCCGCCAATTCGTTCCACGACACGAACACGTAACCGCCGCCGCTGGGCTGGTAGCCGGAGGCGCAGGCGGATAAGCATAGGCTGAATAGAATGAAGAGGATCGTTTTTTTCATTTGTATCATACAATTATACTGCGATTTGTCGAGTTTCTCCGGTCGCTTATTCCCGTTACAAGCACCAGCCCCTACAATCCAGGGAACCTCCCCTTGGAGATGTAGTTTCAGCGGCTTCCAGGTGAATTTGGGCATGGCGGTCTCCCCATGCCCAAATTGCGTATTTCCGTTGCTGGTATAATACGTAAAATTGAACCGTTTCTCATTAAATTCCCATATTAACCGCGGCAAGTCCCAAATTCCTTGAATTGAACTGGAGGGCATTCCTTTGTCAACCCAAGCTGCATCTATTGGAAAACCGGTTGTAAAGAAGAGAAAATTTTGGGCGGCACAGAATTTCTATAAGAACCTGTCCTATTTCTTAATGGTCTTGCCGGGCGCGATCTGGCTGTTTTTGTTTTCTTACCTCCCCATGCCTGGCATCATCATGGCCTTTAAGACCTACAGGCTCCAAAGGCCTCCGGCAGAGGCATTAATTCAAAACAAGTTTATCTACAGCCTCATTCAAAGCCCCTGGGTCGGATTCAAAAACTTCGAATACCTGACCCTGTCCACCAACGTCGACGCCACGCTGACGTACATCCGCAACACGGTATTTTATAACCTGCTCTTTATGGTCGTGGGCCTGGTGCTTTCGGTCCTCCTGGCCGTCATCATTTATGAGATAACCAACCGCTTTTTGGCAAAGCTCTATCACTCCATTTTCTTCCTGCCGTTTTTTATCTCGTGGATTGTGGTGGCCTATGTTGTCTATGCCTTGGGCTCTTCCCAAGGAATTCTCAACAGCCTGGCTTCATCCCTGGGGATGGGTCCGATCGAAGTCTATAAAACGAAGGAGTACTGGCCCTTCATTTTCTTGATAGCCAATATCTGGCGTTATACTGGCAACGGGTCCATTATCTACCTGGCTGTCATCACCGGCATCGACCGTGAGCTCTATGAAGCCTCCGCTATGGACGGTGCCAACAAATGGAAGCAGTTCCGCCATATTACCTTGCCTCACCTGATCCCCGTCATCGTGCTCCTGCAGATCCTGGCGGTGGGCCGCATCTTCGGCTCCGATTTCGACATGTTCTATACCCTGCCGAATGGCGCCGCCACGGTCAGGGAAGTAACCCAGACCCTGGATGTCTTTGTGTACAGCATGTTGAGAAGCGGGCTGCCGTTGGGTTATCCTGCCGCCGCCGCCTTTACCCAATCCATCGTCGGCTTCATCCTGATCCTGGTCACCAATTTCGTCGTGCGCAAGACCAGGCCGGAATTAGCCTTGTTTTAGATTTGGACACATCAGAATTCGTTGCAAAAGGATGAGTTCTTATTATGAAAAAACATAGAGATTTGATGGCCGTATCGCCAGCCTCCGATATCATGTTGAACCTCATGATGATTGTCGGCGCCATCCTGACGCTGTTTCCCATCTTTATTATCCTCATCTCCTCGATCACATCCGAGGCCTCCCTCGCCAGGAATGGCTACCGCTTGTGGCCGGAAGAATTTTCAACCATGGCGTATTCGTTCCTTTTCAGCCAGGGTTCGATCGTCATCACCGCTTACAAAAACACGATCATCGCCACGCTTGCGGGTACATTTATTGCTGTAGCCATGGTCGCCCTCTACGCTTACGCCGATTTCGCGAGACGATTTCAAGTTCAAAACCTTCTTTACCTTCTACGCCTTCTTCACCATGCTCTTTGGCGGCGGGCTGGTTGCCTACTACATGGTGACCCGCCAGATTCTCAACCTGACAAACACCCTCTGGGCATTGTTCCTGCCCTCCGCTTTCAGCCCGTTCTGGGTGATCGTCATGCGCACCTTCTACAAGGCGAACGTGCCCAACGAGCTCATCGAAGCCGCCCGCATGGATGGCGCCAACGAATGGCGCACGTTTTTCCAGATCGTCATCCCGCTTTCGGTTCCTGGGCTGGCGACGGTTGCCCTCTTCAGTGCCATCGGCATCTGGAACAATTTCTTCAACGCTCTCTTGCTGGTGGATGAGGCCAAGTATTACAGCCTGCAGTTTACCATCTACACGACCTTGAACAACATCCGCTTCTTGCTGGAAAACGCCGATAAGATGCAGGGCCTGGTCAACATCTCCGAGCTGCCCTCGCAGACCTTCCGCATGGCCATGGCGGTGGTCACCGTCGGCCCGATTATTTTTGCCTATCCCTTCTTCCAGCGCTACTTCGTCAGAGGCTTGACAATTGGCGCCATTAAAGGGTAATACTTTAATCAACCGGACTGGGGGTCATTGTTCGGACACATAACCAAATAGCAAAAAAAGGAGAAGAAAGAGAATGAAAAAGATTTTTTCCATACTGTTGCTGGTGGTCATGCTGGCATCCGTGTTCGGTTGCCAGACTGCCGCTGAGCCCACCGAGGCGCCCGTTGCCGAACAGCCCGCTGAAGAGGTTGTGGCTGAAGCGACCGAAGCGCCCGTAGCGGAAGAGCCGACGGAGGAAGTGGTTGAAGAAGCCACCGAAGCACCTGCCCCAGAAGAGCCGGCTGAAATCGTCACCCTCGATTACTACTGGGTTGGCAACGCCGACACCGACCAGCGCCCGCTGGTCGAAGCCGCCATCAACGAGTACATCGAGCCCCTCATCGGCGCCAACGTGGTCTTCCACATCGTTGGCTGGGGTGACTGGGCAACCAAGGCCGTTACCGGTCTGCAGGCTGGTGAGAAGATGGACATCTTCTTCACCGCCGACTGGTATTACTACATGCAGCTCTCCACCGAAGGCCTGTTCACCCCGTTGAACGACCCCAACGGACCGAACGGCAACCTGCTCGAGCAGTACGGCCAGGGCATCCTGAGCTCCCTGAACCCCGCCTTCATCACCGGCACGCAGATCGACGGCGTGAACTATGCGGTCCCCACCAATAAAGAGCTGACCGTTCCCGAAGGGTTCCTCTACAATCTCACCGTGGCTGAAGCAATCGGCATGACCCCCGAAGACGCTGCCGCCATCAAGAGCTACGCCGACATGGAGCCCTGGCTAGCCAAAGCCAAGGAAGCCTATCCGGATATGTACGTGTACCTGACCGACGGTCGCGACGGCTTCTCACCGTTCCCCCAGGACCTTGCCAGCGGCGTCGCCGGGACCTTGATCAATATGCTGCTTGCCCCTGATGCAAACGGCGTGTTCGACGAGACCATCCTCAGCGTCCCCGAGACCGACTACGCCAAGCAGCACTTCGCCACCATGCGCGATTGGTACAACAAGGGCTACATCAACCCGGATGCCGGTCTGACCACCTTTGACACCAGCGTCGACTTCAATGCGGGCAATTTCTTCATCCAGCCGATGCCTCTGAAGGGCAACAACATCAAGGCGCAGGAAATGATCAACTCCTCCGGCAACGCCGACCTGCAAGCTGGGCGAAATCTACGGCCAGCCCAAGGTCAACATCACCACCCACGCCGGCGGTTCCATGCTCGCCATCCCCATGCTCTCCGAGTACCCGGTGCAGGCCATGAAGTACATCAACCTCATGCACACCGACTCCAAGCTCATCAACATGATGCTCTTCGGCGTCGAAGGCACCCACTGGGAATTAGAGGCGGATGGCCGCGTCAACCTCATCGACAGCGGCTGGTACGGCGCCCACCCCGGCGCCTGGACGATCGGTAACACCATGCTCCAGGCGGTCACCAACAAGGAAGACCCCGACAAGAACCGGATGCTGATCGAGTACTCCAACGACGCCATCGACCATGTCGCCCTGGGCTTCCGCTTCCGCACCGAGCCCATCGCCGCTGAGCTGACCGCGGTCAATGCCGTCAACGATGGCATGAGCCGCGCCCTGTGGACCGGTTACGTCGATCCCGAGGTCGAGCTGCCCAAGTTCATCGCCGATTTGAAGGCCGCTGGCTTCGATGCCATCTTCGCCGAAGTTCAGAAGCAGTACGACGCCTGGAAGGCTGCAAAATAGCGCTCGTTCCGGGTTAACAACCGAATACTTGCATGAAATCAGGGGCTGCCTCCAAAAGGCAGCCCCTGCATTTAACGATCTGGCGCCCCACGGTAGAAAAATTTTTTGGTAAACCATCAGGATTGAGGATACAGTGATTTATAATGAATTTGGATATAACGGCCGGATTGGAGAAATCAAACCGAATGAACAAACTGGACCAGATTTTCATTAAGGACCTGGTTGCCCGCGGCGTGATCGGGGTTTATGACTGGGAGCGCGAAAAACCGCAGGAAATTTTGATTAACATCGTTTTATTTGTGGACTTACATAAGGCCGGAGAGAGCGACGATATCGAGGATAGCGTCAGCTACCGGACGGTGGCAGAAAAGGCGCTGGCGCACGCCGAGACCGCCCGGCGGCTGACCGTTGAAGCGCTGGCTGCGGACCTGGCTCGTATCTGCCTCGACGAGCCGGGCGTGCAAAGGGTGCGGGTCAGGGTTGAAAAGCCAGGAGCGCTGCGCTTCGCCAGCTCGGTGGGTGTCGAGATTGAGCGGACCATGGAGGAGCTGGCATGAAATCTTCTCTGCACATCCTCGTCACTGGCGGCTCGGGCGCGGTCGGCCGCCCCCTCGTCGCCCGCCTGCTCAGCCACGGCCATCACGTGCGCATCCTCGACCTCGTCCCAAGCGAAGTGAATGGACGCAACCTTGAAAATAGCCCTGCGGGCGTGGAATCTCTCGTTGGCGCAGAAGCCATAGTCGGCGACATCACCGACTTCGCCGCCGTTCGCGCAGCCGTGCGCGGGATGCAGGCCGTCATCCACCTGGCCGCCATCCCCAATCCAGCCGGTGCCCAGGGGGCAGAGATTTTTCGCATCAACGCCTCCGGCACCTTCAACGTCTACGAAGCCGCCGCCCAGGAAGGCATCCGCCGGGTGGTCAGCGCCAGTTCCATCAACGCCCTGGGCTTCAACTTTGGCATCAAGACCTTCCCCATCGAGTACCTCCCGCTGGACGAGCAGCACCCCACCTTCACCAGCGATCCCTACTCGTTCTCAAAATGCATCACCGAGGAGATTGCTGCTTACTACTGGCGGCGCGAGGGCATCTCGGGCGTGCAGTTGCGCCTGCCGGGCGTGGTGCCGCTGACCGAGGAGTTCCGCCAGATGGTGCTCCAGTTCGAGCCCTTCCTCCAGGCGGCGTCGGTTAAGATCCGCGAGATGCCCGTCAGCGAGCGCCAGGAGCGGGCGCGCCCGCTCGTCGCCGAGATCGACGCCCGGCGCGCAGAGCGCTTCCACGAGAAGCCCGGCAGTTATGAGATGGACGAAGGCGACTGGCCGCCCGACATGGACGATCCTATGAAGCTGGTCGCTTTCGGCTACACCGATTTCTGGGCGGTCATCACCGGCGAAAATGCCGCCCTGGCGCTCGAGCAGGCCGCCCTGGCGGAGTACGAGGGCAGCCATCCCCTCTTCGTCGCCGACGGCGTCAACATGCTCGGTATCGAAGCCGAAATCCTCGCCAGCGCCTTCTATCCCGAGGCCGCCCGCAAGCGCCCGCTGCTCGGCGCAGAGCCCCTGGTCAGCTTCGACAAGGCTCGCCAGCTCATCGGCTACCAGCCCGGCCCCTCGCTGGACGAATGGCTGAAAAACGCAGGCTGACCGGCGAACGACATGAAGCCCTGGTTTTATGAAATCCCAACCTGGCGAAAAGCGCAGCTTTTCGCCAGGCAATCAGTCAACCGCCTGTTACGGTTGGATGAAGCTTTGGATGAAGCTTAGTGCGTAGGTGTCCAACCGGTTGGAATAGGTGAATCCTGCGCAGTTTTTATTGTTGGTCATTGTATTGATTGCCAGGACGATATCTGTCCCTCCCAGCAGGTCAGGTCCGCCCGAGTCGCCGAAGCAAATGCCGCCCATATCCTGGCCCGGGTTGGCGCTTATTTTGATGTACTCGTTGCTGTTCACCTGGTTGCTGGTGATCAGGCGAGTCTGGGCATAATAACGGGTGGCAAAGCCATCGGCGGGAAACCTTGGACCGCCGCCCGAATCAAATTGATCGCCGTAGCCGACCACGTCCACCGGGGTATTCATGGGCAAGGTATCCACGAAGTTCTCTTCCGGTAACTCCGCATATCGCTCAAGCGTAAGTGGCTCCACGAGAACAATCACGGCCACATCGTGCGTGTCTCTCCCCTTTAAGCCATTGGCACAACCGAGGCAGTATTCGGGATGCGCAAAGGAGAAACCAAATACCGGATTGATGAGCAATACATTTTCCCAATCAACCGGATATTCTTCAAAGGACACGAGCGCCATGTTGGTCACGCAGTGGGCGGCAGTGACGACCACGGTCGGCGAGACCGCCACGGCGGAGCACCATCCTATCGGCTCACCCTCATCTGATAACGCAACCGTGATCCCGACATAGGGATGGGCATCCCCGTCCGGCTGCCCGTTGGTAATCGCCAGCGCTGTCCCGCTGAAGACCAGCGCCAGGCAGATTCCTACCGCAAGAATGATCGAAAGCTTTTTCATTTTATTCCTCCACTTTCAGGCGCGGGGCGTTTGCTTTCCCCGCATAACAAAAACACACGCCAGGCATGCCGCGTTCAGCTCACCACCGGATGCCATATAATGAGATTATAGCAAGGCGCTATCAGGAATTTATCAGGAAATGAGGGGTTTTCTGCGTCTTCAATCGCATACCCTTGTGTATTTTTGGATTCGTTGCCACCTTCATCAATAATTTGACACCCATTAACCGGAGTCGTACAATGCAAATATAAAAAATCTACACTCCCCTCGTCTGGCCTGTGATCATCTGAAAAAGAAAGGCAAAAGTCATGAAGAATAAGATTCGATTTCCTGTCATTGCCTGGATCCTGTTGCTTGCCCTTGCTGGCCGCCTGCGCTCCAGCAACCGAGGCCACCCAGCCGGCCGAGGCCGCGACCGCGCGCCGGCCGTGACCGCCCAGGCGACTGCGGCGCCGCAGCTCGCTAACCCGGCATCGCAAAACTGCCTGGACCAGGGCGGTACCCTGGCCATTGAGGAGCGTGGGGATCAGGGGCAATTCGGCGTCTGCTACTTCGAGGACAACCGCCAGTGCGAAGAGTGGGCCTTGCTGAACGGCGATTGCCCGGTGGGCGGACTCAAGGTCACCGGCTATATCACGCCCGCCGCCCGCTACTGCGCCATCACCGGCGGGGATTATGCGATCACCGGCAACAGCGGCGCCGATGACGAGCAGGGCACTTGCACTTTCAAAGATGGCTCGCAGTGCGACGCCTGGGACTACTACAATGGGAAGTGCGCTGCCGGGGAGGCCGCTGCCGAGGCGGGAACGGGCATGCTCGTGTTTGACTCCACGCGCGGGGGCAGCTACCGCGACCTGTATACCATCCAGAGTGATGGCCAGGCCTTGAGCCGCTTAACCCAGGGAGAGAGCGACAGTTTCGCCGGGCCCTGGTCGCCGGACGGTCAGCGGATCGTCTTTACCACCTTCGGCCTGACCAACAGCGTCATTGCTGTAATTAACGCCGACGGCAGCGGGCAGAGCACCCTGTCTGCCGTCGATGGATCGGACGAGGGCTTTCCGGATTGGTCGCCGGATGGAACGCGCCTCGCTTTTACCTCGCGCCGGGACGGCAACAACGAGGTCTACCTCATGAATGCCGATGGCTCGAATCCCCTCCGCCTGACGGACCAACCTGGAGACGATTTTGCCCCGAGCTGGTCGCCGGACGGTGCCCAGATCGTCTTCGTCTCTGACCGTGACAGGCAGGCCGGCGTCTATGACCTCTACATCATGAACGCGGACGGCAGTGGCGTCACCCGCCTGACGGACGACGCCGCCATCGATTATTCCCCGGATTGGTCGCCGGATGGTCAAAAGATTGTCTTCCGCTCGCACCATGATGGGCCTGCTGACATTTACGTGATCAACGTGGATGGCAGTGGTCTGGCGAACCTCACCAACGACCCCGCCGATGATTGGGCGCCGGCATGGTCGCCGGATGGCAGCCGGATCGCCTTCCAGAGCAACCGGGATGGCAACTGGGAGATTTATGTCATGGCAGCCGATGGATCGGGCCCGGTGAACCTGACCAACGATGCCGGTGATGACCAGCTCCCGCATTGGCAGCCATAGCAGCCATAGCAGCCATAGCAGCCATAGCTACCGCAACAGCCTTAGCTGCCGCAACAGCCGTAATCAGATCACACGTTGTGGATCAGGGTAAACCACCCGCGAAAGTTGTCTTGCTCGATCTGGAAATGAGTAACCAGTTGAACGTCCCATCGCTGGACATGCTGGCCGAGTTGACAGAAGAATCAGGTTATTTCACGGTGAGTGGCCAGAAAATGGGCAGTGTCAGGAGCACCACGAGTATCAATATCACGGTCAGGGGCAGCCCGACCTTGAAAAAATCCCGGAAACGATAGCCGCCAGGACCCATCATCAGGATATTGACCGGGTGTCCAAGCGGCGTAATGAACGCCATCGACGTTGCCAGCGCCACACCCATTGCCAGGGCTCGCGGATCGACCCCGGCCTGCTGGCCAGCTTGAATAGCAATAGGAGCAATCACTGCAGAGACCGCCGCCCCCTTCATGACCTGGGAAAGCAGCACGGTCAGGATAAGCAGGCTGAGTAGGAGCGCCTGTGGGCCAAAAGGTCCCACCAGGTCGGTCAGTGCTTTGGCGAACAGGGCAGTGGCCCCGGTCTTGGTCATCGCCAATCCCAATGGCAGCATTCCGGCTACCAGGAATACGATCCGCCAGTCGATCACCCGGTAGGCTTGCTCCATGGTCAGCACATTTAAAATAATCATCAGCAGCGCTCCGGCCAGCATCACCTCACCAACTGAGAAAGGCCCTAGCGCAGCCACTGCCAGGGTCAGGCCGAAGATGCTCAGAGCCAGAGGCCCTTTATTCAAAATCTTTTTGTCCGGCTCTGCCTCCTCGCTCAACACGATCATTTCGGATGACAGGCGCAGTGTGGGCAGCCGCTCCCGCGGGCCTTGCAAGAGCAAAGAATCGCCAAATGCCAGCTTCAGGTCGGTCAGGCCGGTGCGGATGACCCGCTCGCCATTCCAGACTGCCAATACGGTCATGCCGAATCGCTCGCGAAAATGGGTTTCTTTCAAGGTGTGGCCGATGAACTGTGAGCGAGGCGAAAGCACGACTTCCAGGACCACGATGACTGGCGTTTCAAGATCGCGCTCCTGGTATCGAAGCGCGGGAAGTATTTCGAGATAAGGCTCAACATCACGCTGGCGAAAATCTTCCAACCGGCCCTCCAGCAACATGACGTCATCCTGGCGAAGCACAAAATCTGGTAAAGGGGCCAGGACTTTCTCACCGTTGCGCTCAACAGCCACAACATTCAGCCCGTATTTCTCGCGCAGGTTGCTTTCGGCCAGCTTGCGCTGGTTCAAGATCGATCCGCTTGGAATCCGCGCCCGAAATAAACGTTCGTCCAGATGGTAGGTACTCAGCAGATCAATTTCTGCCTGCCGCAGGACTTCGCCACGTTCGGATGGCCTTTCTTTTGGCAGCATACGGCGACCGATCAAAACCATGTACAGGATACCGACAGCCACGATCAGTAACCCGACCGGTGCAAAGTCAAACACCCCAAACCCCGGGTAACCATTGTCTTTGAGTACTCCGCTGACCACGATATTGGTGGTCGTAAACAGGGTAGCCGTTCCCCCGAGTAAGGTCCCGAAGGCTAAGGGGATCAACAGCCGGGATATTTTTATCCCTGAGCGCCGCGCTACCGTGGATGTGGCCGGTAATAGGATGGTCGCCACGGCAATGTTGTTCATAAAAAGCGACATGAACGCAGCAGTCCCCATCAGAGCTGCAATCAGGCGGACCTCGCTCTTTCCAGCCAGCCGCACGACCCAATCGCCCATCCGGTCGACTACCCCCGTCACTTCCAGGCCATGCGCCAGTACAAAGATGGCCAGAATTGTGATGACGGCTGTATCAGAGAATCCGGAAAATGCCTCTTGTGGCGTCAGGACGCGGCTTAGCCCAAGCCCAACCAGCACCAGGAGCGCGATGAGATCAACGGACAGCCGTTCACTGAGAAATAGCACCACGGCAGTCGTCAGGATCACCAGGGTAATGACGAGATCAGGATTCAAGGCAGGATATCCATTCAATGGATCTTTATGGAATATTCGTTTTCTTCCTGGCGATTTTCCTCGATCCAGTTGATGCTGAAGCGGATGATTGTCTCTTTTGCCAGGTGGCGTGTGGGCAGGTCAACCAGATGAATAGCCAGGGTGCTGTTATCTGTCTTGTGTTCTTTGGCTGTGACCCAATCGTCTGTGCTCCAGTGTACTCGGGCAGGGGCTGGCAAAAACAAGCGCAGGATATTTCCCGGTGGAAGTCTGCGGATTTTATGGTTGAACGCCCAGATTGAACAGGCGCTGGCTTTTTGCTTCCCCAGGTAGCGTTGCGTGGTTTGCGGCGGCATGTCAAAAACACGACCCTCGACCAGGGATCGGCAGAGTTTCAGATATTCCGCATGAGCCCAGACCAACGGCATGGCTGAGCCAGAAGGCTGACCGTAGAAAAGTTCACGATTGGGAATGTCATTCCCGTCCCAGGTTTGTTCTGGCAGGAGACCTCCGGCGTTGGCAAAAGCCTGGAGCGTTGCCAGCAGGTTCTGGGCAGAGTCCAGGCGGCCCGTAGCCAGCTCGTAATGAGCGCGTTCGCCAGTCAATAAAGGCCAGGGGCGTCCTACCCCGCTCCCGTCAAAGGGACTGCCATCCACGTGTTCGCCATAGCCGTCTTCGTTGTAGCGGCGCCAGATCGGACCTGCAGGCAGTTCGGTTTTAAGCAGGATGTCGATCACTTTGACGGTGTTCAAGATGCGCACATCATCGGCAGCGCGCAGTCCAAAACGCACCAACGCCAGTGCATCCGGACTGACGATGTGCGAGGCTGCTGCCTCGCTCTCGCCCGGTGGACGGTTCTTGATCGGCACGAATCCCTGCAACGGGGAGCTGGCCCCGGTTTCTTCGGGCGGGGCGATACGGACGTAATAACCGTCCACGCCGACCTGCTTTGCCAGGTCGGTGCCAGTGACGTAAGTCCAGTCCTCGATGTGGGCATTCCACAGGTCCGCGATTTCGCGCAGCAGTTTCGCCGCTGCTGAGTCATGGTACAGGTCAGCCAGTTCTGCGGCGACCAGCAGGGCGGCAATCTCAACCGCCAGCGTGAACGGTGAATAGCCGGGGTCTTCCTCCCAGCGGTCCTGCGGGGTGACCGGGCCGTTTAACCACGATGTAGGACGCGGCCCGGCGCACCATCGGCCAAAGGCGGACCAGGGCGTTCTCATCCAATGCCTCTTTTCGGCGAGCCAGGTCAACGAGCAGGATTGGAAAGGCGGTTTCATCCATCTGGATTCCGTTCCAGTATGCCAAGCCGTCCAGCCACATGTTTTGCGGCCAGTGACCGTCAGCCTCTTGCGTGCCTTGCAGGTAGTAGAGAACGCGGCGTACCTCATCGTGTGCCCCGAGCGCCAGCAATCCCCCCGCAGCTTCAACCAGGTCACGCGGCCAGGCGAGATGGTAACCGCCCAGGTCTTCGTCACCCTTATTAAACCCCCAGGGGATGGACAGGCTGGCGATCATTCCACCGGAGAAACGCTTTGATTCATGCGTCCGCAGCACGGCTGCGCTGGTACGGTACAGGTTGGGTGAGGGCAGGTCGGACGGAGGTGGGGTGAGGCTGCTTTGCCAATCCTGCCATTCCTGCAGGTAGCCATCGCGAGCGGCTTCGAATCCATCCTCCAGGCTGGAACGGGCGCGCAGGCTGGACTCGGCGGGGGTCATTCCGAAGCCAAGCGCCAGGCTGAATTCGCCATGGCATGCCGCCAGGTCGATCTCGGCAGTCAAAGCCACGTTGCCGTCTTCGGCGCGGGAATATTCCCATTGCATCTGTTTGTGCTGGGAAATATCCTGCCAGCCATCCGAGACGCCGACATACCCAACGGAGCGTTTTAACCAGGGTGCAGAGCAAGCCAGCGATAAAGCGATCTCGCTGCGCTGGGCATTCAGGACTGCTAGACCTTTGTAGTCTCCTACCCAGGCTGTATTGTCCGTGCCGTGGTTGCCAAGGTGTGGGGCAAGCAGGACGTAAAGGTGATAATCGCTTAACTGGCCTTTCAACGGCTCGAAGCGAATGCGCTGTAGTAGCACGTCCCGCCGTGGATCTGACAGCACAGTTTTATGGATACGGTAACGACCTTCAATGCAGGTATTCGTCAGCTGGAAAGCAGGCACACCTTCAGTAAGGTATTGGATATCAAGGTGTGTGTGCCGTTTTTCTTCGGAGAAGAAGTCCTGGCCATCGCTGACCAACAATTCCATGTCACGCACGCAGGCCTGGTCAATGCGCGGGTAGTAAACCTCGTTGAGTATGCCGTGACTGAGCGTGAACCAGACTCGGCTCTGGTTGGAAAGTGAAGTGCCGACACCGCTTTTGGCGCTGGAAGTCCACCTCGGAAGGATGCCAGGATGACCAGGGGCTATCGACATGTTACTTCCCCTTTCGAGGCGTATCCAGGGGGGTTGGCTGGAACCAGCTGCGCCCATCACGGGCGATGAGTGCCTCGGCGCTTTCAGGCCCCCAGCTTCCGCTGGGATAGTAAGCCGAACCGGAGGCCGAATTGGAGGCTGAATCCGAGGCCGAATTGGAGACCGAATCGGAGACCGAATCGGAAAGCGGGATTGAATTCCAGCTTTCTTGCACGAGTGCGACAACTTTCCAGGCGCATTCAACCTGGTCGGCGCGCATGAACAGGGTGGCATCGCCGCGCATGACATCCAGCAGCAGGGTCTCGTAGGCTTCGGGTGGGGTGGTTTGGAAGGCTTCGGAGTAGCGAAAGTGCATTTCTTGTGGGCTGAGTCGCAAAATCACCCCGGGTTGCTTGGCCTGGAAACGCAGGACGATGCCTTCATCGGGTTGAATGTCGACCTCGATGCGGTTGGGCTGCCAATCAAGGCTGGCTGTGGTCGGAAAAGATTGGTGCGGGACAGGGTGGAATTGGATGATGACCCGTGAAATTTTCTGTGGCATCCGTTTACCTGTACGCAAGTAGAATGGGACATCCTGCCAGCGCCAGTTATCCACAAAAAGTTTTAGGGCAGCAAAAGTTTCGGTGGAGGAAGAAGGGTTAATGTCGGATTCATAACGGTAGCCGGGGACATGTTCCCCTTCCAGCCAGCCGGAGCCATATTGACCGCGGGACGCGTACCAGGACAGGTCGTCCACAGGAATGGGGCGAATGGCGCGCAGGACATCCACTTTGCGGGCGCGGATTTCATCGGCGTTGAAGGCAATCGGCGGTTCCATGGCGACTAGCGACAGGATCTGCAGCAGGTGGTTTTGGATCATATCCCGCAGCGCGCCGGACTGATCATAGTAACTGCCTCGATGCTCCACGCCAACCTGCTCGGCTACCGTGATCTGGATGTGATCGATGTAGCGCCGGTTCCAGACCGGCTCGAAGAGAGCGTTGGCGAAGCGGAAGGCGAGGATGTTTTGGACGGTCTCCTTGCCAAGGTAATGGTCGATGCGGTAGATCTGGCATTCATCCAGCGTTTTGAGCAGGGATTGGTTGAGAGAACGCGCGGATGCGTAGTCGCGTCCGAAAGGTTTTTCGACCACCAGGCGCGCCCGCTGGTTGTCTTCGGTCAGGTGAGCCTGTCCCAGGTTGCGGGCAATGGTTTCCACGAGGCTCGGCGGCGTGGACAGGTAAAAGATGCGGGTGGCTTTTTCACCCCAGTTTTTCTCCTGCTCATGAATGGTTTGCGCCAGATTTTCGAAGGTGGCAGGATCGTCGAAATTGCCGGATTGTCCCAGCAGCAGGTGGCTGGCAAACGCGTCCCATTGGGCGGGATCGACTTTGCCGCGGCGGGAGAATTGGTCGACACCTTCGCGCAGGCGACTGTGCCATTCATCGATTGCCACCGTTTGGCGATTCATGCCGATGATGCTAAATCTTTCGGGGAGTTGGTTGTCCAGGTAAAGGTTGTATAGGGCAGGGATCAGTTTGCGCCAGGTCAGGTCACCGCTGGCGCCGAAGATGACGATGGAAATTGGGGGAAGGTTGGTTTCGTTGGGCATTTGCAGGTTTCCTGTGCAGGTGGTGCGTGAGTGTACCTTGGCTGATCCACCTTTTTTATTATCGCGCAAAAGGAAAAATTATCCACTTTGTTTTTGAGGTTTGGAGATCGCTTCATGGATCCAGCGCGGGTCCAAAATGACGATGGACGACCAGGGGTCTGTCTGCACTCGCCCGAACCAGGGCTATCCTTAGCCCTTCCTGACTCATTGGGTCGACCGGGTAAGCCGAAGCACCGCTGCGGACAACCAGCCGGGGTTGGTCTGCCCCTTCAAGGCTTAACTCCACGCCGTATGCCTCGCTGCGATATAGGTCGTAGGGTGGGATGTCGTGCTCGATCCACCACACAAGGGTCTCCGACTCAATTTGTTCGCGTAAGTGGTAACTGTGGATGGGAACCAACCCCAGCAAACGGGCGTCAGGCCATCGGTATTGAGCAAACTGACGCAGCGCATGACGAATTCCATGGTTCCAGCGGTGCGCAATTTTAGCAAGGTCATGTGTTGGGCTGGTCTCAGGTACAGAACGGCTCAACTTGGCAGTTGGTTGTATAGTTTTTTGCATCGTTTCATTTCCTTCTATCGCCTCTAGTTCCTCCACTTCATCCCATCGAGCTGCGCAGGAAAACAAAGGCGATGAAACAGCCGATGCTCAAGATCGCTACGATGAGAAAGATCATCAGGAACCTGGCGTTTCTATCCATAGGCCTGAGCATAAGTGCTACTCTGAACAGATCACTTCCGCTTTTTCAACCATGGGACTCTCTCCTCTCAGATAACGATCATCAAAGTTCGTATATAGTAGCCAAAAACCCCCTTTAAGTCCCTATGGGTTGTTTATCGAAACCTTATGTTGAAATTAAATCTCCCCGTTTGATATGAAAGACCGCCGTGAATTGCTCACGGCGGCATTACGCACCTGCGACCAGGTTGGAGCCAGGTAGTTGTTTTTAGCCTTCGGGAGAGGTTGGGGGTCTCAGGGGCAGCCAGGCTGTAAACTGGCTACCCAGGCCTGGTTGGCTTTGGACTTCCAGCCGTCCCTCGTGAGCCTCGACCAGGTCACGGGCAATACTCAAGCCCAGGCCCATACCCTGGGCGATGCGCTTTTGCTGAGGGGAGCGGTAGAAGGGGGTGAAAATCTTATCCAGCTCTTCACTGGGGATTCCGGGTCCTGTATCGCTGACCTTGATCCAGAGCTGGTCTGCTGTGGTCCCGGCCGCCACGGATACCTTCCCGCCGGAAGGTGTGTATTTGACGGCGTTGCTGAGCAGGTTGCCCACCACCTGTCCTAATCGCAGCGGGTCTACGTCCAGGCCTGGCAGGCCTGTTGGGATCGAGGTTTCCCAATGTAAGCGCTTTTCGTGGGCTGCCGCCTCCCAGGGGCGCAAGACGCCCGGCAGCCATTCACTCAAGGCCAGGGGCTGTCGCTCTAATTCCAGGGTGCCCAATACCTGGTCGTGCAGGTTCGCCAGCTCATCTAATAAATGTTGTAGGCGGCTGGTCTCCTCGTTCATCCCGCTGAGCATCTCTTCCAGCACCTGCGGGTCTGTTTTGGGGGCGCGTATCAAAGCCTGCACGGCAGCATGTAAAGCCCCCAGGGGACGGCCGATCTCGTGCACCAGGTTTGCCAGCAAGCGCCGGCGAGACTCTTCCAGGCCGTGCAGGCGCCCCATCAGATGGTTTACCGAATGCTGTAACAACTTGATTTCTTCCGGTCCCTGGTCGCTCAGCTCTGCTGTGCGTGAGCCGCGCGCCAGGTCGTAAACCGCTTCGATCACCTTTTGTAATGGCGAGTTGATATTTAATGCCAGGATAGAGCCAAGCAGCACGCCTGCCAGCAAACTGGCGAACAGGATCGCCGCGATTAAATACCGGATTTGTAAAAAATCCTCGTAGACTGTGCTGAAACGATAGGATACGCGTACGATCCCCACAATCTGGTTTCCAGTGGGAATGACTGGGGCGTAAACGTCAACGATCTCACCCCGTAAGCGCTGGCTGTGATCGATGCGCGCCTCAACCTCGCCAGCCTGGGCGTTTGTGAAGTCGGGAATTTCGAGCACCTGGCCCATGCGATCGGCATCCGTGGGATCGCTGGAGGCCAACAGGCTTCCATCCGGGGCCAGCCACATAAAGCGTGCACCCAGGGCTGGTTTTGCTTGCGTCAGGATGTCCTGTGCGAAGGCGGGGTCCTTCCAGACCTCTGGTTGTTTGCTGGCAATCTCTGCCAGGAGGCGTGCATCCCCGGATAATTCTTTGGATAGGCTGGGTAATAAGACCTGGGTCTCCAGGGCATAAATGATTGCAATGCCCATTAGAGGGATGATGATCAGGAGAGGCAGGACATGGCTCAGGATCAGGCGATTCCGCAGGGTTCGCAGCATTAAGCACCCTTAGGCATCAGCTTATAACCCACCCCATGCACGGAAAGGATCCGTTCTGGTTGGCCTGGATCCTGCTCAATCTTTTCCCGCAGCCAGCGAATGTGCACGTAAACGACTTGTGGCTGCCCGATAAATTCTGCCCCCCACACGCGGTCCAGCAGTTCATCCACGGAGAGCACGCGCTTGGGTTCCAGGGCAAGCGTATGCAGGAGATTGAATTCGCGCGGGGTGAGTTCAACCGGATGGCCACCCACGGTCACCGTATGCGCAGAAGGGTCGATCTGGAGATCGCCCACACTCAGCAGGGTCGCCTGCTCGGGCACGGCCGGCGGGGTGCCGGTCCTGCGCAGGACTGCTTTGACATGCGCCAGCAGCACATCAGCTTCAAAGGGTTTCGTGATGTAATCGTCGGCGCCAAGCTCCAACCCCACGATCTGGTCTAGGTTGCGCCGGCGGGCGCCGTCAGAAAAATCACCGGGATACCGAGTTGGTCCCTGAAATGCCGCAGCGCCTCCAGGCCGTCCATCCCGGGCAAGCCAATATCTAACAGGACCAAGTCCGGCGGGTCGCGCCGGGCGGAGGCTAGCGCATCTTCAGCATTGGCGGCAGTGCTGGAGCGGTAACCGGCTTGTTCAAAGATCAAAGCCAGGCTTCGCCGCATCAGGGCGTCGTCATCGACCAACAGGATACAGATTCCCGGGCGATGCCATGTATCGACTGCAGTCCGCGGCAAAAGGAGGGTCGTTGTTTGATACAAAGAAAGGAAAATCGATGGGAACAATGGAGAGTTTTTAGCCACTTTTAGAGGAAGATGAGAACCATGACATTTGTTAATCTATTCAGACCTGTTTTAAGAAGTTTGCTGACTTTAATGGGCGCGCTACTCGATCCGAATTCTGGTGGTGGGCACTCTTTGTTTTTCTTCTTTCTCTTGGCGGGCAAATAATAGGGAAATCCTTCGGCTCGCTTGTTTCGTTGATCACCTTGCTGCCGTCGATCGCCGTCGCTGCCCGTAGAATGCATGATATTGGTCGCAGCGGTTGGTGGCAGCTGGTCGGTTTTGTCCCACTCATCGGCTGGGTTGTGATGATCTTCTGGTGTATCAAAGACTCAACGGGCCCGAATGAGTATGACCGATAACGGCGGTTTCTTTCAATACCCCCGATTGCGCAAACGCTCAGCATACAACCGGCCCTCGATATACATGGCCAGGGTCTGCACCGCCCGGTCCGAGGAGCGGAAAACCGCCATGCCTTTTTCCATCAACTCATCGACCAGCGGGTCGTAAAGTCTGCCGCCATCGACCACCCCGATGATGGGTTTATCCAGCCTGGCGGCGAGATGCCGGTATCTGGCTTTATCACTGAACGACCAAACTGATTGACCGTAGTGGTCTGAAGCAAAAAGTTGGCGCGTGGGTAATTAGCACGTTGAGATAAATCACGTACGTTCAGCAGGTCGTCTGGGTTTACCTCTGGCATCGGGAACTTTAGACGCATACCACGAACGTTCTCACGATAGTTCTCAAAGTCTGGCCACTTGAGCGTATGGATCTGTGCGTCCACACCACGATTAGCACGCAAGTCGCTAATAGCGTAAGCCGAATTCCAACGGTCGAAGCATACGTGTAGGAATTTGAAGTGCTTCAGCAGTATGAGAATAAAGTTGTCATAACACCAAGCTAGGTCAA
>CAVXWV010000002.1:0-174772 GCA_963765565.1 uncultured Chloroflexia bacterium
CGTCGAACTCGAGCTTGCGGTTTTCGAGGTCCTCCGCCTGCAGGTGGAAGAGGAAGGGGCTGTCGGCCACGTGCGGCCAGAACATCTCCTGCCCGTAGGCGCCGACGGAGTTTTCGGTAGGTTTATCGATGTTGGGGGTGACCAGGGTGGTGATGCGCACGCTGCTGAACGGCATCGGGTAGTCGTAGGAGCGCCCGTCGGCGGCGTGCAGGTTGGTGAAGGGGTAGCTGCGCTCCGGCTGCCGGACGATGATGAACATGCGCTGGCGCATGTAGGCGACGTTGCCGGGGCGGTGGATCTCGCTGGGAGGGTGGAAACGCCGCTCGGTGATCTTCACTAGCACCGCCTTGTGCCCGAAGGGCGCCAGGAAGCCCTTGCGGACGATCTTGACGTAGTGGTCGCGCCCGAGGGTGCCGCGCTGCTGCCACTCGGTCACGCTGAGAGCGCCCAGGTTCTGGCTGGAATGGTCGGCGGGCGGGTCCCAGAAGCCGTGCAGATCGAGCCAGGCGCCCAGGGAGGAGAGCAGCATGCGGTTGACGCGCACCGGCTGCGGCGAGTAGTGGTCTTTCTTTTTCTGGTTCTTGAACTTCTTGTAGAAGATGCGGTAATTGGCGCTGAGGTGGACCAGGTTGTGGCGGTCGTTGGCGTTCAGCGGCATCAGGAAGGGAATGTCCTGCGAGGGAGGCGGGTGACCCCAATCTACGTCCTTGCCGGCCAGCGAGCCGCGCCAGTCGCGCGTCCAGATGGCGCGCACCGTGCGCAGGTAGTGGTCGGCCTCGGTCGTTTTCTCGGGCAGGCGCGTGCCCAGGCGGGTGTGCCAGAGCTCGACCACCTGGCCGTCCTGCGAGCGGGCGGGCTGCCTGGCGTGGAACCAGGCAGCGTACTTGTTGGGTGAGATGATCAGGCGGAAGGGGGCTTCGATGCTGGTCTCGGTGGAAAGCGGCGCCCTGAGGCGCGGGTAGATCAGCTCGAAGTAGATGGCGAAGGCCTGGGCGGCGATCACCTGGTCGGAGACCGTCTCCAGCGAATTCTGCCAGCTCGAGTTGGCTTCGAAGTACTGCCGGCGCGCCTGCAGGAGCACCTCCTGGGCGGGGCTGCGGGCTGCCTGAACGGGCTGGTCCACCATGGGTGAAGCCAACCCATCCGGCGATACCGCGTCCGGTAAGACCGCATGCGCCTGGAGCAGGTTGACGGCCTGAGGGTTGAATTCAGCGAATTCAAAGCGCTTGCGCACCTGGCGGGGATCGATCCAGTAGACCTGGGCTTCGGGCGGCAGGGCGGTTGGCGGCCACGCTCAGCTCATACTCGGCGCATTTTTGCAGCAGCGTCTCCAGGTCAAGGGCGATGGGACCTTCGTCCTCAGGCACCTTGAAGACCAGGCGGCTGGGGAAGGCCATGCGGCTGAGGACGGGCGGGGGTGAGGGAGCGGTGCTGTTGGGGCCGTTGGGCTTGTCCAGGTTTTTGTCGCGCTCGAAGAAGGCCTGCTCGGCGATGTTCTGCGGCTGGAAGTGGACGATCAGGAACGAATTAACGCCGGGGAGGGCGTAGGCCTCGGGGTCGGACTCGCTGGCCTTGTGGAGGGTCATGTTGGCGAACTCGAAGGTCAGCAGGAGCTGGTCGTCGGGACGGACGGCGGTGAGTTTCGGGTTTTGGTTGACGAGCCAGGAGGGGAAGAGCCGCGCCAGGGCGATCACCGAGAGCTCGGAGAGGCGGCTGGAGAACGAGCGGAAGGGTCTTGCCATGCGACCTCGCTTCCTTGGGAAAAGGGACCCCTCCCCCGGTTCGGGGGGTCGAGGTTAATTGGGTATATTCATTATAGAGTATATTTGAGGAAAATCAATGGGCAATTTTGCCCGGATTTGTCGGGATTGGGAGCTAATCTATACGTCAATCCGCTATCGACTCTGGTTGCACGCTGCGATTTCGCAGTAGATATAGCAGCAAGCCAGCGCTAAAGGCAGCCAGGGGGATAGTCATCCACAGGAGGAGCTCATACGCCAGGATATTCGGCGTGACCACCGGCGTCGTGAGGCCCTGCACCGCCACGAGCGCATTGCCGGCGAAGTGCAGCGCCACTGCTGGCCAGAGGCTGCCCCCAAACAGGACCAAAACCCCCCACCAAAACGAGATGAAAAACGACTGTAAAACCAGGAGCCAGGCCATGGAGGTTGAAAGCCCGCCTGTAGTAACCTGCATGAGGTGCAGGACAGCAAACAGCAGGGAAGTCAGAACCAGGCTGCCGACCACTCCCCAAGGAGTTCTTCCCCCAGGCGCGCAGGAGGGCAACGAGCGCCAGCCCGCGAAACATGAATTCCTCGCTCAGGGCGGCCACGAAGTGCACCAGGACCAGCGAACGGGCATCGGGGGAGCTGCTCAGGAGGAAAATATCAAAGGATGCCTCCCCATAGAATGCAAAAAGGCTGGCGGCGGCAGAATAGACCAGGCTTCCCAGGGCGATCAGCCAGACCCATCCGTTGCCCGAGCGAGTGATGCCAGCTTGCTTCAGCCAGCCAAGCTGCCAGAGCAGCAGCAGGCAGAAGAGAACTGCGCCCAGCCGGCCGATGGTGAGGGTTAAGGGATCGCCGTATGGTCTGCCGAGGGCGGCGGATGCCGCGCCAGAGAGGAGCAGTCCGACGGCCAGCCAGATTAGTGGTTGAGCGCAGGACAAAGAGGACAGGATGTTTCGCCGTGAAGGATGTGAGGCAGGTTTTCAACTTTTTCTTGATTGAAACTAATCACTTAATACGTTCTCTCAGCTATTCCACCACCTGTTTTATCTTCTCAATATCTTTCTGGTTTTTTACGATGCTCTGTTCGATCGAGACCGGATGAAAGCCCTTGAAATCGGCGGGGATACCTTGAATTGCCGGTATTGCTGTCAATGCCTCGTGAAACCACTGGATTTCGTTGATGTTGAGGATGTTCTTCAAATAACCATAGTTAAAAACAATTCTACCTGTGGTATAAACCGAAAAGATCGAAACCGTTATTCCATTGCGTAGATAATGGAATGTAAACGAACCGGTTTCTGTACCGATACCAAACCAGACCCGCTGTGCTTTTTCCTTTGTCCATTGGTACAATTCTTTAATGACACTGGTGACTTCGGGGGCTGCTTTGCGTTTACCTCCTCAAAGTAACGTTCCTTTGTACACAGCTTGCGAGTTCTGGGGGAACCAGGACCGCCGGTACCCCCTGACTGCTTTGACGCTTTTATCGAACTCACGTTAATTATACTCCGGTTGAGGCAAGGTTGCCTTTGGTCTATTGACCATTCCTGGAAAAGCAAGTCTGGCTGGGATTTTTATTCAGGTGGATGTATTCCTTGAGGTCTTCCACAACTTTCTGGGTATCCTGCCTCAACAACAGGCTCAACAAATACCTTCCAGCCAGCTTGCTGATGGACTTGTTGTTGTGGTGGCAATTAAAATAAGCCAGGCAGATCGGGCAACCCACGTCATCGATGCAGGTGCACCGCTCGATCAAAGCCAGGGCTTCTTCCAGCACGTTCCGGGGCTCGTAAAAAAATTCATCGGATAATCCCAAACCGCCCTGGAAGTTATCGTAAAGAATGATCCGATCGAAACTGCTGCCCACGTTAGCCTGGTAATGGCTTCCAATTTCATCCCGGTCGCAGACGATGGTATCCGGGAAGGCTTTCAGAATGGCATGTTTACAGCTATGGATGGCTGACTCAAAGTCCGGCGCCAGGCTTTCAGAAGCTTTTCCATTTTCGCTCTCGACCAACCAGCGAGGCCAAAATTCCTGTTCAAATTGGTTTTTAATCGTCGCCGGGAAGTTGATCCAGGTCGCGCGGGTTTCCAGGATTCGCTGAAGGACAGGCGGGACCGGAATATCATAGCGGTCAACGATATCTTCTGCCTGTTTTGGAAAGAGCGCTGAATTGCACACCGGGCAGTGGTGGAGTTCCAGGTTTGGGGTTTCGTAACGGCAGGAGCGCCTGCGGCATTGCATGACGAGGTGGGCTTTATACAGTAAATAGCTTTGGACAGAGGTTCTGATATTGATTTTTCCACCTTCAAAGCTGACGCCATCTGAAAGACCGATCTCGCTGGCAGGCTTTTGAGAATCGATGGAACATATTTCTATTTCCAACTGCTCGATCCCTCTTGTGCGCAGGTCTGATTGTGGGATGGTCCGGCATTGAATATCCCTGGCCTTGGTATCAAAAGTCTCCACCTGGTAAGTTCTGCCGCCTACCCAAACGATGGCATTCAGATGAGCGTCCCGGAAAGCAGTCGATTGCCTCTTTTTTTCAAGAAGCTCATTATTCTCCATGTTGGTCAGGGTGTACGTCTCGTTGGAGATGGCGCGAATATCATTTAGAGGTTCGATCCCATGCGGATCGGCGCCCGTTAAATAATAGCTGCCTGACTGGATGCGCATTCGCTGGCTGGAAACGAAAGAATCCAGGATGTCTCTCCCCATTTGACCGAACAGAGCGGCCAATTCGCCTGAAAGCGGTCCCTCACGGTTGAACTCACCCGAAATTTGTGCCGCGCACTGCAAATGAGCCGCCAGCAGGATGGGATTTTCAGGATTTGCGATCACGTCTTCAATGGGTCCGTTGAAGAGCAACTCGGGGCGTTCGAAATAGAACTGGTCGAATGGATTCGTGCGGTGGGCGATAAAGATGACCGCGCCTTCTCGCACACGCCCAGCGCGACCGAACATCTGGCGCGCATCCATCACGAGCCCAGGGAACCCTTTGACGATGGCTACATCTAATGAACCCACATCGATCCCCGCCATCAACGCCGTGGTCGTAAAGAGGCAGCGCAGCCTGCCATCCCGGAGGCGGACCAGCACGTCGCTTTTATCGCTCTTATCGGCATAATACTCTTCCACAAGAGAAACCTGCTCTCGCCTGCTGGTTTTGAACAGGTTTTCGCGTAAATTCTTCGTGGCCTGTTTGACTTCATTGATTGAGCGCATAAAAACGATCACAGAAACCGGGCGTTTTCCTTCGTTGGCTCTTTTTTCGGTGGTGACCTGGAGGAGGTCGCTGCACAGCGTTTCGATGTCATGAATATCCGAGCGGGTGACCAGGAAGTGACGGCCAGGTTTTGGTGCGCCGTTTTCCAGGATCACTTCGAAATCATCCACCGGAAGCCCCGTCAACTGGTAAGCCAGTTTTCCTGGATAGCGAACTGTAGCCGACGATATGATGACTTGTGGATATTGTGGATTGCCCTCGCGCCGGCAACGTACCAGTAACCGGCGCAGTATATTTGCCATATTCGCACCGAGTACGCCTTTGTACACATGGGCCTCATCGATGACGACGTACCGCAGGGACCGGTAAAAATTCTTCCAATTGGGGTATGGTTTGGGTAAGAAAATATAGTGTAGCGAATCGGGCGTGGTGACCAGGATGCGGTTGTTTCCCTTTAAGGCAGCATTCTTGCGTTCCCCGGAAACACTGTTGTTGTAGATACCGATTGCCAATTGGTCGCCAGCCGGCAGCTCCTGGTTGAGTTTTTCAAGGCGCTCGGTCTGGTCAATGCCCAATGCAACCAGCGGAAAAACGTAGAGTGCGGTCGCGCTCGGGTCTGCTAAGAGGGTCTCCAGGATGGTCGGATTGTAGGCTTCGGTCTTTCCTGAGGCTGTTGGCGTGGAAATAACGACGTGTTTCCCTTGCTGGAGCGCCTGGCGGGTGCGAACCTGGTGGGAATAAAATTTCCTGATGCTGCTGGCTTTCTCGAATGCATCGCTGATGCGCTGGTCCACCTGGATGTTCTCGGGAGGTGTATCAGGTTCAGATGCAGGCTCAAAGTGGTAGTGACTGTCTTCTTCGATTCCCTCCTTAACCATGAACTGCTGTACTTCATCTGCCATCTGATGAACAAAATTGTTGATGGAAGTTCCAAAAGAAAATATCCCTTGGCGCGATATCGATTTTCGGGGAGAGACTGCCACGGACTTTTGGTCTGGGATATCCTTCTGGCGCACTCCAGGCGCTTTATCGACGAGAACCCGGGTAATGTCAACGACTTTTTGGGGGTCGTTTTCAAGCCGGATCGAAAGGATGTCTCTGGAGGCCAGGACCACCGTACCATAACCGAACTTCGGATGGCGTACACGGGTTCCAGGAGGGAATTCTTCGGCAGGGCGATCCGCCACGCCCAACCGGCGCTCGCGTTTTAAGCGTAAAGCCTCCTGAACTGCATCCTGGATATCGGGAGACAGGCCTGGCCTGGTCGTATCTTCGATCCTGGCCTGAATGTCGTATGCCTCGTATCCTTGTTTGTTTTTTGGACGCGGCCTTGCCAGGAAGGTTACTTTCATGCCCCTTTCAGGCCTTGGAATGGCTGGATGGTTGGATTTGTGAGCAAAATACTCGTTGGCGTCATCGCCAAGGATGACCCCATATCCATTCTGGTGGTTGTACCATTCGAAATACCCGCTAAGTCTTTGAATTTCCATGATGAAACTGTATTTCCAGAAGGACAGCTATCTTTTGTTTGATGGTTTCGTTTTTTATCGGAATTTAGGCAGGGAATCGCTTGATTTATATCCTAAGGTATTATAGCCCATACACTTTCGTGAGAGTTGACCAGGGAAAGATCGTCACGAGGATGGTACAAGGTCGCCTAACCAGATCGTCCACTCTATAGTTTCACTCAACTGCTTGTCAGCCGTGACCAGCGGCAGGTTCAATCGGTGCGCCAGCACAGCATAACAGGCATCATAGGCCGTCAGGCCGGTTTTTACGGCCAGTGAAAGCGCATCTTCCATCAGGTCGGCAGTCGATGTCACCTGAAGAGCAAGGCGTTCCAGGTCGCTAAGGTCGGCCAGGCTGTCCTCGATAGGGCGGCCGAAACGTTGGGTGTATTTCCACAGGATGTTGGCACATTCGATGAAAAACAGGTCAGGCACGTGCAGGTCGACAGGCGGATCGGACGCTAGGCCATCGAACAGTCTTTGAGCGTGCTCAGAGAGGGGTTCCTCTACAAACAGTTTTATACCCACGCTGGCATCGACCACGCAGCGGGAAGGGATGGCGCTCATCGCCGGCGATCCTCGCGCAGCAGGTCCACGCTAGAAGGCGCTTTTTCAGGAGGGGAGAAACGGCGGCGGCGGATTGCAGACAGGGCCTCCCCTTGCTGGTGCTGCTGGTCTTCCAATGTCAACGCCTGGTAAAGCATCGTGACCACCTGCGCACTCAATGAGCGGTTCCGTAGCCGGGATAACTCTTGCAGGCGAAGTGTAAATCGTCGGGTACACTGCGGATGTGAAGGATGGACATGAGGACTCCTTTTTGTTAAAGGATAACACATTTGGTTGCATTATGCAACCAATTATCGGGAATACTCGCTTGACGATGCCGATTCGTAATCCATGCCATATCCATTGCAACCATTAAAATCCGGGAACGCTCAGTGAATCTATCCGTCAGTTAGTCCCCTGCTTTAAAGCCATCCTTGTTCGCCGCAAGGTATACATCAGCAGGCCGGCGCCCAGGACGGCCAGGGGGAGGCTCAGCCACAGGAGGCGCTCATAAGCCAGGCCCTCTGGTGAAATCACGGCCGACGCCAGGCCCTGTACCGCCACGAGCGCATTGCCGGCGAAGTGCAGGGCCACGGCTGGCCAGAGGCTCCCTCCGAACAGGACCAAAACCCCCCACCACAACGAGATGAAAAACGATTGTAAAACCAGGAGCCAGGCCATGGAGGTTGAAAGCCCGCCTGTAGCAACCTGCATGAGGTGCAGGACGGCAAACAGCAGGGAGGTCATGAGGAGGCTGCCGATCATTCCCCAAGGAGTCTTCCCCCAGGCGCGCAGGAGTGCGTAGAGCGCCAGCCCGCGAAACATGAATTCCTCGCTCAAGGCGGCCACGAAGTGCACCAGGACCAGCGAACGGGCATTGGGGGAACGGACCAGGAGGATAAAATCAAAGGATGCCTCGCCATAGAATGCAAAAAGGCTGGCGGCGGCTGAATAGACCAGGCTCCCCAGGGCGATCAGCCAGACCAGTCCGCTGCCCGGGCGGGTGATGCCGGCTTGCTTCAGCCAGCCAAGCTGCCAGAGCAGCGCAGGCAGAAGAGGGCTGCGCCCAGCCGGCCGATGGTGAGGGTAAAGGGATCGCCGTAAGGCCTGCCGAGGGCGGCGGAGGCCGCGCCTGATAGGAGCAGTCCGACGGCCAGCCAGGTGAAGGTGGAGCAGAGGACAAAGAGGACGGGATGCCTGGTTGCAAAGGCTTTGATCCTGGTTGTCAATGATAAAGTAGGTACCAAACTGAAAGACTTAGTTTACTTGGATGGGGTCTCGAGGGGGGTGACGACCTGCCATTCTTCAATTATTTTTCCATCTTCGAAGCGGCTGATGGTTATTCCCGCCATTTTTTTGCGCTCCTGGGTCGCCAGGGCAAGGAATTCATATAGCACACGCGAGACCACTTTATCATCCGCAGCAAACATATCTTCGATGGTTAATTTTCGATCCGCGCCCTCCGCCAACTGCTGTTCAAAGAGCTTGAGAAAGTTAGCAGCACCAGGTTGTAGATCAGGGGTGGAAGGATCGTGCAGGAGGTAATCACCGGTGATGATTTCTGCAAATTCCTTGAGCATCTTTGCGGTATCGTTTTCGTTGATGGTGTCAAACCAATGGCGGATAACAGCCAGGTTATGTTTTTGATTTTGGTCCATGATTTGCTCCCTTCTTGAATCTGGACACTAAATTAGATGTCGATCTTGATAGATTATCGCGCATTTTTTTTGTGAATCAATAGGGCCTTCTGAGGTTCAGACAAAAGTTCGGACAATGCCATGAACCGAGTCGCCAATAGAAGAGGAAGCGACATTAGCGATGGTCTCGTGGTTTACTAGACATTGAAGGCTTCCTTCCCTTTTTCAAGCCCTGTCTGATCTGTCGTCCGAAGGACATAATGGATGTCAAAAAATTGTTAGGGTAGATTCTAAGATTCTGTGTTCCCAAATTGGGAGCATCCTGGTAAAATAAACTTACCAACCATGCGAATCATTGCCGTAAAGACCTTATAAGATGACTGGAGGACTCACGCAAACGCGCGCCAGGCGCTTCTATCCTGGGCTGACCATATCCAGCAGGTTGAGTGGCATTCCCCTGAAGACCTGGCAGGTGATTATGGACAAGAGGTGCTACTTCCGGATCAACGCGCAGTCTTTAAGATTAAAGGCAACCAGTTTCGCCTGGTCGTCCGGATCAATTACCGGAGCCAACTCATTTTTATCCGTTTCATTGGTACACATGCTGAATATGACCGGATTGATGCTACTAAAATATAGGCAGGTATAACATGGAAATAAAACCCATCCTGAGTGAACAGGATTACCAGGACACTCTGAAAGAGATCGAGAGAATCTTCGATTCACTTCCTGAGACGCCTGAGGGCGACCGCCTGGAAGTGCTGGCCATCCTGGTCGAGGCTTACGAAGATCTGCATTATCCCATTCCGCTGCCCGATCCGATCGGAGCCATCGAATTCCACATGGACCGCCTCGGATTGAATCGCAAGGACCTGGAACCACTCATCGGCAGCCGGGCGCGCGTTTCCGAAGTGCTTAATCGCAAGCGCCCCCTGACGATCCGCATGATCCGCAACCTGTCTGCGAAGCTGGGGATTTCACCAGACGTGCTGATCCAGGAATACCCGCTGGTGGAATCTGGATCTCGGGCGGTGACTTACCTTGAGAGCCAGGTTGCTCCAGAAAGCGCGCCTCAGGTGGCTGACCACAAAACTAAGTATTCGTAAGGATTTCTCACAAATCCAGGGAAGGCGCTAGTTCGTTAATGCTTCCCGGGCGGCAAGCAAAT
Organism: uncultured Chloroflexia bacterium; assembly: GCA_963765565.1. Taxonomy (GTDB): domain Bacteria; phylum Chloroflexota; class Anaerolineae; order Anaerolineales; family UBA4823; genus CAVXWV01. Next base: position 9,817 of record CAVXWV010000002.1, read on the forward strand.
CGATCAACCCTGCCGGCGCACCATTTCGTTAATCCAAATGGGTGCGAAGGGGGAGGTACAGCCCTTGGGCGTGGGATAATCGCGGTAAATCCCCAACCTTTCCCCGATCGATAAGGCGCGCTGGCGCAGCTCGGGGAAGTGAATGCCGATCCCGGCGAGGCAGAAATTCATCGTCCATTGGGTCGGCGGAGGGGCGCCCGGCATTTCGGCTTCGAGGCGGTCGAGGAGCGCCGGCAGGTCGAGGCCTTGCGGGCTCTTCGCAATGCGCTCGTTGGTCAGGCTCCAGCCGGCGCGGGCAGCCCAGGGGTCGCTATCCTCCAGCCACTTCAGGCGCAGAGCCTCCTTATCGGGGTGGTTGGCGACGACGTAGGCGTTCAGCCAGTCTGCTAACTGCGAATAGTTGGCGGAACGAACCATCCAATCCAGCTCGTCACTGGATAGGTTCTTCGGCTTGAGGAGCAGGATCGCCAGGAGTCGGGCGTCGATGTTGCCGGTCTCCCAGAGGGCGAGGGCCAGCGCGTGATCGGCCTTGATCTCCTTGGCGAGTTTGCGGATATCGCCCATGCGCACGCCGAATTGGTTTTCGCCGGCGCCGTTCTTGCGGTTGTGCTGGCGGACCTTTTCATCGCCGAGGGCTTCGAGCTGGGAGAGAGCTTCTTCGAGGGTCATCGTTGTCCTTTCCGGGTTACCTGTCCTGTCCGAGTTCTTGAGTTGAGAGCTTGATCTGTTCGATGTCCATAGCTGCCTTAATTATACTCAGACTTGCTTTCGATCACTCCCGCTTTCTGGCTCGCCACGATTGCCTTTTTTGCTGTACAATTTTCAACTGGATAGCTGAGGCAAGGAGTACATGCGCATGATAACCACACATCAAGAGTTCTTGGATCAATTTGAGGATGAGCGAAAGCCGCTCGTCGAAGCAATGCTTCAGCCATTATGAAGAATGTCCGAATTGACGAAAATTATCAAGTGGAACGCTCCATCTTTTTGTGATCATGGCAAAGACCGCCTGACGCTGATGCTTCACAAAAAAGATAGAGTCGGCCTCATCCTTCATACTGGCGCGAAACCCAAGGAAGATAAAAAAGCGCCACATTTATACGAAGATCGTACGGGTCTCCTTGAATGGAACTCCAATATTCGCGCAACCATTACCTTTGTTGATATGACCGATTTTTTAACCAAAAGAAACTTATTCAAGCAGGCTGTCAAACATTGGCTTGATGAAACGAAAAACCTTTAACAAATGGCGCTTTATCGCACCAGTATAAGAATGGAGGTTCCCAATGTCAGAGCAGGTGACCATTGAGTTGTTGAAAGGCTTCCTGGAAGCATTCAACCAGCACGACCTGGATTCCATCATGGGCTATTTCGCGGATGACTGTGTTTTCTACATGCCGAGAGGCGCCAGGCCTCGCGGGGATCGTTACGTCGGGAAGGAGGCAGTACGGGCAGGCCTGGTAAAACGATTTGAAGGGATTCCGGATGTGCATTATGGAGACGATCAGCACTGGATCTGTGGTAATTTCGGTGTCTCAGAATGGACACTAACCGGTACCTCTACGTCCGGGCAGCACATCGAAGTGCGAGGCGTTGACCTGCTTGAGTTCGCCCAGGGGAAGATCATCCGAAAGGATTCCTACTGGAAAATACTGGAGTGACCCATGTCCAATTTACGGCAAGGGATCGAGAACGAAATTTTATTCTGCCCGGTTTGCCAGGGTTCATTAATTTATTACGACCAGGGATTTCACTGCCTTGGCTGCGAGGGTGTCTATCCTATCCTGGATGGCATTCCTGATTTCTTCCTCTCCGCCGGCGATGAAGACGGCAAGGTCTGGCGTGAGAACCTGGCCTGGCTGGACCCACAGATGGTCGAAGCCCGCGATGCCATTTACCGCCTGTCTGTGCGCGAGTTGGTTGGTATGACCTTTGCCATGCAGCAGGTCGGCCTACGCAGCTTCCCCGGCTGCCGCATCCTGGAGGTGGGCACGGGAACCGGGCACTTCACACGCTGGATAGCACAGGTTCTGCCCAGGGGCTCGCAAATTATTTCAATCGATTTTTCGTGGCCGATGCTGGCGAAAGCCCGTCTCAACACCGCTGGCGATCCTGGCGTAGTTCTGTGTCGAGCAAATTCAACTGGCAAGCTGCCCTTCCGCCAGGAAAGCTTCGATCTCATCTTCCTGCGGTTGGCTCCGCTGGGCGAAAATGGGATGAACAATGTGCAGGCTGCGTTTGACCTGCTCAAGCCGGGCGGGTGGTTGTTCAAGGCTGGCTGGAAGCTGGCACACGAGGATATCCCCTGGACGGAGGCGGCGATCCAGCGCGGTTATGAATGCGCCGAGGTGCATGAATGGCAGTACACGCGCCTGAGGACCCGGGAAGAATACGCCGCCAGCCAGGCGGAGCTGGAACGGGCGGTAGCATTCGGAGCGCCGTTTGTAAAAGGGCTGGAACCGGCATGGGAAAACGATCAAACCGTTTCGATGACGTATGAGAATTTACGGATGGCCAGGAAGCCTTGCTAAGGGCTTATCTATCGAAGGCGTTATAATCAGGAATGTGGGTGATGTCGGGTTTCGAGCCAACTGAAGAACAAGTTGTCTCTCAATCCAACTTACAAGATGATCAAAAGGAGACAAAAATGAATATCGCAGCAGCATCCTACGGATTTCACGGGCTTTTCGAGCAGGGCAAGATCGACGTCTTCGGTTACCTGGAGTCCTGCCGTTACCGCTACCACCTGGACACGGCCGACATCTGGAACGGGATGATCCCGACCCTCGAACCGGACTTTCTGAAGAAGCTCAAGGAGGGGTTGGAGGAGCGCGGGCTGGCGCTGGCCAACCTGTGCGTGGACGGGCCGCACATCTGGGAGGACGACCCGGCCGTCCGCGACCAGCATCACGTCAATGCCCTGGAGTTCCTGCGGGCGGCGCAGTTCCTGGAGGCGCGCACGATCCGCATCGACGCCGGCGGGAGGGGCGAGAGCTTCACCGAGGAGCAGTTCGACCTGATCGTCAGGCGTTTCCGCGAGTATGCCCAGATCGCTTACGACAACGGCTTCAAGGCCGGGCCGGAGAACCACTGGGGACCGGAGGTGCAGCCAGAGACGATGGTGCGCATCTGCAAGGCGGTGGATCACCCGGGCTTTGGGGTGCTGCTGCACCTGCGCGGCAACCCTGGCGACTCCCTAATCGCTCCCTGGGCGATGCACACGCACCTGTCGTACGACATCGTCATGAACCACCTGGAAGCCAGCGCCACGATGCTGCAGGCGAGCGGCTACCCGGGCTGCTGGAGCGTGGAGCACCACTCCGGCAAGAACGAGTATGCCGAGGTGGCGGTTCAACTGGCAAGAGTGCGGGCGTTCCTCTCGGAGGAGGGCGCATGAAAATCGAACACGTCGGTTACATGGTCGAAGACCCGCTCCAGGTTGCGGCCTGGTACTGCCAGAACCTGGGTTTCAAGGTGGCGCGCGGTATGCAGACCTCGCCGTTCACGCATTTTCTGCTGGACGGCAGCGGTAATTCGATGCTCGAGATCTACAACAACCCGGCGGCGGGTGTGCCGGACTATGCCTCGATGGACCCCCTGGTGCTGCACGTCGCCATGGACGTCGGTGACGAAGCCATTGAAGACGTGCGCGACCGGTTGCTGGCCGCGGGCGCCACGCTATACAGCGACCTGGGGGTGACCCCCGCTGGCGACCAGTTGGTCATGCTGCGCGACCCCTGGGGATTGGCGCTGCAATTGGCCAGGCGCAAAATCCCGATGGTGTAATCAAGAAAAGATATGAAAAGGGGCTGTCCAAAAAGAACAGGGCAGCCCCTTTCGCGTTTAAAGGAGATGTGATTCAATAGGGGGTATGAACAAGAAAAGCACCCCACCCGTATTCAAAGAATATACGCAGGGACAGATCGTGCTGCTGCCGACCGATCTGGAAGCCCAAATCCCGCCCAAGCACCTGGTGCGGGTGGTGAATACAGCCATCGAGAAGATGGACACATCAGCACTCCTGACGCAGTACAAAGGGGGCGGAACGTCCAGCTACCATCCGAAGATGCTGCTGAAGGTGCTGGTATATGCCTATACCCAGCAGCAGTACTCATCTCGCAAGATAGCCAAGGCGCTGCGGGAGAACATTTACTTCATGTGGTTGTCAGGCAACCAGCAGCCCGATTTTCGCACGATCAATCGTTTTCGATCGGAAGTGGTGAAGGAGGTGATCGAAGACATCTTCACAGCGGTTTTGGAGTTGCTGCTGGAAGAAGGGTATGTCAAGTTGGAGAACTATTTCCTGGATGGAACGAAGATCGAAGCGAATGCCAACAAGTACTCCTGGGTATGGGGGAAAAGCACCCGGCGGTACAAACAGAAGCTGCAAGAGAAGGTCAAAGAGCTCATCTTGCAGATCGAGCAGGTGAATGAAGCCGAAAATGCTGAGTATGGAGACAAAGACCTGGAAGAATTGGGATCCGACGAGCCGCTGGACAGTGTGAAGCTGGAAGCGAAGATCCAGGAACTCAATCAGCGTTTGAAAGCTCAAAATGACAAACCCGACGCATCCCAGGGGGAAGCCATCCAGGTAACCGAGCCTGCTCAACCGGCAGCGAAGCCAAGCAAAACGAAGAAAAAGCGTGGACGCAGGAGCAAGACCGGACTGCAAAAAACGCAGGACGCTCTTAAGAAGTTGGAAGAAGACTGCCTGCCTCGGCAACGGAAATATGAAGACCAGGAGCGCAAACTGGCTGGACGCAACAGCTACTCGAAGACGGATGTGGATGCGACCTTCATGCGCATGAAGGATGATTACATGAAGAACGGGCAGTTGAAACCTGGCTACAACCTGCAGATGGGAACGGAAGGCCAGTTTGTGGTGGGCTTCAGTGTGCACCAGCGACCAGGAGACCCGGGCTGCCTGGTGCCACATTTGCAGGGGGTCAAAGCCAAGTTGGGAAGGTTGCCGAAGAATGTGATTGCGGACAGTGGTTATGGGAGTGAAGAGAACTATGCCTATCTCGATGCAGAGCAAGTCGGGAATTACGTCAAGTACAACACCTTTGGCAAGGAACAACGGCCTCGCTTCAAACCCAACCCCTTTGCAGTCGACCAGATGGTCTACGATACCGAGCAAGATGAATTGATCTGCCCGGCCGGGAAACGCTTGACTTACCAGTACAGCGCCCATCCCAAAACCGACAACGGCTATCGCGGGGAGCGGCGCTGCTATGAAGCGGATGATTGCATCGCCTGCCCCTTGAAAGAGCAGTGCACAAAAGCCAAGGGCAATCGCAAGGTGTACCTGGGTTTGCAGTTGAAAGCCTGGAGAAAACAAGCCAGAGACAATCTGACCAGTGAAGCAGGCAAAAAGCTGCGCTCGTTGCGGGGTGTGGAGGTCGAGAGTGTGTTTGGACAACTCAAGGAAGATTGGGGCTTTCGCAAATTCCTCTTGAGGGGGATCGAGAAAGTGAAAACAGAGGTCGGTTTGCTCTGTATTGCCCAGAATATGGCAAAACTGGCGGTCCAATAGCCGCCAGTTTTTTATTTTTCTTTTTTCTGCTATCCCTTTGAATGATCAGGGGCTGACTCGTATGACTTTTGAGTCAGCCCCTTTTGTAATTGCACGGAATCCGTGCAGCTCTGTCAGCGCTTGTTATACTTCGTTCAGGAAAAAGATGGCCGGTTGTCCAACCACACCCGATTTTTCCATCGCTGCTTTCAGCTCGGGTGAATGGGCGAATTTCTGAGCATCGGCCATGGATTTCCACTGGTTGATCACGGTGACCTTGTTGGGGTCGCTCGCATCGCGGAAAAGCTGGTTTGACAGTTCGCCGGCGGTTTTTCGCATATCTACGGAAGAATCGAACACTTTCTTCCAGGTTGCAAAATCACTTACCGTGTGTTGTACCATTATGCTTGCCATGTGTTTTTCTCCTCAGTTCGATGGTTGTTGAAAAGGATTAATCAGCAATTGTATGCCATTACAGCATAATATAGACCTTAATAGTCTATATTATACCGCCATACTTCAGTTTAGCCATGAGTAGGTAATGAGTGTTATTAATGTTAGAATTAATATGTACAAGAAATCGAGGCACAGCATGACAAATCCTGAATTGAACCTACAAACGCAACCCCCTCCGAAGTTCCAGGCTGTTTTGTGGGCCTGGGCCGCCGGCTGGGCGCTGGTCAGCATAGGCCAGCAGCTCTGGGGCGTGTACGACTCCCCGACACGCGGCGTAGCGCCTTATCTCATTTTTGGGATTGCCGGCTGGGCGCTCGGGGCAATCTTCACCATCCGCTACGTGCGCCAGCGTTTCGGGGCAGATGGTCGCCTGGCTGCCTTCGGTGCAGTTGGTTGGGGCCTCGGCGCCCTGGTAGCAATGCTGCTCGGCCTGTCCCTGGTGCAAACCTGGGACGCCGGCTTCCTGGGCTTGATCGTGGCTCCGGCGCTTGGCGCCACGATTGGGGGCGCCTTCACCATCACGAGGCGGTCGTCGTCTCCGGCAGCGATCGTGGCAGGTAGCCTGCGCGGCGCTTTAGGCTGGGGTCTTTCGTTCTTGCTATTCGAGCTCCTGGCATTCTATGCCGGCTACATCCTTTCGGCGGTAAGCATCAATCTGCTCGCCCCAAGCCTGGGTGATCCCTGGGCGAAGGTCCCCGGCTGGGCTTTACCCGCGGGCGCCGGCGGTTATGCGGCTGCGCTGGTTGCGCTCTTCGCCACCAAATTGCTTCAAGTCAGCGAGCGGTCACAAGATTAATTTCTACCCGCTGCCGGATAATAGAACATACGTGCTATAATCGCAGGCGTGACGACGTCCGCCATCAAGCCTCATTGCCCAGACTGCGATAAGCCATACCTGGGAGCGGCCTGCCAGTGCCGAAGGACCGGAAAGTGGAGGGTGCTGCGATGCCCCTGCGGGAGGGCGGCAACCGAGGTCACAGAAGATGCTCTCGGGGAGCTGCCACTGTGCGCAAAGCACCTGAAAAAGGTGGGCGGTCCCTGGGCTGGGAGGCCGGCATCGCTGGTGCGCAGGACCATCAGCAGCCTGGCGAGCTATGAACCGGCGCTGCCGCGGCACTTAACTGGGGCACCTGTGATTAAGCCGCGCAATCCGTTCGGGCTGACCGAGCGCGAATTGCAGGTGGCCTCGCTCAGTCATTTGCCAAGGTGCAAGATCGCCGAACAGCTCGGTCTGAGCGAGATGACGGTAAAGGTGCACCTGCGCAAGGTGTTATTGAAGATGAGGCTGAAGACGCGCAGCGAAATTTCCGAGGTGTTGAAGGTAGGGGCGAAGCATCCGGACGGGTAGTTGCTGCTGGAATGGCGTGGGGATTTCCGGATGCTTCGCCCCTAGGCCAGGATAAAACTGGTCCACGATGAAGCTGAAATAATTGACGGACCAGAGGTTATGCGGTAAAATATCCATTGTTGAGCAACTATTCAACTATACCCGCTGAATCCCTTACACGTGAGAGCGCAGACGACCTTGCCAGCCTGTTCTCCGCTCTCAGCGACCCGACGCGGGTGCGCATCCTGGCCGTGCTCTCTGAGGGGGAGACTGCCTTCGGGGTGCTGGTGGAACGGCTCGGGCTGAGTCCCTCGGCGCTTTCGCACCAGTTGCGCGGCCTGCGTGATAAACGGCTGGTCAGGACGCGCAAGCAAGGGCGCAACCTTTATATCTGCCTGGACGACGAGCACGTCATCGACCTGTTCCGGCGTGGGCTGGACCACGTCACCCACCGCTGAGGTTTTTTCAATGGAAGACACCGTAAAACTGGAAATCCCGCTGTTGCTCCCCGAGGTGGAGGATGACCAGGATGGCTGCCTGAAGCGCCTGGAAAGTGTCCTGGAGAACCGCCGGGGCATCCTGCGCGCCCATATGGATCGGGAGAAGCAGCCGGTGAACCTGTGCCTGCATTACGACCCCTCCCTGGTCAGCCTGGAGCAGGTGCAGCGCATGGCAAAGCAGGTAGGCGCTCAGATCGCCAACCGCTATCACCACGCGGCCATGGCGATCGAGGGCATGGATTGTTCCGACTGTGCCCACGTGCTGGAACACAGCGTCGGGCGCATGCCGGGGGTGCTCGCGGTCAGCGCCAGCTACCCGGCGGAACAGATGTGGGTGGAGTACGATAGCCAGGTCATCCGGCGGGCGGCGATCGAGAAGCGCGTGCGCTCGCTGGGCTACGCCATCCCGCTGAATGGAATGCAGCGGCGCCTGCACGACTCGAGCGAGCTGCTGATGAGCCTGGCGGCGGGGCTGCTGGTGCTTGTAGGTTGGCTGGGAGAGCGCTTCCTGGGGATGCCGCCTGCGGTCAGCCTGGCGTTGTACCTGGGAGCGTATATCCTGGGGAGCTGGCACATCCTGCCGCATGCCTGGCGAGCCCTGCGGGAGCGCCACTTTGACATCGACCTGCTGATGCTGCTGGCTGCCCTGGGAGCGGCCGTCCTGGGCGAGTTCGCCGAGGGGGCTCTGCTGTTGTTCCTCTTTAGCCTGGGGCATGCCCTGGAAGAGAGGGCCCTGGAGCGCGCCCGCCATGCGGTGGACGCCTTGAAAGAGCTGGCGCCGAAGACGGCATTAGTGAGGAGCGGCGACCGGGAGGTCGAAATCCCGGTGGATGAGCTGCAGATCGGCGACGTCGTCATCGTGCGTCCTGGGCTGCGCATCCCGGTAGATGGCCAGGTGCTGGAGGGGCATTCAGGGGTGAACCAGGCGCCGGTGACCGGCGAGAGCCTGCCGGTGGACAAGGCGCCGGGCGACGGCGTCTTCGCCGGCACGGTTAACGGCGAGGCGGCGCTGCAGGTGCGGGTGACGCGCCTGGCGAAGGACTCGAACTCTTAAGCGGGTGATGGCGTTGGTTGAAGAAGCCCAGGCGCAGAAATCGCCCACGCAGGTATTGACCGAGCGTTTCGAGCGGTTTTTTGTGCCGGCGATGCTGGTCCTGGTGTTAGTGATGATCGTCGTGCCGCCGCTGTTTTTTGGCGAGCCGTTTCGGGTGTGGTTCCTGAGGGCGATGACGCTGCTGGTAGCCGTCTCGCCGTGCGCCCTGGCGCTGGGAACGCCAGCGGCGGTGCTGGCGGGGGTGGCCCAGGCTGCCCGCAACGGGGTGCTGGTGAAGGGCGGCGCACATCTGGAGAACCTGGGCAGAGTCCGGGCGGTGGCCTTCGATAAAACTGGGACGATCACCCACGGCAAACCTGAGGTCACTGACATTGTTGTCTTCGACAATAATTCACTCAACGGCATGGACGAAACCGAGCTGCTGCGGCTGGCGGCCGGGGCGGAGGCGCACTCGGCGCATCCCCTGGGACGGGCGATCGCCAGGGCGGCAGTAGAGGGCGGGCTGCAGATAGAGACCTGGGATGAAGTGAAAGCGCTGACAGGGCTGGGGCTGCAGGCTTCCACCGGCGGCAGGGACCTTTGGATTGGCAACCAGGCGTTGCTGAGAGAGCTGGATGTGCGAATTCCGCAGGAGTCGCTGGAAGCGGCGCGGGCGCTTGAAGAAGAAGGCAAGACGCTGACGTGGCTGGCGGAAGGCGGCCGGTTGCTGGGCTTCATCGCCCTGGCGGACACGATCCGGGCAGAATCCTTATCCGTGATCCGCAGGCTGTATGCGATGGGGATCGAGAGCACGGTGCTGCTGACGGGCGACCACGAGGCTTCAGCCCGGACGATGGCGGCGCAGGCCGGTTTCGACGAGGTGCAGGCGGACCTGATGCCCGAGGACAAGCTAGAGAAGGTGGGCGAGCTGCTGGGGGAGTACGAATATGTGGCGATGGTCGGCGACGGGGTCAACGACGCCCCGGCGCTGGCGCTGGCGACCGTGGGCATCGCCATGGGCGGGGCGGGCAGCGACGCCGCCCTGGAGAGCGCCGACGTTGCCTTGATGGGCGACGAACTCACAAAGTTGCCGTTCACGGTAGGATTGGGACGGGCGACCCGGCGGGTGATCGTCCAGAACCTGGCGATTGCACTGGGCGTGATCGCCCTGCTGGGAGTGGCTTCGATCGCCGGGCTGGTGGGGATTGGGATCGCGGTACTGCTGCATGAGGGGAGTACGCTGGTGGTGGTGGCGAACGCGTTGAGGTTGTTGAGGTATAAGGAAAAACCTTGAAACACGAAGGAAAAGATTGAAACACGAAGGTCACGAAGATGCCGACAAAGAGCGTCGGAGGCACGAAGATCACAAAGTTTTCGTATTTTATTTTAAGGCGGAGGTGGATAAATGGCTAAGGTGAAAAAGAAGAAAAAGACGGGGAGCAATATCCCGGTTTATGTGATGATCGGAGCTGGGGTGGTGCTGCTGTTGCTGGTGCTGGTTGTTTTGCTGCAGGGGATGGGTGGGAATGATGGCAGCAGTGAGGCGCTCATGGGGGCGGACGGCATCCAGCGGGTCAGCCTGGAGGAGGCAAAGCAGGCGTTTGATGAGGGCACGGCGGTCTTCCTGGACGTGCGTGGGGACGATGTGTACGCCATGGAGCACGTAACCGGGGCGCTGTCGATCCCGCTGGGGGAGGTGGAGAGCCGGCTGGGGGAGCTGGACCCCGGGCAGTGGATCATCCCATACTGCACCTGACCGGCCGAGGAGTCGAGCGCCCGTGCGGCGCGGATTTTGATCGACAACGGTTTTGAGAAGGTGACGCCGCTGCTGGGGGGCTTCGCCGCCTGGCAAAGGGCAGGGTATCCGGTGGAACCGTAAAGGAGGAAATATGAAATATGGAGTGGCTTTACCTTATGTGGATCCCGCAAAAACGGCGCGGTATGCGAAGCGCGCTGAGGACTGCGGCTGGGACGGCGTCTTCGTGGGGGATGCCATCTGGACGATGGACCCGATGATCAACCTGGCCGCGGCGGCGGTGGCGACCAGCCGCATCCGCCTGGGGACGATGGTCATCCCGGTCCCGCTGCGCAAGCCCTGGAAGATCGCCAGCGAGGCGGTCGCTCTCGACTATCTTTCGAACGGGCGGATGACGCTCGGTCTGGGCGCGGGAGCGGTCTGGATGGGCTGGCAGGCGTTTCCTGGTGAGGTTACGGGGAAGAAGGCGCGTGCTGAAATCCTCGATGAGACGATCGATATCCTGGACGGGCTATTCCAACGTAGACAATTCGATTACGACGGCAAGCATTTCCCGCTGAAGCTGACGCTACTCGATGAGCAATACTACCCGCCAAAGCCGCTGCAGCAGCCGCGCATCCCGCTGTGGGTTTGCGGGGTCTGGCCGCGCAAGAAGTCGATGCAGCGCATCCTCAAGTGCGATGGTTTACTGGCTCAGAAGATGGACGAGGCGGGGCAGTTCGCCAATGTGATGCCGGAGGACGTGCGGCAGATGAAGGCTTTTGTAGATGCCGGGCGCAGTTTGACCACGCCGTTCGACATCATCGTCGAAGAGGATTCGGGCGAATGGGAGCGCTCGCGGATCGTCGAGAAGCGGGAAGAATGGAAAGAAGCCGGGGCGACCTGGTGGATCGATGGGCTGTGGGGGGCGGACGAGGCAAAGGTTTTCCGCCGACTGGAGCAGGGTCCACCGGGAGATCAATAACCCGGTTACGGGCAGGCCATTTCTGTGGTCAGCCAATCCAGGAGCTCGAGGCGGTCTGTTTCGGACCTAGCGATGTCTTCGACCCTCGTTGAGGCCATGTTGCAGTTGTCCTGGCTCAAACCTGAAGCCTGCAAGAGGTATTTTTCTCCCTCGTGAATGCTTTGACTGGTGATTGCCAGCGGCTCGCTGAGGCTGGCGATCGGAAACGTAAAGGTTTCGAGGGGTTATTTCCTGGTACTCAACCCCTTCCGGGCATTGCACTGTTTCCTCACCTGTCTGCGGGTCCTGGGAAATGGCGCAGTTGGCGATTTTTTCACTGGCTGCAACCTGCTCAGCAGTCCACAGGCTGACTCGCAGCTCCGCTTCCGGGCTGAAACCGTCTGGCGGGATGGTCAGGTAGAAAGTGACGGGTTTCGCCTCCCCTCGTAAAAATGAGGGAGCCCAAGATTTGAGAGCTGAGCAAGCCCCAATCACGCAGCTTGCCAGCAGCAGACCTGCGAGTGTGAGAAATCGTTGATGGGTCATAACCTCTCCTGTTGAGTAGAATAGCTTATAGACGCCCGTTTACCCCGTGATGTTCCCGGAAATTTGGCTACATTCATAGGGTGATTGTCTACAATAACCTCAGCGGTTTACGGAATGGAGGAACCTATGAAATTTACCATACAAAAGCTTCTCGCATCGAATGAGCCATCGGTGCGTTACAAGGTGCTGGTGGGAGTGCTGGGCGCAGATCCGCAGGGGGCTGAGGTGAAGGCGCTGCAGGGTGAAATCCAAACTTCACCGCGGGTCAAGCAGCTCCTGTCCCGCCGCAACGGGGACGGGCTGATTGAGCCGGTCAATCATGTGTACTCGAAGTGGCAGGGCGCGCATTGGGTGCTGGGAACGCTGGCGGATATCGGCTACCCGGCAGGTGACGAAACGCTGCGCCCAGCAATGGGCCAGGTGCTCGATCACTGGTTGCAGCCGTTTTATTTCAAGGAAATGCCGGCGGAGAAGGTAGCGTCTTCACGCACCTGGACGGGTGTGCCGGTGATCGACGGCAGGGCGCGCCGCTGCGCTCGCAGCAGGGGATGGCGCTTTTCACAGCGGTGAGGCTAGGGCTGGTCGACGAACGCGTGGACCAGCTTGTGGAACGCCTGCTGCACTGGCAGTGGCCGGACGGAGGTTGGAACTGCGATAGGGAGCCCGAAGCCTCGCATTCCTCCTTCTGGGAGACGGCGATCCCGCTGCGCGGGCTGGCGGCATATGCGAGGCTCACGGGTGATTCCCTGGCCTGGCAGGCGGTGCACAGGGCTGCGGAGGTGTTCCTGGAACGCAGGCTTTACCTCCGCAAGCGCGACGGTGAGGTCATGAACCCGGTGTTCGTGCGGCTGCATTACCCGTGCTACTGGCGCTACGATATCCTGCACGGGCTGAAGATCATGGCGGAGGCGGGCTTGATCGCTGACCCGCGCTGCCAGGCAGCCCTGGATTTACTGGAGGCGAAGCGCCTGCCGGGCGGCGGCTGGGCTGCGGAGGAACGGTTCTACAGGACCTCTGATGATCAGAAAAGCGGCGTGGAGCTGGTGAGTTGGGGGGCGACCGGAAGCAGCATGAATGAATGGGTGTCGGCGAATGCACTTACCGTATTGCAAGCAGCCGGGAGGTTGGACCAGGTGATGGAATGAGCAACCGGCGGATGCACTTACAGTACTGAAGGCAGCCGGGAGGTTATCCATTTCCGGGTAGGGGCGAAGCATCCGGATTGGATGCGCCATCCTCCAGCAACATGCCCTCCGGATGCTTCGCCCTTACGACAATTCACGTAACCGAGCGTTGTTCGTGAAGAAATAACCGGACAATTCCACAGCCGTTGATATTAGGGTATGATTGGCAACATGGCTGACTACATTGACCTTCTCAAACAAATCGACGGCGGGCGGGTGCTGGATGCGGCCACCGGCAGCGGGGGCTTCGTTCACTTCCTCTGCGAGAACCTGAAATCGTATACTTCTATTACCGGGGTCAACTCCAATCCGAAGCTGGAGGCGGTTTTCCAGGATTCTTTCAAGGAAGCAGGCGATGTGCGCTTCCTGGCCGGCGACGTGATGCAGCTGGAATTCCCAGACGGTTCTTTCGACACGGCGGCGATTGCCAACTCGCTGCACCACCTTGACGATCCCCTAAGCGCCCTGCGCGAGCTGCTGCGGGTGCTCAAGCCCGGTGGAAACCTGATCGTGCTGGAGATGTACCGCGACGGGCAGACCGAAACCCAGATGACGCATGTCCACCTGCACCACTGGTGGGCGGCGGTGGACCGGGCGAACGGTATCTCGCACCACGAGACCTTCAGCCGCAGTGAGATCGAAGCCGTACTTACTAACTTGGACCTGGTTGATTTGCGCATAGCCAATATAAACGAGACTGCAGACGACCCGAAAGACCCTGAAATCCAGAAGCAGCTCGATCCGATCTTCGATCGCTACATCCAAAGGGCTGATGGACAACCAGAACTGCAAGTACGAGGCGAAGAATTACGTTTGAGAGTGGCAGAAATCGGCTTTCACAGCGCGGCCTCGCTCCTGGCAGTGGGCAGAAAAGGAGAGATTTAATGACCACGGATACGCTGATCCACCGGCGGGTGCGGGCTGCCCAGGAAGGAGTCAACCCAAGCGTCATTTGCCGGGTGAGTTCCGGCTGGGTTGTGCTGGGCGACGGGCAGTTCCTGCGCGGTTACTGCCTGCTGCTGCCGGATCCGGTGGTACCGGACCTGAACACCCTCGACCCCGAACAGCGTAAGACCTACCTGTACGAGATGAGCGTCATCGGTGATGCACTGCTGGAGGTCACGGACGCCTACCGCATCAACTACGACATCCTGGGCAACACCGAGCCGGCGCTGCACGCCCATATAATGCCGCGGTACCTGGATGAGCCGCTGGAATACCGAGTAGGTCCCGCCTGGAACTACCCGAAGGACCAGTTTCGCCAGCGAGCGTTCGACCCGGGGCGCGACCGGGAGCTGATGGAGCAGATCGCGGCAGCGATCCGCAGGCGGTTGGGCTGAGAATTTCTGAGTTGGGTCAAATCCTGGTAGTTCTGGTATTTACAAGGGGTTATGCAATCCTTTAGAAGGCTGGCAGGTTGGAACCAGCGTTTCTGGCTGTGCTGGGAGCGCCTGGGCCTGCGCAACACGATGCAGATATTCTTCCGGGGGCGCATTGCCGGTAAAGATTGCGTTTTGCGGTTGCCCGGCGGGTATATTTTCCATTTCGAAGGTGGGCGAGATGGGGTAGTCTGCCACTTCTACCTGGAGGGGTTGCGGTTATTAGAGAGCGGGGAGTTTCCCATCCGCCGCATCCTGGACGGCGGCGCAAACATTGGGACAGAGACGCTGCGCTTCCTGCTGCACCATCCGCAGGCGGAGGTGGCCGCGGTTGAAGTCGCCGGGCGCAATTTCCGGCTGCTGCATCGGAATTTCGAATGGGAGGCACGCGTCAAGGTCATCCATGCAGCCCTGTGGCCAGAGGCGGGCGAGCTGCGGGTGAGGCAATACGGGCAGGACATGCAGGAATTCCGGGTGGAAGCGGGTCCGGAGGGCGAGGCGGTGGAAGGCTTGACCATTCCCCAGGTGATGGAATTGATGGGCTGGCAGGCGATAGACGTGTTGAAACTCGATATCGAAGGTGCTGAGTACGAGCTGTTCACGCGTAATTTTGAAGGCTGGATTGACCGGGTGAATGCCTTTGTGTTTGAGGTGCCCGACCACGATCGTCCGGGAACGGTGCAGGCGATTTTCAAGGCGCTGGGTGGATCCAGGTATAATGCCTACGTTTCAGGAGAGAATTTGGTATTGGTGAAGGAAGGTTTGGGATGGCAGGTAGAGAAGGTGTTGGGAGTGGAGAGCTGAAAACAAATGACAACGCGGACTGCGTCCGTACGAGCGTTATTGCCAGGAGAGTTTGGCTCGTAGTTGTCATAATTGCCTTTGTCCAGCTTGCGTGCGTGACAAGCGGGCATTTCCCGGAGGATACGCCAACCCCGACGGTAGATGCGGCCAATGGCGGGCTGGCGGTTGTCGATCCTTCGATTACAGCAACCATACCTGCTGAACCTGGCAACGAGGCAGCTACTTTGGCGCCCAGCGCCACACCCGAGCCGGTACAGACGCCTACAGAGGTGCTGCCCGATTACTTTTCGCAAAGCTATCCTGAGAGCGCGGTAAGTTATGTCATCCCGCTCAGTGTCCGCCACGTCACGGAGACAGGCGCCGAGTTGTTCTTCGAGCTGAGCGAGCCGGCGCAAGGGCTGCTGGTCTACCGTTCGACCACGCCAGGCCTCACCCAGCAGGGCGAGGTGATGCTGGATGGCGGGCAGGCACGCCAATCGCTGGCGCTGAGAGGATTGGCGCCGGGCGCGACTTACCAGGCACAGGTGCTACTGGGCAGCCAGGAAGCCGGGTTTGCCCAGCCGCGGTTTTCGGGCGAAGCCTGGGACCCGGTGCGCTTCAGCACGGCCTCGGAGAAGGTTCCGCTGCGTGTAGGCATCCTGGGTGACGCCAGCTTCGGCGACGAAGCCACGACGCAGCTCGTTAACCTGATGGCGAGCCAGGACCTGGATTTCGTGATCCACACTGGCGACGTGGTCTATGAGACAGATAGCTCGGACCTGGTGAACTCGTACGTGCGGAACTTCTACCTGCCGTTTGCGCCGCTGCTGCACGAGATGCCGGTGTACACGGTGTTGGGCAACCACGACTACGACGCCGTATTAAGATGGCAGGGAGCGCCGTTCTATGATTACGCCTTCCCACCGTTCACCGATCCGGTTTTCAGCTACCCGGCTACGAGGCGCGGCAACCAGTATTATGCGGTTGCCTACCAGGGCGTGCAGTTCCTGTTCCTGGATTCGCAGACCTTCTACGGGGTGGAGGTGCGTGCCGACCAGCAAGCCTGGCTGGAGGAGCGCCTGGCGGACACGCGTTTCCGCTTTACGATCCCAATTTTCCACGTGGCGCCGTACTCGAGCAGCGTGGTGCACCCGGACGATGGCAAGCCAGTTAAGCTGACCTGGAACCCGCTGTTCGAGCAATTCGGCGTGCCGGTTTCATTTTCGGGGCATTTCCACCATTACGAGCGCCTGAATGCCAAGGGGATTACGTATATCGTGAGTGGTGGGGGCTCGTCGGTGCTATACGCCCAGGGTGAACTGCTGCCGGAGAGCGAGATTTACATTCGCAGGACGCATTTCGTGCTGATGGAGATATACGAAGACCGGATCGAACTGTATGCAATTTCGAAGGAGGGGGAGCTGCTGGACCAGGCGGTGATCAGTATTCGATAAACGCCCGTTCATCAGGTGGCGTAAACGGTCACCAAAAAGAATATCGGACCGACCAGGAAAATGGAAGTAACGATCACTGCCAGCCGGTCTTTATGTGCACGATAAAAAAACCAGGCCAGGATGGCGCTCCCTATGACAATGACCGGATAGACCAGGGTGAAACCTACAAAAATCGCGTCCCAAGCCGCGGTGACTCCGTTTAAAAGCAGATGATAAGTGTAATAGGCAAATCCGAGCCAGGGTACGAGCGAGCTAACAGCCAGCAATTGCGAAATTACCAACCAGATGAGGACTCCCCGGCGCGAGCCTGGTTTTATCTCAGAGACGGTCACTTTTGCTCTTGTGCAATTAATTCAAGGGCGATTTGGACTGCCTCGAGGTCAGAAAATGCCTCGATTTTTTTGGTTTCCTCAAATGCCCCAAAAAGGTAATAGATCGCAGCTCTGCCAGCTTTTCTGCCCCCGCTTGACGGCCGGATAAACACTTTCGGGTTTTCGGGGTCCCAGGCGGTATAACCAGACATCGAGGCTTTACTCCGGTGTTCGTTATCAAGATTTTTTTTGAGAGTTAACATGCTCTACGCTCCAAAATTTATGGGTGATCCGTTCTTCCTTGAGGATACCACCGATTAGGGTGGATTTTGCTATGACTCTAGGGCATCCTCGGGAAGTAGTGGATGTGATAGTTGGGGACTTGCGAAAGCGCTGACCTGGTGGTTGATGATGCTATCGGGTCCAGGTGTGTGTGTACGCGTACGCGCTGAGCACCGGTGCAGAGCGCCGCCACTGCGGTGGGGTCATTGACCTGGATGGCCGGCGGGGTGACCGGCCAGCGGCTGTAGAGGGCGGTGTCAAGGTCGCCGGCGAAGGAAGGAGAGGCCTGCAAGCTAGCCAGGAAGATGATGAGGAAGAGATGGATGATACGGGAGGCGTTCATTGTGCTGCGACCTGGGCGATTTTAACACGGGTGACAGGTCGCGCGTCTGCGGGGGTAGGGGCGAAGCATCCGGATGGGTAGCCTCTGGTGGACGGCATGATTGCTCCGGATGCTTCGCCCCTACGATTATCGCAGCAACATCCACCGGGTGTATGGGTGCACACCAGGCGGGATGAGACGCGGAGCGTTGTTGCCAGGTGGGTTAGGTTACCAGATCGGCAGGTCAAGCGCTGGCGGTGTAGCCTTTCGAGCGGATCGCCTGGATGATGGCCTCGAGATCGAGGTGGGTTTCGTCGAATTCGACCACCACCTGGCTGCGGGCGTAGCTGGCGGAGACACGGCGGATGCCGGGGAGGTCATCTTCGATGCTTTCGATGGTCATGGCGCAGATGGCGCAGTGCATGTCAGAGATGCGCAGGGTGGTTTTCTGCATGGGAAGAATTTCCTAGTTGTCGAAGACGATCTGGCCCGTGTACATACCCATGGAGCAGGTGTAGCGCAGGACGGAGCCAGGCTCCTGTGGCGGGATTTCGACGGTTTCCTGGCCGGTGGTCGGCAGCAGGACGTAAAAATCGAGGGCGGGGATGACGAAATCGCGGGCGCAGGAAACGGTGTCATCGGTGACGATGGACAGGGTGTAAGCCTGGCTGGCGCGGGCGTGCTGGACGGCGGGTGTGTAGCCGCGGTTGGTGGCCTGGATGAGGATCGTGCCATCCGCAGCGGCTGGCGAGACGGGATCCGCTGAAGCGGCAGGTGTAGATTCAACCCTGAACAGGCTGCGGGTGGCGTTTTCAAAGGACAGCGGCGAGCCCATCAGGTTCAGACCGCTGTTGATGGTGACCAGGCCGAATACGAGCACGACGACGGCCACGAAGGTCATAAAATATTTTTCCAGGCGCGTCCCGAGCTGGGCTGCCAGGTAAGCGACCAGGAAGAAGAGCACGCTGGTGCCGAGGGTGAAGGCGAACATCATAGCAGCGCCGCTGAGGGCGCTGCCGGTTGCCAGGGCTGCGGCCATCATCGCCTGGGTCACACCGCAGGGGATGAAGACGGTCAGGGCGCCCAGGAATAGCGGGGTGACAGCGTCGCTGCGGTTCTTTGAGACCCGGCGGATGTAGCGGGTGATTAATTTGGGCGGCTCGAGGTTGAAGTAGTGGAAGATGGGGTGCACGTTGAGCATGCGCAGCCCATTGCCGACCATGAAGATGCCGATGGCTATTAAAAGGATCGCCCGGCTGAGGGGGGAGATCGCCAGGAACGAGCCCGCCCAGCCCAGCAGGGCGCCGAGTAAGGTGTAGGCGACCAGCTTGGCCAGGAGGAAGAGCAGGATCGGGACGGCTGTGTTGGGGCGTGCAACGGCAGCCTGGCGCCGTTTGGATTTTGAGCGCGGCGTTTTCGGACTTGGGACCGGCGCAGGCTGGGGGTTGAGCAGGTCTTTTTCGATCTGGTGGGCGAGGGAGGCAGCCAGCAGGCCGCCCTGGATTGCCAGGCAACTCAACCCGCCGGTGGTCAGGCCGGTGATGAAGGCAACGAGAATCGGGTCCATGACTGATCCTTAGATTTTATAACGGCGCAGGCGCAGGCTGTTGGTGACGACGAAGACGCTGCTGAAAGCCATGGCGCCGGCGGCGAGCATGGGGTTGAGGTAGCCCAGGGCGGCGACTGGGATCAGGATGATGTTATAGATGAACGCCCAGAAAAGGTTCTGGCGGATGGTGCGCAGGGTACGCCGGGAAAGGCGGATCGCCCGAGCGACGCCGCGCAGGTCGCCGCTCATCAAGGTGACTGGGGCGGCGGCCATGGCGACATCGGTTCCGCTGCCGATGGCCAGGCCGACGTCGGCCTGCGCCAGGGCGGGGGCGTCGTTGACGCCGTCGCCGACCATGGCAACGGTGGCCTTCGTGCCACCATCGCTAAGCTGTAGCTTCTTGATCTCGGCGGCTTTGCCGTCCGGGAGGACTTCCGCCAGGACGAGGTCGAGGCCGACCTGCCCGGCGATGGCGGAGGCGGTGCGGACAGTTGTCGCCGGTCAACATGGCTACCTTCAGACCCATGCCTTGCAGGTCGGCGATGGCGTCGACCGAATGATCCTTGAGCGTGTCGGCGACGGCAATGACGCCGCGCACCTGGCCGTCGATGACCACGAGCATGGCGGTCTTGGCTTCGGACTGCAGGCGTTCCACGGCGCTTTCGAGACCGTTGAGTGTGTAGCCACGAACCTGCGCCATGCGCGGGCTGCCGACGACCACTTGCAGACCGTCGACTTCAGCCTCGACGCCGTGACCGGCTTCGGCGTGGAAGCCCGCCGCTTCGAAGAGCACCAGGCCGCGGGTTGTGGCTTCCGCCCAGATGGCCTCGCCGAGGGGATGCTCAGAGACCTTCTCCACTGAAGCTGCCAGCGCCAGCAGGCGCTCGCTATCGTAAGGCGAACCCGGCTCGAGGATGATGTCGGTGACGGCGGGCTGGCCCTTGGTGATCGTGCCGGTCTTGTCCAGGACAACGACGTTGACCTTGCCGGCACAGCTCGAGGGCTTCGGAGCTGCGGAAGAGGATACCGGCTTCGGCGCCCTTACCGGAACCGACCATGACCGCAGTCGGGGTTGCCAGGCCCATGGCGCACGGGCAGGCGATGACGAGTACGGCGACCGTGTTCATCATGGCGCGGGTGAATGCGTTGGTGTCAGAATTGATGGGGAGCGGTGGCGCCAGGAAATACCAGCCCAGGAAAGTCAGGGCGGCGATGAGGATGACGGCGGGAACGAAGACTGCCGATACCGAATCCGCCAGCTTCTGAATGGGCGCTTTCGAGCCTTGGGCTTCTTCGACCAGGCGGATGATCTGCGCCAGGGCGGTTTCGCGGCCGACGCGGGTGGCTTCAAAGCGCAGCATGCCCTGCTTGTTGATGCTGGCGCCGACCACGGGATCGCCCGGTTTCTTTTCGACCGGCAGGGATTCGCCGGTCAGCATGGATTCGTCCACCGAGGAACGCCCTTCGACGACCACGCCGTCCACGGGGATCTTCTCGCCAGGGCGCACCTGGACGAGGTCGCCAATGCGCACGTCATCGACGGGGATCTCGCTCTCGACGCCATCGCGCACGACGCGGGCGGTCTTGGCGCGCAGCTCCATGAGCTTCTTGATGGCTTCGCTGGTGCGGCCCTTGGCACGCGCTTCCAGGTACTTGCCCAGCTTGATGAGGGTGATGATGACGGCGGCGGTCTCGAAATAGACGTGCCCTTCGATCCAGCCGAAGGTGACCGGCAGGCTGTAGAAAAAAGCCGCCGAGGAGCCCAGGGCAATCAGGACGTCCATGTTGGCGGTTTTATTGCGCAGGGCTTTGTAAGAGCCTACGTAATACTGCCAGCCGACGTAGAACTGGACCGGGATCGCCAGGAGCAACAGCAGGTAGTTGAACCACCAGGCACCTTCGGGCATGCCCGCCATGTGGGGAAGGGCGTTGGGATCATAAAAGAACGCAGGCAGCAGCCCTAAATCCATGCCCATCGAAAGAAGGAACAACGGGATCGTGAATATCAGGCCAATTGTAAGCAGCCGGCGCTGGGTATCGATCTCACGCTGGCGGGCAAGGGCTTCGGCGTCCTCGGCTTCGCCTCCCAGCTCAACGGCGGTGAATCCTGCAGATGCGACCAGGCGTCGCAGCTCGGCCTGGCTGACGATGGTCGGCACGTAGGTGATGCGGGCTTTTTCCGAGGCGTAGGAGACCTGGGCGTCGAGGACGCCTTCGAGCTTGCGCAGGGCGGTCTCGAGCCGGCGGGCATCGTTGTCGTCGGACAGGCGCTGGATCATCAGCTCGGCTTGCCCGGTAGCCACACCATAACCGGCGCGCTCGACACGGGCAATCAGGTCGGGCAGGCCCAGCAAGGAGGCATCGAACTCGACCGTGGCGCGCTCCGAGGACAGGTTGACGGCTGCGCCCTGGACGCCATCGAGCTTTTTGAGGTTGCGCTCGACGGTGGCGACACAGTTGGCGCAGGTCATGCCGGTAACGGGGAGGATTAATTGATGGGTTTCAGCCATGAAGCAGTTTCGTATCCAGTTGGGGCATCCAATACTGGCTTAGTTGATGTTGACCAGGCCGGCAACAGGGTAGTTGATCTCGCTCAGGAGCTGCTTGATCTGGTCCTCGCTGGCCGGGGGTTCGAAGACGACCTCGACAGACTTCAGGGCGGCGTCGGCCTTGACGGATTTGACGCCGGCCATGTCGGCGAGCTCGGTCTGGATGGTGTGGACGCAGTGCCCACAGGAAATGTTGGGGACGGAATACTTTACAGTGCTCATGAATGATCTCCTTCTGAGAGTTGGATAGCCTGCATTCCAGTAGGTTTACACTTTATTGGACATTTCGAAGACCTCGGTGATCTCGCGCAGGACGCGCTCGCGCTCCTGCTCGCTGTCGCCGCGGATGGCGGTGATAACGCAGGAATTGAGGTGTTCTTCGAGGATGTGGGCGCTGACCTTGTTGAGGGCGCCCTCCACCGCCTGAATCTGGCGGATGACGTCGATGCAGTAGGCGTCTTCTTCGACCATGCGGATGACGCCTTTGAGGTGGCCTTCGATGGTCTTCAGGCGGCGTAAGGTGGTTTGCTGTTCCATGAGTTCTTCCTTCTTACCCCCCCCCAGGGGGGTAGGGTTAAATATAACGAATTGGAGTAAATTTGTCAAGAGTTGAATCGCTGATGACACTGAAAAGAGATGATGCACTGATGCTCAAATGAAGCAACGGTAACATCATCAAATCGGGGAACAACACAGAATAGTGCTAAGCCGCAAGGAGGGCAGGTCTGGTAAAATAATTTTTAAGAAGGAAATCGACCCATGAGCGCTGAATCGACAACCATCAATTCCCGCAAACCAGCCCCGACGCCGAACATCCGGGTGCCGCTGGCAGGCAACGAGCTGCTGAGAAAAGCCCTGGCAGCCATCAACGATAACCTGGAGATCAAGACCCTGTGGCGCGTCATCAACATCAACGCCATCGATCGCCTGGGCATGAGCGATCACGGCCCGATTCACTTCCAAATCGTGGCCAACATCGCCATGAAGCTGGCGCGCCTAATGATCAAGCGCGGGGTGGAGATGTCGATTACGACCTACTACGGGCTTTCCCACCAGTATGCGGAGGTCGTCATCCTGCAAGCGAGCCTGCTGCACGACCTGGGGATGTCGATCAACCGAGAGGGGCACGAGGAGTTCAGCCTGTTCCTGGCAAACGAGCTGATGCACAAGATGCTGGACTTCCTGCCGGTGGATGAGCGCACGATCGTCATTTCGGAGACGCTGCACGCCATCATCGCTCACCGCAGCGGCGGCAGGCCTTACACCATCGAGGCCGGGATCGTGCGGGTGGCGGATGCCCTGGACATGAGCGAGGGGCGCTCGCGCATCCCCTACGAGGCCGGGAACGTGGACATCTTCTCACTTTCGGCGGCAGCGATCGATAAGGTCGAAATTTTGGAAGGGGATGAGGGTGGTAAGCCGGTGAACATTCACGTGCGCATGAACAACTCGGCGGGGTTGTTCCAGGTGGACGAGCTGCTGCGGAAAAAGCTCAAGGGATCGGGCATCGAGAAGTATGTCAAAGTTCGCGCCACCGTCGAGCGCGACCAGGAGAAGAGTCTCGTTAAGGAATTTGAAATATGAGTTTGGAACAAATCAGAAATTACTTTTCGTACCGGGAAGACCTGGCGAGCGCGGGCATGCCCACGCGCGAGCAATTGGCGAAGGTTGCCGCCGCCGGATTCGAGCTTGTGATCAACCTGTCGATGGACACGGCGCCCAACCAGCTCCCCGGTGAGGCGGAGCTGGTGCAGGAGCTGGGGATGGCGTACGTGCACATCCCGGTGGTCTGGGAGGCGCCCCACCTGTACGACTTGGAGCGCTTTTTCGAAGTGATGCAGTCCAACCAGGGGCGGAAGATTTTCGTGCACTGCGTGGCGAACTACCGGGCTTCCGTATTTATTTACCTGTATCGCTGCCTGGTGGAAGCGATGGATGAACCAACGGCGCGCCAGGATATGCAGAAAATTTGGACGCCGGATGGAGTCTGGCAAGACTTTATCGAAACCCTGGAGCTGAGGGCGGCAGGCATGAAAAAGAAATGGCCGGTTGGAAAGGTGATTGGGATCATATTTCTGGCTTTACTTACTTTTGTGCTGCTGCTCGGGACATTCCTTTTCTTGACTTACCTGTGGGTGAATAAAACGAACGGCGAAATCGAATCTTCGGGAGTCACGCGCAGGTACCTGCTGTACGTGCCGGAGAGTTACGATCCCGGGATAGCCACACCGCTGATCATCAGCATCCACGGATTCGTGGAGTGGCCGGCGCACCAGGCGCAAATCAGCCACTGGAACGAGGTGGCGGACGAAGAGGGACTGATCGTGGTCTACCCCCAGGGCACGGGCTTCCCCCTGCGCTGGAACACGACACTGGGCTCGCCGGACATTACTTTCATCTCTGATCTCATCGATAAGCTGGAGAGCGAGTACAACATCGACCCGCAGCGCATCTACGTAAACGGGTTGTCGAACGGCGGTGGCATGTCGTACCTGCTGGCGTGCGAGCTGGCGGATCGGATCGCCGCCCTGGGAGGCGTGGCTGGGGCGTATTCACTTCCCATGGAACAGTGCAATCCTGGCCGCCCGCTGCCGGTGATCGTCTTTCACGGCGATGCCGACCGCATTGTGCCCTACGACGGTGGGATGGAGTCGAACCGGGGCTTTCTTCTTCCGTCGATCCCGGAGTGGGTGGAGCAATGGGCTGTGAAGAATGGCTGCAGCCTGGAGCCCGAGGAGCTGCCGGCGCAGGGAGAGGTCAGCGGGGTACGTTATTCTGGCTGTGATGACGGGGTGGAAGTGGTATTCTATACCATCCACGGCGGCGGGCACACCTGGCCGGGCGGCGAGGGAATGCCTGAATTTATAACCGGGAAAACGACCCAGGACATCGACGCGACGCGGACGATGTGGGAGTTCTTCCAGCGATTTCCTTTGGACCGGTAGCCATGCTTGGAAGTCTTACTACAAATTATCCCCATCATTATCATCGTCAACGCCCTGGTGGCCATCCCGGCGGCGATCTGGATCAAGGGGCGCACCGAGGCCATCCTGATCCCGGTGATCGTCTCCGCGGTGTTCATCCGGACATTCGTCAGCAACCTGCTGGGAGGTGTTGACATTATTTTCACGCTGACGATCGTCCTGGTTGGGCTGGCAACAGCCGCGGTGGTCAACACCATTGTTTTACGCACACGCAATCGCTACCATTGATCACAGATAAATGGTTTATAATCAACTGGTTGAGATAATTTTATAACCGCAGATTTCACGGATTGACGCAGATTATTCCAAATATTGAAAATAAAATGCGTTCCTTGCGTATTTTGCAGGCAATCGGAGAAATCTGCGGTTGATTAACAGGAGACGGATAGATTATGGATGGTGAGATTAATTTTAAAGCGCGCATCGACGCCCTGGCGGCGTGGAAATTGAAGCAGAACCAGGCTAAGATCGGGCGCAAGGGCTACCACGACATCGACGACCACGGCTACATCCCCTGGCCGGAGCCGATCCCGTTCGAGCGGGTCAGCAATCATCCCGATGGCGGCAGCTACGGCATTCGCTGCGTCGGCGAGAACTTCCGCGGCTGGCTGGACGTGCACCCGGTCTTACATCAACCCAGACAGCGCCCTGGCCGGCGCCTGGATCGGGACCGATCCCGGGGATGGGCGGCTGGAGGCCCGAGGACCGCCCGGTCCACCTCTACCCGCTGCACGAAAAGTACAAGATTTTCTCCTCCGGCATCGGCGCGGATCAACCACCTGGGCCCGGATATGACCATCGGGCTGGAGCTGGGCTGGGGCGGCCTGCTGGACAAGATTGCGCACATTTCCGCGACTTCAACCATCCCGCCGACACCGGATTTCTACGACGGCGAGGAGGACCTGGTGCTGGGCGTGCAGAACTGGATCCGCCGGCACGTGCGATGCGGCGCGCGAGATGGCCGCGGACGACGAGCCGATCCGGTGCATCGCGCCAGAACCTGCTCGAGATCGCCGAGATGAACGAGTGGCTGGTGGAGAACGCGCCGCGCACGCTGCGCGAGGCCTGCCAGTTCCTGGCCTGGTTCCAGTCCGGTCGACCGCATGTGGGCCGCCGGCGGCGCGCTGGGCCAGCTCGACGAGCTGCTGCGGCCCTACTACGAGCCGACGTGGCCGCCGGGCATCCACTCGACGACGAGGCCGTGATCTGGATCATCGCCAGCCTGTTCTTCAACGACACGCACTACTCGCAGATCGGCGGGCCGGCCCCGGACGGGCACGACCTGACCAGCCGCATGTCCTACCTGATCCTGGAAGCCATCCACCGTCTGCGCATCCCGACCAACCTGGCGGTGCGCGTGCACGAACGGCATCGACAGCCGACCTGCTGCGCCGGCCGTCGAAGATCACCTTGCCGGACGGCACCGGGGTCGTGCTTTTCGCTCTCCGACGGCCTGGACGAGGGCTTTGCCCGCAACGGCTTCCCGCTCGGCGCTGGCGCGCATGCGCGCCAAGGTGGGCTGCAACTGGACGGCGCTGCCCGGCATCGAGTATTCCCTGCAGGACGTCACCCGCCAGTGCCTGATCACGCCGCTGCTGATCGCGCTGGACGAGATGGTGACCGATACCGCAGCGCCGACGCACGATGGAGACGCTGTGGGAGCGCTACGCCGCACCACCTGGGCATCTCGGTCGACACTGATGAAAGAGGGCTTCGACTGGCACATGGCGCACCAGTCGCAGCAATTTCCCGGAGATCGTGCTAAACCTGTTCTGCCACGGCACCATCGAGCGCGGGCTGGACGTGGCGGACGGCGGCGTGGACATCGTCAACATCGCCGTCGACGGCGTCGGCCTGGCGACGGTGGCCGATTCGTTCGCGGCCATCGAGCAGCGCGTGGTTCAAGGAAGGCCGGCTCACCCTGGAGGAGCTGGTAGCATACTGAAAAACGACTTCGAAGGCCAGGAGCGCGTGCGCCTGATGCTCAGCAACAGCGCCGCGCTACGGCGCGGGCAGCTCGCGCGGCGATGTACTGGGCCCAGCGGATCGCCGCAACTTATGCCGGGCTGGTCACATCGCAGACCAACCCCGGCACGGCTATAACGTGATCCCCGGTCTCTTCTCCCACGGCGACATGGTCAACATCGGCAGGAAGCTGGGGGCGACGCCCAACGGCCGCGCCGGCGGGGCGATATCGCACAGCGACCAACCCCGATCCGGGTTTCTCCCGGACGGCGCGGTCGGCGCCGACGTGCCAAGGCCAACGCGGTGGCCTCGACGCAGCCCGGCTGGGGCAACTCCGCGCCGCTGCAGATGGACGTGCGACAGCCACCTGATCAAGGAAGCGGGCGGGGTGGAGGCGCTGGAGGCCTTGATCAAGGCGCACAATCGCCATGGGCGGCACGCTGATCAACCTGAACGTGGTCTCGAAGGAGACAGATCCTGGAGGCACATGCCGATCCCGAGTAAATTCCCCGACCTGGTGGTGCGAGTGACGGGCTATAGCGCCTATTTCCACTCGCTCTCGCCGGAGTACCGGCAGCAGATCGTGGACCGGTTCCTGGGTTAAATCACAAACGGCGGGCCAGAGGGCCCGCCGTTTGTTTTAAGGAGGGAAACTTACTCAGCTAACTGGACAGTCACTTCCTGCTCAGCCCCATCCCGCAGGATGGTCAGGGTCAGGGTGGCGTTCGGGACGTACTGGCGCAGGGCTTCACGCAGGGCTTCGACGTTGGTGACGGGCTGGCCGTCGATGGCGAGGATGATGTCACCGCCGACCATGATCTCTTCACCGTTCAGGTCGAAGGAGTCGAGACCAGCTTTGAGACCGGCGTTCTCGGCAGGGCTGTCGGCGACGACTTCGATGATGAGGATGCCTTCTTCAACCGGCAGGTCGAGGGCTTCGGCCAGCTCGGGGGTGATCTCCAGTCCGGAGATGCCCAAACGTGGTCGGTTGGTTTGCTCGGGCTGCTGCTGCTCGTTATCCGGCGCTTGCTGGTCCGGGGATTGTTGGTCCGGGGCGGGCAGCGGATTGACAGGCTCGGCCTGTGACAGGGTCGCCGGGCGGGCAGCCAGGGTGACGTCGACGGCTTGTTCCTTGCCGTCACGCAGGATGGTCAGGGCGACTTTCTGGCCTACCGTAAGGGTGCTCAGGTAAGCGATGACGCTGTCCATATCCTTGATCTCGTTGCCGTCCATGGCGATGATAACATCACCGCCGACCGTGGTCTGGATGCCGTCGATGGTGACTTCCTGGGCGCTGCCTTGCAATCCAGCAGCTTCAGCCGGGCTGTCCGTCACAACTTCGGCGATCAGGACGCCGCGGGTGTCTTCGGGAAGACCCATGGCGCTGGCAAGGTCAGGGGTGAGGGTGCCGGCCGAGATGCCTAGCCAGGCGTCTTCATACGAGCCTTTTTCGATCAGGACCGGGACGACACGGCTGACGGTGTTCGAGGGGATGGCGAAGCCAATGCCGGAGTTGGCACGGATGGGCGATTCGATGGCGGTGGGCACACCGATGAGGTTGCCGTCGATGTCGACCAGGGCGCCGCCAGAGTTACCGGGGTTGATGGCGGCATCGGTCTGGATCATATTAGGGATGGAAAAACCGGGGGTGAGGCCGTCGCCGGTGGCCAGGGAGCGCTGCAGGGCGCTGACAATGCCGGTGGTCATAGTGTTCGCCTGGCTGAAGGGATTGCCCATGGCAATCGCAACCTGGCCAACGCGCACGGCATCCGAATCGGCGACCGAGATGGGTACGAGCTTCTCAGCGGGGACGTTTACCTTGAGGACTGCCAGGTCGTTGTCGGCGTCGGCGCCTACGAGCTCTGCGTCTTCGATGGAACCATCAGAGAACATGACCTGGATCTTAACAGCGTTCTCAACGACGTGGTTGTTGGTGATGATGTGACCTTCCTGGTCCCAAACGAAGCCGGAGCCTTCTCCAGCGCCGTAGGGCATGTCTTCCGGAAGCTGCTCGCCTTCAGGTGATTCGAAGGGATTGAGCTGGCCGGTCAAAGCGGAGGCGTCCACCAGCACCTGGATGCTGACGACGGAGGGATTGACTTTTTCGTAGAGGTCCATCAGGGCTTCCTGGTAAGTGGCGAGACCGCCATTATCGATGCTGACCTGGGGGGCGCTGCTTTCAGTATTGTTCGTCTGGACTTCCACAACTTTGACCGTACCGCCATCCTGGGCGGCGTTGGCGGTTTCCTCGGCAAGGTTCTGCAGCTCTTCAACCAGCGGGGCGGCGACGGAAAAGGCCGGAGCGCAGGCTGAGACGAGCAGCGAGGTGATGACTAGAATTAATGTGGTGATTAAAATGCGGGTTTTCATGATTCTCCTGTTACGCATAATTTGAACCGGTTAGGTAATACGGGTGCAAATATATCCCGCGAGCAGGCGTTTTGTCCTTAGGAGAACCTGAGGGTGAGTTAAAGATTGACTAAAGATCGTAACGGATGAGACTTTGCTGGCTGCCATCAGCGAAGGTCTGGGTCTGGATCGCGGCGCCCAGGGAGCGGTGGATGGCGGTGACGCGCGGGTTGCGTTCATCGACATCACCGAAGACACGCCTGATCCCCTGGGAACGGGCAGCCTCCAGCCAGGACTCTAGCAGGACCAAGCCGCCGCCTGGAGGCTGGGCGCCTGGGCGCCAGCACCAGAAGGTGATGCGGGCGGCAGAGAGAATGGCCTGATCCGAGCCGGCGATCCAGGGCTGGTGCTGCAGGCGCAGGAGCTTCCCAAGGAGGCGCGGCCGGCTCAGGAGAGCGGGAAAGGCGGCGGACAGAAGGCGCCAGCGCTGGCGGTGCATGTGCTGCAGGTGAGGCGTGTAGTGGGTAACCCCGCTGATCAAGCCGGATAGACTCTGAGCTTCCTGGTCCGAGCAGAGCACCAGGCTGCCGGGCTCCGCCAGGTAAGTGCGGTAGTAAGCAGCCAGGTAGCCTGCACCGAGCTTGTTTTCGAGGCGGTCAGGCAGAGAGGCTGAACAGGCAAGGTGCAGGCTGGCGAGGGAGCGGGCATCCTCTAGCCTGGCGCGGCGCCGCCTGGAAATTCATTCCCCGGGTTCCCACCGTAAAAAGGTAGCTCCCCAGGAGTAGCCGACGCCAAAGCCAACCAGGAGAACTCTTTGACCAGGCTGCAGGCGCCCCGCTTCCTGGGCTTGCTTGAGGGCAATGGGAATGGTAGAAGAAACGGTGTTGCCGACCGTTTCCAGGGCGAGGACGAACTTCTCCGCTGGAATTTTAAGCTTGCGGCGCAGGGCTTCGAGCATGTAGCGGTTTGCCTGGTGGAATACGAAAAGGTCAACGTCATCGAGCGAGCAGGCTGCCCGTTCGAGCGCCTGCTGGACGACGCGGGGACGGCCTGGAGTGTGAAGGTAAGGATCTCAGCGCCATTCATGTACAGCGAATCAGGCGTACGCAGGTTGCCGTTTTCGTCTTCAATGATTTCGACGCTGTCACCGCGGACCGGCTGGCGCAGGCCGCCGGAAGGCACGATCAGGTTGGCGGCGCCGCGGCCGTCAGTGCCATAGACGAACGGTCCGATGCCGTCCATGTCCGCATCTATTCCCTGGATCAGGGTGGCGGCAGCGCCGTCGCCAAACAAGGTGCGCACGCTGCGGTCCTGTGGGTAGATGAATTTGCTGTAGGTCTCGGCGGTGACGAGCACGACGTTGCGCGCCTGCCCGGTCTCGATCAGGCCTTTTGCCAGACCGAGACCGTAAATGTAGCCAGAACAGCCGAGGTTGAAATCAAGGGCGCCGGCGCTGGTCGGGATGGACAGGCGCTCCTGCAGCAGGCAGGCGGTCGTCGGCAGGTAGTAATCCGGGCTCTGGGTGCAATACAGCAGGAAGTCTACCTCGGAAGGCTGGCAGGCGCCGCTGGCGAAGAGGCGCTGGACGGCGGCAGCCCCGAGATCGGAGGCAAACTCATCCGCTGTGGCGATTCGGCGCTCGCGGATGCCGGTCTTCTCCTCGATCTTCTCGACGCTCCAGCCCGGGAATTCGGCGCTGAGCTGCTCGTTGCTGAGGACCGTCTCCGGGAGGTGGTAATCGATGGCGCGGATAATAGCTTTCATGGACTGTATTGGATACGATCTCCCAAAAGGGCGGCCAGGTCGCCGGCGGTTTTACATTCGGCGAGCCGTTTTGCCTCCAGGGTCACGCCGAAGGCTTCGTCGACCTCGACGATCCACATGACGACACCCATGGAATCCCACCCCGGCAGGGAGGCCAGGGTAGTAACGGTTGAAATGGATTCGGGTTCTTCATTGACCACTTTTGCCAGCAAGACGCAAAACTCAACGATGTTCATGGGATTATTTTATCGTATTATGGATTACCGTTGCAGCGGTGAAGTATCATGCTTGCGATCAGAAAATTGTTTATAATACCCTTATTCAGATCGGAGGCCATCGATGAAAAAATTTAAGGTTTGGGAGATTGTTGTCCTGGTATTGGCCATCATAGTGCTGATGACCGGGTGCGCCGTGTCTGCATGGTATACCTATGGTCTTTTCCAACCCGACGAACCCGTGGAGGAATTGTCACCAACGAAGGCACCACCTCAGCAGCCGTTGAACGATTTACAGAAGATCCAGGCAAACGGCAAGATGCTGGTGGGGGTGTCCGCCGATTATGCCCCGTTCGAGTATTATGATGCACAATTTAAAATCGACGGCTTCGACCCAGCCTTGATGCGCGAGATCGCCACCCGCATGGGGGTGCAGGTCGAATTCGTCGACTTTGCCTTCGATGGCTTACCGAATGCACTGAGCATCGGCCAGATCGATGTCGCCATTTCGGCGATCTCGGTCACGCCCGAACGCCAGGCGCTGATTCTGTTCAGCAACGTGTACTTCGTCGGCGACGATGGCATCCTGGCGCGAACCGGATCATCTATCCCGCCGATTACGGACTTCTACCAGCTTGTTTTGTACCGCGTAGGCGTACAGACGAAGTCGGTCTACGAGACGATGATCCAGACTGGCCTGGTGAACGCCGGCTTAATGCCTCAGATGAACCTGTCCACCTACCAGCGCATCGACGATGCTATCAACGCCTTGAAAGGTGGAAATATCGACCTGGTGATGATGGACCTGGCGCCAGCCCAGTCGCAGGCGGCTGCTGGCGGCGTGACCGTGGTTGGAAGCAAATTAAATGCGCAGCGATATGCGATCGCCGTGCGCCAGGGCCAGACCGAGCTGGCCAACCAATTCAACCTGATCCTGACCGATCTGACGAACTCGGGCAGGCTGAACGAGCTGGCGCGCGCTTATGGCCTCATCGAATCCTCGGAGGTCTTACCCACCCCGGCTCCGACGGCGACCCCCGTGCCGAACCCAACCGCCACGCCGGTGCCGCCACCGACCGCTTGCACGGACGGCATGGCATACGTGCAGGATTTGAACTACGACGACCAGAACATGCAGAACCCGCCCAAGATGAACCCGGGACAGACCTTCCAAAAAGGCTGGCGCATCCGCAACACGGGCACCTGCACCTGGAACAGCTCCTATTTCCTGGCATTTACGAGCGGGAACCGTCCGGGAGCCCAGATGGGTGGTGTGGCGACCCCGGTCCGGGGGACGGTGCCGCCAGGGGCAGTCTACGATATGTACGTCAACCTGGTAGCGCCCATGGAAGCCGGCACCTACCAGGGCATCTGGAACCTGTTCAACGATAAAAGCCAGGGTTTCGGCCAGAAGGTGTGGGTGGGCATCCAGGTCGTGGCTGCAGCGACGGCCACAACCCCGGCAACCCAGGCGCCAGCAGAAGCTCCCAGAAATCGTCAACTTTTCGATTAACCCGGGCGATTGGATGTACGAGGGCAGTTGTGTGACCATCCAGTGGCAGATCAGCGGGCAGGTCAACCGCGGCTGTTTTGCAGCGGAACGGAGCGGAAATCTGGGGCGGGATTCCGCTGACCGGTTCCTTCCAGGATTGCCCTCCGGGGACCGGCGCCATGACCTACTTCCTGGAGGCGAAGCGGCAATTCCGGGAGGGATACCCGGGAGGATTCGGTGGATGTGCTCTCAAAACCCGCGGAACCCAGCCCGACCAGCTTCCCTCCGGCTGTGATCGAATACTTCCTTTCGGATCGCAACGACGTCCAGGTAGGCAGTTGCGTGATCCTTTCCTGGAAAGCTGGGGGCGGCGCCAACTGGGCGCAAATGCAACGAGACGGGCAGGTGATCCTGGATAACGCACCGTTGAGCGGCCAGGCGCAGGATTGCTTGCAGAAAGTGGGTCTGGTGCAGTATAAGCTGGTGGCTGCCAATCCGACCGGTCAGAGGACCGAATCGGCGGTTAATGTAAACGTCACCTCACCCTAGGCGGACATGGGGGCGAAGCATCCGGATGGCATGAAATTGCTGGATGGCAAAACCAATCCGGATGCTTCGCCCTTATGGATTGATGGCTGCGCTGCAGGTCATTCCCCAGAGGAGGGCGGGGTCGTCGAAATCGCCCTGGATCTGGGTGCGGTAGACGATGTCGCCCAGGCTGTTCTTACCATACGGCTGGATCAAGCTGATCGTTCCTGAAAAGGTCTGCTCCGGCAAGGCGTCAAAAATGACCTCCACCGGCGCTCCTGCCTGTACATACGGGATATTTAACTCGGTCAGGTTCGTGGTCTCGACGTAAAAATTGCTGAGATCGGCCAGGACCAGCAGCGGCACTGCCGGACCCGCGTACTCCCCTTCGGCAAGGAGCAGCTCGATGACGTTGCCCTTGAAGGGGGCTGTCAGTGTGCGCTGATCGAGCGCTTCCTGAGCGGCCTGGCGCCGGGCTTCAGCTTCTTTCTGCTGGAACTCGGCTGCAGCCAGGGCTGCCGGGTCGGGCCCGTTTTTGTAGTTATCGTAATTTAACTGTGCTTGCTGCAGGCGGGCGCGCGCCAGTCCTAAGGCGGCTTCTGCCTGGGCGATTTCATCAGGACCTTTTTTTTCTTCTTCCTGGCGATCTAGCTGTTTTTTGGCTTCTTTCTCAGCAATACGGGCATCCCGCCAGTTTTTCAAAGCCTGGGCAACGCTGAGGTAAACCTCGGTGTTGAGTTTTTCGAGGGCGGTGTTGGCTTCATTAAGCTGGCGCTCGGCAGATGCCAGCTCTGCCTGGGCTTGCGCCTGCCCGTCCAGGCGCGCCAGGACTGCGCCGGCTTCAACCGCTTGCCCTTCCTTGACGAGAATTTCCTGGAGCAAGCCGCTGGCATTAAAGCTCAGCTTTGCCTGGTGCAGGGGCAGGAGCCTGCAGGCTGCCTGGATGCTGTTACCTGAGCGCACCGGGCCATCGTCAGGCGTGATGGTCACAGGCATCAGCATCTCCTCCCCGCGGATCTCGCGGCCCATGTTCATCAAGGTTTCCCGGCCTACGTAGACAGCCACAACCAGAAGGATGGCGATCAGGATCGAAAGGAAAATGAGGGCGTAATTTTTCATAATTGTCAGGGTTGATGTCTGAGTCTTAAGGTCGGGTCGGTGCGCTCTCCGTGGGACGCTGCGGTTGCCTGACCGGGTTGGTCTGGCCTGATGAGGTGCCAGTACCGTATCCTGTACCGGATGTGTTGTTGTTTTTCGGTGCGGGATTCTCAATGACCAGCCATTCGTCTACCTCCAGGAGCAGGTGGGATTTCGAAAAAAGTTGGTGCCCATTGATGACCAGGACCCATTCGTCGCTGATTTCGCTTGCCTGGTCTCCGGGGAAAGTGGCGCTGATTTCGAGTGTCTCGCCGGGGTTGGCGACAACCAGGCCAGCGACCGGGTCGAACAACTCACCACCGCGGCGGATTCTGGGGCTGGTTCAGGAGGCTGCGCAGAACCGAATAGATGCCGAGGCTGTCCCATTGGCATTCGCCCAGGTTGCGGATGGTCCAGGTGGCAGTCGCCTCAGGAGGTTCATTGGTCTCGAGGCGCGTTCCCTGCTGGGGCTCTAAGACCGGTCCGGAAACCAACTCAAAGCTTATTTCTTCTGCCGATTTGCAGCCACCCGGACCGCGCCAGACCATCGGGACAAATACGCGTGGATCGAGGCCCGGAATACCGGAAGGACCCAATATAGGAACCGGTGTGGGAGGAACTGCGGTTGCGGTTGGCTCAGCCTGGGCAATCACTCCCTGGTCATTTGAAATGCGGCCAGCAGCCTGGTGAGCAGACTGGATGAAAACCTGGTTTTCGGAGCGGAGGGTTGATTGAGAGCTTGCCCGGTACCAGCGTAGGGCAAGCGCGCCCAAGACTAGACAGGAAATGATTTCGATGACAAGGAGAGAATTCCAGCGCCTGTGAGAGGGCGCAGCCTGGCCTCCTTCTACCTGGGTTTTTGCCAGCCGGTATAAATCATCCAGGGTCTCATCAGAAGGAGGATGCGAGTTTCTGGTGCCTGTCCGGTCTTTTTGCGCTGCCAATATGTGACCCTTTACCCCAACCGTCATTACAACCAGACCAGCAACGACTCTTACTGGTCTGGATTGATGAAGAACATTTCGCTGAAGCTACTTTAATTTACCACGAATAAAGTGCACTGATGGCAGGGTGACGCATTGTAAGGTGGACCTAACAAAAATGCAAAGTTAGCTAACCAGGTCGATACACATCTGGCGCGCAAATTCAGGTTTCATATTCGCTTCCATGAGCTGCGCAACAGGCAGCCATTCGAAGGTGTAACTGTTTTCAGGGGAGTGTTCGTGCGCTTCAGGCCCGCCCAAGACCGGTTCACCGGGAGGCACTTTGACCATAAAGTAGTATTCTGGCCCATTCTTTGTATGGTACACCTGCACGAGCTGCAGGTGCAAAACGTCGAAACCCGTTTCTTCTTTGACTTCGCGGATACAGGCGTCTTCGTTGCTCTCATCGAGCTCGACACCTCCGCCAGGCAGGATATAAAAATCCCTACCTGATTTATGGCGATGAATCAATAAGACAGACCGGTCGCGGATGATGATGGCTGCAGCGTGGGATCGCATTGGGGAAATTGAAACCTTAATGGTCGTCCTTGAGAAAGTCGCGCAACTTACGCCCGATGGCATTGGCTTCGTGGACTCGGCGCTTGGCCTGGACCGGGCTGGCGGCAAACATGTTGAGGCTTGTCGTGAGATCCTCTTCCATGACCATCGCCTGGTCATCACCGAGTAGCTTTGCATACCCCCGCAGGGTTTCAGCATCCTGGTCGGCGAGTTTGTGTGCACGCTCGGGATTGATGGCTGCAGCCCGGTTGACGCCCAGTACATAGGAGGCGCGCAAGTGTGGCATGACCTTTTCGGCGACTGGAAGCGCCAGCCCCTGGCGTAGCTCGAAACTCTCGGGCGAGACAAAGCGCACGGTAACGCGGTTGAAACCGGAAGCTAATGGCTGAGAAGCCGGCGACGAGTACAGCACCTGTCCGGTCACGCTGAGGCGGGCGCCGGCGGGCTGGGCATACAGGGTCAGGCGCAGGGGAATCTCGAGCTCCTGGTCGCAGGCGATATCGCCGATGAGGACACGCACCTTGCCGTCCACCTGTTCGGCCGGGTAGGCTGCTGATAGCGGGATCAGGGCTGCCCCGGCTGGCAGCTCGAGCTCGAGGGCAGCCTGGCGGGCGGCGACCATGGCGGCTTCGCCCAGCTCCCCGGTGAGGTAGCGCGGAATCTGTGCGGGTTCGCTGAGATGGTAGAAACGGCCTCCGCCCTGGGTGGCAATCTCGGACATCAGGGCTTCGTTGTAGTCAGCGCCGATGCCGAGGCTTGAGACCACCAACCCTTTCTGGCGACCGCCCCAGGCGCGCTGGCCAATTTTTTCGAGATCGGTTTCGCCGACGTTTGCCTGGCCATCGCTGAGCAGCATGACGAGGTTGGTGGTGCGCGGCTTCTCCAGGCAGCGCCCGATGCCCATTTCCAGGCCGCCATCCAGGGCGGTCATGCCTGTTGGGCCGATCTCGTCCAGGGCGCTCTCGACCGTACGCCGGACATGGCTGGTGATGGGGGTGGGCTCGAGTACGCAGCGCACCGTGCTGGAGAAGATGACCAGGCAAAGGCAGTCGCCTTCGACGAGATAGCGCAGCGACTGGCGCACAGCCTGCTTTGCTTGCTCGAGCTTGGCGCCTGACATCGAGCCGGAGTTATCCAGAACTACGGTCAGGTTAATGGGAGGGCGACCGGAGGTCTTCGGTGCAGCGTGCTCTGCTGGAACTTCCACCGGGGTGACCAGGGTTGCCAGCAGGTACCGGTCGACGTTGCGTCCTGCCGGCGCCTGCACCTGGTCGAGCTCAAGCTGCGCCACCAGGTACGAATCTCCCTTGAGGTGAGTGGGCTGGTTCTCGTATGCCAGCTCGCCCCCACAACGGGCGCATTCTTTGACACCGGCAGGCTCATCCTGCAGGAGACCACAGTAAAGGCAGCGCATGAGCTGTTTCATGGGTTATTCCTTTCGGCGAATTGACGAACCGCCTTCGTTTCCTGCGCTCCAGGCAATTTTATGCCCTGGCTTCGATCACGATCACCGTGACATTGTCTTCGGCGCCATTCTGGAGGGCGGCCAGGACCAGGTTTTTGCACAGCTCGTTGGGTTCGGCGCGCACCGAAAGCAGCCTGGCGATCTCGTGGTCCGAGAAAAGCTCATAGAAGCCATCACTGCTCAGCAAAAGGCGATCGTCCGGTTGGAGGTCGAGGCTGCTGATGTCGGGATTGATTTCCTCGCTGACGCCCAGCGCCTGGCTGAGAACGTTGCGCGGAGGCCAATCGCGGCGGGTTTTTCGGTAAAAAACCAGCATGTTTGAGCTGGTTTAGATAAGTGTGATCTTCGGTGATCTGCTTGAGCTTGCCGCGGCGCAGAAGGTAGGCGCGGCTGTCGCCAATATTCGCCAGGTACATGCGCCTGGAGCCGTTGGGTTTCCAGGCGGCCACCAGGGTGGTGCCCATGGCCAATAAATGATCATCTTCGTTGGCGGCGTGTTGGATGGTCTGGTGGGCGTTATGGATGGCCGCCAGCAAAAAGTCAGGAGCGGAAGGTTCCGGCAGAGCGTCAAGCACCGGGGCAGCAACGGCGGCCGAAACGGTGGTCCCATTCTGGATGGTAGGTTCAGGCCTGGTTTCAGGGGTGCGCTGAACGGGATGATCTTGCAGGAAGGCGCTGGTTGAATTGACCGCAATCTTGCTGGCGACTTCACCGGCTTCGTGACCACCGACACCGTCGGCGACCAGAAAGAGCCCCAACTCGGCATGGATGCCGTAGGCGTCCTCATTATTAGGACGGACAAAGCCAGGGTGAGAAGAACCGGCGCTTACAAGGTGAATCGGTAATTGTGGCATAATTCTGGTATCTTCGATGATGAATTGTAACATGTTGTCAATGCCTTGTTTAATCACCTGAAATAACAAAAATGACAGGTCTACTTGGGGATTGGGTATAATTAGCTGAATGTTGAAAACCTTGCGGCCTTGGGAGCGTGCTATCCTGTGGGGGTCCGTCTTGCTGCTACTGGCCGGATGTATGGTTGCCTGCCTGGTGGCGTCGTATTTTTATTATCCCATTTTGATTGAAAGAGCTAACCAAAACCAAAATCTAACCCCCGATGCACCAGGAAGCTCGACCTGGGAGAGCATCCAGATGGCAGGGAAAATTAAGGTTGGAGTATCGCCAGATTTCGCCCCGTTCAGCTTCTACAATGGAGAAGTCCAATTCGATGGCTTTGAACCGGCTTTAATGGTGGAGGTCGCTAAAAAGCTGGGGGTTGCCGTGGAATTCCACGATTTTGCCGCCGATGGGCTGCCGGCGGCCGTTTACCTGGGCCAGCTCAATGTCGCCCTGGCGAGACTCAATGCCACCCCCGAGAACCAGGCGCTGGCGGATTTTAGCCTACCTTATTATGCTAATGAGGATGCTGTTTTGGCCCGGCGCGGGACGAACATGTCTGACCTGGTAGCCCTGGCGCAAATGGCACCTTACCGGGTTGGAGTCAA
This sequence comes from uncultured Chloroflexia bacterium, assembly GCA_963765565.1. Lineage (GTDB taxonomy): Bacteria > Chloroflexota > Anaerolineae > Anaerolineales > UBA4823 > CAVXWV01. Next base: position 48,612 of record CAVXWV010000002.1, read on the forward strand.
AGCTGGTTCGGTTTACGAGGCGCTGGTGATGGACCAACTGGTCGCTACCGGCAGGCTTCCCGAGTTCAACCTGGTGCATTACCCGGAGCTGGACCCGGCAATCGATGATTTGATCGAGGGCAACCTCGACCTGGTGTATTTGGGGATGGAATCGGCCCGGCTGTACATGATGGGCGGGGGGTTGGACATGAAGGGCGTAAACCTGACCAACCCGGCGTATGCGATTGCTTATCCCAACGGCGATCAGGAGCTGGGGGAACGCCTCGACCAGGCTCTGCGAGACCTGGAAAAGGAGGGCAAGCTGGACGAGCTTGCCAGTAAGTTCCTGGCGCTGGGTTCGGGGGAGGAGCTGGCGGAACTGCCCGGGAGGACAAATGGCGGATCGCCTGCGCCGGTACCAGCGCCGCCTGCCTGCCTGGATGGAAGCGCATTCGAGAGTCACCTTAACCTCCCCAGCGGGCCTTCCGATGTGCCGGTACAGCTTGCGGCAGGACAGTTGTATGAAAAAAGGTGGCGGATTCGCAACAACGGGACTTGCCCGTGGACGGGATCGTACCGCCTGGTGTTCGCCTTTGGAAATTCGGCGCAGGCGCGTATGAGTGGCCAGCCAGCTCAGCTCCCGGCGGTGGTCAATTCTACTCAAAGCATCGATGTATCTGTCGACCTGGTTGCGCCGGCTGCCCCGGGGATTTATCGGGGCTATTGGAACCTGGTCAATGCAAAAAACCAGGCATTTGGGGAGCGGTTCCCGGTGGCGATCGAGGTCAATCCCAGCCTGACGGCGACAACCCAGGTTACCCAGCCAACGAGTAACCCAAGCCAACCCCAGCCTGAAGTTACCCTGTCAACAGATTTATATTTTACGGCATCGCCATTGAGGATCGCCCCGGGAGAAACGGTTACGTTCGTCTGGAGTGTGAACCAGCCGAAGGAAGTCTACTTCTACGCCCTGGGGCAGGATTACCTAGCCCACCCGGTAGAGGCGACCGGCACACGGCAGGAACGGCCTTCGAAAACCACCACGTACGAGCTAAGGGCGATCTTGCAGGACAACCGGATGGTTTACCAACAGCAGCGCATCGAGGTGGCTACCAGCGGGGAGGGGCCGCCGGCGATCTACGAGTTCTCGATCAGCCCCCCCAGGCAGATCGTCGTCGGGCAGTGCGTGACGATCACCTGGTGGGTGGATGCGAAAGCCAGCGCCATCCGGTTGAGGCGCGATAACGTCGAGCTGTGGACGACCGACTGGATTAGCAGCAACTACACGGATTGCCCACAGGTCATTGGCGTGCATACTTATACCCTGGAAGCCATCAGCCCTGGCGGGATGAGCACCCGCAATGCCCCGCTTTCTGTCAATGAGAAGCCAAAGCCCCCGCCGCCCACGGCGGTGCCAACGCAAACGGCTACGATTACGCCTTTGCCATTCCCGCCGACCGCCACGCCCCCTGCGGCCCCAACGTTTACACCGACGAGTGCGCCGCCGGCTGTGATCGATTTCTTCCTGGCGGAGCCGGCGGAGGTGAAGGTCGGGGAGTGTTCGCTGCTGCGTTGGCGGACCAGCGGGGGCAGCGTGGTGGTGACGCTGTGGAGGAGTGGGAAAGCGCTCCTGACCGGAGCGCCCGGGGAGGCGACGGCGCAGGACTGCTACCAGCGAGATGGTCCGGTGACCTACCGGCTGACCGCTGAGAATGCGTCGGGGGATGTGGAGCAGAGGGATCTGGTGGTGACGGTGAAGCCGTGAAGAGGGGTGATGGTGATGTAGAGGGGCTGGGAAGGTTGAACTCCTGGGCTGAGGGGACATATAATTCGCTGCATTCAGTCCCATCCACTGTCCTGAGGTTGAAATTCTGTGGTGGTTATCGTTATAACCTTGAACATATAACACGAATTTCACGAATGGACGAATGACACGAATTTTATAAAAATAATAATTAAAAATCGTATTCCAGATAAAAATGGGCAAGGAATCGCCTATGTTTATAAGGTGATTGCTTACACCAGGTTGTGTTTACCCATCGTACCTGGCGCCAACATATTTTCAGGGAGGTAAAAATGACAATCAGCAGGTATATCCCAATCCTATCGCAAATCGAAGAAAACGAGGGGCAGACACATCCTCCGGTCCCGTATCCGCTGCACGACGACCTCGTGGTCTCGGAACCGGTAAAGGTCGTTATGCGTTCCTGGGGAGCATATATTTATCCTTTCATTAATACAGCCCAGATCCTGCATCACCCGAATGGTATCAGCGAAAGGATAAATCATAGTGGAATGATCTATAACCTGGATGAAGGTGTTTACTCGGTCGTTTATGTGGATTTATGTGAATTCACCCATCCGATCATGCCCATCACAACAACTTCGGCGGATGGCTGGCGAGTTACTTTGAATGTCAATATCACCTGGAAGGTCGCCGATCCATACGTGATTGCTTCCATGAAAGACCCGGTCCAACGCCTGACCGACCAGGTCCACTCGGCGGTCACCCATTACGTCCACTCAAAAACGTTCGCCCAGCTTGTTCCAATGCCGGGGGGGCATCCATTATCTGAACATTTCATCATTGCTGAAATTCTAGACCTTTTGTTAGGTGATCCTTCCTTAATAAAGCCTATGAGATCATCGGGGTGACCATTCGCGACCGCACCGGCGATCCGCGGATGAACCATACCATGCAAGATGCCATCCTCCGCCAGACTGAGCTTACCCAGGCGCAGAATGTCGAGATTGAGCGCTTGAAGCGCGAGCTGGAAGTCCAAAGTCAGCGGCTGTTATACGCCCAAAAACATGGCCTGGCAAATTTTGAGGAAGCGCGGGCAGAAGTAAATGAAGGAGCTGAAAGATTACGACTCCAGGTAGAGATGGCCAAAGTTGAGGCGGATGTTTGGAACAATCTCCAGAAGGCCAGGAGAGAGATGGCTGACCTGGAACGAATCCGGGCGATTAATAAACTCGACCAGCAGCAGTTCACGCGATTCCTGGAAATTGCAGGGGAGGCCTTCAGCGACCTTTCGAAAATATCTGCCACTGCACCGTTGTCGCCTGGGTACCAGCCCAACGTGGATTTCAACAAAATTTTTGACGACCTGGTGGAAGCCTTTAAGTCGATCATGAAGGCATATCCTTAAGCAAAATGGAGGCCTGCGCCGGGATCGCTTGAAGGCATCCGGACGGTGCGGCTCCTGAAAGCGGAACCCTTGACTGACCCTGAAATTTACATCGAAACCTGTCCCGCCCAAGATGAGCCGGCTGAGCCTGAAGCTGGCGAGTGCATCCGCCCATCGGGCAAGGGGTGGCATGCCCAGTTCGCCCTGGCGATTAAAATACGCAAGTTCGACGAGCTGGTCAGGCGGAAATGGGGTTTTGATTTCAGCGCGCTGCTTAACGAGGTCATCGACCGCCAGCGCCTGTTTATCGAATCCCAACACTTCCCAGGGGAGCCCCGGGTGCAGCCGCTTGAGAACCGCACGCTCTCCCTGCGTTTCATTCACGATGCCATTGGCCACCGAATCCGACCCTACCTGATCATCAAGGTGCAGGCCGGGGACCGTCCGTCTGCGCTGGAGCTGGCCAGGGAGACCTGGCAGGAAGTGACTTCCATCTTCCCCTACGATTACATCTTAGAGCCGGTCGTGGATCGCCCGGGGTTTCTCAAAGCGAGCGGCTGGGAGTGGATTTGCAAGTCGGGCGACCCGGAGGCTTTCCTGGAGATCGATCGCTACGAGGGTGTGATGAGCACCGGCCAGGAGATGCTCTACCTGCTGGGTTCCTGGAAGGAGTCGATGATCGGGAACGAGCAGGTCTGGCGGACGCTGGCAGGCGTCAACCAGCTCATCCTGATCAACATCCTGATGCGCCCGGTGGTCTTGTACGATTACGAAGTGTCCATCCTCAAGGGCATTGCCGACCATGCGGAGACACTCGATAAAGAAACCGTCCACCCGGCGTACCTGCCGTACATCGACTGCGCCGTCGAAAATTACCGGAGGATGGCTGCGAATTTACGCCACCCCTACCTGATCCGCATCCACCTGGTTTCAGCCCAGGCGATCCCCGATTACGTGCCCCGGACGATCGGGCACGCCCTGACGCACACGGATAAGCCCGGGATGGACACGCCCGATTACCAGGTTGTCTCGCCCGGTTCAGCCGAGGAGTTGCCAGGCTGGAAGCGGCTGCTGCTCTGGCAAGAACCGGAAGCGTTTACGCCGGCCGGGTATGACGCCCGCTTCTCGCGCCTGCGCAACCTGGTGGATGCCCAGGAAGCGTTGTCGCTTTTCCGCCTGCCATTCCCGCCGCAGGATGGCATCCCTGGGGTGATTTTTATCTAGCAAAATTAATCTTGAATTCGTTCAGCGAGTATTATCTTAAACTCGCTCCCCCTGCCAACCTCGCTTTCGAGCTCGATCACCCCGCCGTGCGCCTGGACGACGTCGCGGGCGATGCTCAAACCCAGCCCCATGCCCTGCGGGAAGCGCCCACGGTTGCTGCCGCGGAAGAAGGGCTTCCAGACCTGCTCCTGCTCCTCCGGGGGGATGCCGGGGCCGTGGTCTTTCACCGAAATGACCACCTCGCCATCCTGGGCATAGGCCCTGACCTGGATGCTCTCGCCTGCGGGTGAGAACTGGATGGCGTTGAGCACCAGGTTCTGCACAGCCTGCGCCATGCGGTCCGGGTCGATCTGCAGCGTGGTCAGGTCCGGGGCGACCTCGAGCGACCATCCCAGTCCCTTCTGTTCTGCGGACTCGCGGTAGGCGGCAAGCTGGAGCGGCAGCCAGTCCTGGAGGTCGACCGCCTGGCGCTGCAGCTCGAGCGTGCCCAGCACCTGGTCGTGCAGCGAGGCCAGCTCGTCGAGTAGCCGCTGCAGCCGGCCTGTCGTCTCGTCCATCCCGGCCAGCAGCTCGCCGCGCAGGGCCGGCTCCTCGACGGCGCCGCTGCGCAGGGCAGTGATGGCGGAGCGCAGGGCGCCCAGCGGCCGGCCGAGCTCGTGCACCAGGTTCGCCAGGAGCTGGCGACGGGCAGATTCCAGCGAGTGCAGCCTCTCGACCAGGCCATTGAAGGCGGATTCGAGCTGGCGGATCTCCTGGGGACCCTTTTCGGGCAGGGCTTCCAGCCTATCGCCGCGGGTCAGCGAACTGACGGCGCGGGTGACGCCGGCCAGCGGGCGGTTGATCTGCCAGGCCAGCAGCAGCCCCAGCAGGGCTCCTAATCCCAAACCTCCGGCGAGCACCCACCAGACAAGCTGGCGCACACGTGACAGGCGCTCATCCAAACCTGAATAACCGTAGGTGCTGCGCACGACGCCCAACAGCTTGCCGTTGGCAGAGAGCACCGGCACGAAGACGTCGGCCATCTCTTCGACGGAGCCTTCGCGGATGGTGGTTTTGGCGACGATCTTGCCCTTCTGCACCTGCTCGAACTCTTCGACCGTGATCAGGTTGTCGAGGGTGGTGTCCGAGCCCTTCTCGGAGGCGGCCATGACCAGCCCGTCGGGGGTGAGCACCATCACCTGGCTGGTGAGGTAGGGGCTGATGCCTTCGATGAAGGAGCGGGCGCGGGTGGTGTCGGTGAAGACCCGGGGATCGGAATAGGCAAGCTGGGCGAGCAGGGTGGCCTGGGTGGTCAGCTCGCTGCGGACGGAGGCGATGAGGAGCTGGGATTGGACGATGTAGTAGATGGCGGCGACGACGAGGGGGATGACCAGGAGGACGGGCAGCAGGTGGGAGACGATCAGGCGGGAGCGGATTGTGCGCATAGCCAATAATTTCAAGCGGGTGCGGGGTTACCGGGCGTTATTGGCGCCAGCCTGTAGCCGACGCCGCGGATGGTGAGGACGCGCCGCGGATTTTCGGGGTCTTCCTCGATCTTTTCGCGCAGCCCGCGCATGTGGACGTAGACGACCTGCGGCTCGCCGATGTACTCGGCGCCCCAGACCGCCTTCAGGAGGTCCTCGGCGGCGACGACGCGCCCGGCGTTTTGCGCCAGCGCCTGCAGCAGGTCGAATTCGCGCGGGGTCAGCGCCAGCGGCTCGCCGGAACGCCTCACCGAATGGGCTGCCGGGTCGATTTCCAGGTCGCCGATGGTAAGCAACTGGCTGGCAACAGATGTCTCGGGTAAGCCTGAGCGCCGCAGCACCGCTTTGACGTGCGCCAGGAGCACATCCAGGTTATAAGGCTTGGTGATGTAGTCGTCGGCGCCCAGCTCCAGACCGAGGACCTCGTCCAGCTCGCGCCGGCGCGCCGTCAGCAGGATCACGGGCAATCCCAGGCGGTCGCGGAATTCGCGCAGCGCCTGCAGCCCGTCCATGCCCGGCAGGCCGATATCGAGGATGACCAGGTCTGGCGCTTCGGCCTGGGCGGCCAGCAGGCCGTCCTCGGCGCTGGCGGCAGTGCTGGTGCGGAAACCGTGCTGCTCCAGGTTGAAGGAGAGGCTGCGGCGCATCAGGGCGTCGTCGTCGATGAGGAGGAGGTGGCGGGGCATGGATTTATTATAACTTTTAATTCGGGGTATACTATTTATCAATGGATGTTAAGGAAGGAAGTTGTCGCCAGAGGAAAGCCGGATGAGAAGGAGGTACGCTAGATGAAGGGAATCGCCAGATATTCTGTGGTGGTGTGGATTGCCGTTTTGTTCCTGGCCGCCTGTTCGGGAGGGGCGAGTGGGGAGACTGCCACGGTCAGCGGGGACGTGGTTACCGGCGACCAGATCGTCCTTCCGGTGAGTGCGGTAATGGATGTGTTCCTGGTGGAGTGGGCAAAGGAAGGCGCAGAAGCCGACAGCCCCATCCAATCCAGGACGATCGGTTCCTTTAAGCAAAACCTCCAGGGGCAGCAGCTCCCGCAGGCGTTCGAAATCGTCTACAACCTGGCGGACATCGCCTACGACCGAGTCTACACGGTTCAGGCCACGATCAGCACGCCGGAGAACGGGGCGCTCTTTGTGACGACCGAGCTCTACCCGGTGATCACCCAGAACAGCCCGACCTCGGGGCTCGAGATCGCCGTCCAGCCGGTGACCCCGGTGCAGCCGACGGCTGTCAAGGGTACAGTGAATAAAGAAGACAACAGTGCCTTGCCGCCAGACGCCGTGGTGGAGGTCAGCCTGCTGGATACCGGTAAGCAGGACACCTCCGCGCCGATCCTCAAACAGCAAGTGATCGCCTTGAACGGGCAGCAGCTCCCGGTCGAGTTCAGCCTGGATTACGACATGGCGGCCATCGATCCTGCCAGCACGTATAGCGTGCAGGCGCGGGTGCTGCTGGCGGATGGCACGCTGCTGTACATCAGCCAGGAGGCCTTTAACGTAATCACCCAGGATAATCCCGTGGAAGGGGTCGAGGTCTGGGTGGAAGCGGTCAGCCAGCCCGACGGCAACCTCCACGGCGACCACCGAGCCGACGGCGACCGAGCTACCGCCGACGCCTACCCAGGCGCCGCCGCCCACTGCGCCGCCGGATGACCCGGCGCTGGTCCTGGGCACGCCGACCTTCAAGGACAGCTTCTCGAAGAACTCCGGGAACTGGACGCTCTTCGATTACGACTGCTTCCAATCGGAAATCATCGACGGCAAGTACGTGATGACGGGCAAGGGCGCCGGCTACGCCTGCTGGGAGTTCACCTGGCCGAAGGTGAAGAATTTCTACTTGGAAACCAGCGTAGAACCGGTGGATGAATGCCCTGAGGGGAACGCTTATGGGTTGATCTTCCGCTCGCCGGACAACAACGCCGGCTACGTCTACGCCCTGACCTGCGAGGGGCAGTACTACCTGTGGGCCTGGGACGGCGAGGACGGCACCTTCCTGTTGCGGAACACCAACAGCGCCCAGGTGCGCCCCGGCGCCAACCAGGAGAACCGCATCGGGGTGATGGCCGAGGGCGAGACTCTTCACCTTTACATCAACGGTGTACTGCAGACGCGCGTCAACGACGAACTCTTCCTGGAGCGGGGCAAGTTCGGCACGGCGATCCTGGCGCTGGACGGGCAGCCGTTCACGGTGTACTTCGACAACCTGGCTATGTGGGAGCTGCCATAATGAATACCTATTTCGTCATCTTCCTGCTCCTTGTCGTCATTGTACTGGGCTGGTTCATCTACGGCACCTTCTGGGGCAAGCCCTGGTCGGTCAAACTGCTATTTGCGCGTACCTTCTTACGCCTGGCGTTCAGCGGGCCTGAGCTGCTAACGCACATCGGTATCCTCGAGAAGTTTGGCCTCCACTTCCACAACGCCCGCCTGTCGGACGCCTCGGTGGCATACGAGACCAGGGTCTTGAATTTCATGAAGCGTGACCTGGCGATCCTGCGCAGCTATGACCCTCAGCGCATGTCTAAGGAGACCCGGCTTTCACGGGACATTATGGAGTGGTTCCTGGACGACCAGGCACGTTCCGAGCGTTTCCGCTTTCACAACTACCCGCTCAACCAGATGTTCGGCGTGCAGTCGGAGCTGCCGAATTTCATGATGACGATCCACCCCCTGAGCAGCCGGATAGAAGCCCGAAATTACGTCAAGCGCCTGGGGCTTTTCGGGCGCAAGTTCGACCAGGTGCTGGAGGGCGTGAAAATTCGCACCGAAAAAGGCGTGATCCCGCCGCGCTTTGTGATCCGCCGGGTGCTGGACGAGATGGCGGCTTTTTGCGGTCAGCCGGCAAAACAGAATCCACTCTACACCGTCTTCGATGACAAGACCCAGGGCCTGGCGCTGGCTGAGGCTGAGCGCAGCGAGCTGCTGGCGCAAGTGGAGGCCGCCGTTGAAAAGACGGTCTACCCGGCGTACCGGCGGATGATAGCAGTCTTTCAAGAGCTGGAAGCCCATGCCACCGACGACGACGGCGTCTGGAAGCTGCCCGACGGAGAGGCTTACTACGCCTACGCCCTGCGCAGCTTCACGACCACCGAGATGTCGCCCGAGCAGGTGCACGCCGTCGGCCTGGCGGAGGTGGAGGCGCATCGAGGCGGAGATGCGCGGCAGGCTGGAGAAGATCTTTGCCGATCCCGATGATCCGCGCCTGCTGGCTTTCCGCCAGGAGCAGGCGCGGATTATGCCCAGACCTTGAGCCCGACGAAGATTTTACAGGAGCTGGGCAGGCAGCCCTTCATGCTTTACCCGAACACCGACGAGGGCAGGCAGCAAGCCCTGGCCGAGTACCAGCGCATCCTGGATGATATTGAGAAGCGCATGGACGAGGTCTTTACTTTGAGACCGAAGGCCGCCCTGAAGGTGGAGCGTGTGCCCGAGTTCCGCGAGAAGACCTCCGCCGGCGCCTACTACCAGATCCCCGACCTGGGCGGGAAGCGCCCTGGGGTGTTCTTCGCCAACCTGCGCGACATGGGCGAGGTTCACAAGTTCGGGATGAAAACGCTGAGCTACCACGAGGGCATCCCCGGTCATCACTGGCAGTTAGCCATCGCCCAGCAGCTCAAGGGCTTGCCGTTCTTCCGGCGCCTGCTGCCGTTCACGGCGTACGCCGAGGGCTGGGCGCTGTATGCCGAGAGGCTGGCGACCGAGATGGGCTTTTACGAGAACGATGCCTTCGGCGAGTTGGGCGCATTGGACGCCGAGCTCTTCCGGGCGGTGAGGCTGGTGGTGGATACGGGCATCCATTTCAAAAAATGGACGCGCCAGCAGGCGATCGACTACATGGACGCCCACTGCGCCCAGGCGCACGAGGCCGCGGTCAGCGAGGTGGAGCGCTACATTGTCATGCCCGGGCAGGCTTGCGCCTACAAGATCGGCATGCTGAAGATCCTGGAGCTGCGCGAGCAGGCGAAGGTGAAACTGGGCGACCAATTTGATATCAAGCAGTTTCACAGCGTGATCTTGCAGGATGGCTCCATGCCGCTGGAGATATTAGAACAGGTTGTTTTGGGACGCTGATGAACGCGGATTCTTCTGGTGACAACGCGGAGCGTTGTCACCAGTTTCAGGAAGAAGCCCCGCTATACTTGCGGACGCCGGCTTTCCAGACCTGTCTGGCGATGGTGAAGCTGGCAGCGCCGATGGTGAGGAAGAGCAGCACCTGCCAGACGCCCAGTTCACCGCTCAAGCCCTGCAGAGGGACGGTGGTGGCGACGGCGATCGGGACGATAAAGGTGACGATGAGGCGCAGCCAGGGCGGGTAGATTGTGGCCGGGTAACGCCCGGAATCGAGCAGCGCCTGCAGAATGGTGACGTTGTTGTCGAACTTCACGAACCAGAAGGTCAGGGCGATCAGGACCACCCACAGGCTGTAAATGATCAGTGCACCGGAGATACAGAGCAGGATGAATGCCGCCAGGTTACCAGGCGTTGTGGCAGCACCGCCCGTCATGCGGATGCCGATGAGGATGATGACCGTCCCCAGGAGCAGGTCCCAGACGCGCCAGACGACGATGCGCGCAAAGCTGACCAGGAAAAGGCTGTTGGCGGGCATGAGCAGGGTGTAGTCCATGGAGCCATCTCGCACGCTGCTGTTGAATTTTTCGGTTGCCGGCCAGATGACGGCGACCATGAGGGTGTTCACCAGGTGGAAGACACCCAGCAGTGCGACCAATTGCCCGGGACCCCAACCGGCGAGGCTGTCGGTGTTGCTGAAAATGATACTGAGACCGAGCAGCTCCCAGCCCAGCCACATCAGGTTGAGCAGGATGTTGATAAAGGTATCTGCCCGGTAAGCAAAGGCAATCTGGAGGTTGATTTTAAGAAAAGTCAAAATGAGCTTCAGGTTGTGTCTCATGCGCCCACCGCCGAAAAACGTTTGACGCCCTGCGTCCAGACGAGCTGGAAGACCCCGATGGCAACCAGGAGCCAGAGCAACCCCAGGGCGAAGGTGGGCAAGATCTCTGCCGTGGGCACGCGGTTAAGGACGAGCAGGACTGGAAAGTAGATCGTGTATTGGAAGGGCAGGTAGCCAGCGATCTGCTGGATGAGGGGCGGCATGAGGGCGAGCGGCACGAATTGACCGGAGAAGAGAACCCCGAGGGCGTAATAGAATTCACTCAAGGAATAGACCCGGGTGGTCCAAAAAGCCATGCAGGTGATGATGGCGCCCATCAAAAAGCTGAGCGCAAAGCCGAGGATGACGGCAGGCACGGCGATCAAAAGAGACTGCCAGGTGACAGCGCTGAAGTCCGGTTTGAAGAGCAGGACGAGTAAGAGCCAGACTGGGACCAGGACGATAAAGGTCAGGGCTTTAAAGGCGAGGTTGTTGACCAGGGTGTTGGTCAGGATGGGATGGACCGGGCGGATCAGCTCGCCGGCGAGGGTGCCGTCCTGGATTTTATACGCCAGGATGTGGATCGTGATGTCGCTGGTAAGCTGCTGGACGATCAGCAGCACCAGGTAGTAGGTGATGAAGTCGTTGGCGGTCAGACCGTTGACGTCGCCCTGGTTGTTGGCAATCGTGGTCCAGACGGCGAGGTAAACGATGGGCGAAACCAGCCAGTAGAGCAAGTACATCATCAGGTTGGCGCGGTACTGCCACTGCTCTGCCCAGTTCAACTGCCAGAATCTACGGTAAATCTTCCACATGGACGGCTCAGCTCTCCTGGAAGGCGCGCTCGATGACGGCTTCGATGGGCGGGTCTTCGATGGTCAGGTCGTGGACGGGCAGCTCGGCGAGGATGCGGGCGGTGATGGCGGTAACCTCGGCTGCGGGCACCTGGATGAACTGGCGGGCTTCGCCGTTCTCATCCGAGACGACCTCGCCGTAGCAGGACAGGTCGCAGGGATCGGTGCAGGTCAGCTCGACCCCGATGCGCTTGTAGGGGGCGATGCGCCGGCTGAGATCGCCCAGGGCGCCGTCGTACTTGAGCTGGCCTTTGTCGATGATGATGATGCGCTCGCAGAGGGCGGTGACATCGGCCATGTAATGGCTGGTGAGCAGGATGGTGGCGCCGGTGCGCCGGTTGTACTCCTGGAGGAAGCCGCGGATGCGCACCTGGGCGGTGATGTCGAGGCCGATGGTGGGCTCATCCAGGAAGAGCACCTTGGGTCGGTGGAGCAAGCCGACCGCCAGCTCGCACTTCATGCGCTCGCCGAGGGAGAGGTTGCGCACGGGCTTCTTCATGATCGGCGAGAGCTCGAGCAGGTCGTCCAGCTCCTTGAGGGTGTCTTTGTACTGATCGTCTCGGGAGGCGGTAGATGGCCTGGTTGAGCAGGAAGGAGTCGGCGGCGGGGATGTCCCAGGAGAGGCGGCTGCGCTGGCCCATGACCAGGGTCATGGACTGCAGGTAGCCGCGGCGGCGCTCCCAGGGGGTGTAATCGAGGACCTGGGCCTTACCGCCGGTGGGGTGCAGCAGGCCGGCGAGCATCTTCAGGGTGGTGGTCTTGCCGGCGCCGTTGGGGCCGAGGAAGCCGACGATCTCGCCCGGCTGGATGTCGAAGGAGACCTGCTGGACGGCCTGGACGGCGCGGTATTTGCGCTTGACCAACGAGCGCATGGCGGCTTTGAAACCGGCTTCGCGCTCGGGGACCTGGTAGGTCTTGCTCAGCCGCTCGAGGTGGATGGTGGGGGATGCTGCCAAAGTGGATAACATGAGGGGGGATTATAGCACAGGAGGGGAAAAGATTGAAACACGAAGGAAGGTCAAAAGAATGAAACACGAAGGACGCGAAGGAAGCACAAAGGCGCACGAAGTTTTTTTGTTATTAATTATGTAGCGGCGAAGCATCTGGATACGAACGTGTCAATGATACGGAATCTAAGCTCCAGATGCTTCGCCTGGGGATTGCATCTCTGAGACCCTGAAAAAACTGAAACAATGAAAACTATATAGGATAATTATTATCTTATATATCTGTTAATAGGGGTATAATGGTATGGATAGAATCTGAAGTGTTTTGAGGAGAAAGCCCATGCCAGAGGCGGTTGTTTTCATCAGTCGAAACAAGGTTAAGGACGGCATGCTCGATGCGTTCCGGAGGCACTACCGCGAAAGCCTGCAGCCGACGCTGGAGGGCAAGCCAGGCACGCTGGTCCAGCTTGGTTATGAGAACGAAGTTGGGAGCGAATTCACGGTCTTAAGAATCTTCCCAGACGCGGATGCCCTGGACCAGCAGATCCTGGGGGCGGACGAGCGCTCCAAAAAGACCTACACGTTCATCGAACCTACCGAAATCGAGATCTTCGGCACGCCCAACCCGGCTACTTTGGAGAAAATGATAAAGATTGCCGGAACGGGCATTACCGTGAAGATCAGTCCATATTACAGCGGTGGGTTTATCCGGTGAATTGTTGAGATTGCTTCGCAAAGAGCGCTCGCAATGACGATGCGAATAACGCCCTCAGCGACTCGATGGTAAGGAGGCAGCGATGGCTTTAAGATTGGAATCTTCCCAGGTGATTGACAGGCCAATTGACAAGGTTTTCCACTTTTTCGCCGTGGAGCACGTGCGCAACCATCCCCGCTGGGACTCAGACATCGAGCTCTGGCTGGATTCCGAGGTACCGATCGGCGTCGGTACGCTCATCCGCAGGCGCAATAAGCGCAGCGGGACGCCGGTCGAAGGCACGATGGAAGTGGTGGAATTTGAGCCGAACCGGGCGTTTGCGATGGTCATCCATGACGGCCCGGTGGTAATGCACGGCCGGACGACGTTTGAGGCTCTCAGTGACTCCCAGACCCGGCTCACGACGGTGGTTGAGATCCCGGGCATGGATGCGAATGCGGATCCGACGTTTATGAACAGCCGGCTGGAGAGCAGCGCCCGGATCCGCAAGCAGTTGATGGAGGCGGAGATACCGGCCTGAGGTTACTCACTAAAATCATTTCTTAGATAATTAATTGTTCCAGCACGGTCATCGGCTCGGAATTATCCGGTTCCTGGATATACGAGGATTGGTAGCTGAGGTAGCGGATCGTGCCCGAGCGGTCGACGAGGAAGACGCTGGGGGTGAAGGCCTTGATCAGAAGCGCGCTGTGGGTTTTGATCCCGTACAATTCAGCGACCCGGGCGCCCTTATCGCTGAGGATTGGGTAAGGGTTATTGTGGCTGCTGGCATACATGCCGATCATCTTCGGCCCGTTCGGGACGAGGACGAGGACTTCCGTGTGCAGAGCCTGGAATTTGGCATAGTCATGGCGCAACTGCGCCATATGGTTGGTGCAGTGAATTCAGGCAAAGCCGAGGTTGAAGACGAGGAGAACGCTGCGAGAGGCCAGAAGGTCGGAGAGCTTGAAGAGGGTGCCTTCGTGATTGGGGAGGGTGAAGTCTGGGGCCGGGTCGCCGATAGATAAATGGTTCAAATTGAGATACCTCGAATGATTTATTGACCTGCGGGCTGACATGGGTGCAGGCAGGACGGGAGTATAACAGGCCTGCGTTAACTCTTTGTTAGATCGAGAGCCACAGGATATAAATGGTAAAAATAAAAGTTTATAGAGATTTTCCAGAAGGCAGGGAAACTATTTGGATTCCAGTGAATATTTTTTGATTATTCGGTTTTTTCAACACGTCGAAAGCTGCTGCTTCGGTGACAAATAAAAATCTATGCTTTGCTACTTGATGGTTTAGCTTATCAGCTTGTTTGCGGAAATTCTCTAGTTGGTAGGCGCTAAATTCGTTGGTATCATCCGGTTTGGTAGTTGTGACTTCGCCGATAATCCGAGCTCCCGTCAAAGTTTTTACATCGATTTCAAGCCTGGAAGAGCCTTGTACGGAAGCAGGCGAACCACACTGGCGGATTTCAAAATGAGCCATCAGGTATTCCTTGGCCATGATGACAGCAACGAGCCTCAGCTCGTTGTAGAAATTGCTAATCTCTTCTCGCAATTTTGCCAGGTAGCTATACCACTCCTGAGTGGTGTTGCTTTCTGGCACATGGGTTTTTAAGAAAAATGTTCTTAAATGAGTATAACGGGTTTTGAAATTTGCAAAAGCACCCTTTTCTGCCTCAGTAACACAATCTTCGGACATATTTCACCTCACCTGCTGTCACGATTGCATCTGGATCCAAAATTTAGTATCGCATAGAAAATTAATTCAAGCAATAGATTTATTAAAATCGATTTCGCAGGGGCTTTAGCACAATTCAATCAGACAGCCAACTGTCTGGAGAAGAAGAATATGGAGCGACTGCAAATCTTCGGCTACTGTAGGGCTCTGTCCATGTAGATTGCTCCTGAGCACTGCCGCACCTACCGGTTCGGTATAATACCCCTGGCTCAAGGATCAGCTCTGGATTTTTCCGGATGGGTAGAAAATGAAAAAGGAAAAACAGAGAATAACAGTCTGTGGAGAAGGCAGGAACAATAGAAAATGAAGAATTACAGGCCTGAGATGAGTTTTGGGGATAAGATTGCGGAAAGCTACGACGAGTTCAGCGTCCGGGGAGATGAGGCGGCGACGGTTGCATTTCTGGAACGCCTGGCGCAGGGAGGGCCGGCGCTGGAACTTGCCATCGGCACCGGGAGGATTGCGCTGCCCTTGGCGGAGCGTGGCATCCGCGTGGATGGCATCGATTTCTCAGCGGCGATGGTTGAAAAACTGCGCGAAAAAGCGGGCGGCGAGAAAATTGCGGTCACCCTGGGCAATTTCGCGGATGTGGCCGTCGAGGGTCATTACCCGTTGATTTACGTGGTTTTCAACACGCTGTTCAACCTGCTGACACAGGACGAGTAGGTACGCTGTTTTCAAAATGCAGCGGCGCATCTTCTGAAGGACGGATTTTTTGTCGTGGAGGGCGATACCCCGGCGCAGTGGGTCCACCTGCCGGACCAGCAGTATGTGCACCTGGAAGGAGTCGAAGTCGACCTGGCGCGCCTGGACATGGCGAAGTATGATCCGGTCACACAGGTGCTCGAGGAGACCCACGTCGTCCTGTCGAGCGCCGGGGTGGAGCTGCACCCGATCGTCACGCGCTACGCCTGGCCAGCCGAGCTGGATTTAATGGCGCGCATCGCAGGGCTGCGGCTTGTTGAAAGGTGGGGCGGCTGGAACCGGGAAGCTTTTACGGGCAACAGCCGGAACTGCGTGTCCGTATATAGCCCGGCGGCGGCTTCATCCAAGGAATAGGGTGGCTGCCAGACGATAATCGTGAGACGGTTTGGGAAAATTGATGGTTTAATATGGGGAAAGCCTAGAAATCAAAGGAGACTCCCCTCATGTTCGATCATCGATTAGAGCAATTCAAAGCCCAGCTCCAGCAGTACTGGCCCTCGCGGGCGGTGTACCAGGTGGCCTATGCCAACGAAATCGCCAAAGTTTCAGGCCAGGGCGCGGACTATTTAGAAAAAGCCATCCTCAGCCTCCTGGACGCCCAGGAGGGCGACGGCGCCATCACCAAGGCCGCCGCCCTGGAGGTCGAGGCGATCCTCAGCCCGCTTTCTCCCCTGGCGAAGCAGTACACGGTGGTCTGCGCCGCCCACGCCCACATCGATATGAACTGGATGTGGCGCTTCGACGAGACGGTGGCGATCACCCTGGACACCTTCCAGACGATGCTCGACCTGATGAACGAGTACCCGGATTTCAAGTTCTCGCAGTCGCAGGCGTCGACGTACCAGATCGTGGAGACTTATGCCCCCGAGATGCTCCAGGAGATCCGCCAACGGGTGCGCGAGGGGCGCTGGGAGGTGACGGCTTCCACCTGGGTGGAGGCGGACAAGAACCTGCCCAACGGCGAGAGCGCCGCCCGCCACCTGCTCTATACCCGGCGCTACCTCAGCCGCCTGCTGGACCTGCAGCCCGGGCAGTTCAAGCTCGATTTCGAGCCGGATACCTTCGGACACCACGCCAACACCGCCGAAATCCTGGCCAGCGGCGGCGTGCGCTACTACTATCACTGCCGCGGCGACCAGGAGGAAATCCTCTACCGCTGGCAGGCGCCCTCCGGCCGCGAGATCGTGGTCTACCGCGAGCCGCACTGGTACCTGGGCTACATCGAGCCATCCATGGCGCTCTTCGCCCCCTCTTTCTGCGAGCAGCACGGGATGAAGACCTTCCTGAAGGTCTACGGCGTAGGCGACCATGGCGGCGGGCCGACCCGGCGCGACATCGAACGCTTGCAGGATATGGCGACCTGGCCGGTCTTCCCGACGATCCGCTTCGGGACGTTTGCGGAGTTCTACGCCGAGGTCGAGAAGGTCGCCGAGAGACTGCCGGTGGTCAAGGACGAGCTGAACTTCGTCTTCACCGGCTGCTACACCAGCCAGAGCCGCATCAAGCGGGCGAACCGCATCGCCGAGGCCGCGCTGTACGCCTCGGAGGCGTATTCTACATTGGCTTTCCTGCAGGGGGCGCACTATCCCGGGCTGAAGTTCGCCGAGGCCTGGCGCAGCACGCTCTTCAACCAGTTCCACGACATCATCCCCGGCTCGGGCGTGATCGACACCCGCGAGTACGCTTTGGGGTTGTTCCAGGGCACGCTGGCGACGGCTTCCTCGCAGAAGCGCAGGGCGCTGCGCAGGCTCTCGGGGCAGGCGGACAGGCGGAATCCATCTCAGGCTGAGGCGATCTCGGAGGGGGCGGGGGTGGGCTTCGGGGTGGAGGAGTTCCGCCTGGCGCAGGTCTCGCGCGGGACGGGCAAGAAGCGCCTCTTCCACGTTTTCAACCCCTCGCCGAAGCCGCGCCGCGGATCCGCCGAGCTGGTGGTCTGGGACTGGGAGGGGGAGCTGGAAAGGCTGGTCTGCCTGGACGAGGGCGGGGCGCCGCTGCCGTTCCAGGTCGTGGACCGGGGCTTCAACGCCTACTGGGGACACAATTACCTGCGGCTGCTGGCCCAGGTTGCTTCGCCGGCCTGCGGCTACTGCACGGTCGTGGTCGATGAGAGCCAGGCGCGGCTGGAGTCGGTGCGCTTCCCGCAGGACCCGCGGGTGGAGCTGCCCTGGGAGGTCAGCCTGGAGAACGAGCACCTGAAGGCCGTCTTCGAGCGGTCGTCGTGCGCCCTGCTCTCGTTGGTGGACAAGGCCAGCGGGACGGAGCTGATCGACCCGAAACGCTCCTGCGGCTTCCGGCGAATCCAGGAGGACGAGCGCGGGATGACGGCCTGGGTGGTCGGGCGCTACAAGACGGTGCAGGACCTGGACGCAGGTGTGCGCCTGCTGGAGCAGGTGAAGGGTGGACCCGTGCGCCAGTCGTTCACCTACGAGGTGGCCTTCGGGGCGTCGAAGCTGACAGTGACGGTCTCGCTGGATTCCAGCAGCCGCCAGCTCGAGTACACGGCGAGCTGCGACTGGCACGAGGTAGGCAGGCAGGGCGAGGGCGTGCCGCAGCTCAACTTCACGGCGCCGCTGGCGAACAAGGTCAGGGCCTACCAGTACGACATCCCGTTCGGGACGCAGCGGCGGAAGGGGCAGGCGCTGGACGTGCCGGGCAATTCGTGGGGCGCGGCGCTGCCCGGGGACGGACAAAAACCAGCGGTGCAGTTGATCACCGAGGGCAATTACGGTTTCCGGGGGGACGAGAATGCCCTGAGCCTGACGTTGATCCGCAGCTCGTTCGACCCCGACCCGTATCCAGAGCTGGGGGTGCACAAGATCAACTTCGCGCTGGCGGTGCAGCCGACAGCCACCTCTCACGGGCTGGTGGAGACGGCTATGGCGTACACGCGCCCGCTGGAGGTGATCTCGGGGGCGGGGGTGGAGCCCAGCCGGAAGAGCTTTTTGAGGCTGGAGAGCGAGTCGGTGATCGTCGAGGCGATCAAGGCGCCGGAGGAGTATGGGGGTAAGGAGCTGGTGCTGAGGCTGTACGAGGTGGATGGAAAGGAGGCGCAGGCGGCTTTTGAGTTTGAGGAAGAGGTGGCCGCGGCCTGGTGGGTGGACGTCCACGAGGAGGCGTTGGAGGGGGCTGAGGCTGTGACCGTGGAGGGGAAGAGGGTGCGCTGCAGTCTGGGCGCGTACCGGTTGGGGACGTTGAGGGTGAAGTTTTTCGGGTGAGGCGTTTGATCCCCACGGTAGGGGCGAAGCATCCGGATGGCAAGATGCTGCTGGACGGCCAGATTATTCCGGATGCTTCGCCCCTCGACGGCTGTGAGGGGCTGAGGGTCAGGTTTACAGGGTGAGGTTGATCCCCACGGTAGGGGCGAAGCATCCGGATGGCAAGATGCTGTTGGATGGCCAGATTTTTCCGGATGCTCGCCCCTACGACGGCTGTGAGAGATGTGGGTGTTGATTCCCCGCCGGCAGGGTATGGGATATTCAAAAAAAAACCGGGTGGTCCCATCGACCACCCGGTTTTTTTTGCAAGCTAAGGCGGCGAAGATCTGCTGGCCTTTGCTGAGGATGGCGTCGAGGGCGAAGGCCGTTCGCGGCAGCCAGGGCGGCGGGGTCGATGTCGCCGTAGTAGCAGGCGGCGGTGTTGATGGTCTCGCCGTCCTTTTGGACGACGTAGACGTCGCTATGGGGATTGAGGGCGCGCTCGCCGGCGAAAGTCTTGCCGGACTGGGGCATCCAGAGGACCAGGCCTTTATGGAAGAGCTGGTTGTAGTAGAGGTAGTTCAAGCGCATGAGCTCGGGCAGGTTGATGTTGTAGCGGCGGGCGATGCAGTAGGGGAATTCGCCGCGCTGCAGGGTGTATTTGTCAGGCAGCTCGAGGTCAGCGGAAGGCAGGGCCTCGACCAGGGAAGCAGGGGCAACGGTTTCGGCCGTTTCGGTCTCGGCGGAGGCTCCAGCGGAGTCGGTCTCTGAGGTCTCGGCTGCCTCTGGGGGTTCCGGTGTAGCTTCTGTCGCGGTTGCTTCTTCGGTCGCGGCTGCTTCTTCGGTTGCGGCACTGTTTCTAGCTCGGTTGCTTCGGCAGCACTACGGTTTCCTCAACAACAGCCTCAGTTGCTTCGACCACGGCAACGGATTCCTCAACGATAGCTTCAGTTGCTTCGGCAGATACGGCTTCCTCGGCCGTCACCGCCTCTTCAGCCACGACGGCCTCTGAGCCAGGCTCCGGGTAGGCAGCTTCACCTTCCGGGGGCGTGGTGGGGGTCAGGGTCGGGAGGGAGGTGGGCGTGTCCAGGCTTTCCAAAGGGAAGGTGGGAGTGTCGCCCTCGAACTCGGGTTGGACGGATTTATCCTCCAGGGTGGGCGGCAGGAAGGTGCTGCAGGCGCTGAGGCAGAGCAGGCAGCTCAAAATGAGGATGGCGAGGATGGTTTTGAGGTCGGGTCGGGTCATGGTTTCCCTCCTGAGGAGATTCACCGCTAAGGCGCTGGCGGTGAAGTCGGGTAAAGTTCGCCCGATCACACCGCGAAGGTCGCTAAGAATTTTCTAATTATACATTATTTGTTGTCATTGCAAACGAGGCGATCAAAAATTTCTTTTGCAAAGCAATCTTTGTAGGTTGGATAGAGCGAAGCGAAACCCAACCTACAAAGGCAAAGTTGGGTTGAGAGCCAACTGAAGAACAAGTTGGCTCTCAACCCAACCTACGCAATGATTGTAAGGGTCTAGCCGATGCACCAGGTGGGGCTTTCGACCATTTCGAGGGTTCCACTGGAGGCGGAGCGCAGGCCGGCGTCGAGGATGGCCATGGCCTCGAGGTTGAAGAGCATGTCCAGGGTGGGGTGCAGGGGCTCGCCGGTGTCCAGGTGGTGGATGAACTCCTCGGCGACGTCCTGGCGCCCGGCTGGCAGGGGCTCGGGGTCGTAGTATTCGACCATGCCGTGGCCGCGCTCGAGGCGCACGCGCGGGTCGTCGTACTCGGCGATGAGGGTGCCGGTGGTGCCGTAGACGATCGGCCCGCCGCTGACGCCGTGCGAGTAGGTCGTCCAGGAGCCTTCGAAGAGGGCGATGGCGCCGGGGAAGCGCACGACCATGACGGCGTTGTCCTCGGCGTCGCCCCAGTGGCTGTCGAGGTTGGCCTTGAGCCCGATCGCGGCGGTGGCCTGCTCGCCGATGTACCAGCGGGCGATCTTGGCGCCGTAGCAGCAGTAGTCGAGCATGGCACCGCCGCCGGCGGCCGACTGGTGCCACCAGGTGGCGCCACGTTCCTTACCGCTCATGGGGGCGGCTTCCTGGGAGACGCCGGCATGGGCAGCCCCGGGACCCAGGGGTCCGGTGTGCCCGGCACGCCACTTGACCTCGATGACGCGGCCGATGACGCCCTCGTCAATGAGGGACTTGATACGCCGCGATTGCGGTGACCAGGTCGAAGGCCAGTTGACCAGGAGGGTGGTGCCGGCGTTCTGGCAGGCGCGCACCATGCGCAGGGCGTCCGAAAGGGAGACGGCCATAGGCTTCTCGACGCAGACGTTGATGCCCCTGGCGGCGCAGGCTTCGACGATCTCGGGGTGCTGGGCATTCTCCGAGCAGATGATGATGATGTCGAACTTTTCCTTTTCGAGCATCTCGTGGTAATCGTCGTAGGACTTGGGAACGCCCAGGTTATTGAGGGCGTTCTAAGGTTCCAGGTGCGGGTGTAGGGCGCTTCGCGCAGCTCGGGGACAGCGGGGACGGTGTCGGCGCAGGCGACCCAGCGCACCTGGGGGTGTTTAGCAAATAGGGCAGCCACGTTGTTGATGTGCATGTGCCCGAAGCCGATGATGCCGGCGTTGTAGGTTTTAGTCATTTTGATTTCCTTTTTTCTCTAAAATTAACCTTCGAACCAGACCTCGCTGCCTGCGCGAGCGGATTTGTAGAGCATCTCGAGGGTGCTGACGACGTTGAGGACCTGCTCGCGCTTGACGACAATCTCCTGCTCGCCTTTGAGGACGCCGACGAAATTGGCGAGCATGCCGTAGTGACCGGGGAACTCGACCTTGGGATCGGCGAAGACCTTCGGGGAGATCTCGACCTGGTAGGGGCCGTCGTTTTCCCAGATCTTGATATCCGGGAGCTGCAAGCCACCCTTGGTGCCGGCGACGTGGATGTAGAAGCTCTCGGGCAGGTTGACCGCCCAGGAGGCCTTGAAGCCGACGGTGACGTTGTTTTCCAGGCGGATGAAGCCGGCGGCGAAGTCTTCGACGTTGAACTCGTGGTAGTCGTAGGGGCGCGGGGTGAAGACGCCGATGGGGGCGCCGCTGTCGGCGAGGGAGACCAGCAGGCCTTCGTCGACGTTGCCGAACTTGGTGTAGGTCGAGCAGGAGGCGGCGACGGCTTTTTTGTTGCCGATGATCCAGTATAGGGCGTCGAGGACGTGGACGCCCAGGTCGCAGATAGGCCCACCGGCGTTGTGCTCCATCATGTGGAAGTAGCCCCAGGTGGGCACGCCGCGGCGGCGCACGGCGGAGACTTCGGCATAGTAGACGTCGCCCAGCTTGCCGCTGTCGGCGAACTGCTTGGCGGCCTGGAAGTGGGTCATGAAGCGCAGCGACTGGCTGGTGTAAAGGACGCGCCCGACCTGGTCGGCGACCTGGTACATCTCGACGGCGTCGCGGTAGGTGAGAGTCAGGGGTTTCTCACAGACGACGTGGGCGCCGGCCTGGAGGGCGGCGATGGTCCAGGGCTTATGGTAAACGTTGGGCGTGCAGACCGAGACGATGTCGGGTTTGAGGTCGGCCAGCATCTGGTTTGGGTCGGCGTAGGCGTTGGGGACCTGGTAGCGTTTGGCGGTCTCCTCGGCGGCGTGCTTGCGGATGTCGGCGACGCCGACGATCTCGACGTCGTTGGAGAGGGACTTCCAGGCGGGGATGTGGGCGGCGTTAGCGATCATGCCGGTGCCGATGACGGCGACTCTGAATTTCTTTTGAGACATTTTGGGGTTTCCTTTCGAAGTTAGGTAATTATTTTTTTCACGAATGCCGACCAAAGAGCGGTCGGTAACACGAATGGCCGAATTTCACGAATTTTTTTTATATATTCGATTTTATTGGTTTTGTTTGTTTTTTTATCGTGTCATTCGATTATTCTTGTCATTCGTGTTCAATATTATGAAATGTTAAAAAATTTGTGTCATTCGTACATTCGTGATATTCGTGTTTAACGAATTAAATATGCCAGGATACGGATCAAGATGGTGCGGTTTTCGGGGAGGAGGTCGATCGTTAAGCGGCCTGCGCCCCATGCCGTTTCAGCGAGCACGGCGGGATAGGTGAGGGTCTGCCAATCGTGCGAAGCTACGACGAAGGACTTGATGAACGGCGAGAAGCGGGAGGCTTCGGATACGGCGGCGGAGGTAGCCTGGAAGCGGGCGATGGGCTCGGATTTGAGGCTCGCGTAGCCGGCGGTGACCGGGTGGTGAGGCTGGGTGACGGTGACCTGGGTGTGGTTGCAGACCCAGGATTCGACCTTGCCGGGCAGCCAGGAGGCGGGCAGTGCCTGCCAGTTTTCGCCAGGATTGAAAAGCAGAACCCTGCCGCCATCCTGGATGAAGCGAGCCAGGGTCCCTCCCTCTGTTTCGAGCCGTTTCATAGCGCTGGGACCGAGTACCAACAGGCGATAATCGC
Source organism: uncultured Chloroflexia bacterium (assembly GCA_963765565.1). GTDB lineage: Bacteria > Chloroflexota > Anaerolineae > Anaerolineales > UBA4823 > CAVXWV01. Next base: position 71,903 of record CAVXWV010000002.1, read on the forward strand.
CCAGGTTGGCTGCTGCGAGGCTGAGGCGTTCGTAGGGCAGGTAGAGGCTGTGGAGGGCGCCGGCGGCTTCCTCGCATTCGATGACTCCGATGGGCTGAGCCTGGATGCCTTTTTCAAGCAGCGCGGAGGCGGCGAGCAGGGCATTGATGAGCTCCTGGGGCGGGGTGATCATCCAGGGGTAGTCGCCGAAGGTGGCCAGGATGTCGTAGGGCAAGGGCGGCTGGGTACAGCCGGGCGGCCCGGACTGCGGCAGGTTCGCCATGGCGGCGGCCATCTCCTCGGCGCCGAGGCGTACTGGTTGGCCGTCTGCGGGGCTGCCGCGACGCAGGTGGAAGAAAGCCTGGGCGAGCCCGCGGAAGAGGCGGGCGTAACCTAACAGCCACTGGCAGCGGGTGAGTAGCTCTTCGTAGTGCTCGAGCTGGAGGAAGGGGCGCGCCTTTTCGATTTGGGTGACGATCCAGGTGGCCTCAGCGACGGCCTCGTTTTTGCCGGCAAGGATAGCCGCGATGTTCTTTTTGGTCAATTTGAGACCGGGAGAGGCGGCTTCGACTTTTGGCTGATAAGGTGGGCCGGCTTTGAGGATCCTGGCACGGGTTTGGGCGTCGAGGAAGGAGGGGGCGCTGTCGTAGAGGGTGTAAATATTCCACATGACGCGGCAGGTCGTTTTCGATGTGCGAGTGACCGGAGAAGCGGATGCCGTCGGGCAAGAAGAGGGTTTTGGTGATGGCCGAGCCGGATTGGAGGAGGGCAGGGGCGATGAGGGCGGCGGCCTGCGGGCCGAATTTGCGTTCGCAGTATTCGAGGGCTGCCTGCTCGGCGGTAACCGAGTGGTCCCACATCATCTCACTGAGGGCGTAGTTCTCGGCAGATTGGATGAGGTCCTGCTCCCTTTTCGACGAGATGGTGTCGGTGCCGGCGAAACCGCAGGCGCCCTGCAAGCGCAGCAGGGGCAGGTTGGTTTCCATCCAGTTGAGCAGCCAGGCAGGGACCACGCCGTCGCCGCGGTACTCGGGCCAGAGCAGAACCATGCCCATGTCGTTGGGGCCGCGGCTGCCGATGACAGGGTTGGGGCGGTGGGTGATCAGGAAATCGGCCTCGGTGGCAAAGCTGGAGATGTAGACCGACTTGGGATTGGCTTCGGCGAATTCCTTGACCCAGCCGTAGTAGTGCTCGTAGCCGGGCAAGACGGAGTTGGTGCCGCAGACCCAGGTCCACAGCCAGAGCTTCTTGTGATGTTTTTGGACGGCGACCTCGTAGACCCAATTCACCTGGTCGCGGAAGCGGTCGTAGTAAGCGTAGTCCTGGCAGCGCTCGCAGCCGCAGCCGAGGGGGTAGCCGTCGTAGCCGACACCCATGCAGATGCCGTCGGTATCCGGATGAGCGCTGAGAAACTCATCGACGACGTCCTTGTAGAACTTGATCGTGATGCGGGTGGCTGGGGCAGAAGACCGGGCGGTCCTGCCATTCGTAGGGCGGGTAGGGGCTGCCGCCGCGGAAGCCGCGAGCAAGCATCTCGGGGTGCGCCTGGATGATGCCGTTGTAGAGGTACTGGGGGACGACGAAGATGCCGTTCAACCCGCCGATGAAGGTCTCGAGGCCGTAGGATTTGGCGATGGCGACGGCTTTATCGGTCTCGAGGCGCAGGCGGTTGATGGCGCTGGCCTGCGGCTGGATGAAGGGCTGCAGGGCGGCGTCGCCGGGCAGGAGGACTTCGGAAGTGACCGAGGCGTCCATCCAGATGGTGTTCAGGCGGTATTTGGGAGCAGCCAGGTGCAGGAAATCGTGATCGACCTTCCAGTTGCACCAGGCGCGCAGGCGGTCGGCGGGGGCTTGCAGTAGAAAATCGGCGGCGCCGAGGTCGAAGGTGACTTCGTCGCCGCTGAAGGTCGTCACCTTGGGCAGCTCGTAGCCGCAGCCGTAGACGACGCCGCGGGGTTGGGCACTGTAGATATACAGGGCATCCGGGCGCAGGGCGAGGGCGTAGCCGTCGGGGGAGAAGGCGGTTTCTAGCTGCTGGAAGCGCAAACGGACGGCGATCTCGGGCTGTTCAAGGACGCCGACAACGATCTGGAAGCCCTGGTCGGGCGAGGGCCGGCCTGGGGGTGGAGGGCGTTGACATCGACCACGCGTCCGGTCTCGTCTTTGAGCCACTTCGCCAGGAGGCGGGCGGCGGTGAGGACGGGGGCGTTGGCCTCCCCGGGAGAGGTGGCTGCGGCAGCGTAGGCGATGCTCAGGTTGCGAATGTCGGTCTTAATCATGAAGCTCAGCTTTCTACTGGATGCAGGAAAAACAGGCGCGTCTCATAAGCCCGCATATCGAGGATGAGGGAGGAACTGGCACCTGTAAAGGACTGACCTGTATACGCATCTACGACCCTGACCGGCCGGGGGAAGCGGATGCGGCGCAGACCGGCTGCCTGGCTATAGAGCGCCAGGAAGGAACGGTTCGCCCAGAGCATGTCGCCGGTTTCAGCGTACAGGTGAACGCCGGCGAACCGGGCGATGGCCTGGAGAAGCTGCCAGGAAAGCACGGGGGCGGCGCTGTAGATCGAGCGCCAGGACTCGAATTCCTTGACGACCAGGCCGGGTTCTCCGATCGAGGCGGCCATCCCCAGCACCCGGGCAGCGGGATCGTCGGCGTAGAACTGGGGGCTGACGGCGGACTGGGGCAGGTATTGGATCCTGGGGGGCTGCAGGTACTGGTCACGAGCTGTACCGGTACCGTACTGGAAGCCGGTGGGCAAGTTCAGGGTGATGGGATGGCTGTGATCCGTGAGACGCACGTCCAGCTCGGCCTGCCCCTCCTGGACGCCGAAGTGGATACCGGTGCCAGGCTGTGCATATTTTCCAGGTTGGCGCCCTCATCGTCCAGGTAGCCGGGGGCGTAGACCCAGAGGGCGGTCTTGTCCCTTGTTTTTGAGGACACGGTCGAGGCGCAGGCGCTGGTCTGCGGAGAGGTAAAAGAGGTTGGCCAGGATGTATAGCTTGTAGTCCGGCAGGTCCGGGCGCTCCAGCTCGTCGACGAGGAGGGTATCGAAGGGGGCGCCGAGGCGGCCAAGGTGCCAGTTGCGGAAGATTTTCAGGCAGAAGTTATGCAGCCCCTCGTGGGGCGACTGGAAGTGCATCGAGGCCTGGCTGACGACAAAGGCGACCTCTGAGCTGGAGGTCGTATCCATTTTCGCGAGCTCGTCTCCGACCTGGCGCAGGCGGGACATGGGCTCGACGGCTTCGGGGGCGTCGAACCAACCCTGGTCGGTGAGGTCCATCCACCAATACGCGGTGCCGGATGCCAGGGCGTAGGCGGCGTCCTTTTTCAGCATCTCGACGGTGTCTTTGACCGTGGCGGGCTGGCTGATGTGCGTCTTCCAGGTGACCGAGGCGGGCGTCCAGACGGTCTTGCAGTCGATCTCGTCCAGGTGCAGCTTGCCGGCGCGGCGGATGGATTCTGCCAAGGCCTGGGGGGCGTGGTAGCCGCCGTGGCCGCGCTGGCTGTAGGCGTGCGGGCTGGCAAGCATGTCGACGACCGGTGAAGCCAGGAGCTTCTCGACGGCGTAATGGGCGTTGAGGGTCGGGCGCGGCATGTTGCTGAACTGGTAGCCGTAGAAGACGCAGGTCGCCTTGGGGATGGGCAGGGCGTTTTTGACTGCCTGGCAGACGGCGAGGATGCAGTCGACGGTGGCTTCGCTGAAGCAGCGGGAGTAGTCGATGGTGGGCCGGTCGCGCACAGGATCGTAGAATTCGCCGTGGGTGGGCGCCATGCGTTCTTGGGGCGCAGGAATGGAGACCTGCTCGAAGTCGAGCTGGCGTCCCCAGGCTTTGGAAAGGCGCTGCGGGTCGTCCTGGTAGGTAAACCGCAGCCAGCGTTTGAAATCGGCCTGGGCGGCGGGTGAATAATCGGAGAGACCGCCGAAGGAATACTCGTGCCAGTGGAACCACTCGCAGAAGAGGCCGTTGCAGAGGTGCCATGCCCAGATCTGGCTTGCGTAGGGCATGAACTCGCAGTGGCTGACCAGGCTGGCGATGGCTGCGCCGGCTTCGTGGCGCCAGACCTGCGAGTGGAAGGAATGAAAATTCAATCCGGCGAGGTCGACCTCGTGACCGAGGTAGGGCAGGGCGGCCGGGTTCGGACGGGTCGGGTCGAGGGGCTGAGCGCTGCTGGCATCCAGGAGCAGATCCATCTCGTCCGGATGGGAAGCGCCCCACCAGGGAAAGCCCTGGCGAGAGAAGTCGATGCGCGGCATGAAATAGGCGCCGGGGATGCGGGAGACATAGTCCTGGATGAAGGCGTCAATCTCGCCGAAGTCATAACGGCGGGGTCCCAGCCACCAATCTCCAGGCACATGGAAGGTGAACAGCTTGATGCCGGCCTGGAGAAAGGTTTTGACGTACCTGGGTCCGGCATAGGCGGTCAAGGGATTGACCGCCTCGCCATTCAGGAACAAACGGGTGGAACCGTTGTGGATTTTAACTTGCGATGTCGTCGCTGCCTGCGATTGGCTGCCTCGTGGATGCTGCTGTCGTGGATCGCTCACGCCTAACCCTTGAGTCCGGTCAGAGCAATCCCCTCGACAATGAAGCGCTGGAAGATGATGTAGAAGAGTACCGGAGGCAAGGCGGCCAGGAAAGCCGCGGTGAGGATGATCTCAGGCGGCGTCCAGGATTGGGTCGCCAGGTATTTCGAGACCGCCAGGCTGACCGTGTACCATTCAGCCCGGGTGTTGACGACCAGGGGCCAGATGAAGCTGCCCCAGGCAAACATGAAAGCCAGGACGCCCATGGTGACAATGCCGTTCGATGTAAGTGGCAGGGCTACGAAGCGATAGACGCCGAAATGGGAGGCGCCATCGACCCGGGCTGCGTCCAGCAGGTCCTTGGGGAGGTTTTCCATGAACTGGCGCAGCAGGAAGAGGGCAAAGGCAGATGCCATCCCGGGCACGGCAATGCCCTGGATGGAGTTTAACCATCCCAGCTTGGCGACAATCTTATACGTTGGAATCAAGGTGACCACAAACGGCACCATCAGCGCCGAGAGAGCCATGATGAAGAGGAAATTCTTACCCGGGAATTCGTACTGGGCAAACTCGTAGGCTGCCATCGAGCAGACCAGCAAGATGCCGATCACCTGGATGACGGCGTAAGTAATTGAAACCACGTAGGATTTTAAGAATTCGGATTCGCCGATGACAATGGAGATATTGCGAATCCCGGCGCTCAAAGAGGAGGGATAGAGGCGGGGGTTGATGGCGATCGGCGAGCCTGGGTCGGTGAAGACGACGTTGAACATCCACCAGATGGGAAATACGGTGAAGATGAACCAGGTGATGGCAACGATGGCCAGGATGATGTTGCCGATCGTGAAATTTTTACGGAACCAGGAAGCCCAATTTCGTTTCATGGCATCCTCCTAAAGGCTTTCAGAATAGCGCTTGCGGAACCTGAACTGGGCCAGGGTGACGCCCAGGATCAAGATCAGCAGGATCCAGGAGTATGCCGAGGCTTCACCCAGCTTGACCGAGCCGAAGGCACGCCCCATGATGTCCATGACCGGGAACATCATGCCCTGGAGCGGCCCACCGTAACTCTGGTAGGTGGACTGCGTGATCAGCCAGGGGATATCGAAGATCTGCAGGGCGGAGATGAAGCCGTTGACGATCACCAGGAACAGGACGGGCTCGAGCTGGGGGATGGTGATGTAGAGCATTTTCTGCCAGCCGTTGGCACCATCGATCTCGGCAGCCTCGTAATAGACGTCGGGGATGCCCTTAAGACCTGCCAGGAGGATGATCATGTTAAACCCGGTCGAACGCCAGACATCGATGATCACGGCAGTTTGGATCATATATTTCGGGTCCGTCAACCAGTTGATGGATTTGCCTCCCAGGCCGACGATGATGCGGTTCAACATGCCATAATCGGGGGTGACAATCCAGCGCCAGACCGCAGCCGTCAGGAAGAGCGGGATGACGGTGGGCAGGAAGTAGCCCGAGCGCAGGATGTTCGCCCAGGTGCCTTTGTAATGGTTGATCATAACTGCCAGGCCGAAGGCGATGGTGATCCCAAAGAACATCGTGATCAAGACGTACTTGACCAGGTTGGTGAATGCCTTGACGAAATAGCGCGAGGTGATGACGTTGACGTAATTGTCGATGCCCACGAAGGTTGCAGGATGAACGCCATCCCATTTATGGAAGCTGATGTAAAAGCCGTAAAAAATTGGAGCCAGGTAGAAAACAATGAAGAGGATGAAAAAAGGGGCGATCATTGCGTAACTTCGCCAGTACGCCCAGATTGGCTTGCGCTTTTTATCCATGGGTTATTCCTGGAAGATTGGATTACCCAGGACCGGGAGTCCCCGGTCCTGGTATGTTTTGAGTTTGAATTATCGCTGACTATCCAGCGGTCTAGCCACCAGCCAGGATGTCGTTGATGTCGGTGATCATGGCCGCGGCAGCGTCGGTTGGGGTCATGGCGAGGGTATCGACCTGGGTGCCGTAGTCAATTTCCGGCTGGGTGAAGCCGGTTGCCGTCTTCTTCATGAAGAGGGCTTCATCGACGCCGGTAACGAAGGCCTTGTAGGTCAACTGAACCAGCCAGTTGTCCTTGACTTCGGGGACTTCCATGGCACGGTCGTTGGCGACCAGGCGGCCGATGCCAGCGGCAAAGGCAGCTTCTTGCGGGTAGTCGCTGACGTGAGCCATCCACTTCCAGGCGGCGTCGTTGTTCTTGGTCGGGCACATGCCGGTGAACTCACCACCGCGCACGGTGCCTTTCCAGTCAGCGGTCTCGCCAGGAATTTCGACGGCGTCCCACTTGAGGCCCTTGCTGGTTTCGGCTTCAACCAGGGTAGGCGCAAGCCAGGGACCCATGGAGACGAAACCGAGCTGATCGGTCATGAACAAGTCGGAGGTTGCGGTGTCGAACATGAAGGAACCGACCACGTCCGCCTGGGTGTCCAAACCGAGCTGGAAGACCTTGGCATAGGCTTCGGCAATCAATGCGGATGACAGTCCGTCCGGGTTGACACGAACCTTGGCGGTGCCGGGAACGCCACCGTAGTAGTGGAACTGGCACCAGTCCTGTCCCAGGAACTTGCCGTTGCCTTTGACGCCAGAAGCCGTGCAGGCTTTCATCTGGGCGACCAACTCTGCCCAATCCTTGGGGCCAGCCGATGTGTCGACGCCGGCCTTTTCGAGGACGGTGAGGTTACGGTAGAGGATGGCGGCGAAGGCGGAGAAGGGCAGACCCCAGACTTTGCCTTCCTGCTTGCAGGGATCCATGGCACCGGGGTTGAACTGATTCTGGAACTCCTCAGACATGGTGGAATAGTAGGGAGCCACGTCCTGGAGGGCGCCGACCTCGATGAGGTCGCCACCGACGCCGAGCTGGAGCTGGATGGTTTCAGGCAGGTCGCCGGAGGCGGCGCCGGTGAGCAGGGCTGCCAGGATATCGGAGCCGGGCTTGCCGGTGAGGTTGACCTTGATGTTGGGGTTGGCTTCCTCGAAGGAAGCGATGAAGCTGTTGAAGAGCTCCAGAGGCTTGCCCATGGCATAGTCGTTGAAGGTCCAGAACTGGATGGTTACGGCCTCTTCGCTAGCGGGCTCTTCGCTGGTGGTTTCTCCCTCGGTCGACGGTTCTTCGACAGCAGGTTCTTCGGTGCCACCGCAGGCGGCCAGAGCCGCTGCACCGGCAGTCAGACCGGCTAACTTGAGAAACTCGCGACGATTGATGTTTTTCATTTCTTCTTACTCCTTGTGAATCGGTTTGGATAATTTGAGAATAGGGGTGTTGCCGGAATTTTTCTATTTATTCGTGTCATGCCAATAGAACCACCTTTCTAAGTGCCTAAAAGGCATTTCATGATGATGGGCGACCACTTGTTTCGATGTGGTCATGGAATGTGGACAGCATTGATCTGTTTTGTTTGCTGTTGTTCTAGATTGTTATGATAGTTGGATTTATGCGTATTGTCAATACGTTCGGTCATGTCATTCCGAGCTGGTTTTGCGAGGAATCCCTGTTACCAAACCTATCAAAGGAAAAAATTGGCATCAGGGATTCCTCACTCACAAAGAACGTTCGTTCCGATGACATTAAACGGACGGAATGACATTGAACGGACGAAATGACAGGAAATGTCAGGAATATTTCATGTACAGCGGGCCGAAGTTGGCGCAGGCGCGCTGGTCGGCGCCTTCCAGGTCGCTTGTACCGAAGGCATTCCAGGCGGTCGGGCGGAAGATCTTTTCTTCGGGCAGGTTGTGCATGTAGACAGGGATGCGCAGGGTGGCTGCCAGGCTGACCAGGTCGGCGCCGATGTGACCGTAGCTGTAAGCGCCGTGGTTGGCGCCCCAGGCGTTCATCACGGAATAGACGTCGCGGAAGGGACCCTTGCCGGTGAGGCGCGGGGCAAACCAGGTGGTCGGCCAGGTGGGATCGGTGCGCAGGTCGAGGGCACGGTGGACGGCCTCGGGCAGCTCGACCACGAAGCCCTCGGCGATCTGCAGGGCGGGACCGATGCCCTTGACGATGTTCAGGCGGGTCATGGTCACGGGCATGCCGCCGCGGGTGACGAAGTCGGTGGACCAACCGCCGCCGCGGAAGTACTCGGTGGTGGAGGTGTGCCATTCGGTGACATCGAGGCACTTCTGGGCTTCGGCGGGGGTGACCTGCCACCAGGGCTTGATCACGGGCTTGCCGTCGATTTCTTCTTGCCCGGTGCCGTCGAGAGCGGAGGGGCCCGAATTGATCAGGTGCAGGATGCCGTTCTCAGCCAGGCCGGTGGGCTTGTAGCCGGTGACACGCTGGATGGCTTCCGGGCTCCAGTAAGTGCGCACGTCGGAGAAGACCTGGGCGGCGCCGGTGAGTAGGTGACCGAAGAGCATGCAGGCGCCGTTGAGGGAGTCGTTCTCGGTGGCGACGACGTAGGGCTGGCGGATGCCGTTCCAGTCGAAGGAGCTGTTGAGGACGGCTTCGAGGAAATCGCCGTTGGGCATGAAGTCGGTCCACTGGCGCTGACCCTGGAAACCGCCGGCGATGGCGTTGTGGCCCAGGGCTTCCTCGCCGAAGTCGAGCTCAGCCAGGCGCGGGTTGCCGACCATCATGTCGCGGGCGATCATAGCCATCTTGACCGAGACCTCCCAATCCGAATCCTTCTGGGCACGCGTGCGCTGCTTGGCGGGGGCGTTACGGTCCTCGCCTTCCTTGCAGTTCTGGCGCACCCAGCTCAGGGCTGCGGCAAATTCCACGGGGTCGTAGATGCTTTCGTTCATCCTGCGGATGAACTCGGACATATCCTTGACCTCGACGCGCATGCCCAGGTAGGCTTCGAAGAAGGACTGGTCGACGATCGAGCCGGCGATGCCCATGGAGACGCTGCCCATGGACAGGTAGGATTTGTTACGCATGCTGGCAACGGCGAGGCTGGCGCGCCCGAAACGCAGGAGCTTTTCCTGGACGTCGGCGGGGATGGAGGTGTCGCTGGCATCCTGGACGTCGTGACCGTAGATGCCGAAGGCGGGCAGGCCTTTCTGGTTGTGGGCTGCCAGGACGGCGGCCAGGTAGACGGCGCCGGGGCGCTCGGTGCCGTTGAAGCCCCAGACGGCCTTGGGCATGAGCGGGTCGAGGTCCATGGTCTCCGAGCCGTAGCACCAGCAGGGGGTGACGGTGAGGGAGACGCCAACGCCCTCGCGGGCGAACTTCTCGGCTGCCATGGCGGCTTCGGCTGCCCCGCCGATGGTGGTGTCAGTGATGACGCACTCAACGGGCAGGCCGTTGGCGTGGCGCAAGTGCTTGCTCAGGAAATCGGCAGCGGAGCGCGCCATGGCCATGGTCTGGGCTTCGAGGGACTCGCGCACGCCTTTGCGCCGGCCGTCAATGGTCGGGCGGATGCCGATCTTGGGCATGGAGCCGATCAGGCGATTGGCAGGAGGGTTGATCTTTAACTGTGTCTGTGGCATATGTGATTCTCCGTATGGAAAGATGTTTGAGATTGTTTGAATTTAGTTGCGATGGGATAATTATAACCCGAGTGAGTAGCAAAACATGGCATTGACAGCCGCGTGTTTCATCCTATACTAAGGTCATGAAAAAGAAAACACTTTCGGATCGATTACAGACTGCGGGTGGGGTCATTGGCATCCTGGCATTTATAACCTGGCTGGTGATCACGGTTTACCAGTTAACGATCGACAACCTGAGCGGCTGGGTGTACCTGCTGCCGGCTTTTATCATGCTGGCGCTGCTGCTGGTGGCGCGCCAGAGGCCGGTGCTGGGTGGGATCTTGCTGTGCGGGTTTGGGCTGGTGATTGGGGCGCGCTACCTGGACGCGAGTGGTGAGGCGCAGGAACAGTTGATGATCCTGCTGCTGACCGGTGGGCCGTTCGTGCTGGTGGGGGTGTTGTTTTTGCTGTCGGCAATCCGGTCATTGCAAGCGAAGTAAACTAATTTTTAACGCAAAGCCGCAGAGCTACTAAGAAAATCTAGAACATTTCCTCAACCAACCGGACGATATCGGAGACCTGGGGCAGGACGAAGTTCTCGAGGGACTCGGCCACGGGAATGGGGACGTGGCGGGCGCCCAGGCGGCGCGCCGGGGTGACCAGGATATCGGGCGCCTGCTCGTAGATGCGGGCGACGATCTCGGCGCCGATGCCGCAGTTGGCATGGGATTCGTGGACAACGAGCAGGCGGCCGGTGCCGCGCACGGAGTCGATGATGGCGGGCATATCGAGGGGCTCGATGGTGCGCAGGTCGATGACCTCGGCTTCGATCTGCTTCTCAGCGAGCTGTTCGGCGGCTTCGAGGGCGAAGAGCAGGCTGCGCGAGAAGGAGGCGATGGTAATGTCGCGACCGTAACGCTTGATATCAGCCTTGCCGATGGGCAATGTGTAGTCGCCTTCGGGGACTTCACCCTTGGTGTTGTAGAGCAGCTTGTGCTCGATGAAAACGACTGGATTGCCCAGGCGGATGGCGCTCTTGAGCAGTCCCTTGGCGTCGGCGGGGGTGGCGGGGGCGAGGATGATCAGCCCGGGGGTTTGCGCCAGCCAGGATTCGAAGGACTGCGAGTGCTGTGCGCCGTTGCCGCGCCCGCCGCCTTGCTGGGTGCGGATGACCAGGGGGATGGAAAGCGATCCGCCTGACATGTAGCGCAGCTTGGCGGCCTGGTTGACGACCTGGTCGGCGGAGACGAGGGCGAAATCCATGAAGAGCAGCTCGACGACCGGGCGCATGCCGCCGAGGGCCGCGCCGATGCCGGCGCCGACGAAGGCGGATTCGCTGATGGGGGTGTCGCGCACGCGCTCGGCGCCGAATTCGTCCATGAGATCCTTGGTGACGCGGAAAATCCCGCCGTGGAGGCCGATGTCTTCACCCATGAGGAAGACGCGGGGGTCGCGGCGCATTTCTTCGCGCAGGGCTTCGTTAAGGGCTTGGGCGTAGGTGAGTTGGGGCATGGGACCTCTAGGGAAAAGATTTGAAACACAAAGTACACGAAGGGTTCACGAAGGAGCACGAAGTCTTCTGATTGTTTATTCTGAGCGAGTGGAACAAGGAATAAAACATGATAGATCAGGCGAAGATGTCCTCGAGGGCGGATTCAGGGAGGGGAGGCGGGGAGGCCTCGGCGAAGGCGAGGGCTGCGGCGATGATGGCGGCGGCTTCGGACTCGAGGGCGGTGAGGCTTTCCTGCGTATAGCCGAGAGAGATCAGGCGCCGGGCGAGGCGGGCGATGGGTTCGTTCTGACGGGCCTGGGCGACCTCGTCCTTGGTGCGGTAGACTTCGGGGTCGCCCATCATGTGACCCCAGAGGCGGTAGGTCTGGGCTTCGAGGTAGAAAGGTCCGGAACCGCTTCGGGCATGGGCGCAAGCTTTTTCGACGGCGGTGAATACGGCTTCGACGTCGTTGCCGTCGACGACCTCGGCGGGCATGCCGAATGCAGCGGCGCGCTGGTGAGTGGCGACGTTGGAGGTGGTCTCGTGCGAGGGGGTCATCTCGGAGTAGAGGTTATTTTCGCAGAGGAAGATCACGGGCAGCTTCCAGACGACGGCCAGGTTGAGGGTCTCCAGGAAGACGCCCTGGTTGACGGCGCCTTCGCCGAAGACGGTGAGGGCGACGGAGTCCTTGCCCTGCATTTGGGCTGCCAGGGCGAAGCCGGCGGCGTGGGGCACTCCCCCGGCGACGATGGCGTTGGCGCCGATGAGACCCACGGAGGGATCGGTGAAGTGCATGGAGCCGCCCTTGCCTTTGGAACAGCCGCCAGATTTGCCCAGCATCTCGGCCATGGCAGCCTGGGGGTCGAGACCTTTGGCCAGGGCGTGCCCGTGGCCGCGGTAGGTGCAGCTCAGGGCATCGCCGGGCCTGAGCGCCCAGTTAGCGCCCACGGCGACGGCTTCCTGCCCAACGCAGGGGTGGAAGGAGCCGCGGATGCGCCCCTGCTGGTAGAGGCTGCGAATGGTCTCTTCGAACTTGCGGATGACGTGCATCTGGCGGTAGGCGGAGGGGAGGAGATCAGGCGGCATTGGCATGGGTGATGATCCTTTCTATTTGTAATTCTGCATTCCTAACGGCATGAAGATCAGGCTGACTTGATGCTCGTAGGCGCCGATATCGCAAACAGCGGTGCCATCGAGGTTGCCGTCCTGGGGGCGGGTCATGCCGCGCTGATCGTCGGTGGTGCATTCGGTTTCGTCGCCGGCGTCGATGGCGGGGCTGCCGGTGTTTAAGGCGTGTAGCTCTGTGTAACCGCCGTGGAAGGCGAGGGGTTTCAACTGCGCATCCGAAATCATAAAGATCGTAGTGCTCCCGCACGAGGCATCGCTGGCGATGTTGTGGTGACCCGTGCCAATATTGCCAACACAAGCCTGTTTGCCGATTGCCGCGCTGATGATTGAGTTATAGACGGTTACGGCTCGTTTATTCCATATCGCCGCAGATTTTGTGCTATCCGGAGCGGTGTTGTTGGCGATGGTGACGTTACGCAGGGTCAGCTCAGCGTTATTCCATTGGGATATGCCGCCACCATAATTCGTGGCTGTATTCCCGCTGATCGTGACATTTTCGAAAACAGAAGTCGCATTGTTTGCAAAGGCGCCGCCGTTATTCGATGAATTGTTTGTAAATAGAGAGCGGTAGACGTTCAGGCTGGCGAAGCCACCCTGGTAGATACCCCCTCCTTCTCCGCTATTGCTGTTTCCACTAAAAACGCAATCGTAAATCATGGTCATTCCCCCAACATATAGACCTGCGCCAATACTTTGCCCTTCGCCCACATTATCACGGAAGGCAACCTGGGTGAGTGTCAGACTGCCTTCTGCATCCATCGACATCCCGGCCCCTGGTTTGCCGTCGGCAATTTTTCCGTTACGGAAGGTCAGGCGCGAAATTTGAATGCCTCCGGGGATCGATCCAACAATCTCCAACACACGGTCGATGCCACCCTCGCCGGGGGGCGCAGCCTGGATGATCGAGCTGTCCATTCCAGCCCCCTGCAGGATCATCGAGGTAGTGATGTCGAGGTCGCCGGTGGCGTTGCTGTTTTCATCCTTTCCCGGGATCGTCAAGGTGTAAGTACCGGCTGGCACCTGGATGGTATAGCTGGTACTGACGAAATTGTTGGCTCGCGAGATTGCGCCGCGCAGGCTGCAGTCGCTGGCTGCGGAGGTGCACTGCTGGTAAGTCGGGTCGTTGGAATCGAGGGTGGTGTCGACGGTGATGGTTTGGGAGTCTGCGGAGGCAGATCGAGGGAAGATGAGCAAAGAAAAGACGAAAACGAAGAAGATAGCTAGGCGCAGAATACGGGTGGTGGGCATGATGGGGTCTCCTTGGGGATGATGGAGGTTCTTTACAAGCAGTTTTACAGTAATGTCGACGTCGAGCTGGTTGGCGACTTCTTCGAGGTGATCGCCCCAGGTGCGGTCCGAGATGCTGGGGGGCACCATGACCACGGCGGTCATGGTGAAGATGGGGGTACCGCTCATGGGGGCGGGGCTGACGCCGGTGTCCATGGATTCGATGTTGATGCCGTGCTGGAGGAGGTAAGCGGCGACCTGGTGGATGATGCCTTCGTGGTCAGCGCCGCGCACGTCGATCTCGTAGGGCAGCCAACCGGCGTATTTCTGGGCGTAAGTCTGGTCGGTCTGGACCGTGGTGACCTTGAAACCCTGGACTGCCAGATTTTGGACACCCCGCTCGAGGCTGGGCAGGTTCTCTTCAGGCGTGGAAAAGAGCATGAGCATGGCAAACTCGCCGCCCAGGCGCGCCATGCGGCTGGCCTCGACGTTGCTGTCGAATTCCAGGAGCATCTTGGTCACCGATTCGACGATGCCCAGGCGGTCGGAGCCGGTCAGGGTGAGGACGATATTTTTTCGCATGAGTTAAGCTCCTCGATCGGTCGTTCAGTTGGGATTGGGTATTGAGATGGGGCAAGTATAGCAGAAATTATCCCCATGATCTGCATTTTTAAGGTTGCTCAGGGCTGGTTCAGGCTTTGCAGGAAGTCGTCGTAGAACCTGGAGCCATAAGCGCCGCTGGCGTAGCGTATCGGGACACCTCCGGAGCGCAGGCGGGTCATCCCGTTGGTGGGACCTTCCTGGGTGGTGACGACCAAATCACTAAGGCGGATGACTGCCAGGCTTTCGTCCACCAGGATCGCTGCAGCCAAGGGATCCCAAAAGTCGTAAAACCCGTCAGAAATTTTTCCAACCTGAGCTGCCAGGAGATCGCGCACAAACCGGGCTTCGGGGGTGAAAGCGTTGGACTGGATGAGGCGCAGGAAAGCGAAGGTCACCGGGGCGTCCTGGGTGGCGTCCAGGGGAACCAGGGTCAGGGGAACGCCGGCATCCAGGAGGATTTTCAGGGCGAAAGGGTCGATGTAGATGTTCCACTCGGCGACCTGGTTGGCAATGCTGGGCTCTGAAGGGCCGACGTTGCCCAGGGCTTCGAGAGCACCGCCCATGAGGAAGACCTGGAAGCGTTCTGCCAGGGAGGGGTCAGCCTGGACGATCTCCGCCAGGTTTGTCAGAGGGCCCAGGGCGAGGACGGTCAGCGGTTCGGGCACCGCAGCGATTTCCTGCCGGAGCAGTTCAGCGGCGGAAAGGTCGGGCGTTGGGTTGGATCCTGCCGGGAGGGACAGCCCGGCGAGGTTGTCGACGTACTCGCGCCAGGAGTCGGGAAAGGCGTGGGCGCCTTGCAGAGGGGACTCGCGGCCGCAGGCGATCGGGATGGGTGACTCACCGGCCAGGGCGACCAGGGAGGCGGCATGGCGAACGCCGGGCTCGCAGTGGGCTTCACCGGTACCGGTCACGGTGATGGCCTTGACATCCACCTCAGGGCGCTGTAAAAGGTAGAGGATTGCCATCCAGTCGTCGGGCGCCATGTCGGTGTCGATGATGATGGGACGAGGCCGGTCAGGAACGGGCAGGGGCTCGATTGCCAGCCGGGGAGCGGCCTGGTTGAAATTGAGCTGAGTCACCACTGCCGGTATTAACAAGAACAGCAGCGCGATCCCTGCCAATCCAGCGGCGCGCCAGGGCTGCCAGCCCGGCCTGCGCAGGCTGCGCCAGAGGCCGAGGGCATCCAGGGCGATCCACAGGCCGACCGGCAGCGCCAGGAGCATGGCAAATTGAAAAAGCAGGGGCAGGAATGGCTGGTTGGTATCCGAGAAGGAATCAGAGAGGATGAAGAGCAGCGGTAGAAGAAGCAGGGCGCCGAAAACGGGTGAAGATTGGCGTTTTTCGGTTGTCGATTGGCGGATAAACCCGTAGACTTGAAAGATGATGCCAGTCAGCAGGCAGAAAAACAAGACCAGCGGAAAGATCGAACCTACAGCATTCCCTGACCCATTCGTCAGGAAAAGCAAAAAAATGGCCAGGAAATAGAGCCCGGTTAAAGCCCAGGCCAGCCAGCGGCTCCAGCCGGGCAGGTAGCCTCCCCTGGGAAAAATAAAATAAAGAAGGACCAGGGAGGGGATCGCCAGGGTCGCCAGGAGCAAGCCACTGGCGATGACGAATGTGTCCCAGGGTTCCGGCAGCCCCGGCGAGGCGCCGCCAAGTCCGGGATTGAATAAGGAGCGGAAGCAGAGCCAGGGTCACGGCAGCCAGCAGAACAGCGGGGGAGGCGGGTTCTTGGCGATGACCGTAGAGAAACCAGACTGCAAATGCAGAAAGCCACATGCTGAGGACCGCCAGGCTGCGCAGGATAAAGAGCCAGCCCAGGTAGGTGTCAAAGCTGGCATAGGCGGCGACGCTGGCGTATGCCCGGACGACCTGGAAACCCTGCTCCAGGTTTTTGCGATCTGGTGGAATGTATGCCAGGATCACGACCAGGCTGAGAACGAGGATGACCAGGATAAGGATTCGGAAAAAGCTGAAACTCCTGGAACTCATACTGCCCTCCAGAATTACTTGATTGGTTCTGACCGTCTCGATCATGGCAATAATATTTTCATCGGAGGTTTCGCCTCCGACCTGGTCGCCGGTGCCGACGATGAGGCGCTTGGAACCGGCGAAGGCCTCGAGGATTTCGAATACCTCGCGTCGAACGTCATCGGGAGTGCCCTTGATCAGGGTCTCGACGGTGGAGACGTTGCCGTTGAAGGCAGTGCGGTCTGCGAGAAGGCGGCGGACCTCGGCCAGGTCGGTGATGTCGCCGCCGGGAGGGCGTTCAAAGGGGCAGATGCAGTCGAGGCCAAGCTCAGCCAGCTCGGGGAGGACTTTCCGGCTACGACCGTGGAAGTGGTGGTGGACGAGACCGCCACACTCGTGGGCGGCCTGGATTACGGCCTGGAGGACGGGCTTATCCCAGGTGCGCCAGATGGAAGGGCTGAGCAGCGAGAGGGTCGACCAGATCGAGGCGATGAAGACGCTGCGGGCGCTGGTATTCCGGAAGGCGAGGCGGGTTTTTTCGGCGACGTAAGCGATGTAGCGTTCCTGGAGAGCGTGCATCTCGAGGGGAAAATCGTAAATATCCTGGATGACCTGCTCGAGGCCGCCCTGGCGCTGGCTGCCGGCGAAGTCGATGAAGGGCGTGGCGACGTAGACCTCCAGGAGGTAGTCGTCGCCGACCGCATCCAGAGCATGCTGGACGGGCTTCCAATCTAGTTCCGCGGGCGGGACGAAGGCCTGGCACTCGTAGACCGGCCAGTCCAGGTGGAAGTTTTTGATGTAGCGCTCGGTCTGCCAGGAGGGTTCGTGGGGATCGTAGAGGGTGCGGGCGCTGAGGGTAAAGTCGTCACTCTCGATGGTGGAGAGGTCCTCAAGGCGGCCGCCGTCCAGCTTGCGGCGCGTGTGAGTTTCTGGCCAGCCCCAGCCGGAGGGGGCCTCGGGGGCGACGATGCTCCAACCCTCGCAGCCGTAATGCCTGAAGGTCTGCTGGTGCGCCTGCCAGAGGGGGATTTCGAGCTCGAATTCGACCATGGAGACACCCAGGAGACGGGCGGGGATGTAGTACCAGAATTCAGGGGCAACCGGGATGCGGTCCGAGGGAAGGCCCTGGTAGGCGGCGAGCATGCGATCGCGAGGGTTCATACCTTTATTATATCGCCGGCATGACGTTACCGCCGGAGACGGAGATATATTGGCCCGAGATGAACTCCGCCAGGTCGGAGGCGAGGAAGGCGACCAGGTTGGCGATGTCCTGGTCGTGGCCGCGGCGCTGCAGGGGGACGCTGGCTCGATATTTACGCTGGCCTTCACTGTCATCGGCGGGGGAAGCATCGCTGATCATCCAGCCGGGGGCGACCTGGTTGACGGTGATGTTGTGCATGCCAATTTCCTTGGCCAGGACGCGCAGCACGCCGTCCATGCCGCGCTTGCCGGAGACGTAAGCACTCTGGGTGGGGAAGTTCTGCATGGCGCATTCGGTGTTGATGCCGATGATGCGCCCCCATTTTTTCTCGATCATGGCCGGGGCAAAAGCCTGCGCCATCAAGACATTATGGAGCACGCAGGAGCGGAACTGGCTCTCGTAATCGGCGGGGTTCTGCTCGAGGACGTTCACCCACGCGTATTGGATGACGGCGTTGGTGACCAGGATGCCAGGAGCGCCCAATCCGGCGGTGACGGCGTCTTTCATCTTCAGGATGGAGGCCTGGTCGGTGATGTCAGCCTGGACGGCGAGGGCGCGCACGCCTTTGGCCTGGAGCTCAGCCACCAGCTCTGAGGCTTTCTGGGTGTTGTTGAGGTATTGGATCACAACGTCGCTGCCGCAATCGCCGAGGGTGCGGGCGATGGCGCGCCCGAGCTGCCCGGTGGCGCCGGTGACAAGTGCCAGGTGTCCTGAGAGATCGATTTGCATGAGAGTGCTCCTGATAATAATTGCTCTATTTGATTTTATCCCAACCTGGAAGCAGAAATTGGTGGGATTGAACGGACAAGCTGAAGGTAGCGCCGGAAATTTGCCAGGCTGACGTCCGGTGGGACGGTGTGATCGAGGGCGGGGATGTAGCCACCCATTTCGAACATGGCAGGTACCTTGGCGTTGATTTCGATTTCGAGCGCTGCACCTGCTTCGACCAGCAGGCGCTTGTCCAGTCCGCCAATCATGGCCAGGTTTTTACCGTATTTCTGGCGGAACTGGCGCACGTCCATGCCGGACTGGACCTCGAAGGGCAGGACGGCTTCGACGCCGGCTTCGAGGAAGAGCGGTACCAGCTCTGAGACGTCGCCGTCAGAGTCGACGATGATGACTGGACCGGCCGATCGGGAGGCTGGAGGACCAGGCTATGCAGGAAATCGACCAGGCGCCGGTAAACGGGCAGGATAAACTGCCGGAAGAGGCGCGGGGAAATGAGCGAGCCGCCCTTGTAAGCCATATCTTCCCAGATGAGGACGAAATCGAACTGGAGGTCTTGCCATACACGTCTTGCCAGGCGGGTATAAAAATCGAGCCAGTGCTCGAGGATTTCGTGGACGAGGTCGGGCTGGTCGTAATAGGCAGTGCAGAGAGCTTCGACGCCCAGCAGGTTGCGCGGGTGACCGAAGGCGCCGCAGATCGTCAAACCAGCCGGGAAGTCGCGGCGTGCATATTTTGCGCACAACTCTGACCAGTTGGGTGATAAACGCTGCGCGGAATCAGGGTCCAGGCGCGGGAGGAGGTCGAGAAAGTCCTGGCGGGTTTCAACCGGGAAGCGCAAGAACTGGGGCATGGAACTGGTGCTGTAGCCGGCCAGCTCGCGTTTGAGGATGCCATCGCGGTCGCGTACCAGGCGAGTCGAGGCGTCTTCGGCGAGCACTTCGTAATCGAACGATGGACAGAAGGGGGTATCCGTGTAACCGCTGAGGACGGCCTGTCCCAGGTAATCGACCCGGTCGAAGTCGAAGGTGTGGACGAGGACGCGTTCGAACTCATCGGATGCCAGAGCGCCCCAATCGGAAGGGTTTGGGTGCTTCAACGAGGCGTCGAGGCCTTCGGCGTACCAGCGGTCGAGGGTCTCAGGCCACATACCGAGGCTTTCCCAGCGGAAAGGGCGATCCGTGGGTTGGTATTTTAATGTTGCGATAAAGCGCTGGCGAGAATTCATTAATGGATCATTGACTCAGGGATAAACCATGCAATAATCCAGGATTATAATTCCTTTCAAAATATATCTGGAGAATAACTATGAACTGGGTCGTACCTTACAGTGGAATTTCGAATAGGCTCGGAATCGAGGAAGCAGAGGCTGTTGTAAAGGTATTGAAGCAGAACAGCTTGAACAAAGGTCCCACGGCGAATCGCTTCGAGCAGGAGTTCAGCCAGAAGATTGGGGTGAAGTATGCCCTGGCGATGAACTCGTGCACGACGGCGCTGTTCCTTTCAGCGCAGATCCTGGGTCTGCAAGAGGGCGATGAAGTGATCGTGACCCCGCAGACGTTCTGGGTGACGACCTGGCCGATGCTGGTACGCAGGTGCAAGATTCGCTTTGCGGACATCGACCCCAACAGCCTGAATATCGATCCGGAAAGCGTCGAACGCCTGGTGACGAAGAAGACGAAAGCCATTTACGTGGTGCATTATGGCGGGCAGGCAGTGGATATGGACCCGATCCTGGCGATTGCGAAAAAACACAACCTGCGGGTGGTGGAGGACTGTGCGCACGCCCCCGGGGCGCTGTATAAGGGACGCAGCGTGGGCACCTTAGGCGACGTGGGCTGCTTCAGTTTTCATTCGCTGAAGAACATGACCACCGGCGAGGGCGGGATGCTGGTGACCAACAAACCGGAGCTGTACGAGTTCGCCGAGCCGCTGGGAACGATCCACATGTACGGCAAGATGTACGAGCGTAGGGACAAGCGGATCGGTCCATACCGCGAGCCGGATTACTATCGCGACTGGCACGCCAAGCAGTCCTTCAACATGGATTACGTGGATGGGAACTTCGAAGTCGGCAACAACTACCGCATGAGCGACTTGCAGGCTGCTCTTGGGTTGGCGCAGCTTTCAAAACTCGACCAATTGAACGAGCGACGCCGCGAAATTGCACACAGATTGGATGAAGGGCTGCGTGGTATCGAGGGAATCACGGTACAGGCTGAAAAACCTTACGCCAGACACATTTACCACCTGTACACTTTCTTCTACCACCCGGAGGTTGTCGGCGCGAGCAAGGACGACTTCATCCGCCGGATGGAGCAGGAGGAAGGCGTGCAAATCGTGATCCGCTACTTCCCGGTGCACCTGCTGGCGGAGTTCCGGGCGTTGGGTTACCAGTACGGCGAGTGCCCGGTGGCGGAGCGACTGTACTTCGAAGAGCAAATCCAGCTCCCGATCTTCGGGCACCTGACGGATGAGCAGGTCGAGCACATGATTGGTGCAGTCGAACGCAGTGTAAAGGCGTTGAAGGTGTAAACACCTCGGAGCCCGAGTCAGAAGGAGCAAAAGAAGAGAATCCAATGAGCGATTCAATAGTATGGTACGTTGATATCGAACACGCAGAAGCGCTGGCAGACACGAAGCGCGCCCCAGATTTTGAGTGCGTACGCAACCAGCGCGCCCGGGTGTTGGAGAACATCGCCGGCATCCCCTGCGAGGCGATCCTGTACACCGATGTCAGCCTGGGGCTGGCGCGCCAGAAGAACGTGAAAGCGATTGGCATCAGCGGAAACACGACCGATTGGGAATTTTACGATTTCAAGACGTTCAATCCGTTGTTTGAAATTGTTAAAAGCGGGGAAGTACCAACCATCGGTTTATGCGGAGGGCACCAGCTCATCGGGCTAATGTACGGCTCGGAGTGCGGACCGATGCGCAAGCTGCAGGAAGGCGAGCTTGAACCGGCGGATTTTGCGCCTGGCTGGTTCAAGGAAGTTGGCTTTATGCCGGTGCAGGTTATCAAGGACGACCCGATCTTTGACGGACTGGGCAAGGAGCCGGTGTTTTTCGAGAGCCATTACTGGGAAATCAAGCAAGTCCCCCCCGGATTCGAGCTGCTGGCAAGCACAGGGAATTGCAAAGTCCAGACTATTCGTTCGAATAGCTTAATCGTATATGGAACCCAGTTCCATCCTGAAGTCAATTCCGCTGAACACCGGGACGGGCGAAAGCTGATTGAAAACTTTTTCCGGATTGCGGGGGTGCTTAAATAATGAATGAAAAGGCGAGGTTGTTTCGCTGTGCTCGTAATGACGCAATTAACGAACACGGTTTGAGTCCGAGACTCACATGAGCAGCGAGTGGACGAAAGAAGAACGCGTATTGTGTGCCTTGAGCCGGGAGGAACCAGACCGGGTACCGCTTTATGACCTGGTAAGTTCGGTTGCTTTCATCGAGTACTTCGCGAGAAAGGCATTGACGCTGGAAAATGCAAGCGACGTGGTGCCGCTGGCGATGAGCCGCTCCCTAGACACGACGCGCGTCTTCCTGCCTGGAGCCCCTGGAAGGCGGCGTGATAAGCGCGGTTTCGTTTATGAGCGACGTGACTGGTTCAACGAATGGCAGGTGGAAACGCCTTTCCACAACATGGAAAGCCTGGCTGATTACGTGGGAGGCGAGATCGAACGCTTGAGCGCCTGGAAACCGGATGATCCGGAGGTTGCCCGATCTGAGTTGTTGGAATGGAAAAGGCACTACGCAGGCACGGTGATCCCAGCAAGCTGGGCAGGCGAAGCCATGCAGGATAATTATATCGAGGTAGGACTTGACTGGTTTACCTGGCTGGATGCCGAGCGACCGGAACTGGTGCAGGAATGGATTGCATCAAGGCATGCCCAAATGATGAGGCGATTGCAATCGGAGGTTGGTTGCCGCGATGTATCGCCACTGGCGTGGATCTTTGGGGACGTGGCATACAAAGAGCGCCTGATTTTTTCGCCGAAGTTCCTGCACGGGCATGGCTTCTTCCGCAATATTACCGAAATCTGCGACCTGTACCACAGCTACCAACTGAAGGTGATCTTCCATTCGGACGGCTACATCACGCCGATCGTGCCTGACCTGATCAAGGCGGGGGTCGATGCGATCGCACCGGTGGACAGCCTGGCTGGGATGGACCTGGCCGGGTTGAAGGAAATCTATTGCGAACGATTGGCGTTTGTCGGAGGCATTGACGTCGAAAATGTGCTGCGCATGGGCTCGGTGGAAGAAGTTCGCCGATGCGTTCTGCATAATCTGATGGCTGCCGGACCTGGAGGCGGGTTGATCCTAGGAACCTCATCGGAGGAAATATTCGAAACGCTGCCGATGGAGAACGTGTTGGCGATGATAGAAACGACGTGGGAATGCGGGCGCTACCCGATCGGCCGTTATTTCCCAAAAGTATATTTTTGACGATGTGAAGAAAGCAATGAATTAGAATGAGCCGGAGTGGAACTGCCAGGACCTGGAAGATGTGAGTGAGTTGGTAGAATTAATGGGTTTGCCATTCGTTTGATTAAGGTACGGGCGAAGCATCTGGATGGAGTGATCCTGTAGGAAAGGCTGGGTGTCTTCCGGATGCTTCGCCCCTACACCGAACGAAATCAATAAATTTGGAGGTTATATGAGCGAAACATTCAATGGGTTGGGTATGTCTTTGGGCAATCTATCGCGCTTATCGACGGCGGTGACGCGCTCGATCAGTGCCGAGAATTTCAAGGGCGAAAAAGGCAAGGGGGGGATGGCAACGGAGGGCACGGGGGCGATCCCTGGACGCCAGCTTGGCCAAGGATGGAAGATCTCGCCATCGATCAACATTCCCGGTAAGGTGCTGGTCAGCCTGGCGCAGATCGATGGTCCAGGGGCGATCCAGCACATCTGGCTGACGGTACACCCAACATACTGGCGCTCGCTGGTGCTGCGCATGTATTGGGATGGCGAGAAAACTCCTTCGGTGGAAACTCCCCTGGGCGATTTTTTCTGCAACGGCTGGTGCGAGCGTTCGAATGTGAACTCGCTCACCGTCGCCGTCAATCCCGCCGGAGGGTTCAACTGCTACTGGGAGATGCCTTTCCGGAAATCGGCGCGGATCACGGTCGAGAACCTGTCGCCGGACGAGGTGCGCGGTTTTTATTACCAGGTCACGTACACCCTGACCGAGGTTCCGGAAGACTGCGCCTATTTCCATGCCCAGTGGCGCAGGAACAACCCGTTGCCTTACAAGGAGGTGCATACCCTTTTGGATGGCGTGCGTGGCCAGGGACACTACGTGGGCACGTACATCGCCTGGGGTGTCAAGAACAACGGCTGGTGGGGCGAGGGCGAGATCAAGTTCTACATGGACGGCGACGGGGAATTCCCGACGATCTGCGGGACGGGCACGGAGGATTATTTCGGCGGCGCCTGGGATTTCGAGCAGCCGAAAGGCCACTACCATGTCTTTTCTTCCCCGTATTCGGGTCTGAACCAGGTAATTCTGCCGGATGAGCTGTATGCCAGCCAGATGCGTTTCGGGATGTACCGCTGGCATATCATGGACCCGATCCGTTTTGAAAAGGATTTGCGGGTGACGATCCAGGCGCTGGGTTGGCGCTCGCCGCAGGAAGGCAAGTCGCGCTACCTGCCGGAGCAGGACGACATTGCTTCGACCAGCTTCTGGTACCAGGCGGAGCCGCACGCGGCCTTCCCGGCACTGCCGGATGCGGATTTCCTGGAAGTGATATAACGCCGGGTTTTAGGAATAGCTCCCGTATTTTTTAATGGCCCGCGCCATCGCCAGGACGTTTTCGGGCTGGGCGTAAAATGGAATGCTGTTCGAGCTGCCGGCGATGTAGCCACCGCCAGGACCGGCGATGGCGATTGCCTGGCGTACCAACTCGTCCACCTCGGCGGGGGTGCCCCTGCCGAGGGCATCGACGCTGATGTGCCCGGCCAGGCTGATGCGCCCGCCATAACGGCGCTTGAGGTCGGCAAGGTCCATGGCGCCGGGCTCGATCGGGTGGATGCCGTTCATGCCCAGCTCAAGGAGGTCATCGAGGATCGGGTAGAGGTTGCCATCTGAGTGGAAGAGCCAGGGCTTGCTGATCTTTTGGGCGACTTTCATGAAATGAGGCATGAAGAGCTGCCTGAAGACGCTCGGGGAAACGTACGGGGCGGTTTTAAAGGCCAGGTCATCGCCAAACCAGAGAAAGTCGAAGTCCAGCTCGCAGAGGTGCTCGACCGCGCGGGCGTACCAGCTCGTGTATAGCTCGAACATGTCTTCGAGCAGGCTGCGGTCCTCGTGGACGGCGAGGGCGAAGGTTTCGAAGCCCATGCCGAGGATGACCGGGTCGGAGCCGAGGTTTAAGAAGCAGAAGAGCGCTTTCCCTGAGTTGTGATAGCGGTCGATGAACGCCTGTAGAGGTGCATAGATGGCGGGATCGTCCGGATCGGGGAGGTGAATAAGCTCGAATGCTGCCCGGTTTTTGATTGTGCCTCCGACAACCATCGAATGACCGTCAACCTGGCGTTGAATCCCTCCATGCCTTAAAAAGACATAAGCGCCAATGCCATCGAGACCCAGGAATTCGGCAAGCTCGATGGCGTCGTAGTTGATGGTGCCAATGAGCTGGCCGACGAAGACCGGCTCTGGACCGGTGCCCAGCTCGCTGAGGCTGAGGTCGGCCTGGAGCGGTTTGTTCAATAAACTCACTGCGACCAACTCATCGACCACGGATTCGAGGAAGGGGACGCGGTCGGGCTGCTGGCAGTTGATTGCAGCCAGCAGGCGCTGGCGGGAGGTCATTTCGGTTGGTGACATGGCTAAACTCTTTCCGAAGGTATGATAAAAGATAAAACACTAATTACACGAATTTACGAATGACGGCTGATCAAAGAACGATCAGGGCTGATCAAAGAACGATCAGGGCTGATCAAAGAACGATCAGGGCTGATCAAAGAACGATCAGGGCTGATCAAAGAACGATCAGCTATGTTCATTCAATCTTAAATACATACAGGCCGAAGTCCAGGCCAACCGCATAGAGGCGGTCCTGGTCGATGGTCAGGGCGAAGGTGTGGCTGGGCAGCCAGGCAAAGGCCGTCATTGCCTGCGCCGGGTCTCCGGTCAGGGTTGCCAGGTTGAAGCCGGTCAAGCCATAAGCGGTTGAAGAGTACAAGCGCTCCTTATAGACCTGGAGATCATAGCCGGCGGAGTACATCGTATTCATGCCGACGGGCACGGGCTGGAGCGGATTTGCCAGGTCCATGACCATCAAGGGCGGGGCAACGCTGCCAGTGTACATGGTGGCGTCGTCGACAAGCAGGCTGCCGCCTCCCATGAGCGGAGCAGGCAGGGAAAAGTGACCGCTAAATTCTGGCTGCGCCGGGTTGGCCAGGCTGAAGATATACCCATTGCCTTCTGAGCTGCCCACGTTGGCGATGTCCAGCATATACAGGTACTCGCCTTCGCCTGACATCACCCAGGCGGTGTGGTCTTTTTCCTGCGCAAGGGGGATGTCTACCTGGTTGACGATCTGCGGGCTGGTAGGATTCTGGACATTGACGGTCAACAGCCTGGGAGTATCGTCTTCCATCCAGACCACACTGGCAAGGTAGGCATAATCGCCTGAGACCCACATGTCGTTGACGAAACCGATTTCCAGAATGGTCGCGCTAAGGACCGGATTTGATGGATCATGGAGATCATAGACGCGAAAACCTGTATTGTTGTCGGATATGAAACCGTATTCGCCCGATAGGTGCAGGGCGCTCGGGGTTTGCAGATTCACATTGATGCGCTGGTCGTCAAATGCCAACTCCTGCATCTGGGCGAGGTTGGAGATATCGATCACGCGCAGACCGCTGGAATCCCCAACCAGGTAGGCAATGTCGCCCGATAATTCAATGTCGACCAGGCGGTCGGTGGCAGCAGCCTGGTAGTGGGCGAGTTGGGCCGGATTGGATGGATCGCTGACATTATAAATGAACAGGCTATGCCAGGTATCCGTGACGAAGAGCAGGTCGCCGGAAACAGCAATGTTGCGCGTAACCCGGGTGGCCACCGTCAGCTCGTTCTCGGTGCCCATTGCCGTAGGGGCAAGCCCGACCTGCTGAGGTTGGGCGGGATTGCTGACATCCATGATGCGAATCCCTTCGAATTCATCGACCAGGTAGACGATATTTTCGCGGACGGCGATGCCGTTTGTGACGTTGGCTTCGAGAGATCCGACCAGCTTAAGATTGGCGGGATCCTGGATGTCGATCACTGCCAGGCCGGCGTCCCCACTGGATACGTATAAAAAACCGTTGAGGGCATCGAGTGCGTTGAAATCAACTGAGCCGGTTGGTTCGCCGGTGAGACTAGGCGGTGCTGGAAAGAAGCTGACCTGTACTGGTTGGGTGGTTTCATGGATGTCGACAACATAAATTCCCTGCCCGGGACCGATGAGGTAAGCAAAGCCATCTGCAATGGCAATATCGGTCAGGGCGGTCTTCAGGTTCAAACCGCTCAGCTCCTGTGGATTGGCGGGATCACTGACGTCGACGATACGCAAGCCATACGGGTTGCAGGCCAGGTACACCAGGTTTTCGACGTAGATCTGGTTCTTCCATAGTGCCAGCCCATTGCAGCCGGGCTGTTCGGGGATGAACTCCGACATCACCTGTGGATTTGTGGGATCGCTGACGTCGATAACGTGCAGGCCGCCGATCCATTCTGCGGCAACGTAGGCGAAGCCTTTACTGACCTGGACATCCATGATGATCCCGTGCAGAGGCCGCGACTGACCGACCGGTTTTGGGCTGGCTGGATTGGAAATATCCAGGACTACCAGGCGGGGACCTACACCGAGATAAGCGTAATCCCCTTCGACAGCGATGGCATACGAGCTGCCGCCGATCTGCCCGAGGAAAGACAACCCGGTTAAGCGCATCAAGGGAGAGCCTGCCTCGTCTCCAGACTGAGTTTCTCCAGGATCTGCTGGTGGAGGTGTCTCTTCCGACGAAGATGGGGGCGAGGTTGCTTCGGATTGAGGGGTGCCAGCCTCCTGCTGACCGACCTGCGTCTGCAGCGCTTGCAGCGTCCCCAGCAGCTCAGATTCGGACTCCTGGGATTTATTTGAGCAGGCGGTCAGGATAACCAGCAGGAGGAGGAAAGCGATAACCGAAAAGCGAAACTTTGTTTTCATGGGGTCCTCCCAAACACTGAAAAGAGCACAGCTAGAACTCTCAGCTAAGGCTGGAAGCGCGTAGGCAAGCTACCAGATCAATTCTACACCTGCCTCGCGGGCTTTTTGCAGCAGCGCCTGGCGAGCGAGGGGAACTTTTTCGTCCGGGAGGTGTTCGATGAGGAGGTAGGCGTCCGGGCAAATCACCTGGAAGCGCTGTAAAAAGAGACCATAATCAAGGACACCGCTGCCGATGACGACCTCCTGGATGTGAACGACGAGGAAGTCCTGCAGCGCCAGGTCCTTGGCGTGCCCAACGACTGTATCCGCGCCAAGAAGGTCGAAAAGCTGGTTGAGGATGGGCTGTGTGTCGTGGACGTCGCGGACGGTGCCGTAGAAGTTTACGGGATCGGTATTGAACTTCATGGCGGGTGAATCCACGGCATCCAGGAGATCGCGGCACGCGCTGCGCGGTGTCGAGGACGGATAGCACGTGACCTTCGATGGCAAGGAGCATGCCTTCCCCCTCGGCGACGACGGCGACCTGCTTGAGGCTGTCAACGAGGCACTCGAAGGTGCGCGGGGAATGGTTTTCGGGATGGGCATACCAGTGACCGTTGGGATTCAAGCCACCCGGCCGCACGTAGGTGGTGGAGGCGTTGACCTGGCGAGCGATGTGCACCAGTGCTTGCAAGCCTAGAACGCCTTGAGCCCGCAGAGCGTCATCGGGATTGACCAGGGCTTCGTACCAGCCGTTGGCCTGGGCAATTTCCAGCCCACCGGCGTCGAAGGCCTCTTTGACTCGCCGGATTTCTGCCTTTTCCGCTTCGAGTGGGCGGTTGATAAAGAGCGATGCCCCCAGAAATCCTGCCTGCCGGACGCGGCGGGTGGACATCTCGTCAATTTGTTTCCAATCGCCGGGAAGAAGGCCGGCAACTCCTAATTTCATAAAACCTCCTATCTTGTGGTAACGATGCCTCTCACATAATCCGCCTCATCACTCACCAACCAGGCGACGACCCTGGCTACGCCTTCGGGGTTGCCCAGGTTGGAGGCTTCGACAGCATTTTGCATACTGAGGGCCGCGCTTTTCGGCATCAACAGCAATGACCGAGCGCTTCATCGGGGTATCGATGTTGCCGGGGGAAACAACGTTGACGCGGATGTTCTCCGCTGCCATGCGGTTAGCCAGGGTGACAAAGTAGCCGTTAACGGCGCCTTTGCTGGTGCCGTAGGCCAGGGAGGAAGAACCGCCAGTGGCTGCGCCTGATGAGAAGAGCACGACCACGGGGTGTTGGCTTTTGCGCAGCAAAGGCGCCGCATGCTTGGTGCACAGGAAGCTGCCGGTGACATTTACATCCAGGACCTGGCGGAAGGTGGCAACGTCGAGGTCATCCAAAGGTACAAACTGGCCTTTGAGGATACCAGCAGTCTGGACCAGGGCATCCAGCCGGCCGTAACGCCCAGAGATGGCGGTGAATAGAGTTTTGACAGATGCCTCGTCGGTGACGTCGACGTGAAAGACATCGCCCGTCCAGCCTTCCGGTTGGGCATAATCTGCAATGATGACGGTGGCACCACGAGCACTGCACAGCTCAGCCGAAGCCCGCCCGATGCCTACAGCTCCACCAATGACCAGGATAATGTCGTTTTGAAGATTTATAACTGTTCTGAGTTCCTCCGGTGATTGAAGTTCATATTATGTAAGGTGATAAATCCTGGCTGCATTGCCTCCCCAAATGGCTGTCTGCTCGGATTGACTTAATTCTGAGAGAATAGGCTGCAGCAGGTTAACGGCGTCCATATAGGCGCCGCCCTGGGTGCAGACGGGCCAGTCGCTGCCGAAAAGCAGGCGCTCGGCGCCAAAAAGTTCCAGCGCAGCCGCGATGTAAGGGCGCAAGGTTGCCAGCAGGGGTGGACGGGGGTGCGCATAGGCAAGGTATCCGGACAATTTCAAGGCGACATTGGGCAGCCTGGCAAGCGGCTGCATGGCGTTTTTCCATTCATCGGAACCGCCGGGAATGATCGTCCCACCTCCGAGGTGATCGACGATGAACTGGGTTCCAGGCGCCTGTCCAACCAGAGCCTGGATGATTTTCAGGCTTTTTGGATTGCAAAGCAGGTCGCAGGTCAAACCCAGGCATCCCAATAAACGCAATCCTGGCAGCATTGATTCGCTGGCAAGGTCGGACTCCGGGGTGTCAGGACGCACGCCTTTGAACTTATGCGCTTCCTGGAAGGCTGTGAGGGTTTTTTCGAGTTCGCCTGCAGCCAGGTCCACCCAACCGACTACGCCGGCGATGGTTGGATGCAGATTCGCCAGCTCGAGGAGCCAGGCAGTCTCGGCGGTGGAAGAATTCGCCTGGACGAGGAGGCTGCGCTGGATACCGGCGGCTGCCATCTGGGGCAGAAACTCCGCAGGCAAGAAATCACGATACAGTACTTTCAATTCCGGCGTCAGCCAAGAATAAGCAAAGCGGTCCAACTGCCAAAAATGCTGGTGCGTGTCGATGCGCTCAGGATGCTGCGGGAAATTAACGTTCATGGGCTAAAAAAGGATCGCCTGGCAACGGTGCAACCTCGGAGATCAATCCTTCCGAGCGTAGATCCGACCAGAGCTCGGGGGGTACCGGGAAGTTGAAGGCGCCGAGGTTGTCGTAGACTTCTTGGGGTGAAAGCATGCCGATGACGAGGGAAGTCACTGCCGGGTGCGCCCAGGAGAACTGCAGAGCAACCGCGCTCAGGGGGACTTCGTAGCGGGCAGCAATCGTCTGCAGCTCGTTCACCCGGTTGCAGACTTCATCCGGAGCGTCGCGGTAAATGAATTTTGCGTTTTGGACGGCGCCGGTAGCCAGGATGCCGCTGTGAAAGACGCCGGCCAGGTGAATGCTGATGCCTTTTTGGTAGCAAAGGTCCAGGAAATCCACGGAAGTCTGCTCAAGCAAGGTGTAGCGATGAGCCAGCATGAAAACGTCGAACTCGGCATTCCGGGCAAAATCTGCCAGCATCTGCCATTGGTTCATGCCTACCCCGATGGCTTTAACCACACCTTCGCTGCGCAAGGCTGCCAGCTCCGGATACACCAGGTCCAGGGCTTCCTGGTAGTTGCGGTCGGCATCGTGGATGAGCAGGATATCGACGGAATTGAGCTTAAGGCGCGACAGGCTTTCTTCAAGGCTCTGGCGCACGCTGCCTTTGGGCAGACCGAATCGTTGGACCTTGTGATCGCGCACCAATCCAAGCTTGGTTTCCAGGACGAACTGGTCGCGAGGCACGTCTTGAAGGGCTCTGCCCAGGCGCTCTTCGCTCAGGCCGCGGCCATAACTGGGGGCCGTATCGAAAAGGCGAATGCCCTGTTGGATGGCGCTTTGGACTACCTGGACGGCCAACTCGTCGTCGATCGGCTCGCCCATCGTGCCTCCGAGCGGGGCGCAGCCGAAGCCCATCGATGAGACGCGCAGACCGCTGTTGCCCACCGGATAGGCAATATTTTTTTCTTTTTGATTCATGGGGAAAACCTCGATAAGAATATTGGCTTAGTATAATCTTAAACCTACCAAGTGGAATTACGAAAACGCAAAATATTATTCTAAAATCCCCTTGACATTAACGTAACGTTATAGTTTATACTCAGACCATGTTCACAGTAAAGCAACTCGCAAAAATAGCCGGGATTACCCCACGCACGCTGCATTATTACGACGAAACAGGCCTTTTGAAACCGGCGCAAATCGGTCAAAATGGGTACCGGTACTACAGGGAAGAGAGCGTGATGCGCTTGCAGCAAATCCTGTTCTACCGAGAGCTGGATCTGCCACTGGAAGAAATCCGGATGATCATGGCCAGCAACGAGTTTGATGCAAAGGCAGCCCTCAAGGAGCATAAAAGCGAGCTTGTGAAACGGATTGAGCGCCTGGAACGCCTGATCAAGACTGTGGACCAGACACTATTGCACATGGAAGGAAAATTGGAGATGAGCCAGAAACAGTTATTCGAAGCATTCAATGACGAGCAGCAGGCAGAAATGGAAAAAGAAGCCATGCAGCTCTATGATCCGGAGATCGTAAAGGCTTCCATGAAGAAGTGGAAGGGATATTCGAAGGCACAAAAACAGCAAATTGCCGATGAAGGGAACGCGGTGTACCGGGATATTCTAGAAGCCATGCCCAGGGGAGCGGGATCTCCAGAGGTGCAGGCCTGCATCGAGCACTGGCGCAGGCACATGGATTATTTCTGGACACCGAACCTGGAGCAACTGGTCGGTCTGGCAGATGGGTATAACGACGATCCACGCTTCCGGGCGAACTTTGACCGGATTGATCCGGGCCTGGCGCCATTCATGCGCGAGGCGGTCAGGATTTACGTGCAGAGCCAGAAAAAACAAGGTCAGGTTGGGTGATGACCATGAAATATTCAGGAAGAACGCAGGCACTGTCACCTCGTTATCCGATCCTTCAAGCCATAGAAAAAATTAAAGAGCTGGGATTTGACGGCGTAGAGGTCTGCCTGGAGGTAGACGAGGTTGCTCCTGACGTCCTCACCAGCGAATCTGTAGAGGCGATTCGTTCTACGGTTGAACAGCTCGAACTGCATCCTGTTGCGGTTGGATATCATAAAGATTACGTGTATGATGACAACCAATTTTTATCGACCCAGACCGCAATCAGGCTGGCGCCGCAGTTTGGATCAAACCTCTTGATTTTCTCAGGTACAGCCAGAAGTACCGGTGACCAGGTTGAGTGGGACAGGATGCTCCAGCGAACACGAACACTCGTACAAATAGCCGAGGATCACGATGTCATCCTTGCCCAGGAATTCGAGCCAGGGTTTATTGTGGGTTCCACCCAGGATTTACTTCAATTGTTGGCGGATATTTCTTCTCCAAACCTGAAGGTAAACCTGGACCTTGGGCATGTATTTCTCTGCGATGCAGATCCTTTGAACAGTATTCGCCAGCTTGGGTCGAAAATTGTCCATGGACAT
This sequence comes from uncultured Chloroflexia bacterium, assembly GCA_963765565.1. Lineage (GTDB taxonomy): Bacteria > Chloroflexota > Anaerolineae > Anaerolineales > UBA4823 > CAVXWV01. The sequence goes on from CAVXWV010000002.1 coordinate 104,356, forward strand.
GTTGAAAATATGGCGAAGGGCATTCACAGGCATCGGCTACCTCAAGAGGGGGACATGGATTTGCGTGTATACCTGAGGGAGCTGGAGATCATCGGATTTACTGGGGCACTTTCCCTGGATTTATATGATTATGATTACGAAAAGGTAAGCCTTGAAGCGATAGATTACTTAAGATCACTTTGAAGCCAGTTAAAAAGCGGGAGGAACCTCAGGTCCCTTCCTTCCCGAAGTAGGCGACCTGCGTGCCGATCCGCTAAATGATACAATTCATCCAGATCACTAACGGAAGACTGGCTGAATGAGATTATCCCCCAGACGCCCCACAATCGGTTTTGTCGCCGCCGACGCTTATGAAGAAATAACGCGGGCGGTCTGGCAGGGCGCGGCAGAGGCTGCGCAGGCTGCGGATGTTAACTTGATCTTCTTCGCTGGCGGAGCGCTGCACGATCCGATCGGCAACCGCCAGGAATGCAATTTCATGTACGACCTTATCGGCCCGTCATTGGTTGACGGGCTGGTGATCATGTCCTCATCCATTGATTTTTCAGCGACTCACGAAGAAATGGAGACCCTAATCCGGCGGATTCGCCGGGTGGATCACAGCCAGTCTGAAGACGACCTTGATCTGCCTACCGGGCGTTTGCTGTCTAACGAGCGATCTCTGCCTAACGGGCGATCTCTGCCCGCCGTCAGCCTGGAGGAAACCTTCGAAGGGATGACCTGCCTTCTGAAGGATGATTACGGTGGGAATGCTGGAGGCGATTGGGCACTTAATCGAGACCCATGGGCGGCGCAGGATTGTTTTCCTGCGCGGACCAGCCGGCTTTATTGGCTCTCAGCATCGCTACCAGGCATACCTGGATGCTCTTGAACATCATCAGATTGCCTTCGATCCGAACCTGGTAACCGCGGTTGCTACCAGCTGGGGCTACACAGAAGCCCTGGGGGTGTTTGCTTCTTTCCTGGAAGACCATGCCCTGCGCCCGCGGTATGATTTTGATGCTGTTGTCGGCGCGAATGATGAGATGGCCCTGGCGGCTGTGAATGTGCTGCAGAAGCGCGGCTTGAGAATTCCTGATGACATCTCAGTCGCTGGATTCGACGATCTTGCCCTGTCCGGATCAGCCTCGCCGGCACTGACGACAGTTCGCCCGCCATTTGCGCAAATGGGCATGCGAGCGGTGGAATTAATCCTGGGATTACTGGATGAAAACGCGCAGTGCAGCGCGCTTGCATTGCCGCAGATCCTACCGACCCAGGTCGTGATCCGCCATTCCTGCGGATGCCAGCTACCGACCATCGCTGAAGCTTCGGTCAAAGAGCCAGAAAAAATTTTCCAGCCAGATCCTGGACTGGTAATCTCAAAATCAACACTGGGCGCCTACTCGTCAGAAAAAACAGGTCTGGCGGCCTCCCTGGTTGACCGGCGCAAAGAGCTGGTGCAGGCGATGGCGCAGGCTGCAAGCGGTCTACCAGAAGCTGTGCGCCTGGCTGGTCAAATATTAAACGGCTTTATTCGGGAGATAGACTCCGGTGCGCCGGAGGCATTTTTATCATCGCTGGACGAGGCGTTTAACCAGGTAATTGCTCAAGGTGGGCGTGTCAAGGAGTGGCAGACTGCGCTTTCGGTAATGCGCCAGCATACCCTTCCTTACTTAAAAAAACCTGGAGTCCGGCAGAAAGCTGACGACCTGTGGCACCAAGGACGGGTCATGATTGCAGAACATTCCTGGCGTAACCAGTCCTGGAAGCGTCTAAAAGTTGAGGAACGTTCCCGGCAATTGCGAACACTGGGAGCACGACTGGCTACGATGCTGACTTTCGAGGGCATCCAGGACGTGCTGGCCCAGGAACTGCCCAACCTGGGCATTTCCCGCAGTTATTTGATGTTGAACGAAGCCGCACTGCCTGGGCGGGTGCGAATGGCGCTGGGATATGACCAGAACGGCCGCTTGTTCCTGCCGGAGGACGAAGCCTGCATTACCTGCCAGGAACTGCTGCCAAAGGCAGTCTGGGAACAGCCTGACCGTTTCAGCTTGCTGGTCGAAGCGCTGTACCTGAGCGATGAAAGTTTGGGCTTCATTGTTTTTGAAACTGCTGGAAGCGAGGGTGGGCGAGAAAGTGATATTTACGATGCGCTGAAGATGCAAATCAGCAGCGCAATCAAAGCCGCTCGCCTGCACCAGGAAGCCAGCGCAGCCAGGTTGGAGGCTGAAACTGGCTGGAAGCTGGCCGATGAACGCCGTATCCAGGCGGAAGAGGCTGACCGGTTGAAAAGCCGGTTTCTATCTATGGTCAGTCACGAGCTGCGCACACCACTGAACGTGATCAGCGGCCTGACAGAGAACCTGCTGGAGGATATCCCCCGGGTATTGGATGCACACGATTCCCGATTGGATTCGAGCCTGCGCGACCTGGAGCGAATCCAGGGCAGCGCCCAACATTTGGATAATTTAATCCGGGATGTGCTGGACCTGGCGGTTTCCCAGGTCGGGCAGCTTCGTCTGAATTATGAGCAGATCGCTGTACACGAAACCCTGGCCTCGGTTTTTGAAATCGGAGAAAAACTAGCGAGCGCCAGGGGGATTGGCTGGCGCTTAGAGCTGGCTCAGAACCTGCCGCCAATATTTTGGGATCGCACTCGCCTGCGCCAGGTTGCCCTCAACCTGGTGACCAATGCCGTTAAATTTACCGAAAATGGGGAGGTTGTTTTTTCAACGACAGAAAAGGCTCATGCTGAGGGAAGGTTTATAGAACTATCCGTGAGAGACACCGGCCTGGGAATTCCTCAGGAGGAACAAGAGCTGGTTTTTGAAGAGTTTCAACGATCAGAACGGGCAACCACGCGTGGGTATGGAGGCTTGGGGCTGGGGTTGGCGGTGTGTAAAAAGCTGGTTGAACTTGGCGGTGGAAAAATCTGGGTTGAATCGAGCGGTGAAGTCGGTGGCGGCTCGATCTTCACGTTTATCCTTCCGGTACAGGGAGAGAAGATGCCGGGACACTTGCCGAAGGGTTGGGAGATCGCCCATCCTGAACGCATTAACATCCTGGTCGTCGATGATGAGCTGATTTTCCTTGAGCTGCATGTGCGCATGCTGGAAGCTCAGTTTCCAGGAGTTACTGTACAGCGAGCACGCAGCGGTCGTGAAGCCCTGCAGGTGATGGTTGAAACTTCGCCCGGACTCGTACTGCTTGATTTAATGATGCCTGAGATGGATGGATACCAGGTTCTGAAGGAAATGCGCGAATCGGTAACGCTTCGCAGAATCCCGGTTATCGTACTGACTGCACAAAACCTGTCGGAAGACGAAATGTCGAACCTTAACCAGGGCGTAGCGGCTGTCTTACAGAAGGGCGTCTTTGGCCCCCAGGAAATCCTTTCGCAGGTCGCAGCGGTCCTGGGACATTCTAAGCAGCTTGGCAGCGAGGCGCGCCGGATCGCCCGCAGGGCAATGGCCTACATGCACGAGCATTACCGGGAGGAGATCACGCGCAAGTTAATTGCTGACCATGTCGGGGTCAGCCAGGAATACTTATCGACCTGTTTCCGGCGCGAATCTGGGCTGACGCCGACGGTTTACCTGGAGCGGTATCGAATCAAACAAGCCAAGAAACTGCTGGAAACGACGGATCTGAGCATCACGGAGGTCGCCCAGGAAGTTGGGATTCCTGATAGTAGCTATTTTGGGCGGATTTTCCGGCGTGAGACGGGGATCACCCCGGCTGCGTTTCGCAAAGGGGAACGAGTATCGTAAGTTATTCACAATTTTCTTATTTTTGATTACGCTATTGCTATCATTATTGTAATTAAGCCCGTAAACTTAATCCATGCAGCCGGAACTGGATGCCCCACTTTGCCTGTGCATTGAACTGGATGCTGACTTTTTCTACCTGATCCGCAGTTATGCCGAACGTTCCGGCCTGCGCGCTGAAATAATCCAGAGGGGCAAGGATTCCGTTGAGCAAGTCCGGAGACAACAGCCGGTGGTGCTTATATTCGCGATAGACCATCCAGGTCGAGATGCGGCATTTTCTATTTTAGAAGAACTCAAATCAGATCCCAAAACCCTGTCTATTCCGGCTATTGTATTTTCCTGGATGGAAGATGAAGAGTTTGCCCTTGAACGCGGCGCCGACTTTTTTGTCCGTAAGCCAGTCATGTACGCGGATTTTACGAGTGTACTGACTACCGCTGGCGCAAGTACAGGGACAACTTCCCTGGATATAATAAATATAAAAAAGGAGGTACACCCAAAAAATTGAGGAATTGCAATTCGCCGTTTTGTACCATATTTCAAATCGAAAACTTTTAGGAGAGTGAATGATGACTAAGAAATTTTTGTTTGCCCTGATCAGCCTGATGATGGTCTTCAGCCTCATACTGGCTGCCTGCCAGCAGGAAGAGCCCGCCTCATCCGAAGGCACTACTGCAGAAGAAATCGACCCAAATGCTCCCGTTGAAATTTGGATCGATGCAGCTCGCGAGGAGTTTGCTGCGAAGTACCTGGACCAAAACCCAGAGAAAGCAGACCTCATCAGCCTGACCACAACTGATTATGGCCAACTCCCCCAGAAGATTTTATTCTGGAACAACGTTGGCGGTGGATGGCCGGATGCATCATTCAGCGGCCCGAACATTGTGCCCCTGATCAACGATGCAGCCCACAGCTACCTGGGCGATATCCGCCCGTATGTCTCGCAAGAGATTATTGACGGCTTTGCTGAAGGCTCCCTGCAGAACTGCTGGGACGGCGAGAAGCTGTACTGCCTGCGCAATGACCTGGCTCATTACGTGACCTGGTACAACGCCCCCCTGGTCGAAAAACTGGGAATTACGGTTCCTGAAACCTACGAAGAGCTCGAAGCCACCTGCAAGCAGGTAATGGAAACCAATCCCGAAATTCAATGCGCACTCGGTCAGGAAACTGTGTCTGCGTTCAACCTGCTGGTTTCGAACCAATGCCCCTTCCAGCAAATCCTTGGGCCTGGACAGCTTCGCATCAATGCCCTCCACGAGAACTGCGTCAAACCGATGCAGTACCTGGACAAAGCCACCTCAGAGGGCTGGTACCTGCTTACCAACATGTTCTCGACCGAGGCTTCAGATATCGTCAAGAGCGATAACTGGCTGTTCATCCCGTCCTCCTCCTGGTTCGGCGATTACGTAATTCGCGGAACCTACTACGATCCTGCCGATCCGAATTTTGTGGGTAAGATCGGCGTTGCGCCTGCCCAAAAGTGGGAAGGCCAGGAACATCCTTGGGTTTGGTGGTGGGGCGGCGCTGCTTGGGTGCTTTCACGCCACAGTCAGAATCCGGAACTGGTTGTTGACTTCTTGAAGTTCATGACCACCGATGAAATCAAGAACCAGGGTACCTACCCGGCGTACGTGCCTGCGGCTGATGAATGGCTGAAAGAGCGCATGCCTACCCTGACTTACCTGAAGGACCCGGTTGGTGCTGGTGAAATCCTCAAGCAGGAATCCACCCACATGTGGACCATGGCGGCCGAATCGCCGGTTGATGTCTTCACCCTATGGACTGTTCTTCAGACAAAAATTGGTGCTGGAGAACTGACCTACGAAGCAGCGCTGGCTGAGTTCCAGACGGCTATGCTCGACCAGGTAACCAAGCTTGGTTATGAAGCAGTCACGGACGGTTTTGACGATTTCCCGTCCGAATAAATAAATTTAGTAGATTTACGGGGGTGCATTGGCACCCCCGTAAACCATTATTTTGCAGCTTGGAGGTATTTCGATGAGTGTGGTTTCATCCTCCGCACCAGGTGTAAAAACAAAAAAGAAATTTGTTTTCAACTCTGCGATTCTGCTAATATTTCCTTACCTCGCCTGGATGTTCGTTTTCGGTTTCGTTCCCATCATCCTGGCAATCATTTTCAGCTTTTCAAAATATGGCGCATTTCGCCCAGTATACTTTGGCGCCGGGCTGTCAAATTACCAAAGTATTTTTACCGATCCCCAATTAGCAATCAGTTTTGGCAATATTTTTAAATTTGCGCTCTTTTCTATGCCGGTCAGTTTTGTCGGCGCTTTAGGGATCGCCCTTGTTTTGAATTTAGCCGATGATGGTCTCGGGCGCTTCATGCGGACGATTTATTTTATACCCGGTGCCATCACGTTATCTGCAGTTGCCTTAATCGCGATCTTCATGTTTGATCCTGGGGTCAGCCCGTTTGGTCCCCTGCTCCAGGCAACGGGAGCGAAGAACGCGGGAGATATATTAAACAACCAGACATTAATTCCGTTCCTGGTGATCTTGCGATTTTTTGCCTTTGCGGGAGGCTGGATTGCTATTTTTTACGGAGCCTTAACCGGGATCAACCGGGAAGTGATCGAAGCTGGTTTAATCGATGGTTGTGGACCCTGGGCGCTGGCATTTCATATCAAACGCCCGCTGGTCATGGGTTATGTGCTGTTTATGGTGATTACCCTGACAATCAGCAGCCTGCAATTGTTCACCGAACCCTATATCATGCAGACCGCACTCCTGACTTCTTCTCCGATCGACCCTTACTGGTCGCCGAATATGTGGAGTGCCTTTATCACTGTCCGCACAGGCGATTTTGGAAAGTCAGCCGTGATTTCGTTGATCATGCTATTGTTCAGCTTGATTGCGGCGATCTTTATCATTACCCGGACCGGCTTCTTTAAGACCGAAGTCGCCCGGAAATAACCTTGGTGATGGGAGAATAAACCATGGCATCTGTTCCTTCCACAGAAAGTCCTCAAGGCGGTTTTTCCTTAAGGCATTCGTATACTCGCTGGCGTTACCAGGTCGGACTGGATCCAACTTCGTATTCCTTCCGCCTGATTATCTTGATTTTATGTGTCATCTTTTTCGGTGTGCCTGTCTTGTGGTTGTTTATTGCGCCCACCAAGACCCATGTTGAATTGACGAACATGCCCGCCCTGGCGATTGGCAACTGGCAAAATGTGGTTGATTCCTGGACGCGCCTCTCCAACTACAACCGCGGGATCATGTTTACCTGGGCCTGGAATTCCGTCTGGTACGTGGTGATTGCGATGGCGCTGTGCATTTCGATTACCATCCCGGCGGGTTATGTCCTGGCGAATGTGAATTTTAAGATGCGGAAAGTCTTATTGTGGGCGACCCTGATCTTGATGCTCACGCCTTCCGATGCCACCGTCCTGCCGATGTACATGGAACTGTACCTTTTGAGGTTAATCAATACTCCCTGGGCGGTGATTCTACCCGTGGGGCTTTCTCCATTTGCGGTGTACCTGACTTATACCTATTATAAAACGGTGATGCCCAGGGATATCGTGGATGCGGCGAAAGTGGATGGCTGTTCGGACTTCCAGATGTTCTGGTACATCGGCTTGCCGTTGGCGCAGAGCGTGCTGGCGATGATCCTCTTCACCCAGTTCGCGGCTTTCTGGAACGGTTTCTTTGCGGCCTCCTTGTTCCTGGAAAGGGATAAACTGAAAACCCTGCCTGTGGGTATTTATGTGATGGCTCAGCAAACCGGTGCATTGAACCCGAATCCATCTGCTTATGGCAAGGTCCTCCTCTTCCGACCGGACCTGGCCTTGATCAGTGTAATTACTGTGTTGCCGGTGATCATCATCTTTTTACTCTCACAACGCTTAATCGTCAAGGCTGCCACCGCTGGCGCCATCCAGGGAGAGTAACCCGGGAAAGAACAGGTCAGGCAAATGAATATGGGGCATTTTTTTACAAATTCGCTGCCGGAGATCCGGGCGAAGCTTGAAAACTGGTGGAACTTCGGCGAGCAGGAATTTCCGTGCCTGCTGATAACTCTACCACCCGAAAAGGCTGAAGAGTATGAGGCGGTTCCCCTGGAACGGTGGTGGAAGGACCGCGACTTCATCATCGAGCGGCAAATGAAACTGATGGAGAGCCAGCGCTATTTTGGACAGGCTGTGCCCTTTCATTATATCGATTGCAGCTCGAGTGCCATGGCAGGCGTTCTCGGGGCGAATATGCAGCTCGTGAACCGGGACACGATGTGGGCTTATCCCTGCCTCGAGACTGTCGAGCAAGTGATCGATATGGAACTCCGGCGGGATACTTTCTGGTACGCCCAGGCGCGTGCCCTGACTGAACAGTCAGCCGCTCTGGCGAAAAACCACCACTTCGTGACTCTCTTCGCCATGGAGGGGATCACCGATATCCTGGCAGGTCTGTACGGGACGGAAAACTTCCTGGTAGACCTATTGGAAAAACCCCAGCAGGTGAAACGCGCCATGGAGCATGTCAAGCGCCTGTGGATCGAGCTGTTCAACGAGTTCCAGAGAATTCTTCAACAAACCGGCAACCGGGGTGGTATTGGCTGGGCGGGTATTTGGGCGCCTGGAACAACCTTCCCAATGCAGGAAGATTTTTCTTATATGATCTCAAAACGCATGTACCGGGAGTTCGTGCTGCCGCATGTGCGCGACATGGTCGATGCCATGGACTATCCCTTTTACCACCTGGATGGGATCGGGGCGATTCCCCACCTGGAAGCGCTTCTCGAGATCGAACGTTTGCAGGTAATACAATGGGTGCCGGGAGCCGGGAAGGAACGGATCGCCGACTGGTACCCGCTGATCCGGCGAATCCTGGAGGCTGGGAAGTCTGTGCAGGCATTTGCCAGGGCAGATGAGGTCGATGAACTGGTCAAGGAGGTAGGCGCAAGAGGCTTGCTGATCACCGTGGATGCGAATTTGGATGAGGCTGAAAAGCTGGCGGAAAAGTACCACCTATAAAGGAGATTGAATGAATATTCGTAGATTCGTGATCCACCGGCGCTTGAAGCCAGAAAGCGTCGGTGAATACATCCTATATCACCAAAACGTTCCTGCCGGGTTAATGGACATCTACCGGCAGGTAGGCGTGCTGGACTTGAGCTGTTTTGTTTGCCGGAATGACCTGTTGGTTTACATGGAAGTGGATGACGATATTTACCGGCTGAAAAGCGCTGAATTAGCCAACGATCCGATCGACACGAACTGGCAGGCACTGATGGCAACTTTGAACGATCCACAGGCTGAAATATTTACTTACGATGAGGTCTTCCGGATGTAAGGTAGAATTTACTGGTCCGTAAGTTTCCTCTCCCCTCTGCGAGTTTTCTTAACCTAAAATTAACACAGGTGCAAGCTCAACCCGCTTGATGTTTCAGAATCTTATGATAAACTAATAATCGGAGGGGGGTGTTTTGCCCTGCCCTTGGCCATATCCAATCCTACCTTTAGTTGAAAGGAATCGTACATTCAGGGAGCAAATCTATGAAAAAAAGAATGCTTTATATCCTTGTCATTTTGGCTTTTCTACTGGGAGCAGTCACACCCGCACTGCGCGCCCAGGCCACTGGAGAGCCACAGGGTTCTGGCGATTCAAAGGTCATCTTCTTCGTTGCTGATGGCGCGTGCCAGGATCTGATGAATGAACATTTTGTCGGAAATCTCCCTACGGAATTCCAGGATGAATTCAAATATGGGGCGATGGCGGAAGGAAACGGGCTGCTGACCCAGGCGCCGCCGAATACAGGAGCCGGTTGGTATTCGCTAATGACCGGAGCCTGGTCTGGTGTGCACGGGTCGACAAACAACACCTTCCACAAAAACGGCGGATCTGGGACGGACTTCCAGAGCAAACGGACGGCGGCATTTGATGCAGGTGTGCTCCAGGCAGAGACGCTGGCGCAGGCAGCCGAACGCGCCGGGAAGAAAGTCATGCAGTTCGAATTTTCAGGCGGTCGAAATGGCCTGATCCAGGGACCGACGGTCGATTACCGGAATTTCTTCTCGGGACGCGGCGTGACCACGAACTACATCAGCCCGACCGATGATGCGGCATTTGTTACCTCTTTCGGGCTGCAGTTCGACCACCCTGCAGGTTTTGCGGGACAGGCAGCTTTCCCCGAAGCCCAACCAGTCCTGGCGGAAGGCTGGACCAACACGCCGGTCACGTTCAGCCCGGCTTACCAGATGCGCATGCGCGTGCTGGATGGTGGGGTCGATAAGTACGGCTTGAACGCCTTCATTTACGATCCGAGCGACGATGGCCAGGTCAACTACGTAGCGGTGATGTTCTCGTTCGACAAGAACGGAGCCAATGCCGTAGCCGATGTGCCATTAGGCTACATGGCTGAAGCCAAGGTCAAGATCGTGGGCGGTACTTACGATGGCAAGACAGCGGGTTTCGTCTTCAAAGTTGAGGAACTAACCCCAGACCTTTCAAAGGTACGCCTGTTCCATTCGTCAGTGGCACGAGCTATCGCCACCTGGCCGACCTGGCCAGGCGAGCCTGGGTATACCGACTTTGATGAATACCTGGCAGTGACCATGCCTGTATCGACAGCAGCGGATTACGCGATCCTCGAAGCCGGCATCGTCAGTGAAGAGACTTATGTCGACCAGGGCTTATACTGGGCAGAGTTCTCCTACAAGGCTCTGGCATACCTGCTGGATAATTTCGTGTGGGACATTGTCATGGTTGGTTACCCGGTTACCGATGAATTCCAGCACCAGTTCCTGGGGTTAGTCACGGAGACCCTCCCGAACGGGCAGCCAAACCCGGCTTATGATGATATCAACCTCGACGGGGTGAAGGATAACCGGGTAACGGAACGCGAAGGATTTCCTGAAGGTGGCTTACCACCAGGCGGCAGAGACCTGGTGGATCGTTCGTCTGGAAGTCACAGGGAATGTCAATACGTTTGTGGCTTCGGACCACGGCTTCGGAGCCCAGTTCCTGGCGATCGATGCCAGCAAGGTGCTGGTTGACCTGGGCTTGCTCTCGAAGCCGCAGACCTCCAACTGCCGCACCGCTTCTGGCGAGACCATCGGCAGCGCCAAAGCCTGCTGGGCTGGCGGCACGGTGCAGATCTACTTGAATGTCGCCGGGCGCGACCCTGCGCCGGCCTCAGGCTCTACCATCAAGCAGATCGCTGCCGCCGATGTCAATTCCACCGTACAAAAGATTGAGGATGCCTTTACAGCCCTGGCCGATCCGAATGACTGGACCGGCGATGCTGCGCCCGAAGGCTGGAAGATGATCGACCGCATGTACACCAAGGCGGAAGCGCGCTACATCCCGAATGGCCCGAGCAGTACTGCAGACATGGCGCACCCAACACGCACGGGCGACCTGGTGGTGTTTGCTTATCCACCTTACCAGTTTGATGCGGCGACGCCGGGGACCCTGGTGTCCTTCTCGCACTTCTTTGGGCAGCACGGTTACGTACCAGATGTCCAGGTTGAAGATGCAAATGTGAACATGCGCGCATCCTTCCTCGCTGCGGGACCGGACATCAAGATGAACTCCACCGTAACCGCGCGCACGATCGATGTCGCCCCAACGATTGCTTACCTGATGGGCATCCCCATGCCGCAACAAGCACAGGGACGGCCTTTGACCGAGATCCTTGCGGGACAAGACACGGTGAAGCAGGTCAACCTGATGGCTTTCAACGACTACCACGGCCAGCTCGATCCCACCACGATTACGATGGATGGGATTTCGACGGTCAGCGTTGGCGGCGCAGCCTTCCTGGCGACGATGTTCGATGAATACAGCGCGGCCCTGCCAGGGACAACGCAGTTGATCTCGGCTGGCGACAGCGTAGGAGCATCACCACCAAATTCGAGTCTCCTAAATGACATCCCGACAATCGACGTACTGAATGCCTGGGGAACCGCGCTGACGACCCTGGGTAACCATGAGTTCGATTATGGGCTGCAGCGTTTGTGGGATCAACAGGCGAGGGCGAACTTCGATTACCTGGCCGTCAATGTAGTAGAGAAATCGACCGGCTTGATCCCCTCCTGGCTGAAGGCGAGTGAAGTCTACACCATCAACGGCGTGCAGGTCGGTGTCATTGGAGCTGCTCTCGAAATCACACCTGAGCTGGTCAAGCCCGATAATGTGGCGACGCTGACGTTCCTACCAGCCGCCCCTGCGGTGCTTGCCGAATCCCAACGTCTGGCAGACCTTGGCGTGAAGGTGCAGGTCCTGGCTGTGCATGAAGGAATTGCACTTGGACAGAACCCAATCGGAAACGTTGCCGGGATTACCTGGGAAGGTCCATTAATTACCCTGGCGAACGATCTACAATCCAGCACGGTTGACCTGATCGTCGGCGGGCACACTCACTGGCCCGCGAACACGATGGTCGGCCATATCCTGGTGATGGAAAGCTCGAACGCCGGAAAAGACTTCTCGGTAATGCAGCTCCTGGTTGATGCAGGCGACGTTATTTGGGCTGGCGGTGCCAATATCCTGGCGAAGAATCTGGGTGTGGCCCAGCGCGCCGATGTCAAGGCGATCGTTGACCAGGCGAACACCGACACGGCGCCGCTGCGCAACCAGTTAATCGGCAGCCAGCAATTTGACATCCTGCGAGACCCAACCCGCTTGAATGAATTGGCGATGGGCAACATGATGGCGGACGCTCAGCGCTGGTTCTATCCAGAAGTGGACGCGGCGATCATCAACTCGGGCGGCCTGCGGGCGGATATCAAATGCGATCCGCCAAGCGGTGGCGAAGCCTCCTGCCAGATCACCTGGGGCGAGGCGTTTGCCGTCCTGCCCTTCGGGAACTCGACGGTGATCCTGACCGTGACCGGAGACCAACTAACCACTGCCTTCAAAAACGGGTTCAGTCCGAAGTGCAACACAGCGATCTCGACTGGTCGCTTCCCGCAAGTTTCGGGCTTGATGGTTAAGTTCCACTGTGATACCGCAGCCAAGGTAGCTGTAGTTGACGGCATTTGGAAGACTCCCACTGGCGTTGGTAGTACAGAAATCCTGGTGGGTCCAAGTGATACAGTCCGCATCATCACCAACGACTTCATGCAGTCAGGCGGTGATGGCTATACTGTCCTCAAGAATGGCACCGATGTGAAGTACACGGGTGACCTTCTGTTGGACGTGGCGATAGCTTACATCAAGCAGTTCTCGCCTGTAGGTCCGGTTGTGGACGGTCGTCTACTGTTCGAACTCGACGAACACTTCCCCGTACCCGAACCCGGGTACATGGAAGATGTACCTGCCGTTCGCAGGGCAGCGCAAGTAATCTATGAATAAAAAAGGGGCTGTCCAAAAAGAACAGGGCAGCCCCTTTCGCGTTTAAAGGAGATGTGATTCAATAGGGGGTATGAACAAGAAAAGCACCCCACCCGTATTCAAAGAATATACGCAGGGACAGATCGTGCTGCTGCCGACCGATCTGGAAGCCCAAATCCCGCCCAAGCACCTGGTGCGGGTGGTGAATACAGCCATCGAGAAGATGGACACATCAGCACTCCTGACGCAGTACAAAGGGGGCGGAACGTCCAGCTACCATCCGAAGATGCTGCTGAAGGTGCTGGTATATGCCTATACCCAGCAGCAGTACTCATCTCGCAAGATAGCCAAGGCGCTGCGGGAGAACATTTACTTCATGTGGTTGTCAGGCAACCAGCAGCCCGATTTTCGCACGATCAATCGTTTTCGATCGGAAGTGGTGAAGGAGGTGATCGAAGACATCTTCACAGCGGTTTTGGAGTTGCTGCTGCGAAGAAGGGTATGTCAAGTTGGAGAACTATTTCCTGGATGGAACGAAGATCGAAGCGAATGCCAACAAGTACTCCTGGGTATGGGGGAAAAGCACCCGGCGGTACAAACAGAAGCTGCAAGAGAAGGTCAAAGAGCTCATCTTGCAGATCGAGCAGGTGAATGAAGCCGAAAATGCTGAGTATGGAGACAAAGACCTGGAAGAATTGGGATCCGACGAGCCGCTGGACAGTGTGAAGCTGGAAGCGAAGATCCAGGAACTCAATCAGCGTTTGAAAGCTCAAAATGACAAACCCGACGCATCCCAGGGGGAAGCCATCCAGGTAACCGAGCCTGCTCAACCGGCAGCGAAGCCAAGCAAAACGAAGAAAAAGCGTGGACGCAGGAGCAAGACCGGACTGCAAAGAAACGCAGGACGCTGTTAAGAAGTTGGAAGAAGACTGCCTGCCTCGGCAACGGAAATATGAAGACCAGGAGCGCAAACTGGCTGGACGCAACAGCTACTCGAAGACGGATGTGGATGCGACCTTCATGCGCATGAAGGATGATTACATGAAGAACGGGCAGTTGAAACCTGGCTACAACCTGCAGATGGGAACGGAAGGCCAGTTTGTGGTGGGCTTCAGTGTGCACCAGCGACCAGGAGACCCGGGCTGCCTGGTGCCACATTTGCAGGGGGTCAAAGCCAAGTTGGGAAGGTTGCCGAAGAATGTGATTGCGGACAGTGGTTATGGGAGTGAAGAGAACTATGCCTATCTCGATGCAGAGCAAGTCGGGAATTACGTCAAGTACAACACCTTTGGCAAGGAACAACGGCATCGCTTCAAACCCAACCCCTTTGCAGTCGACCAGATGGTCTACGATACCGAGCAAGATGAATTGATCTGCCCGGCCGGGAAACGCTTGACTTACCAGTACAGCGCCCATCCCAAAACCGACAACGGCTATCGCGGGGAGCGGCGCTGCTATGAAGCGGATGATTGCATCGCCTGCCCCTTGAAAGAGCAGTGCACAAAAGCCAAGGGCAATCGCAAGGTGTACCTGGGTTTGCAGTTGAAAGCCTGGAGAAAACAAGCCAGAGACAATCTGACCAGTGAAGCAGGCAAAAAGCTGCGCTCGTTGCGGGGTGTGGAGGTCGAGAGTGTGTTTGGACGAACGAAGAGATTGGGGCTTTCGCAATTCCTCTTGAGGGGGATCGAGAAAGTGAAAACAGAGGTCGGTTTGCTCTGTATTGCCCAGAATATGGCAAAACTGGCGGTCCAATAGCCGCCAGTTTTTTATTTTTCTTTTTTCTGCTATCCCTTTGAATGATCAGGGGGCTGACTCGTATGACTTTTGAGTTCACCCCTTTTTTTGTTTATGCCTGCAGTTGTTATTGGGTAGGGGGAAGTTTCTTGGGACGCAGTCCAAAATAGAGCAGGACGGCTCCGGCGACGACGAACAATACCGGCCAGACGTACATCCATTGTAATCCGGCAATGAACACAATCACGGCGGTTGCAGCCAGTCCCAGCGCCGGGTACTTTGCCCATTCTGTCTGATGACGGGATGTTAAGAGCCAGAGCACGCCGAAGGTGGCTGCCAGGCCTAACAGGAAAATGCTGCCATATATCGCCTCGTACCTGCCCGTGAAGATACGGGTGGCAGTCATGAGAACGGTGACTGCAATGGTTGAGAAGACTCCCGCCGGGATCAATGCCCACCAATGCTCGCGCCGGTTCAGGTACACGGCGAAAAAGGGTAGTGCCATGCCAGCCATGACCAGTGCGGCGATAAAATCACTGGAAGCCCGTGCTTCTAGAAGGGGGACGAAAGAAAGCACGACCATGATCAGACCGGGGATCAACGCCCACCAACGTGTGCGGTTGAGGAAGTAAACGACGAGGAAGGGTAGGCCGATGGCAAATAAAACAAGGGAGCCAATGATGTCATCGTTGCCACTTGTTGAGAGGATAACAATGAAGGACAGGACGGTCATGACCCAGGCCGGGATCAGAGCCCACCAGTTTTCGCGCATATTCAAGAAAAACGCCACAATGAAGGGGATGGCAATCGCGAATAAAACGGCCGAGCCAAATATTTCATCTGCACCACCCAGCTCAGTCAGTGCAAAGCCAAGCGCTATCGCTCCAAAAATACAGGCAGGAAAAAGCCAGCCCCAATTTTTTATGCCGCTGACAAAGTAGCTGGTGAAGAATAACAGGCTCAGACCGGCGAAGATGATCAGCCAGAGCTGATCGGATAATTTACCGATGTAGCCGAAGTTCTGAGCCAGGAAGAGAGCGCCCGCTGCTACCAGCAACACACCCCAAATAATACTGACCGGTTTGGATTTCATTTTAATTCTCCTTGTTTCATCTAATAACCTGGCAGGCAACTGAAACCTGCGAGGTCGTTGGCTGTCCATGCATTAGATTTTACAAGGATAATCTGCCTGGGAACACAATCGGTATGGCAGACTCGGACTGTACTTTATGCGGGTTTTGTACCTGTCCAACTGGACAGGATGCCAGCAGGCAACTCAACACCCGGACCCTGGGCGGCAGCAGTACCGCAGGCAACTGCGAAACGGGCAACCTCCGGTAATGCAAGGTCGTTCTCGAGGGCGTAAACCAGACCCGCCAGCAAGGCATCCCCAGCGCCGGTGGGATTGCCACCCTGTATGGGTTCAGCCGGAACCAGGATTGCATTCTGCCTGGACTGCAGCAGCGACCGGTCCCAGCAGCAGTAGAGACCTTGCGCGCCCAATGATATGGCAACGATCTGGACGCCCATATCCATAAAAATAGCGCCGGCGCGATCCAGATCACGACGGGTGTTCAAGCCAAAACCGGTGATCATTTCAGCTTCCTGTCGGTTGGGCTTAACCAGGTACGGGCGTGACAGTAAACCCAGGCGTAAGGCTTCCCCTGAGGCGTCCAGAACAGCACGGGCATGGAAACCGGGCTTGCAGGCAGACTGGACATGGTGGATGAGGCTGGCATATATGTCTAGAGGGATGCCAGGAGGCAAGCTTCCCGAAAAAATCCAGGTCTGGCGGATGAACTCCAGGCCAGGCTGGCTGCAGCCGGCAGCAAGATGGGTCTCAACCTGGCTCATGAAACGGTCTAGCTCGGCAGTTGTGATGGTTGGGCCGGGTTCGTTGACTTTCAAGTGGCGACCGGATGGTCCTTCCGAATCAGTCTCGGCCTCTTCGAGGATAACAATGTTGGTGCGCGTTTCTTCCTGGATGGAGGTGAAATCAATCTCAATCCCAAGTTTTAGCAGGCCGTTGGCAATTTTCTCTCCGGTAGCCCCTCCCAGGAAACCCATGGCCAGGCTTTGGATGCCTAAGGTTTTCAAGGCGCGCGAAACATTGAAACCCTTTCCACCCCAATCTAAACGCGGCGAATTGCTGCGTATTACTTCATTAAACTCGAGCCTTGGTACCAGGTAAGTACGGTCGAGAACGGGATTGAGGGTTACTGTAATGATCATCCAGCACCTCCGATGGTTTTTAACCGGCAGGTCCGTGCCATAAGCCATCACCTGCCGACCACGACCAGCCTGGTGAATGCAGCTCCAGGGGTAAATGCGACCAACCCGCGTGAATCCGGCCGAGTGTGGCATCCCAGGAACGGAGTCCGCCTAAAGCGTCCGAGGCTTCTACGTTGCAGGCGCCGACAGCGACCGCCGAGGTCAAGGCTGCGGCAGGTTCCTGTCCACGCAGAAGCCCTGCGAGAAAACCGGCGATGGTTGAATTCCCCGAGCCGGTCGTTCCAATTACATTCACCAGGAAGCAAGGCGCCCATAACTCGACATTCGACCAGGCAGCCAGGTTCTGTGGGCGAGCGTGTCCCATCCCCTCGATGCGTTTATGGCTGGCAGTGCGCAGGTAAGCACCGCGCTCACCCAATTTGATCAAGACCAGACGGGCACCCATTTCTAAAAGCTCGTTGCCAAGTTTACTGAGCAGCTCAGGGGTGATTAAGTTTATTAATCCAGCCGCGCCAGCCTGGCTGGTGAATCGTTGGTAGAGATCAGGATAAAGTGTGATCAGGACTTCGTCGATGCTCGGGGTAAAAATATCAACAAAGGGCAGGGTGGCGCTCAGGATCTGGCGCCATCTGGCTTTACCGCTGGGGGAAGCGGGGTCGGGGAATGCCAGGTCGAGCGAGGTGGTGATGCCTGTGGCATGCGCCTGGTGAAAGATCTCAACCAAATTAGCGCCATCGTTGAGGAACATCTGGCGCATCAAGGGCGGGTAGCCAAAATGGAAAAGAGCTGCCCCATCAAGCTCCTGGTAAGAGATGTCATCTGGAACAAAAGAATCATTCGCGCCTGTGTGGTGCAGAAAAATGCGGTCGATGCCAGGCGGGTTGATGATGAAGGTATAGGAGGTGCTGGCCGAATCGTCGACGATCATGCCATCTGCCAGGCCGAAACCGAACCGGCGAATCAGTCCTAACACGGCCTGGGCGAAGGAGTCATCGCCGACCTTGCCCATGAGGCGGGTGGGTATGCCCAGGATGTGCAGCGCCAGACCGGTATTGGAGACTGCGCCACCGGTAGAAAAAACGGCAGGACCGATGTTGATCAGGTGACCGGGCTCGAGGAGATGTAAAAACTCGCCGGAGGGGACATAATCCAGGTTGGGGATGATATCCAGGCAGATATGGCCGGCGACGATAGCTGAGGGTAAGGTGAAGTTGGTGCTCATGTATACTCCTGGCAATTATTTCGATACCAAGTCAATCAGTGAGAGGGCAGTCTCGACCAGGCGCGCCCCAGCCTGGGGATCGAACAGGCTGAAACTGGCTTCGTAACCAGTCGCATCGGGGGTGACGATGTAGCCCTGGAGCTCGCCGTTTGCCAGGCTAATGACAGTGGTTGGTAAGGGAGCGCGACTTTGAATTTCGAGCCCGTATTCGGCGAAAATTTCGCAGGGCAGGCCAATAAATGCCTGGCTGGCAGAAGGACCAACGAGGCAAATATCCTGGACTTCAGACTGGGAGTATTGAGCGTGCAGCGCCTGCAAGTCACCGCTTTCCTGAGCTTTCGCCATCACCACTAGCTCTTCAGCACCAAAGATGGCGACCTCAGCAGTCCGCCGGGGACCGTGCGCGGCAGCCTGGCGCACGAGTTCCTGGTGAACGGCGACGGCTTGTGCCAGGTGGGCTTCAGCTTCCTGAACGGAGGGAAAGCGTTTGAAAGGCAAGCTGGTGTGCTGGCTCGCACAGCGAATGCTAATATCGGATGTGTAGGCGATCGTGGGCAGGCTTATTATCCCACCTTCAATATACTGGGCAAGCTTTAGCCCCAGATGCTCTGCTTCAGAGAAGGTCTGGGCTTTGACGTGCCAGCGGGGGCTCTGATTGCCACTGGGACCGGTCTGGTAGAGCACGGTCGCGCCGGGAAAGCTCTGCTCTAGAGCCTGGCGGGTGAAAGCCGGGAAATCGGCGGAAACCAGGGTCGAGTCCTCATGCATCACGGTGGGGTGCATGCCGTATACGACAGAAATCGCAAAAGGAGTGGTGGTTGCAGGCCGGCGCAGGAGCATCAGATGGGCATAGGGATCGCGCGGCCCGTCTGGAGCGAGGCGGTTGCCGCCTACTCCGTCGACCCTGGCACGGCTGAAGGCGACCTCGGCGGGTTGGGCAGCTTGCCTGGCTTGGAGGGCGGCCTCCACAACCTGGTTACGGATGTAAACCTGGTAAGCGCGATCTGCGGGCGGGACCTGGAAATCCCCTCGGAAAGCCAGCAGGTCCATGGTTACCGGCGCAGAATGGGTGTGGGTGGTAGAAATTAAAATACAGTGCTGTGGTATGCCAGCGCGCGTCGCAATTTCCTGGCGGCAGGCGGTCATAAAAGCTGTGCTGAGCATCAGTACGTCGATCGAGATTAGCAAGGCACATTGACCGGCTGATTCAAGGTAGAGGGCGGTAGTGTATAGTGGGTCATGAACGCCGGTGGATAAACGAGGGGTGTGCGGATAGCCAAAAAGGAACAGCGGTTGTTCAGGTGTAACCGGACGACGGGCAATGGCAGATAGCAGGCTCATTTTCCCTCCTGGTAATTACCGCCAATAGGGATGCTATGGTTGGCGAAATAGTTGTCGTCAACAAGGCAGGGACGGGATACTTCCAACAGCAAAGCGGGTCCAAGCCCAGTGAAGGAATGGGCGCTGCCAAGCTCCATGCGCAAAACGTCGCCGGCTACGAGGACGCGTATTTCACCGGCGTATTCCATTTTGACGCTGCCCTTGACGATGAAGAAAGTCTCAAGCTTTTCCAGGTGATGGTGTAATGGGCAGGTCTGGCCATCGAAAACGAAAAGATACTTCCCGCAGTAGCCGGCTTCGACTTCATTTGCAATCCAATACTCGATCAAGCCTGTGTGGTTGAAATCACCCAGTCCAAAATCCAGGACGAGTGGCTCGACCGGGGGCATGACCATTTCCCAGGCTTGCAATTGCGCCTGGAAGGCTTGCAGGTAAGGTCCGGATTGAGCAGGCGGCAGGCTGATCGAGAGACCTTTGTTTAATTCATCCATGTAACCTCCATGTGGTTCAATTTTACCTTCGTATGATCAGATTTGAACCGGGATAGCCAGAAGCCATTTCCGGTAGCGCTTCGAGTAAATGCTGGACTTTTCTGAATCTGGGAGAAAGCGATCCTTGCGAGTAGAATGCGGGGGGTGATTGGAATAGACCTGGAGGGCAGCGCCCAGCAAGACATCGGCATCGCCGGAGCCAGCAGGTCCCGTACAGCGTTGAACTGGCTTTCCGGTGACGTCGGAGATGAATTGCAGCCAGAAGTCGCTGCGGCTGCCACCACCCGATGCGACCAGCAGATCAGGAGCCTCCCCCAGATCGTTTTCATGAAGGTAGCGCAGGCTGAAGCTCAAACCTTCATAAACCGCAAGGGCCAGGGCTTCAGGCGCAGCCTGTTCCGAGAATGCCTTGGGCGTTCCCATGGCCTGGGGATAGAAAAACGGGCGGTTGGCTCCTGGCAATACTGGGTGTGCTCGGGCGAGCCGTTCGAGGTCGCCAGGGCTGATGCCAGAGAAAACCTCACGCAGAGCCCAATCCAGGGCTGAGGTTCCCTGGGAGCTGACAGCCAGCTCGTAATAGCCTCCTCCAGGATAGGGTCCCCAGCAACCGGATGGGCTGTAAGGGCCGAGGGCATCCCCTGCAAGGCGATAAGCGACCAGGGCGGTGCCGAGGGTGAGTAAAACTTCTCCAGGTTGTAGCGCTGCGGCCAGGGCGCCGCAAGTCTGGTCGTTTCCGCAAAAGTGAAACGTGATGTTTTTATCACGGAGCGGATCTCCACTGCCACCCAGGATAGATAAAAAGCCTGGCGGCGTATTTGTGGGTAAGGAACAGCCGCACCTGGCCAGCATGGGCAACTGGTATGGCTTTAACCCGCAAAGCCCAAGGGACTGGGAGTGCCATTGACCTACCTTCAGGCTGTAAAGACCGCTCATGGCTGCCAGGTTGCGGTCGAGAATTGGCAGACCACCCAGGCGCAGGCTCAGCCAAGACGGCAAGGAAGCCGCCAGAAATGTCTGTTGAAACAGGTGGGGTTGAACCTGTCGCAGGTAATAAAGCTTGCTCAACTGGAGCTCGGGAAGGCTTGATGGAAAGCTGCAATGTTCGTGGAAATCTGGTCCAATGGCCTGAGTAAGCAGTGGATTTAACTCGGCGCCACGGCGGTCAATCCAGCTAATCAGAGGCGTCAGAGGCTGAAGGTGTCGATCCAACAGCAGAAAAGTTTGAGCCTGGCTGGTTATGGCAATATGGTCGATGTCGTAGGGGGTCAGATTGCTGTCTCGGAAAAGCTGTTGGGTAAGGTCAATGAAGAGCTGCCAGAATGCCTGTGGGTCCATTTCCACGATGTCACCCAGCCAGGTCGAGTAAGTAACTGGTAATGCAGCCTGGGCAAGGCGAGTGAGGCTGGCATTGAAGATAGCGCCTTTAAGGTAGGAGGAACCCAGATCGAGTGCAAGGAGGCTCATATCCTTTATTCTATCGTAAGCTGGGAACTGGCGGGATTACTAATGCAAGGTTGGTAAGACTCAAACAATCAGATTGCTTCATAGTTTATAAAGAGAACTGGATCGGGATGATGGAGGCATAGGCAGATTATAATTGTGTGATGAACTCTCTCGAGCGAAGCTGGAAGGTGATCCGGGGTGGGATTCCAGACCGGGTTCCCGTCGATTTTCATAATTTCCTGGCGACCGTAAAGTACGCAGGGATGCAGATGAGCCAGGCGCTCCAGAACGGCGAGATGATGGCTGAAGCCCAGATGATATTCTGGCGTGATTTCGGCCAAGATATGCTGCTGGTCGAGAATGGTGTGGTGGCGGAGGCGGGTGCCTGCGGCTGCCAGGTCGATTTTTACGATGACGGACCGCCGAGAGTATCCGGGAATGTGCTGGCAAAGGGGTTGGCCCTCGTCGACAGCCTGGATATCCCGGATCCCGAGAAGACCCCGCCGATGTGCCATGTTCTCGATGCCGTGCGGATTTTACGCCGGGAGGTAGGCAGCAAGGTCTTCATCATGGGGCGCGCCGACCAGGGACCGGGGGCGTTAGCACTCGCCCTGCGAGGGTATGAACGCTTTCTGTTGGACCTGGCTGAAGGAGAGCAGATGGACCTTGTCAACCGCGTGCTCGAATTCTGTGTTAAGGTGCAGATTCGATATGGGTTGGCTTTAAAGGAGGCGGGTGCGCATGGGACGGCAATAGGCGGTTTGGGAGTGTCGCTACTCAGCCCAAGGCTGTACCGGCAGGTTGAGCAACCGTGCGAAAAACGAATCGTTCAGGCGTTAAACCGTGACGATTTCCCGGTAGCCTTGCATATCTGCGGAGACGCCACGCCTATCCTGGATGGCATGCTGGATACTGGCGCGCCTGTTTTAGAGCTGGATTACAAGACTGACCTGCGGGAGGCTAAGGCGAAGTCATCGGGCAAGGCCACGATCCTGGGACCGGTCAACCCGGAGCTGCTCTGGGAGGCCAGGGATGAAAACCTGGTGATGGAAGCGGCTCGCCAGGCGATCGAAATCCTGGCGCCTGGAGGCGGGTTCATCCTGGGACCAGGTTGCGCGCTTGGGTACGATACCCCGCCTGCAAATATGCACGCGCTTGTCGAAGCCGCCAGGAGATACGGAAAATACCACCAGGATGGGAGCCTGGTAATAACTCGATGAACAAATCTAGTGGAGTATCAACGCCTATCCACATCCAAGGCAATGGCACGCGCCTGCTTGACCAGCAGGGCGAAGCGTTCGGGCTTTAAGGATTGTGCACCGTCTGAGAGGGCTTTTTCCGGGTCAAGATGGACTTCGACAATCAAACCATCAGCGCCGGCGGCGATGCCTGCGCGGGCAACCGGCGTAACGTACTGCCAGTGACCGGTGGAGTGGCTAGGATCCAAAAAGACCGGCAAGTGGGTCAGGGATTTCAGCACCGGGATGGCGTTTATGTCCGTGGTATTGCGTGTAGATGTCTCATAGGTGCGGATGCCACGTTCGCAGAGGATAACGTTGCGGTTGCCCTGGGAAAGAATGTATTCGGCAGCCATGAGCAGCTCTTCGACCGTGGCAGATAAGCCGCGTTTGAGCAAAACAGGGCGGTGGCTGTCGCCGACGGCACTCAGCAAGGTGAAATTCTGCATATTACGGGCTCCTACCTGGAGCAGATCGGTATACTTGGCGACCAGGGGGACCAGATCGTGACGGGTGACTTCGGTGATTACCGGAAGACCGGTCAGCTCGCGGGCTTCGGCAAGGATTTCCAATCCTTCTTCACCAAGGCCTTGAAAAGAATAAGGAGAGGTGCGAGGTTTGTAAGCACCACCGCGAAGGACTTGGCCCCCGGCTTCTTTGATCGCCTGGGCGGTTTCCAGGAGTTGGCTGCGGCTTTCCACGGAGCAAGGACCGGCCATGATCACCACTTCGTTCCCGCCGATCTGCAAGTCCCCGATGGAGAATACAGAATTCGCCGTCTTAAATTCGCGGGAAGCCACCTTATATGGGCGTGAAATCGGCATGACCCTATCGACGCCAGGCAAGAATATATACTGCTCTCGGGTGTTATACGGATCGTTGCCGACGACGGCGATGACGATTCGTTCTTCCCCATGGAGCACAATTGGTTTAAAGCCGTTATCCTTGATGCGAACAACGACCGATTCGACCTGGATCTCGGTTGCTTCGACGTTCATAATTATCATCATGGCGCACTCTCCTGAGCCGATATTCTATACCACTCCACCCTGGGATCGGCATACAGTTTTGTCAGAGGCAGGCGGTTGTATATATTCTACCCCTGGTAGCTATTAACGGAAATTCCAGGACTGGGTCGAATAGCCGGTGCCTGTGGAAAAAACCAGCGCCCATTCGCCTGCACCGAATGCCAGGGAAGTAATATCCATATCTTCTGCCCATTTCTCATCGATATCAGTTTCTGGAAAGCTTTCACCAAGCACCCAGGCCTGGATATTTAGACCACTGCCTTCCGAAAAGACGATTGCCCATTCACCATCGCCAAAAGCAAGGCTGGTCATCGATGCGCCATCTTCCCAGTTCTCACGGATGGCTTCTGTCGGAAAGGACGGATCCAGCTTCCAAGATTGGTTTGTGATTTCGGCAACTTCAGAAAATACCACGCACCATTCGCCTGCGCCGTAAGCGAGAGCGGTGATTGAAAAACCTTCATCCCATCGTGAGCGGATGGTGGTTTCAGGAAACTGCGGGATCTCGCCGCCAGGCCTGGTCTGTAAAACCCGTTCCCTTGGAAAAGACAAGAACCCAGCCCTGAGGGCTGTAAGCCAGACTGGTCAGGTCAAAGCCATCTTCCCAGCGCTGCTCAATGACGTCTTCAGGCTCCCCATCAACGATATTCCAGCCCTGGGTAGTCAAACCAGTTTCCTGAGAAAAGACCAGCGCCCACTCACCATCACCAAACGCCAGGCTTGTTAGGTAGTAACCTTCATCCCATCGAGCAGACACGATGTCCTCTGGGAAAAGACTCCTTGTCACTATTTCTGTAACCTGGGTGGTGGCTATACTCGATCCAGAGGTGTCTGTAATTTGAGGAGAGGTGGCAGTGAATCCTGCAAACGGTGTTTCAGCGGAAACTTCGGCGGTGAGGGTTGCAGTTTCCCCGGTTGGCACGAAGTTATTGGCGGTAGCAGTGTCTTCAATGGCAGTTGTTACCGTCACCGGAACGAGTGTAGTGGTCAACGTAAGGTTAATGCTGGATTGGGTAGCCATGCGCCGATCATAGTACCTGACGATCAGGGGGCTGGACATCATCACCGTAATGAGCGTTCCTGTCAGGCCGATCAAGGCGACAAGGATCGGGGTAAGATCTCGGCGGGTTGGTTTGGGTGGGGGATTGGTCGGCTGGGATGCAGGTGGAACTTGGTTAGCCATTGTACGACGCTCCTGAGGATGGTTTGACCTGAGCCCTGAATCTGGCTTATTATACCTCCTGCACATCCACTGATATAATTTCTAGACCAGTATGGATAAAAATTTCGATATACTCGGCATTGGCGCAGTGGCAGTTGACGACGTTATCAGCGTGCAGCAGTACCCGGCGGTTGATACAAAAGAAGAGATTCGCGCCCACGAACGATTTGGTGGGGGGCTGGCAGGAACTGCACTGGTCACAGCAGCACGCCTTGGCTGCCGGGCTTCTTACTGCGGTGTCTTAGGTGACAACGAGCTGAGCCTGTATACAACGCGTGAGTTAACCCGGGAAGGCGTCAACTGCGATTTGATAACCCTAGATCCAGAAGCCAGGCCTATCCATTCGATCGTGATCGTTGAACAACGAACCGGCACGCGCACGTTATTTTTTGACCTGTCAGGTTTAAAGGAACTCCCGGTGGATGTCCTGACGACGGACCTCATAGGAAGATGCCGGGTGTTGTTCATCGACCATACACTGCCACGAACAGCCATCCGGGCAGCCCGGCTGGCGCGTGAGATGGGCATCCTGGTGGTTGCTGACCTAGAACGCGGGCGGGATGAGACCTTGAATGATCTGCTTCCCTGGATTGATCACCTGGTGATCGGTATTGAAATGGGTAGGCAGCTCAGTGGGGTGGAAACCCCGGAAAGAATTGTCCGCAGCTTGTTGAGAAGAGGCCAGGCAGCGGTGGTGGTAACAGCAGGCAGCCGGGGCTGTTGGTATGGGACCCAGGAGGCAGCCATTTTTCACCAGACAGCCCTACCGGTAACTGTGGTAGATACGCTGGGTTGTGGAGACGTTTTCCACGGCGCGTATGCTGCCGGCCTGGCACGCGGATTAGACATGGAACAGGTCGTGCGTACAGCGACGGTGGCAGCCGGTCTGAAAGCCACTCGCAGCGGTGGGAGAGCGGGCATCCCCACCTGGGAGGCTGTGCAGACACACCTGGAGCGATTAGATCTAAGAAGAAAGGAAACCGGATGAGCCAACTGTCTAACACAATACTGGAAGGGCTAGATGAAATCCCGTTATTTGATGTGCACACGCACCTGGATGCCAGCCACCTGACGGCACGCGGGTTGCACGATATTGCGCTTTACCACATGGTAATTTCTGACCTGGTTTCGGCCGGCTGTCCATCGAGAGGACGGCTTTCAGAAGATCCCAGTGAGGAGGAAGTAGAAAGCCGCATGGTGGAGGCGATCCCTTACCTGAATGCAACCGTGAATACCAGCATGGCATGGGGAATGCGCATGATCCTGGAGCACCTTTATGGGTGGCGCGAGCCGGTCACACTGGAGAACTGGCGTAAACTGGACAGGCTCATTCGAGAGCGCGCCGAGGATGACCGGTGGGCTGGCGAAATCTTGCAGCGAACGGGCATTCGCCGTGCCAGCACGGAGCTTTGGCGGCGTAGGGATGGCTCGCAGGATAGCAGGCTGCAGTATTCATTGGAATGGGCATTCTTCACACGCTCGCAGTGGGGAGTCTATGACATCCCCTTGTTTGAGCTCGAGAGAGCCTGGAACCAGGATGGGCCAGGTTCACCCTTGCCGGTAACCCTGGGAGATGGGCGCCCAAAGTTCGCGAGAGCAATTCGCAACCTTAGTGACGTGCAGGCTGCTGTTGAGCATTATGTCTCGCATATCCCGTATGGAGACATCCTCAGTACTGCCCAACATATTTCGACCGACATTCGTTACTGGCTGGTGAGTGAGGCGGAAATGGAGGATGCCCTGGAGCGCCGGGAGTGGGCTGGTCCGGTGGAACGTGATGTTTATGCCGGATACATCCTGGAGGCATTCTTAAGTGAGCTCGAAAAACATGCTGACAGCCTGGTTTACCATTTCTCGATTGGCGCCGAACCGCTGCCGTTCGAAACCGGAAGCAAACTGCGGCAGGAGACGATCTTCGAGCTGGCAGGGATTATCGAACGACACCCGAAACTGCGTTTCCAGGCGCTGCTCTCGAGCGAGCATGCCAACCAGGCTCTGTGCACGCTGGCTCGTGAGTTGCCTAACCTGTCCCTTGCGGGATACTGGTGGCATAATTTCTTTCCGGGTGCGATGCGAAAAGTCATCGGCGAGCGCCTGGACATGCTGGCTGTTAATGAACAGGTCGGCTTTTTCAGCGATGCCTATTGCCTGGACTGGGCTTATGCCAAGGCTGCCCTGGTGCGGCGCCAGTGGGCGGAAGTGCTGGCGCAGAAAGTAGAACAAGGACAATACAACCTCGAGCAGGCTCTGGGGATTGCCCACCAGGTGCTGTACGAATTTGCGATAACGCTGTTAGGAATGAAAGAAGGGAGTGACACATGAAAATTGTGGAGAAACCGTGGGGGCGCGAGTTGTGGATCGCTCATACTGACCGCTACGCTTTAAAGATCATTGAGTTCAACCAGGGAACGCGCTCGAGCTTGCAGTATCACGTCAGGAAACACGAGCACATCTACGTGGACAGCGGAATGCTGCAGGTGGAACTGGAAAATGAACAGGGTGAGATGGAGGTGAAGGTTCTGGGGCCGGGTGACGTGATCGAAAACATGCCCGGGCGCAAGCACCGGGTGACGGCGCTGGAAAATGTGCGCCTGATCGAGGTTAGCACACCGGAGCTGGATGACGTGGTGAGGGTACAGGATGACTACCAGCGCTAGGAAGGTCGTAGTCTTTGGAGCGGGCGCGACCGGGCGCGGTCATGTGGGACTGCTTGCCTGGCAGGCAGGATACGAGCTGGTTTTCGTTGATAAAAATCCTCTATTGGTGGAGGCGCTAAGGCAGTCTGGGACCTACCAGGTGCGTTTGTTTGGTGGTGGGAGGCCTGCAGGTAAATTTGATGAGGTGCAGGTGTCAGACTACCGCCTCGTGCACTCGATCGAGCGTGAGTGGGTAGCAAAAGAAATAGCCGACGCAGCGCTGGTGCTGACCGCCGTGTTCGACCAGAATCTGCCGGATGTGGCAGAGACGCTGGCGCTGGCAGTCCAGGCATGCCGGAAGGCTGGTAGAACCGAGCCACTGAATGTGATTGCCTGCGAGAACATGATGGACAGCTCTTCGGTCCTGGGTTCGCATGTGGTCAAGCGCTTGCGGGGACGGGATGTTGACTATTGCCAGGAGGTGTTCGGCTTTCCCGGACTGCATGATCAGCCGGGTGGTGCCGCGCCCTGGTGAAAACCCTTTGTTAATCCTGACCGAAGATTATAACGAGTGGACCGCCAGGCGGGAATGCTTTATAGGTCCCAGGCTGCCTGGCCTGGATGTCCTGGAGCTGGTGGACAACCAGACGGCGCGCCTGGAGCGCAAGCTGTTCATCCATAACGGAGGCCATGCGGTGTGCGGTTACGCAGGTTTTGAACGAGGGCACCGGTACATTCACGAAGCCCTCGGAGATCCGGAAGTTCTGAACCGGGTAAGTGGTGCGCTGGAGGAGCTCTGCCAGGTGGTGGAGCGACGGCATGGATTTTCATCGAATGCGCTTGCGGAATACGCGGCCGACCTGGGCAGGCGGGGTTCCATTGCTGAGCTTAAGGACGAGGTTCTGCGGGTAGTACGAGATCCGATCCGCAAGCTGTCCGCGCACGAACGACTGGTGGCGCCGGCGCTGTTGGCAGTCGATTATGGCCTGCCGCGTGAATGGATCGTGCGAGGGATTGCCAGCGCACTGCACTACCACCATCCTGGAGACGCCCAGAGTCTGCGTCTGGGCGAATTGATCTCCAGGAAGGGATTGGATGCTTTTCTAGCCGAGGAATGCGAAATCCCGGCAGAATCATTGTTAATCAAGGAGATTTCTGCAGCATATTACGGATTTCGTTGAATCTTGCAGCAACAAAAATCTTGACAATTCTGATGTTGTCGAGTATATTTCAACACGCAGGATACCAGTAGTTTACGTTGGAAATGTAATAAAGACGGCTCATGGTTCAATCCATGAGCTTTTTTTTAAAGGTTCCGATGAAACGACCCGAGTATCATCAAAAACAGTATCAGATATGGAGAATAAAAAATGGCAGAACGGATCATCGGCACTGTAAAGTGGTTCAATAGCAGCAAAGGTTACGGCTTTCTGGAACGTGAGGGCGGAGAGGATGTGTTTGTACACTTCTCGGCGATCCAGGGCGACGGCTACCGCAGCCTCGAAGAAGGGCAGAAGGTAGAATTCACCATTGAGAAAGGCCCTAAGGGTCTGCAGGCTGCTAACGTAGTCCTCGTTTCGTAGCGAATACGAAAATTAACCAAGAAGGTTTTCCGGGCAGAGATTGCTTTGGAAAACCTTCTTTTTAATTCCGTTTTTGTGTAAAAAGATCACGAAGTACGTTTCAGGTGAAATGGACCCAATGCATCAGCAATCCAACCGAACAGCAGCTCGACCCAGGGAACCAGGAGCATATACCTGGGGATATACACCAGGGACCTGGGCTTGAGTACCGTGCCCAATATCCGGCTGGCTACTTGCTTGGGGGTGATGCCGAAACGTTCGACCGGAATCCACTTGTGTGCCTGGTGTTCAGCCGGCGATTGAAAAAATTCTGTTTTTACCGGACCAACACGCAAATTGCTCAGGTGGACATGCGTATGACGTAGCTCCCGGTGCAAGGACTTGCTGAAGGCATCAATAAACGATTTACTACCGCTATAAAGGACCACCCCCTGGCTGGGAATTGCACCAACAATCGAGCCAACGTTAATGATGTGGCCTGAATTTCGCTCCAGCATACCAGGCAGAACCAGGCGGGTGAGGTGGGCGACCGCAGTCATATTCAATTGGATCAGCTCGAAAGCAGTTTTCCAGGGCATTTCGGAAAAATAACCGTACCAGCCGAAACCTGCATTATTGATCAGGATATCAATGCGCCCATACGCCTGCTGTACCTGTTCGACCAGGGAATGGTGGCTGGATTCTATTGTCAGGTCCAGCGGCAGGACCATGGATTGGCCTCCAGTTGTCTGGATCGAGGCTTGCAGCTCCTGCAGCCGTTCGGTCCGACGTGCAACGAGGACGACGCAGCAGCCATTGGCAGCCAGCAATGCAGCGGTCGCCTGGCCAATCCCTGAGGAGGCCCCGGTGACAATGGCGATTTTCTCTTTAAGAGGGCTTTGTGACGGCGGTGAGAACATACTGGTAGTTATTACTTAATGTTGACGATGAATTCATCTACCAGCGTCTCACCATCACCATTTATGATTTCATTCCCGAACTCGATACTGGCAAGGTATTCATCCGGCTGCACATGCTGGTTGTCGACCAGGTATTGCAATAATTCGGCGATTGGGATCGACGTGGTGGGTGACGAGGTTTTTTGAACAAATGCCAGGTAGGTCCAGTCCCATTGGATTTTGTATAAGATCATAAGTAACACCAGCGATTTCCAGGGATCCCGATTTTACTCCTGCAGGGGTCATGGTCGCGTCACCCAGCCAGATCATGATTTCGCGAGTAATTGTGTCACCACCAGGAGGGTTGGTGGAGGTCAACCAAAGATCGAAGGCACTATTATATGAACCAGCAAGCCGGGTCGTGAACTTTAATTGGACACTCAATTCCTGGATCGCAGCGACTTGGATAGGGAGAGAAGCTGTTGTTGAGGCCGGGCTCCAGGGTTTCCACCCATAGATTATTTCAGGATATGCGCGCACTGAATTCAGACCCGATAAAGGCCAGCGCCAGGACCAGCGGAAGCGGCAATTGCCTGGGTCACCGGTGATGGCAATTGCCTGGTCATAATCGGTCAGATCTCCTTTGCCCCACACGTTGTTTGAGAGCAGGAATTCACCACAGGTGAATTCTGCCCAATCTGCACTGGCTTCTTGCCAGGATGAAACTGTTGGCTCAGGTGTTGCCGTTGTTGGGGTTGGGCTGCTGGTAGGCGTTGCACTTGGCTGTTGAGGGGTGTTGGTTGATGATGGCTGCGACGTAACCGTCGGCTGGCTGGATTCGGCTGGGGTGATTACAATTTCTTGAGCCTGGCAGCCGCCAAGTAGAAAGATAAAAATGATCAGAATGAAGAAAATTTGTTTTTGCATAATTTATTTTACTTCCAAGTTTACAACTCTGATAGGTGGATGAGGCATAAAGACAAGTATAATTTAGTTGTATAATGTTAATGGTAGGTTAGTAAAAGTAGTGCACTCGTCAATTCGCGACCAGCGTAAAAAAAGCGTGGGACAAGATAAGCGAATAAACCAGGTAAATTACTTGATGAAATGGGTAAAAAAAATTCGAGTGATTGGCCTGGATCAGACTGTTAATTGGAAATTTACCAAAAAGGAAAATAACCATGCAAAGAGTCATAAAATTTTCTTTACTTATCCTGATTGTACTCGGGATTTCCCTGGTTGCTGTGAGATCGAATTCCACAGCCCAGACTATCAACCCGGATGATTACGGCCAAATCACCATCCAGCTCGGAGCTGACCCTCAGTCCGAGTGGATTTTTAATTTCCTGATGGATAGCCCTGCTGCCCCGAATTTCCTGTGGATGTGGGGCAGCCAGGGAACAGGCAATGACCAGTTCAACTTTACCGATCCCGGGATTGCGGTGGATAAAAATGGCAATGTATTCGTGGCGGATAACGTTAACCACCGCATTGTCAAGTTTAATTCGACAGGCGAATTCGAACGAACCTGGGGCAAAGGAGTGGGTGGAGGCGCGGGATTCCAATCCTGTACAACCACCTGTTCAGCAGGCCTGCCAGGCTCCGCCCTGGGGGAGATGAACAACCCGATCAGCGTGGCAGTGGACACCGATGGCAATGTCTACGTGGTCGATGCCGGCAACCTCCGTGTGCAGAAGTACAACAACAGCGGTACTTTCCAGCGGATGTGGGGTTGGGGTGTCAAAACTGGCGCAGCCGCTTTTGAAACCTGCCAGAGCGGCACCTGCCTGATCGGCCTCGAAGGTTCCGGGGACGGGCAATTCTCCGGAATGAGCGATATAGTTGCAGTGACCAGCTCCCAGACGTACGGTGATACCACGGTCTACTCGACCAATATTTACGTAACAGAAATTGGCAACCAACGTGTGCAATCCTTTAAGGGCAGCGATGGCTCATTCCAGGCAAAATGGGGAGCGGCTGGCACGGGAGACGGGCAGTTCGCGGAACCTGTGGCTGTGACTGCCATACCCAACGGCAATGTGCTGGTGGCGGACCGCCTGAACCACCGTGTGCAGGAGTTTACAGACGCTGGGGCGTTTGTTCAAACTTTTGGGTGGGGTGTGGCGACAGGTCGCAGCCAGCTGGAGCTCTGCACGGCAAATTGTAAGGAAGGACTTGCGGGAACCGGGGACGGCCAGTTTAATAACATCGCCGACATCAATTTAGATTATTCGGGCATGATCTACGTCGTGGATTCCCAAAATACGATCCAAAAGTTTGATCGAGATCGCAATTTTGTAAAAAAGTGGGGTCAGGCAGGCAGCGGGGAAGGCCTATTCGATGGCATCGGGGAGATTGCCCTGGATAAAGGCGGGCAGCTCTTCGTGGCTGATCTGGGTAATTACCGTATCCAGGTTTTCGCGGCGACTTCGTTTGCCCTGGTTGATGACACCGCCACAAATGCCTGGAACGTCACCAACTCAATAATCTTCAACTTACCTCCGGATACCTACACAATTACGCAGCCGATTCCAGACTTGTGGAAAGATTCTGTGGTAATGTGCGAATACGACGATGAAGAGATGGAAGCCCCCATCATCACGGTGAACAGCGCGGCGATTAAGTTAGGTCTGGGGGATATCATTCGCTGCAATTTCCTGAATGCCAATGAAAATGGCGCGGTCACCATCAAGAAGGTCGCCAAGCCGGCAAACGGCCAGGATTTTGCCTTCGCTTTCGAGAATGCCGAATTCCCGGACAGTCTTCTGGACTTTGGGGGTCGCGGGACCAAGGAAGGACAGTTCAATAATCCTTACGGAATTGCACAGGACGGTTCGGGAAACCTGGTGGTTACAGACCAGGGCAACAACCGGGTTGAGGTATTCGACAAGGATTTGAACTTTGTGCGCATGTGGGGCTGGGGTGTCACCGATGGTTCCGCAGCCGCCCAGGTTTGCACAGCTTCCTGTCGCGCTGGCATTTACGGTTCGGGGGTTGGACAGTTTGATAGCCCAGCCGGTGTGGCGATTAACAGCGCAGGCACGATTTACGTGGTTGATAGTAATAATGATCGCGTCCAGGTCTATGATATTAATGGCATTTTACAGGGGGCAGCGGGGGAAACCGGAACTGCCGAAGGCCAGTTTAACCACCCGACCTGGATCGCCATTGATGGAGACGGGTATCTCTACGTAGTGGACGCCGGCAACTACCGTGTCCAAAAATTTAACTCGAATGGAGTCTTCCAGCAGATGTGGGGTTGGGGCGTCGATAATGGGAGCAGCGCTCTGCAGTCCTGCACCTCAGGCTGCCAGGCTGGTATTCAGGGCAGCGGGGACGGCCAGTTCTCCGATCCCGAGGGTATAGCGGTTTCAAGTAATGCAGTCTATGTAGCCGATGGCGATGCCAACCGCGTACAGGCTTTCGATGCCGATGGCAACCTCCTGGGTGGCTGGGGAGGTCCCGGCACCGGGAATGGCGAGTTCAACCATCCGACCGGTGTGGGCGTTGATCCGGACGGGAATGTCTTTGTCTCCGATCGGGACAACAACCGCCTACAAAAATTCAATCCCAGCGGTGTCTTTATGACCATGTATGGGCGTGTTGGCCGTGATGATGGTGGCTTGCACCAACCGATGGGGGTAGCCCTGGATGCAGAAAAAGGTGTGGGGATTGTGGAGGCTGGAAACCATTGGGTAGAGATTTACAAGCCCACCTTGTTCTGGCTTGACCATGGCAGCGACTCCGATAAGATTGAACAATCCCTGAAATACGATGGACCGACGGGTATTTACACGATTACGGAATATATCATCAACCAGGACTGGGTTTTGACGGCAACTGTCTGTACCTCGTCGGACACCAGCGATACGATTGTGTACACCAGAACCGCGGCGCGCATCGACCTGGATAAAGATGAGGCCACCGAATGTGTCTTCAACAACCTGGATCCGGATCCGGTGGTGACAGACTTTGAGGGCTCACCGACTTCGGGGTACGATCCGCTGCAGGTCACGTTTACCAACAAGTCCACCGGGACGTTCAGCCAATGCGATTGGACGTTCGGTGATGGCGGGACGGCGAACGGCTGCGGCACCCAGGTATATACCTATACTGTTCCCGGTGTGTACACCGCGACTCTGACCGCCAAGGGCTGGGGAGGCACGGATACGGAGACCAAGCCCAGCTATATTACGGTCACCAAGAAGCCACTCGTCGTCGACTTCAAGGGTGAGCCTACCAGCGGTGGGGTACCCTTGACTGTCGTCTTCACTAACCTGTCTACGGGCAACTTTACTTCCTGTACCTGGGATTTTGGAGATACGGGCACGAGCGCAGAATGTAATCCCACTCACACGTATACTGCTTCTGGAAAATATACAGTGAAATTAACAGCTAAAGGACCTGTTGATGAAGGCTCCGAGACCAAGGTTGAATACATTACGGTGAGTCCCCAGGCAATAGCAGCCTTTACCGGCTCGCCGACCTCGGGAATTGGGACCCTGAGCGTGACCTTCACCAACCAGTCTACCGGTGAATGGGACACCTGTGCCTGGGATTTCGGTGACGGAGGTGTCAGCTCTTTATGCGGCAATCCGATGCACACCTACAACACACCAGGAAAGTTCACGGTTTCGTTGAAGGTTTCGGGTACCGGTGGAGAAGACACTGAATCCAAGGTGGATTACATCACCGTTTATGCTCCGGTGACGGCGAACTTCAGCGCAAACCCGGCGCTTGGGCCAAATCCGCTCTTGGTGACTTTCACAAACACTTCGGCGGGCGATTTCGATACCTGCGCCTGGGATTGGGGAGATGGCACGACGGGAACGACATGTGTTGACCCGCAGCACAGCTATGCAGCTGCTGGAAAATACACGGTCAGCCTGAAAGTCAGCGGCCTGGGCGGCGAGGACACCGAAACGAAAACGGAGTACATCACCGTGTACAACGCCAGCGTGGCGGATTTCTCAGCGACGCCTTTAACGGGCATCGGTTCGGCGACGGTAACCTTCACGAACCTATCCAGCGGTGATTTCGCAACCTGTAACTGGAACTTTGGTAATGGACAATCCAGCACGGAGTGCACGCCGCCTACACAGAATTATCCAACACCCGGGAAATTTACGGTCTCATTGACTGTAAACGGGAATGGCGGAAGCGATACGGAGACGAAAACCGACTACGTCGTAGTTTATACGCCGGTAAATGCAGACTTCTCTGCCAACCATCTGACCGGCATCGCTCCGCTTACAGTGAGTTTCAGCAACCTCTCAACGGGCGATTTTGATGCCTGCGAGTGGAAATTCGGTACCTTTGCCACGAGCACGAGCTGCACTGACCAGAACCTGTCGTTCAGCAACCCGGGGCAGTATACGGTATCCTTGAAGGTTTCTGGACCGGGAGGCGAAGAGACCGAGTCGCGCACGAACTACATCACTGTATATGAGCCAGCGGTTGCCGGTTTCAGCGGGTCGCCTTTGACCGGCATCGGGAAGCTGACTGTGAATTTCACCAACGAATCCGGCGGTGAATATAACACCTGCGAGTGGACCTTTGGCGACGGGCAAAAGAGCGATACCTGTGGCAGCCAGAGCCACCTGTATGCCATGCCTGGGACGTTCACGGTGAGTTTGAAGGTCAGTGGCGACGGCGGCGAAAATCTTTTGACCAAGACGGATTACGTTACCGTCGAGGATTACTATTGGATTTACCTGCCGTATACCCGGAAGTAACCGGGAAAAGAAAGACTGAGTGATAAAAAACAAACCCTCACAGGCCAATGACCTGTGAGGGTTTGTTTTCGCCACGAACAGCCTTGACTATCCGGTTTTCGCTGGGGTAGTTGGCGGTTTCGGCAGTGGTTTTGGCGGTGCTTTCTTGGCCTTCTTCTTCTTATCTTGCCTGCCTTTATCTCGATTACCCATGGGAACCTCCTCGAGTTCGAACTCGATGAAACAATACGGATTACCTTTCACTCCTCCCTGATTATTTATTATAGTTTATGCTCGAATTTTTTTCCAGAATGACATTCTTTTTTGATTCCGCTAGAATGCAAGCCTCAAATGGCTGGAGAACAAGCTCAGGAAATTCGAGCGAACGGCGTTCCAGGTGAGTAGACAGAAGCAGCCGGTTGAAATTTCCTAAAGGACGGGTATCCAGCTTGAGAGGCTGCTTGTAGAAATTACACAGGCACAGGATGCGCTCGCCAGGAATTTCGCGCAGGTAAACCAGGGCTTGGGGCAGTCCGATTTCAGAAAATACCAGGCTACCCTGAAGGAGACCAGGGACCTGTTTACGAAGCGCGATTAAGGTCTTGGTCAGGTTGAGTATCGAGCCTGGATACTGGCGAAGCGCAGCTACGTTACGCCGGCCGTAATTTGGATGGATCATCAGCCAGGGCTGCTCATTACTGAAACCAGCCTGGGGCGAGTCATCCCACTGCATGGGACTGCGACAGCCGTCACGACCCTTCATGAACGGCCAGTAAGCTTTTCCGACCGGATCCATCACCTGGTCCTTGCGCAAGACCAGGTCACGCATCCCGATTTCATCTCCATAGTAAATGAAAGGAGTGCCCCGTAAGGTTAGAAGCAGGAACATGGCCAATTTAGCGACTGCGTCGTCCTCACTCCGGCTGAAGCGGGTTGCCGGGCGCTTGACGTCATGATTACCGGTGACCGTGGTTGGCCATAAGCCGGCTTGCGAGAAGGCACGCTCGCGTTCCTGAAAGCGCTTCACAACCCAGGCGGGTTTCCAGCGTACGCCGAGCCCGCCAAAACCAACCAGCTCAAAGCTAAAAGCTGCGTGTAGCCGGTCAGAACCGCAGTAGCTGGCGGCTTTCTGGGCATTCGCATGTTCAGTTTCGCCTACCGCATATCGTTCTGGATAAGCGTCCAGG
Organism: uncultured Chloroflexia bacterium; assembly: GCA_963765565.1. Taxonomy (GTDB): domain Bacteria; phylum Chloroflexota; class Anaerolineae; order Anaerolineales; family UBA4823; genus CAVXWV01. Next base: position 141,360 of record CAVXWV010000002.1, read on the forward strand.
ATGGAGCGAAACTCAGCCAGGAGGGGGATCATTTCCGGCTGGTCCAGGCTGTATTTTTGCACCTGGGTCAGAACCGTCTGGATGCCAAACCTGGCTGGATTGTCGCGCAGGTGGGCATCTTTAAAATAGGTGTTAAATACATCCAGGCGAAAACCATCGACGCCGCGCTCCAGCCAGAAACGCACAACATCGAGCTGCGCCTGCCGAACTTCAGGATTGCGCCAGTTAAGATCAGGCTGATCCTGGGTGAAAAGGTGCAGGAAATATTCGCCTGTTAGGGGGTCGTATTTCCAGGCTTTTCCACCGAAATACGATACCCAATTATTGGGCTTTTTTCGCCAGATGTACCAGTCCCGACGGGGGTTTTGGCAGCTGCTTTGGGATTCGCGGAACCAGGGATGCTGGTCAGAGGTGTGGTTGAGCACCAGGTCAAGGATAAGGCGGATGCCGCGCCCATGGAATTGGCGAACGAGATCGTCGAAATCATGCATGGTCCCATACCGCGGGTCCACTGCACAGTGATCGGCGATGTCATAGCCAAAGTCCTTGTCGGGTGATGGGTAGAAGGGAGACAGCCAGATTGCGGAGACACCCAGCTCCTGGAAATAATCCAGGCGGGAGGTGATTCCTGGCAAATCGCCCAGTCCATCACCGTTGCTATCCTGGAAGGAACGTGGATAAACCTGGTAAACCACACCGTCGCGCCACCACAACCATGCGGGATTATTCATCGATTTCTCCATAATTTTTACGAAACACATAGACCTGCTGGACCACCTTAAATCCCAGTGATTCATACAGTGCAAAGGCAGTGCTGCGGTAGTTATCCGTTTCCACAAAAATGCTGCTGGCGCCGGCAGCCTGCAGTCGGCGTATGGCATCGACCAGGACCAGGCGGCCCAAGGCGTACCGCCGGAAATCCGGGTGGCAACCCAAAGGCTCGATCTGCCCGACGGATCGACCTCCAGGCAACTGGCGGAACCAGGCGAGGCAGAAGGCTGCCAGCCTGCCGTCAGGGGCGACTGCCACCAGGTCAAGATCAGGCCTGTATCCTGGTTGGTGCAGGGTGCGCAGGCGCCATTCCACGGTCATGCTTGTGGATTCAAAGACCTTACGGTGCAGATCTACGTATCCTGGGACTTCGGTAGTTCCCTGCAGGGGTCGGATGGTGAAACCAGGTGGGAGGCGGAATTCCCTGATTGGCAAGCCGGCAGATCTTTCCATGAAGACCTTGGTCCAGGAATCCACGCTGACAGCAGCCTGGTTGGTGAAACCAAGCGATTCGAGGTCTTGTATGCGTTGAGCCTGACCGGAAAAGGCGTTGACGAACCAGCAGGGATGACCGAAGGGTGTGGGGAGAATCTCGCGCGCCCGCTGGTCCGCCCATTCCAGGACCTGGCGGTGCAGGCTGGAGTGCATTCCAGGTGCCAGGGCGTAGTCGATCGACCAGAATGGAGACTGCATGACTGCCCAGGCAACGAGGTGACCGGATTGATCAAACCATAACCGGACATTTTCGGGATCGTCGAAAGCCCAGGAGCCGAACCGATATGGGAGGTCGCAGAAGTGCAGGTTTTCGGATTGCGAGGCCTCAACGAGGTTCGCCATTTCGACCAGGTCTACGATGCCCAAGTATGGGTGCTGAGCCAAGGGATTATTTTTATACTGCGGTTTTCTATTCTTATTCAGCATCAATGAGGATTACTTTTACTGGGACAGCAGGAAAGTGCCTTTTCAACCTTTCGATATCATAGATTAGTTGCTCCCCATAAGAAACCCCACTTGACATCTGGTGGTGTAACTCATGACATGGAACAATTTCAACTCCCACGTCACATTTGTTTTCATTGAAAAAATATTGAAATTTGGCCATATCGTAGAACATGAAAGCATACTTACCAAATTGGACTTCTACCAGAACTTTTTCATTTACAAAGTCAACCTGCTTAAATGCCCCAGCTATTTGGGTTGTATGGTTTGGAATTGTTATAGTGTAAGTATCTCGTAGCTCTTCAAACCCGATGGAACGGAATTCGTGTCTGAACTGGTTGTTCATGTCAATTGGTGAAAATAAGGTTTTCCCTTGTTTTGTCTTTTCTTTACTGATTTTTGTTCGATTCGCCTGAACTTTTCGAATCGTTTCATCTATTAATTTGTTTATATGAGGGTAGCGAACCAGTAATATTTCTGAACCACCTAAATGCGAATACTCATAAACGATCTTCATTGTCACTGCTCCGGTATTCACCATCAATTTCATCATCTAATAGCCTGGGTTGAATACTTTTATGAGAGATATTAACTTCGATGGGAGGTAAATTTCGTGCGGATGCTCCTGGATCATAGACAGGACGGTCCATAGGTCGAATGCGCAATTTCCCGGTCTGGGCCTGGTCAATTCTTGTCCTTGTAATTTCAATATATTTCGTAAAAATTTCAGCGCCTATAGCCTTCCGGTTGTGAAGTAATGCAGCTATGGCAGTCGTCCCGGTCCCTAAAAACGGATCTAACACCCAATCTCCAGAATCAGTCATGGATAGGACCAGTCGTTCGATTAATTCAACGGGGAACTGGCAGGGGTGTTCTGTTTTCTCGACGTGATTTGATTTTACATTGGGGATATCCCAGACATCGCTTGGATTTTTGCCAAGTGGATTCCCAGATAACTCGCCACGTTTTGGACCTTTGAAATGTTTTTTACCCGGGTATTTTTGTGGGATCCTGACCGCGTCGAGATTAAAGGTGTATTTGTCGGATTTTGTAAACCATATGATGACTTCGTAACGCCCCGAGAACCGTTTCGATGCATGCAAGCCGTGACCATAATGCCAAACGATCCGATTTCGTAAATGGAGACCAAATTCCAGAAAAATTGGGTAAAGAATGATATCAAGTGGAATGATTTCGCCATCATCGACAAAATTCCCGACCTGCCAGCAAATACTTCCTTCTGGATGAAGCACACGGCTGCATTCCTGAATAACCTTTCTTTGTTCGAAAAGGTATGTATCTAGTGAAAGTTTAGTTTCGTATTCTTTGCCTAAATTATATGGCGGGGAAGTGACAATAAGTTTTACCAGGTTACAAGGCAACTGAGGAAGCAGGTCTAAACAATTCCCCTCAAAGAGGACAAAATCAGCGTCAGGTTTATAATTAGATGATATGATCATTTTCTTTTAAATTTGTTAAAAAATCTTCAAGGCAGGCACCCATGAACAACGTTAATTCTACCACCCTGAATACCCTTTGGTACGACCTGGAAGCTCGAGAAACGCTGCTGAGAAGGATCATCAGCGAGCGTTTGTTGTTAACTCCTGCGCCAACAAGCAGCGAGCATATTGTCGCCACCTATTTCTTTGCTTTTCGCAACCAGAAGCTGGAGAAAGCGGTCTCGGAAATTAGCTACCATGCCACGAGTGGGATCAAGCACCCGCCTGCCGGGTCGCTGCTGGAAGCCTGTTCAGCCAAACCTGCCGGGGTGGATGTCTTCGATGAAACAGGCAGGCTGGGCTTGTTGCATGTGGCTTTTCCCTTAAAAATGATGCTTCAGCCTGACGGGCACCTGACTTCCTCGGACATCCTGCATACCCTGGCAGCGGCGATTATCTTCGATGTATTCGAGAACCAGGATGCGCGCCTGGTGGCGGTACAGATCCCAGATTCGGTCGTCCAATCCTTCCCAGGACCAGCGTATGGACCTGCTGGGGTGCGCTCCATCACCGGTTTCGAACCTGACCAGCCAGCCTTTGGCACGATCCTTAAACCTACAGCTGGGATCACGCCTCAGGAGGTGGAACTCCTGGTGGAGGAAGTGGCGGGCAATCCGCTGTTCCTGTTCATCAAGGAAGATGAGGATTTGTACCCGAACCTGGACTACTCCCCGGTGGCGGAACGAACGCGGCGAGCTGCCGAGGCGATCCGGCGGGTTCAGGCTGAGCGTGACGGGTCAGGTGTGCTCTTTGCACCACACATCAGTGGTGCCCCGCACGAGGTCACAGCCACTGTGGAGGCTGTCATGGAGGCAGGCGCAACGGCAGTGATGCTCAGCGAGACCTGGGCAGGGGGTACAGTGCGCATGGTTCGTGAAGCCACACGCCACCTGGAGCGTCCCCCGGCAATCTACGGGCATAATGCCGGGATTGGCGTCAAGACGAAGGGCATCTGGCGGGAGGTGATCGACCTGCTGGCGCGCCTGGACGGGATCGATTTCCGGCAAACAGCGCCGGTTAAACCCGGGATGCCATTCTTAAAGCCCTACGGTCAGGAATGGGAAGCTTCGGAAGCCGTGCTGGTCAAACCCCTGCCGGGCATCCTGCCGACGACGATCGTGCGCGCTGGGGCGCTTGACCAGGGTAACATCGGGCTCAACCTGGCGGATGCCGCCCGGCGTGGCCTGACGGAGATGGTGCTATTCCTGGCAGGATCGGCGATCAACTCGATTAAAAATTCACAGGGGAAAGCCGATCCCGGGCTGGGCGCACAGGCGATGCTGGAAGCGATCGAAGTGCATCGCTCAGGAGCTCTGGCAGATGTCCCGGTGGAGGACCACACGCGGGCACTTTACGACCTGGCAAGCCAGCAAAACTTGATTGCATTGAAAACCGCCCTGGAACAACGCTACCCGGAACTGTAAGATAGGCTCTTCCCCAGCTCGAGGAATTTCTGCACCCGCGAGAGCGGTGTTCCCGGGGTGATCGGGCTGGCAGTTGACATCACAAACCCGCGCCCGTTCCTGCTGGCTGAAAATTGGCGTTGTATCTCAGCTTCCAGGCCGGAGTCACTGGCGTTCTGGAGAATTCCCAGTGGGTCTATGTTGGCGAACAAGGTGATCGAATTGCCAACACGTCGAACTGTTTCAGCGATGTCGTTGGTATAACCTTTCATACTGGTCTCGATTAGCAGACCGTCTGCACCCGAGGAAGAGATGGCTTCCAGGCGGTCCATCACCCCGCCAAAGTAAATGAGGATCGCCTGGTGACCGAGGCGGTGAATCTCGCTGACCATCCGGGTGATGTAAGGCAGGCTGAAACGCTCGTATTGCTTGAGGGAGATCATGTCGCTGGTTGCCGTGGCATCGTCGATGTAGATGGCATCGCCACCGCCGAGTGCAAGCTGATTGATGGTTGCCAGGTTTTGCTCGGTGATGCGCTTACAAACCTCATCGACCAGCTCGGGATTGTCCAGGAGCATGGCAAGGGAGTTCTGCTGTCCAAGGTACCAACCACAGGAATACACCGTGCCAACGACTCCACCAGAGACGATGTAAAAATCATTCCCGATTTCGGCCACTATCTTCTCCAGGTAAGCGTTGACGCCTTCCGCAGCGCGCTGGCACGGATCGGGGACTTCGATCACCCGGGCGATGTCGCGGCGGGAGTAGATTTTTTGGGTTTCATTGGCTTGATAATCCCTGGCGTGACCGCTGATTGAGGCCAGGCCTTCGATGACGCCGGTCAGGCGGTTACGGCGGATCAACCTGCCGTTTAGCTGGATAAAATCGTTTGCCTGGCGCTCCAGAAGTGGAGTCGCTATGTGGGGTTGGAGCATTTCAAACGGCGCCTGGTCGTGCATAAGCTTGAACAGGCGAAAATATTCATCCGGTTCAGTATTCAACCAACGTACCAGCTCCCAGGCAGGGAGGCCAGTAAGTTCAGAAAAATGGTCCTCGAAATAGAGCATGCTGTAGAGAACAGTGACGGGTGGTCGGTCAGTTGGCTGGCCAGCCAGGGTGGCGAGACAGCGTTGTTTCGAATTCATGGCATCTCCTGGGGTTGATATATTATAATCTCTGCCAATAAACTGACGAAGCACCATCGTAAGTAATAAAAAAAGGATTGCTTCGCAAAGTCCACTCGCAATGATGAAAATAAAACCTGTGTCCACGGTCATAGAAGTCAACCAGCTTTCCCACCAGTTTGGTAATATCCAGGCCCTGCAAGGGATGACGTATAACGTCGAAAAAGGCGAGGTGTTCGGGTTCATTGGTCCGAACGGCGCCGGGAAGACCACCTCCGTGCGCATCCTGAATGGCCTGCTGACGCCCAGCAGCGGTACGGTCTGTGTTTTAGGGTTGTTCCCGGGGTCACAAGGTTGTGAGCTGCGCCGGAGGACCGGGGTCTTAACCGAAACCCCATCCTTGTACGAACGCCTGAGCGGTCGGGAGAACCTTGAGATTTTTGGCGCTTTGTACGATGTCGAACCGCGGGCACTCCCGAAGCGCGTGACCGGTCTGCTCGATCAGTTCGGTCTGGAAGACCGCGCCGAGGATAAAGTTGGGACTTACAGCAAGGGCATGAAACAACGCCTGGCTTTGGCGCGGGCGCTACTACATGAGCCGGAGCTCCTTTTCCTGGATGAGCCGACCGCTGCCCTGGATCCGGAAGCGGCTCACCAGGTCACAAGCCTGATTGCCAGGCTGAGCCGCCAGCAGGGACGAACGGTTTTTCTCTGTACACACAACCTCGATGAGGCTCAGCGGCTCTGTGACCGGGTGGCGGTGATCAATAAGGGGCACTTGCTGGCAGTGGGCACCCTGGCTGAATTGGAACGGAAGCTGTGGAACGGGCTATGGGTGGATGTTGAGCTTGCCAGCAGGTTACCCGCCAGCCAGGCAGCGGAGCTAAGTCGCTTTGAAGGTGTCTTCCAGGTGCAAGGGGTTGAGAAGAACCTGGCGTTCCAGGTGGATAGCCTGGAAAGGGTACCGGAGCTAGCAGGGCACCTGGTACGCCTGGGAGGGTGTTTGCAGCGGCTTAATCCAAGGCAGCATACTCTGGAAGAAATTTACTTTGAAATCCAGCAACAACCCAAGGAACCCGTCGATGAATAAGCGGAGTATCTGGACGATCATGAAAAAGGATTGGAAGGAAGTCCGGCAGAACACAGGCGCCTGGATTCCGGCAGTCATTGTCCCCATCGTCTTCCTGGTCGTTTACCCGGCGTTAATGATCCTGGTGCCGACCCAAGTGCAGTCAGTGAAAGAATGGTTGAATTCACCAGCCGGGTACGCCAGGATCATTGAGTATGTAGGACCGTTTATCGGTGGGAGGCTGGACGGGTTTTCCCCGGTGAGAGGCTTTGTGGTACTGCTGACCGGTTACATGTTCGCGCCTTTCCTGTTGATCATGCCTTTGATGCTCTCGACTATTATCGGCGCAGAATCGTTCGTGGGCGAGCGCGAGCGGAAAACGCTCGAAGCCCTGATCTACACACCCGCTAAAGACAGCGAGCTCTTTATTGCCAAGGTGCTGGCTTCGGTTGTGCCGGCCGTCCTGCTCTCCTGGGTGAGTTTCCTGGTATACGCGGTGGTTGTGAATACGCTTTCCTGGCCTTCGATGCGGTGGATCTGGTTCCCGCCGGTGATTTGGTGGCCGCTGATGCTCTGGCTGACACCGGCGATTGCGACCCTGGGGATGGCATTTTCGGTCTTAATTTCGATCCGGGCGAAAACCTTCATGGAGGCCTACCAGTTGACGGGTTCACTGGTGATCCTCGTTTTATTATTGGTCGCTGGACAGATCAGCGGGGTGCTCTTTCTCAGCCCGGGGGTGACCTTGCTATTGGGCCTGGGTGTGTGGGTGATTGACCTTATCTTGATCAGGATCGGAATCCGCACGTTTTCACGGCCAGCGCTGCTGGCCAGAATTTGAGGAAAATATGGGACTAAGGAAGTTAAGCCCAACCCAGTATGACTGGGTAGAGCGAACCCTGGGATCGATGAGCCTGGAAGATAAGATCGGTCACCTGCTGTGCCCGGAAGACCAGGGATACTCCGTGGATGAGTGGCTTAAAATCCAACGTGAGACGCACATCGGCAGTGCTTTTTTCGGATTCCGGCCAGCACAAAGACCACTGGAATGCGTACGGGCTTTGCAGGCTGAGGCGCGCATTCCTTTGTTGATGGCTTCGGACCTGGAAAACGGGGCTGGTTGCATGGTTGATGGCTTGACGGAATTCCCACGGGCGATGGCAGCCGGCGCGGCGGGGGAGGCGGCCCTGGTTGAGGAAATGGGACGCATCACCGCACGGGAAGGGCGCTCTGTGGGCATCCATTGGACCTATTCGCCGGTGGTGGATTTAAACATTAATTTCCTAAATCCAGTGACGAACGTGCGCTCGATGGGTGATGAGACGGCATCTGTCAGCCGCCTAGCCGTGAGTTGGATCCGCGGCATGCAGGAGAATGGCAGGCTGGCAGCCACCGCCAAGCACTTCCCAGGAGATGGGATGGACGACCGGGACCAGCATATCTGTACCTCGGTGAATTCAGCGAGCCTAAAAACCTGGCGGAAAACATATGGAAAAGTCTGGAAAGCCGTTATCCAGGCCGGGGTGATGAGTATCATGGTTGGACATATCGCCTTCCCAGATTATGAAGGCTGCAGCGATGTCCCATCTGCAGCCCTGCCAGCGACCCTGAGCTCGCGGTTGCAGATAGATTTACTGCGACGTGAGCTGGGCTTCCAGGGAGTGATTGTGTCTGATGCAGTGCCGATGATCGGGATTTCATCACGGGTGCGCCGGGAAGAAAAGGCCGTTAAGAACATCCTGGCCGGTTCAGATGTGGTCTTATTTGCGGAACCGCTCAAAGATTTTAAGTACCTGATGCAAGCTTACCAAAACGGCAGGCTGAGCTTACCGCACATCGAAGCTTCGGTGAGGCGGGTTTTAGAGATGAAGGCTCGCCTGAAGTTGCACCAGGGTCTTGAAGAGCCGCCCTTGGCTGAATCAGAGCTAGCGGCGAACCAGACGGCCGCCCAGATCCTGGCGGACCGCTCAATTACACTTGTCCGCAAAAACCAGAACACGCCTGTACGATTAAAACCTGGCGACCGCGTATTAACTATCACCCTGACTTACGATAACGGGAGGCCGGATGACCAGAGATGGCTGCCAGAGATCGATACAGCGCTCCAAAAGCGGGGATTGTTAGTTGACCACTTGAATAATCCCGACTCGCAGCTTGTTTTTGAGAAAGCGGGCGATTATGCGATGATATTTACCAATGTGGTCATTTACCCGCACGCCTTGTTTGGCACGGTGCGCATGACCGGGTCAATGATGGGTTTTTTCTGGAATGCTTTTTACGCAAATTTCCCGAACACGGTATTTACGTCGTTTGGATCGCCATATCTTCTGTATGAACAGCCGCATTTACCCAACCTGTACCTGGCTTATGGTCACAGCCAGGCTTCGCAAAGGGCAGCGGTGAAAGCCTGGCTGGGAGAGATGGAGCCCACTGGCCAGTGCCCGGTAAAGATGCCTTTGTAAAAATAGGCGAGTAGAATTTACCCCAAAATCGTAAAGGTGTTTTGGTTAGAAAAGCCATAAGTGTGAATGAGAGGAGCTGAAAATGATTGTAACAAAGTTAAGTGAGTTACTCCACCAGAGCGCGGAACATCCCAGCCTGTTCAAGGCGGTGGAGTTTTTACAGGAAGTTCAAGAGAAGGAACTGGAAGATGGGAGGATTGAGATCGATGGTAAGCAAGTGTACGCCCTGGTCCAATCCTACCTGGGGAAGACGGAGATCCGCCAGCCGCGTTTCGAAGCCCACCGGCGCTACATCGATGTCCAATACCTGGTCTCAGGGAAGGAGTTTTTTGGGTGGGCGCCGCTTCATGCGATGGAAGAAACAGATGCGTTTAGTGAGGAGAAGGACGTCGTACATGGCAGCGTCGCTGAGGGATCTTTCACCCTAGTGCGCCTGAGCCAGGGTTTACTGGCAGTGGTCTACCCGGAGGATGCACATGCCCCAGGGATTGCCGATGGAGAACCAACACCGGTGAAAAAAATTGTCGTAAAAGTGGCAATTTCCTGAAAAATTGGTCGACAAATACCCTTGATTTTTTTGGGGGATTGCATATAATATCGGCTTGAGAGTTCCCGGGTGCCCCCCTCACTCGGGAACTCTCATTTTAAACCATTGGAGAGGCCTGCCAATGCAGACGAACCTCGGTACCAGCAGCGGGGGCGGTAATGATGACCAAACTGGCATGAATCAAGGCTGCACGTTCTGCCATGCCGACTAATCCGTAATGCTTGCGCTTTAATAGCTCTTCAAAATCGATCACCGGTGAGGTATCAAAACCTTTGCCATCATCGATCACGGTCATGTCGAGCGCACCAGGATTTAGAACCCCGTTCACCCATATATGAGCGGCTGAGGCATGCTGCAGCGCATTCTGGCAGGCTTGCTGGACTATTCGATATACCTGGAGCTCAACCTCGGGTGGGTAACGAGGCGATTCTGGTTGATCTACTTGCAAATTGAACTCCAAAATAGAAGAGGTCCGGTTGATTTCAGAGATGCGGTCAACCAGGTCATTCATAGCCGGTTCCAGACCGTAATTTAATGCTGCCGGTCGTAAACCGGCGATAACTTCACGTACCTGGCGGACGGTGGCCTCGTAATTCTCCTGAAACCGGGCGCCAGCTTTGGAATCACCAAAATTTTGTCCCAAAACAGCAAGCTGTCCCAGGACTTCATCATGAAGGCGGTGTGCCAACCGCAGCCGTTCAGCTTCCTGGCGTTGAATATCCTCCTGAAGAAACGCACGCAGATGCTGTGTCTGTTCGATGTGCACCTGCGCCAGCGTCACCTGGTCCATAACGGCCTGGAGAAGCGGAAGCTCACTGGGCGAGTAATGGTCGTCTGGATCGCGACGACCCAGCAAACATAATCCGACCAGGCGGTTCTCGAGAGATAAAGGTAAAACCAGGCGTACCCAGTCAAGGTGGTGGGATTGTACATGGTAATCAGAATTTTGATGGATCATGGCAGGATCTGATTTCTGTATGAGAAATTGTATATCTTCCTGGGAATAATACTGGGGCTGAGGCAACCCTGAAATAGAAAGGATTCGGTATTCCCAGCGGTTCAACCCGGGTTCCAGGTTTAATAAGCGTAACAAGAGGGCCTGGCGGATTAAGAAGCTCGGGAAAACAATCGAATTCAGTACATGGACGAGATTTTTTTCTTCGAGACTGCCAGACAGGTGGCTGGCTATACTCGATACCAGGTGATCCGGTACTTTTGGAATGCCTAAAAATTTGTAATTAAACCAGCGTTGGAATTTTGGAAAATAGATAATGCCTAATATTCCGGTGAAAACGCAATAAAAAACTGCCATATATTCGACTAAGCCTGAATTACTCAACCAGAGATTGAGGGCAGCCAGGATAGGAAAAATCGGTAAAATGATGATGGAGAAGAAAACAAACATGGCGATCCAGCGATTCAGGCGGATTTCCATACCCCCAGTCTGGCGACCATAGATAACGTAAAAATAACTCATCGGCAAAAGCGGGATAAAAAGGAGGATAATTTCTGCGGGTGCAGATGATCCCCCGAAAGCATGAGTAAAGTTCGATTCAGCCGCCAATATAATCAGGATCCCAAGCACGAGCAAGGGCAATGAAAGTACTGTTCGGATGGAAGGATTCGAAAACCATTGGTATACCAGTAATCCTATGCTGCCCAAAAAACATAAGAGGATGGCGAAAGAGTAAGTGTTCCCTGGAAGCAACAGGAATATTTCGCCAATAGCGAGGGCTACTCCTGTCAAGAAAAAGAGATTCCGGATGATCGCACGAGGCGGTGTAATTCTCCGCGGGAAAACCCAATGCAAGGCGAGGCTGACGACCAGGATCAGCCAGGATATTGCCCGCATGAAAACCGCACTGTACCAGATTCTGCTGTCTGAGGAAGCTCCGATCATGATCCAAAGCGCCATCAGATAATTGAAAGCAACCAGCAACCTCCAGCGATCATCTCGCGGCCGGACTAACAGCGCGGTAGCCAGTCCAAATGCCCAGAAGATAAAAGCCAGGTACCAAAAGCTCAACAGGCGTTGGATGAATTCAACAACAGTTCTGCCTGGAATGACCCATTGGACATGTTTTTCCTCATTACCGCGACGGATGAACACATCCAGAACATCGCCGGTCTTTAAATTGCCATAAGTCGGTTGGGTTCTCTGGTTATACGCCTGTTTTAAATCGATATCCCCAAAGAGGAGGATTTTATCTTCCAGCCTAAAGACTTCTAAATTGTATCGATTGGGGTATATCCATTTGACTGTTTGATCGTCTAGAGCGATATCTAGCCCGATGTAAGGTATTTTGATGAAGTAAACGTAGGTATAAACCAGGATGATCGCCAGGACGAATCCAGCCAGGCCGAGATCGATCCACAGGGTTTTAGAGGACGGAAGGCGGAGATGCATTATCTATAAATTAGGCGTTTGAGGGGCATCGGGCAAAAGCAGCCCAAGCTGCCGGGCACGGGCGACCGCAGCGCCACGAGTACTGACCTCCAGGCGTAAATATGCCCTCGATAATAAATTCCGGATGGTCGATTCTCTGAATCTGCATTTTTTGGGAAAGCGCATACAGGGATAAATCCGGATATGCCGCGCATAAGGAAAGAGCTTCCAGTTGGCGGGGCGACAATATGGATGTGGGTTCCTCGCCATACGAAGCCTGTGAATTTCTGACACGCCGCCGTAGCCAGCGCTCGCGTGCAAATGGACTGAAATAAGCGCTGCCGTTGGAGGCGGTACGGACGATTGATGCCAGGTTCTGGTAAGCCTGGAGATCGTCTTTTAATATATAACCACACACGCCTGCCTCCAGAGCGGCGTCGATCAAAGCCGGGTTGTCGTGCATGCTGATGACCAGAATTTCGAGACCCGGGTGGCGCGCCAAAACCTGGCTGATGGTGTGCCAGATCGGGAATGGATTGCTGTTGCCGGCGTTGGTGGGCACCTGGACGTCCAGCAGCAAAACGTCCACAGGATTGTCGTGCATGGCAAATAATAATTCTTCACCATACCGAACCGCGGCCACTACCTCGATATCGGAAGCCCCAATAAAACGGCTGAGGTAACCATCTAAAGCCATTGGATGGTCTTCCAAAATGATGACCCTAATTTGCTTGATTGTGGATGGAGTTGTTCCCAAAGAAGTTCGCCGATTTAGGTGATAGGTACAAACGCCTACATGGGTTAGTACAGCCGATTATTCCCTTTTATTAATAAATGATTAAAATATTAAGTAGCACTCATCTGTCTATGCGTTAGGGGTGGCGCAGGAGCATCCCGGAGACATGAGAAGGATTATTCTTCTCATGTCTCCTATTTTTCCGATTACATAAATTCTCGGAATTGCAAGCCGTGGCGTTTACGGGCGGCCAGCCAGGCTTTGCGCAGTATCTCATATACTTTTTCCGGGTCCTTGATGTTGCGCAGAATAATGCGTTCTTTGGAGAGGTCCTGGCCGCGGATGGTGATGTCGCCAATTTTCAACATGCGTTCGCCCAGGTGTTGCTTGTAATCGATGTCCTGCAGGCGAATCAGCTCGAAGATTTCAACATCCCGGCTGATGAATCCGCTGATGATTTTCAAGCGCTCGCTGGTCACCAGGTAGGTCTCAACGAGAGATAAGAAGGGACGTCCTTCCCAAAGAACTTTCTCCTCGTCCGAAAGGTCAAGTTCAGGCGCCTTCGGAAGTGGATTTTCCTCAATGAGCACCTCGTTGACGGTGTTCATAACCTGGTCGGCAATTACTCCAACCAGTTTTTCCTGCTGGTCGGCCGGTACTGCTGACAGGTCAACCTCGCTCTGGGCGATGGATTTCCAAATCGCAGAGACGATGTTGGCACGGGTTTGTTGGATGGACATTACAGACCTCCTGTTCGATAGAGTTCCCCCATGGTTTTTAACACGGGGAAAATTTTACGGTTGTTTAATTGTACCTTAGTCTGGCAAAACCGTAGCCGCTTGACGGGCTGAGCGGGATTTGGTATCATCATCCTGCCTGTGGGACGTTAACAACCGGTTGTTTTGAGGTGACCCGAAGCCCGGAAGCCAGGGCATAATGGCGGAAGCCGGTGAAAGTCCGGCGCTGTGCCGCAACTGTAATGGGACAAGAGTGCGCGAGTCCCAGAGCCAGGATGCCAGCCTCAAAAGTCATATCGATTTCCTTCTCGGATCAAGGAGGTGAGTGTGGTTGATATTAATTGAAGTTTTTTATTGTTCGTGCTCAATTCCCCGGTAGAAGGCGGGGATTTTTTGTTTAATAATCTTTCTGGGAATTCCATCCGGAATAAATTATCAATGGAGAAAAAATGAAACAAGTAAAACTATACTGGACTATTTTTAATGGCCTTTTAGTTGTCGCATTAATTCTGTCTGCCTGCGCGCAGGCGACACCCGCCCCGACAGAAGCGCCAACGCCCGAAGTGATTGTGCTGACCGATGGCCTTGGCAGAACTGTAGAATTAGCAGAGCCAGCCCAACGGGTGGTCTCGCTGGCGTCTTCCAATACGGAAATCCTTTATGCGATTGGTGCTGGCAGTCAGGTAGTTGCCCGGGATGCGTACTCGGATTTCCCGGAAGAAGCCAAGATCGTTCCCAGCATCGGCGATGGTATCAATGGATTCGATAAGGAGATGATTGTTTCCTTAAAACCTGACCTTGTCCTGGCGGCTGAAATCAACACGCCCGAACAGGTGCAGGAATATGCCGATCTGGGGATGAAGGTCTACTGGCTGAAGAATCCGACCAGCCTCGAGGAGATGTACGAAAACCTGAGAATCGTAGCCAGGTTGACCGGAAAAACTCAGGAAGCCGAAGCCTTGATCGACTCCCTGGAGAGCCGGGTGGCTGCAGTGGACGAGGCGATCGCAAGCGCCAACGACCAATCCGCCGTCTTTTATGAACTGGACAGTACGGATGTGAACGCGCCATGGACAGCCGGCCCAGGCACCTTCATCGACCTCCTGATAAAACGGGCAGGCGCCACGAACGCTGCCGCGGAGCTGGAAGGCCAGTGGGTCCAGATGAGCCTGGAAGCGCTGTTGAAGATCAATCCCCAGGTGATTTTACTGGGAGACGCGGCTTACGGGGTGACGCCCGAGTCGGTGGGAGCACGACCGGGTTGGGATACCCTTAGCGCGGTTAGCGAAAAGAAGATCTACCCGTTTGATGACAACCTGGTCAGCCGGCCCGGACCGCGCCTGGTAGATGGGTACGAAGCCCTGGCGAAATTGCTACACCCGGAAGCCTTTGAATAAGAAGCATTCCCAGCAGCGGCTAAAGCCGTCGCTCAGGACAAGGAAGCCCTGTGGACTCCTTGTTTATCAACCTCAGGGCGTTCTCACGGCAGAGGTGGGCCAAATCGGGAGAAGTAAAACCTAATTTCGATAACCAGTCCCGGCACTGACCCAAGCTGGCGGAGCTGCCAGCCAGGTAGCCGGACTGCGGATCGTATAAGCGGCCATCCATATCCAAACGCACGGTTTTCCCACAGAATTCGTATTCGCCGGCAGGCAAGCCGGCTGGGGAGGCGGAATCGGAAGTGACGATGACGCCTCCCACGCTTTTAACAGCGACGACGACCCGGACGAAATCGGACGGCAGGTGGTGGCCGTCAGCGATGATCAGTGCTGAAAGGCGCGGTTCCGAGAGCTGCGCCCAAATTGGGTTCTGGTGGCGATGAATCATACCAGGGAGCCCGTTGCCGAGGTGGGTAGAGAAGCGGGCGCCAGCGCTGGCGGCAGCATGGATAATCTCTGCAGAGGCGAGGGTGTGCCCCAGGCCTACCAGGATGCCGTGGGAAGATGCGTAGGCTACCAGATCAAGCCCACCATCAATTTCAGGCGCCAGGGTCAGCAGGCGGAGAGTGCCTCGGGAAAGGTCGAGTATTACCTCAAATTCCGGGTTCGAGGCCGGGCGAATAGCGCTGAGGTTATGGACACCGCGCGCGCCGTCAGCAGGGGAGATGAAGGGACCTTCCAGGTGGACACCGGCGATCTGCGCATAGGCATCCGGGTCAAGGTCTTCTAGAGCTTGTTTTGCCTGGGCTAACAGAGGCAGGACGTGAGTATATACATCCCAGGGAGCTGTCACGATCGTGGGGCAGAAAAGCGCGATGCCCTGCAGGCGAAGAACCCTGGAGACCTGGACGACCTGATCGATTGTCAGGGTTGGCTGGGTGAAGTCGACTCCAGCATAGCCGTTAACCTGCAGATCGACCAGTCCAGGTAATTCACTCACTGCAGGTGTAGACCCGGTGCAACGAGAGAGGCTGAATCCTGGTCCAGGAAAATTTGGCAGTCCAGATGCTGGCGCAGGATCGAAGCCGGGCAACCTGGAGTGACCGGTCCCAGCAAGGCGCGCTGCACCGGCAACGCTTTTCGCAGGTCAGGGACTGTGCAGATGATCGATTGGCTGTGCATGATCTGGCGGATGCTCATCGAAATTGCCTGGCGTGGCACATCCTGCAGGCTGGTAAACCAACCTTCGCCTACCTGCTGCAGGCGGCATGCCTGGTCAAGGTCAACTACCAGGTAGGCGCGCTCCGTTTCGAAGTCTGCTGGGGGATCGTTGAAGGCCAGGTGACCGTTTTCGCCGATGCCGATCAAAGCCAGGTCAACCGGCGCCTGGCGAATTAAAACTTCGAGGCGCGCACACTCAGCCAGGAGGTCCGGCGCGTCACCCTGGACGGCGTAAAAATGGCGCAGAGGCACGCGGCTGGTAAAGCGCTCCACCAGGTACTTGCGGAAACTGGCTGGGTGTGCCGCCGCAATCCCGGCATATTCATCCAGGTGGAAAGCGGTCACCCTCTCCCAGGCAATGCCAGGCGCCGCAACCAGGTCCGCCAGCAATCCGAACTGGCTGAGGCCGGTTGCGAGGACCAGGGTGACTGCCTCCTGCTCAGCCAGCTTGTGACGCAAGAAGGAGAGGGCGGCTGAAGAGGCTGCATGGCTGCAATCCGTAAAAGAGGGTGAAATGGTGATGGATAAGGGCATTTATTTTTCCTAATTTATCCGAACAGAGCCACGAGCGACGAGGGATTGTAAGCGCTGGTCAGATTGGGCGACCAGCTTTTCGGCGATTTTCAACATGGAGCGACTGGCAGGTTGTCCCAAGACACGCTGGTGACGGCGAAGGAGGACTTCGACCACTGTCAGGACGAGGCGCTCGTCAGTAAAAAGCGGTTCTGGTGGCGCCTCCTGGAATTTCTGAAGCCAGAAAGGCAGGTTGCCCCAGGAAAATCCGGCGCCTGGGGGGATGAACATCTCCGCCTCGGGATGGGCAAAGACCACGCCGCCCTGGATGCGGGTCAGCGCCGGGTAACGCTTGATCAGGCCGGGTGCCTGGCGGTTGAGCGTGTAGATCAGGTCATCACGCATACGCTGCCACTGCATCTCCGGGGGCTGGGAGACCTGGCGTACCGATGTTCGCTCGACCCCACCACGGCCGAGGTAGGTTTTTTCCTTGGTCCACTGGCCTTTATTGCGAAAAATCGAGCCCTTCCAATATTTGACTTCGAACAACCAGATGCCCGTCTGGCACACAGCAATGACATCCAGGTCATCGCCTTCTTTTTGCACCAGGCGATGCAATATGTAGCCATGGATCGGGAGCTGTTCCAGGCTTTGAACCAAGTAGCGTTCGCCGGTGTAGCCTTCGTCCGGGGGAGGTTCGGTTTTATCAACGGAGGGATCTACCTGCATGGATTTTTGCCAGTTCGCGAGCAGGGCTGGAATTTCGCTGGCTGAAGCCTGCTGCAAAGGATTCGGCGGTGGGGCAGGCGGGCGCAGGCGTGGGCTGTAAAGGATGAAGCCGCCAAGAACAAGGCCGGCGCCAATCCCACTGAGGCAGAGGACCGGTGAGGCAGTGAACAGGAAACGCTGCCAGGTCGCAGACATGCCCGGAAGCAATGAAAGTAACAGGATTGCGAGCCCGGATAAAATCGATACAGATATTACGAGGATGACTGCCAGGATCAGGCGTTTTTTTTGAACCTGGTTTTGTTTAGCTTGTAAAGAGGACTTGTCGTAAACGGTGCGCTGCCTGGTATAGCCTTCCAGGAGCGGTTGGCGCCATTTATGGATCAGCTCTTGTTGGGCAGCACGCACGTAATCGTAACCCGAGACGAGGTCGGTGAGGGAAAGAGATATCAGGTACACAAGTAGGCTTCAAAATAAGATAGTAAATTGTATCATGCCTGAGGCTGCATGAAGCGTGCCTGGAGGTTGGAAGTAATTTGTAAGATCGTGATCCTTGCATGGTCGGGGACTGGTGTTAGAATCATCTTGGTTGAGCAATGGATCAGGTTTAGAAATCCTTGAATTGGGATGAGGCAATGGCTCTTGATGCGGATCAGGTATTAAATAATCGCTATCGAATCATCAAGCTGCTTGGTGAAGGTGGGTTTGGCGAGGTTTACCAGGCATGGGACATGCGCCTAGATGCTTTGTGTGCGGTTAAACGCAACATGCAGCTCGCTCCAGAGGTGCGGCGCCAGTTCGAGCAGGAAGCCAGGTTGTTATTTAAGCTCATCCATCCAAACCTGCCGAGGGTGCACGATTATTTCCAAGGTGAGGAAGATGACCAATACCTGGTGATGGATTTCGTGGAGGGGGAAAATTTACGCGAATATTTGATAGGGTCAGGCCCACCACCGTTGGAACAAGCACTGGAGTGGATTGACCAGGTCAGTGACGCTCTAAATTACCTGCATACGCGCCAGCCTCCGATCGTACACCGGGATATCAAGCCAGCGAACATTATCCTGACCCCCGACGATAAAGCGATGCTGGTGGATTTTGGGATCGCGAAAGCCGACCCGCAGTTGCGGACGCTTTCAGGGGCGCGCGCCTGGACTCCGGGGTATGCACCACCCGAGCAGTACGGGCAAGGCCGGACGGATGCGCGCAGCGATGTGTATTCATTGGCGGCCACCGCCTATGCATTACTCACAGGGGAGTCACCTCCGGATGCCATGGATGTGGCGGCAGGAAGCATGAAGCCGGCGCGCCCGGCACACGAGATAAATCCGGCAGTGCCCATCCATGTCAGTCGGGCTATCGGGAAGGCGATGCTGTTCAATCGAGAGCAGCGTACAGTCAGCGTGGAGGAATTCCGCCTGGCATTGAGGCGACGGACCAAGCCGGCAGCCGGGAAGGTTTTGGTTCTCGAAAACCAAAAAACAATCCTGGAACCAAGACCGGAGATTCCACCCACGCCATTCATTGTGAAACCTTTGGTAGAGGAACAATCACCACCCCCATCACAGACTTTACCCATCGAAAACCCTCCGCAAGAAGAAGAACCCCGGACCCCAGAACAAGTTCAGGCCATCGAGGTCTTCCTGGAAAAGGAAGGGCTTCAGGCTTCAATTCCACCGCCAATCATTGAGGAACCTGCGAAAGAGGAAGAGCCAAAAACTCTGGTGCAAGCCTTGCCGATGGAGGAACCCCTGATCGATGAAAAAGCTCAGGAGTCTGCGCAATCCCTGCCCAGTGAGGACCTCCCCATGCAGGAAGAATCGCAAACTCAAGCGCTATTCATGCCCATCGAGAAGCCCCAGGTAGGTGGACTGCCAAATCCTAAACAACTTCTTCCAGCAGGCATACTTTCCGCCTGGCAAAAGTTGGGCTGGAAGGCGATTGCAGGCATACTGGTTGCTGTAGTATTCTTAATCATCGTTATTGGCGTGATATGGAATCCAACTGATCCGCAATTAACCCAAAAAACTGCCGATTCAGCGACATGGGCAGCGCTGACACAGCAATTAAAGGAAAACCAGGAGGATAACCAGGCTGGTCTTCCAGTCGCTGGATCAACCGCCAGCGTAACGATGACTCAGAACGCCGCTGAATCCTTTATGTCAACGCCCACTGCTGAGGCAGGAAACCAGTCAGTAGAGGCAGTCCAAACTGCCACCGTCCAGACCCTCAGCAGGTTTCGGGAAGCCAGGACGGCGACCGCTCTTTCAGCGACTGGCACTGCTCAAGCGGCAGAAGCTACGCTGACAGCGACGTCTACCGCCCGCCCTACACTTAGACCTACTTCGACACCCACACCGGCGAAAAAACCGAAAAAACGCGATGATTCCCAAATCACGCTGGAACCCGGGATCACCCTGGTACCGTGACGTGAATCAATTTCTACGGGAATGAAGTGGGCTGGGAGTTGTTTTGCCAGCTGGCAGCCCAATTGAAGGATGTGGTGATTTCAAATCCACATTCCGAAAGGTAGTAGTTGTTTAAGCCTCCCGAACCACTGGCAGACGTGGTCGAATTAAAAGTTCCGGAAGCATAGAAGCTGCCGCCGAACGAAAACTTGTCATTGGAAATAGCGGCATTGGAAGGCTGGGTGACGGTGTGAGTCCCGGCGCAATTCTGCAACGTAAATTTAAGTGTAAAATTGCGCACATTTTGGCGATCAGGAGTGACGTAGAACTCCACTCCTTGCCCTGACCAGAAGCCGGCTGCCAGGGGAGGCACATATCTTTGGTGGGAGAGCGGCATGAAAAGGTACTGTACCTGGGTTTGGGAAACCGTCACCTTAAATGTATCCGTGCTGTTTAGCCCTCCCGGGTCGCTGACCTTGATGATAACGTCGGTATTGCCCGTCCAACCACTCGCGGGGGCGATGTCGATGTAGCGGTTGCTGTCGAGGCTGACCCCGGCGTTGGGATTGGGCGAATTATTAATGGTAAAAGTCAGGCCACTATCTGTTGTCTCCTGGTCGCTGGCGTAAGCCCAGAGATCGATCGCATTATTTTTACTGCTGTTAACAGACAAGGACTGGTCGGGTAAGCCGGAGATGGTGGGGGCAGTATTGGTTGAGGGTGGCGCGCCCAGGTAGAGGCGGCCATACCCAAAAATATTATCCATGCCACTGGCGCCCATATCGACGGCGCGACCTGTCAAGAAGGACTCGATCTGGGACGGAGTGTAGGATGGATTGGCATTCTGAACCAGGATTGCTGCGCCAGCTACATGGGGGGCGGCAGCGGAGGTGCCGTTGAACTTGTTGGTGGTCCCATAGCTGGCTGTTGACACATTGGCATAGGCGGAGATATCTGGCTTGATGAAACCGCCGTTCTCCGTACCACCCGGACCATTGGTTGGGCCTTCTGGGGAATAGGGTTCTTGCGGGAAAGGCGAATTGACATCCAAAGCTGCTACGGTCACCACGTCCGGCGCATCCGCCAGGTTTACCAAACTGCGTGCGTTCACCACCTTATCCAGGCGAGCCATTTTGGGTGCAAATACCTCCAGGTTTACATTGCGGCTGCTGGAGTAACGTTCGATCATGAAACCGTACGGTGCAGCCGAGCCTGAAGTGACGTAATAAGCATATTCAGTGGGAGTTTGACCCGATTCGCCAGATTGCACGTTTCTACTGCTGGCAACCGTCTCCCAGGCTGAGGTTGAGTCATTCCAACGCAGCAGGTAGAGATCGTAGTCCTGGTTGACGGTGCTCCAATCATCCCAGCGAAGGTAGACCTGAAAGGCATACCCGGGGTTCATGAGATATGCATCCCCGTTACCCGGACCAAAATAATCCACGTTTTGGTCTGCAATAAACTCGTGGTAATTGTCCGCATTCGGATCATTGAAGAGCCCACCCCAGTGGGACTCGCGGTCGAGACCGGCTGAAGTCACCCAGAGAATACCGTTGGAGCGGGCATCCTGCGTAAGGTTGGCGAAAAAACCGGTGCCATCTCCTGGAGAAATGTTATACCAGCCCAGTGAGGTTGAGATGACATCCACGCTGTTTGTTTTTGCCCAGGCAACGGCTTCTTGAAGGTCAATGTTGGTATTTACCTTTCCCAGGTAGATTGTTGCCTGGGGGGCGATGTCAAAAACGATCTCAGCGCAGGCTGTCCCGTGAGGGGTCGTCCCGTCCACCTGGCCATCCGTCTCGCCATCGATAAAGTTTTTCACGGTAACCGAAGCCGGCAGATCGCTGCCCAACAGGCTGGGGTATCCCTGGAAGCCAGCATCGATGATCGCAATCTTGATCCCTGCCCCCTGGAACCCGGCAGAATGCCAGGCTGGTCCATTGATCACTGCCAGACCTTCGGTAGTATACGATCCTGCATCTACATCAAACAAGGAAACCTGTTCGGGTGTTTGTACGTATTCCACCAGGGCATTGGTGGCGATCGTTTCCAAGGCCTGGAATGGCAGCCAACCCTGGATAAGGGTATTATCCCAGCTGGTACCGGTGACCTGCCCCCCGGCATTAACCATAGCCTTTTTAACGCTCATCAGGTGGTCGGGCGTGGTCACTACCTGGATCTGTATGAGATTTCCGAGACGACGCAGACCGCGCGAGTCCGCCATCTGCCCGGTAGCTGGCAGACCGTCTAATTGTTCCGAGGTCTTTGCTGCTTCAGCCAGCTCTGCCAGAGACGAATCCATCTTGCTGTTGCGAGTGATTTTTGTCTCTTCCAACAACAGAACCGGTGCGCGCGCCGCCGCGGGAGGCAGGGTCACCGTGCCGGCGATTGGGCTGTCCGAATCGATCAGCGGCGCAGCCTGGACAAAAAGGAGGTTGCTAAGGATGAGGGTGATTATGACGCCAAAACCGATTGATTGGCTTAGTTTCGTGCGCTTAGCTGACCATTTAGTTTTCATCTGTTCCTCCAGATATTATGTAATTGGCGGCGAAATGGAATTGAATCGATTAAAACCGTTAAGGAGTGAAACCTGCGGCAGTTAAATGGATCGCAAGGACTTCGTCCAGGTTCGATAACTCGCAGAGCTGGGAGGGGGCTACATAAGCCTGGAGCTCATCGCCAGATTAAGTCCCGATCTCAACCTCGTACTCCTGCAGGAAATCGATCTTTTGGCTGGCAAGGATGATGACGACCTGGACTTTACCCTCTTTGACCTTCAGGTCCAATTGTTCTGCGGCGCTGAGCGGATCGCCGGCAGCTACTACCTGGTTGAGCTGGCTGTCCAGCTTCGGGCAGGCTGCGGAATTCTTGTCCGTCACGACCAGGAGCGCCTGTCCGGAGACCTGGGTCGTGCCGGAGATGATTTCAGTGCTGGAGGACATATTTTGGGTTATGCCAGTTTCTGGGGGATTTGAGGAGCTTTCAGAAGATGGTGTTTCCCTGGCATTGCACGCAGAGGCTGAGAAGATGAAGGCTGCGAGGATCATGCAACGCAGCCAGAGAGGAGTAAGCCATTTTGATTTCATGGGTCGATGAACTGCAAATTACACTGATGCCTTTTGGCGAAGTGCCGCTGCGATTGATTACCCTGACAGAAGGACGATGTAAAAAAAAGTATATCATGATCGGCAGGTTCTCGAGAAATCTCCAACCGAGGATTGTCATGTTCTTTATCTCAGCAAGGCAGCAGGAACCGGGAGTCAAGAAGCAGGACTGATCAACGAGTGCACTCCAGGCGCTCCTTGACCAGGGCAAGCATTGTATCGTTTTGGTTGGGATGACCAGGCGTGGCATCCTCCAACTGCCTCCAGGCCTCGCAGAGCAGCTTGCGGGCGTTGGCGTCGCGCTTCTTGGCGTCCAGGGTGATGTCGGCGGCTCTCTCCCAATCCCCGGTGATGGCGTATCCCAGGATGAAGGGCAGGCGTTCGGCAGGCTGCAGCGAAGGGTTGGGCAGTTCGAAGGCTTTCTCGCCGATGGCGACGATCGCCGGCCAGTCTTGCTGCTGTCGTCTCAGGTCGGCCTGCTCGAAATAGGTGCACCAGTCTGCTTCGGGTGGCTCGCCGAAAACCTGGGCGAGCCATTCTGGAGGACCTGCCGCGGGATCGATGAGCCCCAGGTTCGAGTAGCGCACGTTGCGCGCCAGGTTGCGCGGCAGGTGGGGGTACAAACCTTTGTAGGTGCGGTCGAGGACCAGCAGGCAGCCAGGCGGGGCGTAGTGAACGGCCAGTATCCGTTCCAGCGAGCCCTGGAACCTGTATTCAGCATAGGGCAAAGAAAAGTCGAGTTTCGCCCTGGTTGTACAAGGTCTCGATGTTTTGAGGCTGGAATTCTTCGCGCAGGCGCAGGTCGACCAGGTAGTACGGGATGGATAAACCTGGCTGTCCAGAATCCGCCGGATTTGCGTCCTCGAAATTTGAACTCGTAGACCCAGTTGACCGGCCCGGTCAGCGAGTTGTCGGTGGAGCGGAAGTTCTGCAGCGCCGTGGAATGCTCAAAGAAAAGCAGGCTGCCCTCAGCGATAGATGGCGCCCGCGTGATGAGTTGGTGAAAAAAGGCTTTCTGTTGCTGCCAGTCCTTCCAATAGGAAACAGCAGTCAGGAAATGCATGCCAATCGCCAGAGCTGCAAGGACCGAAACGGCGCCGATTTTAATTTGCCTGTGCCGTCCGACCAGGTCGATGAAGCCAATGACCATCAGGGATACACCGAACATCATCGAGAGCGTCGTGCGGTCGGCAGCAAACTTTAGGTCGACTGCCAGGCCGGTTACCAGGAAGGGCAGGACTGCACAGAGGGTGGCCAGGGCGCCTAACGCCAGGGCTTCCGCCCAGAAGCGTGGGCGTTCCGGGTCACGCGGAGCCTTCAGGAAGTAGATAAAACACCCCAGCCCGGATAACAACACCAGCACAGCGTAGAGGATGGGGATGCGGATTCCCAGGTCCGCCAGCAGTGCCCGGTCGAAGAGGTTGCCCCAGGCGAGCACGCTGGTGGAGAGAAAGGCCTGGCCAATTCGCTGGAAGAGGTCCACGAAGGTTTCCAGCGGTTGGGTGCTGAGCTGGTCTGTCATGACGATGGGGTAGTTGCCGCGTGGGCTGACGATGTAGCGCCAGGCAAAGACCGAAACGAGGAGAACAAGGTAGGGGAGCCAGCGGCGGAAGGTGGTCTTCAGGCGCTGGGGCAGGCTGGCCTGGCTGCCAACCGCCAGGAAGAGAACCGCCGGGCGCACGAGCTCCATGCCGTAATAATATTCGGTGGAAAGCATGGAGAGAGCCATCAAGACCAGGGCGGCCAGGGTGCGCAGGATGCTGCCAGTTTTCTTTTCACCAGGGGAAGCACGCCAGGCTGCCAGCATGAAGCCAAAGGAAAGGAACGCCAGGGCAAGGGGCAGGATGTGGCGGCTGCTGTTGATCGAGATGTACTGCTGGCGAAAGCCGGGATAAAGCAGGAAGATCAGGGCGATCCAGGCAGTTTTTTCAGCCTGCGAGGGCCAGAGCTGGCGCAGCATCCACCAAAGCGCCAAGCCGGTCAGCCAGCGGTAGACCAGGTTGATGACCTGCCAGGCAACGGGGTTCTCCCCGGCCAGCAGCGAGCCCAGCCAGAGGGATCTCGCCGGCCAGAGGGCGGGATACCTGGTCGATCTCGAGCAGGCGGGCGGCACCCTGGGAGTGGAAGAGCCAGACCCAGGGCCAGTCGTCCCAATAGAAACCCAGACGGTTGATCAGCAATCCGTAGGCGGCGATAACGACGACCAGCGAGAAGAACGGGAAGCTGATCTGCAGCCAGCGGTCGCTGGATTTGAGTTTACTCAATCCAAATTTCGGTCCCATACCCCGTGCGTTCCCAGTCGTCGATGCTCTCGATTTTCGTCTCGTACACGGGCGAGGACCAGCGGAAGATCCACAGGGCGTCGGCGTTGCGCATATTGACACAGCCGTGGCTCATCTGCATGCCGAAATTGTTGTGCCAGTAGGTGCCGTGCAGGGCATACCCGCCGGGCGATTTGAAGAAGCTGGTCCAGGGAACGCCGGGCAGGCTGAAACCTGCCTCGGCTTCGACTTCGGGACCGCCGGCGACCGTGCCCATGTGCTTGGAGGGCTGCTTGGCATAGATACGGAACTCGCCCTGCGGGGTGGCGGTCGGCAGGACGCCCTTGGGAACGCGGGTGGGAATGCCGGTAGATACCAGGCAGGTGAAGATCTCTTTGCCGAACTCGTAGGCTCGCAGGCTCTGCTGGGACAGGGAGACTTCGATGCGCTTGTGCTGGACGGGAACGTCGGGGGAAATTGGGGCGTATTCGGCTTCCGGGATAATGCGCAGGTGGCGGGCGGGGGCGTAGTAAACCTCTGACTTAGCCAGCTCGCTGGTGATCTGGTACCAGGAGGTTTTATCCGGTCCCTCCACCAGCCCGTTGACCCAATGGGTCAATTCGTAGTACATGCGTGAGCCGCGCCAGTCCACCCAACCCTGAAGATTGTTGTACTGCATGGCGGTGGTGTAGGGGACGGTGACCTCGCAGAGGACTCCGGTCTCAGGCACCTGGGATGCAGGCTCGTTCAGGTGGATGCGCACTTTTTGGATGTGGGCGTTGTGGAGGTAGCCGCCCCACACCCGGTACCAGCGCCAGGGAGAATACGAGGGGGTGCCCGGGGCGATGATCTCTTCGTAAATGTGGACCACCTGGTCACGCAGGCGCTTGCCGACGATTTCGGAAGTATCGTCCGCTTTGGCACGCACATCCAATCCATAAAAGGTGGATATGCGCCCCAGGATGCCCTGGTCCTGCTCGGGCTCCGCGGGAAGGGATCGACGTAGCGCGCCGATGGACCGGGCACATAAACGGCCGGGACGCGCCTCGGGATGGTCGAAAGGGCGGCGCCTGCAAGGGCAGCCGCGCCAAGTTTTAAGAAATCACGGCGGGAGATTTTACCGGACATAGGCAAAATTCTACCATCCTTGAATTAAAAGAAGATAAAGGAAACGGACGTTACGAGGCTGCCTTTTTGTAGATCAAAAAGGAAGCCAGGGCGAAGGAAGCTTGACCAATGGCGTTGACGGTCTCTTCGATCCATTCCCTGGAAACCGTCTGTTCACCGCCGGACATCCCGGCCATGCCCAGCGTGACGAGCATGCTGAACAGGAACAGGACTCCTGACAGAAGCACTTTCTGGCGAAAGGCAAGCAGACTTAAGGTGATGTGAAGACCGATGCTGCAGAGGGTCATGACAGCCAGCAGGGGGATTTTCCAGGCCGCCATGGCGCCGAGGGCGACGCTGGCTGGAGCTTTCCCCCAGGCTTTATAGAGCATCAGGGAGGCGATGAACATCAGCAGGAAGCCGGGGGCGTGGAACATGAACTGCAGGTTGCCGAGGAATTCCCAGCCAGATACCCCGGCAGCCAGCAGCAGCTTGGAGCAGGCCTTGGTGAAGCCTCCAATGAAGACCAGGATGACCCCGGCCAGCATCAGGTTCGCGCACAGCCTCGGACACTTCAAGCGAGCCAGGCGCACCAGGAACCAGCCGCCAACTAAAAAAGCAAACACCGGGACGAAGTCGAATAATGCCAGGGGAATCAATTTTTGGGTTTCCATTGACATCCTCCTTTTTTGGAAACAATGCGACTGGTCGAGTAAGGCATAATTTACCATATTTATGCATCACCTTCTCAACTATCTTTTTGTAAGTAAACCAGCTTCGGGTAAAATGGGGGTATGGCGCGTAAAATCGTCCACGTGGACCTGGATGCATTCTACTGTTCGGTTGAGGAACTCCAGCGGCCTGAGCTTGCTGGAAAAGCCTTCGCGGTTGGCGGTCATCCCGAGAGCCGAGGGGTGGTCTCGTCGTGCTCGTACGCCGCCCGGATGCTGGGGGTGCGTTCGGCGATGCCGATGCGGAAAGCCCTGCGCCTGTGCCCGGAATTGATCGTCCTGCCCGGAAATTACGCGGCATACAGCCGGGCTTCGCACCAGGTGATGGAGCGTTTCGAGCAGTGGACAGGCCTGGTGGAGCCGATCTCGATCGATGAAGCCTTCCTGGATTTGAGCGACCTGCCAGAACCCGGCGAGGGGCTGGCGCGCCGGCTGCAGCAGGATATCCGCGAACACACCGGGCTGCCGTGCTCGCTGGGGGTGGCTGCCAACAAGCTGGTGGCAAAGATTGCCACGGACGCCGGCAAGCACCAGCATCACGCCGCCAGCCCGCCCTGTGCGATTACGGTCGTCCCTGCCGGCGAAGAAGAAGCCTTCCTGCGCCCGCTGCCCGTCGAGGCGCTGTGGGGAGTCGGCAAGGTGACGGCTGAATTTTTTCACCAGGCGGGCATCTTTACGATTGGCGATCTGGTCAGGTTGGAGGAAGGAGCCCTGGTCAAGAAGTTTGGGGTGATGGGGCACGAGCTTTACCTGCGGGCGCGCGGCATCGACGACCGTCCGGTACACACCGAATACGAAGCCAAATCGATCAGCCAGGAAGTGACTTTCGACCGCGACCTGGATCAGCAGCAAGCGCTGGAAGGGACGCTGAGGGACCTTTCGGAAATGGTGGGCAGGCGCCTGCGAAAGGCCGGGCTAGCTGGCAATACCGTTAAGCTCAAGCTGCGTTGGTCGGATTTCAGCACCATCACCCGCCAGGTAACCCTGGCGCATCCGACTGACGTGGGGGAGGAGATTCTACCAGACGGTGCTGGATTTGTTTCGACAGAACTGGTCAACGGGGAGGGCGGTCAGGCTGCTGGGGGTGGGGGTCAGCCGGCTGCAGGAACCCACGCGCCAGCTTGAGTTCTGGTCCGAACCGGTTGAAAAGCAGAGGCGGCTGGAAAAAACGCTGGATGAGCTGAACCAGCGCTTTGGAAAACAGGCAATCCAGCGCGGAAAGAAGGAAATTCATGAGTAATGTATTCCAGCGTGTCGTGATCAAGCTCGGGACCTCGACGCTGACGGCGGGAACGAGCCGGATTTCGCCGCCGAGGCTGGTTGAGCTGACGCGCCAGGTGGCAGCCCTGCATGCTTCCGGCTGTGAAGTGGTGCTGGTGTCCTCGGGGGCGATTGCCGCTGGGAAGGAGGCCCTGGCAGCGCGCCTGGCAGAAAATGGGAACTTGACCGGCACAGCAATCCCAGGCTCTGCCAGGGATGTGCCGGCAAAGCAGATGCTGGCGGCAATCGGCCAACCCAGGTTGATGGCGCTCTACGAGCAGGTATTCGGGCTCTACGGGCTGATGGCGGGGCAGGTTCTGCTGACGCGAGCGGATCCTGACGGACCGCAGGCGCTACCTCAATTCGCGAAATACTTTCAGAGCCCTGCTCAGCCAGCGGATCATCCCAATTGTCAATGAAAACGACACGGTAGCAACGGAGGAGATCCGTGTAGGCGATAACGACAACCTGTCAGCCCTGGTGGCGAACCTGGTCGAAGCGGACCTGCTGGTGCTGCTGACCGACCAGGCAGGGCTGTTCAGCGCCGACCCGCGCAGGGATCCGCAGGCGCGGCTGATTGAGGTGGTTGCTGAAGCGGAAATCCCCGAGACCGTCTGGGAGGCTGCGGGCGGCAGCGCCGGGGGATTGGGAACCGGCGGGATGCTCACCAAGCTGCAGGCGGCAGACCTGGCGCGACGCAGCGGGGTGAGGGTGGTCATTGCCCAGGGGGGCGAGGAAAACGTGGTATTGCGCCTGGTCCGGGGGGAGCGATTGGGAACGGCTTTCCTGCCGGTAAGTACGCCGACGGACAGCCGCAAGCGCTACATCCTGACCGGCGGTGGCGCTTCCGGAAGGTTGAGCGTGGACGACGGGGCTGCCCAGGCCCTGCGCAATGGAAGAAGCCTGCTGCCGGTGGGGGTCAAAGCCGTCGAAGGGCGGTTCGAACGTGGCGATACGGTGCGGGTGTTTGACCTGCAAGGGAAAGAGCTGGCAAGAGGGCTGGTGAATTATGCCAATCCTGACCTTAACCGCATCCTGGGAGCACGGTCTGACCTAATCGAGAGCCTGCTGGGGTATGATTACGGGGAAGAAGTCATCCATCGAGATAACCTGGTGATGCTATGATCCAAGAAATGGGACGAAAGGCGAGGGCGGCTGCTCGCATCCTGGCAGGCTGCAGCCGGGAGCAAAAGGACCGGGCGATCCTGGAGCTGGCGGACAGCCTGGAACGCTCCCAGGAGGACGTGTTGGCAGCAAACGCGGTCGACCTGGAAGCAGCCAGGGATGCCGGATTGTCAGGCGCATTAATCGACCGACTGCTGCTAAACCCGGAGCGCATTTTTGGGATGGCGAGCGATCTGCGCAGCCTGGCAGGTATGGCGGACCCGGTTGGTGAAATTTTCGAAACGGGAACTCTGGCGAACGGGCTGAGGGTGCACAAGCGGCGGGTCCCGCTGGGTGTGATCGGCATAATTTACGAAGCCCGCCCAAATGTGACGGTCGACGTGGCCGGGCTGGCAATCAAAACCGGTAATGCGGCCATCCTGCGCGGTGGCAGCGAGACTATTCATTCCAACCATGCGCTGAGTGGGCTGGCGCGCCAGGCGCTGCGCGCGGGCGGCTTGCCGGAAGATGCAATCCAGTTTATCGCGGATTCGGACCGCGCTCGCGTTCTCGAGCTGCTGCAGCTTCACGAAAGCGTGGACCTGATCATTCCCCGGGGAGGCGCCGGGCTGCACCGCTTCTGCCGGGAGAACAGCCGCATCCCGGTGATCACCGGCGGCATCGGCATTTGCCACCTGTTCGTGGACGAGAGCGCCGACCTGCAGGCCAGCCTGCCGCTGATCCGCAATGCCAAGGTGCAGCGACCGTCGGTGTGCAACGCCCTGGATACACTGCTGGTACACCGCCAGGTTGCCGGCCGGTTCCTGCCGGAGGTTGTGGCCTTGCTGGAACAGGACGGGGTGACCTTCCGGGCAGAAGCGGAGGCTTTGAAATGCCTGCAGCAAACTGGCAGGCGACCGGATTCGGTGATTGCGGCAGGAGCGGACGATTTCGATACCGAATGGCTCTCGCTGGTGCTCGGGTTGAAGGTTGTCTCCGGCATTGAAGAGGCCATCGAGCACATCCAGGCGCACAGCACCTTTCACTCGGATGGCATCCTGACCGGCTCCCAGGAGAACGGACAGCGATTCCTGGCTGCCGTCGATTCGAGCGCGGTGTACGTCAATGCCAGCACGCGCTTTACGGACGGCGGGCAACTCGGGTTGGGGGCAGAGGTGGCGATCTCGACCCAGCGGCTGCATGCTCGCGGACCGATGGGCTTGCGTGAGCTGACAACCTATAAATGGGTGATCGAGGGCGATTACCACGTCCGGGCGTAACGGGATGAGCACAGGGAAAGAACGGATGCTGAGGGCGCTGGCCGGCGAGGTCGTGGTACCGGCTGCCGCTACCCCGCACTGGTGGGGCGTTTACAAATTTCAACTGGCGGGGATTGCTAGCGGGCAGGAAGATGAGCACCTGGGCTGGGTGCTGAACGGCGAGGCGCTGGCGGAGGTGGACAGCCTGTTCTATGAAACCTTCCAGCCGGACATGCTGCACCTCTCGACCGGCGCCTGGAAAAAGCAGCCCGGGGATGAAGCCCGCCAACAGGCGCGCCGGGAGCTGAGGCCGCAGGTGAGGCGGTTGGACAGCAAGCGGATCATCGACGAGTACGTGGAAGCGACTACCCCGACGCCTGGCGAGATTGAAGCTGCTGGGATTTATGCGCACCTGCCCATCCTGACAGAACGATACGGCGAGCAGGCTTTGATCTTGTTGAATGAAGGCAACCCGGTGTGCGAAGTTTTTGAAAATGGCGGACCAGCCGGAGATTTTGAAGACGCCCTGGCAGCAACGATCGAGCACCCCGACAACCTGGGGTACCTGCTGTACCGGCTATATGAAGCTGGCCTGGGTCGAATGAGGCTGATTAAAGCGTTGGGCGCCCACGGCTACATCGGTTCCGAGACCTGCGTGGCAGCCGACATCCTGGCACCAGGGACCTTCCGCAGCCTGGTGCTGCCGGCGCTGAGCCTGTTCTACCACGAGCTGGGGCGGATTGGATTGATCCCGGTCAGCTATTTCCTGGGCGATGTGAACCCGATCCTGGATGACATTGCCGGGATGGGGGCGCGGGCTTTAATGGTGGAAGAATCCAAGAAGAATTTTGAACTGGACGTAGTGAAAATCCAGCAGAAACTGGCTGGAAGGATGGCGCTCTTTGGCAACCTGGACAGTGTCTATACCTTGCTTTGGGGTAGTTGTGAGACTATCGAGCAAGAAACCCGCAGGCAGTGCGCCTGCGCAAGGAATGGCGGATTTATCATGGCCAGCGGATCGCCGGTCTGCCTGGATACGCCCCAGGAAAATATCCGGACAATGCTGAGGGCTGCCAGGGAGGTAAGCTAGGACTTTGTTTCAGCCTGGGGGATAGAGAATCCTTCCAACGCGTAGATAAAGCTCAGAAAGTGCTCCGACCAGCCGGAAATTTCAGCAGTCCATACTCCGGCGTAGTCAATGCCATGAGCGTGGGAGGAGACATCGACAATGTAGTTCACCTTACCAAAGGGTTTAGGAACCTGCTTTCCCGGGTGATCGCAGTCCTGGCTGTCAGAAAAGACGATGATGCGGTCGGGGATGCTGTGCAGTTCAGCATAAACGAATTCCAGCGCCTGGCGGGTGAAGATGCCGCCGCCTCCGAGGCGGCCTGCAGCATCCTTGACCTCATCGCAGAGGGCAAAGCCGCGGCGCGGGCGCAGGCGTTCCGTCTGGTGTATGCGGTGCCAGTCGTCGCCGGAGGTGGCGTAAAGGAGGATGTGCTCGCAGGTTTCGGCAGCCAGGAGGGTCATGGCGGCGGCAACGTCCAGGCGCGTCATCTGGCTGCGGCCGCTGATTCCGGCCTGCATTGAACCGGAAACATCAACGATAAAGACCGTCTCTCCCGGAAGCCTGGGGAACTTTCCCAACCCCTGGAGCATGAGCGTCTCGATCTCGCGCTCCCAGGCAGGGGCCGCCCTGGCGGCTGCGTAATAATTCAGCGGCAGCAGCCAGCCCGGGTCCAGGCTGGCAAATCCCTGGCGAATAACCGCGGAGGTGATCCCGGCCTGCTCCATGTTGCGTAAATTGCGCATGAAAGCCAGGGCGCCCAGCCTGCCTTCCTCGATCAGGCGTGTCCAGGCGGCATTTTTATCCTGCCCGGTGGATAAAGCCACCTCCCAGGTGTCTGGGGTTGGCAGGTTATTGCTGGCGATTTGCCGGTAAAGCTCCGTACGTTCATGGGGGTTGGGGTGAACGAGGAAGAGCACATCACGCAGCTTAACCTGCTCCTTGCGGTTGTACTTGGCAAACTGGTAGGCGTCAAAATTGTCGAAAGCTTTCGCCAGGCCTTTTTTGACCTGCTTCGAAAGCGGTTGGCGCCCTTCCTTCCAGTAAATTGCCAGGAACTCCGCAAGCTCGTCGGCGCGTAAAATGATCCTTGGGAGCAGGTCAGCGACAAGGCTTTTGTGGGTGGGGTGGCGTGCCATCTCGCGCGCAAGCAGCAGGGGGACGTGGCGCAGCTTCTGGAGGGTGCGGGCTTCGATGGCGATTCCGGCTACACGCTCTGCGGGCACCTGGGGCACCAGCCGCCGGATGTTTTCGGCAGCCTCGGAGCCCTCGGTGTAGGCCAGGTCTTCCCAGAGCAGGCAGGCCAGTACTGACCGGCGAAGAAGGGATTCCGGGTCCTGGCGAGCTGCCAGAGGTCCGTATCCGCCAGCCAGGCGGTTAGATGGATCGAAACGCCGGTCGACCGATTTCGGGTTTGTTTTTGCCATGAGACTGAATGCTCCGGGGAACAGGCGCAAACAGGTTTGAAAGCTGATCCCCAGAGCCGCTGCCGGAGCAGGGATAGGGAGGCTCTCGGTTGTCCACCGAAGTATCTGTTTACTTCACCACCGGAGCAGTTTAACTATGGCATATTTTCAGATATCCGTCAAGGTTTTGAGCCC
>CAVXWV010000003.1:0-514817 GCA_963765565.1 uncultured Chloroflexia bacterium
ACTGACGCCTGTTTTACTCAAGGCTGTTTCCCGGCTACCCGAGCCGCATTGTCATCGCATCTTCGAGTTTAGTCCCTTCGGGAAGCTTGGCCATACTGCGCTTCTTCCATTCTTCCTCGAGCAGCTCTGCAGCGGCCTTCTCTAGGAATTCCGGAGCAGCCCACTCAAACACATCGAAGTCATGCTCGATGTAGCCGTGGCTGAACATGAAGTCCTTGATGATCTGAAGCGTTTGTAGGTTAATGGGCGTCAGGACCGGCACCATCTCGACTCGCCGGATGCCTTCATATGTATCTTCTTCATCCCGGTAATAGGTCTGTTTGTTGAGGATGGCCGAGGCGGCGCGCTTGTGCTCGTTGGCCCAGCGCCCCACCTTGATCAGGCCCTTCAGGAGCGTGACGATCAGCTCCGGGTGCTCCTGGCACGCCACATCGGTGACCGTGAGGGTCGCCCGGGACATTGGCCCCCTGCAGCGTCCAGTCCGGGTACCGGGAGAGGTCCTCGATGGACTTGAACTTGCCGGTTGTCTCCGAGAGCACGCTCAGGACCTTGCTTTGACTATACATGGCATCGATGACGCCCTTTTCCAGCGCCGTTTCCAGCGGGCGGAAGGCCAGGTCATGCTTGTGGTCGCGCTTCAGTTGGTACTCGTTGGGATTCTCCATCGGGGTGAGCATCTCGGGCTTGTCGTACCAGTCATCTGGATAGGGGAACTCCACGATCTCCACGTCGTCGCGGGTCATGTCGTTCAGCATGAGCATCAGCTCGATGCCTTGCTCCTCCTGGACGCGCCACGCAATCGTTCTTGATCACGTTCAGGCTCTTCGAGAGGCCGATCTTCTTGCCCTTGAGGTGCGACATTTTGTAGATGGGGTCGCGGGCGCGCACCATCATGACGCCGCCTTCGTAGACCTGCGTCGTCCCGATGAGCCGGGTGCGGCGAACATCGGCCTGGACGTGGATGGCCGGGTTGCAGCCGCCATAACGCATCAGGTTGTCGAGGTTGTGGACGTAGTGCGGGTACCAGTCGTTTTCGACGGTGGAACGGAGGACTTGTACACGACACCGATCTTCTTGAACTCCTCTTTCACCCAACCGAGTTCCTGGTCCACGTTGCTGGGGGATACCAGGGGACAGTTGGTGTAGTAGAACTCGTTCCAGTCCACATCCACTGAACGCATGGTCTTACCTTTGATTGTCATTGTACCCATTTTATTCATCTCCTTTTGATGAGTCTTTATTGGTACCCTCGCTTGAGGGTACCTTGGTTTTATCTTGCAGTGCTGATAAGTCTCCGATTGCACAGCCACAAGGCGGCAGATCGCTTTCTCCTTTCTTTAGCTTTTTATGTAATCCCGGTTATATGTCACCAAACTGAATCACCACTTTGGGTCGGACTGTTCAGGTTTTCACCGGCTTTGTACCAGTATCTGCTCGACGGCTATGATCGAGTGTTCGCCAACCGGTTGACCGTGATGGCCATAGAAGTTGTGGCCGGGCGAGATAAACTGGTTACACACGTTTAGCATGCGATTGGTACCTCATTGACATGGTCAATGAAATCGGGATTCATCTCAAAGCCATATTTGCGCTTGTCGGCCTGCCACTGGTATTTGGGAAAGGCCACCGGAATATTGACCGCACCTTCCGCGTGACCGAGAAAACGTACTCTTCCACCATGCGCACATCGAGCACCTTGACTTGCTCAGGATCGGCCTTCCACATCTCGTAGGCCTCTTTGGCCGTCACATAAAGCCCCAGGGCAGTTTGCTTTGCTTGGGGCACTTGCATCCCCTGGTGAATGATGGTTCCTTCATTTGCAGCCATAAGCTCATATCCTTATAAAAATACAATCTTGTGATTTGATTGGGCGGCTTCGCCGCGAGGTTGTTCATCAAAAGTCAGGTACCGGATACTCAGCCTCCCGGTCTTCGGTGAAGGCAAGGATTCCCTGAACACGATCACTATGAACGACAGAGCGCCAGTGCTGATTTATCATGATCGCTACTGCTTGCTCGACAGGTTCACCCTGTCCCATTTGAAGAGACTGCTTGACCGACTGTACCGCCGTAGGCGAGTTGTTGGCGATCTTCTCTGCGATGCTAAGGGCTGCACTCATGAGTTTAGCCTTGGGGTGGACTTCATTGA
This sequence comes from uncultured Chloroflexia bacterium, assembly GCA_963765565.1. Lineage (GTDB taxonomy): Bacteria > Chloroflexota > Anaerolineae > Anaerolineales > UBA4823 > CAVXWV01. The sequence goes on from CAVXWV010000003.1 coordinate 2,149, forward strand.
CCATGCCAAGCCGGAACGCCTCTTGCGCGGTGATCGGTTCTCCGGTCATCAGCATCTGCATCGCCTTTCCCGGAAGGAGCACACGGGGAAGGAAAACCGGCGAGCCTCCGCCTGCGCTCAAGCCAACGATCGCCTCAGGCTGGCCGAAAACAGCCTCCTCGGAAGCGATGATAAAGTCCGTGCTGATCGCCATCTCGCAGCCGCCGCCGTAAGCCATCCCGTGGACTGCGGTGAAGATCGGCCGGCGCAACTGGCGCAATGTGTAGAGAACACGGTCGAAGACCAGGCGCTGGCGCAGCCATTGCTCCTTTGTCATTTGCTTGCGTTGGTAGAGGTCACCGCCAACAGAGAAGGCTCTATCGCCGGCTCCGGTCAGGATGGCACAGCGCACGGAGGGACGCGCTGCAATGGTCTCCAGTACCTCGATCAACTGAGCAGCCAGCTCCGTCGTGATGGCGTTATCGGCATGCGGTCGGTTGAGGGTAATGATCGCCACGCGCCCACCGGAAACATACTCAACCAGCACAAGTTGATCGGGTTCCGGTACATTATCCGGCGCCCGGTAACCAAGACTTTTCATTCGCGTATCTTTATTATCAGACATATTATTTTCCTTTTTTTCCTTGCCTGCTCAAGAATAGGGCTCTCAGGATCCAGGTCACGTCGACCGGCTTGCGCACAGGAATCCGTTGGTATTTCTCGGCTGGATAGCCAATTACACACGTTGCATGAGGTATGTAGCCTTCTGGGATTCCAAGCAACTCAATCAGGGGTGGATAGCCTTGGCTGGCCGTGTTGATACTGCCGGTAAAAGTGGTTCCCAAACCGAGGCCGGGCGCCGCCAGTTGAATCTGGTGGATGGCGATCATGGCAGCCGGAGGCGCCGTCCGCTCATCTTTCGGGGCACAGGCCATGATAATACACGGCGCTCCCCGAGAAATGCGATCCTTGCCGCCATCCCACGCAGAGACAAACACCTCCAGGTTGGCTTCCTCGTAAAGAGCCGGGGCTTTTTCCTTTACTATTTTCATCCAGTCGATGGTCATCTCGGCAATCTGGTGAACTTTATCAGGATCGTTGACCACCAGCCAGCGGATCACCTGGCGGTTCGCTCCATTCGGGGCATAACGAGCCACATCCAGCAGTTGCAGGATCTTCTCTTGTTCGATGGGTCGCTTAATATAACCCCGCACTGAACGTCGCGAGATGAGATACTGTCTGACCCGATCCCAGCGGGGGATCAGTTGAATATCGATCTCCTCGCAATCCTCAGGTCCCATCGAACGCTGGTGCATGGCCTCGGTAGGACAGACGGCCACGCAATGGCCGCAATCAATGCACAGCTCCCACCCGTTCTCGATGGGAACGGGGAATTCCTTCTTAGTGATCAGACCACCCGGGCAGGCTCGGATACAACCACCGCAGGAGATGCATAAACTCTCATCCACCTGGATCATTACATTCAGTTTGTAGGATGTATCCATTTATTACCTCTCTAGATTTTCAGGCGGGTGCCAAACGCCAGGGAAATGCCGTTTGGCACCCACATTCAACCTGATTTCAGCTGCTAATGGTTGGTTGAGATCACCTTTGTGGGATCTTTCACTCGGCTACCCGAGCCGCGCCGTCATGGCTTCTTCAAGCGTAGTCGCTTCGGGAAGCCTGGCCCTGCTGCGCTTCTTCCACTCTTCCTCGAGCAGCTCCGCAGCCGCCTTCTCCAGGAATTCCGGCGCAGCCCACTCGAACACGTCAAAGTCATTCTCGATGTAGCCGTGGCTGAACATGAAGTCCTTATTGATCTGCAGGGCTTCGAGGTTGTAGGGTGACAGGCTGGGCACCAGGTCAACATCCTTGATGCCTTGGTAGGTGTCCTCGACATCCAGGTAATACGTTTGCTTGTTCAGGATCGCCGCGGCGGCATGCTTGTGCTCGTTGGCCCAGCGTCCCACCTTGATGAGACCCTTCATTAGAGTAACAATCAGCTCGGGGTGCTCTTCGCACGCTATAGCGCTTACCGTACAGGTGGCCGGGACGTTAGCACCTTGCAGGGTCCAGTCCGGATAGTTGGCTAGATTCTCGATGGCCTTCAACTTGCTGGTCTGCTCCTGGATATGCTGGAAGACCTTACTTTGGGTATAAATCGCATCGACGGTGCCATTCAATAACGCTGTCTCCAACGGACGGAAGGCCAGGTCGTGCTTGTGGTCGCGCTTGAGCCACAGCTCCGAGGGGTTCTCCATCGGGGTGAGCATGGCGGGATTGTCGTACCAGTCGTCCGGGTAGGGGAATTCCACGATCTCCACATCCTCGCGGGTCATGTCGTTGAGCATGAGCATCAGCTCGATGCCCTGCTCCTCCTGGACGCGCCACCAGTCGTTCTTGATGACGTTCAGGCTCTTGGAGAGACCGATCTTCTTACCCTTCAGGTCCTTCATGCGGTAGATCTGATCGCGGGCGCGCACCATCATACAGCCGCCTTCGTAAACGTGAGTCGTCCCGATCAGGCGGGTGCGGCGGACGTCAGCCTGGACGTGGATGGCCGGGTTGCAGCCGCCATAGCGCATCAGGTTGTCCAGGTTGTGGACGTAGTGCGGGTACCAGTCGTTCTCACGGGTGGAGCGCAGGAACTTGTAGGCGATGTTGATCTTCTTGAACTCTTCCTTCACCCAGCCGATCTCCTGGTCAACGTTGCTGGGAGACACCAGCGGGCAGTTGGTGTAGTAGAACTCGTTCCAGTCCACATCCACGGAACGCATGGTCTTACCTTTGATTGTCATTGTACCCATTTTGAACTATCTCCTTTTCGATTGGTCTGTGGTAACGCCGTCACTCGGCGGCGTTTCGGTTTCAACTTGCTTTTCTAATAAGTCTCCGATAACACAGCCGCAAGGCGGCGGATCGGATTCAGGTTCCACCTTGAATGTAGGTTTGCTCTCGTCAGTCTTGTTTGACGTATCTGCATGCCTCCAGTGGTCTGCTCATCACCGGTCCGAATGAATCAGTGTAATCCTGGCAATCCGTGGCTGGCCGTCCTGTTTGGTACCGGCTCGTGCGGGCCAGGCTTTCACTTCTTGGAATCCAGATGGCTCTGTGCGAGTTTCACGCCCTCACTCATCAATTTAAGCGGGCTGAACATGATCATCTCGGTATCTTCATCTATCCAAAACGTATGGGGCGGGGGCAAGTAGAACAGGTCCCCAGCTATCACGACTTCCTCCGTTCCGTCCTTGTAGCGGACATGAAAAGCGCCTTTTAGGCAGTACCCATAGTGAGGAATCGGGCACAAATCGTCCGGCATTCCAACGAAATACGGGGTGAAATCCACCCCCTTGGGGTAAAGGTAGCGGCCACAGGTCATTTCACCCCAATCCTCGACGAACATCTCAACTCCCTTCACTTTGTCGCTGAAAGGGCTCTTGCGAACCGGAAGGTCCTTCATCGGTTCTTTCATATCATCTCCTCTTGGTTTGAACGGTTTTTTCTTCTCTGTTTTGCTTGTTTTTCTTAACTTTGCAAACTATACCGTCTTGGATTCTCCACTCCTGCCGAAGGCCTCGTCGATGATAGCTTGTAATCGCTTCACCACTTCATCGGACGGCGTTTTGTAATCGTCCAGCTCATACACCTCGCCCAGCAGCAAGTACTTGCCCAGTCCAAAGCGGTGATATGGCAACAGCTCATAATCAATTACGTTCTTATAAGGTTTGATGAATGCCAGTACGGCCCTGACGTGCTCCTCATCGGCATTGACGCCTGGAATCAGCGGTGTTCGCGTAATAAAGTCGATGTTGGGAAACGTTTCGTAGGCTTTTTTAAAGTTGGCCAGGATACGCTCGTTGCCTACGCCGGTCCACTTTTTGTGCCGCTCTGAATCCATCAATTTGTTATCGTGCAGCATCGTATCTACGTGGGGCAATACCTTTTCCAGGAAAGACCAGGGTGCATTGGAGGCCGTTTCGATCGCCGTATTAATGCCGCGATCGTGAGCTTCCTGCAGCAAAGCGGCGGCAAAGTCGGGTTGCAGCATCACCTCACCGCCACTGATGGTCATGCCACCCCCCGTATTGCGGTACATGCTACTATCCTTCTCCACCTCGTCGAGAACCTCGCCAACCGTCATGGTCTTGCCGAACATTTCGAGCGCGCCGGTTGGGCAGAGCGAGACCATTTCCTGGTCGCAGTCCATCGCCAGATGCCAGTTGACACTCACTTTTTCATCGTCGCCATCCACAAAATAGAAAGCGCCTTCGGGGAAGGGAGGCTTCAGGCAGACACCACATTCCTTTCCGGTGCACTTCTTGGGATCGTATGAAATTTCAGGCTTCTTCTGGATGCTTTCGGGATTGCCGCACCATTTGCAGCGCAGCGAACAGCCTTTCAGGAAAACAGTCGTGCGCACGCCCGGACCATCATGACTACAATAGCGCTGGATATTCAGTACCGTGCCTTGTATCTCCAACAAGTTGGTTGTTTGATTGGTCATCATTTTGTTCTCCCTAATTCCCGCAATAAATGCCGAGAGAGTTGGCAATCTTCAGGAATTCGTTGTCAGAAGATACTGTTCTGACTTTGTTGATTGCTTCTGCCAAAGGCACGAACTTTATTTCCGGAGGAACAAAAGCCACCATGACTCCGTTTTTGTCAGCTTTCAGCGCCTGCAAGGCCCCGGCTCCGTAGGCCATCCCCAGTTGACGGTCGACAGCAGAGGGTGTTCCACCCCTGACCCAGGGACCAATCACGAGCGGATAAGTTTCTTCGGCGATCAGAAGCTGCAGCTCGGTTGCCACAGTTTGGGCCGCCCGACCGGAAGTCAGAATGACGTGTTCACTATTGGCGTCGCCGGTTGCCAGCGGAGAAAGGGTAGCTTTGAGGGAGGATACAACCTCCTGCTTTTTTGCCCGATTGATAAATTTCGCTCCCTGGGCCACTACCACCAGCCCGTATGACTTTCCGGCTGACATGATCTCCCTCAATCTCCCGGCTGCATTTTTCAAATCAACAGGGATCTCAGGGATCATAATGACATCCGCACAAACCGCGATGCCCGCCTGTAGTGCAATCCATCCGGCCTGCTCTCCCTGAACTTCAACCACGGCAATTTTGCGGGCCGACCGGGCCGACTGACGGGCACGGTCAAGCATTTCGATGGTTAACGTGAGGGCGCTGTTGAAACCAAACGAAACCGAAGTGGAGGCAATATCGTTATCGATCGAGCGTGGGATGCATACCGTATTGAGACCTTTGCGATGGAGCTTGTAGAGGATCGTAAGTCCCTGTCCACCAACGACTGAAATCAATCCGTCGATATTTTCTGTTTTGAGCCTCTTAAGAGCTCATCAGACATATCTACTTCCTCCACCATCTCCAACTCATTGATCTGGCGGACATGGAAGGGATCAACCCTGGCCGATTGGCCCAGGACTCCACCGCCGGAGGGATCAAGATTTTCAACAAGCTCTGGGTCGAGGGTTACCAATCCTCCATGCGGGTATTTTTCGGGGTGCAACAAACCTTCAAAACCATCCCGGATGCCAATTACCTCCCAACCCATTTTACTTGCCGCGATGGCGGAGCCAGTAATGACGGCATTTATACCGGGTACATACCCTGCGCCCACCATGATACCAATGCGTCGACTGTTCGCTTTCATAGACCTGTACCTCCTTCGTTCTTACACTTTTTTTCTGGATTCATCGCCTTCCGTCCTTCCATCAAAGTCTACTTCCGTTCTGGCGTGACGGGGCGCCACGCCAGAACGGTTTCGTTGAACTCAGAACTATTCGAAACTTTGCAGGGTGCGAGCAATGACCTCATCCTGCACACCCGGGGCCAGCTTGGTAAAGAAGGCGCTGAACCCGGCTACCCGAACCACAAGGTCGCGGTAATTTTCGGGATGTTTTTGTGCATCTCTCAGGATGTTGGTATCGAGCACATTGAACTGAACGTGATAACCATCATTGTCAAAAAGGGTCTTGACAAGACTCAGAATGTTATCCCGGCCCTTGCGTGTTTTCAGCTGATCGGGCGGGAACTTCATGTTCATGTGCGTGGCGGTGTACTTGATGGCATCCTGACCTTTCGCCGCAGACATCACCAAGGCGGTGGGTCCGTTGACGTCGGTGCCGGGCATGGCCGACATACTGCCATCGGTGAGTGCTTGCCCGGCATATTTACCACTCGGCAGCGCGCCCGTCACCAGCCCCATCAGGTTGTGGATGCTCTTGGTATAGGCATCCGGCGCTGATTTGATGTCCTGGCTGATGTAGTTGCCGCCGCCATCTACCTTCTGGAAGGCTTCATAGATACTATTGGTCACCCTACGAACCAGCTTGTTCACTTCAGGAATGTCGTTGCCATGTTTGGGAGCCTCATAGCACATCTTGCGAATATGCTCGTATCCCTTCCAGTTGGCGGCCAGCGCTTTCTTCAGTTCGGCCATGGTGATCTTCTTGTCATCATAGACTAACTTCTTCACCGCCATCAGCGAGTTGGCGGCGTCCACGCTGCCGACCACGATTTGGGCGGTGGTGTAGTAATTGGCCCCGCCGTTCCAGACCTCGGTGCCGGTTTCAATGCAGCCACCGGTCAGGAGCGAGCGCCAGGTCGTCGGGAGGAAGTCAGCGCACAGCATGCTGGCGATCCAGGCACCCCGGCGGAGGACCTCTTCATTGAAATCTATCTGCGCCTGGAATGCCGCGTAGAGCTCTTCGAAGGTCTCGAAGGTCTCGGGATCCCCGCTCTTGGGTCCGATCTGCTGCTTGGTGCGGGGATCGAAGCCATCGTTCATCACCAGCTCGATGACCTTCCCCAGGTTGGGCTGCCCTTCCACCGGGTGACCGGTCTCGTAGGGAATGTAGGAACCCACGCAGGCGCCAATGCAGGTGCGCCTGGCTTTTTCGAGGGTGAGTCCCTTCTTGGAGTCAGCAAAGAGGTTCAAGGCGCGCTTCACCATCACATCGCCATTGACGAACTGAGGCATGCCGATACCGGTGCCGATCACATCCAGGACCTTTTCCAGGAATTTGCCGCTCATTTGCTCCGTGCAGACGCATGTCAGCGGGGGCTGTGGCAAGTGAAGGTAGTTGCAGGCATCCAGGACCACATAATCCATTTCTGCAGTGGCATCTTCTCCATCTTCGGTGTAGCCGCCAAGCGAGATGCTCTGGCCCAGGTCGGCCGAGTTCTGCAGGGCAACCTTCTCGCCATAGTAATAGCCGATCTCGTTCAGCTTGATGACGAGGTTCTCGAACATGAAGACTGCCTCGTCATATCCAATCAGACCGGCAGCCTTGTCGGCCTGGTAGAACGGCTCGAGGTTCTGGCCCAGGTAAGCCTCCGAATAGCCGCAGCCGACCTGTTCGATCTCCGCGACGATGTGACAGAAGAAATGGCACTGGATGGCTTCTCTCAGGTTGCGAGCCGGATGCTCGGGCACCCATTCGCAGACCTCGGCGATGTCGAGCAGCTCCTGCTTGCGGACGGGATCCGTCTCTTTCGCCGCCATCTCCCGGGCCAGTTCAGCATACCGGTGAGCCAGGCGAATAATGGCTTTTCATGACAATGCGGCTGGCTTCATAGAAGGCGAACTTGTCGGCATTCGGCAGGCGCATCTCGAGGGCCGCCTCTCGCTCCTCGACCTCTTTGATGATGCTGGCAAGCCCATTCCTGTAAACCCGCGGATAGTCCAGGTTGCCGCCGCCGCCGGGCCAGTCAAAGAAACTGATGACATTGCCGGAAGCATAGTTAGGGCGCGGATCAAAACCATACTTTCTTTCGAAGATCTCAAGCGTACGGGGCTTCAGGGCGCGCTTATCCCAGTATTTGAGCGCCCATTCGTTCGCCTTGCGGTCTTCCGGGTCCTTACACTTCTCAATGGTATTCTCCTCGATCATCCAGTCCACCTGCCATTCCGGATAGGTGTAGATGCCATTGACGGTGCTGGCCATGCTGCCCACGAAGAGGTTGTCGTCGATGTATAATTTTTTCCTCTCCAGCAGGGTTGCCATGAATTTGGCCCTGCGGATGATCTGCTGGTAGCCGGCAGTGTCCTCGTACACCTCATGCATGATCCTGACCCGCTCGAAATCAACCTCAGCGGGGGTGCTCCTGAGCTGTTCTTTCAGCCGGTCGATGCGGGCTTGATCAACCTTGACACGGGCTGTGGAGCTCGTGGTTGCATTGCTTGTCTTAGTCATTTCATTTTCTCCTATATCAGTTTTGTTGCGCATCACCGGACCGGTGATGATGTCGGGTTTCGTTTCTTAGGCCCGGTCGCCTGGATGATTTCGGATTTTTCTCATTTCTCTTTTCTCTTTTCGATGCCACCTCCTCCTTAACTGCTTATGATTATCTATGCGCGCTATTACTTATATCTCACTAAACTGGATGATCACTTTGACGTCGCCGGGTTCTCTCTCCAGAGCCTGTTTGAAATTCTCCGGTTTTTCGCGGCGCGTGATCAGGCGGCTCAGCCACTCACGGTCGGAGCGAGCCAGGTTTTCGCCCGCTCTGTACCAGTGGCGCTTGTTGGCATTGACGCTGCCGACAATTACATTGTTCTTTAACACTGCAGCCGCCGCAACATCGGCGGTGTTTCTACCGGCGGCGCCGCCAGCCCCAACTCCCGTGAGGCAAACGATCCCGCCCGATTTAACCTTCTGGATCGAGTCTGCGATCACCGAGCCAACCCCCGTGCACTCGACGATGATATCGGGCTCGAAATCAAGATCCAGCACACTTCCCGTATGATAGGTTGCACCAAGGTCGCGCACCAGCGCTGGCTTGGGGCCGGTCTCGGCGCGATCCAGGACATGCACCTCAAGGTTGCGCACACTCAGACGGAGCGCTGCCAGCAAGCCAATTGGCCCGGCGCCGGTCACCAGCGCTGTCTTGGGTTCCCAGTAGGCGCGCTGACCCACCATGAGAACCTGTTCCAAGGCTTTGGTGATCACCGTCATCGGCTCGAGCAGCACGCCGAGGATGCCCAAAGAAGGGTCGACTTTGATAGCGTATTCGGGTTCGGTGCGCCAGCGCTCCGACATAAAGCCGTGGATTTCCTTGATGCCGCGCTCGGTGTACTGCCCGTTGCTGCACATGTCCCACTCGCCCACCGCACAACTGGGACAGGGAACCGGATCGGGACGGCGGACGATCCCAACCACCAGGTCACCCTTCTTGAGGGAACTGCGTGGTCCTGGATCGATGACGCGGCCGAGGGATTCATGCCCCAGCACCAGGCGCGAAGCGCCAGGCGGCGCCCAGCCATACTTCCCCTCGACAATCTCGGCATCTGTTCCACAAACACCGACCGCTATCGCTTCAACCAGGACACTGCCATCCCGCTCATCAGGCTCTGGGAAATCTTCGTAGCGGGCGGTTCCGGGCTTTTTTGGTTCTACAGTTATTGCTTTCATGTTATTCTCCTTTACCCTGATTAAGCGCCGTCTGCGCATCAGCAACCGAAAACAGACGCATGATCCGTGCAACCGCCCCAGACCAACCGGTCTGGTGGCTGGCGCCGATGCCAGCACCGCTGTCGCCGTGGAAGTATTCATAGAACAATGGATAATCCTTCCAATAAGGATCTTGCTGAAATTTATCTGAATTCCCGTGTATAGGCCGTTTGCCTTGATCATCCTTCAGGAACAGGCTGGTCAGCCGGCGCCCGATCTCCTCTGCTACTTCGTAGAGGTTCATCTGCACCCCTGAACCTGTCGGGCATTCGATGGTGAATGCATCTCCATAGTACAGGTAGTACTGAAGCAGCGCGCGCAGGATCAGCATGTTGACCGGCATCCACACCGGGCCGCGCCAGTTGGAATTGCCGCCGAACATGCCGTCGTTTGAGTCCCCGGGAAGGTACGGCACCCGGTACTCCCGATCGCCAGCCCGGTAGACATAAGGGTGCTCCAGGTGAACGCGAGACAGGGCTCGGATACCAAAGGGGCTTAAGAATTCCTGCTCGTCGAGCATGATTGTCAGCACCCGGCGCAAATTGGCTTCATTCAACGCCGATGCCAGGCGCCGTTCTTGATAACCAGGCTTAAGCGGATCGTGAATAAAAGCGGTTAGCTCCGGACGATCTCGAAGATAAGCGTGCACGCTCTGGCCGATCTCGGGGTATTGCTGCGTCAGCTCCCCATCGAAAACGGTCACTGCGCAGAATGGCAGCAGCCCGACCATTGAGCGCACCTTCAAACGTTCGCCGCGCCCATCCGGCAAGCGCAGCACATCGTAGAAAAAGCCGTCTTGCTCATCCCACATTCCGAATTCCTCGCCCGGTCGAATCATGCCTGAGGCGATCAATAAAAAGTGCCCGAAGAATTTTTTGGTGAGATCGATATAAGCCGGATTAGCCATCGCCAGCTCGGCGCTGATCTCGAGCATGTTCTGACAGAAGAGCGCCATCCAGGCAGTGCCATCAGCCTGTTCCAGGTAGCCGCCGGTCGGCAGAGGCGATGAGCGGTCGAAGACCCCGATATTATCTAATCCCAGAAAGCCCCCTTCGAAAGCATTGTTTCCAGAACGATCTTTGCGGTTGACCCACCAGGTGAAGTTAAGCAGCAGCTTATGGTAAGAGCGCTCGAGCCAGGCAAGATCTCCCACCCCGTTCTGTGATTTCTCCAACAGGTAGGTGTAGATCGTCGACCAGGCGTGGACGGGGGGATTCACATCTGAGAAGTTCCACTCATAGGCGGGGATCTGGCCGCTGGGATGGAGGTAACGGGACTTCAGAAGGAGCTCCAACTGTTCTTTGCCAAAGTCAGCATCGACCAGCGTCAGCACCGTGACATGGAAGGCGAGATCCCAGGCGGCGTACCAGGGATATTCCCATTTGTCCGGCATTGAGATGATGTCCGCATTGACCATATGACCCCAACGATCATTGCGGTTGGAACGTTGGTTGGTTTTGTACGGCTGAATGCCATGGTCTTTGAGCCAGCGGCCGACATCATAATTAAAGAACTGCTTGGACCAAAGCATCCCGGCCAGCGCCTGGCGCATGACGCTGGCCTGGTCGTGGTTGAACGGGGCGGGAATGACGCTCGCATAGAACTCGTCGGCTTCCTGAAGCCTGGTCATGAAGACGGATTCAAACGCCGCCCCGCATTGTTCGCTGATCGCGGTTCCAGGATCTCCCAGGGGTTGATCGCTGAGCCGCAGGCGAACCGTGCGTGATTCTCCAGCCTGCAGCGTGAGTGGATATTGGGCTGAGACTTTCGTCCCCTTCTTCTCGGGATTAACCGCCTCTACTTGACCATGAACGACAAAGTTATTGATGCCGTCTTTGACGTATGGAGTAGGATTGGATACGCCCCACAGGCGCTGCGCATTGCTTTCGTTTTCCGTGAATAGGAGCGCTGATGCGCCGGCTGCGTAAAAGAAGCGCTCGCCAAGCTCTCGATGCGACAGAGCGACGATCCCGCCGGTTTGATCCTGAGCCGCCTGCCACAGGGCAGGACGAACCACATCGTCTCCCCAGGACCAGTCATTGCGAAACCAGAGGGTGGGCAAGAGCTGGAGCGTCGCCGTTTCCGGTCCGCGGTTATGAACGGTGATCTGGATGAGAATATCATCCGGCGAGGCTTTGGCGTATTCCACAAACACATCGAAATAGCGATCCTGGTCGAACACGCCCGTGTCAAGCAGCTCATATTCTGGTCTGCCTCGGCCGCGTTCGCGGTTCGTCCTCACCAGGTCTTCATACGGATACGCCGCTTGCGGATACTTGTAAAGGTACTTCATGTACGAGTGGGTCGGTGTAGAATCCAGGTAGAAATAGTATTCCTTGACATCTTCACCGTGATTGCCCTCGCTGTTGCTCAGCCCAAAGAGGCGCTCTTTGAGAATCGGGTCATTTCCGTTCCACAGTGCCAGGGCGAAGCATAGAACCTGGCGATCATCCGAGATACCTGCCAGGCCATCTTCGCCCCAGCGATAGGCTCGCGAGCGAGCCTGATCGTGGGTTAAGTAGTTCCAGGCGTCGCCGCTTTCGCTGTAATCCTCACGGACGGTGCCCCACTGGCGTTCGCTCAGGTAAGGTCCCCACTCCTTCCAGGGAGCTTTCTTCGTGCGGGCTTCTTCAAGCCGGGATTGTTCAGAATTCATCAATATTATCCTCTTTATCTTTCTCTATTCTTCTTTTTCAACAGCTCCGTCTCGTCACTGCAGGCGTGCGCTTGCTGCCACTACGGGACGATCGGCCTGCAGGCGTGCACACGATGGGCAAAGTTCGCGATCCAAAAGAACTGCCATGTGATCCGGCAGGCGCTGGCGGACGAACTCCCGGTGCGCAGGCGTCTGGGTCGGCGCGCCGCACTCGACGCAGGTCAACAGCGGCTGTTCCTTTACCACAGTGCCGGTGATGACCGTGCGCCGCATCCCGTCTTGATCCTCAAAATGGATAGCGCCGGTGGGACAGACCTCGGTGCAGGCGCCGCAGCCGATACAATATTTCGCCGCCCGCGTGAAGTCGAAGTAGGCCAGCCGGCCGGCTGGTGTGTCTGCCATGCGCAACGCCTCGATGCCCATCTCGCTGCAGGCTGCCATACACAGGCCGCAGCCGATGCAAATATCGCAGCGCAGGCAGCGCCGGGCTTCGTCGTAGGCCATGGCATCTGTCAGGCCTTCTTCGATCTGGACGTAATTTCCCTCGCCAAGCACCTCTTCGACCGTTCGTTCTGGCATCATGGCGCGGCGCAGGTGTGTGCGATCATCTGCCAAGACATGCAGCGGAATGACATCGGCGCGGCGCACCGCTTTGCCGGTCATGGCGGATGGGTACATCCGAGCATCCACAGGCATCCCGCGCAGCCAGGCATCGATGGAAGCGGCCGCGATCTTGCCCGAGCGGATTGCCTCCACCGCCGTGCGCGGGCCATGTTGCGCATCGCCGCCGGCAAAGACGCCCGGTACGCCGGTCATCAGGGTTTTCGGGTCAGCAACGATGAAGCCGCGGTTGTTTTCGACCGCGCTGCCGTCCAGGATCGACAGGTCGGTGCCCTGGCCAGTGGCCAGGATCACATGATCGGCGGCCAGGGTCAGCAAGCGGTTATCGTCAAATATTGGGTCAAAGCGGCCGCTTTCATTGAGCACCCGCTCGCAGTAGTGCAAGGTGACCTCACCATCCTCGTCGATGCGCACTGGGCCCCAGCTCGGGCGCAGTTCCACGCCTTCAGCGACAGACAGCTCAATCTCGTGCGGGCTGGCCGGCATGTCGCGGCGTTTCTCCAGCGAGGTGAGGTAGACAAGCTGCGCACCCTGCCGCAAAGCCGTCAGCGCAACGTCGATGGCGACGTTGCCGCCTCCAATGACCACAACCCGCGGCCCCACGCGCACCTTCTCCACCGCCGCGCACGGCATGCAGGAAGTCCAGTCCACCCAGCACCATGGGTTGGTGGACGCCTTCAATCGGGATGAGGCGCGCCCGCTGGGTACCGAGGCCGAGGTACACGGCATCGTAGTCCTGGCGGAAGGCCTCCAGGCTGGTAATGGGCGCATTCGTGTGGATTTGGACGCCAAGCACTCGGATCTGATCGATCTCTTGCTCCAGCAAGTCGGGCGGAAGGCGATAGGCCGGAATGCCGTAGCGCAGCTGCCCGCCGGCGTGCTCTAACTCCTCGAAGACCTCGACCTCGTGGCCGTAGGTGCGCAAGTAATAAGCCGCCGAAAGACTGGACGGCCCCGAACCGACGATGCCGATCCGTTTGCCGGTGGTGGGCGCCAGCTCAGGCTGCGGGTAGCCGCCGTTGGCCAGGCAGTGTTCGGCGGCCACGGCCTTCAGCGGCCGGATGAAGACAGCCCCGTTGCTGCCGCCGCGCACGCAGGCCGATTCACACGGCGCCGGGCAGACCAGGCCGCAAGTCAGCGGCAGGGGATTGTCGCGCCGGATCACCTCGATGGTGGCGCGATAGTCGCCGTGCCCCAGGTGGGCGATGAAACTGGGGATGTCGATGTTCGCCGGGCAGGTTTGATGGCACGGGGCGGTATGAAGCGGTAGTTCGAGGCACACACCCTCCGGGCAGGACTCGCGCGCACACGTGACTTTCCCACTGCTCGCGGTAGTAGCGCAGCGAGCTGGTCAATGGCCAGGCGGCCGCCAGCCCCTGCGTCGCCAGTTGCAGCGCCGCGTCTTCGAGGGCGGCCAGATGGCCGGCATCGCCGCGGCCGAGGGTGATCTCGGTCGTCAGCCGCGCAGTGCGCGCCAGCAAGCCCCGCACCAGCGCGGCTTCGCCTTCGGCCAGCTTCCAATGCCGGTAAAGCGCACGCCGGGTCTGCTTGACCATGCACGTGCCCTCAGCCAGCACCATCAGCGTAGCCGGGGCCGGCGCGATGCCCGCGTCGGCCAGGGCCAGCGGGTGGCACGACAAATCGGCGGCCGAGAGGGGCAGGAAGCCGCCCAGGCCGTCGTCGAAGACCAGCACTGCGTCCTCGCCCTGCACCTCCACGCCGCCGCCCCAGCCATCGATCTGCCCCCGCAGGTTGCCAGAGCGATCCAGCTCGACCAGGCCGCGCTGCTTCATGCCGCGGCGCAGCGTCAGCAGGGACTTGTCGAGGTCGGATGCGCCGGCGAAGAGCAGAGCAATGCGGCACCAGGTCTCCGGCGTGTGGATCAGGTGTGATCCCTCGCTGGCCTGCCCGGCTGCCCAACAACTGGGCTGGCTGTCGCGCACGACCGCCAACTCACGTTCGGGAGCAGCGATCTGCGCCAGCGCGCGGATGGCATCCACCGTGTTGAGGAAGGCCGCCTCGCGGCCTGTCAGCTCGGCCGGCAGGCGCAGCTCGATCCGCTGGCAGTCGCGCAGACCCAAGGCAATGGTCACGCCCTCGGCCAGCAGCCAGGAGGCGCTGTCGAGCACTGCGCTGGCGGCCAGCGACCGCTCGTCGTAACCGGTCGCGTCAATCACCAGCGTGGCCGGCCCCAGCCCACGCAGGAAGCTGCGCCAGGCCAGATAGATCGGCTCGCCCGCGCCGCCGCATTCAGCCAGGCCCGACGCCTGCACGCGCTGTAAGCGCTGCATGGGGGTGAGGGGCTGCGCCTGGGTATAGCCCGGCAGCGCGCCTTCCAGCGTTTGTGCCGGCGGCATAATACCGGCCAGGGCAGCTGCGTTCGCATCGAGCCACGTGGGCAGCGCTCATGGCGCCTCCTGTCCGCCTTCCAGCGGCTCAGCCAGCAGGAAGCGCGCATAGCGCTCCCGGCGCGGGTCCGGCGCTTCGGTGGCGACATCGAAGGAAAGGCAGCCGGTCACGCATTTGGTGACGCAGGCCGGCTTCAGCCCGGCGTCGAGGCGCTCCATGCAGTAGTCGCACTTGACCACCTTGCGCGTGACCGGGTCCCACTGCGGGGTGCCCCAGGGGCAGGCCGCGATGCAGCTCTTGCAGCCGATGCAGCGGCTGTGATCGACGAAGACGATGCCGTCCTTCTCACGCTTCTGCATGGCCCCGGTCGGGCAGGCCCGCACGCACCACGGGTCCTCGCAGTGGAAGCAGGGCATGAAGACGAAGCGGCTGCGCGGCAGTCCGCCAATATCTTGTAGGTCGAGGTTGATGATCTGGCAGGGGGACGGCCCGGGCCCCAGGTCTTTGTTGGTCTTGCAGTGAACTTCGCAGGCATGACAGCCGATGCAGTTCGGCGCGTCGTGAAGTAGGATGTAGATGCTCATTGGTTCCCTCCCGGCAGAGGCCGCGTCGTCACAGCCTTGACGCGTACAATCGTTTCGGTCAGAGCGCAGCCGCCGCCGGCCGGGTCGAAATCATACAGCTTGCCATGCTGCAAGCGCTGGTCGGCTACACCGCGTCCCAGGGCGCGCCTGGCCAGCGGCACCGTGGCGCCGTAGCCGTGGAGCAGGAAGACCGCCTCCGGGTGGATCCACGGCGTTACATTGGCCTGGAGTTGGCCGACGTAGCTGCCAGCCGCCGCTGATCTCGACGGTCTGGCCGTGGCGGATACCCAGCGCCAGAGCGCGCTCGGGATTGATCCAGAGCGTCTGCGGCGGCGCGGCCTCGGCCAGGAGGGGATTGTTGAGCGACTGACCGTGGGCCAGTGTGGCCGTCTTCGAGAACAGCAGCACGAAACGATCCTCGACCGGCGCCTCTCTGGGCGTATAGGGCGGCAGGCTGGGCAGCCCCGCCTGCTTGAGCAACTGGCTTTCGATCTCGATCTTGCCCGAGGGCGTGGGGAATGTCAGTTCATCGCGCGGCGTCAGCTTGGGCGCAGCGGCCAGGAGGGCGAAGCCCTTCTCGCGCAGTTCGGCGATGGTAACGCCGGCGCCACTGAGCTGGTAGTTCCACAGCTCCTCGATGGTTTCGAAGTCGAGCACGTCTTTGTTGATGTTCGCACGGCGCAGGATCTCGCGAAAGATCCACCAGGCCGGCCGGGTGTCAAAGCGCGGCGCGATGGCCTGGTCACGCATGTAGAAGGCCGGGATCCGGCCGTTCATCTGCGCCAGGATGTTCGCGCGCTCCAGGTAGGTCGACTCGGGCAGGATCACGTCGGCGAACCAGCCAGCCTCCGAGTAGCGCACGTCAATGGATACGAACAGCTTGAGCTTCTCGATGGCGCGCTGCGTGGACTCGGGATCGGGCAGGCCGGTGAAGGGGTCGTGGCGGTAGGCGAAATAGGCGCCGATGGGGTAGGGCTGCCCCGTCTCCATGGCGGCAAAGGCCTGATGCAGCATGCCGATCTCGGGGTCCCACTGCGGCCGGGAGGCGCCGGCGCCGTCCACGCGCGGCTCTGTGACTTCGGGCGCGCGGGCAGCCAGATGCTTGAGGCCCTTGCGGCCGTAAAATTCTGGGGTTTTGCCGAACAACAGACCACCCGGCAGCTCGAAGTTGCCCATCAGCGCGTTCAGGATTAGCGTCGTGCGGCTGACGTAGAAGGACTGCTTGTGGCGCGCCGTCATCCAGCCGGGGTGGAAGATGACTTGCGGCGCGTCGGCCGTCACCTCGTCCACGAAGGCCCGCAGCTCGGCGGCGGACACGCCTGTGTGTGGCTCCTGCCACTCGGGCGTCGTCTCTTTGACCGCCTCGGCCAGATAGTCCATGCCGGAGACGTAGCGGGCGACGAAGTCCTTGTTGTACGCCTCCCGCTTGAGGATCTCGTGGATGATGGCCAGGTTCAACGCGTAGTCACTGTTGGGCCGCACCTGCCAGTAGCGGGTGGCCTTGGTGGCGGTGAGACCGGCGCGGGGATCGATGTAGGTGACTTTCAGGCCGCCGGACACCGCGGCCATAAAGGCCTTGGACTCCTTGACCATGAGCGACTCGACAAGGTTGCGGCCGTAGAGCACCAGGTGCTTGGCATGGCCATAGTCGAAGCCGATGACCTCGCGGCTGAAGCCCAGCAGCGACATGGCGGCGTTGTGGACGTTGGCGGCGCAGGTGGCGTCGTGGTTGAAGTAGTTGGGCGAGCCCAGGGCGTGGACGAAAGCGCGCGTCAGGTCGTTGAAGGGGCCGCCGCGGTCGGACAGGGCGATGCTGCGCCCGCCCAATTCGTCGATGGTCTCGTGCAGCTTGTCGACGATGTAGTCGAGGGCTTCGTCCCACGAGGCCCGTCGCCATTGGCCGCTGCCGCGCGGCCCGGTGCGGATCAGGGGCGTCTGCGGCCGCTGATCGTCGGCCTCGAAGGCCAGGCCGGCCGCGCCCTTGGCGCACAGGCTGGCGCCGATGGCCAGGTCGTGGGTGTTGCCTTGCAGCCAGACCACCCGCCCGTCCTCGACGGTCACTTCGATCGGGCAACGCACCGCGCACATACCGCACATGCTATAGACTGTGTGCTTGCCCGGGGCGTTCACACCGCTCACATTCGGCGCCATGGTTGAATTCATTACACTCTCCTTGTATAAACTAGATATTTACAAGTGTCTCGCATACAACCTGAAGCCTCAAACTCTTTACCTGTCGGCCACATCCAAGAGCTGAAGCCGGGGAGCTGCTTGAGCTGAGTCATCGCGGATGAGTACATCCGAGGATGAGTACATCCGATTATCTGCGCCTGACTCGGCATCCGCGTGCTGGCCCGGCTTGTCAGGGCTGCAGGTTTACATCCCGAGCAGCTTCGCCTTCTGGGCGTTGAATTCTTCTTCGGTGAGGATCCCTTGCGCCTTGAGGGCGCCGAGGCGCTCGAGCTGGGTGATCACATCTTCATCCGGGGCGGGCGCTGCCGGCGCCTCTACATACACCACTTCCTGCGGCGGCGGAGCTGTTTGTGCATACGCTGTTTGCTCAGCTTGGGCGTACGCCTGGGCATTTTTATTCGCCTGGCGGCGGTTGACCGCACCACGGGTAGCAGTCGCCGTGCCGACCACGGCTGCAGTTCGGGCCATTCCTCTCATTAATCCTGGCATTTCATTCTCCTTTACAGATCGACACCGAGCGAGGCAAATGCCTCGTCGACAACTTGCGCCGGCACGCGGAAGTTTAACGCCACATCCACGCCGGCTTGATAGAGCGCATTGACCAGGGCTAACGCCCAGGTGTGCTCGATGGCCAGGGCAACCACGGCTGAACCGGGCACCATGCCTTCATACAACGTGGCAGCATCCTCGGAGTCAAAAAGACCGCGCGTCCCGGTTTCGATAAAGCCCAGGGCTGCAGTCTGGGCTGCCGGAAGCTCCTCGAGGTTGAGGGACCAGCATTTCCCTGCCTCGTCTTTCAAGAGGATCATGGCGTCAAGCACCCGGATCGTCCCGGATTTAGCCTGGCGCTCAAGCTCCGCAAAGACATTGCCATCGAAACGCGGTTCACCAGCAGCCACAACAATTACATCGACGGGTCCATGTTTAATCATACGTTTTTATCTCCTGTAGTTTGTGAGTGTTGGCCTCATCAACGCAAGGCCTGCTCTTAGGGCATACTTTCCGGGTACATGGGTACCTGGCGGCGATTGTGGTAGCCGCTGACGTAGCTGGCAACATCGGCCAGGATGCCAAAACCGATCCAGATCCAATCAAAACCGTTCAACGGAAAGACGATGACGTACATCAACGCCGTCCACGGGGCAAAGAGCAGGCTGGCAATGCCTACCAACCAGGGAAGGTTAAAGGCCCCAAAGGCAGTATTCACCTTCAAAGGCGCAATCAACCAGTAGATCAGGAAAGCCAGGCGCGGCCCAAAAATAATCAGCGAAGCAAAGAAACAACACATTGGAAACTCCTCCTAAACAAAAGTTATGCTTAATCCAGGTTAAGTTTGATCCCGCCCATCATCCCGGAGACTGCGTTATAGACCAGGGCGATGACCAGGCCGCCGAGGGCGCCAGGGATGGCCGCGAGCACGGCGCGCAGGAAGACCATTGCGAAGGTGGTCAGCGAATAGACCGTCCAATTGCCCAGGTTCATATCGATCCACCAGGACTGAGCGCCGAAGATCCAGCCAAAGATCCAGAAAACCAGGCCAAAAATAAACGTTAATAAGAGCTGCCCATACCGCTCCGTACAGGACAAATGATCCAACACCTACAGATTTAATCGTTTTCATGTTTATGTCTCCTTTAGTAAGATGAATAATTGGCAATCGTCAAATCATTAAGTCGGCGGGACCGAATTTAATTTTTCCATTAATTGTCCTTCCTCTCCTTGTGAGGGACTTCAACGACCAACCTGAGCAGGTCAAACACTAAGGCGCTTGACCGACAATACCGGCAGGTGCAGCTCATAAAGTGTGTTCAGGACGCCAGACAAGGCGGCCTGATCAGTTAACTCACCAACCAGGGTAGTGATTGGATATTCCGCGTCTGACGTGACCAGGCAGATCGCCATGCCTTCCAGGCGATCGGACCAGGCCAGGTCAATCCTGCCTTCTACACTGATCTGGTAATTAGCCGGACTGTCGAAGGGTACTGATTTTCTATACGGCTTATTTGCCATGAATAGATGATAGCTTAACGCCGCGCTGAATTCCACCACCTTAAGGTGTAGCTTGGGTGTATTAAAGGTGTATGCAGACCCTTTATTGAACGATAAAGCCGTTCAGTAAAATGGTCCTTACAGAATATTCAATTCGTCCGCCCTGGCGACCGCATTCCGGCGCTGGTTCACGCCAAGCTTCGCATAAATGTTGATCGTATGACGTTTGGCAGTGGCGTAAGAGATATTAAGTTGGAGTGCAATTTCTTTAATGCTCGATGGCCCGCGTAACAGGCTCAGGATTTCGAGCTCGCGAGGGGTCAGCGACTCGACCAGGGTCGATACCTTCGGGCAAGGGGAGGCGTCTCGGCTGCGTTAAATCTTCAGTGCTGGCAAAATGTTTTTTATCTTCCGGAAACGCCGCCAGGATACGCGGGACCAGCGCATTGGCACAACCCTGCCGATCAAGCCGGCGTAACAGCTTCTGCATGGGCAGGCCCAGGTCGACAAAAACCCGGGTGAAGCCCCCCGGTCCTGCCAGGTCTAGCGCTTGCAGCAGTTCAGCATTGGATTTTTCTGCATCCCCCTGGGCATCCAAAGCCACGGCGCGCATCGCCAGCACCTCAATTTTGTAGCGTATGTTATGTGTTCGCTCGACAATCTCATCCAGGCTATTGAGTTGTTGTAGCGCTAGCTGCCGGTCGGTATCCGTGTTGCTGGCCAGCAGAACCCGTGCCCGGGTCACCTGGGGTTCTTCCAGCCACATTAATGGCTGGTCAGGCGGCGGAAAAGTTAAGGTGTTAATCCAGTTGCCTGCGCCCTCCCGGTCGCCTTGCAAGAGCATCAAGCGGGCGCGCAAGGAGCGTGTCCGGTCGTCTTCGATGCCACTCTGCTCCAGATCATATTGACTGAGTGAATCGACCATCTGCCAGGCTTCGGCGCTCTCTCCCCGGATCTGATGGATCAACGCCAGACCCGCTATTGCATCGCGGTACACAGTCATATGGGCTATATAGCGATTTTGAAAGAGTTGGGCAAAATATGTGTTGGCTGTTTCCAAATCATCGTTAAGATAACTGGCCACACCGAGATAATAATCGCCCCAACTCTTGGTGAATATATTCCCTCTTAGGATTGCGCCTTGACCCAGCAACTGCCCAATTTGCCTGGACTTTTCTAGCTGGCCAGATAACAGGTAAATATAACCCAATGTTTGTAAGAGGATCAGTGGATAGATGTCGGTTTTATCGATGCACAGCTCATATTCATTGAGCAACAACGTCTCCGCTTCGCGCACCTGGCCATCATTTTGCATGGAAAAGCCCAGGTACAACATCGCCGAACCGCGGGCGAATGTCCACGATAGGGGCATGACTGCCAGTACCTCCCGGCACATGTCCATGGTGAGCTTGGTCTGGTTGCTAAAATATGTGTACTGAGCCTGGATCAGGAGGATTTGCCCGCGCAAGATTTGCACGTCTTCCACCGGCAACAATGTACCTGCTTCTGAATCCAATAGTTCATCTATTTGCAGGAGTACGTTTGCTTGCAGATTAAGCTGCCATGTAAACTGCAGCGCCCAGGCTCTGATGATCAACACATCCGGACGCCGCCGGATCAGCTCTTCTGGCAGCAGGCGCAGCCAGCGCTCCAGGGTCGGACGGTCCTCCCGGTTAAGCACCTCTCGCAGCCCAGCGCTCATCTGGTGCGCAGCCAGGTCCAGGTCACCAACCGCCAGGGCGTGATGCAAGGCTTCATCGATCAGCCCATGCTCCTCGAACCATGTTGACGCCCGAAGGTGCATCTGATGAACTTCATCGGAGGTTATCACAGCAGCCATTCTCTGCCGCAACAAATCCTGGAATAAATGGTGGTAGCGATACCATTTCCGCCGTTGGTCCAGCGGAATGATGAACATTTCAGAATGCTCGATCCAATCCAGACAAGCCCTCACATTCCATATTGGATCGATCTCTCCAACGACGGCTTCGCACAGCGAGGTACAGAAGCGATCCAGGATCGAGGTCTTTAATAAAAAGGCATGGATCGGGGGGGGTTGTTGGGAGAGCACTTCTTCGACGAGATACTCGGTAATATTTTGATTCTCACCAGACAATTCCCTTAGAACGGCTTCCTGGCTGGCTGCAGAACGCAAGGAAAGGGCAGCCAGGTGCAGGCCGGCAGACCAGCCTTCAAAGCGCTCTTCCAGC
The DNA here is from genome assembly GCA_963765565.1 of uncultured Chloroflexia bacterium. Taxonomy (GTDB): domain Bacteria; phylum Chloroflexota; class Anaerolineae; order Anaerolineales; family UBA4823; genus CAVXWV01. The sequence goes on from CAVXWV010000003.1 coordinate 24,203, forward strand.
AGGGTCAGCGCTTTCTGGCCCATCAGGGCAAATTGCGTCCGGCTCAAATAGTCAGCCGTCTCTTCCGGTGTAAAACGCAGGTCGCGGGTGCGAATCTCGCTGAGCATCGCCCTGGCACGCATGTTGCTCAGCGGTAAGGACGGGCTGAGGCGTGAGATCAACACCATGTGGAGTGGGCCTGGCCAGTGATTCACCAGCTCACTCAGGAGATTGGGCACCTGTGTACCCTGGATACTATGATAATCATCCAGTACGAGGATGATTTCCCCAGGAAGCTTTTCGAGCTCATTGATGAAGGTGCAATGTAGGAATGCTTCGGGAGGCGGCTGGGACGCCTGGAGCAAAGCCAGGGTAACCTCGCAAGCATCGGTGTAAATCGTGCGCAAGGCAGCGATGAAATAGCGTAAAAAGCGGTTGAGATCGCTGTCGTTTTCGTCCAGCGAGATCCAGGCAGAAGGTAAGGTGGCTGCCTTCTTATCCCGACCGGCAGCCATCTGATTGAGCCAGGTACTCACCAGGGTGGTTTTCCCAAAGCCAGCCGGCGCGCAAACCAGGATCAGCTGGCGGTGAATATCGTGGCTGAGCAGCATTTCCAGCCGCGTGCGGGTGAGCACATCCTTTGGGGGGCGCGGCCAGTTAAATTTGGTTTGAAGAAGGACTTGTTCCCAGTCAGGCATACCTATTTTATAGATATATTTTACCTTAACAATGGCATTCAGACGATCGACGATAAATCAATCCTAGGGTAATCGCATGTGAAAGATTTTATACCCCGATTAATGTCATTTCGACGACCGAAGGGAGGAGAAATCCCTGGAGTCACGATCGTTCTTGTACCTACGCAGGCATTAAGAGGCTATCGTACCAGGGATTTCTCACCAAAGAACGGTTCGAAATGACATATAAATCCAAATGCGATTACCCTAAAATCAATCCCTTTAAGGAAAATACCCGGAGTTTTTCCCCTTGAAATGCCTGCGGACGAAATTAATCCTGGTACAACTTGTTCGTTTACTCTTGTCGAATATTAAAGTATTTTCAACTGCTCTGCTTTGGCGACCGCATTCCGGCGCTGGTTCACGCCAAGCTTCCCATAAATGTTCATCATATGACGTTTGGCGGTGGCATAGGATATGTTTAATTGAAGGGCAATTTCTTTGATACTCGAAGGCCCGCGTAATAAGCTCAGGATTTCAAGCTCGCGAGGGGTCAGGGGTTCAACCAAAGACGAATTTCCAGGGTAGGAAAGGCTAACCTGCTGGACACTGCTTTCATGACCGGCCAGGTCATTTTCAGCCTTTGGAAATGCTGCCAGAGTGTTATGCACCTCTCCGAGATGGATATCTTCCTCAAGGTGGCCTTCGGCAATCAACAGGCGCAACAGCTTCTGCATGGATGCGCCCAGGTCAACGAAAAGGCGGAGATAATCTCCTGGAGGCGCCAGGCAAAGCCCCTGGCTCAAAATATCCAGGGCCTGGTCAGTTTCTCCCAGGGCATCCAGCGTAAGGGCGCGCAAGGCCAGGACCTCGGTCTTATAGCGGATGTTATGCGTGCGATCGGCGATCTCATCCAGCGTATCCAAAATTTGCCCAGCTAAGTGCAGGTCGGCATCCGATCCCCGGGTCAATAGAATTCGAGCCCTTGTCACCTGCGGCTCTTCCAGCCACATCAGAGCCATATCAGGCGGCGGACCGGTCAGCGTATCCGCCCATTTTCCGGCGCCTTCCAGGTCGCCTTGCAGGAGCATCAGGTGGGCGCGCAGGGAACGCGTCCGGTTGTCCTCGCTGCCTCTCATCTCCAGGTCGAACTGGCTGATCGAATTCAGCATTCGCTGGGCTTCAGCAGCCTCTCCCGTGACCTGGTGAATCAAAGCCAGGCCCGCGACCGCATCGCGATAAGCCGCGATTTGGGCGATATAACGATTTTCAAAAATCAAGCGAAAATGCTGCGCGGCGGTCTGCAGCTCGTTCCGTTGGAAAGCAATCACTCCGAAGAACCAGTCAGCCCAGCTCTTCATGACGCCCATGCCGCTGCGAATACCTCCCTTGAGCAGCATCTGGGCGATGAGTATGGCGCGATCCTGCTGGCTGGTGAACAGGTACATGAAGCACAGGGCTTCCAGGATCAGCATGGCATAAGTGTCTGTCTTATCGCCATGGGATCCATACTTTTCTAGCAGCAACCGTTCAGCCTCGGCCATCTGCCCGTTGGCTTGCATGGACATGCCCAGGTAAAGCATCGCCCCGCCGCGTGGGAATGTCCAGGAGGAGGGTAGAAGCTCCAATGCTTGCCAGCAGAGGTCGATGGCCAGTGTGGACTGGTTGCTGAAATAAGCATGTTGAGCCTTTATGGTCAGAATCTGCCCGCGCAAGATTTGTACTTCGTCCAGAGGCAGCGATGCGCCCACCTCCGAATCCAACAACTTCTCTGCCTGTTGAATTACCTGTACCTGGAGGTTCAAGCGCCAGGCGAACTCCAACGCCCAAGCCCTGAGCATCAATAACCATGGTCGCCGCTGGATCATCTCTTCCGGCAGCAGGCGCAGCCAACGCTCCAGGGTCTGCCGGTCTTCCCGGTTGACCACCTCGCGCATCCCTGCATTCATCAGGCGCGCCGCCAGGTCTAGCTCGCCGGCAGCCAGGGCATGCTGCAAGGCATCTTCGATCAGCCCGTGCTCTTCGAACCAGGCGGAGGCCTGGCGGTGCATGGCATTCAATTGCTCAGGCTTCATCTCAGCAGCCAGTCTCTGCTGTAACAATTCCTGGAATAAATTATGGTAGCGGTACCAGACCCGCTGGTTATCCAGGGATACCAGGAACAGCTCGGAGCGTTCGATCCAATCCAGGCAGGCACGCGCATCCCAGGCAGGGTCGCTCTCCCCAAGGACAGCCTCGCAGAGCGAAGCACAAAAGCGATCCAAAAAAGAAGTCCTCAACAAAAATGCGTGGATCGCCGGAAATTGGCGGGTCAGGACCTCATCCACGAGATAACCGGTGATGTTCGCATTCTCACTGGATAACGCCCTCAACACCGTTTCCTGGTTCCCTTCAGATCGCATGGATATCGCTGCCAGGTGCAGACCGGCAGGCCAGCCTTCGAAACGCTCTTCTAAAAGGGGCAGGGCATCCTGGCTTACATTAAAATTGCTTGCCTGGTCTAAATAAGCCGCCGTCTCCTCGGGGGTAAAGCGCAGGTCGCGGGTGCGAATCTCGCCGATCATCCCCTTAGCCCGCAACCCGCTCAACTGGATGGGCGGGCTGGTGCGCGAGATCAGGACCAGGTGCAGCGGTCTCGGCCAGTGGCGCACCAGCTCGCTGAGCAAGTCGTGCACCTCCACACCTTGCAGGGTGTGGTAGTCATCCAGGACAAGGATCAGTTCCCCCGGCAGTTTTTCGAGCTCATTACTCAACGTGGCGAAGAGAACGGATTGCGGCGGCAACTGGCGCGCCTGGAGCAATGCCAGGGTGCCCTCGCAGGCTCCGGTGAAAATTGTCCGCAGGGCGGCGATGAAATATCGTAGGAAGACGCTCAGTTCACTGTCATTTTCATCCAGCGAAAGCCAGGCGGCAGGCAGGCTGGCGTTCTGCTCGCCCTGGGCGTCGCCCATGCGCTCCAGCCAGGCGCCGACCAGGGTGGTCTTCCCAAAGCCGGCCGGGGCGCACACCAGGATCAGCGGCCTGTCCGCATCGTGCTGAAGCAGCTCAACCAGCCGCGTGCGCTGGAGCAGGTCTTTCGGCAGGCGCGGCCGGTGCAGTTTGGTCTGGAGAAGGATGTTATCCTGTGCGTTCATCATTCAGGTAATCGAGCACCTTCTGGAGTTCCACCTGCCAGAGGGCATCGGACGTGTACGGTTTGAAACCCAGGGCGTTGTTAATCTTGAGCATGGCGGCGTTCGAATCGGCGTTGCCGGTGCGCACGTACTTGACCTGGGGACGTTCCTTTAAGAACTTTGTCGAGCATGGCAGCCTTGAGCCAGCGTCCCAGGCCTTTGTTGCGGTATTCGGGGAAAACGCCCGTCATATCCTGGCGCAGCACTTCCGGGCGGTTGGGGTTCCAGACCGTTTCGGTATAGCCGGCAAACTTACCGGTTGCCCGGTCTATGATGTAGTAGGTCCAGCGCTGGTTGCCGCGGGCGAAGAGGTTCTTTTCCATCTGGCGCAGCTGGTCCGGGGTCATGTGCATATCTTCGATCTCGAGGTCGCCGAGACGGCTGCTGGTTGGTCAGGTCGAACAACTCGGCGATCGCCTGGATTTGATCTTCCGGGTATGCACCGTCCCAGAAACCTAAATCGAACTCGGGCAGGTTTGCCTGACCGGTGGCCAGCCAGCGCTCGAGCAGGTCACGGTCGAGGTCGACGATGCGCAGCTGGTTGGTATGCCCAACCAGACCCTTCTGGGCGCCGAGGCGCAGCATGAAGGCCTCCCCTCCCGGGATGCGGTCGACCGTGCTGGTTATCAGCAGCCGGCGCTGCTCCTGCTGCGCGGTTTCTGCAATCAGGCGCAGGAGCTGGCGGCCCAATCCCTGCAAGCCGGTATTCCGGCAGGACCGTGATCTCAAATTGCGCCAGGTGCTGGTTTTCCTCGGTACGCAAGAAGACAACATTTCCCAGGCCGATCAATCTCGCTTGGTTCAGCATTCCAGGCAGCCCACAGTTTTAAATCGACATAGGTTGGGATGCTTTGAAGGTTCTGGATGCTTTCCTCGAGCGGAATGGGAGGGTCATCCGGCAGGCGCTCGAGGCGGATGCGGTTGGTGTGCCGGTTCAGGGCAACGTATTCCGACTGAGAGGCATTTTTATCAAACGAACGGAGTTGAACAGCAGGTGCAGGCATTTTTCCTCGGAAGATATTTTGTTATAAAGTCTGTATTTTGATTATCGTGAATTCTTATATTCTGCCAATTATAGTCCAAGTCAGGAACTTATTCGAGACAACGACCAACGGCAGGGTTTCATTCCAGTAAACTGGCAATCCGCTCAAAGACGTCCCTGGCCTCGGGTAAAGAACTGGCGCCCATAAATCCGTGAAACGCACCTGGATACTCGTGGAGTTGAATTTGCCCCCCGGCTGCAGAGACTCTCTCCTTAAGCTTGCGCGCATCCGCGATGAAAATATCGGCTGTCCCCTGGAAAACGTCAATCGGCGGTAGCCCGGAAAGGTCGCCGTAGATCGGGCTGAGCATGGGATTGCGCGGGTCGTCACCACCCGCCCACCACTGACCGCACTGCACCAGGGCAGGGATGCCGAGGACCGGGTCATCCGGCTCGACGACTGCGGCAGCAGGATTTGACAGCGTGATGTCCAGCCAGGGAATCAGCAGCACAATCCGGTCCGGCAGCCGCAGCCCAAGTTCACGGTAACGCATGGCCTGGGCAAGGGCCAGTCCACCGCCGGAAGAGTCGCCGCACAGCAGGATGACTTTGTCCGCATGCTCTTGCAAGACATTGCGATAGATCACTTCCAATTCGGCATAACGCCTGTTTATAGGTGTGTTCGGGGGCCAGCGGATAGGTCGGCAGGGTCATACTGGCGCCGGTCCGCTCGAGGAGCGCCTGGATGATGTTCCAGTTAATCCATTGCAGCGGCAGAACATAAGCGCCGCCGTGTGTGTAAAGGATATGGGTAGAAGGTTTGCCGCGGCGCGGGACAAGCGTGTACACCAGCTGACCGTGAACGGTCTGCTCAAGGATTTCATAACGTTTTTTTAATCTATTGGGCACGGGCGCGGCTGAAGGATAAAGGCGAGTTTCAATCTGACGGCGCCAGCGAGGGAACCTCTTTCCCTTAAAATCGCTGCCGGTCAACCTGAGCGCCCACTTCACAAGCCGCATGAGATGACTTGGTCCAGATGTCACCGCGTTCCTCCTTGGTACTTGCAGAAATCATCCTGGTAGTGTCAGCATCAACGATGCTACTTACGAAAGCGACAAGATGAATTAGAGGGATGTCTATCTGCCACAACTTTTGATTAAAACGAGTGCTTGGATTATGGATTGAGAAATCGTGCCAAATCGCCAACACTTTGCAGTGGCCAAACAGTAATCCGATCGCGCACAGGGTAGCCATGCACACCAGGATAGACAATCCAGAGATGTTCCAATCCCAAATCTTCCAACACCACGTGCATCGAACGAGTCACTTCAGGCGCCTCATTGAGTTTCACTTCAACCCCATATCGTTTTCCGTGATGGAAGAAGAGTAAATCCAACTCGGCACCGCTATAAGATGCCCAATAATAAGCTTGATCCGTATGCAAGAATCTTGATCACTTGTTCAATAGCGTATCCCTCCCAGGATAAACCAACTTTGGGATGGCCAAAAAGAACTTGTGAATCCGGAATATTTAATAGGCTATGCAAAAGACCACTGTCACACAAATAAATTTTCGGGGAGCGAACCTGGCGTTTCCCAATGTTTTCGAACCAGGGCTGGAGTTGCCGTACCATAAAGGCACCACTTAGAATATCCAGATACGTGCGCACTGTCTTATCAGAAAGCCCCATAGAGCGACCCAGCTCAGATGCATTCCAGATCTGGCCATGGTAATGAGCCAGCATGGTCCAAAAACGACGCATAGCCGAAGCCGGGATATTGATGCCGAGTTGGGGAAGATCACGCTCCAGGAAAGTACGAATAAATCCTTCACGCCAGGCTAAACTATCATTATCAGAATCAGCCAAAAAAGAGCGCGGAAACCCGCCACGAAGCCAGAGTGATTTCCAGGCTTCACCACCAGTTTCTACCAGGTCAAAACCACTAAGCTCTATAAACTCTACCCGACCAGCAAGTGATTCGGACGCCTGGCGAATCAATTGCGGTGAAGCACTCCCCAGGATCAAGAACCGAGTCTGGTTTTCTGGCCGGTCCACCAGAACTCGCAATGTACTAAAAAGTTCGGGCATTTGTTGGATTTCATCTAGAACGACCAATCCTTGCAGACCGCCGAGAATCAACTCGGGATTCTGCAGCCGTCTTTGGTCAGGCAGCGATTCCACATCGAAGTAACTGGCTGCCTTTCCTTCGGCGAACATGCGCGCCAGTGTCGTTTTTCCAGATTGGCGGGGACCGAGTATGGCAGTAATCGGCGAGCGCTGAGTAGCTACTGCTAATCTTTCCAGGTAATCGGCACGCTTTAGCATAAAGGGATTATAACATTGAAATCTCGAGGTTTCACTCCGAGATTTCAATGTTTCCAGCACTCCCACGGGGACACCGTACGTTAATGTGTCTTAATTTTGAAAGTGTGAGCTTATGATGTACTTTCCATTTTCTTCTTACGTTTCAATTTAACAATGTAAGGTAGTAAGAACAAATAAGCCCCGCTGATCGCCATGACCAACATTAATAGAGATGGAATCTTGTCCAGCTTTTCCCATGCGGCTACGATTTGAGGGTTGCCGACGAATTTTATGATCACCGCCCCCAGGATGAGCAGAGCGGTCGGCACAGCGATCCAACGGTGGAATTTTCGGAGCCATTTACTAAAAAATTTTGTCATTCGTAATTACCTCTTTTTTTCTATAAGTTTCTTTTCGTTCACCAAAATCCAGGTTAACTTCCCGCGCCGGGCTGGGCGCGCCAGGGGCTTCGATTCGGTTCACCACCCCGCGCACACCCGGCACCTGCCCGGCAAGCTCTTCCGCTGCAGTACGCTCTGCCAGAGAACCAACCATCCCCGCCAGGTGGACGATGCCATGCAGCACCCCCACTCGTAAATCTGCAGATACAATGCGGCTATCGGCCGCGAAAGTAGTCAGAATTGCGGTGCGCAGGCTATCATCAGATACAGAAAAGTTTGGTTGCATCATCACACCCTGCCTGAACCATTCGAGCAGTTACTTCAGCATACATTTGTCGTCGTCCCGCGAAAATTTCATTCACCTTGCTGGATTATGAGCTCAGCGATACAGCATAGGCTTTATCCTTACGCGATTGGACAAACATCAACCCGAGAATGATGGCCCAAACGACCAGGCGGATCGTCATCGCTACGATACTGTCCGTTGCCACAATGCCGGAATAGCCAACCAGGATGATGAGCATGACCAGGGCGTGAATTCCAAATGTAACAATGGCTGCTGGTAAAGCAAACCTGTGCTGGGTCCAGATCAGGATTGCGGTAATGAAGACAGTCAGAATACCGATTGTGTAGTTATAGAGCACCAGCCAGTTGATTACATAGTATCCTGGGTCTTTGCCCAGCAGAACTTGTCCGCCGGCAAAGATTGCCATCACACCAATCACAAAGGCAAGAAAGGCTGCGATTTTGTTAAGGTTTATTTTCATGCATTATTCTCCTGGGTCGAATGGCTAAACATCCGATGGATCATAGGATAAGGCCATTTACCTGGGCTGTGAACGACTTAAGTCGAATATCGCTAAATGGGTTGTATAATCTCAGACAGACAGGCCGGATTTGATGTGAGATAAAATGGACAAAGACGAAGTCACACAAAACACAGCCAGGCTATTGAAATCAGTATCCTACTTTTCAAACCTGGATGAAACCGCCTTGAGGCTGGTAGCGCAATCTGCGACCCGCCGTGAGTACAACGCAGAACAGGTAATCTTGCTTGAGGGTGAGCCTTGCGCGGGTTTGTATATTGTGGAAGGCGGCTGGTTGAAAGCTGTCAAGATTGGCTTAGATGGCCGCGAGCAAGTCTTGCAAACACTAGGTCCAGGTGATGTATTCAACGCTATCAGCGTTTTCACCGACGCTCCCAACCAGGCCACCGTAACTGCCTTAGAAACATCCCAGGTCTGGATGGTCCGGCGTGAGGTTCTCTTGCGCCTGCTGGACGAAAATCCTGTAATGGCGCGCCAGGTTGTGAAGGACCTGGCTGGACGCGTCATGCACTTGGTTCGCATGGTAGAAGATCTGTCACTGCGATCCGTAGAAGCGCGGGCTTGCGCGGCTCTTACTGGAGCTGGCAGAGGGTGAGGTGGTTCAACGTCAACGCTGGGCAACGCAAGCCGAAATGGCCGCCCGCCTCGGCACCGTGCCAGACATGGTCAACCGCGCCTTGCGGAAATTGTCAGAGGCGGGGATGATTAATGTAGAGCGCCATCAGATCCAGATTTTGGATAAAGAGGGCCTGGTTGACGTTGCTCAGGTAATTGAATAGCAGACCAGGCCGGCAGTTACGCGGCGGCGCTGGAAATGGTGCGCCTGGCGCCTTCTGCATCCAACAAACAACCGTGGCGCATCCTGAAGGATGGCAGCCGCTGGCATTTTTACTGCCAGCGGACACCGGGTTATGGGATTTGACGACAAAACGCTCTACATTGCCACCTGGGAGGGTGAAGATTGAACCAGGTTCGGTAAAAAAACCACGGGGGTACCGTACGGTAATGTGTCTTTGGTACGAAAGGGTCAAGTCAGGCAATCTAGAACTGAAACCAAGTTTATATTCTCATCGCAAGTGGCTTGCTCTTGTAGAGCTGGGGTGTAACCCGATTTTGAAAACAGGAAGTAGCGAATATTTTCCCAGGATCTTGTAGCTTGTAACGCTAACATCTTCTTCTTGAGATCCTGTAGAATATTCGTGCCAACGGGATTCACTGACCATTTGCATTCTCCGACAAGCAACGCTCTTTCGCTCTCACTGATTGCAACAACATCAATTTCGTTATTTTGATCCCACCAATTTCCAATCCGTTCTGGTAAAAACGACAACTCTCCCTTCCGAGCCAAGCGAGTAACATAAGATCGTGCAGCCTCCTCAAATGCGTAACTAACGAACTGTTCGAAGGTGGGACGCACGCGCTGCTCGAGAATTCCATCCGCCATACCAAGATCAAGCGCATTTTGATGTGGGTGCACATAGCGAAACCAAAACCGCAGGAAAAAGTCCGAGATATGGTATATGCCCCTCTTGCTTTTTTCAGGTTGGCTCTCAGTGGCTGGGACACTCCGGTATGCCAGACGCATCTGCTGAAGAATATCCAGGTAACGAGCCGTAGTTGAGCTATCGCCAACACCTGCTTTTTGAGCAATCTCATTGAGGCGTGTACTCCCCTGCGCAATGGCACGCAAAATGGAGAAATAGTTGCGCGGCTCGCGCAGCTCTTCCAAGAGCAAAAGGCGCGGTTCTGCGTAGAGCAGACCCTGAACATCTAAAATATGCTTCCGTATGTTCGAAAAGATATCCTCCTGGTCAGAAAACGCAGACAGATAATAAGGCATTCCGCCCAAAACCGCCCATGCCTCTAATTGCTGAACCGGTGAATAATTGGGAAAGAAAAATGGCACGGTAGGGAGTTCCAGCGGAGATAGCAAATAACTGCCCGTGCGCCGGCCGTACAAAGGCGCTTTGTATCCCAATACTTCGGTTTCCATCATTCCAATATAAGATCCGCACAGGATCAAGAAGTATCTTTGAATTTTTCAAGCGCTCATCCCATACTTTCTGCAGGATCGAAGAGATCGCTTTGTTTCCACCAATTAAGTAAGTGAATTCATCAAGGACCACTACAGTACGGCGAGGCAGCTCTCCTAATGCGGACAAAGCAGCTTCCCAGGATGGGTAGCTGAATCCTTCGGGAACATCGGCATGAAGCAAGCGATAAACTCCCTGCGAAAAAGCTGCCAGTTGGTCATGGTCGGAGCTAAACGTGGCGATGAAAAAAAGGTGAGACTTGTTCGCACAAAAGGCGCGCAACAGCTCGGTTTTTCCAACTCTCCGGCGACCATATAGAATAAATAGCTCTGCTCGATTCGAGGCATATAAGGATTTGAGTTGAGCAAGTTCCGAATCGCTGTCCGATGAACATAGCTTAGACTCCATCTTCGAATCGCGTCCGATGAACATAGCTTAGACCTCCATCTTGAATACTAATTATGATTATTATAATCGCGATTTGTATTTTTACCTGACAGAACCCCAAAAAGCAAAACTCCTGTCCTATTTCATAAATAAGACAGGAGTTCGAGCAGTGCCCCCACGGGGGTACCGTACGTTAGTTTGGCTTACCTGAGAAAGAGTAACAATCCTGCCAGCGGAAGATGAGCAGGGTTACTCCAGGTTCTTGTCCAAAAACGCGATGACCAGTGCCAGATTCTCAGCAGTCGCAAACTCGCTGCCGCCATGCCCAGCGCCTTCCAGGGAAATATAAGTCACATTGTCAACGCCAATCACCGCGCTGAGAGCATCGGCCAGGTTCTTGTTTTGGATGGGAGGAATGTTGCAATCTGCCGTGCCGTTTTCGATGAAGAATGGCGCGTCATCAGCGGTGATATAGTTCATTGGGTTGGTCGTCTGGACAAGCTCTGGCACAGTTTGGATCGGGGCGCCGACAAGCATCGATTCGGGAGAGTTGGCTGCATCATGGGATTGCGGACAGCTTGTGCCAGCAAACTGCTCATCTATTTTCAGGAAGTCGATCGGGCCAAACCAATCTATGACTGCCTGGACACAGCTCGATTGCTCAGCATTGCCAAGTTCTGCCCCTTCAAGTTCAGCCACGCCGCAGGTGGTACCAAGCAGCGAAACCAGGTTGCCACCCGCCGAAGCGCCCAGGCGCCAAACTGATCCGGATTCAGGTTGTATTGGGATGCATTGGCGCGCAAGAAACGCACTGCGGCTTTGGCATCAAAAATTTGCGCAGGATAAATGGCTTCACTGCTCAGGCGGTAGTTGATGCTTGCTACGGCATATCCATCGGCAAGAAGTTGATCCACGCCCGTCAGGCCGGCGCCATCGGCCTTATCCCCCATCATAAAACCGCCGCCGTGCACCATGATGACCACAGGGAATGGCCCGGAACTGCTGGCGGGGATATACAGGTCAAGTTTTTGTGCCGATGATAAGGTGGCATAAGCCAGGTCTGCGTGCGTGGGGGCTACCGAGGCAAACGTACCCGAGCCTCCTGGGCCGCCGCGCTGCGGCAGCACGCTTGCCTGTTGGGCAGTAGCCGTAGGATCAACGGTTTGGACGGTCTGAGTAGCCGTGCTGCTGCAGGCAGTCAGCAACATTGCCACTGTCATCAGAATGACCAGGGTGAGTGAAATTGATTTATTCATTAAAACTTCCTTTGTGAAAACAGGTTTTGAAGGTTATTCATTGCCGTTGATGATACCTTCCAGGGAGCTTCCAAGCAATTCAATGTCTGATACAATCTATTCCAGAATGGAATAGGAGCGCTATAATGGAGATGAAGCAGTTAGAATACTTTCTCAAACTGGTCGAAACCGGCAATTACCTGGCTGCGGCCGAGGCCCTATTCATTTCGCAGTCATCCCTATCCAAACAAATCCTGGCGCTTGAGAAGGAATTGGGGTTCCAGCTAATTGACCGAAGCAAACGTAAAATTGCCATCACGCCTGCCGGGACAGTTTTCTTCCGCCACGCCCAGGAGATTCACCACACCTACCGGGCCATGCTGGTTGAAACAAAGCCCTACAAAACCATCTCTACGCTGTCGATCATTGCCATCCCGGTCATTGCCCAATACGGCATTCCGGCTTACATTGCACAATTCCAAAGGGAATATCCAAATATTCAACTTATCTTGGAAGAGCGTGAAGCATCTGCGATTCTAACAGCCCTAAATAATCACCAGTGCGACCTGGCTTTTGTGCGCGATAACTACCTGGATAGCAGTCGGTATGCTGTTCTGGAAATTGCCTGCGACAAGATGTTGGTGGTGCTCTCTAACAAACACCACTTTGCCGGGCGCGAAATCTCTGGCATTGGCTGAATTATCCGATGAAAACTTTATCATGTTTGATAAGGGCACTATTGTTCACGAATTGGTAGTAGATGCTTGCCGAAAGGCAGGTTTTGAGGCGCGCATTTTCTACGCCAGCCTACGTGTGGAAAGCGTCCTGGGGATGGTGGCATCCAACAGTGGTATTGCACTCATGATGCAAAAAGTTTTTGAGTATCACCAAAGCCCGGATGTGATTGCCATCCCCCTGGCTGAGGCGATCGAAAGCCGCATTGTCCTTGCTGTGCTGAAAGATAAGCCGGTTGCCAGGATACCAAAACTATTCATCAACTTCATGAAAGAGGCTTTGAATGTAAAAAATGACCTCTCAGATGTATGAAACCTGATAGGAAAAAGGAAACCTCTGTCTTATTTCATGAATAAGACTGGAGTTCGGCCAGCGCTCTCCACGGGGATACCGTACGTTAACGTGTCTTCTGTGCGAAAGGGTAGGATGGCTTACGAATGACATACCATCATGCGCCGGCCGCAATTTGAATGATAATCCGCTGAACATAGCTATGCGGTACATTGTGACGCTTTTGAGACTCTGCGTCGCTATACTGAAAGTTGGGTAGTTTTAGCCTGGCTATACAGCAGCCCCAAGAAGAGCTAAGTCTTCCTGTTGCAGCTGCAACGCGAAGGGTGTTAGAGCCTTCGCATGATCGCTATTAAATTAATCTAAAAAGATGAGGTGAACCATGGGTAAGATTGTAGGCATTGACTTGGGAACGACCAACAGTTTGGTCGCGGTTTTAGAGGGCGGCGAACCGGTCGTGATCACGACCGCTGAGGGCAGCCGCTTGCTGCCCTCAGTGGTTTCGTTCACCAAAACCGGCGAGCGGTTGGTGGGCCAGATCGCTAAGCGCCAATCTGTAATCAACTCGGAAAACACCGTCTCCAGCATTAAGCGCTTTATGGGCCGGCGCTTTAGTGAGGTGACCGAGGAGCGACAGCGCGTGTCGTACCAAGTGGTCGAAGGGCCGGCCGGCGACGCGCGCGTATCTGTTCCTCTGACCGGACAAACCTACACGCCGCAGGAAATCTCGGCCATGATCCTGGGGAAACTCAAGAAGGATGCAGAAGCCTACCTGGGCGAGCCGGTAACACAGGCCGTTATCACCGTTCCGGCGTATTTCAATGACAGCCAGCGCCAGGCGACCAAGGATGCGGGCAAGATCGCCGGCCTGGAAGTGCTGCGCATCATCAACGAGCCGACGGCGTCCGCGTTAGCTTATGGGTTGGACAAGAAGAAGGACGAGACGATCCTGGTGTTCGACCTGGGCGGCGGCACCTTCGACGTTTCAGTGTTGGAAGTGGGCGAGGGCGTGGTTGAGGTCAAGGCTACCAACGGCGATACGCACCTGGGCGGCGACGACTGGGACGCCACCCTGACAGAATATATTGTGGATGAATTCAAAAAGGCGCAAGGCGTTGATCTAAGCCAGGATCGCCAGGCGCTGCAGCGGCTCAAGGAAGCTACCGAGAAAGCCAAAATCGAGCTTTCGTCCATGCTGGAGACTGAGATCAACCTGCCGTTCATCACAGCCAACGCTTCCGGCCCTCAGCACTTGCAGATAAAAATCACACGCGCCAAGCTCGAGCAGCTCAGCGCGCCACTCGTCCAACGCTGCCGCGGGCCGTTTGAGGCCGCCTTGCTGGACGCCAAGCTCACGCCGCAAGACCTGGACGAGCTGGTGCTTGTCGGCGGTGCAACTCGCATGCCGATGATCCAGCAGCTCGTGCGTGAGCTGACCGGTGGTAAGGAGCCGAATAAGTCGGTCAACCCAGACGAAGTGGTGGCGGTGGGCGCGGCGATCCAGGCCGGCGTTTTGAGCGGTGAGATGAAGGATGTGTTGCTGCTCGATGTGACGCCGCTTTCGCTTGGCGTGGAGACGCTGGGCGGGGTGATGACCACGCTCATTCCGCGCAACACGACCATCCCCACCCGCAAGAGCGAAGTGTTCAGCACCGCGGCAGACGCCCAGACTGCGGTGGACATTCTCGTACTGCAAGGCGAGCGCCCAATGTCGGCCGACAACATGACTCTGGGCACGTTCCGGCTGGAAGGCATCCCGCCATCACCACGCGGAACGCCTCAAATCGAGGTCACGTTCGACCTGGATGCCAACGGCATCCTGAACGCTACTGCCAAAGACAAAGCCACCGGCCGCGAACAAAAGATCACCATTACGGCCAGCACCAACCTGAACAAGGCAGATGTTGAACGCATGGTACAAGAAGCCAAGAGCAGCGCGTCCGAGGACAATCGCCGCCGGGAGACCATCCAGGCGCGCAACGAGGCCGACCAGGCGATCTACCAGGCCGAGAAATCGTTACGTGACCTGGGGGAGAAGGTGTCTGCGCCAGACCGAGCGAAGATCGAAGCGCAGTTAAAAACGCTCAAGGAGGCGATGCCAGGGGAGGATGCCTGGCGCATCCGCACACATATCTCAGAGCTTCAGCAGGCGGTGATGGTCTTGGGCCAAGCCATGTACGATAGCGCTGCAGCGACCGAGCCGGGCGGCCCTGGGCATCCAAACGACAATGGTCACGCCGAACCGCGCGGTGAGGAGGTGGTCGAAGGCGAATTTAGCGAGATGTAGGTATTCCTACCAGGAGAAAAAATGGATATTTTGACGAGAGCAGAACTAGAACAGTTAATGCGTAAAGAACAGCAAGGGTGTGTTTCAATTTACATGCCGACCCATCGTACCGGGACGGATGCTCAGCAAGATCCGATCCGGCTGAAAAACCTGCTTAGAGAGGCTGAGAAACAGTTATCTGCCCAGGGCATAGGCAGACGCGAGGTGCAAAATATGCTTGAGCCGACCAGTATGCTCTTGCAAGATTCTACTTTCTGGCAGCATCAGAGTGATGGCCTGGCGATTTTTATCTCTTCCAACGGGGTTCGTCGCTATCGTCTGCCATTGAATTTTGAGGAATTTGTGGCTGTCATGGATCACTTCCACATCAAACCGCTGCTGCCGCTCTTCACTGGCGATGGCCAATTCTACATCCTGGCATTGAGCCAGAACGAAGTCAGGTTGCTGAATGGTACACCGCGACAGCGTCAGCGAGGTTGACATCGGGCAGGTGGGAGGCAGCCTGGCTGACGCCATCCCATCTGTCAATCATCAAATGAGTCTGCAACTCCACTCTTCTGGTTCCACCGACGGGATTTCTGGGAGTGGTTCTGTAACATTCCATGGGCAAGGCGGTGGTAGCGACGAAAGCGCCAAGCGTGAGCTGCTGCGCTACTTTCGCCTTGTCTCGGATGGTTTGACGGAATTCCTTCAAGGAGACCGGGCGCCGCTGGTGTTGGCGGGAGTCGAATACCTGCTTCCAATCTATAAAGAAGCCAATACCTATCCGAACTTGATCGATACGGTCATCAAAGGGAATCCTGATTTGCTGAGCGCGGACGAGTTGCATAAAAGCGCCTGGGACATTCTTGGGCCTCACTTCCAGGCAGCACAAGCAGAGGCTGTCGCCCAATACCAACAACTTGCCGGCCAGGCAAGCGAGCGCGTCGCCGACACGTTGGAAAAGATCGTCCCAGCCGCATCTGATGGCCGGGTTGAAACCTTGTTTGTTGCCACTGGAGTGCTGCAATGGGGTGTCTTTGATCCAGTTACAAATGAGATCGAACTGCATAGTCAACAGGAAGCTGGCGATGAGCCCCTGCTGGACCTGGCGGCTGTTCAGACCTACTTGAAAGGAGGCGTCGTCTACGCCGTGGAACCAGAAAAAGTGCCGGGCGGCGCATCTGCTGCGGCTGTGCTTCGTTACTAATGAAGAATATTCTTACACTTGCGATGAACCCGGGAATTGACAAGAGTTCCAGCGTCGAGCATGTGATTGCCGAACAGAAACTCAACTGCAAACCGCCACGTTTTGAGCCTGGTGGAGGCGGGGTGAATGTTTCGCGGGCGATCAAAAAACTGGGAGGGAAGTTGGTGCTTATTGATCCCGTAGGGGGCTACACGGGAAACCGGCTTAAGGATCTCCTGGAAGAGGAGGAGATATGCCATCGGCCGGTTCCTATCGCAGGAACGACCCGCGAGAGCCTCGTTGTGCTGGAGGAATCCACCGGCAAACAATTCCGTTTCGGGATGCCAGGTCCAGATCTGAGCGGTGAGGAATGGAAGCAATGCCTCCTGAAGGTGTCCACAATCTGTCCTAAACCCGATTACCTGGTCATCAGCGGCAGCCTTCCTCCCGGCGTGCCCCTAGATTTTTATGCGAGGGTGGCCCACGCAGTGAAAGAGGATGGCGTCAAAGTCATTGTTGACACATCGGGCGAAGCCCTTCGCCAGGCACTGAAGGAAGGTGTGTATCTGATCAAGCCCAACTATCGTGAATTTCGGGAGCTGGTGGGACAGGATATGCAAGAAGAGTCGCAGATCAAGGCGGAGGCGCTCCAGTTGATAAGAAGCAGCCAATGCGAATGCCTGGTCATTTCTCTGGGATCGGCAGGAGCGCTGCTGATATCCGAAGACGTCGTCGAACACATCCGGCCGCCGCTCGTACCGATTGTTAGCAAGGTGGGAGCTGGCGACAGCATGGTGGCCGGTATCGTCCTGAGTCCTGGCGCGGGAACAGACACTACGCAATGCAGTACTTTTCGGAATTGCGGCCGGTGCTGCTGCGGTCATGACTCCGGGCACAGAGCTGTGCCGGAGGGAAGATGCTGAGCGGTTGTTTGCGGGAATGCTTTCAGATCGCAATCGTCATCAGCCGTAATGCAGAAAGAATTCCAGCCCCGATGCAAGAAAGGAGTGCAACCATGAATGACAATCAACCCTGGACGTTTACCTGCAAGACATGCGGCAGTCATAATTTGACCGTCACTCGAGTTTGGAAAATCCTGGCCGGACCTGATAGTGAGACCTGGCAGGAATGGGGGCCGCTCGAGGCTGATCATCACTGGATCTTTAAATTCAAAGAAAAGATCGAGAAGGAAAAAGATAACGACGATGAAGTTGAACCATGGGATTTCGCTGAGTATACAAAAGACAACTCTTCTTCTAAACCGGAAGAGTATGAAATATACGAGTCTGAGGACAACCCGGGAAACGACGAATTTTATGTAAATTGCGCAGGCTGCGATCAGGAGATCGAATTTGGCTGGTCACAAGCCAACCGTGGTGGCGGCATATTCCCCGTTGAGTGTTCTGATTTCATTCCGGGAAAATACTGGCCGGAACTTAGATACCTGGATTCGTGGCAGCAGAAGGGCTGGCTTAAAAAGGAGTTGAAAAATGGATAGCGCAAGTTTTCCGATTGAGTTTAACAATGAAATTGATGATGTAAAGAAAAGCGAGAACAAACACTACACCCTGGCCGTAGACCGGCTTAGTAAATTGGCAGAAGGTCACAATGACATTTCGGGCGCGATGGTTAACTTTAAGCAGCCTGCCAAAGGACATCAGACAGCGTATATTTACGAAGTGACGATTGTCGTCTATATGGGATCAGACAATATCGCGGCTACCGAAAAAGGGGAGCATTTTCAATCCACCCTGGATGGCGCTTTAGATGCTGTTGAATACCAGGTTCGTGAACGTCGTAAACAACAGCGAAACTACTAAACTACCCTGATTGCTTGTAGTTGAAACCTGGGCATTCCCGGAGGCTCTTATGTCTGAAAATAAAAATGTGGTCGAGATGCATGGCTGCATCGTATGCGCGAAAACATTCAGCGTTCTTGCCGTATATACCCCGGACGACAGGCTGTTGGATTGCGCCGTGACCAGCTTCGGCGGCCATCGTGTGCCAGATGAACAACACCTGCTGGTCGCCTGCGATACCCACACAGCAGAGGAAATTGAAGCTGCTCATCAAAGGTGGCAGGCCAGGAATGACCCAGAGTTAGACGACGATGAACAAGCAGACGAAAAGACGGCACCCAATGGACTTTAAGGATTATTATGAAATATTAGGTGTACCACCAAACGCTGATAAGAAGGTTATCAAGCAGACCTATCGCCAGTTGGCAAAAAAGTATCATCCTGATGTAAACCCGGGGAATAATGAAGCAGAAGCGAAGTTCAAGACAATTAATGAGGCCTACCAGGTTCTATCGGATGTGGAACAGCGTAAGAAGTATGATGAGCTGCGGGCTCAATACCAGCAATGGCAGCAGACGGGCGGCCGCCAACAGGATTTCGACTGGCAAAACTGGTCGGCTCAACCTGGTAAAGGGGCGCGCGTCCAATACGCCAGTCCCGAAGACCTGGAAGACCTGTTCGGAAGCGCATCGCCGTATTCCGACTTCTTCACCAGTATCTTTGGCCAGGCACGCAGGAGCAGCAGAGGCAGCGGCCGAGGTACTTCACCCAGCCCACGCCGCGGACGGGATGTCGAGTACGAAGTTGATCTGACCCTGGAAGAGGCTTTTCATGGCGCAGACCGCCTGTTGGAAATGGATGGACACCGCATCAAGGCCAGTATTCCACCGGGTGTGCGCACCGGATCACGAGTTCGCCTGGCAGGCCAGGGAGAGCCGGGCCACAACAGTGGGCCGGCTGGAGATTTGTATTTGATCGTGCATATCTTGCCCAATGACACCTTCGAGCGCGACGGCGATAACTTGCACATTGACGTGCCGGTTGATATCTTCACCGCCATTGCAGGCGGTGAAACCCACAGTCCCCACCCTGGAGCGGCCGCTGATATTGAAGATTCCCCCCGGACCAACGCCGGGCGGAGTTTCCGTCTGCGCGGCAAGGGCATGCCCCACCTGGGCGATCCCAAAATGCGCGGCGATCTGTTTGCCCTGGTCAGGCTGGTGCTGCCCGAGCCACTGACCGACCAGGAGGTCAATAGCATTCGAGCGTTGGCATCCTCCCGGCCAGACCATTCTTAGAACCGCATTCCGAATGAGGTAAGCTCATGAGTTCCGACAATCCATCCCCAAGAAGGTATTGGTATAGACCATCCGAAGGTTACGAATCACGCAGCCAGCGCCGTTTAAAGCAGGATATGGGGGTCGACGAGGCTGCTGCTGAGGCGATCTTGCGCCTGCGCAGTCAGGTCATTGGGTTACAATCGCATATTCGCCAGCTAGAAGCCGAGCTGACCACTCAGAATGCCAGCCAGCAGTTGCGCCTGGCCCGTTACCGGGAAGTCTATTACGAGGCCACCTGGATTGAACTGGAATTTCAGGAATGACGTTTTATCGACCATCGGTAAAGGGGCGACATTGCCTATCAAGATAAAGTTGTGGCCAGCCAGGGAGGGCATTCGCAAGATCATGGCTGATTGATCCGTCCGGCAACATGCGTCTCCAAAGCAGGCTGGTGTGACACCGATGAGGTTGAAAATTAGGCCGCTCAGCGAGCCAGGCCAGCAAACCGGTCAGCATGACGGGGGCAGGCCAGAAATCAGGCCGCACCACCACGGGTACTCCGTTGAAGCTTTAGATCATAGTTCCCTTAGGAGGGAGAGTTTTTCCTGTCACATCGGGCTTATCCTCTGCCAGTGGTGTTAAGGCAATCATTGGAATTTCACTCGCAAAAAAGCGCACGTCGGATTCGCTGCCATCAGTTCGGTAGCCGAGTATGCCGGCTAGTGTACGTAGGGCAGCGGGGTGGTGTTGATTGTAATCGAACAGGATTTCAACAGCTTGAGGCAACGGCAAGCGTTGGGCACGGACGGGCATCAGCTTTCGCCCCACCTGGATCGTGACTTCGGGGCAGGCCATCACGTTTTGATACCAATCGGACTTCTCACCAAAGCCCGAAGCGACAACAAAAGCCCCTGTATCTTTGTTGTGGGTTACCACTTCCAGCACTGCCTGACGCGGCTGACCCGATTTACGTCCAACATGATTGAGAAGCACGAAGCGCCCTCCCATCAAGCCACCCAGTCCCAGGCGATAGAACCAGATAGGCGCACGCCAAGCCAGGCGCGCCAGTCCACGTGGTGGTTGTACATCTTTGATTTTTTCGGCCATGAATAACCTTTACCATATTAGATTCTACACGGTTTTTTTAGAATTGCCATTGTGACACTTCCACCCGTTTCTGAGCAACAAGCTGTTTCCGCACCAGTTCGTAGCTTAGATGCAATGAGTGTGGGTTAATCAAAACGCTCCTTCCTGGAGCGTTTTTTTTGACAGGATTTTCTACGATCTTACCGTCCGTTTTTTCCGTTGGAAAGGGACGGAGAGGGTAAGGGTGAAAATATGCCTATGGAAAGGTGCCCCCACAGAGATTCGAACTCTGGTTTTAGCCTTGAAAGGGCTGCGTCCTGGTCCCCTAGACGATGGGGGCTAATTTTTTGAGCGACGGGATTTTACCACCGCATCCTATCCTGGTCAAGCATACATCAATCAGATTTTTTCGAACCAGGTTTGGAGGATGATGGTCACCTTTCGCCGGGGATCTTCGCCGATGCTTTCCGTCTTCACATCCGGATTGGCGCGCAGCTCCATGTGTACCCAGCGCCGCTCGTTCGCCGGCATCGGCTCAAGAATCTGGCGGCGCCCGGTCTTAATGGCCTGGTCTGCCATCTTGCGCGCCAGCTGGCGGATTTGCTGCTCTCGCCGCGCCCGGTAGCCCTGGACATCCAGGGTCAGCCCAATCGAGCGGTCAAGCTCTTTGGTGACAATCAAGCTGGCGATGTACTGCAGGGCGATCAAGGTTTCGGATTTCGGACCAATCAAAAAACTTAAATCCTCGCCGCGGATATCCACCCAGATCGACATCCTGCTTTGCGGCTCTTCCTGCTCGACGAATTGGGCGGTCACCTTGGCCTTGACTTTCATCTTCTCCAGGAGTTCAGATACGGTCTGGCGCGCGATTCTCAGAGAAGGATCTTCGTCGCTCAGGTCCGGCTCGGGCTCGTGGGGCTTTATTTCACCCACCGGTCCTGCAACCGGCATGGGCATCGGCATGGGCATGGGCACCACAGGGCTGACCGGGGCTGACTTCTTCTCACCCGGTTCGCCCGTCTTGATCGACAGCTTGACCCGAGCCTGCCGCGACCCCAGACCAAATAAGCCCTTGCTGCCTGTATCTAAAACTTCAATATCGACGGCTTCTTCCGGAAGGCCTAATTCTTCCAATCCATTGGCTATCGCCTCTTCAACGCTCGGAGCTATAATTTCCAGGCTGGTTCGGTTTTCACTCATTCTTGACCTGCCTCGTTACTGGATGCATCCCCGGTTGGGGATTGTTTCTTTGTACTCGATCGCTTTCTGGGAGCCGGCGAACCACCTTGTTTGGGTGCGGTGGATTTTGACGCCGAGTTATCCTTCGATTTCGAGCCTCGTGAAGTGGTGCTGGTCACCGAAATCCCGTTCTTGGTTGTCACTTTCTTTCCGCCCGTGCTCTTTTCCGGTGCCTTTCCCTGGGTTTTCGCCTTATCCTGGGCTTTCGTCGGTTCATTTACCGGAGCCGCACCTGCCCCCATTTTCGGCATCGAGAGCTTTGGGAGCAAATTTTTAGGACTGAGATTCTTCCAATCCACTTTTCCCATCATGGCATATTGCCCGACAGAGATGACGTTGCTGGTGATGAAGTAGACCGACAGGCCGGCAGCGAAGGTCAGCGCCAGGTAGCCCATGAAGAAAGGCATATAGAGATTCATCATCTGGCCCATCTGAGCGCCCTGCTCACCTGGCTGGCTGGGCGGGGTCATCAGCTTGGACTGGATGTAAGTGGTCACAACAACCAGCACCGCCAGGACCGGTATCCCGATTCCAAAAATATACAGGCGCTCGGGCTGACCAAGGTCCATCCACAGGAATTTCTGATTTACGGGGATTAATTTGGCAACATCGATGAACGGATACACGTGCCGCGAGAGCTCAGCCATCTGCAGAGGCGCAGTCGCCAGGACTTTGACAATTGCCTGGTAGAGCCCAATGATGATCGGGAACTGGATCAACGTCGGCAGACACCCCCCCAAGGGGTTGATACCCTTTTCCTGGTAGTAACGCATTTGTTCCTGCTGGAGCTTCTGCTTGTCATCTTTATTATCCTTTTGAAGTTTAAGGTATTCAGGTGACTTTTGCAGCGCTTGCATTTTTTGGGTCGACTTGAGCTGTTGAACCGTCAGCGGATGGGTGATCAGGCGAATCAACAGGGTGAACAAGATAATGGCAATCCCAAAGTTCTGTATCAAGCTGTATATAAACAGCAAGATATTGATCATTGGGTTGATAATCAGCATATCCCACATAGGTATTTTTCCTATCAGCCTTTATTTTTTCGCCGGAACAAACGACCAGCGTTGAGTACCGTTCACATCCAGCGCGATCAGGACTGCGTCCAGCCCGTTGGGAGCCACCAGGACCAAGTCATCTGCAACAACCGGTCCTGCATAAAGTTTGCCGCCAATCGTTTTCGTTGATAGCACCTCACCGTTATCCGGACTGATAATAAACAGGTTCCCGGTTTCGGAGGTGAAAAAGAGTTTACCGTCCAGAACGGCAGGTCTACCGGTGATTTGCTTTTTCGCTACAGTTTCGGGCGTAATCTTCCAGGCTTGCTCGAAGGTGTCAGCATCGATCGCAAACATATTCCCGTTCAAATCGCCAAAGAACAACTGGCCTTCATATAGCAGCGGGCTTGACCAGACCCACCCACCTGCTGTAAAACGGTTTAGCACCTCGCCGTCCTCAGTGCTGATGGCAACCACCTCGCTTTTGAACGTGCCAACATAAAGGATCCCATCAGGGCTGAGGGTTGGGGTATCTACCAGAGCCCCGCCGAGGTCTTCTGACTCCCAGATCACGTTGCCATTGGCTTTTTCGAGGCAATAAATTTTATGGTTCATCGCTGACAGGTAAAGCCGGTCGCCATCAACCACAGGAGTTGCCCACAAGGCGCGCTTGGCCTCGGATGTGAAAATCCACTCCACCTGGCCGCTGCTGTCCAAAGCGTACAGCCTGCCATCCCCGTTCGGGGCGTACACTGTACCATCGTCGAAGGCTGCTCCTGCAACAAAAGAGCTCTTGGCATCCGTAAACTCCCAGGACTGCTGGCCAGAGGCATTTAGACCATAAAGGACTCGCGCATAACTTCCTACGGCCACTCTCCCCTCCTGGTTGATTGCAGGCGGGGCAAAGAATGTCGCGGAACGAATTGGTTGAGCCGGGAAGCGCCAGTTTTCAGATCCATCCGCGAGGTTGACTGCATACACATACTGTCCAAAGGACACGTAGGCAGTCTCTCCGGAGACCGTCAAGCCCGGCCAGCTCGAAGCCACCGCTCCGCCAACGCAGGCGCTCAGTACAAAACTGGCGAGAAGAAGGGGTAGAAAAACAAGATAAATTTTTTTGAGTTTCATAAATTTCCTATGGTACGGGGTCATACCCTCCAGGATGAAATGGATTGCAGCGTAGAACGCGCCAAACAGCCATCAGGCTGCCCTTGATGACGCCGTACTTATAGACCGCCTGGTACCCATAATGCGAACAAGAAGGATAAAACCGGCAAGAATTTTGGGGCAGTGTCTTTGAAAAAGTGGCCTGGTAAATGCGAATCGATCCCAACACCAGGAAGCGCGGGATATTCCAGATCGTCCGCGGTAAGTCTCGCAGATTTGGATCCTCAACATGGGCGTCTTTCGGTATCGGTCTACCACTCATATCAATCTCTTAACAATCTGGCGCGCTGCAGAAGCGTTCGGACCGCGGATTGAACCTCGCAGAAAGGAGCCTCGAGAATCGGCTGGCGTGCAATCAAAATCGCGTTCCAACCCGGATTGACCTGCTGCAGCAGAGGCCGCACCGTAGAGCGCAGGAGGCGCTTGGCTCGATTGCGCTGGACCGCCCCTCCAACAGACCGGCCTGCCGTGATCCCAAAGTGCACCTTTCCGGCCTCATCGGGCAAAACAACCAACACAACAAGCGGGTGGGCAAATGATCTTCCATACCGCCGCACCCGCTTGAAATCGGTTGTTCTGGTCAGGCGGAACCTGCGCTTCACACCAGGTAAGGTATCCCTTCATCATGCGCCTATGCCATGCCGGTCGCTTTGCTCGCTCAACTATTCCAATTCGTTTTCTTGACGTGGTTGTTTTTCGGAACTGTCAAGCGATAACGGCCTTTGGCACGGCGTGCTTTCAATACTTTTCTTCCATCCGCGGTTGCCATGCGGGCTCGGAAGCCATGAACGTGGGCGCGCCGCCGGATTTTAGGTTGGTAAGTACGTTTTGGCATTTTTACTTCCTAATCAGGTAAGAACTTATGCCGACACTTCCGAAATAACAGTGCCGAACATAGACGAACGGCGATTATACCTTATCCTTACCCATTTTGGAAGCAAATTAGAACGAGAACTAAGCGAGTTCTCATTGACTATCGTTAAAACTAGCTGCCGAGAACAGTTTTATGGGTTAGCGATTTTCGCAGCCCGCAAAGTACTCCGGAGCAGCATGGCGATTGTCATCGGACCCACCCCGCCAGGCACCGGTGTGATCGCGCTAGCAACCTCTTTGACCTCGGGGAAGCAGACATCGCCAACCAGGCGCGAGCCCTTGGGATGGGTTGGGTCGTCGATGCGATTGATGCCAACATCGATCACGACTGCCCCAGGCTTCACCCAATCGCCGCGCACCATCTCAGCCCGGCCAACAGCCGCCACCAGCACGTCTGCCGAACGCACCACATCGGGCAGGTTCTTGGTACGGGAATGGCAAATGGTGACCGTGGCATTGGCGCGCACCAGCAGTAATGCCACCGGCATACCCACGATGTTGGAGCGTCCCAGGACCACCGCATGCGTACCTTCGAGCTTGACCCCAAGATGCTCCAGCAAGAAAATGACCCCAAAAGGGGTGCAAGGTACAAACAGCGGATCGCGGCCTTTCTGAGCCAACCGGCCGATGTTCAACGGGTGAAATCCGTCGACATCTTTCTCAATATTGATTTTACTGAGAACGCTTTCCTCATCCAGGCCCGAGGGCAGAGGTAGTTGGACCAAAATGCCGTTGACCCGAGGGTCGGCGTTCAATTCCGCCACCAGGTTTTCGACCTCGGCCTGCGTTGCAGTGGCTGGCAGCGTATGACCGAAGGATTCGATCCCGGCCTGGGCGCAGGCTTTCTGCTTTGAACCAACATAGACTTTCGAAGCCGGGTTATCCCCCACCAAAACCGTCGCCAGGCCAGGGCGCGGTTTTCCTGCCTCGACCAGCCGGGAGACTTCTATGGCAACATCTTCCCGGACTTTTTCCGCAATCGCTTTGCCGTCAATCAGTTGTGCAGTCATAACTTTCTCCTAATATCTGTGTACATGAACGTTTCCCGGTGCGCCTGGATACATAATACTGTATCTTGAACCGGCTCTCACAACCGGTTCCTCCTTATTATGCTTAAAAAGCTCGTTACTGACAATTGACATTTGTCACTTCCCGCTCAAATTCATCGAAGCGATTCAATCTTCCCCAAACGACCCCTGGTACAGAATCGGCTCCGATCCCGCTGACCGTACGATATAATCTGTGTTCTATGAAATGGATTATGGGAATATGCTTGGTCGCCTGTTGGGGCTGTTGGGCTGCTCCAGTTCGGCCAATGCCTCCAGCGAAAGCAGCCCTCAAGAGGCGACTGCCACGCTGGTTGATATCGAAACATCCCCGGTTTTACCAACGGAGGCTTTACCGGCAGCCAGCCTGACACCTACTGCGATGGACGGCGGGGACGCCTCATCGCCAACCTCAGAACCAGCAGCGCCAACCTCGCTTGCGCAGGCTCAGGCCTCGCCAACGCTGGCGCCAACCCCGGATCCCGCAAACTGGATGGAGTGGTCCGTTATCCCTGAAGGCAGCCTGACAGCGCGGGCGATTTACCAGCGCGGCCTGGATCTTGGTAACCGCCCGGGAGCCTTTTCTAAGGTCGGCGACTGCGGCAGCACTCCGGCATGGTTTCTCGGCGATTTCGACCGAGGGCTGCAGTACTACCAGCTTGGCGAATATGAGAACCTGAGCACCGTGATCGAGGCATTTTCTGGCTCTTTCGGGCGAACTACCCTGGCAGGTAAAGCTGGTTTCAACGCCTCCTCCGTTTTTGCACCGTTGTGGGCAGACCGCGAACAGTGCCAGACCGATGAAGGCCCTCTGGCTTGTGAGTTGCGCGTCCACCAGCCCAGCTTTGCCTTTATCATGCTGGGTTCGAATGACGTGTACCACCTGGATGAATTCGAACCCCAAATGCGAAAAATTATCGAGTATACAATCTCGCAGGGCATCATCCCGATCCTGGCCACCAAGGCAGATAATATTGAGAAAGACCACCAGATCAACGCCACCCTCGCCCGCCTGGCCGTCGAATACGATATTCCATTGTGGAACTACTGGCGCGCCGTCCAATCGCTGCCCAACCAGGGCTTACAGGAAGATGGCGTGCACCTGACCTGGGCGCCCAACCGCTTCAACGATCCACAGGCAATGAAATCTGCCTGGACAGTCCGCAACCTGACGGCGCTGCAAACTTTAGATGCCATCTGGCGTTCTGTCACCGCCACCCCATAAGGAGCCTTTCCAAGTCCATGAAACCTAAAAACCCAAAAATTATTCTGGTTATCTTAACCCTGATGCTCGCAGCACTCCTGGCTGGCTGCGGCCAGGATACCACCAACGACGCTGCCAGCGCGATCCAGGCTTATATTGAAGCCCTGGTCAGCCAGGACGAAGCCCTGCTGGTCAACGCCTCCTGTGCCGACTGGGAAGACGACGCCATCCTGGAGCTGGACTCACTGTCGGCGGTCTCAGTAAGTCTGGAAAATCTGAGCTGCACGGAAACCGGTCAAGATGGTGAGATCACGCTGGTCGCCTGCACCGGCAGCCTCATCGCCAACTACAACGGCGAAGACCAGGCAATCGACCTGGCCGACCGCGCCTACGTGGCCGTCCAGGAAGGCGGCGAATGGCGGATGTGCGGTTACCGCTAGCCGGAAAACCTGGTATGTTGCGCAGGATTTTATCGCAAGAAAATATCGCTGGCCGTGCTGATCTGCCTGGCTTTAATCGCCATCCTGATCATGACAGCGGACCAGGCACCCCAGTGGATCTACCAGGGGTTCTAGCCTTTCAATGGATTTGACCGTTATCCTGGTCTTCATCCCTGCCGCCCTGCTGGCAGGGGTGATCGTCCCAGGTCGCTGGAAAGGAAACTTTCTGCTGGTCAGCAGCCTGGCAGCCATGTTTTGGCTGCAGGCAGCGCTGCCACTGCGAAACCTCGACTTTTGGCTGCCGGCACTGTCCGTCGGATTGGTTGTCCTGACCTGGTCTGCAACGAGGTCATCTAAAACCACAAGCGACCAAGGAAAGCCCTCCTGGCGCCTGGAACACCCGGCGGCGTTGTTGATTTCAGGTACCCTGATTGCGATTGGCTTGACCCGCTACAGCGGAGCCGTTTGCTGCCTGACCGCCACTCGCCCCCCTCCCATCTGGCAAATCCTGCTGGCGGTCGTCCTCTGGTCAGGCTTGGTCTGGCTGGTCAGCCGCCCGAAATTAAGGCGGGGATGGATCGCCGGGAGCCTGATCGTCCTGCTCCTGGCACTCCTGGTGGTTCTCAAAACCCCGTTATCTCAGCCTGAAAGCCAGCGTTCTGCTGCGCAGTCTCAGCGGCCAATCCATCCAGCTGGCTGCTGTCTCAGACTTTGCCTGGCTGGGTTTTTCCTACCTGGCTTTTCGCCTGATCCATGCCCTGCGCGATTTCCAGGCCGGGAAACTTCCGGCTTATTCCCTGGCAGACTTCACCAACTACGCGATTTTCTTTCCCTCCTGGGTCGCCGGCCCGATTGACCGCTCCCAGCGCTGGATTGCCGAGAGCAGCGCTCAAAAACCAATCCAAAAGACGGACCGCCTCGACGGTTTGTGGCGAATCTTGAGTGGTGCCTTCAAGAAATTTGTGCTGGCAGACGGGTTGGCGCTGGTCGCCTTGAACAGCCAGAACGCTGCCCAAATCCAATCTACAAGCTGGGCCTGGGTGGTGCTGTATGCCTACGCCCTGCGCATTTTCTTTGACTTTGCAGGCTACACGGACATCGCCATTGGTCTAGGCAGGCTGGCGGGTTTCCACCTGCCGGAAAACTTCGAGCGTCCGTACTTAAAGACAAACCTGACCACATTCTGGAATAGCTGGCACATGACCCTGGCGCAGTGGTTTCGGTCTTACTATTTCAACCCCCTGACCCGCTCCCTGCGCGGGAGCAAAGGGAAAGTGGCGCTCCCGGCCTGGGCAATCATTCTCATCTGCCAGCTCACAACCATGCTGCTGATCGGGCTCTGGCACGGCATAACCGTCAACTTCGCCGTCTGGGGTCTCTGGCATGGGGTGGGTTTGTTCATCCATAACCGCTGGTCGGAATGGATGCGCCCGCGTTCCGCCAGTTTGGATAACCGTCCTGGTTTGCAACGCTCGTTGAAATTCGCCGGCTGGCTGCTGACCTTCAATTTTGTCGTCCTCGGCTGGATCTGGTTTGCCCTGCCATCCCCAGGAATGGCCTGGAATTACTTTCGCCTTCTGGCAGGATTGTGAGTGATGACCGGTCAACCCAACCCCGCTAAGACACCCGGCATTTCCCTTTTTCGCCTTGTGCTGAAAGTCCTGGTTCTGTTTGGACTGGCCAACCTGGCCTTGCTGCCCTTTGCCTCGATCGAAGGATTAGGACGGTTCTCGGCCTACAACCACGCCTTCCCTGGCAGGCAGCGCCTGCCCTATGCAGACAACCCCTCCAAAGCCTACAACCTCAGCCTGTACAACCTGGAAGCGATGTTCGCCTCGCACGAGCTGGCAGCCGGGCCGAAACCCGACGACGAGTTCCGGGTCCTGCTCATCGGCGACTCGTCCACCTGGGGTTTCTTGCTGCCGGCAGACCAGAACTCTCGCCCACCAAATCAACCAGGCTGACCTGCAGACGGCCGATGGCAGGCAGGTGCGCGTCTACAACCTGGGCTACCCGGTCATGTCTCTCAGCAAGGACCTGCTGATCCTTTCGCAGGCGATGCGTTACGAGCCTGACCTGATCATCTGGCTGGTGACGTTGGAATCCTTCCCCTACGACAAGCAGCTTTTCCCGCCGCTGATCCAAAACAACCCGGAACGGATGCGCCGCCTGATCACTGATTACGACTTAAACCTGGACGCAGACGATCCCAATTTTCACCAGCCAGGTCTTTTCGAGCGGACGTCTGATCGGCCAGCGGCGCGCCCTTGCTGACCTGGTGCGCCTGCAGCTTTACGGGGTGCTGTGGTCCGCCACCGGCATCGACCAGGACATACCTGAGACCTATACCCCGCGCCAGGAAGACCTGGAAGCTGACGCCAGCTTCCACAATTTGCAGCCCCCAACCTTGCGGGAAGAAGACCTGGCCTTCGATGTTCTCGCAGCCGGCCTGGTCCTGGCGGGTGATACGCCCGTCATCCTCATCAACGAGCCCATGTTCGTCAGTCAGGGTAAGAACAGCGACATTCGCTACAATTTCTTTTATCCACGCTGGGCTTATGATGGTTTTCGCAGCTTAATGTCAGCCAAAAGCCAGGAGTCCGGCTGGACCTATTACGACCTGTGGGATGCTGTCGACAACCGGGAGTTCACCAACAGCGCCGTCCACCTGAGCGAAAAGGGCACGGCGCAATTGGCAGACCGAATCGCTGAATTAATTTCCGGTTCTATACAACCTTAATGCATCCGCCAGCGCTCAGGCAGGCAGTCCGGTTTTGACCTCATCCACCAGCTTCATCAACCGGCGCCCATACTCGATGTAACTCGCGTACTGAATTTCTTCCGGAGACTGGGTGGACTGATCGTGATAGACAATGGATAGGTGCGGTTCAATGGACAGCGCTCCTTCATACCCGCGGCCCAGGAGGTCTGTGACGATCCTGCGCACATCCCCTCCGCCTTCGCCAGGAAATGTATGCTCAAGCTGCGGGAAGGTCTCCCCGGTCTCTGCCACAAAATGGCAATCCTTAATGTGGACATGAGCGATGTAAGGTAAAACGTTCTGGTAGAACTCCCACGATTTCTGTTTTCGATACGGCGGTTCGCCCACGTGGTGATCTGACCCGACCGGGTTGCCGGTGTCAAATGCCAGCTTAAAGCTCGGGGAATTTACCGCCTCGATGAGCTTCAATGTGTGCCGGTAAGAAAGTCCACCGTAATTCTGGCAGTTTTCGTGCACATAGATGACGCCAGCCTCCTCACAGACCCGCACCAGGGAACGCACTTTTTCGAATATTATCCGCTCCAATTCAAGGCTGTCCGGGGCTTCGTCGCGGGCGATGGCGAAACTCATCCCGCGGATCATTTTCGTTCCCAGGCGCTGCATCCTGGGGATGGCGCGCTCGAAGTGACTCCAGGCTGCTCAGGTAATCTTCTTCGCTGCGCGGGTCTTTTCCCCAGTTGGCAACCGCACTGCCAAAACAATTGATCTTTACACCCGAGGCATCCAATTCCTGGCAAATCTCCTCAAAAGCTTCGTCGGAGACATCGGTCAGGTTAACCCAATCCACATTCCGGCATTCGATATGGCGCCAGCCCAGCTCAAGCGTGGCTTTTATTTGAACGTCAATCGAGGCGCCCGCTTCGTCTGCAAATCCCGAATAAACCATGTCCTTCTCCTGTTATACCAATGAGGTGATGATGGGCTTAATCCATTGGGCAAACGCCGGAAAAGCCTCTTCGGGCTCGGGCAGCTCCGGGTGCCAGCGTTTTTCGTGCTCAAATTGCAGCCAGCCTGTATACCCATGCTGGTGCAGGAGGCGCACGGCCCCCTCCAGGGGCACCTGCCCGCGGCCGGGGAACACATAATACCAGCCATCTTCCATAGCCAGCGGATGCCCCGGATCGTACACGGCATCTTTGATATGGGTATACCCGATCCAGGCGCCGATTGCCGCGTAGGTTTCTTCCAGCGTTTCACCCGCCACGCGTGGGGTGTGACCGATATCCCACAGCGCCCCAAACGCCGGGTGGTCGACGCCTTCTAAAAGCAAGCGGCAGTCGCTGGAATGAATCCAGTGATCGTGGGTCTCAAACAGCCATTTCAGGCTCGACCCGCCTGGCAATTCCAGGATCCTGGACATGCACTCCTGGGCAAAGCTGACCAATTCCAGACGTGAATAACGTTCCAGGTCACCACCGCCAAATACGCGGATATTTTCCACGCCCAGGTCCTGGGCAACCTGGATCGTCCTGCTGGCTTCATCCAGGTTCCCTTCCAGGGCATCGGGAACACAAAGCCGGATGCTGGAGCTGATCCCGCTCACAGCCAGACCAGCCTGGGCCAGCATGCGCCGGGTCTGCGCAACCTCTGAGGTAAATTCCGGGCATTGCGTGATGTCGAGCGTGTCCAGGTAACCGCGTAAATCGATCCCATCGTATCCGTACTCGGCCGCCCGCCGACAGATCGTCTGCAGATCCCATCCCGGGCAACCCAGTGTCGCAAAACTTATCTTCATAAAATCATCCTTTCAGGCATCCGTTGCCAATGGTTATACTGAAGGGTATTATAAGCCAGGGAAAGCGCGAACCAGCTCTTCCGGGTAAAATAGGAGAGTCTTTTTACAATTCTAAATCTTAATGAGAGAAGGGATGATTCCAGCTCAATCATGGAAACCACCACCATTGAAATCCTGGCAAACTACATAGCCACCGAAATTCTGAAACAGCCGCGCAGGAAACTATCGCCAGCAGAAGCGCTGGTTTCGAGCGGGCTGGTCGATTCGTTTCACCTGGTCGACCTCGCATTATATATTGAGGACACGTTTGGAGTTCATCTGGATGACACCGAACTGACCGCCGATACGTTTGATACCCTGGAGCAACTGGCCGCACTCGTTGACCAGCGTCGCTAAGCGTGCCCATGGCGACATTCAACGAAATTCTCCGCCTGGCTTACACCGAAGCGCCAGAACGGCTGGCGATCCGGCTTTTATCCAATCAGCAGCCCGAGGAGACACTGTCCTATGCCGGTCTGATAGAGGGTGCCCTGAACTATACCCGGCTGCTGGCAAATTCCGAGGTGAAACCTAGCGAAGTCGTCATCTTAATCTTTAACCACGGTAAAGACCTGGTTTTCAGTTTCTTTGGGGCAGTGCTGCAGGGAGCCATCCCCTCCATCATGCCATTCCTGACAGAAAAGCTCTCCCCCGAGCAGTACCGGGTTTCCCTGGCAGCGCTTTTTGAAATCACCCGCCCGGCGGCTGTCATCACATACCCGGAATTCCTGAACGAGGTCACGGCCGCCAGCGAGAAAAGCTCCGTGCGGGTGATTTTAACCTCAAACCAGGTGGAGGCAAGCGGCCGGGAAGGGATCCCCTGGGAAAACCTGGGGGGCTGCACTCGCGCTCCCGAGGACATCGTCTTATTACAGCACTCATCCGGGACCACCGGGCTGCAAAAGGGAGTCGCCCTGTCCCACCAGGCAGTGCTCAACCAGGTAGAGAGCTACGCCCGGTCAATCCAGCTCACTGGAGAAGACGTCATCGTTAGCTGGCTACCGCTCTACCACGACATGGGCTTGATCGCCGGTTTTTTGTTGCCGGTCCTGTACCGCCTGCCGCTGGTGTTGATGTCGCCGTTCGAATGGGTGCGCCAGCCTGCGCGCCTGATGCAGGCTGTCTCCAAATACCGGGGCACCCTGACCTGGCTGCCCAATTTTGCCTACAACTTCTGCGCCCAGAAGGTACACGAGCGCGATCTACAGGACATCGATTTATCAAGCTGGCGTGCGGTCATCAACTGCTCGGAGCCCATGCACTGGAAGAGCCACCAAATGTTCCTGGAGCGCTTTCAGACTTATGGATTGCGTCCAGAAGCCCTGGCGACCTGTTATGCCATGGCTGAAAATGTCTTTGCTGTGACTCAGGGCGGCATCCGCCGTCCGGTCACCGTAGACGAAATTGATGGCAGGATTTTCTTTGAAAGGCAAGAGGCCATCCCTGCAGTTCCAGGCTCTGAGCCCTTGAAAATGCTTTCCGCCGGCTTGCCCATCGAGCAAACGCGGGTGAAAATCGTAGATGCCCTTGGGAACGACCTTCCCGAACGCCGCCTGGGCGAGATCGCTCTCCAAAGTAATTGCATGCTGACCGGTTATTACCATCGCCCGGATGCAACAGAGAAGGCTTTTTTGAACGGCTGGTATCTGACCGGCGATCTTGGATACATGGCGAACGGTGAGGTCTATGTGACCGGACGTAAGAAGGACCTGATCATTGTGGGCGGGAAGAACATCTACCCCCAGGACCTGGAACGCCTGGCAGGCGAAGTCGAAGGGGTGCATCCTGGGCGAATTGTGGCTTTTGGCACTTTCAACGAGACCGCGGGTACGGAGGACGTGGTGATCGTTGCCGAAGTGGAGGGGCGTGAAGGAAAGCTTGACCAGGAAGCGGAATCAGTGATCCGGCTCGCCGACGCCATCCGGCGCAAGGTAACCCAGGGTTCGGATATCGCCCTGAGGAACGTGTACCTGGTGGGTAAAAACTGGTTGTTAAAAACCAGCAGTGGAAAAATTGCCCGCACCGCAAACCGGGAAAAATGGCTGGCTGAACAGTCTGCGCCTCAGGCTTAGGCTTTATCCTGGATCGTGATGGTTCACAGAACCGATCCAGCAAGCGCAAAGATTACGGTATGGGCTTCCAGGCAGGATCGTAATCCAGAGCAGGATTAGAAGCCAGTGCTTGCCGTTCCGAGCCGTTGAGGGTCATAATGAAAATATCATGGTTATTACCGGCCGGCCACCCTTCGTAACCAACCCAATAACCATCCGGCGAAAACCTGCCATCCCGCATTGGACTCTGTTCTAAAATCATCTTATATTCCTGGTAAGGTTGGATCCCGTAGGTAGCAACTGCCAGTTGGGGGATGCTGCCTTCGGCCAGGAATTGGGTAAAGAGAACCAATTTATGATCGGGCGACCAGCCAGGATGCATGTTGATCCGATCCGGTGTCTCGGAGAATCTACGCTGGTCCGAGCCATCGGCTGACATCACCCAAATCTGGGAATTCCCTTCACGATCGGAAACGAAAATAATCTCACTGCCGTCTGCAGACCAGGAAGGCTGCCGGTCGCGCCCATACTTTGGTGAAATCACCTCAACAGACTGATCTGCCAGGTTAATCACATAGATTCCGGTTCTGCCGTTATCGCGCATCGAAGTGAATGCGATCTTTTTTCCGTCAGGCGACCAGGCCGGATCAAAATCCCCGCCAAAGACGGATGGCAGCGGTGTCAGGTTTGTTCCGTCCGCGTTGATAATAAATAGAGCAGCCCCTGGATACGACTCCTGATTCCCATCGCACGGGGTAATAAACACTAACTGCAGACCATCAGGCGACCAGGATGGCTGGCAGGCACCATCTTGCATATCCGTGACCTTCATCAAGCCGATCCCATCCATATTCACAACATAAATTTGCGACATCCCCGAACGTTTAGACGCAAAGGCAATTTGGCCGCCGCCCCCACCCAGGGGTGTCGGGACTGGCGTCATTGTCAGGGTAGGTGCCGGGGTACTGGTGAATGCCAGTGTTACCGTAGGAGCTTTATCCAGTGTCGGGGATGGGGTGAGGGTAGGCGTTGGTGTTGGAGACACCTGGGCTGTGCCAGTCGGGGTAGCCCGCGCAATCGAAATCGATACGCCGCCCAACCAGGGAGCGTACCAGGCAACCGGCGTTCCAGGGGTAGCCTGGGCCACCTGGTACATCATACGCGAGAAATCGGCTGCCCAGGAGGGCCGGAAGAGGACGTCACGCGTCAGGGCAATGATGCCCAGGAGCAGGACGATCACCGCAGACAGGATGATAATCGTCCACCTGGCGCCTGATTGCATCTTCGGTTTTTCCTGTTCAGGTGTATCTGCCGGCTTCTCACCTTCCTGGAGTTCCTCCACCTCTGGAATCACCTCGGGAATAGGCGGTGGGTCAACCAGGAGTTCGTCATGTCTCCTGGAGATGGAGCGCGCACTGAGCAGCGCCTGCCTGAAATCATCTGCCGACTGGTAACGATTTTCAGGCAAGACTTCCAGTGATTTCTCTATAGCCGCTGCCAGCCTCCTGGAAACACGTGGATTATGTTTCCGGATGGACGATAAAGTCTCCTGATTCATGGCGCGTGCCAGGGAGTCTTCTGGAATGGCTCCCGTCAAGGCCGCATACAACGTCGCGCCTAAGGAATAGATATCAGAGCGCTGGTCCGTCCGCGCAGTTCCATATTGTTCAGGAGGAGAATAGCCTGGCGTCATCGCCCTGGCGCCTGTTTCGGTAATCTGGGAATCGAGCAGGGTTTTCACCAGGCCAAAATCGACCAGAAATATGTGGCCCGTGGGTGTGATTTTTATATTTCCAGGTTTGATATCGCGATGTACCACGGGAGGAGTGCGTGTTTCAAGATACGTGAGCGCTTCACAAACCGCCAGCCCGATCGTAATAACATCTTCGTCGGGTAAAATGCCCAGGCGATCCATGCGCTGGCGCAAGTCTTCTCCTTCGATATAATCCATGACCAGGTATTGTCCCTGGTTCTCGATTTCAAAGTAATCAGTTACACGCGGCATATTGGCGTGCCGGAGTTTTGCCAGGATTTCAGCCTCCCGGCGGAACTGGCGGGCGTATTCATCGGTCGTGAACAGGTTGTCTTTAACCGCCACGTCCATATCCAGGCTGAGATCAGTGGCGCGATAAACCGATCCCATCCCCCCCTGACCCAGGATTTCTAATATTTGATACCGGTTATTGAGCAAATAATTCGGCTCGAGTGCCATGATTCATCCAATTATAGCCGAATCAACCGAGGATTCTTGCAGCTCATATCCTGGTTACCAGGCCGCAGTATTCACAGGTGACCTGGGTTTGTCCACGAAGCAAGGGCGCTGAAAAACCTGCCCCACAGTTCGCACATTGTTTTGGCGCATTACGAATCCGCTGAAGCTCCTCCTCCGAGATCGGACTCACCCGATCACGCGAATAACCACCGCTGCGGACTCTCCCAACCATTTGCAGCCAATCATCTGCCAAAGGCAACGACAATTGGAATCGAGTGCTTGCAAGCGGCGCGCCTGCCGTGAACTGGAAGATTAAGTGGTCATTCCCACTCGCAGCATCGCTCTCTTTGCGAACTTCTTGCACCTGAACGATAGGGACCGCAATTTGCAGCTCAAATTGATCAACCCGGTCTTCCCATAAGAGGCGTTGGTCGGTCAGGAATAGGATACCGTTCAACGGCTCCTGACGATCCAGATGGACGGCCTCAACCGCTGCCACGCCACATTCGGTTGCCAGCAGCTGAAAAGTTGCCGTTTCTAGGGCGTCCAACATCCAGGCGATCCACTCCAGGTGGGCGCTCATGACCTCCACCTCGTCTGCATATTCATCATACTGCAGGCGAACCGTCGCTTCGGCAGCATCAGCTTGCGCTTCTGCCGAAGCCAGTGTAGATTTGATCTGCATGTAGAGTGGGCGGGCTTTTTGCAAATCACCTGATTGGCTGACAAATTGCGTCAGCGATCTCTGGATCGTTTTCATTTGCTCCGCAAGCGCAGCTCCCAGAGTTTCCAGCCCGTGGTCAGCGTTGTTCTTGATCCGCTCCCATTGAACTGCCAGGATCATGAGATCGGGCTCCAGATTCTTCTCGATTTCGTAGCCGCGAGCTCGAACTGCTGCCAGCTGACGTTCGAGCTGGCGCACTTTATTTTCCAGGTCTGCCAGTTCCTGACAATTCGTCTGCAGCATCATCTCATCCTGCAAGCTGTTGACCTGCTGTTGAAGAAGAGCGACATCGGCGGTCGTCAGCGGGCGCGACAAATCCTGGAAGGAGAACGTATTGGAAGCATTGGTGCGTTCTGCTTGAATCTGGTTCGAATGTACCTTTTCAATCAAGGCTGCCCAATCTTTCGAATCCTGCCCATTCAAATGGAAAGCCACCGAGTCTAATTTTGCCCTCCTTAAAACGAACCAGCAAGAAGTCCTGGTGCCCAAAGAGGCCTTTGTTTTCAGCATTCCACTCAAGAACCGCCTGAATGGGCTGGTCGATCTGGACTTCCTGTACCAATTCTGAGGCTGTCGTAATGAAAAGCACTTTCTTGGTCGCAACCTTTTCTTTCTGTTCAAAAACCAGGCGGTGGTCCGTCAGGTACAGGATGCCCTCAGGATCATCTTTGCTTTCCTTGTCCCAACGAGCTGGCACTGCCATGACCAGATCTTCACCAGACGCCAATTTAAACTTCGCCTCTTTCAACTGGTCCAGTGCCCAGTGTATTCTAGTTAACCTACGTTCAATGTCTTGAAGCGTTGCATCTATTGATGAATAACTGCTGCGCAGGTTATTTTTCAACGACTGGATGTTCTGCAACATGCTGTCAGCAGTTGCTCTGGCACTTTTCAACAGGGGCGCTGCGACTGCCTGGTTGGATAGCTTGAGGTTTAAATCTTTAACCTGCAGGTTCAACGTGTTGAGCTGGCCCTGCAAAGAGCGGCTTTGATCAGCCAGCGTCTTTTCCACCTTCGGACGGGCTTGCTGCCATTGGCTCAGTGCCTCAAAGGCTTTCTGTTCCAGGCCTCCTTCGAAGCGGTATCCTTCCTGCCGGGCGCTTTCCAACAATTCAGCCATGTTGTTGAACTTCTGGTCCAGGCGCTCGATATCCGCGGAAATGTCGCTGAAGGAGCTCTGAGATTGTAATTCGGAGAGGGTTGTTTGAAGCGCCAGGGATTCGGACGCGAGCGCCTGGCTGGCGGAGGATGTGTTCAAATCCACCATGTGGACAGCCGCCACGCTGACCGGAGGGGCTGCGGGTTTGGAGGTTGCCGGTTTGACCGCGACAGGTTTTTGTGCGATTACAGGCGGAGGTTGAGGGGTGGTTTTTGGGACAGAGCCAGCCGTTTTAGATATAGAGACGGCGGGCTTGACCATCGCAGCACTCGCAGCAGGTGGCATAACCTGTTTTGGGGGAGAAGTAGGGCGAACCAACGGCCGCGGGGTGTGAGTCTGAACCTGCCCGGCGTTGCTTTGGGCGCCAGCCCTGCGTTGTTCCATCTCCTGCTGCAGTTTGGGATTCTTAATGCGGCTGAGTGAAGCCGGAGGCTTGGGAAGTGGTTGGGGCGTTTCGCCGGCTTGTTTTGGTTGTCCAGGCATATTCTCCTCCTGTTGAAACTAGATGTCGAGGTTGCGCACCTCGCGAGCATGTGTCTGGATAAAACGTTTACGGGGTGGGACGGCTGACCCCATCAGCATATCAAACGTCCGGTCGGCTTCGGCTGCATCATCGATTGTCACCAGAAGCAAAGTCCGGTGCGCCGGATCCATGGTCGTCTCCCAGAGCTGGTCGGGATTCATTTCTCCCAGGCCTTTGTATCGCTGCATTCCGGCTTTTTCACTTTCCACATTCATTTCTTTGAAAATTCTCGTTTTATCAGCATCCGTGTAAGCGTAGCGCACCTGGTTTTTGTAGGAAATCCGGTAGAGCGGTGGCTGGGCAATATACAGGTGACCTTCTTCAATCAATGACTGCATATAACGGAAGAAAAAGGTTAACAACAGCGTACGAATATGGCTTCCATCCACATCCGCATCGCACATCAAGATAATCCTTCCATAGCGCAAGCCCGCCAGGTCAAAGTTATCACCCACCCCCGTGCCAAGGGCGGAAATCAAGGCTTTCACCTCGTTGTTTGCCAGGATTTTATCCAGGCGTGCCCGCTCGGTATTCAGAATTTTCCCCCGCAAGGGCAAGATTGCTTGAAAGTGCCGATCTCTGCCCTGCTTGGCGCTGCCGCCAGCCGAGTCGCCCTCGACAATGTATAGCTCAGTTTTTTGAGGATCGCGCTCCGAACAATCTGCCAGTTTTCCCGGCAGCGTCAGGCTTTCCAGAGCCGATTTGCGGATGACCAGATCACGCGCTTTCCTGGCAGCATCCCGGGCGCGCGCTGAAGTCAGGCATTTCGAGATGATTGCCTTGGCTGCAGACGGATTTTCCTCCAGAAAGGAACTAAAAGCTTCGCCAATGACCTGCTGCGAAAGCGTCTGCACCTCAGGATTCATCAGCTTTACCTTGGTCTGGCTTTCAAACTGCGGATCGGGATGTTTGACACTGATGATGGCGGTCAGACCTTCGCGGGTGTCATCTCCACTGAAGTTGCCTTCTGCTTCCTTTAACAAGCCACTGCGCCGTGCATAATCATTGATCGTGCGCGTCACTGCCGCCCGCAGACCGGTCAGGTGCGTTCCCCCGTCGATGGTGTTAATGGTGTTGGCAAAAGCATAAACGGACTCCGCATATGCGTCCGTATACTGGATAGCCGCGCTGACCGTGATGCCATCCACCTCTTTCTCGACATGTACCACAGGATGGAGTACTTCCCGGTTGCGGTTCATGTAACGCACAAAGGATGTAATGCCGCCCTCAAAATAGAAGGTCATTTCCCGTTCGGTGCGCTCATCCAGGAAGTAAATCGTCACACCCCGAGTAACAAACGTCATCTCACGAAAACGCTGCACCAGGGTCTCAAATTTATAATCCAGTTCACCTTTGAAAATTTCGGGGTCGTATTTAAATGTAGTGCAAGTACCGGTTTGATCAGACGAAGCCTTGCCAATTACCTCCACCGGAGCCACGGGATATCCGCGTTCATATCGCTGGAAATGTTCCATTCCATCACGTTTAACGCGCACTTCGCACCATTCTGAAAGGGCGTTGACTGCCGAAACACCGACACCGTGAAGGCCTCCCGAGACCTTATAACTTCCACCACCGAACTTACCTCCAGCATGCAACACCGTCATCACGACTTCCAGGGCAGGTTTTTTCATCTGCGGGTGAAGGTCGACCGGGATACCACGGCCATTATCTGAAACGGTAACGCTGCGATCTGTATGAATTACCACCTCTATCCGATCACAGGCTCCTGCCAGGGATTCATCGATCGAGTTGTCGACAACCTCATAGATCAAATGGTGCAGCGCTTTAATATCCGTACCACCGACATACATGCCCGGACGGCGGCGGACGGCTTCCAGGCCTTCTAGGACCTGGATATCCTTAGCATCATACGAATAAGAGCTACCCTTCGTCACAAAAACCTCCACAAAAAGCTACGACCGACTTGCCTTAGAACCGGTTTTTTCTTTTCAATTCCCATAAAGATGTGGAATTATTTAAACTGAGCATTTGCTGCAGCCATTTATCTGCGTCGCGAAAATAAATAAATGTAGCTGCCAGGAGTGAAGTATTCACAAATGCATGCCCGGCAACTCCCACCAGGGATAACCAGGAGGTTTCAGCCGGAAGCTTCCACAACACATCCAGCCCTTCACTTAAAACCATTACCAGCAGGATCAAGATACCTGAAACCGGTAAGGTTGACCACGCGATTTGGGCGCTGTCACGAATCGACGCCCAAACATCCTGGTTTTTCAGTATCATAGCATGAGGCGAAAAAAACAGGGGAAAAATGAACCAAGCCGCCAGGATTACCATCGGTAAAAAAGCCAGCGTACCGGTGCCGATTCCCAAAACCCCTAAGAAAATCATGGCACAGGCAAAAGGTAGACTGAGACCCAGCAGGATAGCAAACCAGACCAGCATTAATTTAAACGTTTTGAATAAAAGATTGCCAAAATAGCGGACCTGGAGATCGTCTCGACTTACTTGCCCTGTTGCTGCACGCGCCACAAACATGAAATAGAGCGTACCAACCAGCAAGCCAACCAGGCTCAGACCAATCCAGACCATGAAGATGGACTGGGGGGTTTGAAGATCCCAGGTCCTCATGTGTCCGAATGGGCTAAGTTCCGGATATCGGGATGCCATCAGACTGGGAACTCCGATTGGAAACGAACGGATTGCACTGAGTAGATTAAATTTTTCAAGCGTAGCCTGCAAGAGCTGTTCAGAAGTCGAACCGCCTGCCCGATTAACCAATGGAGCCAGGAAAGAGTGCAGCGAAATTTTGGGACCAAACCACAAGAGCAGATCAATAAATATCGGAAATAAAATCAAAACAAAATGGTTGCTGATCGATTCAAACCCCGAGACAAGTGACCTCATTAAGTTTGGCGGCGCTGGTAACACCTGAGGATTGGCAGTATCCATAGATGAAGTAAATTTTACCATAGGCATTAATTGGAGATTCTTGCCTGGTGTGGAGAGAACCAGCGCAGCTCCCACAAAACAACCCGGGGGCCTTGGTTCAGTCCAACGGACTGCAGGGCGATACCGGATTCAATTGTTAGATTCGGTGCGGTATTAAGCGCTGCCCACGCTTTCTCCACTCAAAGGTGCCGCTGTCGCTTTTACCAGGCCAGAGCGTACTTCGGGCAGTTCCGCATACCACAACATGAATTGTGAAAGCCCCATCGCAACCAGGGTAGAAATCACATAAGGCAGGTCAATCATCTGTTTTCCATCGATAATGGTCGTGGCATGCGGCATTAACATCATCAACCGGCTGATGATATTAAATCCATGAGAAAACGAAAGCAAATGCCAGGGCCAAACAGCCAGGCTGCGCCGGAAAATAAGCTGAAAGGCGGCCACAGCCGCCAGTATTGCCAACAATACAGGAAGCCACCATTCTTGCGTAGCCGGATCAAAAGTCGACGGAGGATAAAGGAGGATCGGGATAAATTGAAAAATCAGGATCAGGATGATTGAAGTTCTTTTAACCAGATAATTACGCATTCTGTGCCTCCAAAGGCAAGCAGGTATATAAACGTTAATTATAATTCGGTCGTAAGTCTTGTCAAGCAATAGGACCTTAAAATGGCTTTTTTGGGCAGATCGAAGGCTTGACAATCTTTTTTTTCTCCATTATAGTATTCCCCATCTTTTTTAAGAACCATTAATTTTTCTAATCTAATCGCCCTAAAGTGGTTCTGCTTGAAAAATACCAACCATGCCAGATCAAGGAATTGGGATGGTATCAGAAAGCATATGAAGGAGGTGGTCTTGCTAAAAACATCCTACTCGAACCGGTTAACAAAGGACTGAGCATCCAGCGTTTGACCCCGGGGCGACTGATTGCCCCTCAATATTGCGAGAAATCGCCAAATTCATGAGGAGAACTGAGAAATGCGTACGTTTAAAATTCTATCTGTAGTCCTATTGATTGCCATGTTGCTGGCCTCCTGTGGTGGCGCTAGCGAATCAACCACCGGTGGAGAGCTTAAAATTGCCATCCTCGCACCACTTTCCGGACCTGTGCCCACCTTCGGTGTCTCCACCCGCGACGGCGCCCTGATGGCCATCGATGAATGGAACGCCAAGGGCGGCGTACTCGGGATGAAGATCGTCCCAGTCGTCGAAGACAGCCAATGCACCCCTGATCCTGCGGTTAACGCAGCCAATAAGGTCATTGACCAGGACAAGGTTAACTACATCATCGGCGAAGTCTGCTCCAAAGCCTCCATCCCGGTTTCCGAGATCGTCAACCAGAAGAAAGTCCTCCAGATCAGCCCCACCTCCA
This sequence comes from uncultured Chloroflexia bacterium, assembly GCA_963765565.1. Lineage (GTDB taxonomy): Bacteria > Chloroflexota > Anaerolineae > Anaerolineales > UBA4823 > CAVXWV01. The sequence goes on from CAVXWV010000003.1 coordinate 67,327, forward strand.
CCAATCCGAGCGTGGTGCGCTTTGAGGACGGCACCGTCAAACCCTTTACCTTCGTCGCCTGCTTCAACGACGAAACCCAGGGCAAGGTCATGGCTCAGTTCGCTGCTAATGACCTCGGCGCCAAGAATGCCTTCATCCTGTACGATCAGGCCAATGACTACGTGAAAGGCCTTGCTGAGTACTTCGAGACGTTCTTCACCGAAGCTGGCGGCACCGTCGTCGGCAAGGAAACCTACACTGCCACCGACACCGACTTCTCCGCCATCCTGGCGAAGGTTGCTGAAGCCAACCCGGACGTGGTGGTCTTGCCCGACTACTACAACATTGTGAACCTGGTGACCAAGCAGGCGAAGGAAAAGGGCATCACCGCACCGTTCATCGGCGGCGACGGCTGGGACTCCCCTGACCTGGACACCGCCGCGTCTGCGGGCGGTTATTTCACGAACCACTACTCTCCCGCTGAAGAGCGTGAGATCGTGCAGAACTTCGTGAAGACGTACTCCGAGACCTTCAAGGACGACCAGGGCAATCCCCGCCTGCCCGACGCTCTGGCAGCCCTGGCGTATGACGCCACCAACCTGCTGCTGAAAGCCATCGAGAAAGCTGGGGTCGACGATCCTTCCAAGGTTGCAGAGGCTCTAGCTGGAAGCGAGTTTGAGGTGGTTTCCGGTAAGATCACCTTCGATGATTTCCACACCCCCATCAAACCGGTCTTCATCAACTCCGTGACCGATGCTGCTGTCGTGTTCTTCAAGCAGATTGTCCCGTAGTTCATCTTTTTCTTTCAATCGATCACGCTTTACTGGAGGACGACTTCGGTCGTCCTCCAGTCCAAATTTATCAGAGCGGAGGATCCGCTAATGGCAATTTCACCCCAACGTGTTGCCGACAAAACGATTTCACATAAACCCAGAAAACGCCTGGCTTGGGTCGGCACCACCTTCTTAATTGTTTTAGCAGTTGGCTTTATTTATATGATCATCAGGGCACGCCCTGATAATACCGGCGCTCTACAAAACCCAGTTTTATTTTTACAACTTGTCATCAGTGGTTTGCAATTAGGATTTGTTTACGCCTTAATCGCCCTGGGCTACACCATGGTCTATGGGATTGTAAAATTGATCAACTTTGCTCACGGCGATGTATTTATGGTGGGTGCTTTTGTCAGCTTTTACGCAGTTGCCCGGTTTCAATGGCATGTCTGGCCTAAAACGGTCTTTCCAGATATGCCGCTTAGCCTGGCCGTGGTTATTGGTACACTGACCGTGGTCTTCTTATCCATGCTGGTGTGTGTCGCGCTGGCTGTGACCATTGAACGAGTCGCATACAAACCTTTACGCGATGCTCCCCGGATTGCTGCCTTGATTACGGCGATCGGAGTATCTTTCTTCCTAGAGTTTTTCGGGGCTTTATATTTCGTTTTTTCACCTCGTTTCATCCCTTACGAACGACCTTTTAACGTGGTTGCCTGGTATATCAAAGGCGGTATTCATCAAATTACGGAGAACCAACCTGCTCCGGATGGCAGCATCACCTTCTCCAACATCTTTTTATTCATCATCGTAGCTTCTATTGTCGTACAGCTCTTCTTACAATTTTTAGTCCGCCGCACCAAAACTGGCATCGCAATGCGCGCCACCTCCTTCGATAAACCCACGGCTCGCTTGATGGGAATCAACGTGGACCAGGTCATTTCCTTCACATTTGCGATCGGTGCAGCCTTTGCGGGCCTGGGCGGTGTCCTTTATGCCATTGCATACAGCTCTATCTGGACCCAATTAGGCATCCTCCCAGGCCTTAAGGCCTTCGTGGCCGCGGTACTCGGAGGCATCGGCAGCATCCCAGGGGCATTTGTCGGTGCATTAATCATGGGGCAGGCAGAATCTCTGACTGCTGGCTATGTCTCGACCCCCATGAGAGATGCCATCGCCTTTACTATCTTGATCCTGGTGCTCCTGGTAAAGCCGACCGGACTTTTCGGCGAACCCGAAAAAGAGAAAGCATAAGAGGTTCCCGTGGAATTTGGCTTTCTTCTCTTATCTATCCTGAAGCTCTTCATAATCCTGGCCTATCTATATGGACTGCTGTGGGCGCTGGGACAAAAAGCCTGGTGGGTCAAATTGCTCGGTGTTGTCCTCGCATTTGGCATCATCCAGGTAGGATTCTCTACAGGCCTCCTGACTGCCTTCGACAGCGGCCTGATCTTCCAGGCAAGCTCCCTGGTCATTGTCAGCCTTGGCTTGAACCTGATTTATGGTTTCAACGGGCAATTTAGCCTGGGGCAATGGGGTTTTTACGGGCTTGGCGCATATGCATCTGCGGATATTACGTACCGGTGGGTCAATGGAGACTCGCGCGGTCTGGTCGTGGTTCTGGTAGGCACGATGCTGACTGGCCTGGTCATTTTTGGTGTTGGGCGTTTACTAAAAAAAATCCGCGATGTCCCAGTACTTTCTGCTTTCACCCTCTATATCCTGGGAACCGTCCTTGCCTGGTTGGTCGCTTTACTCGTAGCAAAAACGATTGACCCCGTTTTTATGCCGCTTCTTGGCAACACCGCGAATCCTGGGATCCTGGCTAAAGGTTTAGGCATGCAGCTCGTTTTCTTCCTGGCGATCATCCTGGGAGGGGTGTTTGCAGCCGAGGTCAGCTTTTTATTCGGCCTGCCTGTACTGACATTAGGTAGCGATTACTTCGGTATTGCCACCCTGGGTTTTACAATTGTAGTGAACACCTTGATGATCAACTCCGATACCATCTTGCCTTTTCCAGAAATGAAAGGCGGGCGTGGGATGCTGGGCATTCCCCAAATGGACAATTTTGCCTGGCTGTGGGTATTTGTATTCATGGTATTGGTGATTGTGATCATGCGCAACATGATCCAATCCAGCACTGGTCGCGCGATCATGTCAGTCCGCGAAGACGAAATTGCTGCCAAGGCAATGGGGATCAATATTGCCGATACCAAGCTGCTGGCATTTGTGGTAGGCAGCTTGTTTGCAGGGATCGGCGGTGCGGTTTACACGCATTCGACTGGCACCGGCTTCTTGAGCCCGGCAACCTTTAATTTCTTAAACGGCTTCAATCCGTTGATCATCATCGTCTTTGGTGGGCTGGGGAGCATGACCGGCACCATCGTGGCCTCCTTTGGCTGGATTTTCTTCCTGGAGGGTGTGCTGCGGGTTCTCTTGAGCCAGATGGGGACGGAAGCTCCAACCTGGCGCTTCGTCTTATACCCCATAACCCTGTTGCTGTTGATGCTGCTGCGCCCACAAGGCTTGCTGGGTACCGTTGAATGGGGATTCCTGAAGAGGAAAGTTTACAGCTTGCGTCCTGCATCCAACGGGATTCCTGCACCTGAAGCCGCCGGCCTGGAAGAAAGGCAAAATCCTGGAGAAAAACCGTGACAGAGCATCCAGAACAATCACTCTTACTCGAAATTAATGGTCTGACAAAATTCTTCGGCGGTCTTGCTGCAGTCTATGATTTTAACTTAACTTTAAAACAAGGCGACTTAAATGGTCTCATCGGCCCTAACGGTGCTGGAAAGACAACCGTCTTTAACCTCATTACAGGCCTCTACCACCCTACCAGCGGTGATGTACGGTTTAAGAACGAAAGCATCCTCGGCCTGGAGCCGTTTGAGATAACCCGAAATGGGATTGGCCGTACATTCCAAAATATCCGCCTGTTCCCAAACCTGAACGTCCTGGATAACGTCTGTGTGGCATATCACTCGCATGCGGGATACAATTTGGTGGATTCAATCATCCGCAATAAACGTTATGATGCAAAAGAAAAAGAGCTTGTCGAACGAGCACAAGACTTTTTAGCCATCTTCAAGCTGGAAAACATCCAAAATGAGCTGGCAAAAAACCTGCCCTACGGTGAGCAAAGACGAGTGGAAATTGCACGCGCACTGGCAAGCGATCCAAAACTTTTACTCTTAGACGAACCGGCCGCCGGGATGAATCCGCGTGAAATTATGGATCTCATGGACCTGATCCATTTCATCCGTGAACGCTTCAACCTGACGATCCTACTGATCGAACACCAGATGCGGGTAGTGATGGGCATTTGCGAATGGATAACCGTCATGGATTTTGGCCAGGTGATTGCCCGCGGGATTCCAAAAGATATCCAAAACAACCCTCAGGTCATAGAGGCGTATTTGGGCAAAGGAGCCAGCGATGCTGCTTGAAGTTCAGAACCTGAATGTTTACTATGGCGCGATCCATGCCCTGCAGGGAATCACTTTTAATGTAGAGGAAGGCGAAATCGTCACCCTGATTGGCGCCAACGGCGCCGGGAAATCGACGACGCTGCGTACCGTTTCAGGGCTGCTCCGGACACGCGGTGGCTCCGTCAAGTTCATGGATACCGATATCACCATGATGCCCGCTGAAAAGATTGTGCGCCAGGGTATCAGCCACGTGCCTGAAGGACGCAAAATTTTTGCCCCCCTGACTGTCCGCGAAAACCTGATGATGGGCGCCTATACTCGCACCGACCAGGGCGAGATTGAAGAATCCATCCAGCGAGTGTTTACAAGCTTCCCAAGGTTGAAAGAAAGGATCAACCAGCTTGGAGGTACGCTTTCAGGCGGTGAACAACAGATGTTGGCTACCGGGCGCGGACTGATGAGCCGGCCCAAATTACTTCTCCTGGATGAACCATCCATGGGTTTAAGCCCCTTGTTGGTTGAAGAAATCTTTCGTATTATTAAAGATTATTAACTCCCAGGGAACCAGCATCCTTCTCGTAGAGCAAAATGCGCTGATGGCGCTGTCTGTCGCAAACCGGGCGTACGTCCTGGAAACGGGCAGAGTTGTCCTGGAAGGGAAATCCAGCGAATTAATGAGAAATCCACAAATTGCCAGGGCTTACCTGGGAGTGCACTAGACCTGACCGGGAAAAGCCATGAGCGCTAATTTGCGGGTGAAAAACGCGGGTTTTGTCTAATCCGAATTTCACCCGCAAATTACTTTAACAGGGTAGACTAAGGTATGCCTTCTGCTGAAATCATCACCATCGGAACCGAAATCCTGTTGGGGGAAATCGTTGATACCAATGCCAGGTACATTGCCCATCGGCTGCGCGACCTGGGGATCGATCTTTTCCGGAAAACAACGATTGGCGATAATGCTCAACGCATTGCCAGCGTAATCCAACAGGCCATGGAACGCTGCGACATCATCATCACCACCGGTGGCCTTGGACCTACCATCGATGATCCCACGCGCCAGGCAGTCGCCCAGGCATTGGGCGTGGAGATGGAATATTGCCCCGAGTTATGGGAGCAAATCCAGGCTCGCTTCCGGCGCTACGATCGCATTCCCACGGAAAATAACAGGCGCCAGGCATACATTCCTGCCGGCGCCCGACCCTTTGAAAACCTGGTAGGCACCGCCCCCATCTTTATCATGGAGCTCGGGCAGCGGGCAATCATTGCGCTTCCGGGCGTGCCTCGCGAGATGGAGTACCTGCTCGAAAACACCATACTCCCCTATCTCAAGGAAAAGTATCACCTGACCGGGATCATCAAGACGCGGGTTCTACATACCGTTGGCGTTGGGGAATCGATCATTGATGACCTGATCGGCGACCTGGAGAAACTGTCCAATCCAACTGTAGGCCTTGCTGCGCACTCAGGACAGGTCGACGTACGGATCGCGGTAAAAGCCGTCTCAGAAATCGAGGCAGACGCTCTCATATTACCCGTTGAGATGGAGCTTCGTAGACTCCTGGGCCAATGGATTTATGGCGTTGACGAGGAAAGTCTGGAATCGGTAGCCATCCGGGCTGTCCAACAAAAAGGTTGGTCCCTGGTCGTGATTGAGTCCGGCTTGAAAGGTGAATTGACACGCCGCCTGGCTGCGATGGGAAACCCATTTGTCGGAGGGGAGATTTTAAGCGAGCTGCCAGATGTCATTGACCTGGGCACACGACTTACCCTTTACTGCCAGTCGCATCATGCAGATGTTGGACTTGCGGTGGCTATTTATCCCGGGCAAGAAAAACAGGATGTCCGGTTTATTTTAAAAACACCTCTTGAACAGCAGGAGTTTTCTCGACCTTATGGAGGTCCGCCGGAAAACGCTGCGCGTTGGGCTTTCCACCATAGCCTGGACCTAATACGAAATTTATAAGGATATTTCTATGACCCAATCTTGTGATTTGATACTGCGAAACGCCATCGTATTGACCATGGACGACCAGCTCAAGCAGTACGAGCCTGGAGCAGTGGTCATCGATGGGGATCACATCGTTGCAGTCGGCCCTGAACTCGACCTACTATCCCAATATGCAGCTCTGGAAACAATCGACTGCCTGGGGCGTGTGGTGATGCCTGGTCTGGTCAATGCACACACGCATATCCCCATGACTCTGCTGCGAGGCCTGGCTGATGATCTGCGCCTGGACGTCTGGCTACTTGGCTACATGATGCCTGTTGAGCGGGAATTTGTCTCCCCCGATTTTGTCCGGTTGGGCTCTCTGTTAGCCTGCACAGAATTGATCCGCTCCGGTGTGACCTGCTTTGCAGATATGTACTACTATGAGGATTCGGTTGCCCAGGCAACCGCGGAGGCCGGTCTCCGGGCGGTCTGCTCGCAAACAGTATTAAAATTTCCGGCTCCAGATGCCCGATCCTTCGAAAAGTCCTTATTCTCCGCGCGCGAGTTCATCGGCCGTTGGAAAGGTCATCCCCTCATCGAACCTTCGGTTGCGCCACACGCGCCCTACACCTGCACGGAAGAAATATTACGCGCCTGCGCTGCCCTGGCAGCCGAATACGACGTACCTCTTCATACTCACATTGCCGAAACAGCCCTCGAAGTCGAGAACAGCCGTAATGAACACGGTATGCCAGTCGTTCCGTGGGTTAAAAAGCAATCCCTCTTCGATGCCAAAGTCCTGGCTGCCCATTGTGTCCACGTAGATGACGGAGAAATGTTAACATTGCTGCACCACAAAGCAGGCGTCGCCCACAACCCATCCTCGAATTTAAAGCTGGCATCGGGATTTGCCCCGGTAACGCGCATGCTTCAATTGGGTCTGAATGTTGGGATTGGCACCGATGGCCCGGCATCCAACAACGATCTGGACATGTTTGAAGAAGTGCGCCTGGCAGCTTTTATCGCCAAAGCTCATACTGGCGATCCTACCAGCTTGCCTGCTGCGAACGCTCTCTCGATGGCAACCCGGCTGGGCGCCAGAGCGCTGCACCTGGGTCACCTGACCGGCTCGTTAGAGCCGGGAAAGCGCGCCGATTTGATCCTGGTCGATATTGACCCATTGCATAATACACCGCGCTTCCGGCGGGATGCGAATGGAATTTATGCGCAGCTCGTGTACGCTGGGAAAGCCAATGATGTCAGCGCTGTCATGGTCAACGGGCGTTGGTTAATGCGCGACCGGCAGTTGTTGACCCTGGATCCGCAGTCCCTTCTCAACCATGCCGCTGAATACGCCCGGCGGATCGATACCTTCTTGGTTGCGAGAGAAAAATCCGTCCTGTCCAAACTGATCGCCATTGGGGGAGCAACGGAGGTTGAAAGCTTTGAAGTACAGGCAAAAGTTGCGATTTCCGAGCCAGCTTTGGTAATCGAGGCGATCAACCAACCGGAAATCGAAAAACTGCATTTCCGCCATTATCATGAATTTGATACCTACTTCCTGTTTGATGATCCCCATCAGGGAACCGTGCGTTATCGCGAAGATGAATTTGTTGACGAGCAAGGATCAATTTCCAAGATGCGTTACCGGTTAACACTGATTGGACCGGCCAGTGAAGGTCAATTTCCAAGTGAAGTATTGCTCTCCCGCAGTCGTTTCCTGGCTCCAGCCTCCCACAGTATGCGGTTTTATCGAGAATACTTCAAACCCAACAGCGAAATCGCCGTGGAAAAGGACCGGCTGCGCTGGCGCGTCCTTTTCCACGGCACCGAATTTTTTATTAACCTTGACCGGGTTGATCACCCACCATTGGGTTATTTCCTGGAAGTTAAGAGCCGGACCTGGAGCCGTCGAGACGCCGAATATAAAGCGCAGGTCATTCCTCAACTCGTACGCAGCCTCTGCGCCTCACCCGAAAAAGCAACCAAGCTGGATTACCTCGAAATGGTGATGGCAGAAAAAAGCGAGCCTCAGCACTCATCAGAAAGCGCCCAGGCAGAATAACATTATTCGCATGATTTTTGGTAAAATTCTCTCAATTAGATCATCGCGGAGATAAAACTGTGACACAATTCTTCCGGAAATTGTTTCACCCATCCTCAAAGGAAAAGGTGGAAGACAATCCCTTACCCAAGCCTACCGTCGAAACATCGGAGGTGTTTGTGAATTCACCTGCCTTTCGGGATGAGCCACCCATCGAAGACACCTTGAAACTCGAGAAACAAATACATCCTGTGGAAATTCAAAAAGACCGGCAGGTTGCGGCCTTTGCGCGCTCAATCGGTGTGCAGCGAGACCACAACGAGGATTCGTCGTTTACCATGACTGCTATGTTGGCAAACGAACAGAAAATTTATACTTTCGGGCTGTACGTGGTCGCAGACGGAATGGGCGGGCATTTACATGGCGAATTAGCCAGCGGGATTGCAGCCAAAACAGTCAGTAGTTACTTGATTCGCAACCTCTTCATGCCCCTGGTAGAACGCACCAACCAGAACCCCGATACATCCTTGTTGCAGGTGATGCAGTCTGCATATAAAGAAGCCCACCAGGCGATTGCCAGCAACGCTCCTGGTGGCGGAACAACTTTAACCGTCGTCCTGATCCTGGGCGACCAGGTTGTAATTGCCCATATCGGTGACAGCCGCGCCTACCGGATCACACCGCCGGAGGGAATTCAAGCCTTGACGCGCGATCACTCCTTGGTGCGTAAGCTGGTTGAAATTGGGCAGATCACTTCCGACGAGGCAGCCTACCGTCCTCAGCGAAATGTTCTTTACCGGGCTTTGGGTCAAGGTGAATACACAGAGGCCGACATCCAGATCATTTCAAAACCAAACAACGGCTATTTGTTAATTTGTTCAGACGGATTATGGGGCGTGGTCGCTGAAAATGAGTTGCTGCGCATTGTCACCACGAGTACGACCCCGCAGGAGGCCTGCCAGAACCTGGTTAATACCGCCAATGCTTCCGGAGGACCGGATAATATTACGGCGATTATCATACAACTGGCTGAGTAAATAACTAAACAAAAGGTGTTCCAGATACACGGGTACGCACATGTCAGACACTCAAATTCGAGATAGGCGCATTCTCGTTGTTGACGATGAAGAACGGATGGTGCGTTTCATCCGGCTCAACCTGGAACAAGATGGATTCCAGGTCACCGAGGCTTTTAATGGAACCCAGGCCCTTAATAAAGTCCGGAGCAGTTTACCAGATTTGATCTTGCTTGATGTGATGCTTCCGGACCTGGACGGATTCGAAGTCCTGCGTATTGTGCGCGAGGTCAGTACGGTGCCAGTGATTATGCTGACTGCCAAAGGTGAAGAAGATGACCGGGTACGCGGACTGGAGACCGGGGCTGACGATTACATCACCAAGCCTTTTAGCCCCCGGGAACTGGTCAGCCGGGTTCGGGCGGTGATCCGGCGCACCGAAATGGTCAGTCCAACGACGCACGGCCTGATCGAAGTTGACAACCGTTTAAAAATTGATTTTGACCGCCATGAGGTTTGGGTGAACAATGAGCTGATCCAATTGCGACCAACGGAATATCGACTTCTATTCCATCTGGTTCAAAATGCGGGTTGGGTAATTCCACACGACCAGCTTCTGGCCAAGGTCTGGGGTTATGAATACCAGGACGAGCCGCATTATGTCCGCCTATATATCAACTATTTGCGGAACAAGATTGAAGAAGACCCTGCAAATCCAAAATATATCCTCACCGAGCGCGGGATTGGCTACCGGTTTGTGGATTTTCGCCGTCAGAAACAAAAGCAAGAGCAAGCCGGGCAGGCATAAATCCTGTCTGACACGGCAATTCATAGGTACGTTTTCATCAAGGAGATCCTTATCGTGACAAAACAGCGTATTTTATTGGTGGACGATCATGAGGTGGTTCGTTTAGGTCTTAAAGCGCTTCTCGAAAGGCATCCGAATTTCGAAGTTGTGGCTGAAGCCGGCACCGCTCGTGAGGCTGTAGAACGAGTAGGAGAATTTTCCCCCGACGTAGTGGTCATGGATATTCGCCTGCCAGGAGGTTCTGGCATCGAAGCCTGTGCAGAAATTTCAGCGCGGTTTCCGGACTCGAAAGTCATCATGTTGACTTCCTATGCCGAAGACGAAATGCTATTCTCTGCCATTCGGGCTGGTGCTGCTGGTTATGTCCTGAAACAAATTGGTGGTGAGGATCTGGTTCACGCAATTGAGGCTGTCAGCCGGGGAGAAGCCTTATTAGATCCGGCTGTGACCCAACGGGTCTTCCAGGAAGTACGGAAAGCGGCAAAAGACGAAGAAGCCTCAGCCTTCTCTGCCCTGACCCAACAGGAGAAGCATGTGCTTTTACTGGTATCAGAAGGCAAAACCAATCGCGAGATTGCCAAAGCCCTCTTCCTGGGTGAAGGCACTGTCCGCAATTACGTCAGCAGCATTTTATCCAAACTGGGCGTCAGCAACCGGGCTGAAGCTGCCGCCTTTGCAGTCGAACATAACTTACGCGATTACCTCTAGCCTGGCGTCCTCTTAAGGCGCTTGAACCACCAGGAGGAAATTATCGACTGCCCATCCAGCACGCGAGGCATCCTCCGGTTTGACCATGTACCACCAGGTGTAACCGTCCAAATCAACCGGCCCATCGTTTACCTGGAAAGTTTCTCCCTCTCCTGCAATAAAGCGTACGCCCTGACCAAGCCCCGGATCGGGACGGACCCGCAGACCGTCCCCCCCGGTGCCAGCCACTATCACATAGGATCCGATGGAAATGCCCTCGGAAGGCCCAACCTGTACATCTGGCGTTGGTGTATCAGCAAGGACTGTTGCGATCGCAGTCGGAGTGGAGGTCGGCACGCGAATGATGTTCAACTCAGCCGTTGAGATGCTGACCGGGGTATTTGCAGGTCGGGTCAGCCAAAGCAGCCCGAAGATCCCAATGGTGAGGGCAATGCCCAGCAGGAAAATTCCCAGGATAACGCCGGGGCGAAAAACCAGGCGCAGTAAAGAGATCATCGTTTCCTTTCTTTCATGTCGGAAGGAGGAAAAAGGCTAGGGCCAGGATAATGTAGACAGCCAGGAGCTCCGCGCCTTCGAGCCAGTTTGCCTCGCCATCTGCTGCTGTCAGAGCCGCAATCAATACACCGACGATTAAGGCTAACAATTCGAACTGGTTGAAAACCAGGTGAAGTGGCTGGCCCATGAGCAGACCAACAAATACCAAAACAGGCGCGACAAACAAGGCAATTTGCAAGCTGGATGCCATGACGATTTCCACGCTCAAATCCATCTGGTTTTGTATGGCTACTTTGACCGCGACCAGATGCTCTGCAACATTTCCAACGATCGGGATCAAAATAATACCCAGGAAAAATTCTGAAATTCCCAGGCTGGCCACCACGGGCTCGACGGAACCGACCAGCAGCTCACTTAGATAGGCAACCCCTGCAGTCGAAATGGCTAAAAACACGAGTGCAGTTCGAATGGACCATTTTGGGTGACTCACTCCAATGGCTTTCTTCTGAGGTGAGGAGTCAGGTGATTGGTTGTCTGCCATTGCATCATGAACAGCTTTATCAGGCGCAACCCTTTGCGGTTGGCTTCCCGCCAGAGGTCCAGTGTGAAGGGTTCCATTTGCCATTTCTTCGGGTTTCATCTTAAAGCTAAAGATGATCCCCAGGATATATAACGTGATCATGACAGCTGCCACACCCAGGCTGAGCACTTCAACTTTGAGACTGTGCTCATCTCCTATAGAAGCGCTCAACAACGAAGGGATTACCAGGGTGATCACAGCCAATACCAGGAGAATGGCATTGGTAAGGGCATGCCGGCGGTTGAAGGTCTGGACGCCATTACGCAACCCGCCCAGGAGCACCGCCATGCCAAAGACCAACAACACATTTCCCAGGATCGACCCCGTTATCGAGGCTAACACAAGTTCGAATAAACCTTCACGCAAGGCAACAACCGTAATAATCAATTCGGCAGCATTACCAAGGGTGGCGTTAATGAGACCGCCCATGCGAGGGCCGGTGTGGGAAGCCAGGACCTCAGTCGCGCTTCCAATATAACCGGCTAATGGAACAACAGCCAATGCAGAGAATAAGAACACCCAAAACGCACCCCAATGCGCCAATTCGGCGATGATTGCCAGAGGCGCAGCCAGAAGAAGAACGCTCAATGGCTCTTTACGTAGGTATTTGGTAATTGGCTTCATGGATCTCCTATTCCTAAACGATTAAAATGAATGCCAGGGGTTGTGGGCTGGTCAAAATCCTGAACCGGACTGTCCCGAAACAGCAGGGAATTAGGTATTTTGGGGACCAATACTCTCAGTGCTTTCGGCTTCACCCGGATCTCCACCTTTCCTGAAATTGGCCAGGGTTCCCCATCCAACTGGACATACAACGGCAAGTCCGATTCTAAAACTAAATTCCTGAAAGCCAGTTTACGAATCTGTTCTGAATGATCCTTTTGTCCGGCGGTCAAATCCCAGACGCGCTGGATGGTATCCCCCATGCTTTCGCCTTCCAGCATCCACAACTCCATCAGCCCATCATCCAGGTGATTTTCATGGGAAAGGTGAAGGATGCCACCTGCATACAAGGTAATATTACTTGCCAACACCATCAGGTAATGACCACCAATTAACTGGCCATCCGCTTCGGTCTGAATATTCATCCCATGCCATTGGCTAGCATACCAGATGGCAGAAGCCCCATAATGGAGTACCGCCAGGTTCTTCGCCCAACGACTGCGCGGCTCAATCCGGTGCACTATATATCCATCCAGGCCAACCCCTGCCCATAAAAGAAACGGTCGCCCGTTGCATTCACCCACATCGACTTCATACACTGATCCTGCAGCCAGCAAGGAAGCGCCGTATTGGATAGCATTCAAGCGCGTCCAGCTTAGAGAAGCAAGGCCTAGCTCCTGCGCCCACACATTGGCTGTCCCCGCGGGCAGAATTCCCAATGCTGTCTGGGAATTCAACAGCCCAGGCAAAGCGTTGTTTATTGTGCCATCTCCACCCACAACAAACAGAGCATCCATACCTTCCTGGACTGCCTGAAATGCCAGTTGTGTGACGTGCTCACCTGCCGTTGAAGGTTCCAGGTGAATTTGCCAGCCATTTTGGGCAAACAATTTTATTGCACGCTCAACCAGAAGCCAGGAAGGATAGCGGCCTGCAACCGGATTATAGACTAAGTACGCTTTGGGCATAAAATGACCTTATAAAGTGCCTACCATTCTACTAAATTTTTTATAGTGGTACAATCTTAACCCGTTCGCGAGTACCTCGTTTCGTAGTCATAAAATCGGATGCCTGAAACTTATGTTCTGAATGACCGTTATCAACTCGAAGAACGCCTGGGCAGTGGGGGGATGGCGGTGGTGTATCGCGCTCAGGATCGCAGGCTCGAACGAACTGTCGCCATAAAAATACTCAGAAAAAACTATTCGGCAGATCCTGCCTTTCGCGAACGCTTCCGGCAAGAGGCCAAGGCAGCGGCCAGCTTATCGCATCCAAACATCGTCACCATCCACGACTTTGGCTTGGATAAAGACCAGCTCTTTATTGTCATGGAGCACGTCCCCGGTCAGGATCTAAAAACCATTCTACAAAAAGCTGGACGCCTGGAAACATCTGCGGCGTTAAACCTGATGATCCAGGCCTGTGCCGGGATTGGTCATGCTCACAGATCGGGGCTGATCCATTGTGACGTCAAGCCACAAAATATGCTGGTGACCCAGGATCATAAACTGAAAGTAGTGGACTTTGGAATTGCCCGTGCGGTGACTTCCATCCGCCCAGATGAAAAACACGCAGTCGTTTGGGGCTCACCGCTGTATTTTTCACCAGAGCAAGCCTCAGGTTTGCCGCCATCCACAGGTTCAGACGTGTATTCGCTGGGTATCATCTTGTTTGAAATGCTCACAGGGCAGCTCCCTTTCAATGGTGCTTCAGCCGAGGAATTAAGCCGAAGCCATCGTGAAGCCCTGCCCCCCACCCCACGCCGGCTCAATCCGGAAATAACCATCTCTTTGGAGCAAATCCTCTTGCGGTCGTTAGCCAAGGATCCTGCCACACGATTTAACAATGCGGATGAACTCGGCCAAGCGCTGGCAGCCGTCTATGAAGCGACAGCTTATGCAGACATTACCCCGGATGAGGATCTCGCCCAGACCGCTTTTGATCCTTATTCACCCGAACAGGACGAGGCTTCCTCCCTACCGGATTATTTCGGTCCTGACAACGATCGACCCACCTCCATAAAACCAATCCTGGCTTCAGTGGCGAATGTAAAACCTCGCCGACCTTCTCAAACCTTTGATTGGGTGACCTGGCTTCTGGCGCTTCTGGCATTAATCGTCCTGGGAGGCTTAATCCCTTTTTGGCTGTGGGTGTATTACCAGATCAACCCGCCTTTTTAAACCAAAAACCACGGCTGAGCCGTGATTTATGGTTTGCTTGAATGACCTCTGGGTAAAAGGCTTCAACAGGTGCCTTTTATCCAACAAAGCGCCGGCTAATTATTTATCTGTCTTTACCAGAGTGCGGATGCACTTTGCGCAGAGGACCTTGCGTACCTTTTGACCTTGACTCCAACACGCTGACTGTTTGAAGATTTGGTCGATACGTTCGACGGGTAGCTTTCTTCGACCAGGGTCGATTTCGCCCAAAAGATGTCGTCTTACCGCAATGAACACACTTCGCCATTTGTAGAATCCTTTCCTTCCGCTTACTTTACCCGGTTGTCCGGGGAATTCGCATGAAAATTGATCAGTTGATTGCCGTTGATACCAGAGTGCTTTATAATTACCGGACTTGGTTTTAGCCGGACAATATTACCACAAACTTTCGAACTGGTGAATAGGGAAATCAGAACAACAGGGAATAAATTTATGTCAGACGAATTATCTTCTCGAGGAAGTATTTTTGTCTCACCACGCGCCATTGCCACAATTGCTTACCATTCAGCCATGCAGTCTTATGGGGTCGTAGGCTTTACGTCAAAAAATTTCGTGAATGGATTGGCGAACGCCCTGGTGAAGGACCCAACCCAGGGTGTTGACGTTCATTACGATGGGCAATACATAACCATCGACTTATATGTCATCATTGAATACGGCACCAGGATCACGTCCGTTGCCAGCAGTGTCAATGATACCGTACGCTTCCAGGTTGAAAAATCGCTTGGCTTACCAGTTCATGCAGTCAATGTGCTTGTAAAAGGTTTACGCGTCAGTGACCTCGATTGAGCTTCTGATCCCTTTAAATTTATACGTGGAGTTGTTTAATGTTATCTGATTCGCAGATTGCCCAACGCGAGGCTTTTCTAGCAAAACCTGTCGATGGATTGGTCTTAAAGGAGCTTTTTTCGCGGGACTCACCTGGTTGAGGACCAACCAACAACTGGTGAACTCGCTCAATGTTTTTCCGGTTCCAGATGGCGATACCGGCACCAACATGGTGCTTACCTTGCAATCTGCCTATAATGAAATTAGCGCTTCAACAGAAGCCAATGGAGGGGACATGGCTCATTTACTCTCCAACGGTGCATTGATGGGAGCACGTGGGAACTCGGGCGTAATTTTATCCCAGCTTATGCGTGGGTTTGCCCGCGGATTGGATCACCTGCCCATCCTCGATGCAGCGACACTGGTCAAGGCTCTGGGGATAGCCCGGGATACCGCCTACAAAGGCGTGGTGCGACCGGTAGAAGGCACCATCCTGACCGTGGCCAAGGATGTGGCTGAAGCAACAGAAACAGCATTCAACCAGGAAAAGGTCAGGGACGTGGTCAGCATGATTGCCCTGGCGGTAGAGGCTGCAGACCAATCTGTCGAACGCACACCAGAGTTGCTTCCTGTGCTAAAAGAAGCCGGAGTGGTCGATTCAGGCGGGAAGGGGCTCTTTATCATCCTGGAAGGCATGCTGCGCTATATTGACGGTCTGCCTTTAGATGTCGCCCTGGCAACCGTGCAGCCCCTGCATGCCATGAATCACAACAATGTGGTCGAGATGATTGAACCCGGGCAAGATTATGAGGTAGTCGTTGATTTCAGACCCAAAAAACCCCTGGAGCTGGCCTCTTTTTACGCGCAACTTGAACAAATAGGCACTTCGATCCAATTAGGGGAAGGGGATGGTATCTACCGCATGCACATTCACGTCCCTACCGATAAGCGATATGAACCGATCGATTACGTTATGCAATTGGGCAGCATTACGAAAGTAGCCATGGAAAACTTAATGGTACAAATGGCGCCAACGACCGATCCATGCGACGATATCAAACCTATTTTTACCCAGGTAGAGCCCAATCAGATCGCCGTGGTGGCAGTCTCGCCTGGGGCGGGAATTACGCGGGTGTTTGCCAGCCTGGGTGCGGCTGCCGTGGTCGAGGGCGGGCAGACGATGAATCCCAGCACACAGGAAATTTTACATTCGTTTGAAGATTTACCAACTGATAAAATCATCATCCTGCCAAATAACAAAAATATTATTATGGCTGCGAAGATTGCTGCCGGGCTCAGCGTTAAGAAAGTTTCCGTCATCCCAAGCCGTTCGATTCCCCAGGGATTGGCAGCGATGCTCCGGTTGGCGCCCAACGGCAACCTGGATACAATTATCGAAGAGATGAATGAAGCTCTCGAAGAGGTTGAAACCGGAGAGATCACTACCGCAACTCGTAATGTAGAGATCGATGGCGTTGATGTATTAGAAGGCCAAATCATCGCTTTACATAACGGAAAACTGGTCGCCGCCTCCGAATCCATCGAGGATGCTCTCTTAAAGCTTCTGGAAGAGGCGAACACCCCAGACTACGAGTTAATCACACTCTTTTATGGGAAGAATATTACCAGGCAAGAAGTCGACCACATCGCTGGACATATAAAATCCAATTATCCTGAGCAAGAAGTCGAAATTCAAGAAGGCTGCCAACCCTATTACCAATTTATTATCTCCATAGAGTAAATAATGGAAAGTGTAAAAGTCTCCATCGTGACAGACAGCACAGCTGATATTCCTGGGCACTTGCTCGAAGAATATGCCATTTCCCAGGTCCCAAACATTCTGGTTATTGGAAACCAATCGTATGAAGATGGAACGGAAATTTCCCGTGAAGAATTCTACACACGCCTGCCAGAGATGAACCCGCTTCCGACCACTGCGACGCCTTCAGTAGCCCGGTTTCAACAGGTATACGAAAGACTCCTGACATCAGGTGCCAGCCATGTTCTCTCCATTCACGCCTCAGGCACCTTGAGCGGGATTTTCAATTCGGCTCGAATAGCCGCCCAGGAGTTCCCTGGCCGTGTTGAGGTTTTTGATAGCCAATTCATAACACTCGGCCTGGGCTTTCAATGCCTGGACGCCGCAGAAGCAGCCCTGGACGGCATGCCAATTGAGAACATTATGAAAATTGCCGAAGTCGCACGCAAAAAAGCGCGCGTTATTGCCATGTTGGATACGCTCGAATATGTCAGGCGCAGTGGGCGAGTATCCTGGGCGAAAGCGCGGATAGGTAATTTACTAAGGCTAAAACCCTTCATTGAAGTCCGAGACGGCCTGATCCACAGCCTGGGAGAAACGCGCACCCGTCGCAAGGGCATCGAACGCTTGATCGACATCATTCGCCAGCAAGGAGCGATGAAACGGCTGGCAATCCTGCACACAAATGCTGAGGCAGAGGCATACCAGATTCTACAAGACCTGAATCCCAGGTTGTCCACGAAACCGGAGGTAGTCTTTGTGACGACCATCATAGGCGCCCACGTAGGCCCAAATGGGTTAGGTTTTGCTGGACTGGCCCTCTAGCATGATCATGAAACCTTCTCTAGCCAAGTTACAAAAATTCTTTAAACTGGAAATCGAACGCAACTATGACAACCATGCTGTTGTCGGCGGTCTTGAGCGCATGTTGGAGCGCTGGGAGGCAGAAGCTCGCAGCGAGGGTGTTTCAGAAGATATTATCCAATTTGTTATCAGCCGGATTCGCGATTACCCCAGGCTTTCAGAAGCGTCGCGCGTTGAAGTTCTGGAAGGTATCTGGAAACGCATCGTACGCAGCGAAGGGCTTTCTGGTGACCAGGCGAACTTAGTCGTAAATAGAGGAACCGCTTCGGAAACCAGGTCAGCCGACCGCAGCACTCAACGAGCCCAATCAACAGTTGAGTCCCGGCAGAAAGAAAAGGACCTGGTTCCAGGCGAACAAAATCTAGAATCCCAACCGCATCAAAGCGACGTTCAAGAAGACCAGGTCAATACGAATTACATCCGTCCTGCCCCCGAGAAAACGGCTGTTTCAAGTTCTGGGAACCCACCGCCACAGATCCGCCCGGAAATGCCAGCAATGCCCACCATAGAGCCCGCGGCGTTAAGCGCATCTGTAACGGTCCTGCCAGGGGTCGGTCCGAAACACGCAGAAACCCTGGCGCGCCTGAACCTCAGGACTTTGCGAGACATGCTGTATTATCTCCCGAAAAGGTACGACGACTATTCCCGTTTAAAACCGATTAACCGCCTGGAGTATGGAGAAGAAGTCACCGTCATCGGAACTGTGCAGAGCGTATTCACCCGGAATATCCGCGCAGGGAAAGCCCAGGTTGTTGAGGCCGTGATTTATGATGGGACCGGTGCAGTGCGCCTCACCTGGTTCAACCAGGCCTGGATTGGGAAACGCCTGCGTCCTAAAGAACATATCGTAGTCTCAGGAAAAACAGACCATTACCTGGGCCGAATGATGATCAGCAATCCGGAATGGGAACCGCTGGAACAACAGCAGCTGAGCACGAATCGGATCGTACCCGTTTACCCACTCACCGCTAATATCACCCAACGTTGGCTGCGTAAAATGATCAACGGGGTTGTCGAGTATTGGGCGCCGCGCGTTCCGGATATGCTGTCTGAAGAGCTCAGATCATCGGCAGGCGTCATGCCAATCTCCCAGGCCTTGCTCCAGGTACATTTCCCAAACTCATTCGACAACTTGAAAGCTGCACGCTATCGCCTGGCATTTGATGAAATATTTCTCCTGCAATTGGGCGTTCTACAGCAAAAAAGAAACTGGCAGGAACGCAGCGCCAGGGAGTTCTCTGTCTCTGACGAATGGATCAACGCTCAAAAGTCCTTGTTACCCTTTCCCCTGACAGGGGCTCAAGAAGGGGCGCTGCAAGATATCAGGCATGATCTATCCAGTGGTCGCCCAATGAACCGCCTTCTGCAAGGGGATGTGGGTTCAGGCAAGACTGTGGTAGCAGCTCTAGCAATCGCCATTATTATTAAAGAGGGTGCCCAGGCAGCGATCATGGCTCCCACAAGTATCCTGGCCGAACAGCATTACCGGAACCTGACCAGGACTCTAGCAACCAACGAGCCGCCGACTGCCGGAGAGGCGGAAAATCCCGAAGATACACAAGCGGTAGAGCTTATCCAAAAGCCCCTGCTCCCTGAACAAATTCGCCTCATGATTGGAGCCACGCCAGAACCTGAGAAGCGCGAAATTCGTGAAGGACTGGCAGATGGCAGTATTCGCCTGGTGATTGGAACGCATGCTCTCCTCGAAGATCCCGTGAAATTTGCCGACCTGCAATTCGTGGTGATTGACGAACAGCATCGTTTCGGTGTTGAACAGCGCGCCATCCTGCGATCAAAGGGCACCAATCCTCATTTACTTGTGATGACCGCAACCCCGATACCCCGTTCATTGGCGTTAACCATTTATGGCGACCTGGATTTGTCCGTGATGGATGAAATGCCGCCCGGTCGCCAGATCACCAGCACACACACCATCACCCCCGCGAGCGAGAACGGGCTTATAGCCTGATCCGGAGTCAGGTCAGCAACGGTTTCCAGGCTTTCATTATCTATCCTCTGATTGAGGAAAGCGAAAACAACGAAGCCAAAGCAGCCGTTGACGAACATGCGCGCTTGCAAAAGGAGATCTTCCCCAATTTGAGTTTGGGACTTCTTCATGGAAAGATGCGCGCTGAGGAAAAAGATGAGGTGATGACGCAGTTTCGAAATGGCGCGTATCCCATCCTGGTTTCCACCTCTGTGGTTGAGGTAGGGGTCGATATCTCCAACGCAACTGTCATGCTCATCGAAGGCGCAAACCGCTTTGGTCTCGCCCAATTGCACCAGTTGCGCGGGCGTGTGGGCAGAGGCGCAGAAAAAGCTTATTGCATACTGATCCCCGATACCAATGAGACAGTGGAAAACGAACGCCTACAAGTGATGACGGAGACAAACGATGGTTTCGTCCTGGCTGAGCAGGATTTACAACAGCGCGGCCCCGGGCAGTTCCTGGGAACGCGCCAATCCGGTTTTTCCGAGTTGCAGATGGCCAGCCTCACCAACGTTCACCTGATCGAAAACGCGCGTAAGCATGCGCTAAAATTGTTTGAAGCAAACCCAGAGCTGGCTGGCACGGAATTTGCAGCACTTAACGCAGCCTTTGACCGCTTTTGGGAAAAATCCTTGAAAGGGGATGTCAGCTAATATGGTCTGTGCAGTTTTTCCAGGGACCTTCGATCCCATCCATTATGGGCACATCGATATTGCGCACCACGCGGCACGCTTATTTGATGAATTGGTGATCGCAGTCTATGATAAGCCAATAAAATCCTTGCTGTTCGCGCCCGAAATCCGCATCAACCTGGTACGCCAGACCTTTGCAGACCATGTCAATATCCGGGTAATGGGATACAGTGGTCTAACCGTTGAGTTTTGCCGGTCCATCGGTTCACAGGTGATCGTTCGAGGCTTGAGGGTATTTTCAGATTTCGAATACGAATTCCGGATGACCCTGGCGAACCACCGGTTAGCGCCCGAAATTGACATGATCGCTCTGATTACGGCTGAAGAGCACACCTTTTTATCATCAAGCACTGTCAGAGAGATTGCCTCCCTGGGTGGAGATGTTAGCAGTATGGTGCCGCCCAATGTGGAAAGTGCTCTCAGGCAGCGTTTTCAAGAATTAGGAGAAGGTCAAACCTTAATTTCTACTTCACTTCGTGATTGATCGAATCGTTGACGAAAAAGGTTTTTACGAGTAATCTAAGAAAGAATCACACAATATCCGCAACCGATATCTTGAGCGGAGGAGCTTATGGACATCTTACACCTGGTAGACCGGCTTGAAGAACTCTTGAATAAAGGTCGTCCCCTCCCATTTACACACAACGTAATTGTTGATGAAGACAGCATCCTGGGATTAATCGACCAGATGCGTGTGACGATCCCTGAAGAGGTTAAAAAATCCCAGCAAATCATTGCTCAACGTGACCGCTACATGGCCCAGGCGCAGGAGGAAGCCAACCGTACGCTGGCGCTGGCACGGGAGAAAAGCGATATTTTGGTTGAACGCGATGCCATCGTCCAATCCGCCCAGGCGCGAGCCGATCAAATCGTGGCGCAAGCTCATGTTGAGGCAGCTAAAATCCGCCAGGACGCAGACGAATACGTGATCGATACCCTCACCAAACTGGAGCTTGAGCTCGAACGGGATATCACCCAGGTTCGTAATGGCATACGCGCCCTTCAAACTGACAAGAAGGCTTCAGAATAAAATCAACCTTCGGAAATTCTCGAGCTTTTAACCAAACCGTTCAGGCCTGGTGAAGCGTCTTTCAATCAGCCAGTCTGCAAAGCCAGGAAAAACCTGGTTCACCCATATCGAAAGCAACCAGGTCCGCGGGAGGATCAATTCCCGCCGGGGGCGACGTACCAGCTTAAAAACTGCCTTCGCCACATCATCAGCTTCTAATTTCAACCGCATGGGGGTTGTGTAGCCCGTTTTCCGCTTAATTTTAGCCTTTTGGTCGAATTCTGTGCGCACCCCGCCGGGATATATGCCAGAGACCTTGATCCCATAGATGCCGACCTCACGCCTTAAGGCTTCCGTAAAACCACGCAAACCGAATTTCGTCGCTGCATAAATCGAGTAAGTAGGAGAGGCTACCAGGCTCGCAATCGATCCCATATTGATAATATGCCCCTCCCGGCGTTCGATCATATGGGGTAAAAGAGCGCGCGTGGTCTGGATGGCGCCCAATAAATTGACCTCTACCTGCAATTGAATATCGTTCACGGGCTCGAGCTGGTCCAACCAATCCAGCCTGCCAAGCCCGGCATTGTTTACCAGGACGTCCACCTGCCCCCAATTGTCCAGGATCGTTTTCACCATGCGTTGGATCGCCTTCAGGTCAGCCAGATCGACCTGGATGGGCAAAGCCCATCCACCGCCCTCCTGGATTTCGTCCGCCAGGGCCTGTAAACGGTCAAACCTGCGTGCCGCCAGCGCCACACGATAACCATTGAACGCAAACAAACGGGCAGTCGCCTCGCCAATCCCAGAAGAAGCGCCTGTTACCAGGATTACGGGTGAAACGCTCATCTCATGATCCTCCAGGGACATATTATAAAATGAACTTCCCAATTTCTATTGCCTGAGGTGTACAATTTCCTAAACGAAAAGAACCTAACGTTTATTCTATCGATCGATACCAGTTATCCGGGGATACTCTAAAAAAAGATCATGACAGACCAAAATCCATTTAAGCCTTATTCGACCTTGCCTCAATATCGGGGATATACCCGGCAATCTGTCTATTTGACCATGCGGGATGGGATCCGCCTGGCTGTGGATATTGAGCTTCCCAAGGGATTGCCCGCAGGGGTGAAAATACCGGCAATTCTGCAGCAGACGCGCTACTGGCGTAACTCAGAGTTGAATCCGCCTCTGAGCTGGTTTCATTTTAGCGCAAACGACCTGCCCTCAGGGTTAAAGAAAATGAAACTGTTCTTTACCGACCGGGGTTATGCGCTCGTCACCGTTGACGTACGCGGCACCGGAGCATCCTTTGGGGTCTGGCAGTACCCATGGGATGAGCCATCGGTTGAGGATGCCAGAGAGGTCGTCGATTGGATCATTGCCCAACCCTGGTCAAATGGCTGCGTGGGAGGCATGGGCATCTCCTATATGGGCACGACGGCTGAACTGCTGCTGGCCATCCAGCATCCGGCCATTAAAGCTGTCGTTCCTATGTTCAACCATCCAGATGCAAGCACTGACATTGCTTTTCCCGGCGGCGTCTATAACCAACGCTTTATTCGGGAATGGAGCAGGATGAACGCTCATCTGGACCAAAACAAGCTGCCTTTTTTCCAGGGGATAACCAAATATGTTGTGCGCGGCGTCAGCCCTATCACAGAAGATCGAAACAGGCATTTGCTGGAAAGTGCCATCCAGTGGCACATTCACAACTATCAGCTTGAGTCTATGGAAGGAATCACCTATCGCGATGAAATCCATCCCGGTTTAAACCTGTGCCTGGATTCGGCAGCGGTCATGCGTTTCCACGGAGCCATCGCCAACAGCACAGCAGCGATTTATGGTTGGGCAAGCTGGATGGATGCTGGAACCGCAGAAGCAGCCCTCCGGCGCTTTTTAACCTTCCCCAATGCCCGTCACCTGGTCATTGGGGCCTGGAGTCATGGTGGCGTTCTGCAGGCCAGCCCTTTCCAGCCGCCAGACGCCCCGATCTCACCTGCCTTTTCCAATCAATGGACCGAGCTGGTGCGTTTCTTCGATGCCCACCTGAAAGGCATCGAGAATGGCGTTCAGGATGAAACTATCATCCATTATTACACACTCGGGGCAGAAGCCTGGCAAAATACACAATCCTGGCCACCCGCAGGGACCCACATTGAGCGCTGGTTTTTTGGCGAAAATCACAGCCTGGTCTCTCAACCGTTTGACGGCGAGGTTGGAAAAGATCATTACCCGGTCGATTATTCGGTCAGCACAGGAAACCAAAACCGCTGGTGGGAGCTGGGTACTGCCACCAGCCAGACCGTTCGATACCCGGACCGAGTTGTTCAGGATGCGAAATTAATTTGTTACACATCACCACCGGTGGAGCAAGATATCCAGCTTTGCGGCTCGCCGGTCATCCACCTGGCAGTTGCATCCAGCGAGCCCGATGTGGTGTTTTACATCTACCTCGAGGTGGTTACCCCCGATGGCCTGGTGTATTATCTTACCGAAGGACTCATGCGCAGTGTTCACCACAAGGTCAGCGATCAAGCCTCTCCGTACAAGCTCCTGGTACCGTACCATTCCTTCCGGCAAGCTGACGGCGAGCCTCTCGTCCCTGGCAAGGTAACCGAAATTGAGTTTGGCCTCTTACCCGTGTCTGCATTAATCCGGCGCGGTCAGCACATCCGGGTTGCTATAGCCGGACATGACGAGGGTAATTTTCCCCGCTATCCACCTCAGCGAAACGCCACTTTCACATTTTTCCGTTCCTACCAGCTGGCATGCTGGATCGACTTGCCCATCCAGCTAACGCCGCTCAACTCGCATAATCGGGTTCACTCTTAATCGGCCAGATCCAAAACGAGAAAGAGCCTATGATAGATAACAATCCGCACAGGCTTAATACAATTGGGAACCCGAAACGCTCGCCCAATGCGACCCCAATCATCGGACTGATAACCGCTCCGATATTCATGACAGTCATATAGAATGCTGTGTATCCTGGACGGTCCTTTTCAGGCGTCACCCGGAGCAGTGTATTCAGGTGGCTTAGTGAGATTCCCCCGGCAACCAGCCCGTTGATCGCGACCCAGATCAGGATCGGCGTCAGGGAGTGGGTAAATCCCACCAGAAGAGGATACAAGCCTCCCAGGACGATCGTAAACTTCAATGTGCGCAATTCACCCAGGCGCTGCATCCGGTTACGCCAGAACAAAAATCCCCCGATCGTTGCCAGGCTGGAGACCGCACCCAGTAATCCAATCCAGGCATCATCCGCCTGAAGATCCCTTACAAAATATAGCATATAAAGTGGTGAAGCCATCCACAGGCCTATGCTGTGGAAAAGGGTATTCGAGACGATCTTCCGGTAATCCGGGAATTCTGCCAGGTCCTTGCGAATCATGCGGAAACTGGCTGCCAGGGATTGCGTGCGTTCCTGAACGTGGATATGAACCGGTTTTTGGGGGATTCTGGATTTTAACTAAATAATACAGGCTCAACAATGCCACGGTATAGCTGACCACATACATTAACTGGTAATTGATCGGAAAGTCAACCCGATTCAACCACTGGCCATATAGATAAACACTTACGCTCAAAGCAGCGTTATAGATCACGTTGCGTGCCGTAAAAACATTGGCTCGTTGGGAAGGCGGAACCACGTCAGAAAGCAGCGGGATAAAACCAACGTTAAAGAAATGCACTGGTAGGGACAGAAAGACCAGCCAGAAAACCAGCAACGCCCCTTGGTTAATCCCGGCAAACTTTAACCAGGGGATAATGGCTACGACCAGAAAACCACTGCGGTAAAGGGCCAGGCTACCTAGAAGCCAGGGTTTCGGATTCTTTCGGGTATTCAAGAAACGACCAGCAGGAATCAAGACAAGCACCGCCAACAACGCCGGCAGGGAGGTTAACAGACCTACCTGGGTATCGGTCGCCCCCAGTCGGATCGCAAAGGCTGCGTTAAAACTTGCGGCTGCGCCTAAAAAGGTCGCCCAAAAAATCTCGAGCACCAGGTACCAGGAATTGCGCTCGGTCGGATTATTCAGGTCTATATGCAATAATCTATGCATAAATGATCGTCGATCTCTTTGCTATGAGAAGAAATAAGGAGATATTTTATCAGATATTACGATCAGGCTGGTTGCAAAGAAGTTCCAGCCGAATGGCTTGCTGCGTCGCAGGTGTGAGGCGGAAAGGATGGGCAAGGCGTAGACCCGGCACCCAGACCACACGCTCGCCTGAGACAACCAGTGGCCAGCGAGAGCGCGCCCGGCGCGGCATCTTCTCATTAATCATGAAATCAGAGAGTTTCAACGACTTTCCGGCCATCCCCAGAGGCTGGAAGCGTTCTCCCGGCTGACGATAGCGCAAATGTAAAGGCTCCTGTAATGCTGCCACATCGACCCAGGTGATATACGGACCATCCTCCTGGAATTCAGCGGCTGTCATGTCTGGAACCGTCTCAGGCGTCAGCCTTAATTGCCACCCACCATTCAGATGGACAAGACCTGGAATTTCTAATACCTGCGATGCCTCAGCAGATACCTGTGGCCAACAATCGCCAGCCCCGCTGGCAGCAGGCAGGTCTGCTTCCCAGGCTGCCAGCCAAAAATTTTCCTTTTCTATGAAAACCCGCAAGCCCAGAGCCAGGTCACGCTGCAGGGTCTGGCTTGGGGATTGGGCAAACTCAAGTGCGGTTTGAACCATCGAAAAATCCGTATCCCTTAAACCAGGGCGCAATTGAGCGATGGCTCGACGCACCAAAGTGCGCCGCAGCCCGATCATCAGGGAATTAAAATATTCCAAATCCAGGACGACAAAACCATTTCCTGCAAGCTTAAGGCATTTTTCCCAGGTCTTCATTGCCAGATCGTCCAGCACAGCATGATCTTCCCTCAAGATATCCGCCATCGTCCAAATGCGCTGGCGTAAATGCGGGTGCCGTCCTTCCAGGTACGGAAGGACCTCATGCCTTAAATAATTCCGGTAGAACCGCACATCCGAATTGCTTGGATCTAGAATAGGTGAGAGGTGGTTTGCCCGCAGGTATTCGTTAAGTTCACCCCGCCAGATCCCCAAAAGTGGTCGAACCAACGCTACCTGGCTGCTCCAGGCTGAGGGCAATGTGCGGTATGCCATCCCCGACAATCCTGCCATGCCTGAACCGCGCAGCAAGTGCATCAAGACAGTCTCGACCTGGTCGTCTGCGGTGTGCGCCACCGCCACGGCCTGGGCTTGCAACCGTTCAGCCTCTGAGAAAAGAAAACGATAGCGAACCCAACGCGCCGCTTCCTCAATGGAAAAGCCCTGATCATTGGCAAATTTCTGGACATTTTCCTGGCCCAGTATAAAAGGAACTCCAAAATGGCTCGCTATCCTGGCCACATTATCCGCTTCCAGGCTAGAATCGGGACGTAGCTGGTGGTCCAGGTGGGCTACAACCGGCTGCCAACCCAGGCTCCACATCAGGTGAAGCATGCTCAGGCTGTCCGGTCCACCGGAGATCCCCAGCAGAACCGGGCGAGTAATATCCAGCTTGCAGCGTTGCCACAGTACCTGGTTGATGGTCTCTAGCATAGATATATCAAACAAAGGACTGGCGTTGGCTCAACCGATTTCCAACAATATCTTCAAGGCACCTGGTTGGTCGGCAGCTTCGATCGCTTGTAGGGCTTTCCTTAATGGATAACGACCTTCAATCAAAGGCCTCGGGTCAACCCTGCCTTCCTCAAGCAACCGTAAAGCGGGTTTAAATGGCCCACATCGCGAGCCAATCAAAGTTACTTCGTCAACCACCAGCGAAGACAAATTCACACTCACATCCCCGGTATACGTGCTTTTTAGCACCAGGTTGCCGCGAGGGCGGACTGCCCGGCAGGCAACTGAGAAGCCTGAGGTCGAACCTGTCGCTTCGACGACCAGGTCATATTTTTTAGCAGCAACATCCTCCTCAGTAATCCATTGAATCCCCTGTTGGGTAAGTAATTGGCGCTGATGCGCGTGACGAGCCACCACGCGTAAATCGCAGCCGGTCAACGAGAGGACCTGTGCTACCAGCTGACCCAGCCTGCCAGCGCCAACAACAAGGACTCGATCGCTAGGGCGCAGCGTCAACTGTTCAAGGATCTGCAGCGAGGCAGCCAGCGGCTCAGTGAAAACCGCTGCATCATCCGGAAGATTATCCGGTACGCGGTGCAGGTTGACCAGGGGTAAAGTCGTATATTCCGCAAACA
The DNA here is from genome assembly GCA_963765565.1 of uncultured Chloroflexia bacterium. Taxonomy (GTDB): domain Bacteria; phylum Chloroflexota; class Anaerolineae; order Anaerolineales; family UBA4823; genus CAVXWV01. The sequence continues at coordinate 95,291 of CAVXWV010000003.1, forward strand.
CGCCATGCCGTTGGGAAATGCCCAACGTACTACGCTGCTCGCAGTGCGCCGATCTGCCCGAACGGCACATCGTACACACACCGCAGGTGATATTGATTTCCCCTACCACGCGCTTGCCGACCCAGGCCGGGTATTCTGGGGCATCCACCACTTCGCCAACAAACTCATGTCCCAGCACCCCGCTGAAAGGATAATATCCCTTCACTATTTCCAGGTCAGTCGCGCAAATCCCGGCCAGGCGCACACGCACCACAGCTTCTCCGGGCAGGGGCTTGCAGGGTTCCAGGTCATCTCGAAAAGATAACTGGTTATTTTCCAACCAAACAGCTTGCATGCTGTTGCCTCCTCAACCTAGCGCGCGCCGCGCCGGCCAAACTGGCGCTCCAACAGATCCACAGACAGATGAATCATCGTCGGCCGTCCGTGAGGGCAGGTGCGCGGCTGAGCGCAGCTCTCTAAATCTTTCAACAAGCCAGATTGCTCATCGGGCGTCAGCAGTTGCCCACCTTTAACTGCTGCGCGCTTACAGATCCTGGCAACCAGCCTGGCTTCCTGTTCTGCCTGCAGAGGCTTTTCATCCTCCTCAAAATCCTCTACCAGCACTCGCAGGGCTGCAGCCGGGTCAACCTTAGCCAGAAGAAGCGGAACCGAACGCACCCGAAAGACGTTCAGACCGAATGCCTCCACGTGAAAACCCAGGTGTTCCAGGAAAGGTAGCTGCTCTTCCAACAACCTGGCGCTGCTGACCGGCAATTCAACAGTCATCGGTTGCAGCAGCGATTGTGACGGTAAACTTGAAGCAGGATTTTGCCTCTGCTGGGTTCTAAAGCGCTCAAAGAGGACACGCTCGTGGGCTGCATGCTGGTCAATCAAATACAATCCGTCTGGTCCTTCTGCCACCAGGTAGGTATTAGCAATCTGCCCTACCAGGCGTAAAATGGGTGTTTGAAGCGCAGGCCATTCAGGCTGCCTGGCAGGTGTTGTGGCAGCCTGAGAAAACATTTCGCCCGGGAGCTCGGAAGGTTTGTTCGTGACCGTTTGAAAATATCCCATGTCAGACGGGCGGTTTTGCACATCCAGGTAAGGTTGGTCCTGCCTGGAATCATCAGCAGGAAAGCCCGTCCAGCGAATCCCGGGTTCAATCCCAGGCACCGGTGAATGCGCCAGCAAAGCATGGCGCACTGCCCGTTGGACCCCCGTAAACATCCGGTCCGGTTCCCGAAAACGCACCTCGGCCTTCGTCGGGTGCACATTGACATCCACAGCCTCGCTGGGTAGTTCCAAAAAGAGTACGCCCATGGGGTAGCGTCCAACCATTAGCAACGTGTGATATCCCCGTAATAAAGCAGCGACCAGGGCAGCGTCCTGAACAGGGCGCCCATTCACAAAGAAAACGATCTCACGCCGGTTTGCTCGCGTCAGCGCAGGTGGGCTGATAAAACCGGTAATGCTGAGGTCCGGTTCTTCGGACAGGACTTCCAGCATCTGTCGGGCCACTTCGACCCCATATAACGCTGCCAGTACCTCCCGGCGATCGTCATTGCCCGTGGTCTGCAGAGACGGGCGCCCTTCCTGGTACAAATGGAAACGCACTTTCGGGTAAGCCAAGGCATAGCGGGTTACCAGCTCATCAATCACCCGGCGCTCGGTCCCGGGATTTTTTAGAAATTTCCGCCGGGCAGGCACATTATAGAACAGGTCTTCAACCCGTACAACCGTTCCAATCGGCGCCCCTACTGGATTGACACCTCTAGAGCTGCCGCCTTCCACAACCAGGCGCGCCCCCACTTCAGACGATGGTGTCCGTGAGGTGAGTGATAACCTGGATACCGACCCGATAGATGCCAATGCCTCTCCACGAAACCCTAGTGTTTTGATGTGAAAAAGATCATCTGAGTTTACCAGCTTGCTGGTGGCATGACGCTCCACCGCCAGGACTATCTCTCCTTCAGGGATGCCATTGCCGTCATCGGCGACTTCAACCAGCCCCTGTCCACCCCCCACGGTTTTAATCGTAATAAAACTGGCCCTGGCATCCAGGGCATTCTCAAGCAACTCCTTCACCACGGAGGCCGGACGTTCGATTACTTCTCCGGCAGCAATTTGAGAGGCGACTGCAGGTGGTAAAAGGCGAATCGGCATACCGTTATTATAAAGGTTAACCCATCAAACCTGCCATGCTCCTGTATAATTGGCTAATGCGTTACCAATTGCTGCTCTTCGACCTGGACGAAACCTTATATCCCACGACCAGCGGGCTGTGGAATGCCATTGCTCAGCGGATGCAAGATTATATGGTTGAAAGAATCGGTATCCCTTCCGACCAGGTAGATACCATCCGTCGCAGTTATTTCGAAAAATACGGGACCACCCTGAGGGGATTACAGGCCAATTACCAGGTCGATGCCCTGGATTTTCTGAGATATGTTCACGATATCCCACTCGGGCAGGTTCTTGAGCCGGACCCGGATCTGCGACCTTTATTACTAAGCCTGCCTCAGCGAAAGTGGATTTGTACCAATGCCGACCGTGGGCACGCTCAACGTGTGCTCAGTTACCTGGGAATCGCCGACTGCTTTGCAGGTATCACGGATATCGTCGATGCAGACTTCGACCCAAAACCTTCTAGAGTTTTCTACCAGACTGCTCTGTCCATGGCCGGGGTGCAGGATCCACAAAGTTGCGTACTTTTCGATGACCTGCCGCGCAATCTCGAACCAGCCTCGGTAATGGGCCTGACAACCGTCCTGGTGCGCCCTGAAACCGCCCACTCGACCTCGCCTGTTCCCTACGCCTCATTCATGGTGCCCAGTGTTCACGCACTGCCTGAAGCTTTTCCAGAGCTTTGGGAAAATTCACCCAAAGCTGCCAGTTAGCTGCAGATTTTGGTCTTAAATGCCGTAGAGATTCTTATGCCGGATAAAATCATTCCCATCGAAGAAGCTGCAGCGCTGGTACCCTCTGGCTGCTCGCTGGCATTTGGAGGCATGACCATCTACCGAAGGCCGATGGCTTTTGTACGCGCCCTCCTTAGGCGATTTTTCACAACTGGCGAACCGCGCGATCTTACCCTGGTGAGTTTTACATCCGGCATGGAAAGCGATCTGCTTGTCGGTGCAGGTATGGTACGCTGCGTGCGAACCTGTTATTTTGGCCTGGAAATTTTTGGACTGGCTCCTATGTTTACATATTACGCAAACCGAGGCGAGCTGCAAATTATGGAGGAAACAGAAGCCAGCCTGGCTTGCGGGCTGCGCGCCGGGATGGCCCGCCTGGGCTTCATGCCCGGCCGCGCCTGGTTGGGCACCGACTTACCGCGCCTGCGACCGGATGTAAAAACAATCGAGGACCCATACACCGGTGAAATCCTGATGGCATTTCCGGCAATTCGCCCGGATGTTTCCGTCATCCATGCGCTCCAATCCGATGCAGAGGGAAACGCCCTGATCGGAGGGAACAAGGGCGTAGATGAAGAGCTACTGGTGGCATCAGAAATGGTTCTGCTGACGGCGGAAGAAATCCAACCTGAGATGAGGCGCGCAGACCTGATCGGACCAACCGTGCGCGCCGTCTCCCTGGCACCGAATGGCGCCAGGCCAACTTCCTGCCACCCGCTGTACGCACTTGACGGAGAAGCCTTATTGGCCTATTCGGAAGAAGTGGGAAATCCAGACACTTTCCAGGCGTTCATCCAGCGTTGGCTTTCAGTTTAATAATCCTTTTCCTTTTCGCTTACATTTCTCTAATACATGTATGTTAATCTATCAGGGATATGCAAGGGAAGAACAAGCAGACCAACAATCTTTCTCCCAGAAATGAAGGGTTGGATATAATGCAAATCGCGTATGAAGTGAGGTTGTGATGAAAAATCGTCCTTTATTGGTAATTTCCAGTGTTTTTGTGGTCCTGTTTTTGCTGATTGGCGCTTGCGCAGTTGGTTTCGGCGCCAGCAGGCTGCTCGAAAGACTGCCTGTAGCTTCCATCAGCCATTCGATTACAGATACTGTTGAAAACGCACTCAGCATGCCCGCGGCTAATAATACCGGCCAAACATCCAGCGATTCGCTGACCGTTGATGAAGCGCTTGATAATGCTGCTGAACCAGAATCCGAAGACCAGCCAGAAGCAACTGCCACGCCAGAACTTTCGCGCGAGGAGCTGTTTGAGCCATTCTGGCAAGCCTGGGACCTGGCACACGAACAATTTGTCGACCAGCCCGTAGACGAGGTAGCCATGATGCGCGGCGCGATCAAAGGAATGCTCGAAGCATTGGGCGATCCGCATACTTCTTACCTCGATCCGGTCCAATTTGAAGAATCGAACAGCCATCTGGAAGGCGATGAATACGAAGGCATCGGGGCCTGGGTCGATGTGACTGGCGATTACCTGACCATTATCAGCCCAATGCCCGATTCTCCGGCTGAAGAAGCCGGCCTAAAACCCGGCGATCAGGTTATTGCAGTCAATGGAGAAGATGTAACCGGAATTGACGGCCTGGCTGTCCGAGACCGGGTGGTTGGCCCACGCGGCACACAGGTGGTCTTAACCATCCGGCGCGAAGGTTTAGAAGAACCCTTTGACGTGACAGTCACCCGCGCCAACATCATCGTCCCAAGTGTAGAATCGAAAATGCTGGAAAATGACATCGCTTATGTGCATCTTCTGGTCTTTGGCGATGACACCACCAAAGACCTGCGTGAAGCCATTAAGGAGCTGGAAAAGAACAATCCCAAAGGCATAATCCTCGACTTGCGCTACAACGGCGGTGGTTATCGGGATACTGCAATCGAAGTCAGCTCTGAATTTATCAAAGATGGCGTCATTATGTACCAGGAATTCGGCGATGGCACGCGCGATACTTACGAGTCCAATGGCAAAGGCCTGGCGACTGACATCCCAATGATTGTTTTGATTAATGAAGGGAGCGCCTCGGCTTCAGAAATCGTCGCCGGTGCCATCCAGGACCGCGAGCGCGGGCAGCTTCTGGGTACGCAGTCGTATGGTAAGGGCACGGTCCAGGTCTATACCCCCCTCATCGATGAACAAGGGGCTGTTCGAATTACCGTTGCCCGCTGGCTGACTCCGAGCGGCGGCACCGTTGCCGGCGTGGGTTTAACACCGGATGTCATCGTAGAAATTACCGATGAAGATGTCGAACAAGACCGCGATCCCCAGCTGGATAAAGCCATCGAAATTCTTTCCGGGAAATGAGGCGTAACAGCACAGTTCGCATGTAATTGGCCCTTGTGCATCAGAAAGAGAGACTAAAATGCCTGGTTTTGGCTTTATCAATCCTACCTACCTTTGCTTCATGGCTCCGGCGTTCATCCTGATGATCGTTGTGCAGTGGTACGTCAGCTCTGCCTATAAGAAATGGAGCCAGGTGCCTTCAGCCAGCCGTTTCACCGGTGGTCAGGCTGCACAGCGTTTACTCAGCTCCAACGGCCTGTATGGAGTTAACCTTGAAGGTGTGCGGGGGCACCTGAGTGATCATTACGACCCATCCAAGAAGGTGCTGCGCTTATCGGAAGGAGTCTATACCAGCAGTTCCGTAGCAGCTTTGGCAATCACCGCCCACGAAATCGGCCATGCCATGCAGGATAAAGATGCATATTTTCCATTAAAGCTGCGCGCTGCACTCGTCCCGGCGGTCAACATTGGCTCCTACCTGGGCTGGATCCTGCTGGTGATCAGCTTCTTCATGCGCTCAACCGAGCTGGGCTGGCTGGGCCTGGCGGTCTTTTCAGTTGGGGCGATCTTCGCCCTGGCAACACTCCCCGTCGAGTTGAACGCCTCGCGCCGTGCTCGGGAGTTGTTGGTTGAGAATGGAATGATCAGCGGGGAGACAGAGATGCGCGGTGTCAATCACGTTTTGAATGCTGCCGCCATGACGTACGTGGCTGCCCTGGTTACGGCAGTGCTGCAAATCCTATACTACGCGACCGCCCTCTTTGGCATGGGAGGCAGGCGCCGGGATTAGGCCGCTTTATCTGCCAACCTGCCTGGTAAAAAAATGCGCCGGATACTTATCTTTATTGTAATCATCCTTGGCGCTGTTTTCCTCTATTCACGCTTTACCGAGATAGAAGCTATCACCGATACGATCCGCCGAGGTGATCACCGCTATCTTCTTTTAGCAGTCGCGGCAGTGATCGCCTGGCTGACCGTGAATGGATTGATTTACCACGTTATTTATCGAGGCTTGGGCCTTCAAGAAAAAACCAGCCGGCTGGTCCTCCTAACCTGTGCAGCAACATTCATGAACGTTGTCGCACCCAGTGGGATTGGGGTGAGTGGAACAGCGCTATTTATTTCTGACGGTCGCCGTAATGTGCTGTCAGCAGGCAAGATCACGATAGCCTTTGTCCTTTACACGTTGTTCGACTACGCGACGCTTTTAGTCTTCCTGATTTTAGGATTGGTCGTTGTCTTCCGTCGAAAAAACCTGAATATTACCGAGCTGGCGCCTTCAGCGGTTCTCGTTCTCGCTATTGCAACCATATCGATCCTGATATTCTTAGGGATGCGCTCTGAACAAGCGCTGGAAAAAGCTTTGCTGTGGATAACGCGCAAGGTCAACCGTATCCTGCGCCCATTTCTGCATCGAGAGTATCTATCGGAACACCATGCAGTTGAGTTTGCTCAGGAAACAGTTGAAGGTCTCCAGGAGTTGAACCAGAAGCCCATCAATATCGTATTCACAGGTTTTTTATTCCTGGTAAACAAAACACTCCAGCTAGGGGTGCTTCTCATTATTTTTTTAGCCTTTAAGGTTGATTATTCGGCAGGAACCCTGGTTGCGGGTTACAGCCTCTCAACGCTTTTCGCGGTCGTATCACCCACTCCCGCTGGAATTGGCGTGGTTGAAGGCACAATGCCGTTAGTGCTGAGCTCTTTACGCGTACCCATCGGAGCGGCAACCGTTATCACCCTGGCTTATCGTGGTGTAACCTTTTGGATGCCGTTCTTCCTGGGCATACCGTCACTGCGCCTTCTTTCCCGACCCAGATAAATTCCCATGACGCCTACCGCCATTGTGCTCGTGCTCATCTCAGCCCTGGCACACGCATTTTGGAATTTCCTGGGTAAGCGCAGCCATCCTACAGCCTCCTATTTCCTGGCGGCTTCCTTGTGTGCTGGCATAATTTTCCTGCCCCTGTTGTTCTACTACCGGAATTTCCTGCTCCAGGTTCCAACCACCGTCTGGCTGCTACTGGCACTCACCGGGTGCTGCCAGGCCTTTTACTACAGCTCTCTGGCCGCGGCATATCGCAGCGGGGATTTATCCCTGGTCTATCCGCTGGTGCGTGCCATTCCCATTCCCCTGGTTGCGATCGCCAGCCTCGCCCTTGGTCGGGGCCAGCAGTTAACGGCTCTCGGGCTTCTCGGGATGGGACTGGTTGCCCTGGGTTGCTTTTTAGTACCCATGCGTGGTCTCAAGATGGACAAAAAGACATCCAGCCTGACGGGAAAAACGCGCACCCTCGGGCTCTCCTTCCTGGCAGCGTTGGGGACAACCGGGTATCTTTTGATCGATGATGCTGCTTTACGCACGTTTAAAGCCGCCAACATTCCGGGTTTATCACCGGTAAGCTTGCTGCTAATTTATATGGGATTCGAGATCATCGCCACTGCCCTGGCCCTTACAGTCTATATACTCGGGAACCAGTCTGAGCGGCAAAGCTGGTCGGTAGTGATCAGTAGAGGTTTACGGCCAGCGATTGTATCCGGCATCGTAATTAACGGTGGGTATCTCCTGGTTCTGGCGGCCATGACGCTTGCCAGGGACGTTAGCTACGTCACAGCCTTCCGGCAGGTGAGTATTCCCATCGGAGCTTTGATGGGCATTTGGCTATTAAAAGAGCCCTCTTACCCGCTGAAGCTGGTAGGAATAGCGACGATTTTCAGTGGTTTGCTCCTGGTGGCGTTGGGTTAGGTTGAATCTTGACGGGGTAAGTAAGCGATAGTATGATCATTTTCTTGATATTTCCTGCTGATGTGGGAAAATTTATTTTAAGGTTTATTGAATGAGCTCATCTCACCCAGAAAATGGGGACGGTATTTTACATCGTACAGCAGAAAAAAAGCCTGAAAAAATATGGCAGACCTGGCTGATCGGCAGGCCTTTGCAAACTGCGGATGCCCCTCACCAGACGATTGGGAAAGCGGTCGGCCTGGCAGTTTTTGCGTCAGATGCGCTCTCGTCGAGTGCGTATGCAACCCAGGAAATCCTTGTGATCCTGGCGGCCGCTGGCACCGCCGCTTTTAGTTATGTCTTCCCGATTGCGATCGCAATTGTAGTGCTGATGGCGATCGTTTCTCTATCCTACGAACAGACAATCCATGCTTATCCAGATGGCGGTGGTTCCTATATTGTTGCTCGTGATAATCTTGGCGAACTTCCGGCGCAAACTGCAGGGGCTTCCCTGTTGACCGATTACATCCTGACCGTAGCCGTATCGATCTCATCGGGCGTGGCCCAGCTGGTATCTGCATTTCCAGCTCTTTACGAGTATCGGGTAGGCATCGCCATTGGCCTGGTTATTTTTATCATGGTTGTAAATTTACGCGGGGTTAAAGAATCCGGATCCCTCTTCGCACTCCCGGTTTATTTCTTTATCGCCATGATGCTGTTAACGGTGGTGGTGGGCCTCTTCCGTTATATTTCCGGCAGCCTGGGACAGGTAGTTGATCCTCCCCCGCTTGAAACTCATGGCGAGTTGGTAGCCGTCTCTCTTCTCCTCATATTACATGCTTTCTCCAGCGGTACGGCAGCCTTAACCGGGATTGAGGCCATCTCCAATGGTATTACAGCCTTCAAAGAGCCCCGCAGCCGCAATGCTGGGATCACCCTGGTTTGGATGTCTTTGATCCTGGGAGTCTTATTCCTGGGAATCTCTGCGCTGACCAGCCCAATCGGTGCAATCCCATCTGGTCAAGAAACGGTTATTTCGCAGATTACACGCACAGTTTTTGGTGGTAGGGGTTTCATGTATCTGGCTGTCATTGCAGCAACCACAACGATCCTGATCCTGGCAGCGAACACGTCCTTTGCAGATTTTCCCCGTTTAAGCGCCATGATGGGTCGCGATGGCTTTTTGCCGCGTCAGTTCGCCTTCCGTGGCAGCCGGCTGGTTTTTTCACGTGGGATCGTTGTTCTCGCTATTTGCGCCTCCATATTAATTTTTATCTTCCAGGCCAGCGTCACGCTTTTAATACCATTGTACGCGATCGGTGTATTCCTATCATTCACCTTATCACAATCGGGCATGGCCCATCGCTGGTGGAAAATTGGCCATTTATTGCCGGGACAAGAAGTGAAAGAACGTGGTTCAGTATTACACTTTGATCCTAAATGGAAAATAAAAATGCTTATCAATGGCATCGGGGCGATTCTTACCGCGGTAGTCGTGGTGGTCTTTGCCAGAACCAAATTCACGGAAGGTGCCTGGATCGTGTTGGTGATCATTCCGGGGATGGTGCTCTTTCTTTCAGCCATTCACCGCCATTATCGCGGACTGGCTGGCAATCTTTCTCTCGAAAACTACGGCGAACCGCCGCGTGTCAGCCGACATCGCGTGATCATGCCAGTCAGCGGTATTCACCGGGGCTCCCTGGCAGCATTAAACTATGCTCGCGGGTTATCTGATGATATTACCGTAGTCCACGTCTCCGTCGATCCCGAGGAAACCGAACGGATGCGCCAAAAATGGGATCTGTGGGGAGAAGGAATCCGCCTGGTTATCCTGGATTCACCTTACCGCCTGCTGGTTGAACCTTTGTTAGATTACATCGATGAAATTGCCAGGCAGCGCCAACCGAATGAGGTTATTACCGTGGTAGTACCCAGCTTTGTACCCAAGAAAAATATCCACAATGTCCTGCACCTGCAGACTGCAAGCACGTTACGAAAAGCACTCTGGCACTACAAGGATATCGTTATCACAGAAGTCCCTTATCAAGTTGAAAATTAGTGGAGAGAACAAGAATGAATATGATCGTGATTGGCTGCGGCCGGGTCGGCTCAGATCTGGCTTACCGGCTGTATAAACAAGGACACAAGGTCTGCGTGATCGATCAAACTGAGAAGGCTTTTTCAAACCTTCCGGATGATTTCCGCGGGCGAACCCTCGAAGGCGAAGCCTTAAACCAGAACCTCCTGCACCGGGCGGGAATTGAGAAAGTCGATGGGGTGGCTGTCGTGACCGGATCAGACACTCTTAACGCGGTGGTCGGTCACATTGCGAAGTCCATATTCAAAGTGTCCAACGTCATCGCCAGGAATTATGACCCGTATTATCGCTCATTATTTGAAGCCTTCAACCTGCAAACAGTGAGTTCTTCCTCCTGGGGAGCTCAAAGAATCGAGGAGCTGTTGTATGGGCAGGAAGTGCGTACGGTTTTCTCTGCAGGCAACGGCGAAATCGAGCTGTACGAATTCATGATCCCCCAGGGCTGGGAAGGAAAAAGCCTGGGTAATCTGCTGCCCGGTGAAGGCTGTTGTGCAACTGCCATCACGCGCAACGGGCGCGCATTACTTCCAGACGCAAATATGCTCATCCATAAAGACGATATCTTATTGGTCAGCGCCACCCTCGAAGGCGCTGAAAATTTACGGAAAAACCTGGAATTGTCCTCCCAGGTGGAGGCCTGATATGTTCGTGCTCATTATCGGTGGTGGACGCACGGGCACCGAGCTCGCCCACCTGTTACTGGATCAAAACCACAAAGTCCGTATTGTCGAACACCGCCCCGAAATCCTTACACGGCTGCACCGGGAACTTCCCACAGAAATCATCTTTCAAGGGAATCCAGTAGAAGCCAGCATGCTGGAACAAGCCGGCATCCGCGATGCCCAGGTAGTGGCAGCATGCCTGGCAGATGACGCTGAAAACCTGGTAGCCTGTTACCTGGCGCGGCAGTTATTCCAGGTGAAACGTACGGTTGCCCGGATTAACAACCCTCGCAATGCCTGGTTGTTCAATGATGCATTCCACGTCGACGTCTCGGTCAACCATTGCGAAGTCATGGCGCAAATCATTGAAGAAGAAGTCTCCCTGGGCGATATGATCACCCTCCTCAAGCTGCACGGGGGCGATTATTCGATCGTTGAAGAGACCATTGCAATTGGAGCGCCCGCCACAGGCATTCCATTAAAAGACCTGGGCTTGCCTGAAAGCTGTGTGATTGCCGCTATTATCCGCAACGGCAGAATAGTTGTACCCCGAGGGGGCAGCGCTTTCGAGGCAGGGGATGAGGTCCTGGCAGTGACCGATCGCCAGGGGGCCGCCCTCCTGGCAGAGCTTTTTTCCTCACCGTAACCAGGACTTCTGCTAATAAACCGGTTGGGATGGATCAACCGCCTGCACCCAGGCGTTGATGCCGCCTTTCAGGTTTTTGACTTTCCGGAAGCCCACGCTAACCAGCAGCTCCAGGGCACGCGCCGAACGTGTGCCGGCTTTGCAAAATACAACGATTTCATCTGCGCTGTCCAGCTCAGATAGCCTGGCAGCAAGTGAGCCTAGCGGGATCAATTGTGCGCCAGGGATGGTTGAGATTTCCAACTCGTGTGGTTCCCGCACATCCAGTAGCTTGATTGGGCGGCCATCCTCGAGCCGAGCTGCCAGCTCTAGCGCGGAAATTTCCATGCCCTTCTCCAAATTGACCTCTTGATTGTGACCTGGGACGCCACAAAATGCGTCATAATCAATCAGGCCTCTGACTTCCGGCTGCGATCCGCAGACCTTACAACCTGGATTTTTCTTTAACTGCACGATATCAAAGCTCATATCCAGCGCGTTGTACAACAGGAGCTTGCCGATCAAGGGCTGCCCTATCCCAAGGATCAGCTTGAGGGCTTCACTGGCCTGGATCGTACCCATGGTGCCAGGCAGCACGCCTAGAACCCCGCCTTCCGCACAGGAGGGCACCAGGCCGGGCGGAGGAGGCTCCGGGAACAGGCAGCGATAACACGGACCTCGCCTGGCGTCAAACACGCTGACCTGACCATCGAAGCGGAAAATCGCAGCATACACGTTGGATTTCCCGGTCAAGACGCACAGGTCATTGATCAGGTAGCGCGTCGGGAAATTGTCCGTCCCATCAACAATCACTTCGTAGGGTCCGGCAATTGCAAAGGCATTGGCTGAGGTCAGCGGCTGGTTGTAAACATCCACCTGGATATCCGGGTTGAGGTCGAGCAGCCGCCTGCGCGCCGATTCTACTTTGAGCTCGCCGATGGTTTGCGTGCCGTGAATCACCTGGCGCTGCAGGTTTGAAGCATCGACCACGTCATAATCAACCAGCCCAATCCTGCCGACGCCGGCGGCTGCCAGGTAGAGCGCTACCGGCGAACCCAGACCGCCTGTGCCGACCACCAGCACAGAAGCAGCTTTCAACTTGCGCTGGCCTTGGAGGCCCACTTCGGGGATCAGCAGGTGGCGTGAATAGCGCAGGATTTCGGCATGGGAGAGCTCAGGTAACATGATCTTTCCTCGTAAAGAATTCTACCTTATCTCAAGAAAGCAAAGCTTCCCGGTAAGCCTGGGCTATGATCACCGGCAAGCTGGTCATCCCCTGGGCATTCCAGCGGGGTGCCTCCACCCAGACCCGGTTTAGAACGGTGCGGTTATCGGGCCGCAACCCCTTGGTGTCGAAGATCAGTCCGATCTCAGGATGAGCCTGGCGTAAATCCTCGAGAAAACGCCGCTCGACGCCATCGCCAGAATTTGGGAAGGAGAACGGAACGCTGGTCTTGCCGGTGATCGCAGCCACCGCCCGGCAGGATTCAACGATTTCATCCGCCCTTTCATTCGAAGTCAGGCGCACCAGCTTGTGATGGCTGCGGCTGTGGGCGCCCATGGTAAATCCTTCCGCGGCCATAGTGCGAACCTGCTCTCTGGACAGGTAAGGCTGGACTTCCTTCAGGTAAGAAACGTAATCCACACCGAGCAGGTTGCAGACCTGGTTGACCGTGGTTTCATCCGTCAAGGATTTGATCCAACGCAGAAAATCGTCATGGTTTGCCAGGTTTAAGGAAAACGACTGGTTGAACAGAACCCAGGTCTCTTTCCCGTCACCGGCAGCGACCCGGTCGACGCACAGCGAGACTTTGTTCCGGTAGTACATGGCAGAGTTATCAATGAAGTCTGTTGCCAGGAAGAATGTGCAAGGAATGGCATATTTCTTCAACAACGGGCGTACAAACGTGAAGCACTCCGAAAAACCGTCGTCGAACGAAAGGTGCAGAGCAGTTTTGGTCGTGTTTAATCCCTGCGGATCAACGAGCTGTTCATAACTGACTGGCGTGTAGTGCTGGCTAATGTACACCAAATCCTGCTCAAAGTGCTCCAGCGGACGGTAAGGATAAAGGTGGCGGGTGTGCGGCAGAGGCTGGTCGGAAACCACGTGGTAAAACAACTGGATGACCTTGCGCGGCGCCAGCCTTTGGAGGACGCCTAGGGGTAGCGTTCCCACGGCGTAAGCAAGTCCCTTTTTCACCGTCTTTTTCATATAGATACCTCAATTAAGAATACGGCATGTCGCCATCACTGAACGTGAAGGTGATGCGCTCCCAGGCCTGGGCCAGAGGGCTGTCCTGGGACCTGGGCATGCACTGGTAGATGCGTTCTCGACGGAGCAGGAGCAACTTCCCCAAAGGCGTCTTGCGAAAGTCCTCGACTGCAGCTTCCGGGAGGGAGACCAGGCTGGCGTCAAACTGCCTGGCATAGCGTAGTGCTAACGGTAGGAGATCTCGCTGTTCCACCGAGGCAGCCAGGGAGACATCCAGAGTCTTTACCTCCATACGTTCCTGTACAGATGTTACCTGGAAAACCACGTAGCCCTGGTAATCCCCCGCTGAATAGAGTTCCAGCGCCACGTTTTTGAAAAGCCTGCGGACATCACTGAAATAAAAATCCATGCGTTCCGTCGGCGATTGCCCGGACTCGAGCACCCAGGGATAGTGCAGCATCCAGTTGACCACCTCAGCGCCGCGCCAGAATTGCACCGAGGCCAGGTTTTCGAGCTGGGCGGGTGTCTCCTGCCGGACAAACTCGACTTCCCGCGCCTGGAGAGAGTTCTTGAATTGCCGCAGGCTGCGATTGACCAGGCGGGTAAACAGCCGGCGCGACAGCGGGGAAAGAAGCCTGGCAGTCGCTCGCGTGAAACCGTTCTCAATGCCCAGGTGGACTTTGAACAGGCGCAGGAGGCGGCGCAGCAGGCGCATGAACCAAACTGCCGGGTTCAACCTCCCCATCCCGGTCAGGTCGAGCTGGTAATAATCAAGCGGCGCACGCTCCCAAAAACCAAACTTCCGGCAGACCTTGCGCGCTGGACCGGCCCCAACGATCATGAAGTCTTCCTGCAGAGCCAGCGCCTCTTTCATCAACTTCGAGCCCAACGATTTACCACGCAGGTTCGGGGTCACCCGCCAGGTCGAAAACCAATGTACTTTATGATACTGCTGGTCGAGCTTCAGACAGATGGGCATGATCCCAAAAAATCCGACCACCTGGCCGCCCTGGGTCGCCACCAGGAGAGCCACATCTTCCGGGTCAGCAAAGGGATTATGAGCATGCGCCTCAGCCCTCTGCAGCGTGATCGGGATGAACTGCCCTTCTACGGCTGTGGCAAGCAACCTGTGGGTAAACTCCAGAAGGTCTTTTATCTTGATTTGCTCGATCTTTATCTCATCATCAGTCATGTTTTTACACTAACTACCTTTACAGGATGCAGAGCATCTGAAGTTTACAGCAGCATGAAGACTTCTTTTTGTTCTCCAAGCTCTCGGTAAAGATCATCCAGTTGCAAGCGGCTTTGAGCCAGGAAGGTGACCGTTAGCGCCCGGTATTTGCCTCCGCTGCTCAGCCGTTGAGAAACCGCCTGTTGATCCTCCACGGGGACATGATGGGCGACAATTTCCATGACCCGCTCATGAAACGCATCCGTATTGGAGCCAATGACGCGTATCGAGAAGGCAAGCGGAAATTCAAATAAGGAATCCTTGGAAAAACCAATCACAAACTTCGACCTCTCTCCTCAACGTCTCTGGTAAAGCGTCAGGTCACCAGCCTGCAAGACTGCACGCATATTCTGCAAGAACTTGGTCTCCTGCAGTGGGTGGTACCATTGGCGCTCCAGGTCGCTGACCACCACATATTCTACCTGGTAAGCGTCCAGTAAGGTTTCGATATTTTCCCAATCCCGGGATTGGTAAATCGTGCGCAGATCTTCGATACGGTGCGATACCAGGCTGAAATAGCTGCCGCGCCATTGCAATTCGTGGTTCGCCCAACCCATGAGAGTCGGCAGCCCGGTCGCCATCGATATCCGCGAAGAGCGACCTTCGACCCAGTAAGCGCCGCGGCTGCCCTCCACAATCACCGCTCCGGGGGCTGCATTTTCATCCAGCCACTGGATGGCAGCCCAATCCGCGGGGTACTGGCGGGCGAAGTACGCCATGCCATCGAGGGTCGGGCTGCCAGAAAAACCGCCCGTTTTGCTCCACATTGCTGACGGCAGGTAAGCCAGTCCAATCAAAACCGGTACTCCAACCACCAGCCCCAATCCCAGGCGCAGCTTCCTGTTCCCGAAACGCCACAGGTACCAGGCTGCAAAAGCGCCTGCCAGGGCCCACAGGACCCAGGCCTGGAAATAGAATTTGAAGAGTGTGTTCATACGCGACCAGAAGTTATCTCGCAGGAAGACAAACTCTGGACCCAAGACCAGCAGCGCCCCAATGCCGGTGAAGAGCAGCGCCATCCAGCAAGCCGGCTGCTGGAGCGATTCCGGCAGGGGCTTTTTACGAAACAGCAGACCTAACAGCAGCCCCACGACCACACCCACCATTACAGCCATGAACAGTGCGGTCAGGCTGTCCACCAGCCGGCGCTGCGCCACCAGGTTAAGCGCCTGTGAGAGCTGAAACGGAGCGATCAGGTTTAGAATATACGGCTGCAGCTCCGGGATCTGCAGGGCAACCCAAGCCAGCAGCACCGAAAATGCTGCCAGGAACAGCAGCAAGCCAGCGCCTGCTGCCCAAGCAGCCCGGCGTTCGAAGAAACCGCGGCTGCGCCTCTTCCAGGCAAGCAGGAAAAAGATTACCGCACCGATGAGTGGAGCAAACATGACCAGGAACTGCCGGAAGCGCGTCGGGGTAAAGACATTCGGCAGCACCCCGCCTGCCTGCGACTGGAAGGTCAGGAAAAACGGCAGGTATAAAACCACGGACAACCCAAGCCAGAGCGCCAGCCCCAACAGCCAGCGGCCCAGCTCAGAGCTTCAACCCGGGCCAGCCCAGCCGGGCACTAGCGCCGACCAACAGCGCAGCCGCGCCCAGAAAGCCATAAATGGGATAATCCCAGGTGTTGAGCGCCAGCAGGCTGCCCAGCATTATGGCCGCCAGGAGCAAGGGCGGCACAAACCGCTTCCAATCATAAAACTCGTCCCCCTGCCAGCTCCAGGCCAGCGCCTGCAGCGCCAACCCTGCCGCCAGGAGTACAAACGGCAATGAAAGCACGTGCGGGTGAAGGTCGCCCAGCAGGAATGAGAAAGCCGGGTTTTCATCGATGGCTTCGTCCTCCTTACCGGTCAGGCCGCGATCATGTACCACGCGCGCCGCGAAAAACCAGTTTCCCAGGTCCCCACGCCAGGACTCGCCAGGGGCAGCCGGTGGGGAATTGATCTGTTTGAGATCGAGCCACTCCCAAATGTTGACCAGTCCAGCTCGAATACCCGGCTCAGTTACCAGGGTTTCGTCTTCAATTCGGCCAAAATCGTAATAAACGGCCGGAATTTCCAGCTCAGCCAGCTTCCCATTGGCATGCAGTAAGCCTAATCCGCCGTACCAATTGCCCACGAGCAGCACCAGCAGCGGTCCGAGCAGTGCCGGGTAGAACGCAGTTAGCAAGACCTTTCCCGGCCTGGCAGGAGTCGCTTCAATTTTACGCAGGACCAGCGCTGCCATCTCCCAGACCACGCCCAGGGCGCTGACTGCCGCCAATCCAAACCACAGGGCAATGGCCAGGTTGAAGGCGACACCCGGAGGCGTGGCAGCCAGGCGCGCGGACAGGCTGGCCAGCAGGTAGCCGAAATAGTAATAGCTGATGGCATGCCCCGAGAGCCAGGCGTCCTGCGGCGGTAGGGACGGGCTGCGCAGGATGGAATTCAACATCATGAACTCCATCGGCTTTTCGGTCCCCAGGATTTCAGGCTGGTACAGGCGCGCCAGCGTCCAGCCCGCGAAGCCCACCAGGAAAATCATTTCCACTGCGCAAACAGCCTTCCATTCGGTCTTCAGCCAGCTACCCAGCGCCTCCAGGCCCGGCCGCCGCAGCCAGGCAATGCCGGCAATCCCAACCAGGCCAGCAGAAAAGAGGATTCCCGTGAGGTCGTTGCGCAGCAAGCCCAGAGACCCCAGCAGCCAGAAGACATATCCAACCGCCAGTAAGCCCAGGGGACGCACAAAAGCAAAACCCCTGGCGGGCAGGTGGCGGAAAAGCCCGAACGCCAGGGGCAAGCCCAAAAGGCCGAACAGGCTGGAGACCAGGTACCAGGCAAAAAAATGAAGAATGCCCGTGCTCATAAACTGGTCTATTGTTGTACCTAATTTTCCTTCCAACCTCTCAAGAACCGCTTGACATTCAATGAGGTGTCTGAGAGCAAGTTCTCTGCCCGGAAAAAACGCCCGGCCAGGCTGATAATCAGGTAAGCAGTGATGGCCAATCCTGCCAGGCTGAGCAGGATTTGCCACAAAGGCACCTCGGCAATCGCCAGCCGTGTGACCATGGCACTGGGCGCGCTCAACGGGAACAGGCTCAGCACCACCGGCAGGATGCCATTGGGATTCTCGGAAAATTCGCTGGCAAACAGCAGCGTCGGCAGCAATGGCAGGACCAGGATCCAGATGAGCTGGTTGCCCTCGCGAGCATTGGGTGCCAGCGCCCCGCCGGCTGCCATGATGCCCCCAAACGCCAGGTAGCCAAACAGGAGGAACATCACCGACCAGAAAAGGAAAATGGGGGCGAGCTCCAGGGTAGCAATTCCCAGCGCCGTCGCGCCGCGCTGCAGGGCAACATACCCGCTGCCGATCCAGAATAAGAACTGGATCAGGGTCACCACCCCCAGCCCGATGACCTTTCCCATCATAAACTGGCGCGGCTCCACGCTCAGCAGAAGCACCTCGGCTGTCCGGTTCTCTTTCTCCGCCGAAACGCTGCTCAGCAGGTAACTGCTGCTGAAGAGCAGGATAAAGTAGAAAATGTACGGCATGATTCTGCCAACCAGGAGCGCCAATGCTTGAGCTCCCGCATCGACCGGAGGCGGTGGTTGCAGGGCGTGGTAGCGCGCCAGGATCCCGGGCGTCGGGTTGCGCAGCGCCGAACTGAGCCCGGCATCACCGGTCAGGTTGTAATTGATCAGGTATGGCAGGAGCCACTCATTCTGGCTGCCAAAGCCCAGGCCGGAGTCTTGACCGTTCAGAGAAACCTGGAAGTCACGGTCATAAATGATCACCGATCCATCCGCCAGGTAGGAAGCTGGGATAAACACCACCTGGTCAACCTGGCCGGACTTTACAGCCGCACGCCCGGCTTCCAGATCCGTGAAACGCCTGAACAGGTCCTCCTGGAAACCTGCAGGAAGGTCCTGGAGGAGCCCGGCCTCATCTACCAGCCCAAGCACCGGTAAAGCGTCAGGCGCCTGTTCATTCGTTGTCTCAGCCTCTTGGGTCTGCGCATCACTCTGGATCCCGCTCTCCTTCATAACCGAATACACCTGGAAGATCAGCAGGAACGCCGGAACCAACAAGGTGACCACCCAAAAGGAGCGCGAGCGCACCGTGGTTAGTAAGGTATATTTTGCGACCAATCCAATATTGCGCATGGGCTACCTCCCTGGACTTTCTTTGATCGCAGCGAGCAGCGAGCGCATGCTCAATGGCTGCCCATAACGCAGCATTCCTGCACGGAATATCCTGGCAGCAGCCCACATGCTGGCGGCGGTTGTTGCCACCAGGAGCACCCAGCTCAGGCCAATTTGCCAGGTCGGGATCGAGCTCAGCCCCCAGCGCAGCGAAATGGTCAGGAAGGCAGTCGGTGGGAAAAAGGTCATGAACAAGACCAGGGGATGCGATGGATTTTCAAATATCAGCACTACCAGGAAAATCGGTAATAAAAAAATCAGGTTGAGGATCCCGGCGATCTGCTGCCCCTGCTGCAGCTCGTCCACCGACCCGCCAATCGCCACCATCACCGAAGCGATTAAGACATACGTGGGCAGGAAGAACAAAGCCATCACGCCTAAATAAGCCCAGGGCATCTCCACCCGCTGCAGCGCCTCAAAGTAAGGAGCGGCGACCTGCACAAGCACAATCGCGGCCAGAAGATAAATCATGAGCTGCGTGAGTGAAGCCGATACCAGGCCCAGCAGCTTCCCCCCGATCAACTGCGCAGGAGTCAGCGAGGTGATCATGACCTCCAAGGTGCGGTTTTCCTTCTCGTCCGCCACGGCCTGCAGCATATAACTGGAGGCAGACATGGTGGCAAAGAAGAAGAGGAAGCTGGCGATAAAGGGCAGGATGATGTTGATCACGCTTTTTTCACTGAACTCGCGATGGCTTTCAATGTCGATGACCGTCACCTGCGGACCCTCCAGGACACGTTCCTGCAGCGCCTGCGGAAGCTGTGCTACCAGGTTCAGGCGCACAAAGTCATCGAACTGGCTCCAGACCTCGCTGTCTGGCGGATTTTCCAGGTAAAAGAGGTCGGTCTGCAGCGTTTGGGCGTAATTCTGGGGGAAAACAAAAAAAGCCTGGATTTCATCCCGCTGCAGAGCAGCCATGGCTTGCGCCTCATCAGGAAAAGCCACAACTACCACGCGGTCTTCGGGGTCCGGGAGTTCCTGCTGTTTATCAACATCTAAAAATTGTGCCTGATCCACATAGCCAACTGGAAGTGGATTTGTTTTTGAGATAACGTAAACGATCATTACGCCAATCAAGAGTGCCAGTCCCAGTGGAACCGCCAGAGTCACCAGCAGGAAGCCGCGCCGGATGACAACATGCCGGTACTCAAAGCCGGCAACCAACCAGAAATTACGCAGCATTCCCGACCTCCTCTTCAACTGGCTGCTCTGCCACGACATGGATAAAGATATCATCCAGGGATGCTTCCGCCAGCTCGAAGCGCTCAATCTTGATATCCGGTCGAGACGCAATTTCACGAAATACCACCTGCGGATCAACACCCACACCCAATGCCAGGTGCCAGGCGCCGTTGTCGCTGCGCGCCTCCAGCACCCCCGGAACCTGGCTGAAGTCCCCCTGCCCCTCGATCAGAATCGCGTTTCCGGCAAACTGGCGTTTGATGGCACTTACCTCGCCGTACAGAACCGATCTGCCCCGGTTGATGAGGACAATACGGTTGCATAAAGCCTCGACCTGGTTCATCTGGTGGGTAGACATCAAGATCGCCTTACCGGTTTGCTGCTGCTCTTCCAGAATTTGCTGGATCAGGCGTGTGTTCACCGGATCGAGGCCGGCGAACGGCTCATCAATGACGATCAGGTCTGGCTCGTGCAGTAAGGTAGCAATAATCTGGGCTTTTTGCTGCATACCTTTACTCAATTCTTTGACTTTCTTCTTGCGGTGTTCGAGCAGATCAAGGCGTTCCAGCCAGGGATCCAAACGGCTGCGCACCGTATGCTCATCCAACCCTTTGAGCGTCGCCAGGTAAATCAACGTCGAGTCCAACGGCTGATCCTTGTATAACCCGCGCTCTTCAGGCAGGTACCCGATGCGTCTTTTCTTTGCCTGGTCCATCTTTCCGCTAAACAGGCTGACCGTGCCGCTGTCCGGTTTGAAGATATCGAGCATCATGCGGATGGTCGTTGTTTTCCCGGCACCATTCGGACCCAATAAACCAAAGATCTCACCGCTGTGGACCGTAAATGAAACGTCATCTACAGCCTGCGTTTGTCCAAAGCGCTTGGAAAGATTAGATACCTCAACCGCGATCATCATTTTCACTCCTTTCGAATTCCTTGCTCAAAGCCAGGTCCTGGTGATCGTACCCCAGGGAGCGGTAGAAGTCCTGGGCAGCGTGATTTTCCAAACCCGTCATCAACCATAATTCATGCGCACCCATCTCAACTACCATGCACTCCACAAATTTTACCAACTCCCTGCCAATGCCTTGCCGCCGGCAGGCATCTTCGACGTAAAGTTCCGTCATTTCGGCGTGGGGCTCCGGGTAGAACAAACTGGGGACCAGGCGAAGGGCGGCAAACCCCACGAGCCTGCCTCCAAGCTCAGCCACTACGGGCCATTCGACCCGGCGAGGATCCTCAAAACGCCTCGCCAGCGCTGCTGCACTTTCATCACCCCCGTTGAAGGCAACATTCAGACAGGATAACTCAGGCATGTCCTCTGGACAAGCCAGACGGATGGTTACTTTTATATCTTCCTCCAAGTACTTCGTTCTGGAATATTATTGAGCCGGACCGCAAAAAATTTTGATTTATGATATACTACCAGAAATTAGAGCGAAAAAGCGATGAGGCGGACGAGTATTCCCTGAAACGCTGGCACAGAGAACGGGATAGGTGAGAGACCCGTACAGACGCCAGGGATGAATGGACCGCTGAGCTGCAGGAAGAAGAGCGCAGGCTGCTTGTGTATTCCGGGCCGGAGCTGCCACCGTTATCAAGGCAAAGGGTATCATCGTGATTTTCCCACGACCGTACCCCACCCGGAGTGAAGCTGGCTTTTCAACCCGTCATCCAACGGCCCCGTTGCATCACCAACGGGGCTTTTTGTTTAAACCACTGGAGGTAGTAATGATCACGATCAAAATCGAATACTGCAGAGTCTGACACTACACGAACAGGGCTGTTAGTTTAACAGCCGAACTGCTCAATGAATTCGAGCCGGAGATCACGACCATCACCCTGGAGCCTGCCTCGGGCGGCAAGTTTGAAGTCACGATCGATGGGCGGCTTCTATATTCAAAGCTGAAAACGGGCCGCCACGTAGAGGCCGGCGAAATCGCAGGTTTGGTTCATAAATATCTGAAGGAGAAATAAAATGGCGAAGATCAAGAAAGGCCGCGTGTTTTCTGGCGCCAGGCCCACCGGGCGCCAGCACCTGGGCAACTACCTGGGTGCTGTTAAAAATTATGTAGCACTACAAGACGAGTACGAGTGCGTGTACTGCATCGTGGACCTGCACGCCCTGACCACCGTGGAATCCACGGAAAACCTGGCTGCGAATATCTATGAGATGGCGCTTGACTGGCTGGCAGCGGGGCTGCGCCCGGAGGAGTCGATCATTTTCATCCAGTCCCAGGTTCCCGAGGTCACGGAGCTGCACACCTTCTTTTCCATGGTGACGGCGCTCGGTAAATTAACCGACCTGCCGACCTTCAAAGAGAAAGCGCGGCAGCATCCAAACAATGTGAACTATGGATTGGTTGGCTATCCGGTGCTGATGGCTGCCGACATCGCCCTTTATAAAGCAGATTTGGTTCCAGTCGGCGTAGACCAGGCCCCGCATATCGAGTTCACCCGTGAGGTGGTGCGATCCTTTAACTACCGCTACAATACCAACGTGCTGATCGAGCCCCAGATGAAGGCGACTGAATATCCCAAGGTCCTGGGCATCGACGGGCAGCAGAAGATGGGAAAAAGCCTTGACAACCATATTGAACTGGCAGCGACTCCTGAGGAAACCACCAGCCGCGTCATGCAGATGGTGACCGATCCACAGCGCATGCGCCGCAGCGACCCAGGCAATCCCGATGTCTGCAACGTCTACTCGATGCACAAGGTCTTCTCCAGTCCTGAGGAGACGGCGATGGTCAATACCGAATGTCGCAGGGCAGGGATCGGCTGCGTGGATTGCAAACGGCTTTTCGCCAAAAACCTGAACCACAATTTGGAGCCCTTCCGCCAGCGACGCAATGAATTTGCCAAAGATCCCGAGCTGGTGCAGAATATCCTCAGGGATGGCCAGGAGCGCGCCCAGGCAATTGCCCGCCAGACAATCCGCGAGGTCAAGCTAGCGATCGGCCTCCCGATTTAGGTTGGTTCAGAAAGGGTAAAACCAATGAGGCTTGTCTTACAGCGTGTCAGCCGGGGCCGGGTATTGGTTGGTGAGAAAACCGTAGCCGAAATCGGCCCCGGACTGGTTATCTTGCTGGGGATTGCCCACCAAGACGGCGAAGAGCAGGCGCGTTGGCTGGTCGACAAGGTTGCCAACCTGCGCATCTTTGGAGATGAGACCGGAAAATTCAACCGCTCCCTGCTGGAAACCGGCGGCAGCGCCATCGTCGTCTCGCAGTTCACGCTCTACGCAGATGCTCGCAAGGGGCGGCGCCCGTCCTTTACCGGCGCCGCCCTGCCAGAAATCGCCCGGCCTCTTGTAGAGCGCTTCGCCGTCCTGTTACGCGAGCGCGGCATCTCCACGCAGACTGGCGAGTTTGGCGCGCATATGCTGGTCGAGATTGACAACGACGGGCCGGTGACGATCCAGCTAGAGCGCTGAGTCCCAGCCCGGATTCCGCCACAGGACAGCATCGAGCTGCACAGCGCTGGCTCCAGCGGTCAGCAACTCGTTGATCTGAGCCTGTGAATACACCCCTCCGGCGCTAATCACCGGCAGTCCTGCTGATACCAGCGCGCGCGTAACCGATAAATTTTGGGGGTAAATGGCCGGCCCGTAAAGGCGCCCGTGGACCAGATGCCCTTGGGGATTGACCAGCGCCCCGCGCGGCGGTCCCAGGCTGACAGCAGCAACCCCTGCCTCGAGCAGATCATCCACAATTCCCTCGACCATGTGTTCAGCCCTGTCTAACGGCAGGCGCACCACCACCGCCAGTTCACCGAAGGCGGAGCGCGTCACGGCCAGGAGATCGCCCGGCCCTGCGCCGGATGGCAGGTTGATCTCGACCCCCGCCACGCCTGGTTTCCCCTCGAGCGCTTCCAGCATCGGGGCAACTTCGCCTGCATCCTGGAGTAGCAAGGATACCAGCACCGGCAGCGGCGAGCGCGCCCAGGCTGGCGCCCACTGACGCAGCGCCCGGGCTAATCCAGGGTTCGGAAAACCGGTATGCAGCAAAAAGCCTCCTGGGAAAGGAAGGCAGGTGGTCGAATTCGCTGGCCGGCGAGTCCGCAGGCTCAGCGGATTGGTGATAAAGCCTCCCAGCCGGTGCAAATCGACAGGGCCGCGGGTATCGGGAGCAAATCCCAGCATTCCTGCCGCATTCAACACCGGGGGAGAATAGACAGCATCTGTTTTAGGCATCGATACCTGAAAACATAGCCAGTTCTCCCAGCGAGAACACCGGACCATCCCGGCAGACCAGCTTCGACCCGTGGCGCCCCTGCACCGCGCAGGCGCCGCATTCCCCCAGCCCACCGCAGGGCATGGCGGTTTCCACCAGCACCTGTCCAGGCGGCAGCGGTGAGGCCAGCAGCGCTTTCAGGCGCTCAAACGCCCCAAGCGGAACATCGAGAACCACAAAATCAGCCCAGGGGAGCACTTCAGTCACGCTGTCGAGAGGGTAAATTTCCACGTCAGGAGGCAGTACAGGAACCGCACAGTCGACGCATACCGCCACTGCGCAGCTACCTGCCAGGACCTGCGGCAAGAGCACAGTCAAACGCTCGACTGTGTCTCCGAGAGCTGCCATCACCAATCGGGAACTGGATGCTGGTAGATCAAAGCCTCTCCCCAAGGGCCCTTGTAAAATCAAAGCCGTCCCTGGCTCCCAGGTTTTTGGTAGAGGTGCTGCTGCTAAGAACCCCCCATCAGCAAACGCTGCCGGAAAAACCGGCGCTGCCAGGGGTGCACCCTCGTCCTCACATGGCCCAGCCCAGCAAGTATTGCCCGGCGGCCGGCAGAGCTTGAGGTGGACATTCAATCCAGGCGCTGCGGCCTGAAGGACCCAGGCGGATTTCGCGAATTATCCCATGCCACAGTTTCACATCGGGATCGTACCACAATTCCACAAACAGGACAAAGGAAGTATAATTTACTCTCGTTGAGGCCCCAAAGCTCAACTGAAAATCGTCTACTATTGTTAATGAGGAGTTCTAAATGAATATTGCAGGTTTGCTTCAAGCTGGAGTGCTCTTACTCTGGGTTGCTGTCATCGGTTTGATCATCCTGATCGTCACACGCGCCTCGCGCGGCCGATCTACCAAGAACCTGACCACGATCGTGGTCGTCCTGGCGGTTGTCGCCATACTTTTATCCCTGGTTAGCGCGGGTCTGGTCTTTGTACAGCCAGAAGAACGCGCCGTTGTGATTTCTGCCCTTGCCGACGGCGTCCGCCAGGACGCCTTGCAGCCAGGTTTGAACTGGATCGTGCCCTTCTTTGAGACGGCCAAACCTTACCCGATCTCTCGCCAGACTTACACCATGTCAATCGCACCGAATGAAGGACAACTACAAGGCGACGACTCGATCACAGCCCGGACCCTGGACGGGCAGGAGGTATTAATCGACGCTTCGGTCATCTTTGCAATCGATCCCTCCCAGGTTGTGAAAGTCCACATTGACTGGCAGGATCGCTATACCGATGAACTGATCCGCCCGCAAGCACGTGGCACAATTCGGGATGCCGTCTCACAATACCGGGTGGAGGAAGTCGTCAGCACCAAGCGCGATGAGATGGTACAGAAAATTTCGGAGGCCCTTTCGAAAAAACTCACGGAAAACGGCCTGGTCATGCTGGATTTCGTTCTCCGCAATATTACCTTCTCCCCTGAGTATTCGGCATCGATAGAGCAAAAGCAAATCGCTGAGCAGCAGGCGCAGCAAGCCAAGCTGGTCGTCGAGCAGCGCAAACAGGAAGCAGAACAAGCCCGCCAACAGGCAGCGGGGCTTGGCGACTCAGTGGTGATTCGAGCCAAGGCAGATGCCGAGGCCCGTTTGATCCAGGCCGAGGCGGAAAAGACGGCCCTCGAGCTGATCAACCAGGCTGTCAAGGACAATCCGGGACTACTGAGTTACCTGTATATCAGCAAGATCGCGCCGGGGATCCAGGTGATGCTGCTTCCGAGTAATTCGCCTTTCTTATATAACTTACCGGAACTGATGCCAGAAGGCAGTACCTTGCTTCCAACCGCTGTACCTACACCAACGCCCAGCTCGCCCACGCCATGATAACCGTATGGAATCACACGCCACATCAGGAAAACAAATTCGCCTGACCACGCTTTCTAATTGCGCCGGCTGAGCGTCAAAACTAAATGCCGAAGCGCTGGCGCAGGTCCTGCGCCCATTAAAAGGCTTTTTTCCAGCGGACGATTACCCAGACCTGTTAGTAGGTCTGGGTTCGCCCGATGACGCGGCTGTCTGGAGGCTGGACGAAACCCGGGCGTTGATCGTCACCACTGACTTCTTCACCCCGGTGGTCGATGACGCCTACGATTACGGGGCAATCGCCGCTGCCAACGCCCTTTCAGACGTGTACGCCATGGGAGGCCAGCCATTCCTGGCATTAAATATGGCGGCGCTGCCCCCAGATCTACCCGTTGAGATCACGCAGGCGATTCTAATGGGCGGAGCCGAAAAAGTGCGTGAAGCCGGCGCCGTCCTGGCAGGCGGTCACTCCATCCAGGACCAGGAACCGAAATTCGGCCTGGTCGTGCTGGGGTTTGTCGATCCCCGTCACATGCTGACCAAAGGCGGGGCGCGGCCGGGCGACAGCCTGGTGCTGACCAAGCCCTTGGGTTTTGGCACACTCACCACCGCCCTCAAACGCGGCCTGGCAGCGGAAGAAGATGTCGCGGAAGCCGTAAGTTGGATGAAGCGCCTGAACCGGGAAGCAGCCCTGTTGTCCGTTGAATTCAGCCTGAGCGGTGGCACCGACGTCACCGGCTTCAGCCTGTTGGGTCATGCCAGCGAAATAGCCGAGGCTTCCGGGGTGGGCTTGCGATTCCGGCTGTCTGTCATCCCGTTCTTGAGCTGTGCCCGCAAATATGGGGAGGAGTGGATCTTTCCCGGAGGCACATCCGATAACCGCCTGCACTTCAGCCAGTACGTGCACTTTGAACCTGGCATCGATGAGGTCGACCAGATGCTTTTGTTTGATGCCCAAACCAGCGGTGGGCTGCTCCTGGCGGTCCCGGATGAGCAGCTGCCGGCTTTTCTAGAACGCGCCAGGGTACTGAATCAGCCGGCCTGGGTGGCCGGTGAAGTGCTGGACGGGCAAGGCATTGAGGTGATTGCCTGATGGCGCAGGCCTATGGTTCTGTTTTTGCCCGGGTGTATAACCAGCGCTGGGCAGGATTTGCTTTGAATGCAGCCCCTCTGATCCGAAAATATTATGAATCGACACCTGCTGGGGCAAGCGAGCGGCGTCTGCTGGATTTATGCTGCGGTACCGGCCAGATGGCGCGCCATTTCCTTGAAAATGGGTACACGGTGACCGGGATCGATTTGTCCAAAGACATGATCACCTGGGCGCGTGAGAACAACCTGCCCTTTATAACCGCCGGAACAGCGGACTTCTTTCAGGCAGATGCGACAGCCTTCAACCTGGAGCAACCGGTTGGCCTGGTCGTCTCGCTGTTCGATGCCCTCAACCACCTGCCCGGGCAAGCGGCGCTGCAGAACTGTTTCAAGTGCGTTAAAGCCAGCTTATGCCCAGGCGGGATGTTCATCTTTGACCTGAATACGACCCAGGGACTGAGAAAGCAATGGACGGGGATTTCAGTCGATGATCTGCCTGACCTTTTCATGTGTAACCGCTCGATCTGGATCGAGGAAACCCAGCGCGCTTACGTGCGCATTACGGGCTTTGTCAGGCAGGAAAATGGCACCTTCGAGCGCTTTGAAGAAACCGTCTTCAACTGCGCCTACGACCTGGAGACAATCCGCCAGGCGCTGCTGGATTGTGGGTTCCGATCGGTATGCCTGGCCCGCCTGGCTGACCTGTCGGAACCCCTGGACGCCCCCGAGCAGGAAAATCGGGTGTTTTTTATGGCCGCCATCTAATAACACAACAGGGATGGATAATAATGACCGAAACTCTACCATTCAATTCTCGCCGCTCTCCAGTCATCAGCCGGAAGGGGATCGTGGCGGCCTCGCAGCCCCTGGCAGTCGCCGCTGGCCTTGAAGTCCTGAGAAAGGGAGGCAATGCTGCAGACGCCGCAGTGGCAACAGCCGCAGCGCTTAATGTTACCGAGCCCACCAGCACCGGTATTGGTGGCGACTGCTTCGCCATCTATTTCGATGCCGGGTCGCGCCAGCTCAATGGATTAAACGGGTCGGGACGAGCCCCGGCAAACATCAACCTGGAGCGCTTACAACGCGAAGGTTTTGGCGCATCCCTGCCTCCCTACCATCCATACACCATTACCGTCCCAGGCGCCTGTGCTGGCTGGTGCGACCTGGTGGAGCAGCACGGGCGGCTCAAAATGGCAGAAATCCTTGAACCTGCCATCCGCCTGGCAGAAGACGGGTTCCCGGTCGCCCCCTTGACAGCTCACAGCTGGCAGCGCGGCGCGATAAACCAATTGAGCACATCGCCGGGAGGGCAGGAGCTGACCATTGACGGCCGCGGCCCGCAGCCCGGTGAAGTATTTCGCAATCCAGGTCTGGCGCGCACCTTGCGCTGTGTGGCGGAGGGTGGAAAAGCGGCGTTTTATACGGGTGAGATCGCGGAAGCCATTGCCCGCACTGTCCAACAGGCCGGCGGTTGCCTGACCGTCGAAGATCTGGCAGCACACACCAGCACCTGGCACGAGCCAATCGGGATCAGTTATCGCGGCATCCACCTGTGGGAGATCCCCCGAACGGGCAAGGCCTGGGTGCCCTGTTAGCCTTGAATATTTTAGAGGGCTTCGACCTGCCTGGATTGCCCCCGCTTTCGCTTGAACGACTGCACCTAGAAATCGAAGCGATGCGCCTGGCCTTCGCCGATATCCGCTGGTTCGTGGCAGACCCAGAATTCAACCCGGCGCCACTAAACGGGCTGCTATCGAAAGAATACGCTGCCGAGAGGCGAAAACTGATCCGCCTGGACCGGGCGACCATAAACCAGCAGCACGGCACACCCCTTGCATCCTCTGGTACTGTGTACTTCAGCATTGTCGACAATGAGGGAAATGCTTGTTCCTTTATCAACAGTAATTACATGGGATTTGGCACCGGCATTGTCCCCTCCGGTTGGGGTTTCAGCCTGCAGAACCGCGGCCATAACTTCAACCTGCAGCCCGGACATCCAAACCAGCTTGAGCCGCGCAAGCGCCCCTACCACACGATCATCCCGGCCATGGCAACGCGCGCGGATGGCAGCCTGTATGCTTGCTTCGGGGTGATGGGAGGCTTCATGCAGCCGCAGGGACACCTGCAGGTTTTCAGCGCCCTGGTTGACAACGCCCTGAACCCCCAGGCCGCTCTGGACCTGCCCCGCTTCTGCATCCAGGATGGCACCAGCGGGGGTCAAGTCGCCATCGAAGAAGGGATATCGCCTGCTACTATCGCGCGCCTGTCCGAGATGGGGCATTCCCTAACCCGGGTAAATGGGTTCGAGCGCGGCCTCTTTGGCCGCGGGCAAATTATCCAGCGCGATCCTGGTGGAGTCTACTGGGCAGGCAGCGACCCGCGCGCGGATGGTTGTGCCATGACGTTTTAAGTGCACGTTTTATCAATGAAAAGTCCTGAGATCAATCAAAGGGAAGGAGTATTCAAGGTAATTCATGAAGAAATTTCTTAAAAATAACTGGGTGGAACTGGCTGCCTTGCTAGCCGTAATCCTGGGAGCAATCCTGGTCGTTGAACGCACAGTAATTCGCACCTGGTTTCAAAATTCAATGGCCTCCACAGTCAAAGAGGTCGGTTCAGGACTCAGCCAATTCTTCCAACAAATTTACACATACCTGATCCAGTTATCTATCTCGGAATTAATCGGATATGCCTTAGTTTTTCTATCCTTACTTTTCGTTTTATTCCGCCTGCGATATCGTTTCCTGACGTCCAACTATTACCGAGAACCCACCTGCCCGCGTTGCGGCAGCGACCTTCACCGTATCCACCGTTCAACCCTGGATCGCATCCTGAGTAAGATCTTTTTCCCACACGCACGCCGTTACCTGTGCAAGAAAAATGGGTGCGGTTGGACGGGCTTAAAAAACATCGAGCGTGGGCGCAGGCGCAGCCAGCGAGAAGACGAATTGCTAGATTCGGAGTGATGAGCCAGTCCAGCGTGTTATAATTTTTGAGCGTTATCAGACATTTAGACATTCGAGTATCTATATCTTTAAAACAGGAGGCAATTCCAATGGAAATCAGCCAAAAGTTGGCGAAAGCGATCACCGATCAAATCGGGCATGAATTTCAGGCCAGCCAGCAGTACCTGGCTCTTGCAGGTTATTTTCGGGAAAAGGAACTGACGCTGCTCTATAAAATATTCGTAAAGCAGTCCAACGAAGAACGGGAACATGCACTGAAGTTCGTCGAATATCTCTGGGACACCAATAACACCGTTGAGCTGCCTGCCCTGCCAGCAGCTTACGCTGGCTTCAAGTCATCTGAAGAAGCGGTGGCAAGTGCTCTGTCCTGGGAAAAAGAAGTCACCCGGCGTATCAACGAACTGATGACGATCGCCATTGAAGACAAGGACTACCTGTCGCAGAATTTCCTGAAGTGGTTCGTCAACGAGCAGCTTGAGGAAGAAAATTCGATGCAGCAGCTCCTCACCGTTATCCGCATGTCCGGTGAAAAGAACCTGCTGATGGTCGAAGGATATCTATCCCACCTGAAAAAGATGGACTGACTGTTCCCAAATAAAAAATGCGCGGCCAGCGAGCCGCGCATTTTTTATTTTTGCAGAATATTAGGCTACAGCCTGCACCTGGATGTCTGGAAAAAATTGGTGAATGGTGCCCTCTACCCAGCCATGCAGTGTGTTCGGGGAAAGCGGGCATCCCAAACAGGCACCGCCAAGGCGCACCTGTAATACTTTTCCATCGAATGATACAAACTCCACAGAGCCACCATGGAATTGCTCGATATACGCACTGATCCTATCGATCAAGGCGTTTAACTGCTCTTTTTCTGAATAGGTGTTCGGGTCATTGGCCATCAGTTCCTCCTTAACAAAAACATCATCTTAACCAGGAGCGCGATCTAATTTCTTAGTCAGGCTCTGAGTCTGCGGATCGATGCGCAAACCTTGTTCCAACAATGCTAACACATGTCCGTGAGTATTGCGCAGCCGCTCTGCAATCACCATGGCCAGGCGTTCGAGAATCAGAGCACCGGACTCTGGATCCTGGGCGCATAATTCACGCAAATCCTCGCCGGTTACCTTGAGCAAAACACTATCCGTCAGGCAGTCGACCGACGAGGTATAGGCGGGATTACCCAGGGCAGCTGACCAGCCGACAATACCGTCTGACTGTACCTTGACGACAGTCAGCTCGGGCCCATCCTCTGGCTTGTAGCGCACAGCCACTTCCCCTTCCACAACCACATAAAGACTGGCCGCCGACTCTCCCTGCTCGAAGATCGCCTCACCTTCTTGATACTCGCACGGAACAAATAAAGGCGCAAACCGCGCAAACTGCTGCGCAGTCAGATCCTGGAAGATTGACATTCGATGAAGATCCATCTCCGTAATTTGCAGCACGACCTGCCTCCTGCTACTGAATTTACCGGGAAAAAGATAAAGGTTCTAGTGGCAAATATCCTCAAACAAGAGACAAACATCATCCAGGCATATGACAATGTACATTAAGTTTAGGACGTCTCCAGGATAGACTCTGGCTGTGCCTCAGGCAATTTGCACACAGGATGTATGTTAAAATTGTTGCCGTAATGAAAATATATCTGCGCCTGTTATTTTTCTGCCTGCTACTACTGGCAGGCTGCCAGGAAGATTGGGACGACCAGGACCGCTCGATCCTGTTCCAGGATGATTTCTCGAGTTCCCAAAGCAATTGGGACGTATATGAGGATGACCGCGGTGCAGCGGGATACCTAAATGGTGTTTACCGCATCTTTGCCAACGAAGCCCAGGCAGATTTCTGGGCAAACCCACGAGGGTTGAAATTTGCGGATGTCCAGGTGGAAGTCGATGCTTTACGTACAGCGGGCAGCAAAAACAACGTCTTTGGTATCCTGTGCCGCTACCAGAACGCCGAAAACTTCTACCAGTTCCTGGTCAGCAACGACGGGTACTACGATATCAGCAAGGTCATCGATAACCAGCGCCTGCCACTCACCGGGGAGCAGCTCCTACCCAGCGAAGCCATCCCGCAGGATATGGGCATCCTCCAGTTGCGTGCGGATTGCATCGGCGGCCAGCTCGTTTTGTTCGTCAATGGCACAGAAATCGCCCGTGCCCTGGACAGCGATCTACCGTCCGGAAACGTCGGACTTCTTGCAGGTGCCTTTGAAACGCCCGGCACAGAAATTTATTTCGACAACTTTGTGGTCCGCAAACCGTGAAAATATACCTGGACATGGTCGGCTGCCGCTTGAACCAGGCAGAAATCGAGCAATATGCCCGGCAATTCCGGGTTGCCGGGCATATCCTGGTTGAGCGACCGCAGGATGCTGACCTGGCTGTCATCAACACCTGCACGGTTACGGCAGCCGCCGACTTGGATTCACGCCAGAAAGCTCGCCAGGTTGCCCGCGCCGGTGTTTCTGATTTGACATTGACCGGTTGCTGGGTGACCCTTAACCCTGCCGAAGCAGCCGCTCTTCCCGGTGTCAGCCGGGTAGTGCCAAACCGGCTCAAGGACTCGCTGGTTTCCGAGATTTTGCAGGAGCCACAGCCATTCGACAGAGAACCGATCGAACGTAGCGCAATTCCAGGCTTACGCTTCCGCACAAGAACGTTTATCAAGGCGCAAGATGGCTGTGATAATCGCTGCACGTTCTGCATCACGACAGCAGCCCGAGGGGAAGGGCGCAGCCGGACCATTCAAGAAATCATCGAAGATATCCGCCTGGCAATTGGGAAGGTATCTGATCGAGGAGAAAACACCGGTTCTCAAACCCAGGAAATCGTCCTGAGCGGCGTTCATCTGGGTTCGTGGGGAAACGACCTGGGACATAACCTGGGCTTGAAAGACCTGGTCCGGGCGATCCTGGACAATACCGAGGTGCCGCGCCTGCGACTTTCTTCCCTGGAACCCTGGGATCTGGACGAAACCTTTTTCGAGATATGGAAGAATCCACGCATCTGCCGCCACCTGCACCTACCGTTGCAGTCCGGGTGTGCAGCCACGTTAAAACGCATGGCCAGGAAAACGACGCCGCAGAAATTCGCCAGCCTGCTGCAGGCAGCGCGCTCTCAGATACCTGAAGTCGCCATCACCACCGACATTATCACGGGGTTCCCCGGGGAAAACGAGGCAGAATTCCAAGAAAGCCTGGAGTTCGTGCAGACCTTGCAATTTGCCGGTGGGCATGTGTTTACATATTCTGCCCGTCCTGGAACTGCGGCTGCGGCTTTTCCTAGTCAGGTGCCTCAAAAAAAGCGCAAACAGCGTAACCGAGAGATGCGTTCTCTTCTGGAGGCTGCCAGCCTGGAATACCGCAAGAAGTTTATTGGCCAGCATCTGACAGTCCTCTGGGAAAATGCAGTTGCCCTGGGTCCTGAGGGCTGGGAATTTTCCGGATTGACCGATAACTATTTACGAGTCAGCGCAACAACGACTTCTCAAATATGGAACACCATCACCGCGGTGCAAATCACGGGGTTGAGTGCAGAAGGGTTATGCGGGAACATTTGACCAGTTGCATTTTCTGCAAGATTGCCCAAGGGTTAGCGCCAGCAAAGATCCTCTACCAGGATGAACAGGTAACGGCTTTTCGGGATACCCATCCATTGGCGCCTACCCATATTCTGGTCATTCCCAACCGGCACATCGACTCCTTGAATGAGCTTACTTCCAAAGACGAGACCCTGACCGGTCACTTGCTCAGCGTGGCTCGCCTGGTTGCACAGCAGGATGGCATCGATCAGGATGGTTACCGCCTGATTATTAACACCGGGATCGATGGTGGGCAGACAGTATTTCACCTGCACGTCCACGTCATCGGTGGTCAACGAATGCGCTTCCCAATGGGCTAAAACCATGATCACGTCTTCTCAAAATCCCAAGGTGAAATGGATCCGACAGCTTCAAGACAGCAGCCGAGATCGCCGGCAGGCGGGCGTTTTCGTGATCGAAGGAGTGCGCCTGGTCGAGGAAGCCCTAGCCCGGGGGTGGCCTGCACGCCTGGTTCTGTATTCCGAAGATATCAGCGAGCGCGGCAAGTCCGTTGTTCAAGGATTCGTACAAAAAGGCGTTGAAACCTGCGAAGTCGCTGCTTCAGTGTTGCGCGCGGCAAGCGACACTGAGGCACCCCAAGGGTTGCTGGCCGCCCTCCAGGCACAGGCATTGCCACTACCGGATAAGCTAGATTTTGTGTTCATCCCTGACAGTGTGCGCGATCCTGGCAACCTGGGAACGATGCTGCGCACGGCAGCAGCAACTGGCGTCCAGGCTGTGCTGATCCCGCCCGGCACAGTCGATCCCTTCTCACCTAAGGTTCTGAGATCAGCAATGGGCGCGCATTTTATCCTGCCAGTCCTGGCGCAGGATTGGCAATCAATGAAAGACCTGGTCAGGCGCTACGAGCTTTACAGCCTCCTGGCTGCTGCCGGCGCGGCTACCCTGTACACGCGCGTCAATTTCTGCCGGCCAGTGGCCGTGATCGTTGGCGGGGAAGCGGAAGGCGCCAGCCAGGAAGCCTTGCTACTGGCTGACGAGTTTACCCAGATCCCCATGTCCGGCCAGGTGGAGTCCTTAAATGCTGCTGTAGCTGCCGCAGTCTTGTTTTATGAGGTCGTCCGCCAGCGCAGTTTATAACCTCTTGAGAAATCCATGAAAATACGATCCATTACCTTTTTCTTGAATCCAGGCTGGCCAATAAACTCCGAGACCTGGGAAACCGCCGGGCGGTTTCGCTCTGCAGCCCGGGCAGCCTTTGAAGCGGCTGGTTTCGAGGTGCAGACAGCCCGCCTGGCAACACCGCCTTTTCCCACCTGGCTGCCTGGTGACCTGGTTTCCCAGGTGCCGCGCCTGGAAAAACTCGCACTAGAAATGGGGTATGAATTCTTATCCCTCGGACCGGCGCTGCCGCAATTCCCAGGCAGCTACCAGGCGATTCCGGAAGCTCTGGCGGCATCCCAGCATACATTCTTCTCCGGGATGATGACTGGCGAAGGCAATTCGATTTCCTTGAAAAGCCTGAAAGCCTGCGCACACATCATCCACGCTGCCGCCCCGATCTCCGCAGATGGCTTCGCCAACCTGAGATTTTGCGCCATGGCCAACGTACCGCCAGGAACGCCTTTTTTACCGGCAGCTTACCATACAGGCAGCGAGAGTTCGTTCGCGCTGGCCATTGAAAGTGCGGACCTGGCTGTAGAGGCATTCACCCAGGCGCGCAGCTTGGCGCAAGCCCGCCAGAACTTAATCACAACCATCGAAGCACAGGCATCTGGCCTGGAACGAACCGCACAGGAACTCTCTGACCAGTTTCAGATCCAATTTTCTGGCATCGATTTTTCCCTGGCGCCTTTTCCAGAGGACACTCGCTCCATTGGAACGGCGATAGAGCTTTTTGGGCTATCAGCAGCCGGGCTCCACGGCTCGCTTGCAGCTGCGGCTTTTCTGACCAGCAGCCTCGAGCAGGCGCGCTACCGGCGCGCCGGATTTAATGGCCTGTTCTTGCCGGTCCTGGAAGATGCCCGCCTGGCTGAACGTGCCAGCCAGGGCTTCCTCAGCGTGAAGGACCTGCTGATGCTCTCCGCAGTCTGCGGCACGGGACTGGACACGGTCCCGCTGCCCGGGGCGACCACGCAAGAGCAGATCGAAGCCGTGCTCCTAGACGTGGCAGCCCTGGCTTTACGCCTGAACAAACCTCTGACGGCGCGCCTGATGCCCATACCCGGAAAAAAAGCAGGCGATCTGACCGCCTTTGATTTTGCCTACTTTGCCAACAGCCGCATCCTGGCAATCGAAGCCGAACCCCTATGCGGGCTGCTGGCAGGGGACGAGTCGCTCGTAATTCAGGCGCGCCAGTAAACCCCTTCTTTGCGCTGGAGCAGGCCATTATCGACCATGGAACGCCGTAGCGTGGCCGTATCCTCAAAAAAGCGCCCGAGGATCTCGTTGACCGATTTTTCAGGATACTTTTCATTTTCCTGAAAATTCGGCAGGAGGTATTGAAGTAATACCATCAACTTCTTCTGCTGCATGGGCAGTGCCTTTATCTTCCCATCCGGCTGCAGGAATGCGCTCAAAACCTTCCGATCATATTCTGGCCCTTCAAGCTCCTCCACGTTCACCGTGGGACGGGAACCCGCCAGTACTTGCCGGGCCATGGTCTGGACCGCTTTCGCATCCAGGTTATAAACCGGCCCGTCCTGGGCAACCAACCCAAGATGGGTCAGGTATTCAAGGTGATTGACCACTCGCGGCAGCTTGATTTTTAATGAATCCGCAATCCATCCGGCAGTGCGCGGCGTTAAAGCCAGCAAGCCAGTAATTTTCAAGCGCTCCACATCCGCCAGTGCCTTAAAAAATTCCAGTACTGTGTTTTCAATGTTTACGTCCATTCCAAATCCTGTTCCCTTGGGTCAAGCCCAAGAATTATTCCAATTCTCTCCAGTACTCGCCGCCCCCACCCTGGCGTTTGAGCCAGCCGTAACCGACCAATTCACGGCGCAGGGTGGCGGTATCCTCATGATAACGACCCAGTATTTCATTGACCTGTTTCTCGCTGTAGCGTCTACCCGGCTCGAACTCCTTGAGGACATACCGCAGGATCACTTCGAATTTCTTGCGCTGGGCTGGAAAGGTTTTAATTCTCCCATCCGGGTTTGTGAAATTGGCTATCACCTTGCGGTCGTAGGCATCCAGATCCACATCCACTTCTACGATGCGCTGCAGCTCCTGGGTAGACAGCATGCGCCGGGTCAGGTTTTCCAACACTTCCGTCTCCAGGCGGTACACGTTATAGTAGCTGTCGGCGCGGGCGCTGACCAATCCAACCGAGGCAAGCACTGACAGGTGGTGCGATACGGTTGAGGCTCGTAAACTAAGCATTTCCGCAAGCTGTTCCACCGTCAGAGACTGCATGGAAAGCAGGCCAATGATTTTCAGCCGGTTCGAATCCGACAGGGCCTTAAAGTAGTTGAGCAGTGTTATCTCTTCCATTATTATTCTCGCGTAGAATTAATTCGATATATATCGAATTAATTCTACGCAATCTGAAAATTTTGTCAAGGGTAAATCTGGTGATTTTTAACCCACACACACATACGGGCGCAAGTACATCCCCGTGTACGAGGCGTTATTATTGCATACCTCTTCCGGCGTACCTTCAGCAATCACCCGCCCACCACGGTTTCCACCTTCCGGGCCTAAATCGATCAGGTAGTCAGCCACCTTGATGATATCCAGGTTGTGCTCGATGATAATCACGCTGTTGCCGGCATCCACCAGGCGCTGCAGAACCTCGATCAGCTTGTGCACGTCAGCCGCGTGCAAACCGACCGAAGGCTCATCCAGGACGTAAATCGTCCTGCCAGTCGCCCGGCGTGAAAGCTCTCGGGAGAGCTTGACCCGCTGCGCCTCACCACCGGAGAGAGTCGGCGCCGGCTGACCGACACGGATATAACCCAAACCCACGTCCTGCAGCGTCTGCAAGCGGGTGACCATCGGTCCAAAAGAGGCAAACAACTCCAGGGCTTCATCGACCGTCAGATCCAGAACCTGGGCAATATTGAAATCCTTAAAACGCACCTGGAGTGTTTCCCGGTTGAAACGTGCCCCGTGGCAGACATCGCAGGGAACGTACACATCGGGTAAGAACTGCATCTCGATCCGCAGCTGGCCCTGGCCCTGGCAGGCTTCACAGCGACCACCGTGCACGTTGAATGAAAACCGCCCAGGTTTATAACCACGCACCTTGCTCTCCGGGAGCTCGGCAAATAAGGCGCGAATCAGGTCAAACAATCCAGTATAGGTACCCGGGTTCGAACGGGGGGTACGTCCGATCGGTGATTGGTCTATGTTAATGATTTTATCCAGGTGTTCGATGCCTTCAATGCGGTCGAAATCACCAGGCTGAGTGTGCGCCCGGTTCAACTGGCGAGCCAGCGCCTTGTACAGGATTTCGACCATCAAGGTTGATTTACCGGAGCCGGACACCCCCGTGATACAGACCAGCCGTCCCAATGGCAAACGAACATCGATATTTTGTAAATTATTTTCGCGGGCGCCGACCACGCGCAGCCATTTTCCGTTGCCATTGCGGCGTTTGTCAGGAATAGGCACTTGCAGTCGCCCGGAAAGGTACGCTCCGGTCAACGATTCTGGAGAGGCCAGGATATCATCCACCGTGCCTTCAGCGACTACGCGCCCGCCATGTTCACCCGCCCGCGGGCCGAGATACCAGGATCCAATCCGCAGATAAAATCGTTTCCGAGTCGTGCTCGACGACCAGGACCGTGTTACCCAGATCGCGCAGGCTCTTGAGCGTTTTCAATAAGCGGTTATTGTCGCGCGGGTGCAAACCGATCGAGGGCTCGTCCAGCACATATAACACCCCCATCAGCCGCGAGCCGATCTGGGTCGCCAGGCGGATGCGCTGGGCTTCACCGCCGGATAGAGAGGCCGCCGAACGCTGCAGGGTCAGGTAATCCAGGCCAACGTCTACTAAAAAACTCAACCGAGCCTGGATTTCCTTAAGAATCCGTTCGGCGATAACCTGCTGGCGTTGATTCAGAGGTGTCTCCGGTCCGGACAGGCGGCGTGCCCACTGCAGGGTATCCAAAACCGGCCACTGCGTCACATCGACAATGTTATTGTCATGGATCGTCACGGCCAGGGCTTCTTTCCGTAAACGAGCACCGTTGCAGCTCTGGCAGACGCGCTCACTCATGACCTCGGACACCTTGTCGCGAAAATAATCGGAACTGCTCTCCTGGTAGCGGCGGTGCAAGTTGTTAATCACGCCTTCGAATGGTGTGCGGAAGGTCGATTGGCGGCCATCTTTGTTACGGTAATGTACGGTGACTTCCCGACCCTGGGTGCCATAGAGAACCACGTCCATTTTTTCGGGTGACATGCTGCAGACCGGCGCGCTAAGGTCAATGTGATACTCGCTGGCAACGGCTTCCAGAAGCTGCCAGTAATAACCTCCTTCTTCGCGCGGCCCGCTCCACTCCGGCATGACGATCGCACCTTCATTGAACGCCAGCTCACCGTCCGGGATTAATAACTCCGGATCGATCTCCTGCTTGCCGCCTAATCCCTGGCATTCCTGGCACGCTCCGTGAGGAGTATTAAATGAAAAGGTCCTCGGTTCGATCTCTGGGAGGCTGACCCCGTGTTCCGGACAAGACAGGTGTTCCGAAAAATACAAGTCCTGGGGTGCGGTTTCCTCCAGCGCAGGGCTTTTAGTGCCATCCTCCATAAAAACGCCAGGTCTCGGTAGAGGATTGAGGATACTGCGCTGTAATGTAGCCTTCTCCAAATTTTAGAGCTGTCTCAACCGAATCGGTTAACCGCGAACGCGCCGTTTCCGCCTCGTTTGTGTCGCTGAAGCGCTGGATAATCAGGCGATCGACAACTGCTTCGATCGTATGGATTTTATACCGGTCCATCTGGATGTCTTCTTCGAGTTCGTACACCCGACCATCGACCCGGGCGCGCACAAAGCCCGCCTTGCGGATTTCATCCAGCACGGCAATGTGTGTGCCTTTCCGGCCGCGCACCAGGGGTGCCAGCACCAGCAAGCGCGTGTCATGCGGGAGAGCCTCCAGGAGGTCGACGATTTCCTGGGCCGATTGGCGTACCACCTCTCGTCCGCACACCGGGCAGTGAGGAATGCCTGCGCGTGCAAATAACAGGCGCAGGTAATCGTAAATTTCGGTTACCGTCCCGACGGTCGAACGCGGGTTATGGGAAGCGCCCTTCTGGTCAATGGACACCGCCGGCGACAGTCCTTCTATGGTATCTACATCCGGCTTCTCCATCTGCCCTAAAAACTGCCGGGCATAAGCAGAGAGGGACTCGACGTAACGCCGCTGACCTTCAGCAAAGATCGTATCGAACGCCAGGGAGGATTTTCCTGACCCCGATAAGCCGGTAATCACCACAAATTTATCCCGCGGGATTTCGACCGTGATATTTTTCAGGTTGTGCTCGCGCGACCCACCACACGAATGACATTTTGAGTCATAGACAGACTCCTTTAACAGGCGAATACCCTCTATTATAGCACATATGTTTTATAAACCACCTTGCCTTAACAACGCCGAAAACGAAGGGGATTATATACCAGGTGCACCCAAAAACTCAAAATTTGCATATAATCTCTTTACTTATTTTACGGAGGAACAACCTGATGGGATTTTTGAAACGCCTGGTTGGATGGTTTTCCGTCTCAGCTCCAGCCGATGACAAACGCGAATACTGGATCAATGTACGCTGTCGACGCTGCAATGAAATCGTACGCGCTCGCGTTGATCTGTGGAATGAGTTAAGTTGAACGGATCCTGAGTCTGGGAGCAATTCCGCCTACACCTGCCGAAAGGTACTCATGGGAGATGGGATTTGCTTTCAGCAAATTGAAGTTCTCCTTTTTTTTGACAGCAACCGCAAACTCATCGATCGCAAAGCCACCGGTGGTGAATTTATCGATTAAATTAAAGAGGATGGCTGGACCGGCCGACCATCCTCTTAGGAAAAAACTAGAGATTCGCCGGAACCGGTTGGTTGGTCGGAACGATTTCTTCGGCCTTGCGGAATACCAGCTTCGAGGCCGATTCATCCACATCGA
This sequence comes from uncultured Chloroflexia bacterium, assembly GCA_963765565.1. Lineage (GTDB taxonomy): Bacteria > Chloroflexota > Anaerolineae > Anaerolineales > UBA4823 > CAVXWV01. Next base: position 136,155 of record CAVXWV010000003.1, read on the forward strand.
CCAGGATGTGATCGCCTGGTGAAAATTGCCCGCTGAGCACGCTGATTGAGAGGGGGCTTTCTACATGTTTCTGAATTGCCCGTCGCAACGGACGAGCCCCGAATGCGGGATCAAAACCCTCTTTCGCCAGCCACTGCCTGGCAGCATCTGACAACCTGACGACCAGGTCATGCTCGCTGAGCTGCTCCTGGACCTCCTGGATCTGCAAATCCACTATCTGGATCACCTGTTCCAGCGTAAGCGGTGAGAAGGTGATAATTTCATCGATGCGGTTTAAGAATTCGGGCCGGAAAGTGCCCTTCAAAGCCTTTTCAATCTTCTCGTGTTCCAGGCGATCTTCGCTGGTAGAAGAGCTTGAAAGAAAGCCCAGGCTGCCCGATTTCCGTACATATTCCGTGCCCAGGTTGCTGGTCATGATCAACACAGTGTTGCGGAAATCGACGCTCCTTCCCTGTCCATCGGTCAGGCGGCCATCATCCAGGATCTGCAGCAGCGCATTCCAGACTTCGGGGTGAGCCTTTTCAATTTCATCAAACAAGATAACCCGGTAGGGCCTGCGACGTACAGCCTCTGTTAGCTGACCGCCTTCCTCATACCCCACGTAGCCCGGCGGCGCCCCAAAGAGGCGTGAAACCGTGTGTTGTTCACGATACTCGCTCATATCGATGCGAACCAGGGCATCTTCATCGTCAAATAAAAATTTTGCCAGAGCCTTCGCCAGCTCTGTTTTGCCAACGCCCGAAGGGCCAATGAAAATGAACGAACCATTAGGCCGGCGCGGGTTTTTCAGGCCAGAGCGCGCCCGGCGGATGGCATCGGAGACCGCATGGATTGCCTCCTCTTGTCCAATGATCGACTTATGCAGACGCTCTTCCATGTGAAGGAGCTTCTCTGACTCCGCTTCCATCATTTGGGTAACGGGAATGCCCGTCCACTGGGCAACCACCTCAGCAATATCCTTTGAGTTGACGACCTCATCCAACTGGTGCTCCGACTCCCACTGGTCACGGAGCTCATTGAATTCCGTCTCCAGGCGCAGCCGCTCAGCTTTCTTTTGAGCAGCCCGTTCGTAATCGCGCTCCAGACCCGCCTGTTCCTCTTCGGCTGCCAGTCGATCCATCTCACTCTTCATGGATTTCAAGGTCGGGGGCAAAGAGTATAAAGCCACCCGCAGCTTGGCTGCCGCTTCGTCAATCAAGTCAATCGCTTTATCCGGTAGATGGCGCTCGGTGACGTATCGAGATGAGAGGCGCGCTGCATCAATTAACGCCTGGTCCGAAAAACGTACCTTATGATGAGCTTCGTACCGGTCACGCAGTCCGCGCAGCATCAGGATGGTGTCCTCGACGCTGGGTTCTTCCACAAAAACGGGGGCAAAACGGCGTTCAAGCGCAGCGTCTTTCTCAATGTGCTTGTGGTATTCATCCAGGGTCGTCGCTCCCACGCACTGCAGCTCCCCACGTGACAGGGCTGGTTTCAGCATGTTGGAGGCATCCATTGCCCCCTGGGCAGCGCCGGCGCCGACCACAGTGTGCAGCTCGTCGATGAACAGGATGATCTCACCCTGGGCTCGTTGGACCTCCTCGAGCGAAGCTTTCAGGCGCTCCTCAAACTCACCTCGAAAACGAGAGCCAGCAATCATTGCCCCCAAATCCAACGCCAGGACCTTCTTGCCAGACAGGATCTCAGGCACATCGTTGGTAGCGATCTTTTGAGCCAAACCCTCCACGATGGCCGTCTTGCCCACGCCAGCTTCACCGATCAAAACCGGATTGTTCTTCGTACGGCGCGAAAGAATCTGGATCACGCGCAGAATTTCTGCATCACGCCCAATTACCGGATCAAGTTTTCCTTCGCGCGCCATTTGCATCAGGTCACGCGAATAACGCTCGAGGGTCCGGTAGCGCGTTTCAGCCTGCGGATCCGTAACCCGCTGCCCCCCGCGAATTTGCTGGACGGCCTCATAAACGCGTTCTTTGGTCACGCCCGCGCCTTCCAGCAACCGAGCAGCAGGCGTGCTGCGCTCGCTCAGGATCGCCAGGAAAATGTGCTCGGTGGAAATGTACTCGTCCTTGAGCTTGTTTGCCTCTTCGTTTGCCAGGTCAATGATTCGCTTAACGCGCGGGGTAATGAAAATTTGCCCGGCGCCGCCACCAAAGATATTGGCCTTCGGGCTGGTGCGCAGCACATAATCCAGCCGTTCCACCAGAGATTGCGTATCGATTTTCAAAATATCCAAAATTTGGGGGATCACCCCCTGAGGCTGCTCGATCAACGCTAATAAAATATGCTCGGTATCTATCTGGTTGTGACTATAGCGTTGGATAATCTCGGCTGCCCGTTGAGCCGCCTCCTGGGCGCGCTCGGTAAACCGGTCAAATCGCATCATGTTCTTATCCTCTTTCTGGCTGGTCTTTTTGCCAGGAAATCACCAATAAAATTAGGGAAACAGACAGGCATTCTTACCCGCCAGCTTAATCTGGCGCGATTATAACATCGGAAAGGTTAACGGACTGCTAGCACTGTGTAAGAATTCTGTATGAACGCAAATGGGAACTTTTCAACCCAGGCAAGCGTCCGAAAAATATATTGGATAAACGAGATCAATTCGGATAAAATATATCTCGTTTACTTTCGGGAACTTTTGAGAACATCCCGGCGTCTATCCAACAATATCAACCATCACAAGGAGTTTCATATGCGTAACAAATTTTCTTACATGATCGTTATCGTACTACTCGTCGGCTTGCTGGCCGGTATTGCAGGCGTAGCATTTGCAAAGAATCCTACACAGACCGGGTCTGGCACTGAGCAACCCCCGATGCGTACCATGAACGTGAACGGCACCGGGAAGGCTTACCTGACCCCCGACATTGCCTATATCAACATCGGCGTCCAGACCGAGAATAAGGATGCTTCTGAAGCAGTTGCCAGCAACAATACCCAGGTTACGAAAGTCACGGCTGCCTTGAAAGCCGCCGGGGTTGCTGAAAAGGATATCCAAACGACCAATTTCAGCATTTATCCCCAACCGAAGTACGATGATAAAGGTCAGCCTACTGGCGAGATCACGTACGTCGTGCAAAACACGGTTTCCGTGACCGTTCGGGACCTTACAAAGATTGGCGACCTCCTGGATGCAGCTGTCAAGGCTGGCGCCAACAATATCTACGGCATTCAGTTTGACGTATTGGATAAAAGTGCTGCCCTGACCCTGGCTCGTGAGGAAGCGGTAAAAAATGCCCAGGTTGCTGCGAACGATCTGGCGAAGGCTTCCGGCGTGACCCTGGGAGCTATCCAAACCATCTCCAGCTATGGTGGCGGCTCGCCTGTTTACCTGAGTGAAGGAAAAGGCGGCGGGATGGCTGTCGCCGAGGCTGCCAGCGTGCCGGTTTCGGCTGGCCAGATGGTACTGACCGTTGACGTAAACATCGTCTACGAAATTCGCTAAGCAATCTGACATGCAAAATGGGCTGCAACCAACTGCAGCCCATTTTGTTTTTAATATCGGTTAAAATTAAATAATATGGATCGTGCTTTATTTTCTCCGGGTCGCCGCCTGGGCATGGCATTTCACCTGGGAGCCATGCTTGTGCTGGTCGGCGGAGCAGTGTACGGCCTTTACCGTGCAGGCCAGACCAGCATTGGGCCCATATTTTTATTGGCCTTATTGCCAGCACTGCTGGCCGTGATTCTCGTCCCTGTTCTGGCATACCGGGCGTATGCCCTGAGCAGCTCCAGTTACATCCTGCAGCGGGACGGAATTTTCTTACAGTGGGGCTTACGGATCGAAGAAATCCCCATGAATACGATTTTATGGGTGCGCCCCGCCCATGAGCTGCGCAGCCGCCTGCCACTGCCCTGGATTTACTGGCCGGGCGCTGTGGTAGGCATCCGCAGGCAGCCAGCAGCCGGAACGATTGAATACATGGCTTCCTCAAGTCGAGGATTGGTTTTCATTGCGACGACCGGTCACATTTACGCCATCTCTCCTGCTGATCCTGGGACATTCCTGAACACCTTCCAGCATTTTTCAGAACTGGGCTCACTCTCCCCGATTCCAGTGCGCTCGGTCAGGCCCAGCTTGCTGCTGGGACGGGTGTGGAACATTCCCGCCGCTCGTTATCTCGTCCTGGCTGGCATGATCCTTAACCTGGCCCTGCTGGTATGGGTCAGCCTGGTGATCCCGGGACGCGAAACCATCTCCCTGGGGTTTCAATCAGAGGGCATTCCGCGAGACGCAGTTCCCGTCATTCAATTACTGCTTTTGCCGGTTCTGAGCAGTCTGATTTACCTGAGCAATCTGGTCCTGGGATTGATCTTTTACCGGCAGGACGAAAAAAATCCCCTGGCTTACCTTTCCTGGGCAAACAGCGGCATTATCTCGCTATTTTTTTTGGCTGCCGTCTTTTTTATCGTCAGGGTCAATTGATGTGGAGCTTTATTTAGGATTTGCACTCGGGGCTCTGATTGGTTTCGTCGCCTGGCGTGCGGGTGCGCTGACAGGCAGTGGCGCGCTGGCAGCTTTTATCACGGGGGGTTTGATTTTTGGCCTGGGGGGCTTACCGTGGGCCGCGCTTCTGCTGGCCTTTTTTGTATCCTCGAGCATGCTTTCACGCCTGCTCTTTAAACGCAAAGCGCTAGTCAACGAAAAATTTTCGAAGGGAAGTCGCCGAGATTGGGGACAGGTGCTTGCAAATGGCGGTCTTGGGACTCTGCTGGTGATGGCAAATGCCGTGTGGCCCGAGGATGCATGGCCCTGGATTGCCTTTTGCGGCGCCATGGCAGCCGTGAACGCAGACACCTGGGCAACCGAATTGGGTATATTGAGTCCCCACGAGCCGCGCCTGGTCACAAACGGCAAGATTGTCGAACGAGGCACATCCGGAGGTATTTCACTGGCAGGTAGCATGGCTGCACTGGGAGGCGCCGCCGCAATTGGCTTGCTGGCAGCCTGCTTCCCGATCACACCGGCTGCCACTTCCGGATCCAGGCTTCCCATAATCCTGGCAGTCGTCCTGGGGGGTCTGGCTGGTTCCTTCTTCGACTCGCTCCTGGGAGCAACCGTCCAGGCAATTTATACTTGCCCGAAATGTCAGAAAGAAACCGAACGCCACCCGACCCATTCTTGCGGGACAGCCACGCAACTGACACACGGCTTGCCATGGCTGAACAACGATTGGGTAAACTTTTTTTGCTCCACTGCAGGAGCCATCACAGCCTGGCTGTTAAGCCAGGTTTTATTGTAAAACCGGAACGAGTCTTATCCCCCAATCTCGCTCATAATCCGGTTGAGGGGGATGATGCCTTCCGCCAGGCCATGACCCCAGGGTTTTCGCCAGATGCCGTTCAGAATCAAATGGCGCAGATCCTCCTGGGTGGCGCCAGCCCGCAGTGGGGTTAAGCAGACCCACTTCCCCTTCCCGCAACAGGCAGAGGCGCAGCCGGCCATCGGCGGTCAGACGCGCTCGTGTGCACAATGCACAGAACGGCTGAGAAACACTGGAGATAAAGCCCAGGCTGCCTCTTGCTCCTGGAATGCGGTAAATTACTGCCTCACCGTCTAATTTCCCATCGTTCTCGAGCTCCAGCCGCCCCAATCCATCCTGGATTCCCTGGATTACTTCTTCAGATTTGACCACCTGCCCTACCTGAAGCGCGGTCGCGCCTGCGAAAGGCATCATTTCGATAAAACGTACCTGCCATGGATTTTCAAGGGTCAGGCGCGCCAGGTCAGCTACATCCGTTTCGTTATACCCGCGAACGATCACCACGTTGAGTTTAATAGGCTTCAGCCCCACTCGCTGCGCTTCCTGAATCCCATCCCAAACATCCTGAAGCTTTCCCCAGCGGGTCATCCGGCGAAACTTTTCCGGATCAAGGGTATCCAGGCTGATATTCACCCGCTCTAAACCTGCCTCCTTCAAAGGCTGCGCTAGCCTGGGCAGTAAGACTCCATTGGTCGTCATCGAAAGGGAGCGCACCCCAGGAATTATTGCCATGCCACGCACCAGCTCCACAATGTTTGCCCTGACCGTGGGTTCCCCACCAGTCAGCCGATATTTTTCAAAGCCCAGGCTGGCAAACAAGCGCATCAGCAGCCAGACTTCATCGTCCTGCATCATCTGCGCAGTCGGCCGGAATGTCATCTCTTCCGGCATGCAGTACACGCAGCGCAAATTACAGTGATCGGTCAGGCTGATCCTCAGGTAATGAATGGAACGTCCAAACTGGTCAATTGCCATAAAGATTAGGTTTCAACCTTCTTTTTCATAAAAATCGCCACCTCCCCATCTGGAGCGTCATGATTGGTGTAGTAGGAAAGGTCTACGGCTTCGATCTCAAATCCAACGGCTCGATAAAAACGGATTGCGGGCAGATTAGTGCTTTGAGTTTCAGCCAGCATCGTGCGCAATCCCAGATTACGCGCTTCATTCGCCAAAAGATCCATCAATTTCCTGCCAATCCCCTGCCTCTGATGGCTGTCCATTACGTGAAATTCCCAGATCCATAACGTGCGGTTCCAACTTCTGACTTCTGCAAGGGCAACCGCAACCACCTCATCGCCATCGTAAGCACCAAAGGAGTGTCCTTCGGATACGACTTGCCCATAACGTTCCCTGTCTTCCGCTGTTATCTCCCAATGCTTTTGATAAAGCGACTCACGCCGCGTCAGTAATAAAGCAATCTCGATACACTCGGCAGATTTGTTTTTTGTGACGCGGTAATACTCCCAGGATTCATAACCAGCACTCCAGGGGCTGCAGCACCGAAGCATCCATTTTTTCCAGGCGGCGATATTCAACCATTCCGACTCCTCGTAATACCTCCGGTCCGGGTCACATCCACTTCCTGCTCTTCATCCATAGAAACATAGAAAATGGCACAAAAATCATCAGGCATAAGCTGCCAATAAACATCAAGGGTCTCGTCCAGGCATTATACGGATCGAGCGCAGGCACCCCAAAGAAGTTCATGCCGAAGAAACCGGCAATAAAGGAGATTGGCATGAACAAAGTGGTAATGATGGTCAGTGTCTTCATAATATCATTCATGCGGTTGTTAATTGCGGACAGGTACATATCCAGCACACCCCCGACCAGGTCACGAATGCCTTCGGTGATGTCTACCAGGCGTACGAGGTGGTCGTAAACGTCGCGAAAATAGATGCGATCGTGTGGATCGATCACCGGGTAATCATCGCGCGCCAGCTTATTTCAAAGTCTCGCGCTCTGGGCTGATTGTCCGGCGCAGGGTCACCACGGCGCGCTTCAAGGAGAAGATTCGCGCCAGCGTGGAGGAATTAGCGCCGTTAAAAACATCTTCTTCGGCTTGATCTATTGCATCATCCAAGGCTTCGACCACCGGCATATAGCTGGCAACCACCTCATCTACCAGTCGATAAAGGAGATGATCGGCTCCGCTGCGTAGATGGCGCTCGTCACGTTGAATTGAATTCCAAACCCGATCAATTGCCTGGATCTTCTGGTCGTGATGAGTAACCACGTAATTTTTCCCCAAGAAAATATCGACCTCTTGAGTCTCCAGGTGCGGCCCATCCTGAGAATCAAAAACGACGGAATGCAGCACGATGTACAGGTAATCCTGCCAGTCATCCACCTTGGGAACATGTGACTTTTGCAATGCATCGTCTATGGCCAGGGGATGAAAATGGAAAACATCGCGCAAGAGCGGCTCATCCTCTTCGGGATGATTCCCTTCAAAATCAACCCAAAGTAAACCTTCGAGATCAGAAAGGGCTGCCTGCCATCGATCCTGGCCCAAATCCAGCGTCAACTTTCCGTTTTGTGCAAAAAATAAAGAGCGGATCATCATTCCTCCTTACAAAAGTGCGCCTGACCTTAACCGTTCCCCGTAAAAAAATAGATGATCATCATCACAAAGCAAATTGCAATCCATAATAGTGCCGCCAGGGCGCCCAGATGGTGAACAAGCCTTTGGCGTTTGCGCTCCTGGAAATCAAGGAGCGCTGCCATCGCCGCGCCTCCGAGCAGCCCGCCAATATGGCCGAAATTGTCAACACCCGATCTCGTAAATCCTAATACCAGCCCAATGCCTGCCCAGATCAACATCTGGCGGAATATGGCTGAACCAAATGTACCGCCTCTACGGATGCCATAATAAATCAATGCGGCAAACAGACCGAAAATCGCGCCTGAAGCACCCACGAAGAAGGGAGTCCGGCCGACCAGGGCCGACAGAAGGGAGCCACTCATTCCGGCAAACGTGTAAATCACGATAAAGCGTGAAGCCCCAAATAGATTTTCAACCAAGGGGCCGACCTGCCGTAACCAGAGCATGTTAAACAAAATATGCAAAATACTGCCATGCAGGTAGGTCGCTGTCAGCGGCGTCCACCACTGCCCGTTCAGCAGGGGGATCAGGCCGCCCATCCCCAGTTTATAGAGAGACTGGGAGGAAGGCGATAGAAAATTAAATACACCCGATGTCTGAAAAGCCGCCGGTAAATCCAGACCAAGCGCCAGGGCATACAGCGCCAGGCAGGCGATCAAAATACCATTCACAAAAGAGACCTGCTCGCGCATCAGCTCGTTTAAGAATGGGATCGCGGCCGTAACCCTCGGAAAACGGAAGCCGCAGTAAATACAACTTCCGGACGGATTGGTCAATATGCGCCTGCAGTTTGGACAGACGACGGTTTTTCGTGTGGTCGAATTAGAAGGTCGGTTAGACATAGAATTCCAGGTTCGCAGAAGAATAACGTAAAACGGGATGAAAATCAACCCTTAAGCATATCGTGCCAGTATTGCGAGGTCTTACCAGGATCCAGTACTCCTTTGCCCAGAAACTTGAGGAAGAAGTAAAATACACTAAAATTTCGGGGAGCCTGTTGAATAAAAGCTGCTCCCTTTGGAGATTATCGTTTGAATCCTGGATCAATTATAAAAGCACTCCCTTCAAAATTAGGCAATACATTTTCCTCTTTACAATACCCCAATTACCGGCTGTGGTTCTTTGGCCAGATGATCTCACTGTTCGGAACCTGGATGCAGAGTACAGCCCAGGGGTACCTGGTGTATGAACTCACTGGCTCAGCGGCATACCTGGGATACGTGGGCTTTGCCTCTGGCTTGCCCTCGCTGCTCTTGATGAATTTGTTCGGGGGTGTGATTGCCGACCGGATTCCGCGGCGGACCCTGATGGTGATCACCCAGACTGTCATGATGCTGCTGGCCTTCATCCTGGCTGCCCTGGTGTTTGCCGGCCTCATCCAGCCCTGGCATATTATCCTCCTGGCGTTTTTCTTAGGCATTGCCAATGCATTCGATGCTCCGGCACGCCTGGCATTCGTTGTAGAAATTGTCGACCGCAAGGACTTGACGAATGCGATTGCTCTGAATGCCACCATGTTCAACATGGGCACCGTTTTTGGTCCGGCCATCGCAGGCCTCACCTACGCAGCCTTCGGTCCTGCCTGGTGTTTTGCAATAAACGGCATATCCTTCCTGGCGGTAATCGCGGCGCTGCTGCTGATGCGTTTGGACGCCTTTACCGCCCCGGCACGCAAGGCTTCGATGGCTTCCGAGTTAAAAGAAGGCTTCAAATACATCTTTTCAGAAAAGGTTGTAAGAGTAATTGTCACAAACATGGCGATCATCGGGTTGTTTGGCATCAGCCTGATGACACTGCTCCCAGCCTGGTCGGTTGAAATCCTGGGAGGTGATGTCAAAACCAATGGCGCGCTCATGTCCGCGCGTGGGATTGGAGCACTGACTGGAGCCATCATGCTGGCAGCCTTATCCCATCGCCCGATACATGGTAGGTTGTGGACGATCGGAGGCTTATTACTGCCTGTATCCTTGCTGCTGTTTTCCCAGTCCACCTGGCTGCCGCTCTCGCTCGCTATCCTGGTCGTCACCGGTTGGACTTTCATCACCCAGGCGAACACCTCGAACGCAATGATCCAAAACCGCGTCCCGGATGCGCTGCGCGGGCGGGTTATGGGTATATATTCACTGGTCTTTTTCGGGAGCATGCCCATCGGCTCGTTCCTGGCAGGACAGTCTGCCACGATCTTCGGACTGCCTCCCACCGTGGTCGCAGGTGCTCTTGCCTGTTTGGCGATGGCGTTATTTATCTACCTCCGCATCCCGAGCCTTCGAAAAATCGAATAGCTCGTTCGGCTCTACGGATTGCCTGCCTCTGGTGTTTCGGTAGGTGGCGGCGCTTCTGTTGGTGGAACCTCGACTGTAGGAGGTATTTCAACCGTGGGGATGAGAGTAGGCTCACCAATTGGCTGCTCATCTCCCGTTTCATCACCCGAGTCCCCACCACCTTCGCATTGGCGGTTTGCCAGGTCCAGGGCATTCGCAGCTTCCTCATCCGCGGCGAAGGATAGCGCCAGCTCCAGCGGCTCTTTGGCTGAACAAGGATCGCTCTCAAGCCGGTAAAGCCCCAGACCGATCAAAGCCTTGCGGTAGCGCTCGATAGCCGTCATCCCCGAGCCATCCGTCAGGTATGGGAGCTGGGGGGCGATTTGTGAGAAATAATTGACTGCTTCCTCCCAATTGACCTCCCAGAAGCTGGCGCCGGTGAGGTAAATGCGCGCCCAGCTCAAGTAGCTCTGTGCCTCGTTATCCAAAGGCCCAAAACGCTCCGCCAGGGCCAGGTCGTAAATACCCCCTTCCAAGTCTGCCAGCTTGCCAATCTTATCCATACCCCGGTTGCGTAAAGCCAGGAAAAGCATGCCATCGATTTGTACCGCCCGGTAGCTCGGGTCATCCTTGCGCAGCAGCAACAGGCTGTCAATTGTATTCGTCCAATCGCCATTTAACAAATACTGCTCGGATTGCTGGAACCGTTCATCCACCCCACGCGAGTCCGGGGTAGGCGTCACTGTAGGTACGGGAGCTGGCGTCGGGGTGGCTGTGGTATTTAGATTTAATAAAACCAGAGCCAGTTGTTCAGCAGCTCCGGGGAATTCCGATTTCTGGCGGATAATGTATTCAAAACGCTGGCGAGCCCTGTCCCAGTTTCCAGTCTCAACATCCTGCAGCCCCAGATTATACTGTTCCTGAAGTGAAGCCGCGACCTGGGTTACCGCTGCCTGGGTGCGAATGTCAATCCCTGACCAATATCCGAAAAGGCCGCTCAGGAGTCCAATCAACAAGAAAATGACCAGGCCGATCACAATGCGCCACCGGGTTGACAACCCGCCAGTTTGTTTTTGGGATTCCGGAGTGGGCAAGTCAACGCTGGCAGGGGAGGCAAGGGTGTCGTCCAGGCCGCCTGGGCTAAAATCTATGGCCCGATCAGGGGTGTCGTTTTCAAGAATGTTTGATTTTAAAGGTTGAGTCTCCGGGAGCTCCGATGCAGCTTGTTCCTTCGAGCTGCCTGTATTCACGGGAAGCGTCTCGGAGAGAGAATCATCTTGGGTCGAATTTGTCATGGCGCCCATTATACCGCGGCTCTTTCTCACCCAGAATTGGGGGTTCAAATTATAATCTGCTTATCATTTAAAAATTGACCCCTTTTTCAATCCTTAAATTTGACGGATAACCATATGAACCTGCCTCCCATTGATTTGAAATTTTTAGTAGACTTTTTAACCGACCTTTTAAATACCCCCAGCCCAACTGGCTTTACTGATCAGGCAATCATCGCCACCGAAGCTGCCCTGGCTGCCTTTCCAAGCCTGTCGTATGCCAGAACGCGTAAAGGAGCCCTGGCAGTAACCTGGCCTGGCAAACTGGCAAACGCGCCACGGGCCTTGACGGCTCACATCGACACACTGGGCGCCATGGTAAAGGAAATTAAGCCAAACGGGCGTCTGAAGCTGACGAAAATCGGCGGCTTCGCCTGGAACACGGTGGAAGGTGAAGGTTGTTCCGTTCTTGCGCATTCGGGCTCCACTGTGCGCGGATCGATCCTTCTGACCAGGGCTTCTGGTCACGTTTACGGCAGCCAGGTGAACGAGCTCAAGCGCGAAGACGACACCATCGAAGTTCGACTGGATGCGCGCACGACCAACTCGGAAGAAACCCGCGCAATCGGCATCGAAGTGGGCGATTTTGTGGCTTTCGACCCGCGGGTAGAGGTCACTGACGGTTTCATCCGCTCCCGCCACCTGGACGACAAGGCCTGCGCTGCCTGCCTGATTGCGGCTATTAAAAGCATGCTCGATGCCGGTTTACAGCCAGCTCAGGAAACCCTCCTGCTCTTCAGCAACTACGAAGAGGTCGGGCACGGAGCGGCCTCCGGCATCCCACCCGAGGTGACCGAGCTGGTCGCTGTAGATATGGCTGCAGTTGGCGATGGCCAAAGCTCAGATGAATTCCACGCCACCTTATGCGTCAAGGATTCCGGAGGACCTTACCATCACGGCCTCAGCCAGCGCCTGCGCCAGATTGCTGAGGCTTTCCAGATTGCGCACAGGGTCGATATCTATCCTTATTACGGGTCCGATGGTGAAGCTTACTGGCGTTCCGGCGGCGACGTAGCGGTGGCTTTGATTGGTCCGGGTGTTGATGCCTCCCACAACTACGAGCGTACCCACCTGGAAGCGCTGCTTGCGACCACGCAGTGGATCATGGCTTATTTACTTACATAAGAAACTCTATGAAAGACGAGGACAGCTATACATTCGACCGGAAGCGCATGGTCGAAGAACAACTCGTGCAGCGCGGCATTAATGACGAACATGTCCTAAAAGCCCTACGCAGCGTGGAACGACATCTCTTCGTCCCATATGAACAGCGCTACCTTGCATACGCGGATGGACCGCTGCCGATTGGGCTCGGTCAGACGATCTCGCAGCCGTATATTGTGGCGTTAATGACCCAACTTTTGCAATTACAGGGCACAGAGACAATATTGGAAATTGGCACCGGTTCAGGATACCAGGCTGCAGTCCTGGCGGCCCTGGCACGCCAGGTTCACACCATCGAGCGCCACGCTGCATTGGCAAATTTCGCTGGGCGGCTTTTCAAGGACCTGGAGATCGAAAATATCCAGGTTCACATCGGGGATGGCTCTCTGGGGCTGCCAGACTTTGCACCTTTTGACGGTATTCTGGTTAGTGCTGCTGCCCCTCACGTTCCCCAACCCTTATTCGAGCAGCTCCATGATCCCGGTCGGCTGGTTATCCCGGTGGGAGGCCGTTACGGGCAGTACCTTGAATGCTGGAAGAGGCAGGGGAATGACTACACAAAGGAATCGATTACACCCGTTGCTTTTGTGCCATTAATTGGCCAACATGGTTGGGACGAATAAGCCATTAAATCCGGCTGACCGTCACAAACACCATCGGCCTACGGCGAGTCTTATTGAAAAGATAGGAGCGGATCGTCTCTTCCAGGTCGCTCTGCATATTACCTACACCGCAGTTGATAGCATCGTTAATGAGCTTCCTGGTTGAAGCAAACAGGTCTTCGCCATTCCTGGCGAAGATGAAGCCGCGGGTGACTATCTGCGGTTCATCGACCAGGCGGCAGCTATTGCGATCTACCTTAACATTGACCAGGACGAACCCATCGCGAGCCAGCTCTTCGCGCTCGCGGACAACACTGGGACCTATATCACCCACGCTACCACCATCCACAAAAACGTAGCCGCCCGGCACTCGCTCTGCAAGCCGCATTTCCTGTTCATCCAATTCAATGACCTGCCCATTTTCAATGACTGCCATGTGATCTTCCGGCATGCCAACCTGCCGGGCAATCGCTGCATGTTGATAGAGGTGGTGCAGCTCACCGTGAATCGGCACAAAAAATTTGGGCTGAACCAGGTGCAGCAGCAGCTTCATCTCTTCCTGGCTGGCATGCCCGGATACGTGTACAGGAGCTATCGCCTCATAAATAACATTTGCCCCTCTCCGGAACAGACGGTTGATGGTGCGATAGACGCTCTCCTCATTTCCTGGGATGGGATGCGATGAAAGGACAACTGTGTCACCTGCAATCAGGTCGAACTGCCGGTTGGTGCCGGTCGAAAGCCGGCCCATGATCGAGGTTGGCTCCCCCTGGGTGCCTGTGCACATGATCACGACTTCCCGTGGGCTCATTTTTAATGCCTGATCCAGGGGCACCACCAGGTCTTCTGGAAAATCCAGGAAATCCAGGCGGCGTGCAATGCGCGCGTTCTCAACCATACTGGCACCAACAAAAGCCAGTTTCCGGTGGTGCTCAAAGGCTGCATTTCCGACCTGCTGCATCCGCGAGATCAGCGAGGCAAAGCTAGCAATGATAATGCGACCTGGCGCAGTCCGGAAGACCTCCCGGAAGCCGCTGTCCAGCACTCGCTCGGAAGGCGTCCAACCACTGCGGGTTGAATTGGTTGAATCTGCGAGCAGAGCAAGGACGCCTTTCCCCTGGAATTCAGCCAGGCGCGCATAATCGGTCGGCCAGTTATCCACTGGTGTGTGGTCAAGCTTATAATCTCCGGAATGAATCACCAAACCTACCGGTGTGAAGATTCCCAGGCCCACCCCATCCGGAATGGAATGGCACACATGAAAAAATTCAATATTGAATGGTCCAACCTGGACGCTCTCTCCAGCCTGGACCGTGTTGAGTTGTACTTTGTTAATCAAACCACCGCGGGACAGCTTGTTTTCCAGCAGGCCGACGGTCAACGGCGTGGCATATATCGGCGCTTTGATTTGTTCCAGGACATGGTGGATCGCTCCGATGTGATCCTCGTGTCCATGTGTAATGACGATGCCACGCACCCATTCTTTTTTATCCAGGAGATATTGGAAGTCCGGAATGATGTAATCGACACCAAGCATGTCGTTTTCTGGGAACATCAGACCGGTATCGACAATTAATATATTCTCCCCCCATTCGTACACCATCATATTCTTGCCTACTTCCCCCAAGCCACCCAGCGGTATGATCCGCAACTTTTGTTCTGCCATGTTTCTTCCTCTTTATGTATTTTAATGCAAAAAGACCCTGGGTGGTGAAAAAAGACCTGTGGGTTAAATAAAAAAGACCCTCAAGGTCTTTCACCTTGAGGGTCTCCAGTTTTTAGTAATCCATTCCGCCGCCCGGGGGCATCGGAGCGGGTTTTTCCTTCTCAGGGACGTCGGTAACCAGGGCTTCGGTCGTCAGGATCATAGCTGCAATCGAAGCTGCATTCTCGAGGGCGCCACGGGTAACCTTGGCAGGATCAATCACGCCGCCGGCAACCATATCGAGGTAGTCTTCCTTGATCACATCGTAACCAATGTGCAGGTTGCCTTTTTCCTTCTGAGCGCGGCGGACCATATCGAGGACCACGGAACCGTCTTTCCCAGCGTTTTCAGCGATCTTGCGCATCGGGGTTTCCAGGGCTTTGCGCACGATTTTAACACCGATCTGGGCATCTTCGCCTTCAACGTGCAAGTCATCCAGGGCAGCGATCGCATTGATCAGCGCAACACCACCACCGGGGACAATCCCTTCTTCAACCGCAGCGCGGGTAGCAGACAGAGCGTCTTCCACGCGGTGCTTCTTTTCTTTCAGCTCGGTCTCAGTTGCTGCACCAACACGGATAATGGCAACACCACCGGACAGTTTCGCCAGGCGCTCCTGCAGTTTTTCCTTGTCGTAGTCGCTGGTGCTCTTGTCGATTTCAACGCGGATCTGCTCAATGCGACCTTTGATCTCGGCGGAATCACCCTTACCGCCAACAATCGTGGTATCGTCTTTGGTGACAACAATCTTCTCGCAGTGGCCGAGGTCAGCCAGGGTGGCGCTGTCCAACTTGCGCCCGGTTTCATCTGAAATCACGGTCGCACCGGTCAGCACAGCAATATCCTGCAGCATGGCTTTGCGACGATCCCCAAAGCCGGGCGCCTTGACAGCGACGACATTCAGCATGCCGCGCAGCTTGTTCAAGACCAGGGTAGCCAGGGCTTCGCCATCAATATCCTCGGCGACGATAATCAGGTCGCGGCGGCCAATCTGGACAAGCTTTTCCAGCAGAGGCACAATATCGGTCGCGGCAGAGATTTTCTTGTCGTGGATCAGAAGGTAAGGATCCGCGATCGAGGCTTCCATGTGCTCGGGATCGGTGATGAAGTATGCCGAGATATAGCCACGGTCAAACTGCATACCCTCAACATATTCGGTCTCAAATTCCAGGCCTTTGGATTCTTCAACCGTGATCACGCCATCTTTACCAACTTTGTCCATGACCTCAGCAATCAGCTCGCCGATGATACGATCCTGGGCAGAAATCGAGGCAACGTTGGCAATTTCGTCTTTGGTGGTCACTTCAATTGCCTGCTCGTTGATTTTCTCAGCAACTGCTTTAGTAGCTGCCTCGATGCCACGCTTGAGCAGCATCGGGTTGGCGCCAGCAGCCAGGTTGCGCATACCTTCGATGACGATTGAGTGGGCCAGGACGGTTGAGGTCGTGGTGCCATCACCAGCAATGTCATTGGTCTTGGTGGCAGCTTCCTTGAGAAGCTGGGCACCCATGTTTTCGAAGGGATCTTCTAATTCAATTTCTTTGGCGACGGTCACGCCATCGTGCGTGATGGTGGGAGATCCAAATTTCTTATCCAGGGCGACATTGCGTCCCTTGGGTCCCAGGGTTGTAGCCACAGCCACCGCCAGGGTTTCCATACCGCGAGAAAGTCTGCGGCGTGCTTCTTCAGAGAATAAAAGTTGTTTTGCCATTGTTTACTCCTAGTACTGGGAAATTAGTCGACAAGAATAGCGAGAATGTCCAATTCTTTAAGAATCAGCAATTTCTTGTTGTTCATCTTGATTTCCGTTCCAGCGTACTTCGCGAACAGAACGGTATCGCCTACTTTGACGTCCATAGCGATGCGATCACCATCTTCGTCCCGGTCGCCAGGGCCAACAGACAGGATAGTCCCTTTTTGCGGCTTCTCTTTTGCTGTCTCTGGAAGCACAATGCCACCCGCGGTGATCTCTTCTTGCTCCGTGGGCTCGACCACAACACGGCTGCCCAAGGGTTTGATGGAAATAGACATACGAACCTCCTCTTTCAAAATAATGGTGTAATTTTCGCAGAAAATTAGCACTCTACCATATCGAGTGCTAATTTATGCCTATATAATACCGAATTATAGGGTGAAAGTCAAGGGATTCTGCAAAAATTCTTATAAAAATCTTACACAAATTCCAGATAAAATTAGGGCTGCATCTCTTCCAGCGTCGGCGTGGCCTCGACGGTCGGGGTCAGGAGACTGCCCAAGCTTTCTTCCATCACCCGCCGGCAAATCCCTTCGCTATCTTCAGCGATTGCTACGAGGTAGGGATCGTTCCAACCTTTGGCTGCCTGCTTGACCTGGTCCAGGATCGGCAGGGCAAGTGGGCAGTAATTTTCTGAAGGCCTGCTGAGAAAAGCCAGGTTGGTGCCATATTCAACATAGTAATATCCCACAGTCACGCTGGTCAAAGGCAATCCCTCAACCGCCACCTTACCAAGCTCGTTTTCTTCAGCCGTGCAGCCTGTAACCGCACACTGCAAGAGTGGCATGGCTCCTTCATAATTCCGGGCTCGCCGGTAAATCATCCCCAGCTGACCATAGGTCTGGGCGTTATTTTGATCTAAATCCAGGGCTTTTTTCGCGTTGATCGCGGCAGCAAAGAACTGGCCTTCCTGGGTATATGTCTTGGCTATTTCGATATAGGGGTTTGGATTCTGCACACCAAGCTGCTGATTAATCCGGGCGGCTTTGTCAAAATATTCCAGGGCACGTTCCGCATTTTTGATCCCTTCCCGAAAATTTACCCCGATTCTCAGGTACAGGAATGTCATGTTGGGCGACATTTCTGCCGCTAACAGGTATTCTTTGATCGCTTCGTTGTACTGGGCAAGGGTCTCCATCACATAGCCTCGGACACGGTGGGTATCCATCATGTCAGGGCCAAGGTTAACTGCCTGGGTAGCAAATTTTTCAGCCTGCAGCCATTTCTGTTGGTCTGCCAGAATTTCGGCATAAAAAGCCAGCGCCAGGGGATTTTCTGAATTCGAGCTGCATGGCACGCGTGGCTTCCAACTCGGCCTCATTTAGCAGCTCCTTGGCTCGATCGCCTTCAACCAGGGGATTGGAAGCCAGCCAGTCCAGAGCGAAGGCGCGAATGGCATGATTGGTGCTTTCATCAGGTGCCAGCTCAACCGCTCGCGTCGCCGAGGCCAGGGCAGCTTCCAGGCGCACCAGCTCTTCGCTATCATTACGCAGCATCGATGACGAATATGTCTGGATGCGCGCCAGCTCTGTCCAGGCTTGTGAATTATTCGGATCGCCGTCGAGAGCGGCCTGATAAGCTTCAATCGAATCATTGATAGCCGGCAATCCAGAGGCCGGATCCTCATTACTGGGATCATCCAGCTTACCAGCGTCGAAGTAAGCCTGGGCTTCGAGAAAGTATGATTTTGGCACGCGTGTCGGAGTAGGCGTCGGTTCCAGGGGAGATTTCAACTGGCCGCGATCAAAACTTAAAAGCACCCAGAGACCCACCAGGATCAGCAGAATCCACAGCATGATCCGGTAGAAGTTGTAGCCTCGTTTGGGACGGAAAGTGGGCCTCTTGCCCACCAATTTACGGTTTACACTCATCTATCACTTACTTCACTGATCCACGCCTGCTCAAGGTTGTGGAGTTGCCTCTTCAACCGCAGGTGTTTCCGTGACCTCAACCGGCGTGTCGGCCTGCTCCTTACAAATGTTCAGACCTTCCTGGGCGTTATATACCGCAATCTCATTATCCGGCACCCCGGTTAATAATGCTTGAAAGACCGGGATAGCCTCTTCACATTGTCTGGCGCGCGCCAGGGCAAAGCCATAATACCAATAGTACTGCATCACACGGTCGTCATAGGAAAGCTGCAAGCCTTCAACGATAACATTCTCAGGGGTCGTACCACCGCGCACTGCATAAGCCAGCTCATCGATTGCTTTTGGATAATCTTCTTGTTTATATTGCACAATCCCAAGATAACCATGGCGGTGAGGATTGGTTGGATCGTTCTTCACCGCCTCTTCGGCATACTGGGCAGCCTGTGCATAGCGTCCATCTGCAAAATATGCCCTTGAGAGCTCGATTAAGGCAACCGTGTCTTTCGGGTTTAATGAATAAGCCAGAAGCAGGGACTCCTGGGCGAGATCATACCGTTCAAGAGCCTTATGGGCCAATCCAAGATAAAGATGTAGGTCAGCAATGCTTTTATTAAAAGAGATCGCCTTCTCAAACTCCATCACAGCCTCTTCGGAATTGCCGGTGTTCAGCAGAACCAGGCCGCGTGCCCGGTGAGTTTCGAGGAGGTTCGGATCCAACTGCAGCGCCAGGTTCAATTCTGAGATCGCTTTATCCAGTAGACCATAATCCTCAACCACCTGTTCAATCAACAACTCGGCGTAATATGCATGAGCCAACGCGCTGTTCGGATCCAACTCAAGGGACCGGCGGATGGAGCGTTCTGCCTCAACCAGATCTCCCTGATAGCTCAGAGCCCATCCCTGTACTGCGTGCGCCAGGGGATTGTTCGGATTTTTCAACATCGCATTGGAGGTGTTTTTGATAGCCTCCTCATACTCACCTGTAAACACCTGGATTCGCGCCAGCTCAACAAAATTGGAGGGATTCTCAGGATCAATCCCAATGGCTTCTTTATATGCCTCCTTGGCGGCATCCAGCTTCCCATCCCTGAACAATTCCAGGGCGCGGTTTACAAACGCTTCCGGACTTAAAGTCTGGGTGGGAGTGGGTATAAATAACGGAGGTGTGGCCGGCACAACAACCTGGTTTACGTACAGAGCTGCCCCAATTAAAACCAAAAGCAGCAATATCCGCCAAATACGCGGGCGGTTAGTTCTGCGCGTCACCGACCATTTACTGCCGCGAAGGTACATAAGATCATCTTACCAATCCAGAATTCCAACGTCAAGGACTCCCCCTATAAATTAGCAGTTTCTAAAACCCGCGGCACATTTCCCTTTTCAAACGATCAGCTTAAGACTAGAATGAGAACAGCATGTATCCCTTTTTCCGATTTGATATCTTCACCCTGCTTCCTGAAGTCATCGAACCCTACATCGAAAGCAGCATCCTTCTCAAGGCGCGCGAAAACAACCTGATCCAGATCGACATACACAATATCCGAGATTGGACCACGGACCGCCATCACATCACCGATGACATGCCTTATGGAGGCGGGGGCGGCATGGTGATGAAGCCAGAACCCATTTTCAAAGCCGTCGAAAGCATCCTCGGATCTCCCCCCGAATATCCCATCATTTTACTTACACCTCAGGGCAGGAAATTCACCCAGGCAGTGGCCCAGGAATTAGCCGCCCCGGCCTTGGAACGCCTGAAAGCCAGGCCAGCCCACCAGGCATTACAAGAGCTAGGACAGCCTGCGCCTCGCCTGGGTCTGCTTTGTGGTCGTTATGAAGGAGTGGATGAACGCGTTCGCCTGTACCTGGCCACTGACGAGATTTCGATTGGGGATTATGTCATCACCGGAGGCGAGCTGGCTGCTATGATCATCGTTGATGCAGTCTCGCGCCTGCTGCCGGGGGTCCTGGGCGATCCGGATGGCGCCCAGGATGATTCACATGCCAGTGGCCTGCTGGAGTACCCTCATTTCACCCGCCCGCCTGAATTTCGCGGCTGGAAAGTTCCGGAAGCGTTGCTGTCAGGCGATCACGCCCGGATTGCCCGCTGGCGGCGAGAACAATCATTAATACGAACTCGCCAGCGCAGGCCGGATCTGCTAGCAACAGCCCCTTTGACCGAAACAGATTTACAATTCCTAAAAAAACTTGATGACCTGCCTGAAGAATAAGCCATTGACCTCCATCCAAACAAAGCATATTTTCGGAGACCCACCATGAAACTCAACTACGGTAAAACCTTCCTGCTTGGTTTTGGTTTCTTTGCAGTCAGCTTGATTTGGGGAACTTACAACCTTTTCGTACCCGTATTCCTTTCGGAGAAATTTGGGCTGAACGCTGCGCTGGTTGGTTTCTTTCTGACCCTGGACAATATCGCTGCCTTATTGATCCAACCACCTGTAGGCGCCTGGTCAGATAAACTGCGCACCAAGGTTGGCAGGCGCATGCCATTCCTGCTGATCGGCGCGCCGATCAGTGCGATTGCCTTCGGGCTGGTGCCAATGGCAGCCGCCCTGCCCTTTTTCGTGGCATGCACGACCACACTACTACTCAGTATGGCTTTTTGGCGCACCCCGGTTATCGCCTTGATGCCCGACATAACCCCCTCAAAATTCCGCTCCCAGGCCAATGGGATCATCAATTTCATGGGGGGCTTTGGATTTATCGTCGCCAGCCTGGGTGGAGCCGCCCTCTACGAGAAAAACCCGGCCTATCCTTTCTGGGCTGGCTCGATCCTGGTTATCTTTTCCATCCTATTGGTTTTTGCCTTCATCAGAGAACCCAAGAACTACGAGACTTCTGACACAACGCCTGGCATGGTTGAAAGCCTGAAATATCTATCCACAGAACACGAAAAAAGTGGTCTGCGGCTGCTGCTCGCGATTTTCTTCTGGTTTGTAGGATATTCGGCCCTGGACGCCTTTTTTACTTTGTATTCTATCAACCACCTGGGAATCGGAGAGGCAAACGGCGCCCGCTTGTTGAGCCAGCTCTCTTTGATTTTCATCCTGTTTGCCCTGCCATCGGGGTATATTGGCGGTAGGATCGGTAGAAAACCGACGATCCTGACAGGGATTGTCATCATGACCATCATCATGATCTTGATTTTTGTCATCCCTGTGTCCACCTTGAACACCCAGGTGTTTACCCTGCCTGTCCTCGGCGTCGTGCCTGTGTTGGGCCTGCTCTTGATGTGCGCTGGAATGGGTTGGGCTTTGATCAACATCAACTCCCTGCCAATGGTCGTAGATTTGACCGATACCACCCATGTTGGAACATACACCGGTTTGTATTACCTGTTTTCCACACTGGCCGCAATTGTTGGGCCCAATGTGAACGGCTGGGTGATCCACTTGTCGGGCAGCAACTATAATAATATGTGGATTGTTGCCCCGCTTTCGATGGTGGTCGCTTTTATCATGATGCTCGGCGTCAAACGCGGCGAGGCAAAACGGATAGAAACTATCACACAGGAGAAAAAGTAATGAGTATTCTGGTTACCGGCGGAGCCGGTTATATCGGCAGCCACACTTGCCTGGAACTGCTGCAGGCCGGTTATTCTGTTATCGTTATTGACAACCTCTCGAACAGCAAGTTCGAATCTCTGCGCCGGGTACAGGAAATAACCGGAAAATCCCTGGCATTTCACCAGGTCGATCTCCTGGACTACACAGCCCTGGATCGCGTGCTTAATGAAAATACAATTGAAGCCGTCATTCACTTCGCAGCGTTAAAAGCCCCGGGGGAATCGGTTGTGCAACCGCTGCGCTACTACCATAATAATTTAACGGGAACCCTGAACCTGTGCCGCTGCATGCAGGCGCATGGGGTAAAAAACATTGTGTTCAGCTCCTCGGCGACAGTCTACGGAGAGGTCAACCAACCACCTCTGCACGAGGAGATGCCGCTCGGGTCTGTCATTAACCCGTATGGTTGGACGAAGATGATGATGGAACAGATTCTGCGTGACGTCTATACCGCGGATATTTCCTGGAACATCGCCATTCTGCGTTACTTCAATCCGGTCGGCGCGCATGCAAGCGGGCGCATTGGTGAGGATCCAAACGGTATCCCAAACAACCTGCTGCCCTATATTGCCCAGGTCGCGGTAGGTAAGCTGCCGATTTTAAATGTTTACGGTAATGATTACGCCACACCCGACGGGACCTGCATCCGCGATTACATCCACGTCGTCGACCTGGCGCAAGGACATGTCAAAGCCCTGGAAAAAATCTTCAGCCGACCTGGCGCTGTCACTTACAATTTAGGAACCGGACGCGGCAACAGCGTCAAGGAAGTCATCACAGCCTTTGAAAAAGCCTGCGGCAAGTCCATTCCCTACCGTGTCGTCGAACGCCGGACCGGGGATTTGCCCATCAGTTATGCTGACCCGTCCAAGGCCGCTCGCGAATTGGGGTGGAAGGCTCAGCGCGACATCGATACCATGTGCCTGGACACCTGGCGCTGGCAGCATAACAACCCGAACGGATATGAATGAAAATAGTCTGGCAAGATGAAGCCCTGCTGGTAGTGGACAAGCCCGCAGGGCTGCCCACCTTGCCGGATGGTTGGGATCCTTCTGCACCGTACTTGAAAAGCCTTCTGGAAAGCCAGGTGGGGCGTGTCTGGATTGTCCACCGGCTCGACCGTGAAACAAGCGGGGTGATCCTCCTGGCGCGCAGCGCTGAGGCGCACCGCGAACTCAATCGCCAATTCGAACAGCGTCTCGTCCAGAAGATTTACCATGCCCTGGTTAGGCAATCCCCAACCTGGGAAGAGCGTTCGGTAGACCTACCGCTGCGGACGAATACCGGTCACAAACACCGCACAGTTGTAGACCACCGGGCGGGGAAACAGGCACTCACCAGGCTGCGTCTCCTGGAACGCTGGCAAAAAGCAGGGCTGGTCGAAGCCATTCCGGCAACTGGACGCACCCACCAGATACGCGTTCACCTGGCATCTATTGGGTACCCAATCCTGGGCGACTCTCTTTACGGGGGTTTTCGAGTTGCACAGAGGAAATTGGATCACGAGAAGGACTGCCCAGCTATCTCACGGACAGCGCTGCACGCACGGTCTATTTTCTTTAAACACCCTTCATCAGGAGAGAACGTATCCTTCGAGGTGGAGTATCCACAAGATTTCCTGGATTTACTCGGCTTGCTCAGGCGTGACCCCCGTTCTCATTGTTAATTTTGTATCAGAAAATCCTGCCACTCCAGCGGCTTTCTTGACGATCTTTAAGGGGCATGGTATCATTTTAACACACGATTTAGCACTCGCGTAGCGCGAGTGCTAAATCATAAACTGGTATGGACACGAACTTAACCGAACGCCAAAAGCTTGTGCTTGCCATGGTGATCCGCGATTATATTGAAACGGCATCGCCGGTGAGTTCGCGCCGGCTTTTGGATGAATACGGTGTAGACAGCAGCTCAGCAACGGTGCGAAACGAAATGGTCGCGTTGACCGAGATGGGCTATCTCCGTCAGCCACATACATCGGCGGGCCGTATCCCGACTGAGGATGGTTATCGTTACTTTGTTCGCCAATTAATGGGGCAGACTGACTTACCGGTGAATACGAAAAGGATGATCATCCACCAGTTCTACCAGGCAGGCAACGACCTTGACCATTGGATGCGCCTGGCAGCGTCGGTACTGGCTCATCATTCTCAAGCTGCCTCCCTGGTTACTGCCCCTCATGCCGAACGGTCCATTTTTAAGCATTTGGAATTGATCAGTACGCTGGGCAGGCAGGTTCTGATGGTACTGGTCCTGGCTGGCGGTGAAGTCTCCCAGCAAATGTTAGCCCTGGCGGAACCGGTCTCGCAAGATAGACTCTCAACTGCTGCCCAACAACTCAACCAGTCCCTGCAAAACCTGGATGCTGATGGGATCAGCCAGCTCGCTACCAGCCAATTCGATGCGCTCGAGCTGGATATCATCAAGCTGGTCAAAGACGAGTTGAGTCGTTCGAGGGCTATGCTTGCTGGCGAAGTCTACCGCGATGGTCTGGCCCATGTTTTGGGTGAGCCTGAATTTGGTGAAGCCGAAGTTGCCCGCAACGCCCTGCGGGTTCTGGAAGAACGCCCGTTGTTGGAAGACCTGATCGCGCGCACGGTGATGTCATCCGAGGAACTAGGCGGCGTTCAAGTCTTGATTGGCGGGGAAGGCACCTGGGAGGAGCTGCGAGATTGTTCAATTGTTCTGGCGCGCTACGGAGCGCCCGGGCTGGCCTCTGGCACGGTGGGCGTACTGGGTCCCATCCGCATGCCTTACGGTCGGACCATCTCAGCTGTGCGTTTTGTCGCCGGCTTATTAAGTGATTTACTGGTTGAAATGCTAACCGAGTGAAAGGAGCAGCGGAATAGTTATGTCATTTTCAGCAAAAAAAGATCCAGAAAAGGAAAAAGAAGGATCCGCACAAGAGTTGCCCCAGGCTGAGTCCAGCAAAGCAGGCGAGAGTCAAGAGCCTGCGGTTCAGGACACACCTGAGCTTACAGAGGATCAATACGCAGCCATAAAACAGGAATTGGCCGATTTGCAACAATCCCTGGCAGATTCACAAGTTAAAGCCAATGAGTACCTGGACGGCTGGCAGCGTGCAAGGGCTGACTTTGCGAACTACAAAAAACGGATCGAACGGGAACAAGCCCAGGTATACCAGAACGCGGCCGGCAGCATCTTCAAGCGGCAATTGGAAGTGCTGGATGATTTAGACCGCGCTCTAAAAAATCGCCCACAGGAGGGCGATGGCGCAATCTGGGCCGCGGGGATCGAGCTGGTCTTCCGAAAGTTGACCAGCATCATGGAAAATGATGGTGTAAAAGTCATGCAGGCTGAAGGACAGCCTTTTGACCCGAACCTGCATGAAGCGATTTCATCGGAAGACAGCCCGCAGCATGATAGCGGGCAAATTATTGAAGTTTTACAAAAAGGCTACCTCCTGGGCGACCGCGTACTCCGCCCAGCCCTGGTGCGAGTAGCTCGATAAGAATCACTGAGGAGAAGCAAATATGGCAAAAATTATTGGCATTGATCTTGGGACAACCAACTCGGTTGTAGCCGTGATGGAAGGCGGGGAGCCGGTCGTGATCTCATCTGCTGAAGGTGAGCGCCTGGTTCCGTCTGTGGTTGCCGTGAATAAAAACCACGAGCGCTTGATTGGCCGCGTTGCCCGCAACCAGGCAGTCGTCAACCCTGAAAACACCGTTTTCTCGATCAAGCGCTTCATGGGGCGCAAGTTTAACGATCCCGAAGTTAACCGTGCCCTATCCCGGGTTCCCTATAAAGTAGCTGAGGCTCCGAACGGGGATATCCGCGTCGTGCTGGATGGCAAGGAATACTCGCCCCCAGAAATTTCGGCCATGATCCTGGGCAAACTCAAATCGGACGCCGAATCTTACCTGGGCGAAACTGTGACCCAGGCCGTGATCACCGTCCCGGCATATTTCAACGATGCCCAGCGTAACGCAACCAAGGATGCTGGAAAGATCGCCGGACTCGAAGTCCTGCGCATCATCAACGAGCCGACCGCATCATCGCTTGCTTACGGGCTGGATAAAAAGAAGGATGAAGTCATCGCGGTTTACGACCTGGGTGGAGGCACCTTTGATATCTCCGTCCTGGATGTAGGAGATGGTGTCTTCCAGGTCCGCTCGACCAGCGGGGATACCTTCCTGGGTGGTGATGACTTCGACATGCGAATTATCGACTACATTGCCGAAGAATTCAGGCGTGAAAACCAAATCGATCTGCGGAAAGATCGCCAGGCTTTACAGCGCTTGAAAGAAGCCGCCGAAAAAGCCAAAATCGAGCTCTCCACGCTGATGCAAACCGAGATTAACCTGCCTTACATCACTGCGGATGCTTCTGGCCCGAAACACCTGGTGATGCCCCTGACCCGGGCGCGCCTGGAACAACTCACAGGCGACCTGGTTGAACGCTCGATGGGCCCAGTACGCCAGGCGCTCAAAGATGCAAGCCTCCAGCCCGGCCAGATTGACGAAGTTGTGCTGGTCGGTGGGATGACGCGGATGCCAGCAGTCCAGGAAGCCGTCCGTAAATTGTTCAATAAAGACCCTCACAAAGGCGTTAACCCAGACGAGGTGGTCGCGGTTGGCGCGGCCATCCAGGCCGGTGTACTGGGTGGTGATGTCAAGGATATCTTGCTCCTGGACGTGACCCCACTCACCCTGTCCGTGGAAACCTTGGGCGGTGTCGCAACTTCATTAATTGAACGGAATACGACCATTCCCACGCGCAAAAGCCAGATCTTTTCCACAGCGGCCGACAACCAGAACCAGGTTGAAATCCACGTCGTGCAAGGCGAACGCCCAATGGCAGCCACGAACAAATCCCTTGGTCGCTTCATTCTTGATGGTATCCCACCTGCACCGCGCGGCATCCCGCAGGTCGAAGTTACTTTTGACATCGATGCCAATGGGATTATCAAGGTCACTGCCCAGGATAAGGCGACCAGTCGAAGCCAGCACATTACCATCACGGCTTCCTCTGGTTTAAATGAGGCGGAAGTCGAACGCATGCGCCAGGATGCTGAAGCCAACGCGGATGAAGACCGACGCCGCAAGGAGCTCATCGAAGCCCGTAACGCCGGTGATAATGCGGCCTACACTGCTGAAAAGGTCCTCAAAGACCTGGGCGACAAGGTGCCGGCCGAGATGCAAACCCAGGTGAACGAGCGCGTCTCGAGCGTGCGCGCCGTCCTCACCAGTGAAGATCCTGAAACTATCCGTAAAGCTACAGAAGACCTCAACCAGGTGCTGCAGCAGGTAGGCGCAGCCGCTTACCAGCAACAGGGACCCGCCGCTGGAGGCCCAGGAGGTCCTGCTGGTCCTGGACCTGAAACGCCCCCAGGTGGCGACGAGGATGTGGTGGACGGAGAATTCCGCAACGCCTGACATTACTAATGAGCGTGTTGGAATGGATATTCCAACACGCTCATACCTCCAGGCTCATCTCAGGCGTCTCCAGGAAGTAAAACAAAAAATCGATGACACAAAGAGATTATTACGAAATATTAGGTGTGCCCCGCGATGCCTCTGCTGATGATCTAAAAGCGGCTTTTCGGCGCCTGGCCCGGCAGTATCATCCTGACGTCAATAAATCACCGGACGCCGAAGAAAAGTTCAAAGAAATCAACGAGGCTTATGCCATCCTGTCTGAGCCAGAAAAACGGTCTGCTTATGACCGCTTTGGGCACGCAGGTGTGACTGGTCCTGGGGGATCGCCGAATATCAACGTCGATTTCACTGACTTTGCGGACATCCTGGGTGATCTGTTTGGCTTTGGAGGATTTGGCCGCACCAACCGCCGCTCGCGCAACGCGCCACGCCGTGGAGGCGACCTGCAGTACAACGTAGACCTGACTTTCGAGCAAGCCGTCTTCGGGGTTGAAAAAGAACTCGAAATTACCCGGGATGAGCTCTGCTCCACCTGCAGCGGTTCTGGGGCTGAACCCGGCACATCACCCGTTCGCTGCGCGACCTGCAATGGCACTGGCGAGGTGCGCCAGGTACGCCAGACGATCCTCGGTTCCATGGTACAGGTAGGAACCTGCCAGACCTGCGGCGGAGCCGGTGAAACAATCGCTACACCTTGCCGCGCCTGCCAGGGACGCGGCCTCGAGAGGCGCACCCGCCGGAAAGTCATCAACATCCCGGCCGGGGTGGACAACGGCACGCAAATCCGCCTCGGTGGCGAAGGTCAACCGGGTTTGTTTGGCGGTCCCAACGGCAACCTGTACATTGCACTGAATGTGAAGCCCCATAAAATTTTCAGGCGTCGCGAATTCGATGTGCTGATGGACTTAACCATCAACGTTGCCCAGGCCGCGCTAGGAGCAGAAATCGAAATTCCGACGATCGATGGCAAAGAAAAGCTGCGCATCCCATCCGGCACCCAGTCTGGGAAAATTATCACGCTACGTGGCAAGGGCATTCAGCGGTTGCGTGGGAGCGGGCGGGGCGATCAACTGGTGATGGTCAACGTCGAAATTCCAACCCACCTTAACCGCGAACAACGCAAGATCTTTGAGCAGCTTGGTGAAAACCTCGGGGGCGAGGTCCATCCGCAAGAACGCAGTTTTTGGGAACAACTGAAAGACTTTTTAGGCACATAATCCTTGACCACCAATTCGGGCGCCTGGCTAGAGCTCTCAATCACTGTAGATGGCGAAATGGCTGAAGCCGTGTCTGAGGTGCTGGCGCGCTTCATTCCAAATGGAGTTGCCATCGAATCCACAGCCGTTTCAGCGAACAACGACGACTCGGAAGGCCACGCCGTTGGCCCACTGCGCGTGTACGGATTTTTACGCATTAACGAACCAGGTAGTGAGGGTGAGACTCACCAACATGAAGCGATTCGCCAAAAAATTGAGGAGTCCTTATGGTACCTGGGGCGAATCCGCCCCTTACCGCCTCTTCAGCATCGCATCGTCCAGGAAAACGATTGGGCGGAAGCCTGGAAACAACATTATCAACCCATTCTGATCGGGGAAAAACTGGTCATCGTGCCAGCCTGGCTTCCCAACCCCACCCCTGAACGTGTTGAAATCCGTATGGATCCTGGGATGGCATTTGGCACAGGTACCCACCCCACCACCCAACTTTGCCTGGAATACGTCGAGGAAATTCTAGAACCCGGCGACCGGGTCATCGATGTCGGCTGCGGCTCAGGCATCCTGTCCGTGGCTGCCCTGAAGTTGGGTGCCGCCAGCGCTCTTGGCGTGGATATCGACCCAGATTCGGTGCGTGTTTCACACGAAAATGGCCTCTTGAATGATGTCAGGGAACGCTTTGAAATCGGTCCCGGCTCGGTCACGGAAATCCAGAATGGAATATACACCACTCAAAGCGCCCAGCTCGTATTGGCGAATATCCTGGCGCCTGTGTTGGTCAAGCTGCTGGATGAAGGCCTGGGAGATCTGGTTCAGCCTGGGGGCAGCCTGGTTCTATCCGGTATCATTGCCGAACAATCCCCTGGGGTTGAAAAAGCAATTGCCAGAAATGGATTGGAGTTGGCCAACCGGAAACAAATCCAGGATTGGGTTGCCATCCAGGCAAGGCGCCCATCACCGCCACTTTGACTTTTAGTAATTTAAAGGATGCCCGTGAAACAACTTTTCAATCCCGAAAGTATTGTGGTCGTTGGCATCTCGGAAAATCCCGATAACCTGGGCAGGCAGATTGCCTATAATTTGATCCGCTTTGGTTATCCTGGGAAGCTATACCTGGCAGGTCGCAATCCAGGGCTGTTCGAAGGTCACCCCATCCAAACAGTCAGCGAACTCCCCGAAGGCATTGACCTGGCTATCATCCTGACCCCGGCTGCAACCGTCCCGGCATACCTGGAGGCGTGCGGCAGGAAAAAAATCCCATATGCCATCATCGAATCCGGTGGTTTTTCTGAATATTCCGCGGAAGGTCAGGCCCTGGAACAGCAGTTACTCGAAATCGCACGGCATTACCAGATGCGCCTGATCGGGCCAAACTGCATTGGCATTTCCAATCCAAAATACGGCATCCTCACCCATTTCCTGCCAACCGAGCCCAATGAAGTTCAGCCAGGACACCTTGCAATCATCGCGCAGAGTGGAGGCGTTATCCTGACCTGCACGGACATTCTATCTGCAAATGGGCTTGGAGTGAGTAAGACCATCAGCATAGGCAATAAAGCTGATCTCAGCGAAACCGATTATGTGCGCTATCTTTTCCAGGATCCTGATACCAGCGCAGTCATCCTCTACCTTGAAAGTGTGATCAACGGTCGTGATTTGGTTGATCTTGCCCGAACTGCCTCGAAGCCCTTGTTGATTTACAAATCCAACACAAATCCGCAAAGCGCCAGGATCGCAGAGTCTCATACAGCCGCGCTGGCGAACGATGACCGGATCGTTGATGCGGTTTTCAAACACGCAGGAATTTTAAGGCTGCGCAACTTTTCGGAAATGGTAAGTTATGGAAAGGCTTTTTCCCTGCCAGCGCTTAAAGGCAACCGGCTGGCAGTCTTTTCCCGGTCTGGGGGTTACGCCATTGTTGCCGCTGACTTAGCCAATGACTTTGGTTTAAACCTGCCGGCATTCAGCCAGGCCGTAATTGACGCTATCCGCCCATATTTTCGTGCCAGCATTATTAATGAAAATAATCCCCTCGATCTTGGCACAGTTTTTGACTTTGATTCCTATCCCATCCTCATCGAAGCCTGCTTGAAAGACATGCAGCCAGATGCCGTGATGTTGATTTTTAACTTCCGTAAGGCTGATCATGAAAAGGCTCTGTCTGTTGGATTGAAGCTGGTCGAGCTCAGCCGGACCTACCAAACTCCAATTGCCCTGGTCTATTTCAGCGAATACCACGTAATTCGTAGTCTGGAGCAAGCCATAAACTACCCGCTTTTTGGTGAAGTTTATGAAGCCATGCTGGCCTTAAAAGGCGCATACGTCTTTAATGCAACCCGCGGTCAGAACAGCCCACCAGAGCCGCAACCGCTCCCTAAAAGGAACTATGAAGCTGCACACCTGATCTTGCGGTCTTGCCGGATTGAAAACCGCCAGCCCCAACTCCACGAAGCCTTAAAACTGTGCGAGCTGTACCAGATGCCGGTCTCCCCGTGGGCATTGATCCCGTCAATTGGCGAAGCGCATCGGGCGGCAGATGAGCTAGGTTTTCCCCTGGCGCTCAAAGTGGTCTCAAAAACCATATCGCACAAGTCCGATTCCGGAGGCCTGATCCTTAATCTCCAGGATCATGACCAACTGGATGGGGCATTAACATCAATGACTGATCGCTTGCAGGGAGCCTTGGATGGCTTTCTTCTTCAAAAAATGGTTGACGCAGGTCGGGAAGTCATCCTGGGAGGCAAACAGGATCCAGCCTTCGGTCCAATTGTCCTGCTTGGATTAGGCGGCATCTATGTTGAGATCCTGCAAGACAGCGCCATCAGCCTGGCTCCAGTTTCACGGGATGGTGCTTACCAAATGATTCGTGAGCTGAAGGGACATAAACTTTTAGAGGGGGTCCGCGGTCAGCCTGGCGTCGATCTGGACCTGCTGTCAGACAGCCTGGTCAGTTTGTCACGGATGATCAGTGATTTTCCGGAAATCCAGGAGCTGGATATCAACCCCTTGATTCTTTATCCCAATGGCGGGTACGTGGTTGACGCACGCATATTTATTAAGGATTCTCCGGAACCAGAAACACCTCAGGGAGGATAGCATGGGAGATTCTCCAGTTCACCGATTTTCGAATGAAGACCTGGCCCATATTTTTGAAACCATTGCAAACCTGCTGGAAATCAAGGGCGAGATCATTTATAAAATCCTGGCCTACCGTAAAGCCACTGACACCCTTAATAACCTGGGAGGGGACATCTACCAGTACTGGCGCCAGGGAACACTCACAGAGATTCCGGGCATCGGTAAGGCGATCGCAGAAAAAATTAGCGAGTTGCTCTCCACGGGACAATTGGAATTTTACGAACGCCTGCAAACGGAGGCGCCACTCAGCCTGGTGACTCTTCTGGAGGTCCCGGATATTGGTCCGAAGAAAGTCGCTCTCTTTTGGAAAATCCTGGGCATCACCACCCTTCCCGAGCTGGAAATTGCCGCAAAAAAAGGCGAGCTGCGCAGCCTGCCAGGTATGGGCGAAAAATCTGAAGCCAAGGTGTTGGCGGGCATCGAAGCTCTCAAACGTCGCAGCGGAAGGGTTGCCCTGGGTAAAGCCTGGCCCTTTGCGCAAATGGTGTTGGGGTTTCTCCGCGGCCTGCCTGGCGTAACTGCAGCAGAACCAGCCGGAAGCCTGCGGAGGACGCGGCCAACAATCGGCGACCTGGACCTGGTTGTCGCCGCTAACAATACCAATTTGGTGATGGAAGCTTTTACCCATCACTCGGATATTTTAGAGGTTCAGGCAAAAGGTGAGACCAAAGCCAGCGTTGAATTTCGCAATAACCTGCGATCTCAGTTATGGGTTTACACTCCCGAGCGTTTTGGCACGGGTTGGCTCTATGCAACCGGCTCGAAAGATCACAACGTTCGGCTGCGAGAGCTGGCTCTCAAGAGGAACCTTTCACTTTCCGATGCCTCCTTCTTGCGAGAAGATCAAAGCGAGTTGCTCTGCTCCAGCGAAGAGCAGGTTTATGGCACATTGGGTTTGCCCTGGATCCCACCTGAGCTGCGGGAGGATCGCGGCGAAGTCCAGGCCACGCTGGAGAACCGGTTGCCCAACCTGGTACAGGTTAAGGACATCCGTGCTGAACTGCACGCCCATACCAACTGGACAGACGGAACCCTGAGTGTAATGGAAATGGCAGAGGCAGCCCGTGCACGCGGCCTGAAAGTCCTGACCATTACCGATCATACGGCAAGTCTGGGTGTGACCGGGGGATTAACTGTAGAAGGCATGCGTCGCCAGCGAGAAGAGATCGCCAGCGTCCAGCAAACTCTCGGAGAATTCCTTACGCCTCCTGTGGGGCGCTGAGGTCGAGATCAAAGCGGATGGTACGCTGGATTACGAAGATGCTTTTTTATCGGAAATGGACATTGTGATCGCCTCCCTGCATACCAGCCTGCGCCAGCCGCGTGATGTAATCACCGAAAGGCTCCTGAAAGCCATCCACAACCCTCACGTCGATGTGATCGGGCATCCTACCGGACGCATGCTCCCCAACCGTGAAGGCGCCGACCTGGATATGGAAGCAATTTTCCGGGCAGCCGCCAGTACTCACACTGCCCTCGAGATTAACGCCCACCCTTCTCGCCTGGATTTGGATGCGCCTTATATCCGCAGAGCAATCGAATTGAACATTCCGCTGTGCATCAACACCGATGCACACGCCGCCAGCGACCTGGATTTATTACACTTTGGAGTTGCAACCGCCCGCCGCGGCTGGGCTACGCCAGAAAATATCCTCAACACCTGGGAGACCAGCCGGTTATTAAACTGGCTGGAGCACCGGTAATGCAGTTAACCAACAACCTTTATTAATGGGGTTGCACTTGTGCGCGGACCCGGTCAATTGCTTCCGCAAAGA
Source organism: uncultured Chloroflexia bacterium (assembly GCA_963765565.1). Classification (GTDB taxonomy): domain Bacteria; phylum Chloroflexota; class Anaerolineae; order Anaerolineales; family UBA4823; genus CAVXWV01. Next base: position 169,827 of record CAVXWV010000003.1, read on the forward strand.
TCCAACCTTGCCCGGCAGCATGCTCTGCCATGGGTAAGACACTCTCTGCCAGGACCACGGGAACACCCCGGCGCGCCAGGCGGGCTCTCAGGCGATGGACGCTCTCTATCCGCTGGGGATTCCCCGTGACTTCACGCAGGTAAATTGCCAGAATTCTTCCCTCATAATCGTCTACAATGCCGGCATAAATTTCAGGATCTTGCTGTCCGTTGTCCCCGATCAAAATAAAATGCATACCAGGTAACAACTCTAAAACAGACTGGATAAACAAGCATTTATGATCGAAATTATCGATGGGAAGAATTTCATTCTCTGTAATTCCCCAATCCCTCAGGTAAAGAATAGGATCCGCAGGGAATCCCTGGTATCCCAGGTACTCCACTAGTATGTCAAACAGGTTCCACGGGCTGGTCGAGACATAAAAGACCGGTCTTTTTTCGTTGTTGTTACAACCGGCGGACAACGCCAGGTAGAATGCCGAAGTGCCAGGGAAAGATTGCCGTGACCGCGAGCTTTTGAGAAAGATATTGACCAACATTTTTAATGGCTTTAAGACATCAGTCCGGACAATCGTATCGTCAATATCACTGATGATGCCCAGTCGACAATCCTCAAGGATGAAGGTTGGGTGAGACTTTAAAGCCGGCTGAATCCGTCCTGGACGCACTGGTTCGAGCAGTTCCAATCTGATCCGCAAGGTGGCCAGCTTTTCATCAGATAGCTCAGGCAAAAACAACCTGGCCTCAAAGTAACCTTCTTCATCCGAGGCAACAAACTGCTCCTGTCCATCAAAAAGCAATCTCAGTTGAGCAAAAGGGATTTCGTCGCTCTCATATCGTTGAAATGCATTATAAAAATTGACCCATAATCGCTCGCGAGACGTTTCTGGCAGAATGCGTTTTTTCTCGAGAACCCGGCCCTTCAGGAAGACCTTACTGCGAGTTCCAAAGCAATAATAGAGCTGGATGTGAACCGGCGCTTTGCCAGGGAATATGCCTTTGAAGCGGTCGAATAGAATTTCTAGCTGGTGAATCAAGCCTGTCAATGATTTAGCAGACATCCGGCACTCCGAAATGATTATACGCCACTCTTATAAGGTAAAATACCAGTGATCGATCATTCTGCGTAAAGGTATCCTCTTGTTCCAGTATATTTTCCTCGGTACTTCCGCCTCGGCTCCTTCCGTACATCGCGGTCTGTCTGCACAAATGGTGTTGCATGATGAGTATCGGTTTTTAATTGACTGCGGTGAAGGCACACAGCGCCAAATCATGCAATCCGGGATTGGGTTTAAGCGGCTTAATCGCATCCTGATCACCCACGGTCACCTGGATCATATCCTTGGCCTGGCAGGTATCTTGTCTACTTTTTCACGCTGGGAAACCATTGATTTTCTTGAAATTTACGCGGGGAAGATGGCGCTCGAACGGATTCACGATCTATTGTATACAGTTGTTCTCCGGGGCGCCCGCCCGCCAATGAAAATTTCATTCCAGGAGATACAACCTGGAACGATTTTTGAAACGGACGATTTCAGCGTTACGGCGTTTCCAGTTTATCACCGGGGATCGGACAGTTTTGGATACCTGTTTGCGGAAAAACCACGGCGACCTTTCCTGCCAGAAAAAGCCACCGAGCTTGGCATTCCTCCAGGGCCCTGGAGGCGTGACCTGGTAAACGGAGTCCCCGTAAAGCTACCCGATGGTCGCACCATCCTGCCGGACGAAGTGCTCGGTCCTCAACGACCTGGCACCCGCCTGGTGCATGTGGGAGATGTGGGGCGAACAGAAAACCTGGTCGAAGTGTGCCAGGAGGCGGATTTATTGGTGATGGAGGCGACCTACCTGGAAGAAGAAGCTGAGATGGCCCAGGAGTTTTCTCACATGACTGCGCACAAGGCTGCCAACCTGGCACTGCAGGCAGGCGTGAATAACCTGGTCCTGACCCACATATCCAGGCGTTACCGGGAACGCGATGTTGTTGCCGAGGCAAGAGCAATTTTCCCGGAAGCCATCGTCGCCCGGGATTTCGATGCATTCCAGGTTCGCCGTGGTGAGTTCACCCGGATGGAATGGAAGGAAGAGTAAGGTCTATCCCCATTTCCAGTGCACCAGGAACCCAATCCCTAGCACAATCCAGACCACAATTTCGTACCAGAGCTGGGATGTCGCTGCCAGCCCGGCGCAGATTAAAATTGCCCCGATGTGGAGCGCCAACCAGACACCCGCTGATCGCAGCGCCTGGCGCACCTTTTGATTACGCTCTGAAGCAGCCCAACTGGCATAACTAAATGCTGCCAGGACGAGGCTACAGCCGAGGATCCAGAGTGAATTTGCTGCCAGGCTGGCCCAGTTGATCATCTGTTGATGGTGGTGCCTGGTTCATCCAAAGCGCTGTTCCTTCCAAACATCCGCTTCGTTATGATATCCGGCTTGCTCCCAAAAACCCAGCCGGTCGTTCGCCATGAATTCAAGCCCGCGCAGCCATTTCGCGCCTTTCCAAAAGTATGGGACAGTCAGACCATCAATATCAACGATGTTGCCGATGATTCCACGCAGGGGATAGCCATGGTCGGGTGTGATCGGAACGCCATCATAATGCGTGGCAAGCAAGAAATTATCTGCCAGGATCACCTCAAGGGGCAGGTTCACGGTAAAGCCATACTCGGCGTGCTGCAATACATAGCGCGCCGAAGGTTTGATGCGCAACAGCCCTTCGTCAATCAGTGTACGGACCAGCACACCTTCCCAGGCCGTGTTGAACTTGCTCCAGCGCGTTACACAATGAATATCCATTGTCAGGCTTGTTCGCGGCAAGCGCTGAAACTCATCCCAGTTCAGTCGGGTTTCTGTCTCTACTTCCCCCCATATTCTGAAATCCCAGGTTACCGGGTTAAACTTAGGAACCGGTCCGTAATGAAGAACCGGGAATTTATTCGTTAACGCTTGCCCTGGGGGCAGCCGCCCTTCTTTCTTTACATCATCTTCTTGCTCGCGCCGTCGAAATATATCGTTAAACATGGATACCTCAATACCAGGATTATATCAGACTCATCTCACAGCCAAACTGCACCAGGCGGTAGGCCCTGAATAGCCTTAAACCCACCTGTGCCCTATGAGAATTCCGGCCACAGGTTAAAATGGCCCATAATTAATGGCTACGCCGATCCTTGTGTGGGGACGAAACGGCCTGGATATCGGATGTTGGATTTATATCCCATCCTGCCATTTAATTTATCTAGTAAAATCCACCTTGTGAAAAGGATTCAACAAGAGGTATCTGTTTTGGTGCCCGTATATAATTCTGAAAGCACCTTATCCGAGGCACTGGAAAGCCTTGCTGACCAGACATTCACTAATTTCGAAATTATTGCAGTTAACGACGGTTCGACTGACAACTCCCTGAGCATCTTACAGACCTGGTCGCAGCACGATAACCGCTTGAGAATTCTGCAGACACCTCACACAGGTATTGTTAACGCTTTAAACGAGGGGATGCGCGCCTGCCAGGCACCACTGGTCGCGCGCATGGACGCTGACGATCACTCTCTGCCAGAACGCCTGGCGCAGCAAGTCACTCTCTTCCTCTCCAACCCCCAATTATCGCTGGTGAGTTGCCAAGTCAGGGCTTTTCCGGCTGAGGACGTATGCCAGGGACTTCAGCTTTATCTGGATTGGCAGAACAGCCTGCTGGATAAGGCAGCCATCTGCCGCGAAATTTTCATTGAGAGCCCATTTGTGCACCCGAGTGTGATGTTCCAGCGGGCAAAAGTCGAGGAGCTGGGTGGATACCAAGATCATGGCTGGCCCGAAGACTACGACCTCTGGCTGCGCATGTACCTTGCGGGCATGAAATTTGCGAAGCTGCCGGCTGTGCTTCTCGAATGGCGTGAAAGAGACCAGCGACTAACCCGAACAGATCCCCGTTATTCGCTGGACAATTTCCTGAGGCTGAAAGCCCACTACCTGGTACAAGGCCCTATAAATGGCCACCAGGACGTCTTTCTCTGGGGCGCCGGGAGTACGGGCCGGCGCTTGAGTAAATTCTTGCTCCAGGAAGGGATACGTCCGTACGCATATGTTGATGTGGATCCCAAGATCATCGGGCGCACCTTGCACACAGCCCCCATCCTGGCTCCCCAAGAGCTCCCCGCCTCCTGGGACAGGGCAGACCGACCTGTGCTGATCGCGGCTGTCGGAGCCCGCGGGGCGCGGCCCCTTATCAGAGCCTGGCTGGATCAATTCCGTCTCCAAGAAGGCCAGGATTGGTGGTTCAGCGCGTAAGAAGTCTTGTTAACGACTGTGTTTACCCCAACCTGAGCTAAAACGGCCTCTATTTCGTTTTGATAAATTTCCTGGCAAAAATCGCCAGCCCTAACCCTAACAGGAGGAAAAGCAGTCCCAAAATGGCAAGTAAAGGCGATTTCTTCTGGCCGGAGACATCGACTGCCACCACGTCGGCCTCTTGTTGGTTTCTGAGCTGTGCGCCGAAATCGAGGAATGTTTCAGTTCCTGCCATGAGCGCCAAAATATAGCTGGTCTCCGTGGTCGGGTTATACCCAGACGGGACGGCCACGCTGACCGTATATTCGCCCTCGGGAACTTCCCCGAAACAAAAAGGCTCTGTCCCAGCAAGGGTGTTTTGAGTCAGGTTTACCGAACCTGAGCGATTGTTCACGCTGATAGCCCCATCTGGGATGGATGGTTCCTCCTCCTGACGAATCGAGTCACCGTTTGCGTCGTTAAATAACAGGATACATAAATTACCCGATCCCGGTTTTGGCGAGGGTGTTGGAAGCAGCGGGGTCGGGGTCGGAGTCGGTCCAGGGGTGATAGTGACTTCAGACGGTCCAGCCAGGCCTAATAATATTTTTTGCCCTTCGAAAATGTTGTCATCTGTCATGTTGTTCAATTCGCGGATTTGATCAACGGTCAAGCCTGAGATGATGGAGATTCCGATCAAGGTATCACCCTGTTTTACAACATAAATGATCCGGCCATCAGGACCGGGGGTCGGTGTGTAGATCGGAATTTGACCGGCTGGCGCCGCCAGGGCATTCGAAGGTGATACTGCTTTCATCCAGGTCACCAGGATTAACATCAACGCCGCCAGGCAGAAAAGGCACACACGGGGTAGGGAAACCAGAACTGTCTTTTGCTTCATGAGAAGGATTATAACAAATTTACAGGTGGGAAATCCTGGCGCGCAGCCACGCCAGGCTCAGCCAGGAAAGCGAGGCAAATATCGCCCCGCCGGCAGCAATCCATAAAATCCCCCGATTATACAGAGGAAATGCCAACAGGTCACCCAGGGCACGCCCCAACGACATGCTGGCAATAAAAACTGCCATCAGGGTAGCGCGCGCTTGCGGCAACACTTCCGTCATCAAAGGCATACTGCTGACAACAGCAAACTCAAAAGTCAGGTAAATTATGAAAAGGCCAACAGTGGCCCCAATTTGGTTTTTTCCCAGTAAGGGAAGCAGCAGGAAGCACCCCATATAGACCAACAGGCCAGAGGTGACCGCGCGCCCCTTGCCCAGGCGGTCTGCTAGTAAACTCGACAACCCCTCCCCGCACAATTCAGAGATCCCGATAACAAAGGCGATGGCGCCCAGACCAGCTATCTCAATCGCGAAGGCATCCTTGAACCAAACCCCAAAAACCACGTTGACGAGTTCATTGGATGCGCTCAGGCAGGCTCCCATCAAAAGTCCAGCAATTGCAGGTGGATAGGAGAAGACCCTGCCAAAGTTCTTCCATAAACCTAACCGGGAAGACTCGTGAAAATTATCGGCTGGGAGTCGAGCCATTAGAAACAGAAAGGAGAGGATCCCCAGCCCGCCTAACACTGGAAAAGGCGCTTTCCACCCAAACTGTTTGATCAACAAACCCATCAGAGGCACCGCAATCAGAAAACTCAACGACCAGCCCAGTTCAGTCAGGCCCAAAACGAAGCCCCGCTGCTTATACTCCACCCGATCTCCCAGGTAAGCTTGCATCGAAGCCACAAACACGAAGTTTCCCAATAAACCGAGTACCAATACGGCAATAAACGAGGCATAACCCGGGAAAATCACCACCAGGCCCGTTCCGATGATGAGCAGCAGCAGCCCAAGGAGCATTCCCGGTTTCCGTCCCCGGCTGTCCGCCACCGAAGCCAGGAAAGGACCAGCAATTCCGGCGAGCTGGCGCGAGGTCAGAGCAAAGGCGATCATCTTTTGATCGATCCCCAAGCCGGTCTCAAACACTTTTAGATAGGGATAAATCATCCGGACAGATGTATTGATAATCGTCCGGACGATAACAAAGACGAACACCTGCCAACCCATCGATCGATTCATAACAAACCAAGCCAAGGCACTAAGCAAGCCCTATAAGGTCGGCAAGGCATTCCGAGTTCAGGCTCGCTTTTGTTCCAGTGAGTGCCAGATTCGCGCCGTCTGCCAGGCAGCGAATAACGCCAGGAGTACGAGAGTCGTAAAGTATAGCTGGATGCGGACGGCGTTCGAGCTTAGAATTGGAGAAGGTGGGTGCATAACATTTTCAGTTGCCTGTAGAGAAATCAGCAGCGCCACCAAAAAGACCAGGTTGACCATCGAAGCCCAGACCGGCTTCTGCAAGAGGGTCAGGCCAACTTGCAGCATCAAGCCGGTGATTGCATATATCAACGCAAGGCGCCAGCGAGGTTCAGCCAAAAACAACCCGTTCCAATTCGTCTGCATAGCCCATAAGGAAACCGGCAGGTACGTAATCCAGAAAATCAAGCCTGTGCGGCCCAATGCAAGCGACCATGAATGGAATTCGAGACGTCGTGTGATCAACCCGGCCACCCCGGTGACTGCAGCAGCCAGGAAGGCCGCCAGCGCAGCCCAGACCCATACCCCATGCAGATAGACAACACGCACATGGATCCCCAACGTTTTTTCAGGTGGGGCAAATGCAGACAGCATTAACAAGGTTAGCAAAGATAGGGCTAACCATAGATATGGGGAGCGGCGCATGGGCGCTATTATATTTGGAAAAACTGTATAAAACCACCCTGATTCCAGATCCAGGCCAGGACAGCCAGGATCGCCAGCAGAATCAGGATCATAATGAGATAGACAAGTATTTTACGACGTTTTTTTGGTGGTCGTTGGGTGCGGAGTTGATCGTCTTGCGCATCAGTAGACTGTTCAAGGTTTTCAACGATTGTTCCACTGGTCGTTTTAGCCACATCAACCGGCTGGGCTTGTAAGGTGTGGGTATCCATTTTGGAAGTAGCCTGGGGAGCGCTGCTCTCTTGGAGCAATACCGCATCTGGTTCAACTACATCAGATTGGTCTTGAGTTGCCGGCTCCTCCTCGATCGACAGGTGTTCATCCAGGGCTTTTTGAATTTCCTCTCCGATTTCTTTACGGGCAGCCGCCAGGGCCTCCTGGCGTTTCGCGTCCTCACGAGCCTGGCGTGCTGCCTCGAAGGATTTCTCATAAGCGTCTTCCTCGACCTGCATCCGGACAATTTCGGCCGTCGGCAAAGCCGGCTGGGGTAGGCTGGCTTGTTCCTCTACAGACTCGAAAAACTCCTCCACGTTATAAAAAAAACCTTGGGGGTGGCTTCCTAGGCCTCTCAAGATTGGCTCGCGCACCAGCGGTGGCACAGCTAACGGCCAATCAACTGTATTTGCTGTCAATGTCAGCGGGTCGATGCGACCGGTCAGCATGGCAAGAAGCAGCCTTGCCAGACCCGCTTGATCATCGTTTTCTGTTAGAGAGGTCGAACCTGCAAAAACCGGCGCTACTCCAAACCCCATTAAAACTGCGCCATGGTCATCAGAAATCAGCACATTGGATGGACTGACATCGCCATGAATGATTTTTCGACCATGAGCGAACTGGATGGCCTGGCATAAATGGTGAAAATACCGGAAAGCATCTTCCCATGCCATTCGACGATCATGGGTAAGACGGTCAGAAAGAGTTTCCCCGCTCAGGCTTCGTTCCGCTGAAAAGAGAATCCCGCCTTCTTCCCCTGTTTCCCATATCCAGGCGATATGCGGGTGCACCAATTCCGTCATGCGCTGCAGGCTGTGAGACAGTTGGTTGCGCAGGCGCAAATCATGAACCCGCGACTCTTTAAAAATCCGCAAGCACACGCTGCGATGAAGAACCGTATCCGTCCCTGAGTAAAGGTCGGCATTTTCTGTAGGGCGCAGCAATGCACCCACCTGGTAACGGCTTAAGGTGTTCAGCTCATTCATATTTTCTTCCGCATTGGAATCTTAATCTTATATTTTTCAGCGGCTTCGACTGCCTGTGGATAACCAGCGTCTACATGGCGTACCACCCCCATTCCAGGGTCGGTGGTCAGCACGCGCTCCAGCCGGCGTGCGGCCGCAGGTGTACCGTCAGCTACAATGACCTGCCCGGCATGTTGGCTGAAGCCAATACCCACCCCCCCACCATGGTGGAAGGATACCCAGGTGGCTCCACCCACCGCATTGATCAGCGCATTCAGGATAGCCCAATCGCTGATGGCATCACTACCATCCAGCATCCCTTCCGTTTCACGGTTTGGTGAAGCTACCGAACCAGCATCGAGGTGATCGCGCCCGATAACAATCGGGGCTTTCAGGGTTCCATTTGCGACCATCTCATTGAATTTAAGCCCGGCTTTGGCACGCTCACCATAACCCAACCAGCAAATCCGGGCAGGCAGCCCCTGGAAAGGCACCTTTTGCCGTGCCATGCGCAACCAGCGCTGCAGGTGGTCGTCCTCAGGGAAAAGCTCCATGACGGCTTCGTCCGTCCGGTAGATATCCTGCGGATCGCCCGATAACGCCACCCAGCGGAAAGGTCCTTTTCCCTCACAAAATAATGGCCGGATATACGCCGGTACAAAACCTGGAAAATCGAAGGCTTTCTTCACACCAAAATCGTACGCTCTTTGGCGCAGGTTGTTCCCGTAATCGAAAACCTCCGCGCCGAGGCGCTGAAATTCGAGCATGGCCTTCACGTGGCGCGCCATGGATTGCAGGGAACGGTGTTCGTACTCAGCAGGATCAGACTTGCGCAATGCCTCCGCAGCCGTGGTACTCATACCGGATGGGATGTACATCGAAATGTCATGAGCAGGCGTTTGGTCAGTAACCACATCAGGTACGACCCCGCGCATCACCATCTCCGGGTAAATATCGGCCGCATTTCCAATCAAACCGATCGACCGGGGAATTTTCTGTTGCACGGATTCTTCCACCAGGGTCATTGCTTCTTCCAGGTTATTGACGACTTGATCCACATACCCAATTTCGAGGCGGCGCTGTGCCCGTTCGGCGTCCACCTCAACCACCAGACCTACCCCTTCGTTCATGGTGATCGCCAGTGGCTGTGCGCCGCCCATGCCTCCCAGGCCAGCAGTCAGGACAAACTTTCCTCGCAGATTTCCCCAACCCCGTTGTCTGGCCAAAGACCCTAAAGTTTCATAAGTCCCTTGCAGGATGCCCTGGGTCCCAATATAAATCCATGATCCCGCAGTCATCTGGCCGTACATGATCAAGCCACGCCCAGCCAGCTCATCAAAATGAGCCTGGGTTGCCCAGTGGGGCACCAGGTTGGAGTTCGCGATCAGCACACGAGGTGCATCAGGATGAGACTTAAAGACCGCGACTGGCTTCCCAGATTGGACCAGTAATGTTTCATCGTCCTCTAGCTGTCTCAACGACTCGAGAATGGCATCAAATGCCTCCCAATTCCTGGCAGCCTGGCCGCGCCCCCCATAAACAACCAGGTCTTGGGGGCGTTCAGCAACTTCCGGGTCCAGGTTATTCTGGAGCATCCGGTAGGCGGCTTCACTTAGCCAGGATTTACAGGTCAATTGGGTTCCACGTGGTGCACGCACAATGCGCTGCTCAGACATGCCTTCCTCCTTAAAAGGTTCATCCCCTCTTTTGATTATACGCTAAAAAATAAATAGTGGAGCACCCCCAAAACCAGGGGCTCCACTATTCCAGGATTCTGTCGAACTGGATCCGCTTATGCTACGGACTGCGCAACCGGCTGTAAGGTCAAGAAACTTGCAAAATTCGTTGTATTTAACCGTTCAACCAACTCAGCCTGGGCGTCACACCAGATGGGTTTCATGGGGCAGTCTGTGCCAAAAGTACAGGCGCCATTATCGCCGACACATTCGTTAAGCAAAATAGGACCGTCGATAGCTTCAACTACTTCTAACAGAGATATTTGATCTGGTGTGCGTGCCAATGAAACACCTCCACGCGCCCCACGTGAGGTCTGCAATAAACCGGCCACCGATAATTGAGAAACAATCTTCGCTAAAAATGACGGCGGTATCTGCTGCTCTTTTGCAATCTGGCTGGTTGAAGCCCGACGTTCGTCCCCCAATTGTGCAAGGTAAAGCACTGCGCGTACCGCATAGTCAGCTTGTCGAGTAATCTGCATGCGTGAAATCTCCCTTTTTTGATCTTTTGGATACTAATTATTACAAATATTTTAGACTATATTTGGCATATTCACAAGTGACAAGCGTCATTTCAAAAGGATGACGCTTATCCCGTCCATAAGCTGGACAGGGTTTTTATGGTAATATACAGCCGCAATTCTCAGAACTGACCGGGACATGGTTGTGGATATTAAGTTTATAGGCGGTCAACCTGATGGAGAATAAAAAATGAAACAAATTTGCGTGGTTGGTGTCGGTTATGTTGGCCTGGTCACTGCCGCATGCTTTGCTGACCTCGGGAATCGTGTGATCGTGTTAGACATCGCAGAGAAAAAGATCGAAGGGCTAAAAAAAGGCGAAATGCCGATTTACGAGCCCGGTCTGGAAGAACTGGTTGAGCGCAACGTGCGCGCAGGTCGTTTGACCTTCACGACTTCGTATCCAGAAGCCCTGGAGAATACAGAATTTGCTTTCATTTCTGTAGCTACTCCTTCTGGCGTCGATGGCGAGGCGGATTTAAGATATGTTGCTGCTGCAGCCCAATCAATAGCCGAAAATATGACCGCCCCCCTGGTGATTATTAACAAATCCACTGTTCCGGTAGGCACCGGCGATTGGGTCGCCGATATCATTCACGACCACCAGAATATACCAGTCCCGTTTTGGGTTGTTTCCTGTCCCGAATTTCTACGGGAAGGCTCGGCCATTGCCGATTTTACCCAACCTCACCGGACTGTGCTGGGCTCTTTAGACCGAGAAGCCGCCGAAAAGGTCGCCCAGTTACACCTGCCACTGCGCGCACCGATCATCATCACCGATCTGCGCACAGCCGAGATGATTAAATACGCTTCCAATGCGTTTCTGGCGACAAAAATTTCCTTTATTAATGAGATTGCTAATATCTGCGAGGCTCTTGGTGCGGATGTCAAGGAGGTCGCTGTTGGCATGGGTTATGACAAACGGATCGGGCCATTTTTTCTGGATGCCGGCCTGGGTTACGGCGGTTCCTGCTTTCCTAAAGATGTAAAAGCCCTGGCGTACATGGCGGCTGAAAAGGGTCGTCATCCCCAGTTGCTGCATGCAGTCATGGAAATTAACAACGACCGGCGTCCAATGGCTGTCAACCGTCTGAAAGAGATCCTCGGAGATTTACGAAATAAATCGATTGGCTTGCTGGGTCTTTCCTTTAAACCAAATACGGATGACATGCGCGATGCCCCATCCATCGAAATTGCCCAAAGCCTGCTGGCTCAAGGGGCACGTGTGAAGGCTTACGATCCTGTTTCCATGAAAACGGCCGAGACCTTTTTACCTGAAGTCAAAATGACCGCTGATCCTTACTTGTTGGCAGAGCATTGTGATGCCCTCATCATTATCACAGAATGGAACGAATTCAAACAACTGGACCTGACCCGTATCCGAAAACTGATGCACAACCCCATCATCCTGGATGGTCGCAACATCTACGACCCAGAAGTCATGCGCGAGCTGGGGTTCCACTATCGAGGCTTCGGTCGAGGCTATAACGGCAGTCGGGATCATAAATGAGCAATACACGACCGCCAATCTGCAGCTATGAAGGGTCAGATTACCAGACCAGCTTCTGGGATCAAGGACATCGCAGCTACGAAGATCAAGTTGAAGCAGTTGCACTTAAAAAGCTGCTGCCGGCTGGCGGTCACCTGCTGCTTGAGCTGGGCGCGGGCGCTGGCAGAAACACGCCCCGCTACCAGGGGTACGAAAACGTTGTCCTGCTTGATTATGCACTGACTCAGTTGCAACAGGCCCAGAGACGTCTTGGAGAAGATCCTCGTTACCGGTATGTTGTAGCAGATATTTACCGGCTTCCGTTCGTGCCTGGCCTTTTTGATGCAGCGACGATGATACGGACGTTGCACCACATGGCAGACGCGCCCCGCACCTTACAGGAAATTGCCCAGGTTCTCTGCTCCCAGGCTGTCTTTATCTTGGAGTACGCAAACAAGCAGAACCTCAAAGCGATCCTGCGCTACCTGCTGGGACGCCAAAAATGGAGCCCCTTCAGCTTAGAAGCAGTCGAGTTTGCGGAGTTAAATTTCGACTTTCACCCTCGTGCCATCGCAAACTGGCTGAAGCAGGCTGGCTTTGTGATCGAAAGTACCCTAACCGTTTCGCATTTTCGTATCGGGTTGTTAAAACGCCTCCTACCATTATCCTGGTTGGTCCAGCTCGATGGCTGGCTGCAGTGGACTGGGAACTGGTTCCAGCTTACACCCAGCGTTTTTGTCCAGGCGCAGATACCTCAACCGCGCTTGCCTGCAGCCCCTGGCACTTTTTTCTGCTGCCCGACCTGCAAGTCATTTCCAATGATTGAAACGACACAATCCTGCCAATGTACTTCCTGCGGCAAGCATTGGCCTATTGAGAATGGCATTTACATTTTTCGCGATTAAAGAGCCGGCAGGTCTACAGAACAGTGCCTTTCTTCTCGAGAATCCACAGGTGTGAGAGCCCGAAGACCTTCAGCGGCGTGCGTTCAAATATCTGTAAGACCCACCTCAGGAACTTTCCGACTGCCGGCCAGCGAGCGATAATGTTGTCATAGGCGCCAAAAATAATCCGGCGCTCAACCAGTTTCAATGGAAGACCTTCAAATAGCTTTTCAAGATCGCTCCGGTTATACACTCGCACGTGCGGGGCCAGCCTGTCTCTCCAGCGGCGCGGCAGCCAGTTTACCAGGGGGATATTGCCGAAGCGATACTGCCCCCGCCAGTAAATCCCATGGGTTTCAAATGGATAACCTTTGTTTGGGACAAATACCACCAGCCTGCCGCCAGCGGGCAGACTGCGCACCATCTCACACACTGCCAGGCGGTCGTCGGACACATGCTCCAAGACCTCATGACTGAGAATGGCGTTGAAAGTCCCGTCCGGAAAGGGAATTGCTTCACCAGCCGCGCAGACGATTGTGGCCGGAATTTGGAAAGCCTCCAGTGCCCGCTCATAATCATATTCCAGGCCGACAACATGGTCAGCATACGCTTGCAGGCGCCTGACATACATACCAATTCCGCAGCCATTTTCGAGGATCCTGCCTCGCAAGCATTCTCCAAAACCGTCAAGGATCATCTGCAGGCGGCGCGCCTGTCCTGCGCGCCAGACGTAAGACGGCTCGCCGCAACTGGCAGCTTTCTCCAAATTTCGCGGCTCAATATCAGGACTCACTCATGCTCCACATGCTAGCTGATGATCATTGGCCTGGTTCAATTTTCCCCCCACTTCCTGAACAGGTCATTTTCAATCCCCAGGCGCGCCAAGATTTGCCCAACCATCTGGTCGACCAACTGGTCGATGCTCGTTGGGCGATCATAGAACGCCGGCACCGGCGGAAAAATCACGGCGCCTGCCTCGGCTGCCTGGCGCATCAAGTTCAAGTGTCCAGGATGCAGCGGTGTCTCACGTACGACCAAAACCAGAGGCCTGCCTCCTTTAAGACTGACATCCGCAGCTCTTGATAATAAATCCGCAGTGTAGCAGTTGGCAATTGCCGAGAGGGTTTAATCGAACAAGGGAGGACAACCATGCCCTGGGTGGCAAAGGAACCAGAAGCAATGGCAGCGCTGATGTTCGTAAAACGATAGGACACGGTTGCAAGGCTCAAAACATCCTGGACTTTCCAATCCGTTTCCTGGGCAATTGTCGCGTGCGCCGCAGGTGAGATGACCAGGTGAGTTTCCAGGTCTGTAGAACGCAGGTACTCTAAAAGACGAATTCCCAGGATAACACCCGAAGCCCCGCTGATGCCGACGACCAGGCGTTTTCGTGCCGGGTTTTGGGCAATACCTGCCTCCATCTCAGTTATCCCTCCACTTCCGTTTGGGCGTCCTCTTGAATTGCGACTTGCCGGCCTTCCTCGACATTAACAAACATCAATATAATTCCTCCGAGCACAAAGAGAACAATCAGGCTCAAGACAGCTGGACGACTGCTGCCAAACAGCGTCCCGGCTGCAGCAAACATTAAAGGCCCGATGATCGCTGAAAATTTTTCCATAACCCCAAACAATCCAAAAAATTCTCCGCTTTTCTTGGCCGGCGACATGGCAGAATAGAGGCTGCGGCTGAGTGCCTGGCTGCCCCCTTGCACAATCGCAATCATCCAGGCCAGGAACCAAAACTCAATCACTGAATCCAAGAAGAAGCCCCATACTGCAACGACTGAATAGATCAATAACGCCAGCAATATCGTTCGCTTCGTGGTAAAGCCATCGACCCAACTAGAAAACAGCAATTTCCCAAATAATAACGAGAAGGCAATACCGACAATCTCCAGGAGTAAGATGAGACCAATAATGTAGAGTAAGTTACTCTGGCGGATGCCCGGAAGCACCTCCACCGCATACAGGCTGATCAAGGAACCGCCACTCTTTGCATTCGTTTGATCGGTGTTTACCAAGCGGAGCGTGTGTTCACCCGGATTATCTGCCTGGATGACCTTGCTGATCTCATAACGTATCGTCGGATTATAGGCATCAATCACAAGTTGTCCTGCCGTATTCTCATCCAATACAGGTTGATCATCGATATAAACAGCCCAGATTCCATGGTCGGGTCCCAGGCTGTACGTTATCCTGATTTTTTGACCGTTAAACCTCAAGGTTAAACCCGCATCTAATTCTTGCGCCTGGGCATATATTTCATCGTTTTTGGACCCAAGCGTCTCTGCCAGGATAACTTCTTCTTTCCAATTTCCAGTAAATTGAAAGTTGCCGGCATCAACAGGATACAAACCTTCCCCAACTACACCAGTCGTGCTGGCAAAAGGTGCTGGGCGTCCACCGATGATTTCAGCAGGGAGAGAGCGTGACCCCCAAATCCCGACAACCGGCAGGGCAACCAGGTTGAAAAGGATAAAAGCCAGGAAAATGGGACGGCGTTTTTCTGTCTTACTCGGGAAGTTTCCCAAAGATTAAGCTGTAAGGAATACCTACAAATTGTACAAGCAGCAGTGCCAGGATCAGCTCGACAGATCCAAAGCCCAGCTCCGCGCCATAAATCGCAGCCACCCCGATAATGGTCCCAATGCCATCGTTGTAGATTAAGAAGGATAATAAAAATAAAAATAATTGCCGGTACTGGCGGATATCACGGAATGTTTGAGCAAGTCGGTGGAAGCTGGCTCCCAGGACACTCACACCATGTTGTATCTTAACAACCGCCGCGGGAGGCTCGGGAACGCGCCGTAACAGCGGGATGGTAAAAACTGCCCACCAAATTGCCACACTAAGGAATGAGAGGCGCGCCCCCCAGGTTCCAGGAAGTACCTGGAGCATGACCACGTTAATCGCCAGAAGTATGCCTCCACCGAGATATCCCATCGCATAACCGCGCGGCAGAAACACGATCTCGATCCTCCGGACGGGCAACATGCGGTAGAAGAGCGTCGTAAAATGTATTAGCGCCGCTAAACCCAATCCGGCCGACGACACCTAAAATGGACGCCAGCACCCAATCACCTGTGCTGACCAGAACCAGGAGTGCAGTCGCCACAATTCCAAGCCCCGCAAATACTGCCAGGAATTTCTTCTTGCCACGCATAATGTCCGAAACGGTGCCAAGAATTGGCGATATTACT
Organism: uncultured Chloroflexia bacterium; assembly: GCA_963765565.1. Lineage (GTDB taxonomy): Bacteria > Chloroflexota > Anaerolineae > Anaerolineales > UBA4823 > CAVXWV01. The sequence continues at coordinate 185,879 of CAVXWV010000003.1, forward strand.
GCCACGATCAATAAAGATATACTCAGGCCAAAGCTCCAATATGAAGTTGCCACGGTGGCACTGGGCAAACTGTCACCTGCAACCTGGCTGAAATAGATCGGTAACACAGCCGCCAGAATGGTGGTTGCAAAGGCCGAATTTGCCCAGTCATACATCGTCCAGGCATTAATCCGGCGCCGGTATTCGTGTTCTGATATCGCGGTATCGGTGGTTGCAGTTGAATGATTCATATCTTTTCCTGGATTTCCCATCGGTTATCATTATCAAGCAAGATATAATTATAGTTGACGATTGTTTTATTTTCCTTTTCATTTCAAGCACTCATTCCTTTTTTCCCCGGAGCTTAACATGAACGTTGATTTGATCTTTCGCTTGATTGGCATGATCACCCTGGCAGGATTAGGGTTGTACTCTGGAATTATTCTTAGCGAAGCGGGAACCACCACAGTCTATATCTATGCTGGAATTGGCGCCCTGGCAGGCGCGGTGATTGGCTGGATATTCACCCCGCTTCTAACCATCCGCCCTGCCCGAGCACTGCGCAACTGGCTGAGCAAAATTCCTACCCAGACCCTTTTGGTAGGCCTGGTTGGATTGATCGTTGGCTTGATCGTCGCAGCGCTGGTTTCCATCCCACTGTCTTCATTTCCACAGCCATTTGGAAGTGTGTTTTCCGTCCTGGGGGCGCTTTTAATTACTTACCTCAGCGTGGCCCTTTTTAGCACGCGCCAACATGAAATCATAGACTTTTTGCATTTTCGTTCCCAGGCTCGCACCGGTGAAAAGACTGTTGTTGAAAGTGAAGCTCAAACGGTAGAAGAACCCGAGCCTGCGCGTACCATTCTATTGGACACCAGTGTGATCATCGATGGCAGGATCGCAGACGTGGCGCGCACAGGATTTCTAGTCGGCAGCCTGCTCATCCCACGTTTCGTCTTGAACGAGCTCCAATACATCGCCGATTCGTCTGATGGCCTGCGGCGGCAGCGTGGACGGCGCGGCATGGAGGTCCTTTCCCAATTGCAGAAGGATGCCACGCTCCCAGTGAAAATTAGCGACCTGGATGTCGAAGGCGTTCGAGAAGTCGACGATAAGCTGGTCACACTAGCCCGTCAGCTCCTGGCCCCGATCTTAACAAACGACTACAATCTTAACCGGATAGCAGAGCTCCAGGGAGTCAAGGTTTTGAATATCAATGACCTGGCAAACGCCGTCAAAACGGTACTGCTGCCGGGCGAAACCCTGCTCGTTCATCTGATCCAGGAAGGGCGGGAATCTGGACAGGGGATTGCCTACCTGGACGATGGAACCATGGTTGTCGTCGAGGATGGTAGAGGTCACATCGGTGAAGAGGTTACCGTCGCGGTGACAAAAGTCCTGCAAACTTCCGCCGGTCGCATGATTTTCGCACGCCTGGGTAATGGCGCCTGACCCATGCCACGTGAATGGATCACGGGCCGTAATCCGGTCTATGAAGTCTTACAGGCACGCCGCCGGCAGCCTTATGAATTAAAAATTGCCCAGGGCATCCAAGAAAAAGGCCGGGTTGAAGAAATTACACGGCTGTGTCACGAGCGCAAAATCCCGGTGGAAACCGTCCAACGCTCACGCCTGGATGCCTACGGGGAAGCACACCAAGGGATCGCTCTTGAAGCAAGCGGATACCCCTACAGCTCGCTGGAGGATATCCTGGCACTTGCCAACCGGAAGAAAGAACCCGCCTGGATCCTGATTCTCGACATAATCCAGGATCCACAGAACCTGGGTACTTTGCTACGGACGGCGGAAATTGTGGGAGTTCACGGTGTCCTGCTACCCCTGCGCCAGACTGCCACCGTGACGCCAGCAGTCGTCAGCGCATCCTCTGGGGCCAGCGAACACCTTTTGATTGCCCAGGAAAACCTGGCACAGGCAATCACCCATTTGAAAGGAAAAAACTTGTGGGTGGTTGGACTGGAAGGGGCAATCACGTCCCAATTACCCAACGAAATCCGGTTGGATGGTCCCCTGGCTTTAGTGGTAGGAAACGAAGGCCAGGGTATGCGGTCTTTGGTGCGTGACTCATGCGATTTCCTTTTACGCTTACCCATGCGAGGGAAAATCGAATCACTCAATGCTGCAGTCGCAGGATCGATCGCCCTGTACCTGGCCTGGCAGGCGCGCGGATTCGTAATCACAGAAAACCATTGACGTTTTTTTCAAATCCTGATAGACTCCCGCTTCGCCGCTGAAGAGACGGTATAAATTTCATAGAAGGCGCAATTCCCTTGCCCCATAACAGGGCCTCTGGTATAATGCCCTCCGCGTTCCAGCAAGGCGAATGCAATAGCACCTTAAACTGGCAAATATCTTGCCGACGTAGCTCAATCGGCAGAGCACCCGCCTTGTAAGTGGGAGGTTACGGGTTCGATTCCCGTCGTCGGCTTCCAGAGGATCGGGAACTTAGGTCATCGGGTGATCAGATATCATTTGATTGCGTGATCACCTGAGTGACTGATCACCTGGTCAGAAAACTCGGGCGGTTACCCAAGTGGCCAACGGGGACTGACTGTAAATCAGTTGGCAGAAGCCTTCGGAGGTTCGAATCCTTCACCGCCCACCTGGTGAAATCGCTGGCCAGATGCCGAATCTGGTCAGCGTTTAGTCACGTAACGACCAGCCCTCATAGCTCAGTCGGTAGAGCACGTTCTTGGTAAGAACGGGGTCATGGGTTCAAATCCCATTGAGGGCTCTCGTTGCCAGCCGGATTTATTTTTTAGAAGGAGAACGATAATGGGAAAGCAGAAATTTGATCGAAGCAAGCCGCACATGAACGTGGGAACGATGGGACACATCGACCATGGGAAGACGACGCTGACGGCGGCGATCACGAAATGGTGCCAGCTGCAAGGGTTAGGCGAGTTTCGGGCGTTCGACTCGATCGACAATGCGCCGGAAGAGAAAGCGCGCGGGATCACGATCAACATAGCGCACGTAGAATACCAGACGACGAAGCGGCACTATGCGCACGTAGACATGCCAGGGCACCGGGACTACATCAAGAACATGATCACGGGGGCGGCGCAGGTAGACGGGGCGATCCTGGTGGTAGCGGCGCCGGACGGGCCGATGCCGCAGACGCGGGAGCACGTGCTGCTGGCGCGGCAGGTGGAAGTGCCGGCGATCGTGGTGTTTTTGAACAAGGTAGACATGATGGACGATCCGGAGTTACTGGAGCTGGTGGAGATGGAGCTGCGGGACCTGCTGAATGAGTACGAGTTCCCTGGCGACGAGACGCCGATCGTGCGTGGGAGTGCGCTGCACGCCTTGGAGAGCACAAGCACGGACCCGAATGCGCCGGAGTACGAGTGCATCAAGGAACTGATGCGGGTGGTGGACGAGTACATTCCGGAGCCAGTGCGCGAAGTGGACCGGCCGTTCATGATGCCGGTGGAAGACGTGTTCTCGATCAAGGGACGCGGCACGGTAGTGACCGGGCGTATCGACCGCGGTATGGTGAAAGTTGGCGAGCCGGTGGAGATCGTGGGGCTGCGCGAGAAGAGCATGCCGTCGGTGGTGACGGGAGTGGAGATGTTCCACAAGTCGCTGGACCAGGGCATGGCGGGTGACAACGCCGGCCTGCTGCTGAGGGGCATCGAGCGCACGGACGTGGATCGCGGCATGGTGGTGGCGAAGCCGAAGAGCATCACCCCGCACAAGAAATTCATGAGCGAAGTGTACGTGCTGAAGAAGGAAGAAGGCGGACGGCACAAGGCGTTCTTCACCGGATACCGGCCGCAGTTCTACATCCGCACCATGGACGTCACGGGCAACATCAAGCTCCCGGAAGGGGTGGAGATGGTCATGCCTGGCGATAATGTCAACCTGGAAGTTGAACTGATCGTCCCCGTCGCCCTCGAACAGGGCTCCAAGTTCGCCATCCGCGAAGGCGGCCTCACCGTCGGCGCTGGCGTCATCACCAAGATCCTGGACTAGTGATCGGGAACGCCCTGGCAGAATGGGCGAGGTAGGAAAGATATGGCTTCAAAGAAAAAAGATATTCGCCCGGTTGTCACGCTGGCTTGTACGGAGTGTAAAGAACGCAACTACACCACCGAAAAGAACCGCCGCAACGATCCGGGGCGCATGGAATTGAAAAAGTATTGCTCACGGTGTCGGAAGCACACACCTCACCGGGAGACCAAGTAAAGAATGCTGGGTACCCGGTGCCGGAAGGCCAGTCCGTCCGGCGCCGGGTACGCAGTGCCAAAGTACGTTTACAGGCCAGTAGCTCAATTTGGCAGAGCACCGCTCTCCAAAAGCGGGGGTTGTGGGTTCAATTCCTGCCTGGCCTGCCTGAAATAGCAGTTAGCTTGATCTCCGGGTTCTGAGGCTTGAGTGTTAACTGCACAGCCACGCCGCTGACCAGGCGGCGTTTTAGGCATAATGATTGGATACTGATGCGATCCATAGAAGGAGAACGCGATGGCAAAAGAAGGAAAAGCGCCCGAGTCTAAGGTAAACAAGAAAGAGGTAGCCAAGAAAGAAACGAAGGCTGTGACTACCCGGCGCGCCTCAGGATCGGATAAGCCGAATTTCTTCAAAAGGTCCTACCTGGCAATCCGGAAATACGTGGTTGAGACCATCGGCGAGCTTCGGAAAGTACAGTGGCCAACTCGTGAAGAAGCCCTGTACCTGACTCGCATCGTCATCATCGTTATCGTTATCATGAGCCTGACGCTTGGGCTGCTGGACTTCTTGTTTTCGCGTGGGATTGGTCTGCTCTTGCAGTAAATGCCAGACTCCACCCCGAAACAAGCCTTATCGTGCTGCACTATATTGGATTAATGGGTTGATAAAATGGATTTTTTAGAAAATGAAAACCCGCTGAACGACTCACCTCAGGATGACCTGAGCACGGGTCTTCCTGACGAGTTCTCCTTTGAAGAGAGCCCGCAGGATAGTGATGGCCGCGCCTGGTATGTGGTTCATTGTTATTCGGGTTATGAGAATAAAGTACGGCACAATCTTGAACAACGGATCGAAACCATGGGAATGAAGGACATGATCTTTGATGTCGTTGTCCCCACGGAAGAGGAAATCGAAGTCAAGGAGGGAAAAAGGCGCACCGTTGAGCGCCGGGTTTTTCCGGGCTATATCCTGGTCAATATGCTCCTGACGGAAGAATCCTGGTACGTTGTTCGTAATACCCCAGGCGTCACCGGTTTTGTTGGGATGGGCAACTCGCCCACTCCTCTACGTTCTGAAGAAGTCGCTCAGATTATCAAGAGGATGGAAGCCGAAGCGCCTCGCATTAAAGTCACGTTCAAACCAGGGGAACGCGTCCGTATCGTCGATGGCCCATTCAATGATTTTCGCGGGACCGTTTCCGAAATCGATATGGAACGGGCAAAGGTGCGCGTGATGGTGAATTTCTTCGGGCGTGAGACGCCCGTTGAACTCGATTTTCTACAAGTCGAGAAGGCATAAACGCTGGATCAGGTAATCTGTTCCTGCGGCAAACGTGGGAGGGTGTACCCAACCCGTGAATACCACTAAGGAGATACAATGGCAAAGAAGTTAAAAGCAATCGTTAGACTGCAGATCGCCGCCGGTAAAGCAAATCCGGCGCCCCCCATCGGCCCTGCCCTGGCGGGACATGGGATCAACCTGATGGCTTTCTGTAAAGAATACAATGCCCGCACGGCGAACCGTGTTGGAGAAATTGTACCGGCTGAAATCACCATTTTTACAGACGGTTCGTTTAATTTCATTTTGAAGACGCCGCCGGCTTCGGTCCTGCTCCTCAAAGCTGCGGGCGTTAGCAAGGGGTCGGCTCACGCGCCCCGCGAAAAAGTTGGCATGGTCACGCGAGCCCAGGTCCGCGAGATCGCTGAGCTCAAAATGAAAGATTTGAATGCAGTGGACCTCGAAGGCGCGATGCGCCAGATCGAAGGCACAGCCCTGAATATGGGTATCGATGTTGTAGAGTGAAAACCTGTGGGAGGGTGCCCGGTTGATCCAGCCATCCTGGAAACCTTAACGCCCGATCGCACCACCAAGGAGAAGATATGCCAAAACACGGAAAGAAATACCTGGCTGCAGCAGCCAAAATTGATCAAAACAAGGATTACAGCCCGGCTGAGGCTGTAGCCTTAGTCAAGCAGACATGTTTTACTGGGTTCGACTCAACGGTTGAACTCCACATCCGCCTGGGCGTTGACCCTCGCCATGCGGACCAGCAGGTGCGCGACGTCGTAGTGCTGCCTAATGGCTTGGGGAAAACGGTGCGCGTTCTCGTTTTTGCCCAAGGCGATGGCGCTACAATGGCCCGTGAAGCTGGAGCTGATGTCGTTGCAGACGATGAGGTACTCGCCAAAATCCAGGCGGGATGGACAGAGTTCGACGTAGCCATCTCTACCCCGGATATGATGGGCAAGGTCGGGCGTCTCGGGCGTATTTTAGGCCCGCGCGGCCTGATGCCAAATCCGAAGGCTGGCACAGTCGTACCCGCCGAAGACATCGCCCGGGTTGTCAACGAATCCAAAGCCGGTCGTGTTGAATTCCGCGTCGATAAGACAGCCAACCTGCATATACCGATCGGGAAAGTTTCGTTTGAAGAGAAGAAACTTTTTGAGAATTTAGCTGCCTTAATGGAGGCTATTAAAAAGGCCAGGCCAGCAAGCACCAAGGGTACTTATATCCGACGTGTAACGCTGACGTCAACCATGGGTCCTGGCATCAAAATTGATGCCATGCAATCCCAGGCGATGGAAGTCGAGGCTTGACCTGGCGATTTAACCATCTGCTATAAGCTTTGCCAGAGACAGCAGGCGTCGCCGCATGCCGGTCAGAGGAATACTGAAGACCCGCACCAGTAGCGACTTAATCACCTGCCGAGGTGAAGATTACTCCAATCAATAAGCCGTTTCTGCGGCAGCCCGAACAAGGTGGAGAGTCTTTGCCAGATCAGAATATGATCGCTCTGCGAGGCAGAGACTCTTTTTGAAAGGAGGAATACCAACATTGGCCTTAACAAAGGAACGTAAAAACCATCTGGTTGACCAGTACGTAGACTTGATGAAACGAAGTGAAGGCGCTTTCTTCACCGAATATTCCGGCATGAACATGAAGCAGATCGATGAATTGCGCGGAAAAGTGCGTGAAGCCGGCGGTGAGTTTCACATCGTCAAGAATACTCTGAGCAAAGTCGCAATCAAGTCGGCTGGCTTGCCTATCAAGGATGACCTGTTCGACGGGAGTACGGCGATCGTCTTTGCTTTCAAAGATGCTGCTGGCATGGCTAAAATCATCTCAGATTACAGCCGGTCAGTCGAATTTGTGAAACTAAAAGGCGGCTATCTGGGCAAGAATGCGATAACGGCTGCTCAAGTCAGCGCGCTGTCTGATCTGCCACCACTGCCTGTGATACGCGCTCAGTTAATGGGCACGATCATGGCCCCTGCCAGCAAGCTGGTCAGGACTCTGGCCGAACCAGCCCGTTCCATGGCTGCTGTCTTGAAAGCCTACGCTGATCGAGACTCGGTACCAGCGGTCTGAAACAGATTCGACATTTTTCACCCAGACCAGGCACCTGGTCGTTGCGCTGCCGTATGAGGCACGCAAATATGTAGATTAGTGATTGATTTTAGGAGATATAAAATGGCTGATTTAGAAAAACTCGTCGAGGAATTGGGCAAGCTCTCTGTCCTCGAAGCTGCTGAACTTGTGAAGAAATTAGAGACTGCCTGGGGCGTAAGTGCAGCCGCCTCGGTTGCCGTCGCTGCTGCTGGCGCTGCTGCCCCTACAGCCGCCGCTGCTGAGCCGGTCGAAGAACAGACTGAATTTGACGTCATCATCAAGGATGCTGGCGCTAAGAAAATCGAAGTCATCAAGACCATCCGCCAGCTGACAAGCCTGGGTCTGAAGGAAGCCAAAGACATGGCCGAGACCGCTGGTGGTAAAGTTCTCGAGGCAGTGAGCAAAGAAGTAGCCGCCGACGCCAAGGCAAAGCTTGAGGCAGCCGGCGCTTCTGTCGACGTTAAGTAATTCCGACGGGAAGATTTACAATAACGGGTTTTGTTGGGGAGGTTTCCGACAAAACCCGTTTTAACTTTTCTAGTGCCAGGTAAATCGCCGAAAGTAATTTTACAGACAACTGTTTGAATTTCGGTGATTTACTTATGCAATTCGTCAAATTCTGGCAATCCATTTGTATTGAAACTTTTGACGAATTGCCCAGAAACGAATTTTAATGTAACCTTTTTTCTTTGAGTTGGCTGTGGTATATTAGAAAAACTGGAGGGCTTATGTCTGCTAGGATCCTAATTATCGAAGACGATGAAGCAATCTTAAAATTCCTTCGTAGAGGCTTGGCCTATGAAGGCTACCAGGTGGATACTGCGACCGATGGTCAGACTGGTTTAGTGCTGGCACGCGACAATCCGCCTGACCTGGTAGTGTTGGATCTCATGCTTCCAGGAATTGATGGTCTTGAAGTATGCCGCAGGTTACGAGCAGGGGGACCCGTTCCTATTTTAATCCTCACGGCCAAAGATACTGTAAACGACCGTATCCAGGGTCTTGATATGGGTGCCGATGATTACATGGTAAAACCCTTCAACCTGGATGAGCTACTGGCCCGGATCCGCGCATTGCTCCGCCGGGCTCAACCCAGCCGACCGCAAATTTTGCGTTTTGCTGATTTATCTTTGGATACGGGTACCCGCCAGGCATCCCGCGGCGACCGGGTCATTTCCTTAACAGCAAAGGAATACGAACTGCTGGAGCTTTTCATGCGCCATCCCAGGCAGGTATTGACAAGGGACATGATTTTTGACAGGGTCTGGGGATATGATTTCGGTGGTGAAAGTAACATAATTGAAGTCTATATCCGCTACCTGCGGCAAAAATTGGAACTCTCGGAAGAAACCCGCCTGATTCACACGGTTCGAGGGATGGGGTACGTCCTGCGAGAAGCCTCTTAAAAATTTATGTCGCTACAAGCACGCCTGACGCTCCTGGTCTCTTGCACGGTTGGGGGCATTCTTTTGTTTCTCGGCATAGCCGTCTATATTTTTATGAGTGTGAGTTTTTTGCGTCAGGTCGATGCCAGATTGAAAGTTGTGGTTGAAACGATTACAAATGAGGCAAATGCTGGCAAAGTAGGGTATATAAACCAGGCAAAATTACCAGGTTTGAACCAGGAAACTAATATTTTTATTCAATTTTGGGATATACACGGAAAGTTGGAATCGGTATCCGAAAATCTGAATGGTTTTTCACAGTCCATCGATCCGGTAGGATTGAAGTCCAATCTCCCCATATATAGGAACACGTTTCTTGGAATAAATCGCCTTCGGGTTTTATCGACTCCGGTAAAAGTAAGAGGCCAGGATCGCAGGTTGGGTGTCATTCAGGCCGGGATGTACCTGACCAATGTAGAAAACACCCAGCATGTGTTATTTAGTGTTCTTGTTACAGGCTGCCTGGTAGCAATGGGAATTTCTGCTGTTGCCGGCTGGTTTTTGATTCGCAGTTCACTTGCGCCTTTGAAGTCAGTAACCGAGACTGCTTTACAAATAACACGTGCGGATGACCTTTCGCGCAGGATTCCTTATTCGGGTCAACCAGAAGACGAAGTCGGGCAATTAATAATGGCGTTTAACCAAACACTAAGTCGGCTGGAACAATTATTCAATTCACAAAAGCGTTTTATCGCGGATGTGGGGCATGAGCTGAGGACGCCGTTGACAGTGATTAAAGGAAACGCGGAGCTGATGCGTAGGATGAACTGCTCGGACGATGAGTCGTTATCCAGTATTGAAAGTGAAGTCGATCGTTTAACAAGAATGGTTGGTGATTTACTCCTTTTAGCTCAGGCCAATTGGGGAAACTCCCCTTGATCATGAAAACGGTTGAGCTTGACACCTTGATGCTCGAAGTCATGCAGCAGATGAAGGTGTTGGCCCGAGGTAAATTGGCTTTAAAGGTCGGTGAGATCGACCAGGTGCTGGTGTGTGGGGATCAGGACCGCTTGAAACAGGTGTTGGTGAACTTGATTAGTAATGCTATCAAATATACTCCTGGAGGCGGAGAAGTCGTGGTAGGCTTGGGAAAAGTAAATTCGAAGGCCTGCCTGGTTGTCGATGATTCGGGTCCAGGCATCCCACCTGAGGATTTACCGCATATTTTCGAGAGATTCTACCGTGGGGAAAAATCTCGAACCAGGAGTAAGGATGGGAAAGGATACGGCTTGGGTCTATCAATTGCGTATTGGATTATTCAAAACCATGGGGGAACTATTGAGGTGAGTAGTCGGCAACCGCAAGGAACTACGTTTACAGTCTGGTTACCATTACCAGATGGTCCCTGCGAGGAAATAAAAATGTAAAATAAAAACGCCCTCAAGGCACAAACCTTGAGGGCGTTTTTCGTATTTATGAACGATTGTTACTACCACCTGTCTTTCCGCTAAATGATCGCATGGTTTGGTTATTCGTTGGTGTAGTATTCTGTGAAGAAGGTGCGCTCATTGATACCTGATGGTAGGTTGGTTCAGCCCGGGAGTAAGCAGGATCAGGCTGAGTATTCGTTTTTGGGGCAGGATGAAATGTGTTAGCGGCTGCAGGAGTCTTCTGAACCTGGAATGGCGCTCGTGCACGATTATTATTCACAGGAACAAGATCATTTGAGCGTGAGTTATAAACTGGATAACCTGCTTTTTTATCTCGTTGTGAGAATAAGCGATCGCCAGCAACTGAGAAGGTTCCAATAATTAATACTCTGATCAACCAGACCAGGATTGCCACAAATATCGGAACGATCCTGATAACTGTCTGTTGAGGGATTACGCTCCCGCTGAGTCTTGGATTTTCGATGATGGCCTGAGAAACACCCCACCAGGTCAACATTGCATTCATGGTTGCTGCCAGAAGCCAGGCACCGAATAAATACCAGACTTCAGAAGGTTCATCCTCGCCTTCTTCGGGTGTGAATAATCGAGCGATTCCGGCAAAATCAATACCACAAAATGCTACTGCCAGAATCGTTGACCAATGGATTCCAAGAAATCCTAAATCACCTAGCAGGTCAGATAATGCGTATTCGGTGGTGCTGTAATTAAATGCCTCAAAAGCAATCAGAGCACCGACAATGATGATCCCAAAAGCCAATCCACGTTTTACATGGAAATTGAATGGGGATGACAGGGAAAAACCAGCTTTCTTATTCATTTCGTCCTCCTATACGTGTGACGATCAATCAGAATAATAAGGATAGGGTAACGCCATATTTATTATAGAACAATTGTTCTATTTGTCAAGTACTAATTTTAGACCATTTTTAACTACTGAACATTAGAACAGCTTGACAACATAGAACATATGTGCTATTTTAACGATAATTCAATAAATATCAAGAGTTAATGGAAAATTGGTGACCTGATGTATTACCTTGTTGCGAAGAGATTTGCCATCCCCTGGACGATCATAACAGCCTGCCTGGTAAGTACAATCTTATATCTCGTGACTGGCAGGATGAACTTAATTCCCCATGCTTATGCGGCAGACGATCAAAATAATCCGTCAGCCGGAGTTGTGAGTCTGGTTGAAAAAATTATCGTTCCAAAGGAAAAGGATAACAGACAAGACAGTGAGGTTAATCTAGAGCCGGAGCAAATTTCCTCTGAAGAGCAAACGAATGTAGCTTGCCCAGTCGACCCTCGGTTCCCACAAAGTATTCGCCAATGGTGCAGCTTAATTACCAAATATGCAGATACCAATAACCTGGACCCGGATTTAATCGCAGCTTTAATCTGGCAAGAAAGTGGTGGTGACCCTATCGCTTATTCGAAAAGCGGCGCGGTTGGACTGATGCAGGTGATGCCTAAGGATGGCATTTCTGCCTCGTTCCAATGCCCAAATGGACCTTGTTTCAAAAACAGGCCCACTATTAACGAATTACAGGATCCTGAATATAATATTTCTTATGGAACCGGGATGCTGGCACAATTACAAAATCATTATGGAAGCACTCGTGAAGCTTTAAAAGCTTATGGACCAATGGATGTCGGGTATTATTATGCAGATAAAGTATTAAGTCTCAAAGCAACTTATGGTGATTAATTGCCATTTACCAACATCAAATCCGTTTTTTTTGTATAAAAACCTTCATTGAAACCCCAAGAATAATACTCAAAACAACCAGCCAGACCCAAGGAAATGCCTGATTACCATACTGCCCAGAGGTTACATTAAGTATACGAATTCTGGTGGGCATTCCTCCACTTCCAATTCCGAACAACGAATAATCAGAGATCGCCTCTGCCTGGAACCAGCAATCTAATTGACCCAAGGCGCAAGTTTCTGAATGAGCATAGTTTGCTCCCACCTGGCTCCAGCTAGATTGAAAATGCCATAATTTCATTTGGTCAAGGATTTGCCCATTTAATTCACTTCCTTGAAAATAGAACCGGATTGTAGCATTTACAGGATTCTGCGGTTCTATGGTGTAACATCTAAGGATCAAGGCATCACTAGAATAAGACGAACAACCTTCCTGGGGCGATCCTCGAATAGTAACCCTGGTCATTCCCATGTCCGCCGCGGGAGAAAGGTTTATACCCCAATAAACCGAACGGGTTCCCGCTTTGTTCGAAATTTTTACAAAATCTTGCGCGGATCCAGGCGAAACCTGGAGTGTTTGAGAAACTATTCCAGAATTGACAAATTGGTTGTCGACGTTCAACAAATAACCAACGAGGTCCAAGCCAGCATTTGCCTGGATCAGGAGGTCATGTAAAACGAATAGATTACTTCCCAATTCCACGTCTGCATCACTCTCAATGGTTATGTTGTAGTAATCGGTCGATGCCCCACCCGTGAAATTTTGTATTCCATTTCTTGTCAGGATGATTGTACCTAGACCTGGTGAAAAAATTCCTTCATTCGACCAATCACCATGCACAGACAATCTACCAGTATCCGAAGCGTTAAAAGTTCCATTGTTGGTGATATTTCCCTGGAATTCGGTCCCAATCCCGGTATTTTGGCTTGCATAAAAAGTACCTGAGACGTGATTTTCAAAGTCTTGGTAAAATATCATGCTGCTTAACTGGCCTCTCCAGAACTCCTTGATTGACAACCGCCCCGTAGAAATGGATTTCACTCGATTCATGGCTAGGCCAGAAGGTCCCAAGGTTCGTAAAGTTCCCTTTTATTATAAGTTGATATTCCCCAGGATCAAACGTCTTCCCGGTTTCGACCTTTAGATGATAAAACTCCTCATCAGCGTGCATGGTCAAGATACCACTTCCCTGGAATGAAACCAATCCAGATCCTGGCTTAAAAACCCCACTGGCAGGTAACCGGTTCCAGGCCAGGTTTGTTCCCGACAGCGAGAGCATCTCGCTGCCATTGACAGTTAATAAGCCCTCAATCCTGATGCCTTCCACAGTTAAGTTACCCCCACTCAGTGTCAATGAATTACCCGAGTCAAGATCCAGCCTGGCCAGGCTGGAGTCCGAACCAATGACAGGCATGTTGATTCCGGCGTCTGTTACTGTAGCATTATTCGCCACGCCAGGAACAACATCGCAATTCCAATTTCCTGGGACATCCCAATCCTGACTCACACCACCTGTCCACAAGTGAAAACAAGGTGGCATAAACTGGAACGTTGTACCACCGGAAAGATAACTGACCGTAGAAATGCTGTTGTTCACCACGGTGCTACTTGCAGTTGCCGGATTCCCTGGCGTCACCGAGAGAAATTTTCCATAACTTGTGGAAGCACCACTCAAACCAATGGAGGCCGAAGTATTCGTGGATGAACTCATCGCTCCATAAATAAACTCGATTTTGTATTGACTTTCATACAAGCGCAATTGGAAATTTTGCCGGGAACCGGCAGAACCCGACCAACGCACTCCTTTCCACTGGACGACAAAAACCCTATCCGGACTGGTTCCCAGGAGCTGGTAGCGGATTTCACTGGTCGAATCATCATAAAGGTCATCCCAGAATGGCGCCAGGATGGGCCGGACATCTGCATTCGCCAGGTCATTCGCAGAACCGCTGCCACCGTAAGTCTGGCCAAGCTGCAGCCAGCCGTTGACGCTGAGCCTCGCTGTGTCAAAGGTAAGACTGTCAAATGTAAAAACGAATGGCAGGCTGATATCCTGAAAGCCGTCATCGCCGGTCGCCGAGCTGACGGTACCGCCGGTGATCTCACTGTAAACGCCCGATACGGAGCTGAAGGTGTATTCTTCAGCGCCTGACATTTCATCAGGGGCTGCTTCAAGCGGCCCTCGGTCCAGGTCAGCAGCAGTCGCTGTGTCCGTTCCAAGCGCTGCCAGGACAATAAAGGTCATGAAAGTTACCAGGAAAAACGCGATCGTTTTTTTCACGAAGCCTCCGATATCAGGTGAAAATGGAGCTGAGGCACATCCTGGTAAGGACCGCCATTAATGATGAGGCGATAACCCTTTTCATCCAGTCCAAACTCCTCAACCAGGCTTTGCACGCAGGCGAACACATCGACCAAGAATTGGGCGTCGGCCGATGTCAATTCCTTCATGCTTGATATGGGACGTTTTGGAACCAGCAGAATGTGCACCGGGTATACCGGTCTGGGGTGGCTGAAGGCTAATAAAGTCTCGGTTTGCCTTAGATAGTGAACGGGCAAATGTTCATTCATACACGACCAGGTCCAACGAAACAAACTGCGGAAAACAGGCAGATCAAACGCAGTAAAAGCGAAGGTCCAAAATACTTGACTGAGAGGCATACCCCCCTCGTGATTGAAATCCTATGGATAGTTGATGATGTGATGGTTCATTAACTGGTTGTCGACATACGTGAATTTCCCTGAGAAAAAGCCAGGTTTATCCAACCAGGGTAAGAAAAAGCGATCCCCTTCCCATAAATTAAGGTCTAAGATATCGTCGTCGTCCACCCAATGGAGAACCCCTTCCGGCGAGTCGGTCAACTGGCCGTCAAATTCACTGATCACAAAAACAAATGCATACCAATCTTCATCATTGCTAAAGCCCGGAAAAGTCAATATCCCTTTCAGGGCCAGTTTACGGACAACCAGGCCAGATTCTTCAAATACCTCGCGCACGGCGCATTCTTCAGGCGTTTCACCGGGTTCGAGTTTACCGCCCAACCCATTCCATTTCCCAAGGTGAACATCATTTTCTTTCTTGATACGGTGGACCATCAGGGTCTTCCCCTGGCGGCGGATGTAACACAAGGTAGCCAGTTTCATCGTTAATATCCCAGATCTTCCAGAATCTCAGCTTCCCTGCGATCCCCGGATGGCGCACCCGCTCGTCCCAGCAGTTCTGTCCAGAATTTATCGTCATACCTGCGGGAGCGAACCGGCAGCGGCATCGGGACACCCCATCCCAGCAGCAGGACTTCTTCCTTTGGCTGCAGGCGCGCCAGCATGCCGCGCAAAGCATCTCTCCCCGCCAGGCCAGAGAGAACCGCCCGGATATCGTCCTCATCGCCCAACCAGCCCGAGATACGTGTCCCAAGTTGTGACATGACCTCATCATAAATCTGCGATGGACGCTGGTCAATGATCAACAGGGTCACGTAGTACTTGCGCATCTCGCGCGCAATCGTGCTGAATGAGGTCTGCGAGGCCATCTCGCGGTTCAGGAGCTTATGGGCTTCCTCCAAAACGACCACCAGAGGGCGAGGTTCTTTTCCGCTTGCCCCACGGAATTCATTCGTACGCTTTTCCCAGGCATCACGGATGCGCCTGGTCAGTAAATTGGAAACAAACAGGTAATCTAAATCCTCTTCATGCTTGCCAAAAGAAAGAATTACGTGCTGGCCAGCTTCAAGCGATTGAATAATTTGCTTGACTGTATCCTTAGCCGGTACATCCACAATGTAAGGTTTGTTGAAGAGCCGGTTTAGCTTGCTATGTAAACCCTCCGCAGCATTGACATTAATTCCTACCTGGTTCGCCCAAAAAGCCACACTGTCAGGGGCATAATCCTTTTTCCCTTTTTCATCTTCGACGAATGAGCTGGATTTCATCTCCTGGAACTTAACGAACCAATCACTCTTGAAATCGGACCACAGCGCATCCAGAGTAGTAGGTGTCGTTTCTTTTAAGTTTAGCTCGCGCGTGAGCATATCTATATCTTCAGGTCGAATATCCTCTTTGGCTATTTCAAGGTTGAAATCCGGAACATTGTTTCGGATGCGCGCTCCCTGACCTAACCCGACCATCATCACCTTATTCCTGAATTTCGACTTCAAACCAACCACGCGCTGGCTCGTATCCGAGGCGGTGTCGTCGTAGCCGTACTCGTTGTGCATGTCAAACACGAGCACCGAAGCCCGGTTGTACTGCATCAGGCCGGCGAGGACCAGGCGAGTCAAGAAAGATTTTCCGGTGCCCGTTGCTCCAAAAACACCGGAGGAGCGCTGCACAAAGCGATCCAGGTTTATGCAAACAGGATTCTCGCCCTCGCGCGTATACCCAATGACAAAATTCCCGGGCTCTTCGCTTTTTCCAAAAATTTCAGCGATATCCCCCGGGCCAGCCAGGCGCACTTCGGCATGGTGAGGCGGCACCGTCTTCACAGGCATCGGGCGAGGCATCTCACGCAGCCCCGCATTGATGGCGTCCATCCACGCTGGATAGACAGGCGACCCAGGATCAGGACCACGCTCCAACATTAATGCCGGTAAGACTTCCAGGTTGGTATAAAGGGTCTGCCCGTGCAGCAGGCGCGCCAGACCGGGTGGGAAACGAGCATCGCTTTGCTCATCAGCAAAGCGCGGGTCTGTCGAGCCAAGCTGTAGATCGGTGACCAGACCGTAAAACATCCAATCGCCGCTCTCAATCACGACGAATCCGCCCTCCTGCACAGCCTGGGCAGGCACGGTCAGCCGGACCCGGAAGCTTTCCTTAAGACCTCCACCTACAATATAACCAATGGCAGTGTTCGTTGTTTCCATGGTTGACCTTTACCGTCCTAAATCTCTGCCAGCGCTCCAAGCACGCTCATGAGCAGGGTGTAATCATCCCTCAGCAGGATGATGATTTCCTGCATCGCCCGGCTGGTCCAGCCTTCATCGCCGGTCTTGCGGTGAATCTCGCCAGCCTGCTGCAGGTGGGCAGCCAGTAACTCCCCGGTGGGGATATCTGCAGCCCGCAAGATGTGCCGGAAGTAGCCGAATCGCTGGCTGGCCGTAAAGAGGCGCACCTCAGCATCATCGCACAGGTACATTAGATCAAGGCTGAGCGGAGGCCGGCGAGGCAACAGGTGAAAGACCTGCCCGTTCTGGCTGTAACCGACCGAAAGAACGCTGATTTCAATCGGCACATTGCGATTCAACCGGTTATCCAGGATGATCGTGTCGTCGATGCCGTCGGCGGCCGCAAGCTGGCGTACGAGCCCATCATCATCGACGTGAATATCATGAATCAACCCAAAAATGGACTCATCCTGCCCCAGCGGTACCCGCACCAGGGCGCCAAACGTGGGGCTATCTACCTGGGAAACCCGGCAGCCGGCCACGAATCCCTGCGTTCCGGCGCGCAGCAGCCGGCCCACCTCAATTGCCGTCTTCGCAAACGTCATTGCAGACGTCATCGCAGACCTCCTCGCTGATAACTTGATCGACCACCGCTGTCCTTAGCAGCTTGTTTATACGACATCTCACCGACTTCCACACCGCGCCGGCGCAGCTCTAACGCTATCATATTGGTAACCTGGTCCTTCTCCTCGAGCGTCACCAGGGCAGCCTCGTGTGCGCGGTGCAGTACGTAAGGATATGGCCGCTTGCCCAGGCTACGGCACTGGGCGATCAAAGCTGCCTGGAGCGAATCCAACTGCTCTGGAGAATTGGCGACCCAGGCAGGAATTTCGACCCGCGCCAGCCAGGAATGACCTGACCGGCCGACATTCAGATAGAAAAAATGCAAAGCCAATACACCTGTATATTCCTGGGCGGTGTGCGACTGCAGGGCAAAGACGGCCGAGCGCTGCCCGGGTTCCAGTAAATGCTTGAACAGGTCAATGTCCGTCACCCCCCGCAGAGGAATCCAGCTCTTGATTTGTCCCAGGCTGTCATCCGCCAGCATTGCCACTTCCAAAAGCCTGACTACCAGGTTTGCGGAGGGCTTATCCACGTAGCCGGCCGTGATCGCTCCCAGCTCGTAGAGGACGGACAGCGCTCCCAGGTAATCTTTCAGGCTTTCCTTGAACTCGCCCCGGTTTTCAGCCTCGCTTGAGCCCCAAAGCTCCATCGGTCCATCCGTAATCGTGATTGCCAGGGGCGGGACATCTTTTGCCAGGCGCGCCAGCATGCTGCGCTCGCGCAGGTCGCGCATTAACGCCAGCCGCGCCTCAGTGATCGTGCCCGTGCTTGTGTAGAGCGCCTCATCGTAAAACAGCTGGCTTTCAACCTGAACCAACGGCGGCAACGGCTCGCCTACCGGCGATATCAACATACGGATGGCACCGACATTGACCATGCAGTATTCCACCTCAGAATGCCGGTCAGGCGCGATCTGAGAACCATCGGCTGCCAGGATTGTCGTTGGTCCCCCCAACTCTGAACATGGGATGGCTGCATCTAAAAACTCGGTAACAGGTAAAGCGCAGCGTAAATTTGGGTCAGCAGTGGCAACCACGCGCGAAACTTTATACTGGAGTCTCTCCAGCTCCCTTGCATTGTTTTCCAGGACCTTTAAAGCTTTCGCTCTCAGATCCTGCAGTCTCCGTTGACGAGATAGAGCGCCCTCCCCCAGCTCTTTCACCTGGTTGCGCACTTCCTGGAAATTTACCGACATGTCCGCCTCAAATAACAGAACAATTGTTTGAACCATTTTATATCCGGAAGGCAATCGCTGCAAGGGCATTGATTCGCGGATGTAAAAATCGTTTTGAAGTACAATAGCCCATCATGGCAACCGTCGCGGATACAACCTACCAGGGCGCTGTTTCAGACCATCTGCGCCCGTTGGATGCGCGCCGCGACCTGCTGGCGGTGGCCGACTTAATTGAATTGTGTTTTAAGGACACCCTGGATACAGAGGGACGCCGGTACCTGCAGAATATGCGGGCAGCTGCACAGACCCCCGGAATGGCCTTCTTTGCTCCACTTGAGGAATGGGCGAACCTCCCCATCACCGGTTTTGTCTGGGAAGAGGCGCAAGGGTTGGTCGGTAACATCAGTCTGATTCCCTATCGCCTCCAAGGACAGCGCCGGTACCTGATTGCCAACGTGGCCGTGCATCCGGATTTTCGCAGGCGCGGCATCGGCAAGCTGCTGACAGAACAAGGAATTGCATATGCCCGCGCAAAAGGCATGCCAGAGGTCTGGCTGCACGTCCGTGAAGAAAACGTCCCGGCGATCACGCTTTACGAGAACCTGGGATTTGAAGAGAAAGCCCGGCGAACAACCTGGGTCAGCAGCATTACATACCAGCCTCTTTCGCCTCCTGATGGAGTCATAATTACCCGTCGCCGCTCCGACCTGTGGCATACCCAGGAAACCTGGCTGCTGGAAAGCTACCCGTTGGAGCTGCGTTGGCATCTGCCGCTGCAGGATAACTCTCTGCGCCCCGGAATTGCGGGCGGTTTCTATCGCTTTGCAAAAGCACTCATCGTGCAGCAGTGGGCGGCATGGCAAAAGGAGGAGCTGATCGGTGTTTTAGCCCGCCAGACCACTCATACTCGGAGCAGCATCCTGTGGCTGGCCTCAAAGCCCGGGTTCCACGAAGTTACCACCCAGGCGCTTCTGCACCATGCCCGCCAGAGCCTGGGGATTCGTCGCCACCTGGTCCTGGATTACCCACGCCAACATGCAAGGCAGGCGATTGAGGCAGCCGGTTTTCGCGAGCATCAGACCCTGATCTGGATGCGAAAATCCCTGGCATCCTGATTCCTGGCGTAGCAGCTTACGATTCTGAAACCTGTTAACCAAATCGTTAACCGAATCGTTGACTTTCTTCCGGACTCCGCTTATACTAATCCTAAGAGAACCATAACCGCTATGAGCTATTTTAGAGGAATGGAATTTACCGAATAACAATTTGCAGGCACGCGCGCGGCGCGTGCCTGTTGCTTCTAAACCAACGAAAAAAGGAGAACTTGATCAATGGACTACGGGATGATCGGAAAAATTGAGAAGGCGAAGCGATACGCCGAGCAAAGAGACCGCATTCACATTGAGTCGCTTAAGGTAACCCTTGAGGGTGAAAATAATCCCCACACCGTAAACTTGTTGGATGGGTATCTGGCAGTGTGATTGTGACTTTTTCCAATCACGTGGGCGCTGCAGCCACACGATGGCGCTTGAGATGATCCTGGAAGGGATGCTTCCGGAGACTGCAGCCAAGGCTTAATGGTGGGAACAATCGTTCATAATTGCAAGAACCGGCAGCCCCCACCCGGGGGCTGTTTTTTTACCAGAATAGAGTCTGTGTGAGTTCCTCTTTTCTAATTTACGAGGCAGAACATTCAGATCAGGGTTTTATAGATATCCAGGATTTATCAAAGTTCATCAGGAGACGTACATGAAACCGTCCGTAGCCATTATTACCGATACCGATTCCAGCATCCCTGCCAGCCTGGCTGCCGAATATGGCATTCACCAGGTGCCGATCTCCGTCCAATTTGGCGAGGAAACTTTCGATGCCTGCGAGCAAATCAACGATGCATCCCTCTTTACCCGTATCGACCAGGAAAACCGCCTGCCAACAACGGCAGCCCCCTCGCCCGGAAAATTCTCCGAGGCGTTCCAGGTTGCATTCGACACGGGCGCAGAGGCCATCTTGTGCCTGTGCGTCAGCTCAGCCGTCAGCGCCACTTACAACAACGCCTTGCTTACCGCTAAGGAGGAGTTTGCCGGTCGAGATATCACGGTCATCGACACCCAAAGCCTTACAATGGGCCAGGGATTCATCGTCCTGGCCGCGGCAGAAGCCGCCCGGGCGGGACTTTCCAAGGAAGAAATCATTGAAAGAGCATTACAAGTACGCGAGCGCTCTCACCTTTTTGCAGCCCTCTCGACCCTCAAATACCTGGCTATGAGCGGGCGCGTCGGTCATCTGGCCGCCGGCTTCGCCACCCTGCTTAACGTCAAACCTATCCTGACAATCCGGGACGGCAAGCTCGAGATGCTCGAAAAAGTCCGCACCCGCGGAAAATCTTTGAATCGCGTGATCGAGCTGCTGCAAACGGAGCTGGCTGGCAAGGAAATCGAACGCATGGCCATCGTCCACGTCAATGCGCTCGAAGAAGGCCAAAGATTTGAAGAGCAGCTGCGCCTCAGCCTGCCCTGCCCGGATGAGATGATTTACGCCGAACTCACCCCTGGTCTGTCGGTACACTCCGGAAGCGGACTGCTCGGTTCGGCCTATGTAATTCGCGGCTGAAAAGCCAGGAAACCGACAATCTTCATCAAAGCGGCTGGCAGCAGGGACAGATAAAACTGCTGGTACCACCCGTTTTAATTTTCTCGACCGGCGTGCCGCATTCCGGGCACGGCTGGCCTTCGCGGTACCCGATGATCAGGTCCTGCATCCCAAACGAGCCTTTCTGACCGAGCAGGTTGACCTCGAACTCCGCCCCGCCTTTGTCAATGCTGTACTGCAGCCGGCTGCGGATAGTTTCGGCCAGCCGTGTAATGTCCGCTTCGCTGAGTGAAGGGATCGACCGCAGGGGATGCAAGCGCGCCAGGAATAAAATATCGTGGATGTAAAAATTGCCAATGCCCGCCAGGTTATTTTGGTCAAGAAGGAAGGTTTTTAGCGCTCCCCGCCGGCCTTCCAGCAGGCGCAGCAACTCCGCATTTTCCAGCTCGACGGCGTTCTTCCCCAGGCCGGCTGTCATCGCATGCCGGTCGAGTGCCTCCCTCCCGGCGACATGAGCGTAGCCGAACCACCAGAAATTCACCGCCAGGCAGGTCTCATCGTCAAAATCCATAACCAGGCGATATTTTTTCGGAAGCGCAGAGCGGTTGACCAGCAGGATTTCGCCGCCCATTCCCAGGTTGAGCAACAACCAATCCTGTGTAGTTTCACTCAGGATCCACTTACCGCGGTAGCGCGTACCCAACAGGCGCGCCCCCACCAGCCCCACCCTGAACTCCTCCAGGGAGACGTTCAAGCACTTCGGCTGCAGAACTTCGACCTGGACGATGGTCTTCCCACTCAAAAGGTCGTTCATCTGCCTGGCGAGGTGGTAAATTTCTGGCAGTTCTGGCATCGTGAGTTCCTCTTTATTTTCCTAGCGCCAGGGCGCGCTCGATATGCAGGTTCGCCTGTTCGTCCTTTTCTTTTGCCTGCTGGATCACCGGGATCATCTGGCGGCGAACCGCAGGATCGGCGAACAGGCGGTAAGCCTCGGGGTTGCCGTTGCCGCCCGCCAGGTCCCAAACCTTCCACATCAGGTCATGCTCGGCCGCATAGCAGGCGGCGGCGTGCAGCAGGTCCTCGGCCATGCTGTAATGCAGGATGTCGGGGTTGGAAGCCTGGATCAGGAACTGCGAGCCGTACCAGCGGGCCTCAGCCACCAGGCCAACTGCATTGTTGTGCACGTCATGACGCTGGCGCAGGATGGTTTCGTCCTGGGTATTAAAGTCCTCGTCCGCCAGGAGTTGTTCAGCCCAGGCGTCGTAGGCTGCCAGCCCGTTAGCTCGCTGGCGGTACCATTCCGGCGCATCCGCTCCGGTCACGACCTGGGGAACCCGGGAAACCTTCAACATCCACTGCAGGGCATCGCGATAAAGCTCAGTAAGTTTCGGCCGTTCCTGCTTCTCGCCGATCAGCAGCAGGCTGTGGGTATCCTTGAACCAATCCCGCTTACGAAAGTAGCCGTCCGGCTCGAATTCCACGCCGTCGTTAAGACCAGGAATGTTCTGGAAGAAGCTCCAGCCCAGGAGGACTTCACCGCCATCATCATAACCGGTGATGATCGCCGGCTCAGGAGGGCCGACCACCCCGTAGCCGATCACAGGTCTGCCAAGATGGATATTTTCCTGGATGCGCAGGCGGTAATTTTGATGATCGCTCTCCAGCATGCTGCTTTCGCCCCCGGCACGCTCTACCCATTCGGCCTCGTAGCCCAGGGCGCGCATCCCCCAGCGTTCGGGAGCAGCCGGATCCTCGGACATGTAAAAAGCGGCAGTGTTATCCTCCTGCCAGCCTTTTTTCCAGGAGAGGAACGCGGCGATCCCAGTAATACCCATGAAAAAAGAATACGAACAGTTCACCTGGCAGCCCGGCTGCATCGCCCGGCAGGTGCGGCAGCCAAATGCATCCTCCTGGAAGAACTCGCCGAGGGCACGAAATACGGATGCCAGGCACAAATCTTCCGGGCAGCGCGGGCCGCCTTCGTAGAAGTTAACCTTCGGGACATTCTCCAGGACAAGACGGCTGGGAAATTGCGTGGAGGATTGAGGCATTTTACACACTCCGTGATTTGGGAAAACTGAAAGGTGATTTTCAGGAATTAAAGAATACCAGATGTGGTAATTGTCACAGCAAAGAATAGTACATTTGTTCTAGGTTGTCAAGGAATATTTAAGCTTTTTGAAGGAATTGAAAGCGGCATGCGTTTAAAGAGTAGAATATGAACCTCAGCATGGAAAAATCCCACATGGAAGACAAGACCGCCAAGATTTCGGAACCCGAAATCCTGGCGGAGATCCTCGTCGAACAGCACTACACCTACCTGTACCGCCTGGCCGCCTCGATTTTAGACGATCCGGACGAAGCTGACGACGCTGTCCAGGAGACGATCCTGCGTGCCCTGGCGCACTGGCAGCAAATCCCCAGCGCCAGCGAGCGGCGCGGCTGGCTGGCGGTCCTGGCGGTCAACCACTGCCGCGACCGCCTACGGCGCCGTAAGGCTCGCCAGGCAGTGACGAACCTCCTGCAGGCGCTGCACCCAGGCGCTGGCACGACCGTGGAAGATCAGGTCGTGCAGAACCAGCATCACGGCGACCTTAAAAGAGCCGTCCAATCCCTGGGCGAGAAACACCGCCTGCCGGTGATCTTACGGTTTGGTCACGGCATGAGCGCCGGCGAGATCGCCCAGGCGCTGCGGATCAGCGAAGGCACTGTCTATTCCCGCCTGCATTACGCCATCCGCAAGCTGCGCCAGGAGCTGGGTCCTGCATTCGAGGAAGGAGGACCGCAATGAAACCCGACATCCACCACAAAACCCAGGAATGGCTGCTGACAGCAATCCAGCCAGCCGCGAGCGATTTACCAGGCATCCGGGAGCACTTGCAGTCCTGCGCGGAGTGCGGCCGGTTGGCTTGCCAGGTTCGACTCCTGGAAGAGCGCCTCGCCCCCGGGATGGATGCTCCCGAATTTTCGCCTTCAACCCTAAAACAAAAATCCGCTGCAGTGCGGATGGAATGGAACAGGAGACGCATGAAAACTGCAAGCTTTACTTTTCTCCGTTATGCAGGCTGGACGGCGCTTGCCCTGGTCGTGTTCGCCGCCGGGTGGCTGACCTATTCATGGCTGAGAACGCCGGGAGACCAGGCCGCACCCGCCAGCCAGCCAATCCCAGGAGCTTCAGGTTACGGCGACAGCCGAACCCACCCCGACGCCGACCGCCGCAACAATTCCAACGCTGACGGCGACCGCCCCCTACCCCATGGTCATCGATCCGGCACTCTGCGAAGGGCCATCGATCAGACCCTTATATGCCCGGAGACGATATTGCGTTCGACGGCGGCCAGGTCACGGTCGAGGACATCGCCTTCGACTTCTGGCTGACCTGCGCCAACTCAACCGAGAACTACGCAGCCGGCACTCAACCCATCGAGCGCCTGGGATTGTACGCCTTCTGGGTTTATCCTGAACCTGATGCCAGTTGGATCAGCGATTATTACGGGTTCGAGCCGCGAATACAGCAAGTCATCAACAAGAGCCCGGTTTCCGACGGTGTCACCACTTCTTCCGGAGCCAGCGGGGTCATCTCAATCGCCCAGCCTGGCGAAACGATCCCTGAAGGTATTTTCGTCCTGCCCAACCTGGCCGACCCGACGCGCTTCGTCACCCGCCTGGTCACCAGCCAGGGAACCTGGAGCGCAGCCATCAGCTTCCGCCTGGAAGCAGGGCCGAATGGGGTGCGTCCAGTCGATGTCCGCGTAGAAGCGCTGCCTTTCCGGGCCTCCGGCGAACTCGAGTGGAGCGCGACTTTGCTGAAAGTGAACCTCGAAGGGTCCAGGCGCCTGCGACACCAGAAGTCTGATCCCAACGATCAACACCGGCTCCGGAAAATTTACCTGGCCGATCAACGCCGAAAGCGGCGACCAGGAATACCCGGGGATGCTGATCTACAGCCGCGAATCCGAAGAGCCGGTCCTGGCTTCTGACTGGGGGACGGTGATCTTTGCCGGTGAAAGCTCTGATGACGGCAGCCTGGTCGTCGTGCTCGATCACGGCAACGGCTACCAGACGCTCTACGGCAACCTGGGGCGCGTAAACGTTGGCTGCGGCGAATCTGTTGTGCAAGGACAAACGGTCGGCTGGCTCGAGGACACAGCCGGCGGCAAGCAGCCCTACCTGAGCTTTGCCATCTTCAACCAGGGAATCCCCTTCCCACCACTGCAGAAATTGAGCGGCAGGCCATAACCTGGTCAGGCCAGGTCGTAACCTGGTCAGGCCAGGTCTTCGGCGATGCGCACCAGGCCGTGCGGGAAACGGATCACCACGCGCTCGCGGCCCAGCCGGACCAGCCCCTGTTCTTCCCACTGGCTCATGATCCGGCTGACCGTGTAGAGCGTGGTCCCGTTCATCTCCGCCAGGTCCTGCCGGGATAGGGGCAGGTCGATCAGGACGCCGTCCTCGGTTTTGCGCCCTGCCTGGCTTGCCAGGCGTAGGACGGAACGGGCCAGGCGCCTTTCCACCCGCTCGGTGGCAAGCTGGCTGAAGCGTTCCTGAAACTCCAGGACGTGGTCGGCCATCATGCGGATGGCATTCAGCGCCAGCTTCGGTTCGCCAGCCACGAACTCCATCAGCCTGGCCTTCGACCAACACAGCGCCAGGCTGTCTTCATCTGCCAGGGCGTTCGCCGGGTAAGTCTCGTTTTGCGAAAAGGCAACCCCACCGAAGAGCGCATAGGGTGTCAGCATACGCAGCAGGACCTGCTGCCCATCGAACGTCGCCTGGCTGACCTTTAACCGGCCTTCCACCAGCACAAAGATCCATTCCGCAGCATCCCCCTGGAAGAAAAAGTAGCCGCCTGACGGCAACCCTGCGCCTGCTGGCGGCATTGCAGATCGCCTCCAGGCTGGCATCTGAAAGCCCCTGGAACAAATCCAGGGCCTGCAGCCGTGTAAACAAAACATCCCCGGTCATGGGCTTATTGTAACCCAGGCGGGGATGTTTCGGGTTTGGTAGCTCTTACTTTACAAGGCTTTCCAGCTTCTCGGCGATCGCCAGGTATTTCTCATGCACGCCTTCGCCGGTTTCCTCGTGCTCCACGTGCTCAAAGCCCTCGAAGACCTGCGCCTGCTGCTCGACGGGGATCGCCCGGTCGGCCATCGGGAAGAGAATGTTATCCTCTTTGTAGATGTGCGTGCGCAGCAGGTTGGCATACCCGCGGGCATTTTCAACGACGGCCGCGACGGCCGCGGCTACGGCGACAGCCACTCGATCGCCAGCCTGGAGACGCTGAGCAGCCTCGCGCATGCCGCGGGTAAAGAGGCGGCCTTGCTCGTGGTCGGCCAGCATGGCGCCGATCGGCCCGTTCTGGACGGGCACGCCGTTCGCAGCCATGGACTGGAAGAGCACGCCTTCTTCCTTGCGGTGGTGGCAGCCGTCGGCAAATCCTTTGATAAAGTCGGCAGCATCCAGGAAGAAGCTCGCCGGCACGTCCTGCCCGGCTTCCAGGCGGTCCGCGGCGGTCTCCAGGGCGCTGATGACGCGCACGATTACCTTGTGTTCTTCAGATAAAATCTCGGTTGCTTTCATGGTTCCTCCTAATCGTGTTCGTGGGGTTGAAGGTTTTCAGCCCCGGGTAAAATTCCGACCAGCCTTTCGGGATGATGGATCAAGATCGGGAAATGCTGCGGGCAGATATAAAACTGCGCACCGCGGTAATCCAGGGCAAGCAGCGGGAGCTCATTGCTGGACAGTTTACAGACCATGCATTCTTTCTTGGTTTCAGGCACTTGGTTTTCTCCATTCACTTATGATTTATTCAGTTCGTTTAGCGCTTGTCTGCCCGCAGGCTGCATTGAGCTCATCCAGGAAGTCACCTGGCAGGATCCCATAAATGCGGGCAGCCTCACCCAGGGTCTCAAATGCCGCCATGCTGCAGCCCACGCAAGCCATGCGGTGGGACAAAAATACCGGGATCGCCTGCGGGCAGGCGGCCAGCAGCTCGGTGACCGTCAGGCTGGATTCGATCGTTTCAAGCGTCATCTTGGTTCCAGGATACCATAAGTGGGGAGCGGCTTCTTTGCGCTGGCACAAAGAAGCCGCTCTTTCTCAAGCAGTTTTCTGCCCGTAGTATAATCTTCCACAATATTCACCAGCTTTGGAAGGAACTGCCATGGGAAACTCAATTATCGAAGCCCTCTCCACAGGGAAAACCCTGGTCGCCGACGGCGCCACGGGAACGATGCTGATGGCTGCCGGGCTGCCTGCCGGGGCGCCGCCAGAAGCCTGGAACGTGGAAAACCCGGAACAAATTTTGCGTCTTCACCAGGCTTACCTGGACGCCGGCTCTCAAATCATCCTGACCAACACCTTTGGCGGCAGCCGCATCAAGCTGGATAAAACTGGTTACGGCGCACAAACCCACGAGTTCAACCGCCAGGCCGGCATCCTGGCCAGGCAGGCCGCAGACAACCGCAGCCATGATGGGGTAATAGCATTCGTCGCCGGCGACCTGGGTCCCACCGGGGAAATGACGGCGCCATTTGGACCGTTGACTTTCGAAAAGGCGC
This sequence comes from uncultured Chloroflexia bacterium, assembly GCA_963765565.1. Taxonomy (GTDB): domain Bacteria; phylum Chloroflexota; class Anaerolineae; order Anaerolineales; family UBA4823; genus CAVXWV01. Next base: position 213,811 of record CAVXWV010000003.1, read on the forward strand.
TGGATTGCTTCAGGGAACAAGCAGCCGCCCTGGCTGAAGGCGGTGTGGATTTTTTCTGGATCGAGACGATGAGTGATCTGAAAGAAACCCGCGCGGCAGTGATGGCAGCGCGTGAAGTCGCTCCTGAGCTGGCAGTTTTTTGTTCCTTCAGCTTTACTGGACGGGGAAAGACGATGATGGGATTGGATGCCCGCCAGGCGGCTAAAGAACTCTGGCCTTTAGGTCTGAGCGCCATCGGCGCCAACTGCGGCAAAGGATTGGACATCATCGAGCCGGTGCTGCAGCAGTTCGCCGAAGTGCTGCCCGGCGTCCCGCTGATCGCCAAGCCGAATGCGGGTTTGCCAAGGCTGGTTGATGACCAGACCCTGTATGACACGCCGCCGGATACATTTGCAGCCCGTATCCAGGAATTCACCCGGATGGGCGCCCGCGTAGTCGGCGCTTGCTGCGGGAGCAACCCGGATTATATCGCGGCGATCCGCGCCCGGCTTTCCGAAAAGGAGGATGTATGAAAATCATGGCATTCGGGGCACACCCCGACGACATCGAATTCCTGTGCGCGGGCACGCTGGCGAAATACCACCAGGCCGGGCACGAGGTGGCGATCGCCATTTCCACTAACGGTGAAGTTGGCTCCGCCAGCCTTCAAAAGCACGAGATTGCCGCCATCCGCGAGAAAGAAGCCCGCGCCCTCCGCCGGCTTGATCGGCGCACAATTCTTCTGGATGGGATACCCGGACGAGTTTCTCTTCAATTCCCGGCAGGTGCGCCTCCACTATATCGAGGTGATCCGCCAGTTCCGCCCGGACATCCTCATCTGCACCGACAAGGACGCCGATTACCACCCGGATCACACGACCACCGGGCAGATTATCTGGGACACCCACGTCATGCTGACGGTCCCGAACATCGAGACCGCCAGCCCGGCCTGCGCCAAAATCCCTGAAATCGTCTACATGGACACGGTGGCCGGGGTGAACTTCCATCCCGAATTTTACGTGGATATCAGCACCCAGTGGGAGACCAAGGCCGCCATGATCGCCTGCCACCAGAGCCAGGAAGCCTGGATGGTGCAGCAGTACGGCGTCACTTCCGTCGAATTCGGGCAAACTTTATCGCGCCTGCGCGGCTTCCAGGCCGGCTGCCGTTATGCCGAAGGCTTCCGCAAGCCAAAATTCTTCCCCGGCACAACCCGGCCTGAGGGGCTCTTACCTTAAGGCTGGCCCGCCAGGCCGGGCTCGCACTCCAATATCCTCTGGCGGATGGCTTCGATCACCAGGGGGTGATTGCCCCAGGCGCCGAGGTTGATGACCTTCAAATCCTCAGGCATTTCCACAGCCTCCACCGCCTCGGGCACCTGGATGTCGCTGTGGATCGAATCGGCGCTGATCGAGGCCGAAAAGATCAGCAGCCGTTTGACGCCCTTCGATACCAATTGGCTGACCGCCTGTTGGATATCGGGCTCCTTGAATTCCATCCAGCCCAACGTGATGTTGTCTGCCGAATAGCCATCGGCGATCAAGCGCTGGCGCACCTGGGTGCGGAACAAATCTTCCTGCTCGGTCTGGGTCGGATAAATCGCATCCCAATCATTCGGCTGTCCATGCCCCACCAGCACGATGCCGACCTGGTCCTTGGAGATATCCCCCAGGTTTTCGTTGGCGCGTTCCACAAACATCTGCTGGAGGGCTTCGGTATCCCACAGCGGTTTGGCATAACAGGCATCGATGCCATACTTTTCAGCCCCTACGGCGTCGATCATCTCCTGGCCTGCTTGGGTGTGGCTGGAATCCGTTAAAAAGACTGGCAGGATCACCAGCTTGCTGGCGCCGTCGTTGATCGCCTGGATCGCCATTTCATCGGGGCGCGGCGCGTTATCCAGGAAAGCCTGGTAAAAGCGCACTCCCTGCTCCTTTGCCTGGGGTAAAGATTGCACCAGGCTCTGCAGCATGATCTGGTGCACCTTGTTATGGGCGCTGCCGCCCACCACCAGGTATTCCCGGCGCAGGTTGTTCAGAAAGACCGGGCGAAAAGGCCAGGGGATGAACGAGACGCTGTCGCCATCCAGCTCGTGGAACGTCTCGATCCACGGCATGGGGCTGTACGCTGGAGGCTCGCCATGGGTGAAGTAGAGTACGGCGGTGTGCCCATCGCCAGGATCGCTCTCAGAGCGCGTGATCGCCGCCAGGTCGCGGTGCTCCTCCTGCGCCAGGTAAACTGACGTGGCTGCCAGGTAGCCGCCGACCAGGCAGGCGATGGCCAACAGGCTGCCCCAGAGAACCTGCCAGCCCTTAAACGTGGTCACCGCGGTCAGCACCCACAAGCCAACCAGGACGATGCCCAATAAGACGACCAGGCCGATCCGCAGCGGGTCGACCACGAGATAGGCTAAAAGAAATACTCCACAGCCAAATGCCAGCAACCCTGAAACGAACCAAAGAACCCACTTCATAATTTCCTCCATGTGGCAGAACCTGACCTCATCCCTGACCGAGTTGTGTTCGGTTTAAGATATTATCCATTTTAGCGGGAAGTCTTCGGCAGCGGGCTTACAGGATTGAAAGTTGGATTTCTCCATAGAAAGACAATCTGGTTATAATTGCCGACACAACCGCAGCCTGCCCAGAATCTTTTCCTGAGTAAATTCCTCTTGACCGCCTCCATCCCCCCTCCTCGCAACATGCGCGGCTTCCTGATCATCTGGCTGGGCGAGCTCATCTCCATGCTGGGCTCCGGCCTGACGGGCTTTGCCCTGGGAGTCTGGATTTACCGGGAAACCGGCCTGGCCACCCCCTTTGCCATAACCGTGCTGCTGGGCACGCTGCCGCGCATCCTTTTATCCCCTATCGCCGGCTCCCTCGCCGACCGTTGGAACCGCCGCTGGATCATGATCCTGGCCGACACAGGCAGCGCCCTGGTCACCTTGCTGGCTTTCTTTCTGCTCCAGGGAGGCAGCCTGCAGATCTGGATGATCTACCTCATCTCGGTCTTGTATTCCATCTTTGGCGCCTTCCAGGAGCCGGCCTACACCGCCTCCATCACCATGCTGGTGCCCAAGAAAGACCTGGCGCGCGCCTCTGGGTTGGGCAGCCTGGGGCAGGCCCTGGAATCGCTACTCACCCCGGTCGCCGCCGGCTTCTTGTTCGTCGCCATCGGCCTGCGCGGGATCATCTTAATCGACTTCCTGACGTTCTTTTTTGCCATCGGGGCGCTGCTGCTCGTGCACATCCCACAGCCCGAATACCGCCCTCCAGGGGATGTTGCCGGAGGTGCAGCCTCGGAAGGCAACCAACAACAGGCTCAGCCGAAGACCGGCCTGTGGGCGGATGCCGTTTTTGGCTGGCGTTACCTGCGAGCCCGGAGTGGCTTATTCGGGCTGCTTTGGTTTTATGCACTCGTAAACTTCTTCCTGAACTTTTCGATGGTCCTGCTCGGACCCATGCTCCTATCCCAGCACACCCCGCGCGAATATGGCCTGGTCCAGATGGTCATCGGGGCTGGCACCCTGGCAGGCAGCCTGGTGCTCAGCGCCTGGGGCGGACCGAAGGGACGTAAAATCCCGACCGTCATCGGCTTCATTGCCCTGTGCTCTGCCGGGTTGTTGTTGGCTGGAATTTCTTCATCCGTCGTCCTGATTGGCGCCGGGTTGTTTCTGATGCTTTTCAGCGTACCCATCGCCTCCGGCTCCAGCCAGGTCATTTTTCAAGCAAAAGTCGCCCCGGATGTGCAAGGCCGGGTCTTCGCGATCCGCAGCATGATCTCGCGCTCGGTCACCCCCCTGGCCTTCGCCCTGGCGGGCCCTCTGGCTGACCGTCTTTTGGAACCCTTAATGGCTGCCCAGGGCGCATTCGGTCAAGGCATCCTGGGCAGCCTGTTCGGCAGCGGTCCCGGGCGCGGCATCGGGATCGGGTTTGTGTTTTCGGGTTTATGCCTGCTGGCAGCCTGCGCCTGGGCATTTGCCAACCCGCGCCTGCGCCTGCTGGAAGACGAGCTGCCAGACGTAATTTAGCGGTTCGGACCGGCCTCAGCTACCGCGGCAGGAACGTGCCCGGCGAATTGGACGAAATTCTCGTGGAAGCGCCCAACCAATGCTCTGGCTCGGGTATGGTAATCATCCAGATCATGATAATTCTTTGCCGGATCGAGTATTTCGGCAGGCACACCCGGGCAGGTCTCGGGCACCGGAATCCCAAAATAGGGATCGATGCGCACCGGCACCGAATCCAGGTCACCGCTCAAGGCGGCACTCACCATGGCGCGTGTGTATGGAAGCGCGATCCGCTCTCCAATGCCGTACGGACCGCCGGACCAGCCGGTGTTGACCAGCCATACCTGGGCACGGTGGCTGCGCAGCTTTTCACCCAGCAGGTTGGCATATACCTTCGGATGCAGCGGCATAAACGGGGCGCCAAAGCAGGTAGAGAAAGTTACCTGCGGCTCCTTGCCAACACCTTTCTCTGTCCCGGCCAGCTTGGAGGTATAACCTGAAAGGAAGTAATAAAGCGCCTGCTCGGTCGTCAGCCTGGCAATTGGCGGTAAGACGCCGGAAGCATCTGCTGACAGGAAAAAAATGTTGGTCGGGTGATCGCCAATCCCAGAGGGCACGCTGTTGGGAAGGAATCCGATCGGGTAAGCGGCGCGGGTGTTCTCCGTATAGCTCTCGTCGTCAAAATTCACGCGCCGGGTCGTGCTGTCGATGTTGACATTCTCAAGCACCGAGCCAAAGCGCCGGGTCGCCCCCCAGATGAGCGGCTCCCATTCCCGGCTCAGGCGGATCACCTTGGCGTAACAGCCGCCTTCGAAGTTAAAAATTCCGTCGTCGCCCCAGCCATGCTCGTCGTCGCCGATCATGCCGCGATCGGTGTCCGAGGAGAGCGTAGTTTTTCCGGTGCCGGACAGGCCGAAAAAGAGGGCCACGTCCCCAGCGCTGCCCACGGTCGCCGAGCAGTGCATGGGCAGCACATTCCGTTCAGGCAGCAGGTAGTTGAGGATCGTAAAGATCGATTTTTTAATCTCCCCGGCGTAGCTGGTGCCGCCGATCAAGATCATCCTTTTGGAGAAATTGATCACGATGAAGACGTCCGAATTCGTCCCATCAATTTCCGGAATGGCCCGGTAGGCAGGGGTTTGCAGCACCGTAAACGCCGGAACGTGCTGGGGCAGGTCCTTCACCGGAACCCGCAAGAACAGGTTGCGGGCAAACAGGCTGTGCCAGGCGTTTTCGGTGATCACGCGGATTGGCAGCCGGTAATCGGCGTGGGCGCCAGCGTTGGCATCCTGGACGAATATGTCACGCCCCTGGAAATAGGCGTTCATACGCAGGTAAAGCCGGTCGAAGTAACTCTCGTCCATCGGGCGGTTGATCTTATTCCACCAGACTTTCCCAGAGGTCTCCGCATCCTGGATAATAAATTTATCGTTCGAAGAACGGCCGGTGTGGATACCGGTACGCACCACCACGGCGCCTTCGTGGGCCAGCACGCCTTCGCGCCGCGAGACGTACGCGCTCGATCAGCATTGGCGTGGGCAGCGTCCAATATTCCATATTTAAGTTTTGTAGCCCGTGGTTTTCCAGACCATACTTGCTGGGAGTACCCATTACATTTGCCATCTCTCACCTCCAGGTGAATATTGCTATTAAAAATTAAGCCATAAGTTTACCTGATTATTAATAATTTGTCACCCAATAGAAATCATAATGATTTTATTGACTTGATGTATACATCAATGTATACTTTATCCAGGAGCAAACGATGGACACAAAAATTCGTAAACAAATATATCTTGATCCCCAACAAAACGAATATTTGAAGCATACCTCAAAAGAGTCGGGGCTGTCGGAAGCAGAAATTATCCGCCAGGCGTTGACCGCCCAGGTCCAACGGCTGCGCGTCCCTGCTAGACGACTGAGCGCCTGGGAACGCGAGCGACAATTTTTACAAAAACTCCTTGATCTAGGTTCTGTCCCTGGAATGCGCACCTGGAAGCGCGAGGATTTATATGACCGCTAGTCGAATGGTATTGCTAGACACAAACATCCTGGTCAATGCCTACGATCGCTCCGAATCCAAAAAACAAGCCATCGCCATCAATCTAATGGACAGGCTGGTGGCAGGGAGCGCTGGCGTTCTAAGCGCCCAGGTGCTGGCTGAATTTTTTATCACTACCACCCGGATGTTACCCGTGCCCTTGACCGTCGAGCAGGCAATAGAAAGTATAAGCAATTACATTTCTTCCTGGACCATCTTAGACACAACGAGCCTGGTTGTTCTAGAGGCAGCGCGCGGCGTTCGCGACCACCAATTTAGTTACTTCGATGCGCAAATTTGGGCAGTAGCCCGTTTGAACCAAATTCCTGTAATTTTCAGTGAAGATTTTAACGAGTTGGATATCGAGGGCGTGCAATTCGTGAATCCCTTTTCTCCGGAGTTTAAGCTGGACGCCTGGTTATAACACTTCTCGTTTATAATTTCCTGATTGTTTAAAAATTCAGATCATTCGTGAAATTCGTGTTTGATTTCTATTATTGGAGGAAACCATGTCTCTACCCACTGCACTTTTAGGCCGCACACAATTGTCCGTCACCCGCCTGGGCTTCGGCGCCATGGAAATCCGCGGATCGCGCATCTGGGGCGGCCGTCCCGTAACCGAAAAGCAAGCCAGCACCATCCTGAACGCCGTCCTCGATTCCGGGATCAATTTCATCGACACGGCCAACGACTACGGGCGCAGCGAAGAATTCATCGGGAAAACAATCGCCCAACGGCGCCAGGAATATGTCCTGGCGACCAAGTGCGGCTGCAAGGTCACTTACAAAGACGAAACTACCGACGAAACCCCGCACGATTTTACCCGCGAGAACATGCTGCGCGGCCTACACGAGAGCCTCGAACGCATGAAAACCGAAGTCATCGACATCATGCAGCTTCACAACCCCCCAGTCGAGATCGCCGCGCAGGAGAACGTGGTGGAGACCCTTAACCTGATGAAGCAGCAGGGGAAGGTACGCTTCACCAGCATCTCGACCACGCTGCCCCACCTGCCCACCTACCTGGAATGGGGCGTCTTCGACACCTTCCAGATCCCCTACTCCGCTCTCGAGCGCGAGCATGAAGATTGGATCACGCGATCCGCCCAGGCTGGCATCGGCACGATCATCCGCGGCGGCGTGGCCCGTGGTGAACCCGGCGTTGGGATTGGGAGGCACGCGGCGCGCTGGGAGAAATACGAGGCTGCGAACCTGGATGAGCTGCGCGAGCCTGGCGAGAGCCGCACCGCTTTCCTGCTGCGCTTTACCCTTTCTCACCCGAACATCCAGACCATAATTGTCGGCACACTATTCCCCGAGCACCTGCACGAAAATATAGCCGTTGCCCAGCGCGGAGCGCTTCCCCCGAAAGTCTATGCCGAAGCCAAAAAGCGTCTGGATGCGGTTGGTTTGAAACCCGCTGCGTAAAGGGAATCACCCATGAACAAAATGCTGGCAGCCGTCCTGCACGATTTCAACAACCTGGTGCTCGAAGAGGTCCCGATCCCCGAGCCGCAAGCATTGGGCACCTTGCTGGTGCGCATTAAATCCTGCGGCATCTGCGCTACCGATTACAAGGCCATCACCGGGCGTCGGCGCAACGTGCGCTTCCCGTTCATCGCCGGGCACGAGCCCAGCGGGGTCGTAGCTGAGGTCGGTCCTGGCGTTACCCGCTTCAAGCCGGGCGATGAGGTGATCTGCCAGCCTTCCGGATTCTGCGGCCTGTGCCGCTACTGCCGGGAGGGCAACACCCACTACTGCGAAACCGCCTTCACCACCGGCGGGGATGGACCCGACGACGTCTGGCCAGGCGCATTTGCCGAGTACATGCTGACGAAAGAAAGCTGCCTTTACCACAAGCCAGCCGCCATCTCGTTCGACGCAGCCAGCCTGACCGAGCCGCTTTCTGGGGTCTGGAAGGGCATGATCCAGTACAGCGAGCTGAAGGTAGGCGAGGATGTCGTTGTCATCGGCGCCGGTAGCATCGGCCTGCTGTGTGTGATGCTGGCGCGGGCGGCCGGAGCAGCGCGCATCGTCGTCATCGAGCCATCGGAGTATGCGCGCGCCCAGGCGCTGGCACTTGGCGCCACGCACACTCTCTCATCCGGCGTCGAGAACCTGCGCCAGAGCGTCTACAGTATCTTGCCGGAAGGTCCTGATTTCATTATTGAAGCCGCCGGGCCGATCGAAGCCGTGCGCACCATGGTCGACCTGCGCCGGCGCGGCACCCGCTGGAACGTCTTTGGCATCACCACCCACGAAACCTTTGAGCTGGATGGCGGCTACACCCACTTCCTGGAAGGCCGCATGGACGCCAGCTTTGGCACGACCACCCTGGCGATGACGCGTTCCATCCGCCTGATGGAGTCTGGACTGGTGGACGCGGAACGCATCATCTCGCACCGCTTCCCGCTCAGCCAGATCCATACCGCCATAGAATGGATGGGGCGACCGGACCGCACCAAGGTCATCATCAACCCCTGATGAAGGCCCTCGTCCAGACCGCGCCCCAAAAGCTCGATCTCCTGGACTGGCCAACGCCCCAACCAGGTCCTGGCCAGGTGCGCATCCGAACATTGGCCTGCGGCATCTGCGCCACCGACCTGAAGATGCTGGCGGGTTGGCAGCGCACGGGCTTCCCGTCTATCCCCGGGCACGAGTGGTCGGGCATCGTCGACGCCGCCGGCCCGGGAGTCGATCCCAGGCTGGAGGGCAGGCTGTGCGTGGCGGAAAACGTGCTGGCAGATGGGGGCGAGGTCGGGTTCGAGCATCCCGGTGGGTATGGCGAGTTTTTTCTGACCGAGGCCCGCAACCTGTATCCCCTGCCCGAAAGCGTCCCGTTCACTACCGCAGTCCTGGCAGAACCCCTCGCCGTCAGCCTGCGCGCCCTGCACCGCCTGGAGCTTTCGCGGGTCAGGCGCGCCCTGGTTTTCGGCGACGGGCCAATGGGTCTTTTAATGCTGCTGCTCCTGCGCCGAGGTGGGGTCGAGGAAGTCTCGATGGTTGGCGGCGTCCCGGAGCGCCTGGCGCTGGCATCCGACCTGGGCGCGGCGCAGACGCTGCTTTACCAGGCTGCCGGGAATGACCTTGCAGCGGGAGTCCGGTCATTTTTCAACCAGCCCGAATTCCCCTGCATCATCGAAGCCTCCGGCGCGGAAGCTGCCGTGTCGGCCTCCCTGGAACTGGCAGAACGCCAGGCGCAAATCCTCGTCATCGGGGATTATGACGACGCCCGGGCTAAATTTGAGTGGAATTTCTTACTGCACCGCGAGCTGGGGTTGCTGGGCAGTAACGCTGGAGGAGGCGCCTGGCCTGAAGCCGCCCGGCTATTGGTTGAGGGTGTTTTGCCTCTCGAGCGCCTGGTGACCCACACCTTTCCCGTGGTCGAGTACGCCCGCGCTTTCGAGCTTGTGCAGAAGCGCCAGGAAGGCGTCATCAAGGCCGTAATGGTCTGGTAATGATTTGACTACTGGCAGGCGGTTATTTATTTACCGAAGCCAGACTATTCGTCCGATTTCGAGAGTTTGATTGACACATCTTTCGGAAGCGCCAGATTAGCCTCCACCTCTACCGCTTTGATAATCCCTGCCGGGACGGGGCAGGCCGCGTGCGAGCAGTACTTGACAGCCATCTCGTGCGTCAGGGGCATGCTCCGCCGGAAGGATATTTCCTGGAAAGGGTCGACCTGCTTGAGCTGCTCGGCCATCTTCTGGATGGCCTTGCACTCGCTTTGAATATCCAGGTTGACGCTGTCGCCATCCATGGCAGCGCGCACCACCGTGTTAAAACCGCAAATACCAGCAAAAATCTCAGCTTTCGCCATGAGTACCTCCGATAAGATGGCCTATTATAAACCCCGCCAGCGCATCCAGGCCAGACGAGCTCCCCCAGGCCGAGAGTAAATTCACACAGGCGGCGGGATCCGACTCTCCTAGCATAATCCCATCGAAAGCCCGGACCAGACGCTCGTCTGCCTGTCCCTGGACAGCGCAGGCAATCAGGCTGGCAGAGAGGGCAGTCGTTTTCCTGGCAGCCAGGTCTTCCAGGGCTTTGGTTGAGAGGCGCCGGCTGTATTCCCGGAAACAGCACCTGGCCCCAGCGGTTGAGTGCCAGCAGAAAGCCCATCACAAAATCGTCGCCCGACGGCGTCAGACCGGGACCCAACCCCAGGAATTCACCCAGGGCTTGCGCCAGCCTGGCCATTTGAAAATCATCCCAGGTATCTTCCTTCGCAAATTCTTTCACCCGGGAGAGCAGCGGTCTAAAAGGATTCGCCTGCATCCCATCTCGGAATTGTGTCTTCCATGAGGTGAGGCAGGAACCGCGCCAGATCACTGAGGTTCTCCATACCCTGAACATGACCGGTAATTTGTAATAATATTCTGCTCCCGACTTTTGACAGGACAAAACCTGGCTCAGAACGGGGATAGCTGCTTCCCAAACCTGTGCCGTGTGCATGTCAATCGACCATTCCACTCCCATGAAACGGATGATCTCTTGCGAAAAGTAGGCCTCAGCCTGCAGGACCTTACCCAGGCGATCGGATGGGAATTCTGACATTGATTGTCAGGGGTCCACGGAATGCTTCGGTGGACAAGAAAATAACCTGGCCACAGGCGAGTCGGAAAAAAGCGCCGCGTTTCGTTATACCCAAAGGCTGCGCCACCTGGGGTTCCGCCAGAAGATTCCAGGCAAATTTCCCTACGGCATGGGCAGAATACAGGGCAAGATGACATAAAAATGGTGTTATCAACAGAGATTGCGCCTGCCGTAAACTCAGCGGTTCAACAGGCGCCTGACCTCCGAAATGGGCGTCAGGTCTTGGGATCCCTTCTCGAAAACGCCGTCGTCCCGCAGGCAGTAATAGAGCTTCAACCAGTTTTCCACCCCGGATTTCGTCCGTTTTTCCGCATCCTTGCGCTCATTCTGCTGGCGCTCAAACCTGGCGATCAAGAACTTACGCTTCCAGATGTACCACGCAGCAAAGGCGGCCAGGACAGCCAACATGGGCAGTAAAATGTTTCTCTGGCTGGCGTAGATACCAAACAGGAAAAAAGGCAGGATCAAGCTGAATGTCAGCACAAAAACGTCAGGATGGATGGGACGGGTAAATCCCGCTTTCACCGACGATGGAGGCGCAAGCTTCCGGCTGAGCGCTCTCAAGTCTTCCGACGGCATTTCCAGGTAGACCGGGTTGATCGCTGCAAGTGCAGGCTTTTTTGACTCTGCAGCAATTCGCTTTTTCAAACCAATGCCTAATAAATAAACTGTGCTGACCTTTTCCACCTGGTCAGCCATTCCACAGCCTGGACATTTATCACCTTTATTCATCCCAGAGCCTACAGCCTGAACCCCCAGCTGAAAGCCACGATACCCAGGGCAGTGGGAATCCACCAATAAGCCTGCAGGAGCTCGCCTGGTATGACCTTTAACCTAAGCAGCATTCCGAAAATGATCGCCACCAGACCGATCCCGGCAATGACCAGGTCTCTGCGGTTTGGCGATAAGACCGAATAGCGCGTTGAGGCAGGTGGAATAATCTCAGTGGTCTTGCGCTTCTTTTTAACCTTTACCTGCGCCGCCTCGGCTGCGCGCAATCGTTTCACTCGCTCCCTCTGCAGGATGATCAACCGTAAATAAAAAACCAGCACAGCCAAAATGACCACAGAGGTTCCGGTATCGATGTTCATTTCTGTTATACTATAACGCGTATTCTGTGTTTTGGGGCGACTTTTTATCGGCAGTGGTGTTTTATCAATTGGATGACATTTTCCAGCCTTCCGTCCAGGCATCCAGACAAGGAGGTGGCTCGATCCCGAAAATGAATTCATACGACCCCCTAATAAACCAACCATCCGTCCATCCATTATTATTTCGTCCATCAAAAGAGGATAAAGTATGAGCGCATCCACAGAATCCAAAATCTTAGGCTATTTACCCGCAGACCGCCCGCCCTGGGGAGCCATGCTCAGCCTGGGTTTCCAGCAAGTACTGACCATGTTCCCGGCCACCGTGCTGGTTGCCATCTTGACTAAATTTGATGTCGGCGCCACCCTGGCTGCCAGCGGCATCGGCACCATTATTGCCCTGCTGGTCTCCGGCCGGCGTATTCCGTTGTATTACGGCTCGAGCTTCAGTTACATCACAGTCGTTGTCACCACCATGGGGCTGTACGCGGCAGACTGCTTTGCCGATCCCACCACCGTTTACTGCCCGGACGGCGTGCGCATCGTCCAGGTGGGCATTATCGCCACCGGCATCCTCGAAATTCTCTTCGGCCTGCTAATCATGGCCATCGGTAAAGAGGCGCTGGATAAAGTCTTGCCTCCTGTGATCACCGGCAGCGTGGCGATCGTCATTGGCATCGCCCTGGCTGGTGCGGCTTTGGGTATGGCCGGCGGCAACTGGGCCGTCGCCATGATCACCTTGATTGTGACCATTGCCTTTTCTGTTTACCTGCAGGGAAAGGGGCTGATTGGCATGCTGCCAATCTTGCTGGGCGCCGTGGTTGGCTACCTGGTGTCCATGATCTGGAACCTGCCGCAAGATCGTTGGGCATTGATCGCTGACGCAAAATGGATCCAATTCCCGAGTTTCACCTTCCCAGCCTTTACGAATCCGAATGCCTGGGCAGCCGTCGCCGGGATTGCCCTGATCGCCATTGCGACCATCCCGGAAAGCACTGCCCACCTGTACCAGATGAGCCTGTACATCGACCAGCTTGCCAAGGAGCTTGGACGCGCCCCGCTGGAAATCAAGCGCCTGATCGGCCTCAACCTGGTCGCTGACGGCAGCGATGACATTATTGTGGGCTTCCTCGGCGGCTGCGCCGGCACGAACTATGGTGAAAACAACAGCCTGATGGCCATCACCCGCAACTATTCCGTGCCGGTCTTATTCACAGCCGGGGTGATCGCGATCATGCTCGGTTTCATCGGAAAGTTGTCTGCGATCGTCAACACCATGCCGACACCCGTCGTTGGCGGTCTGTCGATCTACCTGTTCGGCGTGATTGGCATGCAAGGTATTGCCCTGATCCAATCGGAGAAGGTCAACCTGTTCGAGCCTCGCCAGCTTGCGGTCGGCGCGATCATTTTGATCACCGGCATCGGCGGAAACCTGGCTTTGCCGAACGGGATGTTCCCTTTCAAAATTCCCTACGTCTTCCCGGATGGAATTCCCGCCATCGTCTTTGCAGCACTCCTGGGCATCCTGTTGAATGCCCTCTTCTTGATCTTGCCGCCAAGGCTGTTTGGCGTGCAGGACCGTCAAAATATCAACGAGTAATTTCTTACCATTCATGTTGGGGCGTTGAGCCGTTCAACGCCCCAACGACCAAATCTTATCAAGGTGGATGAGGCACAATCACTATGACCATTAATGCCCACCCTGAAATACCTGCTTTTGAATACATCCGGCCTGCAACCTTAATGGATGCAAGCCGGTTTTTGTCTCAGCACGCTGGAGAGGCGCGCCCGCTCTTGGGAGGTACGGACATCTTCGTACGCATGCGTGACGGCGCCTGGCGCGACCGTTACCTGGTGGATGTCAAGCACCTGGACGGCACCGATGAATTGAACTTTGATCCGAACCACAGGCCTGACCATCGGAGCCGGCGTCAGTATGAACCGGGTGATCGCCTCGCCGCAAGTCCAGCAATTTTATCCCCTGCTGGCAGAGGCCTGCCGCTCGGTTGCCTCCTACCAGTTGCGTACGCGTGCTACGGTTGTCGGTAACATCTGCAATGCTTCCCCTGCCGGGGATACCATCGGGGCCTGCATAGCCTTGGATGGCGTCTTGACCGTACACGGCGAGCAAGGCCTGCGCCAGGAACCACTCACTGGCTTTTTCCTTGGGCCTGGAAAAACCATCTTGAAACCTGGCGAAATTGCAGTTTCGCTGCAATTTCCTCCGCCCATACCGGGCAGCGCCGGCGCGTATATTAAACTCGGACGCAACAACTGGAGCGACCTGTCCATCGTCGGGGTCACAGCGTTATGCAAACCGAACCCCGCTGTTGTATCCGGATATAATTTCCGGATCGGGCTGGCCTCGGTAGCGCCCATCCCACTGGTCGCCACGGCTGCCCAGGAGTACCTGGCAGGCATCCCCTTAGGACCGGAATCATTCAAAGAAGCTGCCCGTCTGGCGCAGGAAGCCTGCAGCCCAATCGATGATGTGCGCGGCAGTGCCCGCTACCGTAAAGCCATGGTCTACCAGCTTACCGTAAATGCCCTTGAAAAAACCTGGAATCGCCTTTCTGAACGGTCTTTAGAGCAACGAGGTAATTGATGAGCGCATCCAAACATACCATCACCCTGACGGTCAACGGCGAATACGAGCAGGTCGACGTAAGCGCCAACCTGACCCTGCTTCAATTACTCCGTGAGAAGCTGTCATTGACCGGGACGAAGAACGGCTGCTCGGCCGGCGAGTGCGGCGCCTGCACGGTGCTTCTGAATGGCGAACCCGTCAACAGTTGCATGGTCCTGGCCGTGGAATGCGAAGGCGCCTCGGTGATCACCATCGAAGGCCTGGCAAAGGACGGCGTGCTCGATCCGGTCCAGGAAGCCATCATCAACCAGGGCGGTGTCCAGTGCGGTTTCTGCACACCCGGCATCCTGATCTCAGCCCGTGGGCTGCTCAACCGCAATTCCGACCCGAGCGAGGATGAAATCCGCGAAGCCCTGGTAGGAAACCTGTGCCGCTGCACCGGTTACCTGCGGATCATCGAAGCCGTCCAGGAAGCAGCCGGGCGCGAGCAGGATGCGGCCAAAATGCGGCCGGCGGCCAAAAAGCTGCTGTAAGCAGCCCTGACACCAGGAGATGAGCATGACAACTATCACCTCACCCAAGAAAATTCCTAGTCCGATCGGGGAAAACGTACCCAGGGTCGACGCTCATGAGAAGGTCACCGGGGCTGCCCTGTTCGCCGACGATCTGCAGTTCGGTCCTGGCTTGCTCTATGCCCGGATCAAGCGCAGCCCGTTGCCTCACGCTCGCATTCTGAAAATTGACTGCAGCAAAGCTAAGGCGCTTCCAGGGGTGAAAGCGGTGGTGACCGGCGAGCAGTATCCTGGTTTCATCGGGCTTTACCTGCAGGACCGCCACATTTTCTGCCGTGATCGCGTCCGCTATGTTGGCGATCCCATCGCGGGGGTGGCCGCAATCAATGAAGAGATCGCCGAAAAAGCCCTCGACCTGATCGAAGTCGAATACGAGCCCTTGCCCGGGGTCTTCGATCCGGAGTTTGGCGCGAGCTCGGAAGCGCCCCTGCTCCATCCAGACCTGGGCCAGTATCAGGTCGCTAATTTCATTTTTCCAAAGCCGGGCACAAATATTTCCAACCACTTCCGCATTCGCAAGGGGGATGTTGAAGGCGCCTGGGCTGGCTGCGCAGCCATCGTCGAGCGCAAGTACCGCATCCCGCACATCCAGCATGTCCCCATCGAGCCGCACATAGCCACGGCTAAAGTCGCCGAGGATGGCAAGGTAACCTTGTGGGGCAGCTCGCAGTCGCCCTTCGCCCAACGCAGCCTGATCGCCAGCGCCCTTGGAAAGTCCCCCTCGGATGTGCAGGTGATTGCTCCTTACGTGGGCGGGGGCTTCGGCTGCAAGGCAGGCGTCAGCATGGAAGCCCTGGCAGTCGTCATCGCCACCAAAACCCACGGTCGCCCGGTCAAGCTGCGCCTGACGCGTGAAGAGGAGTTTTACACCGCCTTCGTCCGCCAGGGGCTGGTCGCCTATTTTAAGATGGGCTGTGATAAAGATGGGCGCCTGCTGGCCATGGAAAACCGCTTCTTCTGGGACGGCGGCGCCTACACCGAATATGGCGTGAACATCACACGCGCCTCCGGATACAGCAGCAGCGGTCCGTACGATGTGCCCAACGTCATGACAGACAGCTACTGCGTCTATACCAACCATCCGGTTGGGGGTCCCATGCGCGGCTTCGGCATGCCTGAAATGCACGCCGGTCTGGAGCAGTGCATCGACGAGCTTGCCCTGGCAATCGGCATGGACCCGGTCGAATTCCGCAAGATCAATTGCGTGAAAACCGGCTGCACCCTGGTGACCGGCATGACCATGCACCCGACCGGTCTTTCGGAGTGCCTTGAAAAGGCAGCAAAGGCGATCGACTGGGGTAAGAAAAGCCCGTCCAGCAATCCCAACAAGCGCCGCGGCAAGGGCATCGCCCTGATGTGGAAGGCGCCGGCGATGCCGCCCAACGCCGGTTCGAGCGCCAGGGTGGCGCTGAACGAGGATGGCACGGTGACGGTCAGTGTGGGCGGCCAGGAACTCGGGCAGGGCTCATTCACCATCGCCGCCCAGATGGCAGCCGCGGGCCCTGGGAGTCCCTGCCGATTGGGTCAAGGTAGCCACACCCGTGAACACCGATTCCAGCCCCTATGAGTGGCAGACGGTCGCCAGCCGCCTGACCTGGAGCATGGGCAATGCGGTCACAGCCGCCGCTCGCGATGCTCGCCAGCAGATCCTGGACATGGTCGCCAAGGCCTGGTCCGAAAACGTGGAAGACCTGGACATCATCGACGGGAAAGTCATCTCGTATAAATCCGAAGAGTCGATCTCTCTGAAGAACATCGCCATCTACGGGATTGCACTGCCGGACGACCAGGGCTGGATCGGCGGCCCGGTCCTGGGGCGCGGCAATTTCATGCCCACCTACGTCACCGGCCTCGATCCTCAGACCGGCCAGGGCCCACGGGCGGTTGTGCACTACACCACCGGCGCCCAGGCAGTGGAGGTGGAAGTCGACATCGAAACCGGCAAGGTCGAGATTGTGCGCGGCGTGGCAGCTTTCGACGTCGGGAAAGCCATCAACCCCGACATGGTCAGAGCCCAGATGGAAGGCGGTTTTGTCCAGGGTTTGAGCACGGCGTTATTTGAAGGCTTGCAGCTCAAAGACGGCGTGCTGCAGAACCCCAGCTTTGTCGATTACCGCATTGCCACGAGCACGGATGTGCCGCGCTCGATCCAGGCGATCATCGTAGAGGTCCCCAGGATGACGGCCCGTGGGGAGCCCGCGGGATTGGCGAGCACGCCATGGTGCCAACAATCCCGGCGGTGGCAAATGCAATTTTCGATGCCATCGGAGTGCGCGTCGGCGCTCCGCCGTATACGTCAGAGAAGGTCTATCTGGCGATACAGGATCAACAAACACGAATAGCACGAATGAACGAATGTCACGAATTTTCCTTCGTGCCATTCGTGTTAAAAAACAGGAGACATGATTGCCAATCAAAACGATCATTAAAAAGAGCGCCTACCATGATTCGGTCAGCCTGATGCTCGTCGCGAAAGAACTGGCCAAAGGCTCCCGGCGTGGCTGATGCAGCAGTAGTCATGGGCACCGATGCCAACAAGGGCATCTTGAAAGAAGCCGGGCTGCTGAGTCCGGAGGCGGAAGCCGCCAGCCCCAACGACCTGGTCATTGCCGTGAGTGGCGAAGGCCGATACCCTGCCGGCAGCGCTGGCTACTGGCGGAAAGCCTCTTGCAAAAAAGGTCAGCCGAGGGCACTGAGGCAGGCTGCTGGTGATTCCAACCCAGGACACTAGCCAGCGTCATCAAAGCCAATCCATCCGCAAACGTCGCCGTGATTTCGGTGGCCGGTCGTTATGCGGCCGCCGAAGCCTGGGACGCCTTGCACCGCAGCCTGCATGTGCTGCTGTTCAGTGACAATGTCTCACTGGAAGACGAAATTGCGCTCAAACGTTATGCGGTCGACCACGGGCTGCTCCTGATGGGACCGGGAGCCGGTACAGCCATCCTGAATGGCGTGGCGCTGGGCTTTGCCAACGTCGTGCCGCACGGCCCGGTGGGCATCGTCTCGGCAGCCGGGACGGGCCTCCAGGAAGTCAGCACCTTGCTGGCAAGACAGGGAGTGGGGATTTCGCAAGGGAATTGGCACTGGCGGCAGGGACCTGAAAGAAGCCGTCGGCGGCCTGATGATGCTCTCCGGTCTCCAGGCGCTGCAGGCCGATCCCGACGACCCGCGTCATCGTCCTGGTCAGCAAGCCGCCGTCACCGCCCATCGCCGAGAAAATTCTCTCCCAGGCCAGGCAGAGCGATAAACCCACCGTGGTCTGTTTCCTGGGTCAGGCCTTTAAAGGCAAGAATATCACCGCCACTCTCGAGGAAGCCGCATTCCTGGCGGCAGGCCTGGCAGACCCGAACGCCAGGTCACTGGCTCCCGTAAAATCCCAACTTGCTCAAAAACCCAAGCGCGCAGACAGCGCTGGTAAGCGTTATCTGCCGCGCCCTGTTTTCCGGCGGGACACTGTGCTACGAAGCCCAGGTGATTTGGCGGAAGGCTGTAAAAGGGCCAGTCTTTTCCAACGCCCCATTGGTTGAAGCCTGCAGATTACAGAACTCAAACCGCAGCCATGGACACAGCGCGGTTGACCTGGGTGAAGAGGAGTATACGGTAGGCCGCCCGCACCCGATGATTGACAACGACCTGCGCATCCGCCGCCTTTTCCAGGAGGCACGCGACCCAGAAACAGCCGTTATCCTGCTGGATGTGGTCCTTGGCTACGGCGCCCACCCCGATCCTGCCAGCGAGCTGGCTCCGGCCATCGTCACGGCGCGTGAAATCGCCTCTGAAAGGCCGGTTGCCTTCATCGCATCGGTGACAGGGACCGAGGATGACCCCCAGTGCCGCAGTCGGCAGGTCGCGGCACTCGAAGCTGCTGGCGTCGTTGTCTGCGAAAGCAACGCCGCCGCCGCCCGGCTCGCTGCAAGGATGATCAACAATGACATTCACCGCTAAGGCGCTAAGATCGCGAAGTAAGATTTACAACTTAGCGTACTTGGCGTCTTGGTGGTAAAAAAACCAATGAGAAAAATCAACGAATTATTTGACAAACCTCTCAGTGTAATCAATCTCGGCGTGGAAAGCATGGCCCAATCCATCCGCGACCAGCAGGTGCCAGTCGTGCACGTGGACTGGCGCCCGCCCATAAATGACCAACCCCGCCTGGTCTTCACCCGCTCCGGGATCGACATCGACGCCGCCAACGCTACTGCCTGCCAGCGCATCAAAGAAGGCAGGCCAGTCCTGGCAGGCATGGGCATCGCCCGCGACGTCATCCCCGGCATGCACGAGCGCATGATCCTGCACGCCGGGCCGCCGATTGTGTGGGAACGCATGTGCGGCCCACAGCGCGGGGCGGTGATGGGCGCCTTGATCTACGAAGGCATCGCTGCAGATGAGGCTGCCGCCGAGAAAATCGCCGCCTCCGGTGAGATCGAGTTCTCACCCTGCCACCACCACCACGGCGTGGGTCCCATGGCAGGCGTTGTCTCGCCTTCCATGCCCGTCTTCATCATTGAAAACCAGACCTTTAGCAACCGGGCATTTTGCACCCAAAACGAAGGCCTGGGCAAGGTGCTGCGCTACGGCGGGATGGGAGCGGAGGTCTACGCGCGCTTGAAATGGATGGAGCTTGAGCTGTATCCGGCCCTCGACCGTGCCTTGCAGACCTTGCCGGACGGCATCGACCTGCGCAGCCTGATTGCCCAGGCGCTGCATATGGGTGACGAGTGCCACAACCGCAACCGGGCAGCCACATCGCTCTTCCTGCGCGCCATTGGACCGGCGCTGGCACGCACCAGCCACGATAACGAAACCCTGGCGAAGATCATCGAGTTCATCGACCGCAACGACCATTTCTTCTTGAACCTGAGCATGCCAGCCGGAAAAGCCCTGCTCGAGCCTGCCGAGGGCATCCCGGGCAGCAGCGTCGTCACCGTCATGGCCCGCAATGGCACTGATTTCGGCATCCGCCTCTCCTGCATGCCCGAGCACTGGTTCACGGCTCCCGCCGGCAAAGTCCAAGGCCTGTATTTCCCCCAATACAGCGAAGCGGACGCCAATCCTGACATCGGCGACAGCACCGTCACGGAAACGGCCGGCTACGGAGGCATGGCGCATGGCAGCCGCGCCGGCCATCACCAAGTTCGTCGGGGGCACACCGCAGCTTGCCCTGCAAACCACGCTCGAAATGTACGAGATTACGGCGGACGAGCACGAACAGTTCACCATCCCGGGATTGAACTTCCGCGGCACCCCCTGCGGCATCGACGTGCGCAAGGTCATTGAACTCGGTATCCTGCCCCAGATCAACACCGGCATTGCCCACAAGAATCCTGGCGTCGGCATGGTCGGCGCTGGCATCCTGCGCGCCCCGGCGAAGTGTTTTGAGGACGCGTATGAGGCAATACAAGAAATTTGAAACACGAAGAACACCAAGAAAGCACAAAGATTCACTAAGTTTTTATGGACAAGTCCGTTAAGACAAAAGGATTGGGAAAAGAAGAAATAGCGTCGATGATTGTTGATTCAGCGATCAAAATTCATCGAGCCTTTGGACCAGGTTTACTTGAATCTGCTTATCAGAAGTGCTTGGAACATGAGCTAAAGAAGCGAGGGCTCGATGTAGAATGTGAGGTAGAGTTACCAATCATCTACGATGGTGAAGTAATCGACCCTGGATATCGGATCGATATGTTGATTAATGGCCATGTTATCATTGAAAATAAAACTATTGACCAAATGCTTCCTATTCACGAAGCCCAAATTCTTACCTACATGCGTTTGAGCAACTGCTCTCTAGGCTTTCTGCTCAATTGGAAATCTTCCTTAATGAAACATGGCATCAAACGTTTTTTATTTAAACAAAAACTTCGTGATCCTTTGTGCAATCTTTGGCGATCTTCGTGTTTCAATCTTTTCAAATAAAGGAGACAAAATGAAATTTATCGACCTCACCATCCCCCTCGGTATCGCCACCCCGCCCTGGCCAACCTACGAGCCGCTCCAGGTAAAGTACTTCAAGCGCCTGGCGCCCAACGGAGCCAACGGGCAACTGGTCACCCATTCCAACCACCTGGGCACCCACCTGGACGGTGAAATCCATTTCCATACCCCAGGCAAGGACATCGCCTCCCTGTCCATGGACTTCCTGGTCAACGAGGCTGCTGTTGTGGACCTGAGCGACATCTGCGGCGACTACGACGTCTACACCAGCCAGATGGTCGAAGAGCGCGTCGAAGTCCACGAAGGCGACATCCTCATTATACACACCGGCTACCACCATTTCGGCTGGGACATGCCCAGCGCCAACGAGGTGCGCTACATGGTCATGCACCCTGGCCCTGACCGTGAGTTTGCCGAGTGGGCTAAAGCCAAAAAGCTGCGCTGGATCGGCGTGGACTGTGGCAGCGCTGACCATCCCATGAACACGATCATCCGCGATTGGATGCCGCGCCAGGCGCGCCAGGCAGAAAAGGTCTTCAAGAAAAAACACGGCAAAGCCCTGGCCGAGTTCTTTGACGACAGCAAGTACCAGCTCATGCACCTGGAAATGTTCCCACATGGTATCATCCATGCGGAGTGCCTTGGCGGCGAGATCGACCTGCTGGTCAACCGGCGCGTCACGGTGGGCTTCTTCCCCTGGCGCTTCGTGGATGGCGAATCCTGCATCGGTCGCTGCGTCGCCATGGTTGAGGATGCTGAGTACGAGGCCTTGATGGAAAAGAAAGCTTCCATGCCTAAGACCAGGTTCGGTGATGCAATCGACCCAACCCACCTCGAACGCATCAACCAACTCAGCGAAGGCGAATTTAGGTTGAGAGATGTAAACCACGAAGAACACGAAGAATTCACGAAGGTGCACAAAGTTTTTTAAATTAAACAAAACTTCGTGTTCCTTTGTGCTTTCCGACGCTCTTTGTCGACCCTTTGTGTTCTTCGTGTTTCAAATTATTTCGGAGGTAAAAGTGGCAATTGATATGGAGTTGGAAGCCGTACTGCGGCCCATGCAATATCCCATGGTACCTTACCCGCCCAAGCTGATCACCCTGGCAAACGGCAAGAAGATGGTCGTGCGCCAGATCAGTCGCGAGGAGATACCTACTTTACTAAAATCCGTGCTGCCCTGCCTGTTCATCGAGCGCGACTACTACGACATTGTCAGCGCCCGCCTGTACGGCGAGCTGCTGGCCATGTACCGCCACCGCGTCAAGAGCGAGTACTGCCTCATCGGCCAGGTGGACGGCTACGTGGTTGGGGCGGTCAACGGGCGCCTGGAAAACGAGAAGGTCGGCATGAGCTACCACACCCTGGCCGTCGACCGCGGGCTGCGCATCGGCTCGCACCTCTTCGCCGCCAAGATGGAATACCACATGGAGTACCTCAACCAGGAGGAAGTCCTGGTCGTGGCAGAGAGCCCCATCGGCTTCCGGCGCTGGATGATCGAGTACCCGCTCGAGCCCACCAAGATCCCGCACGAGCTGGGCGGCGGCGACTCCTGGCGCCTGACGCGTGAGATTTACTTCAAGGCCAGGCCCCGCCTGGTGGTCGGCGAGCGGCCCGTGCCCCAGGAGCTAATGGACGAGGCAGAGAATAACCTCCTGGTCGTGGATGAAGCGACGCTGCGCGAGCGCATCGCCGGGTTGAAAGGAAGGTAATCCAATGAGAGACGTTGCCGTGATTGGCGCCGGGATGATCCAGTTCGGCCGGCGCGATGAAGACTCTTTGATGGACATGCTCTCCTGGGCTGGCTTGAAAGCACTGGACGACGCCGGGTTAGGCGACGCCGGGGTGGATGCCCTGTACGTAGCCAACATGGGCTCGGGCATCCTGCAGCAGCAGACTGGCCTGGCCAGCGCCCTGGCAGACCGCCTGAGCCTGCTGCCGGCCGCGGCCGACAGCATCGAGAACGGCCCGGCCTCCGGAGCCTCGGCGATCAAGAACGCCCTGCTGGCGATCGCTTCTGGCTATTACGACATCGTCCTGGTGGTCGGCGGCGAGAAAATGCGCGAGGTCACTGGCTGGCGCGCCACCGACTTCGTTGCCAGCATGACCCACCCGACCGCCGAGTACATCTACGGAGTCACCCTGCCGGGCATGGCCGGGATGTTCACCCGGTTGTATATGGAAAAATACGGCCTGACGCGCGAGATGCTGATCGCGGTCGCCTTGAAGAACCAGGAAATGGGCGCCCTCAACCCCTACGCCCACGTGGAGATGGCGCTTTCCAAAGACGGCATCTTCGACGATCCGGCGGCAGTGGTCAATAACCCGCCAGCGGCCGACCCGCTGCACCTATACGATGCCTGCCCGGTCAGCGACGGCGCCGCAGCCGTGGTCCTGTGCTCGCTGGATATGGCTAAGAAATTCAACAAAACCCCAGTGCTGATCGCCGGCTTTGGCCAGGCCACCGACACGCACACCCTGCAGGAGCGCGAGGATCCCACCGACCTGAAAGCGGTCACCCTGGCAGCCCAGCAGGCATTCGAGCGCGCCAAGCTCAAGCCCTCCGATATCCATGTGGCCGAGCTGCACGACGCCTTCACCATCCTGGAGATTGCCGAAAGCGAGCACGTCGGCTTCTTCAAGAAGGGCGAAGGCGGCAAGGCCGCCCTGGCCGGCAAGACGCGCCTGGGCGGGCAGATCCCGATCAACGTTTCGGGCGGTTTGAAGGCGCGCGGCCACCCCGTGGGCGCCACCGGCGTGGCCCAGGTGGTGGATATGACCTGGCAGCTGCGCCATGAGCTGTCCAAGGAACGCCAGGTCAAGAACGCCCAGAACGGGCTGACGGTCAACTTCGGCGGCTTCGGCAACAACGTCCTGGCCTTTGTTTTGAAGAGGGTAGAACCATGAAAAAGCGCGAGATCGCTATCACGGCATACCAATGCAAGAAGTGCGGCAAGCTGCACTACCCCTTCCACGAACGCTGCCTGTCCTGCAAGGGGCGCGACTTCGAAAAGGTCCAACCGCAGGGGAAGGCAAAGCTGCTGACCTTCACGCGCATCTACAACCTGCCCTGGGGCTTCGACATGCGCTACCTGATCCTGGGCGTGGTCGAGTTCGAGAACGGGGTGCGCGCCATGGGCCAGATCGACGTCGACGAGAAATTCGACCTGAAGACCGGGATGCTGCTCAATCCATCCTGGGGCGCAGTCAGGGTCAAATACGGCGAGAACGTCTACGGATTGAAGCTGGCGCCGATGCTGTAGAAAAGATCACTGCGTTCAACCCGACAATGTAGGTTGGGTTGAACGCAGTGAAACCCAACATTTCTTACACCGCCTGCGGCACGCGCACGCGCAAGGCTGTAAAGAAACTGATGACCGCAATCACGATGCCCATCAGGAACACGTACTGGAAGCCAAAAGCGCTCCAGATGGCACCGCCGATCAGGGCAACCGAGATCGAGAAAATATGGTCGATCGTCACCGCCGCGGTCAGGGCAGGCTGGACGTCCTTCGGGTCGCGGGCGATCTTTTTCATGTAGGTCGAGCGCGCAATCCCCACGGCAAAGAGCATCTGGTCGAGCAGGTAGCAGGCGCAGACCACGTAGAAGGCGATATTCTCCGGAAAGACGAACTTGGCAAACCCGTAACCCAGGCAGACAAAAACCAGCAACACTCCTTCGGCAGCCAGGATGCGGCGCTCTCCCAGGCGATCGACCGCCCACCCCAGGAGCGGCTGGAAAGCGATCCCGATCACACCGCCGATGGTCATCAGGATAGCGATGGTCTGTGTGGGCTGGTTGAAAACCGTGATTAAAACCCAGGGCGCAAAGGTAATGAAGAGCTGCTTGCGCGAGCCCGAAAGCACCGCCAGCCAATAGTAGAGCGAGTACTCGCGCTTTAATTTTAAGAAGGTGCCCGATGGGATGGGATCGGCACGCTTCATCGAGAAAAATATCACAGCGGCAATCCCCAATCCCAGGGCGGTCAGGGCGAAGGTCTGCTGGAATGTCATCCCAAGGTAGCGAAAACCAACCGTCACCAGGGCGCTGCCCAGGATGACGGCCACATTGCGCACCGAGCTGAGCTGCCCCAGGCGTTTGCCGACCTGCCCTTCACGCGCCAGTTCCATCCCAATCCCCGAGGAGACCGGCATTAAGAGATGCTGTCCCATGCTGTAGGTGAATAACCAGACTGTCATCACGGCATAGCTGGAGGAGGCAAAGCCGATCAATAGCGCTCCGACAACTCCCATGAGCATGGAGTAAGCTCCCAGGCGCCGGCTGCACAGGAATGCCAGTCCGGCGGAGACGAAGACGACCAGGAACCCCGGCAGCTCGCGCAGGGACCTCCAGGAACGAGCGCTGGAAGCCGGTCAGGGAAAAGCGCTCGTTGAGGAAGTTGTTGAAGACGGAATCGAAAAGGCTGTAGGCAAAGCCGGATACAAGCGTTGCCAGGGCAAAGAGCTCCAGCTCGCGCGGGATGGAGCGAATACGGGTGAGGAGGGTTGTCATAAAAGGATTTTTTCCGGAAAATTTTTATTTCTCCCTATTGTACCCTCTGTCAACGAAATCTCAATTTTCTCCCAATGACTTCTTCACAATTTCTGAACAATCCTGTTATTCTTATTCCAGATCCAGGGGCGGTCCCCGGATCGGATGAACAACACAATCATCAAATTTACCAGGAGGTAAAAATGAAACTTAGCAAGAAGTATCTGATCTTCGGTGGGCTGGTCGTCCTCGCCCTGGGATTGGGCGTTGTCACCAGCAGAGCGCTGGCGCAAGATACAGGTCCGAACTCACAGACCGGGTCTACTAGCCAGGATAACGGAATTTCCGAAGACAGCGCTCGTGCGCTGCGCCCCGGAAAAAGTGGGCGTGGCGGACTGGGCAGTACGGCTGAACTAGAAGCCTCCGCGGCTGTCCTGGGCATGACCAGTGACGAGCTCAAAACGCAGCTCCAGGCTGGCGCCATCCTGGCCGACCTGGCCGACGAGGCCGGTGTCGACCTGCAAACTCTGCGCGATGCCGTCGAAGCCGCACGCCTGGAAGAGCTCAAGGCCAATATCGCTCAGGCAGTGACCGATGGCGAGATGACCCAAGCCGAGGCCGATTGGAGGCTCAAAGGGCTGGAAGCCGGATATACGAAGGGCCTGGGCAAATCACTGCTCAGCACCCGAGGTAGCCTGAAGGACGCTCAAATGGCGGCTGCCGCCGAAGTCCTCGGCATCAGCGCCCAGGACCTGGAGAACCAGCTCTGGGCTGGCAGGAGCCTGTCTGTCATCGCCGAGAAAGCCGGCGTCGAGTTGCAGAGCGTGACCGATGCAATGACGGCTGCCCGGTCCATGGCAGCCACCCAGGAAATCGAACAGGCTTTAGCTGACGGGACGATCACCCAGGAACAGGCAGACTGGCTGCTCGAAGGGGTGCAGAACGGGTACGGTCGTATGGGCAAAGGCTCTGGTGACCTGGGTGGGCTTGAGTTTGGAGGCCGTGGTGGTCACGGCGGGCATCGAGGTGGTGGAGGCCTGTAAACATATAGCGGACGCGAAGATCACAACTTTCTCCTCTCCTTAGAACAGGGAGCGCAGCCGGAGCAAAGCCGGGAACTGCGCTCCCCAGGTTTTATTTTCTTACAATATTGACCTCTTGATAAAGTTCGTGGTTAAATCGATCCTCAATTCAGGATACCTAAAATCGTATGGCAAAGAAAATTTTGGTGGTTGACGATAAGAAGGAAATCCAGGTACTGCTCAAGCAGTACCTGACCCAGGAAGGCTTCGAGGTAGTCACCGCTTCGGACGGGCGCCAGGCGCTCTTCGCCGCCCGTCAGGAAAAGCCTGACCTGATCCTGCTCGACCTGATGATGCCCGAGATGGGCGGGATCGAGTTCATGCGCCTCTTCAGCCGCGAATCCGACACCCCCGTGATCGTCCTTACCGCAAAAGTTGAGGAAAGCGACAAGGTGCTGGGGCTCGAGCTGGGCGCCGACGACTACGTCACCAAGCCCTTCAGCATGCGCGAGCTGACCGCCCGCATCCGGGCCGTCCTGCGCCGCATCCAGAAGCAGGCGGCAGAACCAGAAATTCTGCGGGCAGCCGACATTGAGCTGAACCGGGCAGGCCGGATCGTCACAATCGCTGGAAAACCCGTCGACCTGACACCTTCCGAGTTCGAGCTCCTGGCCAGCCTGATGGCTGCCCCAGGTAGGGTCTTCAGCCGTCTCGAGCTGCTGGATAAACTCCAGGGCACAGCTTACGAGGGCTACGAACGGACGATCGACGTTCACATCCGCAACCTGCGCGCCAAGATCGAGCCCGACTCTCGACCTCACTATATTGAAACAGTGTATGGAGTCGGTTACCGCTTCGCCTTCCAACACGGAGCTGACCTTGCTCCGCAGCGAACGGAAGGCACAGAATGAAATCCCTGGCCGCCCGACTCACCCTGGCTTTTCTGGTGGTCGCAATCGCCGGCGTTGGGCTGGCAGCGCTCATCATCCGCCGCAGCACCCAGCGCGAATTCGGCCTTTTAGTCCTGACTCAAAACCAGCAGGCGCTGGCTCAAAATTTATTACGTTTTTACCAGGCAAACGGGAGTTGGGCAGGCGTCGAGAGCCTGGTCGGAGGTCATAGCGCCGGGTCGCCCGACCTATCCGGACAAGAGAATCGTTGGGATGACCGGCGCGAGCTGTTCGTGCTCGCAGACGAGGAAGGTACGATTATTTTCGGGGGCGGGAAAAACTACCTGGGACGGAATCTGCGGCAGAAAGACCTGCAGAAAGGCGTCCCCCTCCAGGTAGACGGCAGGACCGTTGGCACGCTCGTCTTTCTACCCACCATCGAGCGCTGGAGCAGCGGGACGCCCGAGGGTAATTTCCTGGTCTCGGTCAGCCGCGCCATACTGATCGGCGCAGGCGCTGCCATCCTGCTGGCCGTGGTCCTGGGCGGGGTGCTGGCGCAGACCCTGACCAAAACCCTGCGAGAACTGACGTCTGCCACAAAAGAGCTGGCCGCCGGCAAGCTGGGTCACCAGGTTGAGGTACGTTCCCAGGATGAGTTGGGGAACCTGGCCGCCTCGTTCAACCAGATGAGCACAGATTTGCAGCAATCGAATGAATTACGCCAGCAAATGACGGCGAACATCGCCCATGACCTGCGCTCACCACTCGCCGTGATCCTTGGTTATACCGAGGCTTTGAACGACGGCGTCCTCGAGCCATCACCGGAGATGTTCGGCGTTATGCACACCGAAGCCCAGCATTTAAACCACCTGATCGATGCCCTGAAAACCCTATCGCTGGCAGATGCCGGCGAGCTGCCGCTCAACCCGCAGCCAGTCGCGCCGGTGTGCCTGCTGCAGCGCGTGGCAGATGCCCACCAGGTACAAGCTGACCGTAAGCACATCCTCCTGGAAGTCCAAGCCGATGCCGACTTACCCGCAATCAACGTGGATACCGAGCGCATGGTGCAGGTTTTAGGAAACTTGATGAGCAACGCCCTGCGTTATACTCCCGAGGGCGGTACGATCCGCCTGGCTGCCGGATTTACCCGGACTGAAGCCAGGCAACCTTCGGGACGCTCTCCTTCCCGTAACGGCTGGCTGCAGGTCAGCGATAACGGGCCAGGCATCTCACCTGAAGACCTGCCGCATATCTTCGAGCGCACCTACCGCAGTGACCCGGCGCGCGGGCAAGTTATCGTACCCGGGTTTGCCCAGGCTGAGACAGGGCTGGGTTTGACCATTGCCCAATCCCTGGTCACGGCCATGGGAGGCACCATCCGCGTCGAAAGCCGACACGGGACTGGTAGCACAGGCACCACCTTCACTATTACGCTTCCAGCCTGAGTCAGTCTTTCGTAGTCGCCGCAGCGATCGGTAGCAATATCAAGTTGATGATGTAACCACTCAGCATGAGCATGCCGTACATCACAAAATACAAGGCTGGCCATTTGAAATAATAAGCCAGGCCAAAAATGGCGCCGATAAAGACCAGGGTTCCACAGCCCATCTGGTAAAACGAAGTGGTCTTGGGCTGGGTCAGATACATGATCAATGTGCCAACCATCGCCAACCCACACCAGGCCAGCAGGATTTTCATATCAAAAACGGTGAGGTCCCCTGCCCACCAGAGACTTGCCCCATCCAGGTAGAATTGTGGCACGTAGTTCCTGACTGTCAGGATGATCCAGATCATGATAACCAGGTCGATCACAGAAACCAGACAGCTACCATACAGGTTGACGCCATTGCGCTTGTAGAGATCCATGAGCTCGACGTTCAACTGGGTCGGATTGCTGGCATATTGAGACTGCAGGTAGGATATTTCCGGAGCCAACCGGCGCAGTTGGATGGTCGCCTTGGCGCTGCGGTAGTAAAGCGGCAGACCGAGCAGCTTGGTGCCAACCATGATCACCGTAAAGATAAACAGGAATGCCAGTTGGGGAGGGAAGATCGAACGGTCGTGCAAGAACTGGAAAAAGTCATAGGAAAGCCTGTCCGAGCGCATGTCAACGAGCTGATAGGCGGCCGCCAGTCTTTCTTTTGCATAAGTCCATCCTTCCGGCATCAAGAACCAGCCTTCGGCGTTCTCACCCTGCCAGAGGTCTTCGTAGAACGCATCCAGCTCCTTGGGGGTAGCATTACGCTTCTCCATCAGCTTGTTTAGGAAGCTGGCCGTGATGGCATAAGGCGTTTCCGGGGATTCCTTGGCGATCTTTTGATAAATATCACGGGCAGAGCCAAGCTCCCCGGCGCGCTGGTGAGCCACAGCTGCCAGCAGCAGCGCCCGGATTTGTTCTTCACCGGTTAGCGAGTCCGCTTGCGATCGCAGCCCGGCAACAGCATCTGCGGCTTGCACTTCGTCCAAAGCCCAGACCTGGTTGAGGGACCGGGCTAGAGCTTCACTGCCTGTTCCGGGTGGCACTTCGATTTCGCCAGGAGCAGGTTCCGGAAGGACCTGCTGATCACCGCTTTTCGGGGTTGAGGTGGCGATTGGCGTGGCTGTGGGCACAGGCGTGTCCGTAGCCTCCGGCAAGACCTGTCTCGTAGGCTCCGCCTGCCCTCCTTCAGAAGTCGCGCTGGGAACGGGCGTTGGCTCATCTCCGGTCAGCGAGCTCCTGCGTTGAAACAAGTTCGGTGGCTATTTCCGCAAAGACACCCGCAGAAGTCGGCACGGCGGTAGGTCCGGCCTTGGCTACCTGCGCCGGGAGCGGCTTGCCCCATTGCCACACCAGGGCGACGCGTTTCGCCAGGGGGTAGTTGCCCGTGACCAGGAACGTGCCCACCGAAGCGATCAACAGCAGGGAAAAGATTAACAAGATGCCGCCCAAGAGCTTCTTTCCCCCGCCTTCTTCCATAAAAAAGTAGATGCTGAATAACAATGCCGCGAAAACCAGCACAACACTGATCGCCATCCAGAAGAACATCCCGATGCTTTTTGAGCGCAGGCCGATTCCAACCAGCAATGCAACAAAAATAATTCCAGAACAACCTAATACTTTTTTCGAATCATCATCCACGTTCGCCTCCGCATCTGCTAGGCAATGCCCAGCATCCACATGAAAGGTTCCAACACGCCACTCGGCTGGAAGGGTTGGGTAGCCCGGAAATCCGGGCTGCGCCCAAGCGCGCTGCAGGCATAATATTGCACATTGGTAAATTTCGTTTCCAGGGCTCTCACCGAACCGCCCTCGCCCAGGCTGATCAAGGCCTGGCGGCAGCGCCCGCTCAGCTCAGGGCTGTGTGAATTTCCTTCACTGCTGACCAGCCCGCGTAAAAATGCATAATCTTCCACCGGCAATGCGTCCGCCTTTGCAATCACCACGGCCAGCGGTACCGTGCACTGGTCCGCAGTCCGGCTGACCAGCATCTGGTTCACGCCTGCTATCATCACTGCAACAATCTCCTTGAACGGGGTCTCCGAAGCGCCCATCTGGCTGGACGCATAATCTGACAGGCCAGGCAGGGAGAACGGGTCCACCATCAAAATGATGCCCTTCAGGTGCTGAATCACCTGCTTCGAGCCAAAACGCGACATGGTGGCGAAGTGCTCGCCGGGAGCATCAAACAGGTAGAGCAGCGAATGCATTTTCTTGGGAATTTTAATCGCCAGCCCGAAAGCCTGGATGACCTGGCCACCTGTCTTGGCGACTACCTGGCCGCGGTCCAGCAAAGCCAAATCCTGGTTCAGGAGAAGCTCCTGCTCTGGGGAGTCGATTTTAACCACAGCCCGTGGCAATGCGCTCAGGCGCTGGCGCAGCAAACGCACGGCCTGGCGCAAGAAAACGGTTTTACCTGCACTGGGACCGCCAATGACCGCAATCGGCTTTTCCGAAAGCTCGCCAATCGAGGAGAGAATGAGCGGCCGATTACAGGTGCTACACAGCCTGGGCAGCTTGTTTCGGCCCAGCATATCCAGGGTGGGCAGCTTCACATCCTTGTCCAGGTGCCGGCAGGTGTGGTGAAAAATGCCGTAAAAACTGGGCAGCAGGTCAGCGTATTCATGGCCACAGGAGCAGACATGGATTGGCAGCCCCTTGCCAGGGCAATCGTCATACGGGCAGCGATATGCAACCCGGCGGTAGAGCAGCCAGAGCTCCTGCATGCCGCGCATGGGCAGGAAGACCAGGAAAGACAGGGCAGTCAAGATCAACAGGATGATGAGGTAAATCGAGAAGAACACCAGAGCAATCAAGAGAGCGCCCAGGCCAAACACCACGATCACTGAGGTCGCCAGAATCCCGGAAACGACCCTGGCAAGGAAATGCAGGAAGGCTTTCCAGCCAAACAGCAGCCCCAGGGTCACCCCAAAGATCAGGACAATCACGAAAACCATGCTCCACGAGAAGCCTCGGCCTTTACTGGTCTCGTACTGGACATAGAAGACACAGGCGCCGATGGCTGCCAGCGACAGGAGGATGCTGATGATCACCTCGATGATTCTGGAACCCAGGCCGCTCCAGAACCAATCCCAGGTATTGCGGATCGCTCCAAGCACGCCGTTTCCGTAACGTCGGAACCTGGCGCTGTAGTCGGCGTATGCCCGTTCAAAGAGGTACATGCGTTGGCGTGACATCTAATCCTCCTGCTTCGGGACATTCTGTGTCCCGCTTTGATCTTCGGATTTTGAGGTACTCTCGGAGTCTTTGCGGAGCAAGGATCGCTCCGTTTTACCAAACAAGCGCTTGAACGTCCCCGACAGGCGCTCACCAGCGGCTTTTGAAGCCTCAACCATAGCTGGAGCTTTCTCTGATTCTTGGGCTTTATCTGAGTCTTTTTCTTTTGTTACATTTTTAACATCAGCCGCTTGCGGAACCTGCTCGCGCCTGGCTGCTGCAGGTTTTTCAGACCCAGCCGCTTTACGGAGCTGACTTTGCTCCGCTTCGACGGCGCTGCCCGGCTGCGACCGGATGCTCTTTGTGACTACAGCCAGGCCAGCCTCTTCGCTAAGTATAACCAATTTTTCCAGGTAGCCCTTATTTTTAGGTGAAAATCGATGCAAAAGGTGATCTTCAAACAGGCGTTGGGTGGTCTTGTCGGTCCGCGCTAAAATTTCGCTTAGATACCTGCCCCACTCCGCAGGCCGGTGGGAGCTGAGTCCTTTATCCACGAATGCCACAAAAGCCAGGATACAGGTGACTGGATCGCGCCCCTGCAGCAACCTGGCAACCGAATCGGAGAGCCAGGCGGGTTCGCCAACGGCCTCCAGGGCCTGCACCAGCCCACCGGCATGCGCAGGCTGCGTGATCCCGGTCTTCTCAAAAGTTCCCAGGCACCACATCCAGACCTCCCGCTTCTCACCGGGATTCAACGCTCGTACATCCTGAGTCCAGGCCGGCTGAGAGCTCGGAAAATCCGCCAGGGACCACCGGAGCGATCCTTGCTCCGCACGGAGCTGCCCTTGCTCCGCATT
Source organism: uncultured Chloroflexia bacterium (assembly GCA_963765565.1). Taxonomy (GTDB): domain Bacteria; phylum Chloroflexota; class Anaerolineae; order Anaerolineales; family UBA4823; genus CAVXWV01. The sequence continues at coordinate 246,534 of CAVXWV010000003.1, forward strand.
GTCTGCCCACGCGGACTGTTGAATCTCAGCCAGGAGCTGGAGTATGCGCACCCGCTGGCTGCTTTCTGGTGACAGGTTAGAAGGGGGCCTGGGCAGCCTGGGTGTCACAGCTCCGTGGCTTTCAGGCGTCAATGGTAGCCGCAGCAGCAAGCCATCCCACAGTGCCAGGACATCCAGGGATGCAGTACGAGCCGTCTGCGGTTGACTTGCAGCGCCGGCATCCTTTGGAAGAAGCTCTAATGCCAGGGGTATAAAGGCCTCGCCCTGCCCGGATTTCAGAGATGCATTTGCTCCTTGCGGAGCTGAACTTGCTCCGCGTAAACGGGCTGCAACTTCGGTCCGCACCCTTTCCAGGGCTTTCGGGTTCTGGTCCAGGATGACGTCACGCCAGCGCTGCAGAAGCCTGGGACTTTCCTCTGGGTTCCAAGGGATGACCTCCCGCTGCAGGTCACGCGCCAGGATGCTGACCGCGCCAGCCTCGACAAGCTTGCGTCTCAATCGGATGGTTTCTTTTTGTTCCAGGTCTTTCAGAGCATTATCGTAGGCTTCGATCAATTTCTTCCCGCCACTGGAGCCACGCACAGAGTCCGCCAGGACCCCTAAAGAAAACACCTGCTGCTCCTTGTCGCTGACCTTGTCCTGCACCAGCTTGACCAGGTCGCCTAAGGTTTGTTCAGCAGTCGGACTATCTTTTGCTTCGGATGCAATCCGCCTGGCCAGCACCAGCCAATCTGGGTGCGCCGGGCTGGTGTGCTGGATCCGTTTTAAGCTCAGAGTGACCACCGCCTCAGGACACTCGCCCGCCGGGATGGCCTTCAAGAGCTGGTCAACCAGCTCCTGTTTCGTAGCACTCCAGCCTTTATCCAGGAAGGGGAGAACGACCGGCCTTCCCAAGGAGCCCCAAAGCACGCTCGTGCGACCCAGGCCGCCTCCAACCTGAAAAATGGTTTTAATAAGGCTCTCTTTAAGCGCCTCCTGTGCGCCCAGGAGCTCCTGGTCTTTTAGGCGGTCGCCAGCTTTCGGTCGATCTATGGCTTCCGGCCGATCTATGGCTTCCGGCCGATCTATGGCCGCCATGCCTTCCAGGAGCAAATCTAACCAGCGCTCCTGCTCAACTCGCAGTTTCAGCTCGGGCATTTTCAAGGTTTTATCGACCAGCGTCTGTCGCAGGAGCTGCAGGATGATGGCGTCGCGTTCGGAGCCAGTCATATGGCAGAGCACCACCGCTAATTGAACCTGACCTTGTTGGAGAGACTGATATGCCAGCTCTTTGATCTTCACTAACAGCTTACGGAGTTGATCTTGCTCCGCTTTGCCCCCGGTCTGGGATTCAGGGGTGGGTAAGTCTTTTAACAAATCGTCGATATCCGGCGCCAGCAAGCCCAGGTTGGTGAAATCCTGGTTCGTGACCAACCGATCAATGCGACTCGAGAACCAATCTAAAGCGATCTCAGGGTGCTGGTATTTCTTTGAAGCCCCCACCAGGGCCTTGCCAGATTGAACCAGGTCGTCAGAGGACAGGGCAACAGCCATCTCACCTTCTTCGACCTTTGCCAGCGCGACCAACTCATCCCAGGCATCCGGCGCCTGTCCAACGCCCATCTGCTCCAGGAAGCGGTAGTAATTCACCAGGGATTGCGCCCGCCCCGCGCGCACACATCCGGCAGCCCAGACCGCATACGGCCTGGGAGCGCCCAGGTCGCTGAACTGCTGGTTGGCGAAATTGAAGACCGCAAAGCGGCTCTGTACTTCGTCCTGCCGTATAGCCGGGTTGCGCCGGAGCTGACCTTGCTCCGCATCATCCAGGCCAGAGAGAACCAGCACGTGGTGACCGGCAATCCAACCTACCGGCCGCTGACCGCGCAGCACCGGCAGCCAGTTACGGTCGTTTTCGTACGAACAGACGCTGGTCAGGCGGCGCTGAGCAGGGGGCAACAGTTCCAGCAGCGCCTGTAGCAACGGCAGCGCCTCTCGCCAGTCCTTGATCCCCAGCAGCAGCGGCCTGTTTTTGGGCGAGGCAGAACACAGCGCAGAGATCAACGCCTCCAGATGGCTGGCATACGGCTCGTTATTTAAAATAGACAGGTCAGGCGTTCGTCCTGGGCTGCCAGGCAAACCTAACAAGGGGGGCAGGCTGGCGCCGGCTTCTTCGGGAATGCGGGCAGCCGCGGCGGCAGACAGTGGGTTTGAACCGCACGCAATAAGCTCATCCGGCTTGAAAAACAGGGCATGAGCCAGGAAATTGCCGGGACGACCGTCGTGCGTCAGCCCGGTGTAGCGCACCTGCGTCAGGGCGTACTGCTGCGAATCGAGGCAGGTATAGTTTACAGCCATTGGAAATTCATCCAAAACCTCTGCCGGTACCAGGCGGAAGTTGTCGGTCCTGGCGCGCCAGGCCGTCTCTTGATCGATGGCTTTCTGCGGCGCCGAACGATAGACCGCATCGCCATAATGCATACAGATCGCCGAAAGCCAGTCTCGCTGTTCTGCGGTCAGCTCGTTTGAGCAGGCCTTGATCTGGTACCCCGAGCTCGAGGGATTGACACCCTGGCCTCTGGGCAGATCTGTGAAGATCATTTGCAGCACAGACATTGGGTTCTCCTTATCCTTTCCGGATCACTTTCAGTTCAGACAACAGCCAGAGCAGAGGATCTTCCACCCGCCACGGGGAGATAAATTTATAACGCCGGGTCTGCGGATCGGAGGCACAACCAGTCGCTGAAATGCCGAAAAAAGCATGCCGTGCAAATCTCAAGCGGATGTTATTGTAGGCTTCTCGATTCCAGCGCTGGAAATATTCGGCCATCATCCCGCTCATATCGTCATGCACCTGGCTGTCATAAAACCCAACATGACGTTTTTCGCTGCTCCACAGGCGGTTAGGTTCAATCAATCCCGTTTCGGCGAGTACATCGCACTTGGTCAGGACCACCGCCACCGGGATCGAGATCGGCTCGTTAGCCTGCAGCACCCTGCCGCGTTCGAGCAACTGCAGTACATTGGCAATGATCTGGTACGGCGCAGCATCGGCATCCAGTTGCGGAGGCTGGACTGTGGAGGGCAGCATCTCGCGCACGGCCGGTACCTGCAAGGGATCGACCAGAAAGATGATGCCTGAAGCCTCCCTCAGGTATTGCACCATCTGGCGAGCTACTGCCGGATCCTGCAAGTTTTCACCCGCCGTGTCATACAGGGCCAGGGTGACTGCCCGGTGCTGCTTTTCGTTCCACTGCCGGCCATCCAGGGTCAGGTCATAAATCAAGGGGGGTGGGGTACCCACCGTCATGGCCAGCTCCAGGCTGTTCTTAAAGAGCGGGTTATAGAATTCGCGGCGATAACGCTCCTGGGTTTCATCCGTAACCGGCAGCAGCGCAGCCTGCATGTCTGCCCCGACCTGGTTCTCAAGCTGGGCAATCAAGGAGGCAATATAATGACTTTTCCCGCTGAATTTGGCGCCAATCAGGCCAATGATCAGGCTTGTCTGGGTGCCGGCCGTCCAGGGAAGCCGGTGCTGATTTTGGGGACAAAGTCGGACCGGCAGCACCCGACCGTGCTCATCCTTCGGTGGAGATATTTCCCGCTTCAAGGCGCGGTCGATCGCCGAATATTTAGCCTTTCTGGCCTGCCCACCTTCATAAGAATCAAACAGCATTTCCTCCACCGGGAACTCATCAAAACAATACGGGCAGATTATCTTTTCCGGAACCCCCTTAAGGTATCCCTGGACCGGCCTGGCTGCCAGGTTTATTTCTACCTTTCCATCAGGCGTATAAGCCAGGGTCGTGTTCGGATGGACAATCATTGTCACATGGCGCTGTGCCGGATCAATCGTCATCAGCTTGCAGTAGAAACGCGACCAGCGTGCCCTCTGGACTGGCTCCAGGCTGACCCAGGCATCATATGTAAACTGGTCGGGCGCAGTCCCTCCAGGTTTATTCTCGCGCGGCTCCCAGCGGAATAGCTCCACCCCATCATCTGGCGCATCCGGCACTCCCCTCTGGCTGGCGACCAGGCTAAACCCGGCAAAGTCGGCAAAGGGTTTCTCCATCGTCCACAGCAGGTGAATGTCTTTTCCCTGGTGAGGACCGCCGGGCGGAGATTCAATGCGATACCCCAGCGTCATCCAGGGCTCCCACTGGATTTCCGCCCGGCAGCCCTGGCTCGTTCCTGGAGAATAGAACTGCCCGGCAGCGGAGGCTGCCAGTGAATACACCATGTAATAAAACCGGCCGTACGGAGCGGATCTTGCTCCGCGGTGCCCAACAACTTCGTCGATGAATTTTTCACCAGCATTTCGATATTCGATCAAAGAAAATGGCTTGGCTACCGCTTTTGGATCTGCCATACCTTCCGGAGGCGCTCCCTGGCGGCGCACGATCCAGGCAGCCTTGACGCCCGGGGGCCAGGTCCAACGCAGGGAAACACCATCGCGGCTGGCGCTGACAGACAGGTTAGAAATATCGGAGATAACCACGGCAGGAAGGGTCTGGCAGGCTACCGCCTGCGTACCCGCAACCACAAACAGGCTGTAGAACGGCTTGTTTACATCCGGCTGGTTATCGATGGCGCGTTCAGCGCCGCCTGCCAGGACGCGCTCGCCGTGCTGGTCGATACGTTCAAGTGGCAGGCGCTCCCCAAAGACCAGGTTAGGGGCGCGCGCCGAACGGATCACCACCGGCTGTCCATAAGCTGGCGGCGTCCAGGAACAGATGATTTCCAGGCCAAGCGGTTCTGCTTTAAAATCGCTGACAGTTTCGGGTGGTTTAAACGCCTCTGCCGTGATGCGACGTCCGGGTGTGACTACCTCTTTGCCCTTCCCCGACCGGTACACGCAGCACACCAGATAATGGTACGCCATCAAATTCTCCAGGTCTTCGTCCCGGGCATGTCCCGGACCGGTCAGGTGCACCTGGATGCCATCGCTGTAATCGCGCGGCGGCTGTAATCCGCGCCGGATCAACACATCCACCACGTTCGGGGGAGTTTGCCATTCGAGCGCAATCGTCTGATCGCCGCCAACGGCAGCCAGGTTGGTCACTTCAGCCAGGATATCCACCGGCGGTGCAGTCGCACTGGCAGGGCTGATCAGGTCGCCAGAACGGGCGAATACAGCATAGGCATAACGCTGACCAGGCTGGACATCGTGGTCGATTAAACGAGTGTCTGAAATCTCCGCGACGAGCTGGCCTTCAGAAGGATTGACAGGTGGAGCATCCCCTTTGGCACGCAAGACCAGGTATTCCAGGGCCAGATCACCGGCTGGAGGGTTCCAATTCAAGATCACCGCATGTTGTTCTTGATCCAGTCCATAGGCTGCGCTCAAATGCTTGGGAGGGGGCGGTTTCTTGGGCACGATCGCCTGGACAGTCACACCCTGGCTGAACAATCCACCGCCAAAATCAACCACGAGGGTATAGAAGCACACATCCCCTTCCGCAACGTTCGAGTCATCCCAGGGATTCGCTGCGCCTTGAATCACCAGCTCGGTTTCTGATCCGACTGCCCGTGGACCATTTATGCTCATCTGGATATCGGGTGCAGTGCCCTTGCGCTTAAAAACCAGAACACTACCGCTGACTGGCTCCCAGGAGATTTGCGGAAGCGCCCCCTTGCGGGTCACCACAACTCCCTGGACCTCACCAACACAAACCGCTTTGGCCGTTGTGTCGTTGCCGCGCTCCTCAAGATACACGGCATGTGCATGGTAGGCATAACGGCGACCAGGTTTGACATTGGCGTCGACAAAGGAGGTTTCCTGGTCATGGTCGTAGATCTTCTCTCTTTTTACCTTTCCAGGTTTTCCAACACCGATCTCCTCTTCGCGCTCGATCTCGATCCGGTTGCACTTCTCAGCAGGGAACTCCCAATGGAGCTCGATTTGACCGACCTGGCTTTCAGCCCTAAAAACCTTGATGGGTGCGGGTTTGATGGTGCCCTTCCCCAATTCATAATCATCTTCTTCCATCCAACGGTCAAGAAATTTTTTGGCAAGGTCAGCTTCTGCCCGGCAAGCTTTCATCCCTTGTTCCGTATACAAGTTCTCATACAACTCGTTGGTAAAGGTTCGAATTCCTGCGGCAATGGCTGCTGAAATGGCTGTGTTGGCCAACCCGGTAAAATGCTGGTAAACCACCTCCAGCAACTCCGGACGGTGGTTCATCATCGCTTCGCCGTTCTTGATCCCGCGCTTGCCGTGCTCATTGATATACGGGGTCGGGTTGCTGGTCTCTCGCAGGTAAAAAGGACGCTTTTCCTGGAATTTTTGCTTGATCAGGTCGCCATCATCACAGACGGGCAATCCCAAGTCGGCAAACATATCAATGACTTCCTGGGCGGTTAATTTTGAGTCAGCTTTCGGAACAGCAGTCCCACTCGGTCCAGGCATAAGAACTTCCTTTCGAACGATTAAATCAGACTGGCTTCAAACACTTAGATCACAACTTACTGTGATCGGATCACAACTTACTGTGATCGGATCACAGATTACTGTGATCTACGACCAACTCGCACTGCAAGCCGGTGGCTTTATCGACAGCCGAACCGCGCAGGATGCCGCTGTTATCGTAGCTTAACGTCACCTTGACGAACTGACCGCGCGGCCGATCCGGGGGCAAGCCGCTGATCACCGCTTCCGCCAGGTATTCGCACTGGTCAAGCTCTGCAGCATCGCCCTTGTAGAGGGCTACCACGATTTCGGTCATGCCATCCTCGGCAGTGCGGAATTCTTTAACAAACTCCTGTCCATAAGTCGCACCCGCCGGAACGACCACCGAATTGAAACGCTTATACCCTCCCTGCCCATCGGACCGAATCACCTCCACACCGATGGCATAACGCGCCGTATCGGTCAGGCCATTTTGCTTCACCACGACATCCGTCTTGTTCGCCGGATCCTGCGGATCCGTAACCGTGACCGTGGCGCCTTCCTGAAGCAGGTAAGCCCAGTAGGCTGCGCCCATCGTCACCAGTAGCTCCGGATTTTTATGCGTGAAAGGTGGTTTACCCATCACCCGCTCGATCATCTGCTTGACCATCGGCATCTTGCTCGAGCCGCCCGTCAGCATCACGTCAATATCATTTTTGGTCAACCCGTGCTGGGACTCCGCGTCGGCAAGCACCTGCTCCAGCAAAGCCTCGGTTTGCATCAGCAGGTCGCTGGTCGCGGTCTCAAATTCCGAGCGGCTGACGGTCACCTGGTGCCCGAGCAGGTCGGCTACAATGGCGACCTGGCTGATGCGGCTGAGGTCGCGCTTCGCTTTTTCGCAGTTGTCGAGCAGGATCGGCTCGTTCTTGGGGTCAAGCATAATATCCACCCCGAACTGCGCCAGCACCTTGTCCGCCACCAGCTGCGACAGCAGGCGATCCCAATCCAGCCCTCCCAGGGCAGCATTCCCGTCTTTACAAAGGGTTTCGATTTTCAGGTTGGTCTGGTTTGGAGAAGCCGCATCATCCGAGGCGGTCGTGGCATGGATGAGCGTGACATCAAAAGTCCCCCCACCCAGGTCGTACACCAGCAGGTGACGGTCAACGATATTCGCGACCTTCTCGATGGAATAAGCCAGGGCAGCCGCATGCGGCTCGGGAAGCAGCCGCAGGACATTCAAGCCCGCAAGCTTGCCAGCCTCCTCGGTAGCAGCGCGTTCAGCATCGCCAAAATAGGCGGGGACCGTGATGACGACATCCTTCAATTCTTCACCCAGGAAGCCTTCCGCATCGCGCACCACCGTTTTCAGGATTTCGGCCGAGATAACCTGTGGAGTTAAATCTATCCCATCCATGTTCAGGGTGAAACTAGTGCCCATTGAACGCTTGATTCCCACCACCACCCGGTCCGGGAACTGGCGGTAGGCGTTCCACGCGGAGGATCCCACCACTGGCGGCTCGCCAGATCCGGGATAATAGATCACCGAGCGCAGGGTCTTCAGACCGTCCGCCGATTCGACCAGATCAATTGTCTTTACGTCCGCGCTATTTTCGTCGTAATACGAGATCGATGTATAGGTTGTCCCCAGGTCAATTCCACCATATTTAGCCATTGGTTGCACCCTCCTCAGGTTGCACAAACGGAGCTGTTTGCTCTGTACTCCGCAATACCCGACCCGAACCTCGGCGAAACGCAGCACCGAGGCTTCGGTTTTAAATCCAGGGCGAATGACTTCCATAATTTTGCCGTCAAGGTCAGGATCACTGCACGCCACGCGGCCGACCGAAAGGTGCAGGCTGGGATCAAAACGCCCTTCGGTTGGGATTTCAGACAGTCCATTGGCTTCGAGAAGCTGGTGGAGCTGCGTGCGCAGGACGGTATACCCAGGCGAAAGATACCCTTCATTTTCCTGGCTAACCTGACGGAGCTGTCCTTGCTCCGCGGACGGAGCTGCCTTTTGCTCAGCCATCTGGCAGACCAGGTCATAAATCCCCAGCAGCCTCAGCAGCAGGCTCTGGTAACGCGACTCGCCAATCGCATCGACCGCCCGATCCACCTTGCTCGATAGATTGCGCACCTGCGGCGGCAGGAAGGTCACCTGGCGAGCAGTCAGTTCGACCGCTTCGGCCAGCTGGTCTAACCGGGAAGCCAAACCACTGACTCTTTCCTGAAGCGCCTGCATGGCAGCCAGCACTTCATCCTGCCTATCAGAACCTGTTAACGGAGCTGTCCTTGCTCCGCGCTCAACGGGACCATTGGCCTCCTCCACCAGGCCTTCAGGCGCGCCTGTGGGCGCACTCGCTGCAGGTTCTTCTCGTTCAGGGTTTTCCGAGACCACTAGATCGTTCACGAGCTTATATCCTCCAGACTCCCAAACCGCGCATCCGTGATGCCGCCCGTGCGCGAGGCCTGGGATTGGGTCAGTAAAGTCCCCATGGCAACATTCATGTCGTCCCCGGCTTCAATCACCAACGCCAGCGGGGTCAGGGATTGCAGGAAATCGAGGTCTACGTCATCCATACCGATTCCCAGGCTGGAAAGCGTGATTCCCGTATCTTGCGCCCCTTGCGCCATGCGCAAAGTACGGTCGCGGCGGTGCGAATCGGGCATGCCGTCGGTCAGCATGACCACATCCCTGTCTACCCCTTCCGGCGCAGCCATCACAAGCTGGATTGCCAGCTCAATGCCTTCATCCATGGCAGTCAGCCCGGTGGCGCGGCAGGCTTCTGACCGCCCGTTCGAGCTTGTTCAGATCGTTAGTCGGCAAGCAGACCACCTCAGCATTGTTGGAAAAGCTGACCACCCCCACCCGGCAGCGATCACCCCCGGGACCTAACAACATCCGAGCATTATCGATCAGAGCATTGACCGCATTCTGCAGCTTGGCGCCCTCCATGCTCCCGGAGTTATCCAGCGCAAAAACGACCCAGCGTGGCCGCAGGCTGATGACCACACCTGCATCCGGCTCCTCATACGGCAGGCGCTCTCCTTGCAGCAGGCTGCCGATTTTCAGGTCCATGGCTTCGACAGTCGGGATGCCACTCTCGTCGTAATGAAATGTCACCTTGATGCGGTCGCCACGCTGCGCCCCCGGCAGGCACTTGAAGCGAAAGTTGTCCACCGGGTCGAAATCCTGGTCGTTCTCAAATTCCACCACCGGGACATCGAATGACGCCTGATTCTTCGTGGAGATTTCGTAATCGTCGCGCGAAGCCGTTGTCGGGATTTCAGTCCCGTGAGGGATGATCAGGGAGTTCCCTACATGGGCGCTGCCGTCGCGATCTCGGACGATCGCCCGCGTGCCCAGGGAGCGCGGGATGATGCGCTTGTATTCGACCTCCATCAGACCGCCGGATACTTCCGCCAGCGCTCCCCGGCGGCGCACCTTGCCCTTTGCCAGGATCGCCGCGCCCAGGGCTACGCTCAGGTCGGGCTCCTTGCAGCGCGGCGGTTAATCCCCGAGGCTTCCTCCAGGGCAAGCCCCATGCGGCGCAGGCGGCTGGAGCCTCCCACCAGCAGGATCTGGTCGACGTCCTTCCAGGTCTTCTGGATTTTCTGCAGCGTTTCTTCCGTCCGCCCAACCAGCTCTATGATATGCGGTTCGGTCTGGGCTTCAAACTCGGCACGTGTGATCTCAAAGTACTCCACCCTGCCCTGGTAAGAACAAGGGATGCTGGTGCGCTCCATACGGGCAAAGTCACGCTTGGCTTTCTCACAGGCTTCCTGGAGCATCTGGCCAGCCACCAGGTCGATCATGGGATCGACGCTGAACTGGTCGATGTAGCGTTCGGTCACCATCCCTACCAGGTCCATCGTCCAATCAAAACCGCCCAAAATCCGGCTGCCTCCGGAAGCGAGGGGCGTAAAGACACCTTTCTCGTACGCCAGGAGGGTGGCGTCATACGTGCCGCCTCCCAGATCGCAGATCAGCACCTTTTCGCCATCGCCCATGTTGTCGATCCCGTAATAGACCGCAGCCGCAGTCGGCTCTTTGATGATCTCCTTGACCGTGAAGCCCGCCAGCTCGCCCGCTTTCTTGGTGTTCTCGATCTCCAGCGCCGCGAAGTACGCCGGGCAGGTGATCACGGCATGCTGGATGGCGTGGCCGAAATGGGTTTCGGCGTCAGCTTTCAGGGTTTTGAGGATTTCCGCGGAAATCTCGACGGCTGTCATCCCTTGAAAACGGTACTCGTTGTTCCCCATGGCGCGCTTGACCCAGCGCACGACATGTTCCTCGTTGGTCACCCACTGGTTCATGGCAGCATCCCCCACGACGATCTGGCCATCCTGGATCAAGACCACGGAGGGCATCATCAGCTCTCCGGATGCGTTGGGGATCACCTTCGGCAGCCCGCGGTCATCCACGTAAGCCACGGATGAAAATGTGGTTCCAAGGTCAATGCCTACAATTTCTTCCATCATTTCTCCTGTCATGCGCTGGAACTGCGGAGAAGAACGCCCGTCTGCGGAGCAAGAACAACTCCACGTTAACCCGCCAACCCAACTTCATGTAGAAGCTGCTCGAGCTCGGGCAGCCCATCGAGGGAGGGATCAATCTCACGGGCGAGCTGTGCGGCTCGCGCGCACTCAGGCCAGTGACCCAGCTGACCCCAAACTCTGGCTTGCGCCAGGCGTGCCTCGGCATCAGTCGGCCGGGCAGCACAGCAGGCAGAGAACCAGGCCAGGGCTTCACCAAGCCGCCCTGCAGAAAGCTCCTCTAAACCGCGGTTATACCAGGCGTCCGCCACGGCCTCCAACCTGTGCAGCAAGAGCAGGCTGGCGCCGCAGACGCAGACCACCCAATCTTTTTGAACCTCAATACCACATGCCGGGCAACGAAACATCCTGTCCTCCAATACCAATCCTAACCAGCCTGCGGAATTCCGTCTTTCAGAGGGGGAGCATCCAGGCGCTTGCGCAGTTCTTCGAAGCCGCTGAAATACCAGTCGCGGATCTTGTTCATGGCGTCTGGTGCCTTGCAATCAATTTGCTTGAGCTGATCGGCCAGCTTTTCGAAATCCGCCCGATACACCTGGGCTTTCCCATCTTCGCGCGCCTTACGCTCCAGGGAAGCCAGGCTGGAGGCTAACGAAAACTGTAGGGAGCATGGATCCGGTGGAGGAGGCGGTGGTAGCAGGTTCTCCAATCGTTTACAAAAACTCTCCAGGCGGTTGTAGGCATCCTTCCAACCCGCCAGGTTCTGTGCCTTGTAAGCTTTTTCAGCTTCCGCGCACACCGCTTCGATTTGCTTATCAAAACCTTCCTGGGCAATGTGCGGCTTGAGGGAAATGGCTTGTTCCAGCAGCTCGCGAGCATCGTTGACTTTGGCATCGAAGGTCGAGCGCGGCGGCTGGAATTTCGGCCCGGCGCCTAAGTCGCGCACCAGGCTTTCGATCTCGTCCAGGCGGTCCTGGATCATAGGCACTTCTGGATTGCTGGCCTGGGTCAGCTCCTTCGTCTCCTGCATCAGGTTCTGCAACCGCTTGGCACGTGCATCGCCAAAGCGCACGCCCGCCCCGGCCGAACGCAGCACCTCATCCGCCCGGCCTGCTAACTTCTGATAGTCACCCTCCAACTCATCCAGCGACTTCTGCACCGGAACCGGGATGTCGATCACCACCGTCATCTCACGTGCCAGTGCCGGGACATATGCCCGCCCGTGGATCTGGTAATTGTTCTGGATCATGACTTCAACTTCGACCTTGCTGCCCACCGGGAGAGTCTGCGGGATATCGCTCATCAGGATTTCGCCTAACAGGTTGTTTTCCTCCAGGATGCGGATGTCAATGATCCCGCTGGTGTCAGCGGTTTTCACGTTGATCTGCTGGCTGAAGGGCAGCGGCGTCCGTTCCGGCGCAATCGACACGAAGCCATCGATCACTTCCATCAGGATGGGCTTGGACAACACGTTGGGAATTTCACTGATCTCGATCTTTGCCTGGGCAGACTGGCGCACCTGGAATGTATACGAGCCAATTGCCGACCCGTCCGGAGCACTGGCGGATAACGTAAACTCGGTGTCCGCTTCTTCCGCCAGGGTCACCTCTTCGAAGACAAAGGCGCCCTCCATGCCAGTCTTCAGCGCGCGTTGGTAAGAGCCGTCCGATGCAGCCAGTTTAACGCTGCAGCCTTCAAGGGATTCGCCAATGGCCTCGCGTTCGATACGCCCGGTGACCGTGATCCAGGGCAGGTCAGTCTCCTTGGGGATCGTGTCCAGGCGCAGCCTTCCAAAGACCCTGGACTTGGTACCCGCCAGGATGCCTGCTCCCAGCGCCACGCACAGGTCGGGCTCCACCAGGCGCGGTTTGCGCCCAAAAGCCTCTTCCAGCTTGCGGGTCACCATCGGGATGCGCGAAGACCCACCCACCATCAGGATTTCATCCAGCGATTCCTTGGGTATCTTCGGATCCACCTTGTTCAATGCCTTCATGCACAGCTCGATCGAGTAGTCGATCTTGGGCTCGATCATGGCCTCAAAAGTAGCGCGATCGATCGACAGTCCTTCCAGGCTCACCGGATTGCCCTGGTGGTCGATAATGCCGGTCGGCAGTTCCTGGAAGAGCAGGCTTTCCTGGTCAGAGAGCTTGATCTTGGTCTCCTCGGCAATCACCATCAGCTTCGAGCGGATGATACGGTCCTGCGGGTTGTTGGGATCCAGGGCCAGGTCATAACCACGCTCGTTGAGCTGCTCGACCAGCCAGTCCACCAGCATGGTATCGAAGTTGTAGCCCCCCAGGAAGCGGTCGCCATCGAATGTCATCACCGAATCCGACGTGATCGTGCCGTCGCGTTTCTCGAGGACGGCGATGTCAAAGGTGCCGCCGCCCAGGTCGTAGGTCATCACTCGCAGCGGGTCACGCGTATCACCGGTGCAGTACATCAACGCCGCCGCCACCGGCTCCTGGGCAATCTGGGCGACTTTCAGCCCCGCCAGCCTGCCGGCTTCCTCGGTGGCCTGCTTGGCGCGCAGGTGGAAATAGGCCGGAACAGTGATCACAGCTTCATCCACCGGTTCTTTCAGGCGGTCTTCGGCAATCTTTTTCAGGTACTTGAGGATTTCCGCCGAGATCTCGGTCGGCGTCATCTCGCCACGCTTGTTGAGCTTGAAGGTGACGTTCTCTCCCATCGAGCGCTTGGCGAACATCACCGGCTCGGGGAACATGCCGGCCCGGTTCTTCGCCCGGCGTCCAACGATCAGGTTCCCGGCGTCATCTTCAGCCACCACCGAGGGCGTGATGCGGATTTTGAAAGCATCCAGAATCACCGAATACCCCGGGCAGCTGCGCACGGTGAAAAAGCCGTCCGCGGCGCGCTCTTCGGGAATGGTCACCGCGCTGTATGTTGTCCCCAGGTCAATGCCTACTATCCTACCCATCTTCGCCTCCTGATTTCTCATTCGAATCTTCATCAAGGAATTTGCGGAGCTGATCTTGCTCCGCACTCATTTGTTTGATTTGGTCTATCCATCGCCGGTCCTGAGCCGGAGCGTCCCCTGGTTCCATAAAAGGCAACCTTCCTGACTGCAATCCCGATTTCCCAGATTCGGGCACCGCAATTACAGCCTTACCGATTTGGGCAATCTCCCCATCAATTAAAATGGTTGGGACGATCACTTCATGAACCCGAGCCTGATCCAGGCCCGCGGTTGGCTGCTGCGCCAGATTATCGAGCACTTCCATCAGGCCTTCAGAATATACTTCGCCAACCGGTGCAACGATCTCCACGCCCAGGTCCAACAGCGCCTGCTCAATACGCTCAATAACTGTGGAAGCTGCACCGGACAGGCTGACCTTCTGCAGCCGGAAAATCTCATTCGCCAGTGCAAGCAAAGCCTGGCGGCGCTTCTTCTCCTGGGAGCGCACTTCTTCTGCCTGGGCAATTCGGGAGGAATTCTTAAGCGTAGCCGATGCCTCGGCTTTTAATGCTCTCCATGCAAGTGTGAACAAGGGTAAATCTGCCAACCCAGGCGGTACCCCTGCACGCGGGGCATCCGGAATTACCAGGCGTGGATCCATGTCATTCTTCCTCCTGCCAGCCGAAAGGCGGCACCAATGCTGTTTCTAGCGCCCCAAAGGAGGGGTCAGGCTGGCCTTCTTTCTCAAGAACCTGGGAAAGCAGTTGCCTGGTCCAGTTTAATAATATTACCCGGGGGTTTGATTGGGACAAACTGGCTGGATCTATTACCAGAGGCCCTTGCGGCTCCAGGCTGCGTTCGACCTCCTGCATCAGCGTATGCAGGTGCGCCAGCGGAGGCTGTTCCTCAGTGTGCTCAAGCAGCTCTTCCAGGATACGGCGGGTGGGATCGAGTAAAATCGCCTCAGCTGTATTCAGATCCGCCTCGGTGACCGGGCTGTCTGCAACTATATGCCTGGATGGATCAGTCTGGATGATACGCCGAGTCGAGGTGATCACCTGGACGACTTGCTTACGGGTCGTGATCCGCTTTGGCAGGCGCGCCACCTGGAAAGCGTTCCGGGGATAGGGATTCTCGTCCACCGGGCAGCCTGGGCGCCTCCAGATATTGCCAGTTTGGGGTGATTGCCCCACTTTTTGGTTACTCATCTTCATCCTCAAATGTGATTGAAGAATCCGTCCACAAGGGGTTGAATAATAGCTGTCTTTGGATATCCTCCAGTTGGGCAAGGAAAATTTTATGGTTCTTCGAATACAACTCGTCCTGCGGTCGCCAGCGCATCGCCTCTTCCAGGTCAACCAGGTTTTCCTTGAGCAGGTTCTCCTGGGTTTTCAGCCGGGTACGCTGGTCCACATCGGAGGTCCTGACAGCCTGGATTTCCTGCTGACGCAAGACCGCGCGGTTGTTGAACAGGACAGCCAGGTTGTTTACCAGGGTTGAATCGGATGAGCACAATGGGGCGCTCAAGCGGCCCCACCAGATTCCCAATTGATAAGCATCCAAGGTGTCATCATAATCCTGCTGGCTTAACGACTCGCCCCTCGGTAGTTGCCCGCGTCCCTTGATCGCTTCAATTCTGCCCAGGTTGTGCGAAATGAATTGCTCAGATAGGCTGATCAAACCAGGTTTTGCAAGGGAGTCCTGTTTAAGTTGCGAGTGCTGGGCAAGCCGGCTTGCCAGATCCGCGAGCCGCTGGCTGAGCTGCACAATTTCATCCCAGCGATCGATGAACGAAAGGCCTGCCAGCCAATCCTTGCCAATTTCCACAATGAGTCTCAAGGCGCTCAGGTGATCGGGAAAAAGGTCTAAACACCTCTGCACACTGGTCAGCGCGGACTCCCACATTCTACCCACGCGCGCCTCCGGGACGCTGGAGGTCATGGCTTCAAAGACCTTTTCATCGAAACGCTTCTTGACGGAAGGCGGCAGCTCTGCCGATTGGATGATGCGAACGTGATTCACAGAACGCTCCGGCGAGCCGGTTTCCACGTAATGGCGGACATAATCGACATGAACATCCAGCAGGTCTTCGTAAAGGCCACGGCGTGCCTGGTCGATCAGGCCTGGGGCTGCATCCGGCGCCATTGCCAGCAAACGGGCACGCAGACCAGCCCAAAACTCCGGGGAGGTGGTCAACCGGCGCCAGTACATCAACGCTGCCTTCCAGGCCTTTTCAGCGCCCGGATCATTGAGCTTCTCCAGATCCCATGCCAGGGCATGCTGGGCGATGGCCAGGTGATGCACAACCTGGATGTTTTCCGGGTCCTCCAGGTAAGAGGCTTCAAAAGCAGCAATAGACTCGTACGTATATGGGCTGGGCCTGCTGGAAGTGGCTGCAGCATTTCCTGAGCGAAGCCCAGGTGCTGCCTGCCCGACCAACAACTGCCAGCCGCGATAAGCCTGGAATCCCGCACGGGCGGACTGCAAGGCATCAGCGCTTTCACGGATCAACGTAGCCATGTCGCGTTGCATTCGGTCACTCCCGGTCCGCGCAGCGCGCCAATTCGCTGGAAAAACCAGCAGCCAGGGGAGATTGCACGGAGCGATAATAGGCTTCCATGGCCCTGATGGTCGAATGGCACTTGCGCCGCCGGTAGCCCTCATTCGCCAACTCGCCGGCTTCTTTTCCTTTTCCCTGTAGCAGCAGGCGCTGGACTTTTAACAGATAAGTCTTTCCAACCAACATGGGATCGCTCACGCGGGCGCGGTTGATCGCCAGCGCCTGGTCGAGTTTTGCCTCGCCCTCTTGAGCGTTACTTACTGCAAAACACTGCTCGGCTTCGTATGTGAGTGTCCGCACCTGGTCCCAGGGCTGTTTTTGATTATTGAGAGGCTTTTGACCCGCAATTAACGCCTGCTGCCAGGCAGCCTTCAGCTCCCTGGCATTGGTATAGGTCCGGTTGAGCATGTCGCTGGCGAGTGCTGTCCGAATCACCAGCACCAATTCCGGACGGCTACGCAGCTCAATGTGCTGCTCCAGCTCGTTAAAATGTTCCTTTTGACGGGCGTCCAGGTGTAGACGGCGCAGTTCCTGCTGTTTCTCCTCCTTATCTCCTTTAAGGTGAATGCCAACCCGGGAAAAGGGGTTATGCCCGCAGATCATCTCATAGAAAATCAAGCCAAGCATATAGACGTCACTCTGCGGTGAGGCAATGTTGCGCGAGAACAACTCTGGTGCCAGGTAAGCCAGGTCGCCGCCGCTTTGTACCCAGCCCAGCAGCGTGTCCACCTCAATCGCCAGGCCAAAATCAGTCACCAACACCCGGTCATTACCATCCTCGGTTTGCTTGACCAGGATATTGTCCGTTTTTAGGTCGCGATGAGCGATGGGTCGCTCCATGCCGCCGTGCATAAAAGCCATCGCTTCCAAAATCTGGTTGAAATAGTTGACAGCACGGGTCAGGGTAAACGGGCCGTTCTTGAGCTGCTGCCTTAAACTACCCCCAGAGATAAATTCCATCACCAGGTATGGATGCCCAGGAAGCGGATCGCCCTCAGGACAGCGCCCGGCGTCATAAACCTGAACGAAATGCTGGCTCAGGTTCCGGAGCTGACCTTGCTCCGCACGGAGATGATCGTGCTCCGCAATGTCCCTGGCGCTATCCACCACACGCGCCATCATGAGCGCATCTCCAAAGGTTTTGCGCGCTTCGCTGTCGCTCATCGGGCGCTTGGAAACCTTGACAGCCACCTGGCGCAGCGGTACCCCGTAAGCAGTCTGCGTCGCCTTGTAGACGGCGCCAAAGTTACCTTCCGCCAGGTAGGTCTCTAGCTGATAACGACCGTCCACGGTCTTGCCAACCAGCTCGCGCATGTTGATAGAGGGTTCGCTCATAGGGTTATGACACCCGTTACCGGTTCGGCGTCCTCCGGTGGTTCCTCATCATCTATTCCCAGACCACCCAGGATAACTTTCACCTGCGCTGGCAGCGCCAGGTGATTCATAAGCACGTAATCTACGGATTTCGAGATGATCAGCCCATTCACCAGGCGCAGCACCGGCCGTGCGCCCTCATTGATGTTCGCACAATACTTGCCAATGGCGTTTAAAACAGCCTCATCCACGTCTATTTTTATCTGCTTTTCCTTCTCCAGGCGGCTCAAGTGGCGCTTGAGCTGCCGGCGAGCGATCTCTGCGTAATTATCTTCCGTCAGGGTGCGGAATAAGATCAACTCATCTACCCGGTTGAGGAACTCGATGCGAAAGTTGTGTTTCTTAAACTCTTCCCGCAAGCGCTTGCGAATTTCAGTGCGCCAGTTTGGATTGTTCTCCACCTCTTTCCATAACTGACTCAACTGCTCGGCGCCTACATTGCTGGTCAGGATCAGGATGCACTGCGAACCATCGCGCACCGGGCCTGCAGGATCGTCAATCTTGCCTTCGTCCAGAAAACGCAGCAGGGCATCCAGAACGCGCGCATGGGCTTTTTCGACCTCATCAAACAAGACAACCGATCGTGGCTTATCGCGCAGCCCATTTGTCAGCTTGCCCTCGCCATAGCCAATATAGCCGGGCGGCGCACCGACGAAAATGTTCATGCTCTCAGGTGAATTGAACTGACCCATTTCCAGGAAAATCAAGTTTTCCTCGGATCCGTAAACCGAGCGCGCCAGTTCCTTGGCCATTTCGGTTTTCCCACTACCGGATTGCCCACAGAACAGGAAAACGCCGATGGGCTTGCCAGGCATGCTGAATCCAAATCGCATGCGTTGAATGTATGGCAGGATGCGTTCGACGGCGTCGTCCTGGCCGACCAAGCGGTTGATCAAATTTTGGCGCACGCTTTCCACGTCAGCGATCGTGTCCTGGTCCTCGGCTTCTTCCCCGATCTCGTAATTTTCGGCAATCTCCAAAAGCGGGTGCAGCTTGACCCCTTCATCCTCCAGGATGCGGCGCGCCAAGCTCTCCACGGCCAGGAAACCGCGCAGGAGGTGAGGTTCGGCGATTTGGGTCAGATGGGCGCGGCTGGCAACATCGGCAGAGGCCTCGAGAATTTGACGGGCAATCGGCTGGATATGGTTCTGATCGAGAACGATGCTGCTGCGCGCCCGCTTTGCCCGCGCCAGCAGGCTCAAGGTAACGGCTTCCTGCACCTTCTTGGGCAGGATTCCCTGGTGGTGCAGGCCGTATTGAGTTCGCCCCGCCTTCGCGTAGCACCAGTCCCAGCAGCAGGTGACGCGGGTCACAGACATCATAGCCCATGGCCTCGGCCTCGCTGCGCATCAGTTCCAGCACCTTTCGCCCGGAAGGGGAGAAAACCTCCAGGTTCAGACCGAAGCTGTCCTTGCTCCGCACCATCGGGCAGGTACATCGCAAGCCTTTCAATTGGACGGATGAGCTCCTCGAGCTTCGCAGACCAGGCCTCGGGATCGATCTCAGCGCTGGCAAATAATTCTCGGGCTGAGGGCGTGAGATTATAAAGGGCACTCAGCAGCAGCACAGGCTCGCTGATGCGCGCCAGCCTGTATTCCTCACAGAGCGCAGCCGCCTTCTCCAACATTGCGAGCGCGCTGGGATGCAAGCTGGTTTTTACCAGCCGCTCCGGGGGCAGTCCGGTCGCGGTCTCTTCCACACAGGACGCCAGTCCGCTCTCCCACTGCTCGGGCGTAATCCCTAGCTGGAACAGTTCTCTCTGCGCCTGCCCCCCTGCCAGTTTTCCCAGAGCGCTCAAAAAATGGGTGCTCTCCACGCCGGCGCTCTGGGATTTGACGGCAGCCAGGAGCACATCGTTCAAGTCATGCGTCCCGCGGCGGATCTCAATCTCAAAGATCGTATTATTAAGCGCTTCTTCAGAATCGCTCCCATCCGGATTATTGCGTTTGACAAAAAGCTCCATATCAACCCTTTCTGACACTATCAAAGCTGCGCAGGATCGTCTCAGCACGCCGCATTTCTTGCACCGCAGAACCCAGCTCTCCCTGTTTCCCCAACCAGAGCGCCTGGTGCAGGTGAATCCAGGACTCCAGCTCCACTACCCATTGCTCGCTCTTCATTGAGCTGAGGTTAGTGCGTACCCAGGAAAGCGCCTGTTCGTATTTTTGCAGGACGGTCTGTGTCCCGCCCTGCCTGACATAATTTTGCACGACCTGGGCTGCAATCCTCTGGGGTGCAACTGGCGACAAAGACAACCAGTCGTGGCCAGCCCATTCCAGAAATGTCCGAATACGCTCTGCCTCCAAAGCCTGCCCACAGCAGAAAATCAATAACGGGCGCACTGCCTGCGGGAATTGATTGAGACTCTCGATCGATAAATTTGGGCTGATCCGTCCGGACGCCAGGGAATCGAGCGCCAGGTAGATTTCATCCTCCACCCCGCCCTGGCGTGCCCTGGTCAGGTAAGTCGTAAAATCCCGGTACCCACAGAGCAGCGATCCGAGCATTGCCATCAGGCATGGTTCTTGTAGGTTGTGACCAGCCCAGGCTTTCACAACCTCCGAGAAGGCAAGGTCCAACCTCTGCGGGACGCAAACCGTCCCGACAAGGGCAGCTTCCCCTTGTAAATCCCTGGATTGGTAATCCATGGACTGAAATTCATCAGAAACGATAGCCTCGTAAAGGCTGACCAGCGCCCGGCGTTTCGCCAGCAACTGGTCAGGTTTTCCGAACCGTTCCCCAGGTTCGCCGAACCGTTCCCCAGGTTCGCCGCATGAGAGCCTCTCTTTCTCCAGCAGATCATAAGCGCGCTGCGCCAGCTCGAACTGACCTATCTTTAGAGCCGCATCTGCCAGCCACAAGATACGGCCTCCGCCAATCCGGAGCTCTTTTTCGACCCAGGGACGGCGCTGGAGTAGCGTCTTGATATCCCTGGCAGCAAGGATGGGTTCGAAATCTGTGAAAACCGCGGCCCGGAAGAACAACACATCCGGGTTGCCGGCAGTGTTCATCTTGAGTAACTCCTGGCGCCCTTTTTCAAGGCGCTGCTGAATCACACGCTTGCGCCAGGTCATTTCTTCTGGGGGCAGCCGGGCCAGCTCAAGCCAGGCAGAAAAAGCCTGTCTGGACTCCCCTAAGCTATTAGGAGCTCTGGTTTGATCGAAAGCCTTCCGCCAAAAAAGACCCGCTTGCGAGCTATCGCCTGCCCGCTCGGTAAGCGCCGTCTTCAGCAGGGCTTGCTGCCGCCTGGCTTGCTTTAGGGCGCGCGGCCACAAGTAGCGCATGCCCCCGCTGACCGGAACTTCTTCTCCGGTGACTGAGCTCCGCCTCAGCATCATCGTAACGTCCCAGGCGCGCCAGCAGGCATGCGCGTGCCACTCGGACAGCATAGGTGGGCATACACGTACTCAGCAGTTCCAGAGCGTATACGGCTGAGCCGGCAGTTTTGCTTGCATTCCCAGAACCATCCCCTCTTCCAGAATCGAGAATTGAAACCTGCTCGGCGCTGAAAACAGCCAGAGCATATTTTACCGGGGTGGAATTGGGGTTTGCCTGAAGCGCTTCGAGCAGGCTGGCTTTTGCAGCGGTACGGGACGTACTTGGTCCCGCAATGTATTTTTCCTGCCAGGCTGCCAGGCCTTTCAGGTATGCGAGTTCCCACCTCGCCAGCCAGGCCGCAGCCGGTGATAAAAGTGCACCGCCATCGCCTCCATGCATGCCCAGCCGCAAGCGAATCAGGCCAGCCAGGGCTCGGCCGGCCAGCCTGCGCAGCTCTTTGCCAACCCAGCTTTCTACCGGCTCTGGAGGGCAGATTCCTGGATACGGCTGCTGAGGTCCGCCAGGTCTGCTTCAATTCCAGTTCCGGCTGCTCCCACCAGGCTCTCCAGCCGGAGGAGTTCCCACCAATATTGAGCAATCGCCTCAGGATAATCTCCAGGGTCACTGGCGGACCAGTCGATTTTGATGGCTGCCAGTCGTTCGGTGGCTGCCTCGAGCAGGCGTTGCGGAGAAAGATCATCTCCGTTTTCCCAACCCATCCCATCCGTGAACGCCGCTTCCAGCCAGGCATCAGCCTGGGGCAAAGTCAGCGGACCCTGCTCGGGTAATATTTGTGCAAGCAGGTCACGCCGTTCAGCCCAGACCATTGCCCGATAGATCCAGGCCTGGGCAGGCGGCCAGAGCGCATTTCCCTGCGACCTGGCCAGCTCCACCAGCTTCAGTTCCCAGCCCTGTGGGGGTGAACTTCCCTGGGGGGGCGAACTTCCCCCCGCCTGCAGCGCCAGGGTTAGCCAGATCCTGGCGACTTTATGCTCGGGATGGACACTCTCCCGGCTTTCTTCGTATCCGAGCTCCGCAGGAGCCTCGGCAGCCACCAACCGCTCCAGCAAAGCCTGGCAGCGATTCCGATCAACCAGCCCCACTCCGAGCTCCGCAGGAGCCTCCGCCAGCACCTCTTGTAGCAAATCCTGGACGTAATCCGCTCCGAAAACAAATCCAGGGTCATCTTCAGCTCAAATCATCTTAGGGCCTTAGGCGACCCAGGCCATGCGTCAGCCTGCTCGGTCGCAAAACGCAGCAATGCTTCCAGGTTGAGGCCCAGGCTCTTTAAAAACTGGATCGTCTGCCCACCCTGAGATTTCAGCATACCCATGACCAAATGGCAGTCCTCAACATTGGCCTGCCCGTGGGCGTGGGCTTCATCTTCAGCAATCTTCAAGACATTCTGCACGCGGGGCGAAAGCCGTTCTTGCTGGCCTGTGCCTGGTGCGTATCCGGTCATCTTCAGGGGTGATGTAGTCAAGGCCGGACCTGCCTGGCGCATACCGTTGCGCGTCTGGCGGACCAACCATACCGGATCAAGGCCCATGTTCTATCAAACCGCGGACCAGACACCCATCAGGAGCCAGGGCTGCCGCAATCAGCAGGAACGGGGTTTCCACCCGCGGGTACCCCTTAGCGGCCGCTTCCACCTGGGCAGCAGTCAGGATTTCCACGACTGCAGGAGCTGTAGGGACTGCGTCCCGGATGACTGGCTGTGGCCGAATGTGGTCATCTGGTTTTCTGTACGGAGCTGATCGTGCTCCGCATCGTCTGGAGCCGGTTGGTGACTGGCGCTGCCTTCGGGGTTGATCGTGCTCTGCCCGCTCCAGTCGTCGCAGACAAAGTGCGGACACCCGCAGGCATTTCGCGGGCATCTTCCACTAACCGGTCAAAGTCCACACCTAAAAGACGCAGCATCTTCCGCGGTCAGGGAGCTCTGCAAATGGGCCAGTCCTGTGATCAGGTGGATCTCGTCAATAGCGCCTGCCCCATCTGAGAGCGTTTCCGCTTCAGCAATGGATAAGAGCTCCTGCATGCGGGCAGAAAAAACGTTGCGCGAGAGCGTCTCTGGACCTTTATAAAGCGATCCGGCAGCCGGCATCAGCTCGCGCATCGCTTCTCTTAAATCGTCAGCGGCGACAGCCTGCTTCTCAAATGCCCAAGCTGCCCTGCCTTCTTTAATATGCGTCAGGGCAATTATAAAATGCGGGGTCTCGACGCGATCGTAGCCCGAGGTGTAAGCTTCTTGTTGCGCCAGCTTGAGGATCTGACGGGCCGGCTCGGTCAGGTTAAGCGGCTGCTCCGGCTCGATATAGCCGTCGCGCGATCAGCGCCCGCATCTGCGGTCGCATTTGCGGCGGAATTGTCCAGGTGGTTCAAAATTTCTGCCGTAACGCCATCTTCCAGCTCTAGAATCGCCTCCAGCACATGGTTCTCCTCAATCAGCCAGCTCCCATTGTCGGCTGCAATTTGTTCAGAGCGATTCAGGCAGATCAGACCCGCGCGCCGAAAAGCGTTCCTGGACCAAGGGAGGAACACTCACCCCGACCGGACCCGAGCGGATCAATGAGCGTAGCAGGTCGCGCAGCACTTTCGGATCCACTCCCAGCGTCGTAAAATATTCCCGCGTGCGACCGTCGGGAATTCCCAGGAGCACGCTCATCAGGTGCGGCGCACCCATCATGTTATTTCCCACGATTTGAGCCTCAGCAGGAAGCTGATTGAGCGCATCGCCCAATTTTTCCTCGAAGTGCCCCAGGTTCAAGGAACCATCACCCAGAAATAGCCCTGTTCGCACCCCGGACGGAGGGATTACGATTCTGGTGCCCGGCTGGATCACGGTGGTATCTTGATCCGAGGTACCTGGGGAGGTCACTCCAGCCCCTTGAGCTGTTGCTTGCCCATCACCGACGGGCGGTTGGACAGGTCCATCAGGTTTCACCGACACCAGGTGAGATTGTGGATCGCCGTAGTAAACAAACGCCGCCCAGTTGGCATCCTTGGGGAACTGCTTGCGAATATGGTGTCGCGCCTGTCTCATCGCTTCTCCAAACGAAACCCCTGAAAATGCAACCTCGTAGAACTTTACTGAGAACTCCTTCCCTATGAGCTCATCTACCCTCCAACGCGGGCAGACCACTCCCAGCGCCCCACTCTGGAGAAAAGCTGCGGCGACGCCTTCGACCGTTCTCCAGCTTTCCGTAGGTTTCACCACGGAAGTCCGTTGGACAGCCGGTTCGCAGGCATTCAGGAATACAAACGGGTTGCCGCGCAGCACATCGACGATCGTATCCGCATACAACGGCTGCTTATCCGGCAGCAGCAAGGCATACTGGCGGGTACTGCGATCGCGCACGACCTGCCCTGTGTAGTGGATGCCCAGGTGGCACTCTTCTTGAAGACCCATAGATACGGTTGCAAAATTTACATCTTTCCCTGAAAGCGCCTGGACCTGCAGCCCTGCCGTAGAAACCTGTGCTGAGACCTGGTCGATTTCAGCCTGGCTGTTTCCAAACTCGCCGCGAGGGCTGTTGATCAACAAGACGCTGGTTTTTTCTTCTGCGCACGGGGCTTCTAGAGAATTTTTTAAAGGAATATCTGTAAGCTGGCGGCCTACAGCAAACTTCAGCCCCAGGAACTGCCGGGAATCGCGATCATAGGCCAGCTCCCAAGGGATTTCCGGGACGTCCGTCGAAAGCACCAGGGGACCTTCGTAATTCCTGAGAAAGATCTGCACTTCCCCCGGGAACAGCGTTGAAAACAACAACGAACCGAGTTGTTCCAGCGAGAAGCCCTGCCCAGAAGTCAGAGCCTGGTCGAGTACATCGCGCAATTGGTCCTCACTTTTGGCAAGTACCGGCTTTTCGAAAGAACTGCCCACCTGCTCGGGAACCCCATCCCGGGTCTGGTCGATCCTGAAAAGCAGCTTGTGCCCTTCACGGGTGATCCTCAGCTCGGTCAGCAGCCCAGGCTGGAGCTGGCCGGTAACGCCTCCTGAGACACCAGCACTCCCGCCTCCCGCCGGCTTAATCCCCAGGTTGTGCAGCCCACTTATCATCCGCTTGAGGATTTCATCCGCCTGGGAAGGATCCCAGGTCATGCCCACCGCCGCGCCAACGGCCTGCGCCCAGCCCGGCTGCGCTGCCTTAAATTCATCCCAGAGGATTCCCACCATCAAGGGCAAGAAGATTTTTCCGGTCTCATGGGCACGCGTAACCTCAGGTGAAATTTGTTTTGGCTTGCGTAGCGAGTTCTTTGAAAGGATCAAGACCATCGCCTGCGAATTTTCGATGGCTTTGCCAGTGGTCAGCAGATAATCTGCTCCCCACTGGCTGTCGCGCTCGTAATACCAGGTTCGAAAACCAGCAGCTTCCAGTCCCCTGGCAATTGCAATTGCAGTCTTCGAGTCATCGTTCACATAAGAGATAAAAATATTATGCACAGCAACCTCCTGGTAGGCAAATACTCCAGGTCAAGCAAAAACGATGTTCTTTTTCTGCCGGTGTGTACCTTACAGCCAAGATTCCCTGGGCAATCACAGGAGTAAAAAAACATACGGACACTCATCCCCCAAAATACCCGCACGGTACTTCCTTGCGATGATGTTTGTTCAATCCTTCAGGTCGAAAATAGCCACCTGAAGTCATACCGGATTACCAGATGCCTAAATCAGCATCACCGCGGTCCTGCCCATCTTGTTTCTACTATTAAGTACAATCACCGGCAGCAACCCAACACCAATCAGCACAGGTCGCAATCACCTGTATTTTTAAATTATACGATACTTTTTATCAATACAACACACATCGTTTTCAGGAAACTTTCTCTCCAACAGATTTGCAAGGTGGGTAATCCTTTTACCATTCCCCTTCCATAAATCCTGGCCGGATAATTTGTAAATTCACATCAAAATGCTCCAGGAGCTGCATATCCTCAGCGCTGATCTCAAAATCGTAGATATCCACATTTTCCAGAATCCGCTCACGGCGAACTGATTTAGGGATCATCACAAATCCTTTCTGAAGCCCCCAGCGGATCATGAGCTGGGCTGGCGTCTTCCCATAATGGGCGGCCAGGCCCAGCAATGCCGGATCGTCCATTTTGCGACCGCGTGCCAGGGGACTGTAGCTCTCCACCTGGATTCCGGCCTGCTGGCAGGCGGCTACCAGTTCTTTTCGTTGGAAATAGGTATGCAGCTCGAACTGGTTGACCGCGGGCACCAGGCCTGAAACCGCTTCCAGCTCCTGCAAGTGGCGGACCGTGTAATTGCTGATCCCTACGGCACGCAACCGGTCTGATTCATAAAGCCTGACCAGCGCCCGCCAGGTCTCAGCACGCGTCTCAGGGATCGGCCAGTGGACCAGGTAAAGGTCCACCCAGTCCAATCCCATCACCTGCAGGCTGCGCTCATAAGCTCGCAGCGTGGAATCATACCCCTGGTCGCCATTCCAGACCTTGGTGGTGACAAAGATCTGCTCACGCGGAATGCCGCTCTCGTGGATGGCTTTCCCGACATCTTCCTCGTTTTGATAAATGGTCGCGGTATCGATGTGGCGGTAACCCGCCTCTAGAGCCCATAACACGGCATTGCGCGTCTCTTCACCTGGGGTTGATTTGAACGTACCCAGACCCATCACCGGCATCATCACGCCGTTATTCAATCTTACACAGGTATTTAATGAAAGCTGCATGGTGTTCCATTCTTAAAGTAGATTTGCCTTAGCTGCCTGGCTGCATCCACTGAACAGGCCAGAGCAAGGTTGGCCCCATTATAACCACCTCTGGGAACTTATCAAAACACCTTGACGTCTCATCAGCAGGGTGTATAACAGGTGATGAACCTCTACGATGTTTTTTAAGTGCCTTCGCCATCATTTAAAAACACCCTCAAGCTGAAAAAGAGGATACGCCAATGTTAGCTAAATTGAGGCAGTTTTTTCGTAAACCCTGGGGGAAGGTGACTGCAGCCGTCTTCGTAGTCGCCGTGATAGCCCTGGGCGTTATCCTGGTTATCCGCATCACCAGGCAGGCTGGCAAAAACGGGCAAGAAATACCTCTAGACCGAGGCGAGTTTATGATTCAAGAAGCAGGTTCGCAAGCAAATCTTTCTTCTGAGGAGGCGCGGCCTGCTCAGCAAACCATTGGCCTGAGCGAAGGCCAGGCCCAGCCGCAAATCGCGGAATCCGTTCCAGTGACAGGCGGTGAGCCGCTGACCCAGGAGGAAATCGAGGCGGTCCTGGTGCGCCTGCCGGCTTTACCGGCTGGTCCGCAGGACCAGCTCGATTTCAAGCTCCCAGAAGAACCGCTGCCCCCGCCGCGCCCCGGGGAGACCATTTCAGAACCATTCCCGGCTCCGAGCGCACCCAGCGGTGGGGAGCCATCGCAGGCTGCAGCTGGCCCGTTGGAGGTCTTGAGATATTCACCCGAAGGCGAGATTCTCCATCGCACCGTTTTTAAGTATCACCTTCAACCAGCCCATGGTTCCCCTGACGACTTTAGACGCCCTGGCAGCCGAACAGGTGCCGGTGCAAATCGTCCCACCTCTGACCGGCACCTGGCGCTGGATCGGGACGCGCACCCTGACCTTCGAGTACGATTCTCAGGAAATTGACCGCCTGCCCAAGGCCACGGACTACCGCGTGACCATCCCGGCGGGCACCCAATCGATGACAGGCGGGGTTCTCGACAAGGCTGTAGAATGGTCCTTCAGCACGCCCCCACCCAAAGTTGTGTCAAACTACCCGGCAGACAGCATCCAGCCTCGCAACCCGTTGTTCTTCAGCGCCTTCGACCAGCGCATAGACCCCCAGGCGGTGCTCAAGACCATCCAGGTCAGCGCCGGCAGGGAGCCTGTCAGCCTGAAGCTGGCCAGCCAGGAGCAGATCGAAGCCAACCCAACGGTAAAAAACCTGGTAAAAAACACTCCGGAAGGTCGCTTCCTGGTTTTCCAGGCGGTTGAGCTGCTGCCCGCCAACACCACGATCTCGGTGACCATCGGTCCGGGAACCCCTTCGGCGGAAGGTCCTTTGGTTTCCACAGACACCCAGGGTTTTAGCTTCCAGACCTACGCGCCACTGCGCATCGAGGAAAGTGGCTGTTCCTGGTCCGGCTCGCCCTGCCCTCCCCTGACGCCGTTCTACATCCGCTTCAATAACCCGCTCGACACCAAGGCGTTTGAGGACGGCATGCTGCGCATCGAGCCTGAGCTGCCATCAGCCTCGATCAGCATCATCGGCAGCACCCTCGAAATCCGGGGCAGCACCAAAGGCAGCACCACCTATGCCGTCTGGATTGACGGTAGGATCAGCGATATCTTCGGCCAGGCTCTCGGCCAGGACGCCAGCCGCACCTTCCGCGTTGGGAAAGCCCAACCTATGCTGAGTGGCCCCGGCGAACCGTTCGTCACCCTGGACCCAGCCAGCGACAAGCCTGTCTTTTCCGTTTACACCATCAACTACAGCAAGCTAGACGTCACCATCCATGCCGTCCAGCCAACCGACTGGCCTGCCTACCAGGAATACCTGCGCAGAAGCCAGATGGGCGAAACCACACCCGCCATACCCGGACGCCTGGTTTTGGATGAGACGATTCCGGTAAATGGCGCTGACGACGCACTGATCCAGGTGGACATCGACCTGAGCCCGCACATGGACGGGGCCTTCGGGCAGTTCGTCATCACCATCGCCCCGCCAAGAGGTATGTTTGACGACGACGAAATCTACTGGCGCCGGATTGTTGCCTGGGTCCAGGTGACCCAGGTTGGCATGGATGCCTTTGCCGACCACAGCAGCCTGGTTGCCTGGACAACGTCCCTGAAGGATGGCGCCCCGCTTCCTGGCACCCAGGTCAGCGCCATGCCCGGGGATCGGGTCCTGCAAACGGACACGAACGGGGTTGCCCGCTTCGACCTCGACTCCCAGGGGATAGCGTACCTGGTGGCGCGCCAGGGAGCTGACCAGGCGTTACTGCCGCGCTCCACCTACTACTGGGACGAAACTGGCTGGGCTCAGCGACCTGTCGATGATGAGCTGCGCTGGTACGTCTTCGACGACCGCCAGATGTACCGACCAGGAGAGACCGTTCACATCAAGGGCTGGCTGCGCCGGGTCGGCGGGAAACAAAACGGTGACGTCGGGTTGATCAGCGGAAAATTGGACATCGGATACACCATCACAGACCCGCAGGGCAACGAGATTGGATCAGGTACGGCTCAGGCGAACGCCCTGGGCGGATTTGACCTGACCTTTGACATCCCCACTAACGCTAACCTGGGGTACGCCCAGGTTTTCCTGGATGCCGGAGGCGCGCTGGGAGGCGTTTATGATTACGGGTACTACCACAGCTTCCAGATCCAGGAGTTCCGCCGCCCAGAGTTCGAGGTAAACGCGCGCAATGAGACACCCGGACCTTACTTCGCCGGCGATTCTGCGATGGTTGCCGTCAAAGCAGAATACTATGCTGGCGGTGGCCTGCCGAATGCCGAAGTCAACTGGCAGGTGTCCTCCTCGCCTTCCAGCTACTCGCCGCCCAACTGGCCAGAATTCACCTTTGGGCGTTGGACGCCCTGGTGGTGGGTTTACGGGTCGGCACAATCCGCCGAGCCAGTTTATAAAGGAATTTCCGTCGAATACGGCGGTACCCAGGTTCAAACCTTTACCGGGGTGACGGACGCCAACGGCGAGCACTTCCTGCAACTTGGTTTCCCGCAGCCGGCCGAGCCAGGCCCAACCAGCGTCATCGCCGAAGCGATCGTCTTCGACGTCAACCGCCAGGCTTGGGCAGGCACCACGACCTTGCTGGTACATCCGGCAAACCTGTATGTTGGGTTGCGCAGCGACGCCTACTTTATCGAACGCGGCAAACCGCTCAAAGTCGACCTGATCGTCACCGACCTGGACGGAAATCCTGTCGCCGACCGGCCGGTGGATGTCCGTGCCGCTCGCCTGGAATGGAAATACCAGGATGGGACCTGGCAGGAAGTGGAAGCTGACGTCCAGACCTGCCGGGTGGGCTCAACCCAGGAGCCGGTTTCGTGCATCTTCGATACGCCCGAGGGCGGCAGTTACAAAATCAGTGCGACCGTCAGCGACGAGCTGGGACGCCAGAACCGCAGCGAGTTCACCCGCTGGGTCAGCGGAGGCCAGCAGCCACCGGCCCGTAAAGTAGAACAAGAAACGGCTTCATTAATCCCCGACAAGGAAAGCTACCAGCCAGGCGATATTGCCAGGGTGCTGGTGCAGTCGCCGTTCAGCCCGGCTGAGGGCTTGCTGACGGTCAACCGCAGTGGCATCGTTACCACCGAGAACTTCAAAATTATCGATGGAACTGCCACCCTGGAAATTCCAATTCTGGAGAGCCACATTCCCAACCTGAACATTCAAGTCAACCTGGTCGGCAGCACGCCGCGCCTGGACGACCTGGGCGAGCCGATCCAGGATGTCCCACCCCGCCCGGCCTTTGCCAGCGGAACCCTTACCCTGAAGATCCCGCCCCTGCAGCGCAAACTCCAAATTGAGGTCAAGCTTGAGCAGGCAGAGCTGGAGCCCGGCGGATCAACCACGCTGGCTATCCAGGTGCAGGACGCGGACGGCAAGCCAGTTTCCGGTGCGGAAATGGCAGTCGTGGTCGTGGACGAAGCCATCCTGGCGCTCAGCAACTACCAGATGGCTGACCCGCTAGCAGTATTCTACACGGACCGGCCATTCGACCTGTCCAGCGTTTACGGACGCTCGAGCATCATCCTGGTCGACCCGCTGTCCTTGAGCCAGTCTCAACAGGCCAAAGACGTCGAGGTCGTGGAAGAGATGGCGGCTGAAGGTTTTGCGCGGGATTCAGCCCAAAGCACCGCCTCACCGGCAATGATGGAAATGCCCCTGGCCGCGCCGGCGCCGGCGGCGGACGAATCCGCCCCAGCCCCCCAGCCCATCCAGGTGCGCAGCGATTTCAATCCCCTGGCGGTATTTGCCCCGGCCGTCCTCACCAATGACCAGGGCGAAGCCACCCTCGAAGTCAAGCTGCCCGATAACCTGACGCGCTACCGGGTGATGGTCGTGGCGGTGGCAGGAGATAAATTCTTCGGCCAGGCCGAGACCAACCTGGTTGCCAGGCTGCCGCTGATGCTCCGCCCGTCCGCCCCGCGCTTCCTGAACATGGGCGACCAGTTCGCGCTGCCCCTGGTGCTGCAGAACCAGACTGACCAGCCCCGCCAGGTCGACGTGGTCGTGCAGGTCAGTAATCTCGAGCTGACCGGGCCAGCGGGGCTGCGCGTGACCGTGCCAGCGCGATCGCATCGAGGTGCGTTTCCCGGCAAAGACCTCCCTGGCTGGCACAGCCCGCATCCAGGTCGCCATCGTCTCCGGTGAGTTTGCCGATGCTGTCACACTCGAGCTGCCGGTCTACACACCGGCAACCAGCGAGGCTTTCGCGACCTACGGGGTGCTGGATGAAGGCGCGGTTGCCCAGCCCGTGGCTGCGCCAGTGGACGTGTTCTCCCAGTACGGTGGCCTGGAGATATCTACCTCGTCCACCGCACTGCAGGCACTCACGGACGCCGTGATCTACCTGGTCGCCTATCCGTTTGAGTGCTCGGAACAAATCGCCTCGCGCCTCCTGGCGATTACTGCCCTGCGTGACGTGCTGAGCGCCTTCGAAGCCGAAGGGCTGCCCGCTCCCGAGGACCTGGAAAAGGCTGTGATACGAGACCTGGAACGCCTGCAGGGGATGCAGAACGACGATGGTGGTTTCCCATACTGGCGGCGCGGCCAGGAGTCGATCCCCTTCAACACCATCCACGTTGCCCACGCCCTGCAGATGGCTCAAAAGAAAGGCTTCGAGGTTCCTGCTGAAATGTGGCAACCCGCCCTCGAGTACGTGCGCCAGGTGGAGAGCCACTACCCGGACTGGTACAACCAGAATACCCGCTGGACGCTGAGCGCCTACGCCCTGTACGTGCGCGACCAGATGGGCGACGCCGACCCTGAAAAAGCCCGGCGTTTATACCGGGAAGCCGGCCTGGAGAACCTGGGCCTGGATGCCGTGGGCTGGCTGTGGTCCGTGCTCCAGGATACCCCCGGGTCCGAGACCGAGCTGGATGAGATCCGCACCTACCTGAACAACCGGGTTGTGGAAACGGCCGGCGCGGCCAACTTCACCGACGAGTACGACGACCAGGCCTACCTGCTGCTCGGCTCCGACAGGCGCAGCGACGCCATCCTGCTGAATGCCTTGATCACTGACAATCCCCAGTCCGACCTGATCGTCAAACTGGTCAACGGGTTGCTGGCCCACAGCAAGCAGGGCCGCTGGGGCAGCACCCAGGAAAATGTCTTCGTCCTGCTGGCAATGGACCGCTATTTCAATACATACGAAGCCCAGACTCCGGATTTCGTGGCGCGCATCTGGCTGGGAGAAACTTATGTAGGCGTTCACACTTACGCAGGCTACTCCAGCGAGCGCCACCAAACCACCATCCCCATGGCGTACCTGCTGGACCAATTCCCTGGAGGAGGGCTGCAGGACCTGACCCTGAGCAAAGACGGTACGGGCAGGCTGTATTACCGCCTGGGCCTGCGCTACGCCCCCAGCGACCTGCAGCTCGAACCGCTCGAGATGGGCTTTGTCGTGCAGCGCCGTTACGAAGCCGTGGATAACCCGGACGATGTCACCCAGGACGAAAACGGCGTCTGGCATATCAAGAGCGGGGCGCACGTGCGCGTGCGCCTGACGATGGTGGCAGACAATCGCCGCTACCACGTGGCACTGGTCGATCCGCTTCCCGCAGGGTTGGAGATCGTCAACCCGTCCCTGGCCGTCTCGCAGAGCATCCCACAGGACCCGAACGCGGTGGAGCTGCGCTCTGGCTGGTGGTGGTGGCCCTGGTACGAGCACCAGAACCTGCGCGATGAGCGCGCTGAAGCCTTCACTCCCTTGCTGTGGGAAGGCGTCTATACATACACGTACATCGCCCGCGCCACCACGCCCGGCATCTACGTCACCCCACCGGCCAAAGCTGAAGAAATGTACTCATCGGAAGTGTTTGGGCGCAGCGGCAGCGACCATGTGGTGGTCGAATGATGGCTGCCCGGCAGCCCATCGTGATCCTGGGAGGCTTCCTCAGCCCGGCTGCGCTCTATGCCGAGATGAGCCGCTCCTTGTCCGGGTTGAGCGGGCAAAAAACGTGGGTGGTTAACACGCACATCTACGATTGGATTGCCAGCTTCGCTCGCCCTGGTTGGGCGCATCTCTTGAACCTGTTAGATGCGACCGTCCACCAGGCTGCAGCCGAATCGGACAGCGGGAAGGTCTGCCTGGTAGGGCATAGCCAGGGCGGGATTCTGACGCGCCTGTACCTCAGTCCCGAGCCTTTCATGGGTAGGCGTTATAACGGTAGGAAATATGTCCAACATTTAATCACCCTGGGGAGTCCCCATCTCAACCAGGGCGGTTTGCAGCGCGGTGGGATCATGGCGCGCTGGGTGCAGCAGCGCGTGCCGGATGCTGCTTTCGCCCCACAGGTACGCTATACCTGCGTGGCCGGCCGGTCTGAGCGCGGCGACCTCAACGGTTCATCAAAAGAGCGCACCGCATTCAAAGTCTACCGGCAAATCTGCGGCGACGGCAACGTCTGGGGAGACTTCATCGTCCCCGAGCCTGCCGCGCTGCTGCCTGGCTCCGAGCAGATTAGCCTCGATGGGGTGAGTCATTTCTCCGTATTTGGCGAGCCCTGGTACGGCAGCGAGGCCGCCCTGCCGCTTTGGTGGCGTCCGTAGGAAATTTTATGGTATAATTCAACCACTGAACTCAGGATTCTCGGAGCAATTTCGCCAGTCTGATATGAGGACTGGCGGTTTGCTTTTTTTCTCCTCAGAAAAGAGGTAAATCATGAAATTTCATGTCGGCGACACCGTTATCCACCTGACCTATGGTCTGGGGGAAATCATTGACATCGACGAAAAAGAACTGTTCGGTCGCAAGGAACGTTATTACGTGGTCCAGGTCCAAAACCTCTGCCTGTGGGTGCCCATCAGCCAGGAAGACCAGGGCAGCCTGCGCTACCCGACCCCTCCGCAGGAATTTGAAAGACTCTTCACCATTTTACACAGCCCAGGCGAACCGTTAGCCGAGGACCGCCTCGAACGCAAGAACCAGTTGTTAGAAAAAATGAGGGATGGGACGCTTGAATCGATTTGTAAAGTGATCCGTGATCTCACTTTCCACCGGAAAGTCAAGAAGCTGAATGACAATGACGTTTCGACGCTGAACCAGGCAAAGAATTTCCTCTCTAACGAATGGGGTTTTTCCCTATCCATTCCATGTTCCCAGGCTGGGAGAGAACTCGAGCAGCTAATCGGTGATCTTTCTGCCTGATTGGCAGATCACCTTATTTTCCCAGCTCATTCTGAGGCCAGGGTATCTCAACCCAGCGCGTATAACCGTGCTTCTCAACCCCGTAGACCCGGCCGTAGGATAACTCGGTGCAGCCGGGCTCGTCAA
This sequence comes from uncultured Chloroflexia bacterium, assembly GCA_963765565.1. Classification (GTDB taxonomy): domain Bacteria; phylum Chloroflexota; class Anaerolineae; order Anaerolineales; family UBA4823; genus CAVXWV01. Next base: position 281,058 of record CAVXWV010000003.1, read on the forward strand.
TATACGTGGCAGAAGTCTCGTAGGTCCCGATCGGGGTAAAGGCCAGCTTCCCCGCCCTGCAAACCCAGGCCTCGACCAGGTACGGGTACTGACCGGAATCGTCCCCCGGCCGGAGCGACATCGCATTCCAGGAAACGGTCACATAGCGCCCATCCCGCCAGGCCGAGACGCCGTGCAGCGGCGCGTAATACGGGGATTGCGGTAAGGGGATGTAAGTTGGCTGGACGGCCATGACGTCCCCCTTGATGTCCATCAGCGATGCCTTAACCCAACAGGGATTGGTACCGCCAATGGCGCGGATCAGGATCCATTTCCCATCGTCGGTGCGTCCAAAAATTTCAAGGTTGCTGCCAGGAACCAGGCCGTATTTGTACAGGTACCCCCAACCGGGGCCGTAACGGCAGTTGGAACGCACCAGCACCTCGCCCCGCAGGATGGCATAAGTCGGTGTGATCGTGGGCGTCGAGGTCGCTATAGGTTCCTGCGTCGCAGCCGGGGTCACTGTAGGTGAAGGCGCCAGGGTCACCTCAGACGTTTCTACCGGCGTGGCTGAGGGCTCAGGTGGAGGGGTGGGCGTAAATACTTCCGTGGCAGTAGCCGGCAAAGTCGGGGCTCTCGATCGTTGCCTGGTCGGCAGCAGCCGGCAGCTTTGCAGGCTCTTGAGGACGACACGAACCAAGCAGCAGGACGACCAGCCCTAACAGGATCATGAAACGACGCAAATACCACATGATTACCATTCTACCAGCCAGGGTATAATCTGTCAGACCACCTTAATTGAAAATTAATCTCGATCAGAAAGGCAATCATGAGAATTACCACCTGGAATGTCAACGGGCTGCGCGCAGCCTTGAATAAAAATGCCGGTGCCTGGTTCCAGGAGTACGCCCCGGATGTATTCTGCCTGCAGGAAATCAAATCCCGCCCCGAACAGCACGACCCCGAGGCCTTGAAAGCCTTCGACGGCTACCATGCCTGCTGGAACCCGGCCGAGCGCCCCGGTTACAGCGGCGTGGCGACCTTCACACTCGGTGTGCCCTCCATGCAGGAGCGTGGCCTGGGCAGGGAGATATTCGACCGTGAGGGCAGGGTGATCGTACAGCGCTGCGCCGATTTTCTGCTGTACAACATTTACTTTCCCAACGGCCAGCGCGACCACGAGCGCCTGCAGTACAAGCTGGATTTTTACGCCTACCTGCTGGAGCTGTGCAACCAGCAGCACACCGCCGGCGAAAAGATCGTCATCACCGGCGATTTCAACACCGCCCACAAAGAGATTGACCTGGCTAACCCGAAAAGCAACCAGAACACCTCCGGCTTCCTGCCTGAGGAGCGTGCCTGGACCGACCGCTACCTGGAAGCCGGGTTTGCAGACGCCTACCGCCAGCTATACCCGGAGCGCGTGCAGTACACCTGGTGGACGTATATCACGAACGCCCGCGCCCGCAATATCGGCTGGCGGCTGGATTATTTCCTGGTCTCGCAGGCCCTGATGCCGCGCGTCCAGGAGGTCATCGTCCACGATGATGTGCTTGGCTCCGACCACTGCCCGGTGACGCTGGACATCGCAGCCTGAAGCCTATCCCAAAATCCAGGCGGCGATATCGTCGATCACCTCCTGGCTGACGTGCCCTTCGACTTCGTATTCAGCCGGCAGCGAAAGGCCCTCCCCAGCGATGAACAGGTGGTTCAGCTCCGGGTAGAGCTTGAGGGTGACGTTGCTCAGGCCTTCCAGCGCCGCCTGCCAGCCTGCGAAATCCTTATCCGCCAGCACCTGGTAATCGCGACCGCCCTGCAGGATGAGAAGCGGCATCGCCAGCGATTGGGCGACATCAACCTGCGCATACTCGCGCAAATCCAGCCAGTACAGGGAGAGATCCCCAAAGGTAAATCCGAGGCAGGGGTGTCGGCTGAGAGGGCGGGGTCTTTGACGCGCGCCACCTCGGTCGCCTGCAGGTCCAGGTCGGATTTTCCAGATTCCGGCGAGCCTCCCGCCTCAAACAGGTAGGTAAGCTGGTCGAGGACGACGTCTTCCAGGGGGCGGGAAGGTCCCGCCATCAGGATCATCCCGGCCAGCTTCGAGTCCTGCTGCCCGATGCGCGGCGCTGCCATGGCGCCAAGGCTGTGCCCGAGCACGAAGATGCGTTCCGGGTCGATGCCGTCCGCCTGGCGCAGGAACTGCACCGCCTGCAGGGCATCGTCCACCGTCTCCTCTTTGAGCGTCAACTCGGCGACATCATTTCCGGAGAACTGGTCGCGGTAGACCAGGGTACGCTTGTCGTAGCGCAGGACAGCGATGCCCTGCGAAGCCAGTCCCCAGGCCAGGTCGCGGAAGGGCTTGTTCGGTCCAACTGTTTCGTCGCGGTCGTTAGGCCCCGAGCCGTGCACCAGGACCACCGCCGGGAAGGGGCCGTCGCCCTTGGGCAGGGTGAGTGTCCCCGGCAGCTCCCACTCGCTGCTGCCAATCGTGACCTCGGTTTCCTCAAAATCTCCGGTATCCACGTACCCGGGCGGGTTGTAGGCGCTGGACGGTGCTTGCGCCTGGGAGAAGAACAGCCCGGCCATCTGTCCGGCGGCATCGAAGACCACACGGACGTCGATCGGAGCTTTCTCAAACTGGGTGGTGACGATTACGGCCAGGTAGCCGTCCTCCTCGAGGGTGCGCGTGCTGAGCTGCTCCTGGTATGCGCCCACCTGGAGTAGGAGCTGCGCCCAGATTTCTTTTAACTGGTCCTCGGTGATTGCATCCTTCATCGCTTCATCGAACCTTTCGTAAGTTGGGGTGAATTCACCCGCAGCCCACTGCTCGATGAAGGTCTGTGCGTCAGCGATCAGCTCCTGCTCGCCGGGAGGGGACTCCGGCACGGCCATTTCAGCGGTTGGTTCAGGGGTCAGCGTTGGCTCTGCTGCTTGCTCGACCGAGGGCTCCATCGTTGCCTCGGCTGGTGCAGCAGTCTGGACGGTCGGGGTTTCAGCCTGCGGTGCGCAGCCCGCCAGAAAAACAAGTCCTATCAACAAAATACATAAAAAGTGTTTCATACATCCTCCAAAGAATTTCATTATAATGGCTACGTAGCATACTTTGAAGTGAAGAGGTATTAATTTCATGTTTCTACAGCCCCAAAAAGCCTTCGCCTGGAACGGCAGCATCCCCCAATTCCAGAGAGTCCGCCTGGAATTCGACCGGGCGCACATCCAAAATGTCACCGCGGCAGTAAACCAGGAACTCGACCAGGTTGAAGACCTAGGCCAGCAGCTACGTGGCAAGAGCGTAGCCATCACCGCCGGCAGCCGCGGCATCGACAAGATTGACCAAATCCTGGCCGCGCTGGTCAAGCGGCTACGAGCCTGGGGCGCCCTCCCCTTCATCGTGCCCGCCATGGGCAGCCACGGCGGCGCCACCGCCGAGGGGCAGATCGGTTTGCTGGCGGAGTTCGCGATCACCGAAGCCAGCGTTGGAGCGCCTATCCATTCCTCCATGGAGACGGTCGAACTGGGCAGGCTGCCCAATGGCATGCCCGTCTACATGGACCGGAACGCCGCCTCGGCGGATGCCATCGTGATCGTCAACCGGGTCAAGCCGCACACGGATTTCAGCGGCGAGTTTGAAAGCGGCCTGGCCAAGATGGCCGCCATCGGGTTGGGCAAGCTGCACGGCGCCGACACGCTGCACCGCTTCGGCGTGCCGGGCCTGCGCGACTACGTCCCTGAGGCCGCCCGCCTGGTCTGCCAGAAGGCGCCGGTCATTTTCGGCCTGGCGATGGTGGAGAATGCCTACCACCAGGCCGCGCACATCACCCTGGTGCCGCCGGAAGGGATTGCCGGGGCGCAGGAGCGCGAGCTGCTGGAGCTGGCTTACCGGCTGATGCCGCGCTTCCCCTTCCCCGAGATCGATGTGCTGGTCGTGGACGAGATCGGCAAGAACATCAGCGGCGTCGGCATGGACCCGAAGGTCATCGGCCGGGTCAAAGTCCACGGCATCGCCGACATGACAGCCTGCGACATCCGCGCCATCGCTGTGCTGCGCCTGACCGCCGAATCACACGGCAACTCAACCGGCGTCGGGCTGGCCGACGTCACCACGCAGCGCCTGGTCAGCCAGGTCGATTTCGAGACCACCTACCTCAACTGCATCACCTCCGGCATCCTGGGCATCCAACGCGCCGCCATCCCCGTTGTCGCCCCCAGCGACAAAGCTGCCATCGAGACCGCCTTGCGCGTCTGCGGCCGGCCCGACGTGCACAACGCCCGCGCCGCGCGCATCCGCAATACTCTATCCATGGGAGAGATGGACGTCACGCCGGGGCTGCTGGCGGAAGCCCTGCCCGGCAGCGCCATTACGCCAGTGGGCGAGCCTGTCAGCCTGGCCTTCGACGAGCAGGGCAACCTGGCGGGATTCTGATCGAACCCATTCTCTGGCATTCTCCTGACAGGGCACCAGCATCCCCGCACAGCCTAGGTGTCTATTGGGAATGGTTCACGAGCAGCAGCAGGACAGGTAAGAGTCCTTCGCCATGATCGCACACTTCTGGCAAGCTGTGTGCAGCCCCTCGGCGGCGCAGGCCACTGTCGCTGGAGCCGGTTGCGCGCCAGGCGCATACCGTGTCAGTCAGGCTTGCTATGGGTTCAACTTACTTCTCGCAACAGCTCCTCTACTGCGCCCTCCAGCCAGCTTACCAGGCGCGGAACCCTGACAGCCTCAGCCTGGCTCCCTTGCCAGATGATCTGCTGCATTTCATGCTCCACCTGGTAAATCGCCAACCGCGTTGCCAGCTCAGGAACCTGCGCACATTTCGGCGCACAGTGAAAGAAAGCCCGTAAAAACGCCCGAAAATCGATGCCGGGGTGCGGTGGATACAAACACCAATGGATCAAATGGCACAGCTCGAAATCTACCTCCCCATGCTGGGAGCACTCCCAGTCGATCACACCCGAAAAACGCCCCTGGTGGAGCAGGATATTCCTGGGATGAAAATCGTTGTGAAGCAGCGTAGGTCTCGCTTGATGATCCAGGTCGGCTGCGGACGCACTCAGAAACTGGTAGGCCTCCTGGATAACCTGGCGACTGTCGGGTTGGAGCTGTAATGCGGCAGTATCTTGTTGGAGCAGTTCCCAGTATCGTTGGTGACCGGCGCGCCAGGTACCAGGAAATTCAGGGAGCGCCGGTACGTAGAGCCCAATGTCATAGTGAGTTCCGTAGATTGTATGCAGGCTGTCTAAAAATGTCGCGACCGCTTTCCCGAGCTGTCGCTGCTGCGTGACTGTCGTCTCGAAATAGGCATTGACAAAATCATCTCCCGGTAGCAGCGACAACAAGGTGTAATAGACAGGCCCCGCATCGGATTCCAACACCCCAACGTTTTTAATTTGCGGAACCTTCTCCAGCGCTGCAACCCGGCGGAATCGTTCTTGTTCGCCTGCCATCGTTGTGGCTGAGACCCGGAGCAGGAGTTCGTCATTGATGAAGAAGATCCGCTTACCGAAACTGCCAGTCGTAGAACGCAAATCCTTGATTTCGATCCGGTGTTTGGCACATATTTGGTTGACTTCTGCGACACCGATTGCTGTTTCCAATCTTTCCCTTTAAGTGAGTCTGCACTTATAGACCGCGTAATTCTGCGCCGGAACAGAAACCTTGAACTGCATCACCCTTCACATCTATCGTTAATTCCTGTCCCGCCAATAACTTTTTCTCGGACAGGTCGATATTGCACGAGAATTCTGCTTCAGCTTCCCTGCCGGCCGGGTTCAGGACAACCAGAATTGCCTCATCCCCTGCCGCCCGGGCATAGATGAAGGGGTAGGTGTTTTCCCTGGCGAAGACCGGCACAAATTCGGCATAGGCGGCCAGGGCTTTTTCCTGCTTTTTCAGTTGGATCAGCCTCTTGACCCTGTTCAATAAGGATTGCAGGGTCTCCTTCCTGTTCGGCTACATTCGGAAAGTCCTCGGCGTGATCGACCGGAAGATACAAGTTGATCCGGCGCCGCACTGGAGAAACCGGCGTTCTTTTCTTTGGACCACTGCATGGGCGTGCGCGCCCCGGCCCGCGGTTTGTACGCCCCTTCCACGTGGGGTAAATCAGAGGTAACGGAAGTACTCTTCCGCAACTGCCGCATGCCGATCTCGTTGCCGTAATAGATAAAGGGGACGCCTGGCATGGTCAACAGGAAGGCGAAGATCATCTCCAGTTCATCGTCCGTACGCTGGTTGGCCAGCCTGGCCAGGTCGTGGTTGCCCAGCGGCAGGGAGATATAGCCCTTATCCCGGGTCGCCAGGTATTGATCGAGATATTTTTGCAGGAAGTTGGCAATATTGCCTTTTCCCTCTTGATCAAAAAAGCTGTGCCCTTCGGAACGGCCGTTCAGGATGCGCCAGCTCTCCTTTTGGAGCAGATCGTTGTAGCCGTCAAACCAGTGATGGAAGTCCACATGAAAACACCCATCCAGAGCAGATCGGGGATGGGACCACTCCGAGACCATGAAGGCTTGAGGATATTCGGTATCAAAAATATGGCGAATTTCCCGCCAGAAGCTCTTGGTGCCTTCCTCCTGGGCGCGGTAAAACTGGTCATTGCCCTCCATGTTCTCTGACTTAACCAGCGCCCCGGCCATGTCCGCCCGGAAGCCATCCGCGCCCATGTCCATCCAGAAACGGACCACCCTTTCAATTCCTCACGCAGAGCCAGCACGTCGGGATGATCCACAGGCAGCTGCCAGGGGCGTTTGGGATTGGCAAAGCCAAAGTTCAGCGCGGGCTGGCACCAGTAAAAGTTGCGCATGAATTGCCCGTCCCTGCGGGCATACCCCTGGATGAACCGGTCCTTAAACGCCTCCGGCGCTGGCTCCCAGGTGCTTTCCGTCCAGATGTACCAGTTGGAGTATGGATTCTTTTCCTGTTTGCAGGATTCCTTAAACCAGGAATGTTCAATGGAGGTATAACTGGCGACGAAGTCAAACAGCACCTTCAACCCCCGCTCGTGCGCTTCCTCAAAAAGGCGCCTGGCGTCTTCATTGGTGCCGTACCTGGGGGCAACCTGGTAATAATCGGAGATATCATACCCGGCATCGTAGAATGGCGAGGCAAAGAAAGGGTTGAGCCAGATGCCGTCCACGCCGAGGCTTTTTATATAATCCAATTTCTCGATAATGCCCTGCAGATCGCCGATGCCGTCCCCATTGGAATCGTAAAAGGTTTGCGGATAGATCTGGTAAAAAACCGCGTTGTGAACCCATTCCGGGCAAGGTGGAATGATATATTTTCCAGTGATTTTAGTCCCCGACATGCTTTTAACCTCCTGCTATATTCAATGCCATAATTTCCAGAAAGAACCGCTCTATTCTCGCTACCCAACGGAGTGGCGGATGGGTAAAGCCACCGCCCTGATGGGGTAACCGACTTACCTAGTTTGCAATCCGAGATACTTTGATTATAGCTAGTTATCGGTCAAAAATGCTCAAGTGTTGCCTGTCCAAATCCTTTACGAAATACAATCTCGCTTTTGTAAACAATCCCAACTAAAAAACCCGGCCAGTCGGGTTTAGCGTACGAAGCATATAGGTCAGTAACCTGCTCTTGAACATCCTTATCGAATTTCATTATTCCGTCATGCTTTCTTTTACTACTGCCTGGTTCATCGCAGCCCAACGGTATGGCACAGCGGCGGGGCGGGACTTGTGGGGCAAAGCAACTCAATTGTCGCGGAGCATCCCTTCGGGCGGACGCAGGCCGCCCGTCCGCTTCAGCCGGTATCAGGTAGAAACCCCATGCCTATCAAGCTCTGCCAAAGCTGCAAGCCACTTGGAGTGCTGCTCGCGGATAGCATCCGTGGTTGTTCGTTCAAACATGAACTGGTATTCATCCAGCGTGTGTTTGTGCTTCTCCGGGCGGTCAGCACAGCAGTCCTCTACCACGACTGAGAGGAAACCAAGTTGGGCAGCCGATGCTGCTGTGAACAAGACGCAAACCGAAGTAAGCAGCCCTGCCACCAGGAGGACCCACTTGTCGTTCTCGCGCAGATAGGTAACCAGATCCGGCGTATGAAGTGCATCGAATGTCTGCTTGAAGACAACGTGCTCCCCAGGTTTGCTGGCGGCAAAGGACACCGGTTTTTCCCCCTTCTGCCCAGCTATACATGGGTGGTGACTGACAGGAGCGCGAAGGCGGTACATGAGCATCCAATCGGACTTGTCCGGCTTGAACCTTGAGCGCACATGGATTACTTCCAGCCCTTCGGCCCGGCACAGGGCCAACAGGCGCGCTACGTTCGCAGGGAAGTCGGGGAAGTCCGGCCTACCACGCGCTGGCCAGAAGCTCTGCTGAACATCGACGAGAAGAAGAGCGAAGTGTAACCAGTCGCGTTGCTCATGTTTCACCATATCTGAACCTCCATTTGGGGTGCGGCTCAACGCTTTGGCTTACCGGGGCGAGCCGCAGGTGAAGCGTCCGGTGGAGCCTGTGTGGGACGGCAAAAGAACGTCAAGCCGCCTCAGTAACAATACGATGGGAGTCCTGAAACTTATGGGCTCCGTTTGGCAAACCATTGGCCGGCTGTCACACCAGAACCAAATCCTAATACAAAGAGCCCAATTTTGGCCACCAACGAGACATCTCCCCAAAACAAAACTGAGAAGCCCCCCGCAAGAACGAAGAACAGGATCGACAGGATAAGCAGAGTGTTGTTCGACTTCATCGCAAGACCTCCTTTGTGAATTGTGATATTGCTCCAAGACCAAAACTCATGACGGGCTGCCCAACGTTCGGCTTCGGCAGCAGCGGTGAGGCGATTAGCCTACCCATTTACCATTATCGCGCTATTTCTCCCGAAATCGCGCAGCCTACCCGCGGAACATAGCCCTGTCCGGTGGACTCTGTATTGGGCGGCTTTTTCTGATTGGAACTCCAACTCTTTATCCGATCATTGGTATATTGAAATTCACCGTCAACGCATCCTGTCCTACATGCGCTGGGGATCCAATTGGTGATAAATCGTAGGCTGCGATTGCTACCACCCACTGTCTTTTAAATATGTATAAACCAGGAAGCTTCCCAAAATAGGCAAATAGGGATCGCTCCGGTCTCGCTTGCTCATCTCGTACGGGCGTATCGGGCCAAGGCTCGCAAAAACGGCAGGTTGTCTCCTTCTGGCGGCGCAGAATCCGCAAAACTAAGTATGCCCACATCGGCCAGGACCAACACCTGCCCACCGGCTGTACCGTAACCGACCAACCCGACCACTGGTTGTATCCCGGATTCGGCCAGTATGTCGCCGGTTTGCATGGTAAAGGGAACCGCATTGCCTGAAACCAGGGTCAGGCTCGGTTGATCTTTCATCAGGGGGTGCTCCCCCCGGTCTGGACACTGGAGGCAGACAAGGTACCCTCTTCGAAGACAACCCCAAAATGATCCGAGAGCGCATTGGCATCCGACCAGTCCTCGTTCACGTCCAGGATCATCGACCCCAGCCAGAAACGCCTGGCGCTGTTGGTCAACACCAGCAGCCCTCCTTCCTCCATAATAGGTCTTCAGCTTTATATAAGGCGAGGCTGGCGTAGCAATGACAATCCGCCTACTTTTGAAGGTGCAGGATCCACTTCCCCACTTCATCATTCCACAGGATCAGGCTGCGGTCGTCCATGAAGAATACCTCATTCTCCATCAGTGTTTTCAACGGAGGCTGGAGCTTTCCCACCAGCAGATTGCCGATCCGCCAGAAATCATAATTGATATAGTGCCGTCCATCGTGGGAGTTGGAAGTACCCTTCCGCCTGGTCTTTTTCAGGGTCACCCGGGGTGCGATGCCCAGTTGATTTTGCTGCGCCAGCAGAACATCTGCAATCCCACCGATTTTTTCTTCTACCTGTTGCCAGCGTTTTTCCTCCAGCAGATCCAACAGCCGCGGCTGCAATTCAGCAGCGATGGGTAGGCGCATGAACAGCGTGCCAAACCATTTCTTATAGGTTGCATACGTCCGGCTGACCATGAAGGCGATGCGCATAAAACGCTGGGCGATCTTCGCTGCCTGGAGGCGCACGCCCAGCTCATCGCCGCGTGAGCCGATACGCCCGATGGGGAACCAATCCCCACCGACCGCATTCCATTCGCAGCGCAACAAGAAGCGCAGCACATCGTCAGGGTAATAACGCAGCAGGTCGCGCGCCCGGGTCAGCTCGCCGGTATCGTCGCGGTAAACCACACCGGCGGTAAATTCACACAGGTGCTGTTCGGATATTTTCAGCCAATCCAGGTCTTCCAGGGGCAGACTCTTGATCCCAAGATGACCGAGTGATTCCGCCGCGGTGGTGACCCAAACGTGATACAGGGCGGTTTCACGGGTGTCGTGAATCCCTACGCCCGGCTTGCGCCACATCATCGGAAAGCCTTTGAACGATTCCGGAAGTGCTCTCTGCAAGACCTGGTGGATCTCCTGTGCAAGCCGGGCTTTATCCTGTTCGTTGAGGAACAGTGTCACCCGCGGTCCCCACTCGTGGTCCAGGGAGACTTCGTCATCCAGGCCGAGTACCTCCGAGCACATCCCGAGGGTTGCCGCGGCGTATTCCAGGCCTGGAAATTCCTTCTCCAGGATAGGCTGGATCTGTTCGGTATACAGCATGCGCGAGAGCTCGAGGCTGGGGATAAAGTTCATAAATTTACAAACTCCATATTTTTCCTTATTGGATTGGCTTTCTAAAATTTTATCACTGTAGGGGCCCGTTGCGACGTGCCCCTACCCATCGGTACGTAAAATAATCGCGTCTCCATCATCACTCATCACCCAGATCTCGAAATCCCCATCCTGATCGGAGGAAAAGTCAATCAGCCCAAACCCACTATCATCTAGAGAAGGAGGGGTGCTGGTCGGTGTATTCAACCACTCCATGGTTAATCATCCAGTCCAGCGATTCTTTGACAGCTTCAAAGCTGGAATAGCTTGGTATAAACCCTAATAGCCGCTTTGCTTTCTCCATAGAATGATTCGGCGAACGCAAGATGTGTTCGTAAGTCTCATTAGCATCAGCCTCTGCCACATCCTTTCTGAATTCATCAAAAGGCTTGAACACCAAGTTGGCTTCCTTGCCAAACCATGAGGCTACTTCATTGGCAAAACCACGAAGTGTAACTGCACCTGCGGAGACAGCATGGAAAGACTGTCCGTAGCTTGGACTTCCGGCTCGGATTGCTGCTCTGTAAATGCCTGCAACATCCGTTGCATGAACATGGTGGACAGTCTCCATTCCGAAATTCGGAATCGTAACTGGCTCCCCGTGAATCAGTGCTTCAAACACCTTCGGATTATGATTCCCCTGCGGATTGATGGGTGGATGCCCGGGACCAACAATATGTCCTGGATGGATGATTGTCCCCGGAAAATGGGAAAGGGCATACTTCCGTTTAAGGGTGCGAGTCATTTTTAATTTTTCGATGCCATATTCGCCAAACGGATTCAAATCCTCTTCCTCTGTATTTGGAACAACGGAGCCTGTCCCATGACACCAGACGCTCCCTGTGACAAGGTAATGCTCTACCTGGCCTTCCAATTTCGCAATCAGCGTAGACATATCCGATTCTTTGAAGCAAATCTTATCTACAACAATATCTGGTTTTAGGGCAGCGATCTTTTGTGGGAATTCCGTGTCATCCCGGTCAAGGTCGACCTGCTTCACCTTATTCCAGCAGCCATGAGAAATGAATGGTTTGGAAGCGCCACGGCTTACATTGTTAACCTCAAAGCCATCCTCAACAAGCATAGGAACCAGGTATGTCCCAACTTTACCTTTTCCTCCAATAACAACAGCTCGTTTCATATTGATTTTCCTCCGTCAGATACACCCAATCAGGATGGAAGCCCATCTTTTATCTTTCAAGAAACCGTCAAGCGCCATCACCAGGACAAAGTTTACTCCCGAACAGCAGGTCTGGAATTCGTACAATATAAAGGAGGCGGCATACTTGCAGGCGCCGCGAATCTGGTTGAAAAATTAACGCCGTTGCACGAACATGAGGGTGATATCGTCGAACCGCACCGCGTCGCCGCTGAATTGTCCGATCTGCTCCACCAGCCGGTTGCGTTGCGCATCGGATGTTTCTCCAAATCCCGAGCGGATGATCTGTTCTAATTGTTCCATCCCCAAGAAATCCTCGGCAGGATTTTGTGCGTCGGTTGCACCGTCTGTGTACAGGAATAATAGCGAGTTCGGAGCGATTTCCGTTTCACCTCGCTTCCACTCCACCCCTTCGTCCACGCCGAGAGCCATGCCGGTATTCCGGAGAGATAGGATTTCAGCGTTCGCAGAGGAGAGTATCCAGGGCGGATTATGCCCGGCGTTGACGTAGAGCAGTTTACCATTTGAGGTGTCCAGCACGCCATAAAAAGCCGTGACGAAAATGGTATCTCCAGCATCTTGCAGGATGCGGATATTGGCGGCTTTCATCACCCGTTCGGGTTCCAGTTCGTATTGGGAAGCGTACGTACGCACGAGGGTGCGGGTCAGCGCCATGTAGAGGGCCGGGCCGACGCCTTTGTCGGCCACATCGCCGATCAATAGGCCGAGTCTTCCGTTCGAAAGGGGGATGATATCGTAAAAGTCGCCTGCCATCTCGCGGGCAGGCTCGAGGCTGGCGGCTATGTCCCAGCCAGGAACGGGCTGGATCTCGTGGGGCAGGAACGAAGTCTGGATCTGGCGTGCCACTTCGAGTTCGTTGCGGGTTTTCAGGATGGAGAGCGTTTGTTTGTAGACCCTGGCTTGCTGCAGGGCGGCAGACACCTGCGCGCCCAATCCCTGCAAGGAGGGCAGTTGCCGCTGGATGTTCTTGCGGTTCCATTCCTGTCCCAGGCTGGCGAGCTCCACGTAGGCGCCGCCGATGGTATTGCCAGTTTCCGAATCCAGGATGGGCGCAGTAATGACTGGAAGGTGGGGCTGGTGAATATCTACCCATGGTAGCGGGTCTTGCGTGGTGAAACTGCTGGCCGTTTTCTGTGTGCTGATCCACTTGCGGATCGCTTCCTGTTCGCCGATTTCCCAGCGAGGCGGTTCGGCCATCAGGATTTCATTGCCAACCCAGATACCAAAGTTGGTAAACGTGAACATGGCCGGGGCATGTTTCGAGAGAAGCTCTGGCAGGGTGGACGCGTCCGGCGGGCCTGAGATGACGGCGCGCCCGAGTGCTTCCAGTTTCTCCAATTGGACGGATTGCATACGGCTGTCTTCGTTCGTCTGGCTCATGCGGTTTGCCAGCAAGCTCACCAGTAGTAAAGCGACCAGGAAGGCCAGGTAAGAGAACCATCCACCTTGAATGTAGATCCCTGCCAGCGGAATCGAGAAAAGGCTGGCAACGAACGGAATCCCAAAACCCAGGGCGAGTAGCCTGGGTAACATCCCAAACAGGTTGTTGGAAAGCTTTCGGCGCATGGCCCATAAGGCGTAGCCCAGGTAGCCGGTAATGATGAGCGATATATGCAGGAGCAAATGGGTGCTTATAGATCCCAATCCTAACAGGAGGGTGTGGAATGACAACCCTGGAAGCGGAAAAGTCCCTCCCCAGTTTTCATAGAGCGCAAGGGCGATCTGCGTGAAGAGCACCACGGTGGTGGTCGTGAATGCCGTGTCCCTGGCAAGCGCCCAACGCAGTGAGGGTGTCTGCCAGTTTTGACGATTGAACAGGAGCAAGGCGATGTTGATGAACAGGTCGATCCAGATCACTGCCGGGCCGAAGATGAAAAGAGCCGACCATTTGGCCGCCCCCTCGAGCGTACCGGCTGCATTCCCGTATTGGCCGGGAGTGTTCAGGTCCGCGATCACGTAGAAGCGTAGTCGATTCAGGATGATGAGAAAAATTGCGACCACGAACAGAACCAGCCAGTTGCTCAGGAATACCGTCCAATCCGTGGACAGAGCCAGCCAAATCAGACCGGTGAGAGCCAGGGGCGTTGCCAGAACCACGCCCCAGATCGTCACAGCGGCATCGATGCGCTCCGCCTCCGGCATTATATCCAGGTCGCGGCGAAATAAACGTGCGATACGATGAACGATATCCCTGGATTGCGGGGTGCTTGCATCCATACTGCCTTCGTTGACTGAGGAATGTCGCTTCATTGCCCTTTCCACTTCTCTCGAAACTCATCATCCAACATGCTCATCATCACAAAATCATGATACCGATGCTCATAATAGTAGCCATCTCGCTGAATGCCTTCTCGTCGAAAGCCTATTTGCTCATAGAAATTCAATGCTTTTGTGTTGAATCCCACGACCCCAATTGCAACCCGGTGAAAATTCTGATGCCCAAATGCATAATCCAACATCAGCTTTGCTACTTCCTGCCCGTACCCTTTTCCTCGCGCAGACTTCTCGCCAATGATCAGGCTCCAATCTGTTGTTCGCCAGGCAGGGAACATGCGTAGGAAGCCTGTCTCGCCAACCACTTGATTCGTATCCCTGGAGATCACTGCCAGCCAAATGCGATCTTCGCTTTTCTGGACCCGTTGATAGAATTCGATGGCTCCTGAATAGGTACTGGGGCGTATTTCGCCGGTTAAGCCTCGTATTTCCGGATCGTTTGCCCATCTGTGAAGCAAGGCAACATCTTCTTGTTCTATTGGTCTGAGGTAAATTTTATCTCCAGAGAGAAATTCCACTTGAGTCAACCGACTCCCATCCATAATAACTCCTCTACTACGATATTAGAAGTTTTCTTGCGCCGTGATACGATCTCTCAAGCATACTCCGCTAAAGGACCTTTTTCCAGATCACAGAATAGTGGGTGAGGATGAAAGCTCATATCTGATGCTGCCAAGTTATGCGTTTGAAGCAGCTTGTGGACGAATTCACATATCTCATTTACCAGATCAACTTGTTGCGATATGTCAGCACTTATCGTTAATCTTTTCAACAAGGGGTCTAAGAATTGTGCAACGCTATGCTTGCGGAATTCGAAAGCCAGCCACTTCCAATACGGGCTGTAATCATCATCCAATAGCATACAGAGTCGCATCACCCCTTCGCTGAAATGTCCAAGTGCCATACAATTCGCAACCGGATCATTCCTTTTGGAGAGACGGTCAATGAAATTGTATTGACCGTAGTGCCAGACGTTGAGTATTTCCTGATTGATCCTGCGTAACTGGATATCTCTCGGATAATTCACAAATAAATCTCTGCGTGCTGTGAATTCCCCAAGGGGGTCATAAAACAGATGACCATGGCGGATCAGGTAGAGTTCGGTTTCCCTTGTTCCAAAGCGGAAGTGAAACCCTTCGAGCCATTGCAAGGAATCATGGGGAGGCGTGCTGAAACCAACCCAGTCTTGAAAGAATCGGTCGATCGATGTGACGATGATTTCCGCGTCCGATGGCGTAGGGAAATCCTTCCATGCCGCCGGCGCGTTCTTTTGCAGGGCCTGGTCCAGGCGTTCTGCCGTCGATTGGAAATCTTGTTCTGTTAGAAGAAGCGTGAATGCGGCACCCCATCCATGGTCGCTCGACAACTCGTCGTCTGCACCAAAGATCTGAGAGCCGCGCCAGATGCCCGCAGCAACGCGCTCGGAAATCGATGGAAAGTGTTGCTGCAAAAAAGGGTACCCCCACTCAATAAAATAGCTCCTTGCCATTTCCAGACCAGTTATCATCTTCATCTCCGTGGTCGTTAAAAAATTTTTATGTTGGCCATCAAATCGTTTTTCTTCAGGTCTACTTCTCCCTTTGATAGGCTGAACGAAAATTAATCGGCGGAGCCGTTACCGAAAGGTAATCGAACACATCGTCTGATGTATTCCAAAGCCCATGCACATCGCCCTCTGCGAACCGCACCACATCACCTGCCTCAAAGGGCAACGTGTGGTCATCGGCTAACAATAATTCACCTCGACCACTCAATGCCACCCAGATCTGTTCTGATGTATCGTGCTGGTGACGCTCGTTTTTAGCCTTCGGCTCCAGGCGAACCCGTGTGATCGCTACCCGCTGCGACACCGAATTCTCAGGAAAAAGTAATTGTTGCGACTCAAAACCCGGGTTAACCAGAGTTTTAATGGTGACCTTACTAATAAATTCCATCGTTCATCTCCCAACTTTGGATTATTGGATCATTTCACAAGTGCGCCAACGATTAAGGAATGATGTGGCAGTCAGAGCCAATGCCGAAGCCCGGTTCAACGCGACTGCCACTGGCTGTAAAGAACACCGCTAAATCCGAGTTGAACTTTCAGAAATGATGTTTCTGCGCCGTCTCAGCAAACGTACCGGGCTATTTAGAATTTTAGGCCCATCGTCAAAGGATTTTCTGGGCCATTGTTGATCTATCTGGAATAATTGTACAACGAGATGAAGGAAACAGGTCTACCGTGATTATGGGGACAACTGGTGTCATAGGCTGGCGTCTTACTTGAATTTCCGAGTTTTACTGGGTGTTCTGTAGTATTACTGTTGAACGCCTACTTCTCAGGCGCGGCGCAGTTAGCGACGTCGCCTGGAGACATCGGTTGGGCTCGTTTGCGCAACTGTCTCACAATGTCCCGGTATCCCAGACGCTCATAAACTGCAGCGGCGGAATTGAGCACGGCAACCTGGATGTCGATAAACTCGCAACCGGAGGCTTGAATCCGTTTCTCGCACTCCAATATGAGCATGGTCCCGATTCCCTTTTTCCTTGCAGAAGGTTCCACATAGAGGTCGGATATGGTCCCAAAACCGTCCTCTACTCCAGTCACGACACATCCTCGGATGACATCTTGATCATGCCAGACAAGGAAGACTTTGGATTTCGAGGCAAATATCGAATCGACATATTGCGTTACGGCGTTGATGTCGGCTTTTGTTGATAAATCAGCAGGTACCCAACCTTCAGCTTCTTGCCACATAGCATAGGCAAGCTTTAGGATCTGTTCTCGATCAGAAGTATGTGCGTCGCGAATCATGATTATCATTCTTCTGCCCAATGCCCCAGGTAAGCTGATGGGGGGGCTGAGGTCATTTTGATGAATATGCTTGCTTGTCTGGGGGATAAGTAACAGCTATACCTGCCAATTGCCCTAACTCCAGATAGCGTTGTTTGAGACTATGCCAAACCGGTTCTTCTTTCAGTTCTTCGGACGATATTTCCAAAAAATGTCCCATTTTATGCAGTAACCAGTGGGATTGTTCTTCGTCCGCCCGTAACCGAAAATATGCACTATTGTCAAAAATATCAGCCGCTTTTATCAACATCGCCCATTTGCCGCCTTCCTTACAGCGCTTCAACATATCCATGTCGCGCTCATTTCTTTGTGTAATGGCAGTGTTGAAGGAATTTGCCTCTACAAGTCTGGCTACCGCTGTGCCAAATTCCTTTTCTATATCTCCAATTTTTACATCCGTGTCTTCTATTAAGTCATGGAGGATAGCCGCTACAACAACATCCTGGGCATGATTTTGATGATAGAGATATAGACCTGTGCGAATACTGTGCAAAATGACTGGCTTTGGATTGTGGCCTGTAGTTGTAAAAGCATACACAAGGAATGAGATGGCTTTTTCCACTACTCTATCGAATGTGGGGTTTTCAGTAGCAGTACTGTTCATCCAACCATCGATCTAGCCATCCATAAGCTAATTCTCGCGCTGATTTCGGAAAACTATGGTCATTTCCGTGCATATAATAACCAAATGCCTTTGATGCCTTATACAGATTGTACACTTGATACAATTGTTTCCCTACTTCAGCAAGAAAGACTTGATTTCCGTAGGCCTGGTCAAAATATGATGAAATATTCAGCCACGGTTTGGGAGCGATTAATGCTGCGACTTCGTGTAAATCAAATGGCGGCTCTATATCCTCCAGGAAAAACTTTCGCAGTTTAGGGATATAGATATAGCCCTCATCCAACGACCATTCCATTCGCTCTTCTTCTTCAGAAAATACCGATAACCCACAATTACTGACGGTTGCCTTTATGCGATCATCGAGCGCTGCAGCGAAGATGGCATTATGTCCGCCATGAGAATGCCCAATAACCCCAATCCTCTCCTTATCCACATAATCAAGCGCACATAATACATCGATGGCCGATTTCGAATCCTCCAGGTTTTTACACACCATTGACCAATCAGGATATTGCTCATAGAAAGGACCGGAATCGAAACTGTCTTTACCTGGATATATGCGTTCTCCCGCAGTCAAATGATCAGGCGCCAAAACAATATACCCTTTCAATGCCAATTCGTGTCCATAGGCGAAATCTGGGCAACCCTTCAGGCCCACAACCTCATCTTTCCCATACTTAACAGTTTGATGTAAGGCAAGAATGGCTGGCGCAGGTTTCAGGAGGTGTTCTGAATGCAATAAGAAACGCGGTTATTATTTCGCCTTCCCCAACACAATAGGATATTTTGCTTCGAACGTATTCGCCCAACTTCTCTTCACTGACAATCTGGATTAATCTGGTGTTTCTTGTCACAGGGGGAATACCAATCGTATCGAAAAGGCGCGATCGAATATTTTCCCGCCACTGTTCCCACTGAGCAAGCTCTTGAATCACCCCATTTTCATCTGCCAACAACTGTTTGATCACTACAAAAACCTTTTATATCCATCACCAACATCCAAAACTAAATCTTGATGCGTTCCCCTGAGAATCCCTCAAGACCAGGTTGATCTCAATTCCTGGCTTGTTTTATTCTCCATGGGTTTGGCGCCGTTTATCATTTTCGACACTCTCGAAAACCCGCTCCCTATCCTCATTCGTCGGCTCATCGCTAATGATAAACATTTGGGCTTCCCACCCTTACAATTTGACCGCTTTCGTGACAAAACTACTATCAATATACGGATCTAACGGGCCTCCGTTTTTATCCTCATAAAAATCGACCAGGAAAAACCCCGCAGCCATCTGCCCATGAAGCAGATCGTGTAACGAATGTCCCACACACAGCGGTTCGTCTTTGGCAATAATTAATTCATGACGCTCTTCTTCGGACAGATCAATCACATCAGAATACGGAATCGTGTGCCGAACAATTAATTGACCGGCATTCCAGGCTTTCAAATCAAAGATGTATTCGACCGGGTTCGTACAACCGGCCATCAAGATGCCAGGTTTTTTCAAGATCCGATAAGCGCCTTTCCACACCACGGTGATGTCATCGACAAAACACGTCCCGGTGACAATGATGACATCAAAGTACTCGTCGGAAAATCTGGTCAGATCGCGCATGTCGCCTAATTCCGTCCGAAGACAGAGATGATCTCGGTCAGCCACGAATTGATCTCGTTCAAGCTGTTTGGGTGAATTGTCCAACACAGTCACGTTCGCCCCAGCCGCAGCCAAAATTGGCCCCTGCTGACCACCCCCGCATGCTAAACATAGCACGTTCTTTCCCGGTAACGGCGGAAACCACTCCTGGGGCACAGGCTTATTTGGCGTTAACACAATCTTCCAATTCCCTTTTCGGGCACGAGCGATTACAGACGGGTCAACGGGCAGTGTCCAAACATTCCCCTTTTCAACCTCCCGATCCCATGCGTGCCGGTTGTAACTCACGATCTCCATCACTTTGTTGTACTCCCAGGTCCGATCATCTCTTGAATGGCGGCGCTCACTTGTTTGTCTTTAATGCCCATTCAATATCTTTCACGCGGTGAACTGCCGAATGACCCTCCAGGTCTCCAGGCCACTCTGGGCTGCGCTCTTTACCGCTAAACCATTCATCAGGCGCCTCCTGCAACGCAGCCAGAACATCCTTCTGAACCTGCCTGTGCCAGGATAAAACCTCCTGCGGAGAGCGATGATGCCAGCGTGCATAAACGAGATGGTTTCCCTCGTTTATCTTGAGCCCGCGTTCTTCAACCGGTCTATGCTGCCTCCTGGCGGAACGGGTAACGTCGGCTTTCCAATGGGTAATGTGAGCGAGTGCATCTTTCACGGTCCAGGGATCCTTCGATTCAGAGCGGGGCAACGGGCGGTTCCACTCTTCGTCTGTAAGGTTGGCGACGAGTTGATCCAGAAGTTCAAACTCTCGGATCGTACGCCGGATAACTTCTCCACGGTTGTGACGCATGGTTGAGAAACCTCCTAACCTTGTACTAGTGCAGTCCAACGATTGGGCTCAGCGGCAGCGCAAGATCGGAGCGTTGCAAACCAGGTGCGTACCCACAGCGGTAGAGCCACTGTCCGGTGGAGCCGGTGTTAGCCCGCTCTTAATGCTGTTTACGCAACTTTGGTGGACCTTGCAATACTCGTCGCAATGCAACGGATTCCAACCACCATGTCGCTCCCATTGGCGCGCTGCTCGACCCAATCAATCCCTTCTTTGAGCTCTGCATCCGGTGTAACACCCATACAAATAATGTCGATAGGTTATATGATTCCAAATGAAAAAACCATCCCAACCCGAGTTTTCTGCATCCTGAGCCAGACTGGCCAGAACACGTGCATCTCCATAGGGACCAAAGTTTGGTAAGTAAATGCCGAATTTCATAGAACTGTTCCTTTCCCAATTCCGTTTAGTAGCCTAACAATCGGAGTCAGGCGCGCGGGTTACCGCCTCACCTGCACTCCCTGGTCCGGTTCCTCCTTGTTGTCAGTCGGTACTTCTACGCCAACCACAACCGGCATGTGCTTGACCCAATCAGGCTCTGTCTTCCCCATGCCCCAGATAGCGCCGTTGCGCAGATCCCCTACAGTGGTCACAAACAGGTAAGCCTCTTCTTCGGTACAACCGCTGAGTCTCGCCAGGATCTTTTTTGCATCATCCACGGCCAGGTCTCGGGCTTCCGCGTAATCTTTGCGGCAGGCAAGACTGACGAAGGATGCAGGCTTGAGGATGGTCGGTCTCTCTGCCGGGATGACGGTTTCCTTCGTGACCGTGATGGTGACCTCGGCAGCGCATTCGGCCGCGAGGCCAAGGATCTCGCCGTCGCCTTGTGCGGCATGGCAGTCACCGAGGACAAGCAATCCGCCAGGCAAGATTGCCTTGAGCAAGAGAGCATTCCCGGCAGCAATGTCCTTGAAGTCCATGTTCCCGCCGTTATCCCACGGGTTGCCGCCTGGCCAACCGTCCGGGGTTACGTAGATATCCCCGATCATCATGTGCTGAGGCACCGACAACCCCCCGGGGAAGTACACCCGTCCTTGCTCAACCTTGAGGAAGGAGTTCTCCTTTGGATCGTGCCACCAGCCTCCGCTTGCATGGCCTTCGGGTCTGATGCCCTCAATTTGAATCCTGAGCACATCTCCCGGTTGGATGCCCTTGATGAAGATCGGGCCGGTTTCTTCGCGTTCGCGGTAAGTCGCAGGGTTGGCATCACCTGGCGTGCGAATGATTGGCGTGCGGAAGTTGATGGTCTCAACCACAAAAGTCTCGCCAATCTCGACCTCGGCAACCGGCTCACGCACCTCGTATCGTCTGGAGGGTGGTACCGTCTTGTCTCGTGTAATTCTCTTCATCTTATCGAACCGAATGCTCCTTTTCAGGACTATTCCTTTTCTTCAAACAGGTCCGAATAATATTTCCTGACATAATTTTCGGGTATCTGATCGACCGGATAGGATCCGTGCATCAGCACGTGAACCCACTGCCCGTCCCTTTTTTCCAGAACTCCGGTTTGAAAAACATTTTCCACACAAGACTCCTTGCCCTTGTAGGAACTGCAGTCATCGAGAAAGCATGAATACCACGCCACGTCTCCGGAGCGGGAAAACACGATGCGTAAGTCCTTAAATTCGAAGCGGGTTCCGCGGAAATCAGGATCCTTCCACGGTTCGGCATAAGCCTTGAAATGATCCAGGCCGACCACCTGGCTGTTTGAAAATAGCCAGAAATGAAACAGATTGTCGGCCCACAGGCGGAACATGCCATCAAAGTCCTTCTCGATGGCCCAGCCGATCGCTTGCTCGATGGCTTTTTTCACCGCTTCATAATCGGTCGTCATCAATTCGTCTTTCATGATATTCCTCCTGTCCTGGCATCACGAATCTTATGAAAACGTTACAGCAGTTACTCGAGAGAATGTATCTTTGCTTGCGCCTAACGTTCCCTTTCAGCGGCGCGACGCTTGCGTCGCGTCTCCTGCAACAGGTTGTCAGACCTCGCGTGATTTATCCAACATGGGCTTGAAACCTGCTGCAATGAGGCGTTTGCCGTCGAAGACGGGCGGTTGATCCTGGAATTGCATGCGTGGATCGCTCGTTACCTTCTCCATTCCGGCGTCCCTTGTGGCTTTGTCTGGCCACTCGATGAAGGACAGTACGATCATTTCGTCCTTGCCTGCACCTGCGGCCCTTTCGAAGCTCCCGTACTCCTTGGATTTGAGTCTTGCCTCTTCGTAGTGGTACGAAGAGGCTTCAGGGCCGGACTCATCCAACCAGCACTCAACGACACGCAGCGCCCCATATTCCTTCAAAACCTGCGCAGAAACTTGTGCCAACTCCTCGTAGGCGTCTTTGTTCTCACGAGGAACCGGAACGAGAAAAAAGTCGATGTAGATCATGGATCGTCTCCTGACAAGATGTCTAACGATCAGGCTCAGTCACAACTGCGGTGCCTGCAAAACTCTACAACATTATCGCGCCAATTCTTGTAATTCACACTCCGAACCTGCTGCGGAAAATCTGCTGTCGCCTGCAGCCCGTGTTGGGCGGTTTTCTCAGTTACTCGCAGGATACTCATAGATCAGATAAGGTGTTTCATACCTGAAGCCAAGTTTCCTGGCCACGCGGATAGAGGCAGTATGGCCCTCATCGCAACTCCAGTACGCCTGATAACCCAACTTCTCGCAAGCTTCAATCAGAAAAGCACAGGCAATTGGTGCATAGCCATGTCCACGGAATTTCTCGTGTGTAATCGCGCCTATCTCAGCTCTTGTCTTCCCTAAAGATGAGGCATAAGCTTCAACGACAATATCATTTCCCTGCAACATGCAAATTCCGATTCCGTGTGAAAGGAAGTTTTCCAAACTGCCTGCATAGAACTCCATTTCAGCACACCACTCGCAACGCTCAATCAATCGTTGGTCAATCCTACGAATAACGAACCCATCTGGGAGTTGTCTTCTCAGGTTCCGGAGTGTATCTGAATCGGCGTCGGTTCCGTAGAATTCAAGCCTGGATACGATTTCTGCGAGATCGGCCTGGGGTGGGTGAAGATCGGTCTGGTGAGGCCAGACAAGCCATACCTGGTCGATCTCCTTGAAATGAGCAACAGCCTCGTTGAGAAAGACCTGCTCGGTCTGAAAGCTATAATAAGTGAGTGCAGCATTCGTTCTCAAAACACACTGAGACGGGGTTGAAGTGCTGTCAACTAATGCCTCTCCAACGTAGTTGCCTTTCAGAACAGCCCATAAAGCTGAACTATTGGGCAGGTATGGATCGAACAAGTCGTGGAGGATCGATGCGTTAGCTGGAAAATTGTACATGTTTCTCAGAGTAAATTCAACGCCAAATACGCATACAGCGTCACCCATTTGTTGGGCTGCCCGTTGGGCCCGGCGTTGAAGATGGCGTGCCGCGAGCAATCGAGAAGGTAGCGACCCTGGTCATCGCGCTTGGTCTCCAGTCGTTTCCACGCATCGGCCAGGGCGGGATGCTGCGCATACCCCATGCGGCTGAGGGCATAGAGCGCTTCGAGCAGGCTGGCGCTGATGACGAAGGGGAAAATCGTCGCGACCACTTCATCTCGGATCAATTCAGCGGGCTTGCGGCTTTTGTAGATCACCTGGCGGCGCAGGAAGTAGTCCACCAGGGCTTTGCAACGTTCGGTATCCCATAATTCTGGCAGTTCGGCGAAGGCCATCAGCGCCTTGAGCGCACCGCGGACGCAGGATTTCGTCTTGGGGCCGAAACTGGGGCGGATGCACAGGTAGCCGCCATCGAGGCGCCAGTCATCGAGCAGCACCTCCAGGCGCGTTTGCAGGCGGGGATCATCCCGGTAGCCGAGTTTGACGAAGGTGCGGATATTGTAGGCGTACAGGCAGGATTGGCGGTTGGCATAATCGGGGGCCACTTCCCACGGACGGGGGTCAGGTTTTTCCGGCCCTGTCAGCGAAAGGTAGCGCTCAACGGCGCGCCTCACACGCTCATCCGAGCGATCCAATCCCAACTCGGCCAGGTAGGCCAGCACGAAGTGGGTGGAGCTGCTCATGGCGTAACTCACACCTGCCCCAAGCCCACGGTGCAGCCAGTAGCCATCGGGATGCATCTTGGCGAAAATTTTCTGCACCGCTTTGCTCTCGACGATGGCTGCCCGCGCCTGCTGCACATCCGGGTCATCTTGCGGTGCGCCGAGTAGTTCGGTCAGTGTGCGGTAGCGCACCGAGGGATTTTCTGGTTCAAGCAGCCAATCGCGAACGGCAACTGGGATGTTCATCATTGAAAAACATTCCACACAAGACTCCTTCCCTTGTAGGAACTGCAGTCATCAAGAAAGCATGAATACCACGCCACGTCTCCGGAGCGAGAAAACACGATGCGTAAGTCCTTGAACTGGAAGCGGGTTCGGAGGAAATCAGGATCCTTCCACGGTTCGGCATAAGCCTTGAAATGATCGAGGCCGACCACCTGGCTGTTTGAAAATAGCCAGAAATGAAACAGTTGTCGGCCCACAGGCGTCAAATGCCTCGAGAAATGCATGAAGTCTAACCACTCACCTTCCCAGAATTGCATATGCCGTTGAAAACCTTCAGGAATAAAACCGACCTTTTCGGCTACTCTCATCATCCTGGGATTAAATGACCAGGTATCTAAACACAATTTATGATATTCAGAGTTAGCAAACAAATGATTGACCCACAATTTCAATGCTTCTGTTCCGTAGCCACGATTGAGATAGTTCATATTCTTGGTTGTTATCTTTAACAGCATTTCTCTTCTCAGTTTCCCTTGAGTGAACCTTAACCTGTTAGCCGCCCAACGGATTGGCTCACCGGAGCAAGCGCCTGGTGCAGCCGGTGTTAGGCAGCATTACCTAAGTTTTAATCGCATATTTTGACACAGCAACTTCGATGTAACCCCAAGCAAGACCAACAGGCTCTCCGTTTACTTCTGCCAATAACGGAAGATCCCAGCTTGAAGTCGCACCTTTTCCTAACCGCTTTGCCCATTCTTCATTTGAGCGGGTTTGTTCCTCGGCGAGAGTTCTACTGAATGCGTCAGGAGAATCGGCTAATGCGCGTAATCGTAATTCTTTATAGGTTTGCCATTCAGCAGAGACAAAGGAACGAATATAAGGTGAATGATTCATATTTTCCCTCGCGGCCTAATGGCCAGGTTCAGCCACGCCCACCCGTTTAACGAACTCCAATCGCGATTGTCTAACCAGCACGATTGATAACAATAGTACACCTAAAACGCGGCGCAGGTGGACATCGGTTGAAATAAAAGTCAGGCGTTCTATCTTTATAACTGATGGATTACCAGCCTCTATTACATTTGTACATTGGCGAGGAGGCCGTCACCGGCGGCCCCTGTGGACCGGTTGGCACGCCCAGAGCAGACCATTTCAGACCCAGTTCGCAAGGTCCCCGGGCAACGCCACCTCCACCACGACTTCTGGCTTGATCTTCAACACGCCGAGTGGTGCCGAGAACGGCTTAATTCCGAAGTCCGGCTGGTTGAGGCGGACGCGGGCCACGTACTTTTCCCCCTGCCGTTCGACGAGCAGGCGGATCGGGCGGGTTTGCCCGGTCAGCGTCAGGTTGCCGCTGATGTCGAAGCCGTTGGCCGTCGCCGCCACCTTCGTCGATACGAAGCGGATCTCGCCGTGCTTGCGAGTGCGCAGCACGTCGTCCTGGATGTGGCCATTGATCTTGTTCTTGTCGCTAGCGGACAGCGCACCGTGGTCGTCACGGCCGCTAACCTGCGCGGAATTTACCTTCACCTGGTGTGGGTCGATCAGGGCTTCGATACGAAGCGGCTCCGTTCCGCCCCTCTCCAGCGAGCAGGACACCGCGTGGGCGAAGGATCTTGAGGTCGTGCCCCATGCGGGCAGCGATGCCGCCCTTGAAGGTAAACACGGCAACGGTGACATCGGGCGAAGTGAGTGTCAACCTGTTGTTAGACGTCACTTTACTCACCTGGCGCGCATTCTATTGTTCTTGGTGTTGTGCTCAAGCTCACATAGACCGAGTTCCTCCATGAGTGGAGGTATATAGACTCCGAAGCGGCCGCGCAGACCCTTCTTCAGACCATACCAGCCGCCGACCGGGTTCGCGCCAGAACGACCCCAGGCCTCCACCGTTCCTTCTTTGGCTGGCTTCTGCTCATCGGCTCCGCCAAGTTCCACCCAGTCGCCGGCATTCTTGAGCATGGCGTGCAGATCGTTGATACATCGTGCGTCGTAGTGCAGCACTGTTTTTCCTACCGTGCAGACGAGGGATCTTCATCCCGTCCTTCACGTCAGTATACATCGTATACTCGGAAGTGCCCGAAGGCGTCTTTAGCTTCCACGGATTGTCTTTGGAGCGGCTTGGCAGAGTGAACATAGCATTCCTTTCAGGTGGTAGGTTGTGTTGTTGTTTACAATCATTGAGCCTTTTCAAATGAGTTGGCGATCAGTTCCTGCAAAACGTTCCTGTCCACATCTGCCAGTTTCTTAATATACAGGCAAACCTTGCTTGTTGTATATTTACCAAGTCTCTGGAGCAGTGGGTCATCAGAGTTGTCGCCTACCCCAATATAGAGCGTGATGTTCTGTTTGCGGGGGGAGAATGCGATCTGCGGCATATCGCCTTCCCGCCCACTTTCATACTTGTAATGGTATGAGCCAAAGCCGATAATGGCAGGTCCCCACATTCTTGGCTCTTCCTTCGTCACCTGCTTCATGATCTTTACAATCTCAAAGCAATCCTTGCGCTTTTGCTCGGCTTCGACTTTACTTAAGAATTCCTCGACGCTCGCATCGTTCACCTTAGTTTTTATCTAGGCCATTTTTGACTCCATGTATTGATTGAAGACAAATTATAACGGCCAAACTCAGCCGCTCGTGCCTTCTGCACATCCGGGTCATCTTGCGGCGCGCCGAGTAGTTCGGTCAGCGTACGGTAGCGCATCGAGGGATTTTCTGGCTCAAGCAGCCAATCGCGAACGGCAACGGGGATGTTCATCTTCTGGCGGGATCTCTCCGATTTAGAAGCTGGAGTAGTGCTGCCTCGCTTTCGAGAATATTCAGTTCGACGGAGCGGCTGGTAAACCATTCTCTGGCTTTTTCATCAAGTAGCTGAACCTGCCTGGCAAGTGCAGGCAGATCGCCTTGCGCGGCGAACATTGTTAAATCCGGAAAGCCTGCCTTTTGATACCCATCGAGATATTCACCCAGTAAGTTGAAATCTGTGCCGAAAAAACCCTTGTCAACTTTATTCATCAACAGGCATATCAATTGTTGTAAAGCAAAAGCCGCCGCACTTGCTGTGAGCCTGTCTCCACGCTCACACGCAGAAAGCACCTTGGTCTTGTACTCATGGACATCAAAGTAAAAATCAACAAACGCCTCTTTTGCATCCGATGGTTCGGCGAGTGATGCCTGTGCTGCCAGGAGGGTTTTTCGGACTTGCAGGGCCAATTGATCTGCTTGTTCCATCACCTGGTTTGGTGATTGGGGCTGCAAAATTCCGTTTAGCATCGTTTCCAGGTCAGCGGGTCTTTGCCGCATCGCCAATATCTGCGGCATATTTGCGCCCCAGCCTTTCGAAAAGTATGTCTGGTTGACCAGCGCCAGGCAATTGACCGCGCTGCAGATGAACTGCCATCCCGCCCAATGTAGGCCTGGCATATCATTGTGTGCAACCGCCAGTCGCATCTGGCCCAACTGAAAAAGGGTTGTCTTGAATTCCTCCAGCCCCCGTTCGACCATGTAACCACGGCTTTCCGGCCGGGTAAGTTCAGCAATACGCGCTTTCAACGCATTAAAGCGCTCCAGGTCCGCGTCCGAACGGTAATAAAGCACCTTCGCGTCCGCAATCTGGGAAGCTGACACTGCCCAGGGGTTTCTTGACTTTGCATTGGCAATGTTCTCCAAAACCTTCCCCATGGCATGCAATCGAATTCGTAGGGCAGGTCGTCGATGACAAAAGTGGTGCTTAGTGATTCCGCTTTGCCGTCGTCCGGGACGTAATAAATGTCGAGGTCAGAGGTTGATGTAGCTGTGCCGCTCGCATACGATCCACAATAAACGATGAGGGCGATTTCGTTGCCGTGGACTCGTACCGCATGCGATACTAAAATGTCGGCGATTTTAAATACATCAGTCATTTGTCCACCTTTCATTCGCCAAAATCACACTTCCATCTTGTGTTGCACCCCAGCCCAACGCTCCACGTTTACCTGCCGCCGGTTCTGGCACAACAACTTCATAAAACCAAGGTTACAGCTGCCCCAGAGAGAGCGCATAACCGCGCCGTAGGCGGTCAGGTGGAAGCCAGCGAGTGGCTTTAGGTGATGACTTACCTTCCTAACAATACCAGAATTGCTACAAGTGGCACAGTGATTATCGCAAACCTTAGAATGGCAGTACCTAATCCTTTCCATGCCGTGAATTTGTGGGCTTCAGCAAGACATTAACAAAAAGGAAGTCCGCCAGGCAAGAAGAACGATACCAACAGGTGTATGTATAGCCAAGACACCCAATGCAAGAGCCGGGCTCATCCAGTCGGCGGAGCTGATAAACCAATTATTACCAAAAATGATTATGATAGGAATGTAAATCGCCAGCAAGACTACATCAGGGAAAGAAGACCATGCAATAGCAGCGCGCACTTCTTCAGAAGAAGCCTGCCCTCCCAGCCATCTTCCAACCCATCGTAAAAACGCGCCTCCGAAATATAGGCTAATTATGCCTGCAATCCCACCGCCGATAATACTGATTGCTAACAATGGTATCAAGGAATAACTGTCACCAAGACTTTGGCCAGTTGCTTGATCTAAACCACGAAAAATGCCTGAAAGCACCGCCAACAACAATACATATTGGTGAGGGTTAGTGTCCAGAATCTGTTAAATAGTTCCACGTGGCTTAATCCAAATAGTCAGGAAGTGGCTCAAAGGATTCGCTGGTTGATTTCATGGTGATGTGTCTCCTGTATTGTGGTGAGATCATTCATTGGTCGTACCTGAATCCATGGCCCGAGGCCCCAAACCCGGCCAAAATACCGCAGTCCATGGATGTCCGCTGTAAGCCATGTTGGCCGGCGGCGGCCAGGAACACTTATCCAGCGCC
The DNA here is from genome assembly GCA_963765565.1 of uncultured Chloroflexia bacterium. GTDB lineage: Bacteria > Chloroflexota > Anaerolineae > Anaerolineales > UBA4823 > CAVXWV01. Next base: position 310,232 of record CAVXWV010000003.1, read on the forward strand.
TCTGATTATGCCTGACGCACCCACTCCATTAGTTCACGGTCGATTATCTACGTCACTCAAAAAGACCTTGAACTGACACATGCCCTCCAGCCGGCACCTCTTGTAGTCGTTCGCTGGCTTTCACGCCCTTCATGTTTAGACCAACTTCTAGCCGTTGCTTCGTTCCAGGCCCAACCATCGCAAACTGCTTCTTGCGCCTAAGCTTACATAGCCTTTCTTTGGTGCGATATCAAAAGCGCCTAACCCGGCGATCTCGGTCATCAGCCGTTCGTGGATTGCCCGAAGTCCCGCTTTCGGGCCAACATAGATGTCATCTTGCACATCATTACTCTCCGGCTGTGGAGCTTCCGAAAGTCTTCTTGTAAGCAAGTCCTAGTGCATTCGCATCACCATGCCCGAGTCCCAACGAATTCTTGAGCATGTCCCTTATGTCGCCGTGCCTCGTGAGCCCGCTATCACGAATCACACCATAGAGTTGGTCAAGCGTTTTGCCTGTTTTTGACTGGATGTTTGCCAATTGCGTTTGAGTAGCTTTATCGACACTGTTCACGATTCACCTCGCCAGAAAGATTTCTAATGCACGTTCGCCTAAATGAAATCAACCATCACCCCCTCGATTTCTACTGATAAGCGCATATCATAACACTCGTTACGAACTGCATTGTCCGAGGATAACTCTATCCAAATATCGATATCTTTCGTATATCGCGGATACCCGTGGAGCGCGACGGCACTCCCCTCCCTACAACCAGGTAACGGACCTGATTAACGTTTAATGGCTGAATCCTTCCAGAATTGCTGTTTACATTCTTAGCCATGCGCTAATTATATCCAAATTGGGAAATTTGTTTGAGAGGGTATTAGCAGCCAAACGTTTGACTCACCGTCCTGGCATAACCAGAATTACGAAAAATGGCACAGGAACCATGTGCGTTGTATTCTGGTCCTCCGGCCTTACTCAGCCAGGAGCGTGGATACCTTCGCCAATACCTCCGTTACCACTACTTTCGGCAACGTACACGCCAGTTCCGCTTGTCTGGCTTTCCAGTCCAACCTCTTCACTTGGTCCGATAGGATCGCTCCACCAATTGGCAACCCTTCCGGAATGATTACTTCAAATGGATAGCCCTTGACCAGGCTCGTAATCGGGCACAGGATTGCTAAGCCCACTTTCTCGTTATATACACTCGGCGACAGCACAACTGCCGGCCTACGCCCAGCTTGTTCGTGCCCAGCCTGTGGATTGAATGTGATCCATACGATGTCTCCCCGACCTGGTATATAGGCCATATTTCACCCACACTTCATTACCCACAGGGTCACCGGCCTCGATTTCGTGATGGATGTTCTCCGGGTTCACACCGGATAATAATCCTTCAATTGTCAGCTTCGGGGCGACAACCGGCTTCACAATAATCTGGCCGTCTACCATGGATAATTCCACTACCGAATCAACCTTGATTTGTGCGTCGGCAGCAAACGACTTGGGTATTCTCAGGGCAAGACTGTTGCCCCATTTCTGAACCTTGGTTAACATCGGCATCTCTCCTATCTGTATCTACAATAAAGATACACTTATATACGGTTTTCGTCAAGCATAATTTTGAGCACTTTCACCTCCTACCCACTCCTGATGGATGAATCAAAGAGCTGGACTCCGGGCCGCTCCTTGATAGCCGTTTATAAAGAGTCCAAAGTTTACAATTTGTTAGAGTACCCCCATATATCAGGTTTCTACCGCGCCGGGCCAATGAGCGCACCCCGTCAAAATCTGCTACAATGGTTGGCGGTTGCCCAGCTCAGGTATTGCTCGTGAGGGCAAGTTATCCTGAAATGGGCGCCCCCTTTCTGCGCATAATCCCACCATCTTATTCAGACGCGTACGTAATGAAACCCACACAAAAAATGACCCAACCGCAATTGACATCGAGCACTGGCTGCACCTGTACGAGCAGATGCTGAAGATCCGCCTCTTCGAAGAGCAGGTCAACGAGCTGTACATCACGGCGAAAATGCCCGGGCTGGCGCACCTGTACATCGGCGAGGAGGCCGTCGCCGTCGGCGTCTGCGAAGCCCTGCCGCAGGGACGACTACATCACCAGCACCCACCGCGGCCACGGTCACTGCCTGGCCAAGGGCGCGGCCGTCGACCGCATGTTCGCCGAGCTCCTGGGCAAGGCCGCCGGCTACTGCCGCGGCAAGGGCGGCTCGATGCACATCGCTGACCCGGAAACTGGCAACCTGGGCGCCAACGCCATCGTCGGCGCCGGCGCGGGGATCGCCACCGGGGCGGCGCTCTCGATCCAGATGCGCGGACACGGACCAGGTGGCCGTCGCCTTCTTCGGCGAGGGGGCGCTGGGGCAGGGCCTGCTCTACGAAGTCCATGAACATGGCCGCACTCTGGAAGCTGCCCGTGGTCTACGTCTGCGAGCAGAACCTGTACACCGAATACACCCCCTTCCAGGAGGTCATGGCCGGCAGCCTGCGCGACCGCCCGGCGGCCTTCGGCATCCCCGTCCAGGAGGTCGACGGCCAGGATGTGCGCCAGGTGCACAAAGCCGCCCTGGAGATGGCCGCCCGCGCCCGCAGCGGCGAAGGCCCCGGCTTCCTGGTCTGCAGCACCTACCGCTACCTGGGCCACCACGTCGGCGACGTCGACCGCAAGTACTACCGCTCCAAGGAAGAAGAGGAGCATTGGAAATCCGCCCGCGATCCGCTCAGGCTGTGCATGGACTGGCTGAGCCAGGATTACGCCGTGCCGGTCTCCGTCTTCGATGAGATATCCCTGCGAGCCAGCGCCGAAATCCAGGCCGGGCTCGATTTCGCCCTGAACGCCCCCTTCCCCGATCCCAGCGAGGTGACCGAGCATGTCTACGCCTGAACCCCACCCCGAAATCACCCTGGGCCAGGCAATCCACGACGCCCTGGCCGAGGAGATGCGCCGCGACCCGCGCGTGTTCATCATCGGCGAGGACGTCGCCGAGGCCGGCACGCCCTTCAAAGTCTTTTCCGGCCTGGTGGAAGAGTTCGGGACGAAGCGCGTCATCGACGCCCCGATCTCCGAGCCGGGCTTCGCCAGCATCGGCGTGGGGGCGGCCATGACCGGCATGCGCCCGGTCGTGGACATCATGTTCGGCGACTTCCTGACCCTGGTCATGGACGCCATCGCCAACCAGGCCGCCAAGGTGCACTACATGTCGGGCGGGAAATTGAAAGTACCCATCGTCTTCCGCACCACCCTGGGAGCGACCCGGCGCTCGGCCGCCCAGCACAGCCAGAGCCTGCAGGCCTGGCCCAGCCACATCCCCGGGCTGAAGGTCGTCCTGCCCTCCACCCCGTACGATGCCAAGGGGCTTTTGAAATCAGCCATCCGCGATGACAACCCGGTGGTGTTCATCGAGGACAAGCTGAGCTGGAAGCTGAAAGGCCCGGTGCCCGTCGAGGATTACACGATCCCCCTGGGCGTCGCCGACGTCAAGCGTTTTGGCAGCGACATTACCCTGGTCGCCACCAGCAGCATGGTGCAGGTCGCCCTGGAGGCCGCCGAGAGGCTGGCGCCGCAGGGCATCCAGGCGGAGGTGGTCGACCCGCGCACCACCATGCCCCTGGATCGGGAGACCCTGATCCGCTCGGTAATGAAGACCAACCGGGCGATCGTCATCGACGAGGGCTACGAGCAGTACGGCGTGACCGCCGAGATCGCCGCGGTCATCGCCGAGGGCGCCTTCGACTACCTGGACGCCCCGGTCCGGCGCATGGGCGCCCTGCACGTGCCCGTGCCGTTTTCACCCGTGCTGGAGGACCTGACGGTGCCCACCCTGGAGCAGGTGGTGGTGGCCGCCCGGGAGCTGTGCGGGATGGAATGAGAAACTTCCCACCTGCTGTTATCAGGATCACTTTCCCGGGATCAATTTTCCAATCCACAGCTAAAAGATGGTTTCGACTTCAACGTGCAGCGTGCGGACGACAGTAACCACTACGTTGAAGTCAAAGGGCACAGTGGACAACCGGCGGTGACCCTGGAGCAAAACGAATGGGCGCAGGCTGCCAATCACCCTGACGGTATTGGCTGTATGTGGTCTATAATTGTGACACGGTGACTGACCTGTATCGTATCTCCAATCCTTTTGAAAAGCTGGTGGTCAGGCAGACTGGATCCATTCGCATCAATGCCAGCGAAATAAAAAGGGCAGCCGAGTGAGGATAAATGACACAGGAAACATTTTCGGAAAAAACAGGTGTTGATTTTCAGCCCGACCCACCCGATCCGGTTCTGGGACAGTTATGGATTCACCTGACTGCCGCCAGACGGGTGCGGAGGATGCTGGAAGGGCGCGAGCTGGCGGTCGGCTTGATCCGAGGCCGCTTGCGCCGTCGTTATCCCTCTCTTTCGACGAATGCTCTCAACCTAAAGGTACTGGAGGAGATCAGCCGTGGCGAAAAAAGAGCAACCCGATTTTAGCCTGTTTCTGGGTATCCTGAAAACGCTGGAGGCGATCCAGGCGCCGTACATGATCATTGGCGCTTTTGCCGGTACTGTGTATGGCATCACGCGCGTCACGTATGATATTGATATCGTGGTTGATTTGAAACCCGAACATATCCGGGCATTGTGTGAGGCTTATCCTCTGCCGCGCTATTATGCCGACTCCGTGATGATTTACAATTCGATCGAAATGGGGATTATGTTCAACATCATTGATACCAACCGGGGTGAGAAAGCCGACCTGGTGCCCTTAACTCCGGTTTCCAGCTACCACTCCGCGTTCGGACGCCGGGTGCGTCAGATGGTGGAGATTCCTGGAGGAGAGCCCTTTGAGGTGTGGTGCGCCAGGGTGGAGGACGTGATCCTAGGTAAGTTAATGGCCTGGCAAGAAGGACGTTCGCGCAAGCACGAAACGGATATCTTCGATATGCTGGTTTTTTGTTATCAGGGCATTGATCCGGAATTGAGCGCGAAATTTGATGAGCATGCTGTTGATACTGAAGCAGCCCATGTTGGGGGCGAAGCTGTTCAACTCTGGCAGGCCATCAAAACTGCTGCCAAAAAACAGGCTGCCCAGGGGTAAGCAAGAATCAAAATTCTCGTCACCCTATAACAACATAAAACCAGATCGCTGCGCAGGCGCGGCGGCAGCTTCAGCTCCAATCCTTTTTCGATCACTTCACTTCCATCCATCTCAAAAGTCTCGCCAGTTTCCGGGTTCTGGAAGCGGTAGCGGGCATAGGCAGTCAATCCCTGCAGCGCGGCCACGAAAGATTCCTGCGGGCACTCCTGCAGCCGGAAAGCCTGGATAAATCCCACCCCCTCCTCCGGCCGATCGAACTGCCAGGCGACCCATTCCGCGGCGCTGCGCCGCGGCGGGGTGAGAGGATAGTAATCGCCGTGCAGCAGCAAATCCGCAACCTTACGCCAGGCCTCGATCATTTTTAGCGCCAGTTCATAATCGTAATCCTCGCGGCGGATGTCCAGCGTCACGAAGAGCATCGCCGCCATGCCGCAGTGGAAGGAGAACGAGTCCAGGGTGTGGTCGAAGCGCTCGATCCCGTGCAGGTCCCAGGAGAGCGTGGCTTCCTTGAAGTAAGGGATCCACTCGTAGAGCGTGTGATGGAAGGCCAGCTTGATGGGGTGGATGCCGTAGCCGTAATCGGTGTAGTGCAGCGGCACCGAACGGCGCATGGTCTCCAGGTCGTTGCGGCGGCCGCCGCTGGAGCAGGAATCGATCCACAAGCCCGGGTTGCGCTTCAGCAGGTCGTCCCAGTACTGCAGGTAGCCCTGGACGTGCAGGTTCTCGTTCATGCCCTGGCGGTCGGCGAGCGTCGTTGCTGCGCCAGTGGTCGAGCGGCTCGAAGTTGAAGTCCTGGCGGTAGATCTTGATGCCGTTGGCTTTGATCAGGCTGTGCCACGTGGTCGGTCAGCCAGCGCCGCACTTCGGGATTGCCCAGGTTCAGCAGGCTGTTATCGTCTTTACTCGAGCGCAGCAGCCAGTCCGGGTGCTCCAGCGCCAGTTGCGGTGCCGGGACGCACCCGCTCCGGCTCGAACCAGACCAGCAGGTCTGGCGCCTTCGCTGGCTGCCAGGTCGGAAACCGGCTTCAGCCCGTTCGGGAAGCGCTCGGGGTCGGGCATCCAGGTGCCGGTGTTCCACCAGCGACGCTCGTGGTTTTCGTTGTAGCACGGGTACCAGCCGGCGTCGATCCACCAGACGTCGAAGTCGAAGCCCAGGCGGCGGAATTTGGCGATGTCCCGGAGCTGGTTCTGCTCGGTGGAGGCCGTGAACTCCTCGCCCTCCTCGGGAGCGCAGACCGCCAGCGCCGGTTTCATGGGCTGACCGTCCGGCCGGGGGAGCACGTGCGCCAGGTACCAGCGGCGCCACAGGTTGACCGCCCGCGGGGCTTCGCCCGTCCAGGACATCAGCGTGATCCGCGGGGTGCGGATGGTCTCGCCCGGCAGCAGGCGCAGTTGGACCAGCTCCTGGCCTGCCCGGACGTGCACCCCACCTGCCAGACCGCTGAACTGGACCGCCCACTGCGCCGGCCAGCCGATGGCCAGCGTCAGCCCGCAGCCCTGCAAACATCAAACGGTAGTAAGGAAATGCCTGGTCGCACGGCCGGCCGCCGTGCGGGGCGTAGGCCAGGACCTCGCCGTCAGCCAGCGGCGTCTCCTCGGGGGTGTAGCCGGTCTCGCTGGTAGAAGTCGCCGTTGCAGTGGTAGAGCACGGGGTTCTCGCCGGCGAATTCCGCGTCCAGCGCCTGCAGGTCGCCGATCAGCGGCGTCGGCTGGCTGCCGCTGTTCGTCAGCCAGGCGGTCCATTCCACCACCGGGAAATCGCGGTATTCCAGGCATTCCACCCGCACCCGCAGGCCGGTCTGCGGATCGCAGGCTTCAAAAGTTTTCTCCAGGATGTTGGCGTCGATGCGGCGCTCGAGTAGCGAGCGGGCGCTCCAGCCAGCCGGCAGGCCGCGGATACGCGCACGGAGCTGTTCTTGCTCCTTACGGAGCTGCCCTTGCTCCGCTCGCCATAACGGAACGAGATGGGCAGGCTGGCCGGATCGGAAAGGAACTTACTGGTCCACAGACGGCTCAGGTGCATGTCTTCAGGGGTGGTCAGGGGTTTAGTGTACATGATTTTACTCCTCGTCAATCGTTTTGAACGTCGTTCCCCAGGCTTTCAGGCGGGCGTGCCATACCTCGTTGTAGGCGGCGCGCTCCCAGAAGGTCAATAACACGAAATCTTCCGTGGCGCTCTTGTTGTCCAGCGAGTGGAAGACGCCCGCCGGGATGAACACCAGGTCGCCGGCCCGGATATCGTGCAGCTCATCGTCCAGGTGCAGGACGGCCTCGCCCCGGACGACGTAATAAATTTCGTTTTCGCTGTGCACACCACCGCCGGTCTTCCCACCCCCCTTGAGCGTACCCTCGTTGACGTTGATGACTTCCGTTCCGGCGACGGCATCGTCCAGGAGCATCTTCGATGAATAGGCCGCATCACAGACAAACGGCCTGACCCGGCTGGATTGAATAATTTTTCCTGCTTTCATTTTTCTTGGTTCCTTTCTCTCGTGAGGAGCAAGCAATCAGCCTACGAGATGAAATATATCATGAGTAGCGCTACCAATCTCGGGCGAAGCCGCAGGTCCAGCCACCGTCGATCACCAGCGTGCTGCCGGTGACGTAGCTGGCGGCGTCCGATGCCAGGTACAGGGCGCCGTAGGCGATGTCGTCCGGCGTGCCAGGCCGCTTCATGGGGATGTGCGACATGATGCTCTCGAAGCGGCCGTCCTGGTACAGGCCGCCTTCGCGCATCCCCGGCACGTTGATCGAGCCGGGCAGGATCACATTCACATTGATGCCATACGGCGCCAGCTCGATCGCCATCGCCCGGGTTAGCTGGATGACGCCGGCTTTGGCCGCGGCGAAGGCGCTTTGGTTGCGCAACGGAACAGCGCCGACGATCGAGCTGATGTTGATGATCTTGCCGTAACCGGCCTGCGTCATGTACTTCAGGGCAGCTTTGCTGCAGTAGTAGACGCCGTCCAGGTCCACCTGGAGGATCTTATGCCATGCCTCGTCCGGAAAGACATGGACCGGTCCGCGCTCCTTCATCCCAATATTGATACCGGCATTATTGACCAGGATGTCGATCTTGCCGAACTCCGCGACGACTTCGTCCATCATCCAGGAAACCTGCTCCTGGTTGGCAACATCGGCCTGGATGAAGCGCGCCTTGCCCCCGGCGGCCTCGATTTCGTCGACCACCTTCCTGCCGCCTGGCTCTTGAATGTCATTGATGACCACTGTCGCCGCGTTTTTGGCAAACAAGAGCGCCATGCCGCGGCCGATGCCGCCAGCGGCACCGGTAATGACGGCTACTCGATTGGATAGATCTACGTGCATGTTGTAATCTCCTTATTTAATATCTGCTGGCGCTGCTCGTCCAGGCGCAGCTTGAGCAAATCCATATCTTTTGGATAAGTGCGGAAAATGAACGGCCAGCAGCAGCGTAGCGACCAGGATCGGGAAAGGCACCATAACCAGCAGCATCGTCTGCATGTCGTTTCCCAGCATGGTTAAAACCCAACCCGAGAGCGCCACGCCCGCGGCGGTGACGAGGGTTGAGCACCAGTTAATCACCGCCCGGCCCGTGGCGCGCAGCTCAGGTGGGAGCACGGACTGCAGGATCGGGGACATGGAACCGGTGCTTTTCAGGCTGAAGGACAGGCCGAACAGCATCCCAAAGACCAGCAGGTAGGCGAGGCTCTGAGCGCCCAGGGTCAGTAAACCGACAGCCGATGTCACGTGGATGACGTAACCGATCTGACCCAGGAGCGCCCGCCCGTGCCGGGGGTCGCGCTTATCCATGACATCGCTCAGCCAGCCAAAACTTAAGTGCCCAAGGATTATTCCGAGCCCGATCAGCGCCATCACCAGTTGGGCTCCTGCCCCCATTCCCAGCTGGTCCAACCAGGTGATGATCCACGCAGAAATAATCGTATAACCGATGAAGTCTACGGTTTCAATGACCAGCACCAGCTTCCAGGTAGCAATTTTTAAGAGGTGCGGTATTAATTTTAATTGGCCATGGGCTGCGGTTTCAGCAGTCACCACGTCGGAAAGCTCGGGTTCGGCCGCGCCGCGCACCGGTTCGCGCACGCCGATCACCAGCAGGCCGGTCAAGAAGCTCAGACATCCAATGATCATGAATCCAACCCGCCAGGCTTCTGGCCTGGTAGCGGCCAGCGCTCCCAACACAACCAGGGAGAACAGGTTACCCAGGTAGCCCGAGGCGCTGAGAAAACCGATGGCCCGCCCGCGCTCCTTGCGGCCAAAGAAATCGCCCAGCAAGGACACGGAGGCTGGCCCTAGCACGCCCAGACCCAGCGTGGCCAGGATGCGGAACGCCAGGAGCTGCGAATACGTATCGGCAAACCCCACCGCTCCCGTCCATAACCCCCAGAAACCGGTCATGATGACAATCAGCCATTTGCGCGAGAGGCGATCTCCCAGGTACCCCCACATGGGACCAAAGACCACACTGAGGGCGCGTGGGATGCTCAACAAGGGTGCAAGCTGGGCAACCGCCAGGTCCAAAGAGCGGTAAATATAGGGCCAGAGGATCTGCAAGCCAAACTGCTCCATCGAGTCTGCAAAGACTGCAGAGGAAAGCGCAAAGACGGTGTACCACCTGCGCCAGGGTCGGGGGTTTGCTGCCTGGGTATCCATGTGGATGAGATTGCTTTGCATAGAACGCTCGCAATGACGAAAGTGAAATTACCTCAACGCCGCTCGCCCTGGGCGGGCTTGATGTCAATGGCCATCTTCGCCGTCAGCCCGCCGTCGAAATGCAGGATGTGCCCGGTCATGAATTCGGCGGCGTCGGACATCAAATAGGCCGCCAGGTAGCCCACGTCCTCCGGCAGCCCGACGCGCCCCCAGGGCACGACTGCTGTCACCGGCCTGGCGGGTGTAGTTAGGATCGGAAAAATAGCTGGGCACCTCGATCGTCCCCGGCGCCAGGACGTTGACGCGGATGTGCTGCGGGCACAGCTCCACCGCCAGCTCGCGGCTGAAGGCATTGATGGCGCCTTTCGTTCCCGCGTAGACCGAATGCCCGGCAAACCCCGCCGCCCCGTGCACGGAGGAGACGTTGACGATACTGCCGCCCGCCCAGGGACGCCCGGGGAAGCGCTGCCTGAGCTCCTGGCCGCGCCGGAGCAGGTGCGGGACCGCCTGCTGGCAGGTGAAGTACTGCCCGCGGATGTTGGTGTTGTAGATACGGTCGTAGTCTTCTTCGTAGACGTCCAGGAAATCCTTGGTGAAGGTGATGCCGGCATTGTTGAACAGCCCGTCCAGGCCACCCAGAAATTGCACCGCCTCGTCCACCAATCGCCGGCAGTCCGCCACCTTTGCCATGTCCGCCTGGATCGCCAGGGCGCGTCGCCCCATGGACTGGATGGCCTCGACTGCCGAGAGCGCCCCTTCAACGCTGCCGCGGTAGCTGAGCGCCACGTCGGCTCCCTGGCGGGCCAGCTCCAGGGCCACCCCGCGCCCAATCCCGGTACCGGCGCCGACGACCAGGATCAATTTTCCTTCCAGGCTGAACGGTTTTTCGAGCATGTTGCACTCCTTATTTTTTATAAATGAAGCACTCACCCTGGGCCATCAGCATGGGCTGGACACCAGGCGCGAGCTGCTTGCAGGCTTCAAGAAACTTGGCCGGATCTCCGCCGTGCAGCGGGAAGGTCCAGAAATGGCAGGGCACGACCACCCGGGCACGCGCTGCCCCCGCCAGCCTGGCAGCTTCCGCTTCGTTGAGGTTCCCAAAAGCGCCGTTGATCGGGGGGATCAGCACATCCACGCCGCGTCCGAACAGCTCCTGCCAGCGATTCGGGCGGTAGGCGCTGTCGCCCACCTGCCAGACCGTGATTCCACCAAATTCGAACCACAACCCCAGAGGCATCGGGCGCCAGCTCGCCGTGATCAGCATAGACCCCGGTCAACTGGAACCCATCCAGGTCGAGCCGTTCACCGGTGTGTAAAATGGTAACCCGATCTCCAGGCACGCCCGCCTGACCGTAGAGCTCCTGGCAGTCCGGCGCCCCGATGAAATGGGGACGCGGGCTGCGGGCTATGACGGGCACCGCCTGGGTGTCGAAATGGTCAGCATGCGCGTGGGTGCTGATCACATAATCCGCCTCGACTTCCTCCGGCTCCACCAGGCTGGCCATCAGGCGCTTGAAGCCGAAGCCGTACTCCGGCAAAGCCTGCTGCACGGAAGCGGTCAGGTAGGGATCGGTGTAAACGATTTTGCCTGTTGGTGTTTTGAAGACAAAGCCAGCCTGGCCCAACCAGAAAATCCCCAGGCTGCCAGTGGGCACGCTCAATTCACGAATTTGCCGGGCAAGGTCGATCATTTATGGCTCCTTTAATCACGTGAAGGGTCGGGGGTTACCAGTAAATTTTCAGGTTCTGTTCCAGCCAACGCACCAGCAGCGCCAGCCCCAGGGTCATCACCAGGTACAGCAGAGCCGCGATGCTGTAGGCTTCAAAAAACTGGAAGGTCGAAGCCGAGTACACCTTGCTGAGCTGGGTGATGTCCTGCACGCCCAGCACCGAGACCAGGGCAAAGTCCTTGAGCATGGCGATGAACTCGTTGCCCAGCGCCGGCAGGACGTTGCGGATCGCTTGGGGCAGCAAGATAAAGCGCATCGTCTGCCAGTAATTGGCGCCCTCGGTCTGGGCGGCCTCACGCTGCTCTTTTTCGATCGAACTCGATGCCCGCCCGGAAAATCTCGGAGATGAATGCGCTGTACCCTACCGTCAGGGCCATGATGGCGCGTACTGTGTAATCGACCTGGCGGATATTGAGCTCCTGCACCATACCGGCGCGGATCAACGGCCCTCCCAGCCAGTTCACCAGGCTGACGAGCAGCGGCGCCCCCACAAAGAAAATGAAGTACAGCAGCACCAGCATGGGAATGCCGCGGATGATCTCCACGAAGAACGAGGAGACTTCCTGCAAAAGGCGCACCTTCGAGACGCGCATCAAGGTCCAGACCAGTCCCAGCAGGATCGCCAGGATGTAAGCGACGAAGGAGACGTAAATCGTGGTCCAGACACCCTTGCTGACAGCGGCAAAGATGACGCGGTAGTTGGCGTTGTTGGCGATGGTCCAGAACGCCAGGACCGCCAGGAGCAGTGTGGCCAGCAGCCAGTAGGGAAGCCTGGACAACCTGTCGGATGCAGGCACCATGTGCGACCGGATTGGGGGATTTCGCGGTGCTCATCAGCACCTCCGCTCAACGAAAAGTGGTTATTTACAAACAACCCAACGAGTGATCGTTGGGTTGTTTGTAGTTTTGATTTAGTTACTGTGCCGGGTTATAAAGGAAAAACCAGCGGGTGTTCAAATGTTCCAGGAAGCCGTCATCCTTCAAGGTCTGGATGGCGGCATTGAAAGGAGCCAGCAGGTCAGAGCCCGGGGTCAGGATGAAGCCGAACTCCTCCGTGCCCAGCGGGTAATCTCCGATCATCTTCAGCTCTTCCGGGTTGGCGCCGATGTAGCCGCGGCTCGAAGCCGCATCCATCAGCACCATGTCCACATCCCCGGCAATCAGCGCCTGCACCGTCGCCCCGAAGTTCTCGAACAGCTTGATGCGCGGGTTGGCTTCGTCCCCGTCCAGCACCTCGTACACCGCCACGTAGAAGTTCGTCGTCCCCGTCTGCGACCCGATCAGCAGGTCCTCGTTCGCCGCAAACTCCTCCGGCGTGCTGAAGCGGTCCTCGTCCGCCCTCACCAGCATGAACTGCTGCGAGACCATGTACGGGTCTGTGAAGTCCACTTCCTGCTTGCGCTCGTCCGTGATCGTGATCCCGTCCATCCCCACGTCGAACTGGCCTTCCTTCACCGCCGCAATCATCGTGTCCCACGGAGGTCACCTGCCAGTCCACGGCGCAGTTCAGGCGCCGGCAGATCTCGTTCACCGCATCGTACTCCCAGCCCACCGCTTCGCCCGTCGCCGGGTCCACGAAGTTCAGCGGGGTGTAGTCGTTGCCCGTCACCGCCACCACCGTGCGCCCTTCCAGGTCGGGCAGCTGGTCGTAGATGTCCTCGGCATTGGGGTCGGTCAGGAAGAACCAGCGGTTGTTCAGGTATTCCAGGTAGCCGTCGGCCTTCATCTGGGCGATGGCAGAGTTGAAAGGAGCCAGCAGGTCAGAGCCCGGGGTCAGGATGAAGCCGAACTCCTCCGTGCCCAGCGGGTAATCTTCGAGCATCTTCAGCTCCTCCGGGTTGGCGCCTATGTAGCCGCGGCTCGAAGCCGCATCCATCAGCACCATGTCCACGTCCCCCGCAATCAGCGCCTGCACCGTCGCCCCGAAGTTCTCGAACAGCTTGATACGCGGGTTGGCCTCGTCCCCGTCCAGCACCTCGTACACCGCCACGTAGAAGTTCGTCGTCCCCGTCTGCGACCCGATCAGCAGATCCTCGTTCGCCGCAAACTCCTCCGGCGTGCTGAAGCGCTCCTCGTCCGCCCTCACCAGCATGAACTGCTGCGAGACCATGTACGGGTCCGTGAAGTCCACTTCCTGCTTGCGCTCGTCCGTGATCGTGATCCCGTCCATCCCCACGTCGAACTGGCCTTCCTTCACCGCCGCGATCATCGTGTCCCATGTCGTCACCTGCCAGTCCACGGTGCAGTTCAGGCGGCGGCAGATCTCGTTCACCGCATCGTACTCCCAGCCTACCGCTTCGCCCGTCGCCGGGTCCACGAAGTTCAGCGGGGTGTAGTCGTTGCCCGTCACCGCCACCACGGTGCGCCCTTCCAGGTCGGGCAGGCGCAGGGTGGGCAGCACTTCCGTAGGCTCAGCAGGGGTTACAGGTTCCTCGACAACCTCCTCGGTTGGCGCCTCGGTCGCTTCGGGCGCCGCTTCCTGGGTCGGTTCCGCGGTTGGCTCCTCGACGACCTGCGTGGCAGTCGGTTCGGCGATTTCTTCCACAACCGGTTCGGCTGTTGGCGTGGCAGCCGGGCCGCAGGCGGCCAGCACCAGGCTTAATAAAATGATCAGGCTAAAAACGATTCTCTTCATGTGCATCTCATCCTTTCTGGGTCATTGCGCTGTCCTCAGGGTCAGCCCAGGGCAGTATAGCATTAAAAAGAACGCCCAACAAGAAGGGCATCTGAACGATGATATAATCGACAAATAAGGTGATTTTATGAATGATTGGGACAACCGGCCTCCCATCATCTGCTTTCTACAACCGAACCAGATCAGGAATCCAAGTGAACCAAGAGAAACCATTCCCTAACGTCCAAAACCACCGGATGACGGGCAGGTCATGCCCGTGCTGTTCGTCGGTCACGGCAGCCCGATGAACGCCATCGAAGATAATGAGTTCTCGCGGCTGGCGCCAGGTCGCCTTGAACCTGCCGCGGCCGAAAGCTATCCTGTGCGTCTCGGCGCACTGGGAAACCCGCGGCACACAGGTGACGGCGATGAACAACCCTCGCACCATTCACGACTTTGGCGGTTTTCCGCCTGCGCTGTTCGCCGCCCAGTACCCGGCGCCTGGCAGTCCCGAGCTGGCGCAGGAGACCCAGCAAGTCATGCGAAAAACCCCGGTGTCTCTCGACCAGGCCTGGGGACTCGATCACGGAGCCTGGAGCGTGCTCAAGCAGATGTATCCTGAGGCGGATATCCCGGTGGTCCAGCTCAGCCTGGACCACACTCGCCCGGCTCGCGAACATTACGAGCTGGCAAAGGAGCTTGCCCCGCTGCGCAAGAAGGGCGTGCTCATCCTCGGCAGTGGCAACATGGTGCACAACCTGCGCCTGGTCAGGCTCAAAGGCAATTCCTGGGATTCGTTCAATGAACCCTATGCTTTTGACTGGGCCATCGAGGCAGACCAGCTTTTCAAGAAGCTGATCGCCGAGAACGATCACCAGCGCCTGGCCGATTACGAAGCGCTGGGGACGGCGGTGCAGCTTGCCGTGCCCACGCCCGAGCATTACCTGCCGCTGCTGTATGCGCTTGCGTTGAAGCAGGAGGACGAAAGCGTCACCTATTTCAACGACAAGCCCCTGGCCGGCTCGTTGACGATGACCTCGTTGGTCATTGAAAAAACCATTTAATGTCATTCCGACGAACGTAGTGAGGAGGAATCCCTTATGACATGATCCTTCATATACCTATTTAGGGATTGAAAGACTTTCCCCGCAGGGATTCCTCACAAAGAACGTTCGGAATGACGTTAAGGAAAGGAAATTTTTTATGTCCATTGAAAATCGCACTGCCGTCATCAGCGGGGCGACCGGCGGGCTTGGGTCGCAGCTTGCCCGACGACCTGGCCGCCCGCGGCGCCAACCTCGCCCTGTTGGATATGGATGAGGCCCGGCTGCAATCTCTTGTAGAAGAGCTGGCTATTCCCGAAGGCCGCATCTTTACCCGGGTCCTGAACCTGCTCGACCCCGCGCAGGCCAACGCGGCCGCCGAGGCTGTGGCTGCACGCTTTGGCCGCGTCGACATCCTGCTGCACGTGGTCGGCGGTTGGTCGGGCGGAAAGACGCTGCTCGAGATCGCGGCCTCCGACCTGGAATTCATGCTCAACCAGCATGTCTGGACCTCGTTCAACGTGACGCGGGCGTTTCTCCCGCACCTGCTCAGCAACGGCTGGGGGCGCATCATCATGGTGACCTCGCCGCTGGCAGCCCGCCCCAACGCCAAAAGCAGCGCTTATGCCATCGGCAAAGCCGGGCAGGAAGCCCTGATGCTGACCCTCTCGCAGGAGCTAACCGGCAGCGGCGTCACCGCCAACCTGCTGCAGGCGCGCTCCATCGATGTGAAACGCGAGAAGCTGGCTTCGCCGGCTGCCGCCAAAGCCTCGAATGCGACCACGCCGGAAGAGCTCTCTGCTGCCGTGCTCTACCTGCTCTCCGACGAGGCAGGGACGGTCAACGGGGCCAAGATTCCGATGTATGGGAGTTACAACTAGCTGCCCGAAGGCGTGGTTTCATACCTGGGTTTATAAAGGCTCAACGCGCCCGAGCTTCCGCTGCGGAGACATCACCATTCCGCAGAAAATTGCCCCTGCCAGTTGCCCATAAAATACGAGCGTTGGCGCTGCCGGGTAAGTCATAGACGACCACGCCCGAATGGGCTGTGAGGACGATCAATTCCAGGTCAGCGTCCGTATCGATATTTGCCACCGTGGGAGCCGCCATCGCCCCATTCCAATCCTCCCCAACTCCCTGGGGTAATGCTACATCAAACAAAAGACGTCCCAGGTAATCCAGGACATGGATTTTTCCGGTTTTTTGGGTGCCTTTTTGCACCCAGGATGCAAAGATGACCTCTGCCTTCCCATCATCCTCCAGGTCGACCACAACCGGCTCAGACGCAAAACGGATAAAGCCCTCAGCCGGGTTATGTACACGATAAGGCCAGTTACCGTGTTCCGTTTTATCCAGCCAATAGGCATGCATCCGCCCATCATACGACGGGAACAGGATTTCCGGGAAAGCGTCTCCATCCAGGTCCGCTACAACCGGATTCGGGACAACCGTCTCGATGAGGTTATAGTCCTCGCTGAGTGGTCCTGAGGCAGAATCTGGCATAGGGATCACAGTCCAGTCAAAACCAGCTCCGCTCCAACGGCTGCGGTCAAGGTTGAAGATAAAAATCATCTGGTACAGGCTGGCATAAGGGTCAGCGCCGCAATTGTAAACGTTGCCCACGACGATCACTTCCCGAGAGCCATTCCCATCGAGGTCGGCCAGGACGGGAGCAGAGTCGGCAAAGTTTGGGCGGTGTTCGCTGCCGCAGTTGGCATAACCGCGCAGGTCCACACTGTGGTCGACGTGCACGCCGACCTGGCTCCAAACCTTCGATCCGGCAGGGTTGGAGTTGTTATAAATGGCGCTGGCAGGGAGCTGGTTCCCATTTCGGTCCAGAGCCGTGATGTAGTGAGTATCCGTGGGACCAATAAGCTCTTTCCATCCATCCCCATCCAGGTCCGCGACCGCCACATTCTGGTTGTACATCCCCCAACCATAACCGGGATCGCCATCCCGGCGAGCCGGCCAGCCAGGGCGGACGGATCCATCCGGTTCGTACACACTCAACTGCTGGGTTGAGCCAGCGCTGGCGCGCCCAACGATGACCTCGAGCTGACCATCGTTTTCCAGGTCTGCAGCAGCGAGCGTGCGAATCTCACCGGCGCCAAACGGGCTTCGCGACCACAGCAGCGCACCTGCAAGGTCGTAAACGGTGAGTTGATCGCCACTACGGCCTACGACAATTTCAAGCGAGCCATTCCCGGTCAGGTCAGCAACGACGATCCCCGGCCAGACGCGGCTCGAATTTTCGACCCGCCATTCCAGAGAACCCGTCTCGCCATCCAAAGCAACCAGGTCATAACTGCCAGCAAGCACCTCAAGCTGCGGGTCAGAATTGATATTGGCGACGGCTGGCGAAGAATACCATCCCGTCTCACACCAGGACGAATAACAACCCCCACCCTGCCACTTTAAAACCGCGGTGTGTGAACCTTTTGCTACCATGGGCATGTAAATTTTGACCGGTACGTCAAGCGATACCTGTTGAGCAACCGCGCTCCCTTGTCCACTGACATGCAGCGCAATCCCAACGCCAAGTAAAACGATGATACAGGAAAATTGAAAGATCCTGCGTCGCATAGGCTGCCTTTCCTTTTTGTAGCTGCAGGTTGGTTCAGCCCCTGACCTTCTGCGCCATTTCCAACAGGCGCTGGCGGTCGTTGACCTCGAACTCCGTGCGCGTGATCTTGATCAAATCATCGTCTGCGAAGCGCTGCAGGAAGCGGCAGACCATCTCGCGCGTCGAGCCGATGCGGGCTGCCATCTCGTCCAGCGTCAACGAGCGCGCTACCGGCCCGGAACCTGCCTGCCCGGGGTAATCGATGAGCAGGCGTGCCAGCCTGCCCGCCACCGGCTGGAAAGCCAGCTCCTCCACAATTTCACTCGCTCGCAGCATCCTGCTGACCATCAGCCGGCTCAATTCCCAGGACGCACGTCCATTATCCAGGAGCACGGGTAAAAGCTGGTCGCGTGACCACAGCACCACGCTGCTCGCAGCATCTACCCGTAGATCCACCGGCATGGGCAGCTCGGGGTGGAAAAAAGCCACCCCCCAGAATACCTCGCCTGCCGTAAAGGTGATGGCCAGCAGGCTGCGCCCCTCGAAAGACTCCTTGACAGCGCTGACCTTACCTTCCGCCAGCAAGAACAGGTAAGGCCAGGGTTCCCCGGCATGCGCCAGGTATTCGCCCTTTCGATGCTTTCGCCGGATACCCTGCTGCAGCAGCCCCTCACGCTGGCGCTCGGTCAAACTGTCGAAAATGGGATTCTGCCGGAACAATGCCTCGATCTCCATAGGTCACCTCCATCCCATTGTATTCGATTTCCAGCGTGACTTGCGTTAAAGCAAAGACTTTCTCGGATCTTTGCGCTATATTTCACATAATGCACCCGATCCAATCCCGCGGAGCGCCCGTGAAAATTCTCATTCCTGCTGCTACTCCTCATAATTTCAATCCTCCTCCCTGCCTGCAAAGCCGACCCGGTCTGCCCGGTCGGAAACCGAGACCCCACAGTACCTGAGCCTCCCGCCCGAGGAGCTGCCAACGCCCACGCCAGCAGAAACCGCGCCAATCCCGGTAATGATCGGCGGGAAGGAAATCCAGGTGGACAAGGTCGTTTCTGGTCCTCTTTGCAACGATACATGGAGAGGCACCGTCTACGTGACCTGCGACGTCCAGGTGTATGCCTGGGAAGAAACCCCCACCTTTTTGAAAGACTGCAATCTCCAGGTCGAGCCGGATACGGTCG
Source organism: uncultured Chloroflexia bacterium (assembly GCA_963765565.1). Taxonomy (GTDB): domain Bacteria; phylum Chloroflexota; class Anaerolineae; order Anaerolineales; family UBA4823; genus CAVXWV01. The sequence continues at coordinate 329,095 of CAVXWV010000003.1, forward strand.
TCTACGTAGCCGACCACAACGATACCGCCTACTACAACGGCTGCTCGTGCCACACCGGCGAAATCACTGAACCATAAAATATTTTAAGGAGAGTAAAATGAAAAATAAAAATCTGCTCGGAGGCATCCTGGCGCTGGTTGGCGCCCTGCTGGGCATCGTCGGGCACCTCGTCCTGTTCATGCAGTGGTACCGCATCGGGATGAGCGCGGATTCTGCCGAACCCGGATGCGAAATCTTGCTGAAGTACATTCACCCGCTCCTGACCGATGTTGGCTTGCTGGGCGGGGTGCTGTTCCTGCTCAGCGCCTACGGTTTCTTTACGAAAAGGGACTGGGCTTTTCCGGTATCGGTGGTGGCGCTGGTCCTGGCGCTGCTGGCGAGCTGGTTCATCAACGTGCCCTACATGGCCGCAGATCTGCCGCCCGTGTATTTCCCGCTTTTCTGGCCTTACGTGCTGCTGTACTTCCTGTTCCTCAAGCTGGTCGGCAAGGTATCCTGGAGCCTGACCCTGCTGGCGCTGCTCACCGGGGTTGCCTACATCTTCTGCTGGATGAACGGCGTTTCCAGCACCAGCCGCATCATCACCCACGGCGACCCCATCTTCGTGCTCGTGCAGCGCCTGCATTTTGTGGCCATGTTCGCCTGGGCAGTGGTCACGGTTGGTATCATCCTCAAGCCAAGGGAGTGGATGCGGGTCACCGGCCTGGGCGCCGGGCTGACGGAGCTGGTGGTGGGCATCCCCCTGGCCGTTGTCACCGCGCAGCAGCTTGGGCGCTTCTCTTTGTTTGCACTGGCGCCGCTCGCCTGCCTGGTGTTGATCATCCTTTTTGTCTGGCCAGGCTTGTGGCAGAAACTCACAGGAGCCGCCGTGGAATGATCGTATTTACCCTGATTCCCGCAGGAACTTACTTTCTCCTAATGTGACTTTTATCACATGATCATCCGCGGATTGGTGTCATAATATAAGGGTCGTAAAGTACCTACGGCTTCGTGCGCGAGATCAAGGGCTAACAGGAGAAATGGATGCAGTTTTTCAAAGACCGTTTTAATTACCTCTTCAGATCCACCAAGGGCCTGATCCTGGTGGCGATCGCCATGATCGCCCTGGAGACGGCCCTGTTCGGCATGCTCTCCGGCCCGATGGCCGAAGTGGGAGTGTCGGACATCGTCGTGCGCATTTTCCGGATGGACCTCGTCCAGGCCGAGCGCGAAGGGCGCATCATCATCCTGTACCATTCCATCGCCATGGCCATCGTGGCCATCGAGACCTACATGATCACCGGCCTGCTGAAGATGAAGGAGTTCTACAAGCTCGGCGTACGGGCCCTGATCACGGTCGGCTACCTGATGGCGATGATCTTCGGCATGGGCGTTCGCCTACTGGGGGCACAACTGGGCTCTGCACGGGCTGTACATCGCCGGGCTGACGCTGATCTTCTTTGCCGGCGTCCTCCTGGCCATCGCCCTCTGGCCCTGGGGCAAGGACGTCCGCCAGCCTGACCCGGCATACGCCCGCACCAAAAAGCGGCCTGGACATGGAACGCCTGGCCTTCTTCGCCACCGCGGTGACCACCCTGATCTCGGTCATTTTCGGCGCGGTCCCCGGCTCCTATTTCGGCAACGGCTTCGAGGCCTTCCTGGCCGAGAACATCATCCGCTACCCCGAGAAGACCACCATGGAATACGTCGATCATCGGCCACCTGCACATCATGCTGGCGCTGATCGCCGTCATGATCACGCTCATCATCGGGCGCTGGCTGGATTTCAAAGGGCATCCTGCACAAGATCGCCATGCCGCTGATGATCCTCGGCACGATCGTGCTCAACCTGGGAGTGTGGGGCGTGGTGACCCCGCTCGAGCCCATCGCCCACATGATCATCTACGTCGGCGCCACGCCCTCGATGCTGGCCGCCCTGATGCTGGTGATCTTCGGCTGGGACAAGCTCATCCGCGCAGGGCACGGCGGGCATCCAGAAACCGAGCTTCTTCCAGAAACTAGGCGCCCTGGTGCGCGATCCCCTGAGGTTTGGCCCGCTCTGGCAGATGGTCTTCATGAACTTCACCGTCAGCGGCATCGGCATCTTCATGGCGGTCCGGCTGGACGAGATCTTCCGCGTCTGGCCGGCGCGCGAGGAGCGCATCGAGCTGACCGGTCACTGGCATGTCCTCTCCGCCATCATCGCCACCATCATCCTGCTGTATTACGGCGACATGATCGGCCTGAAAGGGAAAATCCGCAAGCTCTACGGCTGGTCGATCATCATCTTCTCCGACATCGCCTTCGCCTCCGTCACCATCTTCGAGATGAAGCGCCTGTTCGTCGTCGAAGCCGAGCAGCAGCCGCTGGTCAACACGGTCATGCTCACCATGGACATCGGGCTGGGATGCCCTTCTCGTGATCCTGGCAATGGTCATGATCTGGCGGCTGCTCGACCTGTTCAAGAAAAAGGGACGCTGGAGCGAAGAAGCCGGGCACGAGCTGGCGGACGGAGGTGCAGCCATGAAACGCACATCCCTGCCCCTGCGCATTACCTTGGTCCTGGTCCTGCTAGGCGTGCTCCTGAGCGCCTGCGGCAGCGTTGACCTGGATGCGCCCGTGCCCGTCTTCGAGACCGGCGTGGATCCCGATAGCTGGGCGACCGTCCCGGCCGGTGAATTCCTTTCCGGCCAGCATGATGACCCCACCATGCTCGACTATGACTACGAGATCATGGTCACGAATGTGACCGTCGCCCAGTACGTCGACTTCTTGAACGCAGCCCTGGCAGATGGCACGCTGAAAGTCCTCGGCGATCAGATCGTGGGCTTCTACCCCGGCGACGAGTTCCACGGCGTCAAGCACGAGGTCGAGATCCCCGCTGCCGATTACGTCTTCGTGCCCACGAACGATCCGGCCTCGCGCTTCAGCTTCGATGGCGACGGCTTTCGCCGTCAAGCCCGGTTATGAGAACCACCCGGCGACGAACGTCTCCTGGTTTGGCGCCTGGGGCTACTGTGGCTACTACGGCAACCGCCTGCCAGGCGAGATGGAATGGGAAAAAGCCGCCCGCGGCACTGAGGATGCCCGCCCGTTCCCCTGGGGCGAGACCATCACCCATGGCAACGCCAATTTCTACGCCAGCCGCGATCCCTTCGAGGACATGGCGCTCCAACGGCTCACGCACCACGCCCGGTGGGTTTCTATAACGGAAAGACCTACGATGGCTACGAGACACTCGACTCGCGCCAGCCCCTACGGCCTGTACGACATGGCCGGCAACGTCTGGCAGTGGACGGCGGATGTTTCCGAAGGCATGCACTACCGCTTCCTGCGCGGCGGCTCCAAGGACACTTATAAGATGGACCTGCGCATCTGGGTGCGCAACAACGCCACGCCCACTTATTACAGCCCTGGCGCTGGCTTCCGCTGCGTCAGAGAGGTAAAATAACGCAATGCACATGATCCTTGCCCTGCGAGCCCGCCTGCGCCTGTACTGGCCGCTGATCAAAAGCCTGCAGACCGGCCTGCTGCTCTCGACCGGCCTGGCAGGTTACCTCAGCGCCCACCGCCCGGCCGACCTGGGCGAGCTCCTCGGACTGGCTGCCAGCCTGTTCCTGGCGATCAGCGGCTCCACCATCCTCAACATGTGGTACGACCACGACATCGACACGGTGATGAAGCGCACGCACAACCGCCCGCTGGCTTCGGGAAAAGTCTCGCGCCGGGAGGCCTTCTGGCTCGGGCTGGGACTATCCACCGCCGGAGTGGGCATGGCGCTGGCAATGGATGCCCTCTACGGGCTGGTCGTCTTCGCCGGCCTGTTCTTCGACGTGGTCGTCTACACCATCTGGCTCAAGCGCCGCACCTGCTGGAGTATCGTCTGGGGCGGCATTGCGGGCGGGATGCCCATCCTGGCCGGCCGCGTCCTGGCGACCGGCCAGATCGACCTGGTCGGGCTGCTGCTGTCCATGGCAGTGCTCTTCTGGATTCCCACCCACATCCTGACCTTCTCGATGCGCTACCACGCCGACTACCAGGCCGCCCGGGTGCCCACTTTCCCATCTACCTATGGTTTCGAAGCCACGCGCGCTGTCATCGCCCTCTCGGCGATGATCGCTGCAGCTTCGATCGGCGTGGCAGGGGTCACCATCGGCGTCCAGGCGGGCGCCCTGCGCCTGATGGCCGTGCTCTCCAGCGGGCTGCTGCTGCTTTCGTTCGCCACCGTCTTCCGCCCCTCCGAGCGGGTGAACTTCAGCCTGTTCAAGTACGCCTCGCTGTACATGATGGCTTCGATGATCCTGCTATCGGTGTGACTTTCCGATGAAACTGAAGATGCTCGACCGCCTGCTGCTGCTCGGCACTGCGCTGCTGGCTGCCTACCAGGTGATGGTCGGCATCGATGGGCTGGAGAGCCTGCCTACCCTGGCTTACACCATCGCCTTCGGCGCCCTGCTCGTGGCGGTGCTGCTGCTGCTGATCCTGGGCTTTGAAATCCTCGACAGTCCAATTGTGGTGATTGTGTCGACCCTGATCCCGCTCAGCCTGTCGCTGGGGCTGGTCTGGGAGCATCTCGAAAGCTGGCGCCTGGCCTACCTGACCTTTGCGATTTGTGGCTTCCTGGCCATCCTGCTGACGCGCTCGCTGCGCTTGCCCCGGAGGCTGCCTGTCATCGTGCTTGCGCTGGTGCACGGGGTGGCGGGCATGGTCGTCTTCCTGCTGCCCACCATCCTGGCGGCGCAGGGGGAGACGAACCCGGGGTTCGCGCTGGTCGGCCTGGGCGGGGCGCTCATTGGATTGGGTGGGGTGCTGCTCTCGTTTTTGAAGGCGGAAAGACCGATCGTCTCGCGCGAGACGATCCTGCGCATTTTCCCGGCATTGCTCCTGCTGACGACGGCCGCCTTTGTGGCGGGGTTCGCCCTGCAGTAAGCTCTATACCTGTCAATGAAATTTTAAAGGAAAGCCCCACTTGTTCCAGTAACCGCACAAGCGGCGACCGTCCGGGTGGGGGTATCAAGAAAATCGAGGCCTACTTCTCGTCCAGGGCTTTGAATTCGCCCAGTCCGCTCGTCTCGGTGTTCGTATTTTTTTGTTTTTAAAAGCTTTTTAAATTTCCACTTGGGCAAGCATTATCGTACCTGGGCAAGAGCTGTGAGTAGCAGCACCAGTACCCCGCTGACCGCCATCATGTTGGCGTACTTCCGGAAGCGGGCAATGGCAATTTCTGCCCCGCTGTTCGAGCTCATCAGCGGCCCGACGCGCCAGATGGCGTTGTACCAGAATCCCAGCCCGACCATCCACAGGATGAGCAGGTGCTTGACCAGCATCATCACCGCCCAAAAGTTGTTGAAATTGCCAATACCCAGGTACTGCGGGTCGACGAGGGTCAGGTAGGCGCCGGTGACCGCAAAGACAAGCAGGGAAGCGTACATCCACCAGCGGCTGCCTTTTGAAATTTGGCTGAGCGCCAGGCCGTTTTCAGGCTTTGAAAGAACAGGCAGGACCACGCCGGCTAGCAGGACAAAAAAACCGATGAAAACAACGGTCGCCAGGCTGTGTAGCCAGTAGGAGAGAGAAAGTAGAATTTGATCCATCGCTTTTCCTTTGATATTTTGATAACGAATCAATCAAGGCTTATTGTATGCAAACCAAAACAAAAACTCACCCACCAGCAGGTGAGTTTCATCCTGGTCAAATGGACAGGTTTAAGACTGTCCCACGACCTGGCGCACGCTTTCAGCAAGCTGCCTGGCCCGCTGCGGGGCGTCGCCTAAATGCTCAGCAGCATCCATGCACTCGCGAATCTCCGCCAGTAGAAGGTATGCCTGCAGCATCGGGTCATTGGACACTAACTCGACCAGCGGATTGGCCTGCCCGGCTTGCACGTCTGCCCAGGCGGACATGGCATGCTGGCGCAGGCGCTCGTGCATTTCCTGGCGGTCAGCGCCCCGGCGCGCCAGTTGCATCAGCAGGCGCTCGAGGGCGGCGAAGGGCCCGTAGATTTCCAGGTTGCGGCGGATGGCAGTCTCACTGACGACCAATCCCTTGACCAGCCGGGTGCTGGTGCGTAGCAGCTCGTCGGCGGTCAGGAAGGCCTCTGGCAGGAGGGTGCGCCGGTTGGCGGAGTCGTCCAGGGTACGCTCGAGCAGCGAGTGGGCGGCGTTGTCCCAGGCCAGGCGCGGCGCCTGTGCCAGGGCACGCGCCAACGAATCGGTCTTCTCTGCCTGGATCGGGTTGCGCTTGAAGGGCATGGCGGACGAGCCAACTTGCTTCAGCCCGAACTGTTCGGAGAGCTCTCCCAGCGGCGGCGACTGCAGCAGGCGCAGGTCGAAGGCGAACTTGTAAAGCGAGCCGCCCAGGCCGGCCAGGGCGCTGAGCACGGCGTAGTCCTGCTTGCGCGGGTAGACCTGGGAGGCGACCGGGAAGAACGCCAGCCCGAGGCGTGCCGACAGCCGGGCTTCAAACTCCGCCAGGTTCTCGACGCCGATGAGCTCGGCGTAAGCGGCGCCCGTGCCCACGGCGCCCTTGAAGCCCTTGCCCTTGAGCCCGCGGCGGGCGCGCCCGAGGGCTTCCCAATCCAACAGCAGGTCCTGGGCATACAGCGCCAGGCGGTAGCCGAGGGTGCTCGGCTCGGCAGGCTGCAGGTGGGTGAAAGCCATCAGTGGCAGGTTGGCATACCGCTCGATCTTCTCGGCAAAGAGCAGCAGCAGCCGGCGCAGGCCTTCCTGGACCAGCTCGAGCGATTGGCGCAGGCGCAGGGCGTCGGCGTTGTCCTCGATGTCCATCGAGGTGGCGCCCAGGTGCAGGATCGCCCCGCCCAGCGGCGCCTGCTCGGCGAAAGCCTTTCAGCTCCGCCATCAGGTCGTGCTGGATTTCGGCTTCGATCTCCAGCGAGCGGGCGATGTCGACGTCGCCAACGTGGAGGCGCAGGTCGGCGAGCTGCTCGGTCGTTACCAGCCCGTATGCGGACTGCACCTCCGCCAGCGCCAGCCACAATTCGCGCCACAGGCGGCGCTTGTGGGCTTCGCTCCACAGCCGGCGCATCTCGTCCGAGCCGTAGCGCCAGGTGAAAGGGGAAAGGTAGGTTTCGTAATCGAGCGGCATGAGGGCGCTCCTTATTAAAAAAGGCCGGGCTGGCTGGGCCTGGGTTTGGGAGCAGGAACGTGCTCGTCCAGCCATTTCATCAAGCCTGCCTGCTCAACCGGCAGCGGGTAGGGTAAAGCGCCCGCCCCCTGTTCAAGCAGCAGGCGGTTGCCCTGCGGCATGGCCGGATGCTCCAGGACGAACACCGGCAGCCAGCCGGCTTTTAGGGCTTCCGTAGCGCCTCCCCAGGTGCCGCCCTGACCGGCATCGCTGGCGACCACGATGGCGTGGTCCGCCAGGGTGTAGATCAGGCGGTTGCGGCCCATGGCCGCGCCCACGCTGAAGCCGGCTTCGGGATGGTAGTGGGTGACGAAGCAAGCGCTGCCCTGTTTCAAGGCAAGGCGATACTCGGGAATGCGGATGGCTTTGGCCAGGCTGTCTGCCAGCACCCCGACCACATCGCCGCGCCCATCCAGGCAGGCTTTCATGCTGAGCGTATCCACGCCGCGCGCCCCGCCCGAATACAGGACCAGCCCAGAGATAGCACAGGCATTCCCCACGAACTCGGCGCAATCCTGCCCGGCTTCATCGAGGTTGCGCGAGCCGACGACGGCCAGACCGGGCTGACCGAGCAGCTCCTTGCTGCCGGCGTAGAACAGGACCAGGGGCGCCGATTCTTTAAGGCGCTGGCGGTAGCGAGCCGGGTAATCCGGGTCGGCTCGGGTCAGGGGATGGATGCCCAGGCCAGCCAGGCGCTCCAGCTCGATCGCCAGCCCACCGCCGCGCTGTAACAAGCGGCTCAGGCGCTGGGCTTCGGGCCCGGTAAGGTCGAGGGCTTGCTGCAGGTCTGCGACGCCCAGCCCTAACAACGCACCCGGCCGCGCCAGGGAGGAGGCAGCCAGCTTGCGCGCCAGCGGGTTCCAATCGCGCAGAGTCAGGGGAGCAGCCTCCGGGTCGTTGGACAGCCCCAGGCGCGAGCACAGCAGCAGCATGGCTTGTGAGTCAGGGGAGAGAGAGTAAAAATGATTGTGGCTCATCATTGCAGAGGCCGATTTTTGGACAGCCTGCATTGATTATAATTCATGATCCAGGCTTGCCCAATGTGTACACATAGAGTACAATGTGGTTGCAAGAAAGGATTACCCATGGCTATCAAAGTAGGCACCCGAGAATTAAAAAGTAAACTAAGTGAATACTTAAGGCGTGTAAAAAGTGGTGAAACCATCATCGTGACCGAACGCGGAAAATCAATCGGGCAGATCATACCCATCAAGCCACACATTGGTGAAAAGCTGCAGGCAGTTGTGGATTCTGGATTGGCTGAATGGAATGGCAAGAAAGTAAAACCTTCCAGCCCGGTTGCCACCAACCGCGGTCACACACAAATTTCCGACCTGGTATCGGAGGACCGGGATGTCGATTATCTACCTTGACACCAGTGCCTTGCTCAAGCTGTATGTGCGGGAAAAATACTCAGAGGAAGTGAGTGCGCTGCTGGAAACCGCCGATGTGGCTGGCACGAGCATCCTGACGTATGCAGAAATGGCAGCCGCAATGAGTCGTGCCGCGCACATGGGGCTGATCGTAAACACTGAAGCCCAGGCCGCCTGGGACTGTTTCTGTCATGACTGGCCAGAATACATGCGCCTGAGAATATCTCCACCGCTGACTGAGCGAGCTGCCTCACTTGCCTGGGAATATAGACTGCGCGGTTACGATGCTGTACACCTGGCGGCAGCCCTGACCTGGCAGGATGCAATGGAGGCTACGGTCTTCCTGGCGACTTTTGATCGAATCTTGTGGGATGCAGGACAAAAAGCAGGAATGGTCACCTGGCCAGAAATTCTAAACCCGTGATAAATCCGGGTTAGTCCAATGCTTGTCCCCCAACGGTGTTAAAACAAGCCCTGTCTATTACACCTGAGGTTGTCATTGGCGCGTTATGTCCTTTTCTCCACATATCGCACCCCCTCGAGGTCTTTGAAGTGGGCGTCCTGTGTCCACAGCACAGCATCGTGGAGACGGGCTGTTGCCAGGATCGAGCTATCAGCCATCGCCAGTTTGTACTTTATCGAAAGCAGCGCAGCCTCAATAGCAATCTCCCGGTCCAGGTCTATCACCTGGCCGTGCAGCATCACCCCAATGCTCTTCAAGGCCTCGCCCTCATCGGTGTATGACAGCACACGTTTTAACACTTCATAGATCGTGATGGAGGGCACCAACAACTGCTGTGTCTCTTGAATTACAGGTAAAAAAAACGGTCCATTTGAGCCCCCAGTTAAAAATTCAATCCAACCTGACGAATCGACGATGTTCATCAGCGCGCCTCGTCCTCTTCTTCACGGATGCCTTCCGTGTCCATGCCTGCCAACATGCCATAAGCTTCTTCGATCGAAGGCACGATCACCACACGCAGCGTCCCGTTATACGGAATGAACGCGATTTTTTGCCCGGGTTGAAGATTGAATTTTTCGCGCACCTCGCGCGGAATCACCACCTGGTACTTAGATGAAATCGTTACAGTTTCCATCGCTTTACATTTCCTTATCGATCTAATATCGTAAAGCGATTATACCATAATTTCAAACCAGTGTTTTTATTTTCCCTCTTGACTCTCCCCCAGGGGCAGACTGTATACTACTTCCAGGCTACGGATCCAGCCCTGGCAGGTTCAACTGGCGGCCGCCTGCACTTCACCTGCCATATCCATAAACGGGAGAACGCTCCCATAAATCGGGAGAACGCATGCTTAAAGTTGGAGACTTCTCAAAGCTGGCACACGTCACGGTCAAGACCCTGCGTCACTACGACGAGCTGGGCTTGCTCAAGCCTGTTTGGATCGACCGCTATACCAGCTACCGCTACTACTCGCTGGAGCAGCTCCCCCGCCTGCACCGCATCCTGGCGCTGAAGGACCTGGGCTTCTCGCTCGCGCAGGTGGGCGCCATGCTGGACGAGGACCTGCCCGCCAGCGAGCTGCGGCGCATGTTCGACCAGAAACAGGCCGAGCTGAAAGAGCGCCTGGAGGACGAGCAGCGCCGGCTGGCCAGGGTGGCGGAGCGCCTGCAACAGATCGAGCAGCAGGGCTGCTTGCCGCTGCACGAGGTCACCCTCAAGTCCGTCCCCGAGCTGAGCGTGGCGGCCATGCGGCTGGTCATGCCCTCGGGAACGGAGCTGGAAAGGCGACTGGGACGCCTGCGCGCCGAGCTGGACGGCTGGACGACCGCTCACGGGCTACGCTCGCGCGGGCAGTGGTTGCTGCTCTATCCCCACCCCGAGTTCCGCGAGCGCCAGGTGGAGGTCGAGCTGGCCCTGACGGTGGATGAGCCAGGGCGCACACCACCACGGTCGGTTCAGCCATCGATCCAGTTACGGTGCCTGGAAGCAGTCGAAAGCATGGCCTGCCTGCTGCAGCCAGCAGGGGAAGCCGGTCTCAGTCCTTCGCTCGAGGCTTACCCCGCCCTGTTCACATGGGCGGAAAGCAGCGGCTTCTTCCCCAGCGGGTCTGCCCGCGAGCTGCTGCTTGTCGACCCGGCCCAGGAGAAAGGGCGCTGCCAGTTCATTGAAATCCAGCTCCCCGTCGAGAGCGCCGGTGAGCGCAAACGTAAAATTTTAGAACGCCTGAAAAGAAAGGAAGAAAACATGGAACCCAAGATTGTAGAGCTGCCTGCCTTCACCGTCGTCGGCATGCGCTATTACGGCAAGAATGAAAACCAGGAGATCACAGGACTCTGGGACGCCTTCAACCGCCGCGTCCCAGAGATCCAGCACATCAGCAAAGGCTCTGCCGCTTACGGCCTGTGCATCACCGTGCCCGAGGCAACAGACGGCGAGTTCGAGTACGTCGCCGGCTTCCGGGTCGATCAAGCGAAAGACGTTCCCCAGGAGATGGTCGTCCGCCAGGTGCCGGCGCTGAAGTACGCCGTCTTCACCCACACCGGCGACTTCGCAGGCCTGCGTGAGACTTACAACTATATCTACAAGGTCTGGGCGCAACAGCCCGGTCACCAGCTCGACGGTCGCCTGGATTTCGAGTACTACGACGAGGACTTCAAGGACTTCGCCCCCGACTCGAAGTTCTACATCTACGCGCCGATCAAGTAACCATTTAAAAACCTTGCGAAGGTGCGGTGCGAACTTCGTTCGCATAACCCCTTCGCAAGGTTATGTCTCACCGGGCGCAAGGTATAATAGTGCCCATGCCCGGACACTCCCCAAACATCCTCTTCATCTTAAGCGACGACCAGGGCGCCTGGGCGTTGGGCTGCGCCGGCAACGACGAAATCCGCACCCCCAACCTGGACCGCCTGGCACAGACGGGCATGCGTTTCAGCAATTTCTTCTGCGCCTCCCCGGTCTGCTCGCCGGCACGTGCCAGCATCCTCACCGGGCGCATCCCCTCGCAGCACGGAATCCATGACTGGCTGCGCGGCGGGAACGCCCTGACCGCAGGCGAGCTGGAAGCCGGCGGCGGCGGCTTGATCGAGTATCTAAAGGATCAGCCAGGTTACACAGATGTCCTGGCCCAGGCTGGCTGGGTCTGCGGACTGAGCGGCAAGTGGCACCTGGGCGATTCGCACCACCCGCAGAAGGGCTTTACTTACTGGGAGGCGCACGCCCTGGGCGGCGGGCCGTATTACAACGCCCCGGTGATCCGGGATGGCGACCTTGCCAGCGAACCCGGCTATATCACCGACTACATCACCACCAACGCCCTGCGCTTTTTAGAGGCGCAGAAGGACGATCCCAGGCCGTTCTACCTGAGCGTGAACTACACCGCCCCGCACAGCCCCTGGGAGCGCGAGCAGCACCCGCATGACCTCTTCGATGCGTACTTCAACAGGTGCGACTTCCATTCCATCCCGCTCGAACCCGCCCACCCCTGGCAGATCAACAGCGCACCGCACGGCTACAGCCAGGAAAGCCGCCAGCCAATCTTGAGCGGTTATTTCAGTGCGATCACAGCCATGGACCGCGGCGTGGGCAGGCTGCTGGACTGGCTGGAGGCGCAGGACCTGCGCCAGGACACGCTGGTGCTCTTCTCAAGCGACAACGGCATGAACATGGGACACCACGGGATATTCGGCAAGGGCAACGGCACCTTCCCGGCGAACATGTTCGATACCTCGGTCAAGGTGCCCATGCTGGTTTCGCAGCCCGGAAACGTCCCCCAGGGCCTGATGGACGGGAGCCTGCTCAGCCATTATGACCTCTTCCCCACACTGCTCGAGTATGCCGGGGTGGATATCCCCGCAACCCTTGCAGGGCAGGCGAATTTACCCGGACGCAGCTTCGCCACGCTCGTCCGCGGCCAGGGCGCGCTGAGCGAGCGCCCGCTCGTAATTTTTGATGAATATGGGCCCACGCGCATGATCCGCACCTCCGAATGGAAATACATCCACCGCTACCCTTACGGCCCACACGAGCTCTACGACCTGGCAAACGATCCCGAGGAACGCATCAACCTGGCAGGCGACCCTGACCAGCAACCGCGCCTGCGTGCGCTGCGTGCAGAGCTATCTGATTGGTTTGTACGCCACAGCGACCCGGCTCGCGACGGAGCCCACGAGCCAGTAACCGGAAAAGGCCAGCTCTGCATGGCCGGGACAGCCTCCGGAGGGCGCACAACCTTCGCCGACGATTGGGCCTATCTAGTCCCTGCCGATCCAGCCCAGCCCCGCCCGGGTGAACTTATCCAGAAAACTAGGAATAGGTTATGACCTCAATCATTTTAGATGACATTGCTTACCAACCCAACCCCGCTGCCATGCTGGAAAGCCTGCGAATGCGCCCCGGTAGTTCCAGGGAGCAGGAATTCGCTGAGTTCCTGGAGCAAGCCCTGGCCATTGCCCGGCCTAAGGTCATTTATAAGGTGGCTTTCATCGAGGAGAAAGGAACAAGTCATATCCTCGTAGACGGCACGCGCCTGGACAGCCGCGTGCTGCGTGTCAACCTGGATTCGGTGCACCGCGTCTTCCCCTATGTGGTGACCTGCGGTCAGGAGCTTGAAACCTGGCAGGAAACCATCGACGATTTCCTGCACCGCTTCTGGGTTGACGCCATCAAAGAGAGCGCCCTGGAGGTTGCCTTCCAGGCATTCGACCGGCACCTTAACGAAACCTTCGATCCAGGACCCGTTTCGACCATGAACCCGGGCTCGCTGGAGGACTGGCCGCTGCCGCAGCAGAGGCCGTTGTTTGACCTTCTGGGCGACGTCGAGAAAGCTGTAGGCGTGCGCCTCACCAACTCTTTCCTGATGCTGCCCAACAAGACTGTGTCGGGACTGGTTTTTCCGACGACGACCAGCTTCGCCAGCTGCCAGCTCTGCCCGCGCGCCGTTTGCCCCAACCGGCGTGCCCCTTATGATGCGGACTTATTTGAGCAAAAATACGCCAAAACGGAGTGACCATGAACGAAGAGCTGTTTGACGCCAATCTTGCCCTGACCTTCGATGACCTGCTGGTCGTGCCCGGCTATAGCGAACTGCTGCCTGATCAGACGGAAGTCAGCGCCCAGCTAACGCGCAGCATTCGGCTGAACATTCCCCTGCTGTCGGCGGCCATGGATACCGTCACCGAAGCGCGCCTGGCGATTGCCCTGGCGCGCGAGGGCGGGTTCGGTATCATCCACCGCAACCTCTCCCCGCAGGCGCAGGCCGCCGAGGTCGACAAGGTCAAACGCTCCCAGTCGGGAATGATCGTCGAGCCGATCACCTTGCCGCCGGAAGCGCTGCTACGCCAGGCCGAAGAAATCATGTCCACCTACCACATCAGCGGTGTCCCGATCGTCCAGGCGGACGGCAGCCTGGTGGGCATCCTGACCAACCGCGACATCCGCTTCGTCGAGGAGAGCGATTACGACCTGCCGGTCAGCCAGTTCATGACGCCGCAGCCGCTGGTCACCGCCAGGGTGGGCATCAGCCTGGAGGACGCCAAGCGCCTGCTGCAGAAACATCGCATCGAAAAGCTGCCGCTTTTAGACGACAAGGGAATTTTGAAGGGACTCCTGACGGTCAAGGACATCCAGAAGGCACGCGATTTTCCCCTGGCGGCGCGCGACGACCAGGGGCGACTGCTGGTGGGAGCCGCGGTGGGGGTCGGCAAAGACCTGGAAGAACGCGTGGATCTGCTGGTCGAGGAAGGCGTGGATATCATCGCCATCGACACTGCCCACGGGCACTCCGCCGGGGTGCTGCGCGCCATCCAGCGCATCCGCGCCGGCTGGCCCGGATTGCCGGTAATGGCTGGCAACGTGGTCACCGCCGAAGGCACGCAGGCGCTGATCCAGGCCGGGGCTGATGCCGTCAAAGTCGGGGTGGGCGCCGGATCAATCTGCACCACGCGTGTCGTCTCCGGGGCGGGTATGCCGCAAATGAGCGCCATCTACGAGTGCGCACAGGCCGCCCACCGCCTGGGCATCCCCGTGGTCGCCGACGGTGGGGTCAAGTACAGCGGCGACATCGTCAAAGCAATCGTCGCAGGGGCAGATGTGGTCATGCTGGGCAGCCTGCTGGCGGGGCTGGAAGAATCCCCTGGCGAAGTTATCCTCTATGAAGGCAGGCGCTTCAAGGAATACCGCGGCATGGGCTCGTTAGGCGCCATGCAGGGCTACGGTCGCGACCGCTACGCCAGCGCCCAAAACAGCGCCAGCGGTGGCAGCGGCAAGCTCGTTCCGGAGGGCATCGAAGGCCGGGTGCCCTTTAAAGGCAACCTGCACGATTACGTCTTCCAGCTCGTTGGCGGCCTGCGCTCGGGGATGGGCTATGCTGGCGCTGAAAACCTGGAAGATCTTCGCGCAAAAACCAAACTGGTGCGCATCACCAACGCCGGGTTGGTCGAGAGCCACCCGCACGATGTAATCATCACAAAGGAAGCGCCGAATTACCAGGTGAACCAGTAATTGGATAACAATCGATTAACTCACGCCTTTTATTCGCGCCCTGCAGTGACCGTGGCCCGTGATCTGCTGGGACAGCGCCTGGTGCGCCTGGATGAGGGACGGCGGCTGGCAGGCACGATCTGCGAGGTCGAGGCCTATTCCGGCGAGTCTGACCTGGGCTGTCACTGCCGGCACGGGCGCACGCCGCGCACCCAGGTGATGTACGGCCCGGCCGGGTACACTTATGTTTATTTCACATACGGCATGCACTGGTGTTTAAATTTCGTGGTCGAGGAGGAGGGCTTTCCGGCCGTAGTCCTCATCCGCTCCCTGGAACCAACCGAAGGATTAGACGTCATTGAAGCGCGGCGCGGGAAGCAGCCACCTCCACGCTGGACCGACGGCCCAGGCAAAATTTGCCAGGCGCTGGCAATCACCGGGGACCTGAACGCTGCAGACCTGTGTTTATCCGGATCAGTCTTGTGGGTGGAGCAGGCCGAGGCAATTCCTGATACCCAGGTGACCTGTGGGGCGCGCGTCGGCCTGAATAAAGTCCCTGAACCCTGGAAAAGTATACCCTGGCGCTGGCGACTCCGATCCGGCGCGACCAATTCCTGATCTCAGTGTTATGTCTTTAGCCAATTCGCCCGCGGCCAGCGCCCTCAGCTGGTGCTGCGAAATATTATCGGTGCAATTGCGCCAATGAAGGTAAAATAAAGCCCACTTTTTCCCTGGAGGTGATCATGGCGTCCAGCCATCCTTACCATTGTATGGTCCTAGTAAAACAAGTCCCCGACACGCGCAGCGTGAGCGGCGATGTGATGACGCCTGAGGGCACCATGAACCGGGCAGCCCTGCCGGCCATTTTCAACCCGGAAGACCTGCACGCCCTGGAAATGGCGCTGCAGTTCAAAGAAAACCACGGCGGGGATGTCACCGTGCTGACCATGGGACCGCTGCAGGCCACCGCCGTCCTGCGCGAAGCCCTTTACCGGGGCGCTGACCGGGTCATCCTGGTCTCAGACCGCAAATTCGCCGGGGCAGACACCCAGGCCACCTCTTACACCCTGGCCAAGGCCATCGACAAGGCCGGGCAGTTTGACCTCATCTTCGCCGGACGCCAGGCCATCGACGGGGACACCGCCCAGGTTGGTCCGCAGGTGGCCGAAAAACTCGCTTTGCCGCAGATCACCTACGCAGAAGCCATCTTGGACCTGGACAATGCCGGCGAACCCGCCAGGATCACCGTCCAGCGCGCCTTCGAGCAGGGCAGCGAGCTGGTGAGGTGCAGCCTGCCAGCCCTGCTGACCGTCGTCGCCTCCGCCAACCGGCCGCGGCCTGCCTCGGTGCGCAAACGCATCGAGTTCAAGCTGGCAGCCGCTCCCAACGAGTACCCCGCCCTGCTGCAGCGTTACCCGGAGTTGGGCGATATTGAATCCCTGGACACAGCCCTCAGCCAGCGCGGCCTGAAGATCGAAGTCTGGTCGGCGGCCGATCTGATGCTGGATGAAAGCCAGATCGGGCTAGGTGGCTCCCCCACCCAGGTGTACAAAGTCAATTTCGTCGTCCTGGAAGCCACGGAGAGCAAAGAAATCGCGGCGACCTACGAGGGCATCCAGGCGCTGATCGAAGAGCTGGTAAAGGAATATATTGTGGGTTAGGAAAGCATATGAGCGATAAAACCATTCAATGCCAAGATCGCTGTATCTGGGTCTTCATCGAGCAAGACGAAGGCCAACTCGTGGAGGTCAGCCTGGAGCTTTTGGCCAAGGCGCAGGAGCTGGCGCAGGAGCTGGAGAGCCAGGTGTGGGCCGTCCTGCCGGGCAGCGGTGTCACCGCGCTGGCGACAAGCCTCATCCAGCAAGGCTCGGACCGCGTCCTGGTCTGCGACCACCCCGAGCTCGAGCACTACCGCAGCCTGCCGTACACGCGCGTGATTGCCGGCCTGGTCAAGGAACGCCAGCCGTACATCTTCCTGGTGGGAGCCACTCCGGTGGGGCGCGACCTGGCGCCCCGGTTGGCCTCTGCCCTCAAAGTCGGGCTGACTGCCGATTGCACGGACCTGCAGATCGGCGATTTCACCATCAAAAAAGAAAACCGCACCGTCAAAGACCTGCTCTACCAGATCCGCCCGGCCTTCGGTGGGAACCTGATCGCCACGATCGTCAATCCCAACACCCGCCCGCAGATGGCCACCGTGCGCCCAGGGGTGATGCACCGCAGCCAGCCGGACCCCACCCGTACAGGAGTGGTTGAAAACGTCGAAGCCCATTTCGAGGCCTCTGACTTCGCCCTGGAGGTTCTCAGCCGGCAGGTGCGGCCCGCCAGCGTGCACCTTTCAGATGCACAGGTGATCGTCGCAGGCGGCGGCGGGGTCAAGAGCAAGCAGGAATTCGAGCTCATCGAAGAGCTGGCGCACCTCATGGGCGGCGAAGTCGGGGCTTCGCGCGCCGCTGTGGACGCCGGGCTGGTCTCGCGCGAGCACCAGGTGGGCCAGACGGGCACCACCGTGCGCCCACGCCTGTACATTGCCGCCGGCATCTCGGGCGCCATCCAGCATCGCGCTGGCATGGACCAATCCAACAAGATCATCGCCATCAACACCGACCCGAACGCCCCGATTTTCCAGGTGGCGCATTACAAGATCATCGGTGACGCCAGCGATGTGATCCCGATGCTGATCAAAGCCTTGAAAGAGAAGACGAAATGAGCGAGCGCATGAACGAGCCACGCCAACTGATCTATTCCGAAGGGAAACCCTCATGAGCGCTGAGACTTCCTCAGAAAATTTCTACCTGGACAATCCAGACCTGCAATTCCGCCTGCAGCACAGCAACCTGCAAGAAGTCGTGCGGGTCAGAGAAAAGGATTATGCCTACCACGCCCAATACCCCACCGCTCCCCGCAGCTACGAGGATGCCATCGAGAACTACGGACTGATGCTGGAGGTGCTGGGCGAAATCTGCGCCAAAGTGATCGCCCCGCAGGCGGCCAGCGCCGACCTGGAAGGCGCCCAGTTCGAGAACGGGCAGGTGACCTACGCCCGGGCAACCCAGGAGGGACTGCTGGCCTTGAACCAGGCGGAGCTGATGGGCGCCATGCTGCCCTGGGAGTACGGTGGTTTGAATCTGACCGAAACAGTTTATGCCATGATGGTCGAAATGGTCTCGCGCGCCGAGGCCGGCCTGATGACCATTTTCGGGTTGCAGGAAATCGCCGCTGCCATCAACGAATTTGCCGAGGAGGAGCAGAAGCAGGCCTTCCTGCCGCGCTTCTCCAGGGGCGAAGTCTCTGGCGCCATGGTGCTCACGGAACCCGATGCCGGCTCCGACCTGGGCTCCGTGCAGACCCGGGCAACTTTCGATGAGGCCAGCGGGATGTGGCGCATCAACGGCGTCAAGCGCTTCATCACCAACGGCTGCGCCCAGGTCCAGCTCGTGCTGGCGCGCTCCGAGGAAGGCACCAGCGATGCCCGGGGGCTTTCGCTCTTCCTGCTCGAGCGGGATGACACCGTCAAGATCCGCCGCATCGAGCACAAGATGGGGCTGCACGCCTCGCCCACCTGCGAAATCCAGTACAACAACACGCCGGCCTACCTGGTTGGCAAGCGCCGCTTCGGCTTGCTGCGCTATTCGATGAACCTGATGAACGGGGCGCGCCTGGCAGTGGGCGCCCAGGCGATTGGGATTGCCGAGGCCGCCTACCGCGAAGCCGACCGCTACGCCCGCGCCCGCATCCAGTTCGGCAAGTCCATCCGCCAGCTTCCGGCAGTGGCGCGCATGCTCCTTTCAATGAAAGGTGAGATTGAAGCCGGGCGCGCTCTGCTCATCGAGACCGGGCGCTGGGTCGATTTGAACAAGGCATACGAAAAAGCCCTGGCCGAAAGCGCAGCGCCAGATCCCGAGCTGCGCCAAAAACAGAAGCAAGCCAGCAGCTACTCCGACCTGCTCACCCCCATGACCAAGCTCTACAACACCGAGATGGGCAACCGGGTCTGCTACCAGGCCCTGCAGGTGCACGGCGGGGTCGGCTATATGCAGGAGTTCAACATCGAGCGCCACTACCGCGACATCCGGGTGACCAACATTTACGAAGGCACCAGCCAGCTCCAGGTGGTGGCCGCCCTCAGCAAGCTGCTGGGCCATGCCCTCGACCCCCTGCTGGATGAATGGGCGGCCATCGATTGCGGCGAAGAGCTGGCACCTCTGAAATCCCGGCTGGTCGAAGCCAACGAGCTTTTCAAAAGCGCCATCGACTCCCTCAAAGCGCACGAGCGCGAGGTCATCGATTTCTACGCAGGCGACCTGGCGAACATGGCCTGTTTGCTGGTCAATGCCTGGCTGCTGCTGCGGGATGCACCGCTTGCAAAACGCAGGTTCGATCTTGTGCACGTGTACTGCAGCGAACACCTGCCCGAGATTCACCGCCTCAGCGAGGCGCTCCAGGCAGCCGATGTCACCCCGATGCAGTTCAGGGAAAGCATACTCGGAAGCGAATAAGCCTGGTTTTTACCGGTAATTTATGTGCAATTGGAGGAAATTCGGATGAGTCTTTTAACGGGCAAGACCGCGATCATTTTCGGACTGGCAAACGAGCGCAGCATCGCCTGGGGAATTGCCAGAGCGCTGCACGAACAGGGCGCCGAGGTGGGCTTCAGCTACCACCCGGCAGTGGAAAAGCACGCCCGTCCGCTTGCCGAGCAGCTCGGAACCAGGTACTTCGAGCCCTGCGATGTGAGTCTCGATTGGCAAATCGAAGCCAGCGCTGAAAAAGCCCGGGCAACCTATGGCCAGGTGGACATCTTGATCCACGCCGTGGCTTTTGCGGACCGCTCAGAGCTGGAAGGCGCTTACCTGAACACCACCCGCGCCGGTTTCCACACCGCCATGGATATCAGCGTGTATTCCTTCACGGCCCTGGCGCACGCTTTTGCCCCCCTGATGCGGCCCGGCGGCAGCCTGCTGACCCTGACCTATTACGGGTCGGAGAAAGTCGCCCCCAACTACAACGTGATGGGCGTCGCCAAGGCGGCCCTGGAGGCCTCGGTCCGCTACCTGGCCTATGACCTCGGGCCCCGCAACATCCGCGTCAACGCCATCTCGGCTGGGCCCATCCGCACGCTGTCAGCCTCCGGGGTGGGCGGGTTCAAGTCCATGTACCGGCATTTCAACCGGCTGGCGCCTCTGCAGCAGAACATCACGATCGAGGACATTGGCAATTCCGCCGTCTACCTGACCTCCGAGCTCTCGGCGAAGGTGACCGGCGAAATCATCTATGTGGATTCGGGGTACAATATATTGGCATTTCCAATCCCGCCATGTGAATGAGGCAGCTTCACATCCATGTTTCGCAAACGAACCGATCCAGTCCTGCCCAGCGCCGTTCCATCACCCGCCACCGAACGGGTGACCTCGGTCCTCGGTACGGGGATTAATTGGAAAGGCAGCCTGGGCGGCAGCGGCGGCATCCGCATCGAGGGGACTTTTGAGGGCAATATCAACCTGCGCGGCCTGCTGGTCGTCGGGGAGACCGGGCGGGTCACCGGCGAGACCTTGAAAGCCAATACCGTGATCGTGGCAGGTGCGGTGCGCAGCGACATCACCGCCGAAAGGGTAGAAATCCGCGCCACCGGGCGGGTCTGGGGAAACGTGGTGACCGCGGCCTTCGCGACCGAAGAAGGCGCATTTTTACGCGGCCAGATTACGATGGAAGAAAAAGTAGAGCTGCAGTTCGAAAACCCAGAAGCTAAGTCCGAGGAATAGCCTGGCGCGCCAGGCGGTCAACTCTTTCGTTATAATTATTCCCGATGTGGCTGCGCACCCAGTGCCAGGAAACCTGGTGCTTGCTGATGCAGGCGTCTAGATCCTGCCAGAGATCGGCATTTTTTAGCGCACCATCTTTGCGCTGCCAGCCACGCCTGCGCCAGCCCGGCAGCCATTCTGTAATCCCGCGCTTCAGGTACTCGGAATCGGTGTAAAGGTCCACACTGCAGGACCGTTTCAAAGCGTTTAAAGCCTGGATCGCAGCCGTCAATTCCATGCGGTTGTTCGTGGTCTGCGGCTCGGATCCTGTCAGCTCTTTTTCTTTATCGTCGAAGCGCAGCAGGGCAGCCCAGCCACCCGGCCCGGGATTAGGACTGCAGGCGCCGTCGGTATAGATCACTACATGCAATAACCCAGTCATTCTGTACTGCCAGAAAGCGGTGTCATGCTCTGGTGCAAGTCGTCGGCGGTCTGCTGTAAAAATTCGAGCATTTCGGGGATCCCATCCGCGGAGAAATAAGAGCGATATAGCTGGATGGTGGCGTCCTGAAGCGCCCAGCGCACCTGTGCCCAGGAAACCAGTGCGGGCTCAGCAACCGCATACGGCAGCGCCTCGACAGCCGCAGCCCATTGTGGATTTGCCCGGAGATACGCACTCAATGGGTCTTGGGCAGCAGCGCGCAACGGCAGAGATGCGGTTGCCTCAGTCCAACGCGCCTGGCTCTCCGGCTGGGCCAGCCAGCGCAGGAACAGCCAGGCCGCGAGCTGTTTCTCAGGGGTGGAAGGCAACATGCTGAATGAGGGGCCAAAAACGGGCATGGATGGCTGCGCCCCAGGAGAAGGAAACGGCAGCACTGTCCAGGCGTCGCCGTTATCCTGGCGTCTCATGACTTCCGACTGGTATGGGATGCCCGTAACTGTACCGGTGTAGAAGAGCCCTTCGCGCGCCGCGAATTCCGTCTCGGCAAAATCACTTTCCGGCAGCCAGGCACAGCCCTGGTCATACAAATCTCGCAAATAGCGCAGCGCCTGGTCCACTTGCGGGGTGTCCAGGTCATAGCCGTTTCCATCTTCTCTGGTCACGGGTGCCTCAAATGCCCGCAACCAGCCCAGCGTCCCGGCATATTGGGTCGAGATGATCATGCCCCCGGTCCCATCGTTCTCGGGATTCCCATCGTTCAGGTTTGCCTGGTAGGCTGCGCAGGCCTGCTCTGCCAGCTCCTCCGGCGTGGTGGGAGGCGTGGAAAATCCCAACTCTTGAGCCCAGGACTGATTGTAATACAGCACCTGTCCGGAACGCAGCGCCGGAATGCCCAGGCGGCGTTCCCCGGCACGGTCGGCATTCCAAAAGACTGGCAGGAAATCCGCCTGGTCCTGCAGGCTCAGTCCCCAGGTAGGGTCGTTGACATATCCTGTCATATCTACCAGGGGCGTGATCGCATCCAAGGCTAACGCCTGGTGACCAAACCCAACTGCCAGGTCGGGTGCTTGATTGGCTGCCAGTGCAACGCTGGTTTCCTGCCAGAGCTGGTCCAGGTCAAGGAAAGGCTGCGCTTCAACCGTGATCCCCCATTCGTTGTTCGAGTTAAAATCATTCACCAGGGCAGCCATTGCCTCGCCAGCCTGGTTTTGCCAGGGGTGCCAGAATCGCACGGTCTGCAAGCCTAGGCGCAGCGGGTCCACCGTGATGGTGCTGGCAGGGGTGGGTGTAATAGGTGGCTCAGTTGCGGTTGGAAGTAATGCTGATTCAGTTTCTGGTGTGGCAGCAAGCGGTGAAGCTGTCAGCTCAGGTGCCTGGGTAACGTTTACTCCATTGTCTGCAGGTAAATTGCATGCAGCAAGCAGGCTCATGGCAACCAGGCAAATGAATAAGGCGAGGGCGTTTAAAGCTCGAGGCATTCCCATGTTTCCGGTTACGATTGAGGATTTTAAGGGAGGTAATCGCGAGGATTCACTTTGACGCCGTCCACCATCATTTCAAAATGGAGGTGCGGCCCGGTGGAGTTTCCTGTATTGCCCATGGTCCCGATCACGCTGCCCTGGTAAACGCTTTGACCGCAGCCAACAGCCACCGTGTCCAGGTGTGCATAAAGTGTCTGCCAGCCGTTTCCGTGGTTGATCACCACCACATTGCCATATCCCCAGTTATTCCAGCCCGCGTACACAACCACACCATTGTCGGCTGAATATATCGGATGTCCCAGGTCGCCGTCAATGTCAATCCCAGAGTGGTTGGCTTCGGGCGCCCAATCAAAGCCCGACAACCAGTGATTGTTTGCAGGCCACACAAACAGACCCGAGCCAATCACACCTTCGACTTTGGAATCGCAGACGCCGGTTCCAAATCCCTGGGCCACTCCTGGGTTCTCACGGGGAATGCCTCCTGGAGGCAGGGTCCAACTCACAAACTCCCGCTTTCCGCCGGGGATGACCAGCCAGGTGCCGGCCGGGATGTTTGGATGCGACCAATCGCCGATCGTTTCGGGATCCAGGCCGTTGCCCGGAAAATTAATGATATCTTCGGGCGTGACGCCGAAGAACTTGGCCACTCCATTCAGGCCATCGCCTTCGGACCAGCGATGAAAGGCGCCGTTCACCGGTAAGATATTGAGAATCTGGCTCGGGCTGAGATTGTGGGGGTTATCGCCCAATGTCAGCTGGTTACCCCACAACAGCGTTTCGGGTTTTAAGCCAAACTTGTCCGCAATGCCAAAGAGCGTATCACCCAGCTCAACCGTATAGGTGATCACTTCGGTGCGTGGGCGTGAGGGCACATCGGTGTGCAGGTCAGCGCGGCGCTCGAAGGTGGCTGTGAAAAGCTCAGGTTCTACCTGGAATTGCGACAGCTTGGCAGGCAGATCAGTGGGCGTAGCCGTGGCCATTGGGGCTGCCAGTGCAGCCTGGCTGGGCAGATCCAGGGGGCGGGTATTTTTATAGAACTGGCGCAAACCCCAGGCAACTACCAGGATGGTCGCCAGGAGCAAAACATGAGTACCCAGGCGGAAAAATATTTCGCCCAGGCCCTCGCTAAGCAGCCAGCTTCGAAACCGCAGCCATTGCCCAGGAGTAGCCTCCTCGCTTTCTTGAAGCTCATCAACGGCTGGCTCGTCAGCGGCTACCTCGTCAGACTCTAAAGTTTCAAAAACCCGATTTTGCTCTTCAATGGACTCCACAACAGGGAACAAATCATCTGTCTGCTCGCTGCTGGAATCTACCTCATCGGACATTGATCATGTCTCCAAAATGATGATAACATCGCCAGTTTTTTTCGTCAACTGCGCTGGATTACTTAAAATTCTCGACCGCTGCCTGTGCGGCCTCTTTCGGCCCAGCCTGTTCTTTAAGCACGTCGACCGTGGCCTTTTCCAGGGCTTTACCCAGGCTGTCCAATATCTCCTGGGGAGGGTTCAAGTGTAACGATTCAGCCACCGGAAGCAGCTCGCTAGCATGGCGAGAGTCTCTCCAGGACTGCAGGGCGCTTGGACGGGAGGGCAGAAGCCCAAGCGCCTCTGTCCAATTTGAAAGAAAACTGCTCTCGGTTAAAAATTCTACCAGCTGGACGCTGGCCGGGTGATGAGAAGGCTCCGCTGAGGTCAGCGCCCAGGCCCAGCCGCCACCCACAGTCAGGGGAGTCCCGTTCCGGGTTGGGATCGGCGCCAGAGCGTCAACCTCGGCCCCGCTGGTCAGGTATCGTGAAATCCAGGTTACGACCTGGTCCGACCGTCCATCTTGAAACGCCTGCCAGGACTGGTCGTCAGCTTGCAGGCCCGATAGCCAGTAAGGCAGCACGCCAGCAGAGTTGGCATCCTGGAAGAAAGTCAGCACTTCTTCCAGTTTCGCGGCATCCAATGCAGGTTTACCCTGCTCATCACGCACCACACCGCCGGCGTCCAGGTAAAGCGCATGCGTGAAAGCAGCCCGGGGATCAGCCGCCGTGAAGACAAATGGCAGCGTTCCTGCCAGAATTCCACCCAGGTCGCTGACCGGCTCAGGCAAAGCCTGAGGATGGTAGACCTGGGCCAGGGCGTCCACTGCAAAAGGCATGCCAAAGGTATTCTTCTGCACGCGTGCCATTTCACGGGCGAAATCAAACCAGTCGGGATCGTCGAGCTGGGTGGAAAGGTTATCAAAGGAGTGCAACCAGCCCTGGAGAACAGCAGTTTCCAGATACTCGGAAGGTAAGATCACCAGGTCGGGCAGCGCCTGGTGAGCGGCGGCGCTGGCAGTGCCCAGCATATCTAACAATCCACCCGGGCCCTCGATATCCTTAATGCGCACATCAAGCTGCACGTTCGGTTTCCTGGCCGAGTATTCGGCCAGGCGGGTTTTCAGGATATTTCCCGCAGGCGTTCCATCCGAGGGATCGAACTGGGGCGGCAGCCATATCTTCAAGGATAGCGGCCCCGAGGGCGTCACCGTTGCCAGGGGGGTGGGTTCAGCCGTCGCGGTGGGAGCCGCAGTCGCCGTCGGCGATGAGTTCGCACTTCCAGAAGGTAGAAGTTCGCCGGGCAGCCGGAAATCACACGCGCTGAACAGGCTGGCGGTGCAAGCCAGTGCAAGGATAAACGCCAGCCTGCCCCTCAAGAATTTCATAAATCAGCCAGGTGGACCGGTTGGCTCAACAACTCTACCAGCAATTTCACCCCATTCTGGACATCGTTGAAATCGACCATCTCAGAAGGCGAGTGAATATAGCGACTCGGGATCGAGAGGCAACCCACCGGGACGCCAGCTCGCGTGAGCTGCATCGCGCGCGCGTCAGTTGTCCCACCTTCCAGGACCTCCATCTGGTAAGGTAAACCAGCCTTTTCGGCGCCATCCACCATCCAGCGCACAATGCGCGGGTCAGATAGCATCCCACCATCGCGGACTTTAATAGCCGGGCCTTTTCCCAGGGACACGTCCATCACCAGCCCTTTGGGGGTGTCGCCCGATCCGGTTACATCAACGGAAAGGCCTAAATCCGGGTTTAACCCGTAGGCAGCCGTGGTTGCCCCGCGCAAGCCTACTTCCTCCTGGGTGGAAAACACAAAGTAAAGCTGGTGGGGTGTTTTCAGATTCCCCGATGAAAATTGGCGTAAAGTTTCGACCAGCAGGTAGGCGCCAATTCGATCGTCCATGGACTTCGCCACCAGGCGGTCGCCCAGGTCCAGGAAAGGCCGCTCGAAGGCCGCAACATCACCCACCTTGACCGGGCAGGAGCTGCGGTCTGAAACTCCCAGGTCCACATACAGGCGTTCGAAGGCCGGCACGCGTTGAGGATCGTCCAGACGCTCCATGCCAATTACACCCTGGGCACCGTTCAAGAATCGCACCCGCCCGCCAACGCAGGTGAGGGTGCGCACGCCACCGATCGGTTGGACGCGCACAAACCCATTTTCATCCACGTGGGTGGCGATCAGTCCGATCTCATCGATGTGGGCTGCCAGCATGATCTTTTGACCACCACCAGCTTGAGTGTTAGCTTTCTTCAAGGCGATTAGGTTGCCCAGGGCATCGACGTGCACCTCATCCGCAAGCGGAGCAATCTCAGCGCGAATCAGCTCGCGAATCGCGCCTTCATACCCCGAGGGTGACGTTGTTTCAACTAATTTCTTAAGAAATGATTTCATAAATTCTCCCAAAATTCAATCCTAGCAAAGCCGATCTCATTAACGATCTTCCACAAGGACCTTTTCAGAAAGCCGCGCCAGGGCAGCATAAACTAATCTCAGCGTATTCTCCCAATCGCTGCGCCGTACAATCGCGGCGGCCGTGTGAATGTAACGGCCAGGCACCGACACCGAGATACTGGGCACACCGGCGCGCTGCTTGTGGATTGCGCCGGCATCCGTGCCTCCGCCGCCAGGTTGGCGGAACTGGTAGGGGATGGTGTATGCTTCGGCAGTTTCCACCAGGTGCCGTATCAGGCGCGGGTCAGAAAAGGTCGCCCGATCCGCCAGGTAAATGGCCGGGCCAAACCCCAGGCGCGTGTTGTAACGCTCATTTTCCTCGCCGTCCCAGCCTGGCAGGTCATTGGCAGGGGTGCAATCCAGCACAATCGCTGCCTGAGGGTCTAAGGCATAGGCCGCCACCTGGGCACCGCGCGTGCCGACTTCTTCCTGGACGGTAAATGCCGCCAGCAGATCGATATTTTCCGGTGGACGCTTCACCAGCTCAATTAAAGTTGCCACTCCCAGGCGGTCATCCAGCGCCTTGGCGCGCAGGCTCGTTCCCAGGTCCTGAAAGAGTGTAGCAAAGGTGGCACGATCGCCAACCTTGACCTTACTGGCATTGGCAGGCCCGACGTCTATCCGCAGGGTCTCCAATGATATGCTGCTCTTGCGCTCCTCGGCAGTCGTGAGGTGGATCGGCTTGGCGCCGATAACGCCTGGCAGGCGTTCTTTGCCCACCCAAACCGGCTTGCCAACCAGCTGGCGAGCGTCCAGTCCGCCCACACTGCCAAAACGGCACAGCCCGTCGTTGTCAGCGGTAGTCACCATCAGGCCAACTTCGTCCATGTGAGCGGCGACCATCACCCGCAGGCGGTTTTGGGCAGCTCCAGGGCGGGTGATTAGCACATTTCCCAGGGCATCCACCTTCAGCGTTCCTCCAGATTGGAGGACGATTTCACGCACTTCCTCTAATATAATCGCGCGCACCTCGCCCTCACTGCCAGAGACCGCACAGGCGTTGCACAAGCGCTCTAAGAGCCGGAGCTGTTCATCACCCACCTTCGGCAGGGCAATCATCTTTTCTTGGTTTTCCATCCAGGCTTATCCTTCAATCGTCCCAGGTAATTTTTTCCATGAAATCAGGCGTCAGGCTTGTCGCAAATTCCGCCATCAGCCTGCCAGCGCGCTCAATGTCCTTGACCGCCACCACCTCAACCGGGGTGTGCATATAGCGCAAGGGAATCGACAGCACCATCGTGGGAATTCCTTCCCGCGCCACCTGCAGTCCAAAGGCATCCGTTCCCGAGTGCGCCGGTATGGCTTCAAGCTTGTAAGGGATCTCCAGGCGATCGGCCAGCTCTTTAAAGGCCTGGAAAAGCGCCGGGTGGATGTTTGGTCCCCATCCCAGGGTAACACCTTTCCCAAAGGGAAAAGTCTGCGATTCCGGGCTGCCGGGACCGGAGGCAAAGGTTACGTCGACCGCCACAGCCAGGGTCGGATTCAGGCTGAACGCCGAAGTGAGGGCGCCTTTTACTCCGACCTCTTCCTGCACGGTCGCAACCGCCCAGACATCCCACTGTGTTTGCCTGCCCTGCAGGATCTGCAGGCAAGCTGTGACTGCAGCTACGGAGGCCCGGTTATCCAGCGAATGCCCAGCCAGGGCATCGTTGCCCAACTCCAGGGGATTCTGGGCATAAGAAACCAGGTCACCAACACGCACCAGCTCTTTGACCTCTTCCGGCAGGCAGCCGGTATCCACCAGCAAGTATTCCAAAGGAACTGCGCCCTCTCCAACCCCTGCCGGGAGCAGGAAAGCCGGGGGTTGGACAATGACGCCTGGCAAGTCTTTTCTGCCATGGACAGTGACCAGCTGACCAGGCAGGACGCGCGCGTCCAGCCCGCCTATGCCGGTAACGCGCAGAAAGCCATCCACAACTCCCCGGACCATCAGCCCAATGGCGTCCATGTGCGCAGCCAATAACAGGCTGGGACGTGGCTGGGGTAAGATACCAGGCTTAAGCCCGTGCAGGCTCCCCAGGTTACTCACGTGCAACTCGCTGACCAACGGACTCCAGGCTTCCTCAATCGACTTACGCACAGGCGCTTCGTGTCCAGAAAGCCCGGCGGACGTAATCAGGGTTTTTAAAAAGGGCATGATTTCAGGCATAGTTAGGATTTTTCCCGCACAAACAATTAGATAGAATTAGATCAGAACGGAGGGATTATAGCCGAAAATGCACCTTGGGGTTTTAAGAACTTACTGAGAAGGCGTTTCCGTAGGTGGCAGCGGTGTGTCAGAAGGAAAAGCCGGTGTATCCAAGGCCGGCGGCGAGGTCTCAGTGGGGGTATCGGTGGGAGGCAGCGTTTCGGTAGGAGGACCTGCGGTCGGGGTCGCGGTTTCCGTGGACGTAGCTGTTGCCGTGGGCGTGGCAGTGGCGGTTAAGGTAGGGGTTTCGGTAAGGGTGGGCGTCAGCGGAGCAAAGGTCAGGGAAGGCGTGGGAGAGAGCGTCCAGGTCGGCGTAAACGGCAGGATGCCGGTGGAAGTCGCCGTAGGGATACGCTCCTCACGGGATTCCTGCTGGCGATCCACATAGACCATGACCATGCCCAGAAAATAGCAGGGAATGGCTGCCAGGATCAAAACAACCAGGACCAGGCGCAAGCGGTTTTTGGAAGTCTTACTCATCGAAGGAGCACCGGAAAGAGATGATAACACCAGCCAGCAGGTGTGGCAAGGAACAGGTCAGATTGTGGTACATTAATCAGCATGGAATGGATTTATCTCTCGCCGCACCTGGATGACGTGGCGCTCTCATGTGGAGGCCTGGTCAAGGAACAGACTCTGACCGGTGAAGAGGTGCAGGTGTGGACCATCTGTGCAGGCGATCCCCCAGCGCAGGCGGTGTCTGAATTTGCCGAAATCTCTACACGACCGCTGGCAGATCGACCAGGAACCCGGCGATCTGCGCCGCAGCGAGGACATCGCCTCCTGCCTGGCAATGGGAGCGACTTACCGCCATTTCACACTTCCCGACTGTATTTACCGGTTGGGGCCAGCTAACACGCCCCAGGCCGGAATACCCCTGTACACGTCGGAGGAATCCCTTTGGCAACCGCCCCACGAGGCCGAAAACGGCTTGCTGGCAGAGTTGACCCAGGAGCTATGCCGGGCATTCCCACCGGGTTGCCAGGTGGTCTGCCCGTTAACCCTGGGCGGGCACGTCGATCACCGCCTGACCCGCCAGGCTGCAGAAGCAGCATCTCCTTACCTGTGGTATTATGCGGATTATCCATACGCTTTAAAATCTCGAAAAGAGCTGGACGACCTGCGACAGGCAGGCTGGCATGAAATAATCTTTCCCGTCTCTGAGGCAGGTTTGCAAGGTTGGATTCAGTCCATCGCCGCGCATCGCTCCCAGATCAGCACCTTCTGGCACCAGGATCCTGGGCGGCGCATCCCTGCGATCGACCTGATGAAAGAATCTGTGTGCCGTTTCTGCGAAAGCCAGGGAGGCGTCAGGTTATGGCAGGCGCCCCAAAAGGAATCAGGTTAAATATTTTTTCCGGGATTCGCTTGACTCCAGTCGAAATTATGCTAAAATGTGTGCGCGGCGGAGCAGGGTAGGCAACTGGTCAAATGACCAGGAAAAACGTCCGGTTTACCTTGGAGCACAGCCATCAAGTCCGCTCGTTTAGGCCTCAGAAGGCCTTTTTATTCACCCCCGACAATATGTGGGGGATGGTTTATTAATTCTGAATTGATAACTGGAAGAAGAGCATGCCAACCACTTACCTGACCCGCCACGGCTACGATAAGCTGCAAGATGAGCTGGAGCACCTGCGCACCGAGAAACGCAAGGAGGTTGCTGACCGGCTGCATGAAGCGATGGAAGGCGGGGAACTCATCGAAGACGCCGAATACGAAGCTGCAAAAAACGAGCAAGCCTTCGTGGAAGGTCGCATCCAGGAGCTGGAAATGATCCTGGCGAACGCGCGCATTGTTGACGAGACCGGCAAGCGCGAGGTCGTCCAGGTAGGCGCCCATGTGACCATCCAGGAAGGCGATAACGATCCGGAAAATTACACCATTGTCGGCCCGGCGGAAGCCAATCCCCGCGAAGGTTATATTTCCAACGAATCGCCCCTCGGGAGAGCTCTGATGGATCACCGCGCTGGAGACAAGGTGCGCGTCGATGCGCCCGCCGGCGCTTTCCAGGTACAAATTTTGAAGGTGGAATAAACTGGGGCTGCCAGACATCGCCCCGCGCAGCCATACGGTGCGCGGGGCTTTTGATTTCAAAGAGCTTTGAGATAAAGTAAAAAAACACAAGAAATTCGCTACGAGGAGCAATGGAATGACCTACGAATACACCCATCTGGAAAGCATTCGCCTGGAAAAACTTCAACGCCTGCAGGCTGAAGGTATAGAGACCTTCCCAAACCGCGCCGTACGCACCCACACCAGCCTGGAAGCCGTCCAGGCATTCGAAACATCCGAGAAATCCGGTCAGCCCGAAGGAATCAATGCGATCCTGGTAGGCCGGCTGCGCTCGATGCGCAACATGGGCAAGATCACCTTTGCCCACATCGAGGATGGCAGCGGGCGTGTCCAGCTCTTCTTCCGGGCAAACGATGTCGGGCAGGATAACCTCGATTTTTTCAACCGTGAGTTCGACCTGGGAGATTTCATCGAAGCTAACGGTGAGATGTTCCGTACCAGGACCGGCGAGGTGACCCTGCGCGTGCAGTCATTCCGCTTGCTCTCGAAATCGATCACTCCCCTGCCGGCAGCCAAGGACCAGGTAGTTGAGGGTGAAATTGTACGCCATGCTGTCCTCTCCGAGCCCGAAGCTCGCTACCGCCAACGCTATGCCGATCTGGCCGTCAACCCCGAAGTTCGCCAGATCTTCCAGGCGCGCGCCGCCACGATAAGTGCTTTTCGCGAATTCCTGGACAGCCGCGCCTTCCTGGAGGTCGAGACGCCAATCCTGCAACCCATTTATGGCGGAGCGGCGGCGCGCCCGTTCATCACCCACCACAACCAGCTCAAGCAAGACCTTTTCCTGCGCATTTCTTTCGAGCTGTATCTCAAAAGGCTGCTGGTAGGCGGTTTCGAGCGCGTTTACGAGATCGGGCGCGATTTCCGTAACGAAGGCGTCGACCGCACCCACAATCCCGAATTTACCATGCTGGAATTTTACATGGCCTACGCCGATTACCAGTCCGTGATGACCCTGACCGAGGAGATGGTCACCTTTGTGGCACAGCGTGTGCTCGGTAAGCTGCAGTTCCAATATCAGGACCACCTCCTGGACCTCACCCCGCCCTGGAAGCGCCTACGGCTCGATGAAGGCCTTCTCGAAGTCACCGGCATCGACATCAATGCCTATCTAACCAGTGAAAGCCTGGCAAAAGCCATGCGTGCCAAAGACATTCCGGTCGATCCCAACGCGCCGCGCGGCAAGCTCATCGAATCCCTGCTCAGTGATTTTCTGGAACCGGTCTGCATCCAGCCCACCTTCCTGTACGATTACCCGCGCGATATCTCGCCCCTGGCTAAAGGCATGCCAGGCAACCCACAGGTCGTCGAACGCTTTGAGGGCTTTATCGCCGGCTTTGAGCTCTGCAACGCATTTACCGAGCTCAACGACCCGCTCGACCAGGAAGCCCGTTTTATTGAAATGGGCCGCGACTACAAAAGTGATGATGAAGAGCGCCATCCGATGGACGAAGACTACCTCAACGCCTTGCGCTACGGCATGCCCCCCACCGGCGGGTTTGGCCTGGGCATTGATCGCCTGGTGATGCTGCTGACGAACAGCTCGAACATCCGTGAAGTCATCCTTTTTCCTCACCTGCGGGAGAGGGAATAGCACTCACGCGCTGTCTGACAATCGGTTAAAATTTACCCATGGAGTACAAACCATCGATTTTCATCGGTTCCTCCAGCGAGGGACTGGAGGTCGCTGAGTCCGTCAAGGCGTACTTCGCCGATTTTGACGAGGTCGATATCTGGACGGAGGGTGTCTTTGGCCTGAACCAGGCCTACCTCGAATCGCTCTTACAGGCTGCCAACCTGTACGACTTTGCTATCCTGTGCCTGACCGCTGACGACCTGGTGAAGAGCCGCGGCAAGACTCAAAAGGCGCCGCGCGAACAACCTGGTCTTCGAGCTGGGGCTTTTTATGGGACGCATGGGCGTGAACCGGGCTTTTATTGTCTGTGAAGAGTCGATCAAGCTGCTCTCCGATTTCCAGGGGATTGCCGTCAGCACTTTTCAAGCACCCGCGCGAAGGCGCTCTATCCGATGTCATCCAGGCAGCCTGCCAGGGAATCCGCAAATCGATGGAAAGCGCCATGCAAAAGAGCGAGCCAGGCTTTTTGCCCTCAACCGCATTGGCAATTGGCTATTTTGAGAACTTCATCAGCAAAATATACGAGGCGCTGGTCAGCCGCCAGGATTTTTTTATCGAAACCCCCTCCACGAATACTGCCACCCCAGACGGACAGGCGGTTGAGCCGGTTGTGTACGACACTTTTTCGTTGAATATCCTGCTCCCGCGCTCGCTGGACGACCTGGAGCAGAATAATTTTCGCTGGATCGTGCGCGACCTGAAGCAAATTGTCTTGAAAACTGGCTTCCGGCGCTTTCCTTTCTATGTCTCGAGTCATATGGAGACAGAAGACCCGGATGGGGCTGGAAAGCGCAAACTTGTCCTCTTTGATATTCCTACCACCTTGCTGGCATCGCGCAAGGTGATCCAAATGCTGATCGGAGTCAGTGCGATCGGCGATGACCTCAGCGCCGCCAAGCTGGAACAACGCGAAATCCTCAACTTCGAGAAGACCCTGCGTTATAAGCTGAAGGGATATCGCAATGTGACGATCCAGGTCGTGGAGGAGCCATTTAACTTGGGCTAAACGCCGGCTTCCTGGTATAATCCCAACACAATCGAACACGCATGATCGAACACGGAGACCAGTATTCGCCCGTCCTTCCAGAGAGCTGCTGGTGAGCTGCGAGGCAGCAGGCACGAGCGTTGAAATCCCCTCCGTTGGTCCGTCAAGACCAGACGTCCTCGCAGGGTTGCCAGCAGTTTCAATTGGCGG
Organism: uncultured Chloroflexia bacterium; assembly: GCA_963765565.1. Lineage (GTDB taxonomy): Bacteria > Chloroflexota > Anaerolineae > Anaerolineales > UBA4823 > CAVXWV01. The sequence continues at coordinate 362,561 of CAVXWV010000003.1, forward strand.
CGTAAGAGGACCGGGGAGCCCGTTACAGCCAGGTTGAGGCCGCAGTGCATCTGTCAGGGAGTTCCTGATCCAGCCATTACCGGCGGCAAAAGCAGGTGGCACCACGAGCGCCCCCTCGTCCTGCATTTACGAGGGGCGTTTTTATTACTTAAAGTTTTGGAGGTGCAACCATGTTAGACATCAATATGATCCGAGAGCAGCCAGGCCTGGTGCGCCAGGCGCTGCAAGATCGCCAGATGGAAACCACCCCGGTCGAGCGCATCCTCGAGCTGGACGAGCAGCGCCGGGCGTTGATCCAGGAAGTTGAGACGCTCAAAGCCGAGCGCAACGCGGTTTCGAAAGAGATCGGGCGCATGAAAGACCCGGTGGAGCGTCAGGCAAAAGTCGACGCCATGCGCCAGGTCGGCGACCGCATCGCCATGCTGGACGAAAGCCTGCGCAACGTGGAGGCAAACCTGGAAGGCGTCCTGGCGACCCTCCCCAACATCCCCAGCCCGCTGACACCCTTGGGTACCAGCGAAGAAGAAAATGTCGTCCTGCGCCAGTCAGGCGACCTGCCTGTTTTCGCCTTCACCCCGAAGGCGCATTGGGACCTTGGTCCCGAACTTGGAATCATCAACTTCGAGCAAGGCGTGAAAATCACCGGCTCGCGCTTTTACGTCCTCAGTGGAGCCGGGGCGCGCCTGCAGCGCGCCTTGATTGCCTGGATGCTCGACCTGCACACACGCCAGGGTTACCTCGAAAAATACACGCCCTTCATGGTCAAAAGCGCTACCCTCTTCGGCGCCGGACAATTGCCCAAGTTCAACGACAACCTTTACCGCGACCACGAGGAAGACCTGTGGATGGTCCCGACCGCCGAAGTACCCCTCACAGGCCTTCATATGGATGACATCCTGGATGATTCAGCCCTACCGTTGTTCTACACGGCCTACACACCTTGCTTCCGGCGCGAGAAGATGAGCGCCGGCCGGGACGTACGTGGCATCAAACGCGGCCACCAGTTTGACAAGGTAGAAATGTACATCTTCTGCAAGCCCGAGGACGGCGAGGCGGGTCTGGAGAAGATGCTGGCAGACGCCGAACAGACCGTGCGCGACCTGGGACTGACATACCGGGTCAAGCAGCTGTGCACCGGCGACCTGGGATTCGCAGCTCGCATTACCTATGACATTGAAGTCTGGGCTCCCGGCTGCGGGGAATGGCTGGAGGTTTCGTCGGTCTCGCACGTGGGCGACTTCCAGGCCCGGCGGGCAAATGTCAAATATCGCCCGGCCGATGGCGGGCGCGCCCGGCTGGTGCACACGCTGAACGGCTCAGGCTTGGGCATGCCGCGCACCCTGATCGCCGTACTTGAAAATTACCAGCAGGCCGATGGCTCGGTGGTCGTACCAGACGTTCTGCGCCCGTGGATGGGCGGGATTGACATCATCCGGTAAAATAAGGGGGGACTGAAACAGTCCCCTGGATCATCAAATTCCCATGGAAAACTGGCAAAACTACCTCACCTTCGGCATCGTACAGGTTTTGATGCTGGTTGGCCTTTTTGGCTCACTCGTCCCATTCTTCCCGGGGACGTTTATCATGTGGCTGGCGACCCTGGGCTACGGGTTCGTGTCCGGCTGGGATACGCTCGGAATCGTGTTAATGGTTCTGATCAGCCTGCTTTTTGCTTTCAGCGTGGTTGTCGATAACCTGCTGATGGGCGCTGGGGCGATTAAAGGCGGCGCATCCTGGCTCTCCATTTTTGTGGGCCTGGTGTTTGGAATTGCAGGCACGATCCTCTTTCCACCCTTTGGGGGCTTGATCGCCGCGCCAGTTGCTGTTTTTGCCGTTGAATGGATCCGAGCACGTGAAATCAAAAAAGCCTGGAAAGCCTTCATCGGCATGGTAGCCGGGTATGGCCTGGCATACCTGGCGCGTTTCGGGATCGGCGTCTTGATTATGCTGTTGTGGTGGCTTTGGGTCTGGCAGGGGTCATGAACCTGTCCAGGGCACGCTGAGCACGCATCCGGGCAATCTCGCTGCCATTTGAAACTAGTATCAAAAGAGCTGCCTGAGCCGGGGCACCGATCTCAACCAGGGTATCCGCCGCCAGGTCAGCGCACAACGGATCCGCATCGTCCAGGGCCGCCAGGAGGGCCGGAAGCGCCTCGAGATGCGGAGTTTTCCGCAAGCCCAGGGCTGCACACTGGCGCACCCCAGGGTCGCTATCCAGCAGGGCTTGCATCAAGGCTTGCCGGCTCTGGCTGGAGGGCATTTCAGCCAGGGCGCGCACGGCCCACCAGCGCTGATCAATCTCCAACCTGCCAAAAGCGAGGTTTTCGCAGAGCTGTGCTTGCAAAACCGGCTCCACAGCCACCCCTGCCTGGATAAGCACATCCACTGCAAATTGGGCGCGCTCATCATCGCCGCTGAACAAGTCGTTCAGTATATTCTGGATCACAATGGATTAGAACGACCTCAAGCAGGCTTACTTTTCTGGCGGCGGCACCGGCAGATCCGCCTCGGCTACCTGCATCCAGCGATCGCCCTCATCGATCAGCATAACCGGGATGTCGTGCCGGATCGGGTATTTTCGACCGCAATCCGCGCAGATCAACCAGGATTCCCGATAATACTTCAACAATCCCGCCTTGTTTTGAACGCAAACCGGGCAGCGCAAAATCTCTAATAAATCCTTACTAACCATGAAAACTCCTCTCCTCAATCACTCTTCCGGAATCTCCGTCCCCGGGCCGTATTCATAAATTGCCCGCCAGGGCTGATAATGCGTCACGAACTGGTCCTGCAGGTAAACCTCACCGTTGCGGTACACTACACGCGAGACGGTCACATCGGCGCCTTCGACTTCCCAATCGATCTGCTTGATCTCTCCCCCATCCAGTTTTGGATTCTCAATATATTGCGGAGGCGGTGGTGAGACCACGTTTTGCAGCCCTGAGGTATCCCATTCTACCGAACGACCATCGGAGGTTGAGTAGAATTTCCAGGTCAACTTGCGAGCGCGCTCGTTGACGTACGTCTCCATGAGCAGCCAGTTCGGCGTGTCGTTCACGAACTTAAAGTCAACGATTGGCACAAATACCGTGGCATCCAGGCCTGCCAGGTTGGAGTTGACCTGGCCCCCGGCAGTTTGCTCATAATAACCCACCCGGTAGGCATGCGAATGCCGTTCAGCAATGGGATAACCGGCCAGGAACGCCGTACGGAACAGGGTGGTACTCACCTGGCAGACGCCGCCGCCAACCCCCTCAACCGTGCGATCTCCAAAAATGATCAAGGCTTCTGCATAGCCATTATCCAGGCTGACGTCTCCTAAAGCCTCCGCCATCGAAAAAGTCGCACCCGGAGGCACCAGCACCCCGTGAAAGCGAGCAGAGGCAGTGCTGATGTTCTGAATGCGCGGGACGCTTGATCCGTAGAAGTAGGAGGTGTGCTGGCTGACCAACTCGCGGATACCAAGCTGTTCAGCAGTGACATCATCGGTGATCTCCGGTTTCATCGTATCTACAACCAATTGCAGGTTGTGATTGCCGGAGGATAGCTCCTGCAGGATCGCCTGGAGGGTGCCTTCGATGTTTAGCGACCGCCCAATCACCGCCGGGAGGATCAGGTCGAGCTGGCGAGTCTCATCGTTAAAGATTAAAGCGGGCATTAGCCGGGCTGCGAGCCAGGCTTTGGGCAGCATCTGCCAAAAAGGGGCGCAGCTTTTCCGTATCCAGTCTGACCTGGATTGAGCCCCCGCCAGTCCCTTCTACTCGTTCAATCACGAGCAGTTGGGCAAGCTGTTGGGGTTCAACCTTCCAGGGACCGGGATCCCCCTCGGCTGCTTCCGGGACTGAGAGCACCAGCGGGGCGCTCAGCACCTGGCGCGCTTGCAGGGCCGCCGCCTCCGCATCCAGGATTGCTGGCGTGGTCTCCTCGATCACCAGGGCAAACAGCCCATCCGTCATACTGCGCAATTTTTCCTCTAATGGCACCATGGAAGCGGCCAGGTCCATCCTGCGCCCAATTTGCCCCGGGACGGCTGACACGTCCAGGCCATTGATATCCAGCGAGGCCTCTAAAACCGGCCGGTCCACCTCTGCCGCGATCCCGGCCAGGAAAGCGCGGGCAGCATATTCGTCATAATTCATGAGCGGAGCGAGGTCGCGCCCGCCGTGCCAGGCGTTGACGATCTCAAAAGCCCTGCGTAATGGGTTGCCGGTTCGTCCAAGATCGTAAGCGCGCTGGACCGTTTCATCCAGGTCCAGTGAAAGGCCCAGGTCCGCCGGCCTGGCTTCCCAGACTCGAACTCGCTTCCCCCGTCAGGCCAGCCTCTAACACAATGTTTCCAGTCTGGGCATAATCCAGCTTTTGGGCCAGGAGCACACCGGCGTCGACTGGCTGCAAACCAGACAGGTCAACACCGGCGACGGAAACGCCGGGGAGGATCCGTCCGCTGTAAGTGGTTGCATAACCCATCCCCAGCACGCTGATGAAGGCAAAGCACAACAGGATGCCGCCGCCAATCACCGCCAGGGCTCTTATGAGGATTGTGGAAACGTCCGGAATGGATGTATTTGCTGCTGTCGTTGTTCTCATACCAAAATTCGTCTCTGGTAAACCGCCGTTCATGGTCTTTCTTGCAAACTCTGCCAGGGATTAAACCAATTCTACCAATATTGCGATCGATTATAATTCGATCAACTGGTTTGAAAGATGATGAAATGATTAGGGCAACCCATCGACCTTTTTTCACTTACCTGTACATAGGCTTGATTCTCGCTTGTACATTGTTCTCTGCATTCCCGGAATGGGTGCAGGCTCAAAGCGACCAGCCCAAGGTGCTCCTGCTGGTAGCAGATGACCCTGTGGCTCCGGCCATGGGGGAGTACATCCGCCGCGGCCTGCGCAGTGCAGAAAATCGCGGTTTTGAGGCCGTCATTATCCAGCTTAACACTCCTGGAGGCACGGTATCAGCCATGAATACCATCGTCCAGGATATACGCAGCAGCACCGTGCCGGTCATCGTCTGGATAGCCCCGCAGGGTGCCATGGCTGCCAGCGCCGGTACGTTGATCACGCTGGCCGGGCATGCCTCTGCCATGGCGCCTGAGACCTCGATTGGCGCAGCCAGTCCTGTGGGCAGCCAGGGCGAAGAGCTTGGCGAGACCATCGCAGCGAAAGAGAAAAATATCCTGCGGGCGACCGTTCGCTCGCTGGCAGCGCGCCGTGGCGAAGAAGCCGTGCGCCTGGCTGAAGACACCATCGAATCTGCCACAGCGGTTTCCGCTGACGAAGCCCTGGAGATAGGACTGGTCGATTTCATCGCCGAGGACCTGGACAGCCTGACGGCACAGCTTGACGGCTTCACGGTCGAGGTGGCAGGAGAGACCCAGGTGCTGAACACGGCCGGGGCGAGTGTGGAAACCTTCGAAGAAACCCTGATCGAGCGCCTCCTGGCAGTGCTCTCAAATCCAAATATCGTATTCTTGTTGATTGCCATCGGCGTGCAGGCAATCTTGATCGAGATTTCCAGCCCCGGCGGCTGGATTGCCGGTTTCATCGGCGTGGTCTGTCTCGCCTTGGCAACCTACGGCCTGGGGCTCCTACCGGTGAACTGGTTCGGCATCGTATTCCTGCTGACCGCCTTTGTGCTTTTTATCCTGGACATCAAAGCGCCTACGCACGGAGCACTGACCACCGCCGGCGTGATTTCCCTGATTGTCGGCGCCCTGGTGCTGTTTAACTCACCTAACGTCCCCAGCTTCCAGCGGGTCTCGGTACCGCTGGTCATCGTCACTTCGATCTTCATCGGCCTGATATTCTTTGGCATATTACTCTTTGCGATCCGAGCTCAGAAAACGCCCATCCGCATGGGACAGGAGAGCCTGGTCGGGCGCACCGGCACCGTGCGCAGCGAGTTCGCTCCTTCGGGCATTGTGCAGCTCGGGGGTGAGCAGTGGACGGCCGAGTTGGCGGAGGGGGAAGACCCTATACCCCTGGGAACCCTGGTTATTGTCGAGCGCCTCGAAGGCCTACGCCTGATCGTTCGTAAAGCAAAGTAAGCGGGCATCTCCAGGATTAAAGGATTATGGCGTAGGGCAGAGCGCCTTCAGGTCCGGCGAGAGCCACATCTGAAAGCGCGTATCCCGTCCCGTAAACTCCTTGACGTCGCAGGCCTCCTTGCCCAGCGCCAATAGCTGGGTGCCTAAAGTCGCCTTCCATTCCTCGCTCATATCGGGCTGGATCACGATGGCAGTCTCCCGTTGCATGATTGTTGGTTTTAGTGCCTCTGGGATCACGGGAACATCCAATGCTTCTCGCTGCAGAGCGATGGACGAGGCTGGATAAGTATAGGCCTTTAACAACGTGCGTAACCCATCGATTCCCCACTGGTCGTTGGTCAAAAACAAGAAGGTCACCGGGTTGGCGCGCACCGGCTCAAATTCCTGCAAATCCTGGGCAATCCGTAAGAACAGCGCCTCGGTGGTCTGGTTCGAATTATTGCGGACCAGCGAGAGGTTGTAAGCCAGGTACAGGTTGAGAACCAATATAGATGTCATCATCACTGCCAGGAATCCATTGCGAGACCAACGAACGAGTTTTAATGAAAGGAACTTGTCGACCAGCCATTCCAAACCCGTCACCGCAAAGAAAGCAAACCATGGCAGGAGCAAAAACATGCGTGTGGTCGGAGGAAAACGCCGGTCGTGAGTTACGCCCGCAGCGACCAATAAAAAGAAAAAGCACAGCAGCATATACACCAGGAAACGCCGTTGGGGAGAGTGCTTGAAAACCAGCGCCATGCCGATTAAGATCAATCCCGCTGACAGTGGATCGGTATAAGCCACCGGCACCAGGTGGGCTTCCTGGGGGGTATAAAGGAAAGAATAAAAAGCGTCCACCAGGTTAGAAAAGATGTGCAGGGATACGCTGCGGGCGCTCTGGACAATTTCTGGATTATTAAAGATCAAGCCCATGCCCTTCGTCTGCCAGTATTCCGGCTGGACGAACAGGGGCAGAAGACATAGTAACAGCGCGACAGCCGTAATCGCCCATCCCTGCAAAGCCTGGCGGTTTTTTGGAGGGTTGTAAAAAAGAAGCAAAAGCAGCGGCAGCGGGATGATATACAAAGCTGCCGGATAGACGTAGAAACACAGCCCCATGCTTAACCCGGCTGCTGTATAGGCCAGGTTCGTCCGGCGCTGCACCGCCCAACCCATGGCACTCAATGCCAACGATAACGCGAATAAAGCCTGCAGGTTGTTGTAACCGATTTTCCCAAACGTCATCAGGTAAACCGAGGCCGCCAGCCAGATGGCCGCCAGCAGGGCGGTTGAACGGGAGGTAAAGCGTTTGAAGAACAGGAAGAAGAAGACCGTCGCCAGGGCGCTCAAAAAGAAGTTGCTGAACCGCCAGCCAAAGCTATCGAGCCCAACCAATTTCATCGAAATTGCCTGGAGGAGCGAGGAGAGGTAGGGGTGAGTCCCATAAACCGCAGAGCCATCGAATAAGTTGTTGAGGACCGTCCACAGGTCATGCTTGACGGCAATCTCGAGAGCGGTGGTAAAGAAGGCGTACTCGTCCCCGATGGTGGCAAACGACCAGCGATTGGCGAATAGTGAATACAGAACCAGAGCCAGGTTGAAAACCCAGACGATGGGCGGTATCCTGCGGTAAATGTTTCGCAGAACCAGCGCAGCCAGAAGCAACAAAATGATAAAGCCCCAGGTGAAGGGCTGCTGGCCGTTCATAGCTGCCAGGAAGAGAACCACGACCGTTTCAAAAAGCAGCAGCGCAGCAATAATGTCCCAGCGAGTCCTCAGAAAATGCCAGACTGCAGGCCAGGAAACTTCCAGCACCAGCCAGCCTGCAACGTAAAGCACAATGGCAAGTAAGAATCCCAGTCCCAGGTACATGCCAGTCGCCAATCCCAGGACAAAAAAACTCAGCGCCAGGCTGAGGCCCAGCGCCACCATGATTATGCCGGTTTTATGCTGGCGGGGAGAAAGGTTTGAACGTTGCGTCACAGGATCGGTATGAAACTCCTGTGACTCTTCCAACTGGCCCTGGTCACGACTCACCAGGATCAAAACGATGAGCAGGAGCGTTACCGCAAAGATGCTGGCAAAGTAAGCCGGTAGACCGGTATAACACAGGAACTCACTCCTACACCAGTTTTCGTTGGTAAAGAGAGGCCAATTCGGCAAATTCAACCAGCGATCCCGCACGACCAGGGCGCCTGGCAGGACCGCCAGGACAATCACCGCCAGCAAAAAAACGAACGCCTTCCAGTTCTTACGCAGATTTTTCAGCAAACCAGAACGCCAATCGACCAGCGGGTCCTGCGTAACCCCAGGGATCGACTGCGCCTGGTCCAGTTCATGCTCCAGCCTCCTCAGCCGCTCTTCCAGTTCAGTGATCCGTTTTTTCATGACCTCCGGGTCTTCCGCGGGCTTTCCCAGGTGCGGTTCGGTCATGTTGCCAGCGGGCTGCGGTTCGTTTTCCATGCAAAAAGTATAGCACGAAATCTCAAATTTCCCTTTCCTGGCAATTCGGCGGGAAAAAAGGTACAATGGATCGGTGTTTTTACTGGTGGAAAGGATCGAATATGCCTTTTGAGACTACCCGTGACCGGGTAAAACCTGGCGAAGTTACCACGACCCCCAGGCGCCGTCCTGAGTGGATTCGCGTGCGCGCCCCGACAGGCGAGACGTACGAATGGCTCCAGGGACTGATGCGCAGCAAATCCCTGCACACGGTCTGTGAAGAAGCCATGTGCCCCAACATGGGCGAATGTTGGGGTTCTGGAACCGCTACTTTCTTAATGTTGGGCGACGTCTGTACCCGTTCTTGCGGATTTTGTGACATCAAACGCGGGCAGCCATCACCCCTGGACTTCCTGGAACCCGAACGGGTTGCCCAGGCGGTCAAGGCAATGAATTTAAAGCATGCCGTCATTACCAGCGTTAACCGCGATGACCGGAGAGACGGCGGTGCACCTATCTTTGCCATGGTTATCCAGCGCATCCGGGCACTGCATCCTGGCTGCTCCATTGAAGTGCTGATACCCGATTTCAAAGGCAGCCTGGAGGCCTTGAAAATCGTCATGGATGCCCGTCCTGAGTATCCTCAACCACAACGTCGAGACGGTGCCGCGCCTTTTCAAGCATGTTCAACCGCAGGATCGCTACGAGTGGGCAGCCGCCACTCTCAGCAATGCCAGGCGCCTGGACGCCGAAGTCCTGACCAAATCAGGAATCATGGTCGGGCTTGGCGAAACTATGGAAGAAATCAAGCAGGTGATGCAAGACCAGCGGAGCTGGGGCGTGGATATCCTCACCATCGGGCAGTACCTGCAGCCAAGCAAAAAACACCTGCCGATCGAGCGTTATTACACGCCGGACGAATTTGCAGAGCTGAAGCGTTATGGCCTGGAAATCGGCTTCCAGTGGGTTGAAAGCGGGCCGCTGGTGCGTTCATCCTATCATGCAGCCGAGCAAGTGCGCGCCTTGAGTGTTGTCCACCGAAAACTGTACAGGGATTGATCCATTGAAAAACAATACCTCCTCAAATCGTAAACTCTTGATTGGCGTCTTGCTCAGCATCCTGGCAATTGTCCTGGTCGTCACCGGCGCCTGGTTGATCTTCCGTCCTTCCACGGGAGAAAGTCAGGAACCCACCACAGATCCAAATCTCGTGCTGACTGCAGCCATGCAGACCGCCGAGGCAATGCGCCTGTCGACCGCCTCCGCCTTACCGCCCACAGCGACGGTAATGGCAGCCACCCTGACGCCCACCCAGACGATCACGCCAACCATCACACTTACCCCGACGCTTGGGTCGACTGCGCCCCCCGGTGGGCTGCGGGTGGTGTTCGGCAGCGACGTCACGGTGCCCGACGGGACCGTTTTCGCTCCCAACGCCTTCTTTACAAAAACCTGGAGAGTAGTTAATGGAGGCACCGTCACCTGGACGCCCGCATTTTCGCTGGTTTTTCAAAGCGGCAACCAGCTCGGAGCCCCCAACTCGGTCCCCCTGACGGCTGATGTGGCGCCCGGCGGCTCAATTGATATCAGCGTAAACATGGTCGCCCCGGCCGAACCTGGACGATTCTTTAGCAACTGGATGATGCGCGATCCAAATGGAAACCTGTTCGGCATTGACCCGGAAGCCAAGTTCCCGATTTACGTTGACATCACTGTGTCCGCCTCCGGCACCGCCCTGGTAACAGCGACTCCCACCCTGGGCACGCCGCTCGCCACCGTGACCGGCACACCCGCGACCGCCACCCCAACGGTTGCCAGCCTGTTCAGCAACGTCAACCTGAGCGTCGACAGCTCCGCTGCCAACAACTGCCCGTATTCCTTCACCTTCACTGCTGTTTTTACACTGAGCAAAGCCTCAAGCGTCACTTATGCCCTGGAAGCCGGCTCTTCGAACCCGAACTACATCATTAACCTGCCCCCGCAGGTGACCACGAACCTGGAAGCAGGCCAGCATACCTTGCTCTACACGCTGGATTTCACCGACTCCATCGAAGCCTGGGCGCAATTCCACATCAGCGCGCCGGATAATGTGCTTTCGAACAAGGTGAATTTCAACCTGTCCTGCTCGCCGTAAGGTGAAACCACAGGCACGCTTCCCAACTTCCTCTCCAGAGTTCGCTGAGGCTGTCAAAGGCGAAGCCCGGCGGTTGGGATTCGAGCTGGTGGGAATTACGACACCCGAGTCTCCAGCCCACCTGGACATCTACGAACACTGGCTGGAACGAGGCTGCCAGGGCGAGATGGGCTACCTGGCAAGTGAACGCGCCCTCGCACGCCGTCGCGATCCCCGCCTGCTGCTGCCGGAATGCCGTTCAATCATCGTCCTGGGAACCCGCTACCCTTCTGCACTCACCCAAACCACCCCAAGGACGGGGTGGAGGGGAAAGGTGGCAGCTTATGCCTGGGGCAGCGATTACCACGAGGTACTGCCCGAGCTTATGGAATGGCTGGTCGCATTTATCCAAAACCTGGCTGAAATGACTTTTGCCTACCGCTGTTATACCGACAGCGGTCCGTTGCTGGAGCGCGAGCTGGCTCAGCGCGCCGGGTTGGGCTGGATTGGTAAGAATACCTGCCTGATCCACCCGCAGAAGGGATCGTATTTCCTGCTGTCCGAAATCCTGCTTGGACTTGATCTGGCCCCCGACCCGGCCTTTACCGCTGACCGATGCGGCGCTTGCCGGCGCTGCCTGGATGCCTGCCCCACCGGCTGCATCCAGCCTGACCGCACCCTGGATGCCAGGCGCTGCCTGTCCTACCTGACCATCGAATTAAAAGGCGCCATACCAACGGAGCTGCGCGCCTCGCTCGGTGAGTGGGTTTTCGGCTGCGATATCTGCCAGCAGGTCTGCCCCTGGAACGTCCGCTTCGCTCATCCGGCAGCCACCCTGGAAAATTACGATTTGCTGCCGGGTCTTTCACCCCGGCCCGGCGTACCAGACCCGGACCTGACCGAGGATCTGGCGCTCGATCCTGATGGGTTCAACCAGAAATTCCGGCACTCAGCACTCAAACGCCTAAAGAGAAGGGGCTACGGGCGCAACCTGGCCGTCGCCCTGGGCAACCTGGCAGCCTCCGAAGCTGGTTCCGGTGATATCCAAGAGGCTGTGTCCGCCCTAAGTCGTGCCCTGGCTGGCGATCCTGAACCGCTGGTGCGCGGCCATGCCGCCTGGGCTCTTGGCAGGATCGGGAACCAGATCGCACGGGAAGCGTTAAGGCAGGCTGAGCAGAATGAGCTCGACGAGGTCGTTCTACAGGAAATCCACAGAGCTCAATTAAGATGAAATCACACCGATGGCTTGTTTGGTTATTGGCAGCCAGTGCAGCCTGTGTTTTATTGGTCAGCCTGGTCTACTGGCTGCCGCCTGTCCATGATCGCCTGGCCTGGCGGCTGGACAACCTGCGGGTGAAAGTACAGCGGCTCATCAATCCTCCGGAGGAACAGGTCTTTATACCGCAAAAAACAGCCCCGCCCCGGGAATCCCCCACGGCCGAGGGCGATCTGCAGGCCACCCAAACAGCCGCCCCGGAAGCCACAACCTTTTTCACCCCACTTGCGACTACGACGTCTATCCCCCCGCCCACGGCCAGCCCAACTCCCCTGCCCGGGCAGGTGCAGCTTACGGGGGTCAGGCATGAATACCAGCAATTTAACAACTGCGGCCCGGCAACCCTGGCCATGGCACTGTCATTTTGGGGCTGGCAGGGCGACCAGCGCGACACACGCCTTCACCTGCGCCCGAATTTTGCGACCATCGATGATAAGAATGTCAGCCCCTGGGAAATGGTCGGATTTTACCGAGAGCCAGGCCAGCCTGGCCGGAATCAACCGCCGGCTGGCGACCTGGAAACGCTCAAACGCCTGCTGGCGGCCGGCTTCCCCGTCATCGTGGAGATCGGCATCCAACAACACCCCCGGGACTGGATGGGTCATTACGTGCTCCTCACCGGCTACGATGACGAGCGCAGCCGTTTCATCACGCAAGATTCGCTGATCGGCTCGGACCTGCCACTGGACTACGATGAGTTCATGCAAGGCTGGCGCGCTTTTAACAATGGTTTCGTGGTCGTTATATCCACACGAGCGCCAGGCCGAGCTCGCAGGCCTGGTCGATCCTGCCACCCGGCCGGATATTGGTCGCCTGGCCGTCGAACGCGCCCAGCCAGAGGCTGACACCTTCACCAGCGAGTCTGAAGCCATCGATCGTTTCTTCAGCCTGTATAACCAGGGAGCCTCCTACACCGCCCTGGGTGAGGATGAGTTTGCTGCCCAGGCTTTCGACCGGGCTTTTGCCGTTTATGCAGATATTCCTGAAGAAGATCGTCCCTGGCGTATCGTGTGGTACCGGCCTGAGCCCCTGGAAGCCTACTTCCAGGTAGGGCGCTACCAGGACGTGATCAGCCTGGGCAACCAGGCTCTCGACAGCGCAGGCGGACCTTTGCTGGAAGAATCATTTTACTGGCTGGGTCGCGCTCGTGAGGCCACCGGTGACCTGGAAAAAGCCCTGTACGACTACCGCAAGGCTGTGGAAATTAATCCCAACAGCACGCCAGCCCAGGAGGAATTGGAGCGCCTGGGTGGAAGTTAATGAAAGCTTGGTATTTGCCGGTAGCCGCAGCCGCCAATCAACGCCTATGGTAAACTACCATAGCTGTAAGCCGCTGTAAGCCAATGATTGGTGCCTAATGCAGAAAAAATACTTATTCGTCGCGATCGCTCTCCCTGTGCTTTGCCTGCTGGCAGTGCTGGTATATTTCCTGCCTCCCGTTCACGACCGCCTGGGACCCAGGCTCGACGAATGGAAGCTGCGCATCGCCTACGAGCTCAACCCGCCGGAAGAGCAGGTCTTCGTACCTCAGGCCAACGTCGACACGACGGCCCTGCCGGCCACCCCTACGCCGCCGGCAACCTCAACCCCCACCCCCGCTGCAACCACCACGCCCAGCGGACCTACCTATACCCCTGAACCCAGCCCCACCCCCACCGTAGCAGGCACACCGCTGCCCGAGAAAGTGAAATTAACAGGTGTGCGCTACGAAGACCAGCACGGGCGCTGGAATTATTGCGCACCCGCCACCCTCTCGATGGCGCTTTCCTTCTGGGGTTTTCAAGGCAACCGCGACACGGTTGGACCGGTGATCAAGCCAAACTCCAAAGATAAAAACGTCATGCCGTACGAAATGGTGGACTACGTGGTCAATGAGACCGGCCTGGGTGCAACTCTGCGTTCGGGAGGCGATATCGATACCCTGAAACGCTTTATCGCAGCCGGGTTTCCCGTGCTGGTAGAAAAGGGCGTCTATTTCCGCGACATCAGCGGGATCGTCAGCTGGATGGGGCATTACGAGGTCTTTGACGGGTACGATGACGCTGCCCAGGTTTTTAACGGGCAAGATGCCTTTATCGGTCCAGACCAGCAGGTGCCTTATGAGGATGTTCTTAAGAGCTGGAGGGCTTTTAATAACGTATACATGGTTATTTACCCGCCGGAGCGCGAGGCCGAGGTCCTGGCCGTCCTGGGCGAGGATGCTGATGAGACCGCAAACATGCAGAGCGCCGCGCAGAAGGCGTCTGATGAGATTTTTCAGACCAGCGGCATCGACAAGTTTTTTGCCTGGTTCAACCGCGGCTCCAGCCTGACCCAGCTCCAGGATTATGCCGGAGGCGCGGCTGCCTTTGACGAAGCTTTTGCTCTTTACCCGGACATCCCTGAAAGCGAGCGCCCCTGGCGCATGGTCTGGTACAACACGATGCCGTATTTTGCATACTTTTATTCCGGGCGTTATTACGACGTGCTCAGCCTGGCTGAGACCACGCTCGAAACCATCCAGGGCGATAAGAACCTGGAGGAAAGCTATTACTGGCGCGGCATGGCCAAAGCCGCCCTGGGTGATACCTCCGGCGCGGCAGCCGATTACCGCCTTGCCCTGGAACACCACCCGGGATTTGAACCCGCCCTATACCAGCTCTCTCAGCTTGGTTTAGAACCTTAAGAGTAACTGCCAATGCTCAAGGTCCTGCACTTCGCAGATGCGCACATCGACATGGCAAACTACGGCCGCCACGACCCGACCAGCGGGCTGCCGCTGCGGGTGGTGGATTTCTTAAAGTCTCTGGATACCATCGTCGACGCAGCCATCTCCGAGCGCGTCGACCTGGTCATTTTTGCAGGAGATGCCTATAAAGACCGCAACCCCGCCCCCACATTTCAACGCGAATGGGGACGCCGCATCATGCGCCTGTCGCGCGCCGGTATCCAGACACTGCTGCTGGTGGGCAACCATGACCTGTCACCAGCGCTGAACCGCGCCCACGCCCTGGATCCGTTCGACACCCTCGAAGTTCCCCTGGTGCGAGTGTTGGACCGGCCGGTATACCTGCATCCAAACGATCTGAACAACCTTCCTGTCCAGGTGCTGGCCTTGCCCTGGATTTCCAGGTCAGGCTTCTTGGCGGCTGCCAGACCCCAGGCCTCGGGCCAGGCACAGGAAGGCGAATCCTCCCAAATTTACGAAGGCCTCGCCGACCGCCTGGTAGAGCTGGTGAACCATTGGCTGGACCAAATCGACCCGTCGCTGCCCTGCATCCTGACGGCGCACTGTTCGGTGCAGGGAGCTGTTTTTGGCGGAGAGCGCACTGTCATGCTTGGCAATGACCTGGTGCTGCCAGCCTCGCTGGTGCACGACCCTCGCCTGGATTACGTCGCCCTGGGGCACATCCATAAAGCCCAAAATCTGAATGAGAATATACACAATCCTCGGGGATACGACCATCCCCCGGTGATTTACCCGGGTTCGATCGAGCGCGTCGACTTTGGCGAGGCCAATGACCGTAAGTACTACGTGATCGCTGAGTTAGAGCGCGGTCAGGCCGGGGTGACCTGGCGTGAATTAACGGCAATCCGCCCATTCATCGACCGCTTTGTGCGGTTGGAGGCGCCTGACAAGGTAATGGAGCAGCTCCTGGCAGCACTGCCATCCCAGGAACAATCCGAAGGAGCAATCCTCCGCCTGGTCATCGAATATGCCCGCGAATTGGAACCGCTGATTGACGAAAACACCCTGCACGCCCGTATGGCTGGCTGCATGGAATTTCACCTGGTGAAACGCCCCCAGTCCCACGTGCGCATCCGCATTCCTAACGACCAGACCATCGGCAGCCTGACACCGCAGGAACTTCTGGATATCTATTGGCGCTCCAACCACATCCAGGCCGGCGACCAGGCCATGTTAAACCGGATGGCAACTGAACTAATTAGCGGGTCAGAAAACGAAGAGTTAAAGTAAAATAAGGGAATGTGCGGATGATGATCTCCGCGCAGGCTTGCAACCGTGGAAGTTCCAGTTCAGGAGGCTGTTATGTTTGTCCGTGACTATATGACCCGCAATCCGATCACCGTTACACCTGAGACGACCTTTCCCCAGGCGATCAAGGCGATCCGCAATAACAAAATTCGTCACCTGCCGGTCGTCGATGGTCAAAAACTGGTAGGCTTGATCGTTGAAAATGATCTTCTGTCTAACCAACCATCCAAGGCAACCACCTTGAGCGTGTTTGAAATTTATGCGCTGCTCGATTCTCTGCTGGTCAACCAGATGATGTCCAAACCGGTGGTCACCGTTGAAGGAGATTGCCCGATTGAAGAAGCTGCCAGGATCATGGTGGATAACAAGTTCAGCTGCCTGCCGGTCATGGCGGGAAACGATCTGGTTGGGATTATTACCGAGACTGATATTTTCAAAGCCCTGGTGGCGGTCCTGGGCGGCAAAGAGCGCGGCCTGCGCCTGACTCTGCGCCTGCCGGATGAAGTTGGGAAGCTGGCTGCAGTCTCGGTAAAAATCGCTGAAACAGGCGGCAACATCGTCGCGGTCACATCCTCCTCGCAAGGCCTGGAAGGGGGCTTGCGCGACGTCACCATCAAAGAAGCCGGTGCGGACCAGGATGTCCTGGTTCCGTGGTTGCACTCCAGCGGCATCCAAATTGTTGATATCTGCCAGTGTGAGAGATACCAGCCCAAATTGTTCGAATGAGCAGTAAGGATTTGGCAATGGGTCTAAGAGAAGAATTAGAAGCGTCTTTAAAAGAATCCATGAGAGCCGGCGATGATGTGCGCAAACGCACTCTGCGCATGGCGCTCTCATCGATCCGCCTGGCAGAAATCGACAAAGGCGCCAGGCTGGATGATAGCGGTGTAATGGCAATCCTGCAAAAAGAGATCAAATCACGCCAGGAGTCTATTGCAGACGCCGAGCGCGCCCATCGTCCGGACTTGATCGCTGAATCGCAAGCGGAGATTGCCGTAATTGAGCAATTTCTACCCAGGGCGATGCCAACAACCGAGCTGGATGAATTAGCCCGCCAGGTGATTGCTGAAGTTGGCGCAACCAACATCAAGGAAATGGGCCAGGTGATGAAGGTTCTGATGCCGCGCCTGCAGGGACGCGCCAGCGGCGACCAGGCCAGCCAGGCAGTACGCCGGCTGCTCCAGTAGCAACGCTTCAGGGGGTGCACTCGCAGGCAACCATGTCCCAGGTATCGGCAAAAAACACACGCAGGCGCAGCTTCCTGACCGGAGTCTTCCTGGCTGTGCTGGCCGTCCTGATCTATGCCGCCGTGATCAGCCCCCAGTTACTCTCCTTAAACTCGCCCACGATTATCGCTGGCCAGGTTGCCACCCAGGATATCCTGGCAAAACAGGACATCACCTACGTCAGTAAAGTTCTGACCGAACAGAAGCGCAGTGAGGCTGCGAATTCGGTGATGGACATCTACACCCTGCCTGACACCAACATCGCGCGCCAGCAAATGGAGCATCTTAGGAACACCCTGGCCTTTATCACCAGCGTTCGTTCGGATGTGTACGCTTCCCAGGAGCAAAAAATTGAGGACCTGTCCGCAATGGACGATGTCCAGTTGAGCGACAAAGCGGTCGAAAATGTCTTGGCAATCAACGACGCTCGCTGGCTGGCCGTAGAGCAAGAGGCCATCGCCGTCCTGGAACAGCTCATGCGGATGATGATCCGCCCGGATGGATTGGAACAGGCGCGCAGCCAGGTGCCTTCGATGGTCAGCCTGGCGCTTTCCCCCAACCAGGCGGGCATTGTGACCGAACTGGCGCAAGCTTTCCTGGCTCCCAATAGCACTTTCAGCCAGGAATTAACCAAGGATGCGCGTGGGACTGCTGAGGCGGCTGTCGAGCCAGTCATGCGCTCGTTTGTCGTCGGCCAGACCATTGTGCAGCGTGGCGAAATCATCGATGCAGTCGACCTGGAAGCGCTGGAGCAGTTCGGCCTCGCCAGTCCCAAGCAGCGCTGGCAGGATTACGCCGGAAGCGCCGCCCTGGTTCTGCTCATGGGAAGTTTTCTGCTTCTTTACCTGCGTTATACACCCAACCTGGCGACCCAAGGACGCAGCCTCGCCTTGATTTCGCTGCTGTTGCTGCTGTTCCTGGCAGGCGCTCGGTTGGCTACATTCGGTCACGTGGTCATCCCGTATGCATACCCGATGGCTGGCTTCAGCCTGCTGGTTGCTGCATTGTTTGGGGTCAGGGTGGCCATGGTGGCCTCGTTACCGCTGGCCGTGATGATTGCCTACCAGATGCCGAACTCACTGGACCTGACCCTGTATTACATACTCGGCAGCCTGTTCGGCATCCTGGCTCTGGGTGGAGCTCGCCGGATCGCCTCCTTCATCTGGGCAGGCGTTGCCGTTACCCTGGCCGGCTGGCTGGTGATTTTCGCCTATCGCCTGGTCATGCCGACCACCGATTGGGTGGGGATGGTGACCCTCACAGGTGCAGCCTTGTTCAATGGGCTGGCGTCCGCAACCCTGGCGCTGCTGCTACAGCAACCACTGGCCCAGCTACTTGGGACCACCACCCCAATGCAGTTAATGGAATTGACCAGGCCCGATCATCCCATGCTGCGGTTGATCTTACAGCAAGCGCCCGGCACCTACCAGCATAGCCTGCAGGTGGCCAACCTGGCAGAGCAGGCAGCCGAACGGATCGGCGCTGACCCGCTGCTGACCCGGGTGGGTGCGCTCTACCACGACGCAGGTAAAGCCACCAATCCCATTTTCTTTATCGAAAACCAGCTGCCCGGCTTTGAAAATCCGCATGAGGGGATGGATCCCGAGGCCAGCGCGGCCATCATCATTCGCCACGTCGAAGATGGGTTAAAACTGGCTCGCTCTTACCACCTGCCTCGGCGCCTCCATGCCTTTATTACAGAACACCACGGAACCACTTTCACTCGCTACCAATTCGCCATGGCGCTTGAATATCAACGGGCTGCCGCCGCCAGCGGGATCCAAACCCAGGTAAACGAGGCCAGTTTCCGCTACCCAGGTCCAAAACCACAGAGTCGTGAAACGGCCATCCTGATGCTGGCGGACGCCTGCGAAGCCCGCGTGCGTGCGGAGCGCCCGCACGATGAAGAGCAGATGCGCACATTGATCAAGCAGACCATCAGCCAGCGCGTGAATGAGAATGAGCTGGATTTCACTGACCTGACCTTGCGCGACCTGGATACGATCGCCGACTCTTTCACGACCACGTTGCGTGGGATTTATCACCCGCGCATCCAGTACCCAGCTCTGGGAGGCAGTCTTGGAGACGGTTTTAAAGGCGGTTTTAAAGGCGATCACGAAGACGGGCAGGGAGTTGCGTTGCTGCCGATTTCACTGCCGGTTAAGAAAAACGATGAGGCGACCACACCCACTTCCACCGCTGTTAACCAGCAATCGTTACAAATGAATGAACGCCAGATTCATGAATAACATCGAAATTCATTTCGAGAACATCATCCTGGACCTGGACGGCAACCCGCCGCTGGAGACAGAAATCCTGGAGGACACCGCCCAGGAAACCCTGGCATATCAGGCGACAAAACAGCTTGATCGACCCGCCGGGATCGAGTTGACTTTGGTCATCACCGGCGACGAAGCCTTGCAGGACCTCAACCGGCGTTACCTGGAGATCGATGCGCCAACGGATGTGCTTTCCTTCCCCGCAAACGAGCTCAATCCGGAAAGCGGCGCTTTCTACCTGGGAGACATCGCCATTTCTTACCCGCGCGCCCAGGCCCAGGCTGACCTGGCCGGGCATCCTGTTGAAGCGGAGTTGCAGCTCCTGGTCGTGCACGGGGTCCTGCACCTGCTGGGATACGATCATACCGGACCCGGCGAGAAAGCTGCCATGTGGACAGCCCAGGACCAGGTGTTGGCAAAGCTTGGCAGCGTCGCCCGCTCGCCGCAATGATCGCCTTTTTACGCGCCCTAGCTCGTTCTTTCCGCTATGCGTTTGCCGGCTGGTGGTACGTCATCCGCACCCAGCGCAACGCCTGGATCCACGCCCTGGTCAGCCTGCTGGTCATCTTTCTTTCCTTCTGGCTGGGTATCGGGCGGCAGGATTGGTCGGTAATTATCGGAGTGATTGCCCTGGTCTGGACCGCCGAATTTTTGAACACCGCCCTGGAGGCGGTGGTCGACCTGGCGAGCCCGCAGCAGCACCCCCTGGCAAAAGTGGGCAAGGATGTGGGCGCAGCTGCCGTGATGATTTCAGCAGTAGCTTCTGTCCTGATCGGTCTGTTGATCCTTGGCCCACCCCTGCTGGAGAAGCTGCGCGGCTGGTTGGCTATCCCAATAAAGTAAACGAGGTCCACATGACGGGTTTTCGCTTTGGTACGGTAGGGTCCCCGAAGTCCACTCCCACCAAACCCGGGGGCAGCCTGGGTGCGGTTTCTCGCTGCCGCGAGCTGGATCTGGAAGCCCTGGAGCTTGGCTGGGTGCAGTCGGTGCGCGTAACCGAAGCCAGTTGCGCCGCCATCCGCCAGGCTGGCCTGGCCCAGGACGTGGCGTTGAGCGTGCACGCTCCGTACTACATCAACCTGAATGCCACGGAGGAAGAATGGCCCAAGTCGCGCAAGCGCCTGATGGATGCCGCCCATTACGGAAACCTGGCTGGCGCCACGGACATCATTTTTCATCCGGGTTCGTATTTCGAGCGGCCGGCGGAAGCCGTTCTGCCCCTGGCCATCGAGCGCCTGCGGGGCTGCATCGAGGAGCTGCGTTTCGCTGGCAACCCCGTTTGCCTGCGCCCGGAAACCATGGGCAAGGTTGCCATGCTGGGTTCGTTTGAGGACACGCTGGTCATGAGCCAGTCCATTCCAGGCGTGCTGCCCTGCATCGACTTCGCCCACCTACATGCCCGCCCGGGCAATGGCTCGATGAACAGCTATTCGGAATGGGCGCGCCTGCTGGAGGCTTACGGAAACACCCTCGGGCAGGAAAAGCTCCGCAGCCTGCACATCCACCTTTCGGGGATCGAATACGGCCCGCGCGGCGAGAAGGAGCACCTGCCAGTGCTAGAATCTGACATGGATTGGGACGCCCTCTTCAAAGCCCTGCAAGATTTTGACTGCGGGGGACGCATCCTCTGCGAAAGCCCGGAGCTGGAAAACGACGCCCTGGTACTCCAGGAACGCTGGGCCAAACTGGCGAGTTAGCTCAAAATCTCGATTTGGCTCTGGCTGCGCTGCTGCTCCAGCCACTGCTCGACAGCTCTCTGCTGGGCTTTTAACAGCGCCTGCGGGCTGAGCGGCCTGTTCACCTGGCGCTCGAGAACCTGCAAGATATGGTAACCCACGGGGGTCTCAATGATGGGTGTGATTTGACCGGGCTGCAGGGCAAAAACAGCCTCTTCGAGCTCCGGGTAGAAGAGCTCACCGCGCCCGAACCAGCCCAGCTCGCCCCCGGCTACCGGGTCGGCCTGGTAAGCCAGGTTCGTGAAATCGCTGCCGGACTGCAGTAATGCCAGGACATCGTTCGCCTGGGTGGAGTCGCTCAGCAGGATCTGGCGGGCGCGTACTTGCTCAGCGACGGCGGGTACATCAGAGGCAATCCGGTCGCGCATCCAGGCCGCCTGGACTGCCCGAGCCAGGTCCTGGCGAAAATCGGCCTCGACGTAGCCGTTGGCCGCCATCCACTGCTCCAGGGCATCCTGGCTGCCCAGGCGACTCACCAGCTCATCCAGGCGCTCCTGTACGATAGTTTCGCTGGTTTCGCCAGCAAGGCTGGCGCCGAATCCCTGTGCCGCCGCGGCCTGGGCAAGTAGCATCTGGTCGATCAGGTCATCGAGCACCTGCTGCTGCTCTTCAAGGGTGGGCTCGCCTCCCACGGCTGCCGTATAGCGCGCCAGCTCGGCCTGGTAGGCCGACAGGAGCAGCGGTTCACCGTTGACGCGCGCCGCCAGCGGGACCGGGGTTGGCGAGGGTTGGAAGGGGGTGCTGGTCGCCGCCGGGACTGCATCAGTTTCAATCACCGTTGCGGGTGCTGCAGCAGTCTGACCTGATTCTGGCGACCTTTGGCAGGCGAAGAGCGCCGGGACCAATACCACGAACAATATATAAAAAAATAGATACCTGTTCCTTAACATCGAAGTAGGATTATAACCCAGGAGGAAAGTACTTGAGCCTCTTTCATCGTGAAGGAAATTTTAGGGTTACACCTTGACAACTACCCAGCCTATGCGATAAGATTTCAAGGTTCGTACAACCAATCCTTAACATCAGCGAAGACGAAGGAAAGTACGCCAGCAGGAAACCAACAGGGAGGCGCCCGGCATAGACTGAGACCCGCGCCCGGTGGAAACTGGCCGAAGTTCCCTTCTGAGCTGCTCAGATGAATGTCTTAGAGACCTCCGGTCTCCAGAGACCGCAGGTCTCCAGGAACTAGTAGTTTGAGCCGCAACCCCAGCGTTATCCGAGGGGAGCCAATCGCCAGCAGCAAATCAGCATGGCCGTTGGTAAAGTGGATCGTGAGAACGATCAAGTTGGGTGGTACCGCGGAATTACAATCCGTCCCTTCTAGGGGCGGGTTTTTTCTTAACAGGAGGCAGTATGCTCGACAAGCTAGATGAGATCGCCAGAACAGCCCTGGCAGAATTGGAACTGGTCCAGGAGGAAGAACCCCTACAGCGCTGGAAGGTGGCCCACCTCGGGCGCAGCTCGACGCTGATGAGCGTCTTCGACCAGATGGGCAGTCTATCGAAAGAAGAACGCCCGGCGGTCGGGCGGCGCGCCAACGAGGTCAAACGCATGCTGGAGACCGCCCTGAACGCAAAAGTTGCAGAAATGCAGGAAAAAGCGCTGCAGCGCTCCCTGCAGGCGGAGCAGCTTGATGTAACCCTGCCTGGCCGTCCAGTAACGCGCGGCCGGCTGCATCCGAACACCCAGACGATGCGCGAGATTTACCGCATCTTCAGCGAGATGGGCTTCCAGATTTACCGCTCGCGCGAGGTCGAAACGGACGAGTACAACTTCGGCCTGCTGAACATCCCACCCCATCACCCGGCCCGCGACATGTGGGACACCTTCCACACCACCACCCCGGGCGTGCTGCTGCGCACCCACACCTCGCCCGGGCAGATCCACGTGATGCGCCAGAACGCGCCCAACCCCATCCGCGCCTGCCTGCCGGGGATGTGCTACCGCTACGAGCAGATCAGCGCCCGCAAGGATACCCAGTTCGACCAGGTGGAAGGGCTGGTGATCGACAGGGACGTCACCCTGGCGGACCTGAAGGGCACCCTCAACGACTTCTACCGCCGGCTCTTCGGGCCCAACGTCAGGACGCGCTTCCGCGCCAACCACTTCCCCTTCACCGAACCCAGCGGCGAGATGGATGTCGAATGCTTCCTGTGCGGCGGCAACGGCTGCGGCATGTGCTCGGGCACCGGCTGGCTGGAGCTGCTGGGCTGCGGGATGGTGCACCCGACCGTGCTCATCAACGGCGGCTACGACCCCGAGCAGTTTTCCGGGTTTGCCTTCGGCATGGGTCCCGAGCGCACGACCATCCTGCGCTACCATATCGAGGATATCCGCTACCTGTGGTCGAATGATTTACGATTCTTGGAGCAGTTCTAACGATGAAAGCCCTACTTTCCTGGATTAAAGAATTTGTCGATGTCAAACTGCCAATCCCCGAGCTGGCAGAACGCCTGACCCTGGCCGGGCTCGAGGTCGAAGGCGTGTTGGTGGCCGGCCTGCCCATGCCCGAAGGCCGGCTTGTCCGAATATAAAATTCACGGCCTCTCCTGGGAGCCGGATAAGATCGTGACCGCCGCCGTCTCCGAGGTCATGCCGCATCCCAACGCCGACCGCCTGGTGCTCTGCCGTCTGTACGATGGCGAGCAGGAGCACATCGTCCTGACCGGCGCGCCCAACCTGTACCCATATAAAGGCCTGGGTCCGCTGAAAAAGCCGCTCAAAGTGCCGTATGCCCGCGAGGGCGCCCGCATCTACGACGGCCACCAGCCCGGGCAGGTGCTGACAACGCTCAAACGCGCAAAGATCCGCGGCGTGGACTCCTACTCGATGATCTGTTCGGAGAAGGAGCTGGGCATCTCGGACGAACACGAGGGCGTGATCATCCTGGACGACGATGCCCCGGTAGGTGTGCCGCTGGCAGACTACATGGGAGACGCCGTTTTCGAGATCAACATCATCCCGAACATCGCCCGCGCCGCCAGCATGTTGGGCGTTGCCCGCGAGATCGCCGCCCTGACCGGGCAGTCTCTGCGGCCGCCCAGCTACGATTTCCTGGCGCAAGGGTCATCGATCGATGGCAAAGCTGCTATTGAAATCCTGAACCCGGAGCTGAACCCGCGCTTTGTCTTGGGCCTGATTTCCGATATCGAGATCAAGCCCAGCCCCTACTGGGTGCAGCGCAGGCTGCGCCTGGCGGGCATGCGTCCGATCAACAACATCGTCGATGCCACCAACTACGTCATGCTCGAAATCGGCGAGCCGCTGCACGCCTTCGACTACGATGTGCTGCTGCAGCGGGCTGGCGGGAAACCCCCGACGATCATCACGCGTACGGCGCACGCCAGGCGAGCGCCTGACCACCCTGGACGGGGTCGAGCGCGAGCTGAACGACTTCAACGTACTGGTGTGCGATACCACCGGGGCACTCTCGATTGCCGGTGTGATGGGCGGCGCCGAGTCCGAGGTCAATCCCAACACTCGCAGGGTGCTTCTGGAAGGCGCGGCCTGGAACTTCATCAACATCCGCCGCACCGCTGCCGCCCAAAAGCTGATGTCCGAAGCCGCCTACCGCTTCTCGCGCGGCGTGCACCCGGCGATGGCCGAGCGCGGCGTCCGGCGCGGGCTGGATCTGATGCGGCGCCTTTCGGGTGGTGTGATTTCCCAGGGGCTTATTGACAACTACCCGCTGCCGCCTGAGGACCCGCTGGTGGAGGTGACGTCCGCGGATACCCGGCGCTGGCTGGGTATAAGCCTGGAGGCAAGCGAGATCGCCGGGCTTCTCGAGAGGCTGGAGTTTAGCGTCCAGGTGCGGGGTGAGACCGTCTTGGCACGCACACCCGACCACCGTCTGGATATTGGCGTTGGTGCACGCACTGCAGCCGGCATCATTGGCAAAGCTGACCTGATGGAAGAGGTCGCCCGCCTTTACGGCTACGACCGCATCCCCGAAACGGTGCTGGCGTCATCCATCCCGCCTGAAAATCCGGATCACAGCCTGTGGCAGGAGGAGCGCATGCGCGACCTGCTGGTGCGCCTGGGCTTGCAGGAGGTGGCCACCTACCGCATGACCTCCCCGGAGCGCGAGGCAAAGCGCTTCCCGGCGGATAGTGAGCCGGACCCGCTGCCCTACGTGCGCCTGGCAAACCCAATCGTCATCGACCGTGTCGTCATGCGCCACAGCCTGCTCGCCAGCCTGCTGGAGGTGGTGGAGCGCAATGCACGCTTACGCCAGCGGATTGGCGCTCTTCGAGCTTGGTCCCGTCTACCTGGCTTCGGAGGAGGGCGTGCTCCCAGACGAGCCGCTGCGCCTGGGGATCGTCCTCACCGGTCCGCGCAGCCTGCCGGGCTGGCAGCCGGCGGACACCGCTCCCATGGATTTCTACGATCTGAAAGGCCTGCTCGAAAGCTTCATGGACGGCCTGCACCTGGAGAATGTCGCCTGGCAGCCGGCCAGCCACCCCAGCTACCATCCCGGCAAATGCGCCCGGGTACTATTAGGCGAACGCCAGGTCGGCATCGTCGGCGAGCTGCACCCGCTGGTGTGCAAGAACTACGACCTGCCGGAGACCCCGCTGCTGGCCGCCGAGTTCGACGTCAGCGCCCTCCTGGAAACCATCCCAGAACGCTACAGGGTTGAAACCGTTGCGGCTTTCCCGCCGGTCCTGGAAGACCTGGCCGTGATCGTCGACGAGAGCGTGCCAGCCGGAGCCATCGAGGCAGTGATCCGCCAGGCCGGCGGCAAGCTCCTGGCTGATGTGCGCCTGTTCGACGTTTACCGCAGCCCGGCCTTGGGACCGGGGAAGAAGAGCCTTGCTTACAGCCTGACATACCAGGCTCCCGACCGCACGCTGCAGGATAAGGACGCCCAAAAGCTGCGCCAGAAGATCCTGCAGGCGCTCGATCGTGAGGTAGGCGCTAAATTAAGAGGATAGGTGACTCGATGAATGACAGTGACAAAAGAACCATTGCCATTATTGCCATGATCGCCACCACGGTGTTGTGCGCCCTGCCCGGCCTGGCGCTCTGTGCATGGGTATCCTGGCATCGCTGGGAGTGGCCATCCCCGAAACGGACCTGGGGACGGAGCGCACCACGGTGCTCGTAACGGTGATCACCATGGCCTGCGTGGGCATCCTGCGGGATTCTGGTACCCATCCTGATCGCCGTGTTTACCCTGCCGCGGCAAACCGGCTCCAAAGGTACCACCGAAACCCTTGGACCCAAACGAGCCGTTCCCCCCGCCCAGTTAGAGCCGGTCAGGCTGGTCTTTCAGCCTTTGACGCCTTCCACCATCTCGGCCGCCAGGTCGTAGCGGCTGAACTGCGGCATCAGGTAGATGCCGCGTGGCCCAGCGCCCGCATCTGCTCGACCAGCTCCAGGGCGATCTGCACGCCTTCCTGCGGCGCCCTCTCACCGGCCATGCGGATGCGTCTGGATGCGCCTCGGGGATGGAGATGCCGGGGACTTCGTTGTGCAGGAAGGCCACGTGGCGCGGGCTGAACAGCGGTAGGACGCCCACCAGGATCGGGATATCCAATGACCCATGCTGGCTGCAGTAGACGCTCCAGGAAGGCTTCTGCCAGGGCAGGCTCAAAGACCGGCTGCGTCAGGACAAAGTCTGCCCCGGCCTTGAGCTTGCGGCGCAGGTTCTTGATCTCGGCTGCCGGGTCCTGGGGCACCAGGTTCAGGGCGCAGCCGACAAAAAAGCGCGTCGGCTGGCCGATGTCGGAGCCGGCATGATCCAACCCCTGATTGAAGCTCTGCTTGATCAGCTTGATCAGGCCCGAGGGCACCAGGTCGTAGTTATCCATGGCGTCGGGATAATCGCCGATGGCGGTGGGATCGCCCATGACCACGAAGACGTTGCGGATCCCCAGGGCATGCGCCGCCAGCAGGTCGCCCTGGACGCGCAGCAGGTTGCGGCCACGGGTCGGGAAAGTGCAGGACCGTGTCCACCCCGACCTGGCGCTGCACCAGGTCGCAGACCGCCCAGGGGCTCATGCGCATGCGCGCCATCGGGCTGTCGGCCACGTTGATCACGTCCGCCCCGGCCTCCGCCAGCAGGCTGGCGCCAGCGAGCAGCTTGTGCGTCGAGAGGCCGCGCGGCGGGTCCATCTCTACGGCGACCACAAATTTTCCTTGCGTCAGCTTCTGGGCCAGGGGCGAGTCGGCCTTCGAGGCTCCCAGCGCGTTCATCGATCTCGACTGGCAGGGTTAGCTCTGCCAGACTCGGGCCGCAGCCGCGCGGCTGGCGATCCAGCGCCTGACGCATGGCAGCGATGTGGGCGGGCGTGGTGCCGCAGCAGCCGCCGACCAGGCTGGCGCCGGCCTCGCAGAAGGCCAGGGCGTACTCGCCGAAGTAATCGGGGTTGGCAGGGTACATGATGCGCCCGCCGACCTGCTCGGGCCAGCCGGCGTTCGGCATCACGCTCAGGCGAGCAGCCGGCGCGGCCGACTTCATCAGCCTGAGGATGCGCCAGGCCTGCGCCGGGCCGCCGGAGCAGTTGACGCCGATGACGTCGGCACCGGCTTCCAGGAGGATGCGCGCCGCCTGCGCCGGCGAATCGCCCAGCAAGGTGCGGTCGTCGCGCGTGAACGTCATCGAAGCCACGACCGGCAGTGGAGCGAACTGTTTAGCGGCGGCGATGGCCTCGTGAATCTCGTACAGGTCGCTGAACGTCTCCAGGATCAGCAGGTCAATCCCGGCTTCGACCAGGCTCTCGATCTGCTCTGTGAAGGCCTGGTGCGCCTGCTCGGGCTGGACGCGCCCAAACGGCGCCAGGCGCACCCCGAGGGGACCCACATCGCCTGCAACGAACGCAGGTACGGCAACAAACGCAGAAACTGCACCAGGTGCTGGTTTAGCGCTTGCGGCGATGGCCCGGCGGGCAGCGGCCACGCCGGCCTGGTTGATCACAGCCACCTGTTCTGCCAGCCCGTGCGTTGCCAGCTTGAAGCGGTTGGCGCCGAAGGTGTTGGTCTGGATCAAATCAGCGCCAGCATCCAGGTAAGCCCGGTGAATATCGACCACCAGCTCCGGCTGGTTAAGGTTGAGCGCGTCAAAGCAGCCGGAGAAGTTGATCCCGCGTGCGTTCAGCATCGTTCCCATGGCACCATCGCTGAGCAGCGGTACGGGGGAGGATTCGAGCACAGACAGGAATTTCGGTTCAGGCATGAGGTAATTATACCTGACTCAGTCGGATTTACTTTTCACTGCCAGGAAAAAGAGCCGACATCACAGAAGCTACCTGCCTGCCGCTTGCCTTATCAGACTATGGCATCGCTATTCACTTAATGCAAAATCGACTGCCGCTTCCGCATGAATCTTCGTCGTATCAAATAATGGGACTCTGACTGTCTTCCTGGTGAACGAGCAGCCCGATTTCCGTACAGCCCAAAATAACGCCTTCTACACCCAGGGTAACCAGTTGGTTGATAATCCCAATGAATTGCTCTTTGGAATGCCGGTCAATCTTTCCGAGGACCAGCTCTTCGTAAATCACCCGGTGGATAACTTCACGTTCTTGAGCGCCTGGGACACTCACCTTCAGGCCGTATTTCTGCACCAGCCTGCCTTTATAAAAATCCTCTTCCATCGTGAAGCGCGTGCCTAACAATCCTACGGTTTTTATGCCCGAACCTTCTATCTTTTCAGCCGTTGCATCTGCAATGTGCAGAAATGGGATTTTTACATGGGCCTGGATCTCCTCGGCTGCCTTGTGCATCGTATTGGTACACAGGACAATAAAATCTGCACCACCGTGTTCCAGGTTTTTTGCCGCCTCAACCAGCATTTTGGCAGCTTCGGCCCACCTGCCTTGCTGCTGGAGGATTTCGACTTCCGCAAAGTCAACCGAGTACATCAGGCTTTTTGCGGAATGCAGCCCGCCAAGTTTTCTTTTGGTGATTTCATTGATGATGCGGTAATACTGAATGGAGGATTCCCAGCTCATCCCGCCGATCAGGCCAATCGTTTTCATTTTTCTTCCTTTGTTCCGGATGCTGCTTGCATAATATCATGGAAGTAGCAGCCACCGCGTTATAATTCAATGACGTCTGTCTTTTGATTTCCCCGGAGTAACTTATGGAAAATATCAATATCACCCAACTGCTGCTGTTGATTTCGCCGATCTTCCTGATCCAGCTTGGATTCGCGATCTACGCCCTGGTCGATCTCTCGCGCCGTAAAAAAGTGCGCGGCAAGAAATTGATCTGGGCAGTCCTCCTCGTCGTGACCCTGTTCACCATCCCGACAGGCATCATCACCTCGGGCATCTACCTGGCCTGGGGGCGCAACGCGGAGGCCGAGGATGATCCAGATTGAGAACCTGGTAAAAACATACGGGACGGTGCGCGCCCTGGATGGCCTGAGCCTGCGCGTCGAGCCCGGCGCCGTCTACGGCTTCCTGGGTCCGAACGGCGCCGGCAAGACCACCACCATGCGCATCCTGACCGGCCTGGCACGCCCCGACTCGGGGAAGGTAACCATCCTGGACAAGGTCCTGGGCCAGCCGGGAGTCGATATCCGCCCCCTGATCGGGGTGATGCCCGAAGAGTCGGCTTTTTACGGCTGGATGACGGCGCGCGAGTACCTGCGCGATTTAATAGCCCCGCTATATGGAATGGCACCGAAAGCCGCGCGCCAGCGTACGGACGAACTGCTCGAAACCGTCGACTTGAAAAAGGCTGCCAGGCGCCGCATCCAGGGCTTCTCGCGCGGCATGCGCCAGCGCCTTGGCCTGGCGGCCGCCCTGGTGCACCAGCCGCCGATCCTGCTGTTGGATGAGCCGGTCAGCGCCCTCGACCCTGCCGGGCGCAAGGAAGTCCTGGAGCTGATCGAAACTCTGCGCGGGGGAACGACCATCCTGCTCTCGACCCACATCCTGGCGGACGTCGAGCGCGTTTGCGACGTCGTCGGGATCATCAACCAGGGACGCCTGGTCTTGCAGGAAGGACGGGAGGCGCTGCTCGACCGCTACGCCCAGCCCATGTTCGAGATCGAGGTCGATAACGGCTCCGATGGATGGGCCGAAACTGTTAAGGCACTGCCGGTGGTCCAAAACGTCCAGATTGCCGACCACACGGCGCGCGTGCTGGTGAAAGACATCCCCCAGGCGCAAACGGCGCTGCTGGGGCTGCTTTCCGCAAGCGGCTTGCTGGTGCGACGCTTCGAGATCGTGCAGCCCTCGCTGGAAGACATCTTCCTGCGCCTGACCGGAACGGAGGCTTGAATGATGCGCACCCTGCTTTTCAAAGAATGGCGCGAGCAATGGCGCACCTGGCGCGGCGTGATCTTGATCGCCGTGCTTGTTATCTCCGGGTTGATCTCACCGCTGCTGGCCTATTATACCCCGGCGCTGCTGCGCTCGGTCCCCGGCATGCCTCCGGGCTTTGCCGACCTGATCCCCGATCCCACCCTGGTGGACGCCGTGGGGCAGTACTTGAAAAACGTCACCCAATTTGGCGTGTTGCTGATCACGATCCTGGCGATGAGCAGCGTTGCCCAGGAAATCGAGCGCGGCACGGCGGCTATGCTGCTGGTGCGCCCGGTGCGGCGCAGCGCCCTGGTGCTGGCGAAGTGGCTGGTATGGTCGGGGGTACTGGCACTGGGAGTGGCGCTGAGCGCCCTGCTGGACGCGGCCTACACCTGGATCCTTTTCGGGCCGCTGCCGCTCCTGGGATTCATCCAGCTCAACCTGCTGCTGTTTGTATTCCTGGACGTTTTCCTCACGGTCACGCTGCTGGCGAGCACGCTGGCGCGCACCCAGGCGGTGGCAGCCGGCGCAGCCTTTGGCGGGCTGGCGCTGCTGCTCATATTGGGATCGCTGCCGAGGCTGGGAACGTACATGCCCAACCAGCTCAATTCCTGGGGGGTTGCCCTGGCGCTTGGCGGCCAGGACAGCGCCTGGGGCGCGCTGTGGGTCAGCCTGGGCATCATCATCGTGGCGCTGGCGATTGCGTGCTGGCGATTTGAAAAGGGAGAAATATAGGCTCAGCAAGAAGAATTGGATCGCGAAAAGCGCGAAAGAAAACTTGCGTAAAGGGTAACCAACTTCGGCAAGAGGCAAGTCGTGACTTGCTATCAAACCTCGCGAGATTCCCTGCTAGACCAGCGCCCGGTCGAAAAAACTGGCAATTTTTTCGGTGTATTCCTTAGGCGCGAAGAAATATCCCCCAGCGTGCTGGGCGCGTGGGATTTCGTAAAGCTCCTTGGGCTCTGAGGCCAGGTCGTACAGAATGCGGGAAAAGCGCTGTTCGCTGCCCTTACCGGTCGAGATGAGCATTTTTGGCTGTTCCAACCTGGCCAGCGCTGTGCGCGTGTTCTCTTCGGGAGTTACCCCGCACATCCAGTCGCCCAGCCGGTACAGCAGCCAGTTGTAGGGATAAAGCAGCTTCCAGAGCCAGGCTGGCCTGGGATGGCCGTGGTCGGAGAGCATGGTCGTGCCAACGCCTTCCAGGGCGACGGCGCGGATGGCACTGCTGAGAACGGCGGCGCGCAGGACCGCCTGGGCACCCAGGGAAATCCCCAGCGCACCAATGCGCCGGGCGTCCACATCCGGGCGCGACTGCAGGTAATCGACTGCGCCCAGGACGTCGTTGGCTTCAGCAATCCCATAAGTGGAGGTGTTGCCCTGGCTGCTGCCATGGGCGCGCAAGTCGATCAGGAGAGAGCCGTAACCCCTTTTCAGCAGGACGCCGGCATGGTAAATCATCGCTCCAGCAGAGCCGCCCAACCCGTGCACCAGGATCACCGTCGGGCTATTCGGACAGGGGACGTACCAGCCCGCCAGGCGCAGCCCATCCCGGCTCAGAAATTCCACGTTCTCGTACGGCAGGTTCAGTGCTGCCGGGGTCTGGCTGCCCAATGCCAGCAACCGGCTCGGATGGACAGTGCGGTAAGTCTTCCAGACCTGGTAAGCCAGGACGAGAGCCGGGATCAGCCAGGCCAGTGTGATGGGGCGCGAGGGGCTGAGTAGGGCGCCGACCAACACAGCCAACGCCAGCCCCCAGGCTACCAGGCTGTTGCGTAAGTAGAGGCGTGGATTTTTATGGGAAGGTGGAGGGCTCTGCATACTAACATTACGCTCTCAAGCCAAGATAAGTTCAAGAGACATGCAGGCAGCACCCTGATGTAGGATTTTCGGCTTAATTTATGGATTGGCACTCCATAAATTCAGGGAAATCTGTGGGAAGGTGCCATTCCAGGCGTTGAATGTTTCACTCGACTAATTTCGCGCGCAAGGAAAAAATGTTCGGGATCGACCACTTGTTGAGAATGTGCTGCTCAAACTTCCCCGGTTGTGTCCTGATATTCGTTGGGAATGTTTCGTATACTTTAGGAAACTCGTGCAAGAATTCGATATGCAGGCCAGCGCTGGATAATTCCGTAACGATTTCACCAATGCTATGCACCCAAAAATAGACCTTATGGGATGAGTTAGCATTGGGCTGGGCATAGGAGCCAGCCATGTCAATACAGGTTGGCTCTTTAGAAAAATAACGGTAATACCGTATGTCCCCATTCTGGGCAACAATCGCTGGAAAAATGACTCTGCGAAAAGGATGGCTATCGCGGAGGTAAAAAATGCCACCCGGTTTCAGACACCGGGCAACAATCCGGGTAAATTTCCCCAGGTCAGGCAACCAGGCAAGGATTCCGCCTTCGGCGTAGACCAGATCGAACTGCCCCGAGAAGTTTTCTGGTAGTTCATAGACATCCGCACAAAGAAATTCGGCCGAGATATTATGCTTTTTGGCGAAATCCCGCGCTGCTGTTATTGAGTTTATAGAATAATCAACTCCGGTGACGCGGGCACCACGTTTAGCCCAGGATAAGGAATCGAGGCCGAAATGGCACATGAGATGCAGAAAAACCTTGTCTTGAACTTCCCCAACTTCTTCGAGGTCGATCGGACTGAGGGTGTCCTCGCCAGCCTCAAAGGCCTTAATTTCCGCCTGGTAAACCGAGTCGGTTTCAAGATGCAGGCAAGTCCAATCTTCCCATACCAGGCGGTTGTTTTTAATCAGATCATCCACTGGTTTGTATATCCTTTAATCAAGTTCTATTATGGTTTTCGTTTTACGCATCAATTTTGAGATTCTAGCGCACTTCCCGCCTTTGTTATAATAACTCAGTTAAAATCGTCAGGTAAAGTCAGGAAATAGTCTCATTGAAACTCACCCGCTACCCAGGTAACCCGATCCTCTCTCCCAACCCCGCCAACGCCTGGGAGTCCTTCGTCACCACCAACCCCGGCGCCTGGTACGACTCGGCCAGCCGTCAGGTCTACCTGCTCTACCGCGCCGCCGGCGACGATCCCGAGCACCGCATCCACTTCGGCCTGGCAGTCAGCCAGGACGGTATGCATTTCGAGCGCCTCTCCGACCAGCCGGTCTTCTCTCCCAGCCTCGACGGCCCCGACGCCGGCTGCGTGGAAGATCCGCGCATCGTCAAGTTTGGCGACTGGTACTACGTGACCTATGCCGCCCGCCCCTTCCCTCCCGGGCAGTACTGGCTGAGTCCCGAAAACCAGGCCTATAAGCCGCCCTCCCTGCCCCCCGAATTCCCCTGGCTGCTGCGCGAGAACAGCACCTGGACCGGGCTGGCGCTTACGCGCGATTTCCGCACCTGGCAGCGCCTCGGCCGCCTGACCAACCCGCTGGTCGACGACCGCGATGTGATCCTTTTCCCCGAACAGATCGACGGCAAGTTCTGGATGCTGCACCGCCCAATGAACTGGGTGGGTCCGCAGTACGGGACGCAGTACCCGGCTATGTGGATTTCCAGCTCGGACGACCTGCTCGCCTGGAGCGACAGCCGCCTCCTTGCCACCGCCGAATTCGAGTGGGAAAACAAGAAGATTGGCGGGAACACACCTCCCATCCGCACCGAGCATGGCTGGCTGACGCTCTACCACGCCGTCGGCAGCGACCGCCACTACCGCCTGGGCGCCCTGCTGCTTGACCTGGATAACCCGGCGATCGTGCGTCACCGCTCGCGCGACTGGCTGCTGCAGCCCGAGGAATGGTACGAGCTCGAAGGACCGTACCGGGGTGTGTGCTTCCCCTGCGGCAAGGTCGTCATCGACGGTACGCTCCACGTTTATTACGGCGGCGCCGATAAATACGTGGGACTGGCGACCTGCTCCCTGTCCGAGTTGTTATCCTACCTGCTCTCCTGCCAGGTTGATTAGAATCCCTGGCTTACCCACTGTCTATGATCCCCCTCCACCTCACCCTCTCCGGCTTCCTCTCCTACCGCGACCCCGTCGAAATCGACTTTACATCCTTCGACCTGGCCTGTATCGCCGGTCCCAACGGCGCCGGGAAATCGTCACTGCTGGACGCTATCACCTGGGCGCTCTTCGGCATCGCCCGGCGCAGTGATGAATTGATCATCAACGCCCAATCCAAAGAAGCCAACGTCAGCCTGACTTTCTCTTATGAAGGTAACGTTTACCGCGTCCAGCGCATCAAGCCGCGCGAAAAATCCACAATTTTAGAGTTCCAAATTCAACAAACACCTGATAGCCAGGGCTCCAATCCCACCTGGAAACCGCTCTCCGAGCGCACGCTGCGCGAGACCCAGGCGCGGCATCGAGTTCACGCTGCGCCTCGACTACGAGACCTTCGTCAACGCCTCCTTCTTTCTGCAGGGCAAAGCCGACCAGTTCACCCAGCAGCGCCCGGGCGACCGCAAGCGCATCCTGAGCAGCATCCTGGGTTTGGAAACGTGGGAGGTCTACCGCAAGCGCGCCGCCGAACGGCGCAAGCTGGTGGAGGAAGAGATCGAGCGCCTGGACGGGCGCCTTCACGAGATCCAAAATGAGCTCGACGAGGAATCCCAGCGACGCGAGGCCCTGCAGCGCCTGGAGGGCGAGTTGGAACGCCTGGGTAAAGAGCGCCAGGCGCAGGAAGTCGTGCTGGACGGCATCCGCCGGATTGCCGCCTCGCTGGCAGCGCGCCAGAACCTGGTGCAGGCCCTCGAGCGCCAGGCGCAGTCCGCCAATCGCGGGTTGGAAGAGACCCAGGGACGCCTGGTGCAGCGCCTGCAGGAGCGCGGCAGCTCTCAGCGACCTGGTCGGGCGTGCCCAGGAAATCGAAGCCGGCTATCGCAAGCTGGAGGAGCTGCGCCTCGAG
Organism: uncultured Chloroflexia bacterium; assembly: GCA_963765565.1. Classification (GTDB taxonomy): domain Bacteria; phylum Chloroflexota; class Anaerolineae; order Anaerolineales; family UBA4823; genus CAVXWV01. The sequence continues at coordinate 397,786 of CAVXWV010000003.1, forward strand.
CTCAAGCGCCTTGACCAGGAGGCGGAGCGCTTCCGCGAGCAGGAGAAGCTCCGCGAAGCGCCGCGCACGGCGATCCAGGCCGCCAGGTCCAGCCTGGAAGGCGAACTGAAGGGGCTACAGGAGCGGTCCACGGCTATCCTCAAAGCCTCTGAAGGCCTGATCGAATGGGACCGGCGCATCGAGGACTTGAAGTCCCGGGTCGCCGAGGCCGAGCAGCGCCTGTCGGTGCGCAGCCAGCTCCAAAGCGACCTGGAAGCCAGCCGCACGCAGCAGGCCGAAGCCGCCGCCGAGAACCGCACCCTCAAGCCGGCCATGGACCCGCTCAAGCAGCGCCTGGACCGCCTGCAGGAGCTGGAAGCGCCTGCCTGCCCGACATGCGGGAAACCACTCGCCGAAAGCGAGCGCCTGGAGCTGATTGCCACCCTGGAAGCGGAAGGCAGGGAGATGGGCGACCGTTTCCGCCAGAACCAGGCGGTCATCAAAGAGTGTGAGGAAGCTGTGCGCAGCCTCGAGCAGGCAATCTTACCGCTGCGCCACGTGGAGAACGAGCTGCGCACGCTGACAGGCCAGCTTGCCCAGGCCGGCAGCCAGCGCGAGATGCTGCTCGCGCAGCGCCAGGAGTGGGAGGAGCAGGGCGCCGTGCGCCTGGCGGAAATCCAGGAGGCACTCATCACAGAAAGCTATGCGCAAGAAGCGCGCCAGAGCCTAGCCGAAATCGATGCCGAGTTAAAGAAGATCGGCTACGACGCAGCTTCTCATGACGGTGTTCGAAAGGCAGAGAGCGCCTTTCGAACATACGAAGACGACGTGCGCAGCCTCGAGCGCGCCCAGGCCTCCCTGGCACCGCTTGAACGCGAGATCGGCGAGCTGCAGGCCCAGGAAACCGCCCAGGCAAAGGAGGCGGTTCGCCAGCAGGCCGAATACCAGGAAGCCGCCGGAGCACTTGCCCAGGAGCTGGCGCAGGCGCCCGACCTTGGGTCCGCCGAGGCGCTCTTCTTCCGCCTGCAGGAAAACGAGAACCGCCTGCGCCTGGAAGTTGGCGCAGCCCGGCAGAAGGTGTTGGTGCTGGACGATTTGAAGGTACGCCGTAAAAAACTAGAGACGCAGCGCGAAGTGCAGGCGCGCCAGGTGGGCCAGTATAAACAGCTTGAGCAGGCATTCGGCAAGGACGGCATCCCGGCGCTGCTGATCGAGCAGGCGCTGCCCGAGATCGAAGCCCGCGCCAATGACATCCTCGACCGCCTGAGCGACGGCGTGATGACAGTGCGCTTCATCACCCAGGCAGCCTATAAAGAAAAGAAGCGCGAGGATCTCAAGGAAACCCTGGACATCCAGATCAGCGACGGCGCCGGGACGCGCGAATACGAGCTGTACTCAGGCGGCGAGGCCTTTCGCGTCAACTTCGCCGTGCGCCTGGCGCTTGCGGAGGTCCTGGCACAGCGAGCCGGCGCCCGCCTGCAGACCCTGGTGATCGACGAAGGCTTCGGCAGCCAGGACGCTCACGGGCGACAGCGCCTGGTGGAAGCCATCAACCTGGTCCGTAAAGATTTCGCCAAGGTCCTCGTGATCACCCACATCGACGAGCTCAAAGACGCCTTCCCCACCCGCATCGAGGTGGAGAAGACCGCCACCGGCTCACGGGTCAGCGTGGTGAACTGAACCACTAGGCACTGAGAAAAGATGAGACACTGATAATATTCCTCCCACGCGAGCACTTTCAGTGCTTCAACGGTCCTTCAGTGTCTCAGTAATTCAATGATTTAACGGCATTCATGGATAGATATGGCATGAAAAAAATCCAGATTTTTGACCAAACCCCTCGCCAGCGCGTTCAGGCGGCATTGCTCCACACCCAGCCAGGGCGCGTGCCTTTTTCCTGGGGGTTGCATCCCACCCCAGAAATGACGGCCGCGATGGACGAGTATTTACGCCCTCACGGCATGAGCTGGCGCGGCCTGTACCTGGCAACCGAGGACTCGCTGCGCATTTCGCCGCGCTATATCGGCCCGCCCCTGGCGGACAACACCGACATCTGGGGCATCGTCCGCCGGGCAATCAGCTACGGCGATGGGGCCTACGATGAGGTCGCTGTTTACCCGCTCAGCCAGGTGCAGTCGCTGGCCGAGATCGAAGGCTACCCCTGGCCCGACCCGGAATGGTTTGACTATGCCCACCTTCGGCGAGACGTGCTCGAGGCCGACCCAGAAGGCAGGCTGGCGGGCAAGCTGTGGATCGATGTCTGCGGCAACGTGCTCGAAATTTACACCTGGATGACCGGTCACGAGGTCATGTACACCAACCTGGTCCAGCGACCGGAGCTGGTGCATGCCGCCCTCGAGCAGATCACGCGTTATTTTGAAGGCAAGCTACAGCGCGCCCTGCCGCTGGTGGCTGACCGCGTCGACATCTGCTATTTCGCCGACGATGTCGGTGGCCAGAAAGCTCCCCTGATCTCAAACCGCACCTACCGCGAGCTGATCATGCCCTACCACCGGCGCCTGTTCCGGCTGGCCAAGGAGCTGGCGCCGCAGGCTGCGATCATGTTCCACACCGACGGCTCGGCCTTCGACCTGCTGCCCGACCTGATCGAGGCCGGTGTCGAGGTGCTAGAAGCTGTGCAGGTGGACGCCGTCAAGATGGAACCCGAGCGGCTCAAGCCCACCTTCGGCAGGCAGCTTGCCTTCCACGGCGGGATCAGCGTGCAGGCGCTTCTGCCGCACGCTGACGCCCAAACCGTCGAGGCGGAATGCCAGCGCCTGGTCCGGATCTTTGGCGAGGGCGGCGGCTACATCGCCGCCCCCAGCCACTGCATCCAGGTGGGCACCCCGCCCGAAAACGTGCTGGCAATGCTGGGCGGCGTGCTGGGAGAGGCGGAGTTTGTGTCCGCTCTCAAGCAGGCGCGGCTGGTGCGCTTCCAGAAGGAAATCCAGGTGCGCTACCCGTATTTGTATTTTCCGATCAAAAACGGCGCTGAGCCGGTCGTCATCCAGATGCACATTGGGAAAGCCATGGTGCGCGAGTTCGTGCTCGAGTTGGCGCAGCAGGAGACGCCTGACTGGTGGGCAAGTTATGACATCTCGGAATTCCAGGGCGCGCAGGTGCGTGTTGCCACCCCGCAGGCAGCCGTGCCCGCAGCCTGCCTGCCCTGGCTGAAAAAGGCGATCGTCCAGGGGAAGGGTCGTAAGGCTACGGACGAGCTCTACCAGGAGCGCGGCAGGCCTCAGCTCCACTTCACCCCGGCGCGCGGCTGGAACAACGATCCAAACGGCATGATCTTCGCGGATGGCACCTGGCACCTGTTCTTCCAGTACAACCCCTTCGGCATCAACTGGGGTAACATGCACTGGGGGCATGCCGCCAGCCGCGACCTGCTCCACTGGCAGGAGCTCCCCGTGGCGCTCTTTCAAAATTCCCTGGCGGACATGGCTTTTTCGGGCAGCGCCGTGCTGGACGTCCGCAACACTTCCGGGTTCGGGTCCGCCGGGCAAGCGCCGCTGGTGCTGGCATTCACCAGCACCGGGCGCGGCGAGTGCCTGGCTTACAGCCTGGACGGCGGGCAATCCTTCCAGGAATACACCGACAACCCCATCCTGCCTCACCAGGGGCGCGACCCGAAGATCATCTGGTATGAGCCAGGCCAGAAATGGGTCATGATCGTCTACGAAGAAATCGACGAGAAGCGCGGCTACGCCATTTACACATCGACCAACCTGAAGGAATGGCAGCGGACCCAAACGATCCAGGAGCTTCCCGACTTTTTCGAGTGCCCGGAACTCTTTGAGCTGGCAGTGGAAGGCAGCGATAGCGGCAGCGCCGCTCTTAACGATGAGCGCTATTGGGTGCTCTACGGAGCCCTGCAAACTTCGTCCCCATCAGGGAATGATGCCCGCTCGGTGTTCCAGGTTGGCCGGTTCGACGGCGAGAAATTTTCACCGCTGGCACCGCTGCAGGTCGCCGGGCAACCTTTGGTTGCCCATCACGGGCCTAACTTTTATGCTGCCCAAATCTTTAATGATGCCCCGGTCAAACCCAATCAAGACATTCCGCGCAGAATCATGGTCGGCTGGCTGGCCGGCGTCGCCTACCCGGGAATGCCCTTCAGCCAGGGGATGTCGCTGCCGCTGGAGTTGAGCCTGCGGCGGATGCCGGGCGGGCTGCGCCTGTGCTTCAACCCCGTGGAGGAGCTGAAGCAACTCGTCACTCACCAGCGATATGCTGAAAACCTTTCCTTTTCTGAAATCAACGAGCATTTCCGGCATTCCGAGCAGGAACTGCTCGACGTGGAGCTGGCGTTCGATGCCAACCGGAACCTGGAGCTCAGCCTTATCGGGCAAGAGCTCGTTTTCGACCCGGAAGGGCTTGTTCTTACCTTTGCAGGCGCCAGCGCCACCCTGACACAAGCAGCATCCCTGAAGCTGCGCATCCTGCTCGACCGCGGCATCGTGGAGCTGTTCGCCCAGGATGGAGAGGCCGCTTTTGCAGCCGGCGCTCTCCCAGCAAAGGGACCCGTGCTGCACTTGCATGGCGAGGGTAAGGTAACCACCTTTTCCGAATGCCGTTTGAAATCGATCTGGAAATTATAATAAGATTAGGTGTTTAGGTGAAACTTTATGGACTCTGAGATAAAAAAGAAAACATTACTGGCCGTCCTGGCACACCCGGACGATGAATCCTTCGGCACGGGCGGCACCCTGGCGCTGTACGCGCAGCGCGGGGTCAACGTCTACCTGGTCTGCGCCACGCGCGGCGAAGCCGGTGACATGGACGCCGACTGCCTGGACGGCTTCCAATCGATCGCCGAACGCCGCGAGCACGAGCTGCGCTGCGCGGCCGAGAAGCTCGGTCTGACCGGCGTCTACTTCCTGGGCTACCACGATTCGGGCATGCCCGGCTCCCCTTACAACCAGCATCCCCAGGCGCTGGCGGCCGCACCGCTGGACGAGGCGGCCGGGCGCGTGGTCGAGTACATCCGCCTGCTCAAGCCGGAGGTTGTGATCACCTTTGACCCGATCGGCGGCTACCGCCATCCCGACCACATTGCCATCCACAACGCCACGGTCAAAGCCTTCGAAGCCGCCGGCGACGCCCAACAGTATCCGGGAGACCTGCCCGCCTACCAGCCGCAGAAGCTCTACTTCCAGACCATCTCAAAACGCCTGCTAAGAATCGCAGTTCGCATCCTGCCCTGGTTCGGCAAGAACCCGCACAAGTTCGGACGTAACGAAGATATCGACCTGGTGGACATCGCCTCCGCCGAGTTTCCTACCGACGCCGTGGTCAATTACCGTTCAGCCCTGCGCCAGAAGACCGAGGCCTCGATCTGCCACGACAGCCAGGGCGGTGGCAATATGCGTAAAGGTGCGATGGGCTGGGTGATGCGCCTGGTCGGCACCAAGGAAACCTACATGCGCGCCTACCCGCCCCGGCAAAAGGGCAGAGTTGAAAAAGATTTATTTGCTGGAGTAGATTAAATAAGTCCAGTCAGATAGGCACGGGTGCGTTCCATGCGCGGGTTCTCGAAAAACTCGCGCGCCGGGCCGGCCTCGACCACCTCGCCCAGGTACATGAAGACCACGTAATCGGCCAGGCGGCGCGCCTGGCGCAGGATGTGGGTGACCATCACGATCGTGTACTCTTTTTTGAGCTCGTTCAGACGCTTTTCGATATGCTGTGCCGATATCGGGTCGAGAGCCGAGGTGGGCTCGTCGCCCAGCAGAATCTCCGGCTCCACCGCCAGGCCGCGCGCCAGGCACAAGCGCTGCTGCTGGCCGATCGAGAGTCCCGTGGCGGGCTTGTGCAGGCGGTCCTGGACCTCCTCCCACAGGCCGGCTTCACGCAGGTAATGCTCGACGCGCTCGTCCATCGAACAGCCCTTCTTACAGATGCCGTGCAGGCGCATGCCGTAAGCGACGTTATCGTAGATCGACATCGGCAGCGGGGATGGGCGCTGCGCCAGCAAACCTGTACGCTTGCGGATTTCCGTCACGTCCACGCCGGGGGCATAGATGTTTTGCCCGTCAATCAGCACCTCGCCCTGCACGCGCGTAGAATCGGTCAGCTCCAGGAAACGGTTCAGGCTTTTGAGTAAAGTAGTCTTTCCGCAGCCGGACGGTCCCATGATAATGGTGACCTGGTTCTTGGGCAGTTCCAGGTTCACGTCTTTGAGGGCCTGGCTGTCGCCGTAAAATACATTCAGGTTGCGAACTTGAATATGGGCATCCATGGTCGACCTATTTCACAATATTCCGGCTCAAGCGGTTGGAAATCCAGCGGGAACCCAGGCTGATGACCAGCACAATCACGGTCAGCACCAGCGCCGAGGCGTACGCCCGCTGCTGGACCTCGGGATAAGGTGTGCCGAGCTGAAAAAAAACTGCCAGGGGAAGCGAAGCCACCGGGCGCAGCAGCGAGGTCGGCATGCGGTCGGTATAACCGGCTACAAACAGCACCGAAGCTGCATCGCCGATCGCCCTTCCAAATGCCAGCAGGATGCCGGTGATGATCCCGGGCAGCATCTGGCGCACCACCACGCGCGTGGCCGTCTCGAAACGGGTAGCCCCAAGGGCAAACGAAGCCGCCTCGATATCGAAGGGCGTCAGGCGGATGACCTCGTCGATGGCGCGCGTCATGATCGGCAGCTCGAGTAAAGCCAGGACGATAATCCCGCCCAACAGCGACGCCCGGATGCCTAAAAACATCATGATAATAAAGCCAAATGCGCCGTACACGATAGACGGGATTCCCCAGAGCACATCCATCGCCAGGCGGACGAGGTCAGCACGCACAGAATTCCGGGCATATGCCTGGAGATAAAGGGCGATTGGCAGGGCAAACAGCAGGGCCAAAAATGTGGCGCCGAGTGCCAGGTAGAAAGAACCCACGATGGCGTTGAGGATCCCGCCTTCTTTCCCCAGGTAAAAGCCACCTTTCGGGGACTGTGACACCATTTCCCAGGAGAGTGCCGGCAGCCCCTTGACCAGGATCGTGACCAGGATTGCCCCAAGGCTGCCCGCGACCAGCAGCATCGATAAAAACATGACGGCTTTAATTGCTGCTTCTTCGATATGCCGACGTTTCATAATGAATACTTCCTCTTATACCTGCGCAGCACCATTGTAGATAGGATATTAAACAGGAGGATGATCAGCGCCAGGATAAAAGCCGCACCCATGAGGGCTGCGTCGTACATTGGAATAGACATCATCTCACCGTAGTTGTTGGCAATGAGCGCTGGCAGGGGATAAGCGGCATCAAAGATCGATTTAGGCATCTGTACTACGTTCCCCACCACCATTAAAACGGCCATGGTCTCGCCCAGGGCGCGTGATGATCCCAGGACAATCCCGGCTGCGATCCCAGGAGTGGTCGGTGGCAGCACAGCCGAACGGATGGTCTGCCAGCGCGTGGCTCCCAGGGCCAGGGCAGCCTCGCGCTGGCCATTGGGAACTGTGGCGATCACCTCATAAGTGACCGCGATGATAAACGGAGCAACCATCACCGCCAGGACGATGCCCCCGGCAAGCAGGCTGAAACCGGTCGGGTTGGTTTTCGCAAAAAAAGGCAGGAAACCCAACAGCCGGTCGAGCGCTGGACCGATGTAGTTCTGAACCAGCGGAACAATGATCAACATCCCCCACACGCCGTACACCACGGATGGGATGGCTGCCAGGAGATCGAGCAGCGGCTTGGCCACCGTCCTCGTCGCCGGACTGGCGTATTCGGCCAGGTAAACGGCGCAGAACAGGCATGGCGGCACTGCCACAACCATCGCGATCAGCGTTACCCAGATCGTCCCCAGGATGAAGGGTAAAAACCCAAACTCACCTTTTAACGGTTTCCACACTTGCCCGGTAAGCAGTTCCAGGAGCGATTGTTCCTGGAGAATGGGCAGGAAGCGCAAGAAGAGAGTCGCCAGGATGGCAAGCGCCAGGAGGAATGGCAGGGCAGCGCCTATGCCAAAACCTTTCCTGGCGAGGCGATCCAGCGTGCTGCGACCCGATCCTTGAGATCTGGCCATCCTTTTATTTGACTTTATCCAGGGATTCTTGGATTTGCTCGTCGGTCAGGCTGACGTAACCGGCTTCACCCACGTATTGCTGTCCATCGGTCAGGATCCAGCGGATGAACTCCTGCACGATACCCGAGGGCTTGTCCAGCGTGACCAGGTTCAGGGCACGCGCCGGAGGCGAGGGGTAAAGCCCGCTCGCAACGCTGTGTTGCGCCTCTTCCTTGGTCTCCAGCAGCTCATCAGCATCCGCCTTGCCATCGCCGTTGGCATCGATTGGGACAATGGCCGCGCCAGTCACAGGCTTACCGCTGGTATCGTACGCATAATTCAAATTGTTATAGCCGATTCCCAATGGATCTTTGATCACCGCATCTAAAAGCCCGGGATCACTCGAGACGCCGATGCCAAGCAGGTCTTCCTGCTTTTTATTACCCAGGTACTTGGCCCAAACTTCTGCCGCCCCGCACGAATCGGCACGAGTATACACGTGGACTTCGTCGGTGATTTCCGGTTTGCCGACCAGACTCGCCCCAGGTCGTGATCTCGCCGGTGATGAACAGCTTTTCAAACTGCTCCATGGTCAACCCCTTTGCCAGCAGGTCCTGAAGCACCGGGTTTTGATCGCTGATCGTGGCGAAAACTGCGTCTTTCGTCACTGCGATCCCATAAGCTCCCTTGGCTTCTTCTTCAGGGGCAATATCGCGCGAGACCATGCCGATATCGACCAGGTCTGCCAATGCATCGGACATCCCCTTACCGGCGCCTCCCGCCTGGACATCAAACATGACTTTCGGGTGCAGCTTTGAAAATTCTTCCGCCCAGCGCTGCATCATCGGGTACAGGGCAAAGGCGCCCGAGATGCTGATGGTGCCTTCCAGGTCAGAAGAGGTCGACGCTTCACTTACGCCGGAATCGGCGCTCTCCTGGTTGCCGCAAGCCGTCAGGGAGGTTGTCAGCAGGATCACAATCATCAGGATCGAGAGTATCTTTCTTGAGGATTTCATTTAGTTTTCCTTTCTTTTTTGGTTTGGGAACACAACCGCAGGCTGTGTACCCTATTCCGCGGGATTTAATATATCTTCGACAACGGAGTCCGGCAGTCGCTGCTGGCGGGCTGCTTCTACCCTCTTGACCACATCACCCAATGAGGTTTGATCCAGGATACTGGCGATGGCATTGCGCACATCCAGCATGGTCAGGCGCAGGCCGCAGGTCAGCTCATCCGGACAGCCGCAGCTCTCGTAGGCCATCTGTGAGACGCAGCGGATGGGCGCCAGAGGACCATCGAGGATGCGTACAATCTGCCCGAGTGTAATTTGCTCGGAGGGTGCGCCAGGTAATAACCGCCGCCAACGCCCATCTTGCTGTGCAGCAGACCGGCGTTTTTTAAGTTAAGCAGGATTTGCTCCAGGAATTTCGAGGGGATGTGCTCGCGTTCGGCAATGTCCTTGATCTGGACGACAGGGTTGCCGGAATGATGGGCCTCCGCCAGGTCGATCATGGCCCGCAGGCCGTATTCACCACGCTTGGATAGTCTCATGTTGTTCTATATAGTCTATTAGATTAGTAGTGTTTCTTATATTATAAACCAGTCTGATCGTTAAGTCAACAAAAAGTAGGGGCAGGTCTGAGACCTGCCCCTACCGGAAGATACTTCTGCAGCTACTTATGCCGCCAGCGCCTCCAGGCGTGCGACGTAGTCGGCGAGGATGCCAAAGGTTTGCTCCACGGCCTCGGATGTCGAAAGGTCGACGCCTGCCAAGCGCAGCAGCATCCAAAGGATAGCGCGACCCGCCCGACTTGAGGAAACCCAGGTAAGAATCCGCCGCCCCCGGCACCCCGCTGAGGATGCGCCTTGCAAAGGCGTGCGCGCCGGAAATACCCGTTGCATATTGGAAGACGTAGAAGTTCATGTAAAGATGCGGGAAGGTCGCCCAGGTGATGCCAATCTGCTGGCGGTCGTATGTCATCTCTGAACCGTAGCCTTCGGCAAACAGGTCTGCCATCAGCCCGATCATGTCGTCGGCTGCCAGACCCTCGCCGCGCTCTTCACGCCCATACACTTCCAGCTCAAAACGCGCCAGGGTGGGCATGATGAAGAAATAGCGGTGCAGGTTGGACATGGCTTCTTCGATGATGCTGATCTGCAGGTCGCGGTCCGGGTTGGTTGCCAGCAATGCAGCCCGCGTCATCGCCTGGTGGAAGTTCGAGGCCACCTCCGCTGCAAATGTGGTGTAGCCGCTGTAAATAAAAGGCTGGTTCTCCCAGGAGAGGTACGAATGCATCGAGTGACCGAGCTCGTGGGTGAGGGTGCTCAAACCGAAGATGGAGTTGTCGAAATTGAGCAGGATAAAGGGATTCGTGCCTGGGGCGCCTGCAGAAAAAGCCCCATCCCATTTCCCAACATTGGGGAAGACGTCCACCCAGCGCTGCTCCAGGCAGCCGCGGCGGATCGTGCCGGCGTACTCGTCGCCCAGGGGCGCCAGGCCCTGGCAGACCCACTCTACCGCCTGCTCGTAGGTGAAGGCTGGCTGTTTCGAAGTCAGTGGCGCCCAGATATCGTAGGGGTGCAGCTCGTCCACTCCCAGGATTTTGCGCCGCGCTGCCCAATAACGGTGCCAAACGGGTAAGTGCTTTTTAAAGGTTTCGATCAGGTTGAAAAAGACTTCCTGGGGGATATTGTCCTGATACAGCGAAGCTTCCAGGCTGGAGGCATGCCGCCGGGCACGCATTTGAAAGACCAGCGACTTGATGCTGCCCGCCAGGTTGCTGGCCAGGGTATTCTTGAAGCCAAGGTACACGCCGGTGTAGCTTTCGTAAGCCGTCCGGCGTAGTGTGCGGTCAGGTTCACCCATCAGGTTATCGAAGGTCGAGGCGGTTACCTGCACCGGGCTGCCATCCTCGGTCACGGCAGGGGGGAACTTGAAATCCGCGTTGACCAGCGAATTCAAGGTGTTGAAGGTATTGTCAAACGGGTCGGAAGCCAGTCCCAGGAGCTCCTCAACCTCCGTGGAGCGCACGTGCGCCTGGCGTCGGAAGAGGTTGTCGATGTAATGAGAGTAAATCTCAAGGGCAGGCTCCTGTGCAATCCAGGAACGCAGCCGGGGTTCGCCGATTGCGATCAACCCCGGGTCGAGATAGGACATGGCTGCAAAGACCTGGGCTGCCGCCGACTGGGCCTGGCTGTTGCGCCGGGAGGCAGCCTGGTCGGTGGTATCAACGGAGAAAGCCATGCTGGCATAAAAATAGACACGCTGCATCCGGCTGGCCAAGTCTTCGATGGCATGCAGTGCATCCAGCAGTTTCGTTGGATTTTCCGCAATTTTATCTTTATAACCGCTGACGGCTTCCGCGGCTCCTGCGAGGGATTTCAGCTCATTTTCCCAATCGGCAATGGAAGCGAACACAGTTTCTGCAGCCCATTTATATTTCTCGGGGATCTCACTGCGGGGAGGTACGTTCTTTTCAGACATTCTTTACTCCTTGTTGGCTTCAGGTAAGTCGGTAATTAATTATACAGGACAAAGCCCCTCAGGGCTGCTCGATCACCCAGATTTCGGGGGCGCTGCCATTCCCATCCAGCTGCAGTTGGTGGACACCCGGAGCCAGGTACGCTCCTACCGGCACGTTCAACACAACCTCTTCGTTCTCCGGCAGCAGGAATTCGTAGCCGCCCAGGCGCGCCGTCAGAGGTACTCCAGTCTGGTTACTGAAGCCAATCAAGGCTCCCAGGGGCACCTGCAGGCAGCGCGGCGAGGGCATGTCCGGGCTGACGGTCATAATATACACAGTCTCCGTGACGAGGGCGCAAATGCCGGCCGCCGGGGTATCCGACATCGCTGCAAAAAGTCTTTCCTCTGTGGCTTGTGGATCGAACTGCAGCGATTCTGCCAGCGCATCCAGGTGGGCGAGGTCAGCCTGCAGGCTGAAATAATCCGCCAGGAAGCCGTCCACCATCACCGGCCGCGGGAAGGCCACGAGCAACTCCCCCCATGGCTGGTCTGAGCCACCTTCCTTTGGCTGGTCTGCAGACGGGGAAATGCGCCGGGCTTCGCTTCCACCAACTTCTACTGCTTCAACCGCTGGCTGTGAACCAAACGGCTGTTGAGCGTGGTTCGCCTCCGCCTGTGCCAGCTCGTCCAACGTCATCCCGCCGCTGGCGATTGTCGTGAGGCGGAAGAAACCATCCACTCCACCATAGCACTCCGAACCGGGATCGCCATCCAGGAACGACCAGCTTGCGGGATAATTCAGGCGCAGATTAAACTCCGGGCTGTAATACTCGGCGGGGCTTGCAGATGTCGGCGAAGCGGTCAGTGGTTGAGTTGGGGTGGCCAGCATCTCAGGCGGGGTTTCCCCAGGTAGCTGTGCATCGAGTTGCGGAGTACAGGCCGATGCTGTCAGGAACAAGAAAAACAGGGCAATGAAAACCCCTTTTAATTTCAAGAGCATGCTTCAACCTCTTTTATCAATATAAGCACTGAGGCATTCCTCATGCTGCGATCTAAAGACGATCCTTATTCGTTCTGTGTTCCCAGGCTGGTTGCTACCTCTTGGGTTTGAATACCAGCGTGTCCGCAAGCCTGGTGCTGGATTGGTAGTTTTCGTACAGCGCATCCAACTGCTCCTGTGTCCAGCGCGCATGCTGTGAATCCCAGGAGTCGGGGTCATACAGCAGGATCATGGGATACTGCCTGTCTCTCAAGGATTGGACAAAGTCAGCCTGGTTCCATTTTCCAGCCTCAGACAGCATCTTGAACTCAAACGGCTGGAAAACGATCGGACGGCCGTTCACTGCCACCATCGCCATATGTTCGTCCGCCAGGATATCGCCCTCCGCAGCGCGTTGGATGGTCTGGTTGAGCTGGAATAGCTGCGGCTCCTGGTTGAAGCGCCCGGTATGGTAAGTCGCGTAGGTTTCCCGCGACCAGTCGAGGATTAAGCTGACCTGCAAAGCCAGGACCACCAGCAAAGCAAGCTTGAAAGCCCTGCTCTCCTGCCCTGCCCAGGCGACCAACACACCGCTGGCGAGGCTGAGGGCTGCGCACAGCTCCAGCAGGTAGTTGACGTTCGAGCCGTCCTTGCCGATCGTGATCGCTGAGACCGTAGCCCCGAGCAAGAAGGGCACCGCCAGCCACCAAGACCTGCGCCGATCAGCGCTGTACTGCCGCATGAGCCGGTCCGGCTTCTTTTTGAGTTCCACTGGCACCTGGCTGCGGGGATGGCGTTGCACGAATCGCAGCGCCTCGCGGCTTCCCCACAGGATCAAGCCCAGGCCGCCGGCGACCAGGAACGGCATGTAACCCCAGATATCGCCGGCGTAGCGGCTTACGGTCTCCCAATAAAAGGGATTGACATTGGCGGTCACGATGTGGAAGAAAAAACCACCACGGGTGAACAGGGTCAGCAACAGGAATAACGCCAGCCCCAGGCCACCCAGCCACAAGGCGAACTCTACGGCCTGGCGCCAACCCTGGCGCAGTGAATTCTTCAGGTCTGGTTGGTGCTCAACCGAGGCACTTGGAGACAGCAGCAGGAAAAGGAAGACCGCCAGCGGGCCAGCCAGCCCGTACGACTGGCGAGTATAAATCGCCGCCAGCAGCAAGACAGCCGCCAGGATGCGGCCGTTGCGCGACTCCAATTTACGCGCTGCCGTGTACAGGCCTGCCATGAGCAGCGCCAGCGCCAGGTTATCGATGCGGTCCAGCGGCGACCAGTGCAGCACATACGGGATTACCAGCAGCAGCAGACCTCCGGCAATCGCCGCCAGGCGGTCGCGCACCAGTGCCCAGATCGCCAGGCCAGTAAATAAGGCAGCCAGGAGGGTGCACAGCAAGGAGATGAGGCGCCCATACCACAGGGCTGGTCCAAAGATCCACACAAACGGCACCTGGACCAAAACAAAAAGTGGCGGGTAGTTGGCGATGTTGTAGGGCGGGACTGAAATATCCTTGCGGTAAATGTTTTCGCCCTTTGACAGGCGCACCGCCTGGTCGAGTAATGGACCTTCGCCGTAATCGAGCGAGTAGCGGAAATCAAGGGCCTGGCGCCCCTGCTCGTAAAGCATCCAGGCGCCCTGGATCAGAAAGTAGAGCAGGAAAAGGAAAACCAGGGCCAGGACCAGGTTCGAAAGGGTGAAGTTTTTACGCATAGTAATTTCCCGTGAAATCCAAGTTATCAGGATTATACCCTTTGGTGTCTGATTCGTCCGGCGGTCACTCAGTTATAATGTTCCGGTCAGAAAAACTACTCCTGTTTTGCCCGTATCCGAATGGATGTTTCTTCGTCATATTAGGTAGATGCTCATGGATGACAGCAACCTCCTCAAGCGATGCCGCACATTTGACCTGGAGGCTTTGGGCGAGGTGTACGATGCCTACAGCCCTGGATTGTATTCCTACGCGCTGCGCTTGTTGGGGGACCCCAGCCTGGCGGAGGACGCTGTGGCTGAGACATTCAACCGGTTCCTGAATGTCCTGCGCCTTGGGAAAGGTCCGGACTCGCACCTGAAAGCCTACCTGTACCGGGTGGCGCACAACTGGATCACCGACCAATATCGCCGCCAGCCTCTACCGCCTCTATCCCTGGACGAGGATGTTGAACCCGCAGCGGCAGATGACCCGGAAGGTGAGACGATCTTCAACCTGCAAGCGCAAAAAGTGCGCCAGGCCTTGAGAATGCTGACCCCGGAGCAGCGCCAGGTCATCGTCCTGAAGTTTATCGAAGGTTGGAACAACAATGAGGTTGCAGAAGCCCTGGGCAAGCCGGCAGGAGCCATCAAATCTCTTCAACACAGGGCTCTGGAAATGCTAAGACGAACCCTGGTTTTAGAAAGTGAGATCGAATGACACAAGATTCAAACATCCATCACTCATCCGGCGAGGAATTCCTCGACCCACGCCTGGAAGAAAAGCTTCGAGCCCTCCAGGCAGTTCCCGCGCGCAATCCGGCGGCGGCTCAGAACAGGGTCGAAAAGCCTTCCTGGAACGTGCGGAGCAAATACGCGTTTCGGTTCCTCAAGGCGTATCCGAACCGCCCAATCGGCGTCTGAATAGTTGGATGGCTTCCATCCAAAACTTATTTCAGCGAAAGGTATCCCGTAAAATGTTAGCACCAGTTCTCTCGATTATTGTTGCACTATCCATGTTGTTTGGAGGCGCCGCCGGCGTCTCTGCCTCCCAGGCCAGCCTCCCCGGCCAGACCCTGTGGGCTGTCAAAACTTTTAGCGAAGATGTCAGGCTGGGTCTGGTCAATGACCCGCTCGAGGAAATCCAGCTGCAGCTGCAGTTTTCCGAGCAGCGCATGATTGAACTGCAGCGGATGCTGGAGCTGGGGAATACACCCCCCGGAGAATTAGAACAAAGGATTGAACAGCATATGGAACAGGCCATGGTCCGCGCCGTGGATATCGAGGATAATGCGATCATGCTGCAGGTCCTGGCCCAGGTTCGCCAGCAGTTCCAGGAGCAGGAACGCCTGATGACTGGCCTGCCCGGCGCTGTCCCACCCGCAGCCCAGGCCTCCCTGGACCGCATTCGCCTGCAGACCCGCGACCGCCTGCGCTGGCTGGATGAATGCCTGCTGGAGAAAGATCCAGACCTGATCCGGACTCGCCTACAAGACCGTGACGGTACCCCTCTAATGGGCACCCCCAATGGCTGGGAAATCACCCCGGGTCCTGGCGCCGGTCAAGACTCTGGCTCCGGCCTGCAGTACCGCTCCACGCCTACACCCTTCCAGCCCGGCGAGCAACCGATCGAACCTCCGCAAATCGGTCCTGGCCCCAAGCCCACAGACGCCCCTGCCTGGGAAAAGCCTGGCAACCCACCGACCGAAGCGCCCCAGATTGGACCCGGTCCGAAGGCCACCGACGCTCCAAAACCAGGCCCTGGCGAGCCGCCCACTGAGGCTCCGGCCACCAAAGACCCTGGACCTAAAAATCCAGAACCCACCACGACCCCGCAGCGCAACCAGGGCGACGGATCGGGTGGACAGGCAAAACCTTAACGGTAGTTAGTGGAAACAAAAATGGGCTGGCAATGCCAGCCCATTTTTGTTTTATCTCCAGGCTTTTTGAACCTTGACAGCTGCCCGTACGATATCGTCCATGTCCTCCTGGCTTCCGAGGAAGACATTCTGGAGCAGCCAGAGCGTGTGCTCCGCCGCCCACTCGGTGTTTGGCAGGCGGGTTTGGGCAGGATCGATGTTGAAACGCTCCATCAGCGTGCTGCGGATCGCCGGTGACTGGTGCAGGGGCACGTACCCCTGGCTGACCGGAATTCCCTCTGCAGAAAGGGCAGCCGCGAACTGGGCAGCGCTGTGCCCGCCAAAGTACTCCGGGTGGTAGCGCAGGATCAGCAGGTGCAGGGCATGGCGGGTGACACGCTCATCGAGCAGGCAGCTCTTCCAGGCCCTGGACCTGGGAGAGCGCCTCGATCAGATAGCCGGCGTTCTGCTCGCGGCGCCTGGCATGCTCCTCCATGCGCTCGATCTGGGCCAGGAGCACCGCGCCCTGCCATTCCGTCATGCGCAGGTTAAGGCCCAGCAGCTCGTGCTGGTACCAGGCGCCGCTGCGCACCCGGCCCACGTTGTGCAGCGACCAGCAGCGCTCGTAGAGCTCAGGCTGGTTGGTCACCAGCGCCCCGCCCTCACCGGCTGTCAGGTTTTTACTGCTCTGGAACGAGAAAGCACCCAGGTCGCCCTGCGCGCCCACGCGCACCCCTCGCCACTCGGCGCCCCAGGCCTGGCAGGCATCTTCCAGCAGGCGCAGGTTGTGCTCCCGCGCCACGGACAGCAGGCTGTCCATATCAGCGGGCCGTCCTGCTAGATGCACGGGCAGCAGCAGTCGAGTCCGTTCTGTCAGGGCAGCCGGGACCGCCGCCGGATCAAGCGTGTATGTGTCAAGATCGATATCCGCGAAAACCGGCTTCGCCCCAACCCTGAGCACCGCGCTGGCAGTGGCAATAAAGGTATAGGCGGGCAGGATCACCTCGTCACCCTCGCCAATGCCTAAAGCCAGCAGCGCCAGCTCGAGAGCCAGGGTACCGTTAGGAACGCACAGGCAGAAGCGGGCGTTCTGGAAAGCGGCGAAGCGCTCCTGAAACGCCGTGACCTTGTTTCCCGACAGAATCCCCCAATCGCCTGAGTGCAGGACCTCCAGCAGCAGGCGTTCTTCATTTTCACCAAAAACCGGCCAAGAAGCAAAAGGCCGGGTACGTACGGGAAGACCGCCATCAACCGCCAGGAGCGCAGACGACATTTTTTAGGTTCCTTTATCCGAACTTATAAGCGATCCCATAACCGCCGCGCGGCAGGCGCCAGCGGATGTTGGACTTCGTGCACATGACCCGGCAGGAGCCGCATTCGATGCAGCTCTGGGAAGCCACCTGCACCTGCCCGTCCTCGGTCTGGCGGTAAGCGCCAACCGGACAGAAAAACAGGCAGCTTTTATCGGTGCATTCAACGCACACCTGCGGATCGATGATTTGAATATGAGCATTCTGCTCGTCAACAAAGTACTTGAGCGACATCAACACATCATCGATGTAGACATCGGGCATTTCTTCCAGCGTATCTTTTTCAGGATTTTCTGCAGTCATCACTCCATCTCCTATACCGTTACCAACCCATTACCGTCTTACCAAATGAAAGAATATCGCCTGCGGCGCGGTGTAACGGGCGCCGGGCAGTCAGCGTACGAAAAATATCGCGATAGAGCTGTTTTTTGGGCACGCCAAATCCGCTAAAGAACATCCCCATGGCATCGTTCAAGAAGCTCGGGTAAACTTTCATGAAATCCGGATGTGTTTCCAGGAAGCGCGACAGGTTGCGATACTGGTAGAGATCTTTGAGAACGAAGCGTTCATCCAGGCGTTTACGGTAAGCCAGCCAGGGTTTTGGCACTGTAGTCCTTCGCCTGGTGAGCTGAGATGGCCGTTTCTCCCGCAGCTTTCCCGGCAATGATCGCCATGTTGGTGCCTTCCCAATGCAGGGCATTGACCATCGTAGCCGCATCGCCTGCCACCAGGACGCCATCCGTATAGAGCTGCGGCATCTCGCGCCAGCCGCCTTCCGGGATCAGGTGGGCGCCATATTCCATCAGGCGGCCTCCGGCGATCAGGGGAGCAATCGACGGGTGGTTGAGGTAGCGCTGCAGCAGTTCGTAAGGCTTTATCCGGTGCTCCGAGTACAAGTTCAAGTTGACACCCAGGCCAACCGAAACGCAGTCATTGGCAGTGTACAGGAAGCCCAGGCCGGTCAGGCCCATGGAGACATCCCCCATCACCGAGACTGCCAGGCCATGCTGGGTGTCGCCCAGGCCAAAGCGGGTGTTAATGGTTTCGGCCGGAAGGGCAATCAGCTGCTTCACCCCCAGGGCGACAGACGAAGGCTTCAAATCATGCTTTACCAGGCCCAGTTTTTGCGTAAGCAGGTTGTTGACGCCCTCGCACAGGATCGTCACCGGGGCATATACCTCTCCCTGCGGCCGGTCGGTGAGCACGCCCACGACCTTTCCGCTGGCGTCCCGCAGGAAATCGACCACAGTGGTCTTGGGGATCAGGAATACCCCTTCTTTCTGCGCCTGTTCAGCCCACCAGGAATCGAATTTCGCCCGCAGTGCCACGTAGGCATCGACAGGCTGGCGATTTAGCTGCCCACCCTGGACGGTCATGCGCACCATGCCATCCTTGGAAAGGAACCAAAAACCGGCTTCGGTGACCGGGCGCTCCAGCGGTGGCTTGCGTTCCCAGAAATCCGGGTAAATTTCAACCAGGGCATGGTTATAGACCGCGCCTCCGAAGAAGTTTTTCCCGCCAGGCGTCTGGCCGCGCTCGATCAGCGCCACTTTCAAACCGCCGCGGGCTGCGATCGCGGCTGCAGTGGAACCTGCCAGCCCGGCCCCGACGACGATCACATCAAATTTGATCTGTTCTGAATCAACGGTAGACATAATTCACCTTTAATGGGCTGACCCTTTTTTCTGGGCGCGGATCTCGGCGATCATTGCGGGAATGACATCATTCAGGTCCCCGACGATGCCCACCGTGGCAATATCAAAAATTGGCGCATGGGGATCGCGGTTGATGGCAACGATAAAATCGGAATCCTGCATGCCCACTTTATGCTGGATCGCCCCGGAGATGCCTGCAGCAATGTACAGGCGGGGTCGGACCGTTTTGCCCGTCTGGCCAACCTGGTGGTCGTAGGAGATCCAGCCGGCATCCACGCAAGCACGGCTGGAGGCAACCACCCCGCCCAGCTCATTGGCCAATTCTTCCAACAGCTTGAACCCGGCAGGACCTCCCAGGCCGCGACCGCCTGAGACGAGGATGTCCGCATACTCAATTTTAACCTTCGAGGCTTCATTGCGGATGATCTTGACAATCTCGGCATTCACCGTCTCGCTGACCATCGGAGGCATTTCTTCCGGGGATAAGCGCACAACCTTGCCTTGAGCGCCAGCAATAATTTCCGGCAGAGAAAAGACCCGCGGGCGCACGGTGGCCATCTGCGGGGTGTGGTTGCGGCAGACGATCGTGGCAATCACGTTACCCCCAAAGGCAGGCCGGGTCGCCAGTAACAGCTTATGCGAAACGCCCTTGACCTCGCCCATCTGCAACTGGGTGCAGTCGGCAGTCAAACCGGTGCCCAGGTTGGTCGCCACAGCCCCTGCCAGGTCGCGTCCCAGCGTCGTGGCGCCAATCAAGAAAACTTCCGGCTGGTATTTTCGTACCAGGTAAGCCAGGCTCGAATAGTATGGCTTATTGCGGTAATTTTTAAAGACTGGATCATCGAGAACGTAAACCTGGTCCGCGCCGTATTGGATGGCCTGCTCTGCCAGGCTTTCCACCTCGTGACCAATCAAGACGCCCTCAACGACCGCCGTCCCACCGGCTGTAGCCAACTCGTCCTGGATTTCAGAAGCCAGGCGGCGCGCCACACCCAGAAGCTCCCAGGAAACCGGGTGGATGATGCCTTCTTCTTGCTCGATGTAAACCCAAAATCTTCGGGGGGATGTGGTAGGCGTTGTCATGCGCGTACACCTCCGGCAAAGTGCGCCACACCGGCTGCTACTGCCTTTTCTAAAGCCAGCTTCACCGCGTTTTCGACGCCAACCTCTACGGTCTTGATCATCTCACCCTGGGCATGCCGTTCGGGCGAAGTGACCTTGAATACCGTGGTCGGCGAGCCTTTAATGCCGATCTGCTCCGTCGCAAACAGCACCGGCGCTTCCGCCGTCCAGACTTCCGGCTCGTAGGTCAGCGAGTGGATCAGGTCAGGCAGGGAAGCATAGGGAATATCAGCGATATCCTTCTCGCAAGTCAGCAAAGCCGGAAGAGGCGTCTTTAGCAGCTCGTTCCAGCGCTCAGTTTTACGCTCGGTGACGGCATAGCCATCAACCAGGTTGACTTCATGAATTTTCACTGCATAGGTCACCAGGGGTAAATCCAGGCGCACGCTGACGCCGGGACCCACCTGGGCCGTATCGCCATCAATGGCTTGCTTACCAAAGAAAACCAGGGAGACTGGCTCCTGCACGTGGATGGCTCGGATCGTTTCTGCCAGAACATACGAGGTGGCCAGCGTATCTGCGCCGGAAAACTGGCGTGCCGAGATCAACACACCGCGGTCAGCGCCCATCTCGATGCACTCGCGCAAGGCCGTGACAGCAGCAGGCGGCCCCATCGTGATCACCGTAACCTTGCCCCCCAGCTTGCGCTTCCATTCAACCGCCGCCGCCACCGCGTGGGCGTCGTAAGGATTGAGAATGGTCGGCACACCCTGGCGAATCAGGTTGCCGGTCTCCGGATCAATCCGGATGTTGGTCGTGTCAGGTACCTGTTTAATTCCTACTATTGCATGAAACAAAAAAACCTCCATGAGTTCCCCGGGCCAGACTGCAAAAAAAAAACCAGATTGAATGGGGAATATCCGAGGGGCAAGTATAAACCCATTTCAGACGGCAATTGTCATGATTTGATAATGCCATTCATCACAATCAGACAAAAAAGGGGGGATTTTCTTAGAAAAGGCTTAAGTGGTATCATTGGACGGTATGAAGCTGACCATTGCACTTGCTCAAATTAATACCCGCCTCGGCGACGTCGAGGCCAACCTGGAAAAACACCTGGCCATCACCCGACAGGCGCGCCAGGGTGGAGCCGACCTGGTGGTGTTCCCGGAACTGTCCCTCACCGGCTATGTCCTGCAGGACCTGGCATCGGCCGTGGCGCTGCGCCCAACCGCAGATGACCCGGTCTTCCGCCGGCTCTTAGAAGCCAGCCAGGACCTGGACCTGGTGGTCGGGTTTGTCGATGAAGACAGTCGCCACCGCTTCTACATCGCCTCGGCTTACCTCTCGCGCGGCAGCGTGGTCCACATCCACCACAAGGTGTACCTGCCCACGTATGGCTTGTTCGATGAAGGGCGCTTCTTCGCCTGGGGAGACGCTGTGCGCGCCTTTGACACGCGTTTTGGGCGAGTCGGGATGTTGATCTGTGAGGATTTCTGGCATGCTTCCCCGCCCTACCTGCTCTGGCTGGACGGCGCTGACCTCTTGTTGCTGGCCTCGGCATCGCCAGGACGCGGGTTGACGCGCCGAGCCCAGGCTGGATTCGACGCGCTGGGTGGAGCAGATCAACCAGGCTTACGCCAGCCTATTCACGATATTTGTTGCCCATTCCAACCGTGCAGGATATGAGGATGGCTTGAATTTCTGGGGTGGATCGACCGTTTACGATCCCAACGGTGAATTGCTGGCCCAGGGCGCCTACCACCAGGAAGCCCTGACCCTTGCCGAGTTGGATTTGAACCAGCTCCATCGCACCCGGGCGCGCCTGCCCCTGCTGCGCGACGAGCGCACAGCCCTGGTTATGCGTGAGATGAGCCGGATTTTGGGCTCCCGCGATGCGGGAATCCGGTAAGCGGGAGTATAGGATGAGCGACTTAATCATAAATCCTGACCTGGCACGCCGCATCCTGACCGGCTTTCTTCACAGCGAGATCACCCGCGCCGGCTTCAGCCGGGCGGTGATTGGCCTCTCCGGAGGCTTGGACTCGGCTCTCTCCTGCTATTTGACCGCCGAAGCCCTGGGCGCTCAAAATGTCCTGGCCATCCGCATGCCTTATAAAACATCTTCGCAAGACTTCCTCGACCACGCCCAGCTGGTCATCGATGCCCTGGGTGTGCAATCGCTGACGGTGCCCATTACCGAGATGGTGGAGCCTCTGTTTGAGCGCTTTCCAGATGCCTCATCTGTACAGCGCGGCAATGTCATGGCGCGCATGCGCATGATTGTGCTCTACGATCAATCCGAAACCTTTCACGGGCTGGTGGTGGGCACCGGCAATAAGACCGAAATTCTTTTAGGTTACTCCACCCTGTTTGGCGATTCGGCTTGCGCTCTCAACCCGCTGGGTGACCTGTACAAGACCCAGGTCCGCCAGCTCTCCAGGGCCATCGGCATCCCCGAGCCTATACTGAATAAGCCACCCTCCGCCGACTTGTGGCTCGGGCAAACTGACGAAGGCGAGCTGGGCTTTACCTACGAAGAAGTTGACCGGCTCCTGTTTTTACTGGTAGATCAGCGTTACAGCCCACAGGAATGCGCCCAGGCAGGTTTCAAAGAAGAATTCGTGCGCAAAGTGGTCGAGCGTGTGCGCCGCAACCAGTTCAAGCGGGTGCTGCCCCCCATCGCCAAGCTGACCAACCGTACGGTCGGCTACGATTTCCTATACCTGAGGGATTGGGGCACGTAAAGCGTCGGAACTACTGTTCCGCCAGCCCTTCCCATTCCTGGAGCAGCACATCCAGCCGAGACTGCACGTCTACGTATTCCTTCCCCAGTTTTTGAACCTTACCCGGGTCAGAGGGTGGCTTCTCCAGTCGTAGACCCAATTCCTTAAGCTGCGTCTCCAACAACGAAATCAGGCTTTCCACCTCTTTCAGGCGGGATCTTCGGCGGCGCTCCTCATTCGAAGCCTGGTTGGAGCGGCTTTTCTGGATTGAGGCGACCTGGACCTGGCGCCCTTCTTCGGCCTTCCTGGCCGACTCCAGGTTGCGCGCATCCTGTTCTGCACGGTACATGCTGTAGGTGCCTGCAAAGACACTCAGGGAAGCCTGGTCGGGATCGATCTCCCAAATCTGGGTTCCCAGGGCATCGATCAGATAGCGGTCGTGCGAAACAAGCAAGATCGTCCCGGCATACTCAGACAGGACCTCCTGCAGAATTTCCTGCGACGGGATGTCCAGGTGGTTGGTTGGCTCATCCAGGAGCAGCAGGTTCGCTTTGGTTAAGCCCAGCTTGGCCAGTGCCAGGCGCCCGCGCTCGCCACCCGAGAGGGTGGAAACTTTGCGAAATACGTCCTCACCCGTAAAAAGGAAGCGTGCCAGGTAATTGCGAATTTCAGCCAGCAGCAGGTGCGGGGCAATCGAATCGATCTCCTGCACCAGGGTATGATCCGAATTCAAGCCCTCGTGCGCCTGCGCAAAGTAGCCAATGTGCAGGCTGGCGCCGAGATTAACTTCACCTCGCAGCGGAGGCAATTGCCCCAGTAAAGTCTTCAAGAATGTGCTCTTACCGGCGCCGTTCGGGCCGATCACGGCTGCACATTCGCCGCGCTTGAGCAACAAATCGGGCGCTGTGAAGAGCGGTTTCCCTTCATCGACATACCCCACCGCCAGGTCCTCAGTGCGCAGCACCAGGTCGCCCGAGCGGTTGGAGGCTTTTAAATTCAGGTGCAGATGCAGCGGGCGATTGGACGGGCCCCGCAGTCCTTTGATCCTGCGCTCGATCTCTTCCACTCCCATCCAGTGTTCTGAGATGGTTGCCTGGCTGCTGACCTCCAGCCAGTTTTTATTGACCACCGTCTCAAAACCGAGTTTCTCGATGGCTTCCACCTGGCGACTCAACCGGCGCAGCCGTCCTTTCGCCTGGGAGACGTTCTGACCCGAAATGTTGCGCTTGATGTAATCCAGCTCTTTCAGCAGGCGTTCCATTTCCGACTCGTAGACCTGGCGCCGTAGCTCCCAGCGTTCCTCGCGCTGCTGAACGTAGGCGCTGTAATTGCCACGATATTCCTCGAGCCCACCTGCGCGCATCTCCCAAATATGGTCGACCACCTGGTCCAGGAAATAGCGGTCGTGCGAGACGATCAGGGTTGCCCCTTCCCATTCACGCAGGTAACCCTCCAGCCATTCGACAGCCTTGATGTCCAGATGATTGGTTGGTTCGTCAAGGACCAACAGGTCCGGGTTCGAGAGTAGCAGGCGCGCCAGCACCAGGCGGGTGCGCTGCCCACCCGAGAGCTGCGGGATTGGGCGGTAAAAATCATCCGCCTCAAATCCCAATCCAGTCAGGGTCTGCCGAATTCTCAGCTCGTAGGTGTAGCCGCCCGCGTGTTCAAAACCGGCCTGCAGCCTGCCGTATTCTTCCAGGAGCGCACCCGCGTTTTCCGGCTCGCCCAGAAGGCCTTCCAGGCGCATCAGCTCTGCTTCCTGATCCTGCAAGCTCCGGAAGGCGCTCAGGCATTCCTCCCAGACCGAGTGCATACCCGAGAGCAGTGCCTCCTGCGGAAGGTAGCCAAGGCGCAGGCCACGGGCGCGCTGGATATGCCCGGAAGAAGCTTCGTCCAGGCCCACCAGGATGCGCAGGAGCGTGGTTTTGCCAATCCCATTCGGACCGACGATGGCAATGCGCGCGCTCTTCGGAATACCTAATGAGATCCCGGAGAAAATATCAACTGGATCGAAAGACTTGGAAAGGTTGAAGGCGGTTATCAGCGACATAACCTTAAAATCCCCTAATTATACCGTGTTATAATCCCGCAACTATTTTCGCCAAAAGGATGGAACACAAGCAAGTCCCACGTAACAACCATGAGTTTATCGAAAATTCTAAAAATTAGTTTAATCGCCGTATTTGCCATCGCCCTGGCACTGCTGGCGTACCTGACCTTTACGGCAGTGCGCGATTTTGTCACCTCATTCGAGATGGCCAACCTGCCAGGTGTAGCCATCCAGGAAGGCCAGGCCGTCTCACCTGAGGAAGTCGAAGCAGGCGTGGTCGCCGATCCCAACATCCCCCTTCAGTCATCAGCCGGCCCCACGCCCCCGGCCTGGGATGGCGCCAAGCGCGTCACCATCCTGACGATGGGCCTGGATTTCCGGGACTGGTCGGAAGGAGAAGGCCCGCCGCGCACCGACAGCATGATCCTGCTAACCCTGGATCCCCTGACCATGACTGCGGGGATGCTGTCGATCCCCGCGACATGTGGGTCAACATTCCCGGGGGTTACAACTACGGGCGCATCAACACCGCCTATCAGCTTGGCGAGGCCTATAAATACCCGGAAGGTGGCGGTCCTGGCCTGGCCATGGATACGGTGGAAGAGCTCCTGGGTGTGCCGATTGATTATTATGCACAGATCGATTTTGACGCATTCATGCGTTTTATCGACGAAATTGGCGGCATCGACGTTTACGTCCCGCAGAAGACGAAGGTAGACCCGGTTGGCGACAACAACAACCGCACCTTGAAAAAAGGCGACTGGCACATGAACGGCAAACTGGCGCTGGCTTATGCCCGTGCCAGGCATACAGAAGGCGGCGACTTTGACCGCGCCACTCGTACCCAGGATGTCATTAAGGCCATCCGCAAAAAAATTCTGGACGCTAACATGCTGCCCGAGCTGATTTCCAAGGCAGGCGTCCTCTACAACCAGCTCCAGGACGGCATCCACACCAACCTGTCCCTGGATGAGGCACTGCGCCTCGCCTGGCTGGCGGCGCAGATTCCCGAAGAAAGCCTCAAACAGGGCGTCATCGGCCCGCCAGACCAGGTTACCCTGGTGACTTCCCCAGATGGCACCCAGCAGGTTCTCAAGCCGGTCACCGATAAAATCCGTATGCTGCGCGACGAAATCTTCACCAACACCGGCCCGGTCAGCCCGGCAGCAGCTAACGCTGACCTGGCTACCCTGGTGAAAGAAGAAGGGGCACGCGTGGCGATACTCAACGGCAGCTACACCGCCGGGCTGGCAGCGACGACCAGCGATTACCTGAAATCGCAAGGCTTGACCATTACCCAGACCGAAAACGCCCAGACGGCAACCCCTTACACCGAGATAACCTTCTACACCGGTAAACCCTACACGGTCAAATACCTGGTCGACTTAATGGGCATCGATAATATCCGGATTTACCACGTCAACGACCCGGCTAGCCCGGTCGATGTTACCGTGACGCTGGGAGATGCCTGGGCTAATAACAACCCGATGCCGGCCAACAATAACCCGTTGCCTTAAGCGTTCTTAGAAACCGCCGTCTCGAGGGTGGGTGCAGCGTCATGGAAAACCTGAGCGGTTCAATCGAGCGAATCACGTTCTACAATCCAGAAAATGGATACACGGTGCTGCGCCTGCGCCCCGAACACGGGCGCACACCGGGGACAAACCGCGACGGCCTGGTCACAGCCATCGGAAACTTTCCGGAACTCGTCCCAGGCGAGCACGTGACCTTAAGCGGCGCCTGGACGAACCATCCCAAGCATGGCATGCAATTCCAGGTGGAATACTACAAGCAGACCATGCCTGCCACGGTTGCCGGCATCCGGCGTTACTTGAGCTCAGGGCTGGTGCGCGGGATCGGGCCGCGCCTGGCCGACAGGATCGTCGCAGCCTTCGGGTTACAGACCCTGCACGTCATCGAACACGAACCAGAGCGCCTGCGGGAGGTGCCCGATATTGGCCCCAAGCGCTCGCGGCTGATTGCTGCTGCCTGGCAGGAACAACGCCAGATCCAGGAGATCATGCTTTTCCTGCACAGCCACGGTATCAGCACGGGGCTGGCCATCAAGATCTATAAAGAATACGGCGATCAGTCACTGCAGATTGTGCAGACCGACCCGTACCGGCTGGCGCGCGACCTGTACGGCGTGGGTTTTAAGACGGCCGATAAAATCGCCCGCGAGCTGGGGTTGCCCTTTGACCATCCTTCACGCATCGAGGCCGGCCTGGTCTACACCCTGAACCAGGCAACCGACAATGGGCACGTTTTCGTGCCGCGCGAGCTGTTGATTGAACAGGCCGCTGAGCTGCTCGAAATTTCGTCTGAGCTGCTGCCTGCTGGCCTGGAACGCCTGCGCACAGATGAAAGAGTGCACGAGCAAATCGTCCCCATCACCCTGGCAGGCGAGCCGTCCAGGCAGCCCGCGAGCAAGGTCACCGAGACACAAGAAACGTATGCAGGGGAGACGACGGAAGGGGCTAGACCGCCTGCAAACCAGGTATCCAACTCGCTGGCAGTCTACCTGTCACCGCTCTACTTCGGCGAGCGGGGCGCCGCCGAGCGTTTGCGCGCCCTGGCGGGCGCATTTCCAACAAGGTTAAGCAATCTACCAGTTGCATTTATCCCGCTCGATCCAGGCCTCTCCGAGGAACAAAAGGAAGCCATTCGCCGCGCCTTGAACCACCCGGTGAGTGTCCTGACCGGGGGTCCTGGCACGGGCAAGACAACTGCATTAAAAGCCCTGATCACCGCCCTCGAAAGCGGGCAGAAAACGTATGCACTGGCTTCGCCCACTGGTCGGGCTGCCAAGCGCCTGTCGCAGGCCACAGACCGCCAGGCCAGCACAATCCATCGCCTGCTCGGTTTTAAACCCGGGGAGGGCTTCAAGCTGAATGCCGAGAATCCCCTGGATGTGGACATGCTGGTGGTCGATGAGACTTCCATGCTCGACATCCTGCTCGCCAATAACCTGTTCAAGGCGCTCAAGCCCGGCACCCACCTGCTGCTGGTTGGAGATGTTGACCAGCTGCCTTCTGTAGGCGCCGGGGACGTTCTGCGAGAGATCATCCGCAGCGAGCTTGCGCCCGTGACGCGTTTGAGCTTGATTTTCCGCCAGGCAGCCAACTCGCACATCATCACCAATGCCCACCGCATCAACACCGGCCAGATGCCCGTCTTTCCGGGCAGCACCGAAGGGGGTGGGGACCCCCGAGGCGACTTTTTCCTGTTCCCGGCCGAAACGCCTGATGAGGCCGCCAACTGGGTACAGGAAATCGTCTGCCAGCGCATCCCCCAAAAATTCGGCTACCACCCGCTGCACGAGATCCAGGTGCTGGCCCCAATGTACCGCGGGGCAGCCGGGGTCATCGCCCTAAACGAACGCCTGCAAAACGCGCTCAACCCGGGATCGCTGATGAAACCCGAAAAACGCCTGTTCGGCCAGGTCTTCCGCCCGGGTGATAAAGTCATGCAAACCTTGAACAATTACGATAAGGAAGTTTATAACGGCGATATCGGCTTTGTGTTTGCCATCGATGCCATCAACCATACCCTGACCATCGACTTCGAAGGCCGGGCGCTCTCATACGATTGGAGCGAAGCCGACCAGCTCATCCTGGCGTATGCCGTCTCGGTGCACAAATCACAGGGATCCGAGTTTCCTGTCGTTGTGATCCCCATGGTCACCCAGCATTACATGATGCTTCAACGCAACCTGCTCTATACCGCCATGACGCGCGCCCGCAGCCTGTGCGTACTGGTAGGCAGTCGTAAAGCGATCGCCATTGCCGTGCACAATGACCGTGTAACCCGGCGCTACACAGCCCTGGGCTGGCGTTTGTACGGCCCACAGTAAGTCGCCAGGATCGCATTGACGAGCGCTCAGACCAGGGCATCCACCAGGGTGATCCGGGATCTATTCTTCAGGAGTCTCAATGGCAGAAGTTGGTGCAAACAACCCGGGATTTTGCTCCAGGGCAACCGCCAGAGCGCTCAGGAAGCGCGCCTCCTCCAGCGAACCTTCTGCAGCCAGGATGCGTTGGGCCTGGCCGGTCAGCGCCTGGAACGGATCCTCATCTTTCAGGAGTTTCAAACGCTCGCTGGCGCGCACCAGGTCATTGTCGGCGGCAAAAGCAACCGCAATCATCATGCGGTACTGGTCTTTAGATCCCGCCTCCAGGGAAGCCGGCGGGGTATCTACATAACGCACCGGCTGCACCTGCCAGGCATAAGCCAGACCCAGTAGTAAACCCACCACCAGGCCGGTCAGCAAGTACCATGGACCACGAATATCAATTCGATTAGAAGCACTCACGGCTGAGCCTCGGCTTCAGACAGCTGCAGCGCCAGTGAGAGCGAACGCATCAGCGCCAGGTCGTCATCGGCGTAACGCGGTTCTGCAAAAAGCAGCGCCTGGCGCACCAGCTCCTGCGGTTCCGCCTCGCCCAGGAAAGCCAGGCGTTCGGCGGCCAGAGGCAGGTTGCCATCCTCCCCAAAGGCTTCAGCCACCATCAACACAAAATCCGCCCGGTAATCGACCCGCAAGGTGTCGGGAGAGGTATCCAGGGTTTGCCCGGGGACCAAAAACCAGCCGGCCAGCAGACCGATGGCAGCTCCGATGACAATGACAACGAGAAAAGAGACCCAGCGCCCCATATCAGACCTATTGTGCCATAGATTCAGAATTTTTGATCATCCGGTTCGCAGCCGATCAACCAAGGAGCTCCGCCAGGGCCGAAAGCAGCAGCAAGACGTTCTCACGGCGGCTGCTGAACCCCATCAGGCCAATCCGCCAGACCTTGCCCTTCAGTGGCCCAAAACCGGCAGCAATCTCGATGTTATAGTCTTCCAACAAGCGCTTGCGCAAGCCGGCATCGTCGGTAGCGGGTCTGAGCTGGGGCGTGGTCAGGGTCGGCAGCCTGTATTCGATCGGGACCAGCGGCGACAAGTCTAATGCTTCCAACCCCTGCCAGAGCAGCTCTGCGTTCAAACGGTGACGGGCGAAGCGTGCTTCCAGGCCTTCCTCTGCGACGAGGCGCAGGCCTTCGCGCAGGGCATAATGAGTGTTGATCGGCGAGGTGTGGTGGTAAGCGTGCGGCGCTTCCCAATACTTGCGCAAGCCGTTCAAGTCCAGGTACCAGTTGGCGACCGGGGTCTTCCGCCGGGAAAGGGCTTCCAATGCGCGCTGGGCTGAAAGTAATCGGAGCCAGGCCTGGCGGGCAGGACAGGCCCTTTTGGGTGGCGCTGTAGGCGACATCAACGCCCCAGGCATCCACATCGACCGGCAGGCCGGCCAGGGATGTCACCGTATCCAGCACCAGCAGCGTGCCTTCAGCGTGGGCAGCTCGGGCGATCTCGGCGATTCCGGGCTGGAGGGCACCGGTGGAGGTTTCCGCATGCACCAGCGCCAGCAGCTTGTAGCCCCCGCCCTGCAGGGTGGCCGCAATCGCCTCCGGTTCAAATACCTGCCCCCAGGGGCATTCCAGGCGGTCAGCGTGGGCGCCGTAGCGCATTGCCATCTCGTACAGGCGCTCGCCAAAGAAACCCATCACAGCCACCAGCACCCGATCGCCAGGCTCGATCAGGTTGCACAAGGCGGCTTCCATCCCGGCTGTTCCCGTGCCAGGGATTGCCAGGGTCACCTCGTTGGTGGTCTGGAACAGGTAGCGCAGCAGGCGCTGCTCTTCTTCCATGATTTGCAGGAATTGGGGATCCAGGTGGCCTAACAGGGGGGTTGCCATCGCCCGCAGCACGCGCGCCGGCACCATCGAAGGACCGGGGCCCAGCAGCAGGCGCGGGGCGGTATCCAGGTCAGTGAACAGGGGTCGTTCCATCGAAAACTCCTTGCATCCGGGACGGCTGTCCCACGAGATAAGATGCTCCTATTCTATCTTAGATAATTGACGTTGTTAACGCTTGCTTCGCGCTTAAAATTCCTGTACAATGAAATTAGGGGATACCTCTCCCACCATCCTATCCGATCTATGTATGAAATCCTTGCCAGGGAGGGAGACATGGATGTGATCAAAGTTTCAGGTACTTCCCGCACTTCTGCAGTGGCAGGCGCCATCGCCGGGGTCTTCCGGGAGAACAAGCATGCCGATGTTCAAGCCATCGGCGCTGTCGCAGTCAATCAGGCCGTCAAGGCGTTGGCTCTTGCCAGGGGATATCTTAAAGAAGATGGCTACGACATCGTTATTGCGCCAGAATTTGTCGATGTCGAGATTGAAGGAAAAGTTCGCACAGCTATCAAGTTCGTGGTGGAAGCTCGCTAGGGCTAAAAAAATCGGGGTACAATGGACGGGCAACTCCAGGAGAGTAAATGAAGCTGCCCAGGCATTTGATTTTAACCGGAATCATTCAGCGTCCGAGTAGGAACAGCTCAACCGTGCGCCTTTTCTTAACGTTGGTGCTCGCCGGCCTGTACCTGTCAGCCTGCCAGGGCTCTGAGCCCAATCCAGAGCCAGACCCAACCCTGCAAACACCTCAGGTCGCCTCAGACCAGGCCACCGCAGCTCCTAAAACGGCAGAGCCAACTGCACAGCCCATAATAGATGAGGTCACAAGCACCTCCTTTCCAATCCGGACGCCCCTGCCAACCGGAACGTCTGCTCCTACGGCGACGGCGTTGGCAGCCTGCTTTCAAGAGCCCGGGCGCATGGAAACCGGCAGCTTCCGCAGTGACCAGCTCAAACTGCCCATGGAATATCGCCTCTGGCTGCCGCCGTGCTACGACAGCGAACCCGAGCGCCGCTTCCCGCTGCTGCTGATGGTGCACGGGCAGAACTACAACGAGGACCAATGGGACCGCCTGGGAATCGATGAAACGGCAGAGAGGCTGATCCAGGCAGGTGAGATTCCACCTTTTATCATCGCCATGCCGCGCGACCGCAACTGGCAACAGCCCAGCCAGGACGCTTTCGGCGATGTCGTGGCCGATGAATTTCTGCCCTGGCTGGACGGCGCCTACCGGACGCTCCCGGAAAGACAGTTCCGGGCGATCGGCGGACTCTCGCGCGGCGCTGGTTGGGCTGTGCACCTGGGTCTCTCGCGCTGGGATCTTTTTGGCGCAGTGGGCGGTCACAGCCTGCCCGTTTTCTGGGAGGACACCTCGAAAATCCGGCGCTGGTTGGAGAAAATCCCTGCTGAGCAGATGCCGCGCATCTACCTGGACATCGGCGATCACGACCGGCCTGAGATTGCCAAATCAGTTGCCTGGTTCGAGCAGCTGCTGACCGATTTAGGGATTGCCCATGAATGGCACTTGTACGTGGGATTCCACGAGGAGGCATACTGGCAGAGACACGTGGAAGAGTACGTGCGCTGGTATTCATCGGGGTGGATAAAATGAAAGGGCCAATACCAGCGTGTGCGCTGGTACTTCTTGGGCTGGATAGAATGAATGGGATAGAATGAAAGGGTCAACACCATCGCACACGCTGGAATTGCTCAATCTTGAGATAGGAGGCTATGACTAAAATGGAAACCAAAGGCGCGGATGCACCCATTACTCTGATCCTGATACACCGGGTAATCACCCGTGGATTGGAAGTCTGTATCAAATACACTGAAACCTTTGCCCGGGAAGGATATCCAGATTCGAGAACGGGGGCAGGTTTTGCACTCTATCTGCAGATGCTGGCCAACGGGCTGCACCAGCACCACTCGGCAGAGGACAAGATCGCCTTTCCGTTTCTCCGGGAAAAGCTTCCCAACCTGCCTCTCGAACACCTGTCTGACGAACACGTGAAAATGGCAGACATTCTCGAGGAGATGTCTCCAATCTTGAGCCAGCTGGGCGGTGAAGATGGAGAAGGTACAGCCCTGTTAGCTGTCCATGCGTCATTAACAAAGTTGGCTGAGATCTGGCCAGGCCACATCCATGTCGAGGAGACCGGGATCAGCGTCAAGAGATTGGAGGCTGTAGCGAGCGCCGAGGAGCTGGCAAACTGGCTCAAAGAAATGGGCCAATACCGTCCGGAGGGGGCGGCTCCTGATCCTGTGGCACTGCCATTCATCCTCTATAACCTATCCGTTGAGGACAGGGCAATCATGGCGCAGCACATGCCTCCCGTCGTCATCCAGGAGCTGGTACCCGGGGTGTGGAAGGAGCATTGGGCGCCGATGAAACCGTTCCTGCTGGATTAGCGGTAGATCACCGCGGCGTGGTTTAGGAAATGAACCTATCAATCGAGACAGACAATCTCGGGAAACGTTATGGTGATGTAAGCGCCGTCGAACACCTTTCCCTGCGGGTGGCTGAGGGAGAGATTTACGCTTTTCTAGGCCTCAATGGCGCGGGGAAGACAACTACCATCCGGATGCTGCTGGGGATGGTCAAGCCCACTGCCGGGTATGCCACGGTATTTCAAACCAAGATCCGCCCTGGCTGCCGGGAACCCTGGAAAGCAGTGGGGTATATGGTAGAGGATCCGCATGCCTATCCAGAACTGACGGTGACAGAGAACCTGGAAGTCGCCCGCCGCCTGCACCCCGGCACCCCACCCAAGGCGATTGGGCAGATCATCGAGCGTACCGGCTTAGCCGCTTACGCTGACCGGCGTGCGGGAACCCTCTCTCATGGGAATGCACAGCGGCTGGGATTGGCCAAAGCCCTCTTGCATACCCCAAGGCTGTTGATTCTGGATGAACCTGCCAACGGCCTGGACCCGGCTGGGATCGTCGAAATCCGCACCCTCTTGCTGGAGCTGACGCGCACGCAGGGCATGACGGTCTTCATGTCGAGCCATATTCTGGCTGAAGTTTCGCGCCTTGCCGGGCGGATTGGGATTATTCACCAGGGGAAACTGCTCCAGGAATTAAACATCGATGAGCTGGAGCGAAATCGTAAGCGGCGGTTGTTAATACGGACTCGGGACGCGGCAGCAGCCCAGCGGGTACTGCTGGCTGCCGGGAAACCAGCCAAAAGCCTCACAGACGGCAGTATTGAGCTGACGAACGCAACATCTGTTGAATACCCGGATGAGATCAACAGCCTGCTGGTCAAGGCCGGAACACCGCCCACTCAGTTATTGGTTGAGGAAGAGGAGCTGGAGCCGTATTTCCTGAGGCTGGTTGGAATGGATGCAGGGCCGCAAGATGCATAACCTGTCCGACATGGTTTGGATCGAGACACGGAAAGCCATCCGCTCCAGGATGCCCCTTTGGACAGCCCTGGGAGCCCTGTTTATGCCTCTGGGGGTGGCTGGCTTGATTTTTCTGGCGAAGGACCCCGACCTTTCCCGCAAGCTGGGCCTGATCAGCGCCAAGGCCGACTTGATGGCGTATTCCGCTACCGATTGGGCATCCTACCTGGTCTTCTTTTCTGAGATCATTGGTGCTGGCGGATTCTTTTTCTTCGTTCTGGCTGTTAGCTGGGTATTTGGCCGCGAATTTGCCGATGGCACCCTGAAAGATATGCTGGCCGTGCCAGTTCAACGTTCCAGCATACTCCTGGCGAAATTTATTGTGGTGACCGCCTGGTGTGCGGTCATGGCAGGTATGATTTTTATTTTCGGCTTACTCATGGGTGTGATCTTGCAGCTACCAGGGGGTTCGCTCAGTGTTATTTTCCACGGAATTCGCCTCGCAGCCGGCACGGTATGCCTGGCAATTGCCGTGGTCCTGCCATTTGCTCTCTGCGCCAGCGTGGGGCGTGGGTACCTGCTGCCATTGGGGGTGGCGGTACTTACACTCATTATGGCTAACTTGATCATGGTCGTGGGGTGGGCTGAATACTTCCCCTGGGCAATCTCAATGCTCTATGCGCAGGGAGAAAGCCCTCTGACACCCATCAGCTACGGGATCGTGTTTCTGACCGGTCTGGCGGGTATACTTGCAACAATTCTTTGGTGGAAGTATGCCGACCAGAACCGTTAGAATGAAGTAAAAATAACCTTTGGATAAATTCGATGAGCCATATCAACGCCTGGGCTGATCCTTCAAAAGCAAGCACTGAGGATGCTCTACAAATGGCAGCCTTTTTGGAAGCGCGTTCACGCGTTCCGGATTCGCTGGAGGTGAACCAGAAATTATGCCGGGCGATAACCCCAATACCTGGTGAGTGCCTGCTGGAGGTTGGCAGCGGCACTGGCGTAATATGCCGTATGCTGGCTCCGTATGTCCAACCCGCGGGCTGCGTGGTAGGCGTTGATATCTCGCCTGAGATGACTTTCGAGGCTCGCAGGTTAGCCTTTTCTGAAGGAATCAGGACAGGGATCGCTTTTGAGACTAGCACAGCAGAAGCCTTGCCTTTTCCAGATGCCAGTTTTGATGGCGCCCTGGCTGCTCGCTTGTTGCTGCATATTTTGGAGCCTGGCTCAGTTATCCGCGAGATGGTACGCGTTGTAAAACCGGGAGGTAAGATTTTAACGATGGATTGGGATTTCGAAACCGTAACAGTCGATCACCCAGACCGGGCACTCACTCGCAGGTTGCTTCATTGGCGCAATGATCATCACGGCGGGAACAATTGGAGCGGGCGGGAATTGTGGCGGCTCATGCACGAGGCTGGTCTCCAAAACCTTGCGGTACATCCCTGGGTTGTGGTTACACACGGCGAAGCCGAAGGATTGACGCAATCGCTCTGGCGCGCCGCGCAGGTTGCCTGTGAAGGCGGCGCAATATCAGCTGCCGAACAACAAGCCTGGATAAGCGAATTAAAAGAACGTATTCGAGCCGGGACCTTTTTCGCCAGCGTTGTGTATTTCATCGTTCTGGGAAATGTGGCTTTAAACAAGGAACTGGTGGTGTAGCATGGGTTTTTCTGTTGGTATTGGGCTGACAAATAATTGTAATCTGGCGTGCGCTCACTGTTACCGCGATACAGAACAGGTCCAATCCCTGAGCCTGGAGCAGGTACAGCAGATCTGCCGGGCAATCCCAGTTGAATCCATGGGAATGGGTACGGGTGAAAATGCCCTTCACCCAGAATTTACCAAAATCGTTGAATATCTGCGCAGCAAAGATATCCGTTTAAGCATCGCTTCGAATGGATATTCTCTGACCAGCATTCCCGAATATACCCTGTCCGCTTTTCAGGATGTAGAAGTATCCATCGATTATCCTTCACAGGTGGCACAGGATGCCTGGCGCGGCGCAGGCAACTGGGCTTTAGTCCACCAGGCAATTGACCGCTGCCGTAAGTTGGGAATAGAAATATCCATCCTGACGACCATGATGCACACAAATTTTACAGAAATGGATCAAATGGTACAGTTGGCTCGTCAAGATGGCGTAAATCTGCGGGTGAATGCATACCAGGCAGTAAAGACGGATGCCTACCGGTTGAAGTATGCAGAGTTTTGGGAAGGTTATCGCCGCTTGTTTGAAGATGGTCTGGTGGTGGCCTGCCGCGAGCCGGTTGTCAGGGCTGTGATGGGTTTGGGTGAAGTACAATCCCCCTGTGGCCGGAGGAGCATCCGGTTCAATCCACGCGGCCAGGTAATTCCTTGCGTATATTGGCCGTCAGGCTCTGGCGGGTTGCCAGGGCTTGACGACCTGTACCGGTTGGGCAGCCTGGTTTTGGATAATGGCTGGTTCCAATCCGCGCGGCAGGTTCCCCCCAGCGCTTCGAATTGCCCATGCCAGGGAGGCTGTGCCAGCCGCCGGGCATTAAACGGGAATTTGGATGCCCACGACGACTATTGCCCCTGGTCCCGGGGTGAAGAAATCCAACTACAGTGGCGACCTGCACCCGCGAAAGACCTGATGCGCGCAGGCAATGTCTGCACAACGATCGTTACCTGATTATTCAAGGATTGGAGAAACAAGATGCCCTTTGAGAATCACATTGTCCTTGTTTTTAAAACTGACGGCATGGGGATTAGCGAGATAGGACCTCTGAAAGAGAAACTCGCCAGGACTTTTTTGACTTTGACTGCACAGATGGAGCCGCTGCCAAAGGCAATCTGCTTGTACACTGATGGGGTCAAGCTGGCTTGTGAAGGTTCGCCTGTGTTGAATGAACTCACCACGCTCGAGCAAAGAGGCGTTTGTATCATCATATGCCAGACTTGCCTGAATACATTTGGATTAAGTAAACAGGTACGTGTGGGCATTGTTGGCGGGATGGGGGATATCATCACCGCCATCTGGCAAGCAGATAAAGTAGTCATGGTGTAATAAACTCGGTAAATAACCAGATCCATAAGAAGGAGGTAACGATGATAAACCTTTATGATACACACACTGCGCGGCTGGATAACTGGCTTTACAAAGTCTGTATGGTCATCGCGCGCCTGACCCTGGCGTATTTATTTTTCACCCAACTCTTTTGGAAATTACCACCTAAATTTGGCTGCGGTGCAGATTTTGCTTTCCCTAAACCCGCTGAGCAAAACTACTACGACAGCAACAAAAGCAGCGGTTTATGCTTTTGGATGGGGCTGGAATCGATCTATGCCTCGCAGCCACGCCGGGTGTTGATCGCCGATATGCGCTCCGCCGGAGGGCCGGACTTCGGCATCAACATTGCTCCGCTGGCCAAACTCAACGGGGTTTTGCTGGATAACGTATTCATACCGAATATTCGAATTTTTGGCTGGCTGGTCTTCCTGTTTGAGTTTTGGGCATTTCTGTCTATGACATTGGGATTATTTACCCGCCTGGGAGCGTTAGCTGCGATTGGAATAAGCCTGCAACTCTATATCGGGTTGGCAAATGTCCCGCGCCCCTTCGAGTGGGAGTGGACATACGGTATCATCATCGGGCTCGCAATTGCGATGTTGGGCGCGGCCTCCGGACGCACTCTTGGATTGGACGGCTGGATACGGAAAAAGCTGGCAGGCCCGGTAGAACGCGGAAATCGCCTGGCAAAAGTTGTTCTCCTATTCGGTTGAGCCATGCCCAAACAGACACTGATGGTGGTGGCAAAACAACCTGTGCCTGGACAAACGAAAACTCGCCTGTGTCCACCACTTACCTCCCACCAGGCGGCAAGCTTATACCAATGTTTCCTGCGGGATACCCTGGAAACCATGCGGCAGGTGCCAGCCGTTCAGCGTGTGATCGGCTATCTGCCCGAGGATGCAGCAGATTATTTCCGCCAGCTTGCGCCCGATATGACGTTGGCGTATCAACATGGCAGCTCTCTGGGAGAACGCCTGGATCACCTGCTTACAGAGGCGTTGACCAACGGTTCACAGAAGGCTGTGGTCATGGATAGTGATAGCCCCACACTTCCTGCGACCTACCTGTGCCAGGCCTTTAAACTGTTGGAAGACGTGGATGTGGTTCTTGGTCCAGCTCAGGATGGCGGATACTACCTGATCGGGTTAAAACAACCCCAACCGCATTTACTTCGCCAGGTACAGATGAGCACTCCCCAGGTGCTACACGACACGCTGAAGCTTGCCGAAAGCACTGGACTGGCTGTGTCCCTGTTGCCTGCCTGGTATGACGTGGATACAATCGCTGATTTATACCATCTCGCCGAAGAGATCGCTAGGTTGAATAACCATACCAGTGCAACGGCGACCCGGAACTGGTTGGATCAGGACGATTGGCGTACTTTACTGAGGTAAAGGATGTCAGTATCACTGATCATCCCAGCCTTGAACGAAGCCGAATGCCTGGGCGCGTTATTGTCCGAAATCCCGGCGCAGCTCATTGATCAGTTAATCGTGGTTGATAACGGTTCCACCGATCAGACCTACCAGGTGGCAAGGAAGGCTGGTGCCCAGGTAGTGAATGAGCCGCGCCGCGGGTATGGTTTTGCTTGTGCAGCAGGCGCAGCAAATGCCAGTGGGAATGTGCTTGTTTTCATGGATGGCGATGGAAGCTTTACTCCAGCTGAACTACCCACCCTGCTGGCACCAATCGATAAGGGCCAGGCCGACCTGGTGCTAGGTTCCCGCATCCTGAATCATTCTCAGCCAGGCACCATGCCGCCTCACCAGCGCTTAGGCAACCGAATATTTACATGGCTCCTGCGACAACGCTTTGGATTGGCTTTAACCGATCTTGGTCCTTTTCGCGCCATCCAGCGTGAACTGCTGCTGGTCCTGGATATGCAGGAGCATACCTACGGCTGGCCATTAGAGATGATCATCAAGACAGCACGCCGCTGCAATCCGATCATCGAACTCCCCATTTCCTACCGCCCACGCTTTGCCGGGCAATCCAAAGTTAGCGGCACCCTGCGCGGTACCCTCCTGACTGCTTACAGGTATTCCCAAGTTATGTTGCGTTACTCATTTTGAAAAATATGTGCGATCACCCACTCCATACCCGTACCTTGTTAAGCAAAGAACTACCCACCCAGATCTACATCGAGGTGACCAACTACTGTAACTCTTTGTGCGCGTCCTGCCCATTGACTTACAACCATTTCCTGCCTTACGAGCCCAAACACCATATGACATGGGAAAATTTTCAACGAATCGTGGATCAATTTCCACGCTTGGATCGAGTTGTCTTACATGGAATTGGCGAGCCATTGCTCAACCCAGAACTACCTCGATTCATCAGCCATCTAAAGGAACGTGGCGCCGAGGTGTTATTCAACAGCAACGCCATCCTGCTGGATGAGAAGCGTGGAGACGCCCTGGTTGCTTCCGGGTTGGATGAGCTGCGTATTTCACTGGACGCTGTAACCCCTGATCTGTATGCCCGTCTACGCGGCGTTGATCGGTTACCAAAAGTCATCCGCAACCTGCAAGGATTTATTAAGCGACATGGAGGGCGCACCAGGCCAAAGCTTTCCTTGTGGTGGATTGCCATGCAGGCCAACCTTTCACAACTTCCCGATTTCGTGCGCCTGGCAGCCCAGATCGGAATCCCAGAAGTTTACATGCAGCGACTGGTCTACTTTGGGCAAGGAGATGTGATTGGGCAAAACACAACCATGAGAGCACAACAGTCGCTTCATTCTGACATGAAACATCAGCAAGCCCTACTGATCCAGGAATGTGAGTATCTGGCTGCAGAATTAAACCTGACTTTTCGCGCTTCTGGAGCAACTACACCTTCCGAAAGCGTTGTTGTGCGCGACTCACATCCCTGGAAGGGCTGCATGCGCCCGTGGGTATTGATGTACATCACCGCCAATGGCACATCACTACCATGTTGTATTTCGCCTTTTGCGACGCAAAATTATCCCGGCATCATTTTGGGGAATATCCTCGACCATCCCGTAGCAGAAGTCTGGAATGGCACATCATACCAGGCGTTGCGCTCTGCTGTGTTGAGCGAAGCACCCGCACCATGGCCTTGCCAATTTTGTGGGATAAAGTGGAGCCTGTAAACACCAGAAAAACAGTTTTAATTGCTTCAGCCTCATTGGCTATGTTAGGGTTATATGTTTTGCTTGCCTGGCGTTATCCGCTTGGCCCAAGCCTTGATAACCCGCGCGCATCATGGGCGAGCATGGGTAAACTTTCCTGGTCATACGCAGTCCAGCACCTCATCATCTATCTAGGACTGATCCTGCTTTACCTGGCAGCCATGAATCTGCTGCGACCCTCCCAGAATAAGCCTGTGACGCACCAGCCCCGTCTGGTTCTATTCATTATCATCATCTGGCTGGCTTGTTCTGTTGCCCTGATGTTTGCTTCACCGGCTGGTGAATCTCACGATATGTTTGATTACCTCTTTCGCGGACGATTAATAACAGAATACCAGTCCAATCCTCTGGTGGATGCGCCCAAAGCCTTCAGTCTATCCGTCCCCTACGCACGCTACCTGGCCTGGCGAAAAAACGTGGACACGTATGGCCCCGTCTGGGAAGCCTCCAGTGCTATGGTATCTTACACTGTCCGCCGGGCAGCCTCATGGCTTGGCTGGTGGGACACATCCTACCCGGTTTGTCCCAAATCACCGGAGTCGTGCCGCCTGTTGGTGACATATATCACCGGCTACCGTTTACTGGCAGTAATCCTGACTGGATTTTCAGGCTGGCTAATTGCAATTATTGTCATGCGCAATCAGCCAGCCCTTGTTCCGCTGGTATTGGCCGCCTGGCTGTGGAGCCCACTGACGCTGATTACAACTGCATTGGGTGGACATAATGACGCTGTGATGCTTGTGCTGGTCTTGCTGTGCTGGTGGTTGTTGCAGCGCCAGCATCCGTTTTGGGCAATGATGGCGTTAATCCTCGCAGCGCATGTCAAATTGACAGCGTTGATCTGGCTGCCAACCTGCGCCTTGTGGATTATCTGGCGCCATGGCTGGAAGCAAGCGCTGAAGATTGGCCTGGCCAGTTTAGTCAGCGGTTTGGTCCTGTCCTGGGTGTTGTATGCGCCCTTTGGGGGCTG
This sequence comes from uncultured Chloroflexia bacterium, assembly GCA_963765565.1. GTDB lineage: Bacteria > Chloroflexota > Anaerolineae > Anaerolineales > UBA4823 > CAVXWV01. The sequence goes on from CAVXWV010000003.1 coordinate 438,833, forward strand.
GCAGACGCTGCCGCGCATGCTGCAAGAACGTTCAGCCTTTCTTGCCAATTCACCCTGGCAAATCGTGAAGTATCTGCTGGTCGAGCTGGGGGGATGGTCATCGGGGCGGGCATTGCAACTAAGCACCCGCTTATCCACCTGGCTGTTCGGCATTGGCGCGCTCCTGATCCCATTAGTGATGTTCAACTTCCGACCCAAACGCTGGCGCAGACCGCCAGCCACTTCGCAAGAAGCCGAACAAATATTATGGCGGACCCTGGCTGCTATAAGTATCCTTTACCTCTTGGTTGGCTCGTTCTGGTTCCAGCACTGGTACATATTGTGGCTGCTGGTACCTGCTGTTCTCCTGCCAGAAAGCCAGATTACCCGTTCCATCCTTCCGTGGCTGGTCTTTGGGGCGCTGGCATCGAACATGTTAATGAGTTTTTTCCTGGCAACTACGTCTGAGGCCGCAAAAGCCATACTACCAATCGGGAATCACCTTTTATCGGTCGGGTTGATTTGGGGTCCGGCATTATTTGCTATTATTTTTTTTCGGCTCGTTGATCGAAAACCTCTTTCGTAAAGGCCGGATGCGATATAATCCCAACCATGACCCTGACCCTCGAACAAGTCCAACACATCGCCCGGCTGGCGCGGCTGCAGTTGAGCCCTGAAGAAATCGAACTATACCGCGAGCAGCTTTCGGACATTCTCGATTATGCCGCTCGCCTCCAAGAGCTGGACACGACAGACATTCCACCCACCGCCAGCGTCCTCAGCGGCAGCCGGCCACTGCGCACCGACGCCTCACGCCCCGGGCTTGGCCTGGAGGCACTGCTCCAAAACGCTCCCCAGACCGAGAAGGATCAGTTCCGGGTCCCGCCGGTGCTGGAGTAAACGCGGGTGCCCGAACAATCCCTGACCTCATTATCCCTGGTTGAGGCCCGGCGCCTGCTGCGTTCCGGGGAGCTCTCCAGCCGCGAGCTCACGCTGGCCTGCCTGGAGCAGATTGCGCGCCTCGACGCAGACCTGCACGCCTTCCTGACCATCGCTGCCGAATCTGCAATCCACCAGGCCGAGGCCGCCGACCGCAGCCTGATGGCCTATCGTAAAGACCCGGCGACTCCCCTGCTGCCTTTGACAGGCCTTCCCATTGCCGTCAAAGACGTCCTGTGCGTGGAAGGACTGCGCTGCACCTGTGGCTCGCGCATCCTGGAAACCTTCGTCCCGCCGTATGACGCCACCAGCGTGGCACGCCTGCGCGCGGCCGGGATGGTCATCCTGGGCAAGACCAACACGGACGAGTTTGCCATGGGCTCATCCACCGAAAACTCCGCCTACGGGGTGACGCACAACCCCTGGGATGTTCAGCGCGTTCCAGGTGGCTCGAGCGGCGGCAGCGCGACCGCAGTAGCCGCTCGTATGGCGCCTGCCGCCCTGGGCACCGATACCGGCGGCAGCGTCCGCCAACCGGCTTCGTTCTGTGGGGTAACCGGTCTCAAGCCGACCTACGGGCGCGTCTCTCGCTATGGGCTGGTGGCCTTCGCCTCCTCGCTGGACGTGGTAGGCGTTTTCGGCCGCAGCGCCGCTGACGCTGCCCTGGTATTCCAGGCAATGGCAGGGCCTGACCCGCTGGACGCCACCTCCGCTGACCTGCCTGTTCCAGAGATTAACTTGCCATCAGACTTACCGCTGCGGCCATTGAAGGGATTGCGAGTCGGGGTCCCGCAGGAATATTTCGGCGAGGGCCTACAGCCAGAAGTCGAGCAGGCTACTCGCCGGGCAATCCAAGTTCTGGAAGAGTTGGGCGCCCAGTCTATCCCGATCCACCTGCCGCACACAGACGATGCCCTGCCGGTCTACTACCTGATCGCCCCGGCAGAAGCCTCTGCCAACCTGGCACGCTTCGACGGTGTGCGCTACGGGCCGCGCGTTTCTGGCGAATCCATGTGGGATGTCTTTTTCAAGACGCGCGGCGAAAAATTTGGGGCGGAGGTCAAGCGCCGCATCATGCTGGGAACGTATGCCTTATCCGCCGGTTATTACGATGCCTACTACGGCCAGGCTCAAAAGGTACGCACGCTGATTCGCCGCGATTTCGAGCAAGCCTTCAACCAGGTGGACTTGATTGCTGCTCCCACCTCGCCCAGCACTGCCTTCCGCATTGGCGAGCACAGCAACGATCCGCTGGCAATGTACCTGGAAGATATCCTGACCATCCCGGCCAACCTGGCGGGAATTCCATCGCTGGCGTTCCCGGCCGGGTTTGATTCTCTCGGTCTGCCCATCGGAATCCAGCTTATGGCTCCAGCTTTCGAGGAGCCGCGCCTGTTCCTGGCGGCGCACGCCTACCAGTGTGCTACTGACTGGCACACGCGCAGCCCGCACCTCAGCTAGCGCACGTGAGACAAAACCGGAAGATAAGTGAATTTATCGAGCACCTGGCAGCCGGTGTTGATGCAATCGCCGTATCCCGCCAGGGCAAATTTCTGCGGTCCATATGGCACGTTGATTCCGTAGACCCGCACGGTGTAGGTGCCGGCTATTGCCTGGGGAATCCAGACGCTCTCGACATTGTTGCAGGCGTCCCATTTCCCGCTGCGCAGGCAAGGTTCTGAGCTGTAAACGCCTGCATTACCGGCGTAATGCGTCCCATCCGGCGCGATTACTTCCAGATCGAGGTCGTTGACCAGGAAGCTGGCTGCGCCTGGGGTGCCGGGATAATCCGTCCAGGCCAGGGTCAGGCGAAATGGCCCGTCGGCCTGCGCCTGCAGGGAAGCATTCGTTTGCCCGGTACTGCCACCTGCCGGGCGCTGGCCCAGCTCAATTTGATAGGATTGGTATTGCCCGGTAGCCAGTCCGATAGCATCATCCTTCAACCAGACCTGGCGCTGGCCCTGCGGGATCAAGGTGGCTTCCAGGTCGACCCTGCCCCATCCGGAGACCGGATTGGGCTGCTGGATTGGTATCTCCTGCGTGACCCCGGCGCCATACTGGCCTGGGCTGGGATTGACGGCGCCGTTGAGCAGCAAAGCCTTGACCAGGGCCGAGCTGGGATTGGTAATTCCTGCCAGGCGAGCCAGCCACTCGCGCACCAGGGCTGCCGCGCCGCTGACCAGCGGTGTGGACATGCTGGTGCCGGTATTGTAGGTATAATGATCGTTCAGCGCGCCCCAACCCGCGCCTGCTCCCGGCGTGTGCGAACGCGCCGAGATCACATAGGTTCCAGGAGCAACCACGTCCGGTTTGATGCGCCCATCATCCGTCGGCCCGCGGCTGGAAAATGCCGCCATGCCGTTTGGATCATCCGACAGGGTATCGCCGGCCACCGGCTCAGCCGGATAGCCCAGCCCACTTTGCCAGGTCAGGGTCAGCTCCGGGCGATAATTCTCCGAAGCGCCGACAATGAGGGCATTTTTTGCTGTGGCAGTCGAGAGCAGCGAGTCGTGGTCGATCACCCCGTTGGAATCGTTGTCTTTGGCGGCATTCCCCGCCGAAAAGACGAGTAGCAGGTCCGGATATGCCCAGGCAGCCTGGTCAATTGCCTGTGCCATGCCAGAATATTCCCCCGAAAGGTTATTTAGATTACCCGCGCCGCTGCCCCAGGAGTTGCTGTGGACCCGCGCTCCTAAAGCATATGCAGGCCCAAAGAGGTCATCTTTCAAATTCCCAGGAACGCACTCCAGACCGCTGCCTCCATCGTTATCGACAGATTGGAAAACAACCCTGGCTTCGGGAGCCAAACCGGCATAAGAGCCCTGGTACTGGCTTACCACCGGGCTGCTGCCGGATAAAACGCCGTTACCGAGTATGCTGCCAGTGGTGTGAGTCCCGTGCCCGGTCAAATCGCTCCATTCCGCGCGCAGGCCATAGTTGGCGCAGATCCCTTGCCCTGCCTGGATACGGCCCTCAAAATCGTCGCTCATGTCCGCGCCTGTGCTGCCGGTATCCAACCCCGTATCCGCAATCCCCACAACCTGCCCCTTCCCGTACAGGTTGAGCTTGCTGCGGACAACCTGAGCCTGCATGATCTCGCTGCCAGCGACATCGTTCTGGACCTGTGGGATGGTATACGGCTCGATCCAAAGCACGTCGTTTAAGGCTGCCAGGCTGCTCAGTTGCGCAGCCGGCAGGTCCAGGCGCTGCAGCTGGCTGAATTCTTCATCAGTAACTGAGGCTTGTGGCTGTACAAGATCTCCGCCCAGCTCCGTCACCTGGCTGGCAAAACCGTGCGATTCAGCGCCGGGTGCCAGCAGAACCACCAGGGATAGGGTCGTCGAAGGCTTCATAAGCGCTGGCTGGCGCAAGGACTCTGCAAGGCGGTATGCCGGCTGGTAAACACCTACCCAGCGAACATGGGGTAAGGAACTGACGCTTTCTGGATTTACACCCACCAGGCTGCAAATGAAGGCATAATCTGGTATGTATGCAAACAGGCGCCCCCCGGCTAACTCCAACGCCTGCCTCCAATCTGCCTGAACCGGGCCGTCGAACTGCACCAGGTAAAGACCGCCGCCTGCTTGGGAGGCATCGAGCTGCAGATCATCCGGAACTTGGGGCTCTGCCGTCAGCGGGTCAAAACTTCCATACTGGAGACGGATTTTCGGAGGTTGCACCTCGCCAGCAAGCAGGGGGGAGATTGTAGGGCTGCTGGCTGGGACCGCATCCCGAATGACGGCGCTCCCGGCTAACCCTACAGGCCGGGCCAGGAATAGCAAGGCCAGACCTATTAAAACAAAGAGTACCAATATGCGTTTTCCCATGCGGAATATTGTACTCGAAAAGATTCTCCTTAAAAATCCATTAGATGGGCCAGATCAGGATGTCTGACAATTGCCTGTCTGCCCAACCAACAGGTTCCCGAGCGGAGCGGGTATAATTAGGTATCTTCATCCAACCTCGCACGATAAATGACCTGTCAAAGGTAGGGAAAGGAAATTACTGAGTTCATGATGAAAGTTGTGATCCCAATGGGCGGCCTGGGCACCAGGCTGCGCCCGCATACCTGGAGCAAGCCCAAGCAGCTGGTCAGTGTGGCCGGGAAAGCTGTACTCGACCACGTGATCGATATTTTCAATACCCTTCCCGACCAGCAGGAGTTTGAGTTGGTGAGTATTGTCGGTCAGATGGGGGAGCAAATAGAAGCCCACGTCCGCGAACACTACCCTCACATCAAAGCCCATTTTGTCCTCCAGGAAAACCCCCGCGGCCAATCCCACGCCATCTGGCTGGCGCGCGAGGTCCTGGAAGGCCCCATGCTGATGGTTTTCGGCGACACCTTGATCGAGACAAACCTGGGCTGCCTGGCAAACGCCACCGGTGATGCAATGGCCTGGGTTAAGGAAGTGCCCGATCCGCGCCGTTTCGGCGTGGCTCAGCTTGGCTCGAATGGCTGGGTGAGTAGGCTGGTCGAAAAACCTCAAACAATGGAGAACAACCTGGCCGTAGTTGGTTTTTATTATTTTAAAGACTTCGCAGGCGCTGCTTTCGGCGATCGAGGAGCAGATGCGGCGCGGCCTGGAGCTCAAAGGCGAGTACTTCCTGGTAGACGCGATCAACATCATGCTCGAACGCGGCTTGAAAATGCGCATCTGCCCGGTGGACGTCTGGTTAGATGCGGGTACGCCGGAGGCGTTGCTGGAGACCAACCGCTACCTGCTCGAGCACGGCCTGGATAATAGCCGGGAGGCCGCCGAACGACCCAACTTGGTGGTCATCCCGCCGGTATTTATCCATCCCAGCGCCAGCATTGAGAGCTCGATCATCGGTCCCTATGTATCCCTGGGCGCCGGCTGCCAGGTGAGTCACAGTATCATACAGAATTCGATCCTTGAAGACGAAGCCCAGGCGGACGGCATCATCCTGGAAAAATCGCTGGTCGGCCGCCGCGCCAGCCTGACGCGCCGGGCAGGCGTCATCAACGCCGGCGATAACACCGAAGTTACTTTATAAAAGTAAGAGGAGGCGTTTCGTGAGAGAATCCTACCTGGCCCACAGGGTAGCCACGCTCAAGCCATCCGGAATCCGTAAATTTTTCGACATCGTCGCCACCATGCAGGATGTGATCTCCCTGGGCATCGGCGAGCCCGATTTTGTGACCCCCCAGCCGATCGTCGAGGCAGGCATCCAAGCCCTGCACGCTGGCCAAACTCATTACACATCCAACGCCGGCATCTTCGAGCTGCGCCAGAAAATATCTGGGTACCTGGAAAGCGCCTACGGCATCCAATACGACCCGCTTAAAGAGGTGATGATCACGGTGGGCGTCTCTGAAGCCCTCTACCTGGCCTTAAACGCAATTCTGGAGCCGGGCGATGAAGTGCTGATTCCCACCCCGTGCTTTGTCTCCTACCAGGCCGAGGTCATCCTGGCTGGCGGCGTGCCCGTGGAGATCCCCACCCGCATGCAGGATGCCTTTCAGGTGCGCGCCGATGCCCTGGCTTCAGCCATCACCTCGCGCACCAGGGCGATCCTGATCGCCTATCCAAACAATCCCACCGGCGCTGTGGCAACTCGCCAGAACTCTCCTCGACGTCGCCGCCCTGGCAGAAAAGCACGACCTGGTGGTGATTTCGGACGAACTCTACGACCAGCTTGTGTACGGCGTGCAGCACGTCTGTTTCGCAGCGCTGCCCGGCATGCATAACCGCACGATCTTACTGGGCGGCTTTTCCAAGAACTACGCCATGACCGGCTGGCGCATCGGGTTCGCGGCTGCCCCAGCGGCGATCCTGGCTGGGCTGCTGCGCATCCACCAGTACACGATCATGTCGGCGCCCACCATGGCGCAGGCGGCTGCCCTGGAAGCGCTCGAGCACGGCCAACCTTATGTAGAAGAAATGCGTTGCGAATACGACCGGCGCCGGCAGCTGATCGTGAAAGGGCTAAACCGCCTGGGATTGGCAACCTTCGAGCCACGCGGGGCGTTTTATGCCTTCCCCAACATCGCAGCCGCCGGCATGGACGACGAAACCTTTGCCCAGAAGCTGCTGGAGGAAGAGCGTGTGGCAGTCGTTCCCGGCTCAGCCTTCGGTCCGGGCGGTGAGGGCTTCGTGCGCTGCTCGTACGCCACGGCCTACGAAAAGATTGAGGAAGCCTTAATGCGTATACAGCGATTTGTACAGCGCCATGGGTGACCTGCCATGACAGCCCTTCCTCCCAGCGCTGGCGATACCGTCACCAGCTACGAGGCCGTCATCGGGCTTGAGGTTCACGCTGAGCTTCAAACGCATTCCAAGATGTTCTGCGCTTGCCCGGTGGTCGATTCCACGCAGGCAGAGCCTAACCGGCATGTCTGCCCGGTCTGCGCCGGCATGCCCGGTATGCTGCCGGTCGTCAACCAGAAAGCGGTCGAGTTCGGGCTGCGCGTGGCCCTGGCGCTGGAATGCATGGTGGCTCCGGTCAGCATTTTCGCCCGCAAGAACTATTTCTACCCCGACCTGCCCAAGGGCTACCAGATATCTCAGTACGAGCAGCCGCTGGCAACCAACGGCAGGCTGTTGATTGAAACCTCCGCCGGTGAGCGTATCATCCGCATTCGCCGGGTGCACCTGGAAGAAGACACCGGCAAACTGACCCACATCACCGAAGGCGGAGAGTCTTTCTCGCTGGTGGACCTGAACCGGGCGGGGGTGCCACTGCTGGAAATCGTCACCGAGCCGGACCTGCACACCGCCGAGGAAGTGCGCGTCTATGCCATGACCCTGCGCTCGCTGCTGCGCTGCCTGGAGGTCAACTCGGGGGACATGGAAAAAGGCGTGATGCGCATCGAGCCCAACATTTCCATACGCCCGTTGGGCATCCACGCGCTGGGCACGCGGACCGAGATTAAAAACCTTAATAGCTTCCGCGCCCTGGAGCGCGCCACTGCTTTTGAGATCAAGCGCCAGGCGGAAGTGCTGGCAGGAGGGGGTAAGGTGGTCCAGGAGACACGCGGCTGGGACGAAGCCCGAGGCGTTACCCTGGTCCAACGCAGCAAGGAAGAAGCCGAGGATTACCGCTATTTCCCCGAACCCGACCTGCCGCCGCTGCAGGCGCCCGCGGAATGGGTGGAACAGATCCGCCAGGGATCTGCCCGAGCTGCCGCGAGCGCGCCGCCAGCGCTTCGAGCAAGAGTATGGGTTGACCACCTACGATGCCGGGGTGCTGGTCACGGAAAAAGCCACCGCTGATTATTTTGAGGCGGTTCTCGATGCAGGGTTACTGTCACTCGGTAAAGAGCACGTAAGCGCCAAACAGGCTGCCAACTGGGTCACCGGCGACCTGTTTGCCCTGCTGAACAGCTCAGGGACGAGTATCGAAAACTGCCGCATCCGCCCGCAGGCACTGGCTCGCCTGCTGGAAATGCTTACCCGGGGAGAGATCAACCAGCCCAGTGCCAAGAGCATCCTGGCAGAGATGTTCGAGAGCGGCGCCGCTCCCGAAGCCATTGTCGAACAGCGCGGCTTGCGCCAGGTCTCCGACTCCGGGCAGATCGCCGGCCTGGTCGCCGGGGTCCTGCAGGCAAACCCGGAGCAGGTCGCCACCTACCTGGGCGGCAAGGAGGGCGTGGCGCGCTGGCTCTTTGGGCAGGTGATGCGCCAGGCAGGTGGCAAAGCCAACCCGGCCATCGTGCTGCAGGAGCTGGAGCGGCAGTTGGACGCCCTCAAAAATCCTTGACCATTCACCGTTCTTCTGATACCGTTAAACCGTACTGGAGAGTGAAAAAGATGAATTTCCAGCAACCTGCTTCAGCAGAAACCAGGCGGGCACCCGGTCCGGGGTGCCCGTTTATATTTTAATTCAAATCTATAACAAGGAGAATCCCTCATGGCAGAACCGATCAACGCTTTTCAGATGGCGCAAGCTCAATTCGACAGGGTTGCCCAAGCCTTGAACCTGGACCCCGAAGTGGCCGAAATCCTGCGCTGGCCGGCGCGCGAGTTCAAGTTCCAGATCCCGGTGCGGTTGGATAACGGCTCGATCCGCCTCTTTTTCGGCTACCGCGTGCAGCACAGCGACGCCCGCGGCCCGGCAAAGGGCGGTATCCGCTTCCACCCGGCAGAGACCATCGACACCGTACGTGCCCTGGCGATGTGGATGACCTGGAAGACCTCCATCGCCGACATCCCCCTGGGAGGCGGTAAAGGCGGTGTCCCGGTCGACCCGGCGACGTTATCTGTGGCGGAGAAGGAAAAGCTGTGCCGGGGTTGGGTTGGCCAGATGTGGCGCAACATCGGCCCGCGCCAGGATGTGCCCGCGCCGGACGTGGGCACCAACCCCCAGATGATGGGCTGGATGATGGACGAATACTCGAAGCTGGTCGGGCAGTACACACCTGGTGTGATCACGGGCAAGCCGTTGGGCGGAGGCGGCTCGCTGGGACGCACGGAAGCCACCGGCTACGGTGTCATCTTCGCCGTGCGCGAGGCCATGAAACACCTGAAGCTGGACCCCACAAAGTCTGTAGCAGCCCTGCAGGGTTTCGGCAACGTCTCGCAGTATGCAGCCATCGGCTTCAACGAAATCCTGGGCGGAAAGGTCGCCTGCGTCTCCTGCTGGGACCGCGACGATCGCCAGGCCTACACTTACAGCCACCCGGACGGCGTATCTGCACGTTTCCTGCAGTCCATCACCGACCAGTACGGCACCATCGACCAGGGGAAAGCCCACAAAGCTGGCTATGTGCGCGAGGACGCCGATGCCTGGCTTTCGAAAGACGTGGACGTGCTGATCCCGGCAGCGCTCGAAGGCCAGGTCAATGGCGAGACGGTCAAACGCCTCAGCGACCGGGTAAAGATTGTGGCGGAGGGCGCCAACGGGCCTACCACGCCGGATGCCGACGAAGCCTTGAAAGCGAACGGCATCTTCAACATCCCCGATTTCCTGTGCAACGCCGGCGGGGTGACGGTCTCGTACTTCGAGAGCGTCCAGAACGACATGAACTACTACTGGACGCGCGACGAAGTCCTGCAGCGCCTGGACACCAAGATCACCCAGGCTTTCAACAGCGTGCTCGAGACCGCCGAGGCTGAAAGGGTCTACATGCGGGATGCGGCCTATATGGTAGCCATCGGACGGGTTGTCAAAGCCATGGAGCTGCGCGGCTGGTTGTAAAAGATAACGGAGGCCGGGATGGAGATCGATGCCGAATTCCTGAGAATGCTGCTGGTGGTCGTGATGCTGGGGATGTCGCTGCTGGCGCTGGTCTATTTGCAGGGGCGGCGGCTGAGCCTCTGGCAGCAGGTGGGCTGGGGATTGCTGATTTTTTTGCTGCCGATGATCGGGCCCTTCCTGGCGATCCTGCTAAAGCCGGGGATGAAAACTTCTGCTCCTGGCGGGGTTTAAATGGTAAAATCACTCAAGTTACCATATCCCCCTTCCTGAAGAGAGAGGACGCCGTTATGAAAGTCACCGTCCTGCAAGAAAACCTGGCTCACGGCCTGGCCATCGTTTCTCGAGCCGTCCAGGCGCGCAGCACCCTGCCCGTCCTGGCTAACATCCTGGTCGCCAGCGACGAAGGTCGCCTGCGCCTTTCGGCCACCAACCTCGACCTTGGCATCACCTGCTGGATCGGCGCCAAGATCCAGGAGGAGGGCTCGACTACCGTCCCGGCGCGCACCTTCACCGACCTGGTGAGTACGCTCTCCGACAAGCAGGTCGAGATGTCGCTGACGGTGCGCACGCAGACCTTGAATGTGCGCTGCGGCGCTTCCACGACCGACCTGAAATGCATCGACGCCCAGGAGTTCCCGCCGATGCCGGTCGCTGACCTGGCGCACGGCATCCAGCTCAATGTCGCCGACCTGAAGGAGATGATCCAGCAGGTGGTTTTTGCAGCCTCCACCGACGAGGCGCGCCCAATTCTCACCGGCGTGCTCGTTAAAGTCAGTGGGAACCAGATGATCCTGGCAGCCGCCGACGGCTTCCGCCTCTCCGTGCGTAAGGCTGAGCTCTCTTCTCCCGTCAGCAAACCCGTCACTGCGGTCATCCCGGCACGCGCCCTCAGCGAGCTGGCGCGCATCGTGGGTGAGGGCGACCAGTCGCTGGTGATGGTCATGCCACCCGGGCGCGGCCAGGTGCTCTTCCACCTGCGCGATGCCGAATTAGTTTCACAGCTCATCGAAGGCTCCTACCCCGATTACGAGCAGATCATCCCACGCCGCTGCGACACGCGCACGGTGCTCTCCACCGGGGCTTTCTTGAAATCCTGCCGCCAGGCGGAAATCTTTGCTCGTGAGGGATCGCACATCGCCCGTCTCAATATCGCCCCGGGAGGAGACCTCAAGCCCGGTACGGTCGAAATCTCCGGGCAGTCGGACGAGACCGGCTCCAACCAGAACGTGGTCGATGCCAGCATCGAAGGACGAGCCCTGCTGGTTGCCTTCAACGTGCGCTACTTGCGCGAGGTACTGGACGTAATCCACACCCCCAACGTCGCCCTGGAAACGACCCAGGAGACCAGCCCCGGGGTTTTGCGCCCGGTCGGAGGGCCGGAAACCAACGCCGACAGCTTCCTACACGTGATCATGCCGATGCATCTCGGCGGTTAATCGAACAAAACCCCCAATTTCGGGCTGCTTGGCAGCCCGAAATTTACCTTAAACGCTCTTATGGCGATTTCTCCCGCCTCATCCGACCCGATCCTGCGCATCTACCTGGCGCTCTCGCAGTATCCCATCCTGAGCACCCACATCCGGGCTCGTATGCGCCAGGAGCTATATGGGCGCGGTGTGATCACGCAGCAGGCCTTCGAGGCGGAAGCCCGCGAGAAGGCCATCCACTCCCAGGTGCTGGAAGGTTTGCACGATCCCTTCGCTGAGGAGCCGAGTGAGATCTGGGAACGCCGTCTGCAGCGGGTGCGCGAGCACCTGACCGATTTTCACTTCGCCAACAACCTGCCCTACACGCTATTCGAAGAAATCGTGCGCAGCACCCTGAGCGAGCGGGGTGCAGGCGCTGATGACATAGCCATCGCCTTCAATCCCGAGCTGGCGCCCCAGAGCATGCTCTTCGACCAGGCTTTTGCCATCGAAAAGATGGCGCCTCAGGAGCGCACCCAACACGAAGCTCGCTTGCAGGAGATCAAAGTTGTCCTGATCCGCACCATGATTAGCGACCAGCTCGCTTACGTGAAGGTGGCCAAGGACTGGTTCACCATCTCCGACCTGAACTGGATCCGCAGTCGCAAGCTCGGTGGGGGTAAGATTGGTGGGAAAGCCGCCGGGATGCTGCTGGCAGCGCGCATCCTCTCCGAAGCCGGCGACGAAGACATCCGCGAGCACCTAAAAATCCCCAAATCCTACTTTTTCGGCGCTGACCTGACTTATACCTTTATGGCATTGAACGGGCTGATGCACTGGGGCGACCAGAAATACAAGCTGGAGGAGCAAATTTGTGCCGACTACCCGCGCATCCAGGAAGAATTTCTGGCAGGTGAGTTTCCGGTCGATATCCTCGATCGAATGCGCTCCCTCCTGAACGAAGTATCGGGAAAGCCGCTGATCGTGCGCTCCTCCAGCCTGCTGGAAGACAACTTCGGCACCTCCTTTGCTGGCAAATACGAAAGCCATTTCTGCCCCAACCAGGCTGACCCCGAGCAGAACCTGGTGGATTTTACCCGCGCCATCAAGCAGACCTACGCCAGCATGCTGAACCCCGATGCCCTGCTCTACCGGCGCGCCCACGGGCTGCAGGACTACGATGAGCGCATGGCAATCCTGGTGCAGGTGGTGCAGGGAGAACAGTTTGGGCGCTACTTCCTGCCCCACGCTGCCGGCGTGGCCTTCAGCCGCAACTTTTATCGCTGGTCGCCGCAAATCCGCCGTGATGACGGCTTCGTCCGCCTGGTTTGGGGGCTGGGCACGCGCGCCGTTGACCGCGTGGGCAACGATTTTCCGCGCCTGGTGGCGCTCAGCCACCCACTGCTGCACCCCGAATCCTCTTCGAAGATGATCACACGCTATTCGCAGCAGTTCGTCGACCTCATCGACCTCGAGGAGAACAGTTTAAAAACCCTGCCAGTGGATGATGTGCTGCAAAGGCGCTACCCCCTGTTGCGTTACCTGGTAGAGGTTGACCAGGGCGGCTACCTGGTCCCCTTGCGCTTCACCTTGAAGGACGACATGCACGACCGGCTGGTGCTGACGTTCGACCAGCTTTTGCGCCGCACCCCCCTGGCACAGCGCATGACGCGCCTGCTGCAAACCCTGGAGAAGTACTATGGCAGCCCGGTCGATACGGAATTCACCGTTGAGGTGCTCAACCCGGAGGCGCTGGCGCCCGAGGTGAACATCCACCTCCTGCAGTGCCGCCCGCAGAGCCATATCAAGGAGAACGAGGCGCGCCTGCCGCCGAACCTGAAGGAAGACGACATTATCTTTTCCACCACGCGCATGGCGCCTCAGGGTCGCCTCAGCGACATCCAATACGTGCTGTTCGTTTCACCGGAAGGGTATTTTTCACTGCCAACCTCCGCAGAGCGCGCCGAACTCCGGCTGGCGATCAGCCGCCTGAACGCTGCTATGAAAGGCCAGAGGTTTATCTGCGTGGGACCCGGGCGCTGGGGCACCTCCAATCCCGACCTGGGAATCCACATCGGCTATGCTGACATTTACAACACGTGCGCCCTGGTAGAGATCGCCGGGGCGGGCATCAGTACAGCCCCAGAGGCTTCTTTTGGGACTCATTTTTTCCAGGACCTTGTGGAATCCAACATCTACCCGCTGGCGATTTACCTGGAAGACGAAGGCGTTATCTTCAACCGCAGCTTTTTTTACGATTCGCCAAACCAAATCCGGCTCTTTTTACCCGAGGCGCCTATAAGCAGCGAGTCCGGGAGCTCGGGCTGCCTGCGGTTGATCTCCGTAAACACATTCCGCATGGGCTGCCACCTGGAGCTGGTGATGGACGATGGTAATCGTGAAGATGGTCATCATGAAGACGGACTTCAAGAAACTCCCAGGGGCGCTCGGTTGCATATCTGGAGGCAGATTAGTTATGAAACGTTTTATCGCAGTTGCAGGCAACATTGGCGTTGGAAAATCCACCCTGGTCACACTGCTTTGCCAGAAGCTGGATTGGCAGCCGTTTTACGAACCTGTTACGGAAAATCCTTACCTGGTCGATTTCTACCATGATATGCGCTCCTGGGCTTTCCATTCGCAGATTTTCTTCCTGACCCACCGCCTGCGCATCCACCACCAGCTTTTACAGCATCCTGGTTCCGCCATCCAGGACCGCAGCGTTTACGAAGACGCGGAAGTCTTCGCCTGCAACCTCTACCGCCAGGGATTGATCAGCGAGCGCGATTACGGCTCTTACCGTGAGCTCTACCAGGTGCTGGTTAATTTCCTGCCGCCGCCTGACCTGGTAGTTTACCTGCGCGCCTCAGTCTAACCCTCAATCACCGCATCCAGCACCGCGGGCGCGACTACGAACGTGAGATCGCCGTCGATTACCTGGAACAGCTCAACGAAATCTATGAGGAATGGATTGCCAGCTTCAGCCTGTGCCCGGTGCTGACCGTGCCGGCAGACGACCTGGACTACGTCTCCCACTCCAGCCACCTCGATCTCATCGTCCGCAAGATCGAAGACAAGCTGATGGGAAAGGAAGAGGTCGTCTTCGAGCCCGAAGAAGTCCAAAATTGCAAGTAGGCGCAGCCGATCAGGCTGCAGGTTTTCCCAACAGGGATGCCAGGCTGGCAGCCTGGTCTCCGTGGACGACTGCAATAACTTCATCTACGGGCTGCAGACGCACGTTGCCATGCGGGAGGATGACCTCGCCTTTACGCAGGATCGTTACCAGGACGCAGTCGCGCGGCAAATCCAGCTCGCGGATTTCCTGGCCGACTGCCCGGGCTTCAGGATGGACTTTTTCTTCGACGATGGCATACTCCCCTTTACGCAGCTTCACCAGGGTCATCATGTCACCCAGTGACATCTCCTCGGCAATCAGCTTGGTCAGGATATCAGTCTGGTTCAAAGCCACGTCCACGCCCATGGTTTCATTAAAAAGCCATGCGTTTTTGGGATTGTTCACCCGCGCAATGATACGCGGCACGCCAAACTCGAAACGCGCCAGGGACGTAATCACCAGGTTGGCCTCGTCTTCCCCGGTTACTGCAGCCAAAACGTTGGCCTGGCTGATTCCTGCCATCTCCAGCATCGCCGGAGAGCTTCCATCGCCTGCCAGGACTACCTCCGCTGGCAATTCGGCAACTAACCGCTCCAGAACCACCGGACGGTTTTCGATCAACCTGACCTGGTGCCCGGCCTCAAGAAGCTGCCTGGACAGGTATGAGCCTGTCCTGCCCCCACCCACAATAATCACCAACATATCAGCCTCCTTCGCCTAAACCCAGGAATTCCTTGAAACGCTGGATTGAACTTGCCAGAACAACGGCGTGCACGATGTCGCCAGGCTGGAACTCGCTACCCAGAATCGGGATGAAGGCGCGATCCTGGCGGGTGATGGCGGAGATGACCATCTCTCCGTTGATGGTCAGGTCCTTCACCCTGCGCCCAACCAGGTGGGAAGGTATTTCCAGGGACAGCACACTTACTTCCCCACTGCCAAAAGTGAAAACGGGCTCAAACTCCGAATGAGTGAGTAACTCACGGATGCGCTCAGCGCCCCAGGAAGTGGAGGAAATGGTCAGCAGGCCCAGGCGCTGGTAGATTTCTGCCCGGCGGGGATCGTAGAGGCGCGTGACAACCCGCGGCACCGCGAAGATGTTGCGGGCGATCCGGGCTGCCACAATATTGACATTATCTGAGGGTGAGGTTGCCGCAAAAGCGTCAGCAGTGCGGATGCCCGCAGATTCAAGCACTTCCCGGTCAAAACCCACCCCGCAGACTTTTTGTCCCTTAAACGCCGGTCCCAGGCGAGCCAGGGCGGCCGGATTGTGGTCGATCACCGTGACCTCGTGGCCTTCCGCAGACATGAGCAAGCAGACTTGCTCACCCACCCTGCCGCATCCCATCACAATGACTTTCATGTCTCCTCCTCTTGGGGTCTCTGCCTTGAGGCAACTCCCGCAGCCAGGTGCACCGGGGCAGGCTGCATCGTGGAAAGCTGCGTCTCTTCCAACGCTTTCAACCGGCGCATCTGCCCGGCTGCACGCCTGCGCAACCCTATTTTACGACACCATTCGAGCAAATACAAAATTGGGCCAAACAAAACCAGGATCGCCCAATAAGCTGGTGGTAAAGGCGCATGCCCCATCAGGCGCGCCAGGACAGGAATGTAAATCATCGCCAGGATCATCAGGATTTCGATAACAATCCCAAGCAGCAAGCGAGGATTGCTGAAAAAGCCCAGCTGGCGCAGGCGTGATTTCTCCGTGCGCACTGCAAAGACATTACCAACTTGCGCCATCACCACCCCGGCATGGAACACCGTCACCGCCAGGGTAGCCACGGTTGCAGGCACGGCCGCCATCAGGGCCGGGACATCATTCCATAACACCGAACCCAGGGCAGGAAACTCGATCTTGCCCACAAAGTGATATACCGCAAAAAAACCGGCGAAGCATAATACAGTCTCAATGAAACCCAGCCATAATGCACGGAGAAGCAGCGGGCGATCCACCAGCGGGGCTCCACGCTGGCGCGGCGACCGGCTCATCACATCAGGCTCTGGTTTCTCCATACCTAATGCCAGAGCAGGCAGCAGGTCGGTGCCCAGGTCGATCGCCAGAATCTGCTGCACGAGCAGTGCCAGCGGAATGCCAAATAACGCCGTCATTAAAAATGGCACCAGCTCGGGAACATTGCTGGAAAAAATATAAGTCATGAACTTGCGCAGGTTATCGTAGACCGAGCGTCCTTCTTCAATCGCCCTTGGGATTGCCCCAAAATTATCGTTTGTGACAATGACATCCGCGGCTTCCTTGGCAACATCTGTGCCAATTAAGCCCATAGCAAAGCCTACATCGGCTTTGCGTAAAGCCGGTGCGTCGTTAACGCCGTCCCCGGTCACGGCAACAACCTCGCCCAGTTCTTGGAACGCCGAGACCAGGCGCAGCTTGTGCTCGGGCGCCATTCTTGCGAAGATGATCTCCTGCCCCAACACAGATTTTAATTGGAAATCTTCCAACTGATCCAGCTCTGCGCCGGTCATGATCCTGGGATTGGGCGACGCCAGCATCCCCACACGCCGTGCCAGGGATTCGGCGGTCAGCCCATAATCGCCAGTGATCATTACCATGCGTATGCCTGCCTGGCGCAGCCGGGCGACGGCATCGGTGACCTCTGGGCGTGGCGGATCCATCATCGCCATCAATCCCAAGAAAACCAGGTCGCGCTCGATACGCTCGACGGTATAAAGACGGCCCGCCGGGGATTCCTGGATTGCACCTGGAGCTCCTTCGGAACGTCCTTGGACTTTTTCCACGGCTGCTGGCAATCTACGGAAGGCAACCGCAAGCACCCGCATCGCGCCGCGGGCGTATTGATCGTTCATCGCCTGGATACGCCCGCGCATTTCGGCATCCAAAGGCTTAATTTCGCCGGCGATCAGGATGTGTGAACATAACTGGAGCACCTCACGCGGCGCACCTTTTGTGAAAACTACTTCCTGGTCAGGATTTTGAACAAATAAACGCAACCATTGTTTCCCCTTACCGTTGGCGTGGCCGTTTTTCTTTTTGGTAGGGCGCAGTCGATGGATCGTGCTCATACGCTTGCGGCGGGCATCGAAGGGCAGCTCGTGCAGGCGGGGTAGGATTTCTAACAATTCGTCTTCAATCAAGCCGCCCTTCCTGGCAGCTACCCGCATGGCAGCTTCGGTGCCATCCCCCAGGCTGGCCCAGTACGGGTGATCGGATGTCGGCGGGCACAAGCGCGAGTTATTGCAAGCAGAGGCTGCAGCCAGGAAAACGAGGAGATCGTCCTGGTAGCGGGAGCCAGCCGGATCCGGGGAATACACACCTTTCGGCTCGTAACCCGCCCCGCTGATCCGGTACGCCTGGCCAGGCTGCCAGATTTCGCGCACGGTCATCTGATTTTGGGTAAGGGTTCCGCTTTTATCCGTACACACCAGCGAAATATTGCCCAATGCCTCGATAGTCGAGAGCTTTTTCACCAGCACCTCGTGCTGTGCCAGCCGCTGCCCGGCGATGGCCAGGGTCAGCGTGATCGTAGCCGGTAAGCCTTCGGGAGCAATGGCTGCCAGGATTCCAATGGAAAGCGCCAGCGATTTTTGCCATCCCATGCTCAATTCAAGAAAACTGATCGCGAAGACCAGCGCTCCCATGCCTAAAGCGAACCATTCCAGGCGGCGTGTAAACCTCATCAACTCCTGCTGCAGCGGGCTGATTTCCAGCGCGCGCGGCCTCCGTCAGGTGCGCCAGGCGGCCAAATTGGGTGAGCATCCCGGTGGCATATACCACAGCCCTGCCGGTGCCAGATACCACAGACGTACCGGCAAATACCAGGTTTGGACGTTCAATATCGCTGATATCATCAACCAACGAAGCATCGGCGATCTTTCGGGCGGGCACGGCCTCACCAGTGAGAGTAGATTGGTTGAGGCGCAGGCCGTATTCCTCGACCACGCGCGCATCCGCCGAGATGTGATCGCCTTCTTCCAGGATCAAAACGTCGCCCGGCACCAATTCATCTGCTGGGAGCAAGAATTCTTGCCTGGCTCGGATGACACGACATTGTTCTGGCAGCAGGCGGGATAAAGCCTGGATCGCCCGCTCTGCAGAATATTCCCGCCAAAAAGAGAAACCGGCATTCACCAGCACCAGGATGAAGATCAGAAGACTGAGTAACGGCTCTCCGAGGAACATGGTAAAAAGCCCTGCCCCGAAAAGTAAAATCGCCAGGGGATGGCTCAGATGACCCAGGAAACGGCGGAGAGGTTGCGGCCTGGGGGCTTCTACCAGCAGGTTTTTCCCATACAGCTCACGGCGCGCCTCGACCTCACCAGAAGGCAAACCATCTGACGAGGTTTCAAGCTGGCGGAAGACATCCGCCACGCGTAGGCTGTAAAGAGGCTGGGTCATTCTTCTGGGGGCTTTTCGGTCTCTTTCGGGCTGCCCCCGATGCGCGGTTCCTGAATCAGATAAGGTTCCAGTAACGAGGGCGCTTCAGGATGGTCAGAGTGTACTGCGTGATCGTAATCGCCCGCTGGGATCGGGACTGGCTCGAAGCGCAACGGGCGCCGCACACCGAACAGCTCAAAAAAATGCGTGACCCCCGCCAAAACCTGGTAGCGGTACTCCTGCATCTTTAATGACTGCCATTCGACAATCGATGCCATCGAACCCTGGACCCGAGCTTTTTCACGGACGATGCGGTGGATTTGCTGTGCTCCACGCAAGCCAATGGGCGAAATCAAAAGCGCATGCGCGCCAAGAACCAGCAGTGTGAAGGAAATTAAAACCACCCAACCGCCTTCCTCCCATTTTCCAACAATCTGTCCCAGGAAAACCATGCCCGCCATTAAAGATGCAAAACTGGCACCCAGGCTGCCCCAGAAACGCTTCGGCCCGGTGTATGTGTGCAGGATGTGCTTGCGGATCGCCAACCCCATCACCGTGATCGGCATAAAAACGCCAATCCCATAATAAGGCACCGCTGCGCTGGTGCGGCCGCGCACCAGGAACATGATAATGACTGCCAGGATAAACCCAGCTGTCACCGACCGTGTGAAGGTTCCTTGTGCATTGCGATAAACCACAATCTCGGGGATTTCACCAATCGCCACATCGCGCCAGGCAGTAGCCTGCAGGTCCTGGAAAGCCGTCATCGAAGCCGCCGCCAGCAAGGCCACGGCCAGTATCTGGTAAGCCCAGAACAAGATGATGCCGCCTGGTATTTGCTCAAATCCGATATAAGCCAGGTTCCCCACCAGCGTTCGACCATTTGTATTGTCAAATACATTAAATCGGATGGCAAAACCCACCAGAAAGAGAGTCGTAATCCCTCCGTAAAACAAAAACGAGGTTTGTACGAAGCGACCGATGCCAGACTTACCGCTGTAGAACTCCCACAGCGCGTGAAGCTTTTTCAAGTGCGTTTTGCCCCACTTTACAATTGCAGCATCTTCATTTTTGACAAACTGGATGCCGTTTGACATGGCTTCCAAGCCCGAAAGGGCAACCAAACCCTTCATGCAGGCTGTCAGCAGGTGATACAGGGCACGCCCCAGGCTGACCGGCTCAACCGCAGCCGTATCTGGCTCAGGTGGCCGTCCCGAGTAATGAGCCATGATCAACCCGGCAGCCAGGACGATCGTTAACAAGACAAAAATTCCCAGCATGGTGAAAACCACCCGGGCTAACTCGCCACGCCCACGGATGGTCAGGTAATAAGTCACTCCAGCCAGGCAGGCGCCGATCAAAAAGTGCCAGAACCAGGGTATGCCAGTGGCATTGCGTAGCGAAAGAAGCTGGTCAGTTCCTGAGAGTGTAGATACAACAATGGTAAAAACATAATCCTGGATCAAGACGACGGCCACCACCAGGCTTAATCCTGGAGTCAGGTAACGCATAGCAGCCGTGTACGAGCCTCCACCTTCATTGAAAATTCCCAGCGAATACATGTAGAGAATACCAAATACAATGTTTGCAAAAGCAATAAACGCGACCGCATAATACCCCCACTTCTGGAGTCCATACGGGTGCAGAGCGCTCAACATTTCACCAGAGGCATAAAAGAAGGAGGTAAAGTAATCCACGCCAAACAAAGCCAGGGCAGCCAACAAACCAATCTGCCCGGCGCCATGTACGTGCGCATCCTCGGCGCGTTCGCGCGGAGAAGCCTTGTAGGATAAATAAAAAATTACCGCCAGTAGAAGAATAGAAAAAACCGATGACATTATTTGGTAAACGCCCTTTCAAGTAAACCCAATTCGGCCAGCAAGTGCTTGCGGGTAGATGGGTTCAGGCGGGTGTCTTGTGCGACTTTCGCCTGTTCTTCGCTGGCAGCCCGCACCACAAAAGCCGGTACGAACATGATCCGCCCAGCCGGGATGATGACGATTTCGCGCGTTTTCAGTTCGAGGTCCTGGTCATCGAAATACGGCAGGCTTAAGCTGAGGCCGCGGTTGAGATCGCCAGCGTTGGCTCTCTGTTGAATCGTGCTAATGATTTCTAAAGTCTCATAACGCGCCAGGGCACGCCCCTGGTTCACTAGCTGGCCCAGTATGCCGTAGCGCTTCTGCTGGTAAACAGCATCGACAACCATGTAGGGCGCAAGGCCAACCGCCAGGTGCAGCACCAGGATGTAACGCTGCAGTGAAGCGACGTGGGCTTCCGCCTCAGACACGGACTGCACCAACAGGTGGTCATGATCGTCAAAAGCCACCCATTTGGGAATATAAAAACGCCGGGCAAAGGGCACGTAAGGTACCAGCAGCTCACCGCGTCCCTCCTCCGCCCCTGTATCTTCAGCAATCGCATCCGTTGCCGCAGTCAAGGCAGATTCAGGCTCGAGACCGTCGATTTCAGGCATACTGGGGATTTCATCACCTTCCAGGATGCTGTAGACAACCGTCCGGCCAGAGGGCAGCATGTTATAGATCATCTGCTGAGCGGTGGCCTGGCGCAGTAAGGCTGCGCTGATAGCTACCGAGTGATTGGTCGAGCCTTCTAATTCCGCCAACCGCTGCTTGAGCAGCATGCGCGGGTCAGAGCGAGAAAGCTGGCCGCGCAGCCCGCCAGAGATTTGCTGGCGCTGGTTGGCTGGGACGGTCAGGATCGTGTTTTTCTCAACATCCAGGACCCGGTCTGGCAGGCTGAAACGCATTTGGGATGAATTCTGGAGGATGGCTTCAGCCAACTGGCGTGCCTGGGCCTCCATGAATCGTTGGACCAGCGGCGTCTGCGCATCAAACAAAGTTCGCTGTGCTTCATACTCGCGCTGGATGACATTGCCCTGGTCTGGTAACTGCGAGGCAGTGCCAGACGCGGACGATGATGTGGATACGGGTGACATCAATCTATCTCCTCGATACTTATACAAATCTCAGGGGGGTTTAACCAGCAGACTTACCGTTCTTATGGCTGGGAAGGGTATAGACCGGAACCTTACAGTACCTGGCTAGGAGCTCACGCAGCGGTTTACGCCAGAAGACCCGCTCGGGAACGGTCTGGTCTGCCAGGTAGACTACCAAATCATCTGGCCGCAGAACCCGCTTGAGCGCGCGCACCCAACTGACCTGGTATTCCACCTGGGTGCTGACGGGAGTCCGGAAATCGTGAGTCGCCGCAGCCAGGTGGGTCATCCGGTGCTGGGCACTCATTAACTCATCGTCGTTCCGCGCCACAGTAAAAAAGAGCACGTTGCTGCGATGAATTTGGGCAAGCTCCCATACCTGATGCGCGAAGTGAGTTTCATCCAGCTCATCGCCAGGTACCAGAATCACCAAACGTTTTACGGTTTTGGGAGAATTTTGCTCGATCGCCACTGTCTTGTTCCTGGAATAACTCTTCTGAGATTTTCCAGGAAAGAGTGTAGCGCTTCAGAATAAAACGGTCACAAAAAAAAGGGGCAATCTCGTAAAAAAATAATAAAAATCAATCGACCATAAACCGGTACCCAATCCCAGGCTCATTTAGTAATATCCGCGGTTGTTCAGGATCTTCCTCAAGTTTTTTGCGCAGGTTGCGAATGTAAACACGCAGGTATTCCACGTGATCTGCATCTGCAGGATCCCATACATCCGACAAGATCATCTGGTGGGTGAGTACCCTACCGGCATGAGCGGCCAGGTAAGCCAATAATTTATGTTCCGTAGCAGTCAGCTTGACTTCAACCCCGGCACGTGTGACCAGGTGCTGTGATAGATCGATGGTGAGTGGTCCAGAAGTCACCAGCGTGCGCAACTCACCCTGGACCTGGCTGGAATGACGTAAGGCCACGCGAATTCGCGCCAGCAGCTCTTCAATCCCAAATGGTTTCGTCAGGTAATCATCGGCCCCCCGGTCGAGGGCGGCGACCTTATCACGCTCGCTTTCTCGCACCGAAAGCACAATAATCGGGGTAGACGTCCATTCACGCAGGCGCGAGCAGACCTCCAGGCCATCCATATCCGGCAGGCTCAAATCCAGGATGACCAGGTCGGGCTGCAAGGCGGAAGCCAGAGCCAGTCCTTCTTCCGCCCGGTTGGCTACAGAAACCCGGAATTTCTTTGCAGTCAGGATCGTCCGCAGGGCTCGCAGAATTTGCGGTTCATCGTCGATGACCAGGATGTGGGTCTGTGCTGTCATCGCGATTCCTCCGGAAGATGCGGCGAGTCCCCCTTCCAGGTAAGCGGCAGGGTGAACAGAAACGCAAATCCATCCAGGCGATTCTCCGCCCAGATGTGGCCTCCATGCGCTTCCACAATCCCCTTACAAATCGAGAGGCCCAATCCCGTGCCTGTGACCTGGTCGCTCTGGGTCAGCCGGTTAAATTTATCAAAAATGCGCTCGAGCTGATCCTCCGGGACCTGCGGGCCGGCATTGCTCACCTGGACCTGCAGGAATGCCTCGTCCAACACCCGCCCACTCACACTGATTCGTGATCCTGGAGGGGAATATTTCTGGCTGTTGCTGAGTAAATTCGTGAAAACCTGTTCCATCTGCACCCAATCCACCGCGACCAGGGGTAAATCCTCTGGAAAATTCAATTCAAGGGTGTGCTGGGCAACTCGCTGCCGGTGGGCAGCGCTGGCGGCGATTTCCGCCAGGACATTCCAACGCCGCTCCGGCTGGAGCACACCCGCCTCGATTCGAGACATATTCAACAGGTTTCCCACCAGCTGGTTCAGGTGATCGGTTTCTTCTTCGATTGCCTCAAGCAAATCCGCGCGCGCCTCGTTATCCCATTCCACCTCACCGCTGCGTAAGCTGGTCACAGAGGCTTTAATCGTTGCCAGCGGCGTGCGCAGCTCATGTGAGACGGAGGATAGCAGTGAGGATTTCAGGTGGTCGCTCTCTTCGAGAACGCGGGCGCGGGTGTCAGCCTGGCTAAGATGTGATCGCTCCAGGGCAAGTACAGCCTGGCTGGCGAATGTGCGGGCTAATCGTTCTTCCGAACTCGTCAGGGGTGCTTTTTTTCTCCAGAACCAGATTTCACCCAGCAGCCCTGAAGCCGATTGCATTGGAACAACAAAATCAGGAGGCGGAACTGGATAGCCGCTGCCTGCGGGTTGCCTGTTTGCCACAGGCTGGTCGGTAAATAATGGCAGTGAATTTGGCTTTCGATTGACATGAACCTCTACCTGATCGGTGTGAAATGTTTCCGCAACTCTCTCTACAATCACCTGGATAATGGCGTCGTCATTCTGCGTTCCAGCCAGAGCTGTGCTGAGCTCATACAGGCGAATCGCTTCAATCTCCCGAGCAGTCACCTCGGCCAGGTTACGTCGAATCCGGCCAACTAGCTGGCTGATCACGACTGCCACTACCAGGAACACAAACAGCACCAACAAATCCTGAGTCTGGTGTACAAAAAATGTGTAATACGGTGGGATAAAGAAGTAGTTAAAAGCCAGGAATGCCAGGAACGCCGACAAAATTCCGGGACCGAGCCCCCAAAAGGACGTGATCAGGCCAACAGGAAGCAATAATAGCAAAGCTAATGCCGCGCTGGAAGGTCGAATCAAGGATTGCAGCCAGATCAGAAGCGGCAGTGAAACGATGATCACCAAAATAGCCAGCCCGTAGGGCATAAATTTACGCACTGACTCTCTCAACAGCCGGCTGTTCATTATTTTTCCTGGTCCCCAGGTTTCGAAGATTGTGCCCGCTCAGGATCCTGTAAAGCTGGCGAGATGGGATGCCCACAGTACTGGCAGAAGATGGCCTGGCTTGAGTTCACCTTCCCACAATCCGGGCATTTTTGCCGCGAACGCCCGAGGCGTAATCGCTTGGCATGACCTTTTTGCTTGGCAGCCGCAGGCAAGGTTGCCTTTGGCAACAAGGCCTGTTGGCTCGCATCCAGGGCTGGAGCGTTGGTGGCAGCTTGTCCCAACTTTTGACGGGGGCTGCGCCGGAACATCTTTTTTGCAATGCCCCTGGCACGTGCGGCAGACTGATGGTATAGATGCTGCATCTGGTCGCGCGAAATATGCCTGCCGGTCAGATCCCACTGTAAAACAGCCTGTCCCACCACGTATGTCCCGGCATAAGCCACCGCAGTTTTAGGCAAGATACCCCAACCCGGGATCAATCCAACCAGGGAACGGGCAAGCTGGCGCCACAAGAATCCGCTGCCCAGAACACTGCCAAACTCCGCTACATAATCCTGCCAGCGGGTTGAGTATCCCAAAGCCAGGCCGAGCTTATAGACCAGGAAAGCCTGGTTTTTGGTTAATATCAACATGTCGGTGACGGTCAGGGGAATATCCAGGACCGGCACCAACCCGGCCAGTCCGGTGCTGAAGGAGTAGGAGGCATTCGAGAGACAGGTATCATTGATCAAATGATGGGCAACCGCCAACCGGAATATAGGAAAATGGCGCGCCAATGACAGCAGGTGATCGGGAAGCAGTTCCAGCACTGCGGGGATAAATTGGTCTTTCAAAAAGAGCGGGTCATCCAACCGTCCCAGCAAGATACGTTTTCGGCTTCCCACTAGCCACGGCGCCGGAAGTGACCCATTGCCAGGATCGTTGACCAGGACTAACAAACGTTTGCCGGCATTACGCCACTGCTCGGCCAGGAGCAGCTCTGCCTGAGAATTTTCAACAGGATCTCCCTGATCTGAATTGGCAAGCAAGATGACCAGGTCAGCCTGCGCAGCCGGCCCGGCTTTCGCCGGGTCAAAAAGGTACAGAGGCGCCAGGCTTTCAGCCTGCACGAGTTCCAGCCCACGCGGCTGCCCTGCCTGAGGAACGGATGCCGCCTGGAGGCTGTGGGTTTCGGTTTCTTCTGGCCTTACCTTCGGCTGAAGGCTGCGCCTCAGCTGCGAAGCCAACAGGTCGCGACCGGAACCTTGCGCGCCGACGATGGCGATTCTGACCGGATAAATCGCCTGCTCACGCAAGGCCTGCAGATCAACTTCTGAAATATTTTCCCAGATCGCAGTGATCGATTGGAGTCCAGGCATCCACTACCTCCTAGAGAATGAATGGAATGCGGGTAAAACCCTCGCGCACATTATCCAGCCCCGCTGGGTACGTGCAGCTTTTGCATCCAGGATTGAGCGCGCTTCGCCAGGCGCTTCGGGTGCCAGGCAGGCTGGCGCTCATCCAACCAGCCTGCAATCGCCGGGGCTGTGATTGCATATCCTTGAGCCATCAGCTCTTCCGTGTGAGAAAAATCCCAAAGAGGGATGGAATTTGCCGGGCTTAATCGAATATAACAGGTCGGGACACGGCGCGCAGCCGCCAAATCCAGCTCCAAGGCAAGCTGGCGCTTCTGCACTGTATGGATGATCCTGGCGAAGAATGGGCCGAACCCTTGTATGTCGTCGGTCTCAACATGGGACTCGGATAGATCCAGAGCAATGATCGCCTCTGCCCCAGCATCTATCGCCGCCTGGATGGGCAAGTTGCTGATCACCCCGCCATCCATCAGGAGTTGATCGCCGCGCGCAAGCGGGGTTACCCAGGGAGGCAGGGCAGTCGAGGCCAGCACCCCCTGCAGAATGGATTCGTTTGGGTCGTCGCCAAAAACCATGGGCACCCCGTGATTCAAATCTGCAGCGACCAAGAGCAGGCGTACGCCGTCCAGTTCGCCAAACCGCAGGTCGGGCAGCAGGCCATTCGAAATCATAAAATCACGCATGCGGTTTGAAGCATCTGGCACGCGCCGGTTGAACAGCATGCGCACGCTCAACCACAGGTAATTGGAGGGCAAAATCTCCGTCACCGCGGCGTTCCGCCATACCTCGATCAACTTGGTGAGGCACTGCTGGTTCATCCCATTCAATGCGATAAAAGCTGCATTACAGGCGCCAATCGAGGTGCCTACCAGAATATCTGGAGACACGCCAGCCTCAAGCAAGGCTCGCAGAGCTCCCACGTGAAGCGCCCCACGCGCACCGCCTCCCGACAGGACAATGGCTAATTTCTTTCTCATTCCATTCATTATATCTTGTCTCAACCTCGAATATACTTACGAACTAAGAGGGAATTGGTCGCAGTTTGGGATAAGTTCACAAAATCGTGTATAATTAGGTCGAGTTGATTGCACTTTTTTACTGCTTTGCCCCTGGTTCTGGGGAACTGGTGGGGCTGGCAGTCCTCATTTTACACAACCCCTTGAAACCTACGAATTGAGCTGAATCGATGAAAGTATTAGAACTGGAAAATCATTCCTTAGCCTCTCTGAGGCAGATGGCTCGCGATTTGGATGTCAGCAACGCGAACCGTTTAAAGAAAGAAGACCTGATCCTTAAAATCCAACAGGTTGAAGCTGAACGCCAGGGCTTAGAGCTGCGCGGCGGGATCATCGAGATAATGAATGAAGGGATTGGCTTCTTGAGATCAGGCCATTACCAGCCTGGACCCTATGATGTCTATGTCTCACAATCGCAAATCCGGCGCTACAACCTGCGCAATGGGGATCTGATCATCGGTCAGGTACGCCCACCGCGCGAATCTGAACGCCATTATGGCCTGCTGAAAGTTGAGACGATCAACGGTATCGATCCAGAAGAAATTAAATACCGCTCGGCATTTGAAGCTCTGACTCCCATATTCCCTGACCAGCGCTTCGACCTGGAGACTGACCGGCACACCCTGGCCACCCGCCTGATCAACCTGGTAACGCCCATTGGGCGCGGCCAGCGCGGCTTGATCGTCTCACCCCCGAAAGCCGGGAAAACCACCATCCTAAAACAAATCGCCAATTCAATCTCTACGAAGTATCCGGAAGTCCACCTGATGGTTGCCTTGATTGGCGAGCGCCCTGAGGAAGTCACCGATATGGATCGCTCCGTAGATGCCGAGGTGATCTCATCAACCTTTGACGAACCGGTCACATCCCACGTGCGCGTGGCCGAAATGGCGTTGGAACGCGCCAAACGCCTGGTCGAGATCAACCGCGATGTAGTGATCTTAATGGATTCCATCACCCGCCTGGCTCGCGCTTACAACCTGGTGGTGACACCCTCCGGCAGGACGCTCTCCGGTGGTATTGACCCCTCAGCATTGTATCCACCCAAGCGCTTCTTCGGCGCAGCCCGAAATATCGAGGAAGGCGGTTCGCTGACCATAATCGCCACCTGCCTGATCGACACCGGCTCGCGCATGGATGACGTCGTGTACGAAGAATTCAAGGGCACGGGCAACATGGAGCTGCAC
The DNA here is from genome assembly GCA_963765565.1 of uncultured Chloroflexia bacterium. GTDB lineage: Bacteria > Chloroflexota > Anaerolineae > Anaerolineales > UBA4823 > CAVXWV01. Next base: position 467,042 of record CAVXWV010000003.1, read on the forward strand.
CTCTCGCGCCGGCTGCAGGAACGACGGGTTTACCCGGCGATTGACATCGAACGCTCCTCAACCCGGCGTGAAGAGTTGCTGCTCGGTCCTGATATCACCCCCAGGGTCTGGCTAATGCGGCGCATGTACGATCAGATGGTGACCTCCCCGCCTCACGGCGCCGGGCTCGATCCTTCTACTGCGACCGAAGCCATTTTACAGCGCATCTCCCGGACTTCCGATAACATGGAGTTCCTGGAAACGCTGACCGAAGGTTAAACTATTTTTAGTGAAGGATAAACATAATGCCGAGTAAACCAAACCTCGAACCTGAGACCGAAGTCATTGCAGAAACCGAAAATTTCCTGGCCTGGCGCGCCGAAGAACCAGATGGTGAGACTACCTATCACCTTGAAATCAACAACGTCACACTCCACTTCTTCAAAGAAGAGTGGGATGAATTCCTGGAACTGGTGAAATTACTCCCCTAAATCGGCGCCTTACTTATGGCGCGATATCATTTACATAAGGGACCACCCCTTGACAGGTTGGGGTGAAGTTTACTGCTACAGCCTCCCAGGTTAACGGCGGTATGCCTTGCCAGGTAACATGGATGGCATAAGATAAACAGCCGGGTCCTGCATGATAGTTGGCGATCGTAAAGCGCCATAAATCCTCATAGCTGGCAACCAGGCCAGACTTCAAGCGGGTCGCGGTATAGATCGTTTGATCGACCTGCGAACAGTTTGCTACCAGCGTCTGTGCAAAAAGCAGGACGCTCTCATTGGTCTTGGATAAATCCACACCCGAAGGACAGGAGGCGCAGTCTACCCCGGCTTGTGCAGCCAACGCCCCACGCAGGAGGGCTCGCTGCTCTTCGTCGAGGTGCAGGTACCCCGGCTGGCAGGTTTCCAGGGAGAGCACCATGGGGCAGAACTGGTTGTAGAATTCCGGGTTCCAAATGAATATCGAGTCGGTCCCCTGATCCGTTAGCTGTCCTAAACCCAGTTCGTAGCGAACACGAAAAATACCGGGCCAAAACTGGCTTTCCTGGGCGAACAGGTTTTTCAACAGTTGAGCAGGCACGCCCGTTCCCCGCGAAGTCTCGACGATGCGTTGATCGAACTGGTTCTGCCATACCACCAACAGGGCTTTGGCTTTCTCAATCCCGCAGGCATTGGCATATCCATTCGGTAACAGGCCTCCGGAAGGGCAGTCAGAGGCATCGACCTGCTGCTGGGCGATTAAACGGCCTGCCAGGTAAAAATATGGATCGGCAGAGGCAATCAACTGGCTGCTCTGTGCCGTACTCAGCCAATCCGTGGACGTCCCAATGCTTGGAAAAGCCTCCCAGATGCGCGCACAGGAGGCCAAAGGTGTGCCTTTCCACTGGGTGCTGATCACATCCACGTACCAGCCACTGTTGCCTGGCACCGTCGATACCCCGGTATCCAGGATGCGCACCAGGGCTGTGTAGTGCGTGCTGAAATCGCCGTAGCTGGAGTTCGCCCAAAACTCGACAATCAACCCCTGCAGAGGGGTCGGTTGCAGAGGTAGCAGGCATTCGCTTGCCTGGCACTCGAAAGGCACCCCATCGAAAAGACCCTGGATCGAAGTGATACGCTCATTGGGTAAGGGTTCAATCGCCGTAATCAACAAGGATGGGATGGTTGGACAGCGATTCTCCGGCGGGATTGGGGTGCAGCCTTCCAGGTCTACCCAGACTTCCATCGACGGTAACTCGATGATGACCTCTTTTTGGGCTGGTTGGGTAGATGCCAGGTGAACGTAAACACCATTACAACTGCTGCCCGTAGGGTCGTTGCACGATTTTGTTGCTACCCAGATATCGGCATATTCCTGCCCGCAGCTTTGAGCAGCCTCTTCAGGTGTAGGCAGACCTTCATGGTCGATGAATATCTGGCAGAGGATCTCATTGGTTTCCCAGGCGATCATCCACCATTCGTACTGGGTATACGGAACCAGGATTTTTGTCTGGCGGACAGGATTAGCAGCCGCGCCGGGAAAACTCCACCAGAACATACCACCCAGCATCAGTGTAAGCAGCAGTGCCCCAATCGCAAACTTCCTGGCTTTTCCCATGGCGGAACTAAAATAACATCAATGATTGTCCTTGTCAATCACAATTCTGACAGTTTAGCTTTCCTTGCTTCCCCTTCTTGCCCGTGATAAACTCGGGATATGAGCCCATCGGTTCTCATTCTAACCCCAGATGCCGAATTAGGAAAGTGGATCGAGCAAGCCCTGGATGCACCTACGAGCTTCACCGCCATGGTTGTGAACGCAGCAAATGACGCATTGCAACTTGTCCAGCATCAAACATTCGACTTGTTGATCCTGGATACTGACCTCGACGGTATCTTGCTGGGTGAGCTGGTTGCTGCGCTACGCCGCAGGCTTCCGGAGCTGCGCGTCAGCATTCTCCCCCCCGGGAAAGCAAACACCACACTACCGCTGCTAGGTTTTACGCCAGACGGTTATCTTACCCGACCGCTCAATGCTCTGGAGGTACTGGAGCAAGCCCGTGATTTATCGAGTATGCTTGCCGGTGAAAGCCAGGAATTGGACGAAGCCCTGTTTGAGCTGTTCAGTGAGATTCCACCCCCCGACCCCATTATCGAAGTTACAGCCCGATCACAGCAGACACGAGCCGAAAGCCGGATCCCCGCCGTTTCTGCCTGGACCAGGGACCCTGATGTGCTCGTGAAAGTTTTGGAATACCTTCAGATGAAGACGGGCGCCCTGGGAGCCTTCGTCAGACACGCTGGCAGTAGTTCCTGGTATACGGACCGCCTTTCTCGAGAAGACAGGCAAGACGTCGAAAGCTGGTCGCAGGAAACATACCTCCAGAGTGTCCCTAATGACCCGACCGGGCACGGAGAGACGGTCGGGTTTGTGCAGCTCCCATCGTCCAACCAGGATTGCCAGGTTTTTTTAGCGCCTTTCGAGGATAATGGTTTGTTAGGATTGGTTTTTGGGGCAGATGTTCCTTTCCGGAAAGTGCGCTCTCAGGTCACACAGCTTGTCCGGACATTGATCGAATCGCGAAAGATACCCCAGCGAATTCCAGCCTCGAATCCGATGGGCTCGCCCAGGAGCTTCTCGGTGGTGCTGGCGCCGCGCCAGGCGCGCCAAAAACTGACCGGGAAAATATCTGCCAGCATGTCTGAATGGATCCAGCAGATTGCCGCCTCGTTGGGTTGGCAAATTGTCCACCTGGCAGTGCGACCCGACCATGTACTCTGGATATCAACGGTGCCGGCGCAGACTTCGCCTGAAAACCAGGTATCCATCGTTCGCCAATATACCTCGATGCGGATGAAACAGGTCTTTCCCGAGTCGATGACGGACAACCCGGCAGGAGATTTTTGGGCTTCAGAGTCGCTCATCCGAGATTCTATCCAACCACCGGCGGCGCATGAGCTTCGCCAATATCTCCAGGGCATCCGCAAACAAACGAAAGCGGAATTTAGCAAGTAGAATAAACGGAAAGGTTAATATGCCACCCACCCTGTACTTGATCGACGGTCATGCACTCGCCTACCGTACATTTTTTGCAATCACGCGCGGCGCTACTGGCGGTTTTACGACCCGCAATGGAGAACCAACGGCCGGGGTTTTTGGCTTTACCAGCGTTTTACTGCGCCTGTTCGAACAAGAACATCCTGACTTCCTGGCGGTGGCATTTGACACCGGCAAGACTTTTCGCGACGAGTTATACGGCGAATACAAAGCCACGCGCGCCAAGATGCCCACCGAGCTGCAAACCCAAATCGAACGCATCCGCCAGCTCGTTGATGCGTTCAACATTCCCCGCCTGGAAATGGAAAATTACGAGGCTGATGATGTCATGGGCAGTGTCTCACGCTGGGCTATAGAGCAAGGACTGGCAGTTAAAATCATCACCGGCGACCGCGACCTGCTCCAGCTGGTGACAGACCGGATCGTTGTTAACCTCCCGGGGAAATCACTTTCAGACTTCTCATGACTATTTCCCCGATGATGTCGAAGAATACCTGGGTATCCGCCCGGACCAGGTAGTGGATTATAAAGCGCTGGTCGGTGACACATCAGACAATATCCCCGGCGTTCCCGGGATTGGTGAAAAGACTGCGCTGGCACTCCTGAAATCCTATGAAACCCTGGACGGGGTCTACCTTCATCTAGATGAAATCAGCGGGGCGGTTAGAAAAAAGCTGGAGGCCGGGCGCGACTCCGCCGACATGAGCCGCAAGCTGGCTACCATTGTGCGCGACCTGGTCATCCCGATCGATCTGGAACGGGCGCGCCCCGAAAACTTTGACCCCGCAAAGATCGAAGCTATCTTCCGCGAGCTGGAATTCCGCAGCTTGATGCCGCGCCTGAGCGCTCTCGAGGAGCATTGGGGAAAACAGGTCGCCGGCAGGCCCCAACAGCTCGCTTTTTTCGACACCACCGCGATCAAAACGCCCGTTGAGCCTGTGCGGGTTCCGGCTGAAAATGCTGCCATGACCGTGGACAGCCTTGAAGCCCTTCAGGCGCTGGTTGAAGAGCTTAACCGTGCCGAGGTGATCTCCTTCGATACCGAGACTACTTCCACCGATCCCATGCAGGCGGACCTGGTGGGCATCTCGCTGGCGGTGGAGGCGCACCAGGGGTATTACATCCCGGTCGGTCACCAGCAGGGGCGCCAGCTTCCGCTCGAGCAGGTGATCGCAGCCCTGAAAGGCCCCCTGACAGACCCCAGGATACCCAAGGTCGGTCATAACATGAAATATGACTTCATAGTCCTGGCCCGCTACGGTTTATGCGTCGCACCCTTGAAATTCGACACGATGATCGCCGAATGGCTGATCAATCCTGCTTCACGCAACCTGGGGCTGAAAAACCTGGCGTGGGTGCGCCAAAACGTGCACATGACCCCGATCGAAGACCTGATCGGCAAAGGCAAAAAGCAAATTACCATGGCCGAGGTCTCAATTTCGGATGCCGCTGCTTATGCCGCTGCGGACGCGATGGTTGTACTGCAGCTTCTACCTGAATTACGCGCTGAGCTTGAAAAAGGCAACGGCACACGCTTGATGAGTGAAATTGAAATGCCGCTGGTGACGGTACTGGCTGATATGGAAATGAACGGGGTTTCCCTGGATACGGCGTTTTTAGCGGCACTTTCAACGCAGCTTAACAGCCGCATTCAAGCAATCGAAAAACAGGTGCAGGAGGCGGTAGGGGCTTCATTTAACTTAAATTCCCCGCAGCAACTTTCGGATGCCCTGTTCAACCGCTTAAAAATTGATCCTGCCGGCCGTTCAACCCGAACGGCGACAGGTTTTTATTCCACCTCAGCGGACGTGCTGGAGACAATGAGCGGTGAACACCCGGCAGTCGACCTGATCCTGGAATATCGCGAGCTGACCAAGCTAAAATCCACTTATGTCGATGCCTTGCCGTTGCAGGTCAACCCGCGCACCCGGCGAGTGCACACCTCTTACAACCAGACCGGCGTGGTCACCGGGAGGATTGCATCCTCAGAGCCCAATCTGCAGAACATCCCGATCCGTACCGAGCAAGGTCGCCAGGTGCGCCAGGCATTCGTGGCATCGGAGGGCTGCCTGCTGCTGTCAGTGGATTACTCGCAGGTCGAGCTGCGGATCGTGGCTCATATGGCGGACGACCAGGCAATGCTCGAAACCTTCCGCAGGGGGCAGGATATTCACGCTGCGACTGCCTCTGCAGTCCTTGGGATTCCAATCGAAAATATAAACAAGGAGCAGCGCCGGCATGCCAAGAGCATCAATTTTGGCTTGATTTACGGCATGAGCGCCTTCGGCCTGATGCGGGCGACGGACCTGACCCTGGCCGAATCCGAAAACTTCATGGAAGCATACTTCCAGCAATTCCCCGGGGTAAAAAATTACCTGGACGGAATGCGCCGCCAGGCCGCAGAGACCGGCTTTGTGGAAACGCTTCTGGGGCGCCGGCGTTATTTCCCCGGTTTGAAAACCCAATCCAACGTAAACCTGCGCAACCGGGAAGAGCGCGAAGCGATCAACGCGCCTATCCAGGGAACGGCAGCGGATATAATGAAAATTGCCATGCTGCAGGTACCCGGTGCCATAAAAAAGGCGGGGCTGTCCGGGAAAATGCTCCTGCAGGTTCACGACGAATTAGTCCTGGAATGCCCGGTGCAGGAGCTCGAGCCCACCGCCAGGTTGGTTCAAGCCGTGATGGAAGATGCTTTTATGCTGAAAGTACCCCTGGAAACTGAAGCTCGTTATGGGAAAAACTGGGGGGAGATGACCGTTCTAGCTTGAACAACGATCTTTACCACCAGACCCGGAATGATGTTTTTGTCTGGTCCTCGAGCGAACCATAGTGCACCTTCACCCTGACAATCGCCTCTCCGACAACATCGCTTCTGACGTTCTTGAGTTTGAGGCTGGCGATCCCTTTTGCGTCAGTTTCCAAAGACTCGCTACTGCGCAGAACCTCCCCTGATGGAAGCGTAATCTCTACGTCAACCTTCACATCGGCCACAGGAAGGAAATTCTGATCGTGAACGACTACGTAGATAGCCTGTTCATCCCCGCTGGCAATCACGCCGGTTTTCGGAAAGGCGCGTGCTTTAATATTAATGATCGTCTGGACGGTTTTTTGCTGTTGGTTCGGTAATCGCCTGCGAGGATCTTCTCGCACTTTGATAAAGTATTGTAGACCCAGGTTAGAAATTTTGACCCGCTCTAAAGGCGGCCGATCAAGGTGCAATTCCAGCCGCGCCAGCTGAAAATATTGGTAAATCCGGTCGCCATGGAATTCCATGTTTGAGATCGGCTCGCCAAATTGAGCAACATCCCCGTTTTCCTCAAAAAAATCGAGAAAATCAAAACAGACCTGGTTATCGTTCCCCGAAAACTGCCGGCAAGCCAGGGAGTTTTTCGTGATCTTCATGGGTGTCCCCGGCTCATAAAGCAGCGTTCCTAGCTGCGTGCGCGTAACTGGCAGTTCAGCATAAATTTCAATATTCAATTCAAACCGGGCGCGTTCAAAGTATTGGACAATTTTCTGGGTTTTCGTATCTTCAAAAGCATCCGTGATCGGATATCCATACACCAACAATGGATTATCCACGCTCTTGTAAGTGCGCAGGAACTCTCCAGCGACCACATGCCCGGTCTGTGGGAAATATTCTGCTTCAATTCCCTGGGCTGCAACAACTTGCCATCCCCAGACGACCAGACCGCCCGTCACCAACACGATCAGGATGAGCAATACGGTTTTCCGTCCAAGATGTGACATATTTTTATTATATCATCCGGGTATTCGGTTAGAATCAAGGGAACGTTATCCAGCAATCATTTCTGGGGTGCTTATGGATTGGAAGCCGATCCGTTTCATAGAAGAGCCGGTTAAGGTATCCTTCGAGCAGACGCCGCTGCTTGAGAAAGTCCCCGACTGTCCGAGTGGGTTTGCCTGGCGTGAAACTGCCTTCGTTATTGTTGAGCTGATCAGCGAGTGGCATGATTACACGCGTAAAGACCGGATGGCGCGCAATATGCGCCCGGAACATGCTTCAGCCGCGGAACGAAGGGGTTCCTGGGGAGTGGGCCAGTCTTATTACAGGGTCAGGACGGACAGCGGGCGGGTGTTCGACCTGTATTATGACCGGGCGCCGCGCGATGTCCACCACCGTAAAGGCGGCTGGCATCTTTACCAGGAGCTCCAGGCGTCTCCTGGCGTTTCTTAGAGTCTAAGGCCGGCGCCGCAGAATACTGCCGGCAACCACCAGGCCGATCCCTACGATCAGCAGAACCACGATGATCACCAGCAGAGGGTCCGAAGCGATGGCAGTCTGGAAAGGCATCGCCTCCACCTCCCCTTGTTGCGAGGTTTCTGGGGGTTGCGGCGACTCGGGTGGAGGCAGAGCAGTAGGTGTTGGGGTGCGGGTTGGCGCGCTGGTCGGGGTCGGGAAAAGGGTTGCGGTGGGCGGCTCCTGAGTCTGCGTGGGCGTCACCTGTGCCAGGCGGATGATCAGCCGTTCGCCAGGATAAATCACCGTTTTCGTGGTCATATTATTCAAAGTTAACAAATCCTGGAGCGAAACCTGGTAGGCTTCGGCAATCGTAATCAACACCTGTCCTTCGGCAACCACATGCACGATGGAGCCGTCTTCCATTGGGGTGGCCGCCACAATAGGTTGGGCGACCTGGCTTGGCGCAGGAGTTGCTTCTGGCGTCTGGTATTCACTATGCGACTGTGCCGCAGCCATCAGGGCCCTTTTTGGAATGTACGGTGGGAGACCGTTGACCTGGAGCAAGGCATTCACCGCCGCGATCACATCGGCAGGGCTGCTGAGCTGCCGGCTGATACCTGGTACCGCCTCCACAGAACGATTACTCAGGCAGAGCAATCCCAGTAACAGCCACTGGAAAATCCGGATGAGTGTGCGGTAACTGGCACGCATAGAGGAAGAATCATATCATGATTCCCATATGCTATAATCCCAACCAACATACTCGTTTTACCGGTTGCGCCACGTCCCAGGCGTTTACTATACAGGAACTCTGCAATGGTCGATAAAAAATCGAAATCTTCTGCCAAAAGCAGCGCGAGCAAAAAAAGCCCGACTGCCGTCAAGAAGAGCGCTAAAGGTAAGAAAACCGCTTCAAAAGGCGGCTCTTCGAGCAGCAGCGCCCGTCAAAAGCCGGCCGCTCGCAGCACACCGCATCCTCCTGCAAAAACCACTTCCAAGTCTGCTTCTCCCAGGCAGCCTATGTCCCTGGACCGCAAGCTAGACATCCTGGGTGTCGGCCTGGCCCTGGCAGGGTTATTAACCCTGCTCAGCCTGCTTTCACCTGTCAAAGGTAGCCTGACCGGGACCTGGGTGAGTTTTCTTGGGAAAGCATTTGGCGTGGGCATGTACATCCTGCCGTTCGGGCTACTCGTCGGAGGGATATGGCTGGTCCTGCGAAGTTTCGAGCGCATCCCGCGCCTCGCCATCTCTCAGGTGGTCGGCATCGTGTTGCTGTTCCTAAGCCTTTTAGCCGGGATTCATTTCATCACTGGATTACGCACACAAGAGGATTTTTTCACGCTGGCTGCCCAGGGTAAGGGAGGCGGCTATCTGGGCGCCGGCATTGCCTACGTCTTGCAAGCAGCCCTCGGTAAGGGCGGGGCGGCCATCGTTCTCCTGGCACTCACGGTGGTTTCCCTGGCCCTGACCTTTGACGTGACGATCTTTGAAATGCTCAACTGGCTGGGCAAGAAACTCGCTCCCTTGAAAGCGAAACTCTCTGCGGTTTGGAATTCTCTGCTCCACCCATCCAAGCCTGCCCGCAGCGATGATCTGGACCCAGAATTCACCCCCTTCCACCGCCCCCTGCCTGAATCCATCGCCGTTGCAGGTGCGAACCCGGCTGCAGCAAGCGCTTTTACCATGCTGACTCCTGAATCTGGGCGACCCTGGGTACTGCCCCCCATCGACCAGATCCTGGATGCCGGCGAGGTGTCCCCTCAAAACGACGACCTGGACCGCCAGCGCGCCAGCTTGATTGAAGAGACCCTGCAATCCTTCGGTGCCCCCGTTCACGTGATTGAGGTCAACCGCGGTCCTACGATCACGCAATTCGGAGTGGAGCCCGACTTTGTTGAAACCCGCAACGGCAGGACTCGCGTGCGCGTTGCAAAAATTGTCTCCCTGGCAGATGACCTGGCCCTGGCGCTCTCGGCGCGCTCGGTGCGCATCCAGGCCCCTGTTCCAGGCAAGGGTTTTGTCGGGATCGAGGTTCCCAACGACCAGATCACTCCGGTCATGCTGCGGGATGTCCTGGAGAGTGAAGCCTTCCGCAGGATGAAATCACCCTTGCGTTTTGCAATGGGAAAAAATGTGGCCGGGCAATCGATGGTGTATGACCTGGCTAACATGCCGCACCTGTTGATCGCAGGCGCCACCGGATCCGGAAAGTCGGTCTGTGTCAATGCCTTTATCTGCTGCCTGATCATGAACAATACACCCGATGACCTGCGCCTGATCATGGTGGACCCAAAACGAGTAGAGCTGAGTGGATACAATGGGATTCCGCACCTTTTGGCGCCGGTGGTCGTCGAGCTGGAGAAAGTCGTGGCAGTACTGCAGTGGGTCACGCGCGAGATGGACATGCGTTACCGGAAGCTCTCAGAAGCCGGAGCCCGCAACATCCAGGAATTCAACCTGCGGGTTACCCCGGAGAAGAAAATCCCTTACCTGGTCGTAGTGATCGATGAGCTGGCTGACCTGATGATGCTCGCTCCTGACGAGACAGAACGTACCATCACCCGCCTGGCTCAACTGGCGCGGGCTACAGGTATCCACATCGTTATTGCCACTCAACGTCCTTCGGTTGAGGTCGTCACCGGGCTGATTAAGGCCAATTTCCCAGCACGCGTCGCCTTTGCTGTGGCCTCTAACACCGATTCGCGCGTGATCCTGGACCAGCCCGGTGCAGAGCGCCTGCTAGGACGCGGCGATATGCTTTTCCAGGCTCCCGATTCGCCAGCGCCCGTGCGCCTGCAGGGGGTGTATGTTTCCGATGCCGAGATCCTGCGCCTGGTAAGTTACTGGCTGAGCTTTGCAGGCACTGCCACAACTTCTCAAACCGCTTCTGGTGGAACGGTCGACGTCCTGCCTGCCAACATCCCATTGAAGCAGCTCCCAATCTGGGAGGAAATCGAGCAGGAGAACGAAGATCCTATGTACAAAGAGGCAGTAGAGCTCTCTCGACGCCAGGGACGGGCTTCGATTTCAATGCTGCAACGCCGCCTGCGCATCGGCTACACCCGCGCCGCCCGCATCGTGGAACGGATGGAAGAAAAAGGCATCGTCGGCCCACCCGAACCGAGTACCGGGACGCGCGAGATTCTCGATTACGGCGACATGGCTCCGCCGGTAGAAGCACAGCGGGATTGAGTCGCTTGGTAACTCACACTTCCCATAAGTCCCTGCTGTTCAGTTTCATATACATATTAGGCGCCAGCCTGCTGGCAGCCTGCCAGGTTGCTCCAGCCGCGAATGCAAGCACACAAAATCTCCCATCTCAGAATCTCCAGTCAACCTCCACCGCAATCCCAACCCTTGCGCCTACCGCGACCTCCATCCCAACCATCACGCCGCTGCCTACCCCCACAATAACGCCTCAGCCAACGCCAACCGAGGTTCCCATTACCCGCCTGCTCTTCACCGGCGTCATCGTACCGGCGCGCTGCGTGCAAGCCGCCCTCGATGAAAACGGCAACCCCAATTACCCATATGAAGAGGTGCGCGAGGTGATTCAATCTGCCGACCTGGCAGTAGGCACGTTGAATGCCACGATTGGCGATTTCGCACCCCACACTGGCTGCCGGAGCACATACGTCCTGGTCGGCAGCTCCAACAACGCGGACGCGCTGGCATGGGCAGGCTTTGACGTGATGAGCGTCGCCACCAACCACATCAAAAATTGCGGACTCACCAATTGTGGAGACCGGGCTTTCTTCGAGACCCTGGAAAACCTGCGGCGGGTAAACATTTTACCCGTCGGAGCAGGCGCCAATCATTCTGAAGCCATGCTGCCGGTTGTGGTTGAGGTGAATGGTGTTCGCTTCGGGATCGTGTCCCTGGGGCAGATCGAGCCGATGGCTTTTGCCGGGGAAAACAGCCCAGGAATCGCCGTGCTAAACGAAGCAAACCTGCGTAGTGCGATCCAGGCCGCGCGGGTAGTTTCGGATGTGGTTATCGCCATGCCGCACTGGGGCCCCGAGGATGAAGCCACGCCCAACTGGATCCAGCGCGGCCTGGCGGTCGATCTTGTAGATGCAGGAGCGGATGTGGTAGTCGGCAACCATACCCATGTGATCCAGGCCATCCAGGAAATCGATGGAGTGCCTGTCTTTTACGGCCTGGGGAACTTTGTCTTCGACCAGGGCTTGCGCGACCACAGGCAGGGTGGGCTGCTGATCTTGAATTTCCAGGGGACGCGCTACCTCGGGTATGAATTCATCCCAACCCACGTTGATCCTGACGGGCGTGTGCACATCGCTGATCCTGAAGAAGCCGCTGAAATCCAGCTCAGGCTTGAACAGGTCAGCGCAGAGCTCCGCTAGCCCCTACAATCGCTACACAGGCCAAACAACTGCAGCCAGTGCTCGTTAACGCGAAAACCGCTCTCGCCTTCCACGTTTCCTACCAGTCCATCCAGGTGGTCGCCTGAAAAATAGCACACCTTACCGCAATGCTGGCAGATCAACAAATGCTGGTGGCCGCTCAAAGCTGCGGCAAACGCCTGGCAACCTGACGGCTGGTGAACGCGTTGAATTAAGCCCAGCTCCTCTAATTTATCCAACGTGCGATAGATAGTCACCAGCCCGATCCCGGGATGACCTGCTCTTGCCTTTTCAAAGACATCCAACGGCGTGAGAACTATCGAGCTACCGGCGATGATTTTCACAACCGCACGGCGCGAATCTGTCAGACGATACCCATTGGCTTGCAGGCGTTCCAGCCAGTCTTCTGCAGTTTGCGGCATCAGTCAGTCCTCCGGCGCATGAAGTGTAGCCTCATGGAATGAGTTAACCAGGCAATAAAAAATACCAGCGTACTGGTCAGGGCAATAGCTGCCCCTGAAGCCACACCCAGGTAATACGATCCATACAGCCCGACCACACCCGAAAAACAGGCAAAAATTGCCGCCAGCACCATCATCAAGGGCAACCTGCGCGTCAGCAAGTAGGCAGCTGCTGCAGGGGTCACCAGCATTGCCACCATGAGCGCCACCCCTACCGTCTGCAATGACACGACAATGCTCAGGGCAATCAGGACCAGGAGCACATTTTCCAGCAAGCGTACCGGCAGGCGCAGCGTAACCGCCAGTAGTGGATCAAAGGAAATCACCAGGAATTCCTTGTAAAAGACCAGGATAACGATCAGAACCACACCCCCAAAGATTAAAGCCAGGACCAGGTCAGTATTGGAGACCCCCAGGATATCCCCAAACAGGAAGTGCGCCAGGTCAACCGAATAACTGCGCACCGTCGATATCAGGGCAATCCCCAGGGCAAACATCCCCGCAAATACCACCCCAATGGCTGTATCCTCACGCAGCCGGGCTCCCCTGGCAACAGCTCCAATACCGATTGAAGCCAGGACCGCGGCCCCTAACGCCCACCAGAAAAGCGGTTGGCGGGCGCCCTCCCCCAGCACGTATCCGACTGCCACCCCGGGCAGGATCGAGTGCGCCAGGGCATCGCCCAGGAAGGCCATGCCACGCAGGACAATGTACGTCCCTACGGTGGCGCAAACGACCCCGACGATCAAGGCAGCCAGCATCCCACGGACCATGAATACGTATTGAAACGGCTCAACAATCCAGCTCAACACCGTTAAATATCATCCCCTTCTTCGCAGCAGGTGTCGCCGAGAACTAAAAAGCCATCGGGTGATGGGAGCAGGTGCAGGTGACCGCCATAAGCCGCCACCAGGCGGTCCGATGTGAAGACATCACTAGCCTGGCCGAAACCTAGAAGCCGGCGGTTTAAGAGCATGACCCGGTCGAAGCGCTGGGTTGCCTGCTCGAGGTCATGGGTAGCAACCATCACGGTGACCTTTCTCTGGCGCAGGTTATCCAGAACCCTGAAAATTGCATCTTCGGATTGCACATCCAAACCGGTGAGAGGCTCATCCATTAACATGAGCTCTGCTTCCTGGGCAAGGGCGCGTGCAATAAACATGCGCTGCTGCTGCCCGCCAGAAAGCTCAGAAATTTGCCTGCTGGCATATTGAGCCAGGTCAACCTCTTCAAGCGCCTGGTGAACGGTCGCCCAGTCTGAGCGATGTGGCCAGCGTAACAATCCCATCTTGCCAACCCTGCCCATCATGACCACGTCCGCAACGCTGACAGGAAAGCGCCAATCCACGTGACTGCGCTGGGGCAGGTAAGAAATGCAGATATGCTCGCCAGGTTGGTGTCCATAAACCGTCACCGTCCCTTTTCCCGGCTGCAGCACGCCCGCAATGACTTTGAACAGAGTACTTTTTCCGGCGCCATTTGGGCCAATTACCGCCACGCGCTCGCCGACCTGTAGCTTGAAGCTGATCGAATCCAGGACTATTCCCGTCTCGTAGCGAAGACTCACGTCCTGCAGCTCGACGATCGCAGCTCCAGCCTGGTGGTCAACAGGATGAGTGTGGCGAATTTCATTCAAGATCGTGTTCATCGTAAAGCTTCCACCAGCGCCTGAACATTGTAGCGCATAAAGTCAAGATAGGTTGCAGCCGGTCCATCCACCTCACTTAAGGAGCCATTATACAGTCGCACCAGGCGGGCGCCGGTATCCTGGGCAACGCGCTCCACCAACGCCGGGCTGGAGGTCTCGCTGGTAAAGATAGTCTTCATTCCCAGCTCGCGGATCGCAGTTTCGATCGCCGCCAGGTCTTGCGCGGAAGGTTCAGCCAGAGTGCTGTAGGCTGGGATGACCGCGCCAACCTGCTCAAACCCATAACGCTCCGCGAAATAAGTAAAAGAGGCATGGTCTGCGAACAGCTTCCGGTTTTCTGGGGGAATGAGCGCCACCTGCTGCTCGATCCAGGCGTCTAATTCCTGCAGTTGCTGGCGATATGCCTGGGCATTCACCGCATATTCGGCGGTGTGCTGCGGATCGGCAGCACTCAGAGCCTTCTCGATCGTGACCGTCCAGGCTTCCACATTCGCGGGATCGAACCAGGTGTGGGATCTCCAGTCGTATACTCGCCTTCTCCTTCATCCGTGTGAATTTCCTGGGATTCCAGCAAGTTGATTCCTTCCGAGACATCAACCACCTGGGCGCCGCCCCCGGCATTCTGAATCAGCGGTTCTAAAAATTCTTCCAGGCCGGCGCCATTTGCAAAGACCAGATCGGCATCTGCTACCGATACCAGGTCTTTTGGGGCGGGCTGGAAGCTGTGAGGATCGCTGCCGGGAGGCAACAGAACCTTTAAATCGATGAGATCACCGCCAATTTGCGAAACGACATCGCCCACAATCGTGGTTGTTGCCACGACACTCATGGGAGACGTTTCAGCCTCGCCTTGAGAACTGGAACATGCCGCTAGTAAAACGCTGAACAGCAGTCCTACCATCAGGACAGTTCTTTTAACAAAAATGGTCATATCTGTATTCCGTAAATGAAATTGATTATCATTTTCATTATACACCAACGCGTCCCTACCCAACAGGCAGCGCAGTTGGTAGGAAAACACCCGGGTAGCAAGTTTTACCACACCCGGGTGTTCCAGGAAATGCAGATGAAACAGGTTTTATGGAGCTTTGGTTGCCGTCGGCGTAATATTCACCGGGGTCCCAATGATCTTGGTCGGCGTACCCGGTCCAGGTGTAGGCGTGGGTGGTACCGGCGTGGACGTCGGCACCAGGTTCACCGGGATGATCAATATCATGCCAACCAGAATATCGTTTTCGTTCTCAATTTCGGGATTCTCTTCTAAGATGGCCTCGACTTCTGTATTGAACTTGATCGCAATTGCTCCCAATGAATCTCCCACCTCCACAGTATATTCGATCTTGGTACCTCGAGGCAGGTTTTCAGCAATCAATGTCGAAGTGGGGAGAGCGGAGTCCGGACCTGGAATGATCAACTGCTTACCCGGTGCGATGACGCAATCCGGGGTCAGGTCGTTGGCAGTGATTAACAGCAGCAGATCAATGTTGTACTTGAAGGCAATGGTGTAACAGGTATCCCCTTCCACGACCTGGTAGACAAAAGGTCCCGCTACGGTGGGTGTCTCCGTAGGGGTATCGGTGGGGGCCAGGGTCGGGGTTTCTGTAGGAGTCGGTGTCTCCGTCGAGGTGGCAGTAGCCGTAAACGTGGTGGTAGGTGTCAACGTGTCGGTCGCCAGGAAAGACAGGCCACCGCCGTCCGGATTATTCAAATAACCCACCAGCCAAAAAATAAGAAAACCGATCCCTACAATTAAAAAAGCCACGGCCAGGACCACAAAAATCGGCGCACGCCGGGCTGACTTTTGCCTCTTCCGGTAAGAGTCAATGACATGTTGGACGTTCGAATCTTGGTCACTCATCGCTTTTTTCTCTCTGTTTGCATTCCTTAAATTGATTGTAACCCATTTTAAAGGTCTTGGCGATATCCTCTCAACCCGCTGGAAAGCCTCAGACAGGTCAGGGCATCCACTGCGGGGAGAAACCTCCAACTACCAGCCTCTTTTCCTGAAACGTCTGCGGATCAAAGACCCAGATTTCGGGAGGGTCGCTGAGAGTAGTCTGGTTGAAACGCACAAAGGCCAGGCGATCACCGTCTGGACTCCAAGCCAGATCGTAATGGGTGTAATATGGATCATCCGTCAGGGTAAAAGCCTGTCCTGGGGTTCCATCTGAAAGGAAGGGCAGCAGCCAAATCTGGCGTCCTGGCGTCCAGCGTGCAAGGTCCAGGTAACGCCGGGCAAAAGCCAGCATCTTCCCATCCGGTGAAAATGCCGGCAGCATATCTTCCACATCATCTCCGCCACTGAGGTCTTGAAAATCCTGAGGGGCGAGATGGTACAGGTACATACGACTGTTGATGACCGGTCCCACTTCACCAGTTCCTCCTGGTAGTATCCCATTCATAAAAATAAAATCAGGCGCAGCAAAAGCCTGTCCATCAGGTCTCCAACTACCCACCTCGCCCGAGTCGTTGGTAAATTGCGCTACGACCTGTTGACCGGAGTCGTAGAACATTAACTTGCTGAGTGTGCTATTGTAGACAGCCAGTTTCTCATCTGCAGACCAGGAAGGTTGGAAAACCTGGTGAGGCGTATCTCCCAGGATAAAAGGCTCCCCTAAAGGCTTTCCAGCATCCATATTAACCAGCCATACCTGGGTATAACCCGTGCCTCCATCGACAAGCGCAGTGGTCTTTTCAAACGCCAGCCAGTCGCCCGTAGATGAGACCGCTGGTATCGCACAGTCCGATTGTGAGCAGGCGACTACCCTTTCGGCCGGCAACAGCCCTGCGCCTGTTTCTGCAGGTTGAGGGTGAAGATCCAATCGGTAAATATCGCTACCTCCCAGGGTGTTGCCTACGCTGTAATAAATCGCATTCTCCGCAGGGCTGGCATGGAAATCCAGGATTCCGGTTAGCAGATCGGTCAATACTACAATTTCGCCTGTGTCGGGCTGGATCGCGAACAAATTCGCCGCACCTTCAGCAGGATACAAATACACCAGGCGCGGGCGGCTCACTGAAAACGTTCCGCTGTAACCCAGGCGCATCCCAAGCGAAAGCAATCCCTGGCTGCGCGCCCCTGGGCTGAGGCTAACCTGGACTTTCTTGCCGCCGGGCCAACCGCTGGCAGGGACAAAAACCAGCGTCTGGCCTTCCCAGCTGAACTCTCCGGTGATCTGCGGGGAAAATCTCAAACGCTCCAGGACGGTCTCGGGCTGCATCTGTCTTGAGAATGTCAGGCGCAGAGAAGCTCCGGCAGGGACCTCAACAGACCCATCGACCGGCTCGACAGTCTCCAGGCGCGGGGCAGCAAACTGGTAAAGCAGCACCCCGGCTACAACCACTACCACCCCCACCACCAGAATGGGAAGCAGACGTCTCATGAGTCGCCAGGCCGGTCAGACGAGAAAACGGCCTCTCCGGTAGATCACCTGGCTAATTACCAATATTTCCGACATGCAAAACGCTTTGCAGGCATTTTTCAACACATGAAAACTCATCGTAACAGGAATAATAACGATTATTTCCCCATTATGGTATAATTCAAAGAAGGTTTTAATCCGACTATCATCCACCGGAGGTTTCTTCATGGCTCCTTTTTTTAGCATCACCACGGTACTCAATATCCTTGCCTGGTTTTTCTTTGGCGCTTTAGCCGGCTGGTTGGCAAGTAAGATCGCTCGATATCCATTGACCTTTACCTGGAGCGTTATCATTGGGCTCTGTGGTTCTTTTGTCGGAGGCCTGGTCCTTTACCTTCTCGACCTCCCATTTAAAATATATGGCTTCAGTTGGATCAGTCTTCTGACTGCAATCATCGGTGCAATCCTGCTGCTGGCAGTCGTCAGTATTTTCATCAAACCCAACCCAAAGAAGTAAAACAAGAAAACTACGACGGCTCTTGATGCCGAAAAAAATGGCCTCATACAGCAGCATGGTGAGGCCTGTTTTGCATTCCCGGAAACGCGCTATAATCCATCCAATCTCAATCGATCCTGGGCAGGTCTTATGAAACAGCTCTTACAAAACCTTCGCAGCGGAGAGACCGCTGTGGTAGACGTGCCAATCCCAACCCCCCAAACCGGAGAAGTGCTGGTACGCACTGCCGTCTCGTTGGTTTCCGCGGGTACGGAACGTTCGCTGGTCTCCTTCGCCGAGAAATCCCTGGTTGGCAAAGCCCGCTCACGACCGGACCTGGTGCGACAGGTGCTGGACAAAGCTCGCCGTGAAGGAGCGCTGACCACCCTGGAAGCGGCTTTAAACCGCCTGGACCAGCCCATGCCCCTGGGTTATTCTTCTGCAGGAACAGTAGTAAGTCTCGGCGCCGGTGTCCAAAAGGTGCGCGTTGGTGAGAGGGTAGCCTGCGCCGGTGGTGGTTATGCCGTGCACGCCGAATATGCAGCCGTGCCTGTGAACCTGGTGGCAAGCCTGCCAGAGATGGTTGATTTCGAGTCGGCCGCTTTCACCACCCTGGGGGCGATTGCCCTGCACGGGTTTCGCCTGGCGGAAGCCCAGATCGGGTCGCGGATCGCCGTGATCGGTTTAGGTCTGCTAGGCTTCCTGACGGTCGCCATCGCCCGCGCCGCTGGCTGCGCGGTGCTGGGAATTGACCTGGACCCCGGCCGCGTTGCCTTGGGCAAGCAGTTTGGCG
Organism: uncultured Chloroflexia bacterium; assembly: GCA_963765565.1. Lineage (GTDB taxonomy): Bacteria > Chloroflexota > Anaerolineae > Anaerolineales > UBA4823 > CAVXWV01. The sequence continues at coordinate 485,895 of CAVXWV010000003.1, forward strand.
CTGAAACCGTTCTGCGCCCTGAAGCCGAGGCAGCCGGGCAAGCCTTCAGCCGGGGACGCGGCTGCGATGCCGTCCTCATCTGTGCTGATACCCGTTCGGACGACCCGGTGGAGCTTGCTGGCGCCCTGGCGCGCGACCGGGCGCGCGTGGTGGCCACCGGCGTCGTCGGGCTCAACCTGCCCAACAAAACTTACTACGAGAAAGAGCTGACCTTCATGAAGTCTCGCTCGTACGGCCCGGGTCGTTATGATCCAGCGTACGAAGAAGCCGGGCAGGATTACCCGATCGGTTACGTGCGCTGGACCGAAGGCCGCAACCTGGAAGCCTTTGTCGAGCTGCTGGCGAACCGGCAGGTGGATGTCCGGCCGCTGATCACCCATCGCTATTCCATCGATCACGCTCCGCAGGCATACGGGCTGATCACGGGCAAGACCGGCGAGTCCTTCCTGGGAGTGCTCCTGACTTACCCCGGCGTTTCTATCGAGCCTGGAGAGCCAGTTGAACCAGAAAACCAGCCTGTTGGATCCCAGGCTCCAGCGATTCAGCCAGCCGCATCAGAAAAAGAACCCATCCGCCTGGGTGTCCTGGGAGCCGGCAACTTTGCCAACGCGGTGCTGTTGCCTGCCATAATAAAAGTTAACGGAATCGAACGCGTGGCCATTGCTTCTGCCTCCGGCAGCAGCGCCCGTCACGCTGCCCAACGCTTTGGCTTCTCGGCTGCACTGAGTGATGAGAACTCCATTCTCAACGATCCCGAGGTAAACACCGTCGCCATCCTGACCCGCCACCACCTCCACGCCCGGCAGACTCTGGCCGCCCTGGCTTCAGGCAAACACGTCTTCTGCGAAAAACCCCTGGCAGTGGATGACGCCAGCCTGGACGAAATTGCAGCCGTCCTATCTGCTGAAGCTTTCAAACCTACCCTGATGGTGGGCTTCAACCGCCGTTTCGCACCGCTGGCGGTAAAGCTCAAAGCCTTCCTGGAAGGGCGCAAAGAGCCCCTGGCCATGTCTTACCGGGTGAACGCCGGTTTCATCCCACCCAGCCACTGGCTGCAGGATCCGGCGCAGGGCGGTGGGCGCCTCATCGGCGAGGGCTGCCATTTTATCGACTTCCTGACCTTTCTCGTGGGCAACCCGCCGGTCTTCGTCAGAGCCAGCGGGCTGCCGGACGATGATCGTTACCGCGAAGACAACGTCGTGCTGACCCTGGGATTCCTGGACGGCTCGCTCGGAACGATCCTTTACATATCCAATGGGGACAAAGCCTTCCCGAAAGAACGAGATCGAGGTTTTCTGCGCCGGCAAGGCAGCCGCCCTCGACGATTTCCGCTCGCTGGAGCTGGTTGCAAACGGCAGGCGAAAGGTTGCGCACTCGCGCTTGCGCCAGGATAAAGGTCACCGGGCTGAGTGGGAGACCTTTGCCAGGGCGATTGCTAACCATGAGCCAGCACCAATTCCATACTCGCACCTGATCGGCGTGACCCGAGCTACCTTTAGAGCCGTGGACGCTCTGCGTAGCGGTGAAGAGATACGGCTCCCGAGCCAGCAGCTCCGGAGGCTATGAGTAAAACCCTCTCGGTCCTGATCCAGCTTGGCCCGTATCCTGTGGCACTTTACGGCTTCTACCGGCTTGGCTTGAAGCTGGGTATTCTACAACGAGCCGTCGCCCGGGAACGCCGGCCTGTACAAGACTGGCAGGCGGCAGTCGACCGTCTGAAAATTTTACTGCCGCTGCCTGAAAAGGGAGCCTTGCACACCGCCATCGGCGCTGCTGGCTTGCAGGAATTGAGCGCAGCCTGCGCCGAAATTCTAGAAGGTAAAGTGCGCCTGTTTGGGGGGGATGCCGTGGAGCCGGTTCTGGCGCTTGCAGGACCGTTGCAGCCCTGGGATGCATACGAAAGGGGGATTAGCCCCTCAGGTACGAGCCAGGATATCAAATTCATTTGGGAACCCGGTCGCTTTGGCTGGGCATTCACCCTCGGTCGCGCCTACTATCTCACGGGGGATGAGCGCTGCAGCCAGGCATTTTGGGATTACACCGAGAAATTTATCGAGGCCAATCCCCCTTACCTGGGACCGCACTGGAGCTCAGCCCAGGAAGTCGCCCTGCGCCTGATTGCCCTGGCCTGGTCGCTGCGCATATTCCTGGATTCTCCTGCCAGCACGCCCAAGCGCCAGGAGCGCCTGATTCAGGCGATAGCCGACCATGCAGCCCGCATCCCGCCGACCCTGCTCTACGCGCGCTCTCAGAACAACAACCACCTGTTGAGTGAGGCTGCCGGATTGTACACAGCCGGGCTGCTGCTGGAAGGCAGCCATCCCAGGGCGCCAGGCTGGCGAAAGCTGGGCTGGCGCTGGTTCCAGCAAGGCATCCAGTCTCAAGTGGACGCTGATGGCGCTTACAGCCAGCACAGCGCCAACTACCAGCGCTTGATGCTGCAATTAGCCCTGTGGATGAACCTGCTGCGAAACACTGGGGAGTCATCTTCTCAACCAGCAAATTCTTTCAATCCGCTCATACTTGAATGCCTGGATAAGGCCACGCGCTGGCTGGTTGGGCTGCTCGACGGCGAGAGCGGGAAACTGCCGAACCTGGGGCCTAACGATGGGGCATACATTTTCCCTCTGACCAGCCTTCCCTTCGATGATTACCGGCCAGTTTTGCAGACCGCTGCCAGGGCATTCTACCAGGAAAAGTTCTTTTACGAAGTCGATGAAATGAGCCTGTGGTTTGGCTGCGCGGTTGGCATGCCAGCATCGCGAAGCACAACATCGATGCGCCTGGGCACCCCCACCGGGCAGTTAAAACTAACTGCACCCCATTCCTGGGCTTACCTGCGCGCTGCTCATTTTACATCACGTCCTGGCCACGCCGACCAGCTCCACCTCGACCTGTGGTGGCGCGGCCAGAACCTGGCGCAGGATGCCGGCACTTATCGCTATACAGCCCATGCGCCGTGGGACAACGCCTTGACTCACGCGGCAGTGCACAACACGGTAACCGTGGATGGCCTGGACCAGATGCGCAGGGTCGGGCGATTTCTCTACCTGGATTGGGCACAGGCGATAGGCTCCATGGATGAGGCAGGCTCAATCTCCGCCAGCCACGATGGTTATAAAAAACTCAACATCAAGCATTCCCGTAAGGTGGCTTTCCTTCCCGGTGACTGCTGGCTGGTTGAGGATTGTCTGACGCCATTTCACTCAAAAGCTTCCCCAGGAAGCGCACACACCTTCCGCCTGCACTGGCTGCTGCCGGATTGGCCCTGGCAGGTCGAGGCCCAAGTTCTGATCCTGCAATCTCCCTTCGGTTCGTTGAAAATTGCGGTTACCCTCGAGATTGCAGGGTCCCCAAATCAGCCTGTCCTGACCCTGGTGCGCGCCGGGCAGCGCATTTTTGGAACGAATGACCCGCCACACCTGCCGATCCTGGGCTGGGTGTCACCCACTTACTCTCTGCTGCAGCCCGCCCTCTCGCTGGTCGTAGAAGCGAAAACTCACCCGCCCATACGCCTGATCACCACCTGGACCATGCCAAACATCGAAGATCAGCCAGAATCCGAGAATCTTACCATGAAACTTGTATTCCAGGAAATGATCGACCAGGAAATTTGCCATTATGCCAGCCCGCAGATGACGATCTTCAGCCGTTCCAACCGGGTGAGCGTGCGCAGGCCAGGCGGCAGCCAGGTGATCGAATTACCGGCAGGCGGCTGGAATGGGCTCGTCTCCTGGAGCCGGCTGGCACGGCGCGCCTTGCGGCTGGACAAGTGCAACGTGGCGCCGGTTGGCGATGACCTGGTCATCATCCGGCAGGGTAACGTCTATCATTACGAGGGGGAGACCCAGGCGCTTACCCCAACCCTGCGCCTGAAAAACTGCCGCAACATCCTGCACCAGGCCATCGCCGTAACCCCGGAACGCACCATCTATTTCGGTGAATATGGCAGCAACCCGGAACGCCTGGAAGTGCCCATCTACCACAGCCGGGACGGTGGCAAAAGTTGGGAGCAGGTTTTCGCTTTCCCGGCAGGCAAGGTCAAGCACGTCCACGGCTGCTACCTGGATCCCTACGAGGACAGGCTCTGGGTTTTCAACGGCGACTTCAAAAACGAATGTTTCATCCTCTGTGCGGATAAAGATTTTAAAAATATCGAATGGATCGGCAACGGTCAGCAGGAATACCGGGCTTGCAACGCCTTCTTTGAAAAAGACTCTGTCCACTGGATCATGGACTCCCAGCTCGAGGACAGTTATCATATCGAAATGGATCGAAAAACGCGCCAGATCGTGCGCAAGCAGCGTTTCCCGGGCCCGGTCTGGTATATCAAAAAACTCGAGGACCACCTTTACCTGGCCGCCACCGCCCAGGAGATCGGTCCCGGCGTGCATGATGCCTATGCCCACCTGATGGTTTCGCGTGACCTGGAAAGCTGGGAGGATGTCCACCAGTTTAAGCACGACGGTCTACCCAAACGCTACTTTAAATTCGGGGTGATAGGATTTGCTGATGGTCCCCAGTCCAGCGCATCCTTTTATGTATTTCTAGAGGCCCTCCAGGGATTGGACGGGAAAACTGTCTTATGCAGGTTGGAAGAATGACGGCGCATCCAGTCAACAGGGACCAGCTTGCAGCCTGGTGGCAGGTCATCCACGAACACAACCTCAAATTCTTGCAGGATTGGCGGGCGCCGCTTGCCGGCATCGAACAGGCGATTGTTTTTTTCAACCTGCCATCGCTGCAAAAACAGCCCTCACCCACCAGCATTCCAACCCAGGTCTCGGCAGCATCCCTGGACGGGATCCAGCCAAGCTTTAAAGCGCTCACACCCGAAATCCTGTACAGCCTGCGCCAACGCGTGTACCGGGCGGATGAGCCAGAAACCGTCCGGAGCTGGGCAGAAAAATTGATGCGCTACTGTGAAATTTTTCTGCCCGGCATGAAGGAACGGGCGTATAAAAAATGCAGCGGTGCGTTACCCGCCCGCCTGCTTGTGCTGCAGCTTGCTGCCTTTCTCCTGGATGTCTCCATTAACCTCAACGACGCCCGTTTCCTGAACACCGTTTTGAAGCTACTCGACTTGCGCTGGCTCGTAAAACCTCACCTTATCCGCAGGCAGCTCTTACAGCAAGGCGAAATTGCCCTGGCGGCCGCCTTCCAGGTGCGCCTGTTCATCGCCAGTGAATACGCCGTGGCGCAAGCTGCCGGTGCGCACCCGTCCCTTTCTGAGTATCAACGTGTGCAAAACGCTGAGCCTTCTGAAGAACAGAAAAAGGCGTGCCAGGGTTCAAAACTCGGTAAAGTTGTTATTTTCTCCCCGAGCCAGTACAGCCTGTACACGCTTTCGGTTGCCGAAATGCTGCGGCGCCAGGAGGTCCAGGTTGCTGCAGTTTTTACCCGCCGGCTGCTGAGCCCGCAGCGTTTTATCTCGGAATACAGCCGGGATGGCAGGCGCCTCCTGGAAAAAATCTGGAAAAAGCTCGTGCTGCGCAGCCGGGCTTACACCCCGCGTGAATACGAAACCATTGCTTCCTTTATGCAGCGCGAGGACATACCTTTCAAACATACCGGGCAGCTCCAGGAGCAATACGGCATCCCGGTCATTTTCTGCAAAGACCTCAACGATCCTGTGGTAGTGCAGGGCCTGGAAGACTTCCAGCCGGACCTGGTGGTGTTTACCGGGGGAGGCCTGATCCGCAAGGAGGTGCTGAGTCGCAGCGGACAGGGAGTGCTCAACTGCCACATGGGCATCCTGCCGGACTACCGCGGCCGGGATGTCGTCGAATGGTCGCTGCTGGAAGGCCAGTTTGACCGCGTGGGCTTGACCGTCCACTTTATGGACGAAGGCGTCGACACCGGCGACATTCTGCACCTCAAGCCAACCTTTCCCAGGCTTGGGGAAAGCCGGATGCAACTACGCGAGCGGCTGGAAGGCCAGATGTGCAGCCTGATGGTGGATACCTGCCTGGAGGTCCTGGCGGGACAGATTCCGCGGCAGGCTCAAGCGCCGGTTGACGGCAAACAGTATTTTTTCCTGCACCCGCGCCTGACTGCGATTGCAGAAGCCAGGTTAAAATAGGGACAATGCACATTCTGCTGATCCACCAATCGTTTGTGGCCTTGAACGAACCTGGAGGCACCCGCCATTACGAATTAGCCCGCTACCTGCTTGAAAAAGGGCATAAGGTGACCGTCATCGCCAGCCCGGTCAGCTACCTGACCGGCAGTGCCACACTCCACTGCTGCGGAAATCCCTCGAAGTGCCAGGGTTGAAGATTATCCGCACCTACACCTACAGCGCGCTTCACAAGAGTTTCGTCCACCGGGTTTTCAGCTTTCTGAGCTTCATGTTGTCATCCTTCTGGACAGGGTTGAAGGTTAAAAAGTGGACCTGGTCTGGGGCACCTCACCCCCGATCTTCCAGGTGGCTGCCGCCTGGCTGCTGGCGCGGCTGAAACGAGCGCGCTTCTTGATGGAGGTTCGCGACCTGTGGCCGGCTTTTGCGATTGCCGTCGGGGTGCTGCACAACCCAACCCTCATTCGCCTTTCCGAGTGGCTGGAACGTTTCCTGTACCGCCATGCCGACCGGGTGATGGTAAACTCGCCAGGTTTCCTGGAGCATGTCAGAAGCCGTGGAGCCAGGCAGGTGGAACTGGTGCCGAATGGAGCCGACCCGCGGATGTTTGACCCAACCCTGGATGGAAGCCCATTCCGCCAGGCACACGGGCTGGAAGGCCGGTTTGTAGCGTTGTATGCCGGCGCCCATGGGATGTCGAACGACCTTGGTCGGCTGCTGGAAGCAGCAAGGCTGCTCCAGGATCAGCCAAATATCGCCATTGTCCTGCTTGGGGACGGCAAAGAAAAATCTGCCCTGCTGCAGCAATCCGCCCAGATGGGACTGGCCAATGTTTTCTTCTTGCCTCCCGTCCCAAAATCAGGGATGAGCCTGGCGCTGGCCGGCTGCGACGCCTGCATCGGAATTCTAAAGCCCATCCCGCTTTACGCCACCGTCTACCCAAATAAAATTTTCGATTACATGGCAGCCGCGAAGCCCGTCATCCTGGCAATCGACGGGGTGATCCGCCAGGTGGTTGAGGAGGCCGGGGCCGGCATTTTCGTGCCTCCCGGGAATGCCGCCGCCCTGGCCGGCGCGATCCGCGAGATGGCCGCGGAACCCCAGGAGGCTCGAGAGATGGGCTGGAGGGGGAGGCGTTACGTTGAAGAGCACTTCGACCGGGCTGTATTGGCCGAAAAGTTGGTCGACGTCCTGAAAAAGGTCTAGACTTCAGTCAGCGGCCAGTTCGGCATGACATCAATATTGAGGGCATCACGCTGGCCATGGAGGTAGCGGAAGTGACCGGCTGCCCCAACCATAGCCGCATTATCGGTGCACAAAGCTAAAGATGGGATGTGCACGGGATATTCTTCCTGGCTGAGGAAGGCCGCGCGCAAGGGTTTATTGGCAGAGACGCCACCGACCACCAGGATCTCGCGCGCCTCAAAGTATTGGGCAGCCTGCAGCGTCTTGCCCACCAGGACGTCCACCACCGCCGCCTGGAAGCTTGCAGCCAGGTTTTCTATGGGCAGCTTTTCTGCTGTCTCCTGGAGGCGCTTGACCTCGCGCAGCACAGCCGTCTTGATACCACTGAAGGAAAAGTTCCAGGTGTTCTCCAGCCAGGCGCGCGGGAAATTAAATGCCCGCGCATCGCCTTTTTCGGCAGTCTTTTGGATCACGGGACCGCCTGGGTAGCCCAATTCGAGCAAACGGGCTACCTTGTCAAAGGCCTCCCCGGCTGCATCGTCCAGGGTGGCTCCCAGCCGCTCGTATTGCAGATGATCGCGCATCAGCACCAGCTCCGTGTGCCCGCCCGAAACGATTAAAATTACCAACGGGAAATGTGGCGCAGGTTTTATTTCGCGCTCCTCGCCCGTCGCCAGCGGAGGCCAATCGAGCCACGCCGAATAGATATGCCCCTCCAGGTGGTTGACGCCAATCAGCGGCTTCCCACTGGCCAGTGCCAGTCCCTTGGCTGCATTCATTCCCACGACTAGCGAACCAGGCAACCCGGGGCCACGGGTGACCGCAATGGCATCCACGTCCGAAAAGTCCAGGTGAGCCTCTTTCAATGCTGTATCCAGGATAGGATAGATCGTACGGATGTGCTGGCGCGAGGCCACTTCCGGGAAAACCCCGCCAAACTGGGCATGCAGCTCCGCCTGGGAAGCCACCAGGCTGACCAGCACTTTCCGGCCATCTTCGATAATGGCTGCCGCGGTTTCATCGCAAGACGATTCAACCGCCAGGATGCGCACGATCGGGGAAGCAGATAAACGCGGCAGGTGGGGTCATCGGATTGCTCAGGCCTTCTTCACCGGCAGGACTAAATCCAGCGGATAAGGTGCCAGGATTTCAAATTTCCCATCCGGCCTCGCCCAGACGGTGTCTTCCAGCCGGACCCCCATGCCTCTCTCAGGGTAATACAACCCCGGCTCAACCGTTACCACCGATCCAGGAAGCAGGAGGTCTTTCTCAAAGCCCGTAGCCCCGGATGTCGGGAGTTCATGGACATACAGGCCCAGCCCATGCCCGAGACCATGGACGAACCCTTCCTGGGTTTGGGGGTTCGACTGGATCGTCGGGTGGCCTCGAGCTTCAAACAGGCTGAATGCCAGCGCCTGCGAATCCCGGAAGTGCGCTGCTGGTCGTAAATTTGCCATCACCTGGTTATAAACGAAGTGCACGTCTTCATAGAGTTTCAACACCTCATCCGGTGCGTAGCCCAGGCACCAGGTCCGGGTAAAATCATAATGGTAACCGCCACCTGTCTCACAGGGAAAGATGTCAAAGACGATGGTCTGCCCCAGGCGCAGCAGATCGCTGGCAGCGCCTGTGCTGTGCGGCACCCCTGCATCCCGCCCAATTGCAAAGATCGTCCCTTCCGGATTATCTGCGCCGCGCTCCGCCAGCCACAGGTTGATGCGTTTTTTGACTTCACCAATGGTCAGGGGCTCGCCGTCGGACTTCACAAGAGTGTGGTCGCGGGCAGCATGGCTGCTCAGGAATTCAGCCACCTGACCCACCACCGCTGTTGTCACCTGGCCCATGCGCCGGATGCGTTCCGCCTCGGATTCATCTTTGGTTGCCATCGCCTGGGTAATCAACGAGTTCCCGACTTCGCCAACGATCTCCAGACCCGGCAGGGCTTGTTGCAGCCCGGAAAATATCGCATGGGCAATCCCGGCGTCGCTGCGTCCATAAACTGCCATCCGCCCTCGTATAATTCCCAGATCCGCCAGCATTTTCTGGTAGCGGATGATGGTGGCCTTGAGTAGGTCACCCCCTTGCTGCTTGACCAGCTCCTTCAACTTGTAATCCCCTAAATTCCGGGTCACCAGGCCGGTGCGGGCTGCCTCATCGCGTTCCATGGGGCTGCAGAAGAGCACCGCTGGCTCGCCGCGCTTTTTGATCAGGTCGGCTGATGTCAGGTGTGCCCCACCGGTCAAATAAACCATCGGAGGGTTATTCTGGCCAGGTCCGGTAACCAGCAGCACGTCCAGGTTGTGTTCTTCCATCAGAGTATCGATATCAGTCTTCATAAGGCAACCTCATAAAAAGTTATTAGGAAATTAAAATCTTTGACCGTTTCAGGCTCTCAGGCAGGATTGGATGCTTTCGCATCGCCGTTAATGGCGCCGTCAAGGACTCGTAGAAATTCCTCTTCCTGTTCCGGCAGAATCGTGCGTGGATCACAGACCAACCGCTCATCCGCCAGGCGCGCGATCACCGGCGGCACAGCCTGGCGCAGGCGTGAGAGCAGGCGGTTCGGGTTCTTAGATGAAAGCGCCAGCAGGAATGTCGGAAGGGTTTCCCCTGGCAGGCTGCCGCCGCCCACCGTGGATACTCCAGGGATTACTTCGCCTTGACCCAGATGGGTTGCCCAGCCGTCCGCACGCAGGCGCAGCGATTCCGGTGTGGCAGAAATCATACGCCAGACAGGAATCTCCCTCTCGGCTTCGTCTTTTAAGTAATGGAAAAGCGTGGCAGAAAGGGCTGCCAGGCACAGTTTATCTGCCCTCACAGCGCGCGCCAGGGGGTGTTTTTTACATTTCGCAACCAGGTCAGCGCGCCCGGCAAGAATCCCGGCCTGAGGGCCGCCCAGCAGTTTGTCACCAGAAAAGCACACCAGGTCAGCTCCGGCTGCCAGTGACTCCTGCACCATGGGTTCGTGACCCAATCCATAACGAGCCGTGTCGAGTAATGACCCCGATCCCAGGTCGTCGATCAGGGGTACGCCAGCCCGGTGAGCCACCTGGGCCATTTCTTCAAGGCTGGGCTCGCTTGTAAAGCCGAGAATCGCAAAGTTCGAGCGATGCGCTCTCAAAAAAAGCGCGGGGTTTGCATCCAGGGCATTTTCCAGGTCTGAGACGTGTACCCGGTTGGTCGTTCCAACCTCAAGCAGGCGCGCCCCGGATTGTTTCATGATATCCGGCACGCGAAAACCACCGCCAATCTCAACCAGCTGGCTGCGCGCCACCACCACAACCTTGCGGTGAGCCAGGGCAGTCAGCGCCAGGAGCACCGCAGCCGCGTTGTTATTCACAACCAACGCCGCTTCGGCCCCAGTGATGCGCTGTAGAAGCGCTTCGGCATGCACAGCACGCGAGCCGCGCCGGCCTGATTCCAGGTCAAACTCGAGGTTCGCGTAACCCGCCGAGACGAGGCTGGTCGCCCTCAAGGCGGCCTGGCTAAGCGGGGCTCTTCCAAGGTTTGTATGTAACACAACCCCGGAGGCGTTCAACACTGGCTGCAAGGTAGGCAGGGTCCAACCCTGCAGCTTTTGTTCAACACGGCTCAGCAGGACAGGCTCTGCAGGCACTTCACCCCCATCAGGGAATTGGCGGCGCACATCCAACAGTACAGCACGAACGGCCTCCAGGGTCAGCGGCCGGCCGTATTCGGTTATCCAAACCGTAGCCTGCGGAGCCTGTAGAATCCGGTCTACCGAAGGTAATGAGCGCAGAGAGGTGGGTTCACCCGGCATAAAACACGAGAGGCTTCCTGGATCTCAGGCAATCAGGGTTTCCACTGGCTGCGCTCACGCAGGCGCAGCAAAAATTCGATCAAGATCAATCCTGCAGCCAGTAGCACCGCCATGGGCAGGGTCAGAACTCGCCCTGCCTGTAACCAGGCCAGTGTAGGGATGTATAAGCCGCACCAGATCGCCTGGCGTACCACAACCCAGGCGCCCGCAGGAGGCTTGGAAGGAAAACGCAAGTTCAGGAATGCCATGACCGGAATGGCCAGGCCTGTCAGTGCGATAAACACCAGGAAAAAAAACGCCCAGCGCGTTCCCCCACTCGGCGCAGTAGTCACTAATAGATAGACCAGGCCGGCGCCCCCTAAAACAACCAGCAGGATGGAAATGGGAAGAAAATACCACACCGAATAAGCTGTTTTTGTTTCCATCGAAGCAATTCTAACACAAACCCCTTTAAACAACTTTTCGGGCATCTCTGCCCGAAAAGTTGTCAATTAGGTTGGTTATGCCTCACGGAACTCACCTTCAACCACGTCGCCATTTTCCTGGCGTGGCTGGTGACCGTTCCCATTGCCGCCAGGAGCGTAACCGCTCTGCGCCTCTGGCTGGCTGGCATACATCTGCTGGCTGAGCGCATGGAAAGCGTTTTGCAGCTCTTCGGTCTGGCGCTGGATGCGAGCAGCGTCATCGCCTTTCATAACCTCGCGCAGGTCATTTACCTTGCGCTGGATATTTTGGCGTTCGCCCTCTGGCACCCGGTCGCCCAGCTCGCGCAGCGCCTTTTCCGTCTGGTAAGCTACGGTGTCAGCAGCATTGTGGATTTCGGCCAGCTCGCGGCGCCGGCGATCATCCGCCTCGTGTTCGCGAGATTGCTGGACCATGCGCTCAATATCGCTCTTGTTCAGGTTCGTCGAGGCCGTGATCGTAACTTTCTGCTCCTTGCTGGTCGCTTTATCGCGCGCGGTGACGCTGAGGATGCCGTTGGCATCGATGTCAAAAGTGACCTCAATTTGAGGCACACCCCGCGGCGCCATCGGAATTCCTTCCAGGCGGAAACGTCCCAGGCTCATGTTGTCGGTAGCCATCGGGCGTTCGCCCTGGAGCACATGCACATCCACGGCAGTCTGGTTTTCATCAGCGGTAGAGAAGATTTCGGACTTGCGCACCGGGATGGTCGTATTGCGCTCAATCAGGCGCGTCATCACACCACCCAAGGTTTCTAATCCCAGGGAAAGAGGGGTGACGTCGAGTAGCAATACATCCTTGACCTCGCCGCCCATCACACCAGCCTGGATGGCTGCACCTACCGCAACAACCTCGTCGGGATTTACGCCCTTGTGCGGCTCTTTATGGGTTAATGAGCGCACAAGCTCTTGCACCATCGGCATCCGGGTTGCGCCGCCCACCAGGACAACCTCGTGGATACCCTCTGTGGTCAGGCCGGCATCCTTTAATGCAGCCGTAAAGGGGGTGCGCAGTCGGCTGACCAGATCCTCTGTTAGCTGCTCGAATTTGGCGCGCGTCAGCTTGATCTGCAAGTGCTTGGGACCGCTGGCGTCTGCCGTAATGTAAGGCAGGTTGATCTCGGTCTCCAGCACGCTCGAAAGCTCGATCTTGGCTTTTTCGGCGGCCTCGCGCAGGCGCTGCAAAGCCTGGCGATCCTGGCGCAGGTCAATCCCTTGCTCGCGGCGGAACTCATCCGCCACCCAGTTGACCATCACCTGGTCCCAGTCATCGCCGCCCAGGTGGGTATCCCCATTCGTGGCCTTCACCTCGATCACGCCCTCTCCAACGTCCAGGACGCTCACGTCAAAGGTGCCACCGCCCAGGTCGAAAACCAAGATGGTCTCGTTGTTTTTCTTATCCAGCCCGTAAGCCAGGGCTGCCGCTGTAGGCTCATTAATAATTCGCTGGACTTCGAGTCCGGCGATCCTACCGGCGTCTTTCGTCGCCTGGCGCTGGCTGTCATTGAAATATGCCGGGACGGTAATGACCGCCTTGGTGACCGGCTCTCCCAGGTAGGCTTCGGCGTCGCTTTTCACTTTCGCCAGAATCATGGCCGATATTTCCTGTGGGCTGTATTCTTTTTGGTTCATGGGAATGTGCACCCGCACATCACCAGTCGCTCCCTGCACCACCTGGAACGGGACCATTTTCCGTTCGGATTTCAACCTCATTGAAATGACGACCCATGAAACGCTTGATCGAATACACCGTATTTTCAGGATTGACAACGCCTTGGCGCTTGGCGGTCTGTCCAACCAGGCGCTCGCCGTTTTTATTAAACCCTACTACTGAGGGCAGCAGGCGTGATCCTTCAGCGGTTGGGATCACCACTGGATCGCCGCCTTCAATCACGGACACAACACTGTTGGTCGTTCCTAGATCAATACCAATAATTTTTGACATTTTCTTCTCCTTTCAACCATCCACCCGAGGGTTACTCGGAGTGATTCATTTCCAACCGAGTTAGAGGCTCGGGTTCTTGTATTATCTAACCCTTAGGATACTGGCATTTCGCAAGAATTCCGTTAACAACATATCATTTTTTTATCAACATTCAACCTGAGGCAGGAATATCTGAAACACCCAAGAATACATTAAAAGGCATGGCTTAAGGCGAAAACCTTACCTTAAAATCTTTAAGATAAGGCACTCTATGTGCCGGCAAGCCCCGAATTTAAGGGTATACCCCCCAGATACAGGGGTACGGTTCGCGTCATACCCAGGAGTGGGGCAACCTTGAAATTTGAGGGCATTGTTAAATATTAGACTGTTTGTCCTATTTTTTAACATTCACCAACCTTAAAGTTTTAAAAAATTTTAGACTCCCGTAGGGTAAAAGTATTGTATTCCAAAGCATTTGTCTGCTAGAATAGGCGCACGCTAACGAAGGACAGGTATCCCAACCAGCCGACAACATTCCCTGGTGCCTGTTCCAGGAAACACCCCTGCCCACCTGGTGGGTAAAAACTAATACCACGAAAGCTTGCATAAAATTTGCCTTTGCTGTTTTTCCCAGCAAAGTTTCTGTCTCTGCGGCTATTCACAAGATCAGAGAATGAACAGAGGTGACTTGTGTACACAACACAGGCAAAGATGCAGGAGGAGGACACCACCATGAAAGCTGAACAGGCCTGGCAAGCCACACTTGGCCAACTCCAAACTGATATGCCCAAGGCTGCCTTTGAGACCTGGGTCCGTGAGGCTCGTTACCTGTCCTACGAGGATGGCAGCTTTATTGTGGGTGTTACCAATGCCTATGCCCGCGACTGGTTGCAGAGCCGTCTCTCCAGTACGGTCAACCGCATCCTGACCAGCCTGATGAACCGCACTGTCGAAATCAGTTTCGTTGTTTGGAGCCAAAACAGCAGCCTGGACCTGCCTATAGCCGATGACGGTGATTCCGACGAGGATTGGAATCGATTCGGAACCTGCGGTACTGCAAAATTCCAGTCTTAATCCCCGTTACACTTTTGAAAATTTCGTGGTCGGCACGAACAGCCGCCTGGCGCACGCCGCCTCGCTGGCCGTCGCCGAAAGACCTGCCCAGGCTTACAATCCCCTCTTCCTATATGGGGGTGTTGGGCTGGGCAAGACGCACCTCCTTCATGCCATTGGCAACCACTGCCACCTGAAGGGTTTACAGGTCTTGTACGTATCTTCCGAAGAATTTACCAATGACCTCATTTATGCCATTCGCAGTCACAATACCCAGGTGTTCCGGGAAAAGTACCGCAAAATTGATGTGCTGCTGGTCGATGACATCCAGTTTATCGCTGGTAAAGAATTGACGCAGGAAGAATTCTTCCATACATTCAATACCCTTCACGGTCAAAACAAGCAAATAGTCGTATCTTCCGACCGGCCCCCAAAAGCCCTGGTGACCCTGGAAGAACGCCTGCGCTCCCGCTTTGAGTGGGGCTTGACTGCCGACATCCAGCCTCCCGATATCGAGACCCGCCTGGCAATCCTGCAATCCAAATCGGAGCGGATTAACCATCCAATCCCCAATACAGTCCTGGAGCTGATCGCCCGCCGTGTGCAGTCGAACATTCGCGAGCTGGAAGGTGCCCTCACGCGGTGTGGCTGCTTTTGCTGACTTGAGCGGGTTGCCATTTAGCGAGCAACTGGTTGATTCTGCCCTGGCCGATTTGCTGCCCCGCCGTAGCCAACTCACCCCGGGTGAAATCGTCAGCCAGGTTGCAGATACATTTGGCGTTTCAGAGGAAGAGATATTTGGACGCAGCCGTTCGCACGATATCGCCCTGCCGCGCCAGATTGCCATGTTCCTGTTACGCGAAGAAACTAACTACTCGCTGCCCCAAATTGGGGAAACATTAGGAGGCCGAGATCATACAACAGTGATGTATGGCTGTGAAAAAATAACCGATTTGCTCGAACGCGATGAATCCCTACGCCGGCAGGTTATTCAAATCAAAGAACAGCTTTATACGCCCAAGCGCAACGGGAATTCACGCCACGCCTGAACCTGTAGGCAGCTTTTATGTGAAAAAAGGGCCTGGAATTCAGTCCCTTCTTTGCAGTTTGCTCCGGAGATAGCGCCAAAGGGTTCTTAAATGCCTGCGATGGGCTTCTGAACGGAGTGGCCGCACCGTTGGAGGTGGGAACGGGTCCATATCCAGCATTTTACGGGTCGCATAGCGGCCAAAAAGCTGGAGCGTCGCCAATACCGGCGCAGCCAGCACCAGTCCAACGACGCCTAACAGGTTGGCAGCCATGATAGCCACAATCAGCAGCGCTGCAGGATGCACTCCCAGCGTATCACCCATCAGGCGTGGTGAGATGATCTGGTCGAAAATCTGGTCCACCAGGAAGCAGATATCCCAATCACCATTAAGGCGTAGAACCACTGCTCGAGTCCAAAGTAGTTCGTATCTTGAAAGAAAGCCACCAGGTATGTCGTCACCCAGGCCGTCAAAGGTCCCAGGTAAGGCACAAAGCGCGCCAGGCCTGCCAACAAAGCCAACCCCAGCGAATAGCGCACTCCCAGTATCAACAGAAGAATCGAATACGTTACAATAACAATCGCAATCAGGATAAGCTGGCCGCGGAGGAATGAGTTCCAAATCTTTCTGAGCTCCTTGCCATTTTGATAATGTCATCCTGGTAGCGCGGGATTTCAACGGGCAACAGAGCGCCACTAACTACGTTCGCTTCTGCAAGCAAAAAGTAGGCAACAACCAGTGTAAATAATACCCAGCCGAGGGTGCCCAGTGTCCCACTGGCCAGAGAGGTTATGATTGAGCCAATCCGGCTGATCGGCGCTTGCAGGTTTGGCACGACTGGTCGACAACAGTCTCCAGGTTGTATCGGTTCAGGCTAAAACAAAAGAGCCAAACTCGATAGTTTCACTGGAAAGAATTTCAACAATCTCCAGGAGGCTCCAGAATAAAGGTTACCAGGACAGCATACAGGCTTTGAATTTGCTGGACCACAACCAGACCCAACAGGAAGACCAGCGCCGCCAGGATGATGACCAGGATGAGAAAGCAACTCATGGAATAGCCGGTTGATGACCTCGATGGCGACGATGTCGGCGGGCGGGATCGTCTCCTTGTTGCGGCAAATGACGTGCGACGATCTGGTCCAGTTCCAGAAGTTGCCAGAGCCAGCGCCGCCAGCCAAACATCGCCAAAGCGTCGGCCGTTGCTCCAACCAACGCTGTCCAAGCGGACGCGTGCGACGCCGGGGTCATCGGCGCCCGGCAGTATCGTCGTCGGGAAAGAGGCGCAGTTCTTGAGTTTCGCCGTGGCGATTGTGAAGACGACGGTGCGTTGCCAGCGCCGTTCGTGATCGTGGTTGAGTTCGCCGAGGTGGGCGACGACGCGTTGGCGCGGCCCCGCCTGGGTCGCACGCTTTCGACCAGAGCGAAATAGACGTGGCGTTTGCCGCCTTTGTTCCGGGTGTATCGTCTGAGAAACATCCTGCCTCCTGACGCCAAGATGGCCAGGACTCCAGCATGGCGAGGAAGGCGAGCGGATTGCAAGAGGGTAGGTTTCCACTACAACGTCAAAACGACGTTTCCACTACCAAAAACACGGCGATTTCCCAGCAAACAAGGGTGGAAAATCGCCTGAATTTTGTGGAAAGTGGCCAAGTTAGGCTAATGGCGAAGTCCGATCCTCGTAAACGGATACCGGGGGCCGAAAGCCCTGACAGTACAGGCCCGAGCGAGGACGCCGGTTCGGCTGAAAGGAGAATAAAACAGAAAGCCGATCTGGGGGTCATGGGGTGGTTGGAGGCAGAACGAGCGTAAGGATCAGAATCTAATCCATGAGACCTGCTTTGGGACAGTCGGGCTGTGGGCCAAAACCCATCGTTCGCCGAAGCAGGAGTCAGAGCGTCCGTAGTAGCGATGAAGCCGAGTAATGTCGGTGGAGCGAAGGGACGTAGGGAGATGGATTCGTGCGGACCAACCCGATGGCAGAACAACCCGCGTCAGTGCCGCTGGCTATGCAAGCGGGAGAAGACGCCAGCTACGATTACAATCGTTGGTGGTGGACGGAAGCATCGGTCTGGACCGAGCGGATGTTGATCGGCGCTGGAAAACGGCGTGAAAGGAGGCGTTTGGTTCAGCCTCATCGACAAAGTGTGCAAGGAGGGGAATCTTCATTCGGCGGCCGCGAAAGTGAAAGCCAATGGAGGTGCTCCGGGTGTGGATCATGTCACGGTCGAACAGTTCTGGGACGACCTGGAAGCGAACAAGGCGAAGCTGCGAGCGGCGTTGCACGATGGCTCTTACGAGCCGCAAGCGATCCGGCGGACGTACATACCGAAGCCGGGGAGCAACGAGCAACGGCCGTTGGGATTCCCACGGTTCGCGACCGAGTCGTGCAAGGAGCGATTCGCCACGTCATTGAACCGATCTTCGAGAAGGAGTTTGCCGGGCGCAGTTACGGTTTTCGACCTCAGCGAGGTTGTAAGGATGCACTGCGACGGGTGGACGAACTCTTGAAGCAAGGCTACGTGTACGTGGTGGACGCGGACTTGAAGAGCTACTTCGACACGATTCCGCACGATCGCCTGATGGATCGATTGCGGGAGCGGATCGCCGACGGGCGTGTGCTTGGGCTGATTGCTTCGTTCTTGAAGGCCGGCATTATGGACGGTCTGAAGGAATGGGAGCCGGAAGCTGGAGCGCCGCAAGGGGCGGTGTTCAGTCCGTTGTTGAGCAACATTTATCTGAATCCGCTGGACCACCAGATGGCGGCCCAGGGTTTCGAGATGGTGCGTTACGCGGACGATTTCGTGATCCTGTGCAAGAGTCAAGCGGAAGCGGAGCAAGCACTGGCCATCGTACGTCAGTGGTGTGAGCGGAAGGTTTGACGCTGCATCCGACCAAGACCCGCATCGTCGACGTTCGCCAAGAGGGTTTTGATTTTCTCGGCTATCATTTCAAAGGAGCCGTCAGGCACGTCTGATGTGCTGGCCGCGGAAGAAAAGCGAACGAAAGTTCAAGGAAACGATTCGAGCGAAGACGCCGCGTAAGAACGGACACAGTCTGCAATGGATCATTGCCGATGTGAACGCGACCTTGCGAGGTTGGTTCGGTCGATTTTCAGCACAGTTGTCGGACGACGTTCCCGAATCTGGATTCCTGGGTGCGCATGCGTTTGCGGAGCATTCTGCGTAACCGGCGCGGTCAACCTGGGCAACGCCTGATCACCGCCGACGCGATCGTGCCGGTTCCGACCGAGTCGTCGGTCGAGTGGACGTTCGTGGACACCGACTGGACGACCGTGTCAGGCCCGGGCGCCGGGTGGCTGGGGTCAGTGCTGCGCACGCTCGACGACGTCGTCCTGGTCACCAACGCCACCGTGCCCGGAGCTCCGCCGCCTGGAGTCGTGCGCCGAGCTCCTGGGCCGGGACGCGCTCGGGGTGGTCGTGGGACCCACGGCCAAGCGGTGGCCGCGTCCGGTCAAGGTCGCCGCAGCCGGGATCCCCGCACGCGTGCACGTGGCCGACTTCCCGCTCGACCCACGCCTGCAGGTCACCGGCCTGACACCCGACCCGTTGCCCGCCCCGCTCCTCAAGGCGGCCCAGAACGTCCTCGCCCTCCTCCGAAAGGAACCGACATGAACCCGCTGATCGTCCCGCTGAAGATCTGCCCGGTGGCGCCCACGGGCGTCTCCGCCTACACCGACCAGATCTCGGGCATGGTCCTGTGGTCCGTGCTGTGGCTGTTCGGCATCGCGGCGCTGGTGTCCGTCGGGGCGATCCTCGTCGGACGTGCCACGCACTCCCCGCACCTCTCGAAGGGCGGCATCATCGGCCTCGCCGGCGTCCTGGTGCTCGCCGTGGTGCTGATGGGTGGCTACGGGATGCTCAACGGCATCCTCGGCGACGGCTGCGTCGGCTGATGTTCCGCCGTCGCCCACCCCGCCCGGCGAGCTCAGCCGAGGTCGTCCCGCTCTCGCGCACTCAGCTGCTGGGCGTCCTCGCGGGGCTGCTGCTGGTGGGCGGCGTCCTGCTGTACGGGCTGGGCTACACCCTGGTCTCCAGCTTCTCGGCGGGAACCGCGCCCGACGGCGTCCAGAGCAGCGCTCACCCGGACGCCGACCCTGCCCAGCGGCGAGACCTCATCGCCGCAGCGCCGATGGCGACGGTGGCCCAGGACGCCGGCATCACGCCGGGGGTGGCGATCACCCTGCCTCCCGCGATCAGGCTGCCCGCCGCCACGACCGTCGGCGCCAGCGGTGTGCCGTCCGGCTTCCCGCACACCCCCGAGGGCGCGGCCGCCCAGCTGGCGGCCATCGAGGTGCGCGTGCTGTCGGCGATGTCGCTCCCGTTGGCCACCGAGGTCTACCGCGACTGGGCGATGCCCGGCGGAGTGGGCGCCGCGGACTGGTCGCAGACCCGCAACGTGCAGTCGTTCCTGACCCACGCCCGGCAGTCGTCCAACCAGTTGGACCCCGGAACCCTGGTCAGCGTCACCCCCGCGGCCATCCAGATCAAGGGGACCGACGGCCCTGACTGGGTGGTCGCGTGCGTGCTGCTCGACGTGCGCGCCGCCCTGAAGGCAGAGGCCCGCATGGGCTACGGCACCTGCGAGCGCATGCAGTGGACCGGCGACCGCTGGCTGATCGGCCCCGGCGCCCCACCCGCCCCGGCCCCGTCGACCTGGCCCGGTTCGGACGCCTCCGTCGAGGCCGGCTGGCAGCCGGTCGCCTCCAACTGAAGGAGCTACCATGCCCATCGATCCGTTCGGACTGCTCGGCTCGGCCATCGCCAACGTGGTGACCGACAGCCTGACCGCGGCCATGCTCGCGCTGTGGAACGCCGGCCTGTGGGTGCTCCGGGCGGTCCTCGAGCTTGGAGGACGCGATCCTCACCCCGAGCCTCGGCGAAGACGGACCGGTCGGCGAGCTGTACGCGACCACCTTCTGGATCGCCCTCGCGCTGGTCGGGATCCTCATGCTCGTCCAGGTCGGCGTCGCCCTCGGGAAGCGGGACGGGCACAGCATCGGCCGGCTCCTCGTCGGCGCCGCCCAGTTCGGGTTCGTGTGGTTCGCGTGGGTGGGCTACGGCGTCACCCTGGTCGCCGCCTGCAGCGGCCTGACCAAAGCCCTCATGCAGTCACTGCTCAACGTCACCCGCTGGAGCGAGTGGGAACCCTGGGAACCGTTCACCGCCAGCGACATCACCAACGGCACCGTCGCCGTCATCCTCGGCATCATGGGGATGCTGCTGTGGATCGCGGCGATCGGCCACACCCTGGTGATGGTGGCCCGAGCCGCCTCGCTGCTCGTGTTGGCCGCGGTCACACCGATCGCGGCGGCCGGGCTGGTCACCGACTTCGGACGCGGCTGGTTCTGGAAGTCGTTCCGCTGGTTCCACGCCGCCGCACTCACCCCGCCCCTGATGGTGCTCGCGCTCGGCATCGGCGTGAGGATCACCACCGAGGTGGCGGTCGGCGGTGAGGACGACGTCCTGAAGTCGATCGGGACGGCGTTCGTCGGCGTCGTGCTCATCTGCGTGTCGTCGTTCTCCCCGCTGGCGCTCTACAAGCTGTTCGCGTTCACCGACCCGGGCAGCACGTCCGGGTCCGCCCTGCGCGCGGGGATCGCCGCCGCCGGTGGCATCGGCGGCGTCCTCGCCGGACGCCAGACCGGCAGCAGCGCTGCCACCACCACCGACGACGCCGGACGCACCGCGGGCGAGGACGGAGCCGCGGCGACCACGATCGGCCGATTCGCGGCCGGCATGGGCCCGGTCGGTCAGGCGTTCTCGACCGGCATCGGCGTCATGGCCGCCGTGGGCGGGACCGCCGCCGCCATGGGCGCCGATCAGACCAACCAGATGGGCGTCGGCCACAACAACTTCCCGCCCGACTACTCACGCCGCGGCGTCCGGGCCGGCAGCGGTCAGTCGGGATACGACGACGGCGCCACCGACGAGCCGACCAACCCGGACGACCCCACCGTGGCCAACGGCTACGACGGCGGCGGGTGGGGAGGCCCACCCCCGGACGCCGGGACGGGCGGGTCGGGGCCTGGAACGGGCACGATGCCGCCCACAGGGACGCCGGCGCCCACCGCGGCGCAAGGGGGAACTGCCGCCAGGGGTGCCGTCAGCACCTCCGAAGTGGCGGAGGTCGCCGAGGTGGCGGCGCTGTAGCAGTCCGTGGCGAAGCTCAGGCGACGTAGCGCCTTGGCGGGTCGCGGAACGCGACGACCTCGCACGGGATCTCGCGCGGGCGTGAGGGGCCGTCTGCGGCCAGTCCGCAGGTGGCAGTTGCGACGGAGCTCGGACCGGTCGACGCTGTGCCTCGGCGACGTCCGAGACTGCGCGCTCTGGATCTGGCCGGACTCGCTTCGACGCGCTCGCGGGCGGAGCTGGCTGGCTGCTGACGGACACGCCGATCCTCGTGGCACGCGTAGCTGGGCCGTCGCCTGCGACGCGCCGGGGTGCATCAGCGGTCGTCGTGGGCAGTCGCGGCACGCGGCGCCCTCGACGCGCATGAGATCGATCGTGCCCTGCCAGCCAGGCGCCATGTCGTGGACGACCGAGCCGCTCACGCCGTGGGGACCTGCGCGAGCAGCTCCGGCGGCGGACCGACCGGGCGGCGGTTTCCGCGACACGTCTTGCCCGAACGGACCTGTGTCCACGCACTGGACGCGGGATGCTGCGACTTGGAGACGCGGATGGTCGCTGCACATCGCCACGATGCGGCCCGTGGCGACAGTCATCGGATCGCTAGGGGCTTTCGTCGATGACACGGTCATCGTACGCGTCGACCAGGCCCTTGCAGCTCGGCCACGTGGCGGGATGCACGTCCGCGCCGCGATTCACGACGAGTGGTCTGCTGCCGCTGCGGACTTGCCTCGAGCCCAGCTGCCGTGCGACGGCCGTCGCGAGGAGAGTCGGCGCCGGTCCGCTCGAAATGCACATCGCGCTCTCGTGATGGCTCACGCCGAGCACTCGCGACCTCGGCGGAGCGGACGTGTGCCTCCGGACGTCCGCCAGGCGTCAGTGTGACCACGACGCGTGGCACGTTCGCCGGCGATCCGAGCGCATGTCGGTCGAGCAGGTCGACTCGTCGCAGTCGCAGGTCGCAGTCAACGTGGATCGCAGACATCCAACAGTGGCCGACTGGAGCGGTCTCTCGGTCGTCGCTCAAGGTGCGCGACGGTGCGATCGCTCAGCGGACGGTCGTTCGCGCACTGGCAACAGGCGATCATCGGGGTCAGGTCGCAGGCCACGGCACGACGCCGGTGACTCGGCCACCGGTACACTCAATGACGACCGTGCCGCGGCGGCCGACTCGAGGTCGCTCAGATGCGTGCGCGTGGAGGGTTCCGTCGGACCGGCGTCGGGACGCGTGGAAGGCGTCGGGATGCGGTCGCCGAGCGGTCGGATCGGCGTGCGGACTCGATCGTCGCGAGGACTGCCGGTCCCGCGTACACCTCAAGCGGCAGGTTGCGCCGAACTGCTCTGGTCCCGACCGGATCGTTCGCCGGTGCTGCTCATCGCGCGCCTCGTCGAGGGCCTCGGTGGCGGACAGCACCGCATCCTCGGCGGTGACGCTCGTGCGGACTGCGGGACTCCGAGCGTGTGAGTCTCGAACGCCGTGAGCGTCGCGTCTCGACTGACGAATCGTCGGAGCCTCATCGCCCTTGCTGCCTGCGGTGCAGGCCCGCGACGCTGTTCATCACCGAGTTCAGGCCAC
Source organism: uncultured Chloroflexia bacterium (assembly GCA_963765565.1). Taxonomy (GTDB): domain Bacteria; phylum Chloroflexota; class Anaerolineae; order Anaerolineales; family UBA4823; genus CAVXWV01. The sequence continues at coordinate 509,130 of CAVXWV010000003.1, forward strand.
TCGCATTGGTCGGCCGCTCGATGCACGGCGTCGAGCGGCTGCTCCCACGGTGGCCGAACCGCATGTGGAGTCGATGACGCGCGTACCAGGTGCCGCTGGAGCCGACCCACGAGCTCACGCTCGTGCGTGAGCTCGCAACAACTGCCAGGCATCCGATGGCGCCTGCATGGCCGCACGCTCCGGCGACGGATCTCCGGTCGGCCGCCGATCCGCAGCGTGGCTCGCCAGGCCCAGCTGCAAGAGCACGCTGCGCGCAGATACTTCTCGCTCGCTGGCGCACGTCGCCGGGATGGGCTCGTCTCAGAACGGCCGCAGTGTCGTCCGGATGGCACGGGACCGTCGGCGCGCATCGTCGAAGCTCTGTGATCCGCGGTGATCCGTGTCCGGAGTGGCCCGAAGTGTGCACGCCGCTCAGCTGGGCGCGATTGGACACGCCAGTCGCCGCGCGCACCCAGCACCACACGCCTGGGACTGTCCACGAGACAGCCCCAGGTCTCCGTTATGCGGGTGAGATGGCCTCGTGGCCACCGCACCCGACAGGAGGCCCCGCATGGATGACTGGACCTACCCCTACCCGGACGTCGACGTACCCGACACGCAGCCACCACTCCTGATCGAGGACGGGCGCGTGATGGAGGCCCGTCGCGCCCGCGCGCAGCAGGCGGAAGCCGCCCGCGTCGCCGAACTCGAGCAGACCCAAGCCGTCGACGTCGTCGGCAACCCCGCCGAGGCAGACGTCCCGCTCCCGTTCGCGACACCGCCCGGCGTCGCGCTGACCTTCTGAGCGACTGGCCACGTCATGGCAGCGGTGTACGACGACTACGGCCCGGACCGGGTCGGCTTCTTCTTCGGGCTGACCGGCCCCCGGCTGGCGGCCCTGACCCTCGCGGTCATCCCCGTGTTCGTGGCCGCCAACCAGCAACGCTGGCTGCTCGCGGCCCAGCTCGCCGCGATCGCCGCCGTGGTGACGGTGCTGGTCGTCGTCCCCGTCCGCGGCCGATCGGCCACCGGCTGGCTGCTCGCCAGCCTCAGCTTCACCGTCGGCAAGGCGTTCGGCTGGACGTCGTGGCGCAGCAAGGCCGCCACCGGGAAGGCCGAAGCCCTCGAGAACGCGGACCTGCCCGGGGTGATGACCGGCATCGAGGTCCACGACGGCGCCCCGAAGGGCCCGGCGCAGACCCGGTACGCGATCATCCAGGACCACGGCCTGCGCACGTGGGCGATGACCGCCGCGATCCGGCACCCCGGCGTCGGCATGGCCGAGGGCGACCGCCGCGACCAGTACGGACGCGGCCTCACCGAACTGCTCGACGTCGCCGCCCGGGCGTCCCTGATCAGCGACGTCGTGTTCCTGGTCCGCACCGTCCCCGACGACGGCGCCGAACGGCAGCAGTGGATCGCGACGCATCGGCGTCCCGACGGCCCCGAACTGGCCCGCCGGATGAACGACGAACTCGCCACCGCCCTGACCCGCGCCGCGGTCCGCACCGAGGCGTTCGTCACGCTTCGTGGTCCCCGAAACCCGGATCGCGAAGCAGGCCCGCGAGTTCGGCGGCGGCCTGGAGGGACGCACCCGCGTCCTGTACGCGCTGGCCGACGAGATCGCCGCGATGCTGCGCGGCGGCATGGGCATGACCGACGTCACCTGGCTCACCTCGCCCCAGCTGGCGCTCGCGGTCCGCACCGGGTTCGCGCCCGCCGACCGGGCCGGGATCATCGACGCCCTCGCCGCCCACCAGACCGACCCGGCCGTGTGCACCGAGGTGCCGTGGGCGATGGCCGGCCCCTCCGGCGCCGACACCACGATGCGGCACTACTCCCACGACGCCTGGAACTCGATCAGCTCCACCATCAAGCTCCCCGACCGGGGCGCCTGCCTCGGCGCCCTCGCCCCGGTGCTCACCCCCAGCGAACCGGGGGAGCGGCGCAGCTACACGGTGGTGTTCCCGATCCTGCCGTTCAGCCGCGCCGACCGACAGACCGCCTCCGGCGAATGGGCCGCCGACATGGGCGAAGGGCTCCGCGGCCGGCTCCAGATCCGGCAACGCTCCCGCGACCGCGCCAACGTCACCCGCGCCCACCGCCTCGACGCGAAGCTCGCCTCCGGCCACGCCCTCACCCGCCCCTACGCGGTCGCGTGCGTCACCGTCGCCAAGACCATGCGCGTCGCCGAGTTCGGACGCCGCCTCGACGCGTCCATCCGGCGCGCCGGCTTCGCACCCCTGCGCCTCGACCTCGCCCAGGACGCCGGCTTCGCCGCCGCCACCCTGCCGCTCGGACTCGGACTCACCCGGAAGGCCGACGAATGAGGACGCCGCCCCGCGGCCGCTCGACCGCCCAACTGCTGGCCGACTTCGGCCACGACCTGCCCACCAAACCCGAACCCGAACGTCCCGGCAAGGAGCCCTACCTGTTCCACGCGTCGCCGCGCCGCGGCCAGCGGCGTCCGGGTCGGGGTTGGAGCCCCGCCCGGACGCCGGTCGTCCAGTACCGGATGACCAGCGACCAGGCTGCGGCGTGGTGGCCGTTCATCGCGAACCCGCCCCTGCCGCCCACCGGCGCGCAGATCGGCATCGACGAACTCTCCGGGGGCAGCTTCTACGCCGACCCGCTCGGCTGGGTGCTCGACGACACCGTCCCGGTCACCAACCCCAACGTGATCACCTTCGGCAAGCCCGGCGGCGGCAAGTCCACCAACACCAAGAACTTCGCCACCCTGATGATGGACTTCGGCTACAAGGTGTTCGTCCTCGGCGACCCGAAGGACGAGTACGAACCGCTGTGCCGCGCGTTCGGCGTCCAACCCTTCGCCGTCGGCCCGGGCATGAGCGCCCGCATCAACCCCCTCGACTTCGGCCCCCTCGGCGACGGCTGGGACACCCTCGACCGGGTCGAAGCCCAACGGCGGGCCGGGATCATCTTCCGGCGCTGGCTCACCCTGATCCGCGGGCTGGTCGGCTCCCAGTTCGTCGGCGAGCAACGCGTCCCGTTCGGGCCCACCGACGCCCGCGTCGTCGAGGCCGCCCTCGCCCAGCTGACCGGCTACCTCGACGGGCACCACACCCTGCACGTGACCACCATCCCCGCCCTGTGGCAGCTGCTCGCCAACCCCACCGACCAGCTGGTCACCGAATGCCGGTACGCGTCGACCCGGCAGTTCCTCGACGAGACCCGCCTGCTGCGCGACGCCCTCGGCCAGCTGGTCACCGGGGCGCTGGCCGGCCTGTTCGACGCGCCCACCACCATCGCCGTGGACTGGACGGCACCGATCCAGTCGTTCTCCCTGTCCCGCCTCGAACCCCTCGGCGACGAGGCCATGGGCATCGCGCTGACCTGCCTGTCCTCGTGGGGACGCGCCATGCGCGAGATCAAGGCCCCCGGCGACCTGCGGATCAACATCCGCGACGAGATGTGGAAACAGATGCGCCTCGGCCTCGAAGCCGTCAAGAGCCTGGACGCCGACATGCGCTTCTCCCGCCGCGACGGCGAGATCCAGTTCGTCGTCGGCCACAAGCCCGGCGACATGCTCACCGTCGGCGAGTCGACCTCCGCCGCGACCGCGATCGCCAAGGAACTGCTGAACCTGGCCGACCTGAAGATCCTCCACGGGCAGGACCCCAGCGTCGCCCGCGAACTCGCCGACCTGCTCGAACTCGGCCCCATCGCCGAGCACCTGATGGCCGACTGGGCCACCCAACGCAAGGGCCGCGCCCTGTGGTGCGTGGGCAAGCAGATCTACAAGGTGCAGACCGTCCTGCACCCCGCGGCCGCCGCGTTCACCTACACCAACCAGGCCATCGACGGCGCTCGGTAGAAGTTCGCCGGAAGAATGACCGAAACGAGCTCACGATGAAGACGATTGCCTGGGCCCTCGCACTCTCACTCGGCGCCCTGCTCACCGTCCCGCTCGCGTTGGTGCTGTTCATCACCACGCTCGCCACCCCGGCGGTCGCAGCCGAACACCTGCACCCCGCCGGCGTCCGCGGCCGGTCTGCCGCAGCCCGGGAGCCCTCGTCAGGCGAGCCTGCACAACCCGCCGACCGAGATCCCCGCCGCCGTGCTGGCGCTCTACGAGGCAGCCGCGACCCGGTACGGGCTGCCCTGGACGCTGCTCGCCGGGGTCGGCATGGAGGAGACCAACCACGGCCGCAACAACGCCACGTCCAGCGCCGGCGCTCGCGGACTCATGCAGTTCATGCCGGCCACCTTCGCCTTCTACGGGGTCGACGGCAACGGCGACGGACGCGCGGTCATCACCGACGACGCCGACAGCGTCCACTCCGCCGCCAACTACCTGGTCGCGTCGGGTGCGCTGTCGGGGCCGGACGGCGTCCGGAAGGCGCTGTTCGCCTACAACCACGCGCTCTGGTACGTCAACGACGTCCTCTACTACGCCGCCGCCTACAGCGGTGGCGACGTCGCCGAGAACCCGTGCGTCACCGACGACACAGACACCACCGGCACGCCCCTGACCGGCACCGGCCCGGCGACGGACGCCGTCAACGCCGCCCTCCGCTGGATCGGCACCCGCTACAGCTGGGGCGGCGGCACCCCCAGCGGACCCTCAACCGGCATCTGCTGCTCACCCGGCGGCCAGGACGGACGCGTCGTCACCGGGTTCGACTGCTCCGGGCTCGTGCTGTACGCCTACGCCCAGATCGGCGTCCGTCTGCCACACCTTGCCCACGACATCACCTACAACTCCGGCGGCCAGGTGATCCCGCGGGACTTCGCCCAGATGAGGCCGGGCGACGTGATCGGCTTCTCCTACACCCCCGGAGGCCGCGTGTTCCACGCCGGCATCTACATGGGCGACGGCCGCATGGTGAACTCCGACGGCAGCGGCGTCTCCATCGACAGCCTCACCACCGGGTACTACAGCCGCCTCGTCTGGCGCGTGGTCCGGTTCGTCTCCGCCGAGTCGGCGCCCGCTTAGCAGGTTCGTCGCGAGGGGGTCCGAGGGGCAAGTGTGAGGGGCATCAGGCGGAGCCGAGAGTGATTTGGACAGGTGGCGGACATCAGCGTCCGAGGATATCTGAGACCAGAACTGAGACCGCTGGGGCTCTGGATCAACCCTCAGGCAGCGCGTGCCGCCCTGACCGTCTCATTGCGAAGAACTCCCGAGCTGTGTGAGTGACTTCTGACTACGCGTTCCATGCATCCCAGAGGGTGTATCCAGATCCCCATATCCCCCGCGGGTGCCACGGGTGCCAGCCGTTCTCGGGTTCCATATGTCCAGCCTTGGGGAAGATGGAAGAACCGAGCGCTAACACTGTCGCTCGCCTTGCATCTGTGCCCTATGACCACCCGGCGAGGCCCAGTCGGGCCACCGCTTTGGGCGCGCCTCGGAGCTTGTGTTGATACTCCCGCAGTCCAGATGTCCTCAGTGCAAAACTCCAAACATGGTGGCCTCGGATTAGCACCCTTCCGCGGGCTGACAAGGGTTCCCTTGAGCCTCCTCGCACGATGGGTGACAAAGTGGAGGTGCCGTCGCGTTGCATCTCCCCGAACGACTGCAGCAGCGACCAAGAATATCTTGCGGCCTGCGACTACGTTGCGGCCAAACATTGTGCCGAATTGGCCCTTACGCAAGCTCCCCGGCCACAGCTGGGGACCGCGACGCACCAATTTTGGCACTCTGTCAGGAGTCCTGCAGTGAGCCGCGCATCGATCGAGATTGGTGTGCGG
>CAVXWV010000004.1:0-22649 GCA_963765565.1 uncultured Chloroflexia bacterium
GCGGCGCTGCTCATCATCCTGGTTGCCCTGGGCATCGGCGTCCTCGGCTACCACCAGACGGAAGGCCTTTCCTGGATTGACGCCTTGCTCAACTCCTCCATGATCCTGGGCGGGATGGGTCCGGTGGCGGAGCTCCAAACTATTTCCGGCAAGCTCTTTGCCTCGTTCTACGCCCTCTTCGCCGGTATGATCTTCCTCGTCGTCATCGGCCTGATGTTGGCGCCCATTGCCCACCGCATGCTGCACTGGCTGCACCTGGAGGATATAGAAACACCGCCGGCCCCGTCCGAGGATGTCGATGTCCCCGAATGACCTCCGCCTTGAATGTCATTCTGAGCGAAGCGAAGAATCCCTGATGCGTAACCCTGAAAATCCAAGGAACTTGATAAAATTCCACAGCGTAAGGGATGCTTCGTCGAGAAGAGCACTCTCCTCAGCATGACATTCGAGAGAAAGTAGAACCCTGATGCCACCACTAAACCTCACTTTCCGTGATGCGACATTGGCCGATTTGCCGGCGCTGTGCGAGCTGCGTTACGGCGATACTCCCGGCATCCATAAATCCCGTCTGGAGGACGCTGCCGGCGGGCTGACACGCTTCCTGGTCGCGGAGCTCGACGGCGTCCTGGTAGGCTTTACCACGCTCGTCTTCAAGCGCCCTGCCCACTGGTCCGACGCCCAGCGCAGCGATCAGCTCCCCTGCGTCATCGACCTGTTTGTTAAGGAAGACTTGCGTGGCCGCGGCATCGGCAGCCGTTTCATGTTCTTCCTGGAAGACCAGGCCTGCCAGGCAGGATTTCACCAGCTCTACCTGAGCGTCGACCCGGTCGAGAACGCCCCCGCTCAGAGACTTTATGGAACGCCTCGGGTACCACGCTCTGCAGAATGAACCTTACCGTGACCATTGGGAATTCACCGACGCGGACGGCGCGCTGCACCAGGGCGATGAATGGGCGATTGACCTGGTCAAGGAAATTCCCGGCAGCCGCGGGTTAACGACCAGCCCGGCGCTGCTTGAGAGCTGCCGTTACCCGGGGCTGGCAGAGCCTTACGCCACCGCCCTGCGCCAGGCGGTCGCTTTTATCTTAGGGCGCTTTGACGTCGTGGGGCTGCTTGCCTGCGGGACGATCATCCGCGGCAATCCTTCGCCCAGCAGCGACCTGGACCTGTACGTGATCGTGCGCCGGCCGCAGCGCCAGCGCCTGCAGCGCTTCTTCAACGGGGTTCCCTGCGAAATCTTCACTAACCCGTCCGCGCAGATCAGAGCTATGAGCGTGGAGCAAGCTGAAGGCACCCCGATCACCGCGCACATGCTGGCGACGGGCTTCCCGGTGCTGGAGTTGGATCCTGTGGTGGGCGAGCTGCGCCAGCAAGCCGCTGGATCTGCTGTCTTCAGCGCCCACGGTGGACCCGAAAAACCTGTTTTACCGCCGCTACGAGCTGGCAACGCTGCTCGAGGATGGCCGGGATATGGTTTTTACAGATGGCCTGGCAGCCAGCCTGATCCTGAACGATGCCGTGCGCGGGATGCTGGAATACGCCTTCCTGAGCCGCGACCGCCACGTCCCACGCCGGAAAGACCTGGTCTCGGCGTCACTTCACCTGGATCGGTCCCTGTGGGAGCAGGCGCAGGCGTATTACCGGGCTGCAGATGCCGCGCAGCGCCTCGCCTGTGCGGAACACCTGGCTGATCTCACCATCCAGGCGCAGGGATTCTTCGAATGGGATGGTGGGATCGAGGATTTGTAGGGGCTCAGTCCCCTTCGCCCGAGGCCACCGGCACAGGCACTTGCCGGACCCGCCTGGCAAGCAGGTACGCCCACACCAGGGCTGTTGAAACCAGGGCGCTGCCGGCGCTCAGGTACATCAGGCCGCTGAAGCCCACCTTCTCGATAATCGCGCTGCCGACCAGCGCCATGCTGCCCCAACCTAACGCCAGGCCGATTATCACGATGGCCGAGGTCGCCCCGCGCCAGCGCGGGGCGACGATTTCCTGGCTGAGGACAATCCGGGTGATGCCACCCAGGGCGCTTAGAAAAATAAAGACGATGAATCCGGAGGCGGCTGCCAGCGGCAAGGGAAAACGACCGATGAATGCCAGAGAAACGCCCATGAAGAGCGTGGTAATGCTCAGCATGATCATTGGGCCGAAACGGGCAGCCAGCAGCGGCATCACCAGCGATCCAAATACCGGCAGGATCCCGGCAAGCGCAAACAGGACGCCAATCTGGGAGGTGGTCATCGCCAGGTCGTTGTCCAGGTACATATTGAAGAACGCCCGGACTCCGCCCTCGCTGGCAGTCATGAAGAAGACGACCACGCCAATGAACAGGAAAATAAACATGGGGACTGTTGAGGCAGCGACGTGCCCTTCCTGGCTGGCTTCCTGTTCCACGGGCGTTATCTGCCGGTAGAAGAACCCTGCCAGGATAAAGAAGACCGGCACCAGCCACAGGACAGCCCCGTATGCGCCAGCCGTTTCCAGGATACCCCCGCCCAATCCGCTGATCCAGCCGGGCAACAATCCTGCAGCCAGGCTGCCCAGGATAGCCAGGACTGCTGACACCGCGTTGCTGACGGCAAAGGCATGCCGGCGTTCATCCGGGCGCGAGGCGCTGGAAAGCAGGGGAGCGCCGTTCACGGTGATCGCCGCCGCCCCGATCCAGATCAGGATGGTGGAAGCGAACAGCCAGGGGATTTTGATTGCCTCGGACAGCGGGGTCGTCTGCAGCAGCAGGACGTACCCCAGGGCAATCACCAGGTTGCCGGCGACCACGACCTTCCGCAAGCCCAGCTTACGCCCCAGGGCTGAGGCGGGCAGGGCGAAGACAGCCCAGGCAAGCATCCCGGCGCCGTTGACCTGGCCAATGGTTTCCATGCTGAAACCCAGGCGCAGCAGGTACAGGTTGACCAACACGGAAGCCATGCCAAAATAGGCAAAGCCGATCGCACCCAGCGCCAGGGTGTAAAATTTCACGCCGGGCGAGAAACTGCGCATAACTTTCAAGTAACTGGACATCGATTTCCTTGCCTCCCTGCTTCCTTTACAGGTGTACGGATCTGGGTTAATGCGACATATCTTATCATGTACGATTACTATTTTGAAAAACATTGGCAGGAATCCAACTCCGGTCGCGCTCGAAATCCTCCTTGACATCCTGCTCGTGCCTGGGTCATAATTCAAATCAATGAATGACCCTGGTCAAAAACTCGCCATTGGTATTGATATCGGCGCCACTAACACCAAGATTGGGCTGGTGGATGCCTCCGGCAGCCTGCTGGCGCACCAGGTCATCGCTTCGAACCTCAAGGCCCCCTCACCGCAACCCTTCCTGGAGCAGGCGTACGCCATCGTTGCGGGCTACCTGGAAAAGCAGGCCGTATCCGGCATCGGCATCGCCCTCTGCAGCCTGGTCAACGAAGCGCACACCGGCTCCTTCCTCTCGGTGAACGCGCCGGCCCTCGATGGGCTTGACATCCAGGCGGCCTTCGCGCAGCGCTTCGGGCTGCCCGTGCGCGTCATCAACGACGTGGCTGCCCACGCCCTGGCCGAGTATCACTTCGGCGCGGGCGGCGGCGTGCGGCGCCTGCTGGTCCTGGCGTTGGGCACCGGCCTTTGTATCGCCATGCTCTACGACGGCAGCTTCGTCGAGAACTGGGGTGGGGTGACCGCGGATGCAGCCCGCGTAATCCTGGACCCGGCCTCGCCGTACACCTGCCAGGCGGGCGTGCGCGGTTCTGCCGAGGCCTTGCTGGGCACGGCAACCATCGAAGCCGAGGCCGCCGCCCAATCCGGCATCCCGGGCAGGAGCGCCCACGAGATCATCGCTTCAGCTCGCCGGGGGACGATCCCGTCGCCAGCCGGGTGCTGGCGGGGGTGGGAGCGCATGCCGGGCACCTGCTGGCCTTGCTTAGCCCGGTCTTCTTCCCGCAGCGCATCCTGGTCACCGGCGGCACCGCTGAAGCCGGTGATGCTTTATTCAACCCTATGCGCCAGCGCTTCCAGGAGCTGATCGGCGCCTACTTAACGGAAATTACCCGCCTGGAAACGGGCCTTGCCCGGCCGGTCGAGATCGTCAAAGGCGCCCTCGGCCCGGAGGCCGCCGCCCTCGGCGCCGCGTTGCCGTTTTTGCGGATGGATTGTGTTGGCAGTAGGGGCAGCAGAAGCATCCGCTGTGCCCTGAGTCTGCAAGTCCGATTAACCAACAGGGCACAGCGAACGACCGGTACAGTACAACCGGTTACGCTGCTGTGCCCCTAGACGGATCATCGATTACCAATTTTTGATTCGGTGCCAATACCTATCCAGCAGCGCCTGGTTGTACTCCATGCCGCCGTCCAGGTTGCCGTGCATGAACACCGGCGGCTCGATCCCGCGCAGGTGCATCTGCAGGGCGGCCTCCACCAGCACGGCGTGCACCAGCAGCGAGCCGGTGATGCCCGAGGCCGATCCCAGCCCCGGCTTCATCCCTTCCACCTGCACCACCGCATCCGCCAGCGGGGTGTGGTTATCGAGGACCACGTCGGCGTAATCCAGCAGGCGCTTGCCCGACGAGTGCCGTGAGGGCTGGCTCAGGCTGAACGCGACGCAGGTCTCCACGATCACCCTGTGCCCGGCCTCCTTGGCGCAGCGGGCGACGTCGATGGGCACGGCGTTCCTGCCCGAGTTCGAGATCACGATGAAGGCGTCCTGCGGCTGGGCGCGGACGTGCTCGAAGATCATCTCACCGGCGCCTTCCAGCCTTTCCAGGTAGAAGCTGCGCACGGTGTTTACCGAGCCTGCCATCGACAGGTCAGCCACCTGGCTGACCGGGGCGAAGGTGTTGGCGCGGGCGAAGACCTCCTCGGCGATGACGTTCGAATGACCCGTGCCGAAGATGTGCACCAGCCCGTCGGCGATCACGGCCTCGGCCACGTAGCCGGCGGCTTTCTCTATGCTGGCGCCCTCCTTCTCGCGGATTTCCGCAAAGATGCGTTCGATCCCGGCGAAGTACTGCTCGTATCCTTTCATGCTCTGCCTCCCAGCCTAAAATATGTGAGATATTGATTTTTAAATTATATCGTTTCTTATTCAACCGCAGATGGCGCAGATTTCCGCCGATTATTTTTTAATAATCTGCGTTCATCGGCGCAATCTGCGGTTATCATCTTTTGCTGGACAGTTAAAACCATAGCGACTATACTCAACAAGAATCCCAATCAATCCTGCAAAAAGTGCTAACGACATGACGGTCATCAAAATCCCACAAAGAGTTATTATCGAAAACGTGCGCAAAGTCTCCTGGGACACCGGCGAGATGTGCGAGTTTGCTTCCTGCTTCGTCTCTGCCCTGCAAGTGCTGGGCGGTGAGGTCCCCTACGACTTCGTCATGGGGACCTCAGGCGTCTCCTTCCGCTTCACCATCGATCCGGGTCGCTGGGAGTTCGGCAACTACAGCATCCGCAACATCTCGCCCGACGTCTATGCCCCAATCCGCCGCGCCTTTGCGGCTGCCGGGTATGACTGTGCGGTCTACGAGCGAGGCGAATATGCCGAAGACGCCGCCCGCATTAAAGCCAGCCTTGAGCGCGGCGTCCCTGTGCTGGCATTTGGCGTGGTCGGACCTTCGGACTGCCGCGATCCTCAGCGGCTACGACGAGGACGGCGCCGTCCTCCTGGGCTGGAGCACCTACCAGGACATACCCGATGACCACGACTACCCGCACGACGCCACCGGCTACTTCCGCAAGCCCGGCTGGCACGCCAACACCCCGGCTTATATCCTCATCGGTGAGAAGGCGCCGGTGGCTCAAGACCGGCGCATGACCTACCTGGATGCGTTCCGGTGGGCTGTTTCCCTGATGCGCCTGCCGAGGTCTGGACCACCGGGTCACCGGTCTTGCTGGTTTGCAGGTCTGGGCGCAGGAGATGGTTGAGGAGCAGTACTTCCCGCCTGGCGACGAAGAAACCCTCGGCCAGCGTTACGTCAGCGCCGCCATCAACATGACCATGCTGCGCGACCACTGCCTGGCAGAGCCCTTCCTGCGCCGCGCTGCTGAAGCCGTGCCCGAGTTTGCCCCAGAGTTATCCCAGGCTGCAGAACATTATAATGAAGTCAGCCGCATCCGCTCCGGCATGGACGGCCTCATCGGCGATAACTTCAGCGAGAGCGCCATGAAAGCCATCGCCGTTCCCGAAATCCGCCGCGAGTATGCCGAAGCCATCCTGCGCATTCGCGATGCCGAAGAGCAAGCCGTCCAACAGCTCGAGCGCTTGCTCACACGTATCTTAGAGTGAGGATATCCCCATGACCATTCCCACCCATTATTATCCCGCCGGCCTATTTAACCGATATCAGCCCCTACGTTTTCGGCACCACCCGCCTGGGGGATGACAACATGCCCTTCGACGGAGCGCGTGCACGTGGCGCGGGCCGCGATGGACGCCGGGGTGTGGTTTCACACCAGCCACACCTACGACGACGCGCTGCAGGTGCTGCGGGCTGCCTTCGACCAGGACCGCCCACGGGTGCCGAGGCTGATCGTCAAAATCGGCTGGAGGAACATCCCCGAGCTGCGCGACGTCATCCGGCAGAACCTGGAACCGCTGGGGCTGGACAGCCTGGACCTGGGCCAGCTCTGCCTGGGCGGGCAGCTGGCGGAGGAGTTCGCCGACGGCGGGGCCTGCTACGGGAGTTTGCCCGGATCAAGCGACGAAGGGCTGGTAAAGCGCTTCGTCGTCGAGGTGTTCCCCTGGACCTCGCAGGTCCCGCTGCAAGGCGCTGCGCGGCGGGTATCCCGCAGGGGATCGTCGATGGCTACATTTTCTATCTCAACCCGCTGCAGCGCTTTGCCTCCAATGAGCTGTGGCACCTGCTGAACGAGCGCGGCGAACCGATGATCGCGATGCGCACGGTCTCCGGTGGCAACGTCCACAGGCTGCGCGACGTGCCCGGGACGCCTGGCAGCCCTACCTGCAGCAACGCGCCGTCGAAGTAGCGCCCATCTTCGAGCGCTCGGGCATCGCAAGCTGGACCGAGTTCTGCGTGCGCTTTGCCCACAGCTTCCCCCAGGTGCGCGCGACGGTGGGGGCGACCAGCCGGCTCGAGAACCTGGCGGAGTTCCTGGGCGCCGCCAAAGATGATCCGCCCCTGCCGCAAGCTATCGGCGACGAGATCTGCAGCCTGCAGCACCGCTGGTCGGATGAGACTGATATCCACGCCGAACCCTGGACGATGTAATTTGGTGTAATTGGGTGAATATTTCAGAAATAATCTTTAGAGGTTTTCAATACATAGGAGAAGCAATGATTTACCGAACATTAGGACACACCGGATACAAGTATCACAGTTGGGCTTCGGCGCGATGCGCCTGCCGATGACGGAGGCTGGACGGCCAGGCAGGTCGTGGACCGCGAGCTGGCGATCCCGATGATCCACCGCGCTTTCGAGGCCGGGCTCAACTACATCGACACGGCCGTCGGCTACTGCAACGAGGACAGCCAGCGCGTCGTCGGCGAGGCGCTGAAGGGCTGGCGCGACAAGATCGTCGTCTCCACCAAGAACCACTACTACGGCGAGGACGAAACGGAGTGGTGGAAGAACCTGGAAAACAGCCTGCAGCGGCTGGAGGTCGACTACATCGACATCTACAACCACCACGGCATCAACTGGGAGCGCTACGTCAAGGACGTGGAGCCGCGCGTCAGCAAGTGGATGCTCAAGGCCAAGGATCAGGGCCTCATCAAGCACATCTGCACCTCGTTCCACGACACCAACGAGGCGCTGATGAAGCTGATCGACACCGGCTACGTCGAGTCGATCACGCTGCAGTACAACCTGCTCGACCGCGACCTCGAAGAAGGCATCGCCTACGCCCACGAGAAGGACGTCGGCGTGGTGGTGATGGGGCCGGTGGCGGGCGGCGCCTGGCGGGCGCTCGCGAGGTGCTGGCCGGGCCTGGTCCCGGGCATCGAGCGCGTGCCGGAGCTGGCGCTGCGCTTCGTGCTCTCCAATCCCAACGTGACGGTGGCGCTCTCGGGCATGAGCACGATGCAGATGGTCGAGGAGAACGTCGTCACGGCCGCGGACGAGATCAGCCTGACGCGAGGAAGACAAGGCCGCCATCGAGAGCACGTCGCGCGCCTCGTCGGAGATGGCGAAGCTCTACTGCACCGGCTGCAAGTACTGCCAGCCCTGCCCGCAGGAGGTCAACATCCCCCACATCTTCGAGCTGTACAACCTGGGCAAGGTCTACGGCCTGTGGGAGTGCGCCAAAGACGACTACGCCAAGTTCCCCGGTAGCCCCTGGATCGGCGGCAAGCAGGCCGACGCCTGCATCGAGTGCGGCGAGTGCGAGGAGAAGTGCCCGCAGACATCTACAGATCCGGATTTACTCAAAGTCGCCCACGAGGCTCTTAAAGTTTAACCTTACGAAGATGGGTTGAAAGTACAAAATCTGACAGGGAGTAATTTGCCATGCAGCACATTTTTATCTGTTATCGCCGGGAAGATTCCCAAACCATAGCGAATTATCTGAAGGTCAAGCTCGAGAATAGCTCCCTGCGCCAGGTGTTCCTGGATGTTACCTCCCTGCCTTACGGCAGCCGCTGGCCGACCGAAATCCAGAATGCTTTAGAACGGGCGGATTACGTTCTGGTTTTGATTGGCGATAAATGGTTGACCTGCCATAATGAAACAGACGGACGCAGGCGCCTGGACGAAGAAGAAGATTGGGTGCGCCTGGAGCTGAAAACAGCCCTGCAGATAACTAAAACGATCATCCCGGTCCTGATCCATCCTGCCAGGATGCCTGCCGAAAAAAGCTTGCCCGACGATATCCGGGGATTGACCCGCTGCCAGGCATTCACCTTCGATCCGAACCGCATGGAAATCGACGCGGACCGTCTGATTAATGTACTTAACTCCGGTAAGAAGAAGCGGGCTTCCATCGTCCTGACATCGACTTCGTCCAGGCGGAAAGCATTGCTCAAACAAATCGGATGGGAAGAAGGCATTGATTATGAGACCTGGCCTGCGTCTTTGGAAGCAGAGCCACAAGAAGGCCGGATCACCCTGAAAGATGCCATCAAAATTACCGAGGATACTGCCCGCCGCAAGATCGCGAGGGTTGAAAGCGAATTACCCCTGGTGAGTAAATCGAAGATGAAAGAATTCGACCCTCAAGAAACGCTCCTCGTAGGCGTGGACACGGTGGTGTTCTGCGAAGATAAATTGTTGGACCGGCCACTGATCGTTTCCATGGGTGATGCCACTGAGGATGAGCTGCGGGTAGCCCGGACCCGGGCCAGAAAAATGCTCATGGAACAGAAGGGAAAGCTGGTGCAGATTATCACCTGTGTCACAATGGCTTTGGCAGCCGAACCGGAAGCCTTCTTCAGCCGCACCGTAGTCACAGAAGCCCGCCTCAAAACCTACTCGCAGGAGGACATCGACCGGTATGTCGCCAGCGCTGAACCGTTTGATAAAGCCGGCGCCTTTGGCATTCAAGAAAAAGGGGTTGCCTTGTTCGACGGCATCCAGGGCGGTTACTCCAACGTGGTTGGGCTGCCGTTAAGAGAATTCGTGCAGCTCCTGCAGGAAGCCTTCGGTTCTCGCTTTGAATTTGCCGCTCTCAGATACCACGCTCCAGGATAAGACGGATGAAAAGCCTCCCCTACTGACCACGGTTTCGATTGGTGATGTCAACTATGATTTTATTTATGACAGCCTGCCTGACGGATTCTTTAAAAACATTAAGGCTCCCGGCGTCAAGGTCAAAGGTGAGATATACCGCGGCGCGGGGGGTACGGCGGTCAATTTTGCGAAAGGCGCTTACAAAGCCGGTTTCGAGGCGAACTGCGTCGTCGGGGTGGTCGGCTCTGACGGGCTTGGCAGGGATATTCGGGAAGAATTACAGAAAAAAGGGATCAGCTTCTCCCTGAAAAAGCGGATGTCAACCAGCGGACGAGCATCGCCGTGATTTTACGCGACCAGGCAAAACAAGATGTTTCGGTGATGTTAACGGATGCCCGTCAAAAGTTACCGCCATACGTGGTGGAGCTGGCCAAGAAGCAGATCGAAAGTGCAGACGTCTTTTACTGCTCGGGTTATGCCCTCATCGATAAAAACCGCAGGCAGTACGTCCAGGAGATGCTGGAATACGCCAGGAAACAGCCGGGCTGCATCGTGGTTTTCGATGTGGTGGTCGCCATGAGGAAGGACGATGATTTTTCCACCTTCACCAAGTTCAAGAACCGCATCCAAAATCGGCAGGACGAAAATTGTGTGGATATCCTGGTCTCGGAGCTGAAGGAAATTCTGGGGTGGTTGAATATCAATTGCTCGAGCGGTGAATTGCCCGCCTGGGAAGCCTCACGGAATGAGATCGTTGCCAGGCTCCGCAAAGAGTTTCCGGTAACGATTTTACGCACATCAAAATACACCCACGAAATCATCATAACCCCCAATGAGGTCATCGGGCCTGTCCTCCTGGACTATGCTGAAAAGCAGCCTCGCGAGAAACTGGGTTATGGCGATATCCGGACTGCGAGGATGGCCTATGATTTTCTATCACCGCGCATCTTGCTGGCTTCTAAGTCACCGCAGCGTCTCCAGCTTTTACAGCAGTTGATTGCGTCCGAAAAAATCCAGGTCCAGGTGAGTCGATCAAAAGAAGATGGCCAGGCCCACGAAACCCCGCAGCAGCGCGTGATCAGGCTCGCCAGCGAGAAGGCCAGGGATGTCCTGGCACGAGGCGAGTTTGAGGATAATATTGAGCTGATCATCGGAGCCGACACGGAAATCATCAGCCCACGAGACGGCTCTGCTGGGTGGGACCTCATCAGCCATCCTGAGGCGCTGGCCGAAGCCAGGGCTGAGTTGAAAAAGACTGAGTGGAAAAACTCACAAGGCCATCACCGGCATTGCCGTGATCGGCTTGAAACCAGGCACGAATGAGCTCCTCGAAATCAAGGACTGTATCGAAACCTCGGTCACCTTTGCCGAGATCGACGACCAGCAGATCGAAAACTATGTCCAGTCTCGGGAGCCTTATCACCGGGCTGGCGGTTATGCGATCCAGGGCTTGGGGGCGCTGTTGGTAGACCACATCGACGGCAGCTACAGCAACGTAGTCGGCTTGCCGCTCGAGCGTCTTGCCGAAATCCTGGCGGTCGAATTTAACGAACCGATCTGGAGGTTCAACAAGGTCACCGGCTGGACACGGCCCGATTCGATCAAGAAAGCGCTCTAATAATGACCCTCAGCTACGACATCGTCGCCATGGGTGATGTCAATTTAGATACTACCGTCACCCAATTTCTACCCTATGAGTTCCGCTCGATCACGAGCAACCGGCTGACATTTACTCCGATCGAGGAGTCCTGCGGGGGCAGCGGTCTCATCTTTTGCCTGCGAGCCGAAGATTTCGGCTGTTCCACCTTGCTCTTATCGAAAACAGGCGCTGATCTGACCGGTCAAAAAATCCGGGCGGATATCCAGGGCCATCCCCTGATCGCGTTCCCGGAGCAGCTTGTGTCTGAATTTCCAACCGGGCATGCGCTGATCGTGCGCGACCAATCCCAGGTGCGGCTGCTGATCAACAACGATAACAATGCCAATTTCCACCTGGTTCCGCAGGATGTGGAGCGCTTTGCTGGCGAGCTTGCATCCTGCCGGGTGCTGCACATTTCTGGATATTGCATTAATGAAAGAAGCATGCCGCGATTCCAGGCGACCATCCAGGCGATGGAGACAGCCAGAGAGGCGAAAAATGGCGGGAAACCCGTGATTGTTCTGGATGTGGTGCCGCACCGGATTTACGAAAAATTCACCTTCGCCGAATTTTATGAAATTACGAAAAATGCAGATATCCTGGTGTCGGAGGTCAGCGACCCTGCGCCGCTTCCTGGGTCTTGGCGACCGTTCAGAGACCCTCGACAGGGATCCGGCTTATGAGACTCTGGCGAAGGCCTCTCAATACTATGAAAATCTGGTTTTGCGGTTTGGACCCTCGGGATGCGATTCCCAGATCGCCTGGCGGAAGCAGGGTCAACAGGTAGAGTTTCTGGAGAACACCGGCCATGCCAGCCTGAACCCCCAGCCAGCAGCGTGGTTTTGGGGATACCCTCACGCTCCAGGTATTAAAGAACTTTTACCATTTTATTTAGGAGGTCTCTTATGCTCACCCTCGGCATTTCTCTTCAGAACATCCTCATCATCCTCAGCTTCCTGGCTGCGGCCATCCTCGTCCTGGTCTGCGCCTTCCTCCTGCGCAAGAAACACCCCTTCGCCTGCAATGCTAAGCTGCTCGGTTCCGCCGCCTGGAGCTTCAGCAACTTCTGGGCGTCCACCTTCACCGGCGTCTCGGCGGTCCTGGGGCTCTTCCTGGCGCTGGGGCTGGAGTTCAAAGTCCAGGCGTTCAACCAGAACGGCTTTGCCCTGCTCAATTTTTTCTTCGCCGTGATCGTCCTGGCGGCAGCCCTGGTCTACCAGGCTACCGGCAGGGTCATCATCCAGGATGACGGGGAGCACTTCGAGGGCAGGTTGTGGGCGTTCTTCCTGGCGGCTTTCCTCACGCTCTGGGCGGTGTTTGGGCAGATTGGCGGCTTCATCGCAGCCCTCTTCGGCCTGCTGCCCATGGAGATCGCCTCGCACCTCGAGTTCGGTCTGTTCATCCTGCTGATGGCGCTGGTCATCGTCCTGCTGGTGATTCACACTTACCGCAGCCTGGGTGCCGTCCTGGAAACCCAGCTTAAGCGCAGCCCTGGCGAGCTCGCCCCGGACCAGTTCGTCCCGGCGCCGAGGAAGAGCTTCCCATTATTGTAAGCACACCCTAATAAATCCTCTCCTTGACCCAGCCCACCAGGGCGCTGGCGGACTCTCGCCCCAGCGCCGCCTGCACCTGGAGGCGGTAGGCTTCTCCGGCGCGTAGAACGTTGGTGTCGAGTGTGCTGACCGACAGGTTGCTCGGGTCGGGGTTGAGGGCTTCGCTGCTCGCCAGCTCCTGCAGGCTCGCCCAGCGCACAAAAAGCACCAGCAGCTCCAGGTGGCGGTCGGGCAGGCTCGTCGTGTCGCCATCGTCGTCCAGGCTGGCATGGTCCGCCAGGTATTCGATGCGGATCGTCTCGCCGTCATGCGGTGTGTCCGAGAGCCAGAGCTCGCTGGCGGTCGTGCCATCGTTGCGGCCGACGATATCGTAGCGCTCCGCCAGCTCCCAGAAGTCCTGCTCGTTCAGCGGCAGGCGCTGCAGCAGGTTGGGCGGCTCCTCGCCGGCGGGATATTCCACGCGCAGCGCTGCCTGGAAATCCGAGGGCAGGTCGTAGGCGCGCACCCCGGCTTCGGCGTCGATCTCCAGGCTGAGCGTGCGCGGGAAGTACAGCCCGTAATCGGCGATGGCATCGTTGAGCCACTGGTTGAGCTGCAGGTCGCTCCAGTGATAGGGCAGCGCCAGGTCTGCCCAGGCGCCGGCGGCAGAGGTTGCGTAAGTCAAGTCTTGTGGTCATGGGTTCCTTTCAACTGATCCAGGTCACGTGCACATCACAGCTTCCCGCATCCACGTACAGACCCAGGCGGAAGGAAGGCGCGTTCCCCGGCAGGAAGACCAGGTGGCGCGGCGTGCTGGCGGCGGGGATGTGCAGGCGGAAAAGCAGGGCTGCCGAGGCGTTCAGTCCATCGTAGAAGCTCAGGGTCTGGCTGGCGCTCTCGGCGTGGCTCGCCAGGATCGCCAGGATTTTGCCGGGCGTGCTGGCGAGCAGTTTGCCTCCGCTGAAAGCGCCTTCGCTGGTGGTGTGGGTGGTGGACATAGAATTCTCCTTTCAAACCGTAAAATACAGGATCGTATAAGTTTGCCCTGGGTAGGGGCGAAGCATCCGGAAGTAATCTTGCCATCGGCCAGCATCTCTCCCTCCGGATGCTTCGCCCCTACACGCTGGCATCGACATCATTGCCAACCGAAACCCCCACGTTGGCGTGGACGCTGGCATTCAAGGCGCAGCCGACTACGCTGGCATTCGGGCAGGCGAGCGCGGCTTCCACGGCGTAGCTGCCGCTGGCCTTGCGCAGGCTGCAGTGCAGCAGGCGCGCCTGTGTTGGGTTGGCGCTGAACTTCACGGCCGATCCCGCCGGCGAGGTATTCTCGATGGCGCAGCGCTCCGCCAGGAGCGTGCCCGCCTCCACCAGCAGCGCCTGCTCAGTGGCCGCCCCAGCGTCGGCGTGGTCGTGGCACAGGCGGCTGTCGTAGAGGCGCGCCGACCCTGCCGCCAATCGCAGGGCATAACCGCCCGCCTGGATGTCGCAGTTGCGCAGGCGCAGCGTGCAATCCGCCGTGATCTTCAGCGCTGCCACGCCGGGGTCGTCCTCCTCGATCACGACCGTGTCCAGCACCAGCTCGATCTCGGCTGTGTTCAACAGCAGCAGCGGGTCGGTCGTCCCGCTCAGCCTCAGGTTGCTCAGCCAGCAGCTTGCCGGCGTCGCCACGGCGTACTGCGCTTCCGGCGCCTGGATGATGGCAGCCGGTCCTGGCGCCAGCCCGGAGACGTCCACGTAATCGTAAAGCGTCAACGATTCGGTGTAGACGCCGGGACCCACCAGCACCAGCCAGCGCCCCTCCGCCGTGGGTTCCTGCTCGTGGGCAGCGTTGATGGCGGCCTGGATGGTCGCATAATCGCCGTTGCCCCCGCCGTCCACCAGGTACGTCCGGCTGGAGCTTGCCCCGCCGGGAATCACTCGATATGGCATGTAAACCTCCTTAATCAAACATTTGTAGGTTGGGTTGGCTGCTGGTTTGCTTTTCAACCGGCAACCAACCCAACGCAACGGTGGCCATGGCATTTGCCAGGTTGCCGGGTTTCACTGCGTTCAACCCAGCCTACTTTTGTGCAGGTTCAGGTTGGGCCTTCTTTGGCGCGGGCGGCGACCAGGTCTTCATCTGCCCGCCGTAGAGCAGCAGGGTCACCTCCGGCGATTGGCCTTCCTTGCGCTGGCGCACGTACCAGTTCAGAACCGGCACATCCACCTTCAATGCCTTGATGGCTTGTTGTAATAAATCGTTCATTTCAATTCTCCTCACAGTCGTTGGGGGAGCAAAGCTCCCCCAACGACCAAAATTAATCATCCTTCGGCGAAGGTCAGCACCAGGGTCACGTTCTGGGCGGCGGTGCCGGCGGCGCCGTCGAAGTCCAGGGTGATCACCACCAGGTCGCCGTCCTCGAGGGCGCGCTGTACTGCCCGCCTACGAAGTCGTCGCGCTCGAATTCCACGGGTGTGCCGCTGTCACCGATGGCGGTTGCCGCCAGGAACTCATCGTCGTCGCTGCTCGTGCCGATCTTGAGCGTGGCGTCGCTGTTGTTGCTGGCGACGGCACTCACATGCAGCAGCGTGCAGTTCATTGGGACCGTGTACCTCGGCGTCACGTTTGCCGCCAGCGTCCCTGGAATGTGGTACGTCTGTTGAAAAATCCTCTGCATATCATCCTCCTCACTCGAATTATTAAAATCTTGGTGTTCCTTGTGCCTTCTTCGTGTTCTTCGTGTTTCAATTACGCCACGTTCGCCTTGTACAGCCCGCGCCAATCCACCGGCCCGGCTGCAAAGAAGAAGCGCACCTTCACCGGCATGGTGTCGTTGCTGAACATCAGCCCCGCCGTCGGGCTGGCCACCGAGAAAATTTCCGGGGTGCGCCCGTAGCGGTAGGCCACGCCGATCGTCGGCCACATTCTGGGATCAGCCACAGCCGCCCAGTTGTTGCTGTCGGTCCACAGGTCCACCACGATCACGCGCTGCTTCGCCAGGTTAAGGCGTTCCTGCCTGCCGTCGCCTTCGGCGAGCACGTTCTCGGGCGCGGCCTGGCCGTTCGAGAGCGTGTAGGCGTAGTCGAACTGGCTGCGCCAGCACCTGCAGGGCGGTGATCTCCAAATCCGGCGGCACCAGCAGGTACTTGGGTGCGGTCAGCGCGCCCAGGCGTTCCCCGCTGTTGAGCTCCGTCATCTTGCGCATGGCGGTGCGGGCAGCGGCGTAGCTGCTGGTCGAGAGCGCCGTGCTGCCCAGGTTGCCGTGCGTGCTGTGGAAGAGCGCCAGGCTGTCGCTCATGGTCGGTCCGGCACCGCTGGCATCGGTGAAGACGGCGCTGATGGCCTTCGCCAGGGTCAGCCAGGCGGCTTGCGCCAGGGCGCGCGGCGCCGCCCGCATTCGCCCGGTGTCGTCCTTGTCGATGGCTTCCAGGGTCAGCCCCAGGTAGCCGCCCTTCTTGACAAAGCTGGCGGTCTCGGTCTGGTCATCCCAGGTCAGCTCGGTGTAAGCCGCCCCTCGGCCACGGTGGGCAGCTCGCCCACGCCGCCCAGCGTGATCCACTTCACCTGCTGCAGGCTGGAGAAATCCTCCTCCGAAACCAGCGGCGTCCACCACTGCGGGTACTGCACGAACTCGTTCGCCAGGCGCTTGTTGAGGGCGTTCGCCACCAGCCCGGCCATGCTGCTGCTGTTGACGTTCGCCAGGTAGATGCGCTCCGGGTGGAACAGCCCGTTCATCTCGATAATCGCCGGAGAGCAGGTGGTAGAGCTCGCGGATGCCCGAGAGCGGCTGTACGCCCTGGGGCGGGCGCGACCCCGCCAGCAGGGCTTCGAACGCCATCCCCACCTGGTCCATGCCCGTGCGCATGCCCGTGATCTGCGGGCTGCGCGGGGCTGGGCCGGCAAGCTGGACGACGCCGTTTTCCTGCAGGCGCGCCAGGTAGGCGCACTCGGCCTCGATGGCCTGCTGGAGCTGGGCGGGCTCGTGGAACTGGTCGCCTTCGGCCAGGGCGCTCAGGCGCTGGCGGCTGGGCTCGGGCAGCCCGCTGACCTCGAGCAGGCTCTGCACCAGGCAGTGCGCAGCTCGCGCAGCCAGCCCTCGGCTTCCTGTTTCAGGTTTTGCGCGGGGCGGCGCTCAGCCTGTCTCCTGGCCCTTGTTTCAAGTTTTGCGTCGCCAGGACCGTTTCCGCTGAAGCGGTCTCAGGCGCATTCACGTTGATTTTTTCCATCGGTTTACCTCCTTCTGAAATCGAAACGAGTGAACGCGGACGCCAGCGCCGTCAGCACCTTGCCTCCCGCTGCCGGCTCGAACACCAGGTCCACGCTCTCCACGTGGTGGATGCCCACCACCCTGGGTTGGGCGGCCGTAGAGCCTACTTCCAGCTCCGGCCAGAAGACCATGCTCAACCCCACGTCCGGGGCGTTTTCGCCCTCGGATAACAGGCCGTCCAGCAGGCTGGAAGCGGCCTCGGCAGCCGGGGTGTTGTAGAAGCTGAGCACCCCCTCCACGCAGGCCTGCTGCGGGTCGAAGCGCGCCTGGCGGGTCACCCCCACCAGGTTGTGCAGCGAGGGGTACTCAAAGAACCCGGCGTGGTCCAGGAAGACAGCGCAGCCGTTGAAGAGGCCTCGCTCGCAGGCTTTTTCCAGCGCCCCGGCTTCGATCACCAGGTCCCCCGGGCGGTCGCCGGCGCCGCGCACCTGCCCAGCCTGGACAAAGCGCCCGCGGTACTCCCGCCGTCCTGCTGCCAGGCTCCCGGTTATAGCTTTCCACTTTTGCTGATTTACTTCTTCCATATGCCTCCTTTCATTTGACCAATTCATCCAGCTCCTCCTCCCCAACGCTTTCTCCTGCGAACTTCAAGACAGAGCCTCAGCGCCAGCCTGCGTAGGGAAAGGCCGGGGGATTGCAGAGGTGTCGAGCGCCTGTAAAGCCCCTGCCAGGGCCTGGGCGCTGCGCGCCAGGGACTCGTTGTCCGTGCGCGAGATGTCGGGCATCGAGAGCGTGAAGAGCTGCTCGTAGCCGGCGGGCGCCAGCCGGCGCGCCCTGCCCACCTGGACAGCGCGCTGGTAAGCCTGGTAGACAATGTCCTGCAGGACGTAGCTGAAGTACTGCTGCCGGCGCCGCAGGTGCCTTTCGGTCGGCGCTTGCATCGCCGTGGCCGTCGCCAGGTTGGCTTGCCCGCTCTCGCCGCGCCAGTGCGGGGGATAGCCCGAGCCGGCGTCGATCATGCCGCGCACCGCTTCCAGGTCGTGGCCGGCGTCGGCGGCGTGCAGGTTAGGGCTCTGCGGCTCCCAGCTCTCGCTCTCGTCCTTGATGATGATGTTGCCGCTCTCGGGGGCGCCGCGGTACTGCTCCTGCTTCTCGCGGATGCGGTTGGCGGGCACGGTGACGATCCACAGGAAGGCGCGCATCGCCCCGTGCAGGCGCACGCGGTCCTCGAGCATCCTGGAGTAGCGCTGCAGCCAGGGGATCATCGTCGTCAGGTCGGATTCGCCCAGGAGCGCCCCGAGCGGGCGGTTGACGGCGTAGTGCAGGAGCACGCTCGCGGAATTCGGCGGCCTGCGGGTGGCTGGGGCTCAGCCAGGTGCGCGTGCTGCCGTCCTCCAGGCTCTCCACGTAGGCGATCTCGTTCTCCCAGTCGTTGAGGGCGGTCTCGATGCGCAGGATGCGGTCCTTGGTGACGAAGCGCAGGTAGCTCATACCGTCGGCGGGATTGCGGAAGAGCGCCACGAAGAGATCGCCGGCGCGCGCCAGCTCCTCGCACATGGCTTCCAGGCGCAGGTTCAGGCGGTTCTGGGGGTGGTCCCAGAAAGCCCGGATGAAGCGCTCCAGGCTGCGCAGCGGCGAGGAGAGCTGCAGGGCGTCGCCGACGACGTAATCGGTCGTGATCGAGATGATGCGGAAGGCGATCGGGTTCTTGCGCCAGGCGGTCAGGGCGTCGGCGTAGAGCTCCTGCACCTGCGCCGGGTCGTAGTCATGACCTCCCGCCAGGCGCGTCCAACCGTTATCGTTCGGGGCATCTTCAATCCGGGTGGAGACGCCGCCATCTCTAGTGGTTTGCGACGAAGCCAGCTTGTGACACGGGTCCGTAGACTTGGCAAGAAATCCTCCTTTAGAAAAGATTCGGCGCTAAGGCCGTTTTTAATGTCATTCCGAACGAAGTGAGGAATCCCTATAAGCGCTATCGAATATGGGCCTAAGCAGGTAATTGAGGGACGATCCTTATAGGGATTCCTCGCAAAGAACCGCTCTAATGACATTGAAATCGCCATCAAAAAACCTCCCTCATCCCCTCCAGCGCGTCCGGCGTCCTGACCACGACCGACTGCGCCTGGCCCCAGGGCAGCTCCTCCAGGCGGGCGCACAGGGCGGCCGAGACCACCAGGTCGTCGTGCAATGGCTCGCCGCTGCCTGGGTCGCGGCGGCCCTCGGGAACGCCCCATTTCAAACGGCGCTCGTTCCCGGGCAGCACCTCCAGCTCGCAGGCTTGAAGCTGGCGCAGGAACAGGGTGCGCTCATCCACCACCCCCGGCTCGGGCTGCCAGTCCAGGAAGCGGTGCGTGTCCACGATTGCCAGGAAATCCCAGCCCAGCTTGCTCTTGGAAGCCTGCGTGAACAGGAAGCGCAGCACCTGCCCCGGGAAAGTTCGTTCCAGGAAGGAAGCCAACCCGGCACCGAGCCCGGTGGCGTCGACCACGATCCAGCGGGGTACCCACAGCTCGACGAGCGCCTTGAGCCTGCCGTAGAGGGCGCTGTGCGGCTCAGCGGTCCATACAACCCGCTCGCACACCCGGTAGAGCGGCGCCTGCCAGCAGCCCGTCGCTGAGTCCGCTGAGGTCCACCTCGACGATGGTCAAAGCTGACGGGTCGTGACCCGCCGGGTCATGCTTACCGGGTTGGGCCTGTTCACCGCCTTCTCCCGCTGGCTTCTTCGCCGCCCACATCCAGCAGGAAGGCGTAAATCCTGCCGGGCTGCGGGCTACGCCGACGGCGGGTGCGTCCCCTGCATCATGGCGATGCGGCCCTGGGGGAACATGCCGCTCTCTACGTCGACTTCCTCCGAGTAGAACTGGGTGCGCACGCTGGGATGCGTGCGTCCGAGTCTCCTGACCCTCGCCCTCGACAAATTTCCCATACTCGGGAACCTCGGCAGCTACTTCATCGGCGTTGATCTGGAACAACCGGCGCAGCCCGTCAGCCTGTTCCTCGGCCAGCGCCAGGCGTTTCTGCCTGGCCAGCAGCGTCTGCGAGTTCCAGGCGGTGCCCCAGGAGGCGCGCTGGCGTTGTTGGTCGAGGCCGCCATCGGGTTGAACTCCTGTCCCACTTGTCGATCAGCACGTCCTGGGCTTCGTCGCATTCGAGCAGCAGCGAGGCCGTGGCGCCGACGACGTTGGTGGTGGGCGAGCCCGAGAGGAAGTAGATGCGGGCGCCGCCCACCCGGTAGATGTAGCCCTGCTCCTTCCTCCATTTCGTCCTTCGTCAGCCAGTCGCGGTTTAGGACACGCTCCAGCCGGCGCATGGCGTTCAGGCTGTCGGCTTCCAGGTGGGCGAGACCTTGACGATCTCACCCTCCAGCTCGGAGTAGAGCAGCAGCAGGTAGGTCTCGAGCTGTGCCTGCAGCTCGTTTTTGCCGCTCTGGCGCGGGGAAGAGCACCACGCGGACTGGCCCAGCTTCTTGACCACCGAGTTGACTCACCGCCCGCGCCACGGCTTCCTGGTAGCGGCGCAGCTTGATCTGCGCGCCAGGGCGCAGAAAAGCACCACGTCCTTGAGCAGCTTGGTCAGCGCCTGCTCGTGCGGCAGCAGGTCGATCGCCAGGTCCTGGGAGAGGTCGGGGAAATCAAAGTCCACCTCTGGTGACAACGCTCTGCGTTGTCACTGGTTTCCTGGCGCTCCGCGCCTGTTCGGTCAAGCGTAATGTGCGAAAACAACGCGGAGCGTTGCCGGAAAGGGTGAAGAACGCGGAGCGTCTCTACCAGGTCTTGGATTAAACGTTTCGAACCTCAGCAGCACACGCCCTCGCCGTTGACGGCGGCGTCCAGCCACAGGCTTCCCAGGCTGCCGGCCCACTCGAAGGCGACCGCCTCGCCGGCTGCCAGGCGCAGACCATTGGCCAGGGTCACATCACCGCTGCCGTCGTTGCCCAGGGCGACCACGCGGTGTTGGTGTCCAGGGCTTTTACCGGCAGTGGCCCGTCGATACGCTGGCTGCCCAGGGGCACGGCCGTTCCGCAGCGGTTACGGTTGTCTGGTTGCTCAGTTGCATAACATCCTCGTTCACTCCCTGCATCGCCGCCTCCACCTGCAGCTTGCGCATGCGGAAAGGCTCGCAAGTCTCGTCTTCGGCGAAAGGACAGGTCCGGCAGCGCTTCGGGGTCTCCTCCAGCAGGCGCAGCCGGCGCTGCAGCGACCTCAGCCTGCGCTCCAGCTCGCGGGCCAGCAATGCCAGGCTCGCGCGCCTGCGCACGTAGGACATTTCTCGGGTTTATCCATTCTCCAGCTCCTTCAATGCCCGGCTGAGCGGGCGCGAGAGCACCTCCGCCATCGGGTCGGCGCTGCCGCCCTGGCGCTTCTCGGCTTCGAGCACCTTCGCCATGCGGTACAGGCTGTTGCCGTAAGCCTGCAGCAGCTCGATCATCTCGCCGACGTTCTGGACGTCGCCGGCCATGCGCAGCAGACGCACCTGCAGGATGCGGATCATCGCCACGTCGGTCTTGAAGGAGGCGTTTTTCAACTCCTGCAGCGCCTCCTGTTCAACCGGCGAGAGCGCCTGCTCGTAGAACCCCTGTAGGGCAGAGCGGTTCAGGCGGCCCTGGCGAGCCGAAGGGGTCCCCGTCGCTGGCGGTAACGGACCGCTGTTGTTCAACGCCGGGACGCCCGCCGGGAGGCGCCGCCCGCAGCCGCTTTTTCACGCAGCCCCTCCCCGGTTCGTCTGCGGTGAGAGGGCGTAAGCGGACTGGTTCGCCATCACCGCCAGCAGGAAGGCGCGGCAGCAAGCCCAATGCGCCCGGCTGGTCGCAGGTCACGGCCAGGCCCAACTCACTAGCCCAGCCGGCGCAGGCCAGCCCAAAGATGGCCAGGGTCGAGAGAACAGCAGCGCCAGCATCAGCAGGCGTTTGCGCCTGCCGTCGAACCGGGAGAACCAGTCGGACGCCCCGGGCAGGTAAGAAAAGCCCAGCGAGAGCAGCGCACCAGAAATCGTCGAAAGCAGGTCAGCAGTCATGGTCACCTCCTGGAATGCTTGAACGTGTCATTCCGCTCTGTTTTTAGAACATTTGTTCTGATTTGTCAAGCGCGTTTGGGCTGGATTCTGAAAAATCCACCCTGGGTTAACCCATATTGGTTAACAAAAAAACCGGCGCCTCGGCGCCGGTTTTGAGGAATGTATATTGAGCAATCGGGTTAAAGTTATCGACGGACGAAGGGTAAAAATAAGGTGAAATTGGCCGGTTGTCCGGATTGGTAGCCTGATATTTAATTCAAGGTTGGTCCCACTGTGCCAGGCGCCGGTCTGGGAAGCCTGCAGGGTGCCGATGAAAAAGACTACGGTATCGCCTTCTTTTCCGCCCTGGATGCTGGCAACATCCGAGTTTTCCCCGGGGATGTCCAGGCTATAGACGGTATTTCCGTTGTATGTCTGGTAAGTCGACGTTGCGTATTCGACACCGTTGATCCTGGCAGAGACGACCGTACCCGCCGGCACGTTGCCGCCGTCGATCTTGACCGTGCCGTAAAAGCTGGATGGCATGGGCGGCACGGCCAGGGCCGGCGTTGCGCATAGGAAAACCAGGCTAAGCATTAAGATGGTGATTAATCCAGATCCTTTCAAAATTGCACCTCCCGTTGATCAGATTGGTTGATAATTTTTAGATCACGTATTTTAC
>CAVXWV010000005.1:0-139534 GCA_963765565.1 uncultured Chloroflexia bacterium
CTTTTCGCCAAGACAAAGACGAGCCTATTTAGAGTTTCGTTTCTTTCCCCTAGCTCACATGCTTTGAGCGTTGCGATTGCCTCGTCTACCGTTAGGCTCTTGGACCTTTTCTTTTTTTCGTCCGTACTCTTTTTGGACATCAGGGCCTTCGCAACGACGTCGGGACATTCAGGTAAATCAGCCAAGCGTGTCAGACGTCTGAGCCATACACGGTCCCCCAGTTTCCAGTCTGTATTTTCGAAATTTTTGGGGGACGATTACATACCCTCTGCCATTTGCCCTCACATCTACCCCCTTTGGTAGCCCCCCGGGAGAATTGCCCTGCTTAGGCTTCGGTCGTGGATCGCGACACCAGAGATGATATCCACCCCGAGGAGTCCTGGCGATCGGGCCAGGCGGATCCGTAATTCGGGATAGATAGTCCGGAACGCTTTCACTCCGTTGACCAGGACGTTACCTTCTTCATCCCTTTTTTGTCTAAAGTCTGGCAGACCATGACGCCAGCAGGAATCGGCATCCCGATTTTTTCTGCTTTTTCGGTCCAGTCTGCACCGGCAGAAGGAGTGCAAACCGCGTCAGTTTGCCAATGGAGGACCAATGGCACTTTATTCAAATCGCATGGAAATACCGAGTATCCACGCTCACAATACGCGGCGATTGCTTTTGCATCATACTACTCATATCAACACCGTTGTTGCAGCGCTTTTCGTTTCGGTTGTTTTTCGTTCACCAGCCTCCTTGGTGCCATGTGATAACCACCGTAGAAGGGTTTTACCGCGAGCTTAGCGTCGCCAAGGATTTTGGTGCGTTGTGGGTGCAGAGCAGACCTGCTAGCGATTAGGCGACTCGGGCCGTACGGGTTTTTTGTGTAGTAGTTGGGGCGATGCTGGCGGGAACGCTGCTCACTTGCAAGACGGGCAAACCATGTGCTTCGCGGCAGAATGCGCAGATCACTCATGTCCGGCACAAATCACACACGCTCGAAACATCAACGGACAAGGATCCCCATCCTCGTCATGCTTATACCCGCTGAGATCACTGTACATGTTAACGTTCTCGAGATTGATAAATCCTACCCAAATCCAACAGGAACCCCATGAAAGAAACTCGCGACTTACAGAACCTTGCCATCAATACCCTGCGCTTCCTCTCCGCGGACGGCGTAGAGCAGGCGAAATCCGGCCATCCCGGCCTGCCGATGGGCGCTGCCCCCATGGCCTACGCCATCTGGACGCGCCACCTGAGACACAACCCGGCAAACCCGGGCTGGCCGGACCGCGACCGCTTCATCCTTTCGGGCGGGCACGGCTCGATGCTGCTGTATTCCCTGCTGCACCTGACCGGCTACGATCTTTCCGCTGGAGGAGCTCAAGCGCTTCCGCCAGTGGGGCAGCCTGACGCCCGGGCACCCCGAATACGGCCTGACCCCGGGCGTGGAGACGACCACCGGTCCCCTGGGACAGGGTTTTGCCAACGGGGTGGGCATGGCCATGGCCGAGGCGCACCTGGCGAAAGTCTTCAACCGTCCCGGTCACGAGATCATCGACCACTACGTATACGCCATCGTCACCGACGGCGACCTGATGGAAGGCGTGGCCTCTGAAGCGGCCTCGATCGCCGGTCACCTGAAGCTGGGCAAGCTGATCTACCTGTATGATGACAACCACATCTCGATCGAAGGCTCAACCGACCTCGCCTTCACCGAGGACCGCGGCCGGCGCTTTGAAGCCTACGGCTGGCACGTGCAGCGCGTTGACGATGGGTTGGACGTGGACGCCATCGACCGCGCCATCCAGGCAGCCAGGCAGGACCCGCGCCCATCCTTGATCATGGTGCGCAACATCATTGGTTATGGGCTGCCGACCCGCGCCGGCACCGCCAAGGCGCACGGCGAGCCGCCGGGCGAGGCGGAGCTGAACGGCGCCAAGGAAAAGCTGGGCTGGCCGCTGGAGCCGCGCTTCTACATCCCCGGCGAAGCCCTGGCTTTCTTCCGCCAGGCGCAGAAAAACGGCGCAGGCTGGGAAAGCCAATGGAAGCAAAAACTGGCGAGCTATGCGAAAGATTATCCAGAGCTGGCTGCTGAGCTCGAGCGGCGCCTGGCGGGAGAGCTGCCCGCTGGCTGGCAAGACGACCTGCCCGAGTTCCCGGCGGATGCCAAAGGAATGGCTTCACGGGCAGCTTCGGGCAAGGTGCTGAACGCCCTGGCCGGGAAGCTGCCCGAGCTGATGGGCGGCTCGGCTGACCTGGCGCCCTCGAACAACTCCTGGATGAACGACATTCCAGCCTTTGCCGCAGACTGCCCCGAAGGGCGCAATATCCATTTTGGCGTGCGCGAGCACGGCATGGGCTCACTGGTAAACGGCATGGCCTACCACGGCGGCCTGATCCCCTACGGCGCCACCTTCATGGTCTTCTCCGATTACATGCGCCCACCGGTACGCCTGTCGGCGCTCTCGCACCTGGGCTCGATCTGGATCTTCACCCACGACAGCATCGGCGTGGGCGAGGACGGGCCCACCCACCAGCCGGTCGAGCAGCTGGCAGCGCTGCGCGCCATCCCGAACCTGATCACTATCCGCCCGGCGGACGCCAACGAGGTCCGCGTTGCCTGGCAGGTTGCCGTTGAAAACCGCAAGCGCCCTACCGCCCTGGTGCTGAGCCGCCAGAACCTGCCCACCTTCGACCGCAGCCAGGTCGCTCCGGCAGAAGGCCTGCGCAAGGGCGCCTACGTGCTGGCAGACCTTGGCGAAGGCACCCCTCGCCTCATCCTGATGGCCAGCGGCTCGGAAGTTGCCCTGATTCGTGGAAGCCGGCAGGCGCCTGGCCAGCCAGGGGATCGCCGTACGGGTGGTTTCGTTCCCCTGCTGGGAGCTTTTCGCTGCGCAGGATGCAGGCTTATCAAGAGGCAGTCCTGCCGCCGGGCATTGACGCACGCCTGGCGGTGGAGGCTGGCGTCTCGCTGGGCTGGCACCGCTGGGTGGGGCGCACAAAGAGCGTGCGTTAAAGGGCCGCGGTGCGCAAAGAACGCGCATAATTGGATTGGATCGCTACGGCGCATCAGCCCCGGCTGGCGAGATCTTCAAGAACCTCGGCTTTACGGTTGAAAATATCGAGCAGATTGCGCATGAAATGCTCGAGTAAATCAACTGATGAACTCCACCCTAAAACTTCTCGAAGCTGGTCAATCGGTCTGGTACGACAACATCCAGCGCAGCCTGCTTTTGAAGGCAATTGACGAACGCAGGCAGGTTATTATAAGCAGCTAAAAACCGCTTCCACCCTTGACGAGACACGAATAAACAGTGTATATTTACTGTGTAAATATACACTGTTTATTTATTAAGAGGACCCATGTCACCACGTCCAAAACTCCTCACCCCGCAAGGCAACTTACAGCAAGCGATCATCGAGATTGCCTGGAAGCAAATCGCCGAGTCCGGCGCAGCCTCGCTGTCCCTGCGCGCCATCGCCCGCGAGCTCCACATCACCGCCCCGGCGATTTATCACTATTACCCTTCGCGCGATGATCTGGTCACCGCTTTGATTGTTGAGGCTTACCAGGACTTCGGCGACGCCCAGATGTCTGCCGTGCAGGCTGTGCCGGAAAACGACTTATCCGCGCGCCTGATGGCTGCCGGCTGGGCCTACCGCGCCTGGGCGCTGGCTTACCCGGAGC
The DNA here is from genome assembly GCA_963765565.1 of uncultured Chloroflexia bacterium. Classification (GTDB taxonomy): domain Bacteria; phylum Chloroflexota; class Anaerolineae; order Anaerolineales; family UBA4823; genus CAVXWV01. The sequence continues at coordinate 3,677 of CAVXWV010000005.1, forward strand.
GCTACCACCTGATCTTCGGCACCCCCATCCCAGGCTACGTGGCGCCCGAGGAGAAGACCCGCCCGGTGGCAGAACGCTCGATGGCTGCCCTGGTTGGCGTTCTGCTATCCCTGCAAGCCCAGAACAGGCTGCGGGAGCTGCAACACCTCGAACTGTCGCCTGACCCAGGCAAGGTCGATCCAGAAAGCGAGCTGCATACATTGACCATCGCCGTCATCATCTGGGCGCGTGTACACGGGTTGGTCTCTTTGGAAATCAGCAACAACCTGCCGCCCAAAGGGCCTGGGCCTGAATATTTATACCAATGCGAGCTCGAAAGAATTCGCAGAGACTTCATAAAAGATTAGGAGAATTATTAAATGCCAGTAAAACATGTTGTATTGGGTACAGGCGCCATCGGTCGCGCCATCATGGAAGAACTCGTCCGGCGCAGCGAAACCGTCCGCATGGTGAACCGCTCGGGAAAGATGGAAGAAACGCCTGCCGGGGTTGAGGTGGTCGCGGCAGACCTGTATGATCCTGCCCAGGTCAAGGGGTGCACCCGAGAGGCGCAGGTGGTGTACCAGTCCGCGCAGCCGCATTATTATGAATGGCCGCAGAAATTCCCCCCACTGCAGACGTCCATCATTGACGGGTTGACGGGGAGCGGAGCTAAGCTGGTCCTGGTTGAGAACCTGTATATGTATGGCGCAACCAATGGCACTCCAATGACCGAGGATATGCCGCACAACGCGCACACCCGCAAGGGTAAGGTAAGGAGCGAATTAAGCAGAGCTGCGTTGGCTGCCCACCAGGCAGGAAAAGTGAACGTGACCATCGGGCGGGGGTCGGATTACTTCGGTCCCTGGGGAACAAACTCGAGCATGGGTGGGATTGTTTTTTACCGGGTTCTGGCAGGTAAACCGGCGCAAATTGGCGGATCGGCGAAGATGCCGCATACGCACACGTATGTTCCTGATTTCGGAAAAGCTCTGGTCATCCTGGGCGAGAGCGCCGAAGCGGATGGCCTGGCATGGCATGTTCCGAATGATACGCCGCGCATCACACAAGGCGAGTTTATCCAGATAATTGCCGAGGAAGCAGGGATAACTGCTAAAATTCAGACTGCTGGTAAATTGATGATGTCGATGCTGGGATTGTTTATCCCTGAGGTAAAAGAGTCAGTTGAGATGCTGTATGAGTTCGAGAAGCCGTTCGTAGTGGATTCCAGCAAGTTTGAAAAAACCTTTGGTATGAAGGCGACACCCGGTCCGGGAAGCGATCCGGGAGACCGTAGCCTGGTTTAAGAGTCATCCTCCGGTAAAATAGAGCTTAGATTTTAGAAACCCGGAGGCAGCCTTGATCGCAAATCCCGAGACGTATCTCCAGGACTTACTGCTGGAAATGGCAACGCCGTGGCCCGGCAACCGGACCGTCAACATCGTTTGTCACGGGCACAGCGTCCCGGCCGGTTACTTTGCCACGCCGTATGTCAATACCCTGGCCGCCTACCCGCACCTGCTCCTGGAGGGGATCAAAGAACGCTTCCCCTTCGCCGTGGTGAACGTGATCGTCACGGCGATCGGGGGTGAAAACTCCGAGCAGGGCAGCTTTCGTTTTGAAAGGGATGTGCTGTGCCACCGGCCGGATGTGATCACGATCGACTACGCCCTCAACGACCGCGGTCTGGGACTGGAGCGCGCCGAGGCCGCCTGGCGCCAGATGATCGAGATGGCCCTGGATAAGCAAGTAAAGATAATCCTGCTGACCCCGACACACGATCAGTTCGCCAGGTACAGCGAGCCGGCTTTTTCTGCCGAAGCCCTCTTCCAGCATGCTGCCCTTGTGCGCAGCCTGGCAGACCGTTATAGCCTGGGCCTGGCTGACAGCGACGCAGCTTTCCGGCGATACCTCGGGAACGGCGGTCACCTTCACAACCTGTTATCGCACATCAACCACCCAAATCGTCAAGGTCACCGGATCGTTGCCGACGAAATCCTACGCTACTTTCCCGCCCAATAGAGGGCAAAAACCTTGGGGGCTGTTATACAATAAGCGCTGTATTCATCACGTATAAAACACCGGAAATGAATACCCAGGATGAAAATTGAAAATGACCTCATAAAGGAAATTTGATGTCCCAGCCCTTGGCTCATTACCCAATCACCCACGGTGGGATCCGCAAGATCCTCCACCCTCGCCTGGGGGTCGAAATCGACAACCAGACCTGCGTGCGCTACCTGCGCTTCGCCCGCCAGGTGGAGATCGACGAGCTCGAGCTGCCGCGCAGCGCCTACGGGCGTTGGACGCCAGCGGTGCCGACGCACCCGGCGCACCTGGTCCTGTCCATCCCCGCTGGCGAAAGATGGCAGGTGGTGAAAGAAGTCGACCTGCCCTACGACCCGCGCATCGCCGGGGAGGGCTTGCGCCAGGATATGGACCTGGCAGCAGTTGAGAGCCTGTTTGCCGGCGATCCTCAAAGAGCCGCCGCTGCGTATCGAGCTGGGCGGGCTGCGCACCGAGCTGCTGCGGGTGGAGTGCGACCGCGAGCACCCGGTCTGGCCCAACCACGGCGAGTGCAACGGCAGCCCGTACAGCGTGCCCTTCGGCATCTTGAACGGGCTGGCGGCGATCGGCAGGGAAACCAGCCCTCTCAAACCTGAGTTCAGCTACCTGCCTGGCCTGCGCCAGGGCAGCCTGGCGCCCGCAGCGCCAACGGGGATGGAAGTCAGGCAGACACCCCTGGGCATTTTCTTCTCCAGCCGCGCTTCAGCATCGGTTTTTCGCTTGAAACGCCCGCTGCTGGTGCACCTGGGATGGGATGTCCTTGGCAAGGGGCAGGCGGAGCACAACCGCCTGAAAGCCGACTGGGCCATCGGAATCGGGACACAGGTGGGCGGCCTCAGCGGGCCGTTCCTGCGCACGGACCGCCAGGACTTTGGCGCCCAGCACTGGACCGGCGAAGTATCCGTGCTGGGGAACCGGGTCGAATACCGCGATCTGCAGGTCGTCGGACGGGATTGAGCATCGATGCCTGCTTCACCGTGAACGCGGATGGAATGCTGCTAGAGCTGCAGCAGACCTGCACGCAGCCGATCTTTGCCCTGGAATACGAAGCCTGGCGCTTCGCCTGGGACCTGCGCCAGGGGATGACCGCCAGCGCGGCGGTGCCGACCTGCGAAGCAGGGCGCAACGGACGGGTGAGGCTGCCGCTGGCCTGGGCCAGCGACGGGGTCGGCTGCCTGTCTTGCCAGGAGCTTTCATCCAATGGAGCAACGTGGCTGGGGCAGGTCGAGAGCTACCGGGAGGCTGCGGTGGGCACCTGCGGCTTCACAACCTTGCGCCCCGGGCCGGATGAAGCCGGCTGGATCCAGCCCGGGATAACTGAATTGAAGCTGCAGTTCCAGGTCGATGCCTTTCGCCCCCAGAGTGAGGCTGGCTGAATTGCCGGAAGGGCTGGCGCGGCATTGGGGCAGCGTCTTCTCCTGCTTCCGCCCAGAGCACCGCGGGTTCTCCAACAACACCGCCTCGGTCAACTGCCACCTCGCCCAATCCGGCCCCAGCGAGATCGTGTGCAGCACCCAAAAATTGGCCAGTGGGCTGGACCCGGCAGACCTGGAACGCTTTACGCTGAAACGGGCGCTGCTGGATGGCGGCGGCTACGGATACTGGCGCAACCTGTACCTGGACTCCGACCCGGCGCTGCTGATCGCCGCCGGGCGGCTGCACCAGTACAGCCCGGACCTGGGCTGGCTGCGCGAGGTGGAAGCAGGGCTGCGCGAGGTGATCCGGCGGGTGCTGGCATTGCGCGATGAGCAGGGACTGATCCTCTGCCGCGATCTGAGCGGAAATTCGGGCTCGTACCGCTGGTCGTGCAACGGGATGGACGTGGTCGGTTTCGGCCACCTGGACGCGTACGTCAACGCCCAGGCCTACCGCGGCCTGCGTGTGCGGCAGCATTGTTGGCTGCCCTGGGGGATAACACCCTGGCTGCCGAGTGCCGGCAGGCCGCCTTGGGGATCCAGAACGCCTACGCGGGCGTCTTTCTCAACCCGCAAACCGGCTGGATTGCCGGCTGGCGCAGCCGCGATGGGGAACTACACGACTACGGCTTCCTGTGGATCAACGGTCCGGCGCTGGCTTACGGCCTGCTGGAACCAGAAGCAGCCCGTAGAGCGTTGCTCAACCTGGAAGCCGCCCGCGCTCGGGTAGGCGCCAGCACGGGATACTTTGGCCTGCCCTCGAACCTGTACCCCATCGCGGCCAACGATCACATGATGCCGCTGATCTGGGGCACCCCCCAGCCGACCTTCGAGAACTACACCGACGGCGGGAACTACGGCGCCAACGCCGCCTACTATTTACGCGCGTTATCGATCTATGGATTGAAAGAACAAGCTGCCCGGCTGGCGGACGAGCTCGAGTACGGCCTGGCCGCTGGCTACTTCAATGGCGGCCTGGGGATGGGGACCGAGTTCCTCACCTGGGCTGGCCTGCGCACCGGGTATGAAGGCACCCTGATCGGCAATTTCCTGGCGGTTTACGCCCTGGCGATCGAGCGCGGCAGCCTCGAGCCGCGTAACCCGGAGTGGTGGCCGGTGTAGCTGATGCGGTCAATCCTTGCTGACCAGGCCAAAACTCCAGGTCAGCAAGGTGGGATAGACGGTATGGTATCCAGGACCTTTATTCAAGAAATCCTCTTCCAACTCCCGCTCGATCTCCGCCTCAGCCGCCTGCTCGTTGATCCCGAAGCCCATCAGGTTCTCTTTCCAACGCCTCCGCTGCGCTTCATCCGGCGCTGGCTGACCATAGCCTTCGTCACAGATCGCCTTGAACAATCTCTGTTTGTACTCCGAATCCAGGGGTGGAAAGAGACAGCGGACGGCATCGGACACTCGCGCCTGAACATTGGCCAACCCGGCCTTGTGCATTAAGACAGGCATTTTGATGCCGATATTGTGATCAACGCCGGTGCGCTTGCGGATCTCGCGGTTCATGGTCTGGAATAACTCCAGCGGCACCGTCTCCTGGTGGTTGACCTCGTCGATGTGGAGTAAGGTGGTATGCGCATTGCGGTTGGCCTCGCAGGCAATGATCATCCCACCCGGCCGGGTTACCCGGATCATTTCTTGAAGAGCTTTCTCCGGATACGGGACATGCATCAAGACGGTATGGGTCAGGGCGACATCGAAGGCGCTCTCCGAAAATGGCGTCTGGTAAATGCTGCCCTCGTGGAACTCAGACTGGAACGGCGCTTTTTCCCAGACCCGGCGCGCTTGTGAGATCAATTCCGCTGACTGGTCAACACCGGTGTAGCTGCTGCCGGGTGGCAGCAGCGGCAGCAGGATCATGCCCATCTTTCCCGCCCCGCAGCCAAATTCAACCAACCGGCAGGCATTCTCCAGCTTCCAGACCCTTTGCACCAAAAATTCCAGGTAATCGTCGTTATGCTGCAACAGATAGCATTGGCGCAGATATTCCTCAGCCTCGTCCCAGTAACCTTCGGGATAGCGTGCCTGGTATTCTTCCATCCTACCTCCTACACTGTACTTGCTATTGGGCGCATCAGTTCATGATCAGCCCACCAATCAGGATTACCAGGCTCAGCAGAATCCATCCCCACAGCCTGCGCCACGATGGCGAGGTCACTGCACCGCCGTCAATAGCCAGGACGCTCCAGGCCCGGTATCCCTGGCGCACTGCCCAACCTTCGTAGAACAGGAGCAATAACAGCGCCAGGCAAGCGCCGGCTACCACAACCGCCCAGAGACTCACCAGTGCCCAAATAGACATTTCCATCATTGAGCAGGTAGTCGAGAGCCACCTGACCCCGCGCAAGGCAAGAAGGCAGATACCTCCCATCCCCAGGTTGGCAGCCACCCAGGCCACCGGCAGCCGTTGGCCCAGCATTCGCAGGTAGCTTTGGCGAGAAGCCAGCGCCAGCAGCGGACCCTGGTAGAACAGCCATCCCAGCAGCAGAGGGAAAACCAGGATAAACAAGAGCTGCAGAAGCTGGTTGGCTTGGACTTGAGGAAACAGGATGATCACAGCCAGAAACAACATCAAAGCCATGGCTATGGATGGGAGGTGTCCGATGGCCTCGATGAGTGTTATCTGCCAGGTGTTGGCTTTCTGTCCGCGCCCGGCGATCAGCCAGGCCAGTAGCCCCAGCGGTCCCAGGATCAGCGTGACCGGCAGCCAGAAGATCAGTCTCCGGGGATTGCGGATCGAGAACAGGATCACGAGCACAATGCTGGCGAGCGCCAATGCAACCCAGGCTTTCCCAATCTTGGAACACAGGTACCTGGTCTGACAGGGTTCGCTGGTAGCGGCGTGCTGCCTCTTTCTGTACCTCTTGTGGGAACAGCCTGCTCAACGATCCTGCCTCGCGCCCGTTGGCGATTTCGTCCGCCACCTTCAGCACGACCGGTTTATCAAACTGGTGGAAGTAATACAGGTACACGATACCGTTGGGCAGATCGGCGACCAGCGATTCGAGAGTCCAGCTGCTGCCACCTTCGACATGGACGGCATCCAGGACCGCAGCGGCATCCTCAGCGGTCAGGTCACCCACCTGCTCCACGAGCCCGGAAAGTCGCTTCGTGGCCGTCTCGTAGCGCTCGCACGGATAACCATAACCATTTACTGGATTGGCGACATTAAAATTGGTCGATACCAGGAAGCCATCTCCGGGCGGCTTACGGGTGAAGACCACCTCGCCATCGGCACCCGCACTGATGATCACCGCATCCCCGCTGGCGTCAGCGAACTGCATTTGATCGTGCATGTAGGTATGCCACTGGTGGGTATTGACCCAGGCAATTACTTCTTCCACCGTGGCGCATTCGTGCATGATTCGAATGGGATAACTTGTATAATCGCCTGGGACCGGTTTACGCTCTGGATGCGGATTGACATCCACCCGGGGTAAGCCATTGGCATCATAGGCCAACCCCTTCTCGTTTACGCCTTGCTGGACATTATCCGGCGTGCCGATCCAGATGACCCCGTAGTTTTGACCGCTGCCCGAATCGACCCAATAGTAGCTGTCAGGATTGATGTAATCGTCGTTCCCGCCGAAAAATACCCGCTCTCCCTTCGACACCGTGAAAACCGTGCAGCCAGAGGGAGTACCACCCGAACAAGATCTTGTTTGAGATTCCCCTTTTTCAGGAGAGATCCAGAGCAAGGTGAGGGTAATGACACCCGCGAAGACACCCAAGGTCAGGAATTGAATTTTTTTCATTTTGCATCCTGTTAAAGAAGGCGCGAACAACTCACCAGGCGCTCGTGAAACAGCAGAAGACGAGTTTCTGTACATGGAAAGAACCTGGATACCCCAAATGACCAGGCACTATATCATTATATAGAAAAATCATTGAAAGCGTACCAGCGAGTTTTTCCGCTGATCGACTGGCGGATTTTACTGTTTTAAATCAAAAATACCGACCCGAGAGCGCATCCGCTTCAGGTCAGGTAAGATAAGGCTGCCTCTCAGATCGTCGATAAATACTGCCAGAACAAGGATACCGCCGCATCGCCATCGCCGATTGCCGCGGCGACGCCATGCTTGGTGCCGTTACGCACATCCCCAGCGGCAAAGATTCCCGGTACATTCGTTTCCAATAAAAGGGGGTCCCGGTTCAAAGTCCAGCCTGGCGGGCGCTGACCATCTTTGACCAGGTCAAGCCCGGTGTAAATATGACCGCTGGGGGTGCGCATCACCAGGTCTGCCACGAAATCACTTTGAGGCTTTTGTCCAATGAAGACAAAGAGCGCTTTTACCTGTAAAGTCTCTGTCTCACCGTTTAGATTGTTGCGGACTGTAATCGAGCTGATTTGGTCCTGGCCGTGGATATCTGTCATCTCGGCGTCGAAGCGCAGTTCGATCTTTGGGTTGGCTCGGATCGCAATATCCAGGTATTGCGACCAATCCGGCGCCGAACTGCGGATCAGCACAGTGACTTTACGGGCAAATTTGCTTAAAAACAGCATCCCCTGAGCTGCAGCATTCCCCGCCCCAATCACGACAATATCCTGGTCACGATAATTGGCAGCCTCGGTGTGAGCTGCGCCATAATAGACTCCTGCCCCGTTCCAGCGCTCAATCCCAGGAAGTTTCAAAGTCTGGAACCAGGCCCCGGTGGAGATCAATACGATCTTGGCCGAGAGCTCTGAGCCATCGCTAAACGTAACGATTTTGGTGTTGCCCTCCGAGCGGACACGGGTAACCGACTGGGTTGTGAGGATCTCCGCGCCAAACCGGCTGGCCTGAACAATGGCGCGCCGTGTCAGGTCCCCACCCGAGATGCCGCTGGGAAAGCCAAGTAAATTTTCAATTTTCGGACTGTTGCCTGCCTGGCCTCCTGGCGCCTGGCGTTCTACCAGCAGCACTTTCAGCCCATCAAAACTGGCATAAACTGCCGCCGATAAACCAGCCGGACCTCCTCCAATGATGATGACATCATAGAAAGGCTTTTCAGCTCGCGTGCGCAGGCCAGCTTTTACAGCAACTTGCTGCAGCGTCGGCTGGACGAGGAACTCCCCTCCCGGGAAAAACACGGCAGGAATTTGCAGCTCATCGAGCAAGGCTGATTTCATCAAGGTGTGCGCGCTTTCATCGCGCTCGAGATCCAGCCACTGGTAGGGGATGGCGTTTCGAGCCAGAAAATCTTTTACATCATGGGAAGCCGGCGACCACATGCTGCCGACCACGCGGACGCCGTCAAATGGCAAGCGCACATTCGTCTTCCAATCTTCCAGCAGGCTGTCCGTAACGGGATAGAAATTCTCCTCCGGAGGATCCCAGGGTTTCAGCAGGTAGTAGTCCAAACCTACCTTGTTAATGGCGCTGATAGCAGCTTCGGTATCCGCATACCCCGTCAGCAGCACCTTGCGGGCATCTGGGAAGATCTGAATCGCTTGTTCCAGGAATTGAACGCCGTTCATCTCGGGCATCCGCTGGTCGACAACAAACAACGCAATAGCCTCTTCCCGCTGGCGGAGCTGCTGGACTACTTCGAGCGCCGAGGCTCCCGAATCAGCCTTAACCACGCGATATTCGCGCCCGTATTTTTGGCGCAAATCTCGCTCAACAGAATTCAATACCACGTGGTCATCATCTACTGCGAGTATCGTTGCTTTTGTTGCCATTTTTTCTCCTTATAGGTCCAGCAAACAACTGAGCAGCCACGATGAAAACCTGAAAGTAGCCCAGAATTAACGAAAGAGAGCAATATTATACTATATTCTATCTAATTTATAGCAATTGTCTGAAGATTAGAGTTGCTTTTTCATGGGCTGGTATTTCAAGCCCCTGCCCTCAAAACTCCAGCAATTTCGAACCCCCGTGGATTTTTTATATCCCATGGCCTCATAGAACGGGACCGCATACAGGGTCGCAGCCAGGCTGATTACTTTAGAACCCTGGCTGGCGCATTCCTGCTCACAGCGCTCGACCAGCCTGCGCCCAATCCCCTGGCGGTGATGATCTTCACGTACAAAAAGGCTTTGCAGGCGACCCGGTCTGCATCTCAGCACGCCGACGATCTGCCCCTCGTCTTCTGCCACAAAAATCATCTCCGTCCTGAGCACGCAAACAACCGCTTCCTGGTGAACTGGATCGCTTGATCCTGCGTGCCGGAACGGTCCCAGGAGTTTTTGCTGTTCTTCAGGGGAGGCAAAATCCAGGTTGTACTTGCGATAGGTCTCGGCAATCAACACGCCGACTGGCTGGGCATCGATCTCTTCGTTGTAGTCGCGAATTATGAACATGTTACGATTTTAACCCGGATAGCTAATGGCGTTTACTCAGATTCATGAGAGATAAACAATTTAATGATCAGGAGGGAAAGAAACGAGATCACGATCAGGATTGCAGCTAACGTCAGGGCGCTTTCAATGTCGCGCTCAAACCCCAGGTAGATCGCCGTCGGCATGGTCTGGGTGCGCCCGGGGAAATTCCCGGCAAAGATGATCGTCGCCCCGAACTCACCGAGGGCGCGCGCCCAGCTCATCATGGCGCCGCTGAACAAGGCGAAGCGGGAGAGAGGCAGGATGATGAATTGAAAAACCTGCAGCCGGCTGGCGCCATCCAGCTGGGCGGCCTGGACAATTTCCGACTGGACGCCGGCAAAGCCCAGGGAGGCGGAGCGGACATAGAACGGGGCAGCGATAAAAATTTGGGCAATCACGACTGCCGTCATCGAAAAGGCTACTTCAATTCCAATGCCGTCCAGCCAGCCGCCAATCAAACCCCGGCGCCCGAAGGTGATCAGCAGCGCCACGCCTGCCACGGAAGGCGGCAGCACCGTGGGCAGGTCGATGAGGGTATCGACCATCTTCTTATACCGGAACTGCTGGCGACCCATCAGGTAAGCCAGCGGGGTGCCCAGCAGCAGGATCAAGCCCAGGCTGGTGAGGGTGGTTCGCAGGCTGATGCCAATCGCCTGGCGCACTTCTTCCTGTCCGAGGCTTGCCAGGAGCTCGCGTGGCGTGATCCGGGCAAACAACATGACGATTGGGAGAAAGAACAGCAAGAGCAGCGGTACAGCCGTAATCCGCCAGGCATTTTCAAGCCAGCGCCGTTCGGGCAAATTTTTTCGGGATTCTGCCGGAAGCGCTGCCTCCGAGCTATCTGAATGCTGGGGTGAAATGATATTTCTCCAGGATGGACTGGCCTTCTGCCGAAGTCACCAGCTCGATGAATGCCTGCGCCAGGTCTGGGCTCTGGCTCTCGATGACTGCTGCGATTGGGTAAGTGGCTATTACGTTCAAAGCCTCGGGGTATCTCCAGGCGGATTACGTTGGTCGCATTCTCACCTGAAACATCGCTGGCGTAGACAATACCAGCATCGGCCTCACCGAGCACCACCTTGGTCAGCACGGCTTTGACGTTGTCTTCGTAGGATACCACATTCCCCAGCACATCGTCCCGGTAGGCGGCACCGAAACCAGGGTCAGCGCTGGCTTTATCCAAAAAATCCAGCGAATACTGGCCAACCGGGACTTCTTTGGCAGCGAATACCAGCTTTAGACCGGGCTGGGCCAGGTCCGCAAGCTCTTCCAACCCGGCAGGGTTGTCCTGCGGGAGGACTACCACCAGGCTGTTGGTAGCAAAAGTCTGCTGCGAACCGTCTTCGATCCAGCCGGCATCGATGACCCCATCCATTTGCTTCGTGTTAGCGCTGGCAAAGACATCTGCTGGGGCGCCTTCGATGATCTGCTGGGCCAGCTGCTGCGAACCGGCAAAGTTGAAAACAACCTCTGTCCCAGGATGGGTAGATTCGAACAGCTTTGCTATCTCGCTGAAGGGCTCGGTAAGAGAAGCCGCTGCAAATACGTTTAGCGTAAACGATTCAGAGGCAGGCTGTGTTCTGCAGCCTGCCAGAGTTAAGGTTGCAAGCAGAATATAAAGAATTAACCGGTTCGTTTGCATCCCTCCACTGATTTGTTCCTGTTATTTGATCCAGCACCGTTTAATGATTCACGCTTTCACGGACATCTGGTCCAGTAGCTCGAAAATCTCGGCATTCTCCGGGATATCCGACATGGAATGCCCATAATGGACAAAACGGGCAATCCCGTCGCGATCCACAATCACCTGGGCGGGCATGCGCCCAAGCTTGAACAGGTTGACTTCCTGCCCGTACAGCTTGAGAACGCTGGCTTTGGGATCGGGCAGGCCAATGAACGGCAGGTCATTCTGGCTGAAGTAGGCTTTAAAGGCTTTTGCATCTTCGGGGCCGACCACGATAATCTGCGTCTGGCGTTTTTCGAATTCCTGGTAGTCCTGGCGCAACTGCGCCATATGCCGCTGGCAGAACGGTCAGGTGAAGGTACGATTGAATACCAGCAGAACATTCGAACGGCCCTTAAATTCGGACAGACAGACCAATTCTCCCTTGAAGCTTACCAGGGCAAAATCAGGAGCAGGTGTATGGATGGATACTTTTGGCATAGTCAATTTTCTCAGGAATTTATCCAATTATCCTGCTGTTCCGGTTTTTTGGGCAGGCCTTGGCAGGAAGAACGCGGCAACCAGGGTCAGTGCCACCAGACCAAAGGTGATCCAGGTGGGAATGACGACAGCGGGAACCGAGGCATGCTTGACCGCAATCCCTGCCAGCGCCCACAAGATCACCAGGGTATAAGCCACATCCCGGCGGGTGAAGTTCATCAGCACCGCAATCACCAGCACCGCGACCAGGATCAGGGTCATCCACACCTCGGGAGCGATTCCAAACCCATCCCAGTTCAGGTAGTAGAGCAGCGAAGTCACATTGGCAACCGTGGCGACGGTGATCCAGCCCAGGTAGATGCTGAACGGCACGCGCACGGCCCAGGTTTCAGCAGTTGAGACCGGGTAGCGGCCCGTGCCCAGGCGCAGATAGGTGACGATGAGCGTGGCAAGCAGCACCAGCATGGCAAGAATTGTCAGCGGGAACTGTTCGTAGTGCCAGAGGAAGATCCAGACAATGTTCGCCAGCCCGCCCAGGACAACCCACCAGCCGGTAGATTGCAGGCGCGGGTTCTGGCGCTGCGAAGGGAGCGCCTGGAAGATGGCATAGGCAATCAGCCCAATGTAAATGACGCCCCAGATCGAAAACACATAGCCTGCCGGGACGAAATAAACCGCAAAGCGGTCCGAAATCTCGCCGGTGTTTAAACCGTTCAGCGGCAGGGCATTTGCCAGGATGTTGATTACAATGGTGGCAACCACGCTCACGGCAACGCTGATTTGTCGAACAATGTCCTTCATGGTGATCTCCTTATTTTTCTAAATCCGGCTGACGCCGGTTAACCTACCTAAAACCTATGACTTGTATACCAGGAGCAGGCGCTGGCGAGCCACCCCGTGGTCGATGATCGGCGCAGGATAATCCTTGCCAATCAGGCAGCCTATATGCTTCTGGACGTGGGGCGGCATTGTCCAGGGGCTGTGGATGTAATCTTGCGGTACGTTCGCCAGCTCCGGCACGTAGCGCCGGATATACGCCCCTTCTGGATCGAACTTCAGACTCTGCAGGATGGGATTGAATACCCGAAAATACGGGGCAGCATCCGTCCCTGTTCCGGCCGTCCACTGCCAGCCGCCGTTGTTAGCAGCCGGGTCGCCGTCAATCAAATGCTGCATGAAAAATTTTTCACCCCAGCGCCAGTCCACCAGCAGGTCTTTGGTCAGGAACGAGGCCACGATCATGCGCGCCCGGTTGTGCATCCAGCCGGTCCCCACGAGCTGGCGCATGGCGGCGTCCACCACCGGGTAGCCGGTGCGGCCTTCAGCCCAGGCGTTGAAGGCCTCGGGGTCGTTGCTCCAGGCAATATCACGCATGCCCGGTCGAAAAGCCATCCGGCGCACGTACGGGAAATGATAAAGAATTGAAATGTAGAACTCACGCCAGATCAGCTCGTTCAACCAGGTCTCAGCGCCGCGGCGAGAGGGACCGTCAGCGGCTTGGGCCTCCGCCTGCCTGGCAGCCGCTGCCGCCTGGCGCGCGGAGATCATCCCAAAACGCAGGTATGGCGACAATCCCGACGTCCCTGCCAGGTCCATGCGGTTGCGATCCTCCCCGTAACGCCCAATAGCCTGCCGCGTGAAAGCATCCAGCAGGCGCTGCGCCTGGGTTTCACCGGCCAGGAAGGGAACTTCACCGGGAAGCTGGAGAGCCGGGATGGCTTCACCCAGGATGCCCGGCGGCGAAGGAATCCTGGCAGGCGCGGGCAGCGGTTCGCCTGGCCAGGGCTGCGCCAGCCAGGCCTTGCTGAACGGCGTGAACACAGTATATGGGGTCCCATCCGCCTTAACGACCGCCTGCGGAGCGTGCACCGTCAAACCGGGGGTGAGCTGCAGGGGCAGCTCCCGAGCAACCCGCCGGTCACGGCGGCGAGCGTAGGGAGAAAAATCCGCTTCCGCAAAGATCGCCTCGGCGCCTGCCTGGCGCTGTAAATCAGCAAGGGCGGCAAGCGGTTCCCCCTGGCGCACCACCAGGCTGCTGCCCCGCTTGCGTAAATCCGCATCGAGGGCGCGCAAGCCATCGAAAAGAAATGCCAGGCGTTTTTCGCTCGAATAGGCCGAATTCAGTAAACCTGGATCGAGCACGAAAACCGGGACGACCTGCTCCGCCCGGTTTAATGCAGCCGTCAGAGCCTGGTTATCACCCAGGCGCAGGTCGCGGCGGATCCACCATAACGCAGTTTTCATATCGACGCCTTTGATTTTAAACCCATTTCGACAATGGACGCCGGCTGCTCACGTAAAATGGCATCAGCCACGCGCAGCCCTCCCAGGGCAGTCGCAGCCAGGGATTGGCCTGGAAAGATGCTGTCGCCGACCATCCAGAGATGGGAAGCCAGGCGCGGCCCCCAGGAGCGCAGCAGGCTGGTCTGCTGGAAGCCGCCGACCCAGCCACGGGCGCGCCCGGTGAAGCGCTCGAAGGTCAGCGGGGTGCCCGGGAGCACCAGCTCAGCCGCCTGGCGCAGGCCGGGCAAGACTTGTTCCGCAGTTGCGAGCAGGCTTGACGTATATTGCGCCTGGCGCGCTTTAAACGCCTCCGGGTCGTGCTCTGCCAGGTTCCACCAGGAGTCCAGGGTGGTATGCGTGCTCATGGTCAGGGCACGTTTGCCGGCAGGGGCGCGTTTTTGATCCCATTCGGGGCTGAGTGACAGGAAGAGGGTGTTGCCTTCGCCCAGCGGCCGGCGCACAATCACCTGGTGGTGCAGTGGGAAATCCGCCGGCACGACCGAGCTGTCCAGGCCGACATACACAATAAAGGCGCCCCAGGTTGCTGGAGGGTGCGCAGGCAGGCGTTGTAAACGCAGTGGAGCAGCTTCCCCCAGCAACTTCGCTGCATTCCAGGGCGTCAGGTTGGCAATGACGATGTCGGCATCAAAAGACTCCCCGCGCCTGGTTTCGACGGCGACCGGCCTGCCGCGCTCCAGGCGGATGCGGGTGGCTTCCTGGCGCATCAAGACCTGGCCGCCCAGGTCACGCACGGCCTGTGCCAGCAGTTGTGAGACCGTGCCCATGCCACCTTCCAGATGCAAAATGCCGCGCCGCGGCAGGTCCAAGGCAGCCGCGCCGTACAGGGCGTTTGCCTGATCGCTCTCAGCCTGCGCCGAAATCAATAATTGTCCGTCAACGAAAAGGCGCAGGCTCTCCGGCAGGCCTTTCAGGTGGGCTGCCACAGGGCGCACAGCATCCGCAGCCAGGGGCAACCGATCGGGTCCCAGCCAGCCCAACCCGGCGCCTGCCAGGTTTCTCAGGTCGGAGAGGCTCTGCGGCGGCCACGATGGCAGTCGCAGGGTAAGCTCCCACAGGGCATCGGCCGTGCTCTCCTGCCAGCGCCAGAACGCCAGCGACTCATCTCCAAACGCTGCTCGCATTTCATCCCAACGCCGGCCGTCGCCCCAGCGCCTGACCGTCAGGCCATCGGGAAGGTGCACCTGCATGGCAGGTTCAGCAGCCCGTCCGGGCCAGTGGGAGATACCAGCCACCTGGGCCAGCCGGTCCATCGGCCCACCCGGGTAGAAGCCCGCAGCCAGGGTCGCCCCGGCATCGAAACGGTAGCCCTGGTGGTAAAAAGTGCCGGCGCAGCCGCCCGGGTAGATGTGCGCTTCCAGGACGGTGACGTCGAAACCGGAGCGAGCCAGGGCTGCCGCCGCCGACAAGCCGCCGCTGCCGGCGCCAATGACTGCGACCTTTGGCATCAGCTCAACTCCTTCTTGAGGTTCTTATCGGTTTCCACAACCCAAGTCAGCGGGTAGCACATGCTCAGTTCCCCTTACTTACGGTTCAATATATCTTTGAATGCAGAATCGATATCGGGAAAGCGAAAACGAAAGCCATGGTCCAGCAGACGCTGTGCCGAGACCCTCTGCCCATCCAGGATCATGGTGCTCATCTCGCCAAACAGGAAGCGCAGGACAAATGCCGGGACAGGAATGAAGGCAGGGCGGTGCATGGCTTTCCCGATCGCCCGGGCAAACTGGCGGTTCGTCACGGGCTCCGCTGAAATGTTGAACACGCCGCGCGCTTCTGGGTTTTCGATCAGGAAACGCAAGGCGCGCACCTCATCTTCCAGGTGCACCCACGACAACCACTGGCGTCCAGACCCCAAAGGGCCACCCACAAACAGCTTAAAGGGCAGCAGCATGCGCGGTAAGGCACCCGCGCGTACGCTCAAGACCACACCTGAACGCG
The DNA here is from genome assembly GCA_963765565.1 of uncultured Chloroflexia bacterium. Lineage (GTDB taxonomy): Bacteria > Chloroflexota > Anaerolineae > Anaerolineales > UBA4823 > CAVXWV01. Next base: position 19,857 of record CAVXWV010000005.1, read on the forward strand.
TTAAGACCCGGCGCACGCCCAGCTCCTCGACCGGCTGCGTGCTGGCTTCCCAATCCTGGCAGATCCTGCCCTGGAAATCATCGGCCGGTGCAGCGTCTTCGCTGAACAATGCGGTATCACTGATGCCATAAAAGCCGACGCCCGAAGCCTGCAGTAACACACCTGGCTTATTTTTGGCTTGCTGGATAGCCTGGACAACTGCCGCGCCCGCATTGACGCGGCTATCTACGATTGCTCGCTTGCGCTGTGCGTTCCAGCGACCGGCCCCCACGTTCTCGCCAGCAAGGTTGACAATCGCGCCAGCCCCTTCCGCAAGGTGCCCCCAACCCTGGGCAGTGCGGCCGTCCCATTTTACGAGACGGATGTCCGGCGAGATGTTCTCAGGCCGTTTCGAGCTGCGACTGAGGACAATAACCTCGTGCCCGTCCATTGCCAGGTGTTCGGCCAAAGCGCCCCCGATCAAACCCGTTCCACCGGTGATGATGATTTTCATAAAAACACCTCGTTCCTTACGGCAGTGAACCCATTGCAAATATTCCCCAAATCATACCCAATAATCCATAAATTGTCAAGATTTTTCTGGATAATATCTTGACAATTTATCGACAGCCTGATATACTGCATTCATCTATAATCGGAGTAATCGTATGCCAAACTTCAACCAATCCCCTGCTTACAACCTGAAGGCCGTTCTCAAGGAGACGGGGCTTAAGGCAGATGTTTTGCGCGCCTGGGAACGACGCTATGAGCTCCCGCAGCCCCAGCGCACACCCGGCGGGCATCGTCTCTACTCCGAATACGATATCGAGACGATCAAATGGCTGCGCGCCCGCCAGGCGGAAGGTCTGAGCATCAGCCGGGCGGTTGAGCTCTGGAAAGAGATGCGCGATGCAGGCAGCGACCCCCTGGAGACATCCACACCCGCCAGGTCATACCCGACCCCAGAGCGCCTGCCCATCGCAGACACGCGCATCGAAACCCTGCGCAATAGCTGGCTGCAGGCTACCCTGGCCTTTGACAGCCTGCAGGCGGACGAAATCCTCAACCAGGCGTTTGCGATTTACCCGGTCGAGACGGTGTGCGCGGAAATCCTGCAGCGTGGGGTCAGCCTGATCGGCAACGAGTGGCTGCTCGATAAAGCCAGCGTCCAGCAGGAGCACTTTGCCACTGCCCTGGCTAGCCGCCGCCTGGAGACCCTGATCACGGCCACGCCACTGCCAACGCGCCCGCAGACCGTACTCCTTGGCTGCCCGCCCGGCGAACAGCACACCTTCCCGGTCCTCCTGCTCAACCTGCTGCTGCGGCGCCGGGGTCTGGGCGTAGTCTACCTGGGTGCCAACCTTCCGATAGAGCGCCTGGGCGAAACCGCCGCTGCCATCCAGCCTCGCCTGATCGTCCTGGCGGCCCAGCATCTTCCCACCGCTGCCACCCTGCAAGCAGCAATGCTGTCCCTGCAAGGAATGGGCATCCCGCTGGCGTACGGCGGACTGATCTTCAACCGCATCCCCGGGCTGCGTTCCCGCATTCCAGCAACTTTCCTTGGTGAGGACCTGGAAGACTCCATCAAACTGATCGAGTGGCTGGTATCTGCGCCTCTTTCCTTTTCACCGGATATCCGGGTGGATAGGACTTACCAGGAACTGGCCCAGTTGCTCCGGGAAAAGCGCCACCTGGTCGAACTTGAAGTGGTGAAATCCCTGGACGAACCCCGGATGCCTTCCGAGCTCCTGGCTGAGGCGAATTCTTTCTTAGGAAGCGGCTTATTGGCAGCCCTGGAGCTGGGCGACCCTGCATTCCTGGAACCCGACCTGGAATGGGTCAAACGCCTGCTAACCAGCCGCCAGATGCCGGGCGATTTATTAATTCCTTACCTGTCCGCCTACAACCGCGGCATTCACCAGGCACTCGGCGAGTCCGCTGCCCCAATCACCCGCTGGATGGACGCTTACCTGGTCCAGAACCAGCCAGAAACACCCTGAACAGCAAGGAAACATGATGACCAAGCAAAAACCATTAAATTTTAACCGCAGCGCCCCTGACATGACGCTGCTGAATATTGCCGGGGAACCTGTGCAGCTTTCCAGCCTGTGGGCGCAGCAACCCCTTCTGCTGTCCTTCACCCGCCACTTCGGCTGCACCCAGTGTAAGGAGATGCTCGACGAGCTGGTCGCCGGGCAAGGAACGGATCGAAGAATGCCGGGCTGGACATCGCCGTAGTCATCCAGGCACACGCCTGAAGCCAGCCCGGCTTTTGCCCAGGAGTTTGCCCCAGGCCTACTGTGCCTGTGCGACCCGGAACGGAAAGCTTACCGGGCCTACGGCCTGGAACGCGGCAATTTATTCCAGACCTTCTTCAACCCCAAGGTCTGGTCGGCCGTCTCCCGTTCCCGGCAAAAAAGGTTATCCAGGTTGAACCGCCGCCCGCCGGGCAGGATGCCATGCAGATGTCTGGCATATTTATTATCAGTACAGACGGGCGCATTGAGCTCCCGTACTATTACGACCACATCGCCGACCACCCCCCGCTGGATTTGTTGCTGAGCGGCGTGCTGTCGACCGGCTGGGGCCAATCCTTCGACGGTCCTGTAGGTCCTGGCACCGGGCTAGATTTACCAAAGCAAAAAGAATAAAGGCAGCACAATATGAAACAAATCCTCTCCATTTCGAGTTACCTGGCCGTCAAAGAAGTCTGGCGCAACCGCGGCGCGTTTTCTGCTGGTCAGCCTGGTGATTGCCCTGATCACCCTGCTGGTGCTGTTCATCGCCGCCCTGGGCGAAGGGCTGGGCAACGGCAACCGCGAGTACATCTCCAAGCTGGATGCCGAACTGATCGTCTACCAGGCCAAAGTCGGATTTCCTGATCGCCGCCAGCCGCCTGGGGCGCGACCGCCTGGCAGCCATCCGCCGCGTGGAAGGGGTGGCGGACGCCGGGCATGCTCGGCACCGCCAGCGCCACCTTGATCCTGCCCGGAGACGACGAACCGCTGAAAGTGGCCATGCTGGGCGTGGAACCGGGCCACACCGGCGAGCCGCAGGTGGTCGAAGGCCGCCAGCTTGGACCGACCAGGCCGATGAAGTCATCATCGACCGCAACACCGCCCTGCGCAGCGAGCTGGCCCTGGGCGACACCCTGACCCTGCGCGTGACCCAGGGCACCCAGGATGAATTCTACGACCTGGAAGTGGTGGGCATCACCGATGGGCAGCAGTATTCCCTGCAGCCATCCATCTTCGTCCCCTTCTACACCTGGGACCGCGTCCGCCCGAAATCGGAAGCGGAGGTGAACGTCTCCAACCCGGTGGCCAATGTGATCCTGGTCAAGCTGGATGACCCGAGCCAGGTCGAGACGGTCAGGCAGCGCATCACTGCCCAGGTGGAGAACGTCGAAGATCGCCACGCTGAATGAAGCCATCCAGGCCCTGCCGGGCTATTCCGCCCAGCAAAGCACGCTCAACACCCAGGGCGGTCTTCACCCTCTTCATCGGCATCCTGGTCATCGGCGGCTTCTTCCAGATCCAGATCTTGCAGAAAGTCTCCCAGATCGGCGTGCTTAAAGCCATCGGCACCGCCAACCCGATCGTGGCCATGGCATCCGTCATCCAGATCGTGGTCGTCACGGTGATCGGCGTTGCCATCGGCGGGCTGCTCGCCTTCCTGTTCTCGCTGACCTTCCCGCCCACCGTGCCGATCGTCTTCAACGGCACCACCTCGGCGATTGCCATCATCGCCCTGCTGCTGATCGGTCCGCTGGGCGGGCTGGTCTCCATCCGCTACGCCGTGCGCATCGAGCCGCTCAAAGCGCTGGGGTTATCATCATAACGGAGTCTGCCATGACAACTTACGCACTTGAAACCCAATCGGTCGTCAAAACCTACCAGAGCGACTCCGGGCACGATCCAGGCCGTGGACGATGTTTCCCTGCAGGTGGCGGCGGGCGAGTTCGTGGCCCTGGTCGGGCCCAGCGGCTCGGGCAAGACCACCATGCTCTCCATCCTGGCAGCCCTGCTGCAGCCCACCTCCGGCCAGATCCTGCTGGACGGGCAAGGACCTGGCCGGCATGAGCGACGTCGAGCGGGTGGCCATGCGCCGCGAGAAGATCGGCTTCACCTTCCAGGCCAACAACCTGGTGCCCTACCTGAGCGCCGTCGAGAACGTGGAGCTGATGCTGCGCCTGAACAACCGGCTGGATAAGGCCGGCAAGCTGCGCGCGCGCGAACTGCTGGCGCGCCTGGGACTGGGCGAGCGCCTGCAACAACCTGCCCGGGCAGATGTCCGGCGGGCAGCAGCAGCGCGTGGCCATCGCCCGCGCCCTGATCCACAACCCCAGCCTGGTGCTGGCCGACGAGCCCACCGCCAGCCTGGATACCGAACGCGCCTACCAGGTGGTCGAGACCTTTGCCGGGCTGATCCACGAGCAGAAGCCGCGCCGGGATCATGGTCACCCACGACCTGCGCATGTGCGAATTCGTCGACCGCGTGCTGCAGATGCAGGACGGCAAGCTGGTCGAGGATTTACACCAGGCCAGAGGAAATCCGGCAGCTGGCTGCGGGAGGCTCACACAGCCAAAATTAGGGCATTCCTGCTGCGGGTTTGAGCTTACTTTAACTCACTTATGCGGCATTCAGCCGCGGCCAGCCAATCGGGATTGAGGGTGACGCCCCAGCCTGGGCCGGAAGGGATGCTGACCATCCCATTTTGGACCACCGGCGCCGGCGTGTACAGGCCTTCCGGGCAGATACTCGGCTCGATCGAATATTCTACGTGCGGCCCGGCATTGGGAATGGCGCCCATCAAGTGCAAGGTAAAGGTCAGCACCAGCGAATCGTTAGCCGAGTGTGGCACGCAGATGAAGCCGGCTTTTTCTGCCCAATGCGCCACCCGCAGCGCCCGCGTCAGCCCACCGATGTAGCACACATCGGGTTGGACGATATCCACAGCCCGCAGCTGCAGGATGCGCCGCCACTGGCACAGGTCAAAGTCCTGCTCGCCGCCAGCCACCGGCATCTCCAGCGCCTGCGCCACCTGCGCCGTCCATTCCAGCTCCCAATACGGGCAGGGTTCCTCAAAATGGCCGATGGCATAATCTTGCAGCATGCGCCCCACCTCGATGGCCTTGCCCGGTGTGTAGCAGCTGTTTCCGTCTGCCAGGATGGTAATATCGGCGCCGAGGGCCTTCCGGACGGCGGGGATGAGCGCTTCGGTGCGCCCGGGCCATTCGTCTTCATCGTGACCGCACACTTTACCGATGCGAACCTTGAAGGCGCGGAAGCCGCTTTTTTCACGCAGACCCACCAGGCGTTCAGCCTCTTCTTCAGGTCTAATATCGCGGCGCATGCTTGAACCGTAGACGACAACCGGCTGCGGAACCCCGCCTAAGAGCTCACACACACTTTTACCGGCGCGTTTCCCGCGCAGATCCCACAAAGCCGTATCCAACCCCGTGACTGCACGGCATACGTAGCTTCCAGGGAATTTGTAGTTCGCCTCAAACAACCGGTCTACCAGGCCTTCAATATCATCGGCACGCCAGCCCAGCGCCAAGGGGGCAACCTGGCGATGGAACACGGCCGCACTGATGTCGGCATTGAAGGGTGACATCTGGCCAAAGCCCTCCAGCCCATCATCCGTGAGGGCACGGACCACGGACAAATGACCAAGCGTGTAAGTCTCCAGGCGAGTAATGATCATCTTTGGCTCCTTGGTGAATCAGGCCAGCTCAACCTTGCATGAACCTAGGTCAAAAATAACACCGCAACCAACCCAAAGGACACCAGGTAGGCTATAGGATAAATGTAATTAAACGGCGCCTCCAGGCGGTCGGCTTTCTCGCGCTGACCCTTCTGTTCGAGGTACTTAAAATACACGTTCAACACCACGACCATGGTGTTGATAATAAACGTGATCGCCATGATCGCATCCAGGAAAGTCAGGTAACCCATGCGCGGGTAGTTATCGCCCAGGCTGAAGCTGAAGGCGATGAACAGCAGCAGGTTGCCGGTGGCGATCTCGATGCGCCGGGTGTAATCCTTGAGGAAGAAGGTGATGTACGAAACACTGATGATCAGGAGAATGGGAATCAGCAGGCGAAAGATGTAATAATCCAGGTGGCGCGGCGCCTGGAAATGGAAAGTAAAGCGTGAAATTGGCGCCTGCGTGCTGGAGACCTCCGTGCTGATCTGGGTGTCGAAATCGGTCAGGATGAACTCATCTTCCCCGTGGTTGGGGTCAATCTCGCTGAAACCCTCCATCGGGACGAAGACATACTCCTCCTGCGGGAACAGCATATCGACCTTGATGTAGAAATCCTGCGTATCAAAGGGAAATGCCTGCCAATCAAAATCGATCTGCAGGTTGGTCGAGAAGCGCTCCAGGTAGGTGACGTGACCGTTCGGCTCGATCTCGATCAGGCGGTTCTGGGACCAGCGGTTGCCTTGCTGATTGAAGAAGGTAAAGTCGGGCCAGTTGCCCTTGACGTCTTCGAGGAACTTGTTGTAGCTGTTTTCGGTATACAGCTTCGAGGAGCAGTTGCAGTCATCCGGGTTAAATGCCAGCGCCGGGTCGGTCCATTCCAGCTTGAGGGTGCCGACGTCGTTCATGATCTCATTGGGCTGGTCGATGTTCACGATTTGCTGGAGCTTGAGGCCGACCTTGACCGGGATGGCCAGCTCCAGCAGGCTTTCGCTGTTGGGCTGTCCCTGACCTTCCAAAACTTCCGGGGCGTTGACCCCAACCACCAGCTTGAAATCCCCGCTGGTCGGCTGCCCACCCATCTCGGCCGCCATGATTTCCAGGATGTAGTTCGCCCCAGCCTCTTCAAAAAAGTGTTCTAACGTAGCCGAGCCGGCCAGCCCGTTCAGATTAGCAACCTGGACCGGCTTTAATCCATAATCACGCAGAAACAGGATGGGCTTGAGGTCGCCACTGGTGGCCTGCAGGTTGACGTACAGGGTATCCCCCGGGTTGAGGTCGCTCAGTTTGACCGCCAGGGAAGGTTTATCCTGGCCCAGGCTGCCGTTAAGCTCCTGGATGAGCTGTGACCACAGGACGGTCTGATCCTGGACGGCAATGACTGCACCGCTGGGCTGAGCGTTTCCATCCAACACCTGCGGGGCGTCCAGACCTAGCAGCAGACGGTAGTTGCCTGAGGTCGAGCGACCCGCAGCCGAAAGGGAGCTGCTGGCAATCAGGTAATAATCACCGCTCTCCGGCACCGTGAATTCCAGGGCAGCCGAGTAGCCATGACCGCTGTCGTCATCCCAGGCCAGGGCGAATTGGTCCCGTAAAGCCGGCAGGTCGAGCAGCGGTTGGGTTGAGGTGGCAGCCAGCTCAGCCACTTGCTTTTTGAAGTCTTCGAGCGTGGCAGATGTGGTTCCTTCTACGGGAAGGATCGAGAGGATCGGGTCCAGGTTTCCGGAGGTGTTTTCCATCAAAGCATACAGGATCTGGCCTTTGTCCAATCCGATGCGGAAGACATCAGATTGTCCGGGCGCCAGGGAGCCGGCGATTGACTGCACCTGGGGCGCTTCCAGGGCTGTTACATTGTGGGCCTTAACCAACACCACCAGCCCAGTCAAGCTAACCAAAAAGAATAAAATGAGCCGACGCATGGAAATTCCTCCAAGGAAAGAGAGTAACTGCATGAGTAAAGTCTAACAGAACCCGCGCAGGCTGAAAAGAGCGACCTCACAGAAACAACGGATTCTATTTATATAAAACTTACATTTTTGATAGTTGACAAAATTGAAAGTTTTTAAAAGGTGTGATATATTGTAGTTAGGTACGTTCATAAAGGCAAAGGGAGGTGTTTATAGAGTGATCCTTCACCAGTAAAGTGCCAATTCACGGGTGGATTTTTCGTGGTTTAACTAACAAACAAGCCAAAAGTATATTAGGCGGGAGATCACTCATCCCGCGATGCAGAGGGGATCTGCTTCGAAAGTAATGAAAAGTGTTCCGCTTTTCAAGGGCTTCACCATAGTCCTGGCTCATACTCAAAGAGAGATGAAGAAGGAGGTAAATTCGCGCGCCTCAAACCAGCAGAACTGTGAGGGTAACTCTAAGCAGTGGGGATCCTCAAATAAACGTCAACACACGGTGTTGGCGTTTATTTGAGCTGCGACAAATTTGCGCCTGAAATAACAAATAACCAAATCTCTATAGGATTTTGCTAGCCAAAAAAGCGACCAACTCGTCTGGTAGGCTGTCTTAAAGTACCTGGTTTCCAGACTATACCACCAGCAAGTACGCTTATTACCCTGACTCTGACCGTGTTTACGGCCTGAGCAACTCATCTATAAATACCCAATGTCGGAAGGGCGGAGCATGTGGAAACCAAGTTTCACCCTTCTAAGCAGAAAATGTATTAAGCGACCCTGAAACTGTGCTCCTATCTGAACTGTAAATGGGAGGATAAATATATGCAAAACGGAATCACATTTGAATCATTACACAATGTCGATCCGGACGCGCTTAGTCTGGTGTTCGAAAAGCGCGCGATCTATCACATCACCAAAAGGGTGATAGATATCGCCTTGGCACTGCTTGTTTTGATCATCCTGTTTCCCTTAATTCTATTGATCGCCATTTTGATCAAACTTGATTCACCAGGTCCCGTTATTTTTGTCCAGGATCGAGTAGGAATCAAGCGCAGGATATATGGCCGTCTGAGCTATTTACAAAAGGTAACTTTTCGCTGTTACAAGTTCCGCACGATGGTCTGTAATGCCGATCCCGCCTTGCACAAATCGTATTTAAAAGCTTTGATTAACAATGATTGCGCAGGCATGGCTACTCTTCAAGGGGAAAATACACAGATCAGGAAATTAACTCGCGACCCCAGAATTACGCGCATTGGAAGGCTCCTTCGCAAGTGCAGCATCGATGAAATCCCTCAATTCCTCAATGTGTTAAAGGGTGAGATGAGCATCGTCGGCCCCAGACCTGCTATCCCGTATGAGGTGGAAATGTATAAATCCTGGCACTACCAGCGCCTGGAGACCAAACCTGGGATTACGGGCTGGTGGCAGGTGACCGCGAGAAGTTCGGCAGAATTTGACGAAATGATCAAGCTGGATATCGAATATATACAGCGACAATCCCTCTGGTTCGATTTAAAAATAATCCTGAGAACACCTCTGGCAATCATATCTTGCAAGGGGGCAATGTAACCTTTTTGGGAAAGGGGAATACAATGACAGCGATCAAGGTAGGCGTAGTTGGCTGCGGTTATTGGGGACCGAACCTCATCCGCAACTTCGTCGAAAACCCTTCGTCTGAAGTCGTCATCGCTGCTGACTTCAAGGAGGATCGGCTTTCGCACATCAAAACAAGCTACCCACAAATCATGACTACCAAGAATTATAAAGATCTGCTCAGCCAAAATCTGGATGCAGTGGTCATCGCCACTCCACCAGCCACGCATTATGGGTTAACCAAAGAATTCTTAGAAAATGGCTTGAACGTGCTGGTTGAGAAGCCAATCACCATCAACAGTATACACGCTGAGGAATTAATTGAACTTAGCAAGAAGAAGGATTTGGTTTTAATGGTCGGCCACACGTTTGAGTATAACGTGGCCGTGCATGCCTTGAAAAACCTGGTTGATAATGGCGAGCTAGGCCAGGTCTATTATGTGGATACTGCCCGCCTTAACTTGGGTCTATATCAGCGAGATTTGAATGTACTCTGGGATTTAGCACCCCACGATATTTCCATCTTGCTCTATATCCTGAACCGCCTTCCCATCTCTGTTTGCGCTCATGGAATGCCCTTTGTCCTGGAAGGCATTCAGGACGTTGTCTACATGACCCTGGTTTTTCCTGACAATATCCTGGCACATATTCATGTAAGCTGGTTGGATCCCTGCAAAGTCCGGCTGATTACGGTTGTTGGGAGCAAAAAAATGGTGGTTTACGACGATGTAGAAAGCCAGGAAAAGATCAAAATCTTACGATAAGGGTGTGGAAAAGCCCCCCTACACAACAACTTATGGTGATTTCCAATGTAGCTACCGTTACGGAGATGTAACCATCCCTCACATTCGATTCGTCGAACCGTTACAAAAGGAATGCCAGCATTTTCTGGATTGCATCAGTAGCCACTCTGAGCCCCAGAGCAACGGTCAGGATGGATTGAGGATCGTAAAAATCCTCGAAGCGGCACAGCGATCTTTGAATGACAACGGCAGGGATCAGGAGGTGATCCAATGGTAATGGGAGAATACGTCCGTATCGCCCCTGATGTACGCCTGGGGCGTGATGTTAAAATTTATGCATTTGCCAACCTGTATGGCTGCGAGATCGGCGATGAAAGTAAAATCGGCACCTTTGTGGAGATCCAGAAAGGTGCCAGGATTGGGCGCAGGGTGAAAATTTCCAGCCACACCTTTATCTGCGAGGGGGTGGAGATCGAGGATTTTGTCTTCATCGGTCATGGGGTCATCTTCATCAACGATAAATATCCACGAGCCACCACGGAGGACGGCGAACTGCAGACCGCTGCCGATTGGGAATGTATACCTACAGTGATCAAGCAAGGGGCCTCGATTGGCAGCAATGCAACGATTCTCTGCGGTGTGACCATCGGCGAAAGAGCCATTGTTGGTGCGGGTAGCGTGGTCACGCATGATGTGCCTCCGGGTGCAATTGTTGCAGGAAATCCTGCGCGCATCCTACATGAACAATTTGAGCTGGAGTTTATCCATGACAATACCTTTAGTGAACCTGCGTAAGCAATATGCTCCTTTGAAAGAAGAAATCCTCTCCGGGATTGAACATGTCCTGGATGGAATGCAGCTCTTCCTGGGCGAGAACGTCCAGGCATTGGAAAAGGAATTTGCCCAATTCTGCGGCGTGGAATACGGCGTGGGCGTGAGTGACGGCACGGCAGCCCTGCAGATTATCCTGATGGCCATGGGTATCGGTCCTGGAGACGAAGTGATTACGGTATCCCATACCTTTATTGCTACAGCCGAAGCCATCCTGCTGGCTGGCGCCAAACCTGTGTTTGTAGACATCGATCCCTCGACCTACCTGATGGATGTCAGCCAGGTTGAAGCCGCGATCACCCCTCGCACCAGGGCAATCCTGCCCGTGCACCTTTACGGGCAGATGGTGGACATGCCCCCACTTTTGGAGCTAGCTGCTAAATATCATCTAAAAGTTATCGAAGATGCCTGCCAGGCGCACGGGGCGAAGAATAACGGTCATAAAGCAGGCTCATCCGGGGATGCGGCTGCTTTCAGCTTCTATTACTCCAAGAACCTTGGCGCATACGGCGAGGGCGGTTTCATCACCACGAACGATCCAGAGCTGTATAAGAGGGCGAGAATGATTCGCGATCACGGCTCGGAGCGGCGTTACTACCACGACCGGATCGGGATGAATGCCCGCCTGGACGAGATCCAGGCAGTGGTGCTGCGCGCCAAGCTACCCCAACTATCAGGTTGGAACCAGCAGCGCCTGGCGCATGCACTCTTATATAACCAGCTCTTGCGCGGTTCTCCCGCGGTCACGCCGGTGGAACGTGCGGACAATACCCATGTCTACCACCTTTACGTAGTGCGCGTGCCCACAAGGGATGGACTGCAAGTTTACCTGAAAGAGCGAGGCATCTTCACGGGCATCCACTATCCAGTGCCCAACCACCTGCAGCCTGCATTGAAGGATCTGGGATACAAGGAGGGTGACTTCCCGGTGACAGAGCAGGCAGTGAAGGAGATCATCTCTCTGCCGATGTTTGCAGAAATAACGGATGAAGAGATCAAAACAGTGGCGGAGGCAGTCAAAGAATTTTTCGGATAAATTGATGGTGCCGAGTTGAAAACTTTTTTTCAATTTGCCTCATGCCTGTTGGTAGGTGTGTTGAGCGGAGGATTTCTTTTACTCAATCCTCCGCTCAAGTGGGTTTTCGCTGTATTGGGTGTAATTATAGTTTTTGTACTGATGTTGGTAACACAACATCCTGAACAAGTTTTACTTTTTCTCCTGGCCTTTATTGTGCCATTCTACCTGGAAAAAGCGATCGTTGATCGGCCCGAAACTGTGAGTTACACAGCAGGCATAAGCATTAACCTGTCCGATATTTTGACGTTAACCTTGTTCTTCATTCTTCTCACAAGGCTGGCATTAAAACAAGTGAAATTCACTTTTTTTAACCTGGTGACTGTGGCAGCATTCACCTGGTTGTTTGCATCCTTGTTCTCACTTCCGGCTGCAGAAGATGGAGAGCTTGCCCTATTTCAATTTATAAACATGGGCAAGCTGTTGTTATTCTGCCTGGTCATTGCCAGCAGCGTTCGTAGTGACCTCGATCTTACTCTTGTGACAACCGGCCTACTGCTGAGCATGGCCTTTCAGTCGCTGGTGGGGATCTACCAGGGCCTCACCGGACACCCACTCGGGCTTAGTTTTCTGGCCGAGGCAACTGAGATCAGTAAACAACAGCTTAGCGTAGGACTCGTCAATCGTGTCCAAGGCACGCTGGGCTCTCCAAACACATTAGCCATGTACCTATGCATCGGGGTTCCCTTTGCACTGGCATTGCTATTTTCCAAAACCAAACCATATGTAAAGGTTCTGGCAGCTATCGCACTTTGCCTGACAAGTTGGGCGTTGATTTTCAGCCTTTCGCGCGCAGCCTGGGTCAACTTCCTGTTGATCACCTGCTTTGTCCTCGTGCTGGCTGCACGGCGGAAACAGATTAGCTCAAAGGCGGCTATCCTGATTGCCAGTGCAACCGCATTGGTGTTGCTGGGGATATCACTTTTTGGAACGAACCTCATCCTGTCTCGCCTCACCAGCAATGATCAATCGTCGATCACTGACAGGATTTCGTTAGCTGAAGGCGCTTTGGCGATTATTCGAGACAATCCTGTGGTAGGTGTCGGATTGAATAATTATCCCCTGGTTAGCCCAAGATACGGTCCGGCAGACGCAGCAGCCTGGAACAGCTATGCTCCGATCGTCCATAACGCCTTTTTACTGATTGCCGCGGAGACGGGGATTCTCGGATTAGGAGCATTTCTCGTTTTTATTATTACTCTTCTGATCCAGACCTGGTGGGTCGTGGACCATACATCGAGCAGCATGGTATGGATAGCCGGCGTAGGAGTTTTGGGTGGTCTGGTGGCCTTAATGGTACACAACATGGTAGATTATGAACTGCTCGGGAGCAGCCGGGTGTTTACTCTATTCTGGCTATTAACAGGATTAAGTACTGCCTTAATGCATCGAGTTGTTCTTGAGACCCAAGATAGTGGGAGCAATCAGGTCACTTCGAACGCGACGAAGGGCAGTCTACGGTCTTACGAAAGGGCGAGGCAAGACGGATGAGCGAGGAGCTGGTGGCGCTCCCGACAAATGGAGCCAAGAACTCTTCATTGACTCAAGGATTGGCGCGAAACACCGTTTTCAACATGATTGGTTGGATCTGGCCGATTGGCTTGTCCATTCTTTCGATCCCCTATATTGTCAAGAACCTGGGGAATGATGCTTATGGCGTCTTTGCCATCACCACCATCGTAGCCGGTTACCTTGGATTGCTAAACTACCCGATAGCAATGGGTAATGTACGATTTATGGCCGAGGCCTATGCTCACGAGGAGTGGCCGGAATTGCGCGCGGCAGCGCTGACAGGAATCGTTGTAAGTGGAGTCCTCTCGGCTCTGGGAAGCCTGATCATGTGCTTATCCGCTGATGTGTTGGCCAGGGAGGTCTTTGCCGTCCCCCCTGCTTTGGTACCATCGACTGTTGTAGCTTTCCGGCTGGCTTCGCTCAGTTTCTTTTTGAATGGTCTGGCTGGTTCTCTGGAAAGCATCCCAACGTCTATGCGCCGGTATGATATTCGGAATAAAGTAGGGATTGTCGTTGGTACTTTAAACGCGGTAGCGATCGTCCTCGCGATCTGGTGGGGCTGGGGGCTGTTGGGGGCTGTCCTGGCACAGGTTCTTTCCAGCGTTTTGGGTCTGGTGCTTTTCTTCATTGTTGCCTGGTTATTATTGCGCAAGCTTCCAGGTTCCAGGCGCCGGTCCCTCGTCGACGCTGCATTCGTGAAACGCCTGGCAGGTTTTTCGTCCCTTTTATTTGCGGGGAATGTGGCTTCCACGATTGCGTTGCAAATCGATAGAACATGGGTGGGAATCCTATTGGGCACCTCCGCAGTTGCTTATTACATGGTCCCAGCAAAAATAACTGACCGGATCCCAGGTATGATGTCCGCCTTCACCAGTACGCTTTACCCCTTGAGTTCCGAGGCACAAGCGACTGGCAAGGTGAATGAATTACGGCAGCTTTATCACGAAATGATCAGGCTTTTACTCTGGTCATCTGCGGCTATTGCAGCCCTTTTAATTGTCCTGTCCAAGGATTTCCTTAATCTATGGATGGGGCCAGACTTCATGACAAACTCCTGGCTCGTACTCGCCCTCCTTGCAGCAGGAGCTGTCTGGCATTCTTCAGGTACAGTAGCTTACCAGGTGAGTATTGGGATGGGGAGAGCAGACATCTACCTGGTCGCATCGATCGTGACCGCGGTCTTTGTGGCTATCCCGGTGCTGATCATGGCTCCGAAATGGGGAGCGGCAGGTATTGCCCTGGGTGTATTTATCGGTAACCTTGTGACCAATCTCGCATATGACCTTTATACCCAGAGAACCCTGCTTGGTGTCAAGAGTTGGGGAGAGAGCTTGATACCGTATTTTCGTGTTATTGTGCCCGTGGTTGGCACGGTTGTGGCTTTCTCCCTGTTGTCCATTCATCTTCCCGGTTGGATAGGCCTAATCGTCGAGGCCTTCCTGGCAGGTTGCTTCTATATCGGTTGCAGCCTGGTTACAGGTGCATTAACCGTGCGTGACCTCAAGTTCGTGACTGCCAAAGTAAAGGGTTTGATTTTCCTTGTTCGCACTCGGAGAATAGTAACCTAATCCTCCGTCTACAGTCTAGCAACTTTATCTCGTTCTCGAGCCAGGCATTATGCGCATTCTGTTTATCAATGACAGCCTGCCCTACCCACCGATCGCTGGCGATAAGATTCGCGTCTACAACATGGTTCGACGTCTCGCTGAACACCATGAAGTGTGGCTGGCCATACTCGTGGACCCAGACCAGGATGTCAAGGCTGTAGAGCATATGCGAGAATTCTGCTTCTGGGTAGAGATTGGCGTAAAGCATCCATGCCACAAATTGAAGCACCTGCCTGGACTGATGCGGTACCTGGCGGCAGGCAAACCTCTTGAGCTCTCTGTTGAATATTCCAAAGAACTGGCTACCAGGATCCGCGAACTCACCTCAGAGGTAGATTTCGATATCGTGCATATTGAGACCTCGCGCATGGCAGTTTACCTGGAAAGCATTGCTCCAGGCAAGCGAAAAAAACTTTTTTTGACCCTTCATAATATTACATCTCAGCAGCATAAAAGGATCGCGCGGGTCAGTGTTGGGATTGAATCAAAGTTGCGTGCCATGCTGTACAGTTGGCAGATGGGCCATTGGGAACCGCGCTACGCAGAACAGTTTGACGCATGCATTACCGTGTCCGAACCAGACCGCCGTTTGTTACTGGAAGCCAATCCGCGCCTGCGCGTGGAAGTTGTTCCCAATGGCGTTGATACGCACAGATATCATCCTCTGGCCATAGAGGAAATTTCTCCGCCTTCACTGCTGCTTATCGGCAGCATGAGTTATACGCCATGCGTGGACGCGGCTCTCTACCTATGTAACCAGATCCTTCCCCATATCAAACGCGCACTTGGACAGGTCCAGGTATGGATCGTGGGGGTTAATCCTGCTCCCGAAGTACAAGCGCTAGCTGACGAAAACGTGCATGTCACCGGTCGAGTTGAGGACGTGGTCCCTTTTTACCAGCAATGCACCATATCGGTTATTCCTTTGCGAGCAGGTGGCGGTACACGGCTCAAAATCCTGGAAGCGATGGCTTTCGGCCGGCCTGTTGTCTCAACGACAATTGGCTGTGAAGGGCTGGATGTGCACGACGGCAAGCATCTTTTCATCGCCGATACCCCGGAGACTTTTGCAGCCAGGACGGTTCAATTAATAAAGGATGCTGATTTGTACCGTCAAATCGTTAAAAATGCACGAGACCTGGTTGTGAACCAATATGACTGGGACTCCATTGCCGTTCATCTTCTACAAATATACGAAGAGGCCGTTACAATCCCAGTTAAATCGAATCCTTGGGGAACTTGACTCGATGATTACGTTCTTTGCTTGCCCTAAGCCTTTCCAAGGACACATCGACATCATTCAAAGGAATGCCTTGCAGAGTTGGATGCTTCTCTGCCCAAAGCCTGAGATCATCCTCCTGGGGAGCGATAAAGGTGTGGCGGAAACATGCAAGGAATTTGGCCTGGTTCACATTCCCGACGTTGACAGGAATGAGTATGGCACTCCCTTAGTCAGCTCAATTTTCCAGAATGGACAGGCAAAGGCTAGTTTCCCGGTGGTTTGCTACATAAATGCCGACATTATGCTGATGAATAATTTCGTGCAGGCGGTCAAAACTGTAATAACCAAAATGGACATGTTTCTGGTTCTGGGTCAAAGAACAGATATCGACATCCGCGAACCTTGGGACTTTAAAAATGCAGATTGGGAAGCATCCTTGAAAAAACTTTTAGCACAGTCCGGCGCACTGCACGCTGCTTCCGGCATCGACCTGTTCTGTTTCCCGAGGGGAATGTACACGGAGATCCTTCCTTTCGCGATAGGCCGACCCGGATTTGACAACTGGCTTGTGTGGCAGGCAAAATCCAAAAATGTGCCCATTGTCGATGTCACCCAAACAGTCCAGGTGGTGCACCAGAACCATGAAAGTTCTTATATCCTGCGAAAACTAACCGCCCAGGAAGTTGGCTCAATGAAAACCAGAAATGACCCAGGAAAAGTTAAGTATGATGGAAATTGGATTGAGCTGGGGCCTGAATCGCAGCAGAATATTGCATTGCTACCGCAAGGCCAGAACTTGAACATATGGGACGCGAACTGGATAATTGATCAAAAGGGCGGGCTCAAACGTCGCCGGTTCATATTAGTGCCTGCCTACCAATATTACCATCTAAAAAGGATGGCGCAAAAGCATTGTCCGCTGCTCTATAAGATAATCCACGGTAGAAAAATTTTGCGATTGGGGCATGCAACCTCCCGTTAAATAAACTATACCTTACCATTCCTGGTGCAGAAAATGCCAGAATGATCTACCATGAAAAATCCTGAAGTCACAGTCCTGATCGTTACCTGGAACCGGAAAGACGATATTCTGGAGACAATCCGTGCCGTTAATGAACAGGCATATCGAGACTTTGAGATCGTTGTGGTCGATAATGGTTCGACGGATGACACGGTGAAAGCTTTACGTCAGGCTTACCCCGAGATCAAGATTGTCGAGCTTGACAGAAACATGGGCGCCGCAGTTGGGCGTAACGCAGGGGCTGTGGCAGCGCGAGGCGAGATCGTTTTCTGCCTGGATAGCGATGCCTCACCGAGTCATGATGCGTTACTTAATATAGTTCACCGGTTCCAGGCAGATCCGATGCTAGGCATCATCAACAGTAAAATTGTCAATGCATACACACGGGAAATAGATCATACTGCCGGGTGGGCATACACGGAGCGAAACAAAGCTGACCAGGACCGGGAATTTCTAAGCTTCAGTTTCTCTGCTGGGGGCTGTGCGATCCGCAAAGAAGTCTTTGACCAGGTAGGCTTGTTCTGGGATCGTCTGTTCTTCGGTGGTGAAGAGCTCGATTACAGCATCCGAGTTTGGGACGCCGGCTATAAGATCCTTTACTGTCCCAAATCCATTGTCTATCATCGAGTTTCGCCGAAAAGGCGTGTGAACGGTGCGGAACGTGACTGCCTTTCCCTCAAGGAAACACTCTACGTCTATTTGGTGCGATATCCTGGGTGGATGTTGATGATATTCGTGCCCTTGAAAATTGGCGCTGCAGTAGTCAGGGCTGCCAGGCAACACTACCTTAGGCAGATGCTACGAGCCTTGCATAATGTACGGCAAGAATTGGGCAGTTTGTGGAAACAAAGACAACCTATCAGCAATCGGACAGCACGATATTATCTCCAATTACAACGGGAGCATGGTCCATTAGCCTGGGATCTGGTTTCCTGGTTGAAATACAAGACCTGAAGGAGCGACAACCGTGAGTTTGTACATGAATTTCAGTGAGGAAATTCATCATCACCCGGATTTAAAAGACGCCGACCGAAAGGCAACGGGATGATCGGTGTTCTTTGTAAAAAATCTGAACAGGGAATTGTCCAAGAATTTTTCCAGCTCTTCAAAACACCCTGGGAGTTCTACCGAAAGGAAAAGACTTACCCGATCGTAATCTCGAGCCTTCCCGACGTACCGGCCGTGGATGCTGGCCTGCTCATCTTCTATTCTTCATTGCCTGTGGCCGTCGATGCTCGAATCGGACTGCTTGTTGAACCTTTTGCCTCAGACCGCTTTCCTTGCCCTGATGGCGCCTGCCTCCCGATTTATGGAAGCCTTTCCAGTCTCTGCGGGGCTGGTAACCCACTGACCTGCGATGTAGAAACCGGGCAAGCCCTGGCCATTCAATTTACTGACGCGGGGCGGAAAGGGTTGCGAGTTGGTTATGATCTGTTCCAAGAAATCGAATTCCTTTTAACCGAGGGGCAGCCTACCGAGAACGCATTAATTCCTTCCCTCGAATTGCATATTTCGCTGTTGCGAGAGTGGATCCTGGGCTTCGGAATTCCATTCGTTGAGATTCCCCCTATCCCATGGGGGTACAGTTTTATGGTCTGCCTCACGCATGATGTTGATTTTGCAGGTATCCGCCCACATAAATTTGACCATACCATGTGGGGGTTTATTTACAGGGCAACCGTTAGCCCATTACTTGCGTTTATACGAGGCAGGTATCCTATCTCCAAATTGGTCAAGAATTGGGCTGCCGTTCTCTCTCTTCCCCTTGTTTACATCGGAATCATTCGCGACTTCTGGGATGAATTCGACCAATACATTGTCCTGGACAAGGAATTTTTGTCCACTTTTTTTATTGTCCCATTTAAGGATGTGGTCGGGGAAGGAGTAACGAATAAGTTTTCTCCTCGGAGAGCAGTTCGATATGAAATTGAAGATATTCAAGGTCATTTAAAAAGGCTGATAAGTGAAGGTTACGAAATCGGGCTTCACGGAATTGATGCCTGGAATAATTTACACAAAGGTAAATTGGAGTTTGATCGGATCCGCTCTGTAACCGGGCAATTAAACCTGGGGGTGCGGATTCACTGGCTTTGCTTTGATAAGAATTCCCCCGTTGTACTCGAGCAAGCCGATTTTAATTATGACTCGACCATTGGATATAACGAAGCAGTTGGGTATAAGGCAGGAACAACGCAAGTATTTTTGCCGGTCGGAGCCAGACGACTGCTTGAAATTCCTCTTCATATCCAGGATACCGCCTTATTTCACCCCCAAAGACTGTCCCTTTCAGATGC
Organism: uncultured Chloroflexia bacterium; assembly: GCA_963765565.1. Lineage (GTDB taxonomy): Bacteria > Chloroflexota > Anaerolineae > Anaerolineales > UBA4823 > CAVXWV01. Next base: position 39,354 of record CAVXWV010000005.1, read on the forward strand.
CCAGGCATGGGATTTGTGTCATAAGATAATCGATACATCCATGAAGCATGGAGGGGTATTAACCATCTTATGGCATATGCGCAGCTTATCGCCTGAAAGACTTTGGGGTGATTTTTATAGACAATTGCTTCAAGTACTAAAAACAAAATGTGCCTGGTCCGGTACAGCCAGCCAGGTGGTCGGATGGTTTCGGCAAAGGCGCTCAGTACAATTCGAAGATTCAACCTTTAAAAACGGGAAACTGCACCTAAAGTTGAATGCCGAAGGGGTGCTTCCCGAGCCTCGAATGACCTTGCGAATTCATAAAGCCCAGGATTCACAAACCATAACTGAGGCTTCTTACATAGATTTTCCATATACTGGAGAGGTTTATTTAGAGCTTCCACTCAGCTAATACAGGAGTCTCCAAATGGTTCGAGTATGCATGGTGGCTTATTCATACTACCCCGATGACACCAGGATTCGGCGAGAAGCCGAAGCCCTTACGAGTAGGGGCGATTGCGTGGAGGTCATATCCCTTGAGAAAAAAAAAGAGGGTAAAAGGCATGAGTTTCATGGGATCAAACTCACCCAAATCACATTAGGACGATATCATGGTTCAAGTGTCTTTCGTTATTGTATAAATTACTTATTTTTCTTCTTCGCTGCGACTTTCCACCTGACTATTCTACACTTGAAGAATCCTTTTCAAATCATCCAGGTGCATACGATGCCAGATTTCCTGGTTTTTACCGCCATCATACCAAAATTAATGGGCGCAAAAATAATCTTGGATGTCCACGATTTAACGCCAGAGCTTTATCAGTCGAAATTTAAACTTACCAGGGACCATTGGGTAATTCGTTTCCTTACCTGGATCGAGCGGTGCAGTATTAACTTTGCAGATAAGGCGATTGCCGTCCACAAACCGCACCTGAATGCCCTCATTCAACATGGAAATTCTGTTGATAAATTTATCGTCTTATTAAACCTGCCTGATCCCAAAATATTTTCGCACAAGACTTCTGACCTTCCTAAGGTCAAAACCAGGTATGCTTTAATCTATCATGGAATGATAGCTTATCGCCATGGATTACAGATCGTTGCACACGCTATATCCAATTTAATGGATGAAATTTCAGAATTAGAATTTATTATCATTGGAGAGGGGGATGGTGTACCAGACCTGATCAACTTAGTCGACCAGCTTAACATAACCAGGTGTGTAAAATTCAGCAATAGGTTCGTGCCTATCGAACAACTGGTACCAATTATCCTGGATGCAGATGTAGGAATCGTGCCGATATTGTACGATGAGTTTACAAAGTACATGCTCCCAGTGAAACTACTCGAATACGTCGCCCTGGGGAAACCAGTGATTTGCTCAAGAACAGAAACCATCCAGGCATACTTCGATGATTCGATGGTTCTTTTTTTCACCCCGGGTAATGTCACAGACCTTACTGAAAAAATCCTCCTGTTATATAAACAACCTCAAATAAGGGAACAGTTAATAAAAAATTCCGACCGATTTAACCATGAATACAATTGGCAGCAACAAAAACAGCTCTATTACCAGCTGGTAGATGGATTAATCAAGCCTGATTAAACAAAAGGAGAAGTATGAACGCATCTGTTCTCGTAATAGGATTAGGTGAAATTGGAAAACCTTTACTGGACTTAATCAGCACAAAGTATCATGCCGTAGGGGTAGATATTGAACCCGTTGAATTTACTGGCGATTGCGAAATAATGCACGTTTGCTATCCATTCGAGATCCCCGACTTTATCGGAAAAAGCGTCGCGTATATAAAGAAGTACAAACCTAAAATGACCGTGATCAATAGCACAGTGACTCCGGGCACCACCCGGGTCATTTATCAGGCAGCAGGAACACCAATCGTCCATAGTCCAATACGCGGCAAACACTTCAAAATGAGGCAAGAATTGCTCCTATACACCAAGTACATTGGAGGGATCAAAGAAGAATATAGCCATGTAGTTGCAGAGCATTTTGAAACCCTTGGGATGAAAACACAGGTTTTATCCTCTCCGGAAGCCACAGAATTAACAAAGTTGACTGAGACGACATATTTTGGTGTATTGATCGCCTGGGCTCAGGAGGTAGAAAGGTATTGTGATCAATTAAGCCTGGATTACGGTGAGGTAGTGTCCTTCTATGAGGAAATAGGCTATCTTCCACCCGTCAGATATTTTCCAGGGGTGATTGGTGGACACTGTATCATGCCGAATATCAGGCTTCTAAAGAGGGTTTTTAATTCAGAATTTCTTGATGTGATCGAATCTTCAAATAAATCAAAAATTGAGAGGGACTTGCATCCGGAACAATTGATCAAAAAGGGCCCGTTCTAGCTGAGAAGGTAATTTCATTACCGTCCAGACACCAGTATACGGCATTCCCTTCGAGAACCAACCGCCAAGAATAATCATGAGTAATGTGTTCAAACATCAACTATTTTTAACATTATGAGACTTCGCGATCGCCTCAAGCTTATCCCAAGAAACAACTGGGATTATGGACTCAAAGCGTTATTAAGTTCTTTTAAAGTCATGTGCAAAAATTCTACACATGCGCCAAACATTGAAAAACTCTTTCAGCAGGCACCCATTTGGACGAATTCTGGCAGGACCTCACTATATGCCATCCTAAAATCCCTGGAGCTTCCCAAAGGTGAAAATGTGGGTGTTCCTCTGTTTTGCTGCTCCGTAGTGTTCAACGCGATTTGCCAGGCTGGCCTGTCACCCTGTTTTCTTGACTCAGAGCCAGACACCTTCAACATCTCCGTCGAGGACCTTTGTAGAAAACGCGCAGACCTTTCAGCAGTCGTTGCAGTACACATGTTTGGAAACCCCTGTGACATGAATGCAATTCTTTCCGTCGCGGACAAGATACCCGTGATTGAGGATTGTGCGCAATCTCTGTATAGTTCTTACAAAGGAACACCAACAGGATTGCTGTCAACGGCTTCGTTTTTTTCATTTCGTAGTGGAAAATACCTTTCCGCTGGTGAAGGAAGTGCCATTTTCTGTAAAGACCTGGAACTAAAAAAGAAAATTGAAGCGATAGTAAGCTCTTTTGAGGACTGGTCTACCCGTAAAATGGTTGTCAACTCTCTCTCGACATTTGGTAAAGCAACCTTGTACAACCGTCCCTGGTACGGCCTTATGGGTTATCCAGTCGGTATGCGGCTCGATCATATATTGAATCTCACTGCCAAGGACGGCTTTAAGACAGGCAAGATTGCATCCACGCACATGGCCATGAGCGACGCTCGTATTGCCCGTTTTCAGGAAAAAATCGACGTCCAAAGAGAACATGCTCAAGCGCTTCTTCGGGCAGTAACTCCTGGTCAATTTAGATTACCGATTGAAGATAACGACTGTTCAAGCAACTGGTTTCAGTTTGCACTAAGGTTTCAGAACACGAATCAACGTGATTTAATGGCTGATTACTTGCTGAACAAAGGAATCGACACCGCAAGGTATCTTGATAACATAGCCGATGAAGCCCGGGCACATTATGGTTACCAGGGAGATTGCCCAAATGCAGAATTGCTTTCTAAAACCGTCTTGCTCGTGCCAATTCACTATACTTTAACTGCACGCGATATCGAGCATATAGCCCGTGCCATCAATGCAGGCACTCAAAGCATTATAAAAGGAGTAGTGAAATAACAAATAATGGCTAATGGAAAAATTCTTAAAATTAAGAAAAAACTATTGAAACTCATTGCCAAACAGTTGCCTGGAGCTGGCTTGCGCATTCGCCTGCTTCGTAAGTGTGGATATGTTATCGGTAATCGCGCCTACATCGGCGAAGATATCATCATCATTGATGACTTGGGGGATGCGCAATTGCAATTCAACCTGACAATCGGTGATCGCGCATCAATATCACCACGGGTCACGTTAATAATGCATTCACAACCCAATGAATCACGGATCGTACCTTTCGTGAATTCCCACAAGGGTTTTATATCCATCGAGTCTGATGCCTGGATCGGAACTGGCGCAGTAATTTTGCCAAACGTAACCATCGGTGAAGGGGCAGTGGTGGGCGCAAATTCTGTAGTCACGAAAAATGTAGCTCCATATACTGTGGTTGGGGGCGTTCCTGCTCATTTTATTAAAGAAGTGAATGTTCCATGGAAGCATTCAGAAACTCATACAAGTTGACACGAAAATAAAATGATAACCCGATGTGTTCAATGCCTGATGCCTCATACTTATCCGGAGGTTACTTTCAACAACGTAGGGGTGTGCAATCATTGTCTTAGCTATAAAAAGAGAGAACCCATGGGAGAGGAACGTTTATTAGAAAAAATTCTCTCCAAGCGCGGTAATCAATACGACTGCGTAATAGGCATCAGTGGTGGTAAAGATAGCTGTTATGTTGCCTACCTTGCAAAGAAGGTATTTAGGCTGAGGGTGTTAGCAGTCACTTACGACTTTCCTTTTATGGTCGACCTTGCCCGTGAAAACATTAAAACGGTATGCAAGAACCTTGAACTTGAGTTGCTGGTCGTCAAATCACACGACAACCTTGAATATAACTTGGTGCGCAACCACTTAATTTCATTGGCCGCAACCGGCACAACATGGGGACAGTGTATGTTCTGTCATTATGGAATCGAAGCCATTCTTTTTGAAGCAGCCCTAAGCAGAGGGATTCCTTTTATCCTCAGCGGGGTGACTTACAGCGAGGTATGGTGGAATCCCGGCAACCGGATGAGTTTTCTGGTCAACCGATTGAAGGACTTGCCAGTTAAGGAAAAATTTCTTTTTGGTCTCTATCAAAGCAGGGCATATTTCAATCTGGTCAGCCAACGCCGACAGTTTCCACTCCCAAGTAACAACAGTTTGGATGTATACAGAAGGGCGCACATGCCTTCGAATGGGCCTGAAACCATTCCGGTTTTTCAGTATATCGAATGGGATCAAGGGGTAATCGAAAGGACCTTACAGGAAGAGACGGGGTGGCAGAAGCCAGCTAAGTCACTTACCTGGCGATACGATTGTGTTCTGGAACCTCTCCTTGATTTTACAAACCTGAGAGAATTCGGCATATCTTCCGCGGGGCTTTACCTCTGTGGTCTCATCCGGTCAGGTTTGATCCGTCGCGATGAAGCTTTGGTTCTACTAGAAGAAATTGAAGACAAGGCGCGGCTTGATGCAAGTTTTAAGACAGTACTGGATTTCCTGGAAATCCCAAAACAAGTACAAGAGAAATTCTATAGTGCCCCTGTAGGATGAACTTTAATGGCTGTTATATTGAGCGATGGGCGAGAAAAAATAAAAGATGCTTTTCACCAAATACTTGACACATTTATAACAAACCTAGACCTCACGCGCGGTGTATTTATCAAACCAAATATTGTATTTGCAGCCAAGCCTAAAAGTGGTGAGATCACACCTCCCAGCCTGGCGGAGGCTCTAATTACGTCATTGAGGGAACGTCAGCGCAATATTGACATCATTATCGGTGAAGGAGTTGCTGCCGGCTGTGATTCATTCGAAACCTTTCGGATTTCAGGATATACCGAGCTTGCTCAAAATCTCAATGTACCATTGGTGGATCTGCACTCGGTAGACCGGACAACAGTCGCCTGGAAATTTGGCAAGTTGGAGCTTCCGCGCATCGCATTGGATCGCACATATATCAACTTACCGATATTAAAACCCAGCAGTGCATGTGTCATTTCAGGCGCATTAAAGAATCAGAAAGGTCTTCTGCTTCCTGCTGTAAAAAAACAATTTCACCGCCTTGGCTTGCATGAGCAGATTGCTGAACTAAATGCTGTTGTAAAGCCATCATTAACTATTATGGATTGCAGCCGTTTCTTTGGCCGTAACGTATGGATATCTGGTAATAACTGCGGTGAAATCGATGCAACAGCTTGCCACCTGCTGGGAATCCATGAACCAGACCATGTGCAGCTCTCCAGAAGTGCGCGGGTTTTTGAACCAGGATTCTCAGTCAAGGGTAATACCCAATATGGTTATTCCCCCTCACGTCTTACCGTAAAAGAGTATAAACATCTCGGGCGCCTACGATTATGGGCTAACCCACGAGCCTGTACGATGTGTCGTCACCTTTCCCGTGATGTTCAACAAAGCCTATGGTCACATCAGAATTGGGTATTTGCAAAAAAAATACTTACTCTCTCCATGAAAGGGGCAGAAATAATCATGGGATCGAACCCACGATGGCGGAAGGAATACTCTACCGTTATTTGTGTTGGCAACTGCACTCGCCATTTAGCAAAAGAAGGAGGTTATATTTTCATCCCCGGATGCCCGCCCTCCATCAGTGATCTCTATGAGAATCTTCCGAAATAAAGAAGGAAGTCCATTTTTATCTTCTGCATGCCAAACTGGCTGTAATAGATAGCTAAATGATAATTCATTCCAATCAACTGGTGTATTTAAATTCGACTGATGAACGGTGGATAGATTATGCGAGGTCCATCCCACAAGCCAACTTTTTTCACCATGTTGACTGGTTGAACCTTTTGGCTGAGTGTTATGGTTATCGACCTTTTATCACTGCCTTGATTGATGAGGATAACAGGATTTCAGCAGGTATCCCAATGCTAGAAATCAGCAGCGCTTTGACGGGTAGGCGCTGGACGTCCCTCCCGTTTACTGATCATTGCCAACCTCTATATCGGGACTCGAATGACTTGGAATTTCTAACCAAGGAATTAATAAGAACATCACAGAATAAACATACCCCTCATATCGAGGTCCGGTGGGAACTACCCAAAATCCCGGGTATCCAACAAAAGTCTCTTTATGTTCAACACACTCTAAACCTTGATCAAGATATCGAGTCAATCTCTAGATCTCTGCATCGAACTCAGCGTCAAAATATTAAGACTGCTGAGAAAAATGGCTTGTATGTAAAGCGGGGCGAAAACCTGGAATATCTACAGATATTTTACCAATTGCATTGCCAGACTCGCCGTCGGCAAGGTGTCCCCGTCCAACCCTGGCGATTTTTTGAGTTACTCTTTAAAAGAGTGATCGGAAAAGGACATGGATTTATTCTATTGGCGTATAAGGATGAGCAATGCCTGGCTGCCGGGCTTTTTTTGCATTGGAACACGACCCTCTGTTATAAGTATGCAGCTTCCACTGGAAACGAGCAAACCTTACGACCAAACCATTTACTCACCTGGGTCGCTGTCTGCTGGGGGTGTGAGAATGGGTACAAGATCCTCGATTTCGGAAGGAGTGATAATGAAAATGAAGGTTTAAGGACGTATAAAAATCGATGGGGCGCCAACGAAATTCCTCTTACTTATTCCTATTTTTCTAACCAGCCATCCAAACTTTCGTCAGGCAGAGAGGCAGCTTTTTTACAAAAATTTATTAGAATTTCACCGCTCTGGGTTTGCAGGTTAACCGGTGAGGTGCTTTACCGGCATTTTGGTTGATTAAATCACTCGACAGGTTTCACATATGGAAAATCTCTGGAGTCTAAATTCACCACAAAATTTTTGGTTTTGCCAACCAGATCCTCCTGAGTCAGTCTGGCGGGATGCCGTTGCGAAAGCCTTGCCCCTTCTCCGACTATCCGAAACACCCGTAGACATCGATGAGCTTCTTGAGTTGACATTAGGTGAAGGCAGATTTGGAAACGACCGTTGGAGTTTAAGTTTAATCAAACGGTTCTATTACAAGATCAAACCTCTGCTGCCGCGGGTGATCATTAACGGTTTAAAACGGATGCATGCTCGCCAAAAGCAATCTACTGATCTTTCGATCCGCTGGCCGATCGAAGATCGTTTTGCCCGCTTCTTGTCGGAGACCTTAAGGCAGGTGTCGATACTTTCTGGTACCTCAAATCTCACCTGCCGACCTTTATGGCCTGAAGAATACAAGTTCGCCTTTGTATTAACTCACGATGTGGAAGCAAAAGAGGGTTTAAATTTCGTTGAACAACTCGCCGATCTTGAAGAAGAACGGGGCTTTCATTCGTCGTTCAATTTTGTTCCGGAAAGATACACCCCTGACCCGGGACTGATCAAGGCTCTCTGCCAGCGTGGTTTCGAGATCGGCATCCATGGTCTGAAGCATGATGGAAAATTGTTTTCATCTCATAAACAATTTCTAAGACGTGCAGAAAAAATCAATTACTATCTCAAAGAATATGGTGCATCGGGTTTTCGGGCACCTCTGATGCACCGGCAGCCTGAATGGATGCAAGCCTTGGAAATCGATTACGACCTCTCCTTCTTTGATACAGATCCCTATGAACCGGTGCCGGGTGGAACGATGAGTATCTACCCCTTTTTCATCGGCAAATTCGTAGAGTTGCCCTACACGCTGCCCCAGGACTGTACCCTGGTCAATGTTCTCGCAGAAAGCACGCCAAGAGTGTGGATAGAAAAATTTGAGTTTTTAGTCTCTTACCAGGGCCTGGCGCTGCTCAACACACATCCCGATTACCTGCGAAATTGTCAATGCCTGGGGATTTACCTAGAATTCCTGGAATATGCGCGAAATCGTCCCAATGGCTGGCAGGCGTTGCCTCGCGAGGTAGCAAGCTGGTGGCGTGCTCGGTCAAGATGGCAGGATAAGCTTGATAAATAAATTTCATAGGATGCATATGAAAAACCACTCTGAAATTGATCTCCGAAGAATCTATCTAATAATCCGCCATTGGTGGTGGTTAATTGTGGGTTGCGCTCTAATATCTGCAGTCATGGTATTTGTATACAAAACCTATCAGGATCCTAAGTATGAAGCTACTGCCTTGTTACTCGTCTCTCCAGGTCAAAATTCCCAGGTAAACGAATACAGCACCCTGGTTGCCGGAGAAAAATTAGCGCTCACCTATATGGAGATGTTGAAGGGAGATACGATCCTGGAATCGATCATATCTCAATTAGGATTGCCGGTATCTTTGAAAGAATTGACTGAGCAAATCCAAGTTGAGACTGTTCCAGGTACCCAGTTGATCCGTCTCACCGTCGAAAACACCTCGCCAACTCAAGTCGCTTTGTTGGCTAATACTATCGCTGAGACATTTATTTCCCACGCTCAAAAACTGCAAACCGATCGCTATTCTTCATCTTTAGCCAGCCAGCAGAAGGCGATGGATGCGGTGATGGCTGCCAGCCAAGAAACCCAAGATGAAATCGATCACTTAAATGCCAGCAAAATTTCAGATGAGGCCAAGTTAGATCTTTTGGAAAAGCAGGCGAGTCTTCAACACAGTGAGTTGCAGTCACTTGAACGCGACTACCAAGATTTCCAGTTCAATGCTGCCCAGCTAACGGACATCGTGAAGGTGATTGAGAGCGCCCAGGTACCCACAAATGAAAATACCCTGCCCTACCAGGCAACAACAGTCTTACTGATCGGCAATGCCCAGGACTCAGGAAGCGGTGAGTATTTAACGGGTTTTACCAGCGATCAACTTACACAAACTTTTCGTGAAATTTTAACGGGAAGGAGTGTATTAATACCTGTCATCGAAAGGTTAGGGCTGCAAGAGACCTACCAGTCGCTTGTAGGGAAAATACAGGTCACCCCGATTCAGGGCACAAAACTAATTCGCCTGACCGTGAACGACAATGATTCCGCCAGGGCGGTAATGATTGCTGACACCAGCGTGGAGGTTTTCCTAGAAAACCTTAAGTCACTTCTCGAAGAACCCCACATGACTCGACTAGCTAATATTCAAGAAGAAATCGACAGTCTCTCATTACAAATTGAAGAAACACAAAAGGAGATTGACAAGCGGATTACCAGTAAGGCACAAACTGAGATGGAATTGGCGCGCCAGCAAAATCTTCTCTTGGAACAGCGTAACAATTACCAGGTGCTTCAGAACTTTTACGAACAATTAAGTTTAACACTCACTAATAATTCTGAATCTGTGGCAATTGTTGAACCTGCAAAGGTGCCGGAGAAATCTGTTGATTCAAATAAACTTTTATTTACAACCCTGGCTGGATTTCTAGGTGCTTTGGTAGCCATAGCAATTGCTTCCCTTAACGAGTATACAAACGGTACGCTTCAAACACCGGTGGATATTGTACAGTCACTGGATTTAACTGTGCTTGGCTCGGTTGGCCGGCTATCTGACAAGGAAAGCAAGCTGGTAGTCGTTTCACAACCACGCTCCCCTAATACTGAAACGTTCCGGAGACTAGCTACCAATATCCGTCATGAAAGGCAGGTAAAATCATTGCGTCTATTGTTGGTGACCAGCCCATCTGCTCAGGAGGGCAAGTCGATCGTCACTGCAAACTTGGCAGCAGCCCTGGCTATGGCTGAGCTACGTGTAGTGGTGGTGGATGCTGACCTGCATATGCCGCAACTACACCAGCTCTTTGGAGTTCCGCAGGAAGGTGGCCTGAGTAATGTCCTGGTTGATGAAGCAGAAGATGTCTGTTTGAAACAAATCGAAGCGACGAAAGTGAAAATCCTCACCAGTGGGAATTTACCCCCAAATCCTGCTGAAATGTTGGGCTCATCGCGGATGGTAAGCTTGCTGGAAGATCTTCGAGAGCAATCCGACATCGTTCTAATCGATTGCCCTCCGGTCCTGCCAGTAGCCGATGCCACGATCCTGGCTTCACACGTGGATGGCGTACTGATGGTGCTGCGCGCTAATCAAACCCACGTCCAGTCGGCTATCGAAGCCGTGGAAGGTCTGCGCAAGGTCGGCGTGAATATTGTGGGAGCCATCCTCAACGGCGTACCCAAAGGCAGAGGGTATTACTACTACTCGCATGAGGAAAAAAATAGGGTAAACCGAGGCTCAAAAAAGATCCTGACGGGATTCTCAAACTTGCGAAACCGGTTTATTCGAAAAGGAAGTCCCCCCGAGAAATATTAATTTGACGATGGATCAAAAGTAAAAAATCCCCTGGGAAACACCAGGGGATTTTTGCTTCCCTGGAGAATTCATTCCTCCACCTGTCCTACACCGGTGGTCGCCAGCCCGTTTGGTCAACTACGTTTGACAGGGATATAATTTATTACAGGCATTTTCACCGGCTGCCTTTTTAGACCACCTCGTATGGTCCATCCAATCAGACTCGTTCTGGCCAGCGCTTGTGTACTTGAGGATAAACCGATCAAAAAACCGCGGCACAAATCCCAATGGAAAGTCCTCCTTCCCGTCTTGCTCCTCTCCCTTTTCGGGCTGGGATTGATCCTGTTTGACCGCGCCCGCATCATCCAGATTCTCAGCGAGACGGATTGGCAGGTTCTGCCAGGAGCTCTATTTTTCGTTGCCTGCTCGAATACCCTGGTCAGCCTCTCCTATGTCAACCTGGCGCGCTCGGTCGGGATCCACATGGGCAGGTTCAGGCTGGGGGCGATCTTCTTTGCGACCAATGTCCTGAACCGCCTGGTCAGCAGCGGCGGGGTGGCCGGCCTCTCGCTGCGCTACCTGATGATGAAGCCGCACGGAGTTGGCCTGCACGACGTACTCAACTCCTCGTTCATCCACTTTCTGCTCGGCAGCCTGATCATGTTAGGAATACTGCCCCTGGTGATCGTTTATGTCCTGGTCACCCTGCCGCTTTCGACCACCCTCGAGCTGGACTTGATCTTCGTTGCGATTGCCAGCGGGTTGTTATACCTTGGCGTAGCCGGTATCCTGTTCAGCGAGCAGCGCCGCCAGAAGGTCGCCCGCCTGGTTGTCTGGCTGGGTAAGAAGCTGGCCCGGCGTGACCTCACGGTGCAGGTGGAGCGGTATGCGCAACGAGCGGATTGGGCAGTCGCTGCCTTAAGGCATGACTGGAAGGCTTTTTCCAAAGTGATGCTGCTGTTCGCCGCGGAGCTGGCTGCGAATGTCGTCGTGCTGGGATATTGCTTGAAAGCGTTCGGACCGGGGTTATCCTTCGCCGGTACGACGGTCATTTACGTGGTGGCCATGATCGCCGGATTTTTCAGCGCCCTCCCCGGAGGCATCGGCGTTCAAGAAGCGATCATCACCAGCCTGGCGGTACTGCAGGGCTCCAGCTTCGGGCAGGCCGCCCTGGCGGCGATCCTTTACCGCATCCTGCAGACCTTCCTACCATATCTCATCAGTCTTGGATTTTATCCTTACTTACTGAATACACAACCGGCATCAGATTAAAACAGGGCGCCTCAAAATTCTGCCAGCACCTCTCCACCCAGGCGGGCGACTGCCTCGACCAGGATGTCGAAATCCTCCCGCCGGCTGCGGTGATTCGTAATTGCTGCCCTCAGGCAATAACTATTTTGTAACGTTGTATAGGTGGGAGCGGCAATGCCGCTCTCGTGCAGGCGAATCAACAGCTCCTGGTTCAGGCGGTTCAATCCCTCCTCATCCAGCCCGCCAGGCTTGTACCGAAAGCACACAATATTGAGCTGCACCGGAGCCATCAGTTCTAACAATGGGTGGTCTTTCACCTTTTGAGCCAGGTATTGAGCCTGGGCCATGTTCTGCTGCACCATGCGCCCAAATTTTGGCACGCCGTGTTCTTTCAGCGACATCCACACCTTTAAAGCCTTGAAACCTCGGGTAAGTTGCACCCCATAATCGCTGAACCATAGCGGTCCTGCAGCCATGCCGCGCTCGGCGTGCGCCAGGTACTCCGGCGTCAGCGAAAAAGCCGTGCGGTGATCCTTCTCACTGCGCACCAGGACGCAGCCCGCCTCGAAAGGCATGTACATCCACTTGTGGAGGTCAAGCGCCAGCGAGTCGCTTAAACTCACACCCTCCACGCATTTACCCACCTCTGGAGACAGAACCGCCACCGCCCCGATGGCCCCGTCCACGTGGAACCACAATCCTTCCTTGCGGCAGATCTCGGCGATCCCACGCAAGTCATCGATGGCACCGGTGTTGACCGTCCCGGAGGTTCCAACCACGCAAAACGGCTGCAAGCCTGCGCGGCGATCGGCAGTGATCGCCTGCTTGAGGGCTTCCAGATCCATTTCGTAGGCTTCGTTTACCCGGATCAGGCGCAGCGCCTCCCGCCCGAGCCCGAGCAGCTCAACCGCCTTGTGCACGCAGCTGTGCACCTCTTGCGAAGCATAGAGCACCATCTGGCGCGCTCCCGCCCTCAGACCCTGGCTGCGGATGTCGTAACCGGCCAGGGTATTGCGCGCCACGGTCAGGCCGACCAGGTTGGCCATCGAAGCTCCGCTGACCAGCAACCCGCTGGCGCCTTCAGGGAAGCCGAACATCTCTTTCAGCCAATCGATCACCTGCGCCTCGACGTAATTCGCGGCATGCTCGGCCCCGCCCATGTTCGGGTTCAGGGTCGCTGCCAGCAGCTCGGCCATGGCTGCAAAGGGCGTGCCGTTGCCCATCACCCAGCCCCAGAAACGCGGGTGTGGGTTGCCCAATGGATACGGCAGCACGTACTGGACGAAATCCTGGTATACCTGCTCCCGCGGCTGCGGCTCTAGAGGTATCGGCTGCTTCAAAAAAGTTTTCACCTCTGGCGGGACGGGCTGCCAGACGGGGCGCTGGCGTACATGCTGCTGGTAATCGAGCATATCCTCCAGCATGCGGTGTGCCAGGCTGCGAAAAGCCTCCCAGTCTTCAGGGTCTAAACTTTCTTCGATAAGTAATCGCTTTTCTTCCATGATGGAGTTCTCCAGGTTCACACAAGCAGGCAAACGAATCAAAATATAGATAAATTATATCATTTTTGACTGACATTTTCCCAGAATACACATAACCCGTTAGGCTAATCGCATTTGGATGAACCTGTCATTTCGAACGAGCGCACTTTGCGAGTGAGAAATCCCTATAAGTATGGCCTTTAATACCTGACCAGGCATGTTTTTGATGATACTCATAGGGATTTCGCGGACGAAATACGTCCGTTCTTCCCTTCGGTCGTCGAAATAACATTAAACGGGACATGGAGGCTTCAAATGCGATTACCCTTGCGGTCCAAACTTAAAAATCTTGGAACTGCGCCAGGTAGTGATAAAATTATTTTTTGTTCGTTCTCACTGAATGAACGGACAACTTTAATAAACAAATTTCGTACATAGAGTGGAGCAGTAAACGACACACGCCACTCACCGAGACCTCATGGACTTTTCCCTTGAATCCAACCTCGCCCTGGCCGCTGCCATCACCAAAGCTGCCAGCAAACAATCCTACTACACCATCCGCTTTCTCGTAGACCGAGAACGCGTTCTGCCGCCTACCAGGCTTACGCCTACTTCCGCTGGGTGGACGACACACTCGACGCGCCAGGCGGTACATGCCCTGAGAAGGTTGCCTTTATCCAGCGCCAGCAAACCCTGTTGGATGCCTGTTACCGAGGCGAAAGGCCGCAGGATTTGTGCGCCGAGGAGCGAATGCTGGCCGATATGGTTCGCAGCGACAGCGAAGATCACAGCGGGCTGCAGTCCTACCTGCGCAACATGATGGGCGTGATGGCCTTCGATACCGGGCGCTGCGGGCGGACCATCACCCAGGCTGAGCTGGCAGAATATACACGCATGCTGGCAACCGCGGTCTCCGAGGCCATGTGCTACTTCATCGGGCATGGTGCGGTGCAACCAAACGCACCGCATTCGGAAACCTGCTACCCATCTGTCATCGCCGCCCACATTACGCACATGCTGCGGGATGCCTTCGAAGACATCGACGCCGGTTATTTCAACATTCCACGTGAATTTTTACAAGCGAACGGGATTTCGGCGAGCGACGTGGACAGCCCGGCCTACCGCGAGTGGGTGACCCAAAGGATTCAATTGGCGCGCGCCCATTTCAAAGCCGGCAGGGCCTGCATCGCTCGGGTCAAGAGCCCCCGCAGGCGTCTGGCCGGATATGCCTACACGGCGCGCTTCGAATTCGTATTACGCCTGATCGAAGGCGATCACGGCCGACTGCGCCGCGCCTACCCCGAACGGAAAGGGCTGCGGGCATTCCTCTGGATGGGCTGGTCGACCCTGACCTCGCTGCTTGCCTCCCCCTGGTTAAGAGCTAGAACGCCGCAGCACGCTGCCAATCCTATGCGCATGGAGGGACAATGAAAGCAAAGTCTGTGGGAGCCACGCACTCCGTGGCCGTCATCGGCGCCGGTATCGCCGGGATCACAGCTGCCATTCACCTGGCAAAAAGTGGTTTGCATGTAACCATTCTGGAGAAAAATCCCGACCCCGGTGGCCGCTGCGACCGAATTATTCGTGAAGGGCACACCTTCGACACCGGCCCGACCCTGATGGTCATGCCCCTGTTGTATGAGGCTGAATTCGCAGCACTGGGCGCAGAGATGCACCAGGTCTTGGACTTGCAGCGCGTCGACCCCACCTATCATCTCATCTTCGACGACGGCCAGCAGCTGGCACTGACCTCCGACATGAAATCCATGCAGCAGCAGCTCGAAGCCTTCGAGCCGGGCAGCTTCCAGGGACTGCTGCGCTACCTGGACGAGGGCTACCGCCACTACCACCTGGGCATCCGGAATCTGGTCTATCCCGATTTTCGCACGGCGCTCGATTTCTTCAAGCTCAGCAACGCCCCCCTGCTGTTCCAGGTGAAACCCCTGGTGAAACATTATGCCCACATGGGACGCTTCTTCGAGAGCCCACGCCTCAAGTCAGCCTTCACCTTCCAGGATGTTTACATGGGCTTGAGCCCCTTCGAAGCGCCCGCCACCTTCTCGATGATGCCCTTCACCGAGCTGGCGCACGGCGTCTGGTATCCCAAGGGCGGCATGTACCAGGTGATCGAAGCCCTGGTTTCCCTGGCGCGGGAGGCGGGCGTGGAGTTCGCCTTCGATTCGACGGTCGAGCAAATCGAAATCGCCGGAAAGCGCGCCACAGGCGTGAGCGGAGAAGGCCGGCGGTTCGCGGCGGACGTGATCCTGGCGAACGCAGACCTGCCATATGTCTACCAGTACCTGCTGCCACAGGACGGCCGGGCAGAGAAACTCAGCCGCAAGCGCTATTCCTGCTCGGTCATCAGCTTCTTCTGGGGCATGGACAAGCCCTATCCAGAACTGCCGCCGCACAGCCTCTTCCTGGCCGATGATTACCGCGCCAACTTCGACAGCATCGTTGACGACCTGGGACTGCCCGAAAACCCCAGCCTGTACGTCCATGCCCCAACCCGCCTGGACGCATCCATGGCGCCTGCCGGGCAGGACACCCTGATCGCCGTCGTGCCCGTCGGTCACATGCGCGAGGACGAAGACCAGGATTGGGGCGAAATCCGCGACCGGGCGCGCCAGCACGTCTTGCGCCGCCTGCGCACGCTGGGCATCGACGATCTCGAAGCCCACATCAAGTTCGAGGTCAACTTCACCCCGCCCTCCTGGCGCAAGCGCTACAACCTGCTCAAAGGCTCAACCCACGGGCTGTGCCACAACCTGACCCAATTGGGCTATTTCCGCCCCGACCTGCAGCACCCGGAGTATGCCAACCTGTACTTCACGGGCGCCAGCACGCGTCCCGGCACCGGCATGCCGACGGCGATGATCTCCGGCCGCCTGGCTGCCCGGCGCATCCTGGATGATCTGAAGCTGTAACTACCTGTTTATTCGACCTTCATTAAGCCAAAGGCGCGGAACATGCCCCGCATCATGGCATGGCCGAAATCCGCCTTCAGGAACTGGTTCGGGCAGGCGCCGGGGATGACGGTGATGCCGTTCTCGCGGCACATCTGCACCGCATCCTGCGAGACGCTGGTCATACTCCCCGCCAGGCCGGGCTTCGTGCCCATCATGCAGTGCATCCAGACGCGTTTGACGCCCAGGTCCACGCACTGCTGGACGATTTGCTCGGTGACTTTGGGATTGGTGAGGATGAAGACGGCATCCGGCTTCTCAGGGATCGATTTCAGGTCCGGATAGCAGGGATCGCCCTCAAAGGTCGTGATGCGCGGGTTGACGGCGCTGACCTCGTAGCCTGCCGCCTTGAACTTTTTATAGGCGAGATTGCAGCCCGTGTCACGCTTGTCCGAAACACCGACGACGGCGATCTTCTTTTGAGCCAGGAAATCTTGCACGAGATCATCAATTTGGGCCATGGGAGCTCCTTACGAATTTTCTTTGAAGTATAACATTTATCGATAACGATCCAGGATCGCACGCGCAGCCTGCAGATCGCCGGCCAGGATGGCGGTGGCTGCCTTTTCCAACTCGGCGCTCACCCCGGCATCCAGGAAAAATTTTTGGCGTAACTGGTAGAGCTCAAACGGCAGGCGCAGGTCTTCAGCATTGAAGGGAAAATCACCGCCCGAGGTGACCCGCCGGGCTTCCTGGACCATCTCCAGGTAGCGGTTCCCGAACTCCACGGTGGGCTCGATGATGGTGCCTTCCCCGTAATCGTTCCAGGTGATTAACTGGATCATGTCCGGGTTCTGGTCGAGGGCTTCCTGGAGGGTAAAGCGGAAGGTCTGGCCATCCAGCGCGTCCAGGAAACCGTAGCCTGGACCGGCCTCGGCCTCCTTGTAGATATCGTGGAACCCGGGAAAAGCCCCGGCGACCCAGTACGGCCAGCCCTGCATCTTGCTGTAGAAATCATCCAGGTAGGCCTGCAAGTCCTCCTGGGAGAGCACACCACCCTTGGAAACACACATCGGCGGCCAGGGGTAGGCCGCGGCGGCTGCGCCCGGTGTCGGGTTATTGAGCGTGACGAACAGCGGCTGGGGATCGATCACCGAGAAGAGCGCCTTCCAGTCCTCGCCGCTTTTAAAATACTGCGGGCCAAAGGTAAACAGGACAGGCTGGCCGTCTACCTTCAGGTAAGCGTCATCCTCGAACCAGGTCTCCTGCAGGTAGCGCATGACCTCCTGGCCGTGGGCGATGGCGTCCGCCTCCTGGATGTGACCGTTGTCCACCATGTGCTTGACCGTCTGGTCTTCGTAGCAGATCACGAACTTCAAACCGGCTTTCTTGACCGCCTCAAACAGCTTCTGCGTGCTGGCATTGAGCATGCCGTAATCCCAGAAATTCTCGTTCCCATACCAGTCCACGATGACGCCGTCGATGCCGCTCAGCTTCATCATCTGGACCTGGTAATCGAGCACCATTTCGTCGCTCGAATCGTACAGCCCGGTCAGGGGGGTGTAGTGCGAGGCGAAGTTCGTCCATTGGCCATCTTTATCCTGGGAGGGGCTGAAATGGTTCATCGTCCAGTGGTAGCCCCATTGCCCACTCACCTTGGGCGCCTGGTACCAGGGCATGTAATGCGCCATCAACAGCGGGCGAGTCTCCGCCAGACCAATTAAATGGGCCTTCAGATAACTCCGGCATTGGGGTGTCCGTGGGCTGCGCCTCAACGATCGCCGTAGGTGTAAAGGTGGGGATTTTTACATCTTCAAACGGACTGGTTGGAGTGGTTGTCCCAGCGGTGCAAGACGCCAGAAAGATTGCCATCATCGCCAACAGGATGACGCCCCATAAGTTTTGAATGGTCGCAGGACGTTTGTTCATGTTAGCACTCCTGGTCTGGTTCATTCGACAGTTGGATCGAGAGTTGTTCCGATTCGGGCAGGGAATAAATCCTGTCTCCTGACTTTATCCAGATCTCACTGGTCAGAGGTTGTACGGCCTGCACGGTCAGCGCATCCTTCGTGATCTGGATTGCCAGCTTTTGTCCCTGGAAAGTCAGCGGCAGGCGGACCTCCTGCCAGTGCTCGGGCAGGTGGGGCTCGATGCTGAGAGCATCCTGCGAATTTCCGCCGTCCTCCACTCGCCGAATCCCGCACAACCCCATCACCGCCGCCATCCAGGCGCCGCCGTTTGCCGCCGGATGCGTGCCGCCGATGTAGAGGGTGCCCACGTACTGCTTCGATTCGCCGGTCAGGTCAATGGTGGCTGTTTTCATGAAATAGCGGTACGCCCACTCGATTTTCCCGATCTGGGCGGCGACCAGTGAATAGGAGCAGGCGCTCAGGCTGGAGCCGTGCTCCGTGCGCGGCTCATAGAATTCCCAGTTAGCTGTTTTCACCTGGCCTGAATAACGCTCGCCGAACAGGAACAGCGCCAGGACAACGTCCGCCTGCTTGATGACCTGGGTGGTGGTCGCCAGGCCGCTGCCGCCTCCCAGGTACTCATGGGGGTGCAGCTTGCGCTTCAACAAATCGGACAGGCTGACGTCTTCGAGGTTGAAATAGCCGTCAAACTGGGGGATGACCGCCGGATGTATTTTATCCGCGGCATCAGGCTGAGGGACATAGATTGCCCGGGCGGCTTCACGAATAGACTGAAAATCGAACTCGAAGTCCAGCTTCTCAAGCAGGGCTGCCGCCTGGGCAGGATGCTGCGCCTGGAGCAGCTCGCTCACCCGCAGGCAGACATTGAAGGTGTGCGCTGCCATGAAGTTGGTGTAGGCATTGTTGTGGACGCGCTCGTGGTATTCGTCCGGGCCGGTGACGTCCAGGATTTCGTAACGTTTTTTCTCGGGGCTGTAATAGAGATAAGACAGGAAAAAGCGGGTGCATTCGTAGATGACCTCGGCCAATCCGTCCACAAATATGGAGGCATCCCCAGTGAGGGTGTAGTACTGCCAGGCTGCGTAGACGACATCAGCGCTGATGTGCACCTGCTTGTCGCGGAAGTAGGTGCGCATCGGCCGGTTGGTAAAGACATCGGTAATGTTAAACAGCGTGCAGGCATCGTCACCGGTATCCTGGCTTTCCCAGGCGTAGAAGGCGCCGCGGTAGCCGTATTCGACCGCTTTGCGGCGAGCGCCATCCAGGGTGTGATAGCGGTACAGCAGCAGGTTGCGGGCAATCGCCGGGAAGGCGTGGCTGAAAAACGGGAGCATGAAAACCTCGGTGTCCCAGAAAATTGCCCCCTTGTATACCTGGCCCGACAGGCCGCGGGCGGGGATGGAAACCGTGTCGGTATGGGTGGGCGCGATCGCCAGCAGGTGGTACATGCTGAAGCGCAGCGCCTGCTGGGCTTGCTCGTCCCCCTGGATCTGGACATCGCAGCTCTGCCAGCGCTCATCCCATAGGGCGGAGTGCTCCCGGTACAACCGTTCAAAACCGAACCGCGCAGCCTGGAGGCAGAGTTTTTGACTCTCCTCGAGCGGGTCCTGCGAGTCGATTCCTGTATAAACGGCGATAAATTTTCTGAGGGTGCACGGCTGGTGGTGATCGAGGGCGACCCGGTACTCGCGCAGGATGCGCTCCTCCTCAAGATGGATGGTTTCCTGCGCACCTGGCAGGAATGTGGATTCGGATACAGCCAGCGAGACACCGTTTTCATGCGTGCGGGCTGAAAGGGAAATCAAACCATCACCCTGTGCAGGTATCATCGCTTCCAGGTGCGGGCCGTTCAGATCCCAGACATCGCCATCGATGCCGGTCTGGATGATCACTTCGCAATCCTGCGCAGCCTGGACGGTAAATTCCAGGCAGATCAAATGGGGCTGGGCGAGGCTGGCAAACCTCCTGGCCAGCACGAGGAACAGCCTGCCGTCCTCCGTCTGAAAAACGGTGCGGCGGAGGTGAACGCCATGGGCGATGTCCAGCGACTGCGAGTGCGCCGGCACCCCGGCGGAAAGGACGTCCAGCGGCTTGCCATCGACAAACACCCGGACGTAAGCGCCGTTGGGCAGGTTGACCGGCTCGCGCCACTGGTCGCCGACCTGGTCGTACAGCCCCGAAACGATGGTGGCCGTTTTCTGGTCTTTGGTGAATTCTTCCAGCGTGCCGCGGTAACCCAGGTAGCCGTTGCCGGTCAAAAATTTATTCCCCAGGCGGTCGATGGCAGCCGGGTCGTACTGGTCTTGTTCCGTAATCGTCCAACTCATAAAAAGCTCCTGCGCGGATTTAATACCTATAACGATATGACCAGCCCGGCCGGGTTGATTTCCTGCAGCTTACCCCGGATGGTGGCCTGGACCGGCGTGCCTTCGAGGACCCGGAAGTGCGCGCGGTCCTGGGTTACGTGAACCTTGATGATGGATCCCCGGTAGACAATCTGGAAGCTGTAGGATTTCCAATTCTCGGGTATGGATGGATTGAAGACCAGGACTTCCCCATCCGAGCGCATCCCGCCAAACCCGTAGACGATGTTCATCCAGGCAGCGGCGATCGAGGTGGTATGGATGCCTTCGTCCGTGTTGCGGTTGTAATTATCCAGATCGATGCGGGTGGCAAAGCGGAAAAAGTCAAAGGCTTCCTGCGACCGTCCCAGCTCCGCGGCCAGGATGGAGTGGACCGAAGGCGAGAGCGAAGATTCATGGATGCAGCGCGGCTCGTAGTAATCGTAGTTGGCCTGCTTTTCTGCCAGGGTGAAGGACTGGTTGTACAGGAACATGAACATCAGCACGTCCGGCTGCTTGATCATGTCGTTGCGGTAGATGCGGTCATAGGACCAGTGATGGTAGAGCGGGAAATCCTCCACCGGGATGGCATCCACATCGATGTGCGGCAGGTTGAAAAAGCCTTCATGCTGCTCGAAGAGGCCGCTCTCCGGATGTACTTTATCCGCCGGATCGTACGGGATGATCATCTCGGCCGCCATGCGCCGCCATTCATCCAACTCAGCCTGCCGTGCAGCCAAGGCGTGGTGAGATCCATGTCCTCCAGGACACTCGAGCGTAAATTCAAACGTGCGCTTGGCCATGTAGTTGGTATAGGCGTTGTTGTTGACCATCATCTGGAACTCATCCGGTCCCATGACGGCGTAATAACCGAATTTGCCCTTGGCCGACCACTGCCCGCGGCTGGCCAGAAAGCGGCAGATCTGCACCAGCATCTCGGCGCCCTGGCGGCTGCAGAAATGCCTGGTCGCCGGTCACCTTGACATAATGCCAGATGGCATAGGCCACCCCTGTGGTCGCCTGGAACTGCAGGCTGGCGTGCTGCCAGAGCGTGCAGCTTTCGGTTCCATCCGAGGTCGCCACCGGGTAGCAGGCGCCGATGCAATCCAGATCTCTGGCGCGTGCCATCGCCTGGGGCAGCGTCTTGTAGCGAAAATCGAGCAGCGATTTTGCTGCGGCAGGGTTGCTGAACAGGTAGAACGGCAGGCAGTAGGTTTCGGTGTCCCAGAAGGCGTTGCCGTTATAGGCTTCACCGGTCAGGCCTTTGGCGCCGATGTTGGCGCCATCCACCACACCACGGTAGGTCTGCTGCATCTGGAAGATGCAGAAGCGGATGCCTTGCTGGTTTTCCGCATCCCCCTCGATCACAATGTCCGATTTCGCCCAGAAGTTATCCCAATACACCCGGTTCTGCTCCAACACTTCCGCATAGGAAGTCACCGAGGCCTGCAACCGGTCAAGGCCTTGCTGCCAGGCAGCTTCCAGCGACTGCTGAGGGTCCCTGGCCGTGTAGAGGACCGCGGATTTTTCAATGACCGTCTCCGTCCCTGACACCAGATCTACGTCCAGACAGCCGCCGACGAATTTTTCAGCCTCTATTGAGGATAGCTGTGCAGGAGCGTCCAGCTTCATCCCGGCAAACAGGCGGTGACCGATGGAGGTGCTCACGCCCAGGATCGCCAGCAAGTCTTTCTTACGAATGTACTTTATCCGCGGGCAATTCCAAAAATTCTGGCCAAAGGATCGATGCAGAACAGAAAAATCCAGGCCCAGGGTGAGATTTACCTTACCAGTGAAATTTAAAGGTCTGAGGCATATCTGCTGGCAGGCCAACTCCTTGGTCTGCATGCTCAGCAGGCGCCGGAAGGTGAGGTGCAGCTTTTTGCCGGTCTTCGTCTCCCAGACGAACTCACGCCGCAGCTCCCCCGTGCGGAAGTCCAGCTCGCGGCGGAAGCCGGAAAACTTACTGTCTGCCAGGTCGAGCACCTCGCCATCGACCTCGATACGGGTGTGCAGCCAGTTTACGGTATTGACCATGAATGCCAGGCGGTTGGAAATCCCCTTGTAAGCCATGCCTTCCGTGAAGCGCTCCTCGTAAATGCCGTTCAGGTACACGCCGATCAGGCTCTTTCCGGAATATCCTTCGTCAAAGAAGCCGCGCACCCCCTGGTGCTCGTTCGCCAATGAAAAAAGGGATTCCGAGACCTGCCCCCGCTCGGGATGGAAACCTTCTTCGATTAGTTTCCAGGGATCGATTTCCAGGTATTGGTCAGCTATTTTTCCCACCAGTTTTTCCTCTCACTTAAAGCGTGATGACCTTGCTGGCACGGCGCTGCGCTTCCAGGATATCAGTCATACCACCGACAATCCCCACGCGCACCTGGTCCACCAGGTTGTAAAAGTTTAGGCAGGTACTGCAGAGCACGAGGTCCACCCCTTTGGCTTCCAGTGACTTAAGGGTATCCAGCACCGGGGAGCCCTCGACCACCAGGCGCACGCCGTTGGCATAAAAGCAGATCGCCGCCGGAAGGATGTTGTATTCGTCCAGCAGCTTGAAATAGGTTGTGATGAGCTTCTGCTGCAAGGCGGGTTCAGCATCCCCCATACCGTTGCGGGTTATGAGCAAAACAGTTTCAGAATCGGGTACGGACAATTCGACCTCCTGGTCCAAGGTGTTTACTAAAAGTCACTAACAAACAAGACCTGAAAATTCTACCACGGCGCTGGAGTGACTTTATAATCAGGGTTGAAAATCACCCAGGAGATATCCGATGACAAAGCACACCCTTCAGATTGGCAATACCCAGATCGAGATCATGGATGCTGACCCCATCCACCTGCCCAGCGCGGCGGACTGTACCAGCCCGTGCTGGTGGGCGGAGGGCAGGCTGCACCTGCTGACCGCCACCGGGCGCCCGGTGCACTGCTGCGGCCCGGACGTAGAACACCTGGAGCGCCTCGGCGAAGTCACCTTCACGGCCTGGCGGGACGGTGGGCTGTGGATCGAGTCGGTGCACCAGGAAGCCAACGGCTGGCTGCTGGGCTGGTATCACAACGAACCGGCGCACTACATCCCCGACGAATACCAGGTGGGCCGCCAGTTCCCGATGACAGCGCCCTTCATTGGCGCGACCATTTCATACGACAACGGCATGAGCTGGGATGACCTGGGCCTGGTCCTGACCGGCGGACCGGAGACCCTCAACCTCCCCGAGCGCAACAACTGGTTTGCCGGCGGGAACGGCGATTTTTCGGTAATCGCGGACCGCACCGGCGAGTATTTCTACTTCCTCTTCGGCTCATACTACCGGGAAGTTGCCCAGCAAGGCATCTCGCTGGCGCGGCTGCGCTATGCGGATCGCTTCAGCCCAGTGGGCAAAGTGCAGAAGTGGTTCGAGGGCGGCTGGCAGGAAAAGGGCCTGAATGGGAAAGTCACCCCGGTCATTCCCGTACGCTCCGGCTGGTACAGCCCACAGCCGGAGGCATTCTGGGGCCCCTCGGTGCACTGGAACCATCACCTGCGGCAGTACGTGATCCTGATGAACCGTGCCATCGACCCGGCCTGGAAGCAGGACGGCATCTATGTCAGCCTGGCGGACGATATATCTGATCCTGCGAGCTGGAGCGAGCCCAAGCGCCTGCTGGAGACTGAGGGCTGGTACCCGCAGGTGGTCGGCGATCCGGCCCGGCAGGAGACGGAACGCGAAGCCAGTGAAGAGGCACGCCTGTTCATCCACGGCACCTCCAAACACCGCCTGCGTTTCTCGCGCGCAGAATAAAAGGAATCCCTTATTCTTTGACCGCACCCAGGGTGATGCCGCGGATGAAATAGCGCTGGAGTGTGGGGTATACCAGTAATATCGGCACCATGGCGATGAACAGCTTGGCAGCGTTGAGAGTGTTGTTCGAGAGCTTGGCGAGCATTTGGGCCTGGCTGCTGCTGCTAATCGACCTTTCTGCAATCACCAGCTGCTGGATGTAGGTCTGCAGCGGGTAGTTGTTCGGGTCGTTCATCAGGATCAGCCCGTCAAAAAATGAGTTCCAGTGACCGACGATGCTGAAGAGGGTGATCGTGGCGATGGCGGGCAGCGAGGTGGGCACGTAAATGCGCCAGAGGATCTGCCAGGGGTTGGCGCCATCGATGCGGGCGGCTTCGTCCAGCTCCTTCGGAAGGGTACGGAAGTAATTCATCAGGATGATCACATTCCAAATGGGCAGGGCGCTGGGCAGCACCAGGGCCCAGATGGTATCAATCAGGTTGTACTGGTTGATGGTCAAGAACCAGGGCACCAGGCCCACATTCAAAATCATCCCAAAGACAAACAGCCACATCAGCACGTTGCGGATGCGAAACTCTTTGACCTCGCGGGAAAGCGGGAACGCCGTCAGGACGGCCAGGAAGAAGTTGAGGGCGCCGCCAAGGATCACCCGCTCGATTGAGACCAGAAAAGCACGCCAGAAGCTGGCGTCCTGGGTGATGTACGCGTAAGCATCCAAATTAAAACCGACCGGAAAGAGGTTAACCAGCCCACCGCTGACCGCGGCTTTGTTGCTGAGTGAGATCGCCAGGGTATGAATCAACGGCAGCAGCGTGCTGAAGCCCAGGAGCAGCAGGACAACGACAATCAGCCAATCGATGATCTTATCCGGTAAACTTTTCGATACGACCATGAAAGCCTCCTAGAAGATGCGGTAGTTGGCAAACTTTTTGGCTGCCAAATAGGAAATCCCGATCAGAATCAGGGAGATCACGGTCTTGAGCAACCCGACAGCAGTGCCCAGGCTGTACTGCCCCTGGGTCAGGCCCACCCGGTAAACATAGGTATCAATGACATCGCCAGTGGTATACACAATCGGGCTATACAGGTTAAAGATCTGATCAAAACCGGCGCTCAAAACACTGCCAATACTCAGCGAAGCCAGCAGGATGATGGTCGGTAAAATTCCTGGGATCGAGATATAGCGCATCTTCTGAAAGCGGTTGGCGCCATCCATATCAGCCGCCTCGTACAGGCTGGGGTTAATCGCCGTCAGCGCTGCCAGGTAGATGATGGCTTCGAAACCGAATTCCTTCCAGACTTCACTGCCGATCAGCACCCAGGGAAAGACGGTGGGATTCCCCAGGAAATACACCGGGGAGATCCCAAATAAACCCAGGAAATCATTCAGCAGCCCCTCGCGAGCCAGGATAGAGCGTAAAATCCCCGCCAGGATCACCCAGGACAGGAAGTGCGGCAGGTAGACCATCGTCTGGACGGCCTTCTTGAACGCGACCAAGGCGCAGTTCATTCAGGAGCAGCGCAAAGGTGATCGCCACAATCTCCAGCATAATGATCTTCATGGTCGCGATGAACAGGGTATTCCGAAAAACGATCCGGGCGTCCGGAATGCGAAACATGAGTGTAAAATTGTCCAACCCCACCCAGGGAGAATTTTGAATGCCCAGGGCCGGGTTGAATTTCTGAAAGGCAATGACCGAGTAAATCAGGGGGACAAAGATAAATGCAAAGAGAAAGATCACCCCGGGCAAGACCATCAGAGTGTACCAAACCGAATCCGATTTCTTGAACATGACCGCCTTCCCAGTTGGTGCTGGTTGTATTCAATTAATAAGGTGCGTGCGGCAGTGGACTGCCGCACGCACCCGTGGATCACGCAAAGTTACTGCGAGTTGATCTTCTCAAGCAGCGCCGTACCGCCGCTGTCGTACCACATCTGAACAAATTCATCGAAGTAATCAAGGGGTTTGGCGCCGGTGATGATCTGCAGGATGGCCTCATCTTCCATTTTCTTGAGAGAGGGCCAGTTTTCATCAAGCGGGTAAATGCGGGCAGCCACCGGGTCGGTGCGAACTTCGTCGTAGCCCTGGGCCAGCAGCAAAGCCGCATCCAGGCGGGCCATACGCACGGACCAGCTTGGGACATCCTGGCGTGGGGCAGCGATGTCGGTCTGGATCTGTGCATACTCGATCTTCATGGCTTCGCTAAAGGTCGCCGGGTCCAGCGTTCCGTCGAGCGCCTGCTGGTACTCCCGTCCCATCCGCTCGACCACGTAGGGCTGCTCGATCAGGAACGGGATCGGGAAGAGGGTGCTCCAGATGGAGTTGAAATCGGCGTAATACTGGGGAGCGTCATTCAGTCCGTAGCTCAGGTCGTTCTGGACATTGAGCACCTTGAGAGCGGCTTCCGGATGGGGATAGCCTTTCTTGACGACCACGTAGCTGTAGGTGTAGCCGCCCATCGAGAAGGTGTACTTGCCGTTCTTATCCTGTATCAGGAATGGCTGCCAGTTGGCGTTCGGATCGTTGGTGACGGAGTCGTTCAGAGGCCACCAGGGGATCCACCAGGGGCCAAACATGATGCCGCCTTTACCACCGGCGATGATTTCATTCGATTTGCCGCCATCTTTGGTGGCGAATTCAGGATCGATGATGCCATCGGCATACAACTGGGCCAGGCGCGCCAGGGCATCCTTCACCTCCGGTTGGACGCTGCCGTAGATCACCTTGCCCTCGGCATTGCGGAAGAAGAGGGCGGGGAAGGCGCCGTAGGAATTGAAGATGGCGTCAAAGCCGTGCAGGTTGCTGGGTACCTGGACTGGAGTCATGGTGCCGGTGATGCCGAAGGTGTCGGCCTCGCCGTTGCCATCCGGGTCCTGCTCGATGAAGGCTTTGGCGATGGCTTCGACATCGTCCACGGTCTTCGGACCTTGCAGGCTCAGCTTATCCAGCCAGTCCTGGCGGATAAAGACCATGATCGGGGCATCCGCCTGCGGCTGGACGTTGGGAATGCCCATGATCTTGCCGTTCAGGGTCGCCGCGGCCAGGGCTGCGCCTTTGGTCTGGGCGTAGTTCTCGAGGATATCCGTGTTGGCATACGTCTCGATGTAGGGGGTCAGATCTTCGATGGCGTCGGCAGCAGTCAATTGCTCGAGCTGCAGGGAGTCGACGATCATGACATCCGGGATATCGCCCGTGGTGATCGCCAGGTTCAGCTTATCGAGATAGCTGTCGCTCGGGACGATCCACGAGAAGGTGATGTCGATGTTGAGGGTATCCTCAATATATTGCAGAGCCCGGTTGTCCTCGATAGTCTCCCCTTCAGGCAGTTGGGCAGCAAATTCCTGACCGCCCTTGACCAGGACCATGCTGAGGGTCTCGGGAAAGGGTTTGTAAGGATCGGTATCCCGCCAGGAGGCGGCTTCTGCAGGTTCAGCAGGTTCTTCAGTGGCTTCCGGGGCGACTGCCTCGGTCTCCTCGGGAGCAGCCGGTTCCACAGGCTCCTCGGTGACTTCAGGCACAACTTCCTCGGTCTCGGGCGCTGCGACCTCTTCCGTGGGGGCGGGCGTGGCCGCTGGCGCGCAGGCTGACAGGACCAGCGCAGCCAAGATTAACAGCGACGAAAACTTAAAGAGCATCTTCATCATATTCCAATTCTCCTTTTTCAAAAAATGGTGTAATGGTCTGTCACCGGGTGTAAAAGGGCCCCTGCCTACACCAGGTGAGTGATGGTCGGATATGTAGAGTTTGTGATAAAAGCTACGATCCATACCAATATTATTTTATCATATTTTGAGGATGGGTTTTGCGGGTGCGCACCAATATTGTAAACGGCAGGTTGAGTGGATCACCACCAGAAATATGGCTTTTTCAACCCGTCACACGGTGTATTCCGTACGCTTGATGACCTCGCGTTTCAACTCGGGTGACAGGCGGTTGAAATAAGTCGAATAGCCACCAATGCGCACGATCAAGTCTTCGTGCTTTTCGGGATGGACGAGGGCGTCTTCGAGCTCAGCCCGGTCCAGCAGCGAGAGCTGCACCTGCATCCCGCCCAGGTCGAAATAGGTCTCAATCAATTGCCGGAGGCGCCGGCGACCTGTCTCGCCGGCGACGGCGGATTTCGCCAGGCGCAGGTTGAGCACCGGCGTGCCAGCAGCCCGTCGCAGCGGCAGGCGCGTGACGCTGCGCAGCATGGCAGTGGGACCCTTGCGGTCGCGTCCCTGAACGGGGCCGACCGAATCGGCCAACGGTTCCCCCGCGCGGCGCCCGTCCGGCAGTGCGCCGACCCCCGCGCCGGCCGCGGCAAAGGTTTCGAACATGATGTGCGAAGACAAGAATTTTCCGCCGCGCGCGCAGGGAACCGAAGTGATGGCATCGTACACACAGGCGGCGATACGCCCAGCCAGGGCGTCCACCGAAGCGGCGTCATTGCCAAATTTCGGGCAGGCTGACAGGCGCTGCCGTAAAGGCTCCCGCCCTTCGAAATTGCTGCCAAGCGCCGTGCGCATCTCGACCGGGGTCAGTTCCCGACTTTCAAACACCACCATGCGCAGCGCTTCCAGGGCATCGGCGACATTGGCCAGGCCGGCAACGTTGACGACCGACCAGTTATAACGCGCCCCGCCGTCGTTGAAATCCCGCCCTCGCTCGAGGCAATCGTCGATTAACAACGAGCGCACCGGCTGGGGACGATGGCGAGCCCGAGCCAGAAGATGATTATTGAGATGCCCCAGAGCTTCATAGATATCGCGGCGCACGTCGGCTTCGAAGGCTGCAAGTACGCTGTCAAAGGAAGCGCCGTCTTGCAGGTTACGCATTAAAGAGTCAGAGAGAATCAACGGCAGGTTGAAGCCGGCATCCAGCGAGCCGACATTCGAGCAGCCGTGGAGCATGGTCTCGGTGCAGCCGCCGCCGTTCCACAGGGAGAGGTCCTCTTCGGCAATGTCCAGCCCGGCAGCGCGCAGGCCTTCGAGGTAGGCTTCCTCGTGATAGAACGCCGGCTGCCCATTACCGGATTCGAGAGCGTCGAAGGCGGCCTCCCAGATCATCTCCGGCATATCCCGGCGCACCCGCAGCTCGAGGCTGGGGCGATAACGCCCGCGCATCGCCCGCAGGATCAGCGCGGTCAGGGCATTATAGGCGGAGCTTCCATCCGGAGCCGTGCCGCCCAGGGCTGCGCTCCAGCCGCCGTTGGCGCTGACATTGTCGGCGAAATCGCTCAGGACCTGCCTGGCTTCCAGTTCATCCTGCGGGTCGTGGTAATACGGCAGCAGCACCTGGTCCATACGGCCGGGGTTGTCACAGCCGTCCAGGTAATAGATAAAATTATAGGCAACCATGGCCTCGTAAAAGCTGCGCGCCGGTTTAAATGGCACCCAAGCCAGGGCGGTGAGCAGGCGTTCGCGCCATTCACCGGTATCCGGCAGCGACCGCAGGTGCTCCTGGAGCCGCCCGTGCCAGGTGCGAATTCCCTCCAGCAGGTCCAGCATGGCGCGGTAAAACGCCTGGGTGTCGTCCTCGCGAGCCCGCTCCAGGCCTTGCCAGGCGCGCTCCTCGAAGCCATCCAGCCCCTCGCGCAGCACCCGGTCATAGCGCACAATGGCGTGGGTGTAGGCGCTTCCGCCTACGGTATGCCGCTGGTTTTCGTTAGGGGTCTTGGCCTGTTCTTCTGCGAGCACCTTCGTCAACGCCTCGAGGTGGAGGCGAATCGCTGGCAGCGCATCGAGCTCGGCTGCCTTAGCGGCCAGGGTAACGGGATTCCAGTCGAAGGTGAAGGAGTAAGACGGCACGACCGTGGACTCGCATCCGTCAGGGATGGCTTTACCGCAGGGATAAAGGGTGCCGCCGTTGTATGCAGGCAGTGGAGCATGTTCGAGCCAGCGCCGCCAGGCGCGGGAGTAGCGCTCAACCGGCGTGCAACCGGGCAGTTCGCAGAAACCAGCGGCAAAGGGCTCGCCGGCAGACAGGAGGATTTCGCAATCGGGAAAACCAACGCTTAAAGTTTGCTCAGTGTCCAAGGAAAGCCTCGTTTACCCGCCGCAGGCGATCGGGATATTCATGCCAGGCTGGATCTTCAGGCCCGGAATTCGTGCGCGCCACGGCTCCCCACAATCCAGACTCCCTGTAAACCCGGGCCGCATGCTCCAGCACTTCCCAATAGGCATCGGAGCGCTCTTCCCAACGTAAACGCGTGTCGGCACAATAACTTGCCCCTTCACCGAGCACCAGCGGAACCCCGGCAAGGCAGCGATCGCGCAACCGGACCGCCTGGGCTGCATTGTCCTCGGCTTTCTTTTTAAAAATGCCAACATTCCTTTCCAGGTTTTCCTGGAGCATCCGTTCCAAGCCAGGCAGGGCGGCCGGCTCGAGATTCCGGTAGAGCCAGACCCGCCTGTACCAGTCTTCGGCAATCAAAGGGCGACTCCCACGGCTTTCCCGGACCACGTGGAAGGGAATCAGATCGCGCCGGAGGAGCTGCCGGACTGGTTCTTGCAGCCTGGGCTCGTCAGTTTCTGAACCCCAGGTGACCAACCCCTCCAAAACATCATAGACTGACCACAGGTAATAGCTGTGGAAATTCCAGACCTGCACGTTCCGGGGGATATACTCCGGGTTGACGAATGGTGTGCAGGTATCCAGTGCAAAACGGGTTTGTGGATGGCGCATCTTCAAGAATTCCAACGCATCCTCATGCCAGCCCCGGATGGTGTTCAACTGCGCTTTCTCCTCGTTTCCTGCGATAAACTGCAAACCGTCGATCTCATTGAAAATTTCAGCAAAGGCAATCACCTCCTGCAGACCTCGCTGCTCGAGCTCCCCCAGGATGCGGTCCAGGGCCTGCGCGAAATGCATGAAGCGGTCAGAGAGTGAAAGGCTGAGCAACTCCGTATTGATGGCTTCATCAGCGAACCAGAACGTATGCAGGTAATACCAGCTCGAGAGGATGACCTTCACCTGGTACTGCCTGGCCAACGTGCACAACTCGACCAACCTTTTCAGCGGGTCGCAGCGACCCGCCAGGAACCGTTCAGACTGGCGGATCAAGCGCATGTGCCCCGGCAGCGCCTCCTGAAAGGCCAACTCTCCGCGCGGCCGCCCGCTCTTATCGTGGCACAGGCCTGCCCCGTCTTCGATGCGGATGCAGTTGAAGCCCCGTTCTTTGAGCTCCGCCATTCGCCCTTCGAGGTCGTCAAAAAAGCCATTGGGCGCTGTATTGAACAGCGCCCAGATCCAGAACGAAATTGCCAGGCGGTCCGTCATATTTCAATCCTTCCGTCTCGTTTTGAGGATGTCTTCATTGCACCAAAGCAAGAATCCTGAGAAAAGGCTGTTGACATGGTTTTTTCAGGGGTGGAAAACACCCCAAAAATCCTTAACGTCTCATATAATCAACGTAAGGAAATTAAACCACGGATCGATTGAAATTGTGCATCCTTTATGGCGATTCCGCCGACCTCGACTTTTCAAAATCAAACAAACCAATATCAGGAGAAACCAAATGCCACTGACTTCGTTCGACTATTCATGGGATGTACTGCAGACCTATGCCGGGCTGAACCCGCGCCCGGCAGACCTCGACGCCTACTGGGATCAAGCCCTGGCAGAGATGCACGCCCTGGGTACCCAGGCTGAGTTGGTGCCCGCCGAATTCCAGGCTCCGAACGCCGATTGCTACCACCTGTATTTCAGCGGGGTCGGTGGGGCGCGCGTCCACGCCAAGTACCTGCGGCCTAAAAACGCCCCAGCCAAACACCCGGGCGTGGTCATGTTCCATGGCTACAGCGGCAACTCGGGCGACTGGTCCGACAAGCTCAATTACGTCGGGGCGGGTTTCAGCGTGGCCGCCTTGGATTGCCGCGGGCAGGGCGGGCTGTCGCAGGACAGCGGCAGCGTCACCGGCAACACCCACAACGGGCACATCATCCGCGGCCTGGACGAAGCCCTGCACGGCAGCCCGGAGAAGCTGCTCTTCCGCCAGATCTTCCTGGACACGGCGCAACTGGCACGCATCCTGATGGCGATGCCGGAGGTGGACCCGAAGCGGGTGGGCGCTACCGGGGGCAGCCAGGGCGGCGCCCTGACTGTGGCCTGCGCGGCGCTGGAGCCGGGCATCAAACGGGCCGCGCCGGTCTTCCCCTTCCTGAGCGACTACAAGCGCGTCTGGGAGATGGACCAGGCCAAGGATGCCTATGCCGAGTTGAAGACTTACTTCCGACTGTTCG
Source organism: uncultured Chloroflexia bacterium (assembly GCA_963765565.1). Lineage (GTDB taxonomy): Bacteria > Chloroflexota > Anaerolineae > Anaerolineales > UBA4823 > CAVXWV01. The sequence goes on from CAVXWV010000005.1 coordinate 72,102, forward strand.
ACCCGCGCCACGAGCAGGAGAATGCCATTTTCGAGAAGCTGGGATACATCGACATCCAGCACCTGGCGAAACGAATCAAGGGCGAGGTGTATTGGGTGATCGGGCTGATGGACACGATCTGCCCGCCGTCGACCCAGTTCGCCGCCTACAACAAGATCAGCGCCTCGAAATCCATGCTGGTCTACCCGGACTTCGGACACGAGGGTCTACCAGGACAGAACGATAAGGTCTTCGAGTTTTTGATGGGGCTTTGAGCGTCCCTAAAACTCGTTAAAGACTTCGTGCCCGGGACGCAGCCTGCCGTCGGCTTCGATGAAAGCCAGGTTGCCCGGGGCGCTCAACGGTCCGAATTCGAGGCGGTGGGCATCGGCGACGAGGCTGTGGTGCAGCAGGTAGACCAGCCAGCCGATGCCGCGCTTCTTGAGCTCGCCGAGGGTGTAGCGGATGATCTCGACCCGTTTGGCGTCATCCGTGGCGCCCCAACAGGTCTCGGTAGCGATCAGCGGCTTGCCGATCTGAGCGGCGAAGCGGACGTAGTCGTCCAAGGATTTCTCATAAGCGTCCTTGCTTTGGACAGGGCTGTCGCAGGTCCAGTAAGGATGGATGCTGAGAATGTCGCTGATCGGCTCAATCTGGCGGATGCCGTCCAGGCCGTGACCGGCGTGAATGCCGACGGTGACCGGCGCCAGGGCGCCGCAGCCTTTGACGATCCTATACATCCGTTCCAGCCAGGCAAACTCGGCCGAGACGACCTCGGGGATGGACTGCGGCGGGCAGTTGTAGGAGAAGGGCTCGTTGCAGAGATCCCAGGCCAGGATGCGCGGATCGGCGGCGTGCGCACCGACGATGGCGCTGGCGAATTCGCCCGGCCGGTCAGAATTTTGAACCCAGCTGACGTTCTTGAGGAAGTGGTCGAGGTAGATGCCACCGTAATCCAGGGCGCCGTCATGCCAGCGATTGAAGAGCACCGGCATGACCCGCAGGTTGTGAGTCTCGGCGAGGCCTAACGCCTTCTCAAAAGCCGCCTCGAAGCGCGCCGGGTTGCGCACCCAGGCGTCGTGGGTGAGCCACAGACGGATGGCGTTCATGCCCGGGAAATAAGCCTTGCCGTGGGTGAGTTCGTGACCCATGCGCTCGAGGTCGAAGTTGCGCCAGATCTCGAAGCCGGAGCTGCCCCAGCTGGGCTGGTAGTTAAACCCTTTAATTTGTGTATAGTCCATTAATTTACCCTCGATGGCGTAAAATGAATGCTGCAACTCCAGAATTATAACGGACTGCAAGTAAACATCTAACCGGTTTAACCTGTCACATCCAAACTGCTGCGAGCCGATCGCCCGAGCAAGCCTGGAACTTCGGGTAAAGGAATACGTATAATGCAGAAAGAAGATCAGAATCAAGAGCCTCAGGCCGTTTTTCATAATCTGGGCCGGTCAGGCATTCTCCCTCCTCGGCAGTCAATTGGTACAGTTCGCCATTGTCTGGTACCTGGCAAAAACAACTGGCTCAGCCACCATGCTGGCGATGGCTACCCTGGCTGCCTTGTTGCCCCAGATCCTCATCGGACCCTTTGCAGGCGCGCTGGTGGATCGTTGGAACCGGAGACAAGTCATGCTCGTTGCCGATGCAGGCATCGCGGCCGCAACGCTGTTGCTGGCTGTATTGTTCTGGCTGAACCTGGCTCAGGTATGGTTGATCTATGCGTTGTTATTGGTGCGCGCAACCGGTGCCGCTTTCCACTGGCCGGCCATGACAGCCTCGACCACCATGATGGTGCCCCAGAAACACCTGGCGCGGGTGGCCGGGTTGAACCAGAACTCTGTCCGGTTTTGCCGCCATCTTCATTCCACCGATCGGAGCGCTGGCGATTGAAACGCTGTCCATGCAAGGCGTACTGGTGATTGATGTGGCGACCGCCATCCCAGCCATCGTATCACTCTTATTCATCCCCATTCCACAACCAGCGCGCATCGCCACCATGGAGGAAAGCAGTCGCATATCCTCGTTATGGAAGGATATGCAGGAGGGCTGGCGTTTCATATGGAACTGGAAGGCCTTCATGGTATTGATGGTCATCGCGATTATGATTAACCTGCTCGGACGAGCGGCGGCCTCTCTGGCGCCTCTGCTGGTACTGGAACACTTCGGAGGAGGCGCGTTGGAGCTAGGTTGGTGGCAGGCTGCGATCGGCATCGGGTCAGTGTTAGGCGGAGTCACGCTGGGCATCTGGGGTGGTTTCAAGCGGAAAGTCGTGACTCAAAATGTAGCACTGTTTCTGGACGGCCTGGCTATCATCGCGATTACCATGACCCCGAAGACCTCGTTTGCGGTGGTTGTGGCACTGATCTTCGTGGTAGCCTTCCTGGAAACGATCGCCATTGGCCTGGGTGGTGCGCTGGCCCAAATCCTCATTCCTCCAGAGATGCAGGGACGTGTGTTTGGGCTGGTAATGAGCCTGAGCCTGGTGCTATCGCCGTTAGGGCTGCTGGTCGCCGGTCCGGTCGCCGATGCGTTTGGGGTTCAGTTCTGGTGGGTGTTGACCGGTCTGATGATCAGTGGGATGGGCGCGCTTGCCCTGTCCATCCCCGCGGTTGTGAGAATCGAAGACACGAAGCGTGAGCTATGATATAAACTCCTTGTGCAAAGAGATCGCATGTTGTGAATGGATAAAATCCTTAGAAGCTTATGAAGGAGAATCTCAATGAACGAATCCAACCTGTTTGACGTCCCGGCTTACGCCGGGCAATCTCAGGTGGCGACGGTGCCGGACACACTCGACCTCTCTGAGCGGGCGGCGCTGGCGCTGAACGGGATCATGGGAACGATCGATCCCGATCTGCTGACCACCTGGGGGCTGGTGCACTACAACGCCCGGCGCCCGCACCTATCGCACTGGGCCTCCGCCGAGACGCTGGTGGATCCCAAGCTGGCCGAGTCGATCACGCTGATGCGGATCATGTCGGGCAGCACGCACGAGCTCGAGCTGGAGCAGCGCTACCGGGCGGCGATCCTGGGACGGCTGCAGGACGGCCTGTACTGGGACCTGTACAACCCGCGCCGCCCCTGGCGCAACTCGTACTCGGAGGCCTTTTACGGCAAGGGTCACGACGAGGACTTCGCCACCCTGCCCGGAGCGGGCCGCATGCTGCGCACGATGCTGATCTGGCGCGAGCTGGGGGTCGAGCCCGAGCGCCTGGAGCAGGAGCTGCGCAGCCTGACGAACGGCTTGCTGCGGATTGCGGTCCGCAGCCAGGATTACGCCTATCTACCCCGAGCACGGCGGCTGGGGTGAGCCCTGCGCTTACCCGCGCTCGGGCTGGCTGAACACGGACGAGGCCGAAGGCGAGACCGAGGGCGGCGAGGGCTCGGTGGTGTGCATGCACGGTCACCAGCTCTATGCGGCTGCGCGCTGGTATCGCGAGAGCGGGCAGGGAGAGGCGCTGGAGCTGGCCAGGCTGCTCAGCCGTTACGTGCTGCTGCCGCGCTTCTGGGGATCCGTGCCCGACCCCTACGCCGACCGGGCGAATATGAAGCTGATCCACATCGGCGCGCACCGCCCGGAGCCGGCCTACACCGCCGGCCACGAGCAGGGGCACTGGTACAGCCACTTCCACGCCCGTGCCATCGCCCTGCGCGGCATCCTGGAATACGCCTGGGCGGCCGGCGACGACCGCGCCGCCGAGTTCGTGCGGCGCGCCTACGAGTTCACCCTCAGCCAGGGCATCCCGCGCATGGGCTGGATCAACTGCTACCCGGCCGGAGTCGATCACGTGGAGGGCTGCGCCCTGGGCGACCTGGTGGCGCTGGGCATCCGCCTGTCCGACTACGGCATGGGCGATTACTGGGACGATGTCGACGCCGTGGTGCGCAACCAGCTGGTCGAGCAGCAGATAACGCGCGCCGACCTGCTGCAGCGGGTCAGCGAAAATTCGACGGGACAGTGCTGCGAGAACGCCTACCCCGGGCCAGCTTGCCTTCCCTGAGGACCTGTTCAGGCGCACGCTGGGCGTGTACGGCGGGACGGCGCTGCCAACGAGCATCCCCACGCCGTGGGTGATGCACTGCTGCACCTCCAACGCCACCCAGGGCCTGTACTACGCCTGGGAGGGCGCTTTGCGCACGCACGGCACGACCGCCGAGGTCAACCTGCTGCTGAACCGCGCCGGAAAAATGCTGGACATCGAGAGCTGGCTGCCTTATGAAGGCAAGGTGATCCTGCGCAACAAGGCGGCGCGCAGGCTGGCGGTGCGCATCCCATACTGGGTGCGGCACGAGGGGCTGGAAGTGAGAGTCAACGGGACCGCGGCAGGACCGGACTGGATCGGCAACCGCATCCTGCTGGAGTCGCTCGAGCCGGGAGACACGGTCAGCCTGGAGTTCCCGGTGGTCGAGCAGACCCTGGCCTACACCGCCAACGCCCACAGCCCGAGCGAGCAGGTCTACCACCTGAGCCTGCGCGGCAGCACCGTGGTGGACATCTCGCCGCGGGACGAGTCGCCGACCAGCTACCCGATGTATTTGCGCGAGCACCTGAAAGCCAAACAGGCGCCGATGAAGACGGCGCTGAGGTTTGTGGCGGACCAGATCGTCAGTGGCTGGTGAGAAGCCCCGGCCTGAGGTGCCCTAACCGTCGAAGCGGTACTTCTCGACGGCCGGCATGACCAATTGTGTCCCCAGGCCCGGTTTGGTGGGCAGTTTCAAGAAGCCTTTTTCGTAAACCGGCGGGTCGCTGAGGATTTCGTCACGCCAGGGGGCGTCCTGCTCGTCGTCCACGTATTCGAGCAACAGCCCGTTGGGAATGTTGGCCACCACGTGGATGCTGGCCAGGGTGGAGACCGGGCTGTTCGGGTTGTGCGGCGAGACCTGCATGTAGGAGGCTTCCGCCATGGCGGCGATTTTCTTGGTCTCGGCGATACCGCCGCAGCGAACCACATCCGGCATGAGCATGTCCACCGCCTGGTGGGCGATCAGGTCGCGGAAACCAAAGCGGGTGTAGCGGCGCTCGCCCACGCAGATCGGGACGTTGACGGCCTGCTTGATCTTGACCAACTCGTCGATGTTCTCGGGACCGACCGGCTCCTCATAAAAGAGCAGTCCAATCTCCTCAAAGCGGTGCGCCAGGCGGATGGCAGCGGAGGAAGTGTAGCGGGCCTGGATGTCGGTGCAGATGTCGACCGCATCCCCGACCGCCTGCCGGCAGCGGCGCATGTGCTCGAGGGCTGCGAGTTCCTCGGCGAGGGTGATCGAACGCGGCACGCCGATGTGCTCGCCGGGCGGCAGCGGAGCGACCGGGAAATAGGCCTTGATCGCCGTGCAGCCCTTCTCGGCCAGGTGGGCGCAGGCTTCGGGCGTGCCGGCGTGGCTGTAAATGCGGACCTGGTCGCGGCAGGTACCGCCCAGCAGGTTGTAGATCGGTAACCCGGCAGCTTGCCCAAGGATATCCCAGAGGGCGATTTCGATGCCGCTGATGGCAGCGATGACGGCGCCGGTTTGCCCGATCTGGTCCAGGTTGTGGTACATACGGTGGTAGAGGTGCTCGATCTGGAAGGGATTTTCGCCGATCAGCAGGCGGCTGAGCTCAGTGACTGCCTGGCGGATGATGGTGCCGCCCGGCCAGTTGGTAGCGTCGCCCAGGCCGACCAGGCCCTCGTCGGTGAAGACCTGGACGAGGATCCAGGGGGAGGGGATCTGGGTCTTGCGCTGGGTGCGGACGAGGTGGACTTTGATGTCGGTGATTTTCATGGGTTTCCTTTCTGAGGGCAGGGTAAATGATGTTTCAGGACTGCGCCTGTTCCAGGATTGCAGACAGAGCATATAAGGTTAAATCCTGGCGCAGTTCCACTTCAGCGAATAATTGCCTGGTAATTCCGGAACGTGAACACAACCCAAAGCGAAGCTTCCGCCCATTAATTCCGGCCGGACCAGGTTTGCTTTACGCTCCAGGTTTTCCAGGACTTCAGCATCTACCGGCTTGCTGGTCCACTTACATTCAACCAGCATCGCCTCGCTTTCGCCCATTACGACCAGGTCGATTTCCTCGTCCGCCTTCCACCAGTTTCCTATGCGGATCGGGACAAATGGCAGGTTGCCGCGCAATCCGTTTTTCCATAAAAATTGCGCACAAATATCTTCAAATGCCAGGCCGGTAAAACTATCCAACTGGGGCAGCACCAGGTTTTCGAGGACGAGGCGGGCTGCGCCGCGCTCGAGCTGGGAACGGTTCGGATGAACATAGCGAAACCAGAAACGCAGATAATGATCTTTGAGACGATAGACTCCTCGGCGGCTCTTGTGAGGCTGTGATTCGGTCACCGGAACCCGGCGCTCCACCAGGTGAAGCTGCTGCAATGTTTCCAGGTAGGCAGTGGCGCCATCGATCCCTGTTGCCTGCTTGATCTCGTTCAACCGGGTTTTCCCGGCAGCAATCGCCTCTAAAATCGCAAAGTAATTGCGCGGCTCACGCAGCTCTTGCTGGAGCACAAACCTGACCTCGTCATATAAAAATGAACCCCGAGCCAGAATTCCATCCTGGATATTCTCAGCCAGTGAAGCACTGCTTTCAAACCTGTTTATGTAAGCAGGCGTTCCACCGAAGATAGCGTAAGCGCGCACCTGGTCTTCAGAGGAATAATTTGAAAAGAACAAACGCGCATCCAGAAACTGAAGAGGTTCAAGCAAATATTGCGCCGTACGGCGCCCATACAGCGGAGCTCGATATCCTAACACCACCTCTTCCATCATTCCAATATACGACCCACATAAAATGAGCATCACCTGGCTGTCTTTCAGGGATTGATCCCATACCCGCTGGAGGATACTTGCCAGGGGTGGATGGGCGTTGATCAGGTAAGGAAATTCATCCAGCACCAGTACCAGGCGTTCAGTCTGCGCCGCCATACCCACTGCCTGGAACAAATCTTCCCAGGAAGCATAGACTGCATTGGCCTGACCAGGCCCAAATAAGACCGCGTTGACCGCTTTCGAAAGGGATGCTCGCAGGGATATTTCCGACCCCAGATCGGAAACAAAAAAAATGGCTCGCTTATCCTGGCAAAAATGCGCCAACAGCTCAGTTTTTCCAACCCGGCGGCGCCCGTAAAGCACAAAAAACTCTGCCCTGCCGGAGGTGTAGCGCTTTTCTAATAACTCAAGTTCGGCAATACGGTTTACAAACATAAGCATCTCCTCTGAAATAAGGAAATCGTGATTATGATAATTACGATTTCCTTATGGGATTGTAGCATGGGATAAAATAAATGTATAGGGATTCGGCGGACACAGTTCGTCCGTGGACACAGTTCGTCCGCTGACACAGTTCGTCCGCGGGCAAGGAGTGCCTGTCAGTAAAGTGCGCCCGTTCCCCCATCCGGTCGCCGGCATGACATTAATGGGAGGTGTCAGTATAATAGGCAAGCAGGAAAATCGGCCGCAGAATAACCAACAAGGAGACATGAATGAAACGCTTTGATATTGCCCCATTTCGATTTCCAAACAGCCCGAACAAAGAAGCCAGGTTCGAGGAGGCGCGCGACGTGGAGGGGATGGAGGTGGAATTCGAGGGGCAAGTGAGTGCACCACGGCTGGAGTACCTGCGTAAGTACTGGCCGCAGGAGCGGGTCGAGCTGCTGGGGGACCTGGACCAGGAGCGCCCGGGCCCGTTCGGCTGGGCGAGAATGGATGATACCTTCACGCCTGAGTGGGTCGAGGCGAAGACGGAGGCCATACCGCTGGGTAAAAATGGGCTGCGTTTCACATTCCGTCCACTGCGGCAGGAGATCGCCGACTTCCCAGGCGCTGAGGGCTATGACGTGACCTTCCGCCGGACGCTGGCGTTGCGCGTTGTAGGGAACGGGACCCCGGTGCGCAGCCTGCGCGTGTATACCCGCTCGCAGACGGTCCAAAGCCGTCTGCGGATGGAGCTGCATGCCGGGGAACGGACGCCCGGCGAAACGATCCAGGTCAGCGGTTACAACGCCGTGGTGCGCCAGGTGAAAGCCGGGCCGGGGACGCGCCTGGAAGGTGGGGCGATCCACTTGACCTCAGAGTCAACGGCCAGCTTCGAGCTGGAGGTGGAGCACATGCTGCCGGCCCACCGCTACGCCCACGACGACGGGCAGATAACCTTCCACCTGAGGGACGAGGCGTTCACGATCTCGCTGGAGGCGCTGCGACACGAAGGCCCGGTCTGGTTCGCCGAGATGGGGATGTTCATCAACCGGGCTGAAGATCCTGAGACCTTTACAGAATACCGCCAGCGGACACAGGGCTTGATGACGATCGCCCAGAAGGTGGCGGAGCGGCCCGAGCAGTCCCTGGCGGGGGCGATGAACGGCCAGCCGCGCCCGCACCCGATCCCGTACTGCTTCGGCTGCAAGCACGCCCGGCAGAAGTTCTGGCTGGAACCGAACGGCGACCTGCTCCTGAACGCCTGGACGCTGCTGCGGCAGCCCGGCGCTGACACGCCGAAGTGGAAGAACCAGGGCGACGGGCGCTTTTTCTTCGGGCTGGAACGCTGGACGGTGGAGGGGCGCTACAACGATCCCTGGCCGGTGATGGCGTACAACCTGCGCTGCCGCAAGGGAGCGGTGCGCCTGCACCAGCAAGCCTTCGCCGTGCCCCTGATGCAGTCGATCCTGGCGGGCGAGCCAACGCCAGACGCAACGATGGCGGCGCTGCTGCGCTTCCGCTTTCAAAATACCAGCGACGAGTCCGCCGTGGTAGAGCTACCGCTGGAATACAGCCCGCAGTCGGGCAGGTCGCACAACCGGCGGGACGAGCTGGTGGCCAAAACGCGCACACAGACCGACGCCCTGCTGCCAATTTGTGAGAAGGAAATGCTGAGAATCGACGGTAACCGGGTGCTGGGCGAGTTCCAGGGGGCTCCCGTGCTGCGACTGGCCTTCGAGACGGGCATGAGCGCCGCAGAGACGGGGACGGGCGTGCGCTTCCGCAAGGAGCTGGAACCGGGAGAGACCTGCGAGCTGCTGCTGCGCGTCCCGTACGTGGCGCTGGAGACGGAGGCGGAGGTCGAGGCATTGGAGGGGCTGGATTTCGAGCGCAGCTACCAGGAAATGGCGGCTTACTGGCGGTCCGAGAGCCGCAAGGGGGCGCAACTCCACACGCCGGACGCGCACCTGAATGCGGCCTACGCCGGGCACCTGCCTATCATCCTGATGAGCGACTTCGGACACCCCGACGGCTCGGGGATCGTCAACACCTCGGTTGGGACGAACACCTACGGCAACTACACCAACGAGTCGGTGATGATCCTCGAAGAGCTGGAGCAGCGCGGGTTGCCCGAGGAGGTGAGAAGGCGGCTGGCTGTGTGGACGCGCTACCAGGGGACCGTAGGCCTGCACGGACGCTTCAGCGACCAGGACGGCGTCTTTTTCGGGGCAGACGGCCTGGAAACGGGGCAGAGCTACAACCAGCACCACGGCTGGGCGCTGTGGTACCTGAGCCGCCACTACCTGCACAGCGGGGACCGGGAGTGGTTCGCCGGCGTGGTCGAGAATGTGGTGCGCGGGGCGGAGTGGATCGCCCGCCAGCGCCGACTGACCTCAGAACCGCTGCCCAACTCGCGCGGCTGGGAGCGGGGCTTCCTGCCGGCGGGGGCGCTGGAGGACGTGGACGATTATTTCTACTGGCTGAGCACCAACTGCCTGACCTGGCGCGGGCTGGAGGCGGCGGCGCAGGCGCTGGAGCGCTTCGGGCACGCGCAGGCGGGGCGCTACCGCCAGGAAGCGGATGCCTACCGGCAGGACCTGATACGCGGCTACGAGACGGCGCGGCAGCACAGCCCGCTGATCCGCTTACGAGACGGGCGCTGGATCCCGCACTACCCCTCGCGCCTGTACTGCCGCGGGCGGGACTTCGGCTGGATCCGCGAGGTGCTCGAAGGCTCGGTCTACCTGCTGATCTCGGGATTGTACAAAGCGGACAGCCCGCAGGGGAGCTGGATCCTGGACGACTTCCAGGACACGCGCTACCTGAACCCGCCGTTCGGCTACGTGGTCGACGACCCGGGGATGCAGTGGTACGACAGCGGCGGCTTCTCGGTGCAGCCGAACCTGCTGGCGGGCCTGCTGCCGCACCTGGATCGTGACGAAGTCGAGGTCTACCTGTGGATGTTCTTCAACGCCTGGGCGGCCTGCTACCGCGAGGAGGTGCAGGCCATGGTCGAGCACCCGCTGCCGGTGCTGGGTTTCAACAACAGCGCGCCCTTCAAGACCAGCGACCAGTCCAACGCCATGAAGTGGCTGGCGTACATGTTCGTCTACGAGAAAGAAGGCCTGCTGCACCTGGGGCGGGCGATCCCGAGGGCGTGGTTCGCGGGCGAGGAGAGCTTCGGCGCCTGGGGGATCAGCACGACTGTGGGGATGGTCTCGGTCGAGTATCGGCCGATGGTCGGTGAGGGCAGGATCGAGGCCCAGATCGAATTGGAACTGCAAAACAAGCCAGAACGCCTTTTGGTGCGCTTCCGCCACCCGGAGAGGAAGCGGCTGCGCTCAGTCGAGGTCAACGGCAGGCCATACGCGGAGTTCGACCCGGTGAGCGGGGATGTGAGGCTGCCGCCCGAGAGTGGGAGGATGGTGGTGGTTGTTATTTATTAAGAAAGAACCACGCCCATTACAGATTTTTGCCAGTCTGGTAGGCGCGGTACATTAAGTCACACTCAGGCGTTAACGGCTGGTTGCCGGCATGGATGAGCGTGTCCACCAGGAGCATGGCACGGTTCTGGAAATCGCCCAAAAACCATTTGAGCTGCGGCTTGTAGGCTTCGGCATCGCCATTACCCTGGGAGAAGACACCGACCAGCTTGATGCCTGGATGGATGCGCACGTTCCAATCGCTGTCCAGCAGGCAGTAATGGCGGTTCATAAACGTGATCATCGGGCCGCAGACCTGCGAAGCATAGACCGGGCTGCTGACCACGAGGACGCCGCTCTCATGCAGGTCCTTCCAATATGGCTTCAGATCGTCCTCGAGGATGCAATCGATGGTATCGTTTTTGCAAGAGCGGCAGCCCTGGCAGCCCCTGACGTTCATCTTGTTGATTTCATAGACAACGACCTGGTGCCCGGCATCAGCAGCGCCGCGCAGCACCTCACGCGCCAGGGTGGAGGAATATCCATTCTCGTGGGGACTTCCCAATACAGCGATGACTTTCATAAGCCTGATCCCTTTCGACTACGAAATTACCACCTGACGTTGGTCTGTGCCAGGAGGCTGGGAGCTAACCTAAGAAGTGAAATGGCGTGGCGAGTTGCTGCGTTTTGGCAGCGGTAGCCCCTGGTCACACATCAACGGCTGACCATCGGCAAGAAGATCAGCTGTCTGACTTCACCCAACAAGGCAAACTCGCTCAAGTGGCAGACTGGCACACTCAGCCAATTGGCATTGAAATCCCGCGTGTACGTCCCTGCCGGACAGGTGCCGGCCACATCCATCCAGGCTGACATCCCTGCGTCCCAGAAATGCAGCCGCAAGTTGTCTTCGGTTATGTCCCCGAGAGATGCCTCATCATAATAAAGGGTGATCGTGAGGGGTACATCGAAAGTCGTAATTGGGTTAGCCAGCGAATCTGCGGCTGTCAGCTCAAAACTATTGCCAATAAAGGATAAACTCCCGGTGTCATACGATGGAGATGGCTGGGGTTCAAAGGTAAAGGTCACCTCGCCTTCCACCGCATCCGGTGGAACCTCGATCTCAGTCTTTTCGTCATTCGAGGTGATCGTGCCACCGGTATTGCCTGGGAGGGTCTCTTCCACAGTCTGGGTCTGGTGCCAATCCGGGTCCTTGGTAGCAAGGAAGCTGGCTGGAGGCTCAGGCGCTGGGACATTCAGCCGGTTATAGCCGAGGTCGAGACCATAACCCGAGAAGTCACAATCGCCTGGCAAGCATAGATTGACGAGATTTATAAAGGCGGCAGGGACATCCCCGCTCAACTGGTTGAAATTGAGCCATAACAATCGTAAATTTGAGAGGTTACCAAGCTCAGGGGGTATCGACCCGCTCAGCTGGTTATGTTGAAGATTCAATTCTTCCAGGTTGGTGAGGTCCCCTAATTCAGGCGGGATGGAGCCACTCACCTGGGTGTGATCGATTATGAGAGTCCTCAGGTTATTGAGATTGCCCAATTCGGCCGGGATGCCTCCGCTAAACTGGATGTCAGATAGCCAGAGATGCTGCAAAGAACTCAAATTTCCCAGCTCAGGCGGTATCGACCCGCTCATCTGCTCATTTTGATTGAGATGAAGGTGTACCAGTTTGGAGAGGTTGCCCAGTTCAGGCGGGATAGATCCAGTCAACTGGTTATTAAAGAGCAAAAGGCTGGTCAGGTTAACAAGGTTCCCCAATTCAGATGGGATCTCGCCGCTAAAATGATTTTCTCCGAGGGCAAGATTCTCCAGGTTGGTGAGGTTGCCCAACCAGGCTGGAATTTCTCCATCCAACTGGTTAAAGGCAAGCGCAAGATCTTTCAAGCTGGAGAGGTTTTCTAATTCAGGTGGGATTTGCCCATTCAACTGGTTATGATGGAGTTCAAGCTTTGTGACATGACCATCAACGACCGTCACCCCATACCAGGAGCCGACCGTTGTAGATTCCAGCCAGCCAGTTTTATCTGCCCAACCCGCCCCATTGGTGCTGTTATACAAGGCTACTAACGCTTCACACTCGCTCTGATCGACATCGGTCGCTGTACTGCAATCAAAGGCAGTGAGGCGTGCCTCAAATTCAGGCAACGAAGTGTACGCGACCCCAGGTGAGTACTGAAAAGATATGCCAAGTAATAAAATACCGATGACGATATTCAGGATGCGCTTTTTCATGGTACCCCATTTCTTTGGCTGAACTTGCCTGATCCTGATCAGGTTATAACAGAATGAAGAATTATAAGCAAGCGGGTGACCAACAATCCATGATTGTATTTCTACAAGCTCCAGTAGCAGTATCCAGGATAGCAAAAGTGCTAATTTACAAAAAAGGCATGTTTTTGTAAAATACTACTTTACAAGAGGCAAACATGAACATCTGGGAATTCTCTGCTACAATCATGCGCCGGCTGCTGGCGTGGGCGGGCTTCAGCCTGGCCGCGGGCACAGCCATGTTGGCGCAGCCCGACCGTTTCTGGCGAGGCGTGGGGGCGCAGTTCGCCGGCTGGGCGCTGGTGAACGCTGCCATCGCCGTCTTCGGGGGCCGGGCAACCGCCCGCCGCCAGGCCAGCCTGCCCGACCCGCTGTCTGCACAGGCGCAGTCCGAGCAGCGCCGTAGCCTGAAGATCCTCCTATGGATCAACACCGGGCTGGACGTGCTCTACGTGCTGGGCGGGCTCACCCTGGCACGCTCTGCCGCACCCGAGGACCGCCTGCGCCGCGGCACGGGCGCTGGCATCCAACTGCAGGGGGCGTTCCTGTTCTTTTTCGACCTGGTGCACGCCCTGCTGCTGGACCGCAAATGACCGCGAGCACCCTCTCGTTTTCACACTTATTCCAGGGACCCGAGCACCAACCCTTCCGCCTGGAAGGTGAGAAGGGCGCAGCTCTGCTGGTGCACGGCTTCCCCGGCAGCCCTGCCGAGATGCGCCCGCTGGGAGAGGCCCTGCACGCCGCTGGCTGGACGGTCGAGGGCTTGCTGCTGCCCGGCTTTGGCCCGCAGATGGACACGCTCCTGGAGCGCCGCTATCCGGAATGGCTGGAAGCGGTGCGGGACTCGCTGCAGGCGCTGCGGGCATCCCACAGGCCGCTGCTGCTGGCGGGATTTTCGATGGGGGCGGCCTTATCCCTGGCGGCTGCGGCTCCCGAGAGCCGGAACGCCGAGTGCCAGCCCGACGGACTGCTGCTGATGGCGCCCTTTTGGAAGCTCTCCGGACCGCTGTGGGGCGTCCTGCCGCTGCTGCGCCGGGTTTTTCCCAGCATCCGCCCCTTCCGCCTGTTAAAGATGGATTTCAACGACCCGCGCGTTCGTAAGGGCATGGCCGATTTCATGCCCGGCGTGGACCTGGATGACCCCGAGGTGCAGCGCGCGGTGCGCGACTTCACCTTTCCGGTGGGCAGCCTCGTCGAAGTCCGCAACGCCGGTAGCGGCGCCTGGGCAGCCGCGGAGCGGATAAGCTGCCCGGCGTTGGTGCTGCAGGGCAGGCGCGACATGCTTGTGCGCCCGGCGTTCACGCAGCGGCTGCTGGAGCGAATGCCGGAGCGCCCGGAGTACCGCGAGCTGGAAGCCGCCCACGACCTGCCCGACGCGCGGGCGCCCGCCTGGCCCGAGGTGCGCGCGGCCGCCCTGGAGTTCGCCAGCCGGCTGGGTGCGGAAGCGGCTGCATGAAACGCCTTGAACCCTGGTGCGGCATGCCGTCCCAGGCGTGGAGACGGGGTAAAATGAATGCGTAGACGATGGAAACACTGATCTGGTTCGCGGCGGCGTTCGTATGCGGTTCCCTGCCCTTCTCGGTGTGGCTGGGCAAGCTGGCGCGCGGCGTGGACGTGCGCGATTACGGCGACGGCAACCCCGGCGCCACCAACGCCCTGCGCGCCGCCGGCAAGGGGGTGGGCCTGCTGGCGCTGCTGCTCGACGTGAGCAAGGCGGCGGTGCCGGTGGGGCTGGCCTATTTCAACGCCGGCCTGGACGGCTTCGAGATGGCGGCGGTAGCCCTGGCGCCGGTGCTCGGGCATGCCTTCTCGCCGTTCCTGGGCTGGCACGGCGGCAAAGCCCTGGCGCCGATCCTGGGGGTCTGGATCGGCCTGACCCTGTACGAGGTGCCGCTGGTGATCATGGGTTTGCTGGTCGTGTGGGAGGGCCTGCTCGCTAACGACGGCTGGGCGGTGATGCTGACGTGGACGGGGACGATGCTCTACCTGCTGCTTTTCAACCCGGACCCGCTCTTTATCGGGGTCTTTCTGGCGCAGGGCGTCCTGATCGCCTGGAAGCACCGCAGCGACCTGGCCCGCAGGCCGGCACTGCGCCCCTGGCTGCGGAGATTGCTGCGCTAAGAGCTTTTACATTCTCGTCAGCAGGTCACGGACGCGCAGTAAGAAATCCCCCGGAGGTAAGACAGTCACGGACGGGTGCCCGGGACGGTAGTGGCGCAGGTTGAAGCTGACCAGCCAGGGGCAGCCTGCCTGGACGGTAGCCACCAGGATGGGCAAATCGGAGGGATCGGCCAGCCCGGTAAACGGGGTCAGCTCTGCGAGGAGTGGGTCGGGGACGACCTGCAAGCAGCGCGCCACGATCATGCGAAAGGCGGGCAGCGCAGCCGGCAGTTTGGCAATCAGGTTCCGCTCGGTTTCGAGGATGACCTGGCTGCAGGTAATGACCTCCAGGAGGGTGATTTCCGCCATGCGCAGCACGACCAGGCTGGCGCCATGCTCCGAGGGGGCGGCGCTGCCGGCAAAGAGCACATCCGCATCCAGGAAGACTCTCGGTTTACGCTGGCTTGTCTGAGGCGTTGGAGCCGGCATGGTAATTCTCCCGCTGCTCCCTCAACGAACGCAAGAGCTCTTCGATGCTCAAACCAGCTTCCAGGCGCGCCTTTTCAATTTCGCGCGCCAGCTCGGGGACCATCGGCGTCATCGGCGTCAACACAAAAATCCCGTCAAGGTCAATGACCCGAAAGGAATTGCCCTCCTGGATGCCGTATTTCTCCCGCAGGTCCGCCGGAAGCGTCAGCGTGCCCCGCTGCCTGACTTGAATGGTGGCGTCCATCGCTAACTCCTTTCTGAAATCCTGACGAATCAGTATATCAGAATTATATCCTAAAAGTGGATCGAATCTGCAAACGGATTGCGGATGTGTCGAGACGCCAGGGGAGCCGGGGCTTTAGCCGCGCCGGGTTGGTGGCAGATCAGCAATCAATTAATACCAAAATAGTCCGATTAGTGTATAATGCAGCCAGAAAGACCGGCCCAACCAGGGATGATCGCCCAGGTTGGATCAAAATCGAGAGTAATTTGGAGGTATATAATGACCCATCCTGACATGGTTGGAATTTCTGACCGCGAGCTTGTATTAACCCGAGTTTTCAATGCGCCGCCCGAGAAGGTCTTCCGCGCCTGGACCGAGCCCGAGCTGATCAAGCAGTGGTTCGCGCCCCTGCCCTGGACCACCAGCCAAGCCGAAATGGACGTCCGCCCGGGCGGCTCAAACCTGGTGGTAATGCGCAGCCCGGAGGGCGAAGATTTTCCCAATCCCGGCGTGTACCTGGAGGTGGTCCCGAACGAGCGCCTGGTGATCACCGACGCCTACACGCGCGCCTGGGTGCCATCCGAGCAGCCGTTCATGACCCTGATACTCACGTTCGAAGACCTGGACGGGAAAACCCGCTACACCGCCCGCGTCCTGCACTGGACCGTCGCCGACCGCGAGCGCCACGAGCAAATGGGCTTTCACGAGGGCTGGGGGCAGTGCGCCGACCAACTGGCCGATCTGCTGGCGAGGATCTAGCGCAGGTGCACCCGCCGGGAGAGGCATGAAATGGCGGAAAAACGGTTGAAAGCCTGCGACAAGGGGCACAAATTCTACAAGAGCTCGGATTGCCCCACCTGCCCGATCTGCGCGAGGCAGGAGAAGCCCAAGGACGGCTTTCTCTCCAGGCTCGGCTCGCCGGCCCGGAACGCGCTGAAAGCCCAGGGGATCAGCACGCTGGCGGAGCTGGCGCAATACAGCGAGCGGGAGATCCTGGCGCTGCATGGGGTTGGCCCGAAGGCCATGCCGGTGCTCAGGGAGGCGTTGCGCGAGGTGGGGTTGGAGTTTGAGGGGGAGGGAGAGAGAGCCAGGGTCTGAAGCCCCGGCATAGAACACAAGAAAGTCCTGCGGACTCTAAAGCCAATCGTGCATTACGAACCCTTTAAAATGGGATTGCGGCAATCAAAGAGCAGAATGCGGCAATCAAAGAGCAGATTGCGGCAATCAATAATAGCTTCGCGATGAATCAGCATTTCAGAATCATGTCATAAAAAAGAAGATTAATAATTGTATAGAATGTATACAATACCTTGACAAAACGGATGGATAAGGTAAAATATATCTAGAATAAATCTGTACATAAGGTGTACAAAGAATCCATCTTACCAGTATCAAGGAGTTTACCATGAAGAAGATCGTGTTTTCCCTGTTGGTTGTTTTTGCCCTTGTCCTTGGCGCCTGTGCCCCAGCCGCCACCCCATCTCCCACCGAAGAACCGATGGCAGAGCCGACACCAGAACCCACCGAAGTCATGCTGAAAGATATCGTCGACACCGCCGTTGCGGATGGCCGCTTCACCACCCTGGTCGCTGCAGTCACCGCTGCCGGGCTGGTTGACACGCTCAAAGGCGAAGGTCCCTTCACCGTCTTCGCCCCCACCGATGACGCCTTTGCCGCTTTACCCGAAGGCACCGTCGAAGGTTTGCTGGCTGATGTCCCCGCCCTGACCAACGTCCTGCTCTACCACGTCTTGAATGGCAAGGTCATGGCCGCGGATGTGCTCGGTCTGGATGGCCAGATGGTCGACACTGCCCTCGAAGGCGAGAAAATTGCGATCAAAATCGATGGCGATAAGGTGATGCTGAACGAGAACGTCGGCGTCGTTATCACCGACATCGAGACTTCGAATGGCATCATCCACGTCGTGGACGCAGTGCTCCTGCCCCCGACCGATGAGATGGCCAAGTTAGACGTCGTCGACACCGCCGTTGCCGATGGCCGCTTCACCACCCTGGTCGCTGCTGTCACCGCCGCCGGACTGGTTGACACGCTCAAAGGCGAAGGTCCCTTCACCGTCTTTGCCCCCACCGACGATGCCTTTGCAGCATTACCTGAAGGCACTGTCGAAGCTTTATTAGCTGACATCCCGACCCTGACGAACATCCTGCTCTACCATGTGGCCCCTGGCAAGCTGATGGCTGCCGATGTGGTTGCCCTGGACGGAATGGAAATCCCGACTGCCCTCGAAGGCCAGAGCCTGAAAGTCAGTGTCATGGATGGCAAGGTCTTCCTGAATGAGACGACCGAGATCATCATCACCGACATCGAGGTTGCCAATGGTGTGATCCACGTGATCGACGCAGTCCTCCTGCCCCCGACCGATGAGATGGCCAAGCTAGATATCGTCGACACCGCCGTTGCCGATGGCCGCTTCACCACCCTGGTCGCTGCTGTCACCGCCGCCGGACTGGTTGACACGCTCAAAGGCGAAGGTCCCTTCACTGTCTTTGCCCCCACCGACGATGCCTTTGCAGCTTTACCCGAAGGCACTGTCGAAGCTTTACTGAATGACATCCCGACCCTGACGAACATCCTGCTCTACCACGTAGCCCCTGGCAAGCTGATGGCCGCCGATGTGGTTGCCCTGGACGGAATGGAAATCCCGACTGCCCTCGAAGGTCAGAGCCTGAAAGTAACCGTGAAGGATGGCAAGGTTTTCCTGAATGAGACGACCGAGATCATCATCACCGATATCGAGGTTGCCAATGGTGTGATCCACGTGATCAGCGCTGTTCTCCTGCCCCCCACTGAGTAGTTTCACTAAACTAAAAGGGGCTGTCCAAAAAGAACAGGGCAGCCCCTTTCGCGTTTAAAGGAGATGTGATTCAATAGGGGGTATGAACAAGAAAAGCACCCCACCCGTATTCAAAGAATATACGCAGGGACAGATCGTGCTGCTGCCGACCGATCTGGAAGCCCAAATCCCGCCCAAGCACCTGGTGCGGGTGGTGAATACAGCCATCGAGAAGATGGACACATCAGCACTCCTGACGCAGTACAAAGGGGGCGGAACGTCCAGCTACCATCCGAAGATGCTGCTGAAGGTGCTGGTATATGCCTATACCCAGCAGCAGTACTCATCTCGCAAGATAGCCAAGGCGCTGCGGGAGAACATTTACTTCATGTGGTTGTCAGGCAACCAGCAGCCCGATTTTCGCACGATCAATCGTTTTCGATCGGAAGTGGTGAAGGAGGTGATCGAAGACATCTTCACAGCGGTTTTGGAGTTGCTGCTGGAAGAAGGGTATGTCAAGTTGGAGAACTATTTCCTGGATGGAACGAAGATCGAAGCGAATGCCAACAAGTACTCCTGGGTATGGGGGAAAAGCACCCGGCGGTACAAACAGAAGCTGCAAGAGAAGGTCAAAGAGCTCATCTTGCAGATCGAGCAGGTGAATGAAGCCGAAAATGCTGAGTATGGAGACAAAGACCTGGAAGAATTGGGATCCGACGAGCCGCTGGACAGTGTGAAGCTGGAAGCGAAGATCCAGGAACTCAATCAGCGTTTGAAAGCTCAAAATGACAAACCCGACGCATCCCAGGGGGAAGCCATCCAGGTAACCGAGCCTGCTCAACCGGCAGCGAAGCCAAGCAAAACGAAGAAAAAGCGTGGACGCAGGAGCAAGACCGGACTGCAAAAAACGCAGGACGCTCTTAAGAAGTTGGAAGAAGACTGCCTGCCTCGGCAACGGAAATATGAAGACCAGGAGCGCAAACTGGCTGGACGCAACAGCTACTCGAAGACGGATGTGGATGCGACCTTCATGCGCATGAAGGATGATTACATGAAGAACGGGCAGTTGAAACCTGGCTACAACCTGCAGATGGGAACGGAAGGCCAGTTTGTGGTGGGCTTCAGTGTGCACCAGCGACCAGGAGACCCGGGCTGCCTGGTGCCACATTTGCAGGGGGTCAAAGCCAAGTTGGGAAGGTTGCCGAAGAATGTGATTGCGGACAGTGGTTATGGGAGTGAAGAGAACTATGCCTATCTCGATGCAGAGCAAGTCGGGAATTACGTCAAGTACAACACCTTTGGCAAGGAACAACGGCCTCGCTTCAAACCCAACCCCTTTGCAGTCGACCAGATGGTCTACGATACCGAGCAAGATGAATTGATCTGCCCGGCCGGGAAACGCTTGACTTACCAGTACAGCGCCGATCCCAAAACCGACAACGGCTATCGCGGGGAGCGGCGCTGCTATGAAGCGGATGATTGCATCGCCTGCCCCTTGAAAGAGCAGTGCACAAAAGCCAAGGGCAATCGCAAGGTGTACCTGGGTTGCAGTTGAGCCGAAACCAGCCCGATCTCCAGTGAAGCAGGAAAAGCCCAAGAACGGCTTTCGCTTCCTGCTGAGCTCGCGGATCGAGAAAGCGCTGAAAACACAGGGGATCCGCACGCTGGCGGAACTGGCGCAGTACAGCGATCAGGGAGGTCCTGGCGCTGCATGGAGTCGGTCCAAGGCCCTGTCGGTGTTGACCGGTTCAAAACAATTTAGCAATCGCCAGCCATTCCGGGAAGGGGCCAGGGGTTGAAGCCGCGCCGGTCAGGTAAGCATAATTTTAAGGTTTGCTGATCGGTTTCTTCGGCGGGTACTTCTGGAAGGTGGCCATGTGCGCCTGGTAGGGCTCAGAGGCGATCGAGTCCATGAAGGTCTGCCGGGAGAAGTAGCTGTAGCGCTCCTTGGGATCCAGGTACAGGTTGAAGAGCTTGCCGTTCTTGTAGTTCTCCAGCACCGTCGCCGCATCGGCATTGATGACGTCAAACTCGTCAAACGACATCCCGGCAAACACGAACTTATACTCGGCCACGCGGTGCCCGCTATAGACATCCTGCAGCCAGTAATAGACATATTTACGGTTCGAGAAGCCGTTGTCCGCCAGCAGGAAGGAGGTCTGGTCGATGCCGTCGATGTAGCGGTCCTTGGGGACCAGGTTCGAGGCGCCGGCCAGGCCAAGCAGGGTGGGCAGGAAATCGTTGAAGTCGAACAGCCCGTCATTGACCTGTCCCGGCGTGATCACGTCCTTCCAGTAGACGACTGCCGGGACGCGCACGCCCCCTTCCCAGGTGGAACCGATGCTGCCGCGGAACGGCGTAAAGCCGGCGTCGGGCCAGGGCTCCATCATCGGGCCGTTGTCGGAGGTGACGAAGATCAGCGTGTTCTCCAAGCTGCCCGGTATCCTGGAGAGTCTTGACCAGCCGACCCAGGACGTCATCCATCTCGACGATGCAGTCCTTATAGGGGTACTTCGCCGGCGACTTGCCCTTGAACTTGGGGTTGGGATAGTTCTTGAAATGCGCGCCGCGCGTGCAGTGGTATAGGAAGAAGGGCTTGTCGCTCTCCGCCATCTCCTTGATGAAGTCCACCGAGTAAGCGGCGAACTTTTCATCGAGCAGGGCGCTGACCTCGATGGTGATCTCCTCGAGGTTCTCGACCTCCTGGCCCTTGACGCCGTGGACGATGTGGGGGTTGAAGGGCACGGTCTGGACATAAGCCTGGCGGTCCGGGTTCAAAGCGAATTCCGGGGCGAAATCTTCGTCCTGCCAGTCGGTGTACAGGCCGGACCAGCCCAGGAAGCCGTAGAAATCGTCGAAGCCGACATTGTGCGGCTGCGACTCCACGTTCTCGCCGCAGTGCCACTTGCCCACCGCCTGGGTCACGTAACCCGACTTGCCCAGGAGCGTGGCGACGGTGACCTCATCGCCCAGGCCACCCGGCTCGCCGGCAAATCCCGGCCGAAGCTGACCATGGCGCAAGGGCAGGCGGCCGGTGAGTAGGGTACAGCGCGAAGGCGTGCAGGAGGGCTGCGAGTAGGTGGAGAGGAGGTTCAGGCCTTCCTGGCCTAGGCGGTCGATGTTGGGGGTCGGGGCGCCGGTCATCAGACCGCCGCCGTTGATGCCAAAGTCGCCATAACCGACGTTGTCCATGATAAAGATGAGGACGTTAGGCTTCTTGCCGGTTTTCGCCGCCAGCGCCTCCAGCTTTTTCTTCGCTTCGGCGGCCTGCGCTTCGTGCACGATCACCGGCTCCATGTTCTCGGCGATCCTCACAGTTTCGGCGGCCAGCGGGTCGGTGGAACCGCCTTCCTGGAGGCGCGCCAGGAGTGAGTCCGCCATCGCCTGCGGCATGACCATGGCGGCAGGTTTAACCACAGCACTGGCCTGGGCAGGCGCAGGCTGGATGATGCTGCTTAGCCCGGCCGCGGCGGCGCCCAGCCCGGCCATCTTCAAGAAATCACGTCGTGAAAGCTTCATTGTATTCTCCTTGGTTTGGTTTTTATTATTTTTTTTGTGTGGTTGAACGCCTCTTCCCCCAAACAGGCCCCATTATTTTACACCGAAAAGGAGGCCGGGGAGGAAGAGCCAGGGGCTGAAGCCCCGGCTCAGTATATAAAGAAAGTCCTTCGGACTCTCTGGAGTTCGGAGGACTTTTATGAACTGAGAAGCGGCTTCAGCCGCGCCGGATTAGTTGTATTAGGTGCCGGGGCTCATCAAGGTAAGCTCACCAAATAGGTGGGCTTCAACCACGCGTAATAAGCGATAATGAAGAGCACCTGGACCAGGAGCACCAGGCCCAATTTCACCTGGAAGCTGCGCTTGGCGGTCTTGTGCCGGAATACCAGCATCCCCGCGATCGCCCCTACCGTCCCACCCAGGAGCGTCAGCGCCAGGAGGACCGCCTCCGGCACCCGCGTCCGCTTTGAGCCGGCAATGCTCTTATCGTAACCGTAGGTCAGGAAGGTCACCAGCGAGATGGCGAGCAGCCAGGAAAGCAGGGCGTCCCACCCCAGGCCGAGGGCCAGGATGAGGCAGACGGCCAGAGTCATGCCGAAGGTCAGGATTGCAAAGCGATAGACAGGTTTCATTCTTCGACGACGATGTAGATACTCCAGGAGCACAGGGTTTTATCGCCGAGTTTCATCGCCCAGGTCTCGCCGAATGTTCCTGCCTCATCTGGGGCTTCCAAATCAAGGTAAAAAATGTACGTGCCATCTGGGGCGACATCGACGCCTAAATCCCAATCATCGGCGCCTTCATGGATCTCCACACCATCGATCTTACCGGTGAGGACAAAGTCGATCTCATTCCCTTTCCAGATTTCGGCGCTCACGTTCTTCAGCTCAGCACGCATATCTGCATCGGATTGGCCGGGCTGCAGTTTGACTCCCTGAGGCTTGGCAGAAACCACTTTGCACGCATTCGAGCTCGTCGAGGGTTGCTTGGTGGCAGTAGCGGTTGGGACGATGACCACCGGTTTGGGCGTGGATGTTGGCGGGACCTGGGTGAAAGTAGCCGTGGGGCTGGGGGCCAGGGAGAGTGGCTGCTGGTTGAAAACCATATTCCCGCTATCTGCGGCCAGGTTCAGGAAGAGGTTCTCACCTTCCATGGTATATGCAGCAACCTGGGCGAGTTGTCCCAGGTAATCAGAATCCAAAGAACCTTCAGGGCAGGCAACCAGGGTCGTGGGACCGAGCTGGATGGTCAGGCTGCTATCCACAATCGTATAGCCTCCCCCGAACGTATTGCAGTCCGCCTGACCTTCAAGGGTTCCATCCGAAAGGAAGCGGATGGAATATCCCGCAGGATCGGACACCAAAACCTGGGTGCCGTCAGTCAAGTTCGTCGCCTGCCAGTACCAGATGGAATCGGCAAACGGCGGGGGTTCGGGCTGCGTCTCGGGCGTGGCGGCTGGACCCGCACTGTTGAAGCTCATCGTCGCTGCGCCATTATCGACCACGAGGACGAGCTGGTCCCCGCTCATCCCGAAGCTGGTCACGCCTGCAAGCTTTTGTAAAAAGGCATTGTACTGCGAATTTTCGCCGCATTCAGCCAGGGTGACTGCACCCAACTGCAAAGTCATATTGCTCCCCGAGGCTGCATAAGCGCCAACCCCGTTATTACAATCCGCCTTGAAAGTGAGGTTCTGGTCAGGGAAAAAGACGAGGTTGTAGTTTTGCGGGTCGGGGATAGCAGCCTGCCCATCACTCGCCCACTGCCAGGTGGTGTTCTGCACCTGCATGACCGGCACGGTTGCCAACTCGATGGCTGGCTGGGTAGCCGTCGCCTCAGGCGCTGGCGGAGCGGAAGTCGGTATCTCAGTCGCTGCGCCCTGGCACGCCGCGCCGAGGACGAGAGCCAGCAGGATTGGGATCAACAATAAACGTTTCACGATAAGCCTCCTTACCTGGTTGTTTATCAGCTTGTTTTGTCCGGACCTGGCAGGTCATCAAAGACCTGCCAGGTCATTAAGTCGCTTCAGCCTGATCTGCAGATTGGAAAACCAGACCAGGGAAGATTGTAGATACGGAGAATTATAGTCGATTCCTCGCAGCAGATCGCCAAGCCGCGGGGATGGCCTGCAAACAGCGCGCCACGATCATGCGAAAGGCGGGCAGCGCAGCCGGCAACTTGGCGGCCAGGTTCCGCTCATATCAAATAAGATTAATAATTGTATAGAATATGTACAATACCTTGACAATATAGATGGATAAGGTAAAATATATCTAGAATAAATTTGTACATAAGATGTACAAGTTACCCCTCTTAGATAATAAGGAGTTTACCATGAAGAAGATCGTGTTTTCCCTGTTGGTTGTTTTTGCCCTTGTCCTTGGCGCCTGTGCCCCAGCCGCCACCCCCGCTCCCACCGAAGAACCGATGGCAGAGCCGACACCAGAACCCACCGAAGTCATGCTGAAAGATATCGTCGACACCGCCGTTGCCGATGGCCGCTTCACCACCCTGGTCGCTGCAGTCACCGCTGCCGGGCTGGCTGAGACGCTCAAAGGCGAAGGTCCCTTCACCGTCTTCGCCCCCACCGATGACGCATTTGCCGCTTTACCCGAAGGCACCGTCGAAGGTTTGCTGGCTGACGTCCCCGCCCTGACCAACGTCCTGCTCTACCACGTCTTGAACGGTAAGGTCATGGCCGCGGATGTGCTCGGTCTGGATGGCCAGATGGTCGACACTGCCCTCGAAGGCGAGAAAATTGCGATCAAAATCGATGGCGATAAGGTGATGCTGAACGAGAACGTCGGCGTCGTTATCACCGACATCGAGACTTCGAATGGCATCATCCACGTCGTGGACGCAGTCCTGCTGCCCCCGACCGATGAGATGGCCAAGTTAGACGTCGTCGACACCGCCGTTGCCGATGGCCGCTTCACCACCCTGGTCGCTGCAGTCACCGCCGCCGGACTGGTTGACACGCTCAAAGGCGAAGGTCCCTTCACCGTCTTTGCCCCCACCGATGACGCCTTTGCAGCCTTACCTGAAGGCACTGTCGAAGCTTTATTAGCTGACATCCCGACCCTGACGAACATCCTGCTCTACCATGTGGCCCCTGGCAAGCTGATGGCTGCCGATGTGGTTGCCCTGGACGGAAAGGAAATCCCGACTGCCCTCGAAGGCCAGAGCCTGAAAGTCAGTGTCATGGATGGCAAGGTCTTCCTGAATGAGACGACCGAGATCATCATCACCGACATCGAGGTTGCCAATGGTGTGATCCACGTGATCGACGCAGTCCTCCTGCCCCCGACCGATGAGATGGCCAAGCTAGATATCGTCGACACCGCCGTTGCCGATGGCCGCTTCACCACCCTGGTCGCTGCAGTCACCGCCGCCGGACTGGTTGACACGCTCAAAGGCGAAGGTCCCTTCACTGTCTTTGCCCCCACCGACGATGCCTTTGCAGCCTTACCCGAAGGCACTGTCGAAGCTTTACTGAATGACATCCCGACCCTGACGAACATCTTGCTCTACCACGTAGCCCCTGGCAAGCTGATGGCCGCCGATGTGGTTGCCCTGGACGGAATGGAAATCCCGACTGCCCTCGAAGGTCAGAGCCTGAAAGTCACCGTGAAGGATGGCAAGGTTTTCCTGAATGAGACGACCGAGATCATCATCACCGACATCGAGGTTGCCAATGGTGTGATCCACGTGATCAACGCTGTTCTCCTGCCCCCCACTGAGTAGTTTCACTAAAATAAAAAAGCCAGCCAAATAACGGCTGGCTTTTTTATTTTAAAGGGAGTGCGACAGCGTTTGCAGACGCCCGGGCTTTTGCTCTTTATACAGGGGCCAGGGTGCCGGTCCAGATCAGCCAACACAGCACGGTCTTGGCTGACAGGCTGAGGATGATATAGACGCGTTCCCCGAACAGGTAATCCTTCCACGGGCCAATCTTCTTGTATTGCAAGACCATGTTGATGGCGAAGATATTGAAAAAGACAAACAGCGTCGGGACGATGGTGTAGACGAATGCCGGCGGCTTGGCATCCCCAGAATTGACCGCGCCTACGAAGTAGAGCATGATCACGATCCATGGCACGATCCCGGCGATGCAGCCATAGATAAAGGCCGTCCAGTTCGTTTTCTGGGTGTGCTGGTTGTGCAGTTCCATCATGATGCCAAACAGGTTCATCGTTGCATTCACAGTGAAGATCAAGATGATTGCACCCAGGTCCCAGATGCCAATGAGCATACCGATTAACACGATCATCAGCGAAGAGCTGAGGGCGTATTCATAAAAGCGCACCGGGTTCATGCCCTTCTTCAGGTTTTCCACATAACGCCCGTAGCCAATCGATGCCAGGTAGAAATGTGCTACAGCCGAGATGAGCAAGAAGAAAGCCACGGCTACTCCAAACGGAACCTCATAGACAAGCTCGGCGCTAGGTTTCAATGAACTTGTTGCGGCGTCAAAGTTGAGGAAATTCGTATAAATGGGGTAGGTGGTGTCATTGCTGACCACGATCATAAAGATGCCCTGAACCAGATGCAGAAATCCCATGCCCAGGTTGAAGCGCCGTAGGTCGGTGAACTTGCGATCGGTAGCGCTTGTTGAACTGTCTATTGCGTTACTGTTGGCTGCCATTTTATTTTCTCCTTTTGGATGAATTCATGGATACCTAATTATCGCATAAAAATATCTTTTCCCCATGAATCCGACATAACTGACTGAAACACTCAAAAACATTCAAAGCATATCCACAATGCTGAGCAGAGCAGGCCAATCTTTCAGAGTGGCGAGATTGGTCAAGTCGTAGGTGGTAAAGCATGTCAATGGCGAAGAAGGCTGCCAGTGAAACAAGATAAAGTTTAAGACACCTCATCTGCGTTTAATTCCTCTCCGCCAGAGCATGTTCGGTAGAAAACGCCTTCTACGAGTTTGCATCCTCAATCGATAACCGGTAGTCTGCGACCGCCTGGCGGGTGGTCAGCCAAACCCGTCCACGTTTGATGGCTTCCAGGCGGCCCTTACGCGCCAACAGGCTGAGATATTCCTGGCTGTATGGGGCGCCAGCGCCCTCAGTTCCCTCAGCAGCCTGGGCCAGGCTGATCCAGACTTGCTCTGGCGCCGGGGCTGACGTCTGAGGGATACAGGCTTCCAGATATAGCGTCAGGCTGCGTTCGACTGCCTTACCCACGAAATTGGCCAGCGGCTCCAGCCTGCCAGAATTTGCCTGCATCAAAACCTGAACATATTGCCGCCGATTAGCCCGTAGGAGTACTGTCGGCGGATATCCATAGCGGAAAAGGACCAGGTTCATCACCAGGCGGGCGGTACGCCCATTGCCATCAACAAAAGGATGGATCGCCACTAATCGATGATGCGCCTGCGCTGCGAGTACTACCGGATGCAGCTCATGCTCGGCCTGATGCAGCCAGGTCTCCCAATCCTGCATGCGTTGGGGAACCTCCCACGACTCTGGGGGAACGTGCTGGGCGCCGCCAATTCGCACCTGTGTACGGCGATATTGCCCGGCGTTTTCATCATCGATTCGAGATAGCACCAGCTTGTGAATCTGGCGCACATGAAAGGCTGAGAGTGGCGCCTCCTGCTCCGAAAGGCTTTCGACATACTCAATAGCATCCTTGTGATTGATCACCTCGAAGTGTTCGCGCAGGCTCTTGCCGCCGATCGTCAGGCCCGTTTCCAGGATTAACTGGGTTTCGCGCAGGGTCAGTGTGCTGCCTTCGATGGCATTCGAGTTGTAGATCCACTCGACCGTAAGCTGTTCTCTCAAACGGGCGACGGCTGCGGCTGGCAGAGGGCGTAAAGCATCCAGTTGAGCTTTTTTGTGTTCCAAGCGAGCCAGGAGACGTGGATCGAGCATTGGGGTTCTCCAGAGAAAACAATATCGGTATCGGATGATTGCTATTATTATACATCCGATACCGATATCAGGGGGAATTCAGCCAGGGAGGAATAGCCAGGGGTTGAAACCCCTGGCTAATAAGAGCACAAAGTCCCTGCGGGACTCTGTGTCAGCAAAACTCGCTGACATTCGCAGTGTGATGCTTATTTTAAGACCTCAGGATAAAATCCAGGTAGTTTTCCTGGTTGACCAGTTGAACGTCTGTGGCGTAAGCCTGATAGAATGACTGCGAGCTACGCCCAAGAGCAGCCCCCCCCGACTTGAACTCAAAGGCCTCTATCGGATGTACTTTATCCGCATTCCCCGACCCACTCTCCTCGATGTAATCAACTTCCGCCCCGCTATAAGCGCGCCAAAAGCGGCCCTGTACACTCAACCCGCGGTTAAAGAAAGACTTGGCGCGCTCGACAACCAAAAAGTTCTCCCAGACCACGCCCCGGTCCGTTCGCAGCGAGAGGTCGTTAAAGTCACCAATAAGAGCATTCCGAATGCCGATATCCAGAAAATAAATTTTGCTCTGCTTGCCAATCTCCCGCCGCGGGTTGCGAGAGAACGGCGGCAGGCGCATCACCACGAATGATTTCTCCAGGAGATCGATATAGCTCATCACAGTCTTGCGATCGACCTTCAGGCGGCTGGCAAGCTCGTTTTCATTCACCTCACGCCCAATTTGGTACGCCAGGGCGCGCGCCAGGTCGACGATCGTTTGCGAATGGCGCACGCGCTGAAAAGCCAGGATATCCTTGAACAGGTAGCTTTCCACCAGCTTGGAAAGCAGAAGCTGCCTGGTTGCCGGGTTCGCTTCCAGGTAAATTTCCGGATACGACCCGTAGCGCAGGAGATCGCTGAGCAGGGCATCCGCCGCAGGCTTGCGCAGGGCCGGGTCAGCACTCACGCCCGAAACCTGGAGAATTTCACCCAGGGAGAGCGGGTACAGGCGAAAATCCAGGTATCTCCCGGTCAGGGCATCGCTCATGCGGTTGCGCAGCTCAAAGCTCGAAGAACCGGTGACCAGCAGGATCAATCCCGGGTATTGG
Source organism: uncultured Chloroflexia bacterium (assembly GCA_963765565.1). GTDB lineage: Bacteria > Chloroflexota > Anaerolineae > Anaerolineales > UBA4823 > CAVXWV01. The sequence continues at coordinate 101,036 of CAVXWV010000005.1, forward strand.
TCCACCAGGATTTTCAACGTCAACCCAGGATTTTCCAACCGCTGTACCTCATCGATCAAGAGCGCATCCTTGCCCATCACCAGGCGATCCAGGAGAGTGCGCGAGGTCGTATCGACGGCCTGCCGTTCTTCTTCCAGGTCACAGTTCAGGTAACGGACCGACTTGCCCTGCTGGACCAGGCGCTCTTGCAGCGCCCCCAACAACGTAGTCTTACCCACCTGGCGCGCGCCCAGCAGGATGATGACCTTATGCAAGCTGGTCATCCGCGCATACACGTATTCTTCAACGAATCTTGGGATCATGTTCCCAATTATAATACTAATTTTGGGAATTCAGGAGGTGAGGGGTATCCAGGGGGTAGAAACAGTACCATTAGCAGGTAAACAGTTAATAGATTAGGCGAAGATCATGCTTCGTTGAGTACGCGCTTGAGTAAATCATCAACTTCGAGTTCACACGCCCATTTCTGCATATTGGCCAGGCTCATTTTGCAGAGCAATCTCCCCGTACACTTTGCGGGGAGCTCCTCCCGGAGAAGGAGCTGCCAACCTGCGCTGTAATTCTTCGGCACTGCTTGCGGATTTGTGACCGCAGTCCCGTCAGCGCCAGGAAAACGGAGATGAATGAACGACCAGCATTTCCATTTAACGCTTGACTCGCCTGCTGAGAAAACGCATGGAAGCCATTCCGGGATTCAAACGGATCGTCGTATTTGGCTCCGGGCGCGAGGAGATGACGATCCCGAATCGGACCTCGATCTATTCATCGAGGTAGCCGATCTAAACAACGAGATACGCGAGCTGATTCAGACGGCGGCGTGGGAGGTCAGCCTGGAAAATGGCGTGATGATTTCCACTTTCATTGCCAGCTCTAATTCTTTAACGAATTCCATGTTGACAGCCAATCCTTTGTTGAAAGTCATATCCTGCAAATAGATGGCGTCGTTGTATAGAGATAATATCACGCTCTCCGCTGGACATTTCCGCCTTTGAGCGACGCCAGAACAGCGATTATGGTGAATTACTTTCCGAAAACCCAGAAGAGGCGTTGCGGGCAATCTGATGAGGCAGCCTGAATTTGTGCAAAAGGTAAAAGATTACCTGCGCGGAACATGAGAGCGAGGCCCAGGAGGGGGAAGTTTTTAGTTTTTAGTTTTTTTCATCACCGGTGCGCGCGAAACGATTAATTTTCGAAGAACGACCAGGTGGTCTCGGGGTCGTGCTTGGGACGGTTGGTGAGGATGCGGTCGCCGAGGGCGTTGCGCGCCTGGTAGAGCATCGACTTGGAAAAGCCCGCTTCCTTCGCCAGCTCGGCGAGGGCGCCCGGCTTCATCTCGCCATGCTGGCGCAAGGTGTCCTGCAGCCATTCGCGGCAGGCCTCCAGGGCGGTCGGACGGGCGATGGTCTCCGCAGGCGGGGGTCCCCACTTGAGGAAGACGCTGCCCGATTCGGTCCCGACGAGCTCAAAGCCCAGGGACGGCGGGAAGGGGCCCAGGTTGGTCTTGAGCAGGCGCATGAGGCGCGGGCCGTTTTGGTCGGGCTTGGGACCGGAGCGCACCACGTTCAGCCCAATCACCGAGCGCGACATGGCGATGAGGTGCCCGGAGCCGCGGACATCGTCCATCGTAAAATCGTACGAACGGCCACGAAAGGGCGGACCCTTGCGGGTGTGATGGATCAGGAGCAGCCCGGCGCGGGATTCCTGGGCGAGGCGGGTGAAAAACATCATGATGTCGCGGACGTTTTCGACGTTGTTCTCGCCGCGGCTGGACATGTTGGAGAAGGCGTCGATCACCAGCAGCTCGGGCTGATGGACCATGACCTCCTGCGCCAGGCTGTCACGCTGGTTGGGGTCTGCCATGTTGATGAGGCCGCCGGATTCCGGGATCTTCATGAAGAGGCGATCCATGTCCACCCCCCAATCCAGGGCGCGCTGGTAGAGGAGCGAGGTGGCAGCCTCGGCGTCTACGTAAATGACGGCGGTGCCCGGATTGAGCACGGGCTGGCCGTCGGGGAAAGAGGTCCCCTTGAGGATGCGATCCGCCAGGTCGAGGGCCACGAGCGATTTTCCAGCTCCGGACACGGCGCCCATGAGGGTGACCATGCCGCGGGGGATCCAGCCCGGCCAGAGCCATTCGAGGGGCGGGAGGGAGCGCGCCAACTGCGACAGCGTTGGCAGGCGACCGGGCTTTTGCTCAGGAGATAACGAACGGAGCATCCCAAGCAAGGCGATGCGCTCCTGGGCAGGCCCTTGAGTGCGAAAGATTGCCTGCAGAAGCTGGTCCAGGGTGGCGCTGCCATTGGCATCATTGTCCGCTGTATCCAGCGCAACCCAGCAAGCCTGTAAGTAACCGCTTAAATCAGCGGCGTTGAGGGTGGTTTTCAGCCCCGAGAGGCGGTTGACGAACGCCTGGTACTGCATACGTTTTGCATTCATATGTAGTCTCCTTTCAAAAGACAACAAAATGGTGACGGATGCCCGCAGCCAAGCGGAATGACGGGCATGATTTGAGACAAAAATACCCGAACAAACGTTATGTATCAACCAATCTGTACACTTTTTTCAATTATTCTTGAGAGGAAACTGAGGTATGTTTCGCGAATTAAGAATCAGATAATAATTGTATAAAATATCACAAAGTAGATATATAATATCCACATTGGTCTAGGTATCTTATGATCCACCTTGGGCAGGTTAAGCCCAGAGGAGCATCCTGATGTCTACTGAAATCTCGCTGAAACAGCACCACACCCCCAATGGTTTTTCCGATCGACTTGCGCTGGCTTTCACCAAGTCTGCGCGCTTCTTTGCGGATACTTTTTTTAAACGGCGCTACGGTCACCGCGCGGTTGTCCTGGAAACGGTTGCCGCCGTCCCGGGCATGGTTGGAGGCGCTTTGCAACATCTGCGCGCCTTGCGTCGTATGGAAGACGATAATGGCTGGATTCGCACATTGTTGGACGAAGCCGAAAACGAACGAATCCACCTGATGACCTTCATCAACATCGCCCAACCGACGTGGCTGGAGCGCCTGATCATCCTGCTGGCCCAGGGCGTATTCTTCAACGGCTTCTTCCTGCTCTACCTGATATCGCCAGGAACTGCTCACCGCGTGGTGGGCTACTTCGAAGAGGAAGCGATCCACAGCTACACCGAATACCTCCATGATGTAGACAGTGGAAGATTGCCCAATGTCCCTGCGCCTCAAATCGCCATTGACTACTGGAAACTGGCGCCCGATGCACGCTTGAGAGAGGTGATCCTCGTGGTCCGTGAAGACGAGCGCCATCACCGCGATGTGAATCACGGATTCGCGAATGAGCTGACTTGAGGCTGCAACCCTGGACCGGGCAGATATCCCCAGCGGTGATGGTGGACGTTATCCACATCACTCACCGGTTCGCTGAAACACGCCAGGCAGGTTTTGCAGGGAGCTGTTTACCGTTTACCGGATTAACTACCAGGGGGTAGAAACAGGACCCTTCGCAGAAAAACGGTAAATGGTGAACAGTCCGGTATCACACCAACGCAGGACGCCGGGGCGGTCCTACGTTGCAGCGCCTTGACCGAGTCGCCAATCAAAAATTCCACAAACATCGCCGGCCGGGTTTCCACACAGCCAGGGGTTGAAATCCCTGGCTGTAAGAGCACAAAGTCCCTGCGGGACTCTGTGAATTTGCAATACAATATAAGTCCGTATCATTAATATCAGGCGCGCCCATGAAAGGAAGAGGATTGAATGCTTCATGAACTGAAACCTGACGAGTTTGAAAAAGTCCGTTCCCTGTTCCAAGGGTTTGATTACAGCCTGTCCATTCAAGCTGCCATTGAGGGCAATAACCCCGGTCGAATATTTGCCGATGATGTTTCCCATCCGCGCACAGCTCTCGCCCTCACCGTAGAAGGATATCTGCTCGCGGGAGATCATGGCAACCCTGAGACCAATGCAGCCCTGCGCCAATTATTCAAAGACAGGATTTTCACGGGCGAGGTCTTTGTGAATGGCGACGAATCAATGTCACTGGCGGTTCATCCTGAAACATGGGAAGCCAGTTTACCTGAGTTGATCCCTGCATATGAAATAGAGAAGCTTGAACGTTATCACTATTTGTGTCGCGAACTTAAGTTCGATTGGCGCAACAACATACCAGCCGGGTACACAGTCCGCCGCGTGGATCGAGCCTTACTGGATGATGCTCAGGTTGTATTTTCCGATGAAGTACGCGGATGGATGAACTTTGAAGAAATGTGGTGGACTGAGGACAACTTTCTTTCAAAAGGGATTAGCTTCGTCGTGTTGTATGAACGCGAAGTCGTGGCGTGGTGCACGCCCGACTGTGTAGCTGGCGACCAAATGGACGTTGGCATCCTAACTCATCGGGCTCATCGGGGACGAGGATTAGCCACTATCGCTGTCGCTGCCACTGTAGAGCATTGCCTGCGCAGTGGGTTTCGCGCCGTCGGATGGCACTGTAATGCCATCAATACCGGCTCCTGGAAGACAGCAGAGAAAGTGGGTTTTGAGCGCAACTGCCAATATGCCTATTACTACTACATGTATGACCCAATCGATCACCTGGCTGAACTGGGATGGTACTATTATCAACGGGGAGAATATGCGAAAACCAACCAATACTATGAGCAGGTATTTGCGCTTCGAGACGAGAATCCAGGCAGTTGGTACCATCTTGTAGCTTCAGCGTGGGCCCGCTTGGGGAACAGGGAAAAGCCGATCCAGTACTTGCAGATGGCTGCGGATCACGGTTGGAGACACTTCCAATGGACGAAACAACAAGAGGAATTCGGAATTTTGCATGGAATGCCTGAATGGGAGGCTGTTTTAGCCAAAATGGAGCGTGCAGCTAAGACATGATTGTGCTTCAATAGCGGTAGAAATAGCCCCACAACCCGGCTGCCTGGTTAAGTCCAAGGGCCTTGCCAGGGCTAATTCACCAGGCACTGCCAGGCCTGCTTGACGGCGGATGGCTGCCAGAATCTGGTCGCCCGGCTTCATATTCAACCGCATAACCCAGCAGCAGACCGGCATGCGGTGATTGCTGCCGGTTAACACTCAACTCAATCTTGACCCATTTAGATTTCTTCCTTGTTAGTTTTCTGGCTCGTCATGATTAGCTTTTAAGTTGTACAATTTATTCATATCCGCTTGCTTGAGCGCAATTTAGGTATGAAAGTGCGCCTTAAAATCCCAAATAGCCAGGTGTGCGGTCTAAGACGGCTTAGTTCAACTCGGATTGATGTGGCGGCGCGTTGAACTGAGCTTTGGCATGGTTACTGGCAGCCAAATCAATCCTTAATTCGTTGGGCTGATGTGAAACCGAAGGAGATGATGTTCATGGAAATGCGCGGGATTTTCTCAGGTCTGCAGCAACAACTGGAAGGGCACTTCTCCATGAGTGCTCATATACAGCATCCCGGCGGGAAGGGCGCACGCCGCAAGTCCGCCATCCGTCGCCTATTCCAGGACTACCTACCGCGGCGCTATTCTTGTGGAACGGGAACTCTGGTCTCGATCACAGGACGATCAAGTTACCAATGCGACATTGTAATTCACGACGACTTCCATCAACCACTGCTGCTCCAATCCGAGGATCATGCCACATTCGCCGCAGATGCAGTCTTCGGTGTCATTGAAGCGAAGTCCACACTCAGCGCCGAACAGCTACAGAATGCATATGAGAACATTCAAGCAGCCAAGGTGACTGCTGATCGGACCAACTTCTTCGGCGGAATCTTGGCTTCGCTGCAGATCGGAGCCTCGATGCGGTAGCCAAACAGGTGGTAAACCTAAACCGAGGGCTGGGCGCTAAGGGATCGCACCTCCAACCCAACTGCATTGCAGTGCTCAATCAAGGGATAATCAAATCGCGGTCGAGATGGATCCATCCGTATTCTGCGAAGCGAGTACAACACCCTACTATATTTCTTTTTGGGTACACTGGAAGCGCTCAATCAGATCGAACTGGGGCCGGTTGACCTAGCAAAGTACCTAAGTCTCCCAGTCAAGGTTGGCGATCTAATAGTCCACGGGCACGATCAATTCGTCGCTTCAGCCAACGACAGTCAAGACCGGATCCTGCGCCTTCGTGCCTCGACCATCCAGCGGAGTATTCGAGTTCTGTCAAGCTGCAGAACAAGAACTGATTACCAAGGAAGAATTGGAAAAGATCCGGCGTGGTTCATTGCTGGGTACGCTCGTAGTTGGTACGGGCTACCTGTATAATCCGAACGGTCGTAAGATTCTATCTTACCGCGAAGTCAAACAATGGGAACACGGGCACGCCATCGTCGGACCCGACGAAGTGTATCCTCAGACATACATTCGCATCAACGGCGACATGTACTATTTAGACATGAATGCACTCACAAGACTGACTTGAGGAAACCCCGCATCTTACAGTAGGCGAGTTGCAGTGGGAGTATGCGAATGCGTAATAGAAGGATAACGGCGCGAGAGCAGCCGAACCCGGGCGGGGACTTCATCCGCTGTTGGCCTTGCTCGCAACCGCTCGCGGCGGCCTAACCACCGCCCCGTTAGCCACTGAATCCAAAGGTGATGTTATGGCAAACGATAAACATATTGCTATTATCGAGCGTGGAGTTGATGTCTGGAATAAATGGCGGGTTAAACATCCTGAAATACGACCCGACCTTACGTACGCCGATCTTTGCGGGTTAAATCTTGAGGACGTAAATCTTAGTTCAGCTGATTGCAACGGCATTGACCTCCACGGAGCTTACCTCAATGGTGCAAATTTCAGCGGGTCGGATTTCGGCGGCGCCAATCTTGAAGATGCAAATTTGGAATCAGCCAAGCTTTGTGGTACAGACCTCCTGGGAGCGCATCTTAGCTGGGCGAAACTCATGAGTGCTGATCTCAGTGATGCAAATCTTGATGGCATCGAACTCAACTACGCCGACTTGAGTTTCGCGTGTCTTAATGGTGCACATCTTACCAATGCATCTCTGGAGGAAGCGATTCTTGTTGAGGTGCAAGCCAACAAAGTAGATGCCAGCTGGACAGATTTAAGTAGTGCAGACCTGAATGGTTCTGATTTCAGCAACGCCAATTATTACCACTCCGATCTTAACGGTGCCAATCTAGAAAGGACTGACTTCACTGATGCAAACCTTAGTGACACTGACATAAGCATCGCCAACCTAAGTCTTTCAGATTTAAGTGATGCAGAATCTAAGACGAGGCCATCCTTGATGGTTCTGATTTAAGCGGCACTGATTTGACTAGAGCAAATCTAACAGGAACTAAACTCGCCGATGCCGACTTCACTGATGCCAAGATCGGTTTCACAATATTTGTCAACAATGATCTTAGCGAAGCAAAAGGATTGGAGACAGTGCAACACGATGGACCCTCAAACATTGGACTTGATACGGTTTACCAGTCCCGAGGTAAAATTCCGGCAGAATTTCTGCGTGGTGCAGGCGTTCCCGAAGAATTGATCAGTTCGCTCATTTCCTGGTCGGAAAAAACGCTGATCCATCATTACTCTTGCTTTGTCAGCTATTCCAGCAAGGATCAGCACTTCGCCGAAAAACTTTATCACGATCTGGAAGGGAAAGGAATCCGTTGCTGGTACGCACCTGAAGACTTGAGAGCAGGAGAAAAAATCCGGATCGCCATCGACGAGTCAATTCGGATGCACGACAGGCAGCTCTTGATCCTTTCGAAGAATTCTATCGATAGCGCCTGGGTTGAGAAAGAGACCGAAACCGCGCTTGAAATTGAGAATAAAAAGAAACGAACGATCGTACTGCCTGTTCGGATCGATGATGCTGTAATGGAAATCGAGAATGGCTGGCCAGCAGATATTCGGAGAAACCGTCACATTGGTGATTTTACAGGTTGGGAAAATAACGAGCGATACCAGAGAGCCCTTGACCGCCTCATACACGACCTTGAAATAAACCGGGCAGAAGAAAGTAGTACCTGATGTTAAATCTGTCCTTCCTTTCTCAGCGAAACCAAAACATTGGATGAAAGCACGCATACAGAAACGGCTAACAATGCGTTCTCAGGAATTGTCCCAAGACACTCCTTTCTGGAAACAGGATGGCCTGCCATCCAGATTGTGGGCATCTGACGTGTGGGATTCTGCGGCATTTCCGGGCTTTTTTTGCTTCGAGTGGGGAAAAGGTCTCCGAATATGCATTTTATATCAATCATTAACCGAAACGATCAAAACCTTAATGTTTACCATATCAGACCAGCGCGTACTTCGTCTCAAACTCAGCCAGCCACTGAAAGCTTTCGTGGGATTTGAAGGATTCGACCACCTGTTGAATGGTGATGGAATGTATCTTTTCGCGTAATCCTTCGGGCACAAACGATAGCAAGAATGGCATGAGGCCTCGATCGACGGCTAACCCACCGCCGTAAAAAGATGGATTGCGATCGTCATAAAGAAGGATAAAATCGCCTCCTGATTCAATAGCAAAGAGCACTTCACGGAAAAACTGGTAATACAGCGCGAGTGGGCAAATAGGGCTTTCGTAGAACTGACCGGTGAGGAAGCCATGTGCTTTTAACAGTTCCCAGTACCGCCGCCCGATAAAATGCAAATAGCAGCCATTGAAGCCTTGCGCAGGATTTTGCCCATCACAATCGCCTTTTTGAAAAACGGAACAGCCGCCAAATTCCCGCTCAATAAGCTTCGCTTCGATGAATAGGGAGCGGGTATTGCCAGAGCCCTTTATCACCAGGTCAATCGAAGTCGGCTGGCCGGTATCCTCGTTGAATATCTGGCGATCTTCAACTTCAAAGACTGCAGTGGCTGCCTCTGGCGGCCAGGTAATATTTCGCGCTTCCAGCGCCTGTCGGAAAGGATGCAGGTTTTCTTGAACTACTAAAGGACCGACCAGGTTGAACAGCATCGCCTGGCTGCTCAAGCCGTGGTGGATGTACTTGTGGAGCGGAAAGCGCTCCCTATTTTCGCTCCGGCTTTTTGTTCTGACTGAATGTATTGAGCGACTTCCGGCAGAATGATATTCCTGGGCCACTCTTCCCAGCGTTCAAGCAGATAAGGCATGCGGCTATTTACTGCATAGCTGCGCGCCTTGAACCAGCTTGCATTCGATTGGCGAAGCTTTTCTTCAAAGGCTTCATGGCGTGGATAAGGCCAGAATTGGGCTTTGCGCCGGCTGCTGAGAGTCATCGATCATCCTTGTTGCGTAATAATTTGAAAAATAGTGGCTACCATGGTCTGAGGTTGGCAAGGGAGCGCAGCAATCAATTTAAATAATGCAACTCTTCAAGCCTTCGTTGTACCTCCTCGAGCTCAGCAATCGAGAATAACCGATGAAAGTGTGGATTATCCCAGATGACTGCTTCCATTGACTCGTGCAGCAATCCTAATTCCCACAACTCGAATAGACCGGTTTGCAGTTCATCTGTTGCCAGCAGCCGCTTCGCCGTTTCAACTCCGCCATATTCTTCCAACATTCGCGTGAAGTAAGTCGGGACATATCCACGTTTTTTTGCAGTTTCTATCGTGCCGACCAATGCGTCATAAAGTTCATCTTCGAGACTCTATAATTAATTATCCTCAACAACTGATCCCTTGGTAATGCGATATCACCCAAGACTTGGAGGTTATTTCAGAATTAATTCCGCTAAAGTTTTTTGAACCCCTTTAATATCAGTGCCGCGCTTGAATTCACGCTGTATCGGATTCATATTCCCCGATATGTAGATTTTCATTTCAGCGTCCATATCAAAAGTTCCTGAAGTCTCTACTGAGAAATGGCTGATGAATTTATAGGGGATAGAGTGATATTCAGCTTTTTTGCCTGTGAGACCTTGTTTGTCAATCAGGATGAGTCGTTTGTCCGTAAAAACAAACAAATCCCGGATGATACGGTATGCCCTCAAAACTTGCTCGCCCCCAACGAGAATTGCATCAAGACTCTTTCTTCAGGTCTTTTGCCTCTACTTCAGTAGCATTCCCAAACAGTCCTTGCAACATATAAGTCTCCTAGATGATTAATTACATTCTGGCTATCTATATAGATTTGAGTTTCGTCAGTTTCGGCTTGCACCTGGTAAAAACAATATTGGCATGGTTTGCACCAAAATGGGAAACAACGAAGAGCGAACTAGATCGAGTCGAGAATATCCCACCTATCTTTCCATTGCATTACACTCTCAAGGGTTACTTTATTATGTTTTGATTTCGGCGAGACAGGTCGAGTTCCACCATGTATTCGCAAGTAGATCTGATGATCATTATAAATTTTCCTTCGTAGCCAATCACCAGACATAACATAATATTCTGGTGCAACCGGGTCACCCGCAAAATCGACAAGGACCCAGAACTCTCGCTCCTCCACTTTTTCTTCCGGAGAGACTTCTTCTGTTAATGGTATTTGCCAGTTTCCGGAACGACGTGACTTTACCCGTATAAAAAGCTTTGGTTTTCCAGAACTTGGTTTGGCGATTACGATATTTTTATTTCCCTTAGGGAGGTCCGTCGACATTCCCATTTCAGCAAGCTTCTGGGCGACAATGTTCTTTGCCAAATATCCCGACTTCTTTCGTTGATAATTTGTAAATGTCCATCTAGTCACATCTCCATATATCACCAACAAGCACTAACAATTTTCACAGTGGAAGCCATTCTATTAAATATTCGATAGCTTCATACGCAACGATCTCTTAACGGATGCCATACTTTTCTTTTCGGATTTTAAAAGCAGTCTCCCCGCCTTCAAGGATCTTTTCCACAGATTGTTTAATAGGTTCGCTGTCAATTGAACCGATGCCATCTGCATCTATCCAACCCTTGCTTTGGTTGGATTGTAGAACGGTTATCAGTTCTGCATCTCCCGAAACCGGGATATTTGCATTGTGTGTGGCAATAATAAATTGCCGGCGCTCTTTCTCGCTGCGCAGCGTAGTAACAATTTGGTCAAAAATGAATTGGTTATCCAGATCATCTTCTGGTTGGTCAATTACTAATGGTGCAGGGCTTTCGAGCAAGACCAAGGAAAGCAGTGCAGTACATTTTTGCCCTACGGAAAGTTCATCCAGTTTACGAAAACCGAGGTCTCCATTCGATGCTTGCAATTCGACCACTGGCAAATCGGGCACTTCATACATTTCGAGTTCAAACAACTGGCTTGGGCTCAAACCGGCCATATTGCGACGCATTCCGTCCGAGTCTATCCCAAAGGCCGTTTCCAATGTACTAGGATCCTCGTCAGTGCGGCGTTGTTCAATTCGGATGGCATCAGCCAGATCAATCGGATCAAGGTAATGGGGGATACGCGTTACCAGATGAACTTTTCTTCCCTGGTATTGCACAGGGCGCGATGCTTCTCGCTCTGGCTGGGCAGCCTCGGCCTCTACCAAACGATCCCTATGAGGATTTCGCACGTTCAGCCCAGAAAAAAGTTCTTGCAAATGTTTCTTATATGGTTCCCGAAATCCCTGTGGATGTACTGTCACCCGTACCATACCACGTAGTTTTTGCGATAACTCTTCTGCTTTGTCACATCGTAATTCATATTTTTTACGCCGGATTTCGCGCAACTTGCCGAGTGAAGTTATGCGAGACTGAAAAAGAAATTTTACTTGCGCGCGTTGGCTAAATACCTGCTGCTGGCGTTCTTCTAACTTAGCTTTACGGCGTTGGAGTTGCAAATAACGGTCGGCATCTTCGGCGCCCTGGAATTCGCGCAGCAGCTCCTGGTGGGCCGCCTCCTCAGCCTGGTAAGCGCTTTGCCATACTTGTCGCCCCGCGTCAGTTTTCTGCCATTCTTTGGTCACCGCTTTGTTCATCGTTTCAAAATAAGCATCCAGTTCATTCTGAATATACTGCATAGTCTGAGCGATTTGCCGCAAAAAATCGCAACTAGGTAAATTGTCCGAAATACTTGCTAGGAAAGTAGTGTCTAAGCGATTTTGGCCAGAAAACTGTTCTAAAGCCTTACGCAATTCTTCCACCTGAGACTGGGCCTGATTAATCAATCGGTGTTCCTGATCGAACAATTGCTTGCGCTTAACTCGGTCAACAAAGTCTCGATTTTCCATACGGCGCAGCTCTTCCTGGATGCCTCCCAGGTGGTTAAGCCCGTCTTGGGCAAATTCAATATCTTCTTCCAAACGAAGAATAGCAGCCGCGTTCTCACTCATTTGCCGTAAGATTTCTTTTTCCTCAGCTTCAAGTGAATTTAAACCTTCAGCAATATAGTTATCTAACAATCGAAGCTGATAATCTGGACTCTTCGATATTTCATAGATTTCCTTTTGCCCGTACACCTGGAGCGGAAAAAGATCTCCAGGGGGAACATCCACTGGTTGATCATCCCCGACTCGGTAGACTTTTGGCGCTTCCTGTCCGTGGCGCTCCACGCGGTAATGGCAGCCATCCGCCAGGCAGAATTCGATGCTGACATGTGCTCGGGATGGAAAAACATAACTCAAAATCCGTTCGGACTGTTCTCGGTTGGCGTCAGATTTGGCTTTTATATCAAAAACATACCGCAAGATTTCGAGCAGGCTGGATTTTCCTGTGCCGCGTCCACCAATCACAGCGTTCAAGTTGGGGGTCAACTCTAAATCCAGACCATTTAAAAAACCATCCTGTATTCTGATTTTCCGAATCATAGGATGATTAATAGTGATTTTTTCCTGACTGCCGCGACGGATGCGTACATCCGGGTCCTGGAAGCAATGAAGCAATCCAATCCAGGTGATTGGCGTTTCCAGTTTGAACCGAGAAAAACGTGTACCAATACCCATCTCAGAATGCTTGACTGGATTAGTAGGATCAGGATTATCTGAAGACCAAAAGAAAGCAGGACGATAGTCATATGGATCTTTGAGCAAGCTGATTGGCAAGCTATCGCCTGTTATTTCTACGGCCATGAACAAGCGCGAGTTCCATAACTGAATTAGGGTTTGTCCCGATCCTTTTAACTCTGCCCAGGCACCACTTGGAGCATCAATGTGTGCCAAAATAGGCAAAGCGCCGTGATTGGTGATGATTTTCAAAACTTCCTCGATGCCAAACTTTGTTACCACGGCTTCTAATGGATTGCTACGTTTATCCGCCTTGAGGTCTAAGTCTGATAGAAGTTCTGTGACATGTTCACCCCGTTTCGAATTCGGGAAAGATTGCCAAGACATGCACACCTGGTTGAACAGTGATCTCAACGCCGGGAAATACTATTAGGGTGGTGTTGGCAGCCGCAACCACGACTTTGTCTACCCAGGCAGCCGAGTTATGGTCGGTAATAGCGATCGCATCCATACCAGAGCCGATGGCGCGCGCCACAATGATCTCTGGAGTTATATCCTTATTGGGAAAACATTCGGAGGCTGGTGTATGTACATGTAAATCCGCGTTGCGAAACCACAATCCTTTAGCCATATTCTATCCTCTCACAATTACACTATTACCTGGAATTCAATTCCTCAATTCGTTTGAATAATTTATCAAGACGTTCGATGAAATCATCCACCTCCGATTTCTTGAGGGTGGGCCGCTGTTCAGCACCCAGGATGCTTTTCACTTCGTCCGCAGAAATGCCGAAGAAACGTTCAAACTCCTCATAACCAATGTAGAGCCATAGACTGGGTCCAATCCACAAGCAACACTTGTTTTTATTCTGGATAGGTGTGAAGTCCGTGCCTTGCCAGTAAGGATGCAGCTTCATGTACATCGGGTATTTTTGGGCTGCCTCGACCAGCCTCATAAACTCATCTCCAACCCCTGCTCGTTCTGCTTTTACTCGAAGTTTTTGTAGAATCTGGGCTCGATAATCCACTGGAATTGTGGCGCTGGAAACCTCTTGAATGCTGCCCGGAACCCGCCAGCGTTCCACCGCCCAGGTCTTGATTTGTACTCGCCGCTGCTCGATTTCTGCAGGTGTCCAATCTACAAAGCCAGCGATCTCGCGCTCGATCAAAACAGATGAGCTGGCGTAACATCTCGGCTGACCTGGCTGGCCTTTCTTTTGTGGAAATGGTTTATTGCCGAGGGAGTTGTTCTCATAAGTCAGGGTCAAATTTCCAATATCGCCTACCCAGCGTTGGTGCGCTTCCGGCGAGAATCGCTCGGTCCAGTATCCCGGCTCAGGGTTACGCGGCAATATATGCTCGATGGTGTCTTCTTTACGAGCGCGCTCGACTTGTTCCCAAGGCATCCGCACGAGCACACCCGCTTGTCCTGCTTTGTAGAGTTCATATTCGTATAAAAAGTACTTGATACCTGCCCAGGCATACCAGTCTTCGGTCTGGCGCGTAAAGCGCTCGATAAACCGGGCTTCTGAGCAGTAATCAAGCGCCAGGCTGTTTATTTCCTGCAGCAGCCTCGGGAAAGATCGCTCGCCAATAAAAAACCGGTGCGCCAACCAGTAAATCGTGGATTGACCAGTTCGAGATTGCCTGCCTTGCCAGCGATATACGCGAAAAGCAAACCGCTCGCAAGCTTCCACCATCTGCAGATAATCCTCTCCTGAATTCAGCGATTTATAGCGTACCGCCAGGAGCAGCGGGAAGAAGGCTGCCAGGACGCCTAACCTGACCAACTTTTGACTGGCCTGGACGATCTTGGGACGTAATTCAACCCGGAAATCCTTGAACGAATCGCTGTGGTCGGGCCGGCAGATATCCCGGTATGCGATCGCTGCCTGCCGAAACGTATTCAGGTATGTGGATAAATCCTCAAATAGCTGCCGGTCGGCGTTCAAGTAGCTGCGCTGGTCAAATTTCTCTTTAATCGTCCGGCTGTCCACCGAAGACATGCTTCCAGAATAGGCCATCACCCAGTGATAGCGCAGCAGGCTCTCCTCATGCGTTTCATTCCGATCGTCAATCTGGGCAAGGCGTTCGAAGACCTCCGTCCAGGTCTTGTTGATCGTTTCTCGCAGAGGATAATCTCCGTCAAACTCCAGCCGGGAAGACAAATAGAGGATGTAATTTTTGACCAGGTCCATTTGGGTTAGCTGTCTGCCCCGGTCATTCATTGCTTCAAAGATCAGGCCGGCGGCATCCATTTCGTCATCGACGATATACACGATCAGTTTCAGACCTTCGGCGACCTTACGGTAAAGTTGATCCAGGTGCTCGGGATAATCAGCCTGGGCTTTAGTGCGCAGCTCGCGCAAGCGGTCTTCAAAATAAACTCGTGCCTGTCTCAGTCGGCGGTGGGCGCGGATACTTGGACCGCCCACGTTCACACCCATATGCAGGCCCAGGACCTGGTTTTCAAAATATTCCTGGCAGTCACGGTTGAGAACCAGCTTGGGTTTGTCCTCGCCGGATTTTAGCGGGAAATACAGATAGTTTTTTCGTAACCCGTCGGGGGTCTTGTTGAATGACTTCAAGGAGATCATTTCTTGATAGATGGCATTCATAAAGATGGCCACCGTTGTCAGCCGCTGCTGCCCATCGATGATTTCAAAAGCTGGCACCAGGTTGTCTTCTTCATCCTTAAAAGTCTTCTGGCTCGAACGAAGAACCAGGGTGCCGAAAAAATGATCTTTCCCTGGGGGAAGCAGCTCGAGGTCCTTAATCAGGTCACCCCATTGTCTTTCTTCCCATGAATAGCCACGCTGGTAATCCGGAACGAAGAAAACACAATCGCGGAAAACGGAGTAGATGTTGGATTGGTCAAGGTTTGCCATAGATCACTCGATTAGAAATTATGCTGTCAGCCGGCTCAAAACAAGTTGGACAAATGCATCTTTATCTTGCCGAAATTGGGTTGCAGTTCTGAATAAATACTCCCCTGTTTCATCCCATTGGCAGTGCTGGGTTTTGTATTTTTCATATTTGATAAATCGGCGATGAATAAACCCCAAAATATCTGACCACCGGAGCTGAACCACATTAGGGTTTAGATCTACGCTTTTATTCCTGCCAAGCGCAAATAACCGACATCGGATACCATCATCTTCATAATATTGATTTTGGTAGAGCTCTATAGCAATAATCTTAACCTGGTCCTCAGGATATGCACCGACAGCATACAGGACTCGATGCATATTTTGTCGAACCGGCTTTGTCCACGGTCCATTCAAATTACATTGTCCTAATTTCACTTCTGCAATGACCAGGTCAATCTTTCCTCCCAAATCGAACACAGAATGATCTTTCATTGGATTCCCTGACATAATCAACTCATGGCGGTGTGGGAAACGCACTGCCAGGACATCGACATCGGTTCCTTCACGACCAGGTTGATCGTGAATCAGAAAATTCGTCAGGTTTAAGCAGCCATTCAGACGAAAGAACCAGTATGCGAGCTGCTCGGTTTTTATAGATCTGTGTAAGGTCTCCATGTGGAAGCAGTTTATCCTCTTGGCAACATATACTTAATTAACCCAAGTTGCCACCTTGGGGTGAGATGGGGAAGTCCATGCGAGAATCTGGTAAAGTTTGTGGTGAGTAAACCCAAACGAAACTGGAGGATCGCATGGACACCCAAATTGTAGCAGTATTTTGCCTTGCTGACGATATGTTGAAAGCCTTGCACCATCCTGAGGACCCACAGAGCCGCATCAGAGATGCGGAAGTCATGACCACAGCGATTGTGGCGGCGCTCTTTTTTGGCGGCAGCATAGAAAAAGCCAGGAACCATATGGTGGATTACGGCTACATTCCTAACATGGTGGGCAAGAGCCGCTTCAATCGTCGCTTGCATCGAGTGGCAGATCTGTTCTTGACCTTGTTCAGCCTGTTGGGCGAGACTTGGAAAGAGTTGAACTTCGGTTCGCTGAACATCATCAATAGCTTTCCGGCGGCTGCTTGCGACAATTACCGCATCTGCCGCGCCCGTTTGTATCGTGGAGAAGAGTGGTGAGGTTATCAATCGAGTAAAAGGAGGTTCTTCTATGGTCTCAAGATCCATTTGTTGATCACTGAAAACGGTCAACCGGTTGAGTTCTTCTTGTCGCCAGGTGCTTATAGTGATACCAACGCCCTCAAAGTCTTTGGCTTTGATCTGCCTGAAGGCTCACCAGTCACTGGAGACAAGGCTTTCACAGATTATGTGATTGAAGACACCATGAATGAAGCCAAGGTATATCTGAAACCCTTGCGGAAGAGTATAATTCGAAACGGCCTGTGCCTCCTTGGATACATTATCTGATGTCATCCTACCGTAAAATGATCGAGACCACGGGCAGTTTGATTGAACAGTTGCTGCCTAAGCATATTCATGCGGTTACCTCTCGTGGTTTCGAACTCAAAATCACTCTTTTTGTCTTGGCTTGCAGCCTCAACTTTATGGTTAGGTAGCAACTTAGGTTAATTAACAATTTTACATTGTTGCACTACTTAACTAACAGGATGATCGGTGTTATTAAAAATAAGTTTGCGATCATCTTGAAATATATTACCTACAATAAGAACCTTTTGGCCCACTGCATTTTTAAATTTTATATCAACTTTCAGGACGGGTAATTTCCAGAATCCCAAAAATGATCCTGTGTCACCTGAAAAGCCATTCAGAATTATTCGTCCCCTGCGCTTTTCAGATAACTCAATTGTTGCCTCACACAAATTCAAGAAGTATTCAAAAGGAGCATTAATTATTCCACCCCAAGAATGCTTTTCACCAGGCACAACTCCCATTTTCCCCCAAATAGAATATTGAACGTGAACTTCTTTTTTTTCCAAAATAAGCATACCTGTTCCCGTTTCAATCATGCCACTCATATCTGTCCAGGGCTCAGGCCATTTTTGGGTTATCTTTTTCCAATTTGTTTCCATTTGCTTCAATATACGACTTAACCAGAAACGCACGTGGGGAGGCAAAACCTGTTTACATAAATATTCTCGTAATGCTTCCTGGCATTTTTCATCGCCGATTTGACCTAGTGCATCCCCATAACACCAGGCATCGAGGATTTCACGATTTGTCTCTCCTCTGACATTTAATATGATTGATAAATAATCACTCGCCCATATACGTTTACGACGTTCATCCCAAGTCCGTTGTACTGCTTCGCGTACTTTCGGTTCAGGATCCTCAATACACATTGAAAATATTCCGGAAAAGCCGTCCTGATTTGATTTATCGGGAGTATATTCGATCCACCCAATTGCTTCAGCTGCACGAATTTTACAGTCCAAGATAGAAGACTTCAGACCAAGAAAAGCACAATTGATATAAATGCTCCTGAGATTGGTTCGCAAGAGCCCGGTAAGCTGCCCTGCGCACTGCATAGAGACTATTTTCAGCTAATTTTTCCAATTGAGTAAAGCAGCGAGTTTTTTGATCGGTAGGTATAACCATGACTCCAAAGGCATTAGCCAATGCTACCAAAGTATCAGCAATCCAATTACTTGCTATTGCAAGCCAATCTTGGTCGATTAATACAATGGGTGCCACAGCCCCCAAAACTAGAAATACCTCTGTTTCACCATAAGCGGGTGAGTAATATTCGCACACGCGGCGAATTAATGCGTCCGTAATAATAGGCGGAATCGGTGGTTTCCCGGTTCCTGCATGGGTCAAATATAGCCAATGTAATAATTGTATAGATGGATGCCAATCCCTTCGTAAAAACAATTGGGCAACTACATCTGCATACTCTTTTGGATGATCATAATACAACCGCCCAATCAAATGAGGCGCCCACTGAGACAACTCAATGTCTTCAATAATATGCCATTCCTGATCGATTTTCTCTAGCCCAAGAGCGTTTCGCATTAGTTTAGGGTAATTCTCAATCAGGCCTTGGTAAACCAGAACTCGTAAGCTTCCTCCACCAACCCATTCATCTGGATTTTGGGCCCATTCCAATATGTTTTGGGAATAGGACTCTACTGTCCTCAAATTAGGTACCTGTGCTAAGCAATTTAATAAAGTTCCGCGCTCAATAACGTTTCGTTGTTCATCAAAAACCAGCGAAATTAACAACTTCAACATGGGGTAACAGCCAATCTCTAAATTCCGGAAACGAAGCTATTTTTTCAAGGGCATGGGCGCATACTAGACGCTGTCGTGAGATGTCACTTTTCTCAAGAAATTTAACTAAGTAATCAACCACTTCTTCCCCCTTTTGCCGTACCAACGCCACGGCTACTTCTGCAACTGCATCACTATTCTGTGTGATTACTTTTTTGTCATACGTAAACCCAAAATTCACCAGTAAATCCAAAGCTTCTTCTGTAGCAAGACTACGTGCGATGCGGACTGCCAGCCAACCGATAACCGAATTCCCTTCCGTCAGGGTTTTCGGGATGATCATATTCTTCTATAATCAATTGAGATACCTTAGCAGGCAAGGGGTCAATTCGGAAGCATGCAAGGTGTTCCATTATCTCCTGTTTAACGAAACGCCCCGTCTCTAAACTCACTGATTCATCGAACCAGTTCAAAACTGGCTCATATCCTGCGCGAAGCAATGTTTTCCAGGCTATCTCCTTTTGCATAAATTCTTGAGATTGTATAAGCAAATCCTGCCCTGTATCAGCACAAGCATCATGCTGAAGTAATTCAAAAATTTCAGGAGTATTGATTTGATGCCAGCCAAGGAGCTGTTGAGGCTTGATACACTTTTCCAGGCGATCTTGTAATAAATAACGTGCCCAAGATCGGATTTTTAAACCAATCACCACCATGCTGGCCGTGCCAATGCATTACTGTTGGGATCACATATTTACTATTGAGCGCTACTATTCCGTTGCCAATATCAAAATCCCAATACAATTCTTTTGGAGATCGCTCAACAACTTTTCGGCAGGATTCCCATATTTCGTCTATTAAATCGGAGTTCCTATCATAGCCATCAGCAATTTCTCTTATTGAAGTAAATACCAGTGAAACATCGACCCTTTTTTCAGCGAGTTTATCGGGCCGCAACCACTCATTAAATATAATTGGAAGACTAGCGTAATTTTTTAGTCGGGCTATTGACCAACACAAGGGATTGTTATATCGCTTGGTGGCTCTACTATGAAGTTCATCAAGAATTTTTGCCTGTTGATCCAAAGTTAAGTTCACCGTTGTCAATGCAGATAATGTGTCATCACCACTGATATCATCTGTTGCAAGTGCAAAATCTAACAATTTCTGAACTATGTCCTCCCTACCCAAACCCAACCTTGAAAATACCCAACAAACATTCTTGTGTTCACGACTGCCAATTATTTCAATAAGACGATCAAGCACCAAATTGATTAAAATCATATATTCTCGTAGGGGGTGATTACTCACCCAATCGGCAAGTATGTTTCTAAATGCTCGGTAGTGCATTGACAACTCAGGGTCTTCAATAAGACACAAAGGGAGTAATTCTTCAATAATAATTTTTTGAGTTTCGGCTAAATTGTATTTTGTTAGCGCTGTGAACAGCTTGATCGAAAGCCAGAGCTTCTAATTCTAAAGTTTCTTTTGCGTCTAAGCCACCACTTACATTCACTGCATTGATTTCTTTTTCCAAACTCCTGACTGTATCAATATTTCTCGATTTTCTCAAACTGTCATACAAGCGAATATAAGTGTTTTGAGGTAAACGCTCATATAATGACCTCACAAAAAGTCCCGTGCGTCTCCTTGCAAAGAAGATACTTCTGCTTTTTCGTCTTCAGAAAGATATGTTTTTGCGGAAGCGAAAAATGAGTTTATCCTTTGTCGTTTTTCACTTAATACGTGTAATTCGCCAAGCCACACTGGGCGATGGTGCATAACTTTATTGCGTAGTTCAATGACAAAACGAAGATCATTTCTTTGATCTCATTCCACTGAGGCGAATTTTCCCCAAAGTATCTGGAGAATGCCAGGTCCCAAAGAGATATTTTTTTCGCTTTTTTTGTGAGTATAGTCCGAAACTCGTTAAAGTTCTTGGCCTCGGTAATAAGTGTGACTAACTCACTGAGTAAAGTAGAGATTACTTGTCATCCCACTCCGCTCCTTCGAAAGTGACAAAATCAATTAATTGATCAATAGTCATTAATTCGAGGAGGTGGTGGGTTTTTCGGTATTCAGTATTCTCTAGGCCAGGTATTTTTACTGTGCCCATGGAATACCACCAGTCAAAGGTAAAGACATCAATCAGTCCACGATTAATGAATACCCTAAGATCTTGCTCAATTTTTGATAGCTCCCAATAAGCCAGCTGACGAATTTCATCCCCAGCAGTGTCTAAAACTCGAAAAAAATTACACTTGGTACACCTTATAAATTCAATAATCTGGGAATGACCTAGGTTTACTTCTTCCAATGATCCATAACGTTCAAGTTAAATAACCTTCGGTCAAAAACCGACCTTTTTATCAACAACATCATTAAGACCACCATCCA
Source organism: uncultured Chloroflexia bacterium (assembly GCA_963765565.1). GTDB lineage: Bacteria > Chloroflexota > Anaerolineae > Anaerolineales > UBA4823 > CAVXWV01. Next base: position 122,329 of record CAVXWV010000005.1, read on the forward strand.
CAAAATGGGAAAGCTCGTTAATCCCTGTTTGTTTTTGGTCAAACCATATTACCAATTGGTAATTATGTTTCGGGCTCCGTTTAACTACTCCTTAATATCTGCCCCTGTTTTACCCAACTTCATACGCCTAAATCAACCCATTACATGTAAAAACCGGAATGTGGGGGACAGCCACACACCACATCGCCTCAACCGTGGCTCCGGATAAAAGTTCATCATGGTGATGATTTTCTTCTAAGCCCAGGCTTCGAGCAGTGCCACTGCCAATACTAGATACTGGACACCTGCAGGGATATCAATCGCATGGCGTGTTGGCCAGTTGAATAAAGAGCTATTCTTTCCAGAACTGCATCCCGAATTGCGTCTGGAATTACAATTTCTAAATGATCAATCACTGCATTTACACCTTGCTTATTCATTCCTTGCCAAGCCATCTTGACCGATGGCGCACTTGTTTCTCGTACATAATCGCCCTGGTTTCCTATAGCCCATTCACGGAATATTATCTCCCAAAATCAAATCCGTTGACAAGGGATGAATATTTTAACCAATGGTGCTAGTTGACAAAAGTCATGGGAGCCTCGTAAGCTAAATGTTGGCAAACAACAGCGAGGAGGCCCCCCATGACCGCAGAAGATTTTATCATCGGACTGTTCTGTCGAATTGATGATCAGATGAAAGAGATAGACAAACACTACGCAAGCGAATCTGTACCCCAGCGAAATCGTGACTTCGCAGTATTGTTTGCCATCAAGGGTGTTGGGGATCGGGCCTTTTATCGTTGGCTTGTGCGAGATTGGTACACCTTTTTAGGCCGACTCTACCGGAAAGAACCCGCTTGTTTCGTTTGTTTAGCACTCATCAAGTCTGGACACAGCGTTTCCTGGCTGAAACCAGGATCCTGGGTGTGGATCATACTTACCGGTATCGAGTATATTGCATCGCTACTGAGCGGGTCGCAGTGAAAAGCAAATCGGTAAAAAGGGGGCTTCGAACCAGTCGATGGATTGTGGGTGGGAAATTGTGCTGTGTTTTGAACCAATGGGGACTGATCGTAGCTGGAACTGTACCACTGCGATCTAGACATCTGCTTTCCATCCCTCGATCCCACTCGAAAATGAAATGGTGATCCTGGCTGATCCATGGCTTTTACTCCAAGTATGAGGAAAACCCAATCGACCTTGAAGACTGTGAACGGGGCAGTGGAATGTGCGCATGCTTGTCGAAACCGTCTTGTCCATGCTGACCACAGTCTTCATTTCAAACGAATTAGCCATCGGGTGTGGAGTTGTTTCCAGGCACGTCTGACATTTACGGTCGCTGCTTTCATGTTTGGCTCAATGGCATGGTTTCCGACCGGATGGAATGGCATTCTTTCGCTTATCCATGCTAGTTTAGCTTATAAAGTAGCACCATTGGTTGTGAAATGAAAGTCTGATTTTTCGCCAATTTTTTGATAGGCCACACATTCTTACTGTTACCGGAGTTGATTTGAAGAGTCACTTTCTTCACATCGGCAACTGGCTTAGGAAGGTGCATCTCTTACCTCTTTCCCCCAGTTTCTAGGGGAAGGTAGTCGAGAATATGCTCATTTGTATCGAAAGTAACATCGTGTCACGAGAGATGAATAAGGAACGCCATCCAGCTTCCTGCATTCGTCCATCCTCTGGTAGGTTGATGTAGAGATTCGTGGGATAATCATTGCCAATTCCCGGAAGTAAAGCAATCGGGAGTAAACGTAGGAATGATGGATCCGATTTGGTATTCTTGCGTGGTAATTCAGATAAATCCACCTATCTTAAATTGGGAAGGAATTCTAATAATCATTGCGACGATATTACGAATTTTTATCCAAACAAGGGGGAGATATTTTTGATAAACCATAGAATTGCAGCCAGCAGTAAACCGGCAACAAGCTCTGGAATGAATTGTGACCAATCGTTTTGATACATGGGACTTTTCTTTATCTACGTAAATATTCTTCAGTCGCCTTCCTGGGTCAGTAGTAGCTCGTCCAACACCTTACCCCATACCGATGTATATTCTCAAAATATACCCTTAGCAGAACAACCAAAAAAGTTAATATGGCCCCAAGAACCTTTCGCCATTAAAGTGAATTAAGATAATAGGGGTCACTTGCTACCCAGACATCCGTTTCCCACGAGATTTCGGATAAATATTTTGTCATCACCCTTCTATTCGGAAAAGCAGTAACATAAACCAGCCCTTTGCTGCTAGACATAAACAACTTTTTTAATTCATTATGCCTTTTTATATTTACAGGGCCATGGCTTGTTACAGCCTGGATTAATACCAGCCAATTTTTTTCCTGATGATATATAACAAGGTCTGGCATCTTTCCATGTGAATTAACTCAAGACCCATTTGACAAAATATATCCTTTTCATTTACGATAAATTTTTCGCCAGCATCGCCTATATAAAGTACGACGCCCCCGGGTATAAACCGTGGGCAGAACAGAGTTAGGACATCTCAAATCAGTTGATTCTGTCCTCCTGCTGATAAATAAATTTCATGGTCATCAGATAATTTAACCGGTATGTTGGGTAAATCTCGATGCTTTTTCTTTCAAAATGTTTACGGAACTGATAGCATAAAATTTCAGGGCTTGTTCCCATTTTTCAGTACCGAAGGATTGTAAAAGATCCAAGGCAATTTCACTCAATTGATACCGCCAGTAAGGGCTATTGATTGGGCGATCTGGTTGATCCAGATTTCTACAGCAAGACCCAATTGAATAAATTGATGCATAGTCTGGCGTCGAACCGTCTCACGAGTATTTGGAGCGTATTCCTTACCATAATAGCTCCGAAACCAATCCATCATCTCAGTAATTCCACGCATCGGTCTGGTTGCATTTGCCCACTCAGTTTTAGGTTTAACATCTCCTAACGCTAGTAAGCAAAGGGCAGAACGTTCATTCTGTTGTTCTCGTGGTACCGAAATCGCTTTTAGAATTTCTAAAGCTTCGTTAACACGCGTTTGTGATTGAAATGCTTGAACTGTTTCTGTCATAAACTCTAATTCCTTTTGAATTAACTGATCGATTTCAGGTTGATCCAGGCTTTTATCGCCAACCAATTTCCCAAGTCTACATAAATCATCCTTTGAAGGGTACCGAAGATTCCTTAAATCGGTTGCATTAACTGGGTGTGTCCACTAAATTGTCTAAAATAGATATCAAAAATTGTTGAATTAAGGAAAGTCGTGTCAAACCTTTCGCTATACATTCACCCATACCATGACCTCGAGCATGGAAATAATTCAGATGGTTTTCCACACCTATAAAAGAAACAGGCATCGGTGGAAGAGTAGCAGCCACAACCCGCCGCCTTTCCTCCTTGACGAAAATCGCTTTACTAATACATACCAACCTGAAGGAATCAACCATTTTCGGGTAAATTCATTTTCCTTAATAGCTATGGATTTACGATTTTTTTCAGGTGGCCAAGCGACTTCTCCAAATTGAATGGATTCAGGATAATTTAACGGGACCGTATCATTAGTTTTATTTCTTTGTAAAGCAGATTCACCAAAGTCAACGACTGGGCCGGTTGACACTTCTAAACCAATATCTTCCAATGTGGAGGTAAAAGCATCCATTTGCTTTCCAAGTGCGTTATCGACCCTGTCGGAAGGTATACGAATATAAAGCTCATTATCATCAGGTTTCACCACTTCCGAATAAGGTGTTTCCTTAACTTCAGGTACATCATCAATTCCATACCCACTACTAACTGTAATAGTTACATGGCTCGGTTTTTGTTCTTGTTTCCTGGCATGAAAAATAATATTTTCTTGTAGAACAGCATCTTCTGAAAATGCGGCTGTTCGGCTCTCAAATACATTGATGTTATCGAGAGCCATACTTTTCAGAAATGCTTTTCTGAAGGGGAAATAATAAGAGCCATTACAAAAACTCCTCGGTGTAATGGCAGTCAACTCTCCATCTTGTTTTATACAACGCATTGCCATCCAAACGAAAGCGGTATAAAGATTAACGGTGTCAATTCCAACTTTTAGTAAAGCCTTTTTCACAACCGATTGACTGGAAATCTTTTTATATGGTGGATTGAGAATTACATGGGAAAAACTAGGCGAAAAACTTTCGAATAACGGAGAAGATAAACGTATAGCATTTGATAACAAGAAATCATCTGATAATATTTGAAATTCCGATTTAATTCCAGCCCGTTTGAAATTACTCTGAACACTCGAGTAAAGTCTGCTCAAGTAATGGAAGAAATAATGGTTCAATTTCATAAGCCGTTAAGTGACAACTTTTTATATCAGCGCCTTTAATTATCACTTTTTCAACAAACGCTGCGGTTAATATACCAACCCCGGCACCAGGATCAAGAAGGTTAATGTGCCCATTTATGTTTACAAATGGCTCGGCGACCAATCTGGCAATTGGAGCAGGAGTAAGAAACTGGCCGAGAGTCAGCGCGTTTACTTCTATCGATCTGCTTGGATATTTGTAATCCTCGAAACTCAGCTTGTTCAAGTAAGGGGAAATTTAACGTGGGCATTTTATAAATAAATGCAAACATCAGGTTTTTATATAAAATAACACCAAGGATATCGTTGTGCCAACATAGTATTAACGCTATGCCTCGTTAAAATCGCTACAGCAAGTATCTGTTTGAAAATAGAATTGAACGCATCCTTTTCCCAACAGGCAGGGACAGAAGGACCGGGGTAGTAATTGGAGGAATAAGGAAAATTTGTAAACCATGATCCATTATATTACCCTCGAACTAATTATAACTTCGATCATGACTATTAATCTTTCAGGCGATTTTCGTCATGGAAGCCGGATCCCTCCATGGTCTATATCAGCTACTGCAAGGCTGTGCCATCGTCTTTGGGGAGCTTCCTGGGCTTGCTAACGCTTTATAGGATAGAAGTTAATCTTGTTTCACCCCACCAAAATCCACACTATAATACACCTCAACCGCCCATCCTCTTCCCAAGGAGCCCCCATGAAATCCTTCGCCGTACTGCAACTCTCCGGCTGCGCGGGGTGCGAGGTTTCGCTGCTCAACGCCCCCGACTGGATCAATAAGATCAAGCTGACGTACATGCCGCTGGTGATCACCGCCCACCGCATGCCGGAGGTGGACGTGCTGCTGGTCAGCGGCAGCGTGCAGAGCGACGAGGACCTCTACAACCTGCGCAAGGCGGTGAAGAAGGCGAAGGAGGTGATCGCCGTGGGCATCTGCGCGATCTCGGGCGGGCTGGCGCACCTGGGCGACCGCGACGATATCCGGGCGCGGTTCCTGGTGCAGCACGAGCGCCGGCACATCCCGCGCCCGTCACCGCACAGGTCACACGCATGATGCAGGTGCAGGGTCGTATCGAAAACGCACAGGAGATGATCGAATCCTGGAAGGAGCGGTTCGGCCTCAACGACCCGCTATATGTCCAGTATATTCGCTACATGGGCAACCTGGTGCGGTTCGACTTCGGCTACTCGCTGGCGAAATTCCCCAGTACGGCCTGGGATATCGTCAGGCCCGCGCTGCCCTGGACGTTGGGCCTGGTGTCCATCGCGACCGTGCTTTCGTTCTCGATCGGCATCATCAACGGCGCGCTCATGGGGTGGCGCAAGACCCCGCGCTGGCTGCAACGCATCCTGCCCCTCACGCTGACTTTTGCGTCCATCCCCTACTTTATGTTTGGCATCCTCCTGCTTTATGTCGTCTCGTTCCAGCTGCACTGGCTGCCCGCGTCGGGCGGCTATGGTCGCATGGTCGACCCCGGCTGGAATTTGCCGTTCATCAAAAGCGTAATCCAGCACAGCATCCTGCCTATACTTTCCATCGTCCTGACTGCGATGGGCGGCTGGGCCCTGGGGATGCGCGGCCTGATGATTGGCGTCAACAACGAGGATTTCTTCTTGCTGGCGCAGGCCAAAGGCCTCCACCCCTCGCGCGTGTTCTTCCGCTACGGCATGCGCAATGCGATCCTGCCCGCACTGACGGCCCTGGCACTGGGCCTGTCCGCCCTGATTGGCGGCTCGACCCTGGTCGAATACATCTTCGCATACCCGGGAACAGGATATACGCTCTACCAGTCGATTATCACGCAGGATTACGCGGTGATGCAGACGATCACTAACCTGATGATTATCGTCACGGCGACCAGCGTGTTCCTGCTCGACATTCTCTACCCGTTGATTGACCCCCGGATTACCTTCCGTAAGAGCAAGGCCTGAGGCATAGAAGGAGCTGACGCAATGACATCATCCGCCCTGGGGGGCGGGCCTCCGGCCCTTACCGTACCGCCCGCCGCCCGTCGCCGCTTCGGCATCTCCTGGATGAACTCCAAGCTGGCCGCGGGTTCCACCATCATCCTGGCCGTGCTGCTGTTCTCTCTGCTGGGTCCGCTGTTCTGGGACACCGAGCTGGCCTACGTGGCGTCCGGCCCGCGCAACCTGCCGCCGATGTGGTGGGAGGGGGGCACAGCCGCGCACCCGCTCGGAACCGAGAACATGGGCCGCGACATCCTGGCCGAGTTGATCGTCGGCACGCCGTCGTCGCTCAAGGTCGGCCTGATTGCCTCGGCGATCGGCCTGGGCGTCGGCATGTTCCTCGGCTCGCTGGCCGGTTACTTCGGCGGCAAGGTGGACGCGGTCATCCGCACCATCAGTGACTCGGTCATCACCATCCCGGCGCTGATGGTCCTGATCGTGATTGCCTCCTACGTCAAGATGGCCGATACGACCACGATGGCCTTCATCCTCGCCCTGTTCGCCTGGCCCGGCCCGACCCGTCTCGTCCGGTCCCAGGTGTTGACGTTACGCGAGCGCGGCTATGTGCGGATGGCGATGCTGTCGGGTGCGAGCGCGGTGGAGATCATGTTCATCGAGATGCTGCCGAACATGCTGCCCTGGCTCGCCGCCAGCTTCACCGCGGGCGTCTCCGCCGCCATCCTGGGCGCAACCGGCCTGGAAGTGCTGGGCCTCGGCCCTACCCGCGTGCCGTCGCTCGGCATGATCATCAACCATGCGACCCAGGCGTCGGCCCTGCTGCGCGGCATGGTGTGGTGGTGGCTGCCGCCCATCCTGATGCTGATGACGATTTTCACCGGCTTCTTCCTCATCACCATCGGCCTCGATGAAGTCGCCAATCCGCGCCTGAGGGGGGTGAAGGGATGATTCATCAGGTCAGCACAGCCCCGAAAATCCTGGAAGTCAAGGACCTCAGCGTACACTATTTTACCGCGCGGGGAGCCGTGGTCGCCGCGAACAGAGTGAACCTCTACCTGCGGCAGGGCGAGATCATGGGCCTCGTCGGTGAGTCCGGCTGCGGCAAGACGACCGTCGCGATGGCGGTGCTTCAGATGGTCCAGTCGCCCGGCAGGATCACCCACGGCGAAATCTGGGTGGACGGCGAGGAACTGACCGGGCTGAGTGAGGCGCAGTTACGTCAGTTGCGCTGGCGCAAGCTGGCGCTCGTGCCGCAAGGCGCGATGAACTCGCTCAACCCCGTGTTGAAGATCAAGGAGCAGCTCGGCGACTCGATCAGGGCGCACGAGCGCGGGGTCAGCGGGCCGGCGCTCAAGCAGCGCATTTTGCAGTTGTTGGACGACGTGGGCCTGCCCGCGCGTATCTACGAAATGCACCCGCACGAACTCAGCGGCGGCATGAAGCAGCGTGTGTGCATCGCCATGGCGATCGCGCTCAACCCGCCCGTCATCATCGCGGACGAGCCGACCAGCGCGCTCGACGTGGTGGTGCAGCGCGTCGTCGCGCAGACGCTCCTCGATGTCAAGGAACGGCTCGGCGTCTCGATGCTGATGATCGGTCATGATATGGGCCTCCAGGCGCAGATGGTGGATCGCGTTGCGGTCATGTACGCGGGCAACCTGGTCGAGGTCGGGCCGGTCGGGTCGATCTTCGAGCAGCCGCAGCACCCGTACACGCAACTGCTGATCGAGTCCATCCCCTCGATCGACGAGCGCAAGCCGCTGAAGGTCACCGAAGGGCTGACCCATGATCTGCGCAACCCGCCGCCCGGCTGTATCTTCCAGTTCCGCTGCCCCTACGTGCATGACGGCTGCCGGGAGGCGCGTCCGCTCCTGGAGGAATTTGCGCCGGACCACTTCGTGGCCTGCAACCGAGTTCAGAGTATGAGGCTGGCGTAGCCATGGCAACACCGATTTTGCAGATCAAGGACCGCGACCCAGGTCTTCGGCGGCGGCTTGCTCGATTCGACCCCGCCCCTGATCGCGCTCGATCACTTTAACCTGGATATCTACGAGACGCCTGCGCGTATCACGACCATCGCCGGTGAAAGCGGCAGCGGCAAGACCACGCTGGCCAACGCCATCCTCGGCTTCATGCCCCTGTCGTCAGGCCACATCCTGTACAAGGGCCAGGATGTCGCGCAGATGGACCGCCGCGGGCGGCTGGCCTATCGCAAGGAAGTGCAGGCCATCTTCCAGGATCCTTACGAGGTCTACAACCCGTTCTTCCGCGTGCAGCACATTTTCGACATGGCTGTCCGCCACTTCAACGTGGCAGGCTCAAAGAAGGAAGCGCGCGCGCTGGTCGAGGACGCCCTCAAGCTGGTGGGCATGCGCGGGGACGAGATCCTGGAGAAGCATCCGCACCAGCTTTCCGGCGGACAGCGCCAGCGCGTGCGTCATGGTCGCGCGCGATACATGCTGCGCCCGCGGCTGATCGTGGCCGACGAGCCGGTGTCCGCGGTCGACGCGTCGCTGCGCGCGATGATCCTCGATATCATGCTGCGCCTGCGCGACGAACACGGCATCTCGTTCCTCTACATCACGCACGACCTGTCCACCGCGTACCAGATCGGCGACGAGATGGTCATCCTGTTCCAGGGCATCGTCGCGGAGCGCGGCCACACGGTCGAGATTATCGAGAACCCGAAGCACCCCTATGTGCAGGAATTGATCGCGTCCATCCCGCGCCGAACCCGAAGCGCAAGTGGGACACGAACATCAAGCTCCCGCCGGAGGACGACACCCGGCTCCAGCCGTCGCAGGGCTGTCGCTTCTTTGCGCGCTGTCCGGTGCGCATGGATCGCTGCAGGACGCAGTTGCCGCCCCTCTTCAACGTCGGCGGCAACAACCATCTGGCATCATGCTTCCGCTACGAAGCAGGAGCGAGCACGTGACCCACGCCACCCTGGTACCCCCGATGACCCGCCGCGAGCGATTTATGACCGCGGTGCGCCGCGGCCTGCCCGACCGCGTGCCGATGTTCGACTTCCTGTTCCAGGAGCCGTTGTACGAGGCCCTGCTCGGCCACCGGCCCGGCGTGTACAACGCGGCGGATGCGGTCGCGCTGGCCCTGGCGCTGGACATGGACGGCGTGTGGCTGCCGTTCGGCGGGTTCAACGGCTTCCAGCCCCCGCGTATCGACGAGAATACCTACCTCGACGAGTGGGGCACGACGTACCAGCACAACGAGGCGTCCTGGCCCATCGACGCGCCCGTGGATTACCCGCTCAAGTCGCGACCGCGGACTGGCAGCGATATCAGCCGCCCGACCCCACGTTGCCCGGCCGCACGGATGCGCTCGAAGCGTTCAAGACTCTGCCGCACGATCACCTTGCGCTGACCGGCGGCGTCACTGGTCCGTTCACCACGACGTGGCTGCTGATGGGCTACGAGCGCATCAGCTATGCGTTGTACGACGACCCCGCGCTGCTGACCGAAGTTTTCGCGATGTCGAACGCGTATAACAAAGAAGCCGGCGCGGCTGTCCGTGGCCGCGGGCGTGGATGCGCTATGGGTATCCGATGACCTGGGCGACAGCAGCCGGGGCTTCATGAAGCTCAACCACTTCCGCCAGTACTACCTGCCGTACCTGGTTGACCTGGTCGAGTATGTGGACGGGCTGGGCGTGCCGGTGCTGCTGCACTGCTGCGGCCACCTGAAGAGCTACCTGCCTGATCTGGCCGCGGAGACGAAGATCAGCGCGATTCACCCGCTCCAGCGGACCGCGGGTATGGACCTGCGGTGGGTCAAGGAGAACTACGGCCAGCGTTTCTGCCTCATCGGCAACATCGACTCCTCGCGCACGCTACCGTTCGGTACGCCCGATGACGTGGTGGCTGAGGTGCGCGAGGCCATCGACATCGGCCGCGCCCGGCGGCGGCTACATCCTCGCATCCGACCACTCGCTGCACGACGGCATCTCGGTGGAGAATATCCTGGCCATGTTCCGCGCCGGCCACGAGTACGGCGAGCGAGTCTACGTCCCCTGACAATGCGCAGCCCCAAACGGAATCGAGGCTTCAGCCGGATACGCACCCAACCGTCTGAGGCCCCGACTCCCCGAATTGACCGGTTCAATCCGTCACCCTCTCAGGTTGCTTTTCGGACCGGCGGCACAAGCATCCTGAGCGGGTGGACGGCGCAACCCGCCCGGCGGCTCAACACCAGTCGAAGGATGCGCCGTGGTGGGCCGCTCCGCATCCTTCGACTGGTGACATTTCGTCCACGACGTTGCGCCGTTCACCCGCTCAGGATGCTCCGCTGTGTCTGCCCTCAGGGTGAAACGCGTCTCATGATGTGGTGTAACTTACCGTGTGCTTCCCGATGTTCATAACGATGTTGTGCGCAATGCGAATCGAACTTACAGTCTTGCAGCTACCTCCTGTGCTAACCTCCGCACTGCTTGGCTGGAAGGATCGGGCAACGCGGGCGCACGACTCGAGCGCCAAGCCAAGCGGGAACTGCGCCGGGCAGGGCCCAGCGTCCTGCCCGGTGGTTCGAAGGGCAAGCAGTTCCCTGGCAAGCGCTAAACGCGAGCGCGGCGTTGCGGCGGACGTTAGTCGCAGCGACGCACGACTGGCCTTGAGCGAGTAGGTGGCAAGCGCAACGGTTGGGGTTCGGCGCCCAGCAGGTCAGCCGGGTCTGGCGCCGTGAGCTTGCGCATCGACTCCAGGCTGAAAGGCCGACGTTCGACCTCCCAGTCATCGGCCCGCTCGATGAGCAACGCCCCTACCAGGCGCAGCGTGGCGGCCTCATCGGGAAACACCACTACGACATCGGTGCGGCGACGGATCTCGCGATTCAAACGCTCCAAGGGATTCGTCGAGTAGATGCGCGTCCAGTGCTCCGGCGGAAACGCCATGTAGGCCAGGACATCATCCTCCGCGGCCAGCAGCACGGCCGCGGCCTTCGGCCAGCGCGCTTCCACGGACGCGCACCACCTCAGTGACTTGGCGCTTGGCCAGTTCGTGAGTGGGCTGGGCGAACACGGTGCGCACCAGCGCCGCCACCAACGCCTTATCGCCTTGCGGCACGTGCGCCAACAGATTGCGCATGAAGTGGACCCGGCAGCGTTGCCAGGTGGCGACGGTCAGCACCTTGTCGATGGCAGCCTTCAGCCCTTCGTGCGCATCGCTGATGACGAGCTGCACCCCTCGCAACCCGCGCTGTACCAGACTGCGCAGGAACTCGCTCCAGAACGGCTCGCTCTCGCCGGCGCCCAGCGCCAGGCCCAGGATGTGGCGTTCGCCCGTTTCGCACACGCCGATCGCGATCACGGCCGCCAGACTGACGATCCGGCCATTCTGGCGCACCTTCAGGTAGATCGCATCCAACCAGACATACGGATACCGTTGCGTCAGCGGCCGGTTACGAAATTCGGCGACCAGCCCATCCAACTCCTTGCAGGCCCACGACGACCAGGCTCTTGTCGATGCCCTGCAAGCCCAGCGCCTGCACCAGGTATGGACCCGGCGCGTGCTGACCCCTTCAATGTACGCCTGCTGGATCACATTCAGCAAGGCCTTTCGGCACGCAGCGGTTCCGACAGGCTGGGAAAGTAGCTGCCATGGCGCAGCTTCGGAATCTGCAGCTCGATCCGCCCCACACGCGTGTCCAGGGCCGCTCACGCGTACCGTTGCGCTGGTTCGTCCGCTCAGCAGTCCGCTGGTGCTTGGCAGCCCCGATCTGCTGCGTGGCTTCCAGATCGATCGCCATCTGCGCCAACAGTGCCAACCCTTCCCGCAGAAAGTCACCTTCCAGATTGGTCCCGATTTTGCGCAGATGCTCGTTCAACGTCATACTGGGCTGAGTCATCGAGTCGCCTCCTTCCGGTGTTGTGGAATACCTTCAGGAAGCACACGATGACCGTTTTGTCAGTCAGCTTTTACACCACTTCGTAAGGAAGGATGCGCCGTGGTGGGCCGCTGCGCATCCTTCGACTGGTGATATTTCGTCCACGACGTTGCGCCGTTCACCCGCTCAGGATGCTCTGCTGTGTCTGCCTTCGTAAAGTACGCCCTTCTGCGGCTGTTTCATGTTTCCGGCCAGCCGATAAGCCGCAACGCATGTTGCGGTGAAGCGCCATAGTGACGGAGTGCCTCAGCGATGTTGGACCAGCCGCCATGGCGCAGCAAGGCTAACAGACCATTGCGCAAAGCGGCCAACACACGCGGGGCACTGCCGACGTGGGTTTGGCCCCGGTCTTCGCCCAGGGTTTCATCACGTACATAGTGGCTGCGGTTCTCAATCGTCCAATGCTGGCGCCAGAAGTGTTCGAGCAGTTGCGGGCCAGCCAGACTGCGATTGAGGCTGGTCAGGCCATAGCGGGTCTGGCGCTCTACTCGGCCCGTGCGCAGGCTAATACGCTGACAGGTGCGGCGCATGACCTGAGCGAGCCCGGGCCACTTGAGATAGGTGTAGGTGGCCAGCGCTGGACTGCATTCCAAGGTACGGGTCTCCAGGCGACCATGTTCCTTGCCGTGGTACGTGTACTTCAGCACTTCGCCGGGGATGATGGGCTGTGGCGGCGTGTCGAACAACAGCGCAATCGCCTTGTACAGCTCCGGCTGGTTCTCTTTGACGACCATCAGGTAGTGGCCGTGTTGGCCGATAATCACCTCGGCGATGCGGCGTTGGGTCAAGAGCGCATCCATCGTGGTCACCGTGCCCGTGAGGTCGCGGCCGGCGAGAAGGCGTTGCATAGCGGAAATCTCATGGCCCTTGCCAGGGACGTCTTCTTGGCCCAATGTGTAGGCGCTGCCATGGCGCACCAGACTGACCAAGCAATGGGGCGCACCGTGAGCGTTGGTGCCGCGCACTTCTTTGCCGTCGACCGCTTGCCCCAGCAGGGCGGTCCAGTCAACCGCTGATACGCTGTTGGCCAACGCATCGTCCGTCGCCAAGGCCTGATTATGCCGTGCAACCTGGGCTTCGACCTCAGTTGCATCGAGCTTATGCGGCACGCGCCACAATGTCGTCGCACTCGGCAAACGCGCGTTGGCAGGCCGCAGGATGGCCAGGAGTTCCGCCTGATGTTCTTTGACCCAGTGGGCGATCGCGCGCGGCGTTTTCTGCCCACTCGCCAAGCCGGCGTTAAGCAAAGCCAGCAATAACCGCCAAGAAAAACGGCGGCCCTGACAGCTACGAGGATCGGGGACTTGTTCCACGTGTGCCAGCCACGTGCTGGATCAGGTGCGGTCCATCGGGCTAGTTCCTCCTTGAGTTAGAGTGATCTAGAGGAATTCTACCCGATGGATCAACCCCTACAACGCCAACAATACGCACCCCCTTCTCATCCCTGCTTGATCCCCGCCACGCTTTGCGTTACACTGGCTCTCTGATAACGCCGTGCATGCTTCTACAGAGAGGAGTTTACGATGAGTGACACGACCGTACCGTTAATCCCACGCGAGGTGCTGTTCGGTAACCCGGATCGTGCGTCTGCCCAGATCAGCCCGGATGGCGCGCACCTGGCCTGGTTGGCCCCGCGCGATGGCGTCCTGAACGTGTGGGTGGCCCCGCGGGGAAGACCCGGCACTGGCGCGTGCCATTACGCGCGACACCGGCCGCGGCATCCGTTTCTATGCCTGGGCGCACACCGGCAAACACATTCTCTACATCCAGGACCGGAACGGCGACGAGAACTGGCGGCTCTATGCCGCCACAGTAGACGCTGAGGACGTTCGCGACCTCACGCCATTCGAAGGCACGCAGGCGCAGATGGTCGCGCTCAGCGAGCGGTTTCCCACGGAGATTATCGTCGGGCTGAACAATCGCCAGCCGGAGTGGCACGACCTCTACCGCGTCAACGTCGTGACCGGAGAGCGCACGCTGTTGCTGGAAAACGACCGGTTCATGCAGTTCGCGCTGGACGACGATTACCGGCTCCGGTTCGGAAGTCAGATGACGCCAGAGGGAGGGACGGCCATCTTCCGCTTCGCGGACGGCGAGTGGCAGCCGTGGGACACGATCCCGGCGGAGGACATGCTGACGACCGACCTGCGCGGTTTCGATAAGGCGGGCGAGTTGCTGTACCTGGCCGACAGCCGCGGCCGCGATACGTCGGCCCTGGTCGAAGTGAACTGGAGACCCGGCAGAAAGCGCACGCTGGCGGACGACCGCGGCCGATGCCGCCGACGTCGTTCGCCATCCAACCGAGAAGCACGTGCAGGCCGTCTCGTTCATTTACGAGCGCAAACAGTGGCAGGTGCTTGACCCGGCTATCGAGCCGGACCTGGCTTACCTGCGTACGGTCGCGGACGGCGACGTGGAGATCGTCAGCCGGACCCTGGACGACACATACTGGGTCGTACTGTTCGTGGTGGACGCAGGGCCGGCGCGCTACTACCTCTATGATCGATCCCGTCGCGCCGCGCAGTTCCTCTTCTCCAACCGCAAGGCGTTGGAAGGGCAGCCTCTCGTCAGGATGTACCCGGTGGTGATCCCCTCGCGCGACGGGCTGAAGCCTCGGTCGCCTACTATTCCCTGCCTGCGGGCAGCGACGCAGACGGCGATGGGATCCCCGATCACCCCCTTCCGTTGGTGTTGATGCCCCATGGCGGCCCGTGGGGGCGCGATTTCTGGGGCTATAATCCGTACCATCAATGGCTGGCAAACCGCGGTTATGTAGTGTTGAACGTCAACTTCCGCTCGTCCACCGGTCTCGGCAAGAGCTTCACCAACGCCGGTGACTTCGAGTGGGGCGGCAAGATCCGCGAGGATCAGGTGGACGCGGTGCTGTGGGCCGTCGAGCAAAGGATTGCGGACCCGGCGCGTGTCGCGATCCTCGGCGGCAGCTTCGGCGGATACTCGGTGCTCGCCGGGCTGACCTTCACGCCCGAGTTGTTTGCGTGCGGCGTGGACCTGGTCGGGCCGTCGAACCTGATTACGCTGCTCGAGTCCGTGCCCCCTTACTGGAAGCCGATGCTGGGCTGTTCACCACCACGTGGGGGATTTCCGCACGGAGGAAGGCCGCGCACTGCTGAAGGCTCACTCGCCGCTGACCCACGCGCACCGCATCTGCCGTCCCCTGTTGATCGGGCAGGGCACGAACGACCCAGCGCGTCAAGCAGGCCGAGTCTGACCAGATCGTGCAGGCGATGCGATCAAACGGTATACCCGTGACATATGTCCTCTATCCCGACGAGGGACACGGGTTCGCACGGCCCGAGAACAACATCTCCTTCAATGCGGTTGCCGAGGCGTTCCTGGCGAAGTGCCTGGGCGGCCGCGCCGAGCCGGTCGAGACGCCTTCACGGGCGCGAGCATTCAGGTGTTGGCGGGCATGGAGGATGTGCCGGGGCTGGCCGAGGCGGTGGCGGCGAAAAAGGGTTAACCTTACCCTGTGGAGGATGCGGCGCAGCGGGCCGGGCAGATGCTCGCGCCGGATAGTTCGCAGCCACTGCAAGCCAGTTCCATAGGAGTCGCCGGAACGGAGGAGCGGGGCGCGTATCTTATAAGGCCCCGCCCAGCCGCATCAGGCTCGTGGTCAGTCCTTCGCCTGCGTCGGGCATCCCCCTGAACGCGTAGTTTGACCGGAAATGGCCGAGCGACTCCTGCCACGCGTCGCGGAACAGCTCGCCTTGCAGCTCGTCCCACGACCCCACACGCACTTCGTCCACGGTCGACTTCCGCGGTCCCCGCGATCTGGTATTCGCTACGCAGGACCCGAGCGCATCGGGCGAACCCGACGCATCGGCGGACCCGACGCATCGGGCGAACCCGACGCATCGGGCGGCAGGCTCTCCCACCCCTGGCGATGAAGCTGGTTCAACTCGAAGCGCAGATAGACGAGCGTGCCTTCGACCTTGTACACGCTGTCGAAGGGCGCGAGCATGTCCTCTCCACGCGGGCGGCTCAACACGAAGCCGTCTCGCGCACGTCCTTGACCCGGCCGACGTCGGTCCCGTCGAAGGCGACGACCTTCATGCCGTTGCTCACCGCGGGTGTTTCCCTGGCCGCAGGTTTCCGCGCGACCGGGCGTCAGCGAGCCATTGTCGCCTTCGGAAAGGATGGATGCGATGAGTTCTTCCAGGTCAAGGGCCTGTTCCGCTCCGACCTCCGGGCGGCGTGCCTCGTGGCCGAGGCTCTCGCTCGCACCGAGGCGTGCGCTGGCGTCCTCCACCGCCTCGCCGATCTGACCGGCAGCGTCGCGCGCGGCTCCCCGCTTCCCTTTCGATACTCTTGGCCTGTTGCACCAGGTCGCTGACCTGCGCATCCACGTCCACGACCGGCCCTCTTTGACCTGCATGTCACACGCTCGCATGCTCGCTCAAACCGCCCACCGATGCCCTGCGCCACCCTGCCGACACCGCTTCGAACCTGCTCGATACGCTCGCCGGCCTGGCGGCGGAGCCGTTCGCTGCCGCCATCCTGCAACCCTTGGGTGATGCGGGTTGCCAGGAAGGCGGTCGTCGCAACCAACGACAGCGCTGCGCGCGAACACCGCGCCGCTCCTGAGCCACTGTCCGTGGTCGCTCTGCTTTCCGCCAATGCCCCGCGCACGGAACCAACCCAGCCCCTTCTCGATACCCTTTCACCGACGCCACATCTTTCAACACACGCACCAATGCATCTCTCCGCATATTGGACTCCCTTCACGACTCACAGCAAATACTCTTACACTTTGTGAGACTAGCGCAAGCGCCCTCGCTAAGATGTAAGCCGTAACCCAATCCGCAGGAAACTTGCGTTGACACCGGCGCCTCCCTTCATTTACAATACCTACATGGGGTTCTTCCAGCGCGACAACGACCGACTCTACATTCACCGAGTTGCACTATGAACTACGTCCATGTGTCACCTCACTTCCCGCCAAACTACTACCTGTTTGCCGTCCACCTTGCCCGGTTGGGTGTGAACGTCCTCGGGCTGGCTGACGAGCCACACGAACTGCTCCGACCTGAGTTCCGCGACGCACTGACGGAGTATT
>CAVXWV010000006.1:0-344290 GCA_963765565.1 uncultured Chloroflexia bacterium
CGGCGTCAATCCTGCTGATACCAGGCTCAACTACCAGAAAGTCTTGGGGATGGTCCATCCCGAAGACCAGGCATTCGTTCAGCAAACATTAGATACCGCCGTCGCGAGTCACCAGCCGTTTAATATCGATCACCGGATTATTTCTTTTGATGGGCAGCAGCGTGTGATTAATCTATCGGGTGTACCGGCCAATAATCACCTCCTGGGGGTATCGACAAAGATGATCGGGACGGTTCAAGATATCACCGAACGCGTCCTGTTAAGAACCGAGCTACTTAGAAAAAGAGCGCATGTCGAGAGAGCTGGCAATTGGACGAGATATCCAACTCAGTATGCTTCCTAAAGCCAGTCCTTCTGTCGTGGGTTGGCAGTTTGCAGGTTTTTATCGCCGGCCCGCGAGGTGGGGGGAGATTTTTATGACTGGATCAACTTGCCTAAAGGCAAAATTGGCATAATCATTGCGGATGTATCGGACAAAGGAGTGCCAGCAGCCCTGTCAATGGCTCTGTGCCGGGCAATTCTAAGAACAAACGCCCTGATTAGCAATAGCCCGAAAGCAACCCTGATACGTAGCAACGAAATCCTTTTTCATGATTACTACAACGGTGGATATGTCTCTGTTATCTGTGCAAGCCTGGACCCAAAAAATGGGCATGTAGAGATTGTGAACGCAGGTCACAACTATCCCCTCGTATATTCGTCAGAAAATCGGGATGTTCAAGTCATCCGGACCCATGGGATGGTACTTGGGCTGTTCCCAAACATGACCGCTGACCCGGTCAACGTTGATCTCATGCCCGGAGATGTGCTTTTTTGGTATACCGACGGGCTGACTGAGGCAAACAATATGCTGGGTGAATTCTTCGACGAAGAACGCCTGATTGTGATTTTTAAAGAGAATGCACACCGGCCTGCAACCGAAATTCTGGATGCAATAGTACAATCATGGCAGGATTTCGTGGGTAAGTTGCCTCAAGCGGATGACCTTACCCTGATCATCGCGAAGCGAACCGGGATGTAATTAAAAAGAATTTACTGCCGTTTGCAAATCGCTAAAAATCTCGAGAAATTGCTTCATCCCGGAAATTTCCAGGGTCCGGTCGACCCACGTTTGGGGGTTAACAACTTTACTCTCTTTCGCAAGCCACCGCTCTCCTCAGCCACGGCCTTCTCTGCCGCCAGCAGCACGTCCGCACCCTCCACGCCGGGCACTTCGAGCAGCGCCTCCCGCTATGCCGCGAGCACTCGGCGCAATCCATCCCCCGACCGACATCTCAACCTTGGTTCGTCAGCGATCAGCTCCACCTTTCCCGGTAAATTTTCCTGGCTGAATTATACGTTTGTATCCGATTATTGGACCCAACCGTTCTGGTGACTATAATATTCTGGTTATTCTGATGACAACGCTATTCTGGTGACAACGCTCCGCGTTGTCACCCTCAAGAACGTTCCGCGTTTGCCGAAATAACCAGGACCACACTGGCCGTTGTCAGCTTTCCACCTCGGACGCAGAGCGTCCAAATAGAAGGTGACGCCGCGGAGCGACGTCACCAGGAAAACGCTGGAACGCGGAGAATCCGCTCAATCCGTTAAACTGCGAACTTTGCAGTCATCCGTTGACAGCCTACGTCGACTCCTTCTCATACGGCGTGCCTTCAGCGGCCGGCGCCTGGCTCTTGCCAACCACACCCGCCAACACCACCATGGTCACGATGTACGGCATCATCAGCAGGAACTGTGACGGGATTCTCAATTGAAGGATCGCCAGCTTGGAAGCCAGGGCGTCCGTAAAGCCGAACAGCAGGCCGGCGCCGAACGCGCCAAACGGCATCCAGTTGCCGAAGATCATTGCCGCCAGGGCAATAAAGCCGCGCCCGGCCGTCATCACCTCGTCGAAGCGCCCGACCGATCCCAGCGTGAAATACGATCCCGCAAATCCAGCCATCATCGCGCCCAGGATCGCGCCCATGTAGCGTGTGCGAATCACGTTAATTCCCAGGGTATCCGCCGCCTTTGGGTGCTCGCCCGCTGACCTCAGACGCAGCCCCCACTTGGTGTAAAAAAGCGCCACGGTCAGCACGATCAAGAAGATGTACATGGCATACACGTACATGTTGGCATTGAAAAGGATCGGTCCAATAAACGGGATCTTCGACAGCAGCGGCAGCTCGAAGTTCGGGAAAGTACCCGACTGGTTGATCTGCGGGTAGGTCTCCATAAACTTCGCCGATATATACGAAGTGATGCCAGTCGAGAAGATATTGATCGCCGTGCCCGAAATAATCTGGTTTACTTTATACTTGATCGACAATACACCGAGTACCCCCCCGTACCCCGCACCTGTCAAGACCCCAACGAACACCCCCAGCCACAGGCTGTCGGTGATGCTGGCCACGATACAGCTCGTCATCGCCGCCGAGAGCATCATGCCCTCGATGGCGATGTTGATGATCCCGGCGCGCTCGCTCAGGATGCCCGACAGGGCGCCCAGGGTCAACGGCACCGCCTTCGACAATGAAACATTCAACAAGCCCGCCAGGTTCAAGGACTTCCCGGCTGCCCCGTAGGTCAAGAAGCCGAACACAAAGAAGCCTGCCACCAATCCCAGGATCAGGTTCGTCGTTTTCTTGAATCCGCCCTTGCGGATCAGTTGCGCCAGGCCCAGCCCGATGCACATCGCCGACAAGAAATACAGGGTCGCCGTCGCTGGGATTGTCAGGTCGCCGATGGTTGCATCCATTCCGCCAGGCGTCATTCCAAACTTGGTGACCATCCCCGGCTCGAGCGGCCTGGCAAACAGCAGCCAGATCAAGACCCCGATCAGGATAAACACCCCACCCATCACCCGCTGGCGGGTGGGCGAGACAATTTCAACCTCTTGATGGAAAGTAGACGTTGTCGTAGCCATGGTTTACTTGCCTCCCCAGCTGCTCGTTAGCACCACTTCTTCTGACTTGGCTGGCGCTTTCAAGCGGTAGATCGTGCGGATGATCGCCGGCGCCGCCACAAAGATCAGGATGAACGCCTGCACCACCGAGACAATATCGATCGGGATGCCCGTCTTCAACATCATGTTGGTCGCCCCATTACGCAAGAAGCCAAACAGTAACGAAGCCAGGACCACACCCAGCGGGGAGCTGTTGCCCAATAATGCAATGGCGATCGCGTCGAAGCCGTAGCCCGAGGAGAACGCCATGGCCAGGTTGTGGTTTACCCCCAGCACCTCGTTTGCACCGGCTAACCCGGCCAGGGCGCCGGCCAGCGTCATCGCCAGCACAATCCCTCGTGTCACGCTCATCCCGGCATATCTGGCCGCCCTTGGGTTGGCGCCCACTGTGCGCAAAGCAAAGCCCCATTTGGTTTTGAACAGGTACCAGTGCACCAGCCAGGCGACCAGCAGCGCCAGGATGAAACCCAGGTGCAGGCGCACCGGGTCCCCGAAGAAGACGGGTAGCTCCGCCGAAGCCTCGATGCTTGGGCTGATCGGGTTGAAAGAACCTGCCCGCTTCATCGGTCCGGTCAGTAGCCAGTCACTCAACCTAAATGCGATATAGTTCATCATAATGGTATTAATTACTTCATGCCCACCTGTTTTTGCTTTCAACCAGCCGGGTATCATGCCCCAGATGCCGCCTCCCACCGCTCCAGCCAGGATCGCCAACGGCAAGTGGATGATCAACGGCAAGCCCTTGAGCGAATAACCCACAAAAGCTGCAAAAATTGCACCCAGGAAAAGCTGCCCTTCAGCGCCGATATTGAACAGGCCAGCCCGAAAAGCCAGGGCAACGCTCAGGCCCGCAAAGATGTACGGAGTGGCGGCCATCAAACTTTCGGTGAATGGATAAATCGCCACATAAAAAGCCTGGGCATCCCCGCTGACAATCGCCGCCCAAATTTCACTTGGACGCCCAAAGGCGCCAACCAGCAGCGCGCCGTATGCCGTGGCAACCGCCTGCCAGGATGCCTTGAGTCCAGCTATGAAGGATTCTTGAAATCCTGCCCAGACAGCCTCGGAAGTCAGGATGATGATAATCCCACCCAGGATCATACCGGTCAGGATTGCCAGCAAAGGGATGGCAGCCGACTGCAGCAGGCGTTTCCAACGCGGCCCGCCTTTTGCTGGGGTCGCCGTCACCTCTTCAATGAAAACCTTTCCGGCGTCCTGTTTCGGAGCCTTGGCAGGTTTTTGTGTCTTATCTTCAGGCATGGGGTTGTTTTGTTCGTTGCTCATCCCACAGACCTTTCTGGTCTACGATATATTCATCGTAACCGGAGTTTGATGCCCCGGCATCGGGGGCTGATACCGCCGCATCCGGGTGGACGCCAGCCATCAGCAAGCCCACCCCTTCTTTCGTGGCTTTGTCTGCCGGCAGGATATCGACGATCTTGCCGCGGTACATCACCGCAATCCGGTCGGAGAGCTGCATGACCTCATCCAGCTCCGAGGAGACCAGCAGGACAGCACAGCCTTCGTCCCGCTTCTGTAAAATCCGGCGGTGGATGTATTCCACCGAGCCAACATCCAGGCCGCGCGTGGGCTGCGAGGCTACCAGCAGCTTGATCGGCCGGGAGCATTCGCGGGCAACGATCACCTTCTGCTGGTTACCACCCGATAACGATCCGGAGTTGACCAGCGGTCCGGGCGTGCGGATGTCAAATTCCTGGATCAGCTGGTCGGCCGTGCTAATGATCACGTCCTGCTGCATCACCACCCCTTTTGTAAAGGGTTTCAAGTAATAGGTGTTCAATACCAGGTTGTCGGCTACGGGGAATGTTAAGACCAGGCCATCTCGCTGGCGGTCTTCTGGGATGTGTGCCGAGCCTAATTCAGTGATCGTCCGTGGCGAGGCTTTGGTGATTTCCTGCCCCAGCAGGCTGACCGCCCCTGATTGAGCCGGTCTCAAGCCAGTGAGCGCCTCAACCAGCTCTGTCTGTCCATTGCCCTGCACGCCAGCGATTCCCAGGATTTCACCTGCTCGCACCTCGAATGAGACATCGTCCACCGTCACCTGGCGGCGCTCGTCCAGCACTTCCAGGTTCTTGATCTCGAGCACTACATCGCCAATTTTCGGTGCATCTTTCTCCAGCTCGAGATCGACAGCGCGGCCGACCATCATTTCTGCCAGTTGATTTTGGTCCGCTTCGCCCGGGATCGCCTGGCCCACCACCTTGCCGCGGCGGATCACCGTAATCTTGTCGGAGATTTCGAGAACTTCCCGCAGCTTGTGCGTGATAAAAATAATCGACTTCCCCTGCTCAACCAGGGAATGCATGATTTTAAATAATTCATCCGCCTCTTGCGGCGTCAGGACGGCCGTAGGCTCGTCCAGGATCAATATGTTAGCCTGGCGGTAGAGCAGCTTGATGATCTCAACCCGTTGCTGGACGCCGACGGGCAGATCGCGCACGTAAGCAACCGGATCAACTTCCAGGTGATACTGCTCGGAAATCTGGGTGATGCGGTTAGCCACTTTCTTACGGTCCAGCAATCCACCAGGTTTGGTGATTTCATCGCCTAGCATCACATTTTCGGTGACCGTAAAAACAGGCACCAGCATGAAATGCTGGTGAACCATGCCAATCCCGGCTGCGATCGCATCACGCGGTGAATGCACCTGGATGGGCTGGCCTCTCACCCGGATCTCGCCTTCATCCGGCTGGTAAAGGCCATATAGAATGTTCATCAAAGTCGTCTTGCCTGCCCCATTTTCCCCCAGCAGGGCGAGGATCTCACCTTCTTCCAGGGAGAGGTCGATGTGGTCGTTGGCCAGGACTCCCGGGAAGCGTTTCGTGATGCCTTGTAACTCGAGAATAGGTGTCATGTCTTTTGAAACTCCCGATGGGCAAGAGTCCCTCAGAAGCAGTCCTTTGCCCGATCAATGGCAGTGTGGTTCGCAGCTGGCAACGTAGTTCGCTGCTTAAGACTACACGATTTGGTTTTTTTAAGAAAAGTACAGACAATAATTATTCTACAATAATTGTACTATGTTAGCTTATAAAGATGGGCTGGCAAATTGCCAGCCCATCCTCAATCAACAGTTAAAGCTTACGGTAAAGTCGAAATTGTTCCAGCGATGATGTCCGCTCGAACCTGCTCAAGCTCCGCAACCAGCTCAGCCGGGACCACCGAGGCCGCATCGTGGAATTCAGCCAGTCCAACGCCGCCATTCTTCAGCGTACCGACGGTGACGCCGCCGGCAAATGTACCAGCCTGGACGTCCTTGATGGCGTTGAAGGTGGTGATGTCCATATTCTTCAGGACGGAGGTCAGGATGATGCTCGCATACTCGGGAGCGGTCAGGAACCAGTCATTGTCGACGCCAACGATCCAGGTGTTGCCGCGCTCCAGGGCTGCTGCTGCTGTACCAAGTCCCACCGGTCCGGCGACGGGCATGATGATGTCAGCACCTTCGTCCATCAGGGACTGGCCCAGCGTGCGCCCATCGTCCGTGCTCTCGAAGTTGCCGGTGAACAAACCGGTCTGGGTCGCAGGATCCCATCCCAGCACTTTCACTTCCGTGCCGTGTTTCTCATTGTAGTACTGCACACCCAGGGCGAAGCCGTCCATGAAGACCGTCACTGGGGGATCTGGATGCCGCCAAAGGTGCCAACAACACCCGTCTTGGTCACGCCTGCAGCCACATAGCCAGCCAGGAAGGCTGCTTCTTGGGTGTTGAAGACCTGTCCTAAAACATTCGCCAGGGTTGGATCGTAAGCGTAATCGACGATCGAGAACTTCTGGGTCGGATTAGCTTCGGCAGCCACCTTGGTGGCATCGCCCAGCAGGAAGCCAACGGTAACAATCAGGTCGCAGCCTTCTGCAATGAAGGCATTGATGTTCTTCTCGTAATCGGTCTGCTGCTGCGATTCCAGGTACTTGATTTCAATGCTCTGCAACTTTGCCTGGGCATCGGTGGCGCCCTTCCAGGCAGTGGCATTGAAGGACTTGTCATTGATACCGCCCGTGTCCGTCACCTGGCAGGCCTTGACAGCCGCAGGAGGATTGGGTTTTACGTTGATGCTGCCATCAATAACGCCAGCTTTTACCTCATCGAGCTCCGCAACCAGCTCAGCCGGGACCATCGCGGCTGCATCGTGGAAATCAGCCAATCCAATACCGCCGTTTTCCAACGTACCGACCGTGACGCCACCCTGGAAGGTGCCATCCATGGCAGACTGGATCGCGGCTTTGGTGGTGATGTCCATATTCTTCAGGACGGAGGTCAGGATGATGCTCGCATACTCAGGAGCGGTCAGGAACCAGTCGTTGTCGACGCCAACGATCCAGGTGTTGCCGCGCTCGAGGGCTGCCGCCGCCGTGCCCAGCCCAACAGGACCAGCGACGGGCATGATGATGTCAGCACCTTCGTCCATCAGGGACTGGCCCAGCGTGCGCCCGTCATCGGTGCTCTCGAAGTTGCCGGTGAACAGGCCGGTCTGGGTCGCAGGATCCCATCCCAGTACAGCTACGTTCGTGCCGTGCTTTTCATTGTAGGCTTTGACGCCCATAGCGAAACCGTCCATGAAGACGGTTACCGTTGGGATCTGCATACCGCCGAAAGTGCCGACAGCGCCAGTCTTGGTCACGCCAGCTGCCACGTAGCCAGCCAGGAAAGCTGCCTGGTCGGTGGCGAAAACCTGGCCAAGGACGTTCGGCAGGGCCGGGTCGTAAGCGTAGTCCACGATCGAGAACTTCTGGTCGGGATTGGCTTCGGCAGCCAGCTTGGTGGCATCACCCAGCAAGAAGCCAACGGTGACGATCAGGTCACAGCCTTCTGCAATGAAGGCGTTAATGTTCTTTTCGTAATCGGTCTGCTGTTGCGATTCCAGGTAAGCGCCTTCGATACCAAGCTCAGCCTGGGCATCGGTAACGCCCTTCCAGGCGGTGGCATTGAAGGACTTATCATTGATACCACCCGTGTCCGTCACCTGACAGGCCTTGAATACTGCTGCTGGGGGCTCGGTCGCCTCAGGCTCCGCAGGCGCCTCGGTTGCAACTTCTTCTACAGGCGCCTCGGTAACGACGGGTTCTTCGACCGGGGCTTCGGTAGCCGACGTGCCGCAGGCTGCCAGGAGCATCGCCGCGACGATGAGAACCGTAAACAAAACGTACATCTTTTTAAACATTGAAACTCTCCTCCTTAAGTAGAAAGTTTTTTAAAGGTTTTGAATTTAACTTAGATTGGGAAGGATTTTCAGCTTGGGTTTTTCTATCAGCATACCTCCTTTATTTTTATTTTTGGGGGAGATAAGCCGTTCTTCAGATTTCCACACGAATAAGAAACCTACAGAAAATGGGTGCGAACAGGCTTTACTGCCTCCTACAAGCTTAGCATGGTTTTTAGATTGGCGCAAGGTGATTTTCTTCCCTGCCTGCCTGAGGCTTTAGATTCTAATAATTACAATCAAGGCTCAAGCGCCGTCCCGGTATCTATCCGATCGTTTTGTAGATCTTCCTGGATCTGTTTGACCATATTTTGCCGGCCAATGCTGAACAGGTCCGAATTTGGGTAGGTCACACCCACCGGCGCGCTGATGCGCACCCCGGGACTACCTACCGACCATTCAGACCAGGCCTGCTGAACCGCTTGAATCAAGTCCACTTGAACGGAGGCCAGCCAGCTCGCCTCAACCCCAGGCGGTGGGCTCTCCTGCCCGACCAGGTGCAGACCTTGCCCTGCCAGGGTTGCTGCCAGGGCAGGCGACGAAAAAGTGTAGGGAAAATACACCGTCGTGACTCCCGCCTCCAGGAATGTCTGGGCAGCGGCCGCAAAATCGGCATCGGTAGCAGCTGCAGGCAAGTTAACCACCACCGGATAAGTGACAAACGGAGGGTAGGCAGGCCGGCAAAGACCGCAGAAGAACACCATGCCGTTCGTATATCCCGTGAGAATCTTCTGGCTGTTCGGATCGTCAGCCTGGATGATCACACCCAGGCGCCAGTCGGGCGTGACCACCGCCCCCAGGTAGCCCGCCAGGAAGGCAGCCTGGTCAGGCCGGCTCCCAGCATCGTCGATAACGGTCAGGTTGCCTCCCTCTGCCAGTCCTGGGATGCCCACGGCCAGGAAGGGCACCGTGGGGTTGGCGCTGGCCAGGGTGGTCGCACCGGGATCTGGGGGCAGCAGGACAACGCCTTTCACCTGGGGGCCAACCTCGCCAGGCAGCAGCTCAGCACGGACCTCCAGGGTTGTCCCTTCGGTCGCCGCCAGCTCCGATAGCTCAGCAGTCATCTGGCTGGTCAGCTCAGGATTGCTTTCAGGTCCTGCCACCAGGATGTACCCAGGTTGGGCTGCGGTCGGCGAAGGCTCTACGGTCGCCGGCTGCTCCAGGGTGGCGGTCGCGGTTACAGCTTCTTCCTGTGCTGTAACCGGTGTGACTTCTGTCTGCGGCTGGGCAGTGCACGCCGCGAAAAACCCAACACATACCCCTAACCACAACCATAGCCAAAAACGTGTCACTCTCAACCTATCCTCCAAAAAGATTCATGTCGGAAAACCTTCGACCCATTATAATATCCTTATGATCGAAAAACCCCAACGCCTGGTTGCCACCTCGAGAAAATGACCCTACCTGAAACTGAACAACACTCCGAAGATCCTAAGAACCTGCCACCGGCGCGTAAACGGCGAGCGCGACGTCTCCTTGCACCCTTGAATGCTGATGAGCGCGCTAATTTCCAAAACACGTTAGCCCAGCGCTCCATCCCCGGATACGAGTTTTTTCTGCTTGCCTTGCTGTCGGGCCTCATTTTTAGCCTGGCGTTTCTCCTGGACGCCCCTGCCCTGCTTATTTTGGGCGCCCTGGCTGCCCCGGTGCTGACACCCATCGTCGGCCTTGCGCTGGGAACCGTTACCGGCAACGGGCGCTTCTTCCTCACCAACCTGACCAGCTTCCTTGTAAGCGCCCTTTTCGTCCTGGGCGCCGGCCTGGTGATGGGATTTATCTACACCCTCTGGCACCCAAGCGACCTCAACCGGCTGCAATCCTTCGCCCAGCTTTCCTGGGAAGGGTTCATTGTCCTGGCAATCGGTGCATCACTCACCGCCCTGGCTATTGTACATTCAGCTACCTTTGAAGGGACCCACTTACAGGCGGCTGTTCCAAGCGCCATCCTGGCGTATTCCCTGTGGATGCCGCTGGCTTTCGCCGGTTTTGGCTTGACCAGCGGGGTTCCCTATCTCTGGCCTAGCGGCCTGGTGTTGTTTGCGTTGTACCTTTCCTGCAGCGTGCTGGTAGGGGCGATCACACTGGCATTCTTAGGCTTTCGCCCCCTTAGCCTGTTTGGCTACACCCTGGGTGGGGTTATGCTCCTGGTCAGCCTGGTCTTATTGGTTGGCCTGACCGGCGCCGGCGCGGTGATCGGCCGCGGTATCGGCCTGCCGACCCCTGTGCCGCCCACCGCTACTGCCACGCACACCGCCACCGTAACCCCGAGTCCAACCTTAACGCCGATGCCCCCGACAGCCACATTCACGGTCACCCCCTCTCTAACGCCGACGCAGACCCCCACTGTCACGCCCAGCCCAACCCCAACCCCGGTCTACCGCGTGATCTACACCGGCACCGGCCAGGGCGCCGTCATCCGGGACGCCCCGGAAGGGAATATCATTGGGTTGGTGGCTGAGGGTGACCTGGTGCAGCTTCTGCCCGAAGGCCAGGATGTAAATTCCAATTATTGGGTGCGCGTCATCATCCCGGATGGCACCGAGGGCTGGATACGCTTTTCATTACTCGTCGAAGCGACGCCCACCCCTTAAGTATTACCTGGGCAGGCTCGATGGCACAAACGCTCCCGGCAATAAATCTGCCAGCGTTGTCTCCATGGTAATATTTTCTTGCTCATCGACCAGGATTACCCAGGTTTCCTGTCCAAACTCGGACATTACCTGCCTGCAAGCGCCGCACGGCGAACCCCCATTGGATGTCGCAATGGCCACCGCGCTGAAAGTGCGCTCTCCTTCGGAAACTGCCTTGAAAACTGCCACCCGTTCTGCACACATCCCGGTGGGATAGGCAGCATTTTCAATGTTTACACCGTCATAAATGCGCCCAGAAGCGGTCAGCAGGGCTGCGCCCACCTGGTAGTTGGAATAAGGCGCATACGCCCAGCGTCGCGCTTCTAACGCCCTGCGGATCAATTTCTGCCGTAGCTCGTTTTCCAGCTCAATCATTGACCTTTCCTTTCTCCACAGGCTGGCTGGCTTCACCAGGAACAGCCTCTGAAAGCCAGGACGCCCGGACCTTGCGAATACGCCGGGCGCTGACCTGCTCTACTTTAAGAAGCAGGTTTCCATAAGTAACTGTTTCTCCGACGACCGGCACTTTCCCCAGCTGGCTGTAAATAAATCCGCCGATCGTATCTGCATCTTCTTTGGTTAAAACGCTACCCATGGTCTCGTTGAAATCATCCAGGTCCACCTTCCCCAAGAAAAGGTACGACCCGTCCTCAAACGCCTGAACAGGCGATTCTTCGCCCTGGTCATATTCGTCCTGGATTTCGCCCACGATCTCTTCGACAATATCCTCCAGGGTGACCAGGCCAGCCACACCACCATATTCATCCACCACGATCGCCATATGGATACGCTGTGCCTGCATCTCGCCCAGGAGCACATCCAGGTGCTTGGCCTCCGGTATAAAATATGCCGGCCTGAGCAGGCTGCGCAGGTTGAAAATACTTCCATCCGCCTGCCCGACGTTTGTATCAGCCTCGGGAGGCGCTTCTCCTACGGCATGATAGGCTCTCAGCAAATCCTTGACATAAAGCATCCCCAGTACCTGGTCGACCGTCTCCTGGTAAACCGGCGTGCGCGAATGCCCGGTCCTGAGCATCAGCTCAGCCGCCTCGGCAGGGGTCGAGGTTACCTCCAGGCTGACCATGTCCAGCCTGGGCACCATGATCTCGCGAGCTAACGTCTCCCCCAGCCGAACGACCGAAAAAATCATCCGGCTCTCTCCCTGCTCGAAGACGCCATCCTCCTGGCCAGCATCCACCAGGCTGTGCAGGTCTTCTGCGGTAACCAGGCTTGTGGATTCGGGAATTTTTTGAGCATCTCCCTCCATTGCAAGCATCCAGGCAGCAGGCCAGGAAAAGAGGGCCATGACCCCTCGTCCAAACCAGGCCAGGTTGGCGGCCCAGGTTTCCGGGCTGCGGCTGACTTTACGTTCCAATCCCCATTCGCATAAGAAGAGTACCAGACCAGCCAGTAACAGGAGCAGGATCAGCCACCAATGGGAAGCCTCGCTGACCGCCAGGAATAACTCGACCGCAGTCCAGGCGATCAGCAGGCGGACCAGGACTAACGCCAGGTTCAGGCCTGCCTTCATCCGCAGTGCTTTCGGCAGCAAGGCCAGGGCGCGCTCTGCAGCCTTTTCCCGGCTCTCCCGCAGGTTCAGCAAGCGCGCCTGTGAAGCCTGTTGATAGGCAGCCCGAGTTGCTATTAGGACCAGGTCAAATCCGACCAGGAAAACGAGCACCAAGATGGTAATTCCTGCTGTCATCTCTACCCTGCATCCTCTATTTTCTTGAGCTCACGCGCCGGCACACCCACAACCACGGTGCGCGGCGGGACATCTTTGGTAACCACTGCCCCGGAACCAGTGACCGCATTCTCACCGATCTTCACCGGAGCCACCAGCATGGTATCGCTGCCAATAAAGGCCCCTTTACCAATCTCCGTTTTACGTTTCTTCTTATCCACCCCAAAGTTGCACGTAATCGTTCCTGCGCCAATGTTGACCGCTTCACCGATCGTGGCATCTCCAATATATGAAAAGTGCCCCATCTTTACCCCGGGTGCCAGGGTTGAATTTTTAATCTCACCAAAGTTTCCGATATGCACACCGCTGGATAGATATGCGCCCTTACGCAGGTGGCTGAAAGGGCCAATGGCCACGTCGTCTTCTAAAACCGCCTCTTCCAAAACTGAGGCAAAGACCTTGCAACGCTCGCCCACCCGGGTGCCGCGTAGAATCGCATTCGGACCGATCACACAGCCCGCACCGATGTGACTGCCCGCCTGCAGGTAGGTGTTGGGCCAAATGACCGTATCCTGGCCAATGCTGACGTCCGCTTCAATATATGTGGATGCCGGGTCCACAATGGTAACCCCCTCCAACATCCAGGTTTCATTAATCCTCCTGCGCAGGATGACTTCTGCTTCAGCCAGGTGCAGGCGGGTGTTGATTCCGATGAGCTCCTGGGCATCTGTCGAAAAATCAGCCTCGACCGCAAGCCCATCCGCGACCGCGATGCCGACCAGGTCCGTCAGGTAATATTCGCCCCTTGCAGAAAGCGGTATGCGTTTCAAGGCGGTCCACAGCCAATCCTCGCGTACGCAGTAGATGCCGGCATTCAGCTCGTGGATGGCTAGCTGCTCCGGCGTTGCGACAGCTTCTTCAACAATCGCTGAAACGCTGCCTGCCGCATCCCGCACGATCCGCCCGAAGCCACGCGGGGCTTCAGCTTTCAGGGTCAACAGGCTGAGCGGCCCTGGGTTGACCCGCTGCCGTTCAACCAGGTTTCGCAGGGTTTTGCCAGCGAGCAACGGCATGTCGGCAGCCATGATCAAGACCAGGTCTGTCTTACCGCGCAACAGCGCCTCTGCCTGCTGCACCGCATGACCTGTCCCCAATTGGGGCTCCTGGACGACCGTCAGGGCAGAATCGCCAATTACCTGCTGCACCTGCTGCGCTCCATGTCCCACGACCACGACCGGTTTACTGCCCGTCGCCTGGCTGACCGCCTGGATCGCATAATCTACCAGGGGTCGTCCCAATAAAGGGTGCAGCACCTTGGGGGTGGTTGATTTCATCCGGGTTCCCAATCCGGCGGCCATCAGCACAGCAGTGGTTTTCATCCATTTCTCCTGAGTTCATTAATGACAAAGAGGAGCCCTGGCAGCTTCGCGCAAGAACTCCTCTTTCCAGGCTGGGGCGCCCGGATTCGAACCAGGACAAACAGATCCAAAGTCTGCTGTGCTACCCTTACACAACGCCCCAAATTACCTGCCAAGGTTTCCGCTCAAATCGAGCGCGCTAAATTGTATCACAACTTCATTTACTTCCGGCGCTCCCGCATATAAAAACCGACTGCAATGATCCCAAGGAACAACCCGGTCGTTGACGCCAGGAATGACACAAGACTGATAAAGAAAGTCGATTCAACGATCTGCAGGACCATTAAAAACGGCAGCACAAATCCAATCAACACCAGGACAAAGCCGATGATGAATAAATAATTAGGACGCCATCGTCTCATTTTGATATAACCAGCACAGGGTGAAGTGCTTGGGTCGCGGCTCGAACTCAGGCGGCACCTTGGTGTCGCATAAACCTTTGATCATGTGAGGGCAGCGCGGGTGGAAGCGGCAGCCGGGTGGAGGATTGACCAGGCTGGGTGGTTCGCCGGAGGGAACTTCCTTGAAGGTCAGGGCGTTGCGCGCATCCGGTTCCGGGCTGGCAGCAAGCAAAGCATGTGTGTAAGGATGCAGTGGATCGTTCAGGAGGTCATCGACCTGGGCTTTCTCAATCACTTGCCCGGCATACATAACAAAAATTCGCTCGGAAAAATAGCGTACGGTGGAGAGGTCATGCGTGATGTAGATCACTGCCAGGTTTCGGCTGACCTGTAAACCTCGCAGCAATTTCAGGATTTCCACGCGCACCGAAGCATCCAGCATCGATACGGGTTCATCGGCAACGATAATTTTCGGCGCCAGGATGGTCGCCCGGGCAATCACCACACGCTGCTGCTGGCCGCCGCTCAGCATGTGCGGGAACTTGGTCAAGAAATCATCCACCGGGAACATCTTGACTTCTTCCATGGTCTTGTGAATACGCGCTTCACGTTCTTTACGATCCTTGACTCCATTGATGATCATGGGCTCGCTCAAGATGCGTTCAACCGACATGAAGGGTGGCAACGCACCGTAGGGATCCTGCTGGACGTATCCCACGTTCGAACGGTACCAGCGCATCCCATTGGTCCCGAGCTCGCTGAGTTTCCGACCTTCATAGACAACGTCGCCCTTGATCGGGATATTTAGACCCAGGATCGTTTTCATCAGGCTGGATTTGCCGCAGCCGCTTTCCCCGACGATGGCAATTGCCTCGCCATAATTCAGGTCGAAAGAGACGCCGTCCACCGCACGCACATAGCCGGCATGGCCGAAACCAAAACGCCGCAGCTCAAACCAGACATGCAAGTTCTGCATGGAAAGTAAGACTTCACCGCTGGTGGACTCTCCTGCCCCATTTCCGCCAGCCGGGATATTTTTGATATCCTTTCCTAAATCTTTTATTTTTTTACCAATGATCCCTTTAAACATCCCTTTACTCCTGTGCTCAAGCGTACAACCAGCATTTTACCCGGATTCCGTCTCTCTCATAGGTAGGCGGTTCTTCCGAGCATTTGTCAAAGCGTTTCTCACAGCGCTCTGCAAACCGGCAGCCCTTGGGAGGGTTAAGCAGGCTGGGAGGCTGGCCGATAATAAACTCCGGCTCGGTAGTCCCATGCAGGCGGGGTACGCTGGCCATCAATTTTTGTGAGTAGGGATGCAGCGGCTCGGTGAAGAAGCGCATCGCATCGCTGGTTTCGACGATTTGACCGGCATACATCACCGCAACCGAATCCGCCAGCTCGCTGGATGTTGAGATGTCGTGCGTGATCAGGATGAAGCTGACTTCCAGCTCCTGCTTCAATCGCTTGAGCACGTTCATGATATTCGCCTGGGTCAGGACGTCCAGGGCTGAGGTCGGCTCATCCAGCACGACCAGCGCCGGAGCAGCCACCAGCGCCATCGCCAGGGCAACCCGCTGGCGCATCCCGCCGGAAAGCTCAAAGGCATAGCGCGTCAGGAAATCCTGGGGTACGCCAACGTGCTCGAACATTCTCCTGGCAGAATTCAAAGCCGAGGCCTTATCCATGCCCATGTGCACCATCAACGGTTCGGCAACCTGGTCGCCCACCCTGAGCACAGGATTCAAGGAATTCATGGCCGCCTGGGGCACCAGCGACATTTTCAGCCAGCGAATCTGCTGGCGGAACTCTTCGTCGCTCAATCCCATCAGCTCTTTGCCTTCCAGGTAAACCTTGCCCGAATAAGCGCCCACGTTGCGGGGCAGCAGGCGCAGGATGGCCTTTGCCAGGGTGGTTTTGCCACAGCCCGACTCCCCCAGGACAACCACGGCTTCTTTCAAACCCAGGTCAAAGGTAACGCCATCGACCGCCTGGACGAGACCCTTGGTGGTAGAAAAATGGAGTAACAGATCTTCAAGATGTAATAGCGGTTTTGGTTCAGGCATGGCGTCTACATACCTCGCAGGCGGGGGTTAAAAATGCGGTCAAGGGCAAACCCAAGCATGGCAAACGCCAGGCCGGTGATCATCAGGAGAACTGCCGGCTCCAAAACCCAGTAATACAGGCCCATGTACAGGGCGCCGTTCGACTGCGCATCCTGGATAATTTTTCCCCAGGTGGGCAGGATCGGATCACCCAACCCCAGCACCGCCAGGGAAGCCTCCAGGAACACGTAGGCCGGGATGCCGGCCACGAGGCCGGGGATCAGCAGCGGGATCAAGCGTGGGATCAAATAGGTGACGATCAAGCGCCGGTTGCCAGCGCCGTAAGCCCTGGCAGCTTCGATGTAGGGCGATTCCTTGATCTGCATGAAGTTCGCCCGGTAGGATTTGATCCCCAGACCAAAGATGCCAAACAGGATCGTCACTCCCAGGATCAGGAAGATGCTGCGCGAGTAAAACGTGCCAATCATGATTAAGATCGGCAGCAGCGGGATGACGGCGTTGACCTCAGTAATCCGCTGGATCAGGTTATCCAGCCAACCGCCGTACCAGACGCCAACGGCAGCGATCAGCATGGTCAGGATCGTGGTGCCCAGGGCGGCGATCAGGCCGAAGGACATGGCGACCGGAATCCCCCAAAGCAGGGCAACGCTCAGGTCACGGCGCAGGTGATCGGTCCCGGCAATTCCGTACACCTTACCATGCGCCACAAATTCACCGGTCACATCGGTCGCCTCTTCAAAGGTCACCCAATCTAGCACGACCTGGTAGGTGCCTTTGTAAGGAACCGGCGGATCGGAGTCAGGCACGGCAAAGAGGGCTTCATTCGGATTTTGCCCGTCCAGGCGGCGCACCAGCTTGGCATCCTGGGAAAATCGATAGGTTAATTTGACGTCGACCTTTGAATCCATGATCCGGATTTTTTCCCCATCCGGCATAATCCAGGAAGCCGAAACAAAGGGCGCTTTTTCGTTATACGCACTCGTGAGATACAGGATCATTTCCTGGGGGAACTGGTCGTACACAAAATCGAACTGGAAGACCATCTTGATTTTCTCACCCGACTCGGTCTTCTCGCTCGTAACCGTGGCATCGCCTTCTTTACTGCTTAAAAAGATGGTATCGGGGAGCTTCTCCCTGCGGAAATAATTGATCCAGGCCGGGGGCACATTTTTGGGAGCTCTATACCATACTTCTTCGCCGCCCCGCCAAAGCCTGACAGCTTCGCTGTATGGGAGGCGGATCAACGTGACGATGGACGTTATCACAAGGATCAGGATGATGATCGACCCGGCGATCGCCGATGGGTAGCGAAAAATTTCGCGTAAGGTTCTTTGTAGGCCTTTCATGCCGGTCTGCTCCCGCCTCCTCCGACCTTCACCCGGGGATCTACCAGGGCGTAGACGATGTCTAGCAAAAACACCGTAATTCCGAGCAGATAGGCAAAGACCACCGTTGTACCGACAATGACAGGGGTATCGTACAAGCCAATTGCCTGGTACGTTGCCCGCCCCAGGCCTGGCCAGTTGAATATCGTTTCAAATATGGGCGCCCCGGTCCACAGGCCGATCAGCAGCAGGGCGAAGCTGGTGACAATCACCGGCAGGGTTGGCCGCAGGATGTAACGGCGCTCGATCTCGCGCGAGTTCAAACCCTTGGCCTTGGCCATCTCGACATAATCCTCGCTCGAGAAAATCAAGAAGAACGTGCGCCAGGAATAGGCGCTGTAAATTAAGGCGCTGGCAAAGATCGCCATCACCGGCAGGATCATGTGTTTCATTACGCTGAGGGCATATTCGATTTTGCCTTCAGGCGGCGGCGCGTCCACCATCCCGCCGAAGGGCAGGACTCTGCAGCACTGCTGCGAAAATCAAGATCAAGAAAATCCCATAGAACCATCCGGGCGCGGAGGATGTTGGCGTCAGGGCAATGATCGCCTTGTCCAGAAAGCTGCCATAACGCCTGGATAAATAGAGTGCAATAAATACTGCAATAAAAAATAAAAGCAAGTCGGCCGTGCCAAATAGCAGCAAGGTGGTTGGCAGGCGCTCCAGGATGATCAGGCGCACCTGCTTGGAGCCGCTGTCGCTGGTCATGTTCTGAGCCCGGCCCAGGTTGAGGGTCAGTGCATTCGATAAATAGCGGAAGCTGCGCAGCAGGAATGGCTGGTTCAAGCCCAGGCGTTTTTCTTCGAGAGCAATCATCTCCTCCAGGCGCTTGGTGCGTTCTTCACCCGGCAAGCTTTTCAAGACCGGATCAGAGAGCACCCGCATCTGCACACTCTCGCGAATTTCGCCTCTGCGGATTTGATCGACGTACCCTCCCATGTTAGCAATCAAGATCGTCAGGTAAACGCCGATAGTAACGGTCACGAACATGGTCACCATGCGCACCCCGGTAAATTTGGCCACCCGGCTGAAGGTGTTCCAACCTTCGCCCGTGGATTTACTTTTCGGTTTTGGCGGGTTTAACTGGGTTTCTGCGCTCATAAGCTTCCACCTCTATTAGAAAAAATGAGCCCGGTAGGGACGAGACTGCGTCCCACCCCTACCGGGCTAAAACGAACTACGTAGAAAGGTTAGGGTACAACAAACTCCAGGGCGCCGAAGGCAGGAATGCTGACCAGTTTCGAGGAGACAGCAACTTCCAGCTTGTAAGCACCGGAGGTGAAGGCGCCGGTGACATCGCTGCCGAGGGTCACGGAGTACTTGCCCTCTTCAACGAATGTCGCATCACCCTGGGTAATCAGGGCGCCGGTGGCGTCGAAGACCAGGTAGGCAACCGAGCTCAGGTCGGCGGAAGCATACGGGGCATCGTTGGCAGTCACGAAGACATCGAACACGGCTTCCTCACCCGCAGCGATCTGTCCCGGTCCGTCGATTTCTGCCACAGCCATCAAGGGGCTGCCGAAGCGGTCCCAGCGGTTGGCCAGATCGGGGTGTTCGGCATTCCATTGCAGGGTCACAACACCTTCGGTCGGGTAGACCTGGTACAGGTAGTAGGGTCCTGTGCCAACCCAGAAGTGGTTGCGGGCCGCGTACCAGTTTTGCAGGTTGGTGTAGCGAGCGGTGGCTTCTTCAGCCGTCACGAACGTGCCCAACGTGGGGGCAAACGGTACCGTATTGGCAGTCTGCAGCGCATCCAGGTGACCCTTAAGGATCTCCAGGCTCGGGCCGCTGATGAAGCTCATCCACTCGGTCTCATCAGCCCCTGCCTTGTCGGTCGAGAAGGCCAACTTGGTCGCTTTGTCTGCAGAGCCATCCGCGGCAAGGCCCAGGGCAATCGTGTGCCAGGGGGCGGTGCCTTGTGCATAGTTCGGCCACCAGGTAGCCGGGCTGTACTCGGCGTCCAGGTAGTACTGGTCGCGGTAGTCTTCGATACACAGCGGGTCGGTCGAGATCACTTTGACACCCTTGAAGGTGCTGATAAAGCTCTCGAAGGCCGGCACGGCTGATTCATCGAAGTTGGCGCTTTCGGCCTTGGCGCGATCAAAAGCCATGATCATGCCCATGGCAAAGTCGCCCATGGTCAACGGGCTGCCATCGTGCCACTTCACAGCAGTCCAGAGGTCGGCCGGGTAGCAGACGGTGGACTTGACGTTGGCGGTCAGGGTCTCGGTGTACTTCTCACCGACGGTGACGAACACCTGGTCAACAGCATTCCAGTCAGCCCAGGCATCGGTCGGGACTTCGATGGAGGCAGCGGTCGACAGGGTGAGCCAGTCCAGAGTCTTGGCAACGGGCAGGCCTTCCTTGACAACGATGTCTGCCGTCTCGATGCGCATCGGCCAGGTCAGGCCGGTATAGGGATCGGAAATCGTGCCCCAGTCTTGCGTGGCGCGAATGGGCATCATGTCATAGATCCAGTTCGTACCAGCAATCGGGTTCCAGGGCTCAACCAGGACACCAGGCTGGGACATGCGCATGACGCCGCCTTCCTCACCCATGAAGCGAGCCGTGTAAGGCCACAGGGCTGAGCCGGCGACGCCGCCTGCCAGGTCATAAGCAACCTGGACGTTGGCGAGCTGGGGCGAGAAGGAAGTCTGGTCGGCGATCCAGATGCGGACAGAGTCCTCCAGGGAGAGGGCAAGGGCCTGCTCAAAGAGCTCGCCGCGCTCTTCCATGCTGGCGAAGTCGTTGATCCACAGGCGCTCAGAAACAGCATCGTACTCTTCGGTCGGGACGTAGTTCTGCCACAGGGGGCTGCCGGAACCGCGGTTGGTGTAGAAGTAACCGAAGTTGGTGGCGTCGTCGCGGCGAGACTGCGGTGGTGATCCAACCACCGGTGTACAGGTTCCACTGACCCTCGTTCGGGTCGGACTGGTTCCAGATCGGGGAAGCCTCGGAACGGGTCTTGTACTGGCGGTCGACGGTGAAGCCGATGGTCTCGAGCTGGCTGGCAACGTAATCGCCAATCTGGCGGCGCTCATCCTCGGTGCGGATGATGATGATGATGGTGACCGGCAGGTCTTCCTCGCCGACCTTGAACATCCATTTGCCGTCCGCACCCTGGGTGGCGCCCATGGCGGTCATTTCCGCATCGATGAGCTCCTTGGCTTTCTCGGGGTTGTAGGCATACTTGGCTTCCAGGGCGCGCGCCGTCGCAACGTAACGGGCGTAATCGGGGAAGGCCGAGTTGAGGGTGGTCAGCTTGGCATTGGCCAGGCCGCCGTAGATCTCCTGCACGATGTAATTGCGATCGAGCAGCATGTTCATGGCTTCGCGCACCTTGCGGTTGCCCATCGGGTTCAGGCGGCCATCGATGAAGTTCTGCACCGGGTTCGAAGACATTTCGGTGTAGGAGCCGAAGGCAGTCGAGTAAGCCAGAGTCGGGTCTTCCTGGACGGATTTCAGCAGCTCGGGATCGCTGACGCTGTAAGCGTAGACATCGATCTCACCCGCCTGCAGCTGCTTGACGGCGGCTGGGGCATCGTTCTGCTCGGTGAAGACGACCTGGTCGAGCCAGCCACCCTTGCGGGTCGTCGGCTGAGCCGTGGGGGTTACCACGACTTCGACGGTCTTCTCGACAACAACTTCTACAGTCTCGACGACTTCAACGGTCTCGACGACTTCGACAGTCTCGACGACTGTTTCCGGTTCCGAGGGGGCAGTGGTAGCAGTAGTACCACCGCACGCGGCCAGCAGCATGCTGAAGGCCGTTAACAGGCTAATAGCGATTAGCCATTTACGAGTAATCATTTTTCTCCTCCAAAAGAATATTTAAAGATTGGTTGGTACTTAAGACACGACAAAATGGGGAATAGCATAAATCACAGCCTCCCAAACACCACCTCCTTTTCAATTGAATTCCTTCTCCATAGAATATATACAACCAAACCCTCTTCAAGGTTTAATCAATCCAGCATTTATACCATAAAATGAGTAGATTTCAACCCCACTCTTTAATTTGAATCGCAAGGTGTTTTAATCTCCAGGTTTTCCAGGTTCCACAGCATACTCCGGGCAGACGCATCCGGCGCCAATCCGCAAAGGTCGAGCTGCGCCAGCGCGATCTGCTTATGCTGGAATAATGGAATTACCGGCAGTTCATCAGCGAAAATCGCCTGTGCCTGCAGGTGGGTCTCAGCGTGCCAGGGCTGCTCGGGCAGGCTGTTGCCAGCCAGACCACACAGCCGGTCAAATTCAGGATTGCTAAAACCACTGGCATTCGCCCCGCCCCAGCCCTGCGGATATTGTGGATAGGGTCCGGGGACCTGTCCTGTTGTAAACAGGAAACACGCCGGCTGCGGAGAAGCCGTCCAGGCAAACACAGCCATCTGGAACTGGCGACCGAAAACCGGGCCTTCAGGACCTGCCGCCAGCAGCTCCTGAGCTGGCAGTGCCTGGATTTCGATCGCTATTCCACACTGCGCCAGGGACTCGCCTACAATCTGCGCAGTTTGCAGGCTGGGCGGGTCATCCAGGCTCAGCAATTGGACAGCCAGGGAGATGCCATCGGCGATACCAATCACCCCTTGTGACTGGCGCGGCGTGACCGGGTCGCCGTCTGTGTCCTTCCAACCCAGACCCTCCAGGAGCGCCGCTGAAGCAGCCGGATCGTAAGCATATTGCACGAGCCCCGGGTTATGCAACGGGTGGTCTGTCGGAACATACGAGTCACTCAGCAGAGACCCAACTTCTCCGAACCGTTCATCGGCGATGCGCTGGCGGTCCAGGCATTGGGCGAATGCCCGGCGGGTTTCCTTTTGCTGGAAGAGCTGCGCCAACGGGTTTTCAGTCGGCGAGGCTGGCTGGATACCAAAGTCCAGGTGCTCCCAGGCCGTATCCACCTCTTCGACCAGCACTGCATTCCCGGAAGCCAGAACCTCCCCAAGAGATTCGGACACCACGTCCAGGGAATAACCTTCATCTAGGAAATCGCATTCGCCCGCCTGGAAGAGATCCAGCGCAGCCCGGGCGTCGGGAATGAAACGAT
The DNA here is from genome assembly GCA_963765565.1 of uncultured Chloroflexia bacterium. Taxonomy (GTDB): domain Bacteria; phylum Chloroflexota; class Anaerolineae; order Anaerolineales; family UBA4823; genus CAVXWV01. Next base: position 22,738 of record CAVXWV010000006.1, read on the forward strand.
AAGTCAAAGTTTCAAACTTGGGCAAGCCCTCCGCAGAGCGGAAATAAGTTGGATTACGCTCCAGGATCAGCCGGTCGCCCGGCAACCAGCTTTCAATCACGTACGGCCCGTAACCCAGGGGTTTGTGATTGACGTCGTCCGAAACTACAAGCTCTTCAGGAGCCAAGCTACCCCAAAGGTGGCGCGGCAGCGGTGTAAAGAAGAAACTCATCACCTGTGGAGGCAAATATCCCGGTAGCCCGCGCCACTCAATGGTGAACGAATCCAACGCGTGGTATGCCTGGGTGCGCGCCAGCAAGTCCGCCCTCACCCGGGGATAATAAGCCCGGGCGAGCTCGTAAGCATACACTGAATCGTCCGCGGTCAAAGAAGCGCCGTCCGACCACTGCACTCCCTGGCGCAGCTTGAAGCGCACAACCGCCTGGTCCACCTGGACGGGATCTGAGCCTTGATAGACCGTAACACAATCGAGGGACTGGCATCCCGCAGGGAGGTACGACGTTCCTTCAGCCAGGTTGGTCAGAGTTCCATCTGCCGCCACAAACAAGTCTCCCGGCGCCAGGTCAACCGGGGTTAAAACGATTTCCCCATCCACCAGGGATGGCACCTTCTCCAGAATGACGGGAACCGCCTTGAAGTTCAGAATATCATAAGGGCCATCGTACAGGGCTTCGTAAATTTGCCGGGCTGCCAGAGATTGGTCGGAGTACAAAAACAAGGATGCCGGCTCCTGGGACGAGCAAATCGTCAGCTCAGCCGGTAACGGAGGCGTGCTGGTGGGCAGGGGCATCGCCTCCGGCGTTTCTAGAATTGAACCAGGCGTTTCAGGTTCAGCGCCAGCAGGGGGTGGAGAAGCCTTACACGCCGCAGTGGCGCAGAGGAAGAAAGCGATCAAAATCGCTGTCAGGAAGTGTGTTTTTCCCATTCGACGGGGGTTAATGGTTCAAGCGAAATTTATTCCCCGCCATCTCAAAGATCCAATCCGTATTCGGCATAAATGTGGGCGGGAAACCATCGGCAGTTTGCGAAGTGACGGGGGAGGGAGATTGGGATTTGTACCAGCCAATATTGATCCTCCAAAGGTTTTCCCCGCCTGCCGTGGAGGCAGATTTAAGTAAACGGAAACGCCCCCCGGCAGGTGGTGGCTTGCTGGCGGTCCAGTTCTTCAACATTAAACTCAATTCGTGATCGTGATCATCCATGTTCCACTCTAAGAACCTGTAAATTCCAGACCCGATACCCTGTCTTTTTCGAGAAAATCCGCCATCCCCAGACTTTTGCGCAGGCTCAATCGCCCGTAATGCAACCTGGATTTCACCGTTCCCACAGGAGCCTCTACGATTTCGGAAATATCCTGCAATGATAAATCATTTAAATAGTAGAGCACCACCACCACCCGCTGCTGGACGGGCAGGCTCTGCAGCGCTTGCTGGAGCTGGCGCCATTCTTCCTCGCGTTCCAGCTCTTCATGGGGTGTGTTACCGTTATCGCCGGCCAGCCAATCAAAGAAATCCTCAAAGTGGCGCATCCAGCGCTTGTTGCGCTTGATCCACGAATAAGAAAGGTTCGTCGCCATCCGGTATAACCAGGGTTCCAACGGGCGCATCACATCGATGTGGCTGGCATAACGGTTAAGGCGCAAAAACACATCCTGCAGCAGGTCGCTGGCTGCCTCAGAGTCTCCTGTAATCGCCAGGGTGGTGCGGTACACCATGCTCCGGTAGCGATCATAAAGAATCCCCAGGGCTTCTAGATCCCCCGATTGGAGCTGCGTTATCAGGACGGCATCATCAAGGTGTGTCATACTTTACCTTACTCTTCTAGGTATTTACACCGGTTGCGGTTAAAAGGTTCATTCGAGTTTAATTATTTTACCGCAAAATCACTCACGCCTCTCCCAGCTCCTCGCCAAAACGCATACGCAGGTATGACTGGTAGCGTGCCGGATCAATGCGCCCCTGTGTCGCCGCCATCAGTACTGCACAGCCAGGCTCGTGCAGATGGGTACAATCGTTAAATTGGCAATCGCCAACCAGCGCTCCGATCTCGGGAAAGTAAGCATCCAACTCTTCGGGTTCGATGTCCCACAATGCCAGGGCTTTCAAACCTGGCGTATCTGCTACCCAGCCACCGCCATGCAGCCGGAACAGCTCCCGCACTACGGTGGTATGCTTGCCCTTGCTGGTTGCCCGGCTGATTTCGCGCGCAGCCAGTCCCAATCCTGGCTGGATAGCATTCAACAGGCTGGATTTGCCCACCCCTGAAGGACCGGTAAAGAGGCTGATTTTCTCAGATATCAGGCCTTTGATCACCTCAATACCTTCACCGCTGCGCGTGGAAGTGAAAACCACCGGGTAGTTGAGCTGTTGATAGATGCAAAAAATCTCCTGGGCGGCTGCACTGCCTACCAGGTCTAGCTTGTTAGCTACAATCACGGGTGGGATTCCAGCCCGTTCAGCGATCACTAAAAAACGGTCCAACATCGCCATTTTAGGCCGAGGTTCGGCGCAGGCAAAGACCAGCACCACCTGGTCCGGGTTAGCAATTAAGATCTGCTGATACTCACCTTGCGGGCGGGGATCCAGGCGTGAGAACATCCTGGATCGCGGCATGACGGCTTCGATCATCCCAGTTTTACCATCCTCCGAAGAAATTTCCACGTGGTCGCCCATGGCAATTACATCCCCGGTTCGAGGGCCTCTCTGAGACGGCCGCGCAAATTGCAGGTGATTTCAACCTTTTCAGTGGCTACGACGTAAAAGCCAGACTGGGCGCGGATGACAAGACCTGAGATCGTGGCAGGCATTGGATCAGGGGACCGGGGTCCGGGTGGTCCCGTAGGTGGATTCCCACTCGTAAAGTTTCTGAGGCTGCCCGCTGAAATACAGCTCTACCACACGCCTGAAAACCGGCGCCGCATACGCGGAGCCCTCCCCGGCATTTTCCAGGATCACGGCGACCGCAATGTCAGGCTTGCCTTCTCGATCCTCGAACGTATACCCGGCAAACCAGGCATGAGGGGCGCCCGAACCCGAGGTCGCCGTGCCGGTTTTTCCGGCCACCTGGATGTCCAATCCGGTGAATTGGTGCCAGGCAGTGCCCACCGGTTTGGTGCTGCGGATGACGCCCACCATGGATTCCCGGATAGCCGCCAATGTTTCTGGGCTAACCGGCAAGCTGCCAACGGCTTCAGGCGCCAGCTCGAAAAGGGGACTGCCATCGGGCGGTATCACCGCCTCGACGATTTGCGGCCGGTAAAGGGTGCCCCCGTTGCCAATGGCTGCGATAAAGGTCGCTACCTGCAGCGGGGTCACCAGCAGGTCGCCCTGGCCAATCCCCAGGTTGGTGGCATCGTATTCAGTCTGGGGAACCGGGATGTTGCCATTGGCTTCTTCCACGCCGGTGATCCCCGTTTTCCGCCCCAGGCCAAATTCGGCTGCCATATCTGAGATCAACCGGCCTTTCCCTTCGCGGTAGAAATCCAGGCCGATATGGTAAAACCAGATGTTGCACGAACGGACCAATCCCTGGGACAAAGTCAGGGGACCGCTGGGCTTGGTGACCTTGTCCGCCTGGAAATGTTCGTAGGTCCAATCATATAACGTCGCGGACTCGCCCAGCTCTTCAAACCGGTAGCCGCATTGGAGCGAGCTCCTCGGTGTGTATTCGCCGCTCTCAAGGGCTGCAGCCATGACAATAATCTTGAATACTGAACCCAACGGGTAAAGACCCTGAGTCGCCCGGTTCAGCAGCGGCTGGTCGGGCTGATTGAGTGTATTCTGCAAGCTGTCGCTGTTGTAATTCACCGGTTCAAAGGCGTTCGGGTCGAAACCGGGTGAGGAGGCCATTGCCAGGATTCTGCCTGTATCCCGTTCCATGACCACAACTGCCCCGCGAAAACCGGCGATCGCCTCTTGAACCCCAAGCTGGAAATCGCGATCCAGGGTGGTGTAAATCGAGCTGCCAGGGCTGGCTGGGGATTCAGCCAGGCGCGTCACCGGCTGGCCCTGCCCGTTGAAGACATACAAGGCCCCACCCCTCTTTCCAGCCAGGTAGGTTTCGCCCCATTTTTCGAGGCCCGATTTTCCGACCCGGTCCGCGGCTGTGTAACCCAGCGGCGCCAGGGATTGCAGCTCATCAAGGTCGATCAGACCCATTGTACCCAGCACATGCGGAGCCACCCCATAGTCAAAGTAATAGCGCGCCCGGTACGGGCTCAGCACCAACCCACCCAAACCAGAAAGCGTTTCCATCTGGGCGCTCACAAGTTCCGCCGGAACCTGGGCAATTGGCAGGTACCAATCCGAACCGGCAGGGACTTCGGCAACCCTGGCGCGCAGCCTGTCGGCAGGAATCCCGGTCAAAGTCTCCAATTCGGAATAGACGGGCATCCTGCTGGGCCGGGTCGATCTGGTCAGGATACAGCCCGACTGCCGTGGCGTCTGCCTGGGCTACCAGGGCGTGCCCGTAGTAATCGTAGATGTTGGCTCGAGCCGGTATGTACTCCTCACGGCTCATCACCAGGTAGTTACTACCTTTCAGCTCCGGTAGCACCAGCGTGTCGTCCCATTGCACGCGCCATTCGGAGCTTTCCAGGGAAAGGTTCATCTCGGTATCACGGCGAATATCGCCCACGAGTCCGCTGTGCAATCTCACCTGGTAGGACACCTGAGCCCGGTCCGGGTCCGTCAATACGGACAGGATTTCCCAATCGATCTCAGTCAAAGCCGCTTCATCAAAAACACTTTGATAATGCTTGCGGAAGGCATCCTCACTGATCGCCAACTGGCTGTTTGAAGATAACAGCCGGTACATGGCAGCATATTCCTGGCGAGTCCAGGCATCCAGGTATGCCTGGGCAACCGTTTTAACGTCTGAGGTATTGATACGCGTGTTGGTGACCTCTGGCAATGGCAACCCGGCGGGTGTCGAAGTGCAGGCAGAAAACCCTATGACCATCACCAATCCCAAGATAACCCAAAACCGATAATTCATAAACTTCCTATTTCGAATGAACATTCCGCCCGCGTTTCATATAAACATGGGTAAGGAGAACCCCCGTCATCACCTTGTGCGTCCGGCCGCGCAAGCGCAGGTTCTCGCCAGCCTCTGCTGGACTACTCGGGCTTCCGCTCCTGCAATGCGTAAGACGTATTCAGCAGGCTGCTCGCTCTCCAGCACAGATTCGTCGGTCTCCGCAGGTTCAACAGTGAATGACCAGCCCACCAGTTTCATTAAGAAACTACGCCGAAGGGAGTTTGATGCCAGGATAATCATTGAACGCAAATTCTAACACATCGTGCCCGCTCAAAATTTAACCTGCCGTGAGAAAAGGCCGACTTTATCCCTGGTTGATATCTAAAAGGGGGGATAAAATCAGGCATCTAGCCAAAGGCAGCCAGACCTGAAGGAGAGCGCGATGAACAGCTTGAAAGAAAAAATCCTTAAAGAAGGGCGCAACCTGGGGAACGGAATCCTCAAGGTCGACGGTTTCATCAACCACCAGGTGGATCCGGTGTTAATGATGGAATGCGGCAAAGAGCTAGCCCGGCGATTCCAGAACATTGACGCCACAAAAATTTTGACCGCAGAAATCTCGGGGATCGCCCCAGCCCTGGCAACCGCCGTCCACATGGGTTTACCGGTCGTTTATGCCCGTAAACATAAGCCGATCACGATGCCAGACCAGGTCTTCCTCACCCTGACGCCTTCGCACACCAAAGGGCGCACGGTCGAACTGATCGTTTCTCCTGAGTACCTGGCTGGCGGGGAGAGTGTGCTGATTATCGATGACTTCCTGGCAACCGGAGCAACCATCCTGGGACTCGTGCGCCTTGCGCAGACCGCCGGAGCCAAAATTTCCGGGATTGGCGCCCTGATCGAGAAAACGTTCGAAGGCGGGCGTGAGGCGTTAAAATTCTTGGGAGTACCGATCGAGACCCTGGCATGCATCCAGGCGATGGATGACCAGTCAATTATTTTTGAGGATTGTCCTTAGGCTCTCTACCAGACAATAATAATTTCATGCCCAGTTTTATAGCAATCCTTGATTTTGGTTCCCAGTATGCACAATTGATTGCCCGCCGCGTGCGCGAGCTCAACGTATACTGCGAGCTGTTTCCGTGGGATGCCCCGGCACAGGTAGTGCTCGAGCGCCGTCCCAGCGGATTCATCCTTTCTGGCGGCCCGGCCTCCGTCTACGAAACCGGGGCGCCCACGATTCCGGCCTATGTTTTCGAAAGCGCCCTGCCGATCCTGGGGATTTGTTATGGTATGCAGGCCCTCACGCACGCACTCGGAGGCCGGGTGGCTGCATCTGCCGAGCGCGAATACGGCATGGCTGAAGTCGTAGGGCTGTTGGAAAACCCGCTCCTGCCACAGGAAACCCAGGCAGTGTGGATGTCGCACGGCGACCGGATCGAAACACTGCCCGCAGGCTTCACCCGCCTGGCACGCAGCCCCAACTCGCCCACGGCGGCCATGGGTGACCTGGGGCGCCATTATTTCGGTCTGCAGTTCCATCCTGAAGTTCACCACACACCTGGCGGGAAGGTAATTTTACGGAAATTTGTCCGGGAAATCTGCGAGGCGAGCGCCGATTGGACCCCCGAAGCGGTCATTTCCGAAAGCATCCAGCACATCCAACAGCAAGTAGGCTCCGCAGCTGTGCTCTCGGCAGTCAGTGGAGGCGTCGACTCCAGCGTCGCCACAGCGATGGTTCAACGTGCCGTTGGCGATCAGCTGGTCGCAGTTTTCGTGGACACCGGCCTGTTGCGCCAGGGGGAAGTGGCCCAGGTAAAGTCAGCCCTGCACTCCCACCTGGGCGTGGAATTGATCGTGGTTGACGCCATCGACACGTTTATGACAGCGTTGCGCGGGGTGACCGAACCCGAGCAGAAGCGGCGCATCATTGGTGAATCCTTCATCCGCATTTTCGAAGGCGAAGCCAAACGGCTGGGAACGCCGCAGTACCTGGTGCAGGGCACCATTTACCCGGACGTCGTTGAATCCAGCGCCCCCGACCGCGCCAAGGCCCAGCGCATCAAGACTCACCACAATGTTGGCGGCCTGCCTTCCAACATGGCTTTCAAGCTGGTTGAGCCTCTACGGTACCTTTTTAAAGACGAGGTGCGCGCTGTCGGGCTCGCCCTGGGATTGCCGCCCGACCTGGTCTGGAGACAGCCATTTCCAGGTCCCGGCCTGGCAGTGCGCTGCCTGGGTGAAATCACGCCGGAGCGTATCGAGCGCCTGCGCAGCGCAGATGCCATCCTGATTGGTGAGCTCGAAAGCGCGGGTCTGCTGCGGTTGAACTCCACTGCCCAAGAAAGTGGGGGTTCCACTTTTAATGGCACCTCCCAGGCATTTGCCGTCCTCTTACCCGTGCGTTCGGTCGGGGTAATGGGAGACGCCCGTACATACCAGGAGACGATCGCTCTACGGGCAGTCACAACCGAGGATTTCATGACTGCAGATTGGGCGCGTCTGCCATACGAGCTCCTGGCGCGCGTCTCGAACCGGATCGTTAATGAGGTACCTGGTGTGAACCGAGTCGTTTATGATCTCACCAGCAAACCTCCGGCCACGATTGAATGGGAATAAATGCGCAACCAGTCGCCTGGATTTACGTAGATCATTCTTGAAAGGAGATTGCAAACATGAATTTTGGAGATGTTTTATCAAAAGCCTGGCAAATTATCTGGAAACACAAGGTGCTGTGGATCTTCGGGATCCTGGCCTCCTGTGCAAACGGGGGTGGCTCAAATATCACCTACACACTCAACAGCTCGGATTATGCAAAATGGAACGGAAATCTACCACCGGCGATGGAATCGTATTTTACCGATTTCAACCGCGCCCTTCCCTGGATCATTCTGGGCATCGCCGTTACCCTGGTGCTGGTCGTTCTTGCCATCTTCCTGGTAACCATTGGGCGCATCGGCCTGGTGCGAGGCGTGCTCAAGGCGGATGGAGGTCCCAATCAAGCCATTAAAGACATCAAGCTGACCTTTGGCGATTTATTCTCGGGAAGCATCCCGTACTTCTGGCGGGTATTTGGTCTCAACCTGGTCATCGGCCTGCTGGTAGCTGCTGTCATCATCCTGATCGTTCTCGCTCTTATATTCGGATCTGTCCTCACCCTGGGTTTAGGTCTGCTTTGCCTGATCCCATTCATCTGCTTGATGATCCCGGCGGGTTGGGTGGTCGGTCTGATCGTTGAGCAGGCAAACAATGCCATCATCATCGAAAATCTGGGCATTATCGATGGACTGGGCCGCGGCTGGGATGTCTTCCGCAAAAACGTGGGCACCATCCTGGGGATGGGCTTGATCCTCCTGGTGATTGGAATCGCAGCCGGGCTACTCATCGGCATTCCCTTGCTCCTGGTGTCCGTCCCGTTGTTTATTGGTCTGATGCGCACCGGTTTCCAAGATTTCTATTGGAACAGCCTCTGGTTCAGCCTGGCCTGCCTGTGCATTTACCTGCCCATCCTGCTGGTTTTGAGCGGTATGCTTACTGCTTACCTTAAATCAGCCTGGACACTAACCTACCTGCGCCTGACCGTCCCACCAGCACCTTTGGCGCCCGTGGAAATCATCCCACCTGCCAGCGCGCCTCCAGTGGTGCCGGAGCCTGAGACTCCTGTGGAAAGCACCCCTGACACCAGCGAGCCTTCTGAAGAGCCATCAGCGCCTGTGGAAAACGTTTGATCACATAGTTTAAATCCAAAATAAAAAATCCGGGCCTGTACGGGCCCGGATTTTTTATTTATGCAATCTGTATCTATGCTAGAATCTATCCATGTGGCGCCGATTTCGCGAAGTAATCATTGCCTTCATCCTGATCTTGTGCTTAAGTATCAAAGCCTGGGCACAAGATGAAACCCCTGCCTCGAGCGCCATCCTGTCACAGCCCGATATCAGCCAGTTTCCAACCATCCAGGTATTTCTGGATGCGCGCGATGACCAGGGGAACTTTATCCATAATCTACAGCCCTCCAGCATCGTCATTTTCGAAAATACGGTCCCGATTCCAATCTCCGGATTGGAAGAAATCCGCCCAGGGGTTCAAGCGGTCATCGTCATCAACCCGGGTCCTTCATTCGCCCTACGGAACACCCAGGCTGTCGCTCGCTATGACCTGCTGCTCGAAGCCTTGAAAAGCTGGATCAAGAGCCGCCAGGGGTCAACTATTGATGACTGGAGCCTGCTGGTCAATGACGGCGCGCAGGTTCAACACACCTCGGATCCCATGGCAATCTACGAGGCTTTGTTGAATGTGAACGTGGAGGTACGTGAGGCCATCCCTAGCCTGGACAGCGCTTTCCAGGCCGTTGAGCTGGCAGCCGACCAGCCTCCACGTCTTGGCATGGGACGAGCCGTTTTGTGGATCACAACCCCATTGGATGAAACGTATGCTCAGTCGCTGGACAACCTGGCTTCGCGCGCTCAGGAGCTGGACGTCGGGTTCTACGTTTGGATGGTCGGTCCAGATGATGACTCGACACGCCTGTCCATCGAGCGCCTGCAGACCCTGTCACAGTCCACTCAAGGAGCCTTCGCTATTTTTTCCGCCGAGGAAGCCCATCCTGACCCAGAACAATATTTCGATCCTTTACGTGAAACATACCTCGTTGCCTATCCATCTCAGATACGCACGAGTGGCATACACCAGTTACAGCCTGAGGTACAAACAGAACAAGGAACGATCATCGGCTCGATCCTGGATTTTGAGCTGAGCATCCTCAACCCGGTTCCGGCCTTCATCCAACCCCCTACGACGATTGAGCGAAAACAACCCGTCGATCCAGACAGCGCGGAAACAAGCGCCACTGATTCGGCACTCTTGTATGAGCCAGAATCCCAGTCACTAGAAATCCTGGTCGATTTCCCGGATGGCATGGTCAGGCCCCTTCAACGGTCAGCCCTCTTCGTTGATGGGGTCCTGGCCGAAGAGCATCTCAAGGAACCGTTCAACCTCTTTACATGGGATTTGACGGCGTATGCGGAGAGCGCTGACCACGGTCTGAGGGTAGATGTACTGGACAGCTTCGGCTTAACCGGGAGCAGCGTGGAGACCCGGGTACTTGTGACCGTCGAACAGCCTGTCTCGAACCTCAGAACATTCATCAACCGTAACCTGCCCATCCTGGCGGGTGCGGTCATTGTCCTGGCTGGCGCCATCTTGTTCCTGGTGTTGATCCTGGGCGGCAAGCTAAAGCCGCACCAGCCCGGCAAGACCCGGTCCACCAGGCGCCAGCCTGAACTGCTCCATAAGGACAAACCCGCTGCCAGGAAACCAGAGAGCCAGCCGTCATGGATCAGCCGCATCCAATGGCCTCACCTGTACACAGCCGGCCGGACCTATGCTTTTCTGACCCCCCTCGAAGCCACCCGTCCGATCACCAGTTCGATCACGCCGCTGGACGCGCATTCTTCCGGGAGTTTCCGATCCCAACAACCGCCCATCCCCATAAACGCCAGCGAAGTGACCATCGGCAGCGATCCAGCGCTGGCCTCCTTGCTGCTGACGGACCCCTCTGTCGAAGGCTTGCATGCCAGGTTAATCCGCCAGGAAGACGGCAGCTTTCGCTTGCTGGATGAAGGCTCCACCGCAGGCACCTGGATCAATTACAAACTTATTCCGAAGGAAGGCGCACCCCTGGTTCATGGCGACCTGGTGCATATTGGTCGTTCCGGTTTCCGCTTTACGCACAGGCACCCTGACCGGGTCCGTAAGCCGGTCGTCGCGCCGACCTTGCCCGGAATAGAAGAGCCCCCGTCAAACGGATCAAAAACGCCGGATCATCAAGGGATGACGCCGAAATAAACCTGGTTACCCGCGGCAAGGTATACCAGGCGATCCACCCCGCGGATTGCAAACGCCGTCGCCGGACCGCCGTCTAACTGGCGTACAGGCTGGTATTCATGCAGAAAACCCAACGAACGAAAACTGAACTGCGTAATCGCCTGGTTCTCAGGTTCCAGCAAGTATAGAGAAGGATCTGGTGAGGGATTCGAAAGAATCTGCGTGAATGGGCGGTCCGGGTTAAAATCGGCGTTCTCCCTGCCCTCACGGAAATCCGTGAAGGGCTGAGGGTTGGTGCATTTAGGTTGTGAAATCCCCGGCACCGCATCAAAACACAGCGCCAGATGTCCGTCGGTATAGAGCAGGTAAATCTCCTGGAGATTGGCTGCAATGTCGATGATGGTATCCAATGGAGGAATGTCATCGCCAAAAAAGAGGTTCGGTTCCAGATCGATTTGTGCTCCCGGATAAACCCAGATCGCATTCGAGGGTGGATCTAATACGTACAGCGAACCCCGGTCCATGGTCTGGGCAGTCACCTTTTTTAATTTCGTGTTAGGCGGCGAGGCCAACTTGCGGACCTCCGGCGAGACGCCTGGCTCGCAGAAGATAAGATTGCCGGTTTGATCGATCCCCATTATCGATGCTCTCGGCTCATACCCATCCGGCCAGGCGCTGATCCCGATCAGGGTCCCAATGCCTCCACCGGCGTAGTCTGCGCTGCATTGGAAATCCTGATCCAGCCGGTATCCCTGGAGTGTCTCTACGGCATGCAGCACCTGGTTGCTGGTGCTGTCCAGCATATACAGATCATCAAAAGCAACCACCAGCCGTGTGATCCGAGCTGCCGGATCGAGGGGATCCAACAAGGCCTGCCGGTATTCGATTCGCAGAACATGATCCAGGCGATCCAGCTCAAGATCGATGCGCGCCTGCAGCTCATCCAGGCGCGCTGGGGGCACCCCACCGTAAGTTTCAGCCTGTTCCAGGTAACCTTCAGCAGCCAGGAATTCCTGTCTTTGCGCCAGAGGGTTATCCAATGTCAGGGCATTAGCGGCAGTGTTGTTCGCCTGCAAGTAAAACTGGCGCCCCTGCTCCGCACGGCCAAGCTGGAGGTAGACCACGCTGGCTGCAGCAACAATGATTACCGGTACCGCCACTGCAATGACCGCCATGGCAGTATTCGAAATTTCCAGGATCTCTTCTGGAAAAAGGCGCGCCAGGAACTTCCCCAGGCTACGTCCAATTTGACGGAAAAAGTTACCAAAAGCCTCCCCGATCGTCACCAACATCGCCAGGAATGTGCCCGTTTGTTTTTTAGATTCCGGGCTTTTCCCTTGATCAGAGCCGGCTGGCAGTACTTGTGGAGAAACTTGCGTTGTAGACTGGGTCTGCACAGCAGGTACAACCTGCTGTGCTTTCACAGGGGTTGTCTGGGTCTCGGCGGTTGTTCTGGCGGCAGGTTCAGGCGTGGAACCTTCCGGTTGTGAATCTTCGACCACCTGCACTTCCTCTTGGGCCAAGGTTGGCAGGCTCTCCTCCGATTGAGAATCAGAGGAGCCGGTTTGTCCCCCTGTCACAGCGATCGTTGTCGCCTGAGCTTTTGGAGGGATTCCTGGAGCTGGAAGCGTCTGACTGGCCGTGGTGTTCGCAGAAGGTGGTTGAAAAGGCACCACCTGGATCAGGCCTTTTCCAGCATGGGCCTGGATCAGCAGGCCACTTAAATTGGTAACTGAACGGTCGAACAACCTGCGGCGCAGTGCGGAGGGTCCCTGCCCACGAACCCAGCTCAGGGAAACAGTGGTCCAGGATGGCGCTGGACGAGCAGCCAACAGCAGGACATCGTTGGAGCGGACCCGGGATTGGAAAAAACGGATCGATGTTGTTTGGCCAAATCCCACACCTCGCCCCGACAGGGAGGGTTCGTAAAGATGCTGGATGCCATCTTCGTTCAGGTAAAATGCATGCACAGCCCCGGATTGAGCCATGTACAGCTGGTCTTCATGCACCACCACCTGGGTAAGCAACCCGATAGCTTGCTGGCCACCGAGGGCCTCCTGTAAATTGAATTTTAACAACAGGTCGTTCAAGCCTTCAGCCACACAACGCATAACGTACGAGCGAGAGCCTGCCGTCTCGAAGTATATTTTTGCCAACCCGGGAAGAGCCTGATGCAATCTCTCTCGCGGGAACGATGCATTTCCCACCACTTCCAGATACAAAATCAGATGATCGTTCTCCCTGCCTCGAGCCGCCCGGCGGGGGGCTGGGGTCGAGAGCAGACCTGGCAGTCCGGGCTGATCCTGCCCGGCTTCCCGGCAGATCGGCATGAGATGAAAGTCAAATAATGAAGACATGAGTGACCTGGAACATTATCCTGGTAAAATCCTGGTTGGTTTCAATTGTAACCCATATGAGTAGACCGGGAGAGTAAAGAGTCAGCATGCAATGGAAGATCGTCCGTACCCTCGATGAATTCAACATGTTAAAAGAAAATTGGAACAATCTACTGGCTTGTAGTGCAAGTCACGTGCCATTCCTGCGGCACGAGTATCTGGCGACCTGGTGGAAAACCCTTGGCGGCGGTGAGTGGCCGCAAGGGGAGATGCTCATCGCCACGGCTTACGGCGACGACGGTTCCCTGGCAGGAGCCGCGCCCCTGTTTTTCACCACCAATCGCGACCAGCAGAAATCGCTGATGTTGATCGGCAGCATCGAAATTTCCGATTACCTGGATCTTATCGCCTGCCAGGATGATCTCCCGATGTTCGTCCAGGAACTGCTGCCGTTGCTAAACCGGGAAAATTCTCCCACTTGGGAAGTTCTGGATTTATATAACATCCTGGACTCTTCCCCAACCCTACCGGCACTCAGGCAAGTAGTTCAGGACCTGGGCTGGCAAATCCAGGAAGAACCGCTCCAACACTGCCCTTTTATCCCCCTCCCCGGCAATTGGGAGACTTACCTGGCTGGGATTGACAAAAAACAGCGGCATGAAATCCGCCGCAAGATGCGCCGGGCTGATGAATGGGCGAATGAATCGTCCGAACCCGTCCGCTGGTACATCGTGGAAGACGGCGCCAATCTGGACCGGGAAATGGATGCCTTCATGGACCTGATGGCGCAAGATCCGGACAAGGTAAACTTCCTGACGCCGGTGATGCGCACCCAGATGCAGCTTGCGGCGCGCGCTGCCTTCGACAACGGCTGGTTGCAGCTGGCTTTCCTGGCTGCCGGTAGCACGAAAACCGCCGGGTATCTTAATTTCGATTACCAGGGGCACATCTGGGTCTATAACTCCGGGATTAGCTACAGCGCCCGCGAGCTGTCGCCAGGATGGGTGCTGTTGGGACACCTACTGCAATGGGCTAACGAAAACGGGCGCAGCACCTTCGACTTCATGCGCGGGGATGAAGACTATAAATACCGCTTTGGCGGCATCGATCGCCGGGTGGTCCGCATTAAAATCACCCGCGGCTGATCTTCGGATTAAATTACCCGGCGTGGGAAACCAGGGCCTGAAACCTGCACGCTTTCCGGCTGGTCCGTCCACAAGCCGGCAACCTGCGTGCCACACTTTGGGCAGGTTCCCTGGGATGTGATCGAATATCCCTGGACTACAAAGCCTGTGCGCCTGACCAGCACCTGGCTGCAGCGCGGGCAGCGGGTGTCCTCGTACCCCCGGGTGCGCCCCGGGATATTCCCGGCGTACACGTAATTCAACCCGGCCTCTTCGCCGATTTCGGCGGCGCGCACCAGCATGGAGGCGGAGGTGGGTGGGGTATCCGCCATACGGTAATCAGGATGGAAAGCGGTCACATGCCAGGGGATGCGAGGGGAGACGGAGGCAATAAAGCGCGCCGCCTCCATCAGCTCATCATTGCTGTCATTGAAACCCGGGATCACCAGGGTCACGACCTCAACCCACAAGCCCAACTCGTAAGCCATGCGGATGCTGTCCAGGACGTTCTGCAGGACCCCGCCAAGCCGGCGATACTGCCTTTCCTGCATGGTTTTCAAGTCAATCTTATAAGCGCTCAAAAAGGGTCGCAAATAGCGTAGCGCTTCCGGGGTAGCGTTGCCGTTTGAGATATACACGCACTTCAACCCGGCTTCGGTGGCTTTCCGGAAGATGCCGACCGCCCATTCCGTGGTAATTAAGGGCTCATTATAGGATGAAGCAATGATCTTTGCCCCGCTGCGCTGGGCGTAAGTCACCATGGCTTCCGGGCTGACCCGGCGTACCAGGTTCAGCGCATCCTCCGAAGATGGATCACGCAACGCCTGGGATGTGAACCAGTTCTGGCAGTTTGCACAGTGGAAGTCGCAGCCGAGCATGCCAAAGGTCAATGCAATGCTGCTCGGAAAGACGTGAAAAAACGGTTTTTTTTCGATTGGGTCCGCCTGCAGCGCCGCCACGTAGCCCCAGGGCACACGCAGGACGCCATCCCGGTTGAAACGCACCTGGCAGATGCCGCGCCGCCCAGGACGAATCAGGCAGCGGTGCGCACAGGCCGTGCAGCGCACTTCCTGGCCCGGGAGTTTTTCATACAACCCCCCTTCCACCGTCAAAGAGTCAAGCACCTCACCCATTCTGTTGGTCTGGCTCGACATGCTTCACCTCCAACCGTACACCTCCAATATACCAGGAAATCCAGGGTTATAATTTACCAATGTTACCCGGTGAGGAAATCCCAGAACTTTCGGTAGTGATCCAGGCTGGAGGCGCCTCACGACGCATGGGACAGGATAAAGCGCTGATGACCTTCCTGGGCGAAACCCTGATCGAGCGCCTCATCCGGCGCCTTGCCCCATTGAAGGCGGAGACATTCATCACGACCAACCAGGCTGAAACATACCGGTTCCTGGGCCTGCCCTTGTTCCCGGACAGGCTGCCTGGTTCTGGCGCCCTGGGAGGCCTTCTAACCGCCATTGAGGCAGCCCGCACCCCCCTGGTCGCCGTGGTGGCCTGCGACATGCCCTTTGCCAGCTCGCGACTTGCTTAAGGCTCAGTGGGATCTTCTGCTAGAACCCGATTGGGACGCGGTGGTTCCCCGGAATCATGCTGGCAGCGAGCCGTTTCACGCCGTCTATCGCCGGCAGGCCTGCCTGCCGGCCGTCCAGGAGGCGCTCGCTAAGGGAAAGCTGCGCGCCGATTCCTGGTTTGGCGAGGTTCGCCTGCGCTGGCTGAGCCAGGAAGAAGTTGCCCAACACGACCCTGACGGGCTGTGCTTTACCAACTTGAACACCATCGAAGATTTCCAGCAAGCCGAAACGTTAGCCGCCAGGAGGACGGACCTATGAACTCAAAAATTCAAGAGACTTTGTTTGCCAGCGCCAGGGCATCCGCGCATTTCGCCCTGGCTTGCCTCGAGCCTGCCGGGAAGCACCTGCGGGTGCAGGGCGGTTTTGTCACCCCCAATGGCTCGGTGATGCACTGGCACGAGTTTGGCGACCTCGAAGGCCCCGGCTGGGCCGCGAACCTGGTCGGAGGCGCCCACCTGCTCTACCGCTGGGGCAGGTTTCTTGAGGATAAAAGTATCCAGAACAAGTCGCTGCAGCTTCTCGACCATTTCCTGGAGGCTGGCTTTGTCGACTGGCAGAGTGGGATGATCTACCCGTATTACGACATCGCCCAGGAGCGCTTCTGCCTGAACTACGCCCACAACGACGACTGGCTCTGCCCCGGCTCGCTGGCGCGCATTGGCGCTCAGCTGCTCAGCTTTTCGCGCGATGATCGCCGGCGATGCCCGTGCTCCAATCCTGCAAAAAGCCGCTGCCAACCTGGAAAGCTGGCTATCACAGCGCCTGGTCCTGCTCCCAAACGGCTGGGTGCCCCGGCGCATTACCGCCAGCGGCGCCGCTTATCCGCGCACTCCCACCGGTGGCCTGGACCCAATCTTCGAGTCCAGCGCTGACGGGCTTTACCTGCTGCAGTTATGGAGCGAGCTGGCAGTGAGGGGACTGGGGGAAGCTCAAATTAGCGCCAAAGCCATCGCCCTGGGTGAAGCCTATACTCAGGGGAGCGGCTTCTTTGGTTCAATCAACCACGACACCTACGATCAAAACGAGTGCGTGGCTTACGCAACGGCATTCCGCATTCTCAGGCAGGCAGGCCAGGTTTTCAACCAGCCCGAATGGACCGATTTTGCGTACCGGGTCGCCCTGCCCGGCCTCGACCATTTTCGCATGGAGTCCGACCAGAACGGCGTTCCCATCCGCGGGCTGCTCTGGATGGAGAAAAGCTGGAACACCGCCTACTTGTGGGAGAACGCCGAAGCCGCCCAGGCCTACCTGGAAGCCTGGCAGGAGACCAGGCAGCCCGGTCTCCTGCAGCGCGCCCTGGGCATCCTGGAAGGGCTGGCGCCTCACCATCACGGCACCTCAGGTTTCCTGACCGAGGGTGTCGACTGGGACAACTGCGTGGGCCGGCGCCATCACGTTCGCCGGGCACGCTACGGCGACATCCGCTACACAGAGCCCCTGCTGAACAACCTGCAGCTCCTTGAGCCAACCCTGACTTATTTCCAGCAAACAGGCTACAAACCGCCGGCGGACATCGATGACCTCCAGGCGGTTGCGCTGGTAAGCCAGGCGCGCCAGTCTGCCAGCCTGCCCATCCCGGGCGCGCAAGGGGTGCGCTACCTGCTGCGTTTTTACTTCCCAGCCCTGGCTACTGAGGAGCGCCTGCTTCAAGCCCTGGAGTTCACCCGCCGCAGCCAGGCCGACGGGGTGCTGCTCTTTGAAGCCAGCTACGACATGGACCCGGCATTGCTGAGGCTGGATGAGATCCGGCGGCGCTTCCAGCGTATCCAGGAGATCATCCCGCGCTTCCGCAGTCTTGTGCCGGAAGTCCACATCAACATGATGATCACCCTGGGACACGTCGACGCCGGTTCTGCCCGGCCGGAGCGCTTCCCCTTCCAGTTCATGGTCGACGAAGCCGGCAATACCTCGCGCTCCACGGCTTGCCCCCTGGATCCAGGTTTTCAAAAGCATATTGCAGCCCAATACCGCCTGGCTGCTGAATGCGCCGCGGATGCCGTCTGGGTGGACGACGACACGCGCTATCTCTGGCACGATATCTCCGGGATGCCCTGTTTTTGCCCGCTGCACCTGGCAGCCATGCAGAGCCGCAGCGGGCGCAGCTGGAGCCGGGAGGAGCTGGTCCACGCTCTCCAGGATGATGCCCTGCCGCAGGAGCTGCGCAGCCTTTGGTTTGACCTGCAGGAAGGCTCGATCCTGGAGCTGGCGCGCACAATTGAGCAGGTGGTGCATTCGTTGAATCCGGACATGCGCATTGGCCTGATGACGGTGGGCCAGCCTGTGCACGCTGCAGAAGGCCGGCGCACCGACCGGCTGCTGCGGGTGCTCGCCGGCAAGACCCGCCCATTGATCCGCCCGGGTTCGGGCTTCTGGAATGACGAGTGTCCCCTGGGCGTTATCGATAAAACCGAAGGCTGTGCCCGCGAGCTGAGCTTTTTGGGCGAGGATGTAAGCGCCGTCGCCGAAGTCGAAAACCATCCCTATTCACCTTATTTAAAATCCGAGCGCATTCTGGCGCTGGAGCTGGCGCTGGACGTGCTGGCCGGGATGCCAAACCTCAGCCTGAACATCCTCACCAGCATGGCAGGCGCAGGTCCCCTGGAACCTGCCGGCACCGGCTATGCGGCTTTCCTGGCAGGCCAGAAGCCCTACCTGGACGCTCTCGCCCGCCAGCGGGCAGGCATGCTGCGTCAGGGAATTGGGATCGTCGACCACGAGGATTACGCACGCTTCGCCCGCCTGCGCGGCAAACCCCTAGCCGGTTGGCAGCAGGCGCGCCCCTGGGAAAGCCTGCTCGCCCGGCTCGGCTTTCCCATCACCTACCCGGACGGCGCTCCAAACTGGCTTGCGGGAGACGTCATCCGGGCTGTCTCCGATTATGAGCTGGACTGGTACCTGAGGGAGTCAGCCATCCTCGACCCGCTGGCGGTGCAGGGCTTGCTCGAACGCGGTTGGGGCAAGGACCTGGGGATTCTGGATGCCCGGCCTGTCCGCGACGGCGTCAACGAACTGATCACCGACGATCCGCTCAATGGCAGCTTTGCCGGGCATGTGCTGCCGGCCTACAATCACATTCCTGCCAGGCAGCTTTACACCTTCCAGGTCGAGGGTCAGGCGCGCCGGCTTACCCGCTGGGTGAACGTCGATGGGCAAGACTGCGGTCCTGGATTGACCGTGCTCGAGTTTTCCAGGCCGGTCTTCAGCGACAAGGGAACCCGGCGCATTGCCCTGCTGCCGTATGCACTGGAAGGGCCTGCGGGGGTTTTCTTGAACCTGCCTCATCGAGAAATCTGGGCTGCAGTGCTCGAGCACATCTCAGGCAAACCTTTACCATGCCGGGTCACCCAGGGTTTCAACCTCTACCCCCTGTTCTTTAAGGCTCCGGAGGGAAATGGCTGGCTGCTGGCAGTCGCCAATCTCAGCGCGGACGACCAGCCTGAGGCCGAGTTGGAGTGCTGCCATCTCCAGGGAAAGGGGCAAAGCCTCGAAATCCTGGAAGCTGGCGGGGGCTGGAAGCTGTTTCCTTCACTTGCCAATTCCCGGCTACGCTTGAACGTCCCGGCATTCTCCCTGGTTGTAGTGCGCTCGATTTAGATAGTCTAAATCAGGCTTTTCGACCCAGCACTTCGTAAACTTCCAGCGGCTGGCTTTTGCCCTTGGCAATGACGGGCTCGACCTCCCGGACTTCGATTTGGTCTTTTACCAGGGCATACGCCGTCTTGCTGATCAGAATTTGTCCCGGGGCGCAGTTCTCCTGGATGCGCTTGGCGGTGTTCACGCTGTCGCCAATCGCCGTATACTCAACTCGTTTTTCCGTCCCAACCAGTCCCAAAACGGCTTCCCCAAAGTGGATGCCAACTCCAAAGGACAGGTGCGCCTCCTCAGGCAAGGAGGCCTGGATCAACGGCAAATTTTGGCGGATGTCCAGGGCAGTCAACACGGCTCGTAATACATGATCCGGTTGAGGGATGGGAGCGTTGTACCAGGCCATCACTGCATCGCCCAGGAACTTATCGATCGTACCCTCATGAGCCAGGACTGCATCGGCCACCGCCGCCAGGTGCAAGTTCAGGATCTTCACCAGATCGACCGGGTCGTAGCGTTCGCTGAAGCGGGTAAAGCCTCGCACGTCCGCAAAAAGCGCCGTAATCTCGGCTCGTTTACCGCCCAACTGGAGCTGGTCCGGGTTGATCTGGCTGATGACGGCAGGCGAGACCATGCGCTCGAACAGGCGCCTCTGGGCTTCAAGCTTTTTATTCTCTGTCAGATCGTTCATCACGATCGCCACGCCCTGGGTAGATTGGGAAGCATCCTTGAGGGGGGAGAGGTTTAAGATCAGGTTGACTGTACCCCGGTCCGGCAGCACTGGATTGACCTCCATGCCCACAATATCTTGCCCGGTGACGCATACCTGCTCAACCTGCTCGTAGAGATTTTTTTCGGTCGTCTCTGAATTCTTGAATGGAGCGATATCTCCTAAGTTATGGCCAGTCAGTTCGTTTTGGAGATTGCCCAGGATCATCTGAGCCGCCTGGTTGCACAGGGTTACCTGACCACGCAGGTCCGTCGTAATGACTCCGGAAGCAATCGAGGCGAAAACGTTGTCCATTAAATTTTTTAATTCGGTGACTTCTGCAAGGGTCCTGCGCGCCGCTTCGAACAAACGGGCATTTTCCAGGGCAATGGCAGCCTGGTTGGCAAAGGACATCAACAGTCCTTTTTCCGCGTCCGAAAAAATCCCTGATTGGAAACGGTTATCCGTATAGATCACACCGGTCAGATCCCCTTTTACCTTCAGCGGTACGCATAATATCGAGCGCAGGTTGTGCATGATGATGGATTGGGCATGGGTAAAACGTGGGTCTTCCTGGGCGTTCGTCGTCAGGATGGGCTCCCCATCGGCGACCACGCGGTCAATGACCGAACGACTGATGGCGTGCTCCAAGGAATCGATCGATTCCTGTTCCCAATTGCGTGCGATACGAATCTTGAATTCTCCTTGCCCGGCCGGTGAGACCTCCCTCAGCATCAGGAAACCACGCTCGGCATTCGTCAGGCGCACGATGGTATCCATGACAATACGCAGCACTTCATTAATGTCCAGGCTGGAATTCACCACCTGGCTGATCTCGTTGAGCGCCTGTAAATTGGAGCGATCCTCGTAGACGCGTTTGACCGTCTGCCCAACTTTTGCCAGGCTGGTTCCGGTCAAGTTGAGGTTTTCCACCAGGGCTTGAGGCAGCTCCCGGTAGTGATCCTTTACCAACTCGTGAATTTGCCGGGCAAGCTGGGCAATTTGATCCACTTCCGTGGATTGTGTGATTGTTCCGTTGGAGGTATGAGCAAGCAGTACAGATTGGTTCATCGTTTTTGACCTGGAAAGGGAAGCCTGGAGACGAATAGCATAGTTCACCAATTATATCCGAATAGGCGAGAATCCACCAGGACAGGCAGAACCTCCTGAATATAATCTTGCACCCCATGACAACAGGTAATGACGCGCAGCCTGGCATTTACATCAGCGTGCCTTCGCCAGCTCCCATAACGCTTCTTTCAAATTCGTTACTTCATCCAGGGTGTTGTAATGAACCGGTCCAACGCGCACCATCCCACCTCGGTCTTCAAGCCCTAACCGTTCCGTCACATTGATGGCGTAGTAGTTGCCATCCCAGACGTACACATTTCGCTTTGCCAACATTTCAGCCACCTGGCGCGGCTGCCAACCATCCAGGGTAAATGCAAACGTTGGCACACGTTCCTCAAGACGGCGTACATCTCCCAGCCCGTAGAGGCGTACACCTGGGATATCTTCCAAAACACCCAGGACCGTGCGACTGATCTCAAACTCATAAGCCCGGATGGCAGCCATTGCCTGCTTGAGATGCAGCCGGCGGCCGGTAAACCTCCCCGCATACTTCTCAAGGGCATCCTGGCCAAATACCTGTCCGACCCATTCCAGGTATTCGATAGCACCCAGGACGCCAGCAATGCCTTCGTGGTTCTGGGTGCCCGTCTCGAAGCGCCCTGGCAATTCATTGGCAGCCGGGCGAACTTTGTAAGCAAACAACTCGTTTAATAAATCGTAACGGCCGTAGAGAATGCCGGCATGCGTCCCGAAAAATTTGTACGCCGAGGCAACCAGGAAATCACAACCCAGGTCTTGCACATCGATTGGGCCGTGGGCGGCATATTGCACAGCATCGACATACACCTGGGCGCCAGCAGCCTGAGCCATTTGCACCAGCTTTTTCACCGGGTTGATCGTGCCTAACGCATTCGAAGCATACCCAACCGCTACTAAACGTGGGTGCGTTTCCATGGCCGCGGCGAAGTCATCCAGGTTGAGCGTGCCATCTTCGACATCGAAATCCACCCAGCGCACGTTGACGCCGCGATCCTGCGCTGCCAGTACCCAGGGGGTGACGTTGGCATCGTGGTCCAGGCGGGTAACCACGATCGTCTCCCCTGGATTCCAGGCCCGTGATATCGAACGGCTGATGTACAGGGTCAGCGTGGTCATGTTATTACCAAAGACGATCTCTTCCGGACGGGCAGCGTTGTAGAAATCAGCCATCGCGGAATGGGCTTCGTCCAGCACAACGTCGGATTGTTGGCTGGTTGGGAAAGCGCCGCCGTGATTGGCATTGTGCTGGGTCAGGTATGAAGTTACCCGATCGAGCGATTGTTGGGCAATTTGGGTTCCGCCGGGATTGTCGAAGAATATGACACCGGCGTGCTGCTGTAAAGCCGGAAACTGGCTGCGGATGGTAGGCAGGTCGAGGGGCATATGGATCTCCATGAGATGGTTGGAATGGCCTGTTAAGAAATAATACTGGAACCCAATTATAATTCTTTATCCATTGGGTACCGCCGGAGTCTCGTTTCAGGGGGAAGCGAAAACGCACTCCCTAAAATACTCATCATAAGTTACTTTGAAATGGAATCCAAAATTTCAGCCATCCGCCTCAAGATCATGGTTATATGCCCTGATTCGAACATGGCAGCCAGATGACCTTCTGAAAAGCGGTCGGCGCGCACATGTGCAGTCAGCAACTTTCGTAATGTCTGCAGGTCTCCTTTTTGCAACAGCGCTGGATTATTCACCAGCTGCCTTCCTTCCTCCCAATTCATCCAGGTAAACGGCTGGATAAAGCCATTTCCCGAAAGTGCTGTTATGAAGTCAAGCACTTCGGAGGAGTAGTTGATGTATGGCAATATTCCTTCTTGAGTGACCCACTCCCCGGTAGAAAAATCCGATTGCTCAAAGACAGGCAAGAATTTCAACACAGCCTGGATATTGTACGCAGTTAGCGGAGGATCCGAATGCCAGAAGGTTTGCTTTGCAGTTTCTATCAACTCGAACATATGCCAGTCATCTTTTCCAGTAATTCGACCCAACAATCCACCAATCCAACGCGCCGGCAGGCCTGCTCGGCCGTGAAGTGCACCGATAACTGCACCAACTAAAGCAGCTACCGTGTCATTGTCTTTGGTGTCATTAACCGCCCGAACGATCGCTTCTTCTGGGTGATCTCCGTACATAGACAAGATATACAGAACGCAAGGCATGGTCTCCATCAAATATGCGCCAGAATGCCACCGCTCGCAAGCCTCCAAAGTAGACCAATTTTGCTCAAGGGCTTTACGTACTTCCCGATCAACAAACTGCCAGAGCGGACCTTCGTATGGTAACCCTGGATTTCGAGACAACAATGCGGTTTTTCCTTCCAAATCACATGCAGCTGAGACATATGCATCGATCCACCAGGTTGGTTCAGGAGTGTGTTTAAAGTGCAAACATTCCCAAAGGATCTGGATAAAAGCAATGCAGCAGGCATTAGACGCTGAATCATTGTGAGTGATCATGCCAGCCAGGGCTGCATCTGCCCATAACGCTGGAGATGGCTTGTGAAGATGGGGAATCAAAATTGGTGCAATTCGCATGAGCGCGCCATTACCGGCAGAAGGCTGACCAGATTCAATCCAGGAGCATCCCTGATCTTTGTAACGACATAGAAATGCCTTGACGGTATCCCCAATGCCAAAGATTTGATGTTGGGTAAACTTGCGCGCCAAATGATCTGGTATCAAAGCTTGATCTTCCAACAATTGCTCTAAGGTCCAAAATGCCATTTGCGAGTCATCCGATGGCACACCTGAAGGACGACCGTTTGCATAATGATTGGGCAGGTAATCGCGAATCTCGCCATAAGACTGACGGCGAATTGCCGGAAGCTGTGCCTCGGTAGTATTGCCTAACGCATCGCCGATTGCCAGGCCAAGTAGCATTCCCTCGACACGCTCAAAATCCCAATCTTCGGGTAGCGCAGAAGGTGTTTGCTTCAATAAGGTTGCTGGTTCGAGAGCGATTTTCCCTTGAGCCAGGAGTTGAATTCATGAGTGTTGTGTTATCCACCTTTGTTTACACCACTCGTTAGGTTGTCGTTTTGTTTTACCAAATAATAGAGTCTCAAAGTCTTTAGATCATCATAATCAACAGCTCCACCGAATTCCTCAAATACCGGTTTGAGATACTCAGTCCCAAGTAACTCGAACGCCCTCATCACCCTTTGGCTTAACTCTTCCGGAAGATCAGGTAAAGCCAGAAACTCGTCAGAGCGGAGTGAATTCCCTTGCTGGATGTACTTCGATAGATGGTTGAAAATCGTGCCTTGCTGAACACCGAAATGGTCCATTAGCTCCTGGATTGTTGCACCGTTGTTGTACGCTTCACCAATCTGATTGTGCATTAATAATTGTTGGTCACTCTGTTTTGCTTTCACACTATTTGTCTCAGGGTTTCGGTTTTCAGAGAGATGCTTTTCCTTACAGTAAGATGCAATCAGATCACTAAAAATCTGCCCATACTTTGCCAGTTTGCTGGAGCCAACACCATAGATCTTTTTCATACTTTCCGTAGAGACAGGGTAATAAGTAGCCATCTCAATCAGCGTTTTATCCGGGAAAACAACATACGGTGGGACATGAGCTGCATCCGCCAGTTCTTTGCGCTTTTGTCGTAAAATCTCAAAGAGTAACATGATCGTATTCCATCTCGACAGCTTTTCCAGCACTGGGCGTCACACCTTCCTCTACTTCGATAACGCCAAGGAATTTTTCTGTTCCCTGCAAAACACCAGTTGCTATGGGAGTTAGCTTTAAACTGCCATACCGGTCATCCTGGATAAGCAATCCTTTTTGGACCAACTGGCGAGAAACATGCAGCCACTGTTTCCTGGATAGCTCCTTGCCAATACCAAAAGTGGAGAGATTCTGATGGCCGAATTTCAACACCTTCTGATTCTCGGAACCAAGCAGAACGTCAGTGATATGCGCTGCCCCAAACATCTCCCCGGTGCGCAAGGCACAGGAGAGGAATTTCTGGACCGGAATGGTGAGATCCACCGGGTTCTTCTGACCTTTCAGGCAAACATCACACATCCCGCAGTTTTCTGTAGTGTACTTTTCCCCAAAATATGCCAGCAGCGGTACCCGCCGGCAGATATCGCTTTCAGCATAACGCGTTAGCGCTTTTAAGTGCTCGTAAGCCACCTTTCGTTCCACATCTTCTTTCTGGTCGATAAAATATCTTAATTTTTGAACATCCGCATAGCTGTACAGCAGCAAGCAATGTGCCGGGAGTCCATCTCGTCCCGCACGTCCGATCTCCTGGTAATAACCTTCAATGCTCTTGGGTAAATCGTAGTGTAATATGAAGCGCACGTTTGGCTTATTGATCCCCATTCCAAAAGCGATGGTGGCTACGATGATCTGAACGTCATCTCGGATAAACAATTCCTGGTTTTGCTTACGTTCAGCATCTGTCAGACCTGCATGGTAAGGTCTCACCGAAAATCCCTTACTTACCAGGGCAAATGCCAGTTCATCCACCTGCTTGCGCGAGAAGCAGTAGATGATGCCGGATTGGTTGGGAAAGGAGCGGATAAACTGCAGAGTCTGCTCAGTTGGGTTGGATTTGGGGAGTACATCGATCAGCAGGTTCTCACGGTTGAAGCTGGCGATAAACTCATTTGAGTTTTCAAAGCCCAGGTTAGCTCTGATATCTTCACGCACCTTCGGCGTAGCCGTTGCCGTCAATGCCAAGCAGACTGTCTTGGGGAACCGGCGACGAACCTCCACCAGCTGGCGATATTCGGGACGAAAATCGTGCCCCCACTCCGATATGCAGTGCGCCTCATCAATCGCCAGACAATCAAGAGGTAAATCCTTGAGCAGATTAAACAATCGCGGCGTCAGCAAGGTCTCCGGGGCGACATACAGCAGCTTAATCTGTCCGCTACGCACTTGCCGCATATTTTCCTGGTACTCATCAATGGACAGGGAACTGTTGAGAAAAAGTGCGGGCACACCTAGCTCGAGTAGTTGCTCTACCTGATCTTTCATCAGGGCAATCAATGGGGAAACGACAACGGTCAGGCCGGAGAAGATCAATGCCGGAACCTGGTAGCACAGTGATTTTCCCCCACCGGTGGGCATGATCGCCAACGTATCTTTTTTAGCAAGGATATTAGTGATGACCTCGTGTTGAAGAGGACGAAACTCTTCGTAGCCGTAAATGTCTTTAAGGATTGAAGCTGGGGATGAAGGCATAATATTCCTGGGAGCAACCTGGATTTATAACCTAAAATATCGCATGAATGAACCATAGACAGCCAATGGAACGGCTAATACATCCTATTGGAAGGTCATGACTTGAAGTGTTGGCATATATTACTCAATTCCTAGGAAGATGCGGATGAAATAACCGATCACGAATGAAATTGCAGCGACCCCCAGGCTCAAACTTGCCATCTCGATAAAGCGTTTCGAGAAGACCTCATCCCTGGCAACTGAAATATAGTAGTTGAAGGCAGCAATGATCAATACTGCCGTGCTTAACGTCAGGATCAGGTCTATGTAATAATTATCAAACAACAAATAAGGCAAAATCAACAAAGTCACGGTCACAATATAGGCAATACCGGTGTAAACTGCCGCCCGTACCGGTTGCTTGGAGGTTTTTTCAGAACGCGTTGAAAGGTATTCTGAGAGCGCCATTGATAATGCTGCAGCGATTCCTGTGATCAACCCAGAAAGGGCAATTAAACGGGTATTTTGCAGCGCCAGGGTCAAGCCAGCCAGGGCGCCGGTCAGCTCCACCAGGGCGTCATTTAGACCCAGTACCACTGAACCCACATAATGCAAGCGTTCCTCATCCAACATCCCAATTAATGCCTGCTCGTGAGCCTCTTCATCTTGAATCCAAGCGTTGATCTCGGGAATGGCAGGCTTGAGTTCCTCATACTTCGCCTGCGCCTTCTCCTCACCGCGTTCCATCAGCTTCAGGCCGAAGGTCAAGCCCAGGATGCGGCTGATCCAGGTATATTTCCAGACGCTGAAACGATTCGGTGATGCATCTTGGCCCGTATACTTCTTCCAATCCTGGTAGTGCCGAAGTTCATCCTGGGCGATTGCCTCAAGCACCTTGCGGTTTGCAGCAGATTTTGTCTTCCGCGCAAGACCCAGGTATATTTGATGCTCCGTTATTTCAATCTTTTGGTAGCTAAGTAGTTTTCGCTGTAAATCAGGTGATAGTTCCATATCATTATTCCTTACTCCGGTTAGCATACCAGCCGATTTTGACATCAGTCCGGACATCAAAATCGGGAACTTAGGTTTTGATATCCAACAGCGGTGTCCCGTCAATGACATCCACCCCCGCTATTTCTACGATATAGTCCTGCCTTTCCAAAAGCTGCACTGTGGATTGGCCGATTGGATTTGGACGGCAAGGATGGCGCGTGGCAAACAAACCGTGGTATCGATCATCGAGGAATGGTCGGACCCTCAAGGAAAAACCCACGGACTTGTGGAATACGTACAGCAGAATTATATGCGAGAAGCCTTCCAGTCCTTGTAAACCGTCTGCATACTCAGGAAATACCTCTACCCGCCCAGCGGTTTGCGAACGTGTTGGCAGGGTGGGATTGTTTGTTTTCTCGATGAACGGTGAATGAATAATACCAATTGGGCGCATGATGAATTCTTGTTGCCTGGGGGTTGGGTCCATAACTTTTTCTCTTTCGCCTGGTTAATTACGTTTTATAGTCATTCACTGACACGTCAGGAATTAGATACATAAACCAATATACACCATTAAATGCAAACGGACGCCCGTATGCATAAGGGCGCCCGTTCTCTTTTCAAACTCACTCCATGTCTGGCTTCCAAACTTCCCAGACTTTCCCTACCAGGTCCGGACCCGGCTTCAGGGTCAGTTTGCCCGGCTCCCAGCCCGCGGGGGTGGCTTCCTTGCCGCCCGAGGCGCGTACGTGCTGGAAGGCCTGGATCTGGCGAATCGACTCTGCAAATTTCCGTCCAACCGGGGGCGTCAGCACTTCCATGGCCTGGATCACGCCATCCGGGTCAATAATAAAGCGCCCGCGCAGCTCGATCCCCTGGTTTTCATCCCATACACCATAGGCACGGCCGACATTCCCGGCCTGGTCGGAGGCCATGTGGAAGGGAACTCCACCCTTCACCATCTTAGTAAGCTCGTGGTCATTCCACATCTTGTGCACAAAGTGGCTGTCCACACTGACCGAGATGACCTCAACGCCCAACGCCTGCAAAACCGGATATTTATCGGCGACCGCCGATACTTCCGTCGCTCAGACAAAGGTGAAATCACCCGGATAAAAGCACAACAGCACCCATTTACCGGCATAGTCCGCCAGCTTGACAGGACCAAAGCTACCCCGGTAATAGGCAGGGGCGGTAAAATCAGGGGCTTTCTGCCCAACACGTGCGGTCATAAAATTCTCCTTTTGATCACTCGGGGTTAAGAATTGCAATCCAGTTGCAGCGGGTTTCTCACCCGTCACTGTGCCGGTGACTCGAGCACACCCAACAGTTTCTGCCATACGTTCTCCTTTCTTGTTATTTCAGTACCTTTAATCTAAATTTGCTTTTTAATGCAGCCGTTCGACCTGATCGATCAGCCTCCCTTCCAAATAGGTTTTTACTGCTTCTTCAATGTCTACTACATCAGTGAGCACCGGGCGTATGCCGCGCACCTTCATACTTTCGTAGGCGCCCATCCCCATTCCCCGGCACAATAAGACCTCACAATCCGCAATTGCTTCAGCCATTTGCATATGTTTATTCTGCGAGGCCGCATCCATCCCATGCGCCTGTCCCGGTTGTTCTTCAGGATGCGGCTGGCTGCCGAATTGGGCATGTCCAAGTTTTTCACGCAGCTCTCTTTTAACAATTTGCCCATTCTCAACCGTGGCTACGCTGTAAAACCGAGCGCGTCCAAAATGCTGGCTGATAGTCTGACCATCGTCGGTGATCACCGCAATTTTACCATTGACAATTTTCTGATTTATTTCAGGCATCTCAAGTTTCTCCAATTCAAGAATTTTCTTAGTTCTTCAACTTTGCCAGGCAATCCGCTTTCCAACAACGATATCCCAGGAATACAAGCGCGATCATCGCAATTCCGACAAATCCCAGCCCTACAAGACGCCATGATTCGAGTCTATCAAGGTATGGCAGTATGCCAGAATTAACGACGCTGGTCCCAGCAGTAACCTCAGATGGCGAAATCGCCGCGTTGACTTTTGGCGTCGAAATGTCATGGGCAATTGAAGCAAATTCTGCCAGATGATCCTCATATTCATCGCCATGGCATTTGTTGCAACGCTCAGCCTGGTTTCCAGCCGGGTACAACACTAATCCTTCGTGAGCCACATCTTTCAACGGACTATCTGGGCGCCCTTCATGGCAATACACACAGTGCATGGGTTCGCCACACAAGCAAAATAAATGACCTTCATCGTAAAGGTAATATTGCTGCTCATGGCAAGAGACGCAACTGGTCAGTCGCAGGGCTGGGCTCCTGAGCTGCAGCCGGACTGGTTTGAGACAGGCTCAGGATCATTGTTACAAATACTACCATCCAGAAAAAAAACTCGTTTTGTAGTCATTGCATTCCTCCTGATCCTTAAGGTATGAACATGAGCTATTCCGGCTTAAAGTGACGCTCCGTTGGCCGGTCGCTTTCATCCGTCGGGCACATGATCAGCAGCCAGCGGCAGGTATCCCCACCGGTGTTCTTCCAGGAATGTGGCAGGTGAGCTTCAAAAAGCAGGCTGTCGCCAGGTTCCAGCAAGAAATTTTGTTCCTCAACGGTGTAGGTCAACCGGCCTTCCAGGCAGAAAACAAGCTCAAGACCTGTGTGGACGATGGGAGTAGAACCGCTGCTGGCTACCGGTTCCAGGGTGACCAGGAACGGCTGCCCCCCTCGCAGGGTTAATCCTGATCCCAGGTCTTCGAGGGTCCCATTCATAAAAGCAGCTTTCAGGCGCGTGCCCGTTTTCTGGTATGTAATATTATTCTTTGACGTGCCAGTATCAAAAAAGGCCGTGATCGGCACTTCCAGGGCACCTGCCAACTGCTGCAGCGTGCTGACACTGGGCGAGGTCTTCCCATTTTCGATCAGGCTGAGCGTGTTCGCATTCAATCCACTGAGCTCGGCCAGGGAGCGAATGGATAAGCTTCGGCTGACTCGCAACTGCCGCAGGCAATAGCCAACATCAATGTCATATCCCTGCTGGTTATTTCCAACCAGGACCTGCTCAGGCTCGTTGCTGCGCAGGCGCTGCCGTTGCCGCTTTTCTACAGGAGAACTTGAGTTGGTTTGAATCGGTGGTTTCGTCATTATTTAAAGATCCAGAAAAACGATGTTCAACCAATATTATAGTACAAAACTGGATAAATATCAACGATTCAAATAATTTATTGTGTGTATTTTGCACATCTCATAAAACGAATCGGGTGATAAACCGATATAATTCCCAAAAAAGATGTTTCATCCCAACCCGTCTTTCAGGCATGCCTGCATGATCAGGAGATCCCATGACTCATACCCTTTGGAACGTTAATCCTTCCGACATTAAAACCTTGCGCGACCTGTTCAGACAAAAACGCGACCTGGCTCAAGACCCCATCATGGAGCAGCGACGCAGGCTATGGAAGCAGCACGCCTCACTGCAGGGCTCACGCCCGATGATCCTGGCCGAGACGCAGGGCGTCCTGGACGAGCTGGTGCCCCTGGCATCCCTGCGCTGCCAGGAGCCCTGGGCGCGCGATCTGGAACGCGGCCTGCGCGAGCTCATTTTCCGCTGCGAGCTGGTCCAGGATGACTGGGTTGTAGAACCCTGGATCGATTATGCCTGGTTCGTTAATTTGGGCAGCTACGGCGTCGAAACCGTGCTGGTGCGCGGCAACAACGAAGGGAAGCTGGGCAGTTACCATTGGGACCCACCCATCCAGGACCTGGACCGCGACTTTGATCGCCTTCACCTGCGGGAAAAGACAGTTGACCGTGAAAAGACAGCCCGCTGGCGGGACTTCTTAGACGAACATTTTGGCGATATCCTGCCCGTGCGCCTGCGCGGCAGCTACTGGTGGACGACCGGCATGACCTGGGAAGCCATCAACCTGGTCGGCCTCCAAGGCTTGATGCTGGCAATGTACGATAACCCTCCTGGCCTGCATCGCCTGATGGCTTTCTTGCAAGCTGATTTCCAGCAGGCTCTGGATTGGTTCGAAAGCGAAAACCTGCTGACCCTGAACAACGAAAACGATTATGTTGGTTCGGGCAGCCTCGGCTACACCGATGAGCTTCCAGGCGAGCGGCTGGCAGCCGGGCAAACCGGTGCGCATCCAACACCTCTGGGGCCTCTCCGAATCCCAGGAAACGGTCGGCGTATCCCCCAGGCTTTTTGAGGAATTCATCTTCCCCTACCAGCAGCCCGTCATCGAGCGCTTCGGTCTGAGCTATTACGGCTGCTGCGAGCCGGTGCACACCCGCATCCAGATCCTCAAGAGGCTCAAAAACCTGCGGCGCGTCTCGGTTTCACCCTGGTGTAACCAGGAGGTCATTGCCGCAGAGCTGGGCAAGGACTATATCTTCTGCCGCAAGCCCAACCCGGCGTTGATCAGCACCGAGACCTGGGACGAAGCCGCCATCCGGGCGGATATCCAGTCAACCTTAGAGGCTGCCCGCGGCTGCCCGCTGGAATTCGCCATGAAAGACGTGCACACATTGAGCAACCAGCCCTGGCGCCTGGGGCGTTGGGTGGCACTGGCCAGGGAAGCCTGCGACCATCAGGGATAAAGCGGTTCAGTTATTCGCCTAAATCACCCAAATCCGGTCTGTAACCTTATTTCAATACTGGAAACTCCGTCATTCTCAAGTTGGTACAGCCGTACGGTATGAGCGTCAGCGTCTCCAAAGGCTCGCTGGATTCAACCGGGCTCTGGGGAGGGAGTTCTGCCGATCCCTTATCCATTTTCCAGCCTGGCAGGCGCTTGCCCTGCACGCGTGCCGTCACCGGCGCCCCTTCCGGCGAGAAGGGCAGCTCCCCGACAACTCCCTGCTGGAAAGTGACATCACTCTCAAGCGAATCCTCGCTGACTTTCAACGCATAATTCCAGGGCGTCGTGGCGTACACTTCCCAATCAGCATGCGGCAGCTCGCGGTAAGGCTGGTCGGCGTGGATTCTCCGCCAGTCCTCGCCAATTTTCAGGCAGTACACCAGGGGTCCCCGCGTGATCGCCGCTGCATTGCCATCTCGCCGCCGCAGCTCGGGCTACATCGGCAGGCGTAATTCAATTTCCGTTTTACCTTCCCAGGTGCGGTCGATACGTGCAAACTCACCGGCTCGCGGCTGGAAAGCGGCCTCGCCCGCGACCTGGAGCGTGGCCTCGCGAAGCCCAGGCCGGGATGCGCAGCCACAGCGGGAACTCCGTGGGTTGGGCTACGTCAATCGTGAAGTGCAGTACTTCATTGAATGGGTAGTCCGTCTCCAGTGTGACCAGGACCTCCCTCCCGCTGGCCTGCCAGCGCGCCTGGCTGGGCGCGTACGCCACCGCCGCCAGCCCGCCATCCTGGGTCGCCATCCACAGGTGGGCGGCAAACTTCGGCCAGCCCTGGCTCAGGTTGGCCGTGCAGCAGCCATAATTGGGCTCCACCCCGAAGATATTCGAGGCCTCACCGTTCGTGTTCCAGGTCCTGCCCGGCAGCACGCTGCACTCCACCTGGTTCGCCTGCTGGTCGTACTGGTGCGCCCACATGTCCGGCGAGAAAGTCCCCGGCAGCGCATTGAAGGCGATTTTTTCCAGGCGGTCGCCAAAAGCCGCCTCGCCCAGGATGGAGATGGCGATCTCCAGCGAATACATATACTCAACCACCGCGCACAGCTCCGTCCCCTGCACCGGGCTGGTTCCGGCGAGGCACTCATCTCCGGTGAAGATTCCCGTTGCCATGCCATGGTAGCGGTCTAACTGGTCGATGATCTGGTGGATGGCTTCCCTGTCGAGCAGCTTCCCGCTCAGGCGGTACCAAAGCGCCGGCATCTTGGGCGCCATGGCGTTATTTACCACGTGCCCCATGTAATTCCAACGTCCCTTCGGTGTGGATCCCTTCAGTGGCCAGCGCTCAAAGAAACCCGTCCAGTCAAACCCCTGGGCGTGTAGCTTGACAGCCAGGTCCAGCAGCCATTCAGCCTGGGAGCGCTCGTACAGATAGTAAATGGCGATCAACGTCTCAAACCAGCGGAATTGACCCCAGTTGAACAACGGCGCCATATCGATGTGGCGATCGATCTTCTGAAACAGCCGCTCCAGCGCTACCAGCGCCCTGGGGTCGTGGCTGGCTTCATGGTACTGCACCAGCACTTTCGCAACCAGCATCTGCCCCCAGAGGTCATAGTTCTGCTCTTCCGGCCTGCCGCCCGCCTGCACCATCGCCCGAGGTCCCAGCCAGCCGTCCTCAGCCTGGTGGGTAAGAATGGTATCCAGGTATTTCTTGACCTTCTCTTTGAGATCTACATCATCCAGGACGTATGCCAGCGGTACCAGCCCGTCCAGCCAGTAGGGGGCGCGCTCCCAACCTTCCCGATCGCCTCCGAACCAGCGGCTGTGCTGGATGTCCGGCCAGAACTCGTCCAGGTGCCCGCTGATGCCGTCTGCCTGGATTCGGAGCTGCTTGAGCAGCCAGCCGCGGGGATGGATACTGCCCAACGGCAGAGGCTTAAAACAGGATCTTTCAGCTTAGGTTTCATGGCACATCCTTTCAAAAACTATCTTAGGAAGCGGTTTCCAGGGCGGTTTCCGGGCGGTTTCCGGGGCAGTTTCCAGGACGGCATCCGGGTGGATATTGCCCGCATACAGGTGGGGCAGGCGCCTTGAGATAACCAAAAGCATGACTGCCACCAGAAAAAGGGTGATACTCAACAAAAATGGTAAAGCCCGGTTGATCTCGGAAAGCTTTCCGGCGATCCAGCCAAACGGCGAGGTAAACGCCAGGACCGTGACATATAAAATAGCCATGATGCGGGCGCGTTCTTTGGGATCGATGCTGACCACCACCAGCCTGTCAAGAAATGTGCTTGTCATCGGCACTGCGCAGGCATCCAGGATGATCGTAATAAATAAGAGGAAGTACGCTTGCGGGGGCATGCTGATCAACATGATCTGGCTGACGATGAAGAAGATGAAGCCGAGGATCATCGGCCCTCGTGCGTCCATTTCGCGCAGGCGCGGCATCAAGGTGAAGAAAAACAAGAGCATGATCACCGACTTCACCGTCGTAAAGATCGCCAGGTATTGTTCGGGTACCAGCAGGCGTTGGGTGACCAGGATCGACCAGAAGGTGCTCGTAATCATCATATTAATGCTCATGATGACCATCAAGGTCAGCGTAAACAGCGTCACCGGGGTGCGCAGGATCTGCCGAAATACCCCGCGGTTTTCGCCCAGGAGAGAGAACAGGTGCTTATTACGGGTTTCTTCCATGCGCACCACCCCCTGGCGGGTTTCGGTGACCATGTTATTCATCACAAAGAACTTCAGCGTCATCATGATGGAGGCAAACAAGTACAGGCCGCGCATGGTCGGGACCAGCGTGAATCGATTGATCAGCAGACCAGCAATCGGCGCGAAAAAAGCCACCACGTAATTTGCGATGTAGATCCAGGAATAAATGTCCACGATCAGCTTCTGATCGGTATCCTCAACCAGCAGGCAGCTCCAGGAGGTCATCGAAATGCGCCAGGCGCTGTTGATGATGGCTGCAACTAAAAAGTAGCGGAAATCCTGGGCAATCGCCCAGATCAAGGTGGGGATACTCCAGGAGATGATATCGGAGATCAGAGTGGTGAGTTTTCGACCATATTTATCGGTTAACACCCCACTCACCAGGGAACTAAAAAACTGTCCAACCAGGCTAATCGAAGCGATCAGGCCGATCTGGCTATCCACCAACCCCAGGGCCAGCATGTACACGGAGACATAAGGAGCATACAGGTTGAAAGGGATTCCCCACATCGGCTCGGTATACACCGCACCGCGGGCGTTCCCGCGCAGGTTTTTCAACGTTTCAATTAATGGATGTTTCACCGGTATTCCTTTGCCTGCCGTGATTTGAATGAAACCGCTCCATTATAACCCGTTCTCCCCGGCTTCCAAATGCGCCATCCGCATGGAGGATTAAAGGCTAACGCCCGAGTGAGGGGGGCACCCGGGCGTTAGCTTGTCGATAATATAATCGATCATTCCCAAAAAAGCAAGGGGTCAATTGCAAACTTTCTGCCAGAATTTCTCTATGATCTGGCGTTAAAAATGTTGAACGCCAGGGTGAGGGGGGCACCCTAACGTTCAACAATTGAATCATACCAGCCAATTACAAAAAAGCAAGGTTCGAAACCTTAAAATTAATTTTGGTTGTGGTGAATAGGCTTCTTCTCAGCAAGGTTATAATAACCCAATCCGCCTGGATTGCGGTGGAAAAACGATGGGCTATTCACTATGTTTGTGTCATTAAGGAGCACCCCATGTCACAGGTTGACGTCCAAAAAGAAACACTGCTATTAAAACAACCCACTCTCAGCATGGAGAAAATAGCCTTCTTATACGCCGGCGATATCTGGGCTGCAGAACGAGACGGCAGCAGCCCAAGGCGCCTGACGGCTCAGAAAGGCGCCAAGTTCAATCCAATGTTTTCGCCAGATGGTAAATGGATTGCATTTTCCGGCAATTATGACGGCAATCTGAGCGTTTATATCCTGCCCACAGAAGGTGGATGCCCCGCAACGGCTGACTTACCATCCCGGGGATGACCTGGTGCGCGGCTGGACCCCCGACAGCCGGCAGGTTCTCTTTGCCTCTACCCGGGCAGCCTCCTCGCCCCGCTGCCGGCAGTTGTTCACCATCCCGGTCGAAGGCGGTTTCCCAGCTTCCCTGCCCATGGAGATGGCGGAGCGCGGCGCCTTCTCAGCAGACGGCAAACGCATTGCCTATACCGCCTATGCAGAAGCGTTCTGGTCATGGAAAAGATACCGCGGTGGCATGACGGTGCCAATCTGGGTGCTGGATCTTGAAACCACGGAGCACGTCGAAATCCCTCACGAGAACGCCAGCGATACTTTCCCATGCTGGGTAGACAAGGCCATCTTCTTCTTATCCGACCGCAACGGGGAGATGAATGTTTTCCGCTACGATCTGGAGACGCACACCGTCCGGCAGGTCACCTTTCACACCGCCTACGATGTGCGCTCGCTGACCTGCGGCGGCGGCATGCTGGCATACGAACAGGCCGGGCGCATCCACCTGCTCGATCCGCAGAATGAGCAAGCATCGACCATACCAATTTCTATCGCCGCCGACCTTCCAGAGACTCGCCCGCACTTCTCAGCGGCTGCACCTTATATTCAAAACGCCGGTATCTCTCCGGCCGGTCAGCGGGCAGTTTTTGAGGCGCGTGGCGAAATCCTCACCCTTCCGTTGAAAAAAGGCAGTGCCCGCAACCTCACCCAAACGCCCGAGGTCTGCGAGCGCGATCCAGCCTGGTCACCCGATGGCAAGTCGATCGCCTATTTTTCAGATGCCAGTGGAGAATACGAGCTGGTGATCGCTGATCAGAAAGGTGAAGAAACGACCAGCATTCCACTGGGAAGACACTCTTTCTTTTATTCGCCTACCTGGTCGCCCGATGGCCAGAAAATTGCCTTTACGGATAAAGCCCTCAACCTGTATTACCTGGTTTTGCAAACCAAAGAAATCGTCCTGGTTGATACAGATTTATATGACCATCCCGTGCGCAGCCTGGACCCCGCCTGGTCGCCTGACAGCCAGTGGCTGGCTTATACGCGGCGGTTGAACAACCA
The DNA here is from genome assembly GCA_963765565.1 of uncultured Chloroflexia bacterium. Lineage (GTDB taxonomy): Bacteria > Chloroflexota > Anaerolineae > Anaerolineales > UBA4823 > CAVXWV01. Next base: position 59,826 of record CAVXWV010000006.1, read on the forward strand.
GATCCGCGCGGTTTTCCTGTACGAGCTGGCCGCACGCGCGGCGCACCAGGCAACCGACGGGCTGAGCGACGCCACGGATGCCTGTTGGAGTCAAGACGGAAAATATCTCTTCTTCGCTGCCAGCACGAATTACGGCTTGAATGTCGGGTGGCTGGATATGTCTTCCTTCGAACGCCCTGTGACTCGCAGTCTCTACGTGATGGTGCTCAACAAGGTAGGAGCCTTCCCCGCTGGCGCCGGAGAGCGACGAGGAAAAAGAGCCTGGAGAAGAGCCACGAAAAAGAGACCAGCGAGGAACATACCACCCCAGCAGACGCTGAAGCCAAAACGAGGAAAGCAAATCCGAGTCAAAGAATAAAAAGCCCTACCAGCCATCAAGATCGACCTGGAAAACCTCGGTCAGCGCATTCTGGCTCTGCCGCTGCCCGAAAGGGAGTACAGCCGCCTGCGCTCGATTGAAGGCAAGCTCTTATACCTGGAGCTGTCGCCAAACCATCCCCTCACCGCTTCGGTACATCCTTACATCCTGCGTACTTACGACCTGAAAGAGCGCAAGGACGAAGTATTTGCCACCAAGTCCGCAGTTTATTGGATCAGCGCAGACGGCAAAAAGCTGCTCTCCAGACCGCCGACCAGGTTTCGCGTGATGCCATCGTGAGCACGGACAAGAAACCCGAGCCGGATGAGGAGTTGCTCAAAGTGGGCACGCTGGAAATTGCCAGTCGATCCCCGCGCAGAGTGGCAGCAAATGTTCCGCGAGGCGTTCCGCATCCACCGGGATTTTTTCTACGACGCCGCCCTGCACGGCCTGGACCTGGAGGCGGCTTATCAAAAGTACCTGCCTTTCGTGGCGCACGTCGGCCATCGCGACGATCTCAACTACCTGCTGGCCGAGTTTTCCGGCGAACTGGTCGTCGGGCACGCCTACATGGGCGGTGGCGACATCCCCCGGTCCGATCCGGTCGCGGTCGGCCTGCTGGGCGCCGACTACGAGGTGGTGGACGGTTTCTACCGCATTCCGCCGTATCTATCCAGGGCTGAACTGGCATCCTGAACTGCGTTCGCCCCTGACGGAGCCGGGTGTCAATGTTGCGGAGGGCGAGTACCTCCTGGCAGTCAATGGACGGCCGCTGCGCTACCCGACCAATCTATACCGTTCTTCGAAAAAACCGTCGACCAGGTAATCGACATGCGCGTCGGACCTACCCCGGAAGAAGCCCAGGCGCGCGACGGTCACCGTCAAACCGATGGCACCGAGCACAGCTGCGCCATTGGAGCTGGGTTGAGGGCAATCGCAAGAAAGTGGATGCCCTCTCTGATGGCCGTGTCGCCTATGTTTACATGTCCAATACCAGCCGTGGACGGTTATACCTCCTTCAACCGCTACTATTTCTCGCAGCTCGATAAGCAGGCGGTGGTCCTCGACGAGCGCTTTAACGGCGGCGGCATCCGTAGCTGATTACATCGTCGACATGCTCGACCGGCGCCTGCTCAGCTACTGGGCGACCCGCGAAGGCAGGGAGTTCGCCAGCCCGAACGCTTCGATCTTCGGCCCGAAGGTGATGATCATCAACGAGCTGGCCGGCTCGGGCGGCGATGCGCTGCCGCTATTCTTCCGGCAGCGAGGCCTGGGAAAGCTGGTGGGCAAGCGCACCTGGGGCGGTCTCATCGGCGTCTACGATTATCCGGTTTTGATGGATGGCGGCTTCTTCACCTCGCCGCGCATGGCAATCTTCAGCCCAGAAGGTGATTGGGTAGTTGAAAATGAAGGCATTGCCCCTGACATCGAGGTAGAGCAAACGCCGAAACTGGTCATCGCCGGTCACGATCCGCAGCTCGAGAAAGCAGTCGAGGTGGTATTGCAGGAGCTCGCAGCCCACCCGCCACTCAAGACAAAACGGCCAGGCCCGGTTTTGGACCGGGCCGTGAAGAGCTGACGAACATTTAAAGTGTAAGGCTCCCCTGCTTTCTACCGGGAGCCTTCATGTCATTAAATAGTACCCCTGGTGGGAGTCGAACCCACAACCTCTGCCTTAGGAGAGCATCGCTCTATCCTTTGAGCTACAGGGGCAGTTTTTCGCAAGGCAGATTATAGCACAAAGGCATCAAGGACAGTCCAAAAAGTCTGTTTTTTTGGACTGTCCTTGTTTTCTATCGTTCCATGAGCGTCTCGATCTTTCGCTCGACGCTCGCAGCCTGCTCAGGGCTCAAAGCGCCTGCCTTGATCTGCGCATAGAATTTCTCCTTCGGAGCCAGGACTCTTAGATTTCCCTTGGCCTTCTCTGCCAGGAAGCCCTCGGGTTCGGCGGTCCCCGGCTCGACCAGGGCCAGCGCGTCCTGGTCCGGGGTGCGGCAAAGCCAGCGCGTTGCTCTCGGCAGCTGCTCGGGCCGGTGCGAGACGTAGTCGGCGTTCCCGTCCGGGTGGATGTGCAGGCTGTGCGCCCAGCCCTCGGCGTCGGCGGTGTAGTCGATGAAAATCGCCACCTCAGGATCAAAAACCAGCTCCGGCCTCAGGTAGTGGTGCTTTTCGGGCGCCTCCTTCAGCTCAGCCAGGAATTCCTTGTAGCCCGGGAGCGGCTTGATATGAGCGGGAATGCTGCTGCGCACGCGCACATGCCCGGGCGTGTAAGGTGCCGTGTAGGCCAGCCGGGCATCGTTCAGCGGCTTGAAATTGATGTGCGCCAGGTACATCAGCTCCATGGGCGTGTTCTTCAAATTGGTGATGCTCATTTCGATCGTAAACAGCGTCGATCCGGCGTACAGTTTCACCAGCGGCTCCGCCAGGTAGTTATATCCGAAAGCCACCGTATGCTGGTACTGCCCGCCCAGGCCGATGTATGCCCCGCGGTCATCCTCACCCACCACCACGTACGCTTGCTGGTACAAGGCGTTGGGCAACTCACCGTGCAAGGGATGCGTGTCCTGCGCCGAGGGTCCGCCCATAGCGATCGCCCCACAGTGCTGCATGAACCCGCCAAAGGTCTCGAGGAACGGCACCCCGGGGCGCGGCTCCGGGCACATCGACTTCATGGTCAGGTTGCGGCCTTGAAACTCCGCCTTCCAGATTTGCTGCCCCTGGTAGGGAAGCATCACCAACTCGCCCAGCTCATTGCTCAGCTTTAAACCGCAGACTCCCCCTGGGAACCGGAAAGTCGCCGCCGATAAGCCAGCAGTGTTAACCAGCGGCCTCTCGACCGCCGCAAAAAACTCCGGGCTGAGATATAAGAGGGATTGTGTTTTTTTCATATTGCGCTGTTCCTTTCTAAACGGTGTATTTCTTCCTGGATGCGCTCGCGATCCAGGGGATAAACGCCAAACTCCTTGCAGACTGTCACGATCTCGAAAATATTCTCCAGGGGCGTGTCCCGCCCGCACTGGTCGCCGGTGGAGAGCACAAACCCACCGCCTTCCCCTGCCGCCAGGATCGCCTTCAGCCCCTCACGGCGGATATCCTCGGTGCTGCCGTGCAGCATTACCTGGGTGGTGTGCAGGTTTCCCATTAAAGCCAGCTTGTGGCCGAATTTCTGCTTCAATTCCGCCAGGTCACAATCCCCCATCGGCGGGACCTCCAATGGATTGACGTAATCCAGGTCGGTCTCGTTGGCGCATGCCTCAACCAGGTAGCGCTCCTTCCCACAGGAGTGGATGCCGCAGAGCACCCCGGCCTCCCGGCACATGCGGGTGATCTTCTTCAGTGCTGGCAGCGACAGCTTGCGGAAGAGCTGCGGTGACTGCATCGTGATCGAGCCGCTGCCTCCCGTCAGGATCGATTCCACCCCGGCATCCAGCGCCATCTCCAGCTTTTGCAGCTCGTGCTTTTCAAACATCTCTACCAGCTCCTCAAAGAGCTCCGGCGTGTCGTAGTAGGCGTACGTCATGGCTTCGAGGTTGCCGTCGAAGAAGGCTACAAAATTTTGAAAACCCGGCACGGCGATGTATACACAGATCATCCCCAGCTCGCCCATGGCTTTCTTCTGCTGCCAGTACATGCTGGCATCATAAGCGTTCACCCCTGAATACAGGTGCCGTATCTTTTTGAAATCTCGCTTTAAATCCTTGAGATATTTTTCAACCATGGTAGAGGGGTTGTCCCTGGGACTGTACATGACCTGGGTCAGGTCGCCATCAGGGGTGTGCGTGGTATAGCGCACGATCCATTTCTCGTCATCGCGCCAGATGATCTCTTTATCAGTCGAGACCTGGCTCTTGAGCTGGAAATCCAGGGTGCCGTTGAACATCCAGCCATCGATCCCAAAATATCTCACGGCGTTAATATAGGCAAACGTCAGCGAAGGGTTCTCATTGACTTCGATATCCCAAAATGGCTTGCCGGTCAGGCGGCAGGGGATCATGATCGAGATATCCGGCGTTGCCGGCACCCGGTCCGGCTGCTCGCCGCGCAGCGCGGTCATGATCCTTTCTCGTCCGGTCATTGTTTCCATAATCAAACGTCCTTTCCTGTTCCATAAGCCCTGGCTGCATCCATCACCGCTTGAAAGCTCTCCAGGGGTGTGCCCGGGCAGATATTCGCCCCATCCCCCAGCATGAACCCGCCGCACGGCGCCATTTCTACCAGGCACTCCCAGGCCGCCTGCCTGACCTCGGCAGGGCTGCCGTCGCGCATCAGCATGGGGTTCAGGTTTCCCCACAGCAGGATGTTTCCGCCCAGTTCCTTTGCCGCCAACCTGGGCGGCACCAGGTAGCCAAAAATGTCGAAATGCGTCATCCGCAGCGCGTTCTTCAAGGAAGGTAGCAGGTGCGCGCTGTCGCCGCACATGTGAATCCCCCTGCCGAATTTCAGTCCGGCCCCAAACCGCTCGAACATCATCCCCGTGTAGGGGATACAAAATTCCTTGAACTGGCGTGGCGATAAAATCTGCGCCGAATCCTCTGCCAGGCCGTACAGCTCACCGCGCGGGCGCGGGTCGATCTTGCGCACCAGCTCCTCTGCCTCGATTTCAGACCCAGCAATCGCCGACAGGAAGCGGTGGCAGGCTTCAGGGTATTCCAGGATCCACCAGTAGAAATCCGTCCCGACCAGGTCCACAGCAATCATGTGCGGGCTCAGGTAATTGCTCCCTAGCGGCGCCAGCTCAACTCGCCCCGGCGCTCCGTTGAAGCTGACCCTGGTCTGCGAGGCAAGCTCGCCCATGGCCAGCCACCACTCGATCACCTTACCGCGCAGCCCGCCATCCGATGCCGGCGGCCGGTAGCCTTCCATTTTCTCCAGCGTAACGAGCACAGGAATCGCCCACGGCGGCGAGTCCGGCGTCCAGCCGATCTCTGCCCCGTGCGCGCTGGGCGGGACAACGTTATCAAAGTACGGATGCACGGAAATCACCGGGGAAGTGCAGTAGTCGCTGGGAATATTCTCAATTTGGAATTTCGCAAACTGCAGCAACCAGTAATACTGAGTTTCAACATCCTTAAAGAAATCCAGGTACGGCAGGTTGAAGATCGGCGCGAAGTAGCGCGGCACCACGCAGTAGTTGACCGGCGCACGGTCAATGATTTCCAAACGCAGCCTGGCCTCCATCCGCAGGCGGCTGGCTTCCATCTCTTCGAGAGGATAATCGATCTCCAGCTCGAAACGCATCGGTTAAGCCCTCCCTGGGGGTGGTTCCCGCCAGACCTGCGAGACCGCCTGCGCTGAGGGCTTCAGGTTGCCATCGTAGTCGATCAGGCTCGAATTGATCGCCAGCGGGAACGTGTCATGACCCGACCAGAGCAGCACGCCCCCGCAGCCCGGGAAGCGCTTTTTACACGCCCGCATCTCCGCAGCCAGGCGCTTTGCCTGCTCTGCCTGGCTCCAGGCAACGTATTCTTCCAGGTCAACGGGTTCCCGCCCGTACGCCGCAGCCAGCCGCTTCCAATCCAACCACCAGGTGGTCAGGCGCGTCCAATAGGGATTATCCACGGTAGCCGGGAAGGTCTCGAAATCCCCGGCATACTTGCGGATGGTCTCCACCGGGCTGGCGCCGGGGCAGTATATTTCCGAGCGCATCAGGGCGTCATCGTTCGCCCAATACATCTCAGCCTCTGCGAAGCTGCCCAGCATGGCTGCACCTCCGTGCACATCCCAGTGCAAACCCTTGCCAAAGTCCTCGGGAATGGCGCCGGCTCGCGGTCCCAGGGGGGAGGTCGGGATGTAGCGGTGCTGCGGATCGAGCTCATTTGTCACTTCCTGCAGCCGCTTCAGCAGGGGATGGCTGGCGTCGCAGGGCTTGCCAATCCCGGTTTTACGGCCTTCCAGGTCACCTTGCAGCTCATTTCCACCGCTCCAGAGCAGCAGGCAGGCATGATGGCGCCGCCGCCGGATGAACGACCGAGCGATCTCTGCCACGGCTTCGATGCTGCCCGGGTCTTCCGATGGCCAGTTTTCCAACCCTGAGGACGTCAGGGGAAACTCCTGCCAGACCATCAATCCCAGTTCGTCGCAGGAGTCATAAAACCATTCCCTTTCCAGGAACTGACAGGCGTTGATCCGGAACAGGTTCAGCCCCAGCTCCTGGTACTGCTTGAGCCTGCGAACATAATCCTCCCGGCGCAGGTCAGCAAAATTGGCGCACAGGGGCGCGAAGTTCACCCCCTGCAGGAATACCTCCCGGCCGTTGATCACGCACAGCCAGGGATCGGCTCCTGCCGGGGCGCCCTCGCATGGACGCCACTCCACGTGCTTGAACCCGACCCGCTTTTCCCAACAGTCCAGCTCCTCGCCCTTGGAATCCAGCAGCCGGCAGGTCAGGGTGTACAGCGGCTGCTCGCCCTCCAGGTTGGGCCACCACGCCCTGACCGGCAGATCCCGGATTTCCTCCTGGAGCTGGGCGCCAGGATATTTTTGATCTAAAAGAACGCGATCGCCAGCCTTCAACTGAACCTGCCAGCCCCCCGCGAAGCCGGGGGTGGCCCTGGCGCGTATCGCCAGCCAGCCCGTAAAGCGCTCCAGGTCAAAATCGCTCGCAACGGCGCATTCTTCGATTTCCGGGGCGTTCACGGTAACCAGGAAGATTTCATCCCAGATGCCAGCCTGCACCAGCCGCGGCGACCAGTCCCAGGTATAGTTGAAACGCGGCTTCCACTCGGTCATCTTCGAGGAGTAGCCGAACTGACCCAACCAGCGCGGGGGTTGATCGAAGACAATTTCCAGGACATTATCCACCGGCCGCAAAAAGGGCGTCAGGTCAAACGAATGCGGAACGTGCGTCCCCTTGAATTCCCCCGCCAGTTGCCTGTTGACATAGATCCAGCCGGCATAATCCAAACCCAGGCAATCAAGGCGGTAGCGCTTGCCTTCCCCCAGCCAATCATCTGGCAAAGAAGCCCGGTACATCCAGTGGCGGTGCTCGACCCACTCGCACTTCCGGTAGTTGACGCCCACGTTCCAATCTGGCAGGAGCCCGGCTGTCCGCAGCGCCCCCTGGACCGAGCCCGGGACCCGGGCTGGCAGGGAATGCACGTCAATGCAGGGGTCGCCGTCTCCCAGGGCGCTGTAAGTGCGCTCGAACAGCCACACGTAAGGCGTGTAACCTTCAAGAGTCCAGTCCAGGCTGGACAGGTCATGAATTTGCTTCATCCGGCCTTCCTTTTTTCAGGCAGATTATTGGGTCATAAAATACCTTCGCTGATTGCCAGCGGGGTCTTCGCTACAAACGCTTCCGCCTGCGCCGCGGTAAACACACCATCCGTTGTTCCCAGGGACTGGATCGCCGAGGCACCCAGGGCGCTGGCATAGCCCAGGATCTGGGGAAGGTCCCAGCCGCGCACGATCCCCGCAATCACCCCTGCTGCGAATGCGTCGCCGCTGCCGGATGGATCGACTGCCTGGATTCCGGGGTAGATGCCCGCCTGCCAGTACCGGTCATCCCTTCCAGCCAGGACGCCGTGCCGCCCACGCGTGATCACCACCGTCCGCCCGCCCCATTCCAGAAGCTTCCGCAGTTGCCCGGCAGGATCGCTGGCGCCGGTCAGGCGGCTGGCTTCATCGTCGTTGGGCAGGAAATAATCGATTTCCTGTAAAAGCGGCCCAAGATTTGCCGGGAGAGCCGAATTCTGCGGGATCACCACATCCACGACCGTCACCACCCCGTGCTTGCGACAGTCGCGCAGCAGATCAAGGAATTCATCCACATCAAATTCCGGCATCAAGAACAGGCCTCCCAGGTAAAACACGCCCAGCCCGCGCACCCAATCACGGTCAATGTCCCGGACTCTAAACCCCGCGTTAGCGCCAAATGAATGGATGTAGCGCCGGTCCTGGCCTTCGACCAGCAGGATCACAGTCTTACTCGTCGGCAGTTTTTCCGAGTACACGATGCGGTCGCAAGCCACCCCGTGCGCTTCCAGGCTAGCAAGCAGCACCTTCGCCGAGGCGTCATTCCCCAGGCAGCCGGCGACCTCCACGGGGATGCCTTGATTCGCCAGGTCAATGGCCACATTCGCCGCGCAACCGCCGGCCATGGTCGGCAAAGCCTCCACCGCCAGGAGCTGCCCTTCCCGGGGTAGTTCCTTCATAGGCCCGCAGAATGTATCCGAAACGAGAATGCCGGCGCAGCCGACTTTGTTTTTTATATCTGCCATTTCACGCCCTCCCGCAGCAGCCCAGGCTTTCAATGCGTTCCAGGATAGCATCCCGAACCGCCAGGCGGCAGGCGCTCATCACATCCTCAGCCCCGCCCATCCCCAGCAGCCGGTGAGGGTCTCTCTCGTCGCTGGCAAGTGAATTCCGAAGGGCTTCAAGGTAGCTCAGCTTCAGGTACGATCCAAAGTTCACCTTGGCAATACCCAGCCGGATGGCTCTCTGCAGGGAGTCAGCCGAGATCCCGGTGCCGCCGTGCAGTCCCAGGGGGATTTTTACCCGCCTTGAGATTTCCCCAATCAAATCAAGGTCCAGGTCCTGCGCCTCACCCAGGAGCACGTGGACATTGCCCGCGCTCACCGAGAGTACATCCACCTGCGTTGCAGCCACAAAACGAGCAGCCTGCTCAGGGTCGGTGAGTGCGCTGTGACTGGTATCCACGCGCCCGCTGGCTCCATTCGGCAGTTCGCCCAGTTCCGCCTCCACCGCCACCCCCTGAGCATGGGCAAATTGCACCAGGCTCGCCAGGTGTGCAGTAAATACATCGAGCGCTTCCCAAGGATTTGACAGCATCACCAGGTTAACCCGGAAAGCACCGCGGCTCGCACGGCGCTCTCCACCGGACACTCATTGAAAATAAAACCGCACGGCACTGCTGCTGTCTCGGCTGCTGCCCGGCCCAGGGCTGCATAAAGGTGCAGGCGCTCCGGCGCCCTGCGCTCCTGAAGGGTCAAGAATTCACCATTGAAGCCAATGATGACCGGCGAACGGGTTTTCTCAGCTGCATCGAGAACTCCTTGAAGCGATTCCAGGTTCCAACTTTCAAAGTAACCCAGAGCATATCGGCCGTTTTGGGCAGCAGTGAGCAGTTCAGGGACCGGCTTCAGGGGCATTCAGGCAGAACTCCTTTAAAAATTAGAGGCCTTCTCCTTGACTTCCCCCTTGACGGCGTAATTGACGGTTCCTGTTGCAATCGCCTGTTTTACCTCGCCGATCGCCTGGGTGATCTGGATCTCGCGCGGGCAGGCAACCGTGCAATTAAAAATGGTGTGGCAGCGGTACACCCCAAACTGGTCGTTAAGGATATTCAGGCGCTCGGCAGCCGCCTGGTCGCGGCTGTCAAAGATAAAGCGGTGCGCCGCCACGATAGCCGCAGGACCGACGTACTGGTCGCTTGCCCAGAATGAAGGGCACGATGTCGTGCAGGCTGCGCACAGGATGCACTTGGTGGTGTCGTCGAAGCGCATCCGCTGCTGAGGGCTCTGCAGGCGCTCCTTTTCCGGATCCGGATCGTGGTTGATAAAATACGGCATCACAGAACGGAAATGGTTGAAGAAGGGCTCCATATCAACGATCAAATCCTTGATCACGCGCAGCCCTAACAGCGGCTCCACGGAGATTTTGGCACTGTTCAGGTCCTTGACCAGCACCTTGCACGCCAGGTAATTGCAGCCGTTGATGCGCATGGCATCGGACCCGCAAATTCCGTGCGCGCAGGAGCGGCGGAACGAAAGCGTGCCATCGTGGTAGCTTTTAACATATTCCAGGAGGTCCAATACCCGGTCGGTGGGCTCTGCCTCCACCTGGTACGTGTTGAAGTGCGGTTTTTTTTCGGTTTCAGGGTTAAAGCGGAAAATTTTTAATATAACCTGCATTGCAGCCACCTCTTCTAGTAAACACGTTCCTTGGGTGCATATTTTGTGATCGCCACCGGCTTGTATTTAAGCTCCACACCGGCAGACCTCATCCAGGCCAGGCTATGCTTAAGCCAGTTGACATCATCCCGCTTGGGGAAATCCTCCCGAGCGTGCCCGCCGCGGCTTTCCTGGCGTACCAGGGCAGCCTGAGCAGTCACTTCGGCTAGGTCGAGCAGGTTGCCCAGCTCCCACGCCTGGATGAGGTTTGTGTTAAAGATTTTTCCCTCGTCGTCGACCCGGATCTTTTTAAAGCGCTCCTTCAATTCACGCACCACCTGCAAGGCATGCGCCATCCCGGCTTCAGTGCGGAAGACACCCACATTCTCAAACATCTCTGTCTTCATCTGGCGAGCAATATCCCCGGCTTTCTCACTGCCGCGGCTATTCTGAAGGTCAGTGAGTTGTTGGCGGGCAAAGTCAGCAGCATCGTCAGGCAGGGTTTGGAAGGCCGCCCCATTAGCATAAGCTGCGGCATTCAACCCGGCGTATTTTCCAAAGACGATCAAGTCCAGGAGCGAATTCGTACCCAGGCGGTTAGCCCCGTGCACCGAGACGCAGGCGACCTCCCCGGCCGCGTACAGCCCTGGCAAGACGGTGTTGTTTTCGTCGATGACGACTTCAGCCTGCATGTTGGTCGGAATCCCACCCATGGCGTAGTGCGCGGTCGGCTGCACCGGCATGGGTTGGGTCACCGGGTCCACCCCCAGGTAGGTGCGGCAAAAATCGACGATGTCCGGGAGCTTGTTGAGAATTTCATCGCCGGTCACACGATAAGGGCTGCCATCCGGGTTCTTCCTCCCATCCAGCGCCGCGTACTGGTTCACCGTTTCGGGCCGTGCATCCAGGTGCAGGTAGCGTTTCCCACCAATCCCACGCCCTTCCCGCATCTCCACGTACATGGAACGGCTGACCACGTCGCGCGAGGCCAGGTCCTTGACCGTGGGGGCGTAGCGCTCCATGAAGCGCTCGCCTTTATCATTGAGTAAGATACCGCCCTCGCCGCGTACCCCTTCCGTGATCAGGATTCCCAGGCGGTAGATACCGGTCGGGTGAAACTGGAAAAACTCCATGTCCTCAGCCGGGATGCCACGCCGCAGGGTCACCGCCACACCGTCGCCAGTGAAGGCATAAGCGTTGGAGGTGATCTCCCAGATTCGCCCGTGCCCGCCGGTGGCAAAGATCACCGCCTTGGCATGGAATATGTGAATTTCACCGGTTCCCATTTCCAGGGCAACCACCCCGGCCACCGCCCCGTTGACCAGCAGCAAATCGAGAACCTGGAATTCATCGAAAAAGTTGACTTTGTTTTTAATACACTGTTGGTACAGCGTCTGCAGGATCATGTGCCCGGTACGGTCTGCCGCGTAACAGGCCCTCGAGACGGGTTTTTTGGTGAGGTTATTCGTATGTCCGCCGAAAGGTCGCTGGGCAATTCGCCCATCCGGCGTGCGCGAAAAGGGCAATCCCATGTGTTCTAGCTCATAAACTGCCTGCACGGCCTCGTTGCACATGAACTCAATCGCATCCTGGTCGCCCAGGTAATCGCTGCCTTTGACCGTATCAAAGGTATGCCAATCCGGATGGTCTTCTTCGATGTTCCCCAGCGCTGCGCCCACGCCTCCTTGGGCTGTACCGGTGTGAGAACGGGTTGGATAGAGCTTGCTGACGACCGCCGTGCTGGCAGTCCGCGACGCATACAGCGCCGCCATCAAGCCTGCCCCACCTGCGCCTACTACGACGACTTCAAATTGGTGTATCTTCATACCATCTGCTCCTGAGAATGAGCGACTTCCTAATAGGAAGTCAGGATCAACGTAATCGCGACTGCCAGGGAAACTACCCACAATATAAATATCAAGGCGCGCAGCCCGAACCGCAGTTTCGTCGAATGCACGTAATCTTCCAGGATCATGCGCAGCCCATTCCAGGCATGCGTACCTGCAAAGAGGATCATCAATACCTGCATCGTCGTCCAGAACAGGTTCGCCCACACCTGGTCGATCTCGGGGATTTCACTGGTCAGAACGTGGTTTGGATTTGGAAAGAACATCCAGCGCAAAATTGCCGGTAAATCGGCTTGCGTGCGCCCCCCCATGATAAAAGCTCCTACCAGACCAGAAATCGCCAGCAGGATCAAGGCAACACCGGATAGCCGCGTGAACAGCCACATCAGGTATTCAAAATTCATGCCGGGTTTAGCGACTCGTGTGCGCATCATAATCCTCCCTTAGCTGCCAGCCAGGGAAACCTGGACAATCAGGAATGCTGCCAGCAGAAAAATGGGTAGGATAATGGCCCATTCGACCCAGATGGCTTCTTTTTGAAATTTTTGAAAACCCGGGAAGAAATCCAGCAGCACGATACGTAAACCATTGAATGCATGAAACAAAACACAAAAAGCCACAAGGACCTGGAACCAGGGGGACTTATAGACCGTATTCAACCAGTCTGCCCATTCTGCGCCGGTCTGCTGGTTGGTGAACGAGACAATCACATGCATCCCCACAAACAGCAGAATCCCGAGGGCGGTCAGGCGGTGGAGGATGAATGCCAGCATGGGCCCACCTCCCTGGTACTTGAAGCCATCGATGTAGCGAACTCGCTTGTCCAGACTCATGCAAGCCTCCAGGCGATCATTTAGTTCGGATCAGACGGTGTTTAACGAGAAATTATCCCACGGATAGAAAAGGGTTGAAAGTGACAATATTCCTTGAAATACCATTAAAATAACCCTATCCAGTTTATGCTATTTTAACCTACAATCCAGTAGAATAAGAGAAAACCATCACCAGGAATTGGAGGGTATCGTGGCCGACTCAGAACACCTCGATCGCCGCAGTTTCGTGAAAGTTGTCATGGCTTCAGTAGGTGGTTTTATCACCCTGGTCTTAGGAATCCCGGCTGTGGCTTATGTAGTGGCTCCGGCAACCAAAACCCAAACCTCGGAAGGCTGGATTCCAGCCGGTCCGCTGGAGAATTATCCTCTCGATACTCCGACATTATTTACATTTACTAAAACAACACAAAATGGGTGGGAGCGTACCGTAAATAGTTATGCGGTCTACATCACACAGCACGGCCAGAACCAGTTTACAGCTTTATCAAACATCTGTACGCATCTTTCTTGCCGGGTGACCTGGGACGCCACAGATCAAGAGTATCTTTGCCCCTGTCATGACGGGACTTTCGACCAGACAGGGGCAGTCGTTTCCGGGCCAGCGCCAAAACCTTTGATCCAATATGAAACGAAGGTGGAAGAGAGTATCCTGTATTTCTATTTCGAGGAGGCATAAGGATGGTTAGAAGGCTATTCTCCTGGCTCGACGAACGCCTGGGCCTGACCTCGATCTACGACAACGTCCTCGACCGTAAAGTACCGAAGGTGAATTGGTGGTTTACATTAGGAAGCCTGAGCTTGTTTTTATTTCTGCTCCAGGGAGCGACCGGGATCCTGCTGACTGTTTATTATGTTCCTTCACCCGATCATGCTTATCAAAGCATTGAATATATCATGAACGGCGTCCCCTTTGGGTGGTTGATCCGCGGTATTCACCATTGGGGCGCTAGCCTGATGGTGATCACGGTTTTCATCCACATGCTGCGGACCTTTTATACCGCTTCCTACAAGTTTCCTCGTGAGTTTACCTGGTTCACCGGCGTTTTCCTCCTGATAGCAACCCTGGGAATGGGATTTACCGGCTATCTGCTGCCCTGGAACCAGCGGTCGTATTGGGCGACCACAGTCGGGACAGAAATCGCCGGAACGGTTCCCTGGATCGGCGATTTCATCCTGCGTGTGCTGCGCGGCGGCAGCGAGTTGAGCGCAGTCACCCTCACGCGCTTTTTCTCAGTCCATATCTGGATCCTGCCAGCATTGTTCGCAGCCGTTATTGGGACGCACGTATACATGGTAATCCGACTGGGTGAGTCTTCGATTCCCAAGGAAGGGGAATAACAGAGAGGAAACTGGCCATGGACGACGAAAAAAAACAGGAATACTACAAGAAATATGCTCAAGAAAAACACAAAGGCGTAAAGTTTTGGCCTGATATTATCTTTAAGGACCTGGTCATCTTTCTCAGCTTATTCTTGCTCCTGCTTGGATTGGCAATTTTTGTGGGAGTAGCTTTTGAGCTGCCCGCTGATCCGAACGATACATCCTACATTCCCCGTCCGGAATGGTACTTCTTATTTCTATTTGAAATGCTCAAGTATTTCCCTGGAAACCTGGAATGGATCGGCACGGTGATCATCCCCACCCTGGCCATCCTGGCATTGCTGCTGTTGCCTTTTTATGATCGCAACCCTAACCGGCACTGGAAGGCACGCAAACTGGCCATTGTGTTCATGAGCATCGTGGTGGTCGGCATTATCGGTTTGACAATCATGGCGGTCGCCTCCACACCCGAGCAAGAAGAAACAGGCGCGGCTGTAACCCTGGGAGATAAAGTGACTCAGGGGCAGGACCTGTATTCCATCTACTGTGTTGAATGCCACGGAGCTGAGGGTGAAGGTGGCGAGATCAAGGGGGTCGAGGGACTGGAAGGGTTTATGATGAAGCCCATCAACAGCCAGGATGAGATGTACACCCGCACGGACGAGGCTTTGTTTGCCATCATCGACTACGGCCAGCCCAGCCTGGGTATGCCCCCCTTCGGCCTGGCGCACGGCGGCGAGCTCCAGCGCGGCGAGATCGAGAACATCGTGACGTTCATGCGCTACACCTGGGACGATCGCGTCGAGCTCCCAGAGGGCCAGCAAGTCGCGGCTATCCCACTGCCGGCCGTGGATGAGGTTCCGTCCTACGATGTGCACGTAGCGCCCATCTTCAAACGCTACTGCATCTCCTGCCATCGCCCGGGCCGGGACAATCACAATTACCTGATGCAAACGTACGAGGAAGTCTTGACCACCGGGGATAACGCGCCGCTGATGATTGCCGGGGACGCCAACAGCATTCTCTTGCGCCTCATAAACTGGGAGGAGCTGACCGATATCGAGGTCGGCCCGATGCCGCCATCCAAGCAGCTCAAGCCGGAATACATCGATGTCATCACCCGTTGGGTGCTAGCCGGGATGCCACAGACTGCCGAGGACGCTGCAGCCCTGCAGCCCTGAGCCTGCATTTAATCCAGTGTAAGCAGGTAGCGCAGTCCTTTGACCGGATCGCCGTATTTGTTGCGGAACCAGGCATTCAATTGGATATCTTCTACGCCGGCTTGGCAGACAAGCAGGGTACGGTTATTCCCTTGATCGAGCAGGACATCTTCAATCTTAATGATGTCTGCATTAGCTTTCCTCTGAGCCAGCAGCCCGCCATTGACATACAGGCTGAAAGCGCAGTTCGTTTTGATATAAAGATCGGGGACGATGGAGCTGTCAGGGAGCTCATCGGCAGCGCGTTTCAAGGGATTGTGATTTTCAGCCGATTCGACAAAGACAGTCAAATACCAGGTCTTTCCGGCGCTCCGGTCGACTCGAATAGATCCTCGGTTTTTTTCAAGGCGCCTCATCCAACCGTAAACACCCTCTCCCAGGTTGTTTAGGACGTAATCGGCGGCGCTGAAGTAAGTCAGCATAGCTTCTGGATCGACGTAGTCTGACTGCTCCAGCCCCATCCAATGCGGGATGTCCAGGTCCTGGGAGTCCCCTGGACGCTTCAGGAACGCATAATCAAACACAGCCCCCAGGTTGCCCAACAGGCGGGTGTAAAACCTCCTGGATTTCGGAAGATCCGCAACCGGCTGCACCTGACTGAAATACAACCTGCCCTGACCAACCGGCGCGCACAATCCATAAGCGCGCTCCTGGAAAGCCGCCCTAGCATTCATCGTTGCAATGGCGACTTTCTGGAACTCGGCATCCAATCCACGGATGAAATAATCGTGCCAGGGATTGTGCACAGATTTAAGGATGGCATCCGCCCCTTCCATTGATAAGGAATGTAAGCAGATCGGTGTATTCTTCATGGACGCGGGCGAATAGGTCACCTTCTCGATCCAGAACAGGTCGCTGGCTGGGATGCCGCGGGTGATTGAATTCTCAACCGCCTGCACCTGGTAAGCCTCTGCAGGTTCCAGCTTCACCGGGGTTCTGGTTAATGACTGGATAAAATTTTCCTGTTCAGGTCCGCAGGGCAGCAGCAGAACCCGAGCGCCTGCATCGAGGAGGTACCGCAGCTCTTGGGCTGCTTCCGCATGCAGGATATCCGGATCAACAATCAGTAAGGGAGGGGATTGAAGATCCATGCCCACCCGGGCGAGGTCCGGCAGAACTTTATCTATACGAATTCCCAGGGAGTGTAAAAAGCCTGCAGCTTCTGATTTTGCGTCCGCGAGCAGCCAGGTCTCACACCGATTCACTGTATGTTTTGACAATGCATACTGCAGCATGTTCTTCAGCAAGAGCCGTGCCTGTGGCACCTGCTCAGAATTCCCCACCAGCTCGAGCTGGTTGATCAGAATCCTGCCTTTGCCGGCTGTGTATTCCACCAGGGGCGTCCACAAGAGACCTCCCCAGCCAAAGTTGCCCTCGCCGCATTCCAGCAGGATACGCACATCGCCGTTCACCGGTTTATCCAGGGCGTCCTGAACCAGCCAGCCCGCATCACTGGCGTGAATATTCTCGGGGCTCCAGAATCGCAGGTCTTGATCCTTTATACCGCTGAAGATGGGGTGCGCCGGATCCGTGATAAAGGCGCTAAAAAAGCGCTTGCCCGAAAGCCTGGCGTCCCCCAGGGTTAAAAAGCTCTGCTCCAGCAATAGCAGGAATCCACCGCCTGCGACAAACTGCTCAAGCTCAATCAGGTCATCGCTAGAGAGTGCCGGTAAATACTTTCCCAGGATCACGACATCAACCCCAGCCAGCGCCTGTGGGTCGATCTCCGGTTTCCAGTTAATCCCATCAGCGACCCGTGATAGGGCAGCATACGAATCCAGATCTCCAAACAAGACCATGCACCTGCCTCTCAAGTCAATTTTTTCCGGCTGGCTGGGGAATACGTGGTATGCAGCCACAAGCTGGTGCACCTGTCGTTCTTCATGGAACATGGTCAGCATCAGTTTACAGGCGCTGCGTCGACTCACTTCAGGCAGGGCAAATGAATGCATCCATTCAACCCGCTCCCCTGGCTGGTGTATAAACTCGATTTTGCCTGAATCCAGGATTCGCTCTCCTTCATCCTGAAAGGTAAATTCCAGGCGCGCCTCGGCTGGTGTTTCCGTATCGTTGTAGATGCTGAAGCTGCGTTTGAGGCTGTGTCCGCCAAAGAAGCTGTGGTCGTATTCGTCGCCAAATATGCTCACCGGCTGAAAACTTGCCTGCAGGTGCTTCCACGACGGGTTGGGTTGGTACAGCGGCTGGTCTTTTACCAGGCCGTTGTTGACCGTCAGGCTGTGTGCGGGGATTTTCCGGGGTTTGATCCCCGGCGTGGTCAGATCATCCCAATCCAGAGCCTGTGCTTCAGGCGGAAAGCTCCACATGTTGTAGTTGATAATATTGAACGGTGTCAATCCGGTGACTTGCTCTTTACGCGCATATTCGTTGAAGAGCGCCTCGTTCCAACCCATGCTCTCCTGGCAGCTCTCGTAGGAAAGGTAGGCCGCCGGTCCTGCCAGGTCGGAGCATACCTGGGGCGAGACGTAATGCCAGGGACCGTGCTCGCCGAAGATCAATGGCTTGTCCTTTTGCCAGCCTCGGACGGTGCCATCGATGTTGTAATGCATGCTGACGATTTCCATGTCTTCCGGATCGACCAGCCGGTTATCCCCGTCGTAAGAGACCGGGCGAGTGGGATCGAGAGCTTTGATGGTCCGGGTGAGGCCACGCATGGCTTCCTTGTAGCCGTCGCGCCCGTCCACCCAGCGCATCTCGTTCTGCATACTCCAGATCACCACGCTCGGGTGGCTGCGGTCGCGGCGCACCAGCCGGCACAGGTGCTGGCGGCAGTTCTCTATGAAATCCGGGTGATCGGCTTGCATGGCTTTGCCCGAGCCATAGATGGCGCTCTCGTCAATGATCAGCATGCCAGTCTCATCAGCAGCCTCCAGGTAAAACTCGGGGTAAGGCATGGCGTGCAGGCGCACAATGTTCACGCCTACATCCCGGCAGGCGTGGAACCAGTTCAAAGCAAATTCTTTGGTCTGCTGGACAAACCCCTGGTAATGCCAGGCATCGCCGCGCAGGTTCAAGCGGATCCCATTCAATATAAACCGGTGCTGATCCAGCCAGATTTCTCGAAAACCGAAGCGTTTCTGCATCCGGTCAACGATCTCACCACCCACTTCCAACTCAACGACCAGATCGTACAGGTCAGGATGTTCCGGCGACCACAGGCGGGGATTCGCCCAGGCGCTTTCCAGGTCAGCGGTCCAGGTACTGCCGCCTCCGACTTCTCCCTCTAATCCTGGCAATTCGAGGACACGGACCTCCCCATCGTAAACGCTGGCATGAATAGTAGCCTTTTGTTGGGAAGGGCCGTAATTACGGACTTCGATTAGAGTCGCGATTTTTTGGCTGCGAACCGACGTCCTCACACACACATCTTCCAGGCACAGCCGCGGCCGGATCTCCAGGAAAGCGTCCTGCCAGATACCCCGGCACATTCCGGCAAACCACGAACCGGAGGGAGTCAAAACCTTTTTCCCGTATGGCTTCTCAATGGTTTCGTACGGGCCACACCAGATGCGCAGATCGTTTTCTGCGCCTGGGAACAACCCATCTGTTACATCTACCTCTACCGGCAGGAACGACTCCAGGATGGCAGCCATTTCCCGCCCGTTCAGAAAAACAACGAACCGCTGCATCACGCCATTTAAAATCAAGAAGCAGCGTTCGCCAGGATCGGGCTGGACCTTGAAAGTGCGCCGGATGACGCCAGACTGCGCCTGGTTCCATCGGTCCGGATAATCAAACAAATTGTAAGGCTGAAACTCTTGCTCCGCCCGGATGCTCGTGCGCCAGCTGGATGGCACCCGCAGCTTCGTGGCCTCCCACTGGCTGCCGGCAGCCGCCTGACCTGGCGGTAAACCCGCGTAATCTGGACAAAAATCCCACTCTCCATTAATACAAGTTCGCTTTCGAGCTTGCTCCCTCATCGTTCGATCTTCCTTCCCTGGGCTGTCTCGTACATGGCGAAAATATTCTCCAAAGGCGTATCGACCTGGAGTGCGTGGGTCGGCGACAGGATATACCCGCCATCCTTGCCGAGGATGGAGATGGTCCTGCGCACTTCCTGCCTGACCTGATCCGCTGTCCCGTGCGGCAGGAGCTGCTGGATGTCGATGGCCCCATGAAAGGTCAACCCTCGCCCAAAGCGTTCTTTCAGTGAGGAAATGTCCATGCCTTTGGCGCCAACTTGAATCGGATCCAGGATTGTCACCCCCACCTCAACCAGTTCGGGGATCAGATCAGCAATAGCGCCGCAGGAGTGAAAAAAGATATCCACATCAAAATGCTTCTTTATTTCCCTGTAAAAATTCAGGTAAATATCCTTAAAATACTTTCGGAACATGCGCACTGAGATCGTCAATCCAATTTGAGAGCCGTAATCGCCTCCGCCGTTCAGCTCGTGGATGCGCCCCCCGCCAGCTTCCAGCGTCCGCAGGGCGTGTGCCAGGCGGAAGCGATTGTGCTGCTCGATCATCGCCATGGCCAGGTCAGGTTCCCCTGCCAGGAGGGTCAGGAAGCGCTCGTCCCCGACCCACATCTCCAGGTGCTGCAGCCCGGAAGGGTCGCCGTGGACCGTGATCCAGTAATGCCCCTGGGATTCCAGGGCGTCGATCTGCTGCGGAATGCCGCTGAAGTCCCACCACTCCATGCGCCCCGTCCAGCCTGCCAGGTCATCCAGGTCTTCCGGCTTTTGGATGTCCGCCCAGGGGAATCTCACGATGGAGGCGTTTATACCTCCAACCGGCGCTGGCACATCCTTCATAATTGGACCGCCCGAGACGATCAACTCGTAGCTGCCATCGGCAAACTTTTTCAGCTCCGGGCCGGTATAGCGGGGGCCGACAGAACGCCGGTCAATCTCCAGGTGGTTCAAGAGTTCCGGCAGGTTTGCCACCTGCAGCGCCTGGCACAAAGCCAGGGTGACTTCTTTTTCTGCCATGTAGTCGCAAGGCACCCTGTCCGGCGCCCGGTGGCTGACGGCGGCTCTGACTCTTTCGTATGAATCCATAAAGATGACCCTTTCTAAGAAAAAAGGAGTTTCTGAGCAAACAAACGGGCAACAGGATTGGTTGTCGTTCGCCCTGCCAGTTGGACCTGGCAGATGCGCAATATTGCATGGCCATGCTCAATCTCAGCCGCCGCCAGCGCAGTCCCCCAGGTCTCTCCCCACCCGCCGTTCCCCGTGCCCAGGACCGGTAGCCAGCCTTCTGCTGTGAATGTCGTCGCCAGCAGCGGCGTCACGCAGCCAGCTTGGGGATCGAACCAGAAGCGGAAATCGTCAGCCGCGAACTCCCCGACCAGCGGGTGGCCGCTAGCCCGCGAGGCGAAATGCACCGGGCTCATCCCACAGGCTTTCACCTCAACCCTGCTGCCAGCAATTTCGTATTCGCCTGGGGGCAGCTCAAGGAAGGCGATCTTCGCCCCCATTTGCAGCCGCTTTAAAAGTCCTCGCTTCCAGGTGGTGATACTGCTCGTAATCATCGACCAAAACCAGCGAGACCCGAAATGACTCATCGTTGAATGGCCGGGCTGCCAGCCCAAGCTCTGCCGCCAGTTGGGCTGCCGGGCCGTCCGGCTTGCCCAGGCAGTACACTGCGGGTTGATCTTCATTAAGCAAATCGTCTTGCCGAGGAAAGACTTGCAGGTCAATCTCGGTGTCATGTACCGGCTTCCCCAGTCCATCCAGCAATCCCAGGCGCACTTTCAGCGAGGTACGCTGCGCGACCACCGGCGCCAGGAATTCGATCCATCCCTGGAAAGCCGGCTCGCTGGCAGGAACCCGCGCCGGCGACATCCCTGTCATGGAGATGCCGCCCGGGATGCGCGCCTGGTACACAAGCCGGGCGTCAGTCAAAGCCTGGGGCAGGTCATTGCAAATCCAGGCTTCCAGGCGGATGGTTTCACCTGCAAAGAAATGGTAGCGATCCGTCCTCCAATTCGCCATCAGCGGGGTGAGTGCTTCACAGTAAGCAAAATAAGCCGGTTTCGGCTGGCGCTCCGTATCCATGATCGCTTTCATCCACCCTGCCGGGAAGGCATCAATAAACAGGTGGATGGCACAAGAAACCATGCGCCTGTCCCTGCGGAAGGCTTCCGTCATCAGCCGGGTGATCCAGGCCTGGTGCTGTTGGCTGGCGCGCACCCAGTCATCCACCGAGTGCTGTGTATCAAACCACATGTAGTGGAATTGACCGGTCTGGGCTTTGACAATCTGGTTAGGGCTCCAGCCAGCCTCCTCCTGCGGAGTCTGCGGCAGCCAGCCTGCTGGATAGCGCCTGCGCATCAGGTCAACCGGGTCCAACCCTTCCGAGCCGAACTCCCCGCAGCCGTAAAACCAGCCCGGTTTGACAGCCTGCCAGTAGCCGCGGTGCAGCCTGCCCAGCTCCACCCCGTGCCCGTTGTACCAGCCGCAGTAGCAGTGGTTGTCGGGCAGACCTGGGGCCGGTGGGTAATAGTCCCCATCGACGGGTTTGATCACCCGGTCGGGGTTCGCCAGCCGGACGGCCTGGTCCGCCGCCAGGAAGAAGCTTTCCAGTTCCAGGCGGATCAGGTGGCGGGTTGCATTCACAGCCGTCGTAAATGGGGAATCCGCATCCGGAAAAGGCTCATTGATGTAAGTATCCATAATATTGCACGGATGGCTACGCACCAGGCGTTCCATCTCGCCTGCCTGCCGTACAGCCTCAATAAACTGGTGCCTCCGCAGGACTGCAAACAGCGGCAGGTCCGTCTGAGTCATCAATCCCAACTCGTCGCACAGGGTGTACACCTCAGCCTGCACCGGTCGCTGAGTCAACCGCCAGAAGTTCATGTGGCATATTTTCGCAAGGAGGATGTCGTCGCGCAGCTGGTCCCAATCCTGCTTCATCACATCCTGCTGCTCGAATCCCATCGTGTTTGCGCCGCGCAGGCGAACCGGCTGCCCATTCAAAAGCAGCCTACCTTTGAGGTCTCCTACCTCGTCCATCCGAAAGGAGCGCATCCCGAAGGTACTGGAGCGCGCATCCAGCAGGTTTCCGTTCGCATCCAGCAATCGCACCTGGAGCTGGTACAGCCAGGGAGAGCCTGGCTCCCAAAGACGCATCCTGGGTATCTCGAAATTCACCCGGTAATCGTTGACTCCCGGTCCAGTGGGTAAACCTGGCCGGTAAGCAATTTCCCGCTGGACGACCTGTTCAAAATTTTGCCCAAACACCGCCAGCTCGAGCCGGGCATTCTGGCGCGTCTTCAAGCAGTTGTACACCTCAATCCAGGCCTCGGCCCGTTTTTCTTCCATAACCGGGCGCACAAACACATCCCGGATATGTAAATCTGCCCGCGCCTCGACCCACACAGGCTGGTAAATTCCCATACCAGGGGGGCAGTGGTGCCAGCCGACCAGGGGGTCGTCCCAGCCCGGTCCCGTGGCCGCGTAAATCTTGTCGCCTTCATAAAGATGCCCGTCCTCGCCCCAGGAGTCGTTCCCCATGCAAATGGCATCGTTCTCAACCAGGACCAGCAGGCTGTTTTCACCCGCCCGGGCAAACGCCGTGAACTCAAATTCGAATGGCGCGAAAAAACCTTCGTGCGATCCCAGGAAAGCCCCGTTCACAAAAACGTGCGCCAGGTAATCCACACCCTGGAAATGCACAAACAGGCAGCCCAACCCGAGCATTTCCGGCGTGACTTGGAAGGTTGCCCGGTAATAAGCCCTGGCGCGCCCAAGTGGACCGCCATAATGCGGGATGCTGACGGTCTCCCAATCGCCGCCTCCGGCCAGAGGCAGCAGCGGCTCTTTGCAGTCCTCCGCCGTCTGCAGCCGGTATGCGAACTGCTCGACTGGTAACCGGATGCGGGTATCGGGCAGATCCGGCGCCAATTTTTGCTGGAAGCGGGAAAAACGCTTCCGGTAGCGCCTTAGCTCGCTCTTGAGCTGCGCGGCTGTCTCAATTTTCTCCACCGAGGGGAATTCCTGCGTCCCCCCGGTTTCCGCCAACGGCAGGATCCAATCTGGCAGGGGCTTCCGCTCAGAGGGCGCCGGCGTTTCCAGGGACTGGCCGCGCCTCTGGGCCTGCATCTGGGCAATATTCGCGAAGCGATCGACCGGCGATGTCTTCTTCATATCTGGAACCTCAAGGGATATTGCCCATAATGCTTAACCTGCTCGCACATGAAGGCGTTATTTTCTTCCGGAATCTGGATCGCCTCGGGCTGCGGGTAAGTCTTGGCCATGAAGCCGCCGCCAAAGCGCCCAAAGTGCCAGATCAGCTCTTTCACCTTCTGCTCAATGGCTGCCTGGTTGCCCGGCTTGCAGAGCGTCGTCTGGATGTCAACCGGGCAGAAAAAACAAATCCTGCCGCCATAGCGCTGCGACAGGCGTTCGATCCCCATGTGGTCCTGCTGGTCGAGCTGGAGCACGTCCAAGTCGATCTCGATGAGTCCTCGATAATGTCAAATATATAACCGCAGGTATGGCTAAAAACGTGCAGGCCGCGCCCGTGGGCTGCCTCAATAATCCTGGCGAAACCGGGTTTAAAAATCTCACGCCACAAGCGCGGGCTGATGAACATCCGCTCCTGCAGCCCCAGGTCTTCGATGGCAATCAAGCCGTGCACTCCGCGGTCCGCCATGCAGTGCACAACCCGGATGCAGCTCTCCACCATCCGGTCGCGCAGCTCTTCAACATAGGCGCGTTCGGCAATCACATCCGTCATGAATTTCTGGAATCCAATCAGGTGCATCATGTGCTGGAATAAAAAATGCGGGAACATCCCCAGGATATAGCGACCCTGGTTTCTGGCGACCTGGACCTCTAGCTCCCGGTAGCGTTGGGGCTTGGTATAGTCGGGAAAGCGGTAGTCTTTCAGCTTCACCCAATCATCCAAAGGGTGAACGGTCGGTAAGCCAAAGACACGCTCATCCAGGGTTTTTGAAACAACCCCCAGTTCATCCATTCCTGGCTGGGCTGGAACAAAATCGGGATCCGCGCCGACGAACACCCAGATCAGGTCGTCGCCGTACTTTTGATCAATTTCCGGGGTGCGGTTCGAGTCAAAGTTATAGGGAACTCGCTCTGGGTTTTGAAATTCAATCGCGCGTTTTACCAGCTCATACGAAGTTTGCATAATTTCCCTTTTGGAGGAGTGGACAGCTATTTTTCATCATAGGGTTATAGAAAAGAAGCACACAGGCATTCGAAGCGCTGTGTGCTTCTTCTCGAAATCTTATATCCTCAGGTTTTGAGGTTACTTCTGCGCAGCCAGGAACGCATCGATCTGCTTCTGAAGCTCAGCAATGATCACGTCGAGGCCAGCTTCCTTCACCTTAGCGTTGAAGTCAGCCAGTGCAGCTTCCGGATCGTCAACCAACCCATCCGTGATCGGAGGCATCAGTTCCGTGGCCACAGCCGCGACCTGCGCCAGCTCAGTCGTCACGGGCTCGCGATTGAAGGTGAAGCCTAACATAATGGAAGGAGCCGCAGACTTGTTCAATTCATCCGTCTGCTGCCAGACGCTGTTCTCGGCCCAGATGGGATCGATGTAGTAACCGTTGAAGGTGTTGCCCATCATCCAGTTATAGGCCTGCCATCCGACTTCGGCTGCCGTGGCTTTACCTTCGGGGAAGCCAATCAGCTTCTTGGCTTCGTCTTTCCAGACCCAGTGCACATCCTGGACGCCATACACAATGGTGTTGAAGATTTCGGCGTCGGTATTGACTGCGTTCAAGACCTGGACAGCCAGTTCAGGATGCTCGGAGGTCTTGCAGACCGCGCTCATCGTGGCCGCCGGGCCGGCGTTGGTCATGATCGGGGGATCGACCAAAATCTTCCCATCAAAGACAAAGCCGCCATTCAGTTTTACGCCCCACATCTCGGGCTTGTACACATGCCAGCCGCAGGCATATTGACCGGCATTCCAGCGGGCGGCCGTCTCATCTGAAGTCACAATTTCCGGAACGATGTAGCGCATATCGTGGAAGAGCTTCTTCATATTGACCATTTCCAGGTATTCTGGCTGCTCAAGAGCATTGAAGACCTGGGCAGTCGCATCATCGTAGCGCACACCGACCAGGCTGCCAGAGCCACCACCGATCCCATCGTCCACGGGATCCCAACCGGAAATTTCGTGCGTCCAGACCAGGGTCGAGTCAAAGATAGAGACCAGGTCAGGCTCGCCAGCCAGCACCGTATCCATCCAGGGGATCATATCTTCGGTCTTGGTGATTGTGCTCCAATCCAGCGGATATTTCTCCAGCAGGTCGGTCCGGCAGTAGGGACCCCAGACCTTGGTCCAGATCTGGCGGTTCAAAACCGAGTAGATCTCGTTATTGACGGTTGCCACTTTCCATTCCTCGGGTGTGGTTTGAGCCCACAGATCCGGGGCGTATTCTGGCAGAAGCTGCGTCAGAGGCAGGAAATCGCCGTTCGCAATGTGTTGGTACACATTGTTGATCCAGGGGGCGGTAAAGACAATATCGCAGGTTTCGGTAGCCTGGAACTGGAGCTGCATCTTCTGATCGAATTCACTCCAATCATAAGGCACAAGCTTCAGGTTTACATTGATACCCTTCGCCTGCAACATCTTGGAGACCGCTTCCTCTACCTTGGCCTTCTCGTCCGGATTGGCCTGGTCGGTCTGCAGTCCAAATTGCCATTGGATATCAACTGGGGCTTCTGCCACCGGCTCCTCGACCACAGGTTCTTCAGCAGCAGGTTCTTCAGCCACAGGTTCCTCAGCAGCAGGTTCTTCAGCCGTTGGTTCCTCAGCCACCGGTTCCTCAACCGACGGTGCTTCGGTGGCGGCCGTTCCGCAGCCAACCAGCATCGAAAGCACTACGATCAAGCTGAGTATGATAAACAGTATTCTTTTCTTATTCATCTTTCTTCTCTCCTATTTGAATCTGGTTATGGTTTTGATCCAGGATGGTTTTACTTTCTTAATCAACAGAGTTTACAATATCGATGATTTTCCGGTTACCTCCTTCCATATTCCATCTCATGAGTTCGAGACAGTTACTCTCCGCCTCCCTTGAAGGCGCCGATCGTTAAACCCTGTACAAAATATTTTTGGAGCAACAGAAAAATAATCGTCACAGGACCAGCTGCCACAATCGCCATCGCCATACGAATGGTCATCAAGGGTACCTGCGGGATATCGAGTAAGATCGTGTTTCTCAGGCTGGTGATCACTTGCAGGTTTGCCATGATCTTATAAAGCATGTACTGCAAGGGGACCAGTTCATCCCTTTTATCGATAAACAACAGCGCCGAATACCAGTCGTTCCAATACCCCAGGACATAGAACAGGCCCACAGTTGCCAGGGCAGGTTTTGCCAACGGCATCGCGATCATCCAATATATTCGGAACTCACCCGCGCCGTCAATCCGGGCAGCGTCCAAAAGCTCTTCCGGTAAGCCGGCAAAATAGGTTCGCAGCAATAAGACATAAAAGGGTGCTACCATGGCAGGCAGAATCAATGCCCATAACGTATCACGCAGTTGCAGATATCGAGTGATCAAAATATACAGGGGTACAATCCCACCATTAAATAGCATCGTAAAGAAAACCAGGAATGAAATCGGTTTTCGCAGCCAGTAGTTTTTACGTGAAATCACATACGCCAGTGCTGAAGTCATCAGCAGGCCCAGTGTTGTGCCAACCACAGTCACCACAATCGAGACACGATAGGAATTAAGGATCTGCCTCGGGTCTGAAAAGATAACCTTATAAGCATCCAGGCTGAAATCTTTTGGAAAAAACCGGTATCCATAATCTAGTACTGCCCGCTCATCAGATAATGATGAGGAAAGCACCAGCAAAAATGGTAAAAAGCACGCCAGCGCCAGCAGGATCAGGAATGTATGGACAGAGACCTGGGTGAAATTAATCCGAAATGGCCTACGGTGGTAATAATTGGGTTTGGTGACAGCGTCACTTTTTGCCATATTTATTTTCCTTGAAGGTCGCCTGCTCAGAGAACATCGTTAGAATAGTGCCCGGTCGGGGTCAACCTTGCGAACAATCCAATTCGCCGTTATGACCAGGATAAATCCGACTACGGACTGGTAAAGCCCGGCTGCAGCCGCCATTTCAATTTTGTTCAGAAGTCTCAACGAACGGAAGACAAAGGTGTCGATGGTATCCGTCGTGGCGATTAACATGGGATTCAAGTCCTGGCGCGGCACCTGGTAGAACAAACCGAAGTCCGAGAAGAAGATATTCCCGATGGCCAGCAAAGTTAAAATGGTGATCAGAGGCACCAGCTGCGGCAGGGTGATAAAACGTGTAATCTGCCACTTATTGGCACCATCCATGGCTGCCGCCTCGAAGTATTCGGTATTAATGCGCATGATCCCTGCCAGGTAAATCACGCTGGACACCCCCACACCCCGCCACAGGTTGACGATGACGATGATGGAAGGCCAGGCTTCCTCCGTTGTATACCAGTTCACAGGTTTTAATCCAAACGTTTCCCGAATACTGTTCAGCATACCGTTATTGGTCTGCAAGAAGGCGTAAACTACAAAGGCTACAACCACCCAGGAAATCATGTTCGGGATGAAGAAAGCCGTCTGGTAATATCGGCTGACAAAATAACGGTAGGCCTCATTCAACAGCACCGCCACCAACAAGGCGAACGAGGTCCCAAGGATGATGAACACCAGGTTGTATAAGATGGCGTTGCGCGTGATCTCCCAGCCTTTATCGCTGACGCCAAATAAAAACTTGAAATTTGCCCAGCCAACCCATTTGCTGCCCCATACGCCATCGGCATTACGGTAGCTTTTAAACGCCACCACCAGGAAAGGCAAGGTGAAATACCGGAATAACAAAATATGCACCAGTGCCGGCAGCGCCATCAAAGTCAGGGTAATATTTGGGCCTAAATCTCGCCGGAAGCGCGCTCTACGCCGAGATTTTAGATAAGATGCTTTTTCAGCTTCGTTAACCGGGAATGAAACCGGGCTGGTCTGGATCTGGGCAGGCTTTCTTCGGGTGATTTGGATCATGGGCAGAACTTCTCTATCCGCATGTAGAATCGTCGAAAGAGGGATGATATACTTTATATTCGAGAGTATTTTCATCATAGCAAAAACAAGCAGCCATTTGTGGTTGATTCTGCCAACATTGGACAACCTCAGGACAAGAAAAGGACATTCTCGGGACATGAAAGCGATTACATCCGACCAGGCATTCGTTGAAGAGCTGCACCGTACGCTCAAGCACCTTTACGAGCCTGCCGAGTTGCGCCGGAGTCAACTGCTGGGTGTTTTCAACATGGATCACCGCCTCGACAGTGCTTCTGCGTTGAGGGCGCTGCTTCTCGACACGATCCTGTCCCTCAAACCAGATCCAAAAGCCCCGCGCGACTCTAGTGGCTGGCGTATATACCAGGTCCTGACCTACCGCTTTGTTGACCAATCCAGCCAGGGTGATGTATCCACCGAGCTTGCACTCAGCGTTCGACAGTTACGCCGCCTGGAAAAGGCGGCTGTACAGGCACTGGCAGAAATACTGGCGGCACGCTACGGTATCCCGGCATCCCCAGCCGTCTTCCATGAACAAAAAGAATTGGAAAGTCAAGCCACTCCTCCCAACCAGGCTGAACCTGACTTGTCCCCGGATGAATTGGTGTGGTTGAAGCAAAGCTATCCGGTTGAAAGCGTGGATCTTTGCGAGTTGCTTGGGAACCTGGTTGCGACGGTCGAGCCTCTGGCTCAAACCAACCGTGCACAGATTGAATGCACAGTTCCCGCGTTGAGCCGACCGATTTCTGGACAGGTAATGACCATGCGCCAGGCTATCTTAACAGTATTAACGACCGCCCTGACTCTGGCCCCAGGCGCGCACATCCACATCAGCGCTGATATCACCCTAGATGGATACAGCATCCTGGTCAAATCCTTCCCCATCCAAAATATCTCATCATCTCAAGCATCCAGCATCATCCAAAACCTTGAACAAGCGAACAACTTGCTGGCAATTTCCGGCAGCGCGCTGGCACAGCTATCGGACCTGGAAAAAGGTGGGGAATTTGTCGTTCAGATCACCCTGGCCATAGCCGGGCAGTTCGGTGTATTGGTCGTCGATGACAACCTGGATACCCTGCAGCTTTTTAAACGATATTTAGCGGGGAGCATTTTCCGTTTTTTAGGCACAGCAAATCCCTCCCAGGTCTTTGAAATCGCTCAAGCCGAGAAGCCAGCCGCGATCGTCCTGGATGTCATGATGCCAGGTATCGACGGTTGGGAGCTCCTGGGACGCCTTCGCGAGCACCCGGCCACCCGCGAGATCCCCGTAATCGTTTGCTCCATCATGCAGCAGGAAGCCCTGTCGTTGGCATTGGGAGCCGCACGCTTCCTGGCAAAGCCTTTTAACCGGGAGACGTTTCAGGAGAATCTTTACCAGCTGGTTCGACCACCGGAGCCAAGATTTGGATAAGGGCTTCAAAGCAGGCCAGCAAGTTGGTAATGGAAAGCCCTCCGCCGCGGGTCACAGCCAGGCTGCTGCAGACAACCGGCTGCCCATTTGGGTCGAGTGCTGAAATCAAGATCACCTTCAACCCCTGCAAGCGAGGTTCCTTTGCCTTCGCCTCCAGGAACTGGATTCCATCCATCTCTGGCATAACCAGGTCCAACAAAACCAGGTCAACAGCTTCACGTTTCAAAATCGCCAGCGCCTGCCGCCCGTCACTGGCGCGCAGCACACGGTAGCCGCGATTGGCAGCAATCAACATTCGCCGGAATAGCTGCAGCAAATC
This sequence comes from uncultured Chloroflexia bacterium, assembly GCA_963765565.1. GTDB lineage: Bacteria > Chloroflexota > Anaerolineae > Anaerolineales > UBA4823 > CAVXWV01. Next base: position 90,006 of record CAVXWV010000006.1, read on the forward strand.
GGGTTCATCGTCGACCAGCAAAATGGTTTTAACTGGCTGATCGATCTTATCAATCGCCTCTAGCAATTGGATTTGAGAAACTGGCTTCACCAGGTAATCGACCACGCTGGGATCCTCCTCAAATTGGTCGGCGCCGGGGACTGCGCAGATAATCGCCGGGGTTGAAAATGGTAAAACGCCCGGAATGCTTAGCTTTAGCGTAATTTCTGGGCTATGGCTGTGATTCACAAAAAGCGCCCTGGAGGGAGCCTCTTTAACTTCGGCTAAAGCCGAATCTAAGTCCTTGACCTGTACAATTTCTGAATTTTCCAGGAACCTGCCCAGAATCCGGGATAAGGTGTGTCCCTGATCAAGGACAACCAGGCGAGGCTTCACCAAGGGCAAATTCATTCTTAAAGGCCGGCCGCGTTCTACATAGTGGACATATGGATTGACCCAGCGTGCTACCCCAGATTCTAGCGGCAGGATTGGTTGAATGGGTAAAGTAAAGTAAAAGGTTGCTCCACTCCCCCTTTCACTCTCCACCCACATTTTACCGTCATGGAGCTCAACAAAACTCTTGCTGATGCTTAATCCTAATCCAGTTCCACCATATCGCCGGCGAATAGAGCCATCAAGTTGAGAGAAGGGTTGAAACAGTTTCCCTTGTTCGCTTTCAGGAATACCTGGTCCAGTATCCGTTACCGCTACCAGCAGGTGGCTGCTTTCCAGCGAGACTCGGACCATGACGCCTCCTTTTTCTGTAAAACGCCCGGCATTACTCAGTAAATTCAACAGGACTTCCCGGATGCGGGTGCGATCACAAACCACCGGAGGCAAGTTTTCCTGGATCTCCGATTTTAAATACAGGTTTTTCGACTCAAACAATGGGCGGACGGCGATCCTCGCAGACTCCAGGATTTCCTTAAAATCCGATAACTCCTTGGTCACGATCATCTGCCCGGCATCAATCTGGCTGAGCTCCAAGACATCATCAATCAAGCTGCTGAGATGCATACCGTTTCTCAAGACAACTTCGAGGTCGGCAATCAGGGTGGGGGGTAACTCACCCCCGTAAGTCTTGGGCGAGTTCAAGATCGTTTCACAAAATCCCACGATCATATTTAATGGGGTTCGTAGCTCATGGCTGACATTGGCTACAAATTGCTGCTTAATGGTTCTTTCCGCCTCTGCTTCCTGGCGCAGATCGTTAGCCAGGCGGTTCAAACGGATTAACTGGGCATTCGCAGATTTCAAGTCTTCCAGCACCTGGAGAAGCTGGGACTGGAACTCCCGGGATTGGTCTAACAAAGCCAGGCTTTGTTCATAGCCGTTCCAGGCCCATTCGACCGTGGTCAACAAAGGCCGCAAGGTCAGCCAGATCATCCCAACGGTAGCCCAAATACAGAGGGAGCTAATGACGCGCAGCATCTCATCCGGGGCGAGATTGCTTAAAGGCGGGAAGAGAAATAGAAGCGAACATGCCAGGGCAAACCCAACGCCCGGGGCAATCCCCAGGGTCAGCGTAGCAATCCCCACCGGTATGATCAGGAGGAAAATCCCGTACTCGAAACCGCCTTGCGCCAGGACAAGCCAGACCATGCCGATATAGCTCAAGACCAGGATTATGGAAGCGGTCAGGAAACTGCGCGCCCGTAAAAACCAGGCGAGCGCAGATAATCCCAAAATCCCGGCCAGCGCCGGCAAAGCGATCAGGGTATCCGGAAAACGCTGGAGGTCGGCCAGGATCACGATTCCCAGGATAAAAATGAACGGGATCGCCAGGGAAATTGTTTCAGATTGGAGCTGCTGGACCCGGAACTCCATCTGGGAAAAACGCTCTTTTAATTGGGTGGTATCCGTCATTTCATGGACCAACAAATGATCCTCCTAAAAACATCCGGGTGGTGGTGCAGACGCGCTGCACCACCACCCGGATGTCCTTCTTTCAGAGTAATTCGCGGAAAATATCGATCAACCTCACCTGCTCATCAATCGCCCATGTGTGCGATTACGGCGTCACCGAATTCTGAACATTTCAGCAGGGTGGCGCCATCCATCAGGCGGTGGAAATCATAAGTCACCGTCTTAGCGGCAATAGCGCCTTCCACACCCTTGATGACAAGGTCGGCAGCCTCCCCCCAACCCATGTACTGGAACATCATTTCACCGGAAAGGATAACCGATCCAGGATTGACCATATCCTTATCCGCATACTTTGGCGCCGTGCCATGAGTCGCCTCGAAGACGGCGTGGCCAGTGGTGTAATTGATGTTGCCTCCGGGAGCGATGCCTATCCCACCGACCTGGGCTGCCAGTGCGTCAGAAAGATAATCGCCGTTCAGGTTCATGGTTGCCAGGACATCAAAGTCGCGTGCCCGTGTGATCGTCTGTTGGAAGACGATATCCGCAATCACGTCCTTGATGACCAGCTTGCCCGCTTTGACTGCGCTGTCCTGCTCAACATTCGCCGCATCCTCACCGGCTGCAGCACGTGTGCGCTCCCATTGCGCCCAGGTATACACTCCGTCCCCAAATTCCGCCTCTGCCAGCTCATATCCCCAATTCCTGAAGGCTCCCTCGGTATATTTCATGATATTGCCCTTGTGCACCAGGGTCACGCTGCGGCGCTTGTTCTCCAAAGCCCATTTTATCGCTGAACGCACCAGCCGGTACGTGCCTTCCTGGGAAACAGGTTTCAAGCCAACCCCTGATGTTTCAGGAAAGCGGATTTTGGCATATTCCTTCGGGAATTGCTCCTTGAGCAGGGATGTAAAGCGTTTATTGTCTTCACTACCGTATTCAAATTCAATCCCGGTGTAGATATCTTCCGTGTTTTCCCGAAATACAACCATATCCACATATTCAGGATGTTTAACCGGAGAGGGCACACCTTTAAAATAACGAACAGGCCGCTGGCAGACATACAGGTCGAGAGCTTTCCTGAGCGCTACGTTCAACGAGCGGATCCCGCCACCGATCGGGGTTGTCAAGGGGCCCTTAATCCCAACCAGGAATTCCGAAAAAGCCTGGACCGTTTCATCCGGAAGCCAGGCATTGAACTGGGTATAGGCTTTTTCACCAGCAAACACTTCCATCCAATGGATTTTCCGTTTACCGCGATAAGCCTTTTCCACGGCTGCATCGAAAACGCGCACCGAAGCTCGCCAGATATCACGGCCGGTGCCATCCCCTTCAACAAAAGGAAGGATCGGGTGAGAGGGCACCTGTAAGGTCCCATTATTAATCGTGATTTTTTCCCCGCCTGCAGGAACGGTTACGTTTGTGTATGCCATCGACTGTTCTCCTTAATTGATAAATTCTGGCTAATTATAGCAAATTCCTCCTGGTCAGGCACGTAAACTTGGGCTAAAATCATCACATGCTGTTGTTAATCCGCTACACGCCCTTGCGCAGCCAGATTCCGGTCATACGCCATACCTGTTGGCGTCGTGGCGTTCCCCGGCATACTTGCGCACCTAAACACAGCCAACCCCAGGAGGCCCCAGGCTAAGGGTTTGCCGCGCGGATTTTATATGCTCGCTTCCCATTACGCCTGAGATGCATCATCCAGAGTGGATGGGAGTTTTTTTAACGGTCGGTTATTCAGCTAGAAACAGCCAATCGTTCCACCAGAAGGAACCAATTGAATGGATAGAAACAACGATGTGCTCAGAGAAACTTCTGAGATACATAAAGAACCACCTGAGTAATGAATGGCAATCATGCCGCGAAAGGAGAGCCTAATGCTCACGATCTACAAGCACAGCGATAGCGGCCTCAATATCATTAGCGAACCAACGGAAGGTAGTTGGATCAGCCTGATCGACCCAACCTCCGCTGAAGTGTCTCAAATTCAAGCCCTGGGGATACCCCAAGATTACCTCACCTACCCTTTGGACCTCGATGAGCGCTCCCGTACCGAGCGCGAAAATGGCGAGCTTTTAATTATCTTCCGTATCCCTTTTTACCAGGGTGCGGCTTCCGACGTCCCTTTTACCACCATCCCATTAGGCATTATCCTGACCGAGCGCTACCTGATCACAGTTTGCCGGCAAGATAATGATATCCTCCAGGACTTTGCTTCTGGAAAAGTGCGCGGCTTATCGACAGGGAAGCGCAATCGCTTTCTCCTGCGTTTGCTCTTGAACACTGCCCAAAAATATTTGTTCTACCTGAGGGAAATCAACAAGCGAGTTGATGCCCTCGAAGACCAGCTCCAAAAATCGACGCGCAACAGGGAAGTTCTTGAGCTCCTGAAATACGAAAAAAGCCTGACCTTTTTTACGACCGCTTTGAAAAGCAACGAGCTGCTCATGGAGCGCTTACAACGCGGTCAAATATTCAAAACTTACCCGGATGACGAGGATCTGCTGGAGGATGTGCTGACCGAAAATCAGCAGGCAATCGAAATGGTCAATATCTCCAACAATATCTTGAGCAGCATGATGGATGCTTTTGCCTCGATCATCTCCAACAACCTCAACGGGGTCATGAAGTTCCTGGCTTCGATCACCATCCTCATGAGCATTCCCACGATCATCGCCAGTTTTTATGGGATGAATGTGCGCATTCCATTTGAAGATAGTAACATGGCTTTCTTCATGATTATCGGGATTACCCTGGCTATCGTCATCCCGGTGGTATTGATCTTTTATCGCCGGGATTGGTTTTAAGTTTTTCGCACCAACCGGATGAAATAAAAGCCCTTATTGGTGAAACCTGAAAGATTCTGCGGTGCAGCGGTGTCAGACCCAGGCGCTCCATGGCGGCACGGTGCTCCAGGGTTCCATACCCTTTGTGAGAAGCAAAGCCATACCCGGGATATTCACGGTCGAGACGGACCATCATTTCATCCCGTCCGGCTTTTGCCAGGATCGAAGCCGCCGCAATACTCAATGCACGCGCATCGCCTTTGATCAATGCTGTCTGCGGGATCTCATATTCCAGCAGACTTTCATAATCGATCAACAGGTGCTGAGGCAACACCACCAGGTGCTCGAGCGCACGCCACATCGCCAGGCGGGTAGCCGGCGCAATACCCATGTCATCGATCTCTTGCGCAGAAGCCTGTGCCACTGCACAACTAACGCACAGGTCAGGCAGCCTGGCTGCCCAGGCAGACCTTGACCTGGCAGTCATTTGTTTGGAATCGCGCACACCGACCAGGTGTTCCACCAATTCAGGATGCGGCGGGAAAATGACCGCAGCAGCCACGACTGGACCAGCTAGGCACCCTCGCCCAGCCTCATCCAGACCCGCAACACGCTGGATGCCGTGTTCCCAGAGTTGTATTTCAAAACTAAAGTCAGGTGCATCCGGGACCAAACGTTGATTGAATTTTGGCATACGACCCTTCTCACCTGTCCTGGTAGAAAATCAGGCTTTCCGATACCTGCCTGAAAAGTAATTTCTCCATATCTTAAAAATATCCAATCCCATCTGGGCTGCATTTTTAAACGCACTGAGCTTGCTTCCGGAGTGGTAAAACCATCGGATCGGCACTTCCTGGATTTTATACCTGCGCTGCCTGGCGATGAACAACAGCTCGATATCAATCGACCACCCCATGATCGTCTGGTGACTGAACAGGTCTTCAGCGATATTACCCTTGAAGCATTTAAAACCACACTGGGTATCGTGTAAACCGGGCAAGATGAGCAAGCGGATCATCCAATTCACAGCCCTGCCACCCAGGTGGCGATAGAGAGGCTCATTGAAGCGCACTGCGCCCGCGGCTTCCCGTGAGGCAATGGCGACCTCACAATCCACCAGTTGAGGAGGTAAAAACCGGTTGATTTCACTGACCGGCATCGATAAATCTGCATCGCACATAAAGCGATATTCACCAGTAGCTTCCAACATACCCCGTCTGATTGCCAGCCCTTTTCCGCGCCCGTTCTCATGTATCACCCTGCATCCGGGATGCTGGTCCGCGAAATCCTGCGCGATCTCATAAGTTCGGTCGCTGCTCCCGTTTTCCACGATCAGGACTTCAGTTAAATATGTCTGCTGAAGCTTAAAATCCAATACTTGCTGCAATGCCTGCGGTAAGCGGTGTTCCTCGTTATGAGCCGGGATGATAATGGATAGATAAGGACTCACAACACCTCATACAGTAGCAATCAGCAGTGCAACGCTGTCATCTAATACTTGCTGCTTATAATCGACCAGGGCTTGCCTAGGCAGTCGCTTAAAAATCTCCTGCTCCAGGCGATCTTCAGATTGGATCAGGCGATAATATTCCTCGGGCGAGATCCCCTGTCGGGCAGCGAACACCTCAACCGTGTGAACAGAGGCACCAGGTAAAAGCTGTCGAGAAACAAAATCGCGCCAATCTCGCAGGTAACTATCCTCCACAAAGGGCAGCCAGTTATCAGGCAGCGCTTCCCCAAGAACTTGCCCCAGTTTGCCAGGCAATCTCGGCAGCAGCTCGTAATCCAGGTAGGACCGTAAAGCGTTATGCAGGTAGAGGCGCTGTTTCATCGTCTGCCAGCCGGCAAAAGGGCCAAAAATAGGAAAAAAAATCTTTTGCACCCAGACCACATCCGCTCGTAAATGACAGATGTATCCTAATAAGAAGACTGCTTGGTCTGCCGGCAAACGATCCCATGGTGTTAAATCCGGGTAGCGGCGGAACATACGCTCCCAGGGTTGAGGTTCTCCTCTGAAGATTGGGATGTCAAAAAAATGGGTCGTACGGCGATCCTGGTGCGTGATCGTTTGCACATCAGGAGCTGTGCTGCCTAATAAAAAAGCTGGCCAGTGATCGTGAAGCCTCTGATGTAGTTTCGTAGGGATGGCTGGCTGACAGGCAATCTCCTCGGCTAAGCTTAGATGGTAAAACGGGGTAGGCACGCTTATATCAACAAAACCTTAGACCTGTGGAATACCCTTCAATAAATCGCGATCCGATACCTGGTTGTTAGAAATGCTAACATCGTCTAAAGAAACAAAATCCTTCCCATCCTGCTCGCGAATGCAGAAATTTCCACTAAGGTCAAACGTGCCAGCGTAAAATTCAACCCTCTGCCCCACGGCAAAGTGTTTACCTGCCTTAATCTGGTCGATCAGATCTTGCCGGGGCAGGTTCATGCGGTCTGCAAAAACATCCCCTCGCTTGAGATAAATCCGAGCCCACTCCAGCTGGTCATCCGGAAAATACCGCACGGCCACAACCACCCCATCGATTTTCTTCTGTTTAGCCATGACGCTCACCTAATGATCGAGTACTGCAGGTAAATCAAGATAAAAACCGGGGTGACAGCTTCAGTCACGCCCAGTTATCAGTCGGGGCGGGCGGACTCGAACCGCCGACCCCCGCGTCCCAAACGCGGTGCGCTACCGAACTGCGCTACGCCCCGAGAGAAGTGAGTATAATCTGAACCATGGACAACCGTCAAGGATTTGCCTGGTTATATGATGCTCATCACTCTGCCTTTACAGAAGACATCCCGTTCTGGTTAACCATTGCCAGGCGGTATGCTGGCATGCCCGTTCTTGAGTTGGGATGCGGCAGCGGTCGAGTTGCACTTGCCCTGGCGCAAGCTGGCTGTGAAGTCGTCGGGCTGGATATTAATCAAGAGATGCTGAGTATCTTTCAAAAACGCCTGGCGGACCTGCCTGACCTAGACTTGCTTTTAGTCCAGGCAGACATGACTGCTTTTTCCCTGGATCAAGCCTTTGGTGCCATCCTGTTGCCCTGCAATACACTCAGCACCTTCACCACCCAGGAAAGGCAAAAAATTTTCGACCTGGCTGCCCGCCACCTACAGCCTGGAGGTTGGTTTGCTGCGGGCATCCCCAATCCAGACTACCTGCATCGCCTGCCTGCCACCTCTGCTGCCGAGATCGAAGAGATCATCACTCACCCTCTGGATCAGGAGCCGGTACAGATCAGCAGCAGATGGAAACGCGACCAGGATTTTTTTACAGTCACCTGGCTTTACGACCACCTGCTGCCGGATGGCCAGGTCGATCGTACCGAGATCCAGGTCCGGCATTCTTTAGAGCCGTTCTCCATTTACCAGGAACAACTCAAGACAGCTGGCCTCGCCTTAAGAGAAACCTATGGGGATTTTGACTTCTCGGCTTATACGTCCGATTCCCACAACCTGGTCCTGGTCGCACAATATTCCACTTGAAGTGCTAAAAATGATCACGCCCAGAGGATTCTTACAAAGAATCTATATTTCGCTTGCGCCTTTCTAACATTCAGGCAATAAGATTGCGTCATCATAAATAACCAATCAACCAAGGAGATTATCAGATGATGACCATGTACATTTCCCCTTATCGCCGGCTGGCAACTTTGCGTGAAGCCATGGACCGTTTAATGGACGATACAATGAACGAGACATCAGCACCGGAGCGTGAAATGCTCCTTTCCGTGGACGTCTTTGCTGGTGAGAACGAATACTTCATTCGTGCCCTGGTCCCTGGCCTCGAGGCAGACGACCTGGATATCGAAGTTCTCAGTAATACCGTCACAATCCGCGGTGAGTTCAAGGATAATACCGATGAGAACACCAAGCTCCTGACCAGCGAGCTTCCGCAAGGGCGTTTCGGACGCGTGATCACCCTGCCAACTGTCGTAGACACTGCCCATATTGAAGCGTCGTTGAAGAATGGCGTGTTGGTCTTGAAAGTACCCAAGGCAGAAGCCCACCGGCCACGTGCGGTCAAAGTTACCACTACAGAATAATCGAATTTCAGCGTTATAATTCATCGGACTGGGGCGACGCAGCGAATTGCAGCCTCTGTCCGATGAATTATTTAACCTGCAAGGACGCTGAGTGGACCTCTCGATAGTCATTCCTGTTTATAATGAGCAAGACAGCCTGCCTCACCTGCAACCAGCCCTCCATGCTGCATTAGCGCCGTTACCAGAGCTGACCTGGGAAGTTATCTACGTAGATGATGGCAGTAAAGATGGCAGCGCCAGTATCCTGGAAAAAATAGCAACTGAGGATCCGGAGCACACGCGCGTGGTCTGGCTGCGACGAAATTTCGGCCAGACCGCAGCCATTGCGGCTGGGATCGATCACGCCCAGGGTGACGTGATCACCATGCTGGATGCCGACCTGCAGAATGACCCGGCAGATATTCCCATGCTACTTGAAAAAATCGGGGAGGGCTACGACGTGGTCAGCGGTTGGCGCATCCAGCGCCAGGACACGTTTCTAACACGCAAGCTGCCCTCGCGCATGGCAAACTGGCTGATCTCAACCGTCACGGGCGTCCGTTTGCACGATTACGGCTGCACCCTCAAAGCATATCGCCGCGAAGTCCTCACCGGCTTCCACCTTTACGGCGAGATGCACCGTTTCATCCCCGCTTATGCCTATTCGGTCGGCGCCAGGATCACCGAAGTACCCGTCCATCACCACGCTCGCAAGTACGGGAAAACCAAATATGGCCTGACCCGCACGCTGAAAGTTGTACTGGACTTGTTAACAGTGAAGTTTCTGATCAGTTATTCCAACAAACCCATCTACCTGTTTGGCGGCGTCGGTATGATCTTAATCCTTTCCAGTGTTCTGCTGCTGCTCTTCCTGGCCATCCGCAAATTTACCGTTGACATCGGCATCCTCTCGTCACCTCTGTTTCAGATCGGGGTGATGCTGATGATTATGGGATTTCAATCAATCTTAATGGGGCTGATCGCCGAGTTGCTGGTGCGTACCTACCACGAATCGCAAGCCAAGCCGACCTACACCATTCGGAAAGTTTTTACAGGCGGCGGCACGCCGACATCCACTCAGCCGCCGGAGAACCCGCAAAGCTCTCGCCAGTGAAATTCTCAGCAAACCGGCGTTCACAATTCCTGCGCCTCCTGGGAACCTTGTTGGCGTTAGCCTTGCTGGTCTTCCTGCTCAGCCAGCAAGGTTGGGCAGAAATAAAGACCGCCTTCCGCCAGATTCCAGTTCCAAGCTTGCTCTTGGCGCTGCTGCTGACAATTGTTTCCCGCCTGGCTATTGGTTTTCGCTGGCACAGCCTTTTACGCTCAGGAGGCCTCCAGATTTCCCTGGGTCAGGCGATGCGCCTGACATTTGCAGGTTTATTCGCCAATAATTTTCTGCCGGCAACCATCGGGGGGGATATCGTACGCCTGGCTGGAGCGATCCAGCTAAAACTGGATGGCGCCATTTCTGCAGCCTCACTCATCGCCGACCGGCTGGTTGGCATGGCTGGAATGGCAATGACCGCACCGATCGGCATTTCTATCGTCCTGAAGAACGGCATCTCGGAGGGTGCAGCGGCCTCCTCGTCGATTTTACTAGCCCGGTTTTCCTCAGCGCCGATCAACTCGCCTGCATCACGCTGGTACCATACCGCCTGGCGTAAAACCCTGGACCTGTTGCAGCGTTTGTTCACTGCCTTGGGACGCTGGTTGAAGCAGCCAGGGGCATTGCTGGTAGCTTTGGCATATTCCTGGATCAATATGCTCTGCCAGTTCGGAATTTTAAGCGTGCTCTTTCACGGGATGGGACAACCGGTACCTTTCTGGTCGGTCGCCGGTTTGTACAGCCTGGTGTACTTTGTGACCTTGCTTCCCATTTCCATCAACGGTTATGGCTTGCAAGAGCTGTCGATGACGCTGATCTTCTCGCATTACGCCGGAGTCAGCCTGGCAAACGGGATCACGACTGCCCTGGTATTCCGCACCCTGATGATCCTGGTCAGCCTGCCCGGGGCGTTCTTCGTACCTGCGATACTTGCCGGTCAGAAGAAGACTGCCATCTCCAATTCTCAGTCAGGAGACTGATTATATGCGCGTACGCCTGCAAAATAGCACTTTCAGCCAGCAAATCCTGCTCGTTACGATCGCTTTAAACCTGGTCATATTGGTGCAGATCGTTATTCACGCTATCCAGGCAGGCCTGTTATCCGGTACTCCTGGAACGCAAAATACCCGCCTGTTGCTTGTTTTCATAGTCGGCGTGGCAGGCTTGCTGGCTATGATTGCCATCGAAGTGATCGTGTTTTTAAATTTGCACCAACCCGCGTTGGCCAGGGGTTTCGCACACCTGCAGGATTGTCTCAGGAAAATCGGCAAGGCAAATTGGCTGCTCTTTGGATTGTTCATTGGTCTGTTTGCTTATTTGATTTTGTACAATCCTATTGCACGAGCACTGCCCGGCCGGTTTCAGAGCTATGTCGACGCCTATTCATTCCGCCTTTTCCTTTTCTGGCTGTTATGCCTGGTAGGCATGGTCCTGTTGAGAGCTGCAGGGAGCCAGCGGAGCTGGTCCACTGTGCTGGCGATGTCGCTGGTGATTGCTGGGGCCGGCTTTAAGCTGGTCTCTTTCATCCCTGAAATTACAGACTACCCTTTCTCCCTGGGTTGGTCCGAAGCCAGCCGCTATTATTACGCCTCGCTATATGGGTCAAAAGCGCTTTATGACCAGGCTGTGCCCCCGACTGTGCTCCACCCCACGCGTTACCTGCTTCAGGCAATCCCTTTCATCCTCCCCAGCGCGCCGATATGGGTGCACCGGTTGTGGCAGGTTATTCTCTGGATCGCTACCACCGGTCTGACCGCCTACCTCATCACTCGCCGCCTGACCAACCAGGCCAGGGAAGCGCCGGAGACGCGATCCTATCTGAGTATTTCTGACCGTTCGCTGCGTTGGACATTTCTCTTATGGGCTGGCCTGTATTTGCTGATGGCACCGGTTTATTACAACCTGTTGGTGACGGTCATCCTGGTGATTTGGGGCTTCAACCGCCGTAGACCCTGGCAGACCCTGCTGGTGGTATTGCTGGCTTCGCTCTGGGCAGGGATCAGCCGGATTAACTGGTTTCCTGTGCCCGGGATGCTGGCTGCCACCCTGTTCTTCCTGGAAGAAGGCCTGCAAGCGCGCTCCTTCCTGCGCTATCTCGTGAAACCGGTGTTGTGGGTGGGGCTGGGAACTATCACGGCTTTTGCAGCCCAGGCGGTTTATGCCATCGGATCGGGCAATCCGTCCGAGCAGTTCAGCTCCAGCTTTACGTCCGATCTGCTTTGGTACCGCCTGCTGCCGAATGCCACTTACCCACTCGGGATTCTGCTCAGCATCCTTCTGGTCTCATTACCCTTGATACTTGTCATGCTTGGTCATCTCCGTGCCACCCCACGCCTCTATCATTGGCTGCGCTTGCTGGGGATCGCATCCATCCTCTTCGTGCTGTTTACCGGTGGTTTGGTCGTGAGTGTCAAAATCGGTGGGGGGAGCAATTTGCATAACATGGACGCTTTCCTGACGCTGCTACTTGTCGCTGCCAGCTATTTCCTCTTCAACCTGGCAACCCAAGAAACGCCAGGGAAAAATCCCGATCGCGCCTACCAGCCCTCCTACGTTCTCCTGGCCTGGGGACTGCTGATGCCTATTCTGATGCTCTTACAAGCCCCAATGGCATATCAGCTTCCGGGAAAAGAAGAAGTCAATAACGCATTGAGCACCATCCAGGAAACGGTGGATCAAGCCGTGCAGGACAACGGGGAAGTGCTGTTCATCAGCGAACGGCAGCTTATGATGTTCAAGTTGATCACCGGAGTTGGTCTCGTACCTGAGTACGAAAAAGTTTTCCTGATGGAAATGGCAATGGCAAATAACCGCAACTACCTGAAAACCTTTTATGAGAACCTGAAAAATCACAAGTTTGCCCTGATCGTCAGCGAGCCCATTAAAGTAAATTACCAGGATCGCTCCAACAGCTTCGGGGAAGAAAACAATGCCTGGGTAGAGCGAGTCTCCCGGCAAATCCTGTGCTATTACGAGCCTGCCGAGACTCTAAAATCCGTCAGGACCCAGCTTCTGGTCCCACGCCAATCCCCCGAACCTTGCGACTAAAAAGCCACAAGGCTCGAGGGTATATCTGCAAATTATAAGATTATCCTAATAACGCAGCAACGCGCCGATATTGTGTCCTTCACCGAATTCCTGCTCAGGGTGGAGCACTTCGACATCGGCGCCTTGCTGCATCACCTGCCGGACCGCAGTCTCGACGGCATCCGGAATTTCCTTGAAGGAGGCCCCGCAGAACGGGCAGGTCTCCAGAACCTGGGTGACCAAATTGCCGCAGCCTTCACAGACATAACCGGGCGCCCGGTAGCCTTCGCGAATCACCAGGGATTGGACCCGTCCTGCGCGCACCATCTCCAGGGTATCATCCAGGCCCAGGACTCCCATCCTGCCCTTTGCAGTTTCAGTTACTACGGAATCCACCAGCCTGGCCTCTCGGCGCATCTCAGCTTCCTTACCGATCAGCATGGCTTTTTCCAGTACTTCGGTATGACTGGCCGCCATACTCATCGGGAAATGGCCAACAACCAGGCTCTGCCAGGCTTTTGGCAGCAGGCTCTTGAATAAGGCTGCGTTTTGATCCGTGCCGCCGATTAATAACCGGCGGAGATTATTGTCGCTAAAGAAATGGGTCGCAAATCCAACCACCTCTTTCATGTTGCGTTCGGTTATCTCATCCACATAATCCGTCTGACCGGCAACCCCACCGCGCCTTCCAGGGGCGGAGGAACCACCTCCGCGCTTCGTGTGGCGCACGCTCTCGCCAAGCACCCCTTCCTGCTCGCGTAGCTCTCCAAGGTGGAAAAAGAATACCCGCGCGCCTTGTTTATCGACCAGGACCACGCCGTAGCCGCCGTAAGAATCCAGCAGATCAGCCAGGGGCTTGACATGGGGCCGGTCGTTGATGCGCACCCGGCTGCGTACCGGAACCGCCAGGGGATAGGCTCGAAAGTAACCCTCAGCAGCACACGAGAAAACGACAACGCTTCTGCCGGTCCAATCATGTTCGTGGTCAAAATAGCGCATGATCACTGCTTCATCTTCGGGAATGTTGACTTCTCGGAGAAGACTGCGCAGCCTCAGCCGGTGGGAATCGGCATTCCCGTTTTCCGGCTCGGTGTTTAAATACAAACTAAGCACCGGAGATCCTGCCTGATAGCTGAGAAGCTCGTGCAAATCGTGATCGGATAACATATTTGCCTCCTAGAACTAGGGGTTGGTAAAAATTTTCGAACCAGACGAGTGGTTACTTTCGAGTAGAACGAGCCAGTTCCGTGAACAGCTCGCGCTCTTTTTGCGTCAGGTTGCGCGGGATGACAACTTTCACCCGCGCCATTAAATCTCCATAAACTTCTGGTGTTCGTAAATGCGGCATTCCCCGCCCGGCAAGGCGAAATGTCTGGCCTGGCTGCGTACCCGGGGGAATGGTTAATACTACCTTTCCACTTAGGGTTTCCACCGGAATCTCACCGCCCAGCACGGCAGTATACAGGTCAACCGGCACATCCATGGTCAGGTCGTCTCCCTTGCGTTCATACCTGGGATCGTCGCTGACACGGATGACCAGGAAAAGGTCGCCCTTCACTCCTTCCTGCGTGGTCGGTATGACATCTGCAACCCGCACTCGGGTTCCCGTCTTGGCGCCGCGGGGAATTTTCACTTCCAGGCGGCGTCCATCCATATCCAGCTTGCGGGTTGTGCCCTGGTATGCTTCCTGGATGGTGATCTCAAGCTCCTGGTCAAAGGAAGGTTTTTCGATTTGCCCGCGCCGCGCCTGCGATCCGGCTTGCGTCCGCGCAAAATCCGGGTTGCCCCCAAAAATCCGCGTAAAAAACTCGGAGAACCCCCCCTTTAATATATCGTTCAGGTCGCCCATGTCAAATTGAACATTGCCTGGCGACCCGTATGTCTGTCCTGGTGTGCCGCGGGCATACCAATCTTCCCAATTAAACCCTCCCGGCGCTCCCCCCCGCTGCTGGTAGCGGCTGTATGACTCTCCTAAAGCATCATAACGGGATTTTTTTTCAGGATCGCTTAAAACCTGGTAGGCTTCATTAAGCTCTTTAAACTTCTCTTCAGCCTGTTTATCACCCTGATTGCGATCCGGGTGATATTTCATCGCCAGATTGCGATACGCCTTTTTAATTTGCTCTTTGGTTGCGCTGCGCTCCACACCAAGGACTTTATAGTAATCCCTGTATTCCATACCTTGATTCTATATTCATCACCCGCAAGGAGTCAAGCATCTTTTAGCATTTTCTAAGGGTTTATGATACTCACTTTCAACCCATGGATCAAAAAAGATGCGCGTCGAACTCAATTGATATAATGGTGAAATACCGTGCAAATTTCCATGCAGAACGATTCTAAACCCCAACCGCAGCTCCAATCCCCTCGCCTGGCCTGGCGTGAACTGATACAAACCCAGACTGCTGTATTACTGTCACAAGGCAGGCATTCGTTAGAAGGTATCGACCTGGCCGGGTGGCAGGTGCTCAAATCTCGCTGGCGTGACTATTTCCTGGAGCCTTTCGATCGCCTGCGAGAATATGGGGGTAAGTCAGTTCATGCACGCATTCTCCATGAAACACACTACCCGGGATTCCGATTGCAAAATATCGTGCTTGAGGCGCTGCCAGGCTCATTGATCGCGGATGACGCTCTGGGCTGGCAGGTAGGCCTGAACCTATTCCTGCCTCCGCACGAAGGAGCTTATACCCCGGTCATCTGCCCATGCGGGCACGGCCCTAAGTGGCAAACCGACCACCAGATACCACCCCAAATCCTGGCCCGGCAGGGTTTTGCAGCAGCGCTCTTTGACATGCCCATGTTCGGCGAGAAATCATCTCATAACGATCATTTCATTCAGGGCAGTCAAATGGGCATGCTCGGCGTTTGGAGCAACTTGTTCTTTTTATTGGATGCCATCCGGACGGCCGATTATCTCCAGACTCGCCCCGATATTGATTTTAGCCACGGCATGGGAGTCACCGGTGTCTCCGGTGGTGGATTTGCCTCCCTGTTCATGGCGCTTGTGGATGACCGGACTCAAGCCATCGCCCCGGTCTGTTCAGTCGCCCCCCTTGGAGGGCACATCATCGAAGGCTTGTATACAGGCTGCCCTGAGAACTTCCTGTTTGGGCAGGCCAGCCTCGGCATCGATTTCGACCACCTGCTATGCCTGGCATCACCGCTGCCCTGCCTGGTCGTGGGCGGTACCCAGGACGACCTGTTCCGGCCTGAGCAGGTGACCCAATCGTTCGAGCAAGCCAGAAAAATTTACGGGCTCGAACAGGTTGTCCCGGAAGACCGCCTGGATATCTATTTTGAAAATTGTCCTCACCGCTACACTCAGAGCATGGCCATTCGAGTAGCTCGCTGGATGCGCCGCTGGTTGTTGGACGATCCCGACGCAAGTATCGTGAATACCCCTGAGGCTGATTTGGAGATGATTCCTCCTGCAAGCTTAGACTGCGGAACGGCCAGCCTGACATCGGGAATGCTTGACTTTATAAAGGGCGAAACCGCACGCTTGCGGCGTAGCCGCCGTTGGGAGGCAACAGGTGCGAACATCCAGGCGCTGCTGCACCTTTCCCACCAGCCAGGGATTCAAATGGAATCAGAGCACACAACCTTCGAACAATTCCCTGCAGGTAAGTGGGGCTACCCGGGTTTACGCCGCTACCAGTTACATCAAGATGGCAACCTTTCAATACCGGTTGTTGAAGCCCACTACCCAGAAGCCAGTCCGGGTATCATAGTTTGTTTCGGCGATCTGGAAAAAACCCGGTTTTTATACCAAAACGGCGGATTATTTGGACTGTGCAGCCAGGTTTTCGCTGCCGACCTGCGCGGTTTTGGCGACCTGGAGCCTCTGCCAACAGATTATGACCTGTATAGCTGGTGCGGAGTTCGACCGGGCGCTGAGCGATCTGGTGCAGTTGTGTGGCGAAACGGTCGTTGGGCAGCAGACCAGCGATGCCCTGCGCGTGCTGGAATGGATCCTCCCCTCCAGAAACCAAGGCACAGATCAACTCATTGTCTACGGGCACAGCGAAGGCGCCCTGCCGGCGCTGTTTGCCAGTCTGCTGTGTCCTCAGGTGAAGCAGGTCGTCCTTGACTCGTTTCTATGCAGCTTTGAAGCCCTGGCAATCGCATCGGCTCCCCTCTGGCAGCGCTACGCCTACCTGCCAGGCATCCTGAAGCATTGTGATATACCTGAGTTGGTTGGCAGGTGCTCCGATAAAAGGTTCCTGCTGATTAACCCCTGCGATGCCATGAAACAATACCTGGACCTGGAAAACGCGCTACGCCTGTACGGGCACGAACACTCCCATATACGGGTGAAAGTCGATAACAGGATTGCAAATGCGCCAGGCCAACGTCCCGGCTGGGATTTTGGGGATCCTCGTGGGGTTTCGTATTTGAAGCGGTTAATTCAAGACTGGCTGGAAGTTCAGGAATAATATGAAGCTCATCGCCTGTGATCCCATCCTGGGCCTACCGCGACTGCCATTAGAGGGCTACCGACCAACTGTAGAGGACTTGCTCGGCGAGATGGCGCGCCTGCACGTCCACGCAGCCGTCGTCCGCCATCGCCTCTGCATCGATAACGCCCCTTACTTCGGCAACCAGGTGCTGGGTGAAGAGATCGCCGGTCTGTCCAACCTGCTGCCAGCCTGGGTACTGACGCCGGACGGCTGCGAGCCGGATTTTGACATTCAAACTAGCGTACGCCTGATGCTGGCGAAGGGTGTCCGGATTGCCTGGATGCACCCGAAAGAGCATTTGTTCTCAGTCCGACCCTGGTGCAGTGGACTAATGTACACAGCCCTCCAGGAGGCGCGCCTGCCGCTAATGGTGGAATATGACCAGTTGACGGCCGATGAGATCCACGAAATTTGTTCTGACTTTCCGCGGCTGCGCCTGCTGCTTTTAAATACACCCAGGCTGGGTCGCAACCGGCTGCTCTACCCCCTGCTCGAACTGCACCCATGCCTGAGCCTGTGTTTTGGCCCGCTGCTGTCCGTTCACGGGGGTTATGCCGACCTTTGCCAGCGTTTCGGTTCGGAGCGCTGGGTATTTGGCTCTGGCTACCCCGGCGCAGAAGGCGGCGCAGCCCTGGCTGGGCTTCTCTACGCTGACCTGCCAGAGGCTGCCATCCAGGCTATCGCAAGCCAAAACATCGAACGCTGGCTCTCTGAGGTCAGGCTTGATTTCTAACGGAATTCCAAAAATGTCTGATCCCTTTATCCAGGAGGGCCTGGATGGCGCCCCCATTACGGCCTGCCAAATTATCGACGCCCATGGTCACCTGGGCGAATGTCCGAACTTTGCCCTGCCCGACAGCTCAGCCGCCTCTCTGGTACGATCGATGGAACGGCTTGGGATCCGCTGCACCTGCGTGAGCTCGTTGCCAGCTATTTTCGGAGACGCAGAGCGCGGCAATCGCATTGTCGCTACAGCCCTGCGCGAATTTCCAGGCCGTTTTCACGGCTACATGGTGGCGGATGTTGGATATCCAGACCGCATCCTGCCCGAATTCCAGCGCTGCCTCGAATCAGGCTTCATCGGCATTAAAATCTGGTCGTATGGCGCAAAACCTGGCCTCCCTTACGACCACCCCAATTACCGCCCTGTGTTCGAATTTGCCAATGCCAACCATTTACCGGTGCTGGCGCATACCTGGGGCGCTGAATTGGATCAATTGAAACCTGCAATTGAAACTTACCTTGATATCACCTGGCTGCTGGCGCATACTGCCAGCAGCCAGAAAGATAAATACGTATGTTTTGGCAAGCTGTACCCCAATGTCTATTTGGAGCTGTGCTATTCACCCTGCCCTCGTGGATTGGTCGAGAACCTTGTTGGCGAAGGCCTGGCTGATAAAATCATCTTCGGCAGCGATTGTGTTTTTATGGGCGCCGCCCAGCAGCTTGGGAGGGTGCTGTTTGCGCAAATTTCACCCCAGGATAAAGTCAAGATACTGAGTCTGAATGCCCGGCGCGCCCTGGGAATTTAAATCCGGATTAATTGTTGCAATGGGCTTAAAACAGCCTCCGCCTGGTGGTGAGGATACCCGGCGGAGGCTTTCGCCAAAGGAGGAAACAGCGATGAGGAGTTTCAGGAATAATCCTTGACTTCCATCCGTAGACAATCATAATTGCCTGACAAATTTTCAGTCAGGGTCAAAAATCACTATTGTCATATGACCTTTTTCATAATCTAACCGCGTTCTCCTGAAAATAATCACAGAGATCCGTCAGCGGACAGGCAGCGCAATCAGGCTTGCGTGCATGGCAAATTTCCCGCCCCAGTCGAATTAGGTTCAAATGGGCGGGGCCATAAGTTTCTGAGGGAAACAGGCCACCCAGGTATGTGTGGCTTTGCTCAACATCCATTTTTTGTGGACGCAATCCCAGGCGCCCACTGACCCGGTAGATGTGCGTGTCTACCGGAAAAGCTGGCTTTCCCAGCGAAAAGAGCAGCACAATTGAAGCCGTTTTCGGGCCGACACCCTTAAAACTCATCAGCCACTCCAGAGCCTCTTCATCTGGCAGTTCCCTGAGAAACTCGAGCTCCAGCCAGCCACGCTGATGCGTAATCTCCCGTAAAACAGCCTGGATGCGCGGACCTTTTTGGTTTGCCAGTCCCGCAGGACGGATAGCTTCTACCACTTCGGCTTCAGGGGCATCACGCACACTTTCCCAGGTAGGGAAGCGTTGGCGTAGAGCCACATAGGCTTGATCCCGGTTGCGGTCGTTGGTATTTTGGGACAAAATGGTCGACACCAGCTCATCCAACGGAGGCATTGGGTCGCTCCATTCCGGCAGTCCAAAAAATCCTGCCAGGAGATCGTAAACGGCAATTGCACGTTCGGGAGGCTGCATCTCGGTTACTTCCTGGTTCAAGAACAGATCAGGTCGAAGGCCGGGCGCCCTTCGCCGACAAAGATCTTGCGCCAGTTGCGGATCGTAAACAACGGGCCAAAATCCACCAGGGCTTCCAGATCCGCCCTGGTCAGCACCCCTAACTGGCGCAAGACTTCCAGGCTGACAGCGGCGCCAATCCTGCCACGGCTGTCGCCATCGGAGATTTTCAGGGCAATTCCTAGCGCCGGCGAATTCTGCCCAAAGGCATTCCGAAAAATTCCAATTCCCTGGTAGCCTTCCGCTCCCCCCTTGGCAATCCAGCGACCTGCGCCTACCTGCATCAGCCGGGTATCGAAGCGCCCGGGTCCGCCCACCATCTCCGGATGGCTCCACATAGCCGAAGCAAGCGCCTGGCAGGCACTCACCCGCTCCAGAGGTTGGATCTCACTCGCCTGCGGATCACAAAAGCGTGCAAATCCCCAGGCAGCTTGCAGCAATGGAATGGCAAAATTCGGCGCCGAACAACCATCAATCCCCATCGCAATCGCCTCTTCAGGCAGCATGCACATTTCAGCAAAAGTTCTCTTGATAATTTTTTGGATGGGGTGCTCAGGATCGATATACGCCTGGTTATTTCCTGCATACCCGGCGAGGCGAACCAATGCCAGCATCCCGGAGTGCTTTCCCGAGCAATTATGCTGGTTGGGGGTGGGGCTTTCCCTTTGAGCGCGCATCTCGTTCGTGGTCGCTTCGTGCAGCGGGTAATGCACACCACACATCAGGTCATTTTCGCCATAACCGGTTTTTTTCTGGATGCTTTGGATGACGCGAACATGCTCAGGTGTACCGGAGTGAGAAGCGCAGGTGATGGCAATCTCCTGTCCTTCCAGGCCGTACTTCACGTGTCCCTGCCGCTCGATGAGGGGTAAAGCCTGGAAGGGCTTCGCAGTCGAGCGCAGGAAGGGAGTGACCGCGGGGTTGCCATAATGGGCCAGAAGCCGGCCCTCGCTATCCATTACGGCAATCGCACCAAAATGGACTGACTCGAGGGTCTGGCCGCGGGTCAGCTCAAAAACGGGTTCATAAAAATTTATGGGCATATGAATTTGAGTATAGCTGACTATTCGTTATCTTCGGAGCGAATTGCATCGATTGTACTGGAAGGACGGTAATGCCTGGCGTAATACTGAAAAAGGCCATGACGTAACCGTAACAGGTATCGCTCGCGCCTGCTGGTGGGAACTGCGAAATCATCCATCAAACCGGGAATCATGCTTTCGGTCGCTTCTGGGGGGGAATGGCGTTTGGCCAGTTTTTCCATGCCATTGAGAGCATTGGTCAATCCTCCCAGCATCCTGGACAGGGAATCCTCGCCTGCCAGCCCACCCCGCCCGGCAACCAAGGAAAATCCTGGACAGGAGGTTTTTAACAGCTCCAGGCTTTCAATCCAGGCAGGCAATTCGCCTGAAGCCAGAAACGGAGGCTGGTTCACAACAAGCGTATCACCCAAAAATGCCAGTTTTTCTGCCGGTACACTAGCCCAGATGGCTCCTGCAGTGGGTCCAGGATGGTGCTCGAGAAGGATTTCTGGACCTCCCCAATGCAAGGACATAAATTGGGTAAAGGTGATATCCGGCGGCGCCCAGCGCAAGCCAATAGCTTCACTATAATCCTCCCAGGCTGCGCCTGTTTCAATTGCCTGCCCCTTGAAGATCGTGGGACGGTTGCGGAAAACCTGCGCAGTTTTTTGCTGCGCCAGGATCGTGCAATCCAGAACCCGGGAACCCAGGGTGCGATCCGGATGAGAATCGAGGTTGATTAACAGGCGATGGTTACCGCTGCGCTGGGCCATCAAGGCAGAGCGCCAGGAACGCATATCATCCATACGCAGAGGCGCGTCGATGTAGACCGTCCCATGAGAAAAAACCAGTCCACCGACGGTTACACCAAGGTAAGCGTCTTCAAAATAAATCCCTTTTCCGATTTGTTGCATAGCTCATTTACTCGTTTTCTTTTATGAACGAACTCCCTGAAAAGGCAGGTCCAGCATCAAGACTTCCAATGCCAGCCTGGTGTTGACATTGTCATCCAGGCAGACCTGGGTTCGCTGAATCGAATCCACAAACTGGCGTGCCTGGGATAGTCCGACCCACTCCGAGGTGTGATGAATTTTTCCGACCCAATCCAGGTTTTCAAGCGGGACAGAGGCTTCTGCGCAATTCAGCATCACATCCCGCCAGTAAGAAAGCCAGGTTAATAGGACCCCACGCGCAATCTCCCTCTCCTTCCCGCGTTCCCTGAGCAACTGGTCGATATACGTAAACCGTTCGGTACGTCCGGCTGCCAGCAACTCATGGAGCTCCCCCAGGCGCCGTGTACGCAGATTCAATTCTTCCTGATTATTCCCAAGCGAAATGGCAATACCAGGGCGACCGTTTGCCACATGAGCAAAAAGAGGCGCCTGTTCGTCGGTTACCTTCCCGCGTTCGACGAGTGCCTTCTCAAGCTCGCGAACTGGCAACGGACGCAAACGGATGACTTCGCAGCGGGAAACAATCGTGGGTAGTAAATTTTCGACACTGTCTGCGGTCAGGATGAGGACAACCTTTGGTGCAGGCTCTTCGAGGGTCTTCAATAAGGCATTTTGGGCGCTTGCATTCGCTTCGTGAAAACGCAGCAATAGGGCGATGCGGTGGCTGGCTTCATAAGGGGTCAGTGCCAGGCTGTGCTGCAGCTCGCGGATACTTTCGACTTTGAGCACCCCACCTTCCTGCTCAGCTTGGACAACGGCCAGGTCCGGATGTTCCATCCGGCCCAGGTGAACACAATTCCGGCAGGATCCGCAGAACTCCCCAGGAGCGGGTGGCTGGCTGCAGGTGATGGCCTTCGCAAATGCAAGCGCCAGCGTGCGTTTCCCGAGCCCCCTGGGACCGGTAAGAAGGTAAGCGTGGCGCAGCTGTCCTCGACGGATATGTTCCTGCAGCAGGTCCACTGCCCAGTCATGCCCGATTAAATCCCAATTCATGTACCCATTTTACTCGACTTCTGTCCAATCAATCTTGTTTTTCACCGAGCAAACCGCATGGAGTGCCCAATCACCTAGTATAATAGGTCAAAAGGATTGATTCCCTGGCCGGAGGAAAATATATGTCTCCAAATTCAGTGAATATCTCTGAGATTGACCAGCTGGTCATGGTCATTGTTGCCAGCGCCCAGGCTGGCACGCTCATGGACAAGCTCAGCCAGAAGAAATTTTCGTTTACAAAAGTTGACAGCAGTGGTGGATTTCTCCACGAGGCGACACTCTGCCTGCTGGTAGGACTCAATCACGAACGCCGGCCGGCGTTGGTAGAGCTGATCCAGCAACACTGCCACCGGCGCAAAGTCTACATACCTGCCCACATGGACGTCACCCAAATTCAAGGCCAACCTCTGATGATCGAGGCTGAGATTGGCGGGGCAACCATGTTTACCCTGAATGTCGAACGGTTTGAACAACTATAGCGAGGCGCTATGAAGCTGATAATTGCGATTGTCCGGGATACTGACGATTCGGCCGTCATCAATCAATTGGTCGCCAATAACTACCGTGTGACACGCATGGCCAGCACAGGTGGCTTCTTGCGCCGTGGCATGGTAACCCTATTGATTGGCACCGAGCCTGACCAGGTGCAGAGAGCCATCGACACCATCCGAGATACCTGCCACCAGCCCGAGGCCGGCGAGCACCGGGCCACCGTGTTTGTGGTAGATGCCCCGTATTTCGACCAGGTCTGACCCGGAATACGATCTGTAAAGCCAACACTGTCCGGGCAGGAAAGCCGGCCCTGGTGCTTACGCGCCCCGCTGCCGCCAGAAGACGTAAAATTCGTAGTAAAAATTAATGCCTGATCCAGTCATCTCACCCCGTGTCTTCTGGTCTCGAGTTCAAGCGGGCTGCCGCCCAATTCTCCGCCGGCGGCAGTTGGACGGACCTGCTCCCCCAGCAAACCCGCCGTAATTTACGCTGGTTTTGGCTGGACGGTCTGTTTGCTTCAGCCAGCGACAGCACCATCCTCACCTACCAGACGCTTTTTATCCTGGCGCTGGGAGCTACTAACGCCCAAATTGGCTTGCTGAGCTCCTTGTCCAGCTTGAGCGGCGTAATTATCCTGCTCCCAGGCGCCTTGTTGGCCGAAAAATTAGGCCGGCGCAAGGAAATCGCCCTCTTTTCCGGAGGAATTTTCGGCCGGATCATCTTAATCCTGATGATGCTGGTGCCATTTTTGTTTAGCGGCTCCGCCGCCATTTACGTTGCCCTGGCGCTGGCCATCCTGCGCGACTCATTGAACAACCTGGGGATGCCAGCCTGGATCTCTCTCAGCGCTGACCTGGTGCCGATCTCCTGGCGCGGCCGTTATTTTGGGGCACGCAACTTCATCATGGGGGTGACTGGCATGATTGCCATGTTGCTGGTGGGCGAGATCATCACTCGCTCAGGCAGCATCCAGGGCTACCAGGTTGCTTACGGAATTGCCTTCGCCATCGGTATGATCTCGACGTACAGTTTTTCCAGGATCCAGGAGCCGCCAGCCACGGCGCCGGTACAGGAGGACGCGGGTTTCTCCTGGCGCGCCATCCCCCGGTACTTTCGGTCAAACCCGGTCTTCCTGGTGTTCTGCCTGACCTCTGCCCTGTGGAATTTCTCGCTGAACATATCCGGTCCATTTTTTGCACCTTACCAGGTGAATGTTCTAAATGCCACCGCCACCATGGTCGGCATCCTGGCGATTGTCAGCCAGATCTCTGCCCTGGTCTCGCAGCATCCATTCGGCATCCTGGCAGACCGCTGGGGACCACGCCGCCTGGTCCTGATCACCGGACTACTCATCCCCCTGCTGCCTTTCGCCTGGATTTTTATCACGGATGTGCGTCAGGCAATCCCCGTCAACCTGATAGGCGGCGGCTTATGGGCAGGCTATTCGCTGGCGTCGTTCAATTACCTGCTGACCCTGACACCGGAAGATCAACGGGCGCGCTTTTCAGCCATTTACCAGATCATCGTCGCCCTCTCCCTGTCCGCTGGGGCAGCCGTGGGCAGCCTGGTCATCTCCCAATGGGGATACATTGCAGTCTTTGCAGTCTCAGGTTTTGGCAGGTTGGCTGCTGCCCTGCTTTTCGCCTTTTTAGTGCGCCCAGATAAGGTACAATCGAAAGCCGATGCAACTGCTCAATGATCTGAACGTGCAACAACAGCAGGCCGTCATGGCTGGCCTGGGACCTGTGCTGGTGCTGGCAGGCCCAGGCTCGGGAAAAACCCGGGTACTCACCCAGCGGATTGCTTATTTAATCGGCTATATGGGCGTTCGACCTTACCATATCCTGGCGGTAACCTTTACCAACAAGGCTGCCCGCGAGATGGAAAGTCGCGTGGTCAACCTGATCGGAGAGAATACCCAGGGACTGATGCTGGGCACCTTTCATGCCACCTGCGCCCGGATTTTACGTCGCGAGGCCGAACACCTGCCCTTCGAATCCAATTTCGTCATTTTTGACGCCGATGACCAGCTTAGCCTGGTCAAGCGGGCCATCGAAGATGTCAACGTCGACGAGAAAAAATTTAAAGCGGCGGGGGTTCACGCCTCCATCTCGAACGCCAAAAACGAGCTTTACCTGCCCGACTCCATGCCGGTGCAAAATTACCGAGATGAGGTGATCAAGCGCATTTATAAGCGCTATTCGGACCTGCTGCTGGCGAACAACGCCCTGGATTTCGATGATTTACTGCTCTGGACGGCCTACCTCCTGGAAGAGAACGTTCCGGTGAGAGAAAAGTACGCCCGGCGTTTCGAGCAGGTGCTGGTGGACGAGTTTCAAGATACCAACCTCGCCCAGTACACATTGCTTAAGCATCTGGCGTCATTTCACAACAACATTTTTGTGGTGGGCGATACCGACCAGTCGATTTATCGCTGGCGCGGCGCCGATTACCGCAACGTCCTGAAGTTCGAGCAGGACTTTCCCGACACCACTGTAATCCTGCTGGAACAGAACTACCGCTCCACCCAGACTATCCTGGATGTGGCTATGGCTGTGATCGACCGCCACCCGTACCGCACGCCCAAGCGCTTGTTCACGGATCGGGGCAGCGGGCAGAAAGCTTTTCTCCACGAGGTTTATGACGATCGTGCTGAAGCTGCTTTTATCGTCGACACCATCGCCAGCCGGACGGCGCGCGGGGCGAATTCACCGGGCGATTTTGCGGTGATGTACCGCACGAATGCGCAGTCCCGCGTGCTCGAAGAAGCCTTCCTGGCTGCCAGCCTGCCCTACAAGCTGGTGGGGGCCCAACGGTTTTACGGCCGGCGTGAAATCAAAGATGTCATCGCCTATTTGCGCTCCGTTCACAATCCCAGCGACGAGCTCAGCCTGACACGCGTCATCAATACACCTACCCGTGGCATCGGCGACAAGACAACGCTGTCTTTACGGACACAGGCTCAGAAGGCCGGGATCAGTCCCGGCGAGATGCTGCTCTCCCTTTCGCGAAATTCAGCCAACTCCGTCCAGGCGCAATTCCCGGGGCGCAGTGGTGCAGTCCTCGCCAGTTTCAGCGGCCTGCTGTCCGCCTGGATCCAGGCCAAAAGCGATATGACGCCTTTAGCCTTAATGGACCGCATCCTGACGGAAGTCGATTACCACGCCTACATCGACGATGGCACCGAGGAGGGCCAGGATCGCTGGGACAACGTCATGGAGCTGCGCCGCCTGGCTGCCGAATACCAGGATAAAGGGCTTGAAGCCTTCCTGGAACAAATTGCCCTGGTGTCCGACCAGGATACCCTGGAGGCAACTACGAACGTCCCGACCCTGCTGACCCTGCACGCGGCCAAGGGCCTTGAGTTTTCGGTTGTCTTTATCGTGGGTTTAAACGATGGCACACTGCCTCACAGCCGGTCCTTTGAAGATCCCGAGGGGATGATGGAGGAACGACGCCTGTTGTACGTGGGCATTACCCGGGCAAAAGACCAGCTTTACCTGGTCTATTCGCAGAACCGTACTTCATACGGCTATGCCGAACCGGCAGAGGCCTCGCGCTTTTTGGCGGACATCCCGGAAGAGATGCTGCAGGAGACCGTCTCTCGCACCCGCCAGCGCGGCGGTAGCCTGGTCAGCGCCAAACCAGAACGCTGGCAGGTCAGCCCGGTGAAAGAAGCCATCCAACAACGCTTTCACCCGGGTATGCGCGTCGAACACCCGACCTGGGGAGAGGGCATGATCCTGAACAGCCGCCTCCAGGACGAGGACGAGGTCCTCGACATTTTTTTCGAGAAGGTTGGGTTAAAAAAGGTAGCTGCCTCCCTGGCGCGGCTGGAAATAAAAACGTAAACCGCTTATAATCCCCTCGATGCCGATACTACAACCGAATTCACTGGAGTATATCAGCCGCAGCGCCGAACAGACGCGGCGGGTGGGCATGCGCCTGGGCGCGCACCTGCGCCCTGGGGATCTGGTCTGCCTGCACGGAGAATTGGGCAGCGGAAAAACCACGCTGGTACAGGGGATTGCCGCAGGCTGGGGATCCCTGGATGCCGTATCCAGCCCAACGTTTGTTTTGGTAAACGTCTATCGCAGGCCAGGGGAACAGAATTTATATCACCTGGACGCCTACCGCTTGAATTCACCCCAGGAAGCTGAAGAACTGGACCTGGACAACCTCCTGGAGGGTGGCCCCATGGTCGTTGAGTGGGCGGAGCGCATCCAGGCCGTCCTACCGTCCGAGAACCTGGAAATCCGCCTTAACTACGTCAACCAGGACCAGCGCGACCTGCTGGTAATCGCGGCACGGCGCCCGAAACATCGAGCTGCTGAGCAGTTTTCAACGCCAGGTTTACGGGGGCCGCTGATGCGCACGGCGGCTCAAAGCAAAACCATCCTGCTGGCGATCGACACGTCCACCCGAGTCATCGGATTGGCGCTGTACGATGGCGTGCAGGTACTCAACGAAAGCGTGTGGGCGAGTAATGACCACCATACCACCGAACTGGCGCCGGCCGTCCAGGAGCTACTGATACGAACACATACCTCCGTGGATGGACTGGGTGCGCTCGGCGTTGCCCTGGGACCGGGCTCCTTCACAGGGTTGCGCATTGGACTGGCACTGGCTAAGGGCATTGCCCTGGTGCAACGCATCCCCGTAGTGGGCATCCCCACCCTGGACATCCTGGCCCAGGCACAGCCCCCCCGGGACATCCCCATGGCAGCCGTCCTGAGGGCGGGTCGTGGACGTCTGGCAGTCGGCTGGTATGAGTTTATGAAGGGTCCGGGCGGGGTGAAAACCTGGCAGGCTCAATCCAGGAACGAGGTCCTCACAGCCCAGGACCTGGCGCAGCGCATCCAGGTGCCAACCCTTGTCTGCGGAGAGCTCACAGCAGAAGAACGCCATCTCCTGGGTAAGAAACGCTCGCCTGGTTCCAGGTTGATTGAGCTGGCGTCTCCGGCAGCCAGCTTGCGGCGACCCTCCTACCTGGCAGAATTGGCCTGGAAGCGCTGGCAGGCAGGGGAACTCGACGATCCGGCAAGCCTGACCCCGATTTACCTGCACTTTAACGATCCCATCCCCGGCTGATGGCATGATGACCCAGTCTACTTGTCCTTCGCTGCAGATTCGGTCGATGCGCCTGGAAGACGTTCCCCGTGTGGTTCAGATCGACCAACTTTCGTTCAGCATGCCCTGGCCCGAGAAGTCGTACCGTTTCGAGCTCACCCAAAACCCGGGTTCGCGGTTGTGGGTAGCAGAGTGCGCCGATTTGCAACAGGTGATCGGGATGATCGTGATGTGGCTGATCGTCGATGAGGCGCACATTGCGACCATCGCCGTCCACCCGGATTATCGCCGCCAGGGAATCGCAGCCCGTTTATTGACCACCGCCCTGTGTAATGCCGTTGAGAACCAGATGATCCAGGCGACCCTGGAGGTGCGCGGCGGGAACCTGGCTGCCCAGACGCTATATCAAAATTTTGGATTTAAGGTGGTGGGGGTGCGGCCCCATTACTACCGCGACAACAACGAAGATGCCTGGATTATGACGCTGAGTCCGCTCACGGCAGACACGATCCGGCAGTTGGAAGCTTTGCAGGCTTGAATAAATTAAAAAAACAGGAGATCGCATGAACCCGATTGATGAACTGAAAGCCGTCGCCGATGAAGTCAGCCAATGCAAAAAATGCCCCCTGCACCACTCCCGCAAGCTGGCAGTGCCGGGGGAAGGACCGGCAACCTCAGAGATCATGTTTATCGGCGAAGGACCCGGTTTTCACGAAAATGAGCAGGGGCGTCCTTTTGTAGGCCAGGCAGGCAAATTTCTGGACGAGTTGCTGGCAAAAATCGGTTTACAGCGCTCTGAAGTTTTCATCGGCAACGTGGTAAAATGCCGCCCGCCCGGGAACCGCGACCCGGAGCCAGGCGAAATCGAAGCCTGCGGCGATTACCTGGAACGCCAGATCCAGGCGATCAACCCCAAGGTGATCGTCACCCTGGGACGCTACTCGATGGCGCGGTTCCTGCCCAACGCCAAAATCAGCTCCATCCACGGGCAGTCCACGCTGGTGAGAGGCCGCCTGGTGGTCGCCATGTACCACCCGGCAGCCGCTCTCCACCAGGGATCGCTGAAGCCCGTGCTCGAAGCCGATTTCTTGCGCCTGCCTGAAATGATCGCCAAAGCAGCCCGGAACCATGAAGAAAAACCGGCTGAACCTGAACCCAAAAATGACGCGAAACAGTTGAGTTTATTTTAAAAAAATCTTGGAGACTCATGCACGAAAACCTTCTCAAAAAAATTAACGACCATTCGCTCCAGGTTGCCATCCTGGGCCTGGGCTACGTGGGACTGCCGCTGGCGGTGGTTTTTGCTGAAGCCGGCTTCAAAGTCACCGGAATCGACCCGGATGAACGGAAAGTTCAGACCGTCCGGCGAGGCGAAAGCCACATCCAGGACGTTCCTAGCGAGCAGGTCAAGCGCCTGGTGGAAGCCGGTCGCCTGAGCGCCACCAGCGATTTTTCGGTGCTCAAGATGATCGATGCGGTCAGCATTTGTGTGCCCACCCCGTTACGCAAGACCGGCGACCCGGACCTGTCTTATATTTTGACTGCCACGGACGACCTGGCAAAGTACATGCACCCGGGGATGGTGGTGGTGCTGGAATCGACCACCTACCCTGGAACGACGCGCGAGATCATGTTGCCCAAAATCGGCATCGAAAAGGGCTTGAAGGCCGGCGAGGATTTTTACCTGGCCTTTTCGCCCGAACGCGTCGATCCCGGGCGCAAGGACTGGACGACCCTCAACACCCCCAAGGTCATCGGCGGGATCACCCCGACCTGCACCGAGATCGCCAGCGCCTGGTACGCCCAGGCCATCCAGACCGTCGTCCCGGTGTCGTCCACCGAGGTCGCCGAGATGGCCAAGCTGCTCGAAAACACCTTCCGGATGATCAACATCGGGCTGGTCAACGAGATGGCGATCATGTGCGAGCGCCTGGGCGTGGACGTCTGGGAGGTTATCGACGCCGCCGCCACCAAGCCTTTTGGCTTCATGAAATTCACCCCGGGACCTGGATTGGGCGGGCACTGCATCCCCATCGACCCGCTGTACCTTTCGTGGAAGCTGCGCGGCCTGCAGTACACACGCCCGCTTTATCGAGCTGGCCAGCGAGATCAACACCGGCATGCCGCGCTACGTGGTGACCAAGGTCCAGGACGCCCTCAACGAGCACTCGAAATCGATCAAGGGCAGCCGCATCCTGGTGCTGGGTGTGGCCTATAAACCGGACATCGACGACCTGCGCGAGAGCCCCGCCCTGGACGTAATCGGTCTTTTAGAGCAAAAAGGCGCCCTGGTCTCGTATCACGATCCCTACGTGCCGCGCATCCAGCACGACGGCCGGGCGCACGAGAGTATCGCCGACCTGATGCCCGCGATCAAAACCGCTGATTGCGTCATCATCGTTACCAACCACTCCAGCTACGACTACGAGGGCATTTTCAACGCCTCCAGCCTGATCGTGGACACCCGCAACGCTCTGAAAACCATCGGGCGCGGCAGCCCGAAAGTCTTCAAGCTTTAACCCGCACGGCGGAAAATTGAAAGGACAGGCACTATGGCGCATTACCTGGTAACCGGCGCGGCGGGCTTTATTGCCAACCGGGTCGCTGAGCTGCTGCTGCAATCCGGGCACAGTGTAACGGGGGTCGATAACCTCAACGACGCCTACGACGTGCGCGTCAAAGAATATCGCCTGCGCAAGCTCGAAAGCTATGCGAATTTCACCTTCAAACGCCTGGACATCGCCGACAGGGATGCGGTGTTTGCTCTGGATGGAACGGCTTACACAGGCGTGATTAACCTGGCAGCGCGGGCGGGGGTGCGCCCCTCCGTGGAAAACCCCTGGGTGTATTACGACGCCAACCTCACCGGCACCCTCAACCTCCTCGAGCTCTGCCGGCGCAAGGCCATCCCGAAGTTTATCCTCGCCTCCACCTCCAGCATTTATGGCCTGGACGCGCCCTTGCCAACCCCCGAGACTGCTGACAGCAACCACCCCCTGCAGCCCTACGCCGCAAGCAAAAAGGCTGCCGAGGTCCTCTGCTACACCTACCACTCGCTTTACCAGATAGATGTGACCGTCTTCCGCTACTTCACCGTGTATGGGCCGGCGGGCAGGCCGGACATGTCGATGTTCCGCTTCGTGCAGTGGATCTCCGAAGGCCGTCCGCTGCGGCTGTACGGGGACGGCGAGCAATCGCGCGGCTTCACCTACGTGGACGACATCGCCCGCGGTACGATCCTGGGGCTAAAACCCCTGGGCTACGAGGTGATCAACCTGGGAGGGCACGAATCGATCAAAATCAAAGCGCTGATCCACATGATCGAAGAGCGGGTCGGTAAGAAGGCGCAGATCGAACAATACCCACCCAATCCCGCCGAGATGCTGGCCAACCTAGCCGACGTGAGTAAAGCGGGCAGCCTGTTGGGCTGGCAGCCGGTCGTATCGCTGGACGAGGGTGTGTCAAACCTGGTGGCCTGGTACCATGCCGAGCGCTCCTGGGCCAGAGAAATTGCCACGGGCTGAGAGCGGGCGGGAAAAGCCACCCGGCCCCCGCTGGGCATGGCTGCCTGGCTGGCTGCAGAGGATCCTGCGGGCAGTTTTTGATTCGGCCTTGATCCGGCGGATCGCCGCCAATTCGGGATACCTGTTCAGCGCAACCGGGATCGCCGCCGTCCTGGGCATCGTCCAGAACATCCTGGCGGGCAGGCTGCTGGGGATCCAGGGCTGGGGCTTGCTGGCAACCATTATCCTGTTCACGAGCGTGGTCAACAAGTTCGCCTCGTTCCGCATGTCGGAGCTGGTGATCAAGTACGTCGGCAAGTTTTCGGAGGAAAATGATCAGGAGGGCGCGGCCGCAGTGTTCAAGGCAGCCGCGCTGGCGGAGATTGGGGCGTCCCTGGTTGCCTTCACTCTGGTGGTCGCCCTTTCGCCGCTGGCAGCGACCTACCTGGCAAAAGACCCGGCCACCACCGGCTGGTTCATGCTCTACGGGCTGATTATCCTGGCAAACTTGATCGCCGAGAGCTCGACCGGGCTGCTGCAGATTCTTAACCGCTACCCGCAGATCGCCATCGCCAGCGTCGTAGGCACGGCGGTCACCCTGGCACTCACGGCGGTCGTTTTTATCGCCTTCGACGGCGGGGCGACGCCGGCTCTGCAGAGCCAGGCGCTGCCGTTTGTGCTGGCAGCCTACGTCCTCGGGAAGGTCAGTGGAGCCTCCACAATGACCCTCCAGGCGCTGCACACGGCGGGCAAGAACCTGGGACCCCGCTGGTGGGGGGCGCCGCTGAAAAAACTGCAAACCTGGTCGCGCGAACTGGTGCATTTCGCGGTCAGCACCAACATCAGCGCCACCCTGAGCCTGGTCAACAAGGACGCCGAGCTGCTGTGGGTGTCGCTCTTTCGCTCGACCACCGAGGCCGGCTATTACAAGACGGCCCTCTCCCTGATCAACCTGGTGACGATGCCGGTCAGCCCCCTGCCCCAGGCAACCTACCCCGAGCTTTCGCGCGCCGTCGCCAATAAAAACTGGCAGAGCATGGTCGACACCTTGAAGCGCAGCTCGCTGCTGGCGGGCAGCTTCACGCTGGGAATCTCAGTCGTGTTGGCCATATTCGGGCAGCAGTTGATCCTGCTGCTGTACAACAACCCGGACTTTTTACCAGCGTACCCGGCGCTGCTGATCCTGATCCCGGGCTTTTTGGTAGCGAACACCTTTTTTTGGAACCGGATTGCCCTGCTGGCTTTAGGCAAACCTGACTTCCCGACCAAGCTTAATTTAATATTGGCTGGCTTCAAGCTGCTCGGAATATTTTTACTCGTGCCGCGCTTCGGCTACCTGGCAAACGCCGCCCTGCTCTCGGCCTCCTATTTGATCGGGGTGACAATCGCCGCCTTGAAGACGCGCTCCCTTCTGCGCCAGCGCCAGGCTGAAGACGCACTCTCGGAGACTCTCGATGCCTGAGCGAGCGGGTAAATGGCTGCGGGTCGGCTACGTGCTGCCGTCGCTGGGCAAGCGCGCCGGCTGGCGCACGCATACCTTGGGATTGCTGCAGGCTTTACGCCTCCATGAGCTGGAGCCCACCCTTTTTGTCGCCAAAGACGAGTTAAAAGAGGCTGCAGAGGCTGTTCCCGGACTGGAAGATTTTCGGGCTGCCATGCACGCAAAGCGCCTGGCTCTCGAACCCGCGCGGCCTGGTCAGACTGCTCAACTGCTATTTCACGATTCGCAGCCGGCGCTGGCCGCAACTGGACCTGGTGCACTCGCTGGAAGCCTACCCGACCGGACTGGTCGGGCACTGGCTGAGCCGGCAGGCACAGTGCGGCCACGTCCTGACCGCCCACGGCACCTACGGGATCGCCGCCAGCGAGCGCCCCCTGGACCGCCTGGCGTACCAGGGCGTCTTGAAGCAGGCACAAGCTATTTGCCCGGTTTCCAACGGGACAGCGGCGCAGATGCGGCGCCTGTTTGGGAAGGAATTGAGTGGCAAGCGGGTCATGCCCATCTGGAATGGCAATGACTTCACCCAGAGAATCCCGCGCAACGATGCGCTGCAAAGACAGGCGGATGCGCAAACTCCGGTCCTGCTGACGGTGGGCGACGTCAAAGCGCGCAAGGGGCATGACGTCAGCCTGGCGGCATTTAAAATCGTCCAAAAGGAGTTCCCGGCTGCCGAATACTGGATCGCCGGCGATCCCCACCCTGGCAGCGCCTTTACACGGCAGTTGCAGGAGTTTGTCCAGAGAGAAGGGCTCTCCGGCGTGCGCTTTTTGGGGATGGTCTCGGACGAGGAGCTGCAGCGCTGCTACCGGAGCGCCAGCGTCTTCGTGCTCACCCCGCGCCAGGTGGGGGTCAACTTTGAGGGCTTCGGCCTGGTGTACCTGGAAGCCGGCGCCTACGGCCTGCCCGTCGTCGCCAGCCGCAGCGGCGGGGTCACCGAGGCCGTCCAGGACAGTAGGACCGGCCTGCTGGCGGATGAGGGCGACGTGGCCGGCACCGCCCAGGCGCTCTTACGCCTGCTGCGCGACGGAGAGCTGCGTTGCCGGCTGGGCGAGGCCAACCGCCTCTGGGCTGAGGAACTGACCTGGGAGCGCGCCGCAGAGCAGCAGTACCGGGTATACTTGGAAGTTCTGAAACCATGAAGGTTGCCCTGATCGCCCCCACCGAACTCCCCGCCCGCCGCGCCAACACCATCCAGGTGATGAAGATGGCGCAGGCGCTGGTCACCTGCGGTCACAGCGTGACGGTGATCTCACCAACGAGTGGAAAACCAGCCCAGGCCAGGAAGCCGAGCTGGGAGGAAGCTGGCAGGGCATTACGGCCTGCAGTGCCCGTTCCCGGTGACCTGGCTGCGGGCAGCACCCTCCCTGCGGCGTTATGACTACGCCATGCGGGCCGTCAGAGCAGCCCGAAAGGGTCAGTTTGACCTCGTTTATACCCGCCTGGTCCAGGCGGCGGCATTAGCAAGCCTGCTGGGGACCCCCACAATTTTAGAGGTGCACGACCTGCCCAGGGGTCGCAGCCCATCAGCCGGCGTCCGACTGTTTATAAAGGGACGCGGCCGGCGCAGGCTGGTCGCCATCACCAGGGCGCTGGCGAACGACCTGGCGCAGCAGTTCAAAATCCCAGGGCCAGGCAAGGCGGAGGCGGGGGCGTTTACGGTTGTCCTGCCGGACGGTGTCGACCTGGAGCGCTTCGAAAACCTGCCCGAGCCGCGGGCGGCCCGCCTGGCGCTGCAGCAGCAAGCGGTGGGGCGAAAACTCGAGCCGGAGCGCTTCACGGTTGGTTACAGCGGGCACTTATACGCCGGAAGGGGCGCCGAGTTCATGCTCGACCTGGCGGAGAGACTGCCGGAGGTGCAGTTTTTGCTGGTAGGCGGTGAGCCGGCGGACGTGGAGCGGCTGCGCCAGGAAGCACAGCACCGGGGACCCTTGCGGGTGATCCTGGCAGGCTTTGTGGCGAACGCGGCGCTGCCAGGCTACCAGGCGGCCTGCGACGTCCTGCTGGCGCCGTACGGTGAGAAAGTAGCAGGCTCGTCCGGCGGGGACATCGCCCGCTACCTGAGCCCGCTGAAGCTGTTCGAATACCTGGCCTGCGGGCGCGCCCTGGTCGCCAGCGACCTGGCGCCGCTGCGGGAGGTCCTGAACGCTGAGAACGCAGTGCTGCTGCCCAGCCGAGACCTGGAAGCCTGGTCGGCGGCCATTACACACCTGAAAAATCACCCGGAAGAGGCGGGAAAGCTGGCGAGCCAGGCGCCTCAGGATGCCGTACAATACTCGTGGGAGAGACGAGCCGAACGCCTGATCGCCGGCCTGGACATGACCCTGAATGAAAAAACTGCCTGAGATTGCGCCACTGGCCGACCGGATCGTTTTGTTGATCAGCCTGATCGCCCTGCTGGGACTGCTCCTGGCGTGGATATCGGCAGGTTGCCTGCTGGGAAGCCCGCAGAGTTGCCCGCCGCTGTTCGACGCGTCCGTGCTCGGGCGCTGGCTGCCGCTGGCCGGTTTCGTCCTGCTGGGCTGCCTGATCCTGGGTGGTGGCTGGTGGCTGCTCTCCCGCCACGAAGCCCTCCCCGCCGGTCTGCTCAGGCTGCTGGTGGCCGCTGCCCTGCTCCGGCTGCTCGCGGGTGTGGTTTGGTACACGGTCCTGCCGCGCTACGGGTACGGCAGCCCTTCCGAAAGCCAGGGCTACATCATGTCAGACGCACACAAGCGCGACCAGGCAGCCTGGAAGCTGGCCCAATCCGATCAGTCCCTGCTGCGCGCTTACGACCGCTACCAGCGCTACGACCAATACGGAGGCATGCTGCTCCTGAGCGCCGGCCTTTACCGGGTCACCGGCGGCAGCCAGCACTCGCCACTGGGCATGGTCGTCCTCACCGCGGCCTTTTCGGCGCTGGCCGTGCCGTTTGCCTGGGCATTCGCGAAAAGAGGCTGGCAGCAGCACTCGCTGGCAACCAGGATCGCCTGGCTGGCGGCCTGGCTGCTGGCGCTGTACCCGGAGACCGTCCTGCAGGGGAGCACCCAGATGCGCGAGGCGTTCCTGCTGGCGCTGGCGACGATGGCTTTTTACGGCCTGGCGCTCTACCGCGGCCACCACTCGTGGGTGGGACCGGCGTGGATCCTGGGCGCCCTGCTGCTGACGCTGTTTTTCTCACCACCGGCGGGGGGCTTGCTGCTGCTGGCGATCCTGGGGATCGCCCTGGTCTGGGGTGGATTTTTCGGCCAGCAGCTCCAGCACAAGCCACTTTTCTGGTTGGGGCTGGCCGTGATCGCCGTGATCGTCCTGGTTGGCTCGTTTTACGCCCTGGAGCGCCTGTCGCACCAGACATTCAGCAACCCGCTGGAGATGCTGGGGTGGTGGCTCCGCAAGACGGCGGCCTACCAGGCGTATTTAACCGAGCGCGCCTCGGGCTGGGTGCAGAAGATATTTCGGACGACACCGGAGTGGACGCACACGCCCCTGCTGGTGATTTACGGCTCGATCCAGCCGTTCCTGCCGGCGGCGATCGCCGACCTCTCGGGGACGGTGGTGTGGCGAGCCATCGCCATCTGGCGCTCGCTGGGCTGGACGCTGTTAATCACGATGCTGCTTTACGGCGGTTTGCGAGCGTGGATCTCACCGCAGCGCGACCGCCTGGCGAAAGCCCTGAGCGTCGTGGTCTGGGCGGCGATCCTGTTCACGGCGTTCCGGGCGGGCGGCGATCCCTGGGACAATGTGCGCTACCGGATCACGTTCGCCGGCTTACAGGTCGCCCTGGCGGCCTGGGCGTGGTATGACTATCGCCAGTCGGGCGACCCCTGGCTGCGGCGCGTGCTGATCCTGGTGCTCTCGATGCTGGCGTGGTTCATGCCGTTTTACTTGCGGCGCTACACCCCGCTGTACTGGCCGGTCAAGAACCTGTTCGCCACCCTGGGCCTGGGGTTGGCGACGGCGGTGATCGTGCTGCTGGTGGATTGGGCCAGGCAGCGCAGGCAGAAATCATGAACCGGAAGCTGAGCCAGCTCCTGCTCCTGGGGCTTGCCGTCCTCTTCGTCCTGCTCGTGCTCCTGCCCGCCATCCCGGCGCACAAGGACCTGCTGACCCGGGACGCCGGCGTTTTTCAGTACATCGGCTGGCGGGTCAACCAGGGGGAGGTCCCCTACCGGGATGTCTGGGACCACAAGCCGCCGCTCATTTTTTGGATCAACGCCCTGAGCCTGCGGATCTCGCAAACAGCCGGCTGGGGCATCTGGATCCTGGAGTTTGTCTCGCTGCTGGCGGCGGTCCTGCTCAGCCTGGGGCTGCTGCGCAAGCTGAGCGGGACGGCGAGTGCGCATCCTGGCAACGGGCATCTGGTGTGTGAACCTGAGCCTGGTGCTGTACGGCGGCAATTTCACCACCGAGTTCGCCCTGCCGCTGCAGTTCGCCTTTTTATGGCTGATCTGGCAGGCAGAAAAGGAAGGGCGCTACGGCTGGCGGGCGATCGCCCTCGGCGTCCTGGCGGCGCTGCTGTTTTTCACCAAGCAGACGACGGTGGCGATCCCGGCGGCGTGGCTGGTGTTTGTTTTGGGGAGGGCTGGGCTTTGGTCACTGCGAGCGCACTTTGCGCACGGGCGGTTTGTGCCCGCGCAGTCTCAGTATCCTGCCCGTGCCGAGATTGCTTCGCGAAAACCGCTCGCAATGACTTTAGGAGGTTTTGCGGCGGGGGCGGGCGCTGTCAGCCTGGCGATCGCAGGGTACTTTTTCAGCCAGGGCGCCCTGGACGAATTGTGGGATGTGGCGTTCGTGTTCAACCTGTATTACGCGCAGAGCAGCCTGAAAACGCGCTTGCTCAACATGCTGGCTGCCTTCAATTACATGGATGCCGGCGGGTTGGTCTGGCTGGCGATATTGGGCTGGCTGGTAGCTTTGCTTAGTCTACTCCGGCAGAAGGCCGCCAACCCCCGGCAGAACGCCAGGCTGGCCGTTTGGACGGTGGCGGCCCTGGCGCTGCCGCTCGAGTTTTTGCTCGTGGGCGCTTCGGGGAAGGTGTACTACCATTATTTCATCACCCTGATCCCGGTACTGGCGGTGTTTGCAGCGGCGTTGTTCCAACTGCTATTCGAGGCGCTGGATAAATACCTTGACAGGCAAGGGGATGACAAGCAGATTGACGGCAAGCGGTTAAAACCGCTTGCTAATCAGGGCACGAAACCAGCCTTCGCTGGTTCCGGCTTCGTAAGGTACTTAATCGTGATCGTTTTCGGGGCGGCCGCGGCGCTGGGCTCCTATAACGCCTACGCGGAGAACTGGGAAGAGTACGACCGGGATAACTTGCGCTCTAAAGTGCAGCAGAAGGTAGTGAACGCAATCCAGGAACTGAGCGGGCCAGAGGATTTTGTGCTGGCCTGGGGAGCGGAAACGGGGTTCAATTTTTTAAGCCAGCGCCGCTCGCCGACGAGGTTCGCCTACCAGTACCCGCTGTACCGGGGTTACGCCAGCGAGTACGCCAGCCTGGAGAAGGTCCGCAGCATTTTTCGCAGAGCTGAAGAGAAACCGCCGCAGGTGATCCTGGTGCCATCGTACGCGGGTTTTAACGCCCAGGAGTTTGACATAAAATCGGCAGAGATCGAAGAAGCCTTTCAAGCCTTCGCCGGGAATTACACGCTGACCAAGGAGATCGGGTCGTTCAGGATTTACACCCGGAACGTGGCGGGAGAGCCGGGGGGATGAGATGAAAAAGGTCCTGAACACGCCCTGGCTGGCAGAAATCCTGACGCTCCTGGCGGTTGGCTGGTTTTTGCTGCAGGCGCTGGGCAACGTCCAGCACCTGAAGACGGTGGAGGACGAAGGGCAGTACCTGGTGAAGGGCTACGCCTTCGCCACGGGGGAGTACCGGCCGTTCCAGGACGATGGATTTTGGAACAACCAGATGCCGCTGGCGTTCCTGGCGCCCGGGCTGGCGCAGCGAATTTTTGGGAGGGGGCTGGAGAGCGGGCGCTATTTCTCGGTGGGGCTGGGGCTGGGCGTGCTGCTGGGGATGTGGGTTTTGGGGAAGCGCCTGCGCGGGCGCTGGGGCGGGGCGTTTGCGGTGGCGGCGCTGGCGCTCAACCCGGTGACGGCGGAGTATTTCGCGGCGGCAGTCTCGCAGCCGCTGGTGGCGCTGCTGCTGACCTGGACGCTGGTGCTCGGGCTGGGTGAAAAGCGCAAGCTCTGGCAGACAACGGCGGCGGCTGCCCTGGCGGGGCTGCTGCTGATGACGCGCATCAACATGGCGCCGGTGCTGGGGCTATATATTTTGCTCGTGTTCTGGCAGTACGGAAAGAAAGCCGGTTGGTACGCATTGGCTGCGGGGGCGGGCACGGCGCTGCTCGGGCATGCACTCTACTGGCCGGGGATCCTGCGCATCTGGGCGTACTGGCTGCCCGGGGCGAGCCTGCTCCTGCCAGAGGCGTTCCTGACGCCGGCGAGCGAACCCCTGTGGAACCCGGAGGTCTCGCCGCTGGTCCGCCTGCTGAGCCTGGCGAGCGCCCTGCGCTACCACTTCCTGGCGCTGGCGGGTTTTTTGGCCAGCCTGGCGCTTTGGCCGCGGCTGGCGGACTGGAAAAGCCGGGACGAGTTTAAGATATCGGTCTTCCTGGCGAGCAGCTTCGGGGTTCTTTTCCTCCTGCACGCCTGGGCGACGCTGGGGAAAAACTACTGCGTGTTCTGCCTGGCGCCGTACACGGCGTTATTCAGCAGCCTGGCGATCCTGCTGGTGCTGATGACGTTCCCCTACTGGCCTCAGCAGCGGCTCTCGCCCCTGCGGACCCTGGCGCTGGCGGCGGGTATCCTGGTCCTGGCGGCGGGTATCGGCTTTGCGACCTTCGAAGAGACGGGCAACGAGCTGATGACGATGAAGCTGCCGGTGTTCGACCCACAGGCGGAAGGCTGGTTCACGCCGCGGCGGGTGCGGGCGATCATCAACGATTACCGCTTCGTGGACCCGGCGATCCTGCGGCGGGCGCTGCCGACGGCGGCGGGTGCCCTGGCGGGGCTGGTAATCCTGCTGGCAGCGGCGATCCCATGGGCGGCCGGCGGGCGCAAGAAGTGCGCCTACGGCTACACGGCGCTGCTGGCATTTTTAATCGTTGGGAGCCTGCTGATGCCGACGTGGCTGATGGGCCAAGGCAGCGGCGAGGCTTATTGCGAGGAGGACGTCCCGGGGAACTACGCGAGGATGGGAGAGGAGCTGAGGGGGGTCATCCCGCCGGGCTCCACTGTGTATCTGAAGAGCAAGTCGGCGCTGCCGCTGGTGTATTTAGATGGGGTTCGCTACTTCCCGCCGCAGGTGAACGGGATTTACACCTACTACCTGGACGGGGAGACGCAGGAATTGCTGCGCTACGGCTTCTGGAACCGCGAGCTGGACGAGCGCTGGCTGGCAGAGGCGGATTTCGTGGTGATCGACGAACGGATCTTCTCGCAGGTGAGCGCGGAGCCGAGGTTCCACGAGCCGCCGGACCCGGAGGTGTATGAGGAGGTGCTGCGGACGAGGCCGCAGGAGGCCTGCGACCCGGCGTCGGTGGTGGTGGTGTACCGGAAACGCTGAAACACTGAGAAAACATTGAAACACTGAACAACTGAGAAGGACTGCAGGGTGGGGAGTGTGACAAGTGTGACAGGTGTGACAGGGGTTGATAAGGGTGAAAGATTAAGGGGCTGCCTGGCGGTTCTTTCCAGACAGCCCCTGAGGCGGATGAGGATATGGACCAATTAAGTGATGACCTGCGGCAGGTCCTTCGCCTGGGTAACCCAGCCCTCTAGCTGGGATAAAACAGGCAGGCGGCGTACCATCTTTTTCTGCGTGTTGGCGGCTGCCATTTTTTCCAGGAGATCAGCGGGGACACACTGAGCCAGTTCCGGTACGGTATCCACCCCAACAGATTCCAATAACTCGGCGTATTCCTGACCAACACCTTTGATGCGGAAAAGATCCGCCATCGTCACCCAGCGCAGCACCAGTTTTTCGCTGACACCTGTGGATTGAACGATCCCTTTACGGCCCTGTATGGTGGCGCCTTTTGCCAGCAATTCATCCACGTTCGAGATGCCGGCCTCGAACAGTTTCTGACGGTATACGTCGCCTATCCCCTCGATGGTTTTCAACCCTTTTGGGGCGGGTACTCCCATTTTTTCAGGCACGGAAGCGAGTGTCTTTTCATCGTCAAGCAGCTTCTCTGTGGCAGTCAAATCTCCGATCACATTCTGTGAGATGACAACAACTCCCTGGAAGTTGTGAACCCTCATGCGATCTACAGCCTTGCGCCAATCGGCACGCTCAATCAGGAGGGCTACTGCGGATTCGGCCGGGGTCATCTTCTCCCCAAATTCATCCAGCAGCCTGTCCTGGATTCCCTGTCCGAGCAAGGTAAATGCAGTACCCGCGAGAGCGCCATTCCACTCCCAAGTCTCAGAGGCAAAAAGATTGGCGAAAATGACGCCAATCAAGCGACCGTTCAAAAAATCCGTGCCGGACATGTCGTCCTGCATCCGGTGGAGCATGATTTCACCTTCTACGGTCTTCGTTACGGCGATTGCATCTTTGAGGCTGGCAAATTTCATTTGCATGATTTCTTTAAGCGCAGCAAGAGCCTCGGTGGCTGTACCGGCTTTTGGGTATTTAATGATCATGAAGATATACTTTTTAGACATTTTCGACTCCTATAATCCCTGAAATAGATAATGGCTTGAAAGGATTTGTTCGCCGTCTCAAAGGGTTGCTTCGATTGTTAATTATAACCAGAAAGAGCGTCCGTACGCGGACAAAGAATGTCCGTACCTCACTTCGTTCGTCGAAATGACATTAATGCGGGGGGTGGAGGCGGTCAAAGGCGACGACACTGCCCAGGAGGGTGAGAATAACTGAGGGAATGGCAAGATTGGGGTATAAATGGGGAATGCCCATGCACATGAACCCACGCGAGCGCATGCTGGCGGCGCTGGATTTCCAGCCTGTCGATGTCGTTCCATTGCAGATCCACCCCTCGCCCGCCGGGCTGTTCGAGCACGGGCAGAAGCTGCTGGAGCTGATGCGGGCTTGCGGGCACGACTTCGGCGACCTGGGCGACCTGCGGCTACCCAGCATTCCCGCGACGGATTTCGACTCCGAGGGGCGCTACCACGTGATCCGCACCGACGAGTGGGGCACCACCTGGGAGCACCGCATCTTCGGCGTGTGGGGCTACCGCACCGGCTACCCGCTGGCAGACATCTCCCGCCTGGCAGAATACAAAATGCCGGCGGTTGAGCGGCTCAGCGGGGTCAGGCTGGCGGCGCAGCAGTGCTGCGGAAGGGGAAGCCCAGCACCGCCATTACTTCCACCTGGGCGGGGGCGCAAGCCTGTTCGAAACCATGCAATCGCTGCGCCCGTTCGAGGACGTTTTGATCGACATCGCCCAGGACACGCCCGAGATCAACCTCCTGGCGGACAGGCTGGTGGAGTACAACCTGCGCCTGGTTGAAAACGCCTTGGAGACCGGCGTGGACGCGATCGCTGTTGGCGACGATTTCGGGACCCAGCAAGGGAGCATGTTTTCGCCACAGACCTGGCGGCGCTTTTTCCTACCGCGCTGACCAGGCGCTATTCGACCCGGTAAAGAAAGCCAGCAAGCGCATCTTTTTCCACTCCTGCGGGCAGATCGGTCCGATCCTTGAGGACCTGCGCCAGGCCGGGGCGGACGTCATCTGGCCGCAGCTTCCCCTGTTCGATCTTCCCAGACTTGCGCAGCGCTGCCGCGAGCTGGGACTGGCGGTGCAGCTCCACCCGGACCGCGGCGAGCTGATGCAGCACGCCAAACCGGGGAGGTGAGGGATTACCTGCTCAAGCTCGTGGAAACTTTTGAGGTGCTGAGTGGAGGCTCGTTCCTGTATTTGGAGGTCGACCCGGGGTTCCCGTGGGAGAATGTGCAGGCGATGTTCGAGACGGTGATGGAGATGAGGGGAGAGGCTGGCTGAGGGATTAAAGTGTAAATAAGCGGTTGCGTTATTTACACTTTATGGATAAAATGTAAATAATAAAGAGCCTTGTTTGCGGAATATACCCAAATGGATCCCAACGACTTTTCAAGCACAGCACCAGGGCGAATCCTGCGCACACCTAAAGGGTATTGGTCGTTCATTCCCGATCCACTCCCTCCCATCCCCGTCGACTGGTCACCCGCGTTGATCTCTGCCCTGGGCGAGGCGGAACGCAACCTGGGCCGCCTGGCCAGCCTGGCAGACAGGCGGCCTTCGCCCCATATCCTGGTGCGTCCATTCATCCGGCGCGAGGCAGTGCTCTCTTCGCGGATCGAAGGGACGCGCGCTTCCCTTGCGGACCTGTACC
Organism: uncultured Chloroflexia bacterium; assembly: GCA_963765565.1. GTDB lineage: Bacteria > Chloroflexota > Anaerolineae > Anaerolineales > UBA4823 > CAVXWV01. The sequence goes on from CAVXWV010000006.1 coordinate 133,563, forward strand.
ATTACGAATTGGTCCAATTATCCTTCCTCGAAGACACTGCGGACGTGCGGGAGGTGCACAACTACGTGCGCGCCCTGGATTACGGCCTGGAACGATTGAAGACCCTGCCAGTCAGCCTGCGCTTGATCCGGGAAATGCACGGGATATTGATGGAGGGCGTGCGCGGGGAGCTCCTCACGCCGGGTGATTTTCGCGGCAGTCAGAACTGGATTGGACCACCTGGAAGCACCATCGAGAGCGCCACCATCGTTCCCCCGCCCGTTGATGAGATGGAAGTGGGATTAGGAGCTTTGGAAAAGTTCATCCATGCAGAGTCCGATATTCCGCAATTGGCGCGCGCCGGTCTGATTCATTACCAGTTCGAGGCGATCCACCCCTTTCTGGATGGGAACGGACGGGTCGGGCGCCTGCTGGTGATTTTGTTGTTGATCGAGTGGGGGCTGATCTCTCAGCCGCTGCTTTACCTGAGCGCTTACTTCGAGGCCCAGCGGCCGGATTATTATGCACGCTTGCTAGCAGTCAGCCAACGCGGCGAGTGGGAGAACTGGCTGTTCTTTTTCCTGAAAGGAATCAGCAGCCAGTCGCTCGATGCCATCACGCGCATCGAGCGGTTGGGGCAATTGCGAGAAGCTTTCCGGGAGCGCTTGCGCGCAGAACGGGCAACAGAGCGTTTGCTGCAAACCCTGGATGTGCTTTTTGAGCGCCCGATTTTAAATATCCGCCAGCTCGAGGCGGCGCTGGGTGTGCCCTACCGGACGGCGCAGCGGTATATGGAAAGGCTGGAGGATGAAGGGATTCTGCGAGAGGTGAGTGGGCAGGCGCGCAACCGGCTGTACCAGGCCGATAAAATTTTACGGGCATTGGAAGGGGATTAACGCTGAGGAGTGAGAAGGTGAAGAGGCGGCTGGCGGCACCGGCGACGCCGAGCCGGGCAGACACGGCCTTGGCCTAGCCCTGAAAGTGGTACATCTTCCAGGAATGGCCCGGTGCCCGGGGTTGACGGGTAAGGTAGGGATGAATTCCAATTGAGCGGAATCGTAAAGCGGAACCATCCAAAAGAGGATTTATCAACGGTGGGAAAAGGCCTTTAAAAAAGATTGCTCACGAGGCGAGGATGTGCTACACTATATCCGCAACAGATATAGTCTACTCCAGGAGCCCCGCTTGCCCCCTACCCAACCCCTGACCCCGGCCGTCTTGCATATCCTGCTGGCCCTGGATGGCGCTGACCGCCACGGTTACGACATCATGCGCGAGGTCGCCGAAGCTACCGGCGGCGCCGTCCGGATGGGCCCTGGCACGCTCTACGGCACCATCAAGCGCATGCTGCAGGCCGGCCTGATCGCCGAAGCGGACGAGCGCCCCGACCCTGCCCTCGACGATGCGCGCCGTCGCTACTACCGCCTGACCGGCCACGGCCAGGAGATGCTGAGGGTCGAGATTGCGCGCCTGGAAGGCCTGGTCGAGATCGCCCACCGCAAAGAGCGGCCGGACCGCCTGGGGGCAAGTTGAGCACAGACCCAGGCCTGCCGCCCGCCGCTAAGGTCTACCGCACCCTTCTCTGGCTGTACCCAACGGCTCATCGCCTGGCTTACGGCGAGGCAATGCTCCTGCACGCTGGCGACCTGGACCGCGACGCCCGCCGAGACGGCAGGTGGCGCTTGCTGTGGCTGTATCCCCACCTGATCTTAGACGTTATTCGCGCGCCTGCGCCCGCAGCGCCTACCGCTTTCCGTCTGGCTGGTGACAGGCGCCATCGTCCTGGTCAACCTGGTCATCGCCAAGGATTACATCGCCTACTGGCCCATCCAGCCGCTGTCGACAGGCATCGTGTGGTTCTTCACGGTCTCGGGGTTCGCTCCGATTGAGGGGCTCCTGTTACTCTCGGTGGGCTTGCTGGCCGTCCGCCAACACGGCTTGAAGGCGCTGCTGGTGGTCGCCGGCGGCTACGCTTACATGCTGCTGGACAGCGACTACTATTCCGGTCCGAACTTCCACCTGTGGGTGGGTTTCACGGCTTTTGCCCTCACCTTGATCGGCTTGTACCTGGTGGTCATGCCAGTTACCGCCCTGCGCGCCCGCACCAACCCGGGACTGGCGCTGGCGATCTTCATTCCCTTTGGCCTCTTCCAGCTCGCTCGGAGTGCCGTTCCTGAAATCGTCTCCCAGGGGAGGCTCATGATTCCGTGGCATTCCATCAGCGTCTTGCTCTACCTGGCGCTGGGCTGGTTTTTATACAGCCATGTCAGCCGGACCGCCGCCGGAGCTATGGAAGCCGCCGGCCCGGGTCAGGGCGTCCCCGTCTCAAGCGCCGCGCCTGCCTCAAACCCGGCCTCGCCTTCCAGGAGGGCGATGCGCGGGTCCAGGGTGGAGTAACGCACGCGAATCGTCACGCCCGCATTCCGGTAGACCTCCTGGGACACTTTGGCGGAGACCTTCATGGGACGGGCACCCTTCGCTCGGGTCTTCGCCGCAAAACGGATCGTCAGCCAGGCATCGTCGCCGCCGCGGTCGTGTTTGACGATGCTTCTCTCGAGGACCTCGGCGGTTGCGGTCAAGGATGAACCTGCAAAGGAGGCCTGCTCCCGGGAGGCGCGCAGGGTCCCGCTGAGCTCCGGCAGCCACATACTCGCCAGGTAGGCGTACAAGGCGGCGATGAAGACGCAAAACACCCAGGCTTCAGGATCTCGAGTCAGGACGGCGATCAGCAAGGAACCGAGCAAGAAGAACGTGGCGATGACCGGCAGGCCAAACCTGCCCTGCAAGTCTTTTTTCGTGGGGAAAGGGTGGATGCGGATGGCGGGTTTTTCTCGCATGCTCATTCTCCTTCGATGGAAAGGATCTTCAGGTCTTCCAAGGCATTGCTGATGTTGAGCCGCTGGCGAGTATACAGCCTCTCAAAAAAGCGCGGCGTACCCTGGGATGGGCATTCCTGGCAGTGGCAGGTGGGAGGGAATGATTCGAGAGGTTGAGGGAGGGGTCATGCCTGTTCAATCATCCACATCCCAGGTATGGCTGGCAGTTACGTAGATCCAGTAGCCCCAGCCTGCTGCCAGGGATGTGAGATCATTGGCATAGGTGGGGCCATCCGGCAGGAATTTCTTCCAGGGGTCAGCAGAATCGGCAGCATGGTAGGCGTAGACGGTGCTGAAGTCGCTGCCCACCCCGTGGTCGCTCAAGATTTCAGGAAGCGACCCTGCCGCGGAGGCGGGATAGCCGACCAGGTTCCAACCGCCGGCGGTGGTGGAAAGGGGAACATCCGTCGTTAGTAACGGATTCCCGCTAACCACTAAGGTATCGGCGGCGGTCATCTTGATCCAGAAGCCCATCTTTTCATCCAGGACGTTGAGGGTGTTGGCATAAGCCGGGGCAGCGGGGTCGTAGGTCAGCCAGTTGTCGCTGTTGGCGCTCGCATCCCAGGCGTAGACGAGGGAGTAGCTGCCGGAGAGGCTGCTAAGCACGCTGGCAATCCCGGTGTTCAGCGGGTGCAGGTTGAAGGAGACCAGGTTCCAGCCAGCGACCAGGTCGAGGCTGACCGTGGAAGCGGCCGGGTCAGAGGTGAGGTAGAGCAGCTCGATGCCGCTGCCCGTGCCCAGGTTGCGCGTGTACTGTTTGTCAGCGGGGTTGTTCCAGTGCTCGTGGACGCCCAGGCTGGCCATGCAGGCGCTGTCGTGCTCCGGGTCGTAGCAGGTACCCGAAGGCGGGCTGTCCGCCAGGGCGGCCTCGTGGAGGTAGTCCTGGACGCCTTCGTAGGCGAGGGCGTGCTCGGGCCATTTCTGGCTGAGGAAGTCGAAGGCCACCGAGTCGAGCGCCACGGGGTCCATCGAAAGGAACAGGCTGGAGGGCCAGTCGCCGTTGAAGGGCGCCATGGACCAGGTGGAGGTGACGGAGTTCCAGCCCTTGCCGCCGAAGAGGCCGTCGACGAGATAAAGCACGGTCTTGCCGCCGATGTAGGCGTTGCCCATCAGGTCGACCAGCGGCCGGTAGTAGCCCATGTTCTGCCAGGCGGTGTTGGTGGGCTGCAGGGGCAGGCGGTCGTGCGTGTTGTAGTGGTTGGTTCCGAGGGTGCGCCCGCCGCTGATGGGCGTGCGCAGCATGGAGCCGTAATGGTTCTTGGCGGCGACGGTGATGCCAGAGCGGTCGTGGCTCTTGAGGACCGAAAAGTTGATCAGGTACTTCGCAGCCACGTAGGATTGGAGGGCGCAGTCCTGGGTCTTGCCGTCGGCGTCGGGGGTGCTCCAGTAGTAGGGAACGCAGGGGTCGGTGTACTCGACGCGCGCCCGGCGGGTGGATTCGCCTTCGGGGCCGGTACCGCCGAGGTTGTCCTCGTAACGCACATTGGGAAAGTCATTGTGCAGGGGGTAGTAGAGGTAGTTGACGAACAGGCCGGTCGGGTCGCCGATGGTGATGTCGGACTGGGAGACGCCGACGACGTTGACGAGCTGGTCGAGCAAGGCGTGCATGAGCTGCGGCGAGTTGGCGGTGGAATCGAGGGTGACGCCGGACTTGACGAGCTGGTTGTAGTCCTCGTCGGCGAAGCCGCCGCCGGCATTGGAGGTGGTCAGGTTGATCTTGATATAGATCTTTTCACCCGACTGGTAGCCGGGACCGCCGTTGAAATGGCTGAAGATGGCGTTCCAGGCGGCGGCATCGGAATCGTGATCGGCGTAGCCGCGCAGTGCCCAGGAGAACATGTCACTGGCCACGGCCTGGTCGACGTGCTCGTACCAGTACTGACCCGAGCCCGGGCCAGCCCAGTCGGTGACGGCGGGGTTGTGGACCCAGGCGACCCGGCCGGGTTGGAGGCCGCTGGCAGTCCCGATGGGGGCGTTGGGGGTATGCGGATCGGCGGCAGCGAGCTGCCGTAAGGCCTGGTCGGGGGCCAACGCTCCGGCCGCATCGCCAACCAGTAGCGAGAGTCCGATGAAGAAGCAGAGGGCGATGTTCAGCAGCCATTTCTGGGCGTAGGCCGTCCTGCGGAAAAACAGCGCCGAAGCCGAAGCCCCCAGCAGCCAGACCACGAAGCCCGAGGCCAACGGCAGGGCGACCCGCTGGCAGGGGTAGCTTGCCCGGCTGGGCTTGGGAAGCACGCGCAGGAGGAACCATAGGAGAGCCGCCAGGCCAATGAAGGGGGACAGCCAGAACAGGCGCGGGGAGAGGGGCTTGAGGCAGACGATTTTTCTCGTCTTGGGACAGAGACGAAAGAGGTGAGCTTTGAGGTCCTTCATGGGGGTGGACTCCTGGTTAAATTGGAAAGGGGACGGTGAGGAATTGAGTCCGATTATACTTCTGATTGGGGGGGCGGGACCGAGACGGTGCTCAAGCGCCGACTTCACTGGAATAGGAGGCTTTGCGCTGGCGAATACACTCGGCAATTTCAACCGACTGCCTGGCGCTGAGAAGGTCGCATTGCGGGTTGCGCCCGCTGCGAATGTCGTCGAAAAAGGCGGCGTCTTCGGCGTAGAAGCCGTTCAGGACGAAGTCTTCGGAGCTGAGGGCAGCCGGTCCGTCCAAGGAGCGGGCAGACGGTCTATCCACAGAACGGATAGACTCAGGGCCGCTGAGGGTACGGACGACCTGGCCATTGAAGACCTCGACCAGGCTGCCGGGGAAGTCGAAGGCATTCCAGATGGGCAGGTGCAGGAAGAAGAGGCGGTCGCGGAAGTGCAGGGTTGCCCGTTCGATGACCGCGCCGGAGACGGGCAGGAAGCTAAGGTGCGCAGAAGCAGCGCATACCGCAGTGGCGGCGCTTCCTACGGAAGCGTAAGTGCAGTCGAGGAAAACGTTGGCGACGGACGGCCCAAATTCGGGGAGGGGGCGGTAGTGGAAGTCGACGCGGGCGTAATCGCTGCCGGCAAGGAAGCGGGCAGCGTCGATGCCGTGGATGGCGGTGGTGGAGAAGTCGGGGTCGGTGCGCCCGATGCGGAAGAAGTCGTACTGGAGGTGCTGCAAGTCGCCGGGGGGCGGATCGGCAGACAGGCGCTGTTTCAAGGCAGTCACCAGGGGGGTGTAGCGGCGGTTGAAGGCGACCTGGTTGGGCGTATTGCCAGCAGCAACAATCATGTGGTCGATCTCGACGGTGGTTAAGCCGGGAGGTTTTTCGAGGAGGAGGGGGAAGCCCAGCTCGAGGACCTGGCAGGCGAGGGCGCAGGTGGCTTCCGGGGGGACGACCAGGCAGACGGCGTGAGGCTGCTCGCTTTCGAGCATGCGCAAGGGGTCGCTGTAGAAACGCCGGAAGCCGAAGCGGCGGGAGAAGGATTCGGCTTTTTGGGGGTCAAGGTCGCAGCAGGCGATCAACTCGGTATCAAGATGAGTATGCGCGTATTGGACGTAAGCGGGGCCGTGGTGGCTGTTGGCGAGGGCGCCGCAGCCGATGAGGCAGATTTGGAAGGGCATGGCTTGTGTCCTAATATTACCATGACAGGTTCGGGCTGCAGGGGTTTCTCACTCGCAAAGGCGGGCAAAGGCGGGTAAAGACCGCCCGATCGCCCGACCGCTCGTTCGAAACGACATTAAGGGGGATGAGTTAATCATATCGCAGATTGGGTACAGGGGGTAAAATTAAACATCCCCACCCCAAGCAACCTAAAAGGAGCCGCCATGCCCGTACGAGCCAGCGTCATCCAGGTCCAACCCAGCGCCCCACCCCGCCCTGACGAAAGCGCAAGGCCGGAGTTCCTGCGCCGGCAAATCGAAGAATTCAAGGAAGCGTTCCTGAGCCCGCAGATGGCGCTGGCCCAGGAGGCGCTGAGAGCAGGAACTGACCTGCTGGTCTTGCGCGAGGACTGCAACGGCGCCGGCTGGCTGGGCATCGACCGTTACGAGCGGCCCGACTTGCTGGAGATGGCAGCCGAGCCGATCCCCGGCAGGACAACGGAGCGGCTGGGTGAGCTGGCGCGATCAGGGAACTGCTACGTCAGCGGCTGCTTCTTCGAGCTCGATAACGGCAAGATTTTCAACACGGCGGTGCTGCTCGATCCGCACGGGCAGGTCGTGGGCAGGTACCGCAAGACGCACCTGCCGCCGGTCGAGAAGCTGCTGACGACGCCAGGGGACGAGCTGCCGGTGTTCGCCACGGAGATCGGCAACGTGGGGATGCTGATCTGCTACGACATGATGACGCCGGAGGTGGTCCGCTGCCTGGCACTGAAAGGAGCGGACGTGCTGCTGTGGCCTTCGCTGGGCTACGGCTGGTGGGTCGAGTCGGGCGATTTCACGGTACAGTCGCGAGCGCACGACAACCAGGTGTACATCCTGGGGGCGCTGCCACAGTATTCGTGCATTGTCGACCCGTACGGCGATTTTTTGGCGACCGGGGGCCAGGCGGAGAGCTGCCTGCTGAGGGCGGAGATCGCACCGGGGGTTGACCCGCTGCAGGACGAGCTACACCACAACACGTACATGACCGATACGCCTTCGCTGCGTGAGCGGCACCTTTTCGAGCGGCGGCCAGAGCTGTACGCGGCGATCGTGGAGCCGCAGCCCCCGCTGGTGAAGCGCTACCCGGACACGCACATGCACGACCTGGAGAATGACCGGGAGGCAAGCTACCTCCGGTACCGGGAGGCGTACCCGAAATTACACTGGCAAACGCGCAAGGACCGCTATACGAGCTGAGGAACAACTACAAAGGAGTAAAAATGGGAATCCGACATCCACTGATCCACGAGATTGCGATAGATACGTACCTGATCAACGAGTTTGGGCTGGTCAACATGTATGTACTGGTGGGGAGCGAGCGCTCGCTGCTCATCGACGCCGGCATGGGCTACTGCAACCTGCGAGCCATCGTCGAATCGCTGACCGATAAGCCATACGACGTGGCGATCACCCACGCCCATCCCGACCATGCGGGGATGATGCACCAGTTTGAGCGGGTGTATTTGAGTGATAAGGAGGTGCCCAGCCTTTCCTGGGCTGCCAAAACCGAGGGCTTCGACCTGGAGGAGTTCGATCGCAATAACCGGCTGCACATCGGGGACTGGGACATCTGGGAGGTCACCGAGGACATGATCAACCGGGGCAGCCTGGACACGGAGGTGCTGCCGCTGAAGGACGGCGACACCTTCGACCTGGGCAACCGCAAGGTGACCGCCTATGAGTGCCCGGGGCACACGCCGGGGCAAATGTATTTCATCGACGACTTCAGCCGGATTGCCTTCACCGGCGACTGCTGCAACTACAACAACGGCACGCGCTACGCGGCGAGCACGTTCATCCGCGACCTGCAGAGGCTGCTGGACGGCTACGGCAAGACCTACGACCGTATCTTCACGGGTCACAGCACCTACTGCGGCTCGCTGGATGTCAGAGTCCCACGACATCACGATCGTGAAGTACCTGATCGAAGCCTTCCGCTCGCTGCTGCGCGGGGATGCGGTGCTGGGCGAGCGCCACATGCAGCTCTTCCCGGAGAGGCCGCCCTTCAAGGTCGTGCTTTATGGGCCGGTGGTACAGTACCCGCACGAGAACAACCGCGGGCCGATGGTCTGCCCCAGCTACAACCCGGATATGCTTTGGGAGGAGGGGGAGGAGCCTGTTATTCCGTGAGAAGGACCACGAAAGAGGCGAAAGAAACGAAACACACGAAAGCGGTGCGCAGTCAAAGGAGAATAAAACAAAATGACCCTCAACAGGTTGAGACAGAAAGGAAAAGCGGGGGTGATGATCGTCGGTCATAAGGAATATTGGCCACAGTTCCCTGGCGAGAGGCAGGCGATCATCGCTTCCGGTGAATGCTTCGAGGAACTGCTCGAGCGCTGCGGCTCCGAGGTCATCCGCTATTATGCGGAGGATGGCACCCAGATGATCGACACGCCTGAAAAGGCGTTTGAAGCGGGTATCTTTTTCAAGAAGAACGACATCGACCTCTGCTACATCTACCTTCCCAGCTATGTCGCCTCCGGCAGGTACCTCATCGGCGCCAAGCAGGTGAGCTGCCCGATCGTCCTGGTCGGGCACCAGGTGCAGAGCGAGGTCGGGGAGACCCCAACCGCGGCATCGGTCGGCCTGGGCGGGCCGTGCTGCGTGACCGAGGCCTACAACGCCCTCGAACGCTGCGGGATCACGCCCACGGACTTCATCTTCGGCCGCCAGAGCGGGAAGTGGTACGGGGCGAAATTCGAGAAGGAGGTCAACGAATGGTGCCGCGCTGGCGAGGCGCTGCGCGCCTACAAGGGGGCGATTTTTGGTCACCTGGGCCACACGTACGAAGGCATGCTGGATTTGAACTTCGATCCGACCACCTTCACCCGCTCTTTCGGGGTTCACATCCGGATGCTCGAGATGTGCGAGCTGGTGGAATACGTCAGGGGGGCCACGAAAGCCGAAATCAAGGACAAGGTGGACGAGATGAACGAGACCTTCACCTACCTGGACACCTCCTACGACCCGGTGACGGTGCCGATCACCCAGGAGGACATCGACTGGGCCGCGCAGTGCGCGGTCGGGCTCGACAAGCTGGTCCAAAACAACAACCTGTCGGGCATGGCCTATTATTACGAAGGGCTGGATAACGAGTATGAGAGAGTCGCCTCGAACCTGATCATTGGCAATTCACTGCTGGTATCCCAGGGCATCGCCCTGGCGGGCGAATCGGATATGAAGACCTGCATGGCCATGTTCACCACATCGGCAATCGGTGCGGGCGGTTCGTTCGCCGAATATGGCATCGACTTTGCGGACAACATCATGCTGGTCGGACACGATGGCCCGCACGATATCCGCATCAGCGACGCAAAGCCAACCATCCGCGGGCTCAGCCTGTATCATGGTAAGCGCGGTCACGGCATATCGGTGGAGTTCAGCTTGAAAACAGGTCCGATTACGCTGCTGGGTCTTTCCACGGATATCAACGGCAAGTTTCGCTTTATCGGCGCCGAGGCGGAAAGCCAGCGCGGCCCCTTGCCCCAGAATGGGAATACCTATACCCGGGCGCATATCGAAAGCGATATCTCGAAATTTGTCGTGGATTGGGCAAAGGCCGGCAACACCCATCACCTGTCGCTGTGCCTCGGACATAATAACGGGATTATCAAGAAACTATCAAGCGTGCTGCCCTACGTCGAATTTCGGGAAGTCCGATCCGAGGCGTGATCCACGCAAAGGTCATAAAAAATGATTGAAACGAAACTCCATAAAAAAGGGCGCATCGCCTTGATGGTTGTGGGTCACCGCGAATACTGGCCGCAGTTCCCCGGGCTGAGGGAAAGGCTGCTCAGGAACGCCGCCGGCTTCGAATCCCTGCTCCGGAAACAGGGGGTTGAGGTGGTCACGTTCAGCGCCGGGGACGGCACCCAGATGTGCGATTCGACTGAGCTTTCTTACCAGGCGGGCGCCTATTTCAAGACGCAGGACGTCGACCTGGTGTTCCTGTTCCTGACGTGCTATGTGGCTTCCGGTCGTTATATGCAGGGCGTGCTGGCATGCCCCGCGCCCGTGGTGGTGGTCGGCTACCAGAAGGTGCGCGATTTCGCCACATTAACCATGTTCGACGACAACGCCGGCGGCGGCGCCTGCCCCGTGCCTGAGGCCTGCAACGCTCTCACTCGCTGCCTGAAACCGCCCGCAGGCGTCGTTTTTGGCGAATATGACGGAGAGGATGTCTTCGCGGCGCGCTTCGAGAAAGACATCGGCGACTGGTGCCGCGTGGCGAACGCGCTGCGCGCCTACCGGGGGGCGATATTTGGACACATGGGTCATTCCTACGAGGGCATGCTCGACATGAACTTCGACCCGACCACCTTCACACGCACGTTCGGCGTGCACATCCGGATGGTGGAAATGTGCGAGCTGGTCCAGTACGTCCAGGAAGCCAGCAAAGCCGAGGTCAGCAAGAAACTTGCAGAGATGCGGGAGACTTTTGTGTTCCTGGAGGCGTCGTACGACCCGACCACCGTGCCCATCCGGGACGAGGATGTGGAGTGGGCGGCGCGCTGCTCGGTCGGCCTCGATAAGCTCATCGAGAGAAACAACCTGGCGGGCATGGCGTATTATTACGAGGGGCGCGACAACGAATACGAGCGTGTTGCCTCCAACCTGATCATCGGCAACAGCCTGCTGGTCTCGCAAGGCTGTGCGCTGGCGGGCGAATCGGACATGAAGACCTGCCTGGCGATGTACACCACCTCGGCGCTGGGTGGAGGGGGATCCTTTGCCGAGTTATTGGCGGCGAGCTTCGCGGAGAACGTGATCCTTGTGGGTCACGACGGCCCGCACGACATCCGCATCAGCGATGCAAAACCGACCATCCGCGGGCTAGGCTTGTACCATGGGAAGCGCGGCCATGGGATATCGGTGGAGTTCAGCCTGAAAGCCGGTCCGATGACCATGGTTGGGCTGGGCAGTGACGAGAATGGGCAGTTCTCCTTCATCGTCGCCGAAGGAGAGAGCCAGAAGGGCGTCGTGCCAAAGCAGGGAAACACGGTCACACGCGGTTATTTCGGCGCTGACATCTCTAAATTTGTCGAGGACTGGGCCAACGCCGGCAACAATCACCATTACTCCCTCTCCACCGGTCACAACGCGTCGGCCATTGAAAAACTGGCTAAAGCCCTGGGCATCCGCTACACCACGCGTCCGCTGACGGCGAGAAAAAGGTCAAGGAGCTTCCGGGATCACCGGGCAGTCTCCGCTGCCAAACAAAGCTGTACACTGCAGGTTCGCGCCCGCGCTCTCCAGCAGCGCCCTGACGATTTCCAGGTCGACGCTCATTGGGATCGCCGCCAGGTCGCTCGTACGGATATTGCTGACCAGGCTCCAGATGGCCGCCTGGATCGCCAGGACGTTGGCGGCTGCGCCGGGAACATAACTGGCGGCGTCCAGCAGCCTGGCAACTTCAGGCTCTGCCAGGCCGGCCAGTGTATAGACCGAGGCGGCCTGCGGGTCGCCCTTGAAAAAATCCAGCGAGTAGGCTTCGGCGAAATAATCCTGGCTGGCGCCCGCCTCCAGTGCGATCTGCTCCACGGGCTGCAGCTCGGATTCGCTCACGACCAGGCCGCGCAATTTCCGCACCACCATGTCGGTCTGCGCCGGGGTAGCACTCAGCAGGAGCGCGCCGCTTGGGACAGAAATGTTGAGCTGCCGGTCGAGTAGGTTGCTGACCCGCAAACGTACGCTGTCGCCGCTGGTCACTCCCACCGCTTCCACCTGAAGCTCCACCCACTTCTGGCGAACGGCGTCCTCGAGAGAGGCGGTCTGCCCTGCCTGTGGCGTGGGGAGCACGCCTTCCAGCGAATGGATCATCGCCTGCACCTCGGCCCGGTCAGGCGCATCGGGCTTGCGGGTAAGGTATTTAACAAACTCGCTGATGGCGCGCGGCTTCTCACCCAGCGCGGCATAGATTCTGCCGCGCTCTCGATAGGCCTCCACCCGCTGCTCGTCCAGTTCCAGCACCCGTTTGAAATCCTTCAATGCGTGGTTATCAAAACCGCGCGCTCCATTGGCCTGGCCGCGCGCAAAGTAAGCTTCTACAAAATTTTCATCGAGGTCGATCGCCTTGCTGAAATCTTCGATCGCTCTGACATAATAACCTTTTTCGTTGTACCCGAGAGCCGTATAAACCATTCCCCGGCTGTAGTATGCCTCCGTAAAACGGTCCGCCAGGCTCAGGCACTGATCCAGGGCAGCCAGTGCTTTTTGATAGTCAGGAGACGCCCCCGAGCTGTATGCCGCCCCCAGCCCATAATAGCCCAGGGCGCTTGCGAATCCAAGTTCGATGATATCCTGGAAATCCTGGATGGCAGCAGCCTGGTCCTGTTTGCGCAGGTAAGCCATGCCCCGGCTGAACTTCAGGTTCGACAGGAGTTCCGCGTTCGCCGCAGGCTCGTCCGCGTTCGCCGTGGACGCATCTGCTGACTCCAGGATGCGGATGCCATCGCTGTAATCGCCGATGGCCTGTGCAAACTCGCCCTGCTGGGAGTATTGGTTGCCGCGGGTGAGGTAGGAATTGGGATCGCTAAAATTTTGGCGGTCGAAGATGCGCTTGCGAGCGAGATCGATGCCTGCATTCTCGAAGATTTGCGGCAGGAGTTCGGCCTGGTAGGCTTTTAATTGCTGCGCCTGCTCCGCGTTGATGCCGTCCGTGATGACCCAGATTGCAGCCTGCAAGGTATCCTGGTTGGCGCCCGCAGTTTGCGCCGCAGCCTCTAAGACAAGCTGGACTTCGGAAGAGACCGGGTCGACCAGCGAAAATTCCGCCGTAATTCCCGGCGCTTCTGCCGTATAGTTGATGGAATAAACTTCGAGGGGCGTTTCCTGCCAGCTCAGGTCGTCCAGGACGATAGACTGGACCGCTTCGCCCTCCGAACCGGGGAGCAGGCCGCCCACGATAAAGCTGGCCTGGGCAGGATCTTGGTTCGCTAACATTGAACCGGATGGAATATTCAGGTTCAATGGCGCCGGAGCCAGGCGCCGCATCAACAGGATCATGGTATGCGCCGGATCAGCCGTCGAGGGATGAAAGCTCCACTCGATCAGGCCATCCAGCATCGCCTCTGCCACCGTCATCTCCTTGGGCTGCGGGGTAGGCGTGGCGGTAGGAACGGGCGTCGCAGCCGGGGCAGCCTCAGGCATCCCCGTAGACGCAGCCTGTTCGCCGGCTTCCTGGTCCGTCCCGGCTGCCGTGGCGGTGGCGGTCGCCGCTTCTTCGCCCTCGGCCGCCGGATTCTGCGGGCTGCAGCCCGCCAGCAGCCAGAGCAGGGCGGCGATCACAACCAGCGTGAATCCAAAGATGCAGCGGCGCTTGTTCGAAAGTTGGTCCATACGGTTCGGCTCCTGAGTTTGTTCTAGGGGAATGGCGACAAAGGAGCAGGTTGGATTGGGGTGAATGGCTGGTAATAGTTGTTATTAAACGTTCGGACTATTGAACGTCGGATTTTGGATCGTCACGCTATGGATGTAGGTCGTCTGCGTCCAGCTATCGGCAAAAGTAAAAGCATTAAACGGATTTTGGGAAGGCAGGAAGTTGGGCTGGTACGTCACGTACCCCGAATAATTGGCATAATAGCCGGGACTGTTGTAAGTCTCGTTGAACGAGCTCTGATAGACTGGTTGGATACCGGTTGAGCGAAATGGGCTGAAAGGCAAGCTGCTCATTACCCAACTGAAAACACCAAAGCCAAGCGAACCCCATTCTTTTGTCAGCCCATCAAGCGCCATCCCTCCATAACTCAAAACCTTGTCCAATGGATCTATTTGAAAAACCGTGGTGACTAATTGAGCGCCGCCTTGCACGGGATCCAAAAAAGTACCCGCGAATGCCAGGTATACTCTCCCGGCATAACGCAGATCCCGCCTCATCAGGTCAGTCTCATAGGCCATCGTCGCCGAACGCAAAGCCTGGTTGACCAGCATCTGTCCTTGCAGGTCGACGAGGTCAGGCGCGAAGGCCTGGTTTTCCAACCAGCGAGTTTGCTGGGAAAGCTGCAGAAAAGTCATGCGGTTGGCGTTTTCAAGCAGGCGCATCTGGTTCAAGGGATCGCCAAGGCGCACCTGGCTGCCCAGCCGGTCGAGCAGGAACTGGTTTTGCAGGTTGATCGACTGTACCTGAAAAGTCAGCGTAGGCGGCGGCGTAAGATTAGGCATCCTCAGAAACTGCCCCGCTGTAAGTTGCACGGGTTGGGAGAGGGCAGGCTGGTCCAGGAAGCGTGAAAACTGGTATACCGGTTGGATCGGCTGCGTTAACGGCTGCGTTGTCAGCCGCATTATCGGCCGGGTCGATAGGTCAAAAGAGGCCGCGCTGGGGATGGGCGCGCTCCAACCCGACTGGCGCGACCACTGCACGGGTGTAATTTGAATTGGCTGCAGGGGTTCAGGAGGCTCTGGGGGTTCAGGAATCTGTGCAAAAGCCGCTCTGGGCGGTAGAAGCAGGCACACGAACAGCGCAACGAACAGGCTGCCCTTGAGCATCCAGGATAGAACGCGCCAGCTTTTTCATCCCAACCTCCGATGACCCTCAACCGCTCTTCGGCTGCGGGATAATCTCATTATATAGAACGCCGGCCTGATTGTCAATCGCCCCACACCTCCTGCCCTCCACCTCCTGGCATTCCCCTCCATTCGTCCCCTTCGTGCCATTTGTGATACACCCTACATTCGTGTCCACTACATCCCATTCGTCTCATTCGTGATACACCTCGAAACACTCGCCACAGTTGCGACAGTTCCCGCCCTATTTTCTGGGATTTCGCTACAAAATGTATCCGAAATCCACCTGCGTGGATTTCGTGCTCTTTACAGCCAGGGATTTTCAATCCCTGGATTTAAATCCCGGGTGTCTCAGCAATTCCACCCTTGACCGAATCGGTTCTACGGTTATAATTCAGCAGATGAATTTTAGACCTGGGCGAGACATCCTGTGAAAGCGGCCTCCGAAACCGCCCTCGACTCCGACCGGGTGATGCACATCCTGGAGGAGATCGAGCGCGACCCGGACGTGTCGCAGGCGACGCTGGCAGCACAGCTCGATGTGGCGGTGGGCACGGTGAACTGGCTGCTGAAGCGCTTCATCGAGAAGGGCTATGTGAAGGTGAAGCGCCTGCAGCGGCGCAAGCTGCGCTATATCATCACCCCCGAGGGGCTGGCTTTCCGGGCACGCCTGACGATCAACTACATCGACACCTCGCTGCGGTTATATCGGCGCGTGCGCCAGCAGGTCGCCGAGCAGCTACAGTCCGTCCAACAAAACGGATATTCCCAGGTCATCATTCGCGGCGACGGAGATATTGCAGAAATTTGCCGGTTATCCTGCCTGGAAATGGGCATCCGGGTACTGGCCCATCCTACGGAAGGGGCCCATCCTGCGGATGGGGCAGTACCTACCCTGGAAGCTAGCGGCCAGAGCGAGGAAAGCCTGTTCACGCCAGGCAGTCACCCGCCGGTGCTGGAAATTACAGGCACCAAAGTAAACCTGAAAATGGAGACCCGGTTCGAATGAGTGATGAAGTCCTCTTTTACGACCGACCAGGGGCTGGACCAGCCTGAACCTGGGCGATTTGTGGCGCTACCGGGAGCTGATCTATTTCCTGATCTGGCGCGACATCAAGGTGCGCTACAAGCAGACGGCGCTGGGTGTCCTCTGGGCGATCCTGCAGCCATTCCTGACGATGGTGGTCTTCACGATCTTCTTCGGCAGGTTGGCGAACATGCCCTCGGACGAGGTCCCCTACCCGATCTTCTCGTACACGGCGCTGCTGCCGTGGACGCTGTTCGCCAAGGGCATCTCCGACGCCGGCAGAGCGATGGTGTCGAACCGCAGCATGATCACGAAGATTTACTTCCCGCGCCTGGTGGTGCCGACAGCGTCGGTCACCAGCGGGCTGGTGGATTTCGCGATCGCCTTCACGGTCTTGATCGCGATGATGATTTATTACAACTACACGCCGGGAGTACGTACCAGGTCGTCTTGACACCGGCTGTCTTCACACTGCCTCTGTTCCTACTGCTGGCACTGGTGACCACCCTGGGGGTCGGCCTGTGGCTTTCGGCTCTCAACGTCAATTACCGTGACGTGAACTACATCCTGCCGTTCCTGACCCAGATCTGGCTGTTCCTGACCCCGGTCGTTTACCCGTCGTCGATGCTCTCGCCGAAATGGCAGCTCGTGTACGCCCTGAACCCGATGGCGGGAGTGGTCAATGGCTTTCGTTGGGCGCTGCTGGGCATCAACAACAACCTGGGGATCACGCTGGGGATTTCGACCCTGGTGGCGGTCATCCTGCTGGTATCCGGCATGTTCTACTTCCGGCGCATGGAACGCACCTTCGCGGACATGGTATGAGCAGAAGCCAATGAGCGACATCGCCATTCGGGTTGACCATATCGGCAAGGAGTACAAGATCGGCATTTCGCCGGAGCGCTACCGCACGCTGCGTGACTCGCTGGTTGGGATTACTCACCGTTCTTTGGTACGCCGACCAGCGAGCCGCAAGCCTTCAACGCCCGAGCTGCCTTTCGACCGCATCTGGGCCTTGAAAGATGTGTCCTTCGAGGTAGAAAAGGGGAAGGTGCTGGGGGTGATCGGCCGCAACGGAGCCGGCAAGAGCACGCTCTTGAAAATCCTCTCACGGGTGACGGAGCCAACGGAAGGGGAGGCCGAAATCCACGGGCGGGTCGGCTCGCTGCTGGAGGTGGGCACGGGCTTCCACCCGGAGCTGACCGGGCGCGAGAACATCTACTTGAACGGGGCGATCCTGGGGATGAAACGCAGCGAGATCGAGCGCAAGTTCGACAGCATGGTCGCCTTCGCCGAGGTCGAGAAGTTTATCGACACCCCGGTGAAGCGCTACTCGAGCGGCATGTACCTGCGCCTGGCCTTTGGGGTAGCGGCTTATCTGGAGCCGGAGATATTGGTGGTGGACGAGGTGCTGGCGGTGGGCGATGCCGAATTCCAGCGGAAGTGCCTGGGCAAGATGAGCAACGTGGCCCAGGAAGGGCGGACGGTGCTCTTCGTCAGCCACAACATGTCGGCGATCCTGCGCCTGACCGAAGAGGCAATCGTGCTGGACAAGGGGAAGGTGGTGCTGCGAGCGCCGACGCGGGAGGCGGTGGAGTTTTACCTGGCGTCGGGGTATGCCCAGGTCGGGGAGCACAACTGGACGGCCGAAGAGGTTCCCGCAGAGGCCGCCCCGTTCCGTCCGCTGGCGCTGCGGGTGCGCAACCCACAGGGCAAGGTGGTGGACACGCTGCGCTCGACAGAACCGATCACGGTCGAGATTGAATACCGCCTGGGGGCGCCGGTTACCGGGATGCGCCTGGGAATTTACCTGTTGACCATGCACGGCGAAGTCGTATTCACATCGTTCGACACCGACGACGCCGGGCAATACGAGCGGATGCCGGTGCGCCAGGCAGGGCATTACCTCAGCTCGTGCCGGCTGCCGGCGGATTTGCTCAACGAGGGCCGTTACGTGATCGGCCTGAACGCGGGTGTGTTCCAGGTGCGGCGCTTCTTCCAGGACGAGCAGGCGCTGACCTTCAACGTAGACGCTTCGGGGGCGCCGGGGATGCAGTGGGCGGAAGCGCGCATGGGTCCACTGCGGCCGCGGCTGGATTGGAAAATTGAAGCGGTGGACACAGATCGTCTGTTGGATGCAGGAAGAGGTGTATCCGCGTGATCGGTAAACGACAGATCAAAAACGTCCTTGGAGAGCTGCCGTACACGGCTGAAGCTTACTGGCTGTTTAGGCAGAGAGGCCGGCCGGTGAACCGGGCTTTTAACCTGCAAAGGACACAGAAGCACATGCCCGAGTGGCGGGAAGCGGCTGCAAAAGCAGCTAAAGAAGCTCCTGTTGGGAAAAACATCCTGCTCTTCACCACGCTGCGTTACTGGATCGAGCACGCGGCGCTGCTGGGGATGGGACTGAGCGGGCTGGGTCACCGGGTGACGCTGGTGTATTTTCCCTATAACAACTGGCGCAAGCCGATGAACCGCTTTGACCAGCGGCGGCAGGACCTGTACGCCCGCAGCGTGCTCGAGCAAGCCGCGCCGGTCATGCAGGCAGTCTCTTTTTACGACCCAGACTACGACTCATTAGAGAGCTGCCCGAAGCAGGCGCTGGCACCCCCCTATGGACTGCCGGGAGAGCTGGCGCAGGCTGTGGAGGCGATCAGCGTGCGCGACGTGCAGTACACGCTGCAGGTCGAGGATGTGGACCCGGGCAGCGACCTGTACCGGCTGAGGCTGCTGCGCAACAGCCAGGCAGCGAGGGCCGCCTTGAGGTGGATCGGGCAACAGGTGACCCCTCCGGAGGTCATCCTGACCCCGAATGGCTCGATCCTGGAGATGGGCGCGGTGTATGCGGTTGCCAGGCACCTGGGCATCCCGGCGGTGACGTACGAGTTCGGCGAGCAGCGCGACCGCATCTGGCTGGCAAGAAACAGCGAGGTCATGTTGCAGGAGACGGGCGAGTTGTGGGACGCATACCGGGAAAAGGCGCTTTCGAAGACGGAGTGGGAGCGCGTGCGCAGCCTGTTCGCCTCCCGCCAGAGCGCCAGCCTGTGGAATAACTTCTCACGGCAGTGGCAAGGCCAACCTGCCCAGGGCGGCGAGAAGACGCGGCAGGAGTTGAAATTAGACGGCCGCCCGATCGTCCTGCTGGCGGCCAATGTGATCGGCGACAGCCTGACGCTGGGCAGGCAGGTGTTCAGCCAGAGCATGACGGAGTGGCTGGAGCGCACGTTGCTGTATTTCAAGGGGCGTCCGGACGCCCAGCTCGTGGTGCGCATCCACCCGGGCGAGCGCTACACCAAAGGGCCTTCGGTGGCCAATATTGTCCGCCAGGTTTACCCGAGCCTGCCCGTGCACGTGCACCTGGTGGAGGCCGTAGACCCGACGAATACCTACGACATCGCCGCCATTGCCAACCTGGGGCTGGTGTATACGACGACGACTGGCATGGAGATGGCGATGCTGGGGCTGCGCGTCATCGCTGCCGGACAGACGCACTACCGGGGGAAGGGTTTCACGCTGGATCCGGCGACGTGGGAGGAATATTTTGGGACGCTGGAGCGGGCGTTAATCAATCGGGAAGGTAGAACAATTCCGGGAGAAGCCGGGGAGAAAGCCTGGCGATACGCTTACCGGTTTTTCTTTGATTACCCGCTGCCGTTCCCTTGGCATCTGTTAAAGTTCTGGGAGGAGCTGCCGGCGCACCCGCTGGAGCAGGTGCTCTCGGAGGAGGGGCAGGCGCTTTATGGCGAGGCCTTCCGCTGCCTGGCCGGGGAAGAGAGGCGGTGGGGCGAGTACGCCCCATCCGGCGAGTACGCCCCATCCGGCGGATACACTTCATCCGAGGAAGAGTTATGACAGACGTTCAGAAGCAGGTGCGCGAATTTTACGACCAGGTCGGCTGGAAGCCGGTGAGTGCGCCCCCCCAGGACGGGGGCGAGGCGGAGAGTGTGCTTTACCAGAACGCGCTTTTTGAGGACCTGCGCCCGGTTTCGCGCGAGTACATCCACCGCTGCCATTTACGGGTCGGTAGGCACCTTGTAGGCAGCGGGAAGTACCTGCTGGACGCGGGCTCAGGGCCGATCCAATACCCGGAGTACCTGGCGTATTCAGAGGGGAGGCAGTACCGGGTGTGTGCCGACCTGTCGATCACGGCGTTGGAGGAGGCGCGCAGTCGCCTTACAGGCGCAGTCCACCGCGAGCACGGGCTGTTCGTGGTCTGCGACGTGACGCAATTGCCGTTTGCCCCGGAGGTTTTCGAGGGGGCGGTCAGCCTGCACACCTTCCACCATTTGCCGGTGG
This sequence comes from uncultured Chloroflexia bacterium, assembly GCA_963765565.1. Taxonomy (GTDB): domain Bacteria; phylum Chloroflexota; class Anaerolineae; order Anaerolineales; family UBA4823; genus CAVXWV01. The sequence continues at coordinate 153,811 of CAVXWV010000006.1, forward strand.
AGGCTCAGGCAACGGCTTTCGGCGAGCTGTACCGGGTCATGGCGCCGGGGCAGACGGCGGTGGTGGTGAACGGCTGGAGCAAGTCACCGCTGATGAACGCCTTCAACCCGCTGGTGCACCTGAGTGACCGCATCCGCGGGATTGGCAGGCGACTATCGGGCAAGAAACCCAGGGGCGTAAACGCGGCGGGGAGGGTAAAGGGCGCGGGCCGCAAGGAAAAACCAAAAAAGGGCACATACAGCCAGCACGTCAACGTGGAGTGGCTGAAGGAGAACGTGATCGCCCAAGCGCCCGCAGAGATCGAGTTCGAGATCCGGGTGTGGCGGAGCGTGAGTGTCCGGTTCTTACGGTCGCTGATGCACGGCTGGTTGGGGGGCAGGCTGTGGCTGAGGCTGTTGTTTTGGATGGAGGAGAAGAGACCGAGGTGGTTTGGTGAGAAGGGGGCATATCCACTGATTGTAGTTCGTAAGCAAGGACGCGGAGCGTCCCATTAGGAGTGACCACGCTCTGCGTGGTCACCAGAGATGGAGAACAGGATGGATTGGACAGACAAGGTCGTTTTGGTGACAGGGGGGACGGGGTCGTTCGGGAAGAAATTCCTGGAGATTATGCTGCGGGAGCACCAGCCGGCGAAGCTGATCGTCTTCAGCCGGGATGAGCTCAAGCAGCACGAGATGCGCGTGGGCAATTTCAGCGACCCGCGCCTGCGCTTCTTCCTGGGCGACGTGCGCGACCCGCTGCGGCTGCGGCGGGCAATGCACGGGGTGGACATCGTGGTGCACGCGGCCGCGCTCAAACAGGTGCCGGCCTGCGAGTACAACCCGATGGAGGCCATCAAGACCAACATCCTGGGCAGCAGCAACGTCATCGAAGCGGCTCTGGACGCCGGGGTACAGCGGGTGCTGGCACTCTCGACCGACAAGGCCGTCAACCCGGTAAACCTGTACGGGACGACAAAGCTGGCCGCCGAGAAACTGTTCGTCCAGAGCAATGCCTACGCCGCGGGGACATTGACGCGCTTCAGCTGCGTGCGCTACGGCAACGTGGTAGGCAGCCGGGGTAGCGTGATCCCGATCTTCATCCAGCAGCGCCAGAACGGCAAGCTGACGATCACCGACCAGCGGATGACGCGCTTCTGGCTGACGCTGGACCAGGGGGTGCGCTTCGTGATCCGCTGCATCGAGCAGATGAACGGAGGAGAGGTCTTCGTGCCGAAAATCCCGTCGACGCGCATCGTCGACCTGGCACAGGTCATTGCCCCAGATGCGGAGCTGGACGTAGTCGGCATCCGCCCGGGGGAGAAGCTGCACGAGGTGCTCATTCATGAGGACGAAGCCCGCAGCTCGGTCGAGATGGAGGACATGTTCGTGATCCTGCCAACGGCGGTGGACATCGGCTTCGCACGCGAGGCGATTGAGAAGTGGCAGCAGCTTGGCAAGCCGCTGCCGGACGGGTTCCGCTTCAGCTCGGACACGAACAAGCAGTGGCTGAGCCTGGAGCAGATTGGCGAGATCGTGGCGCCTTTCGAGGCAGTTCAAGAGGGTGCGCATTGATGATTTATCGAGGAGGTGGCAGGAATGCGAATTCTGGTCACCGGGGCCAGCGGGCTGTTGGGCGCCAACCTGGCCTTGGAAGCGGCGGAGGCGGACAAAGTGCGTCCGGCGCACGAAGTGTATGGCGTGGCCAACGAGCCACCATTGCGGACGGAGGCTTTCCGGTACCTGCAGGTTGATCTGCTGGATCCTGGGGCGTTGGAGGCCGTTCTCGACGAGATACAACCCGATTGGGTCATCCACTGTGCGGCCCTCGCAGTGGTGGATGCCTGTGAAAGGGATCCGAAACGGGCGAGACAACTGAATACTGAACTACCAGCCCGGCTGGCACACTTGCTCTCAGAGCGTGTCGCCAGGGGCGGAGCGCGGCTTGTGTACATCTCGACGGATGCAGTGTTCGATGGCAGGATCGGCGAAGCCCGTCTTTATCGCGAAACGGATGCGCCGAACCCGCTCAGCACCTATGCCCGCACCAAGCTGGAAGCCGAGCAGGCGGTGCTGGTGGAATGCCCGCAGGCGCTGGTAACCCGGATCAACATGTTCGGCTGGAGCCCGAGCGGGCAGCGCGCCTTGTCGGAGTTTTTCTTATACCGCTTGCAGGCGGGGGAGCGGGTGAACGGATTTACGGACGTTTATTTCTGCCCGCTGCTCGCCAACCACCTGGCAGGGTTATTGCTGGAAATGTTGGGAAAGAACCTTCAGGGAATCTATCACGTGGTCAGCTGTGACAGCATCAGCAAGTACGATTTCGCGGTGCGGCTGGCGCGACGCTTTGGGTTCGACGAAGGATTGATCACTCCCGTGAGTGTCATGGACGGCGGGCTGGCGGCGCAGCGCTCACCCCGGCTGGTTTTGTCTACCGAGAAGCTAAAGCAGGCATTGGGAAGACCAACCCCGAGCGTGGAGGAAGGGATTGAAGGACTGTACCGGCTGTACGAGGCAGGATACCCGGAGTTATTAAAGGGGATGGTCGCAGGATAATTGATTGTAGTTCGAGATAGCGGTCGCAGCAGGGATTCTTCGCTTCGCTCAGAATGACATTAAAAGCAATACCGAATCAATTGGCATTACGGTTAAGAAGGGCAAAAGATGGAAATTAAAATCGGCAGTCATACCATTGGCACGAACCACCCGACCTATTTCATCGCGGACATTGCCGCCAACCACGACGGCGACCTGGAACGGGCGCTCATGCTGATCCAGATGGCGAAGGAGGCCGGAGCGAACGCCGCCAAGTTTCAAAATTTCCGTGCCCCAAACATTGTCTCCGATTACGGCTTTCGCAATATGGCCGGGCAGGTCTCGCACCAGGCATCCTGGAAAAAGTCAGTCTTCCAGGTATACCAGGAGGCGTCGATCCCGTTCGAGTGGTCGCCGATCTTGAAAGAGGCCTGCGACCGTGCCGGAATGGATTATTTTTCGTCACCGTACGATTTTGAGGCCACGGATATGCTGGACGATTACGTGCCGGCCTTCAAGATCGGTTCGGGTGAGATCGACTGGATCGAAGCCATCGAGCGCATCGCCCGCAAAGGTAAGCCCGTACTGCTGGCAACCGGCGCCTCGGAAATCGGGGAGGTGCAGCGGGCGGTGCGGGCAATCCTGGCGATCAACCCGGAACTGGTGCTCATGCAGTGCAACACCAACTACACCGCCAGCCAGGAAAACCTGGCGCACATCCACCTGAACGTGCTGAAGACCTACGCGGCGATGTTCCCCGGGGTGATCCTGGGACTGTCGGACCACACCCACGGGCCGGCGGCGGTTTTGGGCGCAGTAGCACTGGGGGCGCGGGTCATTGAAAGGCACTTCACCGACAGCAACGAGCGAGTAGGCCCGGACCACAAGTTCGCCCTCAACCCGCAGGACTGGAAGGCGATGGTGCAGGCGACGCGCGAGCTGGAGCTGGCTTTGGGCTCGCCCGTCAAGGCTATCGCTGCCAACGAACAGGACACGGCCATCGTCCAGCGGCGCTGCCTGCGGGCTGGGCGTGACATCAATGCGGGTGAAATTTTTACACGCGAGATGATCGACGTGCTGCGACCAGCCACGCCGGGGGCGATCAAGCCATCCGAGATCGCCCTGGTGTTGGGTATGAAAGCACGGGCGGACATCCCGATGGGCAAAGAGCTGCGCTGGACGGATTTCGCCTGATTGCCTGCGTTGAAGGTCATCTATTTTTCACGGGACTACACAACCCACGACCGGCGCTTTCTGAGCGCCCTGGCCGAGAACGAGCACCAGGTGTACTTCCTGCGGCTGGAGCAGCGCGGGCACAGCCTGGAAGAGCGGCCGCTGCCAGGCAACGTCCAAACGATTACCTGGGCAGGAGGCCAGAAGCCCTACGATGCCCTGCAGTTCCCGCGAATGCTGCGAGGCTTAAGAAAAAGTGCTGGCTGAAATCCAACCCGATTTGATCCAGGCGGGACCGATCCAATCCTGCGCCTTGCTGGCAGCGGCGGCCGGATTTCACCCGCTGGTGAGCGTTTCGTGGGGCTCGGACCTGCTGGTCGATGCGGACAGGACGCCGTGGATGCGACGGGTGACAGGCTATGCCCTGGAGCACAGCGAGGTGATGGTGGGCGACTGCGAGGCGGTGCGGCAGAAAGCCATCCAGATGGGAATGGCGCCCGAGCGGATCATTACCTTCCCCTGGGGGATCGACCTGGAGCATTTTACGCCGCCAGTCAAGGCCGCGAGAGACTCGGCGACATTTACAGTGCTCTGCACTCGGAGCTGGGAGCCGATTTACGGGGTGGACGTGCTAGCGAAGGCTTTCATCCTGGCGGTCCGGAAGCTGGCTGAATCGGGAGAGCCGGACAAAGCCAGGCGCCTGAGGCTGGTAATGCTGGGGAACGGCTCGCAGGCCGGAGCTCTGCGCAGCCTTTTCGCAGAAGCAGGCGTGAGCGAGCAGGTAAGTGTCCCGGGGCAGGTCAGCCACGAGGCGCTACCGGGTTACTTCCAGGAGGCCGACCTGTACGTCTCGGCCTCGCAGAGCGATGGTTCGTCGATCTCGCTGCTGGAGGCGATGGCTTGCGGGGCGCCGGTACTGGTCTCGGACATCCCGGGCAACCGGGAGTGGGTGAAAGCGGGTGAGAGCGGCTGGCTGTTTCCGGTCGGGAATCCGGAGGCGCTGGCGGACGGTATCCTGCAAGCGATGGATGAAGCGGAGATGCTGGAGCAGATGAGGCATAAAGCGCGACGGGTGGTGGAGGCCAGGGCGGATTGGAAGGTGAATTTTAGGAAGCTGCTGGAGGCGTATGAGATGGCGGTAGGGAGGGGAAGTTGAAAGCGGTGGCGATTATCCAGGCGCGGATGGGGTCGAGCCGGCTGCCGGGGAAGGTGCTGCTGGAGATCGAGGGCCAGCCGATGCTGGCGCACGTGGTGGAGCGCGTGAAGCGGGCAAAGTCGCTGGAGGGCGTGATCGTGGCAACCACAACGGATGACAGCGATGACCCGATCGCTGAGATGTGCCAGAGTCAGGGCTACCCCTTCTACCGGGGAAGCCACCACGACGTGCTTGACCGCTACTACCAGGCAGCCGTATCGGCGGGTGAACCCCAACCCGACATTATCGTGCGCCTCACCGGCGACTGCCCGCTTTTGGAGCCGGATTTGATCGACCGGGCAGTGGAGGCCGTGGCGACAGGCGTTTTTGATTTTGCCTGCACCCGCCTGCCGCCGCCATGGCAGCGGACTTTCCCGATCGGCCTGGACGTGGAGGTGTGCACGTTCAACGCCCTGGAAAGAGCCTGGAACCAGGCGGAGCAGGCGTACCAGCGGGAACACGTGATGCCGTACCTGTACGAAGAATGCCGATCGCTGCACTACGGGATCACCCTGGGCCGGAACACGCACAAAGAGCACGTTATCGTCAGTGAACTGAGGCAGCTTCCGACGACGCCTGCCAGTGAAGCCTCCCCATTCAAGGTGCTGGTCTTCGACCACCAGCCGGATTACGGCGATCACCGCTGGACGGTGGATACCCCGGAGGACCTGGAGGCGGTGCGCAGCATTTACCACCGATTCCCAGGGCGCAGCGACTTCCACTGGTACGAGGTGATCGACCTGATCGAGCGTGAGCCGGGGCTGGCCTATTTCAATACAGACGGAAAAGCCAAGGATTACCGGCAAACAGGATGAGTGAACCATGCTGATCGACGTAAATTGCCCACTTTGCCAAAGCCCTGAGAGGAAGCGCTTCGACCGGCGAGTTATCTTTGGCGAGGAGATCACCAACCACATCTGCACGCGCTGCGGACTGGTCTATTTATCGCCGCGCATGCCTGAAGAGGAGCTTGAAAAATTTTACGAGGCAGAGTACCGCCAGCTCTACCAGGGCAGCAGCGGACCCAACCCGAAAGACCTGGCAGTCCAGCAAGGGCGTGCCCAGGCGCTATCAGACTTCTCCCGCCTAAAAATTCAAGCCCAGCCCCTTCCCAAACCCTTCCGGCATCTCGACATTGGATGCTCAGCCGGGACCTTGTTGGAAAAGTTTCGAGAAGAGTTCGGCAGCATCCCTGTTGGAATCGAGCTCGGCCTGGCTTACCGGCAGTATGCACAGTCGAGAAACCTGCGCGTATACGCTTCCATCGATGAAATCCGGGAGAACGGCGAAAAACCTTTTGATCTCATCAGCCTGGCGCACGTGCTAGAGCACATCCCAAACCCGGTGCAGTACCTGGCACGTTTACGCAACGAGCTGCAAGCTGCGGGCGGGCTGCTGCTGGTGGAGGCGCCGAATCTGTACGGGCACGATTGCTTCGAGATTGCCCACCTGGTCTCATACAGCCCGCACAGCCTGACGCAAACGCTGAAACAGGCCGGCTACCAGGTGCAGGCACTGCAGGTTCACGGCCGGCCGCGGTCAATGACCTTGCCGCTGTACATCACCATCCTGGCAAAAGCCGGTGGAACCCTCAAGCCAGGAGAGGTCCTGCCGGAGACTGGCGTGCGCCGGAAGCGCCAGGTGGCAATGGTCCGACGCGTGCTGCAAACGCGCATATCCCCTAAAAAAGCCTGGATCCGCTTATGACCTTGTTAACCCTGTTTACCGCACCCAAGCCCTTTACAAATCCGCACATCGACCTGATCCAGCGCAATGCCATTAAGAACTGGCAGGCGCTGGGAACGGAGGTTGCCGTCTTGATCATGGGCAGGGAAGCCGGCATGCCCGAGGCGGCGGCCGACCTGGGCGTGCGCCACGTGCACGAGGTAGCTTGCGCCGAGGCCGGCCCGCCGCTGATCAGCTCCATGATGGACTTTGCCCGCAGGCTGACGGACAGCCCCTACCTGTGCATTTCCAACGCCGACATCCTGTTCCTGCCGGACATCCTGGAAGCGACCCAAACGGCGGCCAGGCTCGCTGAGAAATTCCTGCTGCTGAGCCAGCGCTGGGATTTGGACGTGACCCAACCCATGGACTTTTCAGCGGGCTGGGAAGGGCGGCTGTGGGCGGAGGTGCAGAGCCGCGGCAAGCTGCACCCACCCCTGGGCAGCGACTATTTCATCTTCCCGCGCAGCATGCTGGAAGACATCCCGGATTTCATCATCGGGCGCTCCGGCTGGGACAACTGGATCATTTACCACGCCATCCAGAGCGGTTGGGCGGTGCTGGATGTGACCCCCTCGCTGCGGATGATCCACCAGAACCACGATTATTCGCACCTGCCGGGCAACGAGCCGCCCTACAAGCTGCCGGAAACCAGGCGCAATATCCAGCTGGCGGGAGGCGAGGAGAACATGCTGACCATCCTGGACATCCCGAAGCAGCTAGCCGGGGGTAAAATCCGGCGCTCGCCCGTGACGGCGGTGCGCCTGGTGCGCAGATTAGAAGTGGCGCTGACGCCGAAGGATGCGCACAAAAAGGGATTGCGCTGGACGCTGACCCGGCGGGTGCGCAGGCTGCGCAAGAAGATGACCGGAGAATAACCCGAGTTTTTTCCGATATAATCAACGTACAGCAAAAGGTGAGGTGCATCCTGTGGATGCAGTGCATCCGCAGGATGCATAAGCGCCGCATGGAAAAAGGAGGCTAAACATGGAAGAAAGACGTAGACTCAACCCAATTATTCTAGCTGCAGGCGCGATCATCATCGTGGTCCTCCTGGCTCTCATCGTCCGTTCCTGCGTCGTTCCCTCGGAAGCAGAACAGGCGACCCTGACCTCGGTAGCCCAGTCCACCCAGTCCTTCCTGGAGACCAGAGTGGCGGCGGTGACGGCGGTAATCGTCAGTAAAACAGAAACAGCCATGCCGACGGCGACCCCACTGCCGGAATACCTGTGCATCGATCGCGGCAATTTTATGGGGATGGCGGCCGTCCTGGAGCAGTTCGACCAGGCGTATGATGATCAATTAACTTACGAGATGTGCACGCTGGATGACAGCGGGGATATCGAACGCTGCGTCGAGCGCATCGCCCTGGAAAAAGGCGAATACGGGCCGATCATCCCTGAGACCAAGACCTGGGTCATCATTCCTGGCGTTGAACAGGAAACCTGCGACGACAACGGGGGCAAATGGGTGCTGGATGCGTCTCCGGTTGAATAAAGGATTTCGTGCGCCTCGGTCAAAACCCAGCTAAATTCATCGACCATGTAAGCCAGCCGCAGGCGATCACCGTGGCGGTGATCGTGTACATCCCCTTCCTGCACGGCTATTATGCCCAAAGCCTGGATGTCCTGAAAACCTGCCTGGAGAGCCTGTGGCAGAATACGCGGCAGCCCTACGACCTGCTGGTCTTCGACAACGCTTCCTGCCCGGAAGTGCGCGCTTATCTACAGCAGATGCACGAAGAGGAGCGCATCCAGTACCTGGTGCTGTCGGGTAAAAACGTCGGCAAGGGCGGCGGCTGGAACCTGATCTTCCAGGGCGCGCCGGGGGAGATCATCGCCTATGCCGACAGCGACGTCTATTTCTACCCGGGGTGGCTGGAGAAATCGTTAGAAATCCTGGAAAAATATCCAAAAGTGGGAATGGTTTCTTCAAGACCGCTGCGCACGCCGGAAATATATTACAGCGCCACACTGGCCTGGGCAGAGCAGACCGCGGAGGCGAGCGTGGAAACGGGAGCGTTCATGTCCTGGGAGCATTTCAAGGAACACACTGACAGCCTGGGCGTGGCGGATGAAAAGGCGCAGGAGCTGTTTGCGAGCACCTTCGACCAGCGGGTAACCTACAACGGCATCCAGGCGCAGATCGGAGCGGTGCATTTTCAATTCGTGGCCCACAAATCCGTGCTCAGTGCTTTAGGTTCTTTTGAGATGGACCGTCCTATGGGACAGGTGCGCAGCCTGGACAGGCAGCTAAATGATGCGGGCTACCTGAGGCTGGCGACGACGGAGCGCCTGGTCAAACACATGGGCAACCGCCTTGGTACAACGAGTGAAAGCCCTGCCCGGCGCCAACGGAAGAGCCTGAGCCGGCGCCTGCGCAACCTGCCCCCGATCCGGCGGGGCCTGCTGTGGATTTACGACCGGATTTTCCGCCTGTATTATTCCTAAATCTCTTCTGCCGAATGGCAGATACGTGATAATAGAAAGGGACTTCTTATTCCCATGACATCCAAGCGCGTGTTTATCTGCGCTGACCACGGGTTAGCCGTATTCTATTTCCTGAAAAGCGATATCGTGCGCACGCTGCTGCAAGCCGGCGTCGAGGTCATTGTGCTGACCGAGGACAACACCCGCCAGGCCGTCGAAGAGCAGTTTGGCCAACCTGGCTTGACGATCGAGGGCTTGCGCCTGGACAGGGTTCAGACTTACCTGCGGAGCGTATCGCCCCAGACGCAATACTGGCTGGACTTCTTGCGGCGGGCAGGCGCCCACGACGGCACGAACATTGCCGCGGTGGACACGTACATCGAACAGGTGAAAAATGAGGCGCACTCCCGCCGGCGCCGATGGCTGCCGTTCATGCTGGCGACGGCGAAGCTGATGAGGAAGTCGCGAAGGCTGCGCCGGACAGTGGTCAACTACCAGGGGCGGTTCAATCCAGAGCATTTACGCCGACCTGTTTGAAAAGTACCGGCCCGACCTGGTCATCGCCGGCTCGCCGGGCTTCCGGCTGGACCGCTTCCTGCTGCGGGAAGCTGCCGCCCACAAGGTGCCCAGCGTCGCCTGCATTATCAGCTGGGACAGCTCGAGCAGCTACGGCTTGCCCGGGGCAAAGATCGACACGATCACCTGCTGGTCAGAAATCCAGAAGAGAGAGCTGATGGGCGGGGCGGATTGGCCAGACGAACGCGTCAACATCGGGGGGATGCCGCCGTACGATGGCTACGTGCGCAAGGAATGGGTCCTGCCGCGGGAGGCATATTTCACGATGCACGGGCTGGACCCGAAGCGCAAGCTGCTCACCTATGCCAGCAGTTTCGTCAACCTGTCGCCAAACATCCAGAATATCGAAGCCCTGGCGCGCCTGGTGGCTTCAGACCGGCTGGCGTACCCTTCGCAGCTCCTGGTGCGCTTCCACCCCAACCATATGAGCGGGCATTTCACCCAGGAAGCCGATCAAATCCGGCAGCTCGCCAAGGAAAATCCCCAGGTGCACATCATCGAGCCGGCGACCTTCGGGGCCATGGGACATTACTCGATCGACGATCTCACCGACCGAACCTCGATGATGGCTCACAGCGACGTCTTTATGACCGTCTATTCGACGATGGTCGTCGAAGCCTCGTTCCAGGAGCGCCCGATGGTCAGCGTCTGCATCGACTCGACGGTGGGTTATCCCGGGCATTATTGGATCCCGTTCTCAAAAATCGCCATCTGGCCGACCCACTCGCGCTTCCGGGCGTCGCAAGCCGGGCGGGTGGTGACAAACGAGGGCGAGTTGCGGGAGGCGTTGAACTATTACCTGGAAAACCCCCAGGCAGACCTGCCCGCCATCCGCAAGTTCCGCCAGCAGGAGTGCGCCAATCTGGACGGCAGCGCCGGCAGGCAGACGGCGGAATATTTCCTCTCCCTGCTGGAGCAATATGGGAAGGAGACCGGCAAATCATGACCAGGGATGAAATGCAGGTAAGTCGAAATGATTAGAAAATTGCGCGCGGTCAAAGCAGCATTATTCAACCCAGGTCACGCAGCCGGTAAAGCTCGACAGCCATTCGATATCCCGGCGATCAGCCCGGAAGAGGTGGCGGAGGCAAAGAGCTTTTTCCCGATGGAAAAATTCTTTATTTTTGGGCACGCCCGCTCGGGAACGACCCTGCTGACCCGCCTGGTGCGTGTCCACCCGGACGTTTACTGCAACTACCAGGGACACTTCTTCACCCGGCAGCCCCTGCTGCAAGCGCTGGTGGCCGACCCGAAGGTCGGCGAATGGCTGACCCGGCGCAGCAACCGCTGGAACCGCGGACGCGACCTTTCACCCGTCGTCCTGCGGGCGGCAGCGGACTTCATCATGGAGCGGGATGCACGCAAGGCAGGCAAGTCGATCACGGGCGACAAGAGCCCGAACAGCCTGCTCAACGGCGACGCCGTGCGGTTGCTGGTGCGGGTGTACCCGGACGCGCGCCTGGTTTTCATTGTGAGGGATGGGCGGGATGCGGCCATCTCCCACCGCTTCCAGGCGTTCATCGAAAACGCGCACTTGCTGGCGAAGGAAGACCTGCGCCTTCGCCGGGAGTTCGCCGAGAACGCAGAGCCGTTTATGAATGGAACGCGCTCCATCTTCACGGAGAAGGGTATCCGTAAAGCCGCCGAGGGCTGGGTGAAGAACGTCGTCGAGACGCACCAGGCTGCCCAGGAACTGCTGCCCGGAGCATACGTGCACCTGCGCTACGAGGATTTATTGAAAGAGCCGAGGCGGGAGATGGGAGGCGTCTGGAGCCTTCTTGGCGCCAGCCTGGAGGCACCGGGATTGTGGGAAAGCCTGGACCAGGAGCTGCAGCAGAACCCGGACGCGGAATGGCAGCACCAGAAGGCGGGTGATATTGCCGGTTCGGTGCAGAAGGGGAAGTCTGGCTCCTGGCGGAATCTTTTCACGGAGCGGGATAAGCGGGTTTTCTGGGAGGTCGCCGGAGAGACGCTGAAGGCCTGGGGGTATGAACAGACCGGGTAGTGGGAATGTATCAGGATTGCCTGTACGGACAAGGTGTGTCGTCCGCACGGACTAGGTTGTCGTCCGCATCCTGGGTAGCGGCGAAGCATCCGGAGATACGCACTTCGTTCCAGGACCAAACAGCCATCCGGATGCTTCGCCACTACGGATGACGATGGAAGTGATGGGGGTTAAGGCATAAGATTGACCCGGTCCCATAATATATTGGGCGAGTCGCTGCGCAAGGAGTAATACAGGATATCGCCTGCGGCGTCGAGGCTGCCGGCGCCACCTCCCGTGTAGAACTTTTCAAGGATTGCCTTCGCTACGCCCGGGTCCCCCCAAAGCTGGACCACCACATCAGGCTTCAACTCGCCGATGGAGTAAGCGTAATCCCATTTCATGTGCCCCGGGCGGAAATCGGCAATCCCTCTCAGACCGGTGCGACCTTGCGCCGGCAAGCGGGCAATCTTGCGGTCGCTTTTCCCGAGCAGGTCGATGGCAAAACGCTCCGAAAAATAGGGAATGGCTCCGGCCGCCACAACGGCCACGCTGGCCTCGGGGGTCGTGATCTTTTGCAGGTCCAGGGCGATCTGCACGGCTTCTTTATTGCCTTCAATAAACAGCGGCTGGCGCAGCAAAGCCCAGCGCTCCAGCGAGCGATAATCGGCTTTCAGGAAATTCATGTTGAGCATGCTGAGGAGCACAAAGCCCACCATCCCTGCCAGGGACAACTTGCTGATCAAGACCTGCTTATTGGAAGGTTGGATTTTTTCGACGAGGGCCCGGCGCAGCAGGTCGGCAGCCCAGGCAAACAGGATGAAGAATACCGGCATGACGATGGCAACATAGCGGTTGCTGCCGCCCCGATGTTCCCAGGCATCGCCGCCCACGTAGATGCTGTAAGCGATTTGCCCCAGCAGGACCAGGAAGAGCAGCCAGACCCGGCGCTCGCGGTGGAAGAAAAGGACGACCAGGGGGAAGAGAAAGAGCAGCCAATTGAAGTCCCAGGCAAACTGGAAGAAGACAGCTGCGCCGCGGCAAGATGCGGCTCAAAACGGGATAGCCGCCCATCTTCAGGTAATAGGTATTCGGCAGGATATCGCCATAATACAGCCAGCGGAAGGCGGTTTGCCCCAGGAGAAAGACGAGAAGCAGGCCCACCCCCCACAGGAAGTTCTGGCGGCGGTGAGGGCGATCGGCCAGGAGCAGGAAGAACAGGATCAGCACGTAAGGAACGGCCATGTCGATGCGCACCAGGGTGCCAACCCCGAGCAGGACGTACAGCCAGGGTGTAAAGCTGGCCTTGCGCAGACCTTCCAGGGCAAGCCACAAGGCAGCACACAGGATCAGGACGAGGACGCTGACTTCCATTCCCTGAAGCACCCAGTTGTGCAACGAGGAATAAAATGCGGTCAGGGTCACCGCGAGCAAGGCTACCAGCGAGCTTCCCGACAGCCGTTCGGCAATCTTGCGGACGTAAAAGAGGGCTGCGACAAAGAAAAACATACCGCTGACCTGGATGAACAGGCTGGTCTTCGAGGCCGGGATGGGAAAGAGGTGGAAAAGCGCCATGAACCCCACCCACAGCGGGTTTGTGTACCCTTCCACAGGTTCAGCGCCGGCGTTCCATACTGGCCCAGACCCAGAAGCCAGGTTTTGGGCGTAGCGCATGGAAATCATGGCATCGTCAAAAAGAACAAAATAGCGCTGACCCTCGACAACGAAGCTGGTCTTAAAAATATAAATCGCGGCGTAGACAACAAAAGCAGCCACGATTAGATAAAAAAATAAGTCGCTCTTTTTAGAGATATTTTTTTCGTTTTTCATGGTCATCCGAGCATTATATCGCTGCCTGCATCCGAAAAGCCAATGAAAATCCTGATCGCCGGGCTGGGGTCGATCGGCCGCCGCCACCTGAAAAATATAATCACCTTGAGCGAGGCAGATGCGCCTCATCCGGTTGAGGTCCTGCTCTACCGGACGCACCGGAGCAGCCTGCCAGAAACGGAGCTCAGGCAGTTCCCTGTTGAAACGGACCTGCAGGCAGCACTCGCCTGGGGACCGCAAGCCGTGATCATCGCCAACCCGACCGCGCTGCACCTGGACGTGGCCATTCCAGCAGCAGAAGCCGGCTGCCACATCCTGGTGGAAAAGCCCGTCTCCCACAACCTTGAAAGGATCGACCAGCTACAGGCGGCATTACAAAGGGGCGGCGGGCAGCTCCTGGTGGGATACCATTTGCGTTTTCATCCCGGCTTGGAAAAGGTCAAAGAGCTGCTTTCCCAGCAAGCCATCGGGCGACCTTTATCGCTGCGCGCCCACTGGGGCGAGTATTTACCCAACTGGCACCCTTGGGAAGATTATCGCAAGGGCTACAGCGCGCGCGCCGACCTGGGAGGCGGGGTGACACTGACCCTGTCGCACACCCTGGACTACGCCCGCTGGCTGCTGGGCGAGGTGCACAGCCTGTGGGCCTTCGCGGGTCGCCTGGGAGACCTGGAGCTGAGCGTCGAAGATACGGTCGAGATCGGTTTAAAGTTTGAAAATGGTGTTTTGGGTAGCGTGCACATGGATTATAATCAACAACCGCCTGCGCACACCCTGGAAATCATAGGGACAGGCGGTCAGTTAAAATGGGATAACGCAGACGGCCAGGTACAGTTGCTGCGGCAAAATGCGCAGAAACCGGGCGAACCTGTCAGCGAACAATATCTGGTTCCTGAAGGGTTTGAGCGTGCGGACGACAACCTTGTCCGCATGGACAAGGTTGTCGTCCGCAACGATCTGTTTTTGGCTGAAATGCGCCATTTCCTGGCCGTCGCCCGCTGCGAGCAGGCTCCTGCCTGCACGCTGGAAGATGGTTACCAGGCGCTGCGCCTGGTGATGGCCGCTCAAGAATCCGCTCAGAAAGGCCTGCTCATCGAGATGCAGGCTAATAAATAAAGGAGACCTACTTTTTCATGGTAAGCAAGAATGCGAATAAAGTACATTCGGATAATATTTTGATCACCCCGTACAAAGGGAAATTAGTCAACCTGGTTGTGAGTGGCGAGGAAAGGCAAGAGCTGCTCGATAAGGCGAATCGCCTGCATTCGATCAAGATTTCCCCGCGGGCGTTGTGCGACCTGGAGCTGTTGGCAACCGGCGCCTTCTCACCGCTGGACCGCTTCATGGGACAAGACGATTACCGCGGTGTCCTCGAAAAAATGCGCCTGAACGACGGCACGCTCTTCCCTCTGCCGATCACCCTCACGGTCAACGACGACCATTTACCCCGGCAGCACGAAGAGGTGACGCTGCGAGACGCCCACAATAACATTATTGCGATCATGCACCTGGAGGAAATTTTTGGGTGGGACCCAGAAGAAGAAGCCCGATTATCGCTGGGAACCAATGATCCCCGCCATCCGCTGGTTTCTGAAATGTCGCAATGGGGGCGGTTCTGCATTTCGGGGAAGCTCCAGGTACTCGACCTGCCCAAGTATTATGATTTTGTCGAGCTGCGGCGAACCCCGGCGCAGGTGCGGCAGATCCTGGCTGAGATGGGTCACCACAACGTGGTGGCCTTCCAGACGCGCAACCCCCTGCACCGCATCCACGAGGAGCTGACTAAGCGCGCCGCGGAAGCCGTGGGAGGCAGCCTGCTGATCCATCCCGTGGTCGGGATGACCAAGCCCGGCGACGTGGACCACTACACGCGCGTGCGCATCTATCGCAGCCTGGTGGAGAAATATTACGATCCTGAGAAGACCCTGCTCAGCCTGCTGCCGCTGGCGATGCGCCTGGCCGGCCCGCGCGAGGCGGTCTGGCACGCCATCATCCGCCGCAACCATGGGGCTAACCATTTCATCGTCGGCCGCGACCACGCAGGACCCGGCAAAGACAGCAGTGGAAAGCCTTTCTACGGTCCCTATGACGCCCAGGAGATGCTGGAAAAGTAC
Source organism: uncultured Chloroflexia bacterium (assembly GCA_963765565.1). GTDB lineage: Bacteria > Chloroflexota > Anaerolineae > Anaerolineales > UBA4823 > CAVXWV01. Next base: position 169,350 of record CAVXWV010000006.1, read on the forward strand.
TCCGACGAGGTGGGGGTCAAGATGCTGCCCTTCAACGAGCTGGTTTACCTGGAAGACGAAAAACGCTATGTCGAAGGAAACCAGGTCCCAGCCGGAGCCAAGGTCGCCAACATCTCGGGAACGCAGGTGCGCGACGATTACCTGGCAAAGGGCAAGCTGCTGCCGGAGTGGTTCACCCGTCCGGAGACTGCCAGGATCCTGCACCAGATGTACCCGCCCCGCCACCAGCAAGGCATCTGCATCTGGTTTACGGGGTTGAGCGGTTCCGGTAAGTCCACGACGGCGGAAATTCTGATCTCGCTGCTGCTCGAGTACGGCAAGCAGGTTACGCTGCTGGACGGCGATGTCATCCGCACCCACCTTTCCAAAGGCCTGGGTTTCAGTAAAGAGGACCGCGACACCAACATCTTGCGCATTGGCTACGTGGCCAGCGAGATCGTGCGCCACGGCGGCGTCGCCATTACCGCTGCAATCAGCCCATATCGATCCACCCGCAACGAAGCCCGCAAACTGGTGGGCGAGGAAAACTTCATCACCGTCTATATGGACACGCCCATCGAGGTCTGCGAATCGCGCGATGTCAAAGGACTGTATGCACGCGCCCGCCGCGGGGAGATCACGGGCTTCACCGGCGTGAATGATCCTTACGAACCGCCCGTTGAACCGGAGATCACCCTGAAGACGGTAGATGTCACCCCGGAAGAAAACGCCCGGAAGATCGTTGCGTACCTGGAAGCAGAGGGATTTTTACTGCCAGATGGCTCTATTTGACCTGCAAGGCCGCGTCGCCGTCGTCACCGGCGGCGCCGGCCTTCTTGGCGTCCAATTTTGCAAGACCCTGGCGCAGGCTGGCGCTCGCGTGGTGGTGGCTGATTTGGATGGGATGAAGGCTCAGCAGGTTGCTGAGGCCATCCATGCGGAAAACCCTGCTCCCGACGGTCCAGCGGCCATTGCCGTATCAACGGACGTCACATCCCGCGAGTCGGTGCAACGCATGGTAGATAGTGCCACCAGCACCTTTGGGCGCCTGGATATCCTGGTGAACAGCGCCGCCCTGGACCCGAAATTTGACCCACGGCACATGAGTGTGCCGCCGGATGGGGTGTATCCGCAGCACCTGAGCGAGAACGAAGTGGACAACCGGATGGGGAATGTCCGCGGGACTTCGGCCTGGGAAAGTTTTGAGAACTACCCACTGGATCTGTGGAATCAGGCCATCCAGGTGAACCTGACCGGGCCGTTCCTGTGCTCGCAGACCGCTGTCCAGCCGATGCTCGCCCAGGGGCAAGGTGTGATCGTCAACATCGCTTCGATGTACGGGTTGGTAGGACCTGACCAGCGTATCTACCAGAAGGCAGGTGAAAGCCATCCAATTCAAGCCTGCCTACTACTCCGTGACCAAAGCCGGGATTCTCGGCCTGACCCGTTACCTGGCGACTTACTACGCAGGCAAGAACATCCGGGTGAACGCTCTTTCGCCGGGAGGTGTGTACAACAACCACGATGATGAGTTCCTGCAGGCTTATTCGACCAGGACCGTGCTGGGGCGGATGGCGCGGGAGGATGAGATGAACGGAGCGCTGCTCTTCCTGGCATCGGATGCATCCTCTTACATGACAGGCGCCAACCTGGTCGTTGACGGCGGCTGGACCGCATGGTGAAGCAGTGAACAATCCTCAAGTATTGGCGATTATCCCCGCCCGGGGCGGCTCTAAAAGCATCCCGCGCAAAAATATCCTGCCGCTGGCGGGTTTCCCGCTGGTGGCTTACAGCATCGCCGCCGGGCTGCAGGCAGAAAGCGTCAGCCGGGTGATCGTCTCCACGGACGACCCGGAGATCGCCAGCATCTCACGGGAGTACGGAGCGGAGACCCCGTTCTTGAGACCAGATGAATTTTCCCAGGACCAAACGCTGGACCTGCCGGTTTTTGAGCATGCCCTGGGCTGGCTGGCGGAAAACGAGGGCTACCGACCCGAAGTGGTCATCCACCTGCGGCCAACGTCGCCGGTGCGGCCGCCCAACCTGGTGGACGAGGCGGTGCGCCTGCTCCTGGACGACCCGGCCGCCGATTCGGTGCGCGGCGTGGTGCCTTCAGGCCAGAACCCTTATAAAATGTGGCGCTTTGCCGGTGACGGCCAGATGCTGCCCCTGCTGGGCGTGGAAGGGATTCGCGAAGCCTATAATGCACCCCGCCAGGCGCTGCCGGCCACCTACTGGCAGACGGGACACATCGACGCTATCCGGGTGCGCACGATCCTGGAAAAAGGCTCGCTGAGCGGCGAGCGCATCCTGCCCCTGGTCATGGACGTGCGCTACACCGTGGACATCGACACGCTTTACGACTGGCACAAAACCGAAGCCCTGGTTACCCAGGGCGATGCTGGAGGGCTGCTGGAAATGGTATGGCCCCATCGGACCGGTGCTTGGCCCGCGGCCATAGAAAGACCGCAAGCCGAAAAACGGCCCCTGCCCAGGCGGACGCGCCTGCTGGTGATGGATTTCGACGGCGTGATCACCGACAACCGGGTCTGGGTGGATGCCAATGGTCATGAGATTGTCGCAGCCTACCGCAGCGATAGCCTGGCACTGCAGCGGTTAAAACGCGCCGGCATCGAAGCCTTTGTGATCTCCACGGAAAAGAATCCCGTCGTAGCTGCCCGCTGCGATAAAATGGGCGTCCCGTATTTGCAAGCCATCGACGATAAAGCCCCTGCCCTGCAGAGGCTGCTGGCGGAACGGGGCATTGACCCGGCGGAAGTTGTGTATATCGGAAACGACGTCAACGATCTGCCATGCTTCCCGATCGTGGCCTGCGCGGTGGTCCCAGCAGACGCACAACCCCAGGCGCTGGAGAAAGCCGATATTGTCCTGAAAACGCGCGGCGGTTACGGCGCTGTGCGCGAGTTATGCGATTTATTGTTAGGCGAATACAGTTCATTCGGCGAATAAAGTTCATTCGAGGAGCAAAGCCATGTTTGACATTGAATTCTACATGAAAGTCCACGAGCTCAAGTACCAGCTCATGGGTGGGCAAAAGATGGAGCGCGAGCTCCTGCTGCAGAAGCTCGAATCTTATCGCAGCCCAGAGCCGGTCGTGTACAACATAGAGACAACGAACGCCTGCAACATGCGCTGTGAAATGTGCCCGCGCACGACGATGATGACGCGGAAGGTTGAAACCATGAAGCTGGATCTATTCAAGCGGATTGTGGAACAGCTTAAGCCTTTTACCCCTGAGCAGTGGGCGCGCTGGGAAAGCTTTGTAATTGAAAAGTACGGCATCCTGCCCAATGATATGAGCGAGAACCACTACTTTTTGTACGTGATCCCAAAAGTCATCGTCTTGCACGGGTACGGCGACCCGCTGCTGGACCGCAACATGCCCGAGATCGTGCGCCTGATGAGCGAACGCGGCCTGCCCAGCTACTTCAGCTGCAACCCGGCGAACATCAACCTGGAACGCACCATCCAGACCTTTGAAAACGGCCTCGGCTACGTGAAATATTCGATCGAGAGCGTCGACGACATCCGCCACAAGGAAGTGCGCGGTCAGGCCTCAAACTTCACCGACAGCTACCGGAAGATTCTGCAGCTCCTGGAATTGAAAGCGCAGCGCAACTATAAAACTACGATCGTGATCACGATGATCAACCTGAACAAACCCTGGCAGCAGGACGAATGGGAGAGGCTCAAAGAAGCCTTCAAAGACCTCGACGTATACATATACCTGAAAAGCCAGGACCAGCAGTGGTACGAGGACAACAAGAACCAAACACAATCCATCCACTGGATCGAGTTCTGCCAGTTCCCGTGGTCATCGATGACGATCAAATCTAATGGCGAAGCGGTGGAGTGCGTCGAAGATTTCAACAACGAGATCATCCTGGGAGATGCCAGGACCGAGAGCCTGCATGACATCTGGAACGGGGAGAAGTACCGGCGCTTCCGCAGGGATCACTTCGACCTGACGCCGGGCATCAAGTGCACCGAACAGTGCGACATGACCCTGATCGGCAGCTTTCTGGCAGCCGAGCAGTCAGTATAAGGAGAAAAGTATGCCCGAAAACGTAAGCGCAGCTCAAAACACCCGCCGCGAGGTCCAGATTGGCAAGCGCCTGGTCGGCGACAGGCACCCGGTGTACATCGTAGCCGAGATCGGCATCAATCACAACGGCGACCTGGGGAGTGCCAAGCGCCTGATCGACGCGGCAGCCCACGCCGGTGTGGATGCGGTCAAGTTCCAGAAACGCACCCCCGAGTTGTGCGTGCCCCCTGAGCAGCGCGGTCAGATGCGCGAAACTCCCTGGGGATACATCAGCTACCTGGATTACCGGTATAAGGTAGAGTTTAGCCTGGAAGAGTACCGGGAGATCGACCTTTACTGCAAACAAAAAGGCGTGACCTGGTTCGCCTCGGTGTGGGATGAGCCTTCGGTGGATTTCATCGAAAAATTTGATCCGGTTTGCTTCAAAGTTCCATCGGCTTCGCTGACGGATCACAACCTGCTGAAGCACCTCAGGAAAACAGGACGCCCGATCATTATCTCCACCGGCATGTCCACCCTGGAGCAAATTCACGCCGCGGTCAAGGTCCTGGGTGAAGACAACCTGGTCATCAGCCACGCCACCAGCACCTATCCCTGCGATCCTGAAGAGCTGAACCTACGCATGATCGGAACACTGCGCCAGAAATTCTCCTGCCCGATCGGATATTCGGGGCACGAGGTTGGATTGGTGACATCGGTGGTCGCGGCGGCGTTAGGCGCCTGTGTGGTAGAACGACACATAACCCTGGACCGGGCTCTGTGGGGCGGCGACCAGGCAGCTTCGGTCGAGCCAGGCGGTTTCGAGCGGTTGGTGAAATACATCCGTACTACCGAGCTTTCCATGGGGGACGGCATCAAAAAGGTTTACGCCAGCGAGCTGCCTTCCCTGACCAAGCTGCGCCGGGTTCAATAGACTACCATACATCTATTATGCGACAACGGACCAGGTCCGCGGCACGACGATGGAATCTTCGGATTAAGAACTGGCAGAACCGCTGGAGGATTCACAGCCTTACCAGGCAGGTGATCCTCCACGGAAGGCCGGGGAAAGTAGCGGAGGCGGACGCGGACAAAGACCGTCCGCATCCGGACGAACTTTGTCCGCATCGTCCGTCTGCAGGGACTACACCCGCAAAGCCTGTGGTCTTCTTTAACGCCTCGACGCGCATCGCCGGCCTGAGCCAGAACGCTGCCTTCGCCTTCCTGCTTTCCAGCAGCCTGCAGCTTGCCGGGGTGCTGGTCGTGCATTTTGCCTGCAAATCCGGATTGATCCGCTGTGTTCAGGGCACCAATAAGGACCAGCCGTCACAGCCGATGCCGTGCAAAGCCTGTATTTCGCTTTCAGCCCAGCTTTATGGCAATGGACTGGCCATCCCGTTCACAGTTCCAAGCAATCTACAGTCAAAGCGACTTGGCCAGGCGGATTCAAAAAATGAACGTTGCCGAGATGAGTGAATTGCAGCACCCGTTCCCGCCAGCCGGCAGCGCACTACCTCTCGGCGCCCTGGTCGTTCCCAGCCTGCGCTGGATCCTGCGGCGACATCACCTGCCAGACGATGAAGCCACGCGCACCTTGATGCGTGAAATCATCCTCTCCACCTACTTTACGGCAGATCAATTCCACCGGCTTATCGAAACCATCCAGCCTCAAGCCGCCGTCATTTTCAACGGCCTGTTCTTTCCCGAAGCGGCAGCTTGCTGGGTGGCGCGGGCACATGGACTGCGCACGATTACCCACGAGGTTGGCTACCAGCGCTTCTCGGCATTCTTCAGCGACGACGACGCTGGCGCTACGGCGTACCCCATCCACATCCCGGAGAACTACAAACTCACGCCCGAACAAAATATCCACCTGGATACCTACCTGGAAGCGCGCTTCCAGGGTCAATTTACCATGGCCGGAATTCGCTTCTGGCCTGAAATGCGCCGACTTGACGAAGCATTGTTACAAAAAATGCAGGAGTTCCGGCAGGTTGTGCCGATTTTCACCAACGTCGTCTTCGACACCAGCCAGGTGCATGCCAACACGGTCTTCCCGCACATGTTTGCCTGGCTCGATCTGCTACTCGAGCTTATTCGGCGTTATCCCAACACTTTATTTGTCATCCGGGCGCACCCGGACGAGATGCGTCCTGGCAGCCGTAAACAAAGCCGTGAAAGTGTGCGGGAATGGGTTCAAGCGAACCAGGTACAGAAGCTGCCGAACGTCGTTTTCGTCGACTCGCAGGAATATGCTAGCTCTTACGAGCTGATCCAGAAAGCCAAGTTCGTCATCGTTTATAATTCGTCGATCGGGTTGGAGGCAGCCCTGATGGGCGCCCCGGTGCTGAGCGGCGGTCGAGCGCGCTATACGCAAACGCCAATTGTTTTCTTTCCCCAAAGTCAAAAAGCATTCCAGGACCAGGCCGAGGATTTTTTACAGGCTGAGACGATATCCGTTCCCACCGAATTCCAGAAAAATGCGCGCATCTTCCTGTACTTCCAGCTTTACAAATCCTCCATCTCCTTCGAGCAATTTTTAACTGCAAGCCCGCGGGCGGGCTTTGTCCACCTTAAGAAATTCCATTGGAGCCAGCTCCTACCTGACAATTCTCATGAATTGCGAACCCTAGTGAACGAGATTCTGAACAAAAATGAATGAAAAAATAGAACTGCTGCCGGTCGACCTGCTGGATCAAAACCGTGATTTGGTGATCGAGTTAAGAAAACTGGCCGCTTCCCTGGGACTCGACTTTGGCTGGCATTACTTATTAGACCTGACCTGGACGATCCGACAACTGGGTCCTGTCGAAAATCGGCGCATCCTGGACGCCGGAGCCGGCACCGGTATCCTGCAGTGGTACCTGGCAGAGCATGGAGCGCAGGTCGTCAGCGTCGACCGCTCCAGCCGCTCCCTGCTGCCTGTGCGCTTCCGTCACCGTTATAACTGCCAGGGGTTGCGCCCAGGCGACCTTGAACCTATCTTAAAAGTTTTCAAAAATGACCTCTCGGGACGGACTGCGACTGACTGGCCAGGGCGTATCTCGCGCCTGTCAAAGGACATTTCAGGTTTGTTTGTCCCCCCTTCTGGCCCGGGAAAAGTTTGGATTTACAACCAGGACCTGACCGAGCTATCCGACCTGCCTGACAATTCGTTTGAGGCGGTTGTCTCGATATCAGCCCTGGAGCACAACCCACCTGAAAACCTACCAAGTGTGGTGAAAGAGCTCTGCCGGGTTCTCAAGCCCGGAGGTCTCCTGGTTGCCACGCTGACGGCTTCGGCGAAGGAGGACCGCTGGCACGCGCCTTCCGCCGGCTGGTGCTACAGCAGTGAAAGCCTGCAGCGATTGTTTGGCCTTGCGCCAGAGACGCCTCACAATTACGCAGAGTACGACCGCCTGCTCATGGAGATCAAAAACTGTGCTGAGCTGCGCGATCACCTGGCAGGCTTTTATTTCAAATCCGATCAAAATGGCATGCCCTGGGGTATCTGGGATCCGCAATATTTGCCCGTGGGGTTGTGTAAGATTGCGGATAAAGTTCATCCATAAGGAGGAAGCTTGGAAAAACCAAACCTAGATCAGATTCGAGAGCTGCTTTCGCAAGCGCTGCAGCTACCCCTCGAACAAATCCATCCTGAACTGGCGTTCGGCGATTATCCACAATGGGATTCGATGGGGCACATGGAAGTGATGATGCTGCTCGAAGAACACTACGGGGTTGAGGTCAATTCAGATACCATTGGCGCCCTGACCAGCATTCCCGAAATTTGTCGGTACCTGGAAGAACGTGGACATAGTTCGTCCGTCGGCCAACAGGCGGACCCAGTCCACAACGAAAGGAACTAACCAACCATGTCATCCCCTTCCATAATCGTTGAAATCGAAACCTCCCTGACTATCCCGGCGCATCTCACCGGAGAAATCCAGTCCAAGCTGGCTTATGTGGATGAATCGATCGTAGATGCAAAGGTTCAAGCAGATAAAATCACGCTGGTCGTGCGGGAGGATAGCATAAACGACAGCCTGAAGGAGAAGGTAGCGCGCGTGGTGTCTTCCATGGTCAAGGGCGCCATCCAGCCCAAAATCCAGGTCCTGGAAAGCCACCTGGGACGACCGGTCAGCTACCAACTGGATCCCATGATCGAGCTGGCGAGCCGGGGTGAGATCAGCCAGGAAGCGAATGGGATTTACAGCCTGGGCCCCCTGCTCTCCCGCCTGATCGCTTTTTTTGAAGGCCAGTTCCTGGCGCTGGCCAACTCCTTTGGCGCGGCGCCGTATCGCTTCCCCACCTTGATCCCGGCGCGCTACCTGGAACGCGTCAGCTATTTCCATTCCTTCCCGCATTCGCTTTCGTTTGCCACGCACCTGCGTGAAGACCTGGATGTCATCGATACCTTTGCCCAAACAGCATGCTGCGAGGCGGACGGCACCTTACAAGCGGGTGAACGGGCGTTTGCGCCCATCCAGACGCTGCTCTCACCAGCGGTATGTTACCACCTGTATTTTGCCCTTGCCGATCGCCCTTTAGCTGGCGGCAAGCTGGCTGCCACGGCAGTTGGTAACTGCTTTCGCTACGAATCGATCAACCTGAATTCCCTGGAACGCCTGTGGAATTTCAGCATGCGCGAGATCATCTTCGTGGGACCGAAGGAGTACGTCCTGGAAAACCGCGAGGCTGGTCGCCAACACATGGCAACCGTGCTCGAAAAGATCGGCCTGGCTTACCAGGTCGAAAGCGCCAACGATCCGTTCTTCATTGGGGAGTTCCGCAAGCAGGCTGCCTTCCAATCGGCCTTCCAGCTTAAGTTTGAAATTCGCGCCCGCTTGCCCTTTAAGGAGTCTACCCTGGCGGTTGGATCCTACAACTACCACCAGGACTTTTTCGGACGCAACCTGAACATCACCCTGCCCGACGGCAGTCCCGCCCATACCGGCTGTATCGCCTTTGGGCTGGAACGCATCGCCTTCGCCTTCCTGTCCCAGTTTGGGCTGGAACCGGCAGGCTGGCCTGCTTATGTACGCGAGGTGATCTATGGGTGAAATAACGAATGGATACACCATATCCACCCGCACAGCGACCGAAGCCGATTTTCCGGTGATCACGGGAATGTACGAGCTGCTGAATGCCTACTTTTACCAGATGGGTTACCGCCTGCCGCACCCTGAAAACGTGGGGCAGGTCTGGCTGGATTCTTTCCGCAAGACCATGGGGCGCTTTAGCAACGTCTTCATCGCGGATATGACCGATCCTGAAGAACGCGGACACAGTTCGTCCGTCCGCGGAACCAGGATCGCCGGCTTCATGCTCTGCAGGCTGAAGCGAGTGCCGGCGACGATGGGCGGCGTCATTGTCGGAGAGTTATCGGATATGTGGATCATCCCGGAAGCCCGGCGGATGGGCCTGGGAGACAAGCTTTCGCGCCTGGCCATCGACTGGCTGCGCTCCCAGGACGCCCATTCTATTGAAATCCAGGTGCTTCGAGATAACGACGCGAGCTGGAAGCTGTACGACCGCATGGGCTTCCAACTGGAGTACCGGGTCGGCCGCCTGCTTTGGGAAGATTACGACCACTACCTGAGCGAATCTCCAGACAAGTAGAATTCCCGAGAAACTGATCACCATCATGCAAGAACTACGTTTTGAGGACCTGGTAAACGCATTGAAGGCTGTTGGTCTGCGGTCGGGCGATGGGCTGTTAATCCATTCGGCGGTGCAGTACCTGGGCCGTCCCAAACTAACAAGAACCGCCGAAGGGGGACAAATTGCAGACAGCGCCTACGCGGGCTTGGCCATGATTTTCGACGCCATCCAGGCTGTCATCACGACGGAACAGAACGAGGGCACTCTGGCAGTTCCTGCATTCAATTTTGGTTTTGCGCGCGGCGAGGCTTACGAGCCGCTAACCACCCCAGCAGCCGGTATGGGTGCATTTTCAGAATACGTGCGCCAGAGGCCGGATGCCTTGCGCACCCCACACCCCATGCAGTCCCTGGCGGTTGTAGGGCGATGGGCGCAGGACCTGACGCAACGCGACACCGCCTCCGCCTTCGATCCCGGATCGGCATTCGAGCGCATGCTCGAGCTCGATTTCCGCCTGTTGCTGCTGGGCGCGGACATCCAGGCGGTATCGATGCTGCATTACAGTGAGCAAAAAGCCCAGGTGCCCTATCGTTACTGGAAAGAATTCAGCGGACACATATCGTCCGGCGGGCCAGTCCTGACACCACAAGGTTGGATAACTAAAACCTACCGCATGTTTGTGCGCGATTTAGACATCGACGCCCGGATCGAGCTGTACCCAGTGCAGGCGTATCTCGAAGATCAAGGACTGTGGTCATCTACCGCTTTGAATTACGGCCGAATAGCCAGCTGCCAGCTGATTGATTTCGTGGCTGCGGTGGATCATTTTCTGCAAGCCGATCCATGGAGCCTGGTGGTAAATAAAAAATGCGAATAGAACCCATCCAGATGATCGATTTAATCAACGAACTGTGGTTCCTGCCGCGCAATCTCGTCTCGGATGGATTCGACCAGGCCCTGTACCGGCTGGCTGCCGAGGTCCCGATGACGGTCCACGAATATCCCAACGGTGAAACCTGCTGGACCTGGAAAATCCCCGAAAAGTGGAGCTGCCAGGAAGCCATCCTGGAGACCCTGGACGGCCAACGCCTGATCGATGCTTCCCTGCACCCGCTGCACGTGGTGGCTTATTCACTGCCCTACGAAGGCACCGTCAGCCGGGCAGAGCTGCTGCAACACCTGCATACCCACCGGCGCCTGCCAGAGGCCATCCCGTTCGTCTTCAAGTACTACGAGCGCGATTGGGGATTGTGCTGCTCCCAGGAGCTGCGCGATTCGCTCCACGACGAGACCTACCGGGTCAAAATCCAGACAACTTTCGAACCGGGGACGCTGAAAGTCGGCGAGGTCATCATCCCCGGAGAAACGGACGAGTGCTTCGTGCTCGTCGCCCACCTGTGCCACCCGGCCATGGTCAACGACGACCTGAGCGGCGTGGTGGTCGGCTTGGACGTGGCGCGCACCTTGCTGGATGGACCCACCCCTTCACTACACGGTGCGCTTGCTCATCCTGCCGGAGACCATCGGCTCGGTGGCGTACCTCAGCCACCACGAACACCTGATCCCGAAGATGGTTGGTGGCCTGTTCCTGGAAATGCTGGGCAACGATTCGGCGCATGCACTACAGGGCTCCTTCCAGCCTGACAGCCAGGTCGATCGCTGTCTGGTTTCTGCACTGCGCACGCTGGACCCGGCTGCTTATCACTCACCGTACCGCACGGTGATCAACAACGACGAGCGCCAATTTAATGCACCTGGGGTACGGGTACCCATGCTCTCGCTCTCGCGCGTGGAACCACCCGGATCAGCCACTCGCCCCTACCGGGAATACCATTCCAGCCTGGATACCCCCGCCATCGTCAGCCAGGAGCGCCTGGAAGCTTCCCGCGACGTGGTGCTGGGCCTGCTCCAGGCATGGGAGCGCAACCAGTACGTCGCCAACGATTTCAAAGGCGAAATTTTTTGCTCAGGCTACGGAATCTGGATCGATTACCGGACGAATCCCGAAGGACACCAGCGCCTGTTCGAGATCATGGAACGTTGCGACGGCAGCCGGACCCTGGCGGATATTGCCACGGAGCTGCAGATTCCTTTCCAGGCAGCCTGGGAAGTCGCAGAGCTGCTGCGCCAGAAGGGGCTGGTGCATTACGTGAGAACACAAAAACCCAGATGAGCCTTTTCTATTCAGCCAAACACGCAATAAAAATCGCCCGCTGGCGAGGGCGCCGCTTGGCGGTCGCCGTCCGCTATGGGCGAGAGCGCCTCAACGCCACCCCGTCCGTCCTGGGCAACGCCATGCCGAAATCCGGATCCCACCTGATCATCCAGGTCCTTCAGGGCCTGCCCCGGCTGGGACCCTTCGTTAACCCCGGTTTTCCGCCCGTCAACCGATCAGAGGATAACCGCAAGCTGGGTCACGAGGCGATTTTAAAAAATATCCAGCACATGCTGCCAGGCGACATCGCTTACGGCTACGTAGGCTCTGAGATCGATTATGTGGCCGCACTGACGCAGCCAGGGCGCGCCATGGTCTTCGTCTACCGCGACCCGCGCGACATGGTCGTTTCGCACGTCTTTTACGCCACGGAAATGAACAAAGAACACGGGATGCACCGCTACTATACCGAGACGCTGAAAACCATGGAGGAGCGCATCCAGGCTGCCATCCAGGGTGTGGATGAACCTGGTTCTGAACTTAGTTCTGTCAGGCAGCGCTGGGAGCGCTACATGGGCTGGTTGAGCACACCAGGAGCGGTCTGCCTGCGCTTCGAGGACCTGATCCTGGAGCGGGAAGCGGCGCTTGGGCGAATCCTCGACTACCTGGCTGAGCGCGGCTTCTCTCCCCAGCCGGAACGCTCCCAGGCAATCCAGGTGCTGGCGGAGGCGATTGCACCGCGCAAATCGGGCACCTTCCGCAAGGGAAAACCTGGGAACTGGAAGGAACACTTCAGCGAAGCCAACAAGCGCCTGTTCAAGGAGCAGACCGGCAGCCTGCTGGTGGACCTGGGATACGAAAAAGATGAAGACTGGTAGACTGCGGACACAGTTCAGTCCGTTCGCGGACACAGTTCCTCCGTCCGCACTATCTTCGACTGGTGCGGCGCTCTTTCCGGCGGGCGCGCCAGATCCTGCGCTGGAGGGGGCTACTGGGCAAGTTCTCCCTGGACGGTGTACCGGTCCTCTTTGCGAACTCCTTTCCCAAGAGCGGCACCCATCTCCTGACCCAGGTGCTCCAGGCCATCCAGGCGATCGCCCCGGTCGTTGACAGCGGATTGCCAGCCGTAGTCACCTACCAGGGCGACAGCGGCAGGCAGCGTTCGCAGGATGAAATTTTACGAGACCTGCAGAGCCTGCTTCCCGGCGATATCGGCTACGGGCACCTGTATGCGCTGCCAGAAATTAAAGACTTTTAACCGGCCTTCGGATGGTTTGTATCCGCCCGTTGCCGGCTATTTCATCCTGCGCGACCCTCGGGATGTGGTGGTCTCGCACGTGCACTACGTCACCGAGATGGAGCCTGACCACATCCTGCACACCCATTACACCGAGAACTTAGCTACTTTTGAGGAGCGCCTGCACACCAGCATCACAGGCCTGCAGCAGGTGGATTTTCCTTTCCCGGACATCCGCCAGCGCTTCCTGCCGTACACGGGGTGGCTGGATTGTGCTGGCGTCCTGACCATGAAATATGAGGATTTCCTGGCAGACCAGGAAAAGGTCGTGATGGAAATCCTGGAGCATGCTGTGCAGAAGGGCTTGCCCATCCAGGGTAAGGCGGATACACCCCATCCGGCGGATACACCTCATCCGATCCAGGCTGCTGCCCGGACGGTGATCGCCCGCCTGGACCCGCACCGCTCGCCCACATTTCGGAGCGGGAAGGCCGGCGGCTGGCGGAAGGCCTTCACCGAAGAGCACAAGCGCCTGTTCAAGGAAGTGGCCGGCGACCTGTTAATCAAACTGGGTTATGAAACAAATTATGATTGGTAGTCGAAATGAAACCTGATCCAACAAGCAAATCCTTCAAAATCGTAGCACTGGTCCCAATGCGCCACCACTCACAGCGCGTACCTGGGAAGAACTACCGTTCCCTGGCGGGCAAACCTTTGTTCTACCACATCCTGCAGGCGCTGCTGGCCTGCCCGGAAATCCAGCAGGTCGTGGTAGATACCGACAGCCCCATCATCCTGGATGATCTAAAACAAAATTTCCCCCAGGTGGTCAGGATCGAACGCCCTGAGCACCTGCGCGCCGATCGCCTCCCGATGAACGAGATCCTGGCCTATGACACCAGCCAGGTGGAGGCGGACACAAATCGTCCGGCCGATTTCTACCTGCAGACGCACAGCACCAACCCACTCCTGCGCGCTGAAACCATCGCCCGCGCCATCCACACCCTGGTCGATAATTACCCGGCGTACGATTCTTTGTTCTCGGTCACGCGGCTGCAGACCCGCCTGTGGGACCAGCTGGGTAGGGCCATCAACCACAACCCTGCCATTTTGCTGCAAACCCAGGACCTTCCCCCGGTTTTCGAGGAAAATTCCTGTATCTATCTATTCACGCGCTCGATCCTGACCTCCCGCCGCAACCGCTTGGGAGAACGCCCGCTGCTGTTCCCCATTGATGCGGCTGAAGCCTGGGATATCGACGAAGAGCTCGATTTCCAAATCGCCGATCTGTTAATGTCAAGAGGAAAATGACAACCATCCTGTTTTCTGCACCTTACATGATCCCTTCACTGGAGCGCTTCCGCCCCGTCCTGGAAGGCTACGGGCTGGAGCTGCTGGTTGCCCCGGTTAAAGAACGCCTGAACGAGGACGCGCTGTTGGGTCTTGCCGGCAAGTTCGACGGCGCGATCTGCGGGGATGATCGCTTTACGGCAAAGGTCCTGGAAGCCTGTTGTCCGCGGCTGAAAGTAATCTCAAAATGGGGGACCGGCATCGATTCGATCGATAAAGACGCCGCCACCCGCCTGGGCATCCAGGTGCTGCGTACTCCCAACGCTTTCACCCTGCCCGTGGCCGATTCCGTCCTGGGCTACATCCTGGCTTTCGCTCGCTGCCAGCCCTGGATGGACCGCGCCATGAAAAACCTGAATTGGGAGAAAATCCCTGGACGCACCCTGGCGGAATGCACGCTCGGCGTCGTCGGGGTTGGCGCCATCGGCAAAGCGGTCATCCGGCGCGCCCGAGCCTTCGGGATGAAAATCCTGGGAAACGACATCGTTGAGATCGACCACGTCTTCCTGGTCGAAAATGGGGTGGAGATGACATCGCTAGCGGATTTACTTGGGCGCGCCGATTTCGTCAGCCTGAACCCTGACCTGAATCCCAGCAGTTTTCACCTGATGAACGAGCGAACCTTTGCCTTGATGAAGCCTGGCGCGGTCCTGATCAACACATCGCGCGGCCCGGTCGTCGAGGAGTTAGCCCTGGTAAAGGCCTTGCAGAGCGGTTTTCAGGGCGGCGCCCTGGGCGGAGCAGCCCTGGACGTCTTTGAAAACGAGCCGCTGCCCGCGGACAACCCGCTGCTGAAGCTCGACAACGTGATGCTGGCGCCCCACAATTCCAATTCAAGCCCGCTGGCCTGGGAGCGCGTGCATTGGAATACGATACGCAACCTGGTAGAGGGCCTCGGAATACCATTCCGGGGCCAGGAGTAGGCGGACAAAGACCGTCCGTAGGCGGACAAAAATCGTCCGATGGAGGTTAGTATGCCTGACAAAGCTGTTTTGATCACCGGTGCAGCCGGCGGCATCGGTCGCGCCACCGTTTACACATTTGCCGCCTCTGGCTGGAGGGTTATCGGCGTGGATCGCTCTCCCTTCGGGGAGGATTTTGCAGCCTATGGGCTCTTCATCCAGTCGGATATCGCCCATCCTGAAGAGATCGAGGGCATTTTCTCCCAAGCTCAGGCTTTCCTGGGGACGAAGGGATTGCCTGGTCTCAAAGCGCTGATCAACAACGCTGCCATCCAGATTGCCAAGCCCATCCTTGAAACGACGGTCGAAGAATGGGACGCGGTCCTGGCCAACAACCTGCGCTCGGTTTTCTTAGGAGCCAGGCTGGCGCACCCTCTTTAAAGGCTGCTGGCGGCGGGGCCATCGTCAACGTCTCCTCGGTGCATGCCATCCAGACCTCGGCAAACATTGCCAGCTACGCAGCCAGCAAAGGCGGCATGCTGGCATTGACCCGGGCGATGGCGATTGAGTTCGCCCCGGACAACATCCGCGTCAACGCCATCCTTCCAGGGGCAGTGAATACAGCCATGCTGCGGGCGAGCATGGCGCGCGAGAACCTCACCGGGCAGGGAGAACAGCCAGACCTTGTCCGCGAACGGACGGACTTTGTCCGCCGGACTGATCTTGTCCGCGAACGCCTGGAAAACCTGGCGCGCAAGACTGTGAACGGCCGCATCGGCGACCCGGAAGAAATCGCCCGCGCCATTTACTTCCTGGCGGATGACCAGCAGTCCTCCTTCATGACCGGCCAGGCACTGGTCGTCGATGGAGGGGCCACGGCGAGGCTGAGCACCGAATGAGCCAGCAGAGTCCCCCCTCCGGCAGACCCTTAAAAAGTGGCTGCCGCGCCCGGTCTGGAACGCAGCCAGCGAAACCCGCTACGCCCTGAACCGGGCTGCCCAGTGGCCATCCGCCCGCTTTCACCCCCTGCGGCGGGAGAGTGTCAGGCGCCTGGCAGAATATGAAAACATCCACCGCGGCGAGCGCTGCTTCATCATCGGCAACGGGCCAAGCCTGAAGAACACGGACATGAGCCGCCTGAAAGGCGAGTTCACCTTTGGGATGAACCGCATCTACCTGATGTTTCCGGAGCTCGGGTTCAGCACCACCTATTACGCCTGCATCAATTCGATGGTCATCGAGCAGTGCGCCCAGGACATCCGGGCGCTGCCCATCCCCAGGTTCCTTTCCTGGCGCTCGCATAAGCTGGTTGCGGAAAAAGACCGTCCGTGCGGCGAAAACTTCCCAGGAAAATTACGTGATTTGATCTTTCTCCATACCACCTACAGTGGTGCTGGTTTCTCGAAGGATGCCCGGCGCAGGCTGTGGGAGGGGGCGACGGTAACGTACGTGACCCTGCAACTGGCGTTTTACATGGGATTTGAGAAAGTCATCCTGATCGGCGTCGACCATAACTACGCCACCAAGGGCAAGCCCAACACCACCGTCGTCTCCCAGGGCGACGATCCGAACCATTTCAACGCCAACTACTTTGGAAAAGGCTTCCAGTGGCAGTTACCAGACCTGGACACCAGTGAAAGAGCCTACTTTATGGCTCGCCGTGCCTACGAGGCAGGCGACCGCCAGGTCGTTGACGCCACGGTGGGAGGGAAGCTGACCATTTTCCCAAAAGTCGATTATGACGCGCTATTTTAGTAAAACATCCGCTATCACCTTCCTGGCGCTGGGGCTGCTCTTGCTGGGTGCGGGACTGCGCCTGTACGACCTGACGGACCAGCCCATGGATTTCCATCCTACTCGCCAGCTGCGCTCGGCGCTGGTGGCGCGCAACCTGTATTACCAGATGATACCTGAGGCAGACGCAAAAACCCGCGAGCTGGCTAATATGTTGAGCCGCAGCACCGGGCAGTACGAGCCTCCCGTCCTGGAGACCCTGGTGGCCTGGACCTACCGCCTGGCCGGACAAGAGATCCTGTGGGTTTCACGCCTGTATACGATCGCCTTCTGGATGATCGGTGGGCTGGCGCTTTTCGACCTGGCAAAGCGAATGGCCTCAGGCAGGGCTGCTTTAATTTCGTTGGGCTACTACCTGCTGCTGCCCTTTGCCGTCCAGGCCAGCCGCTCCTTCCAGCCCGATCCCGGGATGGTGATGTGGGTGATCCTGGCGGCCAATATGCTGTATCGCTGGAGCGGCGGACAAAATTCGTCCGAAAGCCGGCAAAGTACGCCGATACCACATAAAAGGTGGCGTTGGGCAATCCTGGCGGGCATCTTTGGCGGGATGGCGATCCTGACCAAGGTGGTTGCCGTGTACCTGGTTGGCGTTACCGCCCTCTTCCTCGTCCTCTACACACTCAGCTGGAGGCGTTTCTGGCGCGATCCGCAGGTGTGGGTCATGGCGATCCTGATGGTAACGCCCACTGCCCTGTTCTACCTGCTGGGGCGACAGGGACGCGCTGCCGAGTACGTCCAGACCTGGACGATCTCATTGTCCCACCTGCTCCTGGATCCGTCCCTGTACGCGCGCTGGTTCAACCTGCTGGTGGAGCTGATGGGCCTAGCCATGCTGGTGCTGGGAGTGATTGGCGTTGCCCTGGCAGCGCCGCGCGGACGGGCCTTGCTGGCAGGACTGTGGATCGGATACGTCCTGTATGGGTTATCGCTGCCCTACCAGATGTACACACACACTTATTACCACCTGCAGCTTGTCCCGATTCTGGCGCTCTCGCTGGCACCTGCAGTTGAGGCGCTTTTCGAGAAATTCGGCGGACAAAGTTCGTCCGTACGCGGACAAAGTTCGTCCGAATGGGCCTGGAGAACCCTGGCCCTGCTTGGGTTGGCCGCCGCCGTTGCCTACCTGAGCATGACATCGATCGTCGCCTTCCGCCAGGAAGATTTCCGCAACGACCCGGCACATTGGGAAGAAATCGGCTCACAGCTTCCGAGCGACGGGCGCATCCTGGGTCTCACCCAGGAATATGGCTTCCCGCTGGCTTATTACGGCTGGCGCAAGATTACGATCTGGCCGATCCTGGGAGAGCGCCAGCTTGCGGCAATGCGCGGCGAACCGAAAGCTTTCGAGGACTATTTCCAGAAAAAAAGTAAAGACATGGGATATTTCCTGGTCACCGCCTTCAACCAGTTCAACCAGCAGCCCGACCTGAAAGAATATCTATATCAAACTTACCCGGTCTTTGCAGAAGGTGATGGCTACCTGATCTTCGACCTCGAAAGCCCATGAGCCAGCTGCCTACAGTCTCGATCATCACGCCTTCGTACAACCAGGCAAGTTACCTGGAACGCACGATCCAATCCGTCCTGGGGCAAAAATATGCCAACCTGGATTATGCAATCGTCGATGGCAGATCAAGCGACGGCAGTGTGGAAATTATTGAAAAATACGCCAGTGCCCTGTCCTGGTGGGTATCCGAGCGCGATTCAGGGCAGGCGGAAGCCATCAACAAGGGACTGCAGAGGGCCCGGGGTGAAATCGTTGCCTGGCTTAATTCAGATGATCTTTATCTGCCTGGGGCTATCGGAAAAGCTGTGAAAGCGCTTCAAGCCAACCCGGAACTGGGATTTGTCTTTGGGGATGCGATTACGATCGATCCAGATGGAAAGCCCATCAACGAGCTGGTCTTCGGAGACTGGGGCTTGCAGGAGCTGCTGCGTTTTCGCATCATCTGCCAGCCGGCGGTGTTCATGCGGCGAGAAGTCCTCGAAAAAACCGGGGGGCTGGATCTAAACCTGCACTACATGCTCGACCATCACCTGTGGCTGCGGCTGGCGCGCCTGGCACCGATCCAGCACATCCCGGCCTACCTGGCTGCAGCCCGCCAGCACCCCAGCGCCAAGAACGTCAACCAGGCAAGCGGGTTTGGGCGGGAAACCCTGCAGCTTTATGAGCGCCTGCAACAGGAACCGGAGTTTGCACCCCTGGTGGCGCCCCAAATCAGAGGCGTCAGGGGCGGGGCGTACCGCCTGAACGCGCGCTACCTGCTCGACGGGGGCCAGGCAGGTTCGGCCCTGGCCTGGTACGGGCGTGCCCTGGCGAGCTTCTCCCAAATATGCCTTGCGCCACTGGCACCGTATGCTGTATGCCTTGTTATGCCTGGTTGGACTGCAGAAGATCGGCGAGCGTATGAACGAGCGCAACCAGCAGCGCCGTACGGCAACCTTGATGGAAAAATTGGCAGCCATCCCTGATTTGGAGACCTGGCCGGCATGAGTGCGGACATAAAAGATCGTCCGCCACGCCCAATCCTGGTGACCGGCGCCCACCGCAGCGGGACCACCTGGGTCGGCAAGATGTTGGCGGCTGGAGGACAGGCGGCTTACATCAGCGAGCCGCTGAACGTCCTGCACCGGCCGGGTGTCCTGAGGACTCCGGTACGGTATTGGTACACTTATATCCACGAAGGGAACGAGGCGGAATTCCTGCCCGGCTTGCAGGATACCATCTCCTTTCGCTACCATCTTGTTAAAGAGCTAGGTTCGCTGAGATCTGGAAAGGACCTGGCGAGGATGGGACGGGACGTAACGATCTTCCTGCGCGGCCGGATACAGCGGAAAATCCCGCTGGTCAAGGACCCCTTCGCGGTCTTCTCAGCACCCTGGTTTGCCCGGCGCCTTAACTGCAAGGTTGTCATCACCGCCCGCCACCCGGCAGCCTTTGCCAGCAGCCTGAAACGCCTGGATTGGCCCTTCGACTTCGCCGACCTGTTGGCCCAGCCCAAGCTCATGCAGGACTGGTTGGAGCCTTTCCGGAAAGAAATGATTGCTGAAAAAGAAAATCCCGACGCCATCCGCAGCGCCAGCCTGCTGTGGCTGGTGATCTATTCCTTTGTCAAGGAGTGTACAAAGCAAAAACCAGACTTCATCCTGGTGAGGCATGAAGACCTTTCTGTCGATCCTGTGAAAGGCTTCGAGGAACTCTATTCCAGGCTGGGGTTAACTTTCACATCTCGGGCAGAAAAGACGATCCTGAAAGCCAGCAGCTCGGAAAATCCCGGCGAGCTCGCCCGCGGAGCCACCCATTCCGTGCGCCTGGACAGTCGCTCCAACCTCCAAAACTGGAAGCGCCGACTCACCCCCGAGGAAATCCAGTCGATCCGACGCCTGACCGGCGAACTCTGCGATCATTATTATCCAGACCAATCCTGGGACTGAGCCAATGCCCGAGCAACTGCCACTCGTATCCATTATCACACCATCTTACAACCAGGCTCCTTTTATCGAAGAGACAATCCTTTCGGTCTTACAGCAGGATTACGCTAACATGGAATACCTGGTTGTCGACGGCGGCTCGACGGACGGCAGCGCAGATATCATCCGCCGCTACGCCGACGATCCCATTTACAAAGAGCACCTGGTCTGGTGGGTGTCCGAGAAAGACCAGGGGCAGACCGACGCCATTAACAAGGGCTTCGCACGGGCTCGTGGGGATATCCTGGCCTGGATCAACTCGGATGACACCTACCTGCCCCACGCCGTGTCCGAAGCCGTGACCCAGCTCCAAACCCATCCGGAGGCCGTGATGGTTTATGGCGACGCCAACCTGGTAGACGAAAAAGGCGCAATCCTGGGACGCTTTCCAGCCAGGCAGACCGATTACCGGCGGCTGCGAGACGGCAGCGTGCACATCCCCCAGCAAGCGAGCTTTTTCCGAGCCCAGGCCTGGAAACAGGTCGGACCGCTGGACCCATCCTTTTACTTCGCAATGGACTATGACCTGTGGGTGCGCCTGGCGAGGCTGGGTCCCCTGGTCTACGTTCCGCGCCTGTGGGCGAATTTCCGCTTGCACAGCTCGGGGAAATCGGTCGTCGCCGACAGCCGCTGCTGGCCGGAAATGCTGCGCGTCCATTACCGGGAGGGCGGCAACGCTTTTTCATGGCTGTACGTCAAAGCGAAAATCCGGCCTTTGATTTATGCGTGGATGCCGCTCCGGATGAGGCTCTGGTTGAGAAGAAAAGTCTAGGATAAAATTCACCCGTGGATAATCCATACGATGCTTATTATTATGCCAGCGGCTGTGGACCCGCTTACCAGCGGAACGAGCACTGGTTAAATTTTTTCGCCACTATCGCGGAGCACATTGCCATCGACATCGCTCCCGCATCGGCCTTGGACGCCGGCTGCGCCTGGGGATTCCTGGTGGAGAACCTGCGCCAGCGAAACGTCGAGGCCTACGGCATCGATATCTCGGACTTCGCCATCTCCAACGTCCACCCGCCGATACAGCCCTTCTGCAAGGTGGGCTCGATTACAGATGCTTTTCCCCGCCACTACGACCTGATCGTCTGCATCGAAGTCCTGGAGCACATGCAGCCACAAGAAGCTGAAAAAGCCGTCGCAAATTTTTGCGCTCACACGGACGACGTGCTGTTTTCATCGACGCCATTCGACTATAAAGAAGCCACGCATTATAATGTACACCCGCCGGAGTATTGGGCTGGACTTTTCGCCCGCCAGGGCTTCTTCAGGGATACAGATTTCGACGCCTCCTTTCTCACGCCCTGGGCAGTCCGTTTCCGGAAGAAAGAAGAACCCATCGTTCGCCTGGTCACCGAATACGAACGCAAATTTTTTCTGCTCTGGAAGGAGAACACCGATCTGCGCAGCCTGGTCCGGGAAATGCGTAATGAGCTGTCGGTGCAGGCTGAGGCAGTCGGGCGCCTTCAAGAAATTGAAAACAGCCGGAGCTGGCTATTCATAAAGAAATTGATTCGCCAGCGTGAGCGCTGGATACCATACGGATCCAGGCGCGAGCGCATCCTGCAGAAGATGCAGTTAATTAAGTAATTCCTTTCTATGAAAATTTTCTCTACCGAACCAATTTACGACTCCTCGCGAAAACGCTCCGCTGCCATCGAAGAGCTTCAGGAGATCCTGCGCTACCGCAACCTGGTCCTGCAATTCATCCGGCGCGATATCCTGACCCGCTACAAGCGTTCCGTGCTGGGGATCGCCTGGACGATGTTGACCCCCTTAGCCACCATGTTGATCCTGACCATCGTGTTTTCCAATGCGTTCAAGATCAGCATGCCAGGCTATGCGGCTTATGTTCTCAACGGATTGATCGCCTGGACGTTTTTTTCCCAGACAACGCATGCCGCCACCGTCCACCTGGTTTGGGGCGGATCGCTGCTGAACCGCATTTACGTGCCGCGCACGGTTTTTGCCGTCTCTGCGGTGGGTACAGGAATGATCAACCTGACCCTATCGCTGATCCCGCTGATGATCGTGACCCTGATCACCGGCCTGCCCATCCGCTGGACTGCCCTGTTTATGCCCATTCCGATGCTTTTTCTGGCCATGTTCGCCATGGGCATCGGCTTGACTTTATCGGCAATCGCCATTTACTTCGCCGATGTTGCGGAAATGTACCAGATCATCCTGACGGCATGGCTGTACTTAAGCCCAATTATCTGGACGGAAGAACAGCTCCCGCCCAATGTTTCAGTTTTCGTAAAGTTGAATCCGATGTATTACCTGATCAACCTTTTCCGCATCCCAATCTACGAAGGCCGTGTTCCCACGCTGGCGGAGGTGGTTATCCCGGGCGCGATCGCGGTCATCACCCTGGTGGTTGGGTGGATTTATTTCGCCAGCCGCGCCGATGAGTTTGCCTACCGTGTCTGAACACACCGTTTCACACGCTGTGTCTGAACCTACCGTGTCACACTCCGTGTCTAAACACGTTATTGCTGAAGACGAGACCATCCTCATGGAAAACGTAGGGGTGCGCTACAAAGTCGCCAACCAGCGCATCGCCACCTTCAAAGAGTACATGATCCGGCGCATCCAGGGCAAGGTCCAGAACCGCGATTTTTGGGCGCTGCGAGGCATGAACCTGAGCATTCACCGTGGGGAAACATTCGGGTTCATCGGGCATAACGGGGCCGGGAAAAGCACATTGCTTAAACTGGTCGCCCGGGTCCTGAAACCCACTGAAGGCCGGGTGGTTGTGCGCGGGCGGGTTGCCCCATTATTGGAAATTGGCGCCGGTTTTCACAACGAGCTGACCGGTAGAGAAAACGTCTTCTTAAATGGCGCGTTGTTGGGCTTCACGCGTAAAGAAATGGACCAGAAATTTGACCGCATCGTGGAATTTGCCGAGTTATGGGATTTCATCGATGCGCCTATGCGCACTTATTCAACCGGTATGTGGGCAAGGCTTGGCTTTGCCGTAGCAACCGAACTCGCAACCGGATGTTTTGATCGTTGATGAAGTCATGGCAGTTGGTGACCAGGCATTTTTACATAAAAGCTACAACCGGATCATGGAATTTCGGGATAACGGTGCGACAATTTTGATCGTCTCCCACAGTATGCAGCTCGTAGAACAGCTTTGCCACCGGGTGGCCTGGATCGACCATGGGAGTTTGCGCTGCCTGGATGAAGCCCATAAGATCATTCCTGAATACCTTGAGCACTTTAAATGAACTTTTATCCTACCAGGATCCCCGACGTAATGAATAGCCTGATTGTTTAGTATGAAATTTATCCCTACCAGCATCCCAGACGTAATCCTGATCGAGCCGCGCGTTTTCGGGGACGAACGCGGTTATTTCATGGAAACCTACCAGGCTCAAAACTTCTCTGCAGCCGGGATTGAGGCGGTTTTCGTCCAGGACAACCACTCGCGCTCAGGGCGCGGCACCCTGCGCGGGCTGCACTACCAGGTCCGCCAGGCACAGGGCAAGCTCGTGCGCGTGGTAAGCGGGGAGATTTTTGACGTTGTGGTCGATCTCAGGAAGTCTTCCCTGTACTGCGGGCAGTGGGTCGGCATTCACCTGTCAGCGGAAAACAAGCGCCAAGTTTGGGTCCCACCGGGTTTTGCTCACGGCTTTTACGTCCTGAGCGAATCGGCAGACTTCATCTATAAAGTCACCGATTACTACGCACCCCAATGGGAACGCACGCTAATGTGGAACGACCCGACCGTGGGGATTGAATGGCCTTTGATGGCGGATGCAGATCATCCGGATGGCGAGCCGCCCCAGCTTTCAGGCAAGGACAGCCAGGGGCTGCCGTTCGGCCAGCTTGAGTTATATTAGCACCGGAAACTTATGAAAAAACTGCAAAACAATATTTTAGTCACCGGGGGGGCTGGGTTCATCGGAAGCAATTTTGTCCGGTACTTGCTAAGATCAAACGCGAACGTCCATATCTACAACCTGGACGCCCTGACCTATGCCGGGAACCTGGAAAACCTGGAAGGTTTACCTCATCCGGAGTGCCATACTTTCGTCCAGGGAAACATCTGCGATCAGGCGCTGGTCGAATCCCTGATGCGGTCTAACAAGATCAGCACAGTGGTCCATTTTGCGGCAGAGACTCACGTCGATCGTTCCATTCTAGACCCCACCCCCTTCATCCAGACGAACATCCTGGGGACCTTCACGTTGCTTGAGACAGCCCGCCAGCTCTGGCTCAATGAAAAAATGTTCCCCACTGACCAGGTGCGTTTCCACCATGTCTCGACCGACGAGGTCTTCGGAACCCTGTCACCTGAGGACCCTGCCTGGACGGAAGACACCCCTTACGCACCCAGCTCGCCGTATTCGGCTTCAAAAGCGGCCAGCGACCACCTGGTGCGCGCCTACCACCACACCTACGGGTTGCCGGCGACCATCACCAACTGCACCAATAATTACGGGCCATACATGTTCCCCGAGAAATTGATCCCACTGATGATTTTGAATGCGCTCTCCGGGCAACCGCTGCCAATCTATGGGGACGGACAGCAGGTCCGGGACTGGCTTTACGTTGAGGACCACTGCGAGGCGATCTGGACGGTCATCGAGCACGGGAAAACCGGCGAAACCTACAACATCGGCGGTGGCAACCAACCCAGCAACCTGACCGTAGTGGAGACCCTCTGCGAAATCCTGGACGAGTGCGCACCGGCCTCACCCTATGTCCCGCACAACCAGCTCATCCGTATGGTGGCAGACCGCCCGGGGCACGACCGCCGGTATGCCATGGATATCACCAAGATCAACCGTGAGCTGGGCTGGAAGCCGCGGCAGAGCCTCTCCAGCGGCTTGATGAACACGGCGCAGTGGTACCTGACGCATCCGGAGTGGGTCGAGGTTATCCGGAAAAAGGCCGATTACCAGAACTGGCTCATACGCAACTACGAGTTGCGCCGCAACTACGAGCAGCGAGAAAAACCGTAAAACCAGGAGGTAATGATCCATGAAAGGCATCATACTCGCCGGTGGGCTGGGCACCCGCCTGTTCCCGCTGACCATCGCGACCAGTAAACAGCTTTTGCCAGTTTACGATAAACCGATGGTCTATTACCCCCTATCTATGTTGATGCTGGCAGGCATCCGCCAAATCCTCGTCATCAGCACCCCCCAGGCGCTGCCGGATTTCCAGATCCTGCTCAAAGATGGCAGCCAGTGGGGGCTTGAATTTTCTTATATCGAGCAGGCAGTCCCGCGCGGCCTGGCGGATGCCTTTTTGGTGCGGCGCGATTTTATCGGAAATGAGCCAGTCTGCCTGATCCTGGGCGATAACATTTTCTTCGGCCAGGGGCTCCAGGATAAGCTGCGTAGAGCTGCCGCCCTCACCCAAGGCGCCCGGATATTTGCTTACCCGGTGCGGGACCCCGAGCGCTACGGGGTCATTGAGTTTGACTCGACCGGCCGCGCCTTGAGCATCGAGGAAAAGCCTGCCCACCCCCGCTCCAATTTCGCCGTCCCGGGGCTGTACTTTTATGATTCCCAGGTCGTCCAGATAGCCGAAAACCTCGCCCCATCGGGGCGCAACGAGCTAGAGATCACAGACGTCAACAGAGCTTACTTGAAAATGGGCCAACTGCAGGTGGAGGACCTGGGCGCGGCGTCGCCTGGCTGGACGCAGGAACGCACGAAAGCTTGCTCCAGGCAGCCAACTTTGTGCAGGCGGTAGAAGAACGCCAGGGAATGATGATTGCCTGCCCTGAAGAAATTGCTTATCACCTGGGCTACATCTCGCGAGAACGGCTTCTGGAGCAGGCTGCGCCCATGAAAAACAACCAGTACGGAGAATATTTAATCAGGCTAGCCAGGGATTCGTTCCAATATACAATTGATCAATAAGCCGCGTTTACTGATCATCAGTCACGACATCGTCGATGTTAAAAATGGCCGGGCCAGGCATGCGTTATTTCGAAATGGCCAAGGTCATGCCGGACTCGATCGACGTTACTCTGGCGATCCCCAATTCACCCGGGCAAATTAGCGCCCAAAGAGTCCAATTTGCTACTTACTCTTTTGAGAAGCAGGCTGAGTTGCGCGACCTGGTCGAGGCTCACGATGTAGTCCTTGTCTCCAGCTTCCTGATCGACAAGTTTCCTTTCCTGGCAGGGTTAAAACAGCGGGTTGTAGTCGATTTCTACGATCCCTTCGTCCTGGAAAACCTGTATTATTATCTTGACCAGCCGCTGGCGGTCCAGGAAAGCCTGAATAATAAATCCGTCCAAATCACCAACCAGCTCGCCCAGGCCGGTGATTTCTTCATTTGCGGAAACGAAAGGCAGCGCGATTACTGGTTGGGTGTACTCACCGCCAACGGGCGAGTTAACCCAGGCGTCTTTTCCCAAGACCTTTCCCTACGATCGTTAATCGAGGTTGTGGGGATAGGCATCCCCGACCGTGAACCTGGCGAACGGACGAACTATGTCCGCAAACCTTTGTTGCGAGGCGTCCATCCTGCTATTCCTGAAAATGCGAAAATCGTGCTGTGGGGCGGCGGCATCTGGAACTGGCTGGATCCGCTGACGCTAATCAACGCCTGGCCGCAGGTGATCGAAAGCTTTCCGCAAGCCCGGCTGGTCTTCCTGGGAACACGCCATCCCAATCCGGAGGTACCGGCCCACCAGATGGCAGCCAGGGCACTGCAACTGGCAGATGAGATTGGTCAGAAGGACAAAACCATCGTCTTTATCGAATGGTTGGAATACGAGGCGCGTGAAGCGCTGCTGCTCGAAGCTGACCTGGGGGTTCTGCTGCAGCCCGTGCACCTGGAGACCCGATACTCAATCCGCACGCGGGTGATGGATTGTATCTGGGCCGAGCTGCCCCTGCTGATTTCACGCGGCGACATCACCTCAGAATGGGTCGACCAGCATCACCTGGGAAAAACAGTGCCAGCGGACCAAACCGACCAGACTGCCCAGGCCATCTGCGAACTCCTAGCGCAGCCGAAGTCCACCTACGCCGGTGGATTAAGGCTCTTGAAATACCAGTATCGCTGGTCGCAGGTGGTGCTTCCCCTGGTTGATTTTTGCCTGAATGGCAGCAAATCAGGCTGGAGCGGTGGGAATCTTGCCATCAGCAGAAGGACTATCGCCGCTCGAAATCCTGGTATGGCAACCTGGAAGTATCGATTGGCGCGCGACCAGGCAAATATTGAAGCAGGAAGGCTGGAAATCTTTGTTCCATAAAACCAGGCGCGCTTTACGCAGACAGCTGAAGCGATCATCATGAGATCCTTTAAATTAACCGAATGCACATTATCGCCCGCTTACGCTATTTACTCGTTTTATTAATCAGCCGACGTTCCAGACTCTTTGAAGTCCTGCGCCTGGTTCAAATGCAGACGCGCCAGAATGGCTTCCGGGCGTTGCTGCAACGCGATACCTGGGCGCTTGTCCTGAGTCGCTTTAAAATCCAATACATCATCAACCACCTAAACCGGGTAGGCAACTACCAATCCTGGCTTGAAGGCCGCGAACCTTCGAATTGGCAGTTATCTCGCCAGAAAAAACTCGTAAAAAAATTTCCTTACCAACCCCTGGTTTCGGTGATCACTCCAGTTTACAACCCATCGCCGGATGTGCTGCGCGATACGATCCAATCCGTAATCGCTCAAACTTATCCACGTTGGGAATTTTGCCTGGCAAATGGGAGCCCTGGTAATCAAGATATCCAAGGTGTGCTGAGCGCAACTAGCCAAAACGAGCCCAGGATCAAGATTGTGAATTTAGACCAGAACCTGGGCATCTCAGGAAACACCAATGCTGCGGTGCGCATCGCACAAGGCGATTATATAGTTCTCCTCGATCATGATGATTTGCTCGCGCCAGACCTATTGTACGAATTGGTGCGCAAACTTAACCAAGATCCAGAAGCTGATGTGGTCTATTATGATGAAGATACGATCTCGGTGGATAAGCTCCTGCGCCAGTTCCCCTGGTTCAAACCCAGTGCGATATCACCCGACTTAATGCTTTCAACCAATTACCTGATGCATTCCGCGATCCGGCGGTCTTTGGTGATTGAATTGGCAGGATTCGATTCGCAGATGGACGGCGCCCAGGATTGGGATCTGGCTTTGAAATTAATCGAGCGCCAGGTGAAACTGGTGCACATCCCTCGAATGTTTTACCACTGGCGGGCCGTACCCGGTTCCGTCGCCAGCGACGCCAACGCCAAGCCGTGGGCATATGCTGCTCAAAAACGCTGCCTAGAAGCCCACCTGAGGCGCCTCGGTGTGGCCAATGCCCAGGTCGACTTTCCCACCATCGGTATCGTTCATATCTGTTGGTCGACCCAGGAAGAGAAAGTTTCTATCATCATCCCAACTCGGGATAAAGTGGACTACCTGGCTGCGTGTATCACTTCAATCCTTGAAAAAACAAGTTATCCGACATACGAAATCATTGTGGTGGATAATGGCAGCCGCGATCCGGAGACCCTGGCTTACCTGGATAAGATTAAGTCGCTCGAGAATATACGTGTACTGCCGTACCCATATCCCTACAACTTTCACAAGATCAACAACTTTGCCGCACACCAGGCAAAAGGGAACGTTCTTGTTTTTCTTAATAACGACACTGAAATCCTCGAGCCTGGTTGGTTGGGCGAGCTGGCCGGCTGGGTGAGGCGACCTGAGATCGGAATCGCTGGCGCCAAGCTGCTGCGTCCGGATGGGACCTTCCAGCATGCAGGAATGATCATGGGTATGCTGGGTCATGGCAGTCACGTCTTCGATGGCGCCCAGGAAAATACCTACGGCCCGTTCGGCTCCAGCGAATGGGTTCGCGACTACCAGGCCGTCACCGGCGCCTGCCTGGCGATCCGCAAGGAAGTCTTCACGGAACTGGGGGGATTCGATGAGACCTACCGGGTTGGTTATGGAGATATCGACCTTTGCCTGCGCTGCAACCAGGCTGGCTATCGTGTGATCTACACCCCATTTGCGCGCCTGCTGCACCACGAAGGCGGGACGCGTGGGTTTTCTCTGCCAGCTGGCGACGTCCTGCGCGCCTCTTACTACATGCTTCCCCAGGCAACTACCCAGGACCGTTATTACAATCCAAATCTCTCGCATATGGAGCGCATTCCGACACTTATCAAGAGAGGCGAAGAACCACGTGAATGGCGGTTGTTATCCATCCTCGAATTGTTTGACCTGATTGCTCCACCCGCCTATCGATTTAAGGATGGGGCGCTCTTCCCTGACGGGCCAACCTTGCCTTCCAGGCGCAGCCCGCATCAAAAGCGTGCCTTGCTGATCACGCACGAACTCTCGAGGACCGTGCGCGCCGATCCTGCTGCTCGAAATGGCAAAGCACCTGGTTAAAATGGGATGGCAGGTGAAGATGCTGTCTCCCACTGAAGGCAGCCTGCACGAATCCTGCGACCAGGCAAACATCCAGGTCGAGCTCGTGGCCTCCCTGCTGAGCGATGCGCGCCTGCTGCTGCCCTACCTGGTAGAGACTGATTTAATCCTGGCAAACACCATCCTCACCTACCGCATGATCCACGCCGCGGAGGCCTTCGGGATACCGAGCATGTGGTGGATTTACGAGTTCGGGTTCGGGGCACAGTTTACCAAGGACCATCCTGCAGCCGCCCAGGCCATGCAGGCAGCCGATGCTGTCATTTTCGCCTCGGAAAACACACGCAGTCTATATGAGGAATATGTAGGCCAAGAAAATGCGCATACGATTTACACCGGGATCGACGTTCCTGCCCCAATGCGGGAGAGCTGTTCAAAACCAATAGACCTAAATCCAGAATTCTTTAACGTGGTTCTGGTCGCCTCCATCGAACACAGAAAAGGGCAGGATGTCTTCTTGAAGGCATGTACCAACCTTCCACCCGAAATCCAGGCGAAAATGCGCTGCTACCTGATCGGGCGCCACCTGGATACCTCGAGCGTGGACCGCAAGTTTTACCAACAAATCCTCAAAGATATCCGCCCGTTCCCAAACATCCAGATCCCTGGAGAGCTTCCGGAGCCAGACGTTCGCTATCTCCTCAGCCAGGCCGATTTGTTCGTCCTGCCCTCTCGGGATGAGGTCCTGCCGGTGACCATCCTCGAAGCCATGGCGCTGGCAAAACCGATCCTGACGACCCGGGTAGGAGGAATTCCCGAGATCATCCAAAACGATGTCAACGGCATCCTGGTGGAAGCCGATAATGCGGAAGCCTTACGAGATCAAATGGTAAGATTGGTAGGGGACCTCGAGCTCGGTGAGAGGCTTGGGAAGGAAGCGCAGCAGAACCTATGAGTTCCGACTCACCTACAAAACATTTGCGCAGCAGGTCATGAAGTTGGTGGATGAGCTGTGCCTAAAATCCGGAGGTGATCCCTTTTGAAAATATTGTTGTTAGGCAAGAACGGGCAGTTGGGCTGGGAGCTGCAGCGCTGCCTGTCCACATTAGGGGAAACCGTGGCGCTCGATTATCCAGAGATCGATCTCTCCAATCCTGCAGGCCTGAGCCACCTGCGCCAGGTGATCCGCGAAATCCAGCCACTCTTCCTGGTCAATGCCACTGCCTATACTGCTGTTGATCGCGCCGAGAAGGAAAGTGAAATCGCCTTTGCGGTAAACGCTGTGGCGCCGGCGATCATGACTGAAGAAGTGAAACGCCTGGGGGCTTTTTTACTGCACTATTCCACCGATTACGTTTTCGACGGCAGGAAAGGCAGCCCTTACACGGAGCAGGACGCCCCCAATCCCTTGAACGTTTACGGGAAAAGCAAACTTGAGGGTGAACAGGCGATCCTGGCTGCGGGGGCGCCGGCGATGATCCTGCGCACGAGCTGGGTGTATGCGGGCGGTTTTCGTACCAACGGACGAACTTTGTCCGCCGCCAGCTTCGTTCACAAGGTGCTGGAATGGTCTCGCTCACAGAAGACACTGCGCCTGGTCAGCGACCAGGTCAGCGGGCCTACCTGGGCGCGCCTGCTGGCGGAAATTTCCAGCCAGGCGCTGGCAATGGCCCTCGCTCAGCCTGATACGCGGGGGTGGCTGGCAGAACGGAGCGGCTTATATCACCTGGCTGGCGACGGCTATTCGAGTCGCCTGGAGTGGGGAAAAGAAATCCTGCGCCTCGACCTCCATAAAGAGGAACAGATTGTCACGGAAATCTTGCCGGCGCTGACTTCCGACTTTCCCAGCACGGCAGAACGCCCGCTATTTTCGGCTCTTAACTGCGACCGTTTTACGGAAGTTTTCAGCCTGCGCCTGCCCCCCTGGCAAACATCGCTGGGGTTAGCGATCACGACTGTGACGAATTGATAAAGTAACACGAATGGAAAAAACTACACGAATAAAGACAAATAGGCGTTTTATAAGTGAACGGCGGTGAAAGTATGAATGGAAATAGACCCATGAGCCTGGCGGTCTATACAGCGGATGCCTGGGAACACGTCTGCCCGGTGGTGCGCATCACGGGACCTGCCAGGCAAGCCGGGATTGAGGTCATCCATGGTAACGAATGGGTACCAGGCGGAAACCGGTCTCCAGAGCTGCGAGTCTATCCCGGGCGAGTCGCGGATGGCGACCTGGTGGTGATCCAACGCGATTTCCCTTGCGGGGGCGGCGATTCCGATGCAAGCCCATACGAACAGGTGATGCACGAAGCCCATCGGCTTGGGAAGCGCGTGGTATACGAGCTGGACGACCTGCTGCCGGAGCTGCCGCTGGAGCATCCCGGGGCACGCCGCTACCTGCCCGGGCGCCTGGCAATCCTGCGCGCGATCGTTGAAGCGGACGCGGTGGTTGGCAGCACCCCCAAAATTTGTGAATACCTCAGCCAGTTCAACAGCCAAGTCCTGCATATACCCAATTACCTTGATGATCAACTGTGGAAGTTGCGGAAATCCAACCCCAAGTCCTGGAAGCCCAACCCGCTCGTGATCGGCTACCTGGGCAGCGCCAGCCACCTCTCCGACCTGGACATGGTCGTTCCCGTGCTGCAGCGGCTGTTGGAACGTCACGCTACCAGCCTGATCCTACGCTTTTGGGGTTTGACACCCCCGCCTTCCCTGCGCAGGCTCCCCAATGTGGAGTGGAATCCGGTGGGTCTGGTAGCCTACAGAGACTTTGCCAGGTTCTTCAGCTCCCAGGAGTGCGACCTGGCAATTGCCCCGCTGCAGGATAACGTCTTCAACCGCGGCAAAAGCCCGATTAAGTTCCTGGAATACAGCGCCCTGAGCATTCCAGGGGTGTACAGCCGCTTGGACCCCTACGCGCAGGTGGTCAGAGATGGCAAAAACGGCCTGCTGGCAGGCAGCCTGGAAGAGTGGGAAGCGCAACTGACAGCCCTCATCGAAGACAGGAGCCTACGAGGACGGTTGGGTGATGCGGCGCTGGAAACCGTCCGGCGGGACTGGCTGCTTTCCGAGCATGCCGATGGGTGGGCAAAGGCATACCATGCAATATGGCAGGGTCCTGCATCTGGGCAGACTCCACCCACCGCTCCACACATCCAGACGGCCCTGATCAAAGCCCAGACCTGGCAGCAGGAGCTGGAGAGCAGCTCTCGGGCACTGGCTCAAGAACTGGCGCAGCGCGAGCGAGAACAGGGGCTAGTGACGGCGCTGTCCCAGGACCTGGTCAGCAGTACCGGTTGGAAAGCTTACCAAAAACTGGTACATCTCCAAAGAAAGCTGGCGCCTCCCGGTAGCTGGCGCGAGCGCCTGCTGCGGCTGGGTTTTTATTCACTGCTGGTCCTGCGACGTGCAGGGTTCAAAGGTTTCCTGGCTGGCAGCGCCCGAAAAATCCGCCATAGTTTTAAGACCCTGGTGAGAAAAGATCAAGGCGCGCCTGCATCCTTACCCGCCGTGTTTCCATTGAAAATCCTGCTCCTGCCAGGCGCCAGGCTTCCACTGCCGGCTATCAGCCTGGTTGTTGTTCATGAACTCGGCTGGCCCAGCCTCGAGGAAACACTTGCCTGGCTGCAAGAGCAAACTATCGAGGCCTCGGTCGTGGAGGTGGTGACCTGGGATCGCCTTAATAAAACCGCTATGGCTGCAGGCAACCCGGCAAGCGCCTGGCCTGCGGCAAACGACGCAGAGCTGGCAAAAGGCCTGCAGGGACGCTACGTTTGTTTGGCCCTTCCCGACCTGCTCCAGCAAAATTCCAGCTACCTGGAAGCCAACTGGATTGTCCTGGAAAGCGGCAGCCTGGCATTCACGGTCAACCTGCGCGGCGCGTGCGCCTGGGCAGACGGCTACCTGGATGCCGGCTTCCTGCCCGGGAGGCTTGACCAGCCGCTTCTCCGCCTGGTAATCGATAAAACCTGCCTGACCGCAGGGACGGACAACTTCCATTGGGACGTGTCTGCCTGGACAGAAAGCCCGCTGGCGAATCAAAGCGGTTTCCCGTGGGTCGCAGGCAGAGTCATCCGCCACACCTGCGGGGAAGCTGATGAACCCGGAATCCTGACCTTCTCCAACCGCCTACCCGCGGGTCAGTGGCGGCGCGACGGACGCGGACAAAGATCGTCCGAAGGCGCACACCTGCTGAGGCGTGTAGGCGGGGACGGCTCCTGGCCGGAAATCTCCACGGTGATCCACCCCGTCCAGCGGTTGTCGGCTGCAACGGGGCTGGACGGAACCCCACCAGGCCGTCCGACGGTCCTGGTCGCCTTGCAGTACCTGGCGGTTGGCGGCGCTGAGCAGCTTGCCTTAAATCTCATCAAGGAGCTGAATAACCAGGTCCGCTTCGTGGTCTTCAGCGTCGACCCGATGGACCTATCCCTGCCCAGCCTGACGGATGCCTTCCGCCAGGTCACACCTTACGTTTACACTCCTCCCGATTTTCTGGAGCCCGAACAGCGCTTTTCGTTTTACATCTCTTTAATTGAGCGTTTCAAACCAGTGAGTTTTTATATTGCTAACGGCGCCGAGACGATGTACGCTGACCTGAGCGAAATCAAAAAACGCTACCCCGGGCTGCGCACCATCAACCAGGTTTACGACAGCCAGGTTGGCTGGATCAATTTTTACAACCTGCGGCTGCTCAGGCACCTGGATGCGCACATCGGCGCCAACAGCCAGATTCTGCCAGGCTTACCTGGAGAAAGGCGCCCGGCTGGACTCGGTCTTCCAGATCCCGCACACAATCGACCTCGAGAGCCTGGACCCGCAGGCTTATCTGCCAGAACGCGTTGCCCAGCTTCGCCAGACCTTTTTAGACGATAAATCTTTGCCGGACGGACGATCTGTATCCGCTGACACCCGCATTGTGGTCTT
This sequence comes from uncultured Chloroflexia bacterium, assembly GCA_963765565.1. Taxonomy (GTDB): domain Bacteria; phylum Chloroflexota; class Anaerolineae; order Anaerolineales; family UBA4823; genus CAVXWV01. The sequence goes on from CAVXWV010000006.1 coordinate 204,149, forward strand.
TGCCTCGCGGGCTCATCCGCAGAAACGCCCGCTGGATTTTGTGGAGATGGCGCGGCGATTCACGGATACCATCCACAACAACCGAACCATTCATTTCTTGATGTTCAGCGAAGGACCGCTGGCGGAGCAGATTGACGCGGCCATCAGCCAGGTTAACGCTGACCAGCCAAAGGATGGTATCCGCGGACAGACGAACTATGTCCGCACAATCCAACGGCTGCCATTCCACCGACCGATCAGCGACGTGCTGGCCGCCGCGGACGTACTCGTCCTGCCATCTGAATTCGAGGGCATGCCGTTAATCGCGGCCGAAGCCCAGGCCATGGGCAAGCCGGTGGTTGTCACCGACGTGGGCAACAACCGCGAAGTCCTGGCACTCACCGGAGGCGGCGTGGTGGTGCCCGTGGGCGACGTTCAGGCGCTTTACCTGGGGGTACAGCAGATGCTTGCACAGCCGCCAGATCCAATCCGGCTGCGCCAGTCCATTATCGACCATTTCAGCCCCCCGGTGGTAGCCGGGCAATATCGCCAGGTCCTGCTTGGCAGGGAAAACCGGACGCAATGAGTACGCAAATGCCTGACATCTCAGTAGTTATCCCCTCCTACAACCACGCGCTTTTTCTGGCCAGGGCTGTCAACAGCGTGCTGGGGCAAGAGTGGGCTACGACCTACCAGCCAGAACTTGAGCTGATCGTGGTGGACGACGGCTCTACGGATGAAAGCCTGCAAATCCTGGGTGGAATTGCGGACGTAGTCCGTGACGACAGGCGCCTGCGGGTGATTGCCCAGGAGAACCAGGGGGCGCATGCCGCCATTAATCGCGGGCTGCGTGAAGCCAGGGGGGATGTCCTGGCGATTTTGAACTCGGATGACGAGTACCACCCCCAACGGCTGCAGAAAGCCCTGGCGGAGCTGTCATCCGCAAATCATCCCGGGTTGGTGGCCTCCTACATCGAGATCATCGATGCTGAGAACCGCAGCCTCGGCATCAAACACGGCTATCTGGACCAGGTGCCGTGGAACCTGGAAATGCCGGAGCGTAGCTTCCGCGCCTTTGCCGGTTCTGCGGCCGGCAACTTGGCAAATGCACTGCTGACCGAAAATTACCTGGGCACCAGCTCGAACTTCGTCTTCACCCGCGCTGGCTACCGGGCGATTGGAGAATTCCGGCCGCTGCGCTACATGCACGATTGGGATTTCGCCCTGCGCCTTTCGCGGCGCGCCCCCATCTCGCTGCTGCCAGAGCCTCTGCTGCGCTACCGCATGCACGCCCAAAACACCATCCGCCAGGACCAGGCTGCCATGGTTTTTGAGCTGTGCTGGATCCTGGCCATCCATCTGCCCATTGCCCTGGGGAACTCTACCGATACAGAGTTCGTCGACCGGTTGCTGCATTCCATTTACACCTACCAGTGTGAGCGTGTTCTCAGTGTCATGCTTGCCCAGGGTTTACAGGCGGACGAATCAAAGGCACTGGCGCTGCTCAACCCGGATGATTCCGAGCGCGCCGTCTATATTGAACATATCCAGAGGCGCCTTTCTAAAGCGGACGTTGTCGATGCCAATGTACTCACCACCTGGCAGTTTCTACTCAGCCGGGCCAGGCGCAGGTGGCGGGCGCTGAAAACCAGGTAATGGACGATTTGTTTTCACCGGCACTGAGCATCATCCTGGCATCATACAACCGGGCCGCCGATCTCCAGCGCGTCCTGCGGGCATACGACAGGCAGACTACTCGCCAGCCCTTCGAAATCCTGGTCGTCGACAACGCCTCCCACGACCATACTCGGGAAATGCTGCAGACATTCCAACCTCAGCATTACAACCTGCAATGCAAATTCCTGGAGAGCAACCAGGGGCAAGGGCAGGCGCGCAACCTGGCCATCCCCCTGGCCACAGCCCCGCTGGTGCTCTTCTCCGGGGATGATATCGTACCGGAGGCGGACTTCATCGAAGCCCACCTGGCTGCCCACCGGCGCTTCCCTGCAGAAACCACAGCCATCCTGGGGCACATCCAATGGCCGGAAGACATCCCGGTGAACACGGTCATGAGGCACATCGACGGGGTCGGCGCTGAACAATTCAGCTACTATTCGTTGACCGAGGAACAGGTTTGCGATTTCCGGTTCTTTTACACTTCGAACCTGTCGCTGAAAAAAAGCCTGCTTTGGGCGTGCGAATCCTGGTTTGATCCCGATTACAGCCTGTATGGCTTTGAGGACATCGACCTGGGCTACCGCCTTTCCAGGCGTGGGCTGCAAATCCGCTACACCGCCTCTGCCAGCGCCCGCCATTACCACTTCCACTCCGCTTACAGCTTTGCCAACCGCCAGTATAAGAGCGGAAAAATGGCGCACCTGTTTGTCCAGAAGAACCCGGAACTACGCGAGCTGATATACGGCCAGGATTTCCTGGCTCGGCTGGAGAAGGCACAAAGAAGAGGAAAAAAACTGGACCGCCCAGTAGTGGCAGACCCATTAGAGCCCACCAGGCGTTTAGAAGTCCTGGCTTTGCGCCTAGCCAGTTTTTACGAATTTTATCCGAACATTTTTACCGACTTTTTTTATTCCCAGGTTTTCGAACACTTCTTTCACAAAGGAATCCTGGAGGAGATGACGTTGGCAACACCTGGTAACGGGGAGGGCCTCCAGGCGGTTTTCGCTGAACCGCGCCTTAAAGCAGCAATCAACTGGCTGCTGCCGCTGATCCGTAAATACCACCACCCACTGCCCAATGGCTTTGAAAACATCCGGCATGTCTGACTTCCTTTACCACCATCCCACAGGAGGCGGGAGTGCTACACCTGGAAGGCTGGTCACCCCCCAGGGAGGCGAAGTGATCGTGGACAGGCTGATCCAGGAAATCTGGGAGTACGCCGATGGTCACTCGCTGGAGGAAATCTGCCGGGCGAATTTAAACCGCGACCGGACGAACTTTGTCCGCGACCCAAACGCAAGCGAGCTGGACATCGCCCTTGCGTTGGCGTGCCTGGCTGAAGCCGGGCTATTATTACGTAATCATTCAGATCGTGAGGGCGATGATATTACGCGGGAGGCGCAAGAGACGAGTAACCCTGCCAGGCACGGGGAGCTTGTCTCTACCGTGATCGTCTCCTATAACAGCCAGGAATGGCTGCCGGTCTGCCTCGACTCCCTGCAGAAACAGTCCTACCGCCCCCTCGAAGTCATCGTGGTCGATAATGGTTCGACAGACGGCTCCGCAGACTGGCTGAAGGAAGCTGTGCAGCCCGGGAATGCAACCTTCGCAAGATTGGGCCGCACAGACGAACTCCGCGATGTTCCTGAACGGACGATCGATGTCCGCCGGACGATCGATGTCCGCACAATCTACCTGGATGAGCCCACCTCCCTGGCAGTAGCGATCAACCATGGCATTCGCCAGGCCAGGGGAAAATTCTACTTCCTGCTGAACCCAGACACGCGGCTGGAAGCCCAGGCCGTAGCTGCCCTGGTCAGCGCCCTGCAAACGGACGCTGGTGGGCAGGCGCTTTATGGGCGAACGCCTTATGGGCAAATGCCCACTGCCGCAGCTGCAGCTAAATTAAAATTGATGTGGACGCCCGGCTTTCTGAACGGACTGGGCAATACCGTCGGGGCAATCTCGTGGGGTATGGATATTGGACTGGGCCACCTGGACCTGGGGCAGTTTGAGGACTGGCGGGCGGTGCCGTCTGCCTGCTTTGCGGCGGCAATGATCCCCGCAGCAGCCTGGACGGCCATCGGTCCCCTGGACGAAAACCTGCCGATGTATTACGAGGACAGCGAATGGTGCTATCGGGCGCGCCTGCTCGGCTGGCAAGTTGCAGCCGCCCCGCAAGCCGTGGTTTACCATGCGCTTGGCAGGCGTACAACCACAGAACAGAAGAGCGCGAACGGACGATCTTTGTCCGCAGCCAAGCAGCAGCGCGTGGTCTACGGCAGGCTGCATTTCATCACCCGGCTCTTGAGCCCGGCAAGCTGGCTGCGTTTTATGGCAGGCTATTTCGTGGAAGATTTCGTACGCTGGTCGCTGTCCGTGGTGAAGCGCCAGGCCGATTTACGAAAGAGTATCTGCGCCGCCTGGAGGCAATATCTCCGGGCGTTTCCCCGGCTGCGGCAAGAAAACCGCCTAATAAGAGAAAAACGAAAACAGTCAGACCGCCAGCTCCTGAAACGGCAGGTGATGGCCGAGACACCTGTAGCGATTCCTCGACCCCTGGTCAGGCAGGAGGTCCCCCAACTTACCTGGGAGCTGGTCCGCAGTTATTATGGTCCATTTTTAACCAGCCTGATCCAGGCTGGAGAGTTTGGCCGGTTGCTCCGAACGGACAAAGTCCTGAAGGACAAAGTCCTCGAACTCGAATGGGCTCGCAGCCACCTGCCCCCGGAACAGCTCCAGATACGTAAGCCAGACCTGCTGGAGCGGGCACGCCTGATCTACCAACTGGAGGGCAGGCAAGCCTTGTTCAATTGGATTGCCAAAGCCATCCAACATGCAATGCGATAGGAAGAATAATGCGCATCGGTTTTGATGCCACAGCTGTTCCAAAACGCCCGGCAGGAGCCGGAAACTATATATTGCAGCTTGCGCGCGCCCTGGTTGAGCTCGAAACCGGCTCTCTTGAGCTGGTCATTTTCATCCAGCATCACGGGATGGAGCTCCTCTCTGCCGGAGGCCCTTTACCCAACGATGGACGGACGGACTTTGTCCGCCGCCTCGAATGGGTAGTCCTGCCCGACAGGCACCCCGGGTTACGGATGGCCTGGGAACAATTGGCCCTCCCTTGGCTTGTACGCAAATACCACCTGGACTTGCTGCACTCCCCCCATTACACGATGCCCTGGCTGCTGCCCACTTTTGCACGGAAGATGAAATTCGTGGTCACCTTTCACGACATGACGTTTTTTCTCTTTCCGCACCTGCACACCCGGGTCAAGCGTTGGTTCTTCCCGCTGGCGATCCGGTTGAGCGCATCCAGGGCGGACCGCCTCATCGCCTGCTCGGAAAGCACCCGCCAGGATGCAATCCGTCTGCTGCACCTTCCAGGAAAAAAGATCGCTTCTGTCTACCTGGGGATCAGCCCAGACTTCCACCCCATTGATGATCAGAAACGCCTTGAGGCAGCGCAGCTGAAATACCGCCTGCCCGATCATTTTTACCTGTACGTGGGCACGGTCGAGCCGCGCAAAAACCTGCCCCTGCTCCTGGAGAGCTATGCCCGGACGAACTCTCGCTGGCCCCTGGTCATCGTCGGCCAAAAGGGCTGGCATTACGAAGAAGTTTTTAAGCTGGTCGACCAGCTCCAACTACAAGACTGCGTCACCTTCACTGGTTACGTGCCTGAAGCCGATTTACCTGTCCTTTATAACCTGGCGAGCATTTTCGTCTACCCATCCCTCTACGAAGGCGCCGGACTGCCCCCCCTGGAAGCCCTGGCCTGCGGGACGCCCGTGATCACCACCGCGGTCTCATCGATGCCGGAATATACCGGCGAGGCTGCCATGCTGGTGCCCCCGGGAGACCTTGATGCCCTGGCCCAGGCCATGCAGGAACTTTCGCAGGATCCAGCCCGCCTGGCCGAGATGGCAAGGAATGGCCCAGCACAGGCAGCGGGTTTCACCTGGAAACGTACTGCCCAGGATACCCTGGCGATCTACGATGAATCACTCCAATCCTGACCTCTCCATCTGCATCGTCACCTACCAGGTCAAGGACCTCTTGCGGACTTGCCTGTGCTCCATTTACGAGAACACCAATCGTGACAGTCTTCAGCCCTGCACCTTTGAGATCGTGATCACGGATAACGCTTCCACGGATGGGACGGTCGAAATGCTGCGCCTCGAATTTCCTGATGTGCAGATCATCCTGAACGAGAAAAACCTGGGCTACACTGCCCCCATGAACCAGGCGCTGCGCCTTGGCCAGGGGCGGTACCTTCTGCAATTGAACCCGGATACCGTGGTGCTGCCCGGCGCCCTCGAACGGCTGGTTCAGTACCTGGACTGCCATCCAGAAACCGGAATCTGTGGACCCAAGGTCCTCAACCCAGATGGCAGCCTCCAGAAGCCCTGCCGGCGGGGCGACCCACGTCCCTGGGCAGTCATCAGCTACTTCAGCGGCCTGGCCAGGCTTTTCCCGAAAAGCCGCCTGTTCGGAGAATACCTGATGAGCTACATGGACGAAGACGCGACTCACCAGGTCGCAGGGGTGTCGGGCTCGTGCATGTTAATCCGGCGGGCAGTCGTCGAGCAAATCGGTTACCTCGATGAGCTTTTTTTTGCTTACCAGGAAGACGCGGATTTCTGCTTTCGGGCGCGCCAGGCAAACTGGCTGGTGATGTATTACCCAGAGGCTCAGATCATCCACTACGGCGGCCAGGGGGGCTCCAGGGTTGAACCGTACCGCTCGATCTACCAGTGGCACCGCTCCTATTTCCTGTATTACCGGAAAACCTTCGCCAGGGACTATTTATTTGTATTCAACTGGCTTTATTACCTGGCCATGCTGCTAAAACTGGGTTTTGCGCTGATGGCGAATGCCTTGCGGAGAGGCAAATTTGCCCCCAGGCGCCAACCTCATGTATAATCAGGCTTCGGTTAATATGGCGGACGAAGATCGTCCGTTGCCGGTATCTTTTATAAATGGTCTATGAATGGATCCATCCTGGTCACTGCGTGAAGAATTAACGGCCTCCAGCCAACGCTGGTATGTAATTTTAATCTTTATCTTGATTGGAGCGCTGGCAGGAGCGGCGATCTCCTGGTTTGCGCCAGCCCCTTACCAGGCCAGCAGCGATGTTTACGTGGGGCTGGACGTCTACCGCGCCATGCGCGATCTCAACGTGCCTATCGAACCCGAAGGCGCTAACGATTACAAAAACTGGCAGATGGAAGACCTGGAATTTCTTCTGTTTTCGCAGCCGGTCCTCAATGCCACGCTGAATGCGCTGCGCCAGGAAGATGCCTATTGGGAGGAGACCAACACCGCCCAGCTCCTGGAGATGTTTAATTTATATTGGAGAAACGCTGGCAAATGGCGCCTGACAGCCAACCACCCACAGGCGCGTTATGCCCGCCAGGCTGTGCGAGCCTGGAAGGAGACTGCCGTCCCGTTCATCCAGAACGCCGTGGAACAGTCGCGCCAGGTGCTTGTCCTGGATGCCCAAATCCAGGCAACCGCCGCCCAGCAAGCCCAGGTCCTGAGCCGTAAGTCCCAGGTAGACAGCCTCGGCGTCTTGCTCCAGGAATGGGCTGAATCCCTGGACGCACTCCCACCCGCGGATTCCCTGAGTGAGCAGAAACGCCAGGAACTCCAGGCAATACTGGCTGGGGTAGCCGCTGGCTTGCAGGGCTCTGGCGGACAAACTGCGTCCGCTGACGGCAGCCGCCTTCTCAAAGGTGAAATGCCTACAGACGCCACAACCTCCGACTACCTTTCGGAGACTCAAAGCACCCTGGAAGCCCTGCAGGCCGCCTCTGGAAGCCTGCAAGTCCAGGCTGCCTATCTTGAAAACATCCTGGCAGAGCTGAAGGAACGATATTCGACTGCCAGCCAGTCCAGCTACAGCCTGTCAGCCAACCTGGTTTTTGAGGATTCGTCAAATTCACCACCGAAAATTATCCGCCTGCGGTCGACTGGCCAGATGATCCTGGTGGGCGCCATCCTGGGATTGGCTGCCTGGATGATCCACTGGCTGAGCGGCGGCTTGCGCGCCCGGAATAACGGACGTTCTCGAACTTCGTCTGACGGACGATCATCATCCGCAAATCCATGATGAACGGCTTACGCCCGGTTTTTGGGCGCTCAATTCCCCAGGATAAACTCCAGGTCCTTGGTCGGGTTCTGGATAAAATCGGCTGGTGGGCTTTTCTCTTATTCATGGCCTGCCTGCCGCTGACCAACTTCCCCTTTTTCCCACCGGTCATCGGCGGTGGAGCGCTGGTCAGGCCTTTATCGGTCTACCCGCTGATCGTTCTAATCCCCCTGGTCGTCTTGCCGCGCCTGTTTCGGGCGCGCCTGCCCCGCAGCCTGATCGCCCTGGGAATCTTCGTGATCATGGTCGTCATCAGCGGGTTATTTTCCATCATGCAAGAGGTCACGCCCATCATGGACGTCTCTGGCAGCCAGCGCGTCCTGCGCGTGCTGATCACCCTGGGACTGGGCTGTGCTTTTTACCTGACGGTATCCCTGGTGCCTCGCAATTACGACGAGCTCAAGGCTGGCCTGCGCGCCATGTATGCCGGATTCAGCATTGCCCTGTTTTGGGCCGGGTTCCAGGTGGTTTACATTCTGAACTTCCAGCGCTTTTACTTCAAGATCATCAACCGCATCCAGGGATACTTCGCCACTCGCAGGCTCTTTGAGAACCGCGTATCCGGGATGACGTACGAGCCAAGCTGGTTTGCCGAACAAATCACCATCCTGCTGCTGCCCTGGCTGCTGGCGTCCGTGATTACGGGCAGGAGCGCCTTCAAGCTGCGCTGGCGTTGGGTCACCGTAGAACTTATTCTGCTGGTCTGGTCAACGGTGATCCTGGTATTTACCTTTTCGAGGGCGGGTATTTTGGACCTGGCAATGCTGGCGCTGCTCTCCCTGTTGCTGGTTTACCTGCAGCGGAGGTCTACCCATTCAGCGCAGACCATTCCTGGGCCTGGCAATCGCCAGGCTGCATCCAAACCGCGAATCCAAAAGGCCTGGATGATCATCCGCGTGGTCCTGGCCATCACCCTGGGGTTTACCATTCTCATCACCGGCATTTACCTGGCGGGGCAAAAATATGACTTCTTTATGCGCCTGTGGGATTATTGGGATACGCCAAACCCGAGCTTAATGGGATACCTGCAGTACCTGGGCTTTGAAGCGCGCATGATTTATGGAAGAGCTGCTTATAATATGTACCTGGCATCCCCGGTGATCGGAGTAGGTCCAGGGGTGTATGCCCTCTACTTTGCGGATGCCCTGCCCTACCAACCTCTGGCAAAGACGCCCGAGGTGATCCGGCTGATCACGCCGGAGGAGGGTTTCAATCGCTTTATCACCGCGAAAAATTTCTTCCTGCGCCTGCTGGCGGAAACCGGCATCCTGGGAACCGCAGCCTTCGTGGCGTTTTTCGTCTCGATTGTGGGGATGGCGATTAACCTGTGGTTATCCCGCGAGCGAGAAGAAAAATACTGGGGCACCGGAGCAGTCCTGGCGCTGGCGGTGTTCGTTCTTTCCACGCTGTCCTTTGATTCATTTGCACTGCCCAATATGTGGGTGACCTTCGGCTTGATCACGGCAGCCTTCAGCTTACGACGTGCGAGTTTTGTTTAACGATATGAATTCAAAACCTGATCCGAAACCGGACGGACGTTCTTCGTCGGACGGACGATCTTTGTCCGCTCTCATTCCTTCTGTTGCGATTGGTGCACTCATTGTCCTGAGCATCTGCTGCGCCTGTCTGGTGATCGCCGGCGCGGCGGCCATGATTTTCTACTCATCCAGCTCCAGCATCAGCCTGGATGGAGATCAAAGCGCAACCCCAACCCCGATCGTGGTCCGTCCCTCGCCATCGGCGACATCGCCATCGGCGACATCGACTTCGACACAGACATCTACCCCTGACGCCGGGCAGGCAGGGGCAGACGGGCGAACGTCCACAGTCACGCCCGATCCCGAGCCATCGCCAGACCCAATCGGGGTGTTAGACAAGGTCGAGGTGCCGATGCAGGACCCGATCGCTCTGGCGCAGCGGTTGGAAGGCAAGGGTGAAATCCCGGCGACCGTGCAGGGTGTTCCATCCCTCATGCAGGTAGGCGAGCGGCAAACGTTCTGGGTCTCCAACTCGGACACCAACGAAAATTTCCAGGTTAGCGCCAAACTTGCGGCCATCACCGATCACCTCTATTTCTGGATTGAAGAAGGCGTCAGCTACCGCCAGAGGGACCTTTCCAGGCTGGTGGAGACCTTCGATGATGAAATATACCCGACCACCCGCAGCTTTTTCGGCAGCGAGTGGACACCTGGGGTCGATGGGGATGGGCGCATTTACATGCTGCTGGCCAGGAACCTCGGTGAATCCATTGCCGGGTATTTTTCCTCGAAAGACGAGTACCATCCCCTGGCGTACGAATACTCCAATGCCCACGAAATGTTCCTGATGAGCGCTGACATCCTCGATCTGGACGATGAGTTCACCTACGCGGTCCTGGCGCACGAATTTCAGCACATGATCCACTGGAATGTGGACCGCAACGAGGAAAGCTGGGTTAATGAAGGCCTATCAGAGCTGGCCAGTTTCATCAACGGGTATGGGGTCGGCTTCCATGATTATGCCTATATCGGTGATCCGGACATCCAGTTGAATACCTGGCCGCTGGATGGGCGGGTTTCCCATTATGGGGCATCCTTCTTATTCATGAATTACTTCTTGAACCGCTTTGGCGAGGGGACTACCCGGGCGCTGGTAGCTTCACCAGAAAACGGCTTGCAGAGCATCGACCAGGTGCTGGCCGCCTCGAACCAGGTCGATCCCGTCACCGGCCTGGCGATCCAGGTGGAGGATGTCTTCGCCGATTGGGTCCTGGCTTCTTATCTCAAGGACGAGAGTGTATCTGATGGGCGATATACGTATGCCAACTATCCCGAAGCGCCCAAGGCTTCGTCGACCGAGGACATCGAGCGCTGTCCCACAGGTGTGGAAACCCGCGACGTCAGCCAATTTGGCGCTGACTACATTGAGATCACTTGCCCTGGGATGAACCAGTTTCGCTTCGAGGGTTCGATCGAAGTACCGCTGCTGCCGGCCGACCCGATATCTGGGAAATATTACTTCTGGTCGAACCAGGGCGATGAATCGGACATGACCCTAACGCACCACTTTGACTTCAGGGATTACCGGGGAGAACTGACCCTAAAATATTGGACCTGGTTCCACCTGGAAAAAGATTACGATTATGCCTACGTCGAAGCCTCGGTGGATGAGGGCGAGACCTGGGAAATCCTGATCACGCCCTTCGGGACGGCAGAGGATCCTTCCGGCAACAGCTACGGCTGGGGGTACAACGGTTCGAGCGGCGACCTGTTTGGATATGAGGTTGAAACGGCGCGTTGGATCGAGGAAAGCGTTGACCTGTCCAGGTACGCCGGCAAGGAAGTGCTGGTCCGCTTTGAATATATCACCGACGCGGCCTTGCACGGCGAAGGCCTGGTGCTGGACGACATCGCCATCCCGGAGATTGGCTATTTCAGTGATTTTGAGAGCGATGAGGGAGGCTGGGAAGCGCAGGGATTTGTGCGCACCAAAAACGTCCTTCCGCAGACATACCAGGTGGCGGTGATCCGGTATGGAGAGGAGACGACCGTCGAAAAATATGCCCTTTCGGGCGAAAATGAGCTGAGCATCCCGTTAGAAATCGGGCGAGGGAGTGAAAAAGCCGTGGTGGTGGTCGCCGGGACGACACCGTACACGCGCCAGAAAGCCCCATACCGGTTTGAAATTTCACCATAAACCTGGCTGGCTTTTCATAAAGAACAGTAGGGGCGGGTCTAAGACCCGCCCCTACTGCGTTTTAAGGAGGTTCTCAGACCCGCCCCTGCTTACTCGACCTGGATATCCCCAGAACGGGGTGCCCGCAACTGGGACAACTGCTTTTCGAGCTCTGCCCGGCGGGCATTGGCGGCTGCCTGGACTTCATCAGAAAAACTGACCGCCCGGTCTTTGATCTGGACGCGCAGATCCTCCCCGGGCATCGGAGCGAGCAATAGAGCCAGGCTGGCTCCTACCAACGAACCCAGGATCGCTCCTACGACAAAACCAAGAATATTCCTCATGTGATTCTCCTTTCGGACGATGTCCGTCTTTTGATCATGTGATATGCGATAACTCTATTTTACATCGAATATCGTGAGATGAGAGAGCCAATTTTACTAAACGAGGAACCATGCTACCTGCTCTCTACTCTTCCAGAACGATCGGAGCAGAATGTACCTCCCGAAACCAGGAGCATTTTCGCTGTTTTGAAGCAGTGAAAACGCTTCTCGGCGATCGTCCCTTGGTGCTGGACCGAGAGTTCAGCTACCAAGAGCTGATGGAGACCCTGTACATCGAGCACATCCATTTTGTCATCCGTTTGAACCTGGGAGACCAGCGTAAACAACCACGGTTGATCGATACAAATGGCGAACCCGTCAAACTGTTCATCAAACCCGGTGAGACGGTCATCCGTCCGAACGTCTACTACCTGGGCACTGTCAAAGTCAACCTGATCGGCTACTGGCGCAAGAGCCTGTCGAAACCATTGTGGATCATGACCACGCTGGAACCCAACTGCGGTCTGGATATCTATCTCCAGCGTATGAAAATCGAAGAAACATTCAAAGATTGTAAAGACCTGCTCCATCTGCCCAAACTGATGAACAAGAAGCTAGCCCTCCTGGAGCAGATGATTGCGCTGTGTTTACTCTCTTGACAAAGCATTTCTGGTCAGGATACCGTCGCGCAATTTTAATAATTGCGCTGAGTCTCCTGTCTTTCCTGGCAGCGTGTAGGGAAGGATCGTCTGCGGAGATACCAATGAAGTTGTACTGAAATTCGGGGATCAGGTTATGCTCAGCGGGGGGGAGACCACACAGGTTGACGAGACATTATTGCAGAACCTCCCTCCGGGTTGTGAGGGCCGTTAATGGGTAGTTGGATACGACGTTACCCCCCGTCAGGCAACAGATGAGCCATAATGTAACGCAACAACTCCCGAACGAAACGATTTTGACCCGACAAATTTTAATGTAAGGTTGTTGCCCGATTCGAACAAGCGGGGACCTTTTCCCGCAATGACCGGGTGAACGACGAAGTAATACTCGTCGATGAGATTCCATTGGGCAACTTGCGATGCGATGTTCAGCCCACCAATGGAAATATTTTTACCTGGCTGTTGTTTTAACTTCATAATCTCTTCTCGAAGATTTGAGTGGAGCAGCGCCGTGTTGTTCCACTCTACGCTCTTCAACGTCGTTGAAAAGACGATCTTTGGTATGGAATCGAATGTACGTGCGAATTCGTTGGTCGCTTTCGTTTCCGATTGATTCACTGCGACATCGTGCCAGTACGGATACATCAAGTGATACGTGTTGCGTCCGAAAATTTCAACGCCTGAATCACGCAAGAGCCCAGTGAAGTATTCGTGCAATTCGTCGTCGGCGATCATCGCTTCATGGCCACAGTAGCCGTCTATCGTGATGTTGATTGCAAAAATAACTTTTCTCATTAATACCCTCCACAACTCTAAAATACTTAATAAGGATTATACCGCCAACAGCATGCGGCTCCGGTTGAAGCCACTTTCCGGAACCTTGTTTTTTTGAACCTTCTGGGAGATAATACAACTCTATACCTTCGTTTTCGGACTCTACCACTCAAGGAGGGTACCGTGTCAACACCATCCATTCCATCCCCCACCCCTTCAGTTAACCGTAAAAAGGTCACCACGAGCACGCTGCGCGAGAAGAAAAAACGCCTCCAGCCAATCTCGATGCTGACCGCTTACGATTACCCAACGGCGCAGATCCTCGACCGGGCGGAAATCGACGCCATCCTGGTGGGCGACTCGCTCGGGATGGTCGTCCTGGGGTACGCAAACACCCTGCCAGTCACCATGGAGGAGATGCTTCACCACTGCCGGGCGGTGAGCCGCGGCAGTCAGTTTGCCCTCCTGATCGGGGATATGCCGTTCCTGTCTTACCAGGTTTCCACTAGCGAGTCCATTCGCAACGCCGGGCGCTTCCTGCAGGAAGCCGGCATGGATGCGGTCAAGCTGGAAGGCGGGCGCGAACGCCTGGAGGCGGTGCGCGCCATCGTCTCCGCGGGAATCCCGGTGATGGGGCACCTGGGCTTGACCCCACAGAGCGTCCACCAGCTTGGCGGCTTCAAGCCCCAGGGACGCACCGCCGAGGCAGGCCCGGGCGATCGTCGAAGACGCGCGGCTGCTGCAGGATGCGGGCTGCTTCAGCCTGGTGCTGGAGTTCGATCCCTACGCGCCTGGCCGAGCATATCTCCAAACAGCTCGAAATCCCGACCATCGGCATCGGCGCTGGCGCAGGCTGTGACGGGCAGGTGCTGGTCACGCACGACGTGCTTGGGCTGTTCGACCGCTTCACCCCACGCTTCGTAAAAACCTATGCGCATTTCCACAAGGAGATGCTGGATGCCGTCCAGGCATACCGCCAGGACGTCGAGGGCAGGAATTTCCCCGCCCTCGAGCACGGCATCGAGATGCCGGATGATGAATGGGAAGCGTTTCTGAAATCCTGATCGTTGGAACCGGTGCCCTGGCCTGCCTGTTCGCCGCGCGCCTGTCGGCAGCGGGTGTACAGGTTGGCATGCTGGGAAGCTGGCGTGAAGCCCTGGAGGCGCTGCGCAGCAAAGGCGTCTGCCTGGTGGACGAGGATGGTAAGGAAGATTGTTTTCCTGTCCAGGTCTACGATGCTGAAGCAGACCGGCTACCGCGGACACAGACCGTCCGTCCGTCAGCGGACAAAGCTGGCGCTGGTCCTGGTCAAATCCTGGCAGACCGGGCGGGTCGCCCGGCAGCTTGTGGACTGTCTGGAACCTGAAGGCATGGCGCTGACCCTGCAGAACGGGCTGGGCAACCGCGAAATCCTCTCAGGCGTCCTGGGGATAGACCGCACAGCGCTGGGCGCGACCACAATTGGGGCTGCCCTTGTCGAGCCCGGGAAAGTGCGCTTCGCCGGCCCGGGAAAGATATTCCTGGAAAACCGTGAACCCGCCAGCCCACCTGGATTGGCGAACGGACGGTTTGTGTCCGCAGACGGACGATCTGTGTCCGCGGCAGCCGCCCTCTTCGAGCAAGCCGGCTTTCCTGTTGAGTGGGTCTCCCAAGCCGACTCTTTGCTTTGGGGCAAGCTCGTGATCAGCGCGGCCATCAACCCCCTGACAGCAATTTTGAACATCCCCAACGGCGAGCTGCTGAAGCGCCCCTCCGCCTGCGAGCTGATGGGTGCGCTCGCCCTGGAGACCGCAGCCGTGGCGGTAGCCTCGGGCATCGAACTCCCCTATGCCGATCCCGTGGAGGTCGTTGAAGAAGTCGCCAGGTCGACTTCAGCGAATTATTCCTCCATGCTGCAGGACGTACGGCGCGGGGCGCCTACTGAGATCGACGCCATCTGCGGAGCGCTGGTTGCTGCAGCCGAAGCCGTCCAGGCGCCGGCTCCGCTCAACCGGGCGCTCTGGCTGCTGGTGAAAGCCCTGGTACAATCCTCACAACCCCTCTAATAATGGAACAATCCTGATGAAAACCACTGTCTCCCTCTCCGAACTCCGCACCGCGCGCGCCCGGCTTGCAGAACCAGTGGGCCTCGTGCCGACCATGGGATACCTGCACGACGGTCACCTGTCGCTGGTGAGGGCAGCCCGCTCAGAATGCGCCAGCGTGGTGGCCAGCATCTTCGTCAACCCGACCCAGTTTGGTCCCAAAGAAGACCTGAGCACCTACCCCCGCGACCTGCGGCGCGACCTGGGCTTGCTGGAGGCTGCCGGCGTCGACCTGGTCTGGACACCCACGCCGGAGATCATGTACCCCGATGGCTACCAGACCTGGGTGACGGTGGATGCAATCACCCAGCCGCTCGAAGGCAGCCTGCGCCCTGGCCATTTCCGCGGGGTGACCACGGTCGTCGCCAAGCTATTTAACGCCGTCCAGCCCCAGAAAGCCTATTTCGGGCAAAAAGACGCCCAGCAGGCGGCTGTGATCCGCCAGATGGGGCGCGACCTGAACTTCCCCATCGACATCGTCGTCTGCCCGATCGTGCGCGAAGCGGACGGCTTGGCGATGTCTAGCCGCAACGTCTACCTCAATCCCGCTGAACGCCAGGCGGCGCTGGTGCTCTCGCGCACCCTGCGAGCAGCCCAGGAAGCCTATGTAAGCGGGGAACGAGACGCCCGGAGGCTGAGAGCCGTCATGGAAAATACAATCACTACAGAACCCCTGGCAAGGTTACAATACGTCTCGTGTGCAAACCCCGATTCCCTGCTCGAGCTGGATGGGAAATTTAACGGCCCAGCGCTGCTTTCGATGGCCGTCTTTATAGGCAAAACGCGCTTGATCGACAATTGTGTTCTTAGCTGAACAGTACCAACCTGGCAGGAGGCGTTATGCAAAAAATCATCAATGGAAGCCTGTATCTCATCCTAATTGCTGTAGTGGGCTCGTTTTTCTCATCCCTGGCGCTCTTGATTTATGGCGGTATTTCCGTGATCCGGTTGATCCTAAATTTTTCTAACAACCTTAAATTTAACGTGGATATAGACAAGCAAATCATCGTCGGTTTTATTAACGTCATCGACCTGTTTTTAATCGGGATTGTTTTTTACATCATCAGCCTGGGTCTCTACGAACTTTTTATCGATGAAAATATCAAGATTCCAAATTGGCTGGTCATCCATGACTTCGATGTCTTAAAAAGCAAGCTGGTCAGCGTATCGGTCGTTGTCCTGGGAGTGCTCTTTCTCGGAAAGGCCTTGGAAACCACGAATGCCCAGGACCTGCTGTATTTCGGTGGTGGGATCGCCCTGGTCGTGGCGGCTTTAGCCTTTTATCTCAAAACAAGCGGATCGCATTAGGAGACAACCCATGCTGCTGACGATCGACATCGGCAATACGAATTTGACCTTAGGATTATATGAGGGAGAAACGCTGGGGCCGCGCTGGCGCCTGGCAACCGTCCACGAGCGCATGCCCGATGAATACGGCCTGCAGTTCCTTGGCCTGCTCCAGCATTCCGGGAATACGCCCTCCGACCTGACCGGCATCTGCCTGGCCTCGGTAGTCCCGCCGCTGACGGGCAAGATTATCGAGGCCTGCCAGCGCTTCCTGGGAATGGACCCGCTGGTGGTGGACGCCGGGGTGAAAACCGGGGTGCGCATCCGCTACGAGGACCCACGCGCCGTCGGCGCGGACCGCATCGTCGACGCGGCTGCCGTCCAGGCTTTATACAAAGGCCCGGCCTGCGTGGTCGACTTTGGCACCGCCACCACCTTTGACGCCATCTCGGCAGAGGGCGATTACCTGGGAGGCGCCATCGCCCCCGGGATCGGCATCGCTGCCGAGGCGCTCTTCCTGCGCACCGCCAAGCTGCCGCGGGTCGACCTGCAACGCCCGCCCAACGTCATCGGGCGCAACACCCCGCACGCCATGCAGTCGGGGCTGTTGTTCGGTTACGTTTCCCTGGTCGAGGGCATGGTCGCCCGCTTCCGGGGCGAATTGGGGCCGGCTATGAAGGTCATCGCCACAGGAGGGCTGGCGGAAATCGTGGCCAAGGAAACGAACGTGATCGACATCATTGCGCCCTGGCTGACCCTGGACGGTTTGCGAATCGTCTGGAACCTTAACCGACCAGAAGCCTGACCGACCCGATAAAAAAAGCAATGCAGACACGCCTGATCCCAGCAAGTCATCCCGAGGCCATCCCGCGAGCCCTGGACTTGCTCAAGCAGGGAGAGCTGGTTGCTTTCCCCACCGACACCGTTTATGGACTGGGCGCCGACATGCACAATCCGCAGGCGATCGAGCGCCTCTACCTGGCCAAGGAGCGTGCAGCCTCTAAAGCCATCGCCATCCTTGTTGGCAGCTTGCAAGACCTGGCGCAGGTCACCGGTCACATGCCAGAGATCGCCCTGCGCCTGGTGGAGGCGTTCTGGCCCGGCCCCCTGACCATCGTCGTCGAGCGCCATCCGGACCTGCCTGACAACCTCTCACCGCTGCCCACGGTTGGCGTGCGAATGCCGGACCACCCCGTGGCTTTAGCCCTGTTGAATGCCTCGGGTCCCCTGGCAGTCACTTCCGCCAACCTCTCGAAAGCCGCCGACACCACCAGCGCGCAGTCGGTGCTCGAACAGCTCTCCGGGCGCGTCGCCCTGGTCCTGGATGGCGGATGCACGCCGGGCGGTGTACCTTCCACGGTTGTTGACTGCACCCGTCCAGATGCACTGATACTACGCCCAGGCCCCATCTCGACCGAGGCCATCGCCCGCGTGGTGAAGAAGGCGTAACCTTCCGGACGTTGCCGCTGTTTGCGCTTTAGCTAAATTTTATGAGATCAGATGCTGCCAGGGCCGCTCCAACCATACCGGCGTCGTTCATGAATTGAGCAGGCACCACCTTTGCCTTGACCGTCAGCGCCGGCATGAATTTTTCCTGCTTCTTGATGAGCCCACCACCTAAAATGATCAAGTCAGGCCAGAGCAGCTTTTCCAGGGTGGTCAGGTAAAGGTTAAAGGCCTTTGCCCATTCCTCCCAGGACATATCGTTGCGCCGGCGGGCAGCATCCGAAGCGGTCAGCTCCGCGTCCTTGCCGTTGATCTCGATATGGCCCAATTCGGCATTGGGCAAGAGATGACCGTCGGTAAACAGCGAGATTCCCAGGCCGGTGCCGATGGTCACAATCAAGATCACGCCGTCCTGGTCGCGCCCTGCCCCAAAATGCATCTCAGCGATCCCGGCAGCATCGGCATCGTTGATGACCTTGACCGGGCAATGCGTAGCCTGGGAAAGCAGGTCTTCGATGTTCATCCCGATCCATTTCTTGCTGATATTGGCAGCCGTCATCGCCACCCCGTGCCGCACAGCCGCCGGGAAACCCACCCCGATGGGACCCTTCCATTCAAAATGGCCGGCCACATCAGCGACTGTTTTGGCTACATCAGAGGGTTTAGCGCCTTCCGGGGTTTCCAGGCGGAAACGCTCACTGAGCAAACGACCTTCAATGGTGTCGACGGGCGCGCCTTTGATGCCCGTCCCTCCAATATCGATTCCTAATATCTGCATTCTTTTCTCCTGGTCTGGTGATGGAGGTATTCTCTATTTACCGAAAATAGATGACATAATTTTCGAGCTGTTTGACCATAAACTGGAGTTCTTCAATCACATCCTTGACAATGTCGCCAATGGAGACAATCCCCACCAGTTCGCCATTTTCCATCACAGGTAAATGGCGGATGCGGCTGTTCGTGATGATCGACATGCACTGGTTGACAGAGGTCTCCAGGTCAACCGTGATCAAATCGGGTGACATGACCTCAGCAACCTTCACGGAACTGGGAAGGACATTCCGCACTCCCACTTTTTGAGCAAAGTCTCTTTCAGTGAAAATGCCAGCGATCTTTTCTCCATCCATGACAATGACCGAGCTGATTTGTCTCTCAGTCATCATTTGCAGCGCATCCAGGACCGTCGCATCCTTTGAGACTCTCCAGACTTGCTGACCCTTGTTTTTCAAAATCTGATGGACTTTATTCATTTCAGACCTCCTCGTGAAAAACCGCAACTCCTCGGTTAATACCACCAACTATCCCAATCAGGAATTGGTCTGCCAAGTTTATCACAATTGAAATTCACGGACAACAGAATGCAGTCCTCCCTTTAAGAAAATGGGGCGGGTTTTTGAGAACCCGCCCCACGAAATCCAGGCCTAGCGCACCGGCGGCGGTTGGACCACCGGCACATTACTCACGTTCTGAGCGCTGACAAAGCGCGCCGGCACCCAGCCGGTGCCTGCCGGGTCGATCGAAGTCGGGATATTGACGACGAAATGTTCGCGATCCGGGCTGACGCCGACCACTGCCATGGCCGTCCCGCGAGGGACCTGGCCCAGGCTGGTGTACTCATTCCCTGGACCGGTGCGCACGTTCAGCGGTTCGATGGTCACCAGGGCGGGCGCGCCGGAAGCCGGGGCAGCCGGGTTGATGTTATTCGGAAGGTTGGGGGTGGGCAGGATAGGAACCCCGCCGGTATTGCTGGCAGATGTGAACACCTTTGGCACCCAGCCGGTCCCATCACTGGAAAGCGTAGTCGGCACACGGATCGCCCACCACTCGCGGTCGTTGCTTTCACCGATCACCTCAGCCCGCGAGCCAGTCGGGGCAACGCCAAAAACCGGGAATTGGATGGTCGGCCCGCTGCGCATCGTGGCCGGCTCGCGCATGACCACCTGCGGAGCTGTCGGCGCCGGAGCCGGGAACGCCACCGTGGTTGGCAGCAGAGGCGGGGTAACCACCGGCAGCGGTTGACCGGTCGGGTTGTTCAGGGTCACGAAATTGGCGGATACCCAGCCAGTTCCGGTACCGACCATCGTCGCTGGCACGCGCACGGCGTACCAGAATCCATCCGGGCTGATCCCCAGGAGTTCGCCGGTGGTGCCCAAAGGCGCAGTACCGACCACCGGAAAGGACATGCTGGGCCCGGTGCGTACGTTCAGGTTGACCGTGGACTGCCCGGTCGGCACGTTAGAAGGCGGCGCGGGGATCTCTACGGGTGGGAAAGGCTGGGCCACGTCCGGTGGGTAAAGCTCGTCCTCCAAGACCCACACCCGCATCTGGTCATAACGCACCGTGAAGGGATTTTCCGTGGCAGCGCGCACAAAATATCCGATCTTACCCGCATCCAGGTAGGTAAAGTCAGATACCGTCTGCAGGAACACACCGTTGGCATAAAGCGAGATGTTCTCGCCAAAGACCATCAAACCCATACGGTTGATGGCTGAGGGGGTGTTCAGGATGGCGGCATTCGCGGTGGGCTGCACGAGGACTGTGGTTGTCTGGCCATCCCAAATGGTCAGGGAGTACTGGCCGTTGCAGTTAAAACCGTATAAATAGCCGCGGTTGTTATCCGGCGCTCTGAAGAACAATCCAAAGCGATCCTGCGGATCGCAGGCATCAGGCATGGACAGCGTGGTTTCGATGTAGAAATTTTCCAGCTCGGGCCAGGAGACTTTCCAACAGGAAAATCCTTGCTGCCCATTGGCAGTCATTACAAGCTGGCCGCCGGTAATCTCAGTTGTGAAACAGGTGTTGCTAAAAGTGGTCCAGTTATTGGCATTATCAAAGTTTTCCACGCCGTTGGGCGGTCCAAGGACCGAGGCGGGGTCGCCTTCGATGGGCTGCGGGGTTACGGCTACAGGCGCAGGACCTGCATTCACAAACGACATCGAGGCGGAATTCTCATCCAGCAGCAATACCAGCAGCCCTTCGCGCAGGCCAACTCCCGTGACTCGCGCCAGCAGGCTGGAATACAGGTCATACATGGACTCGGGCTCGCACATCGCAAGGGTGGTGATTCCCGGGTTCAAGGTCAGCTGTGATCCAAACAGCTCGTACGTACCAGCAAGCTGGTTGCAGTCAGCTTTTGCACTGTACGTGCCATCCATCCGCAAAACCAGGTCATAGTTCTCTGGCTGCCCCACGCCGATTTCACTGGCAGGATTTGTCTCTACCAGGTTCGTCCACTGCCAGAGGGTGTCGACCAGTCCTTCCTGGGTGACAGGTTCCAGCTCAACGGAAACTGTCGTTGCGGTGGCTTTCTGGAAATACATCGCACTGACCTGGTCTGCCAGCACAATGACCAGGTTGCCAAACCCGGTCCCAGCCCTCGCAACCTGTGCGAGCTGAGCCAGGAACTGGTCGGACATAGAACCGGGCTCGCAAGCCATCAAGGTGGTTGCTCCCAGGGCGATCGTCAGCTGGTCTCCCGAGAGCTCAAAAGTACCGCGCGAGGTGTTGCAGTCAGCAACGACAAAAAGCGTGCCGTCATCGTTGAAGGTCAGGGTATATTGTTGCGGATCCGCGACCGGATAGGGCGCAGCAGTGGCATCCTGCCCGCCAATCCACTGCCAGGTCGCCCCCACCAGTTCGCTCTGGCTGATGGTCTCCAGGGCAAAAGCCGGCTCGGCAACTTCCTGCGGCGGCTGCGTGGGTTCCGGGGTCGGCGAGTAGCACCCCCCAAGCAGCAGGCTGAAAGCGATCACCAGGCCAGTTACGATATAGGTTTTCCTTAATTCGATTTTCACTTTACTTCTCTCCTCGTAGTCTTATCAACAAACACCAGCCATTTTACAACACTACCTGTCCAGCATTTTTAAATATCTTCTAATCCCGGCGCTTTCCCAAGGTCGCCGGTCCGTCATCCTGGCTTGTTCTTGATTTCAACCGTCATAATCGGATTTGGCATAACCACACCCGCCTGCTCCAGCGCCGTATAAATGGCTTCGTTGACTCGATCCGTGCTGCGGCGAGCGTCGATGTAGGACTCAATCCACCAGCGCACGCGCAGGCTCATGGCCGAATCGCCGAATTCTAAAAACAGGACGTCAACGGGCTTATCCTGGAGAACGCCCTCAACGCCTCTTAAGGATTCTGTGATCACCTGGCGAACCAGGCGTAGGTCCGACCCGTAAGCCACGCCGATCTCGGTCTGGATGCGATACTGCGGGTCTGGGTAGGTGTAATTGACGACCTGGTTATTGCTGATACTCGAGTTCGGGACGATGACCAGCCGGTTGTCGAGGGTGCGGATGCGCGTGCTGCGCAGGCCAATGCTGACCACGTCGCCCCAGGTATTCAGCTCCTGGATCTCGATACGATCGCCGGCGCGGAAAGGCTGGTCGATCAAGATGATCACCCCGCTGATCATATTGGCGATGGTGTCCTGGGCGGCCAGGGAAAGCGCCAGGCCACCGATTCCGATGGCGGTCAGCAAGGCGGAAATATTGAAGCCCAGGTAATCCATTACATATATTATGCCAACCAGGACCAGCAAGGTGCGGACAGATCGTTCAGCAAGCAGCAGGGCAGCGTCTTTCCCATTTCTTTCCTCCTGGTCTTTCACCTTGTCGTGGTACCACAAGGTAAAGATATCCACCAGCTTCCAAAGACAAATGACAACCAGCCAAACAAGCACCACCGCGATGATTTGCCCCAGCCACTGCTTAAACTGCGGGCTGAGGAACTGAAGGCGGGCGATTGAAATATATACGATGATCATGCCCACCAGCCAGCGCAGGTATGACCGGATCGAAGTTCCAGGTAGATCTCATCGTAAGGCGTGGAAGTTCGCCGGGCAATTTTTTTCAGGACCGAGAACAACAACCTGGCCAATAAAATGAACGCCAGAAAAACCAGGAGGAGTGAAATTCCCAGGTTGATCCAATCCGCAGCCGATAATCCCATAAAATGGGAGTTTTCGAGGTTGGTTGCTTCCACAACCTGCTCAACAACGGCGTAAATAACACCAGGGGTAGCGGTTGGCGCTAGCGTTGGAACAACCAGAAACTGATCGTCTTCAGAACCCGACTCGCTTTCAGCAGGCTGAGCCACCTCACCGCCTGGAACGATGGTCGCAGTTGCGGTTGAGGAAGCAACCCCCTGCGGCGACTCCTCGACTGGGACCTCAGGGGCAGGAACACAGGCAGCCAGCCCGAGGATTAGCAATATCAGGACAGCAGCTCGCATATTCACGGTCCTAACTCTGCCTTCTGGCATCCGATATCAATTTAAAGATGCTGATTAAAAGCACCCAGACGGGAAAGATCAGTGCAATCCACAAGCTGAGATTGATCACGACCAGGAGGACTAACGCCAGCAGATAGGTAACCAGCGCCAACCAGCGCGGCAGTAAACCAGTGCGCAGCCAGATCGTTCCAAGGGAGATCATAAAGACACCCGCCATGCGCAGCGCATAGACGTTGCTGACCTGGAACATGAGCGCCCGGGCGAAATAGATAATTTCAACCTTTTGGAAATCAGCTCCTTCGACCTGGGCTATGGCCAGGATGCCGCCTCCGATCGCCATTGCTACAAAAATCATCCCCAGGAACAGCAAGCCGCTGCCCAGGAATACCGTCGAAAAAAACCTGTCTTCAAAGTCACCCAGCAGGTCACGGACAACCCCAATAAACCACAAGAAGGCGATGCCGGCAAAGGGCATAAGCGCCAAAGCGATCTTGATCCTCTGGCTTCCCTGATCTACCCAGGCGATATCACCGGAGACGTTTTCAGGGAGGGCAGAGCGCAGCAGCGCCAGGCTGGCCGTAAAAAGCAGGCCAAACAGGACACCGGCGATGGCTGCAGCCCGCGGCGTTGTCAGGCGGCGGTATTGTTTAATCTCAGGTTCTGCGGTTAGCATTAAGATCTCCTTGTTCTGGCGAACTTTGCAGCTTTATCCCTGGGAGGCGTCGAAGACAACCTGGTCATACCAGAAAAGCCGCTCAAACAATTCCTTTGCCTGCCTGATATTCCGGGCGCTTTTGCCTGGACCCAAGGCGAGACGGATGATTTCAGCAATCGTGCGTTTTCCGTTTATGGATTCGACAAGCCGCAACTCAACTGCATTCACAGGAAAGATAAGGTCCGGGTCACTGTGCGCCTGGTTAATCAGAACTGCGGCAGCGCCTGGAGGGAGTTTTTTTTGCACATTCAGCGTTTCAGGCAA
This sequence comes from uncultured Chloroflexia bacterium, assembly GCA_963765565.1. Classification (GTDB taxonomy): domain Bacteria; phylum Chloroflexota; class Anaerolineae; order Anaerolineales; family UBA4823; genus CAVXWV01. The sequence continues at coordinate 228,403 of CAVXWV010000006.1, forward strand.
ACGCATGGGGACATAATCCAGCCAGTGTTCGCCCTCGAAGCCCGGCTGATCCCGGTCGCTGTCCCGGTCTTCCCGGAAGACAACCAGGTTATGGCGCAGCATGTTCCCCCGAAACAGCTCTGCGGCGGCGTGCTGCTCCCTGGCAGGCAGTGCCGCCAGGCGGGCTGCATGGGACGTCTTCGCGAGGCTGCCGCACTGCGCCAGGTAAGGCGCCTGGCGCACCCAGCGGCCAAATACCAGCCGGCAGCCCTTCAGCAGGTCATAAAGCTGAGGAACGGTGTAGGCGCGATCCTGCGGATTGAGCAGCGCATCGGCCAGGGCATCGGGTTTCTGAAAGTCTGGGGACTCGGCCAGCAGATGAGCCAGGGGGTGGTGATAGGGTAAAGAGGTCAGGGCAAATGCCAGGTCACAGATTTCCCGGTCAGTGTGGCCGATGCCAAGCCGGCGGCAGTATTCCTGGAGCATATAAATGCCTGCCCGGCCATAAGCAGCATAGACCATCAGGTGGATAGCGCCGCCCGGTTCGAGAACTTCTCGAAGGGCAGATAGACCTGCCTGCGGATCCGGTAGGTGGTGTAGAACGCCCGTACACACGATTTTATCGAAAGAACAGCCAAGATCGCCCACGCACTCAAGCGGCATCTGATCTACTTCAAGGTTTGCCAGGTTGTATTTACGCTTGAGCTCCAGCGTGTGCTGTATGCTGGTTTCACTGACATCAATCCCGACCACGTGGGAGGCAGGCTGGCGCAGAGCATATTTGGCTGCCTGCGAGGTGCCACAGCCGGCAACCAGTACCTTTAAATCTTCCCGGTATGATTTACCTGGCCAAAACAGGTGAAAATCCGCGCGGAGCCTGCCCTCATCTTGCCACCGCTGGCGGTAATCGTCCAGGTCTGCGACCGGCGGCGGATAAGGGTGCCGGTCGTAAAAAACCTGTACAGCTTCCCGGGTCCTGTCAGGTTCCATCGGATGTGTTTCTACACCAAACGTAGCACGCTTTGTTTGAGCCGCAGGTGCAGCGCAGGATGACCTTGCGCTGCACCTGCCTGCCAGTTATTCTGCTAATAATCGAAGCTCTGCTCCATCTTCTCCATCACCTGGTCGATGCTGAAGCTGGCCGGTTTGGTACGCGGCGGGAACTCCTGGAAAGTCGACAGGAACTCCCTGACGATATACTGCGCAGCATACGTCAGGTACACGCGATCGATCATCCAATCCCAGTAGGTGTTGGAGGTGATGTCCGCCCGTTCGAACGGATCGGTGCGCAGGTTGAAGATCTTGGGAATACGCAGGAAGACGAAGGGCTCCGCCCAGATCATCACCGTGCCCTGGACACGCTGCTCGGCAAAGACGAACTTCCAGTTATCGTACCGCAGCCCGACCAGGTCGCCGTCATCGGAGAAGTAGATGATACCCTGGCGCGGTCCTTTTTCAGCCTTGCCGGTGAAATACGGTAGGAAGTTGTAGCCGTCGATGTGCACCTTGAAGGTCTTTTCTCCAACTTTGTGTCCCTTCTTCAGCTTCTCGGAGACATCAGGGTCGCCGGCTGCTGCCAGCAGGGTGGGCAGCCAGTCGGTGTGGCTGATGATCTCGTTGGAAACCGTGCCCGCTTTAATCTTGCCCGGCCAGCGCACCATCTCCGGAATGCGGAAGGCGCCTTCCCAGTTCGAGTTCTTTTCGTTGCGGAAGGGGGTCATCGCGCCGTCCGGCCACGTGTTCATGTGCGGGCCGTTGTCGGTGCTGTACATGACGATGGTGTCCTCGGCGATGCCCAGCTCGTCCAGCAGGTCCAGCATCTGGCCGACGTGCTTGTCGTGCTCCACCATGACGTCGTGGTAGAAGGACTGCCAGCGTCCGGCCTGGCCCAGCACGTGCTCCGGCGGATGGACGCGGAAGTGCATCCAGGTGGTGTTCAACCAGACGAAGAACGGCTTGTCGTCGTCGTGGGCGCGCTTGATGAATTCCTGGGCCGCGCCCAGAAACTCGGTGTCGCACGTTTCCATGCGCTTCTTGGTCAGCGGTCCCGTGTCCTCAATCTTCTGCTTGCCCACACGCCCCCAGCGCGGGTGCTCGGTGGGATCGTCCTCTGCGGTGGCCCAGGTGTGCAGCACACCCCGCGGCCCGAAGACCTTCTTGAAGTTGGGGAAGTCGGCCTCGGGCGGGTAGTCCACGTTCTCCGGCTCCTCATCAGCGTTGAGGTGATAGAGGTTGCCAAAGAATTCGTCGAAGCCATGAGCCGTGGGCAAATACTTGTTTTTATCGCCGAAGTGGTTCTTGCCGAACTGGCCGGTCGTGTAGCCCAGCGGTTTCAGCAGTTCAGCAATGGTGGCATCTTCCGCCTGCAGGCCAACATCAGCGCCGGGCATGCCGACCTTGGTGAGGCCGGTGCGGTAAGGATTTTGCCCGGTAATGAAAGCAGAACGCCCGGCGGTGCAACTTTGCTGGCCGTAGGAATCCGTGAAGCGCATGCCTTCATTGGCAATGCGGTCAATATTGGGGGTGCGGTAGCCCATCAAGCCGTCGCTATAGCAGCTCAGGTTGGTGATGCCGACATCATCGCCCCAGATGATTAAAATATTAGGTTTTCCCTTTGGCATGATCTATTCTCCTTATACAAGCGTAACTTTAATTGGATGGTTGACTTGCGGATGACGGGACAGGCTGTATCGTCAATCAGTTTACCAGACTTTCGCGATTCGCTGAGGAACGACTTTGAGGCGGGGGTAATTTCTTGATCCCAGTCTCTACTGCCTGGCGCCCATGACACTGCCGGTACTTGCGCCCACTGCCGCAGGGGCAAGGATCCAGGCGGTGCACACCTGCAAAGGTGCGCTCCAGGATTTCCATGACCTCGCTGGCCTCACGCCCGCGCCGGATCAACCCTGCCAGGATCTTCATCTCAAAATCGATGTGGTGGAAAAATTCTTTGAAGCCCGCGCACAGGTAGTTGAGACCCTCCTCGCCGTCCGGGGTTATCGAAAAACGGTTCTTTGGACATTCGCCGTGACAGGCAAAGCGCACATCGCATTCCAGGCAGTAGCGAGGCAAGGTATCCCGCTTGTCTGCGCCAAATTTCAACTGCTGTGGCGAGGCCACCAGCTCGAGCATATGCGTCTCCTGGATGTTGCCCAGCAGGAAATCGGGCTCCACAAAATGATCGCAGGAGTACAGGTCGCCGTTGTGCTCGATGGCCAGGCCTGTGCCGCAGGTCTCGTTGAAGACGCACATCCCGGAGGTCGGCAGCCGCAGCCAGTTGCGCAGGGTGGCTTCAAATGTCTGGACGAAAATACTGCCCACATCGTGCCTGACCCATTCATCAAAGATCGTGCACAAAAAACGACCGAACTGCTTTACCAGGACGGAACGCTCGGACACGGTCGTCCCCTCCTGGTAAAGGGTCAGCCCACCAGCATTGATGCGCTCGACGACCGGGATGAACTGCATCCAGGTCGTGCCAGCTTCATCCCTCAGGAAACGATAAACATCTAAGGGATAGTCAGCGTTGACACGGTTGACCGTGGTCAGCACGTTGTACTCAACCTCGTACTTCTGCAGCAGCCTGAGACCGCGCAGCACCCGGTCAAAGGTCGGCCCACCCCCTTTGTCGCGGCGGTAAATGTCGTGCAGCTCCTTGGGGCCATCGATGGAGATACCGATCAAGAAATTGTATTCCTTCAGGAAGGCCACAAACTCATCATCCAGGAGGACGCCGTTGGTCTGCAAGGTGTGCAGGAAAGTCATCCCGGGGCGTCGGTATTTTTCCGCCAGTGCCATGGCACGCCGGTAGAAATCGACCCCCATCAGGGTCGGCTCGCCGCCCTGCCAGGCAATATTGACAACGTTCTCCTGGTGCAATTCGATAAGCTGGCGGATGTACTGATCCAGCAGCGCATCACTCATGCGGAACTTGCTGCCCGGGTAGAGAACTTCTTTATCCAGGAAGAAACAGTAGGCGCAGTCCAGGTTGCAAGCCGCGCCGGTGGGCTTGGCCAGCAGGTGAAAAGCTGGAGGAGCGTTCTCGACTTGGGGTGGCAATACAGGAGTGTGTAACGACATAAAAGGTATTTGTCCGGGGTCTGATTGAGGATAGTTAATCATTTTATCTCAGAAATGTTCTTATTATTAGGGAGACAATGGACGACCCGGGGAACCGCATTTGGGTAAATATGTCTTTTCAAACCGTTCTTTGTTGAAGTCCATAGAAGTATGGGGGCTTGTAGCAAGAGGAGGAGTTTGGTGTGACAACCTCAACCTAGTAGATTGTCAAAGCTAAAAACGATAATTGGCACGAATCTTGCTACCTGAGTGGAAAACCAGCACAGGAAGGCAAGAACGATGAACCAGAAATATGTAATTGAATTGGCAGAAGAAGAACGACAGCACCTTGAAAAACTAACCTCCTCAGGAATTGCATCGGTTCGACAGATAACCCGCGCACACATATTGCTCAAATCAGATAGAAGTACAGCGGGTCCCAAATGGAATTACGAACAAATCTGCGCCGCTTTCAACGTCACACCGATCACGGTGTTGAATGTTCGTAAGAGTTTCGTCGAAAAGGGGATGCAAGCAACAATCGGGCGGAAGAAGCCAGAACGGGAGTACCAACGAGCGTTAGATGGTGAAGGAGAAGCACACCTGATCGCTCTGGCATGCAGTGCGCCCCCAGAAGGCAGAAAGGTATGGAGCTTACGCCTCCTCCGAGATCGTTTTGTGCGTTTGGGTCATGTGGAGCATATTTCCCATGAAACCATACGCACTACGCTCAAAAAAATGAGCTCAAGCCCTGGTTGAAAGAGCAATGGTGTATTCCGCCCAAAGCGAACGCAGCGTTTGTGTGCAACATGGAGGATGTACTGGAAGTCTACAAACGACCCTATGATCCCAAACGTCCGCTGCTTTGCCTGGATGAGATGCCTAAGCAACTACTAACGGACACCCGAGAAACCTTGCCTGTGCAACCAGGCCAAGCAGAACGTTACGATTATGAATATAAACGAGGTGGCGTGGCCGACCTGTTCATGCTCTTTGAGCCGTTAGCCGGAAAACGGCATATTGAGATCACCGATCAACGCAGGCGGATCGAGTGGGCCGAAGTGATGCGCCACGTGGCAGATGTACTCTATCCCGATGCGGAGAAAATCGTGGTGGTCCTTGATAATCTCAAGACTCATGTCATGGCTGCATTTTATCTGGCTTTTGAACCCTGTGAGGCCAGGCGATTGATTGAGCGCTTCGAGCTGCATTACACGCCAAAACATGGAAGTTGGCTCAACATGGCCGAAATCGAATTATCTGCTCTTGTTCGCCAATGTTTGGATCGCAGAATTCCAGACAAAGAGATTTTGATCCGTGAGGTGACAGCCTGGGAAGATCAACGAAACTCTGAAGTTATTAAGGTTCACTGGCAGTTCACAACTGCCGACGCAAGAGTAAAGTTAAAAAGTTTGTATCCTAAGTTTCAGCTTTGACAGACTACTAGCCAGCGATCCAATATACACAAGGTTATACTTGTCGTTTTCAGCATGAGTTACCCGAAATGCTGCGCATCCCCAGCCTGAGCGCTGACCAGGAATGCGCGGGAGTTACGGGGCATGGTAGAATGGCTGGCAGAGCACTTGCGGAATTTAAGCATCGGGAATGCCCAAACTATGCCCACAGCCAGCCCGCCGGTGGTGTAAACCGAGTGGGTGGGCAAGGAAAAGACAAACCGACTGTGCAGGTGTATGGCCATTAAGACGCGGTTCTAGCAATCATGGAGGACGGGTGAGCACTGAATTTGATCAAGAGCTTGAAGCCCGGTTAGTTCGTTACGTGAAAATGGATACCGAAGCCGACCCGGCGTCGAAAACCACACCCAGCACGGAAAAGCAATATGACCTGCTTCATTTGCTGGTGGAGGAGCTGAAAGAAATCGGCCTCCAGGATGTGGCGCTGACGGAATACGGAACTGTGCTGGCTACCATTCCCGCTACGATTAAGGCGAATATCCCCACAGTTGCTTTTCTGGCTCACGTGGACACGGCTCCCCAGTTCACAGGCAAGGATGTCAGGCCGATTGTGCATCGAAATTATAACGGCGAGGACATCAGCCTGCCCGACGATCCCAGCCAGGTCATCTCGCCGAAAGCCCTGCCTTACCTCGCCCAGAAAGTGGGCGAGGACATCATCACGGCTTCGGGGACAACCCTGCTGGGCGCGGATGACAAGGCGGGCGTTGCCATCATCATGACCCTGGCCCACTTCCTCCTGCAAAATCCCGGCATTCCCCATGGCCCGATCCGCCTCGGTTTCACGCCCGACGAGGAAATTGGACGCGGCGTGCATGTTGATTTACCAGGTGATTTAAAGGCCGAATTCGCCTATACACTGGATGGTGCCCACCGTGGTGAGATCGTTTACGAGACATTCTGCGCGGACAGCGCCAGGGTTAATATCAAAGGTGTTTCGATCCATCCAGGCTGGGCGAAGGACAAGCTGGTTAACGCCTTGCACCTGGCGGCCAGGATTGTGGAAACGCTGCCCCAGGCCACACTCACACCCGAGACCACGTCCGGACGGCAGGGATTTCTGCACATTGTATCCATCCATGGTACTGCAGCCGAGGCAAACATCGATCTCATCCTGCGAGATTTTGAACGGGACGGCCTGCAGGCTCTGGGGACGCTGTTGGAGAAGGTGTGTGCAGCCGTGCAGGCTGGAGAACCACGCGCCAGGATCACCTGCAAGATCACACCGCAGTATCGCAATATGCGCTTTTGGCTGGAAGACAACATGCACCCGGTTGACCTGGCACGCCTGGCGTGCCGCCAGGCCGGGATTGAGCCGTTCTCCGTGCCAGTGCGCGGCGGCACCGACGGCTCGCGGCTGACTGAAATGGGCCTGCCGACGCCGAACCTGTTCACTGGCATGCAGGACGTCCACGGCCCATTAGAATGGATCAGCGTCCAGGACATGGCAGCTGCGACAGAGGTGTGCATTAACCTAGTTCAGCAATGGGCAGGAGGCGAACCACAGTATATGTAGCAGAAAGGGAAGTGCATCCGCGAAGCGTGATCATATATCGAGCCAGCGGTTAGTTGGGCAGGTTGAACCACCAACCTGGATCGGAACCAACCTGCGGGAGACAAGCAGGACTGTAATGAATTAATTCATTTTGAGGAGTGATCATGGAGATAAAAATAAATACTGGCGATATCCTGCAAACCAAGAGTGATCTTGCTGTGCTGGGCTGCTTTGAGGGCGTTTCACTGCCTTCTGCAGTCACCGGCTTGCTTGAGCCCGGCGATTTTAAGGGCAACGCAGGCCAGACTCTATTGCTTTACCCTCGCGGCGAAGCCGCCCGCGCAGCAGTCGTCCCAAAACGCCTGCTGCTGGTTGGTTTGGGTAAACGCGAGAAAGCCTCCGCTGAGTCAATCCGCAGGCAAAGCGCAACTGCCGTTAAGGAAGCCCAAAAGTTAAAAGTGGCTGCGCTGACCGTTGGCGTGAACGGTGAGATCGGGCTTGAGACCACGATTGCTGCCCAAGCGTTTGCGGAAGGCATCGAGTTAGGCGCCTACCGTTTCTGGCACTACCGTACCGGGCTGAGCGACGAACAGACCTTCAAGGTAGAGAAAGCCATGGTATTCACAAAGACGGACCAGCAGGCCGCTGCCGGGGTTGCCGTTGGCCAGGCAATCGCTAACGGCGTAAACTTTGCCCGCGACCTGGTAAATGGGCCGGGATATGCGATGCACCCGCCGGCGCTGGGCGAGGAAGGCAGTAAAGCTCGGGAAACGGGCCGGCTTGAAAGTAACCGTTCTGGATATGGCCCAACTGATCGAACAAGGCTTCGGCGGCATCCTGGCGGTTGGCAAGGCCTCCGAGCACGAGCCGCGCTTCATTATCATGGAGTACGGTAAAGCGAGCGAAGCTACGCCGACCATCTGCCTGGTCGGTAAAGGCCTGACCTTCGACTCGGGTGGTCTATCCCTCAAGCCGGCTGAGGCGATGGAAACCATGAAGTCGGACATGGGCGGCGCCGCCGCGGTTTTTGGAGCCATGCAAGTCGCGGCTGATCTCAAGCTCCCAGTGCACCTGGTCGGGTTGGTCTCTGCCGCAGAAAATATGCCCAGCAGCAACGCCTACCGTCCTGGCGACATTGTCAAGACCTTGAGCGGCAAGACGATTGAGGTGCTGAACACCGACGCTGAAGGCCGCATCATCCTCTCCGATGCCCTGTTCTATGCCCAGCGCTATAACCCGGAAGCGATTGTCGAACTCGCGACTCTTACCGGAGCGATCATCATAGCCCTGGGTCCTCACGCCACAGGCATGTTTGCTACCGACCAGGCGCTGGCCGACCAGCTCAGCCGGGCTGGTGAAGTGACATCAGAGCGCCTCTGGCAGTTCCCCATGTGGGAAGAGTACCACCAGATGGTTAAGAGCGAGATCGCCGACCTGAAAAACCTGGCTGGGCGTGCGGCTGGCTCGATTACGGCGGGCGCCTTCCTGGCAGCATTTGTAGGCGACTTTCCTTTTGCCCACCTCGATGTCGCGGGCACAGCCTGGGCCGATCGACCGATTAAGTCTTACGATACCCAGGGCGGGACCGGCGTCGGCGTGCGGCTGCTAACCGAGTTCTTGAGGCAATATACCAGGTAAAATTTCTAATTGTTTCACGGAGTTCTTTCAGAAGATCCAAATCAGACTCATTTATTCTTGATGGAGGTAACCATGTCAGTTGCTACGGCAGCGGATGCCGGTAAGAAAAAAGGTTCGCTTCTGGACGTGATTGAGAAACTGGGCAGCCCTAAAACCGGCGTTGCCGGTTTTTATCTACTTCATTACAAAGGATAAGAACATGGACAAACCATTAGTCCGGCAAAGAGCCTTCTTCTTTGGCATGGTTTTGATCCTGGCAGTTCTCGCCCTGCTCCTGGTATGGCAATTCACCAAGGCAATCCTGTTCGCCCTGGCGATGGTGGTCATCTTGAAACCGGTGTACACCTGGCTTTTCAACAAAAAAGGGATCAATGGCAAAGCCAGCCGGGCTACAGCATTGACGATGGTCATCTTTATCTTAATCATTGCGATCCCGCTGGGACTGATCCTTTTCGGCGCATTCTCCCAGGCGGACCGTTTCTTCACCGGCCTTAATATCGAAGGGATCGATTTTTCCGTGCGCGGGATCATTACCGCAATCGAAAAAACCTTGCAGGGGATCGGCGCCGGGAATCTCCGTTTTGATGAGATACAGATCTCCGAGGCGGTTGCCCAAGCGGTTGCCGGGATCAGTGGATGGGCCAAAGGTGTGCTGCTCAACCTGGGCCGGTCGCTGCCCAGGATTTTCACCAATGTGATGGTAACCCTGGTCCTGATGTATGTGCTGCTTCCACGCTATAAAAGCCCCGGTAAGCAAGACATCCTGGAGATTGTGCCTTTCCCACCAGAAATCACCCAGTTGTTCCTGGATAAAATTGATCTGATGATCAAAGCCATGTTTAAAGGCACCTTTGTCATCGCATTCGTCCAGGGATTGGCAATGGGTCTGGTCTTTTGGATCGCAGGTATACCCTTTGTCCTGTTCTTCACCCTTCTCTCGATGCTCCTCTCACTGGTACCCCTGATTGGCGTTTCCCTGGTTGCCTGGCCCATTGGGATCATTCTGATCCTGACGGGTCAGGTATGGCAAGGCATTTTTGTGATCCTCGCTTTCGTGCTGATTGTCGCCAATCTCGATACCGTTCTCCGCCCAATCCTTATTCCCAAAGGAGCACAGCTCAACCCTGCCCTGATTATCCTGAGCGTTTTTGGCGGTTTGGGACTCCTGGGGATTATCGGAGCGATCTATGGCCCGGTGATCATGATCTTGCTGGTCACCAGTATCGACGTTTACACAAAATACATCCTACGCTCCGATCTGGAAGCTCTGGAAAAACAAGGCCGCATCGATCTGAAAGAACTGGGGCTCGTATCCCAGGACGGCGACGAAGGCACAAATCTCGGCGGGATGTTCGTCTCGGTTTTAAAGACTGTCACCGCGCCCTTCCGGCGGGAGACATCCACCGAGGTCAAAGCCACTGAAGCCGCGGATCAGGTGGACTGATTGCTAGCTCTTGGGTGACGGTGGGTGAACGACTATGGAACAGGACTATATTATGGGCCCCCTCATTGACCAATCATTGAACCTGTGGCATAATCCCAACATTATTACAGCCCAAAAGGCAGTGATGGAAACGAGTAAGCCTGCGGGATCTAACGATCCTGGCGCTGTCAGAGACCCCGCGAACGGTGTGAGCCGGGGCAGTTCAGCAGGCTGAAAATCCTTCCGGAGCCGCAAGCCGAAACCGCGGGTGAAAACCTGCCAGGAATTAAGCGCGCCGGGCCCGTCACCCGTTTTCCAGGACGGAATATGCGACGGGGTCCTTTATCCAGACCCTGGCAAGTATTCACCGAGGCGCCCGCACAGGCGGGAACCAGGGTGGTAGCGCGGGAGCCAGGCTCTCGTCCCTGATCGGGATGAGAGTTTTTTATTCTATTCGGATGAACTTTATCCGCGGAGAGCGTATGTTTAGACCAGTTTCACCCAAACTCAATGTCAGCTTGATGGAAGAGGACGTGTTGCGCTTCTGGAAAAGCCACCACGTTTTCGAAAAAACCGAAGACCAGCGCGAAGGCAGCCCCGAGTGGATTTTCTTCGAAGGACCGCCCACCGCCAATGGCCTGCCTGGTGTGCACCACGGCCTGGCGCGCGCCTTTAAGGACATCTTCCCGCGCTACCGGGTCATGCGCGGCTACCATGTCATCCGCCGCGGTGGCTGGGATACCCACGGCTTGCCCGTCGAAATTGGCGTCGAGAAGAAACTCGGTTTTACCAACAAAAGCCAGATCGAAGCTTACGGGATCGCCGAATTCAACGAGCTGTGCCGGCAGAGCGCCTTTGAGTATATCCAGGAATGGGAGCGCTTTACCGACCGGTTAGGTTTCTGGGTTAGTTTTAAGGACGCCTACATTACCTATAAAAACGAGTACATCGAATCCGTCTGGTGGATTCTCAAAAACTTCTGGGATCGTGGCCTCTTGTACGAAGGCTACAAAGTCGTGCCCTACTGCCCGCGCTGTGGTACCCCGCTCTCCGACCACGAGGTCGCCCAAGGCTACGCGCAAGCAGACGATCCTTCAGTGTACGTCCGCTTACCCATGGTCGACGAGCCTGGGACCTCCCTGCTGATCTGGACCACCACGCCCTGGACGCTGCCCGGCAACGTGGCTGTCGCTGCGCATCCGGACGTGGAATACGTCACGGTTGAACGCAGCTTGCCGGAGGGCGGAAGCGAACGCCTGATCCTGGCGCGCATGCTGGTCGAAAAGGTTTTTGGCGACGAGCCTGTGAAGATCGTCGAACTCTTATAAGGGCAAGAAGCTCAAGGGCAGGCGCTACCACCCATTGTTTACGTTCCTACCTCCGGATAAACCTGCCTACTTCGTCGTCCTGGAAGAGTATGTCACCACCGAGGAAGGCACGGGACTGGTGCACACCGCGCCTGCCTTCGGCGCCGAGGATATGCAGGCCGCCCAGGAATACGACCTGCCGGTTTTAATGACCGTGCGCGATGACGGTACGTTCGTCTCCGAAGTGCGCCCTTGGAGCGGAAAATTTGTCAAGGACGCCGATCCGCTGATCACCCAGGATCTGAAAGGGCGCGGCCTGCTCTTGCAAGCAGGCACCATCATGCACACCTACCCCTTCTGCTGGCGCTGCGACACCCCCCTGTTGTATTACGCTCGCAGCACCTGGTTTCTCCGCACCAGCCAGTTTAAAGAACGCTTGATTGCCATCAACGACCGCATCAACTGGGTGCCTGAGCATATCAAGAAAGGGCGCTTTGGAAACTGGCTGGATAACAACATCGACTGGGCTCTCGGGCGTGAGCGTTACTGGGGTACCCCATTGCCGATCTGGGAATGCGATACTTGCCGCAAGCAGATGGCGATCGGTTCGCTGGACGAGTTATCCACCCTGACCGGGCAGGATTTGAGCGGCCTTGACCTTCACCGCCCGCACGTGGACAAGGTCTTCTTCACCTGCCCGTCCTGCAATACCGGGGAAATGCGCCGCGTCAGCGAGCTGATCGACGTCTGGTTTGATTCGGGCTCGATGCCGATCGCCCAATGGCACTACCCATTCGAGAACACCGGTTTCTTCGAACGGCAGTTCCCCGCCGACTACATCTGCGAAGCGGTCGACCAAACTCGCGGCTGGTTCTACTCGCTGCACGCCATCAGCACCATGCTCTTTGATAAAGAGTGTTACAAAAACGTGATCTGCCTGGGACTGATCCTGGATGGGCAGGGACAGAAGATGTCCAAATCACGCGGCACCATGGTCGATCCCTGGGAGGTGCTCAACCTCCACGGAGCAGATGCCTTTCGCTGGTATCTCTACACCGCCAGCCCCCCGGGCCAGGAACGGCGCTATTCGACCGACCTGGTCGGCGAAGTGGTGCGTAACTTCACCCTGACCCTGTGGAATGTGTACTCCTTTTTCGTGACTTACGCCAACCTCGATCACTGGCAGCCGGATCAGGACAATGCCAATAAGCCGGAGCCAGCCTACACGGAACTGGACCGCTGGGTGCTCTCCGAGCTGCACACCCTGGTGCGGGACGTGACGTATGCGCTGGAGACCTACGACGTTACCGGTGCTACCCGCCCAATCCAGGTTTTCGTTGATAATCTGTCCAAGTGGTACCTGCGGCGCTCGCGCCGGCGCTTCTGGAAATCGGGATCGGATGCCGACAAGCAGGCTGCCTACGCGACCCTTTACGAAGCTCTGGTCACCCTCAGCAAACTGCTGGCGCCAACCATGCCCTTCCTGGCCGACGAGCTGCACCGCAACCTGGTGGGCTCTGCCAACCGCGAGGCGCCGGAATCGGTCCACCTCGACAATTGGCCGCTCTACAATCCAAAACGCATCGATGAGGAGCTGAACCGGGACATGGCCCTGGTGATGCGCATGGCATCCCTGGGATTGGCGGCGCGCTCCCAGGCCAACTTGAAAGTACGCCAACCGCTGGCGGAGGCGGCATTCTCGGTCAGCAGCTCCGCCGAAGCCCAATCCCTGCTGCGCCATGCCGACCTGCTGATGGACGAGCTCAATGTCAAGCACGTGCGGCAGCTCGGGTCGGCCGGGGAAGCTGTCAGCTACAGCCTTAAGCCGCTGCCCAAGCAGCTCGGGCAGAAGTATAAGGCACAGTTCCCGCAGGTCGCCAGGGCGGTCAGCGCTCTGAATGCCAACCAGACAGGGCCATCCCTGCTGGCAGGAAAGCCGGTGCAGGTGGAGGTGGACGGAAAGACCCTTGAAATCCAGCCGGACGAGGTCGAAGTGCGCGCCGAAGCGCGTTCCGGCCTGGTCGTGGCCGCGGATGGCGCCTACCTGGCGGCCATCAAGACAGAGCTCACGCCAGAGCTGGTGAGTGAGGGCATGGCCCGCGAGTTTGTGCGCCGCGTCCAGGATCTTCGCAAGACAGCCGATTTCGACATCGCCGACCGCATCAGCCTGTGGCTGGAGGCTACGCCCACCCTGGCGCAGGCCGTCCAAACCCACAAGGAATACATCCTGGGTGAAACCCTCACCATCGAGTTAAATCTGGGTGCGGCGCCTGCGGAAGCTGCCACAACCACGGCCGAATTTGATGGCGAGACGATGACGATTGCCATAGTACGGCAATGACTGGCATAGTCCGCCAATGAATTGCATAGTACGCCAATGACTGCCATAATGCGGCAATGACTGGCCTACTGAGAACCTGAAACTGGTCACAATGAACGGCCGCGAGAAGATAGAGGCAGCCTTCTCCCCACAAGGCGCCCCTGAGACCGGCGCAGTGTTCTGCTATGAGGGCATCTACTTTCGGGATCACTGGAATGCGGCAACCCGCCACCCCTGGTGGTACGCCCAGTCACCAAACCTGGAGCACCAGAAAGCCTGGATGGCCGACGCGCTCCCCACCACCGGGCAGGACTGGATGGAGCTCCAATCTTGCAGCCCACGCGCTTACCGCGAGCAGCACCAGGTCGCCGTGGAGCCCGGCGGCGTCTTTTTATTCAACCGTATCAGCGGGGAGAAGGTGGAGCTGCATGAGCCCACGGTAGGCGGCTGGGAGGCGCAGGCCGGCAGCGCCGGCGGTTACTCTGACCGCCGCGATTGGCTGGTCGGGACACCTGAGGAGATCGACCAGCTTTACCCGCCGGCAGCGCCGTTTGATCGAAAGCGCTACTTAAGGGAAGGCCTCCATGCGCTGGCAGCCTGGCAGCTTGATACGTTTGGGCAGTCGCTGTTCCCCATCCGCCACATCTCGTCTCCACTGCAGGACTGCTCCAACGTGTGGGGCTTTGAAGGGATGATGCTCATGATTGCTGAACGGCCGGACCTGGTGCATTTTGCCTGCCAGCGCTTTCTCGATTATGGCTATGAACGCCGTGGAGGAAGCCCACCTGTTGGGAGCAAGCGGCATCTGGATTGAGGAATGTTTTACCGACCAGATCAGCCCGGCAGCCTACCAGGAGCTGAACCTGCCCTACCTGTGCCCGCTGGTGGAGGCAATCCATGACCGGCAGATGCACAGCATCCTGTACTTCTGCGGCAACCCACCGGGGCAAGCTGGAGCTGTTGCTACAAAGCGGCGCACAGGCTTTGTCATTGGAAGAAAGCAAAAAAGGGTTTACAATCGATATCGAGGCTCTTTCAGAGTCAGTCCATGGTAGAGCTGCCCTGCTCGGGAACCTGGATGCCATTCACCTGCTGCCGAACGCCAGCGAACAGGAGCTGCGCGCTCGAAATCCGGCGCCAGGTCGCGGCCGGCAGGCGCAACAACAGTCGCTTTATCATGAGCCTTGGCAGCCCGGTGACCCCGGGGACAACCCCAGAGCGCGTCCGGCTGTACTGCGATCTCAGCCACGAAGAGGGCAGGCGCCAGCCAAGAATACCTGCCAGGTAGTTTTGAAAATCGGTACGGATGATTTGAAAGTCCACATGATCACACCCGCAGCATTCTCCTACTATGACCTTCGAGGCGGCATCAAAAGCCGCGATATCGACCTGCTTTTCCCCGGCTGGGCTGAGGGGGACGAGCGCGTGGCCGTCATCTCCCCGCACGACGACGATGGCGTCCTGGGCGCCGGCTACCTGATCCTGGCCGCCCTGGCCAACGGCGCCAGGGTCACCCTGGTCGTCGTCTGCAACGGCTGCTTTGGTTATTCACGCCCTGAGGACAAGCCGACGATTGTCGCCCGCCGCAAAGCGGAAACCCTGGCCGCCTACCAGATGCTGGGGTTGTCTGCAGACGACATTATTTTCCTGGACTACCCGGACTTCAGCGCCTGGCCTAACCTGGGCTGGCACCTGCCCGGCGGGCAGACCGGCGCCATGAGCCGCTTCCTGCCGGCCATGCGCCAGAAAGCGCCCACCCGCCTGGTCCTGCCAAACTCCTACCGCGAGCACCAGGACCACGAGGCCGCCTACCGCATCGGCGCTTACGACGGTCCCGCAGATCGGCGACGCCGTGGCGGTCGATTACGGCAGGGCGGAGCCGGTGCGCTCCTACCTGCAGTACTCGGTTTGGGCTGATTTTGACCCGGAAGACGCCCTGGTCGCTGGCGCCTCACCCGCCCTGCGCGCCAACCTGGCGATCCAGGCTGACGCAGCGGTGGAAACGGTAATTGCCAGCTCTATTTACCAGTTCGCATCCCAGCTCCAGGTCATCGAGGCTCTACTCAAACGGCGCAGCGCCGATCGCCTGCATGATGGGCGTGCCATCGAGCTATACCTGAGCGCTCGATCCCCGACCGCCCCTGGATTTTGCACCCTACCACCAGGCAATTGCCCATATTGTGGAAGTCAACATTGACGAAGTCAACATCGACAAAGCCGACAATCCATGAAAGGAAACCGCTGATGAATTTACTCGACACCCTCCAGGGCTCCCTGCTCGAAAACTTCTACCCGGCAGGCTGGGACCTGGAAAAGATCGACCGCTGCTGCACCAACCCGCCGGAGACGATCCTCGAACCGCAGCCCTTCTGGCACCCGGGGTTTGCGCCCATCCCCTGCGCTAGCCTGGCGGATTTCGACGTCCTGATGGGGCACGAGATTGCCCTTCAGATCAGCCTGGCCCGCGATGAAGGCAAAGCCCTGGTCTTGATCCTGCCGGTCGGTCCCATGGGCATGTACCGCTGGGCCGTTCACTTCCTCAAAGAATGGAACCTTTCCTGTGAGCACGTTTTTGGCTTCAACATGGACGAGTGGAGCGACGCCGAGGGCAACACCCTCGATCCCGCCGACCCCGGCGCCTTCCAGAACGCCATGCAGCAGGCTTTCTACGGTCCGCTGGGAGAGCTGACCGTGCCGGCGAGCCAGCGTTATTTTGCGACACGCAGGCTGCTGCCCACCTACCCGGAGCGCATCGCCCGGCTGAAGCAGGACGGCGCCCGCCTGGTCACCGTTTTCGGCATCGGCCGCGTCTTCCACATCGCCTTCTGGGAACCGCATTTCGCAGCCGAGTTCAGCAGCCTGGAAGAATGGCAGCGCCAGGCATTCCGCCTGGGTGCGAAGCTGCATCCCCTGACGATCGAGCAAAATGCGATCACCAGCTTCAAGAGCCGCACCACGCTGGTGCCCTGCCGGGCGAACACCATCGGACCCGGTCTTTTCCTGCAGTCCGACCGCATCATCGGCGGCTGCGACGGCGCCCTCGGGCGCGGCATGCAGTGGCAGGGGATGTCCTTGTGGGTGACCCTGCGCTACGGGCCGGATCCCTGGGTGCCCTCCAGCTTCATGCCCACGCTCCCGGGCAAGCTGTTCTTCTTGCAGGAGCTTGCCGGGCCTCTGCTGGCGGAATGCAATTGACACTGCCTTTAATGTCATTCCGATCGAGCGATCTGTGCGAGAGAGGAATGACATTGAGAGCGGAGCTGAAACCGTCAACTGTGATCACCTACCCACATATAAAGGAGAACGTATGAAACTTGGCGTATTAATCCCCCTCACCGACGACATCGACACCGAATTCAAGAAGGTTCACGACCTGGGCTTCCCGACCTGCCAGCTCAACGGCTGGGATCAAAGCCGCTTCACCGCAGAAACCGCCCGCCAGGTTGTTAGCGCCAGCCAGAAACACCAGGTGGCCATCAGCGCCTTCTGGTGCGGCTGGGAAGGCCCGGCGGTCTGGAACTTCAGCGAAGGCCCGCTGACTTTGGGACTCGTCCCCAGCGCCTTCCGGCACGAACGCTTGAAAATGCTCATGCGTGGGGCGGACTTTGCGGCGCAAATCGGGACTCCGGATATCATCACACATGTCGGCTTTCATCCCCGAAAATCCCAACGAAGCCGAATACAAGGGCCTGGTTGCCGCCTTGCGCTACCTGGTCCGGCATTGCCAGGGAGGCGGGCTGCATTTCCTGTTCGAGACCGGCCAGGAAACGCCGGTGACCCTGCTGCGCACGATCGAAGACATTGGACTCCCAAACGTCGGGATCAACCTCGACCCCGCCAACCTGATCCTTTACGGCAAAGCCAACCCGGTCGATGCCCTGGATGTCTTCGGCAAATACGTGCGTGGCGTGCACGCCAAGGACGGTCTCTACCCCACCACCGGGAGCGAGCTGGGTCAGGAAGTCCCGCTGGGCCAGGGAAAGGTCAATTTTCCCGCCCTGGTGGCAAAATTAAAAGCACTGGGATATTCGGGAGCTCTGACCATCGAGCGCGAGATCTCCGGCGAGCAGCAAATCCGCGACATCCAGATGGCCAAGAAGCTGCTGGAGTCTTTGATAAAGGAATAAAATATATGACCATCACCGCAGCCATTATTGGCGCCGGCGGGATCGGTGGCGCCCACAGCGCCGCCTACCAGGCGCTCCCAGGAATCCAGGTAGCCGCAGTCGTCGATATCCGGCCCGAACAAGCTGAGAAGCTCGCCGCCATCCACGGCGCCAAAGCTTATTATGCCATCGATGATTTTCTCAGGCACGAGAAAACCGACATGGCCGATATCTGCGTCCCGACCTTCCTCCATCCTGAAATGGCGATTAAATGCGCCAGCCACGGGATGCACGTGCTCTGCGAAAAGCCAATTGCTCCAGACCTGGAAAAAGCGCAGGCCATGGTGGGGGCCGCCAGGCAAAACCATGTCTTCTTCATGGTCGCCCAGGTGATCCGTTTCTGGTCCGAGTACGCTTACCTCAAGCAAATTTATGACCAGGGAACCTACGGGCGGCTGATCCAGGCCTGGTTTTCACGCCTGAGCGGGGCGCCCCTCTGGTCCTGGGAGAACTGGTACCTGGAACGCAGCGGCCTGGCGCCGTTCGAGCTGCACATCCACGACACGGACTTCGTCCATTACCTGTTTGGAATGCCGGAGCGAGTCCAGAGCGTGATTGTGAATGCCCCGACGCAGAATGCCAGCTACATCCGCACCCGCTACCATTATGCAAACCGGCCCGAGATGCTGGTCGAATCCGACGGCGGCTGGTGGCAGGGACCTGTGCCGTTTGAGGCCACATACCGGGCAATTTTCGAAGGTGCAATCCTGGACTACAATGGCGAAACTATCCGGATTTTTGAACCCGGCCAGGAGCAGCCGCGCATTGTGACTATGGACGCCGGGGTGTCATTGGGCAGCGCTATCAACCTCAACAACCTCGGCGGCATCTACAACGAAATTGCTTACTTCAGCGAGTGCGTGCGCAAGAATTTAGCGCCGGCCGTGATCACGCCCGAGCAGTCGCTGCTCTCTCTGAGGCTGCTGCTGACAGAGATTGAATTTGCGCGCCTCGGTATGCCGCTGGATTTATAATAAACCCCAACCTTGCGAAGGTGTTACGGATCGATCTTTGATCCGCCCGCTCCGCACTTTGGTGCGCACCCACCTTCGCAAGGTTTAGTAAAATGACTCTCAAGGATCACCTCTCATGCTCCCCAACCTCGACCTCATCGATTTGGACACCCGCACCTTAATCCTGCGCAGCCGCGTGCGCGAGCGCAAAACGCGCATCCCCCCACCCGACGGCGATCCGCGCGAGATCGCCCGCTCGCTCCAGACTTCCGAGCAACTCCAATCCTGGACCTTGCGGCGCGGCCGGGTCACCCGCGACCTGCTGGCTGGCCTGGAGCTCGAAGTGGATGAGCTTGAGCTACTCGTCGGTCGCCCGGCGCCTGACCGGCCCGAATGGCAGGCGGAGCGCGCAACGGCGCGTGAATTCATCAGCCAGCATTTCCCTAACTTTTACACGCCAGGCCAGTCCGGTCACTGCCAGCTCCACCTGACCGACCTCTTCGAGCTCGGGATTGATGGACTTGGCCAGCGCGTGCAGGCCCTCCAGATGAATTCCAGCGGGAAAGAGGCGGAAGTTTACCAGTCCTTCCTGTATGCCCTGGATGGGCTCGGGCGTTTATGTGAAAATGCTGCTCAAGCCGCCCGCAGCGCCATCACGGGGAGCTCGGAGCAGCGCCAGGCGGAGCTGGAGGACATGGCTGCCGCCTGCGAGCACATCGCCCACCTGCCCCCGCAGACGTTCCGCCAGGCGCTGCAGCTTACCTGGCTGGTGATCGTCGGCTGCCACTACGCCGACCGGGCCTGGCTGGTCGTCCCCGGCCACCTGGACCGCACCCTGGGCGCAACCTACCAGGCCGACCTGGCCGCCGGTCGCCTGACCCCTGAAATGGGACTGCTGTTGATCGAAGGCCTGTACCTGCTTATCAATGAATTCATCCCGGACGGGCTGGCAGTTTCGGTGATGGTGGGAGGCCGGGACGCGGCCGGCAATGACCTGACCAACGAGGTCTCGTATTTGTGCCTGGAGGCCCTGCGGCGCACCCGCCTGGTCTACCCCTCCGTCGGCGTTTGCTGGCACGGCGGCACCCCAGAAACCCTCACCAGCCTGGCCGTCGAGCTGATCGTCCATGGCGATGCGGGCATCGCCGGCATCGCCAACCCGGCTTTCTTCGGAGACGAGACCATCCAGCGCGGCCTGCAGCTCTACGGGGTGTCCCCGGAGGAGTCCTGGGATTACATCAACTCCACGTGCGTGGAAATCACGCCGGTCGGCTCCAGCAATATCTGGGTGGCCTCGCCCTATTTTTCCACCAACAAGCTCCTGCTGGACGAAATCAGCGCCCAGGCCAGCTCGGAAAACCCGGCGCGCGATTTCGAGTCGTTCATGGCGGGCTACCGCAGCCGGCTGGCCGCGGAGATCG
This sequence comes from uncultured Chloroflexia bacterium, assembly GCA_963765565.1. Classification (GTDB taxonomy): domain Bacteria; phylum Chloroflexota; class Anaerolineae; order Anaerolineales; family UBA4823; genus CAVXWV01. The sequence goes on from CAVXWV010000006.1 coordinate 248,639, forward strand.
CCCGGGCGGTCGAGGTGGAAAACCAGAACCGCCGGCAGCGCCAGCAGCACGGCGGCAAGCCGCTGCAGAGCCTGTTCACCCGCGACTGCCTGGCCCGGGGACGCGACATCGACGACGGCGGAGCGCGCTACAACTGGGTCGAGTGCTCCTTCGTGGGGCTGGCCAACCTGGCGGACTCGCCTGTTCGTCCTGAACGAGGAAGTCTTCGAGCAGAAACGCCTGACCCTGAGTGCCCTGCAGCAGATCCTGCAGGCTAATTTCGAAGGGTATGAGAACGAGCGCCAGCGCTTCATGCACGCCTACTCGAAATACGGCAACGACTGCCCGGCCGTGGACAGCCTGGTCGGTGAGATGGTGCAGTTCGTACGCAGCGAATGCCAGCGCTACCGGATGCTGCCGGACGGGAGTCCTTACGTCGCCGGGGCTTTCTGCTGGGTGATGCACGAGATGCTGGGACGCGAGTGCGGCGCCACGCCGGACGGGCGTAAAGCCGGTTTCCCCTTTGCCGACGGCTGCGGACCTGCCCAGGGGCGCGAGCGCAAGGGCCCTACCGCTGCCGTGTTATCGGTCACGACCTGGGATGCCTCCCCCTTGATCGGGGGTGCGGCCTTCAACATGAAGTTCAGCGCCTCCCTGTTCCGCTCCCCGGAATCCGTCCAACGGCTGCGCGAGCTGATCGTCACCTTCCTGGAGCGCGGCGGTTTCGAGACCCAGGTCAACGTGGTCGATGCCCAGGTGCTGCGCCAGGCCCAGGCGCACCCGGACGAATACCAGGACCTGGTGGTGCGCATTGGCGGCTATACCGATTACTTCACCCGGCTGACCCCAGAAATGCAAGCCGAGGTGATCCTGCGCACCGAATATAGTGCGGTATAATCCTTGACCATGACTCAAGGCATTATCTTCGATATCCAACGTTTTGCGATTCACGATGGTCCCGGCATCCGCACCACGGTCTTCTTGAAAGGCTGCCCGCTGCACTGCCTGTGGTGCCACAACCCGGAAAGCCAGGAACCCAAACCGGAAATCTTTTTCTCACCCGAAAAGTGCATCGGCTGCCATTACTGCGAAGAGGTCTGCGAGCACGACGGCCATCACTTTGTGGATGGATTGCATATTTACAACCGCGACAACTGCATCCGCTGCGGGGATTGCACCCTGGAATGCTACTCACGGGCGCTTGAAATTGCCGGCAAACCCATGAGTGCGGAAGAGGTCCTGCACGAGGTTCTCAAGGATCGCGCCTTTTACGATAACTCGGGCGGCGGGATGACCCTTTCGGGCGGCGAGCCGATGATGCAGTTCGAATTTACCCGGGACCTGCTGCGCCTGGCTAAGGAAGAAGGCCTGCACAACGCCATCGAAACCTGCGGCGCCAGCTCCTGGGCGCGTGACGAAGAGATCCTGCCGTACGTCGATTTATTTTTATACGACATCAAAGAAACCGATCCCGAGCTGCACGAGCAGTTCACGGGCATCTCGAACCGGATCGTGCTCGAGAACGTGAACGCGCTTTCAAAGGCCGGCGCTCCCATCATCCTGCGCTGCCCGATCATCCCAGGCCTGAACGACCGCACCGCCCACTTCAAGGCGGTGGCGGAGCTGGCGAACTCGCTGCCGACCGTTTCCGAGATCAACATTCTGCCGTACCATCCCCTGGGCACCTCGAAGAGCCAGCGCCTGGGCAAAGCCGTGCCATTGGAGGATATCGCCATGCCGCCCGAGGTCCAGGCGCGCGAGTGGCTGGAAACCGTCCAACAGCACACACAGATAACCGTGCGCAAGGACTGAGCCCGGCACCCAGCGTAATCGCCTTCTCTGGCCTCAACCTCTGCTTAATGTCATTTCGAACGAACGGTCGGGCGGTCTTTGCCCGCCTTTGCGAGTGAGAAATCCCTTATACAACGATCCTGACTATGCATGGTTAGGAAATCATAAGCCATGCTCATAGGGATTCCTCGCAAAAACCGCTCGGAATGACAGATTAATCATCTATAATCCTGTCACATCTGCGGCCGGAGCGGTGTTTTAATAGTGAGTTTTACCGGTCGCTGAAACCATGGCAATGACATCCACACACGAGCGAAGCAAACCAGGGTTGCCTGCGGCGAACGCCAGGTCGCAGGAAGGCCTGGATTTCGATTCCATCTTCCAGGAATACTGGAACCGCGTGTGCGCCGTCATCTACCGGCTGGTCGGCGATCCCGATGAGACCCAGGACCTGGCGCTGGAAACGTTCCTGCGCCTGCACGAAAACCCGCCCGAGGACCCATCCAATATCGCCGGCTGGCTGTACCGGGTGGCGACGCGCCTGGGGTTGAACTCCCTGCGCTCCAACGCTCGCCGCCAGCGCTACGAATCGGAAGCCAGCTTGCTGAATGAACCGGTCAGCGTCGAAAGACTTCTGGATGCCTCCCAGGAACGGCAGCAGGTCCTGGCAGCCCTCAAGCGGATGAAGCCGCAAGCGGCCGAGCTGGTTTTGCTGCGCAGCGCCGGGCTGTCATACGCCGAAATCGCCGCCGCCCTGGACATCCGACCCAGCTCCGTGGGCACGCTGCTGGCGCGGGCTGAGCGGGAATTTGAAAAACATTATCTCCGGGACTGAGCCGGATCAGAAAGAGAGGCCGTGGATGCGCTTATTTCAAACCCACCTGAATGAAAGAACCTTGCTGACCTTGCTCGATAACGAGCTGGACCCGGATGCCAGCCAGCGCGCAATCCAGCACCTGGACGGCTGCCAGCGCTGCCAGGAGACGCTGGCCCGGATGCAAACGCGCCGCCAGGAGCTGCAAGACGCCCTGGCACAGCTCACGCCGGAGGGGACTCAGACCTTGATTCCCTGGCAAAGCGCCCACATGCTCTACAAGCGGCGCCTCAACCCATCCCTTGAATTAGAAAAGGAGACACCCAACATGTTACAGAAACTATTTGCACGTCGATACCGGCCGGCCTGGATTGTGCTGGCCGTGGTACTGGTCCTGGCGATTGCCCTGTCCTTCGCCCCGGTGCGCACCCTGGCCAACAGCTTCCTCGGTCTCTTCCGTGTCCAGCAAATTAACGTGATCGAAGTCGACCCCGGTGATCTGCCCGCACAGCTCAGCGAATCGACCGATTTCCAGGCGCTGCTATCCGAAAATGTGACCTTCGAAGACGGCGGTGAAGCCTTCAGCGTATCGTCCGCCGGAGAAGCCACTGCCAGCCTGGGCTTCAGCCCGCGCCTACCTGAACAGGCTGATGGGGCGCCCGACCTGACGGTGACCCCCGGAGGCAGCGCGACCTTTGTGATTGACCTGCCACGAGTGCAGGCGCTGCTTCAGGCCATCGAACGCTCCAACATCGAGCTGCCTGCAGAGCTCGACGGCGCCACCGCCATCCTGGAAGTCCCGGCGAACCTGACAGCCGGCTGGGGAGACTGCAAATTCGATATCGAGGCCGCGAGAGAGTCCGGTTACGATCCGGACATGCCCGGCGGCAGCTATCCCCTCTCCAATTGCACCACGCTGGTGCAGATGCTCAGCCCGACGATCAGCGCTCCGGAAGGCCTGGATTTGCAGCAGCTCGGCCAGGCATACCTGCAGGTCCTGGGCATGGACAAGGAGCAGGCTGAGCAGTTCGCCTCCAGCGTTGATTGGACGACCACGCTGGTGCTGCCGGTGCCGCGCTACCAGGCACAGTATTCCAAGGTCACGGTCGATGGGGTCGAAGGCGTCCTGATCCAGGAAGGTGAGGGCGGCAGACAAGATGTTTATATGCTGGCCTGGGTAAAGGACGGCGTCCTGTACGCCCTGACAGGCCCCGGCGATGTCGCCGAAGCCCTGGCCATTGGGAATTCGCTGAAGTAAAACCCGGCATACCCTTAGGAACAATGAACCACAAACCCGCTCATCTCAGCGGGTTTGTGTGTTTACATGAGTTTTATAATAAATCAATCCCGAAAGGATCATTTAAATGACTACAACAAATCCAAACTATCCTATCCATGAATTGCGAGTTGCACTCACCACTGGCGATTATGAACGATTGGTAAAATTCTATTGTGATGGACTCGGAATTGAACCTGCTGCAATCTGGAACAACGGGCAAGGGCAAGCACTCGTCCTCAATATGGGGAACGCCACTTTGGAGATTTTCGATGAAGCACAAGCAGAGACGATTGACCAACTCGAAGTGGGACGACGTATTAGCGGGCAGATTCGGTTTGCACTTCAAGTGCCTGACTTGGAAGCGGCAATGGAGCGCTTACTCGCACATGGAGCAACATTGGTTCATCCGCCCATCATGACTCCATGGGGTGATTATAATGTGAGGCTCCAAGACCCTGACGGTATGCAAATAACGTTATTTCAGACATCTGTAAACAAGGATCAAAACAAGTAATTGTGGGCATAATCCACGCCCGCCCCAGCGCCAGTAATGCAAACTTATGGGAATCAGCCATTTAGACTGTCAAAAGACATCGGCGAATCTCCAATTCAGATAAGCCAGATCATTCGTGGCGAGCATTCGATTACGTAGATACTGCCATGCGAATGGCGCGCTATTTTGGCACAAGTGCGGCGGACAGGCGAGTTTGCTCCCTGCCTGTTTGATCCCCAGTCGTTTGGGAGTTGGCTTCTGTCTGGCCTTGGCGAATACGCGATACAATCACCCCATGCCAACCGTCGAAAACAACCATGAATTTGATACTCAGCAAGCCTGGTACCACGGTTCGCCGCTACAGTTGACCGTTCTCCGCCAGGGAAGCACGATCACCCAAAAGCGAGAGCTGGCGCGCGTCTTTTCCCACAAGCCCACGGTTGTCCAGGTGGACGATGACGGCCAGGTCAAACACAATGGAACCAAGCCGGGCTTTCTATATATCATTGCCGAAGACATCCAGCCTGGCGACATTGTCCCCCATCCACGCACGACGATGGAACCGGGGGATGAGTGGCTGACTACGCGTGAGATGGCCCTGCAGTTAATCGGTTCCACCGAAATTGACGCCCGCGAGCAGTTTACTGAGGATGAACTTGCTGCATTGCTGGACTCGGCGGCGCGCCGGCCAGAAAAAAGCGATGAGTGAATAATTGTGCGCGGCAGGGACTCGATATAAAATTGAGGCGCCTGGTACCATTTATTCTCGCGGAAAGGTTAAAAAAATGTCGGAAAAGATTTGGAATCTAATTGGTCTTGTGCCGATCGGTGGTGGGATAACGATCATAGGTGGTTTAATTGGTCTATACATCGGCTATGGAGAGGCGCGATCCTGTTATCTGGATTGTGTTCTAGATAAAGCCTGTCAAGCAAACTGTCCAGATGCATATATGTTTGCTGTCTTCGGGGCCATACCTGGAATAATAATTGGCGCCGTCGAGGGGATTATTAAGAAATTCCAACAATCCAATCCGTTATAACCATCATCATCATATTCTTTGCAGATGCTTTCGGCGTCAGCGCTTCTCCATCCGGTTCCCTTCTGGATAAAGGTCAATTAGGCAGCGACACAGCCTAAACTTAAGGAGTTGTATATGCAAAATGTAAATTCAGAACAAGAAGTAATCAATCTCTCAAAGGAGAAATGGCGCTGGATGTCAGAGCGCAACGTGGATTCTCTGGCCGCTCTCTTCCACGAAGAGGCTGTCTTTGTCCATATGGGCGGAACCATGTCCAGGGACCAGGAACTCGAAGTCATCCGGAGCGGAGCAATTCACTACAAAGATGTGGATATCCAGGAAGCGTCGGTGCGCTTTATTGGCACGACGACGGCCATCCTTTTGAATAAAATTCGCCTGGTAGCCGTCGTTGGCAGCAACGAGGTCACCAATCCCTTCGTGGTGACAGAAGTGTACGTACAGCTAAGCGGCGCCTGGACGTTAGCCTCGCTCTCGTTCACCAGGCTGCTGACTCCATAACGACACCCATAACCTCAGGAACAAAGGAGAGAAGTATGCAAAACGTAAAATTGATCAATGGCGTCGAAGTCCCTGTTCTTGGTTTCGGCGTTTTTCAGATCACTGATCCGAGCAAATGTGAAAGAAGCGTGGTTGAGGCGATTCAAACGGGATATCGCCATATAGACACGGCCGCTTCATACCAGAATGAAGAGGCGGTTGGCCGAGGCATCCAAAAAAGCGGCGTCGCCAGAGAAGAACTGTTTATTACTACAAAACTCTGGATTCAGAGCCATGGCTATGAAGGCACACTCCGTGCCTTTGAAAACTCACTGAAGCGATTGCAGTTGGATTACCTTGACCTGTACTTGATCCATCAACCCTTTGGCGATGTATATGGGGAATGGCGGGCGATGGAAGAGATGTACCAACAAGGCAAAATCAGAGCCATCGGGGTTTCAAACTTTCCTCCTGACCGGATCATGGATTTGATGGTTCACAACAATATACCGCCTGCGGTTAACCAAATTGAAGTCAACCCATTTCATCAACAAATAGAGGCGCAGAAGTTTTTTCAAGAAAACAGCGTTCAGGTTGAAGCCTGGGCTCCCTTTGCAGAGGGAAAGAATAATATTTTTAAGAATGAGCTGCTGCTTTCCATCGCCGCGAAACACAACAAGAGCGTTGCCCAGGTCATTCTCCGCTGGCTAACACATAGAGGGATTGTTGCCCTCGCAAAATCAACTCGCAAAGAGAGAATGATCGAAAATATCAGCGTGTTCGATTTTGAATTAGAGGCGGACAACTTGACGGCTATTACAACGCTAGACACAAAGACAAGCAGTTTCTTTGACCATCGTGACCCTAAGATGGTGAAATTGCTGGGTACTAGGAAACTGGATGTATAACGAATGTCCGCCACACCAGGGCATTGGAAAGCGTCGGTCTCAAGCAAAAAGCGGTTTAATAACCGGATAACGAACTCTGTCAAATTATCCGCCTCATGACGCCAGCAGTTTATATCCTTTGCGGTATTCAGTTCTCCGGAAAAACGACATTGGGTCGCATCCTCGCAATGCAACGCGGATGGACACATGTGGATGTTGATGCAATTGCTGAATCACTGCTGGATTCAAAAGACAGTGAAGTTACCGAAGAACAGTGGACCGAAGCATTTTCCACATCCTATGAACAGATTGCTGCCAGCCTGGGGCGCGGGCAATCGGCCGTGCAAGACGCAACCAATTATGCACGCACAGAACGCGATCGAGTCCGTGCGATTGCACACCAATTCGGCGCTTCGGCTCATGTTATCTACATGGCAGTTACTGTTGAGGAAGCTAACCGGCGTCGTATAGCAAACCAGGCACAGCCACAACGCCATGAAGTATCGGATGACGGTTTTTGGGAATTGGTGAGCAGCCTGGAACCACCGGCTGCCGATGAGTCGGTCCTCGTCTTCGATGGGACACTGGATGTCGCGACATGGATAGAGCGCTTCATTTGTGATTGAGATCGTTCGATCACACTATGGATTACTACTGGGCTCATCGCATAACAATGAACCGCTACGGAGACTGACTGCAACAGCTAAAGAGAGAAGGATGAAAACAATAACCGCCGATGAATATGATTCTGTAGTGGATGAGTGGAAGAAATGGCAATCTTATCCCTGGGGTAAATTGCTCTACAATATTTCGCGCTTCAACATTCAACACCATTTAGAGGATCACCCCATTCGAATTCTTGATGTAGGTGGCGGGAATGGATTAAATTCCATCTACTTTGCCAAACAAGGCCATTCGGTCACTTTGCTGGATTATTCAGCGGTAATGCTTTCTGAGGCAAAACAGGCATCGGAAAAGGAGGGGGTTTCTGGACAAATAATTATCTGCCAGGCCGATGCCGGAGCAATTCAAGAACTATTCCAGGGACAACTGTTTGACCTGATTCTTTGCCATCAAATGATCGAGTTTGTACCTGAACCGAGAAGTGTTTTAAAGGATATTTGTGAGTTAATCGCTCCGCAAGGTTTGCTTTCCATCCTGGATGCGAACCGGTATTCAGAAGTCTATCGAAAAGCTATTCAAGCCAATGATCTTGCGGCTGCGCTTAAAGTAGTAGGTACAAAGGAATATTTACACCCCTGGTTTAGTCGCCTGACACCCTTGTTCTCAAGCGCCGAGATGATTGACATTTTAAAGGCAAACGATTGTGAAGTGGTAGGGGATTATGGCATCCGGTGTTTGTGCGATTATCTGCCTAATGAACCGAAGTATGAAGCAGCTTATTATGAGGAACTGGAGCAGTTGGAACGCAAACTGACGGACACCTATCCTTACAATCTGCTTGCCAGGTTTTATCAAGTGATTGGGCGGAAGAAGGCGTGATTATTAACTGTATTAGAGGAGTAATATGAATGAGAATCAATCGGGCCAAGTGGAATTTCTCTCTGGAGAGAAGGTTTACCTCAGACCGATCGAACAAGACGACGTTGCCTTGCTTCACAAATGGGCAAACGACCCGGAAATACGAGGCTTAACTGGAGAAATACGCCCCAGCACCTATACAGGAGCTCTCGAATTCTATCAACGGATCCAGAAAAGTGAAGATCGCATTTGGTTGGCAGTGATCTTGCGAGAAACAGATCAGATCATCGGCGAAACAGGTTTGCTGTGAATGTTCCCTGCGTGGCGAACAACAGATTGGAGCCTGATCATTGGCGATCAATCCCTACGAGGAAAAGGTTGTGGGATGGAAGCCGCAAAACTAATGCTCGATTATGCATTTGGGCATCAGAATTTTCATCGCGTTGCGATAGGAGTTGTGGGATTCAACACAAAAGCACTGAATTTCTATGAGCGATTAGGCTTCCAACTAGAAGGCGTTCAACGGGATGGCTACTATTATGAGCACCGGTACCACGATTTTGTGATGATGAGCATGTTGGAGGAAGAATTTAGAAAGAAGTGGAAAGGAAAATGAAAGCATGAACACCAATACTGGCAATCAAAAAGTGTTGTCACCAGAACAGTATGAAGAGCTTCTCCGGGCATTACAAGCCCGTTTTGAAAAAAACATGATCCGCCATCAAGGTTTTGAGTGGGCAAAAGTACAGGCAAAGCTGGAAGCCAACCCTGATAAACTGTGGTCGCTTAATGAGATGGAAAGAACTGGCGGTGAACCAGATGTGGTTGGTTATGATGAAAAGACGGGCGAAACCATTCTTTACGATTGTTCGGCGGAAAGTCCTGCAGGTCGCAGAAACGTCTGCTACGACCGTGAAGCGCTGGAGGCCAGGAAAGAACATAAGCCGGGAAATTCCGCCGTGGCCATGGCAAATGAGATGGGCATCGAGCTCTTAACGGAAGATCAATACCGGGAGCTGCAGACACTTGGAAAGTTCGATCTGAAGACGTCGAGCTGGGTAAAGACACCTTCTGAGATCAGAAAACTCGGCGGCGCCCTTTTTTGCGATCGCCGCTACGACCATGTCTTTGTTTATCACAACGGTGCGGACTCTTATTATGGCGCCAGGGGATTCCGCGGCTCGCTGAGAGTCTAAACTTATACTGCGAGGTTTCAGACCAGGATCCATGCTTCCTCAATCCGAATTAATCGGACTATTAAGGTATAATTACCATTAATAACCCAGGGATATGCAAGGAGATTCTCATGAAGCAGGATAAGAGCACCACTAAGAAGTCCGAGGGATTCACAGACGAGGAACGCGCCGCAATGAAGGAGCGCGCCCAAGAGCTGAAGGCGGAAGCACGCGCGAACAAGGACAAGGCGGAAGGGGAAAACGCCGTGCTCGCGAAGATCGCCGAGATGCCGGAACCAGAGCGCGCCATGGCCGCGCGGCTGCATGAGATCATCAAAGCCAGCACGCCGGTGCTCTCACCGAAAACCTGGTACGGGATGCCCGCCTATGCCAGGGATGGCAAGGTCGTCTGCTTCTTCCAAAGCGCACAGAAGTTCAACTCGAGGTACGCCACACTCGGTTTCAGCGACGAGGCGCATCTCGACGAAGGCGTCCTATGGCCGACCTCCTTCGCGTTGATAGAGCTGACTGCTGTCGAAGAGGCCAGGATCGCCGCGCTCGTGAAGAAAGCGGTGAGCTGAACTCGCCACAGCCCTCGATCCAAGGGTGTCCTTAGCTCCAGAAAACCCAACACATCATCTTCCGCACCAGATTTACCAGTCGATAGGTTATCAAGTCATAATTCGCTAATTGCAAATTTATTCTTGCCGATTTATTCGCATTGTGCTAATATATCAGTGTGTATAGGATCATTTTTGCCAAAGAAGCCCAAAAAGCTCTATTGCGTTTACCTAAGAACACGGCTGTTCTTGTACGCCAGAAACTGGAGCAATTGGCAGTTGACCCCTATGCACCCAGTACGAACGCCATGAAGCTGCAAAACCGTTCCGGTTATCGCTTTCGAAAAGGTGATTGGCGTGTGATATACGAAATACAAAACGACGAATTGGTAATTTTGGTCTTGAAAATAGCCCAACGCGGAGAAGTCTACCGATGAACGAAACTGTACAGATAATCGAGCGTGATGGAAAGCCTGAATACGCCGTGCTGCCTTATGACGTGTACATGCAACTTGTCGAGGAAGCCGAAATGCTGCAGGATATACGCGATTATGACTCCGTGAAAACGGCCATTGACCAGGGGAAAGAAGAACTTATACCTGGCGAAGTAGTTTTTGCTTTACTAGATGGTGAAAATCCGGTTAAAGTTTGGCGTGAATACCGCGGTTTGACCCAACAACAATTAGCAGAAAAGGTTGAAATCAGCACACCTTATTTGTCCCAAATCGAAACTGGTAAACGAATTGGAACAACTGAAGTATTAGTGACAATTGCCAGAGCATTAGAAGTAACGTTGGATGACATTGTCACTCAGACTGGCAAGTAATACAATAATTGCAGTTTTATCAGGCGAAGTGACCTCCCAAAAATAAGTGTGCGGTATCGCGATTGCGTCGTCCGCGATACAATTAACCCATGACTGCCATCGAAACCAACCACCTGCGTAAAGTCTTCGGCGAAAAGACTGCCGTCGAGGACTTGACCCTGCCGCGTGGAGCACGGCGAGGTCTTCGGCTTCCTCGGCCCTAACGGCGCAGGCAAAACGACGTCCGTAAAAATCCTGCTGGACCTCACCCGCCCGACCAGCGGTGAAGGCTATCTTTTCGGCCTGCCGCTCTCCGACCCGACCGCCCGCCGCAAGGTGGGCTTCCTGCCCGAGCACTTCCGCTTCCACGATTGGCTGACCGCTGAGGAGTTCCTGGCCCTGCACGCCGACCTGTACGGCATGGAGCACGCCCAGGCGCGCCGGCGCATTGGCGAGCTGCTGGAGCTGGTCAACCTGGCGCCGCACGCCCAGAAGCGCCTGCGCGCCTTTTCCAAGGGGATGCTGCAGCGTATCGGGTTGGCGCAAGCCCTCCTGAACGAGCCCGAGCTGGTATTCCTGGACGAGCCCACCTCCGGATTAGACCCGGTTGGCAGGCGCCTGGTGCGGGATATCATCCGCGATCTGCGCAGCCGGAACACGACAGTTTTCTTGAATTCACATTTATTGAGCGAGGTCGAGATCACCTGCGACCGCGTCGCCTTTATCAAGCAAGGGAAAGTGCTTCATACCAGCGCCCTGCAGGACCTGGTGGAGGGTGAGCTCAGCGTTACGATCCGCGGGCGCGGCTTCTCCCCTGAGATCACGAACGGGCTTGACCGCTGGGGCAGTAACGTCCGCCTGGACGGCGAGCACTTGCACCTGACGGTGCAAGGCGAGGTCGATTTACCCGATATCAACCGCTTCCTGGTCAGCCAGGGCGTCGACGTTTACGAGCTGAGCCCGCAGCGAGTGTCCCTCGAGGACCTTTTCATCCAGATCGTCGGAACGGATGGAGGCCTGTGATGAACACGCTCGTGATTGCCCGTCTTACATTCAAAGAAGCCGCCAGGCGCAAGATTTTACTGGCAGCCCTGGTCCTCGGAATCGTCTTTTTGATCGTCTTCGACCTGGGTTTCCACCTGATCTTGAACGAGATGGAGCGCAGCCCGTTTGGACCGAACATCCTGCAGAAAAATGAAATCAGCGGGTTCCTCTACACCGCCGGACTGTACGTGGTCAATTTCCTGACCGTGATGATGACCGTGCTGACCTCTGTGGACACGCTCTCGGGTGAAATCCAAACCGGAACCATCCACACCTTGCTGGCCAAGCCGGTGAGACGCTGGGAGATTGTCAGCGGGAAATGGCTTGGATTTGCGGGAATGATCAGCCTGTACCTGCTGCTGATGGCAGGCGGGATCACCCTCTTTATCTTCCTGCGTTCGGATTTCCTTGCTCGCAATCCTTTCCTGGCCATGGGGCTGATCTGGCTGAACGCCCTGCTCATGCTGAGCATCAGCCTGTTTGGGGGCACGTTCCTGTCCACCCTGGCCAACGGCGTCCTGGTATTTGGCCTGTTCGGGGTGGCTTTCATCGGCGGCTGGATCGAGCAGATCGGCGGATTCTTCCCCGAGTTCAACGCCCGGCTTTCAGCGACCAACATCGGCATCCTGACCAGCCTGCTCATGCCCAGCGAGGCGCTCTGGAAGCGCGCCGCCTACGAGGTGCAGTCGCCGTTGACCGGCGCCCTGGGTTTTTCCCCGTTTTTCTCGAGCACCATCCCCAGCCCATTAATGGTTGTTTATGCTGGTCTATATCTCGTTGTGATCATGTTTTTTGCAGTTTACCTGTTCAAGCGTCGTGATTTATAATTAAGCCTGCACCAAGGACTGTCAATGACGCTTCCGAACCAGCCTTCCAGACCATCCATCATCAAGAAAGCCATCCTGGTACTGGGATTAGCGACCGGATTGATACACCTGGTCGTTTTAAATCTCCTGCTGGTTGCCGATGGAAAAGGCATTGATCTCTTATTCACCTTTAACGGCCTGGGATACCTGGTGCTGATGGCTGCCTATTTCAACCCGCGTATGGCGCCACGCAGAACCTACATCCGCTGGCTGACCATCGTCTACACCCTCCTGACGATCCTGGCCTGGTTAATCCTTGGCGCTCCCGGCTGGCTGGGCATCCTGACCAAACTGATTGAAATTGCTTTGGTTGTATTCTTATTAAATGATCCCAATTGAGGCCTGGCTGGCCGAGGCTGAAAAACACAGGCTGAGACACGGGCGGCCGCTGGTAAGTCTGTGCTATGCCCAAAGCCTGGACGGCAGCCTTACCGGCCGCCGCGGGCAGGCAACGTCCCTGAGCGGGCCGGAATCTCGCGCGCTTACCCATCGCCTGCGCAGCCTGCACGGAGCCATCCTGGTCGGCATCGGCACCATCCTGGCGGATGATCCCAGCCTGACCGTCCGCTACGCTGAAGGCAGCCATCCCCAACCGGTCATCGTGGACAGCCTCCTTCGCTTTCCGCTCAATGCAAAGATGCGGCAGGCCAACCCGCACACACCCTGGCTGGCGGTCACCGAGTTGGCGCCGCCGGAGCGGGTGGCGACGGCCGGACAGGCCGGGCTGGAGCTGGTCCGCTTGCCTGCTGACCCAGATGGTCATGTGCCGCTGGATCAACTATTGGAAAAGCTTGCCGCCCGCGGCACAGACAGTGTCATGGTCGAAGGGGGCGCCCGCATCCTGAGCGCATTCCTGCGCCAGGGCCTGGCCGACCTGCTGTGCGTGACCGTGGCGCCTCGCTACCTCGGCGGACTGAACGTGATCGACCCGCCTGGAGGAGAAGCCAGATTCCCAGCAATCAAAGAGGTCCATTATGAGCGCCTTGGAGAGGATTTCGTCCTTTTCGGGCGCTTGAGCTAGGGCACAGCGATAGCCCTTACAAGAACACAGCCCCTACGAGGGCACAGCGATAGAGCTGCTGTGCTCCTACGGCAGGTCGATTTCGGAGGACTCCCGGAATCAGTGGATGTAAGGTTTTAAAGCGTCTCGGGCAATTAAGAAGCCGCGCTTGACCAGCTCCTCTGTGCTCTCGAAGGCGCGGTCCTCGTGCTCGACGCTCAGAACGAAGTCATAACCCACGGCGTATAAGGCAGCGATAAACCTGCGCCAGTCCACCTCGCCCAGGCCGGGCAGGCGCGGCACCTGCCAGCCCATGCCCAGGGAGAGCACACCGTTTTGATACAGGCCTTCACGGTCGATCATCATGTCCTTGGCGTGGACGTGAAAAAGGCGATCCTTGAATTCATAAACGACGCGGGCCGGGTCGATCATCTGCCAGATCAGGTGCGATGGGTCCAGGTTCAGGCCGAAATTAGCATCCGGGATGATCTCATACATTTTTCGCCAGATCGCCGGGGTGCTGGCCAGGTTGTTGCCCCCGGGCCATTCGTCGTTGGAAAAGATCATCGGACAGTTTTCAATGGCGATCTTCACGCCGTGGTCAGCAGCAAATTTTACAATGGGAGGCCAGATTTTGGCGAAAGCCTCCAGGTTGGCTTCCACCGTCTTGTCCTTATCTTTGCCTACAAAGGTGCCAACAACGGGGACCCCAAGCATTTCAGCGCCCAGGATGACTTTCTTCAGGTGCTCGATCACCATCGTGCGATGGTCAGCGTCGGGGTGCAGCGGGTTGGGGTAATACCCGAGGGAGGAGATCGGCAGGTTGTACTTCGCCAGCAGGATCAGGATATCTTTTGACTTTGCTGGGGTGAGGGAAGCCACGTCGATGGTGGTCACGCCTGCATAGCGGCGTTCGGCGCGACCCACTGGCCAGCAGGCGATCTCCAGCATTTCGAAGCCGTTGGCAGCCGCCCAGGCGGCTACTTCTTCCAGGGATTTCCCAGGGAATGCAGCAGACAATAGTCCGAGTTTCATGAGGTTGGTTTCTCCTTTTTCAGTTTTTAGTTAATGGCTTTACCACGTCAGGCAATCGCCTTGAATGGCTTCAGTTCACCAGTCAACGTCATTTCGAAGCGTTCGGGCGGTTTTTGCCCGCCTTTGCTGAGAAATCCCTATTAGGTTTATTAAGAATGTACCTGGTTAGGTATATATAGACCATCATTATAAGGATTTCTCGCAAAAACCGCTCGGAATGACAAATTAATCCTTTGTAACACAAATATTACGCCGGGTTTACCTCTACCCAGCGCTGTTCTTTGGCGCTGCGCTCGATGGCATCGCATAACAGCAGCTCGTAGTGCCCGTCCGCGAAGGTCGGAAAATCCGGCTCGACCGCCGGCGTAGCCGCATAATCTCCGTTGCGGATGTAAGCATAGACCCGGGCGCAGAGCTGCTTGAAGGTGTCCGGGAAGCCTTCGTTATGACCACCAGGGTAAGAAGTGATCAGGCGCGCCTCTGGAGAGAGCAGCGAGGGATCCTTCAGGAGCAGCTCGTTGGGGCGCTCTCGCCGGCCGATCCACAACTCGTTCGGGCGCTCTAAGTCGAAGGAGAGGGCAGCTTTCGCCCCGTCGATCTCGAAGAACAGGCGGTTTTTTCTGCCGGCGCTGACCTGGGAGACGGTCAGCACGCCGTGCGCCCCGCTGGCAAAGCGCAGCAGGATCGAGGCGTAATCCTCGGTGTAGATGGGCTGGTCGACGTAATCGCTGGGCTGCAGTATCTTCCCGGTAAAGGTCTCAATCGGCCGGGCAGGTTTTTTGCGCACCGGTAGGAAGGTTGAAAAATCCGCCAGGACCGATACGACGCGCAGGCCGGTGATGAACGTGGTCATGTCCAACCAATGCGAGCCGATATCAGCAACCGCCCGCAGCGATCCTCCCAATCCCGGCTCCAGTCGCCAGTTCCAATCCGTAGGATACAGCAGCCAGTCCTGCAAATAGGAACCTTGCAGGATGAAGACCTCGCCGATCTCGCCAGCCTGGACCAGTGACTTTGCATGGCGTACGACGGGGTAGAAGCGCAGGTTGAAGTTTATAGCATTCACCCGCCCAGTCTCCCTGGCAAGGCGCACAAGCTCCGCCGATTCCTGCGTGTTCATCGCCAGCGGTTTCTCGCAGATCACATGCTTGCCTGCGAGGAGGGCGGCTTTGGCGTGCGGGAAGTGCAGGTGGTTGGGCGTCGCCAGGTGGACAGCAGCGATCGCCGGGTCCGCCAGCATCTCTTCAAAGGAGGTGTACGCTTTTTCGATACCCAGCTCCTGCGCCTTCTTCTGCGCTAGCTCGGGAGTGGCTTCGGCCAGGCCCAGGACGCGTACATTGGCGCGGCGCAAGCCCTCCAGGTGGGCCGGCCCAATGAAGCCCGTTCCTGCAATCCCAACTTTGATTTCATGAGTCGTTTCTGTCATACATTCACTCCTCAAAACACGATCGTTGGATTGTTCAACCTCCCCCATTCATTCATGATATTATCTCTACACTCGTATGAGTCTGTCAACCTTTTAACTGCTCTAATTATCCATGAGAACTGAATCTCTTGACATGCTGACTGGTGCGGAATACATTCCAAACCTGCCCGGGGTGTATGCCTTGCAGTTGCACCTGGCGCAGCCGGCCCGGCTGGTCGTCGGGATGCTGGGCGCCTTCAACCTGCGTCCGGGTGAATACGTTTATATCGGCAGCGCCCGGGGTCCTGGCGGGCTGAGAGCCCGGCTAGGCCGTCATCTTCAAGGGAACGGCATTCCCCACTGGCACATCGATGCCTTGCGCCAGGTCTGCCAGGTCCGTTTTTTCCTGTGCAGAATCCACTCGCCCGGCAACGAATCACCTGCAGAGATGCCCATCGAGTGCAGTTGGAGCCAGGCGCTGGCCGCTTATCCAGGGGCTTTTATCCCCATGCGCGGGTTTGGTTCCAGCGATTGCCGGAATGGCTGCGCGGCGCACCTGATCGGGTATAAAGTTTCTGAGGTAAAATGGAGGGACATTTTAATGCCCGGAGATATCTTTTGAAAAAGTACGCCCGCGATTACGCTTTTTTGTTCGGCATTGCCGGCCTGATTGTCCTGCTGGACCAACTGAGCAAGTACCTGGTACGCACCCAGATTCCTTATACTGAGCAGTGGGCGCCCTGGCCCTGGCTGCTGCCTTACGTCCGGATCGTACATTGGAACAACACCGGGGCAGCTTTCGGCCTTTTCCAGGGCTTGAACCCGGTCTTCATGATCCTGGCAGTGATTGTCAGCGGGGTCATCATTTACTACTTTCCAAAAGTTCCCCGCCAGGACTGGCTGATGCGCCTGGCACTGGCATTACAGCTTGGCGGCGCTGTCGGTAATTTAATCGACCGTATCCTGTACGGTACCGTCACGGATTTTGTCTCTGTCGGCACATTTGCCGTGTGGAACGTGGCAGATGCCTGCATCTCCATCGGGGTCGTCCTCCTGGCCATCGACCTGCTGCTCAAGGAAAAGCAGGAGCGAGCCAAGCACCAGCAGCCGCCCCCCGAGCCACAAGAGCCTGCCGGGTAGGCAGCAGCCCCAAAATACCGTTTCATGGCCGAGGAAGTCCTTACCTTTACCGTAGCCAGTGATGAAGCGCAGCGCCTGGATAAATTCCTGGTCGGCTGCCTGCCCGATTTTTCGCGTTCCCGTTTGCAGGGCTTGATCGATGACGGTCTGGTGACCATCGATGGGGTGGCTGCCCGCAAGGCTGGGCAGATGGTTGACGCGCCTGCCAGCGTGCAAATCCGCATCCCCCCTCCGTTGCCCACGAGCATTGAGCCGCAGGCAATCCCACTGGAAATCGTCTACGAAAATGACGACCTGCTCGTGGTCAACAAACCGGCCGGGATGGTGGTGCATCCCGCCGCCGGGCATGCCTCTGGGACCCTGGTCAACGCCGCCCTGGCCCATGACCCGGATATCGAAGGTATTGGGGGAGAGCAGCGACCTGGCGTGGTTCACCGCCTGGATAAGGACACCTCCGGCCTGATCCTGCTGGCGAAAAATGATAAGACACAGCGCTTTTTACAGGACCAGTTCCGCCTGCGCAAGATCCGCAAGACGTATATTGCCCTGGTGGACGGCGCGCCTCCCACCCCAACGGGGAGGATCGAGGCGGCAATTGGACGCGATCCGCGGGATCGCAAGCGCATGGCCATCGTACCGCCGCACAAGGGCAGAGAAGCCACCAGCGAGTATCGCACACTGGAATCCTTCCCTTCTTACAGCCTGCTCGAAATCCACCCCATCACTGGACGCACGCACCAGATTCGCCTGCACCTGGCTTACATCGGCTGCCCCATCGTGGGGGACAGGATTTACGGCCGGCGCAGCCCTTCGCTGGCACTCGAGCGCCATTTTTTACACGCCTTCCGGCTGGTCGTGCAATTGCCCAGCGAACGGCAGGCGCGCACCTTTGAAGCTCCACTGCCACCTGAACTAGAAAACATCCTGGCGCAAATACGCCATCGATAGGAGAACCCATGGACTCAGTAGATCTACGATCCGATACCGTCAGCCACCCCACCCCGGCCATGCGTGAAGCTATGGCATCAGCCCCGGTCGGTGATGATGTGTACGGGGAAGACCCCACCATAAACCGCCTGCAGGAAATGGCAGCGCAGCGCATGGGAAAGGAAGCTGCCTTGTTCGTGGCCTCGGGGACGATGGGCAACCTGGTGGCCGTGCTCGCTCATTGCCGGCGCGGGGATGAAGTCATCCTGGGAAAACATGCCCACATTTTCCTGCACGAGGCAGGCGGGATTTCGGCTTTGGGAGGTGTGCATTCATCCCAAATCCCAAACCAGGCAGACGGAACCCTCTTACCACAGGATATCCTGGATGCAATTCGAGAGGATGATGCTCATGAGCCGGTGACGCGCCTGGTCACCCTGGAAAACACCCACAACGCCTGCGGAGGCGTTCCCCTGACCCCGGAATATACCCAAGCAACTGGCGAGTTGGTGCATGCGCAAGGCTTGAAACTCCACCTGGATGGGGCGCGGATTTTCAACGCCTCGGTTGCACAAGGCGTGGATGTGCGCAAGCTGGTGGAGCCAGCGGACTCGGTGACTTTTTGCCTGAGCAAAGGAATGTGCGCGCCGGTAGGTTCTGTCCTGTGCGGATCCAACGAGTTCATCGCCCGCGCCCACCGCATCCGCAAGGTCCTGGGTGGCGGGATGCGCCAGGCAGGGGTGCTGGCCGCGGCAGGCATTGTGGCTCTCGAAACCATGGTGGAGCGCCTGGCAGAGGACCACACGCGTGCCCGAGACCTGGCAGCCGGTCTCAGCCAAATTCCCGGGGTGGTTGTTGATCCTGGATCCCCCCACACCAACATGGTCTTTATGAGCATCGGGAAAGACAACGCCCTCCAGGTAACCCAGCGCCTGCTGGATTATAACGTGAAGGTAGTTCCTATCAGCATGCGGCGTTTCCGATTAGTAACCCATTACTGGGTGGACGACCGTGGGATCGAACGCACGATCAACGCCTTTCGCCAGGTGTTATCCACAATAAATTGACATGATATAATGATTAATAAAAAATAAGACCGGGGTCACGCAAACGGATGCTCTTGATCCGCCGGATGCTCTTTATCGCCGGATGCTATTAATCCGCTATGACCTCCGTTCTACTGTCCCTTAAAGGTGCTGAATGTTTCAAGAGCATTTTCTCTCTCTCCCGGAAATCGATCAAATTGCCGGCTACATCCGCTCCCTGCTTGAAAAAGAGGGCCAGCCGCGCCGCCCCCCGGATCGGCCTGATCCTGGGCTCGGGAACTCGGCAGTCTCGCCAGCTCTGTTCAGGAGGCTGTTGCCATCCCAACTGGCGAGATTCCAGGGTGGCCGGTTTCCACCGTTGTCGGGCATGCCGGGAAATTGATATTCGGGAAGCTAGAAGACCAGGCAGTCGTCGTGATGCAAGGCCGCGCCCATTTTTATGAAGGTTACAGCATCAACCAGGTCGGCTTGCCCACGCGCGTGCTGCAGCGCCTGGGGATCGAAATTTTGATCGTCACCAATGCAGCCGGCGCGGTTAATCCCGAATTTACTCCGGGGGATTTGATGCTGATTACGGACCATTTAAACATAATCGGGATGGCAGGTCTGTCGCCCTTGCGCGGGCCAAATCTGAATGAACTCGGCTTGCGCTTTCCTGACATGGGCCGAGCCTACGACCGGGAGCTGGCCGTTCTTGCCCGAGAGGCTGCAGCAGCCCAAAATATTCTGCTGCGCGAAGGTGTGTATGCAGGGTTAGCCGGGCCTTCGTTCGAAACCCCCGCGGATTTGCGTTTCCTGCGCCTTATCGGAACGGACGCGGTCGGCATGTCTACCGTACCTGAGGTGACCGTTGCCCGCCATGGTGGTACACGCGTACTGGGAATTTCTGGTATCAGTAATAAGGCTAACCTGGATGGTGAAACCCTCACCACCCACGAGGAAGTCCTGCAGGCGGGACAATTGATCGCGCCGAAGCTTGAACTGGTCATTCGCGATGTCTTGCGCCGGTTATAAGGTTTTATGGAGCAAGCCTTTGCGTTCTTTCGCAATTTCGAGATCTGGATTTACGCACTTCTCGGCCTCGGCATCCTGCTGGCGCTGCGGAAGTTCATTCTGGCCTGGCAGGAGTTGCGCGGAGCGGGTTTTGGGCTGGAACGCGATAACGCCCAGGCCCGGCTTAACCAATCGGCGAGTGTGCTGGTCCTCTTAATTACGATGGCGGTAGCTGAATTTGTGATGGTGTCTTTCATAGTCCCCTCAATTCCCGGGGCAATTCCCCTATTCACACCTACTTTAGACCTGCTGACCACCCCAACCGTCACCCTGGCTGCCGCTGCTGACGTGACAACAACAACGCCTGGCGTACCCATCGCAGTTGAGGGCACGGAGCAAACCCAGGAAGATGGCTGCATCCTCGGTGAAGTACAAATTGACACGCCTGAGGCGGGGTCTGAGGTGTCCGGGCTGGTCACCGTCACCGGCACAGTCGATATCGAGAACTTTGGCTTTTATAAAATCGAAAGCCGCAGGCCGGATGATGCGATTTGGGCAATCCTGCTGGCAGGCAACCAACCTGTCAAGTCTGGTGATTTAGGCACCTGGGACACCCGCCGCCTGACACCTGGTGAATACCAGCTCAGTGTTGTGCCGGTGGACACTGAGGCCAAGACGCTACCGCGCTGTGTTGTAAATGTGTTTGTGACTACGCCACCCCCGGAAACTGCCGAACCCTGAGCCAACACCATGCCAGAAATTGAAATCCGCCCTGTCAGCGAAAGCGATATCCCCTTCTTAAGCGACCTGGAACATACCTATACCAGCGAATATGCCTGGCAGATGGACACCTTACGATCGCAAGACGAATCCGTCCACGTAATTTTCCGGGAAATCCGCTACCCACACCCCGTGCGCGTCGAATACCCGCGCCCCTCGCATGCTTTGCTTGAGGATTGGGAGACCCGTTCTGGCATCCTGGTTGCCACCCTTGCTGAGGAACCCATCGGTTATGTCAGCATGATGCTCAACAGGACCCCTGGCGCAGCCTGGATCACAGACCTGGTAGTACGCCGCAGCCTGCACCGTAAGGGCATCGGTTCCGCGCTGCTCCTGGCAGCCCTGGAATGGGCTGCGAACCACGATTGCAGGCAGGTGGTCATCGAGTTACAGCAAAAAAATTTTCCAGCCATCCGCCTGGCGTATAAAATTGGTTTTGAGTTTTCGGGCTTCCTCGACCGTTACTTCCCAAACCACGATATTGGTTTATTCTTCACCAAGACAATATGGTATTCATGACGAGAGGACACTGCATTCGGATACCGTTGATCCGCACGGATGCCCTTGATCCGCATTGATTAGGTATTTACCGGTTATGGAAAATTTGGCGCTGACTGGATTACGAACGATTAATGAGCTGCTGACGGCAGGAATTGCCATCACAGCTTTCTCACTCCTGCTTTACGTCCTTTCGTTTAACTTAAACGATCGGGTCACGCGTTCGTTCACCATCATCCTGGTCTGCGTAACGATTATTTTTGTTGCGGAAACCCTGGGTAGCGTCGCCAGTTCGGATGCCCTGGTCGAATTCTGGTTAAAATTCCCCTGGATTGGCATCGTGTTCCTGCCTGCCGCTTACCTGCATTTTTCTGATGCCTTGCTTGAAACCACAGGACGCCCTTCGCGCGGTCGAAGGCGCCTCGTGGTACGCCTGGCTTACCTGGGTTCGACGCTATTTTTAATAGCCCTGCCGTTTGGCTGGCTGGTAGGGCCGATGGTGGCCGACTTATCGGTGCCTCACCTGGCTCGAACCACCTTGAGCTGGATCTTCGCCTTTTTGTATCTGATCGCCATGCTGGTCTCTGGCGTTAACCTGTGGCGCTCTTACCAGCGGACAGTGACGCCCACCAGCCGCCGGCGCATGGCTTATTTGATGGTAGGTGCAATTGCCCCTGCCCTGGGCACGTATCCGTTTTTACTTTTCGCCGTAGGCAAAGTTCAAGACACGCTCATTTTCTGGCTCCTGGTGGTGATTGGGAATGCGGCGGTCCTGGCCATGCTTGTTCTGATGGCTTATGCAGTTGCCTTTTTTGGCGTTTCCTGGCCCGACCGGGTAATCAAGCGCCGTCTGGCAAAGTGGCTGCTCAGAGGCCCGGTAACCGCCTCGCTTGTACTGGCATTCACGACCATTGTCAGGCGGATCGGCTTAAAATTTGGGGCAGAATATACGGCACTTGTGCCTTTTGTAATGGTTGGAATGATCCTGGTTTTAGAACACACAATTACGCTGACCGCGCCCATTTGGGAACGCCTCTTATTTCGCGGTGGCGAACGTGCCGATGTCCAACTGTTGCAGACGCTTGAAGAACGCTTATTGACCAGGGCAGATCTGCAGCAGTTCCTGGACGCTTTGTTGGCCGCCGTTTGCGACCGCTTGCAGGTCACAAACGCCTTTATAGCATCCATGAATGCCGGGAAAGTCGATTTATTTCTAACTATAGGAGGTGCCCAGCCGCCAGAGAAAAACGATTTGCCTGCCAACCTGACCAAAGCTGCAGAGGAGAACGGGGCGCGCCGTGTATTATTCACCTGGGGGGATTATTCGCTGGCTCCAATTTATGATCCGGATAACGCGGACGAGTCCATGTTAGGCATCCTGGGGTTTCAACCTCGCCCCGACCAAATCTTAGATAGTGAGCAGGAAGATGCGCTTTCTATCCTTACCCAACGTGCAGCGACAGCCTTAATTGACCGTTATCGCCAGCAGCAAGCTTTCAGCTCCCTGGAGGCATTAACCCCAGAAATCGACATGATTCAGCAACTGCGTGCAGCTTCGCGCTACGACAGCGCCGAAGTGTTGAGTAGACCGGCGCCTGTCCTGGCTGACCTGGAAGAAGGCCGGTTATCTCAATGGGTAAGAGATGCCTTAAACCATTACTGGGGCGGGCCAAAACTCACCCAAAGTCCTTTGATAAAATTAAAAGTTGTTGAGGATGCAGCCAGGCAGAACGAAGAAAACCCCACCAACGCCCTGCGCCTGGTGCTACACCAGGCTATTGAACAGACACGTCCAGAAGGAGAGAGAAAATTTACAGCAGATTGGATCTTATTTAATATCTTAGAAATGAAATTTATCGAAGGTCGCAAGGTACGTGAAATAGCATCCAGGCTTGCCATGTCCGAGGCTGATTTGTATCGCAAGCAGCGCGTGGCTATCGAATCGGTTGCGAAAACAATCTACGAAATGGAACAACAAGCCAGGCAGGAGCAATTCCTGGTCAAAAATTAATTTTTCAAATCATATCCTTTGAGGTGGGTTTAATGGTAACCTACGAAAAACAACCAAACATTCGCGAAATTAACGACAAAATGCACGACCACAACGAACCCCACGACAACCTGCAAGTCCCGGTCAAATCGCATAAAAAATTTTATGCGGATTCCCCACCGGTCGATGAAGGCTGGTGGGAAGCCGTCCTGGCTGAGGAAGAGGCTGAGCCCCGCCTGAATTCCACCAACCATGGCAGCAAAGGCGTTAACCAAACCAACCGTGTGAATTCTACCCGCCCAGTCGAACAGGAGGAGATGGATTGGAAACACGCCAACCAACTATATGAACATGATCAGGCCATTGAGCTGGTTGTGGTCGGATATAACCGGGGTGGACTGCTGGTCAGCAGTGAAGGCATCCAGGGGTTTGTACCCGTTTCTCACCTGGTCGAAACACCTTGCACGGACCTGGAATCAGACGACTGGTTAGCTTCCTACCTGGACCGGACACTGTTATTGAAAGTGATTGAGTGCGATCCCGAGCGCGGCCGCATCGTTTTTTCCGAACGCGCCGCCCTCTCGGAGCCCGGCAGCCGGATATACCTTCTCAACCGTCTGGAACCCGGGGACTGTATCCAGGGCGCCATTACGAACATCACCGACTTCGGTGTATTTGTCGACCTCGGCGGCGTTGAGGGTCTTATCCATGTTTCAGAAATTTCCTGGGGGCGGGTTCACCACCCGGCGGACGTGGTCGAGTTAGGTCAGAAGGTGAATGTTTACGTCATCCAGGTGGACCGGGAGAGAGCCCGGGTTGCCCTAAGCTTGAAGCGGCTGCACCAAAATCCCTGGGAAACCGTGCAGACGCGCTATTACCCGGGTCAGATTACGGAAGCCGTCGTCACCAGCATAGTCCCGTTTGGCGCTTTCGCTCGCCTGGAAGAAGGCCTGGATGGCTTGATCCACATTTCTGAGATGAACCAGGTGTTCAAAGCTGGCTTGCTGGACGGGCCGTTAACCGAAGGCCAACGGGTCAAGGTGCGCGTGCTACATGTGGATAGCGACCGCCAGCGGTTGGGGCTCAGCTTGCACCTGAGTGAATGAATTAACGAAAGGAATCGATGAAAACCGGGTGGGCGATCGGTTTTGCAATTATCGGAAGCTTCCTGGCAGCAGGCATCCTGCTCCTGCTCAGTCGGCCTGTCCGAGGTGAACCGATCACCCTGCAGCCGCCGCCGACGCCCCTTCCCCTGGTCGTGCACATCACGGGTGCGGTGCAATCACCCGGAGTGGTATCCTTACCTGCGGGCAGCCGCCTGAAAGACGCCATCGAGAATGCTGGCGGCCTGAAGCCTGAAGCAGACACGCAGGCTTTAAACCTGGCAGCCTTTGTCGAAGATGGTCAGCGCATCTTTATTCCCAGCCAGGGTAGTGTCGACTCACCTGAATTGGAGCCTGCCTCGCGAGCGCAAGGAATCGAGCTGCCAGAGCCAGGGATGCCAACTGCTGCCGGACCAGTCAATATCAACACAGCGACCCAGGACGAATTGGAAAGCCTGCCTGGTATTGGACCGGCAATCGCCCAGCGCATCATCCTCTACAGAGAAACGAACGGCGCTTTTACTTCGATCGAGGACATTCAAAAGGTCGAGGGGATCGGGCAAAAAAAATTCGAGGCGATTATGTACCTGATCACCGTTGTAGGCCCATAAATCCCGCAACCAGCCAGGCAGAAGCACGTATATCGATTATAACAACCTGAATCTTTGGAGGCAAACCCTATGTCTGAACAAACAAAAAAACTCTATCGCTCGCGCCAGGAGCGTATGATCGGCGGCGTCGCCGGTGGTCTGGGTGAATACCTGAACGTCGATCCAACTCTGATGCGGCTGGCATTCGTAATCCTGACCTTCTTCGGTGGATCGGGAATTCCCATTTACTTGATCATGTGGCTGGTGATTCCTGAAAGTCCAGTTGCGCCCGTGCCCCCACCCCCGGCGCCGGAACCGCCAGTTCAATAATATTTTCCGCTTATTACGCTAAACCTCACAGGTCACCGGGGCCTGTGAGGTTTGGTTTCATAGGCGCTGCAAGAATTCGCCCATCTGCGCCAGCGCCCTGTCAATCACCCCGGGTGAGGTGGCGTAGCACAGGCGTAAAAAGCCCTCCCCACCCGCGCCAAAATCCGTACCGGCCAAGACGGCCACCCCGGCTTCATCGAGCAGGCGCCGGGCCAGCTCTTTTACCGGGATTCCAAACGAGCTGACATTTGGAAAAACGTAAAAAGCCCCGGCGGGAACGCTACAGTGCACCCCCGGGAGCGCGTTCAAGCCCGAAACCATGCGGTCGCGCCGGGCGCGGTAATCTGCCACGATCTGCTCAACCCGGGATTGGTCGCCTGCCAGGGCAGCCAGGCCGGCGTGCTGGGTAAAGGTAGCGGTGCAGCCAACGGAATGTGTCAGCAGCAGCTCCACCCTGCCAGCCAGGGCATCCGGCAAGACCATGAACCCGAGACGCCAACCGGTCATGGCGTAGGTTTTCGAAAAGCCATCGACGATGATCGTCCGTTCCTGCATTCCTGGAAGGGCTGCGATGGACGGTACGGGACCGGCATAAGTCAACCGGGCATAAATTTCATCGGATATTACCCAACAATCAAATTGCCGGGCAGCCGCAGCAATGTGCTCCAGGTCCTCGAGGGGAATGACGCCGCCAGTCGGGTTCGCAGGTGAGTTCAGAATGATCAACCGCGTCCGGCTGTTAATCGCGCGCATCGAAAGCCGCCAGATCAAAAGAAAAGTTCTTGTCTTCACTCAAGCGCACTGGAACCGGGGTACCGCCAGCAACGGCAATCATTGCCGCGTAGGTTGGAAAGCCCGGATCCGGGTAAATGACCTCATCCCCCGGCGCTACCAGAGCCAGGGTAGGAAAAAAAAGGCCAGGCTTGGCACCAGGCCCGACCAGCACCTGCTGCGGGGAGATGGTCATGCCCCGCCGTTTTCCAGCATCCTCGGCCAGGGCTGCGCGCAGAGCCGGAATCCCGCCCGGGGGGTTATAGCGCGTCTGACCGGAGGCAATCGCTTGGATGCCGCGCAGGCTGACATGGGGAAAGGTCTCAAAATCGGGCTGCCCGATCTCCAGGTGTAAAATCTCACGACCCTGGGCTTCCAGCGCCTGGGCACGCGCCAGGACGGCGTATGCCCCTTCGGCTTCTAAACCCATCACACGTTGTGTAAACTTCGCGGGCATCTTTGCAGACCTCCTTATAGCTTTGGCAGCACAATCGTCTGCTGTTTTTGGTATTTTCCCTTTTTATCCGCATAAGAGGTCGTGCACTCCTCATCGGCCTGGAAAAACAGCACCTGGGCAATGCCCTCATTCGCATAAATCTTTGCTGGCAAGGGGGTCGTGTTCGAAATTTCCAGGGTCACGTAGCCCTCCCATTCGGGCTCAAAGGGGGTGACATTGACGATGATGCCGCAGCGCGGCGTAAGTCGATTTACCCAGGCAGATGGTCAACACCGAGCGCGGGATGCGAAAATATTCGACTGTCCGTCCCAGGGCAAAGGAGTTGGGCGGGATGATGCAGACCTCCCCCTGGTAGTCCACCATCGATTTCGGATCAAAATGCTTGGGATCGACAACTGCCGAGAACACATTCGTAAATATTTTAAACTCATCGGCAACGCGGATGTCATAACCATACGAAGAGACTCCGTACGAAATAACACCGTTGCGCACCTGGCTGTTTGCGAACGGCTCGATCATCTTGTGCTCGAGCGCCATCTGGCGGATCCAATGATCAGGTTTCAGGCCCATGTCTACCTTCCTTTTTCTAAAATTATCTACCAACCGCTGGCTGCAAAAAGTTTGTTTAATACCTGGCGTGCTTCTTGAGGCGTCATCAACCTCGGTCGTGCGTAATCGATAAACAGAATCGGAACCAGCTCTGCCCCGATGTAGCGCCCATCATAGAAGACGTGAAGGTCAATAAACCCCTGGCGAGTGGCTTCGCTGACATCGTACTGGTCGAAGAACAAATTTCCCAACCCGTAATGGACCAAGCTGTTACCGAAGAACTCGAAAGCCTGCGGCTGATGAGCCTGGCTTCCACTGACGATGACCGCGCCAGCTTCCGCCAGTACCCTTAAATCCTGTACCTGGTTGGGCTGGGCGCGGTAAGTATAGTATTCAAAATGCTGGAATGTGGCGATGGGCAGGTAGCCTTCCTGGCGCAAGCGGCTGATCTCATTGACCATCCAATCAAAATTACACTTGACCGCCCCCGGATGCTGCGCGCTCGCCTGTGCATAACTACCCCCTTTCGCATTACAGCCGATGAAAGCCAGGCGGTTACCATTATGCTCAATGATAGAAGCCTGGCGTCCTTCCTCCAGGTTGGCACCACCGCCGTAATACACCCAACCTTGCTCACGATACAGCTCCAGGGTGTACAGCATGGCGGATTCCCCCCAATCCTGAAAATGATCGCCTGTCAGCTCTACCACATCCGTCCCAACGTCTTTGAGTAGCTCAATATAGCGCGGATCGCTGCAGAAGCGCATCCCCTGTTGGACCGGGTCAGGAAAGGGGCAATTGCTGGCAAACGGAACCTCATTGCTGACGTGCGTAATGTCGGCATTCCTGAGAATATCGCGCACATCTTTGCCGGGGTACAGTATGCCCCTTTGCTCCATCGTGAAAGCAGTCGCCCGCACTAAAGCCGTAACTCCCGTCAAGGCAACTACGGTCAGCCGGTTGGGATCGCGGTTCGTCGAGGGCGCCAGGGGGGCAGGAGATGCCGGCCCGTATTGGGTCAGGACTTCGGCCACCAGGTCAGGATCCCCAGAAAGCGAAACAGGCACTGTCAATGGGTAAGCAGCCGCATCAAAATCCTTGTGCAGCGGTGAGACGCCATCGATCTCCATCACCTTCCAGCCGGGGCCTAAGGTTTCAAAAGGCACCAACGCCCACGAAGGACGGCGTCCCCAGGCAATCCGTCCCAGGTCATCCGCAGCAGCTACCTGGACGGCACCGTCCGCCGGCGCGCCCCAGACCTGGCTGAAGCTGAGGAAGGTACTTTCGTCCAGCAACAACGGCTGGCCGCCAAATGGACCACTTGCCGCGCCAGACCAGGCATCCTTCAGCTCATTGAACGAAACGCCCTGCTCGACAGTCGGGAAGGGCGCTACCAGGGCATACACCCAGGCGCTCACGGGCTGGCTGGAGCCAGCTCTCAATTCCAGGATCTTGCCGCTAACTGGGGGAGTCTTGCTGGCAGGAAGCCGTGCATAATTCGCTGGAACCACGAGCGCTTGCTGCAGGGCTTCCGGCAAAGAAGGCTCGATCCACAACAAGACCACGGGATCGGTAGGCGGATTGTTAACACCCAAATTATCCGTCGGCAGGAGCACCGGTTCTGGGGTTGCTGTGGGGGTTGGCAATGCCCCTGCCTCCTCTTCGGGTTCTTCAGGCATCTCCTGGGTGATCGCCTCAGCCGGTGTTGGGGGAAAGCGCCCGCTAAGCGCGGGCTGGAAAGGCGTGCGTGTGGGCGGGAACAGGTCCATCCCGGTCGTATCATAACCATCCAGGGGTGAGGTCGGCGGCGTGCCTAACAGCGGCTGGCAACCTGCCTGCAGGCATAACAGGCATGCCAGGCATAAGAAAATCCATTTCATTACAGCTTGAGATCGCATTCTGATAAGTTCCTTATCCAACCACCTGGAAAGTGACAACCGTCAACATCCCTGGAAAGACCTGCACCACCTGGCTCTGCAGCCCGCCGCGCGGGAAGGAGATACGGTACCAGCCCGGCGGCAGATTCCCGGCGCCAAAGCTCTCGCCCCAGGGAGAGCGCCCAAGCAGGGCTTTCTCTTCGTACGAATCCAGGTAGATCTCCCAATCGGAAGCAGCCTCGGCGCCTTCAGGCAGGTGCTCGATCACAATATCTTTGACTGCAACCGGCTTGCCGGCAGGATCCAAAACCCTCCCGGCCAGCGCGCCTGAGGCGGTCTCAAGCACTGCCTGAGCTCTTTCAGGCACTGCATCGCCCCGAAGCCATAACTCCGGGTTATGCGCAGCCGGGTAGGTATTCTCGCCCAGGCGCACTTCAAAATGCAGGTGGTTACCGGTGGCGCCGCCGGTCATCCCCACCCTGCCAATCTCCTGCCCGGCGCGCACCTCCTGGCCTTCTTCTACCAGGATTTCGGATAAATGGGCGTAAAGGGTGTACAGCGGCCCTTTGAAACCTGGGATGCCTCCTAAGGATAAAGCAGGAAGCCGGTGCTCGATCACGACCAGGTTTCCGTAATAATCGACGTAAGGACTATATGACGGGGGACCATTATTTACGGCGTCCGCCGGATACCCTGTATCCGCCCCCGCTACCACGACCACCCCGTCCCCGGCTGCCAGGATGGGGGTACCCGCGGCATTTAGAAATTCAACCCCATGATGGGGATCGCGTTTTTTATTTTGGGTGCTGCCAAAACGGTACGAACCATCGACCTGGGTATTAGCGGGTGCAGCGACCGGCAGGGAAAACAGGAGCACCTCCGGGTAACTGCAGGAATCCATAGGGCACTCTGTTGCCGTGGGGTTGAGAGGGACCGGGGTTTCAGTAAACTGGGGTCCCTTGGTAATCGTGGGAGTTGCCGAAGGCGTGGGGATTGGCGTAGAATCCGGCAGTCCAGATGTCGGCGTGGGCGATAGCTCCGCGACGATCGCAGGAGCACTATCAGGCGATGCAAGCTGAGAGGGGGCCGCCCTGGCCGGTCCACAGGCCGCCAGTGCCAGGAATAGCAGGAGCAGCCCCAGGATTCCGAGATGCCTGGACATCAGAACGAGAAACCCCCGCGCGCCTGGAGGACAGTTTGCAGCTCGTTCTCCAGGACATCGGCACGCGCCTCTAGTTCCTGCAGGCGGTTAAGCAGGACCGCGCCTGGCGCAGCATCTGAAAGACTCGCCAGGTTAATGCGCACGTTATACCCGGCTCCGGTCAAACCGGCGCGCGCCAGGGCACCCCCAGTGGCGCCGTCAGAAATGGCATTGAGATTACCGTGTGAAACCACCTGCAATGCCAGGTCCAGAACCTCCACAGACTTCCCTGCCACTTCCAGGGGAACTCGAGCAGCTTCGAGGGTGGCCTGGTCTAGGGTTTGCTGGCGGATAAGCTGCTGTTCCGGTGTATCCTGAGGCAGCCGCAGCGCTTTCATGACCGCATTAAAAGCAGCCGCATCGCGCTCGATGTCTTTGGTCAAACCGGAGCGCAGCCCACCTGCCCCTTCCAGGCAAGCCTGCATCGCATCCTTTACTGGCGCGTATTTCTTACGCCCGATGGTCAGGCGCGCCACCATTTCCACCAGGGCAGCCCCAGAGGCTGCGCTATAAGCGGAGGCTGAACCGCCTCCCGGCGTAGGCGTAGCATCTGCCAAGGTATCAAGAAAAGTAGAACGCTCAGCGGAGATATTGCTCTCTTCCAGAGCAGAAGCCAGGCGTTTCTCTAACACTTGTTCGACCTCAAATCCATCTAGCTGCAAATACCAGCGGGCTGCCTGGGTCAACGCTTCCTGCGGAATCAAGCCGACCAGCTCCGTGTGGTGAATACTGACCCCATACCGGGCAGCTTCCCTGCGCACCATCTCTACCACGCGCTCGAACCGGAGTCCCGCGGAAATTGGTCAGGTTCATCGACACCTGGGCGCGCCCATCCACCAGAAGCCCCAGGGCTTTGACATTACGCAAGCCTCCCGAGGAAAAGCGGAGCGCCTGGCTGATCTTACGGGCAATCCCCACATCTTCAGTTGTCAGGTAGGCGTTAAAAGCGATCAGGGGCTGGCGCGCGCCAATCACGGTTGCCCCGGCCGGCCCAACACGGGACGGGCCAAAATCCGGCTGGCGTTCCGCGACTTTCCCCATTTCTTCTTTCAGAGCTTCGTACTGGCCGCGGCGGATGTTCTCAAGGTTCTGGCGCTCAGGACGGGTTGCCGCTTCCTCGTACAAATAGACTGGAATCCCCAGCTGCTCACCCACGCGCTTCCCCAGGCGGCGTGCAATTTCAATGCAATCCTGCATGCTCACACCGGAAATCGGCACAAACGGCACCACATCCGTAGCCCCAATACGGGGATGCTCGCCACGGTGCTCATCCAGGTCGATCAGGCTTGCCGCGCATTTGATGGAGCGAAAGGCAGCTTCTTCAATCGCTTCAGGTGGTCCAACAAAAGTCAAGACAGTACGGTTGTGATCGAGGTCGGAATGCCGGTCGAGCAGGAGCACCCCCGGTATTGCTCGGATTGCCTGGCTGATGGCTTCGACCACCTGCGGCCGGCGCGCCTCCGAATAATTTGCGATACACTCAACGATCTGGCTCTGCATAGTCGACCTCGCTGTCTGAAGATTGCCGCAATTATACTCTGTGAGGTCAGCGCAGGTCATTAACCTTATGATTTGATGAGTGCATCTTGAACGGAATAAAATTAAGTGTAGAATCCAGACGGGTGAAAACAGCAATCATGCCACTAAAGCCTCAGCGAAAATCCCTGGTTATACTAATGCTTCTTGTCGTGGTGGGATTGCAGCTTGCCTGTGTACGCAGCATGGAAGCGATCGAGGCGGATACAAACCATCCGAAGGATTATTTCAGCGTCTCCGGTACCTTGCGATCTCCCCTGCTGTCAAATTCTGGCGAGTCCCTGGGCGCCCAAAGTCGCAGTGATCCGGATCGCCCGATCCTGACGCCTACCCCGGATGACCCACATCCACTGCCATCCAACCGCAGCGATCCAGACACCTACGTTGTGCAGTCAGGCGATACCCTGGGCATTATCGGGCAAAAATATGGCGTGTCAGTAGACCAGCTTGTCCAGGCCAACAATCTGGCGAATCCGAACGTGCTTGAGGTCGGACAAAGCCTGGTGATCCCGGTCGCAGATCCACAGGGTACAGGTCCGGATTTTAAGATTGTCCCAGACTCCGAGCTGGTGAATGGTCCCATGAGCGTTGGCTTTGATTTTACTGGTTTTATCAATGAGAAGGCAGGCTTCCTGGCGGAGTATTCTGAAGATATCAACGATGTACCGGTCAGTGGAGCTGAGATCCTGCAAAAAGTGTCCCAGAACTACTCGGTCAACCCGCGCCTGCTACTTACCGTCCTCGAGCATCAGAGCGGCTGGGTCACCCAGAAAGACCCGGGCAGCAAAGATCGCCAGCACCCGATTGGGATCGGCAATCCTCAACGCAAGGGGCTCTACCGTGAACTGGCCTGGGCAGCTAACACGTTGAACCAGGGTTACTACCTGTGGCGGGTGAACGGTGTGGCGAACTGGGTGCTTGCCGACGGAGTCAGCGTGCCCATTGCTGCGACTATTAACGCGGGCACAGCTGCAGTCCAGTTCATGTATTCTCAGCTCTACGGTTTTGCAGAATGGAACCAGGCGGTCTCCGAGGCCGGTCTCTTCGCCACCTACAACCGCCTGTTTGGTTATCCGTTCCACTACGCGCTTGAGCCGCTGCTACCGCCCAACCTGGAACAGCCCCCCATGCAGCTACCGTT
Organism: uncultured Chloroflexia bacterium; assembly: GCA_963765565.1. Taxonomy (GTDB): domain Bacteria; phylum Chloroflexota; class Anaerolineae; order Anaerolineales; family UBA4823; genus CAVXWV01. Next base: position 281,700 of record CAVXWV010000006.1, read on the forward strand.
TGAAGCAGGCGAGGAGTGGGCTTTTACCGGAGGGCCTCACGGCGGATGGGACACAGGATCGGCCTGGGCAGCTCTGGACTTTGCCCCACCCGGAGATGCTGTGGGGTGTGTGCCCAGTGACGACTGGGTCGTGGCAGTCGCCGATGGGATCATCCTGCGGACAGGGGAAGGCCAGGTAGTCCAGGATCTGGATAGCGATGGGTACGAACAGACCGGCTGGGTGGTATTTTATATGCATATTGAAAGCCGGGGGCGCGTCAAGCCGGGCACTCAAGTACAGGCTGGCGACCCGATCGGCCATCCGTCCTGTGAAGGCGGGGTTTCTTCCGGCACGCACGTGCACCTGGCGCGCAAATTCAACGGTGAGTGGATACCGGCTGACCAGGACATCCCGTTCGTCCTGGATAACTGGGTTTCCTCCGGCACAGGCATGGAATATGACGGTTTCTTACGCCGAAAAGGAAAAACGCTTGAGGCGTATGCAGGTCGTTCAGAAAATAACGGAATCCAGCGCTAAAAAATGAAACCGGCATTCGCGCGTTTCTCATTGAGCAAGATTTGGCATTGGCTCGTGCTGCTCAGCCTCCTGTTGGCAGCCTGTTCGCCGGTCGAATATTGGATTCCGCCCAGCTCTGCAGGCGCCTGGGCCGGCGCCGGCACACCCACCCCGCCCCAGGAAACGGCAGCTTCCACGGCTGATTCTGGTACCACAGTGGACTCCACGCCTAGTACACCTGAGGCCGGCCAAAATTCACCCCTGCCAGGGACCTCCAGTGAGACAGCCGAGGGAGCGCCACCTACCAAGGTTATATCTCCCGATTCTCCAGATCCTTCCATGATCCTATATTATGCCCAGGCTGCGGATACGCTGCCTGCAGTTGCTGTCAGGTTCGGGGTCTCCATAGACGAAATTTCGTCCGAACAGCCACTTCATCCAACGAACTTCCTCCAACCAGGGCAATTAATGGTCATTCCGCGCCGGCTGGAGAACACCACCTCTTCTGAGCAGCTCATCCCTGACAGTGAATTCGTTTACTCCCCTTCGGCGACTGATTTCGATGTCCAGGCATTCGTCCTTGCAGCCGGCGGAAAACTCAGCGGCCACCGGGAGTGGCACAAAAGTACGGGATTTATCGACGGTGCCGGGGTGGTCCAGATGGTAGCAACCGAAAATTCCGTCAATCCACGCCTGCTGCTCTCATTATTAGAATACAAGAGCGGCTGGGTCTATGGCTACCCGGCCACGGCGAACGCTGAAGACTATCCCCTGGGGTTGATCCAGGAGCGGGAAAAGGGACTCTACAACCAGCTGGTGTGGGCGGTCAACCAGCTCTCTACCGGTTATTACGCCTGGCGTGAAGGCCGCCTGACCGAGCTGACTTTCCCTGATGGATCTGGCATGCGCCTGGCGCCAGAATTGAATGCCGGCACGGCTGGGCTTCTCTATTACTTTGCCCAAAAATCTGAGGGACAGGATTGGTTTAATGCCCTCGACCTGCAGGGTGGATTTGTGGCTTTGCACACCCAAATGTTCGGCGATCCCTGGGAACGAGCGCGTGTCATCGGTCCACTCTATCCGCCTGACATTCGCCAACCTGCATTAACCCTGCCATTCCAACGTGGCTGGGTCTGGGCATTTACCGGTGGCCCGCATGGCGCCTGGGAAAGGGACGGAGCATACGCAGCCATTGATTTCGCCCCAGGCAGCGTGGAGTCAGGATGCGTGCGCTCGGGCGCCTGGGTCGTTGCCTCGACGGACGGACTGGTCGTGCGCTCCGGAAACGGCCTGGTGGTCCTGGACCTCGATGGGGATGGCTACGAACAAACCGGCTGGGTCCTGGTGTACCTGCACGTATCCAGCGAAGACCGCATTCCGGTCGGCTCGTGGGTGGGCACAGGCGATTATTTGGGTCACCCATCCTGCGAAGGAGGCATTTCGACCGGCACCCACGTTCACCTCGCCCGTAAATACAACGGCGAGTGGATTCCCGCAGCAGGTCCCCTGCCTTTCAACCTGGGCGGTTGGGTTGCCCAACCCAGTGATACAGTTTACAAGGGCACCCTGGTGCGCGGCGACCAGGTTGTAACGGCCTCTACCTACAGTGTGGGCGCATCCTTTATCGAGCGCGGTCCCGATGATCCGTAGGCGATTTATATTACAATGGTTCAGCCTTGCCTTTATCGCAGCCCTCACGAGCAGCAGCGCCTGCCAGGCGCTGAACCTGCCAGCCCCCAGAGCAGATGACGTCAATACATCTGTAACCATGGAGGAACCTGCAAAAACCGGCTGGCAGACCGCAGCAGGAAGCACTTTGTCTACATTCTCGCTCCCTGAGCCGAGCCCCTCACCTGCTGCACTGGCTCCTACGATTGAATTCCTGGCAGGAAAGGAGCTCCCCACTCCTCCTGGCACCCCACAAGCTTTGACCTCACGGAGCGATTCTTCACAGACTGAAGGAGATCTTCCTGGGTCCGTAGAATCCGACTGGCTACTCCCCGACAGCGAGGTGGTCTATGGCCCATCAGCGGCGGATTTCTCAATCCAAGATTACCTGGTCTCTACCCAGGGCTCGCTGAAAAATTACCGCGAGTGGTTAGAAAGCAGCGGTTGGACGTCTGCTGCCCAAGTGATCCAGCGGGTAGCCCTGGAAAATTCGATCAGCCCACGGTTGCTCCTGAGCCTCTTGGAATGGGAATGCCGCTGCGTCCAGGGATTAGCACAGCAGGCACTCGACAGTGGGTATGTCCTGGGTGTGGAAGATTACCACCGTAAAAGCCTCTATGGACAGCTCAGCTGGGCTGCCCGCAGCCTGGCCGAGGGTTACTATGGCAAGCGCTCTGGCCAGTATCCGCCTGATCTCACCGCCAGTTACTTTCTTAAACGCCTGGAACCTGAAATCAACGAGGGCACGTCTGCCCTGCTAACTTACTTCACCCGCCTGAAAGAGACTCGCGCTGAGGGCAGTAATCCGATCTCTTTGCTGGAATGGCAGCAGGCGCTAGATTGGCAAGCTGGCCTGACCAGCCTGCATTTTACAATGTTCGGCAACCCCTGGGAAAGGGACCGCCAGATCGGCTCTTTAATCCCCGAAGCCCTGCAGCAGCCTGCCCTGGAGCTGCCCTTTGAGCCCGGCCGCAAATGGAGCTTCAGCAGCGGACCACACCCAGCCTGGGAAAACGCAGGCGCCCTCTCCGCCCTGGATTTCGCCCCCGCCACCAGCCAGCCCGGCTGCTTTCCTTCCTCTGCCTGGGTAACTGCTGTGGCAGATGGGCAGATCGTGCGTTCCGAATATGGCTCGGTGGTCCTGGACCTGGATGAACCGGGGGGCGCTGCCAGCGATGGCTACGAGGGCAGCGGCTGGGTTATCCTTTACATGCATATTGCGGAGGAAGGGCGCGTTCCGGTTGGTATGCGCTTGCGTGCTGGAGATTTCATCGGCCACCCCTCTTGCGAAGGGGGCCCCGCCACCGGCACCCATGTTCACATCGCCCGGAAATACAATGGCGAATGGATTGCTGCCGACGGCAGCCTCCCATTGGTACTCAGCGGGTGGGTCACTCATAACGGCGTAAAACCTTACCAGGGCAGCCTGACGAAGGATGGTCAGACTGTTGTCTCAGATTTCTATGGGACCGCTCGTACCCTGATTTTCCGGCCAAAAAATGGGAGTGAGAGACCGTGAGATCCAGTCTAAACCTCCGGCCAGCATTCCTGAAGGCAGGCTGGGTATCCATCCTGTGCCTGGTCACGTTGGCATGCCAATCCTTATCGGAGGCCGTTCTACCGGGCATCGACCAGTCCAGTTCCATGGAAGCAGAACAGGCAACCCAGGCACCAACCCGGGATCCACTGGCGCCCACCCCATATGCCACCCGCCCGGTGTACTCACCCGGTGAATTGGTCGATTACGTTGCCCAGGCTGGCGATTCTCTGCCCGTACTGGCCAGGCGTTTTAACACCACCGAGGCTGAAATCCTGGAAGCCAACAGCTTTATTCCTGCCGGAGCCACGACCATGCCGCCGGGGATGCCGATGAAAATCCCGGTTTATTACCTGCCGCTTTGGGGGCCTTCCTACCCGATCCTGCCGGACAGCCAGTTCATCAACGGCCCGGCTCAGGTTAATTTCAATACCACAGAGTTCGTCTCCGCGCATCCCGGCTGGCTGAAATACTACCGGGAATATGCTGCAGATGCCCAGCGCAGCGGGGCAAACATCATCGACCTGGTTGCAAGGAATTACAGCGTCAGCCCGCGCCTGCTGCTGGCAATCCTCGAATACCAAGCCGGCGCCCTGACCCAACCCGTGCTGGACGAGTCGCTGGCAACTTATCCCCTCGGCTACCAGAGTTATGACCACAAAGGCCTCTACTTGCAGCTGAATTGGGCCGCAAATTTTCTGAATAATGGGTACTACGCCTACAGGCAGGGCAAGTTAGGCGAGATCTTGCTGCAAAACGAGCGCACGGAACGCCTGGATCCCTGGTTGAATGCCGCCAGTGCTGCCCTCCACCAATATTTCAACTTCCAGTACAAGGATGATGCACTTTATTACCAGGCTATCGCCCACGATGGCCTGGCACAGACCTTTCGGGATTTATTTGGCGACCCGTGGACCAGCGACCAGCCTCATATCCCCGGCAGCCTGACCCAACCCGAGTTCATCTTACCCATCGAGCTGGGTGAGACCTGGGCTTTCACCGGAGGCCCACACACAGGCTGGGGGCTTGGCGAACCCCGGGCTGCCCTGGATTTTGCCCCGCCCGTCTTAAGCGGGAGGTGTGACACTGCCCCGAGCTGGGCGCTGGCGATAGCCTCGGGCGTCATCGTCCGTTCGGAGAACGGGCAGGTCATGATCGATACGGACGGCGATCATGACGAGCGCACTGGCTGGAACATCTTTTACCTGCACATCGCCACCGACGGCCGCATTCCGTTAGGCACGGCAGTTGAGCGCGGGGATCGCATCGGGCATCCATCTTGCGAGGGCGGGCGCAGCACTGGCTCGCACATCCACCTGGCGCGCAAGTACAACGGAGAGTGGATCCCCGCCGAGGGCGTACTGGCGTTCAACCTGGAAGGCTGGATCGCCTACAATGGAAGCGAAGAATACCGCGGCACCCTCAAACGCGGCAACCGGACGATCATTGCCAATGTGAATTCCAAAAGCACAAGCTTTATCCAGAGCGAACGCAGGTAAGTGCCTCGCCACGAGTACCACTCCTGAATTAAAAGTCAATTTCAAGAATATTAAAGTTAATATCAATATTATCAATATTGTTATTGACTTTATTAATATTTCGTTTTATAATGAAAGTGAAACTTAATTCCTGTTGCAGAGAGGAGAAAAGGATGCGAACTCTTCCAACCCGGTGTCCCATATGCGGCGGTGAAACTGCTGTCACGCGAATTTACTGCCAGGACTGCGATACAACCATCGAGGGTCGTTTTACCTCGTCTGGTCCGTTCAGCCAGTTAACCGCCGACCAACTCGACTTTGTCGAGGTATTCGTTCGCTGCGAAGGCAAAATATCCCGCATGGAAGACGAAATCGGCCTTTCCTACCCCACCATCCGCAACCGCCTGCTCGAGGTAATCCGGGCTTTAGGCTACGAGCCTGGCAGCGGTGAGGAAGCCCCGGGGAAACTCTCGGAACAGGATCGCCAGCGGATTCTTGAAGAATTAGACCAGGGCTTGATCAGCGCGGAAAAAGCCATGCATTTACTCAAGGAAAGTGAGGCATAACCATGGATAGAAAAACCATTTCCACCAGCCTCGCCCCCGAGGTCATCCTGGACGATATAATGGGTGATCTCCGGGTCAAGGGATGGGAACAACCAGAAGTCCAGGTTCGCGGATCACAGGAAGAAATTACTGTTCAAGAACAAGATGATGTGATCCACATCAGCAGCCAGGGAGATTGTACGCTGCGAGTGCCTGCTGGAGCCTCTTTACAGATCGGTCAGGCTTATGGAGACGCGTGGATCAAGCTGCTTGAGGATTCTGTTTCGATTGACCAGGTGCACGGATCGTTAACCCTGCGCAACGTGGGTGCTGTGAAAATCGCCCAGGTGCATGGCGATTTATTTGCCCGCCAGGTTATCGGCAGCCTGGACGTTGAACAGGTGAACGGCAACGTCCATGTGCGGGATGTGCAGGCAAATTGTCGCCTGTACAGCGTCAACGGTAACATCGAACTCAGCGAGGTTGGCGGCTCGGTGGAAGTCCAGGCAGATGGTAATGCCCGCCTGCGTTTGAGACAGGCGGCTGGAAGCTCTTATAAAATCCACGCCGAAGGCAACGTCCAGGTTGAGCTGCCAGCGGTTGCCAACCTGGCATTAAAAATTAAATGTGAAGGCGAGATGATTCGCGTGCGGTTGCCGGATAACTCCCAAACCTACCGCCAGGACAGCCTGGAGCTGACATTTGGGGATGGATCGATCCCCATGGAAATTTCAACTAACGGGGCAGTCAATATCTCCGAATATGTCGAGAGCCAGGACCAGGCGCGTGGATACGATGAAAATTTCGAGCCGTTCATTGGTCTACCTGACGATTTTTCCGAGCGCCTCTCGCAGCAGATCGAATCCCAGATCGAAGCCCAAATGGAAACCATGACACGCAGCTTGAACGACCAGTTCTCGCGCATGTCCGAAATTTTCGACCGGAACGGAATTAAAGAAGACGAAGCTGAGCGCATTATTGAAGAAGCCCGCGCCAAGAGCGAGCGGGCTACCGCCCAGGCGGAAGAAAAGTTACGCCGGTCCCAGGAAAAAATCGAGCGCAAGATGGAAGCGCACCGAAAACGCGCTGAAGCCCAGGCCCAGGCCGCCGAACGCCGGGCACACGCTTCCAGCCGGCGCGGCTGGACTTTTCAATGGTCAGGCGCTCCCTTCACCCCTCCTGCACCCAGCAAGCCGCCCGCCACAGAGGAAGAACGCTTGTTGATATTACGCATGTTGGAACAGAAAAAAATCTCCCTCGAACAAGCAACGCAATTGCTAGAGGCACTGGAAGGAAAGGGATCATAGACGATGGATGAGCAAGCCCGTATGAAAATTCTTGAAATGATCGAGAATGGCTCAATCAGCGCGAAAGAAGGGCTGCATTTGATTGAAGCTCTGAACGGCGCCGGAGAGGAAGGAACCCTGCCTGATTCAAGCGCTGGTGACGTCGAGGTTGCCTCTACTGAAACGACAGGAAACGAGGAACTCACCAATACATACGACGAGGTGCCCCCGATTGCGGCAGAATCCACCTCCACAGACCAAGCCCAGGGCACGGATACTAAAACATCAACTGGCTCAACTGAAGAAGAGACTCCCAAGACCAGGACCGCGCCCCTGCCCGAGGATGTCGAAAAGTGGAAACGCTGGTGGATGGTCCCAATGTGGGTTGGCGTTGTCATCCTTGTCCTGGCTGCGATGTGGATGTACGGGGCATACGCCAATTCTGGCATTGGTTTCTGGTTTATCTGTGCCTGGTTCCCGTTCTTGCTCGGTGTGGGATTGGTCGCCCTAAGTTATAGCAGCAGGCGCTCGCGCTGGCTTCACCTTCGAGTCGATCAAAAACCGGGGGAACGCCCTCAACATATTGCGATCAGCATGCCGCTACCCATTGGCCTGGCATCCTGGTTTATGCGCACCTTTGGGCACATGATTCCCGATTTGAAAGATAAACACATTGACGAAATGTTGCAGGCCGTCAGTGAAAACACAAGCGCTGAAAATCCCCTATACGTTGAGGTGGACGAAGGTGAGAATGGTGAAAAAGTCAAGGTTTACATCGGTTAAAAAAAGGAACGGACATGGCAACATCGGATGAGCGACTGAAAATCCTAAAAATGGTCGATGAGGGGAAGATCACTGCTGAAGAAGGAGCCAAGCTGCTTTCCGCGTTGAGTGAAAGCCGGAAACCAACTCGGAAGTCCTCCATGAGCACTTATAGCGGAGGCGCGCGCTGGTTGCGGGTACGGGTGACCGACATGGCAACGGGCAAGGCCAAGGCAACGGTCAACCTGCCTCTCGGGCTGGTCGATGCTGGCCTGAACATCGCTTCCCAATATGCCCCCGGCGTAAACTTTGAGGAGCTGGTCGAGGCCATCAACGCCGGCGCTGCCGGAAAAATCATCGACGTCATGGATGAAGAAGACGGCGAACACGTAGAAATTTTTATCGAGTAGACTTAATCCATGGAAAACCCCCCACCCCACTCGCGCCTGAGGCTGAGTGGTATGCCTGCATTCATCCTGGTCGCTGTTGGCCAGTTTGTGTCATTGGTCGGCTCCAGCATGACCGGCTTGGGCCTGACCGTTTGGGCTTACGAGACAACGAAATCCGCCACCGCTCTTGCCCTGGTAGGTTTTTTCTTCCTGGCCCCCATGTTAATTATCAGCCCGCTAGCCGGTGCTTTAGTCGACCGCTCAAACCGCAAGCTGATGATGATGCTGAGCGACCTGGCTGCCGTCATAGGAACGTTCATTTTACTGGCCCTTTCTTATCTGGGCATCCTGGAGGTCTGGCACCTGTACATTGTCAGCGCCATTATGGGGACATTCCAAGCCTTCCAATGGCCTGCATTTTCCGCGGCCATCACAACCATGGTTCCCAAGGAGCAATACGGGCGCGCCAACGGTTTGCTATCACTTGCCGAATCGGGTTCCGGCATCTTTGCCCCGGTCCTGGCAGCGGCCCTCCTGGGTGTCATCGGTCTGAACGGCATCCTCACCATTGACATCATCACTTTCTTTATCGCGATTGGCACGCTGCTGATCGTGCATGTCCCGCAGCCCATCAAAACGGAGGTGGGCGAGGCCAGCCGCGGCAGCATCTGGAAGGAATCCGCTTTCGGGTTCTTTTACATCATCAAGCGTCCCAGCCTGCTTGGGCTCCAGTTAATGTTTTTGACCAATAATTTCTTCTCCTCGATCGCCTTCACGCTGATGGCAGCCATGGTGCTTGCCAGGACCAGTATGAATGAGCTGACCCTGGGATCGGTCAATTCTGCCGCAGCCATTGGTGGGGTGCTTGGAGGTCTGCTGATGAGTGCCTGGGGCGGGCCAAAGAAAAGGGTCCAAGGCGTCCTGGGGGGCTGGGTTTTAACCGGCCTGTTGTATCTTATCGTCATGGGGCTGGGGCAGGGCATGGTCATCTGGGCGGCAGCCAGCCTGGTCGGCTCCATCGTCAGCCCTGTGATCAACGGCTCCAGCCAGGCCATCTGGCAGGCCAAGGTGGCGCCAGACGTTCAAGGGCGCGTCTTTTCCATACGCCGCTTGATCGCCTGGTTTGTGACCCCCCTGGCGACCCTGATCGCCGGACCCTGGGCAGATTTTGTCATGGAACCTGCCATGAATAGCCAGACAGCACTGTCTGAAATATTCGAACCGATCGTCGGCAGCGGGCCTGGCAGCGGCATGGCAGTCATCCTGTTAATTTGTGGGGGCTGCATCATCCTGGTTTCGATCATCAGCTATATGATTCCAGCCATCCGTGATGCCGAGACCCGGCTAAGCGACTACGACCAAAACCCGACCTGAGATTGGCTTAATTGAGAACCAGTTCACCGTTCTTGACCATGCTGGTTTTGCCGTCCTCACCCGCCTCGAGAATCTGGTAAAAAAGCCTGATCGGCATGATTTTTCCAAACATAGCCTGAGCCGGGCAGTAGCGAACAGCCGAGAGCTCCATCGAGCGCCGTACCGATTCCTCATCAATATTGCGTCCAGTGACCAGGTATTCAATGCGCGCGCTCGTGAACACCTTCGGATAATCCGCGGCCTGCTCAGTGTGCACGCGCACCTCAAAGGCCGTGATGTCCTGGCGCTTCTTCACCAAGATGGAAATCACGTCCATTGCGGTACAGCCTGCCAGCCCCGTCGCGAGCAATTCCATCGGCCGGAAGCCGTCGTCATCACCACCCACCGAAGGGCTGGTGCCAAGCGCTACCTGGAAACCCGAATCGGCTGTACCCTTGAAAGTCAGACCATGATCCCACGTTACCTTTGCGTCCATATCTTAGCTCCCTACCGGTTTCAGTTATTTTTCCCTTTTTGATGCGCCAGGGCAATTTGAATCTCAGAGACCAGGCGGTCTTCAGGCGCAGCGCCCACCACTGTACCTGCACCGGCATTGATTGTGGTTTGGGGTACACCGCTGACCCGAAAGCGGTTGGATATTTCTGGAAATTCGGTTGCTTCGACCATCTCTGCCTCGACAAAAGCGCTCTCCAGTGCCATCTGATGAGCAAGCACCACGGCTTGCGGGCAGTACGGTCAGGTAGGGGTAACAAAAACCTGCAAGTGGACTGGTTCTTTGAGACCAGCCAGGTACTCCCGGGTGCTGGGGCTGAGCTGTGAATCGCGCCCCGATACCAGGATCAAATCGTGGATCAAGGACGAAAATTCGTGGCCAGATGGAATCCCATAAAAGCGGACGCCATAATCCACCAACTGATCGCCATCCTTTCCCAACATAACAAATCCTGGCGCCTTGTCTACCCGATATTTTTGGGCGATCTCCTGGTCTTTCTCCAGGTCGAACACTTCCAGGCTGAGCTTGTCGGAGATGGCCGTCACCTCAGTCAACAATCGCTGGGTATCTTCACAATAATCGCAGGCAGACTGGCTGCCAAACAAGATGACGTGCACCGGATGCTCCAGGCGCTCAAGAACCTGTTTGACCTGCCCAGCCACCTGGTCATTTAGTAATCGATCTGCCATTTATTCTCCTATTTATTCAAAACATTCTTTTGATGACTCGTACAGAGCTCTGGTTCCCCTTATCAGGTACAGGCACCGCTCGATGAATAGCCACAATTCCGGCAGGTTAAATTGAGCAGCCCGTCATAATCCAGCTTCTCCAGTCCACATTGGGGGCAGGGATCTCCAGGAGCGAAACTTTGAGGAGCCATAAATTTACCCCGTTTAGATAATCGAGGCTCTCCCTTAAGACTCCTTCCTTGACGAACGATCTTGTGAAACCATTATGCCTGTTAATTTGCGTTCAGTCATCGCTAAGTTAGATGCAACAAGGAGTGAAAGGTCGCATCTCCTTCAACAACTAATGCCGGTCCTGGGATGCATCCGGTAAAAATTGCTCCAGGTTGAGGCTGCGATACAGGCGTTCACGCACATCTCCTGGCATTTTGACCGGTTCTTGGGTGGATTGATAGAGATAAATCGTTTTCTTTAGAGTATCTACGACCACCCGGCAGTTCTGACAACCGGCCATATGACGTTCAATTTCAACACAAAGTTCTGGCCCTAAATCCCCATCGACATAATCGGACAAAGATTCAAGCAAATGCCGACAGTGATGTTCCTCCATCATGCACCTCCTTCCCCGGCAACCGGCTGGAAGATCCTTTTTTCCCCGAAATATCCGGACAACGACTCGCGTAAACGCAAGCGTGCGCGGGAAAGGCGTGTTTTTACGGCGGTTTCGCTGAGATTCAACACTTCGCCTGTCTCAGCCGTCGAGAGGCCTTCCAGGTCGCGCAGCACAAACACCACTCGCAGGCTGGGAGGCAATAAATCAATGGCATGGTTCAGATACTGGCGCGCTTCTGCTGTCATTAATTCGTCTTCTGGCTGGCAGCACCAATCAACGATCTGGCGTGGTTCAACAAGGTCTTCCTCTTCGCTCAAGGGCTCGTCGATGGAAACAGCAACTTTTTGACCACGCCGTATGACCATCAAGGCCTCATTGGTGGCGATCCTGTAAAGCCAGGTAGACAACCTGGAGCGGCCATCGAAGTTTTTCAGGCCACGGTATGCCTTGATAAATGTCTCTTGCAGCACATCCTCAGCATCTTGCGAATTCTCGAGCATTTTCATGGCTACCCGGTAGATCGTATCTGAATAGGCATCTACTAACCTAGCAAACTCAGTACGGTCGCCTCGCCGCAGTGCTTCGAGGGAAAGCCCCTCCGAAAACGCATAATCCTGCACTTTTTGTGTTCCATCACTCATTTAGATGCATCCTGCCGGAAAAGGTTGCTCGAGATTTTACCACACCGTAGATTTAGCCCAGAATCGCTGTTATCCAGGATTGGAGATCAGGCGTTCGGCAGCTCCCAAAAGGATCCTTTAACCAGCATCACCAGCTGAATAAGCCCCTGGGAAAGTGGAGCGGTCAGGATCTGCTCCTGAAGGGTGTGCGCGCCACTACCGCGGGTCAGCCCCACGCAGACTGAAGGAAGTCCCTGGCTGAGCGGTACATTTGCATCTGTCGAACCGATGTTGAGAGGAGCAGGCACGCCCTGGGCTTCCAGGCAACGCTGCGCCAACAGCACCAGTGGGTGCCTGGCGGAAATTCTGCCAGCCGGACGCTGGCCGATGAGTGTACATTCGACTCGAACCTGCTCTCGTTGAAGGAACTGCACCTGGTGCTGCACCTTATCCACCAGATCTGCCAATGCACTCAGATTTTCAGAGCGTAAATCCAGTTCCAGGTATGCCGTCGAAGCGATTGTGTTGACAGTCGTTCCACCCGAAATCACGCCGACATTCAAGGTGGTGCGCGGCTTTTTAGGCAGAGAAAGCCCGGTGATGCGGTTTACCAGTGCGGTCAGCTCATGCACGGCTGAGGGTTTCCCATAGTCGACCCAGGAATGCCCGCCGGGGGTATCCACCTGGATGCGGAACCTTTGGACGCCCAATCCCCGGTTGAATACCTGTCCGAATGACAACCCTTCAATAACCAGGTAAGCTAAAGCCTCCGTCCCAAAACGCTCTACCAACGAGCGCATACCCCGCAGGTTGCCCAGGCCTTCTTCTCCCGTGTTGGCTACCAGCCAGAGGTCGCCCGGCAAGTTACCAGTTTCCGGCTGAGCGCGCAGAGCCCACAGCAGTCCCAGCAGCCCGGCAACTCCCAATGAATTATCACCAATCCCAGGACCCTGGATCACGCCGGGCTTCCGGTAGATCGTCAGGTCCGTGCTCTCGGGAAAAACGGTATCCAGGTGTGCTGAAACAATCAAGGGACGGCAATCACCACGGCCTTTCAAACAACCGAGGACATTCCCAGCTTTGTCGATTGTCACCGAGCCGAGTCCCTCAGCGATAAATCGTTCACGGACAAACTGAGCCCGCTCCGCCTCGTGGAATGTGGGCGCAGGGATTTGTTGGAGTAGGATTGTCAACTCAAGCATGTTGTCAAGGATCTGGCGGATGCCGTTTATCCACGTTTCCATGGCTCAAACCTTTCGAACTGCAGCCTGGAGCGCTTCCAGGCGCGCCTGCGCCAATCCAGGCAGCGCATCCAGTGCATAATCAGGCGGGTCTCCTTCAATCACCAGAGATGCCGATATATTCCCTTGCAACGCAGCCGTCAGGGGTTCGTAGGTGCGCCGGAAGCCGGCTAAAAAGCCACCGCAAAAGGCATCCCCAGCCCCGGTAGGATTGGTCGCCCGCACCGGGTAAGGTGGGATGTCCCAACGACTGCGAGTTGCCGAATCGTACACCCACTGGCCGTTCAAGCCGCGCTTTACCACGATGATCTCACAGCCATAGGCAGTTAAGGCTTCCATCATCTCCCAAAGGTCGGTGCTTTTTCCTTGAAATAAGGACCGGATTTCTTCTTCCGAGGGGAGAAATGCGGTTAATCCCGTCAGCAGCACTGGAATATCCCCAAAGAAAGTGGGATTCATGTAACCTGATGAGGGATCCAGGGTGATCGTGGTGAATTCAGCCTGGCGCAGGATCGCGGGCATCAGGCTGTGAGTTAGAAAATCTGACGGGCAGAGGTGTGCGTTCGTGGAATCTAAAAAATCACCTGGAATATCACCCTGGCGCAAGGAGGTCGGTAGCAGCCGCGTCCGGCTGTCTATGTTGAGATTGGGAGGCTTGTAGCCAAGGAGCGCCTTTGGAAAAGGCAACCCCAGGCGCGCAAAGTGAACGACAGGATCATCCTGGTAAGGAGTATTGACATCCGCATAGACAGTAAAAGATCGCACATCGATGGGTTCAGGCTGCACGCGCACGCCCTTTGGATCCAGGCCCCATAAGGCAAAATCATACAGCCATTCACACGGGTAATCCTCGCCAACACGCGCCACAATACCTGGAACTGAATCGGTCTCCCAGATCTTTAAACCGATCGCCGCGAATAAGGTATTTCCCCCCGGCACATCAATGCGGGCCTTACGCGAGGGCAGGATGGTAAAATCGCGGGTTAATTTCCCTAAAAATATCGCCCACGGTGAAAAGAAATCCATGTATAGAATTATACCTGCTTGGTCGCTTAAGCCACTTCAGGATCGCGAAGCCAACGCCAGGAAGACATCCTCCAGGCTGGGTTCGGTTCGCACCATCCGGAAATCAGAATTCCCTTCCTGAACCAGCTCAGCCTCAAGTTTCCGTGGATCAAAATCTGGGAGTGTAATCACCCGCAGGTGATTGCTGGCCAATCCCGCCCGTAAAATGCCTGGTTTTTTCTGCAGGAGGGTTAAAGTCTGCAGTAAAACGTTCGCATAATCTTCTCCTGGTGGGATCAAGACATCCCATGCCAGCCCAGGCAGGGCATTTTGCTTTAACGAGTATGGTGTATCCAATGCCAGGAGCTGACCATTCCGCATGATTCCCAGGCGACTGCAGTATTCCGCCTCGTCCATATAATGGGTGGTTACAAATGCCGTCACCCCCTGGGATACCAGGAAGTAGATCAAATCCCAAAAACTTCGCCTGGCATCAGGATCGACACCGCTGGTCGGCTCATCCAGGAAAAGCAGCCGCGGACGGTGTACGATTGCCGTTCCCAGGGCCAGCCGCTGCTTCCAACCCACCGAGAGCGCACTCACACGCTGGTTCTGATGCTCCTGTAAGCCCAGCAGCTCAAGCACCTCCATTAGCCGGCTGCGTTGCCGGATCCCATAAACACCCGCGTAAAAACTAAGATTTTCTAGCACCGTCAGGTCGTGATACAAGGAAAATTTTTGGGACATGTATCCCACTTCCTGGCGCAGCAGCTCAGACTGCCGGACGATGTCGTATCCCAGAACGCTGGCGCTGCCCTCGCTTGGACGCAGTAAACCCAGAAGCATCCTGATCGTCGTCGTCTTTCCAGAGCCATTTGGCCCAAGATACCCAACCACCTCCCCCGCCTGGACGCTGAAGGATACCCGGTCCACGGCCAGGAAATCTCCAAAACGGCGGGTCAACCCCTCTGCCAGGATGACGTTCTCTGCCCCGTGATTTACCACTTCCCGGATCGTACCCTGATCCGGCTGGATCGTACTTTGATCCGCACCCCGGATCGTACTTTGATCCGCCTTCACCTCCAACAAGCTGTGAAACACGTCCTCCAGGAGTGGATCAACCAGGCGCAATCGCTCGAGCCGGCATCCCTGGGTGGGCAGCCAACTTTCCAAATAAGCGCGCACGCTTTCACCTTCCTGCTTCTCCGTCCGCAGATGCAGGCGGTCGCCGAACATCTGCACATCGCGGACGCCCGGCACCCCTTGCAGCAGACGCCGCAGCTCAACCTGGGGCTGTCCGGCGAGCTCGATGACCTGCCCAGGATACTGCTTACAGAGCTCCGCAGGCCTCCCTTCAACCAGGATTTTCCCCTGGCGCATAAACGCCAGGCGCGTGCAGCGAGAGGCTTCGTCCATGTAAGGGGTGCTGACCAGGACGGCCGTTCCTTGCTGACCTCCCAACCCTACCAGGCGAATCAAAAGCTGCCAGAAATCCTGACGCGTGACAGGGTCCACCCCGGTCGTGGGCTCATCGAGGAGCAGCACATGCGGCCGGTGAACCAGAGCGGCTGCCAGGCCCAGTTTCTGCTTCATGCCTCCAGAAAGCTGTCCAGCCCTGCGGTTGGTAAATTCATCCAAACCGACGAACGCCAGGATTTCCATGCAGCGCGGCAGCCAGTCCGCGGCAACCAGGCCGCGCACCTCGGCAAAAAAACGGATATTTTCCATGACCGTCAGCTCTTCATACAATGAAAATCGCTGCGGTAGATAGCCGATTTGTGCCCGGGCTTGCTCTGTGTTTTTTAACAGATCGATCCCAGCAATCCGGATGCTGGCTTCCGGACGATCTGTGCCTGCTTTGTCCGGCGCCAGGGCTCCACATAGCAGGCGGATGGTCGTGGTTTTGCCAGCACCATCAGGACCTACCAGTCCGTAAATTTCTCCTTCCGTGACGCTTATATCCAGGAGGTCGACGGCGGTGGTCAGCCCCAAAGTCTTTCGCAGTCCAGAAGCTTCAATCAATTTCATTTGAAACGTGTTGGGCAGGCTTGTAAAAGTACCTTACTTAAAGGTTACATCCGCCGGCATGCCGGGCTTGAGCTCGCCATCCAGGTTTTGGACAGCGAGTCGAATTGCAAACACCGTCGTCTTCCGCCCATCTGCAGTCTGGACGTTGCGCGGGGTAAATTCAGCCTCGTCTGCGATCTGGATGACATTGGCTGAAAACCGTTCCCCCGGGAAGGAATCGACAGTGACCTCCACCTGGTCGCCCAGGTTGACTTCTCCATAACGATCTTCTGGAAGGTAGATCGTGATCCGTAAATCCGAGAGGTTTGCCAGGCTTAACAACGGCGCAGCCGTCAATGCCATTTCACCCGGTTCAACCGAGCGGTTGATGACGGTACCGCCGATAGGCGCTGTCAGCTCCAGTTTTTCCATCTGGGCTAGAATCACATCGATTGCAGCCTGTGCTGCATTTACCTGCGCATTAGCAAGCGCCAGTTGTTCCTCTGGAGGCGAGGCATTGGCCGCTGCCAGGCTGGCAGTTGCAGCCTGCAGGCGTGCCTGGGCGAGGGCCAGGTCATCCGGGTCTGGGCTATCTTGCACCTCTTCATATCGCCTCTGCGCATCCGCGAGCTGGGCTTCCAAAACAGCCTGTTCGGCCTCAACAATATCCAGGTCCATCACATTGGTTTCGCCAAGCAAGTTGTTCAAGCGTTCCACCGTCTGTTCGTAACGCTTCTGCACCTCAGCCAGCTTTGCCTGGAAATTCGCCCGGATCAGGTTATCCTCAGGTTTTTTTTCGTACGGTTTAAAATCCTGGCGGGCCTTGTCCAGCTTGTCTTTTGCCAGAACGACCGCAGCCCGCGCAGCATCGATATCCACTGGATCAGACGCTGTATTGAGCGAGTCCAATCGTTTATTTGCCAGGTCTAGCGCTTTTTCAGCCTGAGCGATTTCCTGCAGGGTGCGCGCTGCCACCAGGTCAGCGGTCTCATCCAGAGTCTCCAGGGCCTGCTGCGCGGCAAGTTGTTCCAATTCTGCCGCGGCTACGGCCTGGGCACGCTGCTCTGCTGGGATACCCAGGGCAACCAGGTCGCGATTCGCCCGAGCCAGGCCAAGCTGGGCCTTCGCCTGGGCAAGCTGGGCCTGAAGCAAGGTATCATCAAGCCGTACCAGTACCTGCTCGGCTTGAACTTCATCCCCTTCGTTCACCAGAACTTCCGCGACGCGGCCGCTGATCTCTGAAGCCACGGTAACGCGTGTCGCTTCGATCGTTCCCGATGAAGCCAGGGCGCCATCCTTACTGGCGTCATTCGCGAAGCCGAAATACCAGACCACCACAGCAATAATGGCAACCAGGATAAAGACTGGAGCAATTTTTTTGGGATTTGGGTGCATCACAACCTCCAACCGACGGGCACAATATGTCTACGCGAACGCATTTTGTCCGCACGGACGCATTTTGTCCGGATGGACGAACTTTGTCCGCCTAATCTAAACGTTTACGAAATCTCAGAGAAGCAATGGCCATAATGCCCACACCGAAGACAGTCAGGGCAATGATCTCAAAACTGAGCGCCTGGATGCCAACACCTTTCATCATGAGTGACCGGATAATTACCAGGTAATAACGCAGGGGCACCAGGTACGAAATCCACTGCAGGGCCTGCGGCATGGCTTCTAGTGGAAAGAAAAAACCTGAGAGGAAAATACTTGGCAGCAAGGTCATCCACACAATTAACATAGCTTCCTGCTGTGTGTTGGCAATCGTTGAAGCAAACAGGCCGATCCCCAGACCGGACAGGAGAAACAACGAGGATAACAACAGGATCAAGGTCAGGTCGCTGCGTACGGGCACCTGAAACCACCAGGCGCCAATCGCAATCACCTCCAGGGTGTTCAACAATGCCAGCAGGATGTACGGGAGAAGTTTTCCCACCACCAGTTCCCATGAACGGATCGGGGTCACGATGAGCTGCTCGATGGTACCGCGCTCGCGCTCGCGCACGATAGCCGTCGCCGTCAGGATGGATGTCAGGGCGAACAAGATCATCCCGATTACACCGGGGACCATGAAATAGGCGCTGACCAGGTCGGGGTTATACCAGACCCGGGTACGCACATCGACTGGCTGGGAGAAAGTCAAGACCTGCCCACGCTGCTCCAGGCGCTCAAACATCATCTCTGTGCCCAGGGACTGGCCGATTAATTGTGCTGCTGAGAGGGCAGTGGCTGCTACAGTAGGATCGCTCCCATCCAGGATAAATGCTACCTGGGCAGGTTCTTCTGCCAGGATACGGTCAGAATAATCGGGGGGAATGATCATGCCAGCTCGCGCATCTCCATTGTCGATGAGCTGGCGCAGCTCCTCCTCAGAGTCAACATCGTAAGCCAGGCTGAAGTAATCGGCAGCGCGGTACGCATCCAGGAGAGCGCGCGCCGATTCACCGCGATCCTGGTCGAACACGGCCAGCGGTACGTTGCGCACATCGCTGGTCGCGGCATATCCCATCAAAAAAAGCTGCATCACCGGGATTACGAGGATCAACACCAGGGTGCGTGGGTCGCGCCAGATCTGGATAAACTCTTTTCGGATTAAAGAAATCAAGCGTGAATTCATAGCTGCCCTCCGACGCCATCGCTGGCGCGCCCTGCAGACTCCAACCCATGCGAAGGTTCTGCCAGGATGCCGTGCAAGAATATGTCTACGTAAGTGGACAAGGTATCTTGCCTGTGATCCTGCGGAAACCGGTCTGCAATCAGCTGCTCGATTAAGAAATGGGAGAAGATCGTCCCAAAAAAGAACCTCACCAGGACAAACATGGGGATTTCGCGCACCCCGCTTCGGTCTGCCGGGAAGCGCTGGATAAACGCCAGGACTTTAGGATAAATCTGCTCAAACAGGTCAGGCAAGTGTTTGCCTTCAAATTCCACCAGCTCAATGAACATGAGGTTGATCAGATCCGCCCGGCTTCCCAAGGCGTTCATGGCGCGCTGCGCAGCATCCTTGAAAAACTCTTCAAGGGTCGCCCCCTGCGAATTTTCCAAAACTGGTAAGATTTTTACCAGGGGGTGATGCCTCATCACCACCGCCAGGAATATCTCCTCCTTGCTTGGGAAATGGTTGTAAATTCCCCCCAGGGCTATCCCTGCCTGCTGGGCAATCTGGCGCATCGAGGATGCATGGTATCCATTCTCCAGGAAAAGCTGGTAAGCCGCCTGCAAGATTGCATCCCGGGTTTGCTCCCCACGTGAGTTGATTTCGTCCGACAAGATGCCTCCAGAAATGAACGAACGTTCGTTTTATTCTATATCTTTCCCACCACCCTGTCAAGAGAATCAAAACGCCCGGCCGTAATCAAACCGGCCAGGCGCTGAGTCAATGTGTAAAATCCCCTAATCCTGATGTAAACTGGCAATACTCCGCAACAATCCCAGGATCAAGACACCCAGTTTGACCCATTCAGGGAATGTGATCTCAATGTCTTCGCCGCTTTTCTCAGCGTTCTTCACCAGGAGGTATGAGCCGGCCAGGCCAACCAGCGCGCCCAACACACCACCCACAATCAGGATTTTCGGTTTCCAGTTTTTACCTTGAGGTATCTCTAACGCTTTCTCATCCATATACTTCTCCATATTCTATTTTTTCTCGGATACTGGCTGCCTGGAGGCAGTGGCTTTTCCTTTAGCTCGCCAATGAAGGGCCGCTTGAATTGAGGCCGTGATCCCTGCCGCTTTTAAAAATGGAGCGACAGCCCGGTCGCTTGCGTTTCGAACAACTGCCTGCAGCACCTTTAGCTTGAGCAACACCCGATAGCTAAAAAATGGCAGGTTGACGATGATCATCACAGTCACGTAGACCAATCCTGCCAGGGCCAGCATGGCCAATAAAGTGAACAGGAAAGTCGGTCCGATCAACCAGATGATAGAAATATCAGCCCAGCGATCAACCGCCCCGGTGCTTCCCAGGACTACCAGGACAGCCAGCAATCCCAGGATAATACCCCCGATTAAAAGCGGCAGCGTAATTTGTTTGAATACTTCCTGACGATGGCGTTTCCAGGTTTCCTGGTTGCGTTCTCGGGGAGTTTTGACAGGCTGGCTAGGAATGCTCATAAGAATATTTTAACATATCTTTGGTAATTGACATCTGTCACATTGACAATCCACCCAGAACGATTGACAATAAGAAGGTTTTTCGGTTAGAGAATCGTTGCACCTGGAGATTTTTTTATGTCTTTGCGTCGGATTTTATGGATTTTCCTGGCTATTTTTTGCCTCACACCCCTGGCTGCCTGTTCACCATCCAGTAACGAGGCTGCTACTCCTACCCCTCTCCCCCCCGCCGTCAGTTACGAAAAAACTTTGTACCCGGTCGAACGTGGGTCCATTGCCGAACAGTACGAGCTGAATGGCGTGGTTACTCCTCGCATCCAGGATAGGCTGTTCTTCAGAGCTTCGGGATATATCAGCCGGGCGCCATTTAAAGGAGGCGACTCGGTTAAGAAAGGCGATGTCCTGGCTGAATTACAAATTGAGGATTTTCTAAACCAGCTCCAGCAGGCAGAAATTGACCTGGAAACTGCACAGATCAACCTTGTAAACCAGCAGAAAGCGCGCGAATATGCAACCGAAAGGGCAAAACACCAGGTCAACCTGGCACAGCTCTCCCTGGAGCAAGCACGCGCATCTGGAGCCAATCAATACCAGCTGGG
Organism: uncultured Chloroflexia bacterium; assembly: GCA_963765565.1. GTDB lineage: Bacteria > Chloroflexota > Anaerolineae > Anaerolineales > UBA4823 > CAVXWV01. Next base: position 302,612 of record CAVXWV010000006.1, read on the forward strand.
GATCGCCGAAGAGAACCTGGCGCTCAGCCAGCTCGCCTTGCAGGAGGCAACGGATCAGGTCATGACTTACGAAGAACAAGCAGTAAAACGCAACCAGCTTGTTGTCGATCGCTTGAATTCCCAGATCGCCGAACGCCAGATTGTGGCTCCTTATGATGGGGTCTTGTTCTACCATAATTTAGTACCGGGAATGGCCATCGAAGCCTTTGAGGAGGTCATGACGATCGGAGACCCAGGCGAGCTTGTGATCCGCACCGAGCGCGTCTACGAGCTGACCAAAAAGCTCAACGAAGAAACTGAAGTCTGGTTGTTCCTGAATTCTGATGACGAAGAGGGTTATCCCCTACAATTCCTGCCCAATTTCATCCCGACCAGCGCTACCGAAGAAGCAGCTGACACCAGCCAGACCAGCGGCGACTTTTTCTATTTCGCCATGCCAGAGCCGCCAGACCTCAGCCTGATCCCGGTCGGGAAACCGGTGAAAGTGCAAGCAATTACAGGGCGCAAAGATGACGCCCTGATCCTGCCTAAAGCTGCGATCCGCGAGTTTGGCGGCTTAAAGTTCATCATCGTACGCGAAGGTGAAAAACAGCGCCGTATAGAGGTACAGACAGGCCTGGAGTCGACTGGGGGGATCGAAGTCATTGGGGATATCCAGGAAGGCGACCAGGTTGTAGGGCCTTAAACCCCAAATCACCCCGCCAAAACAGCCAAAATGCGCAATCTTCTTTCAATGTTCTCTATCGTGGTCAAACGCCTGAGGCACAGCCTGGGCTTAACCCTCAGCGCCTGGGTAGGAATCCTCTGCGTACTGACCATCGCCATCAGCATTCCAGTGTTTACCTACGCTGTTTCAGGCGAGCTGCTGCGCCAGCAGCTTGCTGAGCAGATTGCTGTGTCAGGTCACCCGCTCTTTTCGATCCGCATGTACTACCAGTATGACAGCCGCGCCCCCCTGGATATCGCGGGAATGCGCAAGCTCTCACAAGACCTGCCAAAATTAACCGGTGACCTGGTCGGCATCCAACCCAGGCAAACCGTGGTCGAAGTTAATTCGACCCTCGTCGATCTGCAGATGATACCTGGACCCGAGGCACCTGACTGGAGCCGGGCTGACCAGATCATTATGAAGCTGAAATTTGCGACGATGAACGGACTGCCAGAGCATGCGGTTTTACGGGATGGCGAGTGGCCAAAAATCGACAAAGGCAGTACCGATCCAATCCAGGTTGCCATTTATGAGGACCTGGCAGACCAGTTGTTTATCAACGTCGGACAGCAATATAAACTCTCAAATGGGATCGTCGTTGAAGTTAGCGGCATCTGGAAAGAGATCAGCCGGGAGGATGGTTACTGGTACAACCGGCCAGAAAACCACTTCCTGAGCTTGATGTGGGTTCAGGATGAGACCTACCTGGACCGGATCGCTCCCATGCTCCCGAAACCCGTCCAGTATGTGAGCTGGTACATGGTGATGAATGAGGACGATGTCTCCTTTCAGCGCGCCAGGCAATATACCGAGGGTATGCTCCGGTTGAACAACGAGCTCACGAACATGTCCCTGCCGATCCGGATGGATTACTCCCCGCTCGAAGGCCTGATCGCCTTCCAGACCCGGGTCAACTCCCTGACCACGCTGCTGTACACGGTGGGGGCTCCCCTGATCGTGCTGGCTTTGCTCTTCATCGGGCTGACCTCAGCGATCGTCATCCAGGAATATGAGCAGGAAATCGCCATGCTACGAAGCCGCGGCGCCAGCCAGGCGGAAATCATCTGGATGAACGTGGTCGAAAGCTTGATCCTGATCCTGACGGCGTTCCCGGTGGCCCTTCTCCTGGGATGGGGCGGCGCCAACCTGATGGGCCAGACCGAATCCTTCTGAAAATTTACCGAGCGTTCGGTGCTGCCATTTTCATACAACGGGCTCAACATAACCAGCCTGGTGCTGGCTGCCATCCTGGTCATCCTTTCAAGGATTTCACCGGCCTGGCGAATCTCGCAGCGAACAATTGTCAGGCTCAAACAAGAGCAGTCCCGGAGCGAAACCAAACCAGCCTGGCAGCGCTTTTTTCTGGATTTTATCTTGCTTGGAGTATCCGCATACACCTATTTATCCCTGAAGGGCTGGTCTTCGACAGCCGCTTTCTTGAACCAGCGAGGCCTGGAAATCCCGGCGGAAGCCCTCAGTCGATCCCTACCCGAAGAATCATCGTACCGCGACCCGCTCCTCTTTATCGCACCAGCGATCTTTGCAATCGCCTGCAGCATGATCCTGATGCGCATCGTTCCCTGGATTGCGCGTCTTTTCTCCGCAATGGTCGGGCGTTTACCCGGAATCTGGCATTACCTCTCGCTCCAGCAAATTTCACGCCGTCCACAGGATTACGGCAGCGCTTTGTTGCTGATCATGATCTCCCTGAGCCTGGCAATCTTTTCGGCGACCGCTGCCAAGACGCTGGATGCCTGGCTGTACGATTCCATTTCCTACGAATCCGGCAGCGACCTGGTCATTTGGGAAATTCCACCGGAGTCCCTCAACGCTCCGATTCCAGGTATGCCAGCCCAGGCTGCCGATTCTGTCGTGCGATCGCGCGACCGGGTAGTCGCCAGCGGGCTCACCCTGGCAGACCTGGGGGGCGAAAGCGAGTGGGCTTCTACCCTGCAAAAGTACCGTGCCCTTTCAGGCGTGCAGGACGCCACCCGCGTGGGGCGTTACCAGGCGTCTTTCTCATCTGGCTTTGGCGACCTACCAGCCGAGGTCATCGGCATTGACCGCCTGGAATTTCCGCAGGTCGCCTACTGGCGGGAGGATTTCGCAGAGACCACACTGGGCTCGCTCATGAATGCCCTGGGCTCGGACCCGCGTGCCCTGCTGATCCCGCGCACACTGGCGGAAAGCCGGAGCCTGCAAACCGGCGACCAGGTGTCCATGCAGGTCAATGTTTTCGACCAGGCTTTTATAAGAGACTATGTGATTGCCGGTATCTACGATTACTTCCCCACGGTCTATCCCCAACCGGAGGTCGTGGTGATAGCCAATTTAGAGTACATCTTTGGCAGCCCCGATTCAATCGTAGACACCGATACCTGGCTGGCCCTGGAACCTGAAGCAGAGCCAGCAAATATCCTGGAAGCTATTTTCAAGCAACTCTACGTGATTCCGGCCGTGCGCGCCGACGCCACCAACAGAATCCGTGATGAACAGGCCACGATCGAGCGGGTGGGTCTCTTTGGTGTCCTGAACGTCGGGTTTTTGACGGCGGGCCTGATGCCGGCGATTGGCTTTGTACTCTATTCCTACGCTTCGCTGCGGCGGCGTTTCATCCAGCTTGGAATCCTGCAGGCCATCGGGCTCTCCGTGCGCCAATTGATCGGCTACCTGGCTTCCGAGCAGCTGATCCTGATGAGCTTTGCCATCCTGGGTGGGGCGGCGGTCGGACTGGGCGCCAGCCGCCTCTTTGTCCCATTCCTGCAGACCGAAGTCCAGCCCGTGCCGCCGTTCCAAATTTTCAGCGGTATTTATGAAGCAGCCTGGTTAAGTTTGATATTCGCAGGCGTGCTCATCCTGACCATGGTTGGGACCATTACATACCTCTCGCGCCTGAAAGTATTCCAGGCGATCAAGCTTGGGGAAACCGTGTAGGCATGAGGCAAGAATGAACAACATTCCTCCTGATAAGCACGAATCTCCCAAACCCGCCAACGAGTTGTTCATCGTTTGCGATAACCTGGTCAAAATTTACAAGGTTGCCGACCTGGAAGTCGTCGCCCTGCAGGGCCTGGAGCTGACCGTCAACCGCGGCGAGATGCTGGGGATCGTCGGCGCCTCCGGATCGGGAAAATCCACCCTGATGAACATCCTGGGAGGCCTGGACCGGCCTACTGCCGGGAAGGTTGTCGTGGATGGCCAGGACCTTTTGAAATTAAACGACGCTGAGATCAACCACTACCGCCGGACGAAGGTGGGGTTTGTCTGGCAGCAGACCGGCCGCAACCTGATCCCTTACCTGAGCGCCCAGGAAAACGTGGAAGTCCCGATGACCCTTGGCTGGATGAACGACCGGGAAAAACACGAATGGTCCTCCGAGCTGCTGCATGCAGTAGGCTTATACGAACGGCGCCAGCATTCCCTCGTCCAGCTCTCGGGCGGTGAGCAACAGCGGGTTTCGATCGCGGTAGCCCTGGCAAACAAGCCGGTTCTGCTGCTTGGGGACGAGCCGACCGGCGAAGTCGATTCGGTCACCGCTCAAAAGGTGATCGCTGCCTTCCGTACCCTGCGCGAGAAATTCAACCTGACCATCCTCATCGTCACCCACGACCCACGCATCGCCGAGTTGGTGGACCGGGTGGTGGCCATCCGCGACGGCAAGACCAGCACCGAAACCATCCGCCAGGTCCAGCAGCTCGAGCATGCCATGGTTGGCGAGCATCCTGCGGAGGAAAGCGTGACCTTTCACGAATATGTCGTCCTGGATGGCGCTGGACGCCTGCAGATCCCCGCGAATACCTGGACAACCTGAGCATCGGCGACCGGGCATACGTCGACCTGGAAGGCGACCACATCGTGGTCCGCCCGGTCGAAGGCCGGCAGAGCCAGGATATCCGGAAGCTGAGCCTGGACGACCAGCTGGCCGCCCTGTTCGCCCAGGAGCCGCTCCCCGAGAAGAAAGGCCGCCGCTCGCGCCTAAAACGCAGATCAAAGTAAAGCAATACCGAGAGGAAACCCATGACCCTCCCCATCACCATCGGTAAATATCGCCACCTGCAGCAGTGCGCCACCCGCCGCGGCGCCCTGGCCGTGCTGGCGCTCGACCACCGCGGCAACTTGCGCCAGCTCCTGCATCCAGAAAACCCTGCCGGAACCACCAGCCAGGAGATCGTCGCCTTCAAGCGCTCGCTCGTGCGCAGCCTGAGCCCGGCTGCCAGCGCCGTGCTGCTCGATCCCCAGTTCAGCGCGGCCCAGTGCATCGCATCCGGCGACCTGCCCGGCCAGACCGGCCTGATCGTCGCTGTCGAAGCCAGCGGCTACAGCGGTGATACCACCGCCCGCTCCAGCCAGGTGCTGCCAGGCTGGAGCGTGGCCCAAACCAAGCGCCTGGGCGCCAGCGCCGTCAAGCTGCTGGTCTATTACCACCCCGATTCGCCTACCGCCTACGAGATCGAAGATCTAGTTCAAGCCGTCAGCGCCAGTTGCACCGAACAGGACATCCCCTTGTTCCTGGAAACGCTCTCCTACTCGCTCGATCCCGAGCGCAAAAAGCTCTCACCCGATGAACGCCGCTACGTGGTCATCGAGACGGCTCGCCGGCTGACGCCCCTCGGCGGCGATGTTTTGAAAGCCGAATTTCCCCTGGATGCCCAGGTTGTCGGCGACGAAAACGCCTGGCAGGAGGCCTGCGCTGAGCTCAGCCAGGCCAGCCGCATCCCCTGGGTCCTCCTATCGGCTTCCGTTGATTACGAGACCTTCCTGCGCCAGGTGACTGCCGCCTGCAAGGCGGGCGCTTCCGGCGTGGCGGTCGGGCGCGCTGTCTGGCGGGAAGCGACCAAAGTCCCACCTGAAACCCGCCAGGAATTCCTGGATGTCACCGCCCGCGAGCGCATGCGCCGGATTACAGCCCTGGTGGATGCCCTGGCAAAACCCTGGACGGATTTCTACACCCCGCCGGAGATCACGCCGGAGTGGTTCAAATAAGGTAACCTTTCACAAGGTTCCGCGCAGCAGCTTATCCTTGCTCTGCATGTAATGCAGGAAGTTCGGCCAACTCACGTCCGGCGGCACGGTGTGGTCCACCGTCGGGATAAAACCGCCCTCTTCGATCAGGGTGCGCATACTGCGCAGGTGGGCGTCGATCGCTTCTGGGCCTTCCGCCAAAACTCGTTTATCGACGCCGCCCCACAGGCGCAGCGATTTTCCAAACTTCTTGCGCAGGCGGAGCGGGTCCTGGTCAGATGCCCGCTCTAACGGCCACAGGATATCCACCCCCGCATCCATGAACATGGGGACGACCGCTTCAGGACTTCCGTCGGTGTCGATCCCAAAATAGCGCACGCCGTGCGACTTGACAAAATCCACCAGGCGCTTCAAGCGCGGGAAGATAAACTCCCGGTAGGCGCGCGGGCTGAGCAGCGGCCCGGCCTTCATGGATAAATCTTCGTTCAGGATCATGTAATCCACCGTGGTCTTTTCCAGGATTGGCCGGGCAGCCTCGATCAGGAAATCGGCGTGGAACTCCATGATGTCGTGCACCAGGAGCGGCTGGTCGAAAAATGCGTAGGAGAGCGGTTCTGTGCCCATCAGGTCGCGGGCGAACCAGTAAAAACCCAGGGTGGAGCAGTTCGGTCCAAAGATGAGCGGATAAGTACGCCCCAGCCAGCCAGGGAGGCGCAGCTCCTGCCAGTAAGTCTCGTAACGGTCGATCCGGTTTGCCAGGCGCGGCTTGAGGGCATCCCAATCCTGCTGCGCCTTCACCGGAAAGTCGATGTAGGTGTCCATCGACATGCGCCCACCGCTGACCGTGCCCTCTTTGAGTGCCTTGCGGGTGCGCCCCAGTTCATCTTTAAAGATCACATAACGCTCGTTCTCTTCCAGCACCTCGGTGTCGAAGCCGGGGATAAAATTGCCGTTGAAACGGATGAACTCGCGCGGGTCCATGCCCAGGCCGGCATCCCCCGTAAACCAATCCCACTGGCGCAGGGTGCGGTCCATGCCTTCGGCCTCCCAGCGCTCGATGGTCTGTGGCCAGACTCCAAGCTCCCAGTTCGGGACCCGGTCAACCGGCTGGTATTCCATAACAGAAATAAATCGCTCCAGGTGGTTCATCGGTCGCTCCTCTACAGCAGGTAAGCCTTCTGAGACTCGAGCAGCTCATCGGCCAGGCTGCGGGCGGTACCGAGTTCGGTTACACAGCCGTCCATGAGCAACGCTTCGATAAAGAGATCGCGCCTCCGATCTGGGTTTTCCTGCAGAGCTGCTTCCACGGTCAGGCGCTGGGCGGCGATCTTGCGGATCAGCGGGGCTGCCAGCAAACCCGGGAAATCGGGCACGAACAGCGGGCGCACGCCGCGCCCCGTCGCCACACTCGTCAACTCCAGGATGGCGTCGGCCGGCAGGTTAGGCACGACGCCGCGGTTCGGCAGGTTGGCGGTAAAATTCATGCGCCCGTCCGTGTCCAGCGCATCGATGATCTGCACGAGCTGGGAGTGCTCGCCCAGGCCGCTTTGGATCGCAGCCGCGTCCACCGGGCTCTCTCCCAGGGCAAGCAGGCGCATTTCATCGTAGATTTGGTCACCGGAAGCAATGCAGTCCTCAAACGAGTAGACATCCACACCCAGCTGCCTGCCGAAGCACATGCCGCGCGGGAAGCGCTCCGGGAAGAATTCAGAAACGTGCCGGTCATTGACGGCCGGGTAAGCGCCGTAGGTTTCAAACAGGGACCAGGAGAAGGGATTGTTCGCCGCCCTGGGAGCATCCGCCTGGCCCGCCCAGCCGGTAGTCGTGCGCTGGCTCTGGCCTGCCCGTTCCTGGGCAAGCTTCTCCCGCACCAGGGGCCAGGCATCCTGTCCCTGCCAGCGCAAATCGTAAACCCAGGTAAAATGGTTCAATCCCGCTGCCAGGGCGCTGACTTCATTGCGCGGTTTGCCGATAAAATCGGCCAGCTCGTGGATGACCTCGTACACCCCGATGCACAATCCGATGATCTCAGCCCCGGTCACCTGGCGCACAGCCCAGCAGATCACCGACATCGGGTTGGCATAGTTGATGAACAAGGCTTTCGGGCACAGGCGCTGCACGTCACGGGCAATCTCCACCATTGCTGGAATGAGCCTGAGGGAGCGCGAGATGCCGCCCGCCATGGTCGTATCGCCTACCGGCTGGAAAATCCCATGCTTGCGAGGGATGTACACGTCCGCCTCCCAGGCACGCCGGCCGCCAACCCCAATGGTGGTCACCACCACATCAGCGCCCGGCAGCAGATCTCTGCGCTCCAGGGAGGCCTCCACCTGGATATCTGCCCCGGTGGCCGCGACCATCTTGCGGCTTAAGCCTTCGGCAACTTTTAACGCTTCCGGATCGATATCCACCAGGCCAAGCTTCCAGTTTTTGTGGGAATTGATCAAATCCGCGACCAGGCCTTGCGTGAACATGGCGCTGCCCGCGCCGATGAGGACGATTTTCTTTTTTGTCATTGAGGGGCTCCTGTATGGAATTTTTCAAGCTTATTGTATCGGGAAACCGCCAAATGGAATGCACCAATCAGGCGCCAGTGAGACTCTATCGGTTAAAATAGGCCTGTCAGACTTCCAACCAACCACCGATCGAAAAGAGTTCAATTTGACCACCACCCTGACAAAGAAAGAGCGCGTCCTACGAACGATGTCGTTTCAAGAAACGGACCGCGTGCCGCTCTACGACCTGCTCCTGTGCGACGGCATCATCGAACGTTTCAGCGGTGAAAAGCTGCCCCCACTGGTCTACGACGAGCAGACCATCCGCGAGCTGGATCGCATCACCGGCAAAGCGATTGGCAGCTTCCTGGACATGACCCGCCACTGGAGCTTTGGCCCGCCGGTGGACCGGGAGTTCACCGATGAGCATGGGTTTGTGATTCACGAAGCCGCCTGGGAAAAGACTTCCTGGGTCCAGAAACGCCCTTTCGACGACGTCGAAGGCGCCAGGAAGTATTTGCGCTGGCTGATCGTCCGGACCGAGGCAGAGACCCGCGAAATCCTGGCAGACGAACGCGCCTACGGAGAACGATTTCGCAGGTATTTCCTGGAAAACATGCAGCGCCTGGGCGACACCATTCACCTGATCACCCAGCAGGGCACCGGGCTGGACGAAATCCTTTACCGCCTCGGTTTTACCCTGCTCTCCTACGTCATGGCAGACGATCCTGGATTGATTTCCGAAGCCCTGGAAACCCTGACAACTCACAACCTCACGATTTGCCATGCCATCGCCGATCCCACGCTCTCCCCCATCGTCCTGACCTATGCCGATGTCGCCTATAAAGAGCACCTGCTGTATTCGCCGCGCTTCCTGCGCCAGGAGATATTCCCCCGAATCAAGCGCCTGAACGACGCCTGGCACGAACACGGCATTCAATGTCTCTACCATTCGGACGGCTACCTGATGGAGGTCATGGATGACCTGGTTGCCACCGGTATCGACGGTCTGAATCCAATCGAGACCGTAGCCGGGATGAGCTTGAAGGAAGTGCGTCAAAAATATCCGCACCTGTTCCTGGCGGGCGGGATCGACATGAGCCAGCTGCTCTCGAATGGCACGCCAGAGCAAGTCAAGGAAGTCTGTCGCCAGGCTATCCGAGACGTTTATCCTGGGTTTTTCATGGGCTCGACTACCGAGGCCGATAACTCCTGCAAACCCGAAAACCTGGTGGCCATGTATGAAGTGGCGATGGAGGGAGTTTGAGCCCATGCCCCGGAAATACCAGGTCGCCGTTTATTATTTTCCCAATTACCACCACGATCCTCAAAATGAGGTTGTCCATGGCCGCGGCTGGAACGAATGGGAGCTGGTGCGGCTGGCCCGGCCGCGCTACCCGGAGCACCGCCAGCCGCGCATCCCTCTTTGGGGATATGAAAACGAAGCCGACCCGGCTGTCATGGCCAGGAAAATCGCCGCCGCCGCCGACCACGGTGTGGATGCCTTCCTGTTCGACTGGTACTGGTACGAACAAGGACCCTACCTGGAACGCGGCCTGGAGCAGGGCTTCCTGGGAGCGCCCAACAGCCAGCGCCTGAAATTTGCTATCCACTGGGCCAACCACGACTGGATTGACATCCATCCAGCCAGCTACTATAACTGCGCCACAAACTCGCACCGCAGCCTCTACCCTGGAACCATTTCCTGGCAGGCGTACGCGAAGATGGTCGACCACGTCATCGAGCGCTATTTCAAGCACCCTTCGTACTGGCAGGTGGACGGCGCTCCGTACTTCTCAATATACGACCTGCCCTCCTTCATCCGCAGCTTCGGCGGAATCCAGGAAGCCGCCTCTGCCCTGGCCTATTTCCGCAGCCAGGCTCGCCAGGCCGGTTTTACGGACCTGCACCTCAACCAGGTGCTCTGGAACCGCGGCGTCCTGCCGGGTGAGAAAGCGCTGCTTACGGACGAACTTTGTCCGCGTACGGACGAAGTCCTCAAGGAGCTGGGTTTCAACAGCTTCACCTCGTACGTCTGGATCCACCACGTTCCCCTGGAATCGTTCCCGGAGACCGATTACGCTGGTGCCTGCCAGGAGTATTTGAATTATTGGGAGCAGGTGGTCAGCGAAATTGACCTTCCCTACTACCCGAACGCCACCATGGGCTGGGACTCCAGCCCGCGTACCATCCAGTCCGAGGCGTTTGAGAATGTGGGCTACCCGTTCACCCCCTGCCTGGCGGGCAACACGCCAGCTCGATTCAAAGAAGCCCTGGAGCTGATTAAAGAGCGCATGGACCGGCAGAATGCGACCATCCTGACGGTTAACGCCTGGAATGAGTGGACGGAGGGCAGCTACCTCGAACCGGACACCATTCACGGCATGGGATACCTGGAAGCTATCCGGGACATATTTGCAAGCACTTAACTTACCTTAGACCCGACAAAACAAACCCTTTGAATATGACAAACCATCGAGAACACTTCTTGAAAATTATGGCAGGTGAAACCAGCGACTGGATCCCCAACTACGAGCTCGCCCTGTGGGGGCAGACCATCGAGCGCTGGCTGAGCGAGGGCATGCCCCCCGGCCAGGTCTACCTGGGCGATTGGTTCGAGGGCGAACCGTATTTCCAGTTCGACCGGCGTGGCTTCGCCAGGCTGAACATCGAGATGATCCCACCTTATGAATACGAGGTGCTCGAAGAGGACGAGCGCTACGTGATCGCCCGGCATGCTAACGGGATCGTCACCAAAGCTCTGAAAGAGGGCACGGTACGCGGCACTCGCATGACCATGGACACCTACATTGACTTCCCGGTTAAAGACCGCGCCACCTGGGAGCTGCTCAAGCGCCTGTACGATCCCCACACCCCCACGCGCTACCCTTTCTGGTGGGACGAACAGGTCAAGACATGGGAACAGCGTGATTATCCCGTCTGCCTGCTGGGCAACGGCACCTTCGGACTGTATTCGCGCCTGCGCTCCTGGGTCGGCACTGAAAACCTGTGCTACCTGTTTTACGACGAGCCAGCCCTGGTCGAGGAGATGATTGAGTTCAACACCGATTTCTTCCTCGAGCTGGTGGAGCCGGCGCTCCAGCAGGTTCAGTTCGACTATTTCAATTTTTTCGAAGACTGCGCCGGGAAAGGTGGGCCGCTCTACAGCCCGCAGATTTTCCGTAAATTTTTCCAAAAACCCTACCGGCGCATCATCGACCGCCTGAACCGCGCCGGAATCCGCAGCATCTGGCTGGACTCCGACGGCGACCCGGAAGTCCTGCTGCCCCTGTGGATGGATGCCGGCGTCAACGTCTTCTGGCCCCTGGAGCAGGCCTCGGGCATGGACCCGCTGCGCCTCAGGCAGAAGTATGGAAAAAACCTGGTGCTGTGCGGAGGCCTGGACAAGATCGAGCTCGCCAGGGGTAAAGACGCCATCGAGCGTGAGCTCTATTCCAAGATCCCGCCCCTGCTCGAACAGGGAGGCTACATCCCACACATTGACCACGCCGTCTCGCCAGAGCTTTCGTACTCCGACTTTTTGGTTTATTTAGAATTGAAAATGAAACTGATTGGACGTTAGGAAGGAATTTTATGAATGATCTTGAGCGCTTTCATGCCTGCATGAGCTACCAGCCTGTCGACCATATCCCCTGGTGGAACTGGGGCGCCTGGCCCGAGACCATAGAACGCTGGCAGAGCGAAGGCTACGACCCTGCGATCTACGAGCCAGACCTGCTGGCAGACCAGCGCAATGTGATCGGCGATTGGTTTTTCCCCAGCCCACCGTTTGAGCACACCGTAATCGAAGAGGACGAATACTTCATCGTCTATATCAACCACGAGGGCATCCTGATGAAGGAAAGGAAGGATCAGCCCATGAGTTCAATGCCGCAGTTCTTGAAGTTTCCGGTGGAGAACCGCCAGGAATTTCGCACGTTCTGGGCCGAACGCATGCAGCCCGACCTTACCAAACGTGTTGGGGCCGGCTGGGAGCAGAAGCTGCGTCGAAAGCGCGACCAGCCCTTGCCTCTGGTCATTGTCGCTGACCGCTGGGGTGGCTTCTTTGGCCCGCTGCGCAACCTGACCGGCGTCCAGAACCTGTGCACGCTTTTTTACGACGACCCGGCCTTTATTGAGGAAATGATGGACGCCAACGCCGACTTCATCATCGCCATGATGGCGCAGATCCTGGATGTGGTCCCTATTGATGCTTTCGCCTTCTGGGAGGACATGGCTTACAAGGCCGGCCCGTTGCTCTCGCCCAGGCTGGCGCGCCAGTATATGCTGCCGTGCTACCGCCGCGTTGTCGATTTCCTGCACGGGCGCGGCGTGAATTACATCGGCGTGGACAGCGATGGGCGGATCGACGAGTTGATCCCAGTCTGGCTGGAGGCTGGATTAAACTTTATTTATCCCTTCGAAGTCCAGGCTGGCATGGATGTGCTCCAGGTACGCAAGAAATGGGGAAAGGAGCTGCGCCTGTGGGGCGGTTATGATAAGCGTGCCCTGGCCCTGGGCAGGGAGGCCATCGACGCCGAACTGCAGCGCCTGCGTCCCCTGATGCTGGAGGGCGGCTTCATCGCCCACACCGACCACACCTGCCCACCGGATATTTCGTTCGAAAACTACTGTTATTTCATGGAACGCATGGTAGAGACTATCCGGATTTAATGTCATTCTCAAAGGATCAAATCATGACCCCTCAAATTACCCTGCACGACCTGGCTAAAATGATCGACCATTCCCTGCTGCATCCCACGATGACGGATTCCGAGATCCTCAAGGGCTGTGAAATTGCCCGGAAGTACGACGTCGCTACAGTCTGCGTTAAACCTTATGCCGTGCCGATGTGCAAAGAGGCGCTGGCCGGCTCCAGCGTTGCCGTCTGCTCGGTGATCGGTTTCCCTCACGGCAACAGCGCTACCCGGATCAAAGTCGCCGAAACGGAGCTGGCAATCCAGGATGGCGCCAGCGAGATCGACATGGTTGCCAATATCGGCAAAGTCCTGGGCGGCGATTGGGAGTACGTGCGCGCTGGACATCGACGCCGTCAACCAGGCATGCCTGCGTACCGGCGCCATCCTCAAGGTCATCTTCGAGACTGACTACCTGCAGGACGAGCACATCATCAGGCTCTGCCAGGTCTGCTCGGAGCTGAAAGTGGCCTTTGTCAAGACTTCCAGCGGCTACGGGTTCGTCAAGCAGCCCAGCGGCGATTACAACTATAAAGGCGCCACCGAGCACGTGCTCGCTCTGATGCGCCAGCATGCCGCTCCGGGGGTGCAGTTGAAAGCCGCCGGCGGCGTGCGCACGCTCGACCAGCTGCTCAAAGTCCGCGAGCTGGGCTGCACCCGCTGCGGCGCCACCGCCACCGAAGCCATGCTCGAGGAAGCCAAAAAGCGCGGCTATGCTTGATTTAAAGGCTTATAACCCAACCCCTTCGGTCGTGATCCGCACAGGCACAATCTCCCCGTTGGGCAGGTAGTTCACATAAGCGATGGACGAATCTCGAAAATAGGAACTCTGGCTGATCCCCATTTCGTTGCAGGTAAAGAACCACTGGTTTCGCCACTCGAAAAACGACCCGTGCCGGTCGTAGGTGATGCCAAAGTCCGGTAACGCAGGGAGGGAGCGACATTCTCCTCCAAAATGATCGACCCGCGGCAGTCGTAGGGACCGTAAACTGAGCTGCCCATGGCGTAGTAGCAGCCCCAGGACAGGTAGTAAATCCCCTGCCGCTTGTGGAGGTAAGGTTTGTCATCGGTCTTCCCTTTACCGTAAGGCCCTTCGGGATTGTGGATGGTAATCTTGCGCGGGACCTCTGCCAGGGATACCATGTTTTCCTTCAAGCGGGCAATGTAAAAGTCCCAGGTGCCGAAGACGATGTAAGCCTCGCCATCCTCGTCGAGAAAGAGACCGGGGTCGTGAGCCTCCGTGGCCACGCTGCCTTCTGCAATCAGCGGTTGGCCTAATGGATCGCGCCAGGGTCCAACCGGCGAGTCCGCCTGGACGACGCCGATCTCCCTGGGGCCGCGCGAGAAGTAAAGGTAGTACCTGCCATCCCGGCCCATGGCATCCACTGCCCAGCAGCTTCGATCCGGCCGGCCGTAATACGTCTGCTCGGGCTGGATCGTGCATTCGTGGACCCAGTCGACCAGGTCGGGCGACGACCAGACCCACCAGTCCTCCATGACAAAATCGGTGCTTCCAGCCTCTTTGTCATGGGTGGCATACAGGTATGCCCGGTCGTTAAAAATGCGGATATGCGGGTCGCACACCCCCCTTCCCGGGATGATTGGATTGCCTGACAGGCGTTTATTCATCAAGGACCTCATTTCATTTTGGAAGAAGAACGACCAGGCAGCTTTCTGGTTATGCCTGCTCGATCCAGACTACCTGGAAACCTCGGCTTTCTCCAGATTATACAGCCACCACGATTTATTTAAATGCAACTTTTAAGGTCGATTACGCTATAATTAAATTATTCCGGTGGAAGATGCACACCAATATTCCAAGTGGGACGGTCACTTTCCTGTTCACTGATATTGAAGGGTCGACCAGGCTTTTAGAAACCCTGCGAGACCAGTATGAAGTGTTGCTTAGCGACCACCACCGCATCTTGCGAGCTGCCCTGCCCCGATGGAACGGCCATGAAATTAATGTTCAAGGTGACTCTTTCTTCATCGTTTTCGCCAGGGCGATCGATGCCATCCACTACGTCATCGAGACCCAGCGCAACCTGGTAGAGCATTCATGGGCTGAGGGAGTCCAGGTGAAGGTGCGCATGGGATTGCATACCGGGGAGCCCTCGCTCAGCCAAAACAGCCTGGATGAGATCCCGGCAGATAGCGGCGGTCAACAACCCAGCTACATCGGCATGGATGTTCACCGGGCTGCCCGGATCGCTGCTGCCGGGCATGGAGGCCAGGTGCTGCTTTCGCAGACCACGCGTGACCTGGTTTACCAGGACCTGCCAGATGGGATCAGCCTGCGCAGCCTTGGCTTTCACACATTAAAAGATATCCGCTTCCCACAACACATTTACCAGCTGATCATTCAGGGTATTCCAGGCGAGTTTCCGGCCCTGAACACCCTCGCTGTCCAAAGCGAAGGCTTAATGCACGAAGAGGACCTGCTGGCGAGGCCGCCTGCGAGCGGTGAACCACATGAAATCGAGGCGTATCGCGGCCTGCTCAAACACTGGCACGCCCAGGGAGTCCAATCTGTGGACCGGGCTAACCTGGCGGTCCTGCTGTGCGCTCCAGCCAGCCTGACTTTCACCCAGGAGGACCTGGCCTGGTTGATGCGCAGCGCCTTGCAGAATGGACTGGCGCTCGAGCCTTGGACGAAACGCGGCGACTTAACCAGCGAGTTCATCAAAGCCCTTGAGCTGCTGTTGGACGAGTATCCAAAACCTCAATTGCGCCAGGAGCTCGTGAAGGCGTTGTGTGGAATTCAAGAGACCCAGGCGACCGAGGTTTTACTGCGCGTAACGGCCTCGGATGACTTGCATGAAGTGCGCACCCTGGCAGCGGTCGAGGCTGCTCGCAGGGACCGGCTGGTCGATGTCCAGCGTATCCTGGCAACCGCTGCCGGAAAACAGGAGGACCCGGCTGCGCTGAGCGCGCTGGTCGCCGTCATCGACGAATTTGGCAGCCTGCCGCCAGGCATCGACTACCCCCGGCTGCCCGTTGCCATCGAGCTGATGCGCCAACGCTGGTCGAAGGGTCACGCAGCCATTTTCGCCAGGACCAAGCGTGCTGTCATCGGCGGCAGCCTGGCCCTGGCAGTATTGGGCAGCTCGATCCCCCTGCTGGCATTCTTGATTTACCCGTCTGACTTCCAGAGGAACACCGAATTTTTGTCCGTGGCTGCCTGGATTCTCAGCGGCGCCCTGGCTGGCCTGGTTTGGGGGGCGCTGCAAGGATTCGCAAGCGGAGCTGCCCTCGGCCTGGGAGACGTCCTCTGGTCTGCCAGGCTCTCGACCGCCGGGCGATTTGCGATTGCCGGGGTGGGCGGGCTGGTTTTTTCGGTTCTGATGATTGTGTTTACCTCGGCGGGCCTGTTCTCCCCCACCGCAGGTCCAGGCGTTTACGTCCCGGTTTTCATTGTCTACGGATTCATCCAGGGTGGAGCCCTGTCCTGGGTCATTCCCAGGCTGGACGCCCGGCCTCCCGGCAGGCTGCTGGCGCTAAACGCTCTGAAAGCCAGCCTGCTGATCGGCCTGGCGGCGCTCCCGGCGATCTACCTGGTCTACCAGGAGACGACCCTGGGACGCCTGCCCATTGACTGGCTGTATGCGTTGCTCATGCCGGCCGGGATCGCCCTGGCGCAGAGATCGCGCCAGGCTGGTGAGGAAAATTCATCTGTGTAAAGTGGCTTGAGTGTGGAATGGAGGAAAAAATGAAGGAAATCAGACCGATTCATTACGACGGTGAGTTGCTGTCCCTGGTCAACCTGATCAAGTCAAACACCCTCGAAGGGAACATGGTGATCGAGGTCTTGCAGACCGGCGACGAGGCTTTGATCCGCCAGATGCTGGCGAACTTTGGCAACCCCGAAAGCATCCAATGGCACAACGTCACCCTGGCCTCGCCCTGGTCGCAGTGGCAGATCGACCAGGCGGTCGATGATCTGAAATCGATCAAGCCGCCCGAATTGGCTACCGCCAGGTTTTGGGCCTGGTGATCTGCGCTGCCCGGGCTTACTGACCCTTGTCCCAACTCAAGCTGGTAGAGGGCAGCCGCGCCAGCCAGCTATTTCACCGCCTGGAAGAGACCTTCGAAGGTTTCCTGCAGCAGCTTCCGCCCGGTGTAGCCGAACTGGCACGGCAGCAGGCCGCCTATTACGGCAATTTCAACCGCGAGCCTTTTGGCGGCTTGAGCGTTCTCAACCCGGTGCTGGTCGGCACGCCCTGGCTGTTTTGGGAGTGCTTCCAGGAGCTGGATGATAAAACGCTGCTGGATATCGCCGGTGCTGGCGCCTTTTATGTCCTGGCCTCGGTCGTCCTGGACCACCTGGTGGATGGCCAGGTCTCAGAGCCGGGCGCCCTGACAATCTACCACCAGGCTCTTTACAGCCAGGCTGCCAGCCGCTACCGGGCTGTCTTCCCTGCCGCTTCCCCCTTCTGGGGTCATTTCCAGCGACTGGAAAACGCCCACCTCTCCGGCCTGGCTGCAGAAGTGTATGCCCAGTCTCACCCGGCTGAATTCACCATGCAGACGCTTGTGTCCATCGCCCACGGGAAGGTCAGCCCGATTACGACCACCCTGGTCGCACTTGAGCATCTCTTCCGGGCACTCAGAATGGATTCCTGCGCTCGAGGCCTCCTTGAATCACATCGCAGTTGCCTCCCAACTGCTCGACGATATCGGCGACTGGCAGGCGGACTTCCAGAGCCGCCACCTGACTTATTTCCTGGCACAGCTTGCCGGAGCTCATCCCTGGCTGCAAGCTGAGCCGCCATCCCTGGAGATGCTGGAAGCCAGGCTGCAAGCGGATTGGACCGACACAATCAATCTAAAACAAGTTAAGCAGGACCTGGATCGTTCTCTAGAGGCTGCCCAAGGCCTGGACTGCCCGGCCTGGCGGTCTTACGTGGAAGGCTACCGCAGCCTGACGGATGAACACCTGGAGCGCACAATCAAGGAGCACCTGGGCCAGGTTTTCACTGGATTTACTCGTTGAATTCGAATTGTTTTGCCAGGAAGTAAATTCTTCACAAGGAGCCAGGCTCATCCACCTTGAACTTCGCTAAGATAACCTGGGACGCGTCCGCTTGCTCTCTCGGATTTTGATCAGGCGAGACGCCATCCGCCTTGTCCTGCTGACATACTTTTCTGCCACGTTAGTGATCTGGCCAATGTCCAGGGATAGATCGTAAAGCTGCGGGTCAGTTGAATTTCCAAGCTCGGTGTTCGTGGTGGCATTTACAGCCGGACCGGCGTGAGCAGGAATATAAGCCCAGCTTCCCTGCCGCAGAACGGTCTTCTGCCACATTCCTTCAGCGACCAGCTCCCGTCGACCCAGGGCGCTCTTCCCGAAGAAAGCCTGGTGTAAATCGACGCTGTCCAGCGCCTCCTCACTGGTAAGCTTATGACCGATCAAAGCTGCAAAGGAGGCGTAGAAGTCCAGGTGGCTGACCAGGGCAGCGCTTTCGCCGGGCTGCACCTTGCCTGGCCAGCGCAGGATGAACGGGACGCGGGCGCCGCCGTCGAACAGGCTGTACTTGCCGCCGCGCAGCGGTCCCGCAGGCCTGTGACCGTCCACCGAGCTCTTCTCGCCCGGTCGACGTAGCCGTCGTCAAGTACGGGTCCATTATCGCTGGAAAAGATCACGATCGTGTTCTCACGCAAGCCCAGGCGCTCGAGCGCCTCCAGGACCTGGCCCACGCACCAGTCCATCTCGGCGATGACATCACCGCGCGGACCGAGGCTCGTTACACCTTTGAAGCGAGGCCCTGGCAGGCGAGGCACGTGGGGCTGGTGGAGGGCGTAATACAGGAAAAAGGGGCGGTCCTTGCTCTCTTCGATAAAATGGATCGCCTTTTCAACAAACACCTCCGCCATCGTTTCGTCGTTCCACAAAGCTGCCTTCCCGCCGCGCAGAAAGCCGATGCGGCCGACGCCGTTGACAATGGCGCCATCGTGACCATGGCTGGCCTGCATCCTCAGCAGCTCCGGGTTTAGACGTCCCGTGGGCACTCCTGGGAAGGCTTGCGCCGGATCGTAAGTGACCTCGATCGGGTCAGCCGGGTCCAGGTTAACCACGCGCTGGTTTTCGATATAGACACAGGGCACGCGGTCGTTGGTGGCAGCCATGATGAAAGCGTAATCAAAGCCCACGTGGTTGGGGGTGCGGCTGATGTCCCGGTTCCAGTCGAGGTCGCCCGCGCCAAGCCCCAGGTGCCACTTTCCGACGACGCCGGTGCGGTAGCCGGCCTCCCGGAGCATACCGGGAAGGGTCGGTGTGCCAGGTTGGATGATCATGGGCGCGTCGCCCGGCAGGATGGCTGCGGCCGGGTTTCTCCAGGGATAGGTGCCGGTCAGCAGGCTGTAGCGGGAGGGGGTGCACGTGGCAGCGCTGGCATAGCCATCCGTGAACTTCAGCCCTTCGGCGGCCAGGCGGTCGACGTTCGGGGTGACAATTTCCTCAGCGCCGTAACAGCCGACGTCGCCATACCCCAGGTCGTCGGCATACAGAATGATGATGTTCGGGTGGGCAGTAGAGTCCGGCATGGTTACCTCCTCGCCTTCAGCTGATCCGCACGGCGTATTCGGGCAGAACCTTGAACGAGCGCAGCTCGAAGAGCTCCTCGCCCTCGAACGCCATGCGGCTGGCCATCGCCGTCGAGACGTTCTGCATCCCCCCCTTGCGCAGCGGCCAGAAGCGCAGGACCAATCCCTTGCCCATCGCTTCCGGGTAGAAGCGCTTCAAGCCCACCAGCCAGGGGCTGCCGTTATTATAATTGTCGGCAACCAGGCGTCCGTCCAGGTACAGGCTGCCCACGTCCCCTACATAGTCGAACTGCAGGAAAAGGTCGTTCAGCCCGGCCAGGCCTTCTTGCGGTAGCTCCAGCCGGTAGCGCCCGTCCCCGCAGTCCTGGAGCCGGAGCGATAGTTGCCTGGCCGGCACGTGGATTTTCAGGCGAGAAAATACGCCGTGCTTCTCGACATCCAACAACCCGCCCTGCACTTCCAGCGGCCAGTCTTCCACCGCTGGGAAAACACTCAATTCATTATCGGGTTCACCTAGCGAGCGCAGCTCGACCGCCTGGCCGCGGAAGAACAAGTCGGCGCTGCTCAGGATCAACCGCGGTCGTCCCCAGGCCTCTCCGCACCAGGCGTGTTCCGCCTCGCCGCGGGTCAGGGTGGTCACGCGCACAACCTTGCCTTCCAGGGTTCGCAGGGTAAAGCTGCGTTCCACACCCGGCTCGACCTCCAGAACAATTTTCCCGGCTGCGATATGCTCGGCGCCGGTATCGCCAGCAAGCTCCCCACAGGTACCAGCATCCAGGCAGTATTCCACCTTCATGCCGTCCACCGCAAAGAAAAAGTAATGGTCCTCGGCAGCCGTCTGCAGCACCGTCAGGGGCTGGGCAGTCGCATAAACCAGGCGCGCCCCCGCCAGGGAAAGATTCACCGGCAGCAGGCAGCAGGCGTCTGATTTGAGGGTCAGGTTTCCCTCCCGCGGGATCCTGATCTGCTCCCCAGGAAGCTTCAATTCCAGCTTGAACGATTGATCCGGCATCTCCAGGTGGTCCTGGAAGTTGTTCAAAAACACGAAGCCGCGGCCGTCGCCGAACCTCCCGCAATAACGCAGGGATTGCGTATCCCCCGGTTGGATCTCTGCCGCGCCCTCAGGCAGCACGACCCCCATCGGCGCCAGCTCCTGACCAAACGCCTGCAGGAATTGGTGCAGCATCTTCAAGGCGAGCCCGGACTCACGTACCTCGCCGTACTCACCCACCGGCGCCTGGAAGTCGTAGGAGACCTGCGGGTTCTTGCGCTCGTTGGCGAAGCCGCCCTCCAGCCAGGCGTGAGAGCCGCCGTGAAACATGTAGTAGCCCAAAAAGTTGCTGCCACTGCCCAGGACCACCAGCGCCAGGGCTTCTGTGCTGCGCGGCGGCACCAGCGGGCGGTTCTGGTAGGTCACCTGGATGCCGCCCTGCATCTCGGCATTCATCAACGGGTAGTAGTTGGTGCGGCGCCCGGGCGCTGCCGCAAAATTCGCATGGGCATCCTGGAAGCAGTACAGGTCACTCGGACCCGGGTCGTCGATCCAGACCGGGTAAGCATACCCACCATAGACGGGCAGGCTTTCGTCCTCCAGGATCGGCGCCCAGTTGGGATCTCCCCAGGCCGTCAGGGTCAGCAGCGGCGCTTCCATCCCAGCCTCAGCTGCCAGGCGCTTCAACTCAGCGATGTGAGCTGCTCCGCCAGAGCCGCGCGGCGCCCACTCCACCTCGCGCCCGCGGCCGGTCGTCTCCCAGGGCGCCCCAGTGTGCCCGTACTCATTCTCGAGCTGCAAGCCCACCAGCGGTCCCCCGTCCATGAACCACAGCCCGTTCAACTGACGCCCCAGCTCCTGGTAGTAGCGCTCGACGCAGGCCAGGTAGCCCGGGTCGTTCGAGCGCGCTTCGAACGGCTGTCCGTACAGCCAATCCGGCAGCCCGCCGTTGCGGCATTCGCCATGGACGAACGGCCCGATACGGGCAATCACATCCAATCCACATTGGGCGCACAGCTTCACGAAATGGCGGGCGTTGCGGTTACCGCTCCAATCGAACTGCCCGGGCTTCGGCTCGTGGTAGTTCCAGAAGAAGTAGCAGGACACCAGGTTGATGCCGAGGGCTTTTATCTTGAGCAGCTCCTCTTCCCAATACTCCAGCGGGTAGCGCGCAAACTGGAACTCGCCGCTGATGCCGATCCAGGGCCGACCCTGGCGCAGCAGGTAGTAGTTCGTGAGTTCGATGCGTTCGCCCAGCGGATTGCTGCCGCCCAGGCGCAGGTGGCCGCTGATGATCTCTTTGTTCTTGCCGGAAAAATCCAGCCTCGCAGTGATGGGTTCAGGTGTCATTGGATTCTCCACTATTCGGGTTTAAGGTCTTTCCTGGCAACGGTTTCAGCAACCATCTGTTGCCAATAATTGGCAAGGAAAGGTGGGTTTTTCAGGCTGTCGAGAACGTAGGAACGGTCAGCCCTGGATAGATCGAGAACCGCCGTGATCATCTCCTCCTGGTAAAAACCGGCTTCGGCCAGCGGGATGCCGTTCGGCTCGCGGATAAAGGACGACCCGCTGGAGGTCTGCTTGCCGTCCGGGGATTCGCCGACCGTGTTGGCAACGCAGTGGAAGATCTTCGAGTTCGGACCCACAGGCTGCTGCGCCCGTCCGGAGGTGCGTTTCCAGCAAACGGCCTCGATCTCATCCGAGCTGCAGGATGGGTGGAAAAGGATCTGCGCGCCCGCCATCGCCGGAATGCGGTATAGCTCGGGATGCCGCCCATCCCGGCAGATCACCAGCGTGCAGAGCACCCCTTCGATCTCGAACAGGGACAGTTTATTGCCGCCGCGGCAGTATTTCTTCTCGTCACTTCCTGCCATGTTCACCTTGGCATATTCGTGCACAATCTCTCCCTGCCGGTTGATGACATGGGCCAGGTTCAGAAATCGATCCTGCGTTTTCTCGGATCGTACCCACGATCACCCAGATGTCATTCTCGCGGGCGGCTGCACATACCTTTTCCAGCGAGGCAAGCACCGCATTTGGATCCAGCTCGATCACGGTTGGGAAATAGTAGCCGGTCAGGTTGGCTTCGGGAAACAGCACCACACGGCTGCCAGACTCCGCAGCGGATTGGATGTAGTGCAGGGTGCGCTGCAGGTTGAAATCCAGCGATTTTGCCCAGTGCATCTGGACGCATGAGACTTGGAGTGAATTGATCATTGGCGTTATCCTATCGTCGAAGATATTATCCCGAAAATGCAGTTCGGTCATAGTGGTTAAAGCCATTGTATTATGACATAAATCTAAGGTAAGATATGTCCATCCTAAGCCATTCGAAGGGGTTCCGGCATGCTCGCCCGCGTCTACTCATGTGCAGTCATCGGTCTCGAAGGCGTCATCGTCGAAGTGGAAGTCGACATCGGCGACGGCCTGCCCTCGGTCACCATTGTCGGCCTGCCTGACACCGCCGTGCAGGAGAGCCGCGAGCGCGTCCAGGCTGCGGTCAAGAACGCCGGGCTGATCTTCCCCCGCAAGCGCCTGACCGTCAACCTGGCGCCGGCAGCCGTGCGCAAGGAAGGCCCGGCCTACGACCTGCCGATCGCTCTGGGGACGCTGCTGGCCACCGGCCAGATCCCTGCCGGCTGCGTGGAGGGCGCGCTCATCATCGGCGAGCTGTCACTCGATGGCAGCGTGCGCCACGTGCGCGGTGTGCTGCCGATGGCAGCCCTGGCGCGCCAGGAAGGCTTCCTGCGCATTTTTGTGCCTCCCAACGACGCCGCCGAAGCCTCGCTCATCCCCGGTCTGGAAGTGATCCCGGTGGCCTCCCTGGCCGACCTGGCCGGACACCTGCGCGGCCTGGAACCGATCGCCCCGCACCCGCCCGTCGAAGCCGAAGCCCTGCCGGTGATCACCCAGACCGATTTCGCGGAGATCAAAGGCCAGGAACACGTCAAGCGCGCCCTGGAAGTCGCCGCCTCCGGGCGGACATAACATCCTGATGGTCGGGCCTCCCGGCGCCGGCAAGACCCTGCTGGCGCGCGCCGTGCCCGGCATCCTGCCGCGCATGAGCATCGACGAAGCCCTGGACGTGACCCGCATTTACTCCGTCGCCGACCAGCTCCCGCCGGACGTGCCGCTGGTGCGCAGCCGCCCCTTCCGCTCCCCGCACCACACCATTTCCCACGCCGGTCTGGTGGGCGGCGGCAACTGGCCGCGCCCGGGCGAGATCTCGCTGGCGCACCGTGGCGTGCTCTTCCTGGACGAGTTGCCCGAGTTCAGCATGCGCGTCCTCGAGGTCATGCGCCAGCCGATCGAGGACAAGGTCGTGACCATCTCGCGGGCTTCGGGCTCGCTGACCTTCCCGGCCTCTTTCCAATTGATTGCGGCGATGAATCCCTGCCCGTGCGGCTACTACGGCGACGCCCTCAAGCCTTGCACCTGCTCGCCCGGCACCGTCACCAAGTACCAGAAGCGCATCTCGGGCCCGCTGCTCGACCGTTTCGACATCCACATCGAGGTGCCGCGCGTCGAATACGACAAGCTGAGTGACATGCGCCTGGGAGAGCCATCTGCGGTCGTCCAGGCGCGCGTCGAGAAAGCCCGCGAGAGGCAGCGCCAGCGCTTCGCCAGGCTGGAGCACGGCGACGGGCAGATCCTGTGCAACTCCGACATGCGCCCCGGCGAGGTCAGGCAGTTCTGCCAGCTCGACGACGCCAGCCGCGCCCTGATGCGCACCGCCATGAACCAGCTCCAGCTCTCGGCACGCGCCTACCACCGGGTGCTCAAGCTGGCGCGCACCATCGCCGACCTGGCCAGGCAGCGAGAATATCGGCCCGGCGCATCTGGCGGAGGCGCTGCAGTACCGGCCGAGGGTGTTGGAATTGTGATTTGTCGTTAGTTTCACTGCATTGAACTCAACCTACATACAAGTTGGTTATAATCACGGTATGCAATCTTATCCTGTAAACAACATCGACCTGGCGGTCATCCCGGTAGCCGGTCTTGGCACGCGCCTGCTGCCCGCCACGAAATCCCAACCCAAGGAGATGCTGCCCGTCGGGCGCAAACCCGTGGTGCAGTACGTCGTCGAAGAGCTGGCGCGCGTCGGCATGCGCCGCGTGCTTTTCATCACCGGACCCGGCAAGACTTCGATCGAAAATCACTTCGACCTGGACAGCGAGCTGGTGCAGGTGCTGCGCGAGAGTGGGAAGGAAGACCTCCTGGCAGAGCTCGAATTCGAGCGTGCACCCCTGCAGTACTACTTCACCCGGCAGCGCCAGCTCCTGGGATTGGGGCACGCCGTGCTCTGCGCCGAGTTTTTTACCGGAAACCAGCCGTTCGTGGTCGCCCTTGGCGATTCGATCATTGGCCTGCACGCTCAGAGCAACGTTGTCCAGCGCATGACGGACTGTTTCGAGGCATACCAGCCCGATGCCGTGATCGCCTTTGAAGAAGTGCCGCTGCATGAAGTCTCACGCTACGGCATTGCCCAACCCGAGGGAACCCCTGACGACGTCTTCCCGGTGCGGGATGTGATCGAGAAACCCGATATCGATGAAGCGCCCAGCAACCTGGCAATTGCCGCCCGTTACGTCTTCGCCCCGTCGATTTTTGGCGCTCTTCACCGGACATCTCCTGGCAAGGGTGGCGAAATCCAGCTCACGGACGCCGTGCGCCTGCTGCTGCAGGAAGGCGGGCGGGTGTACGGGGTGCGCCTGCGCCCAGAGGAGCCGCGCGTACGACATTGGCAGCTTCGATTCGTACTTCCAATCCTTCATGGAATTCGCCCTCGCCGACCCGAAATACGGGGACGCCCTGCGCCAGCACCTGGAGAAGTACTTGCATGCTCATCATCCATAAGCGCGCCTATGCCCGCGCCGGGCTGCTGGGCAACCCCTCCGACGGTTACCACGGCAAGACGATCTCACTGAGCGTGCGCAATTTCTGGGCGGAGGTCGTCCTCTACGAGTGGGACAGCGTGGATATTGTCCTGGCGGAAGACGACCGCGCCCGTTTCAGCTCGGTCTACGACCTGGCTCGCGACGTCAAGCTGCACGGCTATTACGGCGGCATCCGCCTGATCAAAGCCACGATCAAGCGTTTCGTCGAATACTGCCAGGCAAAAAACCTGAAGCTGCACGATCTGAAGTTTTCGGTCCGCTACGAGACCGACATCCCGCGCCAGGTCGGCATGGCAGGCTCGAGCGCTATCATCGTGGCCACCCTGCGCGCCCTGCTCGAGTTTTACCAGGTCAGCATGCCGCTGGAGCTGCAGCCATCGTTCGTGCTGGCAGTCGAGCGCGATGACCTGGGCATTGCTGGGGGTCTGCAGGACCGGGTGATCCAGGTGTACGAAGGCCTGGTGTACATGGATTTTGACTGCTCGCAGGAGCGCATCCTCGATGGTTACGCCTGCTACGCCTACGAACCCCTGGACCCAGCCCTGCTGCCGCCGCTCTACCTGGCCTACCACGCCAGCCTGAGCGAGCCAACCGAGGTCTTTCACAACGATATCCGCGGTCGTTTCAACCGCGGCGAGGCCGAGTGTGGTCAGCGCCATGCTGCACTTCGCACAAATCGCGGAGGGCGGGAGGGCTGCCTTGCTGGCAGGCGACACCGCCACTCTCAACGCCCTGATCGACGAGAACTTCGACACCCGCCGCAGCATTTACAACATCCCACCCTGGCAGGTGCAGATGATCGAAACGGCGCGCCGCTGTGGCGCCAGCGCCAAGTTCGCCGGCTCGGGTGGGGCGATCATCGGATGCTACCAGGATGAGGCGATGTTTGAGGAACTCAAGCAGGCTCTAGGGGAGATCGGATCGAAGACGATCAAACCGATTGTCGCAGCGTGAATAAATAACTACATGTTACAATCCTGGCATGTTCTTGCCCACGACTCGAGAGGAAATGGAGCGGCTTGGCTGGGAGGCGCTGGACGTGATCCTGGTCAGCGGCGACAGCTACATCGACAGCCCGTACATTGGCACGGCTGTGATCGGCAAGGTGCTGGCGAACGCCGGCTACAGGGTGGGCGTAATCGCCCAGCCGGATACACAGTCTGAGCAGGATATCACCCGCCTGGGGGAGCCGCGCCTGTTTTGGGGCGTCAGCGCCGGCTGCGTCGATTCGATGGTCGCCAACTACACCGCCCTCAAGAAGAAGCGGCGCAGCGACGATTACACCCCCGGCGGGCTCAATGAGCGCCGGCCCGACCGCGCCACGATCGTCTATACCAACCTGATCCGGCGCCATTTCAAGCAGACTCGGCCGATCGTCCTGGGCGGGATCGAAGCCAGCCTGCGGCGGGTCGCCCATTACGATTTCTGGTCCGACCAGGTGCGCGGCTCGGTCCTGCTGGACGCCAAGGCCGATTACTTGCTGTACGGCATGGCAGAGCGCGCCGTGCTGGAGCTGGCGGACAGACTGAGCCAGGGCGGCAATGGGCGCGACGTGCGCGGCCTGTGCTTTATCCTCAACGAAGCCGAATATACACAACCCGAGGCCGCTGAGAAGCTGGCGACCTACGTCGAGCTGCCGGATTTCGAAACGGTGAAAGCGGATAAACTGTTGTTCATCCAGATGTTCCACCTTTTTTACCAGAATAACGACCCGATAACGGCGAACGGGCTTACCCAGAAGCACGGGAAGCGCTGCCTGGTGCAGAACCCACCGGCAGCCAGCCTGAGCCAGCCCGAGCTGGACGCGGTTTATGCCCTGGACTTTGAGCGCCGCCAGCACCCCTATTACGAAAGCCAGGGCAAAGTCAAGGCGCTTGAGACGATCCAGTTTTCGATCCCAACGCACCGCGGCTGCTACGGCGAGTGCAACTTCTGCGCGATCGCCGCCCACGAGGGCAGGACGGTGCAGTGGCGCAGCTCCGAGTCGATCCTGGAAGAAGCCCGGCGGCTTACAAAGCACACGGACTTCAAGGGAGTAATCCCCGACCTGGGCGGGCCGACCGCTAACATGTACGGCTTCGAGTGCAAGAAGAAGCTGAAGAGCGGCGCCTGCCCGGACAAGCAGTGCCTGACCCCGGAAATCTGCAAGGCGTTGAAAATCGACCACGGGCCGCAGATCGAGCTGCTGCAACAGGTGCGGCAGACGCCAGGGGTACGTAAGGTTTTCGTGGCCTCGGGCATCCGTTACGACCTGCTGCTGAACGACGCTGCCTGCGGGCAGGCCTACCTGCGAGAGGTGGTCGCCCACCACGTCTCGGGCCAGATGAAGATTGCCCCCGAGCACACCGAGGACGGCGTGCTGCGACACATGGGCAAGCCCGGTAAAGAGGTACTGGTCCAATTCAAGCAGGCTTTCGAGCGGGAAGCGCGGGCTACCGGCAAACCGCAGTACCTGACCTACTACCTGATCGCCGCCCACCCGGGCTGCACAGAACAGGACATGCTCAGGCTGAAGCGCTTCACCAGCGAGAAGCTCAAGGTGAACCCGGAGCAGGTGCAGATTTTCACGCCGACGCCGTCGACCTATTCGAGCCTGATGTACTATACCGAGATGGATCCGTTTACGCTGCAGCCGATTTTTGTCGAGAAGGACACACAGCGCAAGCAGCGCCAGAAGGAGATCGTGGTGGAGAAAAGGCATGGATAATTTTTTTGCCGTATGTGCGCCAGGGATCGAGCCCTGGACCTCCCAGGAGCTGCGACATCTGGGCTTGCTTCCTGGTGTGGCGGCTGCCGGCGCCTCTGGAGAGGGCGGAGTGGCGTTCAGCGGCGATTTGAGTGCCCTGTACCGAGCCAACCTGTGGCTGCGCACTGCCAACCGGGTGCTGCTGCGAGTGGGTGAATTTCACACCACTGCCTTTTCAGAGCTGAGTAAAAAAGGCAGCCGGCTGCCCTGGGAGCGCTGCCTGAAGCCGGGTCAGCCCGTGGCGGTTCGTGCTACCTGCCGCAAGTCACGGCTTTACCATTCAGATGCGGTCGTCGAGGCTGTGGTCGAAGCCATCACCAAGCGCCTGGGGCAATCTCCGCCGCTGCTGAAGTTCGACGAAGAGGCGAGCGGCTCGCTGCCGCAGCTCGTGATTGTGCGCATGAACCACGACGTGTGCACACTCAGCCTGGATACGTCGGGCGAGCTGCTGCACCGGCGCGGCTACCGGCTGGCAACCGCCAAGGCGCCGCTGCGTGAGACCCTGGCGGCGGCAATGCTCCTGGCTTCAGGTTGGGAAGCTGCGGCTTCCCAACCCGAAGCCGCCGCGCCGCTGATCGATCCGTTTTGCGGCTCAGGGACGATCGCCATCGAGGCAGCCCAAATGGCACTCGGGCTGCCGCCCGGCGGGAAGCGGCGCTTCGGCTTCATGGACTGGCCGGGGTACAAAACTGAAAACTGGCAGGCGCTGCTGGACGAGGCCTACCGCCAGAGCCGGGAGCGGCCCAAACCAGCGCCGATCCTGGCCTCCGACCGGGACACCGGGGCGATCGAGATGGCACAGGCGAATGCGGCGCGCGCTGGGGTCAGCGAGACCATCGAGTTTAGCTGCCGGGCGGTCTCGGCGATCGAGCCGGTAGGTATGGGTTGGGTGATCACCAACCCTCCCTACGGCCTGCGCGTCAGCGCGGACAAGGACCTGCGCAACCTGTATGCCCAGTTCGGCAAGGTTCTCAAGACCAAGTGCCCCGGCTGGCATTTGGCCATGCTCTACAACGACCTCCAACTCTTGGGCCAGCTCGAGCTAAAGCTGGATGCCAGCCTGTCCTGGGTCAACGGCGGCGTGCCAGTGCGCCTGGCGCGCGGCGTCATCCCTGGGTAAGACTACACTACATCAACAGGATACACGATGACCCCTACACCAACCATGACGATACGAGAAAACTACCTGCGGGCCGTGGAGTTCCGCTACCCGGAGTGGATCCCCTGCCAGATCAGCCTGGCGCCGATCCTCTGGAACATGTACCGGGAAGACCTGGAAACGATCGTGCTCGAGCACCCGCGGCTGTTTCCCGACTACACCCCCGCTGAGCGCAACTTTTACGACGTGATGCCGCTCGTGCACCGCGCCGGCGAGTACTACCGGGACAACTGGGACTGCCTGTGGTACACGGCGCAGGCAGGGATGGAGGGCCAGGTGGTCGGGCACCCGCTGGAGAAGTGGGAGTCGTTGGAGACTTACCGCATGCCCGATCCGCTGGTGGCTGACGAGCGCGAGCGCACCCCCAAGGATTGGGAGAAAGCCCAGCGTGATTTCGATGAGCGCAAACGCCAGGGCAAGGTGGCCTTCGGGAACGCCGAGCGCCTGTTCGACCGGCTGTATTTCCTGCGCGGCTTCGAGAACCTGATGATGGACTTTGCCGAGGAGCCGCCTGAGCTGGGGCGCCTGATCGGAATGCTGGAAGACTACGAGATGCGGCTGGTAGAAAAATGGCTGGAGCTGGGGGCAGATGTGATCGGTTTTCACACCGATTTCGGGGCACAAACCGGGTTGATGATCAGCCCGCGCAGCTTCCGCAAGTACATCAAGCCGATGTTCATGCGCCTGTTCCAGAGATGCCGCCAGGGAGGGGCGCTGGTGCTGCTCTCGTCGGACGGGCGGCTGCTGGAGGTGGTGGACGACCTGATCGAATGCGGGGTGTCGGTGCACGATCCGCAGTTCCGTGCCAACACGCTCGAGGGCATCGTGCGCGCCTACAAGGGCAAGATGTTCGCCATGGTGGATCTCGACCGCCAGGGGTTCCCGTTCATGAGCCCGCAGGAAATCCGCCAGCAGGTCAAAGAAGTGGTGGACGCCATGGCGCTGCCGGAAGGTGGATTGGGTTTGATCGCGGCGGCCTATGGGGCGGATATCACCCTGGACAAAGTGGCTGCGCTGTGCGAGGCAATGGAGGACTACGCCTTTTGAGCGAGCGCTGGCGAACCAACCTGGCGCGGCTGCTGGTCGGCGTCGTTTTTGTCTGGAATGTGCAGTGCGCCCTGGCTTTTCTAATCCAGCCGCAGGGCTACGCCGCCAGCTTCGAGCTGGAGGGCGCCGTCGGGCTGGCAATGATGCAGTCTGTGGGGGTGTTGTTCTTGATGTGGAACGTGCCGTACGCGGTGGCGCTGTGGCAGCCGGTTCGCCACCGGACGGCGTTGTACGAAGTCGGTGGTCATGCAGGCGATCGGGGTGGCCGGCGAGAGCTGGATCTTGTGGGGTCTGGGAACGGCGCATGCAGTCTTGCGGTCTTCACTCACGCGCTTCATCTGGTTCGACGCAGCGGGGCTGATCCTGCTGTTGAGTCGCCGCCTGGTTGGTCTGGCGAATCCCCAAAAATGCGAGCGGAGCTAACGGATGACGAAGACCCAAAAAGGTGTGCTGGCGGTACTGCTCCTGCTCGGGCTGGCCTACTTCGCTCTATTCCTGGTGCCCAACTCTAAGGGGGCGAGAGACGGAGACATGGTCTCGATTTTCGAGCCGGACGAGGGCGTCCAGTTCGCGCACCCGCTGCGGATGATCTCGGGCGGCGACTCGTACAAGGACGTGATCCGCAAGTTTTTCTTCTACCAGCATTATTACTACGGGTTCCCGTTTTACGTGGCGTCGGTGGCGCTGGTGCTGCTGCCGATCAAGCTGCTGCACGGGCTGGGCGACGTGCCGCTGCAGATGCTGTGGCTGAGGCAAATGATCAGCGTGCTGCCGATGATCCTGGCGGTACTGGTGCTGGTGTACACACAGACGCGCTTCAAGAAGTGGATCGCCAGCATCGCCCTGTTCGTCTTCCTGCTGACGATCCCGGCGGTGTTTGAGAACAGCACGTGGTGGCACCCCGATAGCCTGACGGTGCTGTTCATCGCCCTGACGTTCCTATTTTTGGACCTGGACGAGCTGAGATTTGGAAAGTTTTTTTACCTGGCGGCGGCGGCTTGCGGCATGGCGACGGCGACCAAGCTGCTCGGGTTATTTTTCTTCATCGCTATCCCGGTATACATCCTGCTGGGACTGCGAGCGCATAAGACTGAACCTGAAAACGGCGCTGTGGCGGGCGGTTGTGTTCGTGGCAATCATGTTCGGGGTGTTCGTGATCGCCAACCCGTTCCTGCTCGACAGCGGGCAGAGGGCTTTCGCCCTGAAGGTGCAGACTAAGCAGGCAGCGGCGATGTCGGAAGGCTGGAACGTGCAGTATTCGCGGGGGCCGCTGGCGTGGTACCCGATGATTAAGGAGATGTACGGGAACATCTGGACAATCCTGTTGGCTTTTGGGGTAGTGATCACCAACATCTGGCAGGACCGTAAACGGATACTGAACATCCTGATCTTATCGTGGACGGTGCCATATTTAATCTATGTGATGAGCGTGATCGTGATCAAGCCGCACCACTTCCTGATCCCGATCTTCCTACCGCTGTTCTCCAGCCTGGTTTCGGTGTTTGACACCATCCCGCGCTTGCGGCGGCAGGATCCATGGAAGAAGCAGGTACCGGCGCTTCTGCTGAACCTGACGGTGATCGCCATCCTGGGAGTACAGGTGGTACATAACCTGAGCTTGGACATCGAGCACTACCAGCAAACGGTGAACAAGGAAAAAAATAGCGCCGAGATCGCCTTTTTTGACGAGCTGAACACCGAGTACCTGGCGAAGCTGCCGCAGGACCGGCGCTTCAACGTGTTCCGGGATGTGCGCGCCTACATGCAGCGCCAAGCGAACTGGGAGATGCTGGTGCGCTCGAAGCCGGCGAGTTATGCCATCTTGAACGACAACAAGATCGGGCTGGCGGTGCTGTGGAACCAGCGAGCGCTGGATTACACGCAGGAGGACACGCTGGAGAAGGCGATCGACAAGGAAGAGATGCAGCGGGTGTACGATTTTTACCTGGACGTGCGCAACCAGGAGGTGGAGGGGTACGAGTTGCTGTATTGGGCAGAGTGCTGTTCGGCATATGTCAGGGACGACTTGTATGAGGAGTATTTTCGATGAGTGTGACAGGTGATCGGGGGAACAATAGGAAATCCATGGACCATCTGACTAGACGTGAATTCCTGAAAGCGCTGGGGGTCTATGCTGCCCTGCCCGTGCTGGGGCGTAAGCTCGGTCAGCTGGAGGCGCTTGCCCAGGCTCAGAACCAGGCGGTCGATGTCTACGTGGCGCGCAATGGCTCGCCCACTACGAATGTGAGCCGGGTGATTGAGCTCGCCGGCGGCATCCAGCGTTTCATAGACCACGACGATGTGGTGGTGCTCAAACCCAACGGGCAATGGCCGAACCAGGGATACACGCACACCGAGTGCCTGAAGGCGCTGATCGAGGCGATCCTCAACCGGCCGGGCGGCTTTACGGGCGAGGTCATCCTGATCGAGCACGTGCACCGCGACCCGGCGACTGCCATGTCCGACAGCTACTGCTGGAACATGGCCGCCAGCAAGCGGGTGAACAACTGGCCGGACATGAACTACCTGGAGCTGATCGCCGATTTCCAAAACCGGGGGTTTGCGAATGTCACTGCCGACCCGCTCTATGATTCCGGGCAGGGGAACTGGGAAAAGGTCACGGGACCGGCGGCGGTCGGGGTAGGCAAGCAGGGCTGGGTGCACGCCTCCTACACGACCGCGGCGAACGAGCGCACCGTGGAGCTCTCTTACCCCATCCTGCGCTCGAGCTACAGCGACAGGCTGATCGACCTGAAGAACGGCGCCTGGCAGGGCGGGAGCTACACCGGTCAAAAGGTGAAGCTCATCTTCCTGCCCACCCTCAACAACCACGGCAGCTTCAACAGCGAGGATTACGCCGGCCCGACCAGCGCCCTGAAGACGCACATCGGGATCGTGGATTTCGGCAACCTCAGCGATAACAACCTGCACGGCATCGGCTACAGCAGCCCGATCAGCCCGCGGGCGATGGGGGAATTGGTCGGGTATCTGATCACCCAGCTGCTCAAGCCGGCCTTCTACATGACCTGCGCCGAGTTCACCGGCTTCCGCAGCCGCAGCGACACGACGGCAGCTCACACCCGGACGGTGGGACTGTGCACCGACCCGGTGACCCTGGACTATTGGATGTGCAAGTACGTCATGTACCCCTGCGCCACGAGCCAGTCTTTCATGAACCCGGACAATGAGAATAATTTAAAAAAAGCGCTGCTGGGCTGCTATTCGAAGGGGGTGGGCACGATCTACGAATCGGAGATGAGGACGCACCTGTCGGATTTTAACCTGGATCAACAGGTGTACCTGCCGGTAGTCAGCAAATCCCGGTAAAGCCAGGCGCGAGTAACAACCACCTCATCCGACCAGTGCGCTTTGAACCGGGCATTTTATGATTTTATGATCGGCCAGCTTCCTTCGCCTGAAACACGCAGGTCACGGCGCTCGAAGCGCCAGGCTGCGAGGAGGATGAAAAGCAGCCCAACCCCAAGCAGACCCAGGATCCAGAAGGTGTTCAGACCCTCTATAGCATAGCCGCCTTTGAGGTAGTGAAGGGGTGAGAAGCGCTCGAGGTTGACCAGCCTGTCATCCAGCTCGAGGAGAATTTTGAGGACGTAACTGGCAAGGAGAAGCGCAGAGGCCAGACCGGTGGCAGCGCCACGAGTTGGGAGGACCTGGCTGAGCAGGAGCGCCAACCCGAAGAAGAAGAGCATAAAGGCAAGAAGCTCCAGAAACGGCAGGGCAAGTTGCCCGGCGCCTACCGACTCCAGGCCGGTGCCGGGGACCGCCAGGACGAAGCCCAGCCAGGAGAGGCAGAGGATCAAGGCCATGCTCACGAGGACGCCGGAGAGGCGAGAAGCGAAGATGCCCAGCCGGCTGACCGGGTAGGCGACCACCAGCTCCAGGCGGCCGCGCTCCTCATCCGAGGCAAGCAAACCACCGCCCATCGAGACCGCCAGAAAGCCTAAAAGAACGGCGCAGTACGAGAAAAATGTAAAATTGAGAAAGCCGCTGGGGGTGAACAAATCCGCCGTCCCGCCAAAAGCCGCCATCAGTTCCGGCGGATAAGAGGCGACCAGGCTGTTGAATTGCTCCTGCTGAGAGATAAAGGCGTCGTGGAGCACGGAGAGATAGACCGCCAAAACACCCAGCGAGACCCCCCAACCGAGGACCTGGCCGCGCCTGCGGCGAAGCTGGTGAAGAAAAATGGTCCAATAACGCATGCTGCACCTCACTTCCGGGCGGGAGTGCCGTTTTCACGGTAATAGGCCAGGAAAACCTCTTCCAGGCTGGGACGCTCGGTCTCGAAATCCTGCAGCGAATAAGCGCCCAGGGCTTTGACGAGGGCATCCACACTCCCGGCTACCTCGAGCAAGAGGCTATCGGGCGCAGGCTGGGATACCAGGGTGACGCCGGGAACCGCCAGCAGACCGGCGGGGTCGACCGGCCCGCCAAAACGCAAGCGCAGGCGGCGCAGGGAGCGCTGCAGCAAGTCGGAGGTGCTGGCGACCTCGACGAGGACGCCCTGGCGGATGATGCCGACCCGATCGGTGATGGCCTGGACCTCGCTCAAGATGTGCGAGGAGAAAAACACGGTGGCGCCGGCCTGGCGGGCCTCGACGACCATCTCCAGGACAGTTTGCTGCACCAGCGGATCCAGTCCCAGGGTGGGCTCATCGAGGAGGAGCAGCGATGGATGGTGCATGAGGGCCTGGACGAGGCCGACTTTCTGCTTGTTGCCCTTGGAGAGGTTCTTCACCTGGCGAGAGAGGTCCAGGTCGAGGCGCTCGGCCAGCGCCTGGGCGTCTTTCCAAGTGACACCCCCACCGCGCAGGCAGATGAAAAAGCGCAGGAGGTCCCTGACGGTCAGGTTGTCGTCCACACTCAGCTCGCCGGGGAGGTAACCACAGAGGAGGCGCACGCCCACGGGATCGCGGCGTGGGTCAATACCCAGAACACGGATTTCACCTTGGTCGGGACGAATCAGGTCCAGCAAGCAGCGAATGGTGGTGGTTTTACCGGCGCCGTTGGGACCGAGGAAGCCGAAGATCTCGTTGCGATGAACCTCCAGGTCCAGGTGACGCAGGGCTTGAACACGACCGTAGGACTTGGTTAAGCCGAGGATAGAAATGGCAGCTTTGCTCATAGGCAACTCCTATTCTGGAAATTTTTCATCGCCGTAGCTGGAGGCATCCTCACTAAATTTCCAGAATTGCAGACCTTGCGGACCAAGATCGTCCGTGAGTAATATGCTGGGATATATGTCAGCCTCTTGAACTCCAAGGTCGACGACCGTAAATCGCTCGATCTGCGGTTCTGCCAGGGTTATTTCCTTTTTTTCGATGACCCGACAAAGTCCACTCGGAAAAATCTCAAGACTGTTAATGACTTGTTTGGTTGTGGTCAGGGTCAATATTGCAGCCTCATACTCCCACGTGCCGATTTTTTCAACCTTTTCTTCATTACAAGTCATTTCATTTGGATAGTAGTGAAAGGTTCCGGATGGGTAAAAATGATAGCGATCGGCCCAGCCTGCAGCCATGCTCCTGTTTTGCTGCCATATTCCCTGAAAACTCAACCCCGGCAAATTTGCTGGTTCGGTTAATGGCGCTGCATATGCGTTTTCTGCCATGAAGGTTTCGATCTCGAGGCGGGTATAGGCGTAGTCGTCAGGACTGGCCTGGGAGCTGTGGCTGATCCCCAGGTTAGCGATATTTTTCCCGTTGAGGATGACCGTGGCAGTTTGCACAGCAGCTTCAGCAAAAACCGTAAGGAGAATCTGTTCCCGGGCAGCAATGAGCACGACATCGCCTGCGCCAAAATATTCACCTTCCAGGACCACGTGGGCGGCCCCCTCCCTGAAAGCGACACTGGCGATGCTTACGGCGGCGCTTGTCCAGGCATTTCGCGGGTCAGCGAGCATGATTTGCAAGGCAGAGGCAATATTCGTGGCGGCGTCGGGGCTGCGAGCCGCAGCGGATAAGGACGGCGCCAGGACCAGGATATCCGGCAAAATCACGACGCTTCCTGCAGTAGGAGACTCTTCTTCAAGCGGCACAAAATAATAAACAACAAGCGGCAGTGCTGGCGTACCGGTCGCAGGTATTGGGGATGGCTCGGGGGTGTTCGTTGGGGTTGGCGAGGATGAGGCAGCAGGAGTGCGCGTGGTCATTGGAACGGGTGTGGAGGATTGGAGATTGGATGTACAGGCGGCCAGTAGGAGGATACTGCTGGCAAGAAACAGCAGAATGATGAAATGGTGAGGGTATGGTTTCGAGGCGAAGTTATTTTCTGTGGAGTGGCTCATTCCTTGGTTAGTATATATCGATTCGGGAAAAATCAACAGGCGGAAGGGAGGAAGACAATCGTGGCAAATTCCTATTAAATATTTCTCCGGTACATTATGATGACATTATGCGGTACCGGTTCAACAGGCGGACTTAACACCGGCTCCACCTGATCCTAATCGAAGGGTGTGCACTACGGTTTCGTAGCTTATAATGAAAATATGAGTACCAGCCAGGAAAGATTACGCGCATTATTCGGTGGGTTGTACACGTGGATGGTGACGGCGTTTTTTGGGGCGGTGTTGCTGGATGTGGTGTATGCCAGGCTGGCGCCGGAGGCGGAAACTGCGTTCGCTGAGGCGGCGGATTTCTTGCTGTGTATTGGAGGAGTGACCGTGCTGGCGGCGATTGGGGCGATTGCTTTTTCGTGGGGGTCAAGTGGGGCACGAAACTGCTTTATGGCGAGCCTGGCGGCCCTGCTGCTTGAGTTTTTGGCGCCGGTATTTTTGTCCCCACTCGTCCAGGAGGCGCAGGGTTCGGTGGCGCTTGCGGTCATGCGGGTGGCGATCAGCGGCTCGGCCTCCGTGCTGGCGTTTGTGGGGCTGCACCAGCTGTACCGTCAGGGCTAAGAACATAAGTGAAGCGGAAGCGCTGAAAGCGGAGCGAACGGAGGATGTCGATATGAGTTTATGCGTCGCTGCTTATCCAAAACTATCAACCGATGATTTTGAGAGGATCGAGGAGTTCCGGAAACGAAACGATGTATATTATCCGGTGATCGGAGCGCATTTCACGCTGGTGTTTCCGCTGACAGGCTGGGAAGTCGAGCCGTTTATCGCAGAGGTAAAAAAGCAGGCATGGGGGATTCAGGCGTTTGAGTTCTGCATCCGCTGCGCGACCCTGGATAAGGATGCCGGCAACGATTATTACCATACCTTACTGGTGCCCGATGAAGGCTACAGCCGGATTGTGAAGCTGCACGACCGGTTGTATGCTGGCAGGTTGTTCCCCCAGCGTGCCCTGACGATCGATTTTATCCCGCACATCGGGATCGGAAACTCGAAGGATCCACTGCGGTGCCTTGAGATGATCGAACATTGGAACAGGGCAGAATTCGCCATAACCGGGCAGGTCGAGGCGCTGGATATTGCTAAATTTGAAAATAACCGGGTGCAAACCCTGGAGCGTTTCGAATTAAGCGAGGCTGCGGGATAGATCCGGGAGGCTGTCGCGGCCGTGAGTAGACAATGTATGTTATACGGTTGTTAGAAATTTAAAAGAAATCAGGGGCGAACTGTACGCAGCCTGTGAGAACGTTCCCATCCAGAACCTGTAATATAAGGGCAGAAACCAGTCACACCCAAGAATGATCCACGAATGACTAACCAGGTGACTGAGAAAGGAAACTGAGATGGGTAAAATTATCAACAGCGTTTTCCTGTTCCTGCTCGTGGGCCTGATACTTTTAGTCCTATCAGGCGTCCTGGGACACGCAGTGTGGGACCAATTCCTGAAGCTCAAGGAACAAGGCGAGGAGATTGAGCGGCTGAACCGAGTCATTTACGAGAAGGACCAGAAGATTGGAGAGCAGCAGGCTGAGATAGGCTCCTTGCAGTACACGATCCAGACCTACGGGGCAAAGGTCGATGAGCTGACGGGCACCGTCGATGCGCAGCGACAAGAACTGACTTTGAAGGATGCAGAGCTGACAGCGGTACAGCAGGAGCTATTCCAGGCTGCAGCAGAGCTAGCGGCAACGAAGCAAAACTGGCAAAAAACGATCGCGGCACTGATCAAGACCTGGCAAGACTACGAGCAGGCTAAAAACGAGCTGGGCGATAGCCAGAAAATGTTAGAGGTCGCCGTCCAGCAGCTGGTGCGAGCGCGACAGGAAAGGGATGTCCTACGCTACCAGGTGAAGGTGATGACGATCACGACAGGCGAGCCAAAAACCGAATTCAACGGCATACTGCCGGTGATGTACATCGCCAACCTGCTGGTGTTTTTCCCGGCGCTGCGCTCGGTGCTAAAAATAAACCAATAATTCAAAATACAAGAAGAAGGAAGAGGCCTTCTTCTTGTATTTATTTAACGAGGGGACGGCCGGGGATGGGTGACGAGGCGGATGCCGCGGCCGTGGACGGTGAGGAGGTATTGAGGGTTTTGAGGGTCGGGCTCGAGCTTTTCCCGGAGGCGGTTGAGGTTGGCATCAATCTGACCGTGAAGCTGGTTGTAGCCAGGCTCGGGGATGCCGAAGACTTCACGGCAAATCAGCTTACGGTCACAGGGGCTGCCGGCCTGGCGGTTGAGCAAGTCGAGTAGGCGATACTCGGTCTCGGTGACGTCGACGATCTCGTTCCCGCGGCGCACGATGCCGTCGGCGCCGATATGCAGCGGAGGAAAGTCGAGAGGAGCGAGGGGGGTCCTTTCCCCGAAGAAATCGGAGCAGGCGCAACCCGCCAACAAGAGGCGATGGACGAGGCGGGCAGCGTCCCGGCGACTGCGGATGAGGGGCGGTTCGGTCTCGAGCAGCTCGGAGAGGGCATTGAAGAGCAGGCACAAGGCATATTGATGAGGGTCCTGCCTGACGAGGGTGGAAGCCTGCTCGCGCACCTTCAAAATGCCGGCGATAAACTTGCGCATCTCGGAGGGGGATTCGACGTTGGGGCGAGGCAGCTCGGGCCAGGAGGGGCGAAGCTGCTGCTCGATCTCGGCGATCTCTGAGAGCTCCGAGGGGTCCAGGAAGGTGAAACGCAGCTCGCATTCCACGAAGGCAAAGTCATGCCAGACCGGGAACTCGGCGACCTGGGCAAAATCGGTGAGGCGAGCCGGTTGGGCTTCGGCATATAAAACGGTATCGAACCTGAGCTGACCGGGCGAGACCTGAGTATAGCAGGTCGAGGCATCCGGAAGGAGGGCGGGGCGGAAGAGAAGCAGGCAGGGATCGGGAAAGACCAAGGGCTGTCGGGGGCTGAGCAGGATTTGCAGGGCGTTTTCCTGCAGCGACAGGTCCTGGAGCAAGTTAAAGCGCTTTGCCTGGCGGGTAATTTCGGCGACACGCTCGCGAAAGCGGCGCTGGGGCTCGTCCAGTTGGAACAGACCTGGGCGGCGACGGTAGAAATCGGCGGCGCTGCCAGGATAATCCTGGGGATGACGCTGGAGGCGCCAGGCTGCAAGGGTGTCCTGGAATAACCTGGCAAGTACCTGAGCGAGCTGGTTTTCTTTGAGAGCGACGGCGGCCTCCTGGAGCGTCCCAAGCTGCTCGACGCCGTCCCCACCCAGGCGCCAGGCGTTGGCAGCGACGTGGGAGCGGCGAATAAAGCACACGTGGGAGGGGCCGCCTCCGGCAGGATCGACCGGGAAAGATTTCTGAGGGGCAATCTCCTGCTAAATCAACGGCAGGCTGCCGAGGGTGAGGATCCAGTAGCGATCGGCATGCTGGTCACGGGCGCGGGCAAGAAGGGCGAGGCGCCCGGACTCGACCCACAACCTGCGCAAAACGGCGACCTCAGAAAAATCAAAAAAGAGCATGCGCAGCAGGTCCTCGAGCTCTTCCGTGCGCGAGAGAAGCTCGCCGGGGGCGATATTTTTTTCGAGGATGCCCAAAATCCCGGGGATGGAGAGGGCGCTTTCGGGCTCCCAGTGGAAAACCAGGTGGGAATTGAGCAGCACGTGCTTCTCAAAGGCGAGGGCAACGGCTTCGAGCATGGCTTGAGGGCCAGTTTCTTTGGCAATGAAATCGACGGCGCTGCTCTCGCCGGGGCGCAAAACCGAACGAACATCCTGGTGAGTGGGATAATCTGTGAGGATGATGGAGGGGACGAAACCTAAGGATTCATCACGGGCGAGATCGAGACCCGAGCTGTCATGCTCGTCGGCATCATCGACCAGCCTTTTATCGAAGATGGCGAGGTGGACGTTGCCGCCCAAAACCAAGCGGCGGGCATCGGCGGGATTGGAAGCGGTGAAGACACGATAACCGGCCAGCTCCAGGTATTCCGTCCAGGTGGCGAGGAACTCGACGTGGTTATCGGCGAACAAGATCGTTTTCGGCATGAAGACCTCTGTCGTAAATAAGCTTAAGCCTTTTTTTCAAAGGCCAAACTGGCACCTGCAAGCATAACCTGTAAGCCAGCAAAAATCATCCCGACCACAAGAGCAGTTTTGTCATCGCGCTGGGCTATGAAAGCCAGGCTTAAAATGGTCACACCGAACAGAGAAAATGCTATGATTCGAATGACCCGCCAGGTTTTTCTAGGTATTCCAGTGCTTTTCTGAAGTCTTTGCGAATCCTGGAGGATTCTGTCCGATCGATTGAATTAATACCGCGGGGCCTTCGCTCTTGTCAAAAAAATTTACTGTATAAAGCCGGTCTGCCTGATCGTACTGGATCAACGTCTGGCGGACAATTACAAAATTAGCATGGTCAGTGAGGATAATGACCGGGCAGACCTGGCGCAGGGACTGCGCCAGGAAGACGCCCGTGTAGTCGCCGTCGTCCTCGTCGTTCACCAGGCGGACATCGACGACGGCAAGGTCGGGGGGCTGCTGCTCTGCGAATAGGCGGGCGGCCTCGGCAGAGGAGGCTTTGCTGAGGCGGTAGCCGGCCTGCTCGATGTATTCGGCGCGAGTGTCCAGAAATTCAGTGTGGTTGTCCACCATCAAGATCAACGAAGTCGGCAAGGGTCATGCTCCACCCGGCAGGTCCTGAGCCAGGTATTTTTCGAGGGTTGGCTTGAGATCGTACCACAAACGGTCGGCGTTCAAGGTCTGACGGATGATGTCCAGTGCACCAACTTTGAGGGCGTCGCGAGTGCGCTTCCAAGTAGGCGAGGCGGAGGTGATGACTATGCGGGCATCGGGGTGTTCCCGCAGGAGCTGCGCCAGGGAAGCAGAGAGACCGGCAGGGCTGAGCAATTCCGCAATCACGCCGGCATCCAGAAAGACCAGGTCGTAGGAGGAAAGAGGCGGCTGATCCTGCCAGGCGGACACTTCCAGGAACCCGTAAGGCGCTAAGACCTGGGCGAGGACCTCGGCAAAAGAGCGGTTGAGAGGCGTGGAGATGAAGAGAAATTTCAACGCCATGCTTAGGGGGTCTTTTCCGGCAAACGATGGATGGGAAAACGCAAACCAATCTCCGTGCCTTGCGGA
>CAVXWV010000007.1:0-220000 GCA_963765565.1 uncultured Chloroflexia bacterium
GACCTGCGCGGTCTGCCGGTGGCGGAGAACGGGGTCTCGCGCTGGTTTCCGCCCGAGTTCCTGCCCACCGACGGGCGCGGCATCCTGTTCCTCGACGAGATCAACATGGCGCCGCCCGCCATGCAGGGCATCGCGCAGCAACTCATCCTCGATCGGCAGGTGGGCAGCTACCGGGTGCCCGAGGGCTGGTTCATCTGGGCGGCGGGCAACCGCAAGTCGGACCGGGCGGCGGTGTTCGAGATGCCCTCGGCACTGGCCAACCGCTTCATCCACCTGGACCTGGTGCCCGACTTCGACAGCTTCAAGGCCTGGGGGCTGCGGGCGAGCCTGAGCGAGCAGGTGCTGGCGTTCCTCGCGTTTCGGCCCAGCCTGATGCATCAGATCGACGCGCAGCGGCCGGCCTGGCCGTCGCCGCGCTCATGGGTGATGGCCAACCAGTTGCGCGGCGCCGGGTTGTCGGTGGAGCCCGCCATCGGCCCAGGCGCAGCGGGCGAGTTCGATGCGTTCTGCACCGTCTACGACAAGTTGCCGGAACTCGAGCCCATCCTCGAAGGCAAGAGCAAGGCCAAGTTCCCAACGGAGGCGTCGGCGCGCTACGCCACGGTGCTCGGGCTGATCGTTCGCGCCGAGGCGCCCGAGCAAGGCGTGCACGCGCTTGCGTGGCTGGTGAAGCAGGCCGGTGCGGAGTGGGTGCAGTTCTTCGCCACCGACCTGTTTCGCATGATGCGCGAGCGAGGCAAGTTCGGCGACCTGGCGCGGCAGATCAGCGCCAACGCCGAGCTGAAGG
This sequence comes from uncultured Chloroflexia bacterium, assembly GCA_963765565.1. Lineage (GTDB taxonomy): Bacteria > Chloroflexota > Anaerolineae > Anaerolineales > UBA4823 > CAVXWV01. The sequence continues at coordinate 788 of CAVXWV010000007.1, forward strand.
ACTTTGCCCGCAACATGCGCGACCTGATCTTCGCCGTCTGACCTCGTCAGGGACGGCGTGGCGCAAGACATCCCCCGCAAGCTGCAAGGTGCGCTGCTGCGCATCCGCGGCGACCACCCCTTCTTCGGCACGCTGGCCCTGTTTGCCGAGATGCGTGTGAGCGACGCGGTGGCCACTGCCGCCACGGACGGCAAGGTCCTGTGGTTCAACCCGGCGTTCGTGGAGCAGCAGGATGCAGTGCGTCTGTGCGGCCTGGTTGCGCACGAGCTGCTGCATGCGGCCCTGCAGCATGGGCTGCGCCGGCGGGAGCGGGATCCGAAGCTGTGGAACATCGCCGCCGACATCGTGGTCAACGCCATGGTGCGCAAGGACACGGCCTATGAACTGCCGGAGGGCGGCGTCGAGATGCCGAAGCTGGCGCACCTGAGCGCAGAGGAGATCTACGAGCAGTTGCAGTGCGGCAAGCTCACCGTGCCGAAGATCCGCTTGCTGGACCTCATGCCGCCGCCGGGTGCCGGAGAAGGTGAGGGCGGCAGCCTCGGCGAGGCCCAGGCCGAGCAACTGCAGCGGCACTGGCGCGCTGCGCTGCAACAGGCCGGCGCGGTGGCACGCCGCATCAACAAGGGCTTCGGCAGGCACGGCCTGGACAGCGTGCGCGAGTTCGATTCGGCCACCAGCGCCACGCTGGGCTGGCGCGAGCTGCTGTGGCAGTTCATGGTGGCCACGCCTTATGACTTCGGCGGTTTCGACCGGCGCTTCATTCACCGCAAGCTCTACCTGGAGGATGTGGTGGGCGAATCGGTGGAGGTGGCGATCGCCATCGACACCAGCGGCTCCATTGCCGGTGCGGAACTGGACGCCTTCATGGGCGAGATCCAGGGCATCCTGGACGCCTACCCGCAGATCCGCGGCACGCTGTTCTTTGCCGATGCCGAGCTGTACGGGCCGTACGAGTTCAGCAAGGATGCGCCGTTTCCGGCGGCGCGCGGCGGTGGAGGGACGTCGTTCGAGCCCTTCTTCGACTGGGTTCACCAGCAGGAGCAGAACGGCAGCGCACCGCTGTGCATCTATTTCACCGACGGCTACGGATCGTTTCCCAAGACGGCGCCGGACTCACCCGTGCTGTGGGTGGTGCTGCAGGGCGGACTGGAGACGCCGGCATTCCCGTTCGGGGACGTCGCCCGGATGGGATGAAGAGCCACAGAGACATCAGGGGGAGTCACCATGTTTCTCGAGGATCTGATTCAAGCCGCCAACGACTTGTTCGCAAACTTCTGGCTCATCGTCATCATCCTGCTCCCGTTCGTCTTGCTCTTGGGGTGGCTGATCAAGTGGTTTGGGAGTTGAGCGAAACCTGCCAAGTGTTCCATGAACCGAAGGGCACGTGGTCGCCACGAATGTACTTGCGGTGAGCAATGATTGGAGTTGGTACACAGCAGCGCGTTGAAAGGAAAGAGAGCAGATTATGAATGTGGAAATTGGTGCGATTGTGACCAACCCAGAGTCGACGACAAGCCAACTTCGCGTGTATATAAACCGGACTCATGAAATAAACCGATTGATAGCGGCTCATCCTAATGCTGATGCGATCATATTGGATAAATTGCTCGACTTCCGGGGCGAGGATGATAGAGGCACAGATCTCGAGGTTCGACACCTCGTCGCGAGGCATCCTCATGTCAACCTCGATACGTTGATGAACCTAGGTGAAGAGTTCCATTCGGACCTATTGCGGAACCCAGCGCTTTGGCTGTTCTTGGCTGAGGAGCAGAATTTGTTTGAGCTGGTGCCAGAGGTGTTGTCTACGCCTGGCTGTCCGGTTAAGTTAATGGAGTCTATTGTGAACTCCGGCACTATATGCCAGAAAGCGATGCTTCTGTTGAATCCTGAATTGCCTTCTGAATTCAGAGGTCGCTTGTCCCCTGAGGCGCTCTCCGACAACGCTGCTCAGTTGTTGGATTCATTTATTGAGTTCCACAAAGACGGAAAGATTGATGTGTATTTGGCAGCTTACAAAGGAACGGCCCGTTCTTACTGTGTTCCGCGGTTTGTAGAAATGGATTCAAAGAATCCAGGTCATAGGCGACAGGATCAAGTTCTTACCGGTTTTCCTTATACGAGCAAGAAGTGGCCCTGGCCTGTAGGGTCTACGGGCAGACCCATGCAGCCAATCGCACAGATTGATATCGAGAATGCTGGAAGACTCCTGGGGGCGTCGTTAGGAGCCGGCTTATTACAGGTATGGGGTGGTGTTGGAGACTACACTAGTATTCATCGTCTCATTACTGTCGACGATCTCAACGATGAATTGAGTGATTTCTACCCTAGCAAACCGGCTTGGTTGGCGAAGGATGACAGGGGAAATCCGGAGATGAATGATTGCATGATCTCCTATTTTTCACTCTGGCGTTATCTGCCTTTTGATTTTGAAAGGTGCAGAATCGAGTGGATTCCTCTTGGAAAGATGTACTCACCTTGTCTTACTGACCCACCTTTGAGTCCCTTGTCTACTGAAATTGAGCTACCGGAGCTTGATGATGAAACATATAGGCATCTTGACCGACTAAATGAAGAACTTTATAAATTGGAGGTGCCGACTGGTCTTCGTCCCGGAATAAGACTACTTTTCAGACTTGGAGGATACATGGATGGACTCGGGAATACACGCTTTGCCTATGAAGATCAAATTCTTCTCTATCACTCTATAGATACCGGTGTCAAGACCACCGTAGGCGTGACTTACAGGCGTAGTCCGGATGGTGATGTAGAGTTCTTTACGGGTTACACTTGCGATATGTGACAATTACCTTATGTATATTTATCTTCTATTCTTCCAAGAGCGGTTATACGTATATGTGCAGCAAACTGCAGTTCTCAGATAGGCGTGCAATACATCATGACATCGAACAGGAGTTTGACCTGTTAATCTGCAGACCGCCGTGCCTGAGAGGGATGGCACCCAGAGGAGCCTCACGTTCGGATTCACAGATGGTGTCAAAGTTTAAAAAGGACACCTGATCACATGGAGTCCCTTAGCGAGCATTGAAATGGTGCTCTCTTATTTGACGGAGGTGAATATTAGATGAAGTTCATCCATACCGCTGACATCCACCTCGACAGCCCGCTGTGCGGCCTGGCGTCGTACCAGAACGCCCCGGTGGAAGCTCTGCGTACGGCAACGCGTGACGCCTTCAGGAACCTCGTCAACGAAGCCATCGATGAACAGGTCGACTTCGTCGTCATCGCTGGCGACCTCTATGACGGCAACTGGCGGGACTACAACACCGGGCACTTCTTCGTGCGCGAGATGGGGCGCCTGAATGCCGCGGCCATCCCTGTGTACCTGCTGTACGGCAACCACGATGCCGAGAGCGAGATGACCAAGCGGCTGATGTTCCCGCCCAACGTTCATGTGTTCGACGCCAGGAAGCCCGTCACTCATCGCATAGAGGCCTTGCGGGTGGCATTGCACGGGCGCAGCTTCAAGGACGCCGCCACGCTCGAGAACCTGGCCGTCGACTACCCCGACCCGGTGGCAGGCTGGCTCAACATCGGCGTGCTCCACACCGCGCTCGAAGGCTATGCGGCGCACGCCAGGTACGCGCCGTGCTCGCTGGCCGAACTCAGCGCCAAGGGCTACGACTACTGGGCGCTGGGTCATGTGCACGAGCATGCGGTGCTACAGAAGGACCCGTGGGTGGTGTTCCCCGGCAACCTGCAAGGCCGGCATATCCGTGAGACGGGCCCACGCGGCGCGGTGCTCGTCACGGCCGACGACTCCGGCATCGTCTCGGTGGACCGACTGATCGTCGACGTGATGCGCTGGGAGCGCGTCGACGTCGATGCCAGCACGGCCGACGACCTGCCCGCGGTGGTCGCCCTCGCCAGCCGCGCCTTCGAGGCCTTGCTGTCCAGCCAGGCCGACAGCAAGCCGATGTCGATGCGAGTGACCATCAGCGGGCGCAGCGCGGCGCACGGCGAGCTGTTTGGCATGGACGCGCAGCTGCGCGAAGAGATCCTTGCGCAAGCGGCCGCGCTGGGCGGTGAACGCCTGTGGGTCGAGAAGGTGAAGGTGGAGACCACGCCCGCCGTGGACGCAAGCCAGATCAGGGAGCGGGCCGATGCGATAGCCGACCTGCAGGCGCTGCTCGAGCAGGTGCCGTCTGATGAGGCCTTCATGCGCAGCCTCGCCGAAGACCTGCAGCAGCTGACGGGCAAGGCGCCGCTGGAGTTGACGGATGCGGTGCCGGACTTCAAGGCCATTCGCGCGGGCGATGTCGGCAGCATCGTTCAGTCCGTGATTCCCGGCTTGATCGCGCAGCTGGCACAGACGCACTGACCGCGGCGCGATTCTCGACACCGACGAAAAGTACCCGATGCGCATCCAACAGCTCCAACTGCTTCGCTATGGCAAGTTCACCGACCAGGCCTTGTCGTTTCCCCACGCCGACCGGGACTTTCACCTGATCGTCGGCGCCAACGAGGCCGGCAAGTCGACCACCCGCAACGCCATCCTCGATCTGCTGTACGGCATCGAGACGCGTTCGACCTTCGACTTCCTGCACGCCAAGGCCGACATGCGCCTGGGTGCGACCCTCGAGCACGACGGCGCGGCGCTGGAGTTCGTTCGAATCAAGGCGCGCAGCAAGACGCTACTCGGCGCCGACGGAGCTGTGCTCCCCGATTCGGCGTTGGCCGCATTCCTGGCCGGGACCGATCGCGCCTTCTTCGACCAGATGTTCGGCCTTGACCACGCCAGGCTCGAGGCCGGTGGCAACGCCATCCTCGGTGCCTCCAACGACATCGGGCAGATCCTGTTCCAGTCGGCGGCAGGCATCGGCAGCCTGGGCACCGTGCGAGATCAGCTCGAGGCCGAAGCTGACAAGCTCTGGGCTCGCCGGCGCTCCGGCGAGCGCGTCTACTACATCGCCAGCGACGAACTGGCCCGCGCCGAAGCCGCCCTGAAAGCCGCCACGGTGCGCACCAAGGACTGGATGGAAGCGCGGGACCACGTGCAGGAACTCGAAGCGCGCCGCGAACTGGCGCGCGGCCGCTACCGAGACGTCGAAGCCGAGCGCATCCGCCTGGAACGCGTGCGACGAGTCACGTCTGCGTTGCGCCAACTGCGCGAATGGCAGGCCGAACAGCAGCAACTCGGTGATGTCGTGTTGTTGCCACCGGAAGCCGCCCGGCAACTGGCCGACACCGAACTCGAGTTGGCCGGCGCAGAGCGAGATCAGCAGCTCTACGCCGACCAGGCCCAGGGCACGCGCGATCGGCTCGCAGCGATCAGCCTCGACGAGCGGCTCCTCAAACACGAAGCCGACGTTCAGGCCCTGACTGACCGGCGCCAGGAGGTCCGCAATCACGAGCGTGACATCGATCGGCGGCGGCTGGAAATTGCCGTGCACTTGCAGCAGGTGGAGGCGCTCGTGCGCCAGCTCGGCTGGCCTGCCGCCACTGAGCAGACCCTCACCGAGAGGCTCCCCGCGCTACCCGCCCGTTCCGCACTTGCTGGTTTGGCCAAGCGATTCCCCGTGCTCGACCAGGCGCGAAGGACCGCCGACGCAGCCCTGGCTGAGAAGTTGGCCGATCTCCAGACACTGGAAGTCCAGCTCGATGGTCTGTCGGTGTTGAGCGTGCCGCCGGCATTGCGCGTCGCGCTCGCTTCCGCCCGTGCATTAGGCGACATCAAAGCCGGCATCGGCCGGGACGAGGCGCTGGTGTCCAAGCGTCGGCGCGAGCTGGCTTCCGCCGTGGTTGGACTGGGGCGCTGGGCGCCTGACCTGGCCACGCTGCGTGGCATGGCGCTGCCGGCGGCACAAGAGATTGGACAACGCCTGAAGGACCAGGCCGACGCACAAGTCGCCCGCAAGGCGTTGGCCGATAACCGTGCGGACCTGGACGCCAGCATCAATTCGCAGCAACTCGAGATCACCCAGTACCGCAATGCACACCATCCGGTCAGCTTGGCGGAGTTGGCCGAGGCACGCGCCGGGCGCGATGCCGTCTGGCACACCATCAAGACCGGTGACCAGCCCGTGAGCGCGCTGGCTGCTGACTTCGAATTCAAGGTCACCACGGCCGATAGCGTGTCGGACCAGCGCCACGACAAGGCCCGGGAAGTCAGCGAGCTCCAGTCCAGACTGGACGCCCTGGAGCGCCTGAAGCAGCAAGCCGCTGACAACGCCGACCGCCAGGCGGCCAAAGACGCGGATCTGTTGGCCATGGACGCACAGTGGGACCGTCTGGCTGCAGGGCTTGGGCTGGCTGGGTTGCCGCTGCGCGAGTTCGAGCCCTGGCGTGCAGCCCGCGACAAGGCACTGCTTGCCGAAGACGCACTGACCGACGCGCAACAAGCCTTGCACACCGCGCAACAAGCAGCACAGGCCGCAGCTGCCGCACTGAGCGCCGCGCTCGCTGACGGCGGCATCGACTTCGACCGTTCGGCGGCGTTTGAAACCCTGATGTTGATCGCGTCAGACGCCGTCGATGGTGCAACCGATGCCAAGGCCAGACTGGACCAGCTCAGCAAGCAGCGTGAATCGGCGGCCACGGCGCTGGGCAGGCAGAGGGACAAGGCCGCAACGGCGCAAGCAGACTTCGACGCCTGGCTGGCGGCCTGGCGCGCTGGCACCACGCTGGTGGGATTGCCCGAGACCATCGATGTCGCAGCGGCAGAAGGTGCATTGACGGTGATGGCGGAGATCGACGAGAAGCTGAGAAGCATCCGCGAGATCCGCCAGGCTCGCATCGAAGCGATGCAGCGCGACCTGAGCGACTTCGAGCAAGAGGTAGGCGTGGTGGTCAAGGCCGTCGACCCCGACCTCGCACCGCTGAGCCCCGGCGCCGCCGTCACGGAACTGGCGGCGCGGCTCGCCAAAGCGCTGGACGACAAGAAGGAGGCTGATCGCCTGCGCAAGGAGCTGGAGGCGCATGAAGCCAAGGCCAAGTCGGCCAGCGACCGGGTGGGCCGGGCGCACGCCACGCTGCTACCGCTGATGCACCTCGCCCAGGCAAAGGACTACGAAGACCTGCGCGCGCTGATCGCACGCTCGGACCGTCGGAGGACTGGTCGAGGCTGCTGCCTCCGCCGCGCAGAAGGCAGTGGAGGAGGGCGGCGACGGCTTGTCGCTGCAGGCGCTGGAAGCCGAGATCGCTGCCACCGAAGCTGCGCAGATCCCGGTGCTGATGGCCGACATCGCCCGGCAACTCGAATCCGTGCAGCAGGAGCAGGACGCGGTGACCGCCGAACTGACTCATGCCACCGTGAAACTCAACAGCATCGCCGGGCAGGACGACGCCGCGCGCGCCGAATCCGAACGCCAGGACGCGTTGGCGAAGATGGCCAACGCCGCAGATCGCTACATCAAGGTCTACACCGCGTCACGGCTGCTGAAGTGGGCCATCGACCGTTACCGCGAGACCCGACAGGGCCCCATGCTGACGCGCGCCGGTGAGATCTTCAGCGCACTCACGCTGGGCTCGTTCCAGAAGCTGACGGTCGACTTCGAAAGTGAGCCGCTGGCCCTGCACGGCCTGCGCGCCGACAAGGGACTGGTGGGCATTGCCGGCATGAGCGACGGCACCCGCGACCAGCTCTACCTGGCACTGCGCCTGGCCGCGCTGGAGCTTCATCTGGACCAAGGCCATGCGCTGCCGTTCATCGCCGATGACCTGTTCATCAACTACGACGACAGCCGTGCCAAGGCTGGTCTGCAGGCGCTGGCCACGCTTTCAGAGAAGACGCAGGTCATCTTCCTCAGCCATCACGATCATCTCGTTCCTGCTGTGCGGGAGGTGTTCGGGCCTGACGTGAATGTTCTGGGCTTGTGAGAGCGACGCACCTCCACACCGACGCGAGTCTTCACGGCGAAGCCCGACTCATCGCCCGCCGCAGGCGCTTCGCACGCGACCGCTCCCAACGATCGACCTCATAGCCGCCCAGGACTCGATCAAACAGCTTCACGCACTTGTCGATCAGGCTGGCGTCCAGCGCATCGAGGTGCGGCTGCAGCGTGCTGGCAATCAGGGAGCTTCCGAGGCCCTTGGCGCGCGTGTTCGTCCAATGCGCGAGCAACAGCCACGCGTGCGCGTCACTGAACCCAAGATCGACAGCCTCTTCAAGGGCCAGGCGAACATCGACGTGCAGCTCCAGCGCCTGGCAACGTGCCGCCAGGCCCTGAACCTGTCCGCCATGCGCCAGATGCTCGACGACGGCGAGCGCAATCGCCCTGAGCGATGCTGCCTCGAGGTCGACACGTCGGCGACGGCAGGAACGCCGGGGTATTCGAAGTCGTCGACGCTCGACATGCAGAAGCTGATGTCTGAATCGACCGACCGCGCGCGTGAGTGCGCCACACCGAGGGTGCACTCCTGCCGATAGCGCACATCGGCACCGACTGCCATGACGGAGGCGGTCGCCCCCCAGCCCGCAGCGAGCATCGAACTCACCCTGTGCAGCTCGGCTTGCTCCGTGACCTTGTCTGCATCGGCACGCTGGTGCACCAGGATGCAGTTGGTCTGCTTGCTCATCAGCTGGTAGTCGACGGCCAGCCTCAGCGCCTCCGGCTCGTCGGCCGTGGCGAGGCGTCGCGCCGCAGCGATCCTCGACAAGCTGTCGCCAGGGCAGGGCGCGTCGGCCTCGCCCCGGGCGAGCTCGATGACCGCGCCACGGGCATCCGCTGCCAGCAAACGCACTGTCTGCGCTGCCGGAGATGGCGCCATGCCCGCAAACGTGATCACGGTGTCCCCGCCGAACACGCCCGCCGGCACCACGCTCTGCCAGACCGGCTCGGCACCCCAGTCGATGCGAACGTCGTGCCATGGCTGCTGGCGAATGCGGACGAGCATGCGCCCGGCCGCAGCCTCGAGCGCCTCGCCCGGCGTGGCGAACTCGCAGGCTCCGCCCGTCGCTTCGGCCAGCGAACGCAGCACACCTTCCGCAGGCGACGAGCCGACGCCGATCGCGAAGACGCGGTGCCCGCTTGCCCGCGCTGCGTCGATCATTGCCTGCGCCTGCCAGATCTCTCCGTCGGTGATCAGCAGGACGTCGGCGTTGGCCGATCCCTTGGCAACCGGCAGCTTGAACACGGCCTCGAGCGCCGCCTCCATCTCGGTGCCCCCCAGGTCGGCGTCGATCGCCTCGACCAGATGCTTCAGATGGCGCAACGTGGGCGGCGTGCAGGCGGTGGGCGCCTGCAGGTGCTCGACCGTGGAGCCAAAGCGGCTGACGCTCACCTGATCGCCCTTGCTCAGGCTGTCGAGCACACCGCGCAGCGCGGCGCGGGCCGAAGCGATGCTGTCGCCACCCATCGAACCGGAGCAGTCCACCAGCAGCTTGAGCGCGATGCTCTCGCGAAGAGCCGCAACGGGCGGCTGCAGGGCTGCCATCAGCACGACCGGCGCCGTTTGCGACACGGTGTCGTGCGCCCGGATGACCAGCGATGGCCGCGGCTCGCTGGGCGTCACCAGGATCACGACGTCGCGGTCCAGCCATGCGCCCGCAGCCAGGTCCAGCCGAACCCCGCCGTCGACAACCTCACGCGTGAACCGGTGGGTCGGACACTCGATGCCGGCGCCAGCCAGTGCGCCCGCCACCGTGATCGCCAGCGTCAGCGGGTACTCGGCCTCGAGCGACGCCTGCGGCACCTGCTGCGGTTGAAGCCCGGCCGACTCGGCATGCCCGTACCGCGGCGCGATCGTGGTCGGAATGGCCAGCCGCAGTCGCCCCTGCTCGAACGCCAGCACCTGCGCGAACCGCACCTCGAGCACGATCTCGTCATTCGGCTTCAGGTTGCCGATGTTGGCCGTGTGAAGCCCGTCGGCCAGTGCTTCCAGCATCACCGGGGCATCGCCCTCGGCCAATGCCTCCTCGTACTGGCGCTCGGCCGTGCTCTTGGCGACGATCGTGCCGTCCTTGCGCTCGCCGTTGAGTTCGGACGCGAAGCCCAGCAGCACGGCCTGATGCGGGAGCGGGAAGGTGTAGACCACCTCCAGCACGCTGTCGCTGGTGTTGCGATACGTCTGGCGCAGCGTCAACTCGAACAGCACGCCGTCGAGGCGCCCGTTGGCTTGCACGCCGGTCAGGACGGGCGCCGGAGCGCCGACTTCGCGGCTCGCCAGACCAAACACCTTCTCGTTCTCGTTCATCCTTGTTCTCCCTGAGCAACTGTTTGGGCGTCACGTCTTCTTGCGTGGCGACCCCGGATTCGGTTCAGCTCGTACCTCGCCGGTACAGCGCGGTGATGCCCCGCACGAGGGCGCGCATCTGTTCGGGCGTCAGCCCCGCGCGGCCAGGCTCCAGATGCACTTCCAGACCGTCGGCCACCGTCACCCGGCTCCAGACCTCCACCGAGCCCGGGCGGTGCGGCCCGGCGGGGTGGGTCTTCCGGCGCGCCGGCCTGCAACTCGCGGATGCGATCCAGGCTCAGCCCGGCATCGGTCCAGCGTCGGATGAGCAGCAGCTGTTCCAGATGCCGTCGCAGGTAGTGGGCGCCGCGCTTCTCGCCAGCCGGCCTGTCCAGCAGGCCCTCGGCGATGTAGTAGCGCACCGTGCGCGGCGTCACCCCGGCGAGCGCGGACAGCTCGTCGATGGAGTAGCGCTCCGCGGTGCCCGGGTCGTCCGGCAGCTTGGGTCGAGTAGGCATGGCCCAGTATGCGACACATATAACAGACAGTCAACTGTATTAAAGAGTCAGGCATAAGCGCTGGGGGTTCCGAGCGGCCGCGCTGGCACAGTCATCAGTGCTGCAGTCTACCTGGATAGCCCCATTTTGTATGTAATCCATAGCTCCAGAAAAAACCTGTAAAAATCACAGGTGTTTTTCATTTTGAGGTATAATAATCAATAATCATTATCTGTGAGGAATAATTCTCGATAATAACCCCATGACCGATCCAGACGTCCGTTTCAACCAAATGATCAGCGCCTTGAAGGAACGCGATTTCCGGCTGACCCCCCAGCGAGTCGAGCTGGTGCGCCTGGTTGCGGTCAGCGATGGGCATCCCAGCGCCAGCCAGCTATTCGCAGAAATCAAGCGCCAGTTTCCGACCATGAGCCAGGCCACGGTTTACAAAACCCTGGCTTTATTGAAAGAAATGAACCAGGTGCTGGAGATCGATTTACACAACGACAGCCATTACGACGGCAACCGTCCCCAACCTCACCCCCACCTGATCTGCATGAAGTGCAACAAGATTATCGATGGAGAAGTGTCCCTCGACCAGGAGTCGCTGCGGAGCCTGGAGCAGGCGTCAGGTTACCAGATTCTCCGGCCTGATATTACCCTATATGGACTTTGTCCGGATTGTAAAAAGGAGGGATAAGGAAAAGTATTTAAAACCTGCAAATCCTGTATCCAGATCCATGACATCCAACCATTCACAAACCGAAAGGAGTCAACTGTATGAGTGAAGAGAGCAAGTGCCCGGTAACGGGTGCAACACACAAACCCATGACCGGCAGAGGCACCTCGAACCGGGATTGGTGGCCGAACCAGCTGAACTTGAAGATCCTCCACCAGCACTCTGCCCTGTCCAATCCCATGGGCGAGGCGTTCAATTACGCTGAGGAGTTCAAGAAGCTCGACCTGGAGGCCTTGAAGAAGGACCTTTATGCCCTGATGACAGACTCGCAGGACTGGTGGCCGGCCGACTACGGTCACTACGGCGGTCTTTTCATCCGGATGGCCTGGCACAGCGCGGGCACCTACCGCACCGGCGACGGCCGCGGAGGCGCGGGGTCCGGCAGCCAGCGCCTGGCACCCCTCAACAGCTGGCCCGACAACGTCAATCTCGACAAGGCGCGCCGGCTGCTCTGGCCGATCAAGCAGAAGTACGGCAACAAAATTTCGTGGGCTGACCTGATGGTCCTCGCCGGCAACTGCGCCCTGGAGTCGATGGGCTTTAAAACCTTCGGCTTCGGCGGCGGGCGCGAGGACATCTGGGAGCCGGAAGAGGATATTTACTGGGGGACCGAGAGCGAGTGGCTTGGCGACAAGCGCTACTCCGGCGACCGGGACCTCGAGAACCCGCTGGCCGCTGTGCAGATGGGCTTGATTTACGTGAACCCCGAAGGGCCGAACGGCCAGCCGAGTGTGCTGGCTTCTGGCCGCGATATCCGCGAGACCTTCGCCCGCATGGCGATGAATGACGAGGAAACGGTCGCCCTCGTCGCCGGCGGCCACACGTTTGGGAAAACCCACGGCGCCGGCCCAGCGACCCATGTAGGGCCTGAGCCGGAAGCCGCCAGCATCGAAGAAATGGGTCTCGGCTGGAAGAGCAGTTTCGGCAACGGCAAGGGGGATGACACGATCAGCAGCGGCATCGAGGGCGCCTGGACGCCGAAACCGACCCAGTGGGACATGGGCTATTTCGACATGCTCTTCGGCTACGATTGGGACCTGGTGAAGAGCCCGGCCGGCGCCTGGCAGTGGGTGCCGGTCAATGTTCAGGAGAAGGACCTCGCCCCGGCCGCCCACGACCCCTCGAAGCGGGTGACAACGATTATGACCACCGCCGACATGGCGATGCGGATGGATCCGGCTTACCGGAAGATTGCGAAGCGCTTCCACGAGAACCCGCAGGAGTTCGCCGACGCCTTCGCCCGCGCCTGGTTCAAGCTGACCCACCGCGACATGGGCCCACGCGCGCGCTATCTTGGCCCGGAGGTCCCGGCGGAAGAATTGATCTGGCAGGACCCCGTCCCCGCCGTCGATCATAAGCTGATCGAGGCAGCCGACATTGCCGCACCTCAAGGCCAAGATCCTGGCTTCGGGGCTTTCGATCGGCGACCTCGTCACGACCGCCTGGGCATCGGCCTCGACCTTCCGCGGCTCCGACAAGCGCGGCGGCGCCAACGGGGCGCGCATCCGGCTTGCCCCACAGAAGGATTGGGAAGTCAACCAGCCGGAGCGGCTGGCAAAGGCGCTCCGAACCCTGGAAGGCATCCAGAAGGCATTCAACTCCTCGCAAACCGGGGGCAAGAAAGTTTCCCTCGCCGACCTGATCGTCCTGGCCGGCTGCGCAGCGGTCGAGCAGGCAGCGAAGAACGCCGGCTACACGGTGAGCGTCCCCTTCACACCAGGACGCACAGACGCCTCGCAGGAGCAAACCGACGTGGCCTCCTTCGCCGTGCTCGAACCGGTTGCAGATGGTTTCCGCAACTACCAAAAAGCAAAGTACTCCGTAACGGCGGAGGAACTGTTGGTCGACCGAGCACAGCTGCTGATGCTGACCGCTCCCGAGATGACGGTTCTCGTTGGCGGCCTGCGAGTCTTGAATGCCAACTTCAGAGGGTCCCAGCTCGGTGTCTTCACCAAACGACCTGAGGCGCTGACCAACGACTTCTTCGTGAATTTACTCGACATGCGCACCGCCTGGAAGCCGACCAGCGAAGAGGCGGATGTGTTCGAGGGCGCGACCGCGCAACGGGCGCACTCAAGTGGACCGGCACGCGTGTCGATTTGATCTTCGGTTCGAACTCCCAGCTGCGAGCCCTGGCAGAAGTCTACGCATGCGAAAATTCCATGGAGAAGTTCCTGAACGACTTTGTGGCAGCGTGGAACAAGGTCATGAACCTGGACCGCTTCGACCTGGCCTGATCGTAGAATAACCATCTTCATGGGCTTCTGAAAGGGCGGCGATACGCCGCTGTTGAAACGGAACGATAGCTGAATAAGAAAGACCGACGGATGATCCCGTCGGTCTTTCCGATCATTAAAGGCTAGAAGCGATTTATTGTTGGCCTCCTACCCCCTCAGCCGTGGTTTTGCGCATCCGGCTGTGCCTCACCTTCCTTCACCATCCCCCAGATGAATTCGAACATCTCCTCCAGGCTGGAAAAACCTTTCACCTCACCGCTGCGAGGATCTTCCAGCGAAGCCCGCCACTGCGGCTGGTCGCCATCCCCGGCCTGCCACAGGCGCAGCAGATAGGCCTGGTAATTCGGTGAAACATTCACAACCCACCCTCCTGATCGAGAAAGTCTATGGCCAACAGACCTTTTCCCCCGGATTACTTCACTTCCACATCGACCATCTCAGAACAGGCCTGGTTTCCAGCCGCATCGGTCGCACAGACCTGGTAGCTGAGTATCCCGGCCGGCGCCTGTTCGAGCACGGCGCGCCACAGGTACTCGCCGTACCATTCCATCGGGACTTCCCCGGAAGCGTCTCCTGCAGTCCACTTCAACAACACCGACTGCCAGTCGTGCGGCATCGTCGGGCTCTTGTTGTCGTGGACCCGGGCGCGGACCTGGATGGGCTGCCCTGCCGCTGGGGCTGCCAATTGCTCAACCAGGGTGATCACCGGAGGGGCAGTATCGGGAGCAATATTCTTGGCCAGGAATACCCTGTCGGGATATGGAGCTGTCTCGTAGTTTGGACTGCCCAGAGCCATGACCACATCCAGTTTCTTATCGCCGTCGAGATCGCTGATGGCGGCATAATGTCTGGTGTCCACACTCTCCCCGGCGAACACTTTGATGGAAACAGTCAGGTTCCCCGTTCCATCATTCACCAACAAACGGCCTGGATTCCCTTCGGTGCCGACGATAAAATCCGCATCGCCATCCGAGTCATAATCCAGGAAGACGATGTTGGTGCCGCTACCCTTGATGTTTTCAGCAGGAGGCCACAGCTCGTCGGTGGCATCCTCAAAGCCGCCTTGCTGGTTGTTGATGAAAATGCGCCCCTTGGTGTAGATTTCGTCGTTGACGGTGGCCAGGTCAAGGTAACCATCTCCATTCAGGTCCATGGCTTCAAAAGCATAGTCGATGGTAGTGAAATCTCTGCCCTCATAGCTCCATTTGACAGTGAAAATCACAGGCAACCGTCCGGTGGTGACATCCGTAAAAGTACCCGCCCCGTCATTTTCGAACAGGTAGTTGTTTTCACAGGTATAGCACATGACCAGCATATCGAGATCGTAATCATGGTCAACATCTACGAAACCGACATCATGCCCACACTTCACCAGGATATCGGGCATATTCGTCGCGGTGGCATCCACGAATTTTCCGGCGCCGTCATTCAACCAGAGCATGCTGCGCCCACCTTCATTGAGCAGCAGGTTACCTGGCCCATTATCCGTCAGCGCCAGGTCCAGGTCGCCATCTCCATCCACGTCGCCAAACTCCATGTCGCCAACGCTGGCTTTGACCTGCGGAAGATGGGTCTCCGTGACGTTCGTAAAGCCACCCGAGCCATCACCCAGGTACAGCCGGCTTTGCTGCTGGAAGGTCGTCCCGACCAGGATATCCGGGTTCCCATCGCCGTCGACGTCTCGCACCTTGATCACATCTACCAGCATCTTGTCAGGACCTAAAACGGCCTCGGTCACTTCCTTGAACGGATTCCCCGCTCCCTGGTTGAAGAACACCTGGCTGAGCTCAAATGTACCGGGGATATTCATCATGCCGCCGTTCGCAAACAACAGGTCCACCAGGCCATCCTTGTTGAGGATCTGCCAGCTCAACCATGTTGGTCCACCCACGTGTCCTCCCAATCGTGCTGTCGTGTCGCATCTTCCCAAAGCTCGAGATTTATGAATTTCTCGGGGATGGCCGAGGCGCTGGCCTGCTTGACCCAGGGATGGCTGACCAGGATAATTTCTCGACCTGGGCAACCATCACTCCCTTTCTGCAAACTCAATTGGCTGCCATCGAAGCTCCACTTGTACTGATATTTATTTGGACAACCTCCGCCGAATTCATCATAAAACGTGATCCAGTTCTGATTGGGCAGCTCCCAGGTACCATACCCCCATGAATCTTTGACCGTGCAGCCTTCTGCGGGAGTTTGTTGCATATACCAGACGTTTCCTTGAAACGTGATCGTAAATGTCCCGATCGGTTCGCAGATTTGATCTTCAGGGATGTCTAATTCTACGAAAATCCTCCTTCGTAATGGTCGTTGTATACGACCCTTCCGAAAGCGGCGGGCCTGCGGTCGGCTCCGGCGTATTTGCCGGCGGTGCGCTGGTCGACGTTGGGGAGGGGGCTGCCGCGTTGCAGGCGGATAATGCGAACAACGAGCAGCAGCGCCAGGCTAAAAATGGTTCGGATAGTTCGTGTGTTCATGGTCTTCTCCTTTTTTGATCCGTATTTATCCCCACTTTACCCTCCCATCGCAACGAAAACGCAAACTGAAGCGTCGCGAGTCTTTAACAATCTATTCGAGACGTATAGAACTGGGAGTGTCTAGGAATAGATGGCAGTGGGAGCGTTGCCCAACTTCGCTGCAAGACCACACTCGTATAGTGGCAATAAGTCTTGATGAGAAACGCATCGTTAGGCTGACAGTGTTTGGGATGATGTCGGCCAGGATCGCGACCGGTAGGGCAGCAACCCGATGGCTCGTCGGTGGATATATTTCTTGGTCCGCCCGTGGTGACCTGGCTAAGAACGTCACCTGCGTCGACCAGCTAATTTCGATATCCGAACGATAGCGCCAAATGGACCGTAAATCACCCAAAAAACTATCCTTCAAGCAGCGTTTTCAGCAAGGATGCACAACCAGTAATCTCGCCAGCCGGATCGTGGCCAACGTATTCGCCGAAAAATCCGAAACTGACTGCTCTATGACTGGAAAATGACAACCCCAGACTTTCCAGTAAAGCCTGTGCGATATAAAACATGGCGTAATACAATCGTGAGGCAGCCGAGTTGAAATCACCCTCGTCTATGAGGACTCCTCGGCGGAATGGATAAATCGTTTGGCTTTTTCAAACCGATCCTCAGAGCTCATGGATCGACTTCCCTTCCCTACGAATGTTTTCCCATAGAGCGCCTTCCGCTCGATTATACGCAGATTGACTGACTGGAAGAACAGATATCAGAACCTGGTAACGCACGTTCAAATCCGCCAGGATCGAACCAATTCGCCTGATTTCCTGTCCAGGTTGAATATCTACTGGATAGAGTAAAAGTACATCTATATCAGATTTAGGCTGTGCTTGCCCTCTGGCAATGGAACCATAAACCAAAATCCGAGGTGCGCTTCTGCCAAACTGCAGATCGAGTTGGGATTGAAGTTCACGAAGAATGATGCTAATTTGTCGATAGTCAACAGTAGAAATATCAGGAAGATCCATCGCAGGTATTCCTTGATGATGATTATACCAATTCTCTATGCCTGGCGCGTTGCTTGATTTACGAGGTTATTAATGAACTCTACAATCCATATCATGCGCCCCTGTGGCTGGTCACTTTCCCCCGCCAGCCACATTAATCCCATCCTAAAGAGGCACACCTTGCGAAGGTGGAGTTTCCCATCTGGGTCCCACCTTCGCAAGGTCTCACCATTTACCTGGACTGCACCACAGGCATATAAAGATAGTTCACCGGCGCTCGCAGCGGTAACGCCTGGTAACGGGGATCCCCAGGCATGAATTGCTTGCCCATTGCCATCTTCTGGTTCATCATCTCGACGAATGCCGCATCAGGGCCAAACTGCCCTTTCTTGATCTTCTCATTCACCGTGTTGTTGGTACCGAGGTCAAGAACCGAATCCTGCTCATCCGACCCTCACCTTGTAATTCTCCGTGTCCGGACCAAGGAGGATTTTGTACGGGTCGCTGGTAGAAACATAATCATGCAGGTCATTCTTCATGATCTTCAGCCCGCTCGTCAGCCCCCAATATCCGAACGCCATGGCATAGTCGCTGTTCCCCACAACGGTATTTTGATGGATCTCCGCACCCTCCAACCCTTCGCCCCACACTGCCCAGTCGTAATCCAGGTTAAGGGTAAAGTATTATGGTGAACGTTGGCAATCAAGGTCTTTCCCTGGCAGCGGATACCATGATCCATCGAAGTTGTCGAAATCCCACAGGTGAATGGCGTCGCAATTTTCAAAGACGGTGATGTCATTATGGTGGATGTTGAACGTGGATGCAGACAGGAGGTACGGGTACCACCAGCCTCCTCCTTGCATAGTTTCATATCCCACTCCATACACATGAGGCATGGTGTTATAAGAGACTTCGAAGGTGCCGCCGGAATGGTCATTGGCCCAAATCCCAATCCATACCCCATCGATAAGGTTTGCCATATCCGCACTCCCGCCAATCGTAATACGGGAGTTGATCGTAGCGTAAGGAGTTAAGTCCAAACCATGCATCAATGATGGTTGTCCGGGTCACGCGAAACTCACCCTGGGCATACTTGATGTTGTACTGGCATTCCGGGACATCCCAGGATGATGATCCTCCCATGAACGATGCCAGCAAGTGATGTTTCCTTCCCCCCGGATGGTCACACGATCCACCGATCCGCTGACGAACTCGATCTTTTGTACATCGCAATCGGTATCCGGGTTGTGCGGATCGATTCCAAAACCTAAGCCAACGATCTAGCTTACCATCCATTACAAACTGATGGAGGCGTGATATGGATGGTTAGGTCCGATACCACGCGCATAACCGTGAATAAATAGAAATAGGAAATCTTCTCATGACGGCACTCCTGGTCAGCAAAAGTATCGATGACCGTGACACCCTCCCCGGAACCCTTGAAATATCCATCGAAGTCCTCGATTTGCATCAGGCGGGTTTTGAAATTCCCCGGCGCCAGCAGGACGGTGCTGCCCGGCCCGGCCGCCTTGGCCAGCTCGAAGGCCTCCATAATGTTCTCCGTGTCGTCCACCCCGGTCGGGTAGACGGTGAAGACATTTCCGGAGCTGGCAACGGCTGGCTGTACGCCGGCGGCTGCCACAAAGGAGCTGACCATCAGCGCCAGCGCAGCCAATAAGACCCATACGAATTCGAGTTTTGTGGTTCATTTTTATCTCCTTTTACAATCTCGTTTGTTATCCCTGCTCTCCACTTTACCCTCCCATCGCAACGAAAACGCAAACTGAGGCAAATTCCTTATTGCATTTCGAAAATTGTTCTCTATAATTAATCATAGGGTGGATAATTCATCATGCCTCAACCAACGCTGGCATTCACTTCAGAGGAGGAAATACAATGCCGCAGCTCTCGATCTCCCTCCTGGGAACCTTCCAAATCACCCGTGACGGCAGCCCCGTCAACGAATTGGACTCGAACAAAGTCCGCGGCCTGCTGGCCTACCTGGCCGTCGAAGCCGACCGCCCGCACACCCGCGAAGCCCTCTCTGCCCTGCTCTGGCCCGATTGGCCGCAAGAATCGGCGCTCAACAGCCTGCGCAATGCCCTGGCCGGCCTGCGCCGCGCGATTGGCGACCGGGAAGCCGAGCCTCCCTACCTGCTGATCTCCCGCGAGACCATCCAGTTCAACCGGGATAGCGACGCCTGGCTGGATGTGGCTGCCTTCGAAAAGGCTGGGGGCGCCGGTCCCGAACAATCCATCTCGCTCTACCGCGGCCCATTCCTGGAAGGCTTCTCCCTCCCCGAGAGCAGCCCCTTCGAGGAGTGGCTGATCCTGAAGCGCGAGCAGCTCAGCCAGCACGCCCTGCATATCCTGCGCACGCTGGCCGATTCTAACGAGGCTTGTGGAGAATACGAACGAGCCCTGGTCTACGCCCAACGCCAGATCGCCCTTGAGCCCTGGCTGGAAGAAGCTCACCGCCAGGTGATGCGCATCCTGGCGCTCAGCGGCCAGCGCAGCGCAGCCCTGGCACAGTACGAAGCCTGCCAGCGCCTGTTGCAGGATGAGCTGGGGCTGGAGCCAGCCCATGAAACCACCCGCCTCTACGAAACCATCCGCGACGAGCGCCTGGAAGACATCCACCCAGGCGAGCTGCTCCCCGCTCCCGGGATGCCGCCTTATAAAGGCCTGCAGTTCTTTGACGAAGCGGATGCTGCCCTCTTCTATGGCCGCGAAATGCTGGCAGAGCGCTTGCGCCATCACATCCAGGAAATCGTGGCGGTGTATTCCGACCCCCCCCGTGAAACGGTCGACCCACCGGTACTGGCTGTGGTGGGCGCTTCGGGCAGTGGAAAATCATCTTTGGTGCGGGCCGGGCTGGTACCGGGCCTGCGCCAGGATGGCTGGCAGGTACATGTCATCACCCCCACCGCCCACCCGCTGGAAGCTGTGTCAGTGTTTCTTGAGAAAAGCGCTTCAGCGGGCGACCGCCTCCTGCTGGTCATCGACCAGTTTGAAGAGCTCTTCACCCTCTGCCGCGACGAAGCAGAGCGGACTGCCTTCATCGACCAGCTCATCTCCCCCTCCCCAGAGTCTCCCGCTCCCCTCTTGATCCTCGTCCTGCGGGCTGATTTCTACGGCCACTGCGCTCAATATCCAGTCCTGCGCCAGGCCTTGACTCGCCGGCAGGAGTATATCGGCCCGATGAGCGCCTCCGAGCTGCGCCAGGCCATCGAGCAGCCAGCCCTGCGCCACGGCTGGGAGTTCGAGCCCGGGCTGGTGGAATTGATCCTGCAAGACGTGGGGGCTTCCGCCGACAGCACTCCCGAGCCAGGCGCCCTGCCCCTGCTCGAACACGCCCTGCTGGAGACCTGGAAACGCCGCCAGGGACGCCGCCTGACCCTGGCGGGCTACGCGGCAGCCGGCGGGGTGCGCGGCGCCATCGCCCACACCGCCGACGGCGTCTACAGCCGGTTATCCGGCGAGGAGCAGCTCCTGACCCGCCGCATCTTCCTGCGCCTCACCGCGTTGGGAGAAGGAGAAAGCGATGGGCTCTTTCCATCGCCGGATACACGCCGGCGCGCCGGGCTGTCCGAGCTGACCGTAGAAAATGGCGACCGGGCGGTCGTCGACCGCCTGCTCAAGACGCTCTCGGACGCCCGGCTGATCACGCTCTCGCAAGACACGGCGGAGGTCGCCCACGAAGCCTTGATCCGTGAGTGGCCAGCCCTGCGCCAGTGGTTGAGCGAAGACCGCGACAGCCTCCGGCTGCACCACCGCCTGAGCGAGGCCGCCCAATCCTGGCTCCGGCTGGGATTCGACCCGGGCGAGCTCTACCGCGGGGCGCGCCTGGCCCAGGCCTCGGAATGGGCCGCCCAATCCGCCCATTCCAGCGAATTAAACGCCATCGAGTTGAAATTCCTCCAGGCTTCCCAGGAGCTGGCAGAGGGCGAAGCCCAGGAACATGAAGCCCTCCGCCAGCGCGAGCTGGAGGCCGCCAGGCAGGTTGCCGAGACCGAGCAGCGCCGAGCTTCCGAACAGGCAACTGCTTCCCGGCGCCTGCGCCGCAATGCCCGCTGGCTGGCTGCCGCTCTCATCCTGGCCCTGCTCATGCTGGTCACCGCCGTGGGTTTAGCGCGCCTGGCGCAGACGAACGCCGTCCAGGCCAACGCCGAGGCCGACCTGCGCGCCACCGCCGAAAGCAACGCCGTCGAGCAGCGTCTGGTCGCTGAAAAAGAAGCCACCCTGGCGCATGCCCGTGAGCTGGCAGCCAGGTCGCAGAGCAAGCTGTCGACCGACCCGGCGCTCAGCCAGTCGCTGGCCCTGGAGGCTGTCGCGGTCGTACAGGATGCCGGGCTGCCCGTCCCCTGGGCGGTGCAGCAGTCGGTCCATGATGTTGCCATCCAGAACCGCCTGGTGTGGAGCCGCAAGGGGGTCAGCAAGTCTTTTTCACCCTGGACGGTGCTGTTTACCCCGGACGGGAAACACGTGATCAATGAGAATAGCAGCAGTGTCCACGTGATGGACGCTGCCGATGGGAAGGAAGTGATGCACATCCCCGGACCGTCCAGTGGTCTGTCCATCAGTCCCGATGGCAGGTATGTGGCAACCTCGAATTCTCCAGAGGTTGCCAACTTACCTGAATATGGATCAGGGATCTGGGATTTCGCAACCGGCGAGAAGCTGGTAACCATTCCAATCGATGGCATGGAGCCTCTCTTCTCTCCAGATGGAAGACAAATTTCCATCCTTAGTGGCTCGGTTTTCTTGGTTGATCTCAAGGATTGGTTTGCAGCCGGCTCTCCGGCAGGGGTAACGATACTGCCATCCCAGGAGCTCGAATGCCTCACCGGAACGGCAGCCGAGGCCCAGGCTTTCAGTCACGATAACAAGAAACTGGCCGTAGCATGCCAAAATATCGAAAATTCCCAAGTTACCCTGGTTGTCTGGAACCTGGCCAGCATGGAAATCATCAAGACCATCCTGGCGTCGGACAATATGGTGCAATCCATTGCTTTCAGTCCAGATGATAGCCATCTGCTGAGTGGCAGCTACGACAAGACAGCCCGAGTCTGGGATGTGGACACCGGGCAGGAACTGCTGCGCGTTACAGGCTTCCCCTATGACATCCCGACCATTGCCTACAGCCCGGATGGAAATTTGATTGCTGTAGCCAACACCACCGCCAGCATTTGGGATGCTAATACCGGTATACGCCTCTTTGACATACCTTCGAAAGGTCATGTGTTTGAAGTCGCTTTCAGCCCGGACGGAAAACAATTGGTCCTCTCCAGCCAGGATGCCAGCATCCAGGTATGGGATGTCAGCCTTTCCGGGCAGGGTGAGTTGGCAACGATCCCTGCCGGGGTGAGTTGCATCACCGGTCACGGACCATTACACACCGTTCTATCAGCCCCGGATTGTTTCAATGTTCAGGCCAGCGCGGACCAGACGAGTCTGGCTCGAGACCCACCCGGAAGGGCGAGTCGTGTTGCGGGATACTGCAACTCTTCATGGAATTATCCAGTCTGACAATTTACCCGGAGGTTGAGGGTGTACTATACGCCAGCCTGAGCCCTGACAAGAAACTCCTGGCTGCCAGCCGGGGCGGGAATACGGGTGTGTGGGATCTCCAAACTGGTAAAAACCTTTTTAACCATCCCGCTGAAGAAGACTGGCAATGGGTGAGGGACTTCACCCCCATGTTCAGCCCGGATAGCAGCCTTCTGATCTCAGGTGGTTACACCAATCAGGTGCAGATCTGGGATTGGACAAACGGAGCATTGTTGACCGAATTAGAGATTCCCCTGGAAGGACTCAGCGCTGCAGAGTTCAGCCCCGATGGGAGACTGCTCGCCGTAGGAGGGAGTATTTATTGGTGGGGAAGCGGTGGAGAGGTCTGGGTGTGGGACCTATCGAAAGGATTAACCTCACCTGAAAGAATCCACCAGCTTTCTAGCGACGCCCGTTGTGTCACCCACCTGGATTTCAGCCCCGATAGCCGTTACCTGGCAGTTGCCGGTTGTTCAGGCGCTGAAATCAAGGATTTGACCACCGGTCAACAGGTTATTCTACTCCAGGGACATAACACCGATGTGTTCGAAATGCATTACAGTTCAGATGGACACTACCTGGTCACCGGTTCAGGGGATGGCACTGCCAAAGTCTGGGATGCCCAGACCGGCGAGGAGTTGTTGAGCTACTCGCTGGCTGTGCCAGGCAGCTTCAGCATGGTTTTCTTCACGCCCGATAACCGGCGCGTGCTGGCTTTCGGCGAAGATGGCTATTATCACCTGTTCACCTTCCAGGATTTTGATGAGCTGGTGGATATCGTCAAGGGACGAGTGCAGGAGGAATGAAGCTGCATAGGCTTCTGGTCTGCCCGAGAAAATGACGTTCATTGGTTATAATGAATGAAAACAGGAGGCAGCCATGCAGACCAGACCTTTTGGCAAGACCGGAAAGGAAAGCACCATCACACAAGGTGATCAAGACCGGCACCTGGCGCTGGACTGGTACCTGCAGGCCAAGTTTGGCCTCTTCATCCATTGGGGCGCTTATGCCGTCGCCGGTGCAGAAGCCTCCTGGCCGATCATGACCCCCGACCTGTCGGAGGTGATGTTCGGAACGCAGGTTCGCATCAACGAAGCCGACTACACCGCCCTGCCGGGGCGCTTCAACCCGGTCGACTTCGACGCCGAAGCCTGGGTGCGCACCGCGCAAGACGCCGGGATGCGCTACATGGTCTTCACCGCCAAGCACCACGACGGCTTCTGCATGTTCGACGCCCCGGGCACGGATTACAAGATCACGAACACGCCTTTTGGCAGGGACGTCTGCCTGGAGCTGGCGCAGGCCTGCGCCAAGGCCGGGATGCCGCTGGGCTTTTACTACTCGCCGCCCGACATGCACCACCCCGGCTACCGCGATACACGCAAGCCTGCCCGTAAAAACTGGCTGGGGGAGCCCAGGCGGAAGGAATGGGACAGCTACCTGGATTATATGGAAAGCCACCTGCGCAAGCTGCTCAGCGATTATGGGCCGGTGAAAATCCTGTGGTTTGACGGGCTGACCAGCCACGCCAAGTACGACCCGCAGCGCTTCCACCGCCTGATCCGCAGCCTGAGCCCGGAGACCCTGATCAACGATCGCCTGGGCGACGATTACGACTTCATCACCCCCGAGCAGTCGTTTCCCGGCCAGGGAATCCCGGTGCGCACGGGCAAACCGCCCGCCGCAGACAGCGCCGGCGGCGACCTCCTCTTCCGCGCGGTCACCCTGCTGTACAAAATTCCGGGGGCGCGCGGCTGGATCCGCAAGCAAATTCAGAAAATGAACGACGGCGCCCTCACGCTGACGCCCGTGCTGCAGGAACCCTACCCGGACGCCGAGCGCTTCCAGCCCTGGGAGACCTGCATGACCATGGGACGGAGCTGGGGCTACAACCCACACGAGACGGACTGGAAAGCGCCCGGAAAGCTGGTGCGAAACCTGGTGGAAGTCGCCAGCCGCGGCGGCAACTACCTGCTGAACGTCGGGCCAACGGAGCGGGGTGTATTCCCACCACAGGCATTGGAGAGGCTGGCGTACGTTGGCAGATGGCTGGAGAAGCACGGCGAGGCGATCTACGGCAGCACGTACACGCCCCTGCAGGGGCTGCCCTGGGGGACGGGCGACGCGCCAAGCAGACCACTTGGCGTTGCGCCATGAAGATCACATGGCGACGCGTATAGATGAGACGTTTTACCTGCACGTCTTCGACTGGCCGTTATCTCAGAGGCTGGACATTTCGAGCTTCCCCGGTAAGGTAAGCCGGGCCAACCTGCTCAACGGGGAGGCGCTGGCATTTACCCAAACCGGGCCGCAGCTCGAGATCCGCCTGCCCGCCCAGGCTCCTGACCCGGATGTGTCGGTGCTGGTGGTTGATACATAATGATCCAACCGTTGAAGGATAAGAAATCAAAACCGAAGGTGGAAACCCCTGCCATCGAGCTGCCAGGCAGGGTTGACATCATCTACAGTGATGTCCAACGAGAATTTTTCCCCACCGAAGCCCTGTACATCACCGAAAAAGATGCCGACCAGGATGCCCGCCTGATCGGCGAATACCTGGCAACCCTGGGGATATCTGTGCTTACGTACCCCGGAAATGCCGAATTGCCCGTTCACTTGCGAAAAAACAAGCCTGAAATGGTGATCAATCTCGTCGATTCGGTTAAGGGTGTGGAAAGCCTGGCCTCCGCCATCCCCGGCGTTTTGGAGCTGCTCGAAATCCCTTATACCGGAGCGGATGTGCTGGGCTTATCCCTGGATACCAACAAATTTCTGATCAAAAAAATCCTGCAGCAAAATGGGATTCCGGTACCGTACTACCAGCTTTTTGACGCGCCTGATGAACGGTTGGACCCCATGCTGCGCTTTCCGCTCATCTCAAAATTAAATGCCATCCACGGGTCGGTGGAGATCACCCGGGATGCGGTTTCTGAAAATGAAAAACAGCTTCGCAAACGCCTGCGCTACTTGATCCGCACCTATAAACAGCCGGTGCTGGTCGAAGAATTTATCAGCGGTCGGGAAATAACCGCCATCGTGCTTCATGAAAAAAAGAAAAAAGTCTACCTGGCGGAAAAGGTTTTCAGTCATATCGAGAATAAGTACGTGTTCCTGACTTTTGAAGACCAGTGGCTGTCCGGGACCAACCCGGCCTTTCATTATAAAAAATATCACGACCCGCTTTTAGCTGAATACGTAAAAAAAGCGTTTAACGTCACCCGGATGGCCGATTATGGGAAGTTTGACATCCGCCTGGACCAATCCGGTCGCTACTTTTTTATTGACACCAACTGCAACCCGGCGTTTGGACCCAAGGAGCAGGATGTCGCCCTGTCTGTGATCCTGGATTTGTACGGGATTTCCTTTTACGAAATTCTGAAACACCTGATCGAGAACACCGTGCGCGATGCAGCCAGGAAAATGCGTGTAAAATAGCCAAATGAATCAAGACGATCTAGCAAACACTCCCTCCCAACCAAACCCACTTCCTATTACAGCCGACGAGATTCGCAGCCGTTTGCAGGCACTCGCCGACCAGGAACCTGGGATCGCGCAGGCAGCACAGCGATTGAGCCAATCCAGCGTTCCCGAATTGATGGTCGAAGTCTTCGATTACCTGACGAACACCCCTCCAACCACGGGCCTGGACCAGGTCGGCCGGTCATTCATGGGCGGTTTCCTGATGCAGGTAAAAGCCCTGGAGCCGATGGAGCCGCGTTTCAGCCTGCGCAAGTTGAATGAAAACTCGCTCGAGCTGTCTGCCAGGCAGACGGTTTACGGACGCTCCTTCAGGAACGACCGGCTGGTCCTGTTCATTGCGGGTGGGGAACGCACGATCACCATCCGGGTTTCGGAGAGCGGGGAAGTTAAGATGAACAACCAGATCATTGATGATTCACCCGAATGGGAAAGCGAGCTGCGCCAGAAGGTCACCCAGGAGTTGGCCAAGACGTAGTGGTTCGAAAGCGCCCACCTTGACACTGCCCCCCTTTTTTGCTAAGATAATTTTGCCACTGTGAACGTTTCCAGAAATGGCGACAAATCAAACCCCCAATTTACGAAAAAAAAGGAGAAGAAAATGAAGAAGTTGTCCGTTTTACTCACGCTGATTCTGATCCTCAGCGTGCTGTTGGCTGCCTGTGGTGGCGGAACAGCCCCCACCGAAGAAGCAGCAGTCGAGGAAGTCGCGACAGAAGCGGTCGCTGCTGAAGAAGTGGCAACCGAAGAAGTCGCAACGGAAGAAGCCGTCGCTGAAGAGGTTGCAGCGACCGAACCCGCCGAGACTGAGGGCGGCGCGCCCGCGGCTGATGGCAAGTGGTGCTCTGGCACCAAGATTATCTTCTTCCCCGGCGGCGCTGCGGGTGGTTCCTTCGAAACCGTAGTCTATAATGGCGCATTGGCGGCTGCGGCTGACCTGGGCGCGGATGTGGAATATGTTTGGTCCGACTGGAACCCCGAGAAGATGATCACCCAGTTCTCAGAAGCCATGGCAATGAGTCCGGATGGGATTGCGGTCATGGGTCATCCTGGCGACGAGGCTTTCGGTCCCCTGGTGGACGAAGCTGAAGCCAATGGCATCATCGTCACCAGCATGAACACCCAGCTCCCCGTAAACCAGGGAAAGTACGCCTCGAACGGTTTCGGTTACGTTGGCGCGATCCTCTACGACGCAGGCTGGGCCCTGGGTAAAGAATCTGTCGCGCGCGCTGGCTTACAGGCTGGCGACAAGGCCTTCGTCTGGGGCTTGCTGGCTCAGGCTGGCCGCGGCGAGCGCACCAGGGGTGTGGTTGAATCGCTGGAAGATTCTGGCCTGGAAGTCATTTACCAGGAAATCGATGACGCCACCAACGCAGATGCCTCCGCAGGTGTCTCGATCTTTGTGGGTGTTATTTCCTCAACCCCGGATATCAAACTGGTTGTCACCGACCACGGAAACCTGACCGCCACTCAGCAAACCTTCTTTGAGGCTGCGGGCAAGGGTCCGGACGATATCTTTGGAGCAGGCTTCGATCTCTCGATGGCCACCGTTGAAGCCATCCGCGGCGGCTGGACTGACCTGGTGATCGACCAGCAGCAATGGCTGCAGGGATACCTGGCGATCCTGCAGATCTGCCTCACCAACAACTATGCCTTCACCGGTCTTCAAATCGACACCGGTGCAGGCTTTGCGCACAAAGACAACGTCGAGCTGCTGGCTGCGCTGGTTGAAAAGCAGATCCGGTAAAAGTCAAACCGGTCTCCATTGCACCACTGAGGATCCTTTAACTGAACGGCTATCCAGGCGACAGTTGCAGATGATGTGACTGTCGCCTGGATGAAAGATTCGGGCTGCCAGATGCCCGAACACGAGGATTCACAATTTCCCAACTTTATTAACTGACGATTGGAGAGTAAATGGAGGAGTATCGCCTAGAACTCAAGAATGTCTCGAAAAGCTTTGGAGAAGTCCAGGCGCTCGAAGATGTCAATTTTCAGCTAGGCTCGAATGAAGTTGTCGGTCTGCTGGGGGATAATGGGGCTGGAAAATCGACATTAATTAAAATCATTACCGGATATTACCAACCCACCTCCGGTGAGATTTTTTTTAACGGGAAAAAAGTCGATAACCTGACCGTCCCAAAGGCCCGCCAACTGGGGGTTGAAACGGTGTACCAGGAACGCGCCCTGGCAGAATTACAGACCCTGTGGCGCAATATCTTCCTGGGACGTGAAATCACCAATCGCTGGGGGTTCCTGGATATCAACCAGATGAAGCAAGAGACTCACCGGTTGATGAGCCAATCCATGGGTTTTACCTCCACAGCCATAAACCCCGAATCGCACGTGGGAACCTTCTCCGGAGGTGAAAAGCAAGGTGTCGCCATCGTGCGCGCCCTCTATTTCGATGCCGAGATCATTATCCTTGACGAACCAACCATGGGTCTCTCGTTAAAGGAGACTGCGAAACTGGTCAACTTCGTGCACGGCATTAAACAAGCCGGGAAATCGGCTATCTTCATCGACCATAATATCCTGCATGTCTACAATGTTGCCGACCGGGTAGTGGTCATCGATCGCGGCCGCGTCGCCGGTGAGTTCATGACCAAGGATATCGACCTGGAAACATTGATGGAAAAAATGATTCGAGTTGCCGAAACTGGCAGCTTTGATTAACAAAAGGGCAGAATTGATGAATTCTCACACCAACGGAGCCACCTCCGGCACCAATCCATATAAAAAAGAACCATTCCGCCTCAGCAGGATTGCCCGCTCCTATGGCACCCAGCTCGGTATTCTAGGGGTATTCTTTACCCTGTGGATCATTTTCATCGTATCCGCGCCGCAGACGTTCCTGCAGCCGATGATTTATTATTCCTTCATGTCCACCGTGCCCTTCTTTGCCATTATGGCCATACCTCTGACCCTGGTGGTGATCGCGAAGGAGATCGACCTCTCATTCACATCGAGTATGGCGATGGGCATGGTGATCTTCATATTGACTTACAATGCCACCAGCAGTGTAATCCTGGCCTTTATCGCAGCCCTGGCCACCGGCCTCTTGATCGGCTGGATCAACGGCGTGATCGTCGTTAAATTTGGGATCCCTTCCCTGGTAGCCACCATCGGCACGCAGTTCTTCTGGCGTGGGGCCGTGCTGGTCTTATCGCAGGGGAAAAGCGGCAGCCTGATCTATGTTAAAGAATCCTTCCTACACCCCGCGCTGGTCGGGAAAATCGGGGAAAAGTTCCCGATGCAAATGATCTGGCTGATCGTCATCGCCATCCTTGGCTGGGTGTTATTAAATCGCCATAAATTCGGCGCTCACGTTTATCTGACTGGCGACAATGCAAAAAGCGCCGAGTTGATGGGGGTCAACACAGGACGTGTCCGCACCCGAACCTTTATGTTGCTTGGACTGGTATCCGCCTTTGCCGGCGTCATCGCCAGCTTTCATGTGGCTTACTTCTGGCCCAGCCTGGGGGAAGGCTACCTGCTGAGCACGCTGGCTTCGGTCTTCCTGGGCGGCACCTCCGTATTCGGTGGCACTGGCACCATCCTGGGAACCTTTATCGGCGCATTTATCATCGGCGCCATTGAAGCGGCTACCGTGGCCGTCGGTCTGACCGGTTTTTGGACCCAATTAATTTACGGCTTCATCATCGTGGTTTCGGTCACGATGCACGCCTACCTGCGCAGACGCGTGGAATAACGAAGAAGTTTGCGGTTTATTTTTCTACTGGAATAATTTGCCACGCATCCGCCTCCACGCGGATGCGTGTGCTATTACCCGGCCAGTATAGATGCGTCCAATAGCTGCTGCCCCTTAATACGGATGGGCTCGCGCCGACCGTGACGATGATGTGCTCTGGCGTGTGGCGGGCAAAATAGGTTTCGCGATCGATCGACGAACGCCCTAAGGTCGGATCCATGGGTACCCACCCGCTGCCGGGCAGGTAAACATCCACCCAGGCATGCTCCGAACCGGTTCCGTTTTCCTGGTAGATTAAACCCTCGAAATAGCGCGCCGGGATCCCCTGCGCCCGGCTGAGCGCGGCTAATAAAGAGGCATATTCGGTGCAATCAGCTCCCATCGGTCCCAGGGCAGCCTGTGCCCCCCAGTTATTCCCATTCTCGCTGTAAACGAGCTCGTTACCCACATAATCATAAAATGCCCTTACCTGCTCGCAGGCAGACTGCCTGCCTTCCGAGAGTGTGCTGGCCAGGGTGACGATCTGCGGATTGGCGGATTCGATGTGAAGCTCAGGCCGGGTAAATTCCAACGGAAGTGTCCCTACGCAGGTGGATACATCAAAAGCCAGCTCGTTCACCAAAACCCGGTAATCGATCTCGATAATTTTCGCGGTACCAGGAGGGTGCTCCGAGAAATCGAATTCTGCATAACGGTTGCCAAGCTCATCGACAATTAAAGTGTATTGCACTGGAGAAATTTCCATGGACAATACTTCCTGGTACGGCGATAACGTCGGGATGAGAGCCACCCAAAGGTTTTGTTTCTCAGGTTGACCGGGGCCTTCATTGATCAATGTCAGGCGCAGATGAACACGATACTCCCGCCGGCCCAAGATGGATAACGAGGAAGGGGTTGAGGCAGCCGTGGGGAATATATCGCCTGGCGATTGCCGGCACCCTACAGCGAGGAAAAGCAGCAATATCAGACAAGTAAAATTCCGGTAAGAATGCATAAAATTATTATAGCGACTAATCCTTTGTTTGTAGAGGACAGTCCTTTTTATATAGAATCCCCAGCAATGTTCCCCTTGCGAGTTGGTTCTCGAGTATTTTAATTTGACAAATATCAAATCAATAATATAATATCAAATAGACGATAATAAGTAGATTATCGTCTATTTGATTCGCTGTTTTACAAAAGGAAACTGGTTATGCAACCTGAGTTCGAACAAATATTTGAAACCGACATCCCCGATGTCGAGAAACTGGCGCAAGCCTTCCTGTTCATCCTGCACCAGCAGCAGGTTTACGCGGAAAACGAGATCGAGCTGCAAAAAGCAATCGGCGATAACGAGCTGCTGGTGAAGGAGCAGATCAAAAAGGGAGTCCTGCGGTACAGCGGTGAGATTTTCGCCTACTGCTACTACCGCACCACCGGAAGGAAGCTGAGCGATGCCTGAGACTGCCACTGCCAACCTAGAACGCCGGGCTGAGTTCTTCAAAGCCCTGGGGCATCCGGTGCGCCTGCTGATCCTGAACCTGGTAC
The DNA here is from genome assembly GCA_963765565.1 of uncultured Chloroflexia bacterium. Taxonomy (GTDB): domain Bacteria; phylum Chloroflexota; class Anaerolineae; order Anaerolineales; family UBA4823; genus CAVXWV01. The sequence goes on from CAVXWV010000007.1 coordinate 32,127, forward strand.
AGGCCAGGCCGCGCCACGGCGAAGAGCTGGCGCTGATCTTGATGCTCAACCAGGCCACGATCTCGCACCACCTGGGCTTGCTGGTGAATGCCGGGTTGCTGACCTGCACAAAAAGACCAGTATTACCAGACCTACTCCCTGGCGCCAGGCGCGCTGCAGAAAACGCTCCACGAGATAGTCTTTTTCCCCCAGGCAGACATGCCCGAACAGGTAGAAGAAGATGCCTTCCGTAAAAAGGTGCTGGCAACTTTTATACGTCACGGCCGGCTGACCGCCATCCCGGCGCAGCTTAAGAAACGCCAGGTGATCCTGGAAAAAATCGCCGAGTCCTTCGAGCCCGGACGCCAATATTCCGAGCGTGAGGTCAACGTAATCCTGCTGGATTTTCACGACGATGTTGCAACCCTGCGGCGCGGATTGATCGAAAGCGGACTGATGAAGCGCGGCTGAGGGAATTTACCAGAGGGTGTGAGTATGCTTAAACCACTAGATAGTCAGGAATTCGTAGAAGTCCAGACCGCGATTTTCCGGTTGTGGACCTGCGACACAGCCCAGATTGCGGGGCGAAACATGGCAATGGTTCTACACCCGGCAGGCCGCTGATCTGGATCCTCGCTACCATTTCATTGCACGCGCAGGTGGGGTACGACTGGCGACCGGTTTTACCGGAGCGAATTCGGTCGAGCGCATGGGAGAAGGGCTGCGGCAGCAAGAGGGGCTGGAACTGCCTGGTGATGTGGCTGCCACGCTGGATAAATGGGACGAAATGAAACGCCAGGGATATGTCGACCGGGGTTTCATGGATTATGGTTTCGTGACCCTCGATTTACGGGTGGAGAAACCGGTGATAGCCGGCTGGGCGACGGTGGATTTCATCGTCCACGGTCACGGTGACCTGGGCTTTTTCACCCAACCCGACTACCGCCAACAGGGCTTGGGTACCATCGCCGTTGCGGCTGCCCTCGAGGACGGCTTCCGAGGCAGCCTGAAGCAAGTCAACTGGACGTGCGATGCCGGGAACCCGGGCTCGATCCGCACGGCAGAAAAACTGGGACTGGAGCGCATCGACGATTACCAGATGGGAATCCTGCTGTTCGATCAAAAGCAGCACCTGGAATTGTCCCGGCAGGTGCAGGCTTAACAAAGATCAGCATACAACCTCGCAAACACCCGGCAAATCGCCAGGCTCACCCAAAGCTTCATTTCACGCACTTTGGCAGTATCGTTTTCCGGTTCATCTGGCTTCATGTAGGAGATTTTCCATAGCCCACCTGCCTCCTGATGATCTACCAGCCAGTCTAAAGCTTGCTTGATTGATGGATCATCCTTCGAAAACCCCATCCGGGCAAGTGAATCCAGACCAGAAACCAGGTTATTCCACCAGAAAGGATACTCGAACCTCACCCAGTAACTCGCTGATTGGTAAGACGTATAGGCGTCTGGCTGGAAGAAGCGTGATTTGTACAGGTTTGCGGCAAACAAGGCTGTTTCAGAACTTTTCTGCTCTGGATGCACGGCAAAGGCACGCAGGATCATACCGGTAGCATTGTGAGAGAAAGGCCGGGAGCGGTCTGGCTGGAGAGGTTCCGCAACCTGGCTGGTCAGGAAATACTGGGTCGCCCGGTCGAGTTTATGGGTAATCAGAGGAATCGACCAACCCTGGTCGGATTGGCGCATCGCCAGCAGCCACTGGAAACCTTTGTCAATCCGGTCATCGTGCGCATAACCGGCCTGGATGAGCACCGCCATGATCGCGCCGGTATAATAAGTCGCGTACTGGCTGGCGAGCATGCCGCGGAAATCCCCTTCTTCCGCCTGGCACGAAAAAAGGTATTCGGCAGCCTGGCGCGCCTGCGGATGCTCATGGCTAAAGCCATATTTCTCGACAAGGACTCTGAAATAACGCCAGGTTTCAATAATGTCTGGATTGATTGCTGGATGTTTATTAAAACCAGCTCGTGCCCACCTCCCATCCGATTGTTGCTTCTTGAGGATTTTCTGTGCCCCGGGGAGCTGCCAAAGACGCTGGACCGGACCGGCATCCTCCCCAAGCAGATCGCGGCGGACAAAATAGCCAAGGGCCTCATTCCCACTCAATAACAGCGGGGGCAAAGGATCGAACCTCAAGCGTTGGAGCCAATTATTCGACATGATTCTTCACCACTTAATAGCCAGGGGGTTGGGGTTCGTTATTTGTATATCTGAAATTGGCGTTCCCGGGTCATCAAATTGAATTTTTCGAAGGGGATTTCATGCTGCAGGGGCTCCCCTTTGGCAAAGCGCTCAATTTCGCCCAGGATGGCGAGCGTCATCTCGACTCCCCGGTCAGATAATCCTGCACTATGTGGAAACAAGATGGCATTTTCGAGATTTCGCAGCTCGCTGTCCAACGGCAATGGCTCGGTCGCGTAAACATCGAGAACCGCGTTAATCCTGCCACTCTGCAGCTCTGCAATTAAGGCTGGTTCATCCACGATGGGCCCGCGGGCTGTGTTAACCAACAACACCCCATCCTGGATCAACTTCAACCGCTCCGCATTGAGCAAGCCGCGGGTTTCCGGGGTGAGAGAAGCGTGAATCGAGATAATTCTTCCCCAGGCCAGGACCTCCTGCAAAGAAGCCAGCTCAACATTCGGGTATTGGGCAATGGCTGCCCCGGTGATGTAGGGATCGTACACCTTCACCTGGACCTGGAAGGGCACCAGCAAATCCAGCAGAAAGCGCCCAATGGTTCCCAGCCCGACCAGGCCAATGCGGGCGCCATACAGGCTGCTGACCGGCCTGGTGGTCTGCCAGAGCTGGCGCACTTTGACATCCTCTGCCTGTTGCGGCAGCCATTTCAGCCCTGCCAGGATGTATGCCAGGACGCTTTCTGCCACGTATTTCGCCATGACGGCGTTGGCGCTGCAGACCTTGATGCCGCGCTCGTAGACTTCCGGGGTGACCAGGTCAGCCACGCTCCCTGCCGCATGGGCGATCAGTTTCAACCGGTTTGCGTGGGCGAGGACCTCCCCGGAAAATTGGGGGCAGCCCCAGTGGGTTAGGCAGACATCCATATCCTGGATGGCCTCGCTGAGCTGCTGCTCCGATAAAGGCCTGTCAGGGTTTGGATTGTAGGTCACCCGACCGAGGCGTTCTAAGGCCTCCAGGGTACCGGCAGGAAAGTAGGTTTGTTTGGTGGGACCATTCTCGGTGGTAAATAAGATATGCAACATTTCGAACGCCTTTTGTGGGTAAAATATCCAAATTCGATTATCATCATTTTACATTAAAGCGTCCTTGTTCTGAGAGGCTGTCCGAGATGCTGCCTGAACCCATCGAAACTGAAGAAGCCCTGGATGAAATTCTCACCCGGCCTCGTACGGTGTTGATCGAATTCATCCAATCGATCCACAGCCCATTACTGCTCCTGGGCGCAGGAGGCAAGATGGGTCCGACCCTGGCAGTGCTGGCCCAGCGCGCCGCCCAACTGGCAGGCCATCCGCTGGAGATCGTGGCTGCCAGCCGTTTCTCGAACGGCTCCACTCGCGAGTGGCTCGAACAGCGCGGCATCCATACCCTATCCTGCGACCTGCTGGACCCGCAGAGCTGGCAGCACCTGCCCGATGCAGAAGACGTCATTTACCTGCTGGGGCAGAAGTTTGGCACGTCTCAGAATCCAGCGCTTACCTGGGCGATCAACACCCTGCCTCCTGCTTATGCCTGCGAGCGCTATCCAGCCAGCCGGATGGCCGTGCTGTCCAGCGGATCGATCTACCCGCTGACCCCGGTAACGGAAGCGGGCGCCAGTGAAAACGAGCCGCTGATCCCCCTGGGTGAATATGCCAACGCCTGCATCGCCCGGGAGCGGATTTTCGAGCATTTCTCCCAACAGTTATCAACCCGAATCGTGCTGCTCCGCCTGTTCTACGCGGTCGAGCTGCGTTACGGGGTGCTGGTGGACCTGGCGCAAAAAGTGTATGCCGGAGAGCCGGTCGACCTGGCGATGGGATACTTCAACTGGATCTGGCAGGGAGATGCCAACGAAATGATCCTGCGCTCGCTGGCGCTGGCAGAAGCCCCACCGGCGCCGTACAACCTGACCGGAAAGCAAACACAATCGGTGCGCGCAATCGCTTTACAATTCGGCGAAATGTTTGGCAGGCAGCCACAATTTATAAATAGCGAGGCTACCACAGCCTTGCTGGGGAACGCCTCTCGTATTTATGAGCACCTGGGTGAGCCTCCAACTTCCCTGGAAACCGTGATGCGCTGGATCGCCCACTGGATCCAGCAGGGAGGCCGGCTCCTGGGCAAACCCACCCATTTTGAAGTGCGCGACGGGAGGTATTAGCCATGGCTTTTCCAATGCCGCCCTCCTGGGTAAGCGAGGCCCTGCAAAGCGGCCTGGTTATCCCCGCCCATCCACTGGCCCTGACAAAGGAGCGCAAGCTGGACGAACGCCGCCAGCGCGCCCTGACCGCGTTATTACGCGGCAGCAGGTGCAGGCGGGGTGGCCGTTGGCGTGCACACCACCCAGTTCGCCATCCGCGACCCCGGCATAGATCTGCTGAAACCGGTGCTGCAACTGGCATCCGAGACCCTGGATGAAATCGAAGCGCACAGTCCGGAGGCGGTTCGTGCGCATCGCCGGGATCTGCGGGGAAACAACACAGGCAATCAAAGAAGCCCGGCTTGCCCTGGACTGCGGTTACCACGCCGGGCTGCTCTCGCTGGCAGCCCTGAAGCAAGCAAGTGATGACCATTTGCTGGAGCACTGCCGGAGGCTGGCTGAAATCATCCCGCTGGTGGGTTTTTACCTGCAACCGGCTGCCGGTGGGCGGGTCCTACCGTACTCATTCTGGAGGCGCTTTGTCGAGATACCGAACGTGCTGGCGATAAAAATCGCCCCGTTCAACCGCTACCAGACCTTCGACGTGATCCGGGCAGTGGCTGAAGCCGGGCGAGAGAAAGAGATCGCCCTGTATACCGGCAACGACGACCAGATCGTCCTCGATTTGCTCTCGCGATGGGAAGTGATGACCGTCAGCGGTCGGGTTCATGTGGAAATTAAGGGGGGGCTGCTGGGACACTGGGCATATTGGACGTCCATAGCTGTCAGGCTGCTGGAGCGCTGCAAAGCTGCCAGGCAGCAAGAAGCCATCCCCAGGGAATTATTCATCCTGGCCGGGCAGATCACCGACAGCAATGCGGCGATTTTTGACGCCGCCCACCAGTTCGCCGGCTGCATTCCGGGCATTCACCAGGTGCTCTACCGCCAGGGATTGGTGGCGAATACCCTCTGCCTCAATCCACTAGGAAACTCTTTCACCAGGACCAGGCAGAAGAGATCGAGCGAGTTTACCGCGCTTACCCGGCGCTCAATGATGACGAATTCGTGCGCAACAACCTGGATCAATGGCTGAAATGAACGATCCGGCGATTTTAATCCGTCCGATGAGACATGAGGAAATTTCTACCGCCTTAATACTTTCCCAGGCTGCCGGCTGGAACCAGACGGAGCAGGATTGGAACCTGGTGCTCGAACAAGGAGGCGGTCGAGGTCTGGTCGCCTGCTGCCAGGGGGAACTCATCGGCACGGTCACGATCCTTCCCTATCAAGACAGGTTTCACTGGGTGGGGATGATGCTGGTAGCTGATGAATTCCAGCGACGTGGGATTGGGCGGGCTTTGCTGGCGAAAGCGCTGGATCAGCTCAAGGAGACAGAAACAGTTTTCCTGGATGCCACCCCCGCCGGAAAAAGACTTTATGACTCGTTGGGTTTCAAGGAAGTTTACGGCCTGGCACGCTGCCTGCGCCGGCAGGGGCCAACCCCTGCTCGAGCTGGAATTTTCGTTCAACCCATCTCCCCAGAAATCTTGCCTGACCTTTTTCAGTATGATATTCCCACCTTTGGCGCAGACCGGGCACAGATATTAACCGCCCTCTACCAGCGCGCTCCTCAACTTGCGTTTTATGCCGAAAATAACGGCGATTTCAGTGGATACTGCCTGGGGCGAACCGGGCGCCAGTTCACGCAGATTGGCCCAATCATAGCCAATCGCCTGGAAATCGCCCAGGCGCTGCTGCTGACTGCTCTACAAAATTGCGCCCAAGAAGAAGTCATCGTGGATACCCCTTATCACCAACCCGGTTGGAACCAATTCCTTACCGATATGGGTTTCAGGGTACAGAGACCGTTCACGCGCATGAAAATTGGAGAATTCGAGCTTCCTGAGGGTCACGGATTGCAAATGGCAATTGCCGGGCCTGAAATAGGATAACGGGTGTTGCGGAGCCAATAAACCAGCCATGAAAAGCCTGTCACCAGGGTAGTGCCTGAGCTTGCCAGGCACTACCCTGGCACCAGCGCATCTCATTTCGTAGTCCAAAAGGCTCCGATGGCTGCCCAGCGGGCTGCGTAGGCATCGCGAGCTCGTTGTAAAACCTGGGCTTCCTGCGCCTGCCTGGCAGCGTAGAATTTGCCCATAGCTGACCAGCGTGCAGTCTCGGCCGCCAGGCTGCGCCCAACATCATTCACCTGTGATCCGACCGTGGCAGTTTTACCACCAGAACCAAGCTGGGTTTCCTGTTTCCCAAGGGACAGGTTACCAAGCGCTGCCCAACGAGCCGCTTCGGCAGCCCGACCGCGCAGAAGGTTCTGGGTTTCCATAGCCTGCTTTGCAGCGAAAAATTCAACCTGCGCCGCCCAACGAGCCGCATCGGCAGTCCGGCCGCGCTCGATGTGCTCAGCTTCCACTGAATTTTCCGTGTAATACTCACCCATGGCGATCCAACGAGCGGCATCACCCTTTAATACCTCTGCTGTGGCGAAAGCTTCTCGGAAGGTGAGTCCAACGACCGTTAAAACTGCAACGGCGAGCAACATATAAAACGAACGATTCTTAACCATTTCAACCTCCATCAGCCGGGTGGATTTGCGCGATCTGCACGTTGTTTGTGCACCTGCACGTAGTTTGTGCACACGCTCCGGCGTTTGATAGCCTAACTTTATCACCGAAGCATCTACCAAACTTGCCATAAACTACCAAAATTCTCCAATTATTCAGGAATCATGATATCCTATTGTCATTCGAAGAAAGAAGCCTATAATCTTAAGAAAGAATGAGCAATACAATTCCTGCAAGTACGTTGGAAAAATTCACCACCTTCGGTGATTGTCTGCGTTTTTTAAGACGGAGAGCAGGCCTTACCCAGATGGAATTGTCCCTTGCCGTCGGGTACAGCGATGCCCAGATCAGCCGGCTCGAGCAGAACCTGCGCCTGCCGGATATTCCGACCATCGAAGCGCGTTTTGTCCCAGCCTTAGGCCTGGAAGATGAGTCCAGGGCGCTTGGACGCTTGCTTGAACTGGCTGCTAACGTCCGTCGTGAAGACGCTCCCGGCCTGGGGTTAAGCCCCTATAAAGGGTTGAGCTACTTCGACGAAGGCGACACCGATCTGTTTGCGGGTCGAGAAGCCTTGACTGCCAGGCTGGTTGCGCGCACGATGGAATTGTCATCTCGAGACAACGCAGATCAAAACCGCTTCCTGGCGATCGTCGGCGCCTCGGGCAGCGGAAAATCATCCGTGGCGCGAGCTGGCCTGGTGCCGGCGCTGCGCTGGAATAAAACCTCAGCAAGCTGGTTAATTCATGTTTTCACGCCCGGTGCCCACCCTCTCGAAAGCCTGGCAGCCAGCCTGACCCAAAATGGAGGGTCAGTTGCAGCTACTGCTGCTCTGATCGACGACCTTGAGCAGGAACCGCGCAGCCTGAACCTTTTCATAAAACGAACCATGAAACAGGCGGGGGCTGCCTACCTCCTGCTCTTGATCGACCAGTTTGAAGAGCTGTTCACCTTGTGCCGGTCCGAGCCAGAGCGAGTTGCGTTCATCGAGAACTTGCTCATCGCCTGTCGTGAGGCAAGTGGGCCAGCCATCGTCGTTATCACGCTGCGAGCTGACTTCTATTCACACTGCGCCACTTATCCTCACCTGCGTGACGCCCTGGCACACCACCAGGAATATATCGGCGCCATGAGCCAGGACGAATTGCTGCGAGCGATCGATGAGCCAGCCCGCCGCGGGCATTGGGAGTTCGAACCCGGGTTGGTCGACCTGCTGCTGCACGATGTGGGCACGGAGCCGGGTGCGCTACCCCTGCTTTCCCATGCGCTTCTCGAAACGTGGCAGCGGCGGCGCGGGCGAGTCCTGACGCTCAGTGGCTACACTTCGTCAGGCGGAGTGCGCGGCGCCATCGCTGAAACGGCTGAAACCGTCTTTACCGACCAGTTTACGCACGAACAACAGGCAATTGCCCGGCGAATATTTGTGCGCCTGACGGAGCTCGGAGGTGAAACGACTAGCGGTGACACACGCCGCCGGGTGACCTTCAACGAGCTGATCCGGAATCCAGAGGAGGCGGCAGCGACCCAAATCGTGTTGAACAAGCTGGCTGAGGCCCGGCTAATTACGATCAGCGCAGACTCGGTTGAAGTGGCGCACGAAGCCCTGATCCGCGAATGGCCGACGCTGCGCGATTGGCTGGAGGACGACCGGGATTGCCTGCGCTTAGCCCGCAATCTCACTGAGACAACCCAGGAATGGTTGGCCTTGAATCGCGAGCCTGACATGCTTTTACGCGGAGCCAGGCTGGCACAAGTGCGGGAATGGGCAGACGCCAACGATGATGAGCTCAATCCACTGGAACGGGAATTTATAGCCGCATCCATTACAGCCGCAGAGCAAGAAGCGATCGAACGCGAATCCCACCGCCAATTTGAGCTTGCGGTCGCCCAAAAGCTGGCAGAAGCTGAGAAGCAGCGGGCGGAAGTCGAAGCCCAACGCGCCCAGGAGCAGGCACGCACCGCCGGACTGTTACGCAAGCGGGCTTTCTACCTTGCCGGAGCCCTGGTCATCACGTTTGCAATGGCATTGGTCGCTTTGTTCTTCGGGGCGCAAGCTCGCAAGGCTGCAATCACTGCTCAGAACGAACAGCGGGTATCCTTTTCACGTGAGCTGGCGGCTGCAGCAGTCAGCAACCTAGAAATCGAACCGGAGCGCAGCATCCTGCTTGCGATTGAAGCTGTATCGCTGACTTATGATGTCGATAAAACCTGGGCGGCGGAGACAGAAGATGCTTTGCGCAGGGCACTGCTGGCTTCGCGCATCGAACAAACCTTGCGTGGACATACCGGCCGGATTATGGCAGCAGCCTACAGCCCGGATGGGCAGCGCCTGGCTACAGCCAGCGATGACGGCACCGCTAAAGTCTGGGACTCCGCCACTGGAAAAGAGCTGCTCAGTCTGCCCACCCAGGCCACGCGCGGGCGGCATGGCATGGCCTTCAGCCCGGACGGGAAACGCCTGGCCACAGCCAGCGGTTTTGGCGATGTTAAAGTCTGGGATACCCGTTCAGGCCAGGAACTCCTGCTATTGCACGGTCATTCTGATTGGATCTCGGCCGTGGCCTTTAGTCCTGGCGGAACCCGGCTGATCACAGGCAGCGAAGACCGGACGGCAATCGTATGGGATTCCACTACCGGGAAAGCGCTGGCCACTTTACGCGGTCATACGGACCAGGTCACCGATGTGGCTTTCAGTCCAGATGGCAAGCGCCTGGTCTCGGTCAGCCTGGATGGTCATGCCAGGATTTGGGATGCAGATTCGTACCAGGAAGTACTCAGCCTCTCAGATCCTTCAGGCGCCATCCAGGGTGTGGCATTCAGTCCAGACGGGAGCCGCCTGGCCACAGCCAGTGAAGACAGGACAGCAACCATCTGGGAGTTCCCGGCAGCGCTCGAAGCAGGCACAGACACTGAAGGGAAAAAATTAATCCTTAGAGGACACACAGATGGGTTATGGGATGTGGCTTTCAGTCCGGACGGAGCACGCCTGGCCACCACCAGCTACGATGGGAAAGTAATCGTGTGGGATGCATTGACCGGCCAGGCTCTGCTCCACCTCGTCGGTCACACCCAACTGGTCACCAGCCTGGCCTTCAGCCCAGATTGCGACCGTACCCCTGAAGTTCATCCCGAGCTTTGTGGGACACACCTGGTCAGTGCGAGCCAGGATGGCACAGCGAAAATTTGGAATGTCTCCTTCAGCCGGGAATACCAGACCCTCCATTTTGCCAACGTTTCCGCAGGGACGTTCAGTCCAGACGGGAACAGCGTGGCAGCCGGGAGTGAGGATGGGAGCGTGACCTTGTGGAAAATGGCTCCCACACCCAACGCAAGCGCTCAGAGTCCGCAGATCATGACCACCTGGCCGGCTCATACAGGTACGGTGACTGCCCTGGCTTACAGCCCGGATGGAAAGCGCCTGGCTACCGCCAGCAACGATCATTCAGCAAGAGTATGGGAAATCTCGCCTGCACTCGACGCAGGAAAACCAATTGTCACGGAGCTGCTGACCCTGAAGGGCCACACGGCCCAGGTCTGGAACATTGTCTTCAGCCCAGATGGCAAGCGCCTGGCCACAGTAAGCAATGACCGGGCCTTAATCGTCTGGGATGCCTCGGCCTCACCGGCTACAGGCAGCAACCAGCCCCTGCTAAAGATTGATCTGCCCTCCTGGAGTTATGCGGTAGCCTTCAGCCCAGACGGAGAGCGCCTGGCTGCCGGGCTGAATGACGGGACAGGAAAGGTCTGGGATGTTGAGAGCGGCGCGGAGCTGCAGACCTTACGCGGCCATACCGCCGAAATCTGGGGCATCACATACAATCCGGATGGGACGCTCCTGGCTACTGCCAGCAACGACCGGACGATCATCATCTGGGATGCAAAGACCGGACAAAAGACCCTCGCCTTGAGAGGTCACTCCGGTGCGGTCAACAGCGTGGCCTTCAGTCCCAGTGGAGAGCGCCTGGCGTCTGCCAGCCAGGATGGGACGATCAGGCTGTGGAATGTAACAGCGCCGGCTGCGCCTTCCACAGCGCTTACAGCCGGACAGCAGTCACTCACCCTTTACGGGAATGCCGGGCCGGTCGTTGCCATTGACTTCAGTCCTGATGGCAAGCGACTGCTCAGTGCAAGCCTCGATGGCGTTGTACGCTTCTATCTCCTGGGGATCGAAGATTTATTGGACCTCGCTCGCAACCGCGTGACCCGGAATTTAAGCAGCGTGGAATGTCAGCAATATTTACACCTATCAGAGGAGCAATGTACGGCCGCGGCAGGCGAGACGCGCATCGACCTGGCGCCAGCGCAATCCCTGGATACAACAGCCGAACCTGGTGTTGCAGGCAATCCAATCTTGCAAGCGAATTCTGACGAGGAGCCTCCGGTCGTCCGTATTACAAGCGCAGGAGACAAATCCAACAAGGTATGCGAGCTGACCGACGAGGCTGGTGTGAATGACGAGTTCTACAACCAGGTGGCCTATGCTGGAGTGCAGGAGGCTGCCAGGACGTTTGGATGGGAAAGCGCCTTGTTCGAGCCCCAGCATGCAGCCGATTATCCGACTAACATCGCTCAAGTGGCAGCATCAGGCTGTGACCTGATCGTCGCCCCAACCAGTATATATTTCAGTGACGCCCTTCTAATGGCAGCAAAAACCAATCCGGACCAGAAATTCCAGGTTTTCGAGTGGGGTGATCAAACGCCGCTCGTAAACGTCTGGGAGCAGGAATATGCCATCGACCAGGCCGCATTCCTGGCGGGTTACCTGGCAGCTTCTGTAACCAAAACAGGAAAAGTCGGCACGTTCGGAGGCGTCGCCTTCCCGTCTGTCACGGACTTCATGGATGGCTTCGCACGGGGTGTAGCACATTACAATGAAAAGAACGCTCAACAAGTCCAGGTGCTTGGCTGGGACGTGGAAGAACAGGACGGTTTATTCGCTGGCAACTTCACCAACACCGCTGACGGTCGCCGGCTGGCTGAGGTACTCATGGACCAGGGCGTTGACGTTCTCCTGCCGGTTGCTGGACCCGTAGGCTTGGGTGCAGCCGGGGCTGCCCGGGAACGTGGAGGCGTATACCTGATCGGTGTAGACACGGATTGGGCGCTGACGTATCCCGAGTACGCTGGCATCCTGCTGACCAGTATTCTGAAACGCCTGGATGTGAGTGTGTTGTCAGCCGTCCAGGCCATCGTAGATGGCACATTCAGCGGTGGTCACCATCCCGGTACGTTGGAAAATGGCGGTGTCAGCCTGGCACCTTTCCACAACCTGGAGGCGCTTGTTCCGCCCCAAGTAAAAGCTGACCTGGAGCAGATCACTGAAGAAATCATTGCCGGAACGATCCCTACCAGACCGTAGCTGGGTCTGGTCACCAAGGGATTGATTTTTTTGGCTTTCTGAGGTATCCTACGCCCCGTGTCCGGGTGGGTCCGGCGCGGCAGAACCCCCCGAACCCCGCCAGGTCCGAGAGGAAGCAACGGTAAGGAGGCCATTCTGGGTGCCGCCGGGCTGCCTGCCCGGGCACATTTTTTTAACACAGGTTATGCCTGTTAGTAAACGGTTATGCCTGTAGTCAGAAACCCCATGGCTTCTCCAGACCCATCCGCCCACGAAACCGATCCAAATGGAACAGAAGTTCCGTCCAGCGCAAGTACAACAGGTCAAAACCGGACTGACAGGATAAAGTCATTGCTCTCCGGTAAAGCCGCCCAGGAAGGCTACCTGGCGGTCATCGACCAGAGCATCATCAGCCTTTCGAATTTCCTGGCGACCTTGATCCTGGCACGTACCGTCAGCCCTACCGAGCTTGGCATGTACGGGGTGGGCTTCACCTCCCTGCGGCTGGTACGCTCGATCCAGGAAGGTCTCACCATCCAGCCATTGAACACATTCGGCGCAGCCCAAGAAATGCCCGAATTTAAGCGTTATGCGACCAGCACCAGCCTGATCCAGGTGATCCTGGCACTGCTGACTGCCGTGTCGGCGGCAGCCCTGGGCTGGTTGCTCATCCGGACCGGCAATGACGTTGCCGGTCCGACCGTCTTTGCCCTCTGGCATAACTTCCTATGGTGGCAGCTTCAGGAGTACGTCCGCCGCATCCTGTACACGCGAGGCGCAGTGCGCAGCGCGGTCATCAACACCTTCATCGCAAACGGCGTGCGCCTGGGCCTGATGTTCTACTGGCTTTCAAAAGGTGAGTTGACAGGTATTTCCGGATTGGATGCGATTGCCTGGGGCTCTCTGGTTGCCCTGATCCCTGGGCTGTGGCAAACTCGCAGTTATTGGACACCCACCTTTGATCCTGTCATGGCAACCCTGAAAAAAAACTGGCGGTTTGGGAAATGGATCATGGGCGGTGTCCTCGCCAACTGGGTGTCGGTGGAATTCTACCCGGTGTTGACCGCCGGCATGGTCAGCTTTGCAGCCGCAGGCGCTTACCGGGCGATCCAGAACCTGGTAGCGCCGATCCACATGCTGCTGCGCGCCATCGATACCTTCCTGACCCCGCGCGCCTCCAAGACGTACCAGGCAGCGGGTATGCGCGGGTTAAGTCGCGTGCTGCGCCTGACCTATCTCCTGGCCGGCCTGCCAGTTTTTGCCATTTTAGGGATCGCCGTACTCTTTCCAAAACAAATCCTGGAATTTTTATACGGCACAACCTACCTGGAATACAGCAACGCCATGGTTTTGATGGCGATATTTTATGCCCTGCTGTTTGCCTACTGGCCGCTGCAGGCTGCGTTTAAGGCAATTCACCTGTCGCGGCCAATTTTCATAGCCAATGGCGCCGCCATCCTGGTCATGTTCACCCTGGGCATCTGGACGATCCTGGAATGGGGCGTCTATGGCACAATCCTGGGGCAAATCTTGAACGCGCTGGTCGTAGCTGCCATCCTATGGACCACGTGGATCAATGTCTTGCGGAAATCAAGATAAGCCAGAATCTGTCGGAAAGATTATTGTTTCGTCGAGTGGCTGCCCGGGTGCAGCAGCTTCCTCGGTAAGCGTCCCTGCCAACCTTTTCGCCAGCGATACCAGAAAGTAATCAGGAAGGCTGATAGCAGCAAACGCAGGTCATATCCGAGGCCCATGTTCTGGATGTACAGGCGGTCAAAACGCAGCTTCTGGCGCGGCGTCAGGTAATAGCTGCCAGCCACCTGAGCCAGGCCGGCCAGGCCTGGACACACCTGGTGCCGTTCGGCATATTCTGGCATCTCCTGCAGGTAAGCGTGCACCAACACCGTGCGCTGCGGGCGGGGCCCCACCACGCTCATATCGCCCACCAGGATGTTTACAAGCTGCGGCAGCTCGTCCAGGGCAGTCTTGCGCAGCAGCCGCCCGCAAAGCAGCGTGCGCGAGTCCTTTTCTTGCGCCATCACCGGACCCGTGTTCTCCTCGGCGCCTACGATCATCGTGCGAAATTTGAACTGCTTGAAATTATGCCCACCTTTACCGGTCGAATTTTTGACAAAAAGCACCGGACCCGGATCCTCTATCCAGATAATGAACATGGCAAGCAGCCAGACAGGCGCCAAAAAAAGCAGGCCCAGCAGGGAAACCAATCTATCAAAAGCCCGCTTTGCGAAGGGAATGTTTCGGGAAGCGCCGGTTACGCGCTCGTGAATCTGAATGACCTCAGATTGGATTTGAACAGAAGCCGGGGCATTATCCTCCCAAAAACCGTCCTGGAAACCGGCTGCCAACCATCCCCCCAGGAATGCGCCCAGCCAGCCCGCCAGGGGAATAGCCAGCAAAGCCACCCAGCTCTGCAGGCCAGATCGGACGATGCAGAAAAGCAACAGAAGGACTGCGGTTCCCAGGGAAAGCAAGAATGCCAGGCGCCGGCGGGATTTCCGAGAGATTGGCGATATCGCCAGGATCTTATCCAGGACGAGTGCAAGCAGAATACAGGCAACTACCAGGAGCAGCCAGGTAAAAAAATTCATCAGCCGGAAAATTATACCCGGAGAAGGGGTTATAATGGACGGCTATGATAAAACTGAAACATTATCGTCTGCCAATCATCCTGGGCAGCTTGCTCGTGGCTGCCCTTCTCCTGGGAGGGATTTTCTACCCTCGCCTCAAGCAAAAATGGGAAACACCCCTGGGACCCGGATTGGAACTACCAACGCACACCCCGACGGCTTTCCCAACGACTGCAACAGTTCCGGAGGAAGCCAGCCAGGCAGCCTCGCCTACACCAGGCGCATCCTCTGAGAACGACCTGAATGTAGCCGCTGCTGAAATAACCCCGAGTCCTACAGAACCTGCAGCGACGCCAACCCCGACCGTGCAGCCTTTGTGCGGCGGCCCGGAGGTGATGACGCTGCTGGCGGTCGGCGCTGACAGCGGTATCGACTATTTGTATGGCCTGTCAGACGTCATCCGCATGGTTCGCGTCGATTTCGTCACCCCCAAGGTGACGATGCTGTCGATGCCGCGCGATCTCTGGGTGCAGCTTCCGGATGGTATCGGCAAGCCCAGCGCAGATCCCATCACACACAGCAAGCTGAACCAGGCGTATTTTTACGGCAGCCCGGGCATGGGATATTACGACGGGCCGGGCGCCGGGCCGGGTCTGCTGGCGCGCACCCTTGACCTTAACTTTGGCCTGAGAGCCGATCATTACGGCGCCGTTAACATGCAGACCTTTGTCAAGATCGTCAATGCCATCGGCGGGATCGACATTTACCTGCCCACCGATGTGGACGGTAAACCTATTGATGAGAAAACTGAAGACATGGGGTATTTCTACGCAGGCCAGCAGCATTTTAATGGGGACCAGGCGCTGCGGTTTGCACGCATCCGGAAGAAATATAACGACTTCACCCGCATGGACCACCAGAATATGGTCATGTGCGCGGTGCGCGAGAAGCTGATGACCCCGCAGGTGCTGCCAAAAATTCCCCAGATCATCGCTTCATTCAATAACTCGGTATTGACCGACCTCAGCCCAGAACAAATCAGCCAGCTTGTGTGCCTGCTGCCCCAGGTGAAACGAGAGAACCTGATCTTTACCAGCCTGCCAGAAGAAATTTTAAAACCCGGAAGGGTGTACAGCCCAATCCAAAAAGATGAAGTCTTTGTCATGCAGGCTGACTTTGATGTGATCCGTGACTATGCCGGGCAGTTTATGGCGGGGACCTGGCCAACCGAACCTGACGAACCCACATGCCCGTGAGACTCCCACCTCTAGACATTCCCGCCCTCTTACAGCGTTACCAGCTTCACCCAGATAAGAAGCTCGGGCAAAACTTCCTGGCAGACGCGGAATGTTTACAAAAAGTCGTTGCCACGGCCGAGCTGCGGCCAGGGGACTCGGTACTTGAGGTGGGACCTGGCCTGGGAAGCCTGACCAGGCTTTTGGCCATGCAGGTGAGCCGTGTGCTTGCAGTAGAACTGGATGGTCGTCTGATCCCGGCGCTCGAAGATATCCTGTCGCCCTTCGACAACGTCGAGCTGGTCCACGGGGATATCCTGGCGCTTGATCCCGTGAAGCTGGTGCAGGGGTGGGAGGCGAATTCCGATTATGTGGTCGTCGCCAACATTCCCTACTACATCACGTCTGCCCTGATCCGCCACCTGCTGGAAGCGCCGGTGCGCCCTTCCCGCATGGTCCTGACCGTTCAGAAAGAGGTCGCCGAGCGCATCGTAGCTGTTCCTAACGACATGAACCTGCTGGCCCTGAGCGTCCAGGTGTACGGTAAGCCGCACATCGCAGCGATCCTGCCAGCCAGCGCTTTTATCCCGTCTCCCCAGGTTGATTCGGCCATCGTGCGCATCGACATCGACCACAAGTTACGCTTCCCGCCGGTTATCCTGGAGCGCTTCTTCCGCCTGGCCAAAGCCGGTTTTAGCCAAAAACGGAAGACCCTGCGGAATTCAATATCGGGCGGGTTGGGCTGCACCCCAGCACAGGCTGCTGACTTGCTTTCCAGCGCCGGCATCGATCCAAACCGGCGGGCGGAAACGCTCAGCCTGGAAGAGTGGGAGAGCCTGGCAGTCCAGGCGAACATCCCCTGGCCGGTAAAAACGTAGAAAGCAGGCGCTTCAGCCCCAGCGAAGCAAGACAAACCCGGCAGCCAGGCGCAGCAAGCCGCTGACGAAGAGCGCTGGCCTCAAACCCAGCAGATCCCCTACCAGGGGACCGGTCAGGGAGCCACTTAATATCCCGGTATTCATCACCAGGTTGTGCAGCGCCATCCCTTGCGGGCGTTCATCTTCCGGCACCCGCTCCATCAAGCGGTTGAGCAGCCCCGCGCTGACCAGCGCCCAGACAAAACCACCCAGGATCGAAGCCAGATAATACAGCGCAGCGTCTTTCGCCAGCACAAATAAAAAGGGATAAATGCTGAAGAGCATCCCACCGGCGACCAGCACGCCTCGGTGTCCCCAACGCCTGGCAATCCTGTGGATTTGCAGCGATCCTAAAAACATGGTCAGGTAAAAAAAGACGAATCCCAGGCTGATCTGGCTGTCTTTTAAACCCAGGTCCCGGACCATATAGGGTGGGTAAAGGGGGATGCCGACATATTGGGCAAAGTAAAACACCAGGTAGGCCAGGATGAACGCGCCAAAGGGCGTTTTTAATAAATCCAGCGGCAGCAAGCGCCTGGCTCCCCCGCGCCTCAGGAAGCGCAAGCTGCCTGCGATCCAGGAAGTGGGCGATTCGACCTGCCCCCCCGGCTGAGCCTGAGCGGTAGGCAGCGTGGGCGCGTTCAATTGCGTTGGACTCGTACTGTTGCGCCCGTTGGCCCTTTCCGGGATCCGGTCAGAATAACGCAGGCGCGTGATCTGGTAGGTGCTGACCATGGCGCTGATTCCACCCAGCAAGAATACGATCTGGTAGTTCAGGGGAAAGGCAACGCGATCCAGGATGTAGCCGCACACCAGGGTCGACAGGGTCAGGCTGATCGCCAGCAAGGCATTTCGCCGCCCAATGACGGTCCCACGCAATGAGACCGGCACCAGGTCGGCCAGCAGTGCATTAAAGCCGATCATGAGCACCGTCCCGGGCACCGAGCCAACCAGCACAATCAGGAGAATGACCCAGATCTGCTCCTCTCCACCCAGGAACCAGGGTAAAAAAACCAGGATCACATGCCCCAGGCGCTGGAAAAAGGCTGCCGTGTAGGTGGCCCGAATGACGGGCAAGCGCTCCAACGAACGCCCCACCGGCAAAGAAAATAAGAGCTGGATCGCCGCAGGACCTGCCGTCAGCAGGCCTATCTGCAGGCTGGAAGCGCCGAGGCGGGTCAGGTAGATCGCCAGGAAATTCAAAGTACTTCCGGCTGTGATTCCGAACCACAGGATGTCCGCGTATAGATAGTAAAAATTTAGCCGGTTGGTGTCGGTGGATGCAGGTTTCCGCAATGTGTCATTTTCCTGGACGGAGTTTATTTTTACCCATGATGATCCATCCTGCGCTGCCTGCGCCCATATTCAAAGCGAAGCAGCCACACTCGCAGGGCAGCCTCGAGCTGGATGCGGAAGGACATTTTCGAAAACCCCCAACGCCGGTCCGCAAAGTAAATGGGAATTTCACGCACGTGTAGGCCATAAAGGCTGGCCAGGTAAACCATCTCGACCAGGAAAGCATAGCCTTCCGAATGCACCCGTTCGAGGGGCAGTGCTTTTAAGGCCTCAGAGCGCCAGGCGCGGTACCCACCCGTGGCATCACGCACCGGAAGCCTGAGAATGGAGCGTGCATAAAAGTTTCCAAAAGCCGACAGGCCCTTACGCCATAATGGCCAGCGCTGGTCCACGCTGCCCCCTGGTATGTACCGCGAACCCATGGCCAGATCACAACCCTCCAGGGCTTGCACCAGCTCTACCAGCTTATCCGGGGAATGGGAAAAATCTGCATCCATCTGGGCAATGACGTGGCTGCCAGAGGCCAGGGCTTGCTGAAAACCAGCCAGGTAAGCCGTTCCCAACCCCAGCTTTCCAGTGCGGTGGATAACAGTGAGCCTACCGGGATTTTCGGCGGCAAGCAGGTCGGCGATTTCACCGGTACCGTCGGGGCTGTGATCGTCCACGACCAGGATTTTTAAATCGTCCAGTGGTAACGAATACAGGGCAGAGACGAGTTTGGGTAGATTCCCCGCTTCATTAAAGGTGGGAACGATGACAGTAATCGTATCAGACATACAAGCGGCTGGCGCAAACGAGGATTGTTTTTATGTTTGCGTGCTTTGAATGGCGTCCAATGTAGCACAGGCAACCCGAAGTGTCAAGCACAGCCCAGGATCAGAAAGTATAAGGTTCCTTTAACAAATCGTGGTGGGAAAGCTTTTATAATCATGCCCATGAAACGGTACATTCCATTTTTACTCCTATTTTTAGGTATGCATATTTTTACTTCTCCTGCAAAAGCTCAGTCTCCCGGCGAAGACGCAGTCTGCCTCCCTGGCATCTACCTGCAGAACCCTGGGGACTGCGGCGCTTTGGGACCCTCTCAATATCTGAAAAGCATGGCCGAAAAAGGCGTGACTTTTCCACTGACGAGCCCGCCCGGGAAAAAACCGGATTTTTCCTACACATACATCGATACACGTTATGGCCAGGTACGCACATTGAACGCGCCAGTTTACGGCTCTATGGAAGATGCGCTGGCAAACAAGAAAAACACGGCCATCCGCAGGATTGATTCCAGCTTTGGCTATATTTCTTATGCCGAAGATGCCGTGGTGAATGGCAAGCGGGTGTATCAAATCGACCCGGGCGCCTGGATGACGGCGAACGATATCGTCCGCATCGGCGCAGTCCCCCTGTTTCAGGGTCTCGAATTCAACCAGACGCCCGAGCGACCGTTTGGGTGGGTTCTCACCTACCTGAGCTCAGGTCCCTTGCAGACCAAGCGCACGCCAGGATATGAGCTCCAGGATTACACCGATCACTTTTTGAACAACCATGAAACGGTATGGGTCTACGATGAAGAAATTGTTAACGATGCGGAATGGTACATGATCGCCCCGGACGAATGGATCCCGGGCAATGTGCTTGCCCGCGTCATTCCAGACACCACTCCCCCGGAGGGAGTCGCTAATAACCGCTGGATCGAAGTCAACCTTTACGAACAGACCCTGGCGGTGTATGACCAGCGCCAGATGGTGTTCGCCACCCTGATTGCCAGCGGGTTGGAACCTTTTTGGACGCGTCCCGGGCTCTTCCAGATCTTCCAAAAATTGGATTCCACACCGATGAGCGGTTCCTTCGAGGCGGACCATTCAGATGCATACTACCTGGAAGACGTCCCCTGGACCATGTATTATGACCAGGCCCGCGCCCTGCACGGCGCCTACTGGAGAGCCAATTTAGGGTTCCCCCAATCCCACGGCTGCGTCAACCTGTCCGTAGGCGACTCGCACTGGCTGTACGAATGGGCTGAGGATGGCGATTGGGTTTATGTCTGGGACCCTTCCGGCAAAACGCCCACTGATCCTGAGGTTTACAAAGCCGGTGGGTATTAGAGATACATCTCAAGCATAATGTCTTTTCATTTCTTCATGAAAAGGCATATCGAGAATATCTTCCACGAACTGGCGGGCTTGCTGCAGGCTGCGCGTCCAGGGATCCATACCGACCAGCTCCACCAGGAGCTTGCGGCTGCTGTGATTGTACGCTGCCAGCTCCACCTCCCAGGGAACTACCCGGTCACGGATCAAGTATTGTAAAATCAGCGACGGCAACCCAGCGGTCTGGATGCCCTGCAAGCCGCGCTTGCTGGCCTGCACCGGCACTTCTACGGCGACATCCGCGGGCACACCCGGTAAAAAACTGCCCGTGTTCAAGATATTAATATAGAAAGTCCGAGGCAGGTCGCAAGCCAACGATTCAATGACCGGCACAATCTGCTCGCCAGAAAATTCTGGTTTCAGGTAATCGGTCAGGTCCGCATCCGGGTCCAGGCTGACCCTGTAATTTTCACGAGCTACCTGGTCCACCCGGATGAAATGGCGTTCCCACCAGGATTTCGGATCCTCCTGCCACTTCTTCTCATTTTCATCGTCCGTATGGTACCACCAGCCCCAGGCGCCACCGCCGACCGTGGCCGTGTCACCGACCGGCACTGCCCCGAATCGTTTATATAGGTCCACCGGTTTGGGTCCCATGTGGTCACTCATCCCGCAGGTCTGAAAATATCGCTGGCTTTCTTCTGTGACCCACTGCTCGAAAAGCGGAATGACATCCTGGCCCCGATGGTACATCTGGGTCAGCCAGACAAAATGGTTCACCCCTGGCATCTCAAAGGTCAAGCCGTCACGGTCCAACCCCAGCAGGCTGGCTACGTGGTACACCCCGCTAAAGCCGTGACAGATGCCGGTCATCTTAAGCTGCGGATATCTCCGCAGCAAATGCGTCGTCCCGCCAAAGACTGGATTTGCGACCATCAGGTACCAGGCATTTGGACAAATCCGCAAGATATCTTCCACCAAGCTCTCGAACAGGCGCAACTGGTAAAAATTGATCCAAAAAGCCTCGTCGTGCATGATTGCCAGGCTACCGCCCCAACGATAGCCGTGTCTTCGAGCGATCTCCCAACCTGCCTGGAGGCGGTGGTGCCCGGCTGCCAGGGCGGCGTTAACCACAAAGTCAGCGCCTTGCAGGCTTTCTTGCCGGTCGAGGGTTTTCTCAAACCGCAGATTCACACCAAGCTGCTGCCGCGTAGCGCCGGCAGAGGTGATAACTGCCTTCCAGGCGCTGGGGATCAATGTCCATGAAACTGATGGTGGACCCTTCCAGGCTGCGGGTCAGGCACAAATCGCGGATCAATGAAAGGGAAAACACACCGCTCCCGGCGCCGATCAAACTGATTTTTAGATTCATCATCATCCTTTAGACTATCCTTAAAGCATCACCTGGACACCAAGGCTGGCCAACTGTTCACGCCCAGCCTGAGGAAAATTCTGATCGCTCACCAGGGTGTGGATGTTCGACCAGGGTGCGATTTGTACCAAGTGCACTTGCCCCCATTTGCTGCTATCCGCCACCAGGATGACATGCTTCGCAGCACGCATCATTGCCTGCTTGATTTCGACTTCTAACAAGTCGGGGTCGGACGGCCCCTTTTCCAGGTCGAAACCGGTGGCGCTCAAGAAAAATTTATCCGCGTTGAAGCGCGCCAGCGCCTGGAGAACCAGAGGACCGACTGCGCATTGCTCCTTGCGTTTCAGCATCCCGCCCAGGAAGATGGTTTTGATGTTCTCATAAGCACAGAGCGCCTGGGCTACTGGCAGAGCGTGCGTGATCACCGTCAGGGGAATACCGCGAGGCAGCATGGACGCCAGCGCCAGGGTCGTTGTCCCCGCATCCAGGAGGACCACATCCTGATCGTCGATCAGGTTAGCCGCCAGGATACCAATGCTGGCCTTTTCCTGGCTGGCCGCCGTCGAACGCAGCAAGAAAGGCTCACCGGTATCTTCCTGGAGAACGATTGCCCCGCCATGAATCCGGCGCACCTGGTGCTGGCTCTCCAGTAAATCAAGGTCGCGCCGGATCGTCATGGTTGAGACATCGAGCAAGCGTCCCAGCTCAACCACCGAGACGCCGGTTGACTGGGTTTTCAACGTTTCAAGGATCATCGAACGTCTTTGTTCTGCCAGCATTGAACCTCCCTGTTGTTAGTTTCTGTGGGATTTATTTCAAACCTGTTTATTTATTTGCATATTAACATAAAATTTCACAAATGACCTGATCAGTTTCGCAAGGTGAAACGAACGGCGTGATTTCTTTTGGGGACTGTTGGCATCTTCGGGTCAACCAAACAGGTTCAGGTTATAATTCAAGGTAACTCATTTCAGGAGCAAACCATGGATAATTATGACGTCATCGTGATTGGCGCCGGGCCTGCCGGCTATGTTGCAGCCATTCGCTCAGCTCAGCTGGGCTTAAAGACAGCCATTGTTGATAAACAATGGCTGGGTGGGGTATGCCTGAACGTCGGATGCATCCCCAGCAAATCCCTGCTCAAGAACGCCGAAGTCGCCCATACTTTGCGCGAGCGCGGCAAGGAGCTCGGTTTTTCATTCGAGAACCTCAAGCTGGATTATGGCGTCGCCGTCAAGCGCAGCCGCCAGGTATCCGACCGGCTGACCAAGGGCGTGGCCTTTTTAATGCGCAAGCACCAGATCGATGTGCACATGGGTGAGGCTCAGGTAACCGCCCGCGACAACGTCCGGGTCACCGACAAGGAAGGCAAAACAACCGATCTTCAGACCAAAAATATCATCATTGCGACCGGAGCCAGCGTGGCCGTTCCACCCGGGTGGGTGATCGATGGACAGAAAGTAATCACCTACCTGGAAGCCATCTTACAGGAAAAACTTCCCAAGTCCGCGATTATTATTGGCGCTGGAGCCATCGGGGTAGAATTTGCGACCGTATGGAACTCGTATGGGGTCGAAGTTACCCTCGTCGAGATGCTGCCGCGCTTGGTGCCTTTAGAAGACGAGGAAATCGGCAGCGAGCTGGCAAAGGCATTCGCCCGGCGCAAGATCACCGTCCATACAGGCACCAAAGTCAACAGCGTGACAGCCTCAGAAAATTTGACGCGTGTGAATATCAGCAGTGAAAAGGGCGAGCAAACCCTGGAAGCTGAACAGGTGCTGGTTGCAATAGGTTTTCGACCGAACGGGCGTGGTCTCGGCCTGGAAGAAATCGGTGTCAAACTGAGCGAGCGAGGCGCCGTGGAAGTCGACCAGCGCATGGCGACCAACGTCCCTGGCGTGTGGGCAATCGGCGATGTCACTGCCAAGCTAATGCTGGCGCACGTCGGGACTGCCCAGGGGATCGTCTGCGCCGAGAACATTGCCGGGGTTGAAACCGTCACCCTGGATTACACCATGATGCCGCGAGCAACTTACTGCAGCCCGCAAATTGCCTCGTTCGGGCTGACTGAAGCCCAGGCCAAGGAAAAAGGATACGAGGTTAAAGTTGGGCGCTTCCCATTCCAGGCCAACGGCAAAGCCCTGGGCTTGGGTGAATCGTCCGGCTGGGTCAAGCTGATCACCGAGGCGAAGTACGGCGAAATCCTCGGCGCTCATATGATCGGTCCGGAGGTTACCGAGCTCCTGCCCGAGCTGACCCTGAGCCAGATGATGGAGCTCACGCCAGCAGAGATTGCCCGCAACGTGCACGCCCATCCCACCCTGAGCGAAGTCCTGATGGAAGCCGCTCATGCCGCAGAAGGGCACGCCATACATATTTAGCCTGGCAATCAGGATATCTTGGTCAAGACATCCTGGTAAAAGGCCTCGGCCTTGCGCATGACTGCTTGAAAATCAGCGCGTTCGGCGATCAGCTTTACGTTGATTTCAGCAGCCCGCCGGCGCAGGTCAGCATTTGATAGCGCCTGGCAGATGGCTTGCGCCAGGGCTTGCGGGTTGCTCTGATCGACCAGGAGCCCATTGAGGCCCGGCGTGATCCATTCGCGCAAGGATTCGAGATCGCCCACCACCGGAAAACAGCCACAGGCCATGGCTTCGAGCAAGGTGTTAGGCGTGCCATCGTGCGTGGTGGGAGACACGGCGACCTGGGCTCTCCGGAAGAGATTCGCCATTTCCGCCCTTGTTTGTGCCGGCAGCAGGTCAACGCTGCCTGTAATACCCAGCTCGCGCACCCAGCGCAGGGCGGAGGTCTCACCCGCCATGCTGACACAAGCGAAGCGCGCTTTTGGATAGTCCGCCAGGACAAAGGGAATTGCCTTAAAAAAAGCATCCGTCCGCACATACGCCCTGACACCACGAGGATTGACCACAAGCTGCTCACCACCAGGCTGCGAAAAATCAGACTGCAGGGGGTAAAAAATCTCGCTTTGTACCCCACCTGCCCCAGGGAGGACGATCGCGGGCTGGCCTGTCCGGAATCCCCAGAGGCGCGCCAGGCGGATATCCCTGGCGCAGTCTGAATGCAGGGCACCGGCGCGGCCCAGCGCCTGGCGGGTGAGCCTGCCCATCCAGGGATTAGAAGGGGCGTGCAGGGTGAAATCGTTTCCCCAGATCGAAACCAGGAAAGGAAACTGCGTGTCTTTCAAAGCAAGCGCTGCAGCCATCCCCTCGTAAGGAATGCGCATGGCGTGGACCAGGTCTGGCTGTACCTTGTGGATGATGGCATTGAGGCGCCTGGCCGCGCTGGGAAGGGTCAGCGGACCGAACCACTGGCGCAGCCAGGTGCGCGCACCTACCAGGGCTGCCCCGCCAAGGCTATGCCCCTTTTTTTGAGAAACAATTTTTGGCTGCGAGCCCGCCTTTACTCGCCCGCTTCCCTTAAGCTGGCTGAAAGCCAGTGGGACGATTGAAAGAGACGCCAGGGGCAGGTCCGGGCTGCAAGGAAAGGACGACGCCAGGTGGATCTCATGCCCGCGAGCCAACATACCTGAAATCCAATTCAAAGCAATCGCAGAGCGACCATCGGCAAGGATCAGGAGGCGCATCAGGATTTGCTCCTGGTAAATTGTTCAGAAATTGAGGCCGCGGCGCGGGCGAAAGCTGAGGCCATCGCCTCCAGGTTAATCTCTTCGGAAACGATCCGGTACGAAGCGGCTCCCATCACCCGCAAGCGAGCAGGGTCTGACAGGGCATTCTTGAGAGTGGTGGTCAACGATTCCAGGTCTCCCGGAGGCAGCAGCCAGCCATTCTCAGGGCGGACCAGGTCCCCCTGGGTGCCGTCCCCTCCGCCACCATCACCGGCAGCCCGTAGGCCATGGCCTGCTGCACCGCCAGCCCACCGGAACCGGGTAACGCAAACAGATCAGCCTCCAGAAAATGCCGCTCCAGCTCCTTGCCAAACAAGGCTCCGCTAAACTGTGCAGAAGGATAAACCTGCTGCGCCTGGGCTTCAAAGTCGCTCCGGGCGGGACCTTCTCCTACGATTACCAACCGTGGCTGCAGGTCTGCCGGCAAGGAAGCGCAAGCCAGCAGCAAGTTGTCAATACGCTTGCGCGCCTGCAGGCGTCCGACAAACAATACTGTCAACTTCCTGCCAGGTTGCTGGGGTCGCTCCGGTAAAAGCCAGGCTGGACAGCGGGGCGACCGCGTTGGGTGCAATGAAAACCCGCTCCGCCGGAAAACCCAGGCTGGCATAATCCTGAGCGGCGCGCTGGCTGTATGCGATCATGCCATCGAGCATTCCCAGGAACGAATTTCGTGTTCGCTCACGCCATGGCTTTAAAAAACCGCCTATCACCGGCATGCCCAGCCCCCATCCGAGCACCGGGCGTGAACGGTCATGCATCCAGCGCACAGCCCAACGTGTGCTTGGGGTGCGCGGGTTGCTTTCCACAATTAATACCTGGGGCTGACAGCCTTCGAGCCACTCGAAGAGGCCGCGCTGCCAGCACTGGTAGATCGGGGATGTCGTCCGTAAAAAATTCAAATTGCGCGCCGGCACCAGCTGCGCCTGCTGCAGCCCCTTTGCCGGCGTGGTATTTTCTTCGGGAAGGGGCTGACCAGCAAAAATGCTGACGCCACCCTGGCAGTAGCTGTCTAGAAGGTCAAAAAAAGCGGCGCGGTAGCTTGGCAGGACTCGCTGCTGGATCCCCAGGCGTCCTGAGAATATATAAGGCTGCCTGTCCTGAGACTCGCTCAAGGGACTGCCACCAGGTACGCCTTCCAATCGAGCTCCTCTACCGAACGTACCTCCTGGTCAGCTTGCGCCATCTGGTAAATGCGATATCCCAATGGACTCAATGCCTGCCAGGCTGCCCGGGCTGCAGCTTCACCGTGCAGCTCCAAGAATAAAATCGGCCGTGCTCGCTCCAGGAGGCGGATCATCCCCGGCAGCGCCATTACCTCGCCACCTTCGATATCGATCTTCAAAGCCTTCGGCAGCGGGTGACCCTGGTCAAAAGCAAACTCATCCAGGGAAATACCCGGTACTATGATTTGCTCTGTATACGACACGTCCTCGCGGCCGCTTGAGCCCTCTGCTTTGCCCATGCCGTTCGAGGGGCCGACAAGGAAATTTACAGACCGTGCCGCATCTACAACCGCCGCAGCCACCACCTCGACATTCCTCAGAGATGGGTTCAAAGCCAGGTTTTGTTGCAGGCGGCTGACATTCTCAGGCAAAGCCTCAAAAGCAAAGACTTTTCCGGCTTCACCCACTGCCTGAGCAAACACCAGGCTGACATAACCGATGTTCGCCCCCACGTCGTAAACGACCCACCCCTTTTGCACCCTGGCGGCCACGGCTCGCTGAAGGTCCATTTCATACGTTCCCAGCCAGTAGTCTTTTTCGGTCTGCAGATCCAGCTGCAGCTTCAGCCCTGCCAGCGCCCCGGCAGCCACTGGGACCTCGACCAACCCGACCGGGGCTGAACGGTTGAGGCCAGCCCGGATGAGCCTGGCCAGCGGCTTTACCCGGTACAACCCGCGCTTCCACGAATCCGGGAGCATCCGTGCCATCACAGAGGCCAGGGACAGCAACCCGTCAGAACGCTTTATCATCCAGCAGCACCTCAAGGTAACGGTCGACCATGTCCTCCAGGGAAAAATCAGCTTCGGCTCGCGAACGAGCAGCCTGGCGATGATAGTCCAGGTTTCCTAACAATTCACAACCCGCCCGGGCTAAAGCCAGCGTGTCCGGCGGGTCCAGCATCCAGGGATTTCCTCCGTAAGCGACCACCCGTCCGGCGTCCTGCTGAACCAGCTCAGGCAGGGCGCCTGTATCAAAAGCCAGGACCGGCAGCCCGCAAGCCAGGGCTTCGATCACCGAATTTGGACAGGCAGCATTGATGTCAGCGGAGTAAAGCAAGTGTGCTGAGCGGTCCAGCACAGGAATGGAATCGCCTGGTACCAGCCCAGCCCACGCCAGGCTGAGCCGGTCACCCACTATCCCAGCGCACTTCTGCTTGAATTTCTGCTCCCAGGATGCCTGGACTTCGGCGGCTACTCTTCCGGCGACCATGATTTCGACAGGCCGGTTGAGCTCAGGTTTTTCAGACAGCAGCTGACTGAGGTGGATACCCAGGTCAATCGCAGCCTCCAGGCCCATTTCATAACCGCCCATCAGGCTGCCCTCCACCAAGAGAATACGCCAGCGATCACCTGGGCGGGAGTGACTTCCCTGCGGGGTGTAGCGCCCCAGGTCAACGGCATTAAAAACCACCCGGTTGGGCTTGGAGGTGGGTCCGTAGACGCTCTCCCACCACTGCCGTGAAAACTCACTCTGGTAGACGACCGCATGCACCAGGCGCCTGCGCGTCCAGGCCAGCAACCAGTTACCATATTCTGCGCGCAGGAAATGGCGCAGGCTCAGGGCTGGCCTGGCTGACCCGCGCACCTTGTGCAGCCAATTCATTCCGTCCAGGCGCTGGATGATGCGCGCCCCTCGCTGCC
The DNA here is from genome assembly GCA_963765565.1 of uncultured Chloroflexia bacterium. GTDB lineage: Bacteria > Chloroflexota > Anaerolineae > Anaerolineales > UBA4823 > CAVXWV01. Next base: position 60,354 of record CAVXWV010000007.1, read on the forward strand.
GGGCGCGCCATATGCCTGCAGCCTGGCGCGTCCCACCAATGATTAGAACGGCTGCATAGCTGCCTTCGGCTGGATCGAAACCCACTTCAAACCCACGAAGCCGCAAACCGTCTGCGAGCTTGTGCTGGAACGAAACCATCCCGCCCACCCCCTGCAAGCGCGGCACCAGGCAGATACGTCCAGGCATCGTCATCCTGCATCACCCGCACGGAAGCCCTGCGGTTCGATCGAATCATCCTGCTCGCGCAGGCCAGCGCGCCGGGCTGGCACCCCAGCCCAAATTTCCCAATCACCGGTGGACTCGAGCAAGACAGCATTGGCTCCAACCACAGTGCCGCGGCCCACGCGCAGGATGCCATCTTTCGCCAGGACACGCGCTCCAGGACAAAGGATTGCCTGGTCTTCGATGACGACCCCTTCAAAGCGCGACTTTTCGATCGGGCGGTAAATATCGGCGCGGCCAACCGTCACCCCTGGATAAATTTTCACCTGGTTGCCCATAACGGTCTTCGAGTGAATAACCACACCGAATCCGCCGTGCTCGAGCTGAAAGCCCGAGCCAATGGCAACAGATCGTGGAATTTCCACTCCAAGTAGCTTTAAGACCAGGTAAGCCAGCTTTCCAAAGACTGTCGATTTTCTCAGATATACCAGGCGCGTGTAAAAATCCATAACGGGTAGATTATGCCATATTTTACAGGGTCTGCTTACCTGGACTTGAACCTGGACAACCACAGTCTCCAGCGCAATCGCTGCCAGGCGTCGAGTGCTGACTGACCATCTTCCCGGGTGATCGGGTGCGGGCTGTAGAGAACCGAATTATACAGGTTCACCAGGCGCCCAATCTCCAGCCTTGCCAGGGAAAAGAATCGTTTCAGCTGGCTGTTTCCTGCCAGCTGCTCGATCCGGCTGCCCAGGCGTAAACCAAATTCCGCAGGGGTGTCGCCGCGCCGTGCCCGGGCGCCCAGGCGCCCGCCATAACGGTGAAGGCGTCTGAACAAGGAAACGATCAGGCGGGAAGGCTGTTCGCGGCGGATGCGCCAGGATTCGGTCACATACCAGGATAAAAAGGCAATTCCCAGGATGGTAAACGCCAAAAGCGCGCCCACCCCGATGCGCAGATAGCGGTCCCAGGCCGGATTGAACTGTGCTGCAGGCTGCTCATCAGGAAAAGCCGCTAAATTTCCCACTTCCAGGTTACTCCCGGCCAGGCGTTCGATCTGCGGCCGGGCAGCCGTGGGCTCAAACTCAACCCAACCTATTCCAGGAAAATAAATCTCAGGCCAGGAATGCCCATCCGCTTCAGAAACCCGATAAACAGCCTTTAGTGGGTCATAACTTCCGCTGGCATACCCTACCACCAGGCGCGCTGGTAGACCGGCCGCCCGCGCCAGGACGACCATGGCCGAGGCATAATAATCGCAGTACCCCTGCTGTAGTTCAAACAAAAAATAGTCGACGATGTCCAGGTCAAGCGGCGGATCAGGTATTTCCAGGTTGTAAGGAATCTGGCGCAAGTAATTCTCGATTGCCCGGGCCTGGTCGTAGGGAGTGGGCTGGGATACGGTCAGGTCTTCTGCCAGGTCTTGCACTCGCTGCGGCAGCCCATCCGGCAGAGCAAGGTAACGCTGCGCCACCCAATTCGGGTATTCGCCCTGGGCGCTGCGCAGCCGGGTTTCATCTGGCCGCGCCAGCAAGGAATAAGCAGTGTACTTTTTCTCTCGACCCGGCCTGAGGAGGGCAAAGGCATCCCCTTCCTGCCCGGCAGCAGGATCGGGAGGTAAGCGCCATTCCACCCGGTAACGCATATCCATCCCGATCAGGTCGCCTGTCGCATAAGCCAACCCATTCAAATCAGCCTTCGCCTCAACCCTAAAACGAACGATGCGCATGCCTGGCAGGCTGGTATTCGGGTGGAAAATTGTTTTGCGACCTTCTGGCGGGAAAAGATAATAACCTGCATGAACGGCCTCTCCCGGAATGTAGTTCTTTTCCTGGCTTTCGGATGTTGTCCAGCCATCCCCTGTGTATACATCATAAGTGAGGGTGCGCCAATAATAGCGCGGCACTTGCAAGCTAACCGGCATTTGGACCGGCATCGGAGGTAGATCACCCGTAGAGATATCCATCACTGTTTCTTCTGAAAGCTCCGCACCCGAACCGATCAAATGAACTCGAGGCAATCCTGAGAGATGAAGCCTGGTTTTTGCGGGTCGCTCTGTGGGAACCGGTCTGGCTGTGCGCTGCGCCAGGCCCAGGGACTCTCCAACCGGCCCGGCGATTTGATTCTCCACCGGGATCGCCCTCTCGAGGAAAGTCTCAATTTTCTCCAAGGAAAACAACGACGACACTCCCGCCAGAAACAGCAGAAAAGCAGTTAAGAAAACGGCAGTGATGGTGACCTCCAGGCGGAGGTCTTCAGCATAATCGATTTTCCTGGCGATCCAGCTTTCCAGGCGATGGCTGATTCCATTCCAGGCCGTCAGCAGCAGGGCAGATCCCAGAGACTCCCAGAAGGAAATTTGCCGAGGCTCCTGTGTAAGCCAGGCTGATCGCCAGCAGCCCTCCCGCCGGCAGCACGGCTAAAAACGGCTGCTGCCGGCGCCAGAGCGCCCAACTCGCCCAGCCACCCAGGCACCAGAATGCCAGCCCCCAGATAAGGGTGGACAGGATTGGATCGAACTCAGCTTGTTGCCGCTGCACCTGGCTGAGCCAGGCCATCCCACGCACTGCCAGTATTTCCAGGGCAGTCTTCAATTCTGCCTGAACCAGAATTAAGTCCTTCCAGGCCTGTAAATAAACGCGATCGTCCGGTAGTAATCCCCGAAAGTTTCCGCCAGTCAGCTGCGTTAGGCTGAGGCTGTTGACCAGACTCACGTCGCGCACTAGCAAGCTACCTAAATTTTCGATGCGCCAACCAACCAGGCCAATTCCAACAATCCCCATGATCCAGAATACCCAGCCCCCACCCAGCCGTGTGCGCGCTGAACAATCCTGCCAGAAGCGCCCCAGCTAAAACCGGCCGGGCCAGCAGCATCGGTTCCAGCCTGGGAGAGGAGGCTGCCAGGCCATTGACCAGGCACCAGAAAAGCACCAAAAGCAGGCAACCCTGGATAAAAAAACTGGGGCCCAGCTTTCGCACAAGCCATTTCAACGCACCCAGCAGCCAATGTTCACCCAGATCAGCAACGTGGTTCATGCAATGGCTCTCCACTCTTCGTCCTGGGTAGGAGCGACCAGGACCGCCCGGCCAAACGGCGTGATACGCCAGCGATATTTTCCCCGCCTTCCCGGTGCGGTTTCAGGCCGGTGAAAAAATGCTCGATCAAAAACCTGGTAATGCAAGCCGAGGGAGACCAGGAGGTCCTGGCAGGCTTTCAGCGAGGCGGTATTGCCATAGGTTTCGGGATTTACGAAATAGACCAACGGCTTGATCCCCCTCCAGGTGAAGTGGACCAATCCGTTGATCCATTCCGGGTTGGGATTGGAGGTGATCAGAATTGGGCAGGCTTTCTGGCTGAATGATTGTGGGATGGTGTTAATAAAAGCTTTCAGGGGATACTGACTGGCCTCCGCCAGTGCCAGTGTTTTCAAAGCCAACCAGCGCTGTCCCTCGCCCTGGGAGGGCGGAAGCCAGGCTGGGTCCAAAGAATTGACCGTCAAGCCAACAGCTTTACCCTCTCGAAGACCCTGGCTGGCCAGGGATGCAGCCAGGATAATGGCATGCTCGTGAGTAGAGTCCTTTCCGGAACCTATTAAGGTGGCATGGTCCAGGTCGAGAACGAGCATCCAATCGCCTGCCGGAATTTCTTCTAAGTAGCGAACATGCAATTCATTCTGGCGCGCCGTTGTCTTCCAATGAATCAAGTGAAGCGAATCCCCAGGAATGTAAGGGCGCACGGTTGATGTAGTGACGGATCGTTCCGGGGCGCGCACCCCTGAGCGCCTTTCGCTGGCCCAGCCGCCAACCTCGGCTGCGTGCCTGGACAGGTCAATCACAGGCGGGACGACCAGCAGCTGGGTTGTGCGCGGATCGGTGACCTCTATGGAGTAAATGTTTAACGGATCTGCACTGCGGATACTCGTTGGACCCAACCGAAAAAGCCCTCGCTGGCGGCAGACCCCTTCCGTCAGCCATTGATTTTCCGACCTGCCGCCGACGCCCGTGGCGCAGCTTGCCTGGTAGCCGGGAATGTTGGCCTGATCCTCAATCTCGACCCACAAGGCCGGGAAGAAGCCGTCATTGACCAGGGTCAAACGCTCTTCAAGCCGGTCGCCCACCTGCACCCAACCAAAGCGAATTTCCCGCCTCAAACGTAAACCACGTACCAGTGAACGCGCCCATAACCATGAGACGAACCAGGCGCCTCCCAGGCCTACCAGCAGTAGCGTCCAACCGCCATATGAATCCAGCAGCCTGACCACCAGGACCACCAGGGTCAGGATGGGCAGCAACAGGCTGTTCAACTTCAGGCGAACCGTAGTGTGCATGAAACCCATCTTATTCTTCAAAATACAAAAAGTCAAGCAAACAAAGGCTTGACACAGAACGTATGTTCTGATATTATATTTTTAGCACAAATAATCGGTTAATTAATCTGCCAGCAAGCCAAAAGAGGAGGCAGTCAAGATGATGGCACGCAAACGCAGCAAGTACCTGAGCGATCGGCAGAAGAAAATTCTCGAAGTTTTGGAGAGATTCCAGAACAATGCGGGGTATCCGCCATCGATTCGAGAAATCTGCGATGAAGCAAACATCACCTCTACATCGGTGGTGAATTATTACCTTGAGCAGTTGAAGGAGATGGGATACATCCAGCGAGATGAAAGAATCTCACGTGGCATCCGGCTGGTAAAGCCACTCTCCGAGATTGGTGAGAGTCCTTTACCCGTTTCCACCCGCCCCACGACAGGCGTCCAGCGAACCGCCCAAAAGCTTGCCCAGGCTATGGATGAGCTCTTCCACGTCCCTGTTGTCGGGAGCATCGCCGCGGGCATCCCAGTGCCTGTTCCGCCTTCCGACTTTTCTTATTACGACGCCGAAAGCATGGTTGCTGTGGCCAGCAGCCTGCTACCGGGTCGCGAAAAAGGGAACAAGGACTTATTCGCCCTGGAAGTCAAGGGAGACTCGATGATCGATGCCATGGTCAATGACGGGGACATCGTCATCATGAAGCGCGCTCACGAAGCGCATAATGGTGAGATGGTCGCTGTCTGGCTGGACGACCGCGATGAGACCACGCTGAAGTATTTTTACCTGGAAAACGGCAAAGTCCGCCTGCAGCCTGCCAACCCGACGATGAAGCCTATCTTCATCGATGATCCCTCGATCGTCCAAATCCAGGGAAAGGTGGTCATGGTCATCCGCAAGCTGGACGGACCGGTCGCCTGATCCACTCAAAGTGTTAAACAGGTGCAGGCTTAAGCTGCACCTGTTTTTATTTTAAACGCACCCTTCCCAACGAAACCTGGAGGTAATTCCAACACGGTGCGAGCCATCTTCCTGGAACATGGCTTGCGGCTGCATCTGGAATAGCTCCCGACCTTGATAAACAAGGCGCGTTCCATTCAGGAAACCAACCCGACCGGCGCCATCTCGAGTACGGATAACGTTGAAAGCGGCGTCGCTCTCCAGCGCCTCCAACCGGCACCAGCCCTGCTCCGCAGTAAAGCGCGGGCGTATATCCTCCTGCAGGGTTCCACATTCCAGGTCGTTTAATGTAGCCAGGAGGAATTCCTCGCCGGCGCAGGAGAAATTTAATGCCGATGCCGCGCCCGCCTGGCTGGCCTGCAAATACCGTTACCTTACCCGGATCAATCGGGCTGGATTCCTGGAATCCGGACGGGACAAGGATTGTGGCAAAGTTGACCACCCGGTTCGCGCGCAGCTCCCCACTCCAGGTGTTTGCAATAAGAATTTCATCCTGAAAGCTGCGCCGCTGCGTGTCCACTGAAAGCTCAGTTGCCTGGCCAGGGATCTCCGGAATAAAAAACCACAAGGCACTATCCTGAGCGTTCTGCCAGGTCTGAATGCCAGAAATCCAGGTCTTAAACCAGCGGTCACCGCGTTCCAGGATCTGCTGCGTCCACCAAAGCTGGCTGGCAGTGCGCGGTCCAGTTCGCAGCGCAACCAGGCCATCCAGGATTACCCAACAGGTGATTTCAGGGACAAAGAAGATCGAGCGATCCCAAACCACCCCTTGAACCGCGTCCGTGACCCGAATCCGGCGGATATCGATCCCGCACAGGCGGCTCTGATACAGGCGTTCACTGCGAACTGGTTTGTAGTGCCCGTTGTCTTTCAATGTTTCCCAGGTCCTGGCACCGGGCAATTTTGATCCGGCGCGCCAGACCAGGCGGTTGTGGTAAATATCTGCACGGTAAACCCCATCCGGCGGATTTTCGCGATACCCGCTTTCATGCAGCAGCAGCGTGCCATGGTGAACCAGCATTGCAAAACTGCCTTCATCAGCATGCCCGTGGTGCATTTTTTCGGCAGACACCGCCAGGTTCGTTCTCAAGTAATCCCGGGCTGTGCGGGCGTAATCACCCTCGTCCCGGTAGTTCACACAGGCATATGCCGCCAGGCCTTCCCAACCTGTGCGGAAGACCAGTTTTTTCATGACCTGGTCATCCAGCGCATCTGGTATGTCCTGTGGGATGGCGGTGGCGATCCGGTTATCGCACCATTCCCAGGCCAGAAGCAAGGCAGACGCCGCATAAAGGTTCGCTGTTTCGCGCTGCTGGAACCTCCAAATTTTCTCGGCGCCCCATTTCATCTCAGGGTCCTGGTAAACGCCAGCACCCCACTCGAACAAGGCGATCCACTCCCAATGACTGTGCATAAGCCAGTGGCTGTCCCCAAAATCAGGGAGGATACCCAACGGGGAAAGCATTTGCAAGATGGCTCGGATTGTCATGCGTGGTTGGATCAACGAGGCCAGGTTGAGTCCGCGACAGCGAGCATACAGGATCATTGCCCGCAGCCAGTGCGCCTGGTACATCATCGTATCTTCAATGCTCCAGCACCCCAAACTTTCCTCTGCCAGCTCATCAGCCAGCTCCATCCAGGAGCCGGCTTCCGGGTGGTCTTTAAAAGTACAGGCGCAGGCAGCCAAGGAGGCTGCGCGCAGCATTGCCCGGTTATGACCTCCCCATTCAGGGAAACGCCAGACTGGCCTGAGGCTATCGGCTGCAATCATCGCCAGTTCCACACATTCCTGGGATGTCAATATTGTTCTCAGGCGTTCACAGGCCGCTGCGAACACCAGGGGGTCAAACACTCCATCCAACGGAGGCACTCCACCGGCGTATTCGGGACGCAGGAGCACTGCCTGAGCCGGATAGACCTGGGTGAACTGGCGGTAACGCAGCAGGATTTCGACAGCCTGCCGTCCCAGGGCAATATCATGATTCCGCTCAAATAAAAAGGCCGCGACCGAGGCGAACTGGAGCGGAAATTTAGGCGCCTGGTAACCCAGCAAGGGATTATCTGTGGAGGCGCGCTTCTCCCAGGAAGCGATTTCCTCAGCTAACCTACCCGCTTCGCGGGTATAACTTTCGACAATAAATGCTTCGTAATCTGATCGTTTCGGCATGCTTTAGCACCTCTATGAAAAATCTATTGCGGCAGCAAACCTGGTGAAGGCGCCGCCTGATCGATCCAATCCCCGGCCGAATCGGTGTCCTGGTTCACCGGTCTTCTCTCCAGGGAATGACCGGCTGCCACGTCCGGCGCTGCCGGGTTAAAATATACCGTGGAATTTCCCCAGGATAGTGTATCCAAAAGCTGGTCGGCCGAATCCAGCAGCAAAATTTCATCACCATCATTATTTAACTGCACACTCCCACTCGCCCAGGCTGCATAACGCGACAGGTTTGGAACCGTCGCGTCCTCTCCATAAATCTCAAAATCGGGCAGACGGCCGTACAACGCCTGGTAATCCACCGCTTTGTTTGCAATAACCAGTACCTGCCCCGCAGCCAAAACGGTCCCATCCGGAAACTGCAGCATGCCTTCAGTGCTGCCCTTTACCTCTTCGTCTCCAACCTTAACTCCGGTTAAATCCGCCGAACTCGTCCCGGCATTAAAAATTTCAAACCATTCACAATTCGCATCTGTAGAGCAGGTCGTATCATACACCACTTCACTGATCAGCAGCGTCACTTCGCCAGGGATTTTCGTGGCGGTGGGCGTTCCCGTCCGGGTAGGTGTAGCGGAAGGCGTGGCGGTCGCAGTCCGGGTAGGCGTCGGCGTTGGTGTCGCTGTGGAGGTAGACGTGCGAGTGGCTGTCGTGGTTGGCGATCCCGTCGTTGTGGGTGTCGTGGTCGGGGTACGCGTGCCGGTCGCCGTTGCTGTCCCGGTTGCGGTCGGTGTTACAGTGCCGGTTGGCGTCGGTGTCCAGGTTGAGGTGAAAGAAAGCGTAGGAGACGGTGATGAAGTAGCCGTGGCTGTTAGCGTAGCCGTTTGGGTCTCTGTCGAAGTCGCGGTCGGGAGATCGATCGGGATACGCCACGGGAATGGGCTGTCGGATGCCCGCCAGTCTGCAGAGGTGTCGGAATCCTGGCTGGCAGGCGCACGCTCGATCGAATGGCCTTCCTTGCCCCCTTTGACAGAGGGATTGAATGCAAATGTAGAGCTACCCCAGGACACGGCATCCACCAGCTGGTCTTGCTCTCCCAGGATCAGAACCTCATCTCCGCCGTTACTGAGCTCGACTCCGCCCCCGGACCAGGCAGTATATTTGGACAGCGTGGGTACTTCAGGATCGGACTCGCGCATCTCAAAATCCGGAAGCATCCCAAATTGTTTCTGGAAAGCCAGCGCCTGCGAGGCAATGACCATCACCTGTCCCGGCTCGATGATGAATCCCACAGGAAACTGCAGCATTCCTTCACGGTCCCCCATTAACTCCTCATCGCCGATTTTGAAAACTTCCAGTTCCAAGGCGCTGCCACCGGCATTGTAGATTTCGATCCACTCCCCATCCGGTTCATTGCCTGCCGGGTCATAAACGACTTCACTGATGACCAGACGTCCCGGGGGCGGCCAGGAACGCATGAGCAGCGGCAGGTACAAGAGATTTTCGTCCTGCCCCCTGCCTCCCTGGGGCCACGCCAGGGTTCCGATAACCAGGAAAAAAACAATCAACACGATCAAAAAGGAAATGTTTTTCTTCATCGGATTGTCCACGGGAGGAAGATCTGGTAGTCAAGCCATTGCAACCTGACAAGGATCGGATCATGGTCCGAGCTTCGATAGATCGACTCATTGACTTCGGAAAAAATCACCGGATAATCCGCGTTGATGTGAACCGGAATCACGCCAACACAGGCCAGGGGACCTCGCAAATCATGCAGGACATAATCCAGGACCTGGGATACGCCCTGAAAGTTAAAGGTGTAACGATCCTGGGAGGGCAGCGCCGTGGAGCTATCCAGAAAGCCTGCCTGAGCCAGGATCGTGAGGGGCTCCGATTCCGGGTAGTCGTTTAAATCTCCAAGGAGCACCAGGTTGGCACCCGGGCTGTTGCTCCGGATCTCATGGACCAGCCCGGTTAAAAATTGCGCCTGCTGCTTGCGCCTTGGCAGGGTAAATTCCACCGTGGCACTGTCCTCAATTTTCGACTTGAGGTGGTTCACAATCATCCAGAGTTCAATTCCTGATCCGGACGCCGTTTCCCACGGGAGCCATACCTGGGCTATGAGAGGCGCGCGGGAAAATAGCCGGTTGCCATCAGGCAAACCATCCCCATCCGTGTCACAGGTAACGGTGTTTACAGGATTGTAGACGTCCCCATTGCCATCAGGCCCCAGGCCGTCCACCAGGGAGGTGCATCCCTGCCTGGTCTGATAACCAAGGATTTGTATCCTGTCCGCACGGTATAAGAGAGCGATATCCAGGCCGCGCTCATCCGGGCTGTCCTCCCAGATATAAGAATAAGATACAGGTAGCTCAGGCCTGCCGACCAAAGCCTGCAGGACAGCCTCGTTCTCAACTTCCTGGACGGCAATGAGCTCAGGTAAGCCCATGGCATTCTGGATAGCCAGCGCCCTTTTTTGCAGGCGGCGCTGGTATTCTGCGGCTGAAAGCACCGTGTCATCGACCACCGGGTCATCATTGGTATCGAAAAGATTGCTAAGGTTAAAAGTACCCAGTCGGACTGTCAAAGGCCCTACCAGGTTTCCGATAACGGTGCGTGCGGGAAAGGGGTTGGAGATCCAGTTCAGTCTCCAGGCCATGAGTCTGGATGACCTGGGAGGGACTCAATAATTGAACGCAGTAATTGCCCAGCTCGTAATCCAATGCGCCTTGAATATTCTGGATGGGATCGCCCACCTTCACCTGTGGGTCAATCGAATGAGTGCCTTCATCGCCGATGCAGACAATTTCTCCGGTACCCCTGGGATCGCCGCGGAAGACACGGCCAATCCCCAGGTCTGCATTCACCACCCAGCTCAATCTCGAAGAATCCGTGGGTCCCACGGTAACCGCACGATCCAGCTTCACGAGCATCCCCTCGAGGGATTCAAAATAAATTCTGGCAGGATTATTTTCGAAAGGCGGGTGCAACTGGACCGGGGTGGGCAGCGGATTTCCGGAGGACAGCACCTGAACATGATCTGGCGCGGCATTGAGCTCGGTCATCCCAAAATACTCCACAACCTGCCCGTTAACCTCGACCAGGTCACCCGGATGCACCAGGTCCACACTTACCCCCAGGTACACAAACAGGCCGTCAGAACTCTCAGCCTTTCCATCACAGTTTTCCTGCTGGATGTAAAACCCCCGCCTGGAGCTGCTGTCCTGGTCGCCGTACACCACGCCACGAGTTGTGACCGTCTTCCCGTCCTGTGGGGAGGTAAATCCTGAACCCTGGATTTTACAAACCGGCGTCAGGGAGTCAACCCGAGCCAGGACCCGATCTGTAAAAAAGCCAGAGACCAGGACCAAACAGAGCATAGATATGCACAAACGGCTCAAACGACGAAGAAGTCATTAATGCTTGTCCTCATTGAAACCAGAGCGGAACCCAGGATAGACAAACCGCAAATACCACCCGATTTGAGTATTTTCTCATATTTTCCTTCCTTTGACATTTTGAATTTCCGGGAGTATAATGGCGCTTCGCGGGATGGGAAACCCCATGCCAGTTTCAACTTGTTTATTCCCACAATCCATGTGGACCAAATGTATTGGAGAGTAGCGCTCTATGGACACACAAACCCTAGAAGCCCAGGATCAACAAAATCTAGACCTCAATGAAATCAAAAGAAAAATGCACTTTTCTGGGACGGTGTTAAAAACGTCACTGGCCGGTGCGGTAATCGATATCGGTATCGGTGTGCCCGGTGTCGTGCATATTTCGCAGCTTCAGGAAAAGCCGGTCAACCGAGTAGAAGACGTTGTTCAGACCGGGCAAAGTGTAGATGTGTGGGTGCGGCGGGTCTTCCCCAAGAAGAACCGGATCGAGCTGACCATGATCAAGCCGCTGGACCTGGAATGGCGCGAGATCAACAAAGACATGGTTCTCAAGGGTAAGGTCACCCGCCTGGAAAAATTTGGGGTTTTCGTCGAAATTGGCGCAGAACGTCCCGGCCTCGTCCACATCAGCGAGATGACGCACGGCTACATCAAAAGCCCGGGTGATATGGTCAAAGAAGGCGACGAAATTGATGTGAAGGTGCTGGACGTCAACCGTCAGAAAAAGCAGATCAAGCTCAGCATGAAAGCCCTGGAAGAACCGCCGGTCAAGACTGTCAAAGAACCGCCCCAACCCAAAGAACAACCTGCGAAAGCAGCCCCGGTGGTCCAAGAGGAAGAAAAAGAAGAACCCGTGCCAACTGCGATGGCGATGGCACTACGTGAAGCCATGGAACGTTCCAAAGAGCGCGTCGTGGAGCAGCCTGCGAAGTCCAAGGGAAAGTCGAAGGGAAAGAGCGACCAGATCGAAGACATCCTGGAACGCACACTGCAAAATCGTTCCCGCAGCGGAAAATGAAACCCTAAACCTCACAGTTCAAAACCTGTGAGGTTTTTTTACCCTAAATCCACCTGGATTGCTGGAACGGGCAGTCCTTACTCATATTTCAGAGCCGTCACCGGAATTAAGGTTGCAGCGCGCAGCGCCGGGTATAAACCGGACACCAGACCTACAACGATCGAAAAGATCAACGCGGAAATAGGCAGCCAAAGGGGCGTATAAACTGCACCGGAAGGGGGCACCCCTCCGGTTTGAGCCGCCTGGGCCGCCAGGTAAGCCAGCGCCAGGACATTGATAATCTGACCTGCACTCCACCCTACCAGGACTCCACCCAGGCCGCCGATCAAGCCAATCCCAGCAGCTTCTCCTAAAAAGATACTCAACACATCCCGGTTGGTCGCACCGACGGCTTTCATCAAGCCAATTTCGCGCGTGCGCTCCAGGATGGCCATTGCCATGGTGTTGGCAATCCCGATGGCAGCAACCAGCAGAGCAATCGCACCCACCCCTCCGAAGATAATCTGCAGCACCAGGTAAAAGCTGTTGATGCCCTGCACAAAGGATTGGGCGCTGCTGGCAATGTATCCCATCGCCGTGATCTGGTCAGCAACTTCCAGCACATTGCTGACATCATCAACCTTGACAATCGTCATGTTGTAGCCGTCGCGGTTGCGGTTGATGCGCCTGCCGGTGACCCATTCGTTTATTGCCGTCACCTCATCCAGGGTCATATAAACCGTCCAATCGGGCTCGGTACGCGTTTCGTTCAGGACACCGACGACTTCAAAAGGAACCGTCTTTCGGACTTCTGTTCCATCCTGTGCCCATTTCGTGAATACCAGCTTCAGGGTCTGCCCTTGAAGGTCAGGAGGCGGGGGCGGTTCCTGGCCCGGGCGCAGCTTCGGATCGTAGAAATTGCGGTTCACCAGGGCGCCCACCACGATTTTACCCTTTCCGATCTCGGTGGTGCCTGTCTGGGTCTCGAGCGCCAGGTTGCTCAAATCATCTGTGCCAACGCCGTATACATTAGAGTATCCCTCCAGGCGGTCCAGCTTCATCACCATGCCAGCCTGCAGCCAATCCCTGGGAACCACCGCCGCCACGCCCGGTAGAGCGGAAAAATCGGCCAGGGACTGGCTCGTGATCACAGTCTGGATCGGCGTCGAATCGCCCTGTGTGCCCCCGGAGACCGGTTTCGAACTGATTTCACCATAATTTGGTGATACATAGATTTGGGTAAGGTCACCAATCCCCACAAGCTGTTCCTGGGCATTGCGCTGGAGCCCAATCGCCAGCGACACCAGCACGACCACCGCCGCGGTACCGATTACCACCCCCACCGCGGTCAGCGCCACGCGCCCCTTGCGCCTGCCCAGGTTCTGGAAAATTAATACCAACAGGTCAATAAAACGCATGCGCCTTTAACCCTTTGGTGAAATGGGTATTACCTGAGGCTCTGGGACCGGCTGGGATTCCTCAGGCGTGAGCATCTCCGACGGCACTTCCGGGGTCGGCTGGGCGCTATCCAATCCAAACAAGCCGCGGATGAAACGCATGAATTTCTGCCAGAAAGTCTCGGGTTGGGTTTCTTCAGACACCGGGACTTCACCATCAACCGTACCCGGTCCCGGCTCCATCACCGGCGCTTCCAGGACGTCGATAGGGATCGTATCCGTGTAGACATTCGGCTGGTTGAAATCATCGGTATAGTTGATCTCTACCAATAATTCCTGGGATCCGGGCTGGTCAGTGGTCAACATAGCGTCCAAAGTATAGTACCCACCCGGATCCAACGGACCGACCAGGGTTGTATTGTTTTCCATAAAGGCATTCTCGGCCGTCACGGTCATGTTTCCCAGGACAACCGTGGTACGCCCCAGGTTGACGACCTGGATCGGTAAAAGATTTGGCTGGTTGGCGTAGAGTGGCCCAGGATCCCGGTAAAAATTAACCGCCAAATTAGGGGGGGTATACACAAGGAGTGTGATTGCCTGGTCATCCGTGAAGGTCCCACCATTCGGACCGATATATGTGAATGAAATCGGCAGCGAATACGCCCCTGGAAGAGTGGAGGTGTTGACAATCAACAACACTTCGAGGTCCTTTTCGCCGCCAATAGCCATGTCCCCTAAAAACTGGACATTAGAAGCATTCAACGGGGCAAAAGTCGACAGGTTCGAACTCCCACCGGAAATACCGCCCGTATCGGGAGTGCCCTGGCCCGAATTACCTCCCGAGCTGCTACCGCCTCCCAGGATCATCGTCACCCGCTGTGCGGTGCTTTTGCCCACGTTCTCCGCCTTGAGGCGTAAATAGAATTGAAAACCAGGTTCCAACCGCTCAGGGTTGGTCTGATACGACTTGATGATAATCTGAGGCCGCAGGTTGGGAACCGTGGTTTGTGTCGGGGTTGGGGTAGGGGTTGGTGCGACGCCAGAAAACAATGGCCGAGGTATGAGGATGTTTAAAGTTAAAGGTCTCGGTATAAGCCGTCCCGCTGGTTGCAGTGTACGTAACCGTCATGACCACGGCCGCATACCGCTTCGTCAAGGCTTCACTGCTCAGGGAAAACGGCTGGACAACCTTCTTAACCTCACCAGGCTCGATCTGGTAGACAGCCAGCACCCCGCCGGTTTGCAAAGGGATGAGATCGCCAGGTGTGAACACGGCAGTCATGTTGTAAGCTGCTGTTTGCCCCTTATTGCGCAGCCTGACGGTCAGGGTTGCAGGTTTTCCAGAGGCGTCATCTTTGTTGGTTGTGTAAGAATCCACGACCAGCAGCGGTCTGTCAACCCCTCCCACCGCCGTCGCCACGGGAGTCTCCTGAGCACCCGTAACCGTCAGGCTGTTCGGCAAAGAAACGGAAGTAGCGTCAGGATTGACGACCGTGACCGTATAAATTCCGGGAATCAATCCCGATGGAAGCAGGGCGGATAACACCGTCGAGCTGACAAAGCTGGTGGGCAGCGCACCCACCTGCTCAACCACCACCCTGGCGCCGTCCTGGAAATCGGTGCCCGTGATGACCAGCTGAACGCTATTCAAGTTGGAAACGACATCCGGCTGCACACTCAAGATGCCCAGGGCTGCCCGGGCTGGAATTGGGATCATCACCAGCCCCAAGAGAACCGTAAGCAACAACAGCACCCGCCAGAACAAGATTTGATGATTTTTAGTGACTGCCATCCAGGACCTCCGAATGCCCAGACCTCTAGTGAAGCGCCGAAACGATCAGCTCGGCACTCCAGCTTCCTGGGCTTGAGTGATGCTCGTATAAGTTGATTCGTCAACGATCTTTCCATCTAAGATATAGTGACGGTGGGTTGAAAAGCGGACCATCCGGGGGTCGTGCGAGACGACCATAACCGTGCGCCCGCTCAAATGGAGTTCTGACAAGAGCTGCATAATACCAAACCCGCTGGCGGAATCCAGGTTGCCGGTGGGTTCATCAGCCAGGACCAACATTGGATCGTTGACCAGGGCACGCGCAATCGCCACCCGCTGCTGCTGGCCGCCCGACAGCTCGTTGGGACGATGATGGGCGCGGTCCGCAAGACCCACCTTCTCCAGCAGCTCGTTTGCGCGCTGGCGCTGCTCGCGGTGGGAAACCCTGGCAAATTGCATGGGAAAAGCCACGTTCTCAAAGGCAGTCATCGATGGAATCAGATTGAAGGACTGGAAGACAAAGCCGACCGTCTTGCGCCGAAAGACTGCAAGCTGGTTTTCGTCCACCTGGTCCAGGGACAGTCCATCCACCTCGATATGCCCGGACGTCGGCCGGTCAAGTCCCCCGACCAGGTAAAGCAGGGTAGACTTTCCTGATCCGGACGGTCCCATCACGACGCTAAAGGTGTCGCTCTGAATTTCCATGTCGACCCCATCCAGGGCATGCACAGCTTGCTGACCCATTGTAAACGTTTTTCGCAGGTCCGCTATGCAAATGAAGGGTGCTTCGCTTGCTTGTGATTCTTCCATGGATCTTAGAAAAGGAACGGTCGAATAACCGTCAGGTCGCTCAGTTTAGACAGGCCAAATTTCAACAATGCCTGGCCCAGCAGGACCAACAATACGGTGAAGAAGACTCCACCGATGACTTTTCCCCAGGCTAATCCGGTGCTGGCGCGCACCCCGATCAGCAGCAGTACCACGTACCAGATCAGGTAAATATCCACCAGCGATAACCAGGCGATATGAAAAAGGTTCCAGCTCCCGCCGTCAGCAGTCACCAACCCGGATAAACCCGGGGAGGTAATTAATTGCCCTGTCGAAAAGATACTGATGGCGCGCACCAACGAGCGAATCACAAGCGGTAGGCTTGCCCAGGCTACCAGGTTCATGACCGCCCCGGTATCGCCACGACCGCCCAACAAAGTCAAAACCAGGTGCAGCATGCCGCCGACCAGCAGCCACAGGAGCAGCACTTTCCCGATGGCTGCCAGGCCAGGCAAGACGTAGAGAAAGGCCGGGCTCGAAGTAGCAGATGAAGCCTGCATATACTGGGCTTGCTGCTCCGGGGAGTAATACTCAAAACCAGGAGGCAACGGAATCTCACCTGCCGCGGCAGCCGCTCTTCGCACATTCCCGGCTGCGACCACTTCGAGCAGGGCGGCAACCAGGAGCAGCAGGACCGGCACCTGCCAGTTGCTGAAGGCCCGCGCCACAATCTGCGGAAAAGTTTTGCGCGGGCGGAAAAGAGTTGGCAAAATCCAATCAAACCGCCAATGGCGCTGCCGGTCAACCGACGGGATGATCTCAGATTCGGACATTGTTGCTACTCCTGATCAGACAGACTTTAGAGAAAACCGGGAAAACTTCCCGCATTCTTTGAAGCCGCGAAAAGGTTTCAGGTTCCCTGGATTATAATCCAGATCATGCTCCCCGGAATTTTCCTGGATCGCGACGGAGTCATCATTGAGCACCGGCCCGGTTACGTCCTTTCCTGGTCAGATGTCGTGTTTTACCCACAGGCTCTGGCTGCGCTTGCCCGGTTGAGGGTGCGGATGTTCAAGATCGCGATCATCACCAACCAGTCAGCGATCGGCCGGGGGCTTCTAAGTACGGAGACCGCCGACGACATCAATCGTCGCATCGAACAGGTGATCGAAATAGCCGGAGGCCGCATCGACGGTACCTTCGTCTGCCCTCACCATCCACAAGATGGCTGCCCATGCCGGAAGCCCCGGCCAGGCCTGATCCTGCAGGCCGCCAACTCCCTGGGCATCGACCTTACCTCTTCCATATTGATTGGCGATAACCTGGGCGATCTGCAAGCCGGCCAGGCCGCTGGCGTCCCCAGGCTGGCGCTCGTGCGCACCGGGCTGGGAAGTCAACAGTTGCAGGCACCGCCTCCAAAAGGACTTATTGAATTTTCAATTTATTCCGATCTTGAGGAGGCGCTGCGATGCCTGCTCCCATAATTCCCACCAGCGCCGCACCGGATCCGACTCACATCTCCCGGCGGGCGGACGAGCTGCGCTACCTGCTCAATGGCGCTGATCCTCACCTGCTCGCTGTGCGTACCGCCTGCACCTATGTCGAGAATGAGCAAGGCAAAGGCGTTTTCCAGCTACTTTTTTGGGGGCAGCCAGTTTCAGTGGAATATCCAGCCTTCATCGCCAGAGATCCCCAGACTCTTTACCGAACTGCCAGTCTTTACCCAGGCGATGCTGCTCTACTATTTCCACACCGCCGACGGTACACCGCTGGCAGGAAGGTGGATTTCCTTTGCGGACCTTCCCGATGGCAGGTTCTACAACCAGGCTTTCCAGGGCTATACCGGCGGCGAGCTGCAGCGGCACTTCAAAAATGACACCGAAGCTCTGGGCCAGGCTGCCTTGCGCAGCTCAGGCAGCCTCCTGCCCGGAGCGCCCGGAAACCTGGCGTTTCGCTTCCAGGCGCTGCCGCGCCTGCCTTTGATCCTGGTTATCTGGGAAGGCGACGAGGACTTCCCGGCGTCTTATCAGTTCCTCTTCGACGCCGCCACCGCCCATTACTTGCCAACGGATGCCTGTGCGATCCTGGGGAGCACCCTCACCGGGCGCTTGAAGAAAAGGCGACCGTAACTTTGTTCGCAGGTCGGTCATTCCTTTTGGATGTAGCGCTTCTGCCACTCGTAAAGCTTATTCAAAGCTTCGATGGGCGAAAGCGTGTTCACATCCAAATTCTTCAGCTCATCCACCAGGGGGTTGGTCTCGGGAAACAACGCCAGCTGGCGCGATTGGATTGGATTCAGGCGCACCGTCTTCCCCGAGGAAGCCTGGAGCTGCAGAAGCATCTCGTCCGCCCTCTGGATTACCGGGCGCGGCAGGCCGGCAAGCTGGCCTACATGAATCCCGTACGAACGGTCGGCGCCCCCGGGCACAATTTTGTGTAAGAAAACCACCCTGCCATCGGATTCGGAGACTGCCACGTTGTAATTGCGCACCCCAGGCAGCACGTCTGCAAGCTGGGTCAATTCATGATAATGGGTGGCAAATATCGTTTTCGAACGCAGCTGCGGGTGATTGTGTATGTATTCCACCACCGCCCAGGCGATCGAAACTCCATCGTACGTGCTCGTACCGCGCCCGATCTCGTCCAGCACCAACAGGCTGCGCGGCGTGGCATGGTGAAGGATGTTGGCCGTCTCGACCATCTCGACCATGAACGTCGACTGCCCGGCATGAATCTCATCCTGGGCGCCGATGCGGGTGAAGATGCGGTCCACGATCCCAATCCTGGCGGAATCGACCGGCACATAGGAGCCCATCTGTGCCATCAAGGCAATTAAAGCCACCTGTCGCAAATACGTGGATTTCCCGCTCATATTCGGCCCGGTGATGACACGAATGCGCTCTCCAGCCTCGAAAACGCTGTCATTGGGTACGAACCGTTCCCCCCCCTTCAGGGATAGCTCCACCACAGGATGCCGGCCTTCATGGATCTCCAGGACATCTTCTTCAACGACCTCCGGGCAGACATAACCACCCAGGGCAGCCGTCTCCGCCAGGGAAGCCAGCACGTCCAGCTCGGCCAGGACGCGGGCGGTTGCCAGCAAGGGATTGGTGGAGGCTGACACCTGGCTGCAGACATCGTGGAAAAGGCGCTCCTCGATCTCGCGAATGCGTTCCTCGGCATTCAGTACCAACGCCTCATATTCCTTCATTTCCGGCGTGATAAAGCGCTCGGCGTTGACCAGGGTCTGCTTGCGGATATATTCTTGCGGCACCTGGTCAGCATTTGCCCGGGTCACTTCGATAAAGTAACCGAAGACCTTGTTGTAGCCAACTTTCAAAGTCTTGATGTGCGTGCGCTCGCGCTCGACCGCTTCCAGGTTTGCAATCCATTCCCGGGCATGCCGGGAGCGCTCCATCACCCCGTCCAACTCTGCTGAAAAGCCAGAACGGATAACACCCACGCTCTGCAAGGTGGCCGGGGAATCCTCACTTAGCGCCGCCTGCAGCAAATCTAAAACCTCCGGGCAGGGCGAGAAATTGGCGACCAGGTCCTGCAGAGGCCCCACCTGCGGAAGGATTAGGTGCAATTCCGGCAATTGTTCAAGGGTGTCGCGAATTGCAGCCAGGTCGCGGTGGGAGCGCCGACCCGGTCAAAACACGGTTGATCAGCCTTTCCAGGTCGCCTAGATGTTTAAGTTTTGAACGGAGTTCAGCCCGAAACAAGCCATCCTGGAAGAACAGGCCCACGCCAGCCTGGCGGATGCGAATGCGCTCCACATCCAGCAGCGGCTTACTCACCCACTGTTGAATCAGGCGTTTGCCCATTGGGGTGATCGTGCGGTCGAGCACCCCCAGCAGCGATCCCTTGACCGAGGCGCCGCGCAAGGTCTCGGTCAGCTCAAGGTTGCGACGGGTTGAGGCGTCCAAAGTCATGAACTCCGACAATGCATAAGTGCCCAGGCGCGTCAACAGCTTAAGGGCAGCCGGCTGGGTCTCCTGCAAGTACTGCAAGATTCCGCCTGCCGCTCGCACCCCAACCTGCATGCCGCGCAGCCCGAAGCCATCTAGCGAAGCGGCCTCGAAGTGTCTTAATAAAGCCTCACTGCAGCGTCCCGGCTCAAAGCGCCAGGCCGGCCAGGAGGTCAGGTGCCCGCTGAAGCCATCTCTCAGGTTCTGACCCTCGGGATGCAGCACCTCGGCTGGTCTGAGACGCGCCAGCTCAGCTCGTAAACTGGTCAGGAGGTCGCTTCCGCTCAGCTCGGTCACTGCAAATTCACCCGTGGTGATATCCACGTAGGCCACGCCGGCCCGTTGGGAGTCACCAGCCCCTTCGGTTAAAATGACCACACAGGCAAGGTAGTTGTTGGCGTCCCCGGGAAGCAGCCCTGGCTCGATGACCGTGCCGGGTGTTACCACCCGAGTGACCTGGCGCGGGAACAGGCCCTTGATTGGCTGCTCACCCACCTGCTCGCAGATTGCCACGTGGTAGCCGCGCGCAATCAGGCGCCCCAGGTAATTTTCTACCGCATGGTAGGGGATTCCGGCCATGGGAATGCGCGTCCCCTTGGCCACGTTGCGCGAGGTCAGGACAATGTCAAGTTCCTGGGATGTGATCTCGGCATCCTGGTCGAAGGTCTCGTAAAAATCTCCCAATCGGAAGAAAAGGATGGTGGACGGATACTGGCGCTTGATTTCCAGGTACTGCTTGCGAATTGGGGTGATATCGTCAGGCATAGACCCATTCTAAAGGTCAGCAGCAAAATCGGCAAGAGACAAACCGGGTGTAAATTCCAGCACAAGATCGAACACGTTTCTGTTACAGATGTAACATAAACTGGATGACAAATGACAGATTTCGTAAAAATCCACATTAAGCAATTGCGCATTTGAAAAACTAATCATATAATACCCTCACTATACTCTCGGAGAACCGAACGAAAGGAGAAAGACAATGTCTAGTGTTACGTACGAGCACGTTACCAAGAAGTTTGGCGAAGTTACCGCGATCAATGATTTAAATATCTTCATTGAAGACAAAGAGTTTTTGGTTTTAGTAGGACCTTCTGGTTGCGGTAAGACCACCGCCCTGCGCTGCCTGGCCGGCCTCGAAGATGTGACCGAAGGAAACATCAAGATCGCCGACGGCATCGTCAATGACGTGGCGCCGAAAGACCGGGACATCGCCATGGTGTTCCAGTCCTACGCGCTGTATCCTCACATGTCCGTGTATGACAACATGGCCTTTGGTCTGAAGCTGCGCAAGATGAGGAAAGAAGAAATCAAGAAGCGCGTTCAGGTTGCGGCAGACCTTCTGGGTATCCAGGATTTACTGACCCGCAAGCCGAGGCAGCTTTCCGGTGGTCAGCGCCAGCGTGTGGCAGTCGGTCGCGCCATCGTGCGCAATCCCAAAGTCTTCCTCTTTGACGAGCCGCTCTCGAACCTGGACGCGAAGCTGCGCGTTGAGACCCGCGCCAACATCAGCAAGCTGCACCAACAACTCCAGACAACCTTTATCTACGTTACCCACGACCAGACCGAAGCCATGACCATGGCTTCCCGGATTGCCGTCATGAATAAAGGCGTTCTACAACAAATTGACTCCCCCCAGAACCTTTACGACCGGCCGGACAACCTCTTTGTAGCTGGATTCATCGGCACCCCCGCCATGAACTTCTTCAATGCCACCCTGAAGAATGAAGACGGCAAAATGTACGTGGATGGAGGCTCCTTTAGTATCCAGGTTCCAGAAGACAAGGTCAACACCTTCAAGGACGAAGTCGGTAAATCGGTCATCTTTGGCATCCGCCCAGAAGATATTCACAACCCACTCTTCGTGCCTTCCGGGATCCATGCCCAACCCATCGAAGCGGTCGTTGACATCACCGAGTTAATGGGGAACGAAATTTTTGTCTACCTGAAGTCGGGTGAAAGCAATTTCATCGCCCGCGTCGACCCCCGCACTCGCTTCCAGATCAATGACAAGGTCCAGGTTATCCTGAACATGGATAACATGCACATCTTTGATCGCGAGACCGAGCGCGCCATCCGATAATTGAAAAAACCGGCACGACCATAAATCAATCCGTCTCCCTGCCAGCGGTTTACAGGATGTGGGTATCCCAGTCAGTCAACCGTTTGCCGGGAGACGTTATTTTCAGGAGGTAATGAATGAGTGAAGTATATAAACTGGTGCTGCTGCGCCACGGGCAAAGCACCTGGAACCTGGAAAACCGTTTCACCGGCTGGACCGACGTTGGCTTGTCCGAGCTCGGGCGCCAGGAAGCGCTTTCATCCGGGAAAGTCCTGCGCCAGGAAGGGTACACCTTTGACATGGCTTACACCTCGGTGCTCAAGCGCGCCATCCATACCCTGTGGATCGTCCTGGAGGAGATGGAGCTGGAATGGATCCCCGTGGTTCGCGGCTGGCAACTGAACGAGCGCCATTACGGAGCCCTGCAAGGCCTGAACAAAGCCGAAATGGCAGCGCAGTTTGGAGACGCCCAGGTCAAAATCTGGCGGCGTTCTTACGATACCCCGCCACCGCCCCTTGACCTGGACGACCCGCGCTATCCCGGGAAGGATCGCAGGTATGCCAGCCTGACCCCCGAGCAGCTGCCGCGCTGCGAAAGCCTGAAAGACACGGTCGCCCGCATGCTGCCCTACTGGCACACCACCATTGCGCCCACCGTGAAATCAGGTCAGCGGGTGCTGATCGCCGCCCACGGCAACAGCCTGCGTGCCCTGGTCAAATACCTGGATAATGTTTCAGAAGAAGAAATCGTCGAGTTGAATATCCCGACCGGCATTCCCCTGGTGTACGAGCTCGATGCGGATTTAAAACCGCTCAGTCACTATTACCTGGGAGATCCGGATGCAATCAAGAAAGCCGCCGAGGCCGTAGCCAAGCAAGGCCAGGCGAAATAACGCCATTGATCCGGATTCGAGGCAGCGGTAATCTGAACCGCTGCCTTTTTATTTAACAGGGTTGTAAGGATATTAAGGCCCAATCTTCTGGTATGATATTATTAAAGAAAACTTAAAAACGGAGGCCTTATGGAACGCAAAAAAATTATCATTATCCTGGCAGTAGTCGCCTTGCTGCTGACTACGCTGTTCCCGTTCCCTGCCTCGGCAGCGGGAACGGTGAAGTGGAACGTGAAGAACCAATCCACGGAAAAGGTCACCATCCGGCTGTGGGGACCAGCCTCATACACGCTTGAGGCCAAAAAGAACGGCGCCAGCAAATTCGACGTGGTCCCGGGTAAATACAACTACAGCATGAATGTTTGCGGGGCGGCGATCAATGGTGAGATTGAAATAGCCCGTGCCGCCAAGCCTTTTAAAATCCCCAAGTGCGCCAGCCTGATTGTAAATAACCAGACCGGGGGCGGCATGACGATCAATCTGACCGGGCCTGCCTCTTATAGCCTGTCATTCTCCAGTGGAAAAACTACCAAAACTGTGCTTTCCGGTTCGTACAGCTACACGGCTTACGGCTGCGGTGGATCGTCGATGTCCGGAAAAATCGTGTTGAAGGGAAAGAAAAACTGGACTTTCTGGTGTAATTAGCAGCGACCCGTTAGGTTTCGCTGACCTTTCGTAGGCCAAGCCCCAGCGCCAGCCCACCCAGCACGACCAGGATGCCGACGTAAATAAAGATATCCTGCCAGAAGCGCGTCGGGAATAAACGGATCAGCGTGTCACTCCACAGGAACTGCCAGGTTCCTGGCTGGAAGAAGACGTTGTGGAAGGCCGTGAAGAAGATCCCAAAGGCCATGATGGAGAAGAGAACCAGGCCTCCAACCAGACTCACGGCCAGCCACCCACCGCGTCTCAAGCCGACCAGGAACCCTTTCCACCATTTAGCAAGCCACGCCCAGGCGCCCAATCCGACCAGGAGCACGATCGAGCCGTAAAACACCTTAAAAGCTGCCTGCACGGTGTTTTTAACGTCCACCATGTGACTCAGCTCACGCTCGTTGTAGATGGGTGTTCCGTCTTCAAACTGTAAATCGCCAATGTATTCAATGCCAGCATCATTGAGCAGGTAGTCCATCGCAAACTGCGCCCAACGGATGCGGTCCTCGGTCGTAAATCCGTACGGATCAGGCGGGAAACCGGGCATGTTGTATTCAACCCGCAGGTACAGCGGGTTGAAGAGCAGGCGTATGGACAGCATTGTCAGAATGACAGGCACCAGGAGGGTTACGACCCAGGAGGCGAGGCGCTTCCAGAATGTTGAATTCATCGCAGGATATTCTCCTCTTTATTCAAAAATAAATAGCTCAAGACCATGTTGTTGGTGATCCACTCCACCGGCGAGCGGTCGTCAGTGAACACCTCACCGCCCCGGCGCGGCTCTACCTGGTTCACGATCAGGCGTTTCAACGATTCCAGGAGGAGCGGGTGGACGTCCTGCCTGGCAGCCAGGCTGACATAATTGGCGTACAGGTCCTCCATGTGAGTCGGCTGCTTTGTGGCGTACAACATAAAGTTGAAGGTGTTTGGGATCTCCATCATATGCACCGATGGGAAAACGGTTTGCAAGGTCGCCACCAGTCCTTCCAGCAAGCGCGGGTCGCCCGGGTCGCTGCCGACGTTCATCGCCAGGACGCCCTGGTCGGACAAGCGACCGGCGACCTCCTGGAAAAACTCTCGGGTCGTCAGGTGCCAGGGGATATATGGGGGGCGGTAGGCATCGATCGCCACCAGGTCATAGGTCTGCGGGCTTCTAGCGATCCCCCAGCGCCCGTCCTGGGCAATGGCGTTCAGGTTGGGCTGGTTCATGTCAAAGAATTCACGTCCAACCTCAATGATTTCCGGGTCAATCTCGAAGCCATCGATGGGCACAGCTCCAAAGACCTCGCTGGCCTGGCGCGAGAGCGTCCCCGCCGCCAGGCCGACGATGGCAATCCGGCGTAAATCCTGCGGGGAAAAATCCGGATTGAAAAATGGCGCGGCCAGGAACTGCTCCCAGGGCCCATCATAATCCAGGTCCGTCGGGTGCCAGATCGAATGGATCCCCTGCCCCTCGTTCAGCCGCAGCAGGCGGTAGCCGTCTTGCTCGAGCACCTGGATGTAGTTGTAAGCAGACTCGGTTTCATAGATCTGTCCCTGGGAGGCTTTGATTGGCTGCCCTGCCGACTGGATCATCAAGATCACGATCAGCAACGGCATCCAGATCAGCAGCAGCGCCCGCTTGCGAGCCCCGTTGATCCACAAACCAGCCAGGGCAACAATGCATAAAAACAGGCTGAAGCTCAAAAAGGTCTGGGTGGTGCCCAGGAGCGGGATCAGCACGAGCGGCGGCAGGAAAGTTCCGATGAACGATCCCAGGGTCGAGATCGAATATAGCCTGCCGGAGACCTTCCCGGCGGTCTGCACATCGCCGATCGCCAGGCGCAGCGCAAACGGTGAAATCATGCCCATCAGCGTCACCGGGACGCAGAACAGGATCAGAACGGCGGTAAAGGAGCCGAACAAGATCCCCACCTGGAGCTGGTCGAAGGCATCTGCGGCCAGGCGCAGCACCGGGCGCGCCACAAAAGGCACCAGCCCGGCTGTCAGGGCTGCCCAGGCCAGTATGCTGTACATCGTCTGCGGGTGCGGGGAGCGGTCCGCCCAGTAGCCGCCCAGCAGGTAACCGGCTGCCAGGTAGACCAGGATCAGGCCGATGATCGTCGCCCAAACCAGGTTGCTGGTGCCGAAGACCCCGCCCAGCAGGCGCGAAGCTGACAGCTCAACCGCCAGGGCAGTCAGGCCGGTTGAAAAAACGGTGATGTAAAGATACGTTTTCTGCATTGATCTCCAAACAGACCAGGAAAAGCAAGTCCTTGAACCAGTACATACAGCGCAGAAATTATAACAAAATAAAATTGGTATAATTCAGCTCATGACAATTCCAGGTTCAAAAATTCGCCAAGATTTCATTGATTTCTTTGTAAAGCGCGGGCACACCTTTGTGCCCTCGTCATCCGTGGTGCCCGGCGGCGACCAGACTTTACTCTTCACCAACGCCGGGATGGTTCAATTCAAAGACGTTTTCCTGGGCACCGACAGGCGCCCCTACACGCGCGCCGTCAACTCCCAGAAGTGCATGCGCGTCGCCGGCAAGCACAACGACCTCGACGATGTCGGCCGCGACAACACCCACCACACTTTCTTTGAAATGCTCGGTAACTGGTCCTTCGGCGATTACTATAAAAAAGAAGCCATCGCCTGGGCCTGGGAGCTGCTGACCTCAGTGTGGGGACTGCCCAAGAACCGGCTCTATGCCACCTGCTTCCAGGACGAAAAGGGCGCCATCGAGCGCGACGATGAAGCCGCCAGCAACTGGCACCTCCAACCAGGTATGCTCCCCGAGCACGTGCTTTATTTCGGTCGCAAGGACAATTTCTGGGAGATGGCTGAGACCGGTCCCTGCGGCCCGTGCAGCGAAATCCACATCGACCGGGGACCCGCTTTCTGCAACCGCTCCGATGTTCCCGGGCACGTCTGCCAGGTCAACGGCGACTGCACGCGCTTCCTCGAGCTTTGGAACCTGGTCTTCATTCAGTACAACCGCACCGGGCCGGACTCGCTCGAGCCCCTGCCAGCCAGGCACGTCGATACCGGGATGGGCTTCGAGCGCATCGTCTCCGTCCTGCAGGAGGTGGATTCGAATTACAAGACCGACCTGCTGCAGCCACTGATCGACGCCACCCAGGCGCTCAGCGCTGAGACTTCCGAGCAGGTGCTCGCTAACACCACCCCTTACCGGGTGATCGCCGACCACGCCCGCGCCGCCTCCTTCTTGATTGCCGACGGCGTGGTCCCAGGCAACACCGGCCGTAACTACATCTGCCGCATGATCATCCGCCGGGGAGCGCGTTTCGGCGGTAAGATCGGCCTGCACGAGCCCTTCCTGGCGAAAGTCGCCGAGATTGTGATCGAAAACTACGGATCTTTCTATCCGGAACTGACCCGCCACAAAAACACCATCCTGAGCAACCTGACCCGGGAGGAGCAGCGCTTCCAGCGCACCCTCGAGGGCGGCCTGGTGAAGCTCGAAGGCCTGCTGCAGCGCTTGCCGAAGGGCGTCACCCGCCTGCCAGGTGTCGAAGCCTTCGACCTCTATGCAACCTACGGGCTGCCGCTGGAGATTACCCGCGACATTGCCCGCGAACAATCTTACGACGTCGACGAAGAGGGCTTCCACCAGGCCATGGAAGACCACCGCCGGGCATCCGGCGCCGGCGAGGCTTTCGGACCCCTGGGCGGCGAGGACGTCGATGTCTACCGCGAGCTGCGCCAGCGGCTTGAAGCTGCCGGCAAGCTGGACGCCGAGGGCGTGGAATACAACCCCTACCAGGACCTCGAAGTGGAAGGCGAAGTGCTGGCACTGATCCGGGATGGCAGGAGCGTTGAAAGCGCCCAGGCAGGCGAGAGGATCGAGGTGCTCATGCCGGAGACATCCTTCTATATCGAATCCGGCGGGCAGGTCTCGGACACGGGCGAGATCCACTCACTGGACGATCCGGCCGCTGGAAGCCAGCGGCAATGGGAGGTCCATGTCAGCGCCATGCGCAAGCCGGCCGCCGGCGTGGTTGTCCACGTAGGCGAGGTCATCTCCGGCACTCCTCGCCTTGGCGACCTGGCCATCGCCCAGGTCGACGCCCAACGCCGCAAGGACATCATGCGCAACCACACCGCCACCCACCTGCTGCACGCCGAACTGCACGCCGTCCTGGGTGAGCACGCCCGCCAGGCAGGCTCGCTGGTGGCGCCCGACCGCCTACGCTTCGACTTCACGCACCCTGAGGCGGTCACACTCGAACAGTTGGAGACCATCGAAGCCAGGGTCAACCGGGCGATCAGCGGCAATTACGGCCTCAACATCAGCCTGAAATCCCAGCAAGAAGCCATCCATGAAGGAGCCATGGCCTTGTTTGGCGAGAAATATGGCGACGTCGTGCGCACGATCCGCATCGGCGATCCGGCTCCGTTCTCGTACGAGCTGTGCGGCGGTACCCATGTTGAGGAGACTGGCGACATTGGCATTTTCCTGATCACCTCCGAGGGCAGCGCAGCCGCCGGCATCCGCCGCATTGAAGCGGTCACCGGGCGAGCCGCCTACGAGCTGGTGCAGCGGCGTTTCCGCGTGCTCAAGCAGAGCGCAGCCCTGCTCTCAACCACGCCTGAGGAAATCCCAGGCAAGATCGAAAGCCTGCTGGGAAACCTGGACGAGGACCGCAAAACCATCGCCGGGCTGCGCCGGGAAATGGCGCTCTCCGAATTCCAGCTCAAGCTGGATAACGTCCCGCTTGTGGCCGGCGTCCCGGTGCTGACCGCCGTCCTCGGGGAAGCGGACGCGGACACGCTGCGCCAGATGAGCGACCTCTTTCGCCAGCGCTACCCAAGCGGTGTCGTTGTGCTTGGCTCGGTCAGCAGCGAAGGCCGCCCGCAGCTCGTGGCTGCGGTCACCGATGACCTGGTGAAGCGCGGCCTGCACGCCGGCGAATTGGTAAAATTCGCCGCCGGACCCATCGGCGGCAGCGGCGGAGGGCGTCCCACCCTGGCGCAGGCCGGCGGGAAGGATGCCGGCCAGCTAGAAGCTGCCCTGGCCAGCGTAGCCACCTGGGTCCAGAGCAAGCTCTAGAGCTTGCCAGACCGCATGACCTGGATGCGCCGTATGCGTATACTGGCCGTTGATCCCGGCGAAAAGAACCTCGGAATTGCCCTAAGCGATCCGACCGGCACCATCGCCAACCCCCTGACGGTGCTCAAGCACGTCTCACGCCCGTTGGACGCGGCGGCGATCGCCCAGCTTGCAGTCGATCACCAGGCAGAGCAAATTATCGTCGGACAGGCGCTGGATGACGACGGACAGCCCACACCCGAGGGGCGGCGCGCCGCCCGCCTGGCGGAAGCCCTGCGACTGCAGACCAACCTCCCCGTCGACCTGTGGGATGAAAGCGGGAGCACGCAGGCCGCGCGCCAGGCGCGCCTGGCCATGGGCGCTTCCCGGCGCAAGCGCGGCGGCCACCTGGACGACCTGGCGGCTACCTACATCTTGCAGACCTACCTGGACCGAGGCCTTCAATGAACGCAGGTAACATGAAGCAACCTCGCAAATCCTGGTTTTCCTGCCTGCTGCTCCTGCTGGTGGTGATCTGCCTGGGCGCCCTTACCGCCAGCGTCCTGCTCGTTTACCTGCCCCTCAAAGCGGAGAAATCTTTCGGAAAAGCCTCGACCGCCCTGGGACCCGTGCAGCACCTGTATCTGGCAGGAAAATTGCTGCTCCAATCCAACGACCTGCTGCGACCGCTGGACCTGCAGGGCGAGGAGCAGCTTTTTGAGGTCGAGCTGGGCGAATCGATCCAATCCATCACCGGCCGCCTGGAGCAGTCCGGCCTGGTCCGGAGCTCGGGGGTTCTCAGCGATTTCCTGGTCTATGCCGGGTTGGACACCAAAATCCAGGCCGGTGAGTACCGCCTGCCGCCCTCCGTCTCTGCGTTGCAGATCGGCCGAATTCTGCAGGACGCCACGAAGACCGAGGTCGAGTTCACCGTTTTAGCGGGCTGGAGACGGGAGGAAATTGCGGCCGCCATGCCCACTTCCGGGTTGAACATCACCCCGGAGGCCTTCCTGAACGCGGTGTCGCGACCTCCGGTTGGTTATACCTTCCTGGAGGGCATTCCTTCCCTGGCATCGTTGGAAGGCTTCCTGTCTCCAAACGTTTACACGTTATCGCGCAAGACCACCGCTGACGAGCTGGTGGCGATCCTGCTTTCCAACTTCGAGCACCAGGTGGATGCGGAGTTAATCAAGGCTTTCGAACGCCAGGGGCTTGACCTTTTCCAGGCGGTGACCCTGGCTTCAATCATCCAGCGCGAAGCCGTCGTGGACGAGGAGATGCCCGTGATTGCTTCGGTTTTCCTCAACCGCCTGGAAGCCGGCATGAGGCTGGAATCTGATCCCACCGTGCAATATGCCCTGGGCTATAACCACAGCCAGGGCACCTGGTGGACCAACCCCCTCTCCCTGCAAGATTTACAGGTCAGCTCGCCCTACAACAGCTACCAGAACCCGGGTCTGCCCCCCGGGCCAATCGCCAGTCCTGGGCTCTCCGCCTTGAAAGCCGTGGCTTTCCCCGCTGAAACTCCCTATTTTTATTTCCGGGCAACCTGCGACGGCTCAGGTCGCCACCGCTTCGCCGAAACCTACGAAGAGCACGTACAAAACGGCTGCCCATGAACTTCGCCATCAATTACTCCCCGCAATCTGCGGAGCTGTTCCAGAGCGGGAAAATCCAGGTCGACCGCTTCAAGTGCCCGGACTGGCCGTGGATGATCGCAGAGGCCTCCCGCTTATGCCCGGTCGCGGTGCATTTCAACCTGACGGTCGGCAACGGCTCGGTTAAAGACATCGATTGGGAAACCACCCTGCACCTTTTGGAAAGCACATCCACGCCTTTTTTGAATTTCCACCTGGAGTCCCGCCACCACGATTTCCCGGATATCCCGCTGGAATCCGATGACCCCGCTCGATTTTAAACAGGTTTACGAGCAGGTCGCCCAGGACGTCCGGCTGGTGCTGGAGCACATCGAGGCCACGCGGGTAATCCTCGAAAACGTTCCGTACCGCGGCTCGGGCGGCAAGGTGCTGCGACCATCCGTCGAGCCGCGCTTAATCTGCCAGATCCTGGAAGAAACCGGCTGCGGGCTGCTCTTCGACCTCTCCCACGCCCGCATCTCGGCGGCTGCCCTTGGCGTCAGCGAGGCCGAGTACATTTCCGGCCTGCCCCTGGAACGCATGCGAGAGATGCACTTCACGGGCATGAAAACGATTAACGGCCTGACCATCGATCACCTGGAAGCCCAGGAGAGCGATTGGCAGGCTTTGGAATGGTTCTTCCGGGAGAACGCCGGGCTGCCGAAACCCTGGCTGCTGGCGTTTGAATACGGCGGAGTCGGCGAAAAGTTCGAATGGCGCAGCGAGGCGACCGTCATCGCCAGCCAGGCGCCGCGCCTCTACCAACTCTGTAAATCCCTGGCCTGAGGAAGCTAACGCCGGCGCAGCCCCTGGATCAGAAAAGCCACAAAACCGACCAGGATCGCCACCAGCGTCAAGAAGAGTGTGAGCCACTTTAATAGCGTAAAGATGCCAGCGTAGGTCGCCACCAGCGGGGACTGCGCCGGGTACGTCAGCAGCAGGTAGGCAATGCTGAGGTTTTCGGCGTAATCGAAGAGCATGCTGAGCAGGGGCAAAAACGCCACCATCTGGATGCGGCTGGTGACCGCGAAGCCGCGCCGGTAGAGGGTGACCAGCAGCACGCTGAGGAAAAAGCCATAGACCAACGGGTAAATTAAATCTGCCGTCAGCTCCACCATGGCATAGAACGGACGGGTCTCCCCGAAAGCTTCGACCCTCTCGAGGGCTTCATCCGATGCGTAGTAAAAGGCCAGGTCAAGCGGTTCGACGCCGCCGGAGCGCAGGTCCATGCGCCACTGGATTCCCGGCATGACCACGATATTGAAAAGAAAAGACAGGATGAACAGGGTTAAAAGCGTGCGACCTGTCGAAAAACGAACCAGCCACTGGTAAAACTTCGCCATCAAAGATCTCCTGAACCGGGCTGCCCTTCTACCGCCGGCTCAACGGGCTGGCTCTGCGCCTCCTCGGCGTTTTTCTTTTTTGAGCGCGCCCCTTTAGCCTTCTGGGGTTCCGGCGCCAGGGCCACCTCCAGCACCTGTTCGATGTGCTCGACAGGGATGATCTTCAGCTCACTGCGCGCCCGCTTGGGCACATCCACCAGGTCCTTCAGGTTGCGCTTGGGGATGATCACGGTCTTCAGGCCCGCCCGGTGAGCAGCCAGCAGCTTCTCACGCACGCCCCCCACGGGCAGGACCCGCCCGCGCAGGGTGATCTCGCCGGTCATGCCGACGTCGCGATAGACCTTGCGCCCGGTGAAGGCCGAAGCCAGGGCGGTGCAGATGGTGATCCCGGCGCTGGGGCCGTCCTTGGGGATGGCGCCCTCCGGGATATGAATGTGTATATCGACGCGCTCAAACACATCCGGGGTCAATGTTGAAATAATCGCGAGCGCGATTTGATATAAGAGAGGGCTGCCTGCGCCGATTCCTGCATTACGTTCCCGATCTGCCCGGTGATCTGCATGTCGCCCTTGCCTTCGAAGAGGAGCACTTCCACCGGCATGATCTCACCGCCGTTCTCGGTCCAGGCGACGGCGGTCGCCACGCCTACCTCGTCCTGGCGCTCGGCCTCGAGGTTGAAGAACTGCGGAGGCCCCAGGAAGCGCTCCACCATGGGCGGGTTCACAACAGCCGGGTAGCGCTTCTTCTCGGCTTTCAGCCGGGCGACCTTACGGCAGACCTTGCCCGATCTCACGTTCGAGGTTGCGCACTCCGGCTTCGTAGGTGTACTCGCGGACCATGCGCTGCACCGTGGGGTCGGGCAGTTCGAAAGCTTCACCCTCCAGGCCACTTTCCTCGCATCTGGCGCGGGATCAGGAAGTGCCGGGCAATCTCCAGCTTTTCTTCCTCAATATACCCCGGGAACTCGATCACTTCCATGCGGTCGAGCAGCGCCCAGGGGATCGTGCCGGTGGAGTTGGCGGTGGTGATGAACATGACCTTCGAAAGGTCGTACGCCAGCTCCAGGTAATGGTCGGAAAAGGCGTGGTTCTGCTCGGGGTCGAGCACTTCGAGCAGCGCCGAGGCCGGGTCGCCGCGGAAGTCCTGCGCCCAGCTTATCAATTTCATCCAGCATGAACAGGGGATTGATCGTCCCGGCACGGCGCATGGTCTGCAGGATGCGCCCGGGCAGCGCCCCGATATAGGTGCGCCGGTGCCCGCGAATTTCGGCCTCGTCACGCACGCCACCCAGCGAGAGGCGCACAAATTTCCGGCCCAGGGCTTCTGCAATCGAGCGCCCCAGCGAGGTCTTGCCGGTCCCAGGAGGGCCAATGAAAGCACAGGATCGGCTGGCGCGAAGCGTCTTGGGATTCAGGCTGCGCACGGCAATGTATTCGAGGATGCGCTCTTTGGCTTTCGGCAGGCCGTAATGGTCGCGCTCCAGCACCCGCGCGGCATGGCGCACGTCCAGGTTGTCTTCGGTGCTTTGCGTCCAGGGCAGATCCAGGATCCACTCGACGTAGGTGCGGATGATGCCCACCTCGGGCGACATCGCCGGCATTTGCCCCAGGCGTTCGATCTCCTTCAGAGCGCGCACCTTCACCTCTTCCGGCAAGTTGGCGGCTTCGATGCGCGCCTGGACGTCCATGATCTCGCGCTGCCAGGGATCGCCCTCGCCCAGCTCGGTCTGGATCACGCTTCATCTGCTCGCGCAGGTAGAACTCGCGCTGGGTGCGGTCGACCTCGCTCTGCGCCCGGCTGTGGATCTCATCTTCCAGCTCCAGCACATCGGTCTCTTTGGCCAGCAAGCGCATCACCTGCTTCAAGCGCTCGAAGGCATTCAAGATCAGCAGCAGCTCCTGGCGGTCGGGCAGCGGGAAGGCAATGGCGGTCGCGATCATGTCCGCCAGCCAGCCCGGCTCGTCGATGTTCATGGCGTACAGGTAGGCTTCTTCCGGCAGGCTGCGGTCGAGCTGGACGCACTTGTGGAACATCTCGAGGGCAGTGCGCATGGTAGCGTCAACGCTGCGGGAGACTCGGCAATACTGCCGTCGATCTCCTCAACTTCGTCGACCAGGCGGGCACGCGCCACCAGGTACGGCTCAACCTGGACGAACTCGACAATCTGGACCCGGCGGCGCCCCTGGACCAGCGCTGAGCTGGAATCGTCCGGCATGCTCAGCAGGCGCCCGACGGCAGTCTCCACCCCAATCGCTAAGAAGTCGTCCGGACCCGGGTTTTCAATCTCCGGATCCTTCTGGGTCAGGGCGATCACCGTCGAATCGGTCGCCTGGGCTTCTTCGACCGCCAGCAGCGCCAGGTCGCTGGACAGGAACACCGGCGAAACCATGTGCGGAAAGACCACCAGGTCGCGCAGCGGCAGAACCGGGCATTCGATCAATCCGTCAATGTCTGGCTCTGCGTCCGGCACAGTATAGAGTTCTTCCGTACGGCGATGAAGAGTTTCCCCAAACTCATCCTCATCCCGGTTGTACCAATCATTTTTCATGCTTTCTCCGATCGATAGACGTCGATCCCCTGGCGGATCAGCCAGGACTCGCGGACCGCGGCGGCGATAAAAATGCTGCCAGCCGCCAGGATCATGTCCCTGCCCCCGGAGAGGCGCACGGCCTCCTCGAGGGCATCTTCCACCTTTTCTACGGCCTTTGCCGTCGTAAGACGGCCCGCTCGTTTGCCCAGTTCTGTGGCCAGCTTGACCAGCGCCTGCGGCTCGGCGGCGCGCGGGTGGAAAGAGCGCGTGACGATCACCTGGTCGACGCGCGCGAAAAGCTCTGTGAACATCCCCTCGATGTCCTTGTCTTCCGAAGCCCCGAAGAGCAGGATCACCTTCAATCCTGGGAAATAATCGTCCAGGGTCTGGCGCAGCTTCAGCGCAGAATCGCGGTTGTGGGCGGAGTCGACCACAACCGGCGGCTGCATCTGCAGGATTTCGAAGCGCCCCGGCCAGGAGACCTTGGCAAAGCCAACTCTCAGCGCTTCATCGGAGATGCTCAGCCCGTGGGGTTTTGCCGCCTGTAGGGCAGCGGCCGTCTGTAAGGCGGCGAAGGCGGTGGCGGCGTTGGCGACCTGGTGGGCTCCCAGCAGCGGGATCGACAGGGTGAGTTCACGGCCACCTGCTGGCCAGACCGTGAAGGACTGGCCTCCAGCCAGTGAATGCCCGCCGGCGAGGGAATGCTCGCCCTCCTGAAAGTCGAAGTCGCGGCCAACCTGGATGTACGGGGCGCCGCGCTCTCCGGCGATGGCTTCGATCACCTGGCGCGCCTCTTCCACCTGCGGGGCGCAGACGACGGGAACGCCCGGCTTGATGATGCCGGCTTTTTCGCCGGCGATCTCGCTCAAGGTGCTGCCCAGGATCTGGGTGTGGTCGTACGAGATCGAAGTAATCACCGAAACCATGGGCGTCACAACGTTCGTGGCGTCCAGCCTGCCCCCCAGGCCGACCTCAACGACCGCAGCGTTGGCGCCCTGCCTGGCAAAGTACAGCAGGCCCAGGGCGGTGGTGATTTCAAAGGTAGTCAAGGCCGGGATCGAACTCGATGGCCGGCTTCATTTCCTCCAGCAGGCTCACCAGGTCGGCGTGGTCGATGGGATGCCCGTCCACCTGGATGCGCTCGGCGTAATCGTGCAGGTGCGGTGAGGTGTACAGCCCGACCTTGTAGCCTGCCTGCCTGAGGGCGCTGGCGCAGAGCGCCGAAACCGAGCCCTTGCCCTTCGTCCCGGCGACATGAATGATCGGGTACTCCTTCTCGGGATTCCCAAGCTTTTCCATCAAAAGGTACATGCGGCCGAGGTCAAACTGGTCCGGGTTGTAACGAAAGCCGCGGACCAGGCTGAAGTCGACGTGGCTGTAAAGGTATTCCAGGGCGCCCTGGTAGGCTTCTTCGTGGTTCATGACATGGGATTGTACCCGCACGGGGGCGTCACTGCAAGAGGCACAGATCGTTAATGTCATTTCGACGTTCGAAGCGAGAGAAATCCCTATGAAGATAGCCATTTGCTACCTGCTATAGGCAATTAATGAGCCATGCTTACAGGGATTCTCCTCGCAAAAACCTCGATCGGAATGACATCAAGGTGGGAGGCATTCCGCTTGCCAATACTATGACTTTTTGTTATCATGTCGCCTGTTTAATGGTTGCTCGATTTGCCCGCCTTTTCCTAAAGATATCCACCCTCCTGATGGCCATCAGCCTGGTCGGGATGCTGGTCACGCGCCTGGTCACGCTGCTCTATGCCCGGCCGCGCCAGTTCAGCCTGCCCGACGCCCCCAATGGCAAGGTGGCCATCGTCTTCGGCGCCGGGCTGCGGCGCGACGGCACCCCAACCGCCGTGCTGCGCGACCGCGTCGAGACCGCCGCCCGGCTCTACTTCGACGGCAAGGTCGACAAGCTGCTGATGAGCGGCGATAACCGCTTTGAATATTACAACGAGCCCGGCGCCATGCGCACCTACGCCATGCAGCTCGGCGTGCCCGAAGCCGACATTGTGCAGGATTTCGCCGGGCGCAGCACCTACGACACCTGCTACCGCGCCCGCGACATCTTCCAGGTGTCCGTGCCGTCTGAAAGACGGCCAGCCATCCTGGTCACCCAGGGCTTCCACCTGCCGCGGGCGCTCTTCACCTGCAACGCCCTCGGCCTGAGAGCGGTCGGCGTGCCCGCGGACCAGAGCACCTACCGGCGCTTCAGCCAGCTCATCTGGGGCGTGCGCGAGACCTTTGCCACCCTCAACGCCTACTGGGAAGTTTACGTCAGCCGCCCGCAGCCGGTCCTGGGACAGCCGGAGCCGATTTTCCCACTCGAAGCCCAATAAAGAACGGAGATTGACCCATGCAGCGAGAAGAAGCCCTCGCCATCGTTCGTGAATATGTCAAGAATGAAAGCCTGGTCCGTCACATGCTGGCGGTGGAAGCCGCCATGCGCTGGTACGCCGAGCGCAACGGCGCCGACGTGGAGACCTGGGGCATGACCGGGCTGCTCCACGATTTCGACTGGGAAATCCACCCGACATTGGAAGATCACCCGCTCGCCGGCGCCCCGATCCTGCGCCAGCGGGGCGTTCCCGAGGAGATCGTGCGGGCGGTGCTCAGCCACGCCGACCACACCGGCATCCCGCGCCAGAGCGAGATGGAGAAGGCGCTCTTCGCCTGCGACGAAATCACCGGCCTGATCACGGCGGTGGCGCTGGTACGGCCGTCGCGCTCCCTGTCCGACCTGACCGCCTCCTCGGTGAAGAAGAAATGGAAAGACCGCGCCTTCGCCGCCGGCGCCAACCGCGAGGAGATTGCCAAAGGCGCCGAGGAGTTCGGCATCGAGCTCTGGGAGCACACCGGCAACGTCATCCTGGCGATGCGGAGTATCGCGCCGGAATTAGGATTAGCTGAATCCATTTATCTATACAAACCAAAGGTTTGTATTGATAAAAAAATCAGTCAAATGCCGACAGTCGTGGCGCCGCCAGGCACCTCGTTGATGTCATAGGGCGTCATCTGGTACACGTAATAATTCAGCCAGTTTGCGAAGAGCAGGCTGGCATGCCCGCGCCAGCGCACCACGGGCGGCTGCGCCGGATCGTCGCCGGGAAAGTAATTGCGCGGCGGCTGGATCGGCAGTCCCTTGCCGACGTCACGGTCGTACTCGGCCTTCAGCGTCAGCGGGTCGTATTCGGAGTGCCCGGTGATGTAGAACATGCGCCGGTCGCGCGAGGCCACCATGTAAACGCCTGATTCCGGCGATTCGGCCAGGATGTCCAGGTCGGGCACCTGCTCGATGTCCGCCCGGCGGATCTCGGTATGGCGTGAGTGCGGGGCGTAGAACTCGTCGTCGAAGCCGCGCAGGATTTTTTCGTAGGGCTGGCAGATTTGATGGCGGAAAACGCCGAACATCTTGGCCGGCAGCGGGTATTTCGGGACTCCGTAGCGGTGGTACAGCCCCGCCTGCGCTCCCCAGCAGATGTGGAACGTCGAAAAGACGTGAGTGTCTGCCCAATCCATGACATCCTTCAGCTCATTCCAGTAATCGACCTGCTCGAACGGCATCTGCTCGACCGGCGCCCCGGTGATGATCAGCCCGTCGAACTTCGTGCCGTTGACCCGGTTGAAGGTCAGGTAATGGTCGACCAGGTGCTCGGAGGGGGTGTTCTTGCTCTCGTGCGAGCCCATGTGCAGCAAGGTGATGTCCACCTGCAGCGGCGAGTTGCCCAGCAGGCGCAGGAGCTGGGTCTCGGTGGCGATCTTCGTCGGCATCAGGTTGAGGATGGCGAGCTGCAGGGGGCGGATGTCCTGGTGCAGGGCGCGCTTCTCGCCCATGACGAAGATGTTCTCGCTTTCCAGGATGGGCTTTGGCGGGCAGGGTGTCTGGGATATTGACGGGCATGTTTTTCCTCAAGGTTCGGGTAAAAAGATGCATTATATCCCAGGATTATTCTTGCAGGGAAAGTCGAAACCGCCCCTTAATGTCACTCCGAACGTTCTTTGTGAGGAGTCCCTACGAGCATGCCCTCTTATTACCTAACAGGGCATATTAAGGATTATGGCAGCAGGGATTCCTCACTCACAAAGTGCGTTCGTTCGGAATGACATTGAATGACAGGTTACGAAAGCGCCTGGTCCAGGTCCCAGAGGATGTCTTCGATGTCCTCGATGCCGATGCTCAGGCGGACGAAGTCGGGCGTGACCCCGGCGCTGAGCCTGCTGCTCGGGCGTCAGCTGGGTGTGGGTGGTGCTGGCAGGGTGGATCGCCAGGCTCTTGGCGTCGCCGACGTTGGCCAGGTGGCTGAAGAGCTGCAGGCGGTCGATGAACTGCCGCCCGGCCTCCAGCCCGCCCTTGACGCCAAAGCCCAGGATCGCCCCCGGTCCCTTGGGCAGGTATCGCTTTGCCGCCAGGTAATCCGGGTGCTCCGGCAGGCCGGGATAGGTCACCCAGCCCACCTGCGGGTGCTGTCTGCAGGAATTCGGCGGCCTTCTGGGCGTTGCTGGACGTGGCGCTCCATGCGCAGGCTGAGCGTTTCCAGCCCCTGCAGGAACAGCCAGGAATTGAACGGCGCCTGGCAGGCGCCGATGTCGCGCAGCATCTGGCACGCGCGCCTTGGTGATGAAAGCCGGCGCGCCCAGGCTGGCGTAGACCAGGCCGTGGTAGCTCGGGTCGGGCTCGGTGAAATTGGGGAAGCGCCCGCTGCCCGCCCAATCGAAGTTGCCGCCGTCCACGATCACGCCGCCGATGGTGGTGCCGTGACCGCCGATGAACTTGGTGGTCGAATGCACGACGATGTTGGCGCCCCACTCGAACGGCCGGCACAGGTACGGCGTGGCAAAGGTGTTGTCGATCACGAGCGGCATGCGCGTGTTCCGGGCGATCGCCGCCACCTCTTCGAAGGGGAAGACATTGATGCCCGGGTTGCCCAGCGTCTCGCCGTAGATCAGCTTGGTGTTGGGCCGGATGGCGCGGCGGAAAGTTCTCGGGGTCGCTGCGGGTCGACCAAGGTGACCTCGATCCCCAGGCGCGGGAAGGTGTAGGCGAACTGGTTGTAGGTGCCGCCGTAGAGCGTGGAAGCCGAGACGATGTGGTCGCCGGCGTGCGCACAGGGTCAGGATCGCCATCGTCTGGGCGGCGTGCCCCGAGCTGGCGGCCAGCGCGCCCACCCCGCCTTCCAGGTCGGCCACCCGCTGCTCGAAGACGTCGCTGGTGGGGTTCATGATGCGGGTGTAGATGTTGCCCGACTCTTCCAGGGCAAACAGGCGGGCGGCGTGATCGGTGTCCTTGAACACGTAAGACGTGGTCTGGTAGATCGGCACGGCGCGCGCCCCGGTCGCCGGGTCGGCCTGCTGCCCGGCGTGGAGCTGGCGGGTGGTGAAGCCGAACTTTCGTCCGGACGTGTTATCGGGCATGGAACTCCGCGAAGCGCTATTCGCTGGTGATGGCGATGGCCGTGCAGGCTTCGCCGCAGTCTTTGATGACAACGTCAAGCGAGTCGGCAGCGGGCTGGATGCTCTTGAGCAGCCGGCCGTCCTTGAGCGATAAATTGAACCATAAATCTTTAAGCAGCAGGATCGAAGCCACCTCGCCGTTGCGGATCATGGTCTCGGCCTGTGCCCAGGTCACCGAGGAATCCGTGGCGATATCCGGGTAAGCGGGCTCCCCGGGGGCGACGGTCGGCATAGGGGTATTCGCGGGGATATCCTCAGCCAGGGGCAGCGGGTAGCTGTCGTCCGGGCCGGGGTAGTTTTTCGAACCTGAGCCGCAGGCGGCCAGGACGAGCATCACAAGCAACAAGCTGATATAGACAAAACGGTATTTCATGCGTACCTCCAATTAAGTTGCCGTCCATTATACCAAGTAAAAATTGACAAATTCCTGTTTTTCGGCTACACTGGTGCTATCGACTATGCGCAAGACGTCGCCC
This sequence comes from uncultured Chloroflexia bacterium, assembly GCA_963765565.1. Taxonomy (GTDB): domain Bacteria; phylum Chloroflexota; class Anaerolineae; order Anaerolineales; family UBA4823; genus CAVXWV01. Next base: position 100,329 of record CAVXWV010000007.1, read on the forward strand.
GAATTTAACGATCCCGGAGGAACCGATGACGCCTGAAACCGCTTCAGCGAACGAAGTGTACCACTTCGCCATTACCTCGCAATCCCTGCTGGCGCCGACCATCAAGGCCTGGCGCTTTTACCTGGAGGATCAAGGCAACTCGATCCACACCATCAAGGCCTTCATCAGCGACCTGAACCTGCTCGCCAGCCACCTGCCGCCCGACCGCACGCCTGGGCAGCATCGCCACCACCGACCTCAACAACTTCCTGGACTGGATGGCAAAAAGGCCGCGGCGTGCCCTGCAGCCCCAAGACCCTGGCGCGGCGGATCACCTCGCTCAAGGCCTTCTTCCGCTGGCTGCACCAGAACGGCGTCATCGCCATCGATCCGGCCGAAAAGGTCGTCCAGAAGTCGGTGATCAGCCCGCTGGCCGGAGGTGCTCACGGAAGCCGAGACCCAGGCTGTCCTGCAGGCCGCCGAACGCCAGCGCCAGGCCGCCAAACCCGACACGCGCTCGCTAGGCGCTGCTGACGCTGCTCCTGGCCACCGGCATCAAGAAGGGCGAGTGCCTGAACATCAACCTGAACCACATCGACCTGGAAGCGCCGGGAGGCCCGCTGCTGTTCGTGCGCTACGCCAGCCCGCCGAGCCGCTACAAGGAGCGCAAGATCGAGCTGCCGGAGATTGGATCCCGATTTACCAGGAATACGTGGCCCAATACGGCCTGAGCGACGCCCTCTTCCCCTGGTCGCCGCGCCGCCTGGAATACCTGCTCGAAGACCTCAGCCAGCGAAGCCGGCCTGACTCAAGCACCTGTCGTTCGACATGTGCCGCTGGACCTGCGCCCTGGACGACTGGCGCTCGGACATGGACCGCAACCTGATCCGCCAGAAGCTGGGCATCTCCAAAATCCAGTGGCGCGAGATCAGCATGAAGCTGGAGAGGCTGGCCGAGACAACTCATGAGTAGGTTGGGTTGAGGACTGACTGTTCTTTAGTCAGGCCAAAACCCAACATTGAAACACAAAGATCACAAAGTTTTCACGAAGGGGCACTAAGGTTTTTTTCCTTTTAGCGTTTTCTGCGCTCGGGCAGTTTGTGCCCGCCTTTGCAGACCGTTGCGACTTTGCGTTGAATCTTCTAAAACCGTCAGATACTACTGAATGAGCTTCAAGAACTCCTGAGGGGAGTATATTTTGCCTTCAACGGACGGGACTGCCACAAAGTGTTTGCGATTTCCGGTTACGATCGCTTCAGCCTCCCCTGTCATAGCCACTTCAATAAAAGGGAGGTCATCCTGGTCAGGTAAATTGTCGATGAAAAGGGGCATTGCACTCACCCGCCTGCCAGCCAACCGAAAATAGCTGAGGATTGCCTGGACATGCCCAGGTTGGATGGATAGTTCTGGGCGTAACAGCACTTCCTGGTATTCTCCCAGGATGCGGTCATCGTAAAGCAACTGGATTTTGCCATCCAGGATCAGGTCAAGGATCCTGCCGGGAGCGCCGTTCGGGTTTAGCAACCCGCTGACCAGGACGTTGGTGTCGAGAACAATACGCATGAAAGTTATTCGTCAAGACTTGAGGATTTTTGCTTACGTTCCCGGCGCGTTCTCTGCACCAGCTTATCCGCATCTGCGGTTGTCATGGTTTCCTGCCCTCGTTGGCGTGCTTGCTGGCGGATCGTAGCCACGGCCAGTTGTCGCGCGCACTTGCGAAACCAGCAACACCAGATCTTCCAGGCTGCCCTTCGGCACCTGGAGCATTAAAGCCATGGGCTCACCGTCTACGGTCACGATCAATTCCCCTTTTTCCTCAAGTTTTTTGCGTAGTTCACCCGGCTGGTTCCGCAGCAGGCGGTAAGGGACGAATTCCATCTCAATCTCCTTGTTGTATCTAATTACGCTACAATTATACTACGGTTTTCCGCTCATGCAACAAGCGGATTTTTACCAAGGGTATGTAGAGATTTCACCGCTAAGTCGCTAAGGGCGCTAAGCAGATGATTTTATTTACTTAAACTTAGCGTTATCTGCGTTCTTTGCAGACCTTCGCGTTTAGCGGTTAATTTCTTCCCATCCGGCAGCACCAGGGGCGTGCCGTAGTCGGGGTGGATGGTGACGTGCACAGGAACTTCGAAGGCCTGGCTGAGGAGCTCGGCGGTGAGGACCTCGCCCGGGGCGCCCACCGCCTGCAGGCGGCCCGAGACCAGCAGGGCGACGCGGTCGGCGTAGAGGGATGCCAGGTTCAGGTCGTGCAGCGCCATCAGCACCGCCAGGCCGTGCTCGTGGGCGAGCTCGCGCACCAGGTTCAGGAGCACCGACTGGTGGTGCAGGTCCAGGTAGGTGGTGGGCTCGTCCATCAGGAGCACGGGCGTATCCTGCGCCAGGGAGCGCGCCAGGAGCACACGCTGCTGCTCGCCGCCGGAGAGCTCGTCGATGGGGCGCTCGCGCAAGTCCTGGAGCTGCACCCGCTCCAATGCCCATTGGGCGCGCTCGAGGTCCTGCGGGCTGGCCTGCCCCATCCAGCCCAGGTAGGGGGTGCGCCCCAGCAGGACGATCTGCCAGACGCTGAAGGCGTGCGGCAGGTTGTGGGCCTGCGGCACCACGGCCAGGATGGCGGCGCGCTGGCCGGGGCTCAGTTGAGCCAGGTTTTGGCCGTCCACCAGCACCTTGCCCGATTCCAGCGGGATGACGCCGCTGGCGGCGCGCAGCACCGTGGTCTTACCGGCGCCGTTCGGACCGATCAGGGCCACGACCTCGCCGCCGTTGACCTTCAGGTCGAAGCCCTCGACCACACGGCGGGCGCCGAAACGCACATTGAGAGAAGACAATTCCAGGGTGCTCATGGGCTCAGGACTCCACCCGGCTGCGAGTGCGCACCAGGACCCACAAGAAGAAGGGCGCGCCGAAGAGCGCCGTGACCACCCCGAGCGGCAGCACCTGGGGCGCCATCACCAGCCTGGCCAGCAGGTCGGCGACGAGCAGGGCGCTGGCGCCGAACAGGATCGACAGGCTCACCAAATGCTTGTAATCGGGACCCCAGAGCATGCGCACCACGTGCGGCACCATCAGGCCGATGAAGCCGATCAGGCCGGTGAAGGCGACGGCGGCCGCGGTGGCCATGGAGGCCGCGCAGATCAGCAGCAGTCGCACCTTTTTGACGGACAGCCCGAGCTGCTGGGCCTGCTCCTCGCCGAACTGGAGCACGTTCAGGGCGTGGCCCGAGACCACCAGGGTGCCCAGGCCCAGGACGATGTAGGGGAGGATCACCGCCACCGGCTCCCAGCCGCCCATGGTCGCGCCGCCCAGCAGCCAGGCGACGGCGCGCCGCATCTCGCCCTGCGAGCGCAGCATCAGGAAGGATGAGATCGCCGAGGCAAACGAGCCCACGGCGACCCCGGCCAGGATCAGGTTGGAAATGACCGAGCCTCCCCCGGCCGTGGAGAGGGTATAGACCACGAAAACGGTCAGGAGCGCCCCCAGGAAGGCCATGGTCGGGATGGTATAGAGGCCCAGCCAGCCGGGGAGCAGCCCGGCCTCGCCCGGCAGGACCAGCGCCATGGCGATGACGGCACCCAGCCCGGCGCCCGAAGCCACGCCCATCAGGTACGGGTCGGCCAGCGGGTTGCGGAAGAGGCCCTGGTAGGCGGCGCCGCTGCCGGCCAGGGCTGCGCCGGTGAGGGCGATCAGCACGGCGTGCGGCAGGCGGATCGCCAGGAGGATGGTTTCGTCGGTGGCCGACCAGTCTCCGGAGAAGCCGAAGAGCTTCGCAAGCAGAATGCTCGCCGTCGTTCCCGGCGCAATAAATACCGAGCCGACCGCCACGCTGAGGAGCAGGGCGAAACCTAATAAGAGAAAGCCGGTGATGTACGGACGCAAGCGCTGAGGCATTAAAAAACCCCTGACTATCGCGTCAGGGGGAGGGTTTCGATCCAGGGAATGGCCCGTTCCCACCTCCTTACGGCGAGGTCGTGGAAAACGCAACCAGAGAGGGCGACCTGGCTGTGAATTGACAAAGAACGTCAATTCATACACAGTTGCGCGACAGCGCCGGACTTGCACCGGCTTCGCCTGGGCTTTTGGCCCTGCCATCCCATCCGGGGGTATGGCGCCCTGGTTGTTGTTGGTTGTGGGGGTATTGTATGACAGTGGAAGAAGAACGTCAAGTAATGAGATGATGTCGCTAAAAGGCAATAAAACCCTCAAAGTTTTTGCATATTTTTAAACCAAGTATAATATCACCAAAACCACAACCTCCCGAAAGGAATACCTCATGCAATACCGCAACCTCGGACGTACCGCACTAAAAGTCAGCGCACTCTGCCTGGGCACGATGAACTTCGGCCCGCTCACGACCGAAGAGGACAGCTACCAGATCATGGACAAATCCCTCGAGCTGGGGATCAATTTCTTCGACACCGCCAACGTCTACGGCTGGAAACTCGGTGAAGGCGTCACCGAGCAGATCGTCGGGCGCTGGTTCGCCCAGGGCGGCCAGCGCCGCGACAAGGTGGTCCTGGCGACCAAGATGTACAACAAGATGGGCGAGTGGCCGAACGAATCCCGCGTCTCTCGCCCTGCACATCCGCAAGGCCTGCGAAGCCTCGCTGCGCCGCCTGCAGACCGATTACATCGACATCTACCAGATGCACCACATCGACCGCACGGCGCCCTGGGACGAGGTCTGGCAGGCGATGGAGCTCCTGGTGCAGCAGGGCAAGGTGATCTACGTCGGCAGCAGCAACTTCGGCGGCTGGCACATCGCCCAGGCGCAGGAGACCGCCAAGGCCCGCCACTTCCTGGGGCTGGTCTCGGAGCAGAGCCTGTACAACCTGAACGCCCGCACCATCGAGCTGGAAGTGATCCCGGCCTGCAAATACTACGGGCTGGGGCTGATCCCCTGGAGCCCGCTGGCCGGCGGGATGCTGGGCGGCATGCTCGAGAAGATCGCCTCCGGCAGGCGCTCGAGCAAGAACATGCAGGAAGGGTTCGAGAAGGCGCGCCCGAAGATCGAAGCCTACGAAGCCCTCTGCAAGGAGCTGGGCGAGCAGCCCGCCGACGTGGCATTGGCCTGGCTGCTGCACAACCCGGTCGTGACCGCGCCCATCATCGGGCCGCGCACCCTCGAGCAGCTCGACGGCAGCCTGCGCGCCCTGGAGATCAAGCTGGAGGCGGAAACGCTGAAGAAGCTCGACGAAATCTTCCCGGGCCCGGGCGGCGAAGCCCCCGAAGCCTACGCCTGGTAGCGCTCATGACAACTCAAACCGCCTTTGTGACCGGCGCCGACCGCGGGCTGGGCCTGGCGCTGTGCGCCGGGTTGCTCGAGCGCGGCTGGCAGGTCTTCGCCGGCCAGTACCTGCCCGAGTGGCCCGAGCTTTCTGCCCTGCAGGCGAGGAGCGCCCCCGGGATGCTGCACATCGTCCCGCTGGACGTCGGCCAGGTCGAATCTGCTAAAGAAGCTGCCCGGCTGGTTGGCGAGAAAACCGACCACATCGACTTGCTCGTTAACAACGCCGGGGTGACCTCGCCGGCGATGCAGCGCAACATCCGGGAGGCGCAGGATTACGCCGAGATGCAGCGCCTCTACAACGTCAACGCCCTGGGACCGCTGCGCGTGGTTGAGGCCTTCATGCCGCTGACCGACCGCGGCGGGCTGAAGCGGCTGTGCTTCGTTTCCTCCGAGGCCGGCAGCATCGGCAAGGCTTACCGCACCGCCTGGTTCGGCTACTGCATGTCCAAGGCCGCCCTGAACATGGCCGTGAAAAACCTGCACAACCACCTGGCTCCGGAAGGCTATTCGTTCCGGCTGTACCACCCGGGCTGGATGCGCAGCTACATGTCTGGAAAGAAGAACAACGAGGCCGACATGGAGCCCGAAGAGGCCGCGGTCTATGCCCTGGATTACTTCCTGGGCGAGAGCGACAAAGACCTGGCGCTGGTTGATTACCAGGGCAATGAGTATCCCTGGTAGAATCACGCTATTGGATGTCATTGTCGAACGGTCTGTGCGAGAAATCCCTATAAGTACAACCTTTCAATACCTAACTATGCAATAATGGATTATCCTTATAGGGATTCCTCGTCAGCAAAGAACGCTTCCTCGGAATGACATCCGGGATGCAAGTACTGCCATGTTAAGATTTCCGACTTTCAGCCGTACACCGGCGAGATGCTCGACCTGTTACGGAGGCTGGTGGAGGTCGAATCGCCCTCCACCAGCAAAGAGGCGGTCGACCGGCTGGGGGCGCTGCTGCAAGTTGAGCTGCGAGGGCTGGGGGCAGAGGTCACTGCCAGCCGCCAGGCGAAAACCGGCGACCACCTCCTGGCAAGCTGGAACGCCGGGCAGGGCAACGGCATCCTGATGCTGTGCCACATGGACACGGTTTTCGCCGTGGGAACTCTCAAAGACATGCCGCTGAGGCTGGAGAACGGGCGCTTCTACGGACCCGGGGCGCTGGACATGAAGTCCGGGATCGTGATCGCCCTGTTCGCCCTGCGCCTGCTCCAGCAAACCGGCAATTTTCCGCGCCGGGCAATCAGCCTGCTATTGACCTCCGACGAGGAGATCGGCAGCAATACGTCGAGAGCTCTGATTGAAGCGCAGGCTATGCAAGCAAGCCTGGTGCTGTGCCTGGAGCCGGCGATGGCGGACGGCTCGCTGAAAACCTTCCGCAAAGGCACCGGCAGCATTAAGATCAGCACGCAGGGACGGGCGGCGCACGCCGGGGTCGACCACGAAAAAGGCGTCAACGCCATCGAGGAGCTGGCGCACCACATTTTGTCGGTGCAGCGACTGACCGATTACGCCCGCGGCACGACCGTCAGCGTTGGCAGGATCAGCGGCGGCACGCGCAGCAACGTGATCCCTGAGCGGGCTTCGGCAGTCTGTGATTTACGAATTGCGGTTCCGGAAGAGATCGAGCGCGTCCAGGAGTGGGCGCGCAGCCGCACGCCGGTTTTGAAGGGTGCAAAGGTCAGCGTCACGGTGGATACGAACCGGCCGCCCATGCCGCGGGATGCGCGGATGGCGGCCACGTTTCAAAAGATCCAGGCGCTCGGCTCGCAGCTTGGGCTGCAGCTCGGTGAAGGCGGTACCGGTGGGGCCTCGGACGCTAATTTCGTCGCTCCACTGGGAGTGCCGGTGATGGACGGTCTGGGGGCAGTTGGCGAGGGCGCGCATTCGGAGCGCGAATATTTAAGGGTGGACAGCCTGCCGGAGCGGGCTGCCCTGCTGGCAGCGATCCTGGCAGGATGGTAGGGGCGTAAAAACGCGAGCAGGCTGCGTTTAAGCGAAATTAATTACTGACCAGGCTGAGGACCATTGCCAGCAGGATGATGACGCTGACCGCCATGAACAGGATTTGCTGAATGCGCAGCGAGCGCTGCTCGCCTTTGGATAACTTGACTTTCTTTGCCATGCACTTCTCCTTACAAGCGCACCGATGGTATCACTTTTCGCACGCTGTCAGAGGTAGATGAGAGGAATCAAATGTCTCGTTAATGTCACTCCGAACGTTCTTGCGAGGAATCCCTATGAGCACAGCCTTTATTACCTAACCATGCACATAAAATCGCATAGGGATTTCTCGCAAAGAACGCTCGAAATGACATTAAGATATGTTACTCCAAATTCGCCTTGATCGACATCGCCAGGTCGGCGGTGATGCCGGGGACCTGGCGCAGGTCTTCCAGCGAAGCCTCCCGGATGGCCTGGAGCGAGCCGAAATGGGTGAGCAGCGCCTTGCGGCGCGCCGGGCCGATGCCGGGGATCGAATCCAGCTTGGAGGCGATGCCCTGCTTGTCCCGCTTCTGGCGGTGGGCGGTGATCGCAAAGCGATGCGCCTCGTCACGGATGCGCTGGACCAGGTAGAGTCCCTGCGAATGGCGCGGCAGCAGGACGGAGGTGGGTCGCTCGCGGCAGGAAGAATTCCTCGTTCTGCTTGGCCAGTCCGGTCACGGGCACACGCTCCTTCAGCTCGAACTTTTCGAGGACGCTGACCGCCCGGCTCAACTGCCCCTTACCGCCGTCGACCATCAGCAGGTCGGGCAGGATGGCGAACGCCGGGTCGACCTTGGCGCCGGGAGTCTGCTCCAGCTCCTGGGCGGCCTTCCAGCGGTTGAAGCGGCGGGTGAGTACCTCTTCCATGCTGGCAAAGTCGTCCGGGCCGCAGACGCTGCGGATGTTGAAGCGGCGGTAGTACTTCTTGGCAGCCACGCCCTGCTCGAAGACGACCATGCTGCCGACGGCGGCGGTGCCCTGGGTGTTGGAAATGTCGAAGCACTCGATGCGCGCCGGGGTCCCCGGCAGGCCGAGGGCCTCGCGCAGCTCGCCCAGCGCCAGCTCCTGGCGGTGCGTGTCCTGCTCCCACTGCGTCTTCAAGGACTGCAGGGTCTCGGCGGCGTTCTCGGCTGCCATCTGGATCAGCTCCTGCTGCTGGCCTTCCTGCGGCACGCGGATCTCCACCAGCCCGTCGCCGCGCTTCTGGCTCAGCCACTGGCGGATGATCTGGACCTCCTCGACCTCCTGGGGCAGGAGCACCTGCTGCGGCAGGCTCTGCGCCTGGTCGTAGAACTGCTTCATGAATTCGGCCAGGACGGCGGCGTCGGGCGTCTCGGCGGCGCCCTCGAGCAGGAAGTAATCGCGCCCGATCAGCTTGCCGCCGCGGATGAAGAACACCTGGACGCAGGCCTCGCCGTCGTCGCGCGCCAGGGCCAGCACGTCCGAGTCCACGTAGTCGCTGGAGAAGATCACCTTCTGACGCTCGACGACGCTCTCGAGGGTGCGCATGCGGTCGCGCAGGGCGGCGGCGCGCTCGAACTGCAGCTCCTCGGCGGCGGCGTCCATTTCCAGCCGCAGCTTCGAGAGGATCGGATCCGTCTTGCCCTCCAGGAAGCTGCCCAGGTCGTCGATCATCTCGCGGTAGCGGGCCTGGCTGGCCGCCCCGATGCAGGGCGCGCTGCAGAGCTTGATGTCATAGTAGAGGCAGGCGCGCTCGTCCTGGCCGGTGATCTCGCGGTCGCAGGAGAGGAAGGGGAAAATCCGGCGCAGGATATCGAGGGTCTGGTGGACCGCCCAGACGCCGGTGTACGGGCCGTAGTAGCGCGAGCCGTCCTGGACGACCTGGCGCGTCACGGTGACCTTGGGATAGGGCTCGCCCCAGTGGATTTTGATGTACGGGTAGCGCTTGTCGTCCTTCAGGCGCACGTTGTAGTGCGGGCGGTGCTTCTTGATCAGGTTCATTTCCAGGATCAAGGCTTCCAGCTCGGAGCCGACGACGATCCATTCGAGGTCGACGATGCGGCGCACGAGCTGGTTGGTCTTCGGGTCGTGACCGCCGCTGTGGAAGTAGGAGCGCACCCGGTTGCGCAGGTTGACCGCCTTGCCGACGTAGATGACGGTGTTCTCCTGGTCTTTCATGATGTAGCAGCCAGGCTTGGTGGGCAGGGTGTCGAGGATGCCGCGCAGGTGATCGGTTAACTTCACCATAGAATATTTATTCTAACACGGGAAGGAAGGGATTGAACCGCCAAGACGCGAAGGACGCCAGTCGTTAATGTCATTCCGATCGAGCGATCTGTGCGAGAGAGGAATCCCTTGTGCAACAATCATGAATAAAATGGTTAGGCAATAATGGATTGTCCTTATAGGGATTCTTCGCTTCGCTCAGAATGACATTAAAGGCGGAGGGCATTCAAATGGCAAATTGCGTTTAAGGCTGAGTGGACTATAATTCGAATATGGACGAACAAAACTTAGAAACCTTAATCGGTCAATTGCTGCGCAAGCAGGGGAAGACGCTGGCAGTGGCGGAGTCGTGCACGGGCGGGCTGGTGGGGCACCGGCTGACGAACGTCCCGGGATCCTCGAGCTACTTCCTGGGCGGCGTGATCGCCTATGCCTACACGGTGAAGACGGCGCTGCTGGGGGTGCGGCAGGAGACGCTCGAGCTGCACGGGGCAGTCAGCCAGGAAACGGTGCTGGAGATGGCGCAGGGGGCGCGCAGGGCGCTGGGGGCGGATATCGGCCTGTCGGTCAGCGGCATCGCCGGGCCTGACGGCGGTACCCCCGAGAAGCCGGTCGGCCTGGCCTGGATCGGCCTGAGCGCCGGCGAAAGTATGAAAGCCTGGCAATACCAATGGCAGGGAGACCGCCAGCAGATCAAGGAGCAGACGGCCCAACAGGCGCTGCAGGTCCTGTACGACCATCTGCGAGAGGTAAGCAAGCTCAAGGGTGCGGAAGCGGTGGAGGTGGTTGCAAGATGGAGTGCGCAAGGGGAAGTGCAACCCCTGCGTGTGATACGCAAGGGTCGAGAGGTTGCCATCGACGTGGGGCGGCAGTGGGAAGACACTACCGGCAGGCATTTCCTGGTCATGGACCAGGCGGAAAAGGTTTATGAATTGATCCTGTTAGCAGGTGAAAACCGCTGGCTGTTGAAGCAGCCGGGCAGGACGATCCGAACCTGACCAGTAGGGGCACAGCGGAAAACCTGCTGTGCCCCTACGATCATCCGGCTGCAGCCATTGTAGGGGCACAGCAGGCCGGGAAACAACCGGTCGGCCCGTGTCACGCTGTGCCCTGATCTTTAATTCGTCCCTAAACGCTGGCGCTCCTGGTCGGCCAGGGATTCCTCGAGTTTCTTGATCAAGGGCGCGGGCTGGCGCAGCGCCTTGCCCGGCTCCAGGCTGCTGGCGGTCCAGCTTCCGCTGGCATCCGCAGGCCGGTAGCGCAGCACGGCGTGCGTTCCCAGCCCATCCTGCAGCTCCTCGATCCACTGCTCGCCGAACAGGGGGGCGTCGTAGCCCAGGAACTGGTGCAGCTTCTCGGACGTAAACGGCAGGAAGGGGGCGAGCAAGATTTTCAACGAATCGATGCAGCGCAGCGCCGTGTAGATGGTGGTGGCTGCGGCGGCTTTATCCGTTTTGATCTCGAACCAGGGGGCGGCGCTGTCCAGGTACTTATTGACCTCCCCGGCCAGGCGGAAGCCCTCGGCCAGGGCTGCCCGCAGGCGCACCGCCTCCAGGTGCTCGCCGACGCTCTTAAAGCCGCCTTCGACGACGGCCAGGACCTCGCGGTCCTGCGGGCGCAGCTCACCGGGCTGCGGGACCTGGCCCTCCCAGTTGCGGTAGCAGAAGGCGAGGACGCGGTTCGCCAGGTTGCCCCAGGTCGCCAGCAGCTCGTTGTTGTTGCGCTGGATAAATTCCTTCCAGTCCCAATCGGTGTCCTTCAATTCGGGCATGTTCACGGTCAGGTAGTAGCGCAGCGGGTCGGGGTCGTAGCGCTCCAGGAAATCGAGCCCCCAGACCGCCCAGTTGCGGCTGCCGGAGATTTTTTTACCCTCGAGGTTCATAAACTCGTTAGCAGGCACGTCGAATGGCAGCACCAGCGCCTTGCCTTCGACCTCCTCGAATATTTTCACGAAGGTCTCCCCCGTCCCCGCAAGCTGGGCTGGCCAGATGACGGCATGGAAGGGGATGTTGTCCTTGCCGATGAAATAATAGGCGCGCGCCTGCGGGTCCGTCCACCAATCGTGCCAGGCCTCCGGCTGGCCGTTGAGCTGCGCCCATTCGATCGTGGCCGAGAGGTAGCCGATGACGGCTTCGAACCAGACGTACAGGCACTTGCCGTTCCAGCCCTCGACCGGCACCGGGATGCCCCAATCCAGGTCGCGGGTGATCGCCCGCCCGTGCAGCCCCTTCGCCAGGGTCTGACCCAGAGATTGGTTCAGCACGTTCGGTCGCCAGTAGTCTTTACGCTCTTTTAAGAACTCCACCACTGCCGGCTGCAGCTTTGCCGAGGTCGAGGAAGTAATGCACGGTTTCGCGCAGCTCGGGGATCGAGCCATCGGCTTTCGAGCGTGGGTTGATCAAGAGGGTGGCGTCCAGCAGCTCGCCGCAGCCATCGCACTGGTCGCCGCGGGCGTTCGGGTAGCCGCAGAGGTAGCAGGTGCCTTCCACGTAGCGGTCCGGCAGAAAACGCCCCGAGACCGGGGAGTACCACTGCTGCTGGCGATCGGCGTAGAGGTAGCCGTTTTCTAATAAAGCCAGGAAGATCGTCTGCGAGACGTGGAAATGGTTGTCGGTGTGGGTGCTCGTAAACAAGTCATAAGTCAGGCCCAGCTTCCGGAACAGTTCCAAAAACGTGGCGTGGTATTTCTGGTACACCTGGTAAGGTGTGCTGCCTTCAGCGTCGGCGCGCACGGCTACCGGGGTGCCATGCGAATCCGAGCCGGAGACCATGGCTACCCGGTTGCCGGAGAGACGCTGGTAACGGGCAAAGATGTCGGCGGGCAGGTAAGAACCGGCAAGGTTGCCGACGTGGATTTGGGAATTAGCGTACGGCCAGGCGACCGCGACCAGGATATCTTTCATGGAAAACCTCCAAGGACTGTGCGTCTATTCTGACGGCGGTTGGGTCAAGAGGGCGTTCGGGTCTGCGGAGAGGGGGTCGTGGCTGTGAGGTGAATCGTTAAGATTTTCCCCACAAACCAGGCAGAGTCCTTTACAATCAGGCCTGCAGAGAGGTCTGAGCGGCATGGCCAGGAGCATTTCTTCCCGCAGGACCGGCGCCAGGTTGATTTTCCCGGTGTCCGGGACCAGGAGGGCCGCTTCGGTCATGGTATCCCGCGTGAAGGCGTATAAATCCGCGTAATCGACGTACAGGCGCTGCGAAAAGTCGACCAGGCAGCGCACGCATTCCGTGGGCACCAGCCCCGAGAGGTTCACCTGCACGAGAAGTCCCTGGGCGGTGCGCGTCACCCGCACGGCGCCCTCCAGGTCCGCCAGGACCAGGTCGGGCGAAACCCGGACTTCCGGGAAGTTAAACGGAAAATCCCGGCTGTACCCGATGGTCTCGTGGATAATAAAGCCAACATTCAGGCGAAAAATGTCATCCGACAAATTCACGATTTACCTTCCCGGCATGCGCAGAATATCATGTGATACGTTCACAGTCCACCTTCCCGGCGACATTATATCATAGGGCTACAGCCCGACTTTTTAAGGAGAAATCCCATGACTCAGGTGCTGATTGCGACCAACAACAAAGGAAAACGCATCGAGATCGCGGCGCTGCTGGCGGACCTCGACATTGAGCTGTTCAGCCCGGGTCAGCTCGGGATCGAGCTGGAGGTCGAAGAAAACGGGCTGACCTACGCCGAGAACGCCCTGCTCAAAGGGAGAGCGTTCTGCAAGGCAGCGCGCCTGCTGACCCTGGCGGACGATTCGGGGCTGGAGGTCGAGGCCCTGGGAGGGCTACCCGGGCTACATTCCTCACGCTTTGCGCAGAAACCCGGCGCCACGGATGCCGACCGGCGGGGCCTTCTGCTGGAGAGGTTGCATGGACTACCACGCCCCTGGAAGGCAAAGTTCCGCTGCGTGGTCGCCCTGGTCTCGCCAGCGGGGATGGAATACCTGACCGAGGGTGTCTGCCCGGGCGAGATCATCCACGAGGAGCGCGGCCAGAATGGCTTCGGCTACGACCCGATTTTTCTGCTGCCGGATTTGGGGTTGACGATGGCAGAATTGAGTATGGATGAAAAGAACCGGCGCAGCCACCGGGCGTTGGCGGTGCTTCATGCACGCGAGCCTTTAATAAATATGGCCGGGCTCTCGCCAGAGAGTGAGGAGGTAGGTAAAGCATAAAATGACACATCTCAAATGTCATTTCGACGACCGAAGGGAGGAGAAATCCCTATTAGTATAATCATTTATGTGCCTACTTAGGTAATAAGTGGTTGCGGTCAAAGGGATTTCTCGCACAGACCGCTCGAAATGACATTAGAGGAGACTTTACTTCTGGGTATAATCACTCAGACTATAAGGACTTTGTATGCCAAGCTATTATGTATACATCATGAGCTCTCTTTCTGGCACTCTGTATACCGGCATTTCGAAAGATCTAAAACGCAGGGTGTATGAACATAAGCATAAGCTCATAGATGGGTTTACTAAAACCTATAATGTGACGCGCCTTGTGTATTTTGAGGAGACACTTGATGTGAAGTCAGCGATTGCACGTGAGAAAGAAATTAAGCATTGGAGGCGGAGTAAGAAGATTGTGCTGATCGAAGGCCTGAATCCTACCTGGCTAGACCTGGCCCAGGATTGGTTTGAAAATCCAGTGAAAACGTAATCTTTTTCCCTGTGATGAGATGAAAGTACGATATTTGCAGGGATTTCTCACAAAGAACGTTCGAAATGACATATCCAAGGTGCGGTATTGACCCGATCAGGGAAAAATCATCTTGCCTTTTTAAGTCAGTGTAGGTATAATCCTTCTACTTAATCGGGCGGGTAGCTCAGTTGGTTAGAGCACTGCGTTGACATCGCAGAGGTCGTAGGTTCGAGCCCTATTCCGCCCACTGAAACGCAATGACCGGGACGAGTAACCTGCTCCTGGGCTGACAGAGAAAAAAGACCAGCGACTGAGAGTCTTTTGCAGCAACAGGCAGGCGAATACCCCCCGTGAGCGGAAACCAGAACGGGCAACCCAGTATGGAGAACGGCCGGCACCGTTATCAGCCTGAAGAGATTGGCAAACCTACGGTTTGCTAAGATCTGGGTGGAACCGCGTGAAAGGTTTTTCAAAACCTCTCGCCCCAGCACTGGAGCGAGAGGTTTTTATTTATGAAGGAGGTGGAGCATGCCAGAAATGAACCAGGAACGTTACGAGGACAGCGACCTGTACCGTCTGCGCCATTCGTCGGCGCACGTGATGGCCCAGGCAGTGGTGGAGATGTTCCCGGAGGCCAAGTACACCATCGGACCCCCGGTCGAGGACGGCTTCTATTACGATTTCGACCTGCCGCGGCCGGTCACCCCGGAGGACCTGGAGCAGATCGAAAAGCGGATGCGCGCCATCGTCTCCGAAAAGCACGCTTTCGAGAAGAAGGTGGTCTCTGCGGACGAGGCGCGCCAGATCTTCAAGGACCAACCTTACAAGCTCGAGCTGATCGCCGGGCTGGAAAGCGGCGGCCTGGATGAATACGGCAATCCGCTGGCCGAGAAACCCGAAATTTCGATCTACCAGCACGCCGGCTTCGTCGACCTCTGCCGCGGACCGCACGTCGAGAACACGCGCCAGATCAATCCCAACGCCATCAAGCTGATGAGCGTCGCCGGCGCCTACTGGCGCGGGGACGAGAAGAACCCGATGCTGCAGCGCATCTACGGGACGGCCTGGCGCACCAGCCAGGAGCTGGAAGAGCACCTGTGGCGGCTCGAGGAAGCCAAAAAGCGCGACCACCGGCGCCTGGGCAAGGACCTGGGGCTGTTCTACTTTCTCCGAGGACGTCGGTCCTGGCCTGCCGCTCTTCACCCCCAAGGGTGAAATCCTGCGCTACCTGATGGAAAATTACGTGCGCGAGGTGCAGACGCGTTACGGCTACCAGCACGTCTGGACGGGTCACGTGGTCAAGGAAGACCTCTACCGGCGCTCGGGTCATTACGACAACTATAAAGACTCGATGTTCCCGCCAATGGTAGATGGCAACCAGGCCTTCCGCCTGAAACCGATGAACTGCCCCAGCCACATGACGCTCTTCCGCGAGATGGGACGGCACTCCTACCGCGAGCTGCCCATGCGCTTCGCTGAATTTGCCACGCTCTACCGCTACGAGAAGACGGGCGAGCTGACCGGGCTGACCCGGGTGCGCGCCCTGACCCAGGACGACTGCCACACCTTCTGCACCGAGGAGCAGATCGAATCTGAGTTCACACTTTCGCTGCACCTGATCCAGGAAGTGCTCAACCGCTACCAGTTTACGGACTACAAGGTGCGGCTGTCTCTGCGGGGCGCGGGAGGCAAGTACGTCCAGGACGATGAGAAGTGGGCCAAGGCCGAAGCCGCCCTGCGCTCTTCGCTGGATGCCAACCAGGTGGAGTACTTCGAAGCCACCGGGGAAGCCGCTTTCTACGGACCGAAGGCCGATTTCCTGGCTCGCGACGTCCTGGGCCGCGAGTGGCAGCTCTCGACGATCCAGGTCGACTTCATCCAGCCCTCGCGCCTGGGCCTGACGTACATCGGCGAGGACGGGCAGGAGCACACCCCGGTGGTGCTGCACCGCGCCGTCACCGGCTCGACGGAGCGCTTCCTGGGGGTGGTCATCGAGCACTTCGCCGGGGCTTTCCCCGTCTGGCTGGCGCCTGTCCAGGCAGTCCTGATCCCGATCGCCGACCGGCACGTGGACTACGCCCGCCAGGTGGTGCAAGAGCTCAGCCAGGCTGGCCTGCGCGCCGAGGTCGACGACCGCGGCGAGCGCATGAACGCCAAAATCCGCGACCACCAAAAGCAGAAGGTCCCTTACATGCTGGTTGTCGGCGATAAGGAAATGGAAGCCGGCGAGGTGGCCTTACGGATGCGCTCCGGCGAGAACCCCGGCGCCATGCCGCTGCAGGCTTTCATCGAAATGGCGCAGAAAGAGATTCGTGAAGGGAGCTAGAGTTTAATTATGGATTTCGGGTAGTTCACCTACCCGAAATCCATGGTACAATAGCCCTTCTCATTTTGGAGGTTTTTTGGTAAGATGCTTCCGCTATTTTAAAATTGAGAAGTTGAGAGGAGCAGCATATTAGCGCAATAAATTATCGCGTAAACGAAGGCATCCGCGTCCCACAGGTGCGCCTGATCGGCCCCAAAGGTGAAAATGTAGGCGTCGTCGACATCGACGAAGCCCTCAAAATCGCCCACAACGCCGAGCTCGACCTGGTCGAAGTCGCACCGAACTCTGAGCCCCCCGTATGCCGGGTCATGGATTTTGGAAAGTTCGTATACGAACGAGCCAAGAAAGACCGCGAAGCTAAAAAAGCACAAACCAAGATCGAAGTCAAGGAAATTCGCCTGCGCCCAAAAACCAACGAACACCATCGCGATTTAAGAGTTCGAGATGCCCGGAGATGGTTGATGGACGGGAATAAAGTCAAAGTGCGCATCCGCTTCCGCGGACGTGAAATTGATTACCCGGAAATCGCCCTGACCGATTTGAAAGAAGTGGCAGAAGACCTTGCAGACATCGCAATCGTGGAACAACCCCCCCTGATGGAGGGACGCACCATGCTGATGGTTTTGGGTCCAGGTAAGGTTCCGAAGAAAAAGTAGTTTACGGCGCTGCTGCATCCTGAATAAAACCAGTGATACTCCGCGGGCAAGCCTGGGCCGCGGAATTTTGTGTGAGAGGAGTTCAATCGTGGCACGTAAGAAAGAAACCGGTAAGTACAAGATCAAGACCCACAAGGCCACATCCAAGCGTTTCCGCGTGACCGGGACGGGGATTGTGGTGCGCTCAAAAGGTGGTAAAAGCCACAAACGCCGCACCACTTCGAAACGGACCAAAGCGATGTTCACCGAGATGAGCCCGGTCAAGGGTCGTGGGATTATCAAGCGCGTCAACCGCCTTGCCCCATACATGAAGAAAGCCAACTAAGAATGGCATCGTTGTTCATCCAGGCGCCCCTGCTTCCTGGATGAACACACCAAGCAGCAATCAGACCATTAGAGCGGCCGTTGGGTGTACACAACAGGGAACTTGCCACAGGGAAAGGGCAATCTACCGGCGCCCAGGGGTTCGCAGGAGAGTAAAGAATGACCAGAATTAAGACAGGGCCTTACCGCCGCCAGCACCACAAGAAAATCCTCAAGATGACCAAGGGCCAATTTGGCACCCGTCACCGCCTGTTCCGGCGCGCCAATGAAGCCATGCTCAAGAGTTTATGGTACGCCTATCGCGACCGCCGCACCCGCAAGCGCGAGCTGCGCAAGCTGTGGATTGCCAGGATCAACGCCGCTGCCCGCCTGAACGGCACCACCTACAGCCGGTTGGTCCACGGAATGAAGGTCAAGCAAATCATGCTCAACCGCAAGATACTGGCCGACCTCGCCGTGCGAGACCCCAAGGCGTTCGCTGCGGTCGTCACTCAAGCCCAGGCTGCTTGAAACCGATTGAACCCGTAGTCAGAATCACACACCCTTCCCCCTTTCCGGAACCCCTGAAAGGGGGAACTTTTTAAGCATTTCCTCGTATAATACTTAAGTCAACATGAATTCGGGCAAAAGGTTATGCAATTTTGGGGCTCTGTGCATCCAAAACTCAACCGTATTATTAATCCACGAGAAAGAAGGTGTGATATGTCGGATTCCGGAAACCGGGAATATGATCCCGTCCAAAAAACCTGGATTGTGGGAGTACGTTTGCGAATTATTTTCAACTAATCGCGCGTTTGATGACCGACTAAGCGCGTCAGCCCCTTTTTGAAAATCCTGCCCGTGGGTACCCTCGTTTACCTGATCGCGCCCGATTTTATCCCGTTTGTCGTTGACGATGCCCTGGTCGTCTGGCTAGGGACGTACCTCTTCGTGGAACTGTGCCCACCGGAGGTCGTCGAGGAATACCGTGCCTTGCTCAGCGGCACAGCGCCCGACAAAACCAACCTGCCCCAGGACCAGGAAGGATCCAGGGAGACATAATCGATGCAGAATTTTGGGAAGAGCCAGACAAAAAGGATAACCCGTAACTTTTTACAATTTCTTGTGCTGTTAACACTGACCGCCTGCAGCACAGTCACGCCGCAGGCGGTTTCTACTCCAACCGAAGAGGCCTTATCCGAACCGGCAGTCCAGGCCCCAGAAATCCAGCCATCCAGCACTGCGATTGGAGACCCCAACTGCCGAACTGCCGGCCACGGACCTGCCCACGGCTGAGCCCACGGCCAGCGTGCAGGTCCCGGCAACCGCGAGCAGCATTCCCGAGGCCGAGACGGTCCGTTGGGAGCTCCTTTCTGACAGCCTGAATTCCCCTGTTGGGATTGCCAACGCAGACGACGGGAGCAACCGACTGTTTATCATCGAACAGGACGGGCTCATTCGCATCCTGGTCGATGGCCAATTCCTGGAGACGCCGTTCCTGGATATCGGAGAGCGCGTCAGCAGGGACGCCTCCGAGCGCGGGCTTTTAGGCCTGGACTTTCACCCTGAATACGAGGAAACCGGGCTCTTCTATGTCAATTACACAGACTTGAATGGGAACACCGTCATAGCCCGTTTTCAGGTGTCTGCAGAGGATGCCAACCAGGCTGAGCCCGGCAGTGAGAGCCGCATCCTGGAAATTACCCAACCATACGCCAACCACAACGGAGGCGGCGTGGTCTTTGGACCGGATGGCTACCTGTATCTTGGCCTGGGAGATGGCGGTTCCGGGGGCGACCCGCAGGAGAATGCAGAGAATACCCATACCCTTCTTGGGAAAATGCTGCGAATCGACATCAGCACAGATCCTTTTGCAATTCCAGCGGGCAATCCATTTGTTCCCGGGGGCGGTCGCCCGGAAATCTGGGCATACGGGCTGCGCAATCCCTGGGGATTTGCGTTCGACCGGCTGACCGGCGACCTGTATATTGCGGATGTCGGGCAAAACCAATGGGAAGAAATCGACTTCATCCCGGCCGGCAGCGCGGGAGGGCTTAATTTTGGCTGGGATTTCATGGAAGGCAACCACCCATACGAAGGCACTCCAGCGGAAAACCTGACGCCGCCGGTTTTCGAGTACGACCATTCCCTGGGGTGTTCTGTAACCGGCGGGGTGGTTTACCGGGGCCAGGAGCTGCCCGAATGGTCCGGCGTTTACCTGTTTGGCGATTATTGCTCAGGAAATATCTGGGGACTGCTGCGAAATCCTGAGGGAGCCTGGATTTCTGAGCTTCTTTTCAGCGATTTTGGCAATATCACAGCCTTTGGGGAGGATGAAGCGGGCGAAGTCTACCTGGTCAACCACGGCGGCAGCCTGTTTAGATTTACCAGGCAGGCGCCGTAATTCGCCGGGGACACCCCATCTTGACAGCCTTTAACGCCTCATGGTAGACTCCAGAGGCTTTAATCTTTCTCTCATATTTTCGAAAGGGCGCAAGCGCTTCATGGCATATCAGGACAAACAACGAGTTCCTCAAAACGGCAAGTTCGATCTGCCCGCGCGGAGTGCGCCTGTTCGTAGATAATCTTCGAAAGAGATGATTTTCAAAGCCACGGGCGCACCCAAACCCCGTGGCTTTTTTTTACCGGTTCCATTCATCACGAAATTAGCATTCTGGAATAAACATTCTAAGGAAACCATTCATGAGCATCAGCACACAACTGTTTAAAGGCCGTCTGGTCTGCCTGGGAGCGATCGACCACGAAAAGGATCCCGAAGTCATGGCGCGCTGGAGCAACGACCCGGAATACCTGCGCATGCTGAGTCCTGAGCCTGCCGTGCCTTCGTCCGCCGCCCAGTTGAAGAAACGCCTGGAAAAAATCGAAAAGCAGGCCCAGGAGGAGAAAAACCTGTTCTACTTCACCATCCGCCTGGTTTCTGACGATCCCGCCGAAAACGACCGCCTGCTGGGATTCGCCCGGATTTACTGGGTCGAATATAACACGGGGTCAGCTTATGTGCAGCTTGGCATCGGCGACGCTGCGGACCGCCGGAAAGGCTACGGCAGCGAGGCCCTGGGCCTGCTCGAGCGCTTCGCTTTTGCGGAATTGAACCTGTATTCGCTGCGGGCTACGGTCGCCGGATATAACCCGCCTGCCCTGGGACTGTTTGAAAAGGCTGGCTTCGTCGTGGAAGTCCGCCAGCGCGAGGCTTTTTTACGGTATGGACAACGCTGGGACAATATCCACGTGGGGATTTTACGCCCGGATTGGGAGGCACAATGAACACAAATTTGTTTCAAGGAGAGCTGGTGCGCCTCTCGGCTGAGGAACCGAAGGCAATGGCCGAAGCGGACGCGCGCTGGAGCCGGGATTCAGAATACACACGCCTGCTGGACAGCGGAACAGCCCGGGTTTTCTCTCTAAAGATGACCGAGAAATGGGGCGAGGAACACCTGGAGTTGCAGGGCAACCAGAATATTTTCTTCGTCATCCGCACTCTCGCCGACGACCGGCTGATCGGAGGGATCGGCCTGGACGGGATCGACTGGGTTAACGGCAATAGCTACGTGGGAATTGGCATCGGCGACCGCCAGGATTGGGGCAAAGGTTACGGCACGGACGCCATGCGCATCCTGCTGCGCTACGCCTTTACGGAGCTGAACCTGCACCGGGTTTCCCTGACCGTTTTTGAATACAACCCACGCGGCATCCGCTCTTACCAGAAAGCCGGTTTCGTGGAAGAAGGCCGGACTCGCGGCCAGCTCCACCGGGAGGGCCGGCGTTGGGACATCGTCTACATGGGAATTCTGAAAAGTGAATGGGAGAATTGCCAGCAAGGAGGTTCCGGATGAATCCTGAAATCGCTGATCAAAGCCTGACAGAAACCAGCGACCGGTTGCGAAAGCGCGAAATTTCATCAGAAGAGCTGGTGCGCCTGCTTCTTGAGCGAATCGAGCGGATCGACCCTCAACTGAACTGCTTCATCACCCTAAGCGGCGAACAGGCGCTCGAGCGCGCTCGTGCTATCGACTCGGACCTGCAGCGCGGCGACGATCGAGGTCCCCTTGCCGGAATCCCGCTGGCATTAAAGGACCTATTCCAGACACGCGGGGTGCGGACAACCGCGGGAAGCACTTTCTTTCAAGACTGGCTGCCCGAGCAAGATGCTGCCTGCGTACAGAGCCTGGAAGGGGCTGGTGCGGTCATCCTCGGTAAATTAAACATGCATGAAATCGCCCTGGGGGTGACCAACGTCAACCCACACTTCGGCGCCTGTCACAATCCCTGGAACCTGGAACGCGTCACCGGCGGGTCGTCGGGGGGCTCTGCAGCCGCCGTGGCAGCGGGGCTGTGCTTCGGCTCGCTGGGCTCGGATACCGGGGGGTCGATCCGCATCCCGTCTTCGCTGTGCGGCACCGTGGGATTAAACCCACGACCGGGCGGGTGAGCCTGCGCGGGGTGATCCCATTGAGCTGGAACCTCGACCACGCCGGGCCGATGGCGCGCCGGGTCGAAGATGCCGCCCTCCTCCTGCAGGTCATCGCCGGCTACGATCCAGACGACCCCGCCTCCTTGCCCGTTCCCGTGGACGATTACGTCGGCCGGTTGAGAGAAGGTATCAAAGGTTGGCGGATCGGCCTGGCCAGCGATGAGTATTTCAACCAGGCAGACCCGCAAGTCCTGGCGGCCGTGCAGGCTGCCGGGCAGGTTTTTGCCGGGCTGGGCGCTCATGTTGCGGCCGTGCCCTTCCCTGGGGCACAGCAAGCAGCGGTAGCCAACTCCCAGATGACCACCAGCGATGCCGCAGCCTTCCACCGGGAGCGGCTGCAGGAACACCCCGAAGGTTTGGCGAGGACGTCCTGAAAACGACTTCAGCAAGGCGCCGCCCTGACCTCCAGCGAATATATCCTGGCGCGGCGCACCCAGGCCCTCGTCAAACGCCAGTTCGAACGCTTCTTCGAGCATTGGGACGTCCTGCTGACGCCGACCACACCCATCCCGGCGCCCCTGATTGCCGGCCCGGACGCCCTCGAGCAGGCGCGCCTGCTGACGCGCTTCACATCACCTTTCAACCTCAGCGGTCTGCCTGCCATCTCGATCTCCTGCGGATTCACCAAAGAAAACCTGCCGGTCGGGCTGCAGCTCGTAAGCCGCCCCTGGGCCGAAGCCGACTTGCTGCGGGCGGCCTATAGCTACGAGAGCGCCACGAGATGGCACACACATCACCCTGCGCAATTCCCGTAATACTATTTCATTAACAACCCGGAACCTTTAACACGAATTTAACGAATGAACGACTGACACGAATTATCAAAAAATACTTTCGGAGAAACTTATGCCAAAACGAACACCAAAGAAAATCATCCTGCGCGATTTAGGTAACGGCTTGATCTTGCGCCGTTCGAATCGCGCGGATGCCGATGCCCTCGCCGACTTCAACAGCCGCATTCACAGCGAAGAGGGATTTGATAAGCCCGACGAGCGGGTGGGGATCTGGGCAAAAGACTTGCTGGTTAGCAACCACCCAACTTTTGGAGAAGGCGATTACACGATCGTGGAAGAAACCTCTTCCGGTAAGATCGTCTCCTCGATGAACCTGATCTCGCAGAACTGGCTCTTCGACGAGATCCCGATCAAGGTCGGGCGTCCCGAACTGGTAGGAACCCTGACCGATTATCGCAACCGCGGACTGGTGCGACAGCAGTTCGAAATCGTCCACCAGTGGAGCGCGGAGCGCGGGGAAGACATCCAGGCGATCACCGGGATTCCGTATTACTACCGCCTGTTCGGATACGAAATGACCATTGACCTGGACGGCGGCAGGGCAGGCTACAAGCCCCAGGTTCCCCAGCTAAAAGAGGGCCAGGAAGAACCCTACCGCCTGCGGGCAGCGACTGAGTCCGACGTCCCCTTCATCAAGCAAACCTACGAATACGGCAGCCGGCGCTACCTGGTGCGCAGCGACCTGAGCCGCGAGCTCATCCGTTATGAAGTCATGGGAAAATCACCCAAAAATATCAACCGCAACGAGTTCCAAATCCTGGAAACCCCGGAAGGCGAAGCGGTCGGGTACATCGCCCACCCGGGCTGGACCTGGGGCAGCATGTTGCCGGCCATGCTTTACGAGCTTAAAGCTGGCGTTTCCTACGGAGCGGTCACCCCAACCGTGGCGCGCTACCTGTACCGTACCGGCGAAGCCTACGCCGCTGAAGCCAAGAACCCGAACTTCGCCTCTTTTGGCTTCTGGCTGGGCAACGAGCACCCGGTCTATAAAGTATTCAAGGAACGGCTGCCGCGCGTGCGCAAGCCGTACGCCTGGTACATCCGCGTCCCAGACCTGCCGGGATTTATCCGAAAAATAACACCTGTCCTGGAGCGACGCCTGGCGCAATCCCCCTACACCGGGCACACCGCAGAGATCAAGATTACGTTCTACGGCAGCGGGCTGCGCATGGTGCTGGAGAAGGGACGCCTGATAACCGTCGAAGACTACCGCCCAACCCCGGTTGGACATACAGGTGACGCGGCCTTCCCCTACCTGACCTTCTTACAGCTCGTCTTCGGCTACCGCACCCTGGATGAAATCTGTTATGCTTTTCCGGACTGCTGGACCGACCGGGAGGAAGTCAGGGGAATTTTAGAAGCCCTGTTCCCCAAGCAAGCTTCGGATATCTGGCCGGTGTCTTAATCTTTAATTAGCTTTTCTGATATACAGGCAGGTTCCAGCTGCAATAAGCCGGGAGGCGACAGCGAACGGCGAGATCGAAAACCTCGCGCAGGCGTGCAGTCACCGGGCCCATGACCCCATCCCCGATGGGACGGTGATCGACCTGTGTGACTGCCACGACCTCGGCTGCCGTGCCGGTCATGAAGAATTCTTCACATATGTAGATTTCAGTCCGGTCGATGGGGCGCTCCACCAGGGGCAGCCCGAACTCGTTGCGGATCAATTCCATCGCCGTGCGGCGCGTGATTCCTTCGAGGATGTTTTCCGTGATCGGAGGCGTCACCACCACCCCGTCGCGGATCATGAAAATATTCATGGCGCTTCCTTCGGAAAGGTGCCCGTCCTGGTTCAGAACCAGAGCTTCATCAAAACCTGACAGGACGGCGTCTGTCTTGATCAGGGCGGAATTTGCATACGCGCCGCTGACCTTGCCGCGCGCCGGGATGGTGTTATCGTCGACGCGCCTCCAGGAAGAAACCGTAACGTGCGCACAGGTGTCATTAACGATATACTTCCCTGCCGGCATGGAGACGATTGAAAATTCATTTTTCAACCCGTGGAGCTTGACGCCGATAATTTCATCACATTTGTAGGCCAGAGGCCGAATGTAGACATCGCAGCGGTAATCTTCTGCTTGAAGCAGCCGGATCGTCTTCTCGGTCATGCTTTCAGGCGTTTCATCGAAGTTCATCAGAAGTATCTTTGCTGAATTTAAAAACCGGCGGAAATGCTCGTACGGGCGAAACAGGTAGAGCTCCTGTTGCTCGATATTCCAATACCCGCGCATCCCGCCAAAAACGGCTGTGCCGTAATTAAACCCATGGGTTAATACACTAACTTTTGCGTTTTCATAAGGAACAATTTCTCCTTCAAAAAAGGCATACTTCGGTAGAGTCATGACGCCACTCCTGGTTTTGAGTAAGATTAGAATTTCTGGTCATTATAACATCCGCATCTGACCGGGAACGAATCCGGCAAGCCGGGGTTATCCATTTAAGGACTTGGGAGTATACTCAAGGGCACGAAAAAACCTAAGTCAGGAGGACGCATTTCAGAATGAAGCGTGCAGTCAGCATCAGCATTGGCTCGTCCAGGCGCGATAAAGTGGTCGAGCTCGAGCTTTTAGGAGAAAAAATATCGATCGAACGCCGGGGGACGGACGGCGACATGGAAAAAGCTGCCCAGCTCTACAAAGAGCTCGATGGTAAAGTAGACGCCTTTGGAGTCGGGGGAGCCGACCTGGGTGTGATGACGGACAACAAGTGGTATCCCTTCTATTCTGTTAATCAAAATGGTCCGATTTATCGAAAAAACTCCGGTTGTCGACGGTGAAGGGATCAAGAACACGCTGGAGTACCGCCTGGAGCCGTTCATCAAGTCGAAGATTGAAGATTACGTGATCGCCCGAGGGAAAGAAAGTGTTCATCCCAACCGGTGTGGACCGCTGGGGGATGACCAGGACCTTTACCGAAGGCGGCTATGAGTGCGTCTTTGGGGATTTGATGTTCGGGCTGGGCATCGGGATTCCTATCCGCTCGATCCGGGCATTAAAAACGCTGGCTGCCTTGATCATGCCGGTCGTGGGACGGCTGCCCTTTAAGTGGGTTTACCCGACGGGCGAAAAAGCAAGAACAACGCATTCCTAAGTGGGAAAAATATTATGACTGGGCGACGGTGGTTTCCGGTGACTGCCATTATATTAAGCGCCACATGCCCAATGACATGACCGGTAAAGTGATCGTCACCAACACGACGACGCCTGCTGATACTGAGCTGTTTAAATCCCTCGGTGTGAAATACCTGGTCACCTCCACCCCGGTTTTGGATGGTCGCTCGTTTGGCACCAACATGATCGAGGCGGCGCTGGTGGCCATTTCTGGCAAGGGCCGTAAATTGACATACGACGAATACAACCAGCTATTGGACCAGCTCGGTTTTGAACCCCAACTCCAGGAGTTAAACTAATATGGACGCAATGATCATTGCGGGCGGAGTTCCTCAGCCCGGTGAGCCCCTGTACGAAAATACCCAGGGAAAGCCCAAAGCGATCCTGGATGTCTGCGGAAAGCCGATGGTCCAATGGGTGGTTGACGCCCTGGAACAGGCAGAGACTATCGATAAGGTTGTCTTGATCGGCCTGACCGCCGAAGACGGGCTGGCCAGCGCCAAAATCCAGGAATACATCCCAGACCAGGGCAGCATGCTGGCAAATGTCCAGGCAGGCATGGCAAAAGTCAGGGAAATTAACCCCAAGGCAAGCCACGTCTTGATTGCCTCGGCGGATATTCCCGGCATCCGTCCGGAAATGGTCGACTGGATTGTGCGCAATGCCATGAAAACCAACCTGGACGTTTACTACAGCGTCATCGAGCGCAGCGTCATGGAAGCTCGCTACCCGAGCTCGAAGCGCAGCTACACTCGTCTGAAAGACATGGAGGTCTGCGGCGGTGACATGAACGTTGCCCGCGTGATCCTGGGAACCGACAAGGATTCCCTCTGGGAAAAACTCATCCAGTCCCGTAAAAATGTTTTCAAGCAGGCCTCCTTACTGGGGTGGGATACGTTGTTCCTGCTTTTGACCCGGCAGATCACCCTGGAACGGGCGGTCCAGAAGGTCACCAAACGCCTGAACTTAACCGGCCAGGCCGTGAACTGTCCCTTTGCGGAAGTTGGCATGGACGTCGATAAGCCTTTCCAATTGGATATCATGACCAGTGACCTGTGCCAACAGCCAGCCGCCGGATGAAAGCTGACTTTCGGGAAAAACTACAGAAAATTGATGCGGATACTACCCGGCGCTTACGGATCGCCGAGAAACCCGGCGTCCTGCGCAGCCTGGCGGCAATCCTGGCGCATTCTGGGGACTCCTGGTTCTTATTGGTGGGTTTTGCGCTGCTTTGGGGCTTCGGGAGCGGCGAGTGGAAATGGCTGGGAGCTGTCTGTGTAATTTCGATCCTGCTGTTGGCGGTCATCGTCTTTATCATCAAGTTCAGCGTGCGCCGCAAACGCCCGGAAGGGGAATGGGGACAAATCTACCGCCAGACGGATCCGCATTCCTTTCCCTCGGGTCACGCGGCACGTGCTGCACTCCTGTGCGTCCTGGCAATTGCCCTCGGACCGCCCTGGTTTGGGCTGGTCTTTTTGATCTGGGCGCCGCTGGTGATCCTGGCCAGGGTGGCGATGGGCTTGCATTACTTCTCAGATGTGATTGCCGGCGCGATCTTGGGAGCTGTGTTCGCCCTGTTGGAGTTATTGATTATCTAATTAAAAACCTGGTGAGAAGGGCATCCTTCCCACCAGGTTTTCAATTCGCGAACCTGCTATTTCACCGCATCCAATTGGGCTTTGAGTTTCTGCAAGGCAGTCACGGGGGTTGGATCCACCTGGTATGCCATCGCCAGGTAGTACGAAACGTAATCCCCAAAGTGCAGCGCGGTCCACTGGTCTGCCAGCCGGCAATTGCCGGGAGCCTCAAAGAAATCCGTGTTGATGCCCTCGGTCATCAAGACCTGGCGTGTGTATTCAAGGCGCAGGGCATTGCGTGGGTGGTCGGCAGCCGATCGTAAAAAGAGCACGATCAAATGGCTGAGCAGCTCTTCGGGATTGAGCGTGCCTGCCAGGGTATTGTGGTCGGCCTCAGGAATAAACTCGAACTGCGCCCAGGCTTTACCAATCTCGCTGACCTGGCCTTTCCAGCGCCGGGCAACCGGTGAAAGCAAGCCCGATGCAAGCACGGAGACGTAGCGACCGATGAGCTGGCCCGCCATACGCTTGGCAGGATTGCGGGCAACGGGAATTTCCGCCCGAAGCGTTTGTTGTTGCAGGCGCATCGCCTCGACTGCTGCGGAGAATTCAACAGCGATCGCCTGCGGCTCCGCCACCAGGCCCAGCCTGGCGAACACCGCCAGGAGCAGGCCAAAGGAGAAACCGACGGCCGCGCGCGGCTGCCCGAGATGTTCAAAAGTCCAGGCGGGTACCCCGGCCCCGGCGGCGGCTTTTGCCAGCTTACCCCCGGTGGAAATGGTCAAGATCCGGCAGTAACGAACCAGGGCGCGCCCGAACGCGTCCAGCGTCTCTTCCGTGTTCCCGGAATGGGATGAGGCGATGACGAGGGTTTCAGGACCCGCAGCCCAGGCCGGCAGGTCGTAATCCCGGTGGACAAAAATGGGCACCTTTGACCATGGCTCCAGGTAGGCGGACAGGAGATCGCCGCCAATCGCCGAGCCGCCCATTCCGGCGATCACCACCTGGCGAATGGCAGTCGCCGCGCTAATGGCAGGCCAGGAAGGAAGCGGCAGCTCGTGACCCAGCTTCCAGGCAAATTGGAGCTGATCAGGCAAGCCATCGATATGCCCGTACATATTCTCGGGATCGAGTTTCTGAAATTCAACGATTTCATCTAAATTCATGCGGTGTCTCCTGATCGGCGCGGCGTGTAATTTGGGTTATTCTGCCTGTTCCGGGCTGCCTTCCGCGGGTTGAACGACCTTTTTCAGGCGGTGGGCCAGTTCGCGCCGGGGCAGCAGCACCCGGCGCCCACAGCCCAGGCACTGCAGGCCGATATCCGCTCCCAGGCGGACCACTTCCCATTCATAACTCCCGCACGGATGGGACTTTCGCAGGCGCAGGATATCTTTCAAGTGTAGCTCTGGAAGCATGCGAAGATTATAACACGCTGAGTTTTTGAAGGTCGCCAGCGCCCGGATGGTATAATTTTTTATTCGGAGGAACAATTCATGGGTTTAGATCTCAGCCTGTCGATGCTGATTACCAACCTGATCATCTTGCTGATCGCCTTCCCGGTCCACGAGTTTGCCCACGCCTGGGCTGCCAATGCCTACGGCGATGACACCCCAAGGATCATGGGGCGGTTGACGCTCAATCCCCTCAGCCACCTCGATGTAATGGGCTCTTTGATGCTGGTACTGGCAGGCTTTGGTTGGGCGAAACCGGTCCCGGTGAACGGCTACGCCCTGCAAAGGAAATCCCCATCGGCGTTAATGTGGGTATCCCTGGCAGGACCGCTGTCGAACCTGGCTATGGCGGTCCTGGCTGCCGTGCCATTTATATTGGGCATTCTGACATTGGACTTTACGCAGTTCAGCAGAACGATCCCGACGGTACCCCAGTTCCTTTATTACTTTATATCGATCAACCTCGTCCTGGCGTTCTTCAACCTGATCCCGCTCTACCCGCTGGATGGTGAAAAGGTGCTCATGCGCTTCGTCTCAGCGCAGACCGCCAGGAAGCTGGAAAGCATGCGTCCTTACCAGCCCTTGATCCTGTTCGCGGTAGTGTTCATCGGGGCGCGCACCGGCATCCTGTATTTACCTGTGAGCTGGCTGCTGAACCTTCTTGTCAGGTAGGTCCGGTGAAGATCGGCTACCGGGTCCAGCAATTCTTAAATGCCATCACTGCCGCACCCACCCTGCAGGAATGCCAGGAGGTTAAATCTTTCCTGCCGGCTGCGCTCATGGACCTGTTTTCAGCAATGCAACCTGGAGAGCAGGCACACAGCCTCAGGATTTACCACTCCCTGAGAGAAAACGGCGTGCAAGACCCGGATTTGTTAACCGCGGCGCTGCTTCATGATGTGGGTAAAAATCGCCTGCCCCTTCGTCCCTGGGAACGGGCCTACATCGTCCTGGCTAACTCCCTGGCTCCGAACCTGGTCGAAACCTGGGGGCGGTCAGCGTTCCAGGAGGGACTGCCTTTTTGGAGGCGGCCTTTCGTGGTCGCCGTCCAGCATCCTGAATGGGGCGCGCAGATGACACAGCAGGCTGGGGCATCCATCTTGTCCGTCGATCTGATCCGCTATCACCAGGTAGCCGAACCAGAAAAACACCCCGAAATTGCCAAACACGAAGTAGAATTGATAAAACAACTCCAGTCATTCGATAACGCTTATTAAACCAGGTGAATATGTTAAAAATAACCATCGTCGGCTTAGGTCAAATCGGGGCTTCGATCGGTCTTTGCTTGAAAGATAAGCCAGAGATCACCCGTGTCGGGCACGACCTGGAATACACGACTTCCCGGCGTGCGCTCAAACTGGGCGCCATCGATAAAGCAGAAATCAACCTGCCGAACGCCGTGACAGGCGCAGGCGTTGTCATCCTGGCCCTGCCTGCGGACCAGATGCAGGAAGTATTCGAATTTATCCAGCCGGACCTGGATGAGGGCGCACTGGTCATTGATACCGGTCCCTTCAAACAGTTGATGGTTTCCGTGGCACAGGAAAAAATGCCTCCGAACCGGCACTACGTTGGCATCCTGCCCGCGCTCAACCCGGCTTACCTGCACCAGGACGCCAGGGGGCTGGATGCAGCGCAGCCAGATTTATTCCGGAACAGCCTGATCGCAATCGTGGCGCCTCAACGGACCAGCCCGGAGGCTATCCAGACGGCCTCAGACCTGGTCGGCCTGCTGGGCGCCACGCCATTGTTCGTCGACCCGCTCGAAATTGATGGGCTGGTGGCAGGCACCCACCTGCTGCCGCAGCTCCTGGCCGTGGCGCTGCTCAACTCGGTCGCCAATCAGCCGGGTTGGGAAGACGCGCAGCGGATTGCCGGCCGCAGCTTCACCGAGGCGGTAGCAGCCATCCATCCCCTGAGCAACGACAAAGCCTTACAGGCATCCATGGTCAACAATCGCGAAAACGTGCTGCGGATGATCGACCGGGCTACTTCCGCCCTGCAGGATATGCGGGAGGATCTTGTCCAGAATGAATTGGATGCCTTAGAAAAAAAGATTGGGGCAGCCTTCACCAGCTACGATGCCTGGTGGAAGCAGCGCCGGAGCAGCGCCCCCGTCGACCAGGGGGTAGGCCCGGTCGAGCTGCCCACCTCCAGGGAATCCTTCAGAAGCCTGTTCGGGTTTAACTTTAAAACCAAAGATCCAAAAAAGAAATGAGGACAGAATGCCAGATAAACTCACCTGGATACAGGAAGAAATCGATAACCTTAAAAACGCCGGGCTCTACAATCGCATCCGGACCATCGCCTCGCCCCAGGGCGCCTGGCTGGAGGTGGATGGGAAACATGCGCTGAACTTTTGCTCGAATAACTACCTGGGGTTAGCCAACCACCCGCGCCTGGTAGAAGCCGCCCGGGCAGCGATTTCGACGTACGGCGTGGGTCCAGCCGCAGTCCGCACGATTGCGGGCACGCTTGATCTCCATCTCAAGCTGGAGGAGCGCCTGGCTGCGTTCAAGGGCGTCGAAGCGGCGATCACCTTCCAATCCGGGTTCAGCGCCAACATCGCCACGATCCCGGCGCTGGTGGGCAAGGACGATGGCATTTTTTCGGACGAGCTAAACCATGCCAGCATCATCGACGGCTGCCGCCTGGCAGGAGCCAAAATCATCCGCTACGCCCACAACGACCCGGCCGACCTGGACCGCCAGCTCAAGGAGCAGCGGGCTGCTTATCCAAAAGCGCTGGTGATTACCGACGGCGTGTTCAGCATGGACGGCGATATTGCCCCGCTGCCAGAGATTTACCAGGTGTCCAAGGAATACGACGCCATCCTGATGGTGGACGACGCCCATGGGGAAGGCGTGCTGGGACACGGTGGGCGCGGCATCGTCGACCACTTCGGCCTGCACGGAAAAGTCGACGTGGAGATCGGAACCCTTTCCAAAGCCTTTGGGGTCGTCGGCGGGATCGTTGCCGGGAATGCGCTCGTGGTCGAATGGCTGCGCCAGCGTGGCAGGCCATTCCTGTTCTCTTCGGCTATGACCGCCTCTGATGCTGCCGCCTGCCTGGCAGCCGTGGATGTGCTAGAGGAGTTGACCGAGCTGGTTGAGCGGCTGTGGGAAAACACACGCTATTTTAAAGATGAAATGCAGACCCTTGGGTTTGACATCGGGCGCAGTGTGACGCCGATCACGCCCGTGATGCTGGGTGAAGCCCCACTGGCCCAGCAATTCAGCCGGAGCCTGTTCGAAAATAATGTTTTTGCAATGTCGCTCGGCTTCCCAACCGTCCCGCGTGGTAAAGCCCGCATCCGGGTGATGATTTCGGCCGCTCATTCGAAAAGCGATCTGGACCAGGGATTGGCTGCATTCCAAAAAGTTGGACGAAGCCTGGGTGTGATTTCGTGAATTAAAAAAGCCGGTGGTCCAGAAGGTCTGAGCCACCGGCGCACTGCTAATATTCGTTCAAGCTTCAAAAGGATCTACCAGGGGATTCGTGCCAGCCCAGATACAGCTGGGACGACCATCCTGGTTGCATTGCATTCCGTGAGAACAGCGATGGGCGATCACCCGCGGCGCCTGGTCCGGTAAAAGATCGGCGGGATAAATTAGCTCGGCTTCGAATGCCACATCCTGGTTCACATGCTCGCAAAAACAGACTTTAATTGGTTGCCATACCTTCTCAGACATACGCTACCTCCTGGCTATTTCCACCCATTATAGTATTTCCTGGGGAAAACGCAAAGTGTCAAGTGTCATTCCAATTCCCGACAAATAACATCTACAAGGATGGATATTCCCAGGCAAAGCCAACATCTTTGACATTCTTCGCTGCAACGGCTACAATGAGAGGGATGAGCCACTGGAATGGAAAGTACGTCATCGGTCTAACCGGAAATATCGCAACGGGCAAAAGCGTCGTTCGGCGCATGCTCGAACACCTGGGCGCCTACGGGATCGACGCCGACAGCCTGGCTCACCGGACCATTGACACGGGTACGCCCGGTTACGCTCGCGTCGTGCAGGCATTTGGCCAGGAGGTCCTGGATGCGGATGGGCAGGTAAATCGAAACCGCCTGGGTAAGATCGTGTTTGCCGATCCGGGGGCGCTGCAACAATTGGAGAAGATCGTCCACCCCCTGGTCATCGAGCTCATTGAACAGATCATGCGCCAGGCCAGGCAGCCAGTAATCGTCATCGAAGCCATCAAATTGATCGAGTTTGGGTTATATAAAAAATGTGACGCCCTCTGGGTCGTGGATAGCGAGCGCGAGGTCCAAATACAACGCCTGATAGAAAAGCGATCCTTTACCCACGAAGCAGCCTTACAGCGCATCCTGGCCCAGCCTGCCCAGGAGATCAAGATCGCACATGCTGACCTGGTCGTAATGAACAACGACGATTTTGGGGCAACCTGGCGCCAGGTAAAAAAAGCCTGGGATTCGACAATACCGACACGATGGAAAGAGCACTTCACCGCTACCGGAAACCCAAGTATCACTCTCAAGCAGACCACCCCCGAGCAAGCAGAGGCTATCGCTGACTGGATCAACCTGCACACGTCCTCAGGTGAGATCGCTCCAGAGAGGTTCCTGGAACGGTTCGCTGAACGGACTTACCTGGAGATATCCAGGGAAGGGCAGACAGGTGGCTTCGTAGGCTGGAAGACGGACAATTTTATCGCCAGTGTGAGTGAGTTATACCTGGATCAAAACCCGATTCCGCAAAATTTGTTAAAATGTCTCCTGGCAAGCCTGGAGGAAACAGCCAGCCAAAACCAGTGTGAGGTGATCGTGTTTTCCTTACCTGAAGGCGAGGCAAGAATCACAGAAGCCCTGGAACAACGAGGCTATTCGCTGCGACCCATTGACTCCCTGGAAAAACGCGCCTGGCGGGAGGCGGCAGCCGCCCAGGGCATTTTAAACATAATTTGGTGTAAGCTTTTATCAGATGATACTTTTCTCGTCACAAACGAGCTGGTCGAAAGGAATGGGCGTGCGTGATTGAGTTCTTCAGCAGCCTGATTGTTAACCTGGGATTCATCCTCGACCGGTTGACCTGGCTGGACGTGGTAGACCTGCTGCTGGTAACGGCGGTTTTCTTTATCATTCTTCAGCTCCTCAAAGGCACCCAGGCCGTGGTCTTGCTGCGCGGGGTTTTCTTGTTGATCATCCTGATTGGGCTGTTAACTTCATTGGACGTGCTCCCGGCTTTTTCTTGGCTGGTCCAGACGACATTCCCAGCACTGCTCCTGGCGATCCCCGTTATTTTTGCGCCAGAAATTCGCCGGGCATTGGAAAAGCTTGGACGCGCTGGCGAATTGTTACCGGTTGATAAAAACTCCACGGCACAGGACCTTGTTTCCACCGTCGTCGTGGCTTGCTCGCGCCTGGCGGACCGGCAGCACGGCGCTTTGATTGTGATCCAGCGCCGGGATTCCCTGGAGGAATACATTCAGACCGGCGTCAAACTGGATTCCCAGGTAACCCCCGAGATCCTGCTCCAGATATTTTATCCGAACACCCCCCTTCACGATGGAGCTGTCATCATCACTGGAGGGCGCGTCATCGCGGCGGCCTGCGTCATGCCGCTCTCATCGAGCGGGGTCCTGGCGCGCTCGCCTGACCGGCAGATGGGTCTGCGCCACCGGGCGGCCCTCGGGATTTCCGAAGTCAGTGATGCCGTCGCAGTCGTAGTCTCCGAGGAAACTGGCTCGATTGCCGTGGTTCACGGCGGCCGCATGATCCGCCGCCTGGACGCTGAACGCCTCGAAAATATCCTGAGGGCATTCTTTCGTCCAGCGCAAACCAACCAGGGATTGTCGGGTTTACTGCGCCGACTTTTTAAGAGCTCGTCCCAGGAGGAGAAATAATGCTCCTGCGCATATTCCGCTGGTTTGTCAGTAACCTGGGTCTGTTACTCCTGGCTTTTCTGCTGGCATTGGTCGTTTGGGTCGCTGCCGTCCTGGCGGCTGACCCAAACGAAGAAAGAACCTTTATTCGCCAACTGGAAGTCGTCGGACAGGATCCACGGCTGATCCTTACCAGCGATATTCCGGCCCAGGTGCGCATCACCCTGGAAGCGCCAAGATCCATTTTGGATGAAATCACCAACACCCCAACCCTGCTGAGCGCCTGGATCGACCTGACCGGCCTGGGAGCAGGCACTTACGAGGTGGATACCAAAGTGCGCTGGGAGCGCGATCCGGTCCGCCTGGTCCGCGTTGAGCCAACAACGGTCAGTGTCAGTATGGAAGCAGAAATTGAAAAGACGCTCCCGGTATCCGTGGTGATTGAAGGCGACACAGCGTTGGGATACAAAAAAGGAACCGAATTTGTCGACCCAGAGGAAGTCGTAATTTCCGGGCGCGAATCCCTGGTGAACCAGGTCAGCCAGGTGCGGGCGGTCCTGGACATTGCCGGTTCCGGGGAAACCATTAAAGCCAGCGTGCCCGTGGTAACGCTGGATGAAGACGGTAACCTGGTGACAGATGTCACGATCTCTCCTCGGGTG
Organism: uncultured Chloroflexia bacterium; assembly: GCA_963765565.1. Lineage (GTDB taxonomy): Bacteria > Chloroflexota > Anaerolineae > Anaerolineales > UBA4823 > CAVXWV01. Next base: position 135,648 of record CAVXWV010000007.1, read on the forward strand.
GTTACCATCACCCAACCGATCAGCCTGGAGGGCGGGTACAAGAACCTGGTTGTCAAGGTCGTCACGGCAGGGCAAATTGCCGATGGCTACAGGTTGACCAACCTTTCAGTCACGCCGCTCACAGTTACTGTCTTCTCCGACAACCCTCAGCGCATCAATCAACTGCCCGGTTATGTAGAAACAGAACCAGTTGACCTGACAAACGTGAGTGAAGATACTGAAATCCGCGTCGATTTAGCACTGCCCGAAGGGATCACCCTGGTCGGGGAACAGAGCGTACTTGTCCAGATCAGCGTGGCAGCCATCGAAGGCAGCCTGACCATCTCACTGCCGATCGAGGCCATGGGATTGACGCCAACGCTTTCGGCGACCTTTTCACCACCTTTTGTAGATGTCCTGGTTTTCGGTCCGCTGCCTGTCCTGGATACTTTGACACTGGACAGTTTCCGCGTGATCGTGGATCTAACCGGCCTGGAACCCGGCATCTACCAGGTGCCCGTGGTTATTGACCTGATACCGGACCAGGTGCGGATCGAAAGCGTATTACCAGAAACCGTTGAGGCCACCATTGCGCTGGTGCCCACTGCGACCGCGACCCCCTCACCCTAAGGAGCTGGAATGGCAAAACCCGTAGTCGCCCTGGTCGGGCGCCCGAATGTCGGTAAGAGCACCCTGTTCAACCGCCTGGCAGAAGAACGCCTGGCTGTCGTCGATGACGTGCCCGGCACGACCCGTGATCGCCTCGTGGCCGATGCTGAATGGGCTGGAACAGCCTTTACGATTGTCGACACGGGCGGCATCGATCCCACGCAAACAGGCCCTGGAAAAGCTGTGAAACCACTCTCCATTGGTTCAGCAGACTTTATCAACGAAATTCGCACGCAAGCTGAAATTGCGATCCGCGAAGCGGATGCTGTCCTCTTCGTTACGGATGCAGACAGTGGGATCACACCGGCAGATTTGGAGGTCGCCCAGATCTTAAGGCGCAACCAAAAAGAGGTCGATGGGGAGTTGTATCCACCGGTCATCCTGGCGGTGAACAAAGCGGACAGCGCAAACCGGCGCAACCAGGCAGTAGAATTCTACGAATTAGGTATGGGCGAGCCCTATCCGATCTCTGCCCAACACGGCACCGGAACTGGCGATCTCCTGGACGCTTTGGTAGCCAGCTTCAAGCAGGAAGGCGAGGAAATCGAAGACGATTCGGTCAAAATCGCCATTGTCGGGAAACCGAACGTTGGAAAATCCAGCCTCCTCAACCGCATCACGGGGGAAGAGCGCTCCATCGTCAGCCCAATCCCGGGAACGACCCGGGATGCGGTCGATACACACCTGGAATATGAAGGCATCCAGGTTACGCTGATCGACACAGCCGGCATCCGCAGGCGCGGTAGGATTGACCCTGGCGTCGAAAAATATAGCGTATTACGCTCCCTGCGTGCGATCGAACGCGCAGATGTCTCCCTGTTGATGGTGGATGCGACTTCCGGGCTGAGCGCTCAGGATGCCCACATCGCTGGCTTCGTCCTGGATTCCTGGAAAAGCACCGTTTTGGTGGTCAATAAGTGGGATGCTATCGTTAAAGACGCTTATACGATGGACACATTCACCCAGAAGGTCCGCCAGGAGCTAAATTTCCTGGATTATGTTCCGGTCCTATTCATCTCGGCAAAGACCGGGCAGCGGGTCGACCAGGTTCTTCCGACGGCCCTGCGCGTGCAAGAGGAGCGCCTGATCCATCTTTCCACCTCGCAATTGAACCAGATCATCCAGCGCGCCCAGGACCAGCATCCGGCTCCATCGCATTCCGGAAGACAGCTAAAAATTTACTATGGAACCCAGGTGCGCAGCGATCCCCCTACCTTCATGCTGTATGTCAACGACCCCTCCCTGTCGCATTTTACCTACATCAGGTTCCTGGAAAACCAACTGCGCAAGGTATACCCCTTCCTGGGAACCCCGATCCGGTTCGTGCTACGAGCCCGGCGGTAAGTGAAGGTCAGGCCAACTTAAGGTTAGGACACTCTCATCCAGAACACCTTGTCCGGCGTTTCACACAGTTTTATAATTCCGGTAAATCAACTGTTCCCGCAAGCAGAAACGAAGGGGAATTCCCGTTCAACCTGGCAGGCTTTCTTGGACAGTGGAGGCAAGGATTGGAAGACACTCAAACTGAAATTCCTACTGAACCCGCCCCAACCTCTGAGAGAGGTCTAAGCCTGGGGCGTTTTTTAATCGACCTGCTGGAAACCCTGGTCTTATCGGTTTTACTCTTTATCGCGATCAATGCCGTTTCAGCACGCATCCGGGTCGATGGATTTAGCATGGAGCCAACCCTCAAAAGTGGTGAATTTGTCGTCGTCAACAAGCTCGCTTTCCGGTTAGGCGAGCCTGCTCAAGGCGATATCGTGGTTTTCCGCTATCCCTACGACCCTCAACAGGAATATATCAAGCGTATTATTGGACTACCCGGGGATACCATTGAGATTGCGAATGGGGTTGTGTCTGTCAACGGTGAAGCTCTCGAAGAACCTTATATCGCGGCCGCCCCGGCTTACCAGACTAATCTGACAGTTCCCGAGGGATCCGTTTTTGTGTTAGGAGATAACCGCAACAACTCGTCAGACTCGCACAATTGGGGCACCGTGCCCATGGAATACCTGGTGGGTAAGGCACTGGTCATTTACTGGCCTCCCACGCAGTGGGGGTTGGTACCGCATGCCTCATCGGCTAGCGCAGCCCCTTAGAAGGATAAACAGGATGCCTACACTCACCGAATCGTTATCCCTTGCAGAGAAATACCGGGTCGAACTGCCGCCCACATTACCAATAAAAACCGTGCCAGTTGGCGCTGAGATTGTGGCCTGGATCGACCACACGTTATTAAAGCCTGAAGCTACAATAGAACAAATCGGTAAACTCTGCCAGGAAGCCCTTCAATATCGATTTGCCAGCGTGTGTGTCAACCCGGTATATGTGCCCCTGGCATACAGTCATTTAAAAGATACCCCTGTCAAGGTGTGCACGGTTGTGGGATTCCCCCTGGGAGCCACGCTTTCGAATTGCAAGGTGAGTGAGGCGGAAGCCTGCCTGCAGGCTGGAGCGCGCGAAATTGACATGGTGCTTGCCGTGGGTTTGTTGAAATCCGGAGCGTACGAGGCCGTTTTCGAGGATGTCGCAGGGGTTGTCAGGGTATCCCGCGCTTATCAGGCGCTGGTCAAAGTCATTCTCGAAACTTCTGCCCTTACCCGCGATGAAAAAATTTACGCCAGCGTGCTCTGTAAAAATGCCGGCGCCGACTTTATTAAAACGTCGACCGGATTTGGCGCAGCTGGCGCAACCGTTGAGGATGTCGATTTAATGTACCGGATTGCAGCACCCCAGGCATCTGTAAAGGCCTCTGGCGGTATCCGCACCCTGGCTGACGCCCAGGCTATGATCCAGGCCGGCGCCAGCCGCCTGGGGACCAGCGCAGGTGTGGCGATTGTGAGTGCAGCCCTGGCTCAAGGAACTGGTACATGAGCGATTTCGATAAGACAACGAGCGGGCCTCCCGCTTCTTATTCAGCCCCGTGTTCAGAGTGCCAGGCTGGCATCCTGCGCCTGCAGTACATCACGTATTTCACCTGGTTGAACGACGAGTTGATCACCGTCCCGAACTTCCCGGCCTGGGTTTGCGACGTCTGCGGGCGGCGAGAGTACGATCCCCGTGCCATCAACTGGCTGAATACGCTGCTGCTTCCCGAAACGGGGCGCCGCACAAAAACGAATCGCCGGCAGCGCCCGCCTCACCCGGACCGACCGGCCCGCCAAAGACCCCGGACCACCTGATCCTAGAGCGAAGCGATCAAATAAGACCTGGCCAGGAGCAAAGCGCCCAGGCTCTTGGCGTCTTCGATCTGCCCCGATTCGGCCAGCTCGTACGCCACCTTGACCGGGATTTTTTCCACCTCAATCATCTCGTCCATATCAGGTTCCAGGGGGCTGTAGTAAAGCTGCTCTGCCAGAAAGATATACAGGGCTTCCGTAGAATAACCCGGCGCCAGGTAGAACTTGCCAATTCTGCGCAACTTACCAGCAGCCATCCCGGTTTCCTCCCGAAGCTCGCGCCCCGCCCCATCCTCAGGAAGCTCTGCCCCTTCAAGGACGCCGGCTGGCAATTCTAAGAGAACCTTGCCGGCCGGGTGGCGGTACTGGCGGATAAACCAGATATTACCTGCCTCGTCGACCGGCAATAGAGTGACCGCTTCCTTATAAATCACCAGGTCTACGCGCGCCCTGGCGCCATTTGGAAGGTCGATGCGATCCGTGCGCACATCGAACACACGGCCCTGGAATACCAACTCACTTTCTACGATTTGGTATGGCATAAATTCTCCAGCAAAGGTAAAGGATTAAACAAGAGTAGCCAGATCATCTGGCTACTCCTGAAACGCGATGACGGCTCTAGTTTAGGGGATTTGCAAAACCTGTCCTACCTCCACCGCAAATGGAGCGCTGATATTATTGACCGAGGCAATGACCATCGGATCCACATCGCCAAAATAGCAGGCGACATGATAAATCGATTCACCATAACCCACCGTATAGGTTGCCGGGTGTGGGTGAAGAGCCCGTGCGGACGGGAATGGATTCCCGGTTTGCGGAAGTTTCAAGACATCCCCAGGCCTGACGAGAGAACCAGAAAGGCCATTGAGAGACATCACTTCATTCGGGTTAAGGTTGTAACGACGGGAAATACAAAATACGCTCTCGCCTCCCTGGATGGTATGCGTTTTCGGAATGCCAGGGGTTGCCGGAGGTACCTCTACGACCGGCATGGCGGTGGCCTCTGGAGCGGTCTCAGGGGCGGGTTGGGCTTCGGGGGTAGCCGTGGGTTGGGCTGCCTCACCTTCTGGGGCAACGCTTTCTGTCTCAGGAGTGGCCTCGCCGGCTTCAGGCTGCGTACCTTCACCAGGCTGAGTCTCACCTTCGGGGGCAGTTTCTCCTTCAGGCGCAACTTCTCCTTCAGGGACAGTTTCACCTTCAGGCAGAGTTTCCCCTTCGACCGGAGGCAACTCACCGCCCTGTTCAGCAATGGCAGTCTGGGTCACAAAAAGCTCCAGTTGATCCATTACCTCACCCTTCGATCCTGGTGTTGCCTGGGAAGCATCAGGTTGATCCGATTCGACGCTTTGCGAGGGATTCATGGAGCGCACGCACGCCGAGACGCCAACCAATAGAAAGACGATCAGTAAAACAGTGATGAAGCGTTTCATTTTTCTCTCCTTCGGTCACGATCCCCCCTTTAACTACCCGGATGGTCTCAAGGTCAGGGGAAATTCTTTAAGGTTTACTTGATAACGATTTGATACTAGCACAAACATGACCTTGCGTCAAGAAATTAGGATCGTTATGGAAAGTCGCCAATCTCTTAACTCAAGTCTGCTTATACCGGTGAGGAGTGCAAGATTAGTGCCGGGAGAACAGTTTTCAACAGAGATTCTTGTGCAGAATGAAGGAAGAAGTGGTTCCCTGGAAATATTTTTATCGAAAATTCGCGATTGGTTAACGCTGACCAGGCTTGTAAATGGGTCAGGGGAACCCGTTGATCCTGATCTCCCCCGAAAACCATTAAATCACATTCCAGCTTTGGTCCAGCCTGGTAGCAATAAGTTTCATTCATCTGAAAATCTGCCCGCAGCACTGGCAGAAATATCTCCAACAAGTCGGGGTTTTCCAGGATTTCCTTAGGCGTGCCCTCAAATTCCCGTAATTTCTGGATAAACTCATGATCAGGAAGCTGGTGAATGGGAGCGTTCGGATCCGGCATCTGCGGTGCACTGCGCCCCGAAGCAAATACCACCCGGGGTGCAGCCTTCCCAATCTCCTGCATCCTACATGCAGCCTCAAAACTGAGCAGCGCTCCCAGGCTGTGACCGAAAAAAGCATAAGGGCGGTCCACGTCTGCAAGCAAAGCCTCAACCAGGCCTGGAACTGCATCCGCCGCATTCAGGTAAGGTTTTTCCAGGATGCGGGTGCCCCTGCCGGGTAGCTGGACAATGATCATTTCAATCGTAGCAGGCATTTCAGCCAGCCAGCTGCGAAAAACAGGAATGCTGCCACCAGCGTAGGGGAAACAGTAAAAACGCAGGACAGCGCCAGGATTCGGCCGCAAGCGCACGAACCAGGCTGAGGGATCTACTTTTCGAGTCATATCATTTGTAAGGAGCCAGTCAGGTGATTAACCGGGCATCCGCCACTCCCCAAGCACTTCCAGGCTGCCATTCAAAAAACCCGCCTTGGCAGCGTGGCGTTGGATTTTTCCACTGGAAGTTTTGGGAACGCTGAGCGGCTTCAACAGCACAATGGCATACACCTGGAGATCGTGGTTTTCCGAGATTGCCCTGCGGATAGCGCGGAAAATTTCCGTTTGGTCCGCATTGCGCTGGGTGCGCGTCAGCTCCTGGACCACCACCAGCTGCTCCTCCCCTTTGACATCCAGGGAGAAAGCCGCTCCACCGGAGGCCTGCAGAGCCGGATGGCTCTGTTCAACCGTCAGCTCGATATCCTGGGGATAATGGTTACTGCCTCGAATGATGATCAAATCCTTGCTGCGCCCGGCGACGAAGAGCTCGTCATCAAAGATAAATCCCAGGTCGCCCGTGCGTAAGTAGGGTCCTTCCTGGCTGCCAGCCACGTGAGCGTTAAAGATGCGCTCTGATTCCTCAGGCCGGCGCCAGTAGCCCTGAGCCACACTCCCACCTGATTGCCAGATCTCGCCAATCTGATCGTCCTTGCAGCGCTCGAGCGTATCCGGGTTGACGATCGCCAGCCGCGCTTCTAATTTCGTTTGACCGCAGCCGACGAAAACCTGCGAATCCGCGGAATCGGGCGAGACAGGCGTAACCTGACCCTGGGCAAGGGCGCTACGGCTGAACGCATAAAACTTTGGGTTTTTGGGTCCATCACCGCCGGTGACATAAAGCGTGCCTTCCGCCAGGCCATAACAGGGATAATAGGTCTTGGGATCGAAACCGGAGACAGCAAAGGCCTCGTTGAAGCGCCTCATCGTTTCGGCGCGGATGGGTTCCGCCCCGGAAAACATCGAACTTAAGCTGCTTAAATCTAACGCCTGGCGCTGTTCAGGCGTGATCTTTTCGACGCACATATCGAAGGCGAAGTTGGGACCGCCTGAAATGTCACCGGAATACTTTTGGATCGCCTGCAGCCAGCGCAATGGTCTTTGCAGGAAGTGGAATGGAGACATCAAGATCGACTTGCCACCCACATACATGGGTCCCAGGATGCCGCCGATCAATCCCATATCATGATAATTCGGCAGCCAGATGACGGTGGTCACACCCGGTTTCAACCGGAAGCCCAGCCGGATCATCTCCAGGTTGTGTAGTAGGTTGGCGTGGCTGACCATGACCCCCTTGGGCTGGCTGGTCGAGCCTGAGGTGTATTGCAAGAAAGCCAGGGATTGAGAATTGATATCCGGAACAGTCCATCGATCTTCCAGTCCTGGGGCCAAGGTGGCAGTATCCAGCCAACGCAAGTTTTTGAGATCCGGCGTAAACTCAAAACGCTGTTCCATGCTGGCGTATATCTCTCCAGTGGTCAGGACAACCACCGCTTGAGAATCGCTGACAATGGTTTGGATGCGCGGCGAGGGACGGTTGACCCTGGGAGGGTAAGAAGGTACCGCGATGACGCCTGCATAAAGGCATCCCATGTACGCGGCAATAAACTCCATACCAGGCGGGTAAAGCAGCAAGGCTCGTTCCCCAAACAGACGGTTTTCTTGCAGCCAGGCTGCCACCCGGCGCGCCTGGCGATCCATTTCGGCATACGAGATGCGGATTTCTTCCGACTCGCCATCAACCAGGAACAGATACATCAGATCATCTGGGTGCAGCCGGGCTCGCATTTGGATTAAGTCAACCAGGGTTTCCGGTTTTCGCGGGAGATTTACAGGAGGTAGTGGAGGCAAGGTCATGTTATCGGCTTTCTCTAAAAGGTGAATATAAGTGTTTTATTTATATCACCCTTCTTTAGCAAGTCAGTTTACAGTCTTGTTTGGCGAGCGACCAGGTCGTCCAAGGGCTTCTTTCATCCTCTCTACAGCCTGATAAAGGATCGGGCGTGGGCAGCCAAAGTTCAGGCGTACAAACCCCTCCCCGCCCTTTCCAAAGACTTTTCCGTCACCCAGGCCTACCCTGGCTTCTTCCAGGAAAAATTCGTGAGGGCTCTTCTGGATAACTTTCCGGCAATCCAACCAGGCCAGGTAAGTGCCTTCGACCGGGCTGACCTCGACCCCAGGCATTTCTTGTTTTACATACTCGACCAGGAAATCCCGGTTTGCCTCTAAATAGACCAGCAGCTGGTCCAGCCATTCGCCTCCATCGCGATAAGCCGCCAGGGCAGCCGTCAGCCCCATCAGGTTGACAAAACTGACCAACCCCTGGGTGCTGCGTTGGAACTGCTTGCGCAGCTGGGGGTTTTGAATGACGGCAAAGGAGCACTGTAAACCGGCGATATTAAATGTCTTGCTGGGCGCCATGAGAGTGATCGCCTGCCTGGCAATTTCCGGGTCCAGAGAAGCGATCGGAATGTGCTGGTAGCCGGAAAATACCAGGTCACAGTGGATTTCATCCGAACACACCACTACGCCCTTCTTAAGACAGATTTCCGCCATACGCGCCAGCTCATTCCGCTGGAAAACCCGGCTGACCGGGTTGTGTGGATTGCAGAGGATGAACAGGCGGGTTTGCGGGGTGAGTGCCTGCTCAAAGAGGTCAAAATCGATTTCATAACTTCCGTTCCCCTTGCGAGTCAGCTCCATCTGTTGGAGGTCCAAACCGGCGTTCCTGGGAGCTGTCAGAAATGGGTAGTAGACCGGTGTTTGAATGAAAGCGGCATCCCCAGGCTGGCCAAGAGCATGGCATGCCAGGTTGATGCCCGTGACCACCCCAGGCAAGAAAACCAGGTCTTCAGGTTCCACTTCCCAGGCATACAGCCGGGCGAGGCGCTCAACAGCCACCTCTTTCAGGCATTTTCCGTCCGCCATGTTCATCCCGGCTCCACCTGGATACCCAAAAATACCATGCTCAACCCTTTCTCTCAAAGCCCGGATGACAGGTTCGGGTGACAGAAAATCCATGTCAGCCACCCACAACGGAAGAACATCCTCCGGATAATGCCTCCATTTTTCACAGTCGCTGTCGGCGCGCTCTATCACCTGGTCAAAGTTATATTGCATAGTTTCCTCTTATATTCATTATGTGTGGGAGAACTTTCTTCACCCTTTTTTACGAAGTATAACCGATCTTATTTCGGTTAAAATATCCGATACCAACGTTACCAGCATGAAAAAAATCACACCCTGGGTCGGGCTAATCTTGACCATCCTCTTCATCTCCCTGGCATGCAACATACCCCTGCAGAGGCAGGTAGCCGCGATTTCCGCGCTTGAGCTGCAACAAACGCTGCAATCCCTGGAGCGGACCAAAACGCCGGGGGCAATTCTTACAAACGACAACGCTCCCTCAGGCGACAATACAGGCGTCAACCAGGGCCTGGCCACAGCAACGGCCGCAAGCGAGCCCTCCCTTCCCCAAGCTACAGACGCAACGACCGGTCAGGACCCTACCTTTACTTATTATGCCCAATCCGGGGATACCCTGGTCGCGGTTAGCAAACATTTCGGCGTAGAACCATTTGAAGTAACTTCCGAGCAACCAATTCCGGCAGAAGCCTACCTGCCCCCAGGCCAGGTGTTATCCTTCCCAAACAAGCTTACCGGCACGTTGTCCGGCTCCGCCATTTTACCGGACAGCGAAATCGTTTTTTCGCCCTCCTTGCTGGGTTTCTCAATACAAGAATTCGTGGATCAATCTGCCGGATATTTGAGCACTTACCGGGAAAATGTAAAAGCCGAATCCCTCTCAGGCGCAGAGATTGTCCAGAGGGTGGCCGAACTCACCTCGACCAACCCACGCTTCCTGCTGGCATTCCTGGAGTTTCGCTCAGGATGGGTCCTCGGCCGAACAGATACACCTATCGACCCGGCTCAACCCATTGGATTTAATATTCCGGGACAGGATGGACTGTATGCAGAACTCAACCTGGTAGCAAACCAGCTAAACTCGGGATATTATGGGTGGCGCCTTGGAAACCTGACCGAGCTGAAGTTTACCGATAAAAGCACGGGAAGGCTCAACCCACTCTTAAATGCAGGCAGCATCGCGGTGCAGCGCCTGTTCTCTTTTTTCTATATCCAGGCGCATTGGTCACAGGCTCTCTACGGCGCAGACGGCTTTAACGAGCTCTACATGGCAATGTTTGGGGATCCGTGGGAGCGCGCGGGCATCGTGGAGCCGCTGCTGCCTGCAGGTCTCGAACAACCCCGGCTTGAGCTTCCATTCCTGCCTGGCGAACGCTGGTCCCTGACGGGCGGGCCTCACCACTCCTGGAATGCTGGCAGCCCGCGCGGCGCCCTGGACTTTCGCACCGGTGACCAAACCGGTTGGGTGTGAAACGTCCCCAGCCTGGGCAACCGCTCCAGCTCCCGGCGTGGTCGTGCGCACGGGGGAAGGCTTCCTAGTCCTCGATCTGGACATGGATGGGTATGAGCAGACGGGCTGGGTCCTTTTCTTTTTACACCTTGCGAGTGAGGGGCGGGCTTCCGATGGATCGATCGTTCAAGCAGACGACCGCCTGGGGCACCCTTCCTGCGAGGGCGGGAATTCCACAGGATCGCATCTGCACCTGGCGCGCAAGTTTAATGGGGAATGGATCCCGGCGGATGGACCAATACCTTTAACACTCAGTGGTTGGGAGGCAATCGCCGGTGAAAAGAACTACTCGGGCTATTTACAGAAAGGCACTGAGATCGTGACCGCTAACCCCGGGGGACCGCGCACATCGATCCTTGTGCGTTAAGAATCCAGCCGATCTAACGGCGCCTGGCCCCAGGCTTGCAGTAACCGTTCGTCAACCACCTGTATTTTGCGACGGTGTACCTGGATTGCACCACTGCGTTCCAACTCGCGTAAAGAGCGGGCAACCACTTCCCTGACTGTACCCAGGCGCGCTGCCAGTTGGTCCTGAGTCGTGAGGATGTTCTGCATTCATTAAATTATAAATTATAATGTTGGCAGATTATTCACGGAGGTCAGGGAGTATGCTTGAAAATGTAGACCTAAGCCTCAGCCTTGAAAAGCAGACGTATAAACTTCAGATCCCCGTCCTGTCCAGCCGGCTGTTTGAGGTTCAAAAAGCCTCGTGGGACGCCCGGATTCCGGTGATCATCCTGTTTGAAGGATGGGATGCTGCCGGAAAAGGCACATCCATTCAGAAGCTGACCGAATCGCTGGACCCACGTGGATTTAAATTGTATCCAATTCGCGCACCGCGCACTTCAGAAAAAAAACACCCCTGGTTGTGGCGGTTCTGGCTCAAAATTCCGGCCAGGGGTGAGTGGGCTATTTTCGACCGTTCCTGGTACGGGCGGGTCATGGTCGAGCGGGTCGAAAACCTGACACCGGAGGCAGATTGGCGACGAGCTTACCGCGATATCGTCGATTTCGAGCGCACGCTGGCAGATGACAATACTTTAATCGTCAAGTTTTTCCTGCACATCAGCAAAGCAGAACAGAAAAAACGCTATGAAAAACTTTCGAAAGACCCCCTGACCGCCTGGCACGTGACCGCAGAAGATTGGGAACACCACCGGCGTTATGACGACTGGTTCGCAGCCTACCAGGAGGCTTTGGAAAACACCGATTCAGAATGGGCTCCCTGGACCATTGTTGAAGCCACGGACCGGCGTTTTTCACGGATTAAGATTTTCTCGACCATCATCCGCGCTATGGAGGAGAAATTAAACCTCCCTCCTGTTGAACTCCCGATCTACATCAATGAAGCCAGCCCAGACGGGCAAGAAGAAGTCGAAGATTTTGCCGATGGAGCGGCGATTGGATCAGGCTCGGAAATCGAAACGGGCGAGGATTCGTTAACTCAGGAAGTCATCCGAGAAGAATTAGAAGAAACCGCTGTACCACCTCAAGAAAGCTGATCCTGGAAAAGGAAGGAAGCCATGCTGCAAACGGTAGACCTATCGCTGACACTCGAACCGGATGTCTATAAACAGCAGTTAATCAAATACCAGGTTGCCTTATTCGCCCTTGGATTCCAGGTCTACATGCAACAACGCCCGGTCGCCATCGTTTTTGAAGGCTGGGATGCAGCCGGAAAAGGTGGGGCGATCCGCCGGATCACCGAGAAACTGGACCCTCGAGGCTATGTGGTTTACCCGATTGCCGCACCGCAGGGGGACGATGCCACCCACCACTACCTCTGGAGATTTTGGCGGCGCCTTCCCGAAGCCGGGCAGGTCGCCATCTACGACCGGAGCTGGTACGGAAGGGTGATGGTGGAAAGAATTGAAGGCTTTTGCAAGGATCATGAATGGAAACGGGCATACCGGGAAATCAACCAGTTCGAACGGCAGCTGGTTGATTTCGGCGCAATCTTATTCAAATTCTGGCTGCACATCAGCCCGGAAGAGCAGCTAAGGCGTTTCCAGGATCGTGAAAATGACCCGCGCCTGAGCTGGAAGCTGACCGACGAGGACTGGCGTAACCGGGACAAATGGCCCAAATATGCCGACGCAGTCAATGAGATGCTGTTGAAGACAAGCACGGTTGTCGCGCCCTGGACCATTGTGGAAGGGAATTCAAAACTTTATGCCAGGATTAAAATTCTGCAGACCCTGGTGGAGAAATTTAGCCGGGAGCTGAACTTCGATCCCTTTGCACTGCCCGCCGAAACGGTAAAGGAAAGCAAAGTAGAGAAGGACAAAAAACGCAAGAAAAAGGGCTAAACTCGAATGATGGATCAGATCGATAGCGACCGGCTAGGCGACCACCCCGGTATAGACCTGGACGATTCGAAATTGTTTATCAACCGGGAATTGAGCCTGCTGGAATTCCAACGCCGCGTGCTGGAAGAAGCCAAGGACGAGACCAATCCTCTGCTGGAGCGGGTGAAATTCCTGGCAATCCTTGGCTCGAACCTGGATGAGTTTTTCATGGTGCGCGTGGCAGGGCTGCGCAAACAGCTCGAAGCCGGGGTAGTTGAAGTACCCCCAGACGGCCTGACACCCAGCGAACAGCTCGCCGGAATCCGGAAAGTAGCCCTGCAGCTCATGACGGAAGCGCGCGAGTGCCTGCGTGATGAGATCACGCCATTACTGAGAAAAAATGGCATTTACATCCTGGATTATGCCGAATTGAATGCCCGGCAGCAAGAATCCATGGATCAATATTTCAACCAGGTGGTCTTTCCAGTGTTGACGCCGCTGGCGTTCGATCCCGGTCACCCATTTCCCCATATCTCCAACCTGAGCCTGAACCTGGCGGTCGTGATTATCGATGAGGACGGCGAGGAGCGGTTCGCCCGGTTAAAAATCCCGGATACCCTACCGCGCCTGGTACCCATCAAGCGTTCTTCTGGCAGTCTCAGGAAGGACGGGAAAAATCCATCCCACCATTATTATGTCTGGCTGGAGCAGATCATCAGCGAGAACCTGGAAGAGCTCTTCCCAGGATTGGAAGTGGTTGAGGCGTACCCTTTCCGGGTCACCCGGGATGCCGATACTGAAATCCAGGAGCTGGAAGCGCCCGATTTGTTGGAGTCTATTGACCTGGCAATTCGCCAAAGACGTTTTGGCTCCGTCGTCAGGATGACGGTCAACCCTTCCATGCCTGGCCGCATTCGTGACATCCTGGCTGCCAATATGGAACTGGACCGCAGGGACATTTATGCCTTAGATGGTCCACTGGGCATCAGCGCTTTGATGAGCCTGCGCCAGATCGACCGCCACGACCTGAAAGATCCGCCATATAAGCCAGCCAGACCTCAACGACTGCGGGGCGAGTCTGGTGACGACGATATCTTCAGTGCGATCCGGCGCCAGGATATCCTGGTTCACCATCCCTACGACTCCTTCAGCCCGGTAGTAGAATTCCTGAACCAGGCTGCCCGAGACCCGGACGTCCTGGCGATCAAGCAAACGCTTTACCGGGTAGGCAGCAATTCACCTGTCGTGAATGCCCTACTGGAAGCGCGCGAGCATGATAAACAGGTGGCGGTCCTGGTGGAGCTGAAAGCCAGGTTTGATGAAGAAAGCAACATCACCTGGGCAAGGACCCTGGAACGCGCCGGCGTCCATGTCATTTATGGGCTCCTGGGGTTGAAAACTCACTCCAAAATCGCCCTGGTTGTGCGCAAGGAAGGCGACCAAATCCGGCGGTACGTGCACCTGGCAACCGGGAACTATAATGCCTTCACGGCCCAGGTGTACGAAGACGTGGGGATGTTTACCGTCGACGATGATATCGGCGCTGATGCCACCGACCTCTTTAATTACCTGACCGGTTATTCTGCCAAGGATGATTACCGGAAATTGCTCGTTGCCCCGATCAACCTGCGCCAGGGGATGATGGACATGATCCAGCAAGAAATAAGCGTCCATCAGCGTGGCGGCCCGGGACACTTGATTTTTAAGATGAATTCATTGGTTGATCCCCCGATGATCCAGGCGTTGTACCAGGCATCGATGGCCGGAGTCAAGGTGGATTTGGTCGTTCGAGGCATCTGCTGCTTAAGACCCGGAATACCAAAAATTAGCGAGAATATCCGCGTGCTCAGCGTGGTTGGGCGTTTTCTGGAACACAGCCGGATTTATTATGCGCACAATGCCGGCAATGAAAAAATCCTCCTGGGAAGCGCAGACTTAATGCAGCGTAACATCAACCGCAGGGTTGAGGTTCTCTTTCCTGTCCAGGATCGACAGTTCATCCGCTACCTGCGCGACGATGTCCTGGAAACTTACCTGTCTGACAATGTCAAGGCGCGCCAGTTGAATACGGACGGGACGTACTCGAGGGTACTGGCAAAAGAAGGGGAAGCGCCTAAAAACAGCCAGCACTGGCTGCTGGCGTATCACCAACGCCCTCCAAAGACTGTCCTGATATAGAAAACGTAATGGAATCGCCCATGGAAAACCCAGGAAATGCCGTTTTAAGCCCCGGTATTCTGCCGGATGAACTCTTTAGCCGAGGCCGGGAAGAAGGTCTGGCGCTACCAGCTGGCGGAAATGCTCTCGCACGAAGCCGGTACCCGTTCCGGAGAGGATATCGAGGCCCTCCATGATATGCGTGTGGCCACCCGTCGCATGCGGGCAGCTTTTGACGTGTTCGGAGAAGCCTTTAAACCGAAAGCCCTGGCGCCTCATCTGAAAGGCTTGCGTCTCACCGGCGGGACCCTGGGGAGAGTGCGCGACCTGGATGTCCTGCTGGATAAAGCCGCAACCTATGTTCAGACGCTGCCGCCGGAAGAACAGCACGGCCTGGATCCTCTGGTTGAGGCCTGGCACGTCCAGCGCGAGGCAGCGCGCCTGGAAATGCTCGATTTCTTGAACGGCGAGGTGTACACCCGGTTCAAGGAGAATTTTACAGACTTTCTTGCCCCGCAAAATATCGCACAGGGGTCACGAACCGTTGATGTTTTAGAACCTTTTCGCGTTAGAGAGCTGGCTCCGGTTTTGATTTACCAGCACCTGGCTGCCGTACGTGCTTACGAATCCATCCTGGAAACCGCCACGCTGGCACAGCTTCACCAATTGCGCATCCAGTTCAAGCGCTTTCGTTACACGGTCGAATATTTCCAGGAAGTCCTGAACCCGGAAGGGCAGAAGGTCATCGATGACATCAAGCGTATCCAGGACCACCTGGGTGAATTGAATGACGCCAACGTCGCCGTCAACCTGCTCAAGGAATTTTTCAAAGAGTTCAGCGCCAAACAGGACCGTCTCCCCGCTTACCAGCGCCAGAACAGCTCCGGCGTTATGATGTACCTGACCTACCGGTATAACGAGCTGCACCAGTTGATCCTGGCTTTTCCCGAGACCTGGAAGTGGTTCAACCGCCCGGTGTTCAGCCGCAACCTGGCATCAGCAATTTCGAGTTTATAGAAGGAGCTCTGCATGATCGTATATTTTCTGCGCCACGGGCTGGCTGAAGATCGTGAAACCTGGAAAGAAGCTGACGCCTCGCGCCCATTAACTGACAAGGGCAAGCTGCAGGTGGGATGGGTAGCAGAAGCAATCTCTGACCTGGCACCCGATTTGGATGCCATCCTGACCAGCCCGTTGGTGCGCGCCAGGCAGACGGCTCAAATTGTTGCCAATCAACTGGGGATGGAAGAAAGCCTGGAAGAGGACGCCCGCCTCTCCCCTGGTTTTGGGATGGCAGAGCTGGTCGAAATCATTCAGGAACACACGGGCGCTGAGGGCTTGATCCTGGTAGGCCATGAGCCTGATTTCAGCTTAACGGTATCCGACCTCATCGGGGGAGGCCGCCTTGTCTTTAAGAAGGGCGGCCTGGCGCGCGTGGACCTGGTTGCGCTCGATCCACCCCGCGGGGAGCTGGTCTGGCTGATCCCGCCGAAGGCCCTGGCGCATCAGGGCGCTGTCCGCCCTTAAATCAGATCTGTAGCCAGGATGCGGTCCAGCCCACGGTCGATCTCCCATGGATAGACGATGTGGGCATCCGTAATGGCCGCGTAGTAATCCGGACGGGCATTGCCAAACAAATTCCGGTAAGGATTAAAGTGTAACACGCAGGTAAAAGGGAAACCGCCGGCAGCGCTGACCCGGTGCCTGACCGTGGTGATGGTACGACCGGAACCCCAGACATCGTCGACGACCAGGGTGCGCCGGCCGCGAACAGTCCGGTCTTCCGGAAATTGGATGAATTGCGGCCAGGCTAACAATGGAGACTGCGTCCGCATGGATCTCTCCGTTTCAGTCTGCGCCGGGAAATCGACCGCCGCCGTCAGGATATGCGCGATGCCCATGCGCTCCGCCAAAATCCCACCCGGCACAATTCCACCGCGGGTGATCATCATCATTGCCTCAAATTCCCCTTCGAATTGTGGTAAGAGATGCGTAATGAGCTTGTCGACATCCTCCCAGGTCAGTGCTTCTCGTCTCGTTTGCATGGGGTTCACTCCTCGTGGGAACTAACAGTAAAATATACACCTGGGACGACCCAGGTACTGCCTGGGGCAAGCCCAGGTATATTATAGCAAGGAAGGTGGATTTACTTCAACCTGCCAATCGCTAAAAAAGCGCCTGCGCGCTTCCGGTGAGAGCAGTGTTAGCGGATTAGGTCCGCGCAGGACAATGTGCCAGCGATAAAGACCTCCCACCCGCGCAAAGAATGGGGGCACCGGGCCAAGCATGCGCGTGGCGAGGCGGTCATCTGCCTGCAGCCAGCCCTGGATGCGCTCCGCCATTTCGCGGGCTGTCTTTTCAGCCACAGACGGATTGGCATTGCGATATTCCAGGCGTAACAGGTTGAAATAGGGGGGGTACCCCAGGCGCTGCCGGTATTCGAGCTCCTTCCAGGCAAAGGCTTCGTAGTTATGCTCAGCGGCAGCCTGGATCACGTAATGCTCCGGCTGAAAAGTCTGAAAGATCACCCTGCCGCCGAGGAGGCTGCGCCCGGCGCGCCCGGCAACCTGCGTCAACACCTGAAAGGCACGCTCGTTGGCAGCATAATCGGGCAGGGCAAGACCTACATCTGCCAGGATGACTCCCACCAGGGTGACCAGGGGCAAGTCCAGCCCTTTCGACAGCATCTGCGTGCCCACCAGGATATCCGCCCGGTGGGAGGTGAAATGACTCAGGATCACCTCATGAGCACCCTTCTGGCGGGTGGTCTCCCAATCCCAGCGCAGGACCCGCGCCTGCGGAAAGAGCGCTTGAACCTCATCCGCCACCCGCTCAGTTCCCGTGCCAAAATAGCGGATTTGCGTACTGCCGCATGCCGGGCATTTTGCCGGGATTTCACGCCGGTAACCGCAGTGATGGCAGATCAACTTGCTCCTGGAAGCGAGTACCGCTTCCTTACTATCTTCCTGGAGGGTGAGACTCTCAGCCTGGCGCTGGTGATAAGTCAGCGGCAGGTCGCATTTCGGGCATTCCAGCACAAAACCGCAGCTCCGGCAGAAAACATACGTGGCCGTTCCCCGGCGATTTAAAAACAAGATAGCCTGCTGCTGAGCGGCCAGCACTTCGCCTAGCTGGCTGGTAAGGACCTGGCTGAAAATCGAGCGATTGCCAGATTTTAATTCTTCACGCATGTCGACGATCTGCACCTGCGGTAAATCAATCGATTCAGCCTGGCCATCAAACGGTTGATACCGAGATTTAAAATCGCCGGATGAAGCCAGGCGTTCCAACTGGCTCCGAACCGCCTCGTGATGGGCCAGGATGCGGTTCGGCAGGCGGATATAGCAATAACTCGGATTTGCCGGGGTTGAATTTTTAAACTTTTGGGCCTGGTCCGCTTGAACCGAGGCAACCGCCCCTGACCGGACGAACGTGCTGACGTCCGGCGTGGCAGAACCCATCAGGCAGGCGGCCCCGCTCATCCTGGCGTATGCCAGGGCAGTTTCGCGAGCATGGTAATAGGGTCTATTATCCGACTGGTAATAGGCGTCGTCGTGACATTCGTCGACGACAATTAATCCCAGTTTCGGGAAAGGTGTGAACAGGGCGCTGCGGGCGCCCACCACGATCGAAAGCTGTCCCAGGCGCGCCCGGCGCCAGGTATCGTAGCGCTCCCCCTGGGACAAACCGGAATGCACCAGGCCGACGCGGCCCGGGAAACGGCTGACAAAACGGTTGACGGTCTGAGGCGTCAGGGCGATTTCTGGCACCAGCACGATGGTCTGCCTGCCTAGTTCCAGGGTTTCTTGAACGGCGCGCAGGTAAATTTCTGTTTTTCCGGATCCGGTCACGCCATGCAGCAAAATTGGCTGTGCGGCCAGTCCCAGGGCCGCATCCCGCAGGTTCTTCTGGACGATTTGCCAGGCTTGCTGCTGGTCGCCGGTGAGGACCGGCGGTTGGCTGGCAACGTATCCCAGGTTGGCCAGGGGATCTCGAAGGGACTCGCTCTCCCCAATCATGACCAGGCCACATTCCTCCAGTACGTACAGGTCCTCCAGGCGCCCGCCGCTTTCAGCATACAACCAGGTCACGTCGTTCCAGCCTGGCTCGCGCAGGAAATAGCGCAGCATTTCCTGGCGGCGGTTCACGGCTGGCGAACCCGCCCTACCCAGGCAGACAACCCGCGCATCTTTTGTGCCAGGAGCGAGGATCAGCTCAACCTCTTCAGGAGGACAGGCCAGGCGAGCCGTCCGCACCATTTTGGGTGAAACTTTGGGCGAGGGCAAAACCGAGCGGGTCGTAACCAGGCCTAGCTTGATCAAACTGCGGACCGCCGGCTTCCAGTCCAGGCGCGGCAGGCTGGCGTCGATTTGCCGGCCGCGCAACGAACTCGCCTTGCGGATCAAGCCCAACAGGCGCTGCTGTAATGGAGTTAATTCGAGCGCTTCGACCTGCTCTGCGCGACCGGCATAGAAATATTCCGTGTCCGCCTGCTGGATTACGCCTGCCGGCAGCATCAAGCTGATACAGGGAGCCAGGGGTGAGAAGGTTTCTTTTGCCAGCCAGAACGCCAGCTCAATCTGTGCCGGTGTGACGACGGCTCCCGGATCGACCAGGCTGTGCACGGGCTTCGTATCTGCCACCGATGGTTGTTCCACCTGGCGGATAACCACCCCATGCACCACCTGTGAGCCAAAAGGCACCACAACCAGGCAGCCCGGACCCACCCTGTCTTGCAGCTCGGGGGGTAAGTGATAGTCGAACACACCACTCACCTGCGGGACGTTAACGGCTATTTCCAGGTAAGTGGTCATGGAGGGCTGTCCAAATTCATGGGACCAGGAAGGACAGAGCTACCTGGCAGGGGATTCCACACCGGTCTGCGGCGGCCGGGACGGGGAGATTACACCCCGCCCATCCAGCCTGCGCAACGACAGCCGGGCAATCCTTAGACCGTCCATTTCTTCCACCCGCAGGCGTATCCCGTTGCCTTCAACCGAGTCGGCCAGCGCAGGAATGCGCCCAAGCTTGCCCAACACATAGCCGGCGATGGTATCGTAATCCGGGTCTTGCAACGCCAGACCCAGTTGCTGGTTGACCTCATCGATCAGCGTCAGGCCATCGATCAGGACCGAGCCATCAGGCTGCACCTGGAAATCAGGATCGTTGACATCGAAAGGATCGCTGACCTCGCCAACAATTTCTTCAAGCAAATCTTCGAGCGTGACCAGGCCCGCCGTACCGCCAAACTCATCCAGCACAATCGCCATATGCTGGTGATTGTCCCGAAACTGGCGCAGCAGCGCCTTGACCGATATGGTTTCGGGGACGAAAATCGCCTCCCGCAAATAGCCGCGGGCTGTTTGGCTGTGCGATCCGGGGGTAAGCAGAGCAACCAGCAGGTCCTTGACGTGCACAATCCCCAGGATCTGGTCCAGGCTGTCGTCATAGACCGGAAATTTCGTATATGTCGATTGAGTCGTTAGCTGGATAATTTCATCCAGGGGGATGTCCGCCTCCACCGCCAAAATTTCCGTGCGCGGGATCATTACCTGCCGCACGATCATCTCCCCGAAATCGAACACCGCATGCAGCATCTCGCTCTGGTCGCTGCCCATCACCCCGCCCTCCGTGCTGGCGGTAACAATCATACGCAGCTCCTCCACAGAGTGTACAAGTCCATGCCCGCTGGCTGGCTGAATTTTCAGAAGTTTCAACAAGGCATTCCCTGTCCCGTTCAAAGCCCAGATCGCCGGCTTAAAAATGCTTTCGGTGATCAGGGTAGGCCGGGCGACAAACAACGACGTCCGTTCCGGATCTTGCAGGGCGATCGACTTCGGCATCAGCTCGCCCACGACCACGTGCAGAAACGTGATCAACGTGAAGGCGATCGCAGCCGAGATCGCGATTGAAACTTCTTCTCGAAACCCGGTCGGGAACCAGGCCACCACCGGTTCAATCAAATGAGACAGGGCAGGCTCGCCCAGCCAGCCCAGGCCCAGGCTGGAGAGGGTGATTCCAAGCTGGGTGGCTGCAATCACCCGGTCCGGGTTCGAGATAGCCTTGTCTACCGCTTTGGCTGCCAGGTTGCCATGGGCTGCCAGCTCTGCAATGCCGCGTTTTACGCACACTGATCAATGAAAACTCGGCTGCGACAAAAAAAGCGTTTGCCAGGACCAGCAGCCCCATCGCCAGCAGCCTGAGAATATCTACACTTAATGAGCTTTCCATCTGACGAAATTAAACTACCTTCTCGCTTTGGGTGTGCAAAAAAACGGCAGCCGCGTAACCAACTACCCGATCATAGTCCCCGGTTACGTCCCCGGAAGTAGCCTGCCTGAGAATTTTCGCACAATCCGCTCCCAATGATTTTGCAGCCCACAGCACCGCAGCCAGGGCGCCCCTCCCGCAGGCAAACCCTTTTCCATCATCTTCCACATCGAGGACACCTTGCGGATCCAATTTTTCCACCTGCTGCAGCATTGCCCGATCCAGCGTCTCGGCAACCTCCTGGGAATAAAAGTGGGATAGGTCCGTGCTGGCTACCAGAATTACCGACCTTTGTTTCAGCACCTCAGCCAGCGCCTCCCCCAGCGCCTGCGTCACCTGCCTGCTGGGATCGCGCACCATGATGGGTACCAGCTTGAACTCCTTCTGCAGAACCCGCTGCAGGAAGGGCAACTCAATTTCCAGGGAATGCTCAGGGTCATTGGGCACGTAGCTGAACTTCATGGAATACTGATCCTGCAGGAAACTGTCCAGCGCCTGCAGGACATCCTGAGCGATCGGGATTTCTCCCAGGGGCGTAGCATACGCCGTATGAGCGGAAACCAGCAGCGGCTCATCATACGGGTAATGCATCGGTGAGGCAACCACCACCAGCTCAGGTTCCAGGTGGCGCAGCGCGGCAAACGCATAAGCTGCCACCTGCCCGGAATAGACATGCCCGGCATGGGGCGCCATTACACCAACAACCTCCCCGGGCAAGGGAGGCAGGTCTACTGCCTCTATAAATCGATCGATTTGAGAGGCCAGCTTTTTAGGGTCCGCAGAATACCATTGCCCGGCAATGGGCGAAGGGCGAACGCCTGTATTCGTTTTCATCGAACGCTCCCTGATCGGGTTGTTTCGTTCAAACTGGCAAACACCCAACCAGTTTCATTTTAGCATATTCTAGGACTCGCCGGATGGCGGTTTCTCTCCAGGACCGATCCCCAGCGGAATCCACTTGCGCTCGTCCTTCAAGCGATGCTGCACGCCATCCCGCTCGTGGAGGGTGTCAAAGCCCTCCGGTTTGATAAACATCTCGTCTCCATCCAGCAAGCCCGTAATCCCTGCCTGTCCGGGCTCGTAACGTTTTGTACCTTTGAACTTTGCAGCTTGCTCCGGGACGTAATCGGTCGGTTCCTCGTACGTGGTGATGTAGCCCTCGAAATTGCGCAGGATAATCTTGTGATCAGACATGCTGATCAGGTACTGCGGCAAAACCGGGATTTTACCGCCCCCGCCGGGCGCATCGACCATGTACATCGGTACCGCATACCCGGAGGTGTGCCCGCGCAGCCCCTCCATGATCTCGATCCCCTTGGCCACCGGGGTGCGGAAATGCCCGGCGCCCTCGACCAGGTCGCACTGGTACAGGTAATAAGGCCTGACCCGGATGCGCACCAGGTCCTGCACCAGCTGGCGCTGCACATGGACGTTATCGTTGACGCCCGCCAACAGCACCGACTGGTTTCCCAGCGGAATGCCCGCCCGGGTCAGGAGATCGGTGGCGATGGCAAGCTCCTGGGTGATCTCGTTGGAGTGATTGACGTGAATATTCAACCACAGGGGATGGTACTTCTGCAGCATGTCCGTCAGCTCCGGCGTGATGCGCATGGGCATGAAGACGGGCACGCGCGAGCCGATGCGGATGATCTCGATGTGCGGGATCTCTCGCAGCCGGCTGAGGATTTCCTCAAGAATCTTTGGCGCCAGGACCAACGGATCGCCGCCGCTGAGAAGCACATCCCGCACCTGCGGGGTTCGCTTCAGGTAATCGATCTGCATCTCGAATTCGTTCCGAGAGAAGGTAGCCGCTGGATCACCGACGATGCGCGAACGGGTGCAGTAACGGCAGTACGTGGCGCACTGGGTCGTCACCAGCATCAGCACCCGGTCGGGGTAACGGTGCACCAGCCCGGGAACCGGCGAATGGCGATCTTCCGCCAGCGAATCTTCCATCATCGCCGTAAACGGCACCATCTCCGCCGAGGTGGGCACAACCTGCTTGCGGACGGGGTCATCCGGGTCATCCGGATCGATCAAGGAGATGAAATAGGGCGTGATGTCCACCCGGAACAGGTTCGGCGCCCGCAGCGCCTGGCGCTCGCTCTCTGTCAGGGGGATGATCTTTTCAAATTCTTCAACAGAATTGATGCGGTTGCTGAGCTGCCAGCGCCAGTTCATCCATTTTTCATCCGGGATGTCCGCATACACCGGCGCACGCTTGGAAGGAAAAGGAACATTCGCCATCTGAAATCTCCTTGTGCTGGTTTACCAATCGTTCGGACCTGGCTCAATTTTACCTTAAGGGAACAAATCGACCAAAATACTCGCCAGTATCTTGATCTCGGAAAGGGGTTCCCCACTCTGAATAACCTGGAGGCGCACAGGGGTGCGCTCCTTCACCTGGCAGGGCACCTCGGCTGAGAATTGCCAGGTCCCAGCTTTTTCATCGCTGGGCTGGATCGCAGCCAGGCGCTGGCCGACAACCCGCCCGTCCTCATCCAACAGTAGCACCTTCAAGGGTAAGTCAGCACTCCCCTGGATTTGCCCGGAGACCAGGACCGTCCCCCCACTCACCTGGCTTCCTGGTGCCGGGGATTGGATCACAAGGCGATCCGGGTTCTGAAGGGCAGCCTGCTGGCTCTCTGGGGTTGCCGTTGACAGGAGGACATCCACGGAATCCACGGCCTGGAAGCGGCCCTGCCTATCCAGGA
This sequence comes from uncultured Chloroflexia bacterium, assembly GCA_963765565.1. Lineage (GTDB taxonomy): Bacteria > Chloroflexota > Anaerolineae > Anaerolineales > UBA4823 > CAVXWV01. The sequence continues at coordinate 159,635 of CAVXWV010000007.1, forward strand.
GGCTGATCACCAGGCGACCGGGCTCCTGTGCACCAGGGATCTCAAAATTAATGGGCAGCTTTAGCTGTTGCGGTATCTCAGGCTGGCCAGGCGGCGCCAAGACCCTACGGTAGAGCAGGCGCCCGTCTTCTCCGAGCAGCTCCAGGCGGTACGCGCCTTCGACAACCGCATTGAACTCTAGCCCCACTTCTACCGGCGCCGAAACCACGGCCGCCTCTCCCCCTGCGAAGATGGTGATTCTTACTTCAGGTTCAGGAGGCTCAGCCAGGAAGGCGCTGCCAGAGGCTGGCGCAGCCCCAGCCTGCTGGATCACTGCCAGGACGCTCAGACAGGCAATGATCCACAGGAACAGGCGAGCCTTGCCAGCCGTCTTGATCAAGCCAGGTTGTAAATCTTGCCAAACTTGGCGCGCAGGTAGCGCAGGTAAGCGCCCGGATCGATTTTTGAGCCCGTGATGCGCTCAACGATCTCCTGGGGCTCGAACTTCGCCCCGTGGCGATGAACTTTCTCTCTCAGCCATTCCAAGAGAGCCGAAAATTCACCGGAACGAATCTGCACCTGCAAATCCGGGAGGTCCGCCTGGATGCGCTCCCAGAGCTGGGCGGAGACCAGGTTCCCCAGGGCATAGGTCGAAAAATAGCCGATCATCCCGCCCGACCAGTGAACGTCCTGCAGCACCCCATCTGCATCGTCTGGTGGGACGACGCCCAGGTATTCCTGCATGCGGCTGTTCCAGGCTTCCGGCAGGTCTTTCACCGCCACGGAGCCCTCGATCAGGGCAATTTCCAGCTCGAGGCGCAGCATGATGTGCAGATTGTACGTGGCTTCATCGGCTTCGACCCGGATCAAGGAGGGTTGGACCTTGTTGATCGCCCGGTAAAATCGCTCCAGGCTGACCTGCTTGAGCTGCTGAGGGAAGTACTCCTGCAGGCGCGGGTAAAAATACTCCCAAAACGGCAGCGAGCGCCCGACCAGGTTCTCCCACATGCGCGATTGCGACTCGTGGACTGCCAGCGAAGCCCCGCCAGCCAGCGGGGAACGCGCCAGCTCAGGGGCGTTCCCCTGGTTGTAGAGGGCATGCCCGGATTCGTGCATGGTGGCAAACAGGGCGGGATTGAGAAAGTCCGGCATGAAACGCGTGGTAATGCGCACATCGTCCCGGCTGGAGCTAGACGTAAACGGGTGGGCGGAGCGGTCCTGGCGGCCGCGGTTCCAATCGTAGCCGAAGCGCGTGATCACCTCGACCCCAAAGTCCCATTGTTTTTTCTCATCAAAGGGCTGGTGGAGGAATGAATCGTCCACCGGCGGGCAGCCGGCGATTTCATGCACCAGCGCCGACTGCTGCGGGCGGACCGCTGCGAAAATCGCCTGGACGTCCTGCGTTTTCAAACCCGGCTCGAAGTCGTCGAGCAGCGGGTCATAGACGTGCTCGTAAGGGGCGAAGAAATCGGCGTAGCGCTGCCGGAGCTCGACGATCTTCTCCAGGGTGGGTTGGAAGGAGACAAAATCATTGGCTTTGCGCGCCTTCTGCCAGACCTGGTGGGCGACGCTGGTGACCTGGGCCATCTCAATAATAAACTCTTTCGGCACCTTTGTGGATTTATCGAAGCGGCGGCGGGTCACCTTGACCAGGCGCGCATCGTCCGAATCTGGGTCCAGGGTTTCACAATAAGGCTGCAGCTCATCTAAGAGCCTGCCGACCTCGGGAGATGTCAATTTCTGGTGGGCGATGGACCGGAGGGTGCCCATCTGCTGGCCGCGCATCCTGGCGCCGCCGGGCGGCATGTTCACCTGCTGGTCCCAGCCCAGCACGGCGCTCGCCCCCTGGATATCCGCGATCTCCGTTAAAATCGCCCTCAGCTCTGCAAGTTTCTGTTCCATGATTTTGCCTCCATTATGCATAGTTTATTCATATCGAAGCGCTTCCACCGGCTGCAGGTTCGCCGCCCGGTTGGCGGGGTACAGCCCGAAAAATAAGCCGACCGCCGTCGAAAACAGGGTGGCCAGCAGGATGGTATCCAGCCCGATCGAGGGATCGAGCTGGGTGTTGCTGGCAGCCGCGATCTGGCCGACGGCGAACGAAATGGCCCAGCCCAGGGCGATGCCGATCAGGCCGCCAACCAGGCTCAGCAAGGACGATTCCGTCAGGAACTGCACCAGGATATCGATGCGGCGGGCGCCCAGCGCCTTGCGCAGGCCAATCTCGCGGGTGCGCTCGGTCACCGAAACCAGCATGATGTTCATGATGCCGATGCCGCCGACCAGGAGCGAAATCCCGGCAATGCCGCCCAGGAAGATCGTCAGCACGTTGGTGATGACGTTCGCCAGGTCCAGGAAATCCTGCTGCGAAAACAGGGTGAAATCGTCGGTTCCGATCGCCGTGCGGTGGCGCGTGCGCAGAATCTGGGCGATCTCCTGGTTGGCCTGCGGGACCGCATCCGGGCTGATCGCCTGCACCAGGATCATGTCCACGCGGTCGCGCGGCGTGCGGAAGATCAAGCGAGCCTGGGCGGTGGTCAATGGCACCATCACCTGGTTGTCCTCGTTCGAGAAGTTCGAGCCGCCCTTTTCCTCCAGGACGCCGATGACGCGGAACGGCTGGCCATCAATGCGGACGGTCTCATCGACCAGGCCCTCGGTGCGGTCGAACAACGTCTCGGCCACATCCTGACCTAAAACGACCACTGAAGCCCGTCCCAGCATGTGCTCTTCACGGATAAATTCCCCCTCAGCCACGGTGTAATTGCGCATCGTGCCATAATCGGGGGTGACACCCGAGAGCTGGGTCGTCGTATCATTCCCGTTGGCAGTAATTTTCTTGTTGGTCTGCAGCATCGGCGCCACTCCGATGACCGAAGGCGCCTGGAAAGGATCTGCCAGGGCAACCGCATCCCCGGTCGTCAGGGGTTTGGGATTGCGGGCATCTTCCGAGCCCCCCCGCAGGACAAAAATCAGGTTCGTGCCGATCCCTTCGATCGAACCGGTGATGGTCCCCTGGGCGCCGCGGCCGATCGAGACCATGGCAATCACCGCCCCCACGCCGATGACGATCCCGAGGATCGTCAGGCTCGAGCGCAGCTTGTTTGCGGACAGGCTTTCTAATGCTTCAAGAATGGCCTGCAGGATCATGCGCCCTCCTCCACCATCCCGTCGCGGAGGCGGATGATGCGCTGGGTTTGTTTGGCGACCTGTAAATCGTGCGTGACGATGATCAAAGTCGTCCCGCGTTCCGAGTTCAAAGCCAGCAGGATATTCAAAATCTCGACACCCGATTTGGAATCGAGGTTGCCTGTCGGCTCGTCGGCCAGGATGATCGCCGGATCGTTGACCAGCGAGCGGGCAATGGCCACGCGCTGCTGCTGGCCGCCGGAGAGCTCGCTGGGTCGGTGGGTGATCCTGTCCTCGAGCCCAACCGAGATTAACGCCTGGCGCGCCCGTTCTTTGCGGTCGCGGCCCACCCCGGCGTAGCGCATGGGCAGCTCAACGTTGGACAGTGCAGTCGCCCGAGGCAGTAAATTAAAGCTCTGGAATACAAAACCAACCTTGCGGTTGCGGATGACGGCAAGCTGATCGTCCTTCATGTCCGAGACCCGCTCTCCATCCAGAATATATTCGCCCGAAGTCGGGCGGTCCAGGCAGCCGATGATGTTCATCAGGGTCGACTTTCCCGAACCCGAGGGCCCCATGATCGCCACGGCTTCGCCGCGGGCGATCGTCAGCGTCAGGCCGCACAGGGCATTGACCTCCACCGTACCCATGCGGTACACCTTGGTCACCTCCCTGGCTTCGATAACGGCCTGTACACTGGCCTGAGCGCTTGCGCCCGCGATCGGCGCAGGTTCGGTCATCACACGCGACGCACTGGCATCTGCGACGGGCGCAGGTTCAGCCGCTAAGTGCGCACTCATTGGATGCCTCGCATCTGCCTGACAAACGCCGGCTCCTGCCCAAACTCAAAATTTTCCGGAGGGTTCAGCACAATCAGGTCGCCTGCCGCCAGCTCCCCCTCGACGATCTCACTGTCCGTCTCCGAAGAGGCGCCCAGCGTGATCGCCACAGGTTCAGGCACGCCATTCCTGAGAATGTAAACCACGCGTTGCCCATCCTTGACGCGCACCGCCCGGTTCGGGACCAACAAAACATCCTGCAGGCGTTCGACGATGATGTTAACGGCGGCGGTCATGCCCGGCTTGACCTGCTCATCGACATCCAATAATTCTACCGTCACCGTAAAATCGACGACTCCCTGGTTGGTCGTCCCAACCCGGTCCACGTCGACCACCTTCCCCTGGTATTCCTTGCCGGAAATGGCATCGAAGGTCAGGATCACCTCCTGGCCCTTGATCAATGCGGGCGATGTCGACCTCAGAAACCGGGACATCGACCAGCAGCCTCGAAAAATCGTCCAGGCGGAAAGCCACGCTGCCCGGGGCGACACGGTCGCCCGGCTTATTGCTGACATCGGTGATGATCCCCGCAAAGGGAGCGGTCACCTGCGCCGAATCGATGGTGGCCTGGGCTGCGGCGATGCGCGCCTCCAGGGCAGCGATATCGCGGGCATCCGGACCGGCGGAAAGCTTCTCGTAATTTTGCCTGGCATCTTCGAGGTTCGCAAGCGCCAGGTCCAGGTCGGCCTGGGCTAACCTTGCCGTCAGGTCGCTGGGGGTCCCCCGCAGGTTGTTCAAGCGACTTACCGCCTGGTCAAACAATTGCTTGGCCTGGGCGTATTTATTGAACAAGGCTGCCCGGATTGGGTTATCCTCCGGCCTGCTTTCAAAATCCTTGTAGCGATCCCAGGCTTTGTCCATCTGGATCTTAGAAAGCTGGACCGTTGCCTTCGCGACATCGATATCGGAGTCGCCGGCGGGCGTACCGAGGTTGTCGACGCGGTCCTGGGCTTTCTTGACCGTATCCTCGGCCTTTACGATCGCCGTATCGGCTTGCGCCAGGGCAAGCTGCGTCTCGTAAAGCTCGTCCAGGGCTTTCTGGGCATTGGCCAGGTCGGCTTGCGCCAGGATCACGTTCTGAGGCAACGAAGTCTTTCTCAAGCTGGCCAAAACCTGGTCAGCTTCGACCGGATCGCCCTCCGCCACGTCGATTTTTTCGACAATCCCCGAAGTCTCCCACAGGATCGTGCCCATCTGGTTGGTATGCACGCTGCCCGTGCCGCCAATCATGGCCACCAGCTCATCCCGCACCGCCTCGACCGTCTGCAGGCTGCTCAATGCCTCCTGAATGCGCTGGGCGCTGGCGCGCTGGAAGAGGAAATAGCCGCCCACAGCCAGGACGATGACCACGACGATAAAAATAATCCACTTCTTCATTCAAAACACTCCTTGCTTTCTGTGTAAAACGACAATTGAATACGTTAATATCATTCAGAATGATATTAATGATGGAGTATTGTATCCCTCCTTTGTAAATACACCCAGAATTTGTTCTTTTCCTAATCACTGTCTAAAGTGACAACCATCACAAAAAATCGTGACTTAAGAACTTGAACGAGTCTCGATTCCTGGTTATTATGAATTCATACAACGGAGGTTTTGTTATGCGCAACATACCCGGTGAGTTCTTAGCCATCGATCGCAAATCCAGGGCTCGCGTGCCTTCCATGGACATCAGCAACCGTCCCGTGGAAGAGCGTGTGCTGGATTTTGACGATGTGGTCATTCCCCTAGACCCGATCCAGGCGCGCATCGAAGCCGCGCGCTGCGTCCAATGCCCCGATCCCAGCGCCGTGTATGCTGGCGTGCCCCGTGCACAACGACATCCCCTCCGCCATGTGGCTGATCGAAAACGGGATGTTCCTGGAAGCGTCCGCCCTGTACCGCTCGACCAGCTCCATGCCCGAAGTTTGCGGGCGAGTCTGCCGCACGAGCAGCTCTGCCAGGGCTCGTGCTCGCTGCGAAAGTCGAACGACCCGGTGCTGACCGGCGCCCTGGAAGCCTTCGTCGCCGATTACGAGCGGGCCACGGTGGGCGTCCAGGTCACCCGGGGTAAGCCGACCGGCAAGAAAGTGGCCATCGTCGGCTCCGGCCCGGCCGGCCTGACCTGCGCCGAACAGCTCGCGCCCCTGGGGCATGAGGTGGTCGTCTTTGAATCCAAGCCGGCGCCGGGCGGCCTGCTGACCTACGGCATTCCCAACTTCAAGCTCCCCAAGCAGGTCGTACTCAACCGGGTCGGCGACCTGGAAGCGGCCGGCGTTAATTTTATTTACAACACAACCATCGGCAAGGAGAAAAAGATTGACGATCTCTTTGGCGAGGGCTTCGACGCCATCTTCGTCGGCGTCGGCAGCGAGATCGACGCCCCCATGGAAGCCCCGGGCGAGGACCTGGCGGGCGTTTACAAAGCCACCGAGTTCCTGATGCGCGCCAACGCGCCCCTGGAAATCCTGCCCCCGAAATGCCCACCCGCCCGGAAATCGGCCGCAAGGTGGTCGTGATCGGCGGCGGCGACACGGCTTCGGACTGCCTGCGCACCGCCCTGCGCATGGGCGCAGATGAAGTCACCTGCCTCTACCGCCGCACCGAAAAGGAAATGCCCGGCGGCAAGCACGACCGCGAGCTGGCCCGCGAAGAGGGCGCCATCTACCAGTTCCTGACCCAACCCGTGCGTTTCATCGCCGGGGAAAACGGGCGCCTGGCGCAGGTGGAGTGCATCCGCATGGTGCTGGGCGAGCCGGATGCCAAGGGCAGGCGCAAACCCGTGCCGGTCGAAGGCTCGAACTTCATCGTCGAGGCCGACTCGGCCATCCTGGCGCTTGGCTACTGGCCCGACCCCATCATCGGCGAGACCACGCCCGACCTGAAGACGCAGAACTGGGGCCTGATCGTCGCCGACCCCAAGACAGGGGCCACCACCCGCCCGGGCGTGTATGCCGGGGGAGATGATGTCACCGGTCCCGACCTGGTGGTCACCGCCGTGGTTGCCGGCAGGCGCGCCGCCGCCGCCATCGACGAATACCTGAAAAACCGCTAAATGATGAACGTATTCGTCACCGGAAGCACTGGCGCAATCGGCCAGTGGGTCGTCAAGCGCCTGCTGGAAGCCGGGCATACGGTACGCGCCATGGACGTGCGCGCCCAGCCCCACAACGCCGATTATGAGTACCTGCCCGGCGATGTGCGCGACATGGGCGCCGTGCGCCGGGCGACCCAGGGCATGCAGGCCGTCATCCACCTGGCCGCCATCCCCTTCGACATGCACGGCCAGGACGAGCAGGTGCTGGACACCAACCTGCGTGGCACCTACAACGTGCTGCTGGCGGCCGAGGAAGCCGGCGTGCAGCGGGTCGTCCATTTTTCGAGCATCAACGCCCTGGGGCAGGCCGAGCCCAAGCACCCGGGGCTGTACCTGCCGCTGGACGACGACGTGCCCCCTTACAACGTGCGCAATTACTCGCTGAGCAAGCACCTGGGCGAGGAGATGTGCCGGGCGTTTTCACGGCGCGGCGGCCTGACCTCCGTCAGCCTGCGCCCGACCCTGGTCACCCACCCCGGACCGAACCGCTTCCCGTGGTTCGAATTCATGCCCGAGCACTTCAAGCTGCAGAGCAGCATCGGCGATTTCTTCTCTTACGTGGACGTGCGCGACGTCGCCGAGGCCGCCCTGCTGAGCCTGGAAGCGCCCATCGAAACCCACCAGTCCTTCTTATTGACCCACGACGAAAACCGGGCGCGCACGCCCAGCGCCGAGATTGTCGAGAAGCACTACCCCCACCTGCCCTGGCCGAAGGTATCGAAGGAAGAGTACCTGGCCAGGGGCGAGTTCATCAGCCTGGTGGACTGCTCCGCAGCCAAACGGGTCCTGGGCTGGCAGCCGAAATACAGCCGCTTTGACCCGGAAAGCGGTTATGAAAAATAACCGCTGGTTACGCCCAACATAGCCAGGCATCTTTTTTTGGGAATCGTGTAGAACGTATCCTCGATACCTAAAAAATCATCCTTATGGATTAGCCAACCAAAGCGTCTTGTCGGTGGTGAGTTTCAACGACCGGAAACCAGATTGCTCGGCAAACTCAGTGAATGGCTGCTCAAGGAAATCTTCATAGCCAGTCAATATTGCTGCCGGAAAATTATTCCGCAGAAAATGATCAAGATCGGTATCGGCGACTAACCCTGCTTCTTTCCTTTTCTCAACCGGTATCAGAGGTGCCACTCGCCAACCAAACGAACCCGTGGCAAATTCCTCATAAATAGAGGCTCCGCCCTCCAATGGGAACAACGGCACGAGTGTCAGAACCCGACCCCCGTCCACTTGTGATGCTATCTTAAGACCCAAGTCGTGCACCCTAACAGCCAGCGATTCGGCTGGTCTCAAGAGGATGCCTACATTCCGATAGAATTGTGCCCCGTATACGCTGGCGCCGACGATGATCGCGACGAATAAGATGATGGTTATATTTTTCCGGTCGTTCTTCTCGTAAAACGCTGCAACCCCATATAATAAAGCTAACACAAGAAAGGGAATGGGTGCATAGAAATATTGGTACCAGGCAGGGGTTGGTGCGAGGGATCCGAGCAACAGAAAAGGGAGCAAAATCGAGGATAAAACAACCATGGACCAGAAGGGCGGCCTTCGCATACGACGGAAAAAATTTCGGAAAACAAAGAACAAGTAGGCCAGGAGCAGCAGGCCAATGGTCGGTTCAAATAGAATATTTTGGCTGAGATAGCTCAGCTTACCGCTTAACGACATCGTTGTACTGCTCAAGTCCCCTCACTGAATCCCTGTTGTTGTCGGTAGAGAGTATTATAGGCGGCGTAACCAAAATTGCCGAACATGAACTGCCTGGGCGCCAACGTAAAAAGTACCACCGATGGCAGCAAGCCAACAAAAAGACCCAGGACGAAGGCCAGAATCTGCTTTACCAACTCCTTGTTTCCGAGACGGCGGGGCAACAAGAAAAACATGATCAGAAAAGGGAGAACGATTGGGGCGAAAGTCAGGCGAGTACCGATTGCTAACCCGATCATTAACCCACTGGCGAAGAACCACCTTCGCTTATTTTCCCGCTTTATCCCCTCAGAAAATAGGATCAAGGCCACCAATGTTAATAAAATGGGCAGGTCGTGATTCCAGGCCTTACCCACCGTGTAGACGAAAACCGGATTTATAAGAAGAATAACGACGCTACATATGGCGAATAGGAAGCCGATAAACGATGAATAGTTTCGGAACAAGTGAAAAGCAGTGAAAAAGATGATTACCAGTGTAAGCCAGGTACAAAGGGTGGAGAATAACCGGGCGGAAAGCAAGAGATGATCTGTAAAGGTAAAGAGTGCCGCATTAATAAAAACCAGGTTCGGCATGTGGAAGTAGGCATAATCGAGATAGGGGAAGCTGAAATGTTTGGCTAACAACATCCCGGCGGCGATAAACTGGTGTTCGTCGTGGTCCAGGGGTTTCTGAATGCTTGAGCTCAACAGCAAGAAGAAAACAGGTAATAAAAAACCTGCACCGATTATGACAATGCGGAAGGATGGCTTCAAACTGACCTTTTTGGATTTGTCTTGTTTATTTTCCATAACGCCTGATGATCATGGTCTGATTCACCTGTCTATTCCTAAGTCCAGCCTTTGATTAGCAGGATCGGATGCCTGTTGTTATAACCAGTTGCGCCGCCGGAACAGCAGTAGCATGGCGACCGCTGTGAGGATGCAGGCCGCCCAGAACGCCGGGTAAGCCCAGACCTGCCCCAGCTCCGGGAAGTGGCGGAAGTTCATCCCGTAGAACTCCTGCCAGAAACGTTAAGGGAATAAAGATGGTGCCGATCAGCGTCAGCACCTTCATGACCTCGTTCATGCGGTTGGATACCGAGGACATGTAAGTATCGGTCAGGTCGCTGGCGATCTCGCGATAGGTCTCGATCAGCTCGATGATCTGGATGACGTGATCGTAGAGGTCCCTTAGATAGATGCGCGTCGTCTCGCTGACGCACTCGTGCGACTCACGCTGCAGCGCCGAAACCAGCTCGCGCAGCGGCCAGACTACCCAGCGCAGCAGCAGGAGGTCGCGCTTGAGCTGGTGGATGTCATTAATGGTGCCAGGCTGCGAGCGGTCCAGGATCTGCGCTTCCAGCTCTTCGGCGCGCTCCGAGTAAGTCTCGAGGATCGGGAAGCAGCTATCGACGATGGCGTCCAGCAGCGAATACGCCAGGAAGCTGGCATCGTTGGCGCGCAGGCGCGAGCCTTTGGATAGGATGCGCTGGCGGATGCCGTCCCAGACCGGGCTGGGCAATTCCTGAAAGGTCAGCACGGTGTTGTGCCCCAGGAAGATCGAGACCTGCTCGTGGCGCAGGCGCCCTTCCTGGAACTGCAGGATGCGGGTGACGATGAACAGGCGCGCCTGGAATTCGCTCTCCTCGCCGCCGTAGGACTCGATTTTCGGTCTTTGAGTGCCGTGGAGCAGGTCCTCGATAGCCAGGGGGTGCAGGTCGTACTTGGTCGCCAGGGCGTGGATGGCGCTCATGTCGGAGAGCCCGGTCAGGCTGATCCAGCGCACCGCGCACCATTCGGGGCGGTGGAGGGAAACGAAGGCTTCGAGGTCGGCGACCTCCTGCTGGGAGGCGCGGGATGGGGAGTAATCCATGCAAGTGATGGTTGACTTACCGCTGCCGCCGGGCAGGTTGGCGAGCTCCTCGATCTCGATGCCGGGAGCCGCGCCGGGGGTGTGTTTGAGCTGGTGACGCCTGGTTTTCATGGAGGGGCCTCCTGAGGTATTATCGGAGTGGAAGATTTTTAAATGGTTGGCTGTATTATATGATACAAGGAATGAGGGTTACCTTGAAATCGCTGTTGTCGGGTAACCTTTGAGCACCTTCACTGCCTAGTTAAAATAATATAGTATACTGAGAAAAAGATCCGTGTTTCTGCCCACCAGGGAGGTGCCAACATGATCTTATCCCATACAAAATATCTCAGCAACATCTTCTCATAAACCATGCCCAAAACCTCAAACCACTCCACTGCCTCCATTGGCTTCGAAGCCCAGCTCTGGTCCGCCGCTGACGCCCTGCGCAGCAACATGGACGCCGCCGAGTACAAGCACGTCGTCCTCGGCCTGATCTTCCTGAAATACATCTCCGACGCCTTCGAAGAGCAGCACGCTCGCCTACAGGACGAAATCGCCGACGGCGCCGATCCCGAAGACCCCGACGAATACCGCGCCGATCAATATCTTCTGGGTTCCTCCAGAAGCCCGCTGGTCGTTACCTCAAAGCCAGCGCTAAACAGCCCACCATTGGTCAGACCGTGGATGACGCCATGGTAGCCATCGAGCGCGACAATCCCTCCCTTAAAGGCGTCCTGCCCAAGGAATATGCCCGGCCCGGGCCTGGATAAGACCGCCTCGGGCAGCTCATCGACCTGGTCAGCAACATCGGCCTGGGCGACCGAGGAAAACCGCTCCAAAGACATCCTCGGTCGGGTCTACGAATATTTCCTGGCTCAGTTTGCCAGCGCCGAGGGCAAAAAAGGCGGTCAGTTCTACACTCCGTCGCCGCGTGGTCATGGCTGCTGGTGGAGATGCTCGCGCCATACAAAGGCCGCGTCTACGACCCCTGCTGCGGTTCTGGCGGCATGTTCGTCCAGAGCGAGAAATTCATCGAAGCCCACCGCGGTAGAATCGGCGACATCTCGATTTTCGGCCAGGAATCCAACCCCACCACCTGGCGCCTGGCCAAGATGAACCTGGCCATCCGCGGCATCGACGCCAACATCGAGCACGGCGACAGCTTCCACAACGACTGCCACCCTGACCTAAAGCGCCGATTTCATCCTCGCCAATCCGCCCTTCAACGACAGCGACTGGCGCGGCGAGCTGTCTGCGCGACGACCGGCGCTGGAAGTACGGCATCCCGCCCGCCGGCAACGCCAACTTCGCCTGGGTGCAACATTTCATCCATCACCTGGCGCCCACCGGCATCGCCGGCTTCGTCCTCGCCAATGGCAGCATGTCCTCCAACACTGCCAACGAGGGCGAGATTCGCAAGGCCATCATCGAAGCTGACCTGGTGGACTGCATGGTCGCCCTGCCCGGGCAGCTCTTCTACTCCACCCAGATTCCGGTCTGCCTGTGGTTCATCGCCCGCGACAAGAAAAACGGGCGCTTCCGTGATCGCCGCGGCCAGACCCTGTTCATCGATGCCCGCAAAATGGGCACCTTGACCGATCGCGTCCATCGCGAGCTGATCCGACTGAGGATATCGCCGAAATTGCCGGCATCTACCACGCCTGGCGCGGCGACCCCGTTGGCCCATCCTTGAACGCCCGCATCTATACCGACATCCCCGGCTTCTGCAAGTCCGCCGCCATCGAAGAAATCCGCGGCCACAGCCACGTACTCACCCCCGGCCGCTACGTCGGCGCCGCCGAGGTCGAGGACGACGACGAAACCTTCGAGCAAAAGATGGCGCTGCTCGTCGCACAATTGGGCGAGCAAACCGCCCAGGCGCAGGCCCTCGACGCCGCCATCGCGCCGCAACCTCAAGGAGCTTGGCTATGACCTACCGCAGCAATGAGCCCTACAACGACTTACCGCTGCTGCCGCCGCCCGCCGAGCATTGAGACGCCACGCGTCCTCAAGCGCGCCATCACTGCCAGCCGTGCCCTCGCAGAGCTGAAAGGCGCCGGCAAACTCATCCCCGAACCAGGCCATCCTCATCAACTCCATCCCGCTGCAGGAAGCCCGCCTGAGCTCCGAGATCGAGAACATCGTCACCACCCAGGACGCCCTCTTCCGGGCGGTCGTCGAAGACCCCGACAAGGTCGACCCGCAGACCCGCGAAGTCCTGCGCTACCGTACCGCCTTGCGCCGCGGCCTCGGAGCGCTTAGCGATCGCGATCTTCGAGCACTCGACATCGACCTGATGCTCGAAATCGTGCAGCGTCCTGCGCGACAGCCCAGTCTCCCTGCGTGACCAGGAGCCGATCCTGATCGAGGACGTGGCCGCCGGGAGGGCCGTTTACACCCCACCACGCGGGCGCGGAAACGATCGTCGCGCCTCCTGCAGAACCTGGTAGCCTTCCTCAACGAGCCGGGCGCCTTCGACCCCCTGATCCAGATGGCGGTCGCCCACTACCAGTTCGAAGCCATCCACCCCTTCAGCGACGGCAACGGGCGCACCGGGCGCATCCTAAACCTGCTTATCCTGCTGGATGCCGGGTCTGCTCGAGCTGCCCGTGCTCTACCTCAGCCGCTACATCATCCAGCACAAGCAGGAATACTACCGCCGCCTGCGCCTGGTCACCGAAGCCCAGGACTGGGAATCCTGGCTGCTCTTCATGTTAACCGCCGTCGAGGAGACCGCCCGCTGGACGACGGAGCGCATCCTCGCCATCCGCAGCCTGCTGGACGAGACCGTGGAGCGCTGCCGGGTCGAGCTGCCCCCACGGGTCTACTCCAAAGAGCTGGTCGAGCTGATCTTCACCCAGCCATACTGCAAGATCGCTTTCGTTGTGGATGCTGGAATTGCTGAGCGGAAAACCGCCTCAGTCTATTTACAGGAGCTCGAGAAATTAGGGGTCCTGGTTGGCGAAAAGCACGGTCGCGAAATTATTTATAAACACCCGGCTTTGTTAGAAATTTTAAAATCATGATTTCAAATATAGGAAGTGGTCAAGTAGCTAAACTTTTAGCAATATGTCCATTAAACATGATTTATTGGACATATTCAGGTAATATGTCCAAGACCTGGACATATCTTTTCAGCACCACCAAGCATGTATGTTTTCCGGATGTAATAAAGGAATTTATACATGATTGATTTTTGGAAAGAGGTTACAGTTGAGGAAATAGCGTTAAAAGTAGCCATGGGCCCATTCGGTACTGATATAAAGACAGATAACTTTGTTCCGTCAGGGGTTCCTATTATTAGAGGGAATAATCTGACGTCAGGTCGATTTAATGCCAGCGAATTTGTCTTTTTAACAGAAAAAAAAGCAGACGAACTTGCGAATTCGGGCGCTTTTCCGGGGGATGTGATCTTTACTCATCGAGGCACACTTGGACAAGTTGGATTAATTCCTAAAGGTTTTTACGAGCGATACATTGTTTCTCAAAGCCAGATGAAGCTTACTTGCGATCCTGAGATTGCAGATTCTGCTTTTATATATTACTTCTTTAAATCTCCTATGGGTCAATACGCACTTTTGATGAACACATCTCAAACTGGCGTCCCTGCAATTAGTAGACCATTAACATCATTAAGAAATATTCGATTATTACTCCCTCCCCTCTCCGAACAACGCGCCATTGCCCACATCCTGGGCACCCTCGACGACAAAATCGAGCTCAACCGGCGCATGAACCAGACGCTCGAATCCATGGCAGCGCGCCCTCTTCAAATCCTGGTTCATCGACTTCGACCCGGTGCGAGCCAAGGCTGAGGGCAGCAACACAGGCCTGCCGTCGCATATTGCTGATTTATTCCCGAATTTGTTTGTAGAGAGTGAATTGGGGGAGATACCGAGAGATTGGAAAGTTAGGCCTCTACCAGAAGTTATTGAGGTAAATCCATCTAGAAGTCTATCCAAAGGTTCAATGGCGCCCTATCTTGCCATGGCAAACATGCCCATTCAAGGCCACAGAGCATTAAATTGGATTGACAGAACCTCTAGGGTCAGGTACAAAATTTAAATATGGGGATACCTTGCTCACACGCGAATTACTCCTTGTTTGGAAAACGGGAAGACAGCATATGTAGATTTCCTTGATAAAGGGCAGGTCGGTTGGGGTTCGACAGAATTTATCGTATTTCGTCCAAAGTCACCTTTCTCACCTGAATACGGTTATTACCTTGCAAGAAGTGATGAATTGCGAAATTATGCGATTCAAAATATGACTGGAACCAGCGGAAGGCAACGAACACCAGCATCATGTTTTGATAATTACTTGCTTTCAATGCCCCCGATTGTGTTAGTAAAAAAGTTTGGAGATTTTGCGAAATCGGTATTAGAAAAAGTTCGAAGTAACTCTGAGGAGTCAAGCATACTCGGGACCATACGTAATTCCCTGTTACCAAAATTAATAAAGGGGGATATTCGCGTTTCGATTGTGGAGAGATATTTATGACGGAACTTTTTTTATTAGGAGCAGGAGCATCAATTGAAGCTGGCATTCCAGGTGCGTATGGAATGTCAAAAGCTATGCTTGATAAATTCACTAATGATCCTCGTTATCTTAACCGCCGTTTTAACAAAGTCTTAGAGTTTGTGGTTGGTGGACTCCTTTTTCAACAAGGATTTAAGGGTGAAAATCCTTTTGATGGTGTTAATATTGAGGATTTATTTAATGCTGTTGTCTTATAAGCTGATCGGCAAAACTTGAACGACGCCATTCATCAATTCATGGCATCCCTATATAGAGGGGTTGGAAGAGGGGAAATTAAACGGATTTACCGGAAAACACTTACTAGAAGAAATTTATAAGCCTCTGGAAAAATACATTAATGATTCTCTCAACTCTTTAAAACATGAACGGGCTACATTATATAGTAACAGGAAAATCGATACATTTTCTTCTTTGGGATTCGAATCAAAATTTGCTGAGGCAGTTCGTCAGGTTATGAGTGCTGGCGAAGGAAAACTATTCGAAGCCACTGCTGATGCTATGATTCTAAAGTTAGTAGAAATGTTATGGGTAACTGATCCATCCAAGGTTAATTATCTCATTCCGCTTGTCGAATATGTTAAAGATTCAAACTCAATTGTCGCTACAATGAATTATGATAATACGATTGAGTTCGCGGGTCATGTCGGAGGTATGGATATTGACACAGGATTTGACGCATGGTCAAATTCTGGCGAATTTTTATTTAATGAAGATCAAATCCCATTAATAAAATTACATGGTTCTATAGATTGGGCTTTGTCTGATGGACAGTTATCTATTGAAAAACCTTTCCCTTATCAGATTATAAAAAAGGTTGATCCAAATTCGGGAAATTTTAATAATATTCGGCCTGCTTTAATTTTCGGAGGAAAGAATAAACTTACTGCTAAAGGACCTTTTTTAAGTCTTTTACAGCGCCTTCGAAGAGAAATTATCAATATCGCAAATTTTATGGATCATTGGTTACTCCCTCGCGATGAACATGTGAATGAATTTATTACTACCTGGTTTAATAGTGATACCTCACGGGTGATGAAAATTATTAATCCTGATCCAGATTCATTTGGATTCAAATTTCTCCCGGTACTTCCAATATACCTTTTCAAAAGATAGAGTTCAAATAATTAAAGAGAAAGCATCAACTGTGATTTCTAATTTAAAAAATCTTAGATGAAATCCTCCGCTTTTACCGAATCCATCGTTGAATTAGCCGCCCTCACCTGGCGCGCCTTCCTCGGCTACACCGTCCTCGATGGGCTCTCCATCGCCCCCGACTCTCTCCTCGCCGAGCGCCAGGATTATGACCAGGTGCTGCTCTCCGAGCGCCTGCGCCAATCCCTTGCTCGCCTCAATCCCGGCCTGCCTCCCACCGCCCTCACCGACGCCTTCCGCAAGCTCTCTCACCTGGATGCCCACAGCCTCGAAGCCCGCGACCACCTCTTCCACCGCCTGCTGGTGGAAGGTGTGACGGTCGAATTTCCCCGTTCCGACGGCTCCATCGCCGGCGCCCAGGCGCGCCTGCTCGATTACGACGACCCCGAAAACAACGACTGGCTGGCCGTCAACCAGTTCACCGTCGTCGAGAACAAGTTCAACCGCCGCCCGGACATGGTCATCTTCGTCAACGGCCTGCCCCTGGCGGTCATCGAGCTCAAGAACGCCGCCGACGAGAACGCGCACGATCTGGACGGCCTTCAACCAGCTCCAGACCTACAAGCAGCACATCCCCTCGCTCTTCGTCTACAACGAAGCCCTGGTCATCTCCGACGGCCTCGAAGCTCGCATCGGCACCCTGACCGGCCAACAAAGAACGGTTCCTGCCCTGGCGGACCATCAGCGGCGAAGACGCTGGCCTCCAACCTGCTCTCCGAGCTCGAGGTCGCTGCTCGAAGGCATCTTCGAGACAACGGCGCTTCCTGGACCTGGATCCGCCATTTCATCGTCTTCGAAGACAACGGCGGCGGCCTACTCGTCAAGAAGATGGCCGGCTATCACCAGTTCCACGCCGTCAATGTCGCCTTGAAGGAGACCTCCGCGCCTCGCAGCCGCCAGAGACATGCATCGACGATCGACGGTCGTTACCTCTCTCGCACCCCTGAAAGGCGGCGCAGCCCGGCGACCAGCGCATCGGCGTCGTCTGGCACACCCAGGGCGCCGGCAAGAGCCTGACCATGGTCTTCTACGCCGGGCACGGTCATCCTCCACCCCGACGATGGAGAACCCCACCATGGTGGTCATCACCGACCGCAACGACCTGGACGACCAGCTCTTCGGCACCTTCTCGCGCTGCGCACGAGCTGCTGCGCCAGCCGCCCGTGCAGGCCGACAGCCGCGCAGGACCTGCGCGAGAAGCTGCAGCGTCGCATGCCGGCGGCGTCATCTTCACCACCATCCAGAAGTTCCTGCCCGACGAACGGGCGACCGTCATCCCCTGCTCTCCGACCGCAGCAACATCGTGGTCATCGCCGACGAAGCCCACCGCAGCCAGTACGATTTCATCGACGGCTTCGCCGCGCCACATGCGCGATGCCCTGCCCAATGCCTCCTTCATCGGCTTCACCGGCACGCCCATCGAGCTTAGCCGACCGCAACACCCGCGCCGTCTTCGGCGATTACATCAGCATCTACGACATCCAGCAGGCGGTCGCTGGACGGCGCCACGGTCCCGATCTACTACGAAAGCCGCCTGGCCAAGCTTGCACCTGAACGAGGCCGAGAAGCCCCAGCATCGACCCGGAGTTCGAGGAGGTCACCGAGGGCGAGGAGGTCGAGCGCAAGGAGCAGCTCAAGAGCCAAATGGGCGCAGCTCGAAGCCATGGTCGGCGCCGAGAACCGCGTCGACCTGGTCGCCGCGGACATCGTCGACCACTTTGAGAAGCGCCTCGCCGCCATCGACGGCAAGGCCATGATCGTCTGCATGAGCCGCCGCATCTGCGTCGAGCTTTACGCAAGCCATCGCCGCGCTGCGCCCCGAGTGGCACAACGACGATGACGAGCAGGGCGTGATCAAGGTCGTCATGACCGGCTCCGCTTCCGACCCCGCTGGACTGGCAGCAGCACATCCGCAGCAAAGCCCGGCCGCGAAGAGCTGGCGAAGCGCTTCAAGGACCCAGACGACCCGTTCAAGCTCGTCATCGTCCGCGACATGTGGCTGACCGGCTTCGACGCCCCCAGCCTGCACACCATGTACGTCGACAAGCCCATGCACGGCCACGGCCTGATGCAGGCCATCGCCCGCGTCAACCGGGTCTTCCGCGACAAGCCCGGCGGCCTGGTGGTCGATTACCTCGGCCTGGCTGACGAATTGCGCCAGGCGCTGATCGCTTACACCGAAAGCGGCGGGACAGGCGAGACCGCCATCGACCAGGAACGTGGCCGTGGGGGCTGATGCTGAAAAGTGCGAGGAATCTGGCGAAGGCCTCTTCCACGGCTTCGACCGGTCCCGGTGGGTCAGCGGCGCTCCGGCGGAGCGCCTTTGCGCTCCTCCCGGCTGCCCAGGAATTCATCCTTGCCCAGGAAGATGGCAAAGCCCGCTTGCTCCAGGCCGTCGCCGATCTATCCAAGGCCTACGCCCTGGCTGTGCCTTCGCGACGGAGTTCCCGCGCATTCGCGACGATGTAGGCTTTTTCCAGGCGGTGCGCGCCGCCGTCAGCAAGAACCTGTGCCGGGGGAAGCGAGGCCTGCCGAAGACCTGGATTTCGCCATCCGCCAGATCCTCTCCAAGGCCATCGCCTCCGATGCCGTCATCGACATCTTCGCCGCCGCCGGCCTGAAGAAGCCGGATATCTCGATCCTTTCCGAGGCCTTCCTGGCTGAAGTCGCGCGGCATGTCACAGAAGAACCTGGCGGTGGAGTTGCTGCGCAAGCTGCTCCTGGGGGAGATCAAGCTGCGCGAGCGCAAGAACCTGGTGCAGGCGAAATCCTTCTCCGAGATGCTCGAGCAGGCCATCCGCCGTTACCAGAACCGCCTGGTCGAAACTGCCCAGGTAATTGAAGAGCTCATCGCCCTGGCTGAGGAAATGCGCCAGGCGAATGCCCGCGGCCAGCAGCTTGGCTTGAGCGAGGACGAGCTGGCTTTTTACGACGCCCTGGAGACCAACGACTCCGCGGTCAAAGTCCTGGGCGACGAAACGTTGCGCACCATCGCCCGCGAGCTGGTCAAATCCGTCCGCAACAACGTCACCATCGACTGGACCATCCGTGAAAACGTGCGCGCCCATTTGAGAGTCCTGGTCAAAAGAATTCTACGAAAGTATGGCTATCCTCCGGACAAGCAGGAAAAGGCCACCGCAACCGTGCTCGAGCAGGCTAAATTGTTATCGGAGGAGTGGGCGGTTTGAATTATTGGAGGACGTAATGGATGAATATTTATTATACGATTTAATTTCACAGGGAGAAAATGAGGGTTTGGATTTTAAGAGTGAATTGAATTTAGATAGCGATGCCGCTAAAGCAGAATTCATTAAGGATGTTATTTCAATTGCTAATTCTGCCATAAAAGGAAGAAATTTTATCGGTTATCTACTAATCGGCATTGCGGATAACGGAAATGTTATTGGTATAGACAATATTGAGGAAGAACGAATTCACCAAATTGTTCACAGATATATTCGTCCCGTTGTAAAACTTGATTGTTCCCTTATTTATTCTAGTAAAAATGGGGTGTCCATTGGGGTTATTAAAATAACTGGAGAGAATCGACCGTATAGTGTTGTTGGTCCTATTTCCAAATTGAACCAAGATGATATTTTCGTGCGACAAGGATCCATTACAACAAAAGCCTCAACAGACGAAATATTAGGAATGCATAATGAAATGGAAGATCATAAATTTGTATCTAGATATTTCAAAGCTGCTAATTCACATTTCAAATTAGAACGGTATGAGGATGCTCTTATTTCAATTAATGAAGCCATCAAGATACTTGCCTACTATGGAAAATTTCCTTTTTCGTGTGAAGGTTTTTTCCAAATTATTAGATACTGAATTTAGTAATGAAAAAATTAAGTCGGTTACATCGAATGCAATTCAAGATTTAACGAGCGCGATGAGTTTTGCAATAACTGAACTTGAAAAAATTTCAGTAAAACTAGAAAAAGCTAGATTATCTGAGAAATATTTTTTATACCATTTAAGCTCAAATGATGAGTGGTACTACGATGGCTGGGATGATATTCAATATCTTAAAGAGAACTTAAAAGGTATTGAGTATGGTGAATTACTATTTATTGAGTGTTTACTTGAAGCGAGGAATTATGGTACGTCCATTGATGATCCAACCCGCATATTAAATAGGGCTAATGAAGTATTAAAAATTGGTTTCGAATCATCAGGAGTGTACGAACTTCGTTCGAGAGCTCATTTCTGTATGAATAATTTTGGTCTTTCCTTGTTAGATATTGATCAAGCAATTGAACTTTCTCAGAATAATTTAAAAAAGAAAGTGGGTTATTTATTACTAAAATGTCGGATTTACGAGAAAATCGGGAAATTAAACGATGTTTCGGAAATTTTACAAGAAATTGTCTCCCTTTGGAACAAAATTTCGGAAGATGAATTCTTGTTGGAGTGGTCATTAAGCCACCATATCGAGGATGAATTATTCTGGCGTTTTGGGTTAGATCAAAAATATGGGATTATTAGTGATGCCTATAAAGACCAAGCCAAGTTAATTATGTGTGTTTTACTGGCAAATGTATCTAGAATTAAGTATATAGAACCCCTTCCGGATAAAGTAGAGACATATTCTGGAAAACAATTTATTAAGTCACATTTCTCCCCGATCTATTCTTCTCTCGTCGATTTAGTCGGGGAAGAGTTTTGGAAGATGTGTGGAGGAAAATTTTCAGTACAATTTGTATGGGATTAAACTTAAATATACACAACTTTATCTGACAGAGCTTTTCTCAGAATACAGCATGAGTATAGTAAAAGAAGATTTCCACCTACCAATAGAATCCAACATCCCTGAAGAAATCTTCGAATCTAGAGTGAGTGCCTGGGCCGGAAAAATTGGGGGAGAGCCGAAGGTCATCACCCTGCGTCCCATGAAGCGCAAGTGGGTCAGTTTTTCTCGCAAAGGTAATTTGAGTTTTGACCTTGACCTGTTATGCCAGACCGCTGAATTGCGCCGCCAGGCGATCGTCCACGAGCTATTACACCTCAAGTATCCAAACCATGGGAAATTATTTCGGGCGCTGGAGAAGGCGTATTTGGAAGAGGGTTAGGTAAAAACTATACAATTCAACGATGATAAACAAGTTGTCCTAATATATTCCATATTGCCATTGGTAAAAAATCATGAGAAAAGAACATGAGTAACGTGCCCAAAGGAACCGACCGAATTTTATTTCGAAAGATCATCGCTGGGGTATGTGTTTCCCTAATTGTCAGTATTTTGCTTTTATTTGTTAATCAAATTACGCGATTCACACGGGCTATACCTACTAAGTTTACGATGGTTACTGAAACAGAACCAAAGAAAATCATTAGCCTAGCAAGAACTAGTTGTACTATTCCATCACTTGAGAAATTACCTTTACGAGACGCTGAAAATTTGAGTTAATCAATTAGGACTACGGATTGTTAAGAGTTATTATTACAGCTCCACAATAGCAGCTGGTATAGTCTTGTCGCAAGAGCCATTAGCAGGAACAAGCATATCCCCTTGTATTGGAGAAATCGAATTTATTATCAGTTCAGGAGCAACCTCTCAAACCATAGCGACGCCTTCGTCTGGACAAGCTCCGCTTAACGTTAATAGTGATGTTTCATGGAAAACAGCGTGGGCAGCAAAGAACAATCGGGCTACTATAACATTTGATGATTCAAAATGGTCGAATTCTATAGTAGTGACTACTGCTGAGCTCTTAGGACGGGTAATGTCTGCAAGCGATAAAAGTGGTATTAGACCATCTACAAAATTCGTTTGGTATCCAAAAGGACAGAAATATACCGATGATAGTTTCTTTTTTTGTAAAAAGCTTATTATCCCTTCACAACCATCGGCAGCAGAATTAGTTATAGCAGCAAATGATATTAATAATGTCTGGATAAGCGGAACTATTGTTGAAAACGACGATAATTGGCAAGAAACTAAAAATATTAATATTACTCGGACCTTGGTAATAGGCCAAAGCATATTTGCTTTTCAAGCTATCAATACCCAAGCGAAAGGTAATATCATCGTTGCGTTGCGCATTGGTTTTGAAAGCAGGAAATAACTTTTAGGCTTAAATGCAGGGCATATATAGACAATGTATTTTAATCGCAATCAGGATTAGGCTTATTGCATTTTCATTTCAAAGAAATTAGGAGTTCTCACTCATGAAAAAAAACGAGAAGTGGGTACTAATTATCCTTTTCCCCATAACAGCATATTTAATCATAGGCGTTTCCCTTTTTTTTATATTATCAAAATTAGGGAGTGGATATAGATCTGGGCTAAAATAGGGATATGCACACTTGTCCTCGCTGTCACCAAACAACCCGGCAAAACAAAGCCGGAAAAACCGAATGTGGTTCACAACGCATCCGGTGCATGCATTGTAGGTGCAAGTACACGCCTGAACCGAAGCAACATGGTTATTCCGATGAAATGCGCAAGCAAGCCGTGCAGATGTATGTGGATGGCATGAACTTGCGTAGGATCGCACGCCATTTTGGTATTCACCACCGCACGGTATCGTTGTGGGTCCAAGCCAGCGCTGCCAGTCTGCCTGAAGCGCCGGTACCCAAGGAAGTCAAGACTGCCGAAATAGATGAATTGTTCACCTTTATCGGCAACAAAAAAACAGGTACTCACATCTTGACGATCGTAGACCGGCAAACCCGTTGTTATCTGGGCTGGAAAGTGGTGTGGGAGCGCACTCAGCCAGCTATTCAAGAGATGGTAGACGCTGCGCCCAAGGCCAAGCAGTATTACAGTGATGCATTTGATGCCTATGACCGCTTGTGGTATCACTTTGGCAGATATGAAGTTTCTGAAGGCAAAACCGATACCTACTCGGTGGAAGGAGACAACGCCGAGTTGCGCCACTACCTGGCCCGTTTGGCCAGATCGTCGCGCTGTTTTCGCGTTGTCCGTATGCATTGGAATGTGCCGTGCGCTTGTTTGTCTATTGCTACAATCGGCGACAACTCTACAAACAACAGTACCCGGCTTATCCAGCCCATGTTAAGGATTTCCTTGATCCACTTTTTTAGCCACTCCCCAAAATTAGAAAACCTTACTGCAAAATTAGGTCATTACTCTAAATTCCCTGGATTACGTAATTTTTCCGCCAATAAATGGCATGAATCCAAAAAGATTACCGGGCTATTTCCTATAACTTGGCCGTTTGCAGCGATCTGGGTGATTCTTGTACTTCTTTATGCTGTTATTGCAGCTACTCTCCGGTTAAGATTTAACATGGCGGATGCGATATGGAAGTGGGCTGTATATTTGGTGACTAAATTTTGGGATTGGCTTGTTAATTCTCTCCAGGCAATTTGGGAATGGGTTGTTAAAACTATAGAAATTATCTGGGAACGGATTGTCAAGTCTATCGAATTAATTTGGGAATGGGTTGTAAGTTCTATCGAATTAATTTGGGCAAAAATATCTAATATTTACAAAAAGTAATTTATGCCTGTCTCCTCATTCCCCCCATTGGGCACCGGACCTTCTCAATATATTCCACCACCAGCGTCCCCTCCTCACGGCTCATATATGGCCGCATCGCCGGGTGGTACATGGCGTTGGTCAGGTCGCGGACGAAGGCGATCGAAAAGCCCTGCCTAACAGCGCTCGATGCCGAATGGTCGGTTGAGCACGCACATATTGGCGTGGATGCCCATGAACAGGATGAACTCGATCCCCTTATCCTGGATAAAACTGTATATCTCGCGTTTCGTACTTGGCGATGCCGTCGCAGCTCAAGTCGACCTCGATCACCTGGTGCGATCGGCTCCAGGCCTGGCACTGCTATAATCACGGGTGCTAAAGGAGAAACCAATGCGTCCCAATCCAGCCAACCCGCACTCGCATCCGCCCATTTCACCCTCGAACCGCTTACAGAAGGCGTCTACGCCTGCATCCACAAGCCGGGCGGGGCGGCCTTTTCCAACGCCGGGATCGTCGACCTGGGCGACCGCACCCTGGTGGTGGACGCTTTCCAGACCCGGACGGCGGCCAGCGACCTGCGCCGGGCTGCCGAAGCCCTGTTCGAGCGCCCGGTCGATACGGTCGTACTCACCCACGGCCACAACGACCATTGGACCGGCGCCTGCGCTTTCGCCGCCGATACCCGTCTCCTGGCCAGCCCGGCAGCACAAAAGGCCTGCCTGGAATGGGCGCCTCTGATCCTGGAGGATTTTCAGGACGCCGCCCTCTGGGAAGGGATGCTCTATGAAACGGAGCAGCGGCTGCAGGCAGAAGCGGACCCACGCGTGCGAGCCGGTCTCGAGCACTCGATCTCTTTCTTCCGCTATGTCCTGGCAGAAAGGGAGGGATTCCAGCCGCGCACCCCGGAGCAGACCTTTGAAAACAGGCTCAGCCTCCAGGGAAGCGCGCGGGCGGTCGAGCTGCATTCGCTGGGTCGAGGCCACTCGGATGAGGACACCGCCATCCTGCTGCCGGAGTGCCGGGATCGCCTTCATCGGCGATATCGGATTCTTCGCTAGCCAGCCTTACCTGGGCGCAAGCGACCTGGACCTGCTGCGCCGGCAAATACAGTACTTTATGGAAGCGGATTTCCACATCCTGGTGCCAGGTCATGGCTCGATGGGCGGTAAAGCAGAGCTGGCAGCCCAGCTCCAATACATCGATTTCCTGGAAGACTGCATCCGCAGGATGGTGGAAAGCGGAGGCTCGCTGGAAGAAGCCCTGCAGATTCCCCTGCCGGCGCCTTTTGACGGCTGGCTGGTGGGAGGCATGGACCGGTTTACAGCCAACGTGCAGTATCTGTTCAAACGCTGCGGCGGCGAAGTTCCGGAACCGGGGTAAGGTCGGACCTGACCACATGAGCAGAACTCTCATGGCAGATGCAGGATTTTCCGAGCATTCTCTGGTATACTGAAACTTGACGAATTCCAGACTCGCGTATGAACATGTTAGCCGCCATTCGACTTCGAAGGGCGGCTTTTTCTTCTGTGACCATGGAAAATTTTATGACGGCTGTCGTTCTAACTGAGTAACAGTAGCAGCCGCACCACTGTAAAGGAACAGTATATGGAAATCAAATTGTATGTCGGAAACCTGTCTTATGAGACAACCGAGGAAAGCCTGCGCGCGAAGTTTGGCGAGGCTGGAACCGTGGTCACGGTGGACATGATCAAAGATCGCTACACCGGGCAAATGAAGGGTTTTGCCTTCGTGACGATGAGCAGCAACGAAGAGGCCCAGAAGGCTATCAAGATGCTGAATGAGCAGATGCTGGATAACCGCGCCATCAAGGTGAACGTTGCCAAGCCACGCGAGGAACAGCCCCGCCGCAACGATTACGGCAAGCGGCGTTATTAGACAACCCGTTCTCCAGGCCGGTGCTTTGAGCAGCGCCGGCCTGGAGAGCATTTTAAGTGGGAAAAGAGATGTAGGATGGTAGCCTTTCACATTGGCGATAAAGTCATTCACTGTACTTACGGCCTGGGCGAAATCGTAAACATCGAAGAAAAAATTATCGGTGGCGAGCCCACCCAATGCTATGTTCTTCAAACACCCGAATTGATGGTTTGGATTCCGATCCACGGGCACCAGGGCTGCAGTCTGCGCTTGCCCACCCCACCCGAAGAATTTTCTAAGGTCTTTACGATACTCACGAGCCCACACGAAGGGCTCCGGGAGGATCGGGAGTTGCGCAAAAGCCAGCTGATGGCACAGATGAATGATGGCAAGTTGCTATCCATCTGCCAGGTGGTGCGTGATCTGACTCATTTTAAACGCGGCAAAAAGTTGAACGGACAGGAGAAATACATCCTGGAACGAGCGATCAATTCGCTGCTGACAGAATGGGCGTACTCACTGGAAGTAACCCTGATCCAGGCACGCCAGGCAATGACCCGCATGCTGACGATGTCCCAACTGGCTTAGCTACGGCTCGCAGATAAGCCCCGTACTCGTGCCAGCCCCCGGGTTGGCATCTATTCAGAAACAATTCATCCCCCTATAGCAACCAGCAAAATCAAACCGTACCGGTCAGCGATTCACTCGCCACCGTCGGGCACCAAAACTTCTCAATATACTCTACCACCAGCCGCGTCCCTTCCTCGTGGCTCACATACGGCCGCAGCGCCGGGTTGTACATGGCGTCGGTCAGGTCGCCCACGAAGGCGATCGGAAAACCCCGCCGCACCCAGCGCTTGATGCCGAAGGGTCGGTTGAGCACGCACATGTTGGCGTGTATCCCCATGAACAAAATAAACTCGATCCCCTTCTGCCGGATGAAGCTGTAGATCTCGCCTTCATCTTCGGAGATGCCGTCGCGGCTCATGTCGATTTCGATTGCCGGGTGCTGGCGGCTCCAGGCCTGGCGCCAGGTCCGCTCGCCGGTGTCGCAGCCGTCGTCCGAGTCGTCGATGGGCAGCGGCGGGTCGAGGTGCTCGCGCAGCGGCGGCAGCTCAATCCGGGGCAGGCTGCGCATGCGCTCGCGCCCCGGCGTCCCGGCGTAGAACTCGGAGATTTCCGAGGGCGAGTGCACGATCCAGATGCCCTTGGAGCGGGCAGAGGAGATGACGCGGTTCCATTTTGGCAGCAGCGGCAGCAGGCGGTCGACCGCCCCGCGGCACCAGTGATCGTCCCACAGGTCACAGAGCAGCAGGCAGACCTTCGTGGGCTCGAGCTGGATGGGCTGTTCGAGCACGCGCCAGATGGCGTGCCCGCCCGCGTCTTGCTGCAGTTCCTGATGGCGTAAGGTGAGGTTTAGCATGGGTTTCTCCAATCATATGTCATTTCGAACCGGTCTTTGGTGGCGGACGTCTTTGTCCACGAAATCCCTGAAACGATTATTCTGAATATGCCTTATTCGGTAATAATAGGCTGTCGTTATAGGGATTTCTCCTCACTGCCGTTCGTCGGAATGACATTAAGGGATAGAGATAATTCTAAACACCCCGGCAATGGGGCTGAGGCGGCGGGCAAGGGCTTTGGCCGCGGCGGGGAGGTCGATCACGAGGCTCTCGCCTTCCTGGCGCCAGGGCAGCTCCACATCGACGCCCAGCAGCGAGACCTTCAGGCCTTCTCTTGGGGGGGAAGAATCCAGGCGCAGGGGGCGACCGCGGCGTACCTCCTTCCAGGCATCGCCCACGCAGAAGGCGTAGACCCGGCTGCCATCCTTGGAGCGCGTGAAGAACAGGTCGTTCCCCTGGCGCCAGGGCAGATGTGCTCCCACACCGCCTATAGGCCGCGTCCCGTAGACGGCTTCGCCGTTCAGGCGCAGCCAGGCGCCAACCTCTTCGAGAACGTAGATCGCCCGCGGGTGGAACCAGCCATCGGCGTCCGGGCCGATGCCAACCATGAAGTTACCGCCGGCCGCCGTGCACTGCACCAGGTTGCGGATCACCCACTCCGCATTCCGGTGGTAGCGCTCCACCGGCTCGTAGGAGAAGGTGCGGCCCAGCGGGTAGATGACCATCCAGGGCATGTCGGTCTCGGCCATCTCCTGGGGCACCACGCCCTCCGGGGTGTAGTAGTCGCCGTAGTTGCCGATGCCGCGGATGCGCAGCATGACGTCCGGCTGGAGCTGGCGCAGCAGTTTCACCGTCTCGCGCAGCTCGGGCCAGGCGGGCTTGCCCAGCCACATGTCCAGGCAGAGCATGTCGATCTTGCCATAGTGGCTGAGCAGCTCCAGCAATTGCTGGCGGTGGCGCAGGATCATGCGCTGTACTTCCTCAGGCGTGGGTTCGGGGAAGAGGGGAATTTTCCCATTGCGAGCCAGGTGACCCTGCAACGATTGGAAGTAGCCCTCCGTGCCGTAGTCCTCGGGAAACTCCAGGGTGCGCGGGGTCTGCAGGGGATGGAAGCTGTACGGGCGGAAGTCGGCGTCGTACCAGTCGGGGTGCGAGAAGTACAGGTCGGTCTTGAGGCCATACCTGCGCGCCGCCTCGGTCAGCTCAGCGATGATGTCTCTTTTGAAAGGCGTCTCCGTTACGCTGTACGCCAGGTCGCAGGCCTCGATCTGCGGGCCGCCGGGCGCCGTCCAGTTTACGCGGCTTTTCACGCGCGTCTTCGTATCGAAGAGCGAGAAGCCTTCGTGGTGCTTGCTCGTGATCGCATAGCATTTGAAGCCGACCCGGCGGAAGAACGACATCCACTCGTCGGCGTCGAAATGCTGCGGGTTGAACTGGCGGTAAAGCTGCTGGTAAGCCTGGCGCCTTTTGAGCGACATGCGCAGGAAGGGCCAGGACTCGTTGCGCAGCCGCCAGAGGCTGTACAACCCCCAGTGGATGCGCACGCCGTACTTCATGTCCTGGAAGGCCTGGCGCGCCGGGTCCGGGGCGTGGGCGTAGCCTGGCACGGGATCGCGCTCGACGTAGGCGTTCACCTGGAGCATGTGACCTTCATTTTGCGGAGCGTGGTAATCTGGCATCCTATCCTCCATTTTGAGCCAATCAGCTGCTTATTTCAACACCTCAAACAACGCCAAGATCGCCTGCAGGACCTGAGCCTGCTGGTCCTCGCGGCTGATGGTCGCCGGGTTGTCGCCGCGCTGCTCGCCGTACCAGCCGAACTGGGCGTGGTTGCCGCCCTCGATCTCGACCCAACCCGTGTCCGCGGGCAGGAGCAGCCTGGAGGCGTCGATGTCCGCGGCCGAGGTCAGCCCGTCCAGCGTGGCATAGATCGAGGCGACCTGCACAGCCGATTGGCTCAGGTCGTCGCTGGAGGCCGGGTAGGAGGCCAGCAGCGCCATCCCGTCCAATGCACCCGGGTTACGGGCAGCGAAATTGGCTGCCATGGCACCGCCCAGGGAATGACCGCCGATCAGCCAGGTCTCGATCTGCGGATAAGCGTCGATCACAGCCTGCGCCGCCCCGGGATTGAAGACCGCCAGGCTGAGCGGCATCGGCGTGATCACCGCCAGGTAACCCGCCTCCGCCAGCGCCCGCGCCAGCGGGGCATAGGAACGGTAGTCAACGTGACCGCCTGGATAGAAAATGAAGCCGGCGCTTGGCACAACCCCAGCCGGCTCGAAGACCAGCCAGTCTCCCTCCGTCACATTAACCGTCTGCGACGATTCCATGGCTGCCAGGGCTTCGGGCATCGGGCCGGAGGGTGTCAGCCCCCAGATCACGAACCCGGCAATTACTACAATCAGCACGATCAAAAGTCCAAGAAGAATTCGTTTCAATGTTCGCATTGGTATCCTTAATAGGAAAAGGACGCTCTTGCGAGCGTCCTTTCTGGTTCACAGTGATTTAAAACAGCCCCAAGACGCGGCCGGTTTCCAGGTCGAGGTCGACGTCGTAGAAGACCGGGCGGGTGGGCAGGCCGGGCATGGTGCGCATCTCGCCCAGCAGCGGGTACAGGAAGCCCGCGCCCACCGAAGCACGGATGTCGCGCACGGGCACGCGGAAGCCCTTGGGCACGCCCTTGAGCTCCGGGTTGGGGGTCAGGCTGAGGTGAGTCTTGGCCATGCACAGCGGCAAATTGTCGAAGCCCAGCCGGGTGTAGAGCTCGATCTTCTTCTCGGCCTCGGGCAGGTAGTCCACCCCATCGGCGCCGTAGATGTCGCGGCAGATGATCTCGATCTTTTCCTTGATCGAGAGCTCCAACGGGTACAGGAAGCGGAAATCGCCGGGCTTTTCGGCGGCCTTGACGACCGCTTCGGCCAGGGCTGTGGCGCCCTTGCCGCCTTCCATCCAGTGCCTGGCGACCACGGCGTCCTCGGCGCCGGCTTCGACCGCCGCCTGGCGCACCAGCTCCACCTCGGCCGGCGTGTCGGTGGCAAAGGAGTTGACCGCCACCACCACCCGCACGCCAAAGCGCAGGGCGTTCTTGATGTGGTGCTGCAGGTTGGCCAGGCCGGCGCGCAGCAGGTCCAGGTTTTCGTCGGTGTACTCGGGCGCCAGCGGCCTGCCGGCGACCACCTTGGGACCGCCGCCGTGCATCTTCAGGGCGCGCACCGTGGCGACCATCACCACCACGTGCGGGACCAGGCCGGAATAGCGGCACTTGATGTCCATGAACTTTTCCATGCCGATGTCGGCGCCGAAGCCGGATTCGGTGACCACGTAATCGGCCAGCTTGAGGGCGATGCGGTCGGCGATGATCGAGGACTGCCCGTGGGCGATGTTGGCGAACGGGCCGGCGTGGACGAAGACCGGCGTGCCTTCCAGGGTCTGCATCAGGGTGGGCTTGATGGCGTCCTTCATGAGGACGGTCATGGCGCCCGCCACGCCCAGGTCTTCGGCGGTGACGGCTTCGCCCTTCTTGTTGGTGCCGATCACGATCTTGCCCATGCGCTCGCGCATGTCGGCCAGGTCATTGGTCAGCGCCAGGATCGCCATGATCTCGGAGGCGACAGTGATGTCGTAGCCCGTGCGGCGCGGCATCTGCTCTTCGGGTCCCAGGCCGATCTCGATCTCGCGCAGGAAGCGGTCGTTGGTATCCACCACCCGCCGCCAGGTAATCGAGGCAGGATCGATGTCCAGGCGGGCAAAGCGGGACTTCTCCTCGGGAGTGAGGTCGTCGGGGTTGGTCTTGTCGATTCCCAGCCTTGCCAGGCGGCGCAGCATGGAAGGTGAGAACCTGCGCTCGCCCTGCTTGTTCGCCGGGCAGAGCGTGTTGAAGAGCTTCAGGTCGTCCGGCTGCCTGGATTCGTGGTAGATGCGGGCGTCGATCGCTGCCGCCAGCAGGTTATTGGCCGCGGTAATGGCGTGGATGTCACCGGTCAGGTGCAGGTTGAAGTCCTCCATCGGCACGACCTGGCTGTAGCCGCCGCCGGCAGCACCGCCCTTGATGCCGAAGGTCGGCCCCTGGCTGGGCTGGCGGATGCAGGTGAAGACGCGCTTGCCCAGGTGCGACCCCAGGGCTTGCGAGAGACCGACCATCGTCGTGCTCTTGCCCTCGCCCAGCGGCGTCGGCGTAATCGCGGTCACGTCGATGTATTTCCCGTTCGGAACATCTTTCAAGCGTTCGAGCACTTCCAGGCGGACCTTGGCCTCGAAGCGGCCGTGCAGCTCCAGCTCTTCCGGCAACAAGCCCACCTCTTCTGCTACCTGGGTGATGGGTTTTAATTCGGCTTCCTGAGCGATCTCAATGTCTGAAGGCACCGGCTGGCGCAGCTTCAGGGGGATTGGCGTAAAGCGCCGCAGACCAGGGAAGTTCTTCGAGTCGACCATTTTTACCTTCCTTTTTATAGAATTTTGAGCTTCGTTGGATCAGCCTCATCATTTTAATCCATTCCAGGCTGTATCTAACATTCTTGCAGAAATGACTTTGAAAATCAATGGTAATGTATCCTGTTTGACTGCGCGGAGTGTCATAATTCACTTATAATTGCGCCTTGTGGAAAAGAGCAAACAGGTCCTTGCCTGGAAGCTGTCCCAGGCGCCAGGTGAAAACCAACCGCTGCGAATCCAGGATGAATGGTCGAGCCTGGATGAAGCCTGCCGGAGCCTGCCTGGCGGGGCGTACACAACCCTGCGCACCTACCATCACAGCCAGGTCTTGTTCCTGGCTGATCACTTTCAGCGCCTGGAGGCCTCCGCTGCCCTGTCCGGCCTGCCCGTTTCACTTGACCACGCCCGGCTGCGAATGGCGCTGCGAACGGTTTTAGGCGAGACATCGAGGGTTCTTCGGGGTGGTAGCCGGGTGCACGATTACCGCATCCGCATCGTGCTCGATCTAGAATCCAACGTGGGCGATCTTTTTTTTGCGCTGACCAGGCTGCAGACACCTTCGGACCAGGAGTATGAGCGCGGGGTCGCCGTCATCCTGAGCGGCCTGCAGCGTTCCTTGCCGGAAGCCAAGCTGACCAGCTTCATCTCCAAAACTGCCGAAATCGGTTTGCCTTCCTGGGCAAATGAAGCCCTGCTGGTCGATGAGCAGGGGCGCATCCTGGAAGGGATGAGCAGCAATTTTTACGCGGTGATCAAGGGCGCGTTATACACCGCCGGGGAAGGCGTCTTGCCCGGGCTGACACGGCAATTGGTTCTGGAAGAAGCCAGGCTGGCCGGCATCACGGTCATCCTGCAGGCGCCAGCCTTGCAATCGATTCCGGATTTTGAAGAAGCCTTCCTGACCAGCACCAGCCGCGGCGTTCTTCCGGTCAATCAAATCGCCGGCCAGGTTATTGGCTCCGGCCAACCCGGACAACTCACACAAACAATCGCCAGTTGCTATCAAGAGCGCGTCCAGCAACTGCTCGAAGAAATATGAACTCACCTGCCAGGCTCAGGATTCCGGCAGAGGGAACAAATCCAACCCAGGACGTGCGGTCAAGATTGGGCAGTTAGCGGATTCCGCCACCTCCGCCGTGACGTTGGGCAGGTACAGGTGGCGCAGGCTGTGGGTGCTGTACTGCGAGCCCATGCCTACCATCTGGTAGCTTTGATTTTTAATCTCATCCATGACTTCGTGGATGATGTTGCCGCGGCGGACGTGGAATTCCGCGGTAATTCCGGCAGCCTCGAGCTCCTGCATCGCCTGGCGCAGGTTCTTTCCCTGAGGAGTATCGGTTTTTAGAATTTCCTGCCAGTGATCGTGCACCTGGCGGGAGGTCGGGTAATCGAGGGTCATCGGTTCCACGACGTGCATCACCGTCACCTGCGCTTTGAGGATCTTCGCCAATGATAAGCTGAGGTGTTCGATCCCGGTGGCGTAGCCGAGGCCCCCCAGGCACACCAGCAGGCGCTGCACAGGCCAGCGCAGCACCGGCACGTAGAGGATGGGCGACTCCACCACGGCCAGCAGGCGGCGGAAGGTGCGGCCATGAATTGCCCGGCGCAGCGGCGACCTGCCCATGGGGCCGGCAACAGTCAGGAAACGGTCGCGTTGAACGTATTGGCCGATGATTTCAGCAACCTGTCCCCTTTCACGAAAAACCTGGTGCTCGAGCCCTTCCTGGCGCAGACTTGCCGTGGTTTCAGCCAGGCTGGTTTCCAGAGCTTTGCGGGCGGTCTCCTTTTCGAGGATGCCCAGGAGAGTCACCCGAGCGCCCAGGGCGCTTGCCAGGCGCAAACCCATTTCCAGGGAAGGGCGCGTCGCCAGGTGACCGTTCGTACACAGGAGAAGCTGTATGGCGTCCATGAGCGTTTACCGAAACAGGATAATGCCTAGAATGCCCGCCCCAAGCAAAACCAGGGGCGGGGGCAGCTTGACCAGCAGGGCGACCAGACTGAGCCCGGCAATCAGCAGAGTTGACCAGCCAATCGAGACCTTGCCATCACCGCGAAAGACCTGCCAGGCAACCAGGACCATTAAAACAGCCACCGCCGGGGCCAGGCCGCGGGTGAAATTACCAACCCAGGCCTCGCCGCGCAGGCGCTGTAAAATGGATACGACTGCCAGCATGATCAGGGTCGGAGGCAGGATCGAGCCCAGCAGGGCTGCAAACGCCCCAGGCACGCCGCCAGCCGCATACCCGACGAACATGGCAAGCTGCAGGGCATCGCTGCCTGGGAGCACGCTCGAAAAACCGACCGCTTCGACGAAGTCGCTCTCGTTCATGAACTTGCCGACCGCCTCCTGGTAGAGCAGCCCCACCGAGGCCGGGCCGGAAGTGGTCAGCAGGTTCACCTTGACAAACACCCAAAACAGAGCGATCCATTTTGCAAATATTGTCTGTGCAAACACTGGACGTCCTCCTCAATTAGAGTGTCTTCACCAAATAGAGCTCTCCCCGGTTAAAACCGCGCTTGCGGTAATACTGGCGGGTACCCACGGCAGCGATCACGGCCAGGTTGGCGTAGCCAGCCTTGCGAGCGATCGCCTCCGCTTCCTGGATCAGGCTGCTGCCCAGGCCGATGTGCTGGGCGGCTCCGCGCTCCTCGCCGCCCACCGGCAGGGATTGCCCATACACGTGGACCTCACGGATCAGGGCTGCCAGCTCCAGGTCCGCCAGGCCGGTTTGAGGCGCCTCAGGTCCCGGCAACGCCAGGCGCAGGAAGCCCGCCAGGCGGTCATCAGGAGTATCAAAGGAGAGGAAATGTTCTTCACAACCGCCGGCCGTGTAGACCAGGTCATGCAATACGAGCTGCTCGACGGTTACATCCTGCCCGCGCACCTCACGGCAGCGCACGCACTGGCAGCGCTCGCTACGCCGATCCCAATTCTGCAAAGACGTCCTGGCGCAGGCTGGTGCGCCGGTTGCCCTCCACCACGTGGGTGGAGGGGATGTCGCGCACCACCCGATTAACGCGGCAGTAGCGCGGGATCGAGGGTTTTAAATCCGCAATCAAATCCACCAGCTCCTGGGTGGTGTACGGCTGGAACTCGCCCCGCAGCCAGTAAGCGTACAGCTCGGCGTTCTCCAAAAGCTGGGTGGGATAAATCTTGATTTCATCCGGGCAAACGTTCTCCCACAGGCGGGCAAAGTCCTCCCGGTCCGACTGCAAGGTCGCCCCCAGCAGGTTCGGCATCCAGTGCAAGACGATCTTAAAGCCCGCCGGCGCGCAGCAGGGCAACGGCCTGGCGGGTCTGCTCGGCAGTGTGACCGCGCCGGTTCAAGGCCAGGATGCGGTCATCCAGGCTTTGAGCGCCCATCTGCACCTTGGTCACGCCCAGCCTGCGCAGCCAGGCAAGCTCGCGCGGGTTCACCGCATCGGGGCGCGTCTCAATCACCAGGCCCACCGAGCGATGAGCGGCGGTCTCGTTGATCTGATGCGCCTCTTCGATGCTGCCAGCCTCGACCCCGTTCAGCGCATCGAAGCAGCGCCTGAGAAACCACTCCTGGTAGGTGCGCCGGTAGGCGCTCCAGGTACCGCCCAGGACCAGCAGCTCGACCTTGTCGGTGGGATGGCCGACCGCTTCCAATGCCTCCAGCCGTGCCGCAACCTGGGTAAAGGGATCGAACTGGTGCTGCAGCGCCCGGCGCGCTCCTGGCTCATCCGGCAGGTAGCTCTTCGGCATGCGCACATCCGTCGGGCAGAAGATGCACTGGCCCGGGCAGGGATACGGCTCGGTGAGCACGGTCACCGTGGTCACCCCCGAGAGGGTGCGCACGGGCTTCATGCGGATCAGGCTGAGCAGCCCGGGGTCCTCTTCCAGCTCACCCATCTCCACGAGCTGGCGATAAGCCGCCACCAGGGTGTGCTTGGCCAGGTGCCCGCCTTCGGGGAGGGGGTGGCGCCGGATGGACTCAGTTAGTTTCCGCCCCTTGGAAACCTCTTCTAAAACCAGGCGCGCCAGATCCAGGTGCTCCGGTTTGTACTTGCGGAGCTCCTGCCAGGTCTGCCACTCGAGCTCGTAGTCTCGGTCCATAAAATTACGGCCAGAACTCTCCGCCGTCGAAGAGGTCGGCACCAGGCTGGATTTCAGGCAGGCTCAGAAGCTGCCCTTTTTCGGCCTCAGTGACCACAATTCCCAGGCTCCCAGAGGGGTCGATGGCCGTGTTGGTCGGGTTCAGCCCGGGTAACGAGATGGCTTCGACCACGATCCCCTGGGCATCGACCACCCGGACGACGCCATCGCCATAAATAGCCTGGTACAACAGCCCATTTTGACCGTAGGCCATGCCGTCCGGGCCTTCAGCGCCTCCGACAATTGCCCACTGCTTTGGCTCGCTCCAGGTGGCGGTTTGAGCGTCCCAACTGCCCTTGAACAAGGCCTTCTGGTAGGTGTCGGCGACCACCAGCGACTTACCGCCGTCCAGCAATCCCAGGCCGTTGGGGCGGTAGAAGCCTTCTCCGATGCGCAGCACACTCCCATCCGGCTTCAGGCAGGCGATGTAGCCGACCTGGCGGGTGTCCGCAAAGTTCGGGCAGGTAAACAGCAGGTTACCGGCCAGGTCGAAACAGAGATCGTTGGGCGCCTGGAGCGGCTGCCCATCCAGGCTGTCCGCCAGCGTTTCCCAGGTCTCAGAGGTTGGATCGAAGCGCCGGATCGCATTCTGACCCGAGTCGCAAATCCAGGCGCGGCCCTTTCGATCGAATGCCAGCCCGTTCGGATTGCCGTTCGTGGGAAAACGCTGGAGTTGGCCGGCTTCCAGGCGCACCAGGTTGCCGCCCAGCAGCTCCACGCACCAGAGGGTCCCCTGGGGGTCAAAGGCCGGCCCTTCGGGGAAATCCAGGTCCTGCGCCAGCAGGCTGATAACCGGTTTTTGGTTCATTTTCACCTCGTTGGTTTGCGAAGCTGCCGGTTCCACAGGCTCCGGGGTCGGTTCAGGAGAAGGTTCTGCTCCGAGCTCATCCGAAGCGCAGGCCGCCAGCCAACTCCCGGCGATGACGCAGCCGGCAAGTTTAAGAAATTCACGTCGGTTTATGGATCCTTTTAACATTCCTCGATTGTATCCTCAAAATGACAATTGCGATATGATTGGGTTGTGCAGCCCGAGACTGTCGACCGTCTGTTGAAGATCAACGCCCGGTTCTACCAGGAGTATGCCTCCCCATTTTCAGCCACCCGCCAGCGCTTGCAACCCGGCGTGCAGCGTATCCTCACGGGAATCCCGCCTGAAGCCAGAATCCTGGACCTTGGTTGCGGCAACGGCGAATTTTGGAGCCACCTGTCTCAAGGCGATTTTCGAGGAGCGTACACCGGTCTGGATTTGAGCCCGCAGCTCCTGGACATTGCCCGGGCGAATGCCCAAAAAGCCTCCCAACCATCAACCCCTATTCCTGTGTTCCAGCAGGCTGACCTTTCAGCGGAAACCTGGGCAGGCGCTCTACCGCCTGGAAGGTCCACATTTGACTTGGTCCTGGCTTTTGCCGTTCTGCACCACATTCCATCGACTGAACTAAGACGGAAAATACTCCAGAAAGTGCACCTCCTCCTGGAGGTGGGCGGTCAATTCATCCACTCTGAGTGGCAGTTCTTGAACAGCAACCGCCTGCGGGAGCGCATCCAGCCCTGGTCAGCCGCTGGCTTGAGCGAGGCGGACGTTGAGACGGAAGACTACCTGCTGGATTGGCGCAGGGAAGGGCGCGGCTTGCGGTACGTGCACCATTTCAACCCTACCGAGCTGGAAAGGTTGGCCGATGAATGTGGCTTCGTGATCAAAGAGCAGTTTACTTCCGATGGAGAAGGCGGAAGGCTGGGCCTGTACCAGGTCTGGGAACCTGCATGAACGCAGATTACCCGGTATAATTCTCTTATGAAAGGTGACCCAACATGCGCATCCTCGTTTTGTCGGACATTCACGCCAACAAGACCGCCCTCGAAGCAGTACTGACCCACGCCGGCGAGATCGATGCAGCCTGGTGCCTGGGAGATTTGATCGGGTACGGGCCGGACCCAAACGAGTGTGTTGCCATCATCCGCCAGCTTCCAAAATTGGCCTGCATCATCGGCAACCACGATGCCGCGGCGCTGCAGCAGATCGATGATGAGACATTCAATCCTGAGGCGCGCACCGCCATCCATTGGACCCGGCGAGCCATCTCGGATGAGACGGTCGCTTTCCTGAACGCCCTCCCCGAAATCCGCGAGCTCGACCAGGTTACGCTCAGCCACGGCAGCCCGCGCCACCCCATCTGGGAATACCTGCTGGACGTCCGCACGGCGACCTTGAGCTTTGAGTACTTCAACACAGCCTACTGCTTCGTCGGGCACACACACTTGCCCGTTCTTTATGCTATGCCCGATGCAAGCCAGTATGCGCACCTGGTCATTCCCGAGCCCGGGAAAATGATCGAGCTCCGACCCAGGTCTATCCTCAATCCCGGGTCGATCGGGCAGCCGCGTGATCGCGACCCGCGAGCCTCCTATGCGATTTACGATCCAAGCGCCAACACCTGGGTGGTGCAGCGGGTGAATTACGATATCCGAGCTGTCCAGGAGCGTATGACCCAGGCGGGATTGCCCGCCAGGCACATCCAGCGTCTTTCGGCAGGATGGTAAGTAGGCGGTCAATCCTGGAACCAATTCAACCCCGGCGGCGTCTACCCTACAAGAACCAAGGAGGATCCCCATGTCTCGAAAAACCCTGTCCCTATTTTATTTTATTTTGATCATCGGGCTGCTCGCAGCCGGCTGCGGCGCTGCCCGGGCGCCAATGAGCGAGATGGATGCCGCAGTGAGTTATGCCGGTGAAGCCGCTCCCGTTGAGATGGCCGTTGTGGAAGAAAGCTACACAACCACCGCCCAAAACTCGGTGCCCGACCAAAATCCGGAACGGATCGTCATCCGCACCGGCGACATGAGCCTGGTCGTTGTCGATCCGGCAATTTCGCTGGAGAACGTTAAGAAGCTGGCGGAGGAGTTCGGCGGGTACGTGGTCTCCGCCAACCTGAGCCAGACGACCCTGGAAAGCGGAGTGAAAGTACCTTACGCCAACGTCACCATCCGCGTCCCAGCGGAGGAACTCGACCAGGTCATCGAGCGCGTCCGCATCGAGAGCGACCAGCTCCCGCTACGCGAGAATATATCTAGCCAGGACGTGACTAACGAATATACCGATCTGCAGTCGCGGCTGCGCAACCTGCAGGCTGCAGAAGAGCAACTCCAGCAAATTATGGACGAAACCAACAAGACTGAAGACGTGCTGAGCGTCTACAACGAGCTGGTGCGCATCCGCGAGCAGATCGAGGTCATCCAGGGACAGATCAACTACTACGAACGATCGGCTGCGCTTTCGTCACTGAGCATTGAGCTCCTGGCCAATGAAGCCGTGCAGCCGCTGACCATCGGCAGTTGGCAGCCGGGCGGGGTTGTCAAAGAAGCCATCCAGGCTCTGATCAGCTTCTTCAAAGGCTTTGTGAACTTCCTGATCTGGCTGGCGCTGCTGGTCCTGCCGGTACTGCTGCTGATCTTCGTCTTCCTGATCCTGCCCGTCTGGTTGATCGTCCGAGCCACCCGCCGGCGGCGCAAGAACCGCAAAGCGCAAGCGCCCGGCTCTACCGAGCCGCCCGCTCCGGAAGCCTAAGCCAGGGTCCCTCGCTAGGGTTCCTTGATCACCAGGACCTGGCCAGAATGGAGTGTGTACGGAGGTTCGAGACCGTTCCACCTGGCCAGGTCTTTCCAATTAACGCCCAGTTCGCGGGCGATGCCGATCAAGTACTCGCCCTTCTTTACTCGGTATTCGGAGTTCAAGGGCACGGCGGTCGGTCGCGGCTGGGAGACAGTCCCTTGCTGCAGGAGAACGGCAATAAACACGCGGTTTTTATAGCCGGAAACAGCTGGCTGCCCGGGCGCGCTGGCTGGAGGCAGCGGGGGCACATATGGCGCCCGTGGTGACCAGGCAGGCGCCGGAGTCGCCTCAACCACCGCCAGGGCCGGGGTCTCCTCCTGATCCACCACCAGCCGTCCGGCAACCGTCACCGCCATGCGATCGAGAACCTTCCAGGAAGCCGTGAACGTTTTCAAGGGATAGCTCTGCTCGCGACCGGTGTAAGCGTCCAGGACAAAGACCCTGTTTGAATCGTAACCGATCAAGATCATGGTGTGCTCGAAGTAGGCAACACGCACGCTGGAACCATCCCGCGCCCGGTATTGCACCGGGGCGCCCCGGTCCATCTGCCCGATGACCCAGACAATTACCGGGCGCCCGGCGGCGATTTCACGACGCACGTCTTCCAGGGAAAGCCCGGTGTGAGCGCGAGCGTCCAGGCCAAACTGGACCAGGGTTTCGGCGACCGGAGCGGCGTGGACCCCGTAGGAAGCCGGTGGAATGTTGCCCCAGACGCCATTCGGGCTGCCCACGAAACCCTTGTCCGGGTTTTCGGAGCGCGGTAGGTGTTTGAGGAACTTCTTTTCGGTGACATCCACCCCCCAGTAATTGGCCACGTCCACCGCCGAACGCGCCTCGCAGGAGAGGGGGAAAGACTGCCTGTGACCGGAAATGCCTTCTACGTAGGCTGTTTCGGGCAGCTCCGCCGCCTGGCCTGCGCCTGGCATGCCCAGGAGGATGCCAGTTAAGAATATGCTGATTAAGAGGAGAGCCTGATACTTCATAATTCGAAAGATGCAATTTCTCTGCCAATTCAACATCATGATTATAATCAAGGGCATGAAGGAATTGGTGCAAAACGCCTACCATTTGTTCGGCATCCGCCTGACATCAGGTCAAATCGACGCCTTCGAAACCTTTGAACGCGAGCTGCTGGATTGGAACGAGCGCTTCAACCTCACTGCCATTCAGGAGCCACAGCAGATCCGCATCAAGCATTTCCTGGATTCGCTTTCTTGCCTGCCCGTGATGCGGGAA
This sequence comes from uncultured Chloroflexia bacterium, assembly GCA_963765565.1. GTDB lineage: Bacteria > Chloroflexota > Anaerolineae > Anaerolineales > UBA4823 > CAVXWV01. The sequence goes on from CAVXWV010000007.1 coordinate 200,029, forward strand.
GGCGCCTTGAACCGGGTGATCGACGTCGGTACCGGCGCTGGCTTTCCAGGCATACCGCTGAAGATTGCCTGCCCAAATATCCAACTTACCCTGGTCGAGTCCATCGGGAAGAAAGCGTCTTTCTGCCAGTACATGGTCGAGCGCCTGGAGCTGCAAGATGTCGAGATCGTCCAGGAAAGGGCCGAAGTACTCGGGCTGCAGCCAGCCCATCGCCAGCAATACGATTGGGCGGTTGCCCGGGCCGTTGCCGTCATGCCCGTGCTGGCGGAGTACCTGCTGCCGCTGCTGCGGGTTGGCGGCAGCATGCTGGCAATGAAAGGCGAGAGCGCCCCTTCAGAATCCCATGCCAGCGAACGCGCAATCCGCATCCTGGGCGGGCATCTGCGGCGCCTGGTCCCGGTCACGCTGCCCGGCGTCGCCGAAGAGCGCTACCTGGTGGTCGTAAATAAAGTCGCAGCCACCCCCGAAGGATATCCCCGGCGAGTGGGCATGCCGGCAAAAAAACCATTATAACGAGGTCATCATGGCACACATATTTCAGATCAACACCTCCCCGGGCGGGCTGCCCAAACATGGCACGGTCAAAGCTGAGATCAGCGAACAGGGAATTAGCGGTGACCAACACCGGGACCTCGTCCACCACGGTGGGCCTGAGCGGGCTCTTTGCCTCTATCCCCTGGAGCACATCCAGGCGCTCCAGGCAGAGGGTCATCCGGTCTTCCCCGGGGCAATGGGCGAAAACGTCACGATCTCGGGAATCGATTGGGAGAAAATTGTTCCGGGGGCGCGGGTGAAATTAGGCGACTCGGTCGTTCTGCAGGTCACCGACTATACCACCCCCTGCAATCACCTGAAGCCGTTCTTCCTCCGGGAGGACATCAGCCGGGTCGGGCAGAAAACGCGCCCGGGATGGTCGCGCGTCTATGTGCGCGTCCTCCAGGGGGGCTCGATCACGGTTGGCGACCGGGTCGAAATTCTGTAATCTGGAGGGCGTTCGTTAACCGGGACGTATATTCTCAGCGACTCGCCCGGCGTTCACCTGCCATAAATGGGCGCCCGCGACGAAATCACCCGGATATAAATCCAGGTCTGTGGTGGTCAAGAGCACCTGCTCGCAGGTCGAAAGGCGACGGAGAAGATCGACCCGCCGCTCCGGGTCCAGCTCGGCCAGGACCTCATCCAGGAGCAGCACGGGCCAGTGACCAGTCTTTTCCTTCATCCAGGCAACCTCAGCCAGCTTCAAGGAAAGCATGGCCGTCCTGACCTGGCCGCGGCTTCCATAAGTCCCCAGGTCAATCCCGTTGCCCAGGAAACGCACCTCATCCCGGTGCGGGCCGCTGGTGGTCAGGCCTCGCGCAATCTCATCCGTCCGGTTCTTTTCCAGCTCTTCGCGAAAACCCTGTTGGATTTTCTCCGGGGAAAGGTGCAAGCGATCCACTGGCGCATCCAGCTTCATGAATACCTGGCCTGGTTTCACCGGTACAGGATCAAATGATGGCTTGTATTCCAGGCGCAGCACTTCCTGGCCGCGGGACAGATCTTGATGAACGTTGGCCGCCAGGCGTTCCAGCTCCTGGACGGCGCGGATGCGGTAATGAATGATTTGCCCGCCATACAGCGACAGTCGCTCATCCCAGTAGGCAAGCTGGTCCGAGGCGCCCGCCATCCCGGCGCCGCGCTCCTGTAAATTTTTTAACAGGGCATTGCGCTGGGACAGAACCTGCCCGTATTCCGAAAGGCTGGCAGCGTAAGCAGGAAAAACCTGACTCACGGCCAGGTTCAAATAGCGACGGCGTTCGTCAGGAGCGCCTTCAATCACCTGCAGCATCTGGGGCAGGAAAAGCACCGCATTAAATTGGCCCAGCGCCTCGCCTACTTTTTTCTTCACGCCGTCCACCAGGATTTCTTTGCGCACCCGGGCGCTGCCATTGCTGCCGTTGGCTTCTGAATCAGACGGATTTCCAGGTGGTGGCTTTTCTTTCGACCCACCTGAGCAACGCCAGCAACGCCAGCAACGCCGGCATCACTGGGTTGAAAATCCATCACGATGCGTGCCACGGCCAGCGGCTCGCGAGCCGCCAGAAAATTAACCAACTGCTTGTCCTGGGTGGCGTGAAAAGATTCAAAGGTCGCCAGGTAAAAGATCGCCTCCAGCAGGCTTGTTTTCCCCTGGGCATTACTGCCCACAATCAGAATTGACCCGCTTGGAACATCCAAATCCAGGCGGGTGAAATTCCGGAAATTGCTCAGCGATAGATGGGTCAAAAACATCTAATCGAGCGGCGGCGCCTCCCCTTCTTCGAGCTTCCAGACCTTATCGGCCAGGTCGGTAAAAAGAACGCCCTCCAGGTGGTCGATCTCATGTTGGAAAATGCGCGCCAGCCAATCCTTCGCCTTTACGCGCATCGGCTGGCCGCGCCGGTTCAAGCCGCGGATGGTAATCTCGACCGGGCGATTGACGTTTCCGGCAAACCCCGGGATGGAAAGGCAGCCTTCTGTGCCCACTTCTTTTTCTTCGGAAAAACGCGTGATTTCGGGGTTCACCATCACATACAGCCGGGGAAGTTTCTGCTTTTCTGGCTCTCCTTCATTCTCCTCAGGTTCAGCGTATTCAACCACAATTAACTGGATTGGCTCCCCAATCTGCGGAGCTGCCAGGCCCACCCCAGGAGCCTCCCGCATGGTCTCGACCATATCCTCAACCAGCTCCTGCAGCTCGTTCCCAAAATCGGTCACTTTGCGCGCTTTGCGCCGCAGGACGGGTGCAGGAACGGTCACAATTTCACGAATCGTCATTCATACCTCATCTACCTATCAAAATTCTCGCTAAATTGTACCCGAAACCGTATCCTGAGACAAACGCGCTTAAAGAATTGATCCGGGATTTCTCCCGTTATCATCTTCCTGAGGTTCCTGGCTTTGCTTATAAAAAGCAGCCATGTAATTGAGCAAGCGCTCCCTCTCCCGGCTTTCAGCAGATTGAGCCTTTTGGTAGAGCAAAGCCTCGCGCCGGGCTGCGACTTCCTGGTGAACCTGATCGGGATTAAACACCCCTTCCAGGTTGAACGGCGTTTGCCCGATGTAGACGACCACATTTCCAAAATTCAAAAGGTTGGCAATTAAGTTGGGTCGAACGTGTTCAATCCGCATATCGGGGGCGTCCAGGGGAGCGGTCTTCTTCTTTTCTTCTCCCAGGGGTTTTTTGTCAATATCCACAATCTGGGTTTTGGTCAGCTGGAAAATATCGTTAGCCCAGTCCCAAACGTTGTACACCAGGGTGCCAATCAATAACACTTCAGCCAGCCCGCCCAATGAACAACCGGCCAAAGCCGGCATGCCGTTGGCTGCCAGCCAGGTTATCCCCGCACCCAACAAGATCATGAGCGCAATGATCCACCAGGTACGGGCAATCAGGTTATACCAGTGCCTGCGGTAGGTAATGACCTCACCGACTTCGAAACGCATTTTGGTCAAAGTCCGGATATTCAGGGCGGTTTTTGATTCGCTTGTCATCGTAGGCGCAGCCTTGGCGATGGGCTGGACATCAATCGTTTGCCAGCTTAAAGTATCTGCACTTTTCTGCCTTGCCTCTCGAACGGTTTTTTCAATGTTTTTCAATTCCTGCTCTTTATCGATGCGAGTTGCCCGTCGTTTATAACTTTCGATAAAATGGACCAGATCGTAGGGTTTATCTGCGCCGCGCATGATGACCATACCCATATAGGTACGCACACTCACATCGCCATAGTTCAGGATTTGCCCCAGGAGACTACGGGTAACGTCGTTGGATAAAACCGAGGTCAGGGGAGCTTCGGTGCGGCTGTCGTAAAGGCCGATCACCTTTTCCAGGGCAACCACACGTTTGTTCGTGACGATATAGTAGTCGTTCCCCCAATCCAACGCTTTCCACAGGATATACGCAATACCAAAGAGGACAAACACCCCTGCAATGATTTCCAGCCAGCCCGTGTCGACCGAAAAAGCGAAGCCCAGAAATGCCAGTGAAACAACAAAGATCAAAACTGGTAATATCAGCCCGCTTACCAGGTAGATCCAATGCCTGCGCACCATGAAGTTGACGACTTCATCCGGCTGCAGCCAGGCATCGAAACGGACATCGGCCGATCTCCGGCTGCGAGCTGTCTCACTTAATCGAGATTGAATATGAGGATAGTTGTTTAAAAATAACGCAAAATCATCTGCCTTCATGTGCAAAAGTTCGGCATTTTCCACGGCTTTAATCGAGTAATTTTCAAGCTCGTCAGTAAGCAAGGCTTCTTCACCGAAAAAATCTCCTGGGCTGAGGATTCGCAGCTGGTTTTCCTCCCCATCCTCTACGGCGACCAACCTGACATTCCCAGAATAAACAATGAAAAATTCCTGGGCCTGGTCGCCTTGAGCGAAAACGACCTGGTCAGGCGTATACGCCGTCCTGGTAAATCTCTCGGCCAGCCAACGAATTTGAGCGAGTTCCAGCCCATGGAAAATCGGTTCCCTGGCCAGGAAATCTGCAATCAGAAGTATTTCTCGCTCACTCATAACTTGATTGTAGCATGAACGTTTACCAATGAATATATCGGTTCATTCCTGTGTTAAAATCTAACACTGCAAATTTCATGCCGGAGGGACTAAATGCCCATTCACTTTGGAACGGATGGTTGGCGAGCGGTTATTTCTGATACATTTACTTTTCACAATTTGCGCCTGGTTGCCCAGGCGATTGCAGATGCGGCAGCATCCAACGACTGGAACAACGGCAGCACGTCGCTGATTGATCCCGGTACCAAGAAAATGGTGGTTGGCTTTGATACACGGTTCCTTTCCGATCGCTTCGCGGCGGAGGTTGCTCGCGTCCTGGCAGGTAATGGCTACACCGTCTTCCTGGCACAATCAGACGCTCCGACCCCGGCCATCTCTTATGCCGTCAGGAATTTAGGTGCGGTCGGTGGCGTGATGATCACGGCTTCGCACAACGCTCCGCGTTACAACGGTGTCAAACTGAAAGCCGCTTACGCCGGATCGGCGTCTGGCGAACAGTGTCGCAGAGTCGAAGTATATTTGACCGACAACGAAGCACGCGGGCGCGGTCCTAACCTGATGGATTACGACCAGGCGCGCGCCAATGGGATGATCCAGCGTTTCAATCCCATCCTGGCGTATGGCGATCACCTGCGGCGCATGATCAATTGCGACATTATTGCCGAAAATCCGCAGCGCCTGGTGGTGGACTCGATGTATGGGTCCGGGCGCGGGGTGATCAAAGGTTTTTTACAGGGCACCGGCTGCGAAGTCCAGGAAATCCGCGGGGAGATGAATCCTGGCTTCGGCGGCGTCCACCCCGAACCCATTGAGAAATACCTGCGCGCCCTGGCAGGCGCCATCAGCACTCACATGGGCGACTTTGGCCTGGCGACCGATGGGGACGCGGACCGGATCGGCGCAATGGATGAACGATCCAATTTCATTGATCCGCATAAAATCATGGCGCTCTCCTTGAAGTACCTGGTTGAACAGCGCGGCTGGCACGGACCTGTCGTCCGCACCGTCTCCACAACCCAGATGATCGACCGCCTGGCGAAAAAGTACGGCTTGCCGGTTTATGAAACACCGGTGGGTTTCAGCCATATTGCGGACTATATGCTGAAAGAAAATGTCCTGATCGGGGGCGAAGAATCCGGGGGCATCTCGTTCCAGGGACACATTCCCGAAGGCGATGGGGTGCTCATGGGGCTGCTGCTGATTGAGATCATCGCCAGCTCAGGGGTTTGCCTGAACGAGCTGGTGACGGATTTGCTGAAAGAATTTGGCCCGGCTTTTTACCAGCGCACAGACCTACGCCTGAGCCGTCCGGTTTCAAAGACACTGATGACCCAACTCCTGATCGACCGTGCGCCCGCCAGCATCGGCGGCGAAACCATCGCTCAGATCCTGACAAAGGACGGTGTGAAATATCTGCTGAGCGACGGATCCTGGCTGCTGGTGCGCCCATCCGGGACTGAGCCGGTTCTGAGGGTGTATGCAGAAGGCACAAGCATGGAGATGGTGCAGGCGCTGCTGGGATATGGCGAAAGCGTGGCAAACAGCGCTTCCTGACAAGTTAATGCCCCACCCATCGAAGTGGCGCTAAAATTGTTCGATAATTTCCAGGTTTGCCAGGGGAAGGCATAAGCTTTCACCGCTGTCAAGCCTGACGACACCGGTTTCCGCCAGGATTCCGTCGGGTAGCCTGGTTGTTTCGCCACACGCAACGAGGCTGCCGGATTTACCCAGGTACGCCGTGGTCGTAACGCGAACCCTGTCCCCGGTTGCCGCATCTTTCATATTTTGTACCAGGCCCAGGTCCTGCCCAGCATCTACCAGGACCAACAGTTCGGGGCAGGCTCTCTGGCAGGACGGATTTTTTCCGGTGTTTAATATCGCTTCGACCGCCGGCAATCTCGACAATGACTGGAACAATCCCGCGTTGAGTGGATGTTTACCAAATCCTTCCAGCATCATTACCGGAAAGGACAGGCTTGTGACCATGTCGACCAGGAGAGGATTCAGACTGGACAACACCAGCCCTCCAACCGATGCTTCCGCAGCCTTGGTAAGGGCTTCCCGATTCTCGCAGTGCCCGGCAAGTACCAGTGCCCCGGATAATGAAGCGTTGAGCTGAGATGGTGCAAGCACATGCTGAGGCGTTTTTGCCAGGAATGCCAGCCTGCCCTGGCTCCAGCGGCCATTCCCCCAGGTCCCCTGGAGCAAGATCCCGCTGCTCTCGATCACGGCACCCCGTTCAGCCACCAGGTCAACCACTTTCCCAGGATAACCAGCCGCCAGCCGGTATGGATCCCGGCGAATTCCAGCAGAATCCGCCCACGCGCCAATCCCAACACCGTGCATGCGCCTGGTGAACGCACGACACGCCGGGCGCTCCCTACAGGCCCGGCAATCAAGTCACCTGCCTCGATCCTGGAACCCTCTCTGACTTGCAGGTAAGTCTCAACTTTATCCGCCGCTACCCCCAGGCCCCACCCTAGGTCCAGGTACTGGTAGCGTGCACCCAGGTCAGCCTCGGCGATAACATCGCTGGTAGAGACAGATTGCCCTTTACGGACATAGACCTTCCCAGATATCGGCAGTTCGCGCCGGCGCTGAATTTTTTGGAGATGGAAAAACGATCTCACCGGTAAAAGCATAATCCCTGCTCTCTGAAACGCATTAACTACCCACCGTTTGGATCCAGGACTGCACCAGGTCATAGCGCCTGTAAGGATCGGGTGGTAATTCTAAGGGCCGCCCGCGTGCATCGATGACCACTCCCAGACTTCCTCCAATAACTCGTACCGTCCCGCTCATGCCAGAACCCCCCATGCCGACATCGAAGCGCTGCAGGGGCTGCAGATGCAAGCGTGCGCTCTGCCCAACAGGCAGCGGGATGACGACCAGTGAGTTCTTGCAGGATATCCATGCTGTCTTCCTGGCCATCCTCGTTTTGGATTTTCAGGCGCAGGATCGGCGAGCCCGGTTTTGCCTTCCCTACCGGGGATACCACGGTTCCCAGGTGTTGAAACGCCGTCGATTCGAGAACCTGGACGGTGATGACGGGCGCCTGGCGGGCAATCGCGCCTAAAGCAGGTAATACCTGGTGCTGGTCAAGAATCAATGTGGTCACGCCAGTCGGCTGCAGGCCATCCAGAAGCATCAACAACGTTTGTCCCAGGTTGGGAGAGCGTGTCAGAACGCTACCGGTGGCAATCACAGGCTCAAACCAGGGGAGCAGCTCCTTCTTTTGCCTCGCCATGCCTGCCGGAAAAGATGGTCCCAGCCGTTTCACCAGCCTTTGCAAGATTAACTTGACCAGAGCATGCTCTATGGCCAGCTCTTCGTTTGAAAATGGCAGGCTTGCAGGAAAAATTGCCTTGTTGAAAACATATTCCCGGATCAAAGACTCGGGCAGTGGCACACTGACCCATTGGTTCAAAGCCTGAAGGGGGATTTCATCCAATAAGCCGGCCAGGCCCTGGCATAAACCCAGTTGGGGATAGGTGCCCAGGCTTAACTGCCCGGCGTACGCGGCCGCCAGGGTCGCAGTTGAGGCGCCAATGTCAACCCCCAGGACACCCTTATTCGACCTCTGCACTTTACTGAGAAAACGAACTACCCAACCGAAAGCCGCGGCAGTCGGCAGCCAGGATAAAGCAAGCTCGTCCATTAAATCGAAATTCGTAAAAAGCTGCCTGGCGCGCAGCTGCCCGTAAAGTTCCGCAGCCTTGTCCAGCGCATCATCCAGGAATTCTTCATCCAGCGTAGGCCGGATATTCATGGCAAAACGTGGCGCCCCGTTCTGTGGGAGCAAATCTCTAAACGGCACCTGGAGGGCCGAATTACCGGCGTAGACCATTCCCGGTTGTTCGGATATCGGGAGCAAGGAATACGCCCTGGCGATGTTTTCAAAAGAATCCAGAATGGGCTTAACTGCGCCGTTCTCTAATCCCCCTGCTACCAGGACCAGGTCCGGGCGAAAATACAGGAAGGACTCGATCTGCTTTTTAGGCTCATCCAGGTTGTTTAGGCTGATGGCCTGGATCTCACCCGGGTATAGCGCTTGCGCCAGGCGCTTCAGGCTTTCCAGTGAAACAGCCTCGAGCAGCCCCACCAGGAGGATTTTCAAAGGTGGACCTGCAGATACTGTTCCAAAAACCAGATCAATGCCAGAATTCCAGGTCGTGGCAGGCGACATCACCCTTTCCTGGTCATCCAGTAGTACTCGTCCAACGTTTTTTTCAAGTTCACGGATAGCCCCAAAAACGCCCTGCCCTGGACCGCCAGCGCCCTCCTCCGTAGAGGTCCGGGCTGCGCCGGTACCCAGGAGGCGGTAGCTGCCGTCGACGATGTCGAAAAGCAAGGCACGTGTATTCACCGTACCGACATCAACGGTTAGAAGCACACCATTCGCCGGCAAGGAACCATTCATCATCATAGGTGAAATATGAGGGTGAAAAAATCTTTAAAGGATGCCAGGCGCCCAACCAGAGCCGCGATAGCGGCGGAATACACGCCAGCAAAGATCGCACCCAGGGTGACCGCAATAAATCCTTGCCCCACCAGGCTGATGGTCTTCATCCACCCAGCCGGGCTGCCTTGAGAACCGGGCTGCTTCCGAACATAGAATTGGAAGTACAGCAAAGTAGCCAGTGTGCCAACCAATAACAAGACTGCGTCCGCAAAAGCCACCCATGCCTGCGCGTTCCAGGTGCTGAGCTGTAGAAAGTCAAACAAGCGGATCGAGGCCGCCACCTGGGAAAATACCGTCCCTAACACTGCTCCCCCAACCGCCGTAGCCGCCCCAACCCCGACCAGCAACCCCATGACTGGAACACCCATCCAGGACGTGCGAGGGGAAATTTTGGAGAATAGCAGGAGACCGAAAACAATCCCTACCAGGACCAGGGGACTACGGAAATCACCCCCTGAGAGGAGGGGTTGGAACAGGTGTGGCCAGAGGATTGAATACCAGGAAGCTGCAATGATAAATGCAGTGGAAACGCCGATAAAAATGTGGATAACCAGGCGCATAATCCGGTTATCTCCCAGGAGATAACTGAAGGCACCCAGGGTCAGGCACAAACCAAGGAACGCTCCAATCCAATCTGCCTGGATCATTGCTTCTTCTCTTTTCCTACGGGAGCTGCTTGCTGGTTCCACTGCTGCAATACCAGGAACACCACCAGTGCGCCTCCCAGGAAGAGCCCACCTAAAATATTCCCCAGCACCGAGGCTGTCCAGTTTTCACGGGCTGTCTGAACTTGATTGGAAAGGCTCTCGTATTCAACCCCTCCAGCAACCCCCACCACCATTCCCTGGATTTTCGCCGGCTGCATCTCCAGATAAGGCCTGACCAGCGGTTCTGCCTGGGCGCTCAATACCATCATGAACGGTGTATGTGCCAGGTAGGGCTGCACCTGCTCCAACCAGACGCGTGCGGTGTCCGGATCTTCCGTCAGGACAACGATCACCGAAAAATCACGGATCGATTTCACGGACCCAAGCGGCGTACCTTGCACCGCGGCAGCCCCACTGCCAGCCGGTAGTTGGGCGTCGATGAATTGCATGGGCTCCTGGACAAAATTCGCCAGTCCCAGGGCTCCTCCAGGAATAAAGCCCAGGTTGAGATACAGGGGCTGAATCAGGAGGCTCCCGACCTGGTCACGGTCGGCCAAGATTTTTTGAAGGAGGTGTTCTGCCTGCCAGAAACCGGTCGGAATGGTGGACACAAACACCAGGTTCGTTCCCTGGGCTGCCAGTTGATCGATTAAGGCCGCGCTGGCCATCTCCATCTCCGCCGTGTAAGCCGGTTGGTAATCAACGGCAACCAGCACCGGGGTGCCTGCAGGAATTTTACTGATGCCGCGATTCACGGCCAGGACTTCCTCCGATACGGCAGGAGGTCCAAACCGGAAGCCATCGTAAAACAGCGAGACAAAGAGAAGACCTACTAATAAAATCCCCCACCCAAGGAGGAAATAGCGGGGTTTACGAACCGTGGTCGCCTGCTTGCCAGCGGGCGGAACCTGGTCCGGATGAGTCATCTTTTCCAGCAGCGCCGCGTAATTTTGCTGCGTCTCGCTGACCGTCAGGCGATAGGGATGCACGGGTTTCGTGGGTGCGGCGAAAGCCGCCGGAACTGCGGGCAGGCTTTCCTCGATTCCAGGCAGGACTTTGTCCTCATCCTGGTTTTCCGGCGGTTTACTGGCCAGGGGTGAAAGGACATCTTCAGGTTCGATCTCCGCCCAAAATAGATTCCCCCCACATTTCTGGCAGGTCTCTGAGTTCGCCGGGTTGGCGGTGCCACATATTGGGCAGTTTTGTTCAGCCATCGTTATTCCTCATACGGTCTTTCAAATCCGGTGAGGATACGCACACCTGTAGCAATGGTCCCCAGGGCAATTCCTAGCAGCAATCCTCGTGCACCGGCTGTGACTGGCACCGCCAGGATCCATTCTCGCAGCATGCGAAACTTCGAGGAGTCCATACCCATCCAGTTGGTCGTCCCAAACAGGAACGTGATGGCTGTTAAAAAAAGGAGTATCGTGAACAGGTTGAGGCGTTTGCGCATGGCGCGAACGCCCGCATAAATGAGAACGATGGCCAGAAGTGCCAGCAGGCTGGTTTCAAGCGGAACGTGGATGTATGTGAACACCCATTGGGTCATTTTCCCAGCAGGTCCGGCAATCATGATGACAGCCAGCGTGAGTGCCAGGGAAGCCAGCGTCACCAGGCTGTACCCACTACCTGCCTGGCGTGAAACCAGCTTTTTCCAGTGCACCCGCACCAGGTTCCCGGCACCAACCCATAACGCCACCGCAGCCAGGATCAACGCCCAACGCAGGATCGTCTGGCGAATCGCGTCTAATCCCCAGGCGGAGAGATCGAAGAAATATCCAAGCAGGACCAGGAGCCCGGCGCTGATCGCCAGGACCACGGCGAGTGTGCGCAATCCCTGCTTCATATCACCCCCAGGTAGCGCAGCACAATCCCAACCAGGATCACGAATACCAATCCCCACCGGGCAATATCCTGGATTAATAAGCCAGCCAGGACCTCTGGCTCCTCATTCAAATAAGCTCCGGCTGAAAAAAGCTCTTCACCGAGAAGGGGATCGTCAACGGTTGCCGCCAGGATAGCTTGTGCCGTAAACTGTTCACTGGCAGCAAAGACCTGCGCATCGGATGGTTCGGCAGCGTCAATCATCAACCCAAGCTCCGAGCCAAAATGACCTGCGAAGACATTCGCCGCCACGTCCTGATCCGCAATCGCCGGCAACGCGCCCCCGGCAAAACTGAATGGCGTCAATCCGGTTAATTGGTTTGCCGGCGCATCTGGATGCGGAGCGCCTTCTTGCACCCTATTTATACTGGCAACCAACTCGCCAGACAGGATATCCACCAGGGGTTCCCCACTGCTGACGACAGGAGGCCGGTCGCCCAGGCCAGCCTTCAGATAAACTCCTTTAAGAAATTTCAATCCGGCAAAGGTTGCGGCTCCCGGCTGGTAAAACACCCCGCCTCTGCCTGCGGAAATGTGGATGCGTTTCCCACCCTCGATGGCATGGAATATGGCTTTTTCCAACCTTGTGAAAGCCGGGATCACCCTCAGCCGCTTCTTTGAAAGTTTGATGCCGCTGCCCCGGAATAAGAGAAAGCCTGCAGCAAAAGCCAGCACAAAACATAATCCGGCAATGCCCACCCGGTTAAGTTCGATAAAGCTCAACCGGCACTCTCCCGTAAGTACGTTGCGAAAGCGTGCGCGCTTTCGGGTTCTTCCAGCAGCCGCGCCAAACCCTCCAGCTGGCTGCGCGGGAAAAACCACTGCAGGAATGGCTGGCTGAGGTAAATCAATTGGGCTGAGAGGATGTTCAAGGGTCCCCCGGCATCCAGGAAAGCCGCCACGAAGGACGTCACCCCCAACTGCTGAAGCCTTGCAGCCCATGCCTGCCAGGTATGCCGGTCAGAATGCATAAAAATTAGTATAGCATAAATTCTATACATGACAGTTAACAGGTAAATTATGTGACCTATATAACTATAAGTTTACATGGGAAAAGGATAAACTTAAATGCTGGAGGAAACCAAACTCAAATGATTTTAATCGCCTCTGAAGCAATCAGTCTGGCGACTTTTTTAAGGAGCAAATAGCCAATATGAAAAAAAATATGATCACGATCGATGGGAATGAAGCAACCGCTTACGTCGCTCATAAGCTGAGTGAAGTGATTGCAATTTACCCAATTACTCCCTCATCTAACATGGGCGAGCATGCTGACGCCTGGTCAGCTCAAAAACGCCCAAACCTGTGGGGAACCGTTCCCCTGGTAATTGAAATGCAATCAGAAGGCGGTGCAGCCGGTGCAGTCCATGGTGCGCTGCAGTCCGGTGCGTTATCCACCACCTTCACAGCCTCCCAGGGCTTGCTTTTAATGATCCCGAATATGTACAAAATTGCCGGGGAATTGACCTCAACAGTCTTCCATGTTACTGCCCGCGCCATCGCTTCCCACGCACTGTCGATCTTTGGAGACCATTCTGATGTTATGGCTACCCGGCAGACTGGCTTCGCCCTCCTGGCATCCGCTTCGGTTCAAGAAGCCCAGGACATGGCCGCCATTGCCCACGCAGCCACCCTCGAGTCGCGCGTGCCCTTCATCCACTTCTTCGATGGGTTCCGCACGTCCCATGAAATCAACAAGATTGAGCGCATCTCCGATGAAGAGCTGCGCGCACTGATTTCAGAGGAGAAAATTCACGCCCACCGCGCCCGTGCCCTCTCGCCGGATCATCCGGTCCTGCGCGGCACGGCCCAAAACCCGGACGTCTTTTTCCAGGCCAGGGAAACCGTCAACCCGTTTTACGACAAATGCCCGCAAATCGTCCAGGAACAGATGGACAAGTTTGCAACCCTGACGGGTAGAAAATACAAGCTCTTCGATTATATTGGGGCTCCGGATGCGGAACGCGTCCTGGTGTTAATGGGCTCTGGTTCAGAAACGGCCGCAGAGACTGCGCTCTACCTCGCAGCAGCAGGCGAAAAGGTCGGCCTGGTCCGGGTTCATCTCTACCGCCCGTTCTCCGTCGAGCATTTCATCCAGGCGCTGCCAGCGACCACTCGCGTGATCGGGGTTCTGGATCGGACCAAAGAACCCGGCTCAGCCGGCGAGCCTCTATATCAGGATGTCATCACAGCCATCACCGAAGGCTGGGCCGGACCTGTGCTAAAGATTGTCGGCGGGCGTTATGGCCTGGCATCCAAAGAATTTACGCCTGCGATGGTCAAAGGTGTTTATGACGAGTTGAAAAAGGCAAAACCGAAGAACCACTTTACCATTGGTATTGTGGATGATGTGACCAACACCAGCCTTGAGTTCGATCCCACCTTCCACATCGAAGCGCCCGAAACCGTGCGCTGTGTCTTCTGGGGTCTGGGCGCTGATGGTACCGTGGGCGCCAACCATAACTCGATCCGCATCATTGGAGAGGAAACCGCCAACAACGCCCAGGGCTACTTCGTATACGACTCGAAAAAATCGGGCACCGTCACGATCTCACACCTGCGCTTTGGTCCAAAGCCGATCCGTGCGCCGTATTTGATCAACCAGGCGAATTTCGTGGCCTGCCACCAGTTCTCCTTCCTGGAGCGCTTTGATGTCCTGAAGTACGCTGCACCAGGCTCCGTGTTCCTGCTCAATAGCATCTATGGACCTGAGGAAGTATGGGACAACATTCCCTTTGAAACGCAGCGATCCATTCTGCAGAAGAAGCTACGTTTCTATGTAATCAATGCCTACGACGTTGCAGGGAAAACGGGCATGGGTGGGCGCATCAACACCATCATGCAGACCTGTTTCTTTGCCATCAGCGGCGTCCTGCCTCGCGAGGAGGCCATCGAGGAAATCAAGAAATCGATCCAAAAGACATATGGACGCCGTGGTGAAGCAGTCGTCCGGGCGAACTTCGAAGCCGTTGACCAGTCGCTGGCCAATTTATTTGAAGTAAAGGTACCCGCAGAAGCATCCAGCAAGCTGCGCCAGCGCCTTCCGGTTCCCACCAATGCTCCTGAATTTGTGCGCGAGGTATTGGGAAAAATTATCGTTATGGAAGGGGATGACCTGCCTGTGAGCGCATTCACGGTGGATGGGACCTTCCCAACCGCCACCACGCAGTGGGAAAAACGCAACATCACCCTGGAAATGCCGGTCTGGGTTCCTGACCTGTGTATCCAGTGCGGAAAATGCTCATTTGTCTGCCCACACGCCGTCATTCGCGGCAAGGTTTACGACCCGGCCCTGCTCCAAAATGCGCCGGCGAACTGGCAGTCCTCCGACGCCCGCTGGAAAGAATTCCCCGGGATGCAGTTCACCCTGGTCACCTCGCCCGAGGACTGCACGGGCTGCGGTCTGTGTATCGAAGCCTGCCCGGCCAAGGACAAGAGTGAAGCGGGACGCAAAGCCATCAACATGGCAGCCCAGCCTCCGATTCGCGAAAGCGAGCGCTTGAAGTGGGATTACTTCCTGACCTTGCCCGAAGTTGACCGCACCCAGATGAGCCTGAGAACCGTCAAAAATTCGCAGCTCCTGCAGCCACTGTTTGAGTTCTCAGGCGCCTGCACAGGCTGTGGTGAGACACCTTACGTCAAGCTGCTCAGCCAGCTCTTTGGAGATCGTACCCTCGTCGCCAATGCTACCGGCTGCTCCTCGATCTACGGCGGTAACCTGCCGACAACCCCTTGGGCAGTCAACGAAGAAGGTCGCGGCCCCGCCTGGTCGAACTCGCTCTTCGAAGACAACGCCGAGTTTGGTTTGGGGATGCGCCTGACGGTCGACAAGCAGGCGGAATATGCGCCGCGAGCTGCTGCCCCTGCTTGTAAATACGCTGAATGAGACCCTGGTCAATGACCTTTTGAATGCCGATCAGAGCAATGAAGCTGGCATCCGGGCTCAGCGCGAGCGAGTTGAAATCCTGAAACAGCGCCTCGCTGGCATTGATGACCCGCGAGCACGCGACCTTCTCAGCCTTGCTGACACGCTGGTGCGCAAGAGCGTCTGGATTGTCGGTGGAGACGGCTGGGCTTACGATATCGGTTACGGTGGGCTGGACCACGTCCTGGCTTCAGGCCGCAATGTTAACCTGCTGGTTCTGGATACTGAAGTCTATTCCAACACGGGCGGGCAGGCATCCAAAGCTACCCCACGGGCCGCTGTCGCCCGCTTTGCAGCCCAGGGTAAGGGCATGCCCAAGAAAGACCTGGGAATGATCGCCATGGCCTACGGTTACGTTTACGTAGCCCGGATTGCCATGGGCGCCGGCGACCAGCAGACGTTGAATGCCTTCCTGGAAGCCGACGCGTACGATGGGCCGTCGCTCATCATCGCCTACAGCCACTGCATCGCCCACGGATTTGACCTGCGCAAAGGCTTGGAACAGCAAAAGTTAGCCGTCCAATCCGGCGCCTGGCCCCTTTACCGCTACAACCCCGCCTTGATTGCTGAGGGCAAGAATCCCCTGTCGATTGACTCCAAGGAGCCGTCCGTCCCATTCGAGCAGTATGCTTATAACGAAACTCGCTACAAGCAGCTTGTTCAGGCTGACGAGGTGCGTGCCGAAATGCTAATGAAGCTGGCAAAGAAAGACATTCAAAGCCGCTGGGATCTCTACCGGCAAATGGCAGCCATGCACTACGATAACAATGGAAAGGAATCACAAAATGGTTGATCTGTCTACAACCTACCTAGGTTTGAACCTTAAAAATCCCCTGGTGGCGTCCGCCTCTCCACTTTCTTCGAAAGTTGAAACTGCCCTGCAGCTCGAACAAGCCGGTGCATCTGCTATCGTCATGTACTCGTTGTTTGAGGAACAGATCATACGCGAAGGCCTGAAGCTTCACGAGGATTTAGAGCGTGGATCCTACCAATTTGCCGAAGCATTAACCTACATTCCTGAAATCGGCCAGTACAGCATCGGGCCAGATAAATATGTAAGTGAGGTCCGCAACCTGAAAAAAGCGCTGCAGATCCCGGTGATGGGTAGTCTGAACGGGGTATCCTCGGGTGGATGGATCGATTATGCTAAGAAAATCGAGCAGGCTGGTGCGGATGCCCTGGAGTTAAACCTGTATTACCTGGCAACCGATCCCAGCCTGACCAGTGCTGAGTTAGAAAACCGCTACATCAACCTGGTCGGCAGCATATGCGAGCAGGTGAGTATTCCCCTGGCAGTCAAGATCGGCCCCTTCATTACTGCCCTGCCCAACTTTGCCAGCCGGCTGGTTCAAGCTGGAGCGCGCGGCCTGGTGCTTTTCAACCGTTTCTACCAGCCCGATTTCGACCTGGAGCATCTGGAAGTGGTTCCCAACCTGGTGCTCAGCAGCTCCCAGGAGTTGCGGCTGCCCTTGCGCTGGATTGCCATCCTGTTCGGCCGGGTCGCCATTGACCTAGCCCTTACCACGGGCATCCACAGCGGTACAGACCTGGTGAAAGCTGTCATGGCTGGATCCAGCACTGCTATGAGCACCTCCGCATTGCTGAAGCATGGCCCAGCTTTTGCCGCCACCATCCTGAATGAGATGGTCTCCTGGATGGAGGAGCATGAATACGTTTCCGTGGCGCAGATGAAAGGCAGCTTGAGCCAACGGGCGGTTGCCGACCCGGCTGCATTTGAGCGAGTTAATTATATGAAAGTACTCAGCTCGTACTAGAATTAAGGATCGATCTGGATAAAAAAAGCAAGCCCCGGGAGATAACTCCCGGGGCTTGCTGATTAGACCTCTTGGGTCACGCTTCGAATTCCGGCTGTTCCGAATATTTCCGCTGGCGATAAACGATCCTGCCTCGCGTCAAATCGTAAGGTGAAACCTCTACCCGCACACGATCTCCCAGTAAAATACGAATGTAATATTTGCGCATTTTACCGGAAAGATAAGCCAACACTTCGTGGCCATTGTCCAGGCGAACCTTGAACTGTGTGCCAGGCAGAGCTTCTACCACGTTGCCTTCTACCTGAATCTTATCTTCATCTTTCGCCATCACTCCTCCAATTTCTGAACTGGACCATGGTCCACAATGTTCACGGTTACAGCATCACCAGGAAAACCCTCTTTATTCCAAATCGGTCTGCTGGCGGCGCTTAATCCGGCGAATGGATTTTTTCTTGTCGATACGCCGCAATTCACTCTTAGAAACGAACCAACGCTTCCTGCGTACGGTGCTCAGGATTCCACTCTTCGCCACTTTTTTGCGAAAGCGCTTGAGTAACTGATCTTGTGATTCATTTTGACGCAAGTTTACTGTAGTCACGTTTTTCACCTCCTTTCGTATTTCACAAATACGGAAGGGTCTTTCAAAAAAAAGCTCAGCTGATGATCGCGAAAACAGCCGAGCCAGTTGCCTTCATTTCTCACGATCATCAATAATTAATTCAATAGTTGCTCACTCCTACAGAATTCTCTGAAAAAGGTAAAGAGCAGCCTGCAATGCCCAACCATTATACAAGATTAATGATTGGCTGTCAATTTTTAATAATTCCAATCCAATTAAAAAGAAAAGTCTCTTGGCGATGACCTACTCTCCCAGGGGGCTGCCCCCCAAGTACCATCGGCGCTGACGGCCTTAACGACCGGGTTCGAGAAGGGACCGGGTAGACTTCCGTCGCTCCAATCACCAAGAGACTAATTCACAAAGGGTATTGAACAAGCGAGACACATCATCAGAAAGAACTAGAAGGAGATCGAGTTCTCCGCACCACAACAGAAGCCCTCGGCCATTAGTACGGGTTAGCTACGCACATTACTGCGCTTCCACTTCCCGCCTATCAAGCAGGTAGTCTTCCTGCGGCCTTACTCCTTACGGATGAGGGATCTGAATCTTGAGGCGAGTTTCCCACTTAGATGCTTTCAGCGGTTATCTCTGCCAGACATAGCTACCCAGCGATGCCGTTGGCACGACAACTGGCACACTAGAGGTCTGTCCACCCCGGTCCTCTCGTACTAGGGGCAGCTCCTCTCAAATCCCTTTCGCCCACAGCGGATAGAGACCGACCTGTCTCACGACGGTCTGAACCCAGCTCGCGTACCGCTTTAACGGGCGAACAGCCCGACCCTTGGGACCTTGTCCAGCCCCAGGATGCGATGAGCCGACATCGAGGTGCCGAGCGAAGTCGTCGATATGAACTCTTGGACTTCACCAGCCTGTTATCCCCGGGGTAGCTTTTGTCCGGTAAGCCACGGCCCTTCCACTCAGTTCCGTGGGATCACTAAGCCCGACTTTCGTCTCTGCTCGACGCGTTGGTCTTGCAGTCAAGCTCCCTTATGCCTTTACACTCTTTGGCAGGTTTCCATTCTGCCTGAGGGAACCTTTGGGCGCCTCCGTTACCTTTTAGGAGGCGACCGCCCCAGTCAAACTGCCCACCTGGCACGGTCCCCCACCCGGTTTGCGGTGTGGGGTTAGGGTCTAGACATCTTCAGGGTGGTATTTCACCGGCGGCTCCACCGAGGCTGACGCCCCAGCTTCTTAGCCTCCCACCTATCCTACACAGACCATGCCCAAACTCAATGCCAAGCTGCAGTAAAGCTCCACGGGGTCTTTTTGTCCTGCTGCGGGTAAGACGCATCTTCACGCCTATTTCAATTTCACCGGGTCCTTCGTTGAGACAGTGCTCTAGTTGTTACACCGTTCGTGCGGGTCGGAACTTACCCGACAAGGAATTTCGCTACCTTAGGACCGTTATAGTTACGGCCGCCGTTCACCGGGGCTTCGGTTCGGACCTTATCAGCCCTCCCCTTAACCTTCCGGCACTGGGCAGGTGTCAGCCCCTATACGTCGCCTTGCGGCTTCGCAGAGACCTGTGGTTTTGTTAACCAGTCACTAGAGCCATTTCACTGCGACCCACCAACGCTCCGTTTGTTCAACTTCACGTCAGCAGGCACCCCTTATCCCTAAGTTACGGGGCCATGTTGCCTAATTCCTTAACGAAGGTTCCCCCGTTCGCCTTGGTATTCTCTACCCATCTACCTGTGTCGGTTTGCGGTACGGTCATTCAACTCTCATCGTTTAGAGGCTTTTCTCGGCAGTTAGGGTCAACCACTTCCGCCTTTGCGGCTCGCTCTCGTGTCTCAGCTCAACGGGCGGTTTTTCCTACCCATCTCAACGCCTACCCACTTCCACCCACACCACCAATCGTGGGCTGGCCTACCTCCCTGCGTCCCCTCTTCACTCCTGTTGAACGGTTCCGGAATGTTGACCGGATGTCCATCACCTACGCCTTCCGGCCTCGGCTTAGGCCCGACTAACCCGACGCGGATTGACCTGCCGTCGGAAACCTTAGACTTGCGGCGAACATGGTTCTCACATGTTTTTCGCTACTCATGCCTGCATTCTCTCTTCTGTCATCTCCAGCACTCCTTCCGGTATGCCTTCGCCGACGACAGAACGCTCCCCTAC
>CAVXWV010000007.1:222500-303300 GCA_963765565.1 uncultured Chloroflexia bacterium
CGCCCAGTGAATTCGGATAACGCTCGGATCCTACGTGTTACCGCGGCTGCTGGCACGTAGTTAGCCGATCCTTATTCCTACAGTACCGTCCTTCCTCGTCCTGCAGAAAAGCACTTTACAACCCGAAGGCCTTCATCGTGCACGCGGCGTTGCTGCATCAGGCTTTCGCCCATTGTGCAATATTCCCTACTGCTGCCACCCGTAGGTGTCTGGCCCGTGTTTCAGTGCCAGTGTGGGGGATCACCCTCTCAGGCCCCCTACCCGTCGTCGCCTTGGTAAGCCACTACCTTACCAACTAGCTGATGGGCCGCAGGTCCCTCCCAAAGCGCATTGCTGCTTTCGTAGCAAGATTCTAATCCTCACTACATTACGCGGTATTAGCAGTCCTTTCGAACTGTTATCCCCCGCTTCGGGGCAGGTCACCAACGTGTTACTCACCCGTTCGCCACTAAGCGCTATTGCTAACGCCCCGTCCGACTTACATGTATTAAGCACGCCGCCAGCGTTCATCCTGAGCCAGGATCAAACTCTCCGCTCATTTCCTTACGCTTTCGCGTTTGTTTCTCCGTACTCCACTCTCAGGTCTTCTCTTACCCTTCTTCCTTCCACTCTTCAGTTGTTAAGGTGCTGAAACGACGCACCGAGACAAATCCGCCGATGTCATTTGGACATCGGCTCGTCAGACCGACAAATCTAGCGATCTTGGTCTCTGACGCAGTATCGGTGTTGCACAGCGTCTCTTTACTTTTTATCAGTTTGCCTCGAAAGGCGAAACCTTGTTCAAAGTGCGTTGTTTATTATATGCATTCTCCCCTGCTTGTCAAGGGAATTTCGCGTGTCAATTTCAGACTTTTCAGTATTCGTTCCTGCGACATTCCTTGACATAATTTACAGCAAGTCTTACACTTGATCCTTCGACAAGGAGATTGTCACATCGATGTTACGTTTACTGCGCTACCTTAAACCATATTTTTGGTTGATCCTACTCACCATTGCTCTGCTGTTCGTGCAAGCCATGGCGGAGCTGGCCCTGCCCGGTTACCTCTCAAAAATCGTCAACGTCGGCATCCAGCAAGGAGGGGTCGAGAATGCCGTGCCCCAGGCGATCCGCCAGAGCAGCATGGACCATGTCTTGATCTTTGTGAGTCCGGAAGAGCAGGAACTGATCCTTGACAGTTACACACTGGTGGATCAAAGCTCTCCGGACTATGAGCAATACCTTCAAGAATATCCTGCCCTGGCAGACGAACCCGTTTACGTACTCAAAGAGCTGGAACAAGCCCAGATCGACCAACTTGACCAGATCATGGCAGAGCCCATCGTCGTGGTTTACAACATTGAGCTGGCAATGAGCGATCCCGAAAAAGCCGCGGCACTCGCGGAGGGTTCTCAATTCGATTTTTCCCAGGTACCGCCTGGAACAGACATCTTCACTCTGTTAAGCCAGATGCCCGAGGCCATGCTCTCGCAGATGACGCAGGCCATCAACGAACGATTTGCTGGCATGAGCGACAGCATGGTCGACCAGATGGCCGCCGCCGCGATCCAGGCTGAATACGAAGCGCTCGGAATGGACGTGGTCCAGTTACAAACGAGCTATATTTTAAGCATCGGCAGCATGATGTTGCTAATATCCCTGTTGTCTGGCGCCTGTATGATCATCACGGGCTACTGGTCAGCGCTCACGGCGGCTGGCGCGGCGCGTGACATTCGCAGGGATGTTTTCAAAAAGGTCGAGAATTTCTCCAGCACAGAATTTGATAAGTTCTCCACGGCCTCACTGATCACCCGCTCGACCAACGACGTCACCCAGGTGCAGATGGTGATCTTCATGACCATGCGCATGGTCTTTTATGCACCAATTATCGGCATCGGCGGCGTGATCCGGGCTCTCAACACGGGAGCTTCGATGGGCTGGATCATCGCGGTGGCCGTGGTTGCCTTGCTCAGCCTGATCGTCATTGTCTTTTCGATCGCCTTGCCGAAATTCAAGATCATCCAATCCCTGATCGACCGGCTCAACCTGGTCACGCGCGAGAACCTATCGGGGATGATGGTCATCCGGGCCTTCAATAAGCAGGAATTTGAGACCGTCCGTTTCAATAAGGCCAACCGTGATTTAACGGATAACAGCCTGTTCATTTCCCGCATCATGGTCACCGTCATGCCTTTAATGATGTTCATCATGAACTTCGTTTCGCTGCTGATCATCTGGGTCGGCTCTCACCAGGTCGCAGAAGGCAACATGCAGGTAGGCGATATGATGGCGTTCATGCAGTACGCCATGCAGATCCTGTTCTCGTTCCTGATGATTTCAATGCTGTTTATCTTCCTGCCGCGGGCTGCGGTCTCCGGCGGGCGTATCGCCGACGTCCTGGAAACCGAGATCGTCATCAACGATTCTGCAGTTCCCCAGGCATTTCCGGAGCCGTTCGTAGGCCGCGTGGAATTTCACGACGTCAGTTTCCGCTACCCCGATGCGCAGGAAGACGTGTTGTGCGGCATCAATTTCACTGCAGAGCCGGGCAAGACGACGGCCATCATCGGCTCTACAGGCAGTGGCAAGTCGACCGTGATTAACTTGATCCCGCGCTTCTATGATGTAACCCAGGGGTCGATCACCATCGATGGCACGGATATTCGCCAGGTGCGCCAGCACGACCTGCGCGACAAGATCGGCTACATCCCGCAAAAAGCCCTGCTGTTCTCCGGCACCATCGAGAGCAATTTGCTATATGCAGATAAAAATGCCAGTCCCGAAACACTTCACCAGGCTGCCGAGATTGCCCAGGCCAGTGAATTCATCTTTTCCACGGAGGAAGGGCTCCAGGCTGAGATCGCCCAGGGTGGCGCCAACGTGTCTGGCGGACAGAAGCAGCGCCTGGCCATTGCCCGAGCCCTGGTCAAAAAGCCGCCGATTTTCATCTTCGACGACAGCTTCTCAGCCCTGGATTACAAGACCGATTCTGCCCTGCGCCGGGCTCTCAAAGAGAAAACCGGTCACAGCACGGTACTCATCGTCACCCAGCGCGTCGCCACCATCAAAAATGCCGACCAGATTATCGTGCTTGATGAAGGACAGGTGGTTGGTAAAGGAAAACATCACGACTTAATGGCAAACTGCGAGGTTTATCGCGAGATCGCTTACTCGCAGTTGACCAGGGAGGAGCTGTCATGATGCGCAGCAATAACCCACCTGTATCCAAAAGAAGGGGCGGCGGTCCAGGCGGACACGGGCCGATGGGTATGATGAAAGGTGAAAAACCCCGCGACTTCAAAGGCACGTTCCGCAAGCTTTTTCAATACCTTGGGTCTTACCGGCTTTCCTTCCTGGTGGTGATGCTTTTTGCAGTTGGCTCCACCATCTTCGCCATCGTCGGTCCGAAAATATTAGGCCAGGCGACTACCAAGCTCTTCGAGGGCGTCATCGGAATGACCACCGGCAGCGGTACTGGCATCGATTTCGCTTACATCGGCAGGATTCTGCTGATTACCCTCGGGCTTTACCTGCTCTCCGCCCTCTTCAGCTTCATCCAGGGCTGGATCATGGCTAATATTGCCATGGATATCACCTATCGCTTTCGCAGAGACATCGCCGCCAAGATCAACCGGATGCCGCTCAAATACTTCGACGGTACCAGCCATGGTGAGGTGCTCTCGCGCATCACCAACGACGTCGATACCGTCAGCCAGACCCTCAACCAGAGCCTTACCCAGATCATCACCTCGGTGACGACCGTGGTCGGCGTGCTGATCATGATGCTGACCATCAGCTGGCAGATGACATTGATGGCCTTGCTCATTGTGCCACTCACGATGCTGGTGGTTGCCCTGGTCATCGGGCGCTCGCAAAAGTATTTCAAGCAGCAGCAGGATTACCTGGGTCACGTCAACGGGCATGTCGAGGAGATGTACGGCAGTCACATCGTGGTCAAAGCCTTCAACGGTGAAGCCGAAAGCGTGGCACAGTTCGACACCCTAAACGACGACACTGTACGGCTCAGCCTGGAAATCCCAATTCTTGTCCGGCCTGATCATGCCGATCATGGGGTTCATCGGCAATATCGTCTATGTCGGGATTTGTATCCTGGGCGGTTACCTGGCAGTTAAGGGGACGATTACGGTCGGCGACATCCAGGCTTTCATCCAATACGTGCGCTCGTTCACCCAGCCGATCATGCAGCTCGCCAACATCTCCAA
This sequence comes from uncultured Chloroflexia bacterium, assembly GCA_963765565.1. Lineage (GTDB taxonomy): Bacteria > Chloroflexota > Anaerolineae > Anaerolineales > UBA4823 > CAVXWV01. The sequence goes on from CAVXWV010000007.1 coordinate 226,701, forward strand.
CATCTTGCAGCAGACAGCCGCTGCCGCCGAGCGCGTCTTCGAGTTTCTGAACGAGGCGGAAGAAGTTCCTGACCCCACTGCTGCGCTGCAACTACCCGCTTTCGAAGGCCGCATCGATTTCAAGAACGTGCATTTTGGCTACAATCCCGAAAAAATCGTGATCAACGATTTTTCCTTCTACGCGGAACCAGGACAAAAGATCGCCATCGTCGGCCCTACCGGGGCCGGCAAGACGACCATGGTCAAGCTGCTGATGCGTTTTTACGATGTCAACAACGGGGCAATCCTGCTGGACGGGCATAACATCCGGAGTTTCCACGCGGCGACCTGCGCTGTCTGTTCGGCATGGTCCTGCAGGACACGTGGCTCTTCAATGGCACGATCATGGAGAACATCCGCTACGGCCGCGACCAGGCTACCGACGAGGATGTCATCGCCGCAGCCAGGGCTGCTCATGTCGACCATTTCGTACGCACGCTGCCGGAGGGCTACAACATGGTGCTCAATGAAGAGGCTTCGAATGTCTCCCAGGGCCAGAAGCAGCTCCTGACCATCGCCCGGGCTATCCTGACCGATCCCACGATTTTGATTCTAGACGAAGCCACCAGCTCCGTGGACACACGCACTGAAATCCTGATCCAGAAAGCCATGGTTGAGCTGATGAAAGACCGCACCAGTTTCATCATCGCCCACCGGCTGTCCACCATCCGCGAGGCCGATTGGATCCTGGTCATGAACGACGGCGACATCGTGGAGCAGGGCAAACATGAGAAGCTGCTTGCACGCGGCGGTTTCTATGCGGATATGTACAACAGCCAGTTTGAAAATGTGCAGGCGTAGGCAATAGAAAAAGCGCATCCCTGATACGGGATGCGCTTTTTCTATACTTCTTCCACCTAATATTAAGCCGCAGTCAAAATACGCACCACCCCAGGTACCACACGGACACTTACCGGCGTTTGACCTGCCAGCTCGCCGTCGATAACAACCGGCTGTGGAGGGTCGGCCTCAATAGTAATTTCATGCGCCTGCCAGTGCTGGATATACTCCGGATTGAGCTTGGCACCGCCAATGCCGGCACCGATGGCAACAAAGCTCTTGACACGCGCATCCCGGACGATGATCACGTCCAGAAGCCCGTCGTCCACCAGGATCGATTTCAAGCCCAACCCGGCAAAACCGATGTTTCCTGCGTTGTCCACCAGGCAGGTGACGCCTTGCGTTTCAAAGCTTTGCCCATCCAGGATCAACCGGTAATGGGCAACCTCGGTTTGCGTCAACGCTTTGAGCGCCCCGATCGAATACGCTAAAACACCATAGCGATCCTTGAGATCCCGGTCAGCGATCTCCACTTTGCGCGCCCCAAAACCAAGACTCACCCGCAGCAAGAAATAGGTCTTGTCACCAAACAGGCCAGCGTCCACCAAACGCGCCCGGGATTTGGGATCGGCTGCGATCGCGGCGGCCTGGGCCAGGTTTTTCGGGATCCCGAGCTCCACCGACATCAAGTTAGCCGTGCCGCCGGGCAGAATCGCCAGGGGAGTCTGCGTGCCAAATAAGCCGCGCGCCGCCTCCATCACCGTGCCATCACCGCCAAAGGCGGCTACCACATCTACACCTGCCTCAGCCGCCTGGCGGGCGAAGCGTTCCGCATCACCGCTTTGTTTGGTGATAAAGACTTCCCAATCGATGCCGAGGGGATGAAAGACGCCGTTGAGCGTGTGCAGAATCGGCTGCGGCTGTCCAGAAGCCGGGTTTACGATTACATGAATTTTACGTGCCATGGGGTCAATTCCCTTATGTGTGGGCAGGTCCGATAACTATACGAAGTAGTCCCACTTCGTACGCAGCAACCATCCCAGGATGATGAGCGGCAGCACCATGTAGAATACAGAAAGCATGCCGACCGCAAGTAAACCCGCTACCAGGGCAATGATGGTTGAAGCGGAATAGACATAGAGGCCCCATTTCTTCCAAAAATAGATCCCCGCTGCCGCGACGATGTTAGCCAGGAAATGCACCACCATCATGGTGATCAGCCAGGGACGCTGGATGTCAGGGGAGCTTTTCAAGGTCGAGTAGAGGATTGCCGCAATTAAACTGTGCACGACGATCAGGATCAATGCGATCCACAAAAGTGTGCCACGTTCCTTTTTTACCACCTTCTTCTTTTTATTTTTCGCCTGGGTATTTCTGTTTTTTGCCGTCATCTGTGAGAACTCCTTGGAGATCATTAATAGTTGCTGAACGTGGATTTTATCATACTCCGCAGATGCGAAGCTCCTGGATGCATCTATCCCGAAGATTCCTCAGCTTGACTGGCCAGGGAAGGGTCGGTTGCAGCAGCCTGTTTACGGCGGCTGAATGGCAGCCGGAAGCGCCTGGTAAATCCTCGTACAGAATCCATTATCGATGGTTTTTCTTCCGGAGGCGCCGTTTCGGGCGGTGGTTCCAGGTATCTTGTTGTAAAGGTAGCCGATAATCTCCTTAAATGTAGAAATGACCGGGGTGGCGAGTAAAATTCCGAGGATCCCAAAAGTTGCCCCACCGACAACGACGCCAATAATTACAACCAGGGGTGGCAGAGATACGGCATCGCCTAAGATCTTGGGCACAAGTATCTGGTTTTCGAGTGCGCTGAGCGAGACATAACCCAGGATCACGATCAAGGCAAACACCAGGTGGCTGACCTCAAGGTGACTTGAGCCGAATACCAGGGCAAAAATCACTGCCGGGATTGTCGCCAGGAAAGGCCCCAGATTCGGGATAATCTCCAACATACCGGCAAGGAATCCCAGAAACACAGGATAAGAATTGCCTAGCAGTACATTCAACAGGTAGACCAGGAATCCCATCACCACCATCAACGTGAGCTGGCCGCGCAGGAATGAAACCCAAACATTGATGATCCGTTCGACCAAAGTGCTGATTTCACCCTGGAATGAAGGCGGCACCAATGAAGGATATGCATCCCGCATCTCATGCGCTGCCAGGCTCATGCGCAGGCTGATCAACAACATAAAGACAAGCGATGTAATGGCTGAGATCAGAGGGCCTAATATCTTCGCCAGTTTGCCCAGGGTGTTCGCCAGCTGGTTACCAATGGTGGTAGCTGAGACATCCACAACCACCGGGGCAGGGGTTTCCAGCGATGCTGCGCCTGTTATTAACTGCGCCGTTGCTTCCAGGGTCTGAGCGAGTGGTGGACCGATCAACGGAATCGTGCTTACATTATAAGCGGCGGTTTCTAGTGAAAGCGCCAGGTTTTCCCCAAGCGCCTGCCAATCTACCGTGAGCACATTGTTAATCGACTGGACAACAGCCGGGATAATGACCAGCGGGATCAAGATGATCAAAATGACCACCAGCAGGTAGGCGATACCGACAGCCGGGCCGCGCTTCATCCTCAAACGATTTTGGAACAATTTGACAACTGGCTGGACGACAAAAGCCAGCAGAGCAGCAAATATGATCATCGATATTACGCTGCGGCTAAAAAACACCACAAACAACAGGAACAGGAAAAGTCCTACACCTACCACGTATTTTGTAGGCAGACTCCAGCGAGTTGATGTCGCCTTTTCAAAACCAGGCGATGTCGCTTTTTCAAGACCGGGCTGGGATTTTACACCTCGGGCAGGCGGCATGTTGGCGGTTTGCTGTCCATTTACAGTACTGTCCAGCGACGCCGGCTGTTCAGATGGATAGCTTTGCCCTGTACCCAGGCTTCCGGTTGCCAGCATGGCCTCTCCCGGCAACATACCCGGATTGCTTTCAATCTCTTCTGACGCCCCTCCCAATGATGTCCGCTGCCGGAGCCTGATTAAGGTCAAGAGACCGATCAGTAGGGAAGCAATGGCGCCAACCAGGGCGGTCAGGTAAACGATTGGCATCGCCGGCGATCGACCACCTCTATCGCCTTCGTCTGGGAGAGAGGGGTTAAGACTCATTTTCTGAATTTTCCACTGCCGATGGCTCAGATTCAATCGATTTTTGCGCTTCCTGGCTGTTGACCAGATCCGGAAGGGCTTCTTCCACACCGACTGAAGCTCCGCTAATTTTCCATCGCCGCACATAAAGCCGGAGAACCTCCACCTGGCTGTAGATCACCCAGGCCAGCAGAAGGGTCAGCAGGATCGCTCCCAGCACGAGCGCTGTCTGAATCGTCTTTTGCAACTGTACCAGGGACTCCTGTAGGATCGCCAGGCGCGCATCCAGATTCGCCAGGCGGCCGCGGACATCGCCCAGCTTTTCGGTAAGCCGGTCAGCCCCCGTCTCAACCCTGCCAATCTGGTCGCTGGCGCCGGAGCGAAAGGCTGTTATTTCCGATTCCACGGATTCTGCCAATGATTGAACCTCACCGACCACATCCTGGATACCATCCACCTGTTCCTGACTCGGCGCGGGCAGGTTGACAAACGGCATCCGGTCGATCGATCGATAAATCGCCAGGCCTGCAGCCAGTGTACTCCGCAGGGTGCCAACCGTATCCTGTACCGAGGTTGACAGCTCAACCAGGTTTTGTTCCTTTTCCTCGGGCAGCAGCAACAGGATCAAGCCTTTATCGGTCACTTTCTCGCTCAACCTCGCTGACGCAGTCGAAATGAAGATCGAGACTTCCTGCAGGCGCTCCACTTTCAGATCGACCTGATCAGTCACCTCGCGTATGCCCCCCGTGAAACCATCCACGGCCTCAATGACCTCGACAACCGTGTTGGAAAGCAGGCTCTCGACAACCCACACGCCGATGACGCTCACGGCGCATAGGAGCAGCACCAACCCGCTCAAGGCTACCGCCGTGCCGTACCAAATTCGCCGACCGGTTTTGTTCATGTCTCCACCTCCACTGGTTTGGTATTAATAGTAGAACGCCTCGAACCAAATAATCCGGCGTACGCCCGGCAGCACACTGCTCCAAGCAGAAAAATCTGGGCGATATAATAAAATCCCATCAGGAGCACGGTAAAAGCCCCCGTCGCCTGGAGCGCAGAATCAAACGAGCTGTATTTGAAGAAAAGCCCGGCCAGGAGCACCACCGCCAGGATCAACGCCGTAGAGATCACTGCCCCCAGCCAGACATCTCTCCAGGCAATCCTGGTGCCGGGCAATACTTTATAGAACAGAGCAATGACGAAGGCCAGAAATACTGGTGCGGCCAGCCTGGCGACTAACACCTGGCTTCCACCCAGACCAAGCATCCTTTCCAGAAATGATCCAAACCAGGCCAGCAGCAGGTTGGCAAAGATCACTAAAGCCCAGAGTAATCCAATCCCAATCACAATCAGGAACGCAAAAAGCCGATTACGGATATAGGTGAGTGTTTGACGTTGCTGCCGGGGCGGTATGCCCCAGATCGTTTTGAGGGAAAACTGGAGCTGGAAAAACAGGCCCGAGGCCGTGTAAAGCAGCGCCAGGAAGCTGATCACAGAGATCAAAATCGAACTGCTCGAAGGCTCACCTGCCAGTGCCGTGACCGTTTCCTGCACCAGGTTGCTGATTTCTACGCCGAAAAAAGCTTCCAGACGTTGGAATAACTGGTCTGCCGCGTTAATTTCCTCAATGAACAACCCCACAATGCTGACGGCGACAAAAATGATCGGGGCGAACGAGAACATGCTGTAATAGGCAAGGGCGGCTGCCTGCTGGGTCGACCGCTCCGAAACCCAGATTTTAGAAAACTCTTCAATAAATTCCTTCACCATGTCCAGTTTCATCGGTTATACCTCCCGATCAATGCTGGCATCTTCCAGCGAAAGCTGATCTTCGACTGGCTCGATATGGGTAACAATGTTGGCATTTGAGATGGTCTCGATCACCTGCCTTTCGACCTGCTCAGCCAACAAGTGACCTTTGCGGACACTCCAATCTCCAGGAACGAGTAGGTGCACGACCAGGAACTTGCGCGCCGCAGCCTGCCTCGAACGCAGGGCATGGTAACTGACACCTTGCGATTGGTAAGATTCCAGGATCGATTTGACCGAGTCCAGCTCTTTTGGCGGGAGAGACATATCCAGCAAGCCGCGACCTGAACGGATGAGCAGGCGATAGCCTGTGAACAAGATGTTGACTGCCACCAGGATGGCGATGATCGGGTCCAGGCGGATCCAACCGGTCAGCCACACCAGAGCGATACCCACCAACACCCCGGCTGTCGTCCAGACATCCGTCATCAGGTGGCGGGCGTCAGCTTCCAGGGTGATTGAATTGTAGCGACGGCTGGCGCGCATTAAAATAATAGAAACGGCAAGGTTAATCAGCGATGCAATGACCGAGATCACCAAACCCAGGCCAAGCTGCTCCAACGGCAGCGGGTTAAACAAACGCGGCACGGCAGTGAAAATGATGGCTACCGCTGCCAGCAAGATCATCCCGCCTTCAAAACCACTGGAGAAATATTCTGCCTTAGAATAACCGAACGTAAACTCGTCATTGGCCGGCCGGATGATCAGTTTCAGAACCAGCAAGGCCACCACGGCTGCAGCCAGGTTGACCAACGACTCAAGGGCATCCGACAAAAGCCCTACCGAGCCAGTCAGTAAATAAGCCGCATACTTCATCGTGATGGTCACCAGCGCTGCAATAATCGATAGCCAGGCATAGCGGGTGAGAGGGACTGGACTCTCAGCAGCGTTTTTCATGGATTTTCTGGCTTAGAATCTTGTCCGAGTTCCTTAACGATTTTATCAGCCTGCTGCCGCTGCACGCGTTCTTGCAGACTTTCGTAGGCTGTCTTCCCGGCGAGTTGAATGAAAATCCCCAGCATGATCACGCCGAGAATGATGTAGAAGATCGTAAAGAGCCGGCCGTAGGGTGTAACCGGAGAGAAATCCCCATAACCTACGGTCGCCACAGTGACGACACAAAAGTAGGCTGAGTCCAGCCAGCTCCAACCCTCCACGAAATGGTAAACGACCATCCCGCCGCCGATCATTAAGCCTTCCACCAGGATGAGGGCACGAAATGCAGGTTCACGCCACAACCGCCGTAATATTTTATACAATCCGATCAATGCGATCCACATAGGGTTGCCTTAACAGGCAGGCAGCGGCCATTCTTACGACCGCTGCCTGCAATTTATGTATTACGGGCCTGTATAATACGGCACCTGCTTGCGGTTTTGGTAACCGCCGACGTAGCCGGCGACATCCGCCAGGATTCCAAACCCCAGCCAGTATCCAATCAAAGCCGTTCAAGGGGAAAATCAGCACGTACATCAATGCCGTCCAGGGGGCAAAGACCAGTCCCGCGATCCCCACCAGCCAGGGCAAGTTAAAATCGGCAAAGGCAGCGGAAACTCGAACCGGCGCGATCAGCCAGTAGATCAAGAAGGCCAGGCGCGGGCCAAAAAACACCAGGGAAGCAAAAAAGCAACACATTGGTTAATTCTCCTTATTCTTTATTTTTAAGCGCAGCGTGCAGCGCTTCGAAAGCCTCTGGAGGCAGGCTGGTCTGGTAAATCGTGCCCTGGAAGGGGCGCAACGCAGCCGCGACCACATCCGGGTTGCCACCGCTGGCGATCACGAAGAGCGCTGACGAACCGGGTTTCATGGTTTCGGTAACTTTCTGGACAAACTTCTTGTCGATGCCCATGTCCAAAGCCTTGCCAACCAGCGCACCGCCCAGCACACCCAGCGCCAACCCGGCCAGCGGGAAAAAGACACCGGCCAGCAGCAATCCGAGTACACCACCGCCGACTGCGCCTTTTTTAACGCCAGTGTCCATCTGGTTCTGGATTTCGACTTTACCGGATTCCAGCTTGACAACGACGGCGGCATCGTCTATCTTCAGGTTTCCTGCACCTTTCACATCCTTGAGTGCCTCGAAAACCTGCCCGGCTTGTTCTGTATCGTCAAAGGTCAGCACGACCAAGTTTGACATGGGTTATTCCTTCTTCTTCAACCCGCCAGTCACCTTGCAATCCAGGTACCTGCACTGGGTTTTCGAAAAATCATCCCGGGAGCTGGCAGTTATCGCAGCCAACTCCCAGGGTTTATTCTGATCCAACTTCGATGGAGGCAGCCCTTCCCTATTTCATCTGGAAAGACTTCTTGACCCCGGGGAGCATCACGTAGATCAAGATGATAGCATTGACAATGAAGCTCAGGCTGACATCCGACCATTCACCTTGACCCAACATGACCGTGAAGTCCAGGATCAAGTTGAAGACCGTGATCACCGCCAGGAACAACCAGGCCTGCGGATCCACATCCCACAGCATCTTCACCAGCCAGACCCACACCCAGACCATCAGGATCCACATCAGGAATGTCCAGAAGCTGAAGGCATGCACCGAAAATGGGCCGATGGCAAAGGGAATGATCCCCAGGGCTTGCAGGGAGTGAATCCCGGCCAGGACCGCGGCCAGCCCGGCCAAAAGGGCCAGAACAGTTACACCAAACGGACGTTTTTTCATTGCTCTTTCTCCTTAATAAGTAAAATTTGATGATGTTGGTTCTTACAGGGGGAAGATTTATGACTGATTTCTTCGTTTTCTTATCTCGTTTTTCCTTTCTGTCACTGGTTTCACTCCCGCCACTCGCCAGTTAAAAAAATGAGAAGGAGGTTAATTAAGTATATCAAAATAGCGGTCGAGGTACAAGCATTTCTAAATCACCTGTACCCAAATCTCCTGATGCGCCGCATTCCTGATGCGCCGTTTCCCAGGAATGGCTCTATCTTCTCGAAGTTCGCAGCAGCAGCAGGAACAGGTTGATGAAATCCAGGTAAAGCGCCAACGCCCCGATGACGACCATCCCACCCATACCCTGCTTGCCTTCCAGGTCTTGGGAGATTTGTTTTAACCGGTTGGTGTCCCAAACCGTCAGACCTGCAAAGAGCAAGATGCCGGTGAAATTCATCGCCTGGTTCAGTCCGGGTGATAGCGGGAAAAACAGCACAAAGATCCAGCCGAACAACCAGCCTAAGAGAGCGAGCATCAAAAACCTGCCCACCCCGCTCATGTCGCCTTTGATGAAGAAGCCGATAACACTGCTGAATAAGAACATCCCGGCGGTTACCCAGAACGTATACGCGATAGTTGTCTGGCTATAGAAAATAAAGATGGATGAGATCGCAAGACCGGTCAGGGCTGAATAGATTAAAAATAATAGCAGCGCCACCGCCGGCTTCATGCGCATTACCGAGGCGCTCAACCAGACCACGACGATGATCTGCAACATGAACAGCCCAAAGGTAAACCAGGGGTAATACAGGATGCGCTTCATCAGCTCAGGATTGGTGCTGACCGAGGTGGCGACCAGGGCGGTGACGGCCATTCCAAGAGCCATCACCAGGTAAACGGCTGCCAGGAAGCGGTTAAACCGCACTGCACTGGTTGCCGGCATTGCTTTTGCTTGTGCCATAATTTCTCCTATTTGGGAATTTGTAGGTGGTGAGCAATGCCCACCACCTACAAAGGTAATGGTTTACTTGCTTTATCGCTTGCGCATGAAGAACTTGATCACTTCATCCACCAGTAGAAATGCAAAGGCAAGACCGATGCAGATCAGCCACTGATCGATGCTGATCTCGGTCAATCCCAGGAATTTCTGCAGGAAATTAAGTTTGACTGGCAGGATGATCATCAGCAGCGAAATACCATAGAGCATCAGTTGTTGTCGGTTCTTGACGATATCCCGGTTGAAGGCACTTCCGGTCTCACTGCGTGCACTGAGGGCGATGATAACCACTCCCAGGGAGAAGAAGACGAATCCCATGGTAGCCGCGAGCGACACGTCGGTTGGCTGATAATAGCCTTCCAGCGCAACAGTCCCGATCGACATCAGGATGCCAAGGAAGGCAATCCGTACCCATTGGGCGGTTGTCAGGATGGGTTGCTTGAGAGGTCGCGGTTTGTGCTCCATCAGGTCGGGGGCCGGGTCATCGAACCCCAGAGCTAATGCCACCGGGATCTGCACCAGGAAGTTGATCCACAGCACCATGAACACCGAAAATGGCGCACCTCCAAGGACAATGAAAAAGGCAGCCAGCAGGTAAGACACGATGAAGGCCACCAACGAGACCATCTGGAACCGCACAAAGTTGGCCAGGTTGTTGTAGATGGCTCGCCCGAACTCGACCGCCTTGACGATGGTGGCGAAGTTGTCGTCGGTCAGGATCATCACCGCAGCCCCCTTTGAGACCTCGGTGCCGGTGATGCCCATCGCCACGCCGATGTCGGCTTTCTTCAGGGCGGGTGCATCGTTCACGCCATCGCCGGTCATGGCCACGATGTTGTCCAATTGCTGGAGCATCGTCACCAGGCGAATCTTGTCTTCCGGGGCCACGCGGGCTACCACGCCGATGTCGGGCAGCTTCTTCTTTAGCTCTTCGTCGCTCATCGCAGCGAATTGTGCTCCAGTCAGCGCTGTGCCGGTAATGCCCAGCTCCTTGCCAATCGCGGCTGCCGTCACGGCATGGTCGCCGGTGATCATGCGTACCTGGATGCCAGCGCTGTGGCACTTCGCAATCGCATCCCTGGCTTCGGCCCGCGGCGGGTCGACGATGCCGACCATGGCCAGGATGGTCAGGTCTTTCACCTGGTCAATCAGCCTGGCTTTCGGATCGAAGGTCTGCGGGTCGAAGTCGCGGCGTGCCACCACCATGATCCGCTCTCCCGCTTTGGCAATGCGCTCATTCTCTTCGAGCGCCAGCTTGCGGTTGTCATCGGTCACGGGCTGGTCTTCTCCACCCGGCTTCCAGTAGTAACTGCTGCGAGCAATCAGCACGTCCGGCGCGCCCTTGACAAAGCAGCGCACGACCGGCTTGCCCTGCTCGTTGGTCATGTTATGGAAAGTCGCCATGAACTTGTAATCCGAGTCGAAGGGCACCTCCGCTATCCGTGGATACATCTCACGGGCACCATCTACGCTGATGCCACCCTTCTCTGCCAGAACAATCAGGGCGCCTTCGGTGGGGTCGCCAATCAAAGCACCGTCTTTATCCAGACGGGCGTCGGCGCACAGCGCCATCGGCAGCAGGATCTGTTCCAGATCGACCTTGGCGCCGCCTGCGCTCAATAGCTTGCCTTCGGTGCTGTAACTCAGGGTATTCTTCTGCCAGGGCTGCAATCCTTCCACATTCCCTAGCGTCATTGTCCCTAACGTTCCGTAACCTTCACCGGTCACCACGAAGCGGTTCTGGCCCGGGATGGTGAACTCACGCGCCGTCATCTTGTTGAGGGTCAGGGTTCCAGTCTTGTCCGAGCAGATCGCCGAGACCGAACCCAATGTCTCTACGGACGGCAGGCGTTTGACGATGGCACCCTGGCTGGCCAACTGGCGCGTGCCCATGGAATACATGGTGGTCACCACAGCCGGCAGACCGGTCGGGATGGCAGAGATTGCCAGCGCAATCCCAGCGATGAAGATGGTATCAAAGGGCTGCTCGTTACGCCAGCCCAAGAGCAACATGATGAGAAACGCCAGGCCGGCCAGGGAAGCAATGACCACCGTCAGCTTATCGAGCTGCTTCTGCAGCGGCGTCTTGTCCGCCTCAGTCTTGTTGAGCAAATCGGCGATGTTACCCATCTCCGTGCCCATGCCGGTGGTGGTGACGATCATCTCGGCCCGCCCACGCGTGACCGAAGTGTTCATATAAGCCATGCAGTGACGGTCGCCCAGGGGGGCGTCGGCTTTGGCGATGGTTTCGGTGTCCTTGGGCGAGGCCACACTCTCGCCGGTCAGAGCGGCCTCCTCAATTTCGACGTTCGCGGTGACAAAAAGGCGCCCATCCGCCGGGACGCGATTGCCCGCCTCCATCAGCACGACGTCGCCAGGCACCAGCTCGTTGGCGTCGATCTCGATCGCCTGCCCATCCCGCCGCACCCGGGCGATGCTCTTCATCGAGGACGCCAGGGCGGCCAGGCTGGCTTCCGCTTTCGCCTCCCCGCGCATCCCCAGGATGGCGTTGAAGACCGTCAGCCCCACCAGCACCACCGTGGTCCCCCAATCCCCTGTGAAGATCTGGTTGATGATGGCTGCTCCAAGCAGCACGAATTGCATCAGGTCCTGGTATTGTTCCAGGAAGGACTGCAAGCCTGTCTTTTTCTTCTTCTCTGCCAGGACATTCGCTCCATATTTCTGCAGCCGCTGCTTCGCCTCGGCCGCACTCAACCCCTTCGCCGGATCGACCTCAAGCTCCTTCCCGATCGCCTCCGGGCTCAGTGTGTACCATTTCGGTGGATTGTTCATCAATTCTGTCATATGCTTCTACTCCTCTCAAAATTTCTGCGGAACAATGCGATAGGGATAATCCGGTTCCTTGTAATCGCCCTTCGCCTGGCGCTTCGGGAACTTGATTGGCTCGCGCGGCACTTCTTCATACGGGATCAGGCTCAAGAAGTGGGTGATGCAGTTCAGGCGCGCCCGCCGCTGGTCGTTCGACGGCACCACGTACCACGGGCATTCCACGGTGTCCGTGGCTGCGAACATGGCATCCCGTGCCCGCGAGTAGTCGTACCAACGCGCCTGCGCCTGCACGTCCATCGGGCTCAGCTTCCAGATCTTGCGGTAATCTTCATTCCGCTCTTGGAAGCGCTTTGCCTGTTCCTCCATGTCCACCTCCAGCCAGTATTTGATCAGGTAGGTCCCGGAGTGAATGATCGCTCTCTCAACCGCCGGGGCAAACTTCAGGAAGTACTCCACCTGATCGAGCGGTGTAAAGCCCATCACCCGCTCCACGCCTGCCCGGTTGTACCAGCTCCGATCAAAAAGCACCACTTCCCCGGCAGCAGGCAGGTGCGGCATATAGCGCTGGAAGTACATCTGCGATTTTTCGCGCTCCGTCGGCGTCGCCAGGGCAACCACCCGGAAGATGCGCGGGCTGACCCGTTCGGTGATACGCTTGATCACTCCCCCCTTGCCGGCAGTGTCGCGCCCTTCGAACAGGACACAGATCTTCACACCCTTGGCCTTCACCCACTCCTGCAGCTTCACCAGCTCTACCTGCAGGCTTTCCATCTCTTTCTCGAAGTCCTTGCGGCTCAGCGGCCCTTTTTCGACTGCGGCCTCTGCCTGGTTTACATCTACCACGGCTTCCACATTCTGCTTCCCCTTTTCCTTCTTGCCTTTCTTCTTCCCTTTTTCCTTTGCCATGCTGTTCTCCTTTTTACATAAATTCTAGTGATCGTATTATCCCACTACTGCCAGAATCGCTGCTGCCAGAAATCCCATGACCGTCACCAGTCCCACCAGCTTGCCGCCATGCTCGAAGGCTTCTGGCATCATCGCATCCGCCAACATGGTCAGCATCGCCCCGGCCGCAAAAGCCTGGGCGATGCGTCCATCCGCACCCGGCAGCCAGTGGACAACCAGGTAGCCCAGGCCTGCACAGGCAGCGGAGATGATCACCACCGCGCTCCACATCCAGAAGATGGTGCGCCGTGAGCGCCCTGCTGCCTCGAGGTTAGCGGTTCCGGCTAAACCCTCTGGCAGGTTTGAGATGAAGACCGCGACCAGAAAGGCCAGGTTGATGACGCCGCCGAGAGCCACGCTCATTCCCAGGATGATCGAACTCGGGCACGTTGTCCAGGAGCGTACCGACGAAAATCGCTGATCCAGAGCCAACCTGTTTTCCAGCGATGTCCTTGCGATCCGACCCGCCTCGATGGTCGATCCACCAATCCGCACCAAAGAAGGTCAGGGCACCCAGGAGGAAGGCAATTCCCATCCTTCCCCCACCCAGGGCTAACTCGGGAACCAGCTCATAGGCAATGGCGCTGAGCAACGCCCCGGCGCCAAAACCCATGACGATACCGATGGTGCGGTTCGAAAGCCCACGCCCGGCCAGAGCATACCCAACCAGTAACGAGGCGGCAGCTAATCCGCCCCACAAGACGGCTGAAAGCACCAGTAGCCTCCTAATCCCTGATCCGTGAGTGACCTTACCTTACGGTTCGGCAGCAGCCGAACCGTAAAGTACACTCTCTACTCCTGAGTGCTCAAAACGAGCTGGACGATCTGCTCTTGAGCAGCCAACAAGACCCCGTAAATACGATCCAAAATCGTTTTTACGGCTGGACTTTCCGCTTCATTGGAAGCATCTTCCACGGTCTCAAGCGTCGTATTGAACTGCTCGATCGATTGGTCCAATTGTTCGATAGCAGCATCACCAACGGCTTCAGTGGCCGATCTCAGACGGCTGCCGATCTCCTGGATATCCTGCTTGACCAGGTCCGCTTTGGCCTGGTCAGAGGGCAGTCCGCCTGCCAGCTTCAGCGCCAGGTCCACCGCATCCGTCGCCGTTTGAACGGCAGTGTTGATGCGCACCTGGCTTTCCTCAACACGCTGGTCAATAGCGCCCCGGGCTACCCGGTAAGCCTGGCGCTCAGAGCGCCCGGCCCACAAAAAGCCAAGAATGACCAACCCCACAAAAACACCGATGATCCAAGGCCAAGCTTTTTTCATGGTACTCCTCCAAAAAATTTATATTCCGTCCCGTAAGAACGGGCAGGTCATGCAGTGACCACCACCGCGGCCCTTACCCAGCTCAAACCCGGCGATGGCGACCACTTCCACACCTGCCTGGCGCATCTTATTAATGGTGAATGTGTTGCGCTCGTACGAGACAACCACACCCGGCTCCAATGCCACCGTGTTGTTGGCATCATCCCACTGCTCGCGCTGCGCCTGGTATTCGTCGCCGCCGGTCTCGACAATCTTCAATTTCTTGATATGCAGGGCATCTGCCACCGCCTCCACGAAGCTCTTCTCTTCCGTCACGTGGAAGTCGCCCGGTTTCTTCCCGGGACGCAGGCTGATGGCCTTGATGTTATTCACCACCTTCGGGAAGGCGGTCGCAATATCGCGGTCCAGCAGGGTGAAGACCGTGTCGAGGTGCATGTGGGCGCGATCCTTGGTCATCACCGCCGCAATCACGCGCTCGGCGCCGCCACTCTCAAAGAGCGTTTTCGCCACCATCTCGATCATGCGCCCCTGCGTGCGCTCGCTCATCCCGATCGCCACCGTGCCGTGCCCGATGGGTTGGACGTCGCCGCCCTCCATCGAGGCCCGGCCGAAGTCCTGGATGCCGAAACCGCCGTCCGCTACCTGCTCAGGATACCAAAAATGGAACTTCGCTTCCTGGAACATGGGATGGTAGCGGTAGATCGTCAGCATGTTCAGCGACTCCCGTCGCCGCGCCGGCCAGAACATCGGGTTGACCGTCACCCCGTTATAGATCCAGCAGGACGGATCCCGCTGGAAGAGCGAGTTCGGCACCGGGGGGATCACAAAGTATCCCGGCTCGTCCACCGCAGCGGCGCCCAGCAGGGACACCTGCCTCAGCTTCGACAGGTCGAAACCTCCGGCTTCCATTTCAGCAACGGTCAGGCCGCCCACCAGGTGTTTGGCCAGGATATCCGGCTTCATCTTCATCAAGAACTCGCGCGCCTCTTCGACCAGCGACCAGCCGACTGTGTATTCGGAGGCCACCATCTCGATCACGTTGCGCCGGGCTTCCTCGGATGCCGCCAGGGCTTCACCGAGTAGCTCCAGGTGGTAATACACTTCGACGCCGCGATCGCGCATCGCCCTCACAAACTGGTCGTGCTCCCACTGGGCGCGTTCCACCCACAGCACGTCATCAAACAACAGGTCGTCGTGGTTGTTGGGGGTCAGGCGCTTCAGGCTCAGCTCCGGCCGGTGCACGATCACCTTGCGCAGCTTGCCAACCTCAGAATGAACACCAAATTCAATACTCATAGCGGTTCTCCTTTTGTTTATGGAATGACATTCGTCCCGGCTTCACCGGCGACGATCTTTTCGATGTCCTGCAGCGAGCCGATGGCGGCGCGCTTGCCGGTCCTCTGGACAAATTGAACAGCCGCATCCACCTTCGGGCCCATCGATCCCGCCGGGAAGGGATGCTCTTTCAGCTCCTGGATGGTCACCTTGCCCAGCCTGCGCTGTTCCGGCTTGCCCCAATCCAGGTAGACGCCGTCGACGTCCGTAGCGATGACGAACAGGTCAGCGTCCACCTCGCGCGCCAGCAGCTCGCTCGCTAGGTCTTTATCGATGACGGCTTCGATTCCGGTCAGCCAGCGTTCTCTCCCTGGATCGTACATGGTCGGGATGCCACCACCACCGGCGCAGATAACCACGGTATGTTTCTCCAGCAGCCACTGGATTGGACGGATCTCAAAGATGCGCTTGGGCAGCGGCGAAGGCACCACCCGCCGCCATTTCGCCCCATCCTGCTTGAACACCCAGCCTTTTTCAGCTTTCAAGCGGTCGGCTTCTTCTTTCTCATACACCGGGCCTACAAACTTGGTGGGGTTCTGGAAAGCCGGGTCCTGGGGATCGACCTCCACCATCGTCAGGATCGTGGCAAACGGCACCTCAAAGGGCAGCAAGTTGCCCAGCTCCTGTTCGATCATGTACCCGATCATGCCTTCAGTCTGCGCTCCCAGAACATCCAGAGGATAAGCCTCGACATCTTTGTAAGCCGAAGCCTGGAGCGCCAGCAAGCCGACCTGCGGTCCGTTGCCGTGCGCCAGCACAACCTGGTGCTGTTTACAGACCGGCGCCAGGGCCTGCGCGGCTACCCGGATATTCGCCCGCTGCACGTCGTGCGTCATCGGCTCGCCACGCTTGAGTAAAGCATTGCCACCTAGTGCGACTACAATTCTCATGAATTACTCCTTTCCTTTCTTAACAGTCATCTCTTTGGTGCCCCATACTTGCATCAATTGGGCATAAAACTTCACCATTCCGACGATCCCCGAGATGGGGATGCGCTCATCGATGCCATGTTCCAGGCCGCGGAAGCTCTCATCCATCACCAGCGAAGTGAAGCGGTAGATGTTGTCGCAAACCGGCACAAAATGTTGGCAATCGGTGCCTCCCAGCATCACGAAGGGAGCTACCGGTGGATTATCAAACACCTGGCGGATCACGGTTCGCAGGCTTGTATAGGCAGGACCATTCACCGGAGAGGTCGGCAGGGCTTCATTATACTTTCCCTCAACCGGCTTAATTTTCACGCGCTCGTCCTTGATGACTTTCTTGGCGTGCCACAACACTTCAGCGATGGTATCGCCGGGCAGCAGGCGGAAGTTAACGATCGCCCTGGCTTCGGCGGGGATGGTATTGTCCTCCACACCACCATTAATAATCGTCAAAGCGGTGGTGGTACGCATGCTGGCGTTCATCTCCGGATTAGGCACCAACCAGCGCTTCAGCAGAGGTCCGAAAAGCCAGATATTGGCGAAGGCGACCTGGATATATAGCGGGGCCGCCCTGCCGATCCCGTGATATAACGGGCGCAGGCGGCGTAGGTGCGTCGGCATCGGGTGGGCTTCCAGGCGCGCCAGAGCGCGCGCCAGGATACCGATCGCGGTTTGAGGCGGCGGGGTAGACGAATGGCCAGGCTGGCTGTTCACGCTGAACTCAACCGTCAAATACCCCTTCTCACTCACCCCGATCAGACCCACCGGACCGCGTACCCCGGCTGCCAGGCCGGCGCTGATGCCGCCGCCCTCGTCCACGATGCCAGCCAGGCGGACGCCGCGCTCCTTGAGCATCTGTCCCATTACCTTGCAGCCGTTGACGCCGCCAGTTTCCTCATCATGTCCCAGCCCAAAGAGGATGGTGCGCTCGGGCCGGTAGCCCTGCTGCAGCAAGTATTCAGCCGCTTCCATGATGCCAATCAACTGGTTCTTGATGTCCAGCGTGCCGCGCCCCCAGATCAAGCCATCAGCTATCTTTCCCTCAAAAGGCTCGTAAGTCCATTCGGTCGGGTCAGCCGAGACGACATCCTGGTGCGCCATCAGCATCACCGGCTCGAGGTCCGAGCGGCTTCCCTGCCAGATATACAGCAGGCTGTAACCGTTGACCACCTCCCGCCTGAGCTTCTGGTGCACTAAAGGATAGGTCTCGCGCAGCATCTGGTGAAGCTGCTGGAAAGCCTCGGGGTCAGGCGTGCCGCTATCATCCAGCGGCACCGTCCTGCAACGCACACTGGCTGCCAGGTGCTCAGCCACCTGTTGCTCATCCACCTGGATGCCTTCGATTTTCGCTATCGCCCCTTGCGACCTTTGGTAAATGATGGTGCGCACCCCAACGTAGAGAGTGGTAAGGATCAGGACTGCCAGGATGGTATAGAGGAGATACGTTAGTAACATAGTGTCCTTTTAGTATTCAAGTTTTCGCACAGGCGCCGTAACCGGGATGAACTTGTGCGGGGAAATCAACAAGGTGCCCAGTAAGACACCTAATGATATCGTGATGATCAAGGTCAGCATCTCGCCCAGGCCAATCGCTGCGCTCTGCAGGTCCTCCGTCAAAATGCTGGTGATGCTTAACAGCCCGCGGGCTCCAGGAACCAGGAACCAGAACGCCAGCACCTGGGAGACCAGCGCCGGGGTGCGCTTCGGCGAACGTGCAATGAACTCGGAGCTGAGAGCCATCAAGGTCGCGCCCAGGAAAGCCCCAAAGTACGGGTTGACGTAACGCTCGCCTAAAAATTGGCTGAGCATGGCAATGTACAAGACCAGCAGCATCCAAAACAAGTCGCGATTGGCGCCCGAAAGACGGATGAAGGTGCCCACCCCAAATAACAGGGTGCCCAGGATCGAGGCCCACCACGGAAAACCAATCGATTCGTAGGCATAGACCTGGAAACTGGACAAGCCGGAGATATTCAACCCTAAGGCAATCCCCATGAATAAGAACAACAGCACGGCAGCGCCGTACATCAGGCGTGAAGAACCCGACAGAATGTGCATCGATGCCAGCTCAATCATTCCCGTGGTCAAAACGGCGCCGGGCAAGAAAATGACCAGGGGAGGGATGAGCAGGTTGACCGAACCGTAAATATATCCCATGCGTGTAATGTTGAAGACCAGGGTCGAAACCAACGCGGCAGCGATCACCGGAAGCAGGAGATTGAAGCGGGGCCTTTTCTGGAACCACTGGACCATCAGGCCAACCAGGATGCCCATGCTCCCCGTAATCAACAATGCCCGCATGTCAGGCCGGAACAACATCGTCAGCCCAATACACGAGAGAAAATAGCCAACAATAATTAACACGGGATGGAAACGATGCTTTTTAGTCAAAATGCGGTCCAACTGTTCAGTGGCCTTTCCCAGGGAAACATCCTTTCTTCTTACCCGGTCAACCATCTCGACAAATTCAGAAATCTGGTCCAATTGTAATGTAGTCAGGCGCTGTGTTGCCAGATCCAACCTGGCCTGCGAAGCCTGCCCCAGCTTAATCGATTAAAAAGTTGGGTAAAGCAATGATCTCGCAGGATTGGTCGTAGACCATGGCAATTTCATTGAGGGTGTTCTCCACCACTCCAACCGCGGTGCCGGAAGCGACCAGGCCCTTGCCAATCTTCCGCAGGCAATCAAGCAGCAGCGGCTCTTCTACCGCTGCGTTTACCATTACCTGCGGAGGGAATTCAGTACTCATTACTTGTCCTGTCCCACGATCGGAATTTCGGCGAGGGGCTCTGACGGGAGGGGTGCATCGGGATCCAACCGCATGATGTTAATCCCCGCAAACCCGTAGATCATTCCCAGGAGAAAATTAAGGAAGTTGAAGAAACAATACGGCAGGTAAACGAACGTGGACACGCCTAAAGCCGCCGACATATACGCGCCGCATGAGTTCCACGGAATCAGCGGGGAAGTCACCGTTCCGGAATTTTCAACAGCAGTCGCCAGGGTTTCCGGATGCAGGCCACGCTTGCGGAAGGCGACCATGAACATACGCGCCGGCAGCACGATGGCAATGTACTGGTCTCCGGCGACGATATTCAGCCCCAGGGCGGTAACCATCACGACGGCGATGGTGCCGCCTACTGACTTAACCCGGTTAATGACCGGCGTAATCAGGCGTGCGTTGAAGCCGCCATAATCCATCATGGCGCCAAAAGACATCGCACCCAGGATCAGCCAGATGGTCGTCAGCATGCTGTCCATGCCTCCACCCGAAAACAGGGTATCGATCTGCACATATCCCGTTACCGAAGTGAAACCACTGGCCATCGCCAGCCATACACTTTTCAAGGCAGCCAGCCCATAACCCAGGTTGGGATCATTGGCGAATGCGGTTACGACCTGGGGCTGCAGCACCACCGCCACCAGGGCGCCTGCCAGCGTGCCGATCAGGATCGAGAGGAAGGCCGGGAACTTGCGCATCCCGAGCAGAAGCAAGACCAGCACGGGCAGCAGGTTCCACAGGCTTATTTTATAAGTGGACTCCAAAGCCTGGAGTGCTGCCGTCGTATCCACCGGAGCCGCGCCCACGTCGGCATATTTCCCGATGATGAAAAATATGACCAGGGAAATCAAGTAGGCTGGTATGGTGGCTTTGGCCATGCTGCCGATGTGGGTGTAGACATCGCTGCCTACGATTTGCGGGGTTAAGATCGTTGTCTCTGAGAGCGGCGTCATCTTGTCGCCAAAATAAGCGCCAGAGATCACCGCCCCAGCAGTGATCGCTGGGGAAGCACCGATGGTATTGGCCATGCCGATAAAGGCAACCCCGAGTGTTGCCGCCGTGGTCCAGGAGCTGCCGGTGACGATCCCCACGAGACCGCACAGACAGCGCCGCCGCAAAGTAAAACCAGGATGGATCGATGTACTTGACGCCGTAATAAACCATCGTGGCGATCGTGCCCGACATGTTCCAGACGCCGATCAACGCCCCGACCATGAGCAAGATCAGGATGGCGCTCATCGCCACCGAGATGCCTTTGACAATTTCCTCGCCCAGCACCTGCCAGGAGTGCCCGTTCTTGTGAGCCACCATCGCTGCCACGACCGCGCTCATCAGCAAGGCCACCTGCAATGGACCGACGGCGGCATCGATGCCAAACAACACGATCGAGGCTGCCAGCAGGGCGATCATGAAGATCAAGGGGATCAGCGCATCCAATAACGATGGATCTTTGATCGCTGATGGCTCACGAACTGCTTTTTCTTCCACGGACGGGTCGGTGCTCATTTTTTACTACTCCGTTCCAGCAATTTGGCTGTTTCGGAATTATCCGGTTTCGACTTCACGTTTGCTGATGCGCTCTCCAGATCGCCTCGACCACCCAGGCCAGGATGATCGTCGCCACCAGGATCACAAAGGTTTGGGGGGAGGTCATCAGGGTGTACCAGGAGAACAGCAGGATCGCGTAACGAGTTCCAATCAAGGCGAGGATCAGGATCACTTTCGAAGCCCCGGTCTCTTTCGTCATACGCAGATGAGCAATAGTGATCAGAGCAAAGATCGCCAGCGCCACCGCCGAGCCAATCGAGGCAATGGCAGTCACATCAAACAGCAAAGCCAGGGCGAGGATTAGCAACGACTGAGATCACCAGCCCCTGCGTTCCCCCTTCCCGGCGCCGGCGTTTCATGCCAAAAACCGGAGGCAGGTGCCCATCTTTAGCCATGGCATAGGTCGCACCGATCGATGCATACAACTGGGAATTGATCGCACCGGTGGTGGAAAACAAGGCAGAGATCGAGATCATGGTGTAACCCGCAGCGCCAAAGATCGGCAAGGCAGCCACAGCCAGGGCTGTGTCGGCATTGGCAATGACCTCATCGACGGTCAGGGTGCCGAAGACGCCAATTGCCAGGGCCACGTACAATAACATCGTAAAGCCAATGGCGATGTACATCGCCCTGCGGCATATTTTTCTTGGGGTTTTCGATATCTCCACCGACAAAAGAGATCACCCCAAATCCCAGGTAAGCGAAGAAGGTCAGGGCAACACTCGCCAGGATGTACGACACCGAGGGGTAGACTAGCAGGAGCCAGCAGCGCAGGGTTCATGTTGGCAAGCATGGCAATGGCAAAGCCGCTCAAAATGACCAGCACGATGGATACGATGACGGTTTGCGCTTTGGTGACCGCTTCTGCCCCGATCGAATTGACAAAGGTCAGCAAGATGATGATGGCGGCGGCAAATATCTTGACCCAGATGGGGTTGGCATTTTCACCCAGGAAAAGATCGGTGGCATAATTCCCAAAAGTGACCGCCACCATGGCCGTGACGATTAGCACAGAAAAATAGCCCAGCATGACGACGCCACCGGTGAATAATCCCTTGCCGAATCCGCGCACGATCCAGGCGATCATCCCACCCGCAGATGGGTATCGAGCGCCCAGCTTGGCAAATGAATAGCCCTGCAGCAAGGCGATGATGCCCCCGATCAGAAAGGACACCCAGACCGCCGCCCCGGCGATCGCACCCGCCTCACCGAAGAGGGCGAAGATACCGGCGCCGACCATCGAGCCAATGCCAAGGAAGATCGCCCCCAGTAAGGAGATGGAATTTTTTGTTCCCGCTTTCAGTTTCAGGTGCAATTTCAGTCATGACGTCTCCTTGGATCGAGCAAATACTTTATGCGTTCGTTGAAAAATATTCCTTCTCTTCAGCAGCTTCCTCCGCATCGGCCTGGGTTGCCGCTTCCAGGTATTTGGCTTCCAACAAGCCCGTTGCCGCCAGGGTTTCGATGGCTTCAGCGATGGCAGCTTCTTCGATGAGATTGGCAATTGCCAGGGTGCGCACCACATCCGCAGCAATGGCCGTCTTGATGGCTTCCGCTTCTTGAAGCGTGGCCAGCGTATCCAGAATGGCTGCGCTTTGGACAATCTGGGCAACCTCAATCGTTCGTTCAGCTTCGGCAATCATTCGCAGTTCTTCGCCCACGACCACCAGCGCCTCGGGGGTGATAAAGCCCTGCGTCAGAGGTATACCCCCGGCACGGCGGATGGCGTCGCGTAACGGGATCGCCCAGGTATGCTCGAACATCAAAACGCCAAAAGCCTTCCCCGGCGGCAGTCCCTCCAACACCTGGCGTAAGTCCTGGGTATCCAGTCCCGCCGATTTGGATGCAGCAGCCAGGATGCTCTCGACCACGCTGGCAGCCAGCTCGCCTGCGCTGAAGCTCGCAACCCCCAGGAGCTTGCCCACCACCTGCCCAAATTCGACGGATTCCTGTTCGCTCAGGTCATTCAGTTCGACCGCCACAATATTGCCGGAAGTGTCTTTGAGCGCCACGAACAGATCCAGCAGGCGGATCAAGCCGCGCCCTCGCAGATTCCTCAGCTCATCCAGGACCTCGCCCCGAAACTGGTCGGTCCGGTCAAAACTGAACAGGATCACTTGTACAGGTCCGACCACGGTGTTCTTTACCGGCTTCATGGTTACCTCCCGTTGCTGACCATCATGTCGATGACGACCGTAATCGCCAGGATCAGGCAGTCATCCTCGCCCTGGAGCACATCCACCACGTACTGGTCGCGACCGATCCAGGAAAACTGCTTGGAGATTTTGGCCACCTGGCGCTGGCCGCGCAGGATGTCGTACTGCGCCCAGATGACCTTACCCATGGTCATCATATTCTCACCGCCGGGAATCTCGATCGTAAAGCGCTCGCGCAGCGGGTCGATGATGGCATTGTGCACCTTGGCAACCACGCGTCCATCGGCATCGAGGATGTCAAAGGATTCGCGAATGCGAATGACCTTTTCATCCAGCTTGTAAAGAAGGTTGCCCTGCATGTCGCGAAACTTCAAGGATTCTTTGACCAGGCGCACTTTTCCATCGATCTTGAAGCGCGGGTTGCCAGCGGCATTGTTGATATAGAAATCCTGCCCGATAGCAAAAACGCGCTGGCGCATCAGATAGCGATTGACACCCGCCGGTCCCTGGGGACCGGCGGCGGGCTGTGCTGCAGGTGTCGTCATGGGACTGATCATGCTGCCCGGTCGGGTCAAACCACCACCTCTCCGAAACATAATCCTGCCTCCTGGTTGAGATGATTAACGTGTCAGCTCATAAACAGCTTGAGCGTAGATTTCCATCGCTTTGTATAAATTCTTGAGCACAGCGCGCTCGTTGGGTTGGTGCTCGGTCAGCGGCTCATCGAAGGTCAGAGCGCCGAAAGCCACACAGTTTTGTATCGCCCGGGCATACGTTGCGCCGCCCGAAGCGCTGGGTTCGCTGAGTGCATCCCCGCTATACTGCCGGTAGACCTTCATCAGCGTCTCGACCATAAAATGATCGAGGGGTAGATAGATTGGCGCCAGCCAGTCGAACTCCTTGTACTCCAATCCATATTTTTTGGCAACGGTTCTTAATTTAGCAACCATTTCTTCTTTCGACACAGTGACTGGAATACGAGAATCGATGGAAAGCAGTTCTCGCTTACCGAGCTCGATCTTACCAACATTGAACTTGAGCTTACCGGAGGGCGCATCGGCGCACTCACCAAAGATGCGCGTGGCATTGGGATCCTCGCCGATCTCCTGGGCGATAAAATCGATGGCCTTGGACTCGATGCCAATGGCCTTCAGGGCAATGCACAGGCGGGCAATGGCGTTGATGCCTTCCTCGGGGATCATCGCATGGGCAGCCCGGCCCTTAACTTCGACCCCATCCTCGTTCCACTCGTACTCGAAACCCAACTGGTCGAGCTTATCCGCCAGGTCCTCCTGGCGCTCGCCCTCGTACAGGATCATATCCGGCACGGCGTTGAAAGCCGAGCCACCGCTGAGGACGATCCCGCTCTCGTTGCTGCCTTCCAAGTGCAGCTGGAGCAGCCCCTTTTCTGCAAAGGTAACCGGGAAGCGCGAATCGGGCGAAAAACCCATCGCAGGCATTTCCTCTTTCGCTGTGTAGCGGTTGATGCAGCGCCAGAGAGTTTCCTCGTCGGTGCCGAAAATAAAGCGGACGCGCTTGTTGAACTTAACGCCGGCATCCATTAAAGCCTTAACAGCAAAAAGCGAAGCCAGCAAGCGGGCCTTTATCATCCTGCGTGCCGCGGCCGTAGATCATGCCATCCATTTCAACCGGATCGAAAGGGTCGCGCTCCCAGTCCGATAACTTGCCGGGCGGGACCACATCCAAATGCCCCAGGATGCCCAGCATCTCTTTGCCTTCACCGACCTCAGCATAGCCATAATACCCGTCGCCGTAATGGGTCTTGAAACCCAAATCGCCAGCTACTTGCAGCGCCTTGCGCAAGGCTTGATCGATAGCCTCGCCAAACGGAGTTCCCGCAGGACTCTCATCGCAAACGCTGGGGATGCGCACCAACTCGATCAGCGCCTTTTTCAACGGCTCCTGCTGAGCCGCAAGATGGGATGTCAGGTTTTCTTGCATATTCAGCCTCTTTTCGTGGGTAAATTGCGGGTAAAGCACCCGCAATTTACCCACACGACTAAGGAATTAGTCTCCCAGCGTGGCGACCATGATCGCCTTGATGGTGTGCATGCGATTCTCCGCCTGGGCGAAGACGATCGACAGCTCCGATTCGAACACTTCTTCGGTGACTTCCAGGGCTTCCATGCCGGTCTTTTGGTAGATATCCTCGCCGACCTTGGTCTCGCGGTTGTGGAAAGCCGGCAGGCAGTGCATGAACTTAACCTTGGGATTGCCGGTCCTCTTGACCACGTCCATGTTGACCTGGTAGGGCTTGAGCAGCTTGATGCGCTCGTCCCAGACTTCCTTGGCCTCACCCATCGAGACCCAGACATCGGTGTACAGGTAATCCACGCCCTTGACGCCTTCGTCGACGCTCTCGGTGATGGTCAGGCGAGCGCCGGTTTCCGCGGCAATCTCGCGGCAGGTCTTAACCAGGCCGGCTTCTGGCCACAGGGCTTTGGGAGCGCACAGGCGCACATCCATGCCCAGCTTGCAGCCGGTCACCATCAGCGAGTTGCCCATGTTGTTGCGGGCGTCGCCCAGGTAGCAGTAGGATATCTGGTTGAGGTGCTTGTCGCTGTGCTCCATCATGGTCAGGATGTCGCACAACATCTGGGTGGGGTGGAACTCGTTGGTCAGGCCATTCCAAACCGGCACGCCGGCGTATTTGCCTAAAATTTCCACCAGCTCCTGGCCGAAGCCGCGGTACTCGATCCCATCGTACATGCGACCCAGCACCCGGGCGGTGTCTTTCATCGACTCCTTGTGACCGATCTGCGAGCCGCTCGGTCCCAGGTAAGTGACTTTGGCGCCCTGGTCGTAGGCGGCAACCTCAAAGGCGCAGCGCGTGCGGGTGGAGGTCTTCTCGAAGATCAGGGCGATGTTCTTGCCCGTCAGCGTAGGCTGCTCGTAGCCGCCGTACTTGGCTGCTTTGAGGTCGGCCGATAGTTTGAGCAGGAACCTTGAACTCATCCGGAGTAAAGTCGAGCTCTTTCAAAAAGTTGCGGTTGCGTAAATTGAATGCCATCTGAAATCTCCTTTTCTACTAAATTGGGTAATTTATTATATTGCCATTGCGAGGCACTGCCAGGCAGGTATGTGGCGATCGTGGCAGACTTCTCGATCATCCCAAAAGCACTCCACCCGCCAGCACAATGATAGAGAGCAACACCAGGAGCGCCAGCAGCGCAAGCACGAACTTAATCCACACGCCGTAGCCTACCCGGGCAATGGCCAGACCACCCATGACCACCGCTGATGTGGGGGTGATCAGGTTCACCAACCCGCTGGCAGCCTGGTAAGCCGTGACGACCAGGTACGGGGCAACGCCTGCAAACTGGGCCAGCGGAGCCATGATCGGCATGGATACGGTTGCCAACCCAGATGTCGAGGGGATCAAGAAGGAAAGGGGGATATACAGCACGTAGGTGACGATGATGAAGCCAACCCCACCCAATCCTGCAACCGCCTGTTCTGCCCAATAGAGCACGGTGTCGGTGATCAGGCCGTTGTTCATGATCACGGTGATGCCGCGGGCGACACCGATGATCAGCGCCACGCCCAGCATATCGCGAGCACCATCAACAAAGGTATTGACAAGGTTCTTTTCAGACAACCGGCCGATGATGCCGATCAGGATGCCGAAGAACAGGAAGTTGGCGGTCATCTCGGGGAACCACCACCACCAGGTGGGGATGGCCAGGCCCAGGTCTTCCCAGGGGATCACGCCGTAGACCATCACCACAAACGCCAGGAAGAAGAGCCCCAGGATTACCTTATGACGGGTGGTGAACTTGCCGAAGTCCTCGCCTTCGCCACTACCCGATAGAAACTGCTTTTCGTTTGCGGCCTTTTCGTCATAGATCAGCGATTTGGTGGGATCCTTCTTGACCTTCTCAGCGTAGCGCATCACAAAGAAGATCCCAATGGCTGTACCAACCACCAGGAGCACCAAACGTCCGATCAGCCCATCGCTGAGGGTTGTGCCGGCGAAGCCGGAGGCGATGCCGGTAGCAAATGGGTTGACGGTGGAGCCCAAAACGCCAATCCCGGCGCCCAGCATGATCAAGGCCGCCGCGCTGAGCCCATCGTAACCGGCAGCCAGCATCACCGTGATGATCAAGGCATAAAACGCCAGGGTTTCCTCCGCCATGCCGTAAGAAGTACCGCCGATGGCAAAGATCGTCATCAGGATGGGGAACATCCATTTCTCTTTGCCCTTCAGCTTGCCGACCACCCAGGCAATCCCGGCGTTGATGGCGCCCGGTCTTCATGGTCACGCCCAGGAAGCCGCCGATGATGAGCACGAACATGGCCACGTCGATGGCGCCGAACAGCTCGCCGTAGTTCCAGACGTCGACGTTGCCGTTTTCATCCTCAATGCCATACATGCCGTTGATCGGTCCCTTGAGGGCGCTGGAGAGCAGCGCCTGCGGATTGGGCGGCACCTCTTTGTAGGTCCCTGGAATCGGCGCGCCCTCTTCGTCATAGTCATACGAGCCAGCCGGAACGAGCCAGGTCGCAGCCGCGATCAAGATCAACAGCAGGAACAAAATCGTGAAAGCGCTGGGAAAGCTAAACTTCTTCTTGGTCTTATTCGTAGCCATGTCTGAATTCTCCTTTTTTATAAAAATGATCCTTCTTTTACTCATGGAATGATCGTCGGATATAAAATTTTACTCTTCTACAGAAGTTATGCGCCATTCGCATGGTAAAGGCGATTTTCAAATTTTGCCAGGGTTTCTAAAAGCCACTCGGGGTGATCGCTTTTGCTGACAAAAGCATCCGCTCCAGCTTTTAACAGCATTCTCCCCGCTTCGGGCTTGCTGCCCATCACCACGATAATGGGCCTGGGTTTGATAGCCCGGAGCTCATCGATCGTTTCCAGGATGGATCGACCCGGCAGATCACTGTCCATCAAAACCAGGTCAGGAGGATCTGCACGCGTCAAAGCCAACAGCCCATCCGTATCCACTGCATCACCGGTGATTGTGTATTCTGATCCTTCGGATAATAGCATCTTGAGTGCCCACAGTGCTTGCGGATGATGGTCAGCGAGAATGATGCGCATTAAGTTTATCCTCATCCTCCAACGATCAATTGTCTGGTTGTGTGGCTATACAGGATAGAAATAGCTGGCTCTGGTGAAACACCCGATCCATCCTGAAAGATCATAGCATATTCACATCTCATAAACAACAACCATACAGGGAGTGGAGAGGTTGGTCTTATCCTAGCCTGACGATTAGCCAAAAGGATAGAACCTCGACTATAATCATTAAAATTTTTATGAGGAGTAAAAAATGGCTGCTTTCGCGATCGCAATCATCATTTTCGGATTTTGCGTTTTATGGTTCGGCAAGCGCCTGGTCATATTAGGCGCCGGGGTTGGGGCATTATTGGGGATCGCGATCCTGCGAATCCTGCCAGGATCCCAGGAAAGCTGGCTCTGGCTGATCCTGCCGGTCGGGCTGGCGATCTTTTTCGCCCTGGGGTCTGGGATTGCTAAGGGCTTGATCAGCTTGATCAGCCTGGCTCTCGGAGCCCTGGCTGGCGGCGCCATCGTCCTGGCAGTGCTCGACCTCTTCGGCCTGGACATGGGGCTGGTGAACTGGGTCCTGGCACTCATCGGCGCGGTGATCGGCGCAGCCATCATGAACCGCTTCAAGGATTGGGGCATCCTCATCCTGGCGGCTTTTGTCGGTGCTCTGCTCAGCGTGCGCGGCTTGCAGATGCTTGTACCCGCCGTGCAAGGCTGGCTGGCCTCGCTCATCGGGTTGGTGCTATTCGGCGGCGCGCTGGCCTATCACGCGGGATTGTTCAACAAGAAAAAATAAAGGGCGGGTCTGAGACCCGCCCCATAATTTTGTTAACCAACTCTCCGCTTATTTCGGAGCAGCTTCGGTTTTCTTCAGCTCGTCGATCTTCTTAGACAAAGCCGAGATTTTCTGGCTGAGTCCTTCGACATCGGCTTTGGTCGGAATATCCAGGCGTTCCAGGAATCCCTGGACGTTCTTGTTGACCTCGGTTTCAATCTTCGTGGTCTTGCCTTTGCGCTTGTCAAACATCTCCTGGACGAGTTTCTTGCCGTCTTTTTCGGCGATCTCGCCGCGCTCGACCAGGCGGTTGATCAGAGCCACGATTTCTTCCTCGGCAATGGCAGCCGCGCCGATGGTGGCCAGCACCGTTTTTCGCAGCAAACCGAACAACATCGATTGCTCTTTTTCTTCTGGTTCAACAACAGTTTCTTCAGCTTTAGGTTTAGTAGGCATATGCTCCCTCCGGTTATCTCGATCGTTGAATTAATTGGATTGTCAGTTTTTATGACGCGCTGCGTCGTAAAGAGTATAGCACCGCGTCGAGTTAGCGTCAAGAGGTGACCGAAGGTACAGCCGAAGGCACAGCATCCTGGAGAGACTTAAATTCCTCGGCATATAGCTGGAGCAACATCTCCGGGTCGGGCACCAATCCCACGTCGACGTTCACTCCAAAAAATACCTGGTCGTTGTAGCTGATGAAACTTAAGCCTACGCCAATCCGCCCCGACTGCGGCACCGCAGCCTTAATCGATAAAATGGGCGCACCTGCCAGGTAAAGTACGCGGCGTGGTCCAGGGACGTTGGTAGCGACTACGGTACCTTTCCTGTCCAGGATTTTGATCGCCACCTTCTCGATCCATTCAGGCAGCAACCCCAAAATTTTTAAAATTAGATAGGTAGCAGCATATTCGGCAGACGTTTTCAATTGGTCCATCGCCTGCTTGACCGCAGCCAGACGGTCTAAGGGCAGCTCGCGCGCCACCGGCAGCGTCAGAAAGACCAGGCCAAATTTGTTCCCAAGCTCCTCGTCGATGATACGGGTGCGCAGGTTCACCAGGACAAAGGCGCGCAGGTCGCGTTTACGCACCTCGCCGTGCAGCTCGAGATAACGCCGGATCGCCCCGGTAGCTATTGCCAGCAGCACATCGTTGGTCGTGGCATGTTTTACTCGGGCGATTTTTCGAATTTCCGATAAAGGATAGGGCTCCGACCAGAGCACTTTTTTCCGTTTCCCCAACGGCCTTTTAAGGAGGGTCATTGGATCCGGCGAACGAAACACGACTCGCACGGACGCGGCAAGGACCTCGGAAAAAGGAGGGCTGTTATACAAAGAGACCCTCCTGGGTTTGGAATCCATTTCACCCGGTGTAGTTTTTGGACTTGCCGCAGTGACCTCGCCTGGATCACGATGATCCACCAGAGCATGCTTTGCCGATTCCTCGGCTGAGTTGCGCGTCATCTGCAAAAATACCTGCATGAGGGATATGCCATCGGCAATGCAGTGATGGACTCGGGCGATGAGGACGCTGCCGGCTGGATGGTTATCTACCAGGGTCGTTTGCCACAATGGGTGGTTGAAATCCAGAGGCGTGTTCACTTTTTGGTTGATCAGTTCATCCAGGGCTGCATCATCAGCAGGAGGTTGGAGATGCACGTGTTCGATATGATTTTCTACCCGGTAATCGGGATCATCTTCCCAGTAGGGACGGTCGAATATTTTTCGGGATTGGACGATGCGCTGCCGAAATCGACGGTAACGTCCCAGGTTTTTTCTAAAAGTTTCAACCAGGTGGTCATAATTGATTTGCCCCGTAAAATTTAGGACCACCGTGATCATCATCGGGTTGGTCGGATCGTCCATGCGGAGCCAGGCCAGATCTGCATTATTTAATCGAATTTTTGACAACGTTTGACTCCTCACCAATAAAGGCTTCCGAGGACTCTCCCGGATGTTTTTGATCCATCCAGGGATGAGTCCCACCCGTGAGATCGTTTAGGATCGAAGTGCCAGGATAACCGCAATCAGGAATAAGGGCGCCCACACGTACCACGGACCTTTGAAGGCGACGATCAACGCCCCTGCCAGCAGGCAGAATCCGGCCAACAGCGTGCCGCGTACACCGTTTAAGGGCCCGTTTGGAGGTTTTTTAAGATTCGTCTCCAGTAATTTGATCCCCTCGTTGAGGATTAATGGGCTTTTGCGCAGGACGTCGATCATTTCAGGTACGATCAGGGCGCTGTCACGCACCATGTTAATGGGATTGAATTCATGCAGCAAAATGGAGCGCACATGCTTGCGAGCAGCCGTGGGGATGTCGATCTCCGGGTCAAAGATGTACCCCACCCCTTCGATGGTGATCAAGGCTTTGACCATCAGGATGATCTCACCCGGGTATTGAATGTGATAATGCCCGGCCAACAAGACCGATTGTAAGATCACCTGGGCCAGCGAAAAATCTTTGATATTCGGCGTCGTCAGCCAGCGCGTATACAGGTCGGAGGCTGCCCGCCGGAAGCCCTCGATGTCCGCGCCTTTGCCAGGGATGGTCAGTGAGGTCAGGTAGCGGGCTGCGCTCTCCGGATCGCCAGTGACCAGGGAGTAGAAATAATAGAACAGGCTTTTGCGCATATCCCGCGTGAACCTGCCGACCATCCCCAGGTCGATAAACCCGACGCTGATTTCCCTGGTTTTTGGATTTTTAAAAATCATCAGGTTAGCCGGGTGCAGGTCTGCATGGAAAAAGCCATCGCGGTAGATCATGCGCACGATCGCGCCAATGCCCAGGTCGATCGCCGTCCGGCGCTGCTCTGCCGTCAGTTTTTTCAAGGCGGTTTCATCGGGTTTGATGCCGTGAAAATATTCCATGCACAGGACATCGCGCGAGCTGCATTTCCGGTAAATGCGCGGGAAACGCACCTTGGGCTCGATCTTTAAAGTACGCCGAGAAAGTTTCTGCATTATCGGCTTCATAAAGCAAATCCACTTCGCGCAAGGTGTAAGTGCTGAACTCGTTGAGGATGCGCGCCGGCTGGTAACGCGCCAGGAAAAGCTGCAGAAACCGCCCGAAGAAGCGCAGCAGGCGGGTATCCCGTTCGATGAGCGTGCGCACACCGGGTTTCAGGACCTTGATCACGACCTTCTCGTTCGTGACCAGCCTGGCGCGGTGTGTCTGTGCCAGGGAAGCCGATCCCAGCGGCAGCGGGTCAATCCAGCGATACATGGTGTTGATCGGAAGATCGAGGCTTTCGACAATCAGCTCTTTGAAACGCTCATAGGAAACCGCCGGGAGCTGGTCCAGCAGCCGTTTGAGCTCATCGGTGATGGCTTTGGGGAGCAAATCTTCGCGCAGGCTGAGGATTTGACCGAGCTTGATATAGGTGGGTCCCAGCTTTTCCATCCGCAGCCGGAACTGGATCGAGAACGGCAGGCGGACGATGCGCTTATCCAGGAATGGCCAGGTCAGCGCCAGGAAGAAGCGCAGGAGCAGGATACCGAAACCGCGCTGCTCGCCCAGCTCCTTTTTCTGCCTGACGTAATCCAGGCCGCCTCCCAGCGCCAAACCGAAGATCTGGCCAGAGGTCTCAAAGAATCGCGAGACCAGACCCGGTGGGCGCCTTTCTTGATAAGGTTCAAACTGGGTTTGCATGGAGGCGTCTACAGGTGAGGCTTTCTTGGAATGTAAAGCACCTGGGTACCGGAAATTTTATCGTGCCAGCCTCGGCGGTTGGGATCCCATAATACCCAGAAAAAGCCCAGGAAAAGCGGTAGCGCCGATATCCAATACGCAAAAAAGCGCAGGAGGGCCCGACCAAAGGAAACCTTGGCGCCGTCCTTGCGCACAACTTTTAAGCCTAAGATGGCTTTCCCGGGGGTAAATCCGACCAGGGTCCAGAAAAACGCAAAGTACCCGATGACGACCAGGATCATGATTACAGAACCGGCAAAAATGTTATAAGTGGAATTTTCCCAGATCGCTTTTAAATTCTCTGCCAGCCCGCTCAGTCTGAAGAAGCGCAGGAATAATTGGATAAAGGCTGAGCCTAACAATTGGACAAGTCCCAGGATGACCAGGTCGACGATAAAAGCCGCTGACCGGCTGAAAAAGCCTGCCGGCTGATAAGGTGGGATCTTTGGCGGGAGACCTCCCGGCTTTGGGGTCTGAGGTGTTGCAGAAGCCATATGTTTTTACTCCCCTTCTAGCGGATGACTCGCCGGTGTCGACTTGCTCTGAAGCTGCGCGCTTCTTGAAGAGCGATTTCAGCTTGCCTTCCAGGAGGTTGTCCACCGAGGCGCTTTGCTCGCGAAATTCGTCGACCACACCCCCAGCCATGCCGACCCCGGTTTCCTGAACTACCTCCATGAGCTCTGTTCTGAGGATCACGTATTCCAGGACTTCGTTGACCACGTCGTCGAGATTTTTTTGCTGGAGCAGCCTGCGGCTGTTTTGTTCTTCCAGGCGGCCTTTCATGATCAAACGGTCGACAACTTTTTCACCTCGCGCGGCAACCTCATCGTAACGAACTCTCACCGGGTTGAAGATGCGGCTGTTCGCTATGGGTGATAGGATGTTCGACAAAATCCGGTACACCTTCGAGGACGCCTGTTCTGCCTTTACCAGGCCTCGCTGCAGGGTATCGGGCGCTTCAAACAGGATCCCAAGCAGCAGATACTTCAACTGGTCGCGGTAACTCTCGTTCTCGTCGATGATGAGGCTTTCCGGTTTGAGGGACTCCTGCAAAGCCTGCGCCCGTCTTAACCTGAGAAGGTAGGCATCCGTTCCGTTCAGGGCGGAGCCGATCAGCAGGCGCAGGGTCGCTTTCAGGTCGCTCATCTGCTGTGGCGTCAGTCCCAGGAGTGGATTGGGCTCCTCGACCGGCGCCAGGCTGGGATCGTCGCTCGTGTAGGGGAAATCGTCGTCCGGTGGTTGCATAGGTTTTTCCGATCATTCAATGATAAATATAGACCAATTGATTGTCCCAGGCCTACATCACTTATTATTATACAGGTTATTCGATTAAAGGATTCTGCAGGTTTTACCTGGAATTAACCGACTAAAATGGACTCTTCCGGATAATCGATCAATTTTTTACCCTTGTCGCGCCCCAGCAAGGAAATCATGATCGTAATCGCCCCCAGGCGCCCGGCGAACATGGTAAATATGAGGATCAAACGTCCGACCGTATTCAATCCCGTGGTAATCCCCAAAGACAGCCCGGTCGTCGAATAAGCCGAGACCACTTCGAATAAGACCTGGTCGAGGCTGAAAGGGTTGGTCAGGAGGATCAGCCAGGTAGCCGCGATCACCAGGCTCAGGCTGATCACGAAGACAACCAATGAACGCATCAGAAGATTTCCCGGCAGGGTGTGCTTGCCAACGCGGATCTTATCCAACCCGCGGGCATAGCTGACCACGGCCAACAGCAGAACCACGAACGTCCCCGTCGTGATGCCTCCGCCGGTGGAAGCTGGTGCGGTGCCGATGAACATAAAAGCGATCAGCATCAAAATGCTTGGAAAATTCAACTCGCTGAAGCCCGGCAGCCCAGGGAAACCAGCCGTCCTGGCGGAGACGGATTGGAACCAGGCCAGCAGGGCGCGCTGCCCAAAGGGCATATTACTTAATACACCGGCCTGGCGATACTCGGAGATCATCAGGCCAATCCAGCCCAGCAGGATGAGCAGCAGGGAAATGCCGAAGGTCAGGCGCGTGTGCAGCGAATACGGGCGCCGCCGGCGGTAGATCAAGTCCATGTACACCGGTATCCCCAGGCCGCCCAGGATAATCAACCCACCCAGGATAACCAGGCTCAGCGGATCGGTCGGGATGCCATTGGGATACTCGGGCAGCCCATAAAAGAGATCAAAACCGGCATTGCAATAAGCGGTGACAGCATGAAATATCGCGTAAAAAGCGGCTTTCCCAGGAGCGACAATCCCGGAGAGGCGCCAATGTAAAAAGAGCAGAAACGCGCCAACCGCCTCAATGATTAACATCAACCCAATGGCTCTGACCATCACCAGGGCAATTTGCTCTGGGTGATCCAACCCGAGCGAGCTGGTCACAGCCAACCTCTCACCCAGTGTTACCTGGCGACCGATCAGGCGGAACACCAGAACGACAACGACGATCAGCCCCACGCCGCCGATTTGCACCAGAAGCAGCAGGATGAGCTGACCCCAGAGGCTCAAATCCGTGCTGATCGAGAAAAGGCTCAAGCCGGTCACTGCCGAGGCGGAAGTCGAGGTGAAGAAAGCTTCCATCCAGGATAACGGGCGTGTACTCGCGCCAGGGATCATCAGCAAGGCAGTGCCGACGGCGATTAAGACGACCAATCCCAGGACCAGTTGTAAAGATATGGGGAACTGGCGCGGCTTTCCGGTTCTCAACCCCCCCCGAATACGGATCTTGCGCTGGGAAGATGCAGGATCTCGGTGCCTGAGGCCGGGAAGTCTTGGGTTTGCTCATTCCAGGTTGCAGAATTCTGCCAGGCGGTGTTTCTCGCCCACGAGCACCAGGATATCGTCCGACACAAATCGAGTCCGTTGGTCCGGATTGATGATTAATTCATCTCCCCGCAGGAGGAGCACCACGATGACTTCGTATGGCTCGCAGGCTTCGATCCCTTTATCCACTAAACTTTGCGGGAGCTTGATTTCGATCAGGCTGTAATCCTGGCTCAGGTGCAGTCGCTCCAACATACCCGGGATGCTGATCTCGTCCGCCAAGCTGGTAACCGCTCTCCTCATCCGGCAGGATCACCCGATCCGCACCGATCCGCAGCAAAATCTGCCGGTGGCGATCGGAATTGGACACGGCGATCACGTGGGGGATGCCCATGATCTTCAAGGTGGACGTAATCAGAGCGCTGGCTTCAAAATTACTGGAGATGGCGACCACCACGGTTTGAAAGGCGGTGATGTCCACCTGCCGGAGGGCATCCTCGTCCGTTGCGTCCAGGACGACGGTTTCTGTGATCTCGTCGGCGATCTCTTTCACCGTGCGAGGCTCGACGTCAATCCCCAACACGGGATGTCCCAGGGATTCCAAACGGCGCGCCAGGCTGCCGCCAAAACGACCCAGCCCGATGATGGCTAATTCTTTATCTTTTTTGGTTTTAAAGATCGGCATATCTATTCCTCACGGGGTTCCTCGACACCATTTTCCGATCCACGCTCGGAGCCCCATACACCCTCCACATGTTTCGCCGCTTCTTACCTTTCTTCTTTTTTCTCCTCACCTGTGTAGCGCATCAGGATCGCCAGGGGAGGCGTGCCTCCAAAATTCTCCATGAGGATCAGCGCAGTTGTCAGGCCGTATTGTGCGTAAGCCATCAACACCGGTGGGATCAGGGCGATGATGAAGCCAACCGAAGGGATGTACTATTTTTTAGATCTATGGTCAGGAAAGTATAGACATTTCCTGACCATAGATCTTATTCATTTACCAGATTATGCTTTAACCAAATTATGCCTCTGCGGTCCAGCGATCGTAGCTCTCGATCGTATATTTTCGACTGCTCCGGTATTGGTACAGAAATCCACCAATCGCTAAAACGATGGCCAGGATCATTAACAAAGGCGAGCTACCCAGAAAAGCCTTAATGGGGTTCTCCAGCAAGGCAGCATGCGGGTTGAACATGACGAAATAGGCGCCAAACACAACCGCTGCCCCCACCAGAGACGTCGCGATGATAATGACCCATTTTTGCAGGTTGAAAACCACGGTGACGATGGCCAGGGCTACGGCGACGATGACGGCGATCAACCAGACCAGCCAGCCCATCTCCATCCCAATTGCAGTTAACAGTCCTACAGAAACCAGGTAGCCGATCGAACCGGCAATGATCGCCACGGCTAGAAAATAGAACAGGTAGGAGAGCACTGCAAAGATCAAGCCGACGACAAAGCCAACTACCCAGCTGGTTACCTCAGATAAGAAACCGGTGCCGAACAGAGCCTGCATGGATTGGGCGCCCAGGTACAACCCGAAGAAGAAGCCCCAGATGGGCAGCAGGAAGATAAAAAGCCGGTAGCCGTAGAAACACATCAACGCCCCGAACATGGAGGCGATCAAGCCTCCGCAAGCCATTGCAAGAAACGAATCTGTAGCCATTTTTTCCTCCAGAAACAGAATAATTTTACAAGCGGTTGATTAAATTGTTTTTTTATTCAGCCGAGGCGGCGGATTCTGCTGCGCCCAGGCGGGCTGCGGCTCCGGCGATCTCCGCCACGCCAGCATTACCGATTTCCCTCGCCAGGTCTGCTTCTTCAAGTGCGGTCTCAACTTTAACCGCACCCCTGACACCCAGGATTACGCCGGCTGCAGCCAGCTCATCGCTGCGTTCAGCCAGGGCCTCTGATGCTGCCAGGCGAGTCAGGCCTTCAGCGGCCTCCTCGATCCCCATCTCTTCGATCTCCAGGCCTTTGGCGGCGATCACCTGGGACAGGGCATGACTGCTGCTGGAACGCACGATCGTATCGACGGCAATTCCCTGCAAGTACCCACTGCGGGAAGCCAGGAACATCGCCAGCACCGGCATGGACATGCGCTCGATCACTTTCCCTACGGCCTGCAATTCTCCTGCCAGGCGCGCCAACTCCAGGCCGCGTTCCAGGTCTTCTTCGCCCATCAAGCCGACCACCGCGCTCAGCGCAGCCACGTCCTCCGATTTTGCCAGCAATTCCGCCCCCTGGGCGACATCTACGACGCCGGCCGTCGCCACCACACCGCTCAGGCCAGCCACACGCTCGGCCACGATCAGCGCATCCGCGGCGCGCGTCAGGTCACTTGCCCCGGCCGCCAGCTCCCCAGCGCCTTCACGTGCCAGCCCGCGGGCCACGTTCAGCGTATCCACGCCGGCAAGCATGTCCTGCGCGGCGGCTCCGGCCGCCATTTCATGAGCGGCGGTCCCAGCCAGGTCTTTCGCAGGTCCGGGTTGCGCTTCAGCCTCTTTCACAGCCTTTTTCTTGGTTGCCATATGTTCCCTCTAAATATTCGATATCGAGCGACTTTCTTTATGCCCCGAAATAACCTTTGTGGGCGGAAGGATCCGCCCACAAATTTAGAACCTGCGCCAATGTTACCCGACCCAGGAAAATCTTATGCAGACTTCTGGCGGAACGCCTGGACGATCAGCGCGATGCCACCGATCACGCCGAACACCGCAGCCGTCCACAGCATGGCCAGTCCCATCCCGGGGGCAGCATAGTTGACGGTCAGGATGATGCCAAAGATGATCCCCAGGGCGCCCAGGATGCCGGCCCCCCAGCCACCACCTTTGAATGCCATGAACAGCAGGATGATGCCGTACATCATGCCCCAGATGCCCATGACCAGGACAAAGATCCTCGGCAGGGCAAGCGCCGTGGCGACCGGGTACATCAAGATGTAAGCGCCAGCAATGATGCTGACAACTCCGATGAACAGCTTCCAGCCCCACATGGAGTGGTCGATAAAGATGGAAACGATATCGAAGAATCCCCTCGACCAGCCAGTAGACGCCCAGGACAGCCACCAGGATCATGTAGGTGTCGATTTTTGTCTTGGCAGGCGCCCAGAGCAGGATACCGCCGACGATCACGGCCAGGATGCCTGCGATCAAGTTCAGCCACCACGGGCGCTGCTTGGTCTCTAATTGTGATGCAGTTGTCATGTTTCTTTCTCCTTAAAAGTATGAATGATTTTTTTCGAGTTGTTCGGGTGCATTTCAGGTTAAACCATGAGTTTCCGGTCCACCTCCCATTAAAAAGTATTAATATTAATCATACCATAATTCACAATCACTCTGAAGCGGCGCCCCCATCTTTGAAGAGCATGCGCTGCTCGCCACCCGCCGTCTCAAGTGCAAAGCCACCGGCGCCATCGGGTCCACCCGCAGCCACGCTGCCTAGCAGGGTCAGGTACTGCTGATCGAGCGACTCCTCCCCGCAGAATGCCATCGTCGAAGCCCCCAGGACGATCGTGAAGCCGTTTTCCTGCGAGTAAGTTCCGGTAAAGTTGTTACAATCCGCTTTGCCATTGAGCGTGCCATCGGCGTTGAAGGTGATGGTGTAATTTTCCGGGTTGTCAACCGCCGTCGTCTCATCCGTGGTTTGGTTGGTCAGGCTAACCCACTGCCAGACGATCCCTTGAATGGAATCAGTTGAGGTTGGGGTAGAGCTATTTTTTGCTAGGTAGCCTACCACAAGCAGAAAAATAACCAGAATCGCGATCCATAAAACCCACTTTGCAGTTTTGCTCATTAGAATCTCCTTAATTCGATATTAAAGTATATCACGGCGTGGGTACAGCATAAGCCGCGCACAATGCCCCGCCAGGAATAAAACCACCTCGTGGTTCACCCACGAAGTGGTTATTATTATTTAAACTTCGACCGAAAGATTAGATTGTTTGTGAATTAGAAAACTAGTCCACGTTCAGCTTAATCCCGCCCATCATCCCGGCTACAGCATTGTAGACCAGCGCAATCACCAGGCCGCCCAGAGCGCCACCCAGAGCGTTGACCAGGCTGCGCCAGATCACCATCAGAAAGGTGTACCCGGAGTAGACTGACCAGTTGGCCAGGTTCATGTCGACCCACCAGGACTGGGCGCCGAAGATCCAGCCGAAGATCCAATAGATCAAGCCAAAGATGAACGTCCACAAGGCAGCCAGGACGGCGCCATACACGACAAATGACTTGGTATCAACAGACTTAATGGTTTTCATACAATTTTCTCCTTATATAAAATATAAATAAATGGGTTGGTAGTCCGAGGCAACTTACGGCAGGCTTTCAGGGTACATCGGCACCTGCTTGCGGTTGTGGTAGCCACTCACATAGCCGGCGACGTCTGCCATGATCCCAAAGCCCAGCCAGATCCAATCAAAGCCGTTCAAGGGGAAGATCAAGACGTACATCAAGGCAGTCCAGGGGGCGAAGATCAATGACGCGATCCCTACCAGCCAGGGCAGGTTAAAAGTCTGGAAAGCCAGGTTCACCCGGACGGGCGCGATCAGCCAGAAAATCAGGAAGGCCAGGCGCGGGCCAAAGACCAACAACGAAGCAAAAAAGCAACACATATTTCATTCTCCTCTTTTCCTAAAAGATATTTCCCGATATGGGTTAAATTCCCGGGGGATGGCATAATATGGCAATACGCCATCCCCCCGTTATTACTAAAACCCGGAACGATAAGTTCCGTTACGGAACCGTGATGTAGACATAGAACTGGCACACAGGCTGGTTGCCCAGGACGACCTGCCACAACTCACCAAACTGACCTGGACCAAAAGGGCCCAACATGGGAACGGTGATATTGTACGTCCCACCCGGCTGCACCGTGGCATACAGGTCATAGCGGTCCACGCCGGTGTGCAGGTACACATTGTTATAGGCGCCGACAAAGGCTACGTCGAAATCGCCCGTGTTCCAGGCTGTGGTTCCGGTATTTTGGATCACCCAGGTGGTATCGAACGGCGCGCCAATGGTGATCGCCGTGCCGTCAGCCGGGCTCTGCGAGACCAGCACGCAGCCCATGGTAGCGCTGGGCGGCGGCGGGGTCGATGCCACTGGCGGAGGCGCCGGTGGGGATTCGACGACCGGGACGCTCTCCGTGCCCTGGGTGGTCACCCAATCTGCCGACACCCAGCCAAGCCCATCGGGGGCATACTGGGTGGAGATCTTCACCTGCCACCAGCCGCCGTCGGCGCTCTTGCCGACCACCTCGCCGGAAGCCCCGGGAGGCGCCACCACGTAGATCGAGAAGGTGGTGCCAGGTCCACTGCGCACGTTGACATAATCAACCGCTGTGACGGTCGGCACACCCTCAGGCGGCGGGGGCGGCGCTTCGGTGGTGGTTGCATCCGGAGACTCGATGACCTGGATGCCGTCCACGTTCTGGGCGGTAGTGTACTGCATCTCCACCCAGCCGTAGCCGGTGCCCACGTACTGGGGATCCAGACGCACCACCCACCACTGGCCGTCTTCGCTCTTGCCAAGGACCCTGGCAGCCGTGCCGGTGGGGGCAATCCCATACGCAGGGAAGTTTGTGGCCGGACCGGTGCGTACGTATACATTTGCAATTGCGGCAGCCTGCGGATCCTCCGGGGCTGGCGGGACCAGCTCAACCGTCGGGGGCACGGGGGGTGTGGGCAGCACGGGCACGCCGTCCGCACCGCTGACCGTCACCCAGGCAGCGTCCACCCAGCCACTTCCGGTGGGTACGACCGGCACACTGACTGCCCACCACAAGCCGTCTTCACTCTTCCCGACAACCTTTGCCGTATTGCCGCCCAGGAAGGCGCCATAGACCACGTAGTTTGTGCCCGGTCCGCCAAAAATCGCCGTATTGTAGCTGGCGACTGCTGCAGGCTCCCCGGCAGCCGGTGTTGGGATCACCGCTACGGGGATGTTGGGATCCGGGGTGGCTCCGGGTGGCGCCTCGGTGGCAGCCGGGGCGGCCGGAGCAGCCGCGGTCATGTCTGCGACAACCGTCTGCGCGGATTGGGTCTGGATTTGGGCCACGTCCTGGGTCGGCGCCGGGGTGGCAGATCCAGCGCAGGCGCTCAGTACCAGGGCTAATACGATCATCACGATATAGCTTACAGAAAACTTGCTGCGAACGAACCTTTTCATATTCACCTCATTTCTCATTGATCGGCCTGGGAGCACGTAAATGTCCGCCAGGGTCGTCGGGCTTCAAAAAACCACCACGATTCGATGATAGCCTGTTTCTCCCCGCCTGGATACCACCGAGAGGTGTAATTAAGGTGTATATGAGGTGTAGAACGGGGAAATTTAAAGCAGGAAAACCCAACCACTTCCTGGTTGGACCACGAAGTGGTTGGGTGCGGTTTTATTCTGCCTGGGTGGAGGTTACCGCTAAAATGGCCATTGCGTCATCCTTGGTGCGCATCTCCAGCGTCGTGCCTTCAACCCGGTACGTGGCCGCGCTCTGCAGCGCTGCCAGGAAAGCAGCTTCCTGGTCCATGACATCCTGCTCACAGGCCATCAGGGTCGACGCCAGGGGACCAATCGTGATCGTGCTGTCGTCAACTTCGTAAGATCCGTTGAAATTATTGCAGCCGCCGCTGCCGCTGATCGTGCCATCCTCGCCAAAAACCGCCGTCAGGCTGGTTTCGGCCAGTACACCGACAACCGCCTGCTTGCCATTGTTGTAGCTGGTCACCTCCCAGGAGGTGCCTGCCAGGTCCTGGGACTGCACCTGGTAAACCAGGATGCCCTTCTTGTCGGCATCGTTGAGCGTTAATTGCTCACCGCTGATCGAAAAGGTCTTGACCTCAGCCAACGCCTTCAGGTAGGCGATTTCCTGGTCCATGATCGCCTCTTCGCAGGCCATCATGGTCGTTGCCAGGGGCGCTGAAATTGTCAGCGATTTTCCGGAGACGGTGTAGCTGCCCATGTAGCGGTTGCAGCCGGCCGAACCGTTCACCTGGCCATCGGCGCTGAACTGGATCGAGATGCTCGAGCCCGGCGCCAGCCCCTGTTCCATGAGCGAAGTCAGGTTCCATGAGGATCCTGCC
The DNA here is from genome assembly GCA_963765565.1 of uncultured Chloroflexia bacterium. Classification (GTDB taxonomy): domain Bacteria; phylum Chloroflexota; class Anaerolineae; order Anaerolineales; family UBA4823; genus CAVXWV01. Next base: position 269,201 of record CAVXWV010000007.1, read on the forward strand.
AGGTCTGCCTCGCCCGCCTTTCCACCGGCACAGGCCGCTAGTACCGCCAGCCCGGCGCACAATCCGAGGGTCATCATCAGCACTTTCAGGGTGGTTTTCATTATAAGTCTCCTCCTACTTTCGCAAAAAAAGCAGGTTTTATGAACGGGCTACGCCCGTTCATAAAACCTTTAGTCATTGAACAATGAGAGAAACTAACGACCGGCAATCTGCCTGGGTCAAATCCCCATCAGCTTGGCCTTGGCAGCCGCGAATTCCTCATCGGTCAGCAGGCCCTGGGCTTTCAACGCGCCCAGGCGCTCGAGCTGGGTGATCATGTCTTCTTGAGGGGCAGGTGCTGCAGGCGCCTCTACATACACCACTTCCTGCGGTGGCGGTGTCTGTGCATAGGCTGCGTTCGTCGCCTGTGCATACGCCTGGGCGTTCTTGTCCGCCTGGCGGCGGTTCACGGCATTGCGGGTGGCGGTGGCCGTACCGACCACGGCAGCGGTTCTTGCCATACCTCTGACTAATCCTGGCATTTCAACCTCCTTTATAGATTTGCTTCAAGCGAGGCAAAGGCCTCGTCGACAACCATAGCCGGCACACGCATATTCAGCGCCACATCCACGCCAGCTTGATAGAGAGCATTCACCAGGGCTAATGCCCAGGTGTGTTCGATGGCCAGGGCGACCACGGCCGAACCGGGCACCATACCTTCAGAAAATATGGCAGCATCTTCGGCGTCGAAGAGGCCGCGCGTCCCGGTTTCGATAAAGCCCACGGCAGCGGCTTGCTCTGGCGGAAGATCTTCAAGGTCGAGACCATAAACCTTTCCGGCCTCGTCCTTCAAGAGGATCATTGCATCCAGCACCCGGATCGTCCCGGTTGAGGCCTGGCGTTCCAATTCTGCCAGGACACCGCCATCAAAGCGCGGCTCCCCTGCGGCCAGCACAATCACATCCACGGGTCCATGTTTAATCATATTTTTTTCTCCTTTTATCATAATATAGGCGGACTTTGTCCACCTGTACTATAAAATATCCTCTTTACGGCAGGCTCTCCGGGTACATCGGCACCTGCTTGCGGTTGTGGTAGCCACTCACGTAGCCAGCGACGTCCGCCAGGATGCCAAAGCCCAGCCAGATCCAATCCCAGCCGTTCAAGGGGAAGATCAAGACGAACATCAAGGCTGTCCAGGGAGCAAAGATCAATGAGGCGATCCCTACCAGCCAGGGGAGGTTAAAGACTGGAAAGCCAGGTTCACCCGGACAGGCGCGATCAGCCAGAAAACCAGGAAGGCCAGGCGTGGGCCAAAGACCAGCAACGAAGCAAAAAAGCAACACATATTATTTTCTCCTCATACGCAAACAGGTATTTCCCTATCAGGGATTATTTCATGGGGGATGGCGTAATATGGCAATACGCCATCCCCCATTCATACGTTCAGCAGCCTACCGACCGCCGTGAGCCATCTCGTCGATGCAGACCGCCACCGCCAGGATCAGCACGTCATCCTGGCCCGGATCGATCGCCACGCCGTAGCTGTCGCGGCAGGCGGAACCACTTCTTGGACACCTCGGCTACCTTGTCGCGCCCCTCGCCGATGGTGTATTCGTGGTCCAGGATGTTGCCCTTCACTTCCAGGTCGGGGCCGTTCTTCACCTTGACCACCCAGCGCTCGCGCACGGGCGTGATCAGGGCTTTCTTGACCGTCGCCATAGACTCGCCCCGTGGGCCTTCGATCTCCATGCTGTCCTTGATGCGCAGCATCCTCTCCTGGATCTTGCAGAGCTCGTTGCCGTGGGCGTCCTCGAAGATCAGGGTCTGGCGCACGCGCAGCGCCTTGCCATCGACCTTGAAGACCTTCTGGCCTTGGTCGTTCTCGATCCAGAAATCGTCGCCGATGGCGACCATCTTCTGGCGCATCTGGTAGTGGTTGCCACCACCACCGCCCGGTCGCCCGAGCTGGCGGTCGTCCTTCCGTTCCTCTCGTCTGCCTCTCATTAAGTGTCTCCTTCCTACTAAAATCCGGACCTGTGAGTTCCGTTACGGAACGGTGATGTAGACATAGAACTGGCACAAGACCTGGTTGCCCAGGATAACCTGCCACATCTCGCCAAACTGGCCCGGTCCAAAGGGAGCCAGCATGGGCACGGTAAAGTTGTAGGTGCCGCCTGGCTGCACCGTTGCAGACAGGTCATAGCGGTCGGCTCCCGTGTGCAAATAGACATTGTTCAGGGCACCGACAAAACCTATGTCGTAATCTTGGGTATTCCAGGTCGCGGTGCCGGTGTTCTGGAGCACCCAGGTGGTGTCAAACGGGGCACCAATCGTGATGGCCGTGCCGTCTGCCGGGGTTTGCGAGACCAGCAGGCAGCCGGTGGTGGTCGTGGGCGGCGGGGTCGGCTGCACAGCCGGAGGCGCCGGCGGGGATTCGACTACCGGGACGTTCTCCGTGCCCTGGGTGGTCACCCAATCGGCAGAGACCCAGCCCAGGCCGTCGGGCGCGTACTGGGTGGAGATCTTCACCTGCCACCAGCCGCCGTCGGCGCTCTTGCCCACTGCCTCGCCAGAGGCGCCAGCAGGCGCCACCACGTACATCGAGAAGGTGGTGCCGGGGCCGCTGCGCACGTTGACAAAATCAATCGCCGTGACGGTCGGCACGCCGGAGGGCGGTGGGGGGGGCGCTTCGGTGGTGGTCGCATCCGGGGTCTCGATGACCTGGATGCCATCGACGTTCGTGGCGGTGGTGTACTCCGCCATCACCCAGCCGTAACCGTTACCCACGTATTGGGGATCGAGGCGCACCGTCCACCACTGGCCGTCCTCGCTCCTGCCAAGCACTCTGGCAGTCACACCGGCTGGCGCAATCCCATAGGCCGGGAAGTTCGTGGCCGGACCGGTGCGCACATACGTATTCACCAAAGCCATAGCTTGCGGGTCCTCTGGTCCAGGTGGTGTCAATTCGACGGTCGGGGGCACGGGAGGCGTGGGCAGCACGGGCACGCCATCTGCGCCGTTAACCGTCACCCAGGCTGCATCCACCCAGCCGTTTCCATCGGGGGCAACCGGCACGCTGACCGCCCACCAAAGGCCATCTTCACTCTTCCCAACGACCCTGGCCGTCCTGCCGCCCAGGAAGGCGCCGTAGACGACGTAATTTGTGCCCGGACCGCTGAAAATGGCCGTATTGAAGTTGGCGACCGCTGCGGGCTCTCCGGCAGCGGGGGTAGGTACAACCGCCACGGGAACGTTCGGATCCGGGGTGGCGCCGGGAGGCGCCTCGGTAGCGGCCGGCGCGGCAGCCGTCATGTCGGCGATCACAGTCTGCGCGGACTGGGTCTGGATCTGGGCAACATCCTGGGTCGGCGCTGGGGTTTCAGATCCACCACAGGCGCTCAAAACCAGGGCAAAAACCATCACAACCAGTAAACTAACGGGAAACAACCTTCGAAACTTTTTCATTATTAATTAACCTCATAATAGGCCGGGCAAACCGGATCGGCTCGCCTGGCCCAGGAATCCTTTAAAAAACTCTTAATCTTTCTTGAGCGCCTCTTCCAGCGCTTCAAGGCCTTCCGTCGAGACGTTGGTATGGTAGACAGTGCCCTCGTAGGGGCGCAGTCCAGCCGCGACCACATCAGGACTGCCGCTGCCGATCACAAAGAGCGCCGACGAACCGGGCTGCAGCTTTTCGGTTACTTCCTTCACGAACTGCTTGTCGATGCCCAGGTGAGCCATCTTACCCAGCAAACCGCCGCCGATGGCGCCCAGCGCCAGCCCGGCGAGGGGGAAGAACACGCTGGCCAGCATCAGTCCGAGGGCACCACCGCCGACCGCACCCCACTTGACGCCGGTATCCATCTGGTTCTTGACTTCGACTTTACCGTCTGCGTTCTTGACGATGACGGCCGAGTCATCGATCTTCACCTGGCCGTCGCCCTGCATTTTCCGGAGCGTGTGGAAAGCCTTCCCGGCTTGCTCCGTGTCTGCAAAGGTTAATACAATTAAATTCGCCATACTTTTTTCTCCTTATCGTTGTTCCAGCTAATCGGGTAGGTCAATCCACGTTGACTTTGATCCCACCCATCATACCGGCCACTGCGTTGTAGACCAGCGCTACAACCAGGCCAGCCAGCGCGCCGCCGAGTGCGTTCACGAAACTGCGCCAGACCACGGTCAGGAAGGTCATCAGGTTGTAGGCGGACCAGTTGATCAGGTTCATATCGATCCACCAGGACTGGGCGCCGAAGATCCAGCCCAGGATCCAGTAAACCAGGCCAAAGACGAACGTCCACAAGGCTGCCAGGAGGGCGCCGTAGAGAACAAACGACTTGGTATCAACGGACTTAATGGTCTTCATGTGGTATACACTCCTTTTCCTTAAACTGAATATCTTTGATTGTAACTGATTTTCCAGAATAACTATAACAAATATACTCCCCCTTCACAACAACCAGTGGGGGAGTGCAAGGTCTGGTTTTTCTAGCCAGGAAATTCGCCTGGCGACTAGCCAGAAGGTTAGGGGCAGGCCTCAAGCATCTTTCTTTACCAGGCCCTGTGCCACGGCAATAGCAGTCGCCTCTACCCTGTTTTTAACTCCTAATTTGGAAAACAGGCTGGTCAGGTGATATTTCACGGTTGCCTTGCTGATGGATAGCTGTTTGGAAATATCGAGGTTTGAAAAACCTTTGACCAGGAGAGCTAAAACCTCCCGTTCTCGATCTGTCAGATCGAACCCAGGATTGGGCCTGGCGCGGTCGTCATGGATCAAGGCACGGGTGGCTTCAGGCGCCAGGGTGGAGAACCCACCATGTGCAGCCCGGATGGCTTCAGCCAGCTCTGCGGCGCTGACATTCTTTAACAGGTAACTCGTCGCACCGGCCTGTAACGCCCGCTGGACAAGGTCCCGTTCGTGGAAGCTGGTCAAGACGATGATCTTCACCGGTTTCCCGAGCGCCAGGATGCGCCGGGTGGCTTCGCTGCCATCCATTAGAGGCATGAACAGATCCATCAAGACCACATCCACTTCATGGTCGGCGCAAAAATCCACGGATTCAACGCCGTCCCTGGCTTCACCGACCAGTTCCAACCAATCATATGCGAGGATAAAATCCTTCAACCCGCTGCGCACCATCGGATGATCATCGACAATTAAGACGCGAATGGGATGTGATTCAGTCATGAGTTACTCCGATTATTTCCCGCTTCGCCGCGCCAGGTTAAACTCACTTGCGTCCCATGGCCAGGTTGGCTCTTCAGGGACAGGTCTGCCTGGATGGCTGCGGCGCGCTCGCGCATGATCCCCAGACCCAGCCGGTTGGAGGGTGCCTCACCCAAGGAGAAACCAACCCCATCATCCTGTATCAAAAGCGTTACTTCGCACTTCGTTTCTGCATTTACATCCGGCATGAGAGGTGTGGCGCTCAAGCACATGGTCACTGACTTGGCCTGGGAGTGCTTGATCACGTTGTTTAAGGCTTCCTGGGCAATCCGGTAAAAATTGACATGCACCTCTTCTGGCAAGTCAGGAATTTGTTCGATCAATAGCTGGAACGGCAGCCCGGCGCGGCTGGTGACCGCCTCAGCCAGCTGCACCAGCAGGTCATTCAACGGGGTATTGATCACCGCAGCCGGGCGCAGCTCGAGCAGTAACGTCCGCATCTCAGCCAGGGCGCCGCGCGTCAGCAGACGCAGTTTTTCCAGTCTCTCGTATCCTAGCTCCGGGTCACGGCGCCAGATTTGAGGCAAAACATCGGCCACCAGGGTGGCTGAGAAGAGCACCTGGGTCACCGAATCGTGCAGATCACGCGCCAGGCGGCTGCGTTCGTTCACCGCCGCCAGGACCAACGCCTGGTCGTAGAGGGTCGCCACCTGGTTCAAGTTTGCCAGGTCAAACGCCATTCGCTCAACCAGGTCATCCTGCTGGAGGAGAAACTCCTTTGAGGATATAGATGCCGCTATACCCAATACACCAAAAACGGCCTGGCGCATCATCATCGGCGCCAGGATGGCCAGATGGATGTCATACTTCCGGAAACACTCCCCTACCAGGCCAGGAAATGAAGCTGCCTGGTCTGCATCCAAGGTAATTACCTGGCCCAGTTCGATTTCCCTGCGCAGTGGCGAGTCTTTTTGAAAGCATTCCTTGATGATATTTTTATCAGAATCTCCCCCACCTTGCAGGATGCAGTTGACCAATTCTGGCTGCATACCTGGTATATCCCAGCGCAGGATGAATACCAGCCTGGCGCCTAACAATTGGGACATCCTGGCAGACAGCTCTTCTTCTGCCAAGGCCAGGCTGCTCATGCCTGCGATGGCCTGGTGACTCCGGGTGACCGCAAACAACCATTCGAGGCGCAGCCGTAATTTCTCATTGACCTCTTCAGCTTCTGCGGTTCGCGTTGCCACGAGCGCCTCGAGATGTGCGCGGTTTTCCGCCAGCTCGGTTTCTACCTGCTTACGCTGAGTGATATCCTGGAAAGCAACGACAACCGAATCGACGTTCCCGGCGCTATCCTTGACCGGATTAGCCCAGATTTCAATCGGGACCAGCCTGTCTCCAAGGACAGCCACAATATCATCCTGAAATGCCGGCTCGCCGTGCAATGCGCGATAAACTGGTAATCGTTCTAAAGGGTATTTATCACTGGTTCCTGAAAGCCGGAAGGAGAAATAATTCACCGCCTGTGCCACGGTGCGCCCGGCTTCGACCGATGGCCGGATGCCCTGAGCCGGGTTCCCAAGGATTTCGATCGAACGCTGATTGAGATATTTTGGTTTCTGATCCATCCCATAAACGACGACCCCGAGAGGCATGCCCTCCAGGATTTGCGAAAGACGGTTCTCGCTGTTCTGTAAACTGCGGTTGGCTGCCTCGGTTTCAGCTTTCATCAGGTTGATCCGGTCGGCGAGGGCGAGCGACCAACACACTGCCATCACAATCATTCCTAGCTGGTAGATATTTTCAGTGAAAAAATTACTCGGTGCAATTCCCTGCCGGACCATCACAAACAACAAAAGGCTTGCAGTCATACTTAACCAGGCAAGCATAAAGAATCGAACTGGTTGGAAACCTGATCTCCAGGCTGCGATCCCAACAAACAGGCTCACTCCCAGGGTAATCATTTGCCATGGGGTCATCAGTGTACTGATAACCCGGTAATCAGTGAACGGCACCAGAAATACCAGCACCACCCAGATGACCATGCACGCCACGTTGATCCAGTAGAGCTTCGGAAAGCGAGTTTTTAATTGCAAAAATTCACTGGAAAATAGCAGGATTGATACGTATAAAAACGAGACAGCCAGCGGTAAATAAATGGTTTTAACTTGGTAAATGTTGGGAAAGATGTACGCCCCCAGGTAACCATCCAGGTCCGTTAAAACGGCCAATAAACCGGTCAGTACAAGAACAAAATACAGGTAGCTGGCCTCTCGTAAAGTATATAAAAGAAACAGGTGGTAAACCAGCAATGCAAACAATCCACCGAAGAATAGCCAATGCAGCATCAAGTCCCGCCCGGCCACGACCCAAAAGGCGTTCTTCGCCCACAAGGTGAGTCCCAGCGTCATCGAGGCGCCGCTTTGGAAGCGCACGTAATACACTTGCTGTTCCTGGGGTGGAAGATTCAAGACAAAAAGAATGCGCGGATAGAGTAGATCGCGCGTGGAAAGCGGTCGCAGCACACCTGTCCGCCGGGCATCAAAGCCGGCACCACCTGGTAAGGGTGTGTAGAGATCAACGTACTGTGTGTTTGAAAAATCGACTTCGAGAGTCCACTCATTAACCTGGGATGTCTGGTTATCCAGGAACAGGCGCACCCAGTAAACGCTGTCGGTGTAACCGTAGTTGGGCACCGCGGCCTGGCTGGGTTTGAATTGGGATGAAATTTCGGGCGAACTCACCTCTTCAATGGATAACTCACCGCTGGGATCCTCGAAGAGCTCCATGTACAACCCAAGCGGGTATTCCCCCTGCTCATCGGTTAAGACAAGTCGTTCTGGTGAGGGAGGATTGCTGCTCTGGGCCAGCGCTGCGCTGCAGTAAATTAATGATACGAATAAGGTGAGGAAAAACGCTTTTGTTTTCAGGTCACGCGCTTTCTTCAGTCAGGATTAACACGTTTTTGGATCGAAACGGCCGCGTTGATTATAAACGAATTTATCGGCAGCGAACGGCTGCCATCCCCGCGGGTGGCTTACTCCGTCCCCTCCACCAACCTGTCACCGAGCAGCTTGAACCAGCGGGTGACTTCGACCGTGGGCTCAGCGCTCATAGGCTCATCCGGCTTGCGCGTGAGTAGTCTGACCACGACTTTACCGGGCTCGAGCGCCAGGGATTTGACGACGACCCGGTCACCCAGCAGGACCGCCGCCAGAGGTTTTGCGGTACCTTCTTCATTCAATACCAAAGCCAGGTAGGTGAACGTGCCGCTGCCGCCCGGATCCACAACCAGGGTGACCAGGGCATCCTCGGCGCCGTCGCCGTTGACGTCTCCGAGAGCCTGGACATCACCGAGCCAGATTTTAGGCTTCGTCGCCGAGTCCGGCGCCGCGGCTTCCTCAAAGACGCCGTCCATCAACTGCGCCTTCCCCGTGCTGGCCAGCTCGATCAGGTATTCCAGGTTTGGCAAGGTTTCAACGATAGAGGCTATATGCAGCGGGGTCTCCGTAGGCAGGATCTCGGCAAGTGGGGTTTGTGTGGGCGAGACTGATTGGGTAGGCGTGGCCATATCACCACCACAGGCCGTGCATACACTCAGGAGCAGCAGGGCAACCACCCAAAGATTCCTATTGCTTATCATTTGGTTCCTTGGCAAAGAGATTCGCTAGCTCTTCCAGGGCTGAGCGATATTCCTCTATAAACTCAGACACCAGAATCGAAAAAACGTTATCCACGCTTGATATTGCCGGTGGTTTTTCCACAGGCTTAAGAATCGCCTGATGGTTTTTAAGTGAATTGTCGCTTCGAGCCATACCGTTGAGTATACACCCTGGTGATAATTGCCCCCACCAGGAATATCTGTGCGAAGTAGTAGATCGTGATCATCAGGACGGCAAACGCGCCGGCTGCCTCAAATGCCGAGCTGATGCCCCCAAACCTGAAATACAACCCCATCACCCACCCACCAACGAACATCAAAAGTGTGGCCACAATGGACCCAGGCCAGACATCCCGCCAGGCGAGTTTTACATCCGGCAGTATCTTATTGATGAAAGCATTAGCCAAAACAATTAGGCTCAGGAGAGCGATCACATTCAGGGTAGACAGGAGATCGCTCCCACCGTAGATATCTTTAATGACCGACCCAAACCAGGCAAATGCCACGTTGATCACCGTGGCCAGGACGATCAACAGCCCCAAACCGATCACCATGAAAAAAGCAAACAGACGCTGCCGGAGGCGAGCTACCCGCTGGCCTCTTTGGACCAAGGGGACTCCCCAGATCCTGTTCAGGACATACGTAAGCTGCAGGAACAGCCCCATCGCTGCGAACAAGAGAGTAAAGAAGCTGATGGCCGAAACAATCCAGGAGCCACCGGTGTTTGCCGCCGCCATGGCTGAAACAGAATCCTGGATAAAAATGGCTGTTTCCGTCCCCAGGGTTGCCTCAATCCGTGTGAACAATCGCTCTCCGGCAGCTTCTTCATTAATCAGGATGCCAGCTAAGCGGTACGCCAGGTAGAAGACGGCCGCAAAAGAGAACATCCCAAAGTATGCCAGGGCAGCCGCCAATTGGTTGGGCTTTTCAGTGACCCAGATCAGGTAAACATCCTTGAAGAAATTCTTAAGCGATTCACTCGCTGGCATCATCTGACCCCTGGTCGGAGCGAACGGTCTCCTTCAGCTTTCCCCAGAGGCCCTTCACATCCTTTACCGCTTCCTTCCGTTCCTCTTTCTTCTCCTCGCCCGTGAAGCGCATCAACACCGCCAGGGGGCACGTGCCCTCGAAATTCTCCATGATGATCAGCACCAGCAGGGTCAGCGGCACCGCCAGGATAGCGCCGATCCCACCCAACAGAAATCCCCAAATAAACAGGCCAATGAACACGATCACCGGCGAGATCTTCAACCTCTGCCCCATGACCTTGGGCTGGTAGAAGTTCTGGATGCCCCCATTGATCAAGATGTAACCGGCCAGGACGATCAATGCAGTGCTCAAGCCGTATTGGGCGTAAGCCATGAGCACCGGCGGGATCAGGGCAATGATAAAACCGATCGAGGGGATGTACCCCATGAACCACGCCAGCAGCCCCCACAGCACGGCGTAATCCACCCCCAGGAACCACAGAAAGACTGTATCCCCGAGGCCGACCAGGAAATTGACCCCGGTCAGGACGGTCATGTACTTGCGCACGTCTTCCGTGAGCGCCGTAATCCGGCCGATGACCGGCGTATTTGGATCCAATCCCAGGCGTGAAGGCGCCGGCAAAGCCAGGGCCGCGCTGATCATGAAAAAGAAGATCGCCAGGGCCAGCCCGAATTGCACCAGCAGGTCGATCGTACTCGCCAACAGGCTCTGCGCCACCGGTCCCATGGAGATGGTCAACTGCTCAATTTCAGCAGTTGCCTCAGGATCTTCAGTCGTAGACAGGTCTTCGCTGGCTTGCTGGGAAGCTCCTGCCATGTAAGTCGGGAGCTCGGTGGTCAGCTTGGTGACGGAGAAGAACACCGTGCCGATCACCAGCCCCAGGAGCAGGACGACCAACAAGATGCTCAGCACCAGCGCCAGCCAGCCGGGCACGCCGCGCTTGGTCAGGCGGCTGGGAATGGGCAGAACGGTGATGGTGATCACGGCGGCCAACAGGATCGGGTTGATGATCGAAGCCGAGGCGCGGATCCCGAACAGGATCACGAAGATACTGGCCATCCCGACCAGGTAAACGCCAAGCTTGCCTGAAAGGTTATTCATCGGATACCTCCTGAGAAGATTGCCCGCGCGCGGCGGCGCGGCGGGCGGAATAGAGCGCCAGCAAGGCTGTAAGCAAGGCGCTGACGACCACAGCTACGGCAACCACAGGCGCGGTTTCTATATCAACCAGTGCCAATGTAAATAGGGCAGCAAACAACGGCGCCCTCAAGGCCGCCACCAGGGCGCCCGCCATCGTCGCCGCCACACAGACCGCCACCGGGATGCCCGGAAACAGCAGATCTAAAACCATGCCCAGGGCAACGCCGGCAAACATAATTGGAAAGATATAACCGCCTTTCCAACCCGTAGCAAGTAACAGGGAAGTGGCGAAAAGCTTGGCAATCGCCAGCACGATCAACATCGTCACCCCAATCTCCGCCGCGTAGAAGATCAAATCACTGGTTTCTGCCTCACCCGAGAATAAGGTCAAAGGCAAGAGCGCCCCAATGATGCCCATGCCCAGCCCGCCGATCAAGCCGCGCAGGACCAGGCGCTTCTTCATCGGTTCGAAGAGTCTCTGCAGTTGTTTGAGAGTAAACATGAACAAAGCACCTGCCACCCCACCCAGCAGGCCAAATGGTACGGCAATCACCAGATCCACCAGGCGGGGCGTGTATTTCGGAAACTGGTACATCGTCTCAAAGAAAACCCCACTGAACAGGACGAATACCACGGTTGCCACGGCCGAGGCCAGCAGGCTGGGAAACAAAACCCAGAAGTATGCTTTTTTACCAGTCACCCCACCCTGGGACGACTCCAGGCCCAGCAGAGCCCCACCGAATGGATTGGTGATAAAGGCAGCCAGCATCCCACTGAGCCCCGAATAGCCCATGGTGCGGGTTTCCTGTTCATCGAGCTGCATCCGGTCGGAAATCAGCGTACCGATCCCACCGCAGGCATCCGCCAAAGGCGCTTCGGGACCCAGGCTGGCGCCGGAGAGGAGCGAAACAAAGGACGTGAGCACAATCCCAGGGGCGTTGCGATAATCGAAACGCCCAGTCCTGCCAAATTCGCGCATCACATCCGCAAAGATACCGCTGTGGTCGCCAAAATATTTCACCAGCAAACCGACCAACAGGCCGCCGATGATGCAGACCAATAATGTAAACAGGCGTGGTTCTATCCCCGTCACCGTTGGGAGTAATGTCCAAATCAGGCGTGTTCCCTGGTGGACGAGGTACATAAAAGCAAAGGTGACGCTTGCGCTGACAATGCCCATCAGGGCAACCAGCGCCAGAAGTCGCAGATAAGGTTTCGGTTTTGCTTGCGGGTCGATCATGGATGCCTCACTTTCGCTCCCCGGTTGTCTTTTCTAATAGCTGGCGCAGTGCAGCCAGCTCAGTTTTGATGGTCGCAAGCTCCTGTTCGACCGTTGTTGCGGGTTGGGCAACCGTAGTTGCGGGTTGGCAACCGTTGCCGGGCAGGAGCTTCTTCTTCAGGAGCCGACGACCCCACCAGAAGACTGGCCAGGGCGCCAATGATGCCCACCCCTGCAAGCATGATGAACATGGCAGTGGTCCAGCCTCCAGTGGTTACCGGGTAGGAAGGCATTGCTGTGCTGGCGAGGGGAACGGTTTCTGACGCCATAGGATAATTCCTTTACTTACTTTTCGAATGGATCGGTTGCCGGAACTACTGCCGGCGGGTAATTTTCGATCCCCTGAGATTACCCAGGAGGATATACACGCTGATCAGCAGCACCCAAAGAGGAAAAATTAAAGTCGCCCAGGCGAACTGGCCAAGACTCAGAAGCAGGAACAACGCCAGCGCCAGCCCGAGGAATGTCATCCAGCGCGGGAAGAGCCCGGTCCGCAGCGAAATCGTGCAGGTGGAGATCATAAACACGCCAGCCATCTTCATGGTGTAGACATTCATGATCTCGTACGTGACCGTACGCCCGAAGGCGTAGAGCCCCGAACTCGATCAGCTCGGTTGGGTAAGTCCCAAACATCTGCAGAATGCCGCCTGCCGTCGCTGCCGAGGTGAATAACATGGCCAGGAACAACAGCCCGCTCCCGAGGAATACCGTGGCAAAAAAGCGGTCTTCATATTCACCCAGGCGGTCACGGACCACACCGATGAACCAGAGAAAAGCGATGCCGGCGAACGGCACCAGATTTAAAGCCAGCGTAACCGGTTTTATACTGCTGGAGAGCCATTCGCCCGCATCTTGCGGATTGGATGGCACCGCCATGCGCACCAATACCAGGCTGGCGAGGAGCAGCAGGGAAAATAGAATCCCGGCAGTGGCGGCTGCACGCGGCGTGGTCAAGCGGGAGCGGATTAATGGGGGTGGTTGGCTCAATTTAAAACATCCTTAGGTAGTGATCGCCAACCTGGTTGGTTGACTTGGTTGGCTGGCCAATTTCGCTCGAATGTCCTCACACAAATTCTGGACCATCTGCCGGTCCTGCTCGATCAAGTTGCCAGCCTGGCTTTCTGCCTCGATCAGACTCACGTGGCGGCTTAGCTCCTGGCGCACCTCCGGCGAATCCGCCTCCCGGCCGATTTTATCGATCACCTCCAGCATGGTTTTCAAGACGCTGGCATTGTCACTGCTGGCATGGCGTAACATATCAAATGCCGCGTTGAATAACTCCGGTATCGTGACCGGCTCGAAAGCCAGGCGCAAACGGCCTTCCAGGTCATAGTAGTAGGAATCTCTCTCGCCGTGCCGGATGAACAGAGCCAGGCCCTCGCCGATATACTCCATGCAGGTCATGGCCGTAAAGGGATCATTGATCGCCGGAGACATGGCTCGCACGGACATTTCCACAAGCTGGTTGACCGCGTAGACAATATCCTGGGTTGGGGTACGCATGTTGCCCATATGGAAGACCCGGCAAATTTGTTCTTCCAGGGATTCGTCAACCCGGTCAGCAGGCCAGATCAGGGCAACCGCATCCTCCCGCCGGACAAAGCGCCCAGGCTTGCGCAACAAGCGGATGATCAGTTGATTTTCCTTTGCCAGGGTAAAAAGTGTCTCCGGGTCGACAAATTCGATGTAGCCGGTCTCCTTCGCACGGATTGGAAAAGCCTCAGCCTCCATCAGGGCTTTCTGCGATTCCTGGTTGGCCCGGCTGGCAGAATCACTCTTGACCACATCCTGGACCTCTGCGAGGACCACCTCCCGCAATTCGGCGCCGGCGGAGGCGGCAATGTTCGGAGCTTGCAGCTTGGTGCTGATATGCTGGATGAGCAAAATGATGGAAGCAAAGGTCCCCAGCATTAAAACCAGGCCGACCGTTACCATCAGTTGAGGCGCTTCTGGCTCCACCTCGAACGGAGGGATCGAAAGGGCAGCCGCAACGCAATAAACAAAAGTGGCCACAAACATACCCAAAACGAGCTGGGTAATGCGATCGCCCAGGAAAACCCGCAGCAGGCGCGAGCCATACTGGGCAGCCACCGTCGAAAGCGGCAGCGTCAACAGGGTGAAAACAACCCCGGCAGTGGTCAGGATGGAGGTGGCCATCCCAATCAGGCTGCTGCGCACCTCACCCGGAGTGCCTGATAAAACGAACCGGCTGCTCTCCAAGACTTCATTGGGAATAAGCCCATCCAGCCAGTACATCAACCAGGCGAGCAGGACCGCCAATATCGACATCACCAGCGGCGCGAACCAAAAACTCACCCTCAGGCGGTCCCATTGGTAACGAGCTGTGACTCTTCTCATCTTCCGATTACGCATGTTTCACCTTCAACATTATTTGCCAGCATCCCATCGGGGCATTCGCACTTGCATTAATATGTCATTCCGACGACCGAAGGGAGGAGGAATCCCTAATAGCATCAACGAGAATGTTCCTAATTAGGTAAATATAGGCCATGTATATAGGGATTCCTACACAGAACGTTCGGAATGACATATACCAACAACTTTTGCCCTGGCATTCGGTTTAGCTCAAGCCTCGTTCATTTTATTTTTCATCAGACAGATGGATTTTTGGCCTCTTCCGCCTCGAGCATGCGTTCTCCTTTCCTTATTTCGAGCCTGAATTCTCTTGAGATGCCGTATGTTCTCTATACGCCGTATGTTCTCGATACGCCGTGACTGCAGCCCGCACCGACGGGTAGATATGGTCTTGACCGATCTTTTCCGTTAACCCCGTTGCCTGCAAGAGATCGCGCAGCGGCCCGTTCGGCACGCGCAACCCACAATTCGACGCCCAGCCGCTCCAGGCTCGCATCCATATTTTCCAACGCCTCCGCCGCTGTCGAATCGAAATCGCTGATGGCTTCTGCATCGAGAACGACGCATTTCAATCCTTCGCCGGCGTTGGCGATCAGCTCTTCCAGGCGCTCGCTGAAAAATGCTGCATTGGCAAATACGAGCGGGGCATCGAAGCGATAAACAATCAAGCCTGGCTCGGCCATCGCCGTTTCCTTGTCAGTAACCCCGCGATAAACCGTGCCTCCCGCGGCGTCGATATCGTCCAACACCGCATCGTGGGGCCGCGAGATGTGAAAGATGACGTTGATGAGGGACAGCACCACCGCCACCAGGATACCCTGCAAAACGCCGACGGTGAGCACTCCAAGAGCGGTCACCACCGCCAGCCAAAACTCGGATGTGCGCACCTTGCGCAAGAAGCGAAATGCGGCGATGTCAATCAACCCCAACGAGGCGACGATGATGATGGCGCCTAAGGCCACCGTGGGCAGCGGCGCCAGCAGCGGCGTCAAAAAGAGCAAGAAGATGATGGTCAGCGCGGCCGCGATCAATCCCACCCACTGCGTTTTGCCGCCCATTTGGTCATTGACGGCGGTGCGCGAGGCGCTGAGGGCGGCCGGAAACCCGGTCAGGAAACCCGCGCCGATATTGGCCATGCCGATGGCCACGAACTCCTGGTTGGCGTCGATCTTTTGACCGTGTTTGTTGGCAAAGACGCGGGCGGTGAGGACCTCGTCGGCGTAGATCAAGATCGTCAGGGCCAGGGCAGCCGGTAATAACGCCAGGATATCGTCAAAGCCGACAGCCGGGACGGTCAGCCGGGGCAATCCTGCCGGCACCGCGCCGACGATGGCGACGCCCTTTGCCTGCCAGTCCAACCAGTATGAGAGGAGGATGGTCAGGACGACGATGATGAGCGGACCAGGAAGCTTGCGACTGATCCGGCGCATGAGCAATAGCGCGGCCATGCTGGCGATGCCGATCACGAAGGTCAGCCGGTGGGTCTCTTCCAGGCGGCTGATGAGCTCCAGCACCTGCCGGAAGAACTGGTCGTTCTCGAGCTTGATGCCGAACATCTTGCCCAACTGGCTGCCGATGACAATCAACGTGGCGCCAAAAATATATCCGACCAGGATCGGTTTGGACAGGAAGTCGGTGATAAAGCCCAGCTTCGCGGCGCGGGCGAGCAGCGCAAATACCCCGACCAGGATCGCCATCATCGCCGCCAGTGCCGCGTAACGCAGCGGGTCGCCGCCGGCCAGCGGGCGCCACGGCTGTGGCGGTCAGGATGGCGCTGGTGGCTTCGGGTCCTGTGATGACCAGCCTGGAGGTGCCAAAGAGGGCATACATCACCATGGCGCCCAGCGCGACGTACAAGCCTGCCACGGGGGTGACCCCGGCCAGGTCACCGAAAGCCATCGACGACGGCACCAACACCGCGAAGACCGTGACGGCCACGACGAGTTCCTGGCGCAGCAGCGCGGGGTTGACTCCTTTGAAAAGGGCAAGGCCAGGGATGAAGCGGGCAAAGCCTGTGCGGTTCGGTTTTGGTACAGTCATTTAGCTCCTCATTAACTCGTCTTGCTCCGCTGGATTTCCTTTTCCAGGTTGTCCATGATCGCAATCATCGCTTCCTTCCGCTCGCTGGGAGCTGAAGCAAGGCTTGCCTGTATCAAATCGACCACCGTAGAGGCCCCGCTGCGCATCAGCTCCTGGAGACCGGCATAATCACCCTGGGACGAGTAGTAATCCACGACGGCCTCTCCAGGACCAATAAAAACATCCTCCGGCTTGATCTTGTCCATGGCGCCGGCCGAGCTCCAGCATCTGGCGCACGGGCATGATGGCACGCATCAACATAAAGCGCACGTTGTGAGCGTGCAATTCTTCACCCAGCTCGGCCAGCGTATCCGCGCTGGGCACGTCCAGGTCGGTCGTCGCCCCCAGGTCGAGCAGGACAGCTTTGATCGGGGTGGCGCTGGACGTCATCTCCGCCATAATGGTTTCGCGGATGCCGGCTGCGTTGGCGAAGAACAGGCCGTTTTCCGGGCGCACGATCAGCAATCCCGGGATGGTTTTATTTTCAGGGTGGCGCCGGATATCGCTGAATTGCAGGCGCTCGGGAATCTGGCCCAAGACAGCCAGCCTGGGCTGGCTGGCGCGCAAGACCAGGGCAAACAGGGAGATCACCACGGCGATGAGCAGCGCTTCCAGGGTTTCGAAGGTCAGCACGGCCAGCAGCGCCACCATGGCCAGGACGAAATCGGAGCGGCGGACGCGGAACAGGTGCTTGATCTTGGCGACCTTGACCATGCCCGATACGGCCACGATGACGATCGCCCCCAGGGCTGCTTCGGGCAGTGCATAGAACAGCGGGGTGAAGAAGAGCGCAACCAGGACCGTGACCGCGGCGGCAATAATGGCCGACATCTGGGTTCGGGCACCTGCCCGGTCGTTGGCGGCGGACTTGGACAGGCTCGAGCCAATCGGGAAACCCTGGAATAGGCCCGCCCCGAAGTTCGCCGTCGCCCAGCCCGATCAGCTCCTGGTTTGGATCCATCTTATACTTGTGGGCCGCGGCAAAGTTGCGCGCCGGGCCGATGGCTTCCGCAAAATTGACCAGCGCCAGCCCCAGCGCGCCCGGGAAGAGCAGCCACCAGTTTTGCAGGCCGACCGCCGGCCATTGCGGCGGCGCCAATCCAGCCGGGATATCGCCGACGACTTCGACGCCGCGCCCTTCCAGCCCAAATACGACCGAAAAGATGATGCCGAAGACCAGCGCAACCAGGGCGGCCGGAATCTTGTGGAAATAGTGCTCCAGGCGCGAACAGCAAGACCAGGCAGACCAGGCCTGTGATCAAGGTGGCCCGGTGGGTTTCCGGCAGGTGGATGATGACGTCGTAGAGGCGCTCCCAGAAGTTCCCGCTGCCGCCTTCGATGCCGAGGATCTTGGGCAGTTGTTTGACCATCACGGTCAGCGCCAGGCCGGTGATAAAACCGACCATGACCGACTCGGAGAAGAACTGCGCCACCCGTCCCAGCTTCAGGAACCCGGCCAGGATGGATATCAGACCGGCCAACACCGCCAGGGCTGCCGTCAGCAGGATGAACTCGGTCGTGTTCGGCTCTGCGATCAGGCTGACCGTGGCAAACGACATGGTGGCGATGATCGCCGATACCGCCACCACGAGCTGGCGCGAGGTGCCAAAGATGGCAAACGCCAGCAGGCCAATTGGGGCGGCGTAGAAGGCGGTCTGCGGCGGCATCCCGGCGATCTGCGCATACGCCATCCCTTCAGGAATTAGAAGGGCGACGACTGTCAGACCGGCAATCAGGTCGGTCCGCAGCCAGGATCCGTGGTATTTGGGCAGCCAGCCCAGGATCGGCAGGTAGCGGGTCAGGAGGTTCGGTCGCGGTTCGGTTTTGCTTTCTACGGTCATTTTCAACTCCTTGCTAGGGTGTGCTGGTCAGGTGCATGCTGCAGGCGGAAAAGAGTAGACAACGGCCTCAGGCGGCGAAGCGTGCCGTAATCCGTTGTCCACGCTTACTGGTATGGGAAAATTATAATCCAAACCAACAATCAAGTCATTCCGCCTGTGCCGCCGGCGCGGCTGCAACCTCGCTGCGGCTACCCAGCCAGCGTGCGACAGATATTAAGATCAATGGGAGCAGGATAGCCGCCACCAGCACAAATGGGACTGCCGTCGTGCCGGCAAAGTTTGTCAGCGTAATCAGAATGGCAGCCGACACATTTCGCTGCGCCGTGCCCAACCCCATCACATGTGCGGACGCCAGGATCGCGGCCGCCAAATGCAAAACCGATTAAAAGGCTACCCACAATGAAGATCAACAACGCCAGGAAGCCGCCGGTTCCAATCAGGCTGATCACGTTGGCCAAATTCAATCCCAGCCCGACCACCAGCAGGATCAGGATTCCCAGGCTGCCGATCTTGTTCATGGTCGGCGCCCAGTTCTTGGCCGTGTCGGGCGCGTGCGCCTTGACCAGCAAGCCCAGGATCAGCGGGATCAGCATCAGCACGATCAGCGATTGAGCAATCGCCCCCGCATCCACTTCGACGCCGCTCAGGAGCAGCGGCAGGACCAGCGGCAGGTAGAAAATGGTCACGACCATCAAGAGGGTCATCAGCCCTACGGCAACAGCCAGGCTGGCTTTGGCGCCGCGCGCCTCCAGGATCAGGAAGGGCGCGCCTGCACAGGTGGACAGGACGATCAAGCCGATCTTGAGCGACTCTTCGAGCGGGATGATCAGCGTGATGACGTAGGCGAGCAGGGGCACCAGCACAAAGTTTGCCAGCAGCGCCAGGATCACCAGGCGCGCGTTTTTCAGCGGTTGGATGATCTGGGCTACGGTCAAACCCAAACCCATTGCCAGCATGCTGCAGACGATGCCTAGCAGGCCGGATATCTGGGCGATCATTGTAAATAATTCGTTGGCAGTCATAAACTTTTCTCCTTGTAGATTTAAGATGATACTGCCTGTGTCACTGGCTCTTCCACCGCTATATTTTGTTTGCCAATTATCTTTGCGGCAGGCAGCAGGAACAGTATCGATAGGGCAATCCCAACCAGCACATATGGCAGGGTGTCCGTTCCCGCGAAGTTTTGGGTGGCAACCAACAGGGCAGCCGAACCATTACGGTTAGCTGTGCTCAGCCCCATGGCGGTACGGACACCCCGATCACGCCCGCCGAGCAACAAGCCGATCGCCAGGGATCCTGCAAACACCAGCACCATGGCTCCGATGCCACGCGTTCCAATAAAGCTGAGGATCTCGGGGATGTTCATTCCCAGCCCCACACTCCACAGGATCAGGACCGACACGGTAGAGACCTTATTCATTACCGGCGCCCAATGATCGGCAACGTCAGGTGAATGCGCCTTGATCAGCATGCCAATCACCAGCGGGATCAACATGGTCACAATCAACGATTTGGCGATATCCCACGAGCTGACTTCAACGCCTGGCAAAAGCAGCGGCAGAACGATGGGCAGGTAGAAGATGGTGACTACCATGGTCAAGAACATCAACCCAACCGCGTAAGCCACATTCCCATTTGCTCCCTTCACAAGCTTGGGGATGAAGGGCGCCCCGGCGGCACACCCAAACAAAATTACCCCAATCTGCAGAGATTCATCCAGGGGGATCAGCCTGGTGATGACAAGAGCCAACAGCGGTACCAGGACGAAGTTCGCCAACAGTACCAGGATAACCAGGCGAACATTCTTAAGCGGTTGAGTCATCTGTTGGACGCTGAGGCTGAAGCTCATCGCCAGCATGCTGGTCACCACAAACAACATCCCTGCTATTCCTGCTATTGAGGATAAGAATTCATTGAGTGTCATTTTCGGTTCCGTTTTTCTTCTAAAGATCCTATTTTCGAGTTGCGCAGGTTGCAATGAGACCTGCACAACTCGAAAATATCTCTAACTTGAAAATTTACTGCGCTTGAGTCACTGGCACGTCTGCTGCCTGGCTGCGTGCGCCTAAAATGGGTGCAATTGCTAGTAAGACCAACATGATGAGGGCAGCCGCCACCAGCACATACGGTACTGAATTCGTGCCCGCAAAGTTTGTCAATGTGACGAGAATAGCAGCCGTCACATTCCGCTGCGCCGTGGCCAACCCCATCACATTGCGAACGGCTGGATCGCGGCCGCCAATCGCAAAACCGATCAGAAGACCACCGAAGATGAGCAACAGCAGCGCCAGGAAACCGCGGGTTCCAATCAAAGCGAGGACGTTGGATAAATTCAACCACAACCCGATCACCAGCAGGAGCAGGACGCCCAGCAGGCCAACTTTGCTCAGTGTCGGTGCCCAATCTTTGGCTGTATCCGGCGCGTATGCCTTGATCAGCAAGCCCACGATCAGCGGGATCAGCATCCCCACGATCAGCGATTGGGCGATCGCCCACGAATCCACTTCAACACCGGTCAGGAGCAGTGGTAACACCACAGGCAGGTAAAAAACGGTCACCACCATCAGCAGCACCATCACCGCTACGGCAACACCCATGTTGCCCTTGGCGGCCCGCGCCTCCAGGACCAAGGGAGGCGCACCCGCAGCCGCAGCCACCATGATCAATACAACCTTGAGCGAATCATCGAGAGGGATGATGCGCATGATGCCATAACCGAGCAGAGGCATCAGTACAAAGTTCGCCAGCAGCACCAGCACCACCAGGCGTACATTCTTCAATGGTTGGACGATCTGAGCAACGGTCAGTCCCAAGCCTGTTGACAACATGCTTGCTACGATACCGAACACGCCAGATATCTGTCCAATGATAGTCAAGAATTCAGTAGACGTCATAGTATTCTCCTTTTTCTTCCAGATCGGTGAGATATGGTTGATCTTGGGTTATGCCGGGTAAGTCCCATTTCTGGTTTACGCGGCATAAAGCGGATAAAAGGCATCCGTCTGTCAATAGTCCCAGATCGGGATTACATATCCGGGAGCTTGCGCAGTATTTCCAGCTCCGCATCTGAGGGAACCCAGACCAGGGTGGGGTCAAACTCGTAAGTCCATGGACAGACGGAATTCTTCCAGCCGTTCCGCCTTCGCACGCCATACCAGATGCTTTCGGGGTCTTCCACTTTATCCCCATCGAAGCCATCGATGATGTTGTACACATTGGTGAAACCAGCCTTGGTAAGAATATTGACCGCTGCTGCACTGCGAGTGCCGGAGCGGCACATGGCCAGGATTGTATCGTCCAGTTTGAAACGCCTGGCCACATTGGCGGCGAATTCTGTATTGACCGCAACAGGATAAGTATCTTTGTTGATATCATATTTATAAGATATGAAAACCACGGGAATGTTGACGGCCATCGCCGCATGGCCGTTTGGTGCATATTCCACAGGAGTACGAACGTCGAGGACCTTAATCCGTTCGGGGTCGGCCTTCCACATGTCGTAAGCTTCCCGGGCGGTTACGTAAAGCCCCAGGCTGGTCAGTTTTTTTTCAACCACCTGGTGGGTTGAATATGGGGTTTTGATTTCGAAAGTAGTCATTATTTATTCTCCTTTATAAAAGATACAATCTTGCTGATTTGATTGGGCGGCTTCGCCGCGAGGTCGTTCATCAAAAGTCAGGATCCGGATACGTCAGCCTCCCGGTCTTCGGTGAAGGCAAGGATTCCCTGAACACGATCGACTATGAACGACAGAGCGCCAGTGCTGATTCATCATGATCGCTACTGCTTGCTCGACAGGTTCACCCTGTCCCATTTGAAAGACTGCTTGACCGACTGTACCGCCGTAGGCGAGTTGTTGGCGATCTTCTCCGCGATGCTAAGGGCTGCACTCATGAGTTTAGCCTTGGGGTGGACTTCATTGACCATGCCAAGCCGGAACGCCTCTTGGGCGGTGATCGGTTCTCCGGTCATCAGCATCTGCATCGCCTTTCCCGGAGGGAGCACACGGGGAAGGAAGACCGGCGAGCCTCCGCCGCGCTCAAGCCAACGATCGCCTCAGGCTGGCCGAAAACAGCCTCCTCGGAAGCGATGATGAAGTCCGTGCTGATCGCTATCTCGCAGCCGCCGCCGTAGGCCATCCCGTGGACTGCGGTGAAGATCGGCCGGCGCAACTGGCGCAGTGTGTAGAGAACACGGTCGAAGACCAGGCGCTGGCGCAGCCATTGCTCCTTTGTCATCTGCTTGCGTTGGTACAGGTCACCGCCAACGGAGAAGGCTCTATCGCCGGCTCCGGTCAGGATGGCACAGCGCACGGAGGGACGCGGCTGCAATGGTCTCCAGTACCTCGATCAACTGAGCAGCCAGTTCCGTCGTGATGGCGTTATCGGCATGCGGTCGGTTGAGGGTAATGATCGCCACGCGCCCACCGGAAACATACTCAACCAGCACAAGTTGATCGGGTTCCGGTACATTATCCGGCGCCCGGTAACCAAGTCTTTTCATTCGCGTATCTTTATCATCAGACATGTTATTTTCCATTTTTTCCTTGCCTGCTCAAGAATAGGGCTCTCAGATCCAGGTCACGTCGACGGCTTGCGCACAGGAATCCGTTGGTACTTCTCGGCTGGATCGCCAAGCCTGAGGAATGGTTGAGCAGGGATCAGCGGGACGGTGTGAACTCGAGCGTATCTTGAGCAATATACTCCCGACTACCCGAGCCGCATTGTCATCGCTTCTTCCAGCGTAGTCGCTTCGGGAAGCTTGGCCATGCTGCGCTTCTTCCACTCTTCCTCGAGCAGCTCCGCGGCCGCCTTCTCCAGGAATTCCGGCGCAGCCCACTCGAACACGTCGAAGTCATGCTCGATGTAGCCGTGGCTGAACATGAAGTCCTTGTTGATCTGAAGCGTTTGCAGGTTAATGGGCGACAGGACCGGCACCATCTCGACGCGCCGGATGCCTTCATAGGTATCTTCTTCATCCCGGTAATAGGTCTGTTTGTTGAGGATGGCCGAGGCGGCGCGCTTGTGCTCGTTGGCCCAGCGCCCCACCTTGATCAGGCCCTTCAGGAGCGCGACGATCAGCTCAGGGTGCTCCTGGCACGCCACATCGGTGACCGTGAGGGTCGCCGGGACATTCGCCACCCCCTGCAGGGTCCAGTCCGGGTACCGGGAGAGGTCCTCGATGGCCTTGAACTTGCCGGTTGTCTCCGAGAGCACGCTCAGGACCTTGCTTTGACTGTACATGGCATCGATGACGCCCTTTTCCAGCGCCGTTTCCAGCGGGCGGAACGCCAGGTCGTGCTTGTGGTCGCGCTTCAGCTGGTACTCATTGGGGTTCTCCATCGGGGTGAGCATCTCGGGCTTGTCGTACCAGTCGTCCGGGTAGGGGAACTCCACGATCTCCACATCGTCGCGGGTCATGTCGTTGAGCATGAGCATCAGCTCGATGCCATGCTCTTCCTGGACGCGCCACCAGTCGTTCTTGATCACGTTCAGGCTCTTCGAGAGGCCGATCTTCTTGCCCTTGAGGTGCGACATTTTGTAGATCGGGTCGCGGGCGCGCACCATCATGACGCCGCCTTCGTAGACCTGCGTCGTCCCGATCAGGCGGGTGCGGCGAACGTCGGCCTGGACGTGGATGGCCGGGTTGCAGCCGCCATAGCGCATCAGGTTGTCGAGGTTGTGGACGTAGTGCGGGTACCAGTCGTTCTCGACGGTGGAACGAAGGTACTTGTACGCGACGCCGATCTTCTTGAACTCTTCCTTCACCCAGCCGAGTTCCTGGTCAACGTTGCTGGGGGAGACCAGGGGGCAGTTGGTGTAGTAGAACTCGTTCCAGTCCACATCCACGGAACGCATGGTCTTACCTTTGATTGTCATTGTACCCATTTTGAATAATCTCCTTTTCGATTGGTCTTTGGTAACGCCGTCACTCGGCGACGTGTTAGTTTCAACTTGCTTTGCTAACAAGTCTCCGATAGCACAGCCGCAAGGCGGCGGATCGCTTTCAGATTCCACTTTCAAGGTGAGTTTGCTTAGTCAGTCTTCTTTGACGTATCTGCATGCCTCCAGTGGTCTGCTCTCTTGGTACCGGCTCGTGCGGGCCAGGCTTTCACTTCTCGGAATCCAGATTGCTCTGTGCGAGTTTCGCGCCCTCACTCATCAATTTAAGCGGGCTGAACATGATCATCTCGGTATCTTCATCTATCCAAAACGTATGGGGCGGGGGCAAGTAGAACAGGTCCCCAGCTATCACGACTTCCTCCGTTCCGTCCTTGTAGCGGACATGAAAAGCGCCTTTTAGGCAGTACCCATAGTGAGGAATCGGGCACAAATCGTCCGGCATTCCAACGAAATACGGGGTGAAATCCACCCCCTTGGGGTAAAGGTAGCGGCCACAGGTCATGTCACCCCAATCCTCGGCGAACATCTCAACTCCCTTCACTTTGTCGCTGAAAGGGCTCTTGCGAGCTGGAAGGTCCTTCATCGGTTCTTGCATATCATCTCCTCTTGGTTTGAACTGTTCTTTCTTCTCTGTTTTGCTTGTTTTTCTTAACTTTGCAAACTATACCGTCTTGGATTCTCCACTCCTGCCGAAGGCCTCGTCGATGATGGCCTGTAAGTGCTTGACCAGCTCATCGGACGGCGTTTTGTAATCGTCCAGCTCATACACCTCGCCCAGCAGCATGTACTTGCCCAGTCCAAAGCGGTGATACGGCAGCAGCTCATAATCAATTACGTTCTTATAAGGCTTGATGAATGCCAGTACGGCGCTGACGTGCTCCTCATCGGCATTGACGCCGGGAATCAGCGGTGTTCGCGTAATAAAGTCGATGTTGGGAAACGTTTCGTAGGCTCTTTTAAAGTTCGCCAGGATGCGCTCGTTGCCTACGCCGGTCCACTTTTTGTGCCGCTCTGAATTCATCAGTTTGTTATCGTGCAGCATCGTATCCACGTGGGGCAATACTTTCTCCAGGAAAGACCATGGGTGCATTGGAGGCGGTTTCGATGGCCGTATTGATGCCGCGATTGTGGGCTTCCTGCAGCAAAGCTGCGGCAAAGTCGGGTTGCAGCATCACCTCACCGCCGCTGATGGTCATGCCACCCCCCGTATTGCGGTACATGCTGCTATCCTTCTCCACCTCGTCGAGCACCTCGCCAACCGTCATGGTCTTGCCGAACATTTCGAGCGCGCCGGTTGGGCAGAGCGAGACCATTTCCTGGTCGCAGTCCATGGCCAGGTGCCAGTTGACATTCACTTTTTCGTCGTTGCCTTCCACAAAATAGAAGGCGCCTTCGGGGAAGGGAGGCTTCAGGCAGACACCACATTTCTTGCCGGTGCACTTCTTGGGATCGTATGAAATTTCAGGCTTCTTCGGATGCTTTCGGGATTGCCGCACCATTTGCAGCGCAGTGAGCAGCCTTTCAGGAAAACGGTGGTGCGCACGCCCGGACCGTCATGGCTGCAATAGCGCTGGATATTCAGTACCGTGCCTTGTATCTCCAACAGGTTGGTTGTTTGATTGGTCATCATTTTGTTCTCCCTAATTCCCGCAATAAATGCCGAGAGAGTTGGCAATCTTCAGGAATTCGTTGTCAGCAAGAGACTGTTCTGACTTTGTTGATTGCTTCTGCCAAAGGCACGAACTTTATTTCCGGAGGAACAAAAGCCACCATGACTCCGTTTTTCCCGGCTTTCAGCGCCTGCAAAGCCCCGGCTCCGTAGGCTATCCCCAGTTGACGGTCGACAGCAGAGGGTGTTCCACCCCTGACCCAGGGACCAATCACAAGCGGATAGGTTTCTTCGGCGATCAGAAGCTGCAGTTCGGTTGCCACAGTTTGAGCCGCCTGACCAGAAGTCAGAATAACGTGTTCACTATTGGAGTCGCCGGTTGCGAGCGGTGAGGGGTCGTCTTGAGGAGGATACAACCTCCTGCTTCTTTAGCCTGATTGATAAATTTCGCTCCCTGGGCCACTACCACCAGCCCGTAGGACTTTCCGGCAGACATGATCTCCCTCAATCTCCCGGCTGCCTTTTTCAAATCAAACAGGGATCTCAGGGATCATAATGACATCCGCACAAACCGCGATGCCCGCCTGTAGTGCAATCCATCCGGCCTGCTCTCCCTGAACTTCGACCACTGCAATTTTGCGGGCCGACCGGGCCGACTGACGGGCGCGGTCGAGCATTTCGATGGTTAACGTGATGGGCGCTGTTGAAACGAAACGAAACTGACGTAGTGGCAATATCGGTCATCAATCGAGCGTGGGATGCATACCGTATTGAGACCTTTGCGATGGGAGCTTGTAGAGGATCGTCAGTCCCTGTCCACCAACAACTGAAATCAATCCGTCGATATTTTCTGTTTTGAGCCTCTTTAAGAGCTCATCAGACATATCCACTTCCTCCACCATCTCCAACTCATTGATCTGGCGGACATGGAAGGGATCAACCCTGGCCGATTGGCCCAGGATTCACCGGCGGATGGATCAAGATTTTCAATTAGCTCCGGCTAAGTGTTACCAATCCTCCATCGGGGTATCTTTCGGGTTGTAACAAACCTGCAAACCCATCGCGGATGCCAACCACCTCCCATCCCATTTTACCTGCGGCGATAGATGCGCCTGTAATGACGGCATTTATCCGGGTACATAACCTGCTCCCACATTGATAGCGATCCGTGGTATGTTATGCTCGTAGTGCCTGTGCCTGCTTCGCTTTAGCTGAATTTATTAGCCTTCCATCCTTGCCGTTCAATCAGAAGTACCTTCCAGCGGAAGATGCCTTCTGCTGGAAGTACCCTTTTCCGACGCTTTTTCCGTTCTGGCGTGACAGGTCGCCACGCCAGAACAGTTTCGTTGAACTCCAACTCTCGAAACTATCCAGGTGCGGGCGATGATCTCGTCCTGCACGCCTGGGGCCAGCTTGGTGAGAGGCGCCTGAAACCGGCCACCCGCACCACCAGGTCGCGGTAGTTTTCAGGTTGCTTCTGCTGCGTCCCTGGCATCGCGGTGTCCAGAACAGTGAACTCTGAACGTGATAGCCGCCATCGTCGAAAAGGGTCTTGACTGAGGCTCACACGTTGTCCCGGCCTTGCGTGTCTTCAGCTGATCGGCGGGATGCTCATGTTCATGTGCGTGGCGGTGTACTTGATGGCGTCCTGCCCTTCGCCGCCGACATCACCAAGGCGGTCGGTCCGTTGACGTCGGTGCCTGGCATGGCCGACATATTGCCATCGGTGAGTGCTTCCCCGGCATATTTGCCGCTCGGCAGCGTGCCCGTCACCATGCCCATCAGGTTGTGGATGCTCTTGGTGTAGGCATCAGGCGCCGACCGGATGTCCTGGCTGATGTAGTTGCCGCCGCCATCGACCTTCTGGAAGGCATCAAAGATGCGATCGGTCACCCGGCGCACGAACTTGTTCATCTCGGGGATGTCGTTGCCATGCTTGGGAGCCTCATAGCACAGCTTGCGGATGTGCTCGTGTCCCTCCCAGTTGGCGGCCAGCGCCTGTTCTTCAGTTCCGCCATAGTGATCTTCTTGTCGTCGTAGACCACCTTCTTCACTGCCATCAGCGAATTGGCGGCGTCGATGCCACCGACGACGATCTGTGCCGTCGTGTAGTAGTTGGCTCCGCCATTCCAGACCTCTGTGCCGGTCTTGATGTAGCCCCCGGTCAGGAGCGAGCGCCAGGTCGTCGGCAGGAGTTGGCGCACAGCATACTGGCGATCCAGGCGCCGCGGCGAAGGACCTCCTCGTTGAGTTGATCTGCGCCTGGAATGCCGCGTAAACCTTTGAAGGTCTTGAAGGTTTCGGGATCCCCGGTCTTGGGCCCGACCTGCTGCTTGGTGCGGGGGTCGAAGCCGTTGTTCAGCGTCAGCTCGATAACCTTCCCCAGATCGGGCTGCCCTTCCACCGGGTGGCCGGTCTCGTAGGGGATGTAGCTGCCCACGCAGGCGCCGATGCAGGTGCGTCTGGCCTTTTCGAGTGAGCAGCCATGCTTGGAGTCCGGCAAAGAGATTCAAGGCGCGCTTGACCATCACGTCGCCATTGACGAACTGAGGCATGCCGATCCCGGTGCCGATCACATCGAGGACCTTCTCGATGAACTTGCCACTCATCTTCTCCGTATAGACGCACGTCAGCGGGGGCTGAGGCAAGTGCAGGTAGCTACATGCATCCAGGACCACATAATCCATCTCTGCGGTGGCATCGTCCCCATCTTCGGTGTAGCCGCCGAGCGAGATGCTCTGGCCCAGGTCGGCAGAGTTCTGCAGGGCCACCTTCTCGCCATAGTAGTAGCCGATCTCATTCAGCTTGATGACGAGGTTCTCGAACATGAAGACTGCGTCGTCATAATCGATCAGCCCGGCAGCCTTGTCGGCCTGATAGAACGGCTCAAGGTTCTGGCCCAGGTAGGCCTCCGAATAGCCGCATCCGACCTGTTCGATCTCGGAGACGATGTGACAGAAGAAGTGGCACTGGATGGCCTCGCGGGCAAGGTTGCGGGCGGGGTGCTGGGGCACCCATTCGCAGGTCTCGGCGATCGCCAGCAGTTCTTGCTTGCGGACGGGATCCGCCTCACTGGCCGCCATCTCTCTGGCCAGTTCCGCATAGCGGTGCGCCAGGCGAATGAAGGCCTTCATGACAATGCGACTGGCTTCATAGAAGGCGAACTTGTCGGCGTTCGGCAGCCGCATCTCAAGCGCCGCCTCTCGTTCGTCGATCTCCTTGATCATGCTGGCAAGCCCTTCCCGGTAGACCCGGGGATAGTTCAGGTTGCCGCCGCCACCGGGCCAGTCAAAGAAACTAATGACGTAGCCGGACTCATAGCAAGGGCGTGGTTAAAGCCGTACTTCCGTTTCGAAGATCTCGAGCGTGCGGGGCTTCAGCGCACGCTTGTCCCAGTATTCGAGCGCCCATTCGTTCGCCTTGCGGTCTTCCGGGTCCTTGCACTTTCGGCAATGGTGTTTTCCTCTACCATCCAGTCGACTTGCCATTCAGGATAGGTGTAGATACCGTTGACAGTGCTTGCCATACTGCCCACGAAAAGGTTGTCGTCGATGTACAGCTTTTTCCGTTCGAGCAGCGTTGCCATGAATTTGGCCCTGCGGATGATCTGCTGGTAGCCGGCGGTGTCCTCGTACACTTCTCGCCATGATCCTGACCCGCTCAAAATCAACTTCAGCAGGGGTGCTTCTGAGTTGTTCTTTCAGCCGATCAATGCGGGCGGTATCGACCTTGACAGTTGCAGTACTCATTGGCAATTTCTCCTGTTTCAAAACAATGGTTCAGTTGATCGAAGGTAATGGGACAACCTGGGGGTGTTCTTTCCGCTAGGCACTGCCCCCTCACTGAACTGAATGATCGACCTTGACGTCGTCGGGTTGTCGCTCTAGGGCCTTTTGGAAGTTCTCCGGCTTTTCGCGGCGCTGTAATCAGGCGGCTCAGCCATGCCCGGTCCGAGCGCGCCAGGTTTTGGCCGGCTTTGTACCAGTGCCGCTTGTTGGCGTTTACGCTGCCGACAATCACGTTGTTCTTCAGAACCAAGGCTGCAGCAGTATCGGCAACAGACCCCATGGCGCTGCCGCCGGCGCCGATTCCCGTGAGGCAGAGGATCCCACCCGATCCGATCTGCTGGATCGAGTCGGCAATCACTGCGCCCACGCCGGTGCATTCGACGATCACGTCGGGCTCAAAGTCAAGATCCTGTAACCCGGCCCGAGTGATAGGCGCCGCCCAGGGCGCGCACCAGGTCGGCCTTCGGTCCGGTTTTCAGCGCGATCCAGCACGTGAACCTCAAGGTTATTCGGCCTTCAGTCGCAGCGCCGCCAACAGGCCAATCGGCCCTGCGCCGGTCACCAGCGCGGTTCTTGGCTCCCAGAAAGGCGCGTTGGCCCGCCATGGCGACCTGCTCCAGTGCCTTGGTGATCACCGTCATCGGCTCCAGCAGCACGCCGAGGATGCCCAGCGAAGGGTCAACCTTGATCAGGTAATCCGGCTCGCTGCGCCAGCGTTCTGACATGAACCCGTGGATCTCCTTGATCCCGCGCTGGTGTACAGGCCGTTGGTGCACATGTCCCACTCGCCCACCGCGGAGTTGGGGCAGGGTGCCGGATCCGGACGGCGCACGATGCCGACCACCAGGTCGCCCGCCTTGAGGGGACCTGCTTGGCCCCGGATCGAGGCACGCGGCCGAGGGAAGCGTCATGCCCCAGCACCAGGCGCTGCGCTCCCGGCGGCGCCCAGCCGTATTTGCCCGTGGACGATCTACGTCGGTCCCGCAGACGCCGACGGGAATCGCTTCCACCAGGACCGAGCCTTCGCTCAAGTCAGGCTCCGGGAATTCCTCGTACCGGGCTGACCCGGGCGTTTTCGGTTCTACCGTGATTGCTTTCATTGTGATACCTCCAATCTAAAGATATGATAAGACCAGGATTCCAAATCGAGGTAGAGCCCGCTTTCGAGCAATTCGTTCCATCGCGGGTATAGCTGGGCCGAGCTTAACAAATCATCCAGCCGGACCGTACAGTCTTTGATTTCTGGAAATGGCAGGCGGACATAGCACTGGCTGTGATAAGGAGCGTAATTCACCGCGACCAGGAGCCGTTCGCCGCCGGACCCTTGCCAGGAATGGGCAATAAATGCATCCCAGGATCCGTTCCCATCCCAGGCTTGCTGGCAGGTCAGCCACTGCCATTCGCCGCTTCAAGATGGGTATCCGGAGACTTACGCAAGCAAATGGTCGTAGAATTCCTTCAATCTCCTTGTCTGGAGTTTCTTCTGGCGCCCGAACAAGATGCGGTGAAATGCGTTTCTTGCGGCCTTCAAACTGTCCCTGATGGAAGAAACGCAGGCCGGGTATGAAATATGTGATCACCGCTGCGGCTTTGTGAACTTGAACATCGAAGCTGGTGGCAGCACGCGGCTCGTCGTTTCAATCTGCCAGGAAACGCGCCAGCCTTGTCTGATAACCAAGATCCGCATGGGGATTGCTCGCGCACCGGCCGGGCATAACCATCGCGCAGGCGGTCATACAGGCGCTTGTCATAGGTATAATCAAACCCCTGTTGTTGGAGGGTCCATTCCAGGTCCCAGTAAACCTCGGCCATAAAGCGAAAGCCCGGCGCCTGTTGGCGCACCCGCTGGATAGCGCCCGGCCGGAAACGCAAGGCTTTCTACCCCACGTTCGCTCAAATACCTCGGGGAGAATCAGCATCGCCATGTCGCAGCGGACACCGTCGCACTCGCAGGCGACGGTATCGAGTTCACGAGTCATCGCGTCCCGAGTGGCGGGATTGCTGTAGATCGGGCTAGGGTATCCGGCCAGCCGGAAAAATATGAATACGGCCATACGCCAGGATCAGGTCCCCCTAGGCCCCTGACCCGGATGTAGTTCCGAGGTTCCCGCGCCAGGGGTCCTCCTCTGTTCCAGCGACAAAACACTCCCGGGTGGCTCTCCACCCCAGGATGGGGCGGTATCAAGCCCCATGTGATTCGGAACAAAATCGAGCATCAGCTTTCAGGCCGCGATCCCGCAAGCCGCAGGCGCAGACGGGCCAGCTTGGCGTCGCTCCCAGATCCCGGGAATACGCCCTTCATAGCCGGTGATGGCAAATCCCGAGCCCGCGATGTCGGTCTCGCGCAAGTCCGGCAACGTCTCTTCGAATTCCCGTCGCCACTCCGGGTTCTCGCGCGATACCGTTGGGCGGCCTGGCCCGTGCGCCACACGCTCAAGCAACCAGATCCAGTCGAATCCCATTGTGCTGAAACGGTCCAGGTCGGCATGCGGAATGTCGTCGAGCGTGGCGGGGCGGCCCAACAGCCGGGACAGCTCCTTCAGCCGGACGCGCGTGTTGACCTGGTAGAGCGAAGGATGAAGAGCCCTGGTCATGTCTTAGCCGCCTTTTCTTCGGACACCTGGCCAGCGCCTTCTGCTTTTGCCCATCTCAAGCATTTCGCTGTCATTTGCTCAGCTGGCCGCAAACATTCTCCATAATCCGCGCAACCGCCCCCGGTCCATCCCGTCTGATGGCTCGCACCAACCCCCGCGCCGGTGTCGCCGTGGAAGTACTCATAGAAGAGCGGATAGTTCTTCCAGTGGGGATCGTCCTGGAACTTCTGCGCCGACCCCGTGCACAGGGCGTTTCCCCTTGCTCATCCTTCAGGAAGATGCTCGAAAGACGCCGACCGATCTCCTCCGCCACCCCGTAGAGGATCATCTTGCCGGCCTGACCCCGTTCGGGCCATTCAATGGTGAATGGAGTTCCCATCAATAAAGATAGTACTGGAGGAGCGCCCGCAGAAGCAGCATGTTGACCGGCATCCAGATCGGGCCGCGCCAGTTCGAGTTGCCGCCGAACATCCCGCTATCCCCCTCCCCGGGGACATAGTTCACCCGATACTCCTCGGCCGCCAACGTGATAGATGTAGGGGTGATCCTGGTGCAAGCGCGAAAGGGCCCGAATTCCGAAGGGGCTGAGGAACTCCCGCTCATCCAGCATGATCTTCAGGACGCGGCGAAGATTGTCTTCATTCAGGATCGACCCCAGGAATCGCCCGGGCTGGGGGGCCAGGCTTCACCGGGCTGTGGATGAAGGCGGTCAGCTTCTGGCCGCTCATCGAGATACCCGCGCACCGCCGCGCCAATCTTCGGGGTACTTTGTCCGCCAGTTTCCCTTCGAATATCGTCACGGCGCAAAAAGGCAGCAGCCCGACCATGGATCGGACCTTCAGACGTTCCGACCGCCCGTCCGGCAAGCGAAGCACATCGTAGAAGAAGCCGTCCTGCTCGTCCCACATCCCACACTCCGCGCCCTGCGATCATGCCCGTCGCGATCAGGAGGAAGTGCTCGATGAACTTCGTGCGTGAGCGCAACATACGCAGGGTTGGCCATCGCCAACTCGGCGCTGATCTCGACCCATGTTCTGGCAGAATAGGGCCATCCAGGCAGTGCCATCGGCCTGCTCCAGGTAGCCGCCGGTCGGCAGAGGCGCGGAGCGCGGTCGAAGACCCCGATATTGTCCAACCCCAGAAAGCCCCCCTCGAAGGCATTGTTCCCGGTACGGTCCTTTGCGGTTGACCCACCAGGTGAAGTTGCACTGAGCAGCTTGTGGTAAGCAGCGCTCGAGCCAGGCCGATGTCTCCCTCCCCGTTACTGCGCCTTCTCCATCAGGTAGGTGTAGATCGTCGACCAGGCGTGGACCGGGGGGATGCACGTCTCGGAAGTTCCACTCGTAGGCGGGGATCTGGCCGCTTGGGTGAAGGTAGCGGGCCTTGAGGAAGAGCTCCAACTGTTCCTTGCCAAAGTCCTGCATCGACCAGCGTCAGGGCGGTGACGTGGAAGGCCAGGTCCCAGGCGGCGTACCAGGGATATTCCCATTTGTCCGGCATGGAGATGACGTCCGCATTGACCATGTGACCCCGAGCGGTCGTTGCGGTTGGAACGCTGGTTCGGTTTTGTAGGGCTGAACGCCGTGCTGCTTTGAGCCAGCGGCCGACGTCGTAGATTAAAGAACTGCTTGGACCAGAGCATCCCGGCCAGGGCCTGGCGCATGACACTGGCTGCGTCGGCGTTGAACGCG
>CAVXWV010000008.1:0-427262 GCA_963765565.1 uncultured Chloroflexia bacterium
TGCTGCTCGTCCCAGGGGAGCTGCGTCCAGTAGTGGGCGGTCTTGATGCCCAGGAGCCACTCGGGGAAGGCCTCGACCATGCTGGCGGCCAGCTTTGGCTGCATGTCGGACATGGTCTGCTCGGAGACGTTGTCGGTCATGCCGTTGGCGGCGATGTTGAGGAAGGCCAGGACGCGCACCTTCGAGACGTCGATGGTGTACTTTTTGAAGTCGGCGAAGTTCTTCCAGCCGGCGGTGCCGACGTCCACGGTGGTGGTCACGCCGGAGGCGAAGAGATGGGCGTCGGCGTTGACCGCCCCGAGGGCGCCGGGCAGGGACGGGACGTAGTTGTAGACGTGGGTGTGGATGTCGAGGATGCCGGGGGTGACGATGCAGCCCGAGGCGTCGATCACCTTGGCGGCGGTGTCCGCGGGGATTCCCGCCGCCACCTGGGCAACCTTGCCGTCCTGGATGGCAACGTCCATGACGCCGTCGATTTTGTTGGCGGGATCGATCACGCGCCCGTTTTTGAGGAGGAAGGTTGTGGTCATAGGTTTTTTTTATTATCAAAATGATGTTGGAAGATCGTCCAACATCATTTTGATTATGATTATTTTTTCTGGAGCGCCTTCTGCAGCAGGGCGGTGCTGTAGAACTCGTAGGAGGCGGCCTTGTCGGGCACGTCCAGCAGGTGCACGGTGAAGCGGGCCGGGACGCCGTTCTCGGGCAGGTAGTCGCGGAAGAAACCGCCGTAGGCTTCGGAGTAGGCCTTGCGCAGGCGGTCGATCTCGGCGGCGTAGCCGGCGGGGTCGACCAGGGGGTTGATCGACTTGGGGGCGCAGCCGAAGGCGTGGACCTCGATGAAATCGATGTCCTTCAGGGATTCGCAGATGCCGGCTTCCTGCAGCCAGAGCTCCCAGCATTTGAAAACCAGGGGAATCTCGCGGTGCGGGTCCATGGTCACCAGCTCGTCCAGGTTGAGCACGCCCTTGGCCGAGTAGCCGCCGGTCAGCCCGGCGAAGTAGATCTTCAGGTCGCCGTCGGCTTGCTCTTCGGTGACCAGGGAGGAGAGCACCGGGTGCTCGCCCTGGTAGTAGTAGGTCAGCTTGCCGCGTTTTTTGATGTTGAATGCCATTTTAATTTCTCCTTTTCTATATATCCTTGCGAAGGTGCGCATTGAGAACGATGCATGCGAGTAATCAGTAGGTTGGGTTCGAACGCAGTGAAACCCAACATCCCGTCCATGTTCGGAGTTTCAGCCCGATCACATAACCAGACCAGGTCTTCTAACCCAATCCTACGAAATGATTAATGCCCGGTTTTCCCGGGTCCCGACAATTTCGGTTTCAAATAAAATCCCGCATCGGCGCTCTTATCGCCGGCGACCGGCTGGATCAGCTTCTCACTGTCGGGATCTTCTTCTTTGATGTTTGAAATCACGTGCATGGGCGGCTGAACCCGCAGGGCTTCGAGGTCCGGGCAGGGGACGAGCTCGCCATCGTGGGCAATATAGACGTCAATCTCGTTGAGATCGTTGGGTCCCAGCCCGGCTCCGGCGGCGACTTGCAAGTAGATGAGGCGCTGCGGGTCGAAGCCCATCAGGTAGCTGGCCAGGCTGTCGACGGCGACCGGGTTGAGTCCGGCGATGGCATACCCCAGCGTGCGGTTGCGGCCGCGCTGGAAGCCGGTGCCCTCGCGCCCGACCACGCCTTCCACCAGGTTGAGCATGGGCAACCCGCGCAGCGGCAGGGCGAAGACCTGGGCGGTATCGGCCAGCCGGCGCGCCAGGCCCGAGCTGCCACTGCTCATGATCCTGGCGGGTGAACCATTCGTTGCGCGGGCGCGAATTGGTGCTGATCTCCTGCGGCAGCTCCTGCCAGGCCTGGTTGCAGTAGTGGCGGTCAAAGACGTTGACCAGGCCCATCAGGTTTTTCAGGCAGAGGGTGGTGATCGCCAGGTTGTGGGTCTTGAGCTTGGGGACGTTGACCAGCAAGGTGCCGGGGGCCACGGACAGGCGGCTGACGTTCAGGCGGGGGAAGACCAGCGGTTGAGGCACCGGCACCTTGACGCAGGTGTAGGTGGTCGGGCAGTGCAGGCGCACGCCCGTCTCCTGCGAGAGGCGGTCGTAGCCGGTGCCGCGCCAGTGGCGGGGGTTGTTGTCGTCGGAGTCGCGCGGGTCTTCGATGATGGTGATGCGGCGGGTGGGTGTGCCCTGCGCCTGCGCATAGTCGATCATGCCCTGGACGAAGCCGGGATGGACATCGACGCCGAGGTCGGGGTTGGCGAAGTGTTCGCCGGAGGTGACGTTGGGCTTGATCAGCAGCTTCGCGCCTTCGAGGTCGAGCTGCATGGCCTGCAGCGCCTGGAAAGCGACCCGGCGAAAATCGTCCCAGGCGACTTCATCGGGCACGGGCGCCTGGTAGACGAGGACGGCATTGGGATTGAGGAGAAGAGGATGGAGTTTCATGGGAGACTCGGTTTTATTGTACCTTTAAATTCGTAGGTTCGTTCGTCATTCGTGGAATTCGTGTTTGGCCGGGTCGAAACTCCAACATCGCCGGGTTTCAGCCGATCACAGACCAGATCGGCTTCAACCCAGCCTACATATTGTTATAATTTTGCAATTAGCTAAATTTCAATAGGAGACAGGTGAATATTATGGAATATCGATTTTTAGGTAAATCCGGATTTCGCGTGCCGGTCCTGAGCCTGGGCACGGTCACCTTTGGCGGCAGCCAGGATTGGTTTGGCAGGACGGAGGTCGATGAGGCTCGCAGGATGGTGGACATCTGCCTGGAAGCCGGCCTGAATATGTTCGATAGCGCTGACGGCTACTCGGGCGGTCGTTCGGAGGAAGTCCTGGGCAAGGCGATCCAGGGGAGGCGCGACCAGGTGCTCATCTCCACCAAGGCCACATTCAGGTCAGGTCCCGGTGCAAACGATGTGGGTTCCTCGCGCCATTACCTGGTGCGTGCCGTCGAAGCCAGCCTGCGCCGGCTGGGCACGGACACTATCGATCTGTTCCAACTGCATGCCTTCGATGCGATGACGCCGTTGGAAGAGACTCTGAGCACGCTGGATGACCTGGTGCACGCCGGGAAGATCCGCTACCTGGGCTGTTCGAACTTTTCGGGTTGGCACCTGATGAAATCGCTGGCCATTGCCGACCAGCACGGTTGGACGCGCTACGTGGCTCACCAGGCTTACTACTCACTGGTGGGGAGGGACTACGAATGGGAGCTGATGCCGCTGGCACTGGACCAGGGCGTGGGCTGCGTGGTCTGGAGCCCGCTGGGATGGGGCAGGCTGACCGGGAAAATTCGCCGCGGCCAGGCGCTGCCAGAGGTCAGCCGGTTGAACAACCAGAAGGCCGTCGAGATCGGGCCGCAGATTCCCGACGAGCACCTGTTTAAAGTCGTCGATGCCCTGGAACTGGTCTCGAAGGAAACGGGCAAGACGATCCCCCAGGTCGCCCTGAACTGGCTGCTGCAGCGACCCAGCGTCTCCACGATCATTATTGGGGCGCGCAACGAGGCTCAGCTGCGAGAGAACCTGGGCGCGATCGGCTGGAGCCTGAGCCGCGAGCAGGTGCAGCTCCTGGACGAGGCCAGCGAGACGCCTAAAATTTATCCTTACTGGCACCAGGCGGGGTTCAAGGAGCGAAATCCATTCCCGGCTTAATGACAAGGTTTTTTAGGTCCGATATTTTCACCGCCAAGACGCTAAGGTCTGCAAAGGCGGGCACAGACCGCCCGACCGCAGATAACGCTAAGTTTAAGAAAACTTAGCGTTATCTCGTTCTTTGTAACCTGGCGTCTTAGCGGTTTCAATACATTACATTACTACTCGTCCAGGAGGATGATTTTCCCGGTCGAGCCGTCGATGCGGATGAGCTGGCCGGTCTGCAGGCGGGTGGTGGCCTTATCGACGCCGACGATGGCGGGGATGCCGTACTCGCGGGCGACGACAGCGCCGTGGGTCATCATCCCGCCGACTTCCATTACCAGCCCGGCGGCGGAGAGGAAGAGCGGCGTCCAGGAGGGATCGGTGCCAGGGCAGACGAGGATTTCACCTGGCTGCAGGCCGGCGTGGCGCGGGTCGCGCACCACGCGCACGCGTCCCTGGGCGGAGCCAGGGGAGACGGGGCTTCCACTGAAACTCCTGCTGCTGTCCAGGTCTTGACTGGCGGCTTCCGGAGTGTTGATGCCCTCGTAAAAGGCGCGGCCGTCGCTGAGCAGCAGGCGCGGGACCTGGCGGCGCTGCAGCTCGCGATCATAGGCCTGGCGCCTTCCAGAAATCAGGCCTTTCCAATCGCTGGACTGGCGATTGGCGAAAGCTTCGAGCTCGGAAAAGTTGAGGTAGAACAGGTCGTCGGAGCGCTCCAGGT
The DNA here is from genome assembly GCA_963765565.1 of uncultured Chloroflexia bacterium. Classification (GTDB taxonomy): domain Bacteria; phylum Chloroflexota; class Anaerolineae; order Anaerolineales; family UBA4823; genus CAVXWV01. The sequence continues at coordinate 4,367 of CAVXWV010000008.1, forward strand.
CGCCGGATTGGACCAATGCGACTCCCGCCGCCAGGAGCTGGTCCCGGACCAACCCCATCATGCGCACGGCGAAGAACTTGGGGCTTTCACGCACACCCATCAACTGGCGGGCGCGCCCGGCCAGGAAGCGCAGCAGGGGCGCCTTGAGCCAGCCCAACCGGGAGCCACGCACGATCCTGGGCAAGCTGTTCGATGGCCTGCTGTGCGGATACCGCGCCGCGGGCGAATACAACGTCTGGCGCCTGGGAATCGGCGGACATAGTGCGTCCGGCGGACCAAGTACGTCCGGCGGATAAAGTAGGTCCGTTTTCGATCTGCAGGAAGCTCGTGAGCATCTCGAAGACGTGCGTGGGATCTTCGCTCCAGCGTGACCGCCCGAGGTCGATTTCACAGAAACCACGCCCCCCATACCGGTTCATAAATGGAGTCACTGCCTGCGAGAGCGTCTCAGGCAGGTCACCGTCCAGGTAACGCTTCGCCAGCTCGGAAGGCTCGTTTTCCTGGCAGATCCGCAGGGAAGCCGGGTCCTTGCGGATCGCCTGCGCCATCGCCCACAGGTCCAGGTCCATCTCGGTGGTGGGATTGAAGGGCATGCCGCGGGTGACCTGGAGCACCAGGTCGCGCACCTCGGCTTGGATTTCTGCGGGCTGATCCTTAATCGATTTGGTTGCCAGCAGGTTCAACAGGTTCCAGGAGGCCATGCCGGCAGCCACGCCCGAGACGAAGCGGCGGAAGGTTATGGGCAGCTTCTCGGCGGCAAAGTCGGGCAGCAGGCGCGCCTGTTGGTCGAGCTTTTGCCAGGGATCGCCCTGGATGGCGGCACAGCGCTTTTGCATGAGCTCAAGAAGTTCTTCGCCCTGGCGCACGATGAATTCACGACGTCGTTTTGGGGCGGCCATGTTCAGGAGGATGTTGCCGGCCATGGGTACTGCGAACCGGACGATGCGTGCGCGGGCCTGGTGGCTGAATGTGGCTTTGCCCGGCTGCAGGCGCGGGTCGTCCCAGATTTGCTCGATTGCCTGGCGCACGGTTGGCTCGACCATGTCCAAGACAGTGGGCAGGATGCGACGGCCAACGGAATTCTTAAGTAAAGGGGTGAAGTTTGCCCACAGGCGCTCACCGGCGGTGTAGAAGACAGGTTGGTTCATACGAGTTAGCTTCATTCCAAACAGTTGCGCAGCCATGGCGGCAAACTCGCCCAATGCGTCACGGCCCAGCGGCGTCAGCGGATCCAACATGCCTTGCACGGCTCCAAAGGAAAAGAAGACTTTGAGCGGTTCGGCAGGCAAGCCTTCCAGGGCGGGGAAGAGGGAGGTGATGGGCCGCGATTGCAGGATGTACAACCTCTGCCCGTCCCAGCCCCATTCAACGTCCTGCGGAGAGGCGAAGAGAGTGGCAGCCTGCTGGCCAAACCGGCGCAATTCCAGGATCTGCTCATCGGGCAGCGCCTGGAGCATGGCTGCGGTCCTGCTGTTGATGTCCGGTGCCGCCGCTGGGGATGGCATGGATCGAGAGGGCTTTCTCACCTAGGGTTTTTGACAGGATCCGGTTTTGGACGGAATCGACCACGTAATGGTCGGGCTGGACCTGTCCCGAGACCAGGGCTTCGCCCAGCCCGAGGGCGGCGTCGATGACGGTCTCGGAGCGCAGGCCGCTGAGCGGATTGGCGGTGAAGAGCACGCCGGCGGCCTGGCTGTCGACCATCGCCTGGACGATCACCGCCAGGGCGATGCCCTGCTGAGGCACGCGGCTGCGCTGGCGGTAGCCGATGGCGCGCGCCGTCCACAGGCTGCTCCAGCAGTCCACCACGGCTTTGAGCAGGGACTCTTCTCCAACCACGTTCAGGAAGGTATCCTGCTGCCCGGCGAAGGAGAGCTCGGGCAGGTCTTCGGCGGTGGCGGAAGAGCGCACGGCAACGGCGCCCTGGCCGAGCTCGCGGTAGGCGCTGAGTACTTCAGCCTGCAATTCAGGCGGTAGTTTCCCGGAGGAGAAAAGGCTGCGGATTTGCTCCGAGGCATTCTCCAGGGCACCAGGATCGTTGTCACCTCGCGGGCAGGCAGGCCTGGATGCGCTCAGAGAGCTGATTAGCGCTGACGAATTCCTCGTAGGCACGGGTGGTCAGGCAGAAGCCGGGAGGGACGGGAAAGCCGGCGGCAGTCAGACGCGCCAGGCTGGCGCCTTTTCCGCCGGAGAGCTGGAGGGTGGTCGGGCTGGTGAGGGGGATGATATATATGGATGCACCCGTTAAAGATGGTCGCATGGGCAATAAAGGGGTTATTTTTTCTAATAGGTCTGGAAGATCATTTTTCAATACATTCCAGACTTCATCAAGGTCTATCGCATCGTATCCGTGTACTAGGTGGTCGCGCATTCCGCTGAGATATCGCCAGGGGATTTCGGAATGCTTATTTCTGAACTCATCTGATAACCGCCGGGTGGCTTCACCGATGATCAAAAGCTGATGAACCACAGCAGACTGAGTTTTCAGATCTACCCAAAAATCAGCTTTGATATAACCGCCTGTGAAATCAATAGCCAGGAGAAGCGCACGGTGTATGTCCAGGAGCGAGGCATCATCACGAGGCATAGACTACCTCAGCACTATTTAGGATCGCCTCTCTCCGGATCCAATTTGGGCTTTGCTCAATCGCTTTCCGGGTGAGTAGGTCAACTTGCCTTCCAAGGATTTGACTAAGCTCATCCTGCATCTGGATGTGATCGATTAGACTCCATTCAGCGCGATGGTCAAATGTGACCAGGATGTCGATATCGCTTTCAGGAGTAAAATCCGGGCGTAACACCGATCCAAAAAAAGCCAGCTCAGAGATTTTCCAGCGTCTACAAAATGAAGCAACTTTCCCCTTGGGAATATTTAAAGCCATTTATTACTCCTATCCCGGTAAACCTTTCCTGTAATCGAATTCATATAGGCCTGAAATAAGTTGATTATAGGATGATTTACCTATCCAGGCAATAATGAAAGAGGTTTTACTCTTTAGAAATCAAAGGCTTGACGAAAGCAGGAGCGAGTGTTAATGTGTCTATGTTCAAATTATCCCCTAAAAAAAATTTTAAGGTTTCTTCCGAAATGACATTCAAAGCTGGAACATCCAAAATTATTATCACCCCGCCCGTCGGTGTTGAGCTGGCGGGATACAGCTTCGGTCCCAGCCAGGGCGTTCTGGACGACCTGGAAGCGTATGCGCTGGTGCTGGAAAGCACTAGCGAAAACGAAACGGTGCGCGCAGCCATCCTTTCTGTTGACCTGTTGGTGTGCGGGTCGGAGCTGGTTACGGGCGTGCGCCGGCGTGCCGAGGCGGAGCTGGGCATCCCGGGCAGTCACATGATCCTGGCAGCCTCGCACACCCACTCGGGACCGACGACGATGCCGTTCCGCCAGTGGGGCGCGCTGGATGAGACGTACCTGCGCTGGCTGGAAAGCAGCTTGGTCGGCCTGGTGCGCATGGCGCAGGCGAACCTTGTCGAAGCCAGGTTGGGAACGGCGCTGGGTAAGGTCGAGACCATCAGTGAGAACCGCCGAGGCAAGCCGCCGCTGGACCCGGGCGTGCCGCTGCTGCGCCTGGACCGGGTGGATGGGAAGCCCTTGTGCATCCTGTACAATTTTGGCTGCCACCCGGTGGTGCTGCATTCCTACCAAAACCTGGTCAGCCCTGACTACGTAGGCTACGCCCGCAAGGCGGTCAAAGCGCTGCTGGGGGAGGACCTGGCGGTGATGTTCACGCTGGGCACCGCCGGCGACATCAACCCGGCTGGCTACCAGCCCAGGCGCTTCAACCCGGAAGATGCCCGGCGTATGGGCACGATCCTGGGCTGCGAGGTGGCCAGGCGGGCGCTGGAGGTCGAATACGAGGACGAACCGGTGCTGCGACTTGTGCAGCGGACGCTCGAATTGCCGGTGGAGGCGCTGCAGAAGCCGGAGGAGTTGAGCGACCTGCTGGCAGGCTTTGAAACCCAATCCCAAAATTTGAGGATGAAGGGCGCGGCCTGGGAAGACATCGCCGTCTGCGAAATCCAGCGGGATTGGGCGCTGGATGGCCTGATGGCCTGGGAGCGGAATGCCGTGAGGAACAGCCAATCCTGCGAGATGACGGCGCTGCGGCTGGGCCCGGCGGCGCTTGTCTTTGCCCCGTTGGAGCTCTTCACCGAGACGGGACTGGCGATCAAGGCGCAATCCCCGGCGCGCCTGACGTTGGTATGTTCGAACTCGAACGGCGGGCTGGGTTACCTGCCGACGGCGGATGCCTATCACGAGGCGGATTATACCAACCCGCAGGGTCTGGCTCCGAAGGTGTACGGATTGTACGCTTTTTCTCCCAAAGCTGAGCCGCTCATTCGCAGCCAAGCGATTGAAATCATCCGGGAGTTATTTTAGCCTCCCGTTCGTGTCATGCTGAAGGTAGCACGGATGTACTGAGTCTGCAGCATCCCTTTTGGTGACCCAGGATTGAGCGTGGGATCATCATCGTAAGGCTGTGCTTATAGGGGTCTTTCGCTTCGCTCAAGACGACATTTGGTAGGGGAACTCTCGATTCACTCAGAATGACAGAATTGATAGGTCTTTTTAATGCAGCCCAAATTAATGAGGTGTATAACTTATTTTAGGGTTGTGATGATATTTAAGTTAGGGGAGGAACCTATGAAAAAAAGCTCGTTGATCATTATTGTCCCGTTTGTAGCCCTGATCCTGCTGGCTGCGATTGTCCTGGCGCTACCGGGCGATGCTTGTGCGAAGCCAAACAATAACTGTACAACGATCCAGGACGGAACGCTCCTGACATCGAGCGGCGACGTAATATTACCTGGCTACGATGTCTGGGGCTATAACTACCAGGCGCGCATGTTCAATGGTGGCTACTGTGATGCATACCGGAATGCGTCTTGGTGCCAGGCATATACAGATGTTGAGTTGATCATGAAGTGGAACGAAGCCTGGCTATCGAACAAGGACTGCGATGGCGATGGAATGTTAGACCGCCATTTCGGGTCTACATCCTACATTAGCTCCGGCGCTTGGATAACTAATCACCAAAAAGGTGAGTATATTGGTGACGATGGTCAGACTTGCAATTGGGAGGATTTCGTCAAAATCATAGCTGTCCCAGCAACCGCGACTAAGATTAGCGGTGTTTGGTACTCGGCTGACGGAACCGAAATTGGCCCGGACATTTGGGGCGAATTTGCGATCATCCAGGAGGTTTACAACGATCCTTGTGGCGGATATCATGGCCTTCTATACCACAGCCCCGACCACTCCGGTCTTGGTGGATGGTAGTTCGTCAAAATAACTAATACAGTATCACAACCCTCAATCAAGTGGTCGCCGGCGCGTTTTCGCTGGCGACCACCTGATTAACCGTCTTTCTGCAGCCGGTCTGCGTCCAAATGCGCACCGGCGTTCTGTGCAGGCAATCTGCGATTGCATGAATTTGGGATGACATGCAGAGGAAAAGGATGAAGAAAGTCACTTTTCCTGATTTCTATTCGTGGTAAACTCCTTTGTTGTACCCAATAAAGGAAACGAGGAGAAATAAACCATGGCAATGAAAATTTTGGATGACTGCATTTCCTGCGGCGCTTGCTTGCCGGAGTGCCCCACCGAATCGATCAGCGAAGGCGACACGATTTACATCATCGACGCTGCCACCTGCGTGGAGTGCGTCGGTCACTTCGACTCACCCCAGTGCGTGGCCGTCTGCCCGGTGGATTGCATCGTCAAAGCGTAAATCAAACGAGGTTGATAATGTAGGGGCACAGCAGGTATTTCGCTGTGCCCCTACATTGTTTAAAGGACGACCACGGCGGAGCAGGGCGGGATGAGGATCTCCTCGTGCGGCGTCCTTCCATTCCGGATCGTCCACCAGGCGGTAGCGTGCCAGCGGCTTGGCCGTTATCCAGCACGGCCTGGACGGTCACCTCGTGTTCTTCGTCGTAGTTGCAGATGACCAGGCCAGCTTTGCCCGTCTTGCGGCTGAGGAACACGACATAGGGGTGGTGCGGCTTGCCGTCGACGGTGACGCTGGCGCCCGACGGTGTCGCGGAACTCGCCGTCCCAGAAGTACTCGCGCAGCTCGGTGCGCAGGAGCGTCCATCTGTTTGCCATATTCGATCGTCAGCGGGTAGTCGTCCAGGTGGCCTTTGAAGTTGTACGGCTCGTAGCTGATGATGTAGCGGTACAGCAGGCACTGGTTGACCATGCTGCGGTCGTTGAAGCCGGTGACGGCGGTCATGAACTGGGCTTCGGGCAGCATGTAGCGGGAGAGCGGGATGTGCTGCTTGTTCTCGCTGCGGTGATAAGAGACATGGTAGACCTGCATCTCCCAGTCGTAGCAGGCTTCACCGGCAAAGAGGAAGTCGGGATCGACCGGGGCAGAGATTTTCGCGAAGTTCTCGATCAGCACGCGGTCGTTGGCGTAGACCGGCGCGCCGTAGCGGTGACCGTGACTCGCGTCGAAGCAGAGCAGGGCGTTGGCGTGGTGCAGGCACTCGTCGAAGAGGATGCCCGCCGCCCCGAGCTCGACGGTCTTCTTGAACTCCTCATCGCAAACCTCCAAATATTCCTCGCTCAGGAAGCACATGGGCACCAGGCGCTTGGTGTTGATGTCCAGGAGCTGGGTGAGGGTCTGGTACTGGTAGCCGTTGTGCACCTGGTAATCGCCATAGGGGTCCTTGATCGCCAGGCGGACCAGGTCATCGCGGAAGCGCGGGGTCGCCCGGTCGGCCCAGGTGAACTTGGAGAACAGGATCACCTTCACACCCATGGCGTGGATTTTGGCGATGGCCTCTTTGAGCTCTGCAAAGGTTCCCAGCCTGGGGTCAGGATCGTGCGAGGGGTTGCCCTGGTCCTGGCCGCCGTCGTTCCAGCCCACGAGCTGGATGGCCTTGACGCCGTGACGGGCGCATTCCTCGCCCACCTTTGGCAGGTCTTTGAAGCGGATGCGCAGCTCGTCCTCGGGCGAGTTGATGTGGATCTGCTGCCAGGCGTGCGGCTCTGCAGCCCATGCGGGCAGCGCCGGCAGCTTCATCCAGCCACTGCGCCAGTTTTTGTAGATGTCCACGCCGTGCTGCCAGCCTCCCTGGAATGACTGCAGCATCACGGGGGTCAGGGTGCGTTTTTCACCGGGCTGGATGTAGGGAACGTGGACGGCGGCGAAGCGGACGGGCTCTTGGGCAGGATGCCGTCGGTGGGCTTGCCGCCGGAGACGCGCCAGTCGATCGAGCTGCCGTAGCCCGGACGGAGCTCGCTGTGCCAGGCGACCAGCTCGCTGCCGGGATCGCTCCCCGGAGACGCCCAGATTCCGGCGTAGAGGCCCTGGTTTTCGCTTCTGCAGTAAGGATGAATGGCGCCATCGGCGAGCCGGTGCTGGCGCCCCAGGAGGCTGCTTGCGTCGGGTAATCGATGCCGAAGTAGCCGCGCAGGTTGTTGTAGGTGGGCCAGAGCGACCATTCCTGGGCGGTCTGGTACTGGTAGGAGAAGGTTTTGAAGGATTCGCAGCCCTCGCGGATGCTGGACGTCGCCCAGGTAGGGGCAGTAGACGTTCTCGACGACGTAATCCGAATTGTTTTCGACGGTGGGGGTGAAGATGACGCACGGCCCGTCCAGGCGCACCTCGAGCGTAACTTTGATGGGCAGTGTTCCCCCTTTCTCAGATACTACGTTTTCCCAATTGAAATGAACGATCTTCCCGCCTGGATCCATCGTGTAAGAGGATAGCGACTGCTTTTCACCCTCGACGGTGTTGTTGCGCGGGCGATCCGCCGGGGCGTGCCAATCCTGCTGGTCGCGCAGCGGCACCAGCAGGCGGAAGGACAGCCCGAGCTCGGGCCGGTCGAGGATTTTCCAGCCTGTGGGCAGCGCCGTAAGGCCGGTGAGGGCGCCCGTATGGCGGTCGAACTGCAGGCGCAGGGTTTCGTTTTGCAGGTACAGGAAGTCCATGGGTAGCTCCTTGCTTAAAGTTCTATGATTTTTACGCTGATCCCCGGCAGCGTGTGCGTGCCGGCGGGAATCCATTTCTTCGTGGAAGGGTCGCGATAACTCACTGTGCAGGTCAGCGGTCCGTGAACAGGTTCATCAGGAACAGCAGGTGATGCTGCCGTCGCTGAGGAGCGAGGTCCAGACGTTCGGGTTGTCGCAGTCGACCAGTCCGTATGGAGGCTGGGATCGTGGCTGACCCGCCAGGCGTTCTACTGCCTGGCGCAGCATGGCGGCGTCCCAGTGGCGTCCCATGACCCAGGTGCGCTCCAGCAGCAGAATGGCTCCACCCGATGCCAGAGGCGTTTCCCAGCCGATGGGCAGGCCGGTGCAGGCGTCGTGGATTACCGGCTGCGAGCCGGTCGCCTTCGCGTAATCCGCCAGGAGGGTGCAAGGGTGGAAATATTCGTCGAGCTCGGGCAGGCCTGGCGCAACGAGCAGCTTGCCGCCGTTTTCAAGGAAGCGCAGCCAGGCGCTCCTGGATGCTGCGCTCAGCGATGTTGCCGCAGGCGAGCATCAACGGGCTGCCGGTGTCTGCCAGCCAGCCGTCCGAGTCCATGTCCACCAGCTCCGGCGAGAGGCTGGCACAGAAGGCCGTCATCATCAAGCCCTTGCGCATCAGCGTCCAGGCGGCGTTGTTGGAGACTGCCAGACCGCTGTCTCCAGCGGCGTAGTGGTTGGAACGGGCGTACTCGCGCACCAATCCCAGCCGGCAGTCGCCCAGGCGCCGGGCTTGCGCCAGCCAGGGGTGGGCGTGGATGAAATCGGCCACCTTTTTCTCCACGTGGTAGAGCTCACGCAGCTCACCCGCCGGCGAGATGCCCGCACCGTAGTCGTAGACGCTCATGCCCACGGACGGGTCGGCGGCGCCGGGCGGGTTCTCACCGCCGGCGAAGACGTATATGTTGTAGCCTTTCATCCCGTAGGCCAGGTTAATGAGGTAGGCGGCTTCCAGGTCATGCCCCAGGATCGGCGGGAAGTCCATGGCGCTGCCGCCGGGCAGCTCGAAGACGGTCGGCGGCATGCCCAGGTGCTGGAGCATGCCCAGGGAATAAAAGACCTTGCTGGCGTACTTGGGAGTGGGGTGGGTGCCGTCGCCCCAGTCGAGCCCCAGGTTGTAGTAATGGTCCGAACCGAGCAGGAAGCTGCCGGATGTACCCATCCGCTCGTCCATCTGCTTGAGCGTTTCTTCAAAATAGGCGTTCATGCCGGGACCGCCCGAGTTGTGGATCAGCGGGACATCGATGCCCAGCTCGCGCAGCCAGCCACCCAGGAGAGACATGAACTCAGCCGCGGCTGAAAAGTAGAAGTCGTTGTAATCTTTCAGACGCCGGAAGTCTGCCAGCCCGCCGCCTGAGGGCGCGGCCAGCGGGAGGGCTTCCGACCAACGTCTGTAGCTAGTGCCCCAGTCCTGGTTGAGAGCGTCGAGGGAGGCGTAGCGGCTCTTGAGAAATGCCGTCCAGCGTCCGCTTTCCCGGCCCACGCCCATGGAATCGGGGTGGTAATCCCAGCTCCCGAACCACTCGTGGATGCCCATGAGCTCGTTGTCGATCTGGACCGCGGCGACCGCGCCGCCGCGGCTGACCTGGTGCCGGGCCAGGCGCGGGAGCACGGCTTCGAACCAGCGGCGAGTTTTCTCCAGGAAGAGTTGGGTGCAGGTAGGAGACGGACAGGTCGGGGTTGATCGGGCTGCCGTCCAGCTTTTGGGCCAGGATTTCGGGATAGCGCGTGAGCAGCCAGTGCGGCAGGCCGCCGTGCAGCAGCTCCGAATACTGGTAGGGTCCCGGGCGCACGACCGCCCACAGCCCGACCTCCTGGCAGAGCTCGAGGAAGCGCTCGAAATCGAGCTGGGCTTCGCCGAAGTCGAATTGGCCTTCTTCTGGTTCGTGCAGCAGCCAGGGGACGTAGGTGGCGGCGCAGTTGCCGCCGGCGTCCTTGAGCTTCTGCAGGCGGTCCTTCCAGCCCTGGTGAGGCACGCGGAAGTAGTGCAGCTCGCCGGAGATGAGGAAGATGCGCTCGCCGTTGGCGAGGTAGCTGGTCTGGTCGAATTGGAGTGGGTGCATGCATCCTTCGCCATGTCATTTCGAGCGGTTTTTGCGAGAAATCCCTAAAGGGATGATCATTTATTGCCTGCTGTAGGGGAAATAATGACATGGCATCAGGGATTCCTCCTCGTTCCTCGTCGGAATGACATTATTCGGGCTTCTGATTTATTTCCTCGTCCAATGTTTTTTCAGGTACTCAAAGTAAAATAGACCATTTTCGACCGGGATGTTCGCCGGCATGTGGTTGCCCACGGCGAAGACGAAGCCCGGGCAGCGCATGGCCAGGGGCAGGGTGGCGTCGATCTCGGCCTGGATTTCGGGTTTGCCCTTGAGCGCCAGGGTCGTGCAGTCGACCTTGCTGGCCATGATGACGTGCGTCTGCCCATACTTCTCGACCACCGGATCGAGCGCCATCATCGGCTCGAAGATAAAGCCGTCCGCACCGGCGCCGGCGATGTCGTCGACGAACGCCGACCAGTTGCCGTCCGAGCAGAAGAGCACCTTCTTGCCGGCCTGCTTGAGCACCGACCACAACGGCTGGTAGCGCGGGAAGATGACGCTCCGGTAAAAGGCCGGGCGGATGAAGGCGCCCTGGCTCCAGACCATGTCGTCGTGGCAGATGAAGACCTCGATGGAGGTCTGCGCCCAGGCCTGGAAGTGGTGCAGGCTCAGGCGGAAGATCGAGTCGAGCACCTTTTCGAATTTCCCGGGTCGGATGCGCCCAGCAGCAGGGCATCCCAGCCGAAGGCTTCGATTGCGCCGGAAACGATCGTCTTGTAATAACCGCCGGTGATGACCTGGTTGGGGTTCTGGCGGCTGCCGTTCTGGAAGTAGCTGCTCGTAATAAGGCGACGAGTCCGTCCATGTCGGGCAGCCCGTATTCGGCGACGGCATCGAACGCCCAGACGTCTTCGGCGCTCTGGAAAGGGCTGATCTTTGGCTGGCGCAGGTCCGTGCCGTGGATGACGAACTCTGCGTGCCCCATGTCGGTGACACGGCCACGCTTGCTCCAGGGGATGGGACCGTCGTCCGTGGTCCAGAGGAGGTCGATCTCCCAGGCGTCGTTGAAGCGAGGCGTGTTCCAGTTCTGCCCTGTCTCGCCGGTGACGGCCTCGATCAGCGGGGCGCTGTCGCAGTACTCGATGTGTGCCAGGCGGGGCGTGGGGCGCAGGTGGATGGTGTCGATGCCAATTTGATAGCTCATATAACTCCTAATGCGTATGCTTTGTTCTGGCGATGATGTGGTCCTGCAGCTCCTTGTTCAGCAGGCAGAAGCGTTGGCTGAAGCCGGAGACGCGCACGGCCAGGTTCTGGTAGCTGTCGGGGTCGGCCTGGGCTTTGCGCAGCGTCTCCTCGGTGACCACGTTGAACTGAAGCTGACCGACGCCCTTCTGGACGGCGGTCTGCAGGAAGCGCACCAGCAGCGGCAGGTTTTCGCTTTCGAAGAGCTGCGGGTCAAGCTCGATGATGGCGGATGTGCTGCCGGCTGCCCGGTGGTGCGGCAGGCGCGCCAGCGAGTTGAGGACGGCGGTCAGGCCGGAGCGGTCGCGCCCTTGCATCGGGGAGAGGCTGTAGGCGAAGATTTCCCCGCTGCGGCGCCCGTCAGGCGTGGCACCGGTCTTTGCGCCCATCTCCAGGTGCCAGAGGAAGGTGAAGGGCTGGGCGAAGTAGCCCTGCCCCCAGACGCTGCGCTGGCACTGCAGGGCGTCGCAGAAGCCTTCGAAGGCCCAGGCAGCATAGCGGTCGACGGCCTCGTCGTCGTTGCCGTATTTTGGGGGTTTCTGCTGCAGCTCACGGCGCAGGTTCTCATCGGTGAAGTTGGCCTTCATTTGCTCTACAATCTCCGCGAGGGTGTATTTCTTATCTTGGAAAACCAATTCATCGAGGGCGGCCAGCGAGTCGGCGACGTTGGGAATGCCCAGCGCCATCGTCTCGTGTAAGTTGTAGAGGGCGCCGCCGGCATTGAAGTCGCGGCCGCTTCTCCAGGCAGCCGGCGGTCAGTATGGATTTGTACGGCATGGGGCGGGTCAGGCTGTGCGTCAGCTCGCAGCGGTTGGACTGGAAGCAGGCCAGGGTCAGGAAGTACTCGACCTGCTGTTGGTAGGCGCTCATGACATCGACGAGGCCGTGCATCTTCTCGACCTCGCCCGTCTGCGGGCCTACCTGCTGGCCGGTGGTCAGGCTGACGCCGTTGTTCAGCGCCAGCTCCAGGCACTTCAACAGGTTGATGCGGTTGCTGACGGCGTGCGGGTTAGCCTTGCCGGGGATGGTGGTCTCGACGCAGCCGATGTTGGCGTAGTCGCGGGCGTCTTCGAGGGCGATACCGCTGGCGGTTAAGGCCGGCACGAGGGCTTCGTCGTTGAAGAAGAAGGGCACACCACTTACCCCGGCCGACGATCTCCAGGCAGCGCTGCAGCAGGCGCTCGGGGGAGCCGCGGTGCAGGCGCACCCCCATGCAGCGGATCAGGTCGACGGCCTCGGTGACATCGAGCATCAGGTAGGTCAGCGCATTCGTGGCGTCATTTCCTCGGCTGTCGACGCCGCCCAGGGTGACCTGCTGCACGTCGTAGTCGCGGTAGAGCTTCAGCCACAGGCAGGCCAGAAGCTCAACGGCACGGTCTTCGTCGATGCGGCCGGCTTCGAGGTCACGCTCGAAATAGGGGAAAAGGACCTGGTCGATGCGCCCCAGGGAGTTGGCGTTGATGCCGTCCTCCCAGGTGTTGATGACATGGGCGAACCACAGGCTCTGGACGGCTTCGTGGAAGGTGCGCGCCGGGAACTCCGGAACCTGGCTGGTGCAGGCGATGACGGCTTCCAGGTCGGAAATACGCTAGGGTCGTAATTCTCGCCCTGGGTATTCCGCCAGCAGCTCACTGCGGCTTTCTGGGCGTAACGCCTGCCCAGACTGCAGGCGGCTTCGGCCACTTGCAAGGCGCTCTCGAGCAGCAGCTTGCGTTCGGGGGCGGCGGGATCGCTCCAGTCGAGGTCTGCCAGGGAATGCTGCAATTTCGTTGGCAGATGCCGCGGAAACCCAAGCCGCAGGACCTTTTCGTAGCCGATGACGGTGTGATTTTCAGGCGTCGCCCAGGCGCAGATCAAGCCTTCGTTTTCAGCCTGGGTGTACTCCGGTGGCGTCTCCAGGTAGTAGGCGGGATGCGCCAGGTCGGTTTCCGTCTTTTCGAAGGCGGATACGACGAACTCGATTTCGGATTCGGCTTAGTTGACCCAGGCCCAGGTATTGCTTCAGCTCTTTCAGGGCATCACCGCGGCGCGGGATCAGGCCTACTTCCAGCCACTGGCCGTCGTCGGAGCCATTATAGTTGTAGCCGACCACCAGCTCCATGGGATGGATTTCCGGCTGGATGTGCTCGATGATGCTGGCGAGCATGACCGGCTTTGCGCTTCATCCAGGGTGTGGATGGATTGGTTTGGGCGAGTCCCTGAAGGCATGGTACAGGCGCCTGCCGACGTACGGGCGCTGCAGCTCCTTCCAGTTCAGGGCCTGGGTTTTGAGAAATTGGATTCTGGCTTCAATCGCTGCATTCATCATATACTCGTTTTTTCCGGATGTACTCATCCGCCGGATGTACTCATCCGCCCTTTCCTACACGCTTTTTTAAGGATTGGACGTAATACAGGTAATTTTCCCAGGAAACGTCATCCGGCACCAGGTGGTCGAGGTCGGGGATGTAGCGTCCCTTTTCCACGCAGGGCCAGATGCGGTCGAGCTCGCGGTCTATGGCGGCCTTGCCTTTCGCCAGCTCACGCTTGTCGATGCCGCCCATGAACGCCAGGGTCGGGAACTTCTGGCGCCAGGCGTTGACGTCCACCCCGGCGGCGACTTCCATCGGGAAGAGCAGGTTCACGCCGTGGTCGATCATCGGCTGGGCGATGCGCTCGGGGTCGCCGTCGGTGTCCACCGAGATGCAGGGGATGTTGTGACGGGCGGCGAACTCACGGATGCGCCGGTAGTTGGGTCCCAGGAACTCCACCCACATCTTCGGCGAGATCAGCGGCCCGCCGCGATAGCACATATCTTCCCACATGTGGATGTTGGTGATCTGGATGCCCGGCAGCCCCTGCACCACCTTCTCCCAGACGGTCAGGTAAATGTCGGTGATGTGGTCCATGATTTCGTGTACCAGGTCAGGATCGGTGTGGAAAGCCACCAGTCCTTCCTCGTCCCCCATCAGCCAGCGGAAGGCGCCGAAGACACCGCCATCGGGGTAGTAACCGAGCTGGATCGGCCAGCCCTTGTCCCACCAACTCCTGGACGACCTGGCGCCAGTCGCCGGCAAGGCGCTCGGGATCGTCGGGGTCCAGGTAGCGCTGGCGGAACTCGACCCAGTCCTGGCGGTTCTTGACCGGGAAGGAAAGGAATTCGGACATCGACTCGCCGCCCTTGTAGTCGCGGCGCTTGATGCCCCAGCTATCGTAGAAGACCACATAATCGGCGGTTTCCTCGACCACGCGGCGCTCGATGCGCGGGCAGGGTCCGGTGTTGATGGGCACCGGCAGCAGCACCTGGTCGGGGTCCATGAAGGTGCGATAGTCGGTGATGGAGGCGGGCTTGCCCTCGCGTCTCCCAGCGCTGCCAGGCAGTTGCCCAGGGGCTCCAGTTCAGCCAGTAGACGGGGCGGTCGACGGGTTCACCGAGGACGGTGGCGATGTAGCGTTCACGGTCATTCATATTGATAATCCTCGTTATTTCAAAACCAGCTTGAATGGGCGGATGTTCGAGCGGTAATAGCCGGCTTCCTGGCCATCCGGCTCCCAACTCCCGGAAAACTGCAGCCAGCCCGAGAGCCCATCCGGCGCCAGCCACTTCAACGGCAGACGCGGGCAATAGGGGGTAAATTCTTTGGCTTCCCAATATTCGTCGAAATGTACCAGTGAGAAAGGCCCCCAGGGTTCGGGGGAATCCAGTACGAGGAAGTCAGTGCCATGAACGCCCGAGAAATCCTGGTGCAGGCGCCAGGTGAGTAGCAAGTAGCGCTTGATACTCGCCAGGTAGACCATCTCGGGGAGGCTGATCCAGCGGTGGAGGGAGAAAATGGGAATCGCCTGGCCCAGGTCAGTGCTCCAGGCCGGACTCCCTGACGGGTCATAGGCGCACACCCATTCCCAAGCTGAACGGTCCATAATCCGGTCAGCCTGGACGCGACCGAGGCGTAAGTTGCTGCCGTTGTCCCACTGGTCGCTGGAGACGGCGTAGACGAAATGATCGCGGGCGTAGGCGTTGTTCTTGCCGTGGTTAATGAAGGGAGGTCCGCCAAACTTGTGACCCGCGAACATCGGGGCGGGGACGTTGGCGAGCGTGGGCACCCAGAACATGCCCTTGTTGGTGGAGTAGACGATCTGGGCGTCGCTGCCGTGCTGCGAAACCAGACCGTGGGCAGGGCGCTGGGTGCGCAGCATGTTTTGGAACGCCAGGTACAGGATTCCGTTCACGCACAGCATCCCGCTGGGCTTTGGGCCATCACCACCCCAGCCCAGATAATCGTTCATCGGGTTCTTTTTAGTAATTGTGTAGTCAGGAGCCATTCCGCTGAATTTTTCAACATCTAACCCGGACTTGTTTTCGCCCCACAGCGGGTCGCCGGCGGAGGTATAAATTTCGTCGTCGTCTGCCCACGTCATCGGGAAGGTGTCACCCTTGATCTCGGCTTCGGGATATCCTATGCGTTCACCGGTCCAGGTAAATGCACGGATGCGATCGCTGGCAGGAAGGTTGAATTTTTAAGTCATAGTCTTTTCAAAGTCCTCGAGATAATTTCGGTTTGTTCTTCGGGGGTCAGATCGATGAAACGGGCGCTGTAACCGGCCACGCGCACCAGCAGGTGCGGGTAGCGCTGCGGGTGCTGCTGGGCGTCCAGGAGGGTCTCGGTATCGACGACGCTGATCTGCATCTCCATCACGCCCAGGTCGACGAAGGCTTTCAAGAAGCCGACCAGCTTCTGGCGGCCGGCAGGCGTGGAGAAGTCGGACGGGCTGAAACGTAGATCGAGTGAGCAGCCGTCGGGCGCCAGGCGGAAGTCGACCTGGCTCAGGGACTGGAGCACGGCGGTGGGTCCCAGGCGGTCGCTGCCCCAGGTGGGATTGAGATTGCGGGTGACGATCTCGCCCGAATTGCGCCCGTCGGCAGAAGCGCCGGCGACCTCGCCCATCCAGTGGTTGGCAACGAACGAATACAGCCCGAGCTGCCAGCGACCGCCGCGGGCGTTGCGCTGCCCTTCCAGCTCACGGTAGAGGCGTTGGGCAACCTCCCCGGCCAGGTCATCGACCTCGACCAGTCCATTGCCCCACTTGGGCGCTGCCAGGAGCTGGCGCTGCAGCTTCTCGTAACCGTCGAAGTCGGCTTGCAGGGCGGCGACAAGCTCGGGCAGGCTGACCAGCTTCTGCTCGAAGACCAGGCTGCGGATGGCCGCCAGCGAGTTGGCCACGTTGGGAAGCCCGCCGACCACACAGCCGGTGAGGTTGTAGCGCGCCCCACCCGAGCAGACGTCCTTGCCCTTTCCCAGGCAGTCGTCGATGAAGAGAGACATCAGCGGGTAGCGGCGGTAGGCGCTGTGGGCGGCGTCGGCGGCGTTGGTCAGGAAAACCAGGCGGTCAATGACAAAGTGCACCTGCTGCCAGAAGGCGTCCAGGAGCTGCTCGAAGCTTTCGACCCGGGCAGCCGGCGGCGTGGACAGCCCCAGGCTCTCGCCGGTTTGCAGCGAGCGCCCCTCGTTGAGCGCCAGCTCGAGCACCATCAGCAGGTTTACGAAGCAGCAGCTCGGGTGAAAGGCTTCGCGCCCGGGGATGGTGTGCTCGTAGCAGCAGGAGCAGATATAGTCGCGGGCGTCGCTGAGGGTACGCCCGTGCTTGAGGAACGCCGGGATGAGGACCTCGTCGTTGACGATGGGGAAGCCTAGCCCGCTGGCGATATAGCTGGCGGCGGCGTTCCAGAAGCGCGTCGGGGCGGACTGGTACAGGCGCAGCGAGATGTATGGGGCGGGCATGTTGATGCGCAGCGAAGCTTCCAGGATCAGCTCTGAAAGCTCGTTGAAGGCGTCCTGACCGTTCGATGTGATCCCGCCCAGGCTGGCCTGACTGCCGGGCGTGTAAAGCTGGTGTTGGGTGAAATAATCGACGTGGCGGAAGCACAGCAGGAACTGTTCCATCAGCTCCAGGGCTTCGAGGCGGGTCAGCCTGCCGGATTGGAGATCGCGTTCGTAATACGGGTAGAGGAACTGGTCGATGCGCCCCAGGCCCAGACCGCCGCCGGGGGTGCAGCCTCCCATTTCCAGGGTCACCAGGATGTAGGCGATCCAGTAGGATTGCATGGCCTCGCGCAGGGTATGAGCAGGCTGCAGGGGAACGCGCTCGAGGACGGCCGCGGCCTGGCGCAGCTCATCGGCCCAGGCTGCGTCGGAGGCGCTGGCGGCAAGCTCCAAAGCGGCCTGGCGGTTGCGGTTGGCGTAGGCCAGGACGGCCTCGCAGGAGAGGCTGGCGGCTTCGTAAAAACGACGCAGCTCCTCACCGCCTGGGCTATAGAGCAGGCCGGATTGTTGGCAGGCGCGCACGGCATCGGCAATCCTGGCCTGGTAGCCCGAGATGCCCAATCCCAGCAGGTATTCGAGGCCAGGGGTGATGTGCCCGTCGAAGCAGGGCGCCTGGTAGAGCTTGCCGCGCAGCTTTGCAGCCAGCGGCTCGGGGGGCAGTACGGCGTAGCGGCTGTAGCGGTCAGCCTGGAGCGCCGGCAGCATCAGGTTGAAGAAAAACGGGTTCTCGCCGCCGAGGAAAAGCGCCTCCGGCTCCAGGGGCAGCTCGCAGTTTTCGACGACGTGCAGCAGGGCGCGCGCCCGTCCCAGGGCGGGGTGCACCTTTTCCCAGTCGAGGTAGACCTGGCGGGTCTCCTGGGCGAGTTTCGTATAGCTTTCGGGCTCGCTCAGTCCCGCATAGGCGAGGTCGAACCGCCGCTGGCGCAGGCGGGCGCTGCGCGGGGTGCTGCAGTCGGGACCGAGCGCCGAGGGACGAAAATACGGCTCGGGGGCAGCGGAAGGGGTACGCAGGGCGGAGTCGAGCACCAGTCAATCCTCCAGGACGATCAGGTCAATAAAGGTGGGCGGCAGCACGAGCGGTTTTGACGGAGAAAAATCGAATGATTCTCCGCTGAACAGGCCAGCGCCGCCTCCTTGTATTGTAACCGAGCAGGCCTGTTCCTGGGATGAGGCGTTTTGGCAGACCAGGAAGCGCAGCTTGCCAGTGCGGTCAGAGATGGGATCGAGGCGCACCTGCCTGGGCTGATCTGCTTTCAAACCGAGCATGGGCTGCACACCGGCGCGCCAGGCTGCCCGCCGCAAGATGCTTAGGAGACCCGCGGGATCCTTGGCGGCTCCCTGGCCGAGGTTCGTCCCGGCGTAGAAGATCCAGCCCTTGCCGGTTTCCAGGGAGGCCAGGCAGGGCGCTTCCGGCTCGAACCAGCCTTCGGGTTGCAGGCCGGCGCCATCGAGGGTGGCATACCGCTCCGCACCCCAGGCGATCGACCCGTCCGCCAGGCGCAGCGGGAAGGTTTTACCGCCGGATAGCTGCACGCCGGAGAGGGCTTTGCGCACATCCTCGCTGGCGGCGCCCAGGAACGCTTCGGCCTGCTCCAGCCTGAGGTGGTAGGATGCGGTGGAGTCGCTCTCCCGAAAATCCCAGGCCTGCGCGAGCCCGCAGCCAGGCAGCAGGCGGGAGTGCCTGCCGGTGGTGGCGTTGTAGCCGGCCAGGTGAGCTTCGGCGATGGCGACGCCGCCGCTTTGCACCCAGCGTTCCAGGCTGGCGGCTTCAGCTTCGCTCAGGTAGTAGCAGGAGGGCAAGATCAGGAGCCTGACGCCCTCAAGCTCGCCGTTCGCCAGCATCTCCCCGCTGAGGATGCGGTAGGCATAGTTGTTCCAGTAGAGGGTCTTGATGTAGCCTTCGACGCTCTCCACCAGCCCGTCGAGGCTGTTGTGGATGCAAAAATGGAAGATTTCATTTTTCCGCGATTTTAAGATGGCGATCTCGGGCAGGGCAGGTGGGCAGTTCACCAACTCGGCGGTATATGGCGCCAGCCTGCGGATGACCTCGCGCACAGCGTGCGTCACCGGTCTGTCGCTGCCGTCCAGCCCGACCACGCCCCAGGCGGGGGACTCGAAGCCGAGGACTTCGGGCCGGTACTGCCAGAACAGGAAGCCGCGAATGCCCAGGCCGACCTGGGGCAGCCAGTCGCGCAGCAGGTCGACCGAGACTCAGCCGGCGCTGGTGCAGGTTGGTCATGCCGAAGTTGATGTGGCTCTCGACGTTGTAGCAGAGCTTGCCGCGCCCAGCCGAAAGCACCTGTGGAGCGTACACCGGTCCGCCGTTCATCGTGGCGGCAAATACCTGGCAGTGGCTGGCGAGCTCAAAGTCGTCAGCGCAGCAGGCGACCGAATTGAAGACCGACATGACGTTCGGCACGACGTGCAGGTAGTGGATGCGCCCGGGGTCCAGCTCGCGGATCAGCGCCAGCCTCCAGGCGGCTTCGCCGGTCATGGTGGCGATGTGGAACTCGCGCCAGTCGACGTAGTCGGTGATCGTGTGCGGGTTGCGCGGCGTCTCCACCTGCTCCCAGCTCTCGTAGCAGCGACCCCAGACCTGGTTGAGGTGATCCAGGCTGGCGTACTTCGCCTGCAACCAGCCCAGGAAGCGTTCCTGGCAGTGCGGGCAGTAGCAGGCCATGGCGTCCACGTCTGGCGTGCGCTGGGGGAAGCACAGCTCCGGCTCGTTCCAGGCGTCCCACATCTTCAACGCCGGGTGGCTGCGGAAGTGCTCGAGGCAGGCGCGCAGGAAGCGTTCGCGCTCCAGGCGGGCGCCGGGATGGTTGTAGCAAGGCCCGGGATGGCCGCCAATCTGGCGGTGGGCGACGGTGTAGGGCTCGACGACCCGCCCATCGCAGCACACCTGTTTCGCATCCGGGTAGCGGGTGTACAGCCAATGCGGGGCGACGTCGAAGATCGTGTTGATGGTCACCTGCAGGTCATTCTCCTGGGCGAGATTCATTAACCCATCGAGGTCGCTGAAATCAAAGCTGCCGTCCTGCTTGTGCGACCAGCGCCACTGCGCCCAGTATTTGACGCTGTTAAAGCCCAGCTCGCGCATGCGGCGGTGGTCGGCTTCCCAGCACTCGGGTTCGGGGGTGGGGGCGCGGTAGTACTGAGCGCCGAAGATGAAAGGGAGGTCGCGTGAGCTCATATTAAACCTCGATCAGGAGGCAGGCGTGTGCGGGAACGGAGACAGTCAGCGCGCCTTCGATGGGATGAGCATTCTTTTTCTGCATTTTCCTGCTGCTGCGGGTGAGGCGGACGGTTCCTGTGCCACTCTCAGCCAGGCGTGAGTCGCGCAGCGTGACCCGCCACCAGCGATTGGTCCAGTTTGCCAGGACGAAGCCAGTGCGTCCGTCGGGAGCCTGCCAGGCGGAATGAAAGATTGCGGGTGTACGGTTTTGGCGCCCGTTGCAGTTCCAGGCGATGGTTTGGATGCCATCGACCTGCGCCGGTCTGAGCATACGACCGAAAACCAGGAAGTCCTTGCCCGGCCCGCGTCGCAGCGCCGTGACCGTGCGCAGCATCTCCAACCCGGCCTGCGGATTTCCCATCTTTGGCTCCCAGGGCGCCCAGTTGTTGGTGTCCTTATCCATCAGCGTGCCATCGCCGCGCAGGACTCCGCCGGGGATACCGCCGAGGACGCAGTTGGCGGCGGCGCTGATCTCGACGTGATAAGGCTCCTGCCCGGCGCTCATCATCCCGTTCAGCACCAGGCATTCGTGGAACAGGTATTGGAAGAGGGGGATGCTCTGGTTGAAGCCGGCGCTTTCCTCCCAGCCTGGTGGAAAGACGCGCAGGTCGGCTTCCTGGAAAAGCGGCAAGCAGAACTCGTTGACGCCGGCCTCGGTGGATTGGATGACGCCGTTCTGCAGGCCGGTCGTGCCCGCACCACCCGCCTGGCTGGCGATGGCCTGGAAATCAGCGACCATCTGCGCCATTACCTCGTTCATCCAGCGCCCGGGCAGCGGGGGGTGCTCGTGATCGTGGGCGAAGCAGGCAAAGGTGACGGCGAAGCAGTTTTGATCGAAGAACTGGATGGACTCGAAGCCCCAGCCAATCAAACGGCGCACGTAATCGCTGGCGATCTGGCGCGTCAGTGGGGCGCCCATGCAGCAGGGGTAGCCTGGACGCCAGTACTGCATGTTCAGCCAGCTTGTGCCGTCGGGACGCCTGCAGACAGCGGCCTCACCGCCCTGCTCCCGAAAATATTCCTGCCCGTCGTAGCCGTTCCAACCGTCGCCGATCAGCCACTGGGTGCCGTTGCTGAAGCTGCCCACGTGCCAGCCGCGCTGGCGCGCCAGGTGGGTGAAATTGGCGATCGACTCCTCACCGCCGATGGGTGGGAAGCAGTCCGGATAGATCCACGAGCCGCGGTGCTCCCAGCTCATCAAGACCGCGGCGATGGGCGCTTCTACTTTCCGGGCGATGCCGTCCAGGAGGGGCAGCACCTTCTCGTAAGGCAGGAACTCCTCCACCGGGAAGACCGCGCCTTCATCCAGCACGCCCTGCGGGCGGACGGTGATGTAAACGGGCGAGTCCAGCAGCCAGGCAGGCACGTCGTTGCGCTGGTGCAGGGGGGTCGCCCAGGACTGCTGCAGGCTCCAGGAACGGTAAATTTCGGCTGCTGAGTACCAGTCGCCTTCGAAGCTGCCCAGCAGCGTCTCATATTCCAGGCTGCGGGCGCCCTCCTGAGGCCAGTCGCCGATGTGGGCGATGGCCAGGCGGAAGCCGGGCTGGCGGTCGAGAATTTTGAAACTTTTTAATCCGCCCTGGGTATCGTTGCAAGCCAGATAGAGACCGGCGCGGTCGTTGTAATAGGCCAGGAACTGGGCGAACTGCCAGCCGGGGTAGTGCTCGGTGTTCCAGTCGCTCCACAACCAGGCGGTCCAGGTATCGGGCTTGAGCTTACGCCGCCACATGACACCGAATGGAGTCTGGACGAACTCTTCGCCCTTGAAGTTCTTGATTAGCTGGCCGCTGGTGTAGCCGTGTGGCAGCGCCAGGCTCTCGCTGTCCTTCTCCCCGGCCAGGTCGAAGGCGCAGACGACGAATGGAAACTGGACATTGAAGATCTCCAGCCCGGAGCGGTTGTCGAGGGATAGCTTCCAGCGGGAGAAGGGGTCCGCTGGTGAAGTGGAGATCGAAAAATGCACATCGAGGGCGAGCCCGGCGAGGCCGTGATAGCTGGCGTGGAGTGTGACCCAGCCAGCTTGGGTCTCCTGCCTGACCGAGACGGCAGAGGCCTGCTGTGAGTCGAGCTGGTGGTAGCCGCGTTGGCTGTCGAAGTAGCCGATGACGAAGGCCGGGTGCTGCTCGGAATAGGCGATGAATTCCTGGTCGGGGGCGGATTGGCGGCGGAGGGAGACGAGGCGAGCAGTCGCCGGGTCGAAGCCGAGGGTGTCGGATGAGGTGAGGAGGACAAGGTTGTGGGTCATTGGATTGGAAAATTCCTGTCGTAATTTCGTCCGGTTAAACCGGGGCTGGGAAGAGCACGAATCCCACCTTCGTGGGATTCGCAGGAGAGACAATCCAGAGTGGGTTCTGGCGGGTGAAACCGGGTAGAGGTAGGGGCACAGCAGCACTTCCGCTGTGCCCTATTCGTTGGGCAACGTCATTGGTACGTCGGGGTGGTTGGGTCCGAAGTGTTTGAGGATGACCAGCGGTTCCCAGGGGGAGTGGTTGGTGATGGTCACCCCGGCTTTGGCAGCCCCTTCGCTGACGAAGTATTCATCGCCGCTGAGCTGGCCGAAGCGCAGCATGATGGCAGTTTCAGCGTCGTAAACGCCGAATTTGCCGTGACCCTGGACGAGGATGCAGCCGTAGGCCGCGCCGTCGTGGATGATGGCAGTGGCGCCCGGGTAGATCGTCAGCTCCTTGGCGCTGAAGTAGGGGGTGGCGTAGGTGATCCATTTTTCGTGATAGCCCTCGCCCTGGCCTGCCAGGACGGGCGGGCGGTAGTAGTGCTTGCGGTAGTGCGGGTCGACGCACTTCTCCCAGTCCATCAGGCTCATGATGTAGTTCAGGTCGCGCTGTTTATCCTCGGGGCAGTTGCCGACCAGGAAATCGTAGGGGTAAACCTCACCGGCGGTGATATTTTCCTGCACCGAGTTCACGTCGGAGTTCCACTGCGGCTCGTAGGTCAGCACCGAGCCCGGGGCGTGGATCACCCCGGCGGGGGTGTACCAGCCGGTGCCCAACTCGATGCGGTAGGCGCGCGAGAGCTCGGTAATGCGGTTGTCGGTTGTCTCGTAGAGGCGCAGGCGTTCGAGCACCATCTGCGGAGTCACGTCCGGATCGTAGCCGAAGTAAGTCACCGGGAAGGTGCCCAGGTGGTTGTTGAGCTGGGGTGGGAAGTAGTAGGCTTCCGGCTTGGATTTGCGCCCGATGCGACCAGCGGCGTCGTCCATCAGGTGCAGGTGGTGGAAGAGCGGCTCGCCGTAGTCGAAGAACTTGGAGTACATCGGCCAGGTGCCGTAGGTCTTCCAGAGCTCCTTGCCGATCAGATCGGCGCCCAGCTCGTCGACAGCGTCCTTGAAGAGGAATTTGTGTCTCGGGTCGGTCGAAGGCGCCACGTAGCTCATGCCCTCGTCAGTAGCCGCCAGCGGCCCATTCATGGCCGGGGTTACCGAGGAAAACCAGCGCTCCTTGATCGAGCCGCGGCGCACACCGAAGGCGTAGTAGTCGTCGGGGTGCAGGCGCAGGCGCTTGCCGGCCTGGCTGAACTGGCGCGGGATGAATACGGGCACCATGCGATAAATACCGCCGCCTTTATCGAAAATCTCACGGATGGTCTTTGGGGTGGTCATGGTTTTCTCCTATCAAAATTGCTGAATAACAAGTGGTCTCGACCTTAATGTCACCCTGAGGAGGCACAAGAGCTCCAACGGAATAATTCCTATCCTGCCGACGAAGGGTCCCTATGAGTATAGCCTATCATTACCTAACCATAATCAGTCATTGCCATCTTAATAGGGATCCTTCGCTTCGCTCAGGATGACATTTATTATGCTGAAAGAGCTTCTTCCCGCTCGCGGAAATACCTCGCCGTTTGCTGCACCAGCTTCTCGAGCTGCTGCGGGTCGGGCTTGCCGTTCATGGCCGGATAAGGGTCGCCGCCGGGGCCGAGTGGCTCAGGGGTCACGTAGCAGCCCGGGAGGTTGTAGCCGCTGACGTAGAGCGCCATGATGATCGTATCCAGGTCAAGCGAGCCTTCGCCCAGGGCGCAGCGGTTGCTGTCGGCCAGATGTAAATTTGTCAAGCGCTGGCCGGCTTCAAGGATGGCGGTGCCGATGTGGGCTTCTTCGACCTGCATGTGGTAGACATCGCCGTTGATGTGCTGGATGCCCGGGTGGTCGATGGCGGTGATGAAGCGCACCGCATCCGCCACCGTGTGAATTAAGCTGACCTCGGCGGAGCGGATCGGCTCGACCGCGCCGCGCACGCCGGCTGCCAGGAAATCGCCAGCGACGATTTTATAGACCTCTACCGAGCGCTCGAACTCGCTGTCGTCGTAAGGAGCCGGGCGTCCGACAGCGCTGGGGCAGGCCAGCAAGTAGCCGGCCTCGACGGCGTGGCCGAATTCCAGCTCGCGGCGGATGTAGTCGATGGCCGCCTGGCGCTGCAGGGGACGGTTGGAGGCAGGATCGTTGTCGGGCGAGAACATGCCGCAGATGCCGGCAACCCGCAGGTTGTGATCGGACAGGATTTGGAGGGTCTCGCCAGGCTTATAACCCAGGTCGGGGCCGTAGTGGTTGCCGTGCAGCTCGATCCAGTGGATGCCGGCGCGCTGCAGGCGGGCGGCGGATTCGTCCAGGGGCTCCAACCCGAAGCCCCAGTTGCTCCAGGAGAGGTTCAGGCGGGTTTGCAGGCGCTCGGGGTGGTGGTCCTTGAGATCGAGGAATGAGCTGCGGATTTTCTGGTTTTTGAGCTCGAAGTTTTGAGGATTCATATGGCTCCTGTAAATTGTTTATTCCGGGGTTGTTCTGGATGATTGCCTGGCTGTCCAGAAAGTTTGCTGCTAAATGGACACCAGGACCCCGGGGGGGACTTTTTGGGTTCAAATCAGGCTCTCAGGCTATTGTACCGAATATCCTGGCAAATAATGGTTAAGCGATCGCGAATTTTTAACACGAATTTCACGAATGGTCGAATGACACGAATTTTTGAGTGACTGAATGAAGATATAATCAAATCTTATGAACCGGAAAAAACGTATAACAAAAATTCTTGGCTGGATTGCAATCATCCTGGGTATCCTGATCGTTGGATTGTATATTCTTCTCCCGGTGGGCATGGGTATTACTGCGATCTTCCCGGGCAGAGAAGCGGTGGGTTCGCCGCCGGAGGGCTTTGAACCTGTCGAGCTGCTGACGGACGATGGCGTCAAACTCTCGGCCTGGTACACCCCTCCCAACAATGGGGCGGCGATCCTGCTGCTGCACGGTGCGGGGGGCTTGCGCGAGCAGCTTCGTCCATACGCCGACATGCTGGCCCGTCATGGGTACGGCGTGCTCGCTCTGGACCTGCGTGGGCACGGAGAGAGCAGTGGAAAGACGAACCGCCTGGGCTGGCTGAGCAATCCGGACGTCAAAACCGCGGTGGAATACCTGCAGGCGCAGGCAGGCGTCGACCAGATCGGGGGTCTGGGCCTTTCGATGGGAGGAGAAGTCCTGCTCGGGGCCGTTTCCGAGGCGCCGGCGCTCAGGGCTGTGGTCGCGGACGGAGCGACCCGCCGCAGCACGCAGGAGCTGCTGGCGCTGCCATCCGAGCGCCCGCTGGTGCGCAACTTCACGGCGCGGGTGATGTTTGCAGCCGTACAGCTTCTCGGGGGAGGCAAACCGCCGAAGCCCTTATTGGAGTCGATGCTGGAGGCGGAACCGGCCTCGTTCTTGTTTATTGCAGGCGGCGCGGAGGAGATGGAAATTGCGTTCAATGAGCTGTTTGTGGAAACGCTTGGAGAGCGCGCTGAATTATGGATTGCGCCAGAGGCAGCCCACACGGGCGCTCTTGGCCGCTACCCGGATGAGTACGAACAACGAGTAGTGGATTTCTTCGACCGGGTGCTGTTGGGTGAGTGATGGCGTATGCGAACTGTTGGCGCGATGACGAAGAAGTTGCTGCTCTTCCTGATGCTTATCTTCTGCGGATTCCTGGCAGGTTGCAGACCGGTTGAAACGATGGACGATATTTCCGGGATTATGTACACGATCGATTCGGGGACGATCCTGCCGGAGCTCCAATGGCATGAAGCAATCACCATCACGAAACAGGGGGCGACTTTAATCCGTAATGGGAAGGTGGATGAAACCCAGGTCAATACCGGGACCTGGGTCATCCTGGTGGATGAGCAAGAAGTTGAAGCTCTTTTTCAACAGCTTGAGACGGTGGACTGTGCGACGATCCAGCGGGTTGAGCCGGAGGATGCGCCGGAAGGGGGAGAGACTGAAACCTATACGGTCACCTACGGGAATGGCAAGTCGTGCTCCCTGGTGTTCGATCCGGGAGCCAGCTATGCGGACAGCGAGTCGCTGGTGGAGCCTATCGAGGCGTTTGTCCAGAGCCTGGAGATCCCGGATGAGGCGCGTAATCGCTATTTGGTTCCGTAGGTGATGGGCGAGGGCATGAAGACAAAAGAACAAAATTCACCGGTTCGAATTCATCCCGGCAATCCCAAAATTTTTGAGTTTCGTGGGGCGCCGCTGGTGCTGGTAACCGCCAGCGAACACTACGGCTCGGTGATTAACCGCCCGTTCCGTTTCGAACAGTACCTGGCAGATGCCGCTGATAAGAAGATGACGCTGACGCGGCTGTTCGTGCTGTTCCGTGAGCTCCAGAGCGCCAGCAACCCTTACTCAACCTGTAAACCGGAATCGCCGGACTATATTGCCCCGTACCCGCGGGTTGGACCCGGAAAAGCCCTCGATGGGCTTCCCCAGTATGACCTGGACCGGTGGAATCCGGAGTTTTTCAAGCGCCTACAGCGTTTTCTTTCGCTGGCATCCAGCTGCGGCATCAACGTTGAAGTTGTCATGCTCTCCAATACGTACGGTGATTCCGTGTGGGCGCTCAACCCACTGCACCCCCGCAATAATCTCAACCAGACCGAAGAGATCCACTGGTCCGAATATATGACCCGAAGGCCGCCTCGCCTGCTCTCTTACCAGGTCGCCCTCGTGCGCAAGATCGTCCAGGAGACGAATCCTTACGACAACCTCATTTACGAGATCTGCAACGAGCCGGGCGGCAGCCTGGACCGGGTTGGAAGCCCGACGGTGGATGAAGTCAATGATTGGCAAAAAGCCCTGGCCCAGGTCGTGCGCGAAACCGAAGCAGCGCTCCCGAACCGGCATTTGATCGCCGGGCAGGAGGCCTTCGCCTATTCACTGCCGGATGAGAGCCAGCGCTCCGGTCCGGATGTGCACCAGTTTGCCGATGGGACATTCGAGAGGACGGCTTTTTTCGACGTGGCCAACATGCACCCGCTTTCGAACATGGTTTATCGAGGGCGGCACTACGACCTGGGCCAATTTATGAGCGGTCAACTGCGCCTGGCGAATTTTCGACAGTACTGCCTCGATACCTACCCGGAGGCGAAACCGCTGAACCTCGATGAAGACAACGCCGCCAGCCAGTATAAGAATCCGGCAGGCTGGACGCTGCACCGCAAGCGCGCCTGGACGGCCCTGTTCTGCGGAAGCCACTACGATGTCATCGATTTCTCGATCATCAACTACTGCGAAACGGGCACACCGGAATCGCGCCAACACCTGCGTACGTGGATGAAACACCTTTCGGAATACATCCATTCGGTGGATCTGGTCCGGGCGCGCCCGGCTTTGCCGGTGATTCGCGAACACCCCGGGTTCATCCTGCCCTCGGTCCTGGCGGTTGATGGGGGAGACTACAACATCTACCTTGCCGATCACCGGGAATGGGACGAGCCCGGCCTCGGCGATCCAATCCGCTGCGAGTTGGTTTGCGACCTGCCCGCAGGGAATTATGTGATGGCCAGCTACTCGCCGCTGAGTGGACTCTATTCCCCGTGGACGCCGTTGCGGGGAGGTCCCGCAACACGCCTGGACTTGCCCGAGTTCACGCACGATATCGTGGTTCGTATCCGGAGGCGCAATTAACATTGATGAGACAAATCCTGGAAACCGAAAAAATAACGCCTATTCTTGACGAATTTGACGTACTGGTCTGCGGCGGCGGGCCGGCTGGGGTTGCCGCAGCCCTGGCCAGCGCGCGTGCGGGGGCCCGCACCGGGCTGGTCGAGATGCAAGGCTGCCTGGGCGGGATGTGGACCAGCGGTGGCTTGACCTGGATCCTGGACTCGGCGAATAAATCTGGCGTGCTGCGTGAGATTTTACTCCGGCTGGACAGCATGAAGGCGCGGGCATGGTACGGTGGGAGTCCCACCAACGCCTTCGACGTTGAGGCCATGAAGGTCCTGCTCGATGATCTGTGCCAGGAGGCCGGCGTCGACGTGAAGCTCTATCACCTGCTGGCCGGAGCGGTCGTGCAGGATGGCCGGCTGACGCATGCCGTGGTGGAATCGAAATCGGGCAGGCAGGCGCTCCAGGCGAAGGTCTTCGTCGACTGTACCGGCGACGGCGATCTGGCAGCACGCGCCGGCTGCGGCTTTGACCTGGGGCGACCGGGTTCGACGCAGACTCAGCCGATGAGCCTGCTGGCGCTTGTCGCCGGTCTCGATCCGCAGGATGTGCAGCCTTTCTTCCAATACTTCGAAGATGAGCAGTGGATGGAGCCCAAAAAACGTCTGAAGGCCGAGATGGAGCGCGCCGGGCTTTCGCCATCTTACGGGCTGCCCACGCTCTTCTGGATTCGCAATGACCTGTTCTTCCTGATGGCTAACCACGAGTATGGGCGATCGGGGATCGACGCCCAGGATTTAAGCGACGCCACCATTCACGCCCGCAGGGAGCTGCACGACCTTGTCAATGCCCTGCGCGGGCTGGGGGGCATCTGGAACTGCATGCACCTGGTGGCTACCGCCGGTAAAATCGGCGTGCGTGAGAGCCGGCGCATCCACGGGCGCTACACCGTGACCGCCCAGGACCTGGCTGCTGGCGCCCGCCATCCTGAGGCCGTCTGCCGGGTGACCTTCGGCGTGGATGTGCATTCCACGGATCAAAAGGGTGGAACGGCAATTGAGGCCCAGGCGTTCCAAACACAGCCGTATGACATTCCCCTGAGAGCGTTGGTGGCGCGGGATGTGGACGGGCTGATGATGGCCGGCAGGTGCATCAGCGGTGACTTCCTGGCACACGCCAGCTACCGGGTGACCGGCAATGCCGTGCCCATGGGCGAGGCCGCCGGAACCGTCGCCGCGCGGGCGGTGCTGACGAACCGCCTGCCGCACGAGGTGGCATGGGCGGAAGTCCGGGAACACATGATCTCACCGGCTGCCTGTAAATAAGACAGAGCAGTCCTTATTCATTGAGGAGAATTCGGATGCGGAAGTTAATCTGGAGCACACACGCCGATCTCGCCATCAAGAAAACGCCCACAGTTAGCCGCGACGAATACCTCGACCACATGACCTTCCAGCGCAACGAGCGGCCGCTGTTCACCGAAATCTTCGGACCGATCATCGGCTTGAAGGAGGAATGGCTGGAGCAAGGGGCTACGCTGCAGGAATTGGATTTCTCCGCATTCAGGTACCGCTGTGAAGACCGTTATTATCTGCCTATTAATACTGGCCTGGACGGCGGCTTTCCGGAGCAGAACCTTGAGGAGACCGAAGACTACAGACTCTGGCGCGACGCTCTCGGCCGGACGATGAAGCTCTCTAAAAAGGCGGCGACGCTGGCGCTGCCGATGGATTACCCGGTCAAGAGCATGGATGACTGGCTGAAGATCAAGCCGTGGTACGAGTTCAGCGAAAAGCGCCTCGCCGGAAACTGGCTGGCTGAGGCGCAAGAACAGCGACGCCAGAATAAAGTGATCTGCGCCAGCATCCCGGGCGGCTTCGACGAGCCGCGCCAGCTCCTGGGGGAGGAGGGGCTGTGCCTCGCTTATTACGAACAGCCTGAGCTGGTGCATGACATCCTGGGGACGATCGGCGAGACGGCGTTCCGGGTGCTCGAGCGCGTCTCGGCAATTATCCAGATCGACCTGCTCTCGGTGCACGAGGACATGGCCGGGAAGGCCGGCCCGTTGGCCGGTCCGAGCCAGGTGCGGGAGTTCATCAAACCTTATTACCGGCGCACCTGGGAGTTGCTCCAGGAGCGCGGCGCCTGCCTGTTCGAGCAGGACAGCGACGGCGACATGAATCCGGTCATCGAGGCCTTCCTGGAGGCAGGGGTCAACTGCATGTACCCGATGGAGCCGGCCGCCAACATGGACATCGTCGAGGTTCGGGAAAAATACGGAAAGCGCCTGGCCTTCTACGGCGGCATCGACAAGCACGTCATCCGGCGCTCCAGGGAGGAAATCGTCCAGGAGCTGGAATACAAAATACCGCCGATGGTGCAAACCGGCGGCTGCGTGCTGGCGCTCGACCACCGCATCCCGAACGGCACCCCACTGGAGAACTACCGTTTCTACATAAGCAAAGCCTGGGAGATCATGAACCGGGAAAACGCCCTCATGAGCTGATGGAGAAACCATGGTTTACAAATACAAGCATCATATTATCGACCTGGACTTGCCTCTAGGTCACAACTACGCTCAGACTGCCCTGGCTGACCTGGATAACGACGGCTGCCTGGAATATATCCTGGGCCAGCAGTACGGCGATATCTTCTGGTACAAAATGCACACGGCGGATCGCTGGACCCGGCATCTACTGGGCAAGGACTCGCCTTCGGATGTGGGCGGCGTCGCCCTGGATGTGGACTGTGACGGCTGGGTGGATTTTGTCACCGGCGGCGCCTGGTACCGCAACTCGCGCCATCCCGAGGTTCCCTTTACCCGGATGGTCTTTGATCCGGAGCTAAGGGGCGTGCACGACATAACCGTAGCTGACATCGACGGCGATGGCTTGCCCAGAAATACTGACAATGTCTGACCAGAACAACTTGCGCTGGTACAAAATTCCGGATGATCCTACCCAAAATTGGACCCGCCACGACATTGGCCCGTCGGTGCATGCTGGACTCTCCGTAGGCGACCTTGACGGCGACGGAGACCTGGACATCGTGCGCACCAATGTCTGGTTTGAGAATGTCAAAGGCGATGGCACGACCTGGCAGGTACGCCCGATTGGGCCGAATTCACCCCCGCCAGCCGATTTCCAACCGTATTTTGCCTACGACGGCACAATCAGTATTGTCTGCGACGTCAACAGAGATGGGAAGCAGGACATCGTGTTCGTGGATGCCGAAATCCCGGGAGGCAAGGTCTGGTGGATGGAAAACCTGGATGGCCTGGGCCGCTACTGGGAGCGCCATGAAATTTACAACTGGGATCCGGCCAGCTCGCTCCGCCGCGGCGCCTTCCACAGCCTGCTGGTCGGAGACTTTGGCGATAAAGAACATCGCGAAGGCGGCCTGGACGTTTTTAGCTGCGAGATGGAAGGCGTTCCCGGCGAGGCTGCCCCGCGATACTACGTTTGGGAGAATGTCGACGGCAAAGGCGGGTTGTGGCGCGAGCACGTAATCCTGGATGTGAACCTGGGCGGGCATGCGGCGGTGATGGGGGATATTACCGGGAATGGTCTGCCCGACATCATCGCCAAGCCCTGGAGCCCGCGAAAGGACAATGCGGTTGGTGGGAAGATGTTCGTGGTTTTCTTGGAAAATTTGGGATAGGATATGACGGGATGAACAGTTTGCCGGAATCACCAGAGCTAAAACCGATGCCATTTTGGATGGCGCTGTTTTTCTTCGGTATCCCCGTTGTTATCGGAGCAGCGGCATTGTATCTGGTGTTACCCGCACTCGACCGCGCCGGGATGCCCATGTTATGGTGCTTCGTAATTACGGTTGCCGGGATGTTCCCACTCTTGCTGTTGGCAGCTTTGTTTGCGTATCGACTTGAAGGGCGGCTGCTAAGACTGTCTGATCTGGCGGATCGCTTTCGCATCCGCAGGCTTGGGAAGCGCGAATGGAAGTGGACGCTGGGTTTGCTGGCTGTGTATGTCGGCGGGCAATTACTGCTCATGCCAACGGCGCGCTGGCTGATCAGCAATCTACCACTTCCAATTCCTCAGGTGCTGCCTCCCGCCATCGATCCGCGAATTGTGACGGTTATCCCTTCGGAATTCCTGGGAGTTGAGCTGGCGGGGAATTGGTGGGTTGCCCTTTTGTACTTTTTCATTTTGTGTTTCAATGTCTTGGGTGAGGAGCTGTGGTGGAGAGGCTACATCCTGCCCCGCCAGGAGCTCGTTCACGGCAAGTGGACCTGGCTGGTTCATGGAATCCTGTGGACGCTCTTTCACCTGCCGTTCTGGTGGAACCTGCTGGCATTGCTGCCGTCGACTTTATCTCTTCCCTACGTAGCCTCGCGCCTGAAAAATACGACGCCGGGCATCATTGCCCATTTTGTGATGAATGGGCTGGGCTTTTTGATGATCCTTATTGGAATTTTCGGTTTGGGTTGAAGATGAGTATTAAGGAGTTTTCTGATGGTCTCTGTGAAAATACAAGATAAGCTGGCCTTTCGGGTCATCGGCGTCAAGACCTGGATTCCGGACACGGACAATGCTGCTTTTGGCAAATTCTGGCGGCAGTGTCACGCAGACGGTGCGGTCGCTGACCTGCGCAAATTTTGTAAAGATCGGCAAACCAGCCAGACTCAAAGTGCGATCCTGGGGTTGTCGTGCACGGAAAAAGATCCCGACTGTCAGGAGCTTTGATTTCTTCGTGGCGGTGGAAACGGATGAGGTCCAGGATCAAGGGAGATACGAGGTCCGGACCGTGCCTGCATATCGCTGGGCGATCTTCTCCAGCGAGGGCAGCGATATCGAAGCCTTGATGAGGTGCGAGATGCACGCCTGGCAGGAATGGCTGCCTCATAACGAAATTTACACCCACGACCAGGGACCTGAGCTGGAAGTGTATTTCCAGGAAGACAAAATCGAGTATTGGATTCCTGTTCGAGTTCGAAAGGTTGTTATGATCTCTGCATCTTTCCGATGTCTTGGTGAGTCTTTACATACTGCGTCGCGCACACTCCTTGGATTCAACATTGATGGTTGCGCCGACACGATTTCTGGATTGCTGAATGATCGTATCGAAAATCCCAAGTTCCTGGGACCACCCGACCCGATTACTGGGATTGCACCATCCTGGGAGCCAACAAGTCCAGTCTTACCAGGCGTGCGGTTTTTACTTCAGCCAGGTATGGGACTTTCAGGAAATGAAGCGCAACTCATACAGGTGTATGGGGTTTATGGTGGTGGATTGGTGCAGGTAGGGCGGAAAATCAAGGCAGGTGAAAAACTGGAAGTAGAACTATGGGCAAGGACACGCCATAGGTCGGTGAGTGTACGCCTGGGTCTTCGTCCAGCAGGAAAAGCTCAACCTGATTATGCCAGTGCGAAAATAACTGTTGATGCAACCTATTTCACCCGGTATCACACAGTCCTGGAAATACCGATGGATGATGATGAAGCGGTGTTCTTCTGTGAGATGGTTGAAGAGGGTGAACTTTGGATAGATCAAATCCACTTACGCCCGTATGGATCAGGTACGATAAACAAAAATTTACTAAACCAGGTAACTGGTCTAAAACCCGGATCCATGCGTTTTCCGGGAAGCTGCCTTTCCACAATCTACCGTTGGCGTCACGGTACCGGCCCACAACACCTGCGACCTGCGCTTCCGGATCCAATCTTTAAGTGGTCGATGTCCTATGATTTTGGGACTGATGAATACCTGCAACTTTGCCTGGATGCAGGGATTGCGCCTCATTTTGTGATTGACATCGGATGTGGAGGACCTGCTGAGGCAGCAGAATGGGCTGCCTATACCAGGGAGTTCTTCCTGGCGAGAACGGAAAAACTACCGCTGGTATATTTCAACATCGGCAACGAACAGCATGGAGCCTGGGAATCGTCACACATGACTGGGCAGATGTATGCAAGGGTGCTGCGCGAATTTGTTCCGGGCATTCGCCAAGCGTATCCGGCTGCGCGTATCATCGCAATTGGTGAAACAACCTCGGAAGGCTTGCACAAAGGGGAGGAAACTCCCTGGCGCCAGGTGATTTTGAGTGAGGCAACGGATTTCTTTGACCTTTTGGGCATCAACACTTATGTTGGTAAATGGTATAACGATCCACTCGAACGCATGAGTGATGTGTTTATCAGCATCGGGATTGTCGAATCAACCCTTCGACGTCTTGCCGCAGACTGTAAAACCGCGGGTGGAAAACACACGATTGCTCTGACTGAGTGGAATCATTGGTTGTTCGCTACCCATTATGAGTACTCCGGCAAGGTATTCATCGAACCTGCTGATGCCCAACACGCCCTGTTCGCCGCAGGGCTTCTGAATATGCTCGGGCGCTTCGGGCCACCACTCGAGCTTGCCTGTTATTACCAACTTGTCAACATCATGGGCATGTTTGAGAGCCGGCAAGGATTCGTGAAAGATTCGTCCGTGGCCGCGGTCTTTCGATTATATGCTGCAGGATTTCCTGGCAATGTTCTGCCTATCGATATTCAAATAACTGCAATGGGTGAAACTACCTGGTTAGATAGCTTGTGCATTCAGAACCCGGAAGGTGTATGGTATTACCTGGTAAACTTTCATCCATACGAAGATATTGTGATTCAGTGTACGAAGTTTTTTTGCAATGTGGCTGAGGTGATTTGCCTGGCAGCGGATTTTCCTGGTGGTGATCTGTCTCCTATAACTATCAATCCTCCTGCAGACAGCCTGGTATTACCCCCACTCTCTATCACCCGATTACGGGATTTTTTTTAGTAAATGACCCTATAGAGGATGGCAAAATCTTTAAAAGCAAATAAAGGCAGTTAAAGGGAGTTAGTTAATGAGGAACTTTCAAAATAAAACTTTATCAGCGATTGAATTTGGGGATGATATTATCATCCGCCGGCTGGCAGCAGGCGACGCTCCGGCGCTGCTGCAGCTTTACAACTGCCGGGAGTCTCCATCGCGGCGCACGTTTCGAGCCCTGGGAGGCGAGACGACAGACCTGGCTGCCTGCGAGGGGGTGGTGAACGAAACCTGTAAGGGTCAATCTGCTGTGGACTTTGTGGCCGTTGGACCAAATGGGACCTTTGTAGGCTGGAGCTTTGTGTGGCGGTTAGACCAACCAGAAAATGTCTTTGGGCTGGTGGTTGCTGACTCGATGCAAGGACGCGGCCTGGGGCGCAAGCTCTCTGAAGTGGTCCTGGCGGAGATGGATGCGCGCCAGGTACCCATCGTTCACCTGACCGTGGTCACGGATAATGCCCCTGCCATTTACCTTTATAAAAGCCTGGGTTTCGTTGAAACCGGCGCCTTCCCTGGTGAAGACGGGTTGGATTATTATCGCATGCAGCGGAAACTATTGACAAAATAGGAGACCAACCTTGCGAAGGTGGGTGCGCACATAAAACGTGCGTTAGCACATAGAATCGTGCGTGCGCACATAGATCGTGCGTGCGCACATAGATCGTGCGTTACACCTTCGCAAGGTTTAGATTAGAGGAGAACCTATGATTGTTGATTGGGATGAGGTCACGAAAGCGATATTTCCGACGAGGACGTATGAGGAGCTGACTCAACGCCTGGTAAAATCGCTGTCTTTTACGTTCGTGCGCGAGACTTATCACTTCAGCCTGCCGGAGCTGGCGACCTATACACGGCAAATGCTGGGAAGCGATCCCAAAGGCCGCTACGAAAAATATGCTGATTGGCTGGTGCAAACCCTGGAACGCCTTGCACAGGCGGGGGTGGTGGACGTGCTGGACCTGGTGACGAAGCTGGAAAAGCGCGAGCAGCTCGAGTGGTTTTCAAATCAAAGCGAGGTAGCAGCCCCCGATATTGCCGGCTTGCTCAAGTACCTGGTTTACTGGGTCATCCCGATGGAAAAATACCTGAGCGGGTTGGTGAAGGATGAACCGGTTTTAGTTGAGGCCTGCCAGTCTTTACGACAGGCCGGGGTGCGCACCAACCTGGAGATTTTAGAAAAAGCCGGGAGTCCGGCCGGGCGCAAGGTTTTGGCTGCTGCCAGCGGGCTGCCGGAAGACAAAATCCTGGAGCTGGTGCACCGCGCCGATTTTTCGCGCCTGCCCTGGGCCAGCAAGGCAACCATCTCGAACATCATCGGCGCGGGGTATGGGAACATGGCCAGGCTGGCCAACGCCGACCTGCAGCAGCTTACCGACGATTTCTATCGATATGGAGAAGCCATTGGCAAGAACTTGAAAATAGCCAACGAGATCGAGAGCAGCCACCGGA
Source organism: uncultured Chloroflexia bacterium (assembly GCA_963765565.1). GTDB lineage: Bacteria > Chloroflexota > Anaerolineae > Anaerolineales > UBA4823 > CAVXWV01. Next base: position 40,866 of record CAVXWV010000008.1, read on the forward strand.
ACGCGAACCTGCTACCGGTTGTGGTCCAGGGATAAATTGGCTGCACGTGAAGGCGAGGTCGTTGAGGCATTAAAAGCCCAGGTTCCTGAGTTTGCCCAGGCTGCTGACCTGCGCCTGGAGCCTATCCAGGAGAATGCTTATCGACTGGCATCGCAGCCTGCTTACTTCGTAAAGTTGATTGAAGACGAAGACCGGCTGGGACAGAATGAGCTGCGCGTCCACCAGGATATTCTGAGAAAAGCCCGGATTCCCAGGCCTGAATTGGTTTACCAGGTGAAGATACCGGGCGCGACAATTGCCTGCTGGGAGTGGCTCGAAGGCGCTGATCTGAGATACCAGGGCCGTGACTTACTCGTCCAGGCATTCGAACACCTGGGCAGGTTCCATGCGCAGCAGCGCCACGAAGGACCGTTGGAGTCGCCGGTCACGCAGCGGCGATACAACACGGTTGAAGAACTGCTCGGGACCGAGCTGGCAGACCTGGCAAAGCAGCATCCAGAGCCGGTCCGCAAGGCTGCGCTGACAGCGCATGGCCTGCTGCGCACGGGCTACGCCACGGTCATCCACGGTGACATGCACCCTGGAAACCTGCGCCTGACCCGGGAGGGGCTAAGGTTCGTGGATTGGGGGTACTGCATCCCCAGCCTCAACCTGTTCGACCTGGGGTACATCGAAACACTCGATCTCGCTGACCCTGGCGAGGGCACGCCCTGGTGGACCATCCGGCCTGGTGAAGCCCGCGCCATCCTGCCAGCTTATTACGCTGCCTGCGGGATGGATCAGGTGGATTACGACCAGGTGCAGCTTGCGGTGATGTATTGGAGCAAACTATGGGCTTACGAAAACTGCGTGAAGTTTGGGAACTCAGCCGACGCGATCAAGGTCGCGAACCAGTTGATGAAACTGGCGGGCTTATTGACCTAGCATGCTGACCACAGTCTACGGAGAAAATCATGCGTTTAGAAATCATCTTGCGGTATGAATACGTACAACTGAAGGCCAAATTCAAGGAGATCAACAGGTGGTAAGGATGAATCCGATTTTCCTGGTCGCAGGTCCACCCGCCGTGGGCAAGAGCACCACCAGCCGGGCGCTGGCCCGGTGTTTTTCCAGGAGCATTCACATTCCCGTTGACGACATCCGCAACATGGTTGTCTCAGGCCTGGTTCTGCCCGGAGAGGAGTGGAGCGACGAGTTAGTCCTGCAAGTTGCCCTGGCGCGGAAGGTCGCCGTCCAAATGACCTTAGATTATCACCAGGCAGGCTTTACGGTCGTCATTGATGATTTTTGGGATGCCGATCACATCACAGATTATGCAGGATTGTTAACCCATCCTGCATTTTATAAGGTTGTATTATTGCCCGCGCCGGGTACAGCGCACCAGCGCAACCTTCAACGTTCAGGAGACAGCCCGGCGCGCGCCTATATCGACCAGGGGATCGAGATCGTTTACCAGCAGTTAAAAAATGCTTCACCCAACCTGGAGCAGGATGGATGGCTGGTGGTCGATACGACCTCAATGGACGTTGGTCAAACGGTGACCCGGATATTGAAATTGTCCACCGGTTCCTGATTGTTTGTCGCCTTGGCAAGCACAGGCTGTTTAATGGGTCACGCCGACCACATCTGCACAGGCTGCTTCGAGATTGGCGTACACGGGGATGATCTCACTGATCCCAGCGCTCGTTAACATCTCGAAAACCTTCACCTGGGGATTCAACAGGACCAACTTCCCACCGCGTTTTTGGACGGCCTTGGCGCTCGAAAGCAGCATGCGGATGCCGATCGAAGCCATGAATGGAACCTGCGATAAATCCACAACGACCCCAGCTTTTTCGGAAGCCGCAGAGGCAGTGAATTTCAACTCGATTCCCATTACCCCGGGCAAATCAAGGCGACCGTCGAGCACAATCAACTTGACGCCATTTTCTAGAATTGAAGTGGTGATTTCCATAACAGGCTCCTGACTATGATTTAACCTAATTATTATATGAATGCGACCTTGTGCTCGTGTTAAGGATGTGTTATTAACTGTTTAAGGTTTTGGTTTCGTATGAGATAATGAACGAGTTCCTTAACAAAGAAAGGAGTACCAATGATCACTCTCGACGAAGTCATTCAACGGATGCGGGCGAATGCTGAAGCGATACGCGCCCTGGCAGGATCGATCTCTGATGAGCAGGCGCAGTGGAAGCCGGATGCGGATACCTGGTCCATGAAGGAAGCCATGGAGCACGTCTACAACGAGGAACGTATCGACTTCCGCAAGCACCTGAAAGAGATGCTGAGCGATCCCCCGCTGCCCTGGGGGAAGTGGAACTCGCAGGAGTACCTCAAGGTCGAAAGCTGCCGCCAGGCGCTGGAGTTATTCCTGGCGGAGCGCGATGCCTCGATTGCCTGGCTCCAGGAGCTGGGATCGCCGGATTGGAACCTGGAATCCAAGGCTTCTTTTGGGCCTGCTGGCGAGGAGCTGGTGCTGACGTTCGGGGATGTGCTGGTCTCGTGGGTGGCGCACGATTTCCTGCACCTTCGCCAGATGAACGAGCTGCAGTTTGCCTGGAATGAAAAGCAGGCTGCGCCGTATTCGGTGCAGTATGCCGGGGGTTGGTGAAGCGGCATTGAACCAAAATAAAGGAGCAAGCCATGGAAGAAGCTCGCGATCGTAAAAGCATTCTCGCCGTCGCCTGGACGACCATCCTCCTGGTGACCTCGTGGAATATTGTCCTTAAAGAAATTTTTAAAATCTCTCTCAGCGAAAAACAATATTATTTCATTACATTCCTGATCGTGCTTGCCGGACTGGGGCTGGCGTTTATCTGGAAAGCCATCCGTCCCTTACGCCCGTTCTTCGGGCTGCTGGTTGTCCTCATCGGTAGCCAGTGGCTGGTCTTCGTCCCGGGCGGTAATATTTCCTTTTATAAAGAATGGCTGAACAACCCGTCCATCAACGTCTGGCTTCCGGCAGAAATGGCCGGGAAGCTGGTGGTGACGCTGGTGGTCATCGCCTATTTACTGCTCCTGAAAAAGAAGCCTAAGGAATTTTTCCTCGCCAAAGGCGACCTGGCGGCACCAGCAGAACCGGTCAGGTGGCTGGGCGTGTCTGCCGGTACGCGCTGGAGCAGTCTTGGACCGATCATGGCTGTGTGCCTGAGCCTGGGAACGCTGGCATTCCTGGTCATTGCCGGTAGGCCTCCTGCCGATATCGTGGTCAAAGCCTTGCCGTATATTCCGGTTGTTCTACTGGCGGCTGCCATGAATGCCTTTAATGAAGAAATGTCGTACAAGGCTTCGTTCCTTTCCGTGCTGGAGGACGTGGTTGGCAAGTCCCAGTCGCTGCTGCTGCTGGCTGCGTTTTTTGGTATATTTCATTTCTACGGCATCCCTTATGGCGTGATTGGGGTCGTGCTGGCGGCGTTCCTGGGCTGGGTCCTGGGGAAATCGATGCTGGAGACACGCGGCCTCTTTTGGGCGTGGTTCCTGCACTTTCTGCAGGACGTCTGGATTTTTGCCTTCCTGGCGATCGGCTCGATCACGCCTGGCGGTTAGCGAGCACAGGTGCGCATAACTCACGACGAACACCGCAGGCTGCAGCAAGAGGTTGTTGACAGGGTACTGGCGATCCTGAAGGCCGATGAGCGTGTCCTCGGCGTGACTTTTACGGGCTCGTATGCCCGCGGGGAGCAGGATGCCTTTTCGGACCTGGACGTGATCTGCTACCTGAGGGACGAAGAGCGCAACGGGCGGGCAGAGCTTTTCGAACAGGTGGCGCTGATTGCCCCAACTCTGTGGCACCTGTATATATATGATGTGAATGCCCTGTACCTGTATGAGAACGGTGTGCGCCTCGACCTGGACTTCTGTAAGCCTTCGGGATCTCGGCAACCCATCCTGGATTTATACTGGCATGCGCATTGCCCACGATCCCGACGGTGTCTTAGAACGCGAACTCCTGAAGCCGCGGCCTGCACAGCCGGCCGAGCACCCAAAATGGTTCGAGCCCGGCGATCCTGCCATGATCGACTGGTTCTTCTGGATGTTTCGGCAGGTGGTGTGCTGGGCGAAGCGCGGCGCCCAAAAGGATTACCGCGCATTTGACAAGCTGACCAACGCCGTCAACTCGCTGGCGGAAGTGCGCACACGCCTGGTCGAGATGCGCCTGTGGACGCTCGATTCCCACGATTATCTCCAGCGCGCTGACCCAGAGCTGGCTTCATTGCTGGCGCAGACCTACCCGCATTTCGAAACGGGTGACATTATCAAGTGCACGCGGTGTTTGCTGGCGGCCTATGAAACAGTCTGCCCTGCTTACTCCGCGAAATCCGGAGCGGATTACCCGGCCAGGAAAGTACAGCTCATGCGTTCCTTGATCCATGAATTCGAACAGCTAGAATAAAGGAACCTGCAAAAATTCAATTCAATGGTCAGTTTGTAGAGAAAATTAGGGATTAACTATTTGCCCTCCTCAAATCCTATCGAGAGATATAATACGAAAAGGATGCCTGACACCTGGCCCTTCCCCTGGTCGCAAGAATTAATCGCACACTACACAGCCTACCGGGTTGACAAAGCACCGGTCATAGACGGCAGGCTGGACGAACCCTGCTGGCTGGCTGCCCCACGCTCGCCACGCTTTCGCGACCTGATCAGCGGGGAAGCGGCGATCCACAACACCCAGGCAGCAGTCTTGTGGGATGACGAGTGCCTGTACGTGGGGTATTGGATCGAAGAGCCCTGGGTAGAAGCCCATTTAACTGAACGCGATGCCTTGATCTACAATGACAACGATGTCGAGTTTTTCGTTGCCGGGCAAGATAGCTACTACGAGCTCGAAATCAACGCCAATGGCGCCATCTACGAGGTATTCTTCATCTGGGACGAAGCCTACGAGCGCTCCGGTTACCACTTGCGCCCAGAATATGACCGAATGATCCCGGGCGCCCGGCCTTTTGATGGTGTGGGTTTCCAGCCGCACCCGCGCGGCCGGCGCACCGGATTCTGGAACTGGGATTTTCCAGGCCTGCGCAGTGCAGTTTTCGTGGATGGCACCCTGAACGATCCATCCGACCGCGATCGGGGCTGGACGGTGGAGCTTGCGCTGCCCTGGCGTGGTTTCGAGGCGCTGGCCGCCCCGGACAGGCGCTCGTTGCCACCGCAGGATGGCGACCTATGGCGCATGGACTTCTCGCGTTTCAATCAGTACAAAGCTGCCCCTCCGGCTAACGATTCTGGTGGCTGGGCCTGGAGCCCGCACGGAGCCTGGGATTCGCACATCCCTGAGCTTTTGGTTAAGGTTCAATTTTCTAACCGGGCAATTGGGCCATAAAAGCCCCGATCGATCTCATTTCCTCAGGAGCCCTTCATGTCCATTTCATCCAAAGATCGCGTGCCCTGGTATACAAAACTGTTATATGGCTCGGCTGATTTTGGTTTTGCCTTCGTGGATTCGTGTGTGGCAGTCCTTTTCGCCATCTTCATGACGGATATCGTCGGGCTGCCGGCGAAGATGGCGGCGCTGGCGGTGTTCGTGGGGAAATCGTGGGATTACGTTAACGATCCGATCATCGGCTACCTGTGTGACCGCACACGCACCCGCTGGGGGCGCCGGCGCCCGTACCTTCTTTTTGGTTTTATTCCTTTTGGGCTATCTTTCATGATGTTATGGTGGATCCCACCAACCACGAATCCCTGGGCATTGACCGCGTATTATGCCCTGGCGTTTTTCTTGTTCGATACCATGGTCACCACGGTGACGATGCCATATTTTGCACTGACCCCCGAGCTGACCCAGGATTACGATGAGCGTACTTCGCTGACCAGCTACCGGATGGCATTTTCACTGTTGGGCGGGCTGGTGGCCTTCGTGGTTCCCCTGGCAATCATTGGTGAGACCATCCCGGAAAACTCGGGCAGGACATTTATGATGGGGGCAATCTTTGCCCTGGCGGCCTCCTTACCGCTGCTGTTGACCTTTTTCGGTACACGCGAGAAGCCTGAGTACATCGCCCTAAAACCGCCAGGTTTGCGTGAATCTTTGCGGGCAGCCGGAAAAAACCGGCCTTTCATCTTCGCCATGGGCATCTTCCTCTTTACCTGGACAGCGATGTCGATCATCGAGAACCAATTATTCTACTTCCTGGAATATCGCATGGGCATGGAAGAGGAAGCTCCAATTGTTGCCGGTGTGGTTTTCATCGTTGCCATCCTGGTTTTACCGGTCTGGGCCTGGGCATCAAAAAAAACCGACAAGCGCATCGCCTATATCGTCGGCATGTTGTTTCTCTCTGTGGTAATGATCAGCCTGACCTTTGTCCCGCCCAGCCTCGGGCTGGCGATCGTCCTGTTCCTGGCAGCCATGGCCGGAGTGGGGGTCTCCGCCATCCATGTCTTGACCTGGGCGATGATTCCGGATGCGGTGGAAGTGGACGAGCTCGAATCGGGGGCGCGCCACGAGGGCATGTTTTACGCCCTGGTCACCTTATTCCGCAAGGTGGCTGTATCCATTGCCCTGCCGCTGGTATTGCTCCTGCTGGATGCCAGCAAATTCGTTCCCAACAGCGCCGACCAGCCGGAGACGGCAGTGAACGCCATTCGCTTCATGATGGGACCCTTGCCATCGATTTTCCTGTTGGGCGGGATTGCTTTTGCGATCTTTTACCCGTTGTCACGTGAAGCGCACCGCCAGACGCGCGAGAAGATCCTGGCGCGCGGTTCAGCAGATTAAAGGAATGATTCTATGCAACTATTCTTTTTAGGCACGGCTGCGGCGGAAGGTTTTCCTGGAATATTCTGCCGCTGCAGGGTATGCAGCCAGGCGCGCCTGCTTGGCGGGCGCAACCAGCGTTTTCGCAGCATGCTCCTGGTCAATGATGACCTGCTCATCGACTGTGGCCCCGACCTGCAGGCTTCGGCGCTGCATTTCAACCGCAGCCTGTGGGGCGTCACCACCTGCCTGGTGACACACGCCCACTCGGACCATTTTTATCCCGGAAATTTTGGGATGCGCGCGGATGCCTTTACCGGTAAGATGCCGCCTCCGACCATGCAACTATACGGATCCCAGGATGTGGCGGCAGGCCTGGCCGCTGACTTCGCCGACCTGTCTGCGCTGCACCTGGATTTTGAGCGGGTACGCGCCTTCGATACCTGGCAGAGCGGTGCTTATTCGATCACAGCGTACCATGCCCTCCACGCCATGGGTTCCCTGGAAGCGCTTTTTTACAGCGTAGATGATGGGAAGCACGCGCTCCTGTATGCCACCGACACCGGCCTGTTCCCGGAGGATACCCGCCAGACGCTGCGAGGGCGCTCCTTTGACGTGATCGTGCTTGAGGAGACCATGGGCACCGGAAATTATGAGGGGCACCTGGGATTTGATACCTTTCCGGAACAGGTGCGCTGGCTGCGAGATGCCGGTTTGCTGCGACCGGGCGGGCATATCCTTGCCACGCATTTTTCCCACTCCGGAAATCCCCTCCATGAGGAGCTCGAAGCCCGTTTCAATCCCCTGGGCGTCGAGATCGCTTACGATGGGTTGGAGATCGTTCTCTGAGTACTGGAAACCGCCCTCTGAGTGAAGGAGAGGAATTGATGGGTGTAAAATATGCATCCTCCCCAGGCTGGTCCTCCCGGTCCTATGAAACCGAAGCTGACCTGATCCAGATGCAGGACCTGCTCATGCAGGGGCGCCTTGCGACGGACGACTGGCGCTACGCGCATATCGGCGACCTGCTGTTCACGTTCTTCATGGTGGCCAGCCACCTGGATCCGCAAAAACACATTCGCCTCTGGCATGCTGGAGACCGCCTGGTCGGGTATGCGGTGCTGGGCGAGGACCCGGCATTTGACTGGCAGGTGTTGCCTGAATTCGAGTGGCTGGGTATCGAGGAAGAAGCCCTTGCCTGGGCGGAGTCTTTGCTGGTTGGGCTGCGACAGCAGGATGCGCAATCATGGGGTGGCCCGATCGTCACCGGGGCACGCAAGGATAACAACGATCGCCGAACTTTCCTGGAAGAGAACGGCTTTCAGCGCGGCGGTGAGTTCTCTGAAGTGAACATGATCTGCAAATTAGATGGGTATATTCCTGAACCTGCAGTTCCGGACGGGTGCTGCGTGCGCTCCTTTGCTGGCCGTGAAGAACTCCAGAACCGCGCAGAAGCCCAGCGCGATGTCTGGAAACCCTGGACCGTTGGCAACGTCACGGATGAAGATTATGCCAATTTCATGCGCCTGCCCGGCTACGATCGTGAGCTCGACATCGTGTCCGTCGCCCCGGACGGTGTGATTGCGGCTTACGTCAACGGCTGGATTGATCCGATGAACCGCGTAGGGGATTTCGGCCCGCTCGGGACGCGCCCGGCATACCGCCGGCAAGGGCTGGCGCGGGCTGCCCTGCTCGAAAGCTTCCGGCGCATGCAGGAGCGGGGCATGGAGCGCGTCAGCGTTTCGACCGGGGTCACGAACACGCCTGCCATCCGCCTGTACGAGTCGGTAGGATTTCAAATCGTGAATGAATATCACGAATATGTGCAGCGGCCAGGTAAAACTGGCTGATTTTTGCAAGGAGAGAACATGCGGCAGCGAATATCTTTTGATAAGAACTGGGCTTTTCATTTAGGAGATATGGCTGGTGCACAGGCGGTGGATTTCGATGCCTCTGCCTGGCCACTTGTCCATGCCCCACACGATTGGAGCATTTCCGGTCCATTTGATCCGGAGGCGCCCAGCGGCGGAGGCGGGGGATACCTGCCCGGCGGTACCGGCTGGTACCGGAAAACTATTTTCCTGGATGAGGCTGACCTGGAGAGAAGGACTGCCTTGGAGTTTGACGGCGTCTATAAAAACTGTGATGCCTGGATCAATGGATTTCACCTCGGCTTTCACCCTTACGGGTACACCAGTTTTACTTATGACCTGAGCCCTTACCTGCGCGCCGGGGAAAACGTGCTGGCGCTGCGCGTCGATAACAGCCAGCAGCCCGACGCCCGCTGGTACAGCGGCTCGGGCATCTACCGGCACACCTGGCTGGTCATGACTGATCCGCTGCATGTCGCCCATTGGGGAACCACGGTGACCACGCCGTTTGTTTCGGATGATGTAGCCCAGGTTTGCGTGCGCACTCGCCTGCGCAATGCCGGCACCCAGGAACGCCTCTGCAGGCTGCGGACTTCGATCATGGATACGGCAGGGCAAGAAGTGGCTTTTGACGAGACTCGCCACCCAATCGCTGCTGGCCAGGAATACGAGACGGTGCAGTTTCTCAAGGTACACCAGCCGCGGCGCTGGGACGTCGACCAACCCTATCTCTACACCGTGCACAGCGAGGTTAACGAAGGCGAGTCGCTGATCGATGCTTATGACACCCCCTTCGGTATCCGCACGATCGAATTCGATGCTGATCGCGGCTTCCTGCTCAATGGAAGGCAGGTCAAAATCAACGGCGTCTGCCTGCACCACGATTGCGGCTGCGTGGGGGCTGCCGTTCCCGAACGCGTTTGGGAGCGCCGCCTGGAAACATTGAAAGCGATGGGCTGCAACGGCATCCGCAGCAGCCACTACCCGCCGGCGCCGGAATTCCTGGACCTGTGCGATCGGATGGGCTTCCTGGTGATGGACGAGGCTTTCGACGAGTGGAAGCAGGGCAAGTTCGACTACGGTTACCACGATATCTTTGACGAATGGGCGGTTGCCGACCTGCAGAGCATGGTCCGCCGTGACCGCAACCATCCCAGCATCGTGATCTGGAGCGTGGGCAACGAGATCCCGGAGCAGAGCGTGCCTGAAGGCGCCCAGATTCTAAAAAAGCTGGTGGATGTCGTCCACGAGGAGGACCCCACCCGTCCGGTGACCTCTGGCTGTGACAACATTGCCGCGCACATCCCTGCCACGCTCGAATTCCTGGAGGGGCTGGACGTGGTTGGCTACAACTATGCCGGTCGTTGGGAGGAGCGGCGCGAGAAGTACTACAGCCTGGACCACCACCAATTCCCACACCGGAAGATGATCGGCAGCGAAAACATCTCCATCCCGGGCGTCCGCGGCGAATACAGCCTGGAACCCCGGGCTGGTGGGGCGCTTATCCGATCCCAATCGATCACCGCCGAGCAGCTCTGGAACTTCACCCGCATGAATGATTATGTCGCCGGCGACTTTATGTGGACGGGCATCGATTACCTGGGCGAGACGCGCTGGCCGCACAAGAACTCCAGCTTTGGGGTGATCGACCTCTGCGGCTTTCCGAAGGACGGTTATTATTTCTTCCAGAGCCAGTGGACAACCAAACCGATGATCCACCTCTTCCCACACTGGAATTGGGAGGGCCAGGAAGGCCAGCGTCATCCCGGTGCTGTGCTTTACCAACTGCGACAGCGTGGAATTGTTTGTCAATGGAAAGAGCTTCGGCGTTAAGAGCTATGTCTTCCCGATGCGCGGCCTGGATGTGACCAAGGGCTGGGGAGAGCAGGACTTCAGGCGCAGGCAGCACCCGACCACCGGGGACTTACACCTGGCATGGGACGTGCCTTACGCGCCGGGAACACTGCGCGCCGTGGGTATGAAGGATGGTGAGGTGGTCTGCGTGCAGGAGATTGCCACCGCGAGCGAGCCGAGGAGGTTGGAGCTGACTGCCGACCGGCAGCACCTGCGCGCCGACGGCGAGGACGTGGTTCACCTGAGCGTGCGCGTGCTGGACGAAGCCGGGCGCTTGGTTCCGAATGCTGACAATCTCATCGATTTCACAGTCGCGGGCGCCGGGCGCATCCTCGGAGTCGATAACGGCGATCCGGCCAGCCACGAGCCCTTCCAGGCCAGCCAGCGCAAGGCGTTTCACGGTATGTGCCTGGCGATTGTGCAGACCACCGGCCAGGCGGGGCAAATCCGGGTGCAGGTATCATCTCCCGGTCTGGCAGGTGCAAGCCTGGTGGTTGAGGTCGAAGGAAGATGGAAAATAAGATCAGGAGGATCGAGCTGGCGATGCCGTCGCGGATGGGTCATGTGAATTGCTACCTCCTGGAGGCGAGACGGCGGCTTCGTCCTGGTCGACACGGGCAACTCTTCCAACCGCAAGGCGCTGCTGCAGGAGTTGGAAAACGCCGGCTGCAAGCCGGGCTTGCTCAAGCTCATCGTTTTGACTCACGGCGACTTCGACCACAGCGGTAACGCGGCTTATCTACGCACTGCCTTCAATACACCGATCGGCATGCACGCCGGAGATGCGGGCATGGGTGAATCCGGGGATATGTTTCTGAACCGGAAAAAACCCAACTTCTTCATCCGGGTACTGATCCCGCTGTTCACCGGGTTTGGGAAATCTGAACGCTTTTCACCCGATGTCATGCTCCAGGATGGTGATGACCTCGCAGGTTACGGCGTCGAGGCACGGGTGCTCTCGATACCGGGACATTCCAAAGGGTCAATCGGAATCCTGACTTCCGGAAATGATTTTATCTGCGGTGATTTATTGGAAAATACCAAAAAACCAGCGCTCAACTCCCTCATCGATGATCTGGAAACAGCCCAGGCAAGCGTCCAGAAATTGCATACTCTGGGTATCGGAACGGTGTATCCCGGTCATGGCGGGTCATTTCCAATGGATAGGATCGTAAATCAATGATGCAAACAAATTCCCATTCCCTACCGGTGATCCTGGGAGGAAATCCAATCCGTACGAAGCCGTGGGGTTCCTATCCCAAGATCATGGGAAATGAGCTTGACTACGTTCAGCAAGTTTTAACTTCAGACCAGTGGTTTAATGGGGCGGTCACCCGGCGTTTTGAACAGGCGTTGGCAGATTACCTGCAAGTTCCTCACGCGGTGGCTGTAAATACCGGGGGTATGGCGCTGCAGATCGCTTTGCGCTGCCTGGGATTGCGGCCCGGCGATGAGGTATTGATGCAAATCGACACCTGCGCTGCGGATGCATTTGCGGTATTCAACGCTGGATTGGTGCCCATATTCGCGGACAGCGATCCGAAGAGTTATTCCCTGGATTGGAAATCCGCGGAAGAAACTGTTGGAGAGAAAACCAGGGCGATCATCCCCGTACACATCTGGGGCCGGCCGGAGGAGATGGATAAAGTCCAGGAATTTGCTCAGCGCCACCATTTGTTGGTACTCGACGACGCCTGCCTGGCCATGGGCGCGGAATGGCGCGGCAGGCGGACCGGGACTTTCGGAGAGGCGGGTGTATTTTCGTTCGGAAGCCTGAAACCTTTCCAGGCAGGCGGCGGGGCGGCGATCGTCACTGGCGACGCAGACCTGGCTCGAGAATTGCGAGTTTCGCGGAGCTGGGGAGAGATGCAAGAGGAATATGGGATTCGCGACCAAAGAGAGCTGGCCTGGAATGGGCGTATCCCCGAGGTAGTCAGCGCGGTTTTATGCGCACAATTGGAAGGTTATCCAGCCCACCTGGAGCTGCTGCAAGACAATGCAGCCTTGCTGGAGAGTTTGATCGCAGGTTTCCCGGGTATCCGGTTGCTGGAGAAGGACGACCGGATCACTGCCCAGGCGTACACACAATTCCGGTTTAACCTTGACGAAGCGGAGTTGGGCTCGACTGCGCAATGCCTTTGCGCAGGCTCTCCAGGCTGAGGGTCTGCCGCTGGTTTGGCATGGAGCATTCGAACCCATTACGACGCTATCCTTTTTCCGGGAGAACCGCTGGCGCACCTGGGCAGCCGGCTACCCCGATCCAGACCGCCTGGTTGAAAATTACAGCCGTTCTTACCCCGGATCTGAAAATGGATTTGAGCATGTCGGAATGAGCATCGGCAGGAACGTTCTCTTGTGCGGCAGGGAAGGACTGCAGGATGCTGCTCAGATCATTGAACGGATTTGTTCGAATACAGTGCGTCTTTCCAGGATCGAAGAAGGCCCAGGGTTGAATACCGAGATTGTTGTCGAGATGATGAGCGGGGACTTTCCCCTCTGGCGCTGCCTGCATGGCGGGCCGCTTTCCCGTGACACCATCGACCCATGGCCAACCAACTCCGATATACCCTGGAGGCGTTTAGCGGGAGCGCAACCTGGCCTTGATCACCAGGCTGAATGAGGTTTATGGCGCTTGCGCTGTCGTGGCGCGCCATGGCGAAGAGATCGTCGGCCAGCTTGCGTTTCTACCCAAAGGCAGTCTGGGAAATGGCAGGAGCAGGATGCTTGTGCCTGCAGCAGGATTATCCTGGAGGACCCCTCGATGATTTTTCGGCGCGCAATTTCCTACCCCGGCGGGAGCTCATTGATCAGACGATAAAAGTTCACTGCCTGATGACGGGTTCGCCACAGCGGGAGGACAATCCGTACCAGAGAAAAGGAATCGGCACGCGCCTGGTGCAGAAGCTGGTGGAGTGGGCCAGGGAGAACGGCTGGAAGGCGATCGAAGCCGAGGCTTTTGAAGACCTTCCGATCGTTTACGCGATCACCGGCAGCGCCGGGCGCACTTTCTGGGAAAAGCTGGGATTTTCGCATGGTCGATCGTTTTCCCCATCCAGACCTGGCTGAAGCCGTCGATTTCGCGGCAGTGCTCGAGGAGCAGGCTGAAGAAGCTGGCATGGCGAAGGAGAAGGGCAAGGGACTGCATGGTCATGCGCCTGGAGTTGTGGTGACGGATTTTATGAGCCAGTCTATATTTGGGAAGATCAGAGATGACTGAGATCGGACAGGCACGAAGCCAACCGGCGCTATTGGGATCGCCTCTCGGAGGACTGGAAGGCGCTGCGCGACGGCGATGGGCTCTGGCGCAATTGTCCTAGACCATCCTGAGCTGGCTTTTCAGGCGCGGCGCTGGATTTGATCAGCTCTTTTTGCGGAGACTTACATGGCCAGCGCGCCATCGTCATTGGCAGCGGGGATAATTATGCCGCCTTTGCCCTGGCCGGTCTCGGCGGCGGCGGTGACATCCAGCGATATCTCGCAGCACCAACTCGACGTTGCTCAGCCAGCGTGCCTTAATGCTGGGACTGCCCATTGAATTCGTGCAGGCGGACGCTGCTGGGCTGGACGGCATCCCCGGAAATAGCCTTCGACCTGGTTTTTTCGTCGAACGGCTTTTTCGTCTGGATCGCTGAACTGGCTAATGTATTTGCCTCTGTCCAGCGCGTACTCAAGCCCGGTGGGCACTACATCTTTTACGACATCCATCCCTTCCAGCGCCCCTGGGCGGACGAGACTGGCTCCCTGGTAATGGCTCAACCTTACGGGGTGGTCGGACCGCAGCCAGACCCCCAGGATGGGACTTACCAGTTCACCTGGACGCTGGCTGACCTGCTCAACTCGCTTTGCGCTTCCGGGCTGGTTTTACGGCGGTTGGTGGAATCGCCGGCAGGCAGCGCCCGTTTCTGGCAGGATTACGCGTATGAGCCATCCACCGATAATTCCTTGAACGAATGGCGCAAGAACCCGCGGGCAGGTCTGCCAGTCTGGCTCAGTGTTTCCGCGCAGAAACCAGGTCCGAAATGAGCAAACAAATGACAATCCGCGAATTTTCTCCAGGCGACTACCCGGCGATCGTCGACATTCACAACAGCCTGAAGATCGTCTGGCCGGAACGCCCGCGCACGCCGGAAGGCTGGGCGGAGGCCGATCGCAACCGCCACCCGAAGTGCAAGTTTCAACGCTGGGTAGCTGAAGATAACGGAGAGGTGATCGGATTTGCAACTTACGGGCAGAGCATCTTCGATTTCCACCCTCAGCGTTTTTATGTCAACGTCGAAGTCCATCCTGCCAGCCAGCTCCAGGGAATTGGCGGTGCCCTTGACGACCAGGTAATGGAAGGGCTGCAATCCTTCGACCCCGTGTGCCTGCGCGCAGATGCTTTTACGAACCTGCCGCAAGGATTTGCCTTCCTGGAAAGCGCGGCTTCTACGAAGCATTCCGTGAGACACCGGTGCACCTGGATGTGGCTGCCTTCGATCCAAGCCCGTACGCGCACCTGGAAGGCCGGCTAAGGGGAAAGGGGATCGTCATCCGGACCTTGCGAGAGCTGGAAGGTGATCCTGACAGGGACCGCAAAGTTTACGAGCTGTATTGCGAAGCTGAAGCAGACCTGCCGCGCGAAGAGGCCGAAGTTATCAAACCGGAATTTGAGGATTGGTTGAAATGGGGTCTCTATGATCCTACCATCCTGCACGATGCCTATTTCGTGGCGATGTGCGGCGATGAATACATTGGCCTGCGTGAGTTGGGAAAGGACCCAGATAACCACATGCTGCTGGGCGGCATGCTTGGAGTGCGCCGTGCCGAACGTAAGCAAGGGATTGGCCTGGCGCTGCAGCTCCGCGGCATTGCTTATGCCCGGGATGGCGCTTATCCTATGCTGAAAACCTGTACTGCCATCCAAAATGTCCCGATGCAGGCGCTTTTCAACAAGCTGGGTTATGCTCGCGACCCGGAGTGGCAGCAGTGTCAAAAAGACCTGAACGGAAATTAACCAACAATGATCAAACATTAAACCTGGAGGATACCCAATTGAGTCACTTTAAATTCACCGTAGGTCCCTGGAACGTGCATGAAGGCGCGGACGCTTTCGGTCCTGAAGTCCGGCCAGCGATCCCCTTTGAGGAAAAGCTGGTGAAATTTGCGGAAATCGGGTTATCGGGCGTGCAGTTCCACGATGATGATGCGGTGCCGGACATGAACAGCATGACCGATCAGCAGATCATCGACTATGCCAAAGACGTCAGGGCGCAGCTTGGCAAGCACGGCCTGGTCGCTGAGTTCGTGGCACCGCGCCTGTGGATGGACCCGCACACGATCGATGGCGGCTACACCACCAACAGCCCAGAAGATTATGAGTACGCCATGTGGCGCTCCTACCGCTCGATCGATATCGCCCGGGCGCTGGGGTGCGACAAGATCGTGCTCTGGCTGGCGCGCGAGGGCACGCTTTGTGCCGAGAGCAAGCAGCCCGTTGAGAAGATCAGGCAGCTCATCGCCTCGGTCGATGCCATGCTGGAATACGACCCGGGGATCAAGGTGCTAATCGAGCCAAAGCCCAACGAGCCGATCGATCGCAGCTTCTGCAGCACGCTCGGGCACGTAATGGCTGTCTCTGCTGCCACGAAAGATCCCAGCCGGGTCGGCGCGGTCCTGGAGAGCGCCCACGCCACCCTGGCCGGCCTGGATCCCGCCAACGAGATGGCCTTTGGCCTGGCATTCGGCAAGCTGTGGAGCGTGCACCTGAACGACCAGAACGGGATGAAATACGACCAGGACAAGGCTTTTGGGGTGGAGAACCTGCGCGGCGCCTTCAACCAGGTCAAGGTCCTGGTGGACAACGGTTACGGTTCCAACGGTGAGATCGTCGGCCTGGACGTCAAGGTGATGCGCACCCAGAAGGCGGACGATTGCTACCGCCACCTCCAGAACAGCCTGAAAATCGTGCAGATGCTCGAAGAAAAGGTCGGGCAATTCGACCGGCAGTTCCAGGCACGCTGCATTGCAGAACGCAATTATGAAAAACTGGAGATGTACGTGCTGGAGCTGCTGATGCAGGGGTAAATGCCAATGGAACAGTCCCAATCCCCTTTCCCTGCCATTGAAGCCCATCGCGGCGACAGCAGCAATGCCCCTGAGAATACACTGGCGGCGTTCAAGGCTGCCATCGACCTGAGAGCGCCCTGGATCGAGCTGGACGTCCACCCGACCCGGGACGGGGCGCTGGTCGTCATCCACGATGATACGGTCGAGCGCACGACCGGCGCAGCCGGCGCGGTTTGCGACCTGGGGCTGGCCGAGATCCAGAAGCTGGACGCCGGTTCCTGGTTCTCACCTCGCTTCGCCGGAGAACGCATCCCGCAGCTTGCGGAGGTGTTTGAGCTGGTTGCGCCAAGCGCTACCCGCTTGAACATCGAGATCAAAGCCGCTCCGAAAGGTCTTAGTGTCACCCGGGCGTGGTCGACCTGCTGCGCCGCTACCGGAAGGAGCGAGAGTATGTGGTCTCTTCTTTCGATCTGCCGGCGTTGTTGGAGGTGCAAGCGCTGGCTCCCGAGGTTCCCCTGGCGATCCTGGGATGGGGGCCTGACCTGCTGGTGATAGCCAAGGAACACCATTTTCCCTGGATTCACGGCTTTTTTGCAACCATGGACGCTGACATCGTTGCCCAGGCGCATGCGTCTGGGATCGGCGTGAACGTCTGGACGGTTGATGATCCTGAACTCTGGCCTCCTGGAAGGCGATGGGGGTCGATAAAATCTGTACGAACTGCCCGGCGCTGATGCTGGCAGCGGCGCGGTGAATTCCAGAAGTACATAACGGAGAGACTATGACAGAACCCACTTCATCCCATCCCCGCGTGACCGAATGGCTGGCGCACGTGCGCCGCCCTGGCCGTAGCGATCGGCCCTGCGGTCCTACGCGGCCCAGAAGAGCGCCAGGGCGCTGAGTATGCACGGAAGACGCTTGAAAAAATCGGTTGAGCCCCCGCTGGGAGACCTTCAAGAGCGCGCGCTCGATCTTCCACCCGCATTTACTGGGCAGCATCTTGATGCTGGTCGCCTTCGCCATTTTTCCCTCGGGGGACGCCTGACCGCGATCCTGGCGGCGGTGCTGACAGTGCTGGTACTGGTTTCTGAAATCCAGGAGCTGGGTTTTCAAAACAACCTCTTCCGCATGCTGGTTCCGAAGGGCGGAGAGCTCAGAACGTCTTTGCCGTCATCCCACCTGCTGGTGAGTATAAACAGGACCTGGTGCTGGTGGGGCACGTGGACAGCCAGCGCACTCCGCTGGTATTTCGCTCTCCAAAATGGGTGAAAATCTACGACCGCTTTACGATGGTCACGTTTGCCGCCTTTATCCTGCAGGCAGTTCTGTACACCCTGGCGATCTTCTTTGCCTGGGAGTGGATCTGGTACGTAAGCATCATTTCTGCCGTCTGCGCGATCCTGCTGGCAGCCATGTGCATCCAGGCCGACCTCACGCCCTTCACGGCCGGAGCAAACGACAATGCCACCGCCGTCGGGATGGTGCTGACCCTGGCTGGGCAACTGGCAGCCCGGCCGCTCGAGAACACACGGGTTTATGCGGTGATCACCGGGCTGCGAGGAAGTCCAGCATTACGGCATGATCGATTTTTACCAGCGGCATCGCTCTGAATTGAAAGAGCCGAAAGCGCTGGTCTTCGAGATGCTGGGCTGTGCCGGGCCAGCCTGGACGACACCGCGAAGGCATCATCGTTCCCTTCAAGAGCGATCCTGCGCTGTGCGAGATCGCCGAACGCCTGCGGGACGAACACCCGGAGTGGAAGGCTTACCAGGCGAAGATCAGCGGCGGCAACTCGGAGCTCTCGGATGCGGTGCGTTTTAAGGTCCCGGCAATCTGCCTCTTTGGCCTGAAACCTGACGGAGAGGCGCCTTACTGGCACCAGCCGCAGGATACTTATGAAATGATGAATCCCGATGTGATGGAACACACCTGGGAGTTTACCTGGCAGATGGTCCAGGAGATCGATCGCCTCGCCTGAGTCGATGAATAACGATGTGAGGAGCCGATGCCATTCAAGGTTGACATGTTTAAAGAAAATATCGAAGGAAATGTGGATGATGCGGCCCGGGATGAGCTGAGGCAGGCTTGCGATGCCTACACGGCGAAGACCACCCCCAGGCAAAAAGCTTGCGCCATTCGAGAGATTATGGAAATCCTTGACCGTGAAACCAGCGTAATTGTACGCCATGAAATTATGGAGGCGTGTGGACGCCAGTGCATCGGTGCCAGCGTCATCGAAAAGGCGCAGCGTCTTCGGTGCGAATCCCGCGACCTGGATGAGATGCTGGAACGCATGAACCAGGAGCATATCGGCGGTGGTCACCTGAGCCGCCAGGGGAATGTCATCCATGCGTATTACGACCGGTGTTACTGTGGCTCGGTCAGCCAAAGCCGTGAGTTGTTCTCGGATACGTATTGCCACTGTTCGTGCGGCTGGTCGCGCCAGTTGTTCGAGTCGCTGCTAGGCAAGCCCGTCGAAGTGGAGTTAGTGGGCTCAATCTTGCAAGGCGCCGACCGCTGCGAGTTCTTGATCTCCGTGCAGGCGAAAGACGGAGCATGGATGTCGTAACTGGCGCGTTTGGGTACATCGGTAAATACATCGCCAGGCGTTACTGGATCAGGGGCATGCAGTCCGCACGATTACCACGCACCCGGAAAAGCCAAACCCGTTTGGCCCTGCTGTCCAGGCTTTCCCTTACAGTTTTGACGATCCCCAGAGCCTGGTCCAGGCGCTACAGGGTGCGAGGACCCTGTATAACACCTATTGGATTCGCTTCCCTTACCAGGGGCAGACGTATGAATCAGCCCTGGAAAACACCCGCATCCTGTTTGACTGCGCCAGGAAGGCCAACGTGGAGCGGATCGTCCATATCAGCGTCACTCACGCCTCCACACAGTCAGATTTACCTTACTACCACGGCAAGGGGATCCAGGAAAACCTCCTCAAGGAATGTGGTGTGGCCTACACGATCGTCCGGCCGACGCTGGTTTTTGGGAAGGAAGACATCCTGGTGAACAACATTGCCTGGCTGCTCCGCCGTTTTCCTGTTTTCCCCATCATGGGATCTGGCAGCTACCGCCTGCAGCCGGTTTTTGTGGGGGACCTGGCGCAAATTGCCGTCCAATATGCGGCAGGTCCGGCAGGGATCACCGTCGATGCCACCGGACCCGAAACCTTTACCTTCGAGCAACTGGTCAGGTTGATCGCCCTCAAAATGAACCGGAAGGTCTGGTTCGTGAAGATGCCCCCGGCGGCAGGCATCTTCCTGGGGAGAATCATCGGTTTTTTCCTGCGGGACGTGCTCCTGACCGGCAACGAGCTGAAAGGGCTGATGGCAGAGCTGCTGACCTCCTCCCAGGAACCGAACGCCCCGACCCGGTTTTCGGATTGGCTGGAAGAGAATCGCGACACGGTCGGCAGCGCTTATTCTTCCGAGGTTGCCAGGCATTTCCGCTGGGCGGCTTCGAAGACAACCTGGATTCAAGCGTTACCTTTTTACTCATCCAGTGGACTGCGTACGGCTTTCGGCCCACGGTTGGGCACATGGGAATAGATCATCGTGGTTGGCGCATTCATGCGCACGAAATCTTTATGCCCGAGTAGTTTCTGAACGGTACGAATAACATATCCTGCCTCCTGCCGCACAGTAAGTGAGTCATCAGCAGGTGAATACCACTCATTTCATACAGCAAAGCCTGCACTTCGGCATGGCTGAGCACGGCGGGCACATGTTGGGACGGCTTTCCATGGTTATGCTCTAGATAACTGCATGCGATTTCGGATGGCTGTATAATTATCGCATGGTAATTTTGAGACGCTCTAAGGCCTCATTCTATTGGCGAGGAGCGCCATCATGAAACTTCTTCTCACTTCCGGGGGTGTCACAAACACTAGCATCCACGATGCGTTGGTCGACTTGCTGGGCAAGCGGATCGCCGAGTGTCACGCCCTCTGCATCCCGACCGCACAGTGGGGTCATCCGATGTGTGGTCCAGCATCGGTGCGAGGCTTCATGGCCGCCGGGACCGAATTCCGATACCTGTCTGGCCTTGGCTGGGCATTGCTCGGTGTCCTAGAACTCACCGCATTGCCCACCATTGGCCCGGAGCGATGGATACCCTGGCTCCACGAGGCAGACGTGCTCCTGGTTGACGGCGGCGATGCGACGTACCTGTGCCACTGGATGCGGGAGTCCGGGCTGGGCTCGATCTGCTACCTTCGGTGCCCGACATGGTCTGGGTGGGAGTAAGTGCCGGAAGCATGGTGATGACACCTCGGATTGGAGCTTACTTCGTCGAGTGGCCGTCCGCGCCGGACGACCGGACCTTGGGGAGTCGTCAACTTCTCAATCTTCCCGCACTTGGACGCTTTCCCCACGAACACCCTGGCTTCGACTCAGCAGCAGCGGTGGGCGGCCGACATTGGTCGCTCCCAGCCTATGCCATAGACTGAGCAGTACAGCCATCAAAGTCGACAATGGTACTAGCAATATTCCTTGAAAATGAGTTCAATAACCACATGCGCCTAACACAGCGTCCAGCCGACCGCCTTCGGCGCGGGGATGCGCCGCGCGTTTTGGTCACTATCTTGTTCATTGGGATAGTTGTCTTGCTACAATCGGCGGCGGCTGACGCCAACGTTGGGCGGCGACGCCTGATACTCGTCAGGGAAAAATCGAGAGGATGACTGAAAACGATGAATCAAGTTACGAATGCCGCACTCCTCGGACTCCGACCTGTTTGGGAGAGAATGCCATAGAACGAGAGGCTGGCACCAGGCGTGTATTGCATGGAGGGCGGGGAAAGGGATCAGTCGAGCCAATGTTTACTTCGTGCGGTCTGGATCGTCGTGGGTCTTGATTGATGCGGCATTGGCGAATTGCGCCTCAGACGATCCGGCGAACCGCGGGAAAGTCCTCGTTCGGAGCGAACACGCGTCCCGCTTCGATCCTGCTGACGCACAACCACCCCGATCATGCGGGTTCCGTAGTCGAGCTTGTCACGCCTGTGGGATTGTCCGGTTTACGTGCATCCTGACGAATGGCCTTACGTGGGAATTGAAAGACTCTTTCGACAATCGAGAAGTATGCCAACCCACTCGATCGCTGGCTCATACTCCCGATACTGCGAATTATGCTCGTGACGACGGGTTGAGGCGATGATGCTCTCAAATGCAAGCATTAAACAGGTTGTGCGGGCATTTGACCCAAGCGCTGCTGTGCCAGGACTTCCAGACTGGGAGTGCGTTCCCACGCCAGGCCACACGCCGGGCCATGTTGTTTTCTTACGAACCAATGACCGTGTCTTGATCGCTGGCGATGCCGTCGTGACAGTTGACTTGAACTCAATCTGGGGATTTCTGTTGTGGAGTTTGCGGCGGAGTAAACAGAGAATCTCCGGCCCACCCTGGTATTCGACTTGGAATTGGCGTGCGGCGAAGGAGTTCGTTGCTCTTCTAGCGGGGCTCGAACCGTGCGTGCTGGCAACCGGCCACGGCGTGCCTGTGTCGGGCGAAGAAACCGCACGAGAGTTGCGCACCTTTGCCGATCATTTTGCGAGTTGTACCGTTGAAAAGCAAACCATAGCGTAGCGTTGATTCTAGTATTGAGAGCCGTGTACCGTGGCTTTTATCCAATCTAACCATTGGGCGGCTTGAAAGCTTGAAGACTGGCAGTGCAAGACAGTAAAAACTTTATCATCGTTATGAGGTTCCCATGAAAAAATTTATCAAGGAATTCAAGGACGATGTAGAATTTGTCCGTGGACACAAATTACAGCCTGGCTGGTACAAGTACTCCAAAATTGTTATCCTGTTGGTTTTGCTGGCAGGTTACTGGTATCTTTTTGGTTTTGTGAAAACTGCCATTTTTCTAACGTCGTTTCTGGTTTTGAGTTTCCTGGTCCATATCATCTACCGGATGAAGACACAGAAGTGGCAGAAGGATTGGCTGGACTTTAAGGTCGTTGGTGAAGATTCGACCGAGATCAAACGGATAGGAATTTATTATTACTCAGCGGTTGTCGTCAATGGACTGATTGCTTTTCTTATAAGCCAGATCCTGGGGTGATTTCGTTGAACTGAACAGGACGACGAAGGGTAGCCAGGGCCGATGATCCTCCTCTGTCGCCTGGCAGAATGCAACGGGATGGTCGAGATCCAGCGGTACCTTTTCCTGATCGAGCAGGATGCGGCGGCCTGAGCGCCTGGCTATCAGCGGGCGAACTGCTTCTCGAGCCAACTCATGCACAGGGGGACCCACTGAGCCGCGCGGGCGTCCACCATGTCCGGGTTTCCGCTGGCGGTCAACGGCGTGGCGAGCGACAGCCCGTGGATACCTTCGTCAAAGATATGCATCTCAAAGGGGATGCCGGCCCGGTTCAGCGCCGAGGCGAATTCGAGCGAGTTTTCGACGGGAACGACCGCATCGGTGCTGGTCGTAAAGATAAAGGCCGGCGGGGTTTTCCCGTCAACCTCTTTCTCCAACGACGGGACAGGCCATGGCAGGATTTTGGACATCGATTCCAGGATGCAGGGGTAGGCCAGGACCAGGGCGTTCGGGCGGATTCTGCCCATCGTCCCCAGGGCAGCCGCCAGGTGACCGCCTGCTGAGAAGCCGCAGACGGCGATCCGTTCGGGGTCGACATGCCACTGCCTGGACTTATTACGGATCAGCTCGAGGGCTTCCTCGGCATCGTTGAGCGGCCGGGGGAACGACGCATGGTCGTTCAGGGAATAGCGCAGGATAAAAGCCTGGCAGCCTTCCGCCAGGAAGGCCATGGCGATCGGTTCAGCTTCGCGATCCGAGCAGAAGCGGTATCCGCCTCCCGGGCAGATCAGGACGGCAGGCCGCACCCGTCGGTCCGCCATTTCGGGAGAGGCATCGAGCAGGTAGGTGGTCAGGGTCACGTTTTCGTGGGTTAAGTGGATGGTTTGGGTCTTCATGCAGGCTCCTTTTGCAGTTGATTAAATCATGTTTAGGCGGGTTTGTGAAAAGGTTCTCTACCCAGATTTTAGAATCCACAATAACAGGATAAAATATCCCCAGGAGCGCCGCAATGAGTCAGAAATTCCATTTTACAGCCTTAATTGAGGATGCCGGAGGCGGGGGGGCATATGTCAGCGTTCCTTTTGACGTGGAAAAAACCTTCGGGAAAAAGCGGGTTAAGGTCCAGGCAACGATAGGTGGCGAGCCTTATCGCGGCTCGTTGGTGCGCATGGGGACGGCCTGCCACTTGCTGCCGGTGCTCAAGGAAATCCGCGCCAGGATTGGGAAAACTATTGGGGACGCGGTCGAAGTTGAGCTGGAGGAAGATACCGGGGAGCGCGTCGTGCTTATTCCGGATGACGTCCAGGCGGCGCTGTCAGCGAATCCCGAAGCCGAAGCGTTTTATGCAACACTTTCGTACACACACCAGAAAGAAACTATACGTTGGATCGAAGAGGCGAAACGGGAGTCGACGCGCCAGGGCCGCATCGAGCGGGCGATCGAGAGGTTAAAGCAAGGCAAGCGAGGGATTTGATATGAATATCCTATTATGGATCATCCAGGGCATCCTGGCCATTAAGCTGATCACGGTGACGCTGACCCACGGCCTGCAGCCCAATAAGCCAACTATCCAGGAAGCCGGGCGGCGGATGGGCAAGGCAGCGAAGCCCTTGCTGGTCGTGGTGGCTGCCTGGACTTTGCTTGGGACACTCGGCTTGATCCTGCCGGGATTGCTGGGCTGGGCAGCCTGGATCACGCCGGTGACTGCTGCAGTCATGGCGATCAGCTTGCTGCTCTCGTTGATTTTTCACGTCAAATACCGGGAAAAGCCGAAAATATTCGTCAGCCTGGTGCTCTTTGCCTTCGCGGTCTTCATCGCCTACGGGCGCTGGGTGCTCCTCCCCTTTTAATTAATGCTGGAGAAACCCGACCTCGCGGATGAGATTATCATCGACTGCCTGGGCACGGAATACGGCCTGGCAGCCTCGAAGGTAGCCTTTTTACCGCTTGGTGCAGACCTCAACACGGCGGTTTACCGGGCGTGGTGCGCTGGCGGAATGGATTACTTCGTCAAGCTCCGGCGCGCGGATTTCAGCGAAATTGCGGTTACGTTACCGCGCTACCTGAGCGATCAGGGCATCGCCCAGATCATCCCACCCCTGGCTGCTCGGGATGGACGGCTATGGAGCGAAGTGGCAGGATATAAGCTGATCGTATATCCCTTTATTGAAGGCCGGGATGCCTCAGAGGTGGTTTTGTCGGAAAGCCAGTGGGCTGATTTCGGCAGGGCCATGAAAAAGATCCATTCTCTGGCAGTTGCCCGAAACATTGCTGTCCCAGGTCCCGCGCGAAACGTACCCGGCACACGGTCGCGAGATCGTCAGGCGCCTCCTCATGGGTGAACAGAAAGGATATGCGGATGACCAGGCTGCTCGCCGCTTCCTGGCATCGATGAAGGAGAAGCGCAGCCTCATCCTGGACCTGGTGAAGCGGTCAGAAATCCTGGCAGCCAGGTTACAAGCGCGCAGCCCAGGATTCGTCCTCTGCCATTCGGATGCCCACGCCTGGAACCTGCTGATCGACCCCCAGGGGCAACTCTACATCGTCGATTGGGATAATCCCATCCTGGCGCCGAAAGAGCGCGACCTGATGTTCATCGGCGCCGGCCTGGGCTTTTCCGGGCATACGCCCGAATCCGAGCAGGCTCTGTTTTACCGGGGTTATGGCGAAACGCAGATTGACGCATTCGCCCTGGCGTATTACCGCTACGAGAGGATCATCCAGGATTTAGCCGTCTACTGCGAGCAGCTTTTATACTCGGCGGAAGGCGGGGAAGATCGCCAGCAAGCGTACCAATATTTTCTTGCAAATTTCGAGGCGGGTGGCACGATCGAACTGGCTTATTGCTCGGACCGGACACAGTTATTTGATGATCCGGTTATTGGTTGTGGATCAGGATAATTGGTTGAAATTAGGAATATGAGGTTGAAACGCCCGATATGAATATTTCCCGTTATTTTTACAACACGCTTCACCCGGAAATTTACCACGGCAACCAGGCCCGACCGCCATTTTTTGAAGGCTGGTATTTCAAGCTGGTTGACCGGGAAGAAAACCGGCGGTATGCGATCATCCCCGGGATCATCCTCGGCCAGGATGCTCACGCCTTTGTGCAGGTCCTGGATGGTGTAACCGGGCAAACGGCATACCATACCTACCGGCCGGAAGAATTCGTCTCTTCAAGCCGTGAATTTGCCATCCAGGTAGGCCCGAATACTTTCCAGTCCCACCGGATTCACCTGGATATCGCCGGAGGTCCGCTGGCAGTCCAGGGTGATTTATCCTTCGAAGGCATCACTCCCTGGCCGGTCAGCCTGCTTTCACCGGGAATCATGGGATGGTATTCCTGGGCGCCGCGCATGGAATGCTACCACGGGGTGCTGGGCTTTGACCACGCCATCCAGGGCGCGCTGGCGATTGACGGCCAGGCGGTCGATTTCAGCGGTGGGCGAGGGTATATCGAGAAAGATTGGGGGCAGTCCTTTCCCGAGGCCTGGGTCTGGTTCCAAACCAACCATTTCGAGCGAGCCGGAGTTTGCCTGACGGCCTCCGTGGCGAACATCCCGTGGATGGGCAGCGCTTTTCGCGGCTTCATCATCGGTTTCTGGCATGAAGGGAAGCTCCGGCGGTTCGCCACGTATACGGGCGCCAGGATCGAGAAGCTGGCCATCAGCGAGACCCACGTTGACTGGGCCGTCAGCAATCGCCGTTACCGCCTGGAGATGCGCGCCGAGCGTGCCGAAGGCGGGTTGATCCTGGGACCGACCAAATTGGAGATGGGCAAGCGTGTGCTGGAGACCTTGAACGCCAGGATCGAAGCGCGCCTGACTTACAAATCCGGTGAGTTGATTTTCGAGGGCAGCGGCAGGCATGCAGGCCTGGAAGTGCACAATACACTGGCTTTGATTAATTGATTATGGAACAAGGTAATAATGAAAGGGAGTCATGAAGATTATTTCTGTTGATCTCTTCGAACTGCAGGGTCTTCGCCAGGCGAGCGAGATTCCTCCTGGCAGCCGCCAGGCACAGGCCCTGGATATTTACCCGGAATTCAACGCCCACGATTGGGCGCGCTCGCGACCGGCTGGGCAGCATGAAATCCGCGCTTTGTACGTCGAAATCCAGACCGACGCAACAGTTTCGGGCCTGTTCGGGCCGATTGAAGAAGACCAGGCCTTTGTCATCCAAAAATTCCTGCGCCCATTTTTGATTGATCGTGACCCGCTGGCGACGGAGTTGTTGAGCGACCAGATGCTGCGGATGAATCGCCATGGGCGTTCGGGGATGTTCATGACCGGGGTGAGTGCGATCGACTGCGCCCTGTGGGATTTAAAGGGCAAGGCCTGGGGCCAGCCGGTGTACCGCTTGCTGGGCGGGCCAACGCGGCCGGCGGTGCCAGCCTATGCCAGCATGCTCGGATACTCCACCGAACCTGAAGAGGCGAGCCCGGGTGGCGTTGGAGTTCAAGCAGATGGGCTACAGCGCCCAGAAATGGTTTTTCCGCTGTGGGCCGGGTGATGGGGAGGCAGGCAAAGCCAAAAACATTGCACTGATCCAGGCATTGCGAGAATGCCTGGGTGAGCACTACCCGATCATGACCGATGCCTTCATGGGCTGGGATGCGCCTTATGCAGCGGAAATGCTGCGGTTATTAGAGCCCTATCACCTGACCTGGATCGAAGAACCCATCCCCCCGGAACGGGTTGGCACCTTTGCCAGGTTGAGAGCGTCTTCGGGTGTGCCCCTGGCGACTGGCGAGCACGTCTACACCCGCTGGCAAGTCAAGGAACTGCTTGAAGCGCAGGCGCTGGATTGGGTGCAGACCGACCCGGATTGGTGCGGGGGGATATCAGAGCTGGTGAAAATCTGTGCCCTGGCCTCGGCCTTCGATGTGCCGGTAGCCGCTCACGGGCACTCGCTGCTGGCTGCGCTGCACGTCGCCGGGTCACAGTCACCGGCTGTTGTGCCGTATGTCGAATACCTGATCCAGCACCAGGCCAATAAGCAACACTTCCACCAGCCGTTCTTCCAGCCTGTGAATGGCATGCTCGCCCTGCCTGAGCTACCCGGGCTGGGTTTTGTCCTGGATGAGGATAAAATCGAGAGCCGGAGAGGCCTGGCTTAATTCGACCTTATTCTTCGACAGGAGTTGTTTCCGGGAATTCCGGAAAGGTTTCCATGTCGATTTCTGGCAGGACGAACTTGAAGCGCCAGCCGCCGACCTCCGGTGGCCTGAAGAAATTGGGCTTTTCCATCGTCGGCTCGCCCAGGTACCTGGGTTGCTTGAAGCGGATCATTTCATCGCAAGGGGTCAGGTTCAGCTTCAGGTTCGTCGTCAGGTCGAGCCTGCCTTCCAGGACGACTCCACAGGCGGTGAGTTCAGCTTTGTAGACATCCCGTTCGATGGTAAAGACCGTAGTATTGTCTTCGATGAATTCCTGGCGATCGAATGGCAGCAGTGGGGGCTCGCCATCAACCGGCAGGTTGTAGGCGATCAAGCCATCATCGCCGTATAAAACCAGGTACATGTCATTCTCTGTCTGGTTGATGATCTCGAACCTGGCTGGCCAGGGGTTGGCAGCGGTCAGCAGGATCAACATTGCCAGCATGCTCAAAACAAAAACCGATAAAGTAAATGATCTGTGCTTGTTCATGTTACCTCCAAAAACGAAATCGATAAGCAGTTATCCTGTGTCCTGGGTGCGCGGTCTCACTCAGGAACACTGGTTACCCTTTGAGTATAACAGAAAGGTTGAGGTGGATCATCCGCGATTCCAGTAAGCGCTTACGAAAAAGCAGCTCGTAATGTCTCTACGGAGGCTTTTCCGGCCCGCACCATGAAGGCTGCTTCAGAGCCGGTGCTGATCATGCGCATGCCCTGCCCCGCCCAATAAGCGGCCAGCTCGAGACGCGGCATGTGAATGGCAGGCGCTACACCGGCACGCAGGCATGCCTGGATCGTCTTCTGGATCGCCTGCTCCACGCTGGGATGTTCAACCTCACCCGGAACACCAAGGGCAATTGATAAATCGTTGGGTCCAATCAAAGCTGCATCGACTCCAGGGATGGAGACGATCTCATCGATCGCTTCGATGGCTTCGGACGTTTCGATCTGGATAACGAGCATCATTTCACGGTGGATATCTTCGAGACCCTGGGGAACGGATCCGCTGAGGAATTGGGTTAAGCCGCGTTCCATGGCATTGCCGCGCGTTCCCTTAGGGGGGTAGTGCATATTTTGCACGATCCAGCGCACCTGGTCGGCGCTGGTGATCTGGGGCACCATCAAACCCTGGGCGCCAACGTCCATCGTCTGGCAAATATTCGCATGGTTGATTTCCGGGATGCGTACAACGGGTGTCACTCCCAGCAGAACCGCGTGGCGTGAAAGGTCAGCAATGGTTTCGATACTGAAGGCACCATGCTCGTTATCGATCAAAACAAAATCGAAGCCGGCATTTGCCAGAAACTGCATCACCGCAGGCTGGCGGATTTCGATCACAAAGGTACCCACAACGCTGGCGCCGGATTGGAGTTTGCGCTTGCAGGTGTTCAGGGGGATCAGGGATTTGGGGTTAGAAGACATCGAATATGCTTTCTGAGTCTGTTAGACTCTTGTTCCTAAGAATACGGTCTGTTATATTATACAGTCTTTATGAGCTATTCTATTCAAGGTCCTGTCTTTGGGAAAGGCGCTGCCTGCGAGCAGATATTACGGGCGTTACCGGACTGGTTTGGTATCGAGGAAGCGATTGTGCAGTACGGTCAGGCCATTGACCGGCTGCTTACCTTTCTGGCAGAGGAAGCAGGCGCGGTCCTGGGCTTTATCAGCCTGAAACAGCATTATGCAGGGTCGTGGGAAGTCTATGTGATGGGTGTGAGCCCGGTGATGCACCGGCAGGGTCTTGGGAAGGCTTTGATGCAGGCGGCTGAGACCTATGTGCAAAGCCAGGGAGGCGGGTACTTACAGGTAAAGACCTTAGGATATTCACACCCAGATGAAGCCTATGCCAGGACACGGGCATTTTACCAGGCGATGGGTTTCTGCCCACTGGAGGAAATCCCCCAGGTCTGGGGTGAGGCCAATCCATGCCTGATCCTGGTCAAGAAAATCCCTTGAAAGTACTCAAGGGTCAGGGTTGGGGATTATAAACCTGGAGGTCGGAGAAGTTTACCGTCATCGCTTCCTGGGTCTGAGAGCGGATGAACAGCCCCAGTTTCCCTTCTGGGATGTTGGGATCACTGACCGTAAAAATGTATTCGTTATTTACGTAGAAATCCATCTGGCGACCGACCGCCAGGACCGCCAGCCGGGAGCTGCTGGGAGCGCCGGGCGGGATTGCCCCGGAAAAGGTCAGTGGCTGGGGAGAAGACGGTTTCCCGTTGTACAACCGGTCTACACGCGCCCGCCCATCACAAGTAAGTGAGAAGCGGAAAAAGTCTTCAGACTCTGTAAAATGGATGAGAAGCCCGTACTCATCTTCTCCGCGGCAGATGCTTGGCGAGGCGCTGATCTCCAGGTAGAAATCGCCCAGTTCTGGTTCACGGCGCAGGCTGTAGATGTATTCACCTTTTTCAGTCAACGCCAGGGTCAGCTCCTGGTTGGAGATGGCTGCGCTGCCCAGGCTGCTGCGGCTTTCTTGCCAGATGTCGGGTTCGCTGAAATTATCGCTGAAGGTCAGGCTGCCGTACTGCGGTTCGATGACGGCGGTCGCTGTTAACGGCAGGGTGGCAGTAGGGTAGGGGGTATTCGTAGCAGTCGCTGGGAACCAGATAGGCGTTATGGTTGGAGTCAGGGTGGGAGGCGTTAGGGTGTCCGTGGACAGAGGAGGGGCCTGCGTGGTTAACGGCAGACAGGCAGCCAGTATTAAGAATCCTGTAACACCAAGAAAGCTGGCTAACCCCAGACGCCATATCTGATTGATGAGTCCGACCAACCTGTTGTTTTCTATCATATGTTAAGATTATAGTTGTTGATAGGAAGAAAAGAATGAGGATTTGGTAGGAAACCTATGAAAAGTTCATCTGTCGAATGTAGGGGCTAAAAATGAGATTCAGGCTTGTGTTAGAATCTTAGAAAATGAGCATTAATCCTACTTAACAAAAGGAGAGATCCATGCGAAAGAAAGGCATCCTGATAACGGGAGCTGCTGGCGAGATCGGCGCGGCTTTGATCCAGGCCCTCTCTCAACATAATGACTTGACCTTGATCACGCTGGATGTACGTCCTCTGCCGGATGAAATGGGAAAGAACGTGATCCATGTGCAGGGAGATTTACTGGACCATTCCCTGCTCTCGCGCCTGGTAAGTGAGTACGAGATTTCGGTCATCTATCACCTAGCAGCCTTGCTCTCCACCCGGTCGGAATTTACGCCTGAAGCCGCCCATCGGGTCAATGTGGAAGGTACACTCAGCTTGCTGCAGCTGGCTTCTGAACAATCCCAATGGCGAGGCGATCCGGTGGTCTTTGTCTTTCCAAGCTCGATCGCCGCTTATGGCATGCCCGACCTGGAGGTCAAAGCGCGCTTTCCCAAGGTACGCGAATGGGAATGGAACTACCCGCGCACGATGTATGGCTGCAACAAGCTGTATTGCGAGCTTTTAGGCACCTATTACAGCCAGCACTTCCGCCAGCTTGCGGCTGACCGGCCTGTTATGCTGGATTTCCGTTGTGTGCGCTTCCCTGGCTTGATCAGCGCTTTCACTGTCCCCAGCGGCGGCACCAGTGATTACGGGCCAGAGATGCTGCATGCAGCCGCCAAGGGAGAACCATACGCCTGCTTCGTGCGCGAGGATTCGATTATCCCATTTATGGTAATGCCAGATGCGATCAAATCATTATTGCAGCTCGCAGCCGCGCCGGGCGAGGCCCTTCATCGCAGGGTTTATAACGTCACCAGCTTCAGCCTGACCGCAGCAGAGTTCCGGACACGAGTGCTGCAGTCCTTCCCCCGGGCAGTGATTACCTTTAAGCCGGACCTCAAGCGCAACAACATTGTGGACAGTTGGCCTGCCGATTTAAATGATCACGATGCACGCCGGGATTGGGGCTGGAGTCCAGATTACGATATCGACCGGGCTTTCCTGGAATACCTGGTGCCGAATATCCGCAAACGCTACGAATTTTCATAAAAACAAGGAGTTATCAATGGAGCCTGGTTCGTCTTTGAAGGTTGGCTATATCGGCCTGGGGTTGATGGGTAAGGCGATTGCCCGCAATATATTGAAAGCAGGATTTAATGTTGTGGTACATAACCGCAGCCGGGCGGCAGTGGAAGAGCTGGTTGCAGAAGGTGCAATTCCGGCAACTTCTGCACGCGAAGTGGCTTCCCAGGTGGACGTTGTTTTTACAAATTTACCGGATACCCCGGATGTAGAGCAGACTGCCCTGGGGCAGGGCGGGATTGTCGAAGGCGCTCATCCCGGTATGATATTTATCGACAATTCGACGATCAAACCGGCTTCTTCGCGGCGCATTGCACAGGTACTGGCAGAAAAAGGGGTAGCTGCACTGGATGCACCGGTCAGCGGTGGTGACATCGGGGCGCGCAATGCCACGCTAACAATCATGGTCGGTGGGCCGGCTGAAGCCCTGGAGCAGGCTCTGCCGGTTCTCCAGGCCATGGGGAAGACGATCACGCACGTGGGCGAGGCAGGAGCAGGCCAGATTGCCAAGGCAGCCAACCAGATCATGGTTGCGGCTCAAATGGTTGCCATGAGCGAGCTGTTAGTCTTTGCACGCAAGGCAGGCGCCGATCCCATGAAGGTGATCGAAGCCATCAAGGGCGGGGCAGCCCAGTGTTGGACTCTGGATGTAAAACCACCGCGCCTGTTTGCCGGAAACCGTTCCCCAGGCTTCAAAGCCTACATGCAAGCGAAAGACCTGGGGATCGTACTGGAGACTGCGCGTGAATACGGGATCCCCTTGCCATCAGCGGCGGTGGATGCCCAGCTTTTTAATGCCATGATCCAGATGGACATGGCAAACCTGGATAATTCGGCCGTGATCGGTGTGATTGAAGCCCTGGCAGGCGTCAAACTTCTTGATGAAGATGCTTAAAATCCGGCATGCAACCAAAATTATCCGGCTGCGTAGATTGATACAAATCCAATAACCTGGCATTTGGGTTGATCCCCGGGCCAGTTGCGGCTGTCGGACGGAGTGTTTCGGTGCAGACCATAGATCCAGCCTGGATCAGCCAGGCGCAAAAGGGCGATTCGGAAGCATTTACCATTCTCGTTGAGCTTTTCCAGAAGCCTGTGTTTAATCTATGCTACCGGATGCTCGGGAACGCCGAAGACGCCGAAGATGCTGCCCAGGAAACGTTTATGCGTGCGTACCAATCGCTGCGGCGCTATGATCAGAGCCGCCCCTTTGGCACCTGGCTGCTTTCGATTGCCGCCCATTATTGTATCGACCAGCTGCGCCGCAGGCGGTACCCGACCATTTCCCTGGAGGACATGACGTTTCCCGACTTGCCCGACGCTTCCCCCGGGATCGAAAACCGTCTCAGCCTGAAAGAAGAGCGGCGCCAGGTACAGGCTTTGTTAGAGGTATTGGATCCGGTGGACCGGGCTGCTGTGATTATGTATTACTGGTACGATTTACCTTACGAAGAGATTTGCCGGGTTCTGAATCTGACGCTGAGCGCAGTAAAAAGCCGCTTGCATCGCGCCCGGCGTTCCATGGCGGGGGAATGGCAGAAGAAACAGCCGGAAGCCGGCATCGGAGAAAGGAGGCTTCATGAATCACCAACCGTATGAAAAATGGCTCTTAAATGGCGATCCCTTGCTTCCGGATGAGGAGCAAGCCCTGCGGACTCACCTGGCAGTTTGTCCAGGCTGCCAGGATCTGGAATCAGCCTGGAAGGGCGTCGAACTCAAGCTGAAACATGCCCAGGAAATCGCACCTGCTGGAGGATTCAGCGGGCGCTGGAAGGAGAGGCTGGTGGTTGAACAGCAACAACACCAACGCAGGCAAAGCCTGGTGGTACTCACGCTTTCTCTGGGAGCCGCCGGGATTTTAGCATTGGCGATGATCAACCTGGTCTATCCCCTGTGGCGCGTGCCTGGCCTGGTCTTTTGGACGTATGTCTACCAGCTTTTCACCTTTTCCCAATGGCTTAACATGCTGCAGGACCTGGGTGCTGCGTTTTTCACCTCTTCCAGCCAGGGAATCAGGCTGGCGCCGTTATGGATCATCTTCGCGATTGGGCTGGCCTGCGAGCTGGGCGTCCTGTGGATGATTTCCGTGCGCAAGTTCATGAATCCTGAAGAAAGTTCGTGTAGATTAAGGAGCCCTTGTTGCCATCCTCCTGGAGGAAAACGTGAAAATCGCCATCCGCATCCTGGCCCTGCTCTTGCTTTTCGCCGTTGTTGTATGGCCGCGCCCGGCAGCCGCAAAGATTCCTGAATTGTGAAAAATTTGTTGCCGGTGGGAGTTATACCCTGCAGGACGGGGAATCACTAGGCGGGGACCTATGCGTCTTGGGTGGTTTTGCCCAGGTGGAACAGGGGGCTGCTGTTGATGGCGATGTGATCCTGGTTGGGGGAACTTTGCAGATGGATGGCACGGTTAGCGCTTCCATCCAGGCGGCTGGTGGGGTCGTTACCCTGGGAGAGGGCAGCGTGGTGGGCGGGGACATTCACCTGATGGGTGGAAAAGTTGTTGGACTGGAAGGGGCGCAGGTTGTTGGCGAAGTCGATCGCCTGGGGCAAGGGGTTTTCCCATTACCAATCCAGGGTACAAGCCTGCTGCCTCTGTGCAGTACGAGAACCCGTTTATAAAAGGCCTCTGGCTGCCCTTGCGCTCGTTCTTGTGGGCAGCCCTGGCAGTACTGGTTGCCTTATTCTGGCCGCGCCAGCTTAGCCGTGTTGGGCATTCTGCAGTTCAGAATATTCTGGCTGCAGGCGGTATCGGCTTGACAAGCATCCTGACCGGGGCAGTCGGTGCGATTTTACTGGCACTCACCTTCATTTGCCTGCCGTTCAGCCTTTTGATATTGCTAGCTTTTTTTGCAGCCTGGATTTTTGGCTTGCTGGCAATCAGCGCGGAAATTGGTGGTTGGCTCGCAAAATTACTCAAGCAAAACTGGACTCCAGCAGTCAGTGCAGCAGTCGGCGCATTTCTGCTGACCCTGGTGGGAAACGGAATTGCACTGGCTGTGCCGTGCCTGGGTTTACTCCCGATGTTTCTGATCGGGTGCGTGGGCATAGGTGCGGTACTTTTGACTCGTTTTGGTTCGCGCCCTTACCCGCCGGAACCGCAGGGGATCATGCCCGTAACCTCAGAATCCAAAGCCTTTTAGGACCTGCTCGTCATCTCGCCAGTTCCTACGAACTTTAACCCTCAAACTTAAATAGACCTTGCGGTTTGTGACCTTCTCGATTTCCAAGCGGGCAGCCGAGCCGATTTTCTTTAACATTTCGCCGTTTTGACCGATCACAATCGGCTTGTGCGACTCTTTTTCGACGTAGAGGGTGGCTTCGATGTAAGCTCCGGCATCGCCTCGTTCCAGGTATTGATCAATGCGCACAGCAATCCCATGCGGGACCTCGTCGCGCAGGT
Organism: uncultured Chloroflexia bacterium; assembly: GCA_963765565.1. Taxonomy (GTDB): domain Bacteria; phylum Chloroflexota; class Anaerolineae; order Anaerolineales; family UBA4823; genus CAVXWV01. Next base: position 75,952 of record CAVXWV010000008.1, read on the forward strand.
AGATCAAGGCGGATTCGCGGATGAAATCGCCGGCGAGCTCGCGCTCGTATAAGTCCGTAATCTGGTCTTCCGGGAAAAAGGGCTCACCTGCGCGTAATAACTCGAGGATTCGTTTATGTAATGTCTCCAAACCTGCCTGGGTTTTCGCCGACACCGGGAAGCATTCAGCCATGGGCAGCAGTTCCTGGTAAGTGGATTGGGCTTGCAGAAGCTCTGCCGGGTCGAGTAAATCCAGCTTGTTGAGCGCCAGCAAGACCGGTGTGCGGCGGATCTTATGGAGCGCAGACGCTAACATGGAGTCTTCCTCGTTCGGCGCCTGCGATCCGTCAGCCACGAAGAGGATGACATCGCTCTCTTCCAACGTTTCGAGGGCTTCTTTGTTCATACTTTCCCCGAGTTTATGGCGGGGCTGGTGAACGCCCGGGGTGTCAATAAAAATTACCTGGGCTGTGTCCGTGGTCAGGATGCCCATCTGGCGTTTACGTGTGGTTTGAGGGCGTGGGGTGACCGCTGCTATTTTTTGACCGACAAGGGCGTTGACGAGGGTGGATTTACCTACGTTAGGCCGCCCCATGACGGCGACGAATCCGGATTTGAAGGTTTCAGTTTCCATGAATTTATTTTACTAGATAATGTATGCTAGAATCCCTCCAATTATCATTCCTGGAGGTAGACGATGCATATTCTGGTGATTGGCGGGACAGGTCATATTGGGTCGTTTCTGGTGCCCAGGCTGGTGAGTCTTGGCCATGAGGTTAGCGTTGCCGCGCGTGGCCAGCGCGAGCCGTACGTGCGCCACGCCGCCTGGCAGTCAGTCAGAAAGGTGATGGTTGATCGACCCTCGCTGGAAAAAGATGGTGTGTTCGGCAGAGAAATGGCCAGGCTTAAGCCGGATGTGGTGATGGATATGACTTGTTTCAACCAGGGCAGCGCGCAACAATTGGTGGATGCCCTGCGCGGCGAGGTGCAGCTCCTGGTGCACTGCGGGACGGTCTGGGTACGGGGTTACGGGATTCAGGTGCCGGCCAGGGAAGAGCACCCGCGCAATCCGATCACGGAATACGGTCGCTTTAAAAATGAGACCGAGCAATATTTGCTCAGCCAGGCACGGCTTAGCGGCTTCCCCGTAACGGCGCTGCATCCTGGTCACATTGTGGGACCCGGCTGGGCGCCTGTCGGGCCGACTGCCTGCCATGACCTGCAGGTTTTCCGCAAATTAGCGTTAGGCCAGGAGCTGGCGCTGCCCAACCTGGGGCTGGAAATGGTGCACCATGTCCATGCGGACGATGTCGCCCAGGCATTTGTCAAAGCGATGCTGCATCCCCAGGCTGCCATCGGGCAAGGTTTTTTCATTGTCTCGGAAGCAGCCTTGAGCTTGCGCGGATTCGCGGAAGCTGCTGCGGGTTGGTTTGGAAAACAGGCCAATCTACGTTTCCTGCCCTTAGATGAATGGAGCGCTACCCTCCCGGCAGCGTATGCCGAATCCGCCAACACCCACCTGGCACACAGCACCCACTGTTCGATTGAAAAGGCGCGCCGGCTGCTCGAATATGCACCGCGCTATACCTCATTGGAAGCGGTTTACGAGTTCATCATGTGGTTGGTGGAACACGGGGAGATCCAGCTTTAACCCGAGTTGGTCAGGATGTGGATGGTGACCTCAGGAGGGCAGAAAAAGCGCGCTGGCACGCCGCTCGTGCCAGTTCCCGGTGAGGTATAACCCTGCATCCCGGCGTGCTCCCAATCGCAAACCGCGATCGAACGAGGGCAATCTGCATTGATTACCAGGGGGATGCGACCGGGCAGGCAGATTTGACCGCCATGAGTATGTCCACAGAGCATCAGGTTATAACCGCTGGCTGCGGCTTCGCGGTAGATTTCTGGTGAGTGCGCAAGGAGGATGGAAAAACCTGCCCTTGGAATGTTGAGGCGCGCCCTTTGGATATCGTCTACTTCATAAAAGTGGGGGTCATCCACACCTGAGAGATAAATGACCTTGCCATCTCTTTCGATACATATTGTTTCATTTAACAGTATTTTCAAACCATACGCCTCCAGATAAGGGACGAATTCCAGGAAGTCGTGGTTTCCCAGAATGCCCAACGCTGGAGCCTTCAATGCCCGGATGACCTTTTCCGTTTCCAGCATCGCTGCCTGGAACGGGCCGTACGTGGAAGCTCGATAATCCCCGCTGAGTACTGCCAGGTCGTACTCCAGGGACCCGATGCGGTTGATGATGGCCGGCGTCAGCGCCGGGTGCAAATCCAGGTGAGTGTCGCTCAGGTGCAGGATGCGGTAGCCATTGAATTTTTCCGGAAGACCCGGGAGATGCACTACGCGCTCGACGACCTGGATGTCCAGGCAGTTTTGTAACGCACGTTGTCTCAAGCGGCTGAAGGTTAATCCGAACCGCAACAAGCGCATCAACGAACCCAGGTTTTCGATGTAAAGCCGGTGATAGCGCCGGTTGTAAACGCGCCGGACATGGGCAACCTGGATGCTCAAGCGCCGGTTGACGTGAAACTCCCCACTGCGTTGGATGATGTTCGAGTATAGGTAAGCCTGGAAATCGCTGTCCATGAAAGGATCATTGTACCCCAGCCTGCTCATCCCTGGCAGTCGCGGCAGATGCACTCTCCTGTTTTACTGTAATAGGTCACCCAATCCGTGGTGGTTTTCCCACAGATTTTGCAGACTCCGGGACGAGTGAAGGGCTGGCGCACCGGGGGCTGCTCTGATGAGCGTCTCGACGGAGCAGCCCCCGGTGGGTCACTTACCGGTCGTGGCTGTTCTTGTGTATCTACCTTGCCAGGAGCGGTCCTTGGATCAGGCTGTTCCAAGCCTGGGAAGCGGACTGTAAAGAATTCCCGTTGTTTTTGGGTGCGCTGACGTACCAACGAGGCTTTCTGCTGGTAGCGCCAGAGAGCCTCCGGGTCTCCCGGGTACAGGCACTCGCCAGTTTCGGGATGCGGTTTCACCGACACGGCAGCCTCGCTGAAGCGGCGCCCTGAATATAGCTGGGGAGGGTGGCGCAGCTTCAGGCTGCGGTAAGTGCTGAAAGTGACCGAATCAGGATCCAGGTAGGTGATGGACAGCCCCGGGGCGTCACCGGCAGCTTCAGCGGCAGCATCCAGGCTTGATGTACGTAAAAATTCCCGTTCGGTGGTCGTCAAATGCAATCGTCCGGGGTGAGGGCTGTCCTCGTGCATGAGCATGCTCGTAAAGATCCAGTTCACCGGTAAGCCCTGTCCTTCCAGGCACTGGCGCAGCTCTTCCCGAACCTGTGGCGAAAGCCTCGTGTCGAAAATCCAGTAGCCGAAGCCAGCCTCCCCAGCCTGGACCCAGGCATCCAACGGGCGCGGCAGTCCCGGGATCGCTTTTTCCAGGATGACGACCTGCGGATCGAAATGCTGTAAGAGCCATTCATAAAGTGCAGCCCGGCAGCCCAGGAGGTCAGGCGATTGGTCTGCCAGCGGACAGTTTGCCAGGTGTTTATGGGCGAAATGCCAGCGCTTGAATTTCCCCGCGCGGATGCGCACGGGCTGGCGGCAGCCCGGGCAGACCAGGGAGTCAGCATGATCCAGGCAGCGCAATTCTTCCAGGCGCTCCCGCCAGGCAGGCGCCAGGATCACAACCTCCTCCATCGTTTGCAGATTCAGGCATTTGAACATGCCTCGAATTATACGCAGTTTTCTTAATGATGGTCTAAGCGAAATTGTTCTTGACGGTAAAACGGGTATTCGGTATAATGCTCTTTCGTCTGTATTGGCTTTTAATAATCAGATTAGTTTGATGATGTTTGTCACCCTGCAGACTTTGGGGGTTAGCCTCCCTGCGGTGACGCCAACAAAGAATCCGCTACCTACTTTTTTACCTTTACCAGGAGAGACCGAATGGCAACCGCTCTTCCGAGCAAATCATACGCGCGAATTGATGTCAAACTTCAACTGCCAGACCTGATCGAAGTCCAGCTGGATTCCTTCCAGCGCTTGAAATCAGAAGGTCTGGCAGACCTGTTTAATGAGCTTTCGCCGATCGAGTCTTACAACAAGGGGATGAAGCTCTTTTTCCCCAGCAACACTCCCGAATCGAAAGAATTCAAGCTGACCTACTGGTTTGGCGAGCCCAAGCACAATATCGAAGAATGTGTCGAGCGCGACCTGACCTATGCCAGCCCTTTGTACGTGTCCGTGCTGCTTGCCGGGCCTGATGTTCCGGAACCCATCAAACAGGACATCTTCCTTGGGGATTTTCCGGAGATGACCGAAAAAGGTACCTTCATTATCAACGGCACGGAGCGTGTGGTGGTATCGCAGTTGATCCGTTCGCCGGGTGTCTATTTTGAAGCCCCGACCGACCGGACCACGAACCGCCCGCTGGCCACGGCCAAGCTGATCCCCGATCGCGGTGCCTGGCTTGAGTTCGAAACCCGCAAGAGCGATTACCTGACCCTGCGCTTCAACCGCAAGCGCACTGTGCCCATTACGATTTTCCTGCGTGCTCTGGCTGCTGTTGATGATGGTCTGCCCGAAACCGCGATCAAAGATGGCACGGATGAGGAGTTGATGCAGATCTTCGGTGATGTCGATAATAACCCGGACCGCATGTTCATCGCCTCCACGCTCTACCAGGAGCCTGAATGGGACATTTCCCACGGTCATAAAATTTCCGAGCTGGCGCTGTTGGAGTTCTTCAAGCGTATGCGCCCCGGCGATCCGGCGACGCTGGACAACGCCAGGGAATTCCTGGAAGAACAGCTTTTCGACCAGCGCCATTATGACCTGGAGCGGGTTGGGCGTTATAAGCTCAACCAGAAACTGGAGCTTTACGATCACGTCGATATCAAGCATCGACGAGTGTCGAAATGGGACATCGTACGCCTGATCCGGCGGATGATTATGATCAACAACGGCACGGCCGCAGCCGACGACATCGACCACCTGGGCAACCGCCGGGCAAAGACGGTGGGCGAGTTGATCCAGAACAAGTTGCGCATCGGTTTGCGCCGCATGGAGCGCGTGATCAAGGAGCGCATGTCCATCCGCGACCAGGACCAGCTTTCTCCGATCACGCTGATCAACATCCGTCCTGTGGTGGCTGCCTTGCGCGAATTCTTCGGTTCCAGCCAGCTCTCCCAGTTCATGGACCAGACCAACCCGCTGGCAGAGCTGCGTCACAAGCGGACACTTTCCGCTCTCGGTCCCGGCGGTTTGCGCCGTGAGCGCGCCGGCTTCGATGTGCGCGATGTGCATCATTCACACTACGGCCGGATTTGCCCGGTGGAAACCCCTGAAGGTCCGAACATTGGCTTGATCGGTCGCCTGGCTTCCTTTGCACGCGTCAACCAGTACGGTTTCATTGAAACCCCTTACCGGCGGGTGCGGAAAAGTCTCAAGGTCACCGACCAGCGCCTGGTCGGGCGCCATGTCCGTGAAGCGGTCGCTGATCCTGTGACCGGCGAGGTGATTGCTCAGGAGAACGACCTGATTACGTCGGAGCTTGCTGCCAGGATCGGCACCCTGAATATTCCCGAGGTAGCCATTGTACCGTTTGTTTCGAGCGAAATGGATTATCTCTCGGCAGACGTCGAGGACAAGTACGTCATCGCCCAGGCAAACACATTGCTCAACGAATTTAACGAGTTCTCCCGCCGGCGTGTCTCCTCACGATTGCACTCGAAGTTCGATTTTACCCTGCCGACGAATATCGATTACATGGACGTGGCTCCGCATCAGATCGTGGGTATCAGTGCTGCCTTAATCCCGTTCCTGGAGCACGATGATGCCAACAGGGCATTGATGGGCTCGAACATGCAAGCACAAGCTGTGCCGCTGCTACGGCCGGACGTGCCGGTGGTTTCGACGGGAATGGAGTACCACGCTGCTCGCGAACTCAGGGCAGGTGGTGCTTGCCGAGGAAGATGGCGAAGTGGTTTCTGTGACCGGAAGCCAGGTCGTCATCCGCAATGCAGAAGGTCATTTGCAGACTCATCTGCTGCGTAAATACCAGCGATCCAACCAGAGCACCTGCATCGACCAGCGTCCTGCGGTTGTCAAGGGACAACGCGTGCACCATGGAGACGTCATCGCCGACTCGTCATCGACGGAAAGCGGTGAGCTTGCCCTGGGTCAAAATGTGACGGTTGCCTTCATCTCCTGGGAAGGCGGGAACTTTGAAGACGCCATCCTGATCTCCGAACGGTTAGTCCAGGACGATTCTTTTACCTCGGTTCACATCGAGAAATACGAGGTCGAGTCGCGTGATACGCGCCTCGGTCCAGAAGAAATTACGCGCGACATCCCGAACGTGGGTGAAGAAGCGATTAAAGACCTCGACGAACGCGGCATCATCCGCATCGGCGCCGAGGTAGGCCCGAATGATATCCTGGTAGGAAGATTTCCCCGAAGGGCGAGCGCGAACTGACCCCAGAAGAGCGCCTGCTGAGGGCGATCTTTGGTGAAAAATCGCGGGACGTCAAAGACACCTCGCTGCGCATGCCGCACGGCGAACGTGGCAAGGTGGTTGAGGTAAAAGTCTTTACCCGTGAAGATAACGCCGACCTTTCTGCCGGTGTGGACACGATGGTACGAGTCTCCGTTGCCCAGCGGCGAAAAATAACCGCTGGTGATAAGATGGCAGGACGCCACGGAAACAAAGGCGTTGTCTCGCGCGTCGTCCCAGTGGAAGACATGCCTTTCCTTGACGACGGAACCCCTGTCGATATCATTCTCAACCCATTGGGTGTCCCCGGTCGTATGAACATCGGCCAGGTTCTGGAGACTCATCTGGGTTGGGCTGCCAGCCGCCTGGGTTTCCGAGCGATTTCCCCGGTATTTGACGGCGCCACGGAACGCGAAATTGAGGCGGAACTGGCGCGTGCCTGGATGATCGACATGGTCTGGCGCAAGATTGCTGAGGAAGCCTGGAAGTGGCTGAACGAGCAGGGCTACGATCCCGAGACGATTGCAGAGGACGATGAAGTGCGCCGGCTCTACCTGGAAGCCTGGTTGGGCGACCGCGGTTACGATGTCTTTGAGCTCATTTCAGATGTCACCTTTGCCCGGCGCTCAGCCCTGCGCGAATACCTGCGCGACCGCGGTTATGACCCGGACGAGAACCTGGTATTTGAGAATAGTGGCCTCAGTCCAACCCGCCGGCGAGAAATCGACGAGCTGGCCATCCGTACCTGCATGCGCCTGTGGCTGATCGAAATGGGCCAGGATGTCGATGAAATTAAAGACGAAAGATCTTATCCAGACCGCCCAAGACCTTTCGATGGAAAATCGCCAGCCGGTGCCCACGCTGGGAAAGTTGATCCTACGCGACGGCAAGACCGGGGAACCTTACGACCAGGCAGTGACAGTCGGCGTGATGACTATGCTCAAGCTGCACCACCTGGTTGAAGACAAGGTGCACGCTCGATCGACCGGGCCTTACAGCCTGGTTTCGCAGCAGCCTCTGGGTGGAAAAGCCCAATTTGGTGGGCAGCGTTTTGGAGAGATGGAAGTTTGGGCGCTTGAGGCTTACGGCGCGGCCTATACCTTGCAGGAAATGCTCACGGTCAAGTCCGATGACGTTCAAGGCCGCGTCAAGACCTACGAGGCGATCGTCAAGGGTGTTCAGATTGAGGAGCCCAGCATTCCGGCTTCCTTCAGGGTGTTGGTGAAGGAGCTGCAGAGCCTTGGCCTTGCCGTTGAAGCCGTGACTGAAACTGGGGAGGTCATTCGCTTTGGTAAGGATGAGGAGCGCTCGCGGCCGCCCAAGATGACCACCGGGCTGCTCTCGCTGGGTGAGGAGCTGTTGTAGTTTCCTGGATAAGATGCATGACCGTGGTAGAAGCCTGTGAAATGCCCCCCAATTTCGTGCATCAATCCTTGACGTTGAAATATCGACATGGTAAAATCCAGGTTCGTTGCCCACATAATCGGACAGACGGCATAACCCCCGTCCTGAAAAATTAGTGTAGGAGAATTGTATACAAGCTGAGGCCATCGTGCATTCAAGATGGCCTCGCTTGGTGGATAAAAAAAGTAGAAATTGATCTTAGTTCGGAGGCAAAAGGTGCCAACAATCAATCAATTGGTCCGTAAAGGACGCAAAACTAAGCAGGAAAAAAGTAAAGCTCCGGCCTTGCTGTATTCAATGAACCTGATGAAGCAGCGGCGCGTACGCCAGGACAAAGGTGCTCCTCAGAAGCGCGGGGTCTGCACGAACGTGAAGACCATGACCCCCAAGAAACCGAATTCTGCGTTGCGCAAGGTAGCTCGTGTTCGCCTGACCAATGGGATCGAAGTGACTGCTTACATCCCCGGTGAAGGTCACACGCTGCAGGAGCACTCGGTGGTCCTGGTGCGCGGCGGGCGTGTCAAAGATCTGCCCGGCGTGCGTTATCACATCGTGCGCGGTACCCTGGATACGGGTGGTGTGAATGCCCGCAAGCAAGGTCGCTCGAAGTATGGCGCCAAACGACCAAAACCTGGCCAACCTCAGGCAGCCGGTAAAGGCGCTGGAAAGAAATAGGAGAGTTCCATGTCTCGACGTAACAAGCCAGAAAAACGTCCGATTCCGGGTGATGCCCGCTACAACAATTCGGACATTCAATCTTTTATCAACCGCGTCATGCGCAGTGGTAAGAAAAGCGTGGCTGCAACCCTGGTGTACCATGCCCTGGACCAGGTTGAAGCCCGTACCAAACGCCCGGGGATCGAGGTGTTTGACCAGGCGATGAAGAACATCTCACCGGTCATGGAAGTCAAGCCCCGCCGGGTGGGTGGAGCCACTTATCAGGTGCCGATGGAAGTCGCTCCTGTGCGGCGTTTTGCCCTTGCCAGCCGCTGGCTGCTCGCCGCGGCGCGCGATCGTTCGGGTAAAAACTTTGCGGAAAAACTTGCCGGTGAGATTGTCGACGCTTCGAACAACACAGGCAACGCCATCCGCAAGCGTGAAGAGACCCATAAGATGGCTGAAGCCAACCGGGCCTTCTCTCATTACCGGATGTAAAGGATCGACTTTCCCTAAGCTGACTGCATGTTCCTGTACTGCTTGCTGAAGACCTGACCATGACCCGTTCCTATCCGCTTGAGACGTACCGAAATATTGGGATTATCGCCCATATTGACGCTGGTAAGACGACGACTACCGAGCGGATTTTATTCTATACCGGAAAGACGTACCGGTTGGGTTCCGTCGATGATGGCACCACCGTCACGGATTGGATGGATCAGGAGCGTGAACGCGGAATCACGATCGTCTCGGCCGCCGTCTCCGCTGAGTGGAAGGGCTACCAGATCAACATCATCGACACTCCTGGTCACATCGATTTTACTGCCGAAGTGCAGCGTTCGCTGCGCGTTCTTGATGGCGGGGTGGTGGTGTTCGATGCCGTGCAGGGAGTCGAACCGCAAAGCGAAACGGTCTGGCGCCAAGCAGACCGTTTTGGTGTACCCCGAATTTGTTTCATTAATAAAATGGATCGGATTGGCGCTTCCTTTGACCGGTCCTTTGAAATGATCCGGCATCGCCTGGGCGCCAATGCACTGGCGATGCAGCTTCCGATTGGCTCAGAATCCTCGTTCAAAGGCGTCATCGACCTGTTCGAAATGCAGGCCATTTATTGGGAAGAAGATGGCCGTGAGCCTCGGATCGCTGAAATCCCTACAGAGCTGGTTCAGGAATCAGAGAGCCGCCACCACCTGCTGGTAGAGAAGATTGCCGAGTTGGATGATGACCTCACTGTGAAATACCTTGAGGGTGAGGAAATTTCTAACCAGGAACTTAAACAAGCCCTGCGCAGGGCTGTCCTCGCTGGTCAGGCAACCCCGGTTTTCTGCGGCAGCTCTCTTCGAAATAAGGGTGTCCAACCCCTGCTCGATGGGGTGATTGCTTACCTGCCCTCCCCGGCGGATATCCCCCCGGTGATAGGCATCCACCCACGTACCGACCAGGAGCTGCCGCGGCCACCGAGTGATGAAGCCCCGTTGAGTGCCCTGGTCTTTAAGATTGTCACCGACCCATACATGGGACGATTGGCATACGTGCGCGTTTATTCAGGCGCCCTGAAGCAAGGTTCAAGTGTGCTCAACAGCACCAAGGACCGCAAGGAGCGGGTTGGTCGCCTTCTTAGGATGTATGCCGACCGCCGTGAGGATATTAGTGAAGTCCTGGCGGGTGATATCGGGGCGATCCTGGGAATGAAAGATTCCTTCACCGGCGATACTCTTAGCGATACCAATCACCCGGTTATCCTGGAAAGCATCACCTTCCCAGAGCCGGTCATCAGTGTGGCTATTGAGCCAAAAACGACTGTTGACCAGGATAAGATGGGCGAGGCGCTGCGTAAGCTTTCTGAAGAAGATCCGACCTTCAGAGTCCGCACCGATGAGGATACCGGCCAGACTTTAATCTCAGGCATGGGCGAGCTGCACCTGGACATCCTGGTGGATCGAATGCTGCGTGAGTTCAAGGTACAGGCGCGGGTAGGAAAACCGCAGGTATCTTACCGCGAGTCGATCACCCGTGCCGTAAATAAAGCTGAAATGCGTTACGTGCGCCAGTCTGGCGGCAAAGGCCAGTACGGGCATGTGGTCCTTGCCCTTGAACCGGGCGAGGCGGGCAGCGGGATTGTCTTTGAGAATGGTATCGTCCAGGGTGCTATTCCCAAAGAATTCATCCCCGCAATTGAAAAGGGCATTCGCGAGGCTGCTGATGCTGGTGTCGTGGCAGGATACCCGGTGGTCGATGTGAAAATCCGCCTATATGATGGCTCCTTCCATGAAGTAGATTCCAATGAAATGGCCTTTAAAATGGCCGGTTCTATGGCATTCAAGGAAGGTATGCAGGCTGCAGCCCCGATTTTATTAGAACCGGTGATGAAGGTAGAAGTTGTGTCACCTGAAGAGTTCCTGGGTGACATCATCGGCCAGCTCAACGCCAGGCGCGGCGAAATTTTAGGGATGGAACCCCGCCCGGGGAACGTCCAGATGGTGGATGCCATGGTGCCGCTGGCGGAAATGTTTGGTTATGCCACGAACCTGCGGTCGGCAACCCAGGGGCGAGGCGTCTTTACGATGGAATTTGACCACTATGCCCGCGTTTCAGAGAATGTTGCGCGGACCATTGTGGGCGCATAAAAGACTTCACGCCCAGACGGGGCTGGAAGAAATAGAAATCATAAACGTCGTTTATTCGGAATATCAAGGAGAACGATAATGGGAAAGCAGAAATTTGATCGAAGCAAGCCGCACATGAACGTGGGAACGATGGGACACATCGACCATGGGAAGACGACGCTGACGGCGGCGATCACGAAATGGTGCCAGCTGCAAGGGTTAGGCGAGTTTCGGGCGTTCGACTCGATCGACAATGCGCCGGAAGAGAAAGCGCGCGGGATCACGATCAACATAGCGCACGTAGAATACCAGACGACGAAGCGGCACTATGCGCACGTAGACATGCCAGGGCACCGGGACTACATCAAGAACATGATCACGGGGGCGGCGCAGGTAGACGGGGCGATCCTGGTGGTAGCGGCGCCGGACGGGCCGATGCCGCAGACGCGGGAGCACGTGCTGCTGGCGCGGCAGGTGGAAGTGCCGGCGATCGTGGTGTTTCTGAACAAGGTAGACATGATGGACGATCCGGAGTTACTGGAGCTGGTGGAGATGGAGCTGCGGGACCTGCTGAATGAGTACGAGTTCCCTGGCGACGAGACGCCGATCGTGCGTGGGAGTGCGCTGCACGCCTTGGAGAGCACAAGCACGGACCCGAATGCGCCGGAGTACGAGTGCATCAAGGAACTGATGCGGGTGGTGGACGAGTACATTCCGGAGCCAGTGCGCGAAGTGGACCGGCCGTTCATGATGCCGGTGGAAGACGTGTTCTCGATCAAGGGACGCGGAACGGTAGTGACCGGGCGTATCGACCGCGGTATGGTGAAAGTTGGCGAGCCGGTGGAGATCGTGGGGCTGCGCGAGAAGAGCATGCCGTCGGTGGTGACGGGAGTGGAGATGTTCCACAAGTCGCTGGACCAGGGCATGGCGGGTGACAACGCCGGCCTGCTGCTGAGGGGCATCGAGCGCACGGACGTGGATCGCGGCATGGTGGTGGCGAAGCCGAAGAGCATCACCCCGCACAAGAGATTCATGAGCGAAGTGTACGTGCTGAAGAAGGAAGAAGGCGGACGGCACAAGGCGTTCTTCACCGGATACCGGCCGCAGTTCTACATCCGCACCATGGACGTCACGGGCAACATCAAGCTCCCGGAAGGGGTGGAGATGGTCATGCCTGGCGATAATGTCAACCTGGAAGTTGAACTGATCGTCCCCGTCGCCCTCGAACAGGGCTCCAAGTTCGCCATCCGCGAAGGCGGCCTCACCGTCGGCGCTGGCGTCATCACCAAGATCCTGGACTAGGTACCTGGTTAATATTGGAGAATACATCATTATGGCTAAGCAGAAGATACGCATCCGTTTGAAAGCATACGACCACCGGGTCTTGGATCAGTCGGCCAAGCGCATTGTTGAGACCGCAGAACGAACTGGTGCCAGAGTAATTGGTCCAGTACCCTTGCCAACTCGCATAGAACGGTTTACAATACGACGCTCGACTTTTATTGACAAAGATTCGCACGAGCACTTTGAAATCCGCACTCATAATCGCTTGATTGACGTTCTCGAACCCGATTCGAAAACGATTGACATGTTGATGCGCCTTAACCTTCCGGCGGGTGTTGATATCGAGATTAAAATATAAGATCGTCATTGAGGATTGGAGCGAAGAACCGCTTCGCTGCAATCCTCGAATTATGTAAAGAAACAGGCAGCGCAAGAGTCGATCCGTCCGTGGACCTCCACAACCGATAGCGTCGCGGCGGACCGCCTGACTGCCCTGCATTCAGGGATGATGCAACCAAGCCCAGGTTGACAGTCCCGGCAAAAACTTTTAGTAAGGAGAAAATTGAGATGTTGAAAGGGCTGATCGGCAAAAAAGTCGGCATGACTCAGATTTTTGATGAGTCGGGCGCAGTAGTGCCTGTAACCATCATCGAAGCTGGTCCATGCTATGTGACCCAGGTGCGGGAGCCGGAAACTGATGGTTACTCGGCAGTGCAGTTGGGTTTTTATGAGACTAAGCCAAAACGCCTGACAGGTGGCGAGCTCGGGCACCTGAAGCGCAACAATCTTCCTCCGTTGCGCTTTTTGCGTGAGTTTCGCGAGAAAGACCCAGGCGTGAAAGAAGGGGACGTCGTGAATGTGTCCCTCTTCGCTGTTGGCGAGCATGTGGATGTGGTAGGCACCAGCAAAGGCAAGGGCTTCCAGGGTGGTGTCAAGCGATACCATTTCAGGGGTGGTCCGAAAACACATGGCGCCTCGGATCGAATGCGTTCACCAGGTTCGCGGGGTTCAACCACTACCCCCGGACGGGTGTACAAAGGCGCGCGCGGCCCGGGTCATATGGGCGATGACCGGGTCACGGTGCAGAATCTGATGGTAGCTTATGTGGACACCGAGCGCAACCTGTTGGGTGTGCGCGGGGCGATTCCCGGGGCCAAGGGCGGCCTGGTCATGATAAAGGCTGCGCGTAAGCTATAGCTGCTCCGACGAGCAGTCATGCTTATGCCCAGAAATGGAGCGATACGATCATGGAAGTAGATGTCTTAAACATGCAAGGGGAAAAAGTCAGCTCGGTTGAACTACCAGAGCAGGATCTTTGCTGCCCCGGTGAATGTAGATTTAATGCACCAGGCTTATACACGTCAACTGGCCAATGCCCGTTTGGGCACTCACAGCACCAAGACTCGTTCGGAGGTTTCTGGTGGTGGGAGAAAGCCCTGGCGTCAAAAAGGCACTGGTAGGGCTCGCCAGGGTTCGACGCGGGCTCCCCAATGGGTAGGCGGTGGCCGGGTACACACACCCCATCCCCGCAGCTACACCCAATCTATGCCGGTTAAAATGCGCCGTGCAGCACTGCGCTCAGCTTTATCGGTGAAAGCCGCCGATAAGGAAATCGTGGTGCTGGATGTGCTGGCGCTGCCTGAACCCAAGACACGCCTGATGGCCCAGGCTCTTGACCGCCTCGTGGGTGATTCCAGCGCCTTGATTTTGATCCCGGAAAAAACACCAGATTATGAGCTGGTGGTGCGCTCGACCAACAACCTCCCCGATGCCAAGGCACTCCTGGCAGGCTATTTGAACCTGCGTGATCTGCTTGGCTTTGATAAGTTGGTGTTGCCACTCCCGGCGATTGATGTCCTGGTTCAGGTCTTAGGTTAACAGGAGGCTGATATGACAAACTTATATGAGGTCCTCCGCCGACCCTTGATTACGGAAAAGTCGAATTACCAGAGTGGTAAGTTGAATCAATACGTGTTTGAGGTCGCCGATGAGGCCACCAAAGCGCTGGTGAAAGAAGCCGTCGAAACGATCTTTGATGTCACGGTTGAACGGGTGAATGTGATTAACGTTCCAGCCAAGCGTACCCGTCGCATGCGCAGCCGCAGGGTGATGGTGCGCAGGGGTGGATACAAGAAAGCCGTGATCACCGTGGCTCAAGGCCAGTCGATTTCGATCTTTGAAGGAGTAAGATAATGGCCGTCAAGAAATACAAGCCTATAACTCCTGGATTGCGCAATATGACCGGGTACTCGTTCGAGGAAATTACCAAGGACAAACCCGAGCGCTCGTTGGTGCAGCCGCTGCGCAAATCTGGGGGAAGAAACTCGTATGGCCGGGTCACGGTTCGCCATCGTGGCGGCGGGAATGCCCGCAAGATCCGCATGGTCGATTACAAGCGTGAAAAATACGGGATTCCGGCAAAAGTCGCTGCGATCGAGTACGATCCGAACCGCACAGCTCGCCTGGCGCTGCTCTTCTACGCGGATGGTGAGAAACGGTATATCATCGCCCCGCTGGATATTAAAGTAGGCGACACCCTGTTGTCTGGCCCGAAAGCCGAAGTCCGTCCTGGCAATTGCCTGCCGATTTCGAACATTCCGGTTGGCACCCTGGTCCATAATATTGAGCTGAAAGAAGGCAAGGGCGGGCAGCTTGTGCGCGCCGCTGGTGTAGCCGCTCAATTACTGGCTAAGGAAGGCGATTATGCGCAGGTGCGCATGCCGTCTGGCGAGGTCCGCCTGGTGCGCCAGGCGTGTTATGCCACCGTGGGGCAGGTGGGTAACCTGGACCACAGCAATATTAAGCTGGGCAAAGCTGGACGCAAGCGCCACCTGGGCATCCGCCCGACCGTGCGCGGCACGGCAATGTCTCCACGCGATCACCCTCATGGTGGTGGTGAAGGCCGCCAGCCGGTGGGTATGCCCGGTCCGAAGACGCCTTGGGGAAAGCCTACCCTCGGGTACAAGACCCGGCGTAACAAGAAGACGAACCAGTTTATCATCCGCCGCAGAGGCAAGAAACGTGCGTAGCGCGATTGGCCATTGGCCCGGCATCCTGGCAGCTCGTGGATGCGAGGCTGAGAGCTAAGGAGAAAATGAGATATGGGACGATCATTGAAAAAAGGGCCGTTTATCGACCCGAAACTTCTGAAGAAAATTGAGGCGATGAACGAGCGTGGTGATAAGAAGGTACTCCGCACCTGGAGTCGCGCCAGCACTATTTTCCCGCAGATGGTTGGGCACACGGTTGCCGTCCACGATGGCCGCCGGCATGTGCCGATTTACATCACCGAGAATATGGTAGGCCACCGCCTGGGTGAGTTTGCCCCCACCCGCCTGTTCAGAGGCCATGTAGCGGAAAAGAAAGTGAAGAGGTAAAAGCAATGGCACAGGATATTTTTGCCGAAGCACGCTTTATCCCGCACTCCGCTCAAAAAGTTCGCCTGGTGGTTGACTTGGTGCGCGGTAAGGATGTGGTGGAAGCCCTCACCATCCTGAAGTTCGTACCCAACGGCGCCGCTCGCCCTGTCGAAAAAGTGCTAGGTTCAGCCATGGCTAACGGCGAGGAAAACTTTGGTGTGAGCCGTGACGATCTGTATGTTTTTAAGATCAATGCAGACGAAGCCCCCACTCGCAAGTGGCGGCGCTTTGGAGCACGCGGCCGGTTCAAACCCTGGTTGCGTCGCACCTCGCATATTACGGTTATTTTGCGCGAGCGCGGATAAAGAGGAGCATTTATGGGTCGCAAAGTACATCCAATTGGTTTTCGCCTGAAAATAAACCGGACCTGGGAAGGTCGCTGGTATGCAGAAGGCAACGAGTATGTTAAAAATTTGCATCAAGACTTTCACCTGCGGGATCTGGTGCGAAGCGAAGCTGGACGGGCAGGGGTCTCTCTTGTGGAGATCGAGCGCTTTCCAGGAAAAGTGAAGGTGATCATTCACACAGCCAAGCCGGGGATTTTAATCGGCAGGCGCGGTGAGAATGTCAAAAAGATCCGCCAGGGACTGGAAGCGGAAGTGGGCAAGAAGATTGATCTGGAGATCAAAGAGATCAGCCAACCTGACCTGGACGCTTACCTGGTAGCGCATAATATTGCCGAGCAACTCGAACGCCGCATCAGCTACCAGCGAGCGATGAAGCGTGCCATCCAGCAAGCCATGCGCCAGGGTGCGCAGGGGATCCGGGTTGAGGTTTCTGGCCGCCTGAGCGGTGCTGAAATGGCCCGTTCGGTGAATATGCGAGAAGGTCGTGTGCCGCGCCAGACGCTGAGAGCGGACATCGATTTCTGCGCAGCCGAAGCCTTAACCACCTACGGACGGATTGGCGTCAAAGTCTGGGTTTACCGTGGCGAAAAGATGCCCGAGGTCGAAGAGAAAGTCGAATCGACCGAAGGCGTGTATGTGAGTGAGTAATAGGGTAAAGCCATGTTAATGCCGAAAAGAGTAAAGTGGAGAAAACAAATGCGCGGCCGCATGAAGGGCAAAGCGATGCGCGGCAACGAAGTCACCTTCGGTGATTACGGCCTGGAGGCGATCGAGCCTGGTTGGGTGACTGCCCGCCAGATCGAAGCTGCCCGGCGCGCGGTTGTGCATGAAATGAAACGGCGCGGAAAATTCTGGATCCGCATCTTCCCCGATAAACCGGTTACCCGAAAACCTGCGGAAACCCGCATGGGTAAAGGGAAAGGGAACGTGGAATTCTGGGTTGCAGTTGTCCGCCCTGGTCGGATTATGTTTGAGATCGGCGGCGGTCTGCCGGAGGATGTCTGTAGGGAAGCCCTGCGGTTGGCTCAGTTCAAGCTTGCCATCCGCACGAAAATTGTTGGCCGCCATGAAGGTATAGGAGGCGAATAATGGCTAAGAAAACAGATTACCGGGTTTTGGCCACCGAAGAATTGAAATCTCGGCTCAATAATGCCAGGGAAGAACTGATGAACCTGCGCTTCCAGCAGGCCAGTGGCGAGCTGGCAGATTTCAACCGTTTGAATTTCACTCGTCGTGAGATTGCTCGATTGCTCACCTTGATCCATGAGCGTGAGCAAAGCGCACGAAATGGAGGAGAATAATGAACAATCGACGTCGAATGACGGGCGTTGTGACCAGCAACAAGATGCAGAAGACTGTGGTGGTGGAAATTTCTCGGACCTACCGTCACCCGCTGTATAAGAAGGTTGTTCACAGCCGCCGGCATGTGATGGCCCATGATGAAATGGGCTGCCAGATTGGTGATCAGGTGCGTATCGTCGAAAGTCGCCCGCTGTCCCGGCACAAACGCTGGGTCGTCGAGGAGATTGTGCGCCACGATATTGCTGCTGGTGAAGCAACGACGGAGGCATAATCATGATTCAGCAGGAAACGCGTCTGAAAGTTGCCGATAACACTGGCGCACGCGAGATGTTAGTGATCCATGTCATGGGCGGTTCGACCCGACGGTATGCACGGGTTGGCGATGTAGTGGTTGGGACGATCAAATCGGCTGCACCGACTGGCTCAGTCAAGAAAAGCGAAATCGTACGGGCTGTGGTTGTGCGCTGCGCCAAGGAATGGCAGCGCGAAGATGGCTCGAGCATCCGCTTCGATGACAACGCCGTCGTGATACTGGATACCGATGGTAAAAACCCCAAGGGCACGCGCATTTTCGGCCCTGTGGCTCGTGAATTGCGTGAAAAAGGTTTCATGAAGATTATCTCGCTGGCTCCTGAGGTCCTTTAGAGCTGGTGAAGAAGTATGCGAAGAATATAACGCAGGAGCAAGAATAGTGAAAGCAAAAATTCGCAAGGGTGATACTGTGGAAGTGATCAGTGGCCGCGAAGCTGATAAGGGCAAACGAGGTGAAGTCATCCGCGTGATGCTGGCAGAGCATCGCGTGGTGGTGCAGGGCGTCAACCTGCGCAAGAAGGCCACCCGCCGTGTCCAAACTCAAGGTCGTGGTTTCAACCCGGGTATTGTCGAATTCGAAGCGCCATTTGACATCTCCAATGTCATGCTGGTTTGCCCGAAATGCGACACTCCCACCCGGGTAGGTGTGCAGCGTAGCGAAGATACCGTTCAGCGTATCTGCAAAAACTGCAAGGCTGCCATCGATTAGCGGCGGCTTAGGTTAGGAGAAAAACCATGAGCCATATTATGAAAGAACGTTACCAACAAGAGATTGTGCCAGCTCTGATGAAGTCACTAAGCCTGGACAACATCATGGAAGTTCCGCGCATCGAAAAAGTTGTGGTCAACATTGGTGTCGGTGAAGCGTTGGATAACGCGAAAGCTTTGGATGCTGCAGTCGGTGATATGACCCAGATTACGGGGCAAAAACCCGTCATCACCAAAGCCCGCCAGAGCATCGCCAACTTCAAGCTGCGCGAGGGGCGAGCGATCGGTGTCAAAGTCACCCTGCGTGGGGACCGGATGTGGGCATTTCTAGATCGCCTGATGAACATCGCACTGCCGCGCGTGCGCGACTTCCGAGGCGTTTCGGCCGATTCGTTCGATGGCCGAGGCAATTACACCCTGGGACTGCGGGAACAACTGGTGTTCCCTGAGATTGAATATGACAAAATTGACAAGCTGCGTGGGCTGGAAATATCAATCGTCACCACAGCTCGCAACGACCAGGAAGGTCGGCAGCTATTGTCCATGCTCGGCATGCCGTTCAAGAAGGAAGGTTAACCGATGGCAAAAACAAGTATAGTGATTCGAGAATCACGCCGGAAATACGCGAACCGGGTGCGAAATCGGTGCAAGGTCTGTGGCCGCCCGCGCGGCTACATCCGCAGGTTTGGCCTGTGCCGGATTTGCTTCCGTGAATTAGCCCTCCAGGGAAAAATCCCGGGTGTGGTTAAATCTTCCTGGTAGCCGGGTGGAGGAATAGAACATGGTAATAACTGATCCAATCGGCGATATGTTAACTCGTATTCGGAATGGAATCTTGGCTGGTCACAGTATGACCGCCTTGCCCAGCTCAAAGCTCAAAGTGCAGATTGCGCGCATTTTGAAAGAAGAAGGCTACATCACCGGCTATGAAGTCGTGGATGGCACTGTGGTGAACTCTAAGATTCTACGTGTGCGCCTCAAATACGTCGGCGAGCGTCGCGAGCGTCGCTCGGTAATTACCGGCCTGGAACGTGTTAGCCGGCCCGGCCGCCGTGTATACAAAGGCAAGACTGAAATTCCTTGGGTCCTTTCGGGGATGGGTATCTCTATCCTTTCGACTCCCAAGGGCGTGATGACAGGACAGCGTGCCCGGCAGTTGGGTGTGGGCGGCGAAGTCCTGTGCAAGATCTGGTAAGGAGGTCCCTGTGTCTCGTATTGGTCGCATGCCAATCGCACTGCCGAACGGTGTGGAAGTAAAGATCGAGGGTACGCAGGTATCGGTCAAAGGTCCGAAGGGACAGCTCCAGCGTACCTTCCCCCCTGAGATGCAGATCTCGATGGAAGATGGTCGCCTGATAGTCAAGCGACCTTCAGACGAACAGCGCCTGCGGGCGCTGCACGGAATGACGCGAGCCTTGATTAACAACATGGTTGTTGGCGTTAGCTCCGGTTTTGAACGGGTGCTGGAAGTTAATGGTGTAGGATACCGCGCGGAACTGGCTGGAAAAGACCTGATGCTGTACGTTGGTTATTCGCATCCGGTGAAGATGGAGCCACCGGCCGGGATCGCCTTTGAAGTTGAGGCGCGTACTCGCCAGATAAAAGTGCTGGGCTACGACCGTGAGCTGGTTGGTCAGGTCGCAGCAAACCTGCGCTCGGTCCGGCCCCCCGAGCCGTACAAAGGCAAGGGGATTAAATATATGGAAGAAAAAATCCGCCGCAAGGCTGGTAAGACTGGTAAGGGTTAAACGTATGGCAAATCAATCATCACGTAACGAAGCTCGCCTTCGCAGGCATGAGCGTGTCCGCAAGCACGTTTCGGGCACGTCCGTACGTCCCCGCTTGAATGTGTACCGGAGTCTGGCAGAAATCTATGTCCAGGTCATCGATGACGAGGCTGGCAAGACTTTGGTCTCCGCCTCCACGATTGACCAGGAGCTGCGTTCCCAGATGTCCGGTTTGAAAAAGACTGACCAGGCCAAGCTGGTAGGGAAAGCAATCGCCCAGCGTGCGGCTGCCAAGGGTATCCAACAGGTTGTATTTGACCGTGGTGGCTACCGTTATACCGGGCGCGTTAAAGCCCTGGCCGATGCAGCCCGCGAAGGCGGCCTGGATTTCTAGGAGTGAAGCATAATGGACTACGAGCTGCCTGAATTTTCACAAGAATATAGCGAAGTTGTTGTCGACATTGCGAGAGTCGCAAAAGTTGTCCAAGGTGGGCGTCGTTTTGCCTTCCGAGTGACCGTTGTGGTGGGTGATAACCGGGGAACAGTAGGGATCGGGATAGGCAAAGCGAATGCAGTGCCGGATGCCATGCGCAAGGCCGCTGAGCGCGCCCGCACGAATATGCATAAGATTGCCCTTTATGGAAGCACCATTCCCCATGAGGTGATTGGTAAGGTTTCGGGTGCCCGGGTATTGCTGAAGCCGGCTTCACCTGGTACGGGCGTTATCGCCGGGGGTGGCGTGCGTGCTGTCTTGGAAGCTGCCGGCGTCTCCGATATCTTGACGAAGTCGTTGGGCAGCAGCAATGTCCTCAACGTCGTCATGGCGACCATGCAAGCCCTGGATAGTCTCAAATCTCCTCAGGAAGAGGCAGCCCGGAGAGGCAAACCTTTGAAGGAAGTGACTCCTTTCTGGGATCGGAGGAAAAATGACTGAACACAACGGGAAAGTCTTGCAGATCACGCTGGTTAAAAGCGCGATCGGCTACTCCCAGCGACACAAGGCTACCTTAAGAGCGCTGGGCTTGCGCCGACTACACCAGACAGTTGAACAGGTCGATACCCTCGCACTGCGCGGGATGATCTTGAAGGTTAACCACCTGGTGGTTGTTGAAGAAAAAACCGAGGTTGTTGAATGAAATTACACGATCTAAAACCTCAAGAAGGCTCAAAGAAAAACCGCAAGCGTGTAGGTCGCGGCATTTCCGCCGGCCAGGGAAAGACAGCCGGCCGCGGAACCAAGGGACAGGGCTCGCGTTCTGGCGGCTCCACCCGCCTGTACCACCAGGGTGGAAACCTGCCGTTTTACCGCCGCCTGCCGTTCATGCGTGGCGTTGGATTTACCCCTCTGAACCGGACTGAGTTTAACGAAGTCAACCTGGAACAGCTCAGTGGATTTGGGCCAGATAGTGTTATCTCGCCTGAAACCCTTGCCGCTGCACGTTTGCTGGGTGAAGTAAAAAATCCGGTCGTCATCCTGGGTAGGGGAGAGATCTCCGTGCCCCTGAAAATCCAGGTACACCGGGTCAGCAAGGGTGCCCGTGCAAAAATCGAAGCTGCTGGTGGCAGTGTCGAGATCCTCGAACTTGCTTAAGGCACAGGAGGCCCGCTTATGAAGCGCTCAAACTGGCGCTACCTTTGGACGGCGCACGACATCCGCCGCAAGCTCCTCATCACCTTCTTGCTCCTTGCGATCTACCGCCTGGCAGCGCATATCCCGGTGCCAGGCGCAGATCCCACGGTGATCCAACAGTTCATCGAGGGCGGCAGCGCAGGAAGCCAGCTTATCGGCATCCTGGACCTCCTTTCCGGGGGTACGATCGCCAACTTCTCGGTGCTGGCAATGGGTGTTTATCCCTACATCACGGCCCAGATCATCCTGCAGCTCATCACCCCCATCATCCCGGCTTTGCAGCGGAAAATGGAAGAGGACCCGCGTGAAGGCCGCAAGTGGATGGAAAAATGGACGCTACTTCTGGCGATCCCGATGGCAGCTTTGAACGCAATCGGGCAGATCAACCTGTTCACGGCCATGACAGGTGGGATTCCGGTGATCCCGGAGTTTGGTTTCTCGACGAATTTTGTCTATTCGTTGGTGGTGATCCTCTCCATGACTGCTGGCACCATGTTTGCCATCTGGCTGGGTGAGTTGATCTCGGAGTTTGGCATCCGCAACCAGGGCTTAAGCCTGATCATCTTCGCCGGGATCGTAGCACGTGTACCTGCGAACCTGCAGCGCATTTTGGTCGATGAGCAGTACCGCTGGCTGCTGCTGGTGATCATGATCGTGGTGACCGCACTGACGATCTTTGCTATCATCTACGTCCAGCAGGGCAGGCGAAATGTTCCCGTGATCTACAAAGGCCGCATGATTGGGCGCCGCATGACCATGTCCTCCCGCACTTTCTTGCCTTTAATGATCAATATGGCAGGCATGATCCCCTTGATCTTTGCCCAGTCGATCCTGACTTTCCCGGCGGTCTTTGCCAGCTTCTTCTTGAACTCGCAGACCCCGTTTGTCCGGAATACTGCGAACTCGCTGACAACCCTGTTTGGCGGTGAAGGAACGTTCTTTAACATTACTTATTTCTTGCTGGTCGTTGTCTTTACGTTCTTCTACACCAGTGTCTTGTTCCAACAGCAAAACTATGGACGCAACCTGGTCCGTGCCGGAGCTGAAATCCCGAATATCAGCCCGCGTGAAGACGGCAAGTACATGCAGGCTTACCTGTCAAAAGTTCAAAGCCGGATTACGCTCCCGGGCGCTCTGTTCCTGGGCCTGGTAGCGGTTCTGCCCTGGCTACTCACTTTGATCTTGCCTGGAGGTTTAGGAAAGAATGCCATGCTGATCCAGTCAGCCGGTCTGCTCATTGTGGTCGGTGTGGTGCGTGATGTCTTTTTCAACATCGAAGCTGAGTTGAAGCAGCGTTACGATGAAAAGCTGCTGGTTCGCTAACAATGGGGAATGAGGCAGGAATGAGCGTTTACATCATCTTACTGGGTCCACCAGGCGCTGGCAAAGGCACGCAGGCGAAGGTCATTTCCGAGAAGCTTGGTCTTTCTCATATTTCCTCGGGCGATATCTTCCGGGAAAATATCAAGAACGGCACCGAGCTTGGAAAGCTGGCTAACAGCTACATGGTCAAGGGCGAGCTGGTGCCGGACGATGTCACCATCGCCATGATCAGTGAGCGCCTGTCCCGTCCTGACTGCCAGCCTGGCGCCTTGCTGGATGGCTTCCCCCGGACGACTGCCCAAGCGGCTGCACTGGATGCAGCGCTGGCAAGGCTAGGTGGAAAAGTGAACGCGGTTCCCTACATCAACGTGGCTGAGGCCGTCCTGGTCGAGCGCCTGACCGGACGCTGGACGTGCCGGGATGCCGGTCACATCTACCATGAGAAACACAATCCTCCCAAAGTGACCGGGATCTGCGACGTCGATGGCTCGGAGCTCTACCAGCGCTCGGACGACGTTGCCGAGACGGTGATCCGCCGGATTCGCGTCTACCTGGAGCAGACTGCCCCGTTGATTGCTTACTACCGCCAACAGGCAACGCTGCTCGAGCTGGACGGGGCTCTGCCGATCGAAAAAGTCTCAGCGGATTTACTCGCTGGCCTGGCGGAGCGCTTGTGAGGTCAGTATGAGCTGGGAACGAAACGTGGTTGTTAAGAATAAGGCTGAGCTGGCGCTGATGCGCGAGGCCGGGCGTGTGAACGCCCTGGCACTGGAAGCGGTCCGGCAGGCGATCCAGCCGGGGGTGACCACGCAGGAGCTCGATACCATTGCCGAGTCCGTCATCCGGCAGCATGGGGGGGAACCAATCTTCAAAGGCTACCCCGGTCCGTATCCTTACCCGGCTACGATCAATGCCAGCATCAACGATGAGCTGGTGCACGGCATCCCGGGTAAACGCAAGCTCAAGGAAGGCGATATCATCTCCATTGACTGCGGGACCTTCCTGGCAGGTTTTGTTGGCGACGCCGCCTTCACAATGGGCGTTGGCCAGATCAGCAAGGAAGCCCAGCACCTGATCGAGGTGACGGAAAAGGCTTTGTATGAAGGCATCCGTAAAATGCGCGCCGGCAACCGGACGGGTGATGTCTCGGCTGCAATCCAGCGCTATGTCGAAAGCCAGAATTACCACGTGACCCGTGAGTACACCGGTCACGGTGTCGGGCGCCACATGCACGAAGGTCCCCAGGTCCCGAATTATGGGCTGGCCGGTCGTGGCCTGGTTTTACGATCGGGGGTGACGATCGCCCTGGAACCCATGGTGCTGGTGGGGACTCCCCAGACCCGGGTGTTCCCCGACCAGTGGACCGTTGGCTCCGCCGACGGATCGCTGACGGCGCATTTCGAGCATACGGTGGCTGTCACCGATGATGAACCGTTGATCCTGACGGTGTTGTAAATGATTTAGTCCAAGACCTGGACGGATTTAGAAAATCAGGTATAATCGAGACTTTGGCTGAGCTGACTGGGTCAGTCGGAATAAGAAGGAGTTTGTTTGATGAAAGTTACATCTTCGATTAAGAAACGCTGTGGAAAGTGCAAGGTCGTCCGGAGAAAGGGCGTCCTGTACATCATATGCGAAAATCCAAAACATAAACAGCGACAAGGATAGGAAATATGGCTCGTATTGAAGGTGTTGATCTGCCGCGCAATAAGCGCGTCGAAGTAGGTTTGACCTATATCTATGGGATTGGTCTGCCGCACTCCCAGGAAATCCTGGCAGCGACCGGCGTGAGCCCTGATATTCGGATTAAAGACCTGACAGATGCTCAGGTGAACCAGTTGCGTGATTATATTAGCCAACATTTCAAAGTCGAAGGCGATCTTCGGCGCGAGGTGCAGCTCAATATTAAGCGACTGATTGAAATTGGCTCTTACCGTGGCCTGCGCCACCGCCGCAATTTACCGGCTCGCGGTCAGCGTACGCGTACAAACTCGCGCACTCGCAAAGGTCCCAAGAAGACCGTTGCCGGTCGTGGCCGCCGTAGGGGTGGTAAGAAATAACCAGCCTGAATATTGCCTGCGCTTGCCGGTTCTCCTCGAGCTTCTCTGGTTGGGACCTTCCCCCAGCGGCTCCCAGGGAATACCAGAGGTCCGGCAGCCGGCAGGTATGCCAGGGCTTATAAAAAATGCTCGGATAAGTGAGGTTGTATGGCACAAAGTGTACGATCTGTACGCCGCAAGACCGGCGTGACGAAGAAGGCCAAGCGTGTCCTGTCAGCGGGACAGGTTCATGTATTCGCTTCCTTCAATAACACCATTGTCACCGTGACCGACCAGCAGGGGAACGCCCTGACCTGGGGCAGCGCGGGTTCGGCAGGCTTCAAGGGCTCGCGCAAGAGCACGCCGTTCGCAGCGCGCATGGCTGCGGAGCAGGCTATAAAAGCTGCCATCGCAATGGGAGTCCAGGAAGTGGAACTGTATGTCAAAGGTCCAGGCCCGGGCCGCGAATCGGCCATCCGGGCGGTCCAGTCGCTTGGGTTAAAAGTCACCATGATGGCGGACCTGACACCGGTTCCGCACAATGGCTGCCGGCCTCCTAAGAAACGCCGCGTTTAGTTTGAACTATTAAGGAAGGATAGAGAATATTTATGGCTAGATATCGTGGCCCAGTATGTAAATTATGCCGGCGAGAAGGCGAAAAATTGTTCCTGAAAGGAACGCGCTGTTTCACGCCGAAATGCTCGATGGAACGCCGCAATTACCCGCCTGGAATGCACGGCAAAGGCGCCCAGTTCCGTCGCAAGCGTGAATCAGACTACAACCGCCAGCTGCGCGCCAAGCAGAAAGCGCGGCGCGTGTATGGTGTGTTGGAACGACAGTTCCATCGCTATTATGAAGCTTCCTTGAAGCGTCGTGGTTTGACCGGTTTGAACCTGCTCCAAATTCTCGAGACCCGGATGGACAATGTTGTCTACCGCCTGGGTTATGGAAGCGACCGGTCTGAAGCCCGCCAGCTCGTAACGCACGGTCATTTCGAAGTGAATAATCGCCGGACGGATGTCCCTTCGATGATTCTAAAAGCGGGTGATACGATTTCGGTGCGCTCTGGATCGCGCTCCCGCCCTTACTTCAAAGCAGTCATCGACATAGCCGAGGACACCAATGTGCCGGCATGGTTGAGCCGTGACCTGAAGAACCTCTCTGGAACGGTGATCCGTTTACCAGAGCGCGGTGAGATGGACAGCAACCTGCAAGAGCAGCTGATCGTCGAATACTATTCTCGTTAGAATGTTTGAATGATGGTTTCAAACATCCTGATGGTGGGAAGAAGAGGTGAACCGTGATAGGTCTCAACAACATGGTGACGCCAAAGATTGAGCGTGAAGCAGAAGCGCGCAATTACGGCAAATTTATTATCAGCCCGTTGGAATATGGCTATGGAGTTACGCTAGGCAATGCCTTGCGCAGGGTCCTGCTCTCCTCCTTAGAGGGAGCTGCGGTGACCTCGATCCGTATCGCCGATGTCCAGCATGAATTTAGTGACATTCCAGGCGTACGCGAAGACGTCATCCGCGTTATGCTGCAGATCAAGCAGCTTCGTATGAAACTGTTTGATGTCGACATGGCTCGGTTGCACCTGGAAGTTCGCGGCAGCGGTATGGTCACGGCTGGTGATATCCTGACCCCGCCCGAGGTGGAGATCATGAATCCTGATCTTTACCTCTTCAGCGTGGATGACGGCAGCGCCAACCTGGAAATCGAAATGACCGTCGAAAGCGGCCGCGGCTATTCCCCCTCGGATGACCGGACGGGAAAACTGCCAATTGGCGAGCTGCCTGTCGATGCTATTTACAGCCCCGTCAGGCGCGTGAACTGGGATGTATCCTCGGCCCGGGTAGGTCAAAGCACAAATTATGATCGTTTGGTACTTGAGATTTGGACGGATGGCACCATCAGCCCGGAGGAAGCTCTCAGCACCAGCGCCAAAATCTTGATCGATCACCTGCGCCAACTCGCAGGCATCAGCGAAGAAACCCTGGCTGCGATTGCCCTGGAAGAAGAAGAGGGTACGCGTTTGACCAGTGAGATCATCGAAACCCCGATTGAAAACCTGGACCTTTCGGTGCGTGTTTTCAACTCGCTCAAGCGAACGGGTATCACGACTGTTGGTGAGGTGCTCGAGCTGCTCGAAAAGGGCGATGAAGCTGTCATGTCGATCCGGAATTTTGGTGAGAAAAGCCTGGATGAGCTCCGCCAGAAGATGCGTGAGAAGGGCTATCTCAAAGACAGTACCAACCACGAAGCGGAGTAAATTCGAGATGCGACACCAAGTATATGGAAAAAAATTAGGCCGCGATAAAGACGAGCGAATTGCTCTGCGGCGGATCTTAATTAAACAATTGTTTGAGCACGAGCGTATTCAAACCACGCGCGCCAAAGCGCAAGCGGTGCGCGGGCAGGCTGAGCGCTTGATCACCCTGGCGAAGAACGGCAACGAAGCCGGTGGGGCAAAAATGGTGCATGCGCGCCGCCTGGCGGCTGCCCGTTTGAGCGACCCGGCCGCAGTGCGGAAACTGTTCGATGACATTGCCCCGCGCTTTACTACTCGACCAGGTGGCTACACCCGCATGACAAACCTGGGTATTCGCCATGGTGATGCGGCTGAAATGGTTATGTTGGAGTTGGTCGAAGGTTAGTTGGTAGCTGGTAGGCGCAATTTTTGCCGGTAGCCTGCTGGAACTAACTACCTGCGAACCCCTATCAGCGATGGATGCACATTACCAGGTTATTCTCGCTTACGACGGGACCCATTTTGCCGGGTTTCAACGGCAAGGCAAGGCGCGCACGGTGCAGGGAGTGGTGGAACAAGCCCTGCGCCGGATCGGCTGGGCTGAACGCAGCCTGCTGGCTGCCGGGCGCACTGACACAGGTGTGCACGCCTCTGGACAGGTGATCGCTTTTTCGCTGGACTGGACTCATAGCCCGGACGACCTGCGGAATGCCTTGAACGCCTACCTGCCAGAAGACGTGGCAGCGAGGGCTGTCGTCCTCGCCAGTCCTGGCTTTCACCCGCGTTTTGGTGCGACCATGCGCCGCTACCAGTACCACCTGACCTGCCAGCCGGTGCGGGATCCGCTCCTGGAACGGTACGCCTGGCGGGTGTGGCCGCCGCTGGAGCTGGCCCGCCTCGAAGAAACCGCCGGCGCTTTCCTGGGCACGCACGATTACGCGGCATACGGGAAAGCCCTCCACGCAGGTGGCAGCACGGTACGCAGCGTGGTGCGCTCCGCCTGGTGGGGGGATGCTGAGCAGATTGTGTTCGAGGTCGCTGCCAACGCATTCCTGTACCACATGGTGCGCAGGATGGTGTACGTCCAGGTAGCGGTCGCCCGTGACAGGCTCTCGTTGGCTGACTTTCAGGCCAGCCTGCAAGAGAAGCCGGAGCGCATCTCGGCGTTAGCCGGGATAGCCCCGGCGCATGGGCTGGTGCTGGTCGAAGTGGAATATCCGCTGGAAGTGAATGACACGGTAAGTTAAGTGAAATTGGAGAAAACAAGCGTGGATAAGACATATATTCCGAAAGCTGCAGATGTGCAAGAGCAGTGGTACGTGGTGGATGCCACGGGTCATACCTTGGGCCGCCTGGCTTCCCAGATCGCCTCGGTATTATTGGGCAAGCACCAACCGAACTTTACCCCGGGATTGGATACGGGGGCGCATGTGGTTGTCCTCAACTGCGGTAAGGTAGCCGTCACCGGCAATAAAATGGATGATAAAATTTATTATCATCATTCCCAGTATCCCAGTGGGATCAAGTCGATCAGCCTGCGCCAGCAGCTTAACAAGCACCCGGATCGGGTTCTAAAGTCTGCCGTGTGGGGAATGCTGCCTCACAATAAATATGGTCGCCAGGTCATTAAGAAGCTGAAGTTGTATCCCGGACCCGAGCATCCGCACGTGGCTCAGAATCCAACCACCCTGGCAATAGCGAAGGAGTAAGAAGAATGGCTGTACAGTACTACGAAGGCATTGGCCGCCGCAAAGAAAGCACCGCGCGTGTGCGCATCATGGCCGGCTCCGGCAGGTTCATCGTGAACGATAAACCGGTTGAGGCATATTTTAACCGTTATGGCGATGTCAAGGATATCATGGGACCTTTGGAAACTGCAGGCGAAAATCTTTCCACCGTCGATATCACCGTGATCGTCAAGGGTGGTGGGGTGACAGGCCAGACGTCGTCCGTGAAACTTGGCCTGGCGCGCGCCCTGGTGAAAATGAACCCTGCCTACCAACCCGCCATGCGTAAGGCTGGTTTCATGACCCGCGACGCCAGGATCAAAGAGCGCAAGAAACCTGGTCTGAAGCGAGCTCGCAAGGCCCCGACTTACACCAAGCGTTAATCTAACGGTTCCCGTTCGGGAATATTTATTAGATGGTTGCGAATTTTTTGCCGTAATTAATGACGGCAAAAAATTCGTATTTAAAGGAGAATGACATGCCTTCTGCAGCGCCTGGTATTACTCTCCTGGGCTTGGGTCCCGGGAATCCACTGCACCTGACCCGTGAAGCCTGGCAGATTCTGGAAAATAGCCCGGAAATCTGGCTGCGCACGCGCCGGCATCCGGTTGTTCTAGGATTAAGTGAATCTATTGAGCTATATTCATTCGACGATCTTTATGAATCCTCCATAGATTTTAAAGAGGTGTATGCGGCGATTGTGGAAAAAGTTCTGGAGCTTGCCCGCCGTCCAGGAGGGGTAGTTTACGCCGTTCCCGGCCATCCCTTCGTCGCCGAAGCCACCGGCCCGGAAATAGCACGCAGGGCGGGGTCCCAGGGCATACCGCTGCGTGTGGTGGAAGGCTTGAGTTTCCTGGAGCCGGTCTTTACGGCCTTGGGACTGGACCCGTTCCCGGGGACAGCCCTGGTCGATGCCCTCGAGCTGGCGTCTCTGCAGGTGCCGTCTTTCCCCCCTCCGTGCCGGCGGTGATCGCCCAGGTGCACTCGCGCTCCGTGGCTTCAGATGTTAAGCTAACCTTGAATGCCCTGTATCCGGACGAGCATCCGGTAATGCTGGTGCACGCAGCCGGAACCCCGGACCAATTGATCGAAGCGCTGCCGCTGTACGAGATCGACCGCAGCCGCAAAATTGGCTTGCTGACTGCCCTTTACGTGCCGCCGCTGGATGCCCAGAGCTCGTTTGAAAGCTTCCAGGAGGTGATCGCCCGCCTGCGCGCCCCGGATGGCTGTCCCTGGGATCGTGAACAAACGCACCTGAGCCTGCGGCGCTACCTGCTGGAGGAGACTTTTGAGGCGCTCGAAGCCCTCGATGAGCAGGATAACCAGTCCCTGGCAGAAGAGCTGGGCGATATACTGCTGCAAATCCTGCTGCACGCCCAGATCGCCTCGGAAAATGGGGACTTCAACATGAGCGATGTGCTCAGGGCGGTCAATCGCAAGCTCGTGCGCCGCCATCCTCACGTCTTCGGTGACGTCGTGGCTGAGGATGCCGGGACGGTGCTCAAAAACTGGGAGCGCTTGAAGGCAGATGAACGCAACGAAAAAGGCAAGGAGGGGGACGGCCTGTTGGACAGCGTGGCAAAAGCCTTACCGGCGTTGCTCCAGGCGGAACAGTACCAGGAACGCGCCTCTCGGGTCGGACTGGATTCCGGGGTGGCGGATCGTTGGGCCAACCTCATAGCAGAGGTGGATGGCATTATGGGCGCTGCCGGGAGTGAGATTCCTGAGGTCCTGGGCGAGCTGTTGTTTGCGCTTGCCAGCCTAGCCCGTAACCATCACCTGGACCCCGAGAGCGCGCTGCGGGCAGTGAATCAGAAGTTCAAGTCACGCGTTTCGGCGGTGGAAGCTGCCGCCAGGAAATCTGGCCGCAGCCTGCAGGAGCTGAGCCGGGAGGAATTGCAGGTGCTTTGGGAGGCTCAAAGCTGAGGTTGCTTCGGCTTAATGTCCCTGCCAGCGGGCAAAGATGGCGCAGGGTAGAAGCCTGCCGGCGCTCTTCTCGACCAGGGCTAACTCACCGCTTTCCAGGCTGCCGTCCAGCCCGCTAACCATCTCCTCCAGGGCGTAGTGCACGCTCAGGGCCGAGGCGCGGATGGCATACGCTGTCAGGACGACGAACAGGGGACGGTCGCTGAGCAGCTTGCGGCAATCGGCAAGCAGGCCGCCGATGGAGTCGAAAAATTCCCAGACCTGGCCTTCAGGGCCTCGCCCGAACTTGGGTGGGTCAAGCAAGATGCCGTCGTATTGGGAGCCCCGGCGGATTTCGCGCTGGACAAACTTTTCGGCATCATCCACCAGCCAGCGGACTGGGCGCGCCTCCAGCCCGGAGAGCGCCTGGTTCTGGCGCGCCCACTGGATGGTCTTCTTCGAAGCATCCACATGGGTAACGGCCGCTCCAGCCTGGGAGGCAGCCAGGGTCGCCAGCCCGGTATAGCCGAAGAGGTTGAGCACCCGCACCGGGCTTTGTGCGACCCGCAGCGGCTGCCGGGCGGAGCGCACCAGGCCGGCAATCCAATCCCAGTGGTTGGCCTGTTCCGGAAAGACGCCCAGGTGTCGCGAGTTGCCAGCGGCTACCTCGAAGGACAGTCTTTTATACTGCATGCGCCAGGAAGCCGGAATTTTCCTGTGGAGTTGCCAGTGGCCGCCGGATTCTTCCTGGGTCGCCTGGAAGCTGCCGTCGACCGCCTCCCATTGCGCGGCCGGCAGCGAGCGCGTCCAAACAGCCTGGTGCTCCGGTCGCACGAAGCGATAAGCGCCAAAGCGCTCGAGCTTAAAGCCAGCGCCGCTGTCAAGCAGCTCGTAATCCTGCCAGTCCGGTGAGGTTAGAAAAATTAGCTGAGGTGAGGCCATGGATTAATTCTAATCGATAACATTGTATAATTGACTCATGACTCATATTATTTCTGATACAACCGCATGTATATCGTTCAAAGAAGCGGATCGCCTGGGGATTTCGATAGTACCCCAGGTGATCGTTTTTGGGGAGGAGAGCTATCTCGAAGGCGTGGATATGGAAATCCCGGCATTCCTCGAGCGCCTGAAGAAAGACCGCCAGCTCCCCAAAACGGCCGCCCCGCCGATCGACCGTTTTCTCGAGATTTTCCAACGCCTGGTCCCGTCGGGTGAAACTATAATATGCCTGCACCCCTCGGCGGACGTCAGCGGAACCGTGCGCTCAGCGCAGACGGCCGCCGCCGAATTCCCCGAAGCCGATATCCGCATCGTCGACACCCGCCTGATCGCCAGCCCGCTGGCTTCGGTGGTCTTGCAGGCATTGAAATGGTCACAGGATGGTCTGGACGCTGACACCCTGGAAGCAAGGATCCGGGCGTTTGCGACCCGCGGCAAGGTTTATTTCCTGGTGGATTCGCTGGATTTCCTGGCGCGCGGCGGCAGGATTGGTGGAGCCCAGGCTTTGCTTGGCGGGCTGCTGCAAATCAAGCCGATCCTCGTTTTCAAAGATGGCCGCGTCGACCAGTATGAAAAAGAGCGCACGCACCGGCACGCCCTGGAACGCCTGGTGCAGATCGTGGTCGAGCAGGCGCCACATACCGGCGACCCGCACCTCACGGTGCTGCATGCCGGAGAGCAGCAGCAGGGCCTGGCGCTGGCAGCCCGTCTCCAAAAAGAATTTCAGCTTTCGCAAGAAGTGCCGCTATACGATATGCCTCCGGCGATTGTCACCCACGCAGGGCCTGGCATCCTGGGGGTGGGCTTTTTCGTGGCATCCTGAGCCAGCATTTCGTGAAACGGACTCGTAAACTTGGCTTCTGGCTGGGTTGGCTGCTGCTCCTGGTCGGGCTGCCGTGCCTGGTCTGGGGCAATTGGCCGGCTGCTCGGGTGACGGTCGTGGACCTGGTACTCGCCCCCCAGGAGCTGGCGCTCCCCGGGGGCGAAGACCCGGCAAGCCAGCCAGCGCCCCGTCAAGGCCGGCGTTTTATCGTCGTAGCGCCAGCGTTTGTACGCCTGGGCGACGATGAGGTGATCGAAGCGACCCTTGAGGTGCTCCCTCAGGAATCCACCAGCCAGGTTCCCGATCTCACCCAGACCCATAACCTGGTGGCGGAAACCCGCCTGGAAACAAGCGGTCTGTTAATCGCGCCCGGCGCCGAAATTTATTCATCGCTGCGAGCAGGCTACCCGGCAGCCTTTTCCTGGGACATCCGGCCACTTTCCAGCGGGTCCAAGGAATTCACACTGTGGCTGTACCTGCAGTATGTGCCGCATCCTGACCCGCTGGAAAAAGTTTTCCCAGAGCGCAAGCTGCTGGCTGCGCCGCAGTTCCAGCTCAAGGCTGCCAGCCTGTTGGGATTGGCAGGTAAGCCGGCGCGCGTCATCGGCGGCTTGTGCACGGTCCTGGGCAGCCTGCTGCTGTTTTCCCCCTACCTGCAGCGGCTGATCGGGCGCCTGTTCGGCAAGTCCGCACCCGCTGACCTGGCGGCGCTTGACCCGGCTGGCACAGGAGAAGAACCCCATGCTTGACATCAAGCGCTTCCTGCTCGGACCCGTGCAGACGAACGCCTACCTGGTGGCGGATGTCGCCACCCGCCAGGCCGTCGCCATCGATCCGGCCTGGGACGGCAAACGCCTGGCTTATGAAGCCAGCAGCCGCGGCTGGACCCTCACCGGCATCTGGATCACGCACGCCCATTTCGACCACTTCGGCGGGGCAGCCGGGCTGGCGGCGACGGTCGATCCAGCGTTGCCCATCGCCCTGCACCCCGACGACCTGCCCCTGTGGAATTCCGGCGGCGGCGCGGGCTTCTTTGGCTTGCGCATAGACCAGCCTCCGGCGCCTGCTATATTACTCAGTGAAGGAATGATCCTGAGCGTGGGCGAATCCTCCTTCGAGGTCCGCCACTGTCCTGGCCACAGCCCAGGTCACGTCTTGTTCGTCTGTACCGCCGAGAAGGCGGTTTTCGTGGGGGATGTCATCTTTAAGAATGGGATCGGGCGGATCGACCTGCCTGGTGGGGATGAGCAGGCGCTGCTGGCGAACATCCAGCGGCACGTTCTCAGCCTGCCGGACGACGTGCGCCTGTATTCCGGTCACGGCGCGGTAACTACAGTAGGCGCTGAACGCCGTCTGAACCCGTTTCTCAAGGGCGGCGCTTAGCCCTGATTTCATCTTTCTGGAGGCCTGCATGTCACATCCAACTCGACCGATCATCCTGGGACGCCGCGGGGTTGTCACTTCCGGGCATTACCTGGCCACCGAAGCCGGCTTTCGCATGCTGCAGATGGGCGGAAATGCCATCGACGCGGCTGCCGCCATGTGCTTCTGTGAAGTCCTGCTCGAGCCGCAGAACTGCGGGCTGGGAGGCGAGGTTCCCACCTTGATCTTTTCCGCCAAAGAGCAGAAGACCTACGCCGTCAGCGGTATGGGCTGGTCTCCGGCGGCCTTCACCATCGAGTGGTGCCGCCAGCAAGGGATCGAGATGGTCCCGGGCGACGGCTACCTGCCCGCCTGCGTGCCATCGGTTGTGGATACCTGGGCGCTGGCCCTGGCGCGCTTCGGGACGCTGAGCTTCAAGGAGGTCCTGCAGCCGGCGATTGAGCTGGCGGAGGATGGCTTTGGCGTTTATGGCGAGCTGCGCGGCTGCATCGAACACCAGCGCGCCCACTGGCTCGTGCATTATCCGACGACCGCCTCGATTTATTGCCCCGAAGGCCGGGCGCCGGAGGTGGGCGATGTCCTGCGCAACCCCGACCTGGCTGCCACCTACCGCAAGCTGGTGCAAGCAGAGGCTCAAACCGCCGGCAAGGGGCGGACGGCGGGCCTGGAAGCTGCCCGGGACGCCTTTTACCAGGGTGAGATCGCCGGGCAGATCGCCAGGTTCATCGCCGACCATCCGGTGCTGGACGCCTCAGGCAAGGAGCATGCCGGCTTGCTATCGTACGAGGACCTGGCAGGCTGGCGGGCCGCCATCGAGGAGCCGGTCAGCTTCAATTACCGCGGCCTGGACGTGCACAAGTGCTCCTCCTGGACGCAAGGCCCGGTTTTCCTGCAGCAGCTCGCTATCCTGGAAGGCTTCGACCTGCAAGGCATGGGACACAACTCGGTCGAGTACCTCCACAATTGGATCGAATGCGCCAAGCTGGCGTTTGCGGACCGGGAGGCTTATTACGGCGACCCGCTGCTGGATAAGGTGCCCTTCGAAGTGCTGCTCTCGAAAGCCTACGGCGACCAGCGCCGGGCTTGATCGATCCGGTGGCCTCCCTGGAGATGCGGCCCGGGCGCACCAACCCGCAAGCAGCCGACTTGCTGCTCCACGACGTCCTGGCGGACAACCGTGTAGGCTTGCAGGGGGGGCATGTCGGCGACACCACCCACCTGGACGCGATCGACGCTGGCGGGCACGTGGGCGATACCACCCACCTGGATGCCGTCGACGCTTACGGGAACATGGTCGCCTCGACGCCCAGCGGCGGTTGGATCCCCTCCTCGCCGGTGATCGCCGGGCTGGGCTTCCCCCTGGGCACGCGCGGCCAGATGTTTTACCTGAACCCGCTGCGCCCCAACGCCCTGGCGCCGCACAAGCGCCCGCGGGCGACCCTGACGCCCTCGCTGGTGACGCGGGACGGCAAACCCTTCATGGTCTTCGGCACGCCCGGTGGTGACAGCCAGGACCAGTGGACGTTACAATTCTTCCTCAATTATGTTGACTTCCGCATGGACCTGCAGTCCGCCCTGGATGCCCCGACCGTGCACTCGGAGCATTTCCCGTCGTCTTTCTACCCCAGGCTGGCCTTCCCGGGGCGCGTGGTCGCCGAGTCGCGCCTGCCCGCCGAGGTCATCGAAGCGCTCAGGCAACACGGCCACGAAGTCATCCTCAGCGGCGACTACGCCCACGGCAAGCTCATGGGCATCCGCATCGACCGCGAGCGCGGCCTGATCCACGGCGCGGTCTCCGCCAAGGGTATCGTTGGGTATGCTTTTGGTTACTGACTAATGTCACTCCGAACGATCTTTGTGAGGAGTCCCTATATAGGAGTACTCACAAAAAGTGCCGGTTATGTAATCATAGGCCATAGTTATAGGGATTCCTCCTCCCTTCGGTCGTCGGAATGACATTAATGTCAATATTTTGGCCTATATTTATTTCCTATTTGGCGATATCTACCGCGCGGGTTTCGCGGATGACCGTGACTTTGATCTGACCCGGGTACTGCATCGTCTCCTCGATTTTACGGGCGACGTCGTTTGCCAGGCGCACGGCAGCTAAATCGTCGATCTCCTCTGGCCTGACGAAGATGCGCACCTCACGCCCGGCTTGCAGGGCAAAGCTCTGGGTGACGCCCTCGTGCGAGTTGGCGATATCTTCCAGGGAGCGCACACGCTTGATGTACTGCTCCAGGCTTTCACGGCGCGCCCCAGGCCGGGCGCCGGAGATGGCGTCTGCCGTTTCCACGATGGCAGCTTCGACCGTCTCCTGCTCGGTCTCGTGGTGGTGGGAGGCGATGGCGTTGATGACCTTCGGGTTGACGCCGAAACGTTTGCACAGGTCGGCGCCGATCTGGGCGTGCGTACCTTCCATGTTGTAATCGAGCGCCTTGCCCAGGTCGTGCAGCAGGGCGCCGGCGCGGCAGACTTCGATATCCGCCCCGACCTCGGCCGCGATCATGGCGGCGATTTTGGCGGTTTCCACGGCATGCGAGAGCTGGTTCTGCCCGTACGAGGTGCGGTATTTCAAGCGCCCCAGCGTGCGGGTGATTTCGGGGTGCAGCCCGGGCACGCCGGCTTCGTAGACCGCCTGCTCGCCGGCTTCGACGATGGTGCGGTCGACGTCCTTCTGCTCGTTCTTGAGAACCTTTTCGATGTGGGCGGGATGGATGCGCCCATCCTGGATCAGCTTGGCCAGGGCGCGCCGGGCGACTTCGCGCCGCACCGGGTCGAAGCACGAGATGGTGACCGCCTCGGGGGTATCGTCGACGATGACGTCCACGCCCGCAGCCTGCTCGAAGGCGTGGATGTTGCGCCCGTTGCGTCCGATGATGCGGCCTTTCATTTCATCGGAGGGGATGGCTACCGTGGAGGTGGTGTTTTCGGCGACCTGCTCGGAGGCCACGCGCTGGATGGCGGCCACGATGATCTTGCGCGCCCGGTTTTCGCCTTCCTCGCGCGCTTCCATCTCGACCTGGCGGATGATGCGCGCCATGTCTGTGCGGGCGGTTTTTTCCACTTCGGCCAGCAGCAAGGTGCGGGCTTCGGCTTCGTTCAAGTTCGCCACCCGCTGCAGCTCCTCGAGCTGCTGGGAGTACATTTTATCCAGGTCGTTGGAACGCTTGTCCATGAGGCTCTGGCGCTTGTTCAGGGCTTGCTCGCGTTTATCGATGCGGTCCAGGCGCAAGTCAAGCTCCTCGCGGCGCTTGCCCAGGCGTTCTTCCTCGCGGGTGATATCCGCCCTGCGCCGCACCAGGTCGCCTTCGGCCTTCTGGTGAATTTCCAGGGCTTCGTCGCGCGCCTTGATCTCGATCTGCTGCGCCTTATCGGCGGCTTCCTTGAGGATCCTTTCGGCCTCGTCACGCTGCTCGAGGCGTTCCTTCTCGACCTTATTCTGCTTGTACAGGTAGCCGATGGCGATGCCTGCGCCGGCGGCTACTGGCAGCAGGATGATGGCAATGATCAGTAACAGGTTGTTCATAGGGTTTCATCTTCCTTCATATTTTCTAAATCAGGGTTATGCAATTCGGACCATACCTGGGAAACGGCGGCGGATGCGTCCTCGTAGCTGAAGCCGCGCCGGGCAAGGAACCCGGTCAGCTTCGTCCGGAAAGTCCGGCCATTCCAGCTCGCGCAGCCTGCGCGCCTGCTTGCGGGCAGCCTGCAAGGCCAGGGAAGACTCGTCGAGCCCTTCCAGGGAAGCGTCGATCGCCTCGGAGTCGACCCCACGCTGGCGCAGCTCGTACGCCAGCAGACGCCGGCCGCGCGGGCGGAACTCGCTGCGGTTCTCGATCCATTCCTGGGCGAATTGCTCGTCGTCCAGCAGCCGGTTTTCCTTCAAGCGCTCGATCACGCCGTCCGCCAGCTCTTCCGGGATGTCGTGCTCCAGGAGCTTCTGGCGGATTTCGGCAGCGCTGCGCGGTCGGGTTTCCAGGGCTCGCAAGGCGCGCTGGTAGGCTTCTTCGCGGGCGTCGTCCACCTTCAGTTGGGCAATTTTTTCGTCACTCAGCTCCTGGCCGAGGCTGAGCCAGGCTGCCACGATGCGTCTCAGGCCAAAAGCAAACTCCCCATCCAGGTAAACGTTCACCCGTTGGGTGTTCTTTTTTTGGACCTTCAGTCCCGTAATTTTTCGTGCAGGTTCAGTCATTGCCCGTCTCGTTCAGCCTTTCGGTCTGAACAAGAACAGCCGTGCGCTGCACTGGCGAATTTCTGCCTGAAACCAGAGAAGGAGGTATACCCGAAAACCTGTGTCCTCAGGACACAGCGCCGTTATGTGACAAGCAACATACCACCTACGAATTCTGAATTTTTCATGTCAATCAGGCAGCTTTTGGATGCGCCTGCAATGCTGTAAGTTCGCCAGTTTAGATAGCAGCTCGATAAAATCGCCGGATGTCTTGTTCAATATTATCTGCCAGGTCAGGGTGGGAGGATAAGAAGCCACTGGCTTCTTCCAGGCCATTCCCGATCCGCAGGCCCCTAAAATAATATTCGGCTCCCTGGCGCTGGATGATTGAATGATAAAGGCCCAGCTCCAGGATTTCACCGCTTCTTGCTATGCCCTGATTATACATTAAATTAATCTGAATGGTAAGAATTGGCGTGGTAGAAGTCGACCGTCCTCTGACCTGGATGCGGACTGCCTGGCTGGCCGGATTGGCGCTGGTATGGTTTTCGACTGCTGGCGACAGGGAAAAGCGCCAGTCTGCGTGCAGGGGCAGCGCCAGGCGCGGCAGGTGGTTTTTCAGGCCGTGGTAGACCGCCGACGCCTGCGGGTTAGGGCGCTCGGTGAAGACCAGGAGGCTGCTGTTTTCTCTTGCCAGGCGCCTCAGCCGGGGAAGGTAGGCGGCGAGGAGGCTCTCGCCGGCGACATCGGCACTCTCCTCGCCTGTATCCAGCAGGGCGCTGGCCGAGTCGACGATGACCAGCGGGCAAGCGCCGGAAGCGAGCAGAGTCTCGGCCATGTCCAGGGAGTCTGCCGGGAGCGGAGGGCCTGCTGAGGTAGGTCTGCGCCGGATCGAGCCCGCAGCGCACGGCGAAGCCGGGCTCGAGCGTTCCATCGGCGTCGAATAGGACGCCGGGGCTGCCCTGGGAGGCGTTGCGTTCGAGCATGGCCAGGCAGAGGACGGTCTTGCCGCTTTCCGGAGGCCCGTGGATGAGCAGCACGTCTCCGGGGGGCAGCCCGCCGTGGGGCAGGGCCAGGTCGAGCTTGAGGGAGCCGGAGGAGAGGATCGGTGGGCTGGAATGATGAGCGGAATCCATACAATTTCAGGTATTATAAATGCGAACAGCTCATACCACCTGACCAATGAGATCTCCGCTTCCCGCCCCCGCTCCCAAATCGTCGCTCATAGATCAAGGAAGTAATTTTCTTGTTATACTTATCGATGTCAATGTTTTTTCTGGCCCGCAACTTGTCTATTACCTGTCCTGGCTGTGGTGGGGATGGAAATATCGAGGTAGTGAGAGGACCTGGAGAGAAACAAAGGAATTCCTCTGTTTAGAATGCTGCACCTGACAAGCTGTTCCGGCAATGGCGTAGACCGCTTCGCCAATCAACGCCATCGGGACATCCACCTGGAAAGAAAGGATAATTTATGGCTTACTACCTCAAACTCTATTTGGCAACACTGATTGCATTCTTCGCCATTGACATGGTCTGGCTTGGCCTGGTTGCTCGCACGTTCTATCGCCAGCAGCTCGGTTTCCTGTTGAGTCCGAATACCAACTGGGTCGCCGCAGTGATTTTCTATTTGCTGTTCATCTTGGGAATTTTAGTGTTCGTGGTTTTACCAGGGTTGGAGGCTAACTCGCTCAAAACAACCATCCTCCGGGCGGCTTTGTTTGGCCTCATAACCTACGCCACCTATGATCTGACCAATCTCGCAACGGTGAAAGATTGGCCGCTGCTTGTCACCGTGGTTGATCTGGCATGGGGAATCGTCTTGAGCATTGCAGTCAGTTGTGTCGGTTTTTTTGCCGGTAAGTGGCTTGGCTAGAAAATCGTCACCCGTCACCGCCGTAATGCTCGCCGTCTTCACCTGCGGAAAATAAACACTGTAATCCGCAATCGCATCATTGATCCACTGGTTGACCTGCAGATCGCTCTGCGTATACGGCGCCGTCAAATCCCCCAGCCTTTGCCAGATATCCTTGTGCAAAACCCGTTATAATTTGGTCTTATGACCTCCCCCTCCCGCCTCCTCTTTGTCTGCCTGGGCAACATCGTGCGCAGCCCGCTCGCCCAGGCTCTCTTCGAAGCCGAAGCCCAGAAATTGGGCCTTCGACGGCCGCTTCAGCGCTGACTCGGCCGGGGTGAGCTGCTACCATGCGGGCGAAGCGCCCGACCCGCGCATGCTGCGGGTGGCCGCAAGCCACGGCGTGGTATACGACCACCAGGCGCGCCAGGTTTCCCCTCGCGACCTGGAGACGTTCGACCTGGTCATCGCCATGGACCGCGAAAATTATACCGACCTGCGCTCGCTCGCCTCTGGCGAGCAGCAGCTTGCCAAAATCCACATGCTGCGGGAGTGGGATCCCCTGGGCGGAGCGCTGGCCTCGGTGCCCGACCCGTATTACGGCAGGATCGACGGCTTCGAAGAGGTCTATGACATCGTCGAGCGCTCCGTGCAGCAGCTGCTCAGCGCCCTGGCAGCAGAACCCGGCCGGTCATGAGCCTCCCTGTCCAGGTCCTTGAGTGGCTGACAACCCAGGGATGTGGGACGGTCGTCTCGGCGGTCCCGGTCTCCGGCGGCTGCATCAACCACGGGCAGCGGCTGGTCACCTCCACCGGGCAGTCGTTTTTCCTGAAGACCAACTCCCAGGCGCCTGCGGACATGTTCGCCCGTGAGGCCGAAGGGCTGGCAGCCCTGGTTGTCCCGAACGGGCCACGCATTCCACAGCCACTGCTGGCCGGCGAAAATTTCTTCCTGCTCG
The DNA here is from genome assembly GCA_963765565.1 of uncultured Chloroflexia bacterium. Classification (GTDB taxonomy): domain Bacteria; phylum Chloroflexota; class Anaerolineae; order Anaerolineales; family UBA4823; genus CAVXWV01. The sequence continues at coordinate 117,226 of CAVXWV010000008.1, forward strand.
AGGACCTGAACCCGGCGCCGCCTCGCAAGGATTATTGGAAACTGTTCGGCCAGCAACTGGCTGCGCTCCACCGCAAGCACAGCGAGCGCTTGGCTTTGAGCACGACAACTACCTGGGCAGCACGCCCCAGCCGAACCCCTGGATGGAAGACGGGCACGCCTTTTTCGGCGAGCAGCGCCTGCTCTACCAGGGATGCCTGGCCCTCGAGCGTGGCCTGCTGAGCGCAGGCGAGATGCTCCGGCTGGAGCAGCTGGTAAACCGCTTGCCGGAGCTGATCCCCCTGCAGCCGGCTTCGCTGATCCACGGCGACCTGTGGAGCGGCAACGCCCTCAGCGGGCCGGGCGGCGAGCCGGCATTGATCGACCCGGCTGCCCATTACGGCTGGGCGGAAGCCGAGCTGGCGATGACCGCGCTCTTCGGGGGCTTCCCGGGGGAGTTCTACCGGGCATACCAGGAGGCCGCCTCGCTGGAACCTGGCTGGCGCGAGCGCTTTCAGATTTATAATCTCTATCATTTATTGAACCACCTCAACCTGTTTGGCCGAGGCTATCGTACAGACGTGGTGAATATTCTCCAGGCTTATTAAGAAGGGACCTCCAATGACCGATCAAAAAACAGAAGAGAAAAAAGCTCCGGAAGAAAAAAAGCCGGAGCCAGTCGACCAGATCGTGCAGACCCAGCACACGATCACCATCGCCGGTGAGGAGATCGCCTACACGGTGACGGCGGGCACGATTGTCCTCAAAGAGGAGACACAGAAGAAAGGCGAAGCGGATGGCGAGGCCGAGGGCGAAAAAGCCAAGGCCGCCGTATTTTTCGTGGCTTATACCCGAGACGGCGTCGCCGATCCCAGCCGCAGGCCATTAACCTTCTCCTTCAACGGCGGGCCGGGCTCGTCCTCCGTCTGGCTGCACCTGGGCGTCCTGGGACCCAAGCGCGTTTACCTGGACGAGGAAGGCAACATGACCCAGCCTCCGTTCCGCCTGGTCGATAACGAGTTTTCCTTGCTGGATACCAGCGACCTGGTGTTCATCGACCCGGTCAGCACGGGCTTCAGCCGGCCGGTGCCGGGTGAGAAGGCCCGGCAGTTCCACGCCTTCAAGAAGGACATCGAGTCGGTCGGCGATTTCATCCGCCTGTACACGACGCGTTACCGGCGCTGGCTCTCGCCGAAGTTCCTGATCGGCGAATCCTACGGCACCACGCGCGCCGCCGGGCTCTCGGGCTACCTGCAGGACCGGCACGGGCTGTTCCTGAACGGGATCATGCTGGTCTCGGCGGTCCTCGATTTCGCCACCCTGGAGTTCGAGCACGGCAACGACCTGCCGTACACCCTGTTCCTGCCCACCTACACGGCCACCGCCTGGTACCACAAGCGCCTGGCGCCTGACTTGCAGCAGGACCTGAAGGCGGCCCTGGCCGAGGCCGAGGCGTTCGCCGCCGGCGAGTACACTCTGGCGCTGCTGAAGGGCGCCGCCCTGAGCGCGGAGGAGCGCCAGGTGATCGCCCGCAAGCTGGCACGCCTGACCGGCCTCAGCCAGGACTACGTGGAGCGCAGCAACCTGCGCATCGTCATCTACCGCTACATCAAGGAGCTGCTGCGCGACCAACGCCTGACGGTGGGCCGCCTGGACAGCCGCTTCAAGGGTGTGGACCGGGACGCCGCCGGTGAATTCAGCGAGTTCGATCCCAGCATGTCCAACATCATGGGGCCCTATACGGCCGCCTTCAACGACCTGGTGCGCTCGGAGCTGCAGTTCGAGAGCGACCTGCCCTACGAGATCCTCAACCCACGCGTCTGGCCATGGAGCTACGCTGAGTTCGAGAACCGCTTCGTTTACGTGGCAGAAACGTTGCGCTCGGCGATGACGCAGAACCCCTACCTGAAAGTGTACGTCGCCAATGGCTACTTCGACCTGGCGACCCCGTATTTCGCCACGGAGTACACCTTCAACCACCTGGGTCTCGAAGGCGCCCTCAAAGACAACGTCAGCATGGGCTATTTCGAAGCCGGGCACATGATGTACGTCCATATGCCCTCGCTGAAGCGCCTGAAGGATGACCTGGCGGCTTTTGTGAAAGGCGCCTGCCCGGCGTAAGGTCTAGAGTTTTAGATACTGGTCGAGGTCGGGTTCCCAGCCGCGCGGGTGGTACTCGCCGCTGCTGCGTTCCTGGACATATTCACCCGTGTACTTGCCCTCGGCGATGCAGATCAGGGCTTCCACCAGGCGGTCGACATCCTGGGTGGTATTGTAGAGGCCGAAGGAGAGGCGCACCAGGCCGGGCATGTCGGAGCGGTCGCCGGCCAGCATGTGTTTGCGTACCTGGCGGGCTTCGACCTGGCTGAGGCCGAGCAGGTGCAGGATGTAGGGGTGGGCGCAGAAGCAGCCGCTGCGCACGCCGATGCCGAACTCGCAGCCGAGGATGGCCGAGACTTTGAAATGGGAGACACCGCGCAGGCCGAAGGGGATCACGCCAACGCGGCCCGCGGCGTTTTCCGGGCGACGGTCGCCGTAGAGGGAGATGCCGGGGACTTCGGGCAGGCGTTCCAGGGCATAAGCGGTCAATTCGGCTTCGTGGGCGGCGATGTTGTCCATGCCCACTTCCTCGAGCTGGCGCAGGGCGGCGGCCAGGGCGACCGCGCCGACGGTGTTCGGGCTGCCGGCTTCCTCACGGTCGGGAGGCTCCGCCCAGACGACGTCGTCGAGGGTGACGATCTCGACCGTGCCGCCGCCGCGCATGTCCGGGTCGCCCTGTTCGAAAGTCTCGCGCAGGCCGACCAGGGCGCCGGTGCCGAACGGGGCGTACATCTTGTGGGCGGAGAGGACCACGTAATCCAGGTGCGCCGGGTCCTGCCCCGACAGCATCTCGATCGAGCGGTGCGCAGCCAGCTGGGCGCAGTCAGCCAGGATTTGAGCGCCGGCGACATGCGCCATTTCAGCCATCTGGTGGATGGGTGTGATGTAGCCGGTGACGTTGCTGGCGGCCGAGATGGCCACCAGGGCCACCCGCCCGGCGTAAGCCTCTAATTTCGCCTCGTAGTCCGCCAGGTCCAGCCTGCCCTCGGGGGTCAGGCGGATGTGAACGGCATGGGCGGCGAGGCGCCAGGGCAGGTCGTTAGAATGGTGCTCCAGCCCGCTGGTCAGGACGACGTCCTTGCCGGGGCGGAAGGGGAAGCGCCGCGCCAGCTTGTTGATGGCTTCGGTGGTGTTCTTGCCGAAGATGCAGGTATGCTCGCGCGGGTCCGCTTTCACGAACTGCAGGGTGCGTTCGCGGGCGATCTCGTAGGCGCGCGTCGAGACCTGGCTTTTAAAGCCGCTGCCGCGGTGGACGCTGCTGTAGTACGGCATGAAACGGTCGATGGCTTCCAGGACGGCTTTCAGCGCCGGGGTGGAGGCGGCGTTGTCCAGGTTGACGTACGACTGCGGCGGGTGGTTGAGCAGGGGGGTGGGGATGTCGAGACCGGTGAATAAATTTCGATATTGTAAGGTGTTTGGCATATTAATTACACAAATGTTATCTTAAAAGATTGATAAAGCCCTTGATATTAGGAAATGATTAAGGTAGAATGTGGGAGAAAGTGTTGAAATGTGGGTGAAAGTGGAGCGCCAGTTTTTGGCGCTCCGCTGGGCTTAAAAGGCAGGTTAGAACACATGTTCTTGGGTCGATTTTACCACAGTTTGGATGAGAAGGGAAGGATTACCATTCCCGCGCGCTATCGTGAGACCCTCAGCGAGAGCGCTGTTATCGTCCAGGGCTTCGAACAGAACTTGATTGTCTTTACTGCTGAGGACTTCAACCAGTATTCTGCCGCCATCAACCAAACCCGGCTGAACGATGCAAATGCCCGTGCCATGCGCAGGCTGATCTTCTCGGGGGCGGAAGAGTTGGATGTCGACAAGGCCGGCCGCATCCTGATCCCACAGTACCTGAGAGATTTTGCTGGCTTGGTCAATGAAGTCGTGTTTGTCGGAGCAGGGGATCAATTTGAGATCTGGGCCTTGGACGAATGGCGTAAGCAGGAAGAGCAGCTTAAAGACGCCGAATTAAATGCACAACGATTTTCTAATTTAGAAATACCCTCGCAATCTGAGGCGTAAATCAACGGTATGTGTTCTGCGTTTCGCAGGATCCTGGTCGGTTGGCAGGCTCCTTCATAGGATCGACGGTCTGAAGAGTGACAATGTTAACACATATCCCTGTACTTTACCAAGAGATCATTAACGCAATCCAGCCGCACCCCGGCGGACTCTACGTGGATGGGACACTCGGGGCTGCAGGGCACGCGCTCGGCATCCTCGAGGCGTCCGCTCCGGATGGGCGCCTGCTGGGATTGGATGTCGATCCAACAGCGCTCGAGCTGGCCCGGCAACGCCTGGCCCCATTTGCGGAGCGGGCGTTCATCCGGCAGGCTTCCTACACGACTCTGCCCGAGCGGCTCCTGGAGCTGGGCTGGCGACCGGTGGACGGCATTCTGCTCGATTTCGGCGTATCGTCCATGCAGCTCGATGAGGCGAGCCGGGGATTTTCGTTCCAGGCAGAGGCGCCCCTGGACATGCGCTTCGACCCCGGGCAGCCGCTGACCGCCGCGGAGCTGGTCAACCATCTCCCCGAGTCGGAGCTGGCGGACCTGATCTACCGTTACGGCGAGGAGCGCCGCTCCCGGCAGATTGCCCGGGCGATCGTGCGCTCCCGGCCGCTGTCGACGACACGCCAGCTAGCGGACCTCATCGTCCAGGCAACCGCCAGGAAGCAGGGCGACCGGCATATCCACCCGGCAACTCGCACCTTCCAGGCGCTGCGCATCGCCGTCAATCACGAGCTAGAGTCGGTCGAGGCCGTGCTGCCCCTGGCTGTGGCAGCTTTGGCGCCTGCCGGGCGGCTGGCGGTCATCGCCTTCCATTCGCTGGAGGATCGCCTGGTCAAGGAGTTCTTCCGCCGGGAAAGCCGGGATTGCCTGTGCCCGCCCCGCCAGCCGGTGTGCACCTGCGGTCACCACGCCGCCATCCGTGAGCTCAACCGCAGGCCGCTCCAGCCGGCGCCGGCTGAGATTGCCCAAAATCCACGATCCCGCAGCGCTCGCTTGCGGGTGGCTGAAAAAATATCCTGACCTTGCCTGTTGGCACACCTCTTGCATATTATCTGTTGAACCCTTTCTAAAGCAACCTGAGGAAACTCGTTCGGAGAATGCATGATCCGCAATAAATTCAACCAAGCCTTTCCACAAGCTCCCTGGCGCTCCCAGATTCAACTCCTGGGGTTGTTTTTATTATTCCTGGTGACGGTGGCGGTGGTAGCGGTTTTTTACCTGAACGTTACCGCACGGGCTGTGCAGGCGGGCCGGGACATCCAAATCATGCAGGCCACGATTTCGGCCCTGGAATATGAAAATGCGAGCTTGCAATCCGACCTGGCCAAACAGTACTCATACGAGGTGATGATTGACCGGGCAGACCGGTTGGATTTCGAGCTGGGGAGCACGGAGGAAAAGGATTTCCTGGTCGTCGAGGGATACACCGGACCGGAAAACCCGCAGCTTGCCTCCGCCGAACGGCCGGTCTTGACGCCGGATGCCTCCGATCTCCCGGCAGAATATTTCGAGTCGGTGATCACCTGGCTGCAGCGGATCCTGGCAGAACGAGCTTTTGCAATCGAGGAGGAAAAGCCATGAAAGATGAGAACTACTTGCGTTTCTTTTCCCTGGGAGTGCTGCTCTCGCTGCTGCCCCTGGCGATTGTGATGCGGTTGATTCTGCTTCAGGTCGTCCCAAGCCTGAGAGAGCCATATTTGAACAACCTGGAGACCTTGAAGTACACCACGAGCAAAATCGTTCCGACCCGAGGCACGATCGTGGATCGCAAGGGAAACCTGTTTGCCACCAACCAGCGCACTTATGCGATCGGCATCGCGCCTGAGCAGATCCAAGATGCCGATGCCGTTGAAAATACCCTGCGAGAAGCCCTGGGCGAGATCGATGTCGATATTGAAACCGAGGTTGCGAATGCGCTCGAGAAAGGTGTTCGCTACGTCGTCGTCGCCGATTTTGTCACCCAGGAGCAGATTGACAGTCTGGAAAAAAAGCTATCTAAAGCCCTGGAGTCCGACTCTTACCAGGAAATCGTCAGCCTGAACGGCATCCATTACCAGACGCACCTGCGGCGGGTCTATCCCAATGAATTTCTCGGCGCTAACCTCATTGGCATTTTTGGCTGGGAAGAGGGGAAAAAAGAGCAGAGCGGGATTTATGGGGTCGAAGGTTATTACAACGACATGCTCGCTGATCGGGTGCAGTATCGCTTGCTGGCGAATTACCCGGGGTATGCCGGGGATTATAACGTGCTCCCGGAAGGCGCCAGCCTGGTGCTGACCCTGGATCGTGAAATCCAGGCAATGGCAGAGCAGGTGCTGGATGATGAGCTGGATGCCAACGGCGCCGAATCGGGTACGATCTTGATCCTGAGCCCGGAGACCGGGGAAATCCTGGCGATGGCGACGACCCCCAGGTTGGATCCTAACAATTACTTTGAATACCTGGATGAGTTCCCGCAGGATGTGCCGTACAACCGGGCGATCAGCCTGCCCATTGAGCCGGGCTCGGTCTTCAAGGTACTCACCGTGGCTGCAGCGCTGGACAGCGGTGCAGTTGACGCCGATTTTGGCTATGTGGACCAGGGCGTCCTGGAATATGCCGGCCTGTTCATCTACAACTGGGACCGCGGCGCCTACGGGCCGCAGGGTCTGCTTGGCTGCCTGGCGCATTCCTTGAACGTGTGCCTGTCGACCCTCTCGACGAAATACCTCGGTAATGAAACCTTTTACGCGTACATGCACCGATTTGGCATTGGCCTGCCTACCGGCATCGATATGGCAGGCGAAATTTCGGGAGTTCTCAAGAGCCCGCACGAAGGCTACTGGCATGAGGGCGACCTGGCGACAAATGCATTTGGGCAAGGCTTGACCACCACACCCATCCAGATGGCCATGGCCGTATCTGCCATTGCCAACGATGGCAAGATGATGGCGCCGCACATTGTGAAATCGATCGCCCAGCACGGCTACCAGGCTGACATCGAGCAGAGGGTGGCCGGTATCCCCATCAGCGAAGCCACAGCCGACATGGTTGCAGAGCTGATGGCGCAAGCTCTGGAAACGGAAGCCTCGGATGCGCTGGTTCCGGGATACCGGGTTTCAGGAAAAACCGGCACCGCCCAGATCCCGACCCCCACCGGTTATCACCCCTACCTGACCAACGCCTCCTTCATTGGCTTTGGCCCGACCGACGATCCGCAGTTCCTGGTGTACATCAACTTTGAGGAACCGGCGACCTCACCCTGGGGTTCCGAGGTCGCCGCGCCGGTCTTCGCCAGGGTGGTCGAGCAGCTCGTTGACCTGATGGACATTCCCCCCGATGACATTCGCCTGCGCCTTGCAGGGCAATAGGAGACAGGTTTGCCAGGAATCAGCGATATCGTGGAAGCATTGACCGGGATCCAGCCATCCTTAATTAGGACGGCGGGTGCGCGCCTTTACGAATTTCGTGAGGCTGTGGTCGATTCACGCAAAGCCTATCCCGGCACCCTGTTTATCGCGATGCCGGGTGAAAGCCACGATGGTCATGAATTCGTCCTGGATGCCTATAAACGAGGCGCAAGCCTGGCGCTGGTGTCCCAAGATATTTCGGAAAACCTGGCGCAGCACGGGGTGGACTGCCTGCTCATCGATTTACGCAAACGCGGCGAAGAAGTTGTCCTCCCGCCAGATTTTGAAAAGATGCAGGGGCTGCGGTCTTCCACGCTGGTCTGCCTGCTGGTGGATAACACCCTGGAGACGCTACAGAGGTTCGCGGAATTCTGGCGCAACCGGATGAACCTGCCGCGTGATCGGGGTGACCGGGTCGGTAGGAAAATCGACCACCAAGGAGCTAATCGCTGAGGTGCTGGCGCAGCGTTACCGCACCCAGCGCAACCCGGGCAATTTGAACAATGAAATTGGCTTGCCCCTGTCGCTGTTGCGCCTGACACCTGAAACCGAGAGGGCTGTCCTGGAAATGGGCTTTTACGTTCCGGGCGAGATCAGCCTGCTGTGCCAGATCGCCAGGCCTCAGGTGGGAGTGATCACGAACGTCGGCACCGTGCATGCCGCGCGCGCCGGCAGCCGTGAGGTCATCGCCCAGGGTAAGGCGGAGCTGGTGCAGAGCCTGCCGCCCGCCCCGGAGGGTGTGGCCATCCTGAACTACGACGATCCGCTGGTGCGCCTCATGGCTGATAAGACCCAGGCGGCTGTTTTCTTCTACGGACTCGACCCGAGGGCTGATATCTGGGCTGATAAGGTCGAAGGGATGGGTCTGGATGGGATCCGCTTCCAGCTCCATCACAAGAACGAATCACTCTACCTGCGCATCCCGTTGATCGGCCGGCACTCCGTGCACACCGCCTTGCGGGCGGCTGCGGTTGGGATTGTGGAAGGGTTGACCTGGCAGGAAATCGTCGATGGGCTGCATGCAGCCCAGAGCCAGTTACGCCTGATCGCCGTACGGGGGCGCAACGGCGCTCTTTTGTTGGACGATACCTACAACGCCTCACCAGAATCTAACCTGGCGGCTTTGAACTTATTGAATGACCTTTCAGGGCGCAAGATTGCTGTCCTGGGGGATATGCTGGAGCTGGGACCTTACGAACGGCGTGGGCATGCTCTGGTGGGCTTGCGGGCGGCCAGCGTCGTCGATGAGCTGGTCACGGTTGGCGAGCGCGGCAGGCAGATTGCCATGGCCGCCCAGATGGGAGGTCTTACAGCCACGCAAATCCACAGCTTCGAGGGGACCAACGATGCCCTGGTTTACTTGCAGGAGCACCTATCTGCAGAAGATGTCGTCCTGGTGAAGGGGTCGCACGGGATGCGCATGGACCGGATCGTAGCCGCCCTGGAGGAAAGGACATGAGCCAGATTTCAGTGACCCTGGCGCTTGCCGGGTTCAGCTTCTTGTTGACCGTAATCTGGGGGCCGCCTTTGCTGAGAATTTTGCGCCATTTCCGCATCGGGAAATTAATCCGCGTCGAGGGTCCGGAACGGCATTTTACCAAGCTGGGCACCCTGACGATGGGGGGTGTGCTGTTCATCCTGCCGGTACTGCTGATCGCTATTTTGATGAATGCCAGCTCCCTGCTTGGCATGCGGGTTCTGGGTCGCTCGATCCTGGTGCCGATGGCAGCTATGGTTGGTTACGGGGTGTTGGGCGCCATCGACGATTGGGAAGGTCTGCGCGGCTCACGCAAGGGCCTGGGCATGCGCGCCAGGACGAAGTTCGCCCTGCAGGTTGCCCTGGCGCTGGTGCTGGCTTTCATCCTGTATTTCCTCCTCGACGTCCCGCAGCTTTACCTGCCCGGCATCCAGGGTGAGATCGAACTCGGCTATTGGTGGATCCCGATCGCCGTTTTTGTGATCGTCTCTTCGACCAACGCCATCAACCTGACCGATGGCCTGGACGGGATGGCCGGGCTGATCACGGCGACGGCATTCGTCGCCTACGGTGGAGTCGCTCTCTTCCAGGGGCAGATCTACCTGGCGCGCATTTGCTTCTCGCTGGTTGGGGCGATCTTCGGATTTTTGTGGTTCAATGTCCATCCAGCCCAATTGTTCATGGGCGATGTGGGCTCGCTTTCGCTGGGGGCGACCCTGGCAGTGGTGGCGCTGATGACGGGCCAGTGGGCGATCCTGCCGGTGATCATCATTATCCCCGTCAGCATTGTCATGAGTGACATCCTGCAGATCGGCTACTTCAAGCTGACCAAGGGACGGCGCCTGTTCAAAATGGCGCCTCTGCATCACCATTTCGAGCTCTCGGGCTGGAGTGAAACCCAGGTCGTGCAGCGTTTCTGGCTGATCAGCCTGCTGTTTGCCATGATCGGCGCAGCGCTGGCAGTTATTTAGGAGCAAGGCGGTTCAGGAACAATGATGAAGAACTGGAAAGGTAGCAAAGTTTTGATCATCGGGGCGGCCCGGCAGGGGCTGGCCCTGGCGCGCTACCTTGCCAGTCACGGCGCTCGCATACTCCTCAATGACCAGCGAGACCCGGAAGCGCTGCGCTCCGCCCAGGAGGAGCTGGCAAGCCTGGATATTGAATGGCGCTGTGGTGGGCATCCCCTGGATTTGCTGGAGGGTGTCGACCTGGTCTGCCCATCCGGCGGGGTTCCTCTGTCCCTGCCACTGGTCGTCGAGGCGCAGCGCCGGGGCATTCCCCTTTCGAACGATTCTCAGATCTTCATGGAAATTGTGCCTTGCCGTGTTATTGCCATCACGGGTTCGGCGGGGAAGACAACCACCACAACCCTGGTCGGTAGGATGATGAGCGCAGGGTTCTCGGGGGGCAAAGTTTACGTCGGCGGGAACATCGGCCTTCCGCTGATCAGTTTTGTCGACGAGATGAGTGAAAACGACCTGGTGGTGATGGAGCTTTCCAGCTTCCAGCTTGAGATCATGACCTTATCGCCTGACGTGGCGGCGGTTTTAAATGTCACGCCCAACCACCTGGACCGGCATGGGACCATGCAGGCTTACCAGGCAGCCAAGAGCCGAATTTTAAGTTTCCAGGACCCGCAAAGCACAGCCGTCCTTGGGCACGGCGATGCGGGTGCATGGGCGCTGAGGAGCCAGGTGAAGGGCCGCCTGTTTTCGTTTGGCTTTGAGCGGCCTCCTGCTTCGGGCGAGGGAACCTGCCTCGAAGGCGAACACCTGGTGCTGTATCAAGATGGGAAAAGGATCGAGCTGATGGCGCTTCAAGCCGTTAGCCTGCGCGGCGCCCACAACCTCCTGAATGTCCTGGCAGCATGTGCTGTGGCAGCCGCTGGCGGCTTGGAAATCCGCTCCATGCAGGAAGGCGTCCAGGGCTTTACGGGAGTCGATCACCGCTTGCAGTGGGTGCGGCGCTGGAACGGTGTGGATTGGTACAACGACTCGATCGCCACGGCGCCGGAGCGGGCTATGGCGTCGATCCAGTCCTTCAGCGAACCGCTGGTGTTGCTGGCTGGCGGGCGGGACAAAAACCTGCCCTGGGTGGACTTCGCCAGGCTGGTGCGCCAGCGGATCGATCACCTGGTCTTGTTTGGGGAAGCCGCAGGCATGATCCACCAGCACGTCGATAATTTCCCTGCGCTGCCCGGCGAGCGCTTGCTATCCGTGGTCGAGTGCCGGGGGCTGCAGGAGGCGGTCGAGGCGGCTGCCGAACTGGCAGAGCCCGGAGACGTGGTGCTGCTGGCGCCGGGAGGCACCAGTTTTGATGAGTTTAATGATTTTGAGGAGCGTGGCGAATGGTACAAAACGTGGGTAAACGCACTGTAAGCAAATCAACGGATCCGCAGGTCAGGACGGCGCACCGCAACGCTGGGCGCCAGCCCACTACTACGGCTGCGCGCACCTACACCCAAAGAGTACGGGCTGTGGACATCGGGCCGGGCGCTTACACGCGGCCGGCTGCGGCTGAGACACCGGTATCACGCCTGCGCACGTTGCATCTGCGCCTGGACACTCCCTTGCTGCTGACGGTTATTACATTAAGCGTCCTGGGCCTGGTGATCCTGTATTCGGCCAGCTACGACTATTCGCGTTCCCTGACGGGCGATCCCTTTTCGATGATCAAGCGGCAGATGCTGTGGATCATGATTGGGGTGGTCGCCCTGGTCTTCTGTGCTTTCTTCGATTACCACATCTACAGCCGCCTGGCGTTTCCAGCGTTGCTGGCAACCTGTGGCTTGCTGGTGGGTGTGCTGCTGGTGAACGAGGTGACGAACAACGCTGTGCGCAGCCTGTGGGGCGGCTCGATCCGTCCCAGCGAGCTTGCCAAGCTGGTGGTTGTGCTCTATGTTTCCGTGTGGCTGTTTACCAGGCAAGAGCGCCTGACAAAAATTTCGCTAGGCCTGGTGCCTTTGAGCGTGGTCCTGGGCCTGGTCGGTGGCTTGATTTACAGGCAGCCGGACCTGAGCGCGGTGATTACGGTCTTCTTCCTGGTCAGTGTTATTTTCTTCCTGGCAGGCGGTGACATCAAGCAGTTTGCATTGTTGATCATTGGTGGCGCAGCGATCGGCTTCTTCGTGGCCCAGTTCAGCACCACCGCCAAGGGTCGTATTTTTTACTTCATCGAGGGCTGGAAGAACCCGTTAGGCGTGTCGGATCATGTGCGCGGCGCCCTGGAAGGTTTTGTCAACGGTGGCTGGCTCGGTAAAGGACTTGGCAAGGGGATTGCCAAGCTCCTCGACTTGCCGGTGGCGCCGACTGACAGCATCTATGCCGTGGTCGGCGAGGAGCTGGGCGTCCTAGGTTCGGTGTTCCTGCTGGGGCTGTTTGTCTACTTGCTCTGGCGGGGGATTACCATTGCCCGCAAAGCTCCTGACCAGCTCGGGGCACTCCTGGCCGCCGGTTTATGTATCTGGGTAGCTTTTGAGGCGTTTGTCAACATGGCTGTGGTCTTGAACGTGCTGCCTTTTGCCGGGAATGCGCTGCCATTCGTCAGCGCCGGCGGCTCGAACCTGGTCATCACCATGATTGCCATGGGCATCGTTTTGAATGTGGCAAGGCAATCGGTTACTAAAGAAAGGGAGAGTGATTTCAGTGCGTTTGTTAATCTGCGCCGGGGGAACCGGAGGCGGAGTGTATCCCGCCCTGACAACCTGGCTGGCTCTCAGTGAAAAACTGCCGGACTCGCTGGAAACTTTGTGGGTGGGAGGTGAAGGCGGAATGGAAGCTGACCTGGTGAAGCGGGCTGGCATTCGTTTTCAAGCGATCCCGGCTGCCGGCGTGCACGGGGTGGGCTGGAAAGCCTTACCCGGGAATGTTAGGCGGCTGTTGCGCGGTTATCGTTCCGCGAGGACTATCCTCAAGGAGTTCAAACCCGACGTGCTGTTTTTCACCGGTGGATTCGTGGCCATCCCGGTAGCGGCTGCCGCTTTCCGCAGGCCGGCCGTTTTATACGTTCCCGATATCGAGCCGGCACTGGCGCTGACCGCACTGGCTTTCGCCTCCCGTAAGATTGCCATCACGGTTGAGGAGTCGCGAGAAAAATTTATGTCCTTTCTGCGCAATCGCCTGGTCGTCACCGGATATCCGGTCCGCCCGGAAATCAAGACCAGCTCCCGGGAAAGCTCGCGGCAGCAGTTGGGGCTCTCGGCGGAATTACCGGTGCTGCTGGTTTCTGGCGGCAGTAAAGGGGCACGCTCGATCAACCGGGCGCTGCTGGCAGCCCTGCCGGAGCTCCTGCCGGTTGTGCAAATCGTCCACCTGACGGGCAGCCTGGACTGGCCGGAAATCCAGTCCAGGTTGGTAGAACTGCGCAGCCAGCCGGATAGCGCCCCTTGGATGGACCGCTACCATCCCTTCCCTTACCTCCACGAGATGGGGGCGGCCCTGGCTGCAGCAGACCTGGTAGTTTCCCGGGCAGGCGCCTCCAGCCTGGGCGAATATCCCCATTTTGGCCTGCCGGCGATCCTGGTACCGTACCCGTTTGCCTGGAAATACCAGAAAGTTAACGCCACCTGGCTGGAAAAAAGAGGGGCTGCGCTGGTGGTTCCTGACGAAGAACTCCCTGGAAAACTCTCGCAAACGGTATTGAGTTTGCTAAACGATCGTGAACGCCTGGGTGCCATGCGGAAAGCCTCAAAAACACTTTCCAGACCCGGCGCAGCGGAGGCCATCGCCGACCTGGTGATTCAGACGGCGAACCTGCCGGGGTTAGCGTTATGAAAGGAAGGTGTCAATGATAACCTTGCCGGCTTTTTTCTGGATATTTGTGTTCGTTTGTGCGGTGATTGGCGCCATGCGAGGATGGGCGAAAGAAATCATGGTCACTTTCAGCGTGACCCTGGGTATTTTCTTGATCGTTGTCCTGGAAACCTATGTTCCCATTATCCGCAATTTTATGTCATCGGCGCAGCCATCCACTTTATTCTGGATGCAGGCGATCATCATCCTGGTGCTGGCATTTTTTGGTTACCAGACGCCGAATATCAAGGGTCTTGCCGGTCCAAGGTTTGCCAGGGAGCGCCTGGCAGATACCTTGATGGGTATCCTGGTTGGCGCATTCAACGGGTATCTCATTTTTGGATCGATCTGGTATTACATGGATGTAGCGGCCTATCCGTATCCAGCATATATCGCCGCGCCGCCTCCAGGCTCAGAGGTTGCAGCGACCGTGGATTCGCTCATGAAGTGGATGCCGCCAGCTTACCTGATCCCGCCCTGGATTTACTTTGCGGTGGGGCTGGGTTTCTTATTTGTGATTATAGTCTTTTTGTAGGAGGTCTGTTTGAGGCACGTTCACCTGGTTGGGATTGGTGGAAGCGGTCTTTCGGCAATCGCGCGTATCCTGCTCGAGCGCGGCTACGAGGTAAGTGGTTCTGACCGGAGCCTCTCGCCCCTGGCGCTGGAGTTGGCAAAGGCAGGTGTGCGCATCTTTGCCGGGCATGCCGCCGAGCAGATTACCGGGGCTGACCTGGTGATCTGTTCCTCTGCCATCCCTGACCAGAACCCAGAGCTGGTAGAAGCCCGCCGGCTGGGTATCCCCGTCATGAAGCGCCAGGAGTTCCTGGAAATGCTGCTGCAGGGTCAGGACTGCATTGCTGTTGCGGGCACCCATGGAAAAACGACCACCACTGCCATGATTGCCTGGATGCTGACGGCGATGGAGCAAGACCCTTCATTCCTGATCGGCGGCGTCTCTGCCAACCTGGGTGTCAATGCACACGCCGGAAAAGGCGTGCACTTTGTGATCGAAGCGGATGAGTATGATGGCATGTTCCTGGGTTTACGGCCAAAAATTGCGGTGATAACCAACATCGAGCACGACCACCCGGATTGTTACCCGACCCCGGAAAGCTATGCTGAGGCGTTCCTGAAGTTTTCCCGGCGTTTGAAGCCCGGCGGCCTGCTGGTGGTCAGCGCCGAGGATCCGGGAATTTCCGAGCTGCAGAAAGAATTGGGCTCTGAAATGCGTATCCAGACCTACAATCTGGAGGGGTTGGAGATTAAGGCTTCGGAAACCGGCGCTCTCGAAACCCGGGTGATGGGCATCCAGCTTTCACTGCAGGTGCCGGGTATCCACAACTTGCGTAATGCCCTGGCGGCCCTGGCGGTGGCATCGGAGCTGGGCTTGCCTTTACAGCAGGCTGCCGATGCGCTGGGGGTTTTCCGGGGGACGGGCAGGCGCTTCGAGCTGCGCGGCGAACCGGCAGGGGTGACGGTTATCGACGATTACGCCCACCATCCGACCGAAATCCGGGCTACCCTGGCAGCGGCTCGCCTGCGTTATCCTGGGAGGCGCATCTGGGCTGTCTGGCAGCCGCATACCTATTCACGCACCCGCTTGCTCTTTCAAGAATTCGCGGCGGCTTTTGCTTATGCAGATTTTGTCCTGGTCACTGACATTTACGCGGCGCGGGAGAGCCAGCCACCTGACGGATTTTCATCCAGCCAGGTTGCCCGGGCGATTGCCACGCGCGCCTCGGGCGAGGTATTCTACATTCCAACACTGGTACAGGCACAGGAATTTCTCACTGAACGCCTGGCTCCAGGGGATGTATTGATGGTGCTCTCCGCTGGCGATGCGGATTCGATCAGCAGCGCCATTGTCAATCACTATCAACACAGGTCTCATTAGGTTTTGAAACTTATGATGGCAGCCCTTTCCCCCTTGACTCCCGGTGACCTGAGCGCCTTGCAAGCCGAATTTGGCAAGCGCTTGCAGATTGGCGAGTCTTTCAGCGCGCCATACCTCGGCGCGGTTGGGTGGAAAAGCCGATGCTGTCCTGACCGCCGGCTCTGCAGAAGAGCTTGCACACGCAGTTACATGGCTTTGGCGCTCGGGCTTGGCTTTTACGATCCTCGGCAGCGGGTCGAATGTTCTCGTCAGCGATGCGGGAGTGCGTGGGGTTGTGGTTTTAAATGCTGCACGCTCCATTCGTTTCATGGATGATCCTGATCAAGAGCCTCCTCTTGTATGGGCGGAGTCAGGTGTGAATACCGGCTTGTTGGCGCGCCAGGCTGCCCAGCGTAGCCTGTCGGGTATGGAATGGGCGGCGGGCATCCCGGGAACACTGGGCGGGGCGGTCTTTGGGAACGCTGGCGCTCACGGCAGTGACATGGCACATAACCTGCAAATGGCAGAAATCTTGCATCACCAAGGATATGGAAATACGGAATTGTGGCGGGGCGACCGGTTTGAATTTGACTACCGCAGCAGTGTGCTCAAACGCAGCCAGGTCTCAGCCCAGATCCAGCCATGGGCAGTGGTACTGGCAGTGACCCTCAAGCTTGCCAGGGATGAGTTTGGGGCTATCCAGGAACGCATGGATGCTCTGGTAGAAATCCGCCGGCGCACCCAACCTCCTGGTGCCAGCATGGGCTCTATGTTTAAGAATCCGGCGGGCGATTATGCAGGGCGCCTGATCGAGGCCGCCGGGATGAGAGGGACGCGGGTTGGCGATGCCGGCATCAGCCCTTTGCATGCCAATTTCTTTATCAATTACGGACAGGCAAGCGCTCAGGATGTCTACCGCCTGATCTGTCTGGCTAGGGAGAAAGTGTTGGAACAGTCTGGTATCAATCTTGATTTGGAAGTTGAGTTAATCGGCGAATGGCAGTCATAAGGGTTTTGGTTCTTTTTGGTGGGCGATCCGGCGAGCATGAAGTCTCGCTGGCTTCGGCGCGTTCGGTGATATCCGCCCTGGACCCTGATCAGTACCAGATCATCCAGGTCGGGATCGATCATGATGGCGTCTGGCTGTACAGCACGGGTCCTGCCAGCACCCTGGATGTGATGGGAAGGGGCGATCGTTCAGGGCTTTTGCGGGTTGTTATATCACCGGCGCCGGATGCAGGGCATTTATACCTCATCCGAGAAACCGGTGAGGCTGCAGCAGGTCTGTCCCAGTTAGAATTCCTGTCCGGGGTCGACGTCGTCTTCCCGGTTCTGCACGGCACATTCGGCGAGGACGGCACGCTCCAGGGATTATTGGAGCTGGCCGACCTGGCTTATGTAGGAGCCGGTGTCCTGGGCTCCAGCGTGGGCATGGACAAAGCGCTCTTCAAGGACGTCATGAAGGCGCACGCCATTCCGGTCGTTGAATCGTTCCTGGTTTTGCGAAGCGAGGTTGAAAATCACCTGGATTCGGTCCTGGCCAGGGCTGAAGCGCTTTCAGCGTACCCGCTGTTTGTAAAGCCTGCCAACCTGGGTTCGTCTGTGGGAATAACCAGGTGCGCAAATCGCTCGGACTTGATCGAAGGGCTGCTGGAGGCAGGACGGTTTGACCGGCGCCTGTTGGTTGAACGTGGTTTAAATGCTCGAGAGATCGAAGTCAGTGTGTTAGGAAACGAGGACCCCAGGCGTCGGTCCCAGGCGAG
Source organism: uncultured Chloroflexia bacterium (assembly GCA_963765565.1). Classification (GTDB taxonomy): domain Bacteria; phylum Chloroflexota; class Anaerolineae; order Anaerolineales; family UBA4823; genus CAVXWV01. Next base: position 134,608 of record CAVXWV010000008.1, read on the forward strand.
GTCATCCCCAGCCGGGAGTTTTATTCCTACGAATTCAAATATGTCGATGGAACATCGGGCTTGCTGATCCCGGCTCCCCTGACAGAGGCGGATGCCCGGAGCATCCGCAGCCTTGCGCTGCAAGCATACCAGGCAATGGACTGCGCTGGGATGGCGCGGGTGGATTTTCTGCTCGACAAAGATGACGGGAAAATTTACCTCAGTGAGGTTAATACAATCCCAGGCTTTACAGATATCAGCATGTACCCCAAATTATGGGAGGCCAGTGGACTGGCGTACCCAACCCTGGTCGACCGGTTGATAAAACTGGCATTTGAGCGTAAAAGCGATCGGGACCGCATCGAACGGCGCTACCGGAGGGATGGCGATGCCTGAGGCAAAGAAGAAGCCAGCAAGCTCCACGCAGCCTGTTACTCGCAGGGTTTCAAGCACTGCGCATACTCCGCCGTCCGGTGTCAGGCTGGTCTCCGGGTCAAAAGCCAAACCGAAACAAGCAAAGGCGTGGCTGGACTGGTTATACGTCCCTGTCAAGAGCAACCCGAAAACCAGCAAGAAGACCATCCGCTACGAGGCTCCGGGGGTGATGATGCGCGGCACGCCGATGGTTCGCAAACAGAAAGCAAGCGGCTCACACCAGAAGTCGTCGGTTTATCCGCGGCGGGACTACAACCTCCCGAACAATCCTGGATCGATCACCCTGCCCTCGCTGCCGCGCCTGAACCTGAGCTGGCGCTTCCTGTCCTTGTTCCTGGCTGCCGCGTTGGGTGTTGGTCTTTACTTCGCCTTCACATCGACCCTTTTCCAGATACAGGATATCGAAATTTCCGGTCTGAAACGGGTGAGTGAGCAGGATGTCCAAACGATCCTGGATGTGAGCAACCGGCCTTCGTTCTCATTGGATCCCCAGGCACTGCAGGAAAACCTGGTGCTGCAGTTCCCGGAGCTTATCACCGCCACGGTCCAGGTTGGCTTTCCGAACACCCTGGCCATTACGGTGACCGAGCGCCTGCCGGTGCTGGTTTGGGAGCAGGGTGGCAGGACCAACCTGGTGGATGCAGGCGGTATGGCATTTCCATTCCGCGGTGAAGAGGCGGATCCGTCGCTGCCGCGGGTGATCGCCCAGGAGGAATTAGCTAACCTGAACCCGCAGTCTGTTCCAACCGGGAACGATGAGGAGGCGGTCGATGAAGGAAGCGAGCAAAAGACGGTTTCGTCCTTACAGGCTCGTAAAATCCTGGACCCCGAAGTCGTTGCTGCCGTGCTGCTTTTGCGGGATCATTCCCCCGAAGGCGCCCCCTTGATTTACAGCGCCGAACACGGGTTTGGCTGGGAGGACGCTGGCGGATGGCAGGTTTATTTTGGTGATGCCACTGACATTCAGATGAAACTGCGCATTTACCAGAGTATTTTGCGCATGCTCGATGGGAAAGACATTCTGCCCAATCTGGTCAGTGTGGAATGGGTGCACGCCCCGTATTATCGTGTGGAGTAATTATGGATAAGCCAACCGTTGTTGCAATTGATATCGGTACTACCAAAATCTGTACCCTGGTGGGACGGGAGGAAGCTTCCGGGAAGATCAACATCCTGGGCGCCGGAATTGAACCGGCAGAGGGAATGAGAAAAGGCGTCGTTGTGGATTTGACGGCGGCTTCCCAGGCGGTGTCGCGCTCGGTTGATAAAGCGGAGCATACTGCCGGGTTGGAGATCACATCGGCCCTGGTCAGCTTGGCTGGCGCCAGCGTTTCTTCCATTAATAGCAGGGGTGTTGTTGGAGTCTCGGGCAGGGTAATTGACGAAGGAGATGTGCTGCGCGCTGTCGATGCTGCCCGCGCCGTGGCAATCCCGCACAATCGCGAAATCATTCATGTGATCCAGCGTGGTTTCAAGGTGGACGAACACGATGGCATCCACAATCCCGCTGGGATGCATGGCTACCGCCTGGAAGTCGAGACACACATCATCACCGCCGCCGCGGGGGTGGTCGAAAATTTACGGGAGTGCGTGGCTGCGGCGAACGTCGATGTCTCGCAGTTTGTGCTCAATCCCCTGGCTTCGGCTGAGGTTGCTTTGAATGAGACTGAGCGCCAGATCGGGGTTGCGGTCTGCGATATCGGTGGAGGGACGACGGACCTGGCGCTGTATATCGATGGCGACATCTGGCACACGGCGGTCCTGGCGGTCGGCGGAAACCTGGTGACCTCGGATATTGCCCACGGCTTGCGCCTGCCGTTGAATCAGGCGGAAGAGGTCGAGTTAATGCACGGTCATGCCCTTTCCAGCGAAATCGACCGCAAGGAATCCTTCCAGATCCGCCCGTTTGGGGAGGGGGAGCCGGTGCAAATCAGCCGGCAGGATCTGGTGCAAATAATTGAAGCCCGGGCGGAAGAAATCTTCACGATGGTGCTTCAGGAGATTAAACGCTCAGGTTATGATGGGCTGCTTCCGGCCGGTATGGTCATCACTGGAGGCGGCAGCCTGCTGCCAGGAATGCGTGAGATGGCGGCGCGCGTCCTGGGGGTGCCGGTCCGGGTGGCCAAGCCGCAGAATCTGGTAGGAATGGCTGACCGTCTGGATTCCCCGGCATTTTCGACCAGCGTGGGCTTACTGCGCTGGGCGCTCAATATGAGTGATTATTCGGCTTATGTTGGCGGTCAGATCGCCAGCCCTATGATTTCAGGAGGTGAAACATTGTGGGAGAAAATTAAGCGCTTCTTCAAGCTCCTGACGCCTTAGCATGATGCTGGCAGCTTTTTCGGGTATCTGCTTTAACCAAAATTAATCCATCGACGCAACTTTATTAGGAGGTTTGTGATGTCAGTAAACAATGTCAACAGCCAGTTAGAACCCATCGCCCGGATCAAGGTGGTGGGCGTGGGCGGCGGCGGCTGCAACGCCATCGACCGGATGATCGATGAAGGTCTGGTCGGGGTTGATTTCGTGGCCGTGAACACCGATGCCCAGGCGCTGATGCTTTCCAAAGCTTCGACGCGCGTGCGGGTGGGTGAGAAGATCACCCGCGGCCTGGGCTCGGGTGGAAATCCGGAAATCGGCCGCAAAGCCTGTGAGGAATCGGCGGAGGAGTTGTACGAGGTGCTTAAAGGCTCGGATATGGTCTTCATCACTGCAGGAATGGGTGGTGGGACCGGGACCGGCGGAGCTCCGATCGTGGCCCAAATCGCGCGCGAGGTGGGTTCCCTGACCATTGGTGTGGTCACCCGCCCCTTCACCTTCGAAGGCGCTCGCCGCATTCAATCCGCGGAAGCCGGTATCACCAAGTTGAAGGAACAGGCCGATACCCTCATCGTCATCCCCAACGACCGCTTGCTACAAATCGTTGACAAGCGTGCCAACCTGCAGACAGCCTTCCGACAGGCTGATGACGTGCTGCGCCAGGGTGTCCAGGGCATATCAGAGCTGATTACTGTGCCCGGCCTGATCAACCTGGACTTCGCGGATGTGCGCACGATCATGTCGGAGGGTGGAGCTGCCTTGATGGCAGTCGGCACCGCCAAGGGTGAAGATGCAGCCAGGATAGCAGCCGACCAGGCGATATCCAGCCAGCTGCTCGATATCACCATCGACGGCGCTCACGGCATCCTGTTCAACGTCACCGGTGGGCCAGACCTGACCCTCTTCGACGTCAATCAGGCTGCCGCCATCATCAAGGAAACAGCGCACCCGGATGTCAACCTGATCTTCGGTGCGGTCATTGATCCGACGATGAAGGATACCGTGCGCATCACGGTGATTGCCACCGGTTTTGACAGTACGGGGATGGCTGCCCGGCGCCCCAGCGACCAGATCGTGCGCGAGCCGCGGGAGAGGGAACGGTCAAATCAAAACCCTACCCACGCGGGAAGAATTTCTGAGCAGGAATTCAGCACCAGTCTATACGAGCCTGTGAGTGTAACCCGGCAGCCGGTGCGTGAGTCCTCGCGAGGATTTACTCCCCGCAAAGTAGACACTGACGACATCGACGTCCCGACCTTCATCCGCAACCGGATCACGAAGGATTAGGGCAAGTGGAGCTGTGGGTGAGTAAACCACCAGTCGTGTGGGTGGAAGAAATCACCACCCACACGCAAGCTTGCTCGTTAACGGAACCTGCCCTTCCCCATTCTGCCTTCGCTGGGGGAGGGTGGGTTCCGCGCGCTCAGGTAAAATATCGAGCCGGTTTCTGATTTGAGTCTGTAAGTGCCTGAACTTTAAAAATAACTGGGAAGGGAATTTTTTAAGCAATCTGTCCTAGAAAATCCCTTGCCAGGGGTCCAATGTTGTGCTAAAATAGCCGCACTTAACGCCACCTGTAGGGGGGAAATAGTTTGATACCCCCAAAGATGGCGCTTACAAATGTTCTATGAATTGGATGGTTGCATGCGCTGTCCGTATTGCAAGACCGAAAACTCCAGAGTCATTGATACCTCCCACGACATGCGCGGTGGGGTGCGTCGACGGAGGGAGTGCGTCAACTGCGGGCAGCGTTTTAGTACCTACGAACGACCAATCCTGGCAACCCCACTAATCATAAAACAAGACGGCACTCGGGAAGAATTCGATCGCGATAAACTCGTCAGGGGGATTCGTATCGCCTGTGCCAAGCGGCCAGTTTCAGCAGCCGACATTGAACGCCTGGTGGGTGAGATCGAAGCCACCCTGCAAACGATGGGACGCGCGGAAGTGTCCTCGTGTGTCGTGGGCGATATGGCGATCGCTGGTTTGAAAAATCTCGACCATATAGCCTACATCCGGTACGCAATCGTCTACCTGGGTCTGGATGACCTAAAAGCGATCCGTGGTGAAATCGACCGTCTGTTAGAAGCCTAATTTCCCAGCATAATCAAGATTCAGGCATTACTGCCCGAGTCGGTTTTGCGTCTCTTGAGAATTAGGAAGCATTTACTGGTTGGTAACGAATTATTCGCTGGTTTTAAGGATTGAAAAGGAGGCTCCCAATGCTGCAGGCAAAAACCACACAAACCGATAAACATGGGTTGCTGCCCACCCCGGCCATTCCGGAGGATGTCGATCCGGTGGCGCTGACTGAGAATGCACGCCAGGTGCTGGTCCGGCGTTATGTGCGGCGCAGCTCCGACGGCCAACCTGTCGAGACCGTAGAGGAAATGTTCTGGCGGGTGGCTTATCATGTCGCCGCTGCGGAGGCGACCTGGGGCGGTGATGTCTTGAGCCGGGCCAGGGATTTTTACGGGCTGCTGGCATCTAAAAGCTTCTTTCCCAACTCTCCGACCTTTACCGGCGCCGGCACACCCCTGGGGCAACTGGCGGCCTGTTTTGTCCTGCCGATCAGCGATGATATGGGGCGGGATCCAGCGGGGATTTTTCAAACCCTGCGCGATGCGGCCTTGATCCAGCAAACGGGAGGAGGCAACGGTTTTTCGTTCTCCCGCCTGCGCCCCCAGGGAACCCTGGTCAAATCCTCGGCCGGACAGGCTACAGGTCCGGTGGGCTTCTTGCGGGTTTATGATAAGGCATTTGGCGAGATTGCCCAGGGAGGAACGCGGCGTGGCGCCAACATGGCCGTCTTGCGCGTCGACCACCCCGATATCGAAGAGTTCATCACCTGCAAGACAGACGAAAACGAGGTCACCAATTTCAACATCAGCGTGGGCATCGTGTCGGATTTTATGCGAGCTGTCCAGGAAGATACAGATTGGTGTCTGCGTTTCCCGGACGTCACCGCGCCGGAGTATAAAGGTTTTACCGGCACACTAGAACAAGCAGAAAGGGCTGGCATCCCCATTAAAGTTCACAAGGTTGTGCGGGCGCGTGAGCTCTTCAACCGCATTGTCGAACAGGCGCACCACAACGGTGAGCCCGGGATGCTGTTCCTGGATACAGCCAACCAGGCCAATCCGGTGCCGCACCTCTACGACCTGGAGTCGACGAATCCCTGCGGTGAACAATGGCTGGGACCTTACGAAAACTGCTGCCTGGGGTCGATTAACCTGTCGAAGCATTTTGGTCCGGATGGCACAGTCAACTGGGAAAAACTTCGCCAGGATGTCGAGCTGGCAACGGTTTTCCTGGATGATGTGGTCGAAGCCAACGCTTACGTGCCTGCAGTTCCACAGCTTAAAGAAGCCGCCTTGCGTGCTCGCCGGATTGGCCTGGGCATCATGGGCCTGGGCGACCTGATGTATCATACCGGCATCCGCTATGGCTCGGAAGAAGGGCAGGAGTTTGCGGCACAGGCGATGGAATTTGTGCGCTACCATGCGATGCTGACCAGCGTACGCCTTGCCGAACAACGCGGCCCATTCCCGGCGATCCAGGAATCCTCTACGATCCACAGACCATGCACTGGACTCCACCACAACCCATCTTTGCATACCAGCGCGACTTTGGGCGTCCGGCGTTGGATTGGACGGAAATTATCGAAGGCATCCGGCAGCATGGCCTGCGCAATGCCGCCCAGACCACCATTGCCCCCACCGGGACGATTGCGACTGTTGCCGGCTGTGAAGGTTATGGCTGTGAGCCAGTGTTTGCCCTGGCTTATATCCGGCATGTCAATGATAACGGCAAAGATTTACAGCTCACGTATGCCAGCCCCTTGTTTGGGGAAGCCTTAAACCAGGAAGGCGTCGATCCCGCAGTCGCCTCCCAGATCATTGACCAGGTGATGCTGCATGGGACCTGCCAGGACATCGATGCAGTCCCGGAGTCCTTGCGCCACACCTTTGTTGTCTCCCAGGACATCACAGCCGAAGAGCACGTGCGCATGCAGGCAGCCATGCAGGCTTTTGTTGACAACTCCCTATCTAAAACCATCAACTTCCCGGAGACGGCGACGGTCGATGAGGTCGCCCGGGCTTACATGCTTGCCTGGGAACTCGGTTGCAAGGGTATCACTGTCTATGTGACGGGCTCTCGCCAAAAAGTTGTCCTGGAGACCAAAGCCACTTCCAAGGCGAAAGATGTACCCGAGGCAAGTCCTGATCTGGTTGAACTGGCTAGCGAGCCTGTTGCCCACCCGCCGTCGAGCACGCAGCTTCCCATCTGGCTGGATAAGAAGAAACCCAGGCCACGCTCGCTGCATGGCATCACGTACAGCATCAGCACTCCGTTGGGAGAAGCCTTCGTGACGATCAATGTCAACGGCGGAAACCAGCCGTTTGAGGTTTTCGTTAACACCGCCAAGGCTGGCTCCGACACGGCGGCGGTCTCCGAAGCGATCGGGCGCTTGATCTCTTATACGCTGCGCCTGGCTTCGCCGGTTGCCCCGCGGGATCGCCTGAAGGAAATCTGGCGGCAGTTATCCGGGATTGGCGGCGGGCGTTCGCTAGGATTTGGTCCGAACCGGGTGCGCTCGCTGCCCGATGGCGTCGCCCAGGTGCTGGCGGAATACCTGGAAGCCACCGAAGAGGTTAACCCGCAGGCAGAAGGCGAGATGCCAGGTCATACCGCCCAGGAAGGTGGCAATGGCTTCCACCTGCTGGCCGAATTGACCCTGGGTAACCGGCAGCCAGGAGGTGGGCAGCCGCAGCTCCCGATGAAAGTTGGCGACTTGTGCCCGGAATGTGGCCAGGCAGCAGTTGTTAATGAAGAAGGCTGCCGCAAGTGCTACGCCTGTGGTTTCAGCGAGTGTTAAACCGGCGAAACTGAGTGTGTTAGAATTCTCCTCCGGAGGGAACCATGCCCACGATATGGAGAATTGCAGACAACGAAACGCTGACTGCCCCCGGGGCGTCAGTCCACATTTTTCATGATTTTTACCCGGAAGGTCACCAGGGTGGGATTGAGCTGGTTTTCCATGGAGAGCGCCTGGTCACCAACGGTGATTTACGCCTGGACCTGACGCCCGGCCAGTGGGATGCCCTGCCGGAAGTTGGGACGCGGCGTGTTGACCGTTCAACCGGCGAGATCATCATGCCGCTGGCCTTTAAACAGGCCGGAATAGAATATGAGCTGCGCTTGTGGGGGGAGGCGGAGGCGATCTGCATCCGCGTTGACCTGGTCCAGCCTTTGCCAGCGGGTTATTCTGGCAACCCCGGTTTCAACCTTGAACTATTCCCCGGACTGCTCTTCGGAAAGAGCTATCTGTTTGATCAGAATGGGGGTGTCTTTCCTCGCCAGGGGAATGGCCCAGTAACCCCTGGTCAAATGGGAACTGTCCTGCCGCAGTCCCTGGGGCACGGGCGCAAGCTGGTTATAGCGCCTGAAGACCCCAGCTTGCACCTGGAAATAGAGTGTCAGGATGGAGAGTTGCACCTGCTGGATGGGCGGGATACAGAATCAAACGGCTGGTTCGTGGTACGCGCCCCGCTGCAGCCTGGTAGGATGAAAGGTGCCGCCCAGCTCCGGTTACTGCCACACCGCATTCCCGGCTGGACCCGTCCCCCGGTCATCCTGTTCTCACAGGTCGGCTATCATACCCATGGAGAGAAACGCATCCTGGTGGAGCTTGATCCTGCGCTTCCATCCCCAGCCGGCTTACGGTTAGAACGCCTGGCGTCCGGCGGGAATTTTGAGCTGGCTGCCCACCGGTCTGCAGGCATATTCCAGCGCTTTTTACGCTACGATTATGCCGTCTTTGATTTCAGCGACTTCAAAGCGCCTGGTCTTTACCGATTGGTCCTGGAAAGCGTCGACTCTGCCATAACACCGGTTTTCCCGATAGCCGGCGATATTTACACACGCAGCGTCTGGCAGCCGACCCTGGAAACGCACCTGCCAGTGCAGATGTGCCATATGACCGTCGTGGACGGCGGTCGCATCTGGCATGCCGCCTGTCACCTGGACGATGCGTTGCAGGCGCCCCTGAATACGCAGCATTTTGATAGCTACCGCCAGACTACGGAGACGGAAACACCTTACGCTCCCCTGGAACACCTGCCCTTCCTCGACCGTGGCGGCTGGCATGATGCCGGCGATTTCGACCTGGCGGCAGGGTCGCAGGCTGCCACGACCTTGACGCTTGCCCTGGCATACGAGGAATTCGGCCTGGAAAGCGACCAGACGACGGTTTTAGAAGATGAGCGCCTGGTGATCCTGCACCAGCCGGACGGTGCGCCCGACCTGCTCCAGCAGGTAGCGCATGGCGTTAAAAACCTGTTATCTGGCTACCGGGTCTATCGTCTCCACGGCCAAGCCGGGCATTCGTTTATCGGCATCATTGAAGATTCGCTGGAGCGTTACGCGCTGCTGGGAGACACGGCGTCGATGACGGATAACCGGGTGTATGATCCCAGCCTGGGTAAGTTGGAGGTGCGGGGAGAACGCTCGGGAAAGATCGATGATCGCTGGGTCTTTACCAATCGCAACACCTCCCTGGAATACCGCGTCATTGCGGCATTGGCAGCGGCCAGCCGGGTCCTGCGCTTCTGGAAGCCAGACCTCGCCAGGGAGTGCCTGGAAACTGCCCTGGCTGCCTGGGATGCAGAACAGGCCCGCCCACCAGCTAACGAGCCCAATTGTTATGTCCCAGGAAGACCAGAGGCGCAGGAAATCCTGGCGGCGCTGGAACTATTCCTGAGCACATCCTCAGAACGGTTTACCAGCTTGCTGCAAACAAAATGGGAGGTGATTGAAAAGAACCTGGCGCAGGTTGCCTGGGCGGTGGCGCGGGCTTTACCAGCACTGGCGGATAAAGAGCTTGAAGCGAAGTTCCGCCAGGCTCTCCTGGGTTTCAAATTCGAGCTGGAACAAGACTTGCAACAAAATCCTTTTGGAGTCCCCTTTCACCCACACGTATGGGGTGTGGGATGGAGCGTGCAGGGGTATGGGTTCCGCCAGTATTACCTGCATCGCGCCTTCCCGGATTTGTTTCCATCCGAGGCCGTGCAGCGATCGTTGAACTATATTCTAGGCTGTCACCCGGCCTCCAATACCAGCCTGGTTTCCGGAGTGGGGGCGCAATCGTTAACCGTGGCTTACGGCACCAACCGCGCTGAATGGTCGTATATCCCGGGTGGGGTGGCTTCAGGACCTAACCTGGTCCGGCCTGATTTCCCGGAGCTGAAGGAACCGTTCCCCTTCATCTGGCAGCAAACGGAGTACGTGATTGGTGGGGCTGCCAGCCATATCTTCCTGACGCTGGCTGTGGACAGGTTGTTGTCTGAGAAGCAGGTGTAATCCTGACGTGATGGATGAGTTGTCTTAACGGGTAGAAAATGTCATATAATATTCAAAACAGGATCTGAGGAGGATCAGCATGTTCGAGGATCGCACCGGGCAGGCAATTGGCCAATACGTATTGATTCGCAAGGAATCAGAAGCATCCCTCGGGGCCACTTTCTGGGGGCGCAGTCTTGATTTATCGAAGGAAGTGACCGTGCTCCTCATCAATCCGCAGATCAGCGCCGCGGAGGAGTTTGAGGCACGCTTCCAGGAATATACTCAGAAAACCAGCGATTTGGATTACGCTGGCCTGGTGAAAGTGCTGGACACAGGGCGCCTGGAGGAGACCCCGCCCGTTTACTACATCACGCGCGAGATGTTGCCGGGCAACTCGCTCTCTCAGCTCCTGGACCAGTTAAAAAACCAGGGAAGTTGGATCACCCTGGGCGAGGCAGTTTGCCTGGTGCGCCAGTTAGCCTTGACCCTGGATTACATTTATGCTTCCGGCGCTCAACGTGTCTTTGACCCGCGCAAGGTGCACTTTTGGGCCATGCCGGTTGAACGCCTGCCCTACACGCCGGTGATCGATGACCCCGGGATTGAGGATTTCTTCCTGGATCCGGCCTTGCGCCGGGATTCTTTACCTGCCGCTTATATCTCGCCCGAAGAAGCGCTCCAGTCTCCGACGGATGCCCGTAGCGCCGTGTATTCGCTGGGTGTCCTGCTCTATGAGCTGGTTACCGGCCAGCTACCATTTCCGGTTACTAACCTGGTTGATGCTGCCCGTTATCATACCCGGCAGCCCTTGCCGCCACCCAGCGCCATGCGTGCCGACCTGCCAAAAGCTGTTGAAACCGTGGTTGTGCGCGCACTCCAGAAAGACCCAGACGAGCGCTTCGCAAGCCTGGCTGAAATGGCGGAGGAATTAAACTGGACCTTGCCTGCATTAGATGGCCTGGTGACTTTTCCGCCTGCTTTTGAGCGCGCGGTAAGCCTGGTCAGCCTGTACATGGCCTCCCTGGGAGAATTTCGGTCCTATGCCGGGAAAGCTGCCCGTGCGGAAGCAGCCACGACTCGAGTTCAGGCTGACACCAAACCCTTGTCGAAGGCTCCCCAGGGAGGGGCGGTTCCTACTCCACCTGGCAGCGATTTGTCCATTGCTTTGGACCAGGTCAAACTGTCCGTTGAGCCTGGACGCACCGTCACCACGTCGATTGCGGTGCATAATGGCGGCTCCACAGCCGGGGTTTTTATCCTGGGCTTAGAGGGAACGCCTGCCAGCTGGATCAGCTTTTCGCCTCGCGAGCTGCCACTCAATCCGGGTGAGCAGAAAACTGTTCAACTCATTCTAAAACCCCCGCGAGTTCTCAACCACGCGCGCCGGTCGCTATTCCCTGACCGTTCGAGCCGTGGATTCGCAAAAACCTTCCCGGGTTGCCCAGGAATCGGCGGTGCTGACGGTTGGGGCGTTCAGCCAGTTCAGGCTGGAGTTGCCAAACGCCCGTGTGAGTGGGGATAAGTCGGCGCGCCTGATGATTACTAACACGGGCAACGTACCGGATAATTACACGATCGAGCCGGTTGACGCCTCCGGAGAGCTGGTTTTTGAACCCAGCCAATCTCAGGTACGCCTGAATCCTGGCCAGGTCGGCCAGGCGGATTACACCATCGCGCAGCGCAACCTGCGGATTTTTGGCGGAAGCCGCAGCGTTCAATACTCGGCCACCGTCATTTCGAGCGATGGCAGTAAACAAAACCTGCCCGGAGAATTTGTATCGAAGTCCTTGCTGCCAACCTGGGTACCGCTGGTGTTCTTGTTGCTGTGTCTCTGCACGATTTCAATCGCTTTGATCTACATGACACGCAATACGCTTCAGGGAACGAGTGTCCAGCGCACGACGGTCGCCCAACAGACGGCAACTTTTGAATCCGTCCAGGGGACTGTGTTGGCTGCCACGGAGACGTACCAATATATCCTGGGAGCAAACGATGCGACCCGCCAGTCGATCACCCAGACGGTTCAGAGCGGGATGATCCAGACTGCAACGGCCCAGGTCTTCGGCACGTCCACGGCAATTGTAGGCACGGCAACTGCCCAGGTAGCCACCGCAACCGCCCAGGCGGCGATGGCGACAGCCCAGGGGAACGCCACAGTTGCTGCCCAGATTACCCAGACTGCGGCTGCCCAGGCAACCCAGCTCGCCAGCCAGGTGGGAACGGCGACTGCAATCTCATCCACAGCGACCGCTCAAACAGGCCTCCTTTTAACCGCCACAGCCCAGACAGGATACGCCCAGACGGCCACCGCCCAGTCGTCGCTGATCCGTACAGCAACTGCGGTCGCCTCCATTATCCAGACGGCAACTGCCCAGGTGGGGGGCTGGCAGACTCAGACTGTGGTGGCGGCGCAGGCTACCTCCCAGGCAGCCACGGCAACTGCTCAAGCCAATGTGACGCAACCGCCCGCGCCGCGCCGCCTGGTTTACGTGTATTTGACTGCTGCCAACCTGGGCAATGATTTTAAAAACTTCTTGAAGAATCGTGGGTACACCGTGGACCTGGTGCCATTGGACGCGATCCCCTCCACCAACTTCGCACAATACCAACTGGTGTTAGTAGGTCCCGACACGGGTTCGGATGGTAACTGGGGCGACCAGGGGGGCTCCTGGGCGAACAAGATCGTCTCCAGCAACCTGCCTGTGGTTGGGCTGGGTGAAGGCGGGTTCAATTTCTTCGGTAAATTTAACCTTAACATCGGATTCCCGAATGGTATCGGCACGACAACTCGGGACGCTTATGCCTTGAACACCCAGGACGATGTCTGGAAAACACCCAACGGAATTGCCATCCCCGGGAATAAAATCGTGAATCTTTATAACAAGGATTCGGACACCTACACATCCAACCTGGCGCAGCCGTTCCCGGGAGGCGTTATCGCCTTTGCCCAATGGCCAGAAGGCGTCAACCAGTACCCGATCATCCGGGAGAACCGTTTCCTGCTGTGGGGCTACCGCGAAACACCCAATGAGTTTTCAGCTTCCGGTACGGCGCTGTTTTTGAATATTTTGGACTCGTTCCTGGCGCCATAAGTTGAGGTGCTTATGCCAAAAAGGATCATTGTCGTCGCCGGTAACATCGGCGCGGGGAAAACCAGCCTGACCGAACGCCTGGGCAGTCGCCTTGGCTGGACAACTGCCTTCGAGTCAGTAGCGGATAATCCGTACATTTCGGATTTTTATGCCGACATGCACTCCTGGTCATTTCACCTGCAGGTTTTCTTCTTGGGACATCGCGCCGAGCAATACCTGCAGCTGGCGACACTGCCCCAGTCGGCTATCCTGGACCGCAGCATCTATGAAGACGCCTATATTTTCTCGCGCGCCCTGCATCACATGGGAAACCTGAACGAGCGTGATTACGCAGCGTACAGGCGGTTGTTCAACCTGGTCGTGCGCAACCTGCCAACCCCCGACCTGTTAATTTATCTGCGCTGCCCGGTGGACGTGCTGGTGCAGCGCATCCGCATGCGGGCGCGCTCCATCGAAACCGGGATCAGCCCGGATTACCTGAGCCTCCTCGAAAGTTTTTATGACGAGTGGATGGCGGTCTTCGATATCTGCCCGGTACTCACCATCCGCACGGATGACCTGGATTTTGTGAACAAATCCCAGCACCTGGATATTGTGGTCGACCGCATCCAGGACAAGCTTTCCGGTAAGGAAGAGGTCGTTTTTAGCTGAGGTTGAAATTCTCGAGGGCGTTCTGGCGCAGCAGCATTAGGCCGACCTGCAGGGCATAATCCTCGCTGAAACGCCTTTCCTCGATTTTCTCGCAAAGCACTCGGGCGATCTCGCGGCGGGCGATCTTTACATGGGCGTAGGCGCCTTCGACGAAAATGAAATCCCCGCCGAAGCCGTGCAGCTTATTAGCCGGCACCGTATCCAGCATTTCGGAGAGCGCCCGTCTGCCTGCAGCCGGGTTGATGATCCACATCCAGCAGAAGTCGACGGTGACATTGGTGAAGTTCTTGGCCAGGGTAGCCAGCTCGTCCTGGTACGGGTAGGAAATGTGGTAGATGTCGAACCCGGTTTTGGGATATTTCAAGAACAGGTTTGCCATCAGCGCAGACCGGCTGTTCGTGATCAGGTTGCCATACCCTTCCTGCAAGCCGGTATGGAATTTCATGCGCAGCCCGAACTCGCCGCATTTGCGGCACAGGTAATGCAAGATGAAATCTTCAAGGAGCCGGATTTCTTCACGCCCAGGGCGCTGGTTGAGCATCGAGGCGGCAGTGATCCGGTTGAAGATGGGCTCGGCTGTGCTCTTTGGAACATCCTCGAAGTAAAGTGAGCGGTCGTAAGCCCGACCAACCTTTAGAGCGCTTGCCTGGGCAGCGTATTGCTCGAAATACCAGTCGATGGCTTTCAGGTAATCGTCCAGGCAGAGGATATCAATGCCAGTTTCCTCGGCAATGCCCAGGATGGGAAATTCTGTCAGGCTGTCCGCGGTCATGTCGCAGCGGAAGCAGTCCCTGCCGAAATCTGGATTGAACACCAGCCTGGGTCCAAAAGGGTTGTTCATGGCCAGGTCGATTCCGGCGCGGTCAAAGACCTGGCGGGTGAAGCCTGGTCGGATGGCACTGCGCATGGCGGTTGTCAGCGCTTCTACCGAGTCCTCAGTCAAATCTTCGATGCCGTACAGGTCCTGTATGGCAATGCGCACCGCCTCGCAGTATCCCGTGTTCCAGGCTTTGCGGTACCAGGGGGCAATTAATGTAAAGCGCTCACGCGGCGAAAGGTTGGGATCGGCCTGGACGCGAGACATGTCCTGGACCGGCATCCCGGCAGAAACCAGGTCGCAGTTGGCGTAATGAATAAAGAAGCGCCCGATATGCACATCGTTGCCCTGCGGCAGCTCGCTTTCCCGTTGCAGGTGCTCGTGGCAGTCGATAACTGGCACGCGTTCCAATTCCGCCAACAACCGTTGGTATAAGGCTGTATGGTAGGCGGGCATCATCTGGTTATTTTATAACCAGCTTAATTACGAGATCGATGATCAAGGCCAGCAAAAACAACAAGCCAAAACGGCGATTATGCTGGAACGCTGCGCCAACGAAGTAAAGAGGCCAGGCATCCGGGTAGTTTGCGGGTTTCTCAGCAGGCTTCGGCGCCTTGAACATAGGCAGGATTTGGAAAAATACGGTCAGGGACAGCCAGACGATCAGCAGGACCCAGTGGAAAAAGCCCGTAATCACCAGGTAGGTAACCAGCAGGTATTGTAGTGCCAGCATGCCCAGGAGCGTGTAACGGGCAGCTTTTTCGCCGATTACGACCGGTAAGGTGTGAATTTTCTTCTGTTTATCGTCGAGGAATTTATCGATGTGCTTCCCAAAAATGACACCGGTAACACCCAGGGCGTAAGGTAGACCTGCCAGGACCACGTTCCAATCCCATTCGCCTGTGATCGCAAAGTAACCGCCGCCAATCATCAAAGGACCCCAGACGATCAATACGGCAAGCTCACCCAGGGCGATGTATTTCAGCGGCCAGGTATAAAATAGGACGAAGAAGGCGCCCAGGAGCAATAGAACCAGGGCAGGCCAGCCGCGCACCCAGACCAGGGCGATCCCGGCTGCAAGGGCCAACGCGCCGGTCACTCCGGCATAGGTCAGCAGATCCTTCTTCGAGAGAAGTCCATCTACCAGCGGCTGCGGGCCATACTGCGCCCGGTAGTAGTTGTCCTTGTCCACGCCGCGGCTGTAATCGGTGTAATCGTTGAGCAAGTTGTTTGTAGCATGCGCCAGCACCAATCCCACGGCCAGCAGCAGCCACAGGCCGAAATTGAACTTACCGGCGTTGGCGGCCAGGATTCCGGCGATGGCCGCCGACAGGAAGGTCATGATCAGCACAACTGCCCGTGTGGAAATTAACCAGCGGGAGATAATGTCGAGGTTATCCCACTCCTCTTTCGTAATGCGCGGGATGATTTGTAATGCCTTAGCCCACATTTTAAAATTCATGCAAAATCTCCAATCAAAAAAATTAAGATAATGGCCAGATCGTCCCTGCCTGGACGATGCCGTGATCCGGTACATCAGCCTTAACGGTAGCGCCGTTGCCGATTTTTGCGCTGGCGCCCACGTTAACTTTTAGATTAATCGTTACGCCCATGCCGACCAGGGCGCGTGATCCAATTCGAACTTCGCCGGCAAGAATAGCGCCGGGTGAGACGATTGAGTAGTCTTCCAGGACACAATCGTGTGAAATCAGGCAGCCCGTGCTGGCGATCGCACCAAACTTGATTTGGGCTTCGCCTCCCACGTAAGCCCGGGCGAAGACCTGAGCGCCCGGCGCCAGGCTCGCGCTCGGTTCGATGATGGCTGAAAGGTGGACGACAGCCGGGAAGGAAAAGCCAGCTTGCGCCAGTTTATCAAAAACCTTCATACGCACGCTGATATTACCGACCCCTCCCACGCCGTTGGCGGCCTGGCGAATCCCGGAGGCATAAAGCTTTGGCAGCAGCTCGCCGCCACCCAAAACAGGAACCCCCATGATCTGCGATCCGGCAAGCAATCCATCATCCAGGATACCGGCGATGCGGTAAAACTTACCGCTGCGCAGCAGGTCGATGAGCATTTTTGCGTGCCCGCCACCGCCGTACAGGATGATGGCATGTGGGTCCATCTCGGCTTCAGAGACTGTAGGCACCTGAGTTGCCTGGAGTGATAAAACCTCGTGAAGTCTGCGCACCTCGGCTTCGGTGACCAGGTGATCGAGCGGCAGCGCTGCCAGGTCGATCCCAAGGATCTCTGCCAGCTCCCTGGCCGGGCGCGTCAGGCGCAGCCCGGTGGGCAAATCAGGCGCTGGCTTTAAATTCCCCGATAGCGGCACCGGGATGACAGCCTCGGGCTGGTCAGCCAGGTAACCCAGGATTTCACCAGCTTTAACTGTATCGCCTTCTGCGTACGCCAGGGCGAGTACAAATCCGGCGCTCTCCGCGGTCAACTCGACTGTGGACTTGGTTGTTTCCAGGACGCACAGCAGCTCGCCGGTCTCAATCCGGTGCCCTTCCTGCACGTGAAGGGCGACCAGGCGCGCCTCAGGCTCGTTAGGATTGATCAGGGGTATGGTGATCGGTAGAGGATCGCTCATGAAAGTTAACAGGTGAATTTTAACACGAACAAGGGATCGAAGCGAAATTCAGGCAACCATTTCCTGGACGCATCCGATGATCGCCTTCACACCTGGCAGACAGGCATCTTCCAGGGGGCTGGAAGCAGGTATTGGCGTCTCCGCAGCAGCCAGGCGCCGGACGGCTTTGAGATCACCTGCTAAGGTTTCGGTAATTTGCGCAGTAATTTCTGCACCCCAACCGAGGCTGCGTGTGCCCTCTTCAATGACCAGGAGGCGTTTCGTCTGGCGCAACGAAGAGGCCAGAGGGCCTGTATCCAGCGGGGAAAGCTGTTCCAGGACCACAAGCTCGCAAAATATCTCATGCTCGTATGCCAGGTTGAGGATCGCCTGGCGGGCAAGCTCGCTCATATACCCATATGCTGCCAGGGTCAGGCTGGCTGGAGGGGTACCCCGCAGGCGCAGGCACGACGGCGCGCCCATTCCTGAACCTGAGAGTAAAACGGGAGCCAGTTCTGGGTATGTGGTTACTTTAAATTCATCCAGTCCGTCTCCGGTTTTCAACAGGTACTGCAGCTTATTCTCGACGAACAACACGGGGTCGTTCGTATTCAGGATGAGGCCTTCGAGCAGCTTTCCAGGGTCGTGGAGGCTGGAAGGCGCGAACACCGACAACCCCGGGACGCCCAGGAAGTGTTTTTCAAGGGTCTGGCTGTGAGTTGGCCCGTAGCCGCGCCTGCCTCCCATCGGCGTGCGCAGAATCAGGGGCACACTTACCATATCATTGTACATCCAGCGGAACTTGGCCGCATGGTTGATGAGCTGGTCAGCGCAGAGGGTGAGAAAATCCCCGAACATGATTTCCAACACGGGCCGTAAGCCGCGTAAAGCCATGCCGGCAGCCACGCCCGTGAGTGCAGCCTCAGATATGGGCGTGGTCAGCACTCTGCCTGGAAACTCGCTCGAGAGGCCGCGGGTTACTTTAAATGCGCCTCCATACGGGTCCAGCACGTCCTCGCCCATGAGCAGGACGTTCTCATCCGCCATCAAGCTGCGCCGCAGACCCTGGTTAAGCGATTCTAATACCGACGGCATCTTGGTGTTTTCCTGAATTTATTCCCCGTCCAGGGTGATCAGCACGCCCAGGTTTTCCTGGATGGCATAATAGGCGTTATACAGATCGAGCGTGGTCATGTTGTCAGTACATTGGTTCAGATTGGGATTTTCATAAGGCAGTCCTCCCACGCTGAGCACGGCTGGTAAACCGCTCTTCCAATAACTACCCTGGTCTGAAAAATCGCTACCATCCCCACACAGCCTCCAACCGGAGGGTATGCCGTAGACCTGGCGTATCCGGTCAAACATTGCAGCGATCTCACCCGTGTATGGGATCGAATCATTCATACTGATGCAGTTCATATAGTCAGGTGATGTTTCCGACCAGCCGATCCCATCCATGATCAGGGCTGCCTTGAACGGCTGGTTTTCCAAAAGCTCGACGTGTACCAGCGATCCTGTTTTTCCGTTTTCGCCTCCAACGAAGACCACGAAGCGCCAGGGGTGGCGGTTGGGATAATTCTTCAAGGTGGCGGCGATCTCCAGTAGACCAGCCACACCCGCTGCGTTATCGCTGGCGCCAGGGGTCAGGATTTCGCCTTCAACCCAGCGCGTGTCCAGGTGAGCGCCCAGCTCGATGATGTCATCAGATCCATCCTGGCGAACGGCAGCTTTCGTGACAACCAGGTTGTAACCGCCGGCAGTGTCTGCCACTGGCTCCTGGGTCACAGTGAAGCCCAGGGCTTCGAAGCGTTCCTGGATATCTTCAAGGGCGCGCAGCAGGTTGTGTTTATCGAACTTGGTAAGGCTTTGCACGCAATTTTGCGAGTTGATGATAACCTGATAGCTGTTATGGTGGCGCGGGCTGTAATTTTCGACCAGGTCGCGGATGGAAGCCTCATAACGTTCGATATCCACAGCCTGGATATACCTGGCAATGGCTTCGTCATAACCTTCCGGCCTGGGATAAAGCAGGTAGAGCGCTGGCAGGTGGATGAAAAAGTTAATATCGATATTGGGTGGGAAGATATCCGTTTGGATCGCCTTTAAAGCATCCAAAGATTGAGAATCGAGCACAGAGCTTAATGCAGTTTCAAGAGCAGCTCCACGCTCGGTTTTTTCTACGCTCTTAATGATTTCATTCCTTCCTATTGATGAAGCGATTGCAGGGTCCTGTATAGTCCCTTTCAGGATGGTTAAAAAGTAAGGGGAATCTTGGTCCGGCAATGGTACTGGATAGGCCGAAGTCGCTACCCGTAAATATTTCCGTATTCGATTCTGGCCTGGCAGTGTCTGTTGTTGGAGTGGCCGGGAGGTGAGATGTTGGAACAGGTGTCGAACCTGTTAAGGTGTCTTCTTGGGAGGTTGCCTCGCTGGCAGCACCTAATAAACCCGCAACCCTCTTCAGCAGCTGGTCATATCCTGCTTGGAAGGTCAATTGAATCTTGGATTGGTAGGATTTCGGGATGATGTCGACGCTGTTGGGCATTTGCCCGGCATAAAAAGACAGGCTTATGATAAGGGTAACAAAAATAGCCAGGAAAACGATCAAAATTAACAGACGTTTCAGGGTGTTCATAGGCTGCCTGGCTCGGGGTAGGGGTCTGCCAGCGCCTGTGCGTAAGCGGTTGAAATCGAAGCCTCGACAGATTGCTCGATACGCTTCCGCTCGGCTGGTAGTATGCGTGGACCCTGGAACATGAGGGGATTCCTCTGCTGGCGCATATGGTTGATCTCTTCGCTGGTCCGGGTATCATCACCCTTCGAATGGGGTGCAAACCGGCGGGTATGTAGGACCAGGGCGCGCGGAGCCTGTTTGATACGTACTTCCATGAGCAGACCTTCGGCCAGGGAGGCGACCTCGCGCACATCGCTGGTGTCGCGTTCAATGACCGGAATGTCAAAGGCTTCGAAACGCGCAGCGATGCTGCCCGCTAAAGCCAGCTCAATGGGCGTCGTCTGGGCGATATGGTTGTTTTCCACAACAAAGAGAACAGGCGCTTGCCAAAGCGCAGCCAGGTTAAGACTTTCATAAACGATGCCCTCGCCAAGAGTGCCATCTCCCAAGAACACGATGCTGATTGCCTGGGTTCCCTTGCGCTTCTCTGCCAGGGCCATGCCGGTGGCAACAGGTGCAATTCCGCCCTGAACGCCGTTCGAATAAAAATTTTTCCAATGGAGATGCTGTGAACCTCCACGGCCTGCGCAAACGCCGGTTTTCTTGCCCATCAACTCGGCGAAGAGGGAACGGGCATCCCCACCGTAAGCCAGGAAATGCCCATGGCAGCGGTGGTTGCTGAAGACGATGTCACCCGGCTCAAGGTGTGCCAGGACCCCGGCAGCATTGGCTTCCTGCCCAATGTAGACGTGCGTGGTGCCCGAGAAAACTCCCCTGGGAAAGTTTTCGATGACGGTCTCCTCGAAACGCCGGATGAGATAGAGCATTCGGTAATAATCGAGATCGCTGGTCATATCGCCTTTATTTTACCCGAGCCAGGGCATTTCCATCCGGTCACCTTTCCCTTTTATCAGGATTAATAACAGAAAGGTTCAGGACAAGAACAACATGGTAATGCCGACCATCGCGATCACGGTGCCTAGGATGGCTTTCCAGCCAAAACGCTCGTGAAAAATGAAATAGCCAATCGGCAGCATAAAAACCGGTGTCATCGCCATTAACGTGCTGGCGACGCCGACGAAGCTGTTTTGGATGGCATATAGCGAAAGGGTCACTCCCAGGACAGGCCCTACAAAGGCGCCCACGGACAGGATCAACCAGGAGCGACCATCGACTCGGTCAAAAGATTCCCGCACCTGTTTCTGAACAATGGCCAGTCCCCAAATGATGGCAGCGGCAGCAAGCATGCGAAATCAGGGTCGCTGACAGGGCGGGAAAGCCATCGGCCAGGCCAGGCCGGGCGGCGATCAGACCACCTGCCTGGCAGGCGGCTGCGCCCAGACCCAGGAGAACACCTTTCGTATAGTCTTTCTTGTTGGCAGGGATGATGCTCCTGGAAGTCCTGCGTTCGCTGACCACAACTGCCACGCCCAGGACGGCCAGTAAGATACCGATGATTTGTATTCCTGAAAGTTGCTCTTTAAATAGCAGCCAGCCAAGGACTGCAGCCAGGATGGGATTCAACGACAGCAGGAGCATGCCCAGCCGGGCGCCAATCAGGATAAAGGCCTGGAACAGCAACGCATCCCCCAACGCCAGTCCGATGATGCCGGAAAGCCCCAGCCAACCGTAATGTTCGATGCCAGCCTGCAGCGGTAGCGGCATACCGCTGACCAGGTGAAGGATAACGAGGTAAACGATTGCCAGCAGCAGGCGCATCCGGTTCAATACAACGGCGCCGATCCGCCGCCCTGCCAGCGTGTGAAAGACCGAGCTGAAGGCGAATGCCAGCGCAGTGCCCAGGGCTGCCAGCTCACCAGCTCGATTCAAGCTGTATCGTCCTGCGCGCCGGGATCTTCGATGATTTGGGGTTCAGAATGTGGAAAAAATTCCTCCGCCGTGGCATGACCAGGCTGGTTGATGCCCTCACGGTGGATCACTTTCGCCAGTGTCATGAATAAAATTTTAATATCCAGGCTAAAGGACCAGTGGTCGACGTACCAGACATCCAGGTAGAATTTATCATCCCAGGTCAGGGCATTGCGCCCATTCACCTGGGCCCAGCCCGTAATTCCCGGCAAGACTGCGTGCCGTCGGGCTTGTTCGGGCGAGTAGCGCGACAGGTAGTGCGCGAAAAGTGGTCTTGGGCCGACCCAGCTCATTTCGCCACGCAGCACGTTGATCATTTCGGGCAGCTCATCGATGCTGCTGGCGCGCAGAAAGCGGCCAAGCCGGGTCAAGCGTACCGTGTCGGGGAGTAAATTTCCCTGCGGATCGCGGGCGTCGGTCATGCTGCGGAATTTATAGACCTCGAAAACTGAACCATGGTAGCCGCCGCGTTTTTGTTTAAAGAGAACAGGCCGGCCAAGCCTGGCTCGGACCAGCACGGCGATGATCAGCAGCAGCGGGCTGAGCAAAAACCCTCCGAACAGGGTGATGGCCAGGTCGAAGGTGCGTTTGAGAAATGGGACGCCTTTTGGAAATAACCTCATGCCGGGCTCTCCTGGGCTTGCTTCCACAGGGGCTGGATCTCCCCAGCTTTTCCAGGGCTTCCAGGAGCAGCTCCTGCCAGCCGCTGCGCCCGGTCTGTGCGATCCACAAGGCCACTTTACCGACGCGGATACCGGGTCCCAATGGGGGCAGGTTATCCGGCAGCCCCCCTTCCGGGTAACGCAGGACGATCTGTCCGCTCTCCGCGCCTACCGAAGCCAGGCCTGCCAACTCGGCCAGGAGTTTAACTTTAAATTGGAAAAGCAGGTTCAAGACGGTCTCCGGCGGGGAACCGAAGCGGTCCTTAAATTCCTCCGCAAGGGCATCCAGCTCGATTTGTGAATGGAGGTCGGCCATGCGCCGGTAGAGCCCCAGGCGGATGCTGCGGTCAGGGACGTAATCGGCAGGGATATTGACTGGTATAGGCAGTTCAACCGTAACCGAAGGCAATTGGGCGCTCAAAGCTGCAAAGGCTGTGGGATGGATGCGTTCGCTGGGAAGGCTGCCGTCGCTGCGCAGGCGCCGCACCGACTCGGCCAGCAGGCGGGTGTACAGGTGAAAACCCACTGCGGCGATGTGCCCAGACTGGCGCGTTCCCAGGATGTCGCCCGTTCCGCGAATTTCCAGATCGCGCATGGCGATATTGAAGCCAGCGCCAAGCTGTGAGTTCTCGGCAATGGTTTCCAGGCGCTGCCGTCCATCTTCTGTCGGGTGTTTTTTATTATGCCGGTAGAAATAAGCATAAGCGCGCTGCGCACCGCGCCCAACCCTGCCGCGCAGCTGGTAGAGCTGCGCCAATCCGAAGGTGTCGGCGCGGTCCACGATCAAGGTGTTGGCGTTTGGAATATCCAACCCGCTCTCGATAATCGACGTTGAGAGCAGAATGTCGACATCGCCTTTACTGAAGAGCTCCATGCGCTCGGAGAGCTCATGTTCCGGCATCTGGCCATGGGCAACGGTCAGGCGGGCTTCTGGCACCAGCTTCTCCAGGTGGCTGCGCATCGCACCAATGGTCTGCACGCGATTATGGACAAAGAAAACCTGCCCACCGCGTTCCAGCTCGCGCAAAATGGCCTGGCGCGTCAGCTTGGGGGAATACGGGCCGACATGCGTAACAATCGGCAGGCGTTCCTCTGGTGGGGTGTTAATGGTGGAGATGTCCCGCACCCCGCTGAGTGCCATGTAAAGCGTGCGCGGGATTGGGGTGGCGGTCAGGGTCAGCACATCTACTTCTGTGCGCATTTTCTTCAAGGTTTCTTTGTGGGTGACCCCAAAGCGCTGTTCTTCGTCGATGATTAGCAAACCCAGGTCCTTGAATTTAACGTCCTGCGAAAGCAGGCGGTGTGTGCCGATGAGGATATCCACGTTTCCAAGCGCCAGGCGCTCGATGATGTCCTTCTGTTGTTGTGGTGAGCGGAAGCGTGAGAGCATCTCCACCTGCACCGGGAAGGCTGCCAGGCGTTGCTGGAAGGTGTTGTAATGCTGCTGGGCAAGCACCGTGGTCGGCACCAGCATCGCCACCTGCTTGCCCTCGTTAACGGCCTTGAAAGCAGCCCGCAGGGCGACTTCGGTTTTGCCGTAACCAACGTCACCGCAGATCAGGCGATCCATCGGGAGCGGGCTTTCCATGTCGCGCTTGACCTCCGCGATCACACGCACCTGGTCATCAGTTTCAATGTAAGGAAAGCTTGCTTCAAGCTCCTCCTGCCAGGTTGAGTCGGGTTCGAAGGCATAACCCTTAACTACACTGCGCTGGGCGTACAGGTCAAGCAGGTCCTGGGCAACTTCCTGGACTGCCTCTTTGACGTGGGTTTTCACGCTCTTCCACTCCTGGCTTCCCAGGCGGCTGGGGCTGGGCGGGCGGTTGTCAGGCCCGACGTAGCGTGTCAGGCGGTCCACCTGGTGCACAGGTACAAAGAGCTGGGCGCCTTCGGCATATTCGATGCACAGGTATTCGCGCTCAGTGTTTTCGACCGTGCGCCGCACCAATCCCGTAAACTGGCCGATTCCGTGGTCAACGTGGACGACCCAATCCCCTGGGTTGAGGTCTGCATAGGCGGCTTCGGGCGCCTCGTGAGAAGGGCGTGGCCGCTGGCGGGGCTCAGGCCTGCGCCAGCCAAAGATTTCACCATCGGTCAGCAGGTGCAGGGCAAGCCCGCCGGGTGGTGAGAAAATCCAGCCTTCGGCCAGGCTGCCCTCCAGAAAATCTACGCCTGGAGCGCTTGCGCTGGCTCGAGAAGCTGCCTGGGTTTCCTGCCAGAGCTCCTGCAGGCGGGCTGATTGGCGCGACACCACCACCACCTTTTCCTGTGCAGCCTGGCGTTCCAGGATGTGCTCCATCACCGGTTTTAGGCGACCTGCAAACCTGGGACCGGCGCCGAACCATTCAGAGATCGGCAAAGCCTCTTCCTGTTCCATCTCAAAACCCGAAAGAAGGGTGTAGCCGAGTTCAACCGTGGTCATACCCTGCAGAATATCGTTTATTTCACTTGCAGTCAGGTAGGGGATGGGGAAGTCCGGCGGCAGGGTACCGTCCTTGATAAAATCTCTACGTAAGCCGCTGGCCTGCTCCTCCACTTCTGCCATCAGGTCGCTGATGGTGCCCCAATCGTCCAGAACGACCAGGCCATCTCTGGGCACGTAATCCAGCAGGCCTGCCGGCTGTGGGTGTAGCAGCGGTATATGGAATTCGCCGAAGCCTTCTTCTGGGGCAGGATCGATCCCTGTCGTTGTCGCTGCGTCATCGTGGTCAAATTGGATTCCGGGGATGGGCGCCAGGTATTCGCGCGCTGGCGTGATCAGGAGGCGCTCATCGCCGCCTGACCGGAGGGTGCGCTGGGTGGAGGCGTCGAAACGCCTCAGGGTCTCAATCTCGTCCCCGAAAAATTCCAGTCGGACCGGTTGTGCTTCCGCCGGAGGCCAGATATCGAGCAATCCCCCACGCCGGGCGAACTGTCCGGTTGCGATGACGGTGCTGGTAGCTTCGTATCCCAGGTGGAGCCAGGTGCGCACCAGATCATCGATCAGGCAGCGCTGATTTCGCTTGAGAATACGCGTCGCTTTCAAGAAATCCCGCCTGGGCAGGCTGCGTGTCATCAGCGCCCGTGCTGGGGCGATGATCACAGCAGCGGTTGGCGCTTGGGGAGCTCCGGGAATGTGATAGGCTGCCAGGGCCGTCAGGGCTGCCAGGCGGTCGCGACGGGTGGCCTCGCCCCAGGCTGCATTTTCATAAAAAAGAGGGGTCGGTTCGGGAAAGAGCAGGCGCGGTGTCTCCGGCGACCATAACCGGAGCTCTTCGGCGAGAGTCAGCGCCCGATCCAGCCGGTCAGTGACCAGCAGGATCGGCTTGCCCAGGCAGCGCCAGAGCGCTGCCAGGACCGGCAGGCGCGCCGATCGCCGCAGTCCCAGGGCTGGCAACTTTCTCCCTTGTTGGAGGGCGCTGCCCAGTCCTGTGCTTTCTTCGCATATAAGTTTGATCAGGTGATTTAGCATGCGTCCCAGCTTCTCATTCTCTTAGGTCGCGACCGTTGTACAGGTTCATGGCTGCATCCAGGCCAGCGGTGACGAATAGCAACACCGCCTCCACGCCGCTGACGAGGGTGGGCTCAAGAACCTTGCGTTCAGATTGAGTAAAATTCTCAAGCACGTAAGCGGCAGCTTCCATCCTTCCCGGCGGGCGGTCGATGCCGATGCGCAGGCGGGGGAAGGTTTCCGTTCCCAGGCGCTCGATGATGGACGCCATGCCTTTTTGCCCGGCAGAACCCCCGCCCGGCCGGATGCGCAACGTCCCTAAAGGCAGGTCGACGTCGTCGTACGCCACCATCAGGTTGGCGGCTGGAATTTTATAATATCTCAACAAGGCTCCGACCGAACGTCCTGAAAGGTTCATGAATTCCTGAGGCTTTGCCAGGATCAGTTTCCTTCCCTCGAATTCCCCCTTGGCGACCAGGGCTTTTGATTCCATGCGCGAAAAGTTGATTTTCAAGCGATCCGCCAGCCGGTCGAGGAGCAGGAAACCGACATTGTGGCGGGTTTCGCGGTAATCGCTGTCCGGGATTGCCCAGGCCAGAAATTAAGTAAGTCAGGGACTGTTCAGGTGGAGCGAGTTGTGTTTCCATGGTCATTGGTTGACGCGCGGACAAACCCGGGAAAGTCGAAAGACGCCCTTCCCAAAAAGAATTGATGCGTATTGGTTTGATCTTTAATTCTATCATAAGTAAAAAAGAGATTGGATCGCGAACGACACGACAAAGTGCGAAAAACGCGAAAAGCACCTTTCGGTTTTCAAGGCTGATCGTTCTTTGATCGTCAGTTTTGCGTTTTCGCGATCCAATTACCTATTGTATGGTAAACTATAGTCCCGTGACGGTGAATGACCGTCACGGGATTTTTTTAAACTTATTCCACAGGCTCAGGAGCGGTTATGGTAACCAAATACATTTTTTTTACCGGTGGTGTGGTCAGCTCGGTTGGCAAGGGCGTGACGGCGGCTGCGATTGGGCGTTTGTTGAAAGAACGTGGTTTTAAAGTTGCCGCCCAAAAACTCGACCCGTACATCAACGTCGACCCGGGCACGATGAGTCCTTACCAGCATGGCGAAGTTTTTGTCCTGGACGATGGGGCAGAAACGGACCTGGACCTGGGGCATTATGAGCGCTTTATCGATACCAGCCTGAGCCGGGTCTGTAACTTCACTACTGGCCAGGTCTATGCTGAAGTGATCAGCAAGGAACGTCATGGCGATTACCTGGGTGGCACAATCCAGGTGATTCCGCATATCACGAACGAAATTAAACGCCGCATCACGCTGGTGGCGAAATCCACCGGCGCCGAAATTGTCCTGGTCGAAATCGGCGGGACGGTTGGCGATATCGAGTCGCTGCCTTTCCTTGAATCCTTGCGCCAGCTCCGAAAGGACGTGGGGCGAGAAAATTGCGTTTTCATCCACGTCACCTGGCTACCTTATATCGGGGCTACGGAGGAGCTCAAGACCAAGCCGACCCAACACTCAGTGAGTGAGTTGCGCTCGATCGGGATCTCCCCGGACGTGATCGTGGCGCGCTCTGATTATGCAGTGGAAGAAGAGCTGATAGATAAAATCGCCCTGTTTTGCGACGTTGACCGCAGAGCGGTGGTGCCGATGGTCACCACGGACGTTCTCTATGAAGTTCCACTGCTGCTGGAAAAACTTAAAATAGGCGACTACTTGCTGGAGAAGCTGGGCCTGGTCGCGCGCCAGATCCCGGAATGGTCGGAATGGGAAAGGTTAGTGACCGAGGTGCGCCGTAAGAAACCCGTCGTGCGCGTGGCGCTCGTTGGGAAGTACGTCGAGCTGCACGATGCCTACATGAGCGTGCGTGAAGCCCTGGTCCACGCCGCCCTGCACCTGGGAGTTGAGGTAGAGATTTCCTGGGTACATTCCTCGGACCTGGAAAAAGGCAAGGAGTGGACGATGGTGCGCGAAGCACACGGCGTGCTGGTGCCAGGCGGGTTTGGCAGCCGCGGCACCGAAGGCAAAATCCAGGCGATTCGGTACGCGCGGGAAGCTAAGATTCCCTACCTGGGTCTCTGCCTGGGCATGCAGCTCATGGTCGTGGAGCTGGCGCGTGCCATTTACCGAGACGATTCTATCAATTCGACCGAGTTTGACGGCGCAACACCGCATGCCGTCATTGACCTGATGCCCGACCAGAAAGTCATTGCGGATATGGGTGGGACAATGCGGCTGGGTTTGTACCCTTGTAACCTTCTTCCAGGCTCAAAAGCGGGAGAGGCTTACGGCTGCGAGCAGGTTGATGAGCGCCACCGCCATCGCTTTGAGCTCAACAACGCCTACCGGGAGATCCTGGGCCAGGCGGGCATGGTTTTTTCGGGGAGTTCACCGGATAACCGCCTGGTTGAAATTTCCGAGATGGCAGGACATCCTTTCATGGTGGGTACTCAGTTCCATCCTGAGTTCCTGTCCCGTCCCAACCGGCCTCACCCACTCTTCGTGGGCTTCATGAAAGCTGTCTGTGAACAGGCGGGTGTGTGCCTTTCCTGATCATTCACCTTGCGAAGGTTGCCAACCTTCGCAAGGCTGGGTATACTTACGCGTTGGTTCATAATAATTCAACACCCCCAGCATACGGGGGATCTTTCAAAAAACACAAGAGGTGATACTATGGAATCGATGATTGAGGACATCATCGGCCGCGAAATCCTGGACTCTGCGCGGCAACCCGACCGTGGAAGTTGAGGTCCTGTTGATGGACGGCTCGATTGGGCGCGCGGCGGTGCCATCTGGCGCATCCACCGGGGTGCACGAAGCCCTTGAAATGCGCGATGGCGATAAGAAACGATACCTGGGCAAAGGCGTGTTGAATGCCGTCGAGAATGTCAACGGCGAGATTGCCGAAGCCTTGATTGGCTGGGACGCTGCCGAACAAAAGGCGATTGACACTGTGCTGCTCGAGCTGGATGGCACTCCTAATAAATCGCGCCTGGGCGCCAATGCCATCCTGGGTACCAGCCTGGCGGTGGCCAAAGCAGCCGCCCATGCGGTTGGACTTCCGCTGTACCGCTATATCGGCGGTGTGTACGCCCACGTGCTGCCCGTGCCGATGATGAACATCCTCAACGGCGGCGCGCACACGGGCTGGCAGTCCACCGACGCCCAGGAGTTCATGGTCATGCCCTTCGGTGCGGAGAGCTTTGCCGAAGGCTTGCGCTGGGGCGCAGAGATTTATCATGCCCTCAAGGCTGTTTTGAAAGGGCGCGGTTACACTGCCCTGGTCGGCGACGAAGGCGGTTATGCCCCGGCTCTGAAGGCTAACTCCGAAGCCGTGGAAGTCATCCTGGAAGCCATTCACAAGGCAGGTTTCAAGGCTGGTGTTGGCGCGGATGTGGCGATCGCTTTGGACCCGGCTGCGTCAGAACTTTTTGAGGAAGACACGAAACTCTACAACCTGCGCAAAGAAGGCCGCAAGCTGACCGGCGAGCAGATGGTCGCCTTCTGGAAGTCCTGGGTTGACCAGTACCCGATCGTTTCCATCGAAGATGGCCTGGCCCAGGACGACTGGGAAAGCTGGAAGCTGATGGTCAAGGAGATCGGCGATCACATCCAGATCGTGGGCGACGACCTGCTGGTCACCAACCCCGAGCGTGTGCGCCGGGCAATCAAGGAGAAAGCCGCCAATGCCCTGCTGGTCAAGTTGAACCAGATCGGCTCGCTGACCGAAACCATCGAAGCCGTCGAGACCTGCCAGCGCGCAGGTTGGAGGGCGGTAACCTCGCACCGCTCCGGCGAAACCGAGGACGCAACCATTGCAGACCTGGCCGTGGCTTTGAACATGGGTCAGATTAAAACCGGCGCTCCGGCGCGCTCGGACCGTGTGGCGAAGTACAACCAGCTCCTGAGGATCGAGGAGGAGCTGGGCGATACCGCCAAATACGCCGGTTGGGCAGCGATTGGGAAGTAGGAAATCCGCTGAAGGAAACGTCCACTCCTTATCGTATTACTGACATGGATGAAACTGAGCGCCCACGCGAGCGTCTTGCGCGCCTGGGCGCTCAGTCGCTTTCCAACGCCGAGTTGCTAGCCATCCTGCTGCGCACCGGCGTGAAAGGGGAAAATGTCATTGCCATCGGGCAGCGCCTGCTCGTCGAGTTTGGCGGGCTTTCTGGCCTGCACCGGGCTAGCTTTGATGAGCTCTGCAGCCAGCACGGCCTGGGAGCCGCCAAGGTAGCCCAGATGAAAGCTGCCATGGAGCTGGGCAACCGGCTGCGCCTGGAATCTCCCGATGAACGCCCAACGGTGCATTCCCCGGCAGATGCCGCCGCCCTGGTGCAGTTTGACATGAGCGCCCTCGAGCAGGAAGAGCTGTGGGTGATTGCCCTCGACACCCGCAACCGGGTGTTGAAGATCGAAAAACTCTACAAGGGCTCGCTCAACCAGTCCCAGGTACGCGTGGGGGAGCTCTTCAAGAGCGCCATCCGCCTGAACGCCGCCAACTTGATTGTCGTCCATAACCATCCCAGCGGGGATCCGACTCCAAGCCCGGACGATGTCACGGTGACACGCCAGATCATCCAGGCAGGCAAGCTGCTGGACGTTGAAGTGCTTGATCACATTGTCATCGGTCGCGAACGTTTTGTCTCGTTAAAGGATCGCGGCCTGGGACTTTAACCCGGGTTGGGACCGATCAGCCAGAAGCCCTGACCGAAAAATCGCGGAATTCCCCGCTGGCAGGCAGCCACTCTGGCTGGACGCCGTGGACGTCTGCGGCCCGTGGGCCGTTATAAAGGGCCGAGAGCAGTTTTTCCAGCAGATGGCGTGGCCCTTCTGCCATAACTTCCACGCTACCGTTCCAACGGTTGCGTACCCAACCTGTCAGGCGCAGGCTTTGGGCGGTGTCGCGAACAAAATACCGGAAGCCAACCCCCTGGACATACCCTTCAACCACGGCATGCAGGCGTTCCTGATCTGGTGAGCTCATCTGGTTTGCTCCTCTTTTCGTCGCTGCCTTGATGATAGCACAATCGCTACCAGTGGAAGGAGCAATATAGTCGCCAAAAACAACAACCAGGGACCCAGGCGGACTGCTGTTGTTTTCAGAGTATTTACACCTAGTTCCTGGCTGCGCCATTTCCGCTCCAACGAGCGCAAGCTGGCGCCCAGGGCTGTCTGGACACCCGATTCGCAGTCCTGTTCGCGGCTGTAAGCCGTGACCAGGCGCTGGATGCCGTCGGCATGATATTCCTTCAGCAAGAATTGCACGAACGATGCGGATTGTGCGTAAGCCAGGACGGCGCCGGCAGGATCGCGCGGCAG
The DNA here is from genome assembly GCA_963765565.1 of uncultured Chloroflexia bacterium. Classification (GTDB taxonomy): domain Bacteria; phylum Chloroflexota; class Anaerolineae; order Anaerolineales; family UBA4823; genus CAVXWV01. Next base: position 165,794 of record CAVXWV010000008.1, read on the forward strand.
GTCTGCACACAGGTCCGGGATCTCCAACAGGTTGTTGTTCCTGACCGCCTTCTGCAAGACGAAAGCGTAATCGGTGTTCGGGAAGTACTCGACGGCAGATGCCAGCCCTTCTTCCAACCAGGCTGGGAAGGGTGTGCGCGGAGTACCTGCCTGTTGCCTTAGAACCAGATGCATCAGCTCGTGAGGTAGCTGCTGCTCGGCTTGCAAAGCCTGTTCCGGACCGGCTGGCAAGGCTACCAGCAGCATGCCAGATACGCCATCGACGTAACCTCCGGTCCAATCCTGCCCGGTCTGGGGGAGGGCTTCCAGCAGATCCTCCCTGGAATTATAAACGTAGATGACCAGGTTAGCAGGGGCTTCCAGGCTGAGGAGGTCTTTAATGGAAGCCAGGCTCTGCTGGGCGATGAGATGCAGGCGGCCTGCCCGGGCTGCATCGCCGGTATACCAGGAGATGCGGATGGGGCCAGGATCCGTCTGCTGCCACTCGAAACGGTTGTCCGCGTACACGAAGGCGTAATCCTTGCCGGGGACCGCGCTGCCGTCACCAAGGACGTATTCGAAGGTGTAATGGATGAGGCTGAAAGCTCGTAGACCCAGGCTTTTCAGGTCGATTGCCGTTTCCAGCTCGTAGACCCCTGGCTCGATCTCGGTCACTCTGAGCGGCAGCACCACCTCGGAAACCAGGCTGGGCTCATTAAAATTTTACATTCCCACCTTTGACCTCCTGGTTGCTCTTAACAACGAGCGTAAAACGCAGGAAGTTGCCGAATTCATAAGATGCTTCCGCCTTGATGATTTCATCCTGTCCATCCGCTTCGGCGGTACTCACCGGTGTAAATACGGGAAGGCTGGAGAGCGCCATTACGGTGAGGATCATCATGAGATGATGAAGAAGCAAATTAACCTCCCAGGAAGGACAGAAGCGGCGTTAAAGTCAGGGGGCTGAGCAGGGTTGTCAGAAAAACAACTGCCGTTACAAAGTCAGGTTGCAAGTTATATTCCGTGGCGATCACGGTAGTCAGCACCGCGGTCGGCATCGAGGCTTCTAACACCATGGCTTGTTGGGCAGCGCCACGTAAACCGAAGGCCAGGCTCAAGCTAATTGCCAGCAAAGGCGCGCCAACCAGGCGGAGACTTGAGGCGACAGCTAATGGCATCCGGTTGCCTTTCCATTGGGATGACTGGAGCTGCATCCCCAGCACCACCAGCAGAACCGGAATAGAAGCATCAGCCAACAGGTCAATGGCCCGGTTGATCGGGAGGGGTAATTGCCAATTGAGCGCCATCACGCCAAGGCCTAACAGCATCCCGTAAAGGGCAGGCACGCGGCAGCAGGTTTTTCAAGCTTTGCGCCAGCGAGGCGGAACCGAGGGAGGCGATCAACGCCCCGACGGAATAGGCCATCAGGGCATTGGTTACGAAGAAGATGCTGGCATAAGAAAGGGCTTCCTCGCCAAAGGCGAACAGGGTCACCGCCAGGCCGTAGTTCCCGGCGTTGGTGAACATGCTTGTCAGGGCAGTGGCTGCCAGGAGTTTGCGCTCAAACCGCAGGACCCTGCCAATGATCCATGCCAGAAGGCCTATGGATAAGCCGATTGCCACCGAAAATATTACAGACCGTCCGATTTCTGCACCGGACAACTTTGTCGAAGTCATCAGGCGGAAGATCAGGCACGGGCTGAAAATATAAAAAGCTGATTGGGAAAGGGGACGTACAGGAACCTTGAGCCGGTGTGCCAGTAAATAACCGGCTCCGGCAGCCAGGAAAATGGGGAGGAGGTTATTGAGAAACAGGGAGAGCAGGTCGCTCAATCCTGCTCTTCCTCAATATCCTCATCTTCGTCCATCTCTTCGTCATTGTCGATCTCGTCCAGATCTACAAGCAGCAAGCCGTCCGTCTCTTCGGTGAAGTTGAGCAGCTCGAGGGCGTCTTCCAGCAGCAACTGTTCATCGTCGTCTTCGCTTTCATCAAGCAAACGCTCCAGGCTCAGGCGCACCCCGCTGCCGCCTGTCTGGGCAAGCGACCAGATGGCTGCCTGGCGAACCTCATCGTCCGGATCATCCAGCAGCTCCAGCAGGCGATCCGAGGTTTTCAATTCCAGCTCCCCGGCGCTGCGGACGGCCTCCAGGCGCACCTGGGGGATGGCGTTATCCAGGCTTTCAATGACCTGAGGCGCCCAGGCTTCGTTGGCCGAATGCCCCATGGCTGCCACGGCGCTGGCTTTCCAATCCGCCTGGTCGCTGGCATACGCTTTGCGGATAAGGGCGGAAACTTCCTTGCGGCCAGAATAGCCCAGCGATTCGAGCGCCTGCTGCTGCACAACCGCTGACTCCTGACCTTGGATCACTTTGAGCAGCCTGTTTTCGATGTCCGTCAGCACCCTTGACGGCAGCTCTTCCAATTCGCCGGCAAGCACATATTTCCCCAGGTTGGCGGCTGCCTCGGCACGTACTTCAACATCCTGGTCTTTTTCGAGGACCCTGGTGTAGAGCGTGACCAGGTCGCGGCTTTCAAACTCATAGAGGATCCGCAGGGCTGAGATGCGCACCTGGGCGTCGGCGTCCTCGACGGCGATCCTGGCGACGGCTTCGAACGATAACAGATCGTCTTTCTCGCCCAGCTCTTCCAGGTCTTCGAGCAAGGCTTTCCGGCGCCAGTCGGGAATGTTCTTCCAGGTTTGTTGTACCTGTTCGAGCTCGTTGCCTTCTAAGTCAGACAGGCGGTAAAGGTAGCGCGCTGCCAGGGTGGAATCCGTATCATTCAATGCTTGAATGAGCTCGGCGATGGAGATCGTTCCTTGTTGCATTTTAATAAAAATCCTTTACTTCGTTATCACGTTAAACACGTCGCGCAGGTTAATATAAATCAAAAGTAGCAACAAGATCACAAAACTGGCGCCGTTTAATAAATTCTCATACTTGGGCGGTACCCGTCGGCCGGTAATCAGCTCTGGCAGGGTGAGTAAGATGCGGCCACCATCCAGTGCTGGGATCGGCAGCAGGTTGAGCAGTCCCAGCGAGAGGCTGATGGTGGCGAAGAATGCCAGGCTGTTGGTGGACCTGGGCACTCCCGGGGCTGGCTCAGCCTGGCGCAATTCCACGTAAAACTCGCCCATGCCAACAATCCCGACCAGGCCGACATCCTCAGCCGTTGCCTGGCGGCTCACCAGCCGGCCTACCACGTCGCCCAAGGCGCTGACGTATTGACTGATCTGGTTAACGCCAGCCATCAGACCGCTGCCCAGGGTGAAAGGCCGGGTGGGGTTTCCCATGATGACGCCCAAAGCGCCCTGATCAGGCGCCGGATTTTCGCGTGGGGTAACTGCGAGGGTAAGGGTTTGGTCATCTCGTTCTATTTCGAGTTCGAAGGTCTTCCCCAGGTGCGAATAGATGATGTTGCGGAGCTGGTCGTTCGAGCGAATCTCCTCGCCATTTGCCTGGCGGATAATGTCGCCCGCCAGGAGACCTGCCACGGCAGCCGGGGAGCCTTCTTCAATAAAATCAAGCTGGACCGTACGCATATCCGGGATGACGCCTAACTGTCCGAATACGAAGGTAAAGAGCAATACCGCCGTTAACAGGTTGGCAGTGGGTCCGGCGACGTATACCAGCAAGCGTTTCCAGGGTTTGGCAGCCGCCAGGCCGCCTTCAACATCCGGATCGTTCTCGCCTTTGACCCGTACGAAACCACCCAGGGGAATCCAATTCAAGGTGAAATCAGTCCCGCCCCAAGAAAATAGCCGCGCCAGGCGCGGCGGGAAACCGATGCCAAATTCGTCCACGCCAATCTTTAACAGACGCGCAGCAAAAAAATGACCGAGCTCATGCAGGATAATGAGCAGGATCAGTCCAACGATAAACTCACCGATTAAAGTAGGTGTTAGCCAATTCATAGTTACCTCATCATATTCCTCTGTTCTTATTATAGTTGATCTATTTCTGCTTGGGATTGGTTCTAACAGATTCTTAATAGGCAATCCCCCTGGGGCTGCGTCTTCCCCTCCTTTCGCGCCTTGTTCAGATCAATTGGGCCGGTCCACCAGGATGGGCTGTCAAGACATGCTGCACACCAGCGATCTCTTTCAGGCGGTGAACCACTTGCCGGGCGGATTCCGCCGGGCAGAGCACGTGTACATTGGGGCCAGCGTCGATCGTGTAGAATACCGGCAGTCCGTGCCTGCGCCATTGGGTGACTGACTGGATCAAAGCCAAGGTTGCTGGCTCCCAGTAAAACAAGGGCGGCTGAGATGTCATCATCACCGCGTGCATCAGGTTGGAGTCCTGCTCGATCACCTCTGCCAGGGCCGGGAAGTCGCGTTCGCAGACCGCAGCCCGGCAGGCTTCCAGGCGGCGCGAGGCGTCAGCCAGGCGCGTCTGCCTGCAAGGGGCTGGTGCTGGCCAGGTGGTGCCCCTCGCTCGAACCGGTGCGTTTGTGAGCGTGGCTTACAATTGCCACGCAGTCTACCAGGTCCCAATGGTCGGGTGCGGCGATCGAGAAAGCGTAGGATGTCTCGTGGTTGTGACCAGCCTGCCATTCGACGAAGCCGCCGGGGATCGAGCGGCAGGCGGAGCCGGAGCCGGTGCGTGCCAGGCGCGAAAGCTCGGACTTGCCGAGCTGCAGACCGGCGGCCGCGCTGGCTGCCAGGCTGAGGGCAGCAAAGGCGGATGCTGACGAGGCGATGCCGGCGCCGGCTGGGAAGTTGTTGGCGCTCTCCACATGAGCGTGCAGGGTGCTTCCCGCAAGGAGGCGTACCCGGTCGAGTAAAACGCTGACTCTCAGTAAAGCAAGGCTGGGAGCGGGCTTGCCTCCCAGGAGCAGCTCGTCGCCAGCCAGGTTGGGGTCGAAGGTAACAGTCGTGTGCGTGGTCAATCCGCCCAGGTTCATGGAAATTGAACCATTGGCTGGAATGCGTAATTGTGAATCCAGGTTGCCCCAATATTTGATAAAAGCAATATTGGGCGAGGCCTGGGCGGTAGCAGAAAGAGATTTCATAAGCTTGACTGCAGCTCCAGGCTGCGCAGCAGGCGGATGTCTTCGGCTGCCATTTCGACGCTGACGATGTCCTCGGGCAGCGCGCTGCCCGACTGCACCGCGGCGGCGAAACGGTCGAAGACGCTCCCGCCCAGGCCGGCGGCCGGCCAGGTTCGCTGCATCTCCGCCGCGGCTGGCTGACGATCCGTGCGCCGTTCTCGCCCCATTCTTTGGTGATGCGCCAGCCCTGATCGGTGACCAGGTAGAAGATGTCGATGTGCTCGCGGTTGTTGCCGTCGGTAGAGTAGACGGCCAGGTCGGCTGCCCAGGTGATGAACAGCAGCGCCGAGCCGTTCTCGGCAAACGCTAGCTTTCAAAGTCTCGGTATCGGCGCAGGTCAGGTCGGGATGGGACAGCTTTTCGGAGAAGAACGCGGCTGCGGTGACCGGGCGACCCATCAGGTAGCGCGCCAGGTTGAGGTTGTGGATCATGGCGTCCATGAACGGTCCGCCGTTTTTGGCCGGATCCAGCGCCCAGGTGTTCCATTGCGGGTAGTGGTGCAGCCAATCCTGGCGGTAGAGCGCCAGCCGGCCGATCTCGCCAGAATCGAGCAGGCGTTTGAGCGCCACCGTCCAGCCGTCACCTGACCGGCCATACAGTACCCCGGCGCGTATGCTTTTCGTCCCAGGGCGGTGATCCGCTCACAATCGGCGATGCTGGAGGCCAGGGGTTTGGTCGCCAGGATGTGTTTGCCGGCCAGGGCTGCCGGTAACCACAAATCGGCTCGAGCCCACGGCGGGACGAACAGGCAGACGATGTCCACCGCCGGGTCAGTGAAGATCACCTGGGGATCGATTGCAACCTGGCCGCCAAGTTCAGCGGCGTATTGAACAGCACGCTCCCTCAGCCGGGTCGAAGAGCCATTTTACGCTCACATTTTGACTGCGTTGGATGCCCGGCGCCATCCAGCGTAAAAAATCACCGCAGCCAAGGATGCCCATCTGGTAGATTTTTGTTGTAGTCATGAGATTGTCCAATGATTATCTGTTTTAAGAACCCGGAGGGTAATGAAACCAGTCCGGCGATACTATCTACGCCGGGTTGATCTCCAGTAAAGTCACCCCAAACGGCTCAACCGAGGTTGACCAGTCGATTCCGCCGTCCTGTGAAGCCAGCCGCACGGCAAAAACATCCAGCTCCATTTTACTGCGTAAGATCTCCAGGTCAGCTGGCAAGATGTGCTGTGGGGCTCCCAGGGCCACCCAGGAGTCGTAGACGCTGCCATGTTGGCGATCGAAGCGTGTGACCTGGATGCGGGCGCCTTTTTCCAGGCCCTGGATTGCCAGCCTGAACTCGCGGGTAGGCTGGACGGTGAAGAGGTCGTAGATTTCGTGAGGTTTCGCTTTGGCTAACAGGCGGCTGTCGTTGGCGTCGGGGCGGTAGTGGCAGTAGTTCCACAGCAGAATGGCGAGCGTGCCGTCTGCACGCCGGGTGGCGGCGTACGAATCGCCCTCGACCAGCACTTCGCTGCCGAGGCGCGATAAGAACCAGTAGCCGTGGTACGAGGCTTTTTTCAATCCCTGGATATTGACCAGCCCAAAGCCGCCGTGGAATGGAGTATCGCCCTGGCGGTTCTCCTCGAAGATGTCGCTGACCACCCAGAACGATAGCGAATCCATCCAGCCGCGTGCCCGCCAGTTGTTGTCTACGATAAAGGCTGCCATGAATGCCGTGTCGTGAACGGGATCGCGCGGGCTGGGGCTGGAGCTCCATTCAGTAAAGTGGCGCTCGATCTTCGGGTAACCGGAACGGCGCAGGAGTGCTGCGTAGCCGCGCACATCCACCAGCAGCCGATCTGGGCTATCCCAGGTCATATAGCCTTCACCGCTAAAATCGACCGGATGCAGAGTCGGGTATGGATGGGTGGAGAAAAAATCGAGCGGTAAACCGCGTTCTTTGCAGGCTGCCAGGAATTGTTCTCCCCACGGCGCTAAGCCAGGAAATCCGCTGGCGCCTGAGCTGGCTGGCCCGCCGACGCGTAGCTGGGGGTCAACGCGCTTGATCACTCGTGTGGTGCGCTCGTACAGCTCCAGATAGGCGTCAAAATCGGCATCTTTCCAGAAACCGTCCAGGTTTGGCTCGTTCCAGACCTCGAAATACCAGCGACGCACTTCGGAGGGGCCGTAGCGCTCGATGACGTGGTCGATGAACTGCTCGATGAACCACTCCCAGCGCTTCCAATCCTTGGGTGGGGTAATGTTGCCGCGCCACCAGAAAACCGTCTCGCTGCCGCTGGCGAGGTCGTAAGGCATAAAACCCAGTTCTACAAAAGGGCGGATGCCAATGGAGAGCCAGTGATCGTACACCAGGTCCACGTACTGCCAGTTAACGATCGCCTGGCCGTTCTCTTCCCGGTAGACCATCATGTCTTCATGGAAGAGGCCGTGCATGCGGATGTATTGAAAAGGCAAGTGGCGCTGCACGAGCTCCAAATGTTTTTGAAAATCCGCGCGCAGTGCTTCCGCCACTCGCCCGCCTCCGACGCAGACTCGCCAATAAGGGGTCAAGGTTTTTCCGGGCTGGGTGTAGTCGATGTGTAGGGTCATCAGGCTGCCTCCTTTGTTTTGAGAAGGTGGGATTACTTTTCTGGGACGAATATTTTTCTTTTCCTGGAATTTTCCTGCTTATGCTTGTAGATCAATAACACTGCCGGCCCATCAAAAGGCGCGCGCAGAGCGGCGCGTTGGTGCACAGCATGTACCGAGCCAAGGTCGGCATTTAGAGGTTCACCAGGATAAGAAATACCGGTTGCCGGATTAAGCCATTGTACTTTGAATACTCCGTCCAATCCGGTCAGATCCAGGCCTTCGTATCCACCTGCTGGGAAGAAGCAAACATATTGTTGGTTTTTGTGCGCCAGGCAGTAGGTTGACGTGCAGAATTTAAGATCCGGCAGGCAGTGGTTGAGATCGAAGGATTGAGCAATTACCCGGGTGTAGCCCAGGTTACGGCGCATGTCATCCCAGGCGTAATAATACCGCTGGTTGCGCGTGACATCGCCATCCTGCCACCAATCCAGGTCACCTGGAATGGGTTCCCAGGGATCCATCAGCAGAACGTTCATGCCCCGAGTAAAACTTTTCCAAATCCAGTTGACTTCACAGCCATGACCCCATAGGTGATCGGTATCGTTGAAGATGACGCGCAAACCGGTTGCGGGTGGAGGGTTGTAGCGATACTCAAAGGCGGCGCCGTTCGATGGCGAAATCCAATCTACGGGAGTGGCAAATAATTCCTCATTGACCTGGTCACCGCCTTCTGCGGTGATCCCAATCATGTGCTGCTTGGGCTTTTCACGTTCATATTCCCGCAAATATTCGCAAAGGGTCACTTCCCATTCCAGGGCTTCGGGGGTGTTGGGGATCTCATTGCAAATTTCGTAGAGGATGTTATCAAAGCCATTCACGGTATCGACGACTTTGCGGACGAATAACTTCTGGTATTCGAGGACGGACGGGCAATCCAGGGAGAATATCCCCACATAATTCCCGGCATATTTACCGGCCTCTGCTCGTACCTGGTCAGTGATTGAATTAATGTTATTGTCCGGATTGAAAACGTGGTAATCCCAGGGCTGCTGGTCAGGCGTTGCCCACTTTAACCCCCAGGCTTCAAATAACATCACGCTGACGTAGATCCCATGCCTTGCTGCCTTTTCCACCCTGGAATATAAACGGTCAAAATATGCTTGAGAAAGCTTTGTCAGGTCGAATTTTGGCAGCCCATCCCTGGCGAGGCCTGGTCCTGTGCGCTCGAAGGGCATAGGGTCGAATAGGGTTGGAATATTGCTCCAGGGGCAGTTCTTGGTATAGAGTGAATACTGCCAGAAGCGCAGGAAGTTATGGTTGTTATCTTCCATCATTTGTAAAAATCCATCGTAATCCATGTCGTGGCGTGGCTCGTTCTCTGGCCACATTTCCTGCATTACCGCCCAGGTGTGTGATCCGGTGAGGTAAATCGCCTTGCCAGACTGGTCTGTAAAATAACGTGGATTGGTCGGATTCTTTTTCAACGGTCCATAGAACGTCATGTTGCCTCCGGTATGTTATAGTTGGCTCAAACCACATTTTACCAAGCATCCCACTTCAATATGTGACAAACCCTGCGGAATCGTGATGAATTCTATGAAACTTGGAATAAACAGCTACACGTTGATGTGGTCGATAGGTTTCAAAGGCGTGAATCCGTCCTACCCTGACCACGAAGCCCGTCCTTCCCAACCGCTGACTGCCATAGGCTTGCTCGAAAAAGCTAGGAACTACGGGCTGAGCCTCGTGCAGACCGGACCGAACCTGGATTTTGACAAACTGGCAGATGCTGAACAGGCCGAATTCATTGAGAAGGCCCGCAAATGGGATATTTCATTAGAATCCGGCACGCGCGGGTTGGATTTCGAGCACCTGGTTCAACAGATAAGCCTGGCAAAACGCTTGGGAGCGAAGCTTATTCGCACATTGCCTGAAATCGCCGGGAAATACGCCGTCGATGCTCGCATGATTGTCCCGGAGATCAGAAAAATCCTGCCAATCTTGGAGACTGAAAAGATCCAGCTCGCGATTGAGAATGGGCGGATGCCGGCTGCTGATCTGCGTGCGGTACTGGATGAGATCAGCAGCCCGTATGTTGGGGTCGTGCTGGACATGGCAAATTCGCTGGCCGTCCCTGAAGGTTGGAGGGAGGTTACCCGTCTGCTGGCGCCTCACACGATGTGCGTCCATTACAAGGATTTTACGATCCGGCGCGCCTGGCACATGATGGGCTTTATTTGCGAAGGCACGCCTTCAGGGAAAGGGATGGTTGACTTTGAATGGCTGTTTGCTCAGCTAAAACAGTCGCCTTATGAATTTAATGTTTTGATCGAGCTCTGGCCTCCTGAACAGGAGACTTTAGACCAGACGATAGCCCTAGAACAGGCTTGGCTTGAGGAGAGCGTTCGATTCCTTCGCCAATACATTTATGATTAGATTTCACCAGCAAGGTATCCGCTGTCGATGGAGTTTAAAACCTTTACCACCCACTCCAGATGAAACGTTAGAATTTGTGTTAAGATTAAGCACGTTGGGTATGGCTCAAGCCTGCCCCATCCTTGCCTAGTTTTCCCTGGCAGCAAAATCAGGCATTTATGACACATAAAAATCCAACCGGACTATCCTGGAAAGCCATCCGGCAACTGCCGCGTAACGTTTGGGCGGTGGGCATCACCAGTTTCTTGATGGACATCTCCAGCGAGATGGTCATTTACCTCTTACCGCTGTTCCTGGCAAACTCCCTGGGGGTGAAGACTTCCATCATCGGGCTGATCGAAGGCATTGCCGAAGCGACGGCCAGCCTCCTCAAGCTGTTCTCGGGGTGGCTGTCGGACAAGGTGGGCGGGCGCAAGTGGCTGGCAGTTGCCGGGTATGGGTTATCGGCACTCACCAAACCCTTTTTCCTGGTTGCTAACACCTGGGGGGTGGTTGCCGGGGTGCGCTGGGTGGACCGGGTGGGCAAGGGCATCCGCACAGCGCCGCGTGATGCACTTGTGGCCGATTCGGTTCCCCAGGAAACGCGCGGCCTCGCTTTCGGCTTTCACCGGGCGCTGGACACGGCCGGGGCGATGTTGGGCATCCTGATCGCTGCCCTGGTGGTCTGGCTGGCGCAGAAAAATGCGGTTGCCCTGGCAGAGAATACCTTCAAGATGGTTGTCTGGATCAGCATCTTGCCTGCCTTCCTGGCGGTGTTCTCGCTGGCGCTGGGGGCGCGTGAAGTTAAAGTTAAAGGCCAGCGAGCCGCCCCGAAATTTTCCCTGAGCGGTTTGGGCAAGCCGTTCCTGGTTTTTCTGACGATTGTCAGCGTCTTTACGTTGGGCAATTCAGCGGATGCCTTCTTAGTTCTGCGCGCCCAGGACCTGGGGGTGACTGTCACAGGCATCCTGCTGATGCTGGCGATGTTCAACCTGATCTATTCGCTGGTCTGCACCCCGGCAGGGGCGCTTTCGGACCGGATCGGGCGCAAGCGCCTGATCGTTGGCGGCTGGCTGGTATATGCCGTGATTTACCTGGGGTTTGCCCTGGCGCAGTCCGCCTGGCAAGCCTGGGTCCTCTACGCAGTCTACGGGTTGTATTACGGGCTGGCGTACGGCACCGCCAACGCCCTGGTCGCCGACCTGGTGCCCGCAGAACTGCGCGGCACGGCTTACGGCACTTACCACGCGGTGATCGGCATCCTGGCCTTCCCGGCATCGCTGATTGCGGGCTTGCTGTGGCAGGGCGTGGGGGCTTGGGAGGGACTTGGTCCCTCAGCGCCGTTCCTGTTTGGAGGACTCCTGGCCTTGCTGGCGGCCTTGCTGATGGTATTCTGGCTGCCAAAGGTTGCCAGAGTTGATGAAGGAAAATACTGGAAAAAGGCAATGCCACAACATTGAAGAGGCCACTCATTCGCAGAGTTTCTCGACCTCGCGTACGCCAGCTTCTCAGAAAACCAGAAACTGGACCTTTATCTCCCCAACGAATATCTGGGACCCTATCCATTATTGATCCTGGTCCATGGCGGCGCCTTCATGGGAGGCAATAAGCGCAGCAGCGTGCTCTATCCCTCGAAGTTCGCATCCGAGGCGCTGCGGCACGGTTATGCATTGGCATCGATCAATTATCGCCTGAGCTGGGAGGCGCTCTTCCCGGCCTGCGTCCAGGATGTGAAGGCGGCTGTGCGCTGGCTGCGCGCCCATGCGGGCGAGTACCGGCTGGATGCAGAGCGCTTTGCAGCCTGGGGCGATTCGGCAGGCGGTTACCTGGTGGCGATGCTGGGGACTACGGGCGGCATCCCGGAGCTCGAAGGCGTGGAGCTGGGGAATGCAGGCTTCTCCAGCCAGGTGCAGGCCGTCATCGACTGGTACGGCCCGATCGATTTCCTGACCATGGACGCGCAGCTTGCCGAGATCGGCCTGGCGCCGCCCCCGGGGGAGGAGCACAATGGACCGGAGTCGCCCGAATCCCTGTTGATGGGCTTCCCGATCCAGGAAGCGCCGCAGAAAGTCCAGGCGGCCAATCCGATGACCTACCTGGGCCGCGCCCTGCCGCCCCCGCCGTTCCTGATTGTTCACGGTACCCGCGATCACCTGATCGCCGTCCAGCAAAGCCGGGACCTGGCAGCAGCCCTGCTTCCTTACCTGGGGACTGACCGGCTCATCCTGGATGACCGTTTGCCCGTCGACCACGGGGGCGAGCCTGATTTTTACCTTCCTGGCAACCGACAGCGCATGCTGCGGTTCCTGGACCGGAGCCTGAATATTCAACGAGGATTACTTAATGTCTGAACTGTTTCCAAAAATGTCCCAGAGCATCCTGGATGGAGATACCGACGCTGCAGCAGCCCTGGCGCTGCAGGCAGTCGCCGAAGGCAGTCGATCCCCAGCAGGTGATTACTGAGGGCTTTATGCCTGGTCTGAACCAGGTGGGTGAAGCCTTTGCCTGTGGTGAGTCTTACCTGCCGGAGCTGGTTATGGCGGGGGAGGCGATGAAAGCTGCCGTGGCCGCCCTCGAGCCGGAGATGCAGCGCCGCGGCGAGCAGCGCCAGGTGCTGGGCAAGGTGGTGCTGGCAACGGTGGAGGGCGATATTCATGAAATTGGGAAGTCGCTGGTGGGTACGCTGCTGGCGTCATCCGGCTTCCAGGTCTTCGACCTGGGCGTGAATGTCAAAGCCTCGCAGATCGTGGAAAAGGCGCGCTCGGAATCGGCCGACATCGTCGCCTTGAGCGCCCTGCTGACGACGACGATGGTGCGCCAGCGTGAGGTGATCGCTGCCCTGGAGGAGGCGGGCCTGCGTCCCCAGGTTAAGGTGATGGTCGGTGGGGCGCCGGTGACCCAGGAGTGGGTGGAGCGCATCGGTGCGGACGGCACCAGCCGCGATGCCATTGGCGCAGTCCAGGTGGCGCGCCAGCTCGTTAGCGAAAGGAAATAAGCCATGCAGCCGAAAATCGAACTGCTCTCGAATGAGCTGGTGGACCGCATCCTGGATGAAGCCCACCAATTGTTAATAAAACCGGGTATCAAGGTGCAATCCGAAGCTGCCCGCCATTTGCTGGCTGAGGCCGGGGCTCAGGTGGGAACCGGCAGCGACATCGTGCATATCCCGGAAGGCGTGATCGCCGGTGCATTAAAAGCGCGCCAAAGAGTTTCTATCTCTACGACCGCAGCGGACAGCCGGCCGTTTTTTATGGCGGCGATGCGGTGCATTTCGACCCCGGCTCTTCAGGCGTGCACATGCTCGATGCTGAAACCCTCGAGCACCGGCCTTCGAGCGCTGCTGACCTGGTTGGGGTGGTCAAGATCACCGAAATGTTACCTCAGTACGACGCCCAATCCACGGCGATTGTGTGTAATGAAGTCCCGAAGGCGATCGGTGACCTGTACCGCCTGTACGTGGTCCTGCTGTTCTCAAAGAAGCCCATCGTCACCGGATCGTTTTCGATCCGCACCCTGGATTCTATGATCGAAATGATGGCGATTTTCGCTGGCGGGCGCCAGGCGCTGGCGGAGGAGCCCCAGGCGGTTTTTGACGTCTGCCCTTCACCGCCGATGATCTGGAGCGAGTTTGGGGCGGAAAACTTAATCGCCCTGGCGCGGGCGCGCGTGCCGGCGCAGATGATCTCGATGCCGCTGGCGGGGGCTGCTTCACCGGTGACGCTGCTGGGCTCGGTCGTGCAGCACGCTGCCGAGAGCCTGAGCGGATTGGCGATCCACCAGCTTGCCGGACCCGGGGCGCCTGTGGTTTGGGGAGGTGCACCGACGATCTTCGATATGCGCAAGGGCAGCACGCCATTCGGAGCGGTGGAGACGGCGATGATCGACGCGGCGTATGCCCAGGTGGGCAAGAGCCTGGGACTGCCGACGCACACCTATCTGGGCGCCAGCGACGCCAAGGTGGTGGACGCCCAGGCCGGGATGGAAAGCGGGATGTCCGCCCTGATCGGCGCCCTGGCGGGGATTAACATGATTTCGGGCGCGGGCATGCTCGATTTCCTGGCCTGCCAGAGCCTGGAGAAGCTGGTGATCGACGCCGAGGCCATTGCCATGGTCAAGCGCCTGCTGGATGGGATGCGCGTGCACACCGAAACGCTGGCGACGGCGATGTTCGAGAACTTTAATTTCAAGGCTGATTTTCTGAAGCAGCGGGCGACGCGCGATTTGTTCGCCAAAGAACAAATCCTGCCCTCGGCGGTCATCGACCGCGAACTCAATCCGCGGCTGGCAGGCTGATGGCGGGCTGGATACCTTTGCCCGGGCCAAGGTACGCACCCGCCAGCTCTTGGGGAGCTACACCCGGCCCGAGATCGACCCGGCCCAGGAAGCGGAGCTGCAGCGCCTGGTGCATGGGCTGGCCTCACAGGCCGGGATGGATATCCTTCCGGACCTGACCGGCTGAGAAAAAGGCCAGTTATCCTTGCTTTCTACTTATCTGCAGCGCATCCGGCTGTTCTCTCCGAACGCGCGCCTGTTCCTGGCAAGCACGATGCTGACGGGAATGGCGATCGGGGTGTACCGGCTTTTATTTAACTTCTATGCCCTGAGCCTGGAGCTGAACGAAGGCATCATCGGGCAGCTCATCACGATCAACAGCCTGGTTGCCCTGCTGGTTGCCCTGCCTATGGGTTATCTCGGCGATGCCATCGGGCGCAAACGAGCCTTGATCCTAGGATGGGGTGCCATTGTCGTCTCGGTTGGCTGGATCGTGGCCTGGCCTTCCCAGGTGAACTTCTATTTAATGGCTGTGCTGATGGGCGCAGCCCAAAGCCTGACGGGCGTGACGATGGCGCCATTCCTGCTTGAAAACAGCGGTGAGGAAGAGCGCACCTATCTTTTCAGTATCGGCCAGGGATTGACGATGGTGGCGGCGTTCATGGGGAGCTCCCTGGGCGGTTACCTGCCCACCTGGATTGGGCAATCCAGGCAGATTTCAGCCACCAGCAGCCAGGCTTATGGGATTGCCCTGGGCTGGATCGCCCTCCTGATCCTGCTGGGGATGATCCCGTTGTTTTTCCTGAAACGGCTGAAACTTTCCCGGGAGCAGCGCTCGATGTTTGCGCCGATCGGGTATGCCATTCAGAACCGGGGTATGATCAGCAAGCTGGTCCTGCCCATGCTGGTGACGTCGATCGGGGCAGGCCTGTTCATGCCCTTCATGAACATTTTCTTCCGGGTCCAATACAACCAGCCCGATCCCGTCATCGGCAATGTGCTGGCCTGGGGCGCCCTGGCCATGGGCATAGGCCTGTTTCTCGCCCCGCCACTGGCCGATCGCATGGGCAAGATCCAACTGGTCGTGGTCACCCAGGCGCTGTCGATCCCGTTCCTGATCCTGCTGGGTTTCTCCCCCTGGTTCGGGTTGAGCGCCCTAGCGCATTACGCCCGCCTGGCATTGATGAACATGGGCGGTCCAATTTACAACACCTTTGTCATGGAGCATGTGGAAGCGAAGGCGCGCGCCCTGGTCGCCAGCCTGACCAGCATGGCGTTTAATTTTGGCTGGGCGTTCTCGCCTACCATCAGCGGCTGGCTGCAGGTGCATTACGGATTTGCGCCGGTGTATGCCCTGGTAGTCCTGATCTACATCCTGGCTGTTTACTTATATTGGCGTTTTTTCTGGCCTAAGAGCCCTACCGTAAGCCCGGACGCTGTTGGGTAGCCGGCAGCGTTAACTCTCGACCACGTCGGCCGTGGTGGTCCGGCTTTTTGCGCTGCTGGCTTTTTTGCGGGTCGTCTTTTTCCTGGCTGTGCTGGAGCTTGTTTTCTTCTTGGCTGTTGTCTTCTTCGCTGCTGGTTCTTTTTCACGGCAGTCGGTTTCTTGGCCGTAGCTGCTGGTTTTTTAGCAGCCGCTTTTGGCTGCTTGTTTTTTGGCAGCCGTCTTCTTTTTAGCTGCCGGCTTCTTCTTCGCCGTGCTCGTGGTGGTCTTGCGCGGTTTGCGGCGGGCGGTTTTTTTCTTTTTCAGAGACTTCAGAATATACTCTGCCATGGGAACAGCCACGACCGCGGGGATTTTAAGCTTTTGACTGAGGAGCTTTGCCAGGTTGCTGACCACGTCAGGCGAGTCCAGCAGCTCTGCCAGGTCCATGCGGCTTTCATCGACGGCGCCTGTCTGCGTTTCGGCTGAGGTGGTTTCTGGGGCTGTAGCCGCCGGCATCCCGCCCAGCACGTTCGCCAGCAGATCCAGGGGACCCCTGGTGACGTCTTCAGGCTGGTCCTCCAAGAGGGAGAGCACAAACTTTTCTAATTCTTCATCATCCTCAACAGGTGCTGCTTGCGGCTCCTGGGTGTTATCAGCGTCCATGGTTCCTCCTGATATGGCTTTGCGAAGGTGAGTGTATTGCTCGCAATTTTAACATAAACGAATTTCTAATCTTCCTGTCTTTCAACTTTGAGCGCTGTCGTTGTCAAATTCGTCAAACAGGCCGCGCAGCTTTTCTTCCCAGAACTCATCGCTGGGATTAAAGGATAACTCAATGAAGTCTTCTTCCAGGCGCTTGAGGTATTCTGGCAGCCGCATCTCCGGATTGGCCTTGTCAATCTCACGCATTTTCTCTTCGAAAGCCTCAACGAGCTGGGTGTACTTGACCTCTAGCTCGTATAAATCCAGGTCCAGCTTGAGCATGGTCTTCACACGCTTCAGTACCCCCAGCCAGGCGCCGAAATCGTTTTCGATGCGGATCGAACCCCCATTCTCGCTCAGCCGGGAAAAATCGTAGGCCGGCACGAAAGCGTAAAACGAGACGTATTCAATTCCGGCTTCCCCGGCGCGCTTGCACAGGTAAGAGCCGATGCTGGCGCCTCCCTGGTATTCGGAAAGGTTGACGCCCAGGGCTTCCATATCGGTCGTTAACGATTCCAGGCTGTAGTTGCTGGAAATCGTGCGCTCTTTATTAAAAGGAACTTCCCCATAGACCCCGCCAAAACCGATGATGCGGCGGATCTTGAGCTGGCGGGCTGCCTCTAAGACGGCTTCGATGTAGCGTTCGACGTTCAGGTGGGGTTCATCCCCGATGAAGAACGCCAGCCCGCGCTTTTCGTCACCGCTGTAGAAGAATTCATTTTTAGGCGTTTCCAACTCCTTGGGAAAGCCATGGTCGAATTGTACGACGGGACGCAGCAGATCGTGAGTGCCGGGAATTTGGAAGAGATAAAAATCGTCGTTGCGCAGCTTGCCGATCGGGCGTGCCTGGGTTAACTCCACCAGGTAGCGGGGAAGCCCGGAGGACACCGATCCAGCATCTGCCCACTGCCGCCAGCCGACGAACAAGAAAGTTTCAGCGGCTTGCGGGATTTCGAGTAATTCGAGGGGTTCAGTCATTGTCTACCTCCAACAAGCATTTAATACCATTAATCCAGCCAGATTTCCATCAGGCATTCTTTACAATTAAAGCGTAGAGAAAATGAGTTTCCATCCTCGTCTACCAGGCTGAGAGGTTCGCCCGGGTCGGTCACCGGCGCCTGGAGTTTTGGGCAGGCGCCCAGCTCGTACTTCAGGCACAGGCGCGTTGTCATCACCTTCCGGCCTCGCAGGTCCAGGCCCGATTCTGCCGCCGGTTCGATGGTCTCAACGCCGTGCCGGCGGTAAAAGGCCTCAGCCTTGTGGTTGAGCACGTTCCCCAGGTAGGTCAGCGAATTCTCAGGGAATGGGTACGAGTTTGAGGACGTAGTCTTCCCGCCAGACCGGTCGGGCCTGCAGGCGCTCCAGGCACAGCGCCTCGACCAGCCTGCGGCGGAGCTTGTTCAGCTCTGCCAGTGGGATGAACGGTGCCGGATCGAGCCGCACATCGACCGACTCTGCTCGGAATTCCGTGCCTCCCAGCTTTGCAAGCTGGCGGGTGCAGGTTGCACGGGCAGACACAGGCTGCTCGGCTGCAGGCCAGGTGCCTTCGACGGAAACCTTTGCCTGGATGCCGTCTTCGTCCTGAGCCTGCAGCTCGATGCCACCCAGGATCTCCAGCAGGCTGAGCCGGATGCCGATCGTACGCTGGGGTTGACTTTTCTCCAGCCGCTTGAGAAAAACCAGGTCGTGGTTGCGGTAAAGGCCTTTCCCCGCAGCCAGGCCGTCCGTTTTTTCAACCAACACTTCTTTTCCCTGGACGCGCTGGACTGCCATCCCCCGCAGCTCGTCCTGCGGATCAAAGAATGCCAGTCCGTCACCAGGATTGAGCGGTGCTGTGTGCTCAAGGGTGAACGAGTTCTTGCCCAGTCGCACGACCTTGCCTACGGTCTCTCCGCGCCATTTTGGGGTTTCGGGAGAGGCCATGCCCGGTCGCCGCCCGCGAAGGTAGTAACTTGTGTAGCCGCGGTTGAACGTTTTTTCTAGGTTGGGCTCAAAATCGAGATGGCTCTCGCCCGAGGAAGCTTTCACCAGCAGGTTGCTGCCGGGCTTCGCAGATTCCGCCAGCAGCCGGTCCAACTCACGCCGGTAGTGACCGACCACGTTCATCACGTACGCCCGGTCTTTGAGCCTGCCCTCGATTTTAAACGAACGCACCCCGGATTGAAGCAGGCTGCCCAGGTCAGCGCTCAGGTTCAGGTCGCGCAGCGAGAGCAGGTAGCGCTCCGCCAGGGTCTGACCGGAGCGGTTCAGAAGCCGGTAGCGCCGGCGGCAGGGCTGGGCGCACTGGCCGCGGTTGCCGCTGCGCCCCCCCAAAGCATAGCTCATCGTGCACTGACCACTGTAAGACACGCACAGGGCGCCGTGGATGAAAGTTTCCAGCTCGAGGCTGGTGCCGCGGCGGATCTCCTGGATCTGTTCCAGTGTCAGCTCGCGCGCCAGGATGGCCCTGCGGAAGCCGACCGCCTCCAGGAACTGCAGGCGCTCCAGGGTGTGGTTGTGCATCTGGGTGCTGGCAAAAAGCGGCAGCGGTGGCAGCTCGCATTCGAGCAGGCCAACATCCTGGATGATCAGGGCGTCCACCCCGGCTTCGTACAGGCGCTGGATCAGCTTCAGCGCCTCGGGGATTTCGCTGTCGTAGAGCAGGGTGTTGACCACGGCATAAACCCTGCCCCAGTAGCGGTGGGCGTAGGTGCAGAGGGTCTTCGATGTCCGCCAGCGGGTTGCCGGCGGCCTCGCGCGCGCCAAAGCGGCTGGCGCCGATGTAAACGGCATCCGCCCCGCAATTGATGGCTGCTTTCCCGATTTCCAGGTCACGGGCGGGCGCCAGCAGCTCTACGACCGAATCCAGGTTCTTTCATAAATCGAATTATAGTCGATGCCCGGAGGATAGGATACAATCGAGCCAACCTGTTCCTGGAGGTGCAGTCCAGCCATGCTACCAAAAGTTTATGTTACCCGCCACCTGCCCGCGGCCGCCTGGCAGGAGCTTGAGGCAAACTGCAGCGTCGAAATCTGGGACCGTGAGATACCGCCTCCCTACAAAACCCTCCTGGAGGCCGTGCACGACCGGGAAGGTTTGCTCTGCCTGCTGACCGACCGCATCGATGCGAACCTGATGGATGCAGCGCCCGACCTGCGCGTGATCAGCCAGTGCGCGGTCGGCTACGACAACGTGGACGTGGCGGCCGCCAGCGCCCGCGGCATCCGCGTTGGCAACACGCCGGACGTGCTGACCGACGCCACGGCCGACTTTGCCTTCACCCTGATGCTGAGTGCTGCCCGGCGAGTGGTGGAGGCTGTTGATTACGTGCGCCTTGGACTTTGGGAGACCTGGGGATTGACCACCCTCTTGGGGCAGTCCGCCTGGGGAGCGACCCTTGGCATCATCGGCTTCGGCCGCATCGGCCAGGCGCTGGCGCGCCGGGCGCGCGGCTTCGAGATGAATATCCTTTATCACGACCTAACCCGTTTCCCCGAGGCGGAGGCGGCTTACGGGGCGACCTGGTGCCCGCTGGAGGAGCTGCTCAGCCTGGCGGATTTCGTGTCGATCCACACCAACCTGACACCGGAAACGCGCGGCCTGATCGGGGAGGCTGCCCTGCGCAGGATGAAACCCAATGCGGTGTTGGTGAACACGGCGCGCTGGCCCGGTGGTGGACAGCCAGGCACTCTACCGCGCCCTGCAGGAAGGCTGGATCGCCGCAGCCGCCCTGGACGTCACCGACCCCGAGCCGCTGCCCGCAGGGCACCCGCTGCTCAGCCTGCCGAATTTGATCGTCGTCCCGCACATTGCCAGCGCCACCGTGGCTTCGCGCAGCCAGATGGCGCTGATGGCAGTGCGCAACCTGGTCGCCGGCGTGCGCGGCGAACCGCTGCCTTTCCCGGTAAATTAAACCTTTTCCATCACCAGCACAATATCTTGCCCTAACGGTGGCATGGGCAGGCGCCAGCTCCCCTCGGCGTCCGCCTCGACCATCCCGACCGGTATCTCGCCTCCCCTTGCGGGGTCGAAATAAAAAGCGCGGTAGCGGACTCCAGCTTCAATACCCTGCACTTGCGGCATTTCGGGCAGCCACGGCGCCAGCGGGTAGGGGAAATAGAAGACGCGCACCTCGCCGGGAACCCCGGCGGCGTAGGGCAGGTAGCTATTTTCTGCTGAAGCGTGGGGTTTTACCCATTCCGGATGGGCGCAAAATTTCCAGTAAGGTAGCCTTTCCAGCAGCTTCTTACCGAGACCGACCTGGCGGGAGCCCGGATAGTTCATAGATTCCGTCCAGGGCATATCGCCCCAGCTCATGCCGTGGGGGGAAGGGCCGTAGGGTTTGCCGGGCTCGTTGATCTGCCAGATGCCGTTGGCGCCGTACGAGAATCCTGCGCCGCCTGAGAGCATGGTGGACCAAAAAATGAAGCGCTGCACGTCTTCCCAGGCTGCACCCAGGATGCCCTCATAATGCGCCTCACCGTTGACGATGGGCTTAGGGCCGTATTCTTTCATCATTTTTATGAACGTTTTCGCCGATTCGAGCGAAACCGATTGGTTGCCGTGGCCAGTCTGGACGAAGCTGAAATCCAGGAATCCGGGGTCCGAGACTTCTCCGGAATGCGCCGTGATCGCCCGGTCGTAAGGATCGATGGCTTCCAGGTAGCGCCCGACCTTGGACCAGCCGTGGAACTGCTGGTCGGAGTCCCGTTCTTTCGACTCGGAGAGGTAGTACGGCATGGTCACTTCGCCGCACAGGCACCAGGTCACCGGGTAGGCGCCCCAGCGTGCCGCCAGGTAGCGCCAGTGTTTTTTCATTTTCTCGATGCCCATTAGCGGAAGGTAGTATCCCCAGGCGCCGACAACCAGGGGCACCAATCCTCGGTTCACTACCGCCCGCAGTTTCAGATCGGCCTGGTCGAAAAAGGCCGGGTTGATGCGCGTGAAGCCCGCCTCCCAGGGGAAGCCGCCCTCGTTGGCGCCACGCGGGTCGAAGGCGGGCATGTCGGGAAAGAGACCGGCCACCATGTGCAGCAGGCTGAATCCCTTTTGCGCCCGGTCCGCCAGGAGCAGCTCGAATTCATCCGGGAAACGTAAACGGCTGCAGAAGCTCATCCACCAGGTGTCTGCCAGCCAGAAGAAAGGAGTCCCGTCCAGGTGCTCGAAACCTGTTTGATCGGCGCGCACCCGGATCGGTCCATGCACCAGGAGCGGGTTGCCGCCGGTGTAGGACACGACCTCTACCGTCCCGTGCTGGGCAGGCATCGCTTTATCGGATGGATCGCTGGAGCTGACCTGGTAGGCATAATCACCGGCAGCAGGTGAGGCAAATCTTGCGCGCCATTCCTGGGCGCCGGCCCAAAAAGCGGGCACCCGCAGCTGCTGCCCGCTGGGAGTCGTCATATACAACGTCGAGTTCAACTTCGTTGAATGGGTCTGCATAGACTTTTCCGGTCTGCAGGGGGATTTCGAGGACCTGGTTGGCTTGGATCTGGTAGGTGGGCATAGTTTTCTCCTTTTGGGGCATTATACATCGGATCGTTTCTTTGATAAAATCCGATCCATGCTTAAAGATCGATAAAATTATTCGTTCAAAAAGACGGACCTTCGCCCTGGAAATCGACAACCTGGGACGCCTGATCGTACGCGCCCCGGCACGCGCCACGTGCCTGCAGATCGAATCCCTGGTCGACCCAGAAGAGTGACTGGATCCAGGCCAAGCAGGCGGAGGTGCTCAGCCAGGGTCCACTGCCCGTGAACCGGCAGTATCAACCGGGCGAGACATTCCTGTTCCTGGGGCAGGCATACACCCTAGAGATTGTCGAACAACAGGTCGAAGCTTTAAAGCTGGATGGCAAGTTCCTGCTGAAACGATCTGCCAGGTCGAAAGCCCCTGAAGTGTTCGAAGCCTGGTACCGCCAGCAGGCGCTGGACGTCATCAGCCAGCGGCTGGTGCTGTTTGCCGGGCAGACTGGGCTGGGCTACCAGCAGGTCCGGGTCAAAAACCTGCGCACCCGCTGGGGTTCGTGCAGCATCCGCGGCAATTTAAATTTCAACCTGCGCCTGGTGCTGGCGCCCCTGGAGATCGTCGATTACGTCGTCGTCCACGAGCTGGTGCACCTGAAGCATAAAAACCACTCGCGTCAGTACTGGGAATCCGTGGCGGCCATCCTGCCCGATTTCAAGAAGCGCCGAGACTGGCTTAAACTGAACGGGCATACCCTGGTCGTCTAAAGGATCACCGATGACATCAACCTATCGCCTTCACCAAATCACCTCCCTGGACGACGCCTGGCTCCTGCCCTGGCTGGAGCTGTACGAAACGGCCTTTCCGGCGAGGGAGCGCGTCCTGGTGGCAGGACTCTTGATGCAAATCCAGGAGCAATCCCAGGAAAACGATGGCAGGGCATTCTTTTCTGCCTGGATAGGGGCTGACGAGGAATTCAAAGGGATGGCTTATTACGAGGTTGAAGGGGAGACCGGGCTGCTGTGGTATCTTGCCATTGATCCTCGCTGGCGCGGCCTGGGACTCGGCTCCTATTTCTACCAGGCCTTGCTTCAGGATGCACAAAACCGGGGCTGCCGGGCGCTCCTGTTTGAAGTGGAAAAGCCCGAAGAAGCCGAGGATCCCGAGCAGAGGCTGCTGGCAGAACGCCGCATCCGTTTCTACCAGCGGCTTGGCGCCCATCTCATGACCGGAATTACTTACCTGCAGTTTGTTGGCTCGCACGTGCCGGCGACCCCGATGCACCTGATGGTGCATCCCCTGGAGCCGCTCGAGGCGCAGCAGGCATTTGACCTGGCGAAGGCTTGTTTTGGGGAGAATTTAAACCAGGTTGGCCTGTTGAAGCTTGAGTAAGTACGGCGCGCGAGCTTTGTCGCCAGGAACGAGTCACGAGCTACGAGCCATGAGCTACGAACTTACTCGTTGAACGAAAACGTTGACTCCGCGTAATAGCGGATGGCATTGGCGGCCATGCGCTCCATCAGCCATTCGTGCAGCCAGGCTTCCTTCTGCTCGTGCGTCCAGGCGATCTCGAGCATGGCGATCGGGATGTTGATATTCAAAGCCCTGGCGGGGATGATGTGGCGGGAGATGCCGGTGGGAATTTTTTCTTCCGAACAGGCAGCCTGGATGATGTGCTCCGGTTTCAGGCGCGGGAAGATCACCAGCGCCGTAATCTCGGGGTAATAGGGTTTCTGGATTTCCCAGATGTCGTTCGAGGCGCGAAAGATATCGGCTTTCCCTTTGTATACCCACACCAGGCGATTGAGCAGGCCGATGTCGTGCTGCAGGGGGTTGACGGTGTTGACGACCTTGCGCACGCCTTCTTCGCAGACGATATAGGCCGCGGCTTCGTGAGCAGCCAGCGCCCGGCGCGCCTCTTCGATGGAGCAGGCTTCCAGGTGCATGCCGGTAGTGCAGGTCAGCTCCCAATTGAACTGCTCGATCGGCATGCAGGCGACCACGTGGTACCAGGTGTCCAGGATCAGGTTGGGATCGGCGTAATCCACGAGCTGCGAGACGATGTGCGGAATGCCCATGAAGGCGAAGGCGTTAACCCGGTTGGCACCATCCAGGATCACGAATTGTTCCGTATTGGGTATCTGGGCTACGATCGGGGGGTTCTTGAGGATACCTTCTTCCCTCAAACGCTGCGCCAGGCGCTCAACACGTCGAGGGTCGCACTCCTCATGAGCGAGAAGCGTCTCGGTGCGCAGCATGCGCAGATCAGGCAGGAAGGTGCTATCTTGCATGCGCCCGATTATACACTGCCAATTCTTTCTGCATAGGAGACCTGACAAATCTGCCAGTTTTTTCACCCTGGCTAAAGGAGATATATTCGACTAAAATTAGCCCGTTTTATCAGCGGGAGCAAACGTCTTTTGCTGCATTGCCCGGCCTATTATTTTCCTGACATTCATCGGAGTTTATGTTGATCAACATCCTTTGGTTTTCACTGCCTCTACCCCCTGAGCTGGCATTCCTGGGAGAGCCCATATTTTCTTTCCTGGCTACCGCCCTGGCCTGGGTACTGATCGCCATCCTGGTCAACCTGATCTTCACACGCCTGCTGCGCCTGGTCATGCGCAATGCTCCGGGTGAGATCGAGGATATCGTACTCGGTATCCTGCGCAAACCCGTGCTCATCCTGATCATTGCTTATGGGACTGTGCAATCTTTACAATTTCTGACAATGCCTGAACCACTGCTAGAATTCATCACCCGGCTGGCAAATACGGTGATCGTGCTGGTACTGGTATACCTGAGCTGGCGTGTCATCAAAGACATCATTCTTTATTATGGGAAACGCTGGGCACTGCGAACTGAAAGCCGCCTCGACGACGTCATCTTGCCCGTGCTAAATCTAATTGGTCCCCTGGTCATTGTGATCACTGCCAGCCTGATCATCCTGCCGATGTGGGGGGTGGATATCAGCTCGATCCTGGTTCCAGCGGGGGTGATTGGCCTGGTGCTGGGCCTGGCGCTGCAGGACCCGCTCTCGAACATCTTCTCGGGGATCAGCTTGCTGATCGAGTCGCCCTTCCGCACTGGCGACCTGATCATCCTCGAAGACGGGCGTACCTGCGAGGTGGAAAGACTGGGGCTGCGCTCCACGCAGTTTTATTCCGTCGACGACCACTCTACCATTTTTGTCCCAAACCGCTCCTTATCCAATGCCTCTCTCATTAACATTACTCAGCCCACGGTGGAACAGAAACTGACCATAGATATCCGCGTGAATATAAAATATGACATGGCGATGGTCGAGACGAAGCTCAAAGAAATCGCCATGGCTCATCCAAACGTGCTGGTGGCAGAAATGTGCCAAAAACTACCGCTGTTAAACCGCCGGATTGCGGAGCTGCGCCGCCAGGCTGGGGTGCTGCCGGTGGAGGACCCGGAACGTGGACAGCTACTTTCCGATGCAGATAAGTATGAAGATGCCATCCCAAAGCTCGAAATGGAGGATCGCCTGAACCGCCTGATGCTGGCTTACCAGGAAGCCTTGCGGGCATTGTTCCGCGCAATCCAGGAGCGCGAAATTAAAGGGCTAACGCCCCAGGAGATCACTGAGCTCCTCGCGGATTTTGTGGGTCCTGCTGATGAGAAGGTGCAGCAACTGGTAGCTGTCTCGAACGAATGGACGCGCATCCCAGATCCCTGGGTCAATCACCGGGAATTTGCCAGCGACCGTGAATTATGGGCAAACCGCAACGAGCAGCTTCGCCAGCGCTGGGCTAAGTTGAAACGTGAAATCCAACGGCCTTCAGAAGACATGGAGATGCGCCTGGATAATGCTACCCAGGACATGCTGGATTGGTTGGAGCGGGAGTATAAGATCCCGGCATATAGCTGGAAGACGCCGAACGTTTCGTTTGTCTCCTTTGACGGCGACCAGGTAAACCTGCGCTTGGGCTTCCATGTGGATAACATCCGCCTGGAACACCTGGCGCGCGCCCGCCGGGTGAAAACGGAGCTTTCTCGCCAGATCCGCGAGCAGTTCCTGGCGGATGGGATCTGGTAGTTAAACAATAAGGGCGGGTCTCAGACCCGCCCTTATTGTTTCAAGGAAATTTATGGAACGCTGGCTACGAAGTAATCGAACTCAGCCAGGATGGGGGTGACGTCAAAGGAAGACAGAGAAAGGCCGACATAGCCCTGGCTCAGGCGATCGTCTTCCACAGTCCGTACCAGGGTGCCATTCACGCCCAGGGTCAGCTCGTTGCCCTGGCAGATGGCGGTGATTTCATTGACCGATTTACCGGTCTTAATGGCAGTCGAGCCTCCGGAAAAGATGGTGACATATTCTTCCCCGCGAAGATCGTAATAATAAATGGTGTACAGGCCGTTATTGCCGACATTGAACTCGTACCAGCCGCGATCTGGATCGTAGCGGCAGATCAAGCTGACGTTGTTGGTGTTGCGGCCCAGGTTTTCCATGGATGTATCCAGGCGCACATCTCCGACGACCAAGGGATTCAGGTAAAAATATACCCAGGTGTCGGTGCCTGTAATTTCGATGGACAGCTTGCTATTGTCGGTGATTTCTGCGCTGAAACCGTCTTCGCTACCGCTCATCAGGAAGTAGCTCCAGTCGCTCAACAGGGCGTCGAAATCGGTCTCGTAGTAGCTTTCACCCGAGGCGCTGGCGTTCAGGTTCAACAAACCGCTTGGGCTTTCGGAGCCGGACTGGTCGCCGCCGGTATCAGTCTGACCGCCCGTATCTGCCTGGGTGCTACCCGTATCAAAAGTTCCTGTAACTGCTAGCTTTTCCCCATTCAATTGCCCTTCGAGTAATTCACCGGTGCCGAAACGGATCACTTCCATGTTCAGGGTATCCGATTCGGAATGGCTGCGCACGATATCGCAGTAATCAGACATCGTCCCATCGGTTGCCAGGATCATGCCTTCAATAACGTTGATGATGTCACCGCCTTCGAGGCCGGCTTTATCTGCTGGAGAACCAGATTTTACCGAGGACACCCAGACGCCGGTCAGGCTGCCGTCTTCGTTCGAAACCGCCTGCCCGTTGATACCGAGAGAGTCCAGGTTTTTGCCGTTCTTCAGCTCTTCGATAATAGGCCTGGCAATGTCACTGCTGATGCCAAAGGCCTGGCGGGTGCCCGAGTTGCCAGCATAATGTATGCCGACAATCCTGGCATCTTCAGTCAGCACCGGACCGCCCGAGTTCCCCGGGTTGGTGTTGGCGTCATATTCAATGACATGATCGACGGATGACCAGCTCGTCTCCCCATTGGCATTCTCTTTGGAAATGATGCCCTTGGTGAGTGAATATTCTGGATCACCCAGGGGGAAGCCAGCCACGTAGATATCCTGGCCGACCTGGATCGGATCCTCAAACCAGGCAAGGGAGTTGAAACCGCTGCCTTCGATGTCGATAAGAGCCAGGTCCGAACACTCAGAAACGCCCAGGACTTTGGCGTTGTAGGTCTTCGATTGATCGCCTCCGACCCACACTTTCAGCAGGGCAGAGCCTGTGACCACGTGGTTGTTGGTCACAGCCAGGCCAGATGGATCGATAATGAAGCCGGAACCACGCCCGGCAGCGTTATAAATCTGCCCGAACTGAGGATCGACGAACGATCCCTGGGATTCGATCTGGATGATGGCTTTCTTGGCATCGGAAATTTTATTGATCCCGCTGCTGGATACGCTGGCCGAATCAGCAGCAGCCTCCTCCGTCTTTTCCGGTTCTGCGGGCTGTTCAGCCTCATCAGCTTTCGTCGGCTCAGCGGTTGGAGCTTCTATCTGCTGTTCTGCCTTGGCCGGGGGTTCGGTCGCCTGGGGCTGGCCTCCGCCGCAGGCTGCCAGGAAAAGCATGAGCAAGACGATGGCCAGGACGGAAAATTTCTTAAAAACATTCTGGTTCATTGCACTCTACTCCTTAGAACTGGTTAAAGGGAATTGTGATCTGATTGCTTGCTGGCAGCAAGTTTACCATAAATTCGGCAAAATTACTCCGGTTTGCAAGTTTGTTAAAACCTTAAGGAGAGGCAGCTCAAGCCCCCGTCCATCTTTTGGAACTCGCTGACCTCCAGGGCGAGCACGCGGTAGCCGCGCAGCAGCAGGCTTTCATGAAAGAGAGGAAAACCTGCTGCTGCCAGCACGTTGTCGTTCACTCGCACGCAATTGGCAGCGTAGCCTTCTTCTTCGCGAACCAGGATTTTTTTATATTCTTGCAGGTCGGGATGGTCCGCGAGGGCTGGAATGACTGCCAGGTTTCCATCGCCCAGGTAGGCAATCCCGCTCTTGAGATGCAGCAGGCCGGGAATCACGCGAGTATCGATCATGCTGGAAATGTAGCCGTGCCGTTTTAAAAATCCAGCAAGCTGGCGAGCACCTTCTGGATTGGTGCGTTCCGAGACCCCGATGAGAAAGCGGTGGTCTGCCTGGCAAATATCGCCCCCTTCCAGGCTGCCAGGGGCTGTGATTGTGTAAATTTGTTCGTAAAACGATTCCAGGACCGGCAGCATCAAGCCGGATTCGCCCTGGCGGCTGGCTGCTCCCGGCCGGGTCAGGACCGCACATTCCGCCGTGAGCACGGCAGTATCTTCGACGAAGGTCCCATCTGGATAATTCTCATCAGGTTCCAGGCGCCTCAACTCCAATCCGCACTGCTCCAGGGCTAACAGTAAGCCGCGTGCTGGGCTAAGGTTATCTCTAAAGTGGGCAATCCCAAGTCCTGAGCTTGTCAAGCCGTTCGCAAAGTTTTTGCCGGGCTGGCGCACAATGGCACGTTTAAATTTCATGAATCATCTCCTTGACACCGATCACTTTTTCGCCTTTATCCACATCAACCACCCTGAACGGCGTTCCGGCGGAAACAGCCGTAACCGGCAGGCTGAGCCGCAACAGGCGCATGTGGTTGGTCAGTGCATATTGCTCGCCGCGGGTCACTGCATCCAGGGAAGCGAATCCGGCGATCGCGAAGCTGCGGCGCAGCAGGCTTCCGCGCTCCGCGGGGGCGCCCTCGCTGGGGATCTGCTGAGGATCAAAGGGCAGCGCCGTGCCATCACGGCTGAGCGCCAGCAGTTCTTGCCCCGGCTGGAATACACCCAGGGCGCACACGCGTTCTTCGCCACGGGCGCGCAGGGCTTCCCAGGTGACGACCTGTGCCTTACGCGCATAACCCCAACCGACTCGCCCCTGGTCGCTGCCGACGATGACCAGGTCGCCATCCTCGGCAAACGCCAGCCCGGAAGGTACGCCGGTGTAACGCTTCTCAAGCTGGAAATAGGGGCGTGGCCGGATATATTCAGCCATCAGGCGCGCCTCGAAGCTACGCACCTGGCCGGTGTTGGTCGCCAGGCACAGGAAACGCCTGTCCGGAGATTGGGCATCCCAGGCGGCGATCGCAGTGACCGTCTCCAGCTTGGATTGGTCTTCGCCCTCTTCCAGGTTCAGCAGGTCGTAGACGCCGCTTTCGCTGCCCAGGCGGGCGATGTAGCAGGCGGACAGCTCGTGTGACCGTAAGCGGAAGCTGTCGGTAGCAAACAGTGCGTGCAGGTTTGCGTCTGCCAGGAATCCCTGGCTGGCCCAGTCTGACGGTTGGGCGGGCACATCCCCTGGTTTTAGGGGAATAGCGCTGACCTCCAGCCTGCCCCTTCCCAGCAGCATCAGCAGCTTCTCTGGGAGTGCAGACCGCCCCTCGTCGAAGGCTCCGGAGACCTCCAGTCGTTTACGCACGTTTGCCAGGTCGATCTCCAGGATGTTCCCCTTGGTTTCAGAATTGCTGGTGATCGTTTCGGTTTTCTGCAGGCGGTCGGACGTCCAGGCTTCAGCCTCGGCCAATCCCTGTTCAATTTCATGGGCGCGCATGCCCAGCCCGGAGGTCACGCTGCTAAAGACATCGATGGCAAGCACCTTATCCGCCCCAAAAAGCTCTTCGAGCAATCCCACGAAGAGCGGGATTTGCGAAGAGCCGCCTGTGCGCACGACACGATCGATTTGGCCAGGCCGCAGTCCTGATCGTTCCAGGGTGGCCAGCAGCTCTGCCCGGATGGCCTCGTATTCGTGGTGGATGGCGCGTTCAAAGCGTGCCCGGGTCACGTTTTCTTCAAGGCTGAAGGCCTCGTTCTTTACCGAGATCGTCGTTTCCCTGGCGCTGGAGAGGCGGCACTTGGCACGCTCGACCACGTCGAAGAGCAGCAGGGCGTAATTCGATGAGACGATCTTCATTAAGGCTTCCGTCTTTTTCTTGTGCTGGGCACCCAGGTGGATGCTGCGCAGCATCTCCAGGTTCTGTGGGGTGTTCAGCGAGATGATTTCCTGGGCGTTGGTCAGCAGGTCAAAAATGTGGGAAGGGATCGGGTAGCGCTTGCCGTCCTGTACGAAATACTCGCCTTCGCCCAGGTGGCGCGGCAGGGTGACGCGAAAAAGGCGCTGGTCGAAGAGGTCGCCGGCCACCGGGATGCCGCCCGTCGCCAGGACGTGGCGCTGGCGTTGCGATTGGCCTACTTCCATAATGGTGAAATCCAGCGTGCCGCCGCCAAAGTCGAACACCAGCACCAGCTCTGGGTGTTCGAGGGTACGCTCGTAAGAGAGGGCGGCCGCAACTGGCTCGTATTCAAAATAGACTTTCTCAAAGCCGGCCTTGAAGGCAGCATCCAGCAGGCGGCTCTGGGCGATCTTGTCCTCCTCGGGCTTGCTCGAAAAGTATACCGGCCTGCCCAGGACCACGTCCGTCACCGGCCTGCCCAGGTGCTGTTCAGAACGCAGCTTTATGCCCATCAGAAAGATCGCCGCAAGGTCGCTGACCGAATACCACTGTTCCTGGAAGACCGTGCCCAGGTAATTGGGGTTGCGCAGGGCAGTTTTGATCGACAGGAACAGGCGTCCAGGCGAGAACTCGTCCTCATAGACATACACATCGCGGTAAAAGGTTGGTAACTCGGCAAATATTTGCACGATTTCGCCTACCCAGGTCTTGGTGTAGCGGCTGGGGCGGCCGATATTTTGGTGAAAATACAGGTTGACGGCCTGGCTGCCCAGGTGAAACTCGCGGCCGCGGGTGATGTAAATGGCGGTGCGGAAGACGGCCTGGTTATCAGCGCCCTGATCCAGGGGCAGAAGGCGGATCGAGCGCCCGTCGTACACGGCGGCGCCGCTGTTGGTCGTGCCGAAATCCACGCCGAGAATCACTTCTTCCCCCGCTGGTATTTCTCCAGGTCCACCGATGCAATGTACGGCAGGTTGCGGCCCTTTTCGTCGATGTCGAGCCCGTAGCCGACGACGAAATAATCCGGGATTTCGAATCCCAGGTAGTGGATGTCTAGCTGCACGCGGTGCCGGGCGACCTTGTCCAGCAGGGCGCACAGGGCCAGGCTGTGAGGCTGGCGGTCTTTCAGCAGCTTGCTGACCGTGCGCAGGGTGTAGCCGGTGTCAACGATGTCGTCGATCAGGATCACGTCCCAGCCGTGGATGTTGGTCTTGTGGTCCGAGTCGATGCGCACGAAACCGCTCGAAGTAGCGCCGGCGTAGGAGGAGACCGACATGAAGTCGAGGGTGATCGGCAGGTGGATGTTGCGCATCAGGTCGGTCATGAAGACGACGCTGCCGCGCAGCAGGCCCAGCAGGAGCAGGCGCTCGGAATCGGCGTAATCCTGTGTGATCTGCCTGCCCAGCTCGCACACGCGCTGTTCAATTTGTTCCTGGGTGATCAAGATCTCGCCGATGAAATCATAAGGGAAATTGGGGTTGGAAAATACGCTCATGGTTCTCTCGCTTTCGTTGCAAGTTTACCACTTCACACCCGTAATTTAAAAATATGGGACGCTGATGCACGCGGATGGACGCGGAATCACCCAGTTTTTTCCGCGCTTTCAGCGTTCATCTGTCTACTTAAATAAAAGCCGCCTGCCCTCAATTTTCATAGGGCAGGCGGCATTATTCCAGTTCTGCTTAAATCATGCCCACCAGCGCCAGGATGATCAGCACCGGCGCGGCCAGCACGGCCAGCACGATCAGGGCGGGCAGCAGGCAGCCGATGCCGCCAACCACCACGGCAATGACGACACCCACAGCCGCCAGGACCAGGCCCAGGATGCCCAGGACCAGGCCGACGATCCCCTTAAACAGACCTACGATGCAACCCATTTTTCAAGCTCCTTTCGTTTTTCCTTTGATATAATCTACGCAGGAGCAGGATTTTGGTTGCGTTGGACCATTTAGCCAACAAGAACGAGGGTAACGTGGGGGAATCTTACGGCGAGATCGGTTTGTTACACGAGGCAGGTAGGGTCACCGGTGTATTTTGATTGATTCCGGTCAGTTCGATTTGCACATCAAAATCGCCTTCAAACTTAAGAGGTTCGTAAGCGCCGCTAAAGCCACCGAGAAAAGCCACCGGATAACCATTCTTGGCGTCGACATACAGGTCGATATCTTCTGCAGACCATAACGCTTCACCGAATGCCTTCAATTTCGGATCACTGCTCTTTTGAGCCGCCTCGAGGAAAAAATTGCCATCGATTACGTAATGTTTCAAAACCACGCCGCTATGTGTTTCATCACCGACGAATTTCCCGCGGGCTACATCACTTCTCGTTAACATGCTCATCAGGGTTTGTGGGCTCAGATCATCCAACACTGCAGTAGCCGCGGTGTCTTTTGGTTTCACACAGACCGGGAACAAGCCATTGATCACGATATAAGTGCCTTCTGGCACCTTGAATATGTCGACCTTGGACGGTTTAAATAAACCGACCAGCGATCCTCCCACCTGGGCAGTGATATCTCCCAACAGGCTGCCTGAAATGGTAATCTGACTTTCGTCCTGGTCATTCGTAACCAACTCGGCAGTTAGATCACCAACAGCACGCCTGTCATTAATTTGGCCGTTCACGTCAATCTTGACAGTGGCGTTGAGAGAGCTCAGTCCTGTGATAGGTTTTAGTGGGATGACGTCGCCGGGGATCGCAGTGGGTGTGCTGGTCGGCGCTTTAAGGGCTGAGAGTGTGGCTGAAAAAGCTGGGCCGACGGTGCTGAGACCCAGGAATAACACGATGGCAATCAAAGTGATCGCAATTCCGATAGACAAGTATTTATTCATCGCTTTCATGAGTATTTTCCTCCTGGCGGTATCAGGAACTGGTGCACAGTACCCTATCAACCAAGTATCACATAACCAGGACGAATAGGCAATCGTCAATCCCTGGTCGATGGTTCTGACGCCGCATCACCTGGATTTGGCTGGTGATATAATTCGCTTTGCATTTTCCTCAATTTCAATGAACAAAATCCTCGTCACCGGCGCTAACGGCCTGATCGGCAACCTGGTTTACGGTCACTTGTCCCGCCAGCTCCCAGTTATATGATGTCCTCGGCCTCGACCACAGCGCCCAGCCTTCGCCACGCATCCTGCCTGCCGACGTCACACCCATCCCGCAGGATCACTTCATCCTGGCCGACCTGGCAGATGCCAATGCGGTTCTTGAGGCTGTCCAGGGGGTTCAGCAGGTGGTGCACATGGCGGCCGAGCCCGGCGGCAACGAATGGGATCGCATCCTGCCCAACAACCTGGCCGGGGCTTACAACGTCTTCGAAGCCTGCCGCCAGGCCGGGGTCGAGCGCATCGTCTTCGCTTCCTCGGTGATGGTGCACTACGGACACTTCGCCGAGGATCCTTTCAAAGCGCTCCGGGAGGGCCGTTTTGCCGAGGTGCCGGATGATTTCGAGCGCCTGACCCAGGACGATCGCCCGCGCCCGACCACGCTGTACGCCGCCAGCAAGGTCTGGGGAGAGGCCCTGGGCTCGTACTACGCCGAAGTTCACGGGCTATCCTGCCTTTGCCTGCGGGTGGGCTGGGTGGTTGCCGAGAACCGCCCGCGCCCCCACTACGGGTATTCGGCCTGGTGCAGCCATCGCGACATCTGCCAGCTCGTGCAGCGCTGCCTGGAAGCGCCGCCGGAACTGAAATTCGACATTTTCTACGGCTTTTCGAACAACCGCTACGCCTTCGCCGACCTGGAGCACACGCGCCAGGTGCTGGGGTATGAACCGCAGGATAGCGCGGATTGGGACGAATCCCCGGATAAGTCCGTGGAATGAATTCCCGGCTGTTAAGAGCCCGATTTCAATCGGAGGACTTCAACTGGATTTCAACCGACCTGTTTGCATGAATACGTTATAATTTACCCCTGTGCGTCCCAATCCCCAGAACTATCCATCCATTTGAGGTCCCATGATTCCTGAAAACGACTGGCGCGGCAGCTTTGCCATCCCGATGACGCCCTTTGACGATCGCGACCGCATCGACGAAGACGTGCTGCGGCACGAGATCGAGTTCTGCATCGCCTGCGGTACCCGCGGCATCGTCGTGCCGGTGCTGGTCAGCGAGTTCCAGGCGCTTTCCGAAGCCGAACGCCGCCTGATGGTGCGCATCCCTGTGGAGGCCAGCGCCGGGCGCGTCCCGGTGATCGCCAACGTGGCTGCGGTCAATACCGCTGTGGCGGTTGAGCTGGCGCGCTACGCCCGCGAAGTTGGCGCCGATGCGGTGATCGCCATGCCGCCCTACGGATTGCGGCCGGATTTCGAGGTCACCTTCGATTATTTCAAGGCGATCGCTGCGGCTGCCGGGCTGCCGGTGATGATCCAGAATGCGGGCATCGTCTCGCTCTCGCCCGACCAGATCGTGCGCCTGTGCAGTGAGATCGAGCTCGTACGCTGGGTAAAGGAAGAAGTCTGGCCGCCCACGCACTCGATCAGCAGCCTGCTGGGGCGCAACAACCCGCATATCCAGGGGGTGATGGGCGGCAGTGGCGGGCGTTTCATGATCACGGAGCACGCTCGCGGTTCCAAGGGCGTGATCCATGCCTGCGAGTTCACCGACCTGATCCAGCGCACCTGGGAGCATCTGGACGCCGGCAGGCTCCAGGAAGCCGGTGATGTCTACGAGATGGCGCTGCCAGGCATCAACCTGGAAGGATTGATGGGCATGGCGTTTGCCAAGGAGATCATGGTGCGCCACGGAGTCTTTAAGAACCGCCACATGCGCATGGAAACGAAACCGCTAGACGCTGAAGACCTCAAGGAGATCGACCGCATCTGGGAAAGACTAAAATCTAACCTTGCGTAGGTGAAACGCCTCGTTCTTCGATGCGCACCTTCGCTAGGTTCAGGTAAAAATTAACAAAAGGAACTTTTTCAACCACTATGAACACGAACGTCCCTCAAACCAAACCCAAAGTACGCGCAACTCACTGCGATTACCGCGCCAGCGACGAGGAAGTCTTCCAGGCTCTGAAGCGCGCCACCGATCCCCTGGAGAGCGCCTGGGAAAAACTGGGTGCGGCCCGCCGCATCGGGATCAAGTTCAACCAGGACAACGCTCCCGAGCGCGTCGTCTATTATGAAGGCATGCGCCAGCAGCTCGTTAGCGATCCCGTGGTGCGCGCCACGGTGCGCCTGCTGCGGGAGCGCACCCACGCCGAGATCTTCGTGATCGACGTCGGCGTCGAACGCCCGCAGGACCAGGAGCTCGCTGAGCCCAGCCTGCTGCTCAAGCCCATCCTGGAGGAATACGGGATCGAGCGCATCGCCGGCCAGAGGAAGCCCGCAGTCTGGATGAACGTCCCGGGCGGCGGGGTGATGTTCGAGCGCTACCCGGTGCCCGCCGACTTTCTGGATGCGGATGCCATGATCTCGGTGCAGAAGCTGAAGAGCCACGCCTTCATGGGCGTCACCCTGTGCTTGAAAAACCTGTTCGGCCTGGTGCCGCTGCAGCCTACCGGGCGCCCGCGCGGCTACTACCACCACCTGGTGCGCATGCCGTACATGCTCGTGGACCTGGGCAAGATTTTCAACCCGGTCCTGAACATCATCGACGGCCTGGTGGGACAGGCTGGCCAGGAATGGGGCAAGGGCGAGCACCCGCGGGTCGCCAACACCCTCGTCGCCGGCGATCATGTGATTGCCACCGACGCCTGCGGAGCAGCCTTGATGAACCACGATCCCCTTTCGGACTGGCTGACGCCGCCTTTCCATCGCGATCGCAATGCGCTGTTGATTGCCGAACAAAGCGGTTTCGGCAAGGCAGACCTCAAAAAGATCGATTTCCAGTCCGAAGGACCCGTCCCCGCGGCTGAATACTTCACCCATCTGACCGACCCCCAGGAGCGCAACGTCACCTGGCGGAAGACCATGGCAGAGCAGGGCATGTTCTACCAGGAGCACAAGAGCCGGCTGCAACGGGTCTATAAAGGGCAGTATATCCTGCTGCAGATGGGCCGTGTGCGCTGGCACCAGGTGGAGGGCAACATCTACGCCAGCCGTCGCAAGCTGGCCGGCCTGCACCCCGAGCAGGCGATGTGGCTTAAGTACGTCGATCCCGATGAGTCCGAGGGCGAGCACTTCGAAGTCTACGAGCAGACCCTGAAGCAAATCGCCGACATGGGTTTGTAAGTTTTAACACGAAGGACACGAAGGAGACGCTAAGGATCACAAAGAATACTAAAAAACTTCGTGACCCTTCGTGAATTCTTTGTGTCCTTCGTGTTTTAAGGTTTTAGGAGGTATTTATGGAAAAGCAATCTATCGAACAGGCTTTTGATAAGGTCAATACAAAATCCAACCCGAGCGATTTAAAGATCACCGACATGCGCATTGCGGTGGTCTGCTCGAACTACGACTACCCGATCATTCGCCTCGACACCAACCAGGGTGTTTATGGCATCGGCGAGGTGCGCGACGCCGGGCACAAGGAAAATGCCCTGCAGTTCAAAAGCATGCTCCTGGGGCAGAACCCCTGCAACGTGGACATGCTCTATCGTGCCATCAGCCGCTTCGGCAACTGGGGTCGCGAGGGCGGTGGGGTTTCGGGCATCGAGCTGGCGCTCTGGGACCTGGTGGGCAAGGTCTACGGCGTGCCCTGCTACCAGTTCCTGGGCGGCAAGTACCGCGACCAGGTGCGCGTCTACGCCGACACGCCCACCCCGGCGGATCCGACGCCGGACGCCTATGTGCAGCGCGTCCTGGGACGTAAAGACCTCGGCTTAACCTTTATCAAGTTCGACATTGGCCCGGCGGTCTTTCATTATTACGACGGTTCCCTGATCGGCAGCCCGCCGAAGGGCGAATACCGCCCTGGGAATTGGGGCAAGGCGCCCGGCGCCCACTACGGCAGCCAGGTGACCGACGCCGGTATCGAGCGCATGGCGGAGATCGTGGCCGCAGTGCGCGGCGCCGTCGGCTGGGAGACCTCGCTGTGCATCGATCACTTCGGGCACGGCACCATGACGATCAAGGAAGTTATCCGCCTGGCAAATGCCCTCGAGCCGTACGGGCTGGCCTGGATGGAAGACCCCGTGCCCTGGGCGGATATCGAAGGTCACCGGATAGTGACCCGGGCGATCAACGTGCCCACCGCCGCCGGCGAGGAGCTCTACCTGCTGGACGGCTTCCGAGAGATGATCGAGAACGCGCGCCGTGGATATCCTGCACCCCGACCTGTTGACCTCGGGCGGCATGCTCGAGACCAAGCGCATCGCCGATCATGGAGAGCGCTTCGGGCTGCCCACCGCCCTGCACTTCGCGGGTTCGCCCATTGCCTTCATGGCAAATTTGCATACCGCCGCCGCCATTTCCAGTTTCGTGGCGCTCGAGCACCACGGCTTCGACCTGCCTTTCTGGAGCAGCCTGGTGACCGGC
Source organism: uncultured Chloroflexia bacterium (assembly GCA_963765565.1). Lineage (GTDB taxonomy): Bacteria > Chloroflexota > Anaerolineae > Anaerolineales > UBA4823 > CAVXWV01. The sequence goes on from CAVXWV010000008.1 coordinate 203,321, forward strand.
CTGCCCGAGCCGCTGATGGTCGATGGCTTCGTGAAGGTGCCCGAGAAGCCCGGCCTGGGCGTGGACCTGAACCTGGACGGCATCCGCGAAAACCTGCGCCCGCCCAGCGGTCTCTTCGACCCGACCGATGAGTGGAACACCCCCAAGTTAGGCTTCTGGCAGCCGGACAAGAGATGGGATCATTAAGCAGATCGTTGGGTTTCAGCCCGACCAAAAACCGGTCGGGGATGTCCAACCCAACCTACATTTTTGTATATACATCTTCGTTAAAAAAATAATAAAATAAAGGGGGATGGCTATACTCGAACTGAATTTTTTTTGGTGGCTTCGAGGCCAGGCTGGATGGTCAGCCGGTCGTCGGTTTTGAGTCGGACAAGGTGCGCCTGCTCCTGGCGTACCTTGTCGTTAAATCTGGGCACGCCCACCGCCGAGAAACACTGGCAGGTCTATTCTGGCCCGAGAGCAGTGAACGCCGGGCGCGCCAGAGCCTCAACCAGTCCCTGTACAACCTGCGCCAGGTCATCGGGCAAGAAAAGTTTGGGCACTGGTTTGAGCAGTCACCGCAGGATGTTCGTTTCCACCAGAACTTGCACACACAGGTGGATGTCTTGCATTTTTCCCTGTTGATGGATGAAGTCCATGCTCATCCGCACTCAACAGCCCCGACCTGCCGGCAGTGTGTCCAGCGGTTAACGCAGGCTGCTGAGCTCTTCGCTGGCGAGTTTCTGGCTGGATTTTCCCTGGCAGACTCGGAAGTCTTTGAGGATTGGCTGCGTACCAAGCGCGAGCGCTTGAACGAGCTGGCGCTCAGCGGGCTGCGCGACCTGGTCCAGAGCAGCCTGAAACGTGGCAACCTGGATCAGGCGTTGGGGTATGCCGAACAGCCTGGCCGGGCTGGATCGCTTTGATGAGGAAAACCTGCGCCAGCGATTGATCCTGCTCGCCCGGAAGGGCAGGCGACTTGACGCACTCCAGGCCTACCAGGAGTATGCCCGCCTGCTGGCGAATGAGCTTGCGGTTGAGCCAGAGGCGGCTACCCTGGAGATTCATGACCAGATCAATCACCAGTTTGAAACATTAGCAAACCCACAAAAGCCGCCGCATAACCTGCCTGCTGCCGCCACGCGCCTGGTAGGCCGGCAGGCCGAGTTGGAAGAGCTGTACTGGAAGCTGGTGGATCCGGACTGCCGGCTGGTAACCATCCTGGGGATGGGGGGCAGCGGGAAAACGCGCCTGGCCATGGAGGCGGGGAAAGTGCTTTTGCCCGCTTTCCCAAACGGGGTGTTTTGGTTGGATGTGGGCGTGTTGAGCTCCGGGCACGATTTGTTGGCTAACCTGGCCCATACCTTAGGCCTGCAGCGAGGGTCATTTCTAGATCAGCCGGACACACCCGGGCAGGAAAGGCAGATGCTCAGCGAACTCCAGGACAAGGAGCTGCTCTTAATCCTGGACGGCGCGGAGATGGTCCTGGAAAAAGTGGTCGCATTAAACGATTTGTTACGCCAGGCTTCAAAGGTGAAGGTTCTGGTGACCTCGCGCGCCCGCTTGAACCTGCAGGGGGAGAATCTCCTGATCCTGGAGGGGCTGCCCTATCCGGAGCAGCTCGCGCCTGGCTGGGAAGAATATCCTGCAGTGCAGTTCTTTGCGAATATTGTCCGGCAGACCAGTCCCGGTTTTCAGGTGCTGGATACGCAAGCCAGGGCAGTAATCGAAATCTGCAGGACCTTGAAGGGGATGCCGCTTGCCCTGTTATTTGCGGCAGCCTGGACGCCGGCGCTTTCGCCGGACCAAGTCCTCACCGAAATTCACAAGAGCCTGGATTTCCTCCATTCCAACTGGCAAGACCTGCCATCCCGCCAGCAGAGCCTGCGGGCGGTTTTCGAATATTCCTGGAACCTGTTGTGTGTAGATGACCAAGCCGTCTTGCGAAAGCTTACGGTTTTCCAGCAGCCGTTTACGGCCCAGCAGGCCAATGTGGTAACCCAGGCGACCGTAAATAACCTGAAGGGGCTGCTGGATTTTTCCCTCATCCAACGAGCAGGCGGCGAGCGGTTTCGCCTGCATGACCTGGTGCGCCAGTTCGCACATGGAAAAACTGGAGGCAGTGCCTCAAGAAACACCGGAAGTATATGCCTGTTTCAGCGATCATTTCGGGCAGAAGCTGGCAGCCTGGGGAAGGGAGTTGAAAACCAGCCGGCAGGCAGAAGCTCTGGTCGAGATGGATCTTGAGATCGAGAACATCCGGCTGTCCTGGGACTGGATGGCCGGGAAAGGGGAGTGGGCTGGCCTGGAAACCGCCCTGGATGGGCTGTGCATTTATTACGAAAAGCGTGACCAGGCCAAAAGCGGCGACGGCGCCTGTTCAACAGCAGTAAACCAGATCGAGTTCAAAGGAATTGATGGGAGCTCGCTACGGTTATGGGCGCGCCTGGCCGCCTGGCAGGCAAACTTTTGGGTACGGCAAGGTCGAAGCACACAGGGTCTGGAGCGCCTGGAGGCCGTGCTGCAAGAAATTGAAAATCAAAACTGGTCAGGGTTGGAGGTACAGTATGAACAGGCACTTGCCTGGTTATTTAAGGCTTTTACCCTGGTGCGTCATGATAACCCGACCACTTTAGAGTGTGTGTTGAAAGCAGCCGGAATTTTCGAAAGCTCAGGCGAAACCTGGTTTGCGGCTCGAGGGTTAACCCTGGCAGCGCAGGCCCTGGAAAGCATGGGACGGTTTTCGGAGCAAATGCAGCTCTGCGAAAAAGCCCTGGGATTGCAGGCAAAGGACGGCGATCCAGAATTAGTCCACCGGCTTCGATACGTCCTTGGGTGTGCGTATCTTTTCCTGGGTCAGGTTGATGTTGGATGTAAAATGATCCTGGATTCCGTTGATGACTCGCCTCATCCGGCTGCGCTGACGGGGATGATACTGTTAGGAAATGACAAAATGACGGGGTTGATCTGGGCTGGAAGGTACGAGGAAGCATTAATACAAGTCCAGCTACGCCAATCGATGCAGGAAGAATCTTGAATTGCCTCTCAGTGCATTTGAAACTGGGCAAAAGGCTTTTGTGTACTGGGGGCTTGGTCGATACGATGACGTCATTACCGTTCTCACCAGGATAGCCGAACAGGAGAATAGTCTTGGAAAATTACTCCTTGGCGCTACCTATCTGCTCCAGGGAAACAATAAGCTGGCTGTAGAGTTGTTCGAAAGGTTGATCATCGAAGATCAAGAGAGGTCCGAGCATCGTTTGAAAACGGCGGCGAGGGCGTTTGCCAGCCTGGCGTTTTATCGGGTACATAATTTGGAGCGCGCAGTAGAATGTTTGCACCAGGCCCTGCAGGGTTGCCTGAATGATGCCACCTTAGGTTCCTGCGTAACCTTGCTGGCGGTTACATACTTTCTCCTCGAGCGCGGCGAGGTGATCAAAGCTTTGGAGGCATATGCGGCAGCCGAAAAACTGCCTTTATACGGAAAGTCCTCCTGGACGTACGATTTCCTGGGCGCCCGGCTCGAGCAATTAGCCCAATCGCTGCCTCCCGATGTAGTCGAGGCCGCCCGTGCCCGCGGCGCCGGGCAGGACATGCAGGCTGCAGCGCTGGCCTGGCTGGACCAGAGGGATAGCTTAATCCGCTTGTAACATCTCTGGGGTGATCTCGTTCAGCAGGCTGTAAGAGTAGCGTTCCGGCGCGGCGAGTAATATAGAGCGTAAATCACCGATCAGACTGGCATATGCCGGATCAGACATCGTCCGGCGGGCGTCTGCCATCGAATCCCAAAACGACAGCGAGATCAGTTTTCCGGGCTCATCCACCGATTCGATCAGGTAGCCGCGTTGCAATCCCTGGATGGTGCTGTAAAACGTCATGATTTTCTCGCTAAACAGAATTGCGGACGCTTCCTTAACTTTATCTGGGTTAACTTTAATAATGGTGGTGTGGACAAACATCGGATCCTCCTGAATTTATTGATAAATTTATCCATGAGCTGCCCTCTGAAAATGGTAATTTCCCCCCGGGGAGATCGAAGACTATGGTCTTCGATCTCCCCGCTGGTATCTCCAGCATGGTTTCCCCTTGTTGGACATGCTGCCTGGAAGCTCTATTTCTAATACAATAGCATAGAGCTATCAGGAAATTATCAGGAGAAAGGGCATCTGTGTTCAATCCAACCTACAAGAATGCAACTCCGTTATAGGAAAAAAATACTAAAATACAGGGGGATGGCAATATTAGAATTAAAATTTTTAAGTGGCTTCGAAGCCAGGTTGGACGGACAGGTCATCACCGGTTTTGAATCCGACAAGGTTCGCCTGTTCCTGGCGTACCTTGTCATCGAGTCCGGGCGAGCCCACCGGCGGGAAACGCTGGCAGGTCTCTTCTGGCCTGAGAGCAACGAGCGCCGGGCGCGCCAGAGCCTCAACCAGGCTTTATACAACCTGCGCCAGTTAATTGGCCAGACAAGTTTTCAGCACTGCCTCGAAATAACGCCCCAGGATGTTCGTTTCCTACCGGACGACAACACACGGGTGGATGTATTATTATTTTTAGGCTTAACGAAGGATGTTTCCGCGCATAACCATAGATTTGCTTGGGCTTGCCGCCAGTGCATCCAGCGCCTGGAGCAGGCAGCAGAGCTTTTCCCTGGAGAGTTCCTGGCAGGTTTTTCGCTGGCTGATGCGTCAGAGTTTGAAGATTGGCTGCGTGCCCGGCGCGTGCACCTGAACGGTCTGGTTATTAATGGGTTGGGGAACCTGGTGCATAGCAGTTTCAAACGGGGCGATCTCGACCAGGCGTTAGAATATGTTGAACGTCTGGCAATACTCGACCGCTTTGACGAAGCCAACTTGCGCCAGTGGTTGACCATTCTCGCTCGTAAGGGAAGGCGCGCCGAGGCCCTCCAGGTTTTCCGGGATTACGAACGGTTTCTGGCTGATGAACTAAGAGCTGAGCCTGAAGCGCCAACCCTGGCGATTTACGAGCAGATTGATCATCAATTTGAGACAGTTAACGCCTCACGACATCCCGCGCACAACCTGCCGTCCTCGACCACGCGCCTGGTTGGCAGGCACGCAGAGCTTGAAGAGCTGTATTGGAAACTAATTGACCCGGATTGCCGGTTGGTGACCATCCTTGGGATAGGTGGCAGCGGGAAAACCCGCCTGGCTATTGAGGCAGGAAAGATGCTGCTGCCCACCTTCTCCAACGGGGTGTACTGGCTGGACCTGGGAGTGTTGAGCTCTGTAAACGATGTGCTTGCGATTCTTTCCCAAACCCTGGGGATGCTGCAGACATCCTTTTGGGATCACCGGGACCAGCCTGGGTGGGTAAACAAACTGGCCGAGGATCTGCGCGACAAGGAGATGTTATTGATCCTGGATGGGGCAGAAATGGTCCTCGAAGGGGTGACTATTCTCTTTGATATGCTGCGCTTTTGTTCAAAGATAAAATTTTTAATAACCTCTCGGGCTCGGGTAAATCTACAGGGAGAGCACCTGTTGATCCTGGAGGGTTTACCGGTTCCGGTCGAATTTTCTCCGGGCTGGGATGAATCGCCGGCTGTGCAGCTTTATTTAGATGCCGCCCAACGGGTCAGGCCTGAATTTTCGGCGGTCGATGCGCAGGCACGGGCAGTTTTTGATATTTGCCGGACTCTGAAGGGTGTGCCGTTGGCCATCAACCTGGCGGCGGCCTGGACCTCGGCAATGTCATCCGATCAAATCCTCAAGGAAATCCAAAGCAACCTGGATTTCCTGTCCGCAGGCTGGCATGATCTACCGCCCAGGCAGCAGAGCCTGCGGGCGGCGTTCGAATATTCCTGGAATCTTTTATGGGTAGATGAACAAGCCGTTTTACGCAAACTGGCGGTCTTTCGCCAGCCGTTCACTTCTGCCCAGGCGAATGCGGTAGCGCAGGCTACGCCCCTCAACCTCAAAGCGCTGCTCGATTTTTCGCTCATCCTGCATGCAGACAGCGGTCGATTCCGCCTGCATGACCTGATACGCCAGTACGCCCAGGATAAATTGGAGACGATCCCCCAGGAGACCCATGAGGTGCACGACCGCTTCAGCAGCCTGTATGGAAAGAAGCTGGCTGCTTGGGGACAAGACTTACAGGGAAGCCAGCAGATGGCCGCGTTAGGGGAGATGGATTGTGAAATTGAAAATGCGCGCCATGCCTGGAGCTGGATGGCCGGGCGAGGCGATTGGACCGAACTGGAAAGCGCTTTAGGTGGCCTGTGCATCTTTTATGAGAAACGTGGCCAGACTCACAGTGGCGAAACCGCTTGCGAGGCAGGATTGGTGGAGATCGAACGACGAGGAATCGATGCTGGACTCGCTACGCCTTTGGGTGCGCCTGACCTGTTGGCAGGCTTATTTCCGCATCCTCCAAGGTCGCCGGGAGCAGGGTCTAACAGGACTGGAGTCGGTACTTCAAGAGCTAGAGAATAAAAATTCGCCGGAATTGGACTTGCGATACGAGTTTGCGCTGGCCTGGTATTTTAAATCTTGTTTGCTGTTGCGCAAGGATAATCCGGTGACGTTGAATTACGCCATCCAAAGTGCCGAGATTTTTGAAAAACTCGGTGAGGGTTGGTATGCAGCCAGGGCGTTAGTGCGGGCAGCGGAAGCCCTGGAAAGCATGGGGCGTTATGCGGAACAACTGCAAGTCGCCGAAAAAGCCTTGAAACTTCAATCTCCTGATGGTGATCCAGATCTGGTTCAATATATACTCTATGTCCTGGGATGCGCATATCTTTATTGTGGGCAAGTTGAAAAAGGATCTCACGTTGTCCTGGATTCACTGGAAGTTTTTCAAAATCCGGATTCGAAGAGAGATATCCTCCGCATATCGAGACAAAAGACGGTTTCATTAATCTGGTCAGGCAAATTTGCCGAAGCGCTGCCCTTGATCGAATTAACCATGGCAATCTATAAAGAATTGGGAAGTCCTCTCGCAGGCATAGACCATACGGCGGTCATTGGGGTAAATTGGGGCCTGGGAAAATACGATGCTGCCATCGCCTATAATCAAAATATACCTGCATCGAACATAGACAATTTTACAAGGATGTTCATCGGTTCGATCTACCTTCTCCAAGGGAAAAATGATCTTGCCTGTCAGGAATTCGAGGTTGTGATTGCTGAAGGCTCCAAGGTCAACGATCAACGCACTTTCGCCTGGGCTCAGGCATTCTTGAGTATCGCCTGGTACCGTTGCGGTGATTTTAAGAGCGCTCGAACTTTACTTCACCAGGCAATCCGGGAATGCCAGATGGATGCTGGTATTGGCGCCAGTGCATGCCTGTTGGCGGTTACTTACTTTCTCCTTGAGCGGGATGAGATCGAACAGGCGCTGGAAAGTTTTGCTGCAGCAGGGAGGTTCCCTGCCTTCGGAGAATCTGCCTGGGTGGGTGATTTCCTGGGTGCACGTCTTGAGCAAATGGCGCAATCACTGCCGGGGAGCGTCGTTAAGGCTGCCCGAGCCCGTGGGAGCGCCCAGGACATGCAAGCTGCCGCCAGTGCGTGGCTGGGAAAGATCGACCAGCTAATCGCCCTTCAAGATCACATCTTGTAGCAAGTTGTAGCTGAGCCGTTCCGGCGCCGCGATCAAAATGGGGCGTAAATCACCGAGTAAGGTAGTGTATGCCGGGGAGGAAAAGCCGTTGCGGGCATCCGCCATCGAGTCCCAGAATGTCTGGGAGGTTACCTTGCCGGGCTCTTCAACGGATTCCAGGACATATGCATGGCGGAGTCCTTGAGTCGACTGCAAGATGGTCATCATTTTTTCGTTGGTTAACAGCTCGACAACAGCCGGTACGTTTTCCGGATTGACTTTTAAGACGGTTGTATGAACGAACATGCTGCCTCCTTTTATCGTGTTCCCCACCATCCATTGCAAGATCCGATGGTGGTATGGCTGATTTGAGTTAAATGTGAAATCTGCCTAGACCTTAGCATAGGCTTATCAGGAAATTATCAAGAAAGATTAAAAATCAGGATTCCAGGATGTGGATGCTGCCGCTATCGAAATCAACCTCGACGCTGACGCCGTTGGCAAAGGTAGTGCGCTGGCGGCGCAGGTTGCCGTCCACAAATTCATGGCGCAATAGCTCCACCTTTGCCAGGCGCTGCTGCAAGAAGCAGAGCTCCTGCATCCGGGCAATCTCTTGAGGATCAGCGTCGATGGATAGGTAGCCGGTGCCGGCGTTCAGATAGGCATGGAGCAAGCCGCTGTCTTCCTGGGGGATGCCCCAGCCGCCGGTGGTCAGCGTCCAGGGCAGGATCAGGCAGTCGTGGTAGACCAGGTTGAAAAGGGGCACGGGGATGCCCCTGCCAGTCCCCTCATCGTATCCAGGGGTGAGGGCATACGGGCCATGGTGCACCAGCTCCAGGTAAGGGACGGCGAAGTCGATGGATTCTTCCGAGCTGACAATCTTGCCCTGGCTGCCCAGGTGGGCGAAGCTCAGGCAGCGGTAGTCGAGGCACTCGCGCCGGCTCATGCGGTGAGTGGGATGAAAGCATTCGTCCAGGTCGACCACGGCAAAGACATCCAGGTAAGCGCCGTCGAGGTGGATGCCGGCCTGCTCCAGGCGGGTGTGATTCCGGCGTACGTAAGCGGGGGCGAAGCGAGCACACAGGAAGGCTTGGGCGCCGCCGTACCAGATGGCTTCCCCGGGGATGCTGCCGTTCTCATCGTGCACGGCCTGCTCGGGGTCGTAGGTGGCGGCATCCTTGTAGTAATCGCGGTACTGGTCGTGGGTGATGATCAGGTCGCCCAGCTCGTGACAGGTATCCACGAGCCTGCGCATGCCGTCCCAACCGCCGGCTTTCTCGCAAGGGGGCAGGACTTCGGGATGCTGGTTGTCGTAGCCGCGCACTCCCCAGCCGTCCAGGTGGACGTAGGCGCGCTCCAATCCCTTCATATGCAGTTCCCGCATCTGGCGGGCGCGTTCGTCGAAGGAGGTGAAGTTGTCATTGGCTTCCGGGTGTTGCGGGTCGTAGTAGAGCGAATTCGGGTTGGATGTGGGTATAAATCCCGGTGTGGACCACCGGCGATCCGATGAGCTGGTCGATGAGGGGCTTGGAGGCCGCCTTTTCCGCCAGCGTGCGCAGCAGCCCGTGTTCGCGGGCGTAGCCGCGGTAGATTTTCGCCAGGTCGTTGTAATCGCCGTCCTGTATGAAATGGATCTGCAGGCTGCGGGCATAACCCAGGCTGCCCAGGGAGGCGTGCCAGACTGGGTAAAGCAGGGTTGGGCCACCCCGCGGGTGATCCAGGCAATAGCCGGCATCCCAGGGCGTGTTCACGATCGTAATCCAGCCAGATCGTCCATCGACCTGCCCCCACCAGGGCATGTAAGCCGCCCGGCTGAGCAACATTCCAGCGCTGTGGGTGTGCAGCTCCTGGTGCCAGTTGTTGGGGATCAGGCAGCCCTGCATCATCGGCAGCACCGTGTAGCTGCTGGCATCTCGACCGGGGAGCTCGAACGGCGCTGGCGCCATCAGGCGCAGGACGCCACGGTCATCCACCAGCGGGATCAGCTCAAAATGCAGGACGCCTTTGGCCTCCTCGATCCACGTGCGTATTTCTAACTCCAGGGGGATTGGCCTTCCGGTAGCTGTGAATTTTCTGAAGATCGAGCGTACCCCTTGCCCGAAACCAGTCTGCCAGGGGAGGTGCTCGATCTCCTTAGCGCCGTTCAAAAGAATTTTTTCACCGGCGAAATTGCGGGTTGTCTGGTTATCGTGGCTGGCGACCTGTAGTTCCCGGCGCTGCTCCAGGGGCAGGTACTCGAAATATGGCTGGAAACCTGGAAGGCTTTGCCAGGTCTTGCCGTGGACAGTCACCCGGAGGGCGAGGGTCTCGGTGTCAAAGACCGCTGAAATTTCGTGTTCGATTGTGGCAAATGGGATGTTCATGATTTTCCTGACTGTTCCGAATCAAAGGTTTTGTGGGATGGCGTTTTCTCAAGCTGGTATGGGTTGGAATCCCTCGGCCAGGGCTTTAAAGAAGGCGCGCTTCCAGGGATCGTTGATCGACCAGTTCACGGGAACCGTCTGATATCCGCTGAGATCTTCGTAGCTGCTCTCCCGCTCCTGAACTGTCCAGTCCATCAGGTCCTTGTAATGGCAGCCGTAGCCCTGGTGGTAGAAACCCCAGGAGGCATATTCTGCGGCGGCAGCCTCCAGGTTTTCAATAAACACCGAATCTTCGTTGACCAGAACCGGCTTTGGCTGGCGTTGAAAGCCTGGCTGCTCCTTGAACCGGCGTAGTTTACGGCGCAGCTCGTCCGGTCTCAATCCGTTCCCGTGCGGCATGTGGAAATCCTCAATCTCCAGCCACCTGCCGTAAGGGACTTCCTCCCCCCCGCCCGAGCTGGATCCTGCCAGCAGCCTGCGCCCCTCCAGCGTTGTCTGCTGGACGATCTCGATCAGTTTGTGGATATTGGCAGGTTGGAAGGGTGGGTTGCGCCACCAGTCGGCGGATTCGTTGGCAACATCGACCAGGATGTTGCGATAGCCACTCTGCAGCAGCCAATCCGTGGCGCGTTCGGTTGCATTCCGGATCGCCTGCTCATTGAGAAAGCGCCGGGCATGCTTGATGTAGAAGTAGTTAACGATGACGACCATCCCGCAGGCATCGGCGGCCTGGAGCACCCGCTTCAGGCGCTCAAAATAGTCTGGGCGCAGGGCACCATCCGGTTCGAATGCTGAATTTTCGTAGTGCTCGTAGATTTCGGGCACGTAGACCGAGCCGCCACCCTGCAGGCCAACGGTCACCGCCAGCAGGCCGTGCCTGCGGTATTCTGGCAGGGCGGCGCAGAATTCATCCGTGTTGCGTTCGGGATCCCAGACGCCCGTGTCGGGATAGCGCCAGTGGACGGCGGTGGCCGGGTTGGCGTCGTCGAAGATCGCCTGCACCATGCGGCTGTTGAAGAGCAGCCCCTCGGCTGGATGTCCGCGCCAGTTCTGTCCGGAGTAGGTGAGCTGGCTGTTGATGAAGAACTTTTCGCCCTCGATGTGGATTTCGGTTTTCATTCATGACTCCTGATACCTTGTGATGGGATGATTATACATAAGATATTGGACGCGGATGAACGCTGACGAGAGCGGAAATAGTGACAACGCTCGTACGGACAAAGTCCGCGTTGTCCGTACGAGCGTTGTCACCAGGGTCCCAAAATCCTTTATAATGCTTACAGGGTGTTCTCATGACCGACAAGAATTCTGCTCGAACATACTCACGTGAGATCAGCGCCTACCAGCGGGGTAAGACCTCGTTCATCGTGGGCATGCCTCCTGAAAAGGCAGTCAAAATGCCATTCTCGCAGGCGCTTGAGATATTGCGCGGCCGCCTGGGTCCTCTCCTGGACCTGGCATTAAGCGCCGATCTGCCAGAACTCCTGCCTCCTGAGCTGGCTTCACCGGTCGCCGGCCAGCCCAATGGGCGCTGGCTTTGCACCGCCAACCTGGCCGGCGTCAACGTGCGCACGATTGGCAGCTTCTGGCATCTTGTCCAGTATGCGCTGACGCTGCCGGCATCCCAGAATGCCATCCACCTGCTGCCCATCTGGGAGCCGGGGGTGGTCAGCAGCCTGTACGGCATGGTCTCCTGGGAGATCAACCGCGAGTTCTTCAGCCCCGAACTGGCACAGCACTTTCCCTGGCTGGATACGCCGGCGCGGCAGCTCCGGGCAGTGGTCTGCCTGCTGCACGCCCTGGGAAAGACCGTCGGAATGGACGTCATTCCCCACACCGACCGCTTTTCTGAGATGGCGCTGGCTTTCCCGGAGTACTTCGAGTGGCTGCAGCGCAAGGACACGCGGATCGTCGACCACAGCGCCAGCCTCTACCTGGCCGTCCAGGAATGCGTCTATGAATTTCTTGCAAGCAGGGGACCTGCCAACCCGGACCACCCAATGCCTGGCAGCTCAGCCGAGTTTTTCTCACCGGCTGTAGAGGAGATCCAGCGGCTGCGCCTGCTCTTTGGCGAACCTGGCGATTATCAGGGTCGCCTCAGCCGGCGTGTTGGCCTCATCCACCATTTATACCGCCAGGGCTATGAGACCGTCCCGGCAACGATGGCGCCGCCTTTTCGCGGGCTGGAAGTGGACGGCTCGCTGCAGGCCTGCGTCATTGACGATGATGGGCTGGTCTGGCGCAATTTTTCGATCACCGAACCCACGCCAATGTCGCGTGTCTTCAATCCCCTGGCGCGCTTCCAGTTCTACGAACGCCTGGACGAGGCCGTCTCCGCCGGTACCGCCTCCTGGCAGCTCGATTTCGACCGTCCTCGCAAACCAGTTTGGGAGTATTTCTGCCGGAAATACGCTGAGATGCAGCAGTGCTTCAGCTTTGATTTCATGCGCGGCGATATGTCCCACGTGCAAATGCGACCGGGCGGCGTCCCAGCCGTGGTGGATGAGTATTACGATCCCCTGGGGGCGGTCAAGCAGCACATCCGTGTGCACAACAGGGCGAGTTATTTTGGGTATTTTGCCGAAAGCTTCCTGGCGCCGCGGGATGTCATGGGCTACGGCGAGGAGATCGACCACCTGGAAGCCTCTCAGGCGGACGCCACCCTCGGCGACCTGCAGTCGACCAGGCTGGGCTCGCCGGAGTTCCTGCAGCGCCTGCGCTATTACCGCGATGTCCTTGAGACCCGCGCCTGTGCCCCCAGTTTTACCATCCTGACTGCGGACAAGGACGACCCGCGCTTCGACGCGTTCTACCTGGCCGGCAACGAAGCCCGTTTCTTCCTGGGGTTGCTGCTGACGGACATGCCTGGCTACATGGCGCTCGGGTTTGAAACGCGCGACCCGCATCCCGAGCCTGCACCGAACGAGCATTACACCAAGCTCTACGTCTTCCAGGAAAGGAAAGGGCCGAAATCTGTCAATGGCCCGTACATTTGGGGCCAGAATTTAACGCTCTTCGAAGCTATCACCCGCCTGCGCCAGTTCGTCGAAAGCAACTGGCAGGAGCTGGATGGCAGACCGGTGCGCTGGCTGATCTCACCGGATGCCACCGGCAGCAGCCCGCTCCTGGCCTGGACGCAGGCGGGTGAAAATCCAGCATTTCTCTTCCTGGTTAACACTTCAACCAATCCTGTAGGGAGCTTCAGGCTGCCATTTTCGAGTGAAAGCTATCACGTAACGTTGGAATTTGCCTTGTCGCCGGCGGAAACAAATCGAAAGACTGTATTGGGGACTTCAAACCGCCTGCAAGCCGGCGGAGCATCCTATTACTGTCCCGGAATGAGTGCAGGCGAGTGCCTTGCCTTCCGGGTTGTTTCCAGGAGGAGCCATGCCAGCAACCCATGATGAAATCGACCTGCTCGCGATCGGTGAAATCCTGGTTGACCTGATTTCGACCGAACCTGTTGAGAACCTGCAAGCCGCCTCAGTCTTCCGGCGAATGCAGGGAGGTTCGCCGGCGAACCTTTGTGCCAACCTGGCGCGCCTAGGAGGCCGCTCTGCCCTGGTAGCCAAAGTGGGCAGCGACGCCTTCGGGCGCTTCCTGGTGGGTGAGATGGCTGCCAGCGGGGTCCAGACACAGTTCATCCGTGAAGACGGGTTCCATCCGACCAGCCTGGTGTTTGTGGCGCGCACGGCGGGCACTCCGGACTTCCAGCCTTATCGCGGCGCCGACTGCCAGATCGAGCCAGTGGACATCCCGTTCGAAATTTTTGAGCACGTGCGCCTGTTCCACGCCACCACCTGGCCGCTCTCGCGCCAGCCCAGCCGGGAAAGCCTCCTCAAAGCTTTGAAGCGCGCCCACGACCTCGGGAAAAGCATTTCCTTCGACCCGAACTACAGCCCGAAGGTCTGGCCGGACCAGGTGGAAGCTCGCCGTGTCCTGGCGGAGGCCTACCAGTACGTGACCATCACCAAGGCTTCGATCGACGATGCCGGCCGCCTGTTCGGCGAAGGCAGCCAGCCCGAAGAATACATCCGGCGCTTCCATGACCTGGGTCCGAAGATCGTGGTTTTCACGCTGGGACGACAGGGATCGCTGGTTTCAAGAGATGGGCGCATCCTGGAACGCTTGCCGGCGCGCCCGCTGCAAGTGGTGGACGCCACGGGCGCCGGCGATGCTTACTGGGCAGGTTTCCTGGCGGCGTACCTCGATCAGCAGCCGCTGGAGCGCTGCCTGCGCTTTGCCCGCGAAGTTGTTGAGATCAAGCTTATGACGCTGGGACCCCTGCCCGCCAACCTGCCGCGCCATGAGATTTACGCGCGATTGGATGAAGCTGCCGCCAGCGACGGTGCATAACGGCGAATTTTTGAAAAAAGGCTGACGTATCAGCCTGCCGCCAGTGACGGCGCATAACGGCGCATTTTTGAAAAAAGGCTGACGTAATCTATTTCATCGATATAGGTCGTTTCCAGCTCGATCAATTCTCCGCCTATTTCGAGCGGATCGGCCATGCCCTGGAGCAGGTACTGGCGGATGTCGTCGAGTAGGGTCTGGTCGCCGTGACCGGGATGGCGCAGCCCGGTGCGCCCCAGGAAGCGGTTCACCAGCTCTTCGCCAGGCGCCCAGCACAGGATTTGCAAGACGCTGCAGGGCACACGGCTGGCGATAGCCAGGAAATGCTCGTTATCTTCTGGCGGCCAGAAGTTGCATTCCACTCCCAGGCTGTGCCCGCTTTTCAATTCCTCTTCGATGACGTAATATAAAACAGCTTTGCTTGCCCGGCTGAGCTTGCGTGACCAGTCCAGGTCGCTCCAGCCGAGGCTGTCGAATAGGCGCTCTTTCACCCCGTCCTTCTCGAAAAACGTCAGGCCGAACTCCTGGCGGAGGCGGCGCGCAACCGTCGTCTTTCCGCTGCAGGGCAGGCCGTGAACGACAACCAGTACTGGCTCTACATTCATGGATGCATCATCCTTTCCAGGCGAGCTTTCACCTCGTGCCATTCGCGGTCGAGGATGCTGTAATAAACCGTATCGCGCACGCTGCCATCCGGCCGGATCATGTGGTTGCGCAGGACACCCTCCTTGACCGCGCCGATGCGCTCGATGGCGCGCCGCGAGCGCAGGTTGTTGAGGTCGGTTTTGAGCTGCACCCGGATACAGCCATAGACTTCGAAGGCGTGCTGCAGCAGCAGGTATTTGCATTCAGTGTTCACGGCCGTGCGCTGGTAAGGGCACCCGTACCAGGTGCCGCCGATCTCCAGGGCACTGCGTGCGGGAGCCAACTCCATGTAACGCGTGCAACCGACTGCCCGGTTTTCTGCCAGGTGGATGACGGCAAAGGGCAGGGTCTCGCCAGCCTGCTGCCATTCGAGCAGCTTG
The DNA here is from genome assembly GCA_963765565.1 of uncultured Chloroflexia bacterium. Classification (GTDB taxonomy): domain Bacteria; phylum Chloroflexota; class Anaerolineae; order Anaerolineales; family UBA4823; genus CAVXWV01. The sequence continues at coordinate 218,610 of CAVXWV010000008.1, forward strand.
CGCACAAACTGGCGCATTTTGGGCTCGCTGTCGATGTCACCGTAGAGCATCCAGCGCCAGATTTCGGTATCGAAGCCTACCTGGCATAGGTCCGGGACGTGCGCTTCTTGCAAAGGCTCCAGGCGCACCGTGCGGCCGGTCAGGGTCAACGGTTCGATCGTGAACACGTTTGATTTACGTCTCCTGCCCGGCCAGGCCTGTCATCACCAGGAAGGCACGGAAGGCCAGGAGCATGTCGGCAGCCTGGTAGGAAACTTCGCTCCCAGTGCGCTCTGCCCCGGGCAGGATGGCAGCCTGCAGCGCCATTTCTGATTTGAAGAATTCGACCGTCAGGTTCACAGGTGTGGCGACCTTCCAGGGGCGGACGGCAGTGCCCTGGCGCAGGCGCAGCACCCCGTTGGCAGCGGCTTCGCAAATCATTCCACCGGTCTGCAGCGGGGGCAGGAGCTCGGCTGCAAAGCGGCTGGTAGCTTTCTTGACGACCGCCGTCTCGAGATTGCCCAGCAGGGCGACGGCTTCGCCGCAGGCAGTCTGGTCGCCGCTGATCGCCAACACCGGGACCTCGAAATGCCCGCAGATGGCGGCGTTCAGGCCGATTTCGCCGATGGATTCGCCATTCAAAGCCAGGTTGGCGACAACGCCTGACCAGGTGTGGTCGAGGGTAGAGGCAAAGGCGCCGATGCGGGCGTGGTAGCCGACCAGGATCACGCCATCCACCCCGTCCTGGATGCCCTCGACGAAAGAAAGCGGCGAAGAATGCCCGCTGTGAAGATGAGCGCGCGGGTCCAGCTCTTCGATCAGGAGGTTCCGCCCATTATCGTGCCCGTCGGTCACCAGCACCTCGTCAGCTCCTGCTTCGAAAGCGCCCTGGACTGCTGCGTTGACGTCAGCGGTCATCAGCCTGCGGAAGCGCTCGTATTCGGTATGCCCCGAGTCGACGTGGTTCCAGTGAACCACGCCCGTAATTCCTTCCATGTCTGCGGCGATTAATATTTTCATGGCTGCCTCCAGGGCTTCAGGCTCTTTCGAACACCAACCGGCCGCTGACAAAGGTATGGCTGGGTACCAGCTTCTCGTCTAAAACAACCAGGTCGGCAGCGAAATCCTGCTTGATCTGGCCAAAAATTCCTTCCAGCCCGAGCAGGCGGGCAGGCGCCAGGCTGGCCATGCGCATGGCGTCGAACAGGCTGCAGCCGCAGAACGCCATGGCGTTGCGCACTGCCTGGTCCATGCGCAGCAGGCTGCCGGCCAGAGTTCCGTCCGCCAGGCGCGGCATCCTTCTCGCTCACGATAACCTGGTGCTCGCTGAGCTGGTAGTCGCCGGGCGCCATGCCCAGGGCGGCCATGGCGTCGGTGACCAGCACCAATCCCAGGGGACCTTTCAGGCGGTATGCCAGCTTGACCAGGGAGGGATGGACATGGATGCCATCGGCGATGATACCGCAAGGAATGGATGCCTCGAGGATGGCGCCGATAACGCCGGGCTCGCGGTGGTGCAGGGGACGCATGGCGTTGAAGAGGTGCGTCGCCCAACCGATCCCGGCTTCCAGCGCCTGCCGGGTTTGCGCATAGGTGGCGTCGGTGTGCCCGATGCTGATGATTTTGCCCATCTTCTTTAACCAGCGCACGGCTGCAAGCCCATTTTCGAGCTCTGCGGCCAGGGTCACCAGCTTCACCCGTTCTGAACCGGCCCACTGTTTGAATTCGTCGAGATCGATTGGGCGGATGAGCTCCTTGGGATGGGCAGCATGGCGGATGGGATTCAAGTAAGGACCTTCCAGGTGCAGTCCCAAGGGACGTGCGCCATCAGCATCCGCGGCTGCGATAGCATCCTGGATGATTTCCAGCCTTTCGGGGTATGTCTGGAAGTTGCTGGTAATCACGGTGGGCAGGAAAGCCGTGGTCCCGGTTTCCGGTAGGCGGTGGGCGACCTGCGGGAGGCTGCTGGGCTCCTGGGTGAAATCGAAGCCGTAGCCGCCGTTGATCTGCATGTCAATGAAGCCGGGCACGATCGTCCCTTGGACGCTCAGGTCCGCCCCTGGTTCGAGTTTTTCGTGGATATGCACGATCTTTCCAGCGGAAATCAATAGCGAGCGTTCTTCAATCCTGCCGTCCGGCAGGAGGGTAAGGCCGTTGAGAACAAAAGTATCTTTTGAACTGACCGGTTTCATTTGATGAAAGTTCCTTGTCTTTAAATCGCGAAAGGCCGTTTCCAGCTCTGCCTGGGTGTTCATCACAATCGGCCCACGCCAGGCGATTGGTTCCCCGAGCGGCTGTCCGCTGATCAGCAAGAAGCGCAGCCCGGCGGCGGCGCTCTCGAAGCTGACCTGGTCGCCGGGGTTGAAGAGCACCAGGTCGTGCCGTTCCAGGCTTTCCTGGCCTGCAGTGACCCCGCTGCCTTCGATCACGTAAGCAAACACCGTGTCCTGCTGGCGGGTCGGCTGGGTGAAGGTGGTGTTTGCCGGCAGGGAAACGTCCAGGTATTGGGGCTGGATGACGATATCTTCCACCGGGCCGCACACGCCCCCGGCTTCTCCGCAGATGACGCGCACCTGGACGCCATGATCCAGTTTGACGACCGGGATTTGCTCGCGGGTGATCTCGCGGTAGCGCGGGGGCATCATCTTTTGGGCTGCGGGAAGGTTGGCCCAGAGCTGGAAACCGCCCATTCTGCCCTGGGCGTCGCCCTGGGGCATTTCCTGGTGGATGATGCCGCTGCCGGCGGTCATCCACTGGACTTCGCCGGGATGGATCACTCCCTGGTTGCCCAGGCTGTCGCCGTGTTCCACCGTTCCTTCGAGCATGTAGGTGATGGTTTCAATACCGCGGTGCGGGTGCCAGGGGAAGCCCTTGGTGTAAAGCGCAGGATCATTAGAGCGAAAGTCATCCAGGAGTAAGAAGGGATCGAAGGCTTTCGGGTTGTGAAAACCAAACGCCCGCCGCAGGTGCACGCCAGCGCCTTCCAGGGTCGGCTGGCTGGATTGGACAAAGTTAACCGTTCGAGTTTGGGTCATGAGTTGTCTCCTATGACGCCAATTCTAACATGCTATAATCCACGGGATGATTTTGATAACCGGAGGCACTGGCTTCATCGGCCAGGCTTTGATCCGCCATCTAAATGAGCTGGGCGTGCCTGTGCGCATCCTGGTGCGCCCATCCAGCCAGACGCCCAACCTGCCCCGCGGCGTGCCCGTGGAGGCAGCCGTATCCAGCATCAGCGACCCGCGCGGGCTGCGGGCGGCTATGGTGGGTGTGAAAGTGGTCTACCACCTGATCAGCGCCGAGTGGCGCGGTCCGCAGGCCAGCCTAATGGATATTGACATTACTGGCACCCAGTCGGTACTGCAGGCGGCGGTGGATGCCGGGGTAGATCGCTTCTTTTACCTCAGCCATCTCGGCGCGGACCGCGCTTCGGCTTACCCGGTCATGAAGGCCAAGGCGATTACCGAAGAGTTCATCCGCCGCAGTGGGTTGGATTACACGATCTTGCGCACGGCGATTGTATATGGCCCGGGCGATGGCTTCACGACCGGACTGGCGCGCCTGCTGCATTCTCCGCTACATTTTATGTTATTACCCAACCACGGGCGCACCATCCTGCAGCCCTTATGGTTTGAGGACCTGGTAACTTGCCTTTCCTGGTCGCTGGACGACGAGGGCACCCGCAACCGGGTCATCGAGGTGGGCGGTCCGGAGTACCTGAGCTTCTGGGAGATCGTCGAGCATGTAAAGAAGGCCAGCCGAGCGCGCTGCAGGCTGCAGAGCCTTTCGCCTGGTTACCTGCGCAGGCTGACCCTGATCCTGGAGTCGATTTTCCCGAGGCTGCCGGTCTCGCAGTACTGGCTGGATTACCTGGCCGTGAACCGCACCTGCGCCCTGGACAGCGCCCCGCGCGAGCTTCAACCTGATCCCAAGCCGGTTTTCCTACCGCCTGGCGTATTTGAGTGCCACGAACTGGCGCAAATCCTTCTGGTCCAGCCTGCACCGCCGTCCTGAGGAAAGGCGTAAACGTTCCAGAGAAAAACCGGAGGCTGTTTATCGTGAACCTGAAGTTTAAACCTGTCCTGCGGGCGCTTGAGGAGCCCGAGGAGATCCAGGTAGTTGAAGACCTGCAGGCGATTGTCTGGCCTGGGGACGAGCGTGAGATTGTTCCGGCGAACCTGATGCGCGCCTGTGTTCACCACGGTGGGGTGCTGATCGGCGCTTTTCTGCCAGAGGCGGATGAGACCCCGCGGTCACCTCTGCTGGGATTTGTTTTCGGGTTTCCAGGTATCTATGAGACCCCGGATGGACCGCGGCTGCAGCACCATTCGCACATGCTGGCCGTCCACCCTGATTATCGAGACCTCGGCATCGGCTTTGCCCTCAAGCGCGCCCAGTGGCAGATGGTGCGCCGCCAGGGGATCGACCGGATCACCTGGACCTGTGATCCATTGATCAGCCGGAATGCGCACCTGAACATCACCCGCCTGGGGGCGGTCTGCAATACCTACCTGCCAAATTTCTACGGAGAAATGCGTGACGGCTTGAATGCGGGGCTGCTATCGGATCGCTTCATGGTGGATTGGTGGGTGAACACCCCTCGCGTCAACCGGCGCCTGAGCAAGCGCCCACGCCCGTCACTCGACCTGGCGCACTACCTGGCCGGAGGGGCGGAGGTGTTGAACCCAACTCGCCTCGATGATCGCGGCCTGCCTCTTCCCGCACCTTTTCAGGGGCTGCCGGAAGGGTTTCTTCGGGCGAACCCACCGGCGTTTGCCCTGGTGGAGATCCCGCAGGATTTCCAGGAACTGCGCGGGCTGGACCGGGCGCTGGCGCTGGAGTGGCGCCTGCAATCCCGCCCTTTTTTCCAGGCGCTTTTTGAGCTGGGCTACCTGGTCACCGATTTTATTTTCTTGCCGGGAAGCCCGGGTCGCGGGTATTATGTGCTGACCTACGGCGAAAGCACGTTGTGAGAGTAGAGGAGAGTCACCATGAAAATTGAACGGGTCAAGCTTTTTCACCTGAGGATGCCGCTGCGCGCCCCCTTTGAGACATCTTTTGGGCGAAGCACTCACCGAGATTGCGTGCTGCTGCAGGTGTTCGCAAGAGACCAGGTGGGCGGATTGATCGGCTACGGCGAATGTGTAGCGGATGCTACCCCCGGCTACTCTTCCGAAACGGTTGGAACCGCCTGGCACATCCTGAGCGAATTCCTCATCCCGGCTGTGCTGGAGCAAGAAGTCGCCAGCGCTGCGGAGCTGCAGGCGCTCCTGGCATCCACCCGTGGCCACCGCATGGCAAAGGCGGGGCTGGAGATGGCTTTTTGGGATCTGCTGGGCAAGAACTCGGGGAAATGCCTGCGCGAGCTGCTTGGTGGGATCCGGGAACGGGTGGAAGTCGGTGTGTCGGTCGGTTTACAGGCTTCTCCCGCAGCGCTAGTGGAGACGGTCGCTGGCTACCTGGCGCAGGGCTATGGCAGGATTAAAATCAAGATCAAGCCCGGCCGGGATGTGGAAGATGCCGGGGCGGTGCGCGGCGCCTTCCCAGACGTGCGCCTGCAGGTGGATGCCAACTCGGCCTACACCCTGGAGAGCGCTGCCGCGCTGCTGCCCCTGGATGAGCTGGGCCTGCTCCTGATCGAGCAGCCGCTGGATGAAGACGATATCTGGGACCACAGCCAATTGCAACCGCGTTTTAACACCCCGCTTTGCCTGGACGAGAGCATCCTTTCGGCGCGCCATGCCCGCCAGGCGCTGGAAATGAAAGCCTGCCGGGTGATCAATATCAAGGCTGGCAGGGTGGGCGGCCTGTACGAGGCCTGTAAAATCCACGACCTGTGCTTCTTGCAGAGGATCCCGGTCTGGTGCGGTGGGATGCTGGAGACCGGGGTGGGGCGGGCTTCGAACCTGGCGCTGGCTTCGCTGCCCGGGTTCACCCTGCCGGGAGATATCTCGGCGAGCGAGCGTTATTATGTCGAAGACATTACCCGGGAGACTTTTACTTTAAACCCGGACAGCACGATCGATATTCCTGATCGGCCAGGCCTGGGTGTGGACGTCGATCAGGATGTGATGAAAAAATACACTTTAAACGAATTGGAAGTGAAAGTTTGACATGAAAATTTACGATATTACTCTCACCATTCAACCCTCAATGCCGGTCTGGCCGGGCGATCCCCCGGTGCAGCTCGAGCGCGTCTCGAAAATCGAGGACGGCGCCAACGCCAACGTCAGCCGCCTGGCGTTGAGCGCCCACACGGGCACTCACGTGGACGCGCCTTACCACTTCCTGGGCGACAGCCGGGTGACCGTGGACCTGCTGTCCCTGGATGTGCTCAACGGGGAAGCATTCGTCCTGCACCTGCCGGACGAGGTGGGCCTGGTTACTAAAGATGTTCTGCAGAAAGCCGGGATTCCCCCGGGCGCACGGCGGCTGCTGCTGCGCACGCGCAACTCGCACATCTGGACCCAGGGGTTAAGAGATTTCCAAACCGGCTTTGTGGGGATCGGCGTGGAGGGAGCGCGCTACCTGGTGGAGTGCGGGGTTGAGCTCATCGGAGTGGATTACCTGTCGGTGGCACCGTACAAGCAAAGCCGGCCCACGCACGAGGTGCTGCTGAAGGCCGGCCTGGTGGTCGTTGAAGGGTTGGACCTGTCGCAAGTGAGTGCCGGGACTTACAGCCTGCACTGCCTGCCGCTCAAGCTGGGCGGCAGCGACGGCGCACCCGCCAGGGCAATTTTAATCAGTCGGGATTAACGTAAGCAGGTGCGCACGCACCGCCGAGGCGATATTGATCAATCGGGATTAACGTAGTTGGGTGCGCACGCACCGCCGAGGCGATCACACCATGGTTGCCGTTTAAGGGCAGGAACTGCGGTACACGTACTTGACCGCCTCGAAAGCCAGCTTTTTCTTTCGCCGGTAGTCCAACAAGCCCTTGAGGTTCAGTTCGTTCCAGTACCCGTTGTGAACCTTCGACGGATCGCGGTAGTCGCTGAAGCAGAACGGGAAGGTACCGACGATCTGCGGGTAATCTTTTGCCAGGGTTAGGATCTCGCGCAACAGGTCAGCGTGGTAGTTCTCGCTCCACAGGTCGCGGCTGGTTGAATAACTGCCCGGCACGGAGTCTGCCCCAAACTCGGTGAGTAGTAACGCCAATTCCTGTTTCCTGGCCAGCACCGTGTCGAGCATCTTACGCATCGGCGCCAGGTCGATGGCTCGCCGGTTTTCCTCGCCGGGCATTCCTGCACGGACATCCGTGCCATCCTGCCGGATCTGGTCGTACCAGCCGTAGTAGGAATTGATGCCCAAAACGTCCACAATACCGGCGATCGGCCCGACATTGCCATACAGCGCCGCATAGGAAATCAGCCGTGTCGCATCGCTCCTGCGAATAGTCGCCGCTAATGCCCGGAAGAAGGCCTCCGCCTCCGGATGGGACGAGTTGCATTCGTTGCCGATGCTGTAGATGGCGACACTAGGATGATTGCGCGCCACGCTGATCATTTCCTGGACCATCGTTTGCGCCAACGCCAGCCACTCCGGATCGGCAAAGCGCGTGCCGGTCTCCTTGTCACCGGGGTGGTAGCAGTAGACCGGCGGTTCGATCCACACAAGCAGGCCGAGCCGGTCGCAGGCATCGTAGAAAACCTCGTCCATGGGATAGTGGCAGCGCACGGCGTTGCAGCCGGCTTCCTTCATGAGACGCAGGTCGGACTCGATCTGCTCGGGGGTCATCACCAGACCAGCCGGTTCGGAATCGTAGACGTAGCAGACACCTTTGAGCGGATAGGGTTGCCCGTTGAGATGCACCTGGCCGTCCTGCATGGCGATCGTGCGAAAGCCGAACCTGAACTCGCGCCGGTCGAGGACCGTCCGGGCCTCATCGAGCAGCTCGATCGTGACCGGAACGAGATGCGGCTGTTCCGGAGACCAGGCGGGGATGTCGAAGAACGGTACCTCCACCACCAGCGTGCCGCCGGCGCCAACCGGTTCTTCCCAGGAGAGCCCCTCGCTGCGGATGCACACGGCAAACCCTCGGCTGGATTCATTCGCATCGCTTGCCTCCACCCGGCCACTCACCGCCAGTTCCCAGCCGCTCTGTACTGGAACGGCCTCCAATCGCAGGTCTGCCAGGGTTGGCCCGGTGGCAATTTCCAGACTGACGCCGCGGTGGATGCCGCCATAGTTGAAGTAACCGAGTACCGGCGGCCACCTGGTGATCAGCCCCCGGTTGTCCACCTGCACGGCAAGGTGGTTGACTCCCGGCTTCAGCTTGCCGGTGACTTCGAACACAAACTCAGTGTAGCCACCCTCGTGGCTGCCGACCTTCTCGCCGTTTAGGTAGACGTTGGCCAGGTAGTTCACGGCGCCGAAACGCAAGCGGGCGGTTGCGGACCTCCGCAGAATCCGGGGCGACGAATTCACGGGCGAACCAGCAGACGCCCTCGAAGATGTCGTAGCGCTCGGCATACTTCTGCCAGACACCCGGCACCGGCACCTTGAGCCAGTGACGCCGGTTAGCGCCCGGGTTATGAAATCCGCCGTCGGTGGCATGATATTTTGGGTCCAGATCGGCCACAAAATCCCAGGTTCCATTCAAGTCAATGGATTGTGTTGGCATGTTTACTCCTGCTGGGTGAGAGAATCGATCCAACCGATCAGTTGGATTCTCTTGTATCTTTCGATCTTCTTCCTTCTGACCAGAACTGCATTCCCGGACAATGTAAAAAACGCCAGGGCGCACGCCCTAGCTCGTGCGACGGCAGCGCCTTGCCGATCAACGCCAGCGAGAGCAGGCGAAACCAGGTCGGGAACATCGCTCCCTGCCCCGCCTCGCTACGCAATGCCGGATGACCATACTCAAACGGCTGGTTGCGGATGAAAACAAACCCGCCGTCCGGCATCCGGTTGGTCAGCACCCAGTCCGCCGCCCGAGTCAGCGCCACCTCGATGTCCGCGCGCCGATAGTCGGTGAGCTGCATCATCCGGCACAGCGGATCGATGGAATCGATGTCCTCGCACGCGCTGCTCATGAATGGCTCAGCCGGATTGTGTACCCCGCAACCGAATCCGCCGTACGGATTTTGCGTGACCAGCACGGTGTCGATGGCGCGCTCGATGTGCGGTGGTCGCACGCCGTCGTAGAAGAAGAGCGGCCACCAGTGATACGCCGCTTGTACGGCGTGGCTGCGCCAGATCGGATCGCCCACGTCCACATCCCCCCACACACCGGTCGCGGCGTTCACGTGATGCACCGCCAGCCATTCCAGCAGGGTCGCCACCGCTCTGCCCGCGCGGCCATCGTTCTGGAAGTCCCGGGCGTACTGCAGCAGTGACGCCGACGTTCATGATCTCGTTGCCGGTCCAGCCGACCCGTTCACCCCAGTCGCGGGTCTCCAGCCAGCGCACCAGCGCGTCCGGATCGCGCCAGGGATCTAGCCAGCGGATGGGACTTCTCCGCCACTTCACCGAGACAGGCCAGGGCGGTGATGACATGGCAGGTCAGGTGCGGCCGGCCGCACCACAGCGGATCGTCCTTGTACCAGCCCTGGTCGAAGATCACCGGATCGCGGAAGAGCCCGTCGTCATCCTGGTGGCTTTGCAGATAGGCTACCCAAGCCTTGCGCTCCGCCTCCGGCAGCCCCTGGATCTCGCCGAAGAGATGCCGCGCCATGGCAGCATAGGTGGAGGAATAGAGTGTCGGCGCCGTGCAACCGGCGGCGTAACGATAGCAACCGGCATTGTCGAGTCGCTGGGCTTCAATAAAGGCGAGTGCCTGTTGGTCCCACCCGGTATTTGCTCCTGTGTGTGCTTCTGTCATAGCACCATTATACGTCTTGCAGAGATCCACGGTGAACCAGGTATAAAGCACACACAAATTGATATCCCCCATCAATTTCATTTCGTACTCGAGAATTACAGGGGCAGGCGCACAGGCCTGCCCCAGGTCGAATGCTTATTTATTCCACAAACACTTCGACGTGCTCGCCGTCTTCCTCGTCGATGACGTCCACGAGCTTGCCGTCCACCCCGGATTCCATCAGGGCGTTGAAATCGGCCACGTTGATCTGGCTGACCTCGGGGGAGAACTGCGCCCCGATTTTCAAGCCCCATTCCATCAGTCCGATGGGAATGGTCACCAGCGCTTTAGCCTTGCCCGTGTTGGTATCGGTCACGCGCACCCGGAAGAAACTCCACTTATTCTTACCGGCGAGAACAGGTTTCGGCGCCGTTTCTGAATAAGGGGGGTTGGGTGTGGGGATCGGCTCAGCCACCGGCGAGGGTGCTTGCCTGGCAGTTTCCGTGCTGGCAGAGGCATTCCCGGAAATGGCGCTCATCAAGCCGATGGCCTGCTCTGCCGTGATTTTACCTTCTTCGAGCATGCGCAAGATGCGCATTCTTTCTTCGCTGGCTGGACTCTCGTTCATGGTTTTCTCTCCTTGTTTAATTTTAAACCATTATTCAATAATCTAAATATATTATACTAATTTATTTAGAAATGTCAATAATCAATTTAATATCTTGCTTCAGAAAATAGAGATGGATCGTTAAAAATAGGCTTAAAGTCTCTTTTCTGGAGAACTTTTAACCAAAAAACCGCCTGAAAAGGCGGTTTTTGGTTGTATTGAATTTTCGGTTATGCTGTCAGCAAAGGGATTGGAGTCCCGCTGGTTTTAGGGTTCGGGGGTGGGAATATTCTCTCGAATTCATCGCGGGAGATCGTTTCCAGCTCCAACAGCCGGCGGGCAACGGCATCCAGCTCTGCCCGGTAGGTGTTGAGTACTTTGCGGGCCAGGTCGTATGCGTTGTTTACAAGGAGGCGCACTTCACTGTCGATTTCTTCGGCGACGGCTTCGGAGTAATCGCGCTGCTCAGAAATTTCGCGTCCCAGGAAGATCAACTCTTCTTTCTGACCGAAGACCATCGTGCCCATCTGGCTGCTCATGCCCAGGCGGGTGACCATTGCCCGGGCGAGGCGGGTGACCCGCTCGAGGTCGTTAGAAGCGCCAGAAGTGATGTCGTCGAAGACCAGGGCCTCGGCAGCGCGTCCACCCAGCAGTCCGACCATTTCAGCCATGAGTTTCTTGCGAGACATCAGCATGCGGTCATCTTCGGGCAACGCCATTGTGAACCCACCAGCCATGCCGCGGGCGATGATCGAAACCTTGATCACCGGGTCAGCTTCGGGCAGGGCGTTCATCACCACTGCATGCCCGGCTTCGTGATAGGCCACGATGCGTTTTTCCTCTTCGCTGATCAGGCGGCTCTTACGCTCAGGGCCGGCGATGACGCGCTCGATGGCTTCTTCCAGCTCAGATTGTTCAATGACCTTCTTGTTGCGACGGGCAGCCAGGATGGCAGCTTCGTTAACCATGTTTTCCAGGTCTGCGCCGACGAATCCCGGGGTCGAGCGTGCCAGGATATTCAGATCGACTTCAGGCGCCAGAGGTTTTCCCTTGATATGGACTTTGAGAATGGCCTCGCGGCCGCGCATGTCAGGCCGGTCGAGGACCACCCGCCGGTCGAAGCGCCCGGGGCGCAGCAGGGCCGGGTCAAGGATGTCCGGCCGGTTGGTAGCAGCCATGATAATGATGTTGGTGTCGGTATCGAAACCGTCCATCTCCACCAGCATCTGGTTCAAGGTTTGCTCTCGCTCATCGTGGCTGCCGCCCAGGCCTGCGCCGCGCTCGGCGCCCGACCGCATCGATTTCATCCACAAAGACGATGCAGGGGGAGTGGCGTTTAGCCTGCTCGAAGAGATCGCGCACGCGGCTGGCGCCGACGCCGACGAACATTTCAACGAACTCAGAGCCCGAGATCGAGAAGAAGGGCACACCGGCTTCGCCGGATACTGCCTTTGCCAGCAGGGTTTTACCGGTGCCTGGAGGTCCGACCAGGAGCACGCCCTTGGGGATGCGCGCCCCCAGTGAAATAAACTTCACCGGCTCGCGCAAGAATTCAACCACTTCTTTCAACTCTTCCTTGGCTTCTTCAACCCCTGCCACATCCTGGAAGGTCACCGTGGGCTGGTCGCCCGTGAACATGCGAGCCCGGGATTTACCAAAAGACATGGCGGCATTGTTACTGCCCTGGGCCTGGCGGAAAAAGAACCAAAAAACACCCACCAGGAGCAAGAAGGGCAGGATATAACCAAGAATGGTGGCGAGACCCAGCCAGGCGCTGGGCGCCTTGACCTGCAGTTCCAGGTTGCTGGCAGCGATTTCATCCTGGGTGACACCCAGGGCGGTTAACTGCTCGACCAGTGTGGCCGAGTTCTCTTTTTGAGAAGTGGCTTCTGTCCCGTCTTTATACGTGATCTGAAGCCGGTCTTCATTTTCGATGATCTGTTTCACCTTGCCGGCTTTGACGTCCTCTGCCAGTGTGCTGAATGAAACCTGTTCCTGGGAGAATGATGGCTGGTTGAAATTGTAGACCAACATCGCTATTATCGCCACAAAGAGCAGGACATATATAATTGTCGTTCGATTCCGAGATGGACTCGACTATGCCTCCAAAATATACCGTTCCAAACCAACCGGGGTTTGCTTACACCCTGGATTGTATGAACTAAAATTATACCAATCCTTACGGCTGGTATGTAGGAACAATCCACCTATTTGGATATTTCTAACATCCTTCTAACAAATTCACCCTCAGAAGGTCGAATTACTCCTCTGGGAAGTTCCTACCCCAGATGAAGGCATCGATCCGGCGTAGAATCCGTAGAATTATGGAGCGGAAGCGCGCCAGGGTACGGTAACGGGTCGGGTAAACCTTGCGCCGAGTCGGCAATGGCCCGGTCCACTGCGCCACGGCCGCGCCCCAGGTTAACCCGGCGCCAAAACCGACGAAGACGATATTATCACCGGGCTTAATCCTTTCTGCAGCCAGGGCTTCGCAGGTGGCGATGGGGATCGAAGCGCTCGAGGTGTTCCCAAACCGGTCTACGTTAACAAAGAAACGCTCTGGCGGCAGGTTCAGGTACTGCATGGCTGCGTCGATAATGCGCCGGTTCGCCTGGTGGGGGACTACCAGGGCGATGTCGTTCATCGTCATGGAAGCCTTTTGGACCGCCTCCTGGGCAACCTGGCCAAGCACCCGCGTGGCGAACCGGAAAACCTCCCGGCCGTCCATTTGCAAGTATGGGTGGATGTTTGGGTGGATATCGGAGAGGGTTTCCAAATCGTCGCCGGGAAAGCGTGTTGGGTTAAGCTTGTAGCTGAGTAAATCCCCACCGGATCCATCAGACCGCATCACGCCCGATAACCACCCCCCGGGCTCAAGGCTGACCTGCATGACAAAAGCCCCGGCACCGTCGCCAAACAGGATGCACGTGCTGCGGTCGCTCCAGTCAACGATCCGTGAAAGAGTCTCAACCCCGATAACCAGTACATTTGAAACCGATCCAGACCGGATGTACTGGGCGGCCGTATTTAATGCAAAGATGAAGCCCGAACACGCTGCCAGCATGTCAAAAGCGCCTGCTTTGGTCGCCCCGATAACATCCTGCACCTGGCAGGCCGTTGAGGGGAAAAATTGCTCGGGGGTAGACGTAGCAACGATAATTAAGTCGAGTTGGGATGGCTTCAAGCCGGCGACTTCAAGGGCGCGCAGGCTGGCTTCGGAAGCCATCTTGACGTTATTCTCGCCATCTGTGGCGATGTGACGTTCATGGATGCCCGTGCGGCTGGTGATCCATTCGTCGGTGGTGTCCACCATGCGCGCCAGGTCCTGGTTGGTCAGGACACGTTCGGGGATGTAGCTGCCCCAGCCAGTGATGTGGGCGTATGCGGTCATGGGGACACCTGTTCTTCGCTCAACACGGCGCCTGGCTTACTGAGGATGATGGTGCCGTTGTGCCCGCCAAATCCAAAGGAATTCGACATGACATGTTCGAGGTCTGGCAGGTGGCGTGCCTGGTTGGGCACGTAATCAAGGTCGCAGGCGGGATCCGGCGTCTGGTAGTTGATGGTCGGTGGGACGATCCCATCTCGCAACGCGTGTACACAAATTATCGCCTCCACCGATCCGGATGCTCCCAACAGGTGCCCGAGCATCGACTTGGTTGAGGAGACGGGTATGCTGTAAGCGGCCAGGCCGAAGACTTGCTTGATGGCAGCAGTTTCTGTTTTATCGTTGAGAAGCGTGCTGGTGCCGTGGGCGTTAATATAGCCAATCCTGGTTGGCGCCAGCCCGAATTCCTGCAGGGCAAGGCGCATGCAGCGCACCGCGCCTTCGCCGTCTTCGGATGGCGCCGAGATGTGGAAGGCATCGTTGGTGACGCCGTAACCGCTGATAACCGCCAGGATCTGGGCGTCACGCGCCCGTGCATGCTCGAGAGACTCCAGGACAAGGATGGCTGCCCCTTCACCGATTACGAAACCATTACGGTTCAAGTCGAATGGACGGGAGGCGCCCTGCGGGTTCGCATTTTCAGCAGAAAGTGCGCCAACGTTGATCAATCCCGCCATTGCCAGGGGCACAATCGCCGCTTCTGCGCCTCCTGCAAGAAGGACATCTGCCTGCCCGCGGCGGATCATTTCGGCGGCTTCTCCAAGGGTGTTGGTGCCGGTGGCGCAGGCTGTAGAAATGGCCATGTTCGGTCCGCGGATACCCAGGTCAATGGCAATGTTGGCTCCGGCAGAATCTGGGATCATCATCGGTACTAAAAAAGCGCTGACCCGGCTCGGGCCGCGCTCACTCATGATTCTGAACTGCTCAGTTAGAGTGTGTACCCCGCCGATCCCGCTGCCGATGACTGCGCCGATGCGGTCGCGGTTATCGGCAGTTACCACGAGACCTGAATTTTGGAGAGCTTGGCGGGCGCAGACCACCGCAAACTGTGCAAATCGATCCATGCGGCGGGTTTCCCGTCCCAGGTGTGCGACTGGATCAAAATTTTTAATTTCTGCTGCAAATTGGGTCTTCAACTCGCTGCAGTCGAATAATGTGATGGGGGCAACGCCTGATTTTCCGGCAAGGATGTTCTGCCAGAGGGTCTCTGGGTCATCGCCTAAAGGGGTAATACATCCCATACCAGTAATGACTATGTCTTTACGCATGCATACCTCCGAGGTAGTTTAACCTGCTGGCTATAACACTCATTCCAGGGAAAAGTTCCACCTGGAAATCGAATGCACCATGCTGGTCCCTCTGCCTGGAGTGCAGACCCGCCCTAGCATGGAATGACACCTAGTTCTAGGACCGTATCTCGTGGAAAAATTGGCGCACGTGCAGGCGTTCGTGGGTGGCGGCAATGCGTACTAACTCGGCCAGGGTGGTCCGGCCAAAGATGGAATGGCGAGCCGGGCGGCGCCAGTCTTCGGGCGCCAGGTGTGCCAGCTTGCTCAGGAGCTGTAGCCGGGCTGCTGTGTAATCTTCCAGGGCAAGCCGCCCATCTTGCCGGGCGTAATCGCGCTCGTCTGCCCAGCGGTCGGTATCCAGGGCGGGCAGGAAGGGATTCGACTCATCAAGGATCTTCAAAGTGCGCGGCAGGTTGACTTCTTGCTCGACATCGCGCAGGTGGCAGGCGATTTCGGCCAGCGACCATTGTTCGGGCTTGACCTGACGGTTCCAGTCCTGACCGGCCGCTTTCTGGCTGAGGCTTTGCAATGCTGCGGGATTGGCGCGCAGGATTGCCAGGCAGGCTGCAGGTGTGTCCAGGCGCGGCACGAGCATATCTTCCGGCTGCTCGTTGAGCCAGTTCCAGCCTTCTTCCAGGCTGGCAGCCATGAAAGCTTGCGGTCCATCCTCAGGCAGGACAGCCGGCTCTCTTATGGGGATCCAGACACCGGGCAAGTCCGACCTGCGCGCTTGGGGCAATTTCCTGATCCAGGTCGTCCCCGAAGACCACCACAGGACCTTCCGGCCAGCCGAGTCGCGCCAGGATTTCGGCAAAATACTCCGGGTGCGGCTTGGAGAAGTGGAAACCCTCATAGCTGGTCACCAGGTCGAAGGGGACCTCCGTCACCGGCAAGCCGGCCCAGCTCAGGCGCTGGTAAACGGCCGTCTGGGGAAAGAGCGGGTTGGTGGCGATTACGAGGCGCCAACCGGCTTTCAGCGCCTGGTCAATGATCCGGCGACCCTGGGGGTGCGGCTGGGTCAGGGACTTCAGCCTGGGGAACACTTCCACATAGAAGCGATCGATGTCTGCCTGCATCGTTTCACGATCTGCTCCCAATGCAGGGAAGAAATGGTCGTCAAAGCAGCGCCGCAGAGGACGGGTTGGATCTAGGTTTTCCATCATCTGCTGGGTGCCCGCGAGTAAGCTCTGGATCACCCGTTCCGGTGCAGCATATGCTGCCAGGTGTTTGCCGATCGACTTGGTGTAAGCGGACAGGAACTGGTCAACTGGGTTGAGCAGCAGCGTGTCGTCCAGGTCAAAAAGCAGCGTTCCAGGTGCGTGTGCCATCACTTTACTTCAAAACGCGAAAAGATGTCGGGGAGGTCTGTGCAACTCCCGCAGCCAACATGCGGATCGAAACCGGCTTTGCCCGATTTCGAGCAGGTTGCGTTCACCGCTACCTTGCTGCGCAAGAAGGGGAACGGGCGCTCCAACCTGGGAACGAAATCCAGGCGCTCGCAGGCGTTAGCCGCCAATATTTCCGGCACCGGGCAGTCATTACAAAGCTCAGCTTTCCAGCGCAGGGGAGGGTTTGCCGACATCAGCAGGCGGCATTCTTCATCGTTACGGCCGCGGTAGTAATTTCCGTAGAAATAACGGCATTCTTTACCGGCAGGGGTGCGCATAGATGATGATGCCCGGAAGGTGTCGGAGAATATTGTTCAGTTATACACGGGTGACGTAGGAACCGCTGCGCGTGTCCACCCGGATGGTGTCGCCCTGGTTGACAAAAGCCGGTACAGCCACCTGCAACCCGGTTTCCGTCATGACCTTTTTGGTGACGCCGGTGGCGGTGTCGCCGCGCACGGCGACTTCAGCCTCGGTGATCAGCAGGTCCACCGTCAGGGGCAGCTCGACGTCGATCGGTTCGCCCTCGTAGAAAGTGAGCTTGGCTTCCATGCCTTCCTTCAGGTACAGTGCGCTCTCGCCAAGGATATCTTTGGAGATCGCAGGTTGCTCGAAGGTTTCCTGGTCCATGAAGAAGAAAAGCTGGCCGTCGTTGTACAGGTACTGGACGTTGTGAAAGTCCAGGCGCACGTCATTCACCCGGAAGCCCGACTGGAAGGTCATTTCCCGCTGGGCGCCGCTGCGCAGGTTGTTTATTTTTACCCGGATCGTGGCGTTGCCGCGCCCCGGCTTGTTATGATGGTAGTCCAGCACCCGCCAAAGGTTCCCGTCCATTTCAAAGGTCACACCTTTGCGGAGATCGTTTACGTCAATCATTTCCTAGCCTCACTATTTAATTTAGTATAACCGCCCAATTATACATGATTTTTTCAAAGACGCATAACTTCCCCGGTCTCTGCTGAACGGGCGGCGGCCAGGGCGAGCTCCAGGCTGAGCGCACCTTCGCGCAACGGCGTGCGGGTGGGGGCGCCGCCGTGGATGGCTGCCAGCAGGTCGAGTAGCTCGAGCATGTAGTCGTCCTGCTCGACGGCGAGTGTTTCCACCGGGAAGAAAGCGTCCGGCTCGGGCTGGGGAATGTCGGTGAAAGTGAAGGCGGCGTGGTTCGAATCCTGGAAATCGACGCTCAGGGAGCGCGCCACCAGCTTGAAGTCCCAGGCCCATTTCCAGGGGACGGCATTATTGGTGGCGGTCAGAACACCGACCGCGCCGTTTTTGAAGCTGATGACGGTTCCGGAGACGTCCTCGACGGTGTAGCCTTCAGGGATATCCCGGTGGAACAGGTTGCGCTGGATCGAGTACACCGACTCGGCTTCGCCGGCCAGGTAGCGCATCAGGTCCACCAGGTGGATGGCCTGCTCGACGACCTGGCCGCCGGCCTTATCCTTAAAGCGCCACCAGGGCGCGTGCAGGTGGTTGCAGAAATAGCCGGCGCGCACCAGCCCGATCCCCCCGGCGCGGCCGCTGTCGCGCAGTTCGACCATGCGTTGGACGGCGGCCCCAAAGCGGTACATGAAGCCGACCTGGGTGCAGATGCCGGCCTTCTCGGCTTGTTCGACCATTTGCCAGGCGTGTTCCATGCTCAGGGCGATGGGTTTTTCGATCAGCAGGTGGATACCGCGTTCGGCTGCAAGTTTTACTTCGTCCGAGTGGGCGAAGGGAGGCAGGGCTATGACCAGCAGGTCCAGGGACTGCTGGCGCAGCAGCTCGTGGTGGTCGCTGAAGACCTGGGCATCCGCCCCGCCGTAGGTTTTGGAGAAAGCGGCGGCGCGCTCAACGTCGCTGTCACAGAAAGCTGACAGCTTGATCTGCTCGGGAAGCTGCACCAGGTTGCGGGCATGGCGCTCGCCCCAGCCTCCGCAGCCCAGGATGGCGGTGCGTAATGGGGTCATTTTTTACTCCTATTCCGGGAAAGAAGGCATCATGGATTCGCTGACGGCGCAGCGGCGAGGTTTGCCTACCAGGACGGCTTCCAGTAAATAAATTTTTTGTTCCATAGATCCCTTTTTCGTTTTCAGGGTCAGACAATCGTCATGATTGCTGGGCAGCCATGATGATACCGATGATAAATCCCATCACGACCAGATAAATGGCGATGCCAATTGCAACCGCCCACCAGGAACCGTACACCCAGTGCGAGACCTGCCCGACGTAGGCGACCAGTACCAGGGCGGCGATGGTGCGCGTCGCCGGAAAAGCCAGGATGCCCATCCAGTTGAAAATCCACCAGAATGCCAGGATCGGCAAGATGGGACCCAGGAAGCACCAAAGCAGCCACATGCCAGCCTGCTTCCAGCCGGAAAGTGGTTTCTCGTTGGCGAATTTATAGCTCTCGATCTGCACCGGTGCCTCCGGCTCGGGCACTTTCAAGGTGACGACCACATCCCGGCTGATTTTCACCGCCATGTCCAACTCGTCCGTGCCCTTGAGCCAGCATTTGAAGGTCTTCTCGAAGGTCGGCACGTCCGTGTCTTTGACCACCTTGATTTTGGTGTAGATCAGGCTGCCGAACCAATCGGGCGTGGGACAGACCGGTCCGAAGATCGTCGTAACCTCAAACCCCCAAAACTCGTTCGCTTGCTCGCCTTCCTGGGTGAAAGGCTTGAACCATTCCATAGCAACCTTGTTGGCGGCATTGGCGTCCTTCCAGTTCTGGCAAGCGCTTAAGGACAACAGCAAGACAAGTCCCAGCAGGATAATTGCAAATAGACGTTTCATGTGATCCTCTTTTTAGAAATAATGACGGAAAGGTAGATAGAAAATTTTTAACACGAATAGCACGAATGGGCGAATGACACGAATTTTTGATTAGTTCGTTTTTGTGTTGTTCTTGAATTATAAGATTAAGGGAAAATTAGCGCAAGAATTTCTGATCCCATTTTGCAAGTTGGTCGTAGCGGAGTAATATAATGAAAAAGTATCACCACGCATAGTAAAATTAAAATATTCGTGTCATTCGGCCATTCGTGAAATTCAAGTTTATTTATTAAAAACAAGGAGATTTCAATGATGCAAGATGAAGTAACTTTACGTAAAGGTCTGAAAATTGCCGCGCAGGCTTCGCCCGAGCCCAGCGAAGAGGACATCCGCTTTATCCAGCAGATGGGGGTCGAGTACGTGGTGCTCTGGACGAACGCCCAGAAGTCCAGCTACGAGTATTACCGCAGCCGGCGTGAGCTTTACGAAGCCAACGGCATCCAGGTGTACGGTTTTGGCAATGCGGATGTCCACAACCAGGATGCCATCGTGCTCAACCTGAAAAACCGCCAGGATAAGGTCGAAGAATACAAGCGCCACATCCGCAACCTGGGTAAGGCAGGCATTCCCTATACCACCTACGCCCACATGGCGAACGGTATCTGGAGCACCGAGCGCGAGACGACGCGTGGCAATGCCCCGGCGCGTGCCTTCGACCTGGAGAAAGCCGACCGCGGCTACTGGAACGGCATGGAGTACCAGGTCCCGCTGACCCATGGTCGCACCTATTCTGAAGATGAAATTTGGGAAAATTTTACCTACTTCGTCAAGGAAGTTGCCCCGGTTGCCGAGGAAGCCAACGTGCGTATCGGCATCCATCCTGATGATCCTCCGGTGCCTGAGCTGGGTGGGATTCCGCGCTGCATCTTTTCGAGTTTCGATGGCTACCGCCAGGCGCTGGAAATAGCAGATAGCCCGAACGTCGGCATGTGCCTGTGCGTGGGCTGCTGGTTGGAAGGCGGGTCTCAGATGGGCAAGGACGTTCTCGAAACCATCCAATACTTTGGCGAACGCAAGAAGCTCTTTAAAGTACATTTCCGCAATGTTCACGCTCCTTTACCGCACTTTGTGGAAACGTTTATTGATGATGGATACATGAACATGTACCATGTGATAAAGGCCATGCGCCAGGTCGATTTCGACGGCGTCCTGATCGCCGACCACATCCCGATGATGTCCAACGATCACCGCCTGGGCACCGCCTACACCATCGGCTACATGAAAGCCCTGGTCGAGCGCGTCAACGCAGAGCAGGGAGGTTAACATGGATAACCTGATGGATGATTTTGATGAGAAGCTGCCTTCTATCAAGGGCAATGTAACTTTCAGCCCGGTGAACGTGAAAATGTACAATACCCTGGGTATCTTTATACTGGGCGTGTTATCGATCGTTCTGCTGGTATCCCTGTTGAAAAGCCAGAAGCGCTGCCAGGAGTTGATGGAGAAAACCAGGTAAAACACTTGCATTTTTAGGGGAAATGAAGTAAAACTAAATAGGTCTAATTTATCTAATTGATCTCGAAATGAGAAAGTACTCCCTCGACGATCTCTTTGTGCACGGGTACTTCAGGTAAGGAGTTGGGATTGGAACCAAAAATTGAGGATCGACTTGTTTCCTGTTCGTATTAATTCCAGTCCAAGGGAGTTGATGTGGGAGAGCCTGGTTTCAAAATTCTAATTATTGATGATGATCCACTCAATGTTGACCTGTTAGAACAAGAGTTAGCAGACCTGGGGTACAGCACTGTTAGCGCTTCCAATGGCGCCAGCGGCGTTGAAATGGTCCTCCAACACATGCCCGACCTTGTGCTGCTTGACATCATGATGCCTGTCATGGATGGTTTTAGCGTGCTTTCGAAGTTGAAAACAGATCCACAGACCCGGGGAATTCCGGTGGTGATCGTTTCTGCCCTGGGCGACTTGCACAGTATCATTCGCGGCATCGAGATGGGGGCGGAGGATTTTCTGCCCAAGCCATTCGATCCCATCCTCCTGCGCGCCCGCCTGGCAAACGGCTTGCAGAAGCGTGCCTGGCAGATCCAGGAGCAGGAATACCGGGCACAAATCGAGCAATCCCGGCAGCGAATCGATGATTTGCTGCATGTGATCCTGCCTGGGCCAGTGGTTCAGGAACTGCTGGAGAATAACAAGGTGCAGCCAAGGAAATTTCCTGGGGTTGCAGTGTTATTTGCAGACATTGTTGAGTTTACCCCTTACACCGAGGCCCATCCCGTGGAAGAGGTGGTTGCCAACCTGCAGTCCCTGGTTGTTGCCTACGAAGAGCTAGCCTTGAAATGGCAGCTTCAGAAAATTAAAACCATCGGGGATTCGTTCATGGCAGCCGGTGGGTTGCTGGAGTCCCTGGAAAACCCTGTCATGAATTGCGTGGCCTGTGGGCTGGAGATGATCTCGATTGCGCGTTCCATGCCTGTGGGTTGGAATGTGCGAGTTGGTGTGGACTACGGTCCATTAATTGCCGGTGTGGTCGGAAAACGGCAGTATCTGTACGATATCTGGGGAGACACGGTCAATTTTGCCCATCGCGTCGAGAGTTATGGAGAGGCCGGGTGTGTCAACCTCACCCGCCAGGCCTGGCAGCAGGTTGCAGACCTGTATCCGCAAGCGCCATTTGATAGCAGGTTGGTGAAGGGAAAAGGATGGGTCGACATCTATCGAATAGAGGAGAAGTATGAACGAGCAACCCAAAAGCCTGTCGCGCCGTGATTTCTTACGAATGGCTGGATTAACCAGCGCAGCCGCTGTCCTGGCTGCCTGTGAAGCCAGGACAGCGGCTGAACCGCCTTCCAGCCAGGATTCTGTCCGCCTGGTTTACCAGGACTGGCGCACGGATTGGTTTCCAGGGCTGGCGCAAGAAATGCTTGCACTTTTTCACGAGCAGCATCCGAATATCCGTGTTTTTTACACGCCGGATCCGGACAACCTGGAGGAAGCCATGCTGGAAGAGATGGAAGCTGGAACCGCGCCGGATGTCTTTTCCGGCTGCTGCGCCTTCTTTCCTGCCTGGGCTCAAAAAGGGCACACCCTCGACCTGAGTCCTTACGTCAAGTCTGACCTGGACCAGGAGACGATCGAGGACTGGTCGCAGGCCCAGTATCATTACTTCTTCACATCCGATGGCAAGCAGTATGCCTTACCAAAATACAACGGCGGCCTGGCATTGTTCTTTAACAAGGATCTCTTTGATGCTGCCGGGGTGGAGCATCCGGACGGAAGCTGGACCTATGAAAATTACAAACAGGCTATGCTCGCCTTGACGGCGCTGCAGGACGGGAAGCCCGTGCAGTGGGGGAGCATGGTCGATGTCTCCTGGGACCGCCTGCAGATCCATGTCAATGGCTGGGGCGGTCATTTTGTCAATCCTGAAGATTCCACCCGCTGTGATCTGGCGAAGCAGCCTTCCCTGGATGCCATCGAGTGGCTGCGCGCCCGCATGTGGGATGACCGGGTGATGGCGACAGCGCTTGACGTTGAAAACATGGAAACGCGTGAGGCCTTCATCAACCAGAAAATTGCGATGGTAGAAGATGGGTCGTGGGCTTTGAAGGATATCCTCGATAAGTCAGCGTTCCGGGTCGGCGTAGCGCCATTCCCAACTGGCCCGGTGCGCCACGCAACCCTGGCAACCACGGATGGCTTTTCCATCTATTCCGGAACAAAGCATCCTGAGGCGGCCTGGGAATTGTTAAAGTTCCTGGTTGGCACGGAATATGGCAAGGCAATGGCGCGCGCCCAGTTTCTCCAGCCTGCAAGAGCCTCTATCATCCCAGATTGGGCGCGCTACATCCAGGAGGAATACCCGGAAAAAGCCACGGGTCTGGATGTCGCAGCCTTCGCGGATGGGCAGATCAATGGGTATGCGGTCACCACAGAAATTTTCCCGAATATGCTCGAAGTGACCAACCTGGCACGCGAAACCTTTGATAGGATCTTAACCCTGGGCCAGGCCCCGGTGACCGACCTGGCGCAGCTTTGTGAAAAGATCGAGACTTTACAAGCCGGCGCTGCCTATTTTCCAGGCTCCTGCGGGTGTGGCGTTTAACTGCTTACGGTTTTAGGCCGAACTATTGCAGCAGGCTGGCTGGTAGCTAACAGAGGGAGTTCTTTGAATAAGAAATTCCGCTCTCTGAACTTGCAGACAAAAATCCTGGCATGGTCTTTTATCCCGACTGCCTTGATCTTGCTGGCTGTGGCAATCACGCTCTACATTGCTTACCAGCGAGTCACGGAAGAGTATGCGATCGATCGGGACGTCGAGATCACGCGCCTGGCAGCCAGCGAATTAACGGCGGACTTTAAAGATTATATAGACAGGCTGTGGTCGCTCTCCCGGTTCCAAAGCATCCAGACCGGGACTCCCTCTGAAAAGCTGGCGACGTTAATCGAGCAGAAGCTTACCCTGACGTATTTTGATGCCGGAGTCTACCTGTTAGATAACATGGGCACCCTGACGGCCTCTTATCCTGAAGTCAAGGATTGGGTGGGTGAGGACTGGTCAGCTCAACCGTATTTTTGGCGGCTGATCCGCTCAACGGAGCCCTATATCTCTGATATCCAACCCTGGGGTTCCGAGCGCAGGAATGTCATCGTTTTTTCAGTGCCCGTCCTGGCAGAGAACGGCGAATTTAAAGGCGTCGTCGCTGGCATGTTCCGCCTGGATGCCTATGAGCTCAGCCCGTTTTTTGGCAAAATCCTCAAGCTGAGGGTAGGTCAAAGCGGCAGCGCCTACATCGTCGATGGAAATGGGCGGATTATTTACGATTCGAATTTTGCCAACATTGCTGAAGATTTCAGCTTCCACCCGGTTTATAACCAGACCCAGGACAGGTTGCTTGGTGCGCAGCGAATCCAGTCTCTGGACGGGCGCCAGATTGTGGTCAGCCACGCTCCAGTTCCGACCACGAACTGGACGATGGTCCTCGAAGAGGATTGGAGTGAGCTTGTCCGCACCAGCCAGGTCTATCGTATCTGGCTTTTAGCTCTGCTGATCGCTGGCTTTATCCTGCCGTCGATCGTGGTCATGGTGGGTGTGCGCCGGATCACGGGTCCGGTGAACAATTTCATCACGGCTGCGCGCCGCATTGCTTCTGGGAACTTTGACCAAAGGATCGAGGTGCAAACCCACGATGAGCTGGAAGAATTAGCCTACCAGTTTAACACGATGGCGGCGGAGCTGAAAGCCTCCTATGCCTCGCTTGAGCTGCGCGTCGAGGAGCGCACAAGGGAACTTGCAGCACTTAATGAAGTTGCCGCGACTGTCAGCAGTTCACTGGATTTGACTCGAATATTGCCGGATGCCCTGGCAAAGACCATCCAGGTGATGGGGATGGAAGCTGGGGCTATCCGCCGCCTGGATGCTGATAGTGGTATCCTGGAGCTGCTTGCAGACCAGGGGCTCAGCGGCGATCTGCGACGGATCGTCCACAAACACCCTCTCGATGAATCCCTGGTGCGCATCGCTGTCGAAACCAGGGATACGGTGGTCAGGCTGGTTTCGGAGTATCCGGCTTCCCCCGTGCGTACGATCCTGGAAAAGGAAGGCATCCGCCTGGTGGTTAGCATCCCTTTGATTTCGAAAGAAAAAGTCCTGGGCGCAATAACTGTGTCTTCAAGCCAGGAAAAGCTGCCTTCCAAAGAAGTGTTGTCGGTGGCGATGGCTATCGGTCGCCAGATCGGGGTCGCCATTGAGAATGCCAGCTTGTTTTCACAAACCGTGGAATATGCCAGGCGGGCTGAAGAAGCGCGAAAAGCCGCCGATTCAGCCAACCAGGCGAAGAGCATCTTCTTGGCGAACATGAGCCACGAGCTGCGTACCCCGCTGAATGCCATCATGGGCTTCACCCGCATTGTGCGCCGCAAGGCAGATACGGCTTTGCCGGAGCGCCAGCTGATGAACCTGGACAACGTGCTGCAGAGCGCTGACCATCTGCAGGGTCTGATTAACGATATCCTGGATATCGCCAAGATTGAGGCCGGTCGCCTGGACGTCAATGTGACCTCTTTTGAAGCTGCCAGCCTGTGCCAGGTCTGCCTGGACACGATCCAACCCCTGGTTCGCCCCGGCGTGACATTGACTCAGGATATCCAGCCGCTGCCCATGATCGAACTCGGATCCGGACAAGCTCAAGCAAATCCTCTTGAATTTGTTATCGAATGCGGCAAAGTTTACGGAACACGGCAAAATTCTCCTGCGGGCATTTACCGATCAAAACAGCCTGGTGATCCAGGTCAGCGATAGCGGGATTGGCATCCCAGAAGCCAAGCTGGACTCGATTTTTGACCAATTCGAGCAGGTAGATGCTTCGACGACGAGAAAGTACGGAGGCACCGGGCTGGGGTTGGCAATCAGCCGGAAGCTGGCAGTTCTACTTGATGGGGAATTGACTGTTCAAAGTGTCCTGGGTGAGGGCTCAACTTTTACCCTGAGAATCCCCGTGGAATTTGAAAAGGATCAAGGGGAAGGACTCTGCTTCTGAACTGACTGAAGAAGTGTCTTAGGCTGGTATACTTTATTCCTATTTCATTTCCATTCCTTATAAACCCGCTCGCAGGAGATGTCCCTTGACTGCCTTTGACTACCCGCCAACCCGCAAATCTGACCAGGTGGACGATTACCATGGCACCCCAGTTGCCGATCCCTACCGCTGGCTGGAAGACACCGACTCACCCGAGACGCGCTCCTGGATCGAAGCCCAAAACGCCTTGACCTTCAGTTACCTGGAAAGCCTGCCCGAGCGTGAGGCCATTCGCAAACGCTTGAACGAGCTCTGGGATTACGCCAAGGTAACCGCCCCTTATCACAAAGCTGGTCGCTTCTTCCAACTGCGTAACAGCGGATTGCAGAACCAGGATGTGCTTTATGTAATGGACGCCCCTGGGGGAAGTCCCCAGGTAAGTGGCGGGCGGGTTTTATTGGATCCGAACACCCTATCCAGCGACGGCACCGTCGCCCTGGTTGGCTGGGAAATCAGCCCGGATGGGCGCTGGCTGGCTTATGCCACTGCCAGCTCGGGCTCGGACTGGCAGACCTGGCGCGTGCGCAGCGTGGACAGCAGTGAGGACCTACCGGAGGTGATCGAGTGGAGCAAGTTCTCTGGAGCCGCCTGGCTGGAAGATGCCTCGGGTTTCTATTATTCCCGCTACGACGAGCCCCAGCCAAACCAGGAATTGCTCAATGCCAATTATTACCAGAAGCTTTATTTTCACCACTTGGGAAAGACCCAGGCGGAAGACCGGCTGGTCTACGAGCGACCCGATCAGAAGGAATGGGGATTCGGAGCCGAGGTCAGCCAGGATGGCCGTTACCTGGTGATCAGCGTCTGGGTCGGGACCGATCCCCGTAACCTGCTCTTCTACCAGGATTTACAGGCCGGGGACCCTGTGGTCGAGCTGATCTCTGACCTGGAAGCCAACTACGTTTTTGTCGGCAATGATGGCCCTGACTTTTACCTGAAGACCGACCTGGAGGCGCCGCGCGGCCGGCTGGTGGCGGTGGATGTCACCAATCCGGACCGGGCTCAATGGCGTGAGCTGGTGCCTCAGCAGGACTGGACCCTGGAGCAGGTGCGCCTGGTCGCCGGCCAGTTTGTGTGCCTGGTGACGCAGGACGCCCACCAGCGCCTGCTGCGCTACAGCCTACAGGGAACCTTCCTGGGCGAGATCGACCTGCCATCCCTGGGTTCGATTATTACCTTGAGCGGCGAGCGCAAGGACAGCGTCCTGTATTACGCTTTTACCTCCTTCATCTACCCGAGCACGGTCTTTGCCTATCACTTTTCCGCTGACCTCAGCGAGCTGCTGTTCGCCCCGGCGATCCAGTTCGATTTCTCTGCATATACCACGCGCCAGGCATTCGTGACCAGCAAAGACGGCACGCTCGTGCCAGTTTTCCTGGTCCACAAGAAAGACCTGCCGGGAGGACCGCAGCCAGCCCTGCTCTACGGTTACGGCGGCTTCAACATCTCGCTGACCCCGAGTTTTTCGATTTCCCGGCTGACCTGGCTGGAGAGCGGCGGTATCCTGGCGGTGGCGAATTTCCGCGGCGGTAACGAATACGGTGAAGAGTGGCATCAGGCCGGCACAAAGGAGCGCAAGCAGAATGTCTTCGACGATTTTATCGCCTGCGCCGAATGGCTGATCGACCAGGGTCTTACCAGCCCGCAGCGCCTGGCGATCCAGGGCGGCTCTAACGGCGGCCTGCTGGTTGGCGCCTGCATAGCGCAGCGGCCGGAGCTGTTTGCGGCTGCTCAGCCTGCAGTCGGTGTGATGGACATGCTGCGCTTCCACAAGTTCACCATCGGCTGGGCCTGGGTCAGCGATTACGGCAGCTCGGACGATCCCGAGGGCTTCAAATACCTGGTTGCGTATTCCCCGCTGCACAACCTGAGGCCAGGAGTCAGCTACCCGGCGACCCTGGTGACCACGGCCGACCATGACGATCGGGTGGTCCCTGGGCATTCCTTCAAATTCGCAGCGACCTTGCAGGCTGCCCAGGCGGGCGAGGCCCCGGTGCTGATCCGCATCCAGACCAAGGCCGGGCACGGCTTCGGCAAGCCGACTGCGGTCATCATCGAGGAGCAGGCCGACATCTGGGCGTTCCTGTTAAAAGCACTGAGTTCATGAAACTTTAGCTTCATGAACTCAGTGACTCAGTTAGTCTGGCGCACGGCCAGCTAGCGGCGCACACCTCAGGTACTCCCGGTACTGCAAGCGCTGGACGAGGCCGCGCTTCCCAGCGAGAACGAGCTGCCGGTCAGGCGGGAGGCAAACGTCGAGATCTTCTTGCGTACCTGCAGGCTGCCGCATTCCGGGCAGACCACCTCGTCGATGGCGCTTGGGCTGCGCACCAGCTCTTCGAAGGATTCGGAACAGTCCTTGCATTCGAATTCAAAGATCGGCATAAGTTCTCCTATACAGTACAGGTCGTTGTAGGCAGATTGAAAAGAATGGCATTCAGAGCAACTGCCAATCTTTGGATGCAGCAGCCTCGAAAAGGTTGCATTAATTTTCGAGAATGTGCACCTTTCCGTGAAGGTCGCGCCGAACTGCCAGCGCCTGCCGGGCAGCCCAATCCTGCAGCCCGAGCAGGTTGATCCCGTGATCCACGGTCTGCGAATAGACCAGCTCCATGTTGTTCAATTCAGGCTGCGAGAGATTGATGGCGTACAAGCCTTCCAGCTCAGCCAGGCCGCGAATGAAGTGGTCGCCTTTGCCGCAGAAATGCACGGCGCCGCCGCCATACCGCTTGAATAGCTGCTGGTCGTAGGGCAGGACGAACTCGCGCACCATCTCGCCTGATAAATTCATCGCTGAATCGTCGCGCAGCATCAAACAGCCGCGGTGGAGCATCCCCCAGTGGGCGTTGGCGCCTTCGGCGAAGGGGTGGATTTTCAGCCAGGCCTCCAGGAAGCGGCTGTACGTTTCGGTCACCAGTTCGAGCAGGCTGTGTACCAGCTCAGGTTGGTCATATAAAGTATAGAAGATGGTGCTGCCAACGATCAGCTCGCAGACATCCATGGGCCCCTGGATATCGGGATGGTAAACGCGCACGAATTTCTGGATTTTTGGGTAGGGTGCCAGCCATTCGGCATAGCACTCACCCATTTCGAGCACCTGCCTGCCGTAGCCGGTTTGCAGGCCGGGCACACCCCTGTCGAGGATGCGCTGCACGGCTACCAGGTCGTTGAGCGGGCGGGAAGTCGGCAGGGTTTCCAGGGCTTCATCCATCACAAAAATTTCCATCCCAAAAAGCGACGGCAGGATGCCCGTTCCGTAGTTGCAGCGTACGGTCATCAGGTCGCCCCTGCCCGCGGCCAGCAGCTCCGAGCAGGCTTTGAGCTGGTAGAGCGCCATCAGCTCATAGTCGTCGAGGGCGGCGTTGACGCTGACCCGGGGCCACTCGATCCCGGAAGGCGCATTCGAGGAGCGTTTTGGCTGAAACAATTCGCCTCTAAAGCGCCCCCAGGCGAAATCCGCCCACTCCTGCCAGAGAAGCTCTTCGACTGCGGGATCGATGCGGGATTCGAGGTCTTCCAGGTAAGGTTGCAGGCGTCTGGGTTCAGGCATATTGCCTCAGCAACGCCAGCGCAGCCGGCAGCTCCGCCTGGGCATCATCAATTTGCCCTTCGATCGAAATCCGGCCGTCGTACCCGCCCAGGCGCAGCGCCTCAAAAAAGCGAGTGAAATCGTAAGGTTCCGCGCCGGGAGGGCGCCGGTTTGCCAGGGTGGCGATGTGGGCATGTGCCAGCAGCGGGCCGGCTTGCACGATGTCTTCGAATGAATCGTTATCCTTTGCCCAGTGGTAACTGTCCACCAGCAGGAGGATCGCCGGGTGGTCGACCTGGCGCGCCAGGGCAGCGCCCTCGCCAACGCTGGTGAGGATGTTACAATCACCGCGGTTCAGGGGCTCGATGGCGACGGTTACGCCGTGCGCCTGGGCGAGCGGTCCGAGCATGCCGCAGAAATCCACGAGCTGCTCCCAGGCAGTGGCTCGCGGAAATCCGTCTGGGACCTGGCGCGCCGGGCCCGAACCGAAGACCATGGTCTTGACCCCGGCGATTTCAGCCCTCTGGAAGGCCGTGGCCGCGTATTGGCGCAGCGCTTCCCGGTTAACCTGCGGCCCGGTGATTTTCAAATGCCCGGGCACGAAAACGTTGACGGCCTGGCAGGGAATGCCGGCAGCCTGCGCCGACTTCAGGGCTTCCTGGAAAGCAGCCTCGTCCTCCAGGGGTTTGAGCAGGCTCCCAACGGTCATTTCGTAATAGTCGTAACCGGCACCAGCCGCGGCCGTACCAATATCAGGACCTCCACAGACGCCGAATAACATGGAACCCTCCTATGATTTTATCCAATTAAGAGACTGCACGAGCAGTTCTTGGAAGGCTGGCAGCGCCCACACGGATAGATTGTGACCAGGCGCAAGGTGGGCAACCTTGCCCTTGCCTTCAGCCTTGCTCCAGGCCATCGGGTAGGCCTGCCCGCGGTCAAGGGCCACCAGGTGTACGTCGACGCCAGGCTGGCAGACTTCCATGTAGAACTCGTCGCGGATGCTGAAGGCTTCCACTCCCTCGGTAATTGGGTGGGGGTTGGCGACGGGATAGACTGTGAAGGTGAACTGCGGCGGGTGCTCGATGAAGCGCCCACCGAACAGGCGCTCCAATCCCGGAGCGGATTCGCCCAGGACCGTGCCTGAATGCACCGTCAGCAGGCCGCCGCCCTCAGCCACCCAGTTCGCCAGGGCGGATACCTGCTCGGCAGTCAGCCCTTCGGGTCCGTGGTCATCATAGCCCTGGCGGTGCTTGCCGAGGCAGGTGTAGCTCATTACCAGCCCCACGCCGTCGTCATTGAGGCTCAGCAAGCGCTGCATTTCATAGGTGGGCTCAACCGTCCAGCCCAGCGGTGGCAGCAGCTCCTGCATAGCCTGGTTGTAGCCTTCGAAGTCGTGCCAGGTTCCGCCTAATAATAACAAGATTTTATTGTTTCCCATGGTTGTTCCTTTTTTTCTGTATCTCCGCGTCTTGGCGCTTTGGCGTTAAAAACCTAAGCTGGAAAGTTATCAATCCAACCGGAATATTTCAACGCAGAGCTGCAAAGACGCCAAGTTTATTCACCTGGCAGCCGCTTGCACGAATGCATCGCAGGCGATCTGCTGCCATTTTGGTTCCAACCCCAGGGAGGCCTCGTCGCTGTAAAAGCCGGCGATGAACCCACCTGCAGGTCGCTTGCGCTCTCCAAGCCAGAGCCGCCTCACCAGCTCGCTGGCTTCGCTGCGGATGGCAACCTCGTCCCGGGTTTGCAGCGTCTTCTGGATATCGACCGGGCACCAATAGGTGAGACGCCTGCCCTCCAGCAGCGCAGCCTCCTGGAACGCCTGCAGTTGCTCGATACCGTGCACCCGGGGCTGGTCGAACTGGAGCAGGTCGACGCCCGTTTCGATCAGGTCGGGGATGATGGCGGTCATCTTCCCACAGGAGTGCATGAAGACTTTCAATCCCAGGCTGTGCGCATAGTCGTTCAATGCCTGGAAGCGCGGTTTGAATTCCTGCCGCCACAGGCGCGGGCTGATCAGCAGGTCAAGCTGGGTGCCCCAGTCCTCCGCCAGCATGATGCAGTCCGCCCCGGCCTCTGACAGTCGCAGCATCTGCAGGCGGATCTGCTCGTCCACGCGGTCGTGCAGCAGCCGGATCGCCTGCGGCTCGCTGACCAGGTCCATCAGGTACTGCTCCATGCGCCGCAGCTTACGGGCGACGCTGAAGGTGTAGCCATGGATGCCGCCGATGTGATAGTGATCGGGACTATCCTGGAAGAGGTGGCGCGTCTGGCTGTAATACGCCTCCTGGGAAAAGTCGGGCAAGGGCAGGGCATCGACATCACGCAGGTCCTGCAGGGCGCCTTCGGCGACCTCGCCCTTGGAGGTCGGATCAAGGCGTCTCCAGGTGTTTCCCCATTCATCCTTGCGTTCCCAGGCACCGCTGGATACCTGGCGCCACTCGCCGTCCGGGTTGGGCAGCTCGGGACCACCCCCGCTGAAGTCCGTTGGTTCAAAGGAGATAGCCAGCCGTTCGGGGGCTTCGAAAATGAGCGTCTGTTTGACAATTTCGCGCGAATTCATGATAACCATTTCTCCGGTGAAAATTTTGTCCACCCCAGGGTACCTTAATTTTACCCGTATTCCCAGGAAAAGGGACGCGGATGAACGCAGAAAAACGCGGAAACAACCATTTATTAAAATCCGCGTCCGAAATTTCTTATCGTTGAGAGCACCAACCATGTATAATCTTACTATTACCCCAACAAGGAGCGACAGATGACCGAGCAACCTCTTCCAGCGATGAATATTTTCAACGTCCGCAAGTACGGCGCCAGCGGGCGCAAAGACGAATTCGCCCAGCCTGCGCTCCAGGGCGCTATCGACGCCTGTGCGGCGGCGGGTGGGGGTATGGTCTACCTCCCACCGGGGGAGTACACAACGGGCACTTTACACCTGCGCAGCCACGTGCGTCTGCACCTGGAAGCCGGGGCAACGCTGTATTCGAGCAAAAGCCCGGAGCACTTCGATAAGCGCGGGCTGCTTTATGCCGAAGATGTCGAAAACATCACCCTGGAAGGCCGCGGCACGGTGGATGGCCAGGCGGATTATTACCGCGGGGCAATGGAATGGCGGGACTGGTATATCTATCCCAACCAGGTCCAGGCGGAAGCAGCCGGGGTGCCGCTGCTGCGCGCTTTTCCGACCGCCGAATCCGTTGGGCACCTGGTTCTATTCATCCGCTGCACGGATGTGCGCATCGAAAACCTGTCCTTCCTGAACTCTCCCTCCTGGACGATGCACCTGTGGGGCTGCGAGCGCCTGGCGATCGACGGCGTTTACATCCGCACGGACCTGCGGGACGGCGTGTGGGCTGACGGCATCGACCCAGACGGCTGCAAGGACGTGCACATCTCGAACTGCACCATCGAGACCGGTGATGATGCCCTGGTGTTCTACTCAGGGAACAGTTATGGCCCGGCGCGACCTTGCGAGAACATCACGGTCACCAACTGCCGGCTGACCTCGGCTTCGAGCGCTTTGAAGTTCTGCGATGGCAACCAGAATGCTATCCGCAATGTGCTGATCCAGAACTGTGTGATCACCGGTGCTAACCGCGGCATTGCCTTCATGGTCTTCGACGGCGGCGTGCTCGAAAACGTCCTTATCTCCAACGTGGTCGTCCAAACCCAGCGTTACGAATGGTTCTGGTGGGGCGACGGCGATCCTCTGCACTTCAACCTGATCCAGCGCAGCGAGATCGACGCCAACGTAGATAAGACCAAGGAGCCTCCGGTCGGCGTCATCCGCAACATCCAGCTCCGCAACGTGCTGGCGCGCGGCAGCGGCTCCTGCCTGGTTCACGGGCACAAGGACTCGCCCCTGGAGAATGTCAGCCTGGAAAACGTACGCCTGGAACTGGCATTCGAGCCGGAAGCCCACCCGCGCCGATTCGAATATGCCCTGCGAATGGAAAACCTGCGCAATTTCCACCTGCGCAATGTGGAGGTCGCCTGGGCAGAGCCGCATTCTGCGGATTGGAAAAGCGTTATATCGGTGGACAATGCCGAAGGGCTGGTACTGGATGGAATTGCGGCGTTGCAAGCCCCTGGATCGCAGGCTCCGCTGTTGGATCTAAAAGATGTGCGCAGAGCGCGCCTCGTGAACTGTATAGCCTTGCCAGGCGCCGGTACGTTCTTACGCCTGAGCGGCTCGCAGACCGGCGACATTGTCTTTAAAGACAACGACTTATCCCAGGCCGCAGCTCAGGTTGTTTTTTCACCGGAGGTTGATCCAGGAGTGGTTCGCACGTTATCGTAACAACGTTTGGTGATGTTATCAGGTCAGGACTGGGATTGGAAATCCCGGCTGTGAAGGTCACGAAATCCACCTTCGTGGATTTTGCATTCACCCAGCAAAGGCAGGTTTGGTGCATTTTGTAGATTCGATTTCAATCGATGGGGTTTAATACATCAGTTCTGCCAATAACCGGCTGTACGCCACAAAGTCTGGCCAGGCGATGTCTGGCGGGACGCCGTGGTCGCAGCCAGGGATGAAGCCGCCCTCTTCCAGGAGGGCCGGGACCACGCGCAGGACTTCCCGGCGCATGATCTCGCCTCCCGCGGCCAGGGCGCGCTTGTCGATCCCGCCGATGAAGGCCATCCGCCTGCCGTAGCGCCTGCGGTTGGCAACAATGTCGTTACCGGCAGCCACCTCCTGCGGAAAATTACCGTCGTAGCCGGCTTCCACCCACAGGTCCAGCAACTCGCCCACATAGCCGTCCGAATCGATGAACACCAGCGGCACGCCAGCTCCCTTGAGCAACCCAATCCATTCCGCCCAGGCCGGCAGCAAGAAACGCCGCACCATCCTGGGGGAGATCATGCTGTGTTCTTTATAGGCCATGTCCTCGTTGATCATGACGAAATCCGGCGTGACTTCTGACAGCATCCGCTTAAAGACTTGCTTGATGAAATCCTTCCAGAAAAGAGCCATCTCGTCCACGAACCCTGGCTGTTCAACCATGAACGTGCACAGCCCTTCGAAGCCGCACCATTCGCGCATCTGCCAGAAGGGTCCGTTGACGCTCATTCTCAAGGGATCATCCCTTGTTTTCAGCCTCTCTGCCCGTCCGGCGAAACCGGCCGGGAAGCGGGCAGGATCAGCGGGATCGTAGCGCCAGCGGATGTGCTCATCCCAATCCTGCGGGGACTGCACCGGGAAGCGGTGCCACTTGCGGGTCACGAAGTCTTTGGCGCTGCGGATATAGGTGTAGTCGTAGCGGTCGGAGATTTCCGTAATCGCCCCCATCCAGTCCTGGACGATCCAGTGCCCGTCCCGGTGCTCGAGCACCTTTTCCTCAAACTGGGGGATCAGCCGGAAATCCACCCCGGGATCGATTTGCGGCGCTGGTGGGGAGTAGGGCAGCCTGACATCCCGCATTAATTCTGCATACCAGTCTGCTGTATCAGCCAATCCCTGCTGGCGCCAGGCGCGCAGGGTGGATTCGCGCGGCCAGCCGGGTTCGAAGGGGATTCGCTCGGGCTTGCCGAAGGAGAGACTCTCGATGAAGTTTTCGCGCTCGTTCATAACGGCTTCATGATCGCCACCTGGCGTTTACCGACCTTAAATTTTTCAAGGCGCTCATACGCGGGGTGGACAATTTTCTGGCTTTTATCGGCAACGACCGCCGCCAGGCTCCGCGAGGGGAGCACTCCCAGCAGGGATTCCAGCAAGCGCTCAGCAGGCGGATGGTGGTCGCTGCCTGTCTCCTGCCAGCGGGCGTGCTGGCCGTATGGGACATCCGTAATCACCAGGTCGATGCTGTTTCCAGCAACCTGTGCAGTTACCTGTGAGGGATCGAGCGCATCAGCCTGGAAGGTGCGACATAGGATGGGCTGGTTCTGGGCCAGTCGGGTACGCAAGCGCAGGGCGCTCTCCAGGGCACCGGCGTGGGAAACCTTCCCGTAGGCGTCGCTCAGCGCCTTTATTTCACCGATCCGGCGGTCAAACCCCGCCTGGCTCAGCAGCCCCAGGTTGCGCTCTGCCAGGCCGAGCGCTTCTGGATCAATGTCGGAGGCCAGGATGGACCCGATGCGTTCCCCATACAGCAACCCCAGGACGGCCAGGTGATAAGCGCCGCCGCAGCAGGGATCGTACAGCCGCAGGCGGCGCTGATTGTCTTCTACGGGTAAATGCTCCAGGCAGCGTCGAAAAATTTCGCAAGCCAGGCGCACGGGCAGGGCGGGCTGGCCGGGCAGGGCGTACAGCACCTTGCCCCCCGCCAGGTCGCCGCGCAACTCGCTTTCCAGGTCCTCAAACCGGTAGGGCAGGGGCCTCTCCTGCAACCAGCTTCCGAATTTGCCCGCTGCGCGCCGCCGTGTACACCGCCAGGACGATCTCGAGCGGTTTGCGGCCTTCAATGCCATCAATTTGGGGCGGTCGATTGCTGCGCACGGCTTCCAGGACGTCGGCGATCTGCCGGCGGTGCCCGTGGTGCCAGATGTCGAGGCTCGACGAGCCGGCGATGCTGGTCCCGGCTTCCAGGCTGCCGGCATAAGCTTCGCCATCCTGCAAGCGCCACTCCTTGATGCGGTCGTCTTCGATGACGACCCCGCCCCGCGTGCCGAAGATTTCCAGACGGGCGCAGAAGCCCGGGTAGGCGCTGGTCATGCCCTCGATGACGCCCAGCGCCCCGCTGCGGAATTGCACGGCGGCGACTGCGGTGTCTTCGACGGCTATTCGCTCATGCGCCAGGCAGTCGGCGTAGCCCTGCAGGGATTCGACAGGCCCGGCCAGGTACTGCATCAGGTCGATGTAGTGGATGGACTGGTTGATGAGAGCGCCACCGCCTTCGATCTCCCAGGTGCCGCGCCAGTCGCCGCTGTCGTAATAAGCCTGGGCGCGGTACCACTGGGTGTAAGCCCCAGCGAAGACCAGCCTGCCCAGCCTGCCGGCATCGATGGCGGCTTTCACCTCGACGACCGCCGGGTCGAAGCGGTGCTGCGAGATCGTAGAAAGCCTGACCCCCGCCTCCCGGCAGGCTGCGATCAGCGCATCCGCTTTTGGCAGGCTGATGTCGATCGGTTTTTCGACGATCACGTGCTTGCCGAGGCGGGCTGCGGCAATGCCCATCTCGGCGTGCAAGCCGGAAGGCGTGCAAATGCTGATGATATCCAGGTCAGGGCGCTGTAGCATGGCTGCGTAATCCGTATACGCCTCGCAGCCATACTGCTGCGCCAGGCTGCCAGCCCTTTCGGGTACGATGTCGCAAACCGCCGTTAGCTCTACCCCGGGCAGCTCCTGGATGCAGCGCGCATGGGTCGGCCCGATCACCCCGCAGCCGACGATCGCAAAATGTAAGGGACGCTCGATCAATGGAACGACCGGGTCATGTCCTGCTCGATGGCGTCGCTGCCCTTCTTCTCAAACGTCGAGCGCTCGATCAAGCCCATCAGCAGCTTTTCGTAGGCACAGCCATCCAGGGGAATCTCGGCAGGCTGGTTGGTTAACGACGACTGTAGCATGGCGTTCGCCAGCTCGACCGAGTAGATGCCCTCCTCCGCCGGGGCGATCAGCTTTGCCCCGCTGCGGATCGCGTCGCAGAAGTTTTCCAGGACCTCGGCGTGCTGCCCGCCGTCACCTTCAACCGGGATGTCGATCTCTTCCAGGTCGGGGCGGGTGAACATGCCTTTGGTGGTGCGCGTGAAGACGCTGGTGGGGGTCAGGTTTCGGAAGAAAGTCAGCTTGCCGTTCTCAAAAACCAGCTTGCCCTGGTCGCCAGCCACTTCCAGGCGGTTCGAGCCGGGAGCTTCGCCGGTGGAGGTCACGAACACTCCCGTGCAGTGGTTCGGGTACTCCAGGTAAGTGGTCACCTGGTCTTCGACCTCGATGTTATGCCACCAGCCCAGGCCGCAGTTTCCGTGGACGCGCTCGGGCATGCCGAAAATCCACCACATCTGGTCGAGGTTGTGCGGGCACTGGTTGAGCAACACCCCGCCGCCCTCTCCCTTCCAGGTGGCGCGCCAGCCCCCGGAAGCATAATAATACTCGGGACGGAACCAGTCGGTGATGATCCAGTTGATTCGCACCAGGTCGCCCAGCACCCCGGACTTGACCATCTGGCGGATTTTCTGGTAATGCGGGTCGGTTCGCATCTGGAACATGGCTGCGAACACCAGGTTTTTGTCGGTGTGGGCGGTGATCAGGCGCTCGCAATCGGCCTTATGGACCGAAATCGGCTTTTCTACCAGCAGGTGGTAGCCCTTCTGCAGCGCCGAGGTGCCGATGGTGGTATGAGCGTAGTGCGGTGTGGCAACGATGACCGCCTCGCAGGGGCGCTCAGCCAGGAGCGTTTCGGAATCGGTGTAGGCTTTGACGCCGAAGGTCTCGGCGGCCGCCTGGGCGCGTTCCGGAATGATGTCGCAGACCGCGGTCAACTGCAGCTTTGGCTGCTGGATAATGTTCGCCAGGTGGAACGATCCCATGTTCCCGACCCCGACGACGGCAATTTTTATGGGTTCCATTATTTTATTATCTCCATAAATCAAGGTTAAGAAGCTTGTTGCTCGAAGTAATGAACTGCCTACCAGCGACTAGCTATCAGCAACGAGCCTGGTAAGGTTTTTATAGCTGATTGCCAGCGACTCGAACGGATCTCTTCCGTAGCAGGTGTCCTGTTCGACCAGCAGCCATTCCACCCCGCCAGCCTTAGCAGCCGAGAGGATCGCCGGCCAGTTCAGGTTGCCTTCGCCGATCTCTGCCATGCGCTGCTCGCGCTCGGGACCGACGGCCATGTCCTTCAGGTGCAGCAGCGGTTCACGCCCGGCGCAGCGCTGAACCCACCAGGCCGGGTCTCCACCGCCAGCCTGGATCCAGTAAGTGTCGATCTCGGCCTTCAAGGCTTCCGGGCTTGCCCGGTCGTAAAGCTGCGCCAGCCAGGTCTGCGAGCCGTAGCGCTTCAGTTCGTGGTTGTGGTTGTGGTAGGAGAAGTCCATTCCAGCTTCTGCCAGGCGTTTGGCGACCGGTCCGAGTTCGTCAAGGAAGCGCTGCAGGCCTTCCAGGCTGAAATATTCGCCGGGCAGCCCGCCGATAGCCGGGTGTTTGCAGTTCCATAATTTATGGACGTCGATAACGGCTTCCAGGTCGGTCAGGAGGTCGTTCCAGCCGATGTGGGTGCTGGCGATGGCCAGGCCGTTATCGTTGGTCCAGCGCCTGACCTGTTCGGGGTCGACCGTGCCAAAGCCGGAAACCTGGACGGCCGGGTAGCCGATTGTGGCCACCTTTTCCAGGCTGCGGGCAATGCCTTCGGGGGTTTTGGTAAATTCGCGTACGGTGTAGAGTTGAGCTCCAATGCTAAAAGACATGATTTTCTCCAGTGAGAGGTTTTTCATCATTATATCGCTCCCAAGGGGAATTATGGTACACTCGGAGCCGATGTTCAAACGCGGCCTGCTCTTCCTAATATTTATCCTGATCGCCAGCGCCTTCGGACCGGTCTCGGCCCAGGAACAGCCGCAGCCGGACGGCCCGGTTTACGTGGTCCAGGAGAACGATATTCTCTGGGATATTGCCCTGCGCTTCGGCGTAGGTGTGGATGAAATCCAGGCAGCCAATGCCCTGGGCGCCGACCAGCCGATCACCGTGGGCATGCGCCTGGTCATCCCTGGCTTTGAAAACCTGGGGATATCGGGTGTGCTCAATACGGTCACGGTTGGCTTCGGCGAGGACTTGAATTCTCTCAGCCGGCGCACAGGCGTGGCGGTCGAAGCCCTGGCGCGCTTGAACCGCCTGGTCTCGCCTGGCGAGATCTACGCCGGCATGCCGCTGGTGCTGGTTGAAAGCGAGACGGCCGCTGTGGATGGGGCGCGTCCTGTGCTCAAGCCTGGCCAGAGCCTGCTCGAGCTTGCCGTTTTACGCAACCAGAATCCCTGGAAGCTGGCGCTCGCGAATCAGAACAGCGCCGGCTCGCCTCATGCTCTTCTACCGGGACAGGTGCTTTGGCTGCCGGAAGCAGGTGCAGCCTCGGGGCCTGGCGGTTTTCCGGATGCCGTTTC
Source organism: uncultured Chloroflexia bacterium (assembly GCA_963765565.1). Classification (GTDB taxonomy): domain Bacteria; phylum Chloroflexota; class Anaerolineae; order Anaerolineales; family UBA4823; genus CAVXWV01. The sequence continues at coordinate 257,980 of CAVXWV010000008.1, forward strand.
CAGCGTGCTGCTCGATCCATTGCCCGCTGGGCAGGGGCGCACATTGCAGGTGGTCCTTACCGGCGAGCCGGGCATGGACCTGGGCGGTTCGCTGGCCGGGCATTCCTTCGACTTTTTTAGCACATCGGGTGGTGAGTATGACGCCCTCCAGGGTTTGCACGCCATGCTCGAATCGGGTTTCTACCCCCTGGTGATCACCGGCACCCTGGTCACCGGCGAATCCTTCGGATTTTCACAACCGGTATATATCAAGGAAGGCGATTACGTCTACGATCCTTCGCTGATCGTCAGCCCGGAGACCATCGACCCGGCGGTGACCAAGCCGGAGGACGCCCAATGGGCTGCCCTGACGGCGCCGGTCACGCCCGAAAAATTCTGGACCGGGCAGTTCCAGGCGCCGGTGCCACCTGAGTTTGCGGACTGCTTTCCCTCCCGCTTTGGCAGCCGGCGCAGTTACAACAATGGATCATACGATTACTTCCACACCGGGCTGGATTTCTGCGGTAACAATACCACGGATGTCCTGGCGCCGGCGGGTGGGCGAGTCGTCTTTGCTGGACCGCTGACGGTGCGCGGCAACGCCACGATCATCGACCACGGGCAGGGAGTCTATACCGGTTACCTGCACCAATCGAAGCTGCTGGTGGAGGCTGGCGAGATGGTGCAGCCCGGCCAGGTGATTGGCAAGGTCGGAGCCACCGGCCGCGTCACCGGCCCGCACCTGCACTGGGAGGTCTGGGTGAATGGCGTCCAGGTCGATCCAATGGATTGGCTGGAAAGGGCTTTCCCTTAGCCGCTGTCATTTCGAGCTGTTTGTGCGAGAAATCCCTGAAACCATCACCTATTGGTGCCTAAGCAGGCATTCACAAGATCATCTCACCAGGGATTTCTCGACACAGAACGTCTCGAAATGACATATAACAGGACTCAGGCTTCGCCCTCCTCTGGCTCCTCATCTCCCGGCTCGATCTGGTTGTTGTAATATTCGTCGATCACCTCGCGGGCTTTCGCTCCGTCTTTTGCCTGAACCAGGATCTGGGCTGTGCCCAGGATGCCGACTGTCAGGGGGAAGGCCTGCCAGGCGCCTTCCTGCGATGTGCGTGCTTCGATCCCGCAGGCTTCCAACAAGCCGCGTAATATTTCCGCCAGTCCAGGTCCTGACGTTTCTTCCACTACCACCCATTCTTCTCCAGTTTTTTCCATGAATTCACCTCACATCGAGTATAATATTAATTCGTAAATTATGGAAACTAACTACCCGAATGAATTTTTTCCCGCGCTGTCTCAGCCTGAGGTGGAATAGTTCGAGGGTAAAGGATAAGCAGGAGAAAACTATAGTGATCGTCCCGTTTGCGCTGAGCGAGGGGTATTGGGAAGAATTCGAAATAACCGAAGAGGACGTTGAATATCTCTACAACCACTTGTTGGACCTTGAGACGCCCCTCAACTCCAAAGAACTCGTCACGGCCTTAATTCAAGAACGAATTCGACAGGCTCAACGAATTTTCGAAGAGTCCCACGTCAATAATGAAGACGTTTATATGCCAAAAGGCACCTATGAAATCGACCAGAGCCTGGTCTTCCCGGCTTTCGGATATGTCAGGGCGCAGGTCGTCAGTAAGCGTTCCGGTAACAACCCTGAGTTGGGTGGATTTCAGGTCATTGAGGTGTCTTTTGAAAACGGCGACCACAGGGAGTTTGCCGCTGAATACACCGAGCATGTACTCAACGACCCGCCGAAGATTGACCTGAGTGATCCCTCGTTAAACCCGGAAGAGGTCATGAAGTACAACGAGGAAAGCCTGGTGGCCACCCTCGAGGATGCCCTGGATGAGCAACCCGGGTTCGTGCGTATTGCAGGGCGCTGGTTCCCGCGCGCCCTGCTTATGGACATTAACATCGGGCAGCTCAACCTCGTTGAAGCCGTGCTCGATATGGCCGGTGGAGGACCACTGCCGACCTCAAGCTTGTTAGAACAGTTGGATGTGCCCAAGGGTCTTAACGCCAAGCTGATGGATTTTTCCTTCGATCTGGCGTTGCAGGAGGATCCCCGTTTTGACGAGGTCGGCCCGTCTGGTGAGACCCTCTGGTACCTGAATCGCCTCGAGCCGGCCGAAGTGCTCGAGCCGCCAATGTACCTGCGTTATGCTGGCATCGAGTATGACCGCAGCCTGCTGACTCCGGCGATGCTTGAGCTGGAGCGCAGCCTGGATGACGAGCTTTCACCGGTGGTGGGCACCCCTCGTTTCCACGACCAGACCCGGGTGGACATGCGCCTGATTTTTCCCCACCTGCGCGCCGGCACCCTGCCGCTCTCGGCACGATTGCGCCACTTGTTCCCAACCGCCTACGAAGCTCCGCGTATCCGCTTCATTTTTGTGGACGGGCACACCGGAAATAAGTTCCCCGGCTGGGTAGTGCGTAAAAAGCGCTTCATCTTTGGCCTGGGCGAGTGGTATAAGACCCATGGCTTGATGCCTGGCAGCATTGTCCAGGTTCAGAAGGGTGAAAACCCTGGTGAAGTCGTGGTGCGTACCGAATTGCGCCGTCCGACGCGCGACTGGGTGCGCACGGTTCTGGTAGGCTCCGACGGTGGGATAGTCTTTGCCATGCTCAAACAGCCTGTTTCAACCATGCTCGATGACCGCATGGCGCTGGCCATCCCCGATATCGATGCCCTCGATCAAACCTGGACACGTCCTGCGAAGGACCAACTTTCCTTAGAACGGGTCGTGGTGAACATCATGCGCGAGCTGGCTCGCTTGAACCCGCAGAAGTCATGTCCACGCCAGCGAGCTTTATGCCGCTCTCAACGTCGTCCGCCGCTGCCCGCCGGGACCAATCCTGGCGCTGCTGGCCTCGCGGCCGTGGTTCAACCACGTGGGCGACCTTCATTACCGCTTCTCCGATTCCGAGAGCAGCTAGGAGGAACCCGTGACGGAAGTCAAACGCATGAGTCTCGTCAAGCCAACCCTGCAGACCCGCTACCACATCGATTTTGAGTGGTGGCGCCATAATGATCGAGACTGGCACGTTGATCTTCAAGGGTTCTTATGTCCTGAGCATCAAAAGATGTTTTCCGGAGCGCAGAGCAACGTCCAGGTCGATTGGATCGATCCGGAGACCGCCGAGATCCAGCGGGTGGACGGCTTGCAGCATATCCTGATCAGCCACTGCGCCAGGCAGCCCGAGTTTCTGGCGGTGCACAACACCCTGGTCGATTCCGTGTTTCGCCTGTTCCTGGCGAATGGCAACACCCCGTTGACCCCGCAACAGTTAGCCGGGCAACTCAACCGGGATGCGATTGTGATCTTGAAAACTCTTTCGGGGATCAGGGTGTATAAAGGTTTGAGACCGTTTCAAGAATAATTTCCAGCCCTCGTAGCTCAAGCGGACAGAGCAAATGCCTTCTAAGCATTAGGTTGTGGGTTCGAGTTCCCGCCGGGGGCGCCTGCAAATAGGAGTGGAACGATGATACCGACGAGTTTTGACTCAGACCAGCCTTTGCACACGGAGCCTTACCAACCTGACGAGCCGTCGTTCTTCAATTACCGTCCGGGTTGGCGGGTGAGTTTGCGACCGGCGACCTGGCGGCCGCCCACAGATGTTTACGAGGTCGAAGACGGTTACGTGGTACGCGTGGAGGTCGCCGGGATGCGTGAAGAGGATTTCTCGGTGGAGCTGGATGGGCGTATCCTGGTCGTGCGCGGGGCGCGTTCCGATATCCCCGAGCGCCGCGCCTTTCACCAGATGGAAATCCGCTTCGGTGAGTTCAGCATTGAGATCGAAATGCCCGCGCCGGTACAGGCTGCGGATGTCCAGGCGACCTACCAGGATGGCTTTCTGCGCATATTGCTTCCTAAAGCCAGGGCACAACACATACAGATCGAGGAGTAACTCTAGAATTTATGCCCGCATCGCGCTGGAACACTGACATGAACGATTTTATGAACTGGCTGAATGACGTTAACGATGGCCTGGACGAAATCATGGCGCAGCCGATCGTGCCGCGCATCCTGGGAGAGGAGGATGGCGAGTTGGACGAGACTCCAGAACCGCAGTCGCCCGAAAGCCAGGTCCCGCAGGTGTTGCCGATCTTGCCGTTGCGCGGGCTGGTCGTCTACCCGCAGACTGCCGTCCCGCTGACGATCGGACAGCCACGCTCGATCAAGCTTGTGGATGAAGTCATGGAAGGCGAAGAGCGTTGGATCGGCTTGAGTGCAGCCCGTGATCCCGACCAGGAGTCTCCCGGTCCCGACGACCTGTACGAGGTTGGTACGGTCTGCATGGTACACCGCATGCTGCGCGCCCCCGATGGCACCATCCGCCTGGTCGTCCAGGGCATGCTGCGTTTCCGCCTGGTGGAGTTCGTCCAACACGACCCCTATTTGAAAGCACGCATCCAGCCAATTCCTGAGATCGTCGAGAGCGGACTGGAGCTTGAAGCCATGGCGCGCAACGCTCGCCAGCAATTCGAGCGCATCGCCGAGTTGATCCCCTCGATCCCCCGCGAGCTGGTCACGTCGGTTACCGGCATCGAAGACCCCTTGCAGACGGTGTACACCATCGCCAACTTCCAGCGCATGGAGTTGAAGGATGCCCAGTCTTTGCTGGAACTGGACTCGGTCTCGGAGAAGCTATTACGCCTGGTCACGATCCTGGCGCGCGAGGTGGAGCTGCTCGAGATTGGCCAGAAAATCCAGAACCAGGCGCGTTCCGAGATCGACAAGGTTCAACGCGAGTACTTCCTGCGCGAGCAGCTCAAGGCAATCCAACGTGAGCTGGGCGAGAGCGATGAACAGGCCGCCGAGGTTGAGGAGTTCCGCAAGAAGATCGAAGCCGCCAACATGCCCGAAGAACCCGGGAAGATGGCACGCCGCGAGCTGGAACGCCTGAGTCGCCTGCCGACTGCCGCCGCCGAGTACGGCGTCATCCGCACCTACCTGGATTGGCTGGTCTCCCTGCCCTGGTCCATCAGCACCGAGGACAACCTGGAAATTGCGAATGCCCGCCAGGTGCTCGACCAGGACCATTACGGCCTCGATGACGTCAAGGAGCGTATCCTGGAATTCCTGGCGGTGCGCAAGCTGCGGCAGGAACGCGCCTCCGAGATCAGCCAGGAGCCTGAAGACGAAATCCGCCGCCTGCGCGAGGGCGTGATCCTGTGCTTCGTGGGTCCCCCTGGTGTGGGCAAGACCTCGCTCGGGCGCTCGATCGCGCGTGCGATGGGCCGCAAGTTCATCCGCTCGTCCCTGGGCGGGATGCGCGACGAAGCCGAAATCCGCGGCCACCGGCGCACCTATATTGGCGCCATGCCCGGGCGCATTATCCAGTCCTTGCGGCGGGTGGAATCGCGCAACCCGGTGTTCATGCTTGATGAGGTCGATAAACTGGTCTTCGATTTCCACGGCGACCCGGCATCGGCCTTGCTGGAAGTCCTCGATCCCGAGCAGAACGTCGAGTTCCGTGACCACTACCTGGAAGTGCCCTTCGACCTCTCGCAGGTAATGTTCATCACCACCGCCAACCTGCTCGAGCCGATCCCGGGACCCCTGCGCGACCGCATGGAGATTATTTTCCTCTCGGGCTACACGGAAAACGAGAAGATCGCCATCGCCCAGGGTTACCTGGTGCCGCGCCAGCTCAAGGAGAACGGTCTGCGCCGCGGCGAGATCAGCTTCACGGTGCCGGGCTTGCAGAAGATTATCCGCTCCTACACGCACGAAGCCGGTGTGCGCAGCCTGGAGCGCGAGATCGGCGGGGTCTGCCGCAAGGTGGTCACCCAGGTTGCCGAGTTCGCCTCCCCGGAAGATAACCCTGCGCAGCCTGCCCTGCAGATCGAAATCACGCCGGAAAAGGTGGTGGAGCTGCTTGGGCGTGAGCGTTTCTTCGGCAGCGAGGAGATCGCCCAGCGCACCTCAATCCCAGGTGTGGCGACGGGACTCTCGGTCACCCAGGTGGGCGGTGAGATTTTATTTATTGAAGCCACGAGCATGCCCGGCGGTAAAGGTTTCCAGGTTACCGGATCGCTGGGCAACGTCATGCAGGAGTTGGCGCACGCCGCCCTCTCATACGTGCGTTCGAAGGCTGCCCAGCTTGGGCTGCCGGCCGATTTCTTTGAGCGCTCGGATATCCACCTGCACGTCCCGGCTGGCGCTCAACCCAAGGATGGTCCCTCCGCGGGCGTGACGATCGCCACCGCCCTGGTCTCCCTGGTTTCGGGCAGGCCGGTGAAGGCGGATGTGGGCATGACCGGCGAGATCACGCTGCGCGGCCAGGTGCTGCCGGTTGGCGGCATCAAAGAGAAGGTCCTGGCGGCTCATCGCTCCGGTTTGAAGATCGTGATCCTGCCGGTGCGCAACGAGCCCGACCTGGAAGACATCCCGCAGGAAGTGCGCAACGATTTACAATTCGTCTTCGCTGAAAAGGTCGACGATGTCCTGAGCGTGGCGCTGGAAGCCACTCAGGATCCAGAAAATCTGCCAGCGCTTCCGGACGCGGAACAACCTGAGCTTACGGCTGTCGTACAGCCATAAGATGAGAAATTAGACCACTTCCCGGTCTCGTGGGGGTAATGCCTCGTGGGACCTGTATTTATAGAAAGATAACCTATGCAAAAAAAACGCAGTCACGGCGCCACGAGTGGCAAAGCCATGCAGTGGCGGACGATGGATCTGCATATCCATACACCGGCCTCCAGCGATTTTCAACAACCCGAGGCGACTTACCTTGACGTCCTGCAACGCGCCGAAGCGCGCGGGCTGGACATCATCGCCTTCACGGACCACAACACAATCGCCGGATACCGGAAAATGCAGGAAGAAATTGAACAGCTCGAGCTGTTAAAGCGCCTCAAGCGCATCCTTCCCGAGGAGCAGGTGCGCCTGGCGGAATACCAGCGCCTGCTGGCCAAGATCCTGGTCCTGCCGGGCATCGAATTCACCGCCACCTTCGGTTTTCACATCATGGGCATTTTCCCGCTCGAGAAGCCGGTGCGCGAGATCGAACACCTGCTGCTGGACTTGAACATCCCGGCAGAGCGCCTGGACGAGGGGTCGGTCACCGTCGGCGCCGCCAGCGACGTGCTCACGGCGTACCGCAAGATCGCCGAGGCAGGCGGGCTGGTGATCGCCGCCCACGCCAACTCGTCGAACGGGGTGGCCATGCGCGGCTTCAACTTCGGCGGCCAGACCAAGATCGCCTTCACCCAGGACCCGAACCTGCACGCCCTGGAAGTCACCGACCTGGACCGCAAGGGCAGCGGTTCGACCGCTGCCTTCTTCAACGGCGCCAAGCCGGAATATCCCCGGCGCATGCACTTGATCCAGGGCTCGGACTCGCACCGCCTGGTGGGCGACTCTTCCCGCAAGAAGAACCCCGGGATCGGAGACCGCCCCACTGACGTTCTGATTTCAGAGGTCACCTTTGCGGCGCTGCTCGAGCTTTTCAAGGGCAACGACTTTGCCCGGACGCGCCCATCCCGCGCCACGACAGCCGAGCCGGCTTATGATTTCATCCGGGCTGCCCGTGAAGAGGGACCGAACATTGTCCAGGACTTCCACGAAAGCCTGTCCGTGCGAGGCGGGAAGCGATTTGCTATCGTTGCCGACATCTGCGCCTTTGCCAACACCAACGGCGGAACATTGTATATTGGCCTCTCGCCTAATCCCAAAGAGCCGCTGGTCGGTGTTCAGGATTTGCCGGTCGCTTTCAAGCAGCTTGAGAAGGAGATCGACGACCGTATATCGCCTCCGCTGGAATGCAACCTGGACAGCCAGGAGACTGGTGGAAAGAAAATCTTGCGAATCCTGGTGCCGCGTGGGGATAATCCTCCCTATGCCCTGGACGATAATAAAATCTACATCCGCTCCGAAGGTGAAACCGGGCTGGCAGTGCGCGACGAGATTGTCGGGCTGGTGCTACGCAGCGCCCAGGGAGCCTCGCAGGTACACAACGCTGGCAGACAGCCGGCCCTGAGTGCTGGCAGAACGCCAGCAACTGGGGAGCAGCATATCCTGGCGCCGGAAGGGCAGCCGGTGCCTCCCCGACCTGCTTCTGCTCGCGGCGAAACCCCCTCTCAGGACATTGATTTGCCGCGCACCGGCGTGGAAGTTGTCAGTTTTGAAGAACGCAAGGGCGAGCGAGTTTATACTTTACGCGACCTGCGCAATGGCAACGTGGTGCGCAACGTTACCAAGGCCTCGGCGCGCCGTCTTTGGCATTACGCCATCACCCGTTTCAACGGGCTGCCCGCGGACCTGGCGAAAGCACCCATCACCTGGCAGGGCAACCTGGGCATCCTGGGGACGGAAAAGCAGGGCAACAATGTACGTTATGACCTGGTGCAGCGCCAGGGCAGCGCCTACCGCATCTATTTCGGTGTCACCGACGATGGTATCGACGGCGCCTGGCGCGAGCTGGTCGGCATGGGGGCTGGCAGCGAAGACGAGAGCGCCTGACAACTATGGTCCGGCTGCGTAACTTCGAATACCCGGGCGATTACGCAGCCGCCCTCAAGCTCTGGCAGAACGCCGGCGCCGGTGTGCGCCTGGGGCCATCGGACGCTCCGCAGGAGATCGCGAAGAAGCTGCAGCGCGACCCCGACCTGTTCCTGGTGGCTGAGCTCGACGGCAGGCTGGTTGGCACGGTGATCGGCGGTTTCGACGGCCGGCGCGGGCTGGTCTATCACCTGGCCGTCGAGCCCGCCCAGCGTGGCCAGGGGATTGGATCGAAGCTGATGAACGAGCTGGAGGCGCGCCTGAAGGAAAAGGGCTGCATCCGCTGCTACCTGCTGGTCACTCCCGATAACACGGACGCCATGGAGTACTACGAAGCCCGCGGCTGGAGCCGGATGCAGATCGCCACGTACGGGAAAAATTTGTAAATCCCAGACATCGATGGACCATCCCGCCGTCTCATTTCTGCCTGCTACACCTGCCGACCTCAGCCTTGCCCGCCTGGTGGGAGCCAGCCAGGAGGCCGTGAAATTCCAGGAATACCTGCTCGACCTCGAAAATACCTGGCAGAACGCTGAAGCCGACGGAGATTTTGTCCTGCAGGCGCGCTGCGCATTGATCCGCGCCAGGTTGAATCCGGATGCCCTGCCCGGGCTGAATCTCCAGAAACGAACGAACTACCCAATCCTGGGCCGGGATTTTTACAGCCAGTACCATTCCTTCGAACGCCAGGTCCTGCCGGCAATCCTTGCACTGCCAGATCTGGATGAAAAAATTGTAGCCTTGTTAAGGCATGCGGAGTTGCCCGCAACCGAGTTCCTGGCCACCCAGGCGCTTCGCGAGCTGCTGACTGCGGTTCCCGACCCTGTTGAGCGCCTGGGCAGGCTGGCGAATCTCCTGCGATCGCGGGAATGGGAATACCTGGGCGAGCTGCTGCTCCTGTTTGCAGCTTGCCTCGACGAAATTCCGGCCGGTGCTGCCTGGAATGCGGCTTTTTCTGACCTGGCTGCAAGCTTGCCGGCAAGGACCGCCCGCCTGGCGAGCATCGTCACCCAATACGAGGCTGCCTTCCAACCTCGCCTGTGCGTGGCCGCCCTGCGCCTGTGCCAGGAGCTGCTTGAGACCGTGAAACGTGCAGGAAATATGACGGCGGACGATTGGCTTATTCTCGAAGGCGCCCAGACCTGGCTGAGGCGCCTGTGGGATTCGCCGGCCTGGGGCGTAGAAGCACGAAATACGCTTCGAGACATCGCCGCCAGGACTGGAAGCGAGCCTCCCATGCGTTTCCTGGCCTTTACCTCACCTGCCATCGCCATGGACTGGGTGGCAGGCGAAATCCAGCGGTCGGATCATGAGCCGCCTGGGCCTGAGATCGCTGTCTACCTGGGTGAATTGTTCCCGCTGGCGACGCCTTCCTTGGCCCGGAGCATGATCGCCATCCTCGGTGGCTGCCAGTCGAATTCGCTGCGCATCCTGGGCGCGGCCGCCTGGCTGCGCTGGGAGAACACCCACCATTTCACCGATAACCGCGAGGTAGAGAAAGCTCATTACCTCCTGGTCCTGGAAAACCTGGGCAGGCTCGACCCAGTGCTGCTTCCGCTGGTACTAAGCTGGCTCGAGATCGGGCTGGCTCCCTGGGTAAAGATGTCAAAGTATGGTCCATCAGGCCTGCAGAAAGCGCTGCGGTCGATTGCCTTCCAGCCTTTTCCGGTCTGTCTTTTCTGCCTGGAATCCCTGGTGCCTATCATTGCCGGAATTGGGATGCAGAAAGCCCAGCGCCAGGCTCTGCAGGCGGGTCTTCAGCAGGTCATAGACGAGATCGCCGCCTGGCAGTTTCCGGTGCTTTCATTGGAAATGATCGATCTGCTCGAACCCGCTGCTGTGAAGCAAATCTCTGCGGAAAAAGCGCCGCCATCCAGCCAGGTTGGGAATGCCAGGCGGCCGCTCCCGACTAAAGTGCCTGAGCCGCTGCGCTGCCCGCGCTGCCAGGGTGTTCGTTTCTGGCACACCTGGAACCGGCGCTTCCTGACCTGCCTGGATTGCCTTCCGCCAGGGCCGAACGACCAGGACCAGGCGACCGTGGTTGACCTCGGCCAGGAAGCCAGCAGCCTGCCGCTCAACCCCTGCCTGGTGATCCGGGAAGCGGATGTAGCTTTTTTCCGGCGCCTGGGTTTCTTTTATGAATACACCGGTCTGCCGGATGCCCGGTTGGTTGAGGATCTGCGAGAAAAATCAGCCCGCTACGACCCGCCGGCCGTCACCGCTTACGACGTCTTTGGGGATTTTGTGGATGTTCCCGCCCCTCTTCAGGATTTGTACCTGGTCGCCTGGGACTTCCAGCGCACCTGGTTCAGCAGCCGCGAGCGAGACTTCCCACTTTACCCGGACATATTATTGAAATGGGGCGCCATCTCGCAGGGCGCGTTCAACCCACAAAAAATTGAGGAAGCAGGTGGCCCGCTTGAGGGGTGCATACTCGAAGTTCGCTTTGAGCTCGACGGCGTGCCGCGCCTGTTGAAGCCGCATGATTATGGCGATCACATCGACCCGCAGGTACTGAATGCGGTCAACCGCTGGATCGCCCACAAGCATGTCCGCCTGGTGTACTGGGTTTTCGATGAGGTGATGCTCGTAATCGCCCTGACGCCTGATGAAGAGCGCTCCCTGGTTTATGAGCGTGGCTGGAGGTTGCCTTGATCCGTGTTGCCATTCTTACTATTTCAGACCGTTCCTATCGCCGCGAACGCCCGGACCTCAGCGGGCCGGCTCTGGCCGAGGCTGTGCAGGAGCTTGGTTGGAGTCTCGTTCGTCAGGATATCGTACCTGACGATTACGACCTCATCCGCCAGTGGCTGGCAGAGGCTGCCGACTCTGGACTCTGCGACCTGCTGTTGACCAGCGGCGGCACGGGATTCAGCCCGCGCGACCTCACCCCCGAAGCCACCCTGGCCGTGATCGAGCGCCAGGCGCCCGGGCTGGCGGAGGCCATGCGCGCCGCCTCGCTCCAGGTCACACCGCACGCCATGCTCTCGCGCGCCGTCGCTGGCATTCGCCGGCGCACCTTGATCGTCAACCTGCCCGGCAGCCCCAAGGGCGCCTTCGAAAATCTCCAGGTGATCGTCCCCGTCCTGCCCCATGCCATCCAGCTCTTACAGGAAGACCCCGCTGCTGAGGCGGGCCATTAAATGCTGTGTGAATGTAGGCTGCACCCGCACGATACTTATGACTTCTTACCCATCCTATCCGGATGCTGGCGATTCACCGCAAAACGTTAAGAGCGTTAAGGTAAAATAAACTTAGCGATCTTAGCGACTTGGCGGTGAAATAACGATATGAAACCTCTCACCCTCCACCTCATCGGCAACGCCCACATCGACCCCGTCTGGCTCTGGACCTGGCAGGAAGGCTTCCACGAAGCCAAGGCTACCTTCCGCTCCGCCCTCGACCGCCTGCGCGAGTTCCCCGATTTCGTCTTCACTGCCTCTTCCGCCGCCCTCTACGCCTGGGTCGAGCAGTCAGACCCGGCGATGTTCGGCGAAATCCAGCAGCGCGTCGCCGAGGGGCGCTGGGAGCTGGCCGGCGGCTGGTGGATCGAGCCCGACTGCAACATCCCCTGCGGCGAATCCTTCGTGCGCCAGGGACTGCTGGGGCAGCGCTACTTCCAGGAGAAGTTCGGCAAGAAAGCGCATGTCGGCTACAACGTCGACAGCTTCGGCCACAGCGGCGGCCTGCCGCAGGTCTTGAAAAAGAGCGGCCTGGATTTTTACGTTTTCATGCGCCCGATGGTCTATGAAAAGGAGCTGCCCGGCGACCTCTTCTGGTGGGAATCCCCCGACGGCTCGCGTATCCTGACCTTCCGTCTACCTGTCTCTTATGGCACCGGAGGCGGCGACCAGCGCGAGCACGTTTTCGCTTGTGTGGGGCAGGTTAATCCTGCATGGAAACGCAGCATGTGCTTTTACGGCGTCGGCAACCACGGCGGTGGCCCGACGATCCAGGCGCTCAAAAGCTTGCAATCGCTGCAAGCTGACCCGGAACGCCCGGCTGAGCTGCTCTTCAGCGGACCAGAGGCCTTTTTCCAGGCAGTGCAGCCCGAGAACTCCGGGTTGCCGGTCGTGCGCGATGACCTGCAGCACCACGCCAGCGGCTGTTACGCCGCCCATTCGGGCATCAAGCGCTGGAACCGCCGGGCTGAAAACCAGCTCCTCGTCGCCGAGAAATGGTCGGCGCTGGCTGCCTGGAAAACAGGCCAGCCCTATCCGCAGGAGTTCGAACGCGCCTGGCAGAACGTACTCTTCAACCAGTTCCACGACATCCTGGCCGGCACCAGCCTGGAGGTCGCCTACGGACACGCCCGTGACTCTACGGCGAAGCCCTCTCCATTGCCGAGCGCGCCCTCAACCAGGCCGCCCAGTCCTTCACCTGGCGCATCCGTATCCCGCAGGACGGAGGCCACGAAGCCGCTGGTCGTCTTCAACCCGCATGCCTGGCCGGTCAAAGCGCCGGTCGAGATGGAGTTCGACCGCTGGGGCGACTCGGCGCAGCTGCTCGACGACCTCGGCGCTCGCGTGCCCTTCCAGGGGGCCGACTTCCGCGACCACCCCCTGGCGCCGGCGGCTGTGCTTCCTGGCGGAACTGCCCGCCCTGGGCTACCGTACCTACCGCATGACGTCCACCCATCACTTCGGCGATGGGGCGCCTGTCGCCGCTGGGACACAGCCCCTTGAGCCGGGCGACACCATCCCGGCAGAGCATGTCCTGGAAAATGCCCGCCTGCGCCTCGAGATCGACCCGTGGAGCGGCTGCATCGCCAGCCTTTATGATAAGGTTCAGCGTACGCAGGTCTTTAAAGGACTGGCCGGTCGGGCGATCGTCTACCAGGACGACTCGGACACATGGAGCCACGGCGTGCTCCGCTTCGACCAGGTCGCCGGCGAGTTCGAGCTGCGCAGCCTGCAGCTCAGCGAGAGCGGGCCGGTAAAATCGGTGCTGCGCGCCATCTCGACGTACCAGGCCTCGACCCTGGTCCAGGAATTTCACCTATACCACGAGCTGGATTGGGTCGAAGTGCGGGTGACCGTTAACTGGCAGGAGCACAACCGGCTTCTAAAGCTGAGGTTCCCAGTGAATGTTGCCGTTCCTGTGGCAACATCCGAAATACCTTACGGCGTCATCCAGCGGCCCGGAGATGGCGAAGAAGAACCCTGCCAGTCCTGGATCGACGTCAGCGGTAGCCACCCGAAGAGCGGTGAAACGTACGGCCTGAGCCTGCCCAACGACGGCAAGTATTCGGTCGACGTCCAGGGGAGCGAGATCGGCCTGACCGTCCTGCGCAGCCCAGCGTATGCCCACCACCTGCCGGCGGTGCTAGAGCCCGGCGGTCACTACGCCTACCAGGACCAGGGCTTGCAGCAGTTCACCTACCGCCTGCTCCCGCACGCCGGCGGTTGGCAGGAGGCTCAACCTGTCCAGCGCGCGGCGGAGCTCAACCAGCAGCCGCTGGCGCTGCTGGCGACCTTCCACCCCGAGGGCAACCTGCCCCAGGCGGATTCATTCATTTCTGTCGAACCCTCCAGCGTAGTCGTCACTGCCCTCAAGCAGGCCGAGGTTGGGAAGGACCTGGTGCTGCGCGCCTGGGAGACGGCGGGCAGCCCGGCGCAGGCGCGCCTCGAGTTGCCGCATTTCGGGCGGGCGATCACCGCGGAATTTGGACCCTTTGAGATTAAGACCTTCCTCCTCCCATGCGACGCTTCGGTCCCCATCCGTGAGCTGAGCTTGATTGAAATAGATGGATAATACGATTATTCCAGGATTTCTTCTTCAGATCCATCCGAGTACAAGCCTTGTTCCTCGAAGAGGTTCAGTTGCTGGTCGATTTCGCCTGTCTGGTAAATAAACTTGCGAGGCACAAGCCCATCCTCTGTTAACCCGCCGAGAGTATTGATCGTCTCCAGGATATTGGGTAGGCAATAATTCGCCCGTTGTTCCTGAATTTGCCTGGTATTAAACCGCAGGACGTGCCAGCCCAATTCTGCCGCTGCATTGTCGCGCTGGTTGTCCTGGGCAACGCGTCCGGGATTCAAATGCCAGGTATCTCCGTCGGTTTCTACGTCCAGTTTTCCCTGGTTGCATAGGAATGCAAAATCAAAAAAATACTGGTTGCCTTTCAGCTGGATCCTCCACTGGCGCTCCGCAGGCACCTTGTGGCGTTTTAATTCTTCCCAAAGCAAGTCCTCCAACGGACTTTCATCGAAAAGATCGTTGAGTTCCTCTGCAGCCATGAATTTCTGCCAGGTCGTTGGCACGAACACAACAGGGCGCGCAAAACGTGCGAGAATAGGAGTATGCCGTTCCTCCAGTCTTTCAATTTGGATGCGATGGTAAACCTTGTTTGATAGTTCGCTTTCGAACTCGTTGGGGAATAATTCCCGGCGTGTAGCCTGGTTAATTTGCGCTACCTTGCCATAGAACCGGATACGAAAGGCATCATTACCGAATGCTAGCGGCTGGTAAAAGGCGATGTAATCCGGTGGCCAGCGTTTCGGGGTGTGGATGACTGGAATCCGGTACCAGCCTTCATTTTTTAGAATGGCAAAATCCTTCTTGTCTCGGATTAAGGCTACTAGCATATTTGGTTCCTACATTTATCGACTTCAACGATCAAACTGTGCAAGGGTTTAGGAAACCCAAATTGATTTAATATACTCGCTACTTCGGATCTAACCCTCACGCAACAGGAAACATATCGGCTTTCCAATGAAAAATGTCCTTCGCCGCTTCACTTAATTTATCAAGATGCTCAATCCATAACTCTCCTGAAAGTATCAGATGAAGTCCTTTTTATTCCAAATCGATTGATCTGGTTTGCCCTTTCGTTTCCGCGGCATGATTCTCCGCCAACTCCAGGTTAATATCAAATTCTACTCTATGCTGTCATTGTGAATTGCATTTCCTGGCTCTTTACCCCAACAACCTTTGCTAATTCAACATTGATAAACGCATTCAGGCTGACTCCTTCCCGCTCTGCAGTCTCGACCAGCTCGCGGTGGAGCGATTTGGGAACACGCACGACGAATTTTCCGGAATATCCCTCTGTGGGGCGCGGCTCAGGAATTTCTTGCCTTGCCTCAATAGCCGTTTCAACCCAGGCGCGCATGGCATCCTGGAGCATCTCACCCAACTCTGTAAAATTTTCAGCCTGGGTCATGCAGCCAGGCCATTCGACAACGCGTGCGAACCACCCCGCGCTGTTTTCCCCTTCATCATAGACGACCTCGATCGTGTAGGGCAGTTTTAAATATTCTTCAGTCCTTCGTGTTTCCATTTCGTTCATCTCATTCTGATGTTTCAACATCATCGTCATCAATTTGGTCGATGAGCTCGATAATCATTTTCACGTATATTGGCAGGATATAAGGGATTCGATGAGGAACAGTGATTGGATGTTGTCCCGGGTAGGTATAGATAGCATGGCTGCCTTTCATACGTTTCTCGCAACCTAATCCGATTAGAATGGAATCGATCTCTTCAAAACGGACATTTTTCGAATTGCGGCGAAGCTTTTCAATGGCGCGTTCTTTTTTCTGCCCATTGATCATCCTTATAGTATCATATTCGGTACTAAAAAATATTAATATTTTATATTAATCCCTAAATAAACGGATTCTTTTAGGTGTTCTTGGCGTTTTTAATAAAAATTTTCGTCTCTTACCGCCAGGTTCCCCCAAGTTATTGTACAGGAAATTGATCGATACTACAATCTGATTTCTCCCTCGCGAAAATTCTACCTATAAGCTGCGGTTAGGGCAGCCTTTCCCAACAGAGAAACCTTCGTGGCCTTAGCGCCTTAGCGTTGAATCCTTCACCGAGGACGCAGCGATCCCCAGCCTCCCATATGTCCCCAAAATTTCCTGCACCCTTTGATGCGGCAGCGCCTGCACCGTCACCCCATCCTTGCCCGTCATCGTCTCGGCAGCCACCAGGGCGTTGACCACCGCCTCCTCCACCGCCTGGACGCAGGCTTCAAAAAACGGGTCCATGCGCCAGTCGTCGTACGCCTGCAGGTAGCGCATCCCATCCTCAGCCACCTCGCAGGGTCCGGCGCTGGAGAATGCCAGGAAAATATCGCCGGACGAATACTCGCTGACTGCTCCCGTGCGCGCCAATCCCAGCGGTACCCGCCGCGCCAGCCGCTTGAGCTGGTGGGGCAGCAGGGGCAGGTCGGTGGCGATTACCACGATGATCGAGCTGTTCTTCTGCGGAACTTCATCTGGCATGTGGCCGGGCAGCCCATCCGGGAGTTCGCGCCCGACCGGCACGCCGGCGATCACCAGGTTTTTGCGCGAGCCGTGGTTGGCCTGCACCAATACGCCCAGGGTATAAGCGCGGCTGCCAGCCTGCACGCGGCGCGAGGCTGTACCGATGCCGCCTTTGAACTCGTAGCAGATCATACCCGTGCCCCCGCCAACGTTGCCCTCGGCAATTGGGCCCAGAACTGCATTCTCCAATGCCTGCCAGGCGTGCTCGGGTATGACGTGGCTGCCGCGGATGTCGTTCAATTTCCCGTCGTAGGTCTCGGCAACCACGGGCATACCCATTGGAATCTCCTGGACGCGCAGCACCCAATCGATGGTAGCGTGGTGGACGATGCCCACGCTGAAGGTGTTGGTCAGCATGACTGGTCCGTGCAGCAAGCCCGAACTCCTCGAGCCAGGTGGTGCCTGTCATCTCGCCGCAGCCGTTGAGCGAATACCAGGCCGCGAAGACCGGCTCGCTGCCGTCGCCGCGCGGACGGATGGCGCTGACGCCGGTGCGCACGGCCTCGCCCTCGATGAGCGTGGTGTGGCCGACCCAGACGCCGGGCACGTCGGTCAGGGCGTTTAGGGGACCGGGTTCGCCGTCGAAGGGAATTCCGAGATCACAGCGCGCGGTTTTCGCATGGATGGATTATACTATCGTAAAGTTTTTAATAAGCCCTGCGAAGTCTTGATCGACAATTCGGGAATTGACAATCTGTGATAATCGGCGCACCTGCGTTCTTTGCAGGCAATCTGCGGTTAGTTTCTACATTGAGTCTTCAGAACCAGGAGTCACCATGAAAGCATTCATTTACACGAAATACGGACCCCCTGACGTCCTGGAATTGCAGGAGATCGATAAACCGGTCCCCGGCGATGACCAGGTCCTGGTCAAAGTCCATGCGGTGTCCATCAATGCCTACGACTGGCACCTGCTGACCGCTGATATCTTCCTGGTGCGCTTGATGGGGGAAGGGCTGCGCAGGCCGAAGCATCAAATCCTCGGCGCGGACATCGCCGGGACGGTGGAAACTGTCGGCAGGAATGTCACCCAGTTCCAGCCAGGTGATGCAGTCTTCGGTGATATCGCCGGTTCCAGCAGCGCTGGATTCGCCGAGTATGCCGTGGCCCGGGAAAAACAACTGGCTATTAAACCTGCGAACCTTTCGTATGATGAAGCCGCTGCCGTTCCTATGGCTGCCATCACCGCCCTGCAAGGATTGCGCTACGTTGGCAAAATCCAGGCCGGGCAGAAAGTTTTGATCCAGGGTGCCAGCGGTGGGGTGGGGACGTTTGCGGTGCAGCTTGCAAGGTATTACGGTGCGGAAGTGACGGCAGTCTGCAGCAGCGGTAAGGAAGACTTGATTCGCTCGTTGGGAGCTGACTTTGTGATCGACTACACCCGGGAGGACTTCACCCGCAATGGTCAGAAATATGACCTGATTTTGGGAGTGAACGGCTATCATTCGCTTGCCGCCTATAAGCGTGCCCTGGCTCCGACGGGTGTTTATGTCATGGCCGGCGGCTCCCCGGGTCAGAATCTTCCAGGCCGTGCTCCTGGGATCGTTGATGTCGAGTAAAAATGGCAAAAAAATGACATCCGTCTCGGCGAAGCAAAGCCAGGATGGCCTGGCGTGCCTACGAGAGCTGATTGAGGCTGGTAAAATCGTCCCGGTGATCGACCGGCGCTATCCATTCCAGGAAATCCCTGAGGCCATGCGCTACCTGGGTGCTGGTCATGCCCGCGGAAAAATTGTTATTACAGTAAAAAAAGGAGAATAATTCATGGACGATGTACAGGTCAGGCTTTCAGCCACATGGGCGGCTTTAATGTTCATTTTTTTATTGGGAGATGTATTAAGGGTATTAAGTGGCAACTTTAAAGCGGGTGAAGTCGCGGGCAGGCGGATGACGCAAAGCGCCTGGCTGGCGATGGCAGTTTTGATGGTCATTCCGCCTGCGATGATTGTTGCCTCGTTAATGCTGCCATATGAGATCAATCGCTGGGCCAATATCGGCGCGGCAGCCTTCTTTTTCGTTTTCAACCTGATGGGGCTGCCGACTTACCCTTCACTTCAAGATAAGTTCTTGACCGTTGTCGGCCTGGTGTTCAATGGCCTGACGATCTGGTCTGCCTGGAACTGGGCCGGATGAAAGCGGTTATCTGGATGAATTACGGCCCTCCGGACGTTCTCCAACTCAAGGAGGTCGAGAAACCTGTTCCAAAAGACCATGAGCTCTTGATTCGCATCCATGCCGCGACCGTCACCGCCGGCGATTGCGAGCTGCGCGGCCTGAAACTCCCTTTCTACCTGGCGCTGCCGATGCGGATTCTGGTGGGTTTACAACACCCAACCCGAATCACCATTCCAGGAATGGAGCTGGCCGGGGAAGTTGAGGCGGTGGGCAAGGATGTCAGAAAATTCAAGGCCGGGGACCCGGTTTTTGGAATGGCCGGCTTTGGGATGGGGGCTTATGCAGAATATAAATGTCTGCCCGAAGATTCCAAAGCAATGGAAGGGGTACTGGCACGTAAGCCAGCCAATCTTAGCTACGAGGAGGCCGCAGGCGTCCCCCTGGGGGGATTGGAGGCGCTGCATTTCCTTCGTAAAGCAAATCTACAGCGTGGAGAACAAGTCTTGGTCAACGGCGCAGGTGGCAGCATTGGCACTTTTGCGGTACAGCTTGCCAGGTACTACGGGGCTGAAGTAACCGGAGTCGACAGCAAAGAGAAATTCGAGATGTTGCGCTCGATCGGCTCCGACCATGTCATCGATTACACCCGGGAAGATTTCACCAAAAATGGCCAATCTTACGACGTAATTTTCGACGTGGCAGGCAAAAGCCCATTTTCGAGCAGTCTCAAGTCATTGAAGCCCGGTGGTCGCTATCTGCTTGCCAACCCTAATATTTCACATCGATTGCGCGGTCGCTGGGCTCCAAAGGGCAGCGCGAAAAAAGTCATTTTAGGGGCAGCGAGCTACCGGAATGAGGATTTGATCATCCTGAAAGATCTGGTCGAGGCCGGGATGATCAGACCGGTAATTGACCGCTGTTATCCTTTGGAACAGATCGCGGAGGCGCATCGTTATGTCGAAACCGGGCAAAAAAAGGGGAATGTCGTCATCAGCATCGCCCAGGATAGTTGAGATCGATCAACGCTGGTAGATATTAAAACCTGGTGCCTTCCAGCCGCAAAGGAGTCATGATTGAATAGCATAAGTCGCCGTGAGTTTATCCGTATGTCCGCATGCACCCTGGCCGCCGTGCTCGCTGCCGGGTGTGCTGGTGAGACACAAACCTCCAACCCAACACCTGCCAGTACAGCAGTCAAAGTGCCCTCAGAGCCTGTCGCAACTTCGACGGCAGACCCAACCGCTACGCCCCTCCCCAAAGCCAGCACCCCCTACCTGAGCCTGCACCCCTTCGTCGAAACGCATCCCGAAGCGGTCTTCATCAGACGCACGAGTGTGCCCAGCAAGACCGACTCGGAGGCAAAAATGCGCGACGGCCTGCTGCTGGCCGGCAGCCTGTTCGCGCCGGGCGAGAACTCCCGGCATCCCAATGAGCGCACGCCTGGCCATCAAGGCCAACCTCACCTGCGCCGAGGGAATGGGCAACACCGACGCCGGCATGGGCATCCTCACCGATAAGGATTTCATGGAAGGTTTCATCGAAGGTTTGAAAGGTGGCGGCTTCCCGGCCGATCAAATGTACCTGCGCGAGGGCAACTGGTCCGGCGGCGGGTACTGCCCCAGCGATTGCCTTTCCACTGGTTACCCCGAAATGGCCCAGCGCACGGGGGTGCACCTCCTCGATTTCCCCACCGGCAAGCTCGCCGGCCAACTTACTGTGGATACTATGGAAGAGGGCAGCGAGATCGTCTGGAAAGACGTCCCGGATGGCGTCGTCCTTAAGCGCATCCCCTACATGGCGCCCTTCAATGCAGCCGATTCGTGGCTGCTGGACGTGGCCAAGATGAAAACGCACGGCATGGGCGTGACCCTGGCCTCCAAGAACCTGCAGGGGATGCTCGTACCGCCGTACACGCGTTTCTGCGAGGGGGTGGAGAACACGCTCCAGCACCCGGCGGAGTATCCTCGCCAACTTTCAGCCCGACCTGGAAAGCCGCGTGGAGGAGCTCTACCAGGCGCATAAAGCCGAGGGTTACCCGCGCTGGGACCGGCCAGGCCGCACCTACGATAGCGGCTACGGCATGGAGATGTGGTGCCAGCGCACTTGCGACTCGCTCTCGGTTTCTCCGGTGGGCCTGGCCATGGTCGAAGCCATTTACGGCCGCAGCGGTGCCTTCATGGAAGGGCCTGGCCCATTCGATTCGGCCCAGGACTTCCTCATGAACCTCGTGATTTTTGGCAAAAATCCGTTCCTGGTGGACATCATCGGCGCCTGGCTGGCCGGGCACGAGCCCGGCAACCTGGGATTGTTCCACATTGCCCGGGAGCGCGGCCTCTCGCCGTTCGTCAACCCCAGGGATATTCCGCTCTACCTGTGGGAGGATGAGCCAAAGGAGGTCTCCCTGGATACCTTCGAGCGCACGCCCTTACTCACCCCTTACCTCCGTAAAGACTACGACGGTCAGAACGAGCCTGCCTGGCACATGCTCGACGAACCCTTCGAATATGGAAATTAGGAGTCTCCCATGTCCACCATTCACATCGGTACGAGTGCATACGCCAACGCAAATGTCCGCCTGATCCGCGATGCCGGCATCTCCTGGATCCGCCAGGACTTCAGCTTTCCCTTCAAAAATCGCATCGGCGGCGAGCTGGCGCCGGAATACGAGCAGCAGCGGGCTTCGGCCGCGCTCTGGGTCGATAAAGGCTTGCGGGTCATGGGGGTCACCCCCCTGATCGGGATCGGCTTGCAGAAACCGGATGCCGCCGGGCGCATGCAGACGACCTGGCACGACCACGTCCCGGAGTACATGGGCAGACCCGGCACGCCCGAGTTCCTGACCAATTATTACCGGCTGTGCGCCTTCCTGGCGGAGGACCTGCGCGGCCTCGTCTCCGGCTGGCAGATCCTCAACGAGCTGGACATCTTCATCTTCGCCGGGCCTCTCAACCCGCGCCAGGCCGGCGAGCTGGTGCTGCACTCGGCGCGGGCTTTGAAATACTCCGACCCCGGCCTTGTTGTTGGCACGAATACGGCGGGCAGTGACAAGGCATATTTCTTGTACGGGTACCTTTTTGCCCACCCGGTGGGCTTGATGGACTATTGCGGCGTGGACGGTTACTACGGCACCTGGTCGCCGGGCGGCCCGGGCGATTGGGCTCCGCGCATCGCGGAGCTCTATGCTTTGACCGGGGTCAAGGTGCTGGTCAACGAATGGGGCTACGCTTCGGCGGGTGGATTGCTCTCCGAAGAAGAACGCCGCGGCCAGCCTTACGTCTGCCAGCACAAGAAGTGGTACCACGCCTGGGACGCCGGGCATACGCCCGAAGTGCAGGGGCGTTTCGTGGAGCAGGCCTTTGAGGGCTTCTACCAGGTGCGCGAGCAGCTCTTTGGCGCCTTCTTCTACCGTTGGGAGGACCAGGACGCCTGCTGGCAGTGCGGCGCACCTGACTGCCCGGCGGAGACTGCCTGGGGTCTGGTGAGTGCAGCCAACCAGCCGAAGCCGGCATATGATGCGTTTCAGGCTGGGGCTAAGAAACTGTTATCTTAATGTCATTCCGAACGAAGTGAGGAATCCCTGTTGCGACGATCTTTCTACTGCCAAATTAGGCAGCAATTGGCTTCGCTCATAGGGATTCCTCGCAAAACCGGCCCGGAATGGCAGTTTGTAGGGTGGGTTGAACGTAGTGAAACCCACCTTCACAGGGCAGGATGCAGGTGGGTTTCGCCCGACCAAGAACAGGCCGGTCTCAACCCACCCTACGCTGAATTTCGGCAATCGTTTCTTTGGTTTGCTTCTTTATTTGTCATACAAAATTTACGAATGTCAGTAAAATTACCATCCTATGGATATTGAAATTCTTTACCCCGATCGCCTCAACCATTGGTGCAGCCTGATCCGTGTCCAATCCGAAGCGATCCAGGCCTTGCAGGAAAATGCAGCGCAGGTTCGTGAAGACCCGGAGCTGCTGGCCATTTTCAGCGATTTCCACGAAGCGACTGCCCTGCGTGGCGAGTGGCACAAAGAGTGGTCGGATTTCCCGTTTGATCCTAAAGTCCAGGAGCGTTTGGGAGATCGGGCTTCCCTGTTTTATATCCTGGCATACCTGGCCGCGCTGCCATATACCTATGTAAAATACCAGGCGCACAGCATCGATCTTCAAGTCTTCCAGGAGACCTTCCTGGATGTGCCTTATTACCTGGGCGATTACCACGATTCACACGGCGCCTGGGGGTACGGTGCTTTTTCCTGGATCTGGCTGCACCTGGATTTCCGGCTCTTCAGGTTGGGCAGGCTGCAGTACCGGCGGATGCCCTTTGAGCACGGCATCACCGCCCTGCGCCGGCGGGCGGATGGCCGGGTGCTCCTGCTGGCTGACCCCGAGCAGCACCTGAGAGAGGATGGTCATGCCTCCGGCGCGGGTCGGAGACCGACCTCCGGCGATGAGGTGCGGTCCAGGACCTGAAACGGGCTGGCTGCCGATCTTCGAAGCCAGCGAAGCGGGCTGGCGCGGCCACCCGGTATCCCCATACGGCCGGGTCCAGCGGGAGCCCGCCTTCCTACCGGCCTCTCAGTGGGAACTGCTGCTGCAGAAGGGCGATCCGGTGCTCGATATCCACATCCCCCGCCGCGATCCGTTGAATAACGAGACCTGTTCGAGCTCACTACAGCAGGCGCTTGAGTTCTTTGAGCGTTTTGGCCCCTCGAAGGCTTTCTTCTGCCATACCTGGTTTTTCACCCCGCAGCTTCAGCAGATGCTGCCCGCGGAGAGCGCCATCGTGCGCTTCCAGCGCGAGTTTTACCTGTTCCCATTTCCGGGGAGCGTGGATTTCCTTTGGGCATTTGCGTTCGGCGACAAATATACAGACCGGGCCAGCGCGCCGCGTGACACCTCGCTTCAGCGGGCAGTCCTGGATTGGCTGGCGGAGGGCAAGGAAATATTTGACCTGCCGGGTGTCCTGTTTCACCCGCCCTCTGCCTGGGGCAGCCAGCCCTACATGAGTGCCTGGGATCGCTCTTAGATTACTTTGTAGGGGCGAAGCATCCGGAAGGGGAGAATTTGCCGGATGGCATGTTCGCCTCCGGATGCTTCGCCCCTACACTGCGCAATGGAGTGGTCATCGGATGTCAGGCCCAATCCGTTGAATCAGTTCTCGTGCGTACTTTGCACGCAAAATCCGCTGACAGCCGCCGTGATCGCCAGGAAGTCGCCGCCGGCGGGGACGCCGCCGAGGGATGGGTAAAAATGTAACCCCGTGAAACCGCAGGTTGAGAGCAGCTTGCGGTAGTCGCGCCGGTGATAGGCCTGGGTGCAGGCGCTGAAACGCTGCACCTCCGCCGTCTCCAGGTCGACCACGAAGTAGCGTTCGCAGGCTACAGACTGCCCCTGGTTCCAGTAGCGTTCACTGAGCAGCAGGTGTGGGCGCTCTGAAAAAAGGCCCTGGGCAGCACAGCTCCAGGTAGCCAGCCCGCTTCCCATCTGGCGCACATCCTTGATGGTGCTGACCTCAAGGAGCAGCTTGCCTCGCCGGTTTGAGCGCCTGCCGGGCTTTCTGGAGGATCAAGCTGGGCGTCGGGAGGCCGGAAGGCGTTGAGCTCGCCAAAAATGAACATCACCAGGTCGTAGCCTTCGCCAAAGTCAGCCGTGCGCAGGTCCTGCAGCAGGTAGGTGCAGCTTAAGCCGTGCTTGCGGGCAGTGGTTTGCGCATAGTCGATGGATGCGGGTGAAAAGTCAATGCCGTGACAGGTGTGACCGAGTCCCGCCAGCCGGCTGCAGTATAGGCCAGGTCCGCAGCCCAGGTCGAGTATCCGGCCTGGAGCGTTTCCCAATAAATTCGCATGGATCCAGTCCACGTGCTGCTGGATGATCGGGGTGCGCCGGCTGGCCAGGTCGTGATCCTGGGTCAGGTGCTCGTTGAGCATGCGCCGGCTGAAACCGGGCTCATCCCAGGGGATCTTCTCCCCCTCGGACCAGGGTTCGGGGTAGCGCGCCCGTTCGAGCAAATCCGCCAGTTTCATGCTCAGTCTTTCCCGCTCCAGGGGATGAAAACCCGGTTGGTGGCGAACTGGGCGTTCACCTGCTGCGCCTGCGCCAGGCTGACCTGGCAAGTCAGGGCGCCGGTGGGGGTGCAGTTGGCGCTCCAGCCGGCGAAGTACGAGCCGGGGGAGCTGCTGGCGCTTAGGGTTACGGTAGCACTTTCCATGAAATTCTGAGCGCAGACCGTCCCGCAATCCAGGCGCGCCGGACTGCTCGTCACCTTGCCGTTGCCATTTCCGGAGCGGGTGATGGTCAGCTTCTGCGCAGGTCCGAACGTCGCAGTCACCTGGTTGCTGGTGCCGATCTTAACCTGGCAGGTGTACAGCCCGGTGGGCGTGCAGTTGGCGCTCCAACCGGTCAGGTCTTGCGAGGTCGAGGTGGCGGTCAAGGTCGCCAGCGTGCCAAACTCAAAGGCTGCGCTGCAGGAGGCGCCGCAGTTAATGCCGGTCGGGCTGCTGCTGACTGTCCCGCTGCCGCTGCCGTCTTTGACCACATCGAGCGGGTAAGTCTTCATCGCAAAGGTGGCAGTGACCACCGTCGCTGCGTTCAGGGTCAGACTGCAAGTGCTGCCCTCCCCGGGCGTGCAGTTGCTGCTCCATCCCGCGAAAACCGAATTATCGGCAGGGACGGCGCTGAGGCTCAGGCTGCTCTGGCGGTCGAAGTTGGCGAAACAGCGTGTCCCACAGTTGATCGAGGCCGGGCTGCTGGTGACCGTACCCGTGCCGAGGCCATCCTTGACGATCTTCAGCGGGTAGGTGTTGGTGGTATCGGCAACGACGCCGTCGATGACATTGCTGTCAATCTTTAAAAGTGTTGTGCCCCAGGTCTCCTCGTGGCCGCCGGCATACTGGCGAATGCGCTGGTGGTTTGCCCACAGCGAATTCGCCAGGCCGGTGACGTTCCATACCGAGGCGTCAGCCCTGTAGGCGCAGGTGGGGCTGGCGCTGCAGTACCAGTTCGCCGGCCAGATGACGTCCGGCTTGTTCTGGATGCTGTGGAAGAGGGTCAGCTCGAAGCCCCGGCTGTAGACGGCGGAAAGGCTGCCGCGCTCGTGCATGCGCGTGGTCCAGCCGTTGATAAATGACTTCGCCGAATTGACGCAAGTGGTGTTTTCGTAGTCGAAAGCTTCCAGGTCGTAATAGATCACCGTGCCGGTGCCGTCAGGGGCGGTCAATCCCAGGGATACTGCCTTGTCGAGGGCAGCGTTGGCTTCGCTGATCCCCAGGTTGTAAGCCTGCGTGGTGTTTGTTGGGATGCGGTTGGCATAGCTGGAACAGGACGCCTGGTATCCCACCCAGGTGGGGATGAAGCGCCAGCCCTGGGCGCTGAGCTGGGCCAGGTATTCGCCGGTCATGGCGCTGTTGGCGCAACTCCGGGAGATCCCGCCGATGTAAAGGTTGCTGACCTTGTACGGGCTGTTCGTCCACCAGTCCTGGAACTGTACCAGGGTGGCAATTTCGCATTTATCGAACGCCTGCCCGGTCATGGTCAGGGTGCGGCTGAGGTCGGTCGCTGCCTCCAGGGACTGAGCTCCAGAGAGGTCGAGTTCTGGCAGCGGCTCGGACTGCAGGCGCGACTCGGCCTCTGGCAAGGTCAGCGGTTGCCACGTTTGCCCACCGTCGTTAGTGATCCGTAACTCATTGTTAATGAAACAGCCATCCACGCCGCATGTGCCCTGGGTTTGCAATTCAAGGCCGTAACCCTGCTGCTCGATCTGCAGGCCCTGTAGATCATTCCCTTCCAGCTCGGGTGGGGGAGCCGAAGCCTGCCAGGTCAGGCCTCCGTCGGAGGTCTGGTAAAACTCCTCGCCGCTGGCCCCGCCTGAGGTCCAGCCGTTCATCTCGTCAACAAAGGTGACCGGGTCGCCGGTTGGGATGCTCAACTCCTGCCAGGTGCTTCCTCCATCTGTGGTCTTGAAGAGAGTCCCGCGGTTGAAGTTGCTGCTTGTGGCTGCCTGCACGACCATCCAGCCGGTTTGCTCATCCAGGAAGGACAGGTGGACTGCTCCAGCCACACCGTCAGTGTCATTCGGCGCGAACAGGTCCAGCTCCTGGAACTGCCAGGTCTGGCCGGTGTCTTGCGTGCTTGCCATGCGGAAGCTGTCGCTTTCTCCTGGGGTGAATCGGGTCAGCGCCAGCCAGCCCTGCCGGTCATCCAGGAACTCTACGGCGCGAATTTCGTCGGATTGTAAACCATTGGGAGTGATATCCTGCCAGCTCTGCCCGGCGTCGCGGGTCCAGTACAACCACTGGTTCATCAGGAGCCAGCCCTCTTCGGAGCTGACCAGGTCATATCCCTGGACTTCCTGGGTTTGGGCGGTGGGCGCCTGGGCGCGTGCCTGGGAATAAGTGTGGGTAGCTGAGAGCTGGGTGCTGCCGATCACCAACCCGGTGACGAACACGCCTGCAACCAGCGCCAGAACTAACCCGCGTTTGAGTCTCATGACGGCCTTCCTTATTCGGTGATGGATTTCCCGGCAAGAATGATGCCAGGAGGGTTCTAACAGGCTCTGCCTGGTAGATGGCGTCTATTATACCTAACAAATTTGTTAGGAATCTAAGGCTTGAGCTAATCTGGATGTGGATTTGATTAAAGCTGCACCGGCTCAGGGGCGTTGGAAGTCCCTGCCTGAGGCTGCGGATGTAGAAAGCGCGGGTCTTTTACCAGCCAACTCAGGATAAGTAATCCGGCGACGACGAAGCCCAGGGAGACTGTAAAAAGAGCCGGGTAGCTCAAGGTCTGGGCGATCCAGCCGCCCAGCACGGGGGCGATCAGCAGAGCCGGGGCGGTTACGGCGCGTGCCAGCCCAATGTAGGTCGGGCGTTCGGCAACCGGCCCGAACTCCATCGCCATGCTAAAATCACCGAGCAAACCGCCCGAGTTGCTCAAGCCCATCAGGCCAAAAGCGATGAAAATGCCCGCTTCAAATTCCAGGAAGTGCACAGCCAGCACGCAGAGCAGCGCCACAATCCACAGGCAGGCAGTGATCTGCAGCAGCAGCCGGTGACCCAGGCGGTCACCCAGCGGACCCCACACCAGGTAACCAATAGCGCCGCTGGCGTAAAGGATGCCTGTGTATACTGCTGCCATCGAGTCGGGAAGGCCGAAGCGCACCACGCCAAAGACCGCCACGAAACCGAATCCCATCGTCCCCAGGTAGGAGAACCAACGGCTGACCAGGTAGGTGCGGAAATTCGTATTCTGGCGCAGGATAGCCCCCAGGCGCTGGCCGTACTTGCCTGTGGCGTGTCGGACGGGTTGGACGGGGAGGCTCGGTTCCCGGGTTAAAGTGAGAAAAACGAACGAAAGCCAGATGCCGACCAGACCGCAGGCAAAACTCAGCGCAAAGTTTTGGGGATAAGGGTAACGCGCCAGGATGACAGCGGCCATGGCTGCCCCACCGATCCCCGCGAATTGCCCGACCAGGTGCCCCAGGCCAAAAAAGCGCCCGCGATGCGTCACCGGGATAATCTTGGCAATCATTTCCTGCCAGGGGATGGCGACGATGCCGCTGCCGACTGCCTTCCAGACCATCAGCAGGATAAAGAGCAGCGTCGCCGTCTGGGTTGGCATCTTACTAAACCACAGGGCGGCGAATGGCAAAGCCATGTAGGGCAGGCGCTCAACAACCCCCAGGAAAAGTACTAACGGATACTTGCGCGGCAGGCGTTCGACCAGCGGCGCCAGGAAAAGCTGCGGAATATAAAAAAGAAAATCGTGCAGAGCCGGGATCAGGCCGATGACGAGCGCCGAGTCGGTGATGTGCCTGGCATAAACGGGCAAGACTGCTGAGATGGAAATGAAGCTGGCGCCGAACAGCCAGGAAGCGCCGTCCAGTCCATTGACGATGAAGTTACGGCGGAAACTGGCTGCGATGGCCGGGTGCACGCCTGCGTCTGAAGGGATGTGGAATAAGGTCAGGTAAGAGGCGAGGAGGGTTTCCAGTCGGCGTTTCAATGGTTGTACCTTTAAAAAGGATCATCTTATTATATCAATCCCAATGACAGGTTCTTAATCCCTTGCTAAGGGGATGAAAACTGGCCTGTGCTATAATATTTTTCAGGTATGGACCAATATCTCAGCGACTCTCAACCCGACCCGGTTGCCGACCAACCCACAAGCCTGCGTCGCTTTCTGCGCGACATCCTTGAAACCCTCGTGCTTTCTGTAGTGTTGTTCCTCGTGATCAATGGACTTTCGGCGCGCATCCGGGTCGAATCCATCAGCATGCAGCCAACGTTGTACGAAGGCAATTTCGTCCTGGTCAATCGCATTGCTTATAAGCTTGGAGAACCCGGGCGGGGAGACGTTATCGTCTTCCGCTATCCGCCAGATCCGGATAAAGAACCCTACATAAAGCGCGTCATTGGCCTTCCGGGCGATGTCGTGCGCGTTGAAAACCAGTCAGTCCTGGTCAACGACTTCCAGCTCTCAGAATCTTACATTATGGCAGATCCGAACTACCAGGGTACCTGGCAAGTTCCCGAGGGCAACTTATTCGTCCTGGGTGACAACCGTAACAACTCTTCCGACTCCCACAGCTGGGGATTTGTACCGTTGGAGAATATCATCGGCAAGGCGGAAGTCGTCTACTGGCCTCCCGAGCGCTGGCAAATCCTCAACCCGTCCACGGCTTCGGCTGCCAGCCCGTAAAACTCGCAAGAATGCTCTTAACTCGTATCAACGCGGATCGTTGTTACGAGTTAAGATATTAATTTACCGGGTCGCAGTACGGCAGATCAGTGTCCTGCCGTAAACGTCCTTCAGGCAGACTTTCATCGGCCAGGTGGTGCGGTAATTGTTGGGAACCGTGAACGTCCCGTTCAGGTTGCGCTTGTTCTCGGTGTTCAAGACGCCTACCTTCAGCATGTCCTTGGAGGTGGTATCCGGTTTTCCGATTTTTACATAATAAGCGCTGTTGGTTGGGAAGTTCGTGGCTTTGACAATGATCGAGATGCCTTTGCGCAGCGCACTGAAATCAGCGGCAACGCGCTTGGCATAATCGGGAACTTTCTCATTGGCGTCGAACTTCGGGGAGCTGGTGGGGATACACACCGGTTGGCCGACAAAAATCGCCTTTTTGTCGCCGAGGGTATTGGAGAGTAAAAACTTTTTAATCGTCAGGTTGTATGCTTTGACGATTCCGAGGATCGTATCGCCAGCCTGGACATTATAAAACACCCGGCAGGAGGGCTTGGTCGTCGCCGCCTGGGCTTCCGTGGGGGCAAGCACGCCGAAGAACGACAGCACCAGCAGGATAGCAATCGACATCCAAATTTTGTGTCTTAAATGGTTCATTGGACTACTCCTTTATCGTTAAGTTTACCATCGACAGCAACAGCACAGCTCACCCAAAAGCGGGCAATGTTGCAAGCTGCATCAGGGGGTGGACAGGAAGCTTTCCGCTGCCCAGCCCACCTGGTCAGCAAATTGTACATACCACCAGGTATGCCCGGTGGCTGACACCCCGTTCAAGCCGTTGTTGTGCGCCACGATTTGCCCGGCGGTGTCCTTGGGAATGATCCCGAATGAAGCATAGTTGGTCCCAGGTCCCTGGCGCAGGTTGATGTTGGCGCTGGTCTGGATTGCCTGCCCGACCTGGAATGCCTGGGAGAACTTGGGCGCTTTGACCACGACCATCATGACGCCATTGGCGACCGGTCGCTCTACCAGCGGTAAGGAAGCCGGCTGAGGTTCGGCAACCCCGCCCTGAACGAGGGGCACGAAGATGCGCTGAGGAGGCTGGTCATCTGAATACGGGTTCTGGACTCCGTCGGATGGAAAGTTTTTCACCACGCCGTTGACGACCATCGTCGACGAACCGCCGCCATCCAGGGCAGCCCCTTCCATCAAACCGTTGGCAGGCTCATCCAGGGTCAGGGCAAATTCGGCAAGCTCCTGGATGGTCATTCCATGGCTGACCCCGGGATTGCGCCCATCGACCACCACGAAATAGGCGTAAACATCATTGAAAACAATCGCCGTGCGTGGCGCTCGTTTCACTGCATTAGCATTGTCGGGGTAGCCATTTACTTCACCCTTCTTTAAGAAGTGGAAGTCGTTTTGAATGGCTGTGTAGACGCCTTCCCAGGAACGTCCAGTCTGCTGGCTGCACCCGGGATGATAATCGTTCACCTTCTGCGCTAACCCCACCGTATCGCCTACCTGGACCCTGGCCGCCAGCTCATTTGCCAGGTTTCCGCTGGCCGAAAGCACCACCTGGTCGAACAGGAGCGGAGTCCCCTCCAGCAGGCTGCCCTGGTTCTGGCGAATGGCGCGCACCACGCCGTTGGCATTTTCACTCTGCAGGGTGACCAGCGCCGGGCGTGACATTTCGAGCACGACTTCGACGATGCTGGCCTCGGCTGGCATTTCCGGGGTGCGCGCCTCGAACTGTGGGGTGTAGAGGACCAGGGAGTTCGCGCCGCGAGCCGTATTAACTTCGTCGATTTCCAGGATGCTCGAATCGCTGAAGGTTGCGAGTTGCTTGTTTGCCGGGTGGGTGATGCAGCCGCCTATGAAAAGCTCGCGGTTATTTTTCCAGACGACACCGCTGAAATTTTGCAGCTCCAGGAAGCGCTTGGCGTACCAGTTAGCGATGACCTGGCCACTTTGTGGGCTACCGTCTGCGTTGAAATAGCTGCCGTTAATGGCAACAACAGCCTGGCTGCGCGCCCCCCAGTTATCCAGGTCGACCGACACCCCGCTGCCGTTCCAATCCCAGTAGTTGAGAGACCCGTCGTAGCGCTGGAACTGTCCCTTGACCGTTTCAGTGCCACTGGACATCTTTCCCTGGCCTAGGGTGCTTTCAAGCGTGACCCCGGCCACATCACGTTTCATCCTGGACACGTAGACGTGATTGAAGGGGTTGCTGAGTTGGTACTCACGGTACCAGATGCTGTCCTGGACTAGGGTTTGCCAGCCTGCCGCCTCAGCCGGGGTTGGGGAAGAGCCGGCAGCGCTCAGAAGGATCAGGCTGCATATTAATAGAATGACTGTAGATCGCATACGAATATTATAAAAGAAAAAGGGTGGATTGAGGAAGGTATCCTCGATCCACCCCTGTTTTCCTCTTATGGTTCTTGTTAGTTTGTGTTTATTTCAAGGTAAAGGAATTCAGGTAGAATTGCACGTCCTCAGATTCGGCATTTTCTTCCGGTCCGGCCACGAAGATCTGGAAGAGGCGGTTGCCGACAAGGTAGAGTTTCGCCTGGGCGAGTCCTTTACCATCCGGAGAACCAACTTGCAGGAACATACCCGGATTGCCATTCATCTCGATGCCTTGCTCAGTGACCAACTCACCCTTGGTGTTAGTGACGGCGCCATCTCGGGCGTCTTCGAGGATGCCCTGGGCGCCCTTAGCAGCCACGAGCTCAGCCGGGTAATCGGAGTAGGCGGTAATGTAATCCATGCCTCCGACGGAAGCGCCAAACATGTGCACCACGATCTTGCCGCTGTCGGTATCGTATTCGTCAACCTGCTCCTGCGGTTCTGCGGGCATTTGGACAGAGAAATCACCATCTGGTCCGACGAACTCACGCCAATCGGGCGTCGATGGGGCGCAAGCAGATAATAGAAAAACGGCCAGTAGAAACGCGGTGATTACGAGGGTAAATTTCTTCATATTTCAACTCCTTAGATTGATGACGGTGCCCGTATTTTACCAACACCCAAATCTGCGAGGCGGGGGGAAATTTCTTGGAATTTGTATGAATATTCATAACTTTTATTTTGCTATAATCAAGTGTACCAATCAACTTGTTATGAGTAGGAGATGCACATGAACCTGCTGACCGTACATATCGACAAACCGGATACCACCAATTTCATCCTCGGGCAGAGTCATTTCATTAAAACTGTCGAGGATATCCACGAAGCCCTGGTCACGGCGGTGCCGGGCATTCAGTTCGGCCTGGCTTTCTGCGAAGCCTCCGGGGAGTGCCTGGTGCGCTGGTCGGGCACCCAACCCGACCTGGTGCAGATGGCCCGTCAGAACGCCCTGGCGATTGGGGCAGGGCACAGCTTCATCATCTTTTTAGGGCAGGGTGTTTACCCGATCAACATATTGAACGCCATTAAAAATGTCCCGGAAGTCTGCCGCATCTTCTGCGCCACCGCCAACCCTGTTGACGTGATCGTGGCTGAAAACGAGCAAGGCCGCGGCATCCTTGGCGTTATCGATGGATTCCCTCCCCAGGGAGTTGAAGACGAAGCCGGCCTGGCCTGGCGCAAGGAATTCTTGCGCATGATCGGCTACAAGCTCGGATAAGCAGGTGGACAGCCTCCCGGTCGGAAAACTGCCTCCTGCCTTTCTCAAGCGGTTGCTGGAGAAGGTGCCGGCAATGGATGGACGTGTCCTGGTAGGTCCGGGGGTTGGGCTGGATTGCGCGGTCATTAATCTCGGCCAGACCTGCCTGGTGATGAAATCTGATCCGATCACGTTTGCCAGCGATGCCATCGCCTGGTATGCTGTCCAGGTCAACGCCAACGACATCGCCGTCTTCGGCGCCGAACCACGCTGGCTGCTGGCGACGCTGCTGCTGCCTGAGGGCGCCGCCCGAGAGTCCGAAGTGGAAAAAACCATGGACGAATTGCTGCAAGCCTGCGAGCCCCTGGGCATCAGCCTGGTGGGCGGGCATACTGAGGTCACCTATGAGCTGCCTCGGCCGATCCTGGTCTGTACCCTGGTCGGTGAAGTCGCGCCACAGGACCTGGTGACCCCGCGCGGCGCACAGACGGGTGACAGCCTGCTGCTGACCAAGGGTGTACCTATCGAAGCTACCGCCATCCTGGCGCGCGAATGTCCCGATGCCCTTAGCGACATCTTGGATCCGCCTGAGCTGGCGGCAGCCCGGGATTTCCTACACGATCCCGGCATCAGCGTGGTCCGGGAGGGCGCGCCTCGCCCGATCTGCTGGCGAGGTCCACGCCATGCACGATCCCACCGAGGGCGGCCTGCTGGGCGCCCTCTGGGAGCTTGCCCAGACATCCGGTAAGCGCCTGCAGGTTGACCTGGAGGCAGTTCCGATTCCGCCTTTATCACGACGAATTTGCAGTCACCTGGGGATCGATCCATTTTCGGCAATTGCTTCGGGCGCCCTCCTGCTCAGCGTCTCGGAAGCCAGCGCGGAAACGATTACCAGTAGCCTTGCGAAGGCTGGTATTCAATGCGGTGTGATCGGAAGCGTCCTCGAAGGTGAACCGGCAGTAACCGGGATGGATGGAAATCCCCTGCCTCAGCCGGAGCGAGACGAGCTGGCTCGCTGGTTTTCTTCTTAAATCCCAAAAATTCCTCTCCACAAAATGGGGGAGAGGCGATATAATTATTCCTTAATTGGTCTTAATAGTATAATTATGGTAACCCTGGGCGCCAGGGCGTTGTTGGTTTGCGGAAACAGTGGAGGAGTAAGATGAGTGATCGCCCGTCCTGGATTGGCAAGACCCTGGGAGGCCGCTACCGGATCGATGAGCTACTCGGCCAGGGAGGCATGTCGGCTGTCTACAAGGCATTTGATCCGAATTTAAAACGGGTGGTGGCCATCAAGATCATCCATTCTCACCTGGCTGACGATGCGCGCTTCATTACCCGCTTCGAGGAAGAGGCCAAGGCGGTCGCCCAGCTTCGCCATCCGAACATTGTCCAGGTGTATGATTTCAGTCACGATGGTGATGTCTATTACATGGTCCAGGAGTTCATCGCCGGCGAGACACTGCAGCAGCGGTTAAAGCGCCTGCGGGAGTCTGGCCGCACCCTGGGGTTGGCAGAGGCAGTGCAGTACGCCAGCCAGGTAGCCCAGGCTGCCGGGTATGCCCACCAGCGCGGCATGGTCCACCGGGATATCAAGCCGGCCAACATTATGATCGACGTCCACGACCAGGCGGTTTTGATGGACTTTGGGATCGTTAAGATCGCCGGCGGCGAGCAGCACACCGCCACCGGCGCGGTGGTCGGCACGGCGCTTTACCTGCCCCCGGAGCTGATCCGCGGCGAGGTGCCCGACCCGCGCTCCGACATTTACTCGCTGGGGGTGACCCTTTTTGAAACCCTCAGTGGGAAGCCTCCCTTCGAGGCAGATTCGGCGATGACGCTGTTGATGATGCACCTGAACGACCCGGTGCCCGACCTGCGCACGCTGCGCCCGGATGCGCAGCCTGCCCTGGGCAGAGTGATCGAAAAGGCCATGGCGAAGGGACGTGAGCAGCGTTACCAGAGCATGGATGAGTTTGCGTCTGCGTTGAAAGCCACCCTGGATTCGAGCGCCACTTTCGTGGAGCTGCCTGCAGCTGGGGTCGTGGTTTCAGAAGGTACCCAGGAGGCCGCTACGCAGCCAGGGATTAGCGCCGCCAATAAAAACCAGATGCCCGTTCCGGTCGATTTCGTGACCCATGAAACCGCCGGAGTCTCCCAGGTTTCCACGCCGCAAACCGGTATGGAAACATCAAAAAGGAAAGTACCCCTGGTCGCCTGGATTGCCGGTGGGCTTGTTTTGATCGCCCTGGTCGCCCTGGGCATTTTCCTGCTCTCACGCGGGCCGGCGGCGCCTGACCTGCCGGCTGCCCAGCCAACTGCGACGGGAGCCCAGGCACAAACCACCGGCACCCCGGAAGCCACCCTGGCAGCGACGGATACACCGCAGCCAACGGCGACGGCGACCCTGGCGCCTACCAATACACCAGAACCGACGCCTACCCTGGGCTTGCCGCCGACCCCGACATTCCCTGCGGGTGTGCCGTTCGTATTTTTCAAAAGCATTGCGCTGGATGATGCCGGATTCTACATTGTGGATTATGATACATTGGAATACGTGGAAGAGCTGCCTGGCACCCACGTCCACTTTTTCTTTGACACCGTGCCGCCCGAAGATGCCGGCCGGCCAGCGGATGGTCCCTGGTATGTCTGGGGCGGTCCCAGGCCGTTCAACCGCTTCCGCCAGGTCGACCGTCCGGATGAAGCCACCCAGATGTGCGCCCTGGTCGCCAATCCCAACCACGGCGTGCAGCTCGAGAGCGGCAATTGTATAATCTTGCCCGACGTCAACGCGGTCACCGTCCTGGCCGATACTGCCTGCCTCGCTGGACCCAGCCCGGAATACCCGGTAGCTGCGGAACTGGCGATCT
Source organism: uncultured Chloroflexia bacterium (assembly GCA_963765565.1). Lineage (GTDB taxonomy): Bacteria > Chloroflexota > Anaerolineae > Anaerolineales > UBA4823 > CAVXWV01. The sequence goes on from CAVXWV010000008.1 coordinate 294,025, forward strand.
CTGAAGTGGCGCTTGTCCTGGGGCTGTCGCCTGATGAGACGCATTGGAACGTGTTAAATCCTCTGGATCACAAGACAAACTGCTGGCTGCCGCACGACTTGACGTTCTTCCAGGGGGACCTAAGCAGTCTACCTCTCGTCGAACCACCTTCTTTGGAAAAAATTACCAATCCAGAAGGGTTGTTCGTCGAAATCCAGGACATTAGCCTGGACAGCGAAGGGCGATACGTGGTCGCTTACCAGACGACCGGGTTTACGGAGCAGCTCCCGGGCACGCATTTACATTTCTACTTTGACAATGTCTCCTCGGATGACGTAGGGATCGATGGCAGCGGAGATCGGAAGATGTACGGCGGTCCTTCTCCATACACAGGCTACACCCAGGCAGAACGGCCGGCGGATGCTTCGCGCATTTGTGTGGCGGTCGCCAATCCTGACCATACCATCATTCCCAACAGTGGGAATTGCGTAAACCTGCCGTAATTTCAATTCGATGAACGGAGTGAGGAACGGGCGGTTTCTGCCCGCGGAATCCCTAAAAGGGAGGTCAACTTTTCCCTAAATTGGTAAATACGAGGTTGTGGTTCTAGGGATTTCTCACTTCGTTCGAAATGACATTAAGGAAGATGGGTACGGTTTTCTGATAACATTAGGGAATGACCCTGCCCCTCCTTTATACCGACCTGGCCTGGATCTGGCCGATCATCTCACCGCCTTCTGAGTACCGGCGGGAGGCGCGCATGTTCCAGCGGAAAATCGCGGCCAGGCTAAAGCCTGCCCGTTATCAGCCCCTCTCCCTGCTGCACCTGGGCTGCGGCGGCGGGCACCTGGATTGGAGCCTGAAAAAGCACTTCACGATCACCGGTGCAGACCTGAGCCAGGCGATGCTGGACCAGGCACGCCGGCTCAATCCCGAGTTGGAATATTTCCAGGGCGATATGCGCAGCCTCCGGCTGGAACGTTTGTTCGATTCCGTCATCATAGACGACTCCATCGATTACATGCTGGACACCGGCGAGCTGCAGGCCGCTTTTACCACTGCCTGCGCCCACCTTAAACCTGGTGGGATCCTCGTCACCTACGCCGAGGATACCCGGGAGCGCTTCATTCAGAACGCCTCCCACTGCTTCAGCGAGAAATCCGGAGCGGTCGAGATCAGCGTCTTCCAGAATTTGTATGATCCTGATCCTGCGGACACGACCATCGAGAAAACCTTCGTGTACCTGGTCCGCCAGGATGGTCGTTTGAGCGTTTACAACGACCGGCACCTCTGTGGGCTTTTCAGCCAGGCTGAGTGGGTGGAATGCCTGGAGGCTGCCGGTTTCAGCGTCCAGGCAGGTGAAAATACCTACGGCGATCCCCTGTTTGTGGGGATCAAGCCGGGCTAAACCAGGAGGGAATACCCCGAAACCTTACTCGATGGTGATCGAGTACTTCACCTTGCACTTGGCTTGCTGCCCGAAGCTGTCCTTGAGGATCAGCTCCACGCCCGAGTAGGTGCCGGTGGGCACGAAATACTCACCGCTGGGTGCGTGGAGGGCGCTGAACGTGCCAACCCAGGTGCCTTCCCCGGGCTTATAGTCGATCGACAGCCGGGGACCGACCTGGTTGCGCTTCCAGTAGTAATTTTCGAGCGGGAAAACCCCGGTCACCCCCGGGAATTTGAAGGAGGCGCTGACCAGGTTGCCGTGGGCGTTGAAGGAAACGGGATTAGGCTCGCCGCGGATAATTTTCGCGGGAATCTCCAGGTTGCGGCAGGTAAACGAAGGCGGTTCTTCGATCTTGTCACAGCTATGCTTGACCGAGGTCTTGTGCTGTTCGTATTTCTTGCCTTCGATGATCGTGATCGTCGTCGCCACCGCTTTTTGGATGGGTTTCTCGGACAGGAATGTCAGGGGTTCGGTGGTCAGGTTCCGGAAGCGGTAGAACTCGTGCTTTGTACCGTCGCAGTAGGTGATGCCGATGCCCTGCAGGTATTCATTGGGGTCGACGCCGGTGACGACCAGGATTTGCCCCCCAGGTTTGACCTGGACTTTCACAAAGGCATTCGACCGGCTGGCGCTCATGCACAGGATGAGGGTCAGGGCCAATAAGAGAAGCAACCAACGTTTCATCTTGGCCTCCTTTCAGGTTAAGTGCATTATAACACCTGAGTCTGGACGGCCGATCCACTTTCGTAGCGCTTCAAACCGCGTTGGAAAGCCCAACCTGCCAGTGTGGTTAACAGCACAGCCGCGCCCAGCATCTCGAGCAGGCTCAGCCAGGAAGCTGTGCGCACGAATTCAGCCGGGACCGAACCAATGAAGGCAGCCGGGATGACCGTGAACAAAATAAATTTTGATGTGCCATCAAAAAGGGTGATCGGGTAGGTCGCGAACGTCATAATGGCGCTGCTGGCCTGCCCCGAGAGCATCTGAGCGCTGCCCGTGTAAAAGGCCAGGCTTTGCACCAGTACCATGAAAGTGATGAATATCAAAGCAGAAAAAAGCAGTCCCACCAGGTAGCGTCCGAATGCATCCAGGCTGAGATTGCCGGAAAAAAAGAAGCAGAGGATGCCGAAAAGAAAATCGCCTAACGCGGAAAAGTCCGAGCGGCTGGCCAGGATGTGCAGCAGCACCGGCTTGGGCAGCGCCAGGTAATAATCCAGGCCTCCATGAGTGATCAAATCAGCCAGGTTCCCGGTATTGCCGAATAAAAACCTCGCCAGGCCTAACCCGGCCGCCAGCAGCCCAAACAATAAGATCATGTCCTGCATTTCCCAGCCGTTGATCATCTTGAATTTATTAAAAAAGAATATCCAGAAAATAAAGTACATGGCGTCGTTGATGATCATCCCAATCGCCTGGGTCAGGAAGGCTGCCCGGTATTCCATGGCGGATAGCAGGTTAGCATTCCATAATGCGATAAGAAACCTGAGGTTCAGCGCGCAGCTTTTTTAAGTTTCTCATCTACCCTCCATTGATTGCCAGCCTGGCCAATCCCCTGCGGTAAAAAACCAGCAGCAGGATTCCACATCCGGCGAGCCAGGCAAACTGGCCTAGGGACAGCATGGCGAAGCGCTCCAGGGATGGGGTTACAAACAGCCGCGCCGGCCCGTAGATGCTGTAGGCAAAGGGCAGCGCCAGGGAGATTTTCTGCAGCCAGGCAGGCAGGAAGTCGAGCGGGATGAGCACCCCGCCCAGCAGCAGCAAAAACTTGGAATAGACCCACTCGAATGCGGAGACCTCTTCAACCACGAAGGCGGAAAGACCGATCAGCGCGCTCAGGCAAAAGGAAATCAGCCAGCCCAGCACCATCGATACCAGGACCAGCGGTAGGGCGTTCAGTACCGGCGGAGGACCGACCATCAACCAGACGATGATGCCTCCAGCCAGCAGGTTGAATCAGATCCGTATGAGGTATTCACCAAGAAGGGCTGCAAGTTGGTAAAGCATGAAATCGAAAGGCTTGTTTAAAAAATATGCGATCGAGCCGTCTTTAACCGCAGTAGAAATCGTGCGAGAAGGCCGCGGCATTGAAAGCATAATAGCTTCGGCGATCATCAGGTACCACATGGTCTGGTTCAACGTCAGTCCGCTGATAGCCTGCTGCCCGCTGGCGTTGTATGTGGTGCGCCAGAGCTGCATGAAGATCCACATGAACATCACGATGGTCAGAGATTGCAGCGCCAGGTCGCCCGGGTAGGCCAGGCGGTTGAGTACCTGGATCTGCAGGATCGAAATGTACTTGCCGGGTTGGCGGCTGAGGGCATTCAGGCGCTGCAAGGATCCTCAAGCCTCCTGCGCCTTGAATATTTCCCGGATCACCTCTTCCAGCGAAGGGTCCGAGATGGTGATGTCGACGACGCTGCCGGCTTCTGCCAGGCAGGCGATCACGGATTCCACCAGGGTCTGTCTGGTGTCGAAGCGCAGCTTGACCCCGTACTGGCTGACCTTAAGCATGTCGGTTCCTGGAACCTGGAACGCGGGGTCCACCGGCTGGGAGTAGCGCACCTCCACCAGCTTGGTTGTCAGGTAGTGGCGTTTCAGGTTCGAGACCTTGTCCCGGAAGACGATCTGCCCGTGGTTGATGATGATGACGTTGCGGCACAGGGCTTCGATGTCGCTGGCGTCGTGCGAGGTCAGCAGCACGGCCACGCCTTCCGTCTCGTTCATGTGCTTGATCGTGTCGCGGATGTGCTGCTTGGCGACCACGTCCAACCCGATCGAAGGCTCGTCCAGCAGCAGCAGTTTCGGCTTGTGGAGAAGGGATGCCGCCACCTCGCAGCGCATACGCTGGCCCAGCGAGAGCTTGCGCACCGGCGTTTCAAGCAAGTCCTGGATTTCGAAGGCTTCAGCCAGGAAAGCCACGCGCTTCTTGACCTCCTGCGAATCCAGCTCGTAGATCTTGCCGAACAAGGTTGAAGGTGTCGATCGCCGGCAGGTGGTACCAGAGCTGAGGGCGCTGACCGAAAACGCTGCCGATCTGGAAAGCTAACTGCTGGCGCTGCTTCCAGGGGACATAACCGAGTACCCGGGCTTCACCGGACGTGGGGTGAAGGATGCCGGTCAGGATTTTGATGGTGGTCGACTTGCCGGCGCCGTTCGGGCCGATAAAGCCCAGCAGCTCCCCGGCTTCCAGGCCGAAGCTGATGCCGCGCACCGCTTCGACGTTGACGATTTCTGGGCGGTAGAGCGCTTTCAGGCTGCCGCGCAATCCGGACGCCTTGCGCTTGCTCTGGAACTGCTTGGTTAGCTGTTTGACCTCTATTACCGGAGTCATGTCTCCCCTTATTCGGCTTCGAGCTTTTTGCGCGACTCCGCAAAGGCTGCCAGGGCGGCCTCGGATACTTTCGGGTAGTCCACGCCCAGCTCGAGGATGGCCCGGGTCAGGATGCCGGCCACCAGGGTCGGCGCCACCCAGGCATGGTCGCCGGGTAGGATATGCCAGGGAGCCCAATCCGTGCTGGTCTGGCTGAGGGCTTCCTCCCAGGCTTGCTGCAGCGCCTGCCACTGGTTGTGTTCTGCCAGGTCAGTGGAGCTGAACTTCCAGCGCTCTGCTGGATCATCCAGCAGTTTCAAGAAGCGCTGGCGCTGCTCTTCACGGGAGATGTCCAGGAAGAACTTCAGGATGAGCGTGCCGTTGGCCGCAAGCTGCTGCTCGAAGGCGTTGATTTCGGTGCAGCGTCGCTTCCAGAACTCTGGACTGCCGGGTTTTTGAGCGACGCTGCACTTTTCCGCAGGCAGTCTTTGCTTGGCAAGCTGCTCGGGAAAGGCGCGCGCCTGGACCACCTGGTTGTAGTACGAACCCTTGAAGAGCACGATCCGGCCGCGTTCGGGGAGCGCCTTGTGGTAGCGCCATAAGTAATCGTGATCGAGCTCCTCGCTCGAAGCCTTTCGAAAAGACGCCACCGAGCAGCCCTGGGGATTGACCCCGCTGAACACGTGCCGGATGACGTCGTCGATACCGGCGCCGGCTTGCCCGTGGAGTACCACCAGGACCGCCCAGCGATCGTCGGCGTAGAGCTTTTCCTGGGATTCGGCCAGGATCGACTGCGCCTTATCCAGGGCCTGCAGAGCCAGGGACTCGTTGAGCTGGGCGCTCCATTTCTTAAAATCCGGGCTGCCATCCCAGGCGGTATCGAAGGTTTCCAGGGAGACCGCCAAGCCGGGCTGGAGGCGAAAGAGTTGGGAAAATTCGAATGGGATCATGCTGCCTCGCTGATGAGCTGCTGCCTGGCGGCTGTGTACTCGGCTTCCTGCTCGGGGCTGGGAGCGGCGGGCGCCAGGTCCAGGGATTGGATGGTGTCGGCCAGGATGCCGCGCCACTAATGCTCGCGCTACCCATTTTTTATCGCCCGGGATGATGTACCAGGGCGCCCAGGGCGTGCTGGTGGCTTCGATGGCGTCGTCGAAGGCGTCCATGTAGTCGTCCCAGAAGGCTCTCTCGTCGACGTCGCCGGGTGAGAATTTCCAGTGCTTTTCAGGCTCATCCAGGCGTGCCAGGAAGCGCTCCTTCTGTTCTTTGCGGGAGATGTGCAGGAAAAACTTGACGATGGCCGTGCCGTTGCGGGCCAGGTGGCGCTCGAAGGCGTTGATATCCTCGTAGCGCTCCTGCCAGAATTCCTTGCCGGTTTTATTTCCGGGCAGCCGCTGGGCAGCCAGGATCGCCGGGTGCACGCGCACGACCAGCACTTCCTCGTAATGCGAGCGATTGAAGATCCCGATGCTGCCGCGCTCGGGCAGGGCTTTGTTCACCCGCCACAGGAAGTCATGGTCCAGCTCCTCCGCCGAGGGCTGCTTGAAGCTGACCACCTGGCAGCCCTCCGGGTTGATGCCGGAGAGGACGTGCTTGATGGTGCCGTCCTTGCCGGCGGCGTCCATGGCCTGGAGCACGACGAGCACCGAGTAGCGGTCCTGGGCGAGCAGCCGCTTCTGGGCTTCGAACATTTCCTGGCGGCTTTGCTCCAGGACGGCGGCTGCCTTCTCTTTGAGCTCATCTTTGGACAGGTGTTTGAACTCGTCATCACCGTCCCAGGATGTATCGAAGGAACGCAGTTGAACTTTGGAGCCGGGCTTGACTTTGAACTGTTCGACGATTTTTTTTGAAAGCATGGTCACCTCCTGTTTAGATATTGGGTGGTTGGATGAAAGGCACACACGGCAGTCTTCCTGGATCCTGCAACTTAAGCCAGGATTTCCAGGATGCGGGATCCTTATCGAGGTCCGAGCCGGTAATTGCGCACAGGCCGCGCCAGGCTGCTTCAGCCAGCAGGCTGCGGGCGTCATCCAGATAGGAGATCAATGTATCATACCCCTGGCGGTTGCCGCAGCGCGCCAGGGCGCGCCCGATGGCGATTTCCAGGCTGGCCTGGCGGTCGTGCAGGTAATTCGGGTCGATCCCGCCCTTCCGGGTCAGCCCGTGCAGCAGCGGGTGGGCGTGTAAACGCTGCAGGATGGGGATGGCCTCTGAGTCGCCCAGGCGCTCCGCGGCGTAGCAGACGGCGTGAATGTAATGGTATGGATTCGCCTGGGCATCCCACAAGCCTGCTTCGTCAAAACTGAGCAGGTCGACCACTTCTTCCAGGACGGGCAGGCTGCGCCGGTCGGCCGCCATCCCCAGGGCGTACAGCAGGTAAACCGGCTCGGGCATGGCGCCCTGGTCAGGCGGGTGTTGGTTGGCGTTGAACATGTATGCCTGGCGCGGCGGTAGTACTTCTTCACGCATTATTTCCTGCAGCCTGCCCACCAGCAGTGGGACGCCGGCCTTGGAGCCCAGCAGCGCCAGCGCCTGCGCGAGCAGCACCTGGCGCGCGCCGGTTGCCGCCTGCAGCTCGCGCTCCAGGTGGGGGATTGCCCGCGCACCGGCGCTGAGGACCTCGACCAGCGGGATGCGCTCGCAGTGCTTTACTTCCAGACCCATGTTGTTATAAGCCCAGGGTGGGGGATCGGCCTGGATACGCCGTGCCCACTCCGCCAGCTCGAGGTCGCTGTACTCCGGTAGGGCAGTCGCGCGTTCCAGGATGCTGCCCGGCAAAGCGCCCTCCTCCACCAACCGCTCCTGCAACTCGAGCACCGGCAGGTCCCGCGGCAGGCAGCCCCGTTGGGCGCATCTTGCAGCCGCCAACCCAACCGCCCCGCCCAGGTTTTCCAGGTCGGGCTGCATGCGGATGGATGGGACGGCGTCGCTGCGGGCGGAGAAGGCTTTCCCGGCGACCAGCAGGCCATCGATTTGCCGCGGGAGCAGGGCGCGGTAGGGGATTTCAATGTCCAGGTTCGGCGGCAGCAGCCCGATGCGGTTCCAGTCGGTGGTGGAGTGCCCCTTGACGTCGTAGTTGCTGAAGCAGACGCAGACCACGTCCGGCCAGGCTCTCAGGCGGAGCTGGTCGGTTAATGTTAGGACAACCTCACCCCAGATATGCCGCGATTCGCGCGGCGCCATGTAGATGCCGTGATCGTGGATGACCTCGTCGATGGACGGCGGGAGCGGTAGAATGTCCTGCTCTGTAGAGGCAGTCTTGCCTGGCCAGCGCTCATAGCGGGAGGTTTCAGCGCCGCGGTTGCGCCTCCTGCCCTCCAGGATGCCGCGGGTCAGGTCGAGGATGTTGGAGACGTCCAGGGCGCTCGTGAAGTTGCCGGAATTTCCATCACCGGGCGAGTGGAAGTTGGGGAAAGCCGTCCACATGCTGGCCGCTTCGACCTCGTCGCCCAGCAGCCAGGGAGCGCCGGCGGCTGCAGCCAGGTCGCCGTCGCCGCTGGCGTCGATCGAGACCTCCGCTTTGACTGCTATGGGTCCCCAGCGCGTGGCCAGCACGGCCCCGCAGACCCGGCTGCCCTGAAGGAGGGCGCCCACGCAGGCGGCGTTCCAGAAAATTTCGACGCCGGCAGCTTCGGCCTCCTGGAGCAGCGCCAGGCTTTTGACTTGCTCGTTCCAGAGGATCCAGGGCGGTTTTGGTTGGAAATTGATCTGCCGGTGGACCTCGTCCACCGCTTTTTGAATCCCGGGCACGAATCCCTGGCGGTTGCCCATCCAGTAGGTGCGCACCCCGCCGAGAGTTCCTGTGCCGCCCAACGCCGGGTTCATCTCGACCAGGATGGTTTGAACGCCTTCGCGGGCGCAAACTGCCGCAGCGGTTGCCCCACTCGTCCCACCGCCCACGACCATCACCTGGCTTTGTTTCGACAGGGGAATGGCCTGGGCAGGCACAGGTAGCATGTCGAAGCGCTTGCCCTGGACCGGTGATTCCGGCTCATGAATTTCAAACTCGGAAGGTTCAGCGGCGTGGGTGGGCGAGGCCAGTTCCCGCGGGGTGACGGCTTCATCCCGTGGCGCGGTCACCAGGTTCTGCGCCAGGCACTCTCCCAGCCAGGCTGCGGCCAGCGGATCGCTGAACCACTCGCCAGCCTGGGGAAAGCGAGCCGACGCGTTCAGGCACCACAGCCCTTCCAACGGACCAGCAAAGGCTGAAACAGGGATAGGCGCAGGTTGGGGCAGGAGAATGCTTTCCCAGGGTTCCGCCCAGGTTGGAGGGCTTCCGGCCATGCGGGTGGTGTGGACGCCGTGCAGCTCGTACGAAGCCGCCGTCCAGTTGCCCCAGTAGAAGCGCGCTTCAGCGGTCAGCAGGTGCGAGGCCAGGCGCAGGCTGGCATGCCGGGCAGCCAGGTCGCGCTGCATGCCAGCCGCCAGACCGCTGCCGCCCGGCAGCCGCAGCCAGCATTCCACCAGCAGCGGGTCTCGCCCGGCGTAGCTGGGGTGCAGCTTCACCTGGCTCCCCTCGAAGCCAACGGATTCGGGAACCCGCAGAACAGTCTCGGGGAAATCGTGGGCGCCGGTGATCTCCAGAGTCGGCCCGTACAGCGCCTCCGCGGGGTCGGGCTCGAATTCCGCCCCGGCCAGGCGGGCGCACAGGGCGTTCTCGCTGGCATCGACCAGCAGCCCGGCCTGGAGGACCTGCCTGCCCGACTTGTTGCCGATCACCAGGCCACTCACCCACCCGGAGCCATCCGCACCCTGCTCAGCTAGCACCTGCATGGGCGTGCTGGCGTAGACCAGGTTCACGCCGGCCGCCAGCAGCAGGTCTTCCAGGTAGATCTTGGTTTGATCCAGGTGCAGGGGGATTTCCTGGCCGGCTTCCAGGGCATGCCCGTTGGCCCGCAGCAGCCTGCGCAGCCATTCGACCGGTTCGAAAGCGCCCATCACGACCCAGGGGCGCAGCGCAGCGCAGGCTTCCCGTCCCAGGTAGGTGCGCGGCTCCACCAGGGTCACACTGAGACCTCGCCGTCTCAGATTTAAGGCAGCCGCAACCCCGGCGAACGAGCCCCCGGCGACGACGGCATCGGAGGCAAAAAGGATGGGCAGGGATTTCGAGGGGTAAGCGATCATGGGATTTCGCTTGTCATCGGGTTCGGACTGCTCCCCAGCAGGGCTGGGATAGCCTTAATAGGCCTGGTGCTCGGTGCGGGCGATGATCTCTTCCTGCAGCGCCGGGCTGAGGTCGCAGAAGTAGTCGCTGTAGCCGGCCACGCGCGACGATCAAATTGCGGTGCTGCTCAGGATTCTGCTGGGCTTTGCGCAGGGTGCCGGCGTCGACGACGTTGAACTGGATGTGGTGGCCGTCCAGCTTGAAATAACCGCGCACCAGGCCCACGAAGCGCTCGATGTCGCCGTCGCTCTGCAGCAGAGCAGGCGAGAGCTTCTGATTGAGCAGCGTGCCGCCCGTGCGGGCGTGGTCCATCTTGGAGGCGGAACGCACCACGGCGGTCGGGCCGCGCCGGTCGCAGCCCTGCACCGGCGAGATGCCCTCCGATAGCGGCCAGCCGGCCCTGCGCCCGTCGGGCGTGGCGCCGGTCACCGAGCCGAAGTAGACGTGCACCGTCGTCGGCAGCAGGTTGATGTGGTACTCGCCGCCGCGGGTATTTTTGCGACCGTCGATGGCCTTGAAATAGGCTTCGAAGATGCGGCGCATGACCTCGTCGGCGTAATCGTCGTCGTTGCCGTACTTCGGCGTGGCGTTGAGCAGCTTCAGGCGCAGGGCTTCCTGCCCGGCGAAGTCGCTCTCCAGCGCCTTCAGCAACTCGCTCAGCGCCAGGTCTTTGCGGTCGTAGACGTGGCAGCGCAGGGCGGTCAGGGCGTCGGTCAGGCTGCCCAGGCCAACGCCCTGGATGTAGGTCGTGTTGTAGCGCGCCCCGCCGGAGTGGTAATCCACCCCGCGGGCGATGCAGTCGTCGGTCAGGACGGAGAGCAGCGGCGCCGGCATGTACGCCGCGTACAGCCTCTCGATCACCTGGTTGCCGCGGATTTTGACGTTCACGAAGTACTCGAGCTGCTTTTCGAACGCCTCGAAGAGCGCATCGAAATCCTGGAAGGTCTCGGGCGATCCAGTGCGCGGACCGAGCTGCAAGCCCGTGCGCGGGTCGAGGCCGTCGTGCAATGCCAGCTCGAGGATCTTCACCAGGTTCAGGTAGCCGGTGAGGATGTAGGCTTCCTTGCCGAAGGCGCCGACCTCCACGCAGCCGCTGGCGCCCCCGCAGCGGGCGTCCTCGACGCTCTTGCCCTGGCGCACCAGCTCCTGGACGATGACATCGGTGTTGAAAATCGACGGCTGCCCAAAGCCGGTGCGGATGATACGGGCGGCGCGCTTCAGGAAGCGGTCGGGGTTCTTCTTGCTGAGCTGCAGGCAGGAGCTGGGCTGCAGCAGGCGCATCCCCTCGATCACGTCCAGCAGCAGGTAGGTGACCTCGTTGACCGCGTCCGAGCCGTCCTTTTTGACCCCGCCGGTGTTGATCAGGGCGAAATCGGTGTAGGTGCCGGATTCCTGGGCGGTGACGCCGACCTTGGGAGGCGCAGGCTGGTTGTTGAACTTGATCCAGAAGCACTGCAGCAGCTCCTCGGCGGAAAGGCGGCTCAGGCTGCCGTCCGCCAGTCCCTGCTGGTAGAACGGTAGCAGGTGCTGGTCGAGGCGCCCGGGGTTGAAGGCGTCCCAGGTGTTGAGCTCGGTGGTGACCCCCAGGTGGACGAACCAGTAAGCCTGCAGGGCTTCCCAGAAATTGCGCGGGGCGTGGGCGGGAACCCACTCGCAGACCTCGGCGATCTGCAGCAGCTCCTGGCGGCGTTGGGAGTTGGTTTCAGTTTCTGCGAGCTGGCGGGCTTTCTCGGCGTGGCGCCGGGCGTTGCGCACCAAGGCCTGGCAGCATAGGCGCATCGCCTGCAGCTCCTCGGATTTGGCGTAGGCTTCGGGGTCGGCGATCCAGTCCAACGCTGCCAGCGCCCCGTCGATCTCCTCTACGAAATCGAGCATCCCCTTGCGGTAGATCTTATCGTCGAGGACGGTGTGCCCCGGGGCGCGCTGTTCCATGAATTCCGTGAAAATCCCGGCCTGGTAGGCTGCCAGCCATTCGTCCGTCATCTGCTGGAAGATGGCCTCACGCAGGCTTTTGCCCTGCCAGAAGGGAATGATTTTCTCGTCGTAGAGCTGGTGCTCGGTCGGGCTGACGGCGAACGATGTCTTTTCGCGGGAGTTGAGGATGTCCAGGTCTTCCAGGGAGTGGCAGCAAAGCTCGGGGAAGGTCGGCGCGTGCCTTAGGAGCGGGGCCTTTTTCGCCCACGATCAGCTCGCCGGGGTTGATGACCACCATCTTGTGCTCCATGAGGTAGGCGAAGGCCTGCGCCCGCAGCATGGGAGCGGAGACCAGCGCATGCTGCCCCTGGTAGAAGTCGGTCAGCAGGCTGGCGCGCTCGGCGGAGAGGGTGGGGCGGGCGTCCAGGCTTTCCTGGCGCAGGCGGGCGACGCGGGAGGTCATGGGCATAGGGGTTCCTTGTGATAGCGGGATCATTGGGTTGATTTTACCAGTTAAGGGCTGCTGCACATTACATAATTTACCGCCCTATGGTCGCTGCGTGGTGAACGAACTGTGTTTTATTAAGCAGTTCTGTATCGATGGTGTTGTTGGCTCAGGTGGCACATCAATCGTATGGAACCAGTAATTCCAGGACTTTCACCATATCGGGCACATCGTTTTTAGCTTTCTACCAGATCCTGTCTGCTTTGATCTCTCCATATTCATGCGCCAGGATATTCCGCAGTCCTATGATAGGACGCCAGGGGATCTCTGGATGGTCTTCCTGGTATTCAGGGGACACCCGCCGGGCTGCCTCCCCTATGATTTCGAGCTGGCGTTCGACTGCCGATTGGATTAAATTTATTCCTGCTGTATTTCGTGAAGGATACACCTCGCACAAATGCAGCTATCTGGCTTGCCGCGCTCAGCATATCCCAAAGATAAGCCGGTTCGTTCGCATTAGCTCGCATAAATCATCCGGTAATTTTCCATGATGCTGCGATAGCGGAATGGATTGCGGATCGTGCCTTTTTCAACCAGGTCAACCGGCCTGCCAAAAATGTCCTCGAGCTCCTGCTGCATCCGTACCAGGTCCAGTAGACTTCAACGTGCATCTGGCGAAAAAGCGACCATCACGTCGATGTCGCTCTCGGCGTGGAAATCAGGTCTCATAACCGAGCCGAAAAAGCCAAATTCAAGGATGCTCCACCGTTGAATGAAAGCAGACAAGTTTTCATCATGTTGTTCGATCAGTTCTTGAACTTTGGATTTCATACGGCTATTATAATTTGCACTGAAAAAATGTAAGGAAGGATTGACAGTTTGTCAAATGTTGATCATACGCAGGCCGCAACTAAATGGCGACGGTAGCCGCAAGCCTGTTCTCGGCGCCCGGACCGTATTTTTCGCCGGGTTAGTGGGGAATCCCAGGAAAGAGACCTTTCAAGGGTAGATAAAATCCGTCGATCTCAGAATTCCAGGTGACCGTTACAACCGGAGGTTTAAATTTGAAGGAAAGCCTTTCCCGGTCAAAATCACGGGTGTCTTGAACGGTGATGATAAAAATATCCTCTGCAGTCCATTCACCTTTCATTGCCACGGCTCCATCCACCGGCATGCCCAGCAGGAAGTTGAACTCATAAGGATTGAGGAAATTACGCTGGTAGGGCTTCGGAATCCCGATTGTTTCCACCAGCTTCTGATCGGTCAAGCGATACAGCCCGTCCAGTCCGACGTCGAACTGGCGCTCATCGGGTATTGATGTGGTAGAGACTGTCAACGTTGCCTGGTCGCCCTCGAAATCCAGGCGGGCGGTCTGCCAGCCCAGCGGGTTCTCGTCCAGGCGCAGGAGCTTCCCGTCGATGGAGGCGGCCATGGCGGGCGGCTCGGGAACGGGCTGCGCGGGCGGGTTGGCGATGGCGTTTACCTTCTCCGCCAGCATCTGGCTCGATTCACTCGCGGGGAGAGGCTGGTCGGAAACAGCCGCGATGGAAGCAAATGTCTCTACGGTCTCAATGAAACCGATGGCGTGTTCGGTGGGATCCGCTGAAGTCCATGCAACGACCAGGTCAAGCGAAGGGTTGAGGTAGATTGCCTGTCCCTAAGCGCCAAGGGCGACACGAGCATTCTCGGATTGCCACCACTGGTAAGCGTATTCAAGCTCATTCGGCTGGAAGGAAGCCTCGATCCAATCCGCCGGTACGACCTGCTTGCCTTCCCAGTTGCCCTGGTTGAGATACAGCAGGCCAAACTTCGCCATGTCACGCGGGGTCAGCATGAGCCCGACCCCACCCTGGGTAACCCCGCTGGGATCGGCTGCCCAATAGACATCCTGGATGCAGAGAGGCTCGAACAACTTCTCGCGGGCGAAATCAAAAGTGGTTTGCCCCGCGGTTTTCTGGATGATGGCCGAGAGCAGGTGGGAATTCCCGGAGTTGTAATCGAACTCTCTGCCAAACTCGGTGTACATCGGCTGGTCCAGCGTGAACTGAGCCCAATCCTGGCTTTCACCCATGACTTCATCGTCGCTGGTTAAGCCGCTGGTCATGTTCAGCAGGTCGAGGATGCGGATGTTTTGCTTGGCTTCATCCAGATTCTGGATCGGGAGATCCTGAAAGTAGTCCAGGACCGGCTGTTCGACGCCTTGGATTTTGCCCTCACTCACGGCGATCCCAACCAGCGAGGAGACGAAACTCTTGGTGACCGAAAACAGCATGTGTTTGTCCTGCGAGGTGAAGGGCGGGTAATAGACCTCCAGGACGAGGGTTCCATTGCGCAGGATCAGCAGGCTGTGCAGGTTATAAGAGGATTCGATAAACTCCAGAAAATCCAGCAGCTTTTGCGAGTCCATGCCCTGCTCTTCCGGGGTGGAGAGGGGGAACGGGCTGCTGTCCTGCGTGCAGGAAGACAGGAAGAGGCCGGATAGAATGAGCCCGATGAGGATGGCTTTGAAAAGCTTGTTCAGTGAAACCCTCCTAAGATATGCTGTAAGGTTTGGGTTTTAAACGCATCATTTCCAGGGGTGAGGCGTGGGCGATTCGGTGATTGCAATGTGACTTTTTTCAGCGGGTCCAGGAGATGGACCAAAAAAAGTATTGGGTATCTACCTTACATCCATCGACCAGCTTGATCAGGTTGCTGCCGTCAATGTCAATCACCGCGATCTCGCAACCGAGAACGATTGCAATCTTTTTCCCGTCCGGCGACCAGGCGAGCTCAATTAATCCAGCCTCATAATCATCGGGAATCGATAAAGGTGTAGTAGACACCAGGGTTTCTTCAGAGCCATCGGAGTTGACAATGTACAGAAATACCCCATATGTGAGTGTAAACGCTAATTTACGACCATCTGGCGACCAGGTATTATTGAGACCGCCTAGATTTCTTCCAATTACAGAGCCATCTATGTTTAATACCTTATCATTATGTAAAAGAGTACCCAACGCAAATTTCGTCCCATCTGGCGCCCAGGCCAGGTCTTGAGGAGATGACCGACCGCAGAGTTGCGGAATATTGAACGGGTTATACAGCTCAGGCGCTCCGGAGCCATCTGCTTTCACCACATAAACACACCTCTGCCCCTGTTCACGCTTCTTAGACACGAACCGGATCCTTTGCCCATCGGGCTCCCAGAATAATGCACCCCCACCCCGGAAACTCGCTGGCAACTGCCGGTGACCGGAGCCGTCGGCGTTCATCACATTTATATAGAATGATAAGGGCTCCTCGCTATAAGCAATCTGCTTGCCATCCGGCGACCAGGCTAGATAATATCCGACCGAAGGGATGCCGATAAACTGGCTCAGCCCCGTGCCGTCGGCGTTCATCGTATAGAGAACCAAAGGCCCCCCCCCATCCGACCCAACGAATGCAATCTTGCCGGAGAGCTCGAGGTGGCTGGTGACCGTGAACGGGGCATCTGCCGGAGCCATGGGGAAAAGGGTCGCATCAGGCAAAAATGTCACTGTAGGCGTAGCCGATGGAGGGATGATTTGGGTTGCCGTCGGTAAGGGTGCCTGCTCGGGCGAACAACCGGCCAGGCAGAGGGCTGCCAGCAGGCAGCTAATGGCCAGCAGGCAGACGGCATTCGTCCGGGTGAGGGTCTTGAGGTGTTTGCTCATGGGTTTCCTCCTGGAGCGCTGTTCTGGTAATAGAACAATAAGCCTCATCTCTGGCGGAGATGAGGCGTTTGTGTGCTGCTATGTCAGGAGGTGATGATGATCCCCGCTTGAGATGGCGAACTCGCTCATTTATAGGATACATCCAAAACAGGAATTGTCAATGGTGGAATCACGGAGGTGTTATTGCTCAGTGAAATTGACACTGGTGAAGGGATTTCGCTAATCCAGGAGCCAAGGGTATCTCGTAATAATATATTGCCACCATTCATTAAGTTCTGGAAATCAGTTTACCTGGAAATTTCCGAATATATTCTCGGTGTGAACGTCAATCAATCTATCTGGTTCTGTTGTATTTTCATTTTCAATTGCCTGGTCGCGTTATTATTCCTCTTGTTTTTCTTGTTATCGAACCTTTTACCTTAGCGATAAATCCCTCAATCATCCTCCGCGAGCATCAAGCATCTCCGGCAGCACTGCCGTCACTGAGGCCATGTACACCGGGTTCTGGCGGTGGTCTCCATCCGGGTGAGTGCACTCCCAGGGCGAGCCAAACGCCTCCCCCTGGCGGTAATCGCCTCGGCGCAACTCGGCGATGTACTCGTCCGCGAGCTGGAAAGCAGCTTCCTGGTCGACCTTTTCGATGGCATAAAGCGCCCATCCGGTCGGGGTGCTCCAGTAGGCGCCGTTCTGGTAGGTGTTGTGCTGGAATCCGCCGACCACTTTCTCCCAGCAGGTCTCCTCATTAAAGTCCATGCCGACGGGCACGTGGCGGATGGCGCCGTTACAGGCCAGGCGACCCTGGCGGTAGAGTTCCGCCAGCGCCCCGCTGACTGCCCGCGACTGCTGCCAGGGTAATATCCCGCAGTAGACGGCGTAGGCCGATCCCCAGGCGTCAGGCTGCTGGCTGTCCCCGGTGCTGGCGCGGCAGCAGACCGCTCGGGTGGCTGAAGGTCCCCGGCAGGCTCTCCTGGATGCGCTGTTGGGTTTCCCGGTACTGCTGTGCCCGTTCGGTTTCCTTCAGGATGTGGCTGATCTCTTCCATCCTGCGGGCTGCCTGCCACTTCAGGAGCGAGGCGAAGAGCAGCTTGCCGGTGTGGTAGACGGTGTCCGTGAATCCGAAGGAGACGCCGCGGTTGGCACGCGTGCATTTCACCAGCCCGGTTTGGGGATCGCCGGGCACGGAAGCGAATGCCAGGTGCAGGCGTTCGCCTAGCGCCACGCCGTTCACTGGCGTGGACAGCAAATTCTCCCGCCCATGAAAAATCGCCAGCTTCCAGGCCATGAAGATGAAAAAGAAGGCGTTGTCGAAGGGCGGCAGGGGACCCCAGGGACCGCCCTGGCCTTCGTAGTCGTCGAGTGTGCCCGGGTAGAAGATCGGCAGCCCGCCGAAGGTGATGTGGTCGGCGATCGAGCCGCGTAGAATTTGGCCCCCACTGCCGGTACGACGGTCAGCGTCCGCCTGCAGGCGCGCCGTCAGCAGCAGGGCGTGCTCCTGCTCTTCAGGGGTGATCAGGCCGCAGCCCAGCGACATGGCATAATCGCGGATCCAGAACGCCGGGTAGCAGTCGCGGCCGCCCGGGCGGATCAGCGTTCCGCCGGTGGTGTTGGGGCCGTAGCCAGCGACCATCTCCCCGGGACGGACCCTGGAGGCTTCAACCAGGTCGGCAGCCATCTGGCGCAGGAAAGTGATGTCTTCTGGGTACATGGATTTCTCGTTTCCTTTTACATTACCGTGACCAGTTCGATGCCGTCTTCGGGCTGGCCCAGGTTGCGCGAGTATTGCTTCTCCACCGGGTTGTTCCAGTGCTCGTGGACTCCCAGGCTGGAAAGTCCCTTACCGTCGCCGGCCGGGTCGTAGAACATGCCCGACGGCGGCTGGTCGGCCAGGGCGGCCTCGTGCAGGTAGTTGTCGGGCGTGCTGCCGGCGGGCAGGGTATCGGGCAAGACCTGGATGCTGGGCTCGCTGCGCAGGAAGTCCAGGCCAACCGAATCGATGGCGACGGGGTCCTGCGAGACGAACAGGCTCGAGGTCCAGCCGCCGTTGAAGGGGGCACTGCTCCAGCGGCAGTTATTGCCCACGATTGCCCCCTGGTCGGGCGTGGCGTAGAGGGCGTCCACCAGGTACAGCACGGTCTTGCCGCCCAGGTGCGGGCTGCCGACCAGGTCGACCAGCGCGTTGTAGGCACCCATGGGCTGGCCGTCCCAGCTCCAATCCGGACCCCAATCGTAGGGGTGAGCGGCGACGAAGCCGTGCAGGTTGGCGCCCTGCGGCGCCTGCATCGTGTCCTGCCCCTTCCAGCTCGAGCGGAAGGAGCCGAAGTGGTTCTTGGCGGTCAAGGTTACCCCGGCCAGGTTGTGCCCTTTGAGCAGGGCGGCGTTGACCAGGTAAGTGGCTTCGACCACACAGGTGGGCAGGCAGGCCGGGCTGCCTTTCGTATCCTGGGACCAGCGGATCGTGCAGTCCTGGTCGACGGTGCAGGCCTGGCGCCCATTGCCGCCTGCCCAGTCCACCACCGTCACGCCGTCCAGGTCCGGGCCGCTGCAGGCGCGGAAGATGTGATCCGGGACGTGGCGGACAGCGTCGTAGACCGTGATCGCCGAGGCGGGAACCCCGGCTTGCTGTACCAGGCTGAGCAGCAGGGCGCGCAGCATTTGTGGCGAGTTGACGATGCCGTTGTCGCGCTGCGACTGTGACTTGCCGACCACGTTCATGTTGATCTTGATGGCGATTTTTTCTCCGTGTTGGTAACCGCCGGGTTGGCCACGGCTGTCATTGAAATGCCGGAACAGCTTATCCCAGGCTGCGGCGTTGTCGCTCTCGCCGGTTTGGAGGCGCAGCGCCTGCGAGAGCATCTCCTGGGCCGGCTCGAAGCGGGTGTTGTCCTCCTCCCACCAGAAGCCGCTGGCGCCGTCCCAGGCGGCGGCTTCGGGGTCGTAGACCCAGGTGACGCGACCCGGGTAGATACCGCGGCCTATGCCAAGAGGTGTGTTGGCCGGGTCGATCGGGATGTAATATTCTGGTTCGGCGGCAATGGTCGGCGCCAGCGTTGCCTGTAGGCCGAGGGTTGCGGTCGCCTGGGGAGGCTGGCTCTTGGTTTCCGGACGGCAGGCGGCCAGCAGTGCGCCGGCAGCGGCTGCCGAAGCCAGGCGCAGGAATTCGCGCCGGGAGAGACTGCGTTTTTGGGGGAAGAGGGGTTTGGTCATAGGATTTCCTGAGGTTGAATTTTACTTGATTATACTGCCCACCCCACTCATTTTTGTGCCTTTCGTGTAGCTGCGTTCTTTGCAGTAGCTGCGTCCTGTGCAGCCGATTTCGCTTTTTTACGCGCTCCAATCCTCGCGATCCAAACCTGACCTGTGATATACTCCAATAGTTGGTCATTATGACCAACTGAATCGAGGGTACCATGGAATGGATCAAAATCGCTGAAGCTAAAAGCCGTTTTTCAGAGCTGATCAGCCGGGCGGCATCCGGCGAAAGATTCATCTTGCAGCGTCGAGAACGTCCTGTGGCCGTTTTAATCGGGAAAGATGAACTCGACCGGCTGGAGCGGACCTCAAACGCGGCTCGCAGGCTGGCCCTGGCTCTGGGGCAGGCCGAAGACGTCCTCGCAAAGGTAGAAAACAAAGAACTGCACCCCGCTATGGCAGCCTACGGCCTGTGGCGAAATGAACCCGACCTGGCAGACCTGGACGAAGAGATTGCTGATGAACGCCGAAAACCGTCCTCGCGGCCCAGGCTTGACCTATGAAAATCCTGGATAGCGACCACTGCGTGGCGATCTTGCGAGGGAAACTGGACCTTACTCGCCGCGTTTCCCCAGAGGAAGAGCTGGCAACCACGGTGATTTCAGTTGGCGAGCTGGTCCACGGGGCTGTAAAATCGCAAAATACCGAAATTAACCTGGCGCGCCTGGACGTCCTGCTGGCGGCGCTGCTCGTCCTGCCGTTTGATGAGCTTCCTGCCCGGCTGTACGGCCAATTGAAGGCGCAGCTCGAGCTGGCAGGCGAGCCGGTCAACGATTTGGATCTACAGATTGCCAGCATCGCCATCGACCGACAGGCAGTCCTGGTAACCCACAACCAGAAACATTTCAGCAATCTCTCTGAACGCACTGGCTTGCTTCTCGAAGACTGGTTAGCTTGAAAAGTTCGAGGCATAATTTTTAACGCAAAGCTGCGGAGATGCTGTGGGTTAAGTACAGGACTACGGGCCTGCCATTCACCTGGATTTCGATCGGCTCTCCTTCCAGGAGCTGGAAGCTGGCGCCGGACGCCGTCACCTTCACCGCAATCTGCCGGCCGCGGTAGCGTACCTTGAAGGCGTATCTGCGCCACTGCGCTGGCAGCACCGGGTTGAAGCGCAGTCCATCCCGGGCGCGCATCCCGGCGAAGCCGTAGACAATACCCTGCCAGGTCCCGGCCATGTTGGCAGCGTGGATGCCGGCCTGGGTGTTGCCGTGCTTGTTTTCCAGGTCCAGCGTCGCCGTTTCTGCAAAATAACGGTAGGCTTTCTCGGTGTCACCCAGCTCTGCCGCCATGATCCCCCAGATGGCGCCCGAGAGCGACGAATTGTGGGTGGTCAGCGGCTCGTAATAATTGAAATCCCGCAGTTTCTGCTCGCGGTCGAACTGCTCGTTCAGCAGGAACTCCGCCAGCACCGTGTCCGCCTGCTTGCAGACCTGGTAGCGGGTCACCACCAGGGGATGGTAGTGCAGCAGCAGCGGGTAGTGCTCGCGGGGCGTGCCGGCGAAATCCCAGGGGGCTTTGCTTAGAAAGGCGTCGTCCTGGGGGATGATACCGCGCTCCGGCTCGAAGGGCAGGACCATGCGTTCGGCGGCTTCCTGCCAGGCCAGGGACTTACCGGCATCCAACGAAATCTTTTCTGTAAGTGCCTGGTACGTTCCAGGGTCGGCCTGCCGTAGCCAGGCCAGGCTCTCGCAGGCGAAGCGCAGGTTTTCGCGCGCCATGTAGTTGGTGTAGGCGTTGTTGTTGACCAGGATCTGGTACTCGTCGGGACCGGTGACCCCGTTGATGCAGAAGCGGTTTTCACGCGCCGGGATGAAGTCGCCGGCTTCCAGCCACAGGCGCGCCGTCTCGCAGAGGATTTCCACGCCGAAGCGCTTCATGAAGTCCTCATCCTGGGTGGCGTCGAAGTAGCGGCGGATGGCGAAGGCGATGTCGGCGTTGATATGGTACTGGGCGGTGCCGGTGGGGAAGTTCGCCGAGCATTCATCGCCGTTGATGGTGCGCCAGGCGTAGAGGGCGCCGCGGGCGTGCGACATCTGGCGGGCGCGCCGGCGTGCCCCATCCAGGATGTGGTAGCGGTATTCGAGCAGACTACGGCTGATTTCAGGCCGGGTGTGCAGGAAAAACGGCAGGATGTAGACCTCGGTGTCCCAGAAATAATGCCCCTCGTAGCCCAGCCCGGTCAGGCCTTTGGCGGCGATGTTGGTGCGGCCGTCCCTGCCGGCAGCCTGCAGCAGGTGGAACAGGTTGAAGCGGATGCCGCGCTGGAGGACCTCGTCGCCCTCGATCTCGATATCGGCAGAATCCCAAAAGTTCGCCAGGAAGGTTTCCTGCCCGGCCTGCAGCGCCTCAAAACCTATGCCGGCAGCCTGCGCGAGCTCCTGCTGGACCGCTGCTTCCAGGTCCTGGCCAGGGTTGTCGAGACTGGTCACGTAAGTCATGAACTTGTCCAGGGTGATTGGGGTCCCTGGCTGCCCCTGGACCGTGAAGCGATAGCCGAGGAGACGCCCGTCGTCGTAGGGTTCAGCTTCGCAGGCTGGCGCGATCCGCTGCTCGACGCCGCAGGCGACGTTGAACTGCGTGGTCTGCGTGCGGTGCAGCATCCAGACTGCCTGGCTATTGGCTCCCTTTGCTTCCAGGTGCAGGACGTCGCCTTTGAACTGCGTGCCCAGGCGCGGGTCGTCCTCGGCGTGCTCGCTCTGGCGAATGCGGCTGTCGATGGCGGAGACGATGGTCAGCGGCGCCTCGAAGTTCAGCGGCGTTATCCGGCAGCGGACCAGGGCGATGTGCTGGTGCGTATGCAGCACCAGGCGCTCGAATTCCAGGCGGACCTGCCTGCCCAGGGGTGATTCCCATTCCACCAGGCGCTGTAGGACACCCCGGCGCAGGTCGAGGAGACGCCGGTAGGCCAGGATTTTTCCCGTGAGCAGGCTGAACGGCTCGCCGTCGAGGGTCAGGTGGAGGGTCTTGGCGTTGGCCAGGTTGAGGATGGTCTGCTTGTTCTCGGCAAAGCCCTGGAACTTCTCGCCGTAGACGATTGGGGCGCTTTCGTAGAAGCCGTTGATGAAGGTGCCTTCTGTGGGGGCAAAGGGAGTGCCCGCGTAGCAGGTCGCTTTCTTCGAAGGTGCCGCGCATCCCCAGGTAGCCATTGCCGAGGGCGAAGAGGGTTTCGTTCAGGGCAGTGGCTTCCGGCGTAAAGGCTTCTTCGACGATGGTCCAATCATCATTTTTGTGATTCTTGCGCATAGTTTCCTCCTTCAATGTCATTTCGAGCGGTCTGTGCGAGAAATCCCTTAAGACACTGTCTGCTGATACTGACTTTAACTTATAGTCGACTGTCCTCATAGGGATTTCTCGCCAAAGAACGGCTCGAAATGACATTAATGGACTGGCTCATTCATGTTCAATTCTTCTTTAATACTTCTCTCTCACTTCCCGGGCGATGCGCGTCCATTCGCGGAAACGCTCGGGGTGGTTCTCGCAGGTGTGCGTGTCCTTGAGGATCATCTCCACGATGCAGCCGCGGGTCGCCTCCAGGGCATGAGCGATGTAGCTGCGAATGCGCTGCGGGTCGAAGTCGCCCACCAGGTCCTGCGGCTGCGGCTTCCAGGAGAAGATTGCCGTACGCCCGAACTTCTGGGCGCCCGCCCTGATCTGCTCTGCGCATATCTCGACATCGGCAAAGGGCGAGATCGAGATGCGGCGGATGTTGGGCACCTGCAGCACGTCCTGCAGCTTGCTGCCCAGGTCCTCACAGCAGCCGTAGCCGGTCAGGCCGAAAGGTTTTAGCAGGCGCTTTTCGAAATCCAGGGCGAACTTGCGGTGCATGCGCGGCGAGACCACCGCCAGCTCCTGCGATTCGGCGGAAGCCCACAGGTCGATGGGACGCACGCGCTGCGGGTCGAAGCCGGGCGCTGGCAGCTCCGTCGTGTAGCCGAGGCCGCCGGAAGAATGGTAGGTCTCGTCGTTGTTCAGGCTGAGCAGGTTCAGCTCCTGGTACTGCTGTAGCAGGTGCTCGTAGCCGCGGGTAAAGAACTCCAGGGCTTCCAGCATCTCTTCGGGGTGCTCGAGCATGTCCACGTACATCTGCTCCAGGCCGCGCAGGTCGGAATACACCTGCGCCAGGTGGAAGGAGACGTGGGCGACCCCCTTCTGGACCACCTGCAGGATTCCGCCGAACAGGCTCTCGGCCTCTTCCAGGTCTTGCAGGCTGCCCTCGGGATCGAAGGTTACATCGGGATAATGCAGCTTCTGGAAATCGGCGAATTCGGCGATCACCGGCACGAACTTCCAGGAGCCGGTGTCCTGGGTGCGCTCCGTGTGCTGCGGGGAGAGGCCCCAGTTCGAGACCTGGATGCGCTTGCTGACCACCCACTTTGCCTCGACCGGCTTATCGTCGAGGAAATTTTCGTGGGAATAGATGCGCGAACGCAACTCCCACTCCATCGCCCGAGTTTGGGTCGTCGAGCACTGCAGCTCGGAATCGGGCAGCAGCTCGCGCCAGGCGCCCTCCGGGAAGACCAGCACCAGGGGGCGGCCAGGAACCAGACGGTGGTGGCGCCTCCATTCCTTGCGGCGTTCTTCCATGACAGGCAGGGCTGCGATCTCGGCTACCCGTTTTGCCAGGGCTTGTAGTATTTTTCGGTCGTGTGATGCAATCATGTTGCTCCTTTACTTGAGCGCGGTCAGAAGCAGGACCTGCGCCGCTTCGTAATCATCAGGGTCGAGGCTGTAAAGCTGGGCGGCATTGACCTCGCCGACCCGGGCAAAGTCCTGCAAATCAGCGGTTTTGAAGATCAAGAGGCGCGCCTGCTCGATGACTGCCTGGGCTTCAGCGGGTGGCAGGCTGGTTTCGACCAGGCGCAGC
This sequence comes from uncultured Chloroflexia bacterium, assembly GCA_963765565.1. Lineage (GTDB taxonomy): Bacteria > Chloroflexota > Anaerolineae > Anaerolineales > UBA4823 > CAVXWV01. The sequence goes on from CAVXWV010000008.1 coordinate 318,077, forward strand.
AGCTCGTAATCCTGGACGGCGCAGCGCAGGGCCTCGTAGCGCAGCGTCTCCACCGGGCCGCCATCCGGTCCGGGCAGGACGAAGTACATGTCGCCGGCAAACCACTCCGGGGCGCGCCAGGAGGGGCGCTTCCAGGGCTCAGCTGGCCACAGGCAGAACGCCCAGCGCAGGAAGCCGTCCAGCCCCAGGGCGTGGTTGAGCCAGCCCAGCAGGCGGCCCTCGACCAGCGGGGAATGCATGAAGGTGTTCGGGATCGGCGGCCAGCAGCAGATGTACCAGGTGAGTAGCCCGCCCCGGGAGTGCAGGCGCTCCGCCAGGAGGCGTGTCTGCTGCGGGTCGCGGCAGGCCAGGGGCAGCACTGGAACGGCATCGAGCAGCTCAGTCGGGGCTTCCTCGATAAACTCGTAGTGGTTGATGGCGGCGCTGTACTTGAAGCCAGGGGCGGCCTGCCTGACGAATGCCAGGCGCTGGTTGTACAGCTCCAGGTCGGAGGGCTCGTCGGCGAAGACGCGCACACGCTCGAGCAAGCCCTTATCCTGCAGGTGGTCGTGCAGCAGGCGGATGTAGACCTGGATCTCGTCCGCCCGGCGCATGTAGCCAATGCTGCCGCTGGTTTCGTCCAGGCAGCGCACGCGTACGGCGTCCGGGCAGTCGGCGGCGGGCTTGCCGAAGCCTGACTCCTCGTCCTGCCAGATGTTGATCAGGCCGAAGAGGTCGATCTCGCGGTCGAGGCGGTGGCGGGCGGCCAGCTCCAGCAGGCGGTCCAGGTTGCTGAAATCGCAGGCCAGGCTGCCATCGGCCTTCCGCAAGACTTCGACGATGGCGTGCTCGAACAGGTAGGAAGGATACCCGGGATCGCGGAAGCATTTCTGCCCCGACCACGGAATCTCGCCGGCGATCACGGTCAGCGCCTTCTGCCCCAGTCCGGCCAGGCTGGCGAAGTAGCGCTCGATCACGGCGAAGTGGGTATCGCTCCACAGGGCCACGTGGTGGTGGCGCGCCAGGGCGGTGAGGTGCTGCCACAGGTTCAGGTGGAAGCTGCCGTCGACCAGGTCGGGCAGGCGAGCCGGGCTGACCTGAAGCGTCAGCGTCGCCTGCCAGGCGGGCTGCTCGTCCTCGAAACCAAACTGCTCCCAGATGCGCACCGTGCCGGGGTAGGAGCCGGGTTCCAGGTCGGGCGGCACCCGCAGGCGCACGTAGACGGGCTGCGGCCTGCCCGCGGGGACCTCGATAGTCCCCGAGCGCTCCAGGTACTCCGGCCACAGGCGCCCATCGTCGCCGGGGAGGTAGCCGACCGGGAAGACTTCGACCGATCCGGCGGGTAAACCCGTGAAGCTGACCTCGCTTCGAAAGCGCTGGCGAAATCCCAGGGCGTGCAACCAGTTGGCGCGGTCGCAGACCAGGACGCAGTCCTGGCTGGAGGCCAGCAGGATTTGAAAGCCGCAGACGGCGTTGCGCGCCGAGTGCAGCGCCAAGCGAGTTCCCGGGGCGGGAGGTCGGGCATCCCGGGCACGTTGACGCCCCAGGGGGATTTGGAGAGGGCGGGAAGGAGGGAGAAGTAGGTTTGTTTTGTGTTTTTCATTGGAATTCCGGTTTTAAGAGCAGGTCTATGGTGATTATACATGATGCCTTCTCTGAATGTTGGGTTGAAGATCGCAACCCAACCTACTATAATACCTTTATGGTCGACGATTCACCCCTGCCTCCCGAGCCCCTCACCCGCCGCGAACGCCAGGTCCTTGAATTGCTCGCCGAGAACCTGACTAACCCGGAGATCGCTGAGCGCCTGACGCTGGCACCGAGCTCGGTCAAGTGGTACCTGCAGCAGATTTACCAGAAGCTCGGCGCCCAGGATCGCAAGCAGGCCGTGCTCCTGGCCAGGCAGGCGGGCATCCTTTCGTCTCCACGAGCGGCTGTGGAAGAACAAAGGCCAACCCGCCCGAGCGGGACGGTCACCTTCCTGTTCAGCGACATCGTCGGCAGCACCGGCTTGTGGGAGAGCCAGCCGGAGGCGATGAAGCGCAACTTCCCTCTACAGGAGAGCATCCAGCGCAAGGCCATTGCCGCCTACGGCGGGTACACTTACAAAATGGTCGGCGATGCTTTCCAGGCAGCCTTCGCCACCGCCCCGGCGGCCCTGGAAGCCGCCCTGGACATTCAACGCCAATTGCAGTCTGCTGACTGGGGGCAAGCGCCGATCTGGGTGCGCATGGCCCTGCACTCTGCCGTCACCGAGGAGCGCGCGCGACGATTACGTCGGCCCCGAGCTCAACCGCATCGCCCGCCTGCTGGCCAGCGGTCATGGCGGGCAGATCCTGCTCAGCCTGTCCACTTACAGCCTGCTTAGCCAGGCTGCAGGCGACCTGCCGACAGGCGTCGAGCTGATTGACTTGGGCAGCCACCACCTGAAAGACCTGCGGCACCCGGAGCGCATCTACCAGGCGCTCGCCCCCGGCATCCAGCGAATTTTCCCACCTTTAAAAGCTGCCGAATCCGGTCCGCGCAGCCTGCGCTTGCCACCTTCCACGTTTATCGGCAGGGAGGACGAAATCCTGGAGGTGCGGCGGCTTTTGCTCGAAACAGGATCCGAAGTGCGCCTGGTCAGCCTGGTCGGCCCGGGTGGCGTCGGCAAGACCCGGCTTTCGATGCAGATCGCCGCCGGGATGATCTCCAGCTTTCCGGATGGGGTCTATTTTGTCGACCTCAGCGCGGTGACGTCCGACAGCAGCGGCTCTGCCAGGGAGCAGGTTATTTACACCATTTCCAACTCTTTGAAGATCAACCAGCCCAGGGAAGGCGCCAGCGCCGTCTACGCCAATTTCACCTTCGAAAAACTGCTGGATTACCTGGCGGAGCGCTCTCTGCTGCTGGTACTGGATAATTTCGAGCAGATCACGGCCTGTGCCGACCTGCTTCCTGAGCTGCTGGCTGCCGCCTCCGGGCTCAAGCTGATCGTCACCACGCGAGAGCGCCTGAACCTGCCCGAGGAATGGGTCATCGAAATCGAGGGCCTGCCCTACCCGCCGCTTGACAGCCCGGAATGCCAGCCCTTTGGAAGCACGCAGCTCCTGGATGCCTGGTCGAACGAGAACGAGCTGCGCAAGGTCAGCCTGAACTACCCGGCAGTGCAGTATTTTCACTCTTGCATCGAGCGCCTGGGCATGGGCGAAATTTCAGCCACGGATTGGCCTCACATCTGCCGGATCAGCGCCCTGGTGATGGGGATGCCGCTCGGGATCGAGCTGGCCGCCGCCTGGACGAAATTGTTCAGCCTGCAGGAGATCGCCAGCCAGGTTGAGCGCAGCCTGGATTTCCTGGAGGCGGAACGGCGCGGGGTTCCTGAGCGCCACCGCAGCCTGCGCGCCGTCTTTGAACATTCCTGGGAGCTGCTTTCGAATGACGAACGCCGCCTGTTCAGCCGGCTGGCTGTTTTCCAGGGGGGCTTCAGCCTGGCCGCTGCCGGCGAGGTGGCGGGAGAGTCGCCTTCGGTGCTGGCTTCGTTTCTGGATAAATCCCTGCTGAGGCGGGCGGCTAACCGGCGTTTTGTCCTCCACGAGGTGCTCAAGCAGTTCGCTGTTGAAAAGCTGCAGGCGCAGCCGGCGGAATGGGATGAGCTGGTCAGCCGCCACGCCATATACTTCGCCGGCTGGATCGTGCAGATCGAGCGTAAGCTGCGCAGCTCGGACCAGCTCTCTGCCCTGGCTGCCATGCGCAGCGAGACTCACAACGTGCGCTTTGCCTGGCAGAACCTGGTAGAGGGCGGGTACTACCGCCTGCTGCAGCAGGCACTGCCTGGCATCCTCTTGTTCTACGATATGTTCGGCCCGCGCCAGGAAGGATTCATCTACCTCAATCTCCTTACAGAACACCTGCGCAGCCATCCCGCCCCTCCCGAGTTCCCTGGTTTGCTTGCCTTGACCCTGGCGGGGACGCGTTTCTTCGGGGGGTACAACCGTGAGGAATACGACTCCTACCAGGTAGAGAGCCTGCAGCTTGCCGGAGCTTTACAGGTCAGTCGTGAGAAGGCGTTCGTATATCTCTTAGCCTGCATGGGCGCCGGTGCACTCCCTCCCGAAAGGCACCTGGCTTTACTCCAGGAATGCTTCCAGATATTCCAGGAGCTGGAGGATACCTGGGGACAGGCCCTATCAGCAATCGTCCTGGGCGACACTTATTGTTTTACTTTCCATGATCCGGACCAAGGTGTCCAGGCCTACCAGCAGGGCCTGGAGTATTTCAGCAGCCTGGAGAACCGCTGGGGCATGCGCCTGGGATATTTTGGCCTGGGCTTTTCTGCCTGGAAATCCGGGCGCCTGGCAGAGGCTTACGAGCTGGTGGAGGAAAGCCTGGCGATCTACGAATCCATGGATAACCCAGAACGCGCCATGGAGGTGCGTAATACCCTGGCGCATATCGCCCTGGACATGGGAAAGCGCGACCTGGCCCGGCAGCACTTCCAGGTGAACCTGGAGCAGGCCACCCAATTGGGCAGCACCCAGTTCCGGGAGATGACCCTGAAACTCCTGGCGAATAACGCTTAAATTTGATTCGCCCGGGCGATGGCACCCAGCCAGGATGCGCTGGGCTTGGGGGTGCGCTTCTGGGTGAGGCGGTCTACCGCACACAATCCGAAGGTCGGGCGATAACCCAGCATCCACTCGAAGTTATCCAGGGCTGACCAGTAGGTGTAGCCGCGCACGTCCAATCCATCCTGCAGGCAGCGGATCACGCCCTGCAAGGCGCGCTCCACGTAGGCAATGCGCCGCGTATCGTCGCCGGTACCGATGCCGTTCTCGGTGACGATGATGGGAGTTCCGGCGACCGCGGCGGCCTCGCGGATGGTGGCTTCCAGGGACTCGGGATAAAACTCGTAGCCCATCTGGGTAACCTCTGCCTCAGGGTCCGGTTGGATGGTGCCTTTGGGTCCGAAGCGCTGGCGGGAATAAGTTTGGACCCCGACGAAATCGTCGCCACGGGCGGCCTCCAGCCACCAATCGTTCATAAAGTAGCGCGCCCGGTTGGCAACCTCCTCCCCACCCGGGATAGCCTGGATTTCCTGCAACGCCAGGGTGATGCCAACGGGGAAGCTGCCGCGGCCGGACTTTAACGCCTGGGCGCCCAGGCGATGTGCCTGGACGATCACCTGGCGGGCTTCCTCGCTGCTGGCAAAGAGGAAAGGCAGCATTTTCCCGGGGTCGGCGTTCATTTCCAGGGCTGCCTGCTGCCACCAGTGCGCCTGCCGCATCATGTCGATCGAAGGCGCGTACTCGTTAATCGCGATCATTGAGCTGATATTGGCCTCGTTGATGGTGCAGGCAATGTGGATCATGTCACCCAGCTCCTGGCCAACCTTCTCGCAGTAGCGGGCGAAGCGGCTGGCGGTTTCTGGATTGCCCCAGCCTCCCAGCTTCATCACCCAGCGCGGGGAGGTGAAGTGCTGCAGGGTGACCACGGGTTTGAGGTGGTGCTCGTGGCAGCAAGCCAGCACGCGCCGGTAGTGTTCGATTTCAGCCTGCGAGAAGAAGCCATCCTCTGGCTCGATGCGCGCCCACTCGATCGAGAAGCGGTAGGCGTTGAAGCCCAGCGTTTCGAGCATGGCGATGTCGTCCGGGTAGCGGTGGTAGTGGTCGCAGGCGTCGCCGGAGGGCTCGACGTAAATCGAATCGGGCACGTGCTCCATGACCCAGTTATCGGTGTTAATGTTATTGCCCTCGACCTGGTGGGCGGCAGTGGCTGTGCCCCATAGAAAATCCTTCGGAAATGTGTAGGCCATATGTTTTCCCTTTATTTTTTTTATTTTCTTAGCGATCTTCGCTCCTTAGCGTTGAATCTTTAACCGCCAAGTCGCTAAGATCGCTAAATTATTAATCGATCCTAACTCGTTCAATGATCTGTATGATTTCTCTTTCGAATTCTTCGCTGATTTGAGGCGACATGGGTTCGACGGCCAGGGCGAATTCGGCGGCCTTGTCGACGTCCAGCTTCGAGCCTTTAGCCATCCAGACTCCCAGCATCTCGCGCGCCCAGATCGATGGCTGCCAGAGCTCTTTACGGAAGCGGCTGGCGGTGTGTATCTCGGCGGCATAGCTGCCGCCCGGCCCGGCTGCCAGGATCGTTTCCAGGCCGATGGCCTCGTCATCGACGTCGAACTCGCGGGTGAACCACTTCAACGAGCCCAGGAACTCGTTGTCGAGCACCATCTGCACGGGCGAGCAGACCTCGTCGATCGCCAACAGGCCGGCGTCCATCCACAGGCTGCCCCCGGCCATCAGCAGGCTGACGGCGGAAAGGGCTTTCTGGTAACCGGCTTCGACCGAAGGCAGCTTGGCGTCGCTCAACCCGCCGTGTCCCCAAAAATAAGCCCCATAATGGCGGGCAATTTGCGCTGTCATCAGGTTGGCGATAGCCATCTCGGGACGCCCAAACGGGCGGATGATCGTGCGCATGTCCAGCGGGGCGATGCTGGATCCGAGCGACAGGCGCAGCTCACCCCACAGCGCCCAGTCGAGGATGCGCAGGGCAAGCTGCTCGGCCAGGTTAAGGGTGACCGCACCCGCCAGGGTCACCGGGGCGTTCGCGCCCATCGTCAGCATCGAGCCGCCGATGTTCACCCGCAGGCCGCGCTCCCAGAAATAGGCTACCTGGAAGGCTTCGTGCCTGCCCAGCTTGAGCGCCGGCACCAGGAACACGCTGGCGCGGAAAAGGTCCTGGACGGGCTGGCTGCGATAGCTGGCGGCCGCCTGGCAGAGCTCCAGGAGCGCCGGGCAGAGCTCGTCCTGCAGGATCGAGCCGCCCTCGCTGGCGCCCCATTTCCAGGCGTAGTAGCGCTCGTAGAGGGCTTCGCGCCCGGGCAGATCGTCGAAGCGGCTGCCCAGGAGGGCGGCGCTGCCGACGTGGGGCAGCCGGCGCGCCAGGGCGATGTAGTGCGCCAGGCGCGTTTCCGTCCAGGGCACCAGCTCGCGCGTGGCCGGTTCCTGGTACAGGCTGAAGTAGATGCCGGCGCTGGCGGAGACGCTCGGGACCAGGTTCTCCCAGCCGCACTTTTCGGTCCCGGCGATCCAGTTCTCGACCCAGGCTGCGGGGAAGCGCACCCGCTGCGAATCCAGGTCGACCGCCAAACCAAACTCGGCCAGCCGACCCAGCAGCCGCGGGTTGGCGATCTCCATGCCCATCTCTGCGAGGATTTTCAAGGCGCTGCGGTGGATGCATTCGATTTCCGCGGGTTTCAGGAGGTTGATTGGGTGTCCGGCGACGTGCATGGTGATTGATTGCCTCGATGCTAGAAATGACAGGTTGGTGAGATTGGCGTACTCCCACGCCTGGCTTTAATGATACCGTATTTTGATACGGTTATAATTATTCCATGTCTTCCAACCAAAAAACAAGCCTGGATATTCCTTATGTATCTCCCGAGCTGCGGGAATACCTCCAAAAAAGTGCCCTCCTCCACGATCACCTCTGCCCGCGGCAGGTGCTGGGGGTGCGGCTGGGCCTGGCCGGCGCTTCAGCCCTTGGGCTGAGCCTGCCGCGCTGTGACAAGCGCCTGCTCGTGATCCTCGAAACGGACGGCTGCTTCGCCGATGGGGTCGAATCGGTCACCGAGTGCAGCGTCGGACACCGCACCCTGCGCATTCACGATTTTGGCAAGATCGCCCTGACGGTGGTCGATGTTCAGAACGGCGCCGGGCTGCGGCTGGCTCCCCAGGCGGATGTGCGCGACCGGGCAGAATTTTATTCCCGGCAGTCCATCCCGGACGAGGACCGCCCCTATTTCCAGATGCTCTACGGCTACCAGCTCATGCCTGATTCGGAGCTGGTTTCGATCCTGCCGGTGCGCCTGCTGACACCGGTGGAGACCATCCTCAGCCACCCGAACGCGCGTGCTCGCTGCCAGGCTTGCGGCGAGGAAATTTTCAACGACCGCCAGGTAGAGCGTGAGGGGCAGGTGCTCTGCCGCTCCTGCGCCGGCGATGGATACTATGAGGTTGCATAAAAATGTTCAACGTGTGCTACCAATGCGGCAGCTATCACGCCGATAAGATGATCGATCCTGCCGGGCCATTCGCTGTTTGCCCGGACTGCGGTTATCAGCATCCCTTCCAGCGCATGCCCTTGCTGGTTGTCGGCGGAGCGAGCGGCACCGGGAAATCCACCGTTTGCCAGCGATTGATGGGGACATTTACCCGGGCGGTGATTCTGGAATCGGATATCCTCTGGCGGCCGGAGTTCGATAAACCGGAAACCGATTACCAGGATTTCTTTGGGACCTGGCTGCGCCTCTGCAAGAATATCGGCCAGTCTGGCCGCCCGGTAGTCCTTTTGGGCGCAGGTTTTAGCGTCCCTTCCAACCTGGAAGGGCTGGTGGAACGCCGTTATTTTTCAGAGATCCATTATCTGGCGTTAGTCTGTTCTCCAGAAGGTATAGAAGACAGGCTGAGCCGTCGCCCACAATGGCGGGATGCAGGCGGGCGAGCCTTCATCGAGAGCCATCTCAGGTACAACCGCTGGCTGCAGGAGTACCACGACCAGCCGGCCATCCAACTCCTGGACACTTCCTCCTGCAGCCCCGATGAAATCGCCAGGGAGGTCGCGGCCTGGATCAACGGCAGGTTGGATGCCTTCGAAAACGCTGGAAGAATTGCCTGAATGTACATCCGCTTCAACCAGGTCTCGAAATCTTACGAAAACCGGCCTGTGCTGCGCGAGGTCTATTTCCGCCTGGGTGATGGCGACCGCCTGGGCTTGATTGGCAAGAACGGCGCCGGCAAGACGACGTTGCTGAAGCTGATCCTCGGCCAGGAAACACCAGATGCTGGCAGCGTAGAGCTGGAACCGGGTATGAAGCTCGGATACTTTTCGCAGTTTTCGGAGCTGCAGGGCGAGCGCAGTATCTCGCAGGTGCTCGACGACCTCTTCACCGATGTTCACACCATCGAAGACGAGCTCGCTCGAAATCGAGCGCTGTCCTTGGATTCTGGGGCAGCGTCCTGGATGAGATGGACAGCCTTCTGCAGCGCCAGGCGGACCTGGTGGTGGAGATGGAGCGCCGGGATGGCTGGAACTACCATTACAAGATCGACACGGTTCTCTCCAGGCTCGGATTCAACGATCAGCACCGCCAAGTTCCCATCGAGGCCTTATCTGGCGGCTGGCGTAACCGGGCAGCCCTCTCGAAAATCCTGCTCGAGGCGCCTGACGTGCTCTTGATGGACGAGCCGACGAACTTCCTCGACCTGGAAGGGCTGGCCTGGCTGGAGGAATGGTTCAACGCCTTTCGCGGCGGCTTGATCGTGGTCTCGCACGACCGGCATTTCCTCGACCGGGTGGTCAATCGCGTGGTCGAAATCGAAAATTTCCACCTGCAGGAGTACGGTGGCAACTTCACCCAATACGTCGCGGAAAAACCGCTGCGCATGAAAACCTGGAACGCCAGTTCGAGCACGAAGCGGAGCTGCTGGCCCTTCGAAGCCGAGGCGATCTCCGACCGCCAGGAAGTCCTCGCGTAATCCATCTCAGCCTTGAAGCGCAAAGCTGGCGGACATCAAGAAGAACGTCCAGCCGCGCCTGGTTGACCGGATCATCACCGACCTCTACCAGAAGCTCCATGTACCGGCCGACCTGTGCCGGGTGGAAGGCCTTTCCAAAACCTACGAAGGCCGACAATTTTCCGTGAAGTGAGTTTTGAAGTGCACCGAGACGATCGGATGGCCATCGTCGGCCCGAATGGCTGCGGGAAGACGACCCTGCTGCGCAGCCTCAGCGAGGACTTCCCGCCTGATAGCGGCCTGGTTGCCTGGAGCAAGGGCGGCTCGTTTGTTGATTTCAACCAGGTCTTCGCCGAGCTAGACCTGGATGACACCGTATCGCATGCGGTCAACATCGCCGACCTGGTCGTGCTCTCGCCGCGCAAGCAGGTCAACCGCTTCCTGTCCCTGATGCAGTTTTCGGAGGCCGACCTGGGCCAACGCATCGGGACGCTTTCCGGAGGCCAACGAGCGCGGGTTGCCCTGGCGAAGACGCTGTTTTCAGGCGCCTCGGCGGTCCTGCTCGACGAGCCTACCAACCACCTCGACCTGACCAGCACCCAGGTCATGGAGCGCGCCCTGGCGAACTTCCCGGGGGCAGTGATCGTCATCAGCCATGACCGCTTTTTTATCGATAAAGTTGCCAACCGCCTGCTGGTTTTCGAGCGGGATAAAATCGGCAGCCGGGTGCGCGAAATTTATGGCAATTGGACCACCTGGCAGAGCCAGGAGGCTGTGTAGATGCCAGGTAAAGGTATTTAGAAAGAGGCAGAACCATGGGAAATCCACTGGTTGAAGTTTTAATTATTTTTATCCTGCTGCTCCTGAACGGCATCTTTGCGATGTCTGAAATCGCTATCGTCTCGGCGCGCAAGGGACGCCTTCAGGAAATGGCGGAGGAGAGCGCTTTAGACACCCGCACCCGGAACAAGGCGCGCATTGCCTTGGAGCTCGACGAACGAACCCGAACGATTTCCTCTCGACCATCCAGATCGGGATCACGCTGGTTGGTGTCCTGGCTGGCGCTTTTGGTGGGGCGACGATTGCCGAGGAGCTGGCAGTTTAGATCACCCGCTTCCCCAGATTAGCCCCGTACGCTGAAGCCATCAGCGTCGGGCTTGTTGTCCTAGCCATCACCTATTTCTCGCTGGTAATTGGTGAGTTGGTGCCCAAACGGATTGCCTTAGCCAATACCGAGCGCATCGCCACCGCGGTCGCCAGCCCGATGCGCAGCTTTTCCAGGATGATCTCGCCCTTCGTAAAGCTCCTGACCGCCTCTACCGACGGGGTTGTGCGCCTTCTGGTGTAAAACCCTCCAACGAGCCACCCGTGACCGAGGAAGAGCTGAAGGTGCTCGTGGACCAGGGCACCCAGGTGGGTATTTTCGCTGAAACCGAGCAGGATATGATCGAAGGCGTGCTGCGACTGGGCGAACGCCGCATTTCCGCCCTGATGACGCCGCACACCCAGGTTGAGTGGATCAGCCTGGATGATCCACCAGACGTGATCCGGCGCTACATTACCACCAGCCGGCATTCACGCTTCCCGCTGGCTGAGGGCGACCTGGACAGCATCCTGGGGATCGTCCATTCCAGGGACATCCTGGCGCAGCTCCTTTCAGGAGAGACCTGCGACCTGCGCACTTTGGTCTCCGAAGCCATCTTCGTTCCGGAAAAAATGCCCGCCCTAGAAGTTCTCGACTTTTTCAAGCAAAAAGGCGCCCACATGGTCTTGGTAATGGACGAGTTCGGCAGCCTGCAGGGAATCCTGACCCCCACGGACCTCCTGGAAGGCGTGGTCGGCGCCATTCCTTTTGGGGGTCGTGCCGCAGAGCCAAAGGCAGTTCTCAGGGAGGACGGCTCGCTGCTGGTCGATGGGTTGCTGGATATTGACGCCTTCAAGGAGATATTGAAGGTTGAGGCGCTCCCCGGGGAAGATGAGGATGCCTTCCAGACGGTCGCCGGCTTCGTCATTACCGAGATGGGCAAGATTCCCGAGGGCCGGGCAGTCATTCGACTGGGGCGCTTATCATTTTGAAGTGGTTGACATGGATTGGCGCAGGGTTGATAAAATACTGGTCTCGTGTGTTCGCGAGGAAGATTCACCATCGATCTAGATTTCGGATGATTACTGGTAGGAGATCCCCATGAGAGTAGCTGTATTTAGCACAAAGTCCTACGACAAGAATTCGCTTGAAACCGTCAACCAGGAATACGGTCACGAGCTGATGTTTTACGAAGCCCGCCTGACCTGCGACACCTACGCCCTGGCAAAAGATTTCCCGGCGGTGTGTGTGTTCGTCAACGACCGCCTGGACAACAGCGTCATCGAAGAGCTGGCTGAGGGCGGGACGCGTTTGATCGCCCTGCGCTGCGCCGGCTACAACAACGTCGATACTGAAGTCGGCTGCAGCGCACGGGATCCAGGTCGTGCGTGTGCCTGCCTATTCGCCCTACGCCGTGGCGGAACATACGGTGGCGCTGCTGCTGACCCTGAACCGCAAGGTGCACCGCGCCTTCAACCGGGTGCGCGAGAGCAACTTCGCCCTTGAAGGCTTGCTGGGGTTCGACGTTCACGGGCTGACCGTCGGCGTCATCGGTACCGGCCGGATCGGCATCGAATTCGCCAGGATCATGCAAGGTTTTGGCTGCCCCCTGCTTGGGTATGACGTGATGCCAAACCCGGAAGCCGAGAAGCTGGGTTTACGCTATATGGAAATGGACGAGTTGCTGAGCCGCGCCGACATTCTCAGCCTGCACTGCCCGCTGACGCCCCAGACGTATCACCTGGTCAATGCCGAGGCTATTGAGAAGATGAAAACGGGCGTGACCCTGATCAACACCAGCCGCGGCGCCCTGGTCGACACGAGCGCGGTCATCGAAGGCTTGAAGTCCGGCAAGATCGGTTACCTGGGATTGGACGTCTACGAGGAAGAAGGCGACCTGTTCTTCGAAGACCTCTCGAACATTGTCCTGCAAGATGATGTTTTTGCCCGGCTGCTGGTCTTCCCGAACGTGGTGATTACCGGACACCAGGCGTTCTTCACACGCAACGCCCTGGATAACATCGCCCACACCACGCTGGCCAATATCCTCGAGATCGAGCAGACCGGCAATAGCAGTAACCTGATAACGGGTTGACCTGCGAGTGCCCTGGCAGGTATACCTCAGCGCCACTTCGTCAGGGCTTCGGTGTAGGCCATCTCCAGCAAGCGCCTGCCACGGCCGATGGCAGCCGGGCCGTGACCGGGCAGCACGTGGTCACAGGCGGGTAAAGCCAGCAGCCGCGCCAGCGATTGGATGTACGTCCCCCGGTCGAAGTCGGGCGCGCCTGTCCAGGGCAGCGAGACCCAGCGGTGGGCGTGCTGGGCTTCGAAGAGGTCGCCGGTGAACCACAGGCGCTGACCATCCAGTAGAATCTCAAACACCGCCACGCCTCCGGTGTGACCCGGCGCCAGGATGCAGCAAATCCTCAGGTTTCCAATAGCCAGCTCTTCTCCGTCACCCAGGACTACATCGACCTGGCAGGGCTCGAAGCTGCGCTGGACAGCGAAACCAATGCAGCGTTCGTCGCCGGCAGCCATGGCTTCGGCGGTTGCCTGGGAGGATACGATTTTAATTCCTTGTCGCTGCAAGGCCGCGGCGTGGCTGGCATGGTCGAAGTGGGCGTGGGTCACCAGCAGGTGGGTGACCTCCGAGAGGCGGATGCCCCACAGGGCGGCGTTGCGTTCCACCTCCGGCAGGGTTTCGGCGTCTTCCAGGTCGCCTGAGTCGATCAGGATGCAGGCGCCCTCACGCTTCACTAGATAGCCATTTTGGTGCCTGCCAAAAGGGGAACCGTTGACAAGGTAGATACCGGGGAGAATTTGCATGGTTTACACCTCATTACTGGATGGACGAAGTATATCAATATTTTAGCCTGGGGCATCCGTAGGGGCGAAGCATCCGGATTGATAGATGCTGTTGGAATAGGGTAAGGTATTCCGGATGCTTCGCCCCTACCCCGATTGAGGCAATTTCCAGGAAATAGAAACCATGTCCTGATAAAATAAACATAGTGAACTAGCAAAAAAAGTATACACTGACAGGAGGTCCCATGTACACGACAGACCAATACGAAGGCATGCTAGCAGAAACAATCCCACTCAACGGGCACCGCGGCGAGGTGATTAACGCCTATTTCGCCCGACCTTTGGGGCGAGGTCCTTTCCCGGGGGTTGTGCTGGTGCACCACATGCCCGGCTGGGACGAATGGTACCGCGAAGCCACGCACCGCTTTGCCTACCATGGCTACCTGGCGCTCTCCCCTAACCTGTACTTCCGCGCCGGGCACGGGACGGTGGAGGACGTGGCCGCCCGGGTGCGCGGCGAGGGCGGGGTGGCCGATGAACAGGCTGTCGGCGATATCGCCGGGGCCATGCGGTACTTAAAATCCCTGGCTTATTCGAACGGCAAGGCTGGCGTCTTCGGCACCTGCTCGGGCGGGCGGCATTCCTACCTGGCAGCCTGCCGGGTGAAGGGCTTCGACGCGGTCATTGACTGCTGGGGAGGCCGGGTGGTGATGTCCCCGAATGAGCTGACCCCCAACCAGCCCGTTTCGCCCCTGGAATACACCCCGGGTCTCTCCTGCCCGATCCTCGGTATTTTCGGCAACGACGATACCTCGCCCACACCTGCCCAGGTGGACCTTCACGAGCAGGCGCTGATCGAGCAAGGCAAAGAATACGAATTCCACCGTTACCCCGGCGCCGGGCACGGCTTTTTCTACTACCAGCGCCCGGCGGCTTACCGCGCCGAGCAGGCAATCGACGGCTGGAAAAAGATCTGGGCGTTCCTGGAAAAGAACCTATGTGCACGATGATTTCACAAAAAGTAAAAATTGCTGGCTGCGGCAAGGGGACGGGCGGCTGGTTTGAAGTAAACCAGGCTCTGGTCTCCTACGACCACCCCTACGAGGCGCAGCTCGAGCACGCCCTGAACATCGATTTCGTCAACGAAGCCCTGGGTCCAGGCGCTCGCGTCGCCATCGAGCTGGATGCGGCGGCCGCCCGCCGGCTGGTGGAAACCATCCAGGCAGTTCTCGAGCAGGCAGAAAAAGGCGGCTTTGTAAAATAAACCGGATTACCAGATTCCCGGAATCAAGCGATACCTGGTTTTTTGCATGTAGTCCGTGTATCCCACCAGGTCCTGCTTCAAGACCATTTCCTCGTTAACAATCCGGGCAACGATGATCGGGATCAGGATCAAAGCCGGCAACACCGCCCAATACGAGCCCAATGCCAGCGGTGAAAAGATGTACATCAGCAACATCCCGACGTACATGGGATGGCGGACCAGGGCATACGGTCCGCTGCTGATGACTTTCTGCTCTTCATCCACCGTCACGGTGCGCGCCGCATAGCGGTTTTCGCGAAAGACCAGGAAGACGATCCCGTAGCCTACCAGCACCAGCAGACCGGCGGCCAGGACGACCAACACCGGTGTATTGGACCAGCCCCAGCGATGGTCCAGGCCTGGAATCACAAAAGCCAGCGCCATCACCAGGATAGCCAGCTTGATGATGAGCTTCTGTTCTCCGCGGCGTTCACGCATCTGCATGCGGCGCTCTAGCAGCTCTGGATCGTAACGGATCAGGTAGATCATCACGAACAACATCGGTATGAAAATGATCCCGAGGTAAACCCAGGCTTCCCAGTAGTTGAAAGTGCCTGCAGTCAGGAAGAACAGGGCGCCCAGGAACAGCATGGCCATCAGGTAGCGAGAGATGGTAAGTCGGATTAATTTTTCGCGGGGGATTTTTTGCTCAGTCATGGCAGGCTCCTTATTTTGGGCTGTGGTAGACTTATTAATTATATGACTACTGAGCTCCCCCCTCAACAACCAATTTCCGAAGTTGAGTCAGCGAGACCTGCCTCCAGGACTTTGGGGCGCGTGGTTAAAATATACCGCCGTGAAAGCGATAACCCTGTCCATGACCGTGGCGGTGGGCCTCTACCTGACCATCCTCGTCCTGAACCTGGGGGGCTACGTTGATGAGATTTTTCGCTGCCCAGATCGACGAAAGTATCAGCGCCATGATCTGGGAAGGCTGGATCCAGGATGTCACCGACGAGGCAGAGCGTCTAAAAATTATCGAAGAAACCCGGACTGCCATGGAAGAAACCATGGGTTTAAACGAGCCCTTTATCAATCGCAGCCTGCGCTGGTTGTGGCAGGGTCTGCGTCTCGACCTGGGCAAGGCCTCGGCTTCGCACTGGTTCTCCACCCAGAACGATGAGGTGCGCAACATTATCCGGGATCGCTTGCCGTATACGCTGGTATTAATTGGATTAGCCAACCTGCTGGTATTTGTCATCAGCATCGTGCTCGCCCTGGCGCTATCCCGGCAGCATGGCAGCCTGTGGGACCGCTTCTTCGTGGTCTTATCCCCGCTGACCTCGGCGCCAAGCTGGATTATAGGCATCCTCCTGATTGCCGTGCTGGCCGGTGAGTTGCACATCCTGCCTTATCCGCGCATTATTGAAGCCGCGCCGACAGAATTTTCCTTCCGATATTATTCCATCCTGTTCAAACAAATGCTGATGCCGATGCTGGCGATCTTCATTGCCGCCTTTTTCTCGAGCGTCTATGCCTGGCGGACATTTTTCTTGATTTTTTCGGACGAGGATTATGTGCAGGTGGCGCGTGCCAAGGGCTTGAAAAATTCCACCATAGACCGGCGCTATATCCTGCGACCGATCCTGCCCTACGTCCTGACCAGCTTTGCGACGATGATGATCATGCTCTGGCAGGGAGCGATTGCCCTGGAACTCTTATTTTACTGGCCTGGGATCGGCGCCCTGTTTATCGATTCGGTCAGACGGTATAACACCCCCATCAGCCTGGGGGTTGTGGTGGTTTTCGCTTACCTGCTGGCGGCGACCGTGCTCATCCTGGACGTGCTATACGCCTTGGTCGACCCGCGCGTGCGCATCGGAGGCGACAGCCAGGTCCCGCGCAATGTGAGAGGCCGGCGTGTGCGCCGCAGGCAGCCAGGTTCCAGGCACTTGGTTTCGGGCGCCAGGGAAATTTTTAGGACCAGGCCGAAGCCTCAACCTCTGCGACTGCAATGGAGCAATTTCAAGTTTCGAGAAAGGCTGAAACCCAGGCTGCAGAACGCCGGTCGTTTCTTACGGGAACTGCTGCATTACCCGTCCGCGGTTGCCGGCGTCTCCTTGCTTTTGATCTTCACCCTCCTGGGTGTGTACATCATGATCAAGGTACCTTATCGCCAGGTGGTTGCCCTGTGGAGGGGCTCGGAGGGCGACATGTACCGCAGCACCTGGTATCAGAATCCCGATAACGCCCAACCTGCCTGGGTCAATCTTTTCCGCAAGGACAAGCTCCCGGAAACGCTCATCCTGCAAGATTCCGATCCGGCTGTGCTGAAAAGCAGGCGGATCGCCTCGGAGACGATGGATGAGATCACGATCCAGTTCCCGATCGAATACGGTTCCACGGAGCTTCCGCAAAACCTGGTGCTTTATTTTGACGCCGAATATTCCGAAAAAAAGCCCCTGATCACCCTTTCCTGGCAGACTCCTGACGGGCGCGAGCTTGACCTGGGAAATTTTTCGATCGAATCCCACGAGAGTTATTATCTGACCCAGGATGAGCGCCTGAAACGGAAATTGAAAAGCGATTCCGTCCTTACGGGCCTGTTCGACGATCCCCGCCAGGCTGGAGTTGCAGCTCAAAAAGGTTCTTACCTGCTGACGATCCAGGCGTACACCTTTGAGCCCGGAGCCGATGTCTCGGCTGAGATGCTGCTCTACGGAAAGGTGTACGGGATGGCCGGCACGGATAACCAGCGCCGCGAACCTGTCTGTGGCGCTGCTCTGGGGTATTCCTGTCGCCCTGGTCTTCGGCGTCCTCGGCGCCATCGGCACCAGCACGATCTCCTTGATGATCGCCGCGATCGGGGTCTGGTTTGGGGGCTGGGTGGACGACTTGGTGCAGCGCCTGACGGAGCTTAACATGATCTTGCCAATGTTCCCGATCGTGATCCTGGTCTCCTTCTTTTACTCGAAGAGCATCTGGGTGATGCTGGGCGTGATCGTCCTGCTGAGCATCTTCGGCAGCGCCATCAAGAACTACCGTTCGGTGCTTTTACAGGTCAAGGGCTCGGGCTATATCGAGGCCGCCCGTGCCCAGGGCGCCAGCAACTGGCGCATCATTCGCCATTATCTGGTGCCGCCGCTCCTGCCGGTGCTGATCCCACAGCTCGTGATCCTGGTGCCGGTCTTTGTATTTTACGAAGCGACCTTCGCCTACCTGGGCGTCAGCGACCCGTATGTGCCGACCTGGGGGAAGATCATTTATGAAGCGCTGGCGGAGGGCACGCTGGATAAATACCCCTACTGGTTCCTGGAACCGGTGGTATTGCTGATCCTGACCGCCATGGCCTTTGCCCTGCTGGGGTTTGCATTAGAACGTATCCTGAATCCCAGGCTGCGCAGGAATTGATCCCTCCTTTATGTCACTCTGAGGAGGCAAAATGCGCCCTGGCGGACTGTTGCCTGTCCTGCCGACGAAGAGTCCCTATAACGCTGGCTATTATATGCCTATGCAGGCAAGGATAGGTTGTGGCAGCAGGGACTCTTCGTCGGCGCGGGCGTTGAAGGGCAAACGCCTGTACTGCCTCCTCAGAGTGACATTAAGGGTAGACTCTTTGATTGCTGGGGAGGCATGAACGGGCAAAGATGCTTTAGCCTCTTTAGGGTGAAGTGCCACCGGAGATTACCGGCAGGAAGTGCACCTCGCTGTCCGGTTCGAGCTTCTGGTTCAGGCGCCTGGTACTGACCAGCCCATCAACGGCAACTGAAAAGGTCGGGCGCAGCCGGCCGTCCTCGCACAAGCGCTCCTCCATACCGGGGTAGCGCGACTCTAATGCGTCGATCAGCTCGCGCACGCTGCCAGCCGGGAGCTCCACCTGCGCCAATCCACCGGTCAGGCTGCGCAGCAGAGAGGGGATGAAGACAACTGCCACGAACGGTTATTTCCCTTCCTTCTTCCATAGCGCTTCCAGGATGCGCCTCGGCGACATCGGCAGCACCTGCAGGCGCGCCCCTACCGCCCGGTAGATGGCGTTTGCCAGGGCGGCAGGCGGCGGCACGATCGGCATCTCTCCAACGCCGCGCACCCCGTATGGATGGCCGGGGTTGGGCACTTCGACCAGCACGGTTTCAATCATCGGCAGGTCCAGGCTTGTCGGCAGGCGGTAATCGAGCAGGCTGGCATTGAGCAGGCGGCCTTGTTCATCGTATACGTATTCTTCATTCATCCCCCAGCCGATGCCCTGGGCGACCCCTCCCTGAACCTGACCTTCGACGTAGGTTGGATGGATGGCTTTGCCCACATCCTGGACTGCGGTGTAGCGCAGGATCGAGACCTTCCCGGTTTCCGGGTCGACCTCCACATCGGCGATGTGCAGCCCAAAGGCAGGGCCCTCCCGGCTGGGATGCACCGAGGCGCTGGCGACCACGGGACCGCCGGTTTCGTCCATGTGCGAGGCCAGCTCGCGCAGGCTCACGCTCTCAGCGCTGATCCGGTTCGTGAAAGCGCCTTTCCCATACTCGACCTGGTCGGAGTCGACGGCCCAAAGCAGAGCAGCCCGCTCGCAAAGCTGTCCTTTTAAGCTCTGCGCCAGCTCGTAAACCGCCCAACCGGTGGCAAACGTCGCCCGGCTGCCGTAAGTGCCTTCGGTGTAGCCGACGGTGGCAGTGTCGCCGACAACGGTCTGGATATCTTCATAGGGCACTTCCATGGCTTCGGCAATCTGCATGGCAATGGCGGCGCGGCCGGTGCCAAGATCGACCGTGCCCAGGACAAGGCTGATGGCGCCGTCGGCGTTAACGCTGGCCGAGGCGCTCGAGGTGCCGCCGTAATTGCCCCAGGTGCCGCAGGCAATGCCTCGACCGCGGTTGGGACCGCCCAAAGGGGCTTTCAAATGGGGTGTTTCTTGGGCTGCCTGGAGCACTTCGTGAAAGCCGATGCGAGGCCAGGGCATGCCATCTGCCTTGCGGTCGCCAGTTTGCACGCCGTTGAGCCGGCGGAACTCCAGCGGGTCCATCCCCAGCTTCTCGCAAAGCTCATCGATCAGCGTCTCGCCGGCGTAATTGGCGTTGGTGCCGCCCGGGGCGCGGTAGGAAGCAGTACGCGGCTTGTTGACGACAACATCGTAACCGTCGATAAGTACGTTTGGGATTTTATAAGGTCCGAATATACAATCCATGCCGGAGGTTACCGGAGAGCCGGGATATGCGCCAGCCGCGTAGCATAAGACTGCTTGAGCGGCAACCAGGCGACCGTCAGCAGTTGCCCCCAGCCTGGCCTTGATGTATGAAGCCGAGGTCGGGCCGGTGGCTGCCAGGACTTCGTCGTAGCCCATGATCATCTTCACCGGGCGGTGAGTGCACTTACGCGAAAGAAGGGCAGCCAGCGGTTCCAGATAGACGTTGTTCTTCCCCCCGAAGCCGCCGCCGATCTCCATGGGGATGACGCGCACGTGGGATACGGGCACCTGGAGGATTTCGGCAACCTGGTCGCGCACCCCGAATGCGCCTTGGGTGCTGCACCAGATCGTGATCTGCCCGTCTTCGTTCGCCTGGGCGGTGGCATTCTGGGGCTCGATGTAGCCCTGGTGGACTGTGCTGGTGTGGAACTCGCGCTCCACGATGAAGGCAGCCTGGTTGAAACCCAGCTCCAGGTCGCCGCGACTGGTCTGCTCGTGGGAGGCAATGTTGCTTGGGCGCTCGTTCCTGGCGCCGGCTTCGTGAGTACGCAGGTCGTCCAGCAGGATTGGGGCATCGTCCGCCATTGCCTGGCGCACATCGAGCACGGCGGGCAGGACTTCGTAGGTCACGTCGATCAATCCCAGGGCTTCCTGGGCGATGTGCGGGTTGACGGCAGCCACAGCGGCGACGGGATGGCCATAATAGAGGGCTTTGTGGTTCGCCAGGGCGTTTTCCGCCTGGTAGCGCTGGTAGGCGCTGGCATCCGCAAACGAGGGCAGGTCGGCGGCGGTGACTGCACCATAAACTCCGGGCAGCGCCTCGGCCTTGCGGGTGTCGATGGAGAGAATGCGAGCGTGGGCGTGCGGGCTGCGCAGGACCGCCCCATACAGCATTCCAGGCAGGCGCACGTCATCGCCGAAGAGCGCCCGGCCGGTGACTTTGTCGACGGCGTCAGGGCGCAGCGGGCTGGTGCCGATTACCTGGAAATTGTTTTCAGGGGTCTGCTTGTCGCTCATGCCTGCACCTCCTGGGGTGTTTCAGCCATGCGCTCAGCCGCAGCCAGGACGGCGCGCACGATTTTATCGTAGCCGGTGCAGCGGCACAGGTTGCCCGCAAGCCAGCGGCGAACCTCGACCTCAGTTGGCCGGGGATTTTGATCGATCAAGACCTTGGCAGCCACGATGAAACCCGGGGTGCATATCCCGCACTGTAGGGCAGCGTGCTTGAGGAATTCCTCCTGCAGCGGGTGCAGCCCTCCTGGACCGCCGATGCCTTCGATGGTGGTGATCGATCTTCCCTCGACCTCCACAGCCAGCACCAGGCAGGCGTTCACCAGGACGCCATCGAGGATGACGCTGCAGGCGCCGCAGTTGCCGTTGTTACAGGCCTGCTTGGCGCCGGTCAAGCCCAGACCTTCGCGCAGCACTTCCAGCAGGCTCTGGCGCGGTTCGCACAGGAACTCGATGTCTTGAGAATTCAATGTTGTGTGGACGATAACGCTTTTTGTCATGCTCAACCCCTCGCTCTCTGCAGGGCTTTCTCAAAAGCCCTGCGCACCAGCACACCGGCCAGGTGACGGCGCTGTTCCAGGCTACCGCGCATGTCCGCGATCGGACGCACTGCAGCCTGGGCGATGCGGGCGGCTTCCTTCACGTGTACGTCGGAAGCCGGCTTTCCTGCCAGGTATTCGCCCGCCTCGTATACGTACAGCGGGGTAGGGGCGACGGCGGAGAGGGCAATATGGGCAGCGGCGATCGTGGGCAGGGCTCCTTCACCCGGGGTCGGTTCTACCAGCGTCAAGGATGTCCCGGCGCCGGTCACGGCGATGTCCATCTCGTTGCGCGGGATAAAGCGCAGATAAGCTGCGCCAAAGCCATTGGCTGGAGGTGGCAGGTGCAGAGATACCAGGAACTCACCCGGCTGTAGGATTGTTTTACCCGGAGAAGTGCAGAACTGCTCGATCGCGACCTGGCGCCTGCCGTCAGGTCCGGCTATCAGGCAAGTAG
Organism: uncultured Chloroflexia bacterium; assembly: GCA_963765565.1. Classification (GTDB taxonomy): domain Bacteria; phylum Chloroflexota; class Anaerolineae; order Anaerolineales; family UBA4823; genus CAVXWV01. Next base: position 339,880 of record CAVXWV010000008.1, read on the forward strand.
CCCGGTGCACGATCAAGGCAGGGATCGAATCGGCGGCCGGCGAAGCGTTGCACAGGTTGCCGCCCAGTGTCGCCCGGCCCTGGATCTGCACGCCGCCAATCAGGGATACCGCATCCAGCAGCCCGGGATAATGCTCGATCAGCACGGGTTCACGGCACAACCTGAAGCAGGGTACCGCCGCCCCGATCACCAGGCCGGAACCGGGTGAATATTCCACGGCATTGACTTCCGGAATCCCCTTGATGTCGACCAGCAGGCTGGGTCTAACCTTCCCGGCTCGCAACTGGACGATCAGGTCCGTGCCTCCGGCCAGGACCCTCCCCCCGCCCTCGGCGCCAGACAGGCGCTGGACGGCTTCGGGGACAGATTTCACGGCGACGTAATCGAAATCGTTCAAGCCTCACCTCCGATAATACAAAGTTTATCCCTGGGCGACTTCCATCGCTACTTCAGCCCACTTTAAGAGGCGCTGCGGTTCGTAACGCACGGTGCTGATGTCTTTCAGGATGAATTCTAACGAGCAGCCGTGCTTTTCACAGGCCAGGCGCGTGGTCAGCAGGTGCTGGCGCACCTGCTCGGGATCGAAAGGATCGAACGCCAGCAGCGCCGGGCTGGGTTTGCGGGAATAGACGTAATCGCGCCCGAGCTCCTCCGCGCCGCGCTCTTCATCCACCCAGGGGCTCATGGAAACCTTGCGCACGTTCGGGATCATACGCACCTGGGCCATTTTCTTGTCCAGCGGATCGCAGCAGCCGTAATAAACCAGGCCGAAACGCTCGCAGATCTTGCTGGTGTATTCGACCTCGTATTCCTTGAAAATCTTGGGTGAGACCATCGAGAACATCTGCGCCAGCCCGTAGGTCCAGATGTCTTTGGCACGTGGTTTTTGCGGATCGTAACCGGGAGCGGGTAACTCATCGCTCCAGGCGCCGGTGCAGTGGATCAGGCTCTGCGGTCCGCAGAGCAGCCCCTGCGCTTCGAGCTGGTCGAGGGCGCCCAGGTAACCGCCAGTCATGCGGCTCACCAGGGCGTGCATGAAGTCCGGGCGGTCGCTGAGGGCATAAAGGGCGCCTTCTACGCCCATCCAGGTGGCAATCGGGTCCCAGATGGACGGCGCCAGCTCCATGCCCCAGGGTCGCACCTCGAGCAGCCCATCGAAGAGCTCGTGGGCGACCGCTATCCGGCGCTCTGTTTCGGCCGAGTCATGGCTGATCTGCGGCATCTGCACCTTCTCCAGGTCCTCGTCGTGCTCGAACTGGTTGAGGTACAGGTGCCCGATAACGTCGTTTGTGGGATCCGAGACCGAGACGTTCTCTTCCACACTGATGCCGAAGCCGCTGTTGTAAATGGCCATAGGCACCCGCACGAAAGGCTCGACGACCATGTCCACCGGGAAATGCGCCCATTGGAACAGGGTGTGCCGTAGAAATTCCTCGTATTGACGGCACTCGGGGTCCGCACAGCGCAGCCGCAGCTCGTCCCCGGTCTCCATCTCGTTCCAGCACACCTGGTCGATCATGACCATGGGGCGCTCTGTCTGGATGGCGTTCAGCTTGCGCCAGAGCCGGCGTTTCTCTTCCTGGACTGGCAGGGCGGCGATCTCTGCCACACGCCCCGCCAGTTCCCGGATGATTGCGATGTCTTCTTTGTTTGGCATGGTTGGGCTCCTATATTTTTAAACGATTAAACACCGCGCTCGCGAGCGGCCTGGCGGTACTGGCACCAGGTGCACTCGGGTTTGCTTGCCGGGGGTTCTGGCTGCTCCAGCACACCCAGGACCTGTGACAGGAAATCCAGGAACTGCGCATAATCCAGGGGGATTTCCAACCAGGTCTTCTTGCCGACGTAAGCCACCTGGTCGTGCGGAACCCCCTGCATGTCCACCGGTTCGACGCACAGCAGTCCCAGGCGGCTGACCGGGCTCAAGGCGAGGCTTTTCGGCGCAGGATTTTCCAGGGCGTAGGCATAGGCATGCAGCTGCCGGCTGTAGAAAGCGACGTGTTCGGAGCGCGTCTCGGACGTCTTGAAGTCGATGACGCCGTAGCTGTGGTCGGCGAACTGGACCAGGCTGTCGAACTTTCCTTTGACGAAGCAGGAGACGCTGTGACCGGGAAGCTGGATGGGCTGCGAGGTGACCCATTTTTCGCCCAACTGTAACCACGCCTTCCGGCAGCTCAGAGGCGATCTCGGTCGTAGGCTTATTTTCGAAGTAACCTTTCATCAGTTTGTCGATGCGGCTGAAAATTTTCGGGAAGGCTGTCTGCGGACGGTTGAATCCCTGCACAACCTTCAGGTAGAAACACCTGGGGCATTCGTCCCAGAGGAAGGTCAGTTCGGACGGGCTGAGTTTCCAGGGTTTGTCCATTGATTGCCTCGTTTCGATGGGGAAAGTTACCCCGATATGATACCAGACCTGGAGTGCTTTGATCTGGTCAGTGCAGCAATTCTTATCTTTTAACTCCGAACAAGGCAAATGGATCGCTTCGGAGATGTTTTTCGTACAGCGCCACCACCGCCCGGGCGCGGAAGAGCAGGCAGTCTGCTTGGCCAATTTTGCCACGCCGGATCAGGCCTTGAGCCTCGGCCTCGTCTTGGATTTTCCCCCAGGCATCCTCGTCGGGCGGCTTTGCCGGGTCGTGGTAGGAGACATACCAGCGGTCCTGGGGGTAATCGCGTAAAATGGCTTCTGGCGTCCGGAAATATTCGGATATGGCTTGCGGCCAATCCACCCTGCCTTCTGCCTGGTGCATGCCGGAGCAGCGGTGGATGTCGACGCCGATGAGCAGCACCCAGCCGTCGGTGGACAGCAGGTAGGCGTATCCCTGGCTGTGCAGGTCAGCATCCTTGCCCCAGGCGCAGACGCGGTGAAAGCCTGGCCCCAACACGGTCCCGGGCCATTTCACGAAGGTATCGGAGATGATGCCCATGCCGGTTTTCGTAGTCTCGTTTTTGTCCAGGAAGCGCACCTTGGCGGTGATGCCGCGGGCTTTCTCCTCGCTGGTCAGGGGCAGCGGCATGGTCACCGGGTAGGCGGACATGACGATCGCGCCGGCCTCGCCGACCACCTCCATCAAGGCCCGGATGACGGTCGCGGCGCCGCCCTGGACAGCGCCCAGGCTGCGCAGCGAGTTGTGGACCTCGACGGCGTCGCCGCGAGCAAGTCCCAAGCTTTGAAAGCCAACAACGAGGTCTAGTTGGGTTAGGATTGTTGACATATGGTTTTTTTCCGAGTAATTCTTTTTTTAAGAGCTGTCAACGGATTATGCGTGCAAAGAACGCACGTACGTGCAAAGTACGCACGTACGGCAAGAAGCCGTGCGTAAAGAACGCACGTACGTGCAAAGAACGCACGTACGTGCAAAGACGCGCGTACGTGCAAAGAACGCACGTACGTGCAAAGACGAGCGGATTGAGCGGATTAGGAGCTCAACCAGCAGGGAAGTCCTCTACCGATCGATAACCAAATCCGTGGCTCCACTGAAAAAACTGCACATTAACAGAAACTTCCAAAAATGAAGAAAAAACCGAACAAGGAAACCGGAAAAAATAAAAAAGCTCTCCGGGAAACAGGAACAAGGGGGCTAGGGAAACCCATTGTTGCCCTCGAATACGAACTCAGGCTTGCTGAAAACGGGTCAGTCGACGGATATTGATCATTGCTGCGGATGCGATTAGCGTACTTCGAACTCGGAACAAACCACGTACAGGCACCTTTGCTGCGGGGAAAGGATGTTTCAAGGATCGCACCGCCGCTTCGACAGCTCCGCGTAAGTTGTGCGGAGCCCGCTGGTTCTCCAGGCAGCGTTGTCGACGTACTGCTGCATCAACTTCATGCTGGGTGAAATCCATTTGGAAACTGGCGGACTTTTTGCGCCACAAAATCCGGCAACGATTATCAGCATGGAAAGGGCATGCAGAACAATCTGTGGCCTGAAAGCTTGCCCGAAAACTCTTCACCGCAGTAGACCTGGGCTGGACGCTAACCGTACACTGTCCGGGGCAGGTGATCTGGGTTGGCTGTCCTAGCGCATTTTGCTGGATGATATACGAAGAAAGGTGCAGCTTATCAGGGTTCAAGCGTGTACCGCGGATTGCACTCTGGATTTGTACCACCTGCTGTTGGCGTAAGACTTGGTCGACCTGCGGGCTGCCAAAGCCCGCATCGGTGTACAGTTGCTTCACAATCCGTTCGCTCCACCAAATTTGGCAGAGCAGCCAGTAACAGTCTGGGGTCGTCCACATTATTGGGGGCCACCTGCGTTTTGGTAATCAACTGCACGGGATTCTCAGGGTGGCAGGTTTCGGTGAGGTTGGCCACATAACCTTTGTAATACCTTTGGCCTTTCTGCCGGTAACTGGCTTCCAAATCATCTAAGGATTGCAAACAGCCACTGGAGAGTTCTTTACCCTCTTTTGGTAGCACGGTTACACTTTCTGCCCGGAAGTTTTCGGTAAAGAATCGTTCCACCACTCTGAAGAAAGGATATTGAGTATATCCCGCTCGTAACTCACTCAATAGCTGGAAAAGGATTTTCCCAATGTGGGTCAACTGTTCTTGTACCTGCTCTTTGCCTTTGATGCGATATACATACTGGTTGGTAGTGTCTTTCAAGTATGGGCCAAAGATTTCTGCATACCGCACACGATCTGCTTCAGACAACAAGCGGTTGATCCGCTGTAGCAGTTCGGCGGCTAATTGCAGGCGACTGGAATCGAGAATGTTGCTTGCAAGCATTGTGCTATCCATGCGCTGCTGGGTGGTCTTGACTTGGAAGGCGATCAGTTGTTGATCGGTAATGTCTTCGAAACGTTGCTCGAGGAAATTCACCCCGTGTTCCAGGTTGTATTGACTTAAACGCCGGCGAAAGTTATACAACGTGCGTATGTCGAAATCCCCTTCATTCAAACTGTGGTATCCCAAGGCATATCGAACCTGGACGTCAAACGTGAAATGGTCATAGAGCTCTTCGTCACTCCATCCAAAGCCAGCCTTCAGCGTATCTAAAGCTACTAGAACGTTGACTGGAATGTTTGGCCGAGAAGGATGATCAGCGTACAGGCAACAAAACGAACCTTCTTTGAGCCGACAAAAGAATTGCCGGTAAAATTCACCCGCCCAAGATTCTTCCAGCCGTTGTCGGTGCTTATCCTTAAACTCTTGAACATTACTAAATAATGGCGGTTGATTGTGTTTTTTATTCGCTTTGTACATCCTGTGTTCCTGTTAAGCTTGGTGTCTTTCGATTATATTCAATCTTTTCTCCTTTGAGGAGCCCTGAATTCTGACTGCTTTTGTCCATTCGTTTTTTCAGTGGAGCCATCCGTTAAATCCGCTCCTCAAATCCGATGACAGCATCTTTAGGCAGCATCCGTTGACAGCGCAATAATAGACCTCAAAAACTTCACGGCTTCGACCATCCTTCCGACGCGGTTTGAATATAAACGTTCCTTTCTGCCCTCGCGGATGTTCAGCGCTTCCCGGATCAAACGCTGCCAGCACGGCGGCATTAACGGCAGGGCATATTCGGCTGCCCCGATCTTGGTGGTGATCGAGTTCTCGCGGAACGAATAGAATTGCCTGAGGACGCCCAGCACCGCCCATTGAATGCCCCAATCACTTAGCAGTACCAGCAGGGCGTCGGGACGCCTGGTCCAGCCTGCCCAGTAGGTGTTCATATTCACGCGCATTTTGCGGAGGACAATTTGCCAGTCTACTTCAAAAGGCAGCATTTGTGGCTCGGGTCCAATCAGCGCGATCACCTTGTTTTTCAAGATCCAGCCTTCGACCGAGTGGATTTCGAAGGAGGCATCCCTGCCCAGGAGGCCGTCGTGATATTTGAGCACCGGCTCCAGGCGATCGTACCCCCTTCGAAGTTCATCAGATGCCAGGTACCAGCCCGATAGCTTCCAGCGTGGATTTTGTTTTTCGATCCTGTGGTGAACCTGGCGCAGGGCGTCGAACTCCCCGGCGGAAGCTGGATGTTCGAGCAAGGCGATGAAATCAACGTCGCTGAAGCGCTCGTTGAAACCGCCCAGGGCGATGGAGCCTTCCAGGTAGAGGCCGTTGATAAACCCTGGGAGCTGCTGTTGAACAGATGCAGCGAATTCCTTCAGAAGGGGTTGGATGACATCCGGAATGAGAGCGGCCATGCGTCTGGATGATCTCCTAAAAATGCGGCAGGTCCGGGAAGCTCCACCAGACCATTTCCCTGGAGACGACCTGGAAGCCAACGCTCCTGGCCGTGGCGATCATCGCCGCATTGTCATCGTCCGTGCAGCATGTCGCCAGCTTGCCGGAACCGAGGATGTAACCGGTGACGAAAGCGACCACGCGCCTGGCGTATCCCAGGCCGCGGAAAGCAGGCAGGGTGCTGACCGCAGCCACCTCCCAGCAATCGGGTGAAAAGCGCCAGGCGGCCGCGCAGGAGAGGATGCGCGTTCCCAGCAGGATTGCCGCGTAAGAGTAGCCGAACTGGTGAGCCATGTCCCAGGTTTTCTGGCTCAGAGGCTGCCCCAGCTCCAGCCAGTACGCCTGGGCAGATTTAAGGTCTGCCTCCTGGTCCAGCCAGCGCACGCCATCCGTCTGGATGGGTAGAAGATCAAAAGAAGTACAAGAAAAATGAATCATTGATGTGGGGCTATGATTTATCAAACCAGAAGAGCTTCCTGGCCAGAACTGCGTGAACTTGGTGGCATTTCAGGCAGTAGCCCGAGGGGATGAAGCCCCAGCTAAGCAGGTTTTCTTCCATCTCGTTGGATAGGCGTTCTTCGGTGACCGGCCCCAGGATCAGGCACCCGCCATCCGTTGTAAATTCATTGAAAAGGCGGGATAGGAGTTCCTGGTGCCTCCCCTGGGGAACGTACTCCAGCCCGGCAATGTAAACGAAGTCGAAACGCATTGGCGGCGTCCAGAACAAGGCGTTGCCCAGGAAGAAGCGCGCCTGCCATTCCGGCAGGCGCTGCCTGGCAAGCTCCAGCAGCCCTTCGGAGAAGTCCAGGTCATAGAATTCGATCTGGATACCCGTTCCGGATAGCCAGCGGTCCAGCGATTCCATCAGGTAGCCGTTGGCGCAGCCCACGTCCAGGAAGGTACCGCTGCGGTGGATGGCCTCGAGCACCAGCATGCGGGTGTAGCGGTACTGGGCTTCATCCCCGCCGTGCCCGGACTGGGCGCGCGGGTTGTCGGCAGCCAGGTAGTGAGTCGTGAAGAAAGCGTTCGAGTCAGCAAACCACTGCTCTTCAGAGATCGCCCCCTTGTCGAGGGCTCGCTGCTGCTTTTCATTAAACTCGTAGGCACGGTTTTTGGCGAATTTGATAGGGTCGATTGGATTCATGCGCTTTCTAATATTGAGCCTTTTCCTTGAAGTTGGATTTCACCCGACTGTAAGCGCTGCCAGCCTTGAAGAATGGTTGAGGTGGCGATCTCCACAAAATGGTCCATCTCGGATTCCGTCAGGTAAATGCGCTCACGGTTCACCCGTTCCTGGACGTGGTCATCCCAGCGCTGGTAGTACTCCTGGATATGTTTCAGGCTGCGTTGGACTCCTTCGGGCAGCAGGAATTCCAGGTAATTCTCCGGAACAGTGCATGCCAGGAAAATTCTCCAGTACAGCGAGTCGGGGTGGCTGCGCACATATTCAAAGTCCAACCCGTACCAGTCCTTCTTTACTTCCCAGATTAAACCCGGGATCGTCTCAAATTCCCTTTGATAGCGGCTACGGGTCGGTTGATAGATCATCGCACTCCAGAGATTATCCGTCACCAGGTGGCAGAAATAACCAAACAGGAAGGATGCCTTTTTCCGATCGTCGCCCGGGAATGGTTTCCCGGCCAGATACTGGCGGTAAAAATCCAGATCTGCGGCGGAATGGGTGCTTCCCTTGGGGGATTTGAAATGGGTGACCTCGCCAGGCGGCGTGAACTTTTCCCATTTCTCGTCGGGGATGCCGGAATCTGGGGCGACGCTGCCGACCGCAAAGGTGTGCGGGTCCAGCTCAGGCATCCACTTCAGCAGGTTTTCGGCAATGCGCAGGTGGGCGATCCAGGTTGCCATGTTATGCCTATCCATTCACCAGGTCGTTATCCTCCGGTAGCTCAAAACCGAGTTTATCCGAGTAATAGGCGATGGCTTCATTGTAAAAACGTACGAGCAGGGATAACGCATTAATGTGATGTTTCATGGAGGATCAGGCTGCGATTGGCAGCAGCTCCCGCTTGTCCTTCTCAAACAGGATGATGCCGAAGGTGACGATGATGGAGAGCCCCAGGACCAGGCCGCGCCCCAGCCAAAGGTTCGGGACCGCGGGATCGAAGCTCAGGAATGCCGAGTTGGCGAGGTCGTACCAGGCAAAGGCGTGCAGGAATAGGATGACGAAAACAGCCGCCTGCACCTTCAGGCTGCCCCGGTAAACCGCATCCAGCCAGAGCAGCCCAAACAGCGGTTCCAGGCGGAAGGGCTCGGGGGTGAAGATCGCCACGAAGGCATAGCCCAGCGCCAGGCACTGCAGAAAAGTCAGGCGTTTCAGCCAGTATAGCCCCAGGCAGACCGGGATGCCGGCCAGCGATAGCCACAGCCAGGTCTTGGTGCCGATATACCAGGTCTCGAAGCTTTCCGCGTACTGAGAAAGCAGGTAGAAGAAATGGAAAGGCTCGATTTTATCGGAGTGCGCCCCAATCGCCGCCTGGTTGCTGAGGACTCTCAGCAGGTTCTGCGGATCGTAACCAAAATATAGGATGTTCGGGACCAGGACGATGGCGCCTCCCAGGACGAACCACAGGGCGCTGCGCCAACCGGCTTTGGCCCACACAAACACCAGCAGCACGATCAAGGTCGGCACCATTAAAAACTTGTAGCAGCTCAGGGCGGCCATGACGCCGGCCAGCAGCCAGCGCTTTTGGCGGATGAAGACCAGGGCGGCCAGCAAGAAGAAGAACATCACCAGGTGGTTCGTCCCGAAGAAAATATAGAAAACCGTGACCGGAGCCAGGACGATCGCCAGCGGCGCCAGCTCGGACTGCTCGGGGACGAATTTGCTCATGAGGATGGCGCAGCCGATGTAGGCAAAGACCAGCACCCACTTGGTAATGAAGACCAGCCCGATGTGGAAATCCAGCCCGAGCACATGAAAAGGCCATGCCAGGGCTGCTAAAAACTGCGCATACATCGGCAGGTATACGTAGGCATCGAGCAGGCTTTCGCCGCGCAGCAGGTTCTGGGTCGCTGTCGTCCACACTGCCATGTCGCCTTTGTAGTAGGACAGCGGAGACAACAGCAGCAGGAAGATCGCCCAGATCGTCCAGATCATAAAGAGAGTGGGACTCTTTGGCCATTGGCGGAAATTTAGCAGGACTTTTTTCTTGAAGACTGCCCACAGGATGAAGGCATAGAGGGAGATAGAAAAAATGGCAGTAAAAATCGTGGGCATGTTCGAGTTCTACTCCTGGTTATTCCTTTGCCAGCAGCCTGTCCGCCAGCCGCGTGATCTCTGCCCGCAGGCTCAGGCGTTCCAGCCAGGTCGGCGGGATCTGGGAAGCTCCGTAATACGCGCCGGCAAGTTGCCCGCAGACAGCGGCGGTGGTGTCGGCGTCGTCACCGAGGTTGGCTGCCAGGAGGACTGCCTCCCGGTAGCTGTTCGCGTTCAGGAAACACCACAGGGCGGCTTCCAGGCAGTCGATGACGTATCCCGAGCCTCTGATTTCGTGTCGGGTTTTCTGTGTGTAAGCTCCACCTGCAATGGCAACGACTTTCGCAGCGCCCGTGAACCTGCCGCGATCCCCATAGGCAATGTCTTCCTTCGAGCTTCCTGCCAGGGTCCGGCAGAGCATTCGCCCGAACAGGCGGCAGGCATCCACACACTCACCGGCGCCATGCGTGGTGCGCGAGCTCTCACCGGAAAAGCGCTCGCAGGCATCGATTTCCGGGTAGTAAAACATGGGCGCTGACGCCAGGCGCATCAGCGAGCCGTTGCCGGCGGAATCCGCTATCCGTGGAACCGCTGAAGGGCTGCCCGGTCTGTTGGAAGCGACTCAGCGAGGCTGAGGTTGTTCCCCCGATGTCGAAGCACCGTGCCCGTGCTGCTCGAGGTAGCCCTCGTCCTTCCAGCGGCAGTAGCGCTCTACCTGGTCGCCGGGCGTCAAAGCCCCGGCACTCCACCAGGCTGGTGGCCAGGCACAGCGCCATGGACGTGTCATCGGTCCACTGGCCTGGACTTCAACTGAAAAGGACCACCGCCAACCATATCCGTCAGCGGGGTGAAGCTGCCTGGCGTCTTGAACTCGAGCGTCGTGCCGAGGGCATCGCCAACCGCCAGCCCGAGCAGGCAACCGCGAAATCGATCCTGAAGATCAGCCATTGGAGATGAGTATACCATCCGCCTAGCCCTCGAGCATGCGCTGAAACAATCGTTCGGGATCGAGCGCCAATCCTGGACCCTGACTTTCCAGGAACCGGATGTAACCGGCGCCGCCTGCATAGAAAGTGACCCGGCTGAAGGGCTGCTGGCGACCACCGTGGTTCTCGGGCAATCCCAGGCGCTTCTGTACCTGGTTTTCGATCCAGCGCGCAAAGCCCTCCTTCCATTCCTGCCAGGTCATGTACTCGTAATCTTCCGGATCCAACAGGTTTTTCAATGCCTTACGGGCAATCCTCACTGCCGCCGGATCGCTTTCGATTTCAAGACGAAGGAACTGCGCATAGATATGCACAAAACCGGCGTCATCGTAGGGGAAGGGGTGGTTGATCTCCCACATGAAATCACCGGCTGCCTGGGCATTTCGGGCAACCTCCAGGCTGTTTTTCAGGCCTGGCTCGTAGGTCTCGAACTGCTGGCAGTGGACGAACTCATGGAAGATGGTGACATAACCATCCAGCGTGTCAAAGACTTCCGCCGTGACCACGCAGGCCATGCGACCGCCGTAGTTATCCAGGGGAAAGGCAGCGCGCACACCCAGAGGGATTGGCATTGGAGTGGGCGCCTCCTGGACGAAATGATAATGATCCGTAGTACCGTCTTGGTCGAAGATCAAAAAACGGTTTTCGTCAGCGATAGCAATCGGGAAAACCTTTTCCAGGAATGGGTGGATATCCTGGATCTGCCGCTGGATTTCGAGGATTTTTTGTAAGGATTCCAGGATCATTTTGCCACCTTTTTTAGAAAGCGGAAACTCTGCACAATCCCGATGGTCAGCACTGTTCCAGTGACTCCCAGGCAAGCCAGGGCGTAGGCATCCACGCTGATCCCTGGAATGAAAGAAAAGCCGACTGCTGCGACGACGGTTAAAGTCCGGCGGCCAGCAGGCGCTTGCCTGAATATTTGTTGACGGCATACCAGACCTTTGGATCGTCCAGGGTTTGTTGAACCCGAAAACCATAAAGGCCATTCGGCTTTACTTTCTCAAGAATCAGGGGGATCGATAATCCTGTTAATAACAGTCCTCCAACCACGTATAAAACAAGGATTGTGGTCATGTGCGCCTCCAATAAACGGTACCACTGGCCAGAGTACGACCCATCATCTCATTCCTAATATCATCGGGCTCAGGTAAGGTACCAGCCAGACGAACCACACGAACAGGCTGAATTTGTGGAAGCTGCGGATGGCTTTTTCGTCCTTGCGAACCAGCACCACGGATGCCCAGACGGCGTGGATGAACATCAATAAAATCGCCACCACCCCGGTGACGCCATGGATGTTCCATTTCAAGCCGCCTGCCATTTCCATCATCAGCCCGGTCCCCCAGGTGTCGAATACCAGTCCCAGCCAGAAAAATGCCAGGTGCCAGGCTTTCAGCCTGCCCTGCAAGCGCTCGCTCCACACGCCGATGGAATAAAAAACCAGCGCCAGGCTGATGATGATCATGGGTGCTGTGCTAAAACCGGACATGATGCCTCCTCGAGTAATTGGTTATCCCTTACCCCATCTTATTCAATTTATTATACAATACGACTTATTGATCAACACCTCATACCTTCAATCGGAGAATCCTGATGCAGACCATCCCGTTTTACCATCTCAATGTTTCCCGCTTGATCCTGGGCAGCAATCCCTTCTCTGGCTTTTCACACCAGGGACCGCAGGTCGATTGGGACATGCGCCATTATTTCAGCACATCGACGATTATCAAAATCCTTTTCCAGGCCGAAGCCCTTGGTATCAACACGATGATCGCCCGCACCGATTTCCACGTGATGCGCATGCTGCTCGAATACCGCGACCAGGGCGGCTCGTTGCAGTGGTTCTCGCAGACCTGCCCGGAAGTCGGCTCGCACGAGGTCGGCATCCTGCGCGCCTCCAGTTACGGCGCTAAAGCCTGCCACCTGCACGGCGGCGTCATGGACTATGCCTTTGCCCGGGGGGAGCTCGATGATGTCCAGCCAGCGTTGGACCTGATCCGCGAGAAGGGCATGCTGGCCGGTATCGCCGCTCACAACCCGCGCGTTCTCGAATGGGCGGAGGAGCACCTGGACCTGGATTATTACCTGGCCTCCTATTACAACCCGACCCCGCGCGACGCGCATGCAGCCCATAACCCGGATGAAGAGGAACATTACCTGGATGTGGACCGACAACTGATGACGGACCTGATCCCGCGCCTGTCAAAACCGGTGGTGCATTACAAGATCATGGCTGCCGGGCGCAACGATCCGGCCGCGGCATTTGCCTTTGCGGCTTCGAAAATGCGGGCCACGGACGCCGTTTGCGTCGGCGTGTACCCCAAGATCAAGCCTGACATGCTGGCCGAGGATGCGCGACTGTTGGAAGAGGCGCTGGCAGGTGTTAAAACGCCAGCCTAAAACAGCATGGTAGAGGCGGGTCTTCCACTCCAGGCGCAGTTCATTTTCTTGAATTTGCATGGCGATGCTTGAGCCCATTGCCTGATGCCAAGAAGACCCAACCCTACACCTGTTTGTCTGGTTATAAGCTCGGAGCATTGCAACGAGTGGTTTTGTATCAGGCTGAATACACCTGGGATTTGCTGCCAATTCAATGGGCAGATATGATTTCTGGGTTTACCATCAATCACGCATTTCGGAGATCAGGTCTGAAATCAATTTACCGCTTGAGTTCACCACCGGCGATAGGAATTTAGAAAGCCGTTGCCTCTTCCATTCCAGCAAGCCCGCCTCATCGGGTATGCCGGGACTGACCAGGCCAATATTCTGGCCTTTGAAATTCAAGCGAAAGGGCTGGATGGTATGACCTTGCCGCAAGGCATAATCCGCCAGGCTTTCCAGCCAGTGAACGCCCAGTGGGGGATAAAAAGGCTCGCCGATCACGCAGCAGGGGAAAATCACAAAGCTGCAGCCATACTTAGCCGCAGCGTCGATGATCTTGACGTTGCAAGCGTGGGCGTGCATCCCGATCAAGAGGTCAAAGCCGGCTGCCTGCCCGGGCTCGAATTCCTCATTGATGCGGGTGACGCGGGCATCTGGCTTGATCTTGACCCGGGCGCCTGTGCGCAGGTCTTTGTATTTATCCGGCAGCGGCTGATCGACAGGATCGATGACAGTCGTATCCCAACCGCTTTCTTGCAGTAAAAATGCCAGCAGTCCCTTGCCGCCGCCAATATCGGCCGCCCGGCAGGGCTCGAAATTACCAACCAGCCATTGGTGCAGGAGCTGAAAGCGGAATTTTTTCATGCGCGGAAAACGGCTGGAATCGACAACCGATAGAATTTGGCGTCCCTGCAGGGCGACCAGGCTGGCGGTATCCTCGTCGCCATCGGCAGATTCAGGCTGAGCCATCTGCTCGAGGTGCTGGAACAGGTCGTCCGAGCGTTCTTTGGCTTTACTCTTGGCCATCCACTACCTCAGGAATGGGGCAGAAGTTCCATTCAACAGCAGCCATGCCTGAAGGCCGCAGCTCCGCTGTGCAGCAGGCCGTGTATCCCAGGCCGTGCTTCACCAGGAAAGGGACCGTCAAGTTATTCAGGATCAACGGCAGCGCCAGCCAGTATACCCCGCCATGCGCCAGGCACAATACATTTTCATCCGCAGGGGAATGCCTGCTCACCAGCTTATCGACGATGCTCTCGAAACGCTTGCGCACATCCCAGCCGCTTTCTCCGCCGGGTAGACGGCGCTCCCACTGGTGGTCCACGACCCAGGCCCTGGCCAGTTCATCCATCTGCTGCCAGCAAGCCTCGTCCGAGCGCCCTTCAAGCTCCCCGCAGTCGTACTCGCGCAGGGCGTCGGCGACCTCGTAGTCAATCCCCAGGTGGTTGGCGACCAGGATACCGGTTTCCAGGGCGCGCAGCACCGGGCTGGTGTAAACGTGGGTGATGCCGCGACCTTCCAGCCGCTGTGCCAGGGCTTGCGCCTGGAGGCGCCCGACCGGCGTCAGCGGGTGTTTGAGCCCGCGGTTCGAGACCTCCCGGGTGGTATTTGCATAGCTTTCACCGTGGCGGGCAAAGTAGATCTTCATACTGAACCAATCCTCCAGGGGAGATCAATACTCATCTGTGTACCTGCGTTCTTTGCAGGCAATCTACGGTTCTCATTTCCTGCCATGTAAAAATTCTCATTCGGGCGCTAATTCACTGTACCTCACCAGCTCAATCCCCAGCTCTCGAATGGTCGGCACCAGCCGTCCGTCCAGGAGCACGCGGTAATCCTTTTGCCTCCACTCGAGGCTCGTGCCTGGGTGGCAGAGAAGCTCGGTGGTGCCCTCCGGCAGGTTTTCGAACAGCTCCAGCAGGTATTCGGGCGTGCGCTGGGCTTTAGGCGCTCGCAGCGAGAAGGACTCCTCCAGGTAATCGGGGTGTTTCAAGCCATATCCTGCCACCATCTTCTGGTAGCGCCGGCCTTGCCAGAGCACGAACCAGCCGGGGAAGCCGAACTTGACGGCCATGATCGGCGCCTTGGTCTCTAAAGCTCTGTCGAACGGCAAGCGCACCGGCAGGTGACCGTGGTCGCGCGCCAGTTTCAGTGAGACCCGGAACCAGGACGGGAAGACGTACGGAAAATGGCAGTGCAGGTCAAGGTGGTCGGGCTGGCGACCGGTATCCTGGATGAACTTCTCAATCTGAGCGCGCCACTCGGCTTCCAGCTCGCGGGTGCGCAGGCGGCCAAAACGCCTCAGCAGGGCGGCATCCCTATAGAAATTGCCTTGCCCGTCCACCAGAGATGGCACCCGTTCTCGCTGCAGGACCGGGGCGCCCTCGTTCATTACCAGGTGTACGCCTGCGCCCAGCTCCGGGTGCGTGCGCAGGTATTCGACGGCCTGAGGCCATTCAGGCTGGTTGACGAGGGCAGTGGTGCTGGTCAGGATGCCGCGTTCGAACAGCTCCTTCACCGCCTGGGCGGTGCCCCCACTTGCGCCCAGATCGTCGGCGTTGATGATCAGGCGTTTCATTTCAGTTTTGGCAGTGCCTCGTGCATCAGGGCGTGTTCCTTGACCAGGCTGACGGTCTGCGGACCCAGGTGAAAATTTAATCTGTTGGACAAGGTTGTTTTTCTCCTAAGAATAATTATAATCCAGGGAATAAAAACAAACCCCGGGCTGCATACCACAACCCGGGGTCGCGGTCCGGCGGGAAAGAACCTGTCGGACCGTGTTTGCAGCCCCCTGCTTAGAGAGGCTGTTACTTCTGATTCACGGTAACATCCGAGGGGTGGTTGCTGGAAGGCTGGTAGGTGTAGCCACCCAACACCAGGCTGGTGGGGGTAAACTTCACGCTCAGGACGCTGGTCTTGAGGTTGGTCTTGCTGACCGTGCAGGTTCCGTAAACATCGGTCGTACAGGTGGCGGTGCCGGTCGCTCCAGCGCTCCAGGCGCCGCTGACCACCACCCCGGCGAGGGGAGTATGATCAGCCTTATGAGCGGTGATCGTCACTTTTGCCGTCCAGCGGCTACCGCTGATGGTTGAAGAACCTGTCAGGCCTCCGACGTGCATGTACTGCACGGTGGAGACCTGAGTGGTGGCGCTTGCTACATTGCTGTACGCCGAGACTCCAGTCCCATTGTAAGCCAGCACTCGGTAATTATAGGTGGTGCTCGAAACCAGCCCTGTATCCGAGTAGGTGGTGGTGTTCGCCGGCAGCGTGGCAACCCGGCTGAAGGGCCCCCCGTCCAGGGATCGCTCCACATAGAAGCCGGTCTCGTTGCCGGCGTTGTCAACCCAGGCCAGGTTGATCTGGCTTTCAGAGACTGCCTCGGCTGTCACGCCGGACGGCGCCTCGGGCAGAATACCCGGCCGCAGGTCGGTCAGGATGTACAGGTAGTCGATGTACACGCTGTCCAGGCTCTTCTTGCCGGCAGTGCGGTTGCTATCCACGACCCGAATGGTGATTGTCCCCGATTTGCCGCTCAGGTCAAAGCTCTGCAGGGTGTTGGGATCGCTTGTGGCGCTGGTGATCGTCAACATATCAGTGAAGGTTGCGCCATCCGTGGCATATGCCAGTTTGAAGGTGTCGTTGTCGGTGTTGACGGGCGCCCAGGCGTTGATGAACAGGGTCGCTGCGCTGCCGGGCAGCACGTTGATCGTCCACTGGTGCTCGAGCAGGCTGTAGCGCACGTTGGGCTTGCCGCCCAACTCGATCTCCTTGAGCACCTCTATCCCGGCGCCGTCGCTGCGCGTATCCAGGTAGCTGTCGGTCACCGTCCCGGAGGTGGTCGTTTCGGCGCTGGCGTACTGCTTTTTGAAATCCTGAGGTGGGGGTGTTCCAAAGCTGCCGTCCACTACCAGGGCGAACATCTGCGGTCCGTTGGGTACGTTGACGCCTGTGATTTCAACGGTCCAGATGCCAGTCTCGGGAGTCTGGACGTAGACATTTTCGACGTTGTTGCGGGTGTCGGCAGTGCCGCCAGCCTGGCTCCAGCCCCCGCTGAAAACGTTGCCGCGGTAGATCGTCCCGCCGGGTGAGGTCACGACCAGGTCAAGGTTGTTGACCAGGTTGATCGAGGCGGCTTCGGTCGAGGGGTAGTCGCTCCAGACCAGGGTCACCTTGAACGGCTGACCTTCCGAAGCGATGGAATACTCGAAGGTCATACTACCGCTGGTCGCTAATTCGCTCTCATCGTCAACGAATTGGGCGCTGCCGTCGGTGGCGTTGACCAGGTTCACCAGCCCCCAGCCTTCGTGGCTGTTGGGGATGGGGATATCGTTGTCGTTGGCGCCGTCGTTGTTCTCATCCAGCATGTCCACGGCTGAGTTGATCAAGGTTGCCTTGACCAGGGCTGCGCTGGCGAGGTGGCTGTGAGTTTCGGCATAATACTCCCGCACCACAGCGGCCCCACCGGCCACCAGCGGGTTCGACATCGAAGTCCCGCCGATGTATTTCAACTGCTGGCTGTATGGGTAAGGCCAGCCGCCGTTCTGCCAGGCATTATTCATAGGGTTCGTGCCGGGATCATACCCCCGCTGGAACATGTCGGAATAGGTCGAGAGGATCCAGGTGCCCGGAGCAACCAGGTCGGGCTTGATGCGACCGTCGTCCACCGGTCCACGGCTGGAAAAGGCCGCCATCTGCTGGGGATTGCCGGTGGAAGAGTCGCTCTTCAACGGATCGACCGGGAAAATCCCACCCATGTCATCCCCAATCACGCCCCAGGTAGGGATGATGATTTAGCCTCCCTGCTGTTCACAGCTTGTCCCATCCGGCGAATTGATATAGTCCAGGCTGCTGTCGCATAAGTAATCCCCCTGGCGGTCATTCTCGCTGGCGCCGACCGTGAGTACATTTTTAGCGGTTCCTGGTGCAGCCATCTGGTTGCCCGTGTCCACAACGCCATCCCTGTTTCCATCTTTGCCGAAATTTCCAGCAGAGAAGGTGATCAGCATGTCCTGGTTGTTCCAGACGAAATCGTCCGTCTGGACGCTTTCAATGTTGTAGTCGCCTGCATTATTGCCGCCCCAGGAATTGGAGTGGACGTGGGCACCAGCATCGTAAGCCTGCTGGTAGAGCAAGTGCAGGTCTTCCGGAAAACCGGTTGACCAGTAATCGTAACCGGCATTTAGAAAACCGACGCAGTTCCATAGAAGCACTTCGCCCAGTTTTCCATTGCCTGGAATACCAGGCTGGCTCCTGGTGCGGTCCCCGTGCCTTTCCCATCGATGCCGTCGCTGAGGATGCTTCCTGAGGTATGCGTGCCGTGCCCGTTGATGTCTTGGGGTCCATCATCCTGGATGTCCGAATAAGCAGCGAGTTCTCAACCCCGGGCCAGTTGAAAATTGCCGTGATCCGCTCAGGTGGGATGCCGGGTACGCTGTTCGCGTCGCCCGTGTTGATGCCGGTGTCGGAGATGGCCACGATCTGTCCCGAGCCGTCGTAGCCGTTGGCATTCGCAATGGCGCTGCCCATGATCTGGCCGCCGCCAAATTCATTGTGGAACTCTTTCGCCGTAAAGGCTTCGACCCAGGCCACGTTCGGATTATGCAGGATCGACTTGATCTGGTCGCTGTTCGCCTGGACCGGTCAGACTCGCCTTCGGCGCTGCTGACATTCGCTCCAACCTGGGTCATCTCGTTGATAACCTGGGCATGTTGGGCGCCCTTTTCATTGCGCACCCGGTACATGCGCTCCACGGTTAAAGTCCAACGCCGGGTCCACCTTGTACCCGGGCTGGTTGATGCCAACCCAGGTAACGTACGCCTCCGCTTCGACCAGGCGGGCGACCGGCGGTGTCATGCGCACCTTGAAGGTGAAGTCCGGGATGTACTCGAGGACATCGGCGCCCAGCTCTGTCATGCCTTGCTTCCATTCCTCCAGCACCGGGCCTGCGAGCTGCACCAGGTAGGTGCCCGGCTGCCCGTGGGCGTACCCGGTGATCGTCAGGTCTGCGGGGATGGCGGGCAACTCACCCATGGTGGGGCGGAAATTGCCGGCGCGCAGGTGGATTGTCGCCGGTTCGTGACCGCCCTGCGCTGCTTCGGCTTTCGAGCCTCCCAGGAATGACACAAAAATTAAGCTGGCAATGACACATAAATTGAGAAATCGGTTGAGACGAAACTTCATCTTAGCCTCCCTTTTCCATATGCATAAAAAATGCGATCCCCCGGTGAATTCCCACCTCAGATTATAGCAGCGATGTCTCCAAACCCATTACAAGGTTTGCATAGATAATATATGACAGATGAGTAGGTTTAGCAAGCTGTCCTGACAGATTTGCAAGGTTAGTGACATGATTAACCCCTTGTTAGCCTGCTAATAACCCTGCCAGAGTTCCAAAGGGTATAATTACCGCAATCTCCCTGGCCGCTACTGCCAGGTTTTTCCACAACCGCCGCCCATAAGGAGCCCGAAGATCAATACCATCGTGTATCCCGTTTTACTCAGCCTGATTGCGGGGTTAGGTACCGGCTTGGGCGGTTTAATTGCCATCATCCGCACCCCCGGCAAGCGCTCCTTTGGCTTCCTGATGGGTCTGACTGCCGGGGTGATGATTACGCTCTCGTTTCTCGAACTGGTAAACGAGGCCTGGCAGCTCGCAGGCTTTTGGACAGCAACGATCGGGTTCGGTGCGGGTGCATTTTTCATGCTCTTCATTGACATGGCTCTGCCTCACGTCCGATTCGGGGAGCGCGAAAATTCAGCTAACGGCGGGCAGGACGATGCTGAATCCATGAGTTTCCATGGTCCGCCCGGACGATACCGCCGGGGGCATCTTCACCGGCGCAACCGCATCCATAATCCGAAGTTATTCCAATCCGGGGTTCTCTTATCGGTCGGTATCGCCATCCACAACCTGCCGGAAGGATTTGCGGTTGGCGCCGGTTTCATGCACGATCCCGCGTTTGGCATCTTTATCGCCCTGGCCATCTTGCTTCATAATATACCCGAAGGCATCGCCACCGCCATGCCCTTGTGCAAGAGCGGGGTTTGCAAGTGGGATTCCTTCCGGGCGGCTTTCCTGTCGGGTATGGTGGAACCCATTGGCGCTTTGCTGGCCGCCTTATTCTTGTCTACATTTGAGGGGTTGATACCGGCTGGCCTGGCTTTTGCTGGCGGGGTGATGATGTTCATCACGCTGGACGAGTTGATTCCCACTGCTCGCGAGCACGGTCACCAGCACTACACGGCGATTGGTATCATCCTGGGTGCCTTGTTTGTTTTTATTCTTTCTGGGCTCTTTGGAGTTTAAATATTGACGGCTGGCTCGATTTTCTTTGAGCCAGCCCTTTAAAAATCCCTCTGGGTAACTTATTGGTGCATCTGGATGTACCCAAATTCCGGTAAGGATCGCATCCGGCCGGGCAGGCCTCCAACAAATGTCTCTGTTCCGCTCCGGTTGTGTGCCTGGATGTATCCAAACTCAGCCAGCGCTTGCAGACCTTGCGGTAGAGGCAGCGCCAGGGTAAGCGCCAGATCCATAGCATCGCTCTGGTTGTGTGCATTGATGTAGCCAAATTCAGTCAAAGTACGCATTCCTACCGGCAGCAACGAGAGGTCGGATTGGGTGGTTGCTATGGAATGAGCCCGGATGTAGCCATACTCAGCTAATGCCTGGAAGCTCTTGGCCGGGACTACTTCGACAGGGAGTAAACCACTTACTGTGTGCGCCTGGATGTAGGCTGATTCAGGCAGCGCAGTAAAGCTTTTCCTGATATTGCTAATTCCTGCAGCCGAAAGGACGTTGATGCTCCTGTCCAGGTTCAGTAAAACACCCGAGAGAACCACCAGGACGATGGCCACGATCGCAACTGCCATGAAGACTTTCATGGTCACTGACATAGATTGGGGTTGGTTCTGTACGTTCATCTTATCTTCTCCTTATTTATCATATCTGTCTGGTTGAGGTGGTGTAAGGTATCACTTTCCGGTTTTCCCTGGCGCCTGGGCTCATCTTGAGCCCAGGCGCCTGAACCGTGTTGTGAGCCTTTTACTTGCCCGCTGTCAAAGTAGCTGGAAGCTTTGGGAACACGACTGTGTTCATCATTGTTGCGGTGGCATCATAGAAAGCTGGTTTCGCAAGGGTCGTTCCACCGGGCAGGACAATCGCTGCCATCATGACACCCGTCGCGTCGTACCAGAGTGTTCGGGCTAAAGACGGGACCAGTGAGTAAATACCGGTTGCATCGCGCACGCTGGCTGCATCGTAGACCTCTGCATATTCTTGCGCCAGGGATTGGGGGTAGACGATGGCGGCTTCTCGCACGGCAGTGGCATCGTAGATCAATGAATGAGCCTGCGCAAGGTTGTGCGGGTAGATGATGGCTGCTTCCCGGACTGCGGTGGCATCGTAGATCAGCGAATGTGCTTGCGCCAGGTTCTGCGGTTCAACAATGGCTGCCAGCATGACACCGGTAGCGTCGTAAACAGGGGGCCTGCTGCGCGCGACCTCATTGGAAAATACGATGGCCTCGTTCATGACCTTGACTGCATCATATACCTGTGCCTGGGCAACTGCCTGGAACTTCGGGGAGATCGCGAAGACCTCTAGCCTGGCCATGACCTCGGTTTCTGTGTATCCCATGGCCGCTGCGCTCCGGAAGACCTGCGTTCCTGAAATATTAATCCCAGACAGGAGCAGTACCAGGAGTACAATTCCTACGGTCCATACTTTATATTTCTTCATACCGTTCATTCCATCCTCCTAAGGTGAAAAAACTGGTTCCTTCTGACGGATCTTTCAGTGCTTATGTCCTGTCAGGTACCGTCTCTCAGGTTCCAATCATAGACGATGGCAATTAACGGGAGCTTATATCCGGATTTATTAGCTCTTAATTGTGGCTTATTTCTGAGGAATTTTTAGTTCACCAGTGCCAGGGCTGCCTGGATGGCTTGTTCTTGGCTGAGAGCCTGACCTTCCGACCAGGCCCGGGAAAACTTGTCCTCAGGGAGTGTGGTTTTTACTGCCGCAAGATCCCTTTGGAATTCTTCGAAGTCCATGGGGTCCATGGGCTTGGTGTAGGTTGAAAACAGCGCCTCGACTGCCCCCATAAGGCGGGCACCCAGGGTCGGGTCTCCAAGTGGTCCGGATACCCCCGCGATGCCTGAGATGGCACTGTAAATGCCATATCGATCATCCGAACTCGATTGCGAGGGGAAGACTCTGCTGAAAATATCCCGCTGCCTCATTGATCCGATCCTGGCGTTTAAGGGCGATTCCCAGGCAGCGTAAAGCCCATACAATCCCCAGGTTACCACCCCCAAGGTCTTGATACTTCCCCAGGACATAATGAAAGTCGGCTTCCATGCGCACATAATCGCCGAGGAAATAAGTAATAATTCCGTGGTACATCATCGCCTCAAAGGCGATGGAGGCCTCTCCCGATTCCTCAGCAGAACGCAAGCATTGTTCGATGTTTGAGCGCGCGGAGGCGTAATCGCCATTTTCTACCGCCACATGAGCCAACAAGCCCATCGGCCAGATATTGGCACTCCAGCGATCGCCTGTCTCCAGGAAAAGTTTTCGACTCTCCTGGGCGCAGGCTTCAAGCAGGACAAAGTCCCTTTCTTCGTGAGCCAGTCTGCCCCGTTGGGTCAGCGCATATGCCAGTCCCCAGGCATCACCCATCTGTCTGTACAGGCGAATGCTTTCATCCAGGATAAGGCGTCCCCGGGTATGGTCGGAGTGAATGAAGCGCACTCCCAGGTACAAGAGTACTTCGGCCAGGCCTTCCAGATCGCCAATTTCCCGAAAGATCGCCACGCTTTCATCGGCTGCTTGATAAGCCCTGGGAAAATCCAGCTCGTAATAAGCGAGCTGGCACAACATGTGCCCGTGCAGGGCGATCAGGCTCGGACCGCTGGCGGATGTCATTGCCAGGCCCCTCATCAGCCACAGGTGGCCTTCGTTGATCATTCCAGCCCGGCTCCAAAATAATGCCAGTGCCTTGACCAGGCGCACGCCTTCTTCTCCTCGGGTGGTGCCCTTCTCTGGCAACCCCCAGCTCAAGGCAGAGCGCAGGTTTTCTAACTCGGCTCTCAGAACGCGCATCCCCTCTAAAAAGCGATCGCTTTTCAGTTTTGGGGCGAGGGTCTCTGCCAGGTTCAAGTAATACTCCAGGTGGCGATTGCGGAAAAGCTCTGCCTCACCTGCCTGCTCTAGTTTTTCACTGGCGTACTGGCGAATAATTTCTAACAGCCAATAGCGTGCCAGCGTTCCTTGCCCGCGCTGGACGACAATCAGCGATTTATGCGCCAGGCGGGTAAGGATTTCGAGAATCAGCAAGGGAGCCAGAGTCTCGTCCGAACACACGGATTCAACGGCTTCTAAAGACCAACCTCCCGAGAAAACAGAAAGCCTCTGCAATACTTTTTGCTCATCCTCATCCAGCAGGTTATAACTCCAGTCAATTGAAGCCTTTAAAGTTCGCTGGCGGGGTAAAGCAGTCCGGCTGCCACCCGACAATAAGGAAAAGCGATTTTCCAGCCTGGCAGCAATTTGTTCAATCCGCAGCAGGTTAACATGGGCTGCCGCCAGCTCTAAAGCGAGTGGGATGCCATCCAGTTGTTGGCAAATTTGGGCAATTTTTGGAGCATTTTCGGTGGTTACACAAAACCCCGGCATAATTAAACTGGCGCGCTCAACAAAGAGCTGGACAGCTTCAAACTGCTGGAAGTCTTCCTGGGAACCCATGTTCTGTGGATCCGGGATGGAGAGCGAAGGAACTAAAAAGACCTGCTCGCCGGGTATTTCCAGGGCTTCCCGGCTGGTCGCCAGGATGCGCAGCCCTGGAGAGGCGTGCAGCAGTTTTTCTGCCAGTTGGGCGCAGGTTTCCACCAGGTGCTCGCAGTTATCCAGCACCAGCAGCATCTGCCTGGAACGTGCATAATCAAGTAAAACGTCCTGGAGGGAGCGGTTGCGGTCCTCACGAAGCCCAAACAAACCAGCCACAGAGTGCAGCACGAGCTCCGGGTCACTCAATGAGGCCAACTCGACCAGCCAAATTCCATGGGGATAGTTCTTAACCTGCCCTGAGGCCACTTCAATCGCCAGGCGAGTTTTTCCCACACCGCCAGGACCGGTTAAGGTAACCAGGCGGGATCGAGACAACAGGTTTTTTATATATTCCTTTTCGTTTGTGCGCCCGATAAAAAAGGATAGGTGGGTGGGCAGGTTGTGTAAAGGTCCAGCCCGCGCCGGGACAGGTCTGGAAGTGGTGTCAGCCTGGAGTTGACCGGCAAGGATGTTTTGGTAAACCTGTGCGCTGCTCGGGTCAGGTTCGATTGCAAGCTCGCGCTTCAACACTGCCTCGAGATGCTGGTATTGGCGTACGGCCGCCTGGCGCTGGCCACTGATCGCGTATAAGCGCATCAGGCTGACGTGGGCATCTTCGTTCAAGATATCTGCCTGGATTAATTTCTGAAAACTTTCGATCGCTGACTGGTATTCACTGGCGGCCTCATGTTTTTTCCCCAGTTCCAGGAGCAAGCTCAGGTACTCCTGGCGCAGCCTGTCGCGGCTGTTCAGCGTCCAATCCGCATACCGATCCTCTGGCAGTAAATCACCCCGGTAACAATCTAACGCGGCCTGGTAAGCATCCACCGCCTGTGTCTGGTGCGCCTTCTCGGCAGCATTTTCGAATTGTTGCACATCGATCCATACCGGGGTGCCTGACGACAGGCAAAGGTACTCACCATCGTAGGTCAGGTACAGTCCTGGAGGGGCACCAGTCAGGACGAATGCGCGGCGGGCAGAGAACAAAGCCTGGTGCAGGTTATTGGAGGCTGATTCCGGATCGCTTTCAGGCCAGAGCAGCTCCATCAGTTGCTCGCGGTGCAGGCGATGATGATCAGATAATGCCAGGAGCTTTACCAGGTTTCGGGCTTTACGCAGGCGAAAGCGCTCTGGCGGAATCGGTTCATTCCCAAGCCAGACTTCAAAACCCCCGAGCAGTTGGAGACGCACGGGGTCAGTTAGACCGCTGCCAATAACCTCTACCATGAAGTGGTCGTGCACCTCGACGAACAAATTATGCCAGATTTTAAATAACTAATTGGACAATTATACTCCGTATAGCTTTTGTCAACAAGCTTTACAAAAACTCGTTCGGGCAATTTGAACCTCATCTGCTTAAAATTAAGGGTAAACTTATCCTGTTCCAGCACAATCATTCCAAATCCTGGCCGGGGAGCCAACCATGCAATTAAAAGATCAAAGAGCGCTTTTCGAGCGCACAAAATCGATTTACGAAAGCCAGAAAATTACCTTCCACGGTGTTGAGGGATTCGACGTCTATAACACCTCCATCCCTTTTACCTGGCAGGGAAAAACTTACCTCTTCGGGCGCGTGGAAAGGCGCTCCGAGTGGGCGCGCTCCTGGGTGCGCTTGTTCGAGCCCAGTGACCCAGATGACTGGACCCTGGTCCCTGACTCGATGATCTACCCGCTTGAAGACCCGTTTGTAAGCCGGATCGGCGAGCTGCTGGTTCTGGGCGGCACCCACGTGCACTACCAGGCAGGCGCCTTGCACACTTTTTATGGCTATTTCTACCGGGGTTTCGACCTCAACGATCTTTACTACTTCACCACCGGGCCAGAGGGTATGAAGGACATCCGCCTGGTCGAGCTGGCTGATGGGAGCATCGGGGTTTTTTCTCGGCCGCGCCACCCCGGCATCGAGCGCCAGTACGGCAGCGCTGCCCAGGTCGGCTTCAGTGTGATCGACTCTCTGGACGAGTTGACCGCAACTGTGATCGACAGCGCCCCCTATATCTTTGGTCTTTTCGGTGAGGGCGAGTGGGGCGGTGTCAACCAGGCATACCTGCTGAAGGATGGCACAATCGGAGTCATTGGGCACAAGTCGTATCAAGACGTGGACGCTGCGGGCCAAAAGTTGGCGGTCTACCTCAATGTGGCCTTCGAATTCGATCCTGCCGGGCATGTAGCAACCAACGACCATATCATTGGGACGCGCTCCTGCTACCCGGACGGTCCTGCCAAGCGCCCCGAGCTGGTCGACTGCGCATTCACCTCTGGGATTGTGCCTCGCCCGGACGGCAAGGTGGATCTGTACAGCGGTATTGGCGATACGGAAGAGGGCCGCATCACCATCGATTATCCCTTCTCGCAGTCCCTGGCATGAATACTCCCTCCAAACCTACAATCCTGGAGCCGGCGCGCCAGATTCCGGTCTCTACCTCTTGCGGTGTGCTGGTCGCCGGTGGTGGGATTGCCGGTATAGCTGCGGCCCTGGCAGCTGTCCGCCTGGGTGTCTCGGTCTGCCTGGTTGAGAAGACGTGTGCCCTGGGCGGACTGGCCACGCTGGGCAATGTCACTGTCTGGCTGCCGCTGTGCGATGGCAAGGGAAGTCAGGTCAGCGCTGGCCTGGCAGAGGAGCTGCTCAAATTGTCGGTTGCCGATTTATCCCGCGACCACCCGGCAGCAGGCTTCCAGGGAATACCTGAATGCTGGCAGCCGGGCGGCAACCTCGAGCAGCGCAAGCACGCCCGCTACCTGGTGCGTTTTAACCCATCGGCATACCTGCTGGCGCTCGAGCAGCTCTTGATGGAAGCGGGGGTGCAGATTATGTATGACACGCGCATCTGCGCCGTGCAGCGCCAGGGACAGGCGGTCAGCCACCTGGTCGTGGAAAACAAGAGCGGGCGCAGCGCCATTGGCTGCAAAATGGTCATCGATGCCACTGGCGATGCGGATGTCTGCTTCCTGGCAGGTGAGCAGACCGAATCCCAGGAGTCAAACGTGCTTTGCGGCTGGTTCTACCACCTGGCGGATAGCGACCTGCACCTGCACGCCATGACCCAGGCTTACAGCCCCTACGCGAACCGCGAAGGCGCCGCCGGTCCGTTCTTCCGCGGTGACGCCGCGGAGGATGTGACTGCCCAGGTGCTGGGTTCGCGAGCTCTGATCCGCCAGAAAATCGCTGACCTGCACGCTAACGACCCCCAGGCGGACGTCCAATTGATATTGCCTCCCACCATCCCGACCTTCCGCATGACCCGCCGCCTGGTAGGGGAATACTCGCTGGGCGAGGGCGATGCCCAGCGCCTTTTTGAGGATACAATCGGCCTGACGGGCGACTGGCGAAAGCCAGGGCCGGTTTACGCCTATCCTCTGCGCTCGCTCCGGGGTGTGCTCAACCACAACCTGCTGGCAGCCGGGCGCTGCATCTCCGCGGATACCACGGCCTGGGACGTGACTCGGGCGCTTCCGGGCTGCGCGGTGACCGGAGAGGCTGCCGGTACCGCGGCCGCCCTGGCTGTGCGCCAGGGGTACAACGACCTCCGGGAGCTGCCGCTTGCAGCCTTTCAACAGCAGCTCCGCAGCCAGGGCGTCATTGTGGATCATTAGCTGGTGCAGCCTGACTAGACTAAATGAAAAAGGGAATCCGGTTCGTTCCACTGCTCCTCATCCTGCCCCTGACCTGGGTGGTCGTTCGCACTGCCTGGATCAGCGACGACGCTTACATTACGTTCCGCTCGATCGAGAACTTCCTGGCCGGTTACGGGCCGGTTTATAACCTGGGAGAGCGCCTCCAGGCTTTCACCCACCCGCTGTGGTTTTTTATCCAGGCTGCGGTCAACGCGCTCACCCAGGGCATCGGTGCGCTCAACGCCTGGGCGCAGATTTATTACGTCAGCCTGTTCCTCTCCATGGCTTTTTCGCTGGCAGCCGCCGTCCTGCTGCTGGTCGGGGTGGCGCGCTCGCTCAAAGGCGCCGTCCTGGCCGGCCTGCTCCTGATATTGTCCAAGGCTTTCGTCGATTATGCCACTTCCGGGCTGGAAAATGCCCTGGGTTATTTCCTGCTGGTGCTCTTCATCTGGATCTTCTTCTCTGAAAAGGCGATCACCCCCGCTAAAGTCTTCGCCCTTTCCCTGGTGGCCGGGTTGGCGGTGCTCAACCGCATGGACACCCTCCTGTTGTTCTTGCCGGCTTTATCTTATACTGTCTGGCAAAGTCCCAGGCGCGGCCAGGCGCTGGGGCTGGTCATCGCTGGTTTTACGCCGTTCCTGCTCTGGGAGCTCTTTTCGATCTTCTATTATGGCTTCCCCTTCCCAAACACCGCCTACGCCAAGCTGAACACCGGCATCGGCTCGCCTGGACCTGCTCCGTCAGGGCTGGCTGTACGTCCTGGATTCGCTGCGGTTGGATCCGCTGACGCTGCTGGCAATCGCCGGCAGCCTGTTCTGGAGTTTCTGGAAGGGCAGCCTCCAGGCGCGCCTGCTGGCAGCAGGCGTCTGCCTGTACCTGCTGTACACGACCTGGATCGGTGGGGATTTCATGAGCGGGCGTTTCTACTCCTTGCCGTTGCTTACCTGCGCTTGCCTGATCTCGACCTGGAAATTCTCGAACAACTATGTTTATGGCAGTGCGCTTGCTGGAGTCCTGCTGGTGGGACTGCTCAACCCGCGCACTCCACTGCGAACCCGCCTGGATTATGGCCCGGTCGATCCCGAGACCGGTATCGTCAACGGCATTGCTGACGAGCGATTGTTTTATTACCATCGTTTGGGCTGGCTCTCGACGGTGCGCGCCGAAAAGGGCAAGGCGCCGCCGGGCTCGCGTTACGGCGGTCTGAAATGGGTCGCTGAGGCTGGAGCGCCGGCAAAGCTCGAAGTCGTGGGTCCGTTGGGGGTGGCTGGCTACCAGGCTGGCCCAGGTGTGCACATGCTTGATTTCAATTCGCTGGCAGATCCGCTGATGCCGCGCCTGCCGCTGGCAGTCGAAGGTCACTGGCGCATCGGGCATTTTCACCACCTGATCCCGCAGGGCTACCTGGCTACCCTGGAGACAGGTGAGAATCGTATCCAGGACCCTGCCCTGGCGGAATTTTACAACCGCCTGGCGCTGGTCACTCGCGGCCCGTTGCTGGATCATCAGCGCTGGCGCGAAATCCTGCGCCTGAACACAGGATATTATGATGGTTTGTTAGATACCTTTGAGAAGAATTGGATAGAGGCTGGCCGGCCTGGGGACCAGCCCTGAACGGAGCTGCTGATGGACATCCGCGCCTACAACCGTAAAGCCTGGAACCAGGCGGTCGAAGAGGGCAATGAATGGACGCGCCCGGTCAGTCCCGAAGTCATCGCGGCTGCCCGAGGCGATGAGTGGTCGATCCTACTCACCCCAATAAACCCTGTGCCCCGTGAATGGTTCCCGCCCGATCTGCACGGCAAGGACGTGCTCTGCCTGGCGTCTGGCGGTGGGCAGCAAGGTCCGGTGCTGGCTGCGGCCGGAGCCAGCGTCACCGTCTTCGATAACTCGCCGGCTCAGCTCGGGCAGGACCGCCTGGTGGCAGAGCGCGAAGGCCTGGAGATACGCCTGGTGGAGGGCGACATGCGTGATTTATCCGTGTTCGCCGACCTCAGCTTTGACCTGGTCATTCACCCGGTCTCGAATATTTTCGTACCCGAAGTGCTGCCCGTCTGGCGTGAAGCCTACCGCGTATTGCACCGGGGAGGCGCGTTGCTCTCGGGCCTGTCAAATCCACTGATTTATATCTTCGATCGTTTTAAGATGGATGACGAGGGCTTGCTGGTGGTCCGGCACCGCCTGCCGTATTCTGACCTGACCTCACCCTCGCTGGCTGAAAGACAGCGCAATAAGGACGAAGGCTGGCCGCTCGAGTTCAGCCACAGCCTGGATGAGCAACTCGGCGGGCAGATTGCCGCCGGCTTCGTAATTGCTGGTTTTTATGAAGATCGTGACCCGCGCAGCGTGCTCGACGAATACCTGCCGACGTTCTTCGCCACGCGGGCTCTCAAGCCTTAGCCCGGCTCAGGTCGGGATGTCCATCAGGTCGACAGGCACGATAGCCACGCCGACAATACCAGGCCCTGTGTGCACGCCCAGCACCGGCGAAATGCGCAGTGTTTCAATCTTGGCGATATGCAGACGTTCCTTGAGAAGCGCGGCCAGGGCATCTGCCTGTTCCTGGTATCGACCGTGTAAAACGCATGCCCAGACTGCCTGGTCGTGGTATTTTTCTGCCAGGTGATTGCCAATGGTGTCCAGCGCCTTGCCTATGGTGCGCGCTTTTCCCAGGGTGCTGTACTTGCCGTCGCTGTGATCCACATGGATCACAGGCTTCAGGTGCAGCAGCATCCCGGCCAGGGCTTGCACGCGCCCGATGCGTCCGCCGCGTGCCAGGTACTCGAGCGTTTCCAGGGTGTAGACCACCTCGGTTTGATCCCGAATGGCCTGTAAGCGCTCCAGGATTTGCGGCAGCTTCCAGCCGGCGCGGATTGCCCGGGCGGCAGCCAGCACCTGGAAGCGTTCGCCCCCAGAAAGCGTCATGCTGTCGTACAGGTGAACAACAGCTCCTTTAACCTGGGCTGCGCCGAGGCGCGCCGAATTCAAGGTTCCGCTCAATCCAGAAGAGATGTGAATCGAGAGTATTTCATTGCCGGCGCTGGCCAGCTTGTCGTACAAATTTTGGAAAAGACCGGGGGATGGTTGGGCGGTGGATGGGATTTCTGGTCTCATCGCTTCCAACCGGTTATAAAATTCGTCGATCGTGATGTCGTCCGAGTTGATCTCCCCTTCGGGAAACTTAATATAAAGCGGGGCGACTTTCACATCCAGGTTTTCGACCTCTTCTTTTGGCAGGTCGGCCGCACAGTCTGTCACAAGCAGCATGGTAGATCCTCCTACGTAAAATTTGATAATGGCGCCTGTTCATCTTTACGCTGCTTGTCAGGCTGGTGTGTGATTTAATTCGTATTAATATACAATATTTTTTAAGAAACTAGGAATCTATGAGAAAATATTAATATCAGGAGCTGTCATCGGATTAAGCGTGCAAAGAACGCACGAGAACGGATTGAGCGGATTAGGCACATTGCCAACGAGTTAATCTTTCTCCGAATAAAATGACGACCCGTTCAATCTGATCCCGTGCGTGCAAAGTACGCATCGCATAATTCCGTTGACAGCTTGTTATGTTAAAATAATTCATCCTGACTGAAAGGTAAAAGATTCCTCCTTGCCCTATCTCCCCACCTGGAACTCTCTGAAAACCCATCCCACCCCGCAGTGGTTCAAGGACGCCAAGTTCGGCATCTACACCCACTGGGGCATCTACTGCGTGCCGGGTCGCGGCCCCAACGCCACCTGGTACCCTTACAACATGTACCGTCCCGGCACCGAGCAATATGCCTATCACTGCCAGGTTTACGGTGGCCCGGAAAAGTTCGGCTACAAGGACTTCATCCCCCAGTTCACTGCCGAAAAGTTCGATCCCGATGAGTGGGCTGAGCTGTTCAAATTGTCCGGCGCCCAATATGCCGGCCCGGTCGCCGAACACCACGACGGCTTTTCGATGTGGGATTCGCAGGTTTCGGAGTGGAATGCAGCCCGCATGGGACCCCGCCGCGACGTGGTCGGTGAGTTGAATCGCGCCATCCGGGGGCAAGGTATGCGCTTTCTGTGCGCCTTTCACCACGCCGAGAACTGGTGGTTTTACCCGCACTGGGAGTCTACCTATGATACTTCCGATCCGGCGTACAGCGGTCTCTACGGGCCGCTGCACAACCTGGAAGGTCCGCAAGGCGATCGCTGGTTCTTCAACCAGGAGCGCCCCAGCCGCGATTTCCTGGAGCGCTGGCGGCTGAAGCTGCTTGAGGTCTGTGACCACTACCAGCCCGACATGCTCTGGTTCGACTTTGGACTGCGCGGCGTGCCCGACCCATACAAGCTGGATTTCCTGGCAGACTACTTCAATCGGGAAGCCCAATGGAATAAAGAGCTGGTGGTGACCTTCAAGGATTACGACCTTTCGCCCGGAGCCGGCGTGGTCGACCTGGAGCTGGGACGCATGACCGGCTTGACCCACCACGAGTGGATCACGGACACGACCGTGGATGACGGCGAAGGTTGGGGTTATCTCAAGGATACCCATTACAAGAGCACCCGCACCCTGGTGCACTACCTGGTGGACAACGTCAGCAAGAACGGTCACCTGCTGCTCAACATAGGTCCCAAGCCCGATGGCACGCTGCCCGAGCAGGCAGTCGATATCCTGCGCGGCATGGGCGCCTGGCTCCAGGTCAACGGCGAAGCCATTTATGGGACCACCCCCTGGATCGCCTACGGTGAAGGTCCGGCCGTGTTGCAAAAAGGCGGCGCCTTCAACGAGAAAGAAGTGCCCGTTTTCAGCGGTCGCGACGTGCGCTTCACCCTCAAGGACGACTGCCTCTACGCCATCTGCCTGGGCTGGCCCGGCGAAACGATCACCATCGAGAGCTCTCAAGCAGCTCTGGGCGCCGGAAATCCTTTCCGTGCGCATGCTCGGTATCGACCAGGAGCTGGCCTGGACTTTGAACGAGCAGGGCATGACCATCCGCCTGCCTCCGCAGCCTCCCTGCGAGCATGCCGTGGCCATCCGCATCCGGCGCTCGCTGGAGCGCGGCGGAATCTTCTAGCGCACCGGGAAGTACACGCTGTAGGCTTCGTCCACCACCTCGTACAGGGGGATGAAGCGCAAACCTGCCTCCTGCCCTGCAGCCCGGTAGCCGATCTTCCAGTTGCCCCATTCGCGCTCGCTGTCCGGAACCAACAGGTGTTCGGGATGGGCAGGCTCGCCATGCAGCGCCCGTTCCTCCTCGCACAGGCCTGCCAGGACGACTGGTCCTTCCAGGAAGGCCACGCTCTCAGGATGGTCGGGCAGGGATTGGCACCGCAGGCTCATGGGCAGCTCCAGGCGCAGGATGTTCTGCGTCCAGGTATGATCCACGTTCAGGAATGAAGGTTTTCCCACTTCCCAGGTCATGGGTAAGGGCCTCCCGTCGAGGCTGAGTGTCGGCTGGCCAGCCAGCCATTCCGGCAGGCGCAGCTTCAGTCCGAAGCTCGTGGGTTCAGGGCATTCTACCTTCAGGTTGACCACCCAGCGCATTGGCCGTCCCAGCGCGCCATCGGGAAGGTGCGCCTGGGCGGTGGAGGCTTCCCGGTCGAACTCTAACTGCACCTTGACACTACCCTCCTGCCATTTCCATTCCAGCTCGGAAGGGATGTACTGGCTGATGACCAATCCTGCTTCGTCCTGGTAATAGACCAGGTTGGCGTTCAGCGGGTGCGCCTGCACCAGGCTGCCGTGGCAGCACCAGAAATCGTCCGTGGGCGTGCCCCAGCGCTTGCGGCTGCCAGGTCGTAGAGCCAGGAAGTAATCGATCATGCCCGTTTCCGGGTGTTGCTGCGCCAGGATGCCGTTGTACAGGTTGCGCTCGATATAATCCGCGTAAACCGGATCACTCGTCCAGCGCAGCAGGTAATCCGCCAGGCGGATCATGTTATAAACGACGCAGTGTTCCTGGTTTTTATCGCTCAGGCGAGCGGAGAAGGCGAAGGGCGCCGTCCAGATTTCGCCAGCGGTCTGGCTGCCGGTTGCGAAGGCGCCGCGTTCGTCGACCGCACAGCGCCAGTAAGCCAGGGCGATCTCCTTCCAGCGTTCTTCGCCAGTGACCTCGTAGGCGCGGGCAGCGCCGTGGGCTTCGGGGATGGTGGTGTTGGCGTGGCGGTTTGTCAGCGGGTCCTCGCCGCGCAGCAGGCGCTCGAACAGGCGCGGCCGGTCGTAGCGTTCCATCAGCTCCTTGTGCCGGGGATCGCCGGTTGCACCGTAGAGATTTGCCCAGGCTTCCAGCATGCCGCCGGTTTCA
The DNA here is from genome assembly GCA_963765565.1 of uncultured Chloroflexia bacterium. Classification (GTDB taxonomy): domain Bacteria; phylum Chloroflexota; class Anaerolineae; order Anaerolineales; family UBA4823; genus CAVXWV01. The sequence continues at coordinate 373,379 of CAVXWV010000008.1, forward strand.
AAGTCCAGCAGGTCGTCCATTTCCTGGCGGCTGAGCTGGCCGGTCCAGCGGTGAAACCAGTCCGCTGCCCGTACCAGGATGTCCAGCGCCTGCTGGCTGCCCAGCAGCTCGTAGGCATCATAGAGACCCATCAGGGTCTTGTGAATGGTGTAGTGCGGCGCCCACACGGATTTGCCGCGGCGCGCCCAATCCAGGTATTTCTCGGGGATCGAAAAGACCCACTCCCCGCCGTTCTCTCGCTGGCAGCGTCCCAACTCAGCCACGATCCATTCGACCTTGCCGCGCAGCTCGCTGTCGCCGTACACGACGGCCTGGCGGGCGGCCGCGGAGAGGTAATGTCCCAGGAAGTGGCCGCGCACCTGGCTGGTGGGCGATTCCCAGCCCCAGTGCGCTTCGGCAGGTTTTTGGGCTGGCTGCCAGAGCCCGGCTTCCTGATAGAAGTTCTGCAGCAGCAGCTCGCTCTTCAGGCTGGCCAGGTAGCGCCGGTTGACCTGGCAGCGATCCAGGAAGATTCCCGGCCTCAGCCGCGCCTGGGAAGGATGGAAGGAGCTTAATTTTGTTTGCATGATTAATCCTCATTATCTGCGTTCATCTGTGAAATCTGCGGTTCCTAAAAACTGGAGCATTTGCCCGACGTAAGCCATCCTCTTGCGTGTCTCCTGTGGGTCGTTCTCGCGCTGCCTCTTGAGCGAGGCCTCCTCGACGCCCAGGATGAAGGCGTCCTCCCAGGCAAGCCAGTCTACCGCCTTCGTGCGCACGCCCGCACCCAGATTCAACACCAACTCGCTGACGAATGCCCAGGTACGTTCTCTCGTTCTCGCCAGGGCGGTTTGCAGCAGGCTGCTCTCCGCCACCAGGTGGCACCAGGCATAATCGATGCGCCGCCCGTCCAGCAACTCGCCGGCGCGCACCACCATGGCTTCGAGCTCGCGGTAATTGGCGGGGTGGGTCTGCCAGGCTTTCTCGGAGCGCTCGTAGATCAGAGGTGTACCTGGCAGCCTCAAGCTGGTAATCTCCCTGCGGAAATCCAGGGCATGCTCCGTCAGCAGGGCAAAGGCCAGGCGGTCGGGGAAAGCCAGGTGCACCAGGCTGCCGGCTGGGAGCTGGCTGACCGCCCAGGTGTAGAAAGCGAAGAAGTGGGCGCCGACTTCGTCCGGTCGCTCGGGAGTGAAGAATCTTGAAATAATCGCTTTCGCATAGCCGATCGATCAGCTCCGGGTGGGTTTCCCGGGTGGCCGGTGTCAGGCTCAAGAAAGCGCTCTGAAAGAGCCCAGGAAGCTGCGGGGCGCATTCCAGCAGGCAACTCAATACGTGACCATCGCGGTCGTGTACAGGCAGGCAGATACTGCTGTGGGGGAGTGCTGTCTCGGTCATAGGGTATCAGAGCGCCTGGTAATTCTGGAGGATACGCTCGCCCAGCGGTTCGTCGGCCTGGATACCGCTGACTGCTGCCAGAACGTCGGGCAGCCCCTTGTCCTTGATCCGCTGCTGCAATTCGACGGCGATCGGGTCCTCGGCAGGATCGAAGCGACAGGCAGCGGCGATCCCCAGCGCCAGCGCCTCTGGCGCCAGCCCGGCCTGTTCTGCCAGGCGCGCCGGTCCCACCAGGCGGTCGCCAGGCGCCAGCTTGCGCAGCGGGTCACGGCCCAGGCGAAAAACCGTATCCCCCAGCGCCCGGTTGCTGAAGCGTCCCAGCAGGTCGCGGATGTGCGCTTCCAGCCAGGCATCCTCCACGCCGTAATGCGTCACGATCCCGGCCTTGGCTTCATCAAGCGCCAGGCGTACTTTCTGGAAGATGCCGGGGTCAGCCAGGGCTTCATAGCCGTATTCGTAGCCCCGCAGGTAGCCCAGGTACGCCAGGCAGGCATGTCCGCAGTTGTGAATATAGAGCTTGCGCGCCGTGTACGCCGGGAAATTGTCGCACGGCTCCATGGCTACCACCCGTGGAATTTCGCCCAGGAAACCGCTGCGGTCGACCGGCAGCTCCTTATACGGCTCGACCAGGATCAAGCCCGGGTCCGCCTGGCGCATCTCCGGGGTGGGCGGGGGCACCATGCGCCCGATCACCGTGTCCACCAGCCCCAGGCAGCGATCGGCATAGGAGCGCCCGTCTTCGTCCAGGTGCTCGTAGATTAGCCCACGCAAGACGGCTGCGGCGTTCTTCAGGTTTTCGCAGACGATCAGGTTCAGGGGTTGCTCGATCTCTTCCTGCAGGCGCTGCTGCACTCCGGCTGCTATCAGCGGGGCGATGTAGGGCAGGACGCGCGCCCCGACCGCGGTTGCGCCCAGGCTGGCCTGGCGCACGGTTTCAATGACCGCCGCCCGGTCGTTGGAATGCAGGGCGCGCAGCGGGCCGATCTCCACGCTCTGCTCGCTGGCATTATCCACCAGGCGAATGGTGTACGCCTGGCGCCTGTTCAGGGCTTCCAGCAGCGGCTGGTCGACGTCGACCAGGGTCAGGGCGTAGCCCGATTCGTGGAAAAGTTGTCCGATGAAGCCCCGGCCAATGTTGCCGGCGCCGAAGATGATGGCAGTTTTCATAAGGGGGAATTATATTCGTAATTCGACGATATCGCCGTCTTTTAATTCATACTCTTTGTGCACCATCTGGCCGGGGAATTCAGAGCTGCCCCAAACGCGCACGGATTTCAGCTTATCAAAGAAATCCCGGTGGACCTTGCGGGCCAGCTCGCTGACCGTGCTGCCCTGCTTGAGGACGAAGGGGCGCTCCATGTCTGGCTCTTTGCCGGGAGGCCGGGCGTAGACGCGCACGATCTGCAGGCGCTCGAAGATCCTGCCCTTGAGCTCTTCCAGGTTGCGGGCAGTGGCGGCAGACACTGGCAAGCGTTCCAGGCGTTTCAGCACAGGAACCACGTCGAGGAGGGGTCTTGCCTCAAAATTGCTTTCCAGGGCGGACTGTTCTTCCAACAGGTCGCAGCAAACGGCGTAATCCTCGTCCAGGCTGGCGTCGTCGCACTTGTTGACCAGGAGCAGCACCGGTTTAAAGAGCACCCGCTCAAGCCCGTTGTAGGTGCTCTGCAGCTCCAGCGGTGCGATGCGGTGCTCTGCCAGCATCTCCAGGCTGAGCAGGGCTTGCTCGAGCGCGTCCGCCTGCAGATCGACGACGATGAGCACCAGGTCGGCCTGGCGCGCCAGCCCAAACAATCCGCCTTCACTCAGCTCACGGTCCAGCGAGGGCGTGTCCACGAGCTGCACCTGGATGTCCTGGTACGGCATCATCCCGGGAATGGGCTTGCGCGTGCTGAAGGCTGCCTCCGAGACTTCCGGGTAAGCGTTGGTGAGTTTACTCACCAACGCCGATTTACCGGTGTTGGGCGGGCCGATCAACAGTACCTGCCCGGCGCCTTCTTTTTCCAGGTGGTAGTCAGGCGTGTGCCCGGCGTGTTTCTTCTTGTCCGCCGGCTCGGTTTTCAGGCGCGAAAGCTGGCGGCGCAGGTCAGCCCGCAAGTGGTCGGTGCCCTTGTGCTTGGGCACCAGGCTGTACATTTCCTCCAGCAGGGCGATCTTTTCGGCAGTGTCCGTCGCCTCGCGGTAGCGTTTTTCGACGTCGAAGTAAACGGGCGGCAGGTTGGTCGGCATTGGGCATTCTAGTCGGAGCGCACCACCAGCAGCGGACAGGTGCATTTGTGGAGGATGCCATCGGTGACGCTGCCATAAAAGGCGCGCGAGACCCCGGTGCGCCCGTGCGATGCCAGGGCGATCAGGCGCGGTTTTTCAACCTGGCACAGTTCGAGGATGGTCTCGACCACCGGACCTTCCTCAATACGCGTGCGCGCTTCCACACCGTCTCGTTTCAGGCGTGCTGCCACTTCTTCCAGGTAGGCGCTGGCTTCTGCGCGGCGCACCTCAGTGCGATCCGTGTCCAGCTCGGGCATGTAGCCTTGCGGATCGTAGGGCAGCAGCACGGGCTCGATCACCTGCAGCAGCACGACCTGGGCGCCCACGCAGTGACTCAGGGCTTCGACATGAGGCAAAATCGCTTCCGCGCGCTTTGAACCATCCAACGGAACCAAAATGATCTCAAACATGTGGCCCTCCTTTCGGCTTGGTTAACAATATTATATATAAAAAAACATGCCAGTTGTCATGGAATCGTTAAAATTCATCTTCTTCTTTTTAGTTAATCTACCCGGGGTATAATGCCCCTTTATTTTAAAATGTATCCGCAGTATTGAGAACCAACCTCATGATCAATCGTAACGAATTTCTAAAACTTGCTGGTGCATCTTTTCTGGGATTGCTGCTACCACCTTCCAAATCTGCACCAATGACCGGCTTAAATGCGGAGACGCAGGGAGCAAATCCACCTAAGAGGGACCAGGAGATCAATCCACAACCCAACGTCTTGATTATCGTGTTGGATGCTCTATCAGCACTGCATCTCCAGGAGCATGGGTATCCCAGGGACACCATGCCAAATCTCTCTAAGTTTCTGGACAATGCGGTAGTGTTCCACCAGCATTATACCGCTGGCAACTTCACCTCGCCTGGGACGGGTTCCCTACTCACCGGGACGCTGCCCTGGACCCATCGGGCAATCAATCATAATGGGAGAGTCCTGGATCAATTTATCAACCGTAACATCTTCTCTGCTTTTTCGGATTATTACCGGATCTCTTACACCCATAACTCGTTGGTAAATTCCCTCTTCAGGCAGTTTAGCCCCGGCATCGATCAATATATCCACGCGAGGAACTCTTCTTAAGCAGCGACCGGCTGATTGATTGGCTGTTCAAGAACGATTATGATACTGCCAGCGTTGCCTGGCTCCGGGCTATGAAGAAAGGAGAAGAAGGTTATGCCTATTCGCTCTACTTCTCCGAGCTCTACCAGTATTTCGTCCGGGATGTGGAGGAATACAAGAAAAAATTTCCCTTCGGCGTACCGGTAACCAACAACGATAATTACTTTCTCCTGGAAGATGCGATTAACTATATGTTGGTCAGCCTGCCGCAGGCTCCACAGCCATTCCTGGCTTATTACCATTTCCTACCGCCACATTATCCTTATAACACCCGCAAAGATTTTTACCAGGTCTTTCGGAAAGACGGTTATCTACCAACCCGGAAACCAAAGCATCTCTTAGGCGATGGTTATTCGGAGGATAACCTGGGCAAACTGCGGCGCTTTTATGACGAATTCATCTTATATGCAGATGCCGAATTTGGGCGCCTCTTCAACCACTTGCGGAATTCGGGCTTGCTGGAAAACACCTGGGTGGTGCTGACTTCCGATCATGGAGAGCTTTTTGAGCGTGGCGTTTTCCAGCACACAACCCCATTGATGAACCAGGCAATTCTGCGGATTCCCCTGGTTATCTGGGAGCCTGGGCGAGCAGCGCGCCTGGATGTGCAGCAAAAGACCAGTGCGGTGGATGTATTCCCGACGTTATTGCAGGTGACAGACCATCCAGTGGCGGAGTGGAGTACTGGCAGCGTGCTGCCTCCCTATGCAGTCCAGGCAAAAGAGAAACCAATCCTGGCGGTGGAAGCCAAAACCACACCGAAAGATGCGCCGATCACGGTAGGTTCGGTTGCTTATCTCAAAGACCAGTACAAGTTGATCCATTACTTCGGTTACCCGGAGCTTGGCGACCAGCGAGAGCTGAACGAGCTTTACGATATTGAGGCGGATCCAGAAGAGCTGCAGAATTTGGCGGAAACGAAGAAAGGGATAAAAGACGAATACCTGGATACAGTGAAAGAAGGTCTTGCCGCAGCCAATCAGCCTTATGTCAATTGACTTAACGGTGTGTGGTTCAGTGTTATAATTAATCAGACATTAATGATCGGTCCGTTCATAGACAAAACAATACGAGGTCTCCTATGAAAGCATCTGCCGTTATTTTTGCTGCCTTGATCGCCGGTGTCATTGCGGGTGTGCTCAACAGCATCCCCCTCATCTGCTGCGGTATCTGCTTCTGGCTGCTCCTGGCGGGTTTCATCGCCGTGCCGCTTTACCAGGCGTTCGATAAACCGGCGCGCACCCTGACCGCAAGCCAGGGTTTAATCCTGGGGCTGCTCGCCGGTGTCGTTGCAGCCATCGTTGCCAGCCTGTTCGGTTTGCTGCGCGGCTCTGTTTCGATCGACGAAGCCCTTACGGCTGTCCGGGCGTACGACCAGCTTGAACCGCTGGTTCCTTACTTGGAACAGGCCTCACGACTGGGCGGTGATGGCGGTGGGCTGGTTCAATTGTGGAGCACGCTCTGCAACCTGGTCGTGTATTCGATCGTCGGCCTGCTCGGTGGCTTGATCGGCGCGGCTGTCTTCAAGAAAAATTCCTGATTATGAATATCGCCAATCTGGCGATATTCATAATCAAAGAGATAAAAGATATTCGTAGGCGCTGAGGGCGGCCTTGGCGCCTTCACCGATCGCGATCAGCACCTGCTGACCGTAGCTGTCAGTGACGTCACCGGCAGCGAAAATCCCCGGCAGGCTGGCGCGGTTGGCGCTGTCCACCTTGATGCGCCCGTACTCGTCCATCTCAACCAGGCCAGCCACCATGCGCGTGTTGGCTGTCATCGATTTCTCGATAAAGACTGCGTCGAACTCCAGGTCCATTAACTGTCCGTTTGGATTGCGCAACCTCAACCCGCTGGCAAATTTTCCTGCCTCCGTGGTCAGCTCCAATACTTCGACCACGTCGAAGTCGTGCAAAAGGCGCACATTGTCCGATGCCAGTAATTTTTTACCCAGGGGCGTTTCTATGATCGACGGGTCGGTGCATTGGCAGATCATCGTCACCTGTTCGGCGATCGTCGCCAGGTCGGCAGTGGCGTGCAGCGCCAGCTCGCCATCACCTACCACCGCCACTTTTTTATAGATGAACAACGGCCCATACGAAAGGGCGGAATAATATAGCCCACGCAGCATGTACTGGCGCTCGTTCGGCACTCCCAGCAAGGCGCTGTTGGTTCCGGTAGCGACAATAACTGCCCGGGTTTCCAGGTGTTCGCCATCGCTCGTGATGACAGTAAACCCCTCGTCCGACTTCACCACCCTGTCCACCCCCGTCATCTTGCGTGAAAAATCCAGGTATTCCAGCTCGTTGCGGAAGCGATTGACGATTTCCTGCCCGCTTATCAGGCGTTTGGTCTTGTCAAACTCCTCCACCCAGGGCACAGCGGCTTGGAAGTTAGTCTTCCCACCCAGGTCTTTGCTGATTAACAGTACGTCCAGACGCCGGCGGATGGCGTACACCGCTGCCGTCAGCCCGGCAGGTCCTCCCCCGATGATGATGAGGTCAATCATTGGCTTGCTCCTTCCGGTTCGTCTTTCGGCATCGGGATGAACCCCTCTTCCATCATGCGTTTCGTCAGCCCGCGCGAACGCTCGATGATGTCCACGGCAATGTTCAGTAGCTCATCGTAACTCAGTGTTTTGCGCGCCAGTCCCTGCTCCTGGGCTTTCATGCCCACGGCGGCTGCCAGGCGCGGGTAAACTTCCCAGTCTTCCATGGTCGGCAGCAGGTGGTCGGGACACAGATCCTGGCAGGCAGAGTCGGCCAGGGTCTGGGCTGCCGTAAAGCACATCTCGTCGGTAATCGTGCGCGCCCTTACGTCCAGCGTGCCGCGGAAGATACCAGGAAAGCCCAGCGAGTTATTCACCTGGTTGGTAAAATCAGAGCGCCCGGTTGCCACCACCGCCGCCCCGGCTTCCTGGGCTTCCCAGGGCCAGATCTCGGGCACCGGGTTGGCGCAGGCGAAGATGATCGGGTCGCGGTTCATCGTGCGCACCCATTCCGGCAGGATCGTTCCTGGTCCCGGCTTGGAATACCCGATCACCACGTCGGTGCCGGCCATGGCTTCAGGAATACCGCCCTGGCGGCCTTCGATGTTGGTGTTCTGGCAAAGGCGCCAGGCGTCGACGAATTCGTGGCGCCGCATTTGGTAATCCTTGCGGTGCTTGCCCAGCAGCCCGTTGACATCGACCACGTAGCAGTTCGCCGGGTTCACGCCCCAGGCGAAGATCAGGCGCGAACAGGCAACATTTGCTGCACCCGCCCCGATGAAGGCTATCGAGATGTCTTCCTTGCGCTTGCCGACCACCTTGAGGGCATTCATCAGCCCCGCCAGCGTGACGGTCGCCGTTCCCTGCTGGTCGTCGTGCCAGATCGGGATCTCAGCCTTTTCGCGCAGGGTGTCCAGGATGCGGAAGCACTTCGGCTGTGAAATATCCTCCAGGTTGACGCCGCCAAAGTTGGGTTGCAACATCAGCACAGTGTCGATAATCGCATCCGGGTCTTTGGTATCCAACATCAACGGCACCCCGTCCACGCCGCCCAGGTACTTGTATAGCAGGACCTTGCCCTCCATCACCGGCAGCCCGGCCTTAGGGCCGATGTCACCTAAACCCAGCACGCGGTGTCCCGTCGCTGATGACTGCGACCGTGTTCCACTTGTTAGTGTATTCGTACACCAGCTCGGGATCGGCCTGGATGGCCTTGCATGGGGCAGCCACGCCGGGCGTATACCAGATGGCAAAGTCGTCCAGGTTACGCACGCAGCACTTCAACGTGGTCTCAATCTTTCCCCGGTAGAAGGGGTGAAAGCGCAGGGCATCGGCGGAAGGTTTTTTGGCCTTCGCCAGCAGCTCGGCGACGTTGAGAACCCTTTCATCTTTGAGCATTCGTTGACCTCCTGTCAATCACCATTGATGGATCTTGCAAAGGTGGGCGATACACCAAAGTAAAAACAGATGGCTTTGCTTACCTTCGCAAGGTGGTTTTCATTATTTTATGTCTTAATTTCCATTACCATCCTGCTGGCGATCGCAGGCGCCAGGAAGCTGGTGGCTGGACTGCCAAGCGCCTCGATCAACGGCAGCAGCTCTTTGCGGACTGCCAGCGGCATGGCGTGCAATGAATGGAAAACCACCTGGCGCAGGTTCTCATCCAGGCGGTGAGAGCGGATGGTGTCCAGGATCGCCGGTATTGCCGGGGCACCGATTTCCGCCAGGGCGCTGGCGCTCGCCCAGCGCACCGAGCGGTTCTCATCGAGCATACCCGCCGCCAGCACGTGCATGGCGCGCGCATCGCCGATCGATCCCAGGCAGCGCGCCGCATGCCAGCGTACGTGACTGTCGGGGTGTTCGAGCGCCTGGATCAGGGCAGGCTGCACTGTCGCCCCCATCTCCTCCAGGGCGCGCCCGGCGGCCTTGTGCACCTGTGGATTAGGCTGTGCCAGGGCGCGCACCAGGGGCGGGCCGCTGCGTTCGTCGTTCAACGCAGCCAGGGAAGCAATGGCGTAAATCTTCCAGTCCGTCTCACCATAGTCAATTGCCCGTTCCAGGAACGGCAGGCTGTCGGGATTGCCGCGCAATCCCAACAGGCAGGCGGCGGCATTACGCACCGGGGCTTCCGAGCTCGCCATTCCCAGGCGCAGCACCACCTCCTTGGCCGACTGCTCGGAAAGGCTTTCGTCCACCACGAAGGCTTCAGCAATCGAGCGGTCGATGCGCTCGGAGGCTTGCGGGTCATCGCGGCGGTGGCAGTCCATGGCAGGGGTCTGCCCGGGCTGCAAATTCCAACGGTGGACGGCCAGGCAGCGCAGCATGTGCTGCCACAGCCGGGTATGGTGCCAGTCATGGATGGCGGTCAACATCAGGTAGCGCAGATCGGGGATGGAAGAGCTCAGGTAGGAAAGCACGAGGTCGGCGGCTTCGAGGTCGCCGGCGACGGCGCGCTGCAGTATTTCGACCTGGCCTGGGTAACGGACTGGCTTTGGGAGAGTAGGCGTCTCGTTGGGAGGGGATGGCAGATCAAGCATACGAACCTCCTCAATACGATCGACGTGCAATTTAATCCTATCATAAGAAAAAAGCCCTGCCGTGTCAAGTACCCTTTGTCACGTTAAAAGATTGGAACACGAAGCTCACAAAGAATTCACGAAGAAGCACCAAGTTTTTTTTATTAAAAATCTTAGTGAAACTTGGTGTTTCTTCGTGTTCTTCGTGTTTCAATTTTTTTCATGCTAGAATCAACCTATCTCATTATGTCCAAGGAAGGAAAATAACATTATGCAATGGGAATTTCTGACCGCTCCCGCCTTTGCCTCCGCCGTGCGAGAGACCGCTACCTGTATCCTGCCCCTCGGCGTGCTCGAGCGCCACAGCGACCACCTGCCGCTGGGCACCGACTTCCTGCACGCCCACTTCGTGGCCAGCCGCGCCGCCGAGATCGAGCCTGCCGTCGTCTTCCCGCCCTTCTACTTCGGGCAGATCTACGAAGCCCGTGCCTTCCCCGGCGCCTTCACTGTCGCCCCAAAGCTGCTGCTGGAGCTGCTTCTGTCTGTCCTCGACGAGATCGGGCGCAACGGCTTCAAAAAGATCATCCTCTACAACGGTCACGGCGGCAACCATTACCTGCTGGGCTTCCTCGCCCAGACTGCCCTCTGGCAGGAGAAGCCCTACCAGATCTACCTGGCATACGACCTGGTCGATCGCAGCCAGGTGAACGCAATCCTGGATTCGAAGTTCGGCGGGCACGCCGATGAAGAAGAGACCAGCCAGATCCTCTACGAGTTCCCGGGGGTTGTGGATATGTCGAAGGTGCCGGCGATCCCGGGAGAACCTCAGGATCGCTTAGGCGGTCTGAAAGCTTTCAACGGGCTGGCCTGGTATGCTAATTACCCCGAGCACTATGCCGGCGATGCCCGCCCGGCGACCGCCGAGAAGGGGCAAAAGCTGGTGGAAATCCAGGTCCAGGGCCTGGCACGCTTCATCGCTGACGTCAAGGCCGACGAGGTGCTGCCTGCCCTGTCGCACGAGTATTTCGAGCGGGAGCGCCGCATCCGGGAGGAGCGCCGCATCCGGGAGGTGTGAGCCCATGTCCTTCCGCTACGAACACCGCACCCAATCCCTCGCCTCCCGCAGAAAATTCATCCGGCGCCTGCTCTGGCATATCCTGGCGGCGCTGCTCATCATCCTGGTTGCCCTGGGCATCGGCGTCCTCGGCTACCACCAGACGGAAGGCCTTTCCTGGATCGACGCCTTGCTCAACTCCTCCATGATCCTGGGCGGGATGGGTCCGGTGGCGGAGCTCCAAACCATTTCCGGCAAGCTCTTTGCCTCGTTCTACGCCCTCTTCGCCGGTATGATCTTCCTCGTCGTCATCGGCCTGATGTTGGCGCCCATTGCCCACCGCATGCTGCACTGGCTGCACCTGGAGGATATAGAAACACCGCCGGCCCCGTCCGAGGATGTCGATGTCCCCGAATGACCTCCGCCTTGAATGTCATTCTGAGCGAAGCGAAGAATCCCTGATGCGTAACCCTGAAAATCCAAGGAACTTGATAAAATTCCACAGCATAAGGGATGCTTCGTCGAGAAGAGCACTCTCCTCAGCATGACATTCGAGAGAAAGAAGAACCCTGATGCCTCCACTAAACCTCACTTTCCGTGATGCGACATTGGCCGATTTGCCGGCACTGTGCGAGCTGCGTTACGCCGACACTCCCGGCATCCATAAATCCCGTCTGGAGGACGCTGCCGGCGGGCTGACACGCTTCCTGGTCGCGGAGCTCGACGGCGTCCTGGTAGGCTTTACCACGCTCGTCTTCAAGCGCCCTGCCCACTGGTCCGACGCCCAGCGCAGCGACCAGCTCCCCTGCGTCATCGACCTGTTTGTTAAGGAAGACTTGCGTGGCCGCGGCATCGGCAGCCGTTTCATGTTCTTCCTGGAAGACCAGGCCTGCCAGGCAGGATTTCACCAGCTCTACCTGAGCGTCGACCCGGTCGAGAACGCCTCCGCTCATAGACTTTATGAACGCCTCGGGTACCACGCTCTGCAGAATGAACCTTACCGTGACCATTGGGAATTCACCGACGCGGACGGCGCGTTGCACCAGGGAAATGAATGGGCGATTGACCTGGTCAAGGAACTTCCCGGCAGCCGCGGGCTAACGACCAGCCCGGCGCTGCTCGAGAGCTGCCGTTACCCGGGGCTGGCAGAGCCTTACGCCACCGCCCTGCGCCAGGCGGTCGCTTTTATCTTAGGGCGCTTTGACGTCGTGGGGCTGCTTGCCTGCGGGACGATCATCCGCGGCAACCCCTCGCCCAGCAGCGACCTGGACCTGTACGTGATCGTGCGCCGACCGCAGCGCCAGCGCCTGCAGCGCTTCTTCAACGGGGTTCCCTGCGAAATCTTCACCAACCCAGTTCCGCAGATCCGCCGCTACCTGGTAGAGGAGCAGGCAGAAGGCCGCCCGATTACCGCCCACATGCTGTCGACGGGCTTCCCGGTCCTGGAGCTGGACCCAGTAGTGAGTGAGTTACGCCAGCAGGCGGCTGGATTAATGGCTTCGACGCCCACGGTGGACCCGAAAAACCTGTTTTACCGCCGCTACGAGCTGGCAACGCTGCTCGAAGATGGCCGCGATATGGTCCACGCGGACCCCTGGCGGCCAGCCTGATCCTGAACGACGCCGTGTACGGCATGCTGGAGTATGCCTTTCTGAGCCGTGGCCGCCACGTCCCGCGCCGGAAAGACCTGGTCTCAAAACACTTCCTGAGCTGGACAACTCACTTTGGTCAGCAGGCGCAGGCGTATTACCGGGCTGCGGATGCCGCGCAGCGCCTCGCCTGTGCTGAACGCCTGGCTGATCTCACCATCCAGGCGCAGGGATTCTTCGAGTGGGATGGTGGGATCGAGGATTTGTAGGGGCTCAGTCCCCTTCGCCCGAGGCCACCGGCACAGGCACTTGCCGGACCCGCCTGGCAAGCAGGTACGCCCACACCAGGGCTGTTGAAACCAGGGCGCTGCCGGCGCTCAGGTACATCAGGCCGCTGAAGCCCACCTTCTCGATAATCGCGCTGCCGACCAGCGCCATGCTGCCCCAACCTAACGCCAGGCCGATTATCACAATAGCCGAGGTCGCCCCGCGCCAGCGCGGGGCGACGATTTCCTGGCTGAGGACAATCCGGGTGATGCCACCCAGGGCGCTTAGAAAAAGAAAGACGATGAATCCGGAGGCGGCTGCCAGCGGCAAGGGAAAACGACCGATGAATGCCAGAGAAACGCCCATGAAGAGCGTGGTAATGCTCAGCATGATCATTGGGCCGAAACGGGCAGCCAGCAGCGGCATCACCAGCGATCCAAATACCGGCAGGATCCCGGCAAGCGCAAACAGGACGCCAATCTGGGAGGTGGTCATCGCCAGGTCGTTGTCCAGGTACATATTGAAGAACGCCCGGACTCCGCCCTCGCTGGCAGTCATGAAGAAGACGACCACGCCAATGAACAGGAAAATAAACATGGGGACTGTTGAGGCAGCGACGTGCCCTTCCTGGCTGGCTTCCTGTTCCACGGGCGTTATCCGCCGGTAGAAGAACCCTGCCAGGATAAAGAAGACCGGAACCAGCCACAAGACAGCCCCGTATGCGCCAGCCGTTTCCAGGGTACGTCCCGCCCAATCCGCTGATCCAGCCGGGCAACAGTCCTGCCGCCAGGCTTCCCAGGATGGCCAGGACTGCTGACACCGCGTTGCTGACGGCAAAGGCATGCCGGCGTTCATCCGGCGCGAGGCGCTGGAAAGCAGGGGAGCGCCGTTCACGGTGATCGCCGCCGCCCCGATCCAGATCAGGATGGTGGAAGCGAACAGCCAGGGGATTTTGATTGCCTCGGACAGCAGGGTCGTCTGCAGCAGCAGGACGTACCCCAGGGCAATCACCAGGTTGCCGGCGACCACGACCTTCCGCAACCCCAGCTTACGCCCCAGGGCTGAGGCGGGCAGGGCGAAGACAGCCCAGGCAAGCATCCCGGCGCCGTTGACCTGGCCAATGGTTTCCATGCTGAAACCCAGGCGCAGCAGGTACAGGTTGACCAACACGGAAGCCATGCCAAAATAGGCAAAGCCGATCGCACCCAGCGCCAGCGTATAAAATTTCACGCCGGGCGAGAAGCTGCGCATAACCTTCAAGTAACTGGACATCGATTTCCTTGCCTCCCTGCTTCCTTTACAGGTGTACGGATCTGGGTTAATGCGACATATCTTATCATGTACGATTACTATTTTGAAAAAACATTGGCAGGAATCCAACTCCGGTCGCGCTCGAAATCCTCCTTGACATCCTGCTCGTGCCTGGGTCATAATTCGAATCAATGAATGACCCAGGTCAGAAACTCGCGTCGGCATGAAATTTGCCGTGGCATTGATATCGGCGCCACTAACACCAAGATTGGGATGGTGGATGCCTCAGGCAGCCTGCTGGCGCACCAGGTCATCGCTTCGAACCTCGAAAGCCCCCTCACCGCAGCCCTTCCTGGAGCAGGCATACGCCATCGTTGCGGGCTACCTGGGGGAGCAGGCCGTATCCGGCATCGGCATCGCCCTCTGCAGCCTGGTCAACGAAGCGCACACCGGCTCCTTCCTCTCGGTGAACGCGCCGGCCCTCGATGGGCTCGACATCCAGGCGGCCTTCGCGCAGCGCTTCGGGCTGCCCGTGCGCGTCATCAACGACGTGGCTGCCCACGCCCTGGCCGAGTATCACTTCGGCGCGGGCGGTGGCGTGCGGCGCCTGCTGGTCCTGGCCTTGGGCACCGGCCTTTGTATCGCCATGCTCTACGACGGCCGCTTTGTCGAGAACTGGGGTGGGGTGACCGCGGATGCAGCCCGCGTGATCCTGGACCCGGCCTCGCCGTATACCTGCCAGGCGGGCGTGCGCGGTTCTGCCGAGGCCTTGCTGGGCACGGCAACCATCGAAGCCGAGGCCGCCGCCCAATCCGGCATCCCGGGCAGGAGCGCCCACGAGATCATCGCTTCAGCTCGCCGGGGGGACGATCCCGTCGCCAGCCGGGTGCTGGCGGGGGTGGGAGCGCATGCCGGGCACCTGCTGGCGCTTGCTCAGCCCGGTCTTCTTCCCGCAGCGCATCCTGGTCACCGGCGGCACCGCCGAAGCCGGTGATGCTTTATTCAACCCCATGCGCCAGCGCTTCCAGGAGCTGATCGGCGCCTACTTAACGGAAATTACCCGCCTGGAAACGGGCCTTGCCCGGCCGGTCGAGATCGTCAAAGGCGCCCTCGGCCCGGAGGCCGCCGCCCTCGGCGCCGCCTTGCCGTTTTTGCGGGATTGATAATGTGTTGGAGGCACGTAGGGGCACAGCAGAACCACCGCTGTGCCCTCTTGATCTGTAATGGTTCCATTAACCAACAGGGCACAGCCAACGACCGGTACAGTACAACCGGTTACGCTGCTGTGCCCCGACGACGGATCATCGATTACCAATTTTTGATCCGGTGCCAATACCGGTCCAGCAGCGCCTGGTTGTACTCCATGCCGCCGTCCAGGTTGCCATGCATGAACACCGGCGGCTCGATCCCGCGCAGGTGCATCTGCAGGGCGGCCTCCACCAGCACGGCATGCACCAGCAGCGAGCCGGTGATGCCCGAGGCCGATCCCAGCCCCGGCTTCATCCCCTCCACCTGCACCACCGCATCGGCCAGCGGGGTGTGGTTATCCAGGACCACGTCGGCGTAATCCAACAGGCGCTTGCCCGACGAATGCCGCGACGGCTGGCTCAGGCTGAAGGCAACGCACGTCTCCACGATCACCTTGTGCCCGGCCTCCTGTGGCGCAGCGGGCGACGTCGATGGGCACGGCGTTCCGGCCCGAATTCGAAATCACGATGAAGGCGTCCTGCGCTTGGGCGCGCACGTGCTCGAAGATCATCTGCCCGGCGCCTTCCAGCCTTTCCAGGTAGAAGCTGCGCACGCGTGTTCACCGAACCGGCCATCGACAGGTCCGCCACCTGGCTGACCGGCGCGAGGGTGTTGGCGCGGGCGAAGACCTCCTCGGCAATGATGTTGGAATGCCCCGTACCGAAGATGTGCACCAGCCCGTCGGCAATCACGGCCTCGGCCACGTAGCCGGCGGCTTTCTCGATGCTGGCGCCCTCCTTCTCGCGGATTTCCGCAAAGATGCGTTCGATCCCGGCGAAGTACTGCTCGTATCCTTTCATGCTCTGCCTCCCAGCCTAAAATATGTGAGATATTGATTTTTAAATTATATCGTTTCTTATTCAACCGCAGATGGCGCAGATTCCCGCCGATTATTTTTTAATAATCTGCGTTCATCGTCGCAATCTGCGGTTATCATCTTTTGCTGGACAGTTAAAACCATAGCGACTATACTCAACAAGAATCCCAATCAATCCTGCAAAAAGTGCTAACCACATGACAGTCATCATAACCCCACAAAGAGTTATTATCGAAAACGTGCGCAAAGTCTCCTGGGACACCGGCGAAATGTGCGAGTTTGCCTCTTGTCTCGTCTCCGCCCTGCAGGCGCTGGGTGAAGAGGTGGCGTATGATTCTGTAATGGGCGACGTGCGGGGCAGCCTTCCGCTTTACAATTGCCCCGGGCAAATGGGAGTTCGGCAGCTACAGCATCCGCAGCATCTCGCCCGACGTCTATGCCCCAATCCGCCGCGCCTTCGCGGCTGCCGGGTATGACTGTGCGGTCTACGAGCGAGGCGAATATGCCGAAGACGCTGCCCGCATCAAAGCCAGCCTTGAGCGCGGCGTACCCGTCCTGGCGTTTGGCGTGGTTGGACCGTCGGACTGCGCGATCCTCACCGGCTACGACGAGGACGGTGACATCCTCCTGGGCTGGAGCACCTACCAGGACATCCCCGACGATCACGACATCCCGCACGATGCCACCGGCTACTTCCGCAAGCCCGGCTGGCACACGAACACCCCGGCAACCATCCTGATCGGGGAGAAGCTGCCGCAAACGCACGCGACCTACGGACGACCTGCCTGGATTCGTTGAGTGGGCTGTCTCCTTGATGCGCATGCCCGGTTTCGACCATTGGGTTACCGGCCTGTCCGGTCTGCAGGTCTGGTCGCAGGAGATGATCGACGAGCAGTACTTCCCAAAGGAAGATGCGGACACCCTCGGCCAGCGTTATGTCAGCGCCGCCATCAACATGACCATGCTGCGCGACCACTGTCTGGCGGAGCCCTACTTGCGCCGCGCCGCTGAAGCCGTGCCCGAGTTTGCCCCAGAGTTATCCCAGGCTGCAGAACATTATAATGAAGTCAGCCGCATCCGCTCCGGCATGGACGGCCTCATCGGCGATAACTTCAGCGAGAGCGCCATGAAAGCCATCGCCGTTCCCGAAATCCGCCGCGAGTATGCCGAAGCCATCCTGCGCATTCGTGATGCCGAAGAACAGGCCGTCCAGCAGCTCGAGCGCTTGCTCACACGTATCTTAGAATGAGGAGATCCCCCATGACCATTCCCACCCACTATTATCCCGCCAGCCTATTAACCGACCTCAGCCCCTACGTTTTCGGCACCACCCGCCTGGGCGACGGCAACCTGCCCTTCGCGGAGCGCGTGCGCGTTGCCCGTGCCGCCATGGATGCCGGCGTCTGGTTCCACACCAGCCACACCTACGGCGACGCCTTGCAGGTGCTGCAGGCTGCCTTCGACCAGGACCGCCAACGGGTACCAAAGCTGATCGTCAAGATCGGCTGGACGAACATCCCCGAGCTGCGCGACGTCATACGCCAGAACCTGGAACCGCTGGGGCTGGACAGCCTGGAGCTGGGCCAGCTCTGCCTGGGCGGCCCGCTGGCGCAGGAGTTCGCAGAAGGCGGTCCCTGCTACGGCGAGTTTGAACGCATCCGCGATGAAGGCCTGGTGAAGCGCTTCGTGGTCGAGGTCTTCCCCTGGACCTCGCAGGCGCCGTTGCAGGCGCTCCAGCACGGCTATCCCCAGGGCATCGTCGACGGCTACATTTTCTACCTCAACCCGCTGCAGCGCTTCACCGCCAACGACCTGTGGGACCTGCTGGTGGAGCGCTGCGAGCCGATGATCGCCATGCGCACGGTCGCTGGTGGGGACGTCCACAAGCTGCGCGACGTGCCAGGCTACGCCTGGCAGCCCTACCTGCAGCAACGCGCCGCCGAAGTAGCGCCCATCTTCGAGCGCTCGGGCATCGCAAGCTGGACAGAATTCTGCGTGCGCTTTGCCCACAGCTTCCCCCTGGTGCGCGCCACGGTCGGGGCGACCTCAAAGCTCGCGAACCTGGCGGAGTTCCTGGGCGCAGCAAAATCGATCCAGCCCCTGCCGCAAGATATCGTCGCCGAAATAAGCAGCCTGCAGCAGCGCTGGTCGGATGAGACTGACGTCCACGCCGAACCCTGGACGATGTAATTTGGTGTAATTGGGTGAATATTTCAGAAATAATCTTTAGAGGTTTTCACTCATAGGAGAAGCAATGATTTACCGAACATTAGGACGCACCGGTTTACAGGTATCCCAGCTTGGATTGGGGGCGATGCGCCTGCCGATGACGGGGGCTGGCGACCAGGCGGTCATCGACCGCGAGCTGGCGATTCCCCTGCTCCATCGGGCTTTCGAGCTGGGCATCAACTACATCGACACCGCCGTCGGCTACTGCAACCAGGACAGCCAGCGCGTCGTCGGCGAAGCCTTAAAAGGCTGGCGCGAAAAGATTGTCGTTTCCACCAAAAACCCCTATTACGGCGAGGACGAAAAGCAGTGGTGGACCAACCTCGAAAACAGCCTGCAGCGCTTGCAGGTCAGCAGCATCGATATCTACAACCACCACGGCATCAACTGGGAGCGCTACAGCAAGGACGTCGAGCCGCGGGTGAGTAAATGGATGTTAAAAGCCAAAGACCAGGGGCTCATCCAGCACATCTGCACCTCCTTCCACGACGACAACGCCGCCCTGGTGCGCCTGGTGGATAGCGGTTACGTTGAATCGATCACCTTGCAGTACAACCTGCTCGATCGCCAGCTTGAGGAAGGCATCGCCTACGCCCATGAAAAGAACGTCGGCGTGGTGGTCATGGGTCCGGTGGCGGGCGGCAGGCTGGCGGGGAATTCGCAAATCCTTTCCGGGCTGGTCCCGGGTATCGAGCGCGTCCCCGAGCTGGCGCTGCGCTTCGTGCTCTCCAACCCCAACGTCACCCTGGCGCTCTCGGGCATGGGCACGCTGCAGATGGTCGAGGAGAACGCCCTCATCGCCTCGGACACGGTCAGCCTGAGCGAGGAAGACAAAGCCGCCATCGAAACCCACGTCGCCCGCCTGGTCGAGATGGAAAAGCTCTATTGCACCGGCTGCAAGTACTGCCAGCCCTGCCCCCAGGAGGTGAACATTCCCTACATCTTCGAGATGTACAACCTGGGCAAGGTCTACGGCCTGTGGGACGTGGCTGAAGCCAACTACGCCAGCTTCCCTGGTAATTCCTGGGTGGGTGGCAAGCAGGCGGATGCCTGCATCGAGTGCGGTGAGTGCGAGCCGAAGTGCCCGCAGCATCTGCAGAATCCCTGATCTACTCAAGGTTGCGCACGAGGCGCTGTCAAAATAAATTATTGTAAATGCGAAGGAGCGTGAACTTGCAGTTCACGCTCCCTCGCCAGATTATCGAACACGGGTTTGATTATCTTTTTCGGTGGTTATCGGATGGATTAATCATCCCCTTCGTCATCATCATCACTGTCGTCGTCATCGTCGTCATCGTCGTCATCGTCATCGTCGTCATCATCGCTGTCGTCATCCCCGCTGTCGTCAGTGGTATCATCCTTGCAATTGTCATTGCTGCAGTCGTCACTGCAGTCGTCATTAAGACAGTCATCATTACTGGTGGTTAAGTCATCTTCGATGCAATCATCGATGACAACCGTACCGTTTGGATCGATGAGGCTATAAGCTTCCAAATGGAATCCGGTTTGGCTGCTGGAGTCATCGAGTTCCCCGGATACAGCGATAGACTGGCCATTCAGGTCAACGAGGCTGGCCAGATCGGCATCCACTTCCACCAGGATTTGACCGGTGCCATCATTGATTAGAAACTTGTCTTTACCCAGGCTGGTAACGATCCCGGCGATGGTGATCACCTGGCCAGCAAACTGTTTCGGATTACTTAACAATTGGGCGATCGTTACACCCGTCGCAGGCGTTTCATTGGGGAGCGAACTCGCCGGCGCCTGTAAAAGACGGTCAGAGCCAGCCGGAACAGCCAAGTTTATATTTTGGGCTGTAGGTTCCCCCGGTTGGGCGACCTTGCTGCTGCGATCCTCAGGCTGAGGCGCGCCGTCCATACCCCTGGCAACTACCCCGGCCAGATCCACAGGTGAAGAAACATTGCCCACCATCTCTTCCCCGCCGCTCAGCTCAACCTTCGAGGGAATGCTGTCGCCTGTTGGAGTTGTCTTGGTTGGTGTCTGCACATTTGTTCCAGCGACCAGAGCATCCAGGGAAGACGCCATGGCTGGAGAAAACGATCCCATCAGCGTAATTCCGAGGTAAAGTAAACCTGCGCTGATGATGCTGGAAGTTACTACGAGTACGATTATCCTCTTAATCATTTTTTTATCCTTTCAAGGTGGTTTGTATCTGACCTAAGGATAATGGTACAAACTGAAGGTGGGCTGTAGGATTGCTGAATGTTTGCTGAATCGCAGCGGATCGAACTTAAGCTTGAGCCCCCATTTGTTTGAATAATAACCTGAAGCGGGTACCCTGACCTGGCGTGCTCTCAACTTTGATTTCACCCCCATGAACGCGCACAATGGCGGCGACTATTGCCAATCCCAGCCCTGAGCCAGGAATCTGGCAATTACGCGATTCGTCGCTTCGGTAAAACCGTTCGAAAATTTTGGCTAATGGTTCGGGAGCAATGCCTATGCCTTGATCCTCGATGATAAAGCAGCAAAAGCCGTTCTGGTTTTCAAGGCTTAATGTAATTTTTTTCCCCGCCGGGGTGTAGGTAATTGCGTTTTCAACGATGTTGTTTAACGCCCGGCGAAGCATCTCGCGGTCAGCCCAAATTGGGCCAATCTCACTCGAAGGCCACACCAGTTCAACCTGCTGTTCGTTGACTAATAATTTGGACCGTTCGTAAATTTCTTCTAGAAATGGAAATGGATGAATTTCTTCTAGGCGAAGAAGGGATGCTACCGCTTCTTCAGGCTGATCAAGACGGGCGAGCAAGAGCAAGTTCTCGACCAGTCCAGTCATAGAATCTACCTCTTTGCGTAGGATCGTTAAAATATCCGGAATTTGCTGCTGATCGTTCTGGTGAAAGGCTTTATCCAACAAATCAACACTATTCCGAAATACGGAAAGAGGTGAACGCAATTCATGGGAAGCATCGGCTGCAAATCTGCGCATATTTTCAACCAGGCGCGCTTGATAATGAAAATCATCGGATATTCGGTCGAGCATCTGGTTGTAAGTGATCGCCAGTTTACCTAACTCATTGACTTCAGGAATGGGTGCGCGCGCCTCAAGATTCCCCTGCCTGACGCGTTCAACCGAATCCACCAGGCTTTTCATCGGTCGGGTAATGATCCCCGAAAGGGGGATGGCTAACAACACCGACAGGCCCGAAGCCAGGGTGATGATCAGGGTTAACCACCGGCGCAGGGCGTTCAGTTGGTCGGTGATGACGGACATGGGTTTGCTTGCTTCGACGCTGCCGAGCACAGTATTGGATCGATCGACCACCGCCGCCAGGTATACGATCCGTGAAGTTGCGCCGTTCCCGATCATCTGCATACTACTTTTTTTTGAATCCCGCGCGGCTTGGTGCGCGCTGGCATCGAGCCAGGGACCCGTGCCAAGCGCAGGTGGGACCGGATTCCCGCTGGCATTTTGGATGAACATGTCAGCGCCTAATACACGCAAATGTTCGCCCAAATTCACAGCCAGGGAAGTGAGGTCAGTGTCGCTGACATACTGCTCAACCCCTGACTGAACAAAATCGACCAGGTGTCTTTGAGCTTCATTCACCAGGTAAGCCTGCTGCAACCGGTAAACCATCAATCCAACCATGACCAGCATGGGGATCAGTATGCCGACAAAAAATAGGATGAATAGCCCTCGAAACGATAAGCGCCTCTTCATTCGGGGAGATCTCGAAGTACGTAACCGGCTCCGCGCAGGGTTTGGATGAGGGGTGGCTGGCCCATTTTTTGACGGAGAGAGCGGATATATTGCTCTACAATATTTGCATCCCCTTGAAAATCATATCCCCACACTTCTTCCAGAATTTGTTCCTTCGATAACACCAGGCGGGGATGGCGCATCAGGTAGTTTAATAATTTAAACTCGGTGCTGGTCAATTCGAGGGGATGCCGGCCGCGATAGATTTCGTGAGTCTTGGGATCGAGGCTGAGGTCCTGGAATATCATCGTAGTGTCTTCCGCATTCCGCCGCCGGAGTCGGGCATGCACCCGGGCGATTAATTCGTCGATATGAAAGGGTTTGACGAGGTAATCGTCTGCACCTGTCTCCAGTCCACTGACTCGGTCTTGGACGGCGTCGCGGGCGGTCATCATAATGATCGGAACATCCGACTGCGAGCGGATCATCCGGCATAATTTTAGCCCGTCCATTCCTGGAAGTAACCAATCCAGGATGACCAGGTCCGGCTGGTGCTCTTGAAAAAGCTGCAGCCCTTTCAGGCCGTTATCGGTAGCGATCACGTGATAATGCTCGTAGCGCAGGCCAAGCGAAACCAACGACTCAATTGCGGGGTCATCCTCCACAACCAGGATACTTAGATTTCCGTCTTCTTTCAAGGTGTCACTCCGCATCACAAAGCCATTATTAAATTTCGATTAATTTTGCACATCCTTTGGGCGAACATTCTGCGCCAACTATATGGACGGGCACAAGTTTTAAAATCTAGCTGCTGAAGAATAGCCGAAATTCTTCAGTTTTGCCGGTAGAATGCTAATCATTGTTATACATCCTTGCCCAAGCCCGCGCCAGCACTCCACGAGAAAACAAGAGGTATATGCCCATCGCCATCAGTCCAGCAAGCAAAAAGTAAGGGAGCCCTTGTTTGAGATAATTGCTGATTAAGGGCCACTCATGCCCAAGTATGTATCCTGCACCGATCAGCAATACGCACCAAAAATATGCGCCAACGAAGGTGGCGGTGAAAAATCTTATATAATTCATTTGCGTCAAACCAGCCGGGATACTGATAAGCGTGCGGATACCGGGGATAATTCGTCCAACAATTACAAACCCTACACCCCAACGATGAAAAAGTTGTTCAACGCGTGTCATCTGTGCTGGCTGGATCCTCACCCATCGTGCGAACCGATCTACTAATGGGCGCCCACCTAAGCGTGCTATCCAATACGCTCCCGATGCACCCAACGTACTCCCGAAAGCAGCATATAACCCGCCGAGGAAAATAGCCTGAACAGGTAATTGGTGTTCCGAAATCAACATCCAGCCGGCGAATGCGAGGATGACCTCACTGGGAGTAATCCCGGTAAGATTTTCAAATGCCATTACGACGGCTACACCAGCCCACCCCCAGCTGTCATATAGGGTTAGCAGGATTCCCAAGATCCAAGTTTCGAGTTCTGTAAGCAAAACAGCCTCCATGCCAGTTTTTCCAGCCTTGCCGTAAACTTCCGCGCTCAGCCATTCGTATACCCACATTGTGGGCAGAAAGGTGCGTCATAATGAGGGTGATCATATTTGTGATCATCATCATGATCGTCGTCATGATCAACTTTGTGATGCTTCCCGATTGGGAAGCATCTACCTTTATCCCGCCTTTTCTGGTCTCCAAAATCGAGCAGGTCTTCAAGAAAATCCATATTCAATTATCTCCTTTACATTCAAAATCTTGATTAGCTTAAAGTAATATCGCACGCCGGAAAAGTTGACGAGAAGTTTTCATATCACGTTTTTCGTATAATATAAAGCTTCGAGAACGAATACTCTCTTTCGTGTTCATAATGCATGCCATAACCTTCCAACTGCCAGTGCCAATCGATATTTAAAAAAGATGAAAAACAAGACGGCTCTAATAAAGTCCAGACTTTCATGAACATTTGGTTTGATAGGTTTTTCTGGCGAGCGAAATCTATTAAACAAAATTTCCCTCCAGGTTTTAACACTCGCGTAATTTCTTGGAGTATTCTCTCTCGGAGTTCATCCTCAAGCTCGTGCAAGGCAAATGAAACCATCACCGCATCAAAGCTGTTGTCATCAAACCGCATGGCATCGGCTGACATGTTCACCAGTTCAATATTGGTGAGTTTCTTTCGGGAGATCTTTTTCTGGGCAACCGACAACATCGCATCGGATATGTCAATGCCCAGAATCTGGCATTGCTCATAATACTCAGCTACCTGGATTGAACTGGCTGCGGTTCCGACACATACATCCAAAATGCTTGATGGGGCATTCCTAAACACATCCATTAAGCCTGAACGCGGGTTACCCTGGCCGCCGAATAGAAATATCAAGTCGAACAAGTCATAAAACTTCGCCAAAATGCTGTAAACCGTATTGCTTTCTCTGAGGCTCATCGTTCATACCTTTTCTCGATGGTGTAATTCCTACCGGCTTTGAATTTTTTAGTAAGAATTAGCGCCTAATGGCGCAGACAAGCTGCTCTCAACAGTCGAAGAATCTATTCGCTAATCATTATTCATCACAAAATGCCCAACCAGTAGAATGGCAAACAGGACTCCCGTAACAACCAGGGAAACATGGAATTGGTAAAGGGGTTTGCGAATTTTACTGGGGATGGCCTTCAACTTGACTAGCAATCCGGATGCCACCAGAACCCCGGACAGGACTAAGCCTAATTCCGGGAATGGGTTCGCGTTACAAGAAGACAGGTTGAGATGCAAAATACCCATTCCCAGGGCCAGGATACTTAAATATGTATGAAATGGCATCAGGTATTTCCGCTGCGTGTTGTTTACGCGGCGGATAAATCCTTTAACCTTTTCGAAAACCGGCAGATAGCGTATCGCAGACCTGGAAATCAGGTCAATGGCCACGGGGGCGCTGGCTAAGGCGAACAACCAGGCCGTGGCCTCCCCGGTAAATTCGTTGCCGGAGCTTTCCTGCCAGCTGGTGAGGAATGTTAAATTTGATTTTGCCGTACTCGGCAGCGCCCATCCTTCTTCAGCAATCTCACCGAACAAAACCACGAGAAGGCTGATGCCCAGGAGTGTGAGGATGATCAATCCGCCGAATGTCCATCCCAGTATGGTCCAGGGGGATTTACCTGTAGACATGGATCTGCTCCTTTCGATGCGGTACCAGCTCGCCTGGCACCCTCTATTCCGCTTTGTCTCTAAAAATGAACCGTTTTATCGGTTTAATTTTGATACTTTCCGCAAACAGAATGCTGCCCATTGCAGCCACCGCCAGCAGTGCCAGCTCCCACAGGTGCAAAGGGGCAAACTGGAACAGCTCGCGCACCCCGGGAATGATCAGGACGATCGCCAGGAAGAACAGCGCGCCTCCGCTGACCCACCACAAGGCTTTATTGGGGATGCGCAACGACTGCAGGATGGACAGGGAGCGCGAGCGGTTGGCAAAGATCAGGCTGAGATTGCCGATAACCAACGAAACGAAGGCGAACATGCGCGCCTCAGTTGCGGGTAGGTTTTGGCTGAGGGCGAAGGCGTAAACACCTGCGACCACGATCAGGACTCCGATCCCTTGAACCAACCCCGAGATCACCATGGATTTCCCGAAAAGCGGCGCCTCCAGCTTGCGTGGTGGGCGTTTCATGATCCCCGGTTCGTCTTCTTCCATCTCGAAGACCACGGTGCAAGCCGGGTCGATGATCAGCTCCAGGAACAGGATGTGTACTGGCAGCAGCGCCAATGGCCAGTCGAGAAGGACGGGGATGAGCGACATGCCGGCGATAGGGATGTGCACCGCGAAGATGAACGCCATAGCTTTTTTCAAGTTATCGAAAATGCGGCGCCCCATGCGCACGGCAGCTACGATCGAGGCAAAGTTGTCGTCCAGCAGCACCAGGGCCGCGGCTTCGCGGGCGACATCTGTTCCGCGCCCTCCCATGGCGATTCCAATATGGGCTGCCTTGAGCGCCGGGGCATCGTTCACACCGTCGCCCGTCATGGCGACCACCTCGCCGTTCGCTTTCAGAGCCTGGACCAGGCGCAATTTCTGTTCTGGCACGACACGGGCGAAGATACACGTGGTGCGGATGCGCTCCTGCAGCTTTGCATCACTCATCGCCTCGAGCTCAGGCCCGGTGATGATCTGGTCCGAGGGCTGCAAGCCGATCTTCTCGGCAATGTTGCGCGCCGTGCCCGGGTAGTCGCCCGTAATCATGATCACGCGGATGCCGGCGGTATAGCAATCCTGCACGGCTTCGGGCACGCCCGGTCGCACCGGGTCGGCCAGGCCGATTAAACCCAGGTATTCAAAGTGGAAATCGTGCTGGCTTTCTGGCAGGTCATCAATGCGAAAGGCAGCGCGGGCGACGGCGATTACGCGTAAACCGTGGTTGGCCATGCGGTCGATCTGGTTGACCATGAGGCCTCGTTGTTTCTTATCGAAATGGCACAGGTCGGCGATAGCCTCCGGGGCTCCCTTGGCAGCGATGATGTATTCCTGGCCATTAGGTGACTGCCAGACGCGCGACATGGCCAGCATTTCAGGTGAAAGGGGATATTCACGCAGCAGCGTCCAGTTGTCGTGGATATGGTCGGTGCCCGATAACGTCCGCCCGCCCAGCTCTTTCATGGCTTTTTCCATCGGGTCGAAAGGGTCGGCCGGGCTTGCCAGGATGCTGTATTCGACCACCTCGTGCAAGTGCTCGGGCAGGAAGGTCGGTACGGTTTCCACATCATAAACCCCGCCTTTGATGGCGATTTTTGTCGCGGTCATGCGGTTGAGGGTCAGCGTCCCGGTCTTGTCCACGCACAACACCGTCGCTGCTCCCAGCATTTCTACGGCCGGTACGCGGCGGGTGAGTACTTGGCGTAAAGAGATGCGCCAGGCACCTAGCGCCAGGAAGATGGTCAGCACCACCGGAAATTCTTCTGGAAGCATGGCCATGGCCAGGGTGATGCCGGCCAGGAAACCTTCCAGCCAGTTGCTGTGCGTCCAGCCATAGACCACTACAATCAGCACACATAAACCGATTCCCAGGAGGGCGAAATTGCGCACAATTTTGCCCGTCTGCCGTTGCAAGTTGGTATCCTCGGGTTCCAGGATTTGCAGAGCTTTGCCAATCTTGCCAATCTCGGTGCGGGCGCCGGTGGCATACACACAGGCAATCCCTTGCCCCCTGACCACCAGGGTGCCGGAGAAGATGTAGGGCAGGTCGTCCCCACCCGGGTGGACAATCTCTTGCGGGTTGTGGATCTTCTGGTCCCACGGTTTTTTCATCACCGGGACGGATTCGCCTGTAAGGAGCGATTCGTCCACGTTCAGGTTGTTGGCCTCGAGCAGGCGCGCATCCGCGGGGACGCGGTCGCCCTCCGAGACCAGGATGATATCGTCGCGCACGACCTCGTGCCCGGCGATGCGCTGTTGTTTCCCGTCTCGGATGACCAGGGCGCGCGGGCTGGAGAGGTCGCGGAACGCCTCCAAGGCTCGCTCGGTTTTCTGCTCCTGGTAAAACGTGATGCCGATAATCACGAACACAAAGCCCAGCAGCATCAGGGCTTCTTTGGGCTCGCCCAGGGAAAAATACAGCCCGCCGCACAGCAGCAGCATCAGGAACATCGGTTCACGCAAAACTTCCCACAACATGTGGAAAAGGTTGCGTTTTTTAGCAGTGGGCAGCTCGTTGTAGCCATCCTGGGCCAGGCGTTCGAGCGCTTGCTGTTCGGTCAATCCCTGGATGATGGTGTTATCTTGCATGGTAGACATGAAAAACCTTCCTATAGTGCATTAGAGTCTAAGGGAAGTCGGAGCGTAGCAGAGGGCAACCGCGTGCCGTTGCGCCGAATTTCCCGGCGAACAGTGAAAACAGCGCACGCCTGGCAAGCTTAAAGCAAGGGCGCACCCGAGATGCGCCTTTCGGCAGGCATGCAGGAGGCGAGTTGGTTACCCACCAGGAGATCGATGGGTACATTGGCACGCCTTTATAAGTCGGTTAGCTTTTTGGAGGGGGGATTAAGGAAGTGGCGTATGAGGCTGGCTCAAGAGACGGGATTGCCGTGTCCGTGATATCTGGTCAACCGGTCGGTGAGGGTGCGCCAGGTCCTGGGACGTCAGGTCGTCCACGTGTGTATGGGAATCGGAGACCGTCAACTCGCCCCTGGACTCGCTTCTGGGACATATCTCCCTTTGCTCGAAGGGATCGAAGCTGGTGAAAAGGCTGTGGTATAGAATATAACTGCAAAAACACACAACCAGCACCAGCAGAGGGCGATAAGCGAACTTAAGGGGTTGCATTCAACTCATCCTGTGACTAAAAAAAAACCTTCTCGAGGTTTCGTTATTAACGATTGAACTATTGTTCAATCGTTAACTTTATTTTACCATAATTTCATGGTATTTGTGGAAAGATCAAACAAGGAGCACTCAACTTTTCCACAGGTCTATCGTATTCAATTTACTCCCCTGGTCCTCCGTACCTTGCGGCTCCAAAGCCTGTACGCAGGATGTCATAATACTTTGGTGTCGTGGCACCCAGGCTCTGCTGGTCGCGGTACCAGCAGACCCAATCGCTGGCGTTGACGTCGCACAGGGTCATGATCCGGGTCGCGTTCTCGTCCGTGGGAAAACGTCCGTTGCCCATGTCCGTCTTTGGTGGGATGCCATTTCGTGTTGCTACCTCACCGAACCACTGGATCAGGCTGCTGCGCTTGTACTCGTCCTTCCACTCGGATCCCGGGTAATAGCCCATCCACTGGTTGTCGAACCACGCCCACCAGTTGCCCTGGTAAAAAAAGTAGCCGATGAAGACGTCCCGCCCTACCAGCGAGTTGATGTCCTGCCCGGGGTGGTAAGTGCTGCTGTACTGCTGCCAGTTGCAGGCGTCGTAGCAGGTTGGGCTCCAACCGATCCAGTGAAAGACGAAAATGTGCGGGTTGGCGTTGGAGTATTGGTCGCTGGAGACGTTCCAGCCGATCTCGATGATGTTGCCATTGCCCGTTCCACCCTGCACCGGGAGCTCGCACAGGGTGTGCCCAGAGCCTCCTGTGTTGACGTATGCCGGGCGCTCGACCGACATCGTCATGCCCCCGCCATCAGCCTCGCTGTGGAAGGATGCGGATGCGTAATAATAGCATGCGCCCGAGTTCGTGATCCCATCACACTTACCGTCTGGGTCAGGAGGCAGCACTGGAGGGGTCTCGCCCTCGCCGCCTCTTTTCCAATAGACCTCCTCGATCGGGCGCAGGTTGGTTTCGATAAATTCTTCCAGGCTCTGCCCTGGCTCGATCTGCAAGGTATCGACCTGCAGCAGCGGGTTGCCCTTCGGCAAGCCAGGCTTGATCACTTTTGCGACAGGCACCTGCCCTTCCGGGCACAGCGGTTCGAGTGACTTCCCTGGATCCACCTGGACTTCGTCGGGGTTCTGCCCTTCAGCCACCAGCTTCGGCAGGTCGAAGGGCGGCGGTTCGGCATCCGCTGTACGGTCCACGCAGGTATATTCAGACTCGGCAGGCTGGCAGGCGCTCAACAGCAGCGCAGCCAGGGCCTGTAGCATAAATACAAAATACTTCCGGAAGTAAGCATTCATCAATCGCCTCCTATGGCGTAAAACGCGAACGGAGCAGGGGGCCTCACCCCTCTGCTCCACCATCTGAATAAAGTATCGCGCCAAACGAGAAGATGTCAATGTATCTAACTGACATACATCTAAATGTTATAATCCTCTCGGGTGGTAGAAAGCTTGAAATTCGTCTGATTTTTAACCGTGTCAGGGCCCAAAGGCGTATACCTGGTCGGAACGCAAATTGTTTAGTAGGATATTAAATTTCCATGACTCAAATTTTTATTTGTTATCGTCGCGAAGATTCACAGACCATTGCCAACTACCTGAAGGTAAAGCTTGAAAACAGCTTTCCGCGCCAGGTGTTCCTGGATACCAGCTCATTGCCTTCCGGCAGCCATTGGCCAGACGAAATCCAGGACGCATTGGAGCGCACGGATGTTGTCCTGGTATTAATCGGCGACAAATGGCTGACCTGTCACAACGAAGAAGATGGTCGTAGACGCCTCGATGAGAGTGGGGATTGGGTGCGCCTTGAGTTGAAGACGGCGATCCAAAAAAACAAAATCTTGATTCCCGTATTAATTAATTCTATAAAAATGCCCTCCGAGGATAGCCTGCCGGAAGATATCCGTGGTTTAACGCGTTTCCAGGGGATCAGCCTGAACGAAAATCGTCTTGTTAAGGATGTCGATCAATTGATCAAGGAACTTCGTTCCGGTCAAAAAAAGCGGGCTGCAATCATCATGACCTCAACCTCGCCCAGGAGAAAGGCCCTGCTCAAGCAAATTGGTTGGGAAGAGGGCATTGATTATGAGACCTGGCCAGCGTCCGTCGAACCTGAACGCAAGGAAGGGCGA
This sequence comes from uncultured Chloroflexia bacterium, assembly GCA_963765565.1. GTDB lineage: Bacteria > Chloroflexota > Anaerolineae > Anaerolineales > UBA4823 > CAVXWV01. The sequence continues at coordinate 403,715 of CAVXWV010000008.1, forward strand.
ATTACACTCCAGGACGCGATTGCGATTACGACAGAGACCGCCTTGCGTAAAATCCGGCGCGTGGATAGTGATTTGCCCTTAATCGGACGGGTTAAATCAAAAGAATTTAATCCTCGAGAAACGATCCTTGTTGGCGTCGATACCGTGGTATTTTGTGAAAACAAACTGTTAGACAGGCCTTTGATTGTTTCAATGGTTGATGCAACCCGGGACGAGTTAAAGCTGGCACAGGCAAAAGCCCGTAAGATGCTGATGGAACAAAAGGGAAAGAACATCCAGATCATCACCTGTATATCCGTAGCCCTGGCAGGCGAAGCCGATACCGTCCACACTCGCACGGTCATCACTGAAGCACGCCTGCGGTCCTATTCACAAGAAGAGATAGAGCAATATGTTGCCAGTGCTGAGCCCTTTGATAAAGCTGGGGCTTTTGGGATTCAAGAAAAGGGCGCCTCCTTGTTCCTTGGCATCCAGGGGAACTATTCCAACATTGTTGGGCTTCCCTTGATGGAATTCATGCAATTGTTACACGAAACTTATGGGGAGAGTCTTGAATTCGCCTCACCCAGGTCGACCCTGGAGCAAAAAATCGACGTGAAGCTGCCTCGTCTTTCGACCGTCTCCATCGGTGACGTTAATTATGATTTCATTTACGACAGCCTGCCGGAGGGATTCTTCAGAAATATCAAAGCGCCGGGTGTCAAGGTGAAGGGAGAAATTTACCGGGGGGCTGGCGGTACCGCCGTCAATTTCGCCAAAGGGGCAAAGAACGCCGGTTTTCATACGAACTGCGTTGTGGGCGTGGTCGGATCAGACGGTCTGGGCCGGGACATCCGCGAAGAATTGCTGGTCAAAAAAATAAATTTACTACCCGAGAATGCCGACATAAACCAAAGGACCAGCATAGCCGTCATCTTGCGTGACCAGGCGAAGGAGGATGTCTCAGTGACATTAACCGACGCGCGCCAGAAGCTGCCCCCTCACGTCGTCGAGCTGGCAATGAAGCAAATCGAAAATGCGGATGTTTTCTACTGCTCGGGATACGCTCTGATCGATAAAAACCGCCGGGAATATGTCCAGGAGATGCTCGAGCACGCCCAAAAACAACCGGGCTGCACCGTCGTGCTGGATGTCGTCGTCGGGATGCGGAAAGAAGAAGATTTTTCCACCTTCACCAGGTTTAAAAACCGGCTCCAGAACCGCCAGGAAGAGGTCTGCGTCGATATCCTGGTCTCAGAGCTCAAGGAAATCTTTGGTTGGTTTAATATCAATATTTCCGGTGGCGAGCTGGCAGCCTGGGAGTCTGCGAAGGACCTCATTGTGGACAGGCTCCGCAAAGATTTCCCGGTGGTCATTTTACGCACCTCAAAATACACCCACGAAATCGTCATTACACCCACAGAAGTTATTGGTCCGGCAGCCCTGGATTATGGGACAAAACTGCCGCGCGAGAAATTAGGCTACGGTGATTTTCAAACTGCCAGGTTGGTGTACGAATACCTTTCACCCAGGGTTCTGCTGGCGTCAAAATCGCCGCAAAGATTGCATTTGCTGAAGCAATTGATCGCCCCTGAAAAAATTCAGGTCCAGGCCAGTCAATGTGCAGAAAAAATAGACGATGAGGAAACCCCGCAGCAGCGCGTGGTCCGGCTGGCTCATGAGAAAGCCTGGGATGTATTCAATCGCGGTCAATTTGGTGAAAATATTGAGTTTATCATTGGGGCTGACACCGAAATCATCTGCCCGAAAAACGGTTCCGGTGAATGGGAGTTAATCGGCCATCCTGCCTCCGTCGACCAGGCGAAAAACGATCTGAAAAAACTCAGCGGAAAAATCCATAAGGCGATCACGGGGATCGTCGTCATCGGTGTCAGGCGGGGCAGCCATGAAATACTGGAAGTAAACGATTGCGTTGAAACCTCAGTCAGCGTGGTCAGGCTCGATGATAAACAGATTGAAAGTTATGTCCAATCCGGCGAGCCTTATCTCAGGGCTGGGGCATATGCGATCCAGGGGCTGGGCGCCCTGCTGATTGACCGCATCGAAGGCAGTTACAGCAACGTCGTCGGCTTGCCGCTCGAGCGCCTGGCCGAGATCATGGCAGTTGATTTTCAAAAACCGATCTGGCTTTACAACAAGGTATCCAATTGGACTTGCCCGGATTCAATCAAGAAAGCACTCCATAAATGACTCACCGCCACGACCTCGTTGTCATGGGCGATGTGAATCTCGACACGGTTGTCACCCAATTTCTACCTTACGAATTTGGCACGATCACCAGCAACCGCCTCACCTTCGCGCCCATTGAAGAAACCTTCGGCGGCAGTGGTTTAATCTTTTGTGTCCAGGCTCAAAACCTTGGTTTCAGCACCTTCTTGCTGTCCAAAAAAGGCAATGACTTTACCGGGAACCAAATTCAAGGAGAGCTGATCCGCCATTCACGGATTACTTTTCCACCAGGTCTGGTTTGCGATTCGCCAACCGGGCATGCGATTATTGTCCGCGACCATGCTCAGGTTCGCCTGTTGGTTAACAATGACAACAATGCTAATTTCCAACTCACCTCCGCGGATGTGACCCGTTTTGGACAGGAAATTACGGCATGCAAGGTCTTGCATATTTCGGGATACTGCATTAACCGGAAAGATGTCCCGCGCTTCCAGGCGACTCTCCAGGCGATGGGTATTGCCAGGTCTGTAAGTCAGGGTGAAAAGCCCATTATCGCCCTGGATGTGGTGCCTCATCGCATTTACGAACAGTTTTCATTTGTGGAATTCTACGAGATCACGAAAAATGTCGATGTCCTGGTATCAGAAGTTGCCACCATGCGGCGCTTCCTGGGGCTGGGCGAGTGCTCGGAAACCATCGATGCTGAGATTACTCACGAGAACTCTGGCTCAGGCAGCAAAGTATTACGATAACCTGATCCTGCGCTTTGGACCGTCAGGCTGCGATCAGCAGGTCGCCTGGCAAAAACAAGACCAGAGCCTCGAATTTATAGAAGACACAGGTCACGCTCTCTTAGACCCGGGCCAGCAGCGCGGGTTTGGCGATGCCCTCACGCTGAAAGCGTTAAGGGATTTCTTTCATTACTTATAGGAGGTCTTCATGCTTACCCTTGGAATATCGCTCCAGAACATCCTCATCATCCTCAGCTTCCTTGCCGCAGCCAGCCTCGTCCTGGTCTGCGCCTTCGTCCTGCGCAAGAAGCACCCCTTTGCCTGCAGCACGGGGCTACTCGGTTCCGCCACCTGGAGCTTCAGCGACTCCTGGGCCTCCACCTTCACCGGCGTCTCAGCGGTCCTGGGGCTTTTCCTGGCGTTGGGGCTGGAATTCAAAGTCCAGGCGCTGGATGAGAAAGGCTTTGCCCTGTTGAATTTCTTCTTTGCTGTGATCGTCCTGGCGGCAGCCCTGGTCTACCAGGCTACCGGCAAGACGGTCAGCGATGACGGCGGGGAGCACTTCCAGGGCAGGTTGTGGGCATTTTTCCTGGCGGCTTTCCTCACGCTCTGGGCGGTTTTTGGGCAGATCAGCGGTTTCATTGCCGCCCTCTTCGGCTTGCTGCCCATGGAGATCGCCTCGCGCCTGGAATTTGGCCTCTTCCTGCTGCTGATGGCGCTGGTCATCGTCCTGCTGGTGATGCACACCTATCGCAGCCTGGGCGCCGTCGTGGAAACCCAGCTTAAGCGCAGCCCTGGCGAGCTCGCTCCGGACCAGTTCGTCCCGGCGCCGAGGAAGAGCTTCCCATTATTATAAGCACGCCTTTAATGTCATTCCGAGCGACTGCTCTTCAGGAGCGAGGAATCCCTTTCGACACCATCTCCAGGCTGCCTTGTTAGGAAATATTAGGCGATGGTTATAGGGATTCCGCGGACAAAGAACGTCCGCGTTCACAAAGTGCGTTCACTCGGAATGACATGAATACCTAATAAATCCTTTCCCTTACCCAACCCACCACCGCGCTGGCGGACTCCCTACCCAGCGCCGCCTGCACCTGGAGGCGGTAGGCTTCTCCGGCGCGCAGAACGTTGGCGTCCAGCGCGCTGACCGACAGGTTGCTCGGGTCGGGGTTGAGGGCTTCGCTGCTCGCTAGCTCCTGCAGGCTCGCCCAGCGCACAAAAAGCACCAGCAGCTCCAGGTGGCGGTCGGGCAGGCTCGTCGTGTCGCCATCGTCGTCCAGGCTGGCATGGTCTGCCAGGTATTCGATGCGGATCGTCTCGCCGTCGTGCGGTGTGTCCGAGAGCCAGAGCTCGCTGGCAGTCGTGCCATCGTTGCGGCCGACGATGTCGTAGCGCTCCGCCAGCTCCCAGAAGTCCTGCTCGTTCAGCGGTAGGCGCTGCAGCAGGTTAGGTGGTTCCTCGCCGGCGGGATATTCCACGCGCAGCGCTGCCTGGAAATCCGAGGGCAGGTCGTAGGCGCGCACCCCGGCTTCGGCGTCGATCTCCAGGCTGAGCGCCCGCGGGAAGTACAGCCCATAATCGGCGATGGCGTCGTTGAGCCACTGGTTGAGCTGCAGGTCGCTCCAGTGGTAGGGCAGCGCCAGGTCGCCCAGGCGTCGGCGGCATAGGTTGCGTAAGTCAAGTCTTGTGGTCATGGGTTCCTTTCAACTGATCCAGATCACGTGCACATCACAGCTTCCCGCATCCACGTACAGACCCAGGCGGAAGGAAGGCGCGTTCCCCGGCAGGAAGACCAGGTGGCGCGGCGTGCTGGCGGCGGGGATGTGCAGGCGGAAAAGCAGGGCTGCCGAGGCGTTCAGCCCATCGTAGAAGCTCAGGGTCTGGCTGGTGCTCTCGGCGTGGCTCGCCAGGATCGCCAGGATTTTGCCGGGCGTGCTGGCGAGCAGTTTGCCTCCGCTGAAGGCGCCTTCGCTGGTGGTGTGGGTGGTGGACATATTTACACCGATGCATCGACATCATTGCCGGCTGACACGCCCACGTTAGCGTGGACGCTGGCATTCAAGGCGCAGCCGACTACGCTGGCATTCGGGCAGGCGAGCGCGGCTTCCACGGCGTAGCTGCCGCTGGCCTTGCGCAGGCTGCAGTGCAGCAGGCGCGCCTGTGTTGGGTTGGCGCTGAACTTCACGGCCGATCCCGCCGGCGAGGTATTCTCGATGGCGCAGCGCTCCGCCAGGAGCGTGCCCGCCTCCACCTGCAGCGCCTGCTCAATGGTCGCCCCAGCGTCGGCGTGGTCGTGGCACAGGCGGCTGTCGTAGAGGCGCGCCGACCCTGCCGCCAATCGCAGGGCATAACCGCCCGCCTGGATGTCGCAGTTGCGCAGGCGCAGCGTGCAATCCGCTGTGATCTTCAGCGCTGCCACGCCGGGGTCGTCCTCCTCGATCACGACCGTGTCCAGCACCAGCTCGATCCCGGCTGTGTTCAACAGCAGCAGCGGGTCGGTCGTCCCGCTCAGCCTCAGGTTGCTCAGCCAGCAGCTTGCCGGCGTCGCCACGGCGTACTGCGCTTCCGGCGCCTGGATGATGGCGGCCGGTCCTGGCGCCAGCCCGGAGACGTCCACGTAATCGTAGAGCGTCAGCGATTCGGTGTAGACGCCGGGACCCACCAGCACCAGCCAGCGCCCCTCCGCCGTGGGTTCCTGCTCGTGGGCAGCGTTGATGGCGGCCTGGATGGTCGCATAATCGCCGTTGCCCCCGCCGTCCACCAGGTACGTCCGGCTGGAGCTTGCCCCGCCGGGAATCACTCGATATGGCATGGTTACCTCCTTAATCAAACATTTGTAGGTTGGGTTGGCTGCTGGTTTGCTTTTCAACCGGCAACCAACCCAACGCAACGGTGGCCATGGCATTTGCCAGGTTGCCGGGTTTCACTGCGTTCAACCCAGCCTACTTTTGTGCAGGTTCAGGCTGGGCTTTCTTCGGTGCTGGCGGCGACCAGGTCTTGACCTGCCCGCCGTAGAGCAGCAGGGTCACCTCCGGCGATTGGCCTTCCTTACGCTGGCGCACGTACCAGTTCAGCACCGGCACATCCACCTTCAATGCCTTGATGGCTTGTTGAAGCAAATCGTTCATTTCAATTCTCCTCACAGTCGTTGGGGGGAGCTTTGCTCCCCCAACGACCAAAATAAATCATCCTTCGGCGAAGGTCAGCACCAGGGTCACGTTCTGGGCGGCGGTGCCGGCGGCGCCGTCGAAGTCCAGGGTGATCACCACCAGGTCGCCGTCCTCGAGGCGCGCGGGTACTGCCCGCCTACGAAGTCGTCGCGCTCGAATTCCACGGGCGTGCCCGCTGTCGCCGATGGCGGTTGCCGCCAGGAACTCATCGTCGTCGCTGCTCGTGCCGATCTTGAGCGTGGCGTCGCTGTTATTGCTGGCGACCACGCTCACATGCAGCAGATCGTGCAGTTCATCGGGACCGTGTACCTCGGCGTCACGTTCGCCGCCAGCGTCCCCGGAATGTGATACGTTTGTTGAAAAATCCTCTGCATATCATCCTCCTCACTCGAATTCTTAAAATCTTGGTGTTCCTTGTGCCTTCTTCGTGTTCTTCGTGTTTCAAGTTACGCCACGTTCGCCTTGTACAGCCCGCGCCAATCCATCGGCCCGGCTGCAAAGAAGAAGCGCACCTTCATCGGCATGGTGTCGTTGCGTGAACATCAGCCCCGCCGTCGGGCTGGCCACCGAGAAAATCTCCGGCGTGCGCCCGTAGCGGTACGCCACGCCGATCGTCGGCCACATCCGCGGGTCGGCCACAGCCGCCCAGTTGTTGCGTGTCCGTCCACAGGTCCACCACGATCACGCGACCGTTCGCCAGGCTCAGGCGCTGCCTGCCTGCCGTCGCCTTCGGCAGAGCACGTTCACCGGGGCCGGCCCTGGCGCGTTCACCAGCGCGTAGGTGTAGTCGAACTGGCTGGCCCAGCACCTGCAGCGCGGTGATCTCCAGGTCCGGCGGCACCAGCAGGTACTTGGGCGCGGTCAGCGCGCCCAGCCGTTCGCTCGTGTTCAGCTCCGTCTTCTTGCGCATGGCGGTGCGGGCGGCGGCGTAGCTGCTGGTCGAGAGCGCCGTGCTGCCCAGGTTGCCATGGGTGCTGTGGAAGAGCGCCAGGCTGTCGCTCATGGTTGGCCCAACCCCGACTGGAATCGGTGAAGATGGCGCTGATCGCCTTCGCCAGGGTCAGCCAGGCGGCTTGCGCCAGCGCTCTCGGCGCAGCCCGCAGCCGGCCGGTGTCGTCCTTGTCGATGGCTTCGAGCGTCGAGTCCCCAGGTAGCCGCCCTTCTTGACGAAACTGGCGGTCTCGGTCTGGTCGTCCCAGCTCAGCTCGGTGTAGGCTGCGCCTTCGGCCACCGTGGGCAGCTCGCCGACGCCGCCCAGCGGTGATCCACTTCACCTGCTGCAGGCTGGCGAAGTCCTCCTCGGAGACGATCGGCGCCCACCACTGCGGGTACTGCACGAACTCGTTCGCCAGGCGCTTGTTGAGGGCGTTCGCCACCAGCCCGGCCATGCTGCTGCTGTTGACGTTCGCCAGGTAGATGCGCTCGGGGTGGAACAGCCCGTTCATCTCGAAATCGCCCGAGAGCAGGTGGTAGAGCTCGCGGATGCCCGAAAGCGGCTGTACGCCCTGGGGTGGGCGCGACCCCGCCAGCAGGGCTTCGAACGCCATCCCCACCTGGTCCATGCCCGTACGCATGCCCGTGATCTGCGGGCTGCGCGGGGCTGGGCCGGCAAGCTGGACCACGCCGTTTTCCTGCAGGCGCGCCAGGTAGGCGCACTCGGCCTCGATGGCCTGCTGGAGCTGGGCGGGCTCGCGGAACTGCTCGCCTTCGGCCAGGGCGCTCAGGCGCTGGCGGCTGGGCTCGGGCAGCCCGCTGACCTCGAGCAGGCTCTGCACCGAGGCAGTGCGCAGCTCGCGCAGCCAGTCTTCTGCCTCTTGCTTCAAGTTCTGCGTCGCCGGGACCAATTCCGCTGAAGCGGTCTCAGGCACATTCACGTTGATTTTTTCCATCGGTTTACCTCCTTCTGAATCGAAACGAGTGAACGTGGACGCCAGCGCCGTCAGCACCTTGCCTCCCGCTGCCGGCTCGAACACCAGGTCCACGCTCTCCACGTGGTGGATGCCCACCACCCTGGGTTGGGCGGCCGTAGAGCTTTCTTCCAGCTCCGGCCAGAAGACCATGCTCAACCCCACGTCCGGGGCGTTTTCGCCCTCGGATAACAGGCCGTCCAGCAGGCTGGAAGCGGCCTCGGCAGCCGGGGTGTTGTAGAAGCTGAGCACCCCCTCCACGCAGGCCTGCTGCGGGTCGAAGCGCGCCTGGCGGGTCACCCCCACCAGGTTGTGCAGCGAGGGGTACTCAAAGAACCCGGCGTGGTCCAGGAAGACAGCGCAGCCGTTGAAGAGGCCTCGCTCGCAGGCTTTTTCCAGCGCCCCGGCTTCGATCACCAGGTCCCCCGGGCGGTCGCCGGCGCCGCGCACCTGCCCAGCCTGGACAAAGCGCCCGCGGTACTCACGCCGTCCTGCCGCCAGGCTCCCGGTTATAGCTTTCCACTTTTGCTGATTTTCTTCTTCCATATGCCTCCTTTCATTTGACCAATTCATCCAGCTCATCCTCCCCAACGCTTTCTCCTGCGAACTTCAAGACAAGCCTCAGCGCCAGCCTGCGCAGGGAAAGGCCGGGGGATTGCAGGGAGTCGAGCGCCTGTAAAGCCCCTGCCAAGGCCTGGGCGCTGCGCGCCAGGGACTCGTCGTCCGTGCGCGAGATGTCGGGCATCGAGAGCGTGAAGAGCTGCTCGTAGCCGGCGGGCGCCAGCCGGCGCGCCCTGCCCACCTGGACAGCGTGCTGGTAAGCCTGGTAGACAATGTCCTGCAGGACGTAGCTGAAGTACTGCTGCCGGCGCCGCAGGTGCCTTTCGGTCGGCGCTTGCATTGCCGTGGCCGTCGCCAGGTTGGCTTGCCCGCTCTCGCCGCGCCAGTGCGGGGATAGCCCGAGCCGGCGTCGATCATGCCGCGCACCGCTTCCAGGTCGTGGCCGGCGTCGGCGGCGTGCAGGTTCGGGCTCTGCGGCTCCCAGCTCTCGCTTTCGTCCTTGATGATGATGTTGCCACTCTCGGGGGCGCCGTGGTACTGCTCCTGCTTCTCGCGGATGCGGTTGGCGGGCACGGTGACGATCCACAGGAAGGCGCGCATCGCCCCGTGCAGGCGCACGCGGTCCTCGAGCATCCTGGAGTAGCGCTGCAGCCAGGGGATCATCGTCGTCAGGTCGGATTCGCCCAGGAGCGCCCCCAGCGGGCGGTTGACGGCGTAGTGCAGGAGCACGCTCGCGGATTCGGCGGCCTGCGGGTGGCTGGGGCTCAGCCAGGTGCGCGTGCTGCCGTCCTCCAGGCTCTCCACGTAGGCGATCTCGTTCTCCCAATCGTTGGGGGCGGTCTCGATGCGCAGGATGCGGTCCTTGGTGACGAAGCGCAGGTAGCTCATGCCGTCGGCGGGATTGCGGAAGAGCGCCACGAAGAGGTCGCCGGCGCGCGCCAGCTCCTCGCACATGGCTTCCAGGCGCAGGTTCAGGCGGTTCTGGGGGTGGTCCCAGAAAGCCCGGATGAAGCGCTCCAGGCTGCGCAGCGGCGAGGAGAGCTGCAGGGCGTCGCCGACGACGTAATCGGTCGTGATCGAGATGATGCGGAAGGCGATCGGGTTCTTGCGCCAGGCGGTCAGGGCGTCGGCGTAGAGCTCCTGCACCTGCGCCGGGTCGTAGTCATGACCTCCCGCCAGGCGCGTCCAACCGTTATCGTTCGGGGCATCTTCAATCCGGGTAGAGACGCTCGCCATCTCCAGTGGTTTACGACGAAGCCAGCTTGTGACACGGGTCCGTAGACTTTGCAAGAAATCCTCCTTTAGAAAAGATTTCGGCGCTAAGGCCGTTTTTAATGTCATTCCGAACGAAGTGAGGAATCCCTATAAGCGCTATCGAATATGGGCCTAAGCAGGTAATTGAGGGACGATCCTTATAGGGATTTCCTCGCAAAGAACGCTCGGAATGACATTGAAATCGCCATCAAAAAACCTCCCTCATCCCCTCCAATGCATCCGGCGTTCTGACGACGACCGACTGCGCCTGGCCCCAGGGCAGCTCCTCCAGGCGGGCGCACAGGGCGGCCGAGACCACCAGGTCGTCGTGCAATGGCTCGCCGCTGCCTGGGTCGCGCCGGCCCTCGGGCACGCCCCATTTCAGGCGTTTCTCGCTGCCCGGCAGCACCTCCAGCTCGCAGGCTTGAAGCTGGCGCAGGAACAGCGTGCGCTCATCCACCACCCCCGGCTCGGGCTGCCAGTCCAGGAAGCGGTGCGTGTCCACGATTGCCAGGAAATCCCAGCCCAGCTTGCTCTTGGAAGCCTGCGTGAACAGGAAGCGCAGCACCTGCCCCGGGAAAGTTCGTTCCAGGAAGGAAGCCAACCCGGCACCGAGCCCGGTGGCGTCGACCACGATCCAGCGGGGTACCCACAGCTCGACGAGCGCCTTGAGCCTGCCGTAGAGGGCGCTGTGCGGCTCAGCGGTCCATACAACCCGCTCGCACACCCGGTAGAGCGGCGCCTGCAGCAGCCCGTCGCTGAGTCCGCTGAGGTCCACTTCGACGATGGTCAAAGCTGACGGGTCGTGACCCGCCGAATCGTGAAGGTTTTTTTCACGATGCGCCAGTCATGAAGGGTTTTTTCACGATGCGCCGAGTCATGCTTGCCGGGTTGGGCCTGTTCACCGCCTTCTCCGCTGGCTTCTTCGCCGCCCACGTCCAGCAGGAAGGCGTAAATCCTGCCGGGCTGCGGGCTGCGCCGGCGCGGGCGCGTCCCCTGCATCATGGCGATGCGGCCCTGGGGGAACATGCCGCTCTCTGCGTCGACTTCCTCCGAGTAGAACTGGGTGCGCACGCTGGGATGCGTGCGTCCGAGGCTCCTGACCTCGCCCTCGACAAATTTCCCATACTCGGGAACCTCGGCTGCTACTTCATCGGCGTTGATCTGGAACAACCGGCGCAGCCCGTCAGCCTGCTCCTCAGCCAGCGCCAGGCGTTTCTGCCTGGCCAGCAGCGTTTGCGAGTTCCAGGCGGTGCCCCAGAAGAGGCGCGTGGCGTTGGTCGAGGCCGCCATCGGGTTGAATTCCTTGTCCCACTTGTCGATCAGCACGTCCTGGGCTTCGTCGCATTCGAGCAGCAGCGAGGCCGTGGCGCCGACGACGTTGGTGGTGGGCGAGCCCGAGAGGAAGTAGATGCGGGCGCCGCCCACCCGGTAGATGTAGCCCTGCTCCTTTCTCCATTTGTCCTTCGTCAGCCAGTTGCGGTTGAGGACGTGCTCCAGCCGGCGCATGGCATTCAGGCTCTGCGGCTTCCAGGTGGGCGAGACCTTGACGATCTCACCCTCCAGCTCGGAGTAGAGCAGCAGCAGGTAGGTCTCGAGCTGTGCCTGTAGCTCGTTTTTGCCGCTCTGGCGCGGGAAGAGCACCACGAAGGAATGGCCCAGCTTCTTGACCACCGAGTTGACCACCGCCCGCGCCACCGCCTCCTGGTAGCGGCGCAGCTTGATCTGCGAGGCCAGAGCGCAGAAAAGCACCACGTCCCTGAGTAGCTTGGTTAGCGCCTGCTCGTGCGGCAGGAGGTCGACCGCCAGGTCCGGGGAGAGGAATGGGTCAGGCGTGATCACAGTAACCTTGCGAAGGTGGGCGTGAAAAGCTGCAACGGCTGGAGACTGTGCCCACCTTCGCAAGGTTGGGATCTTAGCCAACATTCAACCTCATCCACGGAAACGCCCTCGCCGTTGACGGCAGCGTCCAGCCACAGGCTTAACAGGCTGCCGACCCACTCGAAGGCGACCGCCTCGCCGGCTGCCAGGCGCAGACCATTGGCCAGGGTCACATCACCGCTGCCGTCGTTGCCCAGGGCAACCACGCCGGTGTTGGTATCCAGGGCTTTTACCAGCAGTGGCCCGTCGATGCGCTGGCTGCCCAGGGGCACGGCCGTTCCCGCAGCGGTTACGGTTGTCTGGTTGCTCAGTTGCATAGCACCTCCTCGTTCACTCCCTGCATCGCCGCCTCCACCTGCAGCTTGCGCATGCGGAAAGGCTCGCAGGTCTCGTCTCCGGCGAAAGGACAGGTCCGGCAGCGCTTCGGGGTCTCCTCCAGCAGGCGCAGCCGGCGCTGCAGCGACCTCAGCCTGCGCTCCAGCTCGCGGCCAGCAATGCCAGGCTGCGCTGCCTGGCGCACGTAGGAACATTTCTCGGGTTTATCCATTCTCCAGCTCCTTCAATGCCCGGCTGAGCGAGCGCGTAGAGCACCTCCGCCATCGGGTCGGCGCTGCCGCCCTGGCGCTTCTCGGCTTCGAGCACCTTCGCCATGCGGTACAGGCTGTTGCCGTAAGCCTGCAGCAGCTCGATCATCTCGCCGACGTTCTGGACGTCGCCGGCCATGCGCAGCAGAGCGCACCTGCAGGATGCGGATCATCGCCACGTCGGTCTTGAAGGAGGCGTGTTTCAACTCCTGCAGCGCCTCCTGTTCAACCGGCGAGAGCGCCTGCTCGTAGAGCCCCTGTAGGGCAGAGCGGTTCAGGCGGCCGGGCGCCTCGGGAGGCGCCCCCGGCGCTGGCGGTAACGGACCGCTGTTGCTCAACGCCGGGACGCCCGGCAGCACGCCGCCCGCGGCCAGCTTTCTACGCAGCCCCTCCCCGGTTCGCCTGCGGCGAGAGGGCGTAAGCGGACTGGTTCGCCATCACCGCCAGCAGGAAGGCGCGCAGCGAGCCCAGGGCGCCTGGCTGGTCGCAGCTTACCGCCAGCCCCAGCGCGCCCGCCCAGCCGGCGCAGGCCAGCCCAAAGATGGCCAGGGTCGAGAGAAACAGCAGCGCCAGCATCAGCAGGCGTTTGCGCGTGCCGTCCAACCGAGAGAACCAGTCGGACGCCCCGGGCAGGTAGGAAAGCCCAGCGAGAGCAGCGCACCGGAAATCGTCGAAAAAGCAGGTCAGCAGTCATGGTCACCTCCTGGAATGCTTGAACGTGTCATTCCGTCCTGTTTTTAGAACAATTGTTCTGATTTGTCAAGCGCGTTTGGGCCTGATTTTCGAAAAATCCACCCTGGGTTAACCCATACTGGTTAACAAAAAAACCGGCGCCGAGACGCCGGTTTTGAGGAAATGCAGATCGAGCAATCGGGTTAAGTTTATCGACGGACGAAGGGTAAAAATAAGGTGAAATTGGCCGGCTGACCGGATTGGTAGCTGATATTTAATCTCACGTTCGTTCCGCTGTGCCAGGCGCCGGTTCGGTGGCCTGGCAGGGTGCCGATGCAAAAGACTACGGTATCGCCTTCTTTTCCGCCCTGGATGCTGGCGATGTCCGTGTCTTCCCCGGGGATGTCCAGGCTATAGACGGTATTTCCGTTGTATGTCTGGTAAGTCGACGTTGCGTATTCGACACCGTTGATCCGGGCAGATACGACCGTGCCGGCCGGCACGATGCCGCCGTCGATCTTGACCGTGCCGTAATGGATGGCAGGGGGTACGGCCAGCGCTGGCGGGGCGGATAGGAGAACCAGGCTGAAAGTAAGTATTAGGATGATGAGTAAGTGAGGTCCCTTTCAAGGTTGCACTTCCTGTTGATCAGATGGTGGATAATTTTTAGATAACGTATTTGACCTTACCCGGACAAAAAAAGGAACTTTCCAGCATCAGCGATTCGAAAGGGGAAAATCATCAATTTAAAAATGTCATTCCAGCGACCTTTGCGAGGTATCTTGTTACCTGCGCCATTATGCACCTGTACAGGTATTTAGAGGCTGTACTTATAGGGACTCTTCGTCGGCAGGATAGGCAGCGTTACGCGCAGGCTCATATGGCTGCTCAGAGTGACATCATTACAATCCCTCGGGGCTGCCCGGGATGGTTCCCTGGCAGCCCCATTTCGTACGTCTACGGGTCTATACCCAACCGGCTAATGGTGCACAACCGGCAGGTACAGGAGATAAGGCTCCTTCGTGAACGTGGCCGTGACCGTCGTGGCCATGGTGACCGTCACCTGGCAGGTGCCGGTGCCCGAGCAGCCAGCCCCGCTCCAGCCGCCGAAGGTCGATCCGGCGGAGGGCGCCGCTGTCAAGGTGACCACCGTGTTGTTCGGGAAGCTGTACGAGCAAGCCCGTCGCAATCGATCCCGCTCGGGACGCTTGTGACAACGCCGGAGCCGGTGCCGGTCTGTTCACGGTCAGGACGTAGGTGGGCACGAGCGTCGCGAGCGACCAGTACGTGCCGCTGTCCGCCAGGCGTTCCCGCTGCCATTGACGGCGTGGACCTGCCAGTAGTAGACCTGGTTGTAGAGCAGTCCGCTCAGGGCGACCGAGGAGTTCGCGCCGACCGAAGTCCAGCTCGTGCAGCCGGTGGTGTAGGCGTAGCAGTATTCATACGAAGCCGCGCCCGCACTGGCGCCCCAGGAGAGGGTGGTTGATCGCCACACCCGTCGCTTCGTTCGCCGGGCTGGTCTTGGCGAAGGCGCCCGGAGCGCCGACGACCGTGGTGAACGACCAGTACGTGCCGCATGTCAGCCAGGGTGTTGCCGCCGGGATTGACGGCGCGCACCTGCCAGTAGTAGGTGGTGTTGTTGCTCAGTCCCGCTCAGGGCGACCGTGGTGCACCGGCCGACCGAGGTCCAGCGGCGCAGCCGGTGGTTGTGGCGTAGCAGTACTCGTACGAAACCGCGCCGCTGCTCGTGCCCCAGGTAAAGGTTGGGTTCGGTGACACGCCAGTCGCACCGTTGCCCGGGCTGGTCTTGGCGAAGGCCCAGGCCCGCCACGACCGTGGTGAAGGACCAGTACGTGCCTGCGTCAGCCAGGGTGTCGCCGCTGGCATTGATGGCGCGCACCTGCCAGTAATAGACCTGGTTGTTGGAAAGATCCGGACAGGGCTGGGCCAGGTGGTCGTGCCTTGCCGAAGTCCAGCTCGTACAGCCGGTGGTGGTGGCGTAGCAGTATTCGATCAAGATGTCGCGCCGTGCTGGCGCCCCAGGATAGCGTTCGGCGTTTGCCACGCCGGTGGCGGCGTTCGCCGGGCTGGTCTTGGGAAAGCGGCAGGCCGCCACGACCGTGGTGAAGGACCAGTAGGTGCCTGCGTCAGCCAGGGTGTTGCCACCGCCGTTGACGGCGCGGACCTGCCAGTAGTACGTCGTGTCGTTCGCCAGCCCGCTCAGGGCGACCGAGGGTGGCGCCCACGGAAGTCCAGCTCGTGCAGCCGGTGGTGGTGGCGTAGCAGTATTCGTAGGAAACGGCCGCGCTGCCGGCGCCCAGGAAGGGTCGGATTGATCGCCACGCCGGTCGCCGCATTCGCCGGGCTGGTCCTGGCGAAGGCGCCAGGGACGGTCACGACCGTGGTGAAGGACCAGTACGTGCCGCTGTCGGCCAGGGTGTTGCCGCCGCCGTCGAGGGCGTGGACCTGCCAGAAGTACAGCTGCCCGTTCGCTAGGCCGCTCGGCGACCGAAGTGTTCGTGCCCGCCGAGGTCCAGTTGGTGCAGCCGGTGGTCGTGGCGTAGCAGTACTCGAAGCCAGGTCGCCCGGTGTCGTGCAGCCCAGGAGAGAGTTGGGGGCGGCTATGCCGGTGGCGGCGTTCGCCGGGCTGGTCTTGGCGAAGGCGCCCGGAGCAGCACGACCGTGGTGAACGACCAGTAGGTACCGCTGTCGGCCAGGGTGTTGCCGCCGGTATTGATGGCGCGCACCTGCCAGTAGTAGATCTGGTTGTTCGCCAGTCCGGAGAGGGCGACTGAGTGTTCGTGCCGACCGAGGTCCAGCTGGTGCAGCCGGTGGTGGTGGCGTAGCAGTATTCGTAGGAGATCGCTCGCGCTGGCCCCCCAGGAGAGCGTCGGATTTCGTTGCTATGCCAGTGGCCGCATTCGCCGGGCTGGTCTTGTTGAAGGCGCCCGAGGGGTGGGAACCCGGTTGTAAAGGACCAGTAGGTGCCCGTGTTGGCCAGGGTGTTGCCCCCGCCGTTCACGGCGCGCACTTCCAGTAATACCGCTGGCTGTTCGCCAATCCGGATAGGCGACCGAGGTGTTCGTGCCCACCGAAGTCCAGTTGGTGCAGCCGGTCGTCGTGGCGTAGCAGTACTCGTAGGAAGTCGCGTTCGTGCTGGTCACCCAGGAGAGCGTCGGGTTGGTAGCCACGCCAGTCGCCCGCGTTCGCCGGGCTGGTCTTGTTGAAGGTGCCGGTACGGCTGCGACCGCGTGGTAAGGACCAGTAGGTACCGGTGTTGGCCAGGGTGTCGCCGGTAGCGTATTCACGGCGCGCGCGTGCGAGTAGTAGGTGGTGTTATTGGCCAGGCCGGAGAGGGCGACCGAGGTGTTCGTGCCTCGCGTGGTCCAGTTGGTGCAGCGGTGGCGGTGGCGTAGCAGTGTTGCAGCGGGTGCCCCGTGCTGGTCGCCCAGGAGAGCGTCGGGTTGACGGCGACGCCGGCGGCGGCGGTGTCCGGGCTGGTCTTGTTGAAGGCGCCGGAAGGGCTGCGACCGTGGCGAAGGACCAGTAGGTGCCCGCCGTTGGCCAGGGAGTTGCCGCCGGGGTTGGTGGCGCGCGCCGCCAGTAGTAGACCTGGTTGTTCGCCAGCCCCGAGAGGGCCACCGAGAGGTTCGTGGCCGGTCGACGTCCAGCTCGGCGTCGCCGCTGGTCGTGGCGTAGCAGTAGGAGAGACCGGCCAGCCACTGCCTCGCCCCGAGGAGAGCGTTCGGGTTGATCGCGATGCCGGTGGCCGCGTTGGCCGGGCTGGTCTTATTGAAGGCGCCCGGGGGCGGCACGACCGTGGTGAACGACCAGTAGGTGCCGCCGTTGGCGAGCGGTGTCCCTGCTGGCTTCGCGGCGCGGACCTGCCAGTAGTACTGCTGGTTGTTTCGCCAGGCCCGGAGAAGGGCGACCGCGTCGGTGCCCGTGCCGGCCGAGGTCCAGCTGCGCAGCCGGCTGGTGGTGGCGTAGCAGTAGGCGTACGAAGCCGCCCCGCTGCTCGCAGCCCAGGAGAGGGTCGGGTTGGTTGGGAACGTTGGTGGCGGCGTTCGCCGGGCTGCTCTTATTGAAGGCGGCCGGGAGCCGGCCACGACCGTGGTGAACGACCAGTAGGTGCCGGTGTTGGCCAGGGTGTTGCGCTGCCCTCGACGGCGCGCACCTGCCAGTAGTAGGTGGTGTTTTCGCCAGCCCGCTCAGGGCGACCGCGTTCGCGACCGAGGTCCAGCTGTGTAGCAGCCGGTAGTCGTGGCGTTGCAGAACTCGTACGGGTTGCGCCGCTGCTCGTGCCCCCAGGAGAGCGTCGGTCTTAAGCGCCACGCCGGTCGCCGCATTCGCTGGGCTGGACTGTTGAAGTCGCCGGAGGCGTGGAGGCGGTCAAAGTCAGGGTAGGTTGGCCGCTGGTCCAGGTGCCGGTCTGGGTGGCCTGGACAGCGCCGATGAAAAAGACCACGGTATTGCCCTCGACCCCGCCCTGGGTGCCGGCGGTGTCCGCGTCTTCGCCAGGACGTCGACGCTGTGGACGGTATCGCCGTCGTAAAGCTGGTACGCCGAGGTTGCATAGGTGACCCCGCTGATCCTGGCCGTGACGGTGGTGACCGTGGTACGTTGGCGCCGTCGATCTTGACCGCGCCGAAAAAGTGGAGGGCCGTGGCGGCACGGCGAAGGCCGGCTGGACGTTAAAAAGCAAAGGATGCTTAGGGTCATTTCAATGTAGTCAAAACGAGCAATTTTTTCATTTTCGCTATTCCTTAAAGAGCTAGTTCTTTCCTTTGAATTTACGCTTCGTGTATAACCTGATCATCCATATAAGAAGGGATGCAACCACAAGCAGGCCGAATATCCCAAAGACCTGGCTGGCTGCGGCAGGACTGGTCGTGCTCGAATTCCGCCGGAGCTGAGATCGTTGGCTCTCCCCCTGCTGCTGGTCGCAGCCTGGCTGACCAGGGAAACGCTGAGGTTCAAGTTGGTGTTGGTGCCGCCTTGCCATGCGCCGGTTTGATCTGCCGTCTCCTTTCCAACCATGAACACGATCGGATCGCCTTCGATCCCCCCATCGACCACCTGCGTATCCAGGTCATCTCCCTTGATATCCAGCGAATAGACCGACTCTCCCTGGTAGGTCTCGTGTTGCCGCCTCGGCATAGGGCACGCCGGTGATCACAGCCTGGACCCGCGTGCCATCTGGGACATTAACGCCATCCACCTTGACCGTCCCATAAAAGCTGGACGGCAAGGGGGGGAACGCCAGGGCTGGCTCGGTCGCGGGTATGCTGATCAGCACGCTCAGCAGGCACATCCCCAGCAGGAAGAAGTTCTCGCTCGAAGTCTCATCAGTCTCTCGCGCCTCCTTCATGGGCTGACCAGGCCGGAGGTTGAAGCGCCTCCAGCCTGGTCTACCATGATCGTAATTTCTTAATAATCCACGGTCCAGGTATGCTCGACGCTGACCTTTACCAGTAGCCCCAGGCAGGAGCCATCTCGGTCAGGTCGTTGACCCACGCCGGCGTGGTCCGGTCGAACAGTTTCCAGTAGTCGCCGGCAGCGTCGCTGGCGATATAGGCATACACCAGGCTGAAGTCCGTGCCCACGCCATGCGCGCTGAGCGCATCCGGCAGGACCACGGCTCCAGCATCAGGGTATCCCACCAGGTTCCAGCCGGTTTCGAGCGGGATTGGGGTGCTGACGGGCGCCGTGCCGCTGACTTCCAGGGTATCGACCGCGGTCACGTGCACCCAGAAGCCCATGGTTTCATCCAGGTCTGTCAAGGGATATCGCCAAAGCCCACACCCGGGGCAGTATCATCCAGACGGCGTCGGTGGCATCCCAGGCATAGACCAGGTCGTAATTGTCGCTGATGGATGCCAGCACAACGGCTACATCCGTGTCGGCCGGGTGTACCTTGAAGGAGACCAGGTTCCAGCCCAGGACGAGTGGGATGCTGTGGGTGACCGAAGCCGCCGTCCATTTCGGGCGTAGAGGGTGATATCGGCTGCGAAGTCATAGGTCGCGCCATTGGCGTAGGCCGTGCCTCCGCCGCCAGCGACCGTGTTCCAGCCGGTGAAGTTGCATCCCGTCCGTGTGAACGTGTTGGGCGTCAGGGCAGTCGAGGTGTTCGTAGTCTGGGTATAATCCGTGCCCGTTCCGCCGTTGGCGTTGAAGGTCACGGTGTGATTTCGCAGCGTGCTCCACTGGGCGAAGAGGGTGGTCGCCATCGGTAGCGACGATGGTAGCAGTCGTCACCTGGGTCCCGCCGCTGGAAGCAGTGAACCAGCCGCTGAAGTTGAACCCTGTGTGGGCTGGTGGTCGCCAGGGTTCCGTAAGCCGAACCGTACGTGACGACTTTCGAAAGGGGACGGCGCAGTGCCGTCGTTGGCATCGAAGGTCACCGTGTAGGAGTTCGCTGTCCACTGGGCGTAGAGAGTGTGGTCGGCAGCGGTGGCGACGACGGTAGCCGCCGTCACCTGGGTTCCGCCGCTGGCTGCAGTGAACCAGCCGTTGAAGGTGTAGCCCGCACGGCCGGTGGTCGCCAGGGTTCCGTAAGCCGAACCGTACGTGACGACTTTCGAGGCCGGGGCTGGCGGTGTCCCGTTGTTGGCGTCGAAGGTCACCGTGTAGGTGTTGGCTGTCCACTGGGCATACAACGTGACATTCGCGTCGAATGGGTAGATCGCTCCATCCAGATAAGTTGTACCCCCACCGCCCGTAAACGTGTTCCAGCTTGCGAAGTGATATCCGGTGCGCGAGAAGGTATTGAGGGCTCAAAGGCCGCTGATGTGTAGTCGGACTGCGGACTGATCCGCGCCCGTGCCGCCATTGTTATTGAAGGTGACGGTGAAGTACTGCGGTCCTAACTCGACCGTGTAGTCTTCCACCTCACCATCGGCTGCATACCCGGACGGGGGCAAATTACCGGCCGAGCTCAAGCGGAAGCGAGCGTAGGTCAATCCCAGGGGAGTGCCTGTAGGCATCACAAAGGTGAGTGGATTTCAGCCCGCCACCAGCACCTGGCTGGTGCCACCCAGATGTTCGCTCGGGTGATCGAACGCTCCGTTGGTGTTGAAATCGATCCAGGCATCCAGCTTCGAGCCCGAGGTATTTGTATTCACGGTGAAAGCGGCGGCCGGGTCGCCATTCGTAAAGGATGCCGGGAAGGTCACGCCATTTTCGTCGTCAGCCAGATGAGTATCATCCCCGTTTGCAAGACTTGAAGGGTAACCGTCTACTTCAATGTTGATACTAGAACCCATAAAAATGGATGCCGTCGTATGGCGGGCCCCGTCGCTGGCCAGCAAGGTCTTGTAGCTATCCGGCGCATCGCCAAAGTCCATCGACGGCTCGAGCGCCGTCCACTGGGCGTAGAGGGTGATGTTGGCGGCCAAGGAGTACTCCTGGCCGTCCGTGTAAGCGGTACCGCCGCCTCCAGCGACCTGTTCGAGCCATTGAAGGAGTAGCCTGAGCGCGTAGAAGGCGTTGAGCGTCAGCGCCGTCGGACTGCTGGCTGTCTGAGTGTAATCACTGCCCTGGCCCGCCACTGTTGGCGTTGAAGGTGACGGTGTGGCTTACCGGAGCCGCTGCCGGGTTGATCGGCACCGCCGTAATCACCCAGTAGGCGTTGCTGGCCGCCGTCGAGCTCATGGTGACCGAGCTGCTTGTGGCCTGTTCGGTGCTGGCCGCAGCGCGCGTGCTGCCGGCGAAGCCAGTCCAGAGTTGTACCTGGTCTGCACCCGCAGTTAATGTCTGGTTGACATCCGACGCGCCCTGGAAAATGTTATCAAAGACCAGCTCGCTGCCGCCGAGTCCCGTGAGGGTCACGGTTGGCGTGGTGTTCTGTGTGCTCCCGCTGGCCGCGCGGGTGTCCCCAGCGGATCCGTTGGGTCAACCCCGGCGAAGTTGGCGACCCCGGCGACAATGCCATTGGGTATGGTAGCGGCGAAAGTGATTGTCAGCGTTCCGGCTGTGCTGGCAGGTGGGTTGAGACAGCTATAGATTGCCGAGTAGCGATAGTTGGTGGGAGAATTATCCTTGGTGATGACCTCGGCACAGGTGATCCAATCGGCCCCGCCATTATAGGTGAATCCTACCCCACCTGAATTGATGGCCACCGCACCGGTACCGCTGTTCCACGAAATGCCAACCAGCATCAGGCGGTTTGTCCCGCTGCCGGTGGTGTGGGAGAATGACACAAAGGAGACATCGTCTGCGGTTGTGCTGGTTACAGCCCCATCCAACAAAATCCTGCTGAATACTGCGGTGACCGTTTTGTCCCCGGTCATCGTGATATTTGCCGGGTTGGCCGTACCGGTCAGGGTCGCCGCTCCAATGGTGGAAGCTCCAGCCGCTCTCTGGAACGGCTGTCAGTTCCACCACCGTTCCATAGTCGTAGGGACCAACGATATCCGGGTCCTTTGTGACCGTTCCATTGCCAACCGTATTGACCGTGAATTTATGGGTTATGGGGAAAATGGGCTGTGACGGTATAATCCGCACTCATGGTCACAGTGGTCGAAGCTGCAGAAAGGGTTCGCAATCGAACCCCTGGTGTATCGTCCGGGGTCCAATGACTGAATTGATATCCTACGGCTGGTGTGGCCGTGATGGGAACTACGGTATCCAGGGGATACGTATGCCCGCCGATTCGGCGGGAGAAGTGAT
The DNA here is from genome assembly GCA_963765565.1 of uncultured Chloroflexia bacterium. Lineage (GTDB taxonomy): Bacteria > Chloroflexota > Anaerolineae > Anaerolineales > UBA4823 > CAVXWV01. Next base: position 425,314 of record CAVXWV010000008.1, read on the forward strand.
TCACCGCCGCTGGGGCTGACCGCCATGGTCAGGTCACGTGGGAAAGAGAAGGTTGCCGTGACATTATGGACATCGGTCATCGTCACGTTGCAGGTACCGGTTCCCGAGCAGTCGCCTTCCCAGCCGACGAACATGGCCCCGAGATTGGGTGTCGCCGTCAAGGTGACCGGCGTGGGGTAGTCGAAATTCAAGACACAAGTGGTATTGCAGCTCAATCCGCCAGGACTGGCATTGACCGTGCCGCCAGCGCCAGCAGCGCCCGCAAAGGTCAGGTTGAGGGCATACCTGTTGATGGTGAACACGGCATCGACCGTGCGATTACCGTTCATTGTGACCGTACAGGTGGTGCCTGAGCAGACGCCCTGGTACCCGTTGAAAGTCGAGCCGGTCGCGGCGGTTGCGTTCAAGGTGACGCTGGTGCCTTCGGCAAAAACAAAGGAACAGGTTGTTCCGCAATTGATGCCGGCCGGCGTGCTGGTCACCGTGCCCGAGCCATCGCCGGACTTTGTCACCGTCAGCGTGTAAGCGGTTACGAAGTTCGCCTGGACAGTCTTGTCCGAGTCCATGACGATCGTGTAGACACCGCCGGTGTTGATGACGTCACCAAAGTTGGCGCCAGTCCAGCCATTGAAGAGGTAACCGTGTTGGGCACCGGCGTCAGGGTGACCGTCGTTCCGGAGGTGTAAGTGCCGCCGGTAGGAGCCAGGGTCACCGAGCCGTTGCCGTCGTTGTTGGCTGTCAGCGTGTAGGTCGTCGTTGAGGTCGGAAGACAGTAAGTGACATTCAGCGCGGGAGGGGTCGTCCCTTCCTTTGAGTCAAAGGCCAGGGTATCCGATGATGTGCCCGAATAGAGCTGGATAATCACGCCGTTGTTGACCCCACCCGCCAGCCAGCGACTGAGTACCGTCAGACCGCCAGCGGTCAGGCTCACTGTTCTGCTGCCCGTTGGGGTAAAGCTGCCCGCCGTTGTACTCCATAAGTTTACGGTGTTGCGGTCAATGGAACCAGTGTCGATTTTCGAAGCACCTGCGGTGCCCCACGGGAATGGCCCGGTTTGATTGTAGTTGGTCCAGTTTGCCCCGGCCGTATCCTGTACACCATTCTGAGTGCCGTCCACCCAGGGTTTGGTCACGTCATACATGGTGTAGACAGCGGCTGTTGAAGCATCCGTAACATTCAGGGTGATGCTGGCGCTGTCAATGACGGCATTGGCCGGGATACTGCTCAATTCGACTTCAGAAACGTGGACCGGCGAGTAGTGCTTGTACCCCGATCCACCTGGAGCGTCGTGGCGCCACCAAAGTTGAGAAGTGAGGCACCGGAGGGCAGCGCTGATGTAAGTATCCGCCACCGCGTTCAGGTTGGCAGTATTCGGGCACGGCGACGTCTGGGCCGGGCGAAGGCGGGCGTGACGGACTTGTTCCCGTTCATCACGATCGTGTAGGCGCCGCCGCCAGCGCTGACCATGTCACCGGCATTCGCGCCGCTCCAACCGTTGAAGGCATATGTGGCATTGGGAATGGCGTCAGCTTAACAGTCCTGCCGGCGCAGAAGGAAACCCCAGCAGGGCTCTGCGTCACCGTGCCGTTGGCATCTGTGCCAAGCGTCAGGTTGTAGCGTGAGCCGGTGCACTCCGGGTTAATGGCCGCAGCCAGGTGCAGCCAGATGAATGTCCCGGCCGGCGTCCCACTTGGCGTCCAGCTCATCGTGGTCGAAGTGTTGCCGCTGGCATCCTTGGTGCTGCCTCCGCCGAAAGAATTGTCCTGGTTGGAGTATTCCAGCCGGTCAAAATGGTTTGACCGGCGCCAACCACGGTGCTGGCGGGCGTTGTGCCTCCCATGAATAAGTTGTCAACAATCAGCTCGTCGCCGACCAGCCCATTCAGCGCTTACGTTTTCAACGCCGTTGGAGGACCGATTGGGGTCGTCAGGTCGACATTGGCGAAGTTG
>CAVXWV010000009.1:0-115164 GCA_963765565.1 uncultured Chloroflexia bacterium
GCTAGCTGAACAAGTAATGCCACCAGGCGGGGATCCTTGTGAAGCGGACTGGATGAACCGCAGTGATTTCCGAACAGTGCCGTTAATCAGTGAAAGTGCAAATTATCGAGGGCTATGCCGAGGGGCGGGAGATGCCGGGGCGCAATTGCGCTTGGGTTTGCTGCGCCGAACCCAAGATGGCAAATGGGAGGCACCAACAGATCGCAGCTACAACATCAAATGGTTGCGAGATAAGCAGTCGATCAAGGCAGCAAGTCGGCGGCGTGGGGAATTGGCGAGAATCCAGTACCCCAAAGGAGAAATCCGCCAACGAGGAATTCCTACGCGCCGCCATGGCGGCGGCGGAAGAGGAAGGCAATCCCTGGGCTGCAACCTATCTGATGGAGTTGACGAGCGGACGCTGGGGAAAAGACAGGAAACCCAACGAATGTACGGTGGTGGAAGAAGGAGATACCTGCGCACCTGAGAATTTGCTATCGATGTCGAGCGCGGCCTCAAGTGGGCACGTATCGCGGGGGAAGGTGGTAACGCCATGGCACAGCAATGGTTGTGCATGAGCGCGACGTATGGCAAGCCTGAACGCGGCCAACCCGAAGACAAGGATACAGCTTACAAATGGTGCTCAATTGCATCCTACCAATCCTGTACCAACGTTCAAAGTTTTGTCCGCGTACCGTTCGCTGTACAGGAAGAAGCCATTGGATTCCGTGGAAGAGGCTGGCCGAACCACCGCCACTCCTCTACCGACAGGATTTCCTTTTCTTTGCCCTTGTTAGTCTGCGGCACTCCCAAGGCGGCATCGGATCCGATCCTGCCAAAGCCCGATCCGGCCAGCTTTCGCTCGCCGCTCAGCCTCCGGATACGCCAAACGCTGCTCGTCCGTCAGCTCGGCGGCAAACTGAAACGCATACCAGCCATACCCCGCCGCAATCAGGGCCTGTCCGATATCCTGATTCCCGACCCGGACATGGCAAACCTCTCGGTCATATCGATCCAGCTTGTAACACCATGCCGTGGTTTTCTGACCGGTCACTAGGGATCGAAGGTAATGTCGCGCCGCCTTCCAATACGCCTGGCCGACTTCCGGCGTATCCGCGCCGGAGAGACGGATAGGGATCACGCCCGGTGCGTCAGTCTCCAGCTTGATGGTGTCCCCATCATGGTTCTTGATCACGCTACCGGTCACTTCAAACGGCGGGTGAAACCTGCCATCAGCCTGTGCGACCTGAATCCCAGTGATCATCAGGATGGCCAAGGCAAGTTGCCTAATTATTGTGCGACCCATCAGAAGCATCATCCCGTCAATCGGTTACAACCTCTCCTCAGGCCGAACCCACAAGCTTATCCACAGAGACCGGGGATAAACGATTCTTCTCAAAGCAAGGTCTGTTGCGGGGCTTCAGCGACAAGATTGTCTGCCGGATAGGGATAGAGGAATTCCCGGCTATCCACCGCCGATGCCTGAAGCCAGCCATCGTAGTCGTGCTCATGCAGGATCACCACCGAGCGCTTCTCATCGTCGGGTTTATGGAACTGACGCATGAACGGATGCTGATCCGCATTGATCGTCAGCATCGTGTAGCTGTAGGTCATTTCGCCACCTAGGTTCTTCCAGACAGACCACAACCCGGCAATCCCCATGGGTCTGCCGTCAGCCCGCGAAATGCGGGTAGGGATCGCTCGGCCACTACGCCAATCCGGTTCATAGATTGCTTCGGCCGGAATGATGCAATGGCGTGCCAGCCGCCAGGCATCCCGGTAAGACGGTTTCTCGTGCACCGTCTCCGAGCGGGCGTTGTAGGTCTTGCGGGCAATCTTTGTGTCTTTTGCCCAATGCGGAATCAAGCCGAACGAACCGACCAGCAATTCCCGGATCGGAACTGCCTCATCCCCGACATCGGCAAATTCATGCTTGCGCAGAAAGGGCCCAATGTAGCCTGGCCACAGACTGGGCTTCAGTTCCAGCGGCAGATCGCCAACGCTGAAATAGGCTTTGAGTCGCGCAGGATCGGTTTGCGGATCATAGTGGGCACACATGCCCCGAAGCATAACAAAACCCCCCGGTTTTGGACGCCGGGGGGTTCTGTGGAACGATGCTACAACGCGACTACGAACAACTCACTTGCTGACCGGTGTTGGTGCCGCCGGCTTGGCTTCCGGCTTCACGTCGGTCTTGGCTTCGGCCTTCTTCATGTTTCTCGTGCTTGGCCTGTTTTTGTTCATGACCCTTGGCCTTGGCGGCTTCCGGCTTGGCCGCTTCGGCCTTGACCGGCTCGGCGGCCTTGGGGCTTCGACCTTCTTCTCGGCAGTTGCCGGCGCCGGGGTGGTGACCTTGGCAGCCGGGACCGCTTGCGGTGCCGGGGCAGCCGTTCCCTGGGCGAAGGAAGCGGACGTAAAACCAGCAGCAACAGTCAGGGCAACGATCAGTTTGGAAACTTGCATTTTGAATCTCCTAAGCAGGTAGGTTGTTGGTTCGGTTTCAGGTGCTGACAACCTTTTGCAGCGCCATGGGCCGAATAACGCGAGGGGTTGCCAACCCGATGTCAGGAGAAGCGTATTGCCGTGTATCGGCGCGTGACGCAGACGTATCCAATGATTTCGTGTCTGCCATAATCCCTGCATTCCAACCCGCGAGCTGCGAGATGAGTGCCTCTGCCCAATCGACGACACGAGCCATCGACCTGGTGACGCGATTCGAGCTCGACGGAGAATTGGAGAACCACGTTCAGCGCCTGCATGTGCAGTTCCTGACGGAGGACACGGCCGTGGTCATGCTGTCTTCGGGGATTCTTGAAGACTTCCGCATCCTGTTCGGCGACCGGGTTGTCGTCTCCCCTCTGGCGGATGGGACATACGAACTGGTTGGTATTCAACATCCCTCCCCGATGCGCCATTTCGAATCGGCGGGTGGCGGTAATGCCAAATTCCCGACGGAAGCACTTCATCGCATCGGCGGAGAATGGGAATCGGAGCTGATGTCCTGGACGAGCCACATTCCCGCAGCCGAGTTCGACGCCTTCTGTGCCCGCACCGGTCTGGCATTCCCCGTCGCCAGCGAAATCTACAGCGGCTTATCGAGCGTCTTGCTTGACGAAGGATGGGCGAAGTAAGGGGGGTTTGACTCAAGATTGGGTCATGTAGATTGCATACAGTATTGCGCTCCACGAATAGCTGTACAAAAATACAGTATCCGATCACAAGGAGCCGACCATGATCCGTATTGTTTGCCCACACTGCCATGCCCCTTTATCCACCAATGAGCTGGAACAAGCCACGATCAATGGCCACCTGAGCCTGTTGTGCCCGGAGTGTGCCGCTGTCCTGGTGTCCGAAGCGGCACCGGAGGGTGATACCCATTCCCCGGCAGAACACTACCCGGAAGTGTCCATCGCCCATGCCTGAGCTGTCCCTGGCGCTGGCTGACCTGCCTGGTGTTTTTGTTCCCCTCCGCATGCACCGCGTTTGCCGATGCCGATCGACGAGATCCGGGTCTCGGCCGGCTTTCCCAGTCCGGCCGCCGACTACGAAGACAAGCGGCTCGATATCAACGAATACCTCGTCCGCAATCCGGTGTCGACCTTCTTCTTCTCGGTGGAAGGCGACTCCATGCAAGGAGCGGAAATCTTCGACGGCGACATCCTGGTGGTCGATAAAAGCATTCGGCCGCGGCATGGCCAGATCGTCATCGCCTTTGTCGATGGCCAACGCCTGGTCAAGCGCCTCTATCAACGGGCCGGGCGGGTTGCGCTGCTGGCCGAGAATCCCGCCTATCCGCCGCTGGACATCCGTGAAGGGCATGGAACTCCTGATCTGGGGTGTCGTCACCGGCAAGTTCAAGCGCTTCGGTGCCTGATGCCGGTCTTTGCCCTGGTCGATTGCAACAACTTCTATGCCTCCTGCGAGAAGCTGTTCGACCCCACCCTGAAAGACAAACCCGTCGTCGTGCTCTCCAACAACGATGGCTGCGTCGTTGCCCGTTCGGCCGAGGTGAAAGCCCTGGGCATTCCGATGGGCGTGCCCTGGTTCAAGATCCAGCAGGAAGCCAGACGCCACGGCATCGTCGCCTTCAGTTCGAACTACGCGCTCTATGCCGACATGAGCAATCGGGTCGTCGAGATTCTCGCTTCGTTCTCGCCGAGCATCGAGGTGTACAGCATCGACGAGAGCTTCCTCGAACTCTCGGGGTTCGAACGCTTTGGCTATCACGCCTATGGCCAAACCATGCGCCAGCAGATTGCCGACTGGTTGGGGTTGGCCGTCTGTGTCGGCATCGGTCCGACCAAGACCCTGGCCAAGCTGGCCAATCATTGCGCCAAGAAGCAATTGGCCGGTGATGCGGGCGTGTGTGACTTCACGACGATGATGCCGGAGGCGAACTGAGCCGGCTGTTTGCAGGGATCGAGGTCGGCGAGGTCTGGGGGGTCGGTCGCAAGATCACTGAACAGCTGGCGGCGATGGGGATCCACACGGTGAAGCAATTGCGGGATGCCGATGCCGAGACCGTGCGTAGCCGCTTCTCGGTGGTGCTGAACGTACCGTGCGGGAGTTGCGCGGGGTGTCCTGCCTGGATCTCGAAGCGGTCGTTCCCGATAAGCAGCAGATCATGAGCAGCCGTTCGTTCGGGACATTGGTCTATGACCTGGATGATCTGGAAGAGGCCGTCGCCAGCTATGTCAGTCGGGCAGCCGAGAAACTGCGATCCACAGGATTCCCTGGCCGGGGCGATCCAGGTCTATATCCGGACCAACGTCTTCAAGCCCGAAGCGCCGCAGTACCAGCGGGCGATGACGGTGCCGCTGCCGGAAGCGAGTGCCGATACCCGTGTCCTGGTGGGTTGGGCAATCAGGGCACTGCGCCGCATCTATCGTCCGGGGTATGGCTATCACAAGGCCGGCATCACCTTGATGGAGATCGTGCCACGAGTGAATCAGCAGTTCTCGTTGTTCGTGCCGGCCGGGATGGCGAACAGCCGGAACGATCGGTTGATGGACACCCTGGATGCGATCAACGGACGTTATGGACGTGGAGTGCTCAGGCTGGCGGCTGAGGGGGTGGCCAAGGGCTGGCAGATGCGGCGGGGGAATTTGTCACCGCGGTATACGACGGAATGGGGTGGGGTGGCGCGGGTGGGCGGGTTTGCATTTGTGACGGGAAAGCGACCACTGCTGACCTTGGGTTTGCAGTCCGACTTGGCGGAAATGCGCCGGTTACCTTCCGCTCATTCCAGCGGCTGCAGAGTATCTAGTAACGCCGGTGCAATTCAGACTAGAGGCAGCGAAGGCTTTCTTTGGAACGCACTACCGCTTCCACTACTCCCTCGGGGTCACTAGGTCAGGGTCTTGCCAGAGCCAGAACCGCCTCGCCTTGGAATGCAAATAGCCGGAAAAATTTACATTTATACATTCGGCTATACTCGAAATAACCCAAGCTAGGATTGGTAGAATAGATGGTAGAAATAATAAAAAAAAACCCGAAAGGCGCTTGTTTAAATTGTCGCTTGGCGGAGAGGGTGGGATTCGAACCCACGGTACCTTGCAGTACGCCTGATTTCGAATCAGGTACATTCGACCACTCTGCCACCTCTCCGCAGCGGCAGGATAATAGCACAAAACGGGTATGTACTGGGTCAAGAACCTGCTGATCGGATTGTTATCGATACTCTTCGCGGCCTGTGGCGAGGAGGGCATTTCGTTGCCGTTGAAACGGTCGCTCCCGTTCCCGACGCCGGCCCAGCTCGACCTGACCGTCGCCATCAGCAGCGGCCCCTTGACCTATTACCGCGATGACCAGGGCGCTTCCTCGGCCTGGAAGACGATCGGATCGAAGCCTTCGCCCAGGAACTCGGCGTCGGCGTTGAATACCTGGTCGTTCCGCCGCAGGAGATCGCGGCTACCCTCGATGCCGGCAAGGCTCACCTGGCTGCGGCGTGGCTGCCGGCGCCTGCCGACAGCCTGCAGAAATTGACGCCGCCGATCCTGCAGACCGCCGACGTGCTGGTCCAGCATGAAGCCTCGCTGCCGCTCGACGACAAGGAGGATTTGCGCGGGCGAACGGTACATAGGCCATCGCTGTAACCCCGGAAAGCGCCATCTATTTCGGTGAATATGGCAGCAACCCGGAACGCCTGGAAGTGCCCATCTACCGCAGCCAGGACAGTGGCAAAAGTTGGGAGCAGGTTTTCGGGTTTCCGGCAGGCAAGGTCAAGCATGTCCACGGCTGCTACCTGGATCCCTACGAGGACAGGCTCTGGGTTTTCAACGGCGACTTCAAAAACGAATGTTTCATCCTCTGTGCGGATAAAGATTTTAAAAATATCGAGTGGATCGGCAACGGTCAGCAGGAATACCGGGCTTGCAACGCCTTCTTTGAAAAAAGACTTCGTCCACTGGATCATGGACTCCCAGCTCGAGGACAGTTATCATATCGAAATGGATCGAAAAACGCGCCAGATCAAGCGCAAGCAGCGTTTCCCGGGCCCGGTCTGGTATATCAAAAAACTCGAGGACCACCTTTACCTGGCCGCCACCGCCCAGGAGACGGTCCCGGCGTGCACTATGCTTATGCCCACCTGATGGTTTGCGTGACCTGGAAAGCTGGGAGGATGTCCACCATTTTAAGCACGACGGTCTACCCAAACGCTACTTTAAATTCTGGGTGATAGGATTTGCTGATGGTCCCCAGTCCAGCGCATCCTTTTATGTATTTCTAGAGGCCCTCCAGGGATTGGACGGGAAAACTGTCTTATGCAGGTTGGAAGAATGACGGCGCATCCAGTCAACAGGGACCAGCTTGCAGCCTTGTGGCAGGTCATCCACTAACGCAACCCCAAATTCTTGCAGGATTGGCGGGCGCCGCTTGCCGGCATCGAACAGGCGACTGTTTTTTTCAACCTGCCCTCGCTGCAAAAACAGCCATCGCCCACCAGCATTCCAACCCAGGTCTCGGCAGCATCCCTGGACGGGATCCAGCCAAGCATTAAAGCGCTCACACCGAAAATCCTGTACAGCCTGCGCCAACGTGTGTACCGGGCAGATGAATTAGAAACCGTCCTGAGCTGGGCGGAGAAATTAACGCGCTACGGGTTTCCTGCCCGGTCTGCGGAACGAGCGTACAAGAAATGCGGGTGGGATTACCTGCCCGCCTGCTCGTGCTGCAGCTTGCTGCTTTTCTCCTGGATGCTCCATTGACCTTAACGACGCCCGTTTCCTGAACACTGTTTTGAAGCTACTCGACTTGCGCTGGCTCGTAAAACCTCACCTTATCCGCAGGCAGCTCTTACAGCAAGGGGAAATTGCCCTGGCGGCCGCCTTCCAGGTGCGCCTGTTCATCGCCAGTGAGTACGCCGTGGCGCAAGCTGCCGGTGCGCACCCGTCCCTTTCTGAACATCAACTTGTGCAAAACCGTGAGTTTTCAGAAGGACAGAAGAATACACGCCGGGGTCGAAATGGCGGTAAAGTTGCCATTTTCTCCCCGAGCCAGTACAGCCTGTACACACTTTCGGTTGCCGAAATGTGCCGGCGCCAGGAGGTTCAGGTCGCTGCAATTTTTATCCGCCGGCTGCTGAGCCCGCAGCGTTTTATCTCGGAATACAGCCGGGATGGCAGGCGCCTCCTGGAAAAAATCTGGAAAAAGCTCGTGCTGCGCAGCCGAGTTAACCCCGCCTTATACGCAACCATTGCTTCCTTTATGCAGCGCGAGGACATACCTTTCAAACATACCGGGCAGCTCCAGGAGCGATACGGCATCCCGGTCATTTTCTGCAAAGACCTCAACGACCCCGTAGTAGTCCAGGGCCTGGAAAGAATCGAACCTGACCTGGTGGTGTTTACCGGGGAGGCCCGACCGCAAGGAGGTGCCGAAGTTGCAGCGGGCAGGCGCTTAACTGCCACATGGGCATCCTGCCGGATTACCGCGGCCGGGATGTCGTCGAATGGTCGCTGCTGGAAGGCCAGTTTGACCGCGTGGGCTTGACCGTCCACTTTATGGACGAAGGCGTCGACACCGGCGACATTCTACACCTCAAGCCAACCTTTCCCAGGCTTGGCAAAAGCCGGATGCAACTGCGCGAGCGGCTGGAAGGCCAGATGTGCAGCCTGATGGTGGATACCTGCCTGGAGGTCCTGGTGGTACAGATCCCGGCAGGCTCAAGCGCCGGTTGACGGCAAACAGTATTTTTTCCTTCACCCTGCCTGACTGCGATTGCAGAAGCCAGGTTAAAATAGGGACAATGCACATTCTGCTGATCCACCAATCGTTTGTGGCCTTGAACGAACCGGGAGGCACCCGGCATTACGAATCGGCCCACTACCTGGTTGAAAAGGGGCATAAGGTGACCGTCATCGCCAGCCCGGTCAGCTACCTGACCGGCAGTGCCACATCCACCACCACCGCGTAGCTGCCCTCGAAGAGCCAGGATTAGAAATTATCCGCACCTACACCTACAGCGCGGTGCTTCACAAGAGTTTCGTCCACCGGGTTTTCAGCTTTCTGAGCTTCATGTTGTCATCCTTCTGGACAGGGTTGAAGGTTAAAAATGTGGACCTGGTCTGGGCACCTCACCCCCGATCTTCCAGGTGGCTGCCGCCTGGCTGCTGGCGCGGCTGCAGCGAGTGCGCTTCTTGATGGAAGTTCGCGACCTGTGGCCGGCTTTTGCGATTGCCGTCGGGGTGTTGCACAACCCAACCCTCATTCGCCTTTCCGAGTGGCTGGAACGTTTCCTTTACCGCCATGCCGACCGGGTGATGGTAAACTCGCCAGGTTTCCTGGAGCATGTCAGAAGCCGTGGAGCCAGGCAGGTGGAACTGGTGCCGAATGAGCCGACCCGCGGACGTTCGACCGAACCTGGATGGAAGCCCATTCCGCCAGGCACACGAGCTGGAAGGCCGGTTTGTAGCGTTGTATGCCGGCGCCCATGGGATGTCGAACGACCTTGGTCGGCTGCTGGAAGCAGCAAGGCTGCTCCAGGATCAGCCAAATATCGCCATTGTCCTGCTTGGGGACGGCAAAGAAAAATCTGCCCTGCTGCAGCAATCCGCCCAGATGGGACTGGCCAATGTTTTCTTCTTACCTCCCGTCCCAAAATCAGGGATGAGCCTGGCGCTTGCCGGCTGCGACGCCTGCATCGGAATTCTAAAGCCCATCCCGCTTTACGCCACCGTCTACCCCAATAAAATTTTCGATTACATGGCACCCGCGAACCCGCCACCGGGATCCAATGGGGTGATCCGCCAGGTGGTTGAGGGCAGGCTGGGGCTGGCATTTTCGTGCCTCCCGGGAATGCCGCCGCCCTGGCCAGCGCCATCCGCGAGATGGCCGTGGAACCCCAGGAGGCTCGAAGATGGGCTGGAGGGGGAGGGCGTTACGTTGAAGAGCACTTCGACCGGGCTGTATTGGCCGAAAAGTTGGTCGACGTCCTGAAAAAGGTCTAGACTTCAGTCAGCGGCCAGTTCGGCATGACATCAATATTGATGGCATCACGCTGGCCATGGAGGAAGCGGAAGTGACCTGCTGCCCCAACCATAGCCGCATTATCGGTGCACAAAGCTAAAGATGGATGTGCACGGGATACTTCTGGCTGAAGGCAGGCCGCGGAAGGGTTTATTGGCAGAGACGCCACCGACCACCAAGGATCCTGCCTTAAAGTATTGGGCAGCCTGTAGCGTCTTGCCCACCAGGACGTCCACCACCGCCGCCTGGAAGCTTGCAGCCAGGTTTTCTATGGGCAGCTTTTCTGCTCGTCTCCTGGAGGCGCTTGACCTCGCGGAGCACAGCCGTCTTGATACCACTGAAGGAAAAGTTCCAGGTGTTCTCCAACCAGGCGCGGTGGAAATTAAAATGCACGCGGCATCGCCTTTTTCGGCAGTCTTTTGGATCACGGGACCGCCTGGGTAGCCCAATTGAGCAAACGGGCTACCTTGTCAAAGGCCTCCCCGGCTGCATCGTCCAGGGTGGCTCCCAGCCGCTCGTATTGCAGATGATCGCGGATCAGCACCAGCTCCGTGTGCCTGCCGAAGTCATTAAGATTCACCAACTGGGAAATGTGGCACAGGTTTTATTTCGCGCTCCTCGCCCGTCGCCAGCGGAGGCCAATCGAGCCACGCCGAATAGATATGCCCCTCCAGGTGGTTGACGCCAATCAGCGGCTTCCCACTGGCCAGTGCCAGTCCCTTGGCTGCATTCATTCCCACGACTAGCGAACCAGGCAACCCGGGGCCACGGGTGACCGCAATGGCATCCACGTCCGAAAAGTCCAGGTGAGCCTCTTTCAATGCTGTATCCAGGATAGGATAGATCGTACGGATGTGCTGGCGCGAGGCCACTTCCGGGAAAACCCCGCCAAACTGGGCATGCAGCTCCGCCTGGGAAGCCACCAGGCTGACCAGCACTTTCCGGCCATCTTCGATAATGGCTGCCGCGGTTTCATCGCAAGACGATCTAACTGCCAGGATGCGCACGATCGGGGAAGCAGATAAACGCGCAGGTGGGGTCATCGGATTGCTCAGGCCTTCTTCACCGGCAGGACTAAATCCAGCGGATAAGGTGCCAGGATTTCAAATTTCCCATCCGGCCTCGCCCAGACGGTGTCTTCCAGCCGGACCCCCATGCCTCTCTCCGGGTAATACAACCCCGGCTCAACCGTTACCACCGATCCAGGAAGCAGGGTGTCTTCTCAAAGCCCGTAGCCCCGGATGTCGGGAGTTCATGGACATACAGGCCCAGCCCATGCCCGAGACGATGGACGAACCCTTCCTGGGTTTCGGGGTTCGACTGGATCGTCGGGTGGCCTCGAGCTTCAAACAGGCTGAATGCCAGCGCCTGCGAATCCCGGAAGTGCGCTGCTGGTCGTAAATTTGCCATCACCTGGTTATAAACGAAGTGCACGTCTTCATAGAGTTTCAACACCTCATCCGGTGCGTAGCCCAGGCACCAGGTCCGGGTAAAATCATAATGGTAACCGCCACCTGTCTCACAGGGGAAGATGTCAAAGACGATGGTCTGCCCCAGGCGCAGCAGATCGCTGGCAGCGCCTGTGCTGTGCGGCACCCCTGCATCCCGCCCAATTGCAAAGATCGTCCCTTCCGGATTATCTGCGCCGCTCCTCGCCAGCCACAGGTTGATGCGTTTTTTGACTTCACCAATGGTCAGGGGCTCGCCGTCGGACTTCACAACAGCGTGGTCGCGGCAGCATGGCTGCTCAGGAATTCAGCCACCTGACCCACCACCGCTGTTGTCACCTGGCCCATGCGCCGGATGCGTTCCGCCTCGGATTCATCTTTGGTTGCCATCGCCTGGGTAATCAACGAGTTCCCGACTTCGCCAACGATCTCCAGACCCGGCAGGGCTTGTTGCAGCCCGGAAAATATCGCATGGGCAATCCCGGCGTCGCTGCGTCCATAAACTGCCATCCGCCCTCGTATAATTCCCAGAGTCCGCCAGCATTTTCTGGTAGCGGATGATGGTGGCCTTGAGTAGGTCACCCCCTTGCTGCTTGACCAGCTCCTTCAACTTGTAATCCCCTAAATTCCGGGTCACCAGGCCGGTGCGGGCTGCCTCATCGCGTTCCATGGGGCTGCAGAAGAGCACCGCTAGGCTCGCCGCGCTTTTTGATCAGGTCGGCTGATGTCAGGTGTGCCCCACCGGTCAAATAAACCATCGGAGGGTTATTCTGGCCAGGTCCGGTAACCAGCAGCACGTCCAGGTTGTGTTCTTCCATCAGAGTATCGATATCAGTCTTCATAAGGCAACCTCATAAAAAGTTATTAGGAAATTAAAATCTTTGACCGTTTCAGGCTCTCAGGCAGGATTGGATGCTTTCGCATCGCCGTTAATGGCGCCGTCAGGGACTCGTAGAAATTCCTCTTCCTGTTCCGGCAAAATCGTGCGTGGATCACAGACCAACCGCTCATCCGCCAGGCGCGCGATCACCGCGGCACAGCCTGGCGCAGGCGTGAGAGCAGGCGGTTCGGGTTCTTGATGAAAGCGCCAGCAGGAATGTCGGAAGGGTTTCCCCTGGCAGGCTGCCGCCGCCCACCGTGGATACTCCAGGGATTACTTCGCCTTGACCCAGATGGGTTGCCCAGCCGTCCGCGTGCAGGCGCAGCGATTCCGGGTGTGGCAGAAATCATACGCCAGACAGGAATCTCCCTCTCGGCTTCGTCTTTAGTAATGGAAAAGCGTGGCAGAAAGGGCTGCCAGGCACAGTTTATCTGCCTGCACAGCGCGCGCCAGGGGGTGTTTTTTACATTTCGCAACCAGGTCACGCGCGCCCGGGCAGAAATCCCGGCCTGAGGGCCGCCCAGCAGTTTGTCACCAGAAAAGCACACCAGGTCAGCTCCGGCTGCCAGTGACTCCTGCACCATGGGTTCGTGACCCAATCCATAACGAGCCGTGTCGAGTAATGACCCCGATCCCAGGTCGTCGATCAGGGGTACGCCAGCCCGGGTCAGCCACCTGGGCCATTTCTTCAAGGCTGGGCTCGCTTGTAAAGCCGAGAATCGCAAAGTTCGAGCGATGCGCTCTCAAAAAAAGCGCGGGGTTTGCATCCAGGGCATTTTCCAGGTCTGAGACGTGTACCCGGTTGGTCGTTCCAACCTCAAGCAGGCGGGCGCCCCGGATTGTTTCATGATATCCGGCACGCGAAAACCACCGCCAATCTCAACCAGCTGGCTGCGCGCCACGACCACAACCTTGCGGTGAGCCAGGGCAGTCAGCGCCAGGAGCACCGCAGCCGCGTTGTTATTCACAACCGACGCCGCTTCGGCCCCAGTGATGCGCTGTAGAAGCGCTTCGGCATGCACAGCACGAGCCCGCCGGCCTATTTCCAGGTCAAACTCGAGGTTCGCGTAACCCGCCGAGACGAGGCTGGTCGCCCTCAAGGCGTCCTGGCTAAGCGGGGCTCTTCCAAGGTTTGTATGTAACACAACCCCGGAGGCGTTCAACACTGGCTGCAAGGTAGGCAGGGTCCACCCTGCAGCTTTTGTTCAACACGGCTCAGCAGGACAGGCTCTGCAGGCACTTCACCCCCATCAGGGAATTGACGGCGCACATCCAACAGTACAGCACGAACGGCCTCCAGGGTCAGCGGCCGGCCGTATTCGGTTATCCAAACCGTCAGCCTGCGGAACCTGTAAAATCCGGTCTACCGAAGGTAATGAGCGCAGAGAGGTGGGTTCACCCGGCATAAAACACGAGAGGCTTCCTGGATCTCAGGCAATCAGGGTTTCCACTGGCTGCGCTCACGCAGGCGCAGCAAAAATTCGATCAAGATCAATCCTGCAGCCGGTAGCACCGCCATGGGCAGGGTCAGAACTCGCCCTGCCTGTAACCAGGCCAGTGTAGGGATGTATAAGCCGCACCAGATCGCCTGGCGTACCACAACCCAGGCGCCCGCAGGAGGCTTGGAAGGAAAACGCAAGTTCAGGAATGCCATGACCGGAATGGCCAGGCCTGTCAGTGCGATAAACACCAGGAAAAAAAACGCCCGCGTGCTTCCCCACTCGGCGCAGTAGTCACTAATAGATAGACCAGGCCGGCGCCCCCTAAAACAACCAGCAGGATGGAAATGGGAAGAAAATACCACACCGAATAAGCTGTTTTTGTTTCCATCGAAGCAATTCTAACACAAACCCCTTTAAGAACGTTTCGGGCATCTCTGCCCGAAAAGTTGTCAATTAGGTTGGTTATGCCTCACGGAACTCACCTTCAACCACGTCGCCATTTTCCTGGCGTGGCTGGTGACTGTTCGCATTGCCGCCAGGAGCGTAACCGCTCTGCGCCTCTGGCTGGCTGGCATACATCTGCTGGCTGATGGCGTGGAAAGCATTTTGCAGCTCCTCGGTCAGGCGGCTGGATGCGGGGAAAATCATCGCTCTGGGCAGCTTCGCGAAGGTCGTTTACCTTACCTGGATGTTCTGGCTTCGCCCTCTGGCACCCTGTCGCCCAGCTCGCGCAGGGTCTTTTCTGTCTGGTAAGCCAGGCTGTCGGCAGCATTGTGGATTTCCGCCAGCTCGCGGCGCTGGCGGTCTTCCGACTCGTGCTCGCGAGATTGGCTGGACCATACGCTCGATTTCGCTCTTGTGCAGGTTGGTCGAAGCGGTAATGGTTACCTTTTGCTCTTTGCCGGTTGCTTTATCGCGAGCGGTCACGTTCAGAATGCCGTTGGCATCAATATCAAAGGTGACTTCAACCTGCGGAACACCGCGCGGCGCCAGCGGGATGCCTTCCAGGCGGAAACGTCCCAGACTCATGTTGTCGGCAGCCATTGGACGTTCACCCTGCAGCACATGGACATCCACTGCCGTCTGGTTGTCTTCGGCGGTGGAGAAGACCTCCGACTTGCGCACCGGGATGGTCGTGTTGCGTTCAATCAGGCGGTCATCACACCGCCCAGGGTTTCGAAACCCAGGGAAAGCGGGGTAACGTCCAGCAGCAGGACATCCTTCACTTCACCGCCCAGCACACCGGCCTGAATGGCAGCACCAATGGCCACAACCTCATCCGGATTGACACCCTTGTGGGGCTCTTTATCCGTCAGTGAGCGCACCAGTTCCTGTACCATCGGCATACGGGTTGAACCGCCCACCAGCACGACCTCATCAATATCAGTGGTGGTCAGACCGGCATCCTTCAACGCAGCCGTCAAATGGCCCGCGCAGTCGTCTCACCAGATCCTCGGTCAGCTGTTCAAATTTCGCCCGTGTCAGTTTCATCTGCAGGTGCTTCGGACCACTGGCGTCTGCCGTAATATATGGCAGGTTGATTTCGGTTTCCATCACGCTTGATAGCTCAATTTTGGCTTTTTCGGCTGCTTCGCGCAGACGTTGCAAAGCCTGGCGATCCTGGCGCAGGTCAATGCCCTGCTCGTTTCTTGAATTCGTCGAGCCACCCAGTTGACGATCGCCTCGTCCCAGTCATCGCCGCCCAGGTGGGTATCGCCATTCGTGGATTTCACTTCGAACACACCTTCGCCGACTTCCAGCACGCTGACATCAAACGTTCCACCGCCCAGGTCGAAAACCAGGATGGTTTCATTGTTTCTTCTTTTCCAGACCATAAGCCAGAGCTGCCGCTGTCGGTTCGTTGATGATGCGCAGCACTTCCAGACCGGCGATCCGGCCGGCGTCTTTGGTGGCCTGGCGCTGGCTGTCATTGAAATATGCCGGCACGGTAATGACCGCCTGGGTGACCGGTTCTCCCAGATAGGCTTCGGCATCCGCTTTCAGCTTTCGCCAGGATCATGGCCGAAATTTCCTGTGGGCTGTATTCCTTCCCGGTCATGGGAATGTGCACCCGTGCATCACCGCCGCTCCCTGCACCACTGAAAAGGAACCATTTTGCGTTCTGTTTCAACTTCATCGAAACGTCGTCCCATGAACCGCTTGATCGAATAGATCGTATTTTCAGAGTTTACAACTGCCTGGCGTTTGGCAGTCTGCCCAACCAGGCGCTCGCCGTTTTTATTAAAAGCAACAACGGAGGGCACAGGCGTGAACCTTCGGCAGTTGGAATCACGACTGGATCGCCACCTTCCATTACAGCCACCACACTGTTGGTCGTTCCTAGATCAATACCAATAATTTTAGACATTTTCTTCTCCTTTCAACCATCCACCCGAGGGTTACTCGGAGTGATTCATTTCCAACCGAGTTAGAGGCTCGGGTTCTTGTATTATCTAACCCTTAGGATACTGGCATTTCGCAAGAATTCCGTTAACAACATATCATTTTTTTATCAACATTCAACCTGAGGCAGGAATATCTGAAACACCCAAGAATACATTAAAAGGCATGGCTTAAGGCGAAAACCTTACCTTAAAATCTTTAAGCTAAGGCACTCTATGTGCCGGCAAGCCCCGAATTTAAGGGTATACCCCCCAGATACAGGGGTACGGTTCGCGTCATACCCAGGAGTGGGGCAACCTTGAAATTTGAGGGCATTGTTAAATATTAGACTGTTTGTCCTATTTTTTAACATTCACCAACCTTAAAGTTTTAAAAAATTTTAGACTCCCGTAGGGTAAAAGTATTGTATTCCAAAGCATTTGTCTGCTAGAATAGGCGCACGCTAACGAAGGACAGGTATCCCAACCAGCCGACAACATTCCCTGGTGCCTGTTCCAGGAAACACCCCTGCCCACCTGGTGGGTAAAAACTAATACCACGAAAGCTTGCATAAAATTTGCCTTTGCTGTTTTTCCCAGCAAAGTTTCTGTCTCTGCGGCTATTCACAAGATCAGAGAATGAACAGAGGTGACTTGTGTACACAACACAGGCAAAGATGCAGGAGGAGGACACCACCATGAAAGCTGAACAGGCCTGGCAAGCCACACTTGGCCAACTCCAAACTGATATGCCCAAGGCTGCCTTTGAGACCTGGGTCCGTGAGGCTCGTTACCTGTCCTACGAGGATGGCAGCTTTATTGTGGGTGTTACCAATGCCTATGCCCGCGACTGGTTGCAGAGCCGTCTCTCCAGTACGGTCAACCGCATCCTGACCAGCCTGATGAACCGCACTGTCGAAATCAGTTTCGTTGTTTGGAGCCAAAACAGCAGCCTGGACCTGCCTATAGCCGATGACGGTGATTCCGACGAGGATTGGATCGATTCGGAACCTGCGGTACTGCAAAATTCCAGTCTTAATCCCCGTTACACTTTTGAAAATTTCGTGGTCGGCACGAACAGCCGCCTGGCGCACGCCGCCTCGCTGGCCGTCGCCGAAAGACCTGCCCAGGCTTACAATCCCCTCTTCCTATATGGGGGTGTTGGGCTGGGCAAGACGCACCTCCTTCATGCCATTGGCAACCACTGCCACCTGAAGGGTTTACAGGTCTTGTACGTATCTTCCGAAGAATTTACCAATGACCTCATTTATGCCATTCGCAGTCACAATACCCAGGTGTTCCGGGAAAAGTATCGCAAAATTGATGTGCTGCTGGTCGATGACATCCAGTTTATCGCTGGTAAAGAATCGACGCAGGAAGAATTCTTCCATACATTCAATACCCTTCACGGTCAAAACAAGCAAATAGTCGTATCTTCCGACCGGCCCCCAAAAGCCCTGGTGACCCTGGAAGAACGCCTGCGCTCCCGCTTTGAGTGGGGCTTGACTGCCGACATCCAGCTTCCCGATATCGAGACCCGCCTGGCAATCCTGCAATCCAAATCGGAGCGGATTAACCATCCAATCCCCAATACAGTCCTGGAGCTGATCGCCCGCCGTGTGCAGTCGAACATTCGCGAGCTGGAAGGTGCCCTCACGCGCGTGGCTGCTTTTGCTGACTTGAGCGGGTTGCCATTTAGCGAGCAACTGGTTGATTCTGCCCTGGCCGATTTGCTGCCCCGCCGTAGCCAACTCACCCCGGGTGAAATCGTCAGCCAGGTTGCAGATACATTTGGCGTTTCAGAGGAAGAGATATTTGGACGCAGCCGTTCGCACGATATCGCCCTGCCGCGCCAGATTGCCATGTTCCTGTTACGCGAAGAAACTAACTACTCGCTGCCCCAAATTGGGGAAACATTAGGAGGCCGAGATCATACAACAGTGATGTATGGCTGTGAAAAAATAACCGATTTGCTCGAACGCGATAAATCCCTACGCCGGCAGGTTATTCAAATCAAAGAACAGCTTTATACGCCCAAGCGCAACGGGAATTCACGCCACGCCTGAACCTGTAGGCAGCTTTTATGTGAAAAAAGGGACTGGAATTCAGTCCCTTCTTTGCAGTTTGCTCCGGAGATAGCGCCAAAGGGTTCTTAAATGCCTGCGATGGGCTTCTGAACGGAGTGGCCGCACCGTTGGAGGTGGGAACGGGTCCATATCCAGCATTTTACGGGTCGCATAGCGGCCAAAAAGCTGGAGCGTCGCCAATACCGGCGCAGCCAGCACCAGTCCAACGACGCCTAACAGGTTGGCAGCCATGATAGCCACAATCAGCAGCGCTGCAGGATGCACTCCCAGCGTATCACCCATCAGGCGTGGTGAGATGATCTGGTCGAAAATCTGGTCCACCAGGAAGCAGATCCCAATCACCATTAAGGCGTAGAACCACTGCTCGAGTCCAAAGTAGTTCGTATCTTGAAAGAAAGCCACCAGGTATGTCGTCACCCAGGCCGTCAAAGGTCCCAGGTAAGGCACAAAGCGCGCCAGGCCTGCCAACAAAGCCAACCCCAGCGAATAGCGCACTCCCAGTATCAACAGAAGAATCGAATACGTTACAATAACAATCGCAATCAGGATAAGCTGGCCGCGCAGGAATGAGTTCCAAATCTTTCTGAGCTCCTTGCCCATTTTGATAATGTCATCCTGGTAGCGCGGGATTTCAACGGGCAACAGAGCGCCACTAACTACGTTCGCTTCTGCAAGCAAAAAGTAGGCAACAACCAGTGTAAATAATACCCAGCCGAGGGTGCCCAGTGTCCCACTGGCCAGAGAGGTTATGATTGAGCCAATCCGGCTGATCGGCGCTTGCAGGTTTGGCACCAACTGGTCGACAACAGTCCCCAGGTTGTATTGGTTCAGGCTAAAAACAAAAGAGCCAAACTCGATAGTTTCACTGGAAAGATTCTCAACAATCTCAGGAAGGTCCAGAATAAAGGTTACCAGGACAGCATACAGGCTTTGAATCTGCTGGACCACAACCAGACCCAACAGGAAAACCAGCGCCGCCAGGATGATGACCAGGATGAGAAAAACAATATTGACCGTTGCCCCCCAGGCGAGGTGCAACGTTTTTGAGAAACGCGTTACCAGCGGATTCAACAAATAGGCCAGGACAAAGGCCAGGATTAAGGGACCAACAATAAAACGAAAACGAACTAAGAGCGCCGCGAGGAGTGCAACAAGTGTCAGCCCAATGACCAGCTTGGTCGTCGAGCTCCATTCAGGGGAAGCAGGTGAACCGGAGGAAGGCTGGGCACTCACCGCAAGAAGAACGAAAGCACCACCAGTATGGTCAGGAATATGCCAGCCAGGGTCCCAATCCGCCGTAGATCCTTCTTGACATAGGAGTAATCCGGGTTGAAAGTCTCTGCCTGGCTCGGGCTTGAGGCACGTGCCTGGCTTGAGGTCGAGGTTGTTGAAGCGGTTGAACGGGACTGGCGTTTGGTTTTCTTACTCATTCATCTCTCCTAAAAAATTAATTGGCACATATTTTACCTCATTGAGGCTATTCAGGCTCAGGCTTTTTGCTTAAAGCCGGGAATCTCACTTTCAGCTTCAACTGTTTGCACCCGATAATGGGGGAACCAGACAATGCCATACGCTTCCACCAGGATATCCTTCTTGAGCGGGGTAATGGTCATCTCGCTATCCGTGTTCGCCAACTCGGCGTAGTGATCCTGCAGTTCCTGTAGAGCCTGGGCTTTGTCAGCTTCCACCTGCTTGAGCTGTTCCCCGTAATCCTCAATGGTTTCCTTGCTCTCCTGGACATTCGCCTTCGCCTGGGCAGTCTGGCGCCGCTTGCTGAGGGATGTCGTCAACCGTCGTTTACGCCCGCCAAACAGGCTGAACAAGTTCTCCGCATGGGTGCCCCATTCTTCCATTTTTCGGTCGTCCAGCACAGCTTCGTCACTGGCCAGCTCGCGCCCCTCACGCTCGATTTTATCCTGGATAACATCCATGCGCTTCTTGAAAGCCGCCTCAACCTTCTTTACCTCTGCATTCAGCAATTTACGCGCTGCCTCTGAACAGCGCGTCCGGAATTCCGCCTGCGAGACGTCCGGGCCTGCGTAGATTTTCAGGGCTTCGTTTACCCGCACCTTGATCTCGCTGGTCTGAAATACCCAATCCTGAAAATCTTTTTTCATGGAGGCCATCAGCTTGGCTTCAGACAGGGGGGACTCAAGCTGCCGGTAGCGCGCCTGCCCGACCGGTTCCGCTTCAAACTGCCCCAGCAGCGGCTCAACCAAAAAGTCTTCCCAGCGCACCATCCCTCGCCGGTCCGGTTTGCTGACCAGCGCGGTGTGCTTCACCTCAAAATCGAGGTCATACGTCCGGTTCAAAATCCGGACGCTCGCCTGGGCAAACAGCACCGGGTGGTAGACCAGGCCAAGGTTTTGAGCCTGGTCCGGGAACGGCAGCTCTGCTGCCTTGAAAGCGTGAGAGAACGTTAAATTCACCGGCAAGAAATATTCGTCGACAGCCTGTGGGGCGGCCGGCCGGGTCGTTGAGGTAAAGAAAGCCTGGGGCTCGCCGGATTTGGGTCTCTGCGCCGCCGGCTCTGTGCTGGCAACAGTTGCTGCTGTTGTGCTTGCAACCACGGCAGGCCTGGCGGGTTTCACTATGGCCGGTTTGGCTGTTGCGACAGCCGCTGGGGCGGCAGCCTGTGAGTCAGTTTCTTCACCATCCTCACCGGCCAGGCGGTTGAGATCGGGAACCTGGGTGCGCGTCAACGGGCCTGCCAGGTAGTTCATCGCCCAGCGAGTCGTCATCACCATGGGTCCCTTCTCATGCACGTTGTGGAGCAAAAAGACGCGCTTGCCCAGGCCGGAGATCAACCTGTCGTAATCGCCGCGATTAAAACTGCCCCGGGACCGCACCCTCCAGCCCATCCAGCAGGCGCCGCTTGTCCTGCTCCGTCTGCAGCTTCCCGATCAACCAGGTGCCGGTGTTGGACAGACCCTTGTAGTCCACATCTGCAGGGTTTTGGGTTGCCAGCACCAGGCCTACACCAAACGCGCGCGCCTGCTTGAGCATGCGCAGCATAACCTGCTTGGAGGGCGGGTTGGCAATCGGCGGCAGGTAGCCGAAAATCTCGTCAAAATAGACCAGGCTGCGCAGCGACGGCGTCCCGGTCTGCGTGCGCATCCAGGACTCTATGGCTGAAAACAGCAGCGTCACGAAGAACATGCGCTCGGCATCGGTCAGGTGTGCGATGTAGAATACGCTATGGCGCGGCTTTCCTTCGGGGGTATATAGCAGCGTGGCCACATCCAGGGGCTCGCCTTCAATCCAGGCCTGAAAAGAGGGCGCAGCCAGGATATTGTTCAACAGCATCGCCAGGTCAAAGCGCTCCTTGGCCGGGTAGAAAGTGTTGATGTCAAAGACTCCCAGCTTTTCAAAAGGAGGGTTCTGTGTCTGCAAAATCAGCTCACCCAGGTCCAGGTCTTTTTCCGCTTTCCAGGCGTTCTCAAAAATGTTCGAGAGCAATATGTGCTCCCGCGAGCGCACCGGGTCGATATCCTGCAAGCCTACCAATCCCAGGAGCGCTGTCACCGTCCCTGAAATTTTCTCCCGAAGGATTTCACGGTTCTCTGCCCAGGGAAGGCTGGGCGCTTTCAAGGACGCCAGAATGCTGATGGGCAGTCCCGCATCAGAGCCCGGCGTGTAAATCGCAAACTTTACCGCTTGGCTGAGCGCCAGCAGCCTTTCCCGGTCGATGCCAGAGCCCGCCAGACCCTTGCGCCATTTTTCTGCTTCAGCCTGCGCCAGCTCAGCTACCGTCTGGCCTTCACGGCGTGCCTGGTCCGGGTTGACCCAGGGTTGAAAATCGTCCGGACGCAGGTCCGGGAAATGCAGCAACAGGTTGGTCAAATCACCCTTTGGATCGATCATCAAGGCGGGGATTCCATCCAGGGCTGCCTCTTCCAGCAGGCCAATGCACAGGCCAGTTTTACCTGAGCCCGTCATTCCGACCACAACTGCGTGCGTGGTCAGGTCATCGGCTTCATAAATCAGTTTTTTCTCGAGGGCCTTTCCCTCTTTCTGATCAAAAACCTGCCCCAGGAAAAACTCACCCGCTTTGGTTAAAGTATCCATGACATCCTACCTTTCTGCTGCAAGCAAGATCCGCTGAAATTCATCTGCGTACACCCGGGCAATCTCTTGGTTATGCAAAACCAGGGTATTTTCGTCGTTGCGCGTTTCAGCGCTTGTACTGAAATTATACGACCCCGTGACCACAATTTTGCCATCAATAATGAAGACCTTGTGGTGCATTTTGTTTTCATTCCCATCCATATAAACCACAATGCCGGAATCAAGGAAACGCTCATACTCACCGCCTGTATTCGACTCCACCTGACCGGCATCCATCACCCCTTCCACCCTCACGCCGGCCGAAGCGCGCTCGATCAAGACATCGGCCAGGTCATCGGAGGTAAATGAAAAAGCCAGGAACTGGATGCTCTCCCGTGCACCCGCCAGCAATTCCACCAGCCTGCTGGACACACCGTCATCCGGGGAGAACATGACTTCCACCAGCGTTCCGTCCACTTTCACCTCAGCATAAGGGGTGGCTTTGCGCACATCCGAGCCAAACAGGTCATCGACAAACATCTCCTCGAACTCGGTGGTGTAATCCTCGGCAACCTTGGAAGACCGCAGGCGAATCAGGTTGTTGTTATTACGATATCCATCCGTGGTGGTGAAGTTCATGGAGCCGGTCCAGACTTCCATGCGATCGATCACCACAAACTTGTTGTGCATCAGCCCTTCACGACGGTCGCCCAGCACCGAAATTCCTGCCTCAATCAACTCTTGAACCTCGTCATAATCCAGGTTATCGCTTTCGACGACCACGCGCACCCGCACGCCCCGGCGGTGTGCATTGATTAATGCATCGCGCACGCTCCACAGGTTCATTTCCAGTACCGCCAGGTCGATGCTCACGCGTGCATCATCCATAACCGCGGCCAGGGCTGCATCCGGACCACCCCGGTACGAGTCTGCAGAAGGCGCGTCCGGCTCGGTAAAGGCAATGCTGTACCAGCTCACCAGTTGGTTGCCGGGAGTTTCCTCCGGCGGATCCTCGAGGACGCAGGTAGCCAAAAGCAAAGTCAGCAGACCCAGGAGAAGAAAACGGCAGCGATGGCGCACTCTCACAACCAAAAATTATAGCAGAAATCCACCCTGTCCATTTGTGATAAACTTTGCAATACCAAATCACCCCCGAGGAAACCAAACTCCTATGACCCTACCCCGCGAGACTTATCCTGTCGACATCGCCGGTGTCCACCGCGAGCTGCGCCTGTTTGAGGTCGCGCCCGGTGTGCGCATCGCCATTTTGAACATCCTGGGAGATACCGAATTCGTCCAGGCTTGCGCAGGCGCCCTGGCAAAAAAACTCCAATCGTATGAGTACGACATCCTGGTCACCGCCGAAGCCAAGAGCATCCCCCTGGCGCATGCCCTGTCTGTGGAAACCCGCAAGCCGTACGTGATCCTGCGCAAGGTCTACAAACCGTACATGGGTGTGGCGCTGCTGGCCGAAACCAACTCGATCACCACCGGCAACCCTCAGACGCTCTACCTTGACGAAAAAGACCGCGACCTGATGACCGGGAAAAAAGCTGTATTATTGGACGATGTGATCAGCACCGGATCCACTCTGGCTGGCATGAAATTGTTAATGGAAAAAGCCGGTGCGAACGTGGTCGCAGAAGCTGCCATTTTTACCGAAGGTAACAGGGATAGCTGGAACCATATCGTCTCCCTGGGGCACCTTCCCGTTTTTACGAATTAATCCCTCAGGCGCCCGGTGCATCGAGCCAGGCGCCTAGAATAACAATTGGCTTTCCCCTGAGCTGGGTTAGAAAGACCAGGCGGGATTGGCCTCCCTTCAGTCGCAGCGCCTGGATCAACCACTCGGGCTGGAGCGGCGAGCCGCGTTTTTTGACAACCACCTCGCCGACGTCGCGAGCGCGCAGTTCGGAACGCAGGCGCTTTAAGTTAAACGGGAACCAGGCTTCTACCCGCCAGGTCCGCGCAAACGGCGTGGAGACCAGCCGGTCGCCAGTCAGGTAGGCAATCTCGGGATCCAGCTGAGCCAGACCCAACTGGCTGGCCAGGTTGCGCACCAATCCCGCCCGCAGCACAGCCGGGTCAGGCTCATACAGGTATTCCTGCGGCGTGTCCAGGATGGCCTCCGCTTCTATCGCCGGATCGCCTTCCAGTGTGTGCGAGCCCGGTAGGAGTGTTGCCCGGCAGGCAGCGCTTTTCAAGGGTCCAAACCATAATACGGCTTCTTTGAGCTCACCTTTATAAGAGATGAATTCGACCTCGGCATCGTACCCGGCAAGCTCACCCAGGTCCACCCCAGGAGAGAGCTTGACACCCAGGTTGGGGCAGCGCTCCAGCCAGCCAGCAATCACCCGCAGGGGTGGATGGTAGGCATCCACCGCATGAATGCGCTTGCCGGAACTATCGCGGCGCGCCGGGTCAAAGAACAGCCCAAAGCTTGAATCCAACTCAAAGGGCAGCTGTTGGGTAAGATCGGCGGCTAGCACCCGGGTATGCTGGCAATCTCTAGCGGCCAGGTTCGCCCGGGCCATCTCCAGCCGCAGGAAATCCCGGTCGATGGCGATCAGCAGAGAAGTCCCTGCCTGCGCCATCGCCAGGGTGTCCCCACCCACGGAGCATCCCAGGTCGGCCAGGCGTTCAAAACCCCGGAAGCGCTGCGCCCGGTAAGAGGCGACAGGCGCGCTCGAGGCCTGCTCCAGGGCCGGGCGGGTGAAATACAGCCGGTCCGCACAGGGAAACTTCTCGGCAGCCTCTCCGCGCAGGATGGCAATTTCCAACGCGGCCCGCGCCAGCTCGACCGGGTAGCTGCGCTGCAGATTGCGTGAAATGCACCAGGAAATCGACCTCGCGCGGCTGCAGCGCCTGGGCTGCGCTCAAAGCTTCCTGTCCGGCCGGGCTGAGAAGCTGGCGGAAGGAGTCCAGGTCCATCAAGCTCTCCGCTGGCGCCCGCTCAGGAGGCGCGCAGCATCAACCCGGCAGCCCGGCGCCCGATTTCAATGGCGAAATTGGTGCCGCGGTCCCAGGGATATACCTGGCTCATGCTCGCAAAATACAGCCCAGGCAGCGGCGTTTCAATTGCCGGGATGTGCTGCGAGTGGTTGACCTCCGGCACAGGCTGGGCATACTGGGTGCGAAAAAGCCAGCTTTTTCGCACCCAATCCGGTGTGAATTCCGGGTTGATCCGCGCCAGGGCGGGCAGGAAACGCCCCAGCAGCTCTTCCTGGCTGAGGTGAAAATGCTCGTGGCCGGTCTCCAGGTAATCGCCAATATACAGGATATGCTCGCCGCCGAAATTCTCAGGCGGGATGAAGTTGGTGTGCTCGACCACCGCCAGAAATGGAAAACCTGCCGATTTCGGGATGTTGTACCAGTAGTAGCCTTCAGAAGACAGCCGGTGTTTCAGCGCCAGCACCAGCACCACCGCCCCCATACTTTTCAAAGACAACAGCCCTTGCAGGTAACCCTCCGGCAAACCAGGGGCCAGCTGCGCCATCAAGGCTGGCGAAGTTGTCACCAGGCACTGGTCATAATGCTCCAGGCCATCCGGCGTCTCCAGGTCCAGACCGCCTCCTGCTGCAGCCGCAAGCCTGCGGACGGGAGTAGACAGGCGCACGCTGACACCCATCTCCTGCAGCCGGCCCGTAAAGCGGTCGGCAAACGCCTGGAAGCCGCCTTTGAAGGTGCCCAGCCGCGTCGTGCGCGCCTTGATGCGCGCCCACATCCAGGCCATGTTCACCACCCGCGAGTAGCGCTCGCCGAACTTGCCGATCATCAACGGCTCCCACATCAGCTCGTAGACGCGATCGCCCGCCCACTTCCGCATCCAGCGGTCAACAGTCACCTGCTCGAGCGCCTTCCAGTTGTTGGTCAGCCGTAAAAACAGCCCCACCAGGCCGAAACGCACCTTGTTAAGCCCCAGCCCAGCCCCGGGAACAACGCCATCTGGGGGATGGCATCAAACGGGTAAAAGCGTCCCTGGTAGTACATGACGGTGTACGGGCGTGGGAAGACGACATCCGAACTCCAACCCAGCTCCTCGATCAAGCCCAGGATGTGGCGGTCGCTGGCGAACCAGTGGTGATAGAACTTCTCGACCGTCCAATCCCAATGCGGTTCTTTGAAACCTGTCGCCAGCCCGCCCGGGATATCTGCAGCCTCGAAGATCGTCACCGCATGCCCGGCGCGGCGCAGGTCATACGCTGCCGCCAGGCCGCCGTGCCCGGCTCCGATGATGGCAATATTCCTCACTTGTTTACCTCCGCCTGGCCCTCGGCAATCACCTGGGACAGGCTTTTGTTCCACTTGCGCAGCTCGAGCAGCATGAACCAGCCGCCCACCAGGGTGATCGGCAGCCACAGGGCAGCGTGCAGGACGAACGTGTACGCCCCGGCCACGTTGGCTTCCACCCCATAAGCCTGCAGCACGGCGATCCCGGGCTTGTCGAAAGTGCCCACGTAGCCGGGCGCCGAGGGGATCGTGGTCGCCAGGTTGACGATCCCGTTCATGAGCATCAGGGTGAAGAAACTCACCTGGAACGAAAAGGCATGCATCACAAACCAGTACTTCATGGTCTCGAAGAGCCAGATCACCACCGAGGTCAGGAAGATCATCAAGACCATGCGTGGCGAGCGCAGGGCGGCCAGCCCGCCCAGGAAGCGCTGCGTGATCCCCAACACCTTCGCCCGGTAGCGCTCCGGCAGCAGGCGGTTGGAAACCCTTTCAACTACTTTTTCAGATTGGGTAGGGAACATGGCTGCAATCAAGAAAATGACCAGCGCACCCAGGAAAACGCCCGAACCTATTAATGCCAGGGCGCGGATGCTGCCCAGGAAGCCCGAATCGCCGGTCAGTTTGACCAGCTCCGATAAATTCAGGAACACAAACGCCAGCATGACCACCCCGTCGAAGACGCGCTCGACGATGATGGTCGCCAGGGAGGCGGAGACGGGCACCTGCTCGTCCATGTACAGCACAAAAGCCCGCAGGACCTCTCCCAGGCGGGCTGGAAAGACGTTGTTGCCAAAATAACCGATTGCCGTGACTTTGAACAGCTGCCCCGTGGGCAGGGGCTTTACCGGTCTCAGCAGGTAATGCCAGCGCCAGGCACGCGCCCACACCCCGAAAAAGTACACAATTACGCCCGGAATCAGCCACCAGTAGTTAGCCTTTTTTAACACTTCCCACAGCAGGCGAAAATCCAGCCCGCGCACCGTCCAGATGATGAGCACAGCGCTGATCGCCACGCCCAGCCAGAGCTGCCATTTTTTCATAGAGTCATTATAACCTTTGGAAATCCCGGATCGCCGTGTACATGGCGATGATATTCTCTGCCGGGATATCCGCCTGGATGTTGTGCACCTGCTGGAAGACAAAACCGCCCACTGGCGAAAGAACCCGCAGCTGCTGCTGGACGTGGCGGTACACCTCATCCGGCGCGGCATGCGGCAGGACTTCGCGCGTATCGCAGCCGCCGCCCCAAAACGTCATCGCCTGCCCGAAATCGGCTTTCAAGCCTTCCGCTGCCATGCCCTGGCAGGTGATCTGCACCGGGTTGATCGCCTGCAAGCCAGCTTCGATCAGGTCGGGAAGCAGCTCGCGCACCCCACCGCAGCAGTGCAGCATCACCTTGGCAGAGGCCAGCTCGCGCGCCCGCATCCAGAGCTTTGCATGGCGCGGCTTGAAGAACCGGCGGTACATGCGCGGCGAAATCTGCGGGCCGGACTGCATGCCCAGGTCATCGCCGAACAGGATGACGTCAATATAAGGCCCCACCGCCGCCAGGTATTTCTCCAGGTTGGCCAGGTGCATCTCCGTGATCTCATCCAGGAAGGCCTCGGCTTCCTCAGGCTGGCCCGCCAGGAGCAGGAAGAAGCCGTCGTTGCGGTACATGAACTGGCCGAATTCCAGCAGGTTGCCACCAAACAGGCCGACGATGGCGCGCTCCGTGCTCTGGCGCAGCCTTTTTGCCCCCTCAGCCAGTACCTGGTATCCGTCGGGACCTCCTGTAATGGGTCCCGGCGGGGAGGCAATTGCCGTCCACATGCTTTCGCTGACCACGTCCGCCACGGCCACAGCAGGATCGCGCCCTCAAGAAATGGCCAGTAGGTCTGCTCGAAATAAAGCGAGCCGTCCACCATCTGCGCCAGGACCCGACCAGACTCCTGGGAGCGGATCACCCAGCGGCCTGTCTGGCGCTCCGGCAGGCTCCAGGCCGGCACCAGGCAGGGAGAACCGTCGGGCAGCACCCACTCGGCCCAGTAGCGGTCTTCCTGGGCAAAGGCGCGCCCAAGCTCGATCGTATCCACCCCCGCCCAATCGAGGACATCGTCGTCCACAATAGCGAGCTGCTGGACGATATCGTAGACACGGATGGGTTTCTCAGGCAGGCCGAGGGCTTTTCGCAAACGGCGATAGGCGATCGGCGAAATCCCCGAGGAGCGATGGCCGGAAAGATCGACCGGCACCCGGTCAGGCTGCTGGTGGTTGATTGCTGCCAGCACGCGCTGGCGGGATGTCATGGAACCCATAGGAGCCTCCGATGGTTTTCAGTGAATTATACAGTCTTATTCCAAACCTACACCTGGCGGATATACGACAAAACAGCCAGGTCGTACAGCCTGCGGTAATAACCTTCCAGGGACAGCAAGCTGTTATGCGTACCATTCTCTACGATCTGCCCGCGGTGGAGAACCAGGATGCGATCCATTTTCTCCAACCCTACCAGGCGGTGCGTGATCAGCAGCGTCGTGCGCTTTTCCATGAACTGGTAAAGCGCCTCCATCACCCGGTTCGCCGTCAGGGTGTCCAGGTTCGAGGTCGGCTCATCCAGGATCAGCAGCGCCGGATCCTGCAGGAAAAGGCGGGCAATCGCCAGGCGCTGGCGCTCGCCACCGCTCAGCTTCAGCCCCAGCTCGCCCACGGGCGTGTCCAGGCCGCGTTCCAGGCTCCCAAACCAATCGCCCAGGCGGGCTTTTTCCAGCGCCCGCTCCAGGTCTGCCTGCGAGGCGCCCGGTTGCGCCAGCAGCAGGTTCTCGCGCAGGCTGGCGTTGAACAGGTACGTGTCCTGGGCGACCACGCCTACCCGCCTGCGCCAGGCCTGCGGGCTGAACTGGCGGATGTCGCAGCCGTTCAACTGGATCTCACCCTGAGAAAACTCCCAAAACCGCAGCAGCAGGTTGACCAGGCTGCTCTTCCCCGACCCACTGACACCAGCCACCGCCAGGCGTTCGCCCGGATGCAGCGAAAAGTCGATCCCGTCCAGCGCCCGGAGGCGCCGTCCTGGCAGGTGCGGCGCTTTCCCGGAATAAAGCAGGTTTTGCGGATACGTGAAGCCCAATCCCGATACTTCCAGCCCCACCGCCTCCGGCAGCTGCAGCGGCTGCTCCGGCTCGCTGACCTCCGGAACGGCGTTCAGCAGCTCCTGCAGGCGGCGCGCCGCTTCCAGGTGCCCGTCCAGGTTCAGGGCAGCCTGCGGCAGGGGCTGCACGGCTTCAAAGCTGGTCAGGGCAGCCAGGCACAGGGCTGCCAGCAGCACACCGGGAATCTCACCCGCCGTCACCCGTGGGATGGCCAGTACCAGCACGCCAAACAGCGTCAGCTGGCTCAGCAGCACGACCAGGAAAGCCTGCAGGCTGAACAAGCCGGCCTGGCGCTGCTGCAGCCTTTCCAATTCCCGGCTGCGCTCGCCAATCAGACCGGCCTGCCGCTGCCCGGCGCCAAACGAGACCAGGTCCGCCATTCCCTGGATGCCGTCCACCAGGGCCGCGCTCAGCTCTGCCTGGGCGGTCACCGCCTGCCCTCCCAGGCGCCGGTTCAATACCCCTACCAGCAGCGGCACCCCAACCCCAACCGCTGCCATGCCCACCCATAAAACGACGGCCAGGCTCCAGGCGTAGCTGCCCAGGATCAAGCCCACCACCAGGGCGGTCAGCAGCGCCACCAGCAGCGGCGCAATCGAGCGCACATAAAAGTCTTCCAGGCGGTGGATGTCCGCGGTGATCCGGTTGAAGAGGTCGCCGCTGCGGTAGCGCTGCAGGCGCGCTGGCGCCAGCGGCTCCAGGGAACGGTAGAAATCGACCCGCAGCCCGGCCAGCAAGCGGAAGGTGACCTCGTGGGAAACCAGCCGCTCCAGGTAGCGGAAGACGCCGCGGGAGATGCCAAAAAAGCGCACCCCGACGATCGCCACCTGCAGCTCGGCGATCGAGGTGGCAATGGCAGCCTGTGAGATGATGAAGGCGGACACCGCCAGTAAGCCCACAGCACTGAGCACCGTCAGCAAGCCCAGCAGCGCCGACAGCGCTACTTGTCGATAGCTCGGTCCCAACAGCCCCAGCAGCCAGCGAAGTGGGGAAGAACTTTCGGACCCGAAAAATCCTTCCGCTTGACCGGAGTCAGAAGCTGAAAGCCCCCTGGATTCTTGATCTTCCCAGAAAGACAAATCCAGCTCGACGGGTTCCTCAGAGGGCAACACAGCGCCTGGTCCACCCGCCCGGACCAATTGTGCGAATGCCCCATCCCTGTCGAGCAGCTCGCCCGGGCTTCCCTGCTCGACCAGGCAGCCCTGCTCGAGTACCACGACCTGGTCGGCGCTGAGGGCGCTGCCCAGGCGGTGAGCAATGATGAGGGCGCTGCGGCCTTTCAGCAAATGCCCCAGCGAATCCTGCAGCAGTGCTTCGTGGAGCGGGTCCAGGTTGGCAGCCGCCTCATCCAGGATCACCAGCGGCGCATCCATTAGAAACGCCCGCGCCAGGGCAATCCGCTGGCGCTCGCCACCGCTCAGGCTTGCCCCACGCTCACCGATCCAGGTCTCGTAGCCCTGGGGCAGGTCCTGGATGAAGCTATCGGCGTGCGCCAGGCGGGCAGCCGCCTCCACCTCGGCCCGGCTGGCGCCCGGCTTGCCCAGGCGGATGTTGTCCTCAATTGTCCCGTAGAACAAATACGGCTGCTGCGGAACCCAGGCAACCCGGGCGCGCCATTCGTCCGGTGGAATTGCCTGCAGTGACTGCTCCCCAACCCGGATTTCGCCCTGCCGCGGCGTCTGAAACCTCAACAGCAGGCTGGCAAGCGTGCTCTTGCCGGCGCCGCTCTGCCCGACCAACGCCACCGTCTTCCCCGGCGGGATGCTGAAGCTGACGTCCTGCAGCGCCAGCGGCTGCTCTCCGCCAGCCGGTTCATACGTAAAACTCACATGGTCAAAACGGATCTGCGCGGGGAAGGCTGCAGACCAGGTCGGGCTGCCCGAGCTGGCTGCGGCAGATCCCCCCCCTTCCAGTTCATCGAACACCTCAAAGAGCCTTTTCGAGGCCGCCACGCCCGCCATCCCGGCATGGAAGCGCAGTCCCAGGGTGCGCAGCGGCTGGTAAAACTCCGGCGCCAGCAGCAGCACAAAAAACGCCTGCTGAAACTCCAGGCGTCCACTGAGCAGGCGCAAGCCGACCTCCACGGCGACCACCGCCGTGCTGATCGTCGCCAGCAGCTCCAACGCCAACGCCGAGAGAAAGGTCACTCGCAGCACCCCCAGGGTAACCTGCCGGTACCGGTCACTGACGTTCGCGATGCTTTTCACCTGCGCCTGGCTGCGCCCAAGCATTTTCAGGGTTGTCAGCCCCTGCAAGATGTCCAAGAAGAAAGCGCTCATCTGGCTCAGCACGCCCCACTGCCTGCGTGTCAGGCGGTTGCCCAAGCTGCCGATCAGATACATGAACAGGGGAATGAGCGGCGCCGTGACCAGCAGGATAACGCCGGTCAGCGGGTCCAACGGGAAGATCAACACCAGAAAAGTCAGGGGGATCAGCGCTGCCAGCGCCGCCTGGGGCAGGTACTGGCTGAAATAGGCGTCCAGGGCTTCGACACCCTCGGTGGCCGTGTTGACCAGCTCGCCCGTGCGTTCCTGGCGCGCGAAGGCCGGACCCAGGCGCAGGAGGCAATCGAAAAAGCGCCCGCGCAGGTCGTTTTTCAGGCGGATGGCGGCCGCCCGTGCCGTACGCTCACCGGCCCAAGACATCAGGGCGCGCAGCGTCATAAAGAGCAGCAGAGCGCCCAACGCCTGACCAAAGTCCGCCAGCCCAGCGCCTTCCAGGAAAACCCCGCCAATGATATCGCTCAGCCAGCGCGCCTGCAGCGCCGTGAAGACGCCGCCTGCCAGCCCGGCTGCCACTGCGAGCGCCAGGAGCAATCCTTGCGAGCGAGCCAGGCGCAACAGGCGCAAGTTGTTCCCTCGCTACTTATGCATGGCAGGGACGTACATGCGCTCGACGTACTCCTTGACCATGCGCCGCGTGCTGAATTGCGGTGCCAGGGTGCGGATCGACTCCTTCATACGGTTGATCCACTCGCCAGGCAGCCGGTCTGAAGAGCGCTCCTGGTAATACAGGGGCACGATCTCGTTTTCGAGCAGGTCGTAAAGGCTCTCAGCGTCCGCCTGGTCCTGCTGCTCGGGATCGGCGTAATCGATGTCGGCGCCGATTGCCCAGCCATTGAGGCCGTTATAACCCTCGCGCCACCAGCCGTCATACACCGAACAGTTCAGAACGCCGTTCAGAGCAGCCTTTTCCCCGGAGGTTCCTGAGGCTTCATTCGGGCGGCGCGGCGTGTTTAGCCAGACATCCACCCCCTGGATCAGGTAGCGCGCCAGGTTCATGTCATAATCCTCCAGGAAAACCAGCCTGCCCGCACTCTCGGAGTGCTTCACGACCCGGTAGACATCCTGGATCAGCATCTTCCCGCCTTCATGGTCTGGATGCGACTTCCCGGCAAAGATCACCTGCACCGGCATGGAAGGGTTGTTCAATATTTTCTGCAGCCGGCTGAGGTCGCGCAACAGCAGGTTTCCGCGCTTGTAAGGAGCAAAGCGGCGGGCAAATCCAATCGTCAGGGCATACGGGTCCAGCATCACACCGGAGGCGATCACCTGGACCGGGTGCACCCCGCCTTTCAGCCACTGCTGGCGTGCTCGCTCGCGCATAAAATGAACCAGCTTGCGCTTCAGATGCCGGCGTACCATCCAGAGCTGGGCATCGGGGATGTTGTTGATCAGCTCCCAGACTACCGGGTCATCGGCGTTCTCCATCCAGCCAGGACCCAGGTAGCGGTCGAAGAGGTTGCGCAGGCGGCGCGCCAGCCAGGTGCCCGTGTGGATGCCGTTGGTGATGTGCGTGATCGGCACGTCGTCTTCTTTGACGCCGGGCCAGATAAAATCCCACATCTTGCGCGTCACCCGTCCATGGAGCTCAGAAACCGCGTTACGTCCATTTGAATAGCGCAGCGCCAGCACCGGCATCGAAAAAGTGTCGCCCCAACTCACCGTATGCATTGCCAGGTCGACAAACTGGTCGCGGGTCAGGCCAATCTGAGGCCACAGGTTGGAGAAATTTTTTTCAACCAGCCAGAGGGGGAACTCGTCATTGCCAGCCGGAACCGGTGTGTGGGTTGTAAAAACATCGGTTGCCTTGATGGTCTGGGCTGCTTTCTCGAAAGATTGGCCAGAGCTGACCAGCTCGCGCATGCGCTCCAACACCATGAAAGCGGCATGGCCTTCGTTCATGTGCCAGACGTTGGGATTGTAGCCCATGGTCCGCAGCGCTCGCAGGCCGCCGATCCCCAGTAAAATTTCTTGCAGTATTTTTGTATCCTGGCTGCTGCTGTATAAGCGTGCCGTCAGCATGCGGTCGGCTGCCGAATTGGTCTCAATGTTGGTGTCCAGCATATACACCGGGACCCGCCCCACGCGAATTTCCCAGATGCGTGCACTCACGTCCCGGTCGGGCAGCTCCACAGAGACCGTGACCGGATTGCCCACCTCGTCAATGACCGGGCGCACGGGCAGCTCAAGCAGGTTGTGCACCGAGTAGCGTGCCTCCTGCCAGCCATCCTCGGTGATGTGCTGGGTAAAATAGCCTTCGCTGTAAAACAAGCCGATGCCCACAAAGGGCAGTCCCAGGTCGCTGGCTTCCTTGGCATGGTCACCTGACAGGACCCCCAGGCCCCCGGCGTAGATCGGCAGCGACTCGTGCATGCCGAACTCCATCGAAAAATAGGCAACAGGATGGTGGCGGTGCTCGGGGTAAGTGCGGCTGAACCAGGTGTCCGTGGCGTTCATGTAGTGGTCGTACGCCTGCATCACGCGGTCATAAAACATCAAGAAATAGCGGTTATTGGTGACCGCGTTCAGTTCAGCGCGTTCCACCTGCCGTAAAAAGACGATCGGGTTGTGGCTGACCCGGTGCCAGAGCTCTTCATCGATGCGCTGGTAGAGCCTCTGGGCGTCGGGGTTCCACGTCCACCACAGGTTGTAGCTTAACTCGCCCAGCCGGTTGATCCGCCGCGGCAGGGCGAAATGATTGGGAATTTCTGTGCGAAATTCGTGCTTTTTTTCAGATCCATCAGTCATAAATTTACCTTTATAATGATAAGGCACCGGAGAAAAATATATCTACCTGGTGCCTGATTTTTTTTAGTCGAGGATATCTTACCACAACGGGTAGTGCTTTCCCTTAGAAAGAACTTTCAGATTAGAATACACCCACCCCCATGAAAATACAACTTTTTATCACCTGTTTGCTGGACACCCTCTATCCCCACACCGGGGAGTCCGTTGTGCGGGTACTGGAACGCGCCGGTGCAGAGGTCGACTTCCCCCCCGGGCAGACCTGCTGCGGGCAGCCCGCTTTCAACGCCGGTATGCGCAACCAGGCGCGTCCGACTGCCATGCAAATCATCCGTGTCTTCGAAAAGACCCCGGGACCTGTGGTTGTGCCATCGGGCTCCTGCGCAGCCATGCTGCGCCACAGCTACCTGGAGCTCTTTGCCGATGACCCAGCCTGGCTGGAGCGCGCTCGCAGCCTGGCCGAACGTACCTACGAGTTTAGCGAGTTCCTGGTGGACGTCCTGGGGGTCAGCGACCTGGGCGCCCGCCACGCCGGCAAAATCACCTACCACTCCTCTTGCCACCTGCTGCGCGGCCTGGGGGTTGACCGCCAGCCACGACTCCTGCTGCAGCACGTCCAGGGCGCCGAGCTCGTCGAGCTGCCATATAGCGACGAATGCTGCGGCTTCGGAGGTGTCTTCTCTGCCGAGCACCCGCAGATTTCGTCCGCCATGCTGAAGCGCAAGATCGAAAACGTGGAAGCCAGCACGGCACCGCTGGTCGTCTCGTGCGACGCCGGCTGCGTCACCAACATCAACGGCGGGCTGCACCGTTTGGGCAAGCCGCAGCGCGCCGTGCATATCGCCGAAATCCTGGACCAGAGCTGATATGGCAACCCCCTTCCAACAGCAAATCCAAAAAGCCCTTGAGAACCCCTCGCTGCAGGGTGCCCTGGACGGCAACGCCGAGAAGCGCCGGACGGCGCGCTCCACCGGCTACGCCTCCCTGCGGGAGGATCCCGAAACCCTGCGCAGCCGCCTTCACGAAATGCGCAAGGACGTTATTGAAAACCTGGACACCTACCTGGAGCAGTTCTCCCAGCAGGCGCAGGCGCACGGCATGATCATCCACCATGCCGCGAACACCAGCCAGGCGATTGAGCTGGCGCTGGATATCATCCGCCAGGCCGGGGGCAAGCGTATCGTTAAATCCAAGACCATGGTCGGCGAAGAAATCGAGCTCAACACAGCCCTGGAGAAGGCCGGGCTGCAGGTGGTGGAGACCGACCTGGGCGAGTGGATCGTGCAGCTGCGCGGCGAGCGCCCCTCGCACATCATCACCCCCGCCGTCCACCTGAACCGCGGCGATGTGGGACGTCTCTTCGCCGAAAAGCTGGGCATGCCTTACACGGAAGATATTCCCGTGCTGACCGCGGCTGCCCGCCGCTCGCTGCGAGCCGAGTTCCTGGCGGCTGACGTCGGGATTTCGGGCGTCAATTTCGGCATCGCCGAGAACGGGATGATCTGCCTGGTCACCAACGAGGGCAACGGGCGCATGGTCACTACCCTGCCGCCGCTGCACATCGCCTTCATGGGCATCGAGCGGATGATCCCGAGCTTGAAAGAGCTGGACCTGATCCTCTCGATGCTGCCGCGCTCCTCGACCGGCCAGAAAATGTCGGTCTACACATCGTTGATCCAAAGTCCGCGCCGCAGCGGGGAACTCGACGGGGCGCTCCAGCGTCACCTGGTGCTGTTGGACAACGGCCGGCGGGCGCTGCGCCAGTCGCCGCTGAAAGAATCGCTGTATTGTATCCGCTGCGGCGCCTGCCTGAACGTCTGCCCGGTCTTCCGCGAGCTGGGCGGTCACGCCTACGTTGGCACCAACGGCGAGATCACCCCTTACTCCGGCCCGATCGGCTCGGTCATTTCGCCGGGGCTTTTCGGCGTTGGCGAGTTCGGCAACCTGGCGCGCGCCTCCAGCCTGTGCGGCGCCTGCCAGGAGGCTTGTCCTGTGGACATCCCCCTGCCCGAGCTGCTGCTGCGGGTGCGGGCTGCTGAAGCGGACGCCCCGTTGCGCCTGCCGGAGAGCGGCAAAGGCAGGGCTGCTCCACCGAACGTGCCCCTGGGATTGAACTGGGGGCTGAGGGGGTTCTCCTGGCTCTCGGCCTCGCCCTGGCGCTTTGCCATCGCTCAAAAGTTGGCGGGGATCGCCGGAAAGCTGGTCGCCCCGCGCTCCGGCTGGCTGAAGATGCCCGCCATTACGGGTTGGGGTGTCAGCCGCGATTTCCCGAGCCCAGCCAGTGAGAGCTTTCACGAGCGCTGGCAGCGCAGGCAGGAGACTGATCCGTCACTGCGAGCGTCCGGGCGGTCGGGCGGTCTTTGCCCGCCTTTGCCCACCTTTGCGAAGCAGTCTCACCCAGAGTCAGAAGATGAGATTGCGACAACCAAAGAACAGGTTGTTGCGGCTTCACCTTGCAATGACGAGGAGGCTGCCACTTCAGACACCCTGGCACAGCGCTTCCAGCAGGAGCTGGAGCTGCTCGAAGGCCGGGTCGTGCGCTGCTCAGCGGCAGAGCTGCCCGAGCGGATTGCCAATCAGATCGCCGATCTCGGCATCGAGCGCATCTGTGCCTGGGAGGCGGCTCACCTGCCGGATGGGCTGCTTGCAGCACTGGGCGGGCGCGGCATCCAGGTGACCCACACCCCGGATCCACAGGTGCGCCTCGGGCTCACCGGAGCCTGGGCAGGAATCGCCGAGTCGGGGACGCTGCTGCTGCCATCCGGGCAGGGACGCCCGCAGAGCGCCTCGCTCCTGCCGGAGATTCACCTGGCAGTCCTGGAGACGGGCAAGCTCGTCGCCAACCTGGCTGAATTGGACATTCGTAAATTGGGAGAGGTTTCCAGCCTCAGCCTGGTCAGCGGGCCTTCGCGCACCGCTGACATCGAAATGACCCTGACCATCGGTGTGCACGGCCCAGGGCGGCTGGTGGTGTTCCTGATCGATTAGCTGATCACGTGGCTCTTGCGCAGCATCCAGTAGACCAGCAAGCCCAGCCCGAGGAACAGCAGGCCGACGACCAGGCCGATCATAAACAGGCTGGTCCATCCCATACCAGTGCTGGTTTCAGTCGATGCGGGATCCACCTGCGCTGCCTCCGTGTCCGGCTCGTCGGCGAGCGATTTCGCAGCCACGTCTTCTGGCGCCGCTTCCGCCGCCATCGCCAGGGCTTCCTGGGTTGGCAGGATAATGAAGGTTGGGGTAGCCGTCGGAAGGGGGATCAGGGTGGGAGGTTCGGGAGTGTCTGTGGGAAATCCGCCTAAATCCGCCGAGGCCGCCTGCCAGGCATGCATGCCGGCCAGGCACAGCCCCAGCAGCAGTGCCAGGCACGCCAGCCGTCCAGCCAATCGAATTGAGGGATGAATACCGATTTTCATGGCGACTTACCCTTTCATTTTTTATTGTACCAGTATTCTGAAATTAATCTCAGGGTACCTCAAGCCATCCAGGAAAAATCCGGAAAGATTTACCTGGTCCCGTCGAGCATCAAACCGGGCGAGATCACGCGTGTGATGCGCGAGGGATACGATGCCCGGCAACTCACCGAAGGTTTTCGCCGCTTGTTAACCGAGCTCAAGCTTGATTACCTCTTGATCGATACCCACCCCGGCCTGGGTGAAGAGACCCTGCTCTCGCTGGTGATCTCCAACACCCTTCTCATCGTCATGCGCCCGGACCAGCAGGATTACGAGGGCACCGGCATTACGGTGCGCATCGCCCAGGAGCTCAAAGTCCCCAACATCCTGCTGCTGGTCAACAAAGCCCCGTCCAGCCTGGAACCTGCGGCGCTCGCTGAGAAAGTCCGCCTGGCCTACGGGTGCAGGGTCAGCGCAGTCCTGCCCCACTCCGACGAGATGATGGAGCTGGCCAGCCGCGACCTTTTCACCCTCAAATTCCCCACACACCCGATCACGGACCGCTACCGCGAAGTTGCAGCCTTGCTTCCCGGCTACTCCTCATCCATTGGCCGGCGCTGGCGCTTGAGCTGGCCATGCCTGCGCTTGGAGTCCAACCTGCGGCGCTGTGAAGCGGCGGTCGGGCGCGTCTTGTGCCGCGGGCGCGGGACGTACTGCGCCCTGGTAATAAGGTCTTGCAGGCGCTCGAGGGCGTCCTGGCGGTTGGCTTCCTGGGTGCGGTAGCGTTTGGCTTCGAGGATCAGCACCCCCTCATCCGTCACGCGGCTGCCAGCCAGTTTCAGCAGGCGCGGCTTGACCTCGCCGGGCAAGGAGGCCGATCCAGGCACGTCAAAGCGCAGCTGGACTGCGGAGGAAACCTTGTTCACGTTCTGGCCTCCAGGACCCGAGGCGCGGGTAAAGACGATCTGGATTTCGCCCTCTTCAAGCTCGATGTCGCCGATCCGGATGGACATACTCAAATCTTACACCAAAAAGTTTTTAGCGCCAATGAAAACGATTGGCGGAGAACTGTGACAAGCGGAATACGGGTGACCTTGCCAGCAGGGGTGAACAGCTGAGGAATTGACCCACGAATGACCCAACATCGGGGGTAGATTTTCTTTATCCTTGTCCGTATTATTAATAAGGATCTTAAGGAATGTATGAAGGGGACTGAGTCCCCTTCATTTTATATAAGCAGGGGGGCCTCCAGAAATTTATATACTTCAGGAGGCCCGGCTAGGGGATGGCCTCAACCGGCTGAGTATGAGAGCGTCGACAGGTGCTCAAATACTCAGCCGGGTTTGATTCACCCATAGCCGCATCAAATACCGGGCGGCGCGGTCCCCCAGGATGGTTACTTCGCTTTACCAGGTGGGTACCCGATCGCCACCCGAAATCCACCATTCCAACCGAAGTGATCGGGGTAAGGGCGGTGGCGGAAGGCGCAGCGGGCAGCCCTGGCCAGGTCGAAAAACGACCCGCCCCGCAAAACCCGGTATTCGCCTTCCGGCGGACCCAGGGGGTCGACCACGGGGTCTCCCTGCGCCACCCGCAAGCTGTAGAGCTCCTCAGAATACCAGTCGGAGCACCACTCCCAGACATTGCCAGCCATGTCCGCAACCGTGTAGGGACTGATGCCGTAGGGCGCATACATCCCCACGGGCGTGGTTTCCCCCGGTCCGGCTTCAGCCGTATTGCAGTATTCGGGTTTAAATTCGATGCCCCAGGGCCATTCACGGCCATATGGACCCCGGGCGGCTTTTTCCCATTCCGCCTCGGTGGGCAGGCGCACCACCAGCCCCTCAGGCAGGCCTGCTGGCCCTATCGCATTCAGCCATTCACAAAAGTCAACCGCCTGCTGCCAGGCAATATTGACAACCGGGTGCTCGAGCTTATCCTGCCAGCCATCGATCCACGCATGCCCCTGGTGGGTGGCCTCAAGAAAGGCCTGGAACTGGGCATTCGTCACCTGGCAGCAGCCAATCCAATAATCCTGGCTGATTTCGACCGTATGCTGGGGCTTTTCATTCGGCCAGGCCAGCGGGTTCTCCGCTTTGCTGCCCATCAGGAAGGGCCCTTTGGGGATGCGGGCGAACTCCATTTCAAAGGGCGAGGTGATCTTTAATACTTTCGGGATCAATCCATGAGCGGGCGCCCACTTCCCTGCTGAAGAGCTTTCCTTTTCCAGCGCCTGCCCTTCCGGGTAATGGTCAGGACCGTAGACCTGCCCCTTTTTCCAGGGTGCAAAAAGGGCCTGGTCGGCTGGGCCGGCCAATTTCACCAGCTCAGCGATCGCCGGATAACCCGCCGAGGCGAGGAGCTCGTCCGCCTGGTCTTCCTCCAGGTGCAGCGCCCCGGCTACTTTGACAACATCCTGCCACGACCTGGGCTGCCTGACCCGGTCCTTCACCCAGTTCAGGAGCGTATCTTTGGGGATGCCCGTCGCCCTGGCTACCTGGGCTGGGTTGCTGTAACTTGTGTGAAAAAAGCCTCGTAAAACTTCGGCAAACGTCTGCCTGATCATTTCCGCCTCCGCGGCTTCATGGACAGGATGAAAGCTGGTCTGATTGCGAAATTTTTCGATTGTGAAATATTGTCCAAAGGTGGCTCAAATCCCCTTGATTATCCTCAAAAAAGGGACGCCTGTCAATATGAACAGCTCAGAGGGCAAAAGGAGATCGCCTCATCAGCTCCTCACGCCTGGCTGTGCAAGGAATATCTCCAGGACCGGGAAATCAAAGAAGTGCTCAAAGCAGGGATCGCCTGAAGCAACCGGGCAGGTTGCTACTCCTGGTTAAGAAACCAGGAGGCTGCCGGCCGCCACTGGATCGGAACAGGGAGAGGGGTTTGTGGCGGAATCGAATCCAGGGTGATTAATAAGGCTTGAGCCTCGGGTATCGTAGCAGCCGCAGAACTTAAGGCTCGGACTTCCCGTTCCCGGGTGTTCGGGTTCGAGAGGTCTGCACACACCTGGACCAGGCTCCAACCCCCATTCATATCGCGCGCCAGAAAGTCCACCTCCAGGCCATCGATAGTGCGCACATAAGCAACCTCGCAGCCGCGGCGCTCCAGCTCAACCAGGACGGCAGTCTCCAGCGCCTGGCCGAGGTTGGAACGGCCTGTGCGCTCGTAAACCGGGATCAATCCAGGATCGATTGGATACACCTTGCGCGGGTTTACCATCCGCTGCCGTTCCGAGGCGGCGTGGATTGAGACAGTCCGGATTAAAAATGCATCTTCCATATATGCCAGCAGCGCATGGAGCGTGTCCTTACTCACCGGAATGCCCTGTGAACGCAGAACATCGTACAATTTTTGGATGCTGAAGGGCGAGGCTGGACTGGACAGGAGCTGGCGCTGCAGCCAGCGCAGCGCAACGGGATTCGTAACCTGGTAGCGATCGACAATATCGCGCAACACGGCCACATCCACATAAGTTTGCAAAAGCTGCGACCGGTCGCGTCCAGAAATGGCCTGTGCTTCCGGGAATCCCCCGGTCACCAAATACTGCCTGAGGCGAGCGTCCAGGTCCGAGCGCGCCGCTTTACCGAGCAGGTCCCAGGATATGGCTGGTTCCACGCCCTGATGCCGTAAACTTTCACGATAACTGAATGGATAAACCCTCACCTCGAGCGCACGACCCCGCATGCTGGTGGCAATTTCCCGACTCAGCAGCCGCGCTGAGGAGCCAGAAATGAACAGTTCAATCTTTTCAGTATCCAT
Organism: uncultured Chloroflexia bacterium; assembly: GCA_963765565.1. Lineage (GTDB taxonomy): Bacteria > Chloroflexota > Anaerolineae > Anaerolineales > UBA4823 > CAVXWV01. Next base: position 41,281 of record CAVXWV010000009.1, read on the forward strand.
CAAGCGACGGGTGAACGTCTCCCATCCCCTAACGGCCTGGATTTCGTCAAGAAAAAAAGTTACGCTGCGGCTGTCACGATATTGGGGCTGCAGGCGGTAGTATTCCTCGACTACCCACGGCAGATTGGAGGCTTCCATACCTGATAAACGCTCGTCTTCGAAGTTTAAGTAAAGCAGCGCAGGGCGCGGGGCGCCTGCCGCCAGGCGGTCTGCCAGGCACTGCCAGAGGAAGGTGGTCTTGCCACTGCGGCGCATCCCAATCACGGCCAGCGCTTTTCCCGGCACCCGTGGAAGATACACATCCCGGCGCGTAAACGGTGGGACCGGCGCAGATAAGGAATCCGCTATCATTTGCTGGAGCAGTTCGCGCATTTCGCCTCCTTACAAGGAGATTATAACGCATATTTATCCTTCTATAAAGGATAAATATGCGTTATCCTTTTACCAGGGGTGCGCGCACCCAGGCCAGGGCATCGCCCGGGGAATTTTCCGTGCAAACGTCCGCTCGGTTTCCACTGGTGGAGGAAATCTGGAGGAACTGTGACGGTGTAACAACTGTGACAACCGCTTTTCAAGGGAGCCAACCTGCAAGACAATTATCACGCTTGCACGGTAACCGTGTATGTGATAAAAAATACCTGCGTGCGCCACCCGGTAATCGCCTGGAGGCGCTAAAAGGTGATTGAGAAGGCTTTTACAGTATCCGCATCCATGTTACCCGAGAATCGCATCCCAACCCATCCCGGCGAAATCCTGCTGGAGGAATTTCTGAATCCCGCTCGAATTGAGCCAGGTAGCTTTTGCACGCCATATTGGTGTGCCGGTCCAGCGTATCAACGAGATTGTGCGCGGTAAGCGCGGCGTAACGCCAGACACAGCCTGGCTGTTTTCCCAGGCACTGGGGACAACACCCGAGTTCTGGATCAACCTGCAAAGCGCTTATGACCTGGCGCGGCAACCGCCCCGCCCGGCAAATCCAACCGATTTCAAGCCGCAGCGTAGAAGAAGTTCTCGCGGAACTATTCCAGCGCGTTCAACAGTTCGCGCAGGGCGGTCAGCTCCTCTTTGGTGAGGGTGATGCCCTTGCCCATGGTCTGGCCGTCGGGAGACCACTCGCGGATGTCGTACTTGGGATCGCGGTCGTTCCAACTGACCAGGTTGAGCTCTTTGGTCCAGCCCCGGGAGGAGGTGGAGAGGACGCCGATTTTTTGGACGATTTCGAATTTAATGTCAGGCATTTTTAAAACTCCTAATAATATTCCTTACATATACCCATACGCCTTCTCAAACAGCTCCGCATCCGTGTGCAGCTTGTACTTGAACAGCGTCCGCCGCAGCGCCTTGCGCACCTTCGCGTCCCCGGCGTTGTGCGCCTGCCAGCCATCGAAGCGCACCAGGCGCACGATCTCATCGATATCGTCCACGATCCGCTCGACGATCACCGGGGTTTCCGGCGTTGCGCGCTTGCTCGAACAGCTCGGTCAGGGCGGCCTTGCCGCGCTCCTCGTCCTCTTCTGGCGGGCGTTTCCTTCTCGGCGTTGCACCAGGTCGCGCGCCAGCTCCAGCAGGGCTTTCAGGAAAGTCGATGCTGTTGCAGCTGACCGGCATCGTGCTGCTCTTTCAAGGCTTTCCAGCCGCTCGGAGAGCTTGCGGAAGCGCGGGTTGCCCATGTGCTTGCGCAGGCGCTGCGGCGATCTTGAGCTCGATCTCTTTGGCTTTCTTGCTCCGGATCAGGCGTGCTCAGCATGGCTTCCAGCAGGTCGGCGTCCAGCACGATCTCGTCCAGGTCATCGCGCACCGCCTCGACATGGATGTTCTGGTGGATCAGCTCGATGGTCTTGGCGCCCAGGGCATGCCAGAGCAGCGCGCCCTGGCCGGTGGTGGGCTGCACCGAGACGTACACCTGCGACAGCCAGCGGTAATCGTCTTCGTACGGCATCAGGATCGGGTCGGGCGAGATCGCTTCCCACAGCTCGAGACAGCAGGCTGTAATCGGCGGCAAAGGCATCCCGCACCTCGTTGTTGGGCAGGCATTCCTGGGCGGCGATCAGCCCCTCGTAGCCGCTCAGGCTGCGATCCACACCGGGGAAGTAGGCCAGGCATTTCTGCATGGCTCCGGGCAGCTGCGACCTTCAGGTTGACGATATCGCGAGACCACCTGGCGGAAGCCTTCTTCGTCGAACTCCAGCGATTTGGCCACATCGTCGAACACGCCCAGGTAATCGACGATCAGGCCGTGGGTTTTCTCCTCGCCGTAGGTGCGGTTGGTGCGCGTGATGGCCTGCAGCAGGGTGTGGTCGCGCATCGGCTTGTCCAGGTACATGGCCTGCAGGATGGGCGCGTCGAAGCCGGTCAGCAGCTTGGCGGTGACCACCAGGATCTGCAGCGGGTCGTTCGGGTCGCGGAAGCGGTCGAGCAGCTTCTCTTCGGCATCGCGGTCGCGCTTGTAGGGGCGGTAGCGCTCGTCTTCGCGCTCCTTGCCCGAGACCGAGATGACGACCTCGCTGGCCTCCGGCGGCAGGTATCGATCCAGTTGGGCCTTGTAGAGCAGGCAGCTTTCCTGGTCGAAGGTCACCACCATGGCCTTGAAGCCGTTGGGCGGACCTTCTCCTGGAAATGGCGTGGCGATATCGGCGCAGATCTTCTCGATGCGCTCCGGCACCTTGACCAGCACGGCCATCTTGGCGGCGGCTTTGGCCAGCGTATCGCGGTCCAGGTCGGAAAGACCGCCGGTCAGCTCGGCGTAGGCCGCGTCGATGGCGTCCTTGTCGATGTGCAGCTCCACCAGGCGCGGCTCGAAGTGCAGCGGCAGGGTGGCGCCATCGCGGATCGATTCCTCGAAGCCGTAGCGGCTCATGTAGCCGCGCTGCGTCTTCCTCCGCCCCAAAGGCGTAGAAGGTGTTGCGGTCGCGGCGGTTGATCGGCGTGCCGGTCAGCCCGAACAGGAAGGCGTTCGGCAGGGCGGCGCGCATCTTCATCCCCAGGTCGCCTTCCTGGGTGCGGTGGGCTTCATCCACCAGGGCGATGATGTTCTGGCGCGTCGTTGAGCACCCCGTCCGGCTTCGGCAAATTTGAAGATGGTGGTGATGATGATCTTGCGCGTGTCCTGGCGCAGCAGCGTTTCCAGCTCGGCCCGCGAATCGGCCTTGACCAGGTTGGGGATGTCGCGAGGCGTGGAAGGTGGCGCTGATCTGGGCGTCCAGGTCGACGCGGTCGACGACGATCAGCACGGTCGGGTTGCGCAGGGCCGGCTGCATGCGCAGCTTCTGGGCGGCAAAGACCATCAGCAGCGATTTGCCCGAGCCCTGGAAGTGCCAGATCAGGCCCTTCGCGGGGATAGCCGGCCAGCACGCGCTGCGACGATCTTGTTGGCGCCTTCGTACTGCTGGTAGCGGCAGACGATCTTCAGGCGGCGCTTCTTCTTATCGGTGGCGAACAGGGTGAAGTGGGCCAGGATATCCAGGATGATGTTGGGGCGCAGCAGCGACTGCGACCGCCTTGCTGCAAGATCGCACCAGCCCGAGCCAGGCGTTCGATGGTCGCTTCGTCCGGCCGCCAGGGACCCCACTGCTCGAGCGGGGCGTGCATCGCCCCATAGCGCAGGTCTTTGCCCTCGGTGGCCACGCTGAACACGTTGCAGGCGAACAGCTCGGGCACGAAACGCTCGTAATCGTCGTGGATCTGTTTGGCGCCATCGACCCAACTGACCGCCTGGCGCACCGGGGTCTTGGCCTCCACCAGCACCAGCGGGAAACCGTTGACGAACAGCACCAGGTCGGCGCGGCGCTCGGCGGCGCCGGCGCGGAAGGTGTACTGGGTGGTGGCCACGTACTGGTTCTGGTCCAGATCGTCGAAATCGAGCAGGCGGATGGTGACGTGCTCGTTGTTCGGCCCAAACGGCATCGAGCGCTCGCCGCGCAGCCAGGCGGTGAACTCCTCGTTGGCGCGGATCAGGCCATCGCGAGCGCACCGAGAGCACGATGGCGCGCAGCTTGTAGAGCACCTCGTCGGCGCGCTCGGGCTGGGCGGCGATGCTCGGGATTGAGGCGGATCAGCGCCTGGCGCAGCATACTCTTCGATGAACACATCGTTGATGCGGCGCGGCAGGCCTGCGGCCGGGACAAAATACCAGCCGGCGCCCTTGTGGCTGCGCCCGGTGGGGAGGTATACGATCGCAGCCTCTTCCGCCCGTCCTGCGGCTTGAGGTGCGCCGGCTGCCCGCACAGCAGGTCACGGATGAAGTTTTCGACAGAGTTCTGTTCCGTAAATGTCATTCTTTGTTATCCTTTAATGGATACTTCGTAATCCAATTTCAGAGACTTTATCATATGCGTTAATAACCATTCCAACTGGTCACTACTGAACGGGTGATTGATCAAACATTTGTGGTCAAGGCCAGAGCGAATGATCCTTCCACTTCTTTTATCTGCGCGTCGACCTCCTGTAGTACATCAGGTGGTATTTCAAGTTGCTTTTTGCTCCCCGCCCCATTAGCGCCGTAATGAAGGCCTGTTTATAGCCCGTCCGGTGGGTAACCCAGAACAGACAGCCACATGCGCTCCCTGATGGTTTACATTGAGTGAGAAACCTTATGCCCCAATGAATGGGATAATTGTGCGGTTCGTTGATAATGCCAATATACGTTCAAAGACAGGCTTCCCATTTTCATCTGCTGTTTCGAGGAATTGGTGCTTGGTAGAGTCTGAGTGATGAGCCTGAAGATACCTGGCCGGGCTTGAAGCTTCCTCACCAACCACAATATCACTGGATAACAGGCGTTCCTGTTAAAGAAGCCCAAACTCAATACAGGTCACGCGCAATCCAAGACTACCGCAGAAAGATGCTGTTTGGCGATCTCGGCGTGATCACCTGACCGATGATGACAATGCGCTGCTCTTTATTAAAGGTGACCGCTTCATTCTCATTGAGCTGGAAATACTCACGATGATAATGAGCCAGATTCTCATTTTCATCACTCAAATACTTCCTGAAAATCTCGGCAATTTGGTCAAATTTTAGTAACTCAGCAAAAGAAGCATATTCCAGGGATTGGGCTAAGGTTTCCGCGCGGAGTACGGTCGCGTTTGAGCTCAACCACGACCAGTTCCCCTGCCGGTCCATTCCCAGCAAGTCTATGATACTGTTCAGGTTGGTCTGCACCTGGCGACCGATCAACAGCAACGCGCCATCTTCCAAAATCGAATGCGGGTTATGCTCCAGCCAGTCCTCCAAGACTGACTCTTCAAACTGCGTCTGAAAAGCGATCTTGATGTATTCTTTGAACTCGTTATCCTCAGCAATGCCAAATAATTTCATCGAATAATTTCTCCACAAAAACCCCAGTTATTACTTTTTAACCGAAAGACTACGCAGGTTCTCGATCCAACCTGGAACCTCCTGCGGCTGGATACGGCTATGGCGGATCAGCTTTTCCCTTACCATTTCGACCGGGCAATTGAAATACGCCGCTATCAATTCCGCATTGGTCCACATTTCCAGAGAGGTACTGAGGTCGATTAAGCCCTTACTTCGATTCGAGGGAGACGTAAACATGACGACCCACCAGTTATTTTGGAAGCGAGCATACAGACCCAACGAGCGGGCGGCTTCAACGATCAGTCGAAATTCTCTACCATATCCTTCCCGATCAGCCTCTCCCTGAAGCCAGGTCTCTGGATCACGCTGGGCGGGCGTTAATTGGGCAGCCCCCGTCACATTTGAAATATCCCTTGGAGCATGCTGTATCGCGGGTTGGATGGCTGGTTGTGATGTAACTGGAGCCGTAACCGATTCTCCTGGAATCGTTTCCCTGATCTTTTCCACAAACAAGGTGGATCGCGCCTGCAGAAAATCGTCAAATCGCTCCAACGACCACAGTTCCGGTGCAGGCGGGATCAAGTGCCTGGAAAGATACTGGCTGAGCTCAACCTGCTCCCAATCCTTGAACCATTCTTTGAGCTCTTTGGCGCGCTTCCCCGCCCGATTCGTACCCTCGTCTAAAAGCTGGTAATTGCTCACAGAATGGATTTTCTCCCCGGCCACATGCGCCGCCCTCCAGCAGGGACTTGGGCTGGATGTGATCGATGTCACGACCGGCCTGAGACTGGCAGCCGTAAATCAAGTAGAAAACCAGGCTCATATCCCATTGAGGCAAGCGGCTTTCAACTAGCTCGCGGTTAAATGCCAGGGGATGGGCTTCATACATGGAGAAGATAGCATCGGTGGGGAAAAGGCTCCCTTTAAATTGGCTGACGATATTGAGGATTTTGCGGATGCCGGTCAGGTAAGGGATCCAACCACGACCCCGGCTGAACACCCCGTTTAACAAGGATAGATACAACCAGCGTTTGATGTTGGTGAAATCGGGGTTATTGGCATCATAGTTGCGGTATAGGCTACCCAGCGCTTCAACCGGCTGAGGCTTGTGGAAAATATGGTAGGCCACGAAGTAAAGCGGTATGGTGGAACGCCCACCTGCCAGGTAATACTCGTACAGGTCAGCATCTTTCAACAATTGCCGTAGAACATCCAGCGTTTTCAATATACGTGGAATGTTGGCCACGGCAAAATCAGCATCTTCCTTATTGATATCGGTGACTTCTTTGGTGTGGTTATCGCGCAGCAGGAACAGGAGCTTGACCACCTCATCCTGTCCAAAACCGATATCATGATAGCGAGGGATTTCGCGCCTGAGGAAGCCTTCCAGGCGAAAATCGAACTCCCTTCAGCTTGGAAGCCGCCAAATCCAAAGCTGACAGGCGCGTCCCACCATCGTTCAATCGCTGGAAAAGCTCAACCATTCTTCGACGTTCAAGCTCAACCATATCCTTATCGATCGTGACATTCGAAATTCCCAAGACTTTCTGCGTGAAAAATACTCGGAAAAACTTGATCACATTGGTCGGAATCAATTCTTTCGCTTCTTCACCCTGGATATTGCGGTGAATCATGATTTCATTGGCAACTTTTGAAATCATCATCTGTTTTCGCCAGTCGGGAATACAGAGCGCTGACCAGATACCACAACATCGGAATCTCCTGGCCATCCTCACGATTCACGGTTGGCAGATCGCTCAACTGCCGGGCAAATTTAAAATCGTAGTTACCCTGACTGAAGAGGTTGAAATACAAGACCTTGCCATTGACGCTGCCTGTCAGGCCCATGTAGAACGCTTGCAGTCGCTGCTGGCCATCGGATTATTAACAGCGTGGTTTTATCAACCACGGCAGGCAAATCTGAGTCGTGGATATCGCCATCCTTTGAAAAAGTGCGGTAAGCAAATAAAGGCTCGCTGCCCTTTTCCTCCTCCAATGCCATGATCCCGCCAAAGGAATTTCCCTTGAGCAAGGAGTTCGAAGAGCAGCTCCATTTTCTCCTCATCCCACACCAGGTTGCGTTGGATTACCGGTAAGACAATCGAATTGTCGTTAATCTCCTGGATGACTTCACGGATGTATTTGGTTTCCCATTGTGCCATAATTTTCTCCTTGTCCTGCGCAATAATGCACGTCACTTGGTTACTCCAATTAAAAGTTAGGGACGATCGGGCAATCTATCGTAGAAAAGGTTATTCGCTAACATGGGCTCGCTGCCTTAGTTATCCCAAAAATTTCTCCAAGGAATTGTTTCTTGAATCGACAATAAGGCCCGCTGGTTTCCGATACCCGTCTTAATACGATTTTCAATTTTTTGCAATCAGTTAATAAATTGCCGTTGTTCGTTTACCGGGGGCAATTGAATTCTCCATGTTTGCAAATCCTTACGTTGATGGTAGGTTGTGCTGTTAAGATTTTAAGGCAGTGAGTTTTCCAGTTCTTCTATCAAAACTGCAGGACATTTAGTAGTATTGAGTTAAACATTCCGGTCATTGTCCGGAGAGATTTTCAGGCAGTTTCCAGCAATTATGCTAACTGAGTATCCCGGCAAAATCGCACAAACCATGCTCAGGTTTATCACACAATGTTTTTCCAACAGTTGCCCCAGCTTTCTAGCACAACAAAAGGTCACCTTCTGAAAGGATAAATTCCTTCCAATGTCTAATTTTCAAGCTAACAATGCCATTATTCATTGGATTGCCAGATTTTCGTTAGTGTATTGATTTGTAGGTTACTCTCGGTAAAGCACCATCTACAATATCACTATTGAGCATTACCCCCATAGTTATTTGCTAGCTCATCTATTTTCCAATTTTTTGGAATTTTCCCTATTGTACTCTCTACCAACTCTGAAAAATTACACCTATCGTCACCAGTTTTATTTCGTGAGAGCGTTTTTTTGCAATCAGGGCTTCGATGAGATCACGCCTCCCCAGTGCCTCATCTGCCGCCCACAGCAAATCGGCGACGCGGCGCTGTTCGTCAAGCGGCGGCAGGCGAAATTCCTGCTGTGCAAGCGTGCCCCAAGTGGTTGCAGGCTGCGAGCGAACCCACCGAAATTTCACTGCATGCTGGTAAAAATCTTCCGATTGGCAGATAAAGGGCAACAGTTCGGGCAGCAACGCACATCTGGTCTTGCTTCCGAAAACATAAATGTCGCTGGAACATACCCCATAAAATCCGCCACTGCCACTTTACGCTGGTATGCACGGCGCTTACCAAAAAGTACCTTCCTGGTTTAAAACGGTTGGTAAAGGTTGTCCCATCAGCAACGGCGCATCCCCATCGCGAATATGCAGGTTTCTAGGCGTGATGTGCTCCAAGCCCACGAAGCGCTCAATACGTACGCCGCCAGTGGGTCAGGTTCACGCTCAGTATTCAGACAGACCACTCACCAAATTTTACAGGATGACCGCTCATAATCTTGCCAAAAACTCCGCTGGGCGCAGGATGGGGATGCCCTCGTAAGGTGCCAGCTCCAGCAGGTCGGCGTCGCCCGATACCAGGCAATCCACCTTGCCCGTCACGGCGGCTTCGAGGAACTTATCATCCTTGGGATCGCGGCAGGCATGGATCATGCCCTGCGGCGCCACGAGCTCGCCGCGCAGGCGCACCAGGTTGATGAGCGCCGAGATGTCGTCCGGCTCGATGTGGTACTTGGTACGAAAAGCAGACCGCCCGAGCACTTCGACGATCTCGACCAGGATGTCCGTTGAGTAGACGAGTATGAACCGCCCATCCCACAGGGCTTTCAGCACGTCGCCGGTCGTGCCCTGGCGGCGGATCAAGGCGCTGACCAAAACCCCCGTGTCCACCACGACGCGCATCACTTACTTCCCCGAGGGTTTCGCAGCCGAGCGCGCCGCCTGGATATCGGCGGTGATTTCGTCTTCACCGTAAGCGGCGTTGACTTCCGCCAGCCGGCTCCACACCCGGTCGAATCGCGCCAGGACTTCGCTTTCCTGCATCTGCTGGAAGCGCAGGTAATCCTCGTAGGGAATGAGCACCGCCTCGGGGCACGAGCCGCGCGTCAGCACCAGGGGTACCCGTTTGCGCACCACTTCATCGAAAAACGAGCGGAATTTCCGCTGGAGTTCAGTCACACCGATAATTTGCTGCATCCCCGGCTCCTTTCTATGTATTTGAATATGTATTTTAGCACTGATTCAGTTGAAAATCACTAACCGCTAAGGCGCTAAGAACGCCAAGTTTAATAAATTCTTAGCGACCTTGGCGTCTTAGCGGTTTTCATTCTCCAACAATCTTAACAGCTCATTCATGGCCTCGTCCAACCGCTCCGAGCTCTCCTCCCAGGCCTGCAAGGCTTTCTGCAGCTCATCCGCGTCATAGGCGGCTTTGTTTTCACGCAGCGCACTCTTACGCACGTAAAGCGGAATGCTCAAATTCCCGGCGTTGGGCGGATATCGTCCAGTGTGGCCACTCTGGCAAACCCATCGATATCTTCAAAGGCATGGTACGCCTCGGCGACGCGCTGCTGGTGCTCCGGCTTGAGAAAGCTCAGGCTGCGCTCGCGGCTGACTTCTTTGACGGCGTCGATGAACAGCACCTTGCCCGGCGCTCCGGCGGCTTGCGCGTGCGGCAGACCACCACGCAGGCTTCCATCGGCGAGTTGTAGAACAGGTTCGGACCCAGCCCCAGCACGCACTCCAGCAGGTCGGCCTCCACCAGCTTCTGGCGCATCTCGGCCTCTTCCTTGCGGAACAAGACCCCGTGCGGGAACAGGATGGCGCAGCGCCCGCTCTTCTCATCCAGGCTCTTGAGGATGTGCTGGAAGAAGGCATAGTCGGCGCGCCCCTGCGGCGGCGTGCCCAGGAAGTTGCGGCCCCAGGGGTCGCTGGTCCAGGCATCACGGTTCCACTGCTTGATCGAATAGGGCGGGTTCGCCAGCGCCACGTCGAAGGTCGCCAGGCGGTCGCCGTCGCTGAAAGCCGGGCGCTCCAGGGTATCGCCGCGGGCGATGGCAAAGTCGTCCACGCCGTGCAGCGCCAGGTTCATGCGGGCGATGGAGGCCGTCATGTGGTTGCGCTCCTGCCCGTACAGCTTCAAGGTGCGGTGCTCGCCTCCGCCGCGCCTGACCTGGTCGAGGGCCGAGATCAACATCCCGCCGGTGCCGCAGGTCGGGTCGTAAATGCGCTCGCCCGGCCTGGGTTCGAGCATCTGCACCATCAAATGCACCACGGTGCGGTTGGTGTAGAACTCCTGGGCGGTGTGACCGCTGTCGTCGGCAAACTGCTTGATCAGGTACTCGTAGGCGTTGCCCAGCTCATCTTCGGGCACGTTGGCGATCGAAAGGGTATGCTCAGAGAAGTGTTCGAGCAGGTTCTTGAGGGTGGGGTCGGGCAGGCGCTCCTTGTTCGTCCAGGGCGCATCGCCAAAAATGCCTTCCAGACGGTCCGGGTTTTCAATTTCAATCGCCCGCAGGGCGTTCTGGATGGCCTTACCCACGTCCCGCGGCGTCTCGCGCACCTCGTTCCAGTGTGCGCCTGGCGGGATGACAAACCGCTCGTTCGCCATGCGAGCGTGCATAGCCGTCGTCGCCCGTCTCGGCCATGGCTTCCTGGTATTCCTCGTCCCAGACGTCCGAGAGGCGCTTGTAGAACAGCAGGGGGAAGATGTACTGCTTGTAATCGCCGGCGTCCACCAGCCCGCGCAGGATGGTGGCGGCGCCCCACAGGTAGGATTCGAGCTCGGGTCGGGTCGAACGATCAGGCATGTAGCGCGATCCACTCCCAGAATTTTGATCCATCGGGGTGCTGCCAGTCCAGAAGCGGTTCATCGCTGTAATCTTCTATTTGCACCACAGCCGTTTCCATCTCCCGAAAAACATCCGGCCATCGCTCATCAAAAATTGACCAGGCATCACTCTGGCGAGAATATCTTTCCACTGAAAATTCGCTACCACCGAAGGCTTCCCCTCCAAAGCCGAAATCAGCATACCCGCCCGAATCCGTGGTGAAATTTTCCTCTGTGAGAGAAAAACTGTACTCCTGGGCCGAATTTTCGGTTTTATCAACTAGCGTAATCCGCAAATCCACACCTGGGGTGCGTAATGGCATCCTGCCGTCCGAGAAGAGCCCGCCCGATCGACACGCATTCGATGCGGCTCGAGGCCAGGTCGCTGCGAGCAAAGCACGGATGGCCGAGAGACTTGTTCGAGATAATAACCGTATCCGTTTCAAATGCGAAAAGGGCTTCTGCTACAGCCTCATCGTCACCCGCTTTCCAGGCTGCAAGGGCTTGTTCGCAAAGTGTAGAAGTCGGTGTTATGCCCGGTCCCCCATAAAAGTCCGGCTTTCTTTATTTCCTAGCGCAGGCGATATTGCGCGCTCGCCTGTTCCCAGGCAGTTTTCAGATCGGCAATTGCTTCGTCTAACGGTGGATATCTTCGCCAATCGCCGACAAGACGTAGCGAGAGATGTTCAACGTCCAGTCCTCGTCCTGATTTCCTCCAGCCAGACCGACCCACCGGTTCTCCACATCCTGCGTTTCGTGCACCGCCAGGATTTCGGCGCGTGCTCAGGTCGGAAGTTCTGGGCGTGCCCTTTGCGGAACAGGCCGGACGCATCGATGATCAATACTTTCCCAGCGCGTTCCTGGGTTTTGCGCTGTCGCAACACCAGGATGCAGGCCGCCAGGCCGGTGCCGTAGAAGAGGTTCGGCGCCAGTCCAATCACGGTCTCGATCAAATCGTGCTCTAGTAAATATCTGCCGGATCTGCCCTTCCACGCCGCCGCGGAACAGGGCGCCCTGCGGCAGCACCACCGCCATGCGACCGCTCGCCCTCCGCCATGGATTTCACCATGTGCTGCACCCAGGCAAAGTCGCCGCTGCTGTCGGTGGGCAGCCCGGCAAAGGCTCGTCCCCAGGGATCGTTCTCCCAGATTTCACGCCCCCACTGTTCCAGTGAGAACGGCGGGTTGGCGATGACACAGTCAAAGGTGGCCAGCCCGCCGGTGCTGGGATCGCTGAACACCGGGCTGCGCAGGGTGTCGCCGCGCTCGATGACGAAGTCTTCCAGGCCATGCAGCAGCAGGTTCATGCGCGCCACCGAGGCCGTGGTCAGGTTTTTCTCTTGACCGTACAGCTTCCCATAAAAGGTGCGCGGATCGCCCCCTGGTCGCGCACGTGCGCCACCGCGCCCAGCAGCATGCCGCCCGTACCGCAGGCCGGATCGTAGACGGTCTCGCCTTCCTGCGGATCGAGGAGTCTCAACCATCAAGCGCACCACGCTGCGCGGGCGTATAAAACTCACCGGCTTTGCGGTGGGTGGCGTCGGCAAATTTCTTGATCAGGTACTCGTAGGCATCGCCGATGATATCGCTGGCGACGTTCTGGTTACCCAGGGGCAATGCCGAAAAGTGTTCGATCAGGTCTTTGAGCAGCGGGTCGGGGAGGCGGTCTTTGTTTGTCCATTGGGCGTCGCCAAAGACGCCGTACAGGTGCTTCTGGTTGGCGGCTTCAATCCCGCGCATGGCGTTCTGCAGGGCCGTCCCCACGTTGAAGGGGTCTCGCGTACATCCTTCCAATGGCAGCCTTCGGGGATCTGGAAGCGGTGCTCATCGGTAAAGTCCTCGCCGTAGGTTTCCAGCATCTCCTGGTATTCCTCATCCCAAACGTCGCAGATGCGCTTGAAGAAAAGGACCGGCAGGATGTAGCTCTTCCAATCGGAACGGTCAACCGGGCTGCCGCGCAGGATGTTGGCGGCTTCCCAAAGATGGGATTCCAGGGTCTGCAGGTCCGTCTTTTGTGAAAAAACGGCTTTCCCCTGGGAATCATTTTGAACGGAAAATCCGGATTGATAGGAAGGCATCTGTGTGTGTTTTGGAAGATAAACGCCTGCGCCCACCTTTGCAAAACAGGTTTTAGCGATAACCGGGAGTCTTGCGGGCAACCTGGCTGCCAGGTGTTCTTATTCCGGTAAGGAATTTACAAGGAGTACCCGGTTACTTGGATATAGTTGCCTGAACAAGGCTCTGGTACCCCCTATATTACCTTAAATATCGCAAGCAGAACCGTTTGAGTTACCGGGTAATCGAATTTGTAAGTTTATGTGTCCTATATAAAAAGCAGAGGCGGTAGTCAGCCGCCTCGCACCCACTCCCGAAGAATTAAGTGGAAGTGACTTTTGGCAATACCCAAAGGAATTTCATCCCAGTCCGCAGGATGAGCCAATCATCACCATCGCCAGAACCACGATCAAGTGGTTCTTGAATCCTTAAATTCCTCAATCAGCGAAACCGCCATCCTCGTCGCAGCCTCGGCATATTGCAGGCACTGTTCCATGAGGCCATTTTCCATGAAGTACCGTTGTCCCTCTTCGGTGGCCAGGTCGCAGCCGATCAACTGGCGACAATTGGTAGAGCCAAATTGCCCTTCAAAACGGCAGAGCAATTTTTGCGTCAGGACATAGCTGGGCTCGATGGATTCGGCAGGTGAATCCCTGCCAGCTACGAGGTTGATCCCCAAAATCGCCCCGCTGACCGCTCCGCAGGTGCCGCCCGTACGGGAAATGCCACTGCAAAACCCGCTGGCTATCCTGGGAATCAAATCGGATTGGATGCCCTGGCTTTCGGCGATGGCCAGCAGCACGCTCTCCGCACAGAAAAAACCTGACCTGAACAGTTCCAGGCTGCGTTGTGAGGCCTGTTCGCTCATGTCCTAACCTCCCAGCGAGAGACAAATTCGGATGGAAATATCCACAAGATTTTCCCGGATTTCAGCTCTATTATGCCATTTTCTGCTATCCCACGCCACCGCACTCAGATCATCCCCACCATATAATATCTGGCCTAATTTTACATTTCTAAACCTGGCCACGGCAAAAAAAGCCGCCGCTTCCATCTCCACCGTGACGCAGCCTTCCGATTTTCTCAGGTCGATCTTTTTCTGTGTCTCTCGATAAAACGAATCGGTGGTCCAGGTCTTGGCTTTTATATACTCGATCCTGGATTTATTAAAGTAATCTTCGATCTTTGCGACCACTTCGGGATTGCATTCAATTTCCCTGGCTGGTGGAAGATAATGATATGAAACGCCCTCATCGCGTATCGCTGAAGTTGGAATCATCAGGTGCCCAACGGCGATATCTTTTCTCAGCACACCCGCACCGCCGCAGACGATAAATTTATCGAATCCATAGGCAATTAGCTCTTCCAGGAAAGCGGCAGATCCGGCGGCGCCAACATACCCCAGGGATAAATGTACCTTTTTCCCCATGTACTCCATTTCATAGATTGGAATATCCACCGTCTCGCAATTCAAAAATTTGACTACCTTGATCAATCCCTTCTTTTCCATGTTGTCCAGAACTTCACGGAAAAAAGTGATCACGCAATATTCGTATCCCTCAGTTTTTTTGTGGGAAAAGGATGGCTCAATTTTCGCGACTGGCGTATCATCAAATTCTAAAATTGGATATTTTTCTTTTTTCATGATTCTCCAATCATACACCTTTTCTGCAGCCCGTAACCCACGACTGCACCCAGGACAACGGCCAGCATAAAATGCATCACAAAGGACACACCGAACCACTGCAGCGTCTGAGGCGCTGTCATCTTCAATAGAATGGGTGTCGTGACCAGGATTGGCTGACTCAGGATCTCTACATACAGGACCGCCAGGACAAGGCTTTTTCGCACAGTGTTCACCCGAAGAGCATTCACCTGGGTCACCAATACGCCAAAGATCACGCCAAACGCCGGGCCAATCAAATAGTGCGCGGCTGCGCCCGTTGAAATGCCGCCAGTTGTCACAATGCCCAGCATCGACAAGAAACGACTCACCGTGTCTCCAACGATTGAGAAACAGGAAAGAGCTGGCAGCCCTACCGCCGTTAAGGTTCCCATGAGCACAAGGTCCATGACCAGCGTACCGGCCAGGCCGCCGATCAACCCCCAGCCCAGGCCTCTGGTGATAGAGACCTGGGTTGTCTGCCCCTTTGTCAGCAAAATCCCTTGAAGCGTTTTTTCCATGTTGGTGCCTCCTTCCTGCAGTTCATGCCCACTATTGATTGTTCAGGATTGCCTTCAGTCCACTTGCCAGCAGGATCACGCCCAGCAAGGTCAGCAAGATTGCAAAGACAGGCAGCTCGAACGGCAAGCCCAGGGATGCCTCAGCCAGTTCCAGGATACCCCCGATGAGCGCCAGGATGCCAAGGATGGTTGTAAAGCCGCTGATGGGGATGCCATTGAAATATCGTGCTGCATTCAAACCGAGCAAGATCAAGCCAATACCGACCGCGCCCGTGCCATCCGGCAAGAATTTGAACACCTCCGTGGTCGCCCACACGAGAAAGAACCCGCCCCAGGCGATCGTTTCAAAACCAGGATTTAGCTTACGTGTGTTTTCCATTTTTCCTCCGAAAATAAGTTGCCAGGGCCTGAATCACCGATTCTTATTGGCCCAGCTTTTTTATGAATGAGTCTTTGCCCTGGCACTGCAAGCGCATGCCCTCGCCTGGTGAGCCTTCCAACCCGGCCACCATTTTTTATGCCAGATGTGAAGCCGTGCAAAGATCGAATGCGGTCGCTTCATCGCCATCCGCCGGATGGGGCAATCTGTGCAGCTGTGCACTTTGTCAAAAAGCAAAGCGCTCCGTGAAATTGCGTCAAGATCGGGATTAAGCTTACGAATGTTTTCCATTTCTGATATCTCCTCAATTACTTTTTGTGATCATTACTTTTGATTGACTTCACCCAAAGAGAGCAAAGTAAGGTTCAGCCTGTAGATTTTGTTCAGGATGCCCATCAGAGCGGCCTGGTCACTGATGCACCCGAAAAGGATCATTTCTCCGTTTTCTAATAACTTCACCTCCAGTCCTTCCAACCAATCTGACCAACTGTCATCGAGATGACCTTTGACATGGATCTCGAAGGATCTTCCGCGAGCACTGTTGGAAAGTACGTTCTTAGGGTCATTCGCGTTTTCCTTTTTCATGTTGGCTATGTTTCCTCTTGGTCCTAATATAGCAATTTCAACGCGTCAAAACATCGTCTGAAGGTTGTAGATGGGGTTGTATTTATTCGGGTGCATAGACGAAAAGACCGCCAGTGGAAATTATTCACTGGCGGTCTTTTGATCAACTATGTGCTGCAACAGCTATAAGCTGCACAGCTATAGGCTGCACTCACCCGAAGAGTTTTAGCTCTTTTCCGATGGCAATGGCCTGGGTGCGGCTTTCCACTCCAAGCTTGGCATAGATATTGCTGATATGACGCTTCACCGTCGTAATGGATATGAACAGTTTCTCGCAGATCGCCTGGTTGGAATCACCAGCCTCGATGAGTCTCAGCACTTCCAGCTCGCGCGTGGTTAGCGGCTCAACCAATACCTGCATGGATGGCTGAGTCATACCGGAGATCTTGCCTATCTTTGACAGCAGATCGGTCGCATAGCCTCTCCCAACCTGGCGAGCCTGCACCTGGCAGAGCAATCTCGTCATCGCTTCGCCCTCATCCAGGAAAAGGCGCACATAGCCCTCTGCTTGGGCCAGCGAGAGGGCTCTTTCCAAAACCGTCAGAGCAGCCTCTGTCTCTTTCTTGCCATGGAAAGCGAGCGCCTGGAGGATCAAGGCTTCAATGATCATTCCCATCCGCCCGGCAGTCTCGGCTTGTTGGAGCAGCCGTTTGGATAGCGAAAGAGCCGCCGCATAATCGCTGCGCCTCAGGAGCACTCTCAGCAGGATGATGGTTTCAGGCGCTCGATGATAGGGAATTTCGCCATCAAGCGAAAGACCACCCGTTTCAATGAATTGCGAAAGCTTTTCCAGGTTTCCTTGAGCCAGCCAACAACGCGCCAGGTCAGACCTCACCCGGATAGACCAACGCGGAGAAAGAGGGTACTCACTGGCTAATTGCTCCGCGACCCGCATGGCTGCCTGGGCGTGCTCCGGGTTGCCCCGGGCCTGTTCCAGCCGCGCCAGCATGGCGCAGGCAGCCGCTTGAAGGTCTGTATCCCCCCACTTTTGGGAAAGCTCCATGCACTGATGAGTGTAACCCGCCGCATCATCCAATCGATTGTATTCATAAGACAACCTGCCCAGGCCAGCGTAGAGGCTCCCCGCTAAAGGCGATCTTTGCCCGTCCGGGCGGACTGCCATTTGCAAGGATTGGGTATATGTGCCGGCTGCCCGGCTGAGCTGCCCCTGTTCCATCAAAATGTCGCCAAGATTCGAACTCGCAATAATGACCATGTTCAGGTTGTCGGCCTCTCGCCCAATGCGAATGGCTTCGAGGTAAGCATGCCTGGCTTGCTCCAAATTTCCGTTGATCCAACTGGCATCCCCCAGGATCGAGGTAGCCACACTGCGCACGCTTCGAGAGATGGAACTGCAGTCGGGCAGCTGTTCCAGCGCCTGGCGAGCAAATTCCGCAGCCAAACGGGTATTCCCTTGGGAGTTTGCACAATGAGCCCGGGCCGCGGCAATGGTTCCCGTCATTGTCCTGACCTCGACGGTGGGATCAAGGGAAGAAAGCAGCTGGTCCGGGGCTTGTAAAGTCAGCTCAGCCTGGTCCTGGTTTCCGGTGAGGGCGAGAGCCCAGGCTTTTTGAATGGCCAACCAGGGATGGGTTGTGGATTGAAACTCGATTGCGCCGGCCCAATTTAAAAGGGTTGCCACCTCGCCGCTGATGAGAAGAAAGCAACCGTCTCGCTCGATTAACTGAGCCGCGCGCTCCTGGTCTCCGGCTAAGATGGCCTGTTGCACGGATTCGGAGATAAACCCGTTTTGCTCATACCACAGGGAAGCGCGACGATGCAACAGGGGAAGTAAATGCGGAAACCGGTTTTCCAGGCGTTTCCTGAGGACATCCGCGAAGAGGTGGTGGTAGCGATACCAATGACGTTCGTCATCCAACGGGATCACAAACAAGTTCTTCTCTTCCAGGGCTTCCAGCATTGCCTGCCCATCGATCGGTTCAGCCATATCCTCATCAACAACGGCCTCACACACCGAACCGCACAGGCGCTCCAGGATTGAAGTCTGCAGCAAGAAAGAGCTAACCTTCTTGGGTTGAAGTTTGAGCACTTCTTCAACCAGGTAATCCATGATGTAATGATGGCTGCCGGTGAACGCTGAAACGAACCCATGAATATCCTGGCAGCCTTGCATCGAAAGAGCTACCAGTTGCAAACCGGCGATCCATCCTTCTGTGCGCGCCTCCAGGGCAGACAGATCCTCAGCAGAAAGGCTTAAGCCAATCTCCGCGGTTAAAAACGCAAATATTTCATCCTGGGTAAAGCGCAGATCGGCCTCGCGGATCTCTACCATCTGGCTGCGGGCCCGTAAACGGGCGAGTGGCAGGGGGGGATCCGTGCGGGAAAGGATTACCAGGTGCATATGGGTAGGGATGTGATCGAGCAGGAAGGTCAGCGCAACATGGATGGAATCCGTCTCGATGACATGGTAATCGTCAAGCGCCAGCACAAAGTCCTGCTGGTTTTCGGCCAGAGCATTCGGCGAATACAGAGCATTCGGCGAATTTAGAGCATTCGGCGAATTTAGAGCATTCGTCAGGGGGATCAGAATCGCTTCATGATTGAGGGGTTCGGGAGATTGCAGGAGTGGCAAGAGATTCTGGACTGCGTCAGGCCGGATCGAATCCAGGCAAGCCAGTAGATATTGGTAAAACCGGGATGGGTCGTTATCGGCAACGTCGAGTGAAAGCCAGGCGATCGGGATAGAGGCTCCAGGTCCTGTGCGCCATTCCGAGAATAACGTCGTTTTTCCATAGCCCGCTGGTGCGGAGATTAATGTAAGAGGCCTGTCCAATCCACGGGCCAGCCGTTCGAGCAGGCGCGGGCGAGAGATCAGCGTGGATCGAACGGGTGGGACGAAGAACTTCGTGGAAAGCAAAGAACTATTCACTCCATCATCCCCTCCAGCATCCCCAACGCGGCCTCCACCAGCATCTCCCCATCCCCCGGCTTGAAGGGGCTGCTGGCAGCCTCGTAGCCTCCCTCCTCATATACATTGTGGGGCGGCAGGTAACCGATGCTGTCGTTGCAGAGCTCGACGACGAAGGTGTGCGTGAAGGGCGAGTTCCGCTTGATCTCGAGCCCGAGCTGGCTGAAGATCTCACCGGGCAGGCCCACCAGCGCCAGCTCGCCGAGGGTGATGGCGGTGATTTCGGCCGGGATGTGCGTCTCCCCGCGGGCGTGCAGCTCCATGATCCGGTCGGCGGCGACGATGTCCAGGCCAGCCTGGTCGAACTCGGTCATCGGTGTTCCGGCCAGCGGGCGCGCCCATTCCACCTCTTCCGGGGTGGGCACCCGCAGCGGCAGCTCAATTCCGCGGCTGGCTGCTCGCAGGCGCGGCGCCTCCAGCGGGGCCAGGTCCGAGAGCCTGCGGATGGCCTCGCCCGCCAATGCCCTGCCCGAGCGCTCGGCGCAGGCCATCCCATACTGCGGGCCGGGCC
Organism: uncultured Chloroflexia bacterium; assembly: GCA_963765565.1. GTDB lineage: Bacteria > Chloroflexota > Anaerolineae > Anaerolineales > UBA4823 > CAVXWV01. Next base: position 61,092 of record CAVXWV010000009.1, read on the forward strand.
TGGACATGTCGAAGTGGTTGATGTCGCCGGCGCAGCCGTTCGTGCACAGCACGGCGCAGCCCGCACCCAGGGCGCCCTTGAGCAGTCCGACCATCACGCCCTCGTAATCCGCTCCCAGCGCTGTCCCGCCCACCTGGTCGGGGTGCAGGGCGTAGCTGGTCAGCAGCGCCGCCGGCTCACCGTCGAAGCCGCGCAGGAGCAGCAGTCCCAGGTCCGGGTTCAACGGGCCGGCCGGGCCGGCGATGCCGGGGCTCTGGAACGGCGGATTGGTGCGCAGGCTGCCGTCGTTCATCCAGTAGCGGCGGTTGAAGGCCACGCCCTCCACCTTCCCGTGCGCCACCCAGGCCGAGACGGGCAGCAGGCGCTTTGAAGCCAGGACGGCGGCGTCGGCGATGCGCCGGCCGAGTACGTCCAGGTAGGCCGCATCGGCGACCATCTGGTTCTCAGGCCAGTCGGCGGTCAGCGGGCCGGTGTGGGTGTGCGTGCAAGCGATCATGATGTGACCGACCGGGATGCCGCTTCGGCGCGCGATCTCCTGCGGATGGGTCCGGTCAGCTCGCTTCCAAGGCCGATCAGGTCGCAGAGGATGATGGCAGCTTTGACCCTGCCATCTTGCAGGACCAACGCCCGCGCGTACAGGTCGCTGTAGATGTCGTCAGCCCTGCGGTCGTAGTAATAACCCGCCATGGAGACGCCCAACGGCGGGGTGATTGCCAGCTCAGCCGTTCCGAGCTGCAGGTCGTTTGAGTTCATGGAGACCTCCGTTATGCGAAACTGAGCACTCCGAAGCTGCTCCGGCAGGTGAAAGTTGGCCGAGGGCAGCGGCTGCCAGGTCGCCCAGTGCGGGTGCGAGTTGTTCTCGGCGCACTTGTTGAAGTTTGCCCGCCACTCCTGCCCGGGCTTCACCTGCAAAGGGCCGGTGAAGTGCTCGAAGAGGGCAAAGGGGATGTCGAAGCGCAGCCCCCAGGTCAGGGGATCGGCAATCTCGGGCTCGACGATGGCGGGCAGGGAGGTGCGGATGCGCACCATGGCCCCGATATCCGCCGGCAGCGGGACGTAATCGACGAAGGCGTCGCCGACGAGGGTGTGGTCGAGGATGTAGTAGCTGAGCAGCGCCCCGCCGCAGTTCATCTCGAAGTTGAAGTAGCCGGGGGCGCCCAGGGGCTTGACAAAGAACTCGACGCAGGCGTCCTGCCAGACGGGCTCCTGGAAAGCGGTGTGGATGCAGCGCACGTAGCGGTCCTCCACCCGGAAGAGGCCGTGGATGCCCAGGTCGTCATAAAGCAGGCGGGCCTGCGTACGCGGGTGGTGGTCGCTGCTGTTAGGATAAAAATAGGCAACCTCGGCGGTCTGGGCGGCCTGCCAGGCCGGGTCCTCCCACTCAAAGCCAGGGAGCTCCTGGCTGCGCTGGATAACATAAGTTTTCAACTGTGTGTCCATCATTCCACCTCCACCAGGACTTCATCAAAGAATGGCAGCATCACCTGGTGCAGGCGCTCCCCCCACAAATCCCCGTGGTTGCCGGGGTAGTGCAGGAGCGTGTTGGGGATGCCGTTTTCGGTGAGCACCTGGGACAGGTACTCGCTGCCGAGGGGAATCCAGGCCAGGCGGTCATCCTCGGCGTAGTCGATGAGGATGCCGCGCAGCGCCAGCAGGTTCTCGCGATTCTGCTTGACCTTGGCCTGCCAGCCGCCGAAGCCCTGCTCCCACTGCTTCCAGAGCTTCGGGACGCGCTCCAGGTCGCCGTCCACCAGGCTCATCGGGTAGTCGAAATACGGCGGGGGCGCCTCGGGGTTGGGGGCGAAGGCGGCGCCGTAGGCAATCGTAAACTCCAGGGCGCCCTCGTACTTGCTGATGCGGGTCAGGGCTTCATCCCGAGTCAAGGCCTGCAGCTCCGGCTGGGTTTCCTCCAGAAAGTTGCCGCGGCTTGTTCGGGCTGTCGAACATCATCGACTGGGCCAGGCCGTCCTCGTCAAAGAGGCCGGGGCTGAGCAGGTAAGCCGCCGAGAAGAGGTCGGGATGGCGCATCGCCAGGTTGATGGCGCCGAAACCGCCCATCGAAAAGCCGCCGAGGCCGCGCCCCTCGGGACGGGCGATCGTGCGGTAGTTGGCGTCGATGTAGCCGGTCACGTCCTGGACGATGAAATCCTCCCAGTTGCCCGTGACTGGCGAGTTGACGTAAAAGCTGCCTCTCAGGATGTTGGCGCCGTTGGGCACCACCAGGATTTTCTCCTCGATCTCGCCAGCAGCCAGCAAGGCAGCCAGGTCCTCCTGGAAAAAAGACTGGTTGCTGCCATCGTCTGCGCTCGAAAAGCCAGGCAGGAAGTAGACCACCGGGTAACGCAGGTCGGAGGTCTCATAGGAGGGCGGCAGGTAGATCTCGACTGGCTGCTCGTCCGGTTCGCCCAGGATGTTGTCTTTGAGCGAAGGCGCGGGGACCTGGACGACCTGGCGGGTCCACGGTAGCAGCTCGGACGCATTGATCGGCGCAGCGCCTGGCGCGGCACTCGGGGTCACTTCTGGACCCGGCGATTGTGTTTGAACAGCCGGGGGTTGGCTTCAGCGGGTTGGGAGTCGGCCGCTACGGTTGAGGGTAAAACCGCTTCGGTTGATACGGCCTCGCCTACGACCGACTGGCAAGATAGGCTGGCGGCCAAAAGGCATGCCAGCGCAAGGAAACCAGCCGCACGGAGTGAAAACCTGGTTTTCAGGCCAACCCAAGCAGCTCGGCAACCCGCGCCTGGTCGAAATTAACCACGATCGTGCCCTTGACGTCCAGCGTGGGCGTGGTTTCGTAGCCGCGCGCCCAGCCGCGCACGCGCTGCGCCGCCACGCGGTCCTGGACAATGTTGATCTCAACGAAGGGAACGCCCTTCTCGGTGAGGTAGGCACGGACACGGCGGCAGCCCGGGCACCAGGGGGTGCAGTACAGGACCACGTCCACGTCGGGACGCTCGTAAGGCTGCGCCTCGACCTCGATCCTGGCCTGGCCCATGGCTTTGCGGCCTTCTATCTTCTCGAGCTCCGCAAAGAGAACTTCGTTGTCGGGCTGTTCGTCGATGTCATGGACATCCACGTAGCGGATCAGCCCGTTTTTATCAATGATAAAGATGGCGCGTTCGCTTTTCCCTTCAGAGCGGAAGACGCCGTACATCTGCGCCACAGCCCCGTGCGGGTAAAAATCTGACAGGAGCGGGTAGGTGATGCCGCCCAGGCTTTCTGCCCAGCCGCGCAGGCTGTGCTTGCTGTCCACGCTGATACCCAGAACCTGGGTATTGACCCCGTCAAACCGGTCGAGGGCGACCTGGTACGACGGGATCTGGCTCGTTCATATGGGGGTGAATGCCAGGGGGAAGAACGCCAGGACGACGTTCTTCTTGCCCCGAAAGTCGCTGAGGCGGACTTTTTTATCCTGGTGAGATTCCAGGGAGAAATCAGGAGCGAAATGACCTACTTTTAATGCCATCTTACCTTCCTTTCTGAAGCCCAATTTAGCCAGGGCACTGCGCAATGAGTTGAACATGGTTTCTGGATTATATCAGGGAAAAAGTAGGGGCGCTGAAGGATCAATGGAAGGATTGCCAATCCAACTGACTGCAGGGGTGATATAATAAATGTAGATAATTCCGGTCTTATTGCGAAAGGATGCGTCATGATCGAACCCGCTCGGAGCCAGCACCAGCCTGCGTGCCTGGACATTCATGGTCTACCTGGCAGGCGACAACAACCTGCAAGATTTTGCCCTCAAGGACCTGGTCGAAATGAAGCAGGCCGGCTCCACGGGATACGCGGTCGATGCGGGATGCGCGTTCGATGCGCACAGCATCGCCATCGTGGCCCAGCTCGACCGCATGGCGGACTCGATTTCACGCGGCGCTACTACCTGCGCTCCGGCACAGCGCTCGAAGAGGACGTGATCGCGGAACTGCCCGAGACCAACACCGGCGACCCGGCCTGCCTGGTCGATTTTGCTTCCTGGGCGATCGAGACCTACCCTGCGCAGCGTTATGCCCTGGTGCTCTGGAACCACGGCTCCGGCTGGAAAGAGGACGACATCTACCAGGCCGCCGAGCGCAGCGGCACGCAGCCGCAGATCACCCGCCAGGTGATGCGCAGCCTGGCCTCCAGCAAGCGCCGGGTGCTCTTCCGCAGCAGCCTGGAGTGGTACGTGGAAGACCCCGAGCGGGCGATCGCCTACGACGACAGCTCGGAGGACTTTCTCGACAATGCCGAGCTGAAAAAGGTGCTCGAGGCGGTGCGCCTGAAAACCGGGCGGGCGCTGGACCTGCTGGGTTTTGACGCCTGCCTGATGAACATGCTCGAAGTCCACTACCAGCTGCGCGAGCTGGCGAACGTGATCGCCGGCTCGCAGGAGCTGGAGCCGGGCGACGGCTGGCCGTACCACGACATCCTCGGCGCCCTGGTCCGGCAGCCCGAGCTGTCCCCGGAGAAACTGGGGGCGCTGATCGTTGACGCCTACATCGCTTTCTACGAGCAAAAGTTTCCCTATGTTTCCGTAACCCAATCGGCCATCGCTGCCGGTCAGCTTGCGCCGGTCGTGACGGCAGTTGACCGGCTGGCGGGCGCCCTGGCCTCCGTGCGCAGCGAGCAAAAGCTGGGAGGGCTGGTATACGCCGCCTGCCGTTCGGCGCAGAAGTTCAACGACCCCGACTATTTCGACCTGGCTGACCTCTGCGCCTTCGTTAAACGAGCCGACCCGCGGAGAGATCGGCAGGGCAGCCCAGGAGGTGCAGGATGTCCTGCTGGGTGCACAGACGCCGGTACTGGCGTCTCGCTCTCACGGGAGCCCGGTATCCAGGGCGAGCGGACTGAGCATCTACCTGCCGGCACGCAGCGTTTCCCCGCTTTACGCCAACCTGGACTTTGCCAGGGATTGCGGTTGGAGCCGCTTCCTGGAGCGTTTCCTGGGTGGGTGAAGCCGCCCCTAAAGCCGTCCAATGAGCCGCAGCTACGAGCCGTTTGAAATCGAGATCGGTCCGCAAGCAGGATGAGGATTTTCCCCTGGAGGCGCGCTTCCTGGGGTTGAAGCACGAAACAACCATTCCTGCCAGCCTGCCGCTGTTGAGCGCTGAGGAAGTCAAGGAAGCCAGCGCCTGGCTGGAGCGCGGCTTCATCGATCGCACCTACGCCCAGGATTTTGGGATGCGCCTCTTCCGGACCCTGCTCCCGCCCTCAGCCGAAACTTTCTACCGCGAAGCCCTGCAAAGGGTAAGCCCGGAAGGCGGGCTGCGCATCCTGCTCAGCCAACCCCTGCCGGATGAGCTGGCAGGCATCCCCTGGGAGCTGCTGTATGACCCGGAAGGACCGGGTTTCCTGGCGCGCTCGGCCCTCGCCCCGCTGGTGCGCCATTACACCGACGTGCCCCTGCCCCACGAGCTGCCCGCAGAAGGCCCGCTGAACGTGCTGGTGGTAACTGCCTCGCCGGCGGGCAAGCCGCCGGTCAGCACGCAGGCTGAGATCGAAGCCATCAGCGCCACCCTGGCGAAATCGGCCTACAACCCGTTGGAGCTGCTCAGCCTGGCCGCAGCCCAGCTCAAGCGCAGCCGCTCCCTGCAGGGACTGCGCCGGCGCTTATCTACGCGCCGCCTGGTGGAGATCACAGTCCTCGCCGAGGCCACCCGCAGCAGCCTGCAAAACCGCCTGCTGGAAGCTCGCAGCCTCGGGCAGCCCTTCCACATCGTGCACTTCGTCGGCCATGGAGAGCAGGACGAGTCCGGCAGCTTCCTGCTGCTGGAGGACGGCCCGATCTCAGCAGAGGATTTCGCCGAGATCGTGGCGGAACCGAGCGTCAACCTGGTCGTGCTGAATGCCTGCGAGACGGCCGCCAGCGGGCTGCTGGACAGCACCGCTGAAGCCTGCCTGCGGCGCTCCGTCCCAGCGGTGATTGGCATGCAGGTTCCGATACTCGACCACGTGGCCATCGAATTTGCCCGCGAATTTTACAATGCCTGGGCCGGAGGCGAGCCGATCGAAAGCGCCCTGGCGTATGCCCGCCGCTTGATGAGCCAGGAAGCGCCCGGCGCAGCCGTCGACTGGAGCATCCCCATCCTGTACATGGGCACCGCCCAGGGACTGCAGCTGGAGATCAAGCCTCCCCCCTGCAGATGCCCTGGCAGGTGAGGATGCTGCGCTGGGGCCTTGCCGCGGTACTTTCGCTGATCGGCACCACCGCCCTGCTGCTGCAGGTGCCGGACATCGCCGCTGCCGTGCGCCAGCAGGTGCCCGGGATACGCTGCCTTTATCCCTACCCGCTGCAGGCAGATCCCAGCTTTAACGTCGCCCTGGTCGAGTTCGGCATGAGGGACGAGGCCGGGCGCCGGACAGGCGGGCAGGACGGCCAGGCGGTTGCAACCGATCTCTACCTGCGCTTGAAAGCCAGCATCGACGAGCTGGACCTGCCGGTCGCCTACGACCTGGGCACGCGCCCGTATCCCTGCCCGATCCGCGGCGATACGCCCGAGGAGATGGCTGCGGCTGCAGAGCGCTTCGCCCGCAAGGTCAACGCCGACCTGCTGGTCTATGGCTCGATCAACCAGAAAGGCAAATTTGGGGAGATCAAGCCGGAGTTCTACGTGAACTACACCGGCTTTCTCGAAGGGGTCGAAGTGGTCGGCAATTACCAGATCGGGAAACCCATCCGGGTCGATATCCCCATCCAGGAAGCCGACCTGGCGCTGGGACAGAACCAGGCGCTGAAAGCCCGCAGCGCCGCCCTGATCAACCTGGTGATCGGGCTGGCGGAATATTCGCTCGACGATTACGACGCCGCCCTGCTGCATTTCCAGGCTGCGGAAGCCGAAAAATTCTGGCTCAAGTCGCAGGGCAAGGAGCTGGTTTACCTGATGATCGGCAACGCCTACCTGCGCAAGGCCGGGCAGGTATTCCTGCTGACCGACGAGACTCACCAGGAATACCTGGGACAGGCACAAGGCGCTTACGAGCAGGCGCTGAGGGCCAATCCAAATTATGCGCGCGGCCAGCACGGCCTGGCGTCGGTCCTCTACCAGCAGGCGCTGGGCTCGCTGGATGAAGTCGACTACGACCTGGAGCGCCTCGCCGCCGCCGAAAAACGTTTCAGCGACCTGCTCTCCTTACCAGACCTGCCGCCCGGCGCTCACATTCCTGGCCTGGTACATTTTAGCCTGGGGCAGATTTCCATGGCGCGCGGCTTTTACGGGCGGGGCCTGCTCGAGAATCACGCCGCCAATGAGCTGCCCGCGGGATTGAAGACCCCCCAGGAGGAGTTTGCCCGGGCCGCCCAGGAATTTGAGCAGGTGATCGCTCTCCAGGAGGCCGGGGAAGATGCGCTGCTCAGCCTGGCCAGCCAGGCGCATGCCAACCTGGGCATGGTCGCCCGCCTCGATGGCGATTTTGCAAGGGCGCTCGGGCAGATCGAGAATGCCATCGAGCTGGCTTCGCCCTACTACCGGGTGCGCTTTTACGCCCTGCTCGGCGACACCTACCGGCTTGCCGGGGATGAGGAGCAGGCGATCCAGGCCTACACGGACGGAATCGCCTACGCTGAAACGACCGGTGATGAGAAATCAATCGAGCAGCTGCAGGGTATCCTGGAGAAAATCCAGCCCTAAATAGGGTGGGCTGCGGATGGGAGTTAAACGATGAAAAACATTTGGCCTGTCATTCTCTTACTGCTCCTGGTCGGGTTCTGCACCTCCTGCGGTGTTCAAAAGACCGCCCTGCCTGCCACTCCGGAACCCACCGTAGAGGTCAGGCAGGATACGCCCACCCCAACCGTTCCAGCGCCAACCCCAAGCGCCACGCAGGAGAGCGCTGCCCAGACCGTCGAGAGCGACGCCACGCTAACCCCAACCTCAACCCCGGAGCCGCTCCTGCCAACAGCCACGCCTACCCGGACGATCGAGCCGACCGAGGAGGTCGCCTTCGCCTTTCAGGAGCTGATCTTCTTTGGCGAGGGCGGCGGCGGAGGAGGCTGCTTCCCCTACAACCGCCCGCTGCCGCTGGTGGACCGCAATTCGGGATATGGATACCCGAACCGGCAGGATTTTGCGGCCTGCCTGCTGGGCTTTTCCGGCGGCGAGCTGGTAAAGCTTTCCGTCTTCGACCCGCAGGGGCGGGATATCCGTGGATGGAAGTGCGCATCCCCGACCAATTGGTGTATGACTCCACGTACAACGAGTCCTTCACCCTGGTTGAGCTGCCCGGCCTTGTATCGCTGGCCCTGGGATCGGCGGACTGGCGCCTGGCGGTTGAGTTCTCAGGCGGGTCGATCGCCGGATTTTTGTACGACCCCCAGCTCGGCTACTGGTGGCAGGAGGGCGATCAGGTAGTCACGCACAGCCGCTTCCCCACGGGGACCCGGGTGAATCCGTTCGAACCCGTCCTGCGCGCACCTTACCAGGAAGGCGAGACGATCTACCTGCAGGGCATGGGCTTTACCCCCAACAGCCGCATCCCCATGGGGCTGTACCGGGGCATCCTGGAAATGAACTTTGTGCGGCCATTTTCTGCCGAGACGGACGCCCGGGGCCAATTTGAAACGGAGCTGACCGTCAGCCCGGAGCTCCAGGACGGGACTTATTCGGTAATCCCCTCCGAGATGTTCAATCCGGACGACTTAAGCCAGGTCGTAAGCGGCGCCTTCGCCACCTTCCAGGTGCAAAATGAGATACCCTACGCGGCCTGCCCGGACTCGCCGGAATCAAACCTGGTGGTTGGAGACCGGGCGATCCAGGTCGACGATGTCACCAACAACCTGCATGCCGGCCCTGGGCTGGATGAGCTTTACCCGGTGATTGGAAAAATCCAGCCAGGAGAGCAGGCCCTGGTGCTGGGCGGTCCGCAGTGCGCCTACGGATACACCTGGTGGCTGGTTTTGAACGAAGACAACAGGCTGGTCGGGTGGACAGCGGAGGCCGACTCCGGCGAAAGGTGGCTGCGCCCCCTCGAGTGACAGTGAATGGTATGACAAGGGATTCCTGGCCCGGCAGGCTGGTGCGATTCCCGCCCGTGAGTAAGCGGAAACGGTACTCGATTCGCATCGCGATCTGATCTTCAGATGGCGGGTTTGCATGCGTATCCATCAGGTTATCCTACAAGGCGGTAACTTTTTCAAGAGTTGCACGGAGATGGATTTGTGCGGTAAAAGGATCCAGCGCTTCAAGCCAATAGATAGGCCGGAACCGTTTGAACGTGACCGGTTGCGATCCGCAAACCGGACAAACTGCGGTGTCATCCAGCGCCAGGTTTCCGCATGTACGGCAAACAAAAGGATCGGGGGTTTCAACAAATGAATGTCTCATTTTTATTCAAAGAACCATCATTATGGCGTGATCCCGCGGCTGTAGAGCAGCCACAATCCCGCAACGTAGGCGATGATCAGCGCCAGTGCATCCAGCTCGATGAAGAGCACCCGCCGTTCCAGGCGCGCCAGGTTGCCAATCAAGCCCATGCACGTCATCAGCAAGCCCAGCATGCCCACCAGGAGAAAGGCCGGGTCGATGATACCCAGGTAGCGCCCCTGCAGGTAGAACAAATCCGTCAGGCCCAGGGCAAACATGTTGAAAAGGTTGCTGCCAAAGAGGTTGCCGATCGCCATGTCATCGGCGCCCAGCTTGACGGCGGCGATGGTGGTCACCAGCTCGGGCAGGGAGGTCACCACGGCGACCAGGGTGGTGCCCACGAAGGTCGTTCCCAGCCCGGTGATCTCGGCAATCTCGGCGCTGGAGCGCACCATCCAGGGGGTGACCACCACCAGGGCCAGGGCAGCCAGGCTAAAACCGAGCAATCCCTTCCATAAGGCTGGCGTGCCCTCTGGGATGGCGGCTTTCTCCGGATGGCTGCCGGCAGGATGCGCCTGGTTGGACTGGATCAGGCGCAAACCAATGATATAAGCCGTGATGATGATCAGGCTGTCCAGGCCAACCCAGCCGACCTGGATTTTGACGTCAGCCAGCATGAAGAAGACGACCAGCCCGATGAGGAAAACCGTCAGGCTGCCGGTCAGGGCATGCCGCAGGGCTGCTTTACGCAGGATGCGATCCTTACGATGCAGCAGGTCGAGGATTGCCAGCAGGAGCATGTTGAACATGTTGCTGCCAAGCAGGTTACCGGCTGCCAGGTTGGGCACCCCTTGAGAAAGGGCGCTGATCGTGGTCAGCAGCTCGGGCAGCGAGGTAGCCCCGGCCAGGAGGAAGACGCCGATGAACATGCCTCCCAGCCGGGTGCGCACGGCGATGACATCACCATACTTGGCTAATTGGGTGGCAGCTAAGACGATCAAGGCTGCACTGAAAAGAAAGATCAGCCAGACCATGCTAACCTTCCGGAGCCCCCGGAGGAACCCCACGGACCATCGCCAGCGACCAGGCAGCAAAAACGCCGGTGTCCGGCTTATCCAGGCTGCCGGTGATTGCTTCGGTGGCAGTCAAGCACTCTTGCACCAATTGCCTGCCCTCCACAATCACAAACAGGTGAGGTGACCTTCTTCGGTCAGGTGAGGCGCCTGGAAAAGGTAGCGCATGGGCACGTTTTTACGTCTCAGTCGTTGTATGCCCGTGCTCTCCACGATGGTGGCGCCGCGGATGCCGAGGCGCTCCCAGGCCTCCAAGACCTGGTCCAACTGATCAGGATTGTCCAGAACCAGCATGATCATGTACATGGGTAAACCTCCATCTTATAGAATTAGGATGACAATACACCACGTGCGCATCACTTGGTCAGCGAGTAAATAACGGGTACAGGATTAGGTAAAGGACACTGGCGACTGTACAGGTGACCAGCATCACCGGCAAGCCGCGCTTGTTCCACAGCTTCGAAGTGATGGGCGTGCGCGTGCGCTCGGAGATGCTGGCGACCACGATGTTGGCGGTGGAGCCAATGATGGTGGCATTTCCACCAAAGCCCGCCCCAAAAGCCAACGCCCACCATAAGGGCTGGATATCAATCCCGTGCGCTCCCATCCCTTGCAGGACCGGGATCAAAGCGATCGTGATCGGCACGTTGTCCACGAAGGCAGAAAGGCCGGCAGAGAACCACAGCAGGAACACGCCCAACATTGCGGGAGGCATAGATTTCAGCTTATCGAGTAAATTGACCGCACCGCCCAGAACCCCCGCCGCCTCCAGCCCACCGACCATCACAAACAAGGCGGCAAAGAACACCAGGACACCCCATTCGATATGTTTCAAGGTCTCGGTGATATCTGGGCGCACCCAGACCAGGGCGACAGCGGCAGCGCTCAGTGCCACAAGGGCAGGGCTGAGGTCGAGGAGTTCATCCAGAAAGAATAAAACGATAGCACCGGCGAGCACGACCAGCACCTTGCGGGCAGTTTTTGGATCGTCGAGCGATTCGCGGGGATCGAGTTTTTGGACAGCATCCGCATGCGGCGGGCGGACGGCCAGGTCGCGGCGAAAGAGATAGCGCAAGAGCCATAATGCAGCCAGCCAGGTAACCAGGACCACCGGCAGGGAATGGGTCAGGAAGTCATTGAACGAGAAGCCGGCAGCTGAGCCGATTAAGATGTTCGGAGGATCACCGATCAAGGTGGCGACACCGCCGGTATCGGAAAGCAGCGCTTCTGCCATCAGGTAGGGAATGGGGTTGATACCGAGGATTTCACAGATCAGGATCGTCACCGGGGCGATCAGCACCACGGTGGTCACATTATCGAGGAACATGGAAATGACCGTGGTCACCGTACCCAGCAGAACCAGCAGCAGGACCGGGCGCCCGCGCGAGAGGCGAGCAGCCCAAACGGCAAGGAACTGGAAGAAACCGGTGGGTTCCAGCAGGGCGACCAGGATCATCATTCCCAGGAGCAAACCCAGGGTGTTGAAATCCACGGCCGCTAACGCCTGGGTTTCATCATAGAAATTCAACAGCTTGCCCAGGCCGATGATGAGGACTGCGCCGGCCAGCGCGGTGATGGTGCGGTTGAGCTTTTCGGAAAAGATCAGCCACAGGCTGGCGATGAAAATCAACGACGTGAGAATTTGGGCGATCATGGTTTGGAGGGCGGGATGGCATTCCTGGAGGGCGGAATGGCATCCCTGGAGAGCGGGATGGAAGCCCAGGCGGAGAGAATTTCAGCCCCGATATCCACGCGTGAGGCGATTCCGACCAGGGAGCCATCTTCGGAAACGACGGGCAGGTCGTGCAGGTTGTGTTTCATCATCAGGGCGTAGGCGCGTAGCAGACCGCAGGTCTCCTCGACAAATATCCAGGGTTGGACGAGTGGGTTCAGCGGGAAATCGAGCTCTGCGGCTGATGGATGGTTGGTCTCGACCGCGCCAAAATCATGCACAAAATCCAGGTCGGGCAGGAGATTGAAAAAGGCGGGCAGCTCCAGCGAGAGCAAGTCACCGAGTCGGATGACGCCGATGGGCTTGCCCTGCTCATCCACCACCGGAAGAAGACCGATGCGGTGTTCGACGACCAGCGCGGCAGCCTGGCGGATGGTCGCTGTAGGAAGGGATCGAATAGACGATGCGTTTCATACAGTTTTTAATCATTCTCTTACTCCTTCATTCACGTAACGTGTGATCTCACTCACACTCAAGCCAGCGATGCCCAATTTTTCTACCGTACGGCCGCGGCGCCAGTAATCGGTGCGATGAACGATGCAAGCCAGGCGGATGATGCTGTCCATGCCGCGTACCGAGACACCATAATGCTGCCCTAGCGAAGCGATCGGCACCAAACTCATCGGTACATCCTCAAAGATATAGCGGTGGTTGAGCGTACTGGGGGCTTTAATGCCATAGTATCCGGGTTGATTATGAATCGCCTCATGCAGATCTTCACCGGAGGTGTCGTAAGCCATTTGCAACCATTCCAGCCCAGTACGGGCACGTAGACCCAAAGACGAGGCTACGGTTACTCGTTCGCGGTCCAGCACTTCAAGGACACGGGCGACCGAGGGCGTGACGCCATCGATATAGAATTGGTAATCCCCGTGCGTGGCTTCGATCCATCCAGCGTTGAGGAGCGTCAGCGCTGGATGGAAAATCGCTCCCATGTTATTCAAACCTGTGTTAAGCACATTGTCGCCATCAATAAATTGCGGGTACGCAGGTTGAATAGCCTCGAGAACGGCTTTGGTGCGGACAGCCGGCAGCGCCGCCAGCGGTACGGCCTCTTTGATGCGAAAGATACGCGCCTGGGCAGGCCCATCGGAACGAGAAGCGTAGATGAAAGTTTCTGCTTCAGAGAGGGTGATATCTCCAACGCAGCCCTGGTCATGAAGCACTTTGGCAAATTCCAATGCTCCACAGGTACGACCTGGATGGAGAACGATGATCTGCCCATTCTGCAGGTACGGTGCAGCGCTTTTAGCGATGTCGGCGTGCGCTGATGAGGGAACGACCACCATGATCATGTGGGCATCTTGCAAGGCTTTGGCCATGTCCGAGGTTACTAATGCAAGCTCTGCAAAGCCATGCGGCCCACCTTCTGTGCTTTCCAATTCAATCCCGCCACGTTTCTTAATCACTTCGATGTGATCAAACGTGCGATTGTATAAAGTTACTGGGAATCCCAGCAAAGCCAAATGAGCGGCCATCGCTTTACCGCCGTGCCCGGCGCCGATCACGGTATATTTTGTGTTCATCATCACTTCCTCTCATGAAAGATTGGCTTTTTATATCTTCAATGGCTATTGATTTGAATAAAATCCTGCGCATAGGGTTGGTTTTCAAAACAGAGCTCGACCCTGGCTCCGTTGGATTGAGCGGACCCCGTCTTGACCGCTCTTTTTTGGGGTTCAAACACGACACGTTCCTTGTAGCAATCCGGACAATAAGGAATCTGATAGGTGAAATACGGGATCAGACCAAAGCCAAGATGATAACCGGCTGCCAGCCAGGGATTCTCTACGGTGAACGTGTCGTACACCAAAGCGTGCGTATTCGCATAACAAGCCGAACACCTTTGCGGCCAAGCCAGGTCGCTCTTACTGTAAAAATCGACGATGCTGACGCCGTTTGGGCCCATCCTTCGGCGAGGCATGGCGAACCTGAGTCCGACGGTCTCGCAGATTTTTCGGGGAAAGCGCTCGTTGAGCTGCTGGCGCTGCAGCGGCTCGAGCAGGGTTTCGTTGATTGAGCCGGTCGAGATCCCGCCGTGCCGGATCACCAAGGACTCGTCCGTATCCACTAAGGCTGATTTTGAGGGCGTAGTTTATGGTATTCAGCGACCCTTCCCGGACGCCCGTGACATCGACCTCGACTATTTTGCGCAGCGGGATCAAATGCAGGAGGTAGTTCCTGGCGCCGATATCCAGAACGAGCAGGCGCTGGCTGGTCAGGAGGTGAACGTTTCCGCTGAACTGCATCTCACCGGTTTCATAGAAGACGATCGCTTCGCCAGGCTCAAAAAGCAGCTTCTCTTCAACCATCCCTTTGTGGATGCGCAGCAAGCGCTGGTCGGTAAACAGCCAGAGATCACTCCCCCATAGATCTCGGGAAATAGCTTTATGATAGATGACTAACTCGCCCGGCAGGCGCTGCGCCTCGAAAATGTTGAGAGCTTGCGAGATGCTTGTTTTCATCTCATGGCACCTCCTTCTGAATGACTCGGTGTACTTTATTCGCCTTCCAAAACGATTTGGAACACTCGCCTTGCTTGATGATGGAAGCAGGCCGATAGGTGCACTGCACAGGCAAGTAGATAGTCAACATGAGGAAGATCCTTGTGTTGTCAGGTGCGATCGTGACAGATACATCTTTTCCACATAGGGCGATGTCATCGCCCGGATTAGTGCGCTGTACCCGAGGTCGAACTGCACTTTTGCCCCGACCTCCAGGCTCAGACCACTGACGTCCAGAATCAAATGACCGCTGCTTGCTCCCAGAACATCCGCCTTTATCCTGGGTGTGATCGCTGACCAGTCAACGTCCTGCCTTCCTAGAGCGAGGATTGCCCTTTCCATATCTCCTTTGCTCTTGAATACGGGAACGCGACCAAATGCATCCTGGCCAATTTCGCCGTAGGGTTGTGAGGGCTTTGTCTTGAGTTCGATCACCTCGGCGACCAGCGTAAAGGCGTTCGTATACAGGCCAGGGATCCGCTCTCGGGTTAACGTGTCGCAACCTAATAGGATCGCCTCGCCAATACGCAAGTGGTTTATGAGGCCGACGTCCGGCGTTGAAATGAACCACTGGTAGTTTGCCGAGTTCCCACCGGAAACGACCTCAAAGGTAATGCCATATTGCTGTTGAAGGTATCCGGCCATCGTGGACAACTCATGCATCTTCGCCTCAGTTGGCTTGACACCCCCAAAACAGGCTAAATTCGTTCCTATCCCAATCAGTTTGACGCCTTGTAGACCCATCACTTCCGCCACCACCGGCTCAACATCGGAGGGCAGTATGCCTTCTCGTAGGTCGCCCAGCTCAATCATCAGAATTACTTGATGGATCTTGTCGTGTTGGCAGGCATACCTGGCGAGAAGTCGGATAACGGACACTTCGGTATTGAGACTCACATCGGCGAATTCGACCACTCGCTCAACTTCGCTGGGCATAGGGGAGCGTAAAAGGATGAATTGTGCGTCCACCCCGGCCTCTCGCATCTTTTGGATATTGGCAATGCGTGAATCACCAAAGGAGCGAATACCACTGTTGAGTAAAGCGCTCGCAATCCTGGAGGAGCCACAAACCCCTTTTGTGACGGCGGTGACGCGGATTCCCTTGGAGCCGTATAACGCCTTCAGCTTACGGGCATTATATGCCAGTTTGTCGAGTTCTATCTCGATCCGAGGTACTGGCATGTCATTCTCCAGTCCTCAAACTGAGTCTCTTGATAGCGTTCTGAATGATCTCATCCAACAGATCCTTGCCGTCCTTTCCTTCGGCGCGAGCCATAAAGCCAACATAGCTGTGAGGTTTTTCCTTGGGCGTGCACATCAATCCCGCGAATGTGTTCCCCTCCAACAAGAACGGCCCTTCCGCGGTCAATATCGTGTCAATTCGACCAAAGTCCTTGAAACCCAACACGCGGTAGGCACGGAGCGCCAATTGCTGCATCATCTGGGTCTCTTTAGCTGTCAGCGGAGCAGGACAAAGGAAGGAATCGTTATCTAACTCCTTTTTCTCAAAAGTCAGGGTGATATCGCCTTTTCGATATACGATTTCCAAAGGAGGAAGGGTCCTCGCATTTACATTGCCCAAGATACCCAAGGTAATCTCTCTGCCGCGCAGGAACTTTTCTATGAGGACAGGTTGAGAGATCGTCTCGAGTCTCTCCACGACTTCACGGACCAGTTGGTTGTAGTTGTGGACAACGGAGGCGTCGTTGATCCCTGCGCTACCCCGACCCGCTACCGGTTTGACAAAAAGCGGATACTTTACCGGTGGGTCATCCCGAAACACCTCGCAGTCTTTCTCTGATCTGGCTAAAACGAAGGGCGATGTCGGCAGGCCTTCTTGCTGCCAGATCTTTTTCGCCAGTGATTTATCAGTGGCGATGGCTATTGTGAATGTATCGGATCCGACGTAAGGTATCGCTAGTTCTTCAAGGATTGCAGCTTCTACCAGGCTGGAAACGTTAAAGACAAGATCCACCTGTGAAGCCTGTAAATCTTTGATGAAATCAGGTCCCCAATGAATCTGGCAAACACTATAACCGGCTTCAGTCAACGATTGTTCGTGATGTTCTACCTCGGCATCTGTCTCGTCGACTACGTTGCCGGCACCTATGAGTTTTTCTTGGATTGCAAAATTTCCTCGTTTCTTGTTCAAGAGGCCGATTCTCAGTTTTGGCATTGTGGTTCGCACTTTGTCATATCCTCTCTTTCTTTTACTTCCTAACAGTTCCCATGAGCGGGGGCTGGACGGGTGTGGATTTTGTTAGTAACGCAAGATGAGCGCAATTCGCTGGTGGGCCTGGAGCTGGCCGTTCTCCACAAAAACGACCCGCCCCTGCTTGGCCAATACGGTTTCGATGATTTCATCGACTGCATCATCGAATCCATCGGAAGTGCCATCATCCGCTGCAGGTGTGAGATGCCTGCCTGTAACATCCACATGCGCCGGAAAGTGAAAGTCTTGTTCAACCAGTAGAATCTTGCCTCGCCCATCGTTTGCTAACCGCCAGACCTCACCGATGGTGGAAGCAAATTTTTTCTCAAAAATCGCCTTTTCCAGTTCTGACAAAACCATCTGACGCTGTTCAATGAGAGCGTCCTTGACCAGTGGCCAGACCAGTTTGCCTAATTTGTGGGGGGAGGTTTTATCGTGACTGCCTTGCAGCGTGGTCAGTATCGAATCTTTGTGGTCTGTGACTTCATCGAAAAATGCCAGGAAACGAACCACACCCACCACAGCCATTGGAAGCGGGTCGTCTGCCAGGAAGGGCTTTAGGGCAGCGTCTACCTGGCGGAAAAACTTGCGGTGATATTCATCTCGATAAGCGGATTTTTTAATGCCGAAGCCACCCGGGAGGGATTGTTCACCGCCAGGCCCTTCATGCAGGATTGGAAAGCCGCCCTCCTGGATCTCGACCAAATAATCGCGAGTGCCTTCATATAGGCGAGTTGGCTTTTCGCTTAAAACCAACGTCCAATAACGCGGTGTGCGGTTCATGGCAAAGACAAGATCGCGGGTCAGAAAAGTCTCTCCCACATTGACGCGTTCTTTCAAAGGGAAAGGCA
This sequence comes from uncultured Chloroflexia bacterium, assembly GCA_963765565.1. Lineage (GTDB taxonomy): Bacteria > Chloroflexota > Anaerolineae > Anaerolineales > UBA4823 > CAVXWV01. Next base: position 78,745 of record CAVXWV010000009.1, read on the forward strand.
GTGGAACGGCGCGGGCAAAATCACAATTGATAAACAAAGCCAGCCCATCGAGGGAATGACGGTAATCTATCCCTTGCACCAAACGCTCAAGCTGATCCAACAGGGGGGCAATTTCACGCCTATCGAAATCATTCAGTAAACGCCTGGCTGCCTGATCAACCAGGTTCTTGACACGAATCGGATCCTGACGGTTTTCAGGCGAGGTGCGATGCATCGGTAAAGTTATGGTCAGGGCGGGACAACTGCGAATTTGCCCCAAGAGTTGAATTAACAAGTCGGTTCATTGACGAAATACCTCCTTATATACGGCTAACGGTGTATGCGCGTGGCGGGGTGCGAGGTGTGCAGCCAGGCCTTGAGCGTCGAGCGATAAAGCGCTCGCTCAAAATAATCGCCGGTGAGTGACAGGTTATCGTAGCCTTTGGCAATCAAGACCCGCATCAACGGCTCCATCTGCAGGGCGTAATGGTGCATGCAGGCTTCCGGGTGAATGCCGGGCCAGGAATAACAGGTGACGACAGCCCGCCGGTTGTGCGAAGGGATCTCTTTGGGGACAGTCTGATCCCATTTGGGGTCGTCGGGCATAAAAATATATTGGTCGAGATTGCCTTGGGGAATGCCCTCAATGCCGCGCACCACCGGCGGAATCGCATCCGGCGTGTAAGGATCCACCGCTAAATCGGCGATCACGGCGTGATCGGGCAGCCATCCCAACCAGTCATTGGGCACCAGGGGTGTGGTGGGATCGCGGCGTTGGCTGGCATCCACTAAAATATCACTGTCGCGGAAGATTTTTTCCATCAGCAGCGGGTCTCGGGTGAGGTTACGCCCGGCTGCCAGCGCCAGCACCCCAGTACCGCCGTTCTGGATGTGCAGGTTGTTGCGCTCGATATTGCCCAATTTGGTCGCGGCCTCAATCGCATGTTTGCCAACCATGCCAGTTCCTAAGATAAGAACCTGGATGGGTTCATGATCAGATTTCGACAGATCCGACCAGGTTTTTTCGAGGACATTGAAAGCCGATTCCAGGCCATTCCAGGCCACGGCTTTCATGTTTTCGACCAGCCGGATGTTTTGTTCATTGATAACGCTGTCGAGTGAGATAGCCTTTATTCCCAGGTCTTCGAGGATTTCGACGCGCACTGGACGGGTAGGATAATGCAGCATCGAAACCAGGCAACCGTCACGCTTCATCAAGGGAAATTCCTCCCGCAGTGGGCTGCGCAAGACAATTACGACGTCTTGTTGAAAAGCCTCGGCACGCGAGCACTGGTATATCGCTTCATTCCCCTGGCGATAATCGTCGAAGGAATAACCCGAACGCGAGCCGTAGCCTTCTTCCAGGTAAACACTGACCCCTAGCATAGTCAGGAATTGGATGAATTCCGGCAGAAAGACGCGCTTCTCAGCGGGTTCTTTTTGCATGCGAGGGAAGCCAATTGTTTGAGGGGTTTTCATCATCGGTAATTGTCCTTTCTAGGGATAAGCAGTTGAACTCAGGTGAGTGAGTTCTTGCTCGCGTGATAGCACGCTCGAAATACAATCCATTCGAGCGGATATTCTTCAAACCGCCGCGTTCGAGAATAGTGCGCATGAAGGGCAGAAGCTGTTTGCCGTATAACTCCATGCAGGCATTTGGGTAAATGCCCGGCCACGAATAACATGAGACAACATGCCGGCGCTGGGTCGTGTTCGCGCAGGACGGCATCTTCTGGTAGACCGGATCATCAGGGGCAAATTTGTATTGATCCAGATCCCCCTGGGGGATGCCCTCGATTCCTTTGACATAGTGAGGATCTGTTGTACAATCTACAGGATCAACAGCCAGGTCCAGGAGCACGGCGTGCTCTGGGAGCCAGCCTACCCACTGGTTCGGGATCACCGGTTGGGTTGGATCGGGGCGCTGGGTAGCGTCGATCAAGATATCGGTCGTCTCCAAAATCGGGCGCATGATGTGCTCGTAACGAGTGGAATCGTATTCCAGAGCAGTCACCTGCACGCCGGCGACACCCTTCTCGGCAAGCTGGCGCTGGCGGGAAATATTACCGTAACGGACGGCAGCCTGGACAACCTGGATGCCGACAGCGCCCGCACCCAGCAGCGTTACACGGATCGGAGGGCGGTCGGATGATTCGAAACCTGGGGCAGGATAGATCTTTGCCAGTACATCGAAGGCTGCTTCGGTGCCGTTCCAGGCGACAGCCCGCAAGTTCTCCACCAAACGCCTCCCGGTGTCGTCTTTGAGAGAATCCAGCGAGACCGCATCCAAACCCATTTGGTTGAGCAATGCCACGCGCTGCGGGCGGGTGGGAAAATGCAGCATCGAGATCAGACAGGCACCGGGCTTCATCTTGCGAATTTGTTCGTCGGGCGGGCAGCGCAGCATCAGCACATAATCTTGTTGGAAGACTTCGTCCGCAGAGCCAAAATGAACTTGGTCAGCAGCATACGCGTAATCTTGCTGTGAGTAGCCCATTTTGCTGCCGTAGCCCGTTTCTAAGAGGACCTCGGCGCCGTGAAGCTGCAAGCGCCCGACGAAGTCGGGCAGAAAATCGCGGCGTTCGCCTGCTTCGTAATGCATGCGCGCCAGGCCAAATTTCAGAGGGGGGTGGGAAATGCTGTCAGTCAAATTCATCCTGTTTACCTTTTTATAGGGGTAATCGTCTGATGTAAAAACGACCGGACGGGGTGGCCGCGCCTTTTAATCAGGTATCCACCACCCGCTTCAGGAAAGGCAGAGCCTAACTCAGCATAAGCCATGGCTGTGAATAATGCCACGATGCCATTCAAGATAAACACCAACACCAATGCAGGGCCTGCTACACCCGCCGCAATGCCAGTGAGTACGAAGATACCAGCACCGATCATGCCACCAATGCCAATCATGGTAATTGTGAAAAGTCCCAATGTGCGGCTGAGAGTTACAGCCTCAGGGATTTGATTCTTTGAATTGTTACATGAAGGTTGAGTGTTCATACATAACCAGACAATGTGATTTCCTGTTCTTCCGAAACGATTTGGAAGCCGATTAAAAAAAGGATTCGTGCCAGTCCAGACGAATTTGGTGGCGTTTAGCGGCCAGGTTGACCAGCAAGCTACCCAATTTCCCGTAGGGATAGCCTACCTGACCGGCGGCCAGGGCCAGGCTGGTATCGGGGCTCAGGTCGGCATTCGGATTGACATCCAGCACAAAGAAGATCCCGTCCTGCAGCCGGAGATCCATGCGGGCGTAATCGCGGCACCCAATGGCCTGATAGGCAGCGATGACAACCTCTTCTATCTGGCGGATTTGACCTGGATCCAGATCCACGGACAGCGTGGGAGCGGTGAGGGCATACGCCTGAGAAGATTTGTCAAAGTTCGACTCGTATGTACAAAGCCGGTCATGGATGTCAGCGAAACTCGAATAATCAATCTCGAACGGTGGCAGCACTTTCAAGCTCCGGTTGCCAATTACGCCCACGTGAAACTCACGACCATCGATGAAATCCTCCACCATGGCGGGCTGTTGGAACTGCTCCAGGATATATTGAACGCGGTTAACCAACTCTTGTTCGGTTTGCACGACCGATTCACGCGTGATGCCGTAACTGCAGTGCTCGAAGGCGGGCTTGACGATGGACGGGAAGCGCACCGATTTCGCGATGTGAGGCGAGGTGCAAACCTGCCAGGCCGGGATGGGAATGCATTTTCTGCGCAAGCGGCGCCTGACCCTGGGTTTATCCTGGCTGCGAAACAGAGCAAGCGAATTCGCTCCGGTGAAAGTGAAACCCATGCGCTCGAGGATCTGGGCAACGTGGGCCTCGCTGTGAGGAACTCCAGGGAGCTCTTCGCACCAATTGAGTACCAGGTATTCATCGGGACTGTAGCCGCGCAGGGCAGCTTCCAGGTCCGCGGAATGGATACAAACTTCCTGAACCGGATGCCCGACTTCGATCAAGGCGTCCACCATCATTTGCGTTATAGTATGGCTTTCCTGAATTTCTTGATCCGACCAGGTCAGGTCGATGTTATAGATCAAGAGAATGGGCAGATCAGTTCGACAATTCAGCGGGGTCATTTTATGTACCTGCTGTGGATTGGCGGATCTCCAGCACCGGTTCAACCAGGAGGCATTTTTCTTCTAATATTTGCCCGGTGATCTGGGCTACCAGCATCTGGACCAGGCGACGAGCAATTTGGTATACGGGCTGGTTGACGGTGGTCAAAGGAGGTTGGGTGTGCTCAAAACCCTCGATGCCATCAAACCCCACCACGGCCATGTCTTGTCCAACCGTCCAGCCGCGTTCGCGAGCTGCATGGAGTACGCCAATGGCGGTCATATCATCCACGCAAGCGATGGCGGTGGGTGGGTCAGGTAAATTGAGTAGAGACTCGGCGGCTTGGTAACCGCCTTCGCTGGTCAGGTCTCCTTCTAAAACCAGACCGGCATCGAAGACGAGGCCATGCCTTTGTAAACCGTACTGGTAACCGGCAAAACGGTCAGCTTGGATTTTCAAGTCGGACGAAGCGCCGATATAGGCGATGCGCCGATAACCGAGAGAAACCAAATGATCGACCAGCTCCTTGAACCAGAACCGCCCGTCCACTTCCACGGAGGGATAATCGTATGGATCCAGCGAGCGCTCGAGGGTCACGAAATGGAACTGAGCCTGGGCGAGATACTGCACCCGCCAATCTCGCAAGTGTATGCGATTGAGGACCATCCCATCGACTTTGCGGCCGTGCACCCAGCGCTCATAAGCTTGCTGTTCGGTCTGGCTGTTTGGCGGGGCTGTGGAAACAAGCAGGTCGAAACCATGCAATGAGGCCTCATCCCCCAGGCCGGCGGTAAACTCAGCAAAAAAAGGATCGAAGAAACGCGGGGTATCCGCCGGGAGGATATACCCAATGGTGTCGGAGCGCTGGCGCCGGAGCTGGCGGGCGGCTTGATTCGGAACATATCCCATCTCGTGAGCGGTTTTGACGATCAACTGACGCGTTTCTTCAGCCACATCATCATAGCCATCCAAGGCGCGCGAGACGGTGGTGATAGAAAGATTGAGTTTTTTGGCAACATCGCGGATGGTCACACTCATGGCTTTCCCTTTCAACAACGTTTTATAGCGAATTTATGATAATCCAAAACGTTTTGGGTGTCAACAAGTTTGACCCCAGGCGGACAGACTCAACCCTGCTAACAAGCCGTTTCAACAGCCAGGATTAAGGCCGCAGGATCAGACAATCCAACGGGACCCAGCCTGTCTGGTCCAGAACGTCCCGGATCTCGATCCAAACGCGCTGGTTGAACACCTGACGCTGGTAGAGGATTACTATCGGAGTGCCTTCAGGAAGCCAGGTAATTGGCGCTCCCCCGGGTGACTCGCGCAGGTAGGTACCTTGACCCGTAGGAGGCGAGATATAAGCCAAAACCGGCGTTGGCGTGGCGGTTCGGGTTGGCGTGGGGGTATCCGCTAGAGTGGCGGTGGGGACGGGCGTGTGAGTGGCGGTGGGGGTAAGTGTAGGGGTAGGCAAAGGTGTATTAGTAGGTGTAAGACTTGGACCCGGGGTCGGCGTGAAGGTCGGCGTGAAGGTCGGCGTGTAAGTCGGGGGGATCAATGGGTCCAGTTTGGTGGTCGGGATAACGATCAATTGGATGGCAGTCGAGCGTTGCAGACGGGCTGCAATTCCTTTTTGGAGATCAACCACCTGCTGGTAATTGGGCTGGCGTGAGGTACGGGCTGTGATTTGCAGGCTCAAGGTGGAATTGCTGGTGTCGAGTTGAAGATCCACCAACTGCCCGTCAGGAAGCACAGCAAGTTCCGCAATCACGGCGGTGCGGATTTCCTGCTGCGCGTGTGCCTGATCGACAATGCGTACGGTCAGGATTACTAAAGGTATGGTAATCAAAAGGACCAGAATAGCAGATGCAAACAAGCTGCGAGGAACCCGGTTCCAGGTGTTTTCGAGATGAGCCGGTCGAAATCCCAGGGCAGCAAAGACAATGATGCCAGCGAAAGAAATGGCTGCCAGGTTGGTCAGGAAGAGCAAACCTGCGCCGATTGCGATGTCGAGATCGCCCAGTGAGAGGCCGATCCCGACCGTACACACTGGCGGCATCAGGGCTGTCGCAATGGCAACGCCTGGGAGCGCCGCCGAAAGCCGGGGCTGCGCCAATGCATAGGCGGCTGCGGCCCCACCAGCCAGGGCGATCCCCAGGTCGAAGGGCGTCGGACGGGTGCGTGTCATGATTTCCTGGGGCACCTCCACCAGCAGGTCGAACGGTAAAACCTGAGCAATCGTGCCCCAAAGGAACGCCAGCACGATAGACAGGAGCACGCCCTCGATCAAGCCGACGACCGCACGCCGGAACATGTGCTGTTCACCGACCAGCGAAGCCAGTGACAAACCCAGGATCGGCGACATCAACGGGGCGACCAGCATGGCACCGATGATGACTGCGATTGAGTTGGTGATTAAGCCAAAGGTGGCAATGCTGCAAGAGAGAAAAACTAATAAGAAATAGTCAAAATCTGGTGAAGAAGCCTGCTCTAACTCAGCCAAAACTTCATGCCGACGTTCGGGGGATAACTGACGAATAAATGAACGGATTCTTTCCATTAAAGATTGCAGTGAGTCTCAAAACCCGAGAATAAAAATCATCCAATATTAGGGAATGGGTAGAAAAGTAAATGCGCCGCTGGAATTAACCGGGAATGGCCTCACGGCGACCACGGCGTCCAGGTTGAGCGCACCGTACAGGTGCGGGAAGGACTGGCCTTCGACTGCCTCCCAGCGCAGCTCGGGTCCCAGCAAGGCCGGGTCGACCCACAGCAAGAGCAGCTCCGATTGGCCGGCGTAAAAAGCATTCGCTACCTGGAGCACCTGGGAAGGCCGCGAGAAATGAATAAAACCGGCGCCCTCCAGCGAGGCGGCCCGGTAAACGCCTGTCTCCACGGCGAGCGCCCAGTCTGCTTCCGGGCAGAGGTGCACGATCCAATCCACGAGGCCACCATCCGAAAAATAGTCGTCGCGGGTGATGCCGAGGTTCCACTCGTCCAGGAGGCGGCCGCGCTTGAGCACGGCACTGCGGCGCGTGCCCTCCAGGCGGAAGCCGTTTTTCTCGAAGATGCGCCGGCTGGCCCAATTGCCCACGAACACCTCGGACTCGATTTTCTGCATCCCCAGCGGGCCAAAGCCGTAAGCCAGCATGCGGCGCACCGCCTGCGTGCCGTAGCCCCGGCCGTGGTACAGCTCGCCAATCCACAGGCCGATCTCGCCGCGCACGTAATCCTCGTGCGGGCGGATGTCGATCGAGCCAATGGGCTGCTGAGTCATGCGCTCGACGATCGTAAAGAAGTGGCTCTCGCCCCGCAACGTCGCCTGGGCGCGTTCTGCCAGGCCTTGCTGGAACTGCTCGAGGGAGTCCGGGCCATCCCAGAGCAGGGTAGCGCTGACCGGACTCCTGTAAATCATGGGGAAGAGCAGCAGGGCATCCTGCGCCCTCACCGGGCGAAGCTCAACGTTATCCATCAAAGCAGCTTCAGGACGCGCTCGAGGATGGCCTCGGCCACCTGCTCCTTGCTCAGCAGGGGCAGGGGCTGCGGCTCCTGGCCTGGAGCGAGCAGGACGGCGCGGTTGGTGTCCACCCCAAAGCCGGCGTCGCTGAGGGTGATGTCATTGGCGACGATCAGGTCCAGGCGCTTGGCTTGCAGCTTGGCCTGGGCGTTCGCCAGCAGGTCCTGCGATTCGGCGGCAAAGCCCACCGTCACCCGCGGGAAGCCGCTGGCGGCTTTGACCTCCGCCAGGCGCTTGAGGATGTCAGGGGTCTCTTCCAACTTGATTGCCGGGACCCCTCCGCCTTTTTTGATCTTGTTCCCGGCAGGCTGCGCCGGGCGGAAATCGGCCACGGCGGCGGCCATGATCAAAACGTCGGCTTTCTGCGTCTCGGCCAGCACGGCGGCCAGCATCTCCTCGGCGGTGCGCACATCTACACGCCGGGCACCGATGGGCGCTGCCAGCTCCACGGGCCCACTCACCAGGGTCACCGCCGCGCCCAGGTCGAGGGCGGCCTGCGCCAGGGCAAAGCCCTGCTTGCCGCTCGAGCGGTTGGCAAGCACGCGCACCGGGTCCAGCGGCTCCTGGGTGCCGCCTGCCGTCACTACCACCTGGCGCCCAGCCAGCGGTCCACCCTGGGAGAGGGCCAGGCGGGCATACCCGAGCAGCTCGAGCGGCTCGACGCATGCGCCCCAGGCCGACCAACCCCGAGGCCATGCGCCCTTCCGCCGGGCCAATGATCGTCACGCCGCGCTCTTTCAACACGGCCAGGTTCGCCTGGGTGGCCGGGTGGCTGTACATGCCGCCGTCCATGGCCGGAGCCACCAGCAGCGGGCAGCGCGCCGCCAGTGCGGTCACGCTGAGCAGGTTGTCTGCAATCCCGTGCGCCAGCTTTGCCAGGGTATTCGCCGAGGCCGGGGCGATCATTAACAGATCGCGCGCCGATCCCCAGCCCAATGTGCTGGACGTGGCCTTCGCTGCCCCACAGGTCGGCGTCGGTATAAGCGCGCCGGCCGGTCACGGACTGGAAAGTCAGCGGGGTGATGAACTGCAGGGCGGCTGCGGTCAGCAGGACGTCGACTCGGGCGGCGGCCTGGGTCAGCTTGGAGGCCAGGTCGGCGGCTTTATAGGCGGCGATCGAGCCGGTGACGCCAAGCAGGATATTTTTATCGATGAGAGGATTTGTCATGGGCAATCACCTGAATGAGGTTGATTCTACCACCGGCCTGGGCTCAGGCCTGGATACGCAGGCAGCGGCTGTGGCCCGCCAGGTCTTTGAGCAGCGTGATTTGCGGCCGTGGGAAGGACGGCCGGGCAAACTCCAGGACCCGCTCTGCCAGCTCAAGGGCGCGCACTCCCTGGGAAGCTTCGATCTCCAGGAGCGCCAGACCTCCCTTCGCCAGCGGGGAGGGGAACGTCGCGAGCTGCTCCAGCAGGCGGCGGATGATATCGAGTCCGTCTGCACCGCCGTCGAGCGCCAGGGGAGGCTCCCAGCGGGAGAGGCCCAGGCCGCCCAGGGTCTCAGTTGGAATGTACGGCAGGTTGGCGCAAACCAGGTCCACGGGAACGGCCAGCGGGGGCAGCAGGTCGGCCTGGACGCAGGCGACCCTGCCAGCCAGCCCGTGACGGGTGACATTCTGGGCGGCAACCTCCAGGGCAGGGAAAGAGACATCGCTGGCGATCACCCGCAGGCCCGAGGCGTGTTTTCGCCAGGGCGACCGCAATGCAGCCCGAGCCGCAGCCCACGTCCGCAGCCAGCCAGCCTCGGCAGGGGGCACGGCGCTCCTGCAGCCAGGCCAGGGCGGCTTCTACCAGGAGCTCGGTTTCGGGGCGTGGGATCAACACTGCCGGGCTGACGGCGAATTGCATCCCGTAAAACTCCCAGTGACCGAGGACGTACGGCAGCGGCTCGCCCCGCTCCAGGCGAGCGCCTGCCTCCAGGAAGAGCCCGCTCCTGCTCGGGCGTGAGCACCGCCTCGGGATGCGCCAGGATCCAGGCGCGGCTGACCCCCAACAGGTCTGGCTGCCAGCACCTGGGCGTCGAGAGCGGGCGTCTCACTCACCCCCGAGAGCCGTGAAGCCAACCCGGAAAGGACCTGAGCAAGCTTACGCTTGCCCGCGAGCGTATGCTCGCCAGCGAGCGCCGGCAAAGGTTATTCTTCTTCTACGCCGGCCGCAGCCAGGCGGTCCGTTTCGTCGCGCGTAGACAGCTCATCGATGAATTGCTGGATATCGCCGCCCATCACTGCAGGCAGGTTGTAGGAGGACAGGTTAATGCGGTGGTCGGTCACCCGGGATTGCGGGTAATTGTAGGTGCGGATCTTCTCGGAGCGCTCGCCGCTTCCGACCTGGGAACGGCGAGTTTCGTCCAGCTCGCTCTGGCGCTTTTCTTGCTCGATCTCGTAGAGGCGGGCGCGCAGGATGCTCAACGCCCGCAGGCGGTTTTGAAGCTGCGAGCGCTCGTCCTGGCAGGCAACCACCATCCCGGTCGGGAGATGCGTTATCCGGATGGCCGTAGAATTTTTCTGCACATTCTGGCCGCCGGCACCTGCCGATTTGTACACATCGATGCGGATGTCGCTTTCAGGGATTGCGACCTCGACTTCATCCACTTCAGCCAGGACCGCCACGGTCGCGGTTGAAGTGTGGATGCGTCCCTGGGCTTCGGTGACCGGTACGCGCTGCACGCGGTGCACGCCTGACTCGTACTTCAGGCGTGAGTAAGCTTTGCGACCTTTGACCATGAAAATCACTTCTTTAAAACCGCCAATCCCAATTTCGCTGGCGGAAAGCAGCTCGACCGACCAGTTATTGCGCTCTGCATAGAGGTTGTACATGCGGTACAAATCGGCAGCAAAAATGGCAGCCTCGTCGCCGCCGGTGCCAGCTCGAATTTCAACGATCACATTGCGGTCGTCGCGCGGGTCCTTGGGCAGCAGCATGCTTTTGATTTCATTTTCCAGCCGCTCCACCTGCGGCACCAGCTCGGAGATTTCGTCTTCAGCCAGCTGGCGCATCTCCGCATCGTCGCCGTCCACGAGCGAGCGTGCCTCCTCCAGGCTGGTGAGTGCCTGGCGGTATTCTTGCGTCTTGGCAACGAGCGTCTCCAGGTCAGAGCGCTCTTTTCCCAGCTCTGCGGCGCGCACGTAATCGTCACCCACTTCCATCAGAAGCCGGGTTAATTCGTCGTATCGTCCAACAATTCCTTCAAGTTTCGGTAGCATAGCCGCACCATTATACCACCGGAACAATCCGCCCCTTTTTGGCGTCTAATGGATAATCGACGCCGGGAGCAAACAGCGGCTTTGGCCGCAGCGGCTGAAGCCGCCGCTCAGGGCAAAAAAGTCCCTACGGGACTCCCCTCTGCAGTCCGAAGGACTTTCATGCACTGAGAAGCGGCTTTAGCGCCGGACACAATCGAATGGACAGGATCGCGGCGTCCAGGCATGTACCAGGAGGCTTTCATGAACGGCAAAAAATGGTTCTATATTCTACTCAGCTTATTCCAGGTCATTGCGCTGGCCGGCATGTTCGCCACTCCCGCCAGGGCTGACGGCATCATCATCCCCGACCCGTGCCCGGAGTGCCCGCCGGTCCCCCTGCCGATGAGCCAGCTGGTGATCCGCTACCACCGGGTGGACGTCACGATCGACGAGCAGGTGGCGGTGACGCACGTTGACCAGGTCTTCTATAACCCCAACGACTTCACCATCGAGGGCACCTACCTCTTCCCGCTGCCCGTGGATGCCGCCGTCAACGCCTTCACCCTGTGGGTGGATGGCGAGCCGGTAGAAGGAAAGGTGCTGGAAGCAGAACAGGCTCGCCAGGAATACGAGCAAATCGTCGCCAGCCTGCGCGACCCGGCGCTGCTGGAATATGCCGGGCGCGGCGCCGTCACAGGCGCGCATCTTCCCGATCCCGGCGCGCGGCGAGCGGCGCGTGGAGCTCGAATACACCCAGGTCCTGACCGCCGACGAGGGGCTGGTGCGCTATATTTACCCCCTGGGCACCGAGAAATTCTCGGCGCTGCCCCTGGAAGAGGTCGCCATCCGCGTTGAGGTCAGCTCGAGTGTGCCGCTGCGCCTGGCCTACTCGCCCAGCCACACGGTCGACGTCCAGCGCGAGTCGCGACTCGCGCCTGGTCGCCAGCTACGAGGCGGCAAACGTCCTGCCAGACGCCGACTTTGCCCTTTTCTACTCGCTCGGAGAGACGCAGGCTTTTCATCTATTGAGCTACCTCGACCCAAGCGAGCGCGCCGACCCGGACGGCTTCTTCCTGGCCTTGCTGGCGCCCGAACCGCGTGCCGAAAGCCAGGCGCTGCCCAAGGACCTGATCCTGGTCCTCGACCACTCCGGCAGCATGGAAGGCGAGAAATTCAACCAGGCGCAAGAAGCGGCAGCCTACATTCTCGATCATCTGAACCCCGAGGACGCCTTCAACCTGGTGGCATTCAGCAGCGGGGTCGAGCTGTACGCCTCCGGGATGCGCCCGGCGAGCGAAGCCGCCGCAGCCCGCGAGTGGGTATGGCGCCTGAGCGCGGCCGGCAGCACCGACATCCATAGAGCCCTGCTGGAAGCCGCCGCAACCGCCCGATCTGAGCGTCCGACTTACGTGATCTTCATGACCGACGGGTTGCCCACCGAGGGCGTGGTCGAGAGCGAGCAGATCCTCAAAGACTTCGAGGGTTCGGCTCCAGAAGACCTGCGCCTGTTCAGCTTCGGCGTGGGCTATGACGTGGACACCTACCTGCTGGACTCCCTGGCGCAGGAACACCACGGCACAAGCTTCTACGTGCAGCCGGGCGAGCGCCTGGATGAAGCGCTCTCCACCTTTTATGCAAAGATCAGCACCCCGGTGCTGACGGACCTGGAGCTCGATTTTGGGGATGTGCCGGTTTACGACCTCTACCCCTCGCCGCTGCCCGACCTCTTCCGCGGCTCGCAGATCGTGGTTGTCGGGCGCTACCGCCAGGGGGGCGAGGCGAACCCGACGGATGTGCGCCTGAGCGGGATGGTCAACGGCGCGGAGCAGGTCTTCGTCTTCGAAGATCAAGAGTTCAGCCAGGCATCCAGCGCCGACGACCCGCTGGCTTCGGTCCTGCCGCGCCTGTGGGCAACGCGCAAGATCGGCTACCTGCTGAACCAGGCGCGCCTGAACGGGGCCGACACGGAGACGGTCGATCAGATCGTGCGCCTGAGCATCCGCTACGGCATCGTCACCCCTTACACCTCCTACCTGGTCACGGAGGAGCTGCCGCTGGGCGAGGCCGCCCAGGAAGTGATCGTCGAACAGGAATTGGAGGCTCTCTCCGCTCCCCAGGAGGCCTCAGGCCGGGACGCGGTGCAGAAAGCCGCCGACCAGGGGTCGATGGCCGCCGCCGAAGCCCCACTCATGGAGTACTACAGTCCGGATTCCGGAGAAGCGCCCGGCCAGGTGCGTTTCAGCGGCGCACACAGCTTCGTGCTACAGGGATCGACCTGGATCGACACGCGCTTCGACCCGGAGACGATGACGACCGTCAAGGTCCCCTTCCTCTCGGATGATTATTTCGCCCTGGCGGCTGCCGACCCCAACCTGCGCCTGGCGTTTGCCCTGGGGCAGTCGGTGATCGTCATCGCTGGAGACATCGCTTACGAGGTCGTCCCCGAGGGCAGCCCAGCCGAACCGATCGAGCTGCCGGAAGGTAAACCTACATCCAGGCCAAACACCACTTCGGAGACCGGGCTGACCGCGGAAAGCGCCACCCCGGCGCCCATCGCCGAAGCAATAATCGAGGAACCCGGCCAGCCAGCTCAACCGGTTGAGACCAACCGGCCCGGCGGACTGCCCTGCGTGGGAGGCCTGCTGCCAGGACTGCTGGCGGGAGGCGTCTGGATTGTCACGAGGCGGATCCGGGTGAGATCTTAGAACATAAGACCCTCTCAAATGTCATTCCGAGCCGGTTTTGCGAGGAATCCCTATAAGCGAAATAATTCACAGCGATGGATAATCAAAACAAGATTGTGTTTAAGGGGATTCCTCGCAAAGAACGCTCGGAATGACTCCAGGTAATATGTGAAATTCGGACAAAAAAAGTAATATAATTAGGATATGCACAGGAGGCTGAACATGACGCTCAGCAAAAAACGTTACCTCATCTTGCTCTTCCCTGCCCTGGTTTTACTGGTGTCCCTGGCATGCAACATGCCCTTGATCCAGGGACCCAGCACCTCGCCGTCGGACCAGATCAAGACGGCGGCTGCCGAGACCCTGGCCGCCCAGCTCACAGAAATCAGCCAGGCGACGGCCACCGGCGCCTTCGTTCCCACGCTGGCGCCGCCCACGGCCACTGCCACGAACGCACCTGCCAACGCGCCGACCGCCACGAATGCCCCGGCGACGAACACCCCCCAGAACCAGCCCACCCGCGAGCCCAGCGCCACCCCAACGCCTGCCTGCAACCAGATCACCTTCGTCAAAGACATAACCATCCCGGACGGCACTGACTTCACCCCTGGGGCTGCCTTTACCAAGACCTGGCGCCTGAAAAACAGCGGCGTCTGCGGCTGGAATTCCAACTACGCCCTGGTGGTGGACGGGAAAAATACCCTCAACGCGCCGGACGCCGTTTTGTTCACCAGCAAGACCATCCAACCCGGCGAGACTGTCGACATCTCGGTAGACCTGCGAGCCCCCGACCTCGTCGGCACCTACCGCACGAACTTCAAGCTGCGCAGCGATGGCGGCGAAGTCTTCGGCATTGGCAACCAGAACAAGCCCTTCTGGGCGCAGATCGACGTCGTGGTTGCCACGGGGGTGACCTTCGACTTCAACAGCCGCTCCAAGGACGCCAAGTGGGTCAGCGGCACCGATGATACTGTAGAGAATGACCTGACCTACGGCGGGGCGAGCGACGATCCCAACGGCACTGCCATGGTCGCGGATGGCGTTCAAGATGGAAACCGGGGCGACCTCGGGCAAGGTCCTGCTGACGATCCCCAAGCGCACCGACGATGGCTTCATCCGCGGCACCTACCCGGATTACCTCGTCCAGTCGGGCGACCGCCTCAAGGGCCGCCTGGGCTTTGCCATCCCCTCCGGTTCGTGCGGCGCCGGCAAGCTGCGTTTCGAGATCCAGTACAAGATCGGCGATAAGACCAGCGACCTGGGCGAATGGAACGTGACCTGCGACGGCAAGTTCAACGCCATCGACATCGACCTCAGCAGCCTGAAAGGCCAGACCGTCAAGTTCGTCCTGACCGTGCGCTCGGATGGCGCCTTCATCGAGAATTACGCCATCTGGAATTCACTGGGCGTGCAGCACCAGTGATATGGATGCAAAAGAAAACGCCCGCCGGATCATTAATTTTGGCCGACCACCACAGGACACCGGCGGGTGCGCCTGCCGCATCATAAAGTTTGATCGCCCTGAGTGGGTTGCCGGCGGCTACCCGCGCCACGGCATCGGCTACCGCGGCTGCAACCACGAGGGGTTTGAAGGTGGAGGCCATCACCTGCCCGTGGGATCGACCTGGAGCGACATCTGGGGCACGCTTTGGCAGCGCCAGCACGAGGGCGTGATGGGGTTTCCCACCGGCAACCCGCTGGCGAACCTGCCGGAGGACCTGGACGGCTACGTCTGGCCCGATCCCGACGACGAACGCATCGCCGGGCAAATCTACGAGCAGGCCCAGGGGTGGCAGCCGCAGGAGACCTTCCTGTGCGGCTCTCACCGCGACACCCTCTGGGAAAAATGCTACATGCTGGTCGGCATGGAGAACGCCATGTGCTACTTCCGCAGCGAGCCGGAAGCCCTGCGCGAGGTGCTGCACAGGATCATGGACTTCCAGCTTGGGATCGCCCGCCATTACCTGAGCCTGGGCGTCGAGATCGTCGAGATGTCCGACGACCTGGGCACGCAGTCGCGGCTGCTGCTTTCGCCGGCTGTGATCCGCGAGTTCCTCGCTGCCGGAGTACCGGCGGCTGTTCGAGCTGTACAAGTCCAGGGGCGTGCTCGTCAACTTCCACTGCTGCGGTCACATCGAGCCGGTCCTGGACATGTTCCTGGAGCTGGGCGTGGACATCCTCAACCCGGTGCAGAAGACCGCCAACGACCTGGCCGCCGTGCGCCGGAAGACGGCCGGGCGCATGGCGCTGCAGGGCGGCATCAGCTCCGGGCTGATCGCCAGCGGGCCCATCTCCGCCATCCGCCAGGAAGTCCGGCGCTGCATCAGCTTGCTGGGAGCGAAAGACGGCGGCTACTTCTGCTGCCCGGACCAGGGCATGCCCTGGCCGGAGGCGCATTACCAGGCGCTGATCGAGGCCGTGGAGGAATTCGGCCGCTACCCGTTCCATTAAGAATGATTCACCAACCAGTTTTGAACCAAACCCCAGTTCTGTGATAGTATTACCCACTCTATAGGTAAACATTCCTCATCTCTCTTTATCGAGTGAGGGTTGCCTTCGGTGGGACGGATGCCGCCTGTCCCACAGCAAAGGTGCATAGAAACATAAACACCCAGGCTACAAATGAGGCCGGGTGTTTTATTTTGTAAATGGTTCTGAGAAATATTATCTGGGAGGATTATGAAGAACAAACCCGGCAATACCCTATTTCGAACGCTGATTGTTTGTATGTTGATCCTGATCGCGCTGAGTGCGTGCAACGGAGCCGCAAGCGGCCTTTGATCGTCGGAAATGATTACCTGGAGAAAGGCGAGCTTGACCGTGCGATTAGCGAATATGATCAAGCCATCCAGCTCGATCCCAACCTGGCCGCAGCTTATATTGAACGTGGGTTTGCCTACATCGATAAAGGTGAGTTTAACCGTGCTATATCCGATTTCGATCAAGCGATCCAGCTCAATCCCGATGACGCTAAGGCTTATATCTGAACGCGCGGGTACGCCAACTCCCAGATAGGCGAGTATAACCGAGCAATTACTGATCTACACTCAAGTAATCCGGCTGGCTCCAGATTTTGCCTACGCCTACTCTGACCGTGGGTTTGCATACTTGAATAATGGCGAGCTTGACCGTGCCATTAGCGACTACGATCAAGCGATTCAGTCTCGATCCCAACCTGGCTGAGGCAGTACAATGGGCGTGGGATCGCCTACTTCGATAAAAGCGAGTTTGATCATGCACTAACGGCGAATTCGATCAAGCAATCCAGCTCAATCCCAATTACGCCGAGGCTTACTATGAACCGCGGGAAAGCCTATAATGAGAAAGGTGAGTTTGAGCGTGCACTAACCGAATTCGATCAAGCGATCCGGCTCAAGCCCGATTATGGCCGAGGCATACACGAACCGCGGGCATGTTCATATTATACCAAAGGTGAGTTTGACCTTGCACTAACCGATTTAAATCAAGCTATCCAGCTCGATCCCAAACTGGCTGCAGCTTACTTTGGACGCGGGTTTGCCTACATCGATAAAGGTGAGTTTGACCTTGCGCTAACCGATTTAGATCAAGCCATCCAGCTCAAGCCCGATTATGCTGAGGCTTACTCTGAACGCGGGTTTGCATACTTGAATAAAGACGAGCTTGACCGCGCCATTAGCGACTACGATCAAGCCATTCGTCTCGATCCCAACCTGGCTGAGGCATACAATGGGCGCGGGTTTGCCTATGCTGAAGCAGGCGATAAGGAAAAGGCCATTGCGGATTTCAGGAAAGCTTTAGAACTGAGCGACGAGCCAGAGCTACGCCAGATTGCCGAAGAGCAGCTCAAGGCTCTCGGCAGCCGGGAGAATAGGCGGATGGAGAGGAGGCGAGGGCGAACGGTTTCAGGTGGTAAGTTGGAGCACAAGTTGCGATTCAGATCGGTTTTTTTTTCGTAGGCAAAATAGGAAAATAGGTCATGGAAACCAAATTTAGAGCACAGGTGTTTGGATTTTTCGATATCCTGCAAAGAGGGCTGGAAAATTTATCGGCTTGGGTTAACCAACTTCGTTCTGATAGCTGTATTAGTTTACCTCCCTCAATTTATATTAACTTACTTCTTCCCTTCCGGGTATAGTTTGGACAGTCCAGTAACCAGTGCAGCCTCAATAAGGGCCTCTGCTTATTCCTGGCTCTTTATGGGGATTAACCTGTTTCAAATTGTAGCGGTGGCATACCTGGTAGAGCATATCGTTCAAGGACAAACAACGAGCTTGGTGGCGACTCTACGCTATGCTCTTTCCAGATTTCCGGCGATTGTACTAATAGCCATTTTGTTGAGTGTCGTCGTGATATTCGCTGGATTGTTATTGATTATCCCTGGTCTTATTATCGGGATATATTTGGTCTTTACGCTCTCCATCGTAGCCCTGCGGAAGAATGGCTTTCGAGCCTTTCAATACAGCATCGGCCTGGTCAAAGGACAGTGGTGGAGAGTATTTTCAGTCATCCACCGTTCTCGTTTGCACAATACAGGCTCACGAACCTGACTTACCGGCAATGTACCGGTTCACCACACTGTCTAAGATATCCAGCGGCATAGAGCCATTGCTGAGCACCACCCGGTGAAATTCGATCAAGTCAAACCGGTCGCCGAGTTGATCCATCGCCCGCTGGCGCAGCTCCATGAATTTCAGGTAGCCGATGTAGTACGATGTCGCCTGCCCTGGCCAAACCAGGTAACGAGCGATTTGCTGCTGAGGGTCGACGCTATCTCCCATCTCGAAGCCGGTGTTTTCGGTGAAGAATTCTTGCGCCTGCTCGAAAGTCCACCCCTTGGCGTGCAGGCCGGTATCCACTACCAGCCGGGCCGCCGCGAAAAGCCTGGGCCTGGAGCATTCCCAGCATTCCATAGGGATCATCGGCATACCAGTCCAGCTCGACGGCAAGCTGCTCGGCATACAAAGCCCAGACCCTCGGTATAGGCGGTGAACACCAACCCCTGCCGGAACGAAGGCAGGTCTCGCATCTCCTGGGCCAGGGCAATCTGGAAGTGGTGTCCGGGGATGGCTTCATGATAGGCCAGGGTGGGCATGGCATAATAATCTTCACCGGATCCGCCCACCCCGGCGTAGAATGCCCCTGGTCGTGAGCCGTCTATTGAGCCGGACACGTAGAAACCGCCATATGGATCGGGGACGACGATCACGCGGGCCAGGGACGGATGTCGAAAGCCGCATCCAGGTTTTGCTCACGCCTCGGAGATCAGATCCTGGTAGGTTGTGAGCACCTGGTTGCCCGAGACATGTCCCCCAGTTACGCGAGCCACGCGGTCGAACGACTGCACCAGGGTTTCGTTTTCAGGATACCCTAATTGTTCGAATAGGATTGCCATTTCGTTGTGGATGCGCCTCAGCTCATCCAAACCCAGCTGGTGAATTTCTTCTACCGACAATCCGGTCGTGGTGTGGTGCCGCAGTAAATAGGTGTAATAAGCGTCTCCCTGGGGCAAACGCCACACCCCGCTGTTCTGCTGCGAGTACGTGGGCAAAGAGAGCAGATATTGATGCAGCTTGCGGTAAGCAGGCAGCACCACCGTGTCAATCGCCTGTTCGGCTTCATCCAACACGGCCTTATTCTCCTCCGGGGTTCCGCTCGACAGCAGGTTTACTTTTCTCTTCAAAGCTGGTATACAGGGTGTTCGAGCGGGCTGAGGTTTTCACAAACTCGCCCAGGTTGCCGTAGGTCGCCCACTGGATGGCAAACGCCGGTGGCACGATCCCTGCTTCTTTTCGGATTTCCAGCCCGGCGATTAACTGGTCGATCTTTGTTCCCACCTGCCTCAAGCGGGTGACATAATCCCTGGCATCATCCAGGCTCGCAACCGGGTGAAGGTCGGTGAAAAATAATATCAGGTCCTCATGTACCGCAGTTACCGGAAAATAGGTTGCCGGGTAATCATGAAAATATGAAAGCCTGCCCTGCAAGTTGATCTTCCAGGTACCAACGGTAGATGTCATAAGAAATCTGCTCGTCTGGAGTCAGCGCGGCCCTGTCGTAACTTTTCAAAACCTCCAGGATTTCCGCCATCAGGCGGTAGGTCTCTTGCTGGTAAGTCAATCGAGATATCATTCAGCCTGGCCTCGCTGACCCCGTAAAAACTGGGTCAGGCCATTCGTCAGCACCGCTTCCGGGCTGCGCAGCACCAGAGACGCGGAAAGATTCTTCGGAAAATTCGGACAGAGGCAAGCCTTCAAAACTGGATTTTTCCGTGGAAGCGGTGGACTCGATGGCGGAGGCTTCAGGTTTTTGGGAGGGAGCAAAAACCTCGGTCTCAAGCTGGTCAAACGTTTCCGGTGAAGCGGTCAGCCCGGCGGTAGGACTCGGCTCCGACTGGAACGTTCTACAGCCTGCCAAAATCAGGATAGATATGCCCAACAGTAGTATCGAGTTCAGTCTGCGCACCGACATGATCCGACCTCCAAAAAAGTTTCGCCTTAGTCAATCACTCAAGCCTATTAGAGATACTACTGGTGAAGCAGGAGGGTTCATATGGATCCACTTCTTTTTAATCAGATTGCAGTAGAATCGATTATCGGGCTAGCTTCAAAACTGGTCATAGGAGGTCACTGTTCATGCCATTTGCAAAAAAGTTTCGGGCGATGATGAATTTTCCTTTCCCCGGCGATACCATTGGCGATTTTTCCGTCGAGAGCGTGGACGTCCACGACGAGCAAGGCGATGGGGACGGCTACGTGTACGGGGTGCGGATGGTGCTTAAGAGGCCCAGGCGGGGTGCAGGGCGTGAAACGGGCACTCAAGGATTTTTTCTCGCAGCACCCGACGACCTTTTCAGGGTACGGCAATCCCTACCAGCTCTGGTTCAGGAAACCGGAAATCGAGAGCCTTGGCGAACAGCGCTACGCGGTGACCGTGAAAGGCGCCGGGGCGCGGGTGTACCTGGAGCCAGAATTGCGGCGCTTCCTGCAATACATCAACGAAGACAACCAACAGGCAGTTCCGTCCGATGCAGCCGCCCAGGAAGCGTTTGTCGAAGCCTACTTGGTACGCTACCGCGGCGAGATCCAAGCGCCAGGTGGATCGTTACAACCGGAAAGCTAACCTGAGGAGGAACACAACCATGGAAATCATGCCTTATGCGGGTAAAACGGAAATCCTCACCATCGGCTTCAAGCCCGGCGAGATGCTGCTCGAATCCCTCCAGGAAGCCCTGAAATCCCAGGGCATCCACAACGGAGCCGTCGTCTCTGGAATCGGCACGCTCAAAACCTGCCGCATGCATTACGTCGAGCACACCGGCTTTCCTCCCAGGGACCACATCTTCGAGCTGAGTAAACCGCTCGAGCTGCTCTCCGTCAATGGGCTGATCGTCGACGGCGAGCCGCACCTGCACATCGTGGTGAGTTGCGGGCAGGATGAGGTTTACGGGGGGCATCTTCACGAAGGCAGCGAAGTGCTCTACCTGGCCGAAATCGCCATCCTGGTGTTTAACGAGCACCAGATGGAACGAAAGCCCGATCTGGAGCGGAAGATCAAGCTGTTCGGACAAACGGCAGAAGAGACTTTAGCCGGTCGAGAAGACCCGGTCACCATCACCGATTCTGGTCGCACTCATGCCCCTGGCCCTGTTCGACCTCGATTTCACCCTGCTGGACAGCGACTGCGAATGGCTGTGGAGCCAGTTCCTGGCGGAGCAGGGGGTGGTGGGTAATGATTTTACTGCCCAAATCGCCTGCTATTTTCGAGGATTACGAGGCCGGGACGCTGGATATCGTCGCTTACGAGACCTACCTGCTCCAGCCTCTCAGCGGTCTCAGCCTGGACTCGGTGATCGACCTGCGGAGCCGTTACCTGGAGGGCATCCGCGCCCGCCTGCGCCCTTTCATGCTGGAACGTCTCGCCTGGCATCGCCGCGAGGGCCACGACCTGCTGCTCATCACCGCCGCCAACGCTTTTTTGGCAGAGCCGATTACGACGCATGGTAGGCATTCCCAATCTCATTTGTACGGAGATTGAAATGAAAATGGAAAACCCACCTCCCGACTCAAGCGGGATTCCTGCCTTCCGTGAGGGCAAGGTCAAGCGCCTGGAAATATGGCTGCGGGAGCATCACCAGACACTGGACGAAAGCTGGGGCTACAGCGATTCGCACAACGACCTGCCTTTACTGGAACGGGTCACGCATCCCGTGGTGGTCACCCCAGATTCAGTGTTGCGTAAAATAGCGCAAGATCGGTATTGGAAAATTTACGATTCCCGTTCTTTTGCAACCGGTAAATTTAATCTCAGGGGAACCGATCTGGAATAAGCTCATCTTCCTGATTTTTCTTTATTCTTCGCGTGAATTAACATCACCGGTCGAACTGAATGGTTCAACGAACCTCCAATCAAAAATATCCAATACTTTGAACCCTTTGGTCAATGCAACGGGATAGGTCGCGAATACAGGGGCAACTTGATCGACACTACCATCGAGCGCCATGCGATGCAAACGAGGAGCGTACACTGTGGGTTGTTCGATGGGTTCCCCGACCATATCGAAAATCGCAAGCTGGCCATCACGGTCAAACTGCAAATCACCTTGACCTTTGTAATCGAAAGGTAATGGAATATTGGAAAAAGTTTGATCCTTCGGGTCATAGATCAACACACGTTCGTTTACAAAATCCAACAAGGCAATCCGACCATCTTCTGCGACGTCGATTGCGGAAGGTCCTTCTCTGAGAGGGTACCCATCTCGCTTCTGTACCCCAACTTTTTCAAGGCTGCTTCCCCAGGGTATCGCCAGCACGAGTTCGCCTTGCGCTGCCTCTGTGTGATCATTCAGGTTCACAGGAATATAAGATGGAACGGCGAGGAAGTCAATCGTTCCACCGCTAGGGAAACGGACATCCACACCAACCTGGGGATCATTCACCAGCAAGTAATAATGGAACGGTTTACCATTTTCATCGGAAGCCTGGAGAACAGCAATCCAAAATTTTCCTTCTTCTGTTATTTTCTCTTGGAGCGGGATAGAAGTGAAGTTATTTGTACCGTTATACGAGACGAATAATGCCGCATTAATATCGCAATTAGCACCTGGTGTCATGAATTGATAAACACAAAGGAATTTAAACTTGAGTTCAATCGCCTCGTCAGATTTTACAATTAGAGGTTCTGAGTGAAAGATTTCAATCGGCGGCTTTAGATCTGGATCATACAGGCTCCAATCGATATGGAGTTCAGGAGTCAATGTAGCTGTTGGTGAAGGAGATGGGGTAAATGTGGGAATAGGACTAACCGAAGGAGGAATTAATTCCATAGGTGTTGATGTTGCTTTGGCAGAGGGCGGGGATATTTCTTCAGTCGAATTACTTGCTAGCGACGGAGAAATTTGTGCGGATGGTTGTTCTGTCAGCCTAATAGTGGGTTTCTGGCAGGCTGACAAGACTATCAGGGCCAATAACAGTGGAAAAAGAACTCTTTTCAATCAATATATCCATCAATTTTCGGCCGAGGTACCCCAGTGATTCGCGGCGAAGAGGCCACCCTTTGCTTCGCTCAGAGCTTGTCCTGAACGAAGGGAAGGAGCAGGCTGTGGGGTAGGCGATCTCGACCGTGGGGTAGGCGATCTCCTGACCGTGGGGTAGGCGATCTCCTGACCATCGAACAGCTCTAGAATGGCGCCGTGATGCAGATACCGCCCGAGACGGACACCTTCCTGGCCGACCAGAAGATGAACAAAGATAAATCCGCGCAGGGGAATATGGACCTATCGCTTGCAGGACTTGTAAAGCAGGCACTATACGGTGACTTTCTGAACACCGATAAATTCAGGCAAGGTATCGATCTGCTCGTCTTCCAAGCAGAGCTCGATGACTTCTTTGATATTTTCCATCAGCTCATCGAGCGTCACCCCTTGAGAGTAACAGCCCCTCAACTGCGGGACTTCACCTACAAAAAAACCGTCCTCATCTCGCTCGATCATGACATAATAATCATGCTTGTTTTCCATTTTCACTCCATGTATACCCATAAACCAATTCTATCGACACATCTTATTTTACTATGCTTTCCGAACTCCTTCATGGCTCTATATCTACTGCCCGTGACTGTCACCTTCCAGGCTGGGGTTACAGCGATTCGCACAACGACCTGCCTTTGCTGGAACGGGTAGCTCATCCCGTCGCGGTCACACCGGATTCAGTGTTGCGAAAAATGGTGCAAGATCGGGGATGGGAAATTTTCGTCTTTTAATTCGTCCGTGAGCATTATCTGCGTTCTTTTCCGATCCTTGTGGTCCTCGAGTTTTTCGTAAAACATCAAAGACTTTAGATGATTTTTACTTCTACAGTCTTTGGACTGAACAAAAAATAAAAATTTTGAGTGCATAATCGATAGCAATCACGGAGCTGGATAAGGACGGTCTTTCTTTGGCTGCGTTGATCCGTCGAATTCCATTGGCGCTGGATAAGGATTATTCACGGAATTCTGCAGGGATCCTGAAAGACTCTTAAGTGCCACGGACAAGAACACTTTGTTAGAGCCGTCTATTCTATCGATACGGATGAAGCGCCTGGAGTCATATAGGTAATTATCCAGCGGATAATTATCCACATCGTTGCTGTGTCCGGCCACCCAATAGGAGTAGTCATAACCACCGCTTCCCTTTTGCACAATGATTACGCTGTGGTCCCATTCTGGATTAGTATCACTACGCCACTCAAACTGAACCAAGTCTCCCGGTAACGCATTGTATTGATCTATTTCGCATCCCTCCGGTCCTTTGTCCCATACATAATACTGTGTAATAAATTCGTATAACTTTCCGACATCAGTCCAGGAGGCGGAATAATCGTTGTCCTGATAGGTGTTATAGTAATTGTAATACCATCCATAAGTATTGCTTCCCACCTCCTCGGCATTGCTGCCAAGATGGATTGTCTGGCTCACAAAATTTGTACAGTCGTTGTCAGGAAAATAGTAATATGCAGGGTTAGGATCATACGCATACTGATGAGCATATGCGACGGCTCCACTCCTGTTGTACGGGTGTGTCGACTCGTCAGCCGGCAGGTTACACGTAGATGTCACGCTTTCCACCCTTGCAATCGTAGAGACCTGATCCTGGGCCTCATCGATAGTACGCAACAATTCATCCTTGGAAAGGTTCGTGGCTCTCAGCATGCGCCACAAATAGTCCTCGTAATAATCCGAGACAATCTTCCAGCCGTTTTGCGTTTTCTTGAGCAGAATCGTATGATCGAGATTTCGCATTTTCGAGACGATTGGTTCAGTCTTGGAGATCATCTCGGATATCTCAAACACCACGTCGTGTCCTTCGGTAACCGTGACAGTCGCCGTTTGATTGTCTCGATCAATTGAGATTCTCGTTAAAATCCAGGGTGTATTTGTATTGGGTGTAACCAAGATGATGCAGCTTTGAATTATAGATTTCGATCTCTAGCTTATCAGACTTTGATTTAAGAAAGGATTCCGCTTGAGCGGACCCGTCCGTAAGCCCACGGAAATCTTTTATCTGATTCACGGCCCTTGAACTGTACCGCTGATTGAAAGTAGTTTAGAACTACTTCCCGGATCGCACTCTCTGCAGCAAGGTTAACCGTCTTCTCTCGTCCAGCGCTAGCATCTACAGTAACGATACCAAGAATTGCAAGGACCAGGATTATGATGATAGCTAAAGACAGGCGTGTTATTTTCATCGGCATGTTCTTTTCAGGAGCGGTTTTAATTGGAGTTTTCATTCAGAAGAGTTCGTGCAGAACTATTCTGAATCGGTCGTTCGAGAACCTTCTAGTTCACAAGCACTTCACGAGAAGCAAAGCATCCATAGATCACTCTTCTTAGCTGCCGAACGCAGATCAAATTGCACGCTAAGTTAACTCAAGCTATGGTTGTGGAGACCACGGTGATGAATTGAATTCATTGAGTTTCCATTCGCCGTTTTCTAGTACAAGAGATATAAATCGTGTTTGCCCATCTGGCGTAGGAGTTCCTCCCTCATTCCAGGCCGGCGCCTTATGAAACACGATCGTTCCAACAATATAACGGATTTCATTCGCTGGAGTCGGTTGAGGAGGCAGACCTTGTTGGGCAAGCCAGTAATCATATGGGCGTATAGATATTACTTTAACAGATTTCAGATCAGCTTCAAAATTTCCTCCCCCGCTTTTTTTAAGTAAAGATGAACTGTATAAGGGAAGTACTTCTTCAAAAAGACCATGATCCAGGAGAGTGTAGTACCGAGTCGAGAACGATGAGACCATCGAAATAGGCGGGGTCCATTTGCAAAGAGGATGAACCCGCTTGTACGGGAATTGCGAGCGGAGTAACGGTCAGCTCTGTAGAACTGGCCGCGGCCTGGTATTCCGATGTGGAAGTTGGTTGTTGCACGATCCGGGTAACCTCGATTGTTTGGGGTACAAGCCGGGTTACTTCTACAGTTTGCGGGACACGCGGCAGTTCTTCGCGGCTTGGCGTAAGCGCACCCTGGCACGCAGTTAGAATAAATGCAAACAAAACTGCCATTGCAGTCTGAAAATACCTATTAGTCATAGATAATCCTTTCTCCATGAAATTTCCTTCCAGGAGTTGGCTGGTTAAATTTTCTAAAACGCCCCCAGCACCGCCTTCGACGCCCATTCGAACAGCGGTGCGGCCAGCAGTCCCAAAGCCAGCGTTCCCAGGCCGGTCGCCAGTGCGGTCAGGGTCAGCCAACCCTCGCGGCGAACTTCCGCTGGTAGCCGCACTTGCACCAGCGCCGTTCGCCCTCGCGCATGTACATGATCACCACCACCCGCAGGTAGTAGTAAGCGGAGACCAGCGAGGTCAGCACGCCGACCAGCGCCAGCCAGATGTAGCCGCCTTCGATCACCGTGCCGAACAGGAAGAACTTCCCAAAGAAGCCCAGGGTCGGCGGGATGCCCGTGAACGACAGCATCGCCACGGTCATGGCGGCGGCCAGCAGCGGCTGCCGGCGCCCCAACCCGGCGTAATCGTTGATCTCCAACCCCTTGTTCTCCATTCTGCTCCACGGCGATCACCACCGCCCAGGCGCAGAAGCTGGTGATGGCGTAGGTGAACAGGTAGAACAGGGCCGAGGCGACCGCCTTGGCGGCGATCTCAGGCTGCCCGATGGGCACGAGCGCCATCAAGATGTAGCCGGCGTTGGCAATGCTCGAATACGCCAGCAGGCGCTTGATGTTGGTCTGGGCGATGGCGACCACGTTTCCCAGGATCATCGTGACCGCCGCCAGGACGGCGATCACCGGGGCGATCGAGGGCGCCAGGGAGGGATACGCCAGGAAGAAGACCCGCAGCAGCGCCGCGAAGCCGGCCACCTTGGCGCCGACCGCCATGAAACCCGTGACCGAGGTCGGGGCGCCCTGGTAGACGTCGGGCGTCCACATGTGGAAGGGGACGACAGCCACTTTGAATCCTAACCCCACCAGGATCATGGCGGCGCCGATCAACAGCCCAACCGGGTTTGAGCTTCCTCCTGTAACTGCATCCACGATCCCTTCCAGCGAAGTCTGCCCGGTGGCACCGAAGGTCAGGGCTACACCGTAGAGGACAAAACCGGTCGCAAAGGAGCCTAACAGGAAGTACTTGAGCGAGGCTTCCTCGGAGTTCAATTTCGGCACGGCAAAACCCGCCAGGACGTACAGGGGGATCGAAAGCAGCTCGAGCGCCAGGAAGACCACGATCAGATCCGCCGCCTGGGTCATCAGGACCATGCCGGCAATGGAAAACAGCAGCAGCACGTAGTATTCGCCGCGCTCCAATCCCATCCGCCTCAGGTAATCGTATGCCAGGGTGATCCCACCGATGCCGCTGACCAGGATCAAGACGCTCAGGTAAACTGCAAAGCCGTCCACCTCAATCATGCCGTTGAAGGCCGTGGCCGGCGGCGCTAAGGGCTGCGCCGCTAACGCCTTCCACAAGGTCAACGCGGCAGAAATGACCAGGCCTATACCCGCCAGCAGCGCCGTCCAGCCCTTGCGCCCCTTCGGGATCGCCAGGTCGACCAGCAGCAGGGCGCATGCCCAGGCCACCAGGACGGCCAGCGGCAGGATGGCATTCATATCCTCGAGGAATTGACTCATGCTCATAGCATCAACCTTTTTTCTACCGGATGAACTGTATCCGCGTCCACTTTACGGTACACCGGCCACAGCGTTTATCCCGGCGACCAGCTTCTCCACCGCCGGGCCCATCAGGTCGAAGAAGGGCTTCGGATACAGGCCGATCCAGAAGATCAGCACCAGGATCGGCACCAGCACCGCAATCTCACGCCAGTTCAAATCCTTCAAGCTGCGGTTCTCCTCGTGGGTGACTGGCCCCAGGAACATCTTTTGGAACATGAAGAGCATGTAGACCGCCGCCAGGATCACGCCGATCGCCGCCAGCCCCGCAAAGAGGTACGAGCCCAGCGACCCGCCTGCCTGCCCGGCGCCCCAGGCGCCCAGCAGGATCGTGAACTCGCCCACGAAGCCGTTCAGGCCGGGCAGGCCCATCGAGGACAGCGTGACGATCAAGGTCAGGGCGCCGTACACCGGCATGATCTTCCACAGGCCGCCGAACTGCTCCAGCTCGCGCGTGTGGCGGCGCTCGTAAATCATGCCCACGATCAAGAACAGGGCGCCCGTGCTCAGGCCGTGGTTGACCATCTGCAGGATGCCGCCCTCGATCCCCTGGGCATTGAGGGCGAACAGGCCCAGCATCACGAAGCCCAGGTGGCTGACCGACGAGTAAGCCACCAGTTTCTTGACATCCTTCTGCGCATACGAGACCATGGCGCCGTAGAGGATGCCGACCACCGCCAGGCCGGCGATCCAGGGCGCCAGCTCCCAGGAAGCCTGCGGGAACAGGGGCAGGTTGAAGCGCAGGAAGCCGTAGGTGCCCATCTTCAGCAGGACGCCCGCCAGGATCACCGAGCCTGCCGTAGGCGCTTCCACGTGGGCGTCCGGCAGCCAGGAGTGCAGCGGCCACATCGGCACCTTGATCGCAAACGCCGCCGCGAAGGCCAGAAACAGCCAGAACTGGACCTCGGCGGGGATGTTGCCCTGGGCGATCAGCTCCGGCAGCGAGAAGGTGCCGCCGGTGATGCCCAACCACAGGATCGCCAGCAGCATCAGGATCGAGCCGGCCATGGTGTAGAGGAAGAACTTGATCGCCGCATAAATCCGGCGCGGCCCGCCCCAGATGCCGATCAGGAAATACATGGGCACCAGGGTGAATTCCCAAAAAATGTAGAATAAGAACAGGTCCTGGGCCAGGAAGACGCCGGTCATGCCGACCTCCAAGAGCAGGAAAAAGATCATGAAATCCTTGACGCGCTCCTCCACCGCCGTCCAGGTAGAGAAAATCGAGATCGGGGTCAGCAAGGTGGTCAGCAGGACCAGCAGCACGCTCAGGCCGTCCACTCCCATGATGAAGGCAATTTCGTAGCCGGCCACCTGGATCCAGGGGATATCGACCACAAGCTGCAGGTCAGGATTGGCTGCGTTGAACTGGGTCAGCATCCAGATCGAGATGCCGAAGGTGACCAGCGAGGTAGCCACGGCTACCCAGCGGATGGCATTCTTCTGGGTAGCCGTGGCCGCGTTCATGAACAGGATCACCAGCACGCCCACCAGGGGGAAGAAGGTGACCAAAACCAGGGGATTGACCAGATCATTCATTGCTTCTTATCCTTTTTCAGCTTATCTTAAAATCAAGTAACCCAGGATCAGGATCACACCCAGGAAGATCGAAAGCGCGTAATTGCGGACGTAGCCGGTCTGCAGGCGGCGCAGCGCCCGCGCCAGGCCCTGCGTCACGGTTGCCAGGCCATTGGCTGCCCCGTCGATCACGCCCAGGTCGACGGGCTCCGCCAGCAGGCGGCTGAACCCGCGGAAGAGGCGGGCGATGACCTGGTCGTGGAACCAGTCGTGCCAGAAACGCCAGTCGATCGTATCCGCTAGAAATTTCGAAAGGGCGACATAAGGGTTGACGATCACGGCTGCGTACAGCTCGTCAATCCAATACTTGTTGTGCAGCAGCGTGAAAATCCCATTCAAAATAGACCGCAGCGGGTCGTCGGGGCGCTGGGCGACCGGCAGCCTCTGCAGGGCGGCATAGCGCCGGATGTACAGCCAGTAC
Organism: uncultured Chloroflexia bacterium; assembly: GCA_963765565.1. Classification (GTDB taxonomy): domain Bacteria; phylum Chloroflexota; class Anaerolineae; order Anaerolineales; family UBA4823; genus CAVXWV01. The sequence continues at coordinate 108,314 of CAVXWV010000009.1, forward strand.
GCCAGGCCGATCGCCGCCAGGGCCAGGAGCGTCGAGAGCAGGGCGATCCAGAAGACGAACTCGCCGGGGTGAAAAAACTCGCTGGTATGCTCCAGCCAGGTCGTGAAGGTGTGCAGCTTCGGCAGGTTCAACATGCCGGCGACTACCGCCAGGCCAGCCAGGATGAAGAGCGGCACCGTGATAATGGGCGGGCTTTCTTTCGAATGCTCCGCTGCCGGGCTGCGCGCCTCGCCAAAGAAGACCAGGAAGATCTGCCGGCCCATGTAGAAGGCAGTCAGGAAGGCGGTGATCGTCAGCAGGACGAAGACGCCTGGGACGAGCAGGTTGCTCTCGACCAGGATTTCATCCTTCGACCAGAAACCCGCCAGGGGGAAGATGCCGGCCAGCGCCAGGGCGCCGATCAGGTAAACCCAGAACGTGGCTTTCATCTTCGTGCGCAGCCCACCCATGTTGCGCATGTCCTGCGGGTCGAAGTGCTGCTCGCCATGCCCCTTGATTTTCTTTTTCAAGTGAGGGTCGTGCTCCACGTGATGGTGCGCGTGTTCCATCCCAAGAATAATCGAGCCAGAAGCCAGGAATAAGAGCGCCTTGAAGAAGGCATGGGTGACCAGGTGGAACATGCCGGCGGCGTAGGCGCCCATGCCCACGGCGGCCACCATGAACCCAAGCTGGCTGATGGTCGAATACGCCAGCACTTTCTTGATGTCAAACTGGGCGACCGCCATCGTCGCCGCGAAGAGGGCGGTGATGCCGCCAACCCAGGCGACGATTGTCTGCGCCTGCGGGGCTAATTGGAATAACGGCGCCGAGCGGGCGATCAGGTACACGCCGGCGGTCACCATCGTCGCCGCATGGATCAGGGCGGAGACAGGCGTGGGACCGGCCATGGCGTCGGGCAGCCAGACGTAGAGCGGGATCTGCGCCGACTTGCCGGTGACGCCCACCAGCATGAGCAGGGTGATCGCCAGGATCACGGCATGGCCTTCCGCCATGTAAGGCAGCACCTCGCCGGTCTTCTCGAAGACGCTGTTGAACTCCAGCGAGCCGAAGGACCAGAAGACCAGGAAGATCGCCAGCAGGAAACCGAAATCGCCGATGCGGTTGACGACAAACGCCTTCTTGGCAGCCAGGGCGTTTCCAATCCCTTCTTTTCCCTTTTCGTACCAGAAGCCGATGAGCAGGTACGAGCACAGCCCGACCCCTTCCCAACCCACGAAGAGCGTCAGGTAGCTGTCGCCGCTGACCAGGATCATCATGGAGGCGATGAACAGGTTCATGAACACGAAGAAGCGCCGGAAGCGGCCAGGATCTCCGTTGAAGCGCACGTCGTCGTGCATGTAGCCCACGGCGAAGATGTGGATCAAGGTCCCGACGCCGGAGACCACCAGCATCATCGTCACCGAAAGCGTGTCCACCAGGAACGCCCAGCGCACTTGCAGACTACCAACCTCCAGCCAATCCGCCAGGACGACCGTCTTGCCTTCGGGGTAGCCCACCAGCGAGACCGCCAGCAGCACGGAGACGGCAAAGGCCAGGCCAGAAGCCAGGCAGGCAACGAGGCCGATGGCCTTCTCGCCGATGGCTTTCTCCCCCATTTTCCCACCGAAAATAAGGTTTATCAGCAGGCCGATGACCGGGAAGAAAACGATCCAGGGCGCCAGGTTGAAAAATTGCGGTCCACCAGAAGCAGCTTCACTCCAGAACATGTCTCTCCTCTTCCGCCAGACCTAGCCCTTCAGGCTGCTGATCTCGTCCACGTTGATGCTTTTCTTGGAATGGAAAATCGCCACGATCAAGGCCAGGCCCACGGCGACCTCGGCGGCGGCCACGGCCATCACGAAAAACACGAAAATCTGCCCGTTCAAGGATCCGTACATCCGGGCAAAGGCAACGAACGCCAGGTTCGCCGAATTCAGCATGAGCTCGATCGACATAAAGATGACGATGGCATTCCGGCGCACCAGCACGCCGATCGTGCCTATCGTGAACAGGATCGCCGATAAGGTGATGTAGTACTCAATGGGCAGCATCCTGGCCTCCTTCTACCGCCAGATTTTCTTTCGGACGGGGTTTGTCCGCCTCTACCGGTTCTAAGTTTTGTCCTGCCGGTTTCGCGGTTTCACCACCCGCCGCCGGACGGGGTTTGTCCGCCCGCTCGCTGCGGCGCCGGCTGAGGACAATGGCGCCAATCATGGCTACCAGCAGCAGGACCGAGGTCACTTCAAACGGCAGGACATAGCTGCTGAAGAGGACCTCCGAAAGCTTCACCGGGTCGCTGAAGGCGTCGAAACACTGCCTGACTGCGGCAGCACGTGCGTGCGGAAGGCGATCAGGTACAGCGCCTCGAGCAGCAAGATCTATGCCCATGCCGATCGCGAAGGGCTGCTGCCACTTCAGGCGGGTGGCTCGCTAAGCTGTTCGGCGCCCAGGAGCATGATCACGAATAGGAACAGCACCATGATGGCGCCGGCATACACCGTGACCTGCGCCAGGGCGATGAACGGCGCCCCCAGCATCAGGTACAGCATGGCGACTGAAGCAAAGTTTACAATCAGGTTCAAGGCGGCATAGACGGTTTTTTTACTGGCGACCATCCCCAGGGCGGTCGCCACCGCAATCAGCGCCAGCGGGATAAAGAAAATCAATTGCGAGTTCGTCATCTGGATGCCCTTAATCCGCTATTCCGGATCCTTCATGATAGGAATCGAGCGTGTGAACATGCCCGGCTGGGTTTTTTGTGGGGTCGGGCTGCCGTTTTCGGGGACCGGCACGAGCAGCATTTCCTTCGGATAAATCGAAGAGCGCCGGTCATAAAAGGACAGCTCGTAGTTGTCGCCCAAGACGATGGCCTCGGTCGGGCAGGCATCCTCGCAGAAGCCGCAGAAGATGCAGCGCATCATGTTGATCTCGTACACGCGGGCGTAGCGCTCCCCGGGGGAATAGCGCTCATCGTCCGTGTTTTCGGCGGCTTCCACGAAGATGGCATCTGATGGGCAGGCTGCCGAACACAGCGAACAGCCGATGCAGCGCTCCAGGCCGTTTTCATAGCGCTGCAGGTAGTGGCGCCCCTTGAAACGCTGGCGCACCGGGCGCTTGACCTCCGGGTATTGGATCGTCACCGGTTTTGTAAAAATCTCTTTGAACGTGGTAGCCAGGCCTCGAAGTATTTCCGTAAACATCGCTTGTTTCCTCCACCATTAAGATTGGGTGCTCTGAACGTTGGAAGATTGACCGCGGTGGTTGCTGCATCGTCGCACCTGCTGTTCGAACGGCGCGTTCTTCGAACGTACGGTAGAAATCCAGGCAACCAGTAAGAAACCCAGGATGCTGAGGATGGGGATCAGCCAGAGCATTTCCAGGATGATGCCAAGCGCCGTAATAAACACAACCATTAAGGACAGGGGCAGCAGGACCTTCCAACCGAACGCCATCAGGCGGTCGTAGCGGATGCGCGGCAGGGTGGCGCGCGTCCAGATCATGCCAAAAAGTAGGATCAGGACTTTGATGAACAAATAAACGGGACCCAGCCAGGGCACCTGGTCGACGAAGGGGCCCCGGTAGCCGCCAAAGAAGAGCGTGGCGGCAATGGCGCTGACGGCGATCATCTTGATGTATTCGGCCATGAAAAAGAGGGCAAACTTCATACCGGAATATTCCGTGTGATAGCCCGCCGTCAGCTCCTGCTCAGCTTCAGGCATGTCGAACGGGGCACGGTTGACCTCCGCCAGGGAAGCCACCCAGAAGATCAGGGCGCCCACCGGCTGCCAGATCACGAACCAACCGAGCTCCGCCTGGGCTTTGACGATGTCGCCCATGCTCATCGAGCCGGCCAGCATGATGGCCGGGATGAAAGCCATCCCCAGAGCCAGCTCGTAGCTGATCATTTGGGCAGTCGCTCGAATGCCTCCCAGGGTAGCAAATTTGTTGTTCGATGACCAGCCCGCCAGGACAATGCCGTAAACGGAGATCGAGGCCACCGAGACGATGTAGAGTACCCCCACGTTGATGTCGGTCAGAGCCAGGGTGAATTCATATCCAAACAGGCTGACATCGCCGCCCCAGGGAATGACTGCCAGGATGACGAGGGCAGGCACCACGGTGATGATGGGCGCCATGATAAAAATGAGCTTGTCGGCGGTCCCCGGGATCAGCTCCTCTTTGAAGATCAGCTTGACCGCGTCAGCGATCGGCTGCAGCAGGCCGAAAGGTCCCGCCCGGTTGGGTCCGATGCGCACCTGGATGCGAGCGAGTGCTTTTCGCTCATAATAGGTCAGGTACGCAAATCCGACGATCATCATGGCGATGATCAAAATCGATTTGATAATCCATTCGACGACCAGGGCAAAACTGATCATGAGTCCTCCAAAACCTTGCCCTGTAAGGGATTGCCCTGTAAGGGACTGTCCTGTAAGGGCTTGACCTGGATTGGCACCGGCTGCTTCAACGGCAGGCCCAGGCTGCGAGGCACCAGGACCACTCCCGGGGGACGCTCTCCAGCAGGTGGACGGTCATAACCGAGGTGACGGATGCACTGTATCCGCCGGATGCACTATATCCGCCCTCTCCCAGCACAACCTGCACGGGCTGCCCATCCTGGATTTGTGCCTTCTCGGCATCGTCCGGGTTGATCTCGATATATGGTGTCGGCAGGCGCGGCTGCAGCACCTTTGAGTACCGCAGCAGCGAGCCGCGGTCGTACAGGCGCGTCACCGGCACAGCGATCAGCCCATCCTGCGGTTCTTCCAGTTCACCCGGGTCGATCCAGCCCAGGGCAGGCGAAACTCCACGCTGCACCGCCGGCGCTAACTGCACACCCAGCCCCTGGCGGTTTTCATAGGAGGTCCCGCCGTAATACAGGTCGGCGCGGCCGATGAGCGGCCATTGCTCCTGTACTTCGGCCAGCTTCTGATAAGACAGGCCTGCGTAACCCTCTACCGACCCGGCAATGCACGCCGGACGATCTTTGTCCGCCGGACGATCTTTGTCGCCGGACGATCTTGTCCGCCGGACGATCCTTGTCCGCCATTACTCGGCTGGCGGCCTGGAATTCCAGGTCCATGCCCAGGCGCTGGGCAATCCTGCCCGTGATAGTAAAATCCGCTAAAGGACGTTCTTGGTCCGCCGGATGACCTATATCCGCCGGATGCTCTTTATCCGCATTGTCCGCCGGATGTTCCGGATGCACTATATCCGCATTATCCGCCCTGCCTGGTAGTTGGGGCACTGCCGGGTAGAAACGCTGCACGCGCCGCTCGCCCGAGGTGTAGCTGCCCTCGCGCTCGGTATACGCCAGCACCGGCAGCACGACATCAGCCAGGCGGGCGGTGGGCGTCATGAATAAATCCTGGACGACCACGAACTGTCCCTGGCCAAACTCTGGCGGAATGTCCGGCGGACCAAGATCGTCCGTGAGACGTACTTTGTCCGCAGGATGTCTTTTATCCGCAGTGAGTAGCGAAGGTTCGTCGCTGATGGGATCGACGCCGACCAGGTAGAGGGCTTTGGCGGCTTTCAGGGCAGCCGGCAGGTCGTCCACCGGGCGGAAGCCCATATCCCAGGCGCCCTGGTCGTTGGCTCGCTGCCAGACGCCCAGCAGTCCGTTGTTGGGGCGTCCGACGTGGTTGGTTGCGATCAGCAGGTTGGCGCAAGCCTGGGCAAGCGCCTGGGAGGCGGCATAGCCCGTGCCTTCGCTGCCAAAGATGACCACGGCGTTTTCAGCCTCCGCGAAGCTGCTGGCAGCCGCCTGCAGCGCGTCGCTGCGCAGGAGTGTCTGGACTGAGCGCGGCAGGTCGGGCCGCTTGGCCGAAAGGCTGTTGAGCAGCGCCAGCACGACCGCGGCCTCGCTGCCGTAGGCGTAACGCAAGCTCTGCCGGGCGTAGCGATCCAGGCTGGTCGGACGAGGGTTGGCTACGATCAGGTTCGCCCCGCGTTCGGCGGCCTGCTTGACCCGCAGCCACCAGATCGGCGCTTCTTCTTCCAGATCGCAAGCCACGACCAGGATGGCCGTCTGCGCATCCATGGATGAGAAATTCGTGCCCGGGGCAAACCCAATCTGGCCTGTCAGGTCACCGCCCGCCATGCTGGAGTCCAGGACAGCCTTGCCGCCCAATCCCTTCGCCAGGGAAGCCAGGTTGAATAAATCCTCGTTCGCCAGGCGCCCGCTCGCCAGGGTCAAGGTCTCTGCCCCGGCCTGGCGGAAGCGTTCGGCAACGAGATCCAGAGCTTCATCCCAGGAAGTCTCCACCAGCTCGCCGTTTTTGCGCACCAGCGGCTGCTGGAGGCGGTTGGCAGGATCCGTGAAATGATACCCGAAGCGGCCCTTGTCGCAAATCCAGATTTCGTTCACCTGCTCGTTCTGGCGCGGCAGTGCCCGCTTGATCGCCACATTTCCACCGGAGGCGGCTTCACGGCGCACGTTGAAGGTCAGGTTGCAGCCTACCGGGCAGTGATTGCAGATCGAAGCCGCGGCTTTCAGCTCCCACGGGCGCGCCCGGAAGTGAAAATCGGTCGTCGTCAGGGCGCCTACCGGGCAGATATCCGTGGTGTTCCCCGAGAAAACCGAGTCGAAGCCCGGCTCGGAGAAAGTCACGATTTCCAGTGAGCGCCCGCGCTGGCTGAAACCGATCACCGGCTCACCAGCCACACGATCCTGGAAACGCACGCAGCGCCCGCACTGGATGCAACGCTCGCGATCCAGGATAATCAACTCGCCCAGGGACACCTGCTTTGCCAGGTGTTTTTTCTCTTCATAGATGAAGCGGCTCTCGCCCGGTCCAAAGCCCATGGTCTGGTTCTGCAGCGGGCACTCGCCCCCCTTATCGCAAACGGGACAGTCCAGCGGGTGAGAGGTT
>CAVXWV010000010.1:0-263025 GCA_963765565.1 uncultured Chloroflexia bacterium
GCAGGAACTCCAGGATGTCCTTTCGCCCGGCCATGGCTTTTTCGCTGGAATTGAGCACGACCATGCCCTCAGAGACCGGCGTCGTGCAGGCCGTTTCCAGCTTGGGACCGAATAGAAGCCTCGGCGAGCCATCGGCTTCGAGCACCGGCTGCCCCGTCGCCCGGTCGATCACGGGACGGCCGACTTCCACCAGGCACATCCGGCACATGCCCACCGGCTCCATTTTGGGATGGTAACAAAACACCGGGATGTCGATGCCGATTTTCTTGGCGGCATTCACGATCAACGTGCCATCCGGCACGGTCACAGGAATTCCATCGATCGTCAGGGTTACGTCCTTAGCCATGCACTGCTCCGTTGCCCTTGCCAGCCTTCATCTCGAAATCTTCCCGGAAACGCTCAATCCCCGAAAGCACGGCCTCGGTCGAGAAATCCCCCAATGCGCACAGGCACTTGCCCTTAACCTGGTTGGCGACCGCCTGGAGCAGCTCAACGTCTTCGACCGAACGGTTCAAGAGCAACCGTTCGGTTAAGCGCATCATCCAGAAGGTGCCTTCCCGGCAGGGGGTGCATTTACCGCAGGATTCGTGCTGGAAAAAACGCATCGTTTTCGCAATCAGCCAGTCCATGCTGACCGAGTCATCGATGATGATCACCGAAGCCGAGCCTAACTGGGCGCCGAGGGCAGGCACGCTTTCATAATCCATCTTTGTATCCAGCGCCGCCTCCGTAGCCACGATCAGGGAAGAAGAGGCTCCTGCGGGCATGATGGCTTTCACACTCCTGCCTCCTGGAACGCCCCCGCCGTGTGTGAAGATGAGCTCGCGGAAAGTGGTTCCCAGGGGCAATTCGTAATTACCCGGGCGGTTCACACAGCCGGAAAGGGAGAAAATCTTTGGACCGGGGCTTCTCTCGGTGCCGATCGTGCGGTACCAGGTGGCGCCGCGCTCGACAATGAGCGGTACATTGGTCAGGGTTTCCACGTTGTTCACGATCGTGGGCTTGCCAAAAAGGCCGACAGCCGGTGGGAAGGGCGGGCGCAGGCGCGGCTGCCCCAGCTTGCCTTCGATCGATTCGAGCAGCGCCGTCTCCTCGCCGCAGATATACGCCCCGGCTCCCAGGTGGGTATGAATGCGCAGGGAGAAGTCCGTGCCGAATAGCTTTTCACCCAGCAAACCCTCTTTTTCGAGGGTTTGAATCCGCTCGTTGAGGCTCCGGGCAACCGGCCAGAACTCGCCGCGCAGGTATATGTAAACATCATGGGCTCCCACCGCATAAGCACAAAGCGCAGCGCCCTCTAAGAGCTGATAGGGGTTGCCCTCCAGGATCTCGCGGTCTTTGAAGGTGCCAGGTTCCGACTCGTCGGCATTGACCACCAGGTAGTGCGGCCAGTTTTTATTGTCGATGAACGCCCACTTCATTCCCGTGGGGAAGCCTGCCCCGCCGCGGCCGCGCAGGCCAGAAGCTTTGACAACCTCCGTCACTTCCTGAGGCTGCATCTGGGTAACGGCCTTGCGGAACGCCTGAAAGCCTCCGTGCTCCTGGTAGACGCTGAGCTGGTCGAGGCCCGGGATTTCCCGATGGCGGAGGAGGACATAAGTGCCAGGGACCGGTGTGTCCGCGAACGGACGGGGTGTGTCCGCGCTCATAAGCCCTCCTCAGGGTAATTCGCATCGGGTGCGCTGGCATCCGCATCCGGGGTGGGCGCTGGGGGTGGCTGCGAACACACCCTGTCCGTTTGGCGCAGTTCCTCAATAATCTTCAGCGCCGACTCCACCGTCTGGTTTTCGTGATATTCCAATCCCTCACCCGACTGCACCTGGAACAGCGGCGCCCGGTCGCATCCGGCCAGGCACATCACATGTTCAACCGTGATCATACCGTCTGCGGTGGTTGCGCCACCTGCGGTGGCGGGGCCAACGCGGATGCCCAGGTTATCGCACAGCTTTTCGAGGAATTCCTCCGCACCGCGCAAGGCGCACGGCAGGTCAGTGCACACCTGCACCCGGTATTTGCCGGCGGGCTGGTCGTAGTACAGGTTGTAAAAGCCGACGATGGAGGCAACCTCCGTCGTGGAAATGTCGAGGATTCCGGCGATGTCCGCCATGGCAGCCTTTGTGACGTACATGTCCCCTCGCTGGGCCAGGTACAGGAGCGGCATGACGGCCGACCGTTTCTGATCGGCAGGATACTGAGCCAGGATTTGTTCTACCTCCTGGGAGTATTGGGTACGCAAGGGCGAATAAAGAGCATTCGGCGAATATAGGGCATTCGGCGAATATAAGGCATTCGTGTGATGATCACTCACCGGTCCACATCTCCCAGAACGATATCGATCGTGCCGATAATGGCTACGAGGTCGGCAACAAACACGCCCTTTGAAAGCAGCGGTAAGATTTGCAGGTTGGTAAAGGACGGGGTGCGCCAGTGTACCCGGTAAGGTTTGGGACCGCCGTCGCTTTCGAGATAGACGCCCAGCTCGCCGCGTGGCGATTCGACGGCCGAATAGACGCTGCCTTTCGGCGGGGTGAAGCCTTCCGTCCACAACTTGAAATGATGGATGACGGCTTCCATGCTGGTGCTCAGCTCCGACCGCGGCGGCGGCACATATTTGCGGTTGTTGCTGCGCACCGGCCCGTATGGCAGCGTGTCCAGCGCCTGCTGGACGATCCGCAGGGACTGCCGCATTTCTTCCATGCGCAGGAGATAACGGGCATAAGTGTCGCTGTCGGTGTGGGTGGGCACCGTGAACTCATACTGCTCGTACCCGGAGTACGGCTGAGCCTTGCGCAGGTCGTACGGGATGCCCGCGGCGCGCAGGGTCGGCCCAGTGATGCCCCAGGCGAGGGCGTCTTGGGCTGAAAGGTAGCCAATGTTGCGGGTGCGCTCGATAAAGAGGGGATTTTTGGTCAGCAGGTCTTCGTATTCCTGGATGCGCGCCGGGAAAACTTCGATGAACTGGCGGACTGCCGCCTCAAACTCAACCGGGGTATCCCGCCACAACCCGCCCGGGCGGATGTAGGTGGTCATCATGCGCTGCCCACCACACATTTCCAGGATGTCGAGGATCATCTCCGCTCGCGGAAGCAGTAGAGAAAGACTGACATGGCTGCCAGGTCCAGGGCATGCGTGCCCAGCCAGACCAGGTGCGAGGCGATGCGCTGCAGCTCCACCAGGATGACGCGAATTGCCTGGGCACGCAACGGCACATCCAGATCGCAAAGCTTCTCGATTGCCATGCAGTAAGCCAGGTTGTTGCCGACCGTGTTCATATAGTCGATGCGGTCAGACATAACCTCGGCTTTTTGATAGGTCTTGGCTTCCATGTTCTTCTCAATGCCAGTGTGCAGGAAGCCAATATCGGGTATACAGCTGACGACGGTCTCGCCATCCAGCTCCAACAACAGGCGCAGCACGCCGTGGGTGCTGGGGTGCTGGGGACCCATATTCAAGAGGATTGTCTCACCATCCAGGGCGCGCTGGGAAACCAGATGCTTTACTTCATCGAAGGAAACGTCCTGGATGGTCGTACCGGATTTTTCCATAAATTCCTCGCTATAAGCCGCCAACCCTTACTGAAAAATAAGCCATTTCGGCCTCAGCTTTTCGCGTACGGTTTGCGCTCATCGATCTCCTTGAAGTTGAAACTGAACTGGACTTCCTCATATCCCAGCGGGAAATCTTTGCGCAGCGGGTGTCCTTCCCAGTCGTGGGGCATTAAAAATCCGGCGCAGGTCCGAGTGACCGTCGAAGCGAATCCCAAACATGTCCCAGAGTTCGCGTTCAAACCAGTTGGCGTTTGGGTAAACGCTCTCAATTGTCGGCAGGGAGGGAGCATTGCCATTCAAAGGCAGGCGCAGCATCACCAGCAAATTTTTTTGAAGTGAGCGGAATCCGTAAACCACGTGAAAACGGGGGGTCTCCTGGGGCCAGTAATCGACAGCCGTTTCCTCCACCAGCATCTCAAAACCAAACTCATCACGCAGAGCCCGGCAGATGTCAACCACCTGTTCTGGGACAATCACCAGGCTGATATCCCCCCGGAATTCCTGGACTTCAAACTGAAAACGGCTTTTTAATGAAGCAAGGATCGTCTGGTAAGAGTCTTCCACTTATGCCTCCAGCCTACGCCCAATCCTCTAGTTTTTCACCCCGGATCTTCTCATGGAGCGAGAGGATACCATGGATCAGGGCTTCCGGTCGCGGCGGGCAGCCAGCCACGTAGACGTCCACGGGCACTACCTCGTCCACACCCTGCACAATGGAGTAATTGTTGAACACACCGCCACATGAGGCACAGTCACCCATCGCAATGACCCATTTCGGATCGGGCATCTGGTCGTACAGGCGGCGCAGCACCGGCGCCATCTTGCGCGACACCCGCCCGGCCACGATCATCAGGTCGGACTGGCGCGGGCTGGCGCGCATCAGCTCCATACCAAAGCGGCTCATATCATAATCTGAGGCCTGAGCAGACATCATCTCGATGGCGCAGCAGGCCAGGCCGAACAACATCGGCCACATGGCATTGGTACGCGACCAGTTGATGACGTCTTCTAACTTAAGCGTAATTGCCCCGGCAGCCCCTGACTTGGCCAGCGGCTGCACAGTGCGCAGCTTCTGTTCTATTCCCATTCCAAGGCTCCTTTCTTCCACGCATACACATACCCTACCAATAAGATCGCAATGAAAATCCCCATCTCAATAAAACCGAAAAGCCCAAGCTGCTTGAACACCACTGCCCACGGAAGGAAGAAGACAACCTCGATATCAAACAAGATAAACAGCACCGCCACCAGGTAGAAATGCACCGGCATGCGGCGTGTCCCGGGACCGATTGGCCGCATCCCAGACTTGTAAGGCAGGCTCTTGCGCGAGGTCGCCCGGCGCGGGCCAAAGAGATGCCCAAGTATCACCGCTAATGCCGCCAGGATTGTGGAGAGGACTAACAGGATGATGAGGGGCAGGTATGAATTTAACATGAAGACCTCAGCATAGAGACCTCAAATTATGGGAAATTCAGATAAAAAAGGTAAACTTCAATCAGCAATTTAGTTTATCATAAGGCAGATTGGGTGTCAAATTTCACAATCTGGCTGTAAGAACCCGCCTAGCCCAGAAAATCCCGTAAATAGCGGCTGCGGGTGGGATGGCGCAGCTTGCGCAGCGCCTTGGCTTCAATCTGGCGGATGCGCTCACGAGTGACATTGAAATACTGCCCTACCTCCTCCAGGGTGTGATCTTTACCATCCACCAGGCCAAAGCGCATCTCAAGCACCTGGCGTTCGCGTTCGGAGAGAACCGCCAGGGCATTTTTGACCGACTCGCGCAGCATGTCGCGGGCGGCCGCGTCGACCGGTTCGAGCGCTTCATTGTCTTCGATGAAGTCGCTTAACTGGCTGCTGTCGCCGTTTCCTACCGGGCTATCCAGCGACATGGGTTCTTCCATTGCGCGGAGGATGCGGTTGACCTTTGCTGCTGCCCGGGTCCAACGCCGGCGCACATCCACCTCCACCGGCCTTGCATCCAGGCGCGAATGGCGGATCGCTTGCTCGTCGCCCGGCTCCAGGTAGCCAGCCTCCAGGGCAATCTCATCGCTGGAAGGCTCGTGACCCAGCTCCTGGATCAGCTTCCGCTGCACGCGCATCAATCGGTTGATCGATTCAAAGATGTGCACCGGTATACGGATGGTGCGTGCCTGGTCGGCAATCGAGCGGCTGATCGATTGGCGGATCCACCAGGTGGCGTAAGTGCTGAACTTATACCCGCGCGTCGGGTCGAATTTCGTGACCGCCCGCAGCAGGCCGATGTTGCCTTCCTGGATTAAATCCAGGAAAGAGCTGCCGCGGCCGATGTAGCGCTTGGCAACGCTGACGACAAGGCGCAAGTTGGCGCGGATGATGGCATTGTGCGCATCCTCAGTGCGGCTGCGGATCGCTTCCAACTCAGCTCCGAGCTCATCACCCTCCTTGGGACAAGAGCGCACAAATGCCCTGGCAGCAGGTAAGTCAGCAGCCTCATTTATCAGCTTTTTTAAAGCCACGGCCAGGCAATCCGGCAGCATGTACAGGTACAGGAAAACTGCAAAGGCTGAGCGGGCGACGCCTTCCCACAAGCGATCGTACCCCCACAGCCCATTATTCAGGTAAGAACGCAAATAGGAAGGGGTATCGCTTTGCCAGCTCTGGCGCAGCGCCTGGGCTTCGTCAAGGATTTGAGAGAGGTCGGGACAGTCATACCCCAGGCGCTGCGTGTCTTCCCGCAGGCGAGTCCAGTTGATGCTCAGATACCTCGTACAAAGCGCCGTAGATTTTTCGTGGGTCCGGCTGCACGCCCCGGACCAGCGGGTGCTGGCGGATCAACGAGTCCAGGCGGTTGGCACCTTCGAGCCGCGTCGATAAGCGGAACTCGCAATCCGGGTTGAGTAGCTCGATATTGCCAATTTCCTTCAGGTACAGGCGTACCGGATCTTCACCGATTTCCAACGCCAGCTTGTGATCCTCCAGGAAATCCAGGTTCTCGTCCGCCGCCAGGAATTCGAAAGCATCTTCTTCCAGAATGATCTCATCGACGGGCTCATCCGCGATAGGCACTGCAAACCCCGGGAGGTCCGCGAAGTCATCGTCCAGGGAGTCGTCCGCGGTTAAATCATCAACCAGGAAGTCTAACTCTTGCGAGTGACCGGCTGCCGCGACGGTCTGTGTCCGCACGGTCCGTGTCCGCCGGACGGTCTATGTCCGCCGGACGGTCTATGTCCGCCGGACGGTCTATGTCCGCCGGACGGTCTATGTCCGCCGCATCTTCCACATCACTGGCCAGCTGCGACTCTTCTTCAGGTTCTGGGAACGTCTGTTCGGGCTCCATCCAGGGATCCTTTCTCAGCGGGAGGGCGTTATGCGGTTGGTGTGGCGTCCGGCTGCTTTATCGATCAGCATTTTCGCACGCACGTAATCCGCGATCATCTCGCGGTACTGGTTGGCGCGGACATCACCCTCCGTGAGGGCTTCTTCTTGCAGGAAACGCAAATAGTCCAGGTTCTGGTACAGGCCGCGCCGGCGCAGATCCAGGATGCCACGCAGCAAATCATCCATTACACGATCATCAGTCGGATCCAGCCTGGCAGTCCGCTCAAGGATCTCGTCGGCGACTTCCATCATCTCCAGGTTCAGGCTGCTCAGGATAAAATTCAAGGGTTCTGCCATGTCCTGGTCGATCGATTCATGCAGCAGTCGAAATATAGACTGGTGATCCGAATGCCGGAAGTCTTCCGCCGTCAACCGCGCCAGCCCATCTTCTTGCAATCGCCGGTCGACCTGGTAAAGCAGGTCTGGCCTGCGCAGCAGCACCCCCAGGCAGTGGGCTTCAAGCCCATATCCAACCCAAGAAGCGCCCTGCGCCGCACTCTTTTTCTCCTGGGGTAGGTCTGCCAAGTTTTCTGGTGCAGGCGCCTGGCGGACGGATGGCTGAGGCCGGCGCCGGGCACGCGCCGTCTGGGGCGCCATTTCCAACAAGGCGCGCTCACTGACCTTTAAGAGGCGCGCCAACCGCTGGCGGTACGTGTCACGCTCGATGGGACTGGCAACATCCTCAATCAGCGGAAGCACCTGGTTGGCAAGTTCAGTTTTCTCCCTGGGGTCGTCAAGGTTGCGGTCTAAGGCCAGGGTCTCCATCACGTGGATCACAACCGGCCTGGCATCCGCAACCAGCTTCGCCCACATTTGGGGATCGTCCGCTACCACCTCATCAGGATCTTTCCCCTCCGGAAGCGTCACCACCCGGATGTCCGCCTGCAAGCGTGCCTCGTGGCTGATCAGGCCGCGCGCGTCGAAAACCGGATCGCTCGAATGCTCCAGGGACTGCCGGGCCACCTGGAGACCCCTCATCGTAGCCTTGCTGCCGGCAGCGTCGGGGTCCAGCGCCAGCACGATGCGGGGATTGTAGCGCTTGAGCAGGTTTAGCTGGTGGCCCGTCAGGGCGGTTCCCATGGGCGAAACAGCGTTGCGGAAACCCGCCTGGTGCAGGGCAACCACATCCAGGTAACCTTCCACGATGACGACCTGCTCCAGGTCGCGAATCACCTTGCGCGCCCGGTCCAGGCCATAGAGCAGGTGTCCTTTATCAAATAGTGGGCCCTGGGGAGAATTTAGAAATTTCGGAACGTCCTCGGGGTTCAAAATGCGCGCCCCAAAGCCTGCCATACGACCGCGTTCGTCGCGGATTGGGAACATGAGACGGTTACGGAAGCGGTCATACACCCGGGATCGCCCAGGAGCTGGCGGCTCATCACGCACAGAAACCAGCCCGGCATCGACCAGCTCATTCTCCGAATAGCCCTTTTTCTTCAGGTGCTCGAAAACAATCTCCCAACCTGGCGGGGCGTAACCCAGCCCAAAGGCTTCGATCGTTTCATCCGTCAAGCCACGCTGCTCGCGAATGTAATCGAGGGCGATCTTCCCCTGGCCGGTATGCAACAGCTGGTGGTGGTAAAAAACGACCGCCTCTTCCAGCAGGTTGCGCAGGACAGCGTGCTCCTCGGCCTCAGCTGTTTCCTGCGCTGTCGGGGCGTGTAGCTGCACGCCGGCGCGCTCAGCCAGGTAGCGCAGCGCCTCCGAAAAATCCCACCCCTCTTTCTTCATCACAAAGCGGAAGATGTCACCACCTTCATTGCATTGACCAAAACAGCGCCAAGTGCCCGATTCTTGAAACACGGCAAAGGCAGGCGTGCGCGTGTTGGCGTGGAAGGGGCAAAAACCTGTGTAGTTCTTACCCGAGCGGCGGAGCTGCACCGTCTCGGAGACCAGGTCAACAATATCGACGCGAGCCTTGATCTCATCAATGGTAGACATTGGATGAATTATAGCGGATAAACGGCATCCGGCGGATAAACAGCATCCGGCGGATAAAGCGGATATAAAGCATCCGGAGCATCCCGTAATCGAGTAAAATAGGCATACCATGAACCAGCCACTTCCTGAGCCTTTTTACATTTCGGTTGATGTGGAAGCCGCAGGTCCCAATCCCAGCACCTATTCCTTGCTGACGATCGGCGCCTGTACAATCGACGAGCATCCACAAACCTTCTACATCGAATTAAAGCCAGTCAATAATAAAATGGATCCCCAGGCGTTCGCCCTTCACCACCTGGAGCTGAAGCGCCTGGTCGAGCGCGGTGTCCCCCCGTCCGAGGCCATGGCAAGCTTTGAAAACTGGCTCAAGCAGATTACGCCAGACGGGATGGCTGCCCGTGTTCCTGTCTTACGAAGCGCCTTTCGAATGGATGTTCATCAACGATTACTTTCAGCGCTTCCTGGGACGCAACCCGTTCGGTAATGCGGTCCTGGATATTAAAGCTTTCTATGCAGGTCTCAGCAGGCAGAACTGGAATATCATTACCACCGGTTACCTGAGTGAACGTTACCTGAACAACCGGGAATTTACGCACCACTCCCTCCGCGATGCCATCGACCAGGCAGAGATTTTTCGTAAATTGTTGGCAGAACCGCGCAGTTAATGCGGATGAACCCTATCCGTGGATAAAGAACATCCGACAGCCGCCCGAGCTTAACTCACCATCCGGTTTACCAGCCTACCAAATCCTTCGACCTCAACAACGACTTCATCGCCTGGCTTGAGCCAGTTCTTCTCTTTCATCCCCAGGATAACGCCTTCGGGCGTGCCGGTTGAAATCAAATCGCCCGGCTCCAGGGTCAGATACTGGCTGATATAGCTGACCAGCTCGGTAATCCCAAAGACCATGTCCGAGGTATTCGATTCCTGGCGCAGGGCACCATTAAGCCAGCAGCGGATCGATTTTGCCTGGGCGTCGCCCGCCTCATCTGCGGTGACCAGGTAAGGACCGAGCGGTAAAAATTTATCGGGTGTTTTCCCAAGCAGCCACTGGCTTGTGCGCCGCTGCAGGTCGCGGGCGCTGATATCGTTGCCGTTGCAGTAACCCGCCACGTATTCCAGCGCCTGAGCCTGGCTGACGTCAGCGCGCCCGCTTCCCGATTACTACCACCAGCTCTGCCTCGTAATCGTATTCGACGGCATTTTGAGGCAACGGTACAGGTTCGTTGCATGCAGCCAGGGTGTTATTAAATTTTGAAAATAAGACCGGAGTGACTGGAACCTGCGCGTTCGTTTCCTGGGCGTGACGGCGGTAATTCAAGCCAATGCAGATGATCTTCTGCGGGTTGAGCACGCAAGGCCCATATTCAAGACCCGGCCTCGTCCAGCATCCGGACGGTCTCTGTACGGCTGGCCGAGGGTTTCTATCCGCTGGAGCGCATGCCAGGCTGGACTGCCGGCTTTCAATAGCTGCGTCGATCGTAACCGGCGCCGGCAACAATTCCTGGAATACCTGGGCAGCACTGGCGTCCAGGATGCCCGCCTGGGTTTTCACCCCCAGGCGAAAGGGTCTGGTCGGATTGTTCACGAAAATGTAATAGTCGCATGGGTTCCTCGTTATGATGGTTATGAATTCGTTACAGCCGTAATCGCGCCCCGAGCCAAGGCGTCTCTAAATATCTCGATCGTTTTCGGCACTGCCCGGTCGAGCGGTGTGTAGGGAAGCACGCCCATGACCTCTCGCAGCGCGCTGTCGTCCAGGCCTTCAGGAAAAGGCAGCGGCTTGTCATCGAAGGTGATCGTGCCTTGCGCGGAGGGCACTGCGGCCTCGATGGCAGCGATGATCTCACGCATGTGGACCACGCTGCCGCGCAGGTTATAAGATTCCGCGCCCTCAAAAGGAAGGCGCGCTGCGTTGATAAACAGCCTGGCAACATCCTCCACGAACTGGTAGCAGCCCCTGCCGCCAAATGGGATGTGGAATGGCAGGCCGGCAGCCGCTGCCAACATCGCCTTGGTGGGGGCAGACGTCATCCCCTGGTCCCGACCCGGGCCGTAGACCGTATACGGTCTCAGCCCGATGCTGGAAATGCCATCATCTTGCCAGTAAATGCGTGCCGTCCCCTCGTTAGCCTGTTTATAAACCCCGTAATGCGTGCGAGGTTTCAAGGGAGCATTATGACCGACATCTCCCTCGGGGTAGTCCTCACTGCGCCCAAAAACCGCCACACTGCTGGCATAAACGACCTTAGACAGCCCCAGGCGTTTGGCAATCTCGAATATGTTGACCGTCCCCACCACGTTCACCCTCGCCCCCAGCGGGGGATCGGCCTTGCAGAACGGGACCTGGAGCGCAGCCAGGTGAATGATCTGGTTGATGCGATTCTCCCTAGCAGTCTGTTCGATCGCCGCGAGATCGGCAATGTCGCCGCTGACGAATTTCACCCGAGCCAGCTCCTCATCGCTCATGAGCAGTTTAAGCCGGTGAGGGTTGCCCACCAGGTCAAAGACACATACCGGGCTGCCTTCTTTTACCAGCAGGCGCACCACCCAGGCTCCAATACAGCCCAAAGCGCCCGTGACCAGGAATCGTTCTTGGCTCATGTTTTCACCTTTCCACTGTGATGTAGTAATTGCCTTCGATGTAAGGGAAACGCCCGGCAAGGTCCTCGGCCAGGGTCACGCCCAGGCCGGGCCGCTCTGGGAGCTCCAGCCAGCCGTCCCGGATGAGCGGCGGCTGCGCCAGGATGCCCCACTGCAGCGGTCCCTGGATCATGCACAGCTCCAATACCCGCGGGTTGGGCAGGGCTGCCACCAGGTGGGCATTCGCCATGGTCATCAGCCCGTTATGCCAGTTGTGCGGGCATAAGTCCACCCCATAACGCTGGGCGACCTCCGCAATCCGCAGCGCCTCGCTGATCCCGCACCAGCCGGCATCCGGCTGGACGATGCGGTATGCGCCCTTCTCAAGGTAAGGGCGGAACTGTTCGACCGTGGTAAACTGCTCGCCGCCCGTGATGGGCAGTTCGGAAGCATGGTTCAGACGGGCATAGCCATCGATATCGGCCATCGGGATCGGCTCTTCAAACCAGGCGAAACCCAACCTGGCCAGCTCCTTCGTGATTGCCAGCGCCTGGTCTTCAGTCAGGCGCTGGTTGCCGTCCAGCATCAGCTCCATGCGCCCGTTCACCGCCTGCGCCAGCTCGCGCATCAGGCCCAGGAAGCGCTCCACCGTCACCCCGTCCCAGGCCCAGTGGGTGCCGATGCGCACTTTCATGGCCGTAAAGCCATCGGCGATATACCCCAGGGCCTCTTCAATGAGCTGGTGCGGATCGTACCGCCAATCGTAACGGCAGCCGCTGGAGGCGTACAGGCGCACTTTCTCCAGCGCTCCAGGCTTGAGCAGCTCGCAGGTACGCTTGCCCTCAACCTGGCCGCGCAGGTCCCACAGGGCAGCGTCGATTCCGGCGATCGCACAGTCGTAAGCGGCCGATCGCCCGTTCGGGTGCGAAACGATGGACGGATCGCCCACCTCATGTCCGACCAGCTCGGGCGCCAGCCAGTCCACCCACTCGCGGATTTTGACAGGGTTGCCATAGGCGCAGGCTTCGCCGATCCCGCTCAGGCCTTCGTCCGTGTGAATGACGACAATGGCACAATCTGCCTTGATGATACGCAGGGTGGAGGTGACCCACTGCCGCTCGAGTTCGTGCAGACGAGATAAAATAATGGTATCAATTTTAGTGATTTTCATGAGATTTAGACTAATATTATCATACCCGCTAAAGCCCAGAGAGTGTTATCATTTTTCGAAAAGAAGGATAAACCATCATGGACAGTGTCATGCTTAAAGCAGCCCCAAAATTCATCCAATCCGAGCGTATCCAGCGCCTGGCGCAGCGCAGCCGCGAGCTGGCCATCAGCGGTAAGCGCAAATTAGGCTGGGCAGCTAATTCAGTCGGCGACCACGCCTGCTGGATCGATATCGGCCCCTTCCCGTAGCTGGATCAGATGCCGTCCGAGGTCAACGGCTACGAGGCGACCGGCGAAAGCTGGGGGCGCGACTACGCCTTCCTCGTGGACCATTTCCCGGTCGAAATCCACCCTGACGAGCGCATCGTCGGTGAGATCCACTGGGAAATGCACATGGTGCGCCAGTACGTCTGGCCCGAGCACGTGCGCGACATGGAAAAAGAGCCTGCGGAAATGGGCGCCGGCGGCATCAGCAGCGGCACACCTGCCCGGACCTGGCCATCGGCCTGTCCCAGGGCTGGGGCGGGATCCTGGAGCGGATCAAACAGAGCCGGGAGAAATACCTCAGGCTCGATAACCAGCCCAAGGCCTCCTATCTGCATGGGCTTGCAGATGATCTGCGAGTCGGTGATCCGCTTCATCCAGCGCCATGCCGAGAAGGCCTCGAGCTGGCGCGAGCGGAAACCGATCCCTGGCAGAAAGCAGACCTACCTGCGCATCGCCGACTGCTGCGCCCATATCGCCTGCGACCCGCCGCGCACCTATTACGAGGGCGTGCAGTGGATCCACTTCGCCGTGATGATGGACCGCGTGGTCGGCCACGGCAACGGCTATGGCCGGCTGGACCTGTACCTGATCGACCTGTACCGCAAGAGCAAAGCCGCCGGCGAGCTGTCGGACGAGGAAGCGCGCGAGTACCTGTCGGAGATGTTCCTCAAGCTGCGCGGTCATTTCTTCAGCCTGGGCGGCCGCGACGCCGAGCTCAAGGACGCCACCAACGAGATGAGCTTCGTCGTCCTGGAAGCCTACGACCTGATCGGCGACTACAACAACCTGGGCGTGATGTGGCACCCGGACATCAACCGCGAGTTCTACAACTACGCCTGCGACGTGCTGGCGCGGCACGGCGAGAGCATCCCCGTGCTGGTGAACTACGACCTGATGCGCGAGGCCGAACTGCGCTCCGGCATCCCCGAGGAGGACGCCTGGAAGGTGGTCTACAGCGGCTGCCAGTGGTTCTGCATCCCCGGCAAGGAATACTGCGACCAGGACGTCAACTCGATCATACCTGATCAGGCCGATGAAGCGCACCATCGCCGCGGCGATCGAGCGCAGGCATCACGCGATTTCGAGGCTTCTACGCCCTCTTCGAGGAGGAGCTTACCGTCACAGCGCGCTGCGCTGCGCGACTGGAAGAACACCAGTACGAGCTGCTGGGCAGCCTGTGGCCCGAGATGTACACCTCGATGAACAGCCACGGGCCGATCGAGCGCGGCATCGACATGGTCGACAACCGCGGGGTGGATTACCAGTTCACCTCGGTCAACATCCTGGGCATCCCCAACGTGGCCGATTCGTTCCACGCCATCAAGAAGCTGGTCTTTGAGAAGAAGCGGTACACCTTGCGGAAGTCAAGAAGCCATCGAGACGAATTGGGAAGGCCGCGAGCCGATGCGCCAGCGCTTCCTCAACCAGGACAAGTTCGGCAACGACCTGGACGAGGTCGACGCGTCTCTTCGTGCGCATCACCGAGTCGCTGGCCAGGATCCTGGGCAGCATGGTCAACCTGCGCGGCCAGGAGTTCAGGGCTTCGCTTGTTCCATTTCCAGGGTCACCTCAACCCTGAGCTGTACGGCGCCACGCCCGACGGCCGGCTGGCGCAGGAGTACCTGGCACACGGCATCAATCCCCAGGTTGGGCGCAACACCGACGGCCTGCTGGCCACCGCCAACTCCATCGCCAAGGTCGACCAGCGCAAATTCCAGGGCGGCACGATGCAGGTCGAGCTGCAGCCCAAATTCTTCGACGGCAAGGAAGAGATCTGGAAGTACGTCCGCGACTTCTCGGACGTGTTCTTCAGGAAAGGCGGCATCCAGATCAACTTGAACATCATGGACCTGAAGAAGCTGCGCGACGCCATGGATCACCCCGAGAACCCCGAATACCAGAACATCATCGTGCGCGTCACCGGCTACGCCAGCCGCTTCATCTGCCTGAATCGGGCATACCAGCAGGAATTTGTCGAGCGGATGAATTACGATGGGCTTTAGTCACTCGGCTTACGTCGCGCTGATTACGTCGCGTAGCTTATGTCGCGCAGCTTATATATGGATGAGTTGACCTGTAAGGTCATTGAAATCAACCGGGGCACCACCCACGACGGTCCCGGCATGCGCACGACTGTCTTTTTCAAGGGCTGCCCGTTGCACTGCGCCTGGTGCCAGAACCCTGAAGGGATCGACCCGGGCAGGATATCTGGTGGGAGGCTCGCAAGTGCATCCGCTGCCTGTCGTGCATGGAAGCCTGCCCCAATGCCGCCATCCTCGACCAGCCCGATCGCCTGAAGATCGAGCGGGAAAAATGCGATGTGTGTGGTTCCTGCGTGGAGGCCTGCCCCTCGCAAGCCATGAACTTTACCGGTAAGGAATGGACACTCTCTGATTTGGTGCGCAGGATGCTCAAGGACAGGGAATTTTTTATTGCTTTCGGCGGGGGGGTAACTGCTTCCGGCGGCGAGCCGCTTGCGCAGTACCCCTTCGTTGCCGAATTCTTCCGTCTCCTGAAGGCAGACGGCATCCACACTGCCCTGGATACCTGCGGCTACGTCCCGTTTGAAGCTTACGAGGCCGTCCTGCCCTACACCGACCACGTGCTTTTCGATTTGAAGATCCTCGATTTTGATCTGCACCGGTTGCACACCGGCAAGTCCAACCAGGTCATCCTGGAGAATTTACTGGCGCTTGCTGACCGCTACCTGCGTCCCTCGCAAGGGAAGATGAAGCTGTGGATCCGCACCCCGCTCATCCCCGAGACGACAGCCACCGAAGAGAACCTGGCCGCCATCGGGCGCTTCATCCAGGACAACCTTGCCGACGTAGTCGAACGTTGGGAGCTGTGCACCTTCAACAGCGCCTGCGTGGCCAAGTATGATAAGCTGGACCTGAGTTGGGAGTATGCCCAGGCCGGGTTACTGCCGCAGAGCCTGGTGGATAGGCTGCAAGGCGCTGCCCTCTCGACCGATTTCCCCAGCGAGAAGCTGGTCGTTTCAGGTCTTTTATCCTCCTAAAAGCATAGCAATCCCAACCAGGGAAGCAGCCACCAATAGCAGCAGGAACCCTATTCTCCAGGGGTTTGCCCCGGTGTATTTACCCCAGCCGAACCCGGTCAGGAAGAGCATAATGAACGACACCAGGATCGAGACGGTGAGTGCCAGATCGAAATTAAACCGCAGAACCAACAACGGAAGCAAGGAGGGGATGACGGCCAGGACCGCCACCAGCACATGCCCCAGCACCACAGCATAATCATCCTTTGTGACATGAATTGGCTGCGGCTTGCTTTTGGCCAAAATCTGGAGGTAATTCTGGTAGAAAACCTGGCGATCGCCCTCTTCTGTGATGGGTTCGAGTAAATAATCCATGTCATCGGCGATCAATTCCAGGGCTTCTTCTTCCGTGTCTGCAGACTGGATATCCTTAAGCAGGCGGTGCCGTTCTTCTCTGGCTAAATAGGAAGTCAGTGCATACATCATGCCGTCGATAATCCCCCAGGCCAGAGCGGCACCCGTCGCACTGATGATCAACTCGTTCATCATCTGGGAAGTGATGGGTTGTTCGAGGGCATCCCTCAACCAGATAATCTTGAATGCCAGGGTGAAGATCAGGAACATCATGATACTGAAAACGCCCTCGGACAACCCATCGATGGGATCGATCAAGTTCGCCAGGAAGTTGCCCCGGGGTGCATCCCGCTTCCTGGGATGGTTCGTTTGCCTGTTCATCTCGGCTCAACCAGGAAAAAGACCAGGCTGCCAGCCGGTGAGTTCAGTGTGATCATGTTCTGCTGGACGGATGCCAGGGTCGTCTGCTGCAGGATAGTCAGGTATTGTTGTTCCTGATCCATGATATTCTGCGGGCAGGCAAGCCGGCCGGTAGTTAATGGCCCGATGGAGATTGTATACGATCCATCTTCGTTTGCCGTGGCCGTGTAATTCCCGTTGTAAGTGTTACAGCTTGCGAATCCGGAGATACTGGCCTTGCAGGAACTGCAGCGTGATGGCTGTTCCCGACACCAATGGCTGCGAGTTGAGTGTCGAAAGCGTCCAGACATCGGCATCCAGGCGGGCGTCGATGGCGATCCGGGTGGTAGCCTGTGCGCTGAGTCCGTTGGCATCCTGGACGAATACCGTCACTTCATACTCCCCTGCCCGCGTATAGATGGCAGAGGTGCTGGATTCGCCTGACGGCGGCAGATTTTCCCCGTTGCCCAGGCTCCAGCTATAAGAGGTGATCGGGCTGCTGCCTGGCTGGGAGGCGGAAGCATCGAACCTGACTGGCTCGCCGATGAATCCTTTTCCCGGACCGCTGATGCTGGCCTGCGGGGGGACGGGTGCGGGTGGCGGCTCGAGGGTGGCTGTTGGCGGTTCTTGAGTAGGCAGCGGTGTATAGGTCGGCTGGGCAGGCGGCTGGGTAGGCGGGACCGGCGTTGCAGTCGGTGCAGGCAGGGTGGCGGTTGGGATGGAGGTGGGGAGCGGTAAGATGTGGACCTGAGCGGTGCTCGTCCCATTTTGCCCGCGCTGGTCGGTCACCGTGAGTTCTTGCCACAAAAGTTCCGGCCGTTCGATAAGTGTGCTGCACGATAACCCCGCTGGCTGAAGCACCATCGCCGAAATCCCACCGGTAAGTGACCAGGGACGCCTGGCCGCTGGAAGTCGAACCGTCGAACACAACCACCTGGTCTACCTGCGCCTGAGGCACGACCTGGATCACTGCCTGCGGAGGGGTGACCTCTTCGGCGCGATCCAATGGGGTGATAGAGAAGTTCAAGAAGCCGGCGTCTCCGGCCACCTGAAGCACCGTATCGGCTATGAAATAGCTGTGGGCGGAGCGCAGGATGGCGACTATCGCATCCTCTTGCTGCTGCAGGGTGGTTTCGGGGCAGGTGCCTGTTCCAAGGTTCAGGTTGGTGACGCTGAGCTGGTTGAAATTCACCTGGTAGCTGCCGCTCAAATCCTTGCAGCCGGTAAAACCGATCAGGGTGTCGTTCGGATTGAACAGAACGAAGGGCTCCTGCACCCCGGTACTGCTGGTGATAGTGTTATAAGAAACCAGGTACCAGTTTCGTTCGATCAACAGGGGTCTCTGATCGATCTGTGAGACCGTTGCCGTGGGCAGCGGGATTGTTGGGGTTGCATTTCTCCCCAACGAGCCGGGCATCCACTGTGTCCAGACTGTGTAAAGGCATAAAAACCCAATAATCAGGATCCCTACGATCAATACCCAGATGGGTAAGCGCCCTTTCACCATCCAGGTGCCTTCCAAGGTCTGAACCGGTTGGGGAGAAGCCTGGACGCTCACGGAATATGGATATTCTTTTTCACCGCCAAATAGCGATCTTCGGGCTGGCTGAGAAGTATAGCCAACCTTCCCCGTTTCACCGTTAGCCAGGTTGAGCTGCTGAGGTTCGCCTGGCTCAAAGACCAGCGAATCCTCCGGGCTGCTCCAGGCAACCTGGAAACTCACCGGGATGTTGGAAAGATTGTCGATCCTCACCTGCGCTGGCAGGTTTTGCTCCGGTTGAGCGGCTTCCAGGGATGCTGTAAACTCCGTGAATGCGGCCACGGTCAGGGTACATTCTATTTTTACATCCTGGTTGGGCGCCTCGTGGCTGGTAACCAGCAGGTGAAATGGATAACGGCTGGCACGTGTGCCGGACTGGCGCGGCGGTTGGACGATCAGGACTGCTTGCTTGATCTCGCCCGGTTGCATTCGCAAGACCGGTTCGGGGATGGTTGTCCACCCATCCGGCAGGTTTCCGAATGCCAACCTGAAAGTATCCGGCACCAGCCCCTGGTTGATCAACACGGCAGAGATTTCCAACTTCTCGCCCGGTGTCACCGAAAAGCGCACGCCCTCCATCAAAACACCCAGGCGGCCCTTGACCTCAAATCCTGCTACTGTCAGGACCATCTGCGCCCTTGCAATCCGGGCTGGATCGATCATGCTGGCAGCCCGCAATGTCAAGGGATATCGCCCGGTGTGTGCACCTGGCGGTTCTGGTGGGTGGATGGTCAGGGTCACATTGACCTGCTGGCCAGGCTGCAACAGGACTACTTGCTGGTCGGTGGATACCCAGACCAGCGGGATGCCCTCCACGCTCAGGCGAACCTGGTCAGGCGTGGTTCCCAGGTTGGTCAGGACGAGGGGAATCTCCAACTTCTCGCCTGGGGCGACTGAGTATTGATCGGCTGGTGTCTGTAACTTTATGTCAACTGGACTGTCATTCATAGTATTTCCTTGTAAATGATCACAATGATCGGTTGATTATTCTTCAGCAAAGGCAGCCATGAGCTGCTCTTCTTGCTCATTTGTCAGGTTTGAGGCAATCAGCTCAAACGGATTGCTTGTTCATTTCAGCAGACCAGAGACACCCTGGACCAGGAATAGAAGGCCAAAGATGAGCGAAACGGCGATGATGATCGGCCGGTTATAGCGCGTCAACCAGGCAGAGATGGACTCCATCATGGATTTAGATCGCCCAGGGATGACCAGCCGAGTCAGGATGATCAATAACAGCAGCGATTGAGCCAGGATGATGAACAACAAAAATGCCACGATACTTAAAGTCAGCCCTAACTGGGCTTCCCCGATCACCCCGATGGCGCTCAATGTAAACACCCAAAACTTACCGCTGATTAAGACAAGCCCGGCTCCTGCCCCAAAAGCCTTGAGCGGTGTGATGGAATCCAGCCTGGTCATCCATTTCGGAGGCGGGCCATCCGGGTCATCCTCGCCACGCCACTGTTTGTAGGCCGTGATGAGCAGCAGTATGCCCAAAACTATGAGCAATGTAGAAACGAGCGAGCTTTTCCCATTGGCCTCGCCTGCGGACGGCGAAAAGATCAGGCCAAATACCACTCCCTGCAGCAACCGGATCACGGTCATCCCAGCCACCAGGAAGATGGCCTTCGCCAGGCCCCGGTTTTGGCTACTTAATAAAAGGATCACCATCATGATCTGCAATGGGACCACCGCGCTGCCAATGATAAAGGGCATTAACCTTATGATTACCTCACCCATTAAATCCTCCATAAATCATAGCTGCCTCAGCTCTCATCTCTACTTACCGGCGAGTGAGATGAGAGCATATAAAGACAGACCGCCCATATACAATAAACCAGCGGACTTCGGCTCTCCTACCCGGCACGATTCTGGGATCATACTCTGGGTGACCAGGGTGATCAGGAAACCAGAGTTTCAATAAAAAGTACGATCAGATCCGCACCCCTTAACCCGGCCCCAGCGGGATTCCCAACACGAACCACAAGATGAGGAAGAGCAGCCAGACGACCAGAACAATCCCGGCTATCGGCAGCATCAGCGCCACCAGCGATCCGACGCCCGTTTTCTTCTGATAACGTTGGGCGAAGACGACAATCACCGGGAAGTACACCATCAAAGGGGTCAGCGTGTTGATCGGCGAGTCGCCCACCCGGTAGGCAGAGAACAACGTCTGCGCCGGCACGCCCAGTTGGATGAAGAGGGGTACAAAGATGGGAGCGAAGATGGCCCACTTAGCCAGCGAGCCCGGCATGATGAAATCGAGTAACACGATCACAAACACGAAGCCGATCAACAGTGGGATCGCCGGAATGCCAGCCGCGCCCAACCAATCCGCCAGCGTGGTGGCGATGACGCTGGGCATGTTAGAGTAGTTGAAGTAGGCGATGAACTGGCTGATCATCAGCAGCGTGAAGATCAGGACGCCCAGGCCGGCGAAAGTCTTGACCACCGCCGCAATTACGTCGTTGGGTCCTTTGTACTTGCCAACTGCCGAACCGAAGGCAATCCCGGGTACTAAGAAGCAGAGCATCACGATAAACAGCAGGCTGTTCATGAATGGCGTCTGGCCGATGATGGCGCCCGTCTCGGGATCGCGCAGCGGCGCGCCCGGCGGCAGGGTGGCCAGCAGGACGATGCCCAGCACGACCAGGAAGGCAATCCCGGCCCGGCGCAGCCCGCGGGCTTCCACGGCTGGATCAATTTCGTCGACCGCTGCGGCCTGCGCAGGATCACCTGCTTCCGCCGGGTCATACTTGCCCAGGCGTGGCTCGACAACGCGCACGATGACGAACCCGACGACCACCGTCATCAGGATGGCTGAGGCAGCCTGGAAGAAGTAATCGGCCGTGATGGAGATCGGCGCGCCGCCAGTCAATGCAATGGCTTCGTTGGTGATCTCGAAGAGCATGGCATCGGTCGGGGTTGGGATCAGGTTCGCCATGAAGACCGCCGCGACGCCCCCAAAGCCGGCTGCCAGCCCGGCGATCGGGTGCCGCCCGACGGCCAGGAAGGCCGCCGCGCCCAGCGGGATCAGGATCAGGTAGCCTGCATCCGAGGCAACACTCGCCAGCACGCCGATGAAGACGATCAGGTAGGCAATCAAGGCGCGTGGGGCCACCTTGACCAACTTGCGGATCAGGGCAGCCATCAGTCCGGCGACTTCCGCCGCGCCCGCGCCCATCATGGCGATGAGCGTGACGGCCAGCGCGCCGAAGCCCTGAAAGTTCGGAACAAAGGATTCGAAAATGAATCGGATACCCTCGATACTCAGAAGGCTCCGGATCGCAGTAGTCTGTTCAACGATCTCGTAGTCTACATCTTTGATCCCCGCGCCAGACAGGGTGTACTCGCTAACGTCCTCATAAAAGTCGGGAGTCACCTCCACCGTCACCGGCACGGCGATCAGCTCGGTAACGCTGACGCCCAGCAACGATAAGATGGCTGACAGGATGATGACACCGAGGATCAGGTAAAAGAACATGAGCACCGGATGGGGCACTTTGTTGCCTACCCGCTCGACGGTGTTCAATAGTTTGTCCATGAATGAGGGTTTACCTGGATCGGCTTTAGGATTTGCGGTCATGATTACCTCCAATTATTGCTGAATGAATTTTGATTGAACCCAATTGAACAGATCAGGAATTTTCCCTGAGAAATTCAACCAGCAGGCGCACACCCACGCCCGTTCCACCGGATGTGTCGTAAGGTTTGGCTGGCCGGTCAGCCCAGGCAGTGCCAGCAACATCTAAATGGACAAAGGGATAATCGCCAACAAATTCGGCCAGGAATGCGCCTGCGGTAATCGAGCCAGCCGGACGTCCGGCCAGGTTCTTCAGGTCAGCGATTTCACTCTTGACCATCTGTCGGTATTCCTCCCATAATGGGAACTGCCAGACGCGCTCCCCACTGATTTCGCCAGCCCTGCTGAGCCTGTCCATCAGCGCCTGGTCGGTGCCCATCATGCCGGTCGCATGGCTTCCCAGGGCAATGATCATCGCACCGGTCAGGGTGGACAGCTCGATGATGGCCTGGGGATGGTAGCGCTGGGCGTAAAACAAGGCGTCTGAGAGGATAATCCGCCCCTCGGCGTCGGTATTCAGTACCTCGATCGTCTTGCCGCTCAAGGTTTTGACGATGTCGCCCGGGCGGTAGGCATTGCTACTGGGCATGTTCTCGGCGGCTGAGACCAGTCCGACCAGGTGCAGGGGCAGTTTGAGCTCGGCCGCGGCCTGCATGGCGCCAAATACAGATGCGGCCCCGCCCATATCCGATTTCATCGTTTCCATCGCCTCAGCCGGTTTCAGGGAGAGACCGCCCGAATCAAAGGTCAGCCCTTTACCCACCAGGCAAATGGTCGGAGTACCGGCCTTTGCTTCACCGTACTCCATCACGATGAAACGCGGCTCGTGTTCTGAGCCTTTCCCAACTGCCAGGATGCCCCCGAAACCCTGCTCGCTAAGCTGTGCCATATCCAGCACGGTCACCTTCAATCCCAGGCGCTGCCCGAGCTTGACGGCCTCATCACCCAGCTTGGGTGGGTGCATGGCGTAGCCAGGACCATTGACCAGGTCGCGGGCGAAGTTCACCCCGCGGGCGATTGCCTGTCCATTGGAGATGCCGAGGCGAGTTCGTTCATCGGACTGGGTGAATACCGTGGCGCGTTCGACATCGAAAGTCAGTTCATCAGCCAATCCGGTGCGATAGCGCCAGAAACGGTATGCACCCAACTCGAACCCTTCAGCAAATGCCTGGGCGGCAAGTTCTGCATTTGCCGGCAGGTCGCCATGCACGCCGATGGTCACATCCGCCACCAGGAGCCTGCGCGCTTCCTTGACTGCAGTCGCACTGGCCCGCCGGATCGTCTCGGCGGTGGCTTTTTCACGCTTTCCCAGTCCCACCAACAGCAGCCGGCGCGGCGCGATGGCTGTGCGCGGGTAGAGCAGGAGGGATTGGCCGGCGCGACCTTTGAAATCTGCAGGCTCGAGCAAGGCAAGCACCTCCTCGGCCAGCGGGATGTCTTCGTAGCAGCCCAATACCGCAAGGTTGGACGGCTCACGCAGTACATTTCCGGGTTTACCATTGATTTCCATATCAGACTCCTTATTTCTTGTTGAACAATCCAGCCAATGCGTCATCCTTGGTGCGCAGCTCCAGGACATCCCCTTCGATCAGGTAAGTCCCTGCGCTTTGCAGGGCTGCCAGGAATTGAGCTTCCTGGTCCATCACCCCTTGTGGGTCTTCACACATCATCATCGTATTTGCCAGCGGGCCGATCGTAATCTGGTCGCCATCGAGCTGGTAGGTTCCCGTGAAGTTGTTGCAGCCAGCATTTCCGCTCAGTTTGTCGTCTTTATCAAATTCCACTGTCAGGGTCGTCCCTTCCAATACACCGACGACCGCCTGGTTGCCGTTATTGTAGACACTTGCTTCCCAACTGGTGCCTGCCAAATCCTGGGATTGGGCTTTGTACACGGCCAATGTAGCCCCATCCTCGCCGCTGAGGGTCAGTTGATCCCCTTTGACCGCGAAGGTTTTCGCTTCACCTAACACTTTCAGGTAGGCTATCTCCTGATCCATCAGTGCCTGTTCGCACATCATCATTGTCGACGCCATTGGTGAGGCAAATGTGATGTTATTACCGGAGACGGTGTACGTGCCGTTGTAGCGATTGCAGCCGGACGATCCCCCCACTTTGCCCGCCTCAGTGAATTCGGCTGAGATGCCGGTCCCGGCCACAAGCGGATTGCCCATCAGCTCTGTGACCGCCCAAACTTTTCCGGTCAGGTCGCCCCCGGACTGCGAACCGGAAGTGCATGCTGCCAGGAATAATAACAAAACGCATAAAGTGGTGAGTAGCCAAATTTTCTTCATTTCTATGCTCCTTATTAATTGGACGGTTGATGTCTTATGCCAAATCATTTGCGAAGTTTTGCCAGCTCTTCGAGGTAGACGATTGCTGTTTCGATGCCCCTATGGAACATCTCGATGCTGTAGTGCTCACTTGGTGAGTGCAAGCCATCGCTATCCAGCCCAAAGCCCATCATGACGACTGGGATGTTCAGCAGATTGGCGAGATCGGCCACGACGGGGATGCTGCCACCGCCCCGAGTGAACACTGGTGTGTACCCCCAGGCCTTTTCGTAGGCGCGGGAAGCAGCCTTCATTTCTGGCAAATCGAATGGGATCAGGGCGGGTAAACCCTTGGTGAGTAACCTCACGCTGACCTTGACCGTCTTTGGCGCAATGGATTCAATGTACGCCTTCATCAAGTCGTAAATCTTGTCCGGGTTCTGGTTACCGACCAGGCGCGAGCTGAGCTTGGCGCCAGCCTTTTGGGGGATGATCGTCTTGGGGCCAGGGCCTGTCCAACCGCTCCACATGCCGTTGATGTCGAGGGTTGGGCGGGCAGAGATGCGCTCGCGGATCGTGTAGTTTGCGTCGCCCCAGGTTGCCGGGACACCCGTCGTTCCCGTGTACTGCTCTTCGCTCAGGTCAGTCTTGGCAATCATTGCCCGTTCCGCCTCGGTCAACGGGACGACATCGTCATAGAAGCCTGGTATGGCGATGGTGTGATCAGGGTTGTAGAGCTTGCCGAGTATCTCGACCAGCGCCAGGGCCGGGTTGTGCGCCGCGCCTCCCCACAGCCCGCTGTGCAGGTCCTCTTTGGGCCCTTCGACTTCGATTTCGATGTAGGTCATGCCGCGCAGGCTATGGGTGATGGCCGGCTCTTCAACGGCGCGCATCGAGGTATCACTGATCACGCAGACATCGGCCTTGAGCAAGTCGAGATGTTCTTTGATAAAGGGCGTCAG
This sequence comes from uncultured Chloroflexia bacterium, assembly GCA_963765565.1. Lineage (GTDB taxonomy): Bacteria > Chloroflexota > Anaerolineae > Anaerolineales > UBA4823 > CAVXWV01. Next base: position 24,974 of record CAVXWV010000010.1, read on the forward strand.
GTTAGGCGATGAGACTTCTTCCTCGCCCTCCAACAGAATTTTCACATTGACCGGCGCTTCACCGCACGCCTCGAGATAAGATTCGAGCGCTTTCACGTGGATGAAGAGCTGCCCTTTATTATCTGTGGCGCCGCGGGCGTAGATCTTCCCATCCTTCACGACCGGCTCGAATGGCGGTGTTTCCCAGCCGTCTTCCATCACCGCCGGAACCACGTCATAGTGACCGTACACCAATACGGTTGGCTTCTCCGGTCCAGCACCCAGCCATTCTGCATAGACAACCGGATGACCCGCGGTGGGCATCACCCTGGCGCTCTCAAGCCCCATGGCGTGGATGTGCGCGGCCAGCCATTCGGCTGTCCGTCGAACTTCGTCTGCGTAGGCAGGATCTGCCCCCACGCTGGGAATACGCAGAAGCTCGAATAGCTCGTGCCGGAATCTTTCAGCATGCTGCTGAGAATACTTTCGGGCAAGTTCACTGGGTTGTGACATGTTTTTTGTACCTCCTAATTAAATAAATCAAGTGAATTAAGCCTTTGAGGCCTTATGTTTTTTCCCAGGCAGGTTGGTTTCTTTCCCAATATCTTCAGGTATTTCACCGGGCTTGTAATCGGGCAAGCCTCCTGCCGGAAAAATCGCCAGCAATGCGATCGCGGCAAGCACCAGGAAGGAAATTTTCAACGCCTGCAGGCGGGAGGTTACATTGATCGTCACGACGGCAGCCTCCTGCTGGGGGGTCAGGTCAGTCTCTTCCAGGGCTTCGTCCAATTGTTCGTTGCTGATAAAGTCGATATTCTCCAGGTCGTGGTATTCCTGGAACTCTTCCACCGTTATTTCTGGGGTCTTGAGCCAGGCTGCTGAGAACGATGACGCTCAACAACATCACGGAAAGAATGCTGGCGAAGGCTGTGCCCAATCCGGTGGCCAGGTTGTTGGTGGTGCCGCGCAGCGCGCCGACATCGCCAGCCAGCTCCTTGGGAGAAGCTGTCACCAGCACGTTGAATACCAGCGTGAGCAGCGAGCCTTCACCGAGACCGATGATCACCAGGCTGAGGATCACCAGCGGTGTCCCCCAATCGTTGAGGATGGTAAATGCCAGCATCGTCAACCCAAGGGCAACCACGATAAACCCGACGCGGCCGATCAGGCGGGGCGTCCAGCGGTCGAACAGGCGCACCACCAGGGCAGTGGCGGCGAAGATTGCCAACGAATACGGGATGACGGCCACTGCGGTCTGCAGGCTGTCATATCCCTGGACAATCTGGATATAGAGCGGGATCAGGAAGTTCACCGCCGGACCGAGTGCGGCGATGATGAAGAGACAATAGGTCGCTGCCCGTTCCTTCGGTGAATCGAGCACTTCCAGAGCCAGCAGAGGTGTCTTTTTCTTCTCCACGCGCCTTCGCGACCAGGCAAAGAAACCCTTGGCCCAGGACGATGCCCACCACGATCATCAACAGCGATGGCGACATTCCCAGGGGACTGACCGGCGCATCGGGGGTGGCGAGTAGAATGCCCCAGGTTTTGAGGTTGTTGAAACCGAAGCTGATCAGGATGACGGCCAGGGCAGCCAGGAGTGCACCAACCCAATCAATTTTGACCTCCGGGCTTCGCTTCACCGGTTTGAGTTTGAAACTCAGCAGGAATACCAGGACTGCGATGAAAACGATCAGGGCAAAGCCATAACGCCAGGAGAGCAGGGTGCCTACCACTCCAATCACCAGGAAAGCCAGCACCCCGGCGATGGCCTGGGCGGCGCCTAGTAAACCCAGCGATTGTGATTGCTGGGCGCCTTTGTAATGGTTGGCGATCAACACCACCAGCGATGGCACCAGGATGGCGGCTGCCAGGCCGGCTATGGCCTGCATCTGGATCATCATGGTCTCGCTGGAGCTGACGGCCATCCCCAGCATTGCCAGCCCGTGAAAGATCACCCCGATTTGGAATGCCAGCCGCGGGCCGATCAACTTACCGAGCTTGGCGCCAAGGATCACAAACCCGGCGACGACCAGGGAATAAACGACCAGCGCAGTACTGACACTGGAGGGCGAGGTGTTGAAATCTTCCACAATCCCGCCAATCGAGACCGGCAGGGCGCTGACATTAAAGCCCATCTGGATTTGAGCCAATGCAATGATCAGCATCGGCAGCCAGGAGGCTTTGACTGCGTTTACAACCCCAGGTGGCAAATTGGTTTTCACGGAAATGCTCTCTTTCTGCGTTGTCATCTTTTTTTATTCTCCAGCTTCTTCAATGGTTAACTCTCTTTCGGGCTTCGACGCAAAAATATTCAATCCCAGGCGCTCAGACAAGAATTTCGCTGCCAGTTGCCCGCGGACACTGTTTCCGGCACGGTCCAATCTCGGGGAGAAAGTACCCAGCCCCCCCTTGCCTGGAGCCACGGTAATGATGCCTCCCCCCACGCCGCTTTTCCCTGGCAGACCAATATCAAACAGCCAGTCCCCCGAAGTCTCATACATCCCCGCAGTGGCCATCACCGCCAGAACCGGAGCACACAGGCTGCGGTCGATCACCTGTTCTCCGGTGACCGGGTTCAAACCGCCATCCGCCAGTGTGGCGGCCATCACTGCCAGGTCGGTTGCGGTCACGTCCAGGGAACATTGCCGGGTGTACAGGTCGACCGCTTCCAATGGATCGGCGTAGAAGAGCTCGTAGCTGGCCAGCAGCCGGGCAATCACCTGGTTGCGCTGGTTGCTGGCTGACGCAGAGAGGTAGACTTCTTCATTCAAAGACAGCTCCCGCCCGGCAAAACGCGATAAACCCTGGTGGATAAACTGCCATTTTGCCTGGATGGAGGCTCCTGGCACCAGGCTGGTGGCCGCAATGGCGCCAGGGTTGACCATCGGGTTGGTCAAGCGGTCGGGAGATTGTTCTACTGCCTGGATCGAATTAAACGGCAGCCCGGTGCTGTTCACCCCCAGCTTCTGGCGGACCTGTTCAGCCCCATGCACCTGGCATACCAGGGCAAAAAGGAAAGGCTTGGAGATGCTCATGATCGTGAAGGGAAAGAGCGCATCACCGGCAGAAAACAACTGGCCATCGACACCCGCGATGCAAATTCCGAACAAACCTACCGGAACCTGGGCCAGCGCGGGATAATAATCGGCCTGTTGGCCTTCCTGGTTGTCTTTGAACCGGGTATAGGCCAGGTCCATGTGTGACTGAACCCTGGCGGTAGAGGGGAGCTTCCCGGTGGAAACCGGCGTGATATCCATGGGGTCAGGCATTTGGGCGAACATCGCAAAATTGTCTGGCTGAGTCATGATCAGGCTGGGTCCAGGATATAAAATTTCCGCTTTCAAACATACAGAAAAAATTTAAAAAATAATAACAACATAATCGGATATATTTTACCAGGAATAGTGGAAAGTAAAGATTCTCTTAACTGCCCGGTATGCCGTCGAGAACGAGATTGCGGCCAAATCTACCCGATCAACAATTTTCCAGGTTATTCCTCGGGTTTCATCTGTTCCAGCCAGGCCAGGGCTGCATCGTAAGCCTGGTATGCGGCGGCGCCCCACTGGGGTTGGGTAAAGAACACATTCTCCTGTCCGATCTTATCCAGCAGGCCGGTGCGCTCCAACTGTGACAACACGCCTGAGCTGATGCCGGCCAGCATCAATTTACCGCCATTGGCTTGCAGAGCCTCATTATTTTGATCCAGAACAGCAATCATAGTGCTGCCAAACTTATCATAACCACGGAACACAAAAATCACAACGGCTTCTTTTGCATTATCAGCCGCAGGCAAATTTTCTTCGAAGGTCTTGGCAGCGGCGTAGAACAGGCTTCCGTAAGGATACAAGACGGTCACCTTATGGGATGGAAGCTGTTTTGGTGCGGGCTGCTCGATCGGCAGTACGGATTTATCCGAGGGGATGAGCTCCACGAGCTTTAAGCGGTTGGCCTGGTGGAAAAAGAATAACAGCACCGAAAAACTCACACCCAGCAACACGGCAAACTACAGCGGCATGACCAGGGTGGCAAAAAGGATATTGCCATCACCACGCGCGGCACAGTGCCGGTTTGCTGCCGCAAAGCCAGGTTGACATGCTTAAGGAAGCCATCCTATCAGGTGAATTTCCCGGCCAGAAGCTGGTCGTATCCGGCCTGACCGCCAGGGAGCCGGGAGTAAGCATTTAATTACGATCGATTACGATCGATGATGTGATAGCTTTATCTGGTCTTAAGGGAGTTAAAACCAGTATAATCTTTCCTGTGGATTTCATCCGCTTTCAAACGCTATTTACCCTGGGTTCCCACCTGTGCCGCGAGCCGATGCCGCCCATGTCTGAGCTCAAACACGACATGCAGCTTCTCAAGCAACAGGGCTTCAACCTGGTCAAGCTGCAGGAAAACTGGGCCAATGACGAGCCCGTCGAAGGCCAGATCGACCTCTCGAAATACGAGGAGTTGATCGATTTCGCAGGCCGCCTGGACCTGGGCGTTTACCTGGGGCTGACGTGCGAGCAGGCGCCGGCCTGGCTCTGGCGCAAGCATCCTGGCTGCCGGATGGTCGGGCGCAATGGTCTGCCCATTGCTTACGAAGCCCAGATGACGCTGCCCGCAGACGGCAAGCCAGGCCCCTGCTATGACCATCCTGGCGCCATGGCCGACCAGTTGCGCTTCATCCGCAGACTGGTAGGGACTCTCGGTCGCTTCGAAAACGTGGTCGTTTGGAACACCTGGCAGGAGGTTGCCTACTGGCCGGAGCATTTAAGCGGGCAGCATGTCTGCTACTGCGACCACACCCTGGAGCATTTCCGAGACTGGCTGGCTGGCAAGTACGGCGACCTGGACGGTCTGAACCGCGCCTGGAACACGCGCTACGGCGTTTGGACATCCGTCCAGCCCGACCGGACTGCCACCGGGCGTGAATGCCTCCCGCAAGACGTCGATTGGTTCTACTTTATGGATAACGAGCATCCCGCTGCCACGCTGCGGGCGCGGCTTAAAGTTATCCAAGAAGCCGATCCCCTGAAACGCCCCGTGTTCGCCCACCTGGGAGGGCCGGTCATTGGCTCCGGGCGCCACTGGACCTACGCCCGCTGCCAGGATTTCCTCGGCTCCTCGTGCTATCCCGCCTGGTTCCCCCTCCACCCCTGGGACGATGCGGCCGCGCAGCCGCTGCAGCGCCAGGAAAGTCTGGCCTCCGAAATGAGCTTTGTGGCATTAACCTACGACCAGGTCCGCTCCTGCAACCTGCCCGGGTGCCCGGTCTGGGCAGCCGAGTTCCAGGGTGGGCCTGTCAGCACGGGCTTCCACAAAGGCAGGACGCCTTCTCCAGAGGATATCCGCCGCTGGATGTTGACCGCGGCGGCTTCCGGCGTGACCGCCATCTCCTTCTGGGTCACGCGCGCCGAAATTGCCGGAGCCGAAGTGAACGGCTTCAGCCTGCTCGACTCTGAAGGGGATTCTTCAGATCGATTTGCAGAAGCATCTCGTGTCGGCCAGGCGCTCAATCGCCACGCCGACCTCTTCGGCGCACCTACCCTGAAGGCGCGCTGAAGTCGCCGTCCTGGTCAATGAGGCCAACTACCAATTCTGCGCCTCGATGAGCTCAAGGCGGTGAACATCTCGGGTACAGCACGCGCGGTTGGCACCGTTTGCTGTGGGAGCTGGGTTACCCGGTCGATTTCCTGGAGGTCCAGGAGTTAGATGAACCGTACGCTCGGGATTATAAAGTCCTCATCCTGCCCTTTCCTCTTTCTTTATCCGAAGAGGTCGCCGGAAAATTAACCCGGTTTGTCGAAAATGGCGGCAGCCTGATCAGCGAGGCTGCGCCGGGCCGCCTTAACGAGCATGCCTATGCCAACCGCGGGGAAATGTCGCCTGGGGCGCGCCTGCTATTCGGTGCCAGGCCAACCGGCTTCCAGATGGTGCGCGAGCCGGGGTCGGGCAGCCGCTGGTCGCCGCCGGAACGAACCTGGGGCGAATACCTGGAAGCCACGGTCCTCGAAGGCACAGGTCCCCTGGAAGGGCACAGGCTGCGCGCCAATGGTTACCTTCAAACGTTTCAGCCTGTGGACAGCCAGCCCTTCCTGGCTTATGGGGGAGCGGCAGCAGGGTGTGTGTGCAGTCACGGTCGTGGGCGCGCCTGGCTGCTGGGCACGTACGTAGGACACAACGGGACTGCTTACCGCGACCCCGAATCCAGGGAATTCATCCGGCGCCTGCTTGCCGGATGTGGGGTCAGGCCGCCTCATCCAGGCCGCCTGCTCCTTCGCAAGCGCTGCTTACCGGGCAAAGCAGCCTGGATTTTGACCAACCCAACCGGCGCGGAGCTGGTGGAAACCCTCGACGTCAGCGGCTGGCGATCTGTAACAGACTTGCTGGGCGAAGCGGTCGAACGAGATGGGGAATCCGTCCGCTTGAGGGTAAAAAGCCTGGATGTCCGGGTGCTAATCCTGGAGAACCAACCATGAAAATCCGCGGACCCAGCAAAGCGGGTAATCTTTGAACTGTTTGCCAACGAAGTGCCGCAACCAGCTACAATATAACTATCCAACGACAATCAGGAGATAACCATGAAATATATCAAGATACCTCACAGCGACATGAACGCCTCCGAGAATCTCGCTCGGCTGCATGCGCATTTCGGGCATGGCAAATTCGGAAATCGCCAGGCTGGTGCACACCGCCATGGACGAAGGGATCAACTTTTTCGATCATGCCGATATTTATGGCGGCGGTAAATCGGAAGCGAAATTCGCTGAAGCCATACAAATGAATTCCAGCTTGCGACAAAAGATGCTGCTCCAGACCAAGTGCGGTATCCGCCAGGGAACTTATGATTTCTCAAAAGAACATATCCTGGAAGCGGTTGACGGCAGCTTGAAACGCCTGCAGACCGGTTATGTCGATGTGCTCCTGCTGCACCGCCCGGATGCCCTTGTCGAACCGGAAGAGGTGGCGGAAGCCTTTAACATCCTGGAAGAAAGCGGTAAGGTCAGGTACTTTGGTGTCAGCAACCAGAATCCGATGCAGATCGAGCTGTTGAAAAGGTTCGTCAAACAGAAATTGGTCGCCAACCAGCTCCAGTTGAGCATCACCCACACCGGGATGATCGACGCGGGCATCAACGTCAACACCCTGTTCAATGGATCCATCGACCGGGATGGGGGCATCCTGGATTACTGCCGGCTGAACGATATTCTGATCCAGCCCTGGTCGCCGTTCATGTACGGGTTCTTCGACGGCGTGTTCCTGGATAACGAAAAGTTCCCCGAGCTCAACAAGGTGATCGATGCCATTGCTGCTTCCAGGGGCGTGACCAACACTGCCATTGCCATCGCCTGGCTGCTGCGCCATCCGGCCAGGATGCAGCCGATTATTGGCACCACCAACCCCCAGCGGGTGAAGGATAGCTGCCAGGCTTCGAATGTCACCCTCACCCGGGAGGAATGGTACGAAATTTATCGAGCGGCCGGGAATAAACTACCGTGATCGATCAAGCTCTCCAAAAATGTCCTCAGGTTGAGATGTAAGTAAACCAGTGATTTCCAATTTATGCATATCCGTCCACCGAAGATCGGCTTCCTTTTCCTGACCTCTGAGTGGTTCACCCAGGTCGGCGCCACACAGGGCTCGTTCAGCAGCCTGCCCACCGCATTAAAAACCGACCTGGAGGGCATTAAAGCCGCACTCGAGCCAGAGATGGCGCTGGTCAGTTCTGGCGTGATCGCCTCGCCCCAGCAAGTCGCCGGAGCCATCCAGGAATTCCAGCGTGAGGCCGTGGATGCCGTCGTGATCGTCTACCTGACCTGGGGCGAGGACTGGACGCTCATCGAAGCCGTTCAGCGCCTGGGAGATTGCCCTTTCTTGCTGTGGTGCTACGTCCCGTTCGAGCGCCTGCCGGATCCCTTGAGTATGCCAGAGATGCTGCGCGCCAGCGGACCTGTGGGCTCCCTGCAGGCCAGCGGGCCGTTGAAGCGCCTGGGCAAGAGGTTCGTCACCGCCTTTGGCTCCTACAGCAATCCGCAGACGATCCAGCACATCGCCAGGTTTGCACGAGCAGCCAGGTTGGCGCAGGACCTGAAGCACGCCATGATCGGCGTCCTCCCCTACCGCTGCGACCAGATGAGCGGCACCTACGTCGACGAATTCCGCCTGAAGCACGAGCTAGGCCCGGAGCTAAAGTACCTGGCAACCCACGATTATCGCTCCGTTTGCGAGGCGCTGCCCGAGGGCCAGGTGCAGGCCTTCATCCAGGAGCTGCGCAGCCAATACCCGGCAGCACCCAACCTGACCCAGGCCGGCCTCGAGCGTGGCGCGCGCGTTTCTCTCGGCCTGGCGGAATTCGTCAAACAACACCACCTGGATGCCCTCGCCATCGAAGATGTGGGCGAGGAGATGCACCGCGTCCTGGGTCTGCGCCCCTGCCTGGCTGTGCCCTCCCTTTTTGAGCAGGTCGTGGTCAGCATGGAGGCCGAGGTCGGTGGGGCGGTTGCCTTGCTTATGCTGCAGCAGTTCAGTGGCAATCCTGTGATGTACACCGAGCTCTTCTCGGTAGACATTTCAGAAAACTGCCTGCTGCTCGGTCATGCCGGCATGCAGGATGCCCGGCTGTCAGACGAGATTATCCTCGAACCAGATGGCGAATATCTCGAATCAGAACCGGACAGCGCCTGGATGAGCTTCCGCGCCCGTGGGGGTCCGGTCACCTTGCTGAGCGTCTTCTGCGACCGCCAGCGCTTCAAGCTGGTCGTCGCCCGCGGCCAAGCACTTGGCGGGCCGCGCCGCCTGCTGGGATCACCGCACGCCGTCGTCCACCTGGAAACGCCGCTTGACAGCTTCATCTCCCGCGCCCTGCACACGGGGATGACCCAGCATTTCGGCCTGGTCCATGGCGACGTCTGCGCTGACTTGAAAATGCTGGCAGAGATCCTCGACCTTGAATACGTAGACCTGACTGATTAAGGAGAAAAAGATGAAACCAATCAAGGCTGGCATTATCGGAATGGGCTACATCGGCGTCAGCCACATTGAATCGGTTCGGCGCATCGGCTTTGCGGAGCTGGTCGCCGTTGCCGACATCAATTACGAGCTTGCCAGGAAAAAAGCGGAGGAAAATAACGTTCCACGCTGCTACCCAACCGTGGATGACCTGCTGGCAGACCCGGAGATCCAGGTGGTCCACAACTGCACGCCCAACCACCTGCACCTGGAAGTCAATTCTAAAATTATCCAGTCTGGCAAGCACGTTTTTTCCGAAAAGCCATTGGCGCGCAACAGCGCCGAGTCAGCCCGGCTGGTCGAGCTGGTGCAGGCAAACCCAGGGATCGTCCACGGGATGAATTTCAATTACCGCATGAACCCGCTCGTTCAGGAAATGAAACACAAGGTGCGCCAGGGCGAAATCGGCGCCGTTCGCCTGGTTCACGGGTCATTTTTACAGGACTGGCTGCTCTACGAAACGGATTACAACTGGCGCATCGAGCCGGAGATCAGCGGCCCTTCGCGCTGCATTGCCGATATCGGCTCCCACTGGATGGACTCGGTCCAGGTGGTGACCGGCGCCAGGATCGTCGAGGTCTGCGCCGACCTGCTGACCGCCTTCCCCGTGCGCAAGAAGCCCAAGGGGCAGGTGGAGACGTTTGCGGTGAACGTGAACGCCGAATACGAAGAGAAACCGGTCGTCACCGAGGATTACGGCGCGGTGCTCTTCAAAATGGACAACGGCGCCCACGGCGTCTTTCACGTTTCTGAGATCAGCGCTGGACGCAAGGTCTTCCTGAACTTTGAAATCGACGGCGCTGACGCTTCGCTGTACTGGAACCAGGAGACTGCCGACCAGATGTGGGTGGGTTTCCGCAACGAGGATAACCGCCTGGTGATGCGCAACCCCAACCTGATGAATCCGCAGGCGCGCCCCTATACCTACCTGGCGGCAGGCCACCCGGAAGGCTGGAACGACGCCATGCGCAACAACGTTTTCGCCTTTTACCAGTTCATCCGGAATGGGCAGCGGATCGGCGAGCATCCCTGCGACTTTGCCACCTTCCAGGAAGGGCACTACCTGGTGCGCCTGGTTGAAGCCATCCTGGAAAGCAACGCTTCCCGCCGCTGGGTGAAAGTCTAAGCGCGTATGCATTCCAGGCAACGCATCCTGGCTGCGCTCAACGGGCAGCCCCACGACCACGTCCCCCTGACCACCTGGTGTTTTGGTTTTAAACCAGCCCCATCCCTGCGCTGGCAGGCAGATACTGGCGAACGCACCTACTGGTACTCCCTGCGCATGGAGCACATCCACACGCTGCCGCAGCCCTGGACACTCGCAGACGACTTTGCCCGCGTCCTCGCCTGGCAGTCGCTGGGGGTCGACGACATCCTGGACGTTTCCGTGCCCTGGAGCTGCCATCCCGAAGTAACCTGGACGGACGCCATTCACCCGGCAGGAGCAGGAAATGAGGACTCTTGCCCACTTGCGGAACGGACCTACCTTACCCCCGCCGGAGAGCTGCGGCACGCCGTCCGTCTTACAGGCGAAGAGCCCGGCCCTGGTTGGGTGATCCAGCCGCGAACGGTGCCAACTCTTCGAAGATTACAACATCCCGCGCGGCTTCAGACACGCTGTCAGCAGTCCTGAGGACATCCCGGCGATTCACTACCTGTACCAGGGACCGGATGCAGCGGCAAGAGCCTGGTTCCAGGCACGCATGCAGCAGGTCAGCTCCTTTGCTGACGAACACCAGGTTGCTGTCCAGGCCTGGTCAGCTTTTGGAATGGACGGGGTCGTCTGGCTCACGGGTGTCGAGAATGCCGTGCTCCTGGCGATGGAGGCGGGGGCCGCCTTTGGCAGGCTGGTAGATACCATTTTTGAAGGTGATTATGCCCGTACCGAGCTGGCATTGACCACGCCCGGTGTGGACATCATTGTGCAGCGCGGCTGGTATTCATCCACCGATTTCTGGTCGCCCAGGCTGTTCGATCGCTTTGTGATTCCCCACCTGGCAGAGCTAACCAGCCTGGCCCACAGGCACGGCAAGAAATTCGCCTATGTCATGACCACGGGCGTCGAGAAACTGGGGCCGCGCCTGGCGGATGCTGGCGTGGACCTGCTTTACTTTGTGGATCCACTGCAGGACCGTTTATCCCTGGAATGGGCGCGCCAGCACCTGGGCGAGCGCATGACCCTGGCCGGCGGGGTGAATGCCCTTACGCTGGCCTCCGGAAGCCCCCAGCAGATCCGCCAGGATGTCCGGCATGCCATTGAAACCCTCAGGCCGACCCACCGTTTCATCCTGCACCCGCTGGACGCCATATTTCCGGACACGCCCTGGGAAGGCATGCAAACCCTGATCCAGGCCTGGAAAGAAAGCTTCTAAGCGGAATTCGTTCTAAAAACCTTCCAGCCTGGATAAGTCTGCCACGCCCTCTGCCAGCCCAGCGATGCGCTGGAGCAAGCCCAGCCGGTTTTGGCGGATTTCTGGTTCAGGCGCCATCACCAGGATCGCCTCGAAAAATACGTTGATCGCCGGGATCATGGGCAGGAAGGCGTTCAAGAGGTCATCTGCCGAGCCAGGAGCGCGCCGCGCCGCCTCTGCAGCCTGCAGAGCGGCCCACAAGGCGTGCTCGGTTGCCTCGAGAAAAGCCTGCGGAGCAACAATATAAGTATCACCAATCGGCCGGGTGATGCGCACGCAGCGGGCATATGCCGGCAGGATCGTGTTCCAATCCGGTCGCCCGGTCCACTTCGCCAGCTCGTTCACAGCTCGCGCCGCCCGCGCAGGAATACGGCCCTGCACAGCCAGGACGGCATCGACGTGATCGAAGCGCGCCCCACCTTCCAGCAGGAGGTTGCGCAGGCGTTCGATCACGAACTGAAGTGTCGCCTGCAGGGCGGCCCCTTCTACCGGCAGCGGTTGCTGTGCCGCAGCGGTTTCCAATCCTTGCAGCACATCCAGGTCCAGGTTCCAGGAGATCAGGTTCTGAACCAGCCCAAGCGCGGTCCGTCGCTGGCCGAAGGGGTCCTTGTTCCCACTGGGCGCCAACCCGACCGCAAACAGCCCGGCAAGGCTGTCCAGTCGGTCTGCCAAACCAACCGCTAACCCCGCTCTGGAAGCTGGGACCGCATCCCCTGCGAAGCGCGGTAAATAGTGTTCGTAAATCGCCTGGGCGACGGCCGGGACTTCATTTGAGCGCAGTGCATAAAAACGCCCCATGACTCCCTGCAAGGATGTCATCTCCACGACCATGCGCGTTGCCAGGTCGGCTTTGCAAAGCCCCGCCGCCCTGCCCGTCACTTGGATCTCCTCAGCCGTCAGCCCGATGGCCGGTGCTAAGGCACCGGTGATCGCCTGCACGCGCCGGGTCTTTTCCAGCATTGAGCCGAGCTTGGTCTGGAACATCAGCGTGTTCAGGTGTGGGACGAACTCCTCCAGGCGCTGCTTAAGATCATCGCGCACAAAGAAATTAGCGTCAGCAAAGCGCGCCCCCAGGACGTGCTCGTTCCCCTGGCGCACGAGATCGATGTGCGCCGAATCACCATTGCGGATGACAATGAAATGGGGAAGCAGCGCACAGTCGTGCGGCGCTGCCCTGCACACCCGCTGGCTTTCTCACCGGGAAATAGCGCTGGTGCTTTTTCATCACCGAGATCAGCACTTCTTCCGGCAGTGACAGGTACTCAGGATTGAAGCTGCCCAGGATTGCAGTGGGGCTTTCGACCAGGTTGGCGACTTCAGCCAGCAGTCCTGGATCCATCACCGCCTCGCCTCCAGCCTGTGCTGCCAGCGCCTGGACCTGGCTCACAATGGCACTGTTGCGCTCCTCGGTCTCGAGTAAAATCCCTGCCCGGCGGATTACATCAAAATATTGGCCCGCCCCGGGAATGGCAATCTCGGGCGAGTCGTAAGGACGCAGACCGCGGGTAAGATTTCCTGCCTGCAGGCCAGCGTACTCGCATGGCACGACCCGTTCCCCCAGAAGAGCCACCAGCCAGCGCACCGGGCGCGAGAAGGCAACATTCGTCTGGTTCCAGCGCATCGAGCGCTCGAACTTAATCCCCGCAGCCAGGCCCGGCAAAGCTGCAGACAGGACCTCCAAAGCGGGTTTGCCCACAAAGTTCACCACCGCAGCCACGTAACGACCGCCGTCTATTTCGCGGACCTGCAAATCGGAGACGGCCACGCCTTTGCTGCGCGCAAAGCCCTCAGCCGCCTTGTTCGGTTGGCCTAACGCATCGTAAGCCCGGTCTGCCGGCGGGCCTTTAAACCTGCTCCTCGTCAAGCTGGCGGCCTGCCAGGTCGCTGACCCACACAACCAGCCGCCGCGGCGTCCCTAATACGCGCACCTCCCCGTGAGCCAGGCGCAGCTCATCCAGCATCTCCGGGAGGCGCTGGCGGAGCTGTTCCAGGGCGGATTCCAGGTCGCCTGCCGGCAGTTCCTCGGTCCCAATTTCAAACAGGAATGGCTGAGCAGCTTCTGGTTCCTGCACTTCTCCGGTTTTGAGAGGCGCACCTTCCGTTCGAGATAATTGTTGCCCATTCGCCCGGCCATTCTTGAGCAGAGGATACTCCAGGCGCTGGCGCTGTTCCAGGTAGGCCGCCGCCACCCGCCGCGCCAGGTCTCGCACGCGCCCAAAGAAAGCCTGGCGTTCAGTGACGCCGATGGCGCCGCGGCAGTCCAGGACGTTGAAGGCGTGCGAACATTTCAAGACATAATCGTACGCTGGCAGCACCAGGCCCTGCTGCAAACAGGCATCTGACTTCCTGTTCGAACAGGCTGAAGACCTGGCGCATGCGCTCGACATCAGCGACCTCAAAATAATACTTGCTGTGCTCAAATTCTTCCTGCTGGCGCAGCTCGCCATAACGGACGCCGTTGCCCCAGGGCTCGTTCCAGATCGCCGAAGCGTTATTCAACGCAATCAGGATCCGGTCCAGCCCGTACGTAATTTCGACGGCCACCGGATCCAGGGTCTGGCCGCCCACCTGCTGGAAGTAGGTGAACTGGGTGATTTCCTGCCCGTCCAGCCAGACCTCCCAGCCCAACCCCCAGGCGGCAATCGTGGGTTGTTCCCAGTTATCCTCGACAAAGCGGATATCGTGCTCCCGCGGGTCGATGCCAAGGGCTTTTAGCGATTCGAGGTAGAGCTCCTGGGGGTTTCCCGGGTCAGGTTTGAGAATTACCTGGAACTGGTAATGAAGCTGGAAGCGGTTCGGGTTCTCACCGTAGCGCCCATCATCCGGGCGCACCGAGGGCTCTACGTAAGCCACGTTCCAGGGCTCCGGCCCCAGGACGCGCAAGAAAGTCGCCGGGTTGTTCGTCCCAGCGCCGACCTGGGTGTAATAAGGCTGCCAGATCAAGCAGCCTTGTTTGGCCCAGAATTCCTGTAAGGCCATCATAATCGTCTGAAACAATACGGGGTCGGAAGCTTTTTCTGGCGGCATACAGCCCTTTCTAATTGGTGGGTATTTCCCCGGCTAATTCCATGTCAATGACCTGCTTGAACACTTCAAAAGGCTGGGCGCCGACCAGCGGAATGCCATTGATAAAGAAAGTGGGAGTCGAGGAAACGCCCAGGTCAGCCGCCCAGGCTGCGTCCGCCTCGACTTCCGCCTGGTGGCGGCGCTCTTCCAGGCACTGCCTGAATTCGTCCAGGTTCAGATCTAATTCTTCAGCATAGCCCAGGTAGGCATCAGTGCTCAGTCCCAGCTTGCCGCTGAAGAGCAAATCGTGGAATGCGTAATAAACGTCCTGTTCCCCCGCGCAGTTAGCTGCTTCGGCTGCCGGGGTGGCATTCGGGTGACCCGGCAACGGGAAATCCCGGTACACCAGGCGGACCTGGTCCGGGTATTCTTCTCGTAAACGAGTCCAGACCTGGTCGAACCAACGCTGGCAGTACGGGCACTCGTAATCGCTGAACTCCACGATGGTGATGGGTGCCTCTGCATTCCCATAAACGTAATCATCGTCAACGGGGATGTCAAAGCGTTGAACGTTCTCAGGGATATTCACCTGTTCGGCGGCCTGCGCCTGTTGGGTAGCCTGGGCGGCATTTGCCTGGAGCGCTTTGGCCCCCCAGAGGAAATAACCGATCCCAAGCCCCAGCAAGAAGGCTATCGGTACCAGCACCGCCACCCAGGGAAATTTCACCTGGCGCCGGCGTTCTTTTTTACTGCTCGAAATATTTAGTTGTGGGTTGTTTTCAGACATGCGGGGGATTATAACACCGGTTAATCCAGCGGGTCTGAAGCCGCAGGAGCGGCCACGGCTTCCGGCTGGCGATCTCCCTCGCGCCCCTTCTCAAAGTTCATCACCGCCGGGATAAAGAACGCCAGGATGGCCATGAACATGGTCACAATGCCACCAACAATAAACCAGATCTGCACGCCAAAAAGATCTGCTATGGGTCCTGCAAGGGCCAAGCCAAGGGGCGTCATCGCCGAAGCCACACTGGTGATCAAGGTAAACACGCGTCCCTGCATGTCAGGCCTGACCGCAGCCTGTACGGCGGCAAACAACGGTCCATTCGTGATCGGGTTGAAAAAACCAATAAAAAACAACAGTACCACGGCTGCATAGAATGCCCACGATGGCACAAATCCTATGAGCAGTATGCCCAGGCCCATGCCAAACATACCCAACATCGAAGTCAGAATCCGGCGTTTAAAGCCACCCCAGATGCTCAAGAGCAACCCACCGGCAATGATGCCAACCCCAAATGCCGCTTCGATCCAGGCAAGCTCGAAAGCACCCCCAAAAAAATGCTCGGTAATCATGATGGGCAGCAGGGAAAACCCGGGATTGATCACCAGGTTGACAATTGTGGCCATGATCCCAATGATGACGAGTCCAGGCCAGGAAAGGGCAAAGCGGAAGCCTTCTTTGAAGTCGAACCAGAAGGTTCCCTGGCGAGAGCCTGGCTCGACCGGCTTTCGAACCGGCTGCGGGATCGGAATGAACAAGAGGGGCAGCACTGCAAGCATGGCAGTGCCCACATCAATGGCCAGCACTCCTTCGACGGGTAGAAATTCCAGGGCAAGCGCGCCCAGCGGGGCTGAAAGAATATTCATAAAACCCTGCAGCATCTGGTTGAGACCCTGGATGCGCGTAAAGTGCTCGTCCGGAACCATGAGGCTGGTGGACGACAGCATGGCCGGCCAATGAAAACCTCCCGCGATGGAACGGACGGCCATCAGGACGAACACGTGCCAGACCTGTACCTGGCCACTCCAAAACAGCCACGCCAGGGCTGCAGTGACCGCTGCAATCACCAGGTCCGCCACAATCATCACCAGGCGCCGGTTCCAGCGATCGACCAACGTTCCAACAACCGGCCCCAAAATGACCTGGGGAAGAAGACCAGCCAACGATGCCATAGACAACACGGTGGCTGAACCGGTAGTCTTCGTCAGCCACCAGATTAAGGCGAAAGAAACTAACTGGCTGCCAAGGAGTGAAAAAGCCTGACCGGTCCAGATCGTAAAAAACGGCGCTTTCCACTTCTGGGCATATTTCCAGGTTGAAGCCTGCATAACTCACCTCGAAAAAAAATCACCGGAATTATACATAGGTTCGATCCAGCGAATTTATGTATTATATGATAAAAGTCTTTCACCCGAACGGCGTGAGAACACCAAGAAAGCCAGGGCACTGCTGACACCCACAATACCTGCTCCCATCCAGATCGCCAGCGGACCATACTGGTCATTCAAAAGCCCGCCCAGAATAGGCCCAATCCCGGCCGCCACTCCCCAGGTCAGGCCATACAGGCTCATATACCGGCCGCGCATGTCAGGTGGGGCCAGGTTGGCAACCAGGGTTGTCGCCGTCGGCGTCATGATCAGCTCGCCCACCGTCATGATGACCATGCTCAGCCAGAAACCCCAGAAACCGTTCGATAGCGCCACGCTGCCCACCCCGGCGGCATAAAAACACGCCCCAAAAGCCAGGGTCAGCAGCGGCGGCCAGCGTTTCGTCAAACGCGTTACCGGAAGCTGGAACAGGATCACCATCAGCGCATTCGTCATCGGAATCATCCCATACTGGCTTTCCAACACCCCAAAGTTCTGCTTGGCATGCACACCCAGCAGGATCCACATGATCGCTGCGCACATCTGGTTCAGCGTGAAGGCCAGCAAGAACGATAAATAGCGCCGGTCCCCCAATACCCGCCGGTATCCTGTCAACGTTTGCAAGAACGACTCTCCGGATGAGGTGCGCTCCGGCAGGGTCTCCCTGGCCAGGAAAGCGATCAACAGGCTGTAGGCCACCATCCCGGCGGCTGCCAGGAAGAACGCCAGCTCATACGAACGCGAGGCAATAAAACCACCTATAGCCGGTCCCAGCGCCACGCCAATGTTGTTGCTGATGCGCAAGATCGAGTAGGCTTCCGGGCGTTTCTCGGGTGCGACCAGGTCGGCCATCATGGCATCTGCGCCAACCCGGTAAAGCGGGTTGAAAGCTCCGCTGATCGAGAGCAGGACGGCAAAGGCCAGGTAAGTGTTGGCCTGGCTCATTGCCAGATATACCAGTCCATTGACCAGTAGGCTGATCACCATGACCCATTTCCGTCCCAGGCGATCCGTGATCGGCCCTGCCACGAAAGCGAACACCAACCCGAAGACCGAGTTGATCGTAAACAGAGCGGCAACCTGCGTCATTGGCATCACCAGGCGCTCGCTGACGTAAATGGTCAAAAAAGGCCAGATCATGCTGGCCCCTGAGGTGCTGATGAGCATCCCCCAAAACAGCAGCCAGAATTGGGATGGATATCCCTGCCCCAATCTCGATGTGCGCAAGATGCTGCGCCTCTCAGGCATTGGTTTTATAACCCAGCAATTTCAGGCGCGCCGCAATCCGGGCCCGATGATCCCCTTGTATCTCGATGGTCCCTTCCTTAACAGTGCCGCCAGTACCGCAGGTTTCTTTTAAAATCTTCGCCAGGCTTTTTAAATCTTCCGGAGTCAGCACCAGCCCGCGCACGACGGTGACCGTTTTTCCGCCGCGCCCCTTTTTCTCTACCTGCAGGATGGCTTTCTGCTGCTGCGGGGGCAGGCTGCGCTCTTTTTTGCAGCGGCAAGGCCATTGCCTGCAGCGAGGGCAAATTTGTACTTCGTTTTCGGTTGAATAAACGGTTGGATGGTCGTCAAATGGCATATCTTGGTAGGCTTTCTGAAAGGTGATTGTACCATTCTTGAGTTGCGTATCTGCCAGTGATATACTTATTCCAGAGCAAGTCAGCCTGGACGAAAGGGTAAAGCCATGGATCCCTACCACCGTTTTCTGGAAGAATATGTTCGCGATGCCATCTTAAACAGCAACGGAACCAATGCTGGAATCGCCGAGTACTTATGGGCTATGAAGGGACCTGGTCGGTTTTCGTCTTACAAGGAAGAAAAAATTAAGGCTTTAATCGAAGCTCGCCGGGTTTTCGATGAATATCGCCACTGGCCGTTGTTCATCATCCTCTCCCACATTGGCATTGAAGACAAAGAAGCATTCTTAAAGAAAACCAAGTAGCTAATAAAAGTCCTGAAAATGGTACGTAATCCAGACGGTGAAAAGCTGCAAAACCAGGATAAACCAAAGGCTGCGGATCGGCTTGCGATGTAAGCTCACAGCCTGAGGCGCAGCGAACACAGCCATCACTGGCACCAGGAACAACCAAAGACGCCCCACCTCAGAGCGTGTCTGGCTGAAGAAGTTCAAAGCCACGAAAGTGACCAGGAAGCCCAGCAGCATTAAATCCAGCAAGCCGGGTTTCTTTTTCCATACCCTCATCAGTGCGCTTCTCCCCTGGAATATCACCAGCAAGATCAGGGAAACACCCGTCCACAGCGTAAACTCGATATTGTTGATCACCAGGGCTTTGAACCAGGCAGCCAGGCCTTGCTCCAGTTTTTTGTGTGCCCGGTGGGTTTCCATGGCTGCCTGGTAGCGGGTCAGGACATCGTAGTTCAACCCCAACCGGAAGACAAGCGCCAGCAGGAGAAATCCCCCTACCAACGCGAACGACAACAACAGTGGTTCTTTGAGAGATCCTTTTCGACCGCTGGCCGCGTAATCCAGCCAGATTAAGAGGCAAGCCAGGAACGCCAGGGGCAACAGCGAAAAGCTGAAGTACATGCTGATAAAAATAAATCCCCCGAGGACGGCAGACAGCAAGTAGGACTTCTTCTGCACCACCAACAGACTCAGCCATACCCCCGCGATGAACAAGAATGGAAACAGGAACTGGTCGGGCAGCAGCGGCATCAGCACCAGGTTGGGGCAGGCAATATAAAGAAGCAAGGGGACAAAGACCTGGCGTTCCGGCAGCACCAGCCGGGATGCCCAGTAGAGCGGGAACAGCGCCAGCATGGCAACCAGCGGGTAAAGGTAAGATAGGACGCCTGTCAGGCGTTCATACCGGCCAATCCGAGAAGTTTCCGGGTTGAACGCGTTCGCCAGGCGCTCGCTGGCAAGGTACGTCAAAAGTACACCTGGTGGTTTCGTTCCCAGGTGGGTATAGTCGCCGTAGACCTCCTCGTATTTCAGCAGGGACGCGAAAGTTGCGTTGCGCTTGCCGACCGTTATCGCATATTCTTTATATGCCGAATTGGTGTACTTTTCCTCCAGCGCCTTGAACCCACCCCCCTCAATCCACCCAAAGCCAACCTGCAGGAGAACCCCCAGGATAAACAGGATGAGCAAGTTCCACCCCGTCCTGCGCGGATTCTCAAGAATCCAGGCGCTGGCGATAAGCATCAATCCCAGCAAAGCCAGGAAAATCCCATCCCGTGCCTGGAAGCCTTTCAGATGGTACTGCCAGTACCAGCCCTGGATGCCAGTGAAGATGGCCTCGCGGAAGATAAAAATCAACCAGTGAGCGATGGTGAATGAGAGAAGGATCAAGACTTTCAAAACTCGCCTGGAGCTTTGGATGCTTGCCAGACCTGGGTTTGCAAATTCAGGAGCAAAGAGCAGCCGCAGCAGCAAGTAGCTCTCCAGGCACGCCAGCGCCCCCCAGGCGAGCAGCGGGAACGTCCGCCGGAAGATAACGCTCAAAGTATCCAGGTCTTCAGCCAGCGGGGTCAGGAAAAACAAGATCGTACAAACGCCAAACACGAAAGCGTACAGGAAAACGGTCGCCAGCGACAGCAGGTGATCCTTTTGTACCACACGGCGCCGGAATTCCTTGATCTGGCGGGTCACCCACTCCCGGTCGAGAAAGGCTTTGATGGCAACGCCAATCAGAACCAGGCTGAAGATGGCAAAGCCGCCCGCAATAGCCAGGCGTGCTGCGGAGAGCCCCAACCACAGGCTGCTTTCCGCCTCAGATTGGCCGAGAAATAAGCTCCCGAGGGCCGTGGCTGCCTGCAAGGTAAGCAGAATAATAAAAACTCTTACAAAAAAAACCGGCGAGAAAGGATTCCGTCGATTTTCAGGACACAATATCTTTCTCCTAAAAACGAAATCACCAAACTGAGATATTAATTTTATCAAAATCGAGTCTGTCAGAAAAGAGCGTTTAGGACAAAATGCAGGATTACCCGCAAATTTGGAACCAGTTATTAGGTGATATACTTAAATTGACAAAAAAGTGAGGTCCGAATGCGTCAAATTTTTCTTTATCCGGGTGAAGACGGTTACTGGGTAGCAGAATGCCCGAGTTTACCTGGGTGTTTAAGTCAAGGCCAGAACAGAGAGGAAGCCCTTCTGAACATTCGTGAGGCCATTCAAGGCTATATCGCCGCCCTTGAAGAAGATGGCCTTCAAGTACCCGAAGAACGCTTCCAGGCTATTCTGGTCGCAGTATGAGTGGTTTACCAGAAATTTCTGGACAGGATTGTGTCAAAGCCTTAGCAAAAGCTGGCTTTTATGTGAAACGTCAACATGGCAGCCACATCATTCTACGGAAAGATGAGCCATTTACCCAAGTCGTCGTACCGGACCATAAGACATTGGATAGGGGTACGCTTCGAGCGATTATTCGCCAGGCAGGATTGAGCGTCGAAGAGTTTATCAAACTGATTTAAGTCATTCCATGGGCCAGTCGTTTTCTCCATCCGGCGCTAACGCGCCGCGGTCTGTGACACCCATTAATACTGACCTCGCAGTAGCTGGAACAACAAATGAACAGTGCATCAGAACAATCTGCTTGCAAAGCGTTCACCGAATACAGGATGTCTTTAATTCAAAGCGGTAAAACACTCCCCTCTTCTGCAGTTTCCTCCAACAATGCTGTCACCGTTTCCTCAAGGTCCAGGGTTCTGCCCCGGTTCACCGCAGTGTTAACCGCCTCGAGCGGGTACCCTTGCTTGAACTTCTCCACCAGGCTGGCTGCCCGGTCTCTGACCCACTGCCAGCTCCCGGAATGGGTCATCACCAAGCCTAAGAGTTCGAATGCGCGCTCTTTCTGTCCGATTTGTTCATAGTAACGGGCAATACTCACCAATGTGTGGGGGGCTTGTGCCAGCGTATTCCCTGCGACCTGGATTTGGAGTGCCTGATGGAGATGGGGTTTACCTTCTTTAAAATTGCCCAGAGCGCATTCAGATTCCCCTAAAGTTCGATAATACCAATCTGCATTTGTGAGCTGCTCATCCATCTTCTTGTAGTAAGGGTAACTTTCCTTTGCGAGGCGATACGCCTCTGCATCGTTGCCTTCCATCAATTCACATTCAGCAATATTCGTCAGGGAGACGGCGACCGCGATGAGATTACCTGTTTCCTTTGAGGTATGAAAAGTTTTCCAGATAAATTCCTTGGCCTTTGCATAATCCCTTAGACCCCCGTAGGCCAGAGCCAGGAGATTATAAGTGTCTGTAAGACCCTGTTTATCGCCGAACTCATCCATGATTGCCAGCCTTCCTTGGAAATACCATAAGGCCAAGGGATAATCTCCCATGATCCAGTGGATATAACCCAGGCTGCCGAGGGCAAAAGCAATATCGCGCTGGTTTGCCAATTGCCTGTGGATATCGAGGCTTTGAATATAATATTGCCTGGCTGTGGGGAAATCACCCTGGCTGAATGCGACATAACCCATGCCAGCGTATACATAAGCAATCCCTTTTCGTTCGTTGAGTTCAGTAAAGATGACCAGAGCCTTATTTAGAATACTCAAACGCTCTTCAAACGAAGTGAGCCAATCCGCCAGATAAAGCAAGGCAAACGCCTGCTCTTTACGGTCCCCTGAATCATGCAAAAAATCCAGCCCTTTCCGCAGCGATTTCTCTTGTCTGACTAGCCAATCCTTGCATCCCACGGAATGACCCTTGCCGAACCAGGATTTTCCCAAGCAGCAGGCGGTTTTTATCGTTCCAAACATCCGTATCCTGTGTCAGCATGAGCATCTCACCAGCCAGGGCAAAAGCGTTTTCCCCTTCCTGGTACGAAGCGCTCAGCTCATAGAATTTCGCCAGCCCTTCCAGCGACAGGCCGATGGCCTCCAGGTTCCGCTGGCTCAACGCCCAGCTCCAGGCAGCCCGGATGTTCTCGATCTCCAGGCCAATCTCTGCAATAGCCTGCTTGGGTTCGTTCCCTTCCAGATCGCCTGATCTTTCCTGCAGAAAACTGACGAAAAACATAAGGTGCTTATCTTTATTTTTTGCTTTCGCATCAGAATCCTGATCTAACTTTTCTGCCAGAAACTGTCTGAGCAGCTCGTGCAGAATGAAACGCCCCTGGTGATCCCGCTCGATCAGCCACTTACTTGCCAGAGTTTTTAAATCAGGAAGAGATGCCCCGGTGACAAAACTTGCAGCCTGCCTGCTAAAGCCCCCTTGAAAAACAGACAGCCCTTGCAGGATCCTTTGCTCCCAGTCGGAGAGCAGTCTCCAGGTGTGGTTAAAAACAGCCCGCATACTGCGCTGCCTTTCGGGCAGGCCATAAAGAGTCGTTTCTAAAAAATCAAAATTCTGGTCGATCTCAGCACAGATTTCCTCAGGTTCGAGGACTGCCAGCCAGGATGTGGCGAGTAAAATACCCAGAGGCATTCCATGCACCGCCTGGCAAATGTGCAGCACATGAGCCTGGTTTTTAATATTTATCCGAAATTGAGGCACGGTCATTTGGGCGCATTGTTTGAAGAATCGGACCGCGCTGTACCGGGCAAGATCATCCTTGGGTCCGATTGGAGTCAAGAGCGGGAATTCTTCCGGAAGGTCGAGACCGGAGACAGGACAAACATATTCATATAAAGTATTCAACCGGATCCGGGAGGTCACCAGAAGCAGGACATGAGGCGCTGCCTCAAGGATATCAATCAGCAGTTCAACGCCATTAAGTAAGTGTTCAAAATTATCCACCACAATCAACATAGTTTTGTCGTGTAAATATCCCAACAGTTGCTGCTTTACAGGTACATTTAGAACACTTTCACTTTGAATACCGCTCTCCTTGTGTGCGCTAAATGTTAGTCCAAGCACTTTGGCGATCAAGGGGACGATTTCTGTAACCGATTCGCAGGCTGCAAGCCTGACGAAATAGACGCCACCTGGAAACTCTTTCAGATGCTTTCTGGCAACTTCGATCGCCAGGCGTGACTTGCCGCTCCCGCCTGGTCCGGTGAGGGTGAGTAAGCGGCAGACTGGATTCTTGAGATTTTGTTCAATTTCATCCTCTAAACTTTCTCTTCCCACGAACGGGATCGTTTGGAAGGGAAGATTATGTTTTGGCAACCCATCCGTTTCGGAAACAGGAAGGGCCTGATGACCAATCGATGGTTGTTCTCGTTGATCCAGAATCGACTTAAACGCTTGAATGGTTTCTGCTTGCGGTGGGAGGCCTAATTCGGACAGAAGTAATTTTTCACATTCCTCATATTGCCGCATAGCAGCCGCCCGTTGTCCGCTCCTAGCAAAAAGCTGGATTAATAGGATATGGGCTGGTTCATTCAATGGGTCCAGGTCGAGCCACCTTCTGGAGCAGCCAATCGCAGGTTCTATTTTCCCGTGGGCACTATGGTAATGAGAGAGCCATTCTAAGGCACTGCCGAGGCGATCTCGCAAGGTCTGTTCTTGCAGAGATTGCCAGGTATCAAATCCCCCTCCATCAGCCAGGCTGAAACCGGCCAAAAAATGGTCACGGTAAATCTCGCTGGCTGTGTTGAGAGCAGTAAAACACTCCTCACAAGAATAGTTTTGCCAATGGTGGTGTTCGTACCAGGCGGTGATCAAATCCTGGAACATGCGTACATCTACCTGCAAGGAAGAATCGGGCGAAATGAACACAATTTCACGGTCAGCTTCCAGAATATCCCCTAACGCCTGTCGTAGAACGGACAAGGTGCGGCGCAGCTCAGCGTATGCCTGATCAGGAGCATGTTCAGGCCAAAAGAATGTGGCCAGATGCTCCCGCGTGAGGGGATGGTCACTGATGGCGAGATACGCAAGAAGACCTAGAGCTTTCTTGCGCCCGATGTGGATGGGAGTTTGATTGTGAGTGAGGCGTGGAGCTCCAAAGAGAAATAACGCCGTTGGCTCCATCAGAGACTCGCTTCTTGTCAGGTGGGAAAAATGCGACGGTATTGCGTCGTTCTTGGCACGCTGCTTTGTTATGATGAATAAAATTCGAGTGGCGGCGTAGGTTGTAGGTAGTTCATTATAGCATCATGTAGAAAATTTCGTCCCCTTCAATCATTTCATAGAGACAAGAAAGGATGTGTATCGTGAACAAACAAATTTCCAAAAACGAAGAAGTTCAGGACGAATGTCTTCGTGCAGTGGAAGGCGAGCAGGTCTGGGTTCTGCTGAATCACGTTAAACCGGACCGGCGCAAGGAGTTCGAGCGTTTCATGCATGAGCTTATCGCGCCGATCGGCGAGTGTACGGAACCTTATGTACTCAACAAGACTCGGATTCTCCATCCAACCGGACCCAATGACGATGGCACCTATACGTATATCTTCCTGATGGATCCAGCGGTGACAGACGGAGAATATAGCTTTGAAAAACTATTGCCTCTTGCCTATCCATCGGAACAAGTCAAAGAGTATCTAAAATTGTTTTATGAATCCCTGGCCACGCCCCAGGTGGGGTATACGGTAACTCAGACCGCTTGGTAAATGGAAATCAATCCGAAAGGAAAAAGTACATGTCTGAAGACCAATACCATGAGGCGATTGCACAAGCCAACCAAAAGTTCATGTCTGCGTTTAAACAGGGCAATGCCAGCGGTGTTGCTGGCTGTTATACCCCAGGCGCCCAACTCTTACCTGTCCATGTAGGTTCGATCGCCGGGCGGGAAAATATTCAGGGATTTTGGCAGGCAGTGATGGATATGGGCATCAAAGCAGCCAGGCTGGAGACCGTGGAGCTGGATGTTTTGGGCGAGACGGTGATCGAGATAGGTGAGTACACCTTGTTGGGTGGTAAGCAGCAGGTGCTGGATAAGGGCAAGTATCTGGTGGTCTGGAAAAACGAACAGGGTCTATGGAAATTACACCGAGACATCTGGACGACCAGCTTACCAGCACCCACAGATAAGTAATAGGGAGGTCGATACCTGATCTGTTACTCAGAAGGGACGTTGCTTATCTCTTCTCCACCCGGCGCTTTCGCGCCGCTTCCACCCACATCTGCTGGCCATCTGTCGTAAACTCGATCCAACCTTGCTGGTCAGTGCGCAGCAGGCTGAGCCCGGTCACTGCCTCCAGGGTTTCTGGATCGGGCAGCCCATCGCGGTCGCCGGCTGCCACGCTCAAGACAGCGACCTCAGGCTGGAGCTTCCCCAGCCACTCGGGAGTATTCAGCGGGGCGAAACCATTCTCAGCAAGCACGTACACCGTTTGAGGGCCAGGATCAAGGCTTTCCATCGTTTCAAAATCCAGGCCAATCGGCAAGAGAGCGCGAAAACTCCCCCATTCGAGCAGAAGCACCGCGCCGCGATCGGTCACAGCCAGTACATCCAGATGGGCGCCCTGCCCCAGATTTAACGCCTGCCCGGTCCTTGCTTCATGCAGCGCGATTCCCTTCTCAGCAGCCCGCTGCAGCAGGAAGCGGGCACTCTCCGAGCCAGTCATCTGACCCGACCACAGAATTCTGCTTTGGTGGGAAGCGGTCCAAAATTTGCGGCAGGGCGCCCGTCTGACCCGAACCGGAGCCCGCAATCACCAGCCAGTCCAATTGGCGGCGGCCGAACGGCAGGCGCCTGCCCAGGGCATCAGAAAGCAAATTGGGGCTTGGGCCTCCATCAATGAGCAACGACCTGCCCGAGGGCGTGCGCACCAGGAAAGCATCTCCCGAATATCCTTTGGATCCCACGTCCAGCACCACCAGGTGCAGCAAACCGTCTGGGGTGTAAAAAACCGCCCGCCAGGCTACCACGGCCAGGGCAGCCAGCCCCAGCAGGGCTGCCGAGGGCTTCCACAGCCTGGCCAGCCCCGGGAAGCGGGTACGGGAAAAGGCAAGACTGAGGACCAGCGCATAAACCAGTCCGACCCAGACCCAGCCAACCTCGCCAAAGGCAATGTCAGCCAGGGGCGCTTGCGCCAGCCACTCAACGATACGGATGGTGTACGCCAGGAAAGACCAGGCCACGAACGCCGCCGCCTGCCCGACCGGCTGGATGAGCAATCCCAGCAGCACAGCCAACCCTCCTAAAACCATCAGGGGAGCCTGCGCTGGCAGCACCAGCGGGTTGGCGACCACCGAGATCAACGAAAAATCGTGAAACAGGTAAACCATCAGGGGCAGCACCATCACCTGGGCGGCCAGGGTGCACAGGAAATAGGCCCCAACCGGTCCCACGCTCCAGCGCACCCAGGCTTCCGGCAGGTAACGGCTGGCAAAACCGGTGTAACTATCGGCCATGGGGGTTGCAAAGAGGATCAATCCCAGCGTCGCCAAGAATGAAAGCTGGAAGCTCACATCCCAGAGGATATACGGCGTGACCAGCGCCATCAAGGCTGCCACGATTGCCAGGCTGTTCACACCGTCCTGTCGCCGGCCAACCTGGGCTGCGAATAAACCCAAACAAGCCATGATGGCAGCCCGGACCACCCCGGCGCTCGCGCCGACCAGGATCGTGTAAATCACGACGCCAAGCACCGCGGCCAGCGCCCCCCAGCGCGGCCCCAGCAGCCCCCTGAACATCAAAATGAATAGACCAGCCACGATAGCCATGTTGAAGCCGCTGATGGCGATGATGTGGGCAGTCCCTGTCGCCCGGAATGCTTCCACCAGCTCATCAGGAATCCCGCCTTCCACCCCCAGCAGGATACCGGCCAGCAGCGCCGCTTCCGGGTCGGGGAATAGCTTGTAAATCATCTCCAAGGCGCTCGCCCGCAGGTCCCAGATCCAGCCTTTCAGGGGACTGCCCTGGTCTTCGGCGATTTTCCAGGAATTGCTGACCGAGAGCTGGCTGTAAACACCCTGGTGGGCATAGTATTCTCGATAGGAAAAATCCTCGAACTCCGGCGGGGTTTCCAGCCAACCTTCCAGCCTCAGCCGGTCGCCATAGCGCCAATCCAGCGCCAGCGCATCCTGCAAACGGGCGACCAATTGACCTTCGACCAAAACCGGTACAGTTGCCCCGCCTTCTTCCGGCTGCGCCAGACGCAAGCAATCGGATTTCAGACGGATGCTGATCCGGGCATCGTCCAGCTCTGGAGGGGCAGCCAGTACGCCTTCGACGATAATGCGTTCAGGCCGGTCATTGTAATAAGCCAGGTCTGTAGGTGTAAATGTAGGTTGGGCAAGCTGCATGCGCGCCCCGCCCATGCACAACACTGCCAGCAGGACCAGGATGGGTAGGGGCAGGCGTGGCAGGCTTGCCAGGCGAGGCGAGATTTGAATGGAAAACCTTGGTTTTAAGACAGTTTGGAGGAGAAACAATGTCAGACAGGCGCCAGCCAGGATCAGCCAGGCGCTAAAAGTCCAGGCCAGGATTTCGCCCAGGAGAATGCCCAACACGAAGGCCAGGGAGAGCCATAGAAGGGGCATAAGACAATTCTAACCGATATTGGTTAAGAGAGAATTTTTTGAAAAATAAATGATATAATAAAACAAACGATTGAACAGTTGTTTTATCATTCACGGAGACACAGCCCCATGAAACCATTTATCCTCGACGAACACACTGCTGCCCATGTGGCAGAGCTCTTCAGCGCTTTCAGCGATACCAGCCGGGTGCGCATCCTGTCTGCGATCGTTGAGCAGGAGACCAACACCTCCAGGCTGGCTGAAATGGTCGGGCTGAGCGAATCGGCCGTATCGCACCACCTGCGCGGGCTGCGCCAGATGCACATCATCCAGGCGCGCCGGGATGGCAAAGAAGTCTTTTACAGTGTCAGTGACCCGCACATCGTTGCATTGTTCCAACAAGGGGTCAGGCATATACAGGAAGAATAAAGGACATCACCTGATCGGCGGTGGTCGAGCTTAACCAAACCATATCCAACGAGAATCCAAGATGACAACCACAAGTTTTATTCAAAGCACGCCTCAAATTAATTACCATTTAGCATTATCAGGTCTGAGTCCCGAGGAGGTGCTGGAGCGTCGTCTCCAATATGGCGAAAATCGCCTGCCCAGTGAAAAGGGAGTCTCTGCCTGGTCGATCCTCTTCAACCAACTAAAAAGCCCTCTGGTATACATCATCCTGGCTGCAGCCGCGATCTCCCTGCTCTTAGGCGAATTCGGCGATTTTGCCATCATCATGGCCGTTGTTGTGATTGACGTGATCCTGGGTTTTTTCCAGGAATATCAGGCGCAGCGCACATATGTCGCTTTGAAAGGGCTGCTCAAGCCGACCACCACCGTGATCCGGGATGGCCAGCGACTTGAGGTGGAAGTCTGGGAGCTGGTACCAGGAGACCTGGTCGTGCTCTATGCCGGTGAAAAAGTCCCCGGCGACGGCGAACTGATCGAGGCCACCAGGGTCTCACTCGACGAAGCGATCCTGACCGGCGAGAGCGAGCCGGTGAATAAACAGGCCATCGACGAGAACGGCTTCCTACTGGGCGAAGATGCTCCTGACCCTAGATCTCAGGTGTTCATGGGTACGACGGTCGTCACCGGACGGGGGATTTTGCGCATTACCAAAACCGGGACCAAAACTGAGCTCGGAAAGATCGCAGATAGCTTGAGCGAGCATGTTGAGGAGGAAACCCCGCTCCAGGTTCGCCTCAAGTCATTCAGCAAGATATTGACTTATATCGTTGTGGCTGCCACGCTCGTAATCCTGGTTGTGGGATTGGCGATGGGCCGCGGTTTCTTCGAAATGCTGCGTACCTCCATCATTTTGGCCATTGCTGCCGTGCCTGAGGGGCTGCTCATCGCGGTGACAGTGATCCTGGTGCTCGGAATGCGCAAGATCCTCAAGCGCAGCGGGCTGGTCAAAAAGCTTTTAGCGGTGGAAACGCTTGGTTCCGTGACCGTGATCTGCACCGATAAGACCGGCACACTCACCGAAGGACGGATGCGTGTGAACCATGATAACCTGTTGGACGAGGAGCGTGCCTGGCATACCATGGTGCTCTGTAATGACCTGGAAGGCCCAGTGGACATTGCCCTCTGGGAGTTTGCCGAGAAGTTAAAACCTGGCAGCCCTCAAGAATTATTTGATGGTTCGCAGCGCCTGGATGAGGAATTATTCACCAGCGAAACCAAATACATGATTACGAATGTGACCAGCAACATCTTCCAGGGGGAGCATGTTTTCTTCCTAAAAGGCGCGCCGGAGATTGTCCTGGGAATGTGCAATGTCTCACGCGAGGAGCGCGAGAGTATCCTGGCGCAGGTGGATGAGTGGGCTGGAGAAGGTCTGCGACTTTTAGGCCTGGCTTCCCGTTCGGGTGGAGTCATGGACAACTACAGCGGATATACCTGGCTCGGATTGCTCGGAATGGAAGATCCCGTGCGCCAGGGTGTGCTGGAGGCCGTCCAGGTGGCACAGCGCGCCGGTATCCAGATCAAAATGATCACCGGAGACTACCGGCGTACAGCAGAGCGCATCGCCAGCAACATTGGCTTGATGCAGGAGATTAATCAAAGCCTAGAAGGCGGTCAAATTGCCGCGTTAACCGATGAGCAGCTTCAGGAACAGGTGAAGACAACCGTGGTGTTTTCGCGCATCCGCCCGCAGGATAAATTCCGCATCATCCGCGCCCTCCAGGCCAATGGCGAGGTCACAGCCATGATCGGAGATGGCGTCAACGACGCCCCAGCGTTGAAACGGGCGAACATCGGCGTGGTCGTCGGGAGTGCCACGGACGTCGCCAAAGAGACCGCAGATTTGATCCTGCTTGACAACAATTTCCGCACCATTGTCTCCGCCATCGAAGAAGGTCGGGTGATCTTTTCAAACATCCGCAAGGTGGTCGCTTATGTGCTCTCCAACTCGTTTGCAGAGGTGCTCACCATCTTCATTGCCATGATGTTGCGCTGGCCGGCGCCCCTGACGGTGGCCCAGATCTTGTGGATCCACCTGATCTGCGATGGTCCGTTGGATATTGTGCTGAGTTTTGAGCCAAAAGAAAAAGGCATCATGGAAGAAAAGCCTCGCCCATTGAAGGCGCCCGTGCTCACACACCTGGCAATCTCGTTGATTGCCGTGATCAGCATCACCAGCTCAATCTTTGCCCTGGGATTGTTCGAGCATTATTATTTTATGCATAATAATATCGTCGAAGGGCGGAGCATTGTCTTTGCGAGCTTTGCCATTAACTCGATCGTGTACATCTTCGCCTACCGCAGCATGCGCCAGCCAATTTACCGCATGAATAAACTCAGCACAAACAAACCCCTGATCTGGGCTGCTCTGGCGGGTTTGCTAACCGTTTGGATTGCATTTTTAATCCCCGGATTAAGAGACCTGTTGGGGATTATGCCCTTGACCCTCCAGGAATGGCTGTTGGTCTTCGGAGTGGCCATAACCTTATTGATTTTCGTTGAGATCGGCAAGGCGGTCAGCAATCGTTTACACGCGCATGATTAGGAGTTTTTTTCTTTGAAACAAATTTTTTTTGAACGCTCTCATGAACACTTTACCGATGACATCAAATACCATTTAAGAGGCGACCCACACAAACAGGCTTTGAACCTTTCAGATGTGATTTTAGGAGGCCAGGATGGACTGGTAAATGTCTTGGGCGTGATCTTGGGAATAGCAGCCGCTACCCACGATCCCCGGATTGTTATTGTAGCTGGATTAGCCGCCACATTTGCCGAATCGATATCGATGGGCGCTGTTGCTTACACATCGACTCTCGCGGATGCCGATTTTTATGATAGCGAACGCAACCGCGAATATCGTCACATTCAGCAAGTTCCTCACCTGGAGCGTGGCGAAATCCAGGAAATCTATAAGAATAAAGGCTTCGAAGGCGAGCTTCTTGACCACATTGTAGACACAATCACAGCGAACGAAGATGTGTGGGTAGCGGTCATGATGGCTGAGGAGCACCAGCTACAACCGACCAACCGCAGGCAGGCAGTGCGCGCCGCAATTGTGGTTGGGTTATCAGCGATCATAGGCTCACTGATCCCGCTTGCCCCTTTCGCATTTCTACCTGTGGACGCCAGCATGTTGGTATCTGTTGTCATCACTGCGCTGGTTCTGTTTGGCGTTGGCGCGTACAAAGCTCAGAAAACGGTCGGACATCCCGGTAAAAGCGGTCTGGAGATGGCCGCCATCGGTACCATTAGCGCTCTCGTTGGATATGTGATCGGCATGATATTGAAAGTGCCAACCTCTTAATTGGGCGGGTTTTTGTCTGCCCCACCAGAATCAAACAGCAGAAAATGATCAGAACGTCTGAAACCTTACGAAGAATTAGCGTGAGATGCCCACGGAGGCTAACATGAGCCCCATTGCTGTTTTCTTCATCCTCGTAATTACCCCGATGCTGGGAATGCTGCTGGCGCTGCTGGGTCTTGA
This sequence comes from uncultured Chloroflexia bacterium, assembly GCA_963765565.1. GTDB lineage: Bacteria > Chloroflexota > Anaerolineae > Anaerolineales > UBA4823 > CAVXWV01. The sequence continues at coordinate 56,807 of CAVXWV010000010.1, forward strand.
GACAATCCCTCTCAACCCTTTAGGTTGGTTCTTACTGCTGGTGGGGGTGGTCTACGCCGCAGGGGTGATTGTTTACTATGTCTTCCGCAGGCAGCGTTTTTGGGAATCGCTATTGAACAGCGTCCCGACGCATGAGGAGCACGGCGATCGTTCATTCTGGTTCATCACCCTGGGAATGTGCGCCGTGTTTTATTTATCACCGGTTGAATACCTGGCTGAATATGCTATTTTGCCTGCCATCCTGCCCCGCAATGCCTGTTTAGTCTCCATCGGAATAATGCTCATCGTCCTGGGTATCGCCCTGTTTATCTGGGCGCGGCGTACGCTAAAAAAAAGTTATTCCGGGCACCTGTCGGTGAAAGACGGGCAGCCCTTGGTGCAAAGCGGGCCTTACAGCCTCCTCCGCCATCCTGCCTACGCCGGCTATCTCCTTATGGCGTTGGGGATCAGCCTGGGACATTCCAGTCTGGCCGGGCTGGTCTCAGTCCTGGCGTTGCTCCTCCCCGGCCTGGTTTACCGCATGCATGTGGAAGAAAAACTGCTGACCGCGCACTTCGGCGAGGCCTACCGCGAGTACGCACGCAGAACAAAACGCCTGGTCCCAAGGGTCTGGTAGAAAATGAATCTCAAGCCAATGTACGCTTGGATCGCCTGGTGGTACAGCATCGAATTCAGGAAGCCCTAGGGCAAGGAGGTCGCATGGGAACAGACGCTTTTCGAGATCAGGTCGCGATCGTTACAGGAGCCTCGGCGGGAATTGGCCGCGCCCTGGCGCTGCAGCTGGCACGCCAGGGGGCGAAGGTGGCGATTGCCGCCCGCCGCTTCGAACGCCTGCAAGAGCTGGCCGCCGAATGTCGCAACTTCGGAGCGGACACTCTGGTCGTGCCAACCGACGTGGCTGATGAGTCCCAATGCAAAGCCCTCGTGGAGAAAACTCTGGCTGAGTTCGGCAGGCTCGATCTACTCGTCAACAACGCCGGCCTGGCCGCCTCGGCTTTGTTCGATGAGTTCCCCGACCTGAGCCTGTTCCGGCACACGGTCGATGTCAACCTTTATGGAGCGGTGTACTGCACCTACTACGCCCTCCCCCATCTCAAACAAACCCAGGGCCGCATCCTGGTGATTTCCAGCCTGGGAGGAAAAGCTGCCATCCCCTACAACACGCCCTACTGCGCGAGTAAATACGGGCTGCATGGATTTTACGACTCTTTGCGTATGGAACTGCGCCAGCACGGCGTGAGTATCACCGTCGTCTGCCCCTGGTGGGTGGCGACCGAGTTTCACACTGCGCAATTGAACAAGGACGGCGTTCCTCGCGGGGCGGAGCGCGGTAAGGTCTATTACACCTCGAAAACGATGAGCGCCGAGCGCTGCGCAGAGATCGCCCTGCGGGCAACCGAGCGCCGTCGCCGCGAGCTCCTGATGGGGCCAGGAAAATTGGCTACCTGGATCAAGGTATTATCTCCCGGCTTGCTGGACTGGCTGACGTTCAAGGTGTTTCTCGAGCCCGCCATCCGTCGCGCAAAAGCAGCCCAGGCGAAGACAGGGGATTAATCGAATTTCAGCTTGAAAATTCACCAGGTTGAAATGATCCTCGTAGGCTATCAGATGTACCTCGTGATCGTTCTTCGCTGATAATAGCCAGGTAGAAATCGGATAAACATGGTAGAATTTAGGGGCTTTACACCGCTAAGGAACCTGGACAACACGACAGGTAAAGCAGCCACAACCAATTCAAGCAAAGCAATGACAGAAAGGATGGATTACCATGTTAAACCTGAACTCCGTCATGATCGGAACGAAGCAACCGCAAGTCCTGGGGGCTTTCTATGAAAAAGTCCTGGGAAAGCCAGCCGATATGGTCGAGGAAGAATACGGCTTCTATGGCTGGCAAGTGGGTGTAGCTTACTTATCAATATTAGATCATTCCGAAATGGTCGGAAAAACCAAGGACCCCGGGCGCATCATGCTAAATTTTGAAACTTCGCAAGTCAAAGAGGAGTTTGAGCGAATGACGGCCTCAGGAGCCTTGGTGATCAAAGAACCTTATGAAATGGGGGGTGGCTGGATTGCGACCCTGGCAGATCCGGATGGCAATTACTTCCAATTGGTCAGTCCAATGGAGTTAGAAGACTCAAGGTAAGACAACCGGTTATGATGCAGAAAATAACCCCACACTTATGGTTCGACAAAGATGCCATCGAGGCGGCTGAGTTTTACGTCGCAACATTTCCTGACTCAAAGATCAAATACAAGACCATGCTTCACGGCACCCCTTCGGGTTCGGTAGACGTTGTGACCTTTGAGCTTCTAGGCCTGGAATTCCAGGCAATCAGCGCAGGTCCGTTTTTCAAATTCAACCCTTCCATATCCTTACAAGTTACCTGTAGAACGAAAGAAGAGGTTGACGAAATTTGGAATAAGCTATTGCCTGGCGGGCAGGCGCTCATGGAGCTTGGGGAATACCCCTTCAGCGAACGGTATGGATGGCTACAGGATAAGTATGGTTTATCCTGGCAAATCATGTTTACCGGTGGAGCAAATGTTAAACAGAAAATCTCCCCGATGATCCTGTTTGTTGGCAGCGTTTGTGGCAAGGCAAAAGAGGCTATCCAATTCTGGACCGCCACATTCCCCGAATCGAATATCCATGAAATCTTGCATTACGGTAAGGGCGAGGAACCGGATCGAGAGGGCTCCGTCAAATATGCAACATTTGCACTGTTCGGCCAGGAATTTAAAGCTATGGACAGCGCCTACGACCATCAATTTGTTTTCAACGAGGCGATTTCTTTCATCGTGAGCTGCGACAACCAGGAAGAGATTGATTTTTATTGGGACAAACTATCTGCCGTTCCAGAAGCGGAGCAATGCGGATGGCTCAAGGATAGGTATGGGGTTTCATGGCAGGTTGTACCGGCCAGTATGGATGAGATGATGCGCGGGAATGACCGGGAAAGAATCGACCGGGTGACTCAGGCTTTTCTACCCATGAAGAAATTGGACATTGCCAGGTTACAGGAAGCTTATGAAGGAACCAGATAAAATAATTAAAGAACATTCTGAATAATTATTCTATTGGCAGATCCAGGTATTTTCCGACCTGTTCTGCGATGAAATGCGCATCGTCCCTGACCGCAAACTCCCCAATTGAGATCAGGCGATCAGAATCCTTGTTTTTTGCCAGGACCCTATAAGTGTGCGTGCGCACACCGCTAGTCCGGCTGGAGCGACGGGACACCAATTTTACCTGGAGCCCGCCTAGCGTTTTCGGATCCAGGATGCGGTTCCCCGTCCATGGGATTGGACCCTGGCGCACATTAAGCTCGTGCATGGCCACACGGTAAAACACTCGGTTCAAAGCCATCTTCAGGCCGGAATAGATCATATACACCCCCGCCAGGACGATTGCGACATCCATCAGGGCGACAACCAGATTCTCTGGAATGTTACGAACGTTCCCCAGCAGCCAGCCCCCAAGCCCAATCATGACCAGGCCTACCAGGACCAGGAAGTATCCGCCTCCACTTCGAGTATTGACAACCAGCGACAACCCGGCAAGGTCTTTTTCCAGCGTAATCCGCTCGGTTTGTGGGGCAGAAATGTTCACCTGAGCGGCAGCCTCAGGAAATAGCAGCTCATAATTCTTCCCCTGTATTTGCACCTGGCCAACGAGTGTATCCACCTGGATCTGGTCGGTTGTGCCAAGGCTGATCAGCTTTTTTTCGTCCACCTGTTGGATGCCATCCACCCGGATGATGCGCTGTCCCATGGCTTTGGTTTCTAATTCAACGACATGAGAGCGACCATCGATCTCAACGGTCCATTTTCGATAAGACATTTTGCCTCCTGATTTCAATGTGCCTTTGTTGGTATTTTTATTTGGAGTTGCTATCAGCCATTTTAACGCAGTAATGTCGCATAATAAATCGAAGCAACGATATGAATCAAAGCTGCTGTAAACAGTGTAAGACCTAATGGAATGTGGATCAGATGCCACAATGAAAACATGCGCCGTGTGGCGGCCAGAGAGTGCACCTGCCGGCCTAATCGGGCCTGGGACCTCAGGAGGCCCTCAAGCTGAATCAAAAGAATCCGATCCCCCGGATCCAGCCGGCTAAGCGCAATTCGCCAGCGAATTCGTTGAATCCAACCGGGCTTAAACCGATCCATAAGCATATCGATGTTTGGAACTCCAACGTCTCTTCCTATTCCCAGGCTGAACGCCATTTCCTGGGCTTGTGTCGGATGAGTATTGCACCAGGTAATTAACTCTTCACGAGAAGTCGATAATGCTTCTTGAAGCCATTCTTTTTCCAATTCCAGTCCTTCAATTGAACGCGGAACGGCAGTGTATATATAACGACCGATAAAACCACTGAATACCACCAAAGCGGTCAATAATAATGTCAGGCCAGCCAGGCCCTGGAATTTCCAGGAGGTATGCAGCAAGACCATATAGGGCCCGACAATTCCGGTAAAGATGTGAATGCTCAGCCAGGTCGACATCCTCCCCCAACGTGCATGCCGGCTGCGTTTCCGGATCGAGTAAAGCATCTCAGTTGCTAACATCAACAAGAAACCCACGATCCCCAGGCCATGACCGAACAGATCGCTTGCCGGGGGGATCGTGTCGGACCACACCATCACTACCAGATATATCAGGGTAATGATGAATATTGCAGCGAATGACCACCAAAGTTCTTGCCCGCGGCGAGTAGCATTGACCTGCTGGTATCCTCTCATCATATGATGTTATATACCTCTACTTTTTTCATGGTACTTCGCCCAAAATTCAGCAATAATGTCACCGACAGGCGCATCAGGATGTAGCAAATCCGTACAAATGGACGAGATATCCACCTGTTCTGAAACCAGGTGTTGGATCGGCCGTGATAAGGACTGATCACCCATGACGACTGCTCCCAGGATCGTCTTCTCACCGATGAGCAGGCGTACCCGATTGACTTCAAAACCTGCCTGGCAGGCAATTGCATCAGGAAGGCGCCTCCAGACTTCGCTGTCACCGCGAGCGATTCCAACCAGGTCGCGATCCTCCCCATTCCCCACCATACCGATAATCGTTGTAGTCAATCCTGCAAGACGGGTAACATTGAAAGCTACACGTTTGGTGTAATTCGTAAGGGGCTTTCCCATCAACCGGGCAGCCATATTTTTACCAGCAATGGTCCCCTGCTCGCGCGCCGGGCCCCATAATGTATCGAGCACATAGCCACCGGTCAGAGGATCGAAAACCTGCGCCACATCTCCAGCGGCGAATACACCCGGTTGACTGGTCTGTAAATTCGCGTTGACCAGGATTCCCCGATCCATCTTAAGCCCGGAATATTCCACCAGCTCTTTTCGAGGCTGGACACCGACCGCCGCAACAAGCATCTCGCCTGGTATCTGGCGACCTTCTTTCGTACAAAGCCCAACCATACGCCCGTTCTTTTCCAACACTTCTTCCACCTCGGTGTTGAAATGTATCTGTACACCTTCTTCTTTCAATCGATGCTCAATCCTACGAGATTCAGGTTCGTCCAGCACATTGCTCCAGTAGCGCTCGCCTCGCAGGAAATAATCCACTTTTACTTTTCGGGTTAGTAATCCCTCAACAATTTCCAAAGCGGTTATGCCTCCGCCGACAACCGCTGCCCGGTGTGCTTCACGTGCAAATCTCGCAATATGGCGCGCATCTTCGATGTTATCGAGCTTCAGCACGCCCTTTGCATTGTTTCCAGGAATCTTGAGGCTGATGGCTTGGGAACCAGTCGCAATTAACAAGCTGTCGTATGGAATATGCTGCCCATTACCAAGCTCCACCTGGCGTTCGGACAAAGACAGCCCGACTGCACGTGTATACACCCGGTCAACCATTTCTTGTTTATAATTTCTTCGTTTGAAAGGGAATAATTGGCTTTCAGGTAATTCACCGGTCAGGTAATATGCCAGGCCAGGTCGGGAGTAATAACCCTCTTTTTCTTCGCAGATGAGCACAATTTCCCCAAGCTCATCGATGCTCCGGATTCCGTCTATAGCCCCGATCCCGGCCACACCCGAACCGATGATCACATACTGTGTCATAAACGTTTCTCGGCGTAGAAAAGGTTCGTCCGCTCAAAACGCAGCACACCCCGTGGACAGCGGGCGATGCATTCGCCACAAGTCAGACAATGACTATCCTCTACTGGAACGTTCTGCCAGGCATGGAAGCGCACATCAATCCCGATGGGACAGGAATATGAACAGATTCCGCATTGCACACAGCGCGCGCTCTCAGGGACGACCTGACCAATGATCAGTGCTTCTCTTCGTTTTGACTCAGAGTGAAAAAATTTCTTTAACATCCCTAATCATCACCTTTATCCCCTTTCGGGTGACAGGAGAGACAATCTCCCAGGTCTACGATCCCTTCCTCCTCATGACGCTTCGTTAGTTCTGCCTTATTGTGGCAGCGTGTACAAGAAGCCCGGGAAAAGTCGTCTCCGTGACAGGCAGCGCATTCACCTTTAGCATCACCATGGTCAACAGGGAATGAGTGATTGCGCATGCTGATATTATTCCACCCTCCCGGAGTATGGCAAGCCGAACACTGCGCCTCATAATGTCCGGCAGGCGCCTGGTGACAATCCTGGCAGTTCGTTGCTTTAGCAACACCATGGTTAAAACTTGCAGGTAGCCAACCGGTAGTCTTGTGGCAGGCCGAACATTGACCCGAAAAATGGTTGGCTGGGCGATTATGACAACCCTGGCAGTCTGTGGCCCTGGCCACGCTATGGTTAAAGCTGGCTGGCAACCAGCCGGAGGTTTTATGGCAGGCAGAACATTGGCCCGCAAAATGCCTGGCCGGGCGAGCTTGCTCATGACAGCCCTGGCAATCCACGGCTTGAGCGGCTTGATGGTTGAAATTTGCCGGTCGCCAGGCTGTGGTCGTATGGCAGGCAGAACATATCCCAGAATAATGATTCACTGGCCTGATGACCAGGTGGCAGGATTGGCAATCGCTGACGTCCATTGCTACATGATCAAATATAACCTGATTCCAATCCTCTGGGGTATGGCAGTTGGCGCATTCCATTTCATAATGCAACTGCGGTCGCTTGTCCAAATGACAATCAATACAAAGGTTTGGCAGCCCAGTATAAACACCATTCTCGTGACACTGAACGCAACTTAATTCTAAATGTTTGCCGGTGAGTGCAAAAAAGGCGTGCTCGGCGCCGGCGCTGCCTTCTGGAAATTGAACGGCTTGAGGCGTAAGTAAATCCCCCGGATTTTCTGCGACCCCTTCATTGCCCTGAGATTCGGATATTGGCGTTGGATTAGGTTGGGTCGTAAAAACGGTCTCGGGTGGACTGCTCCCAACCATACCTGCCAGGGACTCAAGACTATTTTTCACACCTGCCAACCTCTCGGGGTCCTCATTTGGGACAACCCGGAGAGTATCCAGGACTGCTTGGGCGTCAGCGACCAGTTCAGCCAGGCGCGTTCTTAAAACAGGGAGCTCCGCCTCAGGTGCAGTCCCAACAGCCGTGACAGCTTCCCGGATGGCTGTATCGAAGGCATCCAATCCTGAGGATTCATTAGCAGAGCTGGCTAATGCTCGTAAGCTCTCTAAGCGTCGTTCAGCCACGTCAATTAAGTAATGCGCCTGGTACACAGGATCAGAAATCAGCATCGCCCACCGGTGTTCAACAAATTTTTGAACAGGGAAAAATGGACTGCCAGGCTGGAAAACTATGCCGGCAGCCATGGCATAACCACTTCCTGCCAGTAAAAGGACAAAGAAAAACACAATTACCAGGGATAGCAAAATATACCGTTTCATAAACTCACCTATTCCTCTTGCCTGTTCGATTATTCTTCCTGCCCAGTAGGATGGCAGCGGGTACACTCAGGAAGCTCTGCCGTAGAGATACCTTCTTCTAGATGCTCGGCTTGAATCTCACCAGGTTGGTGCTCGTGGCATCCATAACAGGTGTACTGGGTAAACTTATCAGGATGGCAGCTGCGGCAATCCACCAGGCCGTTGCCCCCATGATCCAGGGGGAAAGCATGATTCTTTAATAAAGCTGGACTCCAGGCCTGTGTCGTATGACAATCCAGGCAGCTCGTACCAAAGAAACCTGCATGAATTTCTGGCTCGGTATGACAAGAGACACAATCTGCCGGCGTCTCACGGTAACCCGCTGCATGACAATCCATACAGGTCAACCTCTCATGGGCGCCATCGAGTTGGAAAACGCTGGCATGATCGAACGCCATCATCCGGTCAACCCCATCATGGCAATCCAGGCAATTCGGGCCTACCTTTTCCTGGTGCATTTGCAATTCGATAGGATCCTGCTGGTTATGACAGCCAACACAACTTTGAGAATCAAAGGTCTCGAGTGAATCCGGGTGGCAAGATGTACAGCGCATTGGACTGCTGTCAAAGTCCTGATGGTGGCGATCCAGGCTAAAACCTGTACTGGCGAGATGCTCGAAGGTTTTACCTCGCCAGTTCACCATTTTCCAATCGTCGGAAGTATGACAATCAGAGCACACCGTTCCAAAAAGTCCATAATGGATCTCGGGATCGGCATGGCAACCGACACAATCTTTAGAAACCAAAGCAAATTGCTCGAAAGCTGGTTGTTTTTCATCCACCTGATGACAATCCGTACAGACCAGGCCAGCATGTTTCCCATCTAGTGGAAACTAAGTCTCCGCATGATCAAACTGTGACATGCGATCGTATCCATCATGGCAGGCCAGGCACTGCGGACCATAATCCTCACGGTGTTGTATCATCCATTGAGAATCAGGTTCAGCATGGCAGTTTATACAACTCTCGAGCTGGATTGGAAACCCTTTTTCGTGCGTATGACAATCCGTACAAGTGATCGGGTGCAGTGTGTAACCAAGGACATGCCGGTTCAGGCTAAAACCAGTCTGTTCGTGGTCGAACTTCCCCAGAGCTTCGGCCAGTAAATCGTAATCCCTGCCGCGGTGCTCAGGATGGCAATGGAAACACTGATTAACGGCGGGGATGTGTCCATGCGTCCCTTCTTGATCTTGAATTTGCCCGGCGACTCCCTGATGGCATTCCAGGCAAAGCACACCCTGGATCGTTTTCAGGGGTTGGTGACATAGTTTGCACTGGTCCTCGAAATCAATATGCGCCGAATAACCAGGGAGAGTATCTCCAGCCTGGTTAGCAAGTCTTTGCGCACTCAACTTGCCAGGATTGAAAGCCTTGCCCCCGCTGATCCAGGTTCCCAGTCCCAGGATCACCAGAAACAATGCTGTAATTCCAATACTGGCAGGCGAAAAAAGGGGGTTTTGCCGGTTTATGACATCTACTCCGCTGAAACCATGGTTAAAAATAAAACCTGGTAAATAAAACAACGGGGTGCCCGACTCCCGGCTTACACCAGGGAATCAGCACCCCCGTCCTCAAAGCAATCTAATTGATCGGTTATTTGTAGGTTTTGGCTAAGCCGTACAGGCCAAAATAGACAATCCTGCAGGCAACCCGGTTGTCCACGCCGATGACTTTCCAGGTATTGCATTTTTTCCATTCGTTCGGCCATGGATCGAAGTAGAAAATGGAAAGTTTCTTATTGTTGAACAGCCTCATCTGGTAAGGGGTCAGGTTGTAGTAAACGTACCAGGTGCCGGTAATGCTGGTGACAGTTTCGCCGTTCAAGTCCTTAAAGCGCACGTCGATCATTCTGGTTACCGGTCTCAGCCTGTCCGGACCGGTTACCGGTTCCTTGGTCTTCAATGAGACTTTCACATGGCCGGCGAAATAACTGTCCGTGACGTGCATTCCGATGTTGCCAATCTGCACATCCTTGGTGGCGCCAACTTTGATATAGACCCACTTCGTTGCTGAGGGACCTGCTGCAATCAACGAAAATGCAATCAAGGTAGCCAGCACGATCCAAATCAATCGCTTGATCTTCATTTATTCCTCCTATAAATCTTTCTGTTGCCTCCGCTGGTTCGAGATCGAACCACTGGCGGAGCTGGCTGGATCGCTAACATTCTATTAATGTAGCTGATGATTAAAGAATTGTCAACCTTCTTTCGTGTTTTCGTTGATCCATTCACCTCCCAGTTCTTGCGACTTCCCTTCTCCCGATATAGGTTGGCGGTTTTCTGCCCGTACTTCAGAGCAAAACTCGCATCCATCTCGAGTGCAGAGAAACGCCTCGGAGTCCGTCGCAATCCATGAACGGGCAGCCTCAATAAGCTCGCGTATAGGATAAGCAGCAGCTACTGCCTCTCCAACCTGCCCGCGCCGTCCCAGTCCCTCCAGGCGCGCCTCGATGGTGTTGAACCCTTGCGAACACCCCGGAAATGCCGGGCACTCAACCACCCCGCGGGTCGTCAATGCCCAGCGGGTAAATTGCTTCCTCCCCGCCAGGTATTCTGCCCAATGCAGGCTGACGTTTGCTGTTTGGTCAACACCGAGCAGGAGCACCCAGCCTCCAGCCTGCGCCAATACACCGATCAAAGCAAAAGGCAGCTCCAGGGTCTGGGCTTTCAGGTAAGCCACCGCATTTACGCCGCTGAACGACAGGATAGGATGCCCAGAACGCCCCGCGCTGCGAAACTGCCGTAATTTCTCTGCCAGCTCTCCCAGGTCTGTATCGACGGGCAGTCCCGGGTGGTAGAATTCCGCTTCCAGGTTGCGCTCAAAGCCGCTTCCGTAACTGAGGGCGTTATTGGACGGGCCCACCTCCGGCACCAGCATGGTCCTGTAAGTAAAGGTAGGCATCAGCACCGTTGCATACAACGAAAGCAGAACCCCCAGGAGACTGTCCACCCCGCCTCGGATATCGCCGATAACAGGTGGCGCAGCAATCACCAGTAACGGGGTTTGCCGGTCCAGGTCGAGTTTACACAGACTTTGATAGATCTCACGATACGAGAGCATTACCCTTATCCGTGCAAGAAACTTGCCAACGCCGAACTTATGGAATTTCCCGGCAAAGCGGAATCTCCCCAGGATTCGAAGCAGCATTCAATGACAGTCCCAGGTAGGGAGAAGGATCGAGCGTGTTTTCGATTTTTAACTCGTTTAAAAACGCCCGCTGCCATCGTCCAGGACGATCGAGAAGTGCAGGTGAACCCCGACCGGATTCCCCGGATCGCCGGAGTAATTACCCTGGTAGCCTAACAGGGCTCCGGCTTCGACAAAAACATCCTCCGTCCCCTCCGGAAAATAGGGGGAAATGTACGAATCCCCCGATGGCCCCGCCATGTGGGTGTAATACAGCCAGATCTGGCGGCCTTTATACAAGGGGTCTTCAGGCACGCGCACGATCACCGATGATTTCCAACCTTCCATGCGCGTCAGGTAGCCTGGATAAGCAGCAATCACCGGGGTCATGTTCACGTCCGACCCGCCAAAAATATCGATCCCCTGGTGGCGGTGACCAACACGGAACGAGTCATCCCACAGGTAGCCGATAAAGCCATCCGTTGGCAGGATGAATGGAGCATCCCCGCAGCGCTCCTTTGCGTGCACCATCCAATCCGGGTGAGTATCCGGTTGGCGCAAGAATTCGAGCACCTGGGCAGTCCGGTTCACCGGGGCTGCGAACTTCCGAAAAGCCAGGTACCCCATGAGCAACAATACGAAAACTGCCAGGGCGATCAAGAATAGGCGTGTCATGGTCGATGAGCTGGTCGTTTGGCACCTCAAAAACGAGCGCAGGATTAGATTTCCATTATACACGCCAGTCAGAGCATACAAGTATGGTATCATAGCGCGCTCGGAGTTTCCGAAATGGACGATAAAATTACGATTATTGAAGGCCCTCCGCCAACTTTTGAAGATGTCAATGACGGTTGGGCGTTAAGCCTGAACGAGAGCCGCAACCTGGGCGGGATCGCCGTCACCCGCCTGCGCACTTTCAACGGACCGGCGTTGGTCGAACGCTGCCATAGCACCTGGAAGCAGCAGCACCCCATGTTCCTTGAATACCGCTCCACGGACGGGCTTCCCCAGACAGCTCCAATCGTCGCCGCCAGGACCCTGGAGATCGACGAAGGACAGATGTTGATTTTATGGGTTGTCCTTGAAAATGATGAGGTTGAGCTGGAGCTGGGTTATGGCGATGATGATGACACCAACTCCGACGATGACGATCTAGACCAGGACGACAACCTGGACCTCCTGCCCTGATCGGACGAGGGTTACGCCCGGATCAACGTAATTGCCAGGGCCAGGATGGCAAAGCCCATCCCCACCAATACCAGCGCAATGACTGCATCGCGATCGCCATGCCGGTCGCGGAATACTGGCCCCTTCTCGTCGAAGCCAATCTCCAGTAGTGGGCCTGCCAGCCAGGCAAAAGCCACGCCTCCGATCAGCCCACCCAGATGACCCCAGTTATCAAAACGGGCATTCAAGCCAATGATGAGGTTGACGACCAGCAAAATTACCAGGTTCTGCAAATCTCGGCGCGCGGCATTCCCAAACAGTTTCCAGTTGCGGAAAAGGAAAACGCCTTCTGCCCCCAGTAAGCCAAAAATGGCTGTGGAGGCGCCCAACGAGGCGGCAGGCGAAAACGTGTACGAAAGCACGTTCCCCGCAAAACCTGCCACGACATACATGGCAAGGAAGCGCCAATGGCCGTAGAAAAGCTCCAACCGGGTGCCAAAAGCAAACAGCGCATACATGTTAAAGGCAATGTGTAGCAGCGAGCCATGCAGCAGCATGGGCGTGAATAAGCGCCAGACTTCACCGGCCGCAATCAGCTCATTAACTTTGACGCCGTAGAGCGCTACAATATCGCTGCCCAGAAGGTACTGCCCTGCTAATTGCAGAAGAAAAATGAGGATTGTAAGCCCCATAATGGTATACGTGACCCAGGGCTTCTCATAAGGTAACCGGACTCGCACCATCTGCGGTGGGCGTGCCTGACCATCATATTCAGCAGGTGCCCCGGGTGAACCTGGCAGTGGATTCGGGCCGTTCATAAGGTCAACCTGCGCGGATTTGTCCGCTGATGTTCAGCCCGGATGATGGCCATTATGGTCTCAACGGTGTCGTTGAGCTGGTCCTCACGGTTGACGACGAAGTAATCAAATTCTTTTACTCGTTTAAACTCCAGGCGCGCAGTCTCGATCCGCTCTTTCATCGCTTCTCTAGTTTCACTCTTCCGTTTGTGCAGGCGCGTGACCAAATCCTCTTCGTTCTCAACGGTCAAGAAGATCAGCAGCGCCTCCGGGCAAATCTTGCGAACCGTCGCCGCACCCTGGACATCCAGCCGCATCACAATATCCTTACCGGTAGCGATTGCCTTTTGCACCTGACTCTTGGGAATGCCCTTGTACTCGTTATAGACCGTGGCGTATTCTAGAAACTCACCGGCCTGGATCATTGCCTCAAATTTCTCTTTTGAGACAAAGAAATAATTAACCCCTTCCACCTCGCCGTCCCGCGGTTGGCGTGAAGCCATCGTGATCACAAAGTGGAAGGATAAATGGCGATCTTTCATGCGCTGAATCACGGCGTCTTTCCCCACTCCCGAAGGCCCAGAAATGACGATTAGCAGCGGTTCCGGATCCACCGGGGTAAATTCGATATCACTCACAAAAACCTCCTGAAGCTTGACACGATCGAGAAGTCCATTGATTATAATGGGAAATGAAAGCCGCGGGGCATACCCGTCGAACAGATCTCTATCATTATATATCGGAGAGAACGAATGCCGACTTATCAGTATCGATGCCTGGATTGCCGGAAACGTTTCGAAATTTTTATGACCTACGCCGAATACGGCCAGCGGACGGTGACCTGCTCTCATTGCGGAAGCGCCAGGATTGAGCGCCGCATTGGCCGCATCCGGATCGCTAAGTCCGAAGAAAGCCGGTTAGATGATATCGCCGACCCCGACAGCCTGGAAGGTCTGGAGGATGATCCGCGCGCCCTGGGCCGGATGATGCGCAAGATGGGCAGCGAGATGGGCGAGGAAATGGGGCCTGAATTTGATGAGGTCATTGATCGCCTGGAGAAAGGGCAAAGCCCGGAAGAAATTGAGAAAGAGCTACCTGACCTCGGAGGCGAAGACAGCCCGATGGGAGGCATGGGTGGTATGGGCGGAATTGGCGGAATGGCGGTGACCTGGATGACTTCTAGGTCACACCGGCATGCCTTGGTCTGATCTCAGCCATTATCGGGAAGGCTGGTAACCCGCCGCCTGCAGCCGCTCTAAAATTATAATCCTCAACTTTTGCTGTACCTGGTCAAACGACAGGTTGGCATCAATGACAATCCAGCGCCCAGGCTCAAGCTGAGCCATCTCCAGGTAGCCGGCAGCGCACGCGGTGGTAAAACTCGGGATCGTAGGCGTCCAGGCGGTTCCAACCCCCGGCCTTTACCCTGCGCTGCAGGCCTTCTTCGACATCCACGTCAAGTAGCAGCGTCAGGTCCGGCTTGAGACCGCCCGTTGCAAACTCAACCAGCTGCCGGAGCTGCGAAAGGTCATTTTGATAGCCATAGCCCTGGTAGGCCAGGGTCGAATCGCCATATGCGGTCGCACAGGACGATCCCGCCTGTCTCCAGGCAAGGACGGATAACCTCGCCCACCAGCTGGGCGCGCGATGCCTGGAAGAGCAGGATTTCCGTGCGCGGCAGCATCCCTGTGTTGGACAGGTTGACGATAACGCTGCGCACCTGGTCGCCGATCGGGGTACCGCCCGGTTCGCGGGTGGGCAAAATGGTAAATCCCTGGCGAGTCAGGAACTCAACCAGCAAACTCATCTGGCTGGTCTTACCGCACCCTTCAGAGCCTTCAAACGTGACGAACATTATTCCCGAAAAATCCGCACGCGCCGGCGTGGCTCTTTCCCATAAGAGTGTGAGAGCAAGTTAGCCTCACGCGCCATCTGGTGCTGCAGACGGCGCACTGCCGCAACGGCAGGCGGCAACTCGACCCAGCGTTCTCCATTCATTACAAACTCGATCGCAGCCCGCGTCTCCTGTACGACCGGATCCAGACTGCCGTTCATGGGGAGATCAGCCGGGATATCGAACAGGTCGCTCAAGAACTGCTGCATCTGGTTGACCGTGTTGGCGCGCAGCACATAAATTGGCACATTGCGGTTCTCAGCCTCGGTGATGGTTCTCTGGCGTTTACGGTAATATGAACGCAGGGTCACCAGGACTTCTGCTTCGCCCGGCTCATTGACAATGACCGCCGGTACCGATAAGCGGCGAGCTGCCTGTCCGAGGCGATTGCGCGCCACGCCGTAGGGATATATGCGCACGGCTTGCAGAGTGCTGCGCTCTTGAAATTGGTTTTCGCCATACGGGTAATCAGGCTGGCCAGCCGAGGTTGGCTGTGTCCGGGCTCGCTCGCGCTCCTGCGCCGGGGTACCTTCACCCTTGCGCCGGCCGGGCTCTGAAAAACTGCGATTTGGCTCCGAGTAGCGCCGCATACCCTGCTGCGGCCCTGCCAGGCTGCTGCGTGGGGCTGAGGCTGGTCGCTCGATGCTAATCTGGCCACCGACACCGCGTGAGCGGATTTCGGGAGGCAGCGGGTAACCGCGCAGCAGCGAATCCACAGCCGCCGCCACATCCTGGTGAATGGCCAGGCGATCGCGGTTTTGAATCTCGATCAAGACATCAAAGGTAGGCGGCGAGCGCCGTTCGAGCACAGTTTTCTGCGTGCCGCGCCGCCGTGCTTCTTCATCGGATAAGGTTACCAACTCAATCCCGCCCACCAGGTCCGACAGGGTCGGGTTAAGCAGCAGGTTCTCCAGCGTATTCCCGTGGGCAGTGCCAATCAGTTGGACGCCACGTTCGGCGATCGTGCGCGCCGCCGCGGCTTCGAGCTCGCGGCCAATTTCGTCGATGACGATCGCTTCGGGATTGTGGTTTTCAACCGCTTCGATCATCACCTCGTGCTGCAGGTTGGGCCGCGCCACCTGCATGCGCCTCGCACGCCCGACCGCTGGATGAGGTACGTCACCGTCGCCGCCAATTTCATTGGAAGTATCGACGATAACGACTCGCTGTGATTCTGCCAGGATGCGCGCGGCTTCACGAAGGATCGTCGTTTTACCAACCCCAGGTCTGCCCAGGAGCAACAAGCTTTTCCCGCCCTCGATTAGATCCTGGATGATGTCCGTTGTTCCATAAACGGCACGCCCAACCCGGCAGGTCAGTCCTACGATATGACCTCGCCGGTTACGAATCGCCGAAATCCGGTGCAGGGTGCGCTCCATCCCGGCGCGGTTATCCGCATCGAAATCGCCAATGCGCGTGATCACATAATCGATCTCTTCGCGGCTGATCTCCGATTGGCTGAGAATGACTTCCTCTTCCACAAAGCGAGCCGTCGGCATCCTGCCCAAATCCAGGATCACTTCTAAAAGGTTGTCGCTGTTATTTAATTCTTGCAGCTTTTGGACCAGGTGAGTCGGCAAAACCCCCAACAAAGCGTGCAAATCATCCGTGATATTCTTTTGTTCCATTACTTCATTCTACCTTCTGAGCGGACAATCGGGGTCGTAATCTCCGCCTGGCCAGTTTCTAGCGACGTCACCGTCACAGGTTGCAGAACCCTCTGGGCTACAGCCAGGTGCTTGACCATCACGGCTTGTTGTGATCCTGCACTGGCATCCATCTCTTCCAGGGCAGGCTCCAACCAGGACTGGTAGGAGCGCACACACACATAAACAGGGCGCGAGCGCCGGTTCGGCAGGGATGCGAGCAGCGATTGGAGCCTGCCTGTCACATCTTCCGTATCCGGGTGTATAAACGGTTGCACCCAGATGCCGCGCGGCCCGTAGTTTAATTCCGCAAATGCCACCAGGTTGCCATCTTGAAAAAACACCAACCCGTTCAGGCGCTGGCTGACCGTGAACGGCTCCACCTGCTGGACCAGGCCCGGAACCAGATTGTTGTATAACGTCCGGATTGCCGACAAGTCTTTTTGCGAGGCATTCCGCCAGGGGGTGTTTTGTGTTTCTGGTTCCCCTTTTTCTTTGGACTGGCTGTTATCCTGCCAGAGGCGCTGGCGGGTATAGATCGCAAAACTCGCTCTTCGCAAGGATTCGAAGGCTGGTGTGTGCTCATCCACATCGGCCAAAAGCCGGAATGCGCCTTGTTCGCTCGATTTGGACATTAAGGCATCCAGCACTTCCCCAAACTCGGGAGCTTCGAGGCCGGAAATCGGAGACAAAAAGGTAAGATGGGCAAAGGGCGAGCCTCTGCGTTGGATGACCTGTCCAAACAGGTCCGACTTATTATTTCCGTTGGGAGTATGCGCCACCGTCGTAACGCCCAGGCTGGGGACAGCATATGAAAACAAGGCTCCTGCCACCGTCAAAGGCCCACGCGTCAATACCAATGCGCTATCCAGGAATACGCTCTGGTTCCGGCAGGCGTACAGTGCCGGCAAGTCCCGCCAATCGAAGGCTCGTACACTCATCTTTTGCTTGTGTAAACGTTCGAATGCACTAAAACGTCTCGCTCGTTATGACGTTCGCTGCCAAGTGCATAAAGTACCGGTGGAACCGGTCATCCAGGGTCAGTTCTGGGTGAAATGAAGTGGCCAGCAGCTTCCCTTGCTGAGCCGCCACAATCCGGCCATCCTCAAGCTGCGCCAATATTCGGACGTTTGCGCCAACTTTCTCAATCAAGGGAGCGCGTATAAAGAAAGCATGGTACGGTACACCTTCAGGACTCAGGACAGGCACATCCAGGTCCGCTTCAAAACTCTGAACCTGGCGGCCGAAGGCATTACACCGCGATCGTAATGTCCATGATCCCGATTAACGGCTGCTGGCGGCGAACGTCATTGGAAAGCAAAATGGCGCCGGCGCAAGTACCCCAGATTGCCCGCTCGCGCCCAAACTGGCGCAGCGGTTCCATCAAGCCAAAATCAACTGCCAGTTTACCGATCGTGGTGGACTCGCCGCCGGGGATGATCAAGCCATCCAGGGTCTGCAGTTGCTCGGGAAGTCGCACCTCGCAGGTCTCCGCGCCAATTCGCCGGAGCATGACAATATGCTCGATGAAATCGCCTTGTAATGCCAATACCCCAATCTTCATTTTAAAGTGTCGGCATTCCTTCGTCTTACCAGCCGCGCCCGGCGATTAGTTCAACCTCAGGGATCGAAGAAATCTGGCGACCTACCATGGGCTCGCCCAGGTTGCGGCTGACTTCCGCCAGGATGTACGGATCGTTAAAGTGCGTCGTGGCTTTGACAATTGCCGCCGCCCGGCGGGCTGGGTCGCCTGATTTGAAAATGCCCGATCCGACAAAGACACCATCGACACCGAGCTGCATCATCAACGCAGCATCGGCAGGCGTGGCAAGTCCACCAGCCGCAAAGTTCACCACGGGCAGGCGGCCCAGGGCGCGCGTTTCGACGACCAGCTCATAAGGAGCGCCGATTTCCTTGGCATACGCCATCAGCTCTTCTTCCGGCATATTCTGCAGGCGGCGGATTTCACCGAGTACGGTCCGGCCGTGGCGAACTGCCTCAACAACATCGCCGGTGCCCGCCTCGCCCTTGGTGCGGATCATGGCCGCGCCCTCGCCGATCCGGCGCAAAGCCTCGCCCAGGTTCCTGCAACCACAGACGAAAGGCACCTTGAAGGGGTGCTTGTAAATGTGGTGTGCCTCATCTGCCGGGGTGAGTACCTCGGATTCATCAATATAGTCCACACCGATGGCTTCCAAGATCTGCGCTTCTACGAAATGACCGATGCGGCACTTCGCCATGACCGGGATCGAGACCGCGTCCATGATCTTCAGGATCAGTTCTGGGTCACTCATGCGAGCCACACCGCCTTGGGCGCGGATATCCGCCGGCACTCGTTCCAGCGCCATCACCGCAACCGCACCTGCGTCCTCAGCAATCCTGGCGTGCTCTTCGGTGACGACATCCATGATCACGCCACCTTTCAGCATCTGGGCCAGGCCCTTCTTCACCGCAAAGGTAGCAACTTGCTGTTCCATTTCAAATACCTCCAATTTCAAACACTGCCAGCTCCGGCAGTAAATATACATTGTTAACGCGCACGCTTCGTACTTTGATGCGCACGCTTCGTAATTTGATGCGCACGCATTCTACCATGCGCACCGAGGCATGGCAATCCGTGAGGCGCTGTGCTCATGGAGCTTTTAAAAACCGTTTACGTGTACGATTTTCCCTGCCTGCCGGTACACGCGGGTGATGCGCGGCAGTAGCGATGTGGTGATCTCATAATTGATCGTCTCCGCCAGTCCGGCGATCTCTTCTGCAGGCATTACAGCCTCCCCCTGGTGGCCGATCAGAACCACCTCATCGTTCTGCTGCACGCCCGGGATCATACCTACATCGACCACCATTTGATCCATGCAGATGCGACCCAGGATTGGGGCGCGCTGTCCGTGAATGAGCACGCTGCCGCGGTTGGATAAAATCCGGTGGTAGCCGTCGCCATACCCAACCAGGACCAGGGCTGCCCGCGTGGGCTGCCTGGCTATGAAAGTCCGTCCATAACTCACCGCCGCCCCGACTGGCAAGTCCCAGACACGGCTCACCCGGCTCTTCAGCGTGAGCGCAGGTTGTAATGGGAAAACCGCCGGCCACTCGTTGCTGGGATCCATTCCGTAGAGTGAAATGCCCGGGCGGATAGCGTGGAAGTGCGCCTTGCGGAGCTTCATGGCGCCGGCGCTGTTGCCCACGTGGATGAAAGGCATTTGTTGACCGGAGGCATGCAAGGCTTCCAAGACCGCGTCAAACTCCTGAAGCTGCTGGTGAACGTAAACCTGGTCCCCCCAATCCGCCGTTGCAAAATGGGTATAGAGTCCCTCCACCTGCAGGCCTGGCAGGCCGCGTAAATAGCTCGTGAAGGTCGCCACATCCGCCGGGGTTAGCCCGTAGCGATTTAACCCTGTATCCACCTCAACGTGCACCGGAAGCGACAATCCCGCCGCTTCAGCCCGGCCAGAAAGCGCCAGGGCGCATTCGGCCGTCATCAGAGCCGGGGTCAGGCGCCAATCAACCACCGCCTGCATGCCGGGCGGTGGGATATACCCCAGTACCAGGATTTGGGCCTCAATCCCCGCCTGCCTCAGCTCGACGCCTTCTCCCAGGCGATGCACGGCCAGGCGCGTCGCCCCGGCCTCCAATGCCGCCCTGGCACATATGACCGCACCGTGACCGTAAGCGTTTGCCTTAACCACCGCGATCACCTCAACCCGGTCACCTACGAATTGTTTAAAGCCCTGCACATTGAATGCGATCGCATCCAGGTCGATTTCAGCCCAAGCTACCAGTTCATCCAGCATAACTGCTCCTGCCGGGATCAGCAGTACCTGCCCGGTTGGTGGAAATTAGCCTTCAAAATATCACGTTTTAGGTTGACGGTCAATCCCATAGCCTCCGAGTCCAATTATGGTAAAGTTAATTTCACAACACAAAGGAAGGTGTCTATGTCGCGTCGTCTCGGTATATCGCTCCTGATGCTCCTGCTGCTGATCTTCTCGGTCATAAGTAGTAACCAACCAGCGTCTGCCCAAGAAAAAGATTACTATGCCGATCATTACAACGTCGATGTTGCGATCCAACCTGGAGGAGATCTGCTGATCACAGAAACGGTGGAGTTCCAATTCATCGGCGGTCCGTTCACGTACGCTTTCCGCAACATCCCTATTGAATACATGGACGGTATCCGCGACATTGCCGCCTGGATGGATGGTGAGCCCATGCCCCAGGGCACGGGTCCTGGCGAGGTGGAGATCGACAATGGGAATCCTCTGAAGGTGACCTGGCATTTTCCGGAGACCATCGACAGCGCCCACACTTTTGTACTTTCCTACCGGGTGCTGGCAGGCATCGGCCAGGCAAACGGCCTGGATTTTTTGGATTGGGATGCCCTGCCGAACGAGCACGAATATTCCATCAACTCAAGTCTCGTGCACGTGACCTTCCCGGCTACTGTGGACCTGGCAGGGGAGCCAGAAGTGCTGCGCGGGCAGGCGCAAATCCGCACAGCAGACCAGGAAGTCTTCTTCCAATCAGAGAACCTGGGAGCAGACGCCCCCCTGCAAATCCGGCTGGTCTTCCCGGCCGGCAGCCTGGTCAGCGCGCCCTCCCGCCTGGCAGGTCGAAATGGAAGCAGACAAAAAAGCAACGACCCAATCCTTGTGGGCTGGATTGCTGGCGCTTCTAATCGCTGTCCCTGCCGGCGCGCTTTTCCTCGGGCGCTTCCTGCGCCGCAGTGAAACCGTGGACCGCTCGGAATTTGAAACTGCCTTCCCGATGTCGACTCCTTCTTCACTCCCTGGAGACCTCCCGCCTGCGCTTGCGGGTGCCCTGACCGCCTCAACTGTGCAGGTGAGTTGGCCTCACGGGCTGGGAACCCTGATCGACCTGGCAAAGCGCGGCGCCCTTTCCTTTGAAGAGCAGAAAAAGTGGGGGGGCTTAAACGCGAATTCATCATCCACCGGGAGACCCGGCCTGCAAGCCTTCTACCCCACGAAAGCCTGCTCCTGGACACTGTCTTTCGTAATCCATTGAACCCATCGACCAGCCTCTCCGAGCTGAGCAGCCAGATACCCGGCATGTGGCAACAATTCCAGGCCACAGTTGACCAGGAAATTCAAGAAAGAGGCTTCATCAGCAGCCAGCGCCGGGCGTTGAAAAATCGCCTGACCGGTCTGGGAGTGACCGGCCTGCTGCTAGGGATTGGGACTGCAGTCGGTATGATGCTTCTGATCATGAACCTGCCGGCCTCGCCCTTGAAAATCATCCTGGGGGTTCTGGCAGGACTGGCAGGCGCGCTGGCGATCACCGGACTGATGGCGGTGATCACTGCCTCCAGGTACTCGCCTCTCACCAGCCAGGGAGCTTCGCAGGCAGAACGCTGGCTGGGCTTCTCAGGTTACTTAAAAGATGTCACCAAAGGCAAGGAACCTCCCATGCGCTCCGACTTCTTCGAAGCCTACCTGCCCTATGCAGCCAGCTTTGGACTGGGAAAAGCCTGGACGCGCTTCTACCAGGAGCAAGGCGAAGTACCTTTACCGTCCTGGTTTATCTCCCTGTCGCCGGATAGCTTCAACGACAGCATGGGCGCCCTGGTTATGTTCATGGACACGAGCGCCAGCAGCGGGGACAGCAGTTCAGCAGGCGGCGGAGGCGATGGCGGCGGTGGGGGTGGCGGCAGCAGCGGGGCAGGCTAAGCCTAGCGGAGCTAGGCCGCCCAGAGCGGCTATGCCCAAAGTGGCTCCGCGTCCTGTACGCGCACCAGCTCCTGCATTTCGGCGTCCGAAGGCGCGCCATCGTAACGGCTGGCGGCATCCAGCATCATGGGCAGCACCCGGATATCGCCGGCCGTGTTGATGAACTTTCCAGCCTGGGACAGGCCGTAATGAGTCGCCAGGTCCACCGCCCACTGCTCATCAAAGGGCTCGTACCAGGTGTCATAACGCTGAGTTCGCTCCCCCCAGGGACGGCGCTCAAGGGTCTTGATGAGCTGCATGGCAACGTTGCGGGCGCGGCAGATTTCTGCCAGCTCGTTGAAATCTGCCAGGTAGCGCGGGTTTTGAGCCAGCATGTAATTGAACGGTAAGAGCACCGAATCGAAATCAAAGCGCTCAAGGCTCTTTTTGTGGATGGCAGGCGCGTGCAGTGAGTGGCTGGTGATGCCAATGAAGCGCACCAGCCCCTGCTCGCGGGCTTCGATCGCCGCTTCCAGCGCCCCACCCGTGCCGGTGGCCTCTTCCCATTCGCTATCTTCAACCACCGCGTGCAACTGCAGCAGGTCCAGGTGATCGGTCCTGAGCCGCTCCAGGGATCGCCGGATTGAGTCGCGAGCTTCCGCATATTTCCGATCCCCGGTCTTGGTCGCCAGGAAAAATTCCGACCTGTATTTTTCCATCCAGGGGCCCAGCCGCTGCTCGGCATCGCCATAGCTGGCAGCCGTGTCGATGTGGTTGACGCCGTAGCGCATCAGCACTTCCATGGACCGGTCAGCTTCAAGCTGCGTGACCGGGCCGAAGGCAGCCGCTCCGAAAAGGGTGCGGGTGCTCAGGTGTCCTGTCCGTCCAAATACCAGTTTTTCAATCATAGCTCTCCCTCAGTATCAAAATATAGATGTTACCTACACAGCCGCCTGTAACCCACAGAGCCGCTCGCTCAGCTCCCACAAACGCCGTCCGGCCTCCCAATCGTACGATATCGCTTGCGAACGGATCGCTTTGCGGTCGAACCAGAACTGTCCGGTCTCAAAGGCAGTTTCAGGCGAGCTGGCAAGCCAGATGACCGTGTCCGCCCCCTTTTCCGGGCTGCGCGCCACCAGGCGGGAGACTTTCTGATACAGGGCGGTTACGGGCTGCGCCTTCCCAGAAAAATTATCCATGGCGAAATTCGTCGCGACGTAGCCTGGGTGCATCACATTTACGTTGACCGGATCGTCCGCCAGACGCCGCGACAGCTCGTACGTAAAGACAACATTACACAATTTTGACGAAGCATACGCTTGAAATCCCTTATATTTACCCTGGGCCAGCAGCACCTTCTCATCCAGCTTCCCGCCCCGCTGCGCCTCTGAAGCCACGTTCACAATCCTGGCCGGGTCCTGCGCGCTGCCACTGGCCTTCAGCAGGTCCAGCAGTAAATGGGTCAACAAGAAATAGTTCAGGTGGTTCAGGGCAAAGGTTTTTTCCAACCCCTCGGACGTAATCTGGTGCCTGGCGAAATAGGCGCCGGCGTTGTTGACCAGTACATGCAGTTGGTCTGTGCGCTCCCGGATGTCCGCCGCCAGGATGCGCACCTGCTCCATGAGGGATAAATCCGCGCACAGGTATTCCACCTGCTGGTTCTGCGTCTCCTGGCGGATCATGGCTTCCGCCCGGCTGCAGCGCTCAGCATCCCGGCAAACTCCAAACACGCGCAGCCCCCATTCGGGCCAGCTCATGGGCAACGGCCAGTCCAATGCCGTTCGTTGCCCCGGTCACCATCACAACTTTCCCTTTCATAGCCAAATCCTCACCTTGTATTAAAATACCATCAAAGACAGTTCCTAATTTATCATGCCTGACCGGTTCAGGCAATAGAGTCGCCATTAAAGCCGAAAGTGCCTTCCCTGGCGCTTATGATATGATTGGCGAGGACACCTGACCATGACACAAAAAAGCTCTGGGGCATCCCTTTCTTCTCGTCCGTACGACCTGGTCACCTTTGGCGATCTGTGCATTGACCTGGTCATGAGCGGCGGGGACGTCGTTCCAGAGTTTGGCCAGGTCGAAAAACTGGTCGGCGATTACCTGGTAGAAATGGGCGGCTCGTGCAGCATCTTTGCCTGCCAGGCCGCCAGGCTTGGGATGCGAGTGGCCATCCTGGGCAGGGTCGGCGCTGACATCTTTGGCGAGTTGATGATTGACCGCATGCAGCAGGCCGGGGTTGACACGCGCTATGTGATCGTTGATCCGGCCTACAAGACTGGGCTGGGAATCGCCTTGAACAAAGGCCATGACCGGGCGATCCTGACCTGCCTGGGCGCCTTGAATGCGATCGAGCCTTCCGACATTCCGGAGGGTTTCCTGGCTTCAGCCCGGCACCTGCACCACGGGAGCTACTACCTGCACACCCGCCTGCGCCTGCACATCCCAGAAATCTTCCGCCAGGCGCGCGCCCAGGGGCTGAGCATCTCCCTGGATACGAACTGGGACCCCGAAAACCAGTGGGGGAGCGAGCTCAGGGAATTGCTGACCCAGGTCGATATCTTCTTTCCTAACGAGCGCGAAGCCCTACAGATCACGCGCGCCGATGACATTGTCGAAGCTGGCAGGCGCCTGCTGGAAGCCGGCATCCCGATCACGGCGCTCAAATGCGGCGAGCAGGGCGCGCGGTTTAACCGCCAAGGAACATCACGCCTGCCGCCTGGAGCCAGCACCTCCGGGCGGTGATGGCATCGGCGCGGGCGACAGTTTCGACGCTGGGTTCTTATCCGCCTGGCTGAAAGGCCTGTCCCTCGAGACCTGCCTGCAGGTGGGCTGCCTGTGCGGTCGAGGGGTGGCTTCCAGACCCGGCGGGGTCCTCGGACAGCCGGATTGGAAAGAGATCGAAAAACAGCTCAGCAAAGGAACCGCTTAACCATGAAAATTGTCATTATCGGCGCAGGTTCGGTTGCCTTTACCCCGGCGATCCTCTCCGGCTTCAGCGTCGACCGGCGCTACGCCGGCGCCACCCTGGGATTTGTCGATCCCAACGCCGAAGCCCTCAACCTGGCCGGTCGCTTCGCGCAGCGCATTTCGAATGAATTCAACCTGGATTGGAAAATTGAGGCTTCCACTGACCGAGGGGATGTTCTACCTGGTGCAGACGTGGTCACCACATCCATCGGCGCCGGTGGTCTGGACGCCTGGATCCAGGACGTAGAAATCCCTTACAAGTACGGCATCCTCCAACCGGTCGGCGACACCTCCGGTCCGGGCGGGCTGGGACGCGCCTTGCGCCACATCCCGATCCTGGTGGAGATTGGGCAAGATATGGAAAACCTCTGCCCGTCCGCCATCCTGTACAACTTCACCAACCCTCTGACCGTGCTCACCCAGGCTGTCAACCAGCACACCCGCACCCGCTGTATCGGCCTTTGCATCGGCGTGGATCTGACCTGGAATCACATTTGCCGGCTGGTGGGTGTGGCGAAAGACCGGTCAGCGATTCTCGCGGGCGGGATCAACCACTGCCATTGGATTTACAATTTCAAGCTGGGCGACTCGGATGGCGCCTTGATCGATGGCATGCCGGTCCTGGCCGCCGCCCTGGACGAGCTCGAAGGCAGCCCGCTGGCGATGGAGCGCTTCCGGGCGAAATACGGTAATCTGACTAAACGTCCCCAGGAACCGAACGCCAGCCAGCCGCTGTGCACGGCGCTGTTCCGGCTGTTTGGCGCCTACCCGGGACCCGGCGATGGTCACGTGGGCGAGTTTTACCCGCAGCTCATGCGCCCACTCGTCGCCGACCCTGGCCAGCTTCCAGGGATCGGCCATCCGCTACGTCCAGCAGTCCTACCCGGTCTTGACCCGCAAGATGCAGGAAATTGCCCTGGAAGGCGCGCCCATCGAAGCCGAGAGCTTTGCCCGGGAACTTGCCTGGGAGCATACCCAGCTCCTCGACATCCTGGTCTCGCAGCAGGACGACCTGGGCCAGACTTTCTACGTTAACGTTCCCAACCGCGGCTACGTCTCCAACCTGCCGGAAGGGGCCGTGCTTGAAATTCCTGCCGTTGTGGACGCCAGCGGGGTGCATCCCATCACATTGGGCGACCTGCCGAAAGCGGTGGTACCCACCGTCGCCCACAAGCTGGCCTCGCTGGATTTGATCATCGAAGCCGCCCTTGAAGGCTCGACACCAGAAGGCCGTCCAGGCACTCGTTAACGACCCGCACTGCACGGATCTCTTAACGGCAGAAAAAATAGTGGCTGAGCTGATTGAACAAGAAATTCGCTATTTACCGAGATTCCAATAAACATGCAACCACAAAATTCTCGCCAGCGATTGCTGAGCGCCATTCAAATCCAGGAAACTGACCAGATCCCCTGCTGTTTTATGAGCTTTGCCGCCCAGCGCAAGCGCCTGAACGACGACTGGTATGCCGTCGCCAAAGCCGAGGCGGAAATGGGTCTCGACCCCATGCTCTTTATCCCCAGCCTGCCACGCCTCCAACGCCTCGACCATCCAGACCTGCGCGGCCTGCCGCTGCGCTTCCACCCCGAGGTGCGCTTTCGCGAATGGAAGGAGAAGGGTGTGATGGGCGCCGAGAGCCTCTACAAGGAGTACACCACACCCGCCGGGATACTCTCGACACGTATCCGCATCAGCGAAGACTGGCCGCACGGCGACCACATCCCCTTCATCGACGACTACCAGGTGCCGCGTCATTTGAAAGCCCTGGTCACGAGCCTGCAAGACCTGGCAGCCCTGCGCTACCTGCTGCAGCCGCCGCGCCCGGACGACATCGCCGCTTATCAAAAAGAGGCCGGACGTGCCCATCAATTTATCCGGGATACCCCCGCCCTGCTGGCAGGTGGTTGGGGCGTGGGGATGGACATGGCCAACTGGCTGTGCGGGATGCAGGATTTGATGGCCATGGTGATCGAACAGCCCGATTTCGTGGATGAGCTGCTGGAGATGATTCACGAGTGGAACATGCAGCGTATGCAGGTGGTGCTCTCGGCTCCGGTCGACTTTTTCATCCGCAGAGCCTGGTACGAGGGCTGCGATTTTGTCACCCCGCGCTTTTATCGGCGCTCCATCCTGCCGCGCTTGAAAGCCGAGGTGGACCTGGCGCACGCCCACGGCGCTAAATTCGGCTATATCTGTTCGAGCGGAACAACGCCGATGCTCGATTTTTATTTAGAAGCCGGGATCGACGTGTTGATCGGCATCGACCCGGTGCAAGGCACGCACACGAACCTGCCGCTCATGAAAGAAAAGCTTGGAAAGCGCATCTGCCTGTGGGGCGGCGTATCGGCAGCCGTCACCCTCGAGCGCGGCTCGGAAGAGGAAGTTCGTTCGGCTGTACGCCATGCCATCCAAACCCTGGGACCTGAGGGGTTCATCCTGTCTCCCGTCGATAACATCACCATCGATGAGCCGAAAACCTGGGAAAATATCCGAACCTTGATCAACGAATGGCGCCTAAATCGACTCTTGAACCTCAAATTAATCTTGAAAATGCGGCTTCAGAAATCCTCCCTGAAGCCAGCATGGCGGACCTGCCCGAAAAGCTGCGCCTGGGCGCAGAACGGGCCGGTTGGAGCGAGCTGATGCCGGTGCAGGCCAAAGCCCTGCCCTATCTCTTCGCCCAGCGCGACCGCATGATCCAATCCCGCACCGGCAGCGGAAAGACCGGGGCGTACTTGCTGCCAGCGCTCGAGATGGTTAATCCGCTGCAGCGCAGCACCCAGGCCTTGGTGCTGGTGCCCACGCGCGAGCTCGCCGTCCAGGTGGCGGGCGAGGCAGAAATCCTCGGGCATGCCACCGGGGTGCGCAGCGTGGCGGTCTACGGCGGCGTCGGCTACGCCGAGCAGCTCGATGCCTTTAAGGCAGGAGCGCACATCGTCATCGGCACGCCCGGGCGCATCCTCGATCACCTGCTGCGGCGCTCCCTGTCGCTTGAGCACCTGCAGTTCCTGATCTTCGACGAGGCCGACCGCATGCTCTCGATGGGCTTTTTCCCGGACATGCGCCGCGTCCAATCTTACCTGCCGAAGAGACGTGTCAGCACCTTCATGTTCTCGGCGACTTTCCCACCTCCGGTGATCCGCCTGGCTGCCCAGTTCATGGAGAACCCGGGGTTTCTGAACCTGAGCAGCGACCATATCCACGTAACAGAGGTCGAGCACGCCTATTACCTGGTTCCCGGGATGGATAAAGACCGCAGCCTGGTGCGCATCATTGAGGTCGAGAATCCGCCTTCCGCCCTGATCTTCTGCAATACCAAGGTGCGCGTGGAGTATGTCACCGTGGTCCTGCAGCGCTTCGGGTATGACGCCGATGAGCTGACCTCCGACCTGGCGCAGGCAAAACGCGAACAGGTGCTCGATAGGGTGCGCAAGGGGACTCTGCGCTTCCTGGTGGCAACCGACGTGGCCGCCCGCGGCATTGACCTCCCCGAGCTGACCCACGTCATCCAATACGAACCCCCGGAGGACCCCGAGGCCTACATCCACCGCGCCGGGCGCACCGGGCGGGCGGGATCCAGCGGGACGGCGATCTCGCTGGTCAACACGGCGGAACGTTCGAGTTTATTACTCATTGGGAAGCGTTTTGGAATCTCATTCCTGGAGCGCCCGCTGCCAGGCGACGAAGACGTGGCGCGCATCGTCTCCGAGCGTACGATCGCCTTGCTGGAGACGCGCCTGCGCAGCCGCGATCGCTTACAAACTGAGCGCATGCAGCGCTTCTTACCGCTGGTAGGCAGCCTGGGCGAGAGCGCCGACGAATCCGGGCTGCTGGCGATGCTGCTGGACGACTTCTACCAGGAAACCTTCCACATGCCGCTGGTGACGCCGGATGCGGAGGCCGGCAGGGCGATCACACCTCAAGCTCCAAAACAAAGCCGGCCCGCCCACCGCAAGCGCAGTGAGCCAGGCCGGAAGCGCCGTTGATGACGGCAAAAAACGCCGTTATCGGCTCCTCGGTTTTCTCTAGAGCAAGCTTATCCGGCTACCTCTACGGTAACAGGCATGCGGTGGATACGGTAATTGCTGGCATTTGCCATGACCTGTCCCACATATTCTTCCATCACATCCACCAGGGTGTGCTCATCCTGGATACTGATGCGCCCGATGCTGCTGCCGGGAATGTTAGCATGATAGGCGATCGAGCTGACCACCTCGTTGGGCCGGATCCCGTGGGAACGACCCAGGCTCAGGCTGAGACGGACCATGCCCTCCTCGTGGGAAACGCTGCCCTGGTCGCGCTGGCTGCGGTCCTGGCGGGCCGGGTGGGCGTGCTGGATCCTCGCCTCGTGGTCGAAGCCGCGCCCCTGCCTGCGCTCGCGGACTTCCAAGGTCCTGCGCTCGCCCTGGCCGTGCCGGTCATGTAAATAATCTCGCACCCTGTTTTCGCGCAGGCGCACCGGTCTATCCTGAACTTCGTGGATCGGGGCGATCGGGCGCTGTTTTTCATCCCCCCGGGCAATCTTCAAAGCTGCCGCGGCGATTTCCCAGGGATCGTTGCCGTCTTCGATCAGCTTGGCAACCAGCTCGCGCTCGCGGCGGTAGCGGCCACGCTTCAGCCAGACCTGGACCTGGTTGAGAAGCTGCTCCTCGCGCAGGTTGACGATCTCCTCGTCCGTGGGCAGGTTGGCGCGGGTCAACTTCTGGCGGGCGAAGGCCTCGATCCTGCGCAGGCGCCACTGCTCCTTGGGCGTCACCAGGGTCAGGGCAATTCCGGTTTTGCCGGCGCGCCCGGTGCGTCCAATGCGGTGGACGTAAATCTCTTCGTCTTCCGGCAGGTCAAAATTGATCACGTGCGAAATATCATCGATATCCAGCCCGCGGGCGGCCACGTCAGTCGCCACCATCACCTTGATCTGGTTCTGGCGGAAACGGCTCATGACCTGCTCGCGCGCTTCCTGCGAGAGATCGCCGTTGAGCACCTCGGCCGGGAAGCCGCGCACGGTCAGCTCGTTTGCCAGGTCACCCGAGCCGGCCCGCGTGCGGGCGAAGATCAGGGCGCTGGTGATGGGCTCGACCTCGAACAGGCGCGTCAGGGCGGCCGTCTTGTCGGACTCATTGACCAGGTAATAGCGCTGTTCGATGGCAGCCACAGCCATCTGTTCCTTCTGGAGGATGATGGCTTGCGGCTCGCGCATGTAGTTTTCTGCCAGGCGACGGATCGGCGCCGGCATGGTGGCGGAAAAGAGAGAGGTCTGGCGCTCAGAGGGGGTTTCTTTGAGGATGGCTTCGATGTCTTCGATGAATCCCATGCTCAGCATTTCGTCGGCTTCATCGAGGACCAGCACCTTCACAGAGCTCAGGTCGAGGTATTTCTGCTCGATCAGGTCGAGGATGCGCCCGGGGGTGCCCACGACCACTTCCACGCCGCGCTTGAGCGGGCCGATCTGGCGGCCGTAGGACTGCCCGCCGTAGACGGCCAGGACGCGCACGCTCAGGTGGCGCCCATAATCTTCAAACGCCGTGGCAACTTGCAGCGCCAGCTCGCGCGTCGGCGCCAGCACCAGGCTCTGCACCTTGCCGTGATCCTTGACCAGGTTTTGCAAAATGGGCAGAGCAAAGGCAGCGGTCTTTCCCGTGCCGGTCTGCGCCTGGCCGATCACATCTTTTCCTGAAAGCATCAGGGGGATGATTGAGGATTGGATGGGGGTGGGTTCGGTATAGCCGAGTTCGGCTACTGCCTGCTCCAACTGCGGAAGCAGGCCAAAAGTACTAAATTGGTCAGTCATCAAAACTCCTAAGTTTTTGTGGCTGTTTTGATGACTCCGCTTGTTTACGTTCTTTGTAAACATTCCCTGCTACGAACTACCGGCTCCAGCCTCCCGGCTGAGCCAGCCCCACGCAACAAAAATGCCCCTATGGGCAATTTTCGGAGAGCTCAAAACCTTGCCTTGAAATGTATGGTCCTCAACTGGACCGGGGCAGGAGTATAACACAGATTCGAGACCTGCGGGCAAGGCTTATCTGGTCTTAATTTTCTGTTAGAATGATCGAAGAACTTGAAAACCAAAGTTACCATGGGGGTATGATCACCAACCGTTCCGGTTCCTGAGGAGGCAGCATGCCCCAATCCGCACGCGTGTTTCGCATCTTCGTCAGCTCGACCTTCAGCGACCTTAAAGCTGAACGCAACGCCTTGCAGGAACGCGTCTTCCCCCGCCTGCGCAGCTTGCACAGCAGCATGGGGCGCGCTTCCAGGTCATCGACCTGCGCTGGGGGGTCAGCGAGGAAGCTTCGCTCGACCAGCAGGCGATGAACATCTGCCTGGGCGAGGTCGCCCGCTGCCAGCAGCTCAGCCCGCGCCCCAACTTCATCGTGCTGCTGGGCGACCGCTACGGCTGGTGCCCGCCGCCAACTCATATTCCAGACGACGAGTTTCAGCAGGCTTCTGGAATGAGATTGGCAGACGTAGCCCGATCGGTCGCTGGTCGTAGACTGGTACAGCCTGGATCAAAACGCCGTACCGCCCCGCTGGCTGCTGAAGCCGCGCCAGAAGGGAAGCCCTTACGAGAGCTATGCCGGTTGGCAGCCGGTGGAGGTGCGCTTGCAGGCGGTCCTGGCCGAGGCGGCGAAGACACTCACCCTCACCGAAGACCGCCTGCTGGCTTACACAGCGTCTGCCACCGAGCAGGAGATCTACGCCGGCGCCATGCAGTCGGAAGATGCGCCCGAGCACGTGGCCTGCTTCCTGCGCACGCTCCCGTTCCTGGAGCGCAGCACCCAGGGACTGCCGCAGCAGTTCGACCTGGCTGCACGGGATTTCGTGGACCTGGACGAGAAAAAACAGCTCGTGAACGAGCAGGCGCACCGCAAACAGGCCGGCCTGAAGAGGCGCCTGGCAGCCAGGGTGCCCGGCAATGTTCACACTTACCAGGCGCGCTGGACCGGCAGCGGCGTAAATAGCGTTAGCGGCATCACCACCGGTCACGTTGACCGCTTGTGCGACGATGTTTACAACTTTCTGGCGCGCATCATCCAGGCTGAGATCGAACAGCCCCACGCAGCTCCCCCGGCTGCAGCCGTCACCGTCCACCTGCGCCAGGAACCGGCACTGGACGATGAGGTGCGCGCCCACCACCAGTTTGCCGAGGAGCGCCTGCGTTTCTTCGTCGGGCGCACGGATGCCCTGGCGAAAATTTCCTCTTACCTCCACGGCGACAGCCGCCGCAGCCTGGCAATCACTGGCGCTGGAGGCACGGGCAAATCGGCGCTGCTGGCGAAAGCCATCGAGCAAGCCCAGGCTGCCCTTCCTCATGCGCAGATCGTGTTCCGCTTCATCGGCGCCACCCCCGGCTCCTCCGACGGGCGCAGCCTGCTGGAAAGCCTGTGCCGCGAGATCGCCCGCCGCTACGGGGCAAGCGAAGCCGATATCCCGCTCGATTACCGCGACCTGGTCCCGGAGCTGCGCAAGCGCATGCAATTGGCGACGGCAGAAAAGCCGCTGGTCGTCTTCCTGGACTCGCTCGACCAGCTTTCCGCCAGCCAGGGGCGCGGGGGCTGGTCTGGCTGCCGGGCGAGCTGCCCGAACACGTCTGCCTGAGTCGCCTCCAGCCGCGACGAGGACACCCTCGCCGCGCTGCGAGCCAAACAGGCGCAGGTGGAAGAATTGTCGGGACTTTCTCAGAGCGATGGGGCAAACCTGCTGTCCCAATGGCTGGAGAGCGTCCAGCGGACGCTGCAGCCCGCCCAACGCCAGGCCGTGCTGGAGAGCTTCGCCCAATCGCAGGGCAACCCGCTGTACCTCAAGCTGGCGTTCGAAGAAGCCCGGCTGTGGGTCTCCGGCGACGGGCAGCCGCCCGAGGTACTGACGCATGAGGTCAGCGGTATTATCAAGAATAACATGATTGCCCGCCTGGCAAAGGAAGGCAATCACGGCGAGGTGCTGGTCTCGCGGGCGCTGGGCTACCTGGCCGCCTCGCGTTACGGGCTGGCGGAGGACGAGCTGGTCGATCTGCTGTCGCGCGACCTGCAGGTCTACGAATGGTTCTTCCGCAAGAGTTATCACGTGCCGGCGGACCTGTTGAAGAAAGCGATGGAATATCAGGCTGGCAGGCAGCCCGGCAGCGACCAAGAGCGTGCGGCGATCAAATGGCTCGACGATCTGCGCACCTCTACTGGCGAACTGGAGACGTTCTTAGGCGAGATCTTGAGCAAAGCAGATGGTCCGCGCCTGCCGGTGGTGCTTTGGTCGCGCCTGTCCTTCGACCTGGCACCCTACCTGACCGAGCGTCTCGTCGATGGCAGCCCACTGCTGGCCTTCTACCACCGCGAGCTGGGAGACGTGGCAAAGGCGATCTTCCTGGGGGAAGGCAGAGAGCAATCCTATCATGCCCGGCTGGCGGATTACTTCCGCTCCAAGGCAGATCCCGAGGCCGACTAGCAGCTGGACGGGAGGCGACCGTCACGGCTTGAGCGAGCTGCCCTACCACCTGACCAGGGCGGAGAGGTGGGATGAGGTCTACCAGACCCTCACCGATTTCAAATTCCTGGAGCACAAGGCGGCCGAGGTGGGCGTGCTGGAAAGTAAAGACGCCCAGGGAAAGCTGACCAAAACTTACAGCGGTGTGCTGCAGCTCCAGGAGGATTACGAGATGACGCTGGCTGCCATGCCCGGGGGTGGGGGAGCTGGCAGTTGGGGCGACCGCCCGCCCTTGATCCTGACCGCCCTGGAGACCAGCAAGGGCTTGATGGTCTACTGCCCGGTGTGCAACAAGGCTTCACCTATCAAGCCGAGATGCTGGATACGGTGATCCAATGCCCGCAGGAGAATTGCAGTGCGGGGATTAAGTTGAATCCCTTCACGGTGAAGAGGAAAATCTGAGGATACAATGGACGAGGCGATCGCCGGAACGACCCCAGATCAACAAAAAACGGTTCTCAAAGCCTTCTCACGCGCATTAGGGCGTGAGGCGCACGTTCTCACACAATACCCCGACCTGCTCTGGCAGCAGCTCCACAACCGGCTGCAATGGGAGGAGGAGGTCGAACAACTCATTGCGCCTGACCTGGCCCAACGCAGCGCACCAGGCGCCAGGCCATGGCTTAAGACCACAACTCGCCTCCGAGAGTCAACAGCCTTGCACCGTACGCTGACTGGACACAAGGGCATGGTGTTTGATTGTGCTATCAGCCCGGATGGGGCATGGATCCTCTCCGCCAGCGAAGATAAAACACTAAAAATATGGGACGCATCCACCGGGATTGATCAGATGACATTCAGCGGTCACACCAACAGTATTCGCGCCTGTGCCATCAGCCCGGATGGACGCTGGATCGTCTCCGGCAGCCTCGACCAAACTCTCAAGGTTTGGGATGCGTTGAATGGGAAAGAAAAATTCACCCTGAGAGGTCACACAGCTTCAGTCACCGCCTGTGTCATCAGTCCGAATGGACGCTGGATCGTTTCAGCCAGCAATGACAAAACGCTTAAGAATCTGGGATGCGGAAACCGGAAGCGAACAAGCCTCGTTGGAAGGTCATGCCGGCTCAATAACTGATTGTGCATTCAGCCCAGATGGTACCTGGATTATTTCCACCAGCCAGGATAAAACTCTCAAGGTCTGGGACTTAGTCACAGCCAGGGAGATAGCTTCCTTCAGTGGCCATAGACGTTTCAAGTTTGCTCAGGAATGGGTCACGTCCTGCGCCATAAGCCCAGATGGGGATTGGTTTGCCTCCGGTGGCGGCGACAATCTCCTGAGAATATGGGATGTCACCACTAAGGGCGAGTTAAGCACTTTTAGCGGTCATTCTTCCCATGTGACCGTTTGCGCTATCAGCCCGGATGGACGCAAGATCGCATCGGCGTGCGGAAGTGCACTTGGCGGCGAGGATAGAAGTGTTAGAGTTTGGGATGTAGCCACCCAATCTGAAAGTGGCAAACTAAACGGGCATACCAGTTTTGTTAACGCCTGCACTTTCAGCCCCGATGGGCGATGGCTTGCCTCTGCCAGTTATGATGGGACAATAAAGATCTGGGATACGGACTCGGAATTCGACCAGGATGCGCCATCCAGTCACACCAGTTGGATTAATTGCCTTTTGATCAGCAAGGATGGGGATTTTGTCGTATCCGCCAGCCACGATGATACGCTCAAAATATGGGATACGAATACAGGGGGAGAACGGACCACGTTACGCGGTCATACCCTCGGCGTGGTTGGATGCGCCATTATCCAGGATGGGTCTTTGATCGTCTCTGCCAGTGATGACCAAACGTTAAAGATCTGGGATGTGGCTACTGGGACTGAGTGCGCCACATTGAGCGGTCATACTGACTCCGTAACCGCCGGCGTTTTCAGCCCGGATGGGTCATGGATACTCTCTGCAAGCGAGGATAAAACACTAATAATTTGGGACGTTGCCACACACGCCAAACGCGATACCCTGAACGGGCACACCGATGCAATAACCACCTGTGCTATCAGCCCAGATGGACACTGGATCGTCTCCGGCAGCCGGGATAAAAACCTCAAAGTTTGGGATGCAGAAACCGGAGTAGAACGGGCTACCTTAAGTGGTCACACCAACCATATCCGGAATTGCACCTTCAGCCCTGATGGGCGCTGGATTGTCTCATCCGGCTCGGACAGCACATTGAAAATCTGGGATGCCGTCACCGGGGAAGAGCGTGCCACCTTGAACGGCCACATCGGTAACATCCACACCCTCACTATTAGCCCGGATGGTCAAAGGATCGTCTCTGGCGCTTACGACAGGACCCTCAGAATATGGGGAGCTAACACTGGAACGGAACAGGTAAGACTCACAGGACACACCGGTCCGGTGTTTGCCTGTGCCTTCAGCCCCGATGGGCGATTTATATTTTCCATCAGTGGCGATAAATCGCTCAAGGTATGGGATGCCAATAATGGCATGGAAATGGCCAGTCTGCCGCTGCTTGGGTCAGGGATGAGGCTGGCTATTCACCCGACCCAGCCTCGGCTGGTATGTTCGGACCAGGCAGGAAACATCTATTGGGTCGACCTGGTAGGAATCATGTAAGGGCAGGATGAAAAAAATAGGGTTCACAGCAACGATTGAAGGTCTAAGACGTCAGTTCGACATAGATTGGGGGGACACCACCCGCATTCGCGACCTCTACACCCCGTACTTTGATCTTGAGGTACGTTTATCCGAGCATAGCCGGGAAAATCTGCCCGTCCTGATGAAAATATTGCTTTATTCGTTCGAGCAATATGCCGCGAACATTCGGGATGAATTCGATGAGACAGATTATTGGCGTGGTTCGAAATTCAGCCAATTAGAGACAGGATCCAAACTTTCCATCGTCGGTTTCGTGCATCGTAAACTTGCCAGCCACAACAACCTTAGATTTGAGAATTACAGGTATTTCATACTAAATCCCGATCTGCACGGTAGGAAGTGGGATGTAAACGGCGATCTTCAAATGGGTATCACTGAATGGCTGGTAGAAGAGAACCCAATCGGCGACGTAGATGAGTTAACGAACGTCACCCGACTCGTCGTTGCCTGGGAATGCGCCGAACTTGGGTGAAACATAAAGGATAACCATCATGTGTGAATACTGCCCAGCAGGCTGTGGATTGAGATTGTAGACTAATCCTTTCATGATCTACAAGGCATGAGAATGAGAGACCAGATTGTTTCCGGTCAAACCAAGGCTGTTTTATATGCCTTCTCACGCGCATTAGGGCGCGAGTCGCACATCCTCACCCAGCATCCCGACCTCCTCTGGCAGCAGTTCTACAACCGCTTGCAGTGGGAGGGTGAAGAAGTAAAACAGACCCTGACGCCAGAGTTAACTCGGCATGGCGAATCAGATTCCAGGCCATGGCTGCACCTTAAAAACCCGCACCGTGAATCCAAGGCATTGTTACGAACTCTGACCGGTCACACAGATGGGGTTACGGATTGCGCCTTTTCACCGGATGGGCATCTCATTGTCTCTGCCAGTTGGGACAGTACGTTGCGAGTGTGGGATGCAGCAACCGGCAGTTTTCTTCACATCCTGGCGCTGAAAGGCAACGCCAACTGGGCTTCCAGATGTGCGTTCACGTTGGATGGGCACATCATAGCCTCCACCATCCAGGATGACACCTTAAGGATGTGGGATGCATCCACAGGCCAGACACTGGATGTTCCGGAAGGATTCACCAATCTGGTGGACACCTTTACTTTCCAACCTGATTTGAGCTTATACTGTCTCTATATCTTCAAAGGATAGGGACCATTCGCTGCAGGTGTGGGAGGCTACCAACCAGCGGCTGCAGGTACTGAAGGGTCACCGCGCCCAGGTGAATGCATGCTCTTTCTCCCCAGACGGGCGTCTGCTCGCCACCGCCAGCAACGATAAATCGGTGAGGATTTGGGATATTGCCTCAGGCCGCACTCTACGCAGGCTGAAGGGACACAGCGATTGTGTCACCACGTGTTCCTTCTCGCCGGATGGAAGCCTTGTTACCTCGGCAGGGCACGATAAAACCATACGGGTCTGGGATGTCGCTAGCGGGCGGATAAAGCACATCTTGAAAGGCCATACTGGCTGGATCCATGATTGTTCTTTCTCACCAGACGGTTATTCGATCGCCTCCGCCAGCGTGGACAAGACCGTGAGGATCTGGGAGTCTGCAACCGGTAAGATATTATCGATCCTGGAAGGTCATTCCAGCGACGTATTGGCCTGTAAGTTCTCTCCAGATGGGCGTTTTCTCGTCTCTGCCAGCCGGGACAGCACCCTCCGTATTTGGGACGCTCACCTTAAAAGATGCAAGTCGCGCCCTGGAGGGGCACAGCGATGTCGTTTTTGCCTGCCCGTACTCACCGGATGGAAAGCTTATCGCCTCAGCCAGCAGGGACGAGACAGTGCGACTATGGGATTCTGACACGGGTCTGCCGCTGCGCACCTTGGTCGGGCACCATGATTACGTGCACGATTGTGCATTCTCACCTGATGGGCGCTTTATCGCCTCGGAAAGCCACGAGAGGATTCGAGTTTGGAATGTGGCCTCCGGTCGAACTAAATACATCCTGAAAGGTCTGGGTCTGTATGGATTCTCACCGGGTGGGCATCTCGTTACATCCGGCCGTCGCGCTTACACTCTGGATGTGTGGAATACCGAAACAGGCCGATCATCTCAGACTTTAAAATGCCCCACCGAACAA
This sequence comes from uncultured Chloroflexia bacterium, assembly GCA_963765565.1. Taxonomy (GTDB): domain Bacteria; phylum Chloroflexota; class Anaerolineae; order Anaerolineales; family UBA4823; genus CAVXWV01. The sequence continues at coordinate 95,149 of CAVXWV010000010.1, forward strand.
CCGTCCGCGTGCGCCTTTTCACCTGACGGGCTTATGGTCGTCACAGTTGCTTTCGAAGGAACCCTGTCCCTGTGGGAACTGCACGGCGGCCAAACGATACGAACCTTGGTAGGACATAATGGCTGGGTTTGGGCCTGCGCCTTCTCACCGGATGGCCGGTTGATCGCCTCCGCCGGCCAGGATCGGACACTTCGGTTGTGGGATACCGAAACAGGTGAGGCAATTTTTTGCCTGGACCAACACTCCGATGAAGTAACCGCCTGCTGCTTCTCGCCGGATGGACGATTCATCGCCTCTGCCAGCTATGATCAGACAGTGCGCCTGTGGGATTCCTGCAGTGGTGAGATGCTCGCTTGCCTGCCTGTCCCTGGCAGCATCTATGCGTTGACCATGCATCCATGGACTACCCAGATGGCATGCGGTGACAGCCGGGGCGCGCTTTACCGGGTGGAGATCGTCGGCTTCGACTACGGACCCCTAATAGTCACCCCATCCGACCAGCGTGGTGCTATGACAGTGCTCTGCCCAGCCTGCCAGCAACAATTTCAGATTGAGCGAGAAAGCCTGGGCAGTGAAATCACCTGCCCACAGGCAACTTGCAGCAGCCGGTTGAAGGTCAATCCGTTTGTGAGGCAGCCAACCACATCAAGATTTTAAGACACGCCGTTGCACGAGAAATCGAGAAAATGCTGACCAAGCGCAGAAACTTAGGCCAGCATGACTGAAGAATAAACTCAGGGAATACTGAGTAAAAGTGGTATCCTTCACTTTGCGGATTTGGCAACCTACCAGGCACTCCCAATTCATCACTTTCCAGATCTGCTCTTATTTTGCTTTGACACTGGGATCAAAGAGGAGCATGCTTTTTAACGAATCGAAATCCATAATGATTGATTTCTGATACCGGTTCCTTCCATATCATTGAAAGAAAGCAGCCATGCTATCATCCTCTCGCACCTTTCGCATCTTCGTCAGCTCGACCTTCAGTGACCTCAAAGCTGAACGCAACGCCCTGCAGGAGCGCGTCTTTCCTCGCCTGCGCGAGCTAGCCATAGCCCATAGCTGCCGCTTCCAGGCCATCGACCTGCGCTGGGGGGTTAGCGAAGAGGCCGCCCTCGACCAGCAAACCATGAGGGATCTGCCTGGGCGAGATCGAGCGCTGCCAGAGGGTCAGCCCGCGGCCAAACTTCATCGTGTCTACTGGGCGACCGCTTCGGCTGGCGACCGTTGCCTTACGCCATCCCCGCGGAGGAGTTCGAGCGGCTGCTGCCTCACCTGAGCAAATCTGAGCGCTCCCTGGCCTGCTGGCGTGAGGGTCAGCCAGTGGATGCACAGGGCTGGTACCGCCTGGATGAAAATGCCGTGCCCCCGGAATACGTCCTGCTACCGCGCCAGACCGGCTCGATCTACGCCGATTACGCCGCCTGGGAAAGCCAGGTGGAGCGCCCACTCGTGGCTGCGTTGGAACGCGCCGCCGCGCCTGGAAGGTCTTGATGAAGATGCATTGGTCAAATACATGCTCTCCGCCACCGGGCAGGAGATCGTCAAAGGCGCGCTGCAAACGCCGGACGCCAGGGAGCATGTCTTTTGCTTCTTCCGCCAGATCGTCGGTCTGCCCAAGGATGATGCTGACCGCGATTTTCGCGATGCAGATGCTGATGCTGATAGAAAGCAAGGCCAGCTAAAAATACTCCTTAAGCAACAGTTACCAGGCAATGTTAAAGAATACACTGCCTCATGGCAAGGCCAGGGACCTTCGCTCGATCATCTGGACGCGCTGTGCGACGATGTCTACGCCGACCTATCCAGGGTGATGCTGGCGGAGATGATCTCAGTTGGAGGCAGTCGATGCCCTGGTAAAAGAGAATCGCCGCCCACGACGGGTTTGGCAGCGACCGCGCCAGGAATTTTTTAGGCCGCGCGAGAGCTCTTAAAACAATTGCGAGCTACATAACCAGTAGTGAAACTCAACCGCTGGTCATCTGGGGATCATCAGGCTCGGGGAAATCCGCTCTCTTGGGGCGCGCCGCGCAGGAAGCCCGGCAGGCGCATCCCCAGGCAGCAGATCCTCACCCGCTTCATCGGCGCCACGCCCGGTTCCTCCAACGGACGCGCCCTGCTCGAAGACCTGTGCCGGCAGATCACGCGCTTATTCCAGGGTGATGAAAGTTCATTACCAACCGAATATCGTGAGCTGGTGCAGGCGTTCCCCCGGTGCCTGGCCCTGGCGAATGCCTCAAAACCATTGATCATCATTTTGGATGCCCTCGACCAGCTTATCGGCGCAGGACCGGGCCGGAGAGCTGGCCTGGCTGCCCACCAACTTCCGGAGAATGTTCGCCTGTTCGTATCCACCTTGCCGGGATTGCCCCTGGAACGCCTGAAGAATCGCCTGCCTGCAAGCGCGCTGGTGCAAGTAGAGCCTATGAGCCTGGCCGAAGGCGCTGAAATCCTGGATGCCTGGCTTAGCGGAGCCAATCGTTGCCTGACAGAGGTTCAGCGCAGCGATATCCTGGCGAAATTTAATCAAGGCGGTGGGCTGCCCCTGTATCTTAAGCTGGCCTTTGATGAGGCGCGCCGCTGGCACAGCTTCGACGGGCTGCCGCTTCAATCGGATCAATTGCCGGGCTTTAGCGCGGATATCCCTGGCATTCTCAACGACCTGTTCTGGCGACTGGAACAGGAGAGTAACCACGGTCACGAGCTGGTCGCAAAAGCATTGGGCTTCCTGTCAGCCGCCAGGAACGGGCTGAGCGAGGACGAAATCCTGGATATGCTCTGGGCTGATCCCTCCGTCCAGGTTGATTTCTTCCGGCGCTCGCCGAAATCGCCCCAGGACATCCAGGCGCTGCCGGTGGTGATCTGGTCGCGCCTGTACCTGGACCTGGAGCCCTACCTGGCCTGGCGGCAGGCGGACGGCACGGAGCTGCTGGGTTTTTACCACCGACAGGTGGGCGAAACCGTCCAGGAGCGTTACTGTGGTGAAGATAAGAAATACCGCCTGCATCGTAAGCTGGCGGCCTATTTCACGCTCCAGCCACTCTACCTGGAGAAAGGTGAGGCTGCACCCAACCTGCGAAAGTTGTCAGAGATGGTCTACCAGCAAGCCTGGGCCTGGGATTACCTCGCAAGTAGAGGGGGCGCTACTGAATTATACCTACCTTCGGGCAAAGATAGTCTGTCAAGGGGTGCAGACACTGATTGACGAATTCGCGTTGAGTTCGAAGGCAGGTGTGGAAGGGGAGAAGGCAAGATGCTTGTCCTTGCTCCTAGCGCGTTACGCTTATCGGCTCACGTGCTAGGCCGCGATCCATCCCTGTTCCCCGCTGAACTCACCGGATATTTGCTTCGATTCAACTACGGACCGATCCAAGCGCTGCTGGGGCAAGCGCGACGGGAGACGCAGCACCCATGGCTGCGGCCTTTGGTGCCGACCCCAGATGCCCCCGGCGGCCACCTGGTGCGCACACTGGCCGGTCATACTGAGTTTGTCAATGCCGTGGCACTCACGCCGGATGGCCGGCTGGCCGTCTCATCATCGAACGATTGCACGCTTAAGGTATGGGACGTGGCGACCGGACAGGAGTTGAGCACACTGGCCGGCCACAACCTCGGGGTTACTTCCGTGGCACTCACGCCGGACGGCCGGCTGGCCGTCTCCGCATCGTACGATCGCACGCTCAAGGTATGGGACGTAACGACCGGACAAGAGTTGAGCACACTGGCCGGCCATACCAATCAGGTCACTGCCGTGGCACTCACGCCGGACGGCCGGCTGGCCGTCTCATCATCGAACGATCGCACGCTCAAGGTATGGGACGTGGCGACCGGAAAGGAACTGCGCACGCTTGCTGGCCATAACAATCAGATTGCCAGTGTGGCGCTCACGGCGGATGGCATGCTGGCAGTCTCTGCATCGTACGATCGTACGCTCAAGGTATGGGACATAACGACCGGACAGGAGTTGAGCACACTGGCCGGCCACACACAATATGTTACCACCGTTGCGCTCACGCCGGATGGCCGGCTGGCCGTCTCCGGATCCCACGACGGGACTTCTCAAAGTATGGGACGTGGCAACCGGAAAGGAGCTACGAACCGTTAGACGTATCGGGTTGGTCACCGCTTTGGCACTAACGCCCGATGGCCGCATGGCCATCGAGCGCGTCGTGCGGAGCCCATCCTCAAGGTCTGGGATGTGGCAAGCGGGCGTAGAGCTAGGCACCCTGGCCGGCCATATTGCGAAGGTGAGTAGCGTGGCACTCACACAGGACGGAGGACTGGCCGTATCCGCATCTGACGACTGTACGCTCAAGGTATGGGACATTCCGACTTTACTCAATGCGGGTGTGGCCGGAGAGACTGTGCTGCGAACTCCGGACGGACATAGTGCGTACGTTTCTGGCGTAGCGCTCACGCCGGATGGCCGCCTAGCCGTCTCCGCCTCCCACGACGGGACGCTCAAAGTGTGGGGTGTGGCGAACGGAAAGGAACTGCGCACCCTCACCGGTCATACAGGGGCGATCCATGCCGTGGCGCTCACGCAGGATGGCCGGCTAGCCGTCTCCGCATCTGACGACCATACGCTCAAAGTTTGGGACGTGGCGACCGGACGGGAGTTGCGTACCCTAGTCGGCCACAGCCTCGGTGTCAATGCCGTGGCACTCACGCCGGACGGCCGGCTGGCCGTCTCCGCATCTAACGATCGCACACTCGGGGTGTGGGACGTGGCAACCGGACGGGAACTGCGCTCCCTGGTTGGACACCGCGGGAGGGTCACCGCCATGGCGCTTGCACCAGACGGTAAGCTGGCCGTTTCCGTCGCTGGGGCGAGGGGCGACATAGACAACACACTGAAGGTGTGGAATGTTACGAACGGGCAGAAGTTACGCACACTGGCCGGCCACACACACGCAGTTACCACCGTTGCGCTCACACCGGACGTACGGTTGGCTCTCTCTCGCATCCCTCGACGAGACGCTCAAAGTGTGGGACGTGGCGACCGGGCAGGAGCTGCGAACCGGTAGACATGGCGGGATGGTCACCGCCTTGGCACTAACGCCCGATGGCCGCATGGCCATCTCGGGAGCGCAGTCAACGCTCCAGGTGTGGGACCTGGCAAGCGGGAAGGAACTGCGAACCCTCGTCGGCCAACCCTTTGGGGGCGTCGCGGTGTTTGGGAGCGTCGCGGTGGCGGTGACACCCGATGGCCGGCTAGCCTTCGCCGCATCGTATGGCGCGCTCAAGGTGTGGGACTTAACAAGCGGAGATCTACTCGCATCGTGTCCAGGCGAAGGATTGGTCACCTGCTGCGCGGCAAACGGGGTCGGTGGGGTTCTACTGGTAGGCCATGACAGCGGGCGCGTGCGCTTCTTGTGCCTGGAGAACATGGTCCTCGGCCCAGTGGTGGTGACGGCGTGGCGGCAACAGGTCCCGGGATGGCAACTTTGGCGCAGACCATCTTTAGCTATTGGCTGCCCACATTGCCGCATCTGGTCCGCGATACCCGCGTCCGCCCTGGGCACGGAGCTGCCCTGCCCCAACTGCAATCAACCAGTCAAACTCAACCCATTCGTCATCGAGGCAGATTGGCGGCCCGTGGCGGCTGCCTGGCGAGGTGAATCATGACAACGACCAGCAGAATATGAATATCTGCCTGGGAGAGATCGAGCGCTGCCATAAAATCAGCCTGCGGCTGATCTTCATCATTCTGCCGGGTATCCGCTTTGGTTGGCGACCGCTGCCCACCCCAGCACCTAATGAACCATAAATAAATCAACAAAGTTTTCATTCATTGAATAACTCACTCGTTTTATCAAACCCCGCCGTCCCTAGGAGCCCCCACATGCCCCAACCTCAATTCAAACTTTATCCCTACCGCTGGGTGGTGCTGGCGGTCTTCATGTTCATCAACCTCACCATCCAGATCCTCTGGATCACCTACGCCCCGATCACCGGGCCTGCCGCCCAGTACTACGGCGTCTCCGACCTGCAGATCGGGCTGCTGGCGATGTCCTTCATGATCGCCTTCATCCCGCTCTCGATCCCGGTCTCCTGGCTGATCGACACCTACGGCTTCCGCCTGGCGGTCAGCATCGGGGCGGTGATGATGGGCATCTTCGGCATCGCTCCGCGGGCTGGCAGGCGACAACTACACCCTGGTTCTCTTGAGCACGATCGGCATCGCCGCCGCCCAGCCCTTCCTGCTCAACGCCTGGACCAAGGTACCCGCCAACTGGTTTTCGATCCAGGAGCGCGCCACCGCCGTCGGGCTGGTGACGCTCTCGAACCTGATCGGCACCGCCCTGGGCATGCTGCTGACGCCCATCCTGATCGAATCCCTGCCCATCCCCACCGTGCAGCTCATTTTTGGGTCGGTGGCGGCATTCTCGGCGGTGCTCTTCCTGCATCCTGGCGCGTGAGAAACCGGCCACGCCGCCCTGCCCTCCCGGCATGGAGGTGCGCTCCCTGATGCTGGATGGGCTCAAGCACGCCCTGACCGTCAAGTACTTCTGGATCTACCTGCTGGTCTCGTTCATCGGCATGGGCATCTTCAACGGCCTGACCACCTGGGTGGAGAGCATCGATCCGCCCGCGCGGCTTCACCCCCACCGACGCCGGCGACGCTGGGCGCCCTGATGCTGGTCGGCGGCATCCTGGGCGCGGTGATCATCCCACCCTTCTCCGACCGCCAGCGCAAACGCCAGCGCTTCCTGCTGCTGGGCATGTCGCTGGCCATCCCCGGGCTGATCGGGCTGACCTTCGCCAACTCCTTCCCGCTGCTGCTGGTCTCAGCCTTCAGCCTGGGCTTCTTCCTGGTCAGCACCAGCCCCATCGGCATGCAGTACGCCTCCGAGATCACCATCCCAACGCCCGAGGGCACCTCCAACGGCCTGATCCAGCTTTTTGGGCAGGCTTCGGTGATTTTCGTCTACATCATGGATGCCCTGAAGAGCGCCGACGGCTCCTTCACCCCGGCGCTGCTGCTGGCCATTGGATTGATGGTCTTGAACGTGATCCTGATCACCCAATTGAAGGATCCGCAAGTATTGGGGCAAGATATTGAGGTTTAAATACCTAAATATATTCATCAAAGACATTACCGGCAGGGATTCCTCCTCGTTCCTCGTCGGAGTAACATTAAATCGGTTTCAACAGTCACTTGACATCACAGAACATGTGTACTATATTTTTGACTCCAAAACAAAAAATTCGTGGCATTCGAAAATTCGTGAAATTCGTGTTTAGAATTCCTGACATGCCCCCCACCATCGAGCTGACCCAAACCCAGGCGCGCCAGTTCCTGCTCTCTCACCAGTCCTTGTGGCCGCCGCGCAGCCTGCAGGGCAAAGCCGGCGCCCTGGAATACGTCCGCCACGTGCGCTGCATCCAGTTCGACCCGCTGGACGTCGCCGGGCGCAACGCCGACCTGGTGCTGCAGTCACGCGTTGCCGATTTCCGTCCGGCGCTGCTCAACGAGCTGCTCTACGAAGACCGCAGCCTGCTCGACGGCTGGGACAAGGTCATGTCGATCTACCCGCTCGAGGATTACCCCTGCTTCCGCCGGCGCCGGCAGGCCGACCGGGCAGCCCTCGAACGCAGCCCCGATGGCCTAAGGACGGTGGCACCGCTCGTGCTCCAGGAGATCGCCGCCCGCGGGCCGCTGTCCTCCATCGAGCTGGATTTCGACCACCGGGTCGACTGGCCCTGGGGGCCGACGCGCGCCGCCCGGGCCGCCCTCGAAAGCCTGTATTACGCCGGCGACCTGGTCATCCACCACAAGGTGCACACCCGGAAGGTCTACGACCTGGCAGAACGCCACCTCCCCCTCGATCTGCTCAGCGCTCCCGATCCCAACCCCGAAGAAGAGTCCTTTCACGACTGGTACCTGCTGCGCCGCATCGGCAGCGTCGGTTTGTTATGGAAACGCGGCGCGGAGGTCTGGCTGGGCACCCCCTTCAACGCCTCTCAGCGCCAGGTGGTGCTGGAGCGATTGCTGGAGCAAGGCCGCCTGCTGGAAGCGCGCGTGGAGGGCATCACCGATCCCCTCTACCTGCGCAGCCAGGACCGGTCTCTGCTGGAAGAGGCTGCGTCATCCGGCGATCCGCCGCCCGCGGCTGCCTCCTTCATCGCTCCGCTGGACAACCTCCTCTGGGACAGGCGTTTCCTGAAAGCCATCTTCAACTTCGAATACCGCTGGGAAGTCTATAAGCCGCTCGCGGATCGCCAGTACGGCTATTACGTCCTGCCCGTCCTCTACGGCGACCGCTTCATCGCCCGCTTCGAGCCGGTGCGCGAAAAGCGCAGCGCCACCCTGGTTATCAAGGGCTGGTGGTGGGAGGAGGGCTGCGCCCTTACGCCTGAACTGCTCAGTGCTCTTAAAAACTGTTTTGACCACTTCCTGGCTTACCTGGATTTGAAACACATCCGCTTCAACGAGGCCATCTATGAAGCCAGCGAGACCCCCCGGCTCGTCGAACAGCTTGCCGGGTTAAAATAATTCCATCTGGAGGTCCCATGCCGCAGTCAAAATCGAAAGCCTTGATCCTTGAAAAACTGACCACCGAGCGCAGGCGCCTGGAGCAGAACTTGGCTGAGCTCACGCCCGAGGAAATGCAGCAGCACGGCGTGGTCGGCGAATGGTCTGTTAAGGACATCATGGCGCACCTGGCGGATTGGGAGGCGCACATGCCCATCTGGCTGGAGGCCGCCCGCCAGGGCGACCCGGTCGCCGAGATCGAGCCTGGCCTCAACTGGAAGCAGTTCGACGACTTCAACCAGCGCATTTACGAGCGCCACAGCCAGCAGTCGTTGCTGGAAGTGATGGCTTATTTCCACGAAACCCACTCCCAATTCATACAGATGGTGGAAGAGATGGAAGAGCCCGAGATGCTGGCCCGGGGGCACTATACCTTCATCGGCAAGGGCGCCATTTACGACTGGTTGAGCGCCTACGCCGGGCATGACCGCTGGGCAAAAGCCCACATTCGAAAATGGAGGCAGGCATGATCGAGCTGCCTGAAGCCATGACCATCGCCAGGCAAATTAACTGCCGAGCTGAAGGGCAAGCAGATTGCCGACGGCAACCGCGGCAACTCGCCGCACAAGTTTGCCTTTACCAATCGCTCCGCCGAAGAATATGCCGCCATCCTGCCCGGCAAGATCGTGGGCGAGGCCAGCGCCAACGGCTCCATGATCTTGATGCCCGTCGAACCCGGCTACACCGTGGTCCTTGGCGAAGGCGGCGAACGCATCAACTACCACACCAACGCCGCCACGCTGCCCAAGAAGTACCAGCTTTTCCTGCACTTCAGCGACGACAGCTACCTGACCGTCACCGTCCAGGGTTGGGGGGCGACTTTTCTGATGGATCCCATTGAGGTCGCCAACCATCCCTACTTCCACTTTGAGAAGCCCTCTCCGCTCAGCGAAGACTTTTAACCTGGAGTATTTTCTTGGGTTGTTCGAGACGCTCAAGCCAGACGAAAAAAGCAGCGTCAAGTTCTTCATGATCAGCAAGCCCGGCGTCCTGGGCGTGGGCAACGGATGCCTGCAGGACGTCCTCTGGCGCGCCAAAATCCATCCCCGGCGGCGGGCAGTCTCGCTGAGCCTATCCGAACGGCAAGCCCTATATTCAGCCACCCGCGATACCCTGCAGAGGATGGTCGCCGGCGGCGGGCGCGACGGCGATTACGACCTCTACGACCACCCGGGAGGCTACAAGCGCGTCCTGCACAGCAAGGCCGTCGACGAGCCCTGCCCGGACTGCGGCGCACCGATCCAGAAGGCGGCCTACCTGGGTGGGACCATCTACTTCTGCCCCCGCTGCCAGGTCGAATTATAAAAATAAAGGAACCGCCGATTTCGCCGAGGACGCAAGATATTATCAAATTTAAAAAAATCGGCGGTTACAATTGACACTATGTCAGAACCAAAGAAACGATCTCAGTTTCCTATTTCGCAGCCGCTGCGTCGGATTCTGCAGTACTCCGGCCGGCATAAGGTCTGGCTGTTCGTCGCCCTCGCCATCGACCTGCTCCAGGCTGTGCTGGTAGTCGTCAGCTCCGCCGTGCTGCGGCGTTTCTTCGATGCTGTCATCGCCCTGGACATGGAGACATTTCTGCAGGCGACCGTCTGGACCCTGATCATCAGCCTGGTCGGCATCCCGCTGGCTTACCTGCGCACCCGCAGCACCGGCCTGTTCAGCGAGCGCACCCTCTTCGAAATCCGCCAGAAGATCGCCCACCAGATCAACGGCCTGCCCGTGGACTACCTGGAAGAACGCCACAGCGGGGATTTCCTCTCCCTGCTCAACTCGGACATGGCGAAGCTGAAAGGGCTGACCGAAAATGACCTGCTCGGGCTGATCGGGCAGGTCACCCGGGCAGTGTTCTCCCTGGTCTATATCCTCACCATCAGCTGGCAGCTCACCCTGGTCTCCCTCGTCCTGACGCCCCTGGTGTTCCTGGTGCTGGCAAAGCTCACCGGGCCGATCACCAAACGCAGCGACGAGATTCAGCAGGAGATCGGGCAGCTGAACAGCGTGGCGCAGGACAGCCTGAGCGGCCTGCCCGTCACCAAGTCTTTCAACCTGGTGAAAATCCTCGACGATCGCTACGCAGCCATCAACCGGCGCGTGGTGGGCAAAGGACTGGGCCTGGCCCGCAGCCTGAACTGGGTGACCGTGCTTTCCACAGTCGTCGGCTTTACCCCCTTCCTGATCGCCTTCGGCTATGGCGGCTACCTGGTCATCACCGGCGCCCTCACCTTCGGCGGCATTTTCGCCTTCATCAACCTGCTCAATTACGTGGTTAACCCGCTCTCAAGCCTGCCCCCGCTGATCGGCCGGATCGGCGAGGCCGTCGGCGCATCCCAGCGCATCTTCGAGCTGCTGGAGCACGACCTGGAACGCAGCAGCGGCAGCGAGATCGTGCCCGCACCCCAGGCTGGCGCTTCTGCAGAACCGGTCATCCGCTTCAAGGACGTCTCGTACGCTTACGAGCCGGGCGCACCGGTGCTGGAACGGGTCAGCTTTGACATTCATTCCGGGGAGAAAATCGCCATCGTCGGACCCAGCGGCAGCGGCAAGTCGACGCTTCTCAAGCTGCTGCTGGGCTTTTACCCCATCGAAGATCAAAGCCTGTTCCTCTTCGGGCAGGATTTGAACCAGTGGCAGCTGGCAGCCGCCCGCAGCCAGATGGCTTTCGTCGCCCAGGATACCTATCTCTTCCCGGTGAGTATCGAGGAGAACATCGCCTGCGGCAGGCTGGGCGCCAGCCACGAGGACATCGAGCATGCCTCCACCGCCGCCAATATCCACGACTTCATCCTGACCCTGCCGCAGGGTTACCAGACCTCCGTGGGCGAGCGCGGCGCCAGGCTTTCCGGCGGGCAGAGGCAGCGGATTTCGCTGGCGCGCGCCATTCTCAAAAACGCGCCGATCCTGCTGCTCGATGAGCCGACCTCCGCCCTCGACTCCGAATCCGAAGCCCTGGTCCAGGAAGCCATGGACCGCTTCATGGCGCAGTGCACCAGCATCGTCATCGCCCACCGCCTGTCCACGATCAAGAACGCCGACCGGGTGCTGGTGCTCGACGAAGGGCGCATCGTCGAACAGGGCACCCATGATGAGCTCATCGAGCAAGGCGGTGTCTACTACGAGCTGTACCAAAAGCAATTTGCCCAGGCCCTGCCGGGAGGTGCGGCATGACCGCCAGAGTGCGCAAAACCCCCACCCTCTGGCGCCTGTTCGCCATGTTCAAGCCCCGGCGCTTCCAATACGTTATCTCGATGGTCATTGTCGCTGCAATCTTTGCCGGCGAGCGCATGTTCACCGGCTGGGTGGTGCTGCTCTTCACCGATGCCATCGCCACAAAGGATATGAGCCAGCTCTGGAACGCCGTGATCTACTGGGCGCTATTTGCCCTGGGCATGGTCCTGGTCAGCCCGGTTTTCCTGTATGCCTGGCGCTCCAGCATCGTGCGCGGCATGGCCAGCATCCGCCAGGCGACCTTCAGCCACCTGCAGCGCCTGCCGCTCAACTACTACGAGAGCCGTCACAGCGGCGAGGCCATGTCCATCCTCTCCAACGACATCACCACAGCCGAGCAGGCTTTCCAGAACCATCTTTTTGACTTCGTGAACTACTCGCTGCAGGGAATCGGCGCCATTATCTTTATGCTCATCCTGAAATGGGACCTGGCTTTGATCATCATCCTCGGCGGGCTGGTGCCGCTGGTGATCAATGTCGTGGCCGCCAAGCGACTGCGCCTGATCGGGCAGGAGTCTGCAAGGGAAGCTGGCCGTCCTCAGCGAGCGCCTTTCGGACCTGCTGGCTGGCTTCCAGATCGTGCGCACCTTCAGCCTGGGCGATTGGATTTTCAAGCGCTTCACCCGCGGCAACCAGGATGTGCTCGACACCAACCTGAAGCGCGTCGGGATCGAATCCTCGCTGGCCGCTGCCAACGAGCTGGGCGGGATCGCCACCTTGATATCGTTCATCATCGGCGGCTACATGGTCCTGGACCAGCAGACCACGCTCGGTGTGCTCTTCGGGATGATCCAATTGAACAACCCGATCCAGAACTTCTTCTACCAGATCGGCGGCATCATCTCCCGCATCCAGGTCTCACTGGCAGCCGGGGATCGCATTTTGGCGGTACTGGATGCGGCGCCGGAGAAAAACTATTTTTCTCTGCCTGCCACCGAGCCGGCGGCGCTTCCTGCTCCGGCCGAAAGGCTCCCAGCCGCAGTTCGTGGTATGCAGGAAAGCAATCTTTCACAAAAACCGTTCCTGGCCTTTGACGATGTCCGCTTCAGCTACGATGACGGGCGCCCGGTCCTGCAGGGCGTCTCCTTCGAGGTGCGCGCCGGCCAGGTCGCTGCCCTCGTCGGCTCCAGCGGCAGCGGCAAGAGCACTATTTTCCGCCTGCTGATGGGCCATTACCCGGTCAGCCAGGGCGCGGTCACCATCTTCGACCGGCTAATCGAGGATTATGCCCTGTATGACCTGCGCGAGATCTTTGCTTTCGTGCCCCAGGATGCCTATCTCTATTCCGGGACCATCCTGGATAACATCCGCTACGGCAAGCCGGACGCCAGCGAAGACGACATTATTGCCGCCGCCAAAACCTCGTACGCTCACGAGTTCATCCAGCAGCTGCCCCAGGGCTACCAGACCCTGGTCGGCGAACGCGGCACTCACCTTTCCGGAGGCCAGCGCCAGCGGGTGGCGATCGCCCGCGCCTTGCTAAAGGATGCGCCGGTGCTGCTGCTGGATGAAGCCACCTCCGCCCTCGATTTCGGAGTCCGAAGAATTCGTCCAGCAGGCGCTGAATGCCCTGATGAAGGGACGCACCACCATCGCCATTGCCCACCGCCTGTCGACGATTGAGCATGCCGATGTCATCTATGTGCTGGACAGCGGTCGCATCGTCGAGCAGGGCAGGCACGCCGACCTGCTCGAAAACGATGCGCTGTACAGCTACCTCTACAATTTACAATTCAACGACCTGGCCCAGCCAGCGAGTTAAAACTCTTTACCAATCTACTACCGACCCATCATCCGGGTGGTAGGACTGCGGGTTGCGCCAGTCGTGGTCGATCTTGTCCGCCAGGGCGTCCTCGTCGAGCTCGATGCCCAGGCCCGGCCCGGTGGGCAGATCGACGTAGCCGTCTTTGGCAATGAAGGGCTGCTTCAGGTAGCCCTCGCCCAGCGAGACGTGCTCCTGGGCGATGAAGTTCGGGATCGTGGCGTCGAGCTGGATGCAGGCCGCCAGCGAGATCGGCCCCAGCGGGTTGTGCGGCGCGACGGCGGCGTAGTAGGCCTCGGCCATGCCGGCGATCAGGTGCACCTCGTGGATGCCGCCGGCGTGGCACAGGTCGGGCTGCAGGATCGAGGCCGCGTGCTTCTCCAGGATTTCGCGGAAGCCCCACTTGGTGAAGACGCGCTCGCCGGTGGCGATGGGCAGGTGCGTGCCGCGCGCCAGCTCGGCCAGCACGTCCACGTTCTGGCACTGCACCGGCTCCTCGATGAACATCGGCTGGTAGGGTTCCAGCGCCTTGATCAGCAGCTTGGAGGTCTGCGGGCTGATGGCGCCGTGAAAGTCGATGGCGATGTCGGCTTCTGGCCCGCCGGCTTCGCGCAGCGCGGCGAAATGCTCCACGGCGCGCTCGACGAAGCCCTTGGACTCGACGATGCGCGCCGGGCGCCCGCCGCGGATGCCCATCTTGAAGGCCGTGAAGCCCTTGGCCATCCAGTCCTTGATCTGCTGCGGCTCGCCGGCGTGCTTGTACAGGCGGATGCGCTCGCGGGTCGGGCCGCCGAAAAGCTCGTAGACCGGCACGCCCAGGGCCTTGCCGGTGATGTCCCAGAGCGCCTGCTCGACCCCGCTCAGGGCGCTGGTCAGGATCGGGCCGCCGCGGTAGAAGGCGTGCCGGTACATCGCCTGCCAGTGGTGGATGACCTTGCGCGGGTCCTCGCCGACCAGGTAGGGCTCCAGCTCGGCCACCGCCTGGGCGCAGGTCAGGGCGCGCCCTTCCAGGATCGGCTCGCCCAGCCCGACCAGGCCTTCGTCGGTGTGGATCTTCAGGAACAGCCAGCGCGGCTTGACCAGGAATGTTTCGAGCTTGGTGATTTTCATAAGATTAACCTCTAGAAGATATTCTTGCGAAGGTGCAACGCACGATCATTGTGCGCATCCACCTTCGCAAGGTTTTTATGATTTCAAATACGCCAGAACATCCTTTAAGGATTGGCGGTGGTCGTAGGTGGGCCAGTATTCGAGGCCAAAGAAACGAGAATATGGGGTGGCCGCGATGGCCTTGAGGATGTTCGGGTAGTCGTTTTCGCCGTTGAAGTGTTCGTGCCTGCCCGGGACCCCGGCCGAATGGAAATGGCCAATGAGGTCGATGTTGCGGGTGACGGTGTCGATGATGTTTCCTTCCATGATCTGCATGTGGTAAACATCGTACAGCAGCTTCACGGAATTGCTGCCCACGCTGCGCACAATTTCAAAACCCACGGCGGAGCTGTCCAGGTAATAGCCCTTGTGGTCGACCGCCGAGTTCAGAGGCCTCCAGGGTGAGGGTGACCGCTTCTTTTTCGGCGAGGTCCGCCACGCGCTTCAGGTTATCCACCAGCGCCGTCTTCTGGGCTTCGTCCCGCCCATCCAGGTCGCCGGACAGGGCAATCAGCGACGGGCAGCCCAGCTCGTGCGCCACCTGGATGGATTCGCGCACGTTGGCGATGACGGCCTCCGCCGGGGCGTTCATGCGCAGCTGCCAGGCGTTCTTCACACAGCAAATGGAGACCGCGACGCCAGCCTGTGCGGCTGTTTTAGCGATCCCCGCCACGTCCTTGCCCACTGGATCCCAAAACTCGATGGCGTCAAAGCCCAGGTCGGCCGCAGCCCGGATGCGCTCAGTGAATTCCAGCTCCGGCAGCACCGGCTCGATGCACAGTGAAAATTTCGTCATTTCAACCATTCTCCTATGCCAGCACGGCAGCCACTTTGCGGATGCCGTGGGCGATCATGTCGCAGTCTTCCAGGCTCATCTGCGGGGGGATATCCAGGTGAATGACGCGGCTGAGGGTATCCAGCGTCTTCGGGTTCATGTCCACCGAGTACTCGACCGGCTCGCCCTGGTGGTACGGGCAGCTCCAGGGGCAGCCCTCGGGGGTCGGCGTCTTCTTCTCGATCACGTGCTTCCAATGCGCATAAATGTGCCAGTCGGGGATGCCCGAGTTGAACACCCCGGCTGCGGGCACGCCTTCCGCCTGCAGCGCTTCCGCAAAGGGCTGGACCATCTGGGCGTCGTCCAGGTAGAACATCAGGCAAACCCCCACGTCGCCGTCCGGGTCGTTGAGCGGGCGCAGGCGGATGCCGGGAATGTCCTGGATCTGCTCGATAATGCGCTGCTGGTTGCGCCGCATCCCGCCGACCAGCGCATCCAGCTTTCCAAGCTGCGCCAGCATCACCGCGCCGGTCAGCTCGCTCATGCGGTAATTGACCCCGCAGAACAGCTCGCCTTCGTAGCGCTGCCCGGCAAAGCGGTCCGGGCGCCAGCAGGCCGCCGTGTCGTGGTAGCCCATGCAGCGGTCGTAGAGCCTCTCGTCGTTGGTGACCACCATGCCGCCCTCGCCGGCGGTGATGATCTTGTGGTACTGGAACGAGTAGCAGCCGCAATCGCCAAACGTGCCCAGGGACTTGCCCTTGTAGGTGCCGCCCATCGCCTGCGCCACGTCCTCGATCACCTTCAGGTTGTGCTTGCGGGCAAGCGCCATGATCCGGTCCATATCGCAGGGCACCCCACGCATGTGCACTGGCAGGATGGCCTTGGTGGCGGGCGTGATCTTGCGCTCGATGTCGTCCACGTCGATCGTCAGGGTTTCGTCGACCTCGGCAATCACCGGGATCGCCTTGGCGGCGACGATGGCCGCGCAGGAGGCGAAGAAGGTGTAGCCGGAGACGATCACTTCGTCGCCCGGGCCAACGCCGCAGGCTACGAGGGCTGTGATCAGGGCGGAAGTGCACGAGTTGACGGCCAGGGCATACTTCGCGCCAACTTTTGCCGCGAACTGAATCTCCAGCTCGCGCACTTTCGAGGGGTATTGCTCCGGTCCGTAGTAGCGGAAGAGGTACTTGCGATCGAGCACCTCCAGCACCTGCTGCTTCTCCTCCTCGCCGATTTCCATGCCCCCGGGGTACATCGGGTAGTTGGGCGTCGTCTTGGCTTTTGGACCGCCGTGAATGGCCAGTGTTTCAGTTTGCATACTTTTCTCCTTGAATTTTTTTGATACTAACGTTTTTGGAATTTTGACTCAGATTTCTACCCGGTACAGGTAGCGGGAGTGGGCGCTGGCTTCGAAGGCCTCCTGGACCCACCGGGCTTCTGCCAGGTGATCCTCGCACAGGAACAGGCTGCCTTCCGCCTCGAACTGTGGGCGCAGCTCCTCGGCAATCTGCTGCTTGCGCCGGGCGTGTTCGTAATCGATGCGGCCATAATCCCAGGTCTGGTAGGCCAGGCCAAGCTTTTGCAGCTCGACCGCCAGCTCCGTCCGATCCGGGTGGCAGGTGGATTTATCAAAAACCTCGATGGGCACCCAGGGATCGGCGCCCTGCGACCAAAAGATGCCCATGCGCCCGCCCGGCTTGAGCAGGCTGACCAGGTTGGGCAATGTCTCGGCCAGAGGGGTGAAATACAGGGTGTCGATCGCCAGGATCACATCGAAGCATTCCTCCGGAAAGTCCAGGCGAGCGATGTCCATCACCTGGAAGCGCAGCAGCTCCGGCTTTGCCTGGGCGCGCGGCCAGGCCTGGCGGATGGCCTCAGGCGCCAGGTCGACGCCGGTGACGTGGGCGCCGGACTGGACGGCGATATATTCGGCGATCCCGCCGTTACCGCAGCCCAGGTCAAGCGCCCGCAGGCCGCTCCTCAGCCCGGTGACCTGGATCAGGTGGTTGAGGTGCGAGAGCTCGCAGAAGCCGTGCTGGCAGAAATTCGCGCCGAAGAGGCGTTCGCAGTATGTCCCGTTGGCGCGTGAGCCGGCGACTGCGACGTAGTAGCGGGTATAAAACGAATCGGGTTGTGATTGTTCTGGCTGCAGGGTTGGATTGGTTTCTTCCACCAGGCGCCACCTCCAAGAGTTGAGTGATCTAGTTGGCCAGCTCCCCCTGCCTGTATGAGTATATCACTGCTCAAAAGTCTACGCCGGCGCAATAAAAACCGCGATCAGGATGAAATGCGCCAGGCAGCCAAGTATGACGAAAATATGCCAGATTTCGTGGAACCCGAATAGCCCCGGCCATGGATCTGGTTTTTTAGTCATATAGACCACAGAACCCAGGGTGAACAAGACCCCTCCCATCAATAACCAGGCAATGGCGCCAACCGGCATGGTTTTCAAAATTTCTCGGATGAAAAAGATACTGAGCCAGCCCATCACCAGGTAGATCCCGGCATTTACCCAGCGGGGCGCCTTGATCACAAAGAGTTTGACAATCACTCCGGCCAACGCCATGCTCCAGATGATGAGCAGCAGCCCGTAACTCCAGAAGCCGGTTAAATAATGCAAGCAGATCGGGGTGTATGTTCCGGCAATGAGGAGATAAATAGACGAATGGTCGATTTTTCGCAGCCAGGTGCTGGCTCTCGGACTGGCATTAACCAGGTGATAAGTTGCGCTGGCTGAAAACATCAGGATCAGGCTCAGGCCGTAAATCAACAGGGAGATTTCCTTGACTCGGATTTCCCCAACCCAACATTAAAATGGCTATCAGGCCAACCAGGGAAGCTACTGCCGCACCCAGGTGGGTCAGGCCATTGACAGGTTCGCGCAGGATAAGTTTCATCGTTTCATTATTGGGCCTGCCTGATCTCAAAAATAACCGTCCCCCATCGTTAAATTCTGGATGGGGGACGGCTGACCGGTATGCCCTTCCCGTCGCTAGGCGGGTTTCTTGGCAGGGAGCTTGTTCTGCTGCTGTTCTTTCTTCTTTTCAAGCTGCACCTGTTTTTGTTTTTTCGCCTTCTCTTTATCCTTCTTGCCGCCTTTTTCTCCCATTGATTATCTCCTTTCTGGGTGTACTACCTGACCAGGTAGGGGGAGGCAGTCACGCACCGCCTCGCATAAAAGCTATTATACCCGCGCTCGCAGTCCGTGGGAACGGTTCGAATTCCTCTTGACAAAACGCTAATTCGATATACAATTATAGCAATCACACAATGATACAATCATACAAAAAGACAATCCATCCGTCATGGGCACAAAGCAAATCCCCCTCAAGCTAGACTTCCGCTCGGGCAGCCCGATCTACATCCAGATCATGGAACAGATCCGCCAGATGGTGGCCAGCGGCGAGCTGCAGCCAGGCGACCAGCTCCCGACCGTACGCCAGCTCGCTACCGACCTGCGCATCAACTGGAATACAGTTGCCAGGGCCTACAAGCTGCTCGATGAGGCCGGGCTGATATCTTCGCAGCGGGGGCGCGGCACCTACGTTTGGGAAAAGCCCGGCGAGGCTGCTACCTTGATGCTGCGCCAGCAAGCCCTGCAGGGCTTGACGAGTCGATACTTGCAGGAGGCCATCCGCCTGGGCTGCACCCAAGCTGAAGTGAGTGCAATATTTGATGAATCGTTCAATGCCTGGAAAGCCGGCGATCCACCCCAGGACCCGGCATAACCAGGATAAAAAGAGAGGAAAATATGGCTACAAAAACTGAAAAAACCAAAACACAACCAACCGATAATGTGCATATCAGCGGAATCGCCGGTACGCTGGCGACCATCGTGTTCGTGCTCGGGATGGGCGGAATGTTCCTGATGGATTCGGCAGGAGTCTCAGATGGCTGGATGGTTGCTGAGATTATCCTGACAACCTTGATCAGCATGTACTTCCTGTTTGCTGTGAAGATCGCCGCCCAGTGGGAGAAAGCCGTGGTGCTGCGGCTTGGCAAGTTCCACCGGCTGGCTGGGCCAGGCATGTTCTGGATCATCCCCATCGTGGACACCACCCCGATCTGGATCGATCACCGGGTGATGGTGACGCCCTTCAACGCCGAAAAGACCCTGACCAAGGATACCGTGCCGGTCGACGTGGACGCCGTCCTGTTCTGGGTCGTTTGGGATGCCGAAAAAGCCGCCCTGGAGGTCGCCAATTACCAGGCCGCCATCGCCTGGGCAGCCCAGACTGCCCTGCGCGAGATCATCGGCCAGATGTACCTGGCAGATATCCTGATCGGACGGAACAGGATGGACGCCGACCTGCAGCGCATCATCGACGAGCGCACCAATCCCTGGGGGGTTTCAGTGCAGTCGGTCGAAATCCGCGACGTCATCATCCCGCAGGACCTGGAGGATGCCATGTCCCGCCAGGCTCAGGCCGAGCGCGAGCGCCAGGCGCGCGTCATCCTGGGTGAATCGGAAAAGCAGATCGCCGCCTCCTTCGCCGAAGCCGCCCTGGCTTACGCCGACAACCCCACCGCCCTGCACCTGCGCGCCATGAACATGCTCTTCGAAGGCTTGAAGGAAAAAGGCGCCCTGGTGATCGTGCCTTCCAGCGCCGTGGACACGATGAACCTGGGCGGCATCATGGGCACGGTATCGGTTGGGATGCATGCCGGGCAAGGACCAAAAAATGGCTGAAACCAGTAAATGGGAATACCGCGCGGCGACTCTCGGTACCTACTGGACCGGACCCAAGGACGATGAACTGGAGGCCATGCTCAACGAATGGGGCCTGCAGGGCTGGGAAGTGATCGCCGTGACCAAGGTCGAGAACAGCAACAAGATCCGCATCGTCGCCAAGCGCCCGTTGGGCGGACCCACCCGCAAACATCAAGGCTGGCCTTAGGTCTGTAAAAGACCCTGGCAGTTCAAAATTCTGAATTCACGCACCCTTCAGCAGCCTTTTGCTCTGAAGGGTGCGCTGCTTCAACCACCTATCCCGCCAGGAACGGAGCCAGCAGCTTTTCGGCGTTGCGGTGGCAGATGTTGTGAATTTCTTCGTCCGAGAGGTGCGCCGAAAGCAGGGCGCCTACCGCCTGGTGAGGATCGAACCAGGGCAGGTCCGTCCCGAAAAGCATGCGCTGCGAGCCGGCCTCGGCGGCGAACTTCTCGAGGATGCCGCGGTTGTCGAAGATCGCCGTCAGCTCCAGGTACAGGTTCGGGAAGTCCTGCGCCAGGACTACCGCGGCATCCCAATCATCGTGGCAGGAATGCCCGAGCAAAAAGCGCACGTTCGGATAGCGCTCTGCCAGCCGGCGTACCTGGGGCGCCCCGTTGTATGGGCTGCCTCCCCAGGTGTGCATCAGCACCAGCAGCCGCTGGCGCTCGGCGTACTCCAGCGCCGGGCGGTATTTTTCGTCCGTGATCGGCACTTTGTGGTAATCTGAAAGGAACTTGAACCCGACGTAAACGTCGCGGTGCTGCTCGAAGGTCTCGACATCCCTCTCCACCTGCTCCGGGTAGTTGGGATTGATCGCGCAGTAGGCGCGCAGGCGCTGCGGGAAGCGCCGCACCGCCTCGATGCTGGCCTGGTTGCCCACATTCGGCGCCAGCAGGGCGTGATGGTGCGTAAACACCAGCATCTTCACGCCGCACTCATCCATGGTGCCGATCATCTGCTCCGCCTCGCCGCGCGGGAAGTAGATCGCATGCCAGGTTCCCATGTGCCCGTGCATGTCGTAAATGGGGCAGGAATCGGACTTTCCTTTTTCCCAGAATTCAAGCGCTAAATCCGAGTTTCCGATCACCAGCACACCTCCGAAATGATCCGTTCCAGGTTCTTGCTGGCGATGGCCTCCTTCGCCGCTTCCGGAATGCGCGCATGCTTGAGCGCCAGCATCATCCCGCCGAAGTGCAGGGCGGGGAAGCTGCTGCCGTAGAGCATGCGTTCGGCGCCATAATCGGACACAAAGGCTTCGATGCCGCCATCCAGCAGGTACTGGGAGGTATCCACGTAGAAATTCGGGTAGCGCTCCACCAGCGGGCGGAAGCGCCGGTCCTCGCCCCAGCAGCCGTGGTCGCAAAGCACGCACACCAGGTCGGGGAACTCGGCCATCAGGTTGTAGACGATATCCCAGTTGGCGCCGCGCTCCACGGAGATAAAGAGCGGTACCCGGTGCTCGACCATCGGCTTCAGCCACGAACCCATCGCCACCTCGTTCAGGTAGAAATGGTGGTCGAGGGGGAAGGCTTTCAAGCCGACGATGCGCCCCGCTTGCATCTGCGCCAGGAAAGCCTCGAACGGCGGGAACTCCCGCGCCTGGTTTGGCAGGATGGCCCAGCAGCCATAGAGGCGCGGCTCGGATTGAATGGCCTCGGCAACGAGGCGGTTGCCGAGGTGCGGCGAGGCGTCGAGCTGGGCGATGTGCCAGACCAGGGCGCGTTCGACCCCGCAGTAGTCCATCTCGGCCAGGATGTCGCCGGCAGTAGCCGCCGGTGTGTAAGTCTTGCGCTGCGCCGGTAGACCGATAAAGGCATTGCAGTCGAAAAATTGCATGGGCCCTCCTCTTTATCCTTGCGAAGGTGTTATGCGAACTACGTTCGCATAACACCTTCGCAAGGGTTCAAGCATACTCCACCGTCAACATGGCTTTTCCGCTCCAGGGCTCAATGACGACCCGTTCGTTTTCAGCCTCCAGGCTGGCTGTACAGCCAGCCTCGGCCCGGCAGCGTAGCGCCCGTTTGCCCTCGGGGTGCGGCAGGCGCAGGAAGACTCGCTCCAGCCCGCGCCCATCCCCAGGGATTTCGATAGCAGCCCGGATGATGCCCTTTGACAGATGGGACTCCACACTCATTTTAAGCCTGCCAAAATAGCTGGCCATGCCATCCATTTCAAGCCTCTTCCCATCCTCCAGCCACTTGCGGGGAATGCCGGGCAGCAAATGCAGGTCACTGCCACTCTCCAGGTAGAGCATCCAGCGCGTCTGCATCAGGAACCAGCCTTCTTCGTGGGTCTTGTGCGGGCTGATGAGCTGGAAGTGTTCCCAGAACGTGTAGGTCTCGCGGTCGGCCAGCGCGGCCAGAGTGTTGTAATAGGTCTTCAGGAAAGGCTTGACCTCGCCGCGCTGCAGATGCAGCCGGGCATGCGGCGCGTAATATGGCTGGCTGAAGGCCGCGTTGCGCTCGGTCATCAGCTCGGCGTGCATCTCCAGCAGCCACTGCGGCAGGCAGACTCGTCCACTCCCAGCACTTCCTGAAAGGCCAGGTAAAGCGGCCCGATCAGCGAGTCGCGTGCAACGAAGGCCCCGTGCGTGTACCAATTCCCGCCGTCAGCGAACAGCGACACCGGGCCGCGGTATTCAGCCCAGGGCGGCAGCGCCGGCACCCAGCGCCCATCTCCCAGGGGAACGACCGGACTCTTCATCGCGGCTTCCTCAAGGGCGTTCCGGATCAATCCTCTAAGTTTTTCTGCGGCAGCTTTCAAGCGCTCTGACTGCGCCGGGTCAATCTCCTCCAGCATTTCAGCGCAGCGACTCAATCCCAGGTAGGCGTAGCCGTTCAGCATAAAGATATGGTACGGGTCTTCGGGGTCGCCCACCTTGCCATCCAGCAGCCCGTAACCGCGGCCGCGCAGCTCCGGGCGCTGGTTGCGCTCGCTCCAGCGCTCGAGGTATTCGCAAGCCTTGATGAGATTCGGCTCGTTCCTGCGGACCCAATCCTGGTCGCGGCTGTAGCGATAGTGCTCGCCCATCGACCACAGGGCAGCCCCGGTCTCCAGCATGTAACCGCCGAAGTTCTGCATAAACCCGTCTTCGTGCTGCTTGGCAAGGAAATATTCCAGCGAGCGCTGGGCCAGGTTCGTCCATCCCATGCAGTCAAAAAACTGGACGATCGGGGAGCTTTCCGAGCCGATCGGGCAGTAGACGCCGATGCACGGGGCGGTGACACCATCGGGCTCCAATCCATAAGTGACCAGGTCCAGGTGCAGCAGACCGGCACGGACCATCTCCTGGATGCGTTTCTCCGGCAGGGTCACCCGAGCTGCTGATGCCAGCTTTCTCCTGTCCAGAATGCTTGCACTTGCTGGTAGCGCACTGGAAAAGTCCTGGGCTGCCAACGCCTGAGCGCGGGCTGGTGTTAGCGGGCGGTGAGGCAGGAAAATATCGAAGTTTGCCTTTTCACCTGGCTGGAGAAGCAGGGCCATTTCTTCCTGCGGCATGGGCAAACCGTTCAGTTTTGCGGTCAGGAATACCCTGTCAACCAGGTCACCATCCCGATAAAACGCCTTTCCATCCATAAACTGGTACTTTACCAGTTGGGTCGTGCCGACGTGAAAGGCGTTCGGCGCAGGCGTTTTCAGCCAGGCATAACGGGGCACACCGGCCATATTTTGAGCTTCTACCCTCAGGTAAAGCACGGTTTCTTCGTTTCTTTCGATCTCCTGCGGGCGCAGGCGCTCGCGCTCCTCGACCTGGGACTCCGTCTGCATGTTGCCAAACCCGTAGTGATCGGCGACGAGGTAATGCGTTCCCCGCAGGTTTGCCTGACCACAATCCGGGTCAAGCAAAAGCCGGCGCTCCAGGGACGCAAACGCAGTCGCATGGTAGGTAATGTCCCCGTCGGTGAGCTCGGCATGCAGCACAGGCAGCACACCATCTTCCAACCAGCGCTGCAGAGGCTGGGTGCAGCCTACCCCGCGCCCGAAGAAGAAGTTGTACCGGACCGGTTTTTGGTCCGCCCGGACCGCATTATCATCGTATTCCGCGAGGCTGACGGCCGTGCTGTGGAACTGCGGCTGGATCCAATCCCAGACCTCGCCATCCTGCCGGAAGTTCACCAGGAAGGTGCGCATGTCCCGGCTCAATCCCAGCCAGGTCGGGCAGTTCGGCTGGCGGCGCACGACATGGGCTGCCATTTCAAAGGATTCCTCAGGCTCAGCCTCGATTTGCTGCAGGCGGGTGCGCAGCCCGGCCTGGTCGAGTTCACGGGCGATCTCGTCATAAGCACGCGGGTCGTCCTCAGTGGTGACCGCAGCCCCACAGTCCGGAACGTAGATTGGACAGGCACGTTGCACGTCACGCAGGAAAAAACTGAAGCTCCTGTAGTTGTTTTCCAGCGTCACCAGCGTGGCATTTGCACCCGGACCCAGCCGGGCGCCAGCGATGGTCAGGCTCAGGCGGGTGCGGTTGCCGGCTGTGAAGGTAAAGCGATCACCATCGACGCTCCCCTCGCCCTGGACTACGGCGCAATGGGTGACCCGGCCTTGCGTGAGGGTCACCCGCCCGGTCACCTGGTTTCCGGGGACCTGCAGCGCCGCATCCCATTCCACGGCGATGGAGATAGCTGGAATTTGCTCGTTCATGGTCTACGCTTTCAACGAAATCAGCCTGCGTTCGCCGGCGCGGCAAACCAGCCCGAGATGCAGTGTCTGCGTCCGCCCCCCGCGGGTGAGTTGCAGCGTATCGATCGCCAGTTCTCCTTCTTCCAAGTCGATCTCCAGGCGGTCCTGGCGCAAGGTGAAAGTACCCCAACCCCTGGCCGTTGAAAAGAAGCAGGTGAATGCCTGAGTCTCTAGCTGCGGCGCCAGCTTCAAGGCGCGCCCCGGGGCGTCATACTGGAAGCCGGAAAAGGCGATCAGCAGGGCATAACTCGCCATGGCGCGGGCGTAGTAGTTGCCGCACTCGTACTCGTTCCAGGGATTGCGCGTGTGCCCGTCGTAGCGTTTACGAACCGCCCTGACAATCTCCTGCCCTTCTTCCACCAGTCCTTCGGCAATCAGATGGGAAGCCACCTGGTACTCGATGCCCGTCCAGACCTCGTCGGAGTACACGAATGGCAGCGTCGGTTTACCGCCGCGTGGCCAGGTGCACAGCAGCAGGCCAGGCTCATCCCCCAGGGCGTAGCCCGGGCGCTGGTTGTTTGCGTGCTCCCACAGGCTGGGCTTGAAGTTGTGGCGGAAGACTGCCGCCAGGTGGCTGCGGATGTGGGCGCGGTCCTGCACACCTTCCAGCCCGGCCAGGCGCGCCAGCCAGGCGCCAAAGACCCCATCCGAGAGACAGCCCGAGCCGACCTGGTACTTCGGCCCTTCCGCCTTCAGCAGGCGCTCTTCGTCGCTGAGCTCTGCTTCCGGGCGGGCCAGCAGGCGCGCAAAGCTCTCCTCACGCAGTCCGGATGTAAGTACTTTCTGCTCGTAATACTCGCCGTTAAACAAGCTTTCAATCGCCTGGGCGCCTTTGCGCGCCAGGGCTGCACACTCCTCAGCGTCTTCGGGATGGCCGGCATCCCTTGCCAGGGCGGCCATCGCTTCCAGCGCGCCCAGGTAGAAGCTGCCGCACAGGCCGTCGGGTCCCCAAAATTCGATGTCGTAGGTGTTGTGGTGGGGCTCCTCGAGCAGCCCACGCCGGCGCGGGTCCCAGTTCTCGATGCAGAAATCCAGGCTGCGCTTTGCCAGCGGGTACATGCGCTCCAGCCAGGCCCGGTCGCCCGAGACCAGCCATTCCCGGTACACCTTGATAATCCCGCCAAGCTGCCCGTCGGCGGCCGCGTGAAAATCGTGCGTAGCGGGCAGCCCAGGCGGCGCCGCCCGGAAGTTGATGTGCCCGCGCTCGTCCATCGAGTTCTTCCAGCTCATGCTGGCGCAGCGTCCGCTCCAGCGCCGGGTAGAGGTGCGGCATCGCCTGGGCATAGTTCCAGACGTGCGTGCAGCTCCCGGCGCAGCAGCCCTGGTCGCAAAAGCAGCCCTCCCAGGCCCAGACCAGGCCATCTTCGTGGCGCAGCACGGTCGGCGACTTTAAGATCGCCAGGTTGGCCGAGACGGCGTCGATGACCTCGGCCGGCAGGGTGGTCGCAAACAGGGCATCGTGGAAGGACTGGGTGCGCTGGCGCAGGCTGTCGTAGTTCTGGCGCACGTACTGCAGCACTTCGAGGGCGTCTTTCCACTGGCCGGCATAGAACGGCCGCCAGCGGGGATCCTCGCCAGTAAGTGAGGCTGCCGGGATCAGGCCGGTGGACGCCCCGCCGATATTCGGAAAGTGCCAGGCAACGACCACCGGGTAGGTCACACTCTCGCCGGGCGCCAGGCTGCCCTGCAGCAGGACCGAGCCGCCGTTACGCCCGGACCCGGCTCCCGCAGGTAGTTCGTCGTTTGCCTGGAACTGCGCCGTACTCACCTCCCGCCACAGGGCAGAGATGGCGTCAAACCAGCCGCCGCGGAACCAGCGGGCTTTGATGAGCGGGTCGCCAGCCAGGACCCCCAGGGCGGCGCTGCCAAAGGCCGACGAGAAGGGCGCCTCCTCGTTCCAGAACGAGACGCCCAGGCCAGGGATGGCCGCGCTGCGCGGGCTGGACTGGATATCCTTCTGCGCCAGGTGCGTCAGGTGATACGAAAACTGGTACGCCTGCTCCTCAGCGGAGGGGTTGTGCAGGGTGTATTCCAGGATGGCGCAGGGGATGCCCGAATTGACGTCATCCAGCGGGATGAAGGGGTTGAAGCCGGTGATCGTCACCGCCAGCGGCAGGTCTGGGTCGGAGAGGCTGACCGTGCCGAAGGGATACTCGCCCTTGAACGAGCAGTCCCGAAAGCGCGGCAGCCCTTCGTGACCGCCGCCGTTGTAGCCCTGGGATTTCAAACCGAGGTTGTAGATTTTCTCCTTTGGAAAGGGTCCTTCCACCAGGCGGGTTTGTCCGCTTCCCTGCAGGTGCAGCAGGGCAAAACCGGCATCCTGGGCCACGTGCCGGTCCGGACCGGCGCTGGTGGCCGGCGCGTGCCGGATCGAGAAATCCTGCAGACCACCGTAGCCGTTCAGGCAGATGCAGCCAGCGCCGATCCCGCCCAGCGGCATGGCAATCTGCAGGAGGTCTGAGCCGCGAAAGGTGCGCTGCCCTCTCTTGCTGCGAGTTTTTATTTTCATTGACTGCTTGGAATCCACAATTTTCTCCAGGTTGCTTTTGTCGGATTTTTATCTTACCCTGGCTGGCGCTTCAGCCAGCAATTTGAAACAGGCGCAGGGCGTTCCCGCCCATGACCAGGTCAGCGGATTCAGAGGGCAGGTCTTCGAGCAGGGCACGGTACTTGGCGACCTCCACGTGCATCAATTGGAAGGGCGTATCGCTGCCGAAGAGCACCCGTTCCGGACCGAGCTGCTGGATGGCACGCAGCACCGCCGGGGGAGAAACCGCGCTGCCAATAAGATAGATGTTCGGGCATTCCTGGGCGAATTCAAGCATCGCCCTCGAGAGGTCCGGGACCGTCGCCCCGCCCATGTGCACCGCCAGGATGGTGGCTGTGGGGAAACGCCGGGCAATCTTCGCCAGGCGAAAGGGGTGGGTGTTCTCGAAGGAATCAGCGCCGATGTGGAACGCCAGCAGCTTCCCGGCGTCCAGGATGGCTTCGATCACCGGCAGGCAGACTTGCTCGTCATCGATCGGAAATTCGTTCTGCGCCCCATTCAGCTTAACGCCGACGAAATCGTACTCCTCGCTGCAGCGCTTTAGCTCGTCCAGGCTCTTTTCTAGGCCGAAATGCGGATCGACCCAGCCAAAGCCGGTGATGCGTTCCGGGAAACGGCGCACACACTCGTAAATATACCGGTTCCCACCTTCCACATCCCGGAAATAAGCCGGCTGCAGCCAGGCCAGGGCTCTGGCCACCCCGGCGCGATCCATGCGGCGCAGCAACTCCTCGACGGTGATGCGGTTGCCCTCGCGCAGCGGGGAAAGGTGGACGTCTGCATCGACGATCATGGTTCAGCCTCCCAGGTTTTCGATCTGCACTGGCTCGACGGGCTCCGCCAGCTCAAAGCCAAACACCTTGCCGTAAAAATACAATTCGGCGTCCAGGGCGCGCCGGATATTTTCGGCCTTGCGGAATCCGTGCTGCTCGCCTTCGAAGGCAATGTAAGCTACCGGCAGCCCCTTGGCCTTGACGGCGTCGAACATCGCCTGAGATTGGCTGGGCGGGACAACCTTGTCCTCCAGTCCCTGGAAGAGGATCAGCGGGCAGGAAATCTGATTCACAAAATTGATCGCGCTGCGCTCGTAGTAAAGGTCCTTGCGCTCGGGGTAAGGCCCGACCAAACGGTCCAGGTAGCGCGAACTCGAACTTGTGCGTGTCATAAACGAAGGTGGTCAGGTCACCGATGCCGTAGTGACTGGCGCCGGCGTTGAAGACCTTGCGCAGCGCCAGCGCGCACAGGGTGGTGTAGCCTCCGGCGCTGCCGCCGCGGATTGCCAGGCGCTGGGGATCGACCTTGCCCTGATGCGCCAGGTAGAGAGCCCCATTACAGCAGTCGTCCACGTCCACCACACCCCAGTTGCCGTTCAGCCTCTGGCGGTAGAGACGCCCGTAGCCGGTGCTGCCACCGTAGTTGACGTCGAGGATGGCAAAGCCGCGGCTGGTCCAGTACTGGATGCCCAGGCTAAAGCCTGCGCTGGTCGCCCCCGTCGGCCCGCCATGGCTGAGAACCAGCAGCGGCGCCAGCTCTCCCGCCGGCGGGGCGTAATCCTGGTTTTTCGGCGCATAATAATACCCGTAAGCCGTCAGCCCGTTCTCGGTAGGAAATTCAAGCAGCTCCGGGATGGACAGGTAGCCGATATCAATCACCAGGTCACTCGAACGGCGCAGCACCTCGGTCTGTTTCGTCGCCAGGTCCAGTTCGACGATACAAAAGGATTGAACCGATGAGCCGCCGGTGAAATAGACCTTTTGACCTGAGACGAAAGGCCGGTAGATCTCGGTGTAGAGCAACTTAAAAGGCGCCAACACCAGCGTGCTCAAATCCAGGCTTGCCAGGTGGGATTCGCCATTTTGCTCGTAACTGCAGATCATTTTTCCAGCGGATGCAAACCCATACGTCGCTGCGCCAAAGCCCCACTGAGGGGCGCCAAATTCAGCCTCCATTGGGCACAGTGCCTCGCTAATGCCATCCACCCAGCGATACAGGTTCCACCAGCCGCTGCGATCGGATACAAAGTACAGCGTGCTATCCGGCGACCATTCCGGCTGGAAGATCAACTCTTCCAGGCTGCCTGCAACAAGCCGGGCCTCGCCCAGGCCGCCGTCTGCCAGGAATGGCGCCAGCCACAGCTCGCTGCCGTCCCAGGGCATGTTGGGATGGCGCCAGGAAAGCCACGCCAGATGAGTACCGTCCGGCGAAATGCGCGGTGTCGAATAAAAGTTATATCCCGATGCCAGAATTTTCTGCTTCGCTCCATCCTGCAAGCTGATACCCACCAGGCAGTTGACCGCCTCGCCACTTTGAGTGTGGTCCTCCCGCACGCAGACCAGTCGCCGACGCCGCGCATCGACGACCGGGTCAGCATAGCGCCAGGCGATCTCGGGCGTCAGCGGCAGCGCCTTTGGGGCCGTTTGTCCGGCCTCACCCAGCACCTGCACATACAGCCGCTGGTCGGCAAAGTTCGAAAAATAGACCTTACCATCGTGGATCACCAGGCAGCGCCCGCCGTACTCGTGGACGGTGGAGCGCACGTTGAAACCTGGCGGCGTGACATCGCTAGTGTTTCCGTCGGGCGTGCGCCGCACGAGAACATTGCGCCCCCCCTCCGCCGGGCGCGACTCGGTCCAGAAGACGTCGTCTCCGGCAGTGAAGGCGCCTCCCAGGCTGATATTTTTCGAAACGATCAATTCTGACGTGATCGGTGATTTCCAGGATCCATATGGGGCAGTAACTGGCATTGGATTCTCCTTATGCTGAATGTATGGGTGATGAAATTGTACCGCAGGAGGGGCTGAACCACTGAGCAACTGTGAAGTGGTGGTATTTTTCTAGTTTACCTGTCGGAAATCGTTTACAATATCAGGTATAGATCAGGTTGTGTTATAGACTGAAGACCTACGATGACAAAGAAACAGAAACTTATCCAAAGACTTATTGTTGGATCAAAGAATGTACGGTTTTCTGATTTGCAACAGGTCGTCGAAGGGTATGGATTTATATTATTGAGAGTCACAGGAAGCCACCATATCTATTCTCATCCTGGATTGACAGAATTGATCAATCTACAAGATGTGAATGGGCAAGCCAAGCCGTATCAAATCAAGCAATTCCTCAAGCTGGTCGAGAAGTACGACCTTAGGATTGCAGAGGAAGAATGAAAGATTACCACATCAATGTATTCTACAGTGAAGAGGACCAGGGCTATATCGCCGATATACCCGATCTGAAATACTGCTCCGCATTTGGTTCTTCTCCAGAAGAAGCCCTTGCTGAGGTTCTCAAAGCCAAATCAACCTGGTTACAAGCTGCGCGGGCCGCTGGAAAACCAATCCCCCGGCCAAAATACGTCCCATTAATATACCAGGTGCCGGCAGGGTAACCAGTGGATATTGTCACCGTGGTGCCTGCAGGATTCTATCTGCTTTCGGCGCTCCAGTGATTCAGTCCTCAAAATAAATAGGATTTGAGATCAACGCCGGCAGAATAGGCAAACCAGGCAGGAAATTGCGCGCGATCACCACCCGGGCGAATCCCGCGGCTTCCATCTTGAAAGTTCCCCGCATATCCCCAGGCGCCGGGGCGGTCACCAGATCCGTGCTGCCGAGGTTGGTGATCACCTGGACGACGTCGCCTGCCGATAGTCCGTAGGCTGTGATCTGGATTTCCTTCACCTCCGGAAAACCCACGCTGTCGCCCATGATTGCCTGACCCGCCTCCATCTCCAGGGTTGGCCCGTTCGGCGCGAAGGTAATGAAAGCATGCCCCTGCCTGAGCGCTGCCAGGATATCGGCCGGGCTGGCGGAGAGGGCGTAGACGCAGGTGGTGGGACCGCCCAGAGGCAGGAAGAGCTGATCGCGGTGGTAATCGCTGCCGCCGCAGATGGGAACTTTCTTCCCGGCCTCGAGCAATCCCTGCCAGAAGCCGACCGCCATCAGGTTGGGCAGGCGCATGGGTCCGTTCCAAATTTCCAGGCAGTCAAAAGGAAAGGTTTCCATGTCATAGCGGAAGCCGTAATTTTCCTCGAATGGGTGGTTGAGGGTGATCAGCGCCCCGCGCTCCCGCGCCGTCCTGAAGCGCTCCAGCGCCGCCTCCGGCGTGTTGGTAAAAAAAGGCTCGTCGTATGGGCAATCCAGCCCCAGGAAGTTGGCGTGCCCCAGGTAGTGCGTCCATTCGATCCCAGGGATCAGCGTCATCCCCGGAATCTTGGGCAGGGAAGCTGCAGAAACCATCTGGTTGTGGTCGGTGATTGCCAGGAAGTCCAGCCCGTGCCTGCGGGCGTGCTGCGCCAGCTCGTCCAGCGACAGCACCCCGTCCGAAGCCAGGGTGTGCGTGTGAAAATCACCTTTGAACAGGCGCCGGTGCTTGGGTGTAAATGCCAGCTCGTAGCGCACGGTCACCCCCTGCGGCGCTACCTTGTAGGCGCCCAGCAGGATCTGCCATTCGCCCGGCGCCAGGCGAGTTGGCTGGTAGCCCGGCGTGGCGCCGGTCTCGCTGATCTGGATGGCGGTCTTATCCGAGCCGGAGGCGCCCACCTGGCTGCCATCCGGGGCGATCAAGCCCAGGTCGATGATGTTCGTCTCCACCCGGGAGGTGAACACGCCGTGCTCGACCGGGACATCGCTTTCCGAATGGCGTTCGTAAAAATAGCGGAGAGAAAAGGTCTCGGTATCTGGCGGCATTTGGAACGGCAGGGTCAGGTAGGTGCCCTGCTGTGCGTGGCTAACAAAAAATTCGAGGGACTGCTGGCTTTCGATGGTGGGGGTCATTTACTCGCTCACGGGCACTGGCTGGGGAGGCAGGCTTCCCTTTTCCAGGTTTTTGAAGTCGATGAAGAACGAAAAAGCAAAACTGATCACCATCAAGATCGGCGGGAACACCGTCAGCAGGAAGCGGGCAGCATCATCCGGCTGGGATCCGGGGTTGAGGCCGCTTTCAAAGCCGTAAAGCACAGAAACAAGCAAAAAGGCAGCGCTGGTGAACAGGCCATTCAAGCGGTTCATAAATCCCAAGGCGCTCGAGATGATGCCTTCCCGCCGCAGGCCATGCTTTTGGGTGTCCTCGTCCATGACCTTGGCTCCGACCAGGTCCATGGTCGTGATCACACCCGCGAAGCCAAAGCCCACCAGGGCCGAGCAGATCATGGCCGTGACCAGGGAGCTGGCAAAATACAGCGGGATGAAAGCCACGGTCAGCGTCAGCAGGGCTGCCCGCCAGACCGGCATCAGCGTGAATTTCTTGACCAGGCGCGCCCAGACCGCCACGCAGGCGATGGCAATCAGCAGCACCGCGGCAAACAAAAAGGTCGACTGGCTGTCGGAGAGCCCCAGCGTGTACTTCACAAAGAACGGCATCGCCACCAGCACCAGCGACATGGCCGCGCTGTAAAAGGCGTTGGCAAATCCGGCGATCCAAAATTTCCGGTTGGTAAACAGGTCTTTAATGCTGTTCCAGAGCTGGGGCTTTTCCTCTTCAACCTGAACCTTCCTTTCCTTACAGGTGAAGGTCATGTACAGAATGACGGCGCCACCCAGCAGACCGTACAGGACCGCGGTCAGGCTGTATCCGAGCGCTGAGGTCACCAGCGGTGTCAGGGCAATGCTGATGATCATGGCGACCAGCTGAAAGGCCTGGCGCAGGGCGTTGGTGGTCGCCCGGCTGGCGTCCGTGCGGAAGAGCTCCGGAAAGAGAGCGCCATAATTGGCGTTAATGACCGAATCCAGCGTGCCGGTGAGAATATAGAAGAGCATGAAGTAGCCAAACAGTGCATTCCCGGCCGCAAAGGCAGGCGGGCTGTAGAAGGCGATGAAGCACAACACCAGCAGCGGGGTGCCGATGACCAACCAGGGACGCCGGCGCCCCCAGCGGCTGCGCGTGCGGTCGGAAAGGAAGCCGTACACTGGGTTATCGATGGCATCGATAAAGGTATAAATCAACAGCATCAGCGCCAGTTGTTTGGTCGTAACCCCCAGCGTGCCCACATAATAGATAGCTGCATAGGTTTTGAGCATGTTGATCGGGATTGACGTGCCAAACATCCCAACGGCATAATTAATGGGTTTTGTTTGAGGTTCGGTCATGGGGGTACTCC
This sequence comes from uncultured Chloroflexia bacterium, assembly GCA_963765565.1. GTDB lineage: Bacteria > Chloroflexota > Anaerolineae > Anaerolineales > UBA4823 > CAVXWV01. The sequence continues at coordinate 128,639 of CAVXWV010000010.1, forward strand.
TGGGGGTACTCCTTGGTGGAGATTTGGGGATGGAGATTGAAAAATAATCCAGGTCAGGTGACCTGGATTATTTTAGCACGATGCTCAATTTTATTTACAAGCAGCCTGTTCTTATGATTAACTGACCACTTCCGCCTGCACCACCGGCGTAAAGGTCAGACCTTCAGAACCACGGTCGACACGCACCATCTCGCCTTCGTGGAAATCGCCGGAGAGGATGCGCAGTGCCAGCGGATCCTGCAGCTCGCGCTGGATAGCGCGCTTCAGCGGGCGGGCGCCGTAGTCAGGATCGTACCCAACCTCGGCCAGGTATTCTCGCCCAGCCTCGCTGACCTCCAGGATGTACCCTTTGTCAGCCAGGAGCTGGCTGAGGCGGCGCAGTTGGATCTCAACGATGGCTGCCAGGTGTTCGCTCCCGAGCGGGTGGAATAACACCACCTCGTCAATGCGGTTCAAGAACTCTGGTCGGAAATGCGCCTGCAGCAGCCGGTTGAGCATATCCTGGGTCACCGGCTCGCCCGCCTGGGCGTCTTTCAGCCACAGCTCGTTCCCCAGGTTGCTGGTCATGATCACCAGGGCTGTTGCGAAAATCCACCGTGCGCCCGTGCCCGTCTGTCAGGCGCCCATCATCCAGGAGCTGCAGCAGGACATTGAAAACCTCAGGATGAGCTTTTTCGATCTCATCGAAGAGCACCACGCTGTAAGGCCGGCGGCGCACAGCTTCGGTAAGCTGCCCACCCTCTTCATATCCCACGTAGCCAGGAGGCGCACCGACCAGGCGCGAAACGGTGTGCTTCTCCTGGTATTCGCTCATGTCGATGCGCACCATGGCGCGCTCATCATCGAAGAGGAACTCCGCCAGCGCCCGCGCCAGCTCGGTCTTGCCCACGCCCGTCGGTCCCAGGAAGATGAACGAGCCGATCGGGCGGTTGGGTACCTGCAGTCCCGAGCGCGCCCGGCGCACGGCGTTGGAGACAACGCGCAAAGCCCCCTCCTGCCCGACCACGCGCTCGCGCAGGCGCTCTTCCATGTGCACCAGCTTCTGGGTCTCGCCCTCCATCAGGCGCTTTACCGGGATGTTCGTCCAGCGGGCGACGATGCCGGCAATCTCCTCGGCGTCCACTTCTTCTTTCAGCAGCGCCCCGTTCTCCTGGACCTGCTTCAGACGGCGCTCGCTCTCAGCCAGCCTGCCTTCCAGCTCGCGCAGCGTGCCATGGCGCAGCCGGGCGACCGTCTCCAGCTCGTAGCGGCGCTCGGCGCGCTCGATCTCCAGGCGCGTGTCCTCGATCTGTCCCTTGATCGACTGCAGGTTGGCGATGGCTTCTTTCTCGCCCTGCCAGCGGGTAGTCATCTCGCTGGACCGCTCGCGCAGGTCTGCCAGCTCTTTCTCCAGCTTCTCCAGGCGCTCCTTCGATGCCTTATCCTTCTCCTTGCCCAGGGCCTGGCGCTCGATCTCGATCTGCAGGATCTGGCGGTCGACCTCGTCTATCGCCTGCGGTTTCGAGTTCGATCTCGGTGCGCAGGCGGGCAGCCGCCTCGTCGATCAGGTCGATGGCCTTGTCCGGCAGGTGGCGGTCGGCAATGTAGCGGTTGGAAAGCGTGGCGGCAGCAATGACCGCGGCGTCGGTGATGCGCACACCGTGGTGCACTTCGTAGCGTTCCTTCAGACCGCGCAGGATCGAGATCGTCTCTTCCACGCTGGGCTCATCCACCAGCACCGGCTGGAAGCGGCGTTCGAGGGCTGGATCCTTCTCGACGTGCTTGCGGTATTCGTCAATCGTAGTGGCGCCGATCATGTGCAGCTCGCCGCCGCGCCAGCATCGGCTTGAGCATGTTGCCGGCGTCCATGGCGCCTTCTGCAGCGCCAGCGCCTACCACCGTGTGCATTTCGTCCACGAAAAGGATCACATCTCCGTTTGAATCGGTAATTTCTTTGAGCACCGCCTTCAGACGCTCTTCGAACTCGCCGCGGTATTTCGCCCCGGCGACCAGGGCGCCCATGTCCAACTGAACTAGGCGCTTGCGCTTGAGACCTTCGGGCACGTCGCCGTTGACCATACGCTGCGCCAGGCCTTCGACGATGGCGGTCTTTCCCACGCCGGGATCGCCGATCAGGGCCGGGTTGTTTTTCGTGCGCCGCGAGAGAATTTGCACCACGCGCCGGATTTCCTCGTCACGGCCGATCACCGGGTCAACTTTGCCCTGGCGTGCCGTTGCGGTCAGGTCGCGCCCGTACTTCTCCAGCGCCTGGTAGGTGGTCTCGGGTGTCTGCGAGCTAACGCGCTGAGAGCCGCGCACACTCACCAAAGCCTTCAATATTGCATCTTTGGTCAGGCCGTATTGGCCCAGGCGCTTGCCCTCGCTGCTCTCCGTCAAGGCCAGCAATATGTGCTCGGTCGAAACGTACTCATCCTGCATGCCCTTGGCGTAGCGCTCAGCCGCAGCCAGCACATCCGCCGCCGTTCGCGCCAGACCAACCTCGCCGCTCCCGCCGTATACGCGTGGCCGCTGGTCCAGTTCGCGCTGGACCTCCTCGCGCAGCGCCAGCACGCTGCCGGCAACCCGCATCACCAGGGCAGGTACGACACCTTCCTCCTGGCGCAGCAGCGCCAGCAGCAGGTGGGCAGGCTCGATCGCCTGGTGGTTCAGCTCCTGCGCCAGGCGCTGTGCAGACAGCAGCGCCTCTTGAGATTTTTGGGTATATTGATCCAAATTCATGCGTACCTCCAACAATGATTACCTTATTAATAGTCCATTCCGATCTTCCAGTATAAGCAGGGCGCGTTGGAAAATCGTTAACGAGGTATAAACAATTTGCATGAGTCGGGCGCAGGTCGGGCAGCAAAAACCCGCTCGATTTTGCGGCGATTAGCGTATAATTTACGTAGATGCTGAACACTGTTGCCACAGGATGATGTTTGGATATCGAAAGACAACGAGGAGCTGACATGAACTCTCCCATCTATCGCTTAACCGTGCGCACCGGGCCGGTGCCGGGCGCCATCTACGAGCTCAGCGAGCCAGAAATCGGCCTCGGACGCGAGCCTACCAACCAGATTGCCATCAACGATGTAGAAATATCCCGCCGGCACGCCCGGCTGATCCAGCAGGCGGGCAGCTACGTCTTCCAGGACCTGGGCTCTACCAACGGCTCTTTCGTCAACGGGAAGCGCCTGATGGGGCCTCACCTGTTGCGCTCGGGCGAGGCCGTCACCCTGGGTCAAAATGTGACCCTGGTCTACGAAATAGTCCAGCCGGATTTCGATGCCACGGTCGTCACCACCCCGGGCGTTCAGCCTGGCTATTCGGCTACCATGGTTGAATCCCCGGCCCCGACGTATTCTCCCCCAAAGCAGGTGCAGCCACCCCCGCGCCAGGCGGTGACCCCGCCTCCGCCTATCTATGCATCTAACGCCCCCCAGGAGCCAGTCGAGGCTTTCCCCTCCGTCCAGGAGGAGCCGCGCCGCGGCATCGACACGCGCTGGCTGCTGGCGGGCTGCGGCTGCCTGACGATCATCGCCTGCCTGGCGTTGACTGCCTTCTTGCTGTGGATTGACGCCGGCGGTACGGAACGCTGGTGCCAGTTCTTCGGCTTTATTTTCCCGGCCTGCCCTTAACCACCCGGACTCACTGGGCCAGGTTCAAACGGCGCTGCACCTTTTCTAGCAGCTCCTGGACGCGCCCGTAATCTCCCTGGCGCAGGACCGAATCTGCTTCCACGAGCAGGACTTCTATTTCCACGTTTTCTGGGGCGGAAGGCCTGCGCACGTAGTCGGCAACGATGCCGCGCTCGCGCATTTCCTGGCCGTCTGGCAGCCAGGCATATAAAAAGTATGCGGAAGGATCGAGGAGCTGCTGGTAGCGCCTCACGGTATCGTAGAATTCTACGGTCAGGCGCACATCCTCCACCCACCCTGCCTGCAGGTCTTCCTCCTGGAGTGCCTGCAGGAAGCGACCTTCCAGCTCTGCCAGGGACAGATCGAAGTGATCGCGTAAAGCCTGGTCCACCACCTCGGAGGGTTCTCCCTGCCGTTCGCTGCCATCCGCCGCCCGCAGGGGCTGGATGTCGCGGTAGAAACGCTCAAACCCTTCCCAACCCCAGGTTTCGACCATGTATTCCACCAGGGCGCCGGCCTGCAGGTATCCGATCTCGTGCTGGGCAAAGTAGAAGTCATCAAACAGTTCCTTGAGCGGAAGGTAGCGATCCAGCCCGCACACCGGCGCCTGTTCAGCAACATCTGACTGCTGTACGATGACGGTCTGTGCCTGCACACAGCCCTCCACAGGCGGCAGCAGCGCTGCACTGCGTCCTAACAGCTGCTCCTGCTTGAAATGACCGCCGCTTAAATAGACCGCCACTCCTTCAATCAGCAGTGTCAGCCTCTGCTGGTTTTCAAAACGCCCATCCAGCAGGTGCACCATTTCATGCATCAGCACGATCTCGGTTTCGCCTCCAGCATAATCCCGGTCCAGATAGGAGATCGAAATTTCATTACCAGCAAAACCCCCGTGTCCGACTACCCTGGGCAGAAATGTGATGGGGATTTTTGTCTCAAAATCCGTCTCCAGAAGTTGGCTGGCTTCTTTTGCCGTGGCATCCAGCAGGTCCAGCAAGTCTTCCAGGTCTCGCTCGGCCTCCGTACCCCGAATAAACCATACCGTACAGCAGTCGTTCTCGACCGTCTCCCAGCGCGCTTGCAGCAATGGCGCTAGGTTGGCCGGGAGTAAGGTCTGCGTTTCGTTCCAGCTAACACCCAGGGGTTGGATGTTGAAGACCAGCTCGTACGTCCCCGGTTGCAGGGGTGACGTATCCCAGGCCCACCATAAAGTGGCCTGGGTGCGCCGCCCGATCCCTTGAAGGCCAAAGCCAGCCGTCCCCAATACCTGCTCCGATCCTGCCAGGCGCACCTCTACCTGCTGTCCATCCAGGTCCATGTCGCCATTCGGGACGATCTCCAGGCTGACCTGGTCGCCAACAAACAGAGGCCCATCAGGGTGGAAGCGCACGCTGAACGAACCTGGAGAGGCAGTCGCTGCTGCTTTTGGAGTTGCCAGCGGAGTCATGCTTGCGGTTGGGGTCGGAAAGACCGGCTGAGCAGGCGTACCGGGCAACGGGTTGGGCTGCGTGACCAGGACCTGGCTGGCAGTTGCGGTTCCAGGTAAAGCAGTAGCCGGCGCCAGGCGGTCGACTACCGCCCGGCAGGCCAGGCTGCACAAAAGCAACAGGATCAGGAGAAGCCAAAAACGCCGCATGCGTGGATTATAATCATTCGATAACACTGGAAGCGCTTCCTTAAGCGAACACTTAATCACTATGACCTCCTCACTTACCTTGAAGCTGAATATCCATACCTATGGCGGTGAGTCCATGGGACGCCTGCCGGATGGACGGGCCGTCTTTGTGCCGTTCGCCCTGCCCGGCGAGACGGTGCGCATCTCCCTTGTAGAAGAAAGAAAGGGGTTTGCGCGCGCCGAGTTGCTTGAGATACTTGAACCTTCCCCCCAACGCATCCGGCCACGCTGCGCCCACTACCAGGTCTGCGGCGGCTGCCAGTACCAGCATCTGGAGTACGCCGACCAGGTCCAGGTGAAGCAAGACATCCTGTGCGACCAGCTTATGCGCATCGGGAAGCTGGCAGATCCGCCCGTCCGGCCAATGGTGAGTGCACCTTTACCCTTCAATTATCGCAACCACGTCCAGTTCCACCTGGATTCCCAGGGAAAATTGGGCTACAAGGCGGCCGGCTCCTCCCAGGTCATTGCCATTCGCGAGTGCCACCTGCCCGAAGAAGCCCTCAACCAGGTCTGGCCCCTGCTCGATTTCGAGGCGCTGCCCGGTTTGGAGCGTGTAGGACTCCGCTTAGGTGCAGAGGACGACATTCAGCTCGTTTTGGAAAGCCAGGACCCATCGCCTCCGGAATTCAGCGTCGAAGACCTTCCAATATCCGCCGTGCACCTGAGCCCAGCGGGTTCCGTGGTGCTGGCAGGAAGCGAATCCCTGGTCATGGAAGTCCGCGGGCGTTATTTCCGGGTCAGTGCTGGCTCCTTTTTCCAGGTGAACAGCCCCATGGCTGCGGCCCTGGTAGACGGACTGCTGAACGGGCTGTCTGACTACACCACTTTAGATCGAAATTCCACCGTCCTGGATGTCTACTGCGGGGTGGGACTTTTTAGCGCCTTCCTGGCGCCGCAAATCGGGCGCCTGGTTGCTGTAGAATCTTCACCCAGCGCTGTCGAAGATTTTTCAACCAACCTGGATGAATTCGACAATGTTGAAATTTACGAAGCGCCGGCTGAGGTGGTCTTGCCCGCCCTGGGCGCTTTGCACCCACAGGCCATCGTGATCGACCCGCCGCGGGCAGGGCTGGAACGCCACGCCCTGGACGCCATCACTGCCATGCATCCCGTAGTCCTGGCGTATATCTCCTGCGACCCGTCGACCCTCGCCCGGGACGCGCGCCGTCTGGTTGAAAGCGGTTATCTCCTGCGTTCTTTGACTCCTTACGACCTCTTCCCCCAAACCTATCACATTGAAAGCCTGAGCTTCTGGACGCCAGCCAATTCATAGAATATATTTTCTAAAAAAGGCTTGACAAAACCCTTTTCCGGCTTATAATAGAACATAAGTTCTGTTATAAGGATGGAAGAGTGTGCTATGTTGACGATGGAAGAACGCCTGCTAGCAACCTTGAATGCCCTGGAGTTGAGCTCCGAGGACAGCAAAGATCCTGTTGACCTGGCAAAGTTGTTCTCTCTGCAGACCACCCCAGCTCAGCCAGGATATGAAACAGGATCAGATTCCGGTTTTCCGGTCTCCCTGGAAACCTTAATTCAACAGCGCGACGGCTTCTCCCGGGGCTCGGTCGTGATCGGAGTCTGTGAAGATGGTCTACCGTTTATGCTCAATCTCCAAAATGATCCCCCGGCATCCATCCTGATCGCTGGCGATCCTGGGAGCGGGAAAACCCGCTTGCTGCGTGCCATCCTGGGCTCAAGTATCGCCATCAACCAACCGGACGATATCAGTTTCTACGTAGTCAGCCCTGCCCCGCAGGAGTACGCCGACCTGGTGCATACAGCCCATTGCACGGGGCTGGTGCGCAGCCGCAGCCTGGAAGCCAGGAAACTGGTGAGTCACCTCTTAGAAATCGCCGATCGCAGGCAGTATCGCGACGACCACGGTCCGGCGCTGCTCCTGGTGATTGACGATCTGGCTGATTTTGTGCACGGTCTGGATGATGCTTCTTACTGGGGCTTCGAGTGGCTGGTGCGCATTGGCGCACAGGTGCGCATCTGGGTCATGGCTGCCCAATCTTCAGCATCCATGAGCTGGCTGGATAACGACCTCTTGGAATCTTTCCCGCTGCACGTCCTGGGAAGCCTGACCTCCCAACACGACTTGCTCGTTTTAACGGGCAGCGCCTACCTTGACCTGCAGCCGTTGGTAAACGGGCTCCAGTTTTATGTCCCCTGTGATGAGACCTGGCTACGAATCTGGTTATGTGAACCTGGCAAAGGAGAAAACTCATGAATATTGGAATGCTCTGGTACGATAACGATCCGAAAGTGGACCTGAACATAAAAATTCAACGCGCCGCCAGCTATTACCAGGATAAATATGGGAAAATCCCAAACCTGTGCTTCGTCCACCCCAGCATGCTGCCTGCCCAGGCAGAAGCTGCTCCTACCAGCATCAAAAGCGCAGGGATCGATGTCCGTCCGAACCGGGCGGTGCTGCCCAACCACTTATGGATGGGGGTTCACACCAGCTAAATCGACGATCAACGTCTGCAACGCCAGCTCTCCGTCCATCCTACCTGTTTTTGTGGCCCGGTCAAGGTCAAGCAGGTGGTGGTAGATGGCTTCCAACGCCGGCAGTGAAAACGAGCGTGCCTGGACTGTAATTTTTTTCGCCACAAATAGATGCATATGGACTGCCTGAGCGGTTTCTTCCGGCGAACAGCCTTCATCCATCTGTTCCCTTACTTGCAGTAAAAGCCGGAACTGGCGCACGACCATCCCAAAGATGGATAATGCATCCTGCTCTTCCAACAGACGCTGCAGCATGGCCAGCGCCTGTTTTTCATTACGGTGTCCCACGGCGTCCACAAGTTGGAAAATATCGCCCTCGGCGGTATCTGCCGTCACAGCTTGGACGTCATCCAGCTCGACTGGACGCTTATAATTCACATACGCCAGCAGTTTTTGAATTTCCTGGTCGACCTGGCGGGGCTCCTCGCCAACCAGTTGGACGAGCTGCTGGGCAGCCAGGATGGTAAATTGACCACCGGCTTCTTTGGCTTTCGCCTGAATCCAGCGCACCATTTCTGGCCCGCGCGGTAGCAGGAACTGCTTCACCAGAGTCCGCTCAGGGTGCTGGTTTGCCCAGGCTTCCAACCAGTGTTCCTTTGCGGTCGTCCGGCGCCGCTCGGTTAAAACCTGGTTTTCCACCAGTACCAGCGCCGTGGTCTCCGGAATTTTCTCCAGCTGATCGCAGAATTTTTTTCTGGCTGGCTCGGAAGCAAGGCGCGCCGTCGGGCTGGTCAGGATTACCAGGCGCCGCCGGGTCAGGAAAGGTACGGCGTTAGTGATCTGCGGCAGGTCGTCCAGGTTATACGTTCGCCCATCCAGGCGCGCTGTGTTCAATTCGGCCAGCGCCGGGTCGCCCATCTTGCCAATCAAGTCGTTCAAATATTCAGCGATCGCATATTCATCGTCGCCGTTTAATAAATAAATAATCGGGGCTGCTGGCGGCATGCTCAGCCTCGCGTCGTCAGGCGGTGAACCAGGAGATTTTGCTCCACGCCAGCCGCGGCCCGAGCTGTGCCGGTTGGCGCCGGTAACGCTAATTTCCGGGTCGTGCGCACCTCAACCAGCTGCAGTTCGCCCGGATCGCCCGATGTCGTCAGCCGTTCCTGCAGCAGCATTCCCACCGGTCGCGAGACAATCAAGGCCAGCGTGGCCATCACGATGGCCACCGGCAGCCGCTCCAGGCGGTCGCGCAGGCGGGCTCCACCGCCAAGCATCGCCAGCCAGGCCGCCGTTCCGGCTAAGATTCCGGAAGTCGCAAAGTTCGTCCCGCAGTTGGGGTGTACGGCCAGCTGGCGCTCGCCGGCGCGCAAGCGCTGCAAGCCATCCTGGGCTGCCGCGCTGACCGCCTCGGCCGGGATGTTGCCGACGATCCAGAATCCCCGGGCTGTCAGAATGCCCGGCTACAGGTAGATTAGGGAAACGCTGGCCCAGCAGGTGCAGGGTGGCGTGCTCGAGGCCGTGGTTGCGGCGGATGCGTGAAAAGGTGTTTGTGATCATACAGTCGTCCTTATGAATTACAGCCTTACCAGGCTATCTTGGCAAGGTGGGTTCGCCTGAATGGATTTTACCCGGAACCAGGCCTGGATTCGCCTGGATTATTTTAAAATTTCATACCACTGTCTCGTTTAAAGGTCCATTTGGGGGATCGCAATGCTAGGCATCCCCGGCCAAGGAGGCGCGCTCAACGACCGGTAAAGCGTTGGCCTTGCGTTGGAATGCGTTGACATCGATTTTGCTCAGTAAGAAAAGCGAGGCCAACAACATCAGCGCTTCAAGTACGAAAACAACCATATAACCCGCTACCATATCACTCAAAAGCCGGGTAGACAGATCGCGCAGCACACCGCTCATCAAGGCGCCAGCCAGTCGTGAATATGCGTTAGCAATGCCCCACGCCCCCATAAACACTCCTTCACTGCCCGGAACTGTCATATCCAGCATCAAGGAAAGGTTGGAGACGGTCGACAGCCCGGTTGCCAGTCCTAACAGCACCACTCCAAGGTAAAAAAGCGGCAGGCTCGCGAACAAGCCGCTGGCAGAGATCAGCAGGAACGCCGCGATGCCTCCTATTCCCCCCAGGCGCGCCAGGCTGCGCTTTGAGGCTTTTCTTTCCAGCGGACCAGCCAGAATCAGGGTGATCAGGAAACAGCCTCCCCAGATCGACGTAATCCGGGTAGTCGCTTCTACCGGGAGCCCAAACGCCTCCGCAGCAAACGGTTCGAGCAGGATATCCTGCCCCAGGATCGCTACCAGCATCAAGATCAGGTACCAGAAGAACAGGACCACCTGTGAATTACCGCGGATTGCTTTGATGACCATCTCAAAAGAAAAACGCTCTTCCGTAGCATGGCCAGCCTTTCCAGCGGAAGGTTTTTTATAGCTACGGGCTTCCAACCCAAGCAAGCCCAACAGCCCCATCAGCAGCGCTGCCAGACCGACCAGCCGGAAAGCCTGAATCAAAACAGCCTCCGAATAAGGCTCGAGCAGCCGGCTCAGGCCAATTGAGGTCAAGATGATGGTCAGGATCATCATGAAGAACATCACCGAGATCGTGCGTGAGCGCCCCTTTGGACCAGCCAGTTCAGTCGCCAGGGAAAGGTAAGAGACCGCAGCGAAGTTGTAGCCCATTCCCCAGGCGCCAAAAGTCAGCACCCCAAATCCCAGGCCCAACCAAATGTTTACTCCCATCAGAAAAGCTGCATAGGGAGCAGCAATCACCCCCACTACGCACAGCAGCAGGCCCAGGGTAATGTACGGGGTGCGCCTCCACCCAAAAATCGGGTGGCGATCTGAAAACGAGCCAATCGCCACCTGAATCGGCGAAAACAAATAAGGCAGCGATGCCAGTATTGCGACAAGCGTGGCAGACAATGCCAGCTCTTTGATCATCACCCGGTTCAAGGTGCTGTTGATCGGTACCAGGGTCATGGCAACCGCTGCGTGGATCAAGCCCAATTGGATGCTCTTAAGAATCATCTGAACGCCACCATTGAAAAAATAGCAGAAGCTGCGTTAATGTATCAGACTTTTCGTGATGGTCGATTTAGAAATCGATTAGTTTTTAGAGAACCTGGCGGACAAGGCTCAGAAATTCTTGAGGAGAAGAGGTGGTCAGAATGGCCCGGCGCATTTCGGAACTCAATCCACTCGCAGTCAGATATTGGTTGGCATGTTTGCGAAAAATCACCAGTCCACGATTCTGCCCATAAAAAGATAGCATTCTTTGCAAATGAAGCTCGATGACCTGGCAAACCTGCTCTCCGGTCACATCCGGACGGTCCAGGCGGGAAAAAATCCAGGGGTTGCCAACAGCAGCGCGCCCGATCATCACCCCATCGCATCCGGTGAGTGTTTTCAGGCGTTCGACATCGGCGACTGTGCGCACGTCGCCGTTTCCCAGGACCGGGATGGAAACGGCTGCCTTAACCTCGCCGATCGCCTGCCAGTCCGCCTGCCCACCATACCCCTGCTGGCGGGTGCGGGCATGCACGGCAATCAGTTTTCCGCCGTTTTCTTCCACAGCGCGTGCCACATCCAGGTAATTGCGGCTTTCATCGTCCCACCCCAGGCGGATCTTTCCGGTCACCGGCACTTCCAGAGCCCGGCTGAGCAGGTTGAAAATCCTGGCGATTTTGGCAGGCTCACGCAGCAGTCCAGCGCCAGCACCGCGCCCGGATACCGTGCGCGCCGAACAACCCATGTTGACATCGAACACATCCGGCCCGTGCTCCTGCAGGCGCAAGGCCACTTCCAGCAGGCGCTCTGGCTCGCTGTCAAAAATTTGAAAAACGACCGGCCGCTCTTCAGGCAGAAATGCCAGCTTTTCATCGATAAACGGATGGCGCTGCAGGATGTCCAGGGCATTGATAAATTCGGTGTAGCTCAGCGCTGAGCCCAGCCCACGGCAAACGGAACGGAAAGGCAAATCCGAAAAGCCGTCCATGGGCGAGAGAATCAAATCACCATAGACCGGCAGGCTGCCGATCCGGAAAACGGGCTCACTCATCCTTTTTATCAGATGCCAGCAGGGCCTCTTCGAGTGCCTGCCTCAGGGAGCGTACCTCAACGACCTCGATTCCGGTTGGCCAGGGTTCAGCCTTGCGCAGGCGGCGGGGGACAATGGCCGTCTTAAACCCCAGCTTGGCAGCCTCACGCAGGCGAGCCTGCATCTGCCCAACCATGCGCAGCTCTCCCGAAAGCCCTACCTCACCGATCAGCACCGTCTCGGCTTTGACCGGCGTGTTGCGTGCAGAAGAGGCAATGGCAGCAGCCACGGCCAGGTCTGCAGCGGGCTCGTCTACCGTAATTCCGCCCACAACGTTGACGAAGACATCCTGTTCCCCCAGGTGAACGCCCACCCGACGTGTGAGGACAGCACCGATCAGCAGCAGGCGGTTGAAGTCAACTCCGTTTGGTGTGCGGCGCGGGTTGCCGAAAGAGGTCGGGCTGGTCAATCCTTGAATCTCCACGAGCAGCGGGCGCGTACCTTCCATGGTTACAGCGATCGCTGAACCCGGGGCGTTGATCATCCGTTCGGCCAGGAAGGCTTCAGAGGGATTGGTGATCTCCACCATGCCACGCTCGCGCATCTCGAAAACCCCGACCTCGGAGGTTGCCCCAAAGCGGTTCTTCACCGAGCGCAGCAGGCGGTAAGACTGGAAGCGGTCGCCCTCCAGGTATAAAACCGTATCAACAATGTGCTCCAGGACGCGCGGTCCGGCAATTGTGCCTTCCTTCGTCACGTGCCCGATTAAGAATACACTGATTCCGGAGGATTTAGCCAGCTCGCGCAGGCGTGAGGCGGTCTCGCGCACCTGGCTTACGGAACCCGCGGACGAATCCAGCTCCGGGATGTAGGTGGTCTGCACCGAATCGACGATTACCAGCGCTGGCTTCGTTTCGGCGATATGCTCAAGGATCACGGTCAGGTTTGTCTCAGTCACCAGGAACAATTCATCCGGAAATTCAGGGGGCGTTTCTTCTTCGGCGAGGCGCAGCAGTCGGGTGGCGCGCATTTTAATCTGCCGTTCCGACTCTTCGCCCGAAACGTAGAGAACACGCCGCTGGCCAGCGATTTCCAGGGCTACCTGTAACAGCAGGGTTGATTTGCCAATCCCGGGATCTCCACCAATCAAGACCACCGAGCCCGGCACGACCCCTCCCCCAAGCACCCTGGCAAACTCGCCCATCGACAGCAACAGGCGGTCTTCTGCATCACCGCTGATATCCGCCAGCCGCTGGGGAGTCGAACGACCGGCAAGCCCGCGCCCAGCATGGGCAGCCGCCGGCGCAGGCGCACTGGCCACAATTTCCTCGACCATGCTGTTCCATTCCCCGCATTGGGGACAGCGGCCCATCGGGCGCGCCGATTTCCGCCCACACTGCTGGCATACATATTGGGTGTAAGTTTTTGGCATACAGGCAATTATAGTTGATCTTAAATAAAGTGACGGCGCATCCATAACGCACCGCCACTTTCATTTTTACTGGATCAGTCAGACTGGTTTATGCGACAAGCGGTTCTTCAAGCTCTTCCGCCTCGCCGGATTGGCGTTTCAGCACGACTTCGTTCTCCACAAGATCGACGAGTAGTTCATCTCCGTCATGAAAATCGCCAGACAGGAGGGCATCAGAAAGAGGGTCCTCAACCTTTTGTTGGATGGTGCGGCGCAGTGGCCGGGCACCCATGTCAGGGTCGAAACCCAGTTCTGCCAGCTTTTCCAATGCTTCTGGGGTTGCGGTCAGCTTGACCGAATGGTCTTGCAGCCGCGCCGCCACCTTATCCAGCTCCAACTGGACAATCTGCTTGATGTCCTCTTTATTCAAAGAGCGGAAGACAATTACCGAATCCAGGCGGTTGATAAATTCTGGCCGGAAGACACGCCGCAGCAATTCGGTCAGTTTTTTACGCATGTCCTCGTAAGCCAACTTTTCCTCAACGTCCTCATCACGCTTAAGGGCAAACCCCAGGCTTGCCTGGCGCTTGATCATGTCCGCACCGATGTTGGACGTCATCACAATCAGGGCATTCCGGAAATCGACCTTGCGGCCGCGCGCGTCCGACAGGTGACCTTCTTCCATGATCTGCAGCAGCATATTGTGCGCTTCAGGATGGGCTTTTTCAATCTCATCAAAAACCACAATGGAATACGGCCTGCGGCGCAGGGCTTCGGTAAGCTGGCCCGATTCTTCATATCCAACATAACCCGGAGGCGCACCCACCAGGCGGCTGACCGTGTGGCGTTCCATAAACTCCGACATATCGAGCTGGATCAAAGCTTCCTCGCTGCCAAAAAGGAAGCGCGCAAGGGCTTTGGTCAGCTCGGTCTTCCCCACACCCGTCGGTCCAAGAAAAATAAAGGAGCCGATCGGCCTGCGTGGGTCTTTCAAGCCCGCGCGGGCGCGCCGCACCGACTTCGCAATCGCCTGGATGGCTTCGTGCTGCCCGATGATCGCCTGTTCCAGCTCGTCTTCCATATGGAGCAGTCGCTGAGACTCTTCCTGGGCGACCTGCATTACCGGCACCCCGGTCCACATCGAAACTACTTCCGCGATGTCCTGGGCGGTCACCACCGGCGAGTTCGCCCGGTCCCAGCCGGTGCGCATCTGTTCAAGCTGGCGCTCCAGCTCTTCCTGCCGCTCCAAATATTCCTGGGCATCGTCATTGCGCCCATCTTCCAGGGCCAGGCTGCGGTTCTGGCGAACCTCCCGCAGTTCATCGATCAAAGCTTTCGAGCTCCTTGCCGAGGGACTCTTATACATGCGCACCCGCGAAGATGAACTCGTCGATCAGGTCGATGGCCTTATCGGGCAGGAAACGCTCGGTAACATACCGCGATGAAAGCTGGGCAGCCGCATCCAGGGCTTCATCCGAAATGTTCAGACGGTGATGCTCTTCATATGCGCTGCGCACACCTTTAAGAATTTCGATCGTCTCATCGATCGAGGGTTCGTCTACCAGTACGGGCTGGAAGCGGCGTTCGAGAGCGGCATCGCTCTCGATGTGCTTGCGGTACTCGTTCAGGGTCGTCGCCCCGATCACCTGGAGCTCGCCGCGCGAAAGGGCCGGTTTAAGGATGTTAGCAGCATCCACCGATGACCCGGCAGCGCCTGCGCCTACCAGCATGTGCACCTCATCGATGAAGAGGATGGCGCCCGAGGCCTTGAGTTCGTCAATGACGCGCTTCAGGCGCTCTTCAAACTGGCCGCGATACATGGTGCCGGCCACCAGCGAGCCCACGTCCAGTTGGAGAACCCGCTTATCCAGCAAGGGAGCCGGCACATCGCCTTCGAGAATGCGCTGAGCAAGGCCTTCAACGATCGCCGTCTTGCCTACTCCAGGCTCCCCGATCAACGCCGGGTTGTTTTTTGTGCGGCGAGCCAGGATCTGGATCACGCGTTCGATCTCCATCTGCCGTCCAATGACCGGGTCCAGCTTGTTTTCCTCCGCAAGCTGGGTCAGGTCTGTCGCAAGCTGGTCAACCATCGGCGTCTTCGCCTTGTTCTGCGGTTCCGGCTTGGCAACGCGTGCCGGTTCCGGCGAAGCTCCCGTTCGTTGCGAGGCGCTGCTCTCTTGCAGCACCCGCCGGGTCTGGCGCCGGATTTGCTCCTGCGTCACGCCCATCTTTCGCAGCACGTCCAGGGCAACCCCCTCACCGTAACGCACCAATCCCAACAACAGGTGTTCGGTGCCGATGTAGTGGTGACCCATTTTGCGTGCTTCTTCAACGGCATATTCCAGCACCTGCTGAGTCCCAGGCGATAGGTCCAGCTTGCCTCCCTGGTGCTGTCCCGGTCCTGTCAGGCGCTCGATCATCTCCTCGACCCGTTCGGCTTCCAGCCCCAATTCGCGCAACACGCGCCCGGCGACGCCGCCTTCTTCTTTGATCAATCCTAAAAGCAGGTGCTCGGTGCCGATATAATTATGGCGCATCCGTTCAGCCTCTTGGTGAGCTAGGCTGAGCACCCGCCGTGCTCTTTGTGTAAATCGTTCCATACCAGACACGGTACCCTCCTGACGAATCAGTACCCAAAAAAACTTTACCGATATTTACCGGCTCATAATTGCCAGTTGGACACACAGAACATCTAACTGATTCCGAGTTTTTTTGTCCAATTGGATTCTACCAGATTTAAAATAGGCGAACTCCTTTACAAGGCTCTTGGAGAGAATGTTAATAGAACTCTAAGAGGTGATACAAGCGTAAACTCACACAGGTGGCAGCGCAGTCGCACCACCACCTGTGACATCCCAAAAATTTTTTTGTCCAGAAGCCGTCTTATTCTGGAACGTTTTCCTGAGCCTTTTCCTCCAGAGCGTTTTCCTGAGCCTTTTCCTCCAGAGCCTCTTCTGGTTCTTCTTCGGGCTCCTGGAGGCTGTCGACTTCTTCTGCCAGTTGCATCTTCCAATCCAGGTCCGCGTAAGCCGGGGAATCTACCTTGCGTAAGCTCAGCCCAATTCGCCGCCGTTCCGGGTCAATCTTGATAACGCGCAGGGTGACCACATCACCTTCGTGCAGGACCTCTTTGGGATGACCCACACGCTGCTCGCTCAGCTCGGAAACATGGATCAACCCTTCAATATCATCACCCAGGCTGGCAAAAGCACCAAACTTGGTGAGGTGAGTGATCTTGCCTTCGATCAGCATCCCTTCTTTCAGGTGGCTGATTTTCTGGGTCCAGGGATCATCCAGGAGTTGGCGGATCGAAAGCCCGATACGCTTGCGCTCGCGGTCGACGCTGATGACCTTGACTTTGACTTCCTGACCAACCTTGAGCACCTCATTCGGATGTTGGATACGATCCCAGGAAATCTCGGACATGTGAACCAGACCATCTGCGCCGTCGATATTCACAAAGGCTCCAAAGTCTGCCAGGCTGGTCACGCGTCCTGTGCGAACCGATCCTTCCTGCAGTTCATCTAGCAAACGGTCTTTCAAAGTCTCACGCGTTTCCTGCAGAGCCTGGCGCTCCGAAAGGATCAGGCGCCGGCGCTCGCGGTCTACTTCGATCACGCGCACCCGCATGGGTTCGCCTACCATCTTGCCCCAGCGCTGCTCCGGAGAGTCGCTGCCGGAAGTAGTGCGCCGTACCAGGCTGATTTGTGACGCTGGCACAAAACCGCGCAACCCGCCAACCGGAACAATCAAACCACCTTTGTTATAGCCAATCACCTTGCTGTCAACGGTGCTGCCAGAAGCCAGCAGTTCTTCAACCGTTTCCCAATCCTTCTCCTCACGGGCGCGCACATAAGACAGAACGACATTGCCGTTCGGATCTTCTGAAGCGATGATGAAGACCGGGATTTCCTGTCCCACTTGGAACACATCACGTTCTTCGTGAGGAATTGCTTCTAATTCACGCCCGGAGATGATCCCCTCCGATTTCGTACCGATGCTGACGAGGACTTCATTTTCACGGATCGTGGCGATAAACCCCTGGCGAATCTCCCCTGGGGTTGGAAGGTCAAGTGTAAGGCCCTGTTCTTCCAGGAGAGATTCCATAGACGTCGACTCGGGAACGCTTGGTGGTTCTACAGGCGCATCCTGGATATTTTCGGGCTCTACCTGCCGCCCGACTAGGGCATCATTATTTTCCATAAGCTTGCTTAACTCCAATGTGGGTAAGATTAGAGTACTATTATAAAGGTAGAAAGGAAACTTGGCAACTGTAGAAAACACAACATTGCAGGGAAATCAAGTAATTTTGCTTACGAATCCGAAGCTTTTCTGATTGCCAGCGCCCTTTATGATAAGATTAACGGTTGGAAATCAAATTTACCGGCGAAAAACCGGTATCCGTTGAGGTTTTTGGATGCACCCTATTTATCCATTCACAGCCATCGTTGGGCAAGAACGCATGAAACGCGCTCTCGTCCTGAATGCCGTCGATTCCAGGATTGGAGGTGTGTTAATCCGCGGCGAGCGGGGTACTGCAAAATCAATCACCGCCCGCGCGATGGCCGCCCTGCTTCCTGAGATTGAAGTGTTTGCCAATTCACCTTACAACGATGATCCGAATGCTCCAAACACCTGGTCGGACTGGGTAAAAGAAGCCAGGGTAGCAGGTCGTGAATTAGTCACCACCAAACGCCGCATCCAGTTCGTCGACCTGCCGGTAAGCGCCACCGAGGACCGCGTGGTCGGCACCCTGGACATTGAAAAAGCCATCCAGCAAGGTGAGCGCCATTTTGAGCCAGGCGTGCTGGCTGCAGCAAATCGCGGCCTGCTTTACATTGACGAAGTCAACCTGCTGGACGATCATGTGGTCGATCTGCTGCTCGATTCAGCCGCCATGGGAGTTAATATTGTCGAGCGCGAAGGCATCTCTTTTGCTCATCCAGCCCGTTTTATCCTGGTCGGTACGATGAATCCTGAAGAGGGCGACCTGCGCCCGCAGCTTCTCGACCGCTTCGCCCTGTCTGTGGAAATCCATGGGCTCCGCGAAGCCCGCGAGCGCGTTTTAATCATGGAGCGCAACCTGGCCTTTGAATCCAACGCTGAACTGTTTCGCCAGCAATGGCTGCCCCATGAGCAGGCGCTCTCTCAAAAAATCGAGCAGGCCAGAGCCCTGGTCGATAAGGTAACCTACAGCTCGCGCAACCTGCTCTCGATCGCTGCTCTGACTTCATCTTTAAATGTCGATGGGCATCGCTCGGATTTGGTAATTTTGAAGACTTCTCGAGCGCACGCAGCCTTTGAAGGCCGGACGTCGATCACGGACCGCGACATCGCCCTGGCTGCAGAGCTGGCTTTACCGCACCGCATTAAGCGCGGACCCTTCCACCAGTCCGAAATGACGATGGAGGATTTACAGGAGCGCATCGAGCAGCTTCAAGGAGCGTCGGCTTCCGCCGGAGATCCCGAACCGCAGCCCGGCGAAGAAGAAGAGGCCAGCGGCGAAAAAAAAAAGTAGGCGTTGAGATCGAGCAAGCCGAGGCCAATTCGGGTCAGCACCCGCAGGACCCAGCAGCTCAAAGGCAGGTCTTTGAGTCGCTTTCATCGAACTGGTGGGAGGGCGGCGAAAAGGTCAAAATCGGGCAGACTTTCACCCCCCGCAAAATCGAAAACCCTATCGACAAAATGACGCGCCGGCTCGGTGGGCGCCGTTCGCGCACCCGCACCGAGCGTAAGCGTGGGCGCTACATTCAGGCGCGCCCGGCTATGGGGAAAACAAACGACCTGGCCTTCGACGCCACCTTGCGCGCAGCCGCACCCTTTCAAAATCAACGGGTTGAACAGCGCAAACGCGTGGCCTTCGCCATCCAGACCAGTGACTTCCAGAAAAAAATTCGGGTAAAAAAGGCTTCAAACCTGATCTTGTTCGTGGTGGATGCCTCCTGGTCTATGGCCGTTGCTGAGCGTATGGCCGCCACCAAGGGTGCGATCTTGTCCCTGCTGACCGACGCCTACCAGCGCCGCGATCGGGTGGGACTGGTTGTGTTCCAGAAGAACCGGGCCAGCTTAATCTTGCAGCCCACGAACTCTGTCCAGCTTGCTCAACGCGCCCTGGCCGATATCCCGGTGGGCGGGAAGACTCCGCTGTCTGCCGGTTTGTTCCTCGCTCACGAGGTCATCCAAAAAGAGCGCATCCTGCACCCGGACGTGATGCCGTTGATGATGATTCTGACTGACGGCGCCGGGAATGTCGCCATGACCAATCTGCCGCCCCAGGAAGAAGCCCACCGCCTGGCAGATAAGATTGCCGACGAAGAAATCCGCTGTGTGGTGATCAACATGGAACACGTCGCCTTTGACCAGGGATTGGCGCAATCCCTGGCTGATCACCTCAAGGCTCCCTGCTACTCGCTGACAGAGATGAAAGCAGAGGCGCTGTACCATGCCGTGCGGGAAGAGATGCGTTAATGCGATCTGGATGGATCAGGCTCTGCCTGCTAATCGTTTTTCTGGCATCCTGCCGGACTGCCAGCCCGGCTCCGGTGATCCCCGAGACAAGTCCATCAACTCCGGTCGCGGACTCTACACCTGCCGGTCAAATTCCGACGGCAACTTCATTACCCGCTCAAACCCCCACTTCCACTCCGGTTATATCTATTGATGCCAACGAACTCCCGCTCCCGCGGTATGAAATGGAAGTGGAATTCAATTATTCCCTGCACACTGTAACTGTCAAGCAGCAGGCGACATATACAAACCGCACGGGTGAAACCCTGCCAGAACTGCTGATCGTCGTCGAGACCATGAATTATCCGGGCGTATTTCAGCTAAAATCCTTCACCTGGAAAGATGGCAATCCTATTCAAAGCTATACCTGGGATGGAAGCTGGATCAGGCTCATCCCGCCGGCGCCGCTGCAGCCCGGACAGGCCGTCCAGTTTATGATGGACTACGAATTATATTTACCGTCCCCGGTACAATCCTCTGCAACCCGCCCGGTGCCATTCGGCTACAGCACCCGCCAGACCAACCTGGTCGACTGGTATCCTATGATTGCTCCTTATAAGCCAGGGGTGGGCTGGTTAGCCCATCCGCCTTCCTATTATGGAGAGCACCAGGTGTACGAATCCGCGGATTTTGCCATCACATTACGAATCCTCGACGAAGCCAGAATCGTCGTTGCTGCCAGCTCCCCTGACCTGGGCGACGGGAGCGCACACCGCTACCAGATGAATGCAGCCCGCAGCTTTGCCTTTTCCTTCAGCCCAGAATACGAGGTGCGCACTCAGCAAGCCGGCAGCGTCACCATTTACAGCTACTTCTTCTCGTTCCACTCTGCGGCTGGGGAGAAAGTCCTGCAGGTGACGGCCGAATCCATGGAACTGTTCAGCCGCCTGTTTGGCGCTTACAACAGGCCTTCCCTGACCGTGGTTGAAGCCGATTTCCTGGATGGCATGGAATACGATGGCCTGTATTATTTGTCCAACGGCTTCTACAACCTCTACCAGGGCACGCCGGGTGAGTACCTTGTCTCCATTGCCGCCCACGAGACCGCTCATCAATGGTGGTTCGGGCTGGTGGGCAACGACCAGGCGCTCGAGCCCTGGCTCGACGAAGCGCTGTGCACATACAGCGAGCTGCTTTACTACGAAGCACTGTATCCTGAAGCAGCCCAGTGGTGGTGGAGCTACCGTGTGGACTATTATGCACCTTCAGGAGCCATCAACATCTCAATATACAACCCGGATGGTTCTGCAACCCCTTACCAGACCTATAAAAACTCAGTGTATTTAAACGGTGCCCATTTTCTGGCTGATTTACGACAACTCATTGGCGATGAGGCTTTTTTTGCTTTTCTTCTGGATTATAGGGTTGAAGTGCAGCAACAAATAGCTGATTCCCAACAATTTTTTACTATCTTATCCCAACATTCTTCGAGTGATATTTCTGGGCTTATAGATATATATTTTAAATAATATATAGTTAATTAATAGTCGTCGTAGGGGGTGTGGATATGTGGAAAACATACCTTTGGGCATTGTACCTGCACAATTGTGGATTGTTTCGAAGCTCAGCATCCACCTGTGGGGGTATTAAGACTGATTATTATCCACGGGACGATTGGGGAGAAAAGCGTATAAGTTACGGCACTTTTCCCCATCCCCCAAGCCTAAAAGATATATGGCTTATGTTCCTGACAACCCCCCACAGGTGGGGGTATGGAGTTTTTGTGCATGGGCTGGTTCTCCCCAGATGATCGGTCTTATCCACAGTTTTTCCCGAGTTATCCACAGTTTTGGGCAAATATTCAACTGTAGGGAAATATTCCTTCCCCCATATATAGGCAGATGATTCGGGGAATATTTTCGTTGTAACTCCTGAACTGTTCTTGCATCTAAAAATAAGTCTTGTTGAATAAATAAATTTAAGGAGAAAAGCATGGAATTAATCATTGATTTCCCGGGCGGCGCAAAAGTGGATGCCCATTTTGGTCCGTATACTGTGAAGACTGACCAGCCCCCGGCAGGAGGTGGTGATGGTTCGGCGCCAACACCGTTTGGACTCTTTTTAGCCTCGATTGGA
The DNA here is from genome assembly GCA_963765565.1 of uncultured Chloroflexia bacterium. Classification (GTDB taxonomy): domain Bacteria; phylum Chloroflexota; class Anaerolineae; order Anaerolineales; family UBA4823; genus CAVXWV01. The sequence goes on from CAVXWV010000010.1 coordinate 150,430, forward strand.
ACCTGTGCTGGGATTTACGTTTCCGGTTTTTGTAAGCAGCGCAACCTGCCCACAGAAGGATTACGCATTGTGCAGCGCGTTTATTCTGATCCCGGAACGGGTATGGTGAGTAAGATTGATCTGGAGATCCAGGCGCCGCCATCCTTCCCGGAAAAATATCTGCCTTCCCTCATTCGTTCGGCTGAGTTATGTGCAGTCAAGAAGCATCTCGAACACCCACCCTCTTTCGAAGTAACGACAGTCGTTAAGTAACCATAATTAACCATAATCTACCGGGTAAAAGAAACAGGCCCTCCTGGTCTACAGGGGGGCCTGTGCTATAATCGACATGCCGAAGGTGGGAATCGAACCCACACTCCCGAGGGAACACGATTTTGAGTCGTGCGCGTCTGCCAGTTCCGCCACTCCGGCCAGGGTTGTTAAAAAAGCTTGGGTAGTATAACCAATGTTGATTGGCAGGTCAAGAAGGATGATGGTAGAAGGATAAGTATATGCGTTTAGGTATTATTGGCTTGCCACAATCCGGAAAAACCACGATCTTTAATGCCCTGACTCGCGGTAACCAACCGACGACGATGAGCGGGGGGCGTATTGAAATCCATACCGGCGTGGTAGACGTCCCGGATGAGCGGGTTGATATCCTCTCTCGCATGTTCCATCCGCAGAAGACGATCTATGCCAAGGTAACTTATGCCGACATCGCCGGACTGGAAGGCAGTGATGCGGCCTCGACTGGAAAAACAGCCGGGATTGCCGGGCAGCTCTTAAACCAGCTTTCCCAAATGGACGGGTTCGTGCACGTGGTACGCTGCTTTGAAAACGTAAACGTGCCTCACGTTTCGGGCAGCATTGATCCCCAGCGCGACATCCTGGCCATGGACAGCGAATTGCTTATTAACGATTTAATCTCGGTTGAACGCAAGCTGGAGCGGCTGGTGGAGGAGCGCCGAAAGGGCGGCGGCCGTGAAAAGGCGGTGGTTGAACGTGAAATTACCTTATTTGAGAGTCTGCAAGCTTCCCTGACAAAGGATCAGCCCCTGAGGGACCTCGAAATTTCCGCCGAAGATGAAAAAGCCCTTTCGGGTTTCGGTTTCTTGACACGCAAGCCGGTCATGCTACTCCTGAACCTGTCTGATGGCCAGGCAGAGCCAGAGATTCTATATCAGCACGCACGCAGCCTTCTGGTAGGTCTGCAGGGGAAGTTGGAAATGGAGCTGGCTCAATTGCCCTTGGACGAGGCTGAGATGTTCATGGGCGAGTATGGAATTGAAGAATTGGGCTTAAACCGCGTGATCCATCTCTCCTACAACCTGCTTGGATTACAGTCCTTTTTCACGGTAGGTGAGGATGAAGTGCGCGCCTGGACGGTCCACCGTGGGGCTACGGCTTACGAGTCTGCTGGGGAAATTCACAGTGATTTGCAAAAGGGTTTTATTCGAGCAGAAGTTGCCAGCTATGCTGACCTGGTTGCTTTAGGCGGTCTTGCAGAAGCGCGCTCCAAAGGTAAGCTGCGCCTGGAAGGACGGGATTACGTGGTTCACGATGGGGATATTGTTCACATCCGTTTTAACCTTTAACCAGGTGAGGCTTGGCGCAGTATCCTGATCTTCCCCTCGACCAGGTTCTTTGCGGCGACTGCCTGGAGGTCCTTGCCGGATTCCCGGCCGAATCTGTGGACCTGGTTTTTGCAGACCCGCCCTACAACCTCCAACTTCGCCAGGAACTATGGCGTCCCAACCTGACGCGGGTGGACGCGGTCGATGACGAATGGGATCACTTTGCAGATTTTGAAGCTTACGACCGCTTTACGGTTGCCTGGCTGAGCGCCTGTAAGCGGGTTCTCAAACGTACAGGTACTCTTTGGGTGATTGGAACTTATCACAATATTTACCGTGTTGGCACGATCCTGCAGAACCTGGGTTTCTGGATCTTGAATGAAGTCGCCTGGGTGAAGACCAACCCGATGCCAAATTTCCGTGGGGTGCGCTTTACCAATGCCCATGAAACGTTGATCTGGGCGCAGAAGGAAAGAGGCGCTCCTTACACCTTCAATCATCATGCCATGAAATCGGCAAATGAAGGCTTGCAGATGCGCAGTGATTGGTACTTGCCGATCTGTACAGGAGGCGAGCGCCTGCACGTTAACGGCGCCAAGGCTCATTCAACGCAAAAGCCTGGGGCGTTGCTTTACCGAATTTTACAGGCCAGTACAAAGCCTGGAGACATCGTGTTGGACCCGTTCTTTGGTACTGGCACCACCGGGGTGGCTGCCCGCCGGCTGCAGAGACGCTGGATTGGCATCGAGCGTGAGCCCGATTATGTCGATCTGGCCAGGCGGCGCATCCAATCTATCCCGGAACAACTTCTGGATGAAGAATTCTTCCTCACGCCTGACCCGCGCAAGCTTGTGCGAATTCCGATCGGAGTCCTGGTCGAAACCGGTTACCTGATCCCGGGGCAGGAGCTATTTTTTAACGCCAATCTCGAACAGGTTGCCTGGGTGCTGGCCGACGGGTCGCTCGAATACCAGGGCAGGAGGGGTTCGATCCATCAGATTGCCCGGCAGCTCCGCCAGGCGCCCTGCAACGGCTGGGAGTTGTGGTATTATCGCTGCTCGCAGGATAACGTGCTGTATCCCATCGATGATCTGCGCCAGAAGTACCGCAAGAAGAACCTGGGAGGCTAACCCGCGCATTTATAAATATTTTTATCATATAAATATTAATTATTATTTCGCGAGTTATTGAGTCTATGCCTATCCAAAACCAGCAAGAAAATATGAGCCAGGCGCCATCGGGTCTGGGCCAGGTTTTTTCCGGGGTCGCTGCCGTCCTCGCTGAGCAGCGCCAGGGCTTGAACGCTGCCGATTCTGTTAACAGCAATCACGGCGACCACATGGTGGAAATATTTGAGGTCGCCTCCTCAACCGCCTCTGCCCTCATAACTTGTTCTTCCGCAAACGGTCAACCAGCCAGGATGGCGGATATTCTCTTTGAGGTGGGGCGTCACCTTGATGATCTTCCGGAGAATGGGACGGCTCTGGTATACGCCCAGGGTCTCAAGGCCTTTGCTCTCGAGTTTCAATCTCGCAACATTGAATTGCCGCATCTCGAAGCCTATGTTCGCCAGGTTTTAGATGGTTCACCCGTCAACGACCAGTCCTCGACCACAAGCCGGGGGAAAGATGTCTTGAAAGCCCTAGTGAACGGTCTGGTGAGTTGGAGAAGGGCGGAAAAAGGACAGCCCTCGGCGGGCGGTCTCGATCTTGGCGCTTTGTTCGAGTTTGGCATCATTTACCTGCAGGCAAAGGAGGCAGGAGGCAGCAGAGCCGAGATCATCGCCTGGGCTGCTGCCATGGCCACTCCTTTAAGTAAAATACCTTACCGGCTCCAATCTGGCAGGATTGCCTTGCAGGCGTTATTGCATGCCCTCCAAACGGATGCGCAAGGTTCTTAATCTCAGCCAGCCGGATAAACGGTTGCAATCTTCCTCAATCACTGGTATCCTTGCTTCTATAATCCCCGCAGAAGGGAGTCCCTATGTACCTGGCAATTGAAGGTGTAATTGGCGTTGGAAAAACGACTCTGGCTCGCCTGCTTCAGCCCCTGTTTGGCGCAAACGTGCTCTTGGAAGTGTTTGAAGAGAATCCTTTTTTATCGGATTTCTATGCGGATCGCCAACGTTATGCCTTTCAAACACAGATTTTCTTCCTGCTCAGCCGTTATTACCAACAGCGCCGCGTTGTTGCAGACTGTCTTTCTATTGACGACAGTCTGATTGCGGATTACACCTTCGAAAAGGATGCCTTGTTCGCCCAGATCAATTTGGTGGGAGATGAGCTGGATATGTATTTCAAAGTTCACGAGGCGCTGGCGGAGAAGGTTATTCCGCCGGACCTGATCGTGTATTTACGGGCGGATGCTGATATCTTAATGCAGCGCATCTCTCTCCGGGATCGCCCGTACGAGCGGAATATGGAACTAAGCTACATCCAGGAACTTAACCAGTCTTATGAAGCGTTTTTCAACAATTCGCAGAGCCGGCGTTCTCCTGTGTTGTTGCTGGACACCAACCACCTCGATTACGTCCATGATTACGAAGCCCTCAAATTGGTGGAAAACCGCATCCGGCAAGCTTTAAAAATGGCGCCGTTTCAACCTGAACTTCCGTTTCCGGTCAATGGAAACCAGCCATAAGCCTTTTTCCTGGTAACTGATATGCGAATTACCCGTGAAACCCTGATGAAAGTAACCCAAGAGCACATCGCCCAGCGCGTGCGCAGTGATCGCGGGCTGATGGCTGCATACTTGAGTGGCTCGATGAATGAAGAGGCATATCTCATCGGTGGAACCACCGACATTGATTTGTTCCTGGTTCATTCAGACGCGGTTGTCACACCCCGTGAGATCGTTCCCCTCACTGACGAAATTCACCTCGATATTGCGCATCATTTTCAACGGGATTATCGCCAGACGCGCCAGCTGCGCACTCATTCATGGCTGGGTCCGACGCTAAAAAATTGTAAAATCCTTTACGATCCTCAGCACTTTTTAGATTTTACCCAGGCCAGCGTGCGCGGCCAGTATGACCGGGCTGACCATGTCATAGAAAGGGTGCGCGGCCAATTCACGGCGGCCCGCCAGATCTGGACTTCACTCCAGTTTCGTCCGGTAGCCAATCCTGCTGAGGATATCTTAAGCTATCTGAAAGCATTGTTCAATGCCGCAAATTCGGTTGCCGGGTTGAGTGGGCCGCCTCTAACTGAGCGGCGTTTTTTGGCCGGGTTTGAAGGGTGCGCTCGGGCAGTCAAGCGCCCTGGGCTTTATCCGGGGCTTTTGGGGCTTTTAGGCGCTCCCCAGATCGATGTTCCGACTCTTAAGTCCTGGCTGCCCGTTGTAAAAACCGCTTATAGTGCGATTCCGGACGCGAGCAGGCCGCCGCGCTTGCATCCCGCTCGAATCAATTACTATCTCCGTGCTTTTGAGGCCTTCCTGGACAGCGACCGACCGCTTGTGGCTCTCTGGCCGTTGCTGTTCACCTGGACGTTGGCAGCCAACCTTCTCACGCCCGCTTCTGATCAACGAACTGCCTGGGAGGCCGCAGTCACCCACCTGGGACTGGTGGGTGAGGCATTTCAAACTCGCCTGGCTGGTTTGGATGCTTATCTTGACCTGGTAGATGAGACCCTGGAAGAGTGGGGCCACAATAGCGGGGCTGAAAGCCTCTAAAATGTTTCACGTGAAACAATTACATGTTGCTGAATGCGCGTGATATAATTTTGCAACCATCGTTTGATAATTCGCCTGAGTAGATAACGGGAGGATGCGTTTCAATGGAAGTCACAACCCTACAATACAAACACTGTGACCTGGTCAAGCCCACCGGTCGCATTGATAGTTATACGGCTCCGAAGATGGCAGAAACCATTGACGAAATTATGAAGAACGGCCGTTATAAGATCGTGCTTGACATGAGCGAGGTTGATTATATGTCCAGCGCAGGGCTACGGGTCTTAATCAGCACACAGAAGAACTGCAAGCGATATAACCGCGGAGAGGTGATCCTGTCTGCAGTGCCACGCCGTATTTACGAAGCTCTGGACCTGGCTGGTTTCGTCCCGTTGTTCAAATTCTTCGACGATCCTACTGCGGCTGTCGGTCATTTCTAAGCAGACACTTTCATTTGCCAGGGATTGTCCAGGTCTGATAATCAATTCAGGTGTTCTCACCAAAAATTTTTGGCCGTGTGAACTGCCTCTTTGACGGGTAGCCCGATTTTACGATACAGCAACGTGTGCGGCGTCTTGCAGCCTGAAAACCTGCTCGACGCCGTTATTATTTATCGATGAGCAGATTTACAGGTATTTCACCAGGAAGATGGAAAGTTATGGGACAATCAAACGAGCAATCGCCTCTTGGAAAGACAAAAATGCGCAAATGCTTTGGCGCCGAGTTTTGTATCCTGGATGATGTTCGTGAGTTTGTGGGGCTGGCAGCCGAAAGCTGTGGCTTCGAGCCAGATGACGTGTATCGCATCCAGATGGCCGTGGACGAGGCGTTTAGCAATATTGTCGAACATGCCTACGCCGGCGAGCCGCTCGAGGAGGTCGAGTGCGAGTGCTTGGTCTCGCCGGTCAAGTTGACTGTTATCCTGAGCGATCATGGGAAGCCGTTTGACCCCAACAAGGTGCCCAGACCACGCCTGGATGATCCGTTAGACGACCGAGAAAAAGGCGGTCTGGGGTTGTTTTTTATGCGGAAATTGATGGATGAGATTTACTACCAGGTAGTGCCCGAGAGTGGCAAGAAACGTCCCCGCAACGTCCTGACCATGGTCAAGCGAAAGGATATGGCTCAGTGAGTCCAAAAGCTGGTTCATTGCGTCAAAAGCGCCAGGGTGCACGCGCGCAAAAGCCGCTCAGCTTGCAGCCCGCAGCGTTTTCTGGGGATTGTTGGAAGCTCGTGATGCAGTTTGGGCAGAAACTGCTCTCAGATCGGGAGGCGCCTGCAATCCTCAATGCCATCACCTCTCCGCAAGACGGTGCACTGTCAAAGCTTGCCCAATGGCTTGGGGCTGCCGGTGAGTTGTGGATCACCCGGGAATTACTGCCGACTTTCCATGACCAGGTCGATACCGGTTCTGGCCTTGTCTGGCAGAGCAGTTCAAGCGAACCGGTTGCTACCTGGATGCGCCAGGTGCTGGAAACTGGCGAGACGCTCGCATTGAGCCTGGTTGAGTCTGGAGTGTGGCAAGTAAATGCATCTTGTCCAACCGCCATCGTCATCCCACTGCTTGGGCAAAAAGCTTCCATCTTAGGGGTATTGCAGGTTTCTCGCTCGCACGACTGGCCATTTACGCCTGAAGATCGTGAATTTCTTGCGGCATTCTCAACCCAGATCTGCCTGGCCCTGCAATCTGCACAAGGGCTGGCAATTGAACAGTGGCGAATAGAGCAGCTGTCCCTGGTCAGGGACGTCAGCATGCAGATCGCAGGCGTGCGTGATCTGGATGAATTGTCTAGACAACTTGCCTCGCTCATATTGGTTACCTTTAAGTACTACTTCGTTGCCTTTTTTACCCTCGAGCCGGGTCGGCAGGAATTGCGCTTCCGCGCCAGTGCTGGACCCGATGAGCCCAATCCAGACGCCTCAAAAGAAAACCTGCCTGGCGAGATCAGGCAGAAACCTGAATTGGCGCCTACCCAGTCTTATCCTGGCAAATTGTTGGTCAAGCTGGGCGAAGGTATGGTGGGTTACACTGCCCAGACGGGAGAAGAACTGGTGGTCAATGACATTCGCCAGGAATCGCATTATCGTTTCCTGGAATTTCTCCCCGATACACTTTCCGAAGTCACCCTGCCTCTGACCATTGAAGGGCGGATTCTGGGGGTACTGGATGTTCAAAGCGACCAGTTGGATGATTTCCACGAAACCGATCTGCTGGTTTTGCGGGCGCTGGCCAGCAACATTGCTGTAGCCATTGAAGGCGCCCGTCTTTACAGCGGAATGCGTCGCCGCGCCGAGCAGCTTTCGGCAATTTACGAAGTGAGTAACGCCATCACTTCGGTTCTTGATCCGGAACGTCTGCTGACCGAAGTGGTCAGCCTGATCCACAGGCGTTTTCACTACCCTTTTGTGCATATCTTTACGGTCCACCCGGGCAGGCGCAAGGTTATTTATGAGGCCGGCAGCGGCGCTCGCAGCCAGGCTCTCGATGAGGCCGGCTACGTTCTCGAGCTGGACGATCCGCAGGGGCTCATTCCCTGGGTAGCGCGTAATGGTGAGACCCTGCTGGTCAACGATGTGGACCAGGATCCGCTGTATAGACCTTCACCGCTGCCGCCTTACGCAACGCTTTCTGAGCTCTGCGTGCCGGTTCTTTACCGGGATGAGGTATTGGGAGTCCTGGATGTCCAAAGTGATCGCCGCGCCGCCTTTGGCGAAGAAGATCGCTTCTTGTTTGAAGCTCTGGCCGATAATATCGCCACGGCCATGCATAACGCCAGCTTGTTCCGCTCTGAGGTCTGGCGGCGCCAGGTAACGGATAGCTTGCATGCAGTCGCCGGGCTGCTTTCCGCCGACGTCAACCTGGACCATGTCCTCGGGGTCATTTTAAAGGAATTGGTGCTTAACTTGCCCTGTGACCTGGCATCCATCTGGCTCCTGGATGAGAAGGAGGATCAGGATGAGGCGCAGCCTGGAGCAGATTCCCTCCGCCTGGCCGCTCTGCAGGGGCCCATGGCTTCTGTTCTCGACCTTGCCCAGGGTTTAAGCCTCCAGAGTTTTATCCAATGTAGCGACGATGATCCCACGCCTATCGATCCGGACATTAATGCAGCTTTGGTGCTGGACGCATTGACTTCACAGGACCCAGTTATCCGCGCCACGCCAGCTCCAAATGACCCGTTGGCAGCCGCCCTGGGTTTTCCCAAGGACTATTCCGCAATTGCTGCTCCGCTGCGCCTGGGCGAGCAGAATCTGGGCGTCCTGGTGTTGATTCACCATACTGCAGGGCGCTACGGCAATGAAGCCAGCAGCATGGCGGCAACCTTCAGCAGTTATGCCGCGGTCGCCATCGAAAATACACGCCTTTACGAAGATGCTCACGAACAGGCCTGGGTCTCAACCGTTCTGTTGCAGGTGGCTGAGGCTGCCCAGACGATCACCAACGCGCGAGACTTGACGGATGCTATTGCCCGGATCACACCCATGCTGGTGGGCGTGTCAGCCTGTGCGATTTTTAGCCTGGACGAGGACGAAGCGTTTACATCCACTGCCGCCGCAGGCCTCAGTGCTCCGGGCCAGGAAAGGTTTAATGGTGGCCAGTTCTTGCCTGGGGATATCCCTATGCTGGATGAGCTGTTGGAGGAACGTCATCCATCCATCGCGCGCCTGGACGGCGAGACTTCAGCGCTTTCTGAAATTTTTATGCCTTTCGTTGAGCCGGGCGAAGGTTCAGTTTCCTCGTCAAAAACAAGCTGGATTGTCGGTGTGCCATTGCTGGGACGTGAAGCGCTCCTGGGCGCTTTCCTGGTCGTGTACAGCCTGGATCCTTCCAGCAGCAGCCTGGAAGCGGCTTTTGAAGAGACCGTGTCAATTATCCAGGGTGTCGCCCAGCATCTGGCACTGGCATTGGAAAACTTGCGCCTGGCTAAATCACAGCGGGACGAGGCTTACGTCTCGGTAGCCCTCCTGCAGGTCGCCCAGGCCGTAGTGAGTACCAACGATTTAGACGATATCCTCGGTTCTATTGTCCGAATTACGCCTATCCTGGTCGGTGTTCGCCGTGTTGCCATATTCTTGTGGAATGAGGATCAGGCAGAATTCCTCCTCGGTCAGGGATATGGACTTCCGAAGACGGTTGAAAACCTGGCATTCAAGCCCGGGGCATTCCCCCTCCTGGACCTGGTCTACCAGGAAGATGGCCTGCTGGTCTGCCCCCTTCAGCCTGGGCGAGAGGCTGCTCAAACTGGTGAGTATCTCGAACATTGGACCTCGCTACCCATGCCTGACCTGGATGCCCTGGAAGAAAATCTGGATAGTGCTGCTTCTCTGTTGCTGGCTTTCCCGCTTTCGGTGAAAGGGCAGGTACTGGGTGTTTTCCTGGCGGAAGAACCCGCTGCCACGCTGGATGGAGGAACGCCTGGGAACAGCAACCGGCGCATGCGTTCCAAGCGCCTTGAAATCACCACGGGCATTACCCAGCAGGCCTCCCTGGCCATCCAGAATGACCGGCTGCAGCGCGAAGCTCTCACCCGCGAGCGCCTGGAACGCGAGATGCAGCTTGCGCGCGATATCCAACGCACCTTTTTACCGCACCAGGTGCCTGAACTACCGGGTTGGGAGCTGAATACGTACTGGCAGCCAGCGCGCGAAGTCGCTGGAGATTTCTACGATTTCTTCCTGCTGGATTCAAACCGCCTGGGGCTTTTGATCGCGGATGTCGCCGATAAAGGCATGCCTGCAGCCTTGTTCATGACCCTGGTGCGCACCCTGATTCGTGCCGTTGTCCAGCAGCTAGACGATCCTGCGGAAGTGCTGGCTCGAGTCAACGAGCTCCTGGTGCCAGATGCTGACCAGGGGATGTTCGTCACCCTGTTTTACGCGGTGATGCGGTTGGATAGCAGCGAGCTTGCGTACGCCAACGCCGGTCACAATCCTCCGATGGTCTACAGCCATCGTTCCGGAGAGATCATCCGCCTTGAAAAAGGGGAGCTTGCCCTGGGGGTTCTATCGGAAAGCCGGTATTCCAGTCGTTGCAGGTCGTTTCAGCCTGGTGATTGCCTGGTTTTGTACACGGATGGTATTACGGAAGCCTTTTCACCTTCCGACCAGATGTTCGGCGAACAGGGGCTGCAGGATACGATCCGCTTGATCATGCAGCGTTCGCCAGGGGTGACTGCTGATGAACTGCTGCGGGGGATAGATGAATCCGTTCAGGTTTTTGTCGGTGATGCACCTCTGGCGGATGACCTGACCCTGGTGGTCCTGCGTAGGGAAACTTAACAGATTTGCCGGGCGTGGGGGAACACGCCCGGCAACCTAAGGAGGACCACCGGATTCTGTACATGGCAGACATGACTGGAATCGATCGGTGGCGGCGCCTGGGGTACCGATAAAATTTTTGCAGACGCCAGTAGATAGAATATACACTATTTTTGTCCGAATTGCATTAATATCCCCTGAGAGTTATAGGACAATAATTATCCAATTATGATAGGTGCCCTGGTTTTTTCTGGAAAAATTCCAGCCATTCATCGATCTCTTCTGGTGAGTTGGAATATTCAGGGCGCTCTGAACTGGAAATTCCTGCATCCTTTGCCTGGAATAGCTGTCTGGCAAAGGTCTCAGAATCAAGGAATTGGGCGCGTTCCTGGCGAGCTGAGGCCTGCACGGCGCGATCCGAGCTGACCACGGTCCAGTTGTGTGCCTCACCTCCAAGCTTACGCAGGCGTTCGTAGATGGCACTGTCGGCGCTGCGTCCCTGGCGTACATAGTGGACGGTCAGCCTGCCCAACTTTTTCTTCGGCTCAGACCCGGCGGGGGCCCGGTCGAAGAAAACTTCGACTCCTTTTTGCTGCTGGCGGCAAAAATCTTGCAGCATTTGGATCAACTGGTTTTCGTCGTCGATCATTTTCAGACTCATGCCTGGGATTTTCGGAATCAGGTTGTGACCGTCTACCAGATAAGGCATGTGGGTATTGTACCCTTTTACAAAAATTATGCTATCATTTCGCCGGGAGATATGCTATGAAATCATGGAAGGGTCTGGCACTTTTTATTGTCCTGAACGTCCTGGTCTCAGTCTGTGCCACGCTGACTGTCCTCGTTATCTGGGATCGCAATCGCGCTGGGCAGCAGGAAGACGGTTTGCAGGGAAGCCTGTTGCCTTTCCTGGATCTACGGCCCACACCTCAGGAGACGCTGCCCTCCACGAATACGGTTCCGGTCGAGGCCCTGGTCACACCAACACAGGCGTTTCTTGCCTATGAAGTCAAGGCTGGCGATGACTTTTCAAGCATTGCCGAGGAGTTCGGCGTCAGCGTCGAAGAGTTGATCGCGGTCAACGGTTTTACCGTGGACCAGCCGCTTGGAGCTGGCGAAATTTTACAGATTCCATATAAGCCCACGGCCGTCCCCGAAGGTGTGATCGTGATCAAGAATGTGGTAGGTGCCGGGGACATCAACACCGAGCGCATTCTCCTGAAGTTTACGGGCGAGGGAGAGCTGTCCATGGTGGGTTGGCGGCTTGAAGATCAGGATGACAATCGCTTTGAGTTTCCTCCTTCGCCGTCGTTGACCCTCTTTAAAGATGGCGCGGTGTACATATTTACCAAGCCGGGCACCAATTCGGTGATCGAGCTGTTCTGGGGAAGGGACCAGCCTGTCTGGCAGTCCGGCGAGGTGGTGACTTTGCTGGACAACGAAGGTAAAGTGCGCGCCAATTACACCATACCCTAGCATTACCAATTTTTTAATTGACCTCTGCTCTTTCCTCTGTTAGACTCTAGCCATGTCGCAAGCATTTTATCGGAAATGGCGCCCTCAAACCTGGGACGCCGTGATTGGACAGGAGCACATCGTCCAGACCCTGCGCAACGCTCTGGCCGCGGGCAGGATTGCCCATGCTTACCTGTTTGCAGGACCACGCGGCACCGGCAAGACCTCAGCGGCGCGCCTGCTGGCTAAGGCTGCCAATTGCCTGGCGGAAAACCTGCCCGAGCGTCCTTGCGGTCATTGCGCCCATTGCCAGGCGGTGAATGAAGGCCGCTTCCTGGATTTGATCGAGATCGACGCCGCCTCGAATACCAGCGTCGAGGACGTGCGCGATCTGCGGGATAAGATCAATTTTTCGCCCAACCTGGGGCGCTATAAAGTTTACATCATCGACGAAGTGCACATGCTGTCTACAGCGGCATTCAATGCCCTGCTCAAGACCCTCGAAGAGCCGCCTGCCCACGCGATTTTTGTCCTGGCGACCACTGAGGTCCATAAAATTCCCGCCACAGTGCTCTCCCGCTGCCAGCGCCACGAATTCCGCCGCATTCCGGTTGCCAAAATTGTCGAGTTCTTGAAGAAGCAGGCCCAACCCGAGGCTATCCAGGTGACCGACGAGGCTCTGACCTTGATTGCGCGCCAGTCGACGGGTTCACTTCGGGATGCGATTTCCCTGCTGGACCAGCTTGCCTCCACAGGGCAGGCGGTCACCCTCGAAATGGCGCAGGATGTTCTCGGCACGGCTGCCAGCCAGGCGGTTCTCGACCTGGTGAACGCGCTGGAAGCCGGGCAGCCGGCTGCCGGCCTGGATGCCATCCATGCCACCCTCGACGCCGGCTCGGATCCGCGCCAGTTCGCCCGCCAGATCGTCGATTACGTGCGCAGCCTGCTCCTGATCCAATCTGGTAATCCTGAGAGCGTCGACGCAACGGTGGAAGTGCGCTCCCAGATGGCGCGCCATGCCAGCCGATTCACAAAGCCCGAGCTGCTGCGCATTCTGCGGCTGTTCAACGAAGCTGCGGTCGAAACGCGGGCGAGCTGGCAACCTGCCTTACCCCTTGAGATGGCCTATTTACAGGCGCTGGAACCTTTAGAAGCCGGGAGTGAACCCGGTGCTCCTGGGGGAACTGAATTCCATCCGAATCGACCTGCCAAGGCAGGATCGAATCCCCGGGAAAATCCAAAAGCGACCGGGGCAAGCCCTGCAGCAAGCCAGGTGGGAGCCGTCCAGGAAGGTCAAAATGTGGATGCAGAATCTCCGGAGCCTCCCCATCTCCCTGCGGAGGAACCTTCTACTGCTGGTGGGGAGGGAGCCGCGCCTGCCAACGCCAACGACCAGCTTTTCCGCAAGATCTGCGAGCAGTGGCGCCAGGTCGTTCTTCAGGTTGGTTTGATCAGCAAACAGACGCAGGCGCTTCTCAATTCCTGCAAGCCGTATGGTGTCAAGGATGGGGTTTTATTTTTAGGCTTCAACGGCGATTTCGCTAAAACCAAGATGGAAAAAGGGGACAATGTCCAGGTTACCTGTCAGGCGCTGTCCCAGCTCATTGGGAAGGATGTTCCCGTACGTTGTTTTATCGCTTCGGGAGGTAAAGGCACTTTGCCACCGGAAGTTGAAAGTGATGGAATGGTAGCCACTGCCCTGCGAGACCTGGGTGGTGAGGTCGTTGATATTCAATAATTGGAGGTAAAAATGGCCAAAGGATACAAGGCGCCCAAAGGGCCAGCGGGTATGGGCGGTATGATGGGGCAGATTCAAAAGTTGCAGGAGCAGCTTCAAGAAACCCAGGCGCGCCTGGCGGAAGAGACTTTCTCGGCAACTTCGGGAGGTGGGGTGGTTAAAGTAACCGTCACTGGCGACCAGCGCTGTACGGCGATCGAGATTGATCCCGAGCTTGTCAAAGACGGGGATGTGGAAATGCTCCAGGACCTTGTGCTGGCGGCTGTCAACTCCGCCCTGGATAAGTCTCGCCAGGAAGCTGCCGAACGCCTCGGACCGCTGGCTTCTGGCCTGCCCTTCTAGCAGGCAGGCATAGTGGCTGGTCTGTGTACGTGAATGCATAGACCCGCCTTGCAGTCAACATGCTCCTACCTGCGCCGATCCAAAACCTCATTAACGCTTTTTCGCGCTTGCCAGGCATTGGCCCAAAAACGGCCTCGCGCCTGGCATTCTTCCTCCTGCGCGCTCCCGAGGATCTCTCCCGCGATCTGGCTGAAGCCCTGCTGGAGATCAAGGCAGGCACAGCCCGCTGCCCTACCTGTTTCAATATCATGGCTGCCGGGCGCGAGACCTGCGAGATTTGCTCGAACACCGAGCGCGACCCGGCCATGATCTGCGTGGTGGAGGATCCCCTGGACGTCCTGGCGCTCGAGCGCACGGCGGCTTTCCGGGGGCGCTACCACGTGCTGCATGGCGCTCTCTCTCCCATCGAAGGCATTGGTCCCGAAGATCTGCGCATTCGCGAGCTGATCGAGAGAGTTCGCGCTGGCGGTATTGTCGAGATTATCCTGGCCACCAATCCCAGCATGGAGGGGGATTACACGGCTGCCTACATCGGCCAGCAGCTCCAGCCTTTGAACGTGCGCCTGACCCGCTTGGCGCGCGGCCTGCCGGTTGGGGGCGACCTGGAATACGCCGATCAAAACACCCTGCTGCGCGCTCTTTCCGGACGCCAGGAATTAAACTAAGGACATCGCATGAATCACCGGTATAGTCGTGACCCGAAACGACGTTATATAGACGCCTTAACTGAACGCGTCCTGGTATTTGATGGCGCCATGGGCACCAGCCTGCAGAGCCTCAGGCTGGAAGATGGCCAGCCGCTTTCAGCCGCCCACTTCGGCGGCGAGGCAACCCTCGGCTGCAACGACTACCTGGTCATCACCTTTCCCGAGGCGGTCGAGCGCGTTCACCGCTCGTTCCTGGACGTAGGGGTGGACGTCATCGAGACGGACACGTTCCGCTCCAACCGCATTACCCTGACGGAATACGGGCTGGCGAGCCGTGTGGTTGAGATCAACCGGGCTGCCGCCGTACTGGCACGCCGCCTGGCGGACGAGTATAGCAGCCGCACACCCGATAAGCCGCGCTTCGTGGCGGGTTCCATTGGCCCTACCGGCAAGCTGCCGTCTGCCGAGGATCCGGAGCTCTCCAACGTCAGTTACGATGAGCTGGTGGATGTGTTTCGCGAGCAGGCGGTCGGGCTGGTGCAGGGCGGCGCCGACCTGCTTCTGGTTGAGACCTCGCAGGACATCCTGGAGGTGCGCGCTGCTATTGCCGGCATCCAGCAGGCATTTGGAGCAATCGATACTTTTCTTCCCCTCCAGGTGCAGGTGACCCTGGATACGACGGGCAGGATGCTGCTTGGCACGGACATCGCGGCTGCCCTGGCAATCCTGGATGGACTCCCGGTTGATGTCATCGGTTTGAACTGCTCCACCGGTCCCGAGCACATGCGCGAGCCGGTCCGTTTCCTGGGATTGAATTCCACTGTACCGGTGTCTTGCATACCCAATGCTGGACTGCCCTTGAACGTAGATGGGGAGGCGGTCTACCCGCTCCAGCCCGAGCCTTTTGCCCAGGCGCTGGTCGAGTTTGTCGAGAAGAACTCCGTGAGTGTGGTCGGCGGATGCTGCGGCACCACGCCGGCGCACCTGAAGCTGCTTGTAGAAAAGCTGCACGGGCGTAAGCCTCTGCCTCGCCCTGCCGCACATCAACCGTCCCTGGCTTCGGCGGTGCGCGCGGTTGCCATGCGCCAGGTGCCGCCGCCTCTGCTCCTGGGCGAGCGCTGTAACGCCCAGGGCAGCCGTAAATTCAAGCGCCTGCTTCTGGCCGAGGATTGGGACGCCATCCTCGAGCTGGCGCGCGAGCAGGTGGAGGGCGGCGCTCACGCCCTGGATATTTCGGTTGCAGTGACTGAGAACCCGAATGAGGCCGGTTTGATGTATGCGGTGGTCAGGAAGCTGGCTGCTGGCGTGGATGTGCCCCTGGTGATCGATACCACCGAGCCTGACGTCATGGAAATTGCCTTGAAGACTGCCCCCGGTCGCTGCTTGTTGAATTCCACGCACCTGGAATCAGGTCGCCTCAAGGCTGACCTGGTATTTCGCCTGGCGAAGCAGTACAATGCCGCCGTCCTGATTCTGACCATCGACGAGCGGGGCATGGCGAAAACGGCGCAGAGTAAGCTGGAGGTGGCCCGCCGTATTTACGACCTGGCCGTAAACGAGCATGGTCTGCGCCCTCAGGACCTGGTATTTGACCTGCTGACCTTCACCCTGGCGACTGGCGATCCTGAGTTCAGCCAGTCGGCGCAGGAGACCCTGGATGGCATCCGCCAGATCAAGGCTGCACTGCCCGAGGTGCTGACCTCGTTAGGGGTCAGCAACGTCTCGTTTGGACTTTCCCCGGCAGCCCGCCCGGTATTGAACAGCGTCATGCTTTACCATGCGGTTCAGGTTGGTCTCGACATGGCCATCGTAAACCCTGCCCAGGTCATGCCCTATGCAGAAATTCCTGCCGAACAGCGCAAGCTGGCTGAAGACCTCATTTTTGCCCGCTCAGCCAGCGCTCTCCAGCATTTCATTACTTATTTTGAGACCTCGGGAATGGGCCAGGAAAACGCGGACTCTGCCCGTTCAGGAACGGCTGACCCGACGCTGGGCATGGGAGCCGCCCAGCGCCTGCACTGGCGCATCCTGCACCGGCATAAAGAGGGTGTGGAGGCGGACATCGATGAGCTGATCGTTGAAAAAACCGCCTCCGCAGCAGAGAGTCCTGCTGCGGCAGTACCCCCCGCCGTACAGTCCCGCCACCTGGCGGCTGTTGAAATTCTCAACCAGGTGCTGCTGCCGGCGATGAAAGAAGTAGGCGATAAATTTGGCGCGGGTGAGTTGATCCTGCCGTTCGTCCTGCAGTCGGCGGAGGTCATGAAAAAATGTGTCACCCATTTGGAAACCTACCTGGAGCGGATGGAATGCACCTCCAAGGGGCTGATCGTGCTTGCCACGGTCTATGGCGACGTTCATGACATTGGAAAGAACCTGGTAAAGACGATCCTCGCCAACAACGGCTACAGTGTGATCGACCTGGGAAAGCAGGTCCCTGCCGAAACCATTATTAAAAAGGCTGTGGAGGCGCGGGCTGATGCCATTGGTTTGAGCGCTCTGCTGGTGAACACCAGCAAGCAGATGCCGCTGATCGTGAACGAACTCCAGCGGCGCGGCCTGGATATTCCGGTCCTGGTCGGTGGGGCTGCCATCAACCGGCGCTTTGGCTGGCGCATCTTCTATACCGAGGATGGCAGCCCTTATACGCCGGGTGTGTTCTACTGTAAAGACGCCTTCGAAGGCCTGTCGACGATGGACCAACTGGTGGACCAAGAAAAACGTCCGGAACTGCTGGCGCAGCTCCGGCGCGACGCCGAGCGCGAGATGAAACGCGAGGTCAACCTGCGCTCCAGCGGTGGGCAGGCACAGCGCTCAAAGATACCGCCGGCACCCCTCATCCCAAGGCCGCCTGCCTGGGGTGCGCGCCTGGTACGCAGCATGCCGCTGGAACTGGTTTTTGAGTGCCTGTCCAGAAATGAGCTCTTCCGCCTCTCGTGGGGCGCCAAGAATGCCCACGGCGAGGAATGGCAGCGTCTCCAGAGCGAGTTCGAAGCCCGTTTGCGGCGCATGCAGCGGCTGGCGTTGCGTGAAGGCTGGCTGGCGCCACAGGGCGTGTACGGTTATTGGCCTGCCCAGGCGTCAGGCGATGACCTGGTCGTCTTTGACCCGGCCTCGATCGTCTCGAACGAGCCTGCCGAGCTGGCGCGTTTTTCATTCCCACGCCAGCCCCATGGCGAGCGCCTGTGCCTGGCTGATTATTTCGCCTCAGTGGAATCGGGGATCATGGATGTTCTGGCGCTCCAGGTCGTCACCGTGGGCCAGCAGGCCACCGACCGCTTCGACCGGCTTCAGGCTGCTGGCGATTACGCCGAAGCCTATTTCACCCATGGTCTGGCTGTTCAAACGGCTGAGGCTGCTGCTGAATATTTGCACCGGCATGTTCTGCGCGAGCTGGGACTCCTGGAAGATCAGGGAAAGCGCTATTCCTGGGGTTACCCGGCAATTCCAGAGCTGGAGGACCACCGCAAGGTCTTTGACCTCCTGCCGGCGGAAACGGAGCTGGGTATGAGCCTGACTTCTGCCTTCCAGCTCGTTCCCGAGCAGTCTACTGCTGCCATTATCGTCCATCACCCTCAGGCCAGCTACTACAGCATAGGTGAGAGCCGCGTCGAACAGTTGTTGAAAAATCAATCCTGAGCGTCTATTTTCCTGGCCGGGGCTGAGGATAAAATTTTACCGGTTCGTCTGGGTAGTAATGGATGATCCTGCGCTCGGGGAAACCTCGTTCGAGCGCCTGCAGGTCTGTAACCCTGGGTCCAAAGACAAAAATGAATGGGGAATCTAAAAAGGGGCTCTGCAGTTCCAGCAGTGTCCCGTATTCGACCCACTTTTTCTGGGTATGGACGATAACGAGCGCCGGTGCAAGCTGCTGCGCCTGCTCGCTTAAAAATGGTCCCATTGGGGCGCGGCTGATCCCATACAGGCTATGCAGCGCCTCCAGCCTTTGCGGCAGGTACTGGGTCAGGTTGTAGATCACCAGACCGGCGAGCAACAGCCCCAAAAGTAAGGATCGTGGAATGGACAGGCGCCTCTTCCAGCTTCCCGGTTCAGGACGCTTGATACCGTTAATTGGCCAGCCCGCCAGTAAAGCAATCCCGGCGCCGCTGAAGATGGTCAGGCTGTATAGCCCTTCATAATAGTATCTTGGCCCAAGGACGTACGATCCCACCCAATAGGCCAGATGGGCAAGACATAGACTCAGGAAAGGCGCAGCCACCAGCAGCGCCGGCAGCCACTGCTTACGCGGTAGCCTCAATGCAGCCAGCAAGCCCAAGGGCAGGAAAACCCAAGACAGGCAGCCCCAGCCAAATAAATCGGGGAAGCCTCCTTTTAAACCGACCTTTAAATGTCTGATGGCCTTGCTCAAGGTATGTCCAGTCTCCTTGACCCCGTGCCCTGGGCCAAATCCCACCTTGTCGTATGGCCACCACAGGGTGTACAGGTTCTGGAAGGGGTCACCGGTTGCAATCCACTGCCAGAGCAGGTGCAGGCTGGCCAGGGCCAGCGTAAGCGCTGCAATGATCACCAGGCGCTGGCGGGTGCTGCGGTCGCTTCGTATCAGTAGATAAATACCATGTAGGGCGAACGGCAGAGCCACTCCAACCGCCGTCCAGGGGCGCGTGATTGCCAGCGCACCCAGGGCCAGTCCGGCCAGGATGCTGGCTCTGAGCTTTTTCGTTTCATTAATGGGAGCAGCCTGAATACCGCCATTGGCGAAACTATCCAGCCAGGCCAGGGTAAAGGCTGCACTCAGCACCAGTCCCAGGGGATGCGACAGCAGCGAGCCGGATTGCATCAGGAAAAAGGGGGATGCGACGGTCAGCGCGGCCGCCAGCACGCCAGTGACGCTTCCAAAAACGCGCCTGCCCAGTAAAAAGGTCAGCCAGACGCCCAACCCGGCCAGCAGAGGATTGACCCAGGCGCGCACGTCTAGCCTTTCCCCAATGCTCAGCACCAGCGGCCATCCCAGGGGATATTTCCCAAAGCGTTGCCCAGCGTGATCCACGACAAACGGCCACAGGAAGGCGGCGGAATCGGGGGGACTCGGCAGGGTCAGCTTTCCGCGGGCGAGCACTTGCGCCTGCCAGATAAAAGCCTGCTCGTCTTCCAGGTGCGCCAGGCGTTCGAAGACCCGGTCTGCAACTGTGTAGGCGGCTGCCACGGCCAACAGGCTCAGCAGCAGACCGAGCAGCACATCCAGCGGGATTTTAAGTCTGTGGCGCATCGATGGGTGCTCCCCGCCTTCTCTTATCGCTCAGGCCCCGATTTTCTCCAGGGCGCGCAGGGCGGCCGCATGCAGCAGCCCGTTTGAAGCCAGGACGCCGCGGTTGCTCAGCAGCGATCGGCCCGTACTGAAATTGAACGCGACGCCGTGCAGGTCACTGATCCGGCCGCCTGCCTCCTCAAGCACCAGCGAGCCGGCAGCCTGGTCCCAGATTTTTTCTTTGTAATTGGGTTGGGAGGCCGAGAGCAGGCGCAGCATCAGGTCGCCCTGCCCGGCAGCCAGCACGGCGTATTTAGCCTGGCTGTCCATCAAGACGGGTTCGACCTGCACTCCCAGCGACTGGGCAAACTGGTCGATCTGGCTGGTGTTAGTGTGCCCGGCCTCGAACGAGCGCAGGAGGCGCGCTTCCTGCGGGTTGCTGCGGGTTGAGACGTGCAGGACTTCAAAGGTTTCTGGTCGCTCCAGGCCGGTCACCCAGCTTCCCTGGCCGCGCACCGCGGCTACCAGCGAGCCGCTGCCTGCCAGGGCGGGGCGGTAGGCCTCGACTAACTTCGGGCAGCCCAGCGCCCCCATCTGAACCTGCCCGTCTACAACCAGCGCCAGGGCGACCGCGTACTGGTCTCCCCGCAGGAAGCCCTTGGTGCCGTCGATGGGGTCAAGAGTCCAGAAACGCCGGGCTGTATCCACCCGGTTGTGGTCGATCCAGGCGCAAACTGAGTTGGGTGTTTCCTTGCCCGTTACCTCGCCGACAAACCGGCTGACGGCCTCCAGCGCAGCCTCATCCTGACGTAGCGTCTCGGAGCTTTCTTCTGCCACCAGGGCATCGCCGGGAAAAGCCTCTGCCAGCATCTTCCCTACCAATGCCTGGGCAGCAAAGTCTGCCACGGTGACCGGTGAGCGGTCTTCCTTGGTCAGGGATGGGTTGACCAGCACTTCCTGGATGTGGCGCACCAGCAGGGCAGCCTGGCGGGTTGCCTCGAGAAGGAAGCGGGATTCGGGGGTCGCATTCTTGAGAGAATTCATCAATTGCCTCACGTCACTGAATAATTTTCGACCGGGACGCCACTCAGGTCGTATACCATCGCTCCGGTGATGCGCACCGGGACGATCTTGCCGGTAGGTAGGTCAGCTTCGACCACTACCATCCCGTCAATTTCGGGGGCGTCCCGGTAGGAACGGCCTACAGAGATGCCATCTCCCCGGCCTTCAATCAGCACCGGCAGCGTTTTTCCGACAAGAGCCTGGTTTTTCTCCAGGGAGATGGGCTGCTGGAGGGCCATCAAGCGCTCGTAGCGCTCCTGTTTGACCTCCGCCGCGATCGGATCTCCCAGGGGTTCGCTGCTGGTGCCGGGTTCGAACGAGAATTGGAATGCCCCGACCCGGTCAAAGCGGATCTCGCCCAGAAAGTCCAGGAGCCTCGAAAATTCCTCTTCGGTCTCGCCAGGGTAGCCCACGATGAACGTCGAACGTAAGGTCAGCCCGGGCAGCGCCCGGCGCATTTTATCGAGGGTCCGGTAAACCCAGTCCATGTTTGCAGGCCGGCGCATGCGTTGCAGCGTTGCCGGGTGGGCATGCTGCAGGGGTATGTCCAGGTACGGCAGGATTTGGGGATAAGTCGCCATGACCTCAATCAGGTGGTCGCTCACGTATCCGGGGTAGGCGTACAGGATGCGCAGCCAGGGGATGCCGGGAATGTGCTGCGTTAGCCGCTCTAACAGTGTTGCCAGGCCGTCCTTCATTCCCAGGTCGTGCCCGTAGTCGGTGGTATCCTGGGCGATCAGCACCAGCTCCTGCACGCCCAGAGCCTGCAACTTTTCGGCATCTTCCAGAACCGCCAGCGGAGGCCGGCTGACTGCTGTACCCTTGATCAGGGGGATGGCGCAGAATGCACACGGGCGCCGGCAGCCGTCGGCAATTTTTAAGTAGGCGCTGCCTCCCTGGATGGCTGCCCTCAGAACCCCGGCTTCGTCTGTACCGATTGTGGGCGCTTCCGGCAGGTGGTACAGGGGTTCCGGGTGGGGGTTCCCGCCGCGCAGTTCCTGGACGACCTGGACGATGTCCATCCAGCGACGGGTGCCCAGGATACCGTCCACACCCGGCGCCTGTTGGATGACTTCCGCTCCATAACGCTGGGTCAGGCAGCCTGCTGCGATCAGGAGCTGCCCCTTGCGCTTCTGGGCAGCCAGCTCGCGCAGCACCTGCAGGGACTCCTCCCTGGCCGGGCCAATGAAGCCACACGTGTTCACGATCAGGACAGCAGCCTGGCCGGGTTTGTCTACTGGACGGAAACCAGCCTGCGACAGGAGCAGCGCCATGGAGTCGGAATCGACCGTATTCTTGGCACAGCCTAAGGAGACCAGGTGAAAGGTTTGTGGCTTCATGGATAAATAGTGTCCGGCCTTTATGGCAGCGGCGGCAAGGTTGGCGCGTTTGGTAAATTGGGGGAGATCGTCTGAGTTGGCTCAGGCGTTGCCGTCGGAACCTGGGTGGGCTGGCGCGTCGGGGTAATCGTCGGGGTGGGGGTGATGATGCCTTGCGGGGTAAAAACCCGTAGGATCACCTGGCCGAAGAGTCCCATCAGCCCCTGGTCAGCCCCATTATAGAAAATTTGCAAGGCCGCCCCGTTGCTGGTCAGGATTTCAACCTGCTGTTTGCCGGTAAAGGTGTAAGCGCTTCCGGGGATAACACGCCCGTAAAAAACTCGCTCACCGTCAACCTTGACCTCCACCAGGGCTCGCTGCAGAACGGTCAGGAGCACCTGGACCTCCCCCGTGTTCAGGGGGGGCAAGGCTGAAGCCTCGACCTGCTCCTGTCCTTCTGCCAGTGCAGCCTCAGGTGTAGACAATCCCTCCTCTGCCGCTGCTTGCTCAGAGCCTGGAGTTCCGGGCGTGCTCGGGCCAAGGGTAAAGGTCGGTTCAGGGGTTTCTGTGGACAGGAGTACCTCAGCTATCGAGGGCGCAGTTGGTGCAATCTCATCTTGCGAATTCAGGTTCAGGATACGCAGTGCCGCCCAAATGATGAATCCCACCAGGGCGAAGGTAGCCAGACCTCCGAAGATCATGTCGCCAGAGAACAGGCGCCGCAGGCGGGATGGACTGCCCTGGGTAGGCGCATTCAGATCGCGCCGGCTGCTGGCAGTGGGTGGCTGGCCGGCTGCCGCGGCTTGCGGTGTACTGCCTGAACGCCCCTGGCGCGCAGCCAGGCGGGCCTGTAGGCCTTCTGCAAACTTCAGCAGCAGTGGCTCGGGATCCATCCCGAGGAAGACGATGTAGTTGTTCAACATGCCGCGTCCCTGGACTGTCGAGGGCAGGCTGCCCAACTCGCCTGTTTCCAGGGCTTTCAGGTAGCGTTGGCGCAAGCGCGTGTGCTTCTCAACTTCTTCCAGGGACAACCCGAGCATCTCGCGCCGGGTCTGGAGCTGGCTGCCGATGTTTTGGAAGATGCTCAGAGCCGGGTCACTCTCACCATGGCTGGCCTCCGGCGCCCCCGGATCTGAGGCAGCAGGCTGCTCTGGCGTGCGTTCTTCAGATAAAACAGGTTCCGCACCCGGGAGGAGCGCCGCACCCGGGAGGGGCACCCCTTCCAGGAGAGCGAGCAGCGGTTCAGGAGCAATCTTTAAGTAGCTGGCTACGGTACGCAGAAAGCCACGCGCCTGGGTCTGCGAGGGCAGGGAATCGAAACTCCCCGCCTCCATTGCCTGCAGGTAGCGCAGCCGGATATAAGTGGCCCTGGAAATTTGCTCCAGGCTCAGATTTTGCGCTTCACGCGCCGCCCGTAGTTGTTGGCCGACCGTTTCACCGTTCATTGAATAGAGAGAACCGGCTTGCCAGAAGGGGTGATGTCAAAAAAGTTGTGTGCTTACGCCTCGGCTTCGGCCTCAGGCTGCTGCCTCACTCTCTTCGACAGCAACCTCTTCTTCTTCGGCAAGCACAGGCGCTTCGCCTTCCTTGTGCACAATCACGGTCACGACTGGCACCAGGTCCATCGTCAGGCGTACGTGAACTTTGTGGGTGCCCAGGGTGCGGATGGGTTCCGAATCAAGCTGCCTGCGGTTTAGTTCGATGCCATGCCTGTCCTTGATCGTGTCGGCGACCATCTGGGGGGTGATCGACCCGTACAGTTTTCCGGTTTCACCGGCCTTAGCCGGGAATGTGAGTGTGAGTTTGCCCAGCTTTTCGCTGATCCCGCTCATCTCCTGGTTGGCTTCCTGGCGGGTGACGGCAGCTTTGGTGCGGATGCTTTCAGCCTGCTTCATAGCCCCGGCTGTTGCCAGCACGGCCAATCCCTGCGGGATCAAGAAATTACGGCCGTAGCCATCGGCAACGCGTTTCACATCGCCAGCCCGGCCCAGTTTATAAACGTCTTTCAGTAGTAGAACCTTCATTAGATTCAAGCCCTTTCGGTAGGTTAGGTTTCCGCGAACCGCGGTTTTACCCGGGCGAAGGGTACAACGCTCCGGGCGGCGCTGATTTTACCACGTTTGTTATAATCTTCCTATGCCTTCTCGAGAGCGCTCTTTCCGCGTCGAAGCCGTAGTCCTGCGCCACAGCGATTGGGGGGAAGCCGACCGCCTGCTCAGCTTGTTTACCCAGGAGCTGGGCAAGGTGCGCGCCGTTGCCAAGGGCGTGCGCAAGCTGCGCTCCCGCAAGGCAGGTCACCTGGAACCGTTCACCCGCGTCAGCCTGCTGCTGGCACGCGGTCGCGACACACTCCTGGTCACCCAGGCTGAGACGGTCGATGCCTACCTGCCGCTACGCGAGGATTTGATGTGTACAACTTATGCCTCGTATGTAGTGGAGCTTCTGGATCGTTTCACTTACGAAGAAGGCGAAAACCGCGGCCTCTACCGCCTGCTGGTCGAGACCCTCTCCCGTTTGGCTGCCAGCCGTGCCCAGGAAAAACCAGTTGAAGCCAGCGCAGAACGGCTTTTGCAGGAGCTGAGCGTGCGCTATTACGAGATGCGCTTACTGGACCTGGTCGGTTTTCGTCCCCAGCTCTTTTACTGCCTCGGTTGCCAGGAAGAAATCAAACCCCAGGACCAATTCTTTTCCGCCGAAAGAGGCGGCGTGCTTTGCCCGAAATGCGCCGGGAATGTGCCGGAGGCTCGCCCAATCACCATGAATGTCTTGCGCTACCTGCGCCATTTTCAGCGCAGTAGCTGGGACGAAGCGGCGCGCGCGCCCCTCTCCGCGGCCGTGAACCGGGAGATCGAGATCACTATTCAGTATTACCTGACCTACCTGCTGGAGCGCGGCTTGAATACCCCGCGTTTTCTACGCCACCTGCGTGCTAATGGGGATGGGTCAGCCTGGCCTGCATAGACCAGGGCCCACTCCAGGTCACCTGGACCTGGAGCAACTGCCCCCGCAAATCGCCATCCGCTTCGACGAAAACCAGTTTGTTGGTGGGCGAGCGCCCGCGCCAGCGGCCGCGCACCCTGTCCTCGAACAGCACCTCCACGGTTTCGCCCAGGTAACGGGAGTTGATTTCACCGGAGATGCGTTCGTGCTGCTCTTCTAACAGGCGGAAGCGCCGCCACTTTTCAGAATCCGGGACGTCGTTCGGCATGCGCCGCTCTGACACGGTGCCCTGGCGCGCTGAATAACGCGCCAGGTGGGCTACGTCCAACCGCAGCTCTTCGAGCAGGTCGTAGGTGTGCTGGAATTGGGTTTCACTCTCACCGGGAAAGCCGACAATGATGTCGGTGGCGATGGCTACTCCAGGAATCATTGCGCGGATGCGCTCCACCAGGCGGCGGTAATCGTCTGCAGTATAGCCGCGCTTCATGTTCTCCAGCACTTCGTCGTCGCCTGCCTGCACCGGGACTTCGATGTGCGGCATAACTTTGGACAAGCTGGCAACGCTCTCCAGCAGCTCGTCCGTCATCCAGTTCGGGTGGGAGGTCAGAAAGCGAATGCGCTCGAGCCCATCGACCTCCTGCACGCTGCGCAGCAAGGATGCCAGGTTTGTCTCAGCGGCTTCGCCATCCAGGTCCTTTCCATAACGATCGACAATCTGGCCCAGCAGGGTGATTTCCTTGACGCCCTGGTCCACCAGGGCGCGCACTTCAGCCAGGATCTCAGCGGCATGCCGGCTGCGTTCGATCCCGCGCCGGTAGGGGATGATGCAAAAGGTGCAGGCGTGCGAGCAGCCCAGCACCACAGGTACGTGCGAGGCAACCAGCGTGCCGCGTTCGTCGAATGGGAGCAGCAGCTCGCCATCCATGGCAGCAAAGCGCCGCGTGGTCGCAGCTTGCTCCAGGTCACGGGTTTCGTCCTGGGTCAGGAAGGTCACCAGCGGTCCGGGGTCCGATGGGGGAGAAAAGACGTCTACGAAAGGGAAGCGCTTCTGCAGGCGTTCGTAGCCTTTGACGCCCACCAGGCAGCCCATCAGGTTGATGATCAGGTCAGGTCTCTTTTCTTTCAGTGGTCGCAGCGACAGCAGGCGGCCATAAGCCTTGTCTTCGGCGCTTTGCCTCACCACACAGGTGTTCAGCACGATGACTTTCGCCTCTTCCGGTTGGTGGGTAGGGGCATACCCCAGGTGTTCCAGGGCTGAGGCCACCCGCAGCGAGTCCGCCACGTTCATCTGGCAGCCTTCTGTCCAAATGTGATATTTCATGTCCATATTGACCTTAAATTATATCAGCACCTGCCCTGGCTGTAAAAGCCCGGAAAAATACTCACCTTGTTCTTAAATACGGCGTCCAGGAATCTCTTGCTGGGATGTTACAATGTGCCGGATGTTGCCAACGCAGTTTCGCCGGTCCTGGCTGTTTTTGGGCGGGATTGGGCTGCTCGTACTCGGGATCCTGGTTTTCAAGATTCCGGCAATCCACGAACGCATTGCCTGGCGCGCGGATTTTGCGCTGACCTACCTGCGAAATTTTGTAGACCCGGTGGAGCCGATTCCCACAAAGCTGCCCAAGCCCCGCCTGCGCGTGGTTCCGGGCGCGGCAACCAGCCCGACCCGGGCAGCCTCGCAGCCTGAGGTAGTCAATGAGTCTCAACTAACCCCTGCTGTGACGCCTGGGGTTGTGGATCCTGGTGTTACGCCAACAGCCGCCTGGACTGCCACGCCAACCGCCACGCTGGCGCCCCTGCCGTCTGCGGTTTTACTGCCCGCTCCAGTCTGGGAAAGGCAGGATATCAATAATTGCGGGCCGGCCAGCCTGGCCATGTACCTGCGTTTTTGGGGCTGGGATGGCGACCAGGCAGATATCTCCAAGGTGTTGAAACCCATTCGCCAGGATCGTAATGTCAATGTTGAGGAGCTGGTCTTTTTTGCGCGCACCCGAGCCGGCTGGCTGCAGACAGAATTTCGCGTGGGTGGTAACCTGGAACTCCTTAAACGCCTGCTCGCAGCCGGCATTCCGGTGATGATTGAGGAGGGCGTGCTTCTGGATGCGAACTATTGGCCGAACGACGACCATTGGGCGGCCCACTACTTCCTGCTCACGGGTTACGACGAGCAAGCCCAGGAATTCACAGGTCAGGACAGTTTTTTTGGCGCCGACCGTAAGGTGGATTACCAGGAGCTGGATCACAACTGGCAGGCTTTCAACCGGGTCTACATCCTCCTCTTCCCGTCCGAAAGCCAGGCAACAGTCCAAAGCCTGCTGAGGGATGCCTGGGATGTCGATGTCAATCGCCTGAGAGCCCTAGAAGCCTCGCAGTCTGAGGTCGATGCCCAACCCGAAAATGCCTTTGCCTGGTTCAACCTGGGTACCAACCTGGTCTATTTTGAGCATTATGATGAGGCTGCGGACGCCTACGATCGCGCAGAAGCCCTCGGCCTGCCCCAGCGCATGTACCGTTACCAGTTTGGACCTTTCATGGCTTATTTTCACAGCCTGCGCACCGACGATTTACTCACGCTTGCCGAATATGCCCTCAAACGCACCCCGACCTCAGAAGAGATCCTGCTCTGGCAAGGCTGGGGGTTTTATCGCCAGGGAAAAAAGTCGGCTGCGGTCCAGAATTTTTACCAGGCGCTGGAATTCCATCCTGGCTACGAGGATGCCCGTTACGCCCTGGATTATGTGAAGGACAATCCTTAGTATGCTATACTAAAAAAGTGTGCCCGTTATTGGGTAAAAAAAACCCGCTTGGCGCACAATCGGTTAGACCAAGAATATGGAGATCCTATGAACACCGTAAAATTGAACCGCCAAAAACCTGGCAAAACCGGCAGAAGCCGGTTGTTGGATTGGACGGCGAAAGGGCTGGCGCTCCTGCTGCTGTTTGCGCTGACCTTCCAGGCAGCCCAGCCGGCGCTGGCAGTTTCTGATGCCGATCCAGATGCACCTGCGGGTGAGGGCACGACAGGCGCTGATGCGACCTGGGCGCTATACCAGATCGACACCGCCCACAATTTCTATAATCTCACCGACCGCAGCTTGAAATTCGACACCAATGGGTACCCGCACGTGGTTTACGGGGGCAAAAATCTTTATTATGCCTGGTACAACGGCACCACCTGGAATAAGGTCATCGTTGACAGCTCGTTCGGGGTTGGCGAGTATGCCGCCCTGGCGCTTGATTCCTCAAACCTACCCCGCATCAGCTACTACGATTCTGGCAACCGTTCGTTGAAATTCGCCTATTACACCGGCGCCAGTTGGCAGATCATGACCCTGGAAAGCCCTTCTGTAACGACCACTGACCTGGCGCCGGCCAACCTGGAGCGCCTCAACCCAGGTTTGGACGATTACCAGATCATGGCATATCCGCAGGGTGTTGTGGGGATTCATACCTCCATTGCCATAGACAGCACCAACCGCGTTCACATCACCTACATGGACACCCAATTCGTCGATCCAGCCAATGCCAACGGGCGCTTGAAATACGCCACCTGGGACGGCGTCAACTGGGAAATTGGGCAGATAATCGATGACCGCAATCCCACCGGTCTCTATAACTCCCTGGCCATCAACCGCTATACCCTGCGCCCCTGCGTTAGCTACCTGTCTGAACTATATGACGACCTGCGCTATGCCTGCCGGAGCTCAGGGGGAGCCTGGGAAGCAGAATTCGTAGATGCGGTTGGCAATCTGGGCGCGTTCACCTCGCTGGCATTTACTGCCAATGGCGTCGCCTATATCAGCTACTATGATTTTGAAAACGGCAACTTGAAGCTGGCTAATGGCTGGCCAGGAGATTGGGAAATCAACACCCTGGACACCACCGGCAACACTGGCATGTACACCTCAACTGCCATTGACTCGGATGGGCGCGTCTTTGTCAGCTACGTCAACAACACTGCCGGGAACGTGAAGCTGGTTTCTTCCCCCGGCTGGTCGCCGGGAGTCCTGGCAGAGGTGCCCCCAGAAGGTCGCTACACCTCGATTGCCATCGACAAGAACGATCGTCCTGGAGTGGTCTACTACCGGGTTGACCAGGCTCAGATCCTGTTTTCCCAATGGAATGGCAGCTCCTGGAAGACGGTGGTCCTGGATACTGCCGGCGACCTTGGGGTCAGCTCCTCCATCGACATCTCCTACAACGATTATCCGGTTATCGGGTACCAGAACCGAACCAGCGAGGACTTGAAGACTGCTTATTTCTTCATTGACTCCTGGCAGAAGAACAACGTCCTGGCTGCCAATTACCGGGTGGGCGAATATCTTTCGCTCAAGCTGGATAGCTCGCAGCTCACGCACATTGCCTATTACGATGCCGGCAGTGGCGACGCCAGGCTGGCGCGCTGGAACGGATCTGCCTGGGAGCTGCGCACCATCGATGACGATTCCAACGACGTCGGCAGGTACATTTCCCTGGCCATCGATTCCCAGAACAAGTGGCATGTCAGCTACTACGACGCCAGTGACGGCAATCTGAAATATGCCTATTGGAACGGCTCTGCCTGGGCGCTTTACGTTGTAGACAGCGCTGATGACGTCGGTAAGTACAGCTCGATCGCCGTCGATTACAACAACCGCCCGTACATCGCCTATTACGACGCTACCAACAAGCGTTTGAAGTTTGCTTATATTTCATCGGCGAATGTCTGGGTCAACCAGGTGGTCGACCAGAGCGGGAGCGTGGGTGAGTATGCAGCCCTCGCTACTGACAATTACAACCAGCTCTACATCAGCTACTACGATAATGCCAACGGCGACCTGAAGCTGGCTTTCTGCAGCACCGCCGGCGGAAGCTGGAATTACGCCACGCTGGATTCGGCTGGCAATGTCGGCCTGTACACCTCGCTGGCAGTGGATGGCTCGGGAACGGCGCACATCAGCTACTACGATGCCAGCGCCGGCGACCTGAAATATGCCTACGGGGGCCTCGGGGCAGCCGTAACCGAAACAGTTGCCTGGGACGGCGTGGTGGGGCTGTACACCTCGATTGGCTTGAACAACAGCGGCCAGCCGGCGATCAGCTATTACGACTACACCAACGGTGAGCTCTGGCTGGCGATGACCTACCCGTTGAAAATCCTCTCGAATAAGCAGTATGCGCCGCACCTGGCTAAGAATCGTTAAAGGGGCGCAGGCAATGCCTTAAAAGAAAATTGAGGTCGGGCAAACCCCGACCTCAATTTATAATATAGGCAAAGTAAAAAAAATCCTCAACACAGGAGTCAAAAATGTTTCTTCAACGGATTATGGGAGTTTTTAAATTAAACGTTGCAACTTTTGAAGACATCGAGCACGACCCGAAGTCCTTGGGCCAGGCAGGTCTGGTGGTGGTTTTAGCGGCGTTTATGGTCGCCATTGGCGAGGGGTTGTATGGCGTCTTCACCGGCACCAGCTTTATCCAGCGCTTTTTACTGGCCTTGATCTGGACATTGGTGAGCTGGTTTATCTGGTCGCTGCTGACCTACGTGATCGGCACCAGTGTCTTTAAAGGTCAGGCGAACCTGCCAGAGATGATGCGCACCATTGGCTTCGCTTATGCGCCCATGATGCTCTCCATTTTCCCGTGTATCGGCGCCCTGGCAGGCGGCATCTGGACCCTGGCTGCAGGTTTTATAGCTGTTCGCCAGGGGTTGGACCTGGATGATACCAAAACGGCCATCACGGTTGCGGTCGGTTTCCTGGTGTATGCTCTGGGCCGGGTGCTGTTCAACTTCTTGCTGACCGGGAGTTTCTGACATGAAAAAACCAGGATACCGCTGGTTTGTCGTTTTTATCTTTTTCCTGTTCATCCTGCTGCACCAGGCTGACAAGCTGCTGATCAGCCCGTTGACGACCCCCATCATGGAAACCTTCGGTATCGACGAGGTCCAGATGGGGGCGATTTTCACCGGGGCGCTGGTGGTAGGTGCGATTTTCTACCCGCTCTGGGGATACCTTTACGACCGCTACGCTCGCGCCAAACTGTTAGCCCTGGCTTCGTTCATTTGGGGTTCGACGACCTGGCTGAGTGCGATTGCGCCTACGTACCCGTCCTTCCTGGTCACCCGCGCCTCCACCGGCGTGGACGATTCCAGCTATCCTGGGCTCTTCAGCCTGGTTGCTGACTATTTTGGCCCAAATGTGCGCGGCAAGATTTACGGGCTGCTGCAGCTCGCCCAGCCGTTGGGCTACCTGATCGGGCTGGTGGCGGCCACGCTGCTCAGCGGGATGGTCGGCTGGAGAGGTGTATTTTATATCACCGGCTCCCTCGGCATCTTCCTGGCCATCGTAATTTTCTTTGGGGTGAAGGAGCTGCCGCGCGGGCGCAGCGAGCCGGAACTGGCTGGCCTTGAGCAGATGGGCAGCTACCGCTTTGATATGAAGACTGCCCTGGCGCTTTTCCGTAAGCGCAGCCTGCTCCTGCTTTTCGCCCAGGGTTTCGTCGGCGTGTTCCCCTGGAATGTTATCAACTACTGGTTTTTCCGCTACCTGGAGACTGAGCGCGGCTACAGCAGCGACCAGGTCCTATTGACCATGGCGCCGGCGGTGCTCGTGCTGGCTTCAGGCTATTTCGTGGGTGGCTTCCTGGGCGACTGGCTTTTCAAGCGCACCCCGCGCGGGCGCATGCTGGTGGCTTTGATCGGCGTGCTCAGCGGCGCCGTTTTACTCCTGGTGACGATCAACATTCCCAATGAGAACCAGGCATTATTCATGGTGATGTTGATGCTGACTGCGCTCTTCATCCCCTTTGCCGCACCGAACGTCGTTTCCACGGTGTACGACATCACCCTGCCGGAAGTGCGCAGCACGGCCATGTCGGTGCAATATTTTATCGAGAGCAGTGGGGCTGCCCTGGCGCCGCTCCTGGCCGGCTTTATCGCCCGCGCCTATAACCTGGAGACGGCGATTCTTGTGATTTGCGTGACTGCCTGGCTGATCGGCGCCGGGATTCTAATCTTCACATCAAAGGTGGTGCCTGTCGACATCCACACCTTGCGCCAGCAGCTCAGCCAGCGAGCTGAAAATGAGCGCAAGCTACAGGCCCAGGTCCAATAACTCTTTCAGGCGCGGGTGGTCGGCGTAAACGCCGCGGTACTCCGGTGGGAGCAGGACGGCGATCCGGCACATCATTTCATCGGTGGAGGATTTCAACGCCTGGTCGCGGTTCTCGCGCGGCAGCGGTGGCAGTGTGTATAGCTCACCGATCCTCCCATGTACCTGTAGCCGGCGCAGGCGTTTGAGCCGCTGCTTCGCCAGGCGGTCTTCCGTGCCGGTCACACCCACTGGCAGGATCGGCAGCCCTGACCTGGCAGCGATGTACGCTGCCCCCTGGCGCGCCTCAATCAGCGCCCCGGTCGGGCTGCGCGTCCCCTCGGGCGCCACCACAAAAACCCCACCCTTCTTAAGCCGCTCGAGTACCTGGCGCATGGCGGAGACATCAGCGTTGTAGCGGTCAACAAAAATGGCATTGAGCTGGTGCGCGAACCAGCGCAAGAAGGCGTTCTGCTGGTATTTTTCAGCCACGATTACGATGATATCGTCGCGTTTCAGGTAGTACCAGATCAGCATGGCGTCCAGCCGGCCCAGGTGGTTTGAGGTCGCGATAAAGCTCCCGCTCCTGGGCAGGTACTCCAATCCTTCCACCTCAAGCTTCATGGTCAACCTGATGACGATGTTGATGAAGATGCGCACCAGCCGGTAAATCATATCTTGACCTCCACAATTCCTCTCTCCCCATCCACTTCCAGCCGCATCCCGCTCTGCAGCTCCTCCAGCGGTAGCTGATCGATGCAGGGGATATCCGCGATGATGCAGCCAACTGCGGTGATGGTCTCACATTCTGCATTTAGAATGGCCGCCGGCGCCAGCCCGTTGTGCTTCAGCCGGTAAAGGGTGTACGAGCCGACGGTGGAACCCTTCCCGCTCGGAAACGCCAGCACTTTGCCCTGGATGGATTGTCCCTCTAGCTCATGGCCGCGCTCCACTACTACCCCTGTCTCCGGGTCGACGCCTCCGAAGAAGGAGATGCCCTGGCGCGTCACCAGCGCCTCGCCCGAGGCCTTGCCCGCGGCGATTTTACGCCCCTGCAGTTTCAAGCATCTCCCCCGGGCGGCGTCTGCCCTCTGGTGCGCAGCGCCAGCTCGATGACGGCCTCGAACGGCAGCAGGACGGTCTGAAAGCGGTTTTTGGAGGCCGCGTAGTAGCAGGCTTTGGCGCTGTCGGTCGCCAGGGTCCGGAAGCGGCCGCGGATGGGCGCCACCACGCAGCAGGTGTCCGTGGCGAACTTCGCCCCGCTGGCCTCGATGACCTGGCTGTAGCCCAGCCGGTCGGCGAGCTGCCTGGTGGGGCGGGCTGTGGTGATCCAGAACTCGCGCTGCACCTGCCGGCCCTTGAGCAGCTCGGCGATGCGCCCGATCTCGGCGATGGTCAAATGCGGGCAGCCCAGGCTGACGAAGTCCGCCTCCTCGGGGTCGCCGTCGCTCAATTCGCGGGCAGCCCTCTCTAGATTTTCCTGGTTGATTGCCACCTGGGTGGTCACGCTTTCGGCCGGGGGCGCCATCCTGGAGGCCTCAGGGGTCACCCCTTCCATGTGGAACAGGGCTGCCCCGCCGTAAGTGGCCAGGCTGGCGCAAAAGGACTTGATATTCTCCAGGCTGCCGGCATGCTCCAGGGTGTGCGGCTTGGCCCCCCGGATGTATGCCACGCGCTTCCCGGCGGCCTGCAGCTTCTCGCCGAGCACCTTGCCCAGGGCGCCGAAATCGGCGCTGCCCTGCAGTTGTCCGTCCACCGTGGCGTAAAAGTCTGGCAGCCGCTGCGCCTCCAGGTGGTAGCCGTACGCCGGGGTACGCCCGGTCAGGGCAGCCGCCAGCGCACTCGGACCGCCCTCGCGGTTGCTGCGCGCCCCCAGCACCGAATTGGCGTAGCAGACGGCGCTGCTCTCCGCCCAGGCGATCGACTCGCCGAAGCCCGGCCGGTTGCCTGCCAGGTAGGGGGTGCAGGTGCAGGTTGTGACAGTGCCCATGCGGGCAAAGGCTTCGATCACCCGCCGCTGGTTGGCTGCGAAGCCGGGGTCGATGCCCAACGAGTCCGGGTTTTCGATGTCCATCCCCGCCGGGTTGAGCGTGCTCAGCACGCGAGCGCGCCCGCCGCCGTCTGCCATCTCCGTCAGGAACTGCAGCCCGGCCTCCCCCAGGTTGTCGTAGCTGACCCCGGCGATCTGCACCGAGGTCACCGGCAGCATTCTCTCCGCCGCGTAGATCGTGCCCAGCGCCGTCAGGATTTCCATGCACTTGCGCACGGACCTGCCCTCTTTCCCCTCCAGCATCTCCTGTTCTTCAAGCGTCAAGCGAAGCATAGCGGCTCAGGTCCACGTCCGGGAAAGGCGCCCGGCTGTAATCTTTTCCTTCACTGGTCAGCGGGTGGGTCAGGTCGAAGCCCAGCTTGCTGGTCAGGTGCGTGCCGGGCTCGGAGCTGGGGTCCAGGCTCGATCCTCGCGATCGCGGCAGCACGACCAGGTCGCGGTCGCCCTGGAAGCGCGTCGCCATTGCCCACTCCACCTGCAGCGGGTCGTAGATGTCGATGTCCTCGTCCACCACGAAGACGTGCTTGCACGAGCCGTGCCCGGCGAAAGCCGCCTGGATGGCTTTTTTGCCGTCGTCTTCGGACTGTTTTTGAATCTTAACGATGGCATGCAGCCACGAGCAGCCGCCCGGGTTGACGTGCACGTCCAGGCACTTCACCACCTCATTCACTTTTTTGAAGATGGTTGGCTCGCGCGGCATGCCCATCAGCAGCTTGTGCTCCAACGCCCCCGGCAGCAGCGCCTGCCAGATGGCGTCGTGCCGGTGCGTGATCGCCTTCACCACGAACACCGGCTCCTGGCGCACCACGTCGTAAGTTTCGGTCAGGTCGACGAACGGGCCTTCAGCGTGCCGGCGGTCGGTGTAGACCGTGCCTTCCAGCACGAACTCGGCTTCAGCCGGCAGCAGCACGTCCACCGTCTTGCCGCGCACCACCTGCAGCGGCTCCAGGGTGTTGGCGATTCCCAGCTCATCCACCCCCAGCTCGACCGAGGTTGCCGCCGCAGCCAGCACGTTGGGCGGCAGCCCGACGCACACCGCCACGTCCACAGCGCCCAGGTCCTGCAGGAAGCGGTGGAAATGCCGTCCCTGCACCACCCGCATCGCCATCTCGTTCTGGCTGAACTGCATGCCGCGGTGAAAGTCCAGGTTCTGACCCCACTGCGGGTGGCGAGCGATGAACACTCCCGAGCTCAGGTAGTTTCCGCCGTCCAGCTCGCAGTGGCGCAGGATCGGCAACTGGTCCAGGTCGGGCTCCAGCTCGACCACCTCCTGGCAGGGCGCATCCCGGACAACATCCGGTGCGCTGGGGTGGGCGATGGCTTCCAGCATGCGTGGGATGATCCCGGCGGGCGCCATCCCGAAGTAGTCGGCGAAGGCTGCCTTGCCGCAGAACAGGTTGCCGGCGACCCGGAAGGGCGACTCCAGCACCTGTTCGAAGAGGACCGGCCGGGGTTCGAGCTTCTTTAAAGTCCCGGCGATCTCGTAGGTCTTTGACACGGGCTCCCGCACGTGCAGCAGGCGCCCTTCTTCTTCCAATCTCTGCAGGTAGGCGCGCATTCCGGCTAGATGGCCTCGATGCCTTCGCTCGCCAGCCAGTCCAGCATGCGCTGGCGCAGGCGCTCCTGTTCGAATGCGAACCAGCGCTCGCGTTCCTGCGGGAAGCTCAGCAGGGCATCCTTGAAACGGCGGAAGGCCCCCTTGCCGTCCAGCGCCTGTTCAAGGCGCAATCTCACGGAGTCCCTCTGGACGGTCCCGACGAATTCTTCCATATCGCGGTAGCCTTCGCGCGAGTCGACCACCGGAACGCGCAGGAAACGCTCCGGTGGGCTATTCCTGACCAGGTCGGCCTCGAGCAGCAGCTCGCGCTCCCAATCGTGTAGGTCCATCTCGTCGAGCACGTCTGCGATGACGATGGGTTCGGCGTCTTCTTCTTCGTCGTCATCTTCCGGGTAGTTTTCGTAAATGTTTTCTAAATCGCGGAAAATATTCTCCTGCACCAGCAGCACCTCGCCGGTGTCAGTGTCCAGGAAAAAAGCATTTTCCCAGTCCGATGTTCCAAACGCAAGCTCCAGCTCATCCAGGTCGATCTTGAGCCTGCGTAAGTGAGGGTCTTCCATCAAATTCTCCTTCTGTTTCAATGGCTTTATGCTGTGGGCGGCCGAGCCACCCACAGCATAAAAATCATCTTGATTTCCCCTTTTATATCTTAGGTTGTCCCGTCTGTCAAACGCCTTTAGCTAACGGCTTGGCCGCCGGCTCAGCCGCTAACCCGGCCGGACGCTCAGCCAGTGACTTCCAGTAAGCCACGTCCTGCTCGTCCTGGTCGTCGAGTAGCGCCGGGTTGACCTCGGGCAGCAGCGAATGGCGGTAGGACGTCCACAGGTCGGCTGCCAGCCGCCGCGGCTGGGTGCGCACGCCCTGGCGGCTGAAATACTCGCAGATGCGCAGCACGTCGCGCTCGAAGATGCGGAAGGCGCTGTGGTTCTTTTCCGGGTGCACCACCTGCGGGAAGTCGATCAGGGTGATCGCCCCGTCCCAGTAGAGGATGTTGAAAGCCGAGAGGTCGCCGTGGATGATGTCCTGGGAGAGCATGATCTCGATGTTGCGCAGCGTGCGCTGGAAAAGCGCCTGGGCTTCGGCTGCGACTCAGGCGGATCGAGGCCAGCACCGGCGCCGGCATCCCGTCCTCGCCGATGTACGTCATCAGGATGGCGTTGGCATCGCTGGCGTAGGGTGTGGGCACGTCCGCCCCGGCCTGGGTCAGCGCCTGCAGGGCGGTGAACTCGTGCTCCAGCCAGGAGGTGTGCCGCAGCTCCTGCCCGAAGGCCGTGCGCTTTTGGATGGCCCGCAGCATGCGGTGATCCATGATCTCGTGCCCGTCGGCGTCCAGGTCAGCTACGGCCCTCGCGGTACAGGGCGTCGTTCTTCAGGTTGCGCAGCATGCGCGGCCGGTAGACCTTGGCTGCCACAAGCTCAGGTAAAGTCTGCTGGCCGGTGAGGACCTTTTCGCCCGCATCCGGCTCGGACTCGCACAGGTACACCGAGGCTTCCTTGCCGCCTTTCACCTGGCGCAGCACGTCGCGGATCCAGTGGTGCTCGTAAAAGCTGCCCAGCGACTGCAGCAGCCACTGGCGCTCGTGGCGCGAGGCCTGGTAGGTGAAATCAAAGTGACCGGCATGGTGGTCCTGGCTGGCGATCCATGCCAGCTCGCGGTCGATGGTTTGGGGCTCGGGGTGGGGCTTGTGCGAGGCTTTGCCTGCGGGTCGCGGCCGTGCCGGGGTCTCCGGCCCGTCCTCGTCCAGCTCGTCCCACCACTCGAGTAAATTACGCTTGGTCATAAATAAAAAGCTCCTGCAAATCTACAAAAACAAAAGACAGCCGCAAACCCTCGCGGCTGTCCAGCCCATCAGCTTAACGAAACCGCCGCGAGGCGGGGATGCGCTCGCGGCGGGAATATTAAAAATGACGGCCGATTAGCGGCCCGTTCCCCGGAGGCGCATCCAATACGCGTTGAACCAAACCAATCTGCTGTTTGACATAATTTAAACGCCTCCTTTCACATAAGATGAGGGGAGTCTATCACCAAAAATAAATCGCGTCAAGAAATCGTTCAAAACCTGCGATTGAAATCCTCACCTCACCACCGTCTTCATCCACGGCGCCGAGTTGAAGAAATTCGTGATCGCCGTTCCCGGCGGGTTGATCTCGTCGCAGGCCAGGCGCTCTTCCTCGCTCAGCGTCATCTCCATCACCGGCAGCAGCTCCGCAAGCTGCTCGCCCGTGCGCGGGCCGACGATCGGGCTGGTGATCGCGGGCTGGTCCTTGCACCACAGCAGCGCCAGCTGCCCCGGCGTCTTCCCACACTGGCGCGCCAGCTCGCTGAAGCGCAGCCCGGCGGCCACGCCCTTCTCGGTGACCCGCTCGTCGTAGATGCTGCCCGGCTTGCGGCCGGCGCGCGAATCCGCCGGCGTCTCCAGCCGCGAGCTGTAGCGCCCCGCCAGCACGCCCTGCGCCAGCGGCGCCCAGGGGATCAGCGCCAGGTCGTAGCGCAGCGCCAGGGGCACCAGCTCGTTCTCGATGCGCCGGTCGAGCAGGTTGTAGGGCGGCTGTTCGGAGACGTAGCGCGCAAACCCGGATTTCTCGCTCAGCGCCAGCGCTTCCATCACCAGCCACGCCGGGTGCGTCGAGCAGCCGGTGTAGCGCACCTTGCCGCTGCGCACCAGGTCGCTCAGGGCGCTCAGGGTCTCGTCCTGGGGATCTCGAAGCGCGGCCGGTGCACCTGGTACAGGTCGATATAGTCCGTCTGCAGCCTGCGCAGCGAGTCCTCGACCGCCTGCAGGATGTGCAGGCGCGAGTTCCCCTGGTCGTTCGGTCCTGGGCCGACGACGCCGTGCACCTTGGTGGCCAGGAAGACGTCCTGCCGCCTGCCCAGCAGCGCCTTGCCGACGATCTCCTCGCTGCGCCCGCCGTTGTAGACGTTGGCGGTGTCGATGAAGTTGATGCCGGCGTCCAGCGCCTGGTGTATGATGCGGATCGAGTCGGCCTCGTCCGTGGCGTCGCCGAAGTTCATCGCCCCCAGGCAGAGCGGTGAGACCTTGACGCCCGTGCGTCCGAATAAGCGGTATTCCATGGGATTCTCCTCAATAAAAGATATAACACGAATTTCACGAATGTACGAATGACACGAATGTAAGTAATCGGTTTATTCGTGCAATTCGTGTCGGGATAATTTTTCTTACCGGATATCCTCCACCATGACCTCGATCACCGATGGCCGCTCCCTGGTGATCACGATGTACGCCTGGGTGTTTATAAATGCCAGGTCGCCCTCTTTGTCGTTGATGCGCACCAGGATGGCATAGTCCATCCTGGGGTCGATCTGCGCCGGGTTATAGGTCACCGCAAACGGGAACGGGAAACCCGCCATCCCGCTCAGCTCGATGCGGTTGATCGTCACCGCCGGGGCGTCGGCCCTGGAGACGTCGTCCAGGCTGACCAGGGCAACCGCCCCCTTTGGGAGTTTTGAACCCTCGACGGCGTTAACCGAACCGATGACGGCGGACTGGAACGCCAGCACCTCATTGCCAGATGCGTCGCGCACGCTCAGCCGCCCATCCACGACCTGGTAAGAGGCTGCCGCCTCCAGCAGGCTCAGGTACTGCGCTTCCTGCTCCATCACGCCCTCCGGCTCGGGGCAGGCCATGCGCGTGCTGGCGGCTGGGCCGATGCCCAGGCTCCCGCTCGAGTCTCCCGCATCCACGGCGCTGTAGGAGGCATTATAGCGGTTGCAGCCCGCCGAGCCTGCTACGGCGTTATCCTGAAACTGCGCCCATGCCAGCGAGCCTGCGAGCGGCGCCTGCCCGTTCAAAGCAACCAGCAGCCAGGCGGCGTCTTCCAGGCGCACGTTCGCGGCTGGGGGCGGGGCAGCCTGCCCGAAGCTGACTTCGACCACATCTTCGGCGGCGACGCTGCCGTCTTTGGGCGAGCCAGCCCAGGCGCGCAGCATTCCCCGGGAGCCCGGAACGGGTTGGACCGCCAGCTCAACGCTCCAGGATCCCTCGCCTCCCACGCCGGCGTACTCGGACTGGATGGTCGTGGGCGCCATCGCCAGGCTGGCGCCGTTCTCGTCCAGCACTTCCACCACAAGGCTGCCCTCGAAGAGCCCTCCTGCCATACCCTGGACACGCAGCGGCGCCGCGGGATCGATAACCGCTCCCTCGCCGGGTTCGTTGATTACGATGTAAGGTTCGACAGCCACCGCCTCGAAGGTCACTTCGACCTGGTCCTCGGCCACCACGCTGCCGTCCTCTGCCGATTGGGCGTAGGTGCGCACAGTCCCCAAGCTTTCGGGCTGAGCCTGCACCTGCAGCTCGAGGCTCCAGGGACCGCTCTCGCCCAGCCCGGCGTTGGGCGCCTGGACGGTCGTGGGCGCTTCGATAAGCACGTTTCCGTCCGCGTCCAGCACCTGCACGACCAGGCTGCCTTCGAAGAGCCCGCCCGCCATGCCGCTGACCGCCAGCGGCTGCGCCAGGCTGACCGTCGCCCCGGCCTGCGGCTGTTCAATATCGATGAAAGGGGTGACTGGCGTTGGCTGGGCGGCCTCCGGGCGGCCGAAAAACCCCGTGATGTACAGGGCTGCCAGCAGCAGGGCAATCCCCAGCACCACCACGGCAGTCAGGATCACGCTGCCGGACAGGGAGCGTTTAGCGTTATCTGAGGTTGGGTTTGGTTCGGGGTTGGGTAAGTTCATGTCAGGTTCCTCCTTGTTGGGTGATCCAGGGTTGCTTCCTGGGCGAATTAAAGATGGTTTTACCCTGGTAAAAGTTCCCATTGGAGCAAAAAGGGTCGTTCGTCACTTGATTCAAATAAAGTTTACCAGTAAACTTTATTACAGGTTAGCTCGTTTTCCCCAACAGCATTCAACAGATCAGGAGGCGCTATGCGAGACGCAGTCGATATTCGTATTGAAGAGCTGATTTTGCACATCCTCGACCCGCAGGGCCAGGGATTGGTGCTTTCCAGCGTGCCAGTGCCTTTGAGCAGCAATGAAGCCCTCATTGAGTATTTTTCCGGTCATATCCTGGGCTCGTTGAAGGATCCCGGGCTCAAGTCGGCGCGCTTCCGCAACATTAACCCCGAGCAGACCTCAGGGGTCTGCCGGGACCTGCTGCGTGGCGAGGCGCCCCTGCTGGATGGCTCGCGCCGCCTGGCGCAGGAGCTCTACGGCCTTCTGGAACGTGACCAGCGCATCACCCCCGGCGACCTGGCCGTGTGCTTTTACAAAGCGGGCAACTACCCCTACACCCGCTTCCTGGCGATCATGAAGGTCGACCCCTCGCAGATTTTCAACCACGTCATTCGCCAGGACAAGCGCGGCAACACCTACGTCAGCTTCGAGAGCAACTCGCAGGCGTTTACCGGCGAGCGCCTGCAGAAGTGCGCCTTCATCCAACCCCTGGAGCCGCGCCACCCGGAGTTCGACATGCTCCTGCTCGACCGCCAGCGCCGTCCTGACGAGGCCGCCAGTCGTACCGGGGCGATCGCCCAATTCTTTAGCGAATCCTTCCTCGATGCCCAGGAAGTGCTCGATTCGCGCAAGTTCACCGACCTGGTCTACCGTGGTATGCTGAACGCTGAGAACAAGCTGCGCAGCCGCCTGACCGAAGAAGAGGGCGAGCACCTTGAGGAGAGCATCCACCAGGCGGTGACCTCGCGGCGCCTGAACCTCGATAACTGGCTGGAAAGTCTGCCCCTGGCCGATGAGCTCAAGCAGGAGATCGACCAGTCGGTTAGCGCCCGCCTGCCGGTGCGCGAGTTTCCCATCGATCGCGGCCTCAGCCAGCAGCTCATGAGCAAGGTCAAGTTCCGCGGCGACCACAATCTGCGCCTGGAAGTGCCCGCCGAGAACTACTTCACCCTGGTCGTTTCCGAGGAATACGTCACCGACGATCCCAACCGTAAGCCGTTCTACCGGATTGTCATCGAAACCGAGCAGTGGAAGCGCATGGCTTGATCCATTAACGGAAAACGGATGGCAAAAAACCATCCGTTTTCCACACACTTATAATGGGCCCGGCAGGATTCGAACCTGCGACCAAGCGGTTATGCATCCCACTACGGCTTTCGCCGCCCCTTTCGGGTTTGTGGGCTGGACTGTCCCTTGAACCGGGTGCACACCAACGCACCTGGCTCCCTGCCGTCCAGTCTCTACACCTTCCTGGATTTCTTCAGGCTTGGCTCGGGATTACCCTGTCGGTAGACGAAGGCTTCCCCGAATTTGGCAGGTATCACCAGAGGATTTCGCCTCTGGCAGCCCTGTGCAACGTATGTTGCTTTAAGCCGCGCGCTCTGCCGCTGAGCTACGAGCCCTGTTAAGGTACGGTGTGCAGTGGAGACCTCCACTGCACAAAGCGATGTGCTATCGGCCATAAGCCATCGGCTTTTTAGAGCGGGCGACGGGATTCGGACCCGCGAATATCAGCTTGGAAGGCTGATGCCTTACCACTTGGCGACGCCCGCATTTTGCGCATCGAATTTTACCATAAAAGAAAAATCCCAAAAGTTTTCAGCAGAACACATCTATCGATTTTCCAGGAATTTTCCATGCCTGCCGGCAAGATTCCTGGTTGTTTGTGGATATCTGAGGCGGGATCAGGAGCATCGGGTTTCGCTCCAGGTTACCTGGCCTGTAAACGCGTCCAGGCTGACCCAGGCGCCGTCGGGGATGACCTTCGTTGCATGCAAAGCGGAACAAACGACCGGCACGCCAAACTCACGGGCGGTAATCGAGGGATGATCACCCGGTGAGCCAACCTCCAGCACGACGCCGGCCAGCAGCGCCAGGAGCGGCGTCCAGGCAGCAGGTATGTAGCTTGTGATCAATACTTCACCCGGCGCGATCTGTGGGAATGCGGAGGTGTCCCTGACCACCCGCGCCCGACCATTCACCTGGCCACGGCTGGCGGGTTCACCAATCAGAGTGTTGGCCCGGTCATCGATTTGGGGTTGTTCTTTGATCATCTCGACAGCCGCAGGCTCAGGCCGGTTTTCCAGCTCATGGCTGGGCAGTCCCAGGCAGGCTGGCGGGACGAGTGACTGCCAACCCTCGAATTCAGCCCGGCGTGCCAGGCAGATTTCTGCCAGCTCGATTGGCTGTCCGTTCAACGCTTTCAGGATTTCTTCCACTTTCAGCCAAAAAATATCCAGGGAGTTTGGCAGGTTCCCTTGCTTTTTCAGCCATCGCCCGGCATATAGCAAAGCCTGGACGTACTGGCCTTCGGAAAGCTGGTCAATGTAGTGGTTGTGCTCATCAAGGTAAACGGCGTTGCGCCGGGCATATGCCAGGGCCTGGCGAAATTTGTCCACCAGGGCAGCATCGTCTATGGAAGTGATCAATCGCTCGAGTCGCTCTTCGGTAGCCTGGAATGAGACAGCCCGCACCTGGCGTGGCGGTGGCTGGTCTTCCTGGCGCGCCCGCGGCAAATACGCTGAGATCATGCCCCAGATGTGTTCTGGAGATTCTCTCCAGGGGAAGGGCAGGTCGGCTGGATAATCCGGGACAGCCCGGTAGCATAGGCGGTGTCCATAAACAGTGATCCAACGCTGGTACTCGCTGGAAAAGTCAGCCAGCCCTGGCCTGGAAGACAAATGGACCGGTCGTCCGTGCACGATCCCTTCGGCAATCCTTGGATCCTCCAATGCCAGGCGAGCCAGCTCATATAGGCCATCAATCAACCGGGTCTGGATCGTCTCAAGGCCGGTCAGCAAGGCAGGCAGCTCTTTTTGGGCTTGTAAAACTCCCAGGCCACTCAATTGCATGTACGCCTCCAGCAGGGATTGGGAGCGGCTGGGTCGCGGGGTAAGTGTGTGCACCATCCAGTGCCGTATGGAGGTCGCCAGGGCATTTTCCAGGTGGTCGGCCAGCGTTGGACCTTCGGCGTTGCTGGGATCGAAGGCTGCCACGCGATTAGTGGCCAGGATGATTTCTGGTCCCCAGGCATCCCAATAGGTGGTATTTTCCTGTTCCATGCGCTTCAGCAGATCCTGCCTGGCTGCGGAGTTGATGTGGACCCTGGCGGGGGGCAGGCTGCTTTTTGCCCTGGCCATGTATTGGCGACCATTGGCAAATTTAAACCAGCGGGTGTCAGCTGAGCCTCCCATATAAACCGCATCCTGGCCTCCCTGGGAGCTGGCGCGGATGAAATCAATCTCTGCCGGGTAAATTACGGCACCAGGCCGGTCAGTGTGGGGGACCAGCCACCAGAAGTGGCGCGGTTCTGCATCATTTTCCCAGGATACCGGGAAGCTGGTTGCCTGGCGTGTAGATTCGGGTAAAGTGGTGATCGGGCGACTCTGCAAAATCCAAAATTTTCCACCAGCCACTGCCCACTCGATATCCTGGGGTGAGCCGAAAAACTGCTCGCAGGCCAGCCCGAATTGCCCCATGCGGCGCAGCCACTCCTCTGGCAGGCAGGCTACCCGGCACTGGTTCTCAGCAACTGAAACCAGGGCTACCCCTCCTGTATCGGTAGCTGGCCGGGCCGCGCGGGTCTTGTCCGCGATTAAGAGATCTTCTATGCCCAGGTCACTGCGATGTAAACGAGCAGTGTCGCTGGGGATTGATCCGCTGACAACGCCCGCGCCCAGGCCCCAATTCGAGGTCACCA
This sequence comes from uncultured Chloroflexia bacterium, assembly GCA_963765565.1. Taxonomy (GTDB): domain Bacteria; phylum Chloroflexota; class Anaerolineae; order Anaerolineales; family UBA4823; genus CAVXWV01. The sequence goes on from CAVXWV010000010.1 coordinate 194,910, forward strand.
ACAGCTGGTCTGGTTGTGAACGGATAGGGTCCACGCTGAAACAGACCCCAGCGCATTCCGCATCCAACAGAGGTTGAATTAAAACAGCCATACCGCTACGATTCGCAGCGGCAGGAAAAGCAAGGTACGATCGCCAGCAGTCGAGGATGGCTTGTTCGAGTGCCGAGTCTCCGGTGACATTCAGGCAGGTCACATATTGCCCGGCCAGGCTGCGCTCTGGTAAATCTTCCATAACGGCGGACGAACGCACTGCAAGTGGTGTGTTCATGGGCAAGACCCGGTTGAGTGCATCCAATAATCCATCCGGCAGGCGCAGCTCACCCTGCGCAGAAAACGCAGCGCGTAATGCCTCAGTGGTTATGCACGCGCTGGAAGGAACAGGGAAACCAGCAGCTATCATGCGGCTTAAGGCAGCAGCTTTACGTCCCACCAGGGACTCTGGGAGTGTAGAAGAGAGTGGAACGACCCAATGGTTCATAGATATATTTTATGTTATTTGGCTAAAATATACAAATCGCAACGAGGATTCTTGGTTGTGATATACTCGGCTTGCCTAACAAGTAAGCCTAACCCTGACATTTTTCTAAAGGATTGAAACATGACCACAAAAGTCGATTACTCGCCAGAAGAGTGGAAATCACTCTTGCTGGCCCCCTTCTTCGCTTCGATGCTCGTGGTGATCTCGGACCTCAACATGGGCTTCTTTAAAGAGCTGGCTGCGATGGGCCAGGCTGTGACGCTGACCGCGACCCACACGAAGAATGAATTGCTCCGCGATATCGCCGCAGAACTCAACAAAAAAGAAACCCAGGAAGTCCTCAAGCCTGAGATGGAAAAGTTCCAGGCTCAGAAGGATCCCCAGGTGCTTAAGGGCAGCTTCATGGATGCAATCTTAGGCGCGGCTGACCTGGTCAGCGGTCGTTCGTCCGAGGATGGTTCGGCCTACCGTAAGTGGCTGTTCTACCTGGCCCAACAAACGGCAGAGGGCTCCAAGGAAGGCGGCTTCCTGGGGATCGGCGCGGTGCGCGTCAGCGATAAGGAAAAAGCCATGCTGGCGGAACTCTCCCAGACCCTGGGTGTGGATGCTGCTGCGGAATAGCCTCCAGTTCCACGTCATCGCGAGAACCCGACCGGTCTTGTCGGGCGGTGAAGGTATCCCGTTCGTGTAGGGGCTGACTGACCGTAAAAACCACGGCTCGCGGTCTAATTTATACCTTTTCGATGTATAATGAAATCTGCCGGGCATCCTGGCCTGGCAGATAGGAATCTCCATGAATCCCGATATTTTTAATCAACCCGAACCTGGCCTACCTGCTGCTGGTGACCGGGTTTGTTTTAGGTATGAGCGCCGTGCTCACCCCCGGCACCGGCATCCTCGAAATCGGAGCCCTGATTGCCTTCATCCTGGCGGGTTGGGAGCTGATTTACCTGCCGATCAACTGGTGGGCGCTCGTAATCCTGATCCTGGGCGTTTTCCCCTTCATGATCGCCGTTCGTCTTTCTAAAAAAGTCTATTTCCTGGTCATCTCGATTGCCGCCCTGGTGATCGGTTCGGTCTTCCTGTTTGATGGACCTGGTTGGAAGCCGGCCGTCAACCCCTGGCTGGCTTTGATCGTCTCCACGCTGGTGGTCATTTTCATGTGGGTTGCCACCACCAAGTCCATCCAGGCCTCCTTGTTGGAACCCAGCCATGACCTGGCCAGCCTGATCGGCCAGGAAGGGGAAGCGCGCACGGAAATCGCAGCAGAAGGATCGATTTACATCAATGGCGAGTTGTGGAGCGCTCGCAGCGACCAGCCGCTCGCTGCCGGTACCCGCGTGCGTGTACTCGATCGCCAGGGTCTGGTCCTTACCGTCGAGGCGGTTGAGCCGCCTCAAGAATCCTCAAACCCGTAATCGTTGACAATTTCCTACTGGAGGTAACCAAATATGGAAACATCTACTATCGTCTTGTGCCTGGTTGGGGCTATCATCATCATTGTGCTGGCCCTGGTCGCCTCGGCCATCCGCATCGTGCCCGAGTTCAAACGCCTGGTGGTCTTCCGCCTGGGACGCTGCATCGGCACGCGCGGCCCTGGCATCGTTTTTCTGATCCCCGTTATCGATCGCGCCCAGACCGTTGACCTCCGCGAGCAGGTGCGCGAGGTGCCGCACCAGACCTCGATCACCAAGGATAACGCCTCCATCTCAATCGACTTCCTGTGGTATTTCAAGGTGGTTGACCCGGCGGATAGCGTGCTCCAGGTGGGCAACTTTGAGTCTGCTGCGGCTGGTATGGCCACGACCACGCTGCGCGCCGTCATCGGCGGCATCCCTCTCGACGATGCCCTTTCGGAACGCGAGCACATCAACAATATGCTGCGCACCCGCCTGGACGAGGTCACCGAGCGCTGGGGTGTCAAGGTGACCAATGTTGAGATTCGCGAGATCATCCCGCCGCGCGAGATCCTGGATGCCATGAATCGCCAGATGTCGGCAGAGCGCATCCGCCGCGCCGTCGTGACCGAATCGGAAGGTTCGCGTGAAGCCCAGGTGAACGTGGCGACCGGCGAGAAGCAGGCCAATATCCTGCGCGCCGAGGGCGAAAAGCAGGGCGCCATCCTGCGCGCCGAAGGTGAAAAATTGAGCCAGCTCCTGCGCGCCGAAGGTTACTCGGCTGCCCTGGATAAGATCTTCTCGGTGGCTCAAAATATCGACACCAAGACCATGACCCTGCAGTATTTTGAAGCCTTGAAGGGTATCGGCGCCAGCCCGTCCACCAAGTATATTTTCCCGATGGAGTTCACCAGCCTGCTGCAGGATTTTGTCTCGAAGATTAAGTCCTGATCGCGGTATGAGTCCCGGAAATGAACCTGCGCCAGGTAGCCGTTTCAACATCGAAACGGCGACTTGGCGTGATTTAAATGCACTGCGTCACCTCGAGCAGGTCTGCTTTCCGAAGGATGCCTGGCCAATCTGGGACCTGGTGGGTGTGCTGACGGTCTCGAATGTGGTGCGCTTGAAGACGGTCCTCGACGGCAAGATGGTCGGTTTTATTGCCGGGGATTGGCGCCGCTCCGACAATGTGGCCTGGATTTCGACGGTGGGCGTCCTGCCGGAGTACCGCTGCCAGGGTATCGGCCGGGCGTTGATCGCAGCCTGCGAGCAGCGCCTGGGCGGTCGCATCATCCGTTTGAGCGTGCGCAGTTCAAACCAGCAGGCGATCCGCCTGTACGAAAGCCTGGGCTACCATCGCCTGGGTACCTGGCCGGAGTATTACCAGGGGGGTGAAGACGCCCTGGTGATGGAGAAGGGGAACGGCGTTGCTGGCGAAAGCTTCCCCGAAGAGGTTTAACCGGGTTTTTTTGGGGTTATCCGCTATAATTCAAACGATGGAGTTTCCAAGTAATGTCGAGCAACTACCTCCTGCCAGCCTGATCACGCGCCAGGCAGACCTGGCGCAGCTTGTTGAGCACCTGCTGGGTGAGGCGATCATCGCTGTGGACACCGAGTCCAACAGCCTGTATGTCTACCGCGAGCGCGTTTGCATGCTGCAGTTCTCAACGCACCAGGGCGATTTCCTGGTGGATCCGCTGGTGCTCAAGGACCTCTCACCCCTGGCGCCGGTTTTTGCCAGCCCTGCCCTCGAGAAAGTCTTCCACGCCGCCGAGTACGACGTGATCTGTCTGAAGCGCGATTTTCACTTCCAGTTTGCCGGCCTTTTCGATACCATGATCGCCTCGCGCATCCTGGGGCGCAGCGCTTTTGGACTGGGCGACCTGCTGCAGTCTGAGTTCGGCGTGCAGATCGACAAGCATTTCCAGCGCGCCGATTGGGGTCAGCGCCCGCTGCCTGCCGGCCTGCTGCAGTACGCCCGCCTGGATACGCATTTCTTGATCCCGCTGCGCCAGCGCCTGGCGGATGAGCTGGATGCGCGCGGCTTGCGGCCCCTGGCTCAGGAGGATTTTGCGCGCCTGGCCAGCCTGGAGACCAACGGGCGCAATGACCAGCCCAAAAACAATGACTTCTGGGGACTACGCGGTGCCAGCGACCTGACCCCGCAGCAGGCAGCCGTCCTGCAGGAGCTGTGCCGCTACCGTGAGTCCAGGGCTCGCTCTATGGATCGCCCGTTATTTAAAGTCATGAACGACCAGACGCTGGTGTCCATTGCCGCGGCCTGCCCGGCCACCTTGAGTGAGTTGGGTGCGCTTCCGGGGATGAGCCGCGGCCAGGTGGATCGCCACGGGTTCCAGCTTTTACATGCCGTGCAGCGCGGGCTCAAGGCTAAACCATTACAGTACAGGCGCTCGCCTCGCCCGGAGGAAGCCTACCTGGAGCGCCTGGACCGTTTGCGCCGCTGGCGCAAGACTGCCGCTGCAGCCATGTCCGTCCAATCGGATGTGATCCTGCCGCGCGACCTGATGGAAGTGCTCGCCCAGCAGAATCCAGATACTGCAGAATCCCTCGCCAGGGTCATGGCCAGCGCGCCCTGGCGCTTCCAGCAGTTTGGCGAGCAAATCCTGCTTCTTTTGAAAGGACCAACATGATAATTACTTTTCTCGGCGCTGCGCGCACCGTCACCGGCTCGCAGTACCTGCTTGAAATCAACGGCAGCCGCCTGTTGCTGGAATGTGGTCTCTTCCAGGGGCGCCGCCAGGACACCTACGAGCGCAATCGCAATTTTGCCTTTTCTCCCAGGAAGCTGGACGCCGTCATCCTATCGCATGCGCACATCGACCACAGCGGCAACCTGCCCAACCTGGTCAAAAACGGCTACACCGGTCCCATTTACTGCACCGAAGCCACTGCCCACCTGGGCAACGTGATGCTGATCGATTCGGGTCACGTCCAGGAATCGGACGTGGAGTTTGTCAACAAAAAGCGTCTCAAGCGCGGTGAGCCGCCGGTAGAGCCGCTGTATTCACTCGAAGACGCAGCCCAGGTGGCCCAGTATTTTTCCCCCGTACCCTATCACCAGGAGTTTGAGCCGGTGCCCGGGGTGACCGCTCACCTGGTCGATGCCGGGCACATCCTCGGCTCAGCCGGCGTGATTCTGGATGTTCGGGAGAACGGCCGCAAGTTTCGCTTCATGGTTCTCCGGTGATATTGGTCGTCCCGGCTGCCGCTGCTGCGCGATCCCGAGCTGCCGCGAAAAGGTCGATTACCTGATGATGGAATGCACCTACGGCGACAAACCCCACCGCGAGCCGCAGCTCGCTTACGAGGAAATGCGCCAGGTGATCGCCCGAACCATCGAGCGCGGTGGCAAGGTGATCATCCCGGCCTTTGCCGTGGGGCGCACCCAGGAGCTGGTCTACAACCTGCACCAGATGATCTCATGGCGGCGAGCTGCCGCGCATCCCGGTGATCGTCGATAGCCCGCTGGCGGTGAATGCCACCAACATCTTCCGCCAGCACCCCGAGTGCTTTGATGAGGAAACCCACGAATTCGTGCGCCAGGATAAGCACCGCCGGCGCTGGGCTTTGATATGCTGACTTACACACGCTCGGTGGAGGAATCCAAAGCGCTCAACGACCGCAAAGAGCCGATGGTCATCATCTCGGCCTCGGGCATGGCCGAAGCCGGCCGCATTCTGCACCACCTGCGCAATAACATTGAAAATCCGCGCAACACGGTGATGATCGTCTCCTGGCAGGCGCCCTATACGCTGGGCAGGCGCCTGGCTGACCGCGAGCCAGAAGTGCGCATCTTTGGCGAGACCTACCAGCGCCGCGCCGAGGTTGCCACCATCGGCGGTTTATCGGCGCATGCCGGGCAAAACTTTCTGCTGCAGTACGCTGCAGCCTCTCGCAGCAGTCTCAAGAAAATCATCCTGGTCCATGGCGAGCCGGACGCTTCCGAGGCGCTGCAAGCCGAGATGCTGAGGCGCGACCTGCCCCCGGTGCAGTACCCGGAGATCAACTCAAAGATTGAAATTGGGTAACCGGCGATTTTTAATCGCCGAGCCTAATTGCCGAGCCTAATTGCCGAGCCTAATCCCCATCTTTAATCGCCAAACGTGATCCCCAGGTCGCGGGCGGTCAGGACCGTGTCGCAGTCCAGCGGCACACCTTTCATGCGGCCGGCCACTTCTTCAAGCGGAACGTACTTCACCGTAGGCGGGTCGAGCGCGACCATCACGCCGCGCTGCCCTTCCTCGATGGCGCGCACCGCCGCCGCTCCAAAGCGCAGGGCAAGCAGGCGGTCGTAAGCAATCGGCGAGCCGCCGCGCAGCAGGTGCCCCAGCACAACCAGGCGCGTCTCCTTGCCAGTCAGCTCCTGGAGCTCGGCGGTGATGCGCTCGCCGACCCCGCCCAGGCGCTCGGCGCGGCCGACCTCGTGGCTGATCACGGAGGTCGCGCCGTCCTTGGGCATAGCACCCTCGGCGACGACTACGAGCGAGAAGTTCCTGCCCAGGCGCTCGCGCCCCAGGATGTATTCGGCGACCTTGTTCAGGTCGTAAGGAATTTCGGGGATCAGGATGGCATCTGCGGAGCCGGCCACGCCGCATTCCAGGGCGATCCAACCGGCGTAGCGTCCCATCACTTCGACCACGAAAACCCGGCGGTGCGAGGCGGCGGTGCTGTGCAGGCGGTCGAGTGCTTCTGTAGCGAAGTCCACGGCAGTCTGGAAACCGAAGGTGACGACCGTCTTATCCAGGTCGTTGTCAATCGTCTTGGGCACGCCCACCACGTGCAGGCCCTTTTTTGCCAGTGCATAAGAGATGGCCAGCGAGCCATCGCCGCCGATGCTGATCAGGGCGTCGATCCCGTGCATCTGGAAGGAGCGGATCAGCTCGTCCGATCGGTCGATTTCGGTGATGTTGCCCTGGAAATCTTTAACCGGGAAATGCCAGCGGGTTGCCGCGGTTGGTGGTGCCCAGGATGGTGCCCCCCAGGTGCGTGATGCCGCGCACACGGTCCCGCGTCAGCGGGATCAGCCCGCCTTCGATGTAGTTTTGAGGCATCATCAAGCCGTTGTAGCCGTCGCGGATGCCGTACACTTCCCAGCCGCGGTTGACCCCGGCCAGCGTGGCGGCCCGGATGACGGCATTCAAACCCGGCGCGTCGCCTCCGCCGGTGGAAATGGCAATTTTTTTGGTTGGAGTGGGCATGGAAACCTTCCAGATGGATGATTAATTAGGAAAATTGTTATTGACTATACCCAAGAGCCCTGGATTTGTCAAACCCACCTTTGTCTTGTCGTTGCGATTCTGGTTGAGATTGCTTCACTTCGTTCGCAATGACTATTGATAAGGTCGATTGGCCTCTGCCAGGCGTTTCTTCACCATACTCAAATATTCATCGCGTACATCTTTTTGTGAATTCGCCAGGTTGTTCAGCTCTTCCGGGTCGTTTTCGATGTCGTACAGCTCAACCAGCTCCCCGCTTTCATCCAGTTCCGGATAGCCAAAGTAATTGATCAGCTTGTATTGGTCTTTGATATAGGCCACGGAACCCGTTGTGATCGGAACCTCTTTCGGCGTGGACTTGGCTTCGACGACGAATATCGGGTGTTCCAAACTACCATCAGCATAGGGTGGCAGGACATACCCCTCGGACCATGCCGGGAGCGGGTGTCCCGTGACCTGCAGCAGGGTCGGCAGGATATCGACGGCACTCGTCTTTTGATGCACGTCCAGGCGCGCCGTCCGTCCCGGCTCCCAGATCACCAGGGGGATGCGGATGACTGCCTGGTTCAACAGCGGGGTGAGATGCTTGGCCACGCCTCGCTCGAACAGCTCGCCGTGGTCCGAGGTCAGCAAGACCCAGGTGTTCTCCAGCATACCGGCCGTCTCCAGGTTCTCGAACAGGCGCCCGAATTCGGCGTCGGCGTACAGGATGAACTCGTCGTAAGCCCGGCGCTGTTTATCCAGCTGCGCTTCCGGGATGTCCTGCGTAAACAGGTGCTCGGGCTTGCGGACGGGCTGGTAGCCGTCCTTCTGGAAGCGCTGGTAGAAATCCTTGCGCGTGTTGTAGGGGTTATGCGGCGGTAGCAGGTGGTAATAAGCCAGGAAGGGTTGGGGCAGCTCGGGGAACGCCCCCAGCATGTATTCGACGGCCTGCTCGAGCAGGTAATAATTGTCCTGGTTGGTGAAGGGAATTCCCAAGGGGAAGATCTTCTTCGTGTTTTCCTGGATGTCTTTCCGGAACTGCTTGTAGATTTCCGAAAAATAGAGCGAATACGCATGTCCTTCATCCTGCTTTTTCAGGGCGCGCCCCCACGCCAGCGAGGCAATGTCGTAATCCTGGTTGAACAGGGTATTGACGACTTCGTCGTTGCTCAGGAACAATTTCTCCCGGGGGATATATTCCTGGATGCTGCCGGCAAACTGGTTGAACAGTGATGCCACCAGCGAGTTGTGGGTATAAACTGTGCGGTAATACTCGGGAAAAGCCTGGAAGATATTCTGGCTGGGATAGGGCTCAACTACCTTCCCGTTGTGCCGCAGCGCCCGGTGTGTCCACGGCAGCGTCCCGGTCAGCAGGGATGCCGTCCCCGGGGAGGTGAAGTTCCCACCGGAATAATGGTTGTGGAAGACCACCGCCTTCTGGACCAGCTGCGACAGGTTCGGCATCGTCTCCCGGGGATAGCCGTGCAGGGACAGGTGGTGCGCCGACAGTGCGTCCAGGATGACGATTAAGATGTTCTTCTGCTCTGAAGGTCCCTGCTGGGTGAGTTCAACACCCCCGGCAGGATGTTTAAGCAAGCCTGGCGGCAGCACCAGCCCAAGCGAGGCGATTCCCATGAGTTTCAAGAAAGCTCTTCTGTCCATAAGCCAGGGGCTATTATACCCTCATAAAAAGAGAGTATAATTGCCGGGATTAAGGAGTGCCTGTTTATGTATATTGATCCCAATACCGGTGGTGCGATCTTCCAGGCCCTGGCTGTATTCTTTACCGTTATCTCTGGATTCGTCCTCCTCTTTTCCGGCAAAATTCGCATGTGGTGGGCGCGTTTACGCCGCAACCGCACCGAGAAAAACCAGCCACCGGGCGAGGCGGGAAGCCCCGACCGCCCGGACGAGCCCAAACCGTAATCCGAGCAGAGGCCAGGTCAGCCGATGAGGACGGTCATTTTAGGGCTGGATGCCTTCGATCCAGGCCTTTTTGAAAATCTGTCAGAACGCGGCGAGCTGCCCAACCTGGGCAAGCTCAGCCGCCTCGGGGGCTACGCCCGCTTCGAGGTTTCCAACCCGCCGCAAAGCGAGGTTTCCTGGACGAGTATCGCCACCGGGGCTGACCCGGGTGTGCACGGCATGTTCGATTTCGTCCACCACGACCCGCGCACGTATGCCTTGATCCCCTCGCTGCTGCAAACCCGCAGCAGCGCCCTGGGCGTCCAGTTCATCCCTGCTTACACGGCAAAAACGCTCTTCGAAGCGACCACGGATCAGGGCTATCCGGCGATGGTCCTCTGGTGGCCTGCGCTCTTCCCTGCCCGGCCCGAGCTGCCGGTGGCGACCTTCCCGGGCTTGGGTACGCCTGACGTGCAGGGACGCCTGGGCGTTGGCGCCCTCTATTCCCCTGACCCCGAGCTGGCAAAGCTGCCCGTAAAAACGGCCGTCGAGCCGCTCCAAAAAGCCTCCGCCGGCGTTTACCGCGGCGCCCTCCAGGGTCCCCGCCGTCAGTCGCATGGCAGCGAGCAGCCGGTCAGCCTCGATTTCCAGCTTGAGATCAAAGATGAGAAGCGCGCCCGCCTCACCATCGAAAAACAGGTCATCGACCTGCAGGTGGGACAGTGGAGCCCGCTGGTTGAAGTTTCCTTCCGCATGGGCTTCCTGGCGACCGTGGGCGCCGTCACCCGCCTCCTGCTCAGCCAGGCTGGCAGCGAGCCGCGCCTGTATTTCCTGCCCCTGCAGATTCACCCGCTGCACACGCCCTGGCGTTACGCCACCCCGCCCGATTTTGTGCGTAAGGTTTGGAAAGAGTTCCGGCCCGTTCCTGACCCTGGGCTGGCCTCAGGACACCACCGCCCTCGAAGAGGGCTGGATCGATGACCAGCAGTTCCTTGACCTATGCCTTGCCATCGACGAGCGCCGCGAGCAGATCTTCTTCAACCAACTGGGGCGCTTCCGTGAAGGGGTACTTGCTAACGTCTTCGACTTCCTCGACCGCGTCCAGCACATGTTCCTGGCCAGCCGTCCGGACGTGGTCGAGGACTACTACCGCTGCCTGGACGCCCTGGTTGGCAAGGTCGTGGCTGCCCTGGCAGACCCAGGGCGCGCCGGGACGCGCCTGCTGGTCGTCTCCGACCACGGCTTTTCCACTTTCCACACCAAGGTCAACCTCAACCACTGGCTGATCGAGCGCGGCTACCTGGCACAGGCAAGCCAGGATGGCGCCAGCGACCTCACCAACGTCGACTGGTCCCGCAGCCGGGCTTACGCCCTCGGACTCAACAGCCTGTACCTGAACCTGCAGGGCCGCGAGGGGCAGGGTGCGTTACCTTTAACTGAGCTTGAGACCTTCCGTCAAAACCTTGCGGACGACCTGGAGAGCTGGCAGGATGGCAGCGGCCGCCGCGTGGTCGAGCAGGCTTATCTGCGCGAAGAGGCGTTCAACGGCGGCTATTTATCCCAGGCGCCCGACTTGGTGGTGGGCTACGCACCCGGCTTCCGTGCTTCTGCGGATACCGGCCTCGGCAAGTGGGAGGGGCGCAGCCTGGTTCCAAATGACGACCATTGGGGCGCCGACCACTGCATCGACCCGCAGGCGGTGCCCGGCGTGCTCTTTTCCAGCGACGGCCTCAGCGGTTTCTCCAAACCGAGCTTCCGCGACATCCCCTTCCTGGCGACTGGCCGCGAGCTGCAGCACCCCAACCAGGCGCCGCGCACCCCGCAGGGTCGCCTGGAGGATCAAAAAGCCATCGAGGAGAGGTTGAAAGGTCTTGGCTACCTTTAAGAGCCGTTCAGCCAGGCGGGAGGATATCTTCCTGCTGTGGTGGACGTGCGTTTTCCTGGTCTTTATCTGGGCGTTCTTCCAGTTGTTTAACCAGATTCCCTCTTTGCTCCTACGCTTCGACCTTGCCGGGGTGATTGGGGTATCGGCCTACATCCTGGCCTTTGCCTTGCTCGAAAGCCTCGTTTTTTTTCTCGTCTTGTTTGTGCCGTTTTATGGCCTCTCCCTGCTGCTGCCACCCCGCTGGCTGCAGGCGCAGTGGGGCGTGCTGGCCAGCCTGGCGGCGCTCCTTGTGGCCGTCTTCGTCATGCTTTACCAGCGCAATCCCGAATTCCTGAACCTGGTTGGCCCGCGCCACCGGCTGCTCTACCTGGGCCTGCTGGGGCTCGCCTGCCTGGTCGCTTATTTCCTGCTGCTGCGCTTTCCCAGGCTGGCTGGCGGTTTGCGTTCCGTCCTGCAGAAGCTCTCGATCCTGTCGGTTTTCTATGCAGGTCTGGGCGTCTTATCGGTCTTGATCATTATGGTTCGTAACATTTTTTAGAGTTCATTCATCATGACGAACGATCTAAGCAGGCGTGAGTTCTTAAAAGCAGCCGGGTTGTTTTCCCTGGTAGGGCTGCCCATCATCCAGGGCCTCGACCGGCTGTCGGGAGCCGTCGCCGCTCCAGGCCAGCCGAATGTGCTGAATTAGACGAACGTGCCGCATCAGACGAATGTGCCGAATCAGCCGAACGTGCTGATCATCACCTTCGATGCCCTTTCGGCTTTCAACATGTCTTTATACGGTTACCCCCGCCAGACCACGCCGAACATCGAGCGCTTTGCCCGAGGCGCCACCGTTTTTCACAACCACTACGCCGGCGGAAACGCCACCACCCCCGGCACGTCTTCCCTTCTTACCGGCACCCTGCCCTGGACGCACCACGGCTGCAACCTGCTGGGCCTGGTCGCCGATTCCTCGGTGCCGCACAACCTGTTCGGCGCCGTGCCGGAGGACGTCTTTACCAGCACGTACACCCACAGCTTGATCGTGCTCAAACTGCTTTACCAGTTTCGGGATTCTCTTGCCGAGTTTGTCATGCCGCGCAAGCTGGCCTTTGCCGACTTGCAGTTTGCCGACCGGCTTTTCAGCGAAGATTACAACGCGGCCTATGCCGGCGAGAATATCATCTTGCGCGGGGATACGGGCACTTCCTCCTCGCTCTTCCTCTCGCTTCTCTTTCGATCACTTGCCCGCCAGCGTGAAGCGGTCATAAATCAGGCTAACCACGATTCCTTCCGCAAGGGCGTGCCCAACCAGGATTATGTCTATTTCAACCTGGAGAACGGCATCGACTGGACGATCGAGCAGATGAAAACGCTGCCCAGGCCTTTCCTATCCTATTACCATTTCCTGCCGCCCCACGACCCTTACCTGCCGCGCCGCGATTTTACCGGTCACTTTGTCGACTCCTACGAGCCGCTGGAAAAGCCGGAGAGCTTTGCTACCGAAGGCTTCGACTACGGACAGTTGAAGCGCAACCGCCTGGTGTATGACCGCTTTATCGCCTATGTCGACTCCGAGTTTGGCCGCCTGCTGGATGCAATGGAAGCCAGCGGGGTGCTGGACAACACGTACGTGATCCTGACCTCCGACCACGGTGAGCTCTTCGAGCGCGGCATCCGCGGGCACGTCACCCCGGTCTTGTACGAGCCGTTGGTGCGCATTCCCCTGGTCATTTCGGTGCCCGGCCTGCGCCAGCGCCGGGATGTCTTTGATCCGACCTGCGCCGTCGACTTGCTGCCGACCATCGCCCACCTCTACGGCCAGCCGCCTCCAACCTGGACCGAAGGCTTTATCCTGCCGACCTTCAGCCCGGCCCAGCCGGATCCGCTGCGACCGGTGTTCGTTATGGACAGCAAGAGCGCCCCCAGGTACGGCCCGATGACGGACGGATCGTTTACCGTCATCCAGGAAGGCTACAAGCTCATTCACTACATCCGCGAGCCCGCCGAGCCAGATGAGCTGTACGACCTGGAAAACGATCCGGATGAGATGCTGAACATCGTCGACCAGCAGCCGGACCGTGCAGACTCCCTCCGGCAGCTCATCGAACAGAAGCTGGCCGAGGCGAACGAGCCTTATTTGTAGATCCAGGCAAGAAGGACCTGACCATGGCGACCCATTCTTTACTTACCTACCTCCGGCGAATCTTCCGCCGCACCCCGCCCATCACCGTGGTTTCGGGTCTGCCGCGCTCGGGGACTTCGATGATGGTGAAGATGCTGGCCGCCGGCGGCATCGAGCCGATGACCGATGGCCTGCGCCAGGCCGACGACGACAACCCCAACGGCTACTTTGAGCTCGAGCGCGTTAAGAAGCTGCGCGAGGGTGACGCCGCCTGGCTCCAGGACGCCCCCGGCAAATCGATTAAGGTCATCTCTGCGCTCCTGGAGTACCTGCCGCCAGGCTACGATTATCGTGTCCTGTTTATGCAGCGCAACCTGGGCGAGGTCCTGGCCTCGCAGCGGCAGATGCTCGCCAACCGCGGTGAAGCTTCTGACCAGGCCAGCGACGAGCAGATGGCGCGCCGCTACCTCAGCCACCTCGAGGAGATCGACGCCTGGCTGAAAACCCGCCGGGATATTGAAACCCTCTACGTGCCCTATAATCGCCTGGTGCAGGACCCGCTGCCGTACATCCAGCAGGTGAATGCCTTCCTGGGCGGCGGGCTGGACCTCGAAGCCATGGCGAAGGTCGTCGATCCGAAGCTCTACCGCAAGCGCAGCGGGAGCTAAGCAGTTTCTGTTGCATCAGGCTCGCGTACTTCGCGAGCTTGGCGCACTGCGCGTGCTTGGCGAACTGCGCGTCCTTGGCGCACAATATCAGCAATATGTCCCAGGTGGGAGTCGTCGTGGCCCAGCCCAGCGATGAAGCACAGGATGGCGTTGCGCGGCTTGGCGTTGGGATAGCTGGCGGTGTGGGTGACCTCCAGGTGTGGCTCGTCCGGCCAGGCGTTCAGGTAGGCGTGCCGTATGCGCCGGCTCTCCTCCAGGCGCTGGCGTAACTGGGCGACGCGGTGCACGCTCTCCCAGGGCACCTCGTAGCGCGAGCGCCCCTCGTAAACGATGCCGCGCGCCAGCTCGGCTGCCTGGGCGGCTGACTCCTCCGCGGAAGCGGTGGCATGCACGATCACATGCCCCAGCGTCCAGGCCAGGTTGGCGTCAACCGCATCGGCGGCGTAGTCATCCTTGGCGTCCGGGTCGCATGGGACAAACACCACGTCGGCATCCTCGGTGTCCCGGATCAGGTCCAGCATCGTGTCGACCATCTCGTCGGTCAGCCGGTGCAGGTCCTCGACGGTCAATCCTGCCCCAAGCTGTGCCAGGGAAATTTTTTTCGCGCGCACGGAGTTAAAAGTCAAGCATGGGGATATTTTAACATATGGGATGGACTGGGATACCGTATAATTTCCAGAAACAGGTTTCCAATGGAGTCTTCATGTCAAACAGCGAGCTGAGCATTCTGAAAATCAAGCCGACAATCTTTCTCAAAAAAGCGGATTCTGGTCTGGCGCAAAAAGTCGAAGTGACGCTGCTGAACTCCACGCCGCAATCGCTGAATGTACTGCTGGAGGTGCGCGGCCTGGGGCTGCCACAGGAGTTCCCCCTGAGCGCCTCGCCGGGTCCCTCCACCCACGAGATATTCCTCCCCGAGATCGCCCAACCTCAGCCAATCGAGTTCGTCCTGCGCCACGGAGACGGCCTTGCCGATTTCCACAGCCTCGACTACCAGCCTCCCCGGCGCTGGGTGGTCCACGTCGTCCAGACTTCGCACCACGATGTCGGCTATACCGACCTGGCTTCGACCGTCCTCCAACAGCACGACCGCTGGCTGGACCAGGCCCTGGACTACGCCGCCCAGGCGGACTCTTTCCCCGAGGATGCCCAATTCCGCATCGTCATTGAGCAGGCCTGGTCGCTCGACCACTTCCTGAAGCGGGCCTCGCCTGGTCGCGCCGCCAAAATGCTCGAGCTGCTGCGCCAGGGGCGCTTCGAGCTGGCGGCGCTCTTCGGCAATCTCACCAGCGAGCTCTGCGGTCACGAGACGCTCGTGCGCGCTCTCTCCCACAGTTTGCGCCTGCAGCGGCTGCACGGCATCCCCCTGACCTCGGCAGAGCACAACGACATCCCCGGCATGAGCTGGGGTCTGGCGCGCCTGCTCAGCGACGCCGGCATCAAGATCTTCATCCCCGGGCTGCCGCTCTACTACAACTGGGGCAACCTGGGCATGCAATCCTTCTGGGACCAGCAGGCGATCTTCGGTCACGACGGGCCGGGCGCCTTCTGGTGGCAGGCGCCCTCGGGCAAGAAGCTGCTCTTGTGGTGCAACAACAGCGGCTGCGGCGGCGACTGCCGGGCGGACCTGCCCGGGCTGGCTGAGAAGCTTCAGGCCTGGGAGGACACCGGCTACCCCTACTCGGTGATGCGCTGGCCCGTCATCGGCGCCGAGCGCGACAACTCGCCCTATATCGCCGGGTACAGCGAGCACATTAAAGTCTGGAACGCGCAGTGGGCCTTCCCACGCCTGGTCTGCAGCACCAATGCCCGCTTCTACCAGGACTTCGTGCAGCAAATCCCTGGCGACCTGCCGACCTGGCGCGGCGAGCTGCCCGGGCAGGATTACCCGGTGGCTGCGGCCTCGACCGCGAAAGCCACTGCCGTTAACCGTGGCAACCATGTTGGCGCGCCCGCTGCCGAGAAGCTGGCTGTTTTGGCGGAGCTGCTGGCGGGCAGCGAATACCCGAGCGAGCTGCTCTTCGACACCTACGCGGAAATCCTCTGGCACGACGAGCACACCTGGGGGTTCCTCTTCCCTGCAGGGCCTGCAGTGGACGTTGCTGAAGCCGAGAAAGCCCTGCACGCCTACCGCGCCGCTGCCCACATCCACCAGGTCTTCGACAAAGCCCTCGCCCGGATTGCAGACCAGGTCAGCCTGGGGACGGGCGATTACCACCTGGTGGTCTTCAACCCCGCCGGCATGCCGCGCACGGGCCTGGTGCGCGCCCCGCTGCGCGAGAACGACAACTGCGGCGGCTCGATCCACGCTGTCCCGCCTGAAATTGACTCGCACGGCTCAGGCTACCTGAAAGGTGTGCTCCTGACCGATCGCTGGCACCTCAACCTTCCGCTAGAGCTGATCGCCGGCAACTTCGACCTGGTGGATGTCACGAATGGGCAACCCGTGCCCTTCCAGGTCATCGAGCTCGAGCCGGGCGATCCCGTTCCCTTTGCCAGCCAGCGTGCAGGATTGGGAGCGGGCACTGCCCGCCTGGGGTCGTTCGAACAGCCCGCCGGCATCCGCCGTGACCTCTGCTTCGTTGCCCGCGACCTCCCGGCCCATGGCTACAAGACCTATCGCCTGGCGCCTCGTCCTGCCGCAGCGTCCCCCAGGGCGACTACGGCTCCGGGTGAACCGGACAAGCTCGTCATCGAGAACGAGTTCTACCGCGTTTCGGTGGACAGGCAGAGTGGACGTGTGTTGCAGGTGTTCGACAAGATGAACAGCCTCAGCCTCCTCGATCCCGCCTGCCCGCATGGCCTGGGCGAGCTGGTGGTGCGCTCGCCGCTGCATCCCGGCGAGTTCCTGCTCGAGCGTAGCGGGGCGCGCCTGGTCCTGGATGGTCCCATTGTTTCAGCGATCGAGATCACCGGCAGGGCGCACGGTCACCCGCAGGTGACCGTGCGCCTGAGCCTCTACGCCGGGTTGGCGCATCTTTATCTGGATGTGCGGGTACTCAAGGACGCCTCGCCGCTCCTGGACGCCCAGCTTGCCTTCCCCTTCCAGGTCGACCAGCCGGCGTTCCGCTATGAGAGCGCTCTCAGCGTCATGAGCCCCATCCGCGACTACTTGCCCGGCTCGTATTCCGACGCGGTCACCGTCCAGAACTGGGTCAAGGTCAGCGGCGCCGGCAGGAGCGTCCTCTGGTCGAGCCTGGACGCCCCGGTGGCGGGCCTGGGCGGCCTGTGGCCGGGCTACGTCTCACCGGCGCACCGGGCGCTGGTCGACCCGGCTACCTTTCACCCGCCCCTGGCCGAGCAGGATTTGAGCCGTGGCTGGATCTATTCGAAAGTCTTTTACAATAACCTGGGCACCAACTTCGCCGCCTCCCAGGTCTGCGATGTCCTCTTTCGCTACGTGATCGCCTCTGCTGAGGGGGATGTCGGTGATGCCCAGGCGGCAGCCTTTGGCTGGGAGGCGGTCACACCCTTCCACCAGGTCTTCACCGGCGGCAAGCCCAGGCAGGGGACCCTGCCGCCCTCCGCCAGCCTGGTCGAGCTGCAGAACCCGCAGGTTGTCCTGCTGGCTTTAAAGAAGGCCGAGGACGGTGCAGGCTACGTCCTGCGCCTGTGGAACCTGGCGGATACACCACAAACCACGCGCCTCCACTTCCCCAACTTGAAGTTGAAAGCTGCCTGGCACTCCAACCTGGCCGAGGGCGAAGCTGGAATCTATCCAGATCCATGATCCACATGTCCTGGCATCCGAGATCGACTCTGATGCTGTCGATACCATTCGAATTCAGTTGTTTTAAACCTTGCGAAGGTGTGCACCGCTCTTTGGTGCACACCTTCGCAAGGTTATAAATAAGGAGCAACCATGCAACGAAAATACGCTTTCATCCTGGGCAACCTGGGTAACACCAAGGACCGCTTCTGCAGTGGCTACAAGGACAACCCCTCCACCGCCGAGATGCTCAAGCAAGCGGCTGCCATCCCCCACGTGCGCGGCGTCGAGCTGGTGGGCACCTGGGACATCCGCACCGACAACGCCGCCGAGATGAAGACCGCTCTGGGCGACCTGGGCCTCGAGTGTGTCTCCATCATCCCCGACCTCTTCGCCGATCCCATCTACTGGAAGGGCAGCTACACCAGTCCCGATCCCAAGGTGCGCCGGCGCGCCATTGAGGATACGCGTGCGATGTGCGAGATCGCCCTCGACCTGGGCTGCCAGATCCTCAATCTCTGGCCTGGGCAGGACGGCTACGACTACCTGCTCTGCGCCGACTACGCCGCCCAGCGCCAGTGGATGTGCGAGGCTGTGGCCGGCCTGGCGCAGCAATATCCCTCCTTGCAGTTCGCCCTCGAATACAAGCCCAAGGAACCGCGCACCCACTCGACCCTGGCGCGCATGGCCGACAGCCTGCTGCTGGCGCAGGAGACGGGCTGCACCAACGTCGGCGTGACCATCGACACCGGGCACGCCTTCGTCGGCGGTGAGGTCGTCGGCGAGGCCATCGTCCTGGCAAAACGCGCCGGGAACCGCCTCTTCCACATGCACTTCAACGACAACTTCGGGCAGTGGGACGACGATATGATCGTCGGCTCGGTGCACAGCGCCTGCTTCCTGGAGCTGCTCTACTGGCTGGATCGCTGCGAATATGCTGGCTGGCTTTCGATGGACCAGTACCCCTACCGCGAGGACGGCCCAGGCGCCATCACCGAGAGCATCCTCTGGCTGTGCCGCTTTGACGAGATCCTCCAGGCAAACCGCACCGAGATCGACGGGTTGGTGGCTCAGGGCGACGCCGTGGCCACCTCGCGCTTCCTGCGCAAGGCGTTGTCGGGAGGCTGAGGGGCCAGGATTTCCTGGAACAGTCACAGCCCCCCTCTTTGCCTGGCTGTTGAATTACCGCTTAGGGCATTTCTTTGAAAGCCTGCATCGGAGCGTAAGCGACCCCAACCATACTTGGACCGGTATGCGCGCCCAGGACAAGCGACATCGGACCGACGGGTAACCAGGTGCATTGAAAGCGTTGGTCCACTTCCTGGCGCAGCATCTCGGCGCCCTCCGGGTTGTCTGAGTAGAGCACCTGGGCTCTTAAGGCAGTTCCAGGCGGGTGCTGTTTGCTAACCAGGTCCGACAGCCCTCTGACTGCCGCCTTGAAAGTTCTGGCTTGTCCTTGTTGTGTATAAGTACCCTTGATTTTCTCCACGCCGATCATGGGTTTTAAATTTAACAGGGAAGCAATCAATCCTTTAAAATGGCTGATCCGCCCGCCGTGGATCAGGTACTTCAGCTCATCCAAGGTGTACAGGCTGTCGCTGGCGTCTCCAATACGAGCCAGCAGGGACAGAATTTTCTCCTTGCTCCAACCAGCCCGGACGCCTCGCAAGGCCGCCTCGACCTGCCATCCGGCTGCGGCTGACAAGGTCTTTGTATCAACAATGGTTACATTGGCCTCCGGGACTTCCGCGGCCCCGGCCTTGGCAGCATTCACCGTTCCACTCAGCCCTGAGGATATGTGAATCGAGAGAATTTCCGGGTCAGTGGCTGCCAGCCGCCGGTATGTCTCGGCAAAGGTTCCCGCCGAGGGTTGTGAAGTCACCGGAAGGCTGTCTGTGGCAGCCAGGAGTTTATAAAATTCTTTTGGCTGGATGTCCACCGCTTCGCGGTAAGACTTGCCATCCAGGGTAACCACCAGGGGCACAATATGCACTTCCAATCCTTCGGCTTTCAACACGGGCAGGCATACATCGGTTCCACTATCCGTTACAATTTGCATGTTTATCTCTCCTTTTACGTTATTAACCCATACTTGGGCTGACAGTTACAGCCCGACCTTGGAGACAAGTGGAACTCAATCTCACTGGCAAGGATTATAATCAATTATGGGGGCATTCTTGATCACTTTAGTCCTAGAGGAGAAGGAACGAAATGATTAAACAAGCATTTGAACAAGGCGAAGGAATTCTGCGCCTGTCTCCCACCTGGGTGCCGCGCGCCTTTTGCATCCCCGGCAAGCGCATCAAGCTGCATCCGGCGGATACGTATGCTTTTGGGGCAAACCGCGGCGGCATCGACGAGCGCTGGTTTTCCTCCACCACCAAAGCCGACAACGGTCCGCTGACCACGCCCGACGAAGGCTTGAGCTACGTCGTCTGCGGGGACTCGGACTCCGCCCCGAAAGTGCTGCTGGCGGATGCGGTGACCGAGCTGGGGGCGCAGCTTCTGGGTGAGGCAATGTGGCGTAACTATGGGAAATGGCCCATCTACTCCAAGTTTTTTGATAACCGCGCCCCGCTGCCGCACCACCTGCACCAGCGGCCCGAGCACGCTGCTCTGGTGGGTATGGAGGGCAAACCCGAGTCGTATTACTTCCCGGCGCAGTTAAATAACTACGGTGCCGAGTTCCCGCACACCTACTTCGGCCTGGAGCCTGGGACCAGGCCCGAACAGGTGCGCCGCTGCCTGGAGGTCTGGAACCAGGGCGACAACCGCATCACCGACCTCTCCAAAGCCTACCGCCTCGAGCCGGGTACCGGCTGGTACGTGCCCGCCGGAGTATTGCACGCCCCGGGCAGCTACTGCACCTACGAGCCGCAGTGGGCCAGCGACGTCTTTGCCATGTTCCAGTCCCTGGTCAGCGAGGTGCCCATCGCCTGGGACCTGCTGGTGAAAAATGTTCCGGATGATAAGCGCAATGACCTGGATTTCCTGGTCTCGATGATCGATTGGGAGACCAACACCGTCTCAAACTTCAAAGAGCGCTTCTTCCGCCCGCCGGTGCCGGTGAAAGATGCCGTGGAGATGCAAGAGGCAGGCTACGTTGAGAATTGGATCAGCTACGGCAACCCCTACTTTGCCGCCAAGGAGCTGACCGTCCTCCCTGGGCTGCACCGTTACGGTTCACGACAGTGGCCCGTACGGCATGATCATGCTCCAGGGGCACGGCAGGATGGGCGCCTGGCAGGTCGAGACCCCGGCCTTGATCCGCTTTGGCCAGCTCACGCACGACGAGTTTTTCGTCTCGGCCCAGGCGGCTGCCGCTGGGGTCAGGATCAGCAATCCCAGCCCCAGCGATCCCATCGTCATGCTCAAGCACTTCGGCCCGCACGCCGAGGCTGAGAAGGTCAGCGCCTGAGGTCGCCGGATGGATCCTTTCCAGCTCGATCCTCCCACCGGGTTCACTTCCGAGCGCCTGGTTTTACGCGCCTACCGTCCGGACGATGCCCCTCTATACTTCCGTATGGTTCGTGAGAACTGGGACCATCTCTACGAGTTCCTGCCCTCCAACCTCGAGACCCTGCAGGGCGCCGCGGATGCTGAGGCCTTCATCCGTTGGCAGAATTCCGAATGGCAGCAGCGGCAGCCTCTTCATTTTCAGTGCCTGGGAAAAAACCTCCGGCAGGTATGTTGGCGAGACCTACCTGGCCAATCCCGATTGGCACGTGCCGAGTCTCGAGCTGGGGTATTTCGTGGTCCAGGCCAGCACCGGCATGGGATATGCCACCGAGGCGGCGCGCGCCACTGTGCGTTATGCTTTTGAGCAATTCCAGGTGAGCCGCGTGGATCTGCAGTGCCGGGCGGACAACCTCGCCAGCCAGCGCGTCGCCGAACGCTGCGGTTTTCGTCTGGAAGGCAGCCAGCGTCTGCGCCACCGCCGCAAAGACGGCCTCCTCGTCGACCGCCTCTGGTACGGCTTGCTGCGTTCGGAGTGGCAGGCAAACTCGGCAGCAGCCACCTAATTTATGCTATAATCCCTGGCGCGTAACAGGAGAGGTGCCAGAGCGGCCGAATGGGACGGTCTCGAAAACCGTTGTGGGGCTTGTCCCCACCGTGGGTTCGAATCCCACCCTCTCCGCCAAACATACGAAGGCTGCGATCGCTCAGTGCAAGCTGGGCGATTTTGCTTTTAATCGCCCAGCTTTTTTTAGTTTTTAATGTATCATGAGATCCTATTTTTATATGAAACCTCTTGACTTGGAGTCAACTCCAGGTGGTAAACTGATATTTGGAGGTGAAACGATGAGGATTGGGGAAGTGAGTGAAAGAAAATGAGATTTCAGTCGGGTTAATTTCACCAAAGGAGTAACTCCATGGAATACGCACGACTTGGCAACACCGGCATGAAAGTTTCCCGTTTCTGCCTCGGCTGTATGGGTTTCGGTGACGCGCAGCGTTGGGTTCACAAATGGGTGCTTAACGAGGAAAGCAGCCGTCCAATTATCCAAAAAGCGCTCGAACTGGGTGTCAATTTCTTCGATACTGCCAACGTTTATTCGGTTGGGGTAAGTGAAGAAATTCTTGGCCGGGCCTTGAGGGATTTCGCCAGGCGAGACGAGGTCGTTATCGCCACCAAGGTGCATGGCAAAATGTTCGAGGGGCCAAATGGCTCCGGTCTTTCGCGCAAGGCGATCCTCAGCGAGATCAATAAAAGCTTGAAGCGGCTCGAAACCGATTATGTGGACCTGTACATCATCCATCGTTGGGATTACGAGACCCCTATCGAGGAGACGATGGAAGCATTGCATGATGTGATCCGGGCTGGCAAAGCGCGTTACATCGGCGCATCCGCCATGTGGGCCTGGCAGTTCCAGAAGGCGCAGCGCGTTGCCGAAAAGAATCACTGGACTCGCTTCGTCTCCATGCAAAATCACCTGAACCTGATCTACCGCGAAGAAGAGCGCGAGATGCTGCCATTTTGCTGCGACGAAAAGATTGGTGTGACCCCCTACAGCCCGCTTGCTTCAGGCAGGTTGACCCGCGACTGGTCATTGGAGGGCACGCTACGCTCCGAGACCGATCAAATCCAGAAAATGAAATATGACGCATCCACGGAAAGCGACCGTCCCGTTGTGGAACGTGTGGCCGAGCTTGCGGAAAAATACGGGGCGTCGCGCGCTCATATCGCGCTGGCCTGGCTGCTGCAAAAAGAACCCGTGACAGCGCCTATCATTGGGGCGACCAAGATTTCGCACCTGGAAGAAGCCATCGGGACGTTTTTCGTGAAGTTGACCCCGGAAGATGTCACTTACCTGGAAGAACCCTACATCCCGCATCGCATTGTGGGGCATCAGTAAATAAACAGGATGCCCAGGTAATTCTCCGCGCGTTCCCAGCTATTCAGGAATATCTGGCTGGTCAGACTGCTGGCAGGATGAAACAAGTTAATGACCCATATCGAATAGGAGATTAATCATGTACATTGGATTGCAAATTCCGTCATTCAAATATCCCGGCGGCACGCCTGCCATCCGCCCCAAACTGAAAGAAATCGTCACAACCGCCGAAGAAGCCGGGTTTTATAGCCTCTGGGTGATGGATCATTACTATCAAATCCAGGGATTGTTCGGAGAAGCCTATACCGACCCGATGCTGGAAGCCTACACCACGCTCGGATACATTGCCGGGTTAACTGAAAAAGCCTATCTTGGTGTACTGGTAACGGGCGTCATTTATCGCCATCCCTCCGTTCTGATGAAAATGGTCAACACGCTCGATATCCTCTCCGGTGGCCGCGCTTATTTTGGCATTGGCGCCGCCTGGTACGAAGAAGAAGCCAGAGGCTATGGGATTCCCTACCCTTCCACTTCCGAGCGCTTCGAGCAATTGGAGGAAAACCTGAAACTGGCCAAGGCCCTTTGGGCCAGCGATGAGACATCCTTTGAGGGCAAGCATTTTTCTGCACCGGCAATCACCAACAATCCCCGCCCGCTCTCGAACCCGCACCCACGCATCATGGTTGGCGGTTCGGGTCCGAACAAAACGCTGCGAATGGTTGCTCAATATGCGGATGCCTGCAATATTGGGGATTGGGTCGGCGCAGAAAATATGCAAAAAGCCCTCGACATCCTAAAAAAACATTGTGAGACTTTGGGACGCGATTACGCCACCATCGAGAAAACATCCCTTTGCACCGTGCATCTTTCAGGGGACGATACTGTAGATGGCACCATTCATCGCATCCAGGAACTCTCTGAGATGGGCTTCACGCATGCGATATTCAACATGCCGGATGTCTACAAAATCACCCCGCTTGAAACTTTTGGAAAAGAAATTATCCCAAAAGTAGCCGGACTTTAAGAAGAGGATTTTGCAACCCGGCGCTCAAACTGACACCGGCAGCCTGCTAGAACGGCGCCTGGGTCTGCGTAAACAATCCCGATACGTTTCCTGAAAGCTCAATACTGTCGGGGTCCAGCGCCAGCACAGGTGCGCCGGGCACCAGGTCAAACCGGTCGAGGTCGGCCCACACCACATTAGGGCTGGTGGTTAGCTCGAAGTAATAGCGGCGGCAGGTCAGGTTCATCACCGTACGGTACTCGGTGTTATAGATGCCGAAATCGCCATACGGCGCCCCGAACGGCACAGGGCAGTTCCGGATGACAGCCAGCGTGCTGGCCACCGCCTGGCACTCCCCTTCCGGCTCGGGTAGCACGCTCATGAAGTAAGCCTGGTATATAATTGCTCTATGCCTGCGCCTATTCTGGCCACTAAGCTCTACATTCCCCCGCACCGGCCAAAAATCGTCCTCCGGCCTCACCTGGTCGAGAGGCTGAACGAGGGCCTGCACTTCAAGCTGGTCCTCATTTCCGCTCCCGCCGGCTTTGGCAAAACCACCCTGGTCAGCGAATGGGCAGCCCGTAACGGCTGCCCGGTCGCCTGGCTGTCGCTGGATGAAGGGGATAACGACTTCGTCCGCTTTCTGACTTACCTTGTGTCGGCGCTGCAGAAGCTTGCCCTGAGCAACGTTCGGTTACGAACGAAAGCCGAAGGAATGGTGCCGAATCTTGGGGAAGGGCTACTGGCTGCACTCCAGTCCGCTCAGCAGCCGCCCGCTGAACTGCTTCTGACAACCCTGCTCAATGAAATCGCCGCCGTACCGAACGATTTCTTCCTCGTTCTTGACGATTACCATCTGATCGAAGCCCAACCCATTGACTCTTCCCTCGCCTTTTTGCTTGAGCGCCTGCCTCCACAGATGCACCTGGTCATCACCACTCGTGAGGATCCCTCTCTGCCCCTGGCTCGCTTGCGTGCTCGGGGCCAACTGACCGAGCTGCGCGCCGCCGATCTTCGTTTCACCCCCGCCGAAGCCGCCGAATTTCTCAACCAGGTGATGGGGCTGAACCTCTCGGCGGAAAACATCGCCGCGCTGGAAGCCCGTACCGAAGGCTGGATCGCCGGCCTGCAGCTGGCCGCGCTCTCAATGCAGGGGCGGTCAGACGCCGCCAGTTTTATCCAGGCCTTCACCGGCAGCCACCGCTTTGTGCTGGATTATTTGGTAGAGGAGGTTCTCCAGCGCCAGCCAGAAGGTATTCACAGCTTCTTACTGAAAACTGCGATTCTCGATCGGCTAAGCGGTTCTCTATGTGATGCCGTTTCAGGTCGAGAAGACGGCAAAGGAATGTTGCAAACACTCGAGCGTGGCAACCTGTTTATCATTCCACTTGACGACCAGCGCCAGTGGTACCGCTATCATCCCCTCTTCGCTGAAGTATTGCAAGCGCGTTTACTAGACGAGCAGCCGGATCAAGTATTCAGCCTGCACCAACGGGCGAGTGAGTGGTACGAGCACAATGGTTCAGCGTCCGATGCGATCCGCCACGCGCTGGCGGCAAAAGATTTCGAGCGAGCAGCGGTCCTGGTTGAATTGGCAGTACCAGAAATGCGCAGGAATAGACAGGGAACCACGGTCACGGAGCTGGGCTGGCTAAAGGCGCTACCCGACGAGCTGGTCTACTTCAGGCCGGTGCTCTGCGTTGACTATGCTTATGCATTATTTGGTGGCGGAGAGCTAGAGGCTGTTGAGGCCCGACTGCGGGACGCCGAACGCTGGCTGGACACGGCGGGGACTCGTCCTGAGCCAGGCCGAAGGATGGTTGTCGTGGACGAAGAGGGATTTCGCCGTCTGCCGGGTATGATCGCCCTTCTGCGTACCGCGCAGGCTCTGGCCCGGGGCGATATGCCTGAGACTGTGAAAAATGCTCGCCGGGTGCTCGATCTCGCACCCGATAATGATTATCTGATGCTCGGTGGGGCAGCCTCAGACTCTGGGGCTTGCCGCATATGCGAGCGGTGATCTTGAGACGGCGTGCCGGATGACTGCCGGGGGTATGGAGAATGTCCGGCTGGCCGGGTACATCTCTCCCGCCATCGGTGGCGCCATCGTCCTGGCGGATATCCAGATTGCGCAAGGCCGTCTTCACGAGGCCATGGCCACCTATGAGCGGGCCTTGCAGTGGGCGATGGCGCCGGGTGCGCCAGTCTTGCGTGGCGCGGCAGATATGTACGTGGGCCTTAGCTACCTTCACTACGAATATAACGATCTGAAGACCGCCACGCAGCACCTGCTCACAAGCCAGGCTCTGGGTGAGCTTGCCGGGTTATCCCAAAACCCACATCGCTGGCGCGCGGCGATGGCGCGCATCCGACAGACCCATGGCGATTTCGATAGTGCGCTTGACCTTCTCGACCAGGCAGAACGCCTATATGTTGCCAACTTTTCCCCGAATGTGCATCCGATCGCGACGCAGAAGGTACGGGTGTGGGTGGCTCAAGGCCGTTTGTACGACGCCTTGGGCTGGGCGCGTGAGCAGGGGTTGCCCGTTAAAGACGATCTAAGCTACTTACACGAATTCGATCACATCACCCTGGCCAGGGTGTACCTGGCCTCTTACCAGCATGGTCGTCCAGAGGGCTCCATTGCAGGGATATTGGATCTATTGGAGCGTCTGCTGAAAGCGGCGGAGGAACGCGGAGGGAAGGGGAGCGTGATCGAAATTCTGGTATTGCAAGCGATCGCCTATCACGCACAAGGTGACCTGCCTGCAGCTCTCCTGCCTTTGCAGCGTGCTCTTGCGCTGGCCGAGCCGGAGGGTTACGTCCGCATTTTCCTTGACGAAGGCCCAAGCATGATGCAACTGCTTGCAGCGGTCCGCCGCCTGCCCGAAGCTTCCGCGTGTGGGATTTTGCCAAACTACACAGGCAAGCTGCTGGCAGCATTTGAAGCAGAGAAGCGCAAAAACGAGGACAAACCTGAACTACCTCCTACTCAGCCCCTTATTGACCCATTGAGCCAGCGCGAGTTAAAAATACTGCAGCTCATTGCCCAAGGTCTCTCGAACCGTGAGATCGGCGAGCGGCTTTTCCTCGCCCTGGATACGGTCAAGGGGCATAACCGCAAAATATTTGACAAACTGCAAGTTCAAAGCCGCACCGAAGCTGTCGCCCGTGCCCGCGAACTGGGTTTGTTGTAAGGTTCAATTTTCCTCAACATTTCCCCGCAATAACTAAAAACAACACCCATAACCAACACGAAAGTGTCTGGTCGTTAACACTGTGTGGGGGATATTATCCTTGTACATTGAGCAAGTGGTCCGGACTATAAAGACCGACCACAAAAGGTACAAGGTGATGTCAAACGAACTTAACCTAAAAACGGCTCCAGGTCAACCCATGCTCTATCAGATCAGGGTCAAAGGCCATCTGGGCCATCAATGGACAGACTGGTTTGAGGGCCTGACCATCACGCTGGAAGAGGATGGGGACACGCTTTTAACCGGCCCGGTGATCGACCAGGCCGCGCTGCATGGCTTGCTCAAAAAAGTGCGTGATTTAGGTATGCCTTTGGTCTCTGTCAGTCCTGTTGAATCCGGCCAGGCAGATGAGTCAAATGTCAAATCGTAAATTGGCGTGAGCATCTTATTTACGCCAAAATCAATCACAATAAGGAGAAAAAAATGAATACCACCAAAGAAAGTCCATATGGGACAGACAGAAAGACCGCAGCAGTTGTGGGCGTGTTATTTATTATTGGAACGGTTTCAGGCGTACTGGGCGCTGTTATTGGAGCACCTATTTTGGGTGCTCCGGATTATCTGAGTAAGCTTTCTGCAAATGAAGGCCAGATGCTCATCTATACGCTGCTCATTTTTATCATGGGCGTTGCCTGTGCCGGTATTGGCCTTGCGCTGTATCCAATTCTAAAGAAATATAACGCAGGCCTGGCGATTGGCACGGTTGGTTTCAGGGTTATCGAAGGCGTGCTCGATATTGTTGCCGCAATCAGCATAATAGCCCTATTGGCATTAAGCCAGGAATTTGTAAAAGCGGGATTCTCCGGATGCATCGTATTTTCAAACCGTAGGTGTAGTAATCAACGCAGGAACCGATTGGCTGAACCATGGCGCCGCGTTGCTGTGCTGGTGCATCGGCGCTTGCATGTATTACTCGCTGTTTTATCAATACCGGCTTGTCCCGCGCTGGCTCTCCGTCTGGGGGTTCGTTGGCATTACCTTAGCCACCATCGGCGGCGTACTGGTCATGCTGCATGTCATCCCCGGCTTGGGTACCGTGCAGATGCTTCTCAATCTGCCGATATTCCCGCAGGAGATGGTCTTGGCGGTCTGGCTGATCGCCAAAGGTGTCAATTCGTCGGCAGTCGCTTCTCGGTCTGCGGAACCAGCGACGAACGAGCTTCTGAGCGCGGCATAGATTTGCACGATAGGGATTAGGGAGGGCTGAAGACCCTCCCTCACCTTCCCCACACCGCTACATGTAAATTCTCGTGGAATAGACCTTAAAAAACGGACACAACACACCACAAGGAGAAAGCAAAGTGTTAAAAAGAGGTTCGATCGTTCTTTCAATATGGTGCGTCATCAACTTTATGCTCGCCTTTACCATTTTGTGCTATGTCATCGTCCTCCAAGAGGACTCGCCAATTTTGCAGGTGGCTTCTTTCTCAGAAGTCTGAAATTGCCAGCCTCAGTGCCAAGACTATTGCAGCGCTCAATTGTTTTACGATCCTGTACAACTCTTGCTCACTGGTTATCTCGGTGCTGACGTGGCCGCTCATCCGTAAAAACCTGGTCGCCGGTCAAAAATCGGCTTTCTGGATGTTACTGTTTGTGATCGGCTTTATGGAAGTGATGGCATTTTTGGCTTCTTCATATATTGGGCATGGGCGCTGGCAGGTGAATGTCCTTCAGAGCGTTTTATACCTTGTGGGCATTGGCTTGGCGGGCTGGTCCCTATTCAATCGTAAATAGGCGTGAGTGTCTTGTTTGCACCAAAATCAATCACAACAATGAAACTCATCCATACCGTTCAATAAAAGGAAAAGAAATGAACACAAACAAAAAGACCGCAAGAATGGCAGGGTTGCTGTACCTGATTTACATCGTAATTTCCATCTTCGCAGACGTGCTGGGTCGTTCCAGGCTGATTGTATTGGGAGATGCTTCGACAACTGCCGGGAATATCATCGCATCTGCATGGCAATTCCGCATCGGCTTTGTGGTTGATCTGGTTTCTGGTGTGCTTTTTCTATTGACAGCCTGGGCTTTGTACGTATTGCTGAGGCCGGTAAATAAGAACATCGCTTTGCTTTTCCTGTTATTGAACCTGGGCGGCGTCGCGGTATG
Source organism: uncultured Chloroflexia bacterium (assembly GCA_963765565.1). Taxonomy (GTDB): domain Bacteria; phylum Chloroflexota; class Anaerolineae; order Anaerolineales; family UBA4823; genus CAVXWV01. The sequence continues at coordinate 223,983 of CAVXWV010000010.1, forward strand.
GTGTTTTAGTGATCTTTTTCTAATTGCCAGCCAGTTGCTTTTGAGTGGCGCCGATTACTTGAAAGTATTCCATGCCGATCAATTGCAAGCCCTGGCAATGTTATCCCTGGTGATATACAAATATGGGTTCCTGGGGATTGCCCAGATATTCTTTGGCGCCTGGCTCTTTCCGCTGGGTTATTTAGTTTTCAAGTCGGGCTTCCTTCCCAGGATTTTGGGCGTAATCCTGATGGTGCATAGCGTGGTCTGGCTGATGGGTGCTCTTCAATTCTTTCTTTTCCCAGGATTCATTGGAACACCCTTCGTTGGAATAACCTATATAAGTTATCCGCTTGGATTTATTTCAGAATTTGGACTTGCATTGTGGCTTTTGATCATGGGTGCAAAGGATCAAAAAGAAAATGGATAAAAGGGGAATCAACCCATCTATAGTTGCAGCAAAACCTGCCGGGTTGAAATAAGGAAGCTGCGATTGAATCCCTGTCATCGAAATTGGGGGCTATGTAAAAAAAATATCGATAAGGAACAATCATCGGGATTTTAGCGTCTATCAACCACTAATAAACTGTAATTGACAGAGGGCAGAGTCGTCTTAGTATATAATGAAGCCATGGCTGTGCCAATTTTAGCGACGAAACTTTATATTCCTCCACCTCGAGCTAAAATTATCCTCCGCCCCCGCCTGATCGAGCGGCTGGACATGGGATTGTCTGGCAAGCTGACCCTCATCTCAGCCTCTGCCGGCTTTGGCAAAACCACCCTGGCCAGCGAATGGCTCGCCAACTGCGAGCGACCCGCGGCCTGGCTGTCGCTCGACGAAGGCGACAACGATCCGACCCGCTTTCTGACTTACCTCGTCGCCGCGTTGCAGACGCTTGCCCTGAGTGACGGTCGTTTACGAACGGCAGCAGGTAGGGAACGCGGCAAACGTGGGCGCAGGTGCGCTGGCGATGCTCCAGTCTCCCCAGCCCCCGCCGGTCGAAACCATTCTGACCTCCCTGCTCAATGACCTCGCCGCTATTTCGGACAACTTCATCCTGGTGCTGGATGACTACCATCTGATCGATTCCCAGGCGGTGGATGCGTCGACATCCGTCGAGGCGCCCTCACCTTTCTAATCGAACACCAGCCGCCGCAGATGCACCTGGTCATCGCCACCCGCGAAGACCCACCCTTGCCTCTGGCCCGCTTGCGCGCCCGGGGCCGACTGACCGAGCTGCGCGCCGCCGATCTGCGCTTTACCCCCGCCGAAGCCGCCGAATTTCTCAACCAGGTGATGGGACTGAATCTTTCGCCGGAAGATATCGCCGCCCTGGAAGCCCGCACCGAAGGCTGGATCGCCGGCCTGCAGTTGGCGGAGCGCTCTTGTGCCATCTCCATGCAGGGGCAGCACGATGCTGCCAGTTTTATCAAATCGTTTACCGGCAGCCACCGATTTCGTGCTCGATTATCTGATCGAAGAAGTATTGCAGCAACAGCCAGAAAATGTTCAGGCATTCTTGTTGCGCACATCGATTCTCGATCGCATGTGCGGACCCCTGTGTGATGCTGTTCTGCTCACCTCTGTGCCCGGCAAAGAAACGGCGTCCGGACAGGAAACCCTGGAGTATCTCGAACACGCCAATCTATTCATCGTCCCACTCGACAATGAGCGGCGCTGGTATCGCTATCACCATCTCTTCGGTGATTTGCTGCGCCAGCGTCTTGGCAGATCCCAAGAACTACCCACTTACCATCTTCGCGCCAGCGAGTGGTATGAGGCCCACGAGGACCTGGCCGAAGCCTTTAACCACGCCCTGGCGGGCGGTGATTTTGAGCGCGCTGCAGGCCTGGCCGAAGCGGCCTGGCAGGATATGAATCGCAATTTCCAGACCACCGCCTGGCTTGGCTGGGTAAAAAAACTACCCAATGCAGTCATTGGCTCCCGGCCCCGGTTATGCGTGCAACTTGGGTGGGCGTTTTCGGATTCCGGAGAGCTGGAGTCGAGTGAAGCTCACTTGCAAAACGCCGAGCGCGCTCTGGCTGGCGCAATGGACCGGGATGAGTATCAGACTTTACCAGGAAATATCGCCCTGATCCGCGCCGATAACGCTCAGATACTGGGCGACCTGGCCGAAACGGTGAAATACGCTGAATTATCTCTTCAACTCATCCCCAAAGATGACATTTACCTTCGAGCCTCAGCCGCCATCACGCTGGAATTTACCCATTGGGCTGCCGGGGATCTGGAAGCCTCCCTGCGAGCCATGCATGCCTGGATCGAGGAGATGCAAAGATTGGGCAACCAGATGTTTGCGATTGCCAGCGCTTTTGCCGTGGCTGATATGCAAGTGATATTAGGGCGCCTGGGCGAAGCCGAAAAGGCTCTCCAGCAAGCCCTCCAAAGGGCTGCCGAGTATGGTAAGGAAGCTGAAACCATCACCGCCCATCACCACCTGGGATTGGCCTTGCTGGCTCTCGAAAGAGGCGATGATGCCGCGGCTGCACGGTATCTTCAAAATGCTGCCGACCGGGGCCAACACACTACTCTTGTGGATTGGCCTTACCGCTGGAATCTGGCACAAGCCCGGTTCAAAGAAGCTGCCGGGGAATGGGAGGCGGCGCTCGACCTGCTCGATGAAGCCAGGCGGGTCTACGTTAAAAACCCAATTCCCATGCTGCAGCCGGTCGAAGCCCATCATGCACGGGTCTATCTCAAACAAGGGCGGTTGGAAAAAGCCGTATCCTGGCTGCAGGAACGCGGCCTGTCCGTGACTGACGTCGTGAACTACCTGGGTGAGTACGATTATCTCACTCTGGCGCGGGTACGGCTGGGCCAGGGCGTTTTTACCGGGGTCAATGAACTGCTGGATCGCCTGCTGGCGCTGGCTGAGACGCAAAAACGGACCGGGAGCGTGATCGAAATCCTGCTAACACAGGCGCTTGTTCACCAGGCGCAGGGCAACCAGCCTCAGGCGCTCTTCGCGCTTGAACGCGCCCTGACGCTGGCCGAACCGGAAGGTTACGTGCGCATCTTTGTAAATGAAGGCAAAGCGATGCGGTCGCTGCTGCGAAAGTTGATTGAAAATCTATCGCGCAATCGAGACCATCCACTGGGCGGTTATGCGGAAAAACTCCTGGCTGCCTTTACCCAATCTGCAGCCGCGCCAAAATCAACGATCATGCATCAAAAATCAGACAGGTCGTCGAACCTTTGAGCGAACGCGAGCTGGAAGTACTCAGGCTGCTCCGCAGCGAATTGAGCGGCCCAGAAATTGCCGGACAACTGATCGTGTCGCTCAACACCTTGCGCACTCACACCAAAAATATTTTCACCAAGTTGGGGGTCAACAACCGACGGGCAGCCATCCGTCGCGCCGAAGAACTCGGTCTGTTCTAGTAGTCTGAAGTATCTCCAACCCGACTCCAGTTTCACCAGCTGGAGTTCTTTTTTGTTTTCCGCCATCAATCACCACCTCAATCACATCATCTGGTGATGACGCCTCACCACCTCCAACTGTATCCTATGGGCAGATAACCGAGAGAAAACGATGATTGACAAACCGCCCCCAAACGTGCAAGGTCTACGAAATCCGCCTCAAGGGACACCTGGATGCCCAGTGGACCACATGGTTCGACGACCTGACTATCACGCTGGACGATAACGGCGACACGCTTCTTTCTGGACCTGTGGCGGATCAGGCTGCCCTGTACGGATTGCTCCGAAAAGTGCGTGATCTTGGAATGCCTCTCGTCTCGGTTGTTCAAGTCCAATCCGATCGTTCTGAAAAAGGAGAAAAAATGAACACAAGCACAACCCCCACGAAAAAGATCGACACGAAAGTCCTGCTCTCCACCCTGTGGATCGTGGTCATGATCAATATGCTGAAAGCAGACATCCTTTCGCTGAACATCCCTGGCGCAGCGGAAGAGGTGGCGAAAACCGCCGCCAGCGCTGGCGCATCCATTCCCCAACTGATGTTGGGCGGTGCGATCATCGGAGAACTCGCCATCGCCATGATCATCCTGTCCCGCGTGTTGAAGTACGGCATCAATCGCTGGGTCAATATCGTGATGGGCATCATCACGATTGCCTACATCTGGGGCGGCATGGCGTCATACCCCCACTACCTGTTCATTGCCGGCGTCGAGACGATCAGCCTGCTGCTCATCATCTGGTATGCCTGGAAATGGCGCATTATCGAAGCTTGATCAAACAAAAAGGAGATAAACATGAAAACCTTGCAGAAATTCGGCGGTATTCGCCGCCCTGTACCTGGCAGTCGCTTACCTGGTCGGAATGGTCATCTTTCTCGCTGTCCTGGATTACCCCAGTATTACGGATCCGATGCAAAAGGTGGACCTGCTCGTCGAAATGCAGGCGGTCACCTTTGCGACCAACCTGCTGATGTACGTGTTCTTTGGCGTTTTTCTGGTCGTCCTGGCGTTGGCGCTGTTCGAGCGGTTGAAATCCGGTGCGCCGGCCATTATGCAGGTGGCGACCGCGATCGGCATCATCTGGGCTGGCTCGCTGGTCGCCAGCGGCATGGTCGCCAATGCCGGGATTGCCCCTGTCGTCGCGCTTTATACGCGTAGACCCGGCCCAGGCTGCGCTGGCCTGGCAGGGGATTGAAACCGTGGCCAGTGGGCTGGGCAACGGCAATGGCGAAATTCTGGGTGGTCTTTGGGTGCTGCTGGTCAGCATCGCCGCGCTGCGGGCTGGCGGGCTTCCCAGGGGTCTGAATATCCTGGGCTTGCTGGTCGGCGCGGTGGGCATCCTTTCCATCATCCCGGGCTTGACCGGCTTGACAGGTATTTTCGGCTTGAGCCAAATCATCTGGTTCGTCTGGTTGGGGATCGTGCTGCTGCGCAGCAATCCGGGAAAAACAGCGTAAAATCTAAATGAATTCGCATAACAAGGCAAATCGAAAAAGGAGAAAAAGATGAAAATCGGCATTGTAGGCGCATCTGGAAAACTGGGCAAATACATGGTGCAGCACGCGCTTGACCGGGGCTATGAGGTGGTCGGGGTCTGCCGGGAGCGCAGCGTGAACAAACTCGAAGCCTTCAAAGGACGCATCACTGTCATTCCTGGCGCGACGAACGATCGTGAGGTGATCCAGAAGGCGGTCGCCGGATGTGATGGAGTGCTTACCGTGCTGGTCCCGTGGGGTAATCAGCAATACGCATCAGGAACAGCCCAGGCGGTTCTCGACAATGCCAGACCTGGAGCGCGCCTGATCTTCTCCTGCGGTTGGCATATCACCCGGGATGGCCAGGATGTGTACCCGCCATCCTTAGCAAGAGAGGAGAAGATCGTCCGCTGGCTCACGCGGATTGCTCCCTTTGTGGATATTGACGACCAGATCGAAGCCTGCCGGCGGATATTTGCGAGCGACACCCGCTGGACGGTTGTGCGCGGCAGCGATCTTGAAGAAGGCGAGAGCCAGGGTTTGCCCGTGTGGAGTTGCCATGTAGGCGATCCCGTTCTTGCTAGCAATATCACCCGCCGGGTGGACTATGCTTTGTTCATGGTCGAGGCGCTTATGAACGACGCCCTCATCCACGAAGCCCCGGCAATTGTCGGCTGCCGGACAGCTTCGGCGCAGGCTCATGCCTCAGCTCAATAAAGTGGAAAAGTGTTGCCCGTTCATCGCCTATCCACCTGGCCTGGCCAACCCTGACCAGGCGGATAAAACTGACTCCCCGTGGCGGGGGAGTTTTTATGAAGGGTACTGCCATCCGGCTGGCCAGAGAATTGTTTTGCAGCCTTGATAATTGTGTTGTGGGGCTGCTGACAGGCGTTTATAATGAGAAGACCAATCATCTCGCGGCGTGGGGCGCGAGTGAACTCAGGAGAGTAAGCCAATGACAACCTGGACGAAAGATGAGCTCAATAAAGTCGGAAAGGCCGAAGAGTTACAGATTGCCTCCCTCCGCCGGATGGCACGCTGCGCAAGCCGGTGATCATCTGGGTCGTGCGCCTCGGCGACGACCTCTACGTCCGGTGTGTAAACGGGCGCGCCGGAGCCTGGTTCCGTGGAACGCTAACGTGCCACGAAGGTCGTATCTGGGCTGGAGGCATCGAAAAAGACGTCATCTTTGTAGAGGAGACCGATCCCGGCATGAATGAAAAGATTGATGCCGTCTACCTCACCAAGTACTCCCGCTACCCGCAGGATGTTGCTCCGATGGTCACCCCCGAGGTGCGCGCAGCAACGATCAAATTGGTACCGCGCTGACAGCGTCCACCATCGGGGCAACGCAGATCACGCATCTGGAAGATACCGTCGGTGGGCTGTCTGTAAAACTAACTTCTGAAGAGGTCTCATACCTGGAAGAGCTGTTAGTGCCGCCCCTGAAATAGTATGATATCCTCTGCTCCATTGGTAAACGATCGTTATTTCAAAGATCACGAATAACTCGGAGTTGAGCATGAATCAAAACGACATCCAAAAAGCAATTGCAAATGGAAAGACCGTCCTTGGCATTGAGTTCGGCTCGACGCGCATCAAGGCGGTGCTGATCGGCGAGGACCACCATCCGCTCGCCTCGGGCAGCCATGAGTGGGAAAACCGCTACGAAAACGGCGTCTGGACCTACCGCCTCGAGGACGTCTGGACCGGCTTGCAGGAAAGCTACCGCAAGCTCAGCCAGGAGGTCCTCGAAAAATACGGCGCCCCGCTCCAGACCATTGGCGCCATCGGCTTCAGCGCCATGATGCACGGCTACCTGGCCTTCGACAAGGACGGCAAGCTGCTCGTCCCGTTCCGCACCTGGCGCAACACCATCACCGGGCCGGCCGCCGAGGAGCTCACCGAGCTGTTCCAGTTCAACATCCCCCAGCGCTGGAGCATCGCCCACCTCGACCAGGCGATCCTGAACCAGGAACCGCACGTCAAGGACATCCGCCTCCTGACCACGCTGGCCGGCTACGTCCACTGGAAGCTGACCGGGCAGAAGGTGCTGGGCGTGGGCGAAGCCTCGGGCATGTTCCCCATCGACAGCCAGACCAACGACTACGACGAGCGCATGCTCGACCTGGCACAACCAGCGCTTTGCTGCGGCGAGGATCCCGTGGCAGCTCCGGGACATCCTGCCCAAGGTGCTCGTGGCCGGGCGAGCCGCCGGCGTCCTCACCGCGCGAAGGCGCAAAGCTGACTCGACCCCAGCGGGCAGCTGCAGGCGGGGATCCCGCTCTGCCCGCCCGAGGGCGACGCCGGCACCGGCATGGTCGCCACCAACAGCGTGGCCGCGCGCACCGGCAACGTCTCCGCCGGCACCTCCGTCTTTGCCATGATCGTTCTGGAAAAGCCGCTCTCGCAGGTCTACCCCGAGATCGACATGGTGACCACGCCCCGCGGCAAGCCGGTGGCCATGGTGCACAGCAACAACTGCACCTCCGACCTCAACGCCTGGGTCGACCTCTTCGGCGAATTTGCCGAGGCGCTGGGGGTGGAGGTCAGCCAGTCCAAGCTCTTCGAAATGCTCTACCGGCAGGCGCTCAGGCGGTGACGCCGAGGGCGGGCGGCCTGCTGGCCTACAACTACTTTTCCGGCGAGCACATCACGCACCTGACCGAGGGCCGCCCGCTGTTCGTGCGCACGCCCGAAAGCCGCTTCACGCTCGCCAACTTCATGCGCGTCCACCTGTTCTCGGCGCTCGGCGCCTTGAAGATCGGCCTGGACATCCTCTTCGACAAAGAGCAGGTGAAGATCGACCAGATCCTCGGCCACGGCGGCTTCTTCAAGACCCCGGAAGTCGGTCAGAAGGATCATGGCCGCGGCCATGAATGTCCCCGTCTCCGTGATGGAGACCGCCGGCGAGGGCGGCGCCTGGGGCATCGCCCTGCTGGCCGCCTACATGCTGCGCAAGGCAAAGGATGAGCCCCTGGAAGCCTATCTCTCCAATAAGGTCTTTGCGGGCGAAAATGCCGGCTGACCATCGCGCCCGATCCGGTGGACGTGGCCGGCTTCGCCGCGTTCATGGAACGCTACAAAAAGGGACTGCCCATCGAAAGGGCTGCCGTCAAGTCTATGGCCGCGGCTTGAAGTCCGCTTGAGTATCTGAAGGGTTAATAATTATCTGTTAGAGTCCTGCCTGGTCTTTCCAGGCAGGTCTTGTTCGACGAGATGCTGTGCCCAGGAGGCTGCAGCCATCGTGCTTCGCCATTCGGGACGAGAGTCGCCAATGCCGGTGGCGCTCGTACCCCCATTGGATAACCTGTCCAGGAATTGCATGACCTCCTTTAGCGAGCCTTCGATGAGGTTCGCCGCTGCAGGCCTTCCTACGTCTGTGAGACCGAGTGTGGAACCCGTGAATTAACTGGTCGATCAGGAGCATTTTTGCATTGGCTGCCCTGGCTTGCGGAAAAGCTTCATGGTATGCGCGGAAAACCTCGACAGCGTTGGCGCCAAAAAGCTGCTTACCTCGAAATGTCTGATGATACTCTGACCATAAGATTTGCCAGCCGCAAACTGCGCAGGCAATGAGCTCGTCCTTTGAGCTGTTATCCTGTGAGCTGTGATCCATACATTCAATGGTTGTCTTACAGGATGGACACTGCACGTGACCATGATGCGCAGCCGTAACCGCCAGGATGCTGTCGCAGCGATCCCAAAGCGCCCAGCCCACGGAGTCGATCATCTCCGGATCGACAATCCCTTGAGCGTCTGTTTCATACAGGCGTTGAATTTTCGCCCGGGGCACTTTTGACGCCCAACGAGGCATACCCTCAGGTGGATTGCTCATTCAAACCATATCCACCTTACGGCCGAGCCAGGCTGGGCTGGCTGCCCTCGGCAAGTACCGTGACCGTCCCGTTCACCAGGTCGTAGCCGTACACCTGCTGCGCCTCGTACGGGCCGGCGCTGAAGACCAGCGCTCTGCCGTCCGAGGACCATTCCAGGTTCCAGACCGATTCGTAGCTGCCCAGCTCGCGGGTTTCGCCAGTGGCCAGATCCTGAACAATCAATGTGTTCTGGAAGCTCTCCGGGCCTCCTGGGTTGACCAGGTAGGCGATCTGCAGCCCGTCGGGGGAATAGGCCGGCAGGAAGGCGTAGCCCTGTTCGATGCCGGTCGAGACCAGCACCTCGGCGCCGTCCACTCGAGCACGGGCGAAGATACGTTCCGTTCCCTGGGCGCTGTAGCTCAGCTGGTCGTAAGCGATCTGGCTGCCGTCAGGCGACCAGTCGTACTGCCCCAGCGGTTCGCCCCAGCTAACGTACTCCTGGGCATCGAAATCATAAAAGGCGAACGGCCCCCTGCCCTCCATGTAAACTAGCTCGTCGATGCTGATGAATCGCCCGTCCGGCGACCAGGTGGGCTCCATCAGGCTGTAGCCGTTCCCGGGCTCGACCAGGGTGCTGGTTTCGCCGGAATCCAGGTCGATGGCGAAAACGCCCTTCACCAGCGCCGGGTCCGGTTTTTCTCCGCGGGCGGTAAAGTAGTTGGGGTCCGGGCCAATGCCGTACGCCAGCAGGTGCGTGCCCGGTTTCCAATCAAAACCGGCAGGCGGGGAGTCTGGGCCCTCAAAGACAGCGCGGGCCTCTCCCGTTTCGGTGTCGTAAACCCAAAGGCCGAACTCGTAGCGCACGCCCTCCGAGACGGGCACGCCGGCATCCCGCCGGGCAGCAATGTAGCGTCCATCGGCTGTAATTTTCGGGAAGTAGTAGCTGATGACGTCACCGCCGGCCTCAAATGGGGCCGCGTCGCTGGTCATCTGGCGCGGGGGACCGCCGGAAGCGTCCGCGATCCACAGGTTGCCGTCTGCCCCAATGAAGGCAAAGGTCAGGCCCAGGTTTTCTACTGGTATTGGCTCGGATGATAGGGTCGCCGTCGGTTCCGGTGATGCTGTCGGTGTTGGCTCCTGCGCCGCCGCGGTTGCTGTGGGTTCTTCTGGTGCAGGTAACGGCTGGGCCGTGGCCTCAGCCAGTTCAGATGGGGTAGGGGTTGCCAGGTCCGCGCACGCAGCCAGGACCAGGGCCAGCAGGACTGAGAGCGTCCCGATTTTCATAATAGACGATTTTCCAGGCATGGTTTCTCCTTAAGGGTGAAAGAGTATAACCATCATGTATATAAGGCCTTTAGCCGCAATCTAGATAAATATTATCATAATATTCGGCTTTTTGCCACATAGTGAGAATGAGCATTAATCACTGGATGCAAATGAGGATTTCACTGCCCTCACCTCCAGAGATCTCGAACCAGGGCAGGTCTTGATTAGGAATTCTTCACTGCATTTCATCCACAAGCGCTCGAATGACATAAGTCCAGATTACGTTGGAGTCTGCTTCGCCGCCAAGGCGCACGACCACCATGTTCTTGCGCGGTGCTACATAAATAATTTGGCCTAGATGCCCGCGTGCCATGAAATCGTACGAGCCATCCGCATTTTTCAGTCCCCACCAGTGATAGCCGTAGTAGCCGTTTTGCTCTTTCCACTCTGGATAGACTTCAAAAGGCCGCGTGTCGTCAGGATCAGGGCTGGTCGATTCGGCGACCCAGGCAGCGGGCAGGATTTGCTGCCCGTTCCAGAATCCGTTGTGAAGGTAGAGCAGGCCGAAGCGGGCATAATCCACAGCTCGGGCGTTGATGCCGCTTTCCATTTTTTCGAAGCCCGAAGCTTCGCTGTCCAGGCTCCACGAAGCCGGAAATTCTGCCCCCATCGGTTTCCAGATGCGCTCCTGCAAATATTCCGCCACGCTCATGCCCGTAGCGCGCTCGATGATTAATCCTTCGAGCAGGGGGTAGAAGTTATTGTAGTGGAAAGCCGCGCCAATGGGGGTGGAACTCGGCAGGACACCGAAAGCAACCTGGCGCAGGTCAGGCGAATAATAGGTCAGGGCGTCGTCGCTGAAAGGAGCTAAAATGTCATCTTCGCTGCGGTAGCGGATACCCGTATCCATGCGCAGCAGGTTGCGGATGGTCAGGGTATCCAGACCGCGCCCGGCAATCTCAGGCACATATTGACTCACCGGGTCGTCCACCGAGCCGATGTAACCATCGGCAATCGCCGCCCCAATCATCGCCGAATCGAAGGATTTGGCGACAGAGAAGGAGGTGTTAATTGCCTTGCGGGATGACTCGAGGTAGGTCTCAAAGATTAATTGGTCATCCTTAACGATCAGGAAAGCCCGTGTGTCAGTGCGCTTGAGCAAATCATCGAGGATTTCCGTGCGCATCTGGTCTTGATAAGGATATTCGATCTCGTAGGGGGTAGCCTGGCTTCCTCGCCCAAGTCGGGAGATGGTGTCACCTTTTTGGATTTCCCGGCTGGGAAAAACCTGGTAATCCTGTGTGTCCGAAGAAAACAGGGTCAGCACGCGCCAGGCGTAGCCGGGTGAGTCGAAAATGCTCAAAGCTATGAACAAGGCGCTGACGACTACAAGAACCAGCCCCAGAAATACAGGCAATATTTTTAAAATAGTTTTCATAGGAAGGTATATTTCTCCAGGTGCATTTATAGCCGGGTGCAGATAAAAGCACCCCCCAAAGGAGGTGAGTCTTATACTGGTCAGGTGGATAGGTTAGGGTTGCTGGTGTTGTCCCTGTGATTGGCTTAAAAACCGTCCCACTGCCAGTATAATTCCAGGTGAAAAGGAAATTAACCATGGAAAAAGGAATCCACACTCACAACGAGATTTATTCCCAGCCCGATGCCTGGGCGCAGGCGCTGGATGTCGTCAGCCAGGCCCGCCCCCGTCTGCAGACGCTTTTAAGCGCTGACTACGACCAGGTGCTCTTCACCGGCTGCGGCTCCACCTACTACCTTTCCCTGGCCGCCGCCGCCCTCTTCCAGGAGCTGACCGGGCGCATCGCCCGCGCCGTCCCCGGCGGCGAGCTGCTGCTCAATCCCCGGACCGTCCTCGCTGGAGCGGGGAAAACCCTCCTCGTCGCGGTCAGCCGCTCCGGCTCGACCACCGAGACGGTGCGCGCCGTCGAGCAGTTCAGGCGGCAGGGAGGCGGCCCCGTCCTGACCATCACCAATTACGGCGACCAGCCGCTGGCTGGCCTGGCCGATCTCGCCCTCGTCATCGACAAAGGCCAGGAGCATAGCGTCGCCCAGACCCGCTCGTTCGCCTCGATGTACGTGGCCGCGGCTGCCCTGGCGGCCGTGGCCGCCGGGGATGAGAACCTGCTGCGGGCGATGACCGGCCTGCCGGAGGTTGGGCGCAGGCTGCTGGCTGCCGGCGAGCCGCTGGCGCGCCAGTTTGGCGAAAACCTGGCCGTCGACCGCTACTACTTCCTGGGCAGCGGCGCTCGCTACGGCCTGGCCTGCGAGGTCAACCTCAAGCTCAAAGAGATGACCCTGACCCATAGCGAGCCCTTCCACTTCCTGGAGTTCCGCCACGGCCCGATGAGCATGGTCACTGTCAGCACGGTGGTCGTCGGTCTCCTGTCCGAGAAAAACTTCATGCACGAATCCGCCGTCCTCCAGGAAATGCAGGCCAAGGGAGGCCAGATCCTGGTCCTGGCAGAGGCAGGAGCCATGCTGTCCTTCGGCTCCGGCATTCCCGAGAACGGGCGTGGCGTCCTCTACCTCCCTGTCCTCCAGTTGATGGCCTTTTACCGTTCTTTGGCCAAAGGGTTGGACCCCGACAGCCCGCACAACCTCTCCGCCGTCATCCAGCTCGATCTCTAGCTGGCCAGCTCGATTTGTAGCTGGTCAGCCATCCCATGAACGAGCTTGATCGCATCGTTGCAGCCCAAAAAGCTGGCCAGCCCCGCGGCCTGGCCTCGGTCTGCTCGGCGCATCCCTTCGTCCTCGAAGCCACCCTGCTCCACGGCCTGGCGCAGGGCTCCCCGGTCCTGATCGAAGCCACCTGCAACCAGGTCAACCAGTACGGTGGTTATACCGGGATGCGCCCGCAGGACTTCGTGCGCTTTGTGGATGGTATAGCCGGCCGGGTCGACTTTCCACGTCAGAACCTGCTCCTGGGTGGCGACCATCTGGGCCCCCTGGTCTGGGCGCACGAACCCGCCGCGGCTGCCATGGAGAAAGCCAAGAGTCCTGGTGCGCGACTACGCCCTGGCCGGCTTCGGCAAGCTTCACCTCGATTGTTCATTGCCCTGCGCTGACGACCTGGATTTACCGGTTGAAACCGTCGCCCGCCGGGCGGCGGAACTCGCCGCAGTTGCCGATTCTGCCTGTATCGATACAGGCTTGCCGCTGCCGCGCTACGTCATCGGCACCGAGGTCCCGCCGCCCGGCGGCGCCAGGGTGGGGGAGGGCGAGCTCGCTATAACCAATCCCGCCGACGCCGCCCAGACGCTGGAATTGACCCGCCAGGCGTTCAACGACCAGGGACTCGAGCCTGCCTGGGAGCGCGTCATCGCCCTCGTCGTCCAGCCCGGCGTCGAATTTGGCGGCGCCGACATCCACGAGTACGACCGGGCCGCTGCTGCCGGTCTGGCCGGCTTCATCGAAACCGTTCCAGGCCTGGTCTACGAAGCCCACTCCACCGACTACCAGTCCCGTGCCGCGCTGCGTGCCCTCGTCGAGGACCATTTCGGCATTCTCAAGGTCGGCCCCTGGTTGACATTTGCCTTTCGCGAGGCCGTTTTCGCCCTGGCAGAAATGGAAGAAATCCTGGTTGAGGCCGAGACCTCCCAAGTTCGCGCAGTCCTGGACAGGAGAATGCAGGAAAATCCCGCCCACTGGCACAAGCACTACGACGGCTCGCCCCGTCAGCAGCAGATGACTCGCTTTTACAGCTTCAGCGACCGCATCCGCTACTATTGGACTGATCCTGAGGTCCAAGCCGCTTTTAAGCGGCTGCTGGATAACCTTGGCAAGGCGCCCTTGCCTTTATCGTTGCTCAGCCAATATCTGCCGCGCCAGTACGAAAAAATCCGTGGCAGTAAAATCAAAAACCAGGTGCGTGCGCTCCTCCTGGACCGTGTTACCAATGTGTTAGATGATTATGCTTTCGCTTGCGGGAATGATCTTGTTTAGAAGACAATCAAAGAGTAAAGCCAGAGATCTTTCAGGCATTTGAACGTGGGGCTGGTCCCCACCGTGGGTTCTAATCCCACCCTCTCCGCAGGTCGGAAGATCCTCGTAGCAGCAAAAGCTGCACATTATCGCCAGCCTCAATCGTTTGGTGATATGGTCCTAACCGACCGAGGGCTTACGACAGAGATCGTTCAGTTCCAGCTGAGCGATCTCACTTTTAAGGTGCATACTCCTCATTATATATACTCATCTGCTCTCGTCAAGGTCTTGTGGGACATCTGCAGCACGATTTCGACACCGACACTCACAAGTCCGATATCTTTTTCTATGTCACCAATGTCCAATATTCCCATATCTTCCCTGGTCCAGCGTCAGCTGTCTGTCTATCCATCAGCCGGAAGAGAATCTCGTAGTCCGGATTGACCTTCACCCACACTATGCGCTTTGTGTTGAAACGGTTGTAGAAACGTAATGCAGTTTCAACCCAATGATGATGCATTCGTGAACATAACCAGGGCTGGTCTGGGCGGTTTTTCAGATACTTTTATTAAAGTCCATTAGATGTGATTTATCTTATAATTGATCTATGCCCACGCCAATTTTGGCCACGAAACTGTATATTCCCCCGCTCCGGCCTAAAGTTGTCCTCCGCCCGCGCCTGATCGAGCGGTTGAACGAGGGCATGCACTGTAAACTAACCCTCATCTCTGCCCCCGCCGGCTTTGGTAAAACCACGCTGGTCAGCGAATGGATTGCTGGTTGTGGGCTACCGGTCGCCTGGCTATCACTGGACGAAGGGGATAACGACCCCACCCGGTTTCTGACGTACTTCATCGCGGCTTTGCAGACGATTGCGGCGAATATTGGAAAAGGGATGTTGAGGACGCTCCAATCCCCTCAGCCACCGTCAAACGAATCGATTCTGACGGCCCTGCTCAATGAAATCACGACCATCCCGGACCATTTCATCCTCGTCCTTGACGACTACCACGTTCTTGATTCCAAACCGGTTGACGAAGCCCTCACCTTTATGCTCGAACATCTGCCTCCACACATGCACCTGGTCATCGCCACCCGTGAGGATCCACATCTGCCCCTCGCTAGGTTACGCGCCCGGGGTCAGTTGACAGAACTGCGTGCCGCCGACTTGCGTTTTACCCCCTCCGAAGCCGCCGAGTTTCTCAACCAAATGATGGGCCTGAACCTCTCGGGGGAAGACATCGCCGCACTCGAAGCCCGCACCGAAGGTTGGGTTGCCGGCCTGCAGCTGGCCGCGATTTCCATGCGGGGATATCCAGACACCGCCAGCTTCATCCAATCCTTCACCGGCAGCCACCATTTCTTGTTGGACTATCTGATTGAAGAAGTCCTGCATCAGCAGCCCGAAGACGTTCAGACTTTTCTGTTGCGCACATCCATTCTTGACCGCATGTGCAGCCCGCTGTGTGACGCTGTTTTGGGTTCTCCTTCTCCTAACGGGCAGGAAATCCTGGAATATCTCGAACACGCCAACCTGTTCATTGTCCCACTGGATGACGAGCGGCGCTGGTATCGCTATCACCATCTCTTTGTCGATTTGCTGCGCCAGCGCCTGGGAAAACCCAAAGAATTAGCCGAATTCCACTTGCGCGCCAGCCAGTGGTATGAAGAGAACGGCGACCTGGGCGCGGCGTTTCACCACGCCATCGCAGCCGGGGATTTTGTCCGGGCGGCGTGGTTGGCAGAAGCGGCCTGGCAGGGGATGAATGAAAGTTTCCAGTCTGCTGCCTGGCTTGGCTGGGTGAAGAAGCTGCCAGACAAGCTGATACGCACCAGGCCTGTGCTCTGTACCCAGATTGCCCAGGCATTTACGGATACCGGCGAGCTGGAGGCCAGCGAGTTGCGCCTGCAGGACGCTGAACGATGCTTGGATGGTTCGGAATTAGCGAACGAAGCGCAGCTTAAGCCCCTGCCAGCGATGATCGCTTTGACCCGCGCCTACAACGCTCAGGTTCAGGGCGATCCCGCCACAACGGTGAAATACGCCGAGCTGGCGCTCCAACTCATCCCCGATGATGACTTTGACTGGCGCGCCCGGGCAACCACCATATTGGAGGTCATCCACTGGGCCAGCGGCAACCTGGAGTCGGCCATCCGGGGGATTGGTGATTCGATGGAGAGATTGACCCAGCTGGGCAATCACGTCATGGTGGTTGCCAGCGCCTTTGCTGTAGCCGACCTGCTGGTGGGCCTGGGGCACCTGAGCGAGGCCAAGCGGATCTATCAGGATGCCTTGCAGCTGGCGTCCCAACACGGCCCGGAGGCTGAACACATCACTGCCCACCATCATCTCGGCCTGTCCATGATCTACCGTCAGCGGGGAGATGACACTTTCGCCGCTGATCACTTGAACCAAGCCGCTGAATTGGGTCTTCAAACCACCCTGGTGGATTGGCTGTACCGCTGGAATGTGGCCCAGGCCCAACTGAAAGAGGCCGCAGGCGATCTGGAAACCGCCCTGGCCCTACTCGACGAGGCCAATCGGGTCTATATCCAAACCCTCGTGCCTGACCTGCGCCCTATTGCGGCCCTGAAAGCACGCATCTATCTCAAACAGGGGCGGCCCGATAAAGCCCGGGCGTGGGCGGCAGAACGCGGGCTTTCGCTGGTAGATGAAGTCAGCTACTTGCATGAGTTCGAGCACCTCACCCTGGCCCGGCTGGAAATCGCTAACCCGCTGGTCAACGCCCTACTCGCACGCCTGTTGCAAGCCGCCGAAGCGCAAAAACGCCGGGGCAGCGCGCTCGACATCCTGCTGGTGCAGGCGCTGGCCCACGAGGCGCAGGGCAATCGCCCCCAGGCTCTCGCCGCGCTGGAACGCGCCCTGGCCCTTGCCGAGCCGGAAGGCTATGTTCGCATCTTTGTGGATGAAGGCGAAGCGATGCGATTGTTGATTGAAAAAAAATCGCGCAATCGAGACTATCCGCTGAGCGATTATGTGGACAAACTCCTGGCAGCCTTTACACAACCGGTGGCTACGCCAAAATCAGCAATCATCCATCAAAAATCAGACATGATAGAGCCTTTGAGTGAACGCGAATTAGAAGTGCTCAAGTTGCTCCGCACCGAATTAAGCGGCCCCGAAATTGCCGGCCAATTGATCGTCTCGGTTAACACCTTTCGCACCCACACCAAAAACATTTTCAACAAACTGGGGGTCAATAATCGCCGGGCGGCTGTCCGCCGGGCCAAGGAACTCGATTTGTTCTAACTGACCCAAAATCCCAACTCCGACCCTAACAGGTGGCCTCTAACCATCTGCCGGGGTTTTTTGTTTTTCACCAACAATCACAACCTAAATCACATGATTTGGTGATGACGCCTCACCACATCGGGCGGTATCCTTTGGGCAGATAAACAACGAAAGGATAAACGCGAGGCGCATAATGAGTGACAAACAAACACTCGACGAAAAACATAACCAGCATCAGTACTACGAAATCCGCCTCAAGGGACACCTGGATGACCGGTGGGCTGACTGGTTTGAGGGCCTGACCATCACGCTGGAAGAGGACGGCGACACGATTTTAACGGGTCCTGTGATTGACCAGGCCGCGTTGCATGGCTTACTCAAAAAAGTGCGTGATTTAGGTTTGCCGTTGCTCTCGGTCAGTCCTGTTGAACCCGGACCTCTGACTACACTCGGGACCGGCCAGGCGGATCAGTCAGATGTCAAATAGTAAATGGATATAAGCTACTTGGAAAGGAGATTTGCTTTTGATAACATTTCCAGCTTATTTCAACTCCCGGTAATCGGGTGGCGACCACAATTTTATTCAAGTCCAAATTTATAAACCCATCCATATCGTTCAAAAAAGGAGACAAAAATGAATACGATCAAAGGAAGTCCCCTTGGGACAAACAAAGTGACTGCAAGAAATCTGCTAGATGTGAGGATAATCCTTGCAGTGTTATGGGTAGCTGAAGTGTTAAGTTCTTTAAACGGGGATACGTACCGCTTAAGTGATTCGGTTGCGTTAAAGTCTTTACTTGAGAATACCGGATCTATCAAAGCAACCCCAGAATTATTATTGGTCATGTCGATAATATTTGTGTTTCCCATACTTATGAGTGCCTTAACCCTGATATTGAAGTATTCCGTGAGTCGTTGGGCAAACCGCATCATAGGCATACTCTATGCTGTGATTATTCTTGCATTTTGGGTTTTAGGTTTTGTATTGCAATCTGCTGGTTATGAGTTCGTTTGGTCAACTGCACAACTTGTGTTTGTCTTACTGGTTGTTTGGTACGCCTGGAAATGGACTAACCCTGAAGGTTAATCCTAATTTATGATGCCGGTCAAAGGAATTTAAAGAAAATACCATGAAAGCGATTGTATGCACAAAATACGGCACTCCTGACGTTCTTGAACTAAGAGAGGTAGAAAAACCTACTCCCAACGAGGATGAAGCACTGGTAAAAGTTCATGCGACATCCTTAAATGCAGCTGACCTTGAAATCCTGAGAGGTACATGGAGTGCGCGTCTCACGGGGCCTCTAAGACCAATGCACAATATACTAGGATCTGATATCTCCGGACGCATAGAAGCAGTTGGCAGAAACGTAAAGCATTTTCGGCCAGGTGATGAGATTTGGGGGGACTTGTCTTTCCCATTGAGCTTTGGTGCTTTTGCCGAGTATGTATGTGTTCCTGAAAATGCATTAAGGCTGAAACCGGCCAGTATGACATTCGAGGAAGCAGCGGCCGTACCTTCAGCGGCAGTTGTCGCCCTGCATAATCTTCGAGGTGTTGGCTCATCTTCGCCCAGTTTTCTTCTATCGGATAGAGGACAAATTCAGCCAGGAAAAAAGGTTTTGATCAATGGTGCGGGTGGTGGTGTGGGTACCTTTGCAGTGCAGATTGCCAAATCTTTCGGGGCTGAAGTGACTGGCGTGGACGGTCCGAGTAAATTGGACATGCTGCGCTCGCTTGGTGCAGACCATGTCCTTGATTACACTCAAGAGGATTTCACCAAAAGTGGGCAGCGGTATGACTTTATTCTTGATGTTGTCGCATCTCGTTCGATTTTCGATTACAAGCGGGCTTTAAGTCCCAAGGGGATTTTTGTTATGGTCGGAGGTTCTGGGGCTTCAATTCTTCAAGCGTTTATCCTAGGACCATTGATTTCAATGACCGGGAGTAAGAAAATCGGAATCGTGATGTGGAAACCCAACAATCAAGAAGATTTGGTGATTTTGGAAGAGCTTTTTGAGGCCGGCAAAGTCGTGCCTGTTATCGGTAGACGTTACCCGTTAAGTGAGATTCCAGAAGCTCTGCGATATCTCGAAGCAGGACATGCCAAAGGAAAAGTAATCATCAATGTGGAATATAATCACATAACCTGACAAAGCAATGATGATCTCCATCAAAAAGCCTGTATCCGTCCTTAATTTGGACGAGTACAGGCTTTTGTTTATTATTATCCTCACCGTGGGTAGGGCACCCACCCTCTCCACAGAGCGGATAACTTTTAGAGCATCTTCGCCGGCAGCAACGCTTGGTGAACGAATGTTAAGGTTGGCACGGTTCCAGGTCGGGCACCTCCAAGAACTCCAGGATGGAAGCAGGAGCTGGCTTGAGGTGGTTGGCATCATAACCCTTTTTTAGCCTATTTTTATATCCACTTTTGGGAAACAGGTGTTAACGATGATTTACGGAGTGGTGGTATATTCCGCCTCTTCAAAGGGTATGGCCTCGGCCCATTTTTCCTCAAACATCGTCTTGTACTCAGATATGGCTTTGGAATCGTCGCTTGAGAGACTGTACTCATTCAAGCCCATATCGCCCCAGGAAGAATAGTGCAAGTTTTGACTCCCAATAATCAACAGCTCATCGTCAATCAACATGGATTTGGCGTGCAGCTTGCCGTTATAAAACCGCAGCTCGACCAGATCGCTAAGTCCAAGCCGGCTGAGCTCTTTCATTAACACCTCAGTGGCAATGCGGTTTTCCAATCCATTGCTGTTGCTGTTCTCCATAATAACTCGCACCTGGGTATGATTTTTCTCAACGCTCTCGAGCAAAGCGTTCATCCAGGGTAATGCATTCTCGATTGTGCACACATCCGGAAAGATGAGATTCAACATGCAGATCATTTCTAATGAGAAATTGACCTCCAGGATATCGATGTGGCTGGTGGCAGAGGCGATGCTCGTTCCAACGAATTCATCTGCTTGCTTATAAACACTATTGCGGTAGAGCGAAAATGAGTTTGTATCGCCTTCGGGCGGCAAGAAGTAGCGCAGCGTTTCCGGCACGTGGTCGCTGGTGGCTTTTTTCTCATAACAGGTGTCTTTCCAATCCGACTGGTCGGCCGGGAAAAACTCCTCGCAGTAGATCTGATTTGCCCCTGTCCACATATCATCATAAACACTCACCGCCTCCTGCGCGATAGGTCCCGCCATTCCCAAGCCGAGGTCAAACATATCATAGCCCTGGCCTGAAGGATGATCTTTCGGCAGGTGCAGATAGCCGTAATTGAAACCGACCCCGGCTACATGACTCCCGTCTAAAACGATAAATTTCGTATGGCTATGTGGGTAGACGCCGGGGTAGTTGGCAACTTCAAGACGCCAGCCGATTTCAGGATCCACCATCTTTTCAACCCCCGCCTCTCGAAGGTCTGAAATAGCATCATAGATTTGGGTGCCCCATTCCAGGTCGGAAACTACCGGGTAGTTCCCCAACATGATGCGCACGGTCATGCCGCGCGGGTATTTCTCAGGATTCGCTTTTACGATTTTATACAGTCCAGCCACCCCCTCTGCTAATACGCTTCCAGGGCTGGGTGATGCTGTATTGGGGTCATACATCATCGTCGTAAAGAGTACCTCGTATTGAACGGTTTTGGGATCCGCAAATACCCAGTCGAAGGCGCCGTTAGGAGTTGGGGCATCCGAGCTGTATTCTGGTTCTGGATTGGGTGTGTATAAAATTTTTCTGAATTCATTCCGACAATAAGGAATTGTCGTGCCTTCGGGGTAGAAGCTCCCGCTTAGAATACTCTCGAGCCCGGCACGCTCCAACTGGTTGAGCGCCTGTGGGTCGCAGTGATACGCTTCCTGCAGAGAATAATATGGGTTCTGCTCAGTATCGGTCCATATCAGGATCAAGCTTCCAGCGGCGTCGGTGGTCAGGTAAGGTATTGCGACTCCTTCAGTTTGAGCCGCAATCGCGGGTTCGCTCCAGCCATTTGCACCGCGGATGCTCTCGACCAACAGGCTGACCTTACGGATCACACCGTTCGTGTCGTCGATTTCCTGGGTGTACCAGACGATGTGCGGCGCCCCATCCACATCCAGAACGATGGCGGGAGCGCTGCTGCAGCCTGGAAAGTCGATTTCCTCAACAGGCCCACTTCCCTGCTGGTAAAGTTTTTACTCATCGCCAGCGATCACGATCTCAGCCCATACAGGAAAGTGGTCGCTGGCATCCGTCCGGCGGTAGACGCCGGCCTCGTATGGTATCTGGGTATTGCTGAAGATATGATCTAATGTGAGCTTCACACCTGCCCAACGAAAGGTGTAGCCAGTCCCCTGTGTCAACCGCTCCAAACCAACTTGATCCAGGCGTTGATCGAAACTCCTCACGCTGCCAGGTGTCCAGGTATTGAAGTCACCCCCCATGATGATCATATGACCCTTCTCTTCAGCTTCTCCAGCCAGGAATTCCCCTTGAGATTCATGACGCATTAAAAACATCCAGGTGAGATCCAGATGGGCGCTGTAGACAGAGATATCCCTTCCACCGATCGTAATGGTGGCATTGGCGCTGTTACGACTTTCAAGCCAACCGGGAATAAAATTAGGCAATACGATTTTCGTCGGATTTTGCAGAGGCCATTTTGCCAGGATTGCGTTGCCAAATAACTTCTGGCGCTGGGGGTTAAAGGCAGCAGGATAGAATACGTAGTTATAGCGCAATCTTTTGGCTATGGTCTCAACCCCCGCAGCATCTATTTCCTGCAGGAGCAAAATTTCCGCATCACGCAATTCGTCCACATCTTCGAGGGTCTCTATGGCCTGTTCAACTTGATCCGCATAGTGCATATTCCAGGTCACGACTCGAAGACTCCCATCGAAATTGTTCAACTCGCCGGCATAGGAGCCTTCGAAGAATGGCCCTACCGGATTTGAATAATTGCCCTTGGCTCTCTGTTTGGCCAGGTACGCAGCAGCCAGTAGAACCATTATAAGAAAAACAATCCATAGTATGATCCACTTATTTTGCAGCTTAACCTCAACTTTTTCCATCCATGTCTTGAGTCATAAATTGTACACCCCTACGATTTTATCATTCCCGTTATAATGAGATATCTTCACGTCCTGGCTTTTGTTTTACCCGTTGTCCGGTCGTCGTGAGACCGGGTTTGAAAAGGATAATCCTATGGATCCAAACCTGCTCGACCAAGCCGAATTTGCTGATAATCCCGAACCGCGCTGCCCGGTTGTACTTTTGTTGGATACCTCCGGCTCGATGCAAGGTGATCCGGTGCGGGAGCTGAACGAAGGCCTGCGAGCCTTCAGCGATGCACTGAAGAGCGACCGATTGGCATCCCTGCGAGTCGAGGTGGCCGTCATCGCTTTTGGGGGCAAGGTGCGCGCCCTGGACGTGCGCGGCGAGCCTCGCAAGGGCAACGAATTGATCGCCTTCAACCCGAATGCCCTGGCGCCGCGCAAAATGACCACAGAGGTACCCTTCGACGCCCACCAGGCATTTGTCACCGTGGACCAGTTCCAGCCTCCATTCCTGGAGGCCGACGGCGGGACCCCGATGGGCGAGGCCATCCAGCGTTCGCTGGCCCTGCTGCGCGAGCGCAAGGAGATTTACAAGCAGAACAGCCTGGACTACTTCCGGCCGTGGATGTTCGTGATTACGGACGGCAAGCCAACCGACCGCAACTGGGAAGCTGCGGCCGACCAGGTCAAGCAAGAAGAGAGCCGCCGGGGGGTGATCTTTTATGGGGTCGGGGTCGAAAAAGCGGACATGCAGGTGCTCGGTCGCTTCTCCGATGCCCGCCAGCCGCTCAAGCTCAAAGGCCTGGCGTTCGGCGACCTGTTCATGTGGCTGTCGAAGAGTCTCTCCGTCATCGCCCATTCACGGCCAGGGGAGCAAGCTCCCCTGCCGCCTGTAGATTGGGGTTCCGTCGACACCTCGCATGGAGATGCTGAGCCTGCCCCAGTCCTGAGTGCGCCGCTGGGCGGCGAGGCTGAAGCCGTCGCCCCGTCTGTTTCCAAATGGCGTGTGGTCGGCGCCCTCGCCCCGGGTACCTCGCACGCGCGCCTCGGCTTGCCTTGCCAGGATGCCCTGGCGTACCAGGCGGGCGAGCGCAGCCTGCTGGTGGCGCTGTCCGATGGAGCCGGGACTGCCGAGTACTCGCAGGTTGGCGCGCAGACTGCCGTGCAGGCGGCCCTGGATTCGCTGGCTGCTGCCCTGGAGTTGCGCTGGCCTGCGGAAGGAGCCGGCTGGCAGGAGGCTCTGTGCGCAGCCTTCACGGATGCCCGCTCCGCTTTACAAAGCCTGGCAGAAATCGAGGGGCAGCCCTTGCGGGAATACGCGGCCACCCTGATCCTGGTGGTGGCCACTGCAGATCGACTGGCTGTCGCCCAGCTCGGTGACGGAGCTGCGGTCGCCGGGGAAGCGCCGGATCGATTATTCCTGGTGAACCGGCCTCAGCGCGGCGAGTACGCCAACGAGACCTATTTCCTGACCCAGGAAGACGCCCTGGAACAGGTGCAGGTATCGGTGCATGAGAAAGCAGTGAACTACCTGGCGGTGATGAGTGATGGCCTGACTCGCCTGGCGCTGCAGCTGCCGGCACACGAGCCCTACCTGCCCTTCTTTCAACCGCTGTTTACCTTTGCTTCTCACGCGGATGAGGAGCAGCAGGCTGCCGCTCACCTGCTGGAATTCCTGACCTCTGAACGGGTGTGCGCCCGCACGGATGATGACAAATCGCTGGTGCTGGCGGTTCGCATGCCGGACATGGATCGAGCTCCGCAAGCTGAAGAGACGGTTGTAGAATAAATTATTGAGATGAACGTTTACGACGCGCAAGGGAAATCAATCGGGCTCGCTGAAAGCGTCGGCCGTGGTGGGGAGGCCACTGTTTACCGCGTGCGCGGCCAGACGGGCTGGCTGGCAAAGATCTACGAGCAAGGTCCTCGCCCGAATTACGCCGAAAAGCTGGCCTGGATGATCGACCACCCGCCCGAGAATCCCACTCGCGCGATCGCCCACTCCTCGCTGGCCTGGCCCACCGGCTTGCTGTACGATTCGAAAGACAGGCTGGCCGGGTACATGATGCCGCATATCCACGCCGCCGTTCCCATGCTGGACGTCTTCAACCCGCGCCGCCGCCAGGCGACCCTGCCGCGTTTCGACCGGCGCTACCTGCACCGCACCGCCCGCAACCTGTCTGCCACGCTCAGCGCTCTGCATGCGCGCGGCTACGTGGTCGGCGACCTGAATGAGAGCAATGTGCTCGTCACCCCCTCGGCCCTGATCAGCCTGATCGACACGGACTCGTTCCAGGTTCAGGAAGTGCTTCCAGGTACAGGCAGGCATGGCAAACAAATCGTGTTTCACCCTTGCCCGGTCGGCAAGCTGGAGTACACCCCGCCTGAGCTGCATGGCCAGGCCATCGGCAGCATCGTGCGCCAAGCCAGAGCACGATGCCTTTGCCCTGGGCGTGCTCATCTTCCAGCTCCTGATGGAGGGCAGCCACCCCTTCCGCGCCCAATGGCTGGGCAGCGGCGACCCGCCGCCCGTCGAAGCTCGCATTAGCCAGGGCATTTTCCCTTACGCAGCGATCCCCGACTCAAGGGTCCGCCCGCCCAAAGGCGCCCCGGACCTCAACCGGCTGCATCCGGCCCTGGTCGAGTTGGTCTTTCGCTGCTTCATAGACGGGCATACGGATGCGCGGCAGCGCCCTCTTCCCGAGCAGTGGGAGCAGGCTCTGGCCACGGCTGAAATTGCCCTGGTGCAGTGCCCGAACAGCCACCTGTACTCAAATCACCTGAGCGTGTGCCCGCATTGCCGGACAGCAGCAGCCACCTCGAAGACAGATGCTGCCAGGCAGCCGGCCTCTGCGCCCGCTGGCGCCCCCCAGAGCACTCCTAGGGCCTCTTGGCGCTCTCCTGGCGTCTCCCAGCGTTCTTCTGGGACAACCCAGCGATCTCCTGGGACCCCTCCTGCAGGACAGAAGCCTCCAAAACAACAATCAAAGCCACGGACGCAACCTCGGACGCAACCGCGTCCGCAATCACGCCCAGCAGGACCAAATCCAGCTTTCCGCAGCCGCCGGTCCTCTTCAACCAACCCGGGTTTCAACTGGCAGGCATTTATCGCTTCACGCATGAATGCTCCCTGGCCCCGGGCTTCTTATCCCTCCGGGGTAGCTTACCCCACCGGGGCACCTTACCCATCAAGCCCGCCTTCACCCCCACCTTCCCGGCCGTATCCTGGGGCTCAGCCCTGGCGCGGGTTCACATACCATCCTGGAAGCGTGCAGAGCCTGGGTCAGCCCGCGCCTCTCGAAAAGCGTTTTGGTTGGCGGCGGGCTGGGCGCCCTGATCGGAGCCTTGATCGGTGGCCTGGCCGGGTTGGCAAGCGCCTCGCTGGGCGAGATCGCGGCCTGGACCCTGCTGTGGGCGCTGGGCGGGGCGGCAGCCGGCGTGTCGCGCGGCTGGAAGCCCGGTTACAGGATGAGCATGTGGGTCGACCGGAATATTGGCTGGCACCGCTTGCTGCCGGTATTTGGTTTGCTGGCGGGCGCGATGCTCGGGATGCTCTTAGGATTTATCATTGGCTGGTGGGCGATCATACCGGTGTTTGTGGGTATGTTCTACGGGGCGCGCCTGGGGAAGCGGGCCGGGCACAAGGTAGTCGTAATGGGCAGCCGCATTGGCTGGGACCGCCTGTGGGCCGGGTTCAGCGCGGGGGTTGCCGCCCTGGTTGGATTGAGGATAGCCGTCTGGCTGGGTGGGGGTCCCGTGGGCAGCCTGGTCGCTCAGGGCGCTGATTCGCTATCCGCCTGGCTTTTAGGAATGCTTTCAGGGAGCGCACCAGACATGCTGATAACTGCCGTGGTCAGCGGCGCGTTGTGCGGTGGGCTGGCCGGCGCCGTTACGGGTGTCCTCACCGATCTCGTCGCTCGCCTCTCCGGCCTGGTGGATTGAAATCAGGCAGCATTCCCGGCGGTAAAAGAGGAACAAATAAAACAATGAGGGACAAATCCGGGGCACGGGTGAGGGGGTCGAGGAGGCCAGCAAGCTGACCGTAAGCAGCGCCAGCGCCATCACATCCTGCTTTGCGCGCTTGTCCAGGTTCTCGTACCAGCCGGCGACCCCCGGGAAGTACTCAAACAAGATACTCAGCACAATACCGGCAATCACAGAAATATCCAGGTTATTCTCCATTTTTCCTCCATTTTCATCACTAATCCAACTAAATCGAACGCTCAAAGGAGTTTTAGCAGGAAACAGGAATAATTCCACCCATCTGTACACTTTTGCTTGAAGTCCGGAGATGGATTGTGAAAATCATCATTAACTTGACTCCACCCTCTTAATTTACTACCCTTGAGTCGTACAGGTTTCCCAAGGGAGGGTAAAATGAACACCTTAAATACCAGGATGAAGATCATCCTCATATTTGCTTTGATTCCGCTGCTGGCCCTCGCCGGCTGCCAGCCTGCCCCTGCCTCAGCGCCGCCAGCTACTTCAACCCGCTTGCCCACCGACACGCCAACTCCAGATCCTACACCCACCCAAGGGGCAAAAGCTACGCAGCCTGCCCCTGCTTCTTTCCATGTTGAATGTCAACCTGGCCTGAAAGGGAAAATTATTTTTAGTGTGTATATTAATCACCTCGCGTCGTGGTACGAAGTCAACGCCGATGGTACTGGGCTGAGAGGGTTGCCTGGCCCGTGGGGAGATGATATTTACTGGTCGCCAGATGGCAGTCAGGTCGCATTTACCGATGGCGATCTCTACGTTAGGCATATCGATAGCTCCGAGCCAACCTTGCTGATGGAAAAAGCCGAATTCCCGAGCTGGTCGCCGGACAGTCGCAGGATTGCCTTTCAAAAGGATGATGCCATCTATGTCGTCAACATCGATGGAACGGGGCTGACCGAGTTGGTACCGAATGGGTATTGCCCGATCTGGTCGCCAGATGGTGGGAAGATTGCCTTTTCTTCGATATATGCAGCTGTTTGTGGATCTAAGTTTTATGTTGATCTATATGTCATGAACGCTGACGGCTCTGGAAAACCCGTATTGGTCGTACCAGGGCAATCGATGCTGATTGCTTGGTCACCGGATGGGAAACAGATTGCCTACCTTATTGATGATCTGATCGTGGTGAACGCTGATGGCTCGAACAAAACCTTTGTAAAAGAGGATTTAAATTCTATCAATGTATTTTCCTGGTCGCCGGATGGCTGCAAGATCGCTTATGCGGGAGGTAATGGGCTTTCTGTGATCACTCTCGACGGTTCTGGCGAAACCGAAAAGGTAGATAGTTTTCCTTATTTTGCCTGGTCTCCCGATGGCGAGAAGATCGTCTATTCTTTAAATTCACATACACTCGGGATAATTGGCGCTGATGGCAAAACCAGGATTAATAACTTTATTATTACTCCCGGGGGTGGGAGTACTCAAATCGGCGGCTATATCTGGCTTCCATGACTGCACGGACGACCGGACGTACGGACGATCTTTGTCCGCAGTGTCCGCCTTGCCTTATTGGCAATCCGTGCACAGCTTCCAGACCTGGGCGCCGGCGGGTTCATTTCCTCCGCCAAAATACAGGTCGCCCTTGAATTCGACCGTTGGGTTAAAGTTTATTAAATCTGGGTTGCTATTGCCGTGGCTGTCAGCCTTCACCTGGCTCCAGGTCTCGCCATCCGGGGAATAGTACAGGTTGACCCCGGATGCCTCGGATACATTCGCAAACAGGTTGCCGTCGTATACGAACAGGGCGCTGAAGTTTAAGATTTGAAACGCGAGTTCAGACAAGAGTTCGGACTAAGTGTAGATGTTTCCTCCGTGTTCGTCAATTGTCCGAAAAAGACCCCTCTTGATTAATAGTATCGTTTTATGATATCATATACTTGTGGATAACAGGCATCGCAGGACATTAGCTGCCATTTATGAGAGACCTGATAGAGCAAATATTGCCTGGAAGGATATTGAAGCGCTTCTTAATGGGTTAGGTGCTGAAATATCAGAAGGCAGCGGTTCCAGAGTGCGGGTTTCTCTCAGGGACGTCAGGGCCGTTTTTCACCGGCCTCATCCACACAAAGAAACAAGTAAAGGAGCCGTGAAATCCGTTCGCAGGTTCCTGGAAGCAGCAGGAGTAAAGCCATGATGGAGTATAAAGGGTATATCGGTAAAGTTGAGATCGACGATGAAGCCGGGATTTTATATGGGGAAGTGATTAATATTCGCGACGTCATCACGTTTGAAGGTGAAAGCGTCGAGGATGTCCAGAAAGCATTCCATGAGTCGGTGGACGATTACCTGGCCTTCTGCGCGGAGCGCGGTGAAAGCCCAGAAAAACCCTTCTCAGGCAGGTTTGTGGTGCGGTTACCGGCCGAATTGCACCGGAAGGCCTATATCAAGGCAAAATTGGTCGATAAAAGTCTGAACGGTTGGGTAAATGAGGTGATCGAAACAGCGCTCCGAGGTGAGTAGGGCACCTTTCGAGTTGCCTCAGCGCGTCCAGGAATAAATACCGAGTAGCCATCCACCCGCAATAGTTATCGCCTGCTAAAGCAAATATTCCACAATCGATGGATGGTAAGGAGAGCGATGGACTTTGAGAACTGTATTGGTGCTGACTTCGACAATGTCTCACAGCGGCTGGTCTACAACTACATTGCCACTCAGCCCGACTTCCGCTCCATCCCCACGGTTTACCGTGGCAAGCTCGTCAAGATGTGCTACTATTTCAAGTACATCCACACGCGCGAGCTGACCCATACCATCCTCGAGGCGGCGACGGCACTGTACGCCTGGGTGGACAACCACTACGAGGTTGCCACCTGAGCCCCAGACCGCCGCTGAACCCGACCGTTAGCCCGCTGCCTCCGTGCGGGGATCTCGAGAGTACAAGAGGAGTCAAGATGAGAGTGGGTCCAGGCGAATCCCAGGTTGGCCGGTGGAAGGTCATTCGGATAAGCGAGTTGATCGAACAGGTCCTTGGTGCAAATCCCGCGACGACGCAGGGCGCAAGGATTGTGGCTGTTGATGGCCGTAGTGGCGGGGGCAAGTCCACATTGGCAAACCAGCTGCATAGGTATCTGGCCAATTCCACGATCGTACACACAGACGACGTAGCCTGGCATCACTCGTACTTTGGCTGGAGCGAGTTGTTGATCGACGGCGTGCTGCGACCCGTTCGCTCCAATCAACCCGTGAACTTCCGCCCGCCGGCCTGGGACAGTCGTCGACGCCCGGGTTCGATCTCAGTAGACGCAGGCTGTGAAGTCGTCATTGTTGAAGGTGTGGGTGCGAGTCGCCTCGAAGTCTGGCCATGGCTGACGGCATCTATCTGGATCCAATCGGACATGGATGAGGCGGAACGTCGCGGCATTGCCCGCGACGGAGGCACTGAAGAGGCCAGACGGTTTTGGATGGATTGGATGAGAGAGGAAAACGAGTTCTTGGCGGAGCAACAGCCGTGGAGGCGTGCGTCGGCGATTGTGAACGGCACGCCAGCCATGGATTATGACACCGAGCAGGAAGTTGTCGTGGCTGATACGAGCCGTCAGGCGTAGTAGGAAAGGAGTAGATCATGGTGGTTACGCACTTGATAACACATGGACTATTCTTCGCGGTCATTTTTAATGGCTATCTCCTGCTTGTCATGGTCTTGACCAGCCCGCGCGTTTGGGGCTATACCGATTATCCAGAAGTGATAAAAAACAAATATAGGATGGTATTTCTAAAGTTGTGCCAGATGGCAAACACTTTATTCAGAATCCGCCTAACCAACCCGTTAGCCGGACAGACCAAGTCTATTATCCTATGACCAGGAACGGCACAGTTGGAAACCTTCACAGAAACTAAAGCATTGGTAGAAAACCCGCATTACCAGGATCAAAGGCAGAAAAGCCTGGCTGGTCTCCACGATGGAATGATCGATAAACCCATAATTGAAGTGATCAACGCTTTTAACAAACTGCCTTGTTGTTTCACACTACAATGCTGCTATGGACATTTTGTCTACGGCGGCCAGAATGATCCTCATAACCTCGAACCCTTGCCACTGACAGATACCATTGCCAGAGTGGAGTACAGGATAGCTTACATCGCCCTCTGCATTGAAAACAGTGATTTGGGAAGGATGCTTTTTGATGCTTTGAAGGGAATTGCGGTTATTGACCCAGAGAACATCCAGTTCTGTTGTGCAGAATGGTTTTGGGAAAGACAGCTCAATTCTTATGCGTTACAGGTCGAACCAGACAGGTTCAAGTTTGAAGACAAGGCTATCGTTGATTACGAAGAGGCTTTGAAAATTGAAAAGATACGAATTGAGTTCTTTGTTCGGTTAAAGGAGTTGCTTCAAAAACAGCAATGGAGAGATATGTCCGGCTAACAACGGGTTGCAGCCGACGTTGCTCCGCTATGCGGCTGAAACCGACCGTAACTAGCGCCCAACAACGGCTCCACCTGACCGCCTCCGGCGGATGTACGGGTCGGCACTTTACCAACTTTCATGCTATGATGATTTTGTCGTCCCGTCAATCCGGCGGCAGGTGATCCAAACCGTTAGGCGTCACGGTGCCGTTACACGAGAATTCGAACGACAACCACAAAGGAGAACTT
Organism: uncultured Chloroflexia bacterium; assembly: GCA_963765565.1. GTDB lineage: Bacteria > Chloroflexota > Anaerolineae > Anaerolineales > UBA4823 > CAVXWV01. The sequence continues at coordinate 254,794 of CAVXWV010000010.1, forward strand.
GCGATGAAGACAATGACCTGCAGAGAGCTGGGCGGAGCGTGCGACTTGGAGTTTCATGCAAACACCTTCGAAGAGATGGCTCAGATGAGCCAAAACCACGGCAAGGAGATGTTTCAGAAGGGCGACAAGCCACATATACAGGCCATGGGCGAAATGAGAAACCTTATGCAATCTACGGACGGAATGGCCAAGTGGATGGAGGGCAAGCGGAAAGAGTTTGAAGCCAAGGCCGACAACAAATGACGCCTAACAAACGGTTGCAGCGGACGGTCCGCTGCGCGTCCCGCCGCTGAACCGGAACGTTCGGCGGCTTGAAGTCGACTTATAGTCTGGAGATGAACATGCCACGAAAAGCGAACAGTAAATTCAATGACATCCTGCCTGGTGGTGTTGACGAATACATAGAAAAATGCCCGAAGGACGTACAAGCCCGATTGACGGACATTCGGATTGCGATACAGGCGGCAGCTCCTGGTTCCACTGAAACGGTCAGCTATTTTCAGATGCCTGGATATTTTTATGAAGGATACGATTACAACGGAATGTTCGCTTGGTTTAGTTTTAAGAAACCCCATGTGCGTTTGCATGTTCGACCTCCAGTGCTGGAGGACAATAAGAAAGACCTTGGGGATTACGCCTATACAAAAGCTATTATCAGCTTTCCGGCGAACAGGGCGATACCAAAGACATTGGTTAAGAAGCTGGTGAAAGCAAGCATTAAGGCAATGAAGCAGAAAAAGGAATCCGCATAACAATTCGCTCAAGCCGACACGCCTACGGCGCGCGGCTGAGCTTTTATGTTGGGCTAGGCGCAAAAACATGATGCTGCCCATTCATACATCCAGGTGATGGAAGACAACGCCCCGGCCCTGGCGCTATATGCTAAACTGGGCTACATAGTTGCTTATGATTACTGGTACCGAGTACCGCCAACCTGAACATTCCTTCTTCAATCAGGAGATTTCCCATGGCCTTCTTGTCCTTACCCCAAAACCTGCGCGAACGCCGCCTTCAACAGCCTTCCGGAAAAATTCGCATGGTGCTGGATACCGACACTTACAATGAAATTGATGACCAGTTCGCTTTGGTGTACGCCCTGCGCTCCCCTGAAAAACTGAGCGTAGAAGCCGTTTACGCCGCTCCATTCACCAACGATCGCTCTACCGGCCCCGGCGACGGCATGGAAAAGAGTTACGACGAAATTTTACGCCTACTCGACCGGCTGCACCTTTCGCCCAATGGCTTCGCCTACCGCGGTTCAACCGTCTACCTGGGGAGCCAACCCGAAGAAAGCCCCGCCGTTCTCGACCTGATCGAACGAGCGCTGGCCGCCCCCGAGGATGACCCGCTCTACGTGGTAGCCATCGGAGCGATCACGAACGTCGCCTCGGCGCTGATGTTAGAACCAGAAATCATCCGTAAGATCGTAGTTGTCTGGATGGGTGGTCACCTCCAGGCCCTGCCCCATACCATCGAGTTCAACCTGATGCAAGATGTCCCCGCTGCCCGCGTCATCTTTGATAGTGGCGTACCGTTCGTGCAGGTGCCAGCCTTGGGGGTAGCATCACACTTGTTGACCACAAAAGCCGAACTGTTCGAATCCATTGCCGGGCGCAACCCCGTGTGTGATTTCCTGTACGAGCGCTTCTGCGAATACAGCATCGATCACTTCGCCTGGGCCAAAGAAATCTGGGATGTGGCTGCCGTCGGCTGGATGATCAATGAAAGCTGGGCACCTTCCCGCCTCGTCCCCAGCCCACGCCTGCTCGGTGAATGGCAGATGGATACTGGGCGAGGCCACCTGCACTTTGAGCCGGCCCCCGAACGCCACCTAATACGTGAATTATGGTCCTTACAACGCAACCCGATCTTCCGCGACTTGTTCATCAAGTTACAGGCAATCCCCGCGTGATAAAAAAATCACCTTTGCCAAATGTGGTCCTCTCTTTTTCTAGAGCAAATCATGCTCAAATAGTGAATTGGTGTTCCAGCGAAAGTAACCGAATGCCTGATAACCACAGTACAAAAGCAAAACCCGCCCAACATCGGCCTCCACCTGACGCTGGGGATTCTCCCGGTTTTTGTGTATTTATGGCGTCTCGAATTTGGTTCGCATCCCACCCAGCGCAGGTGAAGCTGGGCGTTAGGTGCTTGACACTTGTTATAGTAGAAAATTCATTCCGAGTCCAATAGATATTACCCCCGAACAGGTTTCCCAAATCACAGAAGTGCTCTCCATGTTTCTGCAAAGTTCCGGCAAGAAAAATTCAGTAAACAAAGAGGAATAATCATGAAAATAGCGATATTTGGTGCAACAGGTGGAACCGGCGTCGAACTTGTCAAACAGGCTCTCGAGCGGGGGCATTCGGTCACCGCACTGGTGCGCAACCCTGCGCAATTGGCAGATAAAAGTGATGGTCTTACGGTCATGACTGGAGACATCCATGATTTAGCGAGTGTTGAACGCTGCATTCAGGAGCAGGACGCAGTGATCTGCGCTTTGGGTGCAAGAGACTTGAAGAAAACGATGATCCGCACCGAGGGCACGGTCAACATCATTAGAGTGATGAAGAAGAACAATGTCAGGCGCTTGTTCGTTGTCTCTGCGATGGGTGTTGGGGAAAGTTGGGACAACCTTTCGATGTTCAATAAATTTCTATTTGCCATCTTGATGAAAAGCACGCGGGAAGATCATGAAGCGCAGGAAGCCGCAGTGAAAGAAAGTGGCTTGGATTGGACGATCATCCGCCCCAGTGGACTGGTAAATACGCCCCGCACCGGTGTTTACAGTGTTGGGGAAAATATCGCCGCCAAGACTTCTAAAATCCCCCGCGGATGTGGCTGATTTGATCCTGAACGATCTGGAAAAGCGGGCACTGGTTCACAAAGCCGTCACGATTACGAATTGAGAGAACCATTATCGGAAAATACGATATTCGGATGGAAGAGCTATGCAGCCGGCACGGCGCCGTTTTTCGCCAACCTCCGCTCGATGTTTTTGGACGTGGGCGTGATCGACAAACCGCCCAGGGCAGTGCATCTCAGCTCAGCCGGCAGACTCTTGCCGACCCTGTCCATCGTTTCGATCACTTCATCCAATGGGATAACCGCATCATAATTCGCCAGTGCCATATTCGCACAAGCCAGCGCATTACTGGCGGCCAACACATTTTTGCCCAGACAGGGCACTTCTACCCGGTTCGCTACTGGATCGCAAACCATTCCCATGATATTTTGCAGTGCCATGGATGCGGCATCGAGAGCTTGTTGGACGGATCCATTGGCTAAAGAGACCAGTGCGGCTGCCGCCATGCCGGAGGCGGATCCGCATTCCGCCTGGCATCCACCGACCTCCGCCGCAAAAGTTGCGTGAGCCGCAATGAATATTCCTACCATGCCTGCAGCCAGCATGGCTTTCGCCATATCGTCTACGGATAATCCCATGGCACTGGCTGCGCCAATGCAGGCGCCTGGAAGCCCGCTGCAAGATCCGGCAGTTGGCGCTGCAACGATTACGCCCATCGAACTTTTTATTTCCATCATGGCGGTCACATACAGGATGATTTGGTTCAGGATCCCGCCATCCAGGAGGCGGTGGTGATTGAGCTGTGCCTGGAAAGAGCCCGATTGGCATCCCAAGATACGATCCTGATAGGTGGTGCCTTCAATGCCGGCCAGGATCGACCTTTGCATAATCAGGATTATTTCCCTCATTCTTTCCTGCACTTGCTCCTGAGATATGTTTCCCCGGGCGCTCTCATAAAGGCAAGCCAGTTCCCACAGACACATATCCTTCCCGGCATTATATCGAAGCATTTCGTCACTGGTTATAAACGGCACCGACATTTGGCGGCGTGACAATACGGGCAAAACTGGTGAGAGCAACTTCAGATACTTGATTCTTTGTCGAGAATACAACCAGGAGACGGCTTCCTCATCCAGGAATTTCCGGGCTTTGATCTCGATAATCTGGCCCTCCGTCACATTCAGTGAAAGAATATCGTCAAACTCGATAAGTTTTTTTAGTTCCTCAAGGTGTATCTTGCTCGATCGATCGAAATAGATCAGGGTTTCATAATAATCGCCTGCGATTGACACCGCTGCGCCGTCAATTTCCCGTATTTCGATCATTCCGCCGCCTGTGGAAATGGCAGTAAGTGTGTGCTGTTCGTCCAAATTCTTGAGTGTCAATTTGTAGGTATTAGGGTGTTCAGCGCCAATATCATGAATTTCAAGGGTTATCTTAATTCCAGCTTCTCGGAGCGCCTGGTCAGATTGTGCCAGCCTGTCATCCGTGGTATCCCATCCAAGTAGTCCTCCCATCAAGCCCATATCAGACCCCTGACTGAGGTGGGTGGTGGCCAATGAGCCATTCGTATCATATTCGACCAGTACTTCCTTGATCATTCCACCCATCAAATCCCTGGCAATCCGGCCGATCCTCAGAGCCGCAGCACAGTGCGAACTCGAAGGTCCGCGCATCACGGGTCCGATCACATCATTGAAGATACTGGGATAACTGCCTCGGAGCTCTTTAATAGGCTTGTTCGAGTCGTCTGCCCGTGGATTTTTTTTGCGATTTTTCAGCATGCTAGAGTTCCACCGCCGATCCTGACCCTTGCTGCCGGGCCCGTAGATAGACCAGGTTCGCAGCAGCAAGGTCTTCAATTGCATGACCCATGGATTTGTATAGGGTTATTTCTTCCTCGGTTTTGCGTCCCGGTTTTATTCCTAACAATATCTCACCCAGCTCTGTCCCAGTCGATGGATCCAATCCGGCCAATTCGCAGCATCCCGCTGGAGGCGGTTCGAAGGATCGCCGGGTTTCCACGATGAGTCTGGCGCGAGGAATAATTTCCACTGGCAGTTCGCTGCCTGGCGGGTTGTAACCTACTGAAGTAATATGCGTCCCCGGAGAGATCCAGGCTGCTTCGACAACCGCAGTGTTTGATGCAGTACACAGGCACACCACATCCGCGCTCCTCACCGCATCCTCGAATGACTCAACTGGGCGCGCCTTAGGATGTTCCCCTGCCAATTTTTGGGCATCTTCAAAGAAAAGGGAAGCAATCCTAATCTCCTCGAAGTTTCTGACACGAGACAAGACCCGTAAATGGGATTGGCCTTGAACTCCTGCGCCAATAATGGCCAGGACCCGGGCATCCTTTCGCGCCAGGTGACTGACCGAGAGTGCTGATGAAGCCGCTGTCCTCATGGCCGTGATATATGTCCCATCCATTATCGCCGCCAGCGTTCCGCTGGTTGGATCGAAGACACAAATCAAGGCCTGGTGACCAGGCAAGCTCAATTTGTGATTCTCGTGAAAAACAGTAATGAGCTTAACCCCCAGTATGGAACCCGGCTGCCAGGCCGGCATGGCCATGAGATAGCCGGTATCCGGGATGATTACCTGGTTGCGGTCTGGAACTATCGCATTGCCTTTACTGAGGGTCATGAAACCCTCAGCAAGCGCAACCAGGAGATCATCCAGATCCAATAGTTCCTGAACATCATTCCGATTAAGAATTAGCATATCCTTGAGGTCTCCTGAATCAAGTGGTTCTCTCAGCGTATTTGATAGATTATACTTCCTGTGCCGGCTTAGCTTGTCCATTGGGTTTTAATCGCTACTGCAAAACTCATTTTTTGACTTTCTGGAAACCCACTGGAATATACCCATGTCTGGGCTATATGAGCGTATGGAAGCCTTTTAGCCTATATCAGGTATATGTTAAAGGCAGCGCTGAACCGGTGTCCCGCTCCCGGCAAGTGATTTTGGGCGTTAGCGGGTAACATTTCAACATGAATAATGCGCCACAACATCCGTGGCTAACTTCAATACGCTAACTCGCAACTCTTCGGGTGCAATGACATCTACGGATGCGCCCATTCCCAGTACATATGTTTGAGCCTCTTCAATCCTTTCAAAGGTATAGTCCACTACTCGCCAACCTTCCGAAGTCCGGCTGGGCTTGTTCAACAAGCGACCGGACATCGTCTCCTAAAATATAGGGCAAAACAAAATCCACGCCCGCCCACACGCAGGTAACGCAATCCGTTGGGCGCTAGATTGAGATTGTGATGCTGAAATTCCCAATCAAAGCAAACTCCCCGGCAATCAAATCGTACAAGCTATCCGATCGATGAGTTACTTGACTGGGAGAGCACCGAACCGTACAATTTGATCAACTAATCTAGTAAGGCGGTGGGTAGGTATGTCGCCAAGTCTACCCGTCCCCGCATTCCAAAGGAGGAAGAAATGAGTGAAGCAAACATCGCGTTGCTCAGGCGAGCCTGGGCAGCCTATGATCAAGGTGATGAGGAGGAGTTTGCTGCATGTCTAACACCCGACTGGAAAGAATACGGTAGTCCCAACGCGAGCTCTTATGGAACCTTGGAGGATGAGCGCCGGACTATGCGTGAGCACCGCATCGCCTTTCCGGACAAACATACTGAAATACACATGATCCTCGCGGACGAAAACATCGTGGCCTGCTTCTGCACTGTCCGCGCCACGCATAGCGGCAAGTATTTAGATGCTGAACCAACCGGCAAGATTGTCATTGTGCATGAAATGATGTTCAACCGCGTGCGCGATGGCAAGGTGTGCGAGACATATGCAATGGGAACCGGCCCGGGCTTCTACGAACAAATCACAGGCAAAGAGATTCCAGAGCAACTAGATAACCTGGCGTAACGCTCCTTCGTCCACGTGCAACTGCGTAAGGACGGACTCAGACGACGTAGAAGATATCCAATATCGTTACTATGCGCGAAAAAGAGCGCCCAACACGGCGTGCAGTGGACAGGTGGGACTCAGCGCGTTTTTTGAGCCTTCGCTTGGCTTTGGGTTTTTACCGTTTCGATGGCGAGTCTCGTCCCACCCACCTGCCACTAACACTCACCGTTGGGCGCTGACGTGGTAAAGAATCAAGGCTTGAATTGGGAAAACGGTAGCAGTGACGAATCGGTATGAAGTTATGAAAGACCTCTTGCCACAATAATTTAGCAAGTAGGTTCGAGTTCAAGTTTATGAAAGGAGATCAAAATGCCTGTGCCAGAATCCTCTGTAAAGTCAACGCGCGATGACCCATACAAGACCTATCAATTTAAGGTCATGTGGGAAGGCAAATACGTAGCCGGGGTAAGCAAAGTCAGCGGCTTGACCCGCACCACACAGGTCGTGATGCACCGCGAAGGAGGCTCGCCCGACTTAGAACATCGCTCGCCTGGCCAGACCGAATATGCCCCGATCACCCTCGAGCGCGGCGTGACCCACGATCTGGAATTTGAGCAATGGGCCAACAAAGTATGGACTTTAGGCAATAGTGTAGGCAAGGAGGTCTCGCTGATAGATTTCCGCAAAGATATCATCATCGAGCTCTACAATGATGCCGGTCAGAAAGTGCTGGCGTATAAAATCTTCCGCTGCTGGGTGTCCGAGTACACTGCCATGCCTGAACTCGACGCCAGCGCCAATGCCGTCGCGATCCAATCCATCACGCTGCAGAACGAAGGCTGGGAACTCGACACAAGTGTCACCGAACCGACAGAACCCAGTTTCTAAAGCAAAACATGGTGATTGCCATAAGTCCTGGTTGCCGGAAATAAATTCGGTTGGAAATTATACTCACCTCGGGAGGTTCGATGTGTAACGAAGAATTGACCAGGTGGCTTTATGCGAACAGTGGCCCCATTCTGCGCTATCGGGTCGCTATCGATCTGATGAAGGACATATCTCAAATAGAACGAAAACAATTGCTCCAGGATGCTTTGGCTACGTCCGAAATGCAGCGTTGGCTCGACAACCTCAGCCGATCTCGAAATATTCATGGGAGCAAAGATACAGATGTGGAGAATCCTCTGGCCAAACTGCTTGAATATGGCTTGAATCGCGATGTTCCTGTCTTTGATGAGAGAATTCAAGTGTTATTAGCCAATCAATGGAAAACTTGGGACGGTCTGACCCTGTATCCATTTTTGATACGCGCCGGATATGCAGAACACCCACAGGTAGCTGAAACCCTCACCAAAAGAATTGAATTGCTCTATCAAACGGCTCGAACTGGGGATTTTGACTTCTATCTCAGTTCGGCAGAAGCATCCAGCGTGCCAAAAGCCTGGCAGGGTAAACCCATCTATCGAGATTCTTTCGGGCATGAAGCCGGCTACCCATTACCCACTTGTTACGATTTCTACGCCCTGGCTTACTGCCCCCCGGTTTCATATATT
>CAVXWV010000011.1:0-198529 GCA_963765565.1 uncultured Chloroflexia bacterium
TCGAACGAACGAAATAAATACAATTTCATAGAGATTGACTACTCCCGGATTTAATATTCTTTGCTTCCGATTCGAGACTTCGTATATTATCAATATTGATAATTGAGTCTATCAGAAATTGAGGAGGAAATGATATGAACACGACCGAAGCATTATTGAAAGCGATAAAAGCCGAACGTGAAGGATATGGTTTTTATATGATGGCCGCGCAATCGTCCTCGGACGAAAAAGGGAAAAAGATTTTTGAGACACTGGCTTCCGAAGAGCTCGATCATATGCATTTTCTCAAGGGCCAATATGATGCCATCATTAAAACCGGCAAACCGGATCCGAATCTGAGCCTTGGTGCACGTCTGGATCTGGGCGGCAGTTTTCCGATTTTCTCCGATGCAATCAAGAGCCGCCTTAAAGGGGCCCATATTGAGATGAGCGCGCTGGCAATCGGGATACAGCTCGAATTGGATGCCATGAATTTTTATAAGACGCAGGCGCAGGACGCCGCCGATCCGGGAATAAAGAGATTTTTCGGATACTTTAGCCGACTGGGAATCAGGTCACTATCACGCTCTCCTGAGCCAGGAAACCGCCCTCAAGGAAGACTATTGGTCCGAATCCGGTTTCGCGCCCTTTTAATATTATTGTATCGGAAGTTTGCCGCCGCTCAAAATCGTAACGATAGCATAAATTACTCCGCCAACTACGCCCCCGATATTCGCCAGCATATGGGCGCCGACTGCCGGAATGAGACTTTCCGGTCTTAGCCCGCAGATGTCCGGCCAGAAGACCCAGCGTAAAGGTAAACAAAATTGTAATAAGAAGAGTCTTGAAATCTGTTCCGCTCAACCATAGCACCATATGCATCAAAGCGAAAATCAAGGCGCTCATGAATGTCGGAATATTTACGCGCAGAAATGGAATCTGTTTTTCAGTATCAATCACTTTCGACAGATCGCTTTGAATAAAGCCGCGCGTGAAAATCTCCTCAATTGTACTTGAGAAAATCCATATAAAGAGAACGATCTGCGGGAAATTCAATTGTTTGGCAATCGGATTCCCGGCCGCCCCCGAAAATAATATTGCCAGAGTCGCCGTCGCTCCCAGCGCCATTGCGGTCAAGCCTATCATACTCCAGCGCATTGGACTTATCGGCGGCGAGTTCTCAAAATGCATTTTACAGAAGCCGTATGTCGGAAAATCGCCCTTTACCAAGCAGCATAATTGCCGTCAGGGCCAGTATTAACTCCATTCCCTGGGTCGCAAGCAGTCGGGCCGTCAGACTGGAAAAAATTAATTTGGGCAGGAAAATCGCGGCAATAAAAATAACGACCGCAATAGCTATCGTCAATAAAACCCTTCGTTTCCCATGTAAATCCATAGCGCCTTACCTCCTCTTACGAAACGCTATTTCGCCTTATATCGATCCGGGGCATCGAAAATATCGATCGCATTAATATGGGTCGGGAAACCGGCCGAATGTACGGCTCCCTCCGGGATAAAATATGTATCTCCCTTGCGATATGTTTTAATCTCATCGTCAATGGTAAGAGTCATCTCCCCTGCCAGCATTATCCCAAATTGCGCACAATGAGAATGCGGCGGAACAATCGCTCCGGCCTGAATATCAAAAAAGACCGTCTGCTTATCGCCCGATTGCAACAACCATCCCCTTATTCCTTCCAGATTAAGATCCACTTCAGGCAGATCGCGGATCATATCCGGGAAAACGGTATTATCCCATTTGTCCAAAAACGTATTAATAACTATTTCTCCTTCTTTATCGGGACCAGAAAACTCAAAATCGGATTAGCCGCCAGAGAAACAATCATTCCTATCGTACCCGCCTGTGGCGATGGTGTTCCGGTGGCATATAGCACTAAACATGTCCCAAGACCCAATACCGATGAACCGACTGCGCCGACAATATTCATTTTCTTGCTGAATAATCCCCAGACAAACGGCCCGAGAAAAGCCGAACCGATCGCCCCCCAGGAGATGCCGAGAATCGCCACTATTGTGGATGGTCTGAAATAGGCCAGTGATGACCGAGAGCAGAATGAAGAACGCGGCACATATTCTCATCAACATTGTAAGCTTTTTGTCGGTCACATTTCTATTAATGAACCCGGCATAGACATCCTTGGCAATCGACGAACTCGCGATAAGAATCAGTGCCGCCAGAGTCGACATCGAAGCCGACAGAATCAGAAGCAGCATCAGGACGGATAAGCGACTCCGGAATGACATTGGTCAAAAGCTCCGGCATAAGAGCATCGAAAATCGGTTTGCCATTGTCAAAAGCGGCCGGGGCGTTTTCGGGAGTGAAAAAAACGCGTGGTAGCGCCGGAAAAATAACCGATGCCGCCGATAAGAAGGGCGAAAACGGTCGAGGCCACCATGCCGATTTGATACGAACGATCATCCTTGATGGCGTAGAATTTCTGAACCAGTTGCGGCATGGCAAACGGCGCCACACTGGTCAGGAAAACGAGGGAGAACAGCGGCCACCATCCGGGCGAACCCACCCATGAGGTTAATCGGGGATCGACCGAGTTCAGATAGGACGTAATGATTGGCCAAGCCGCCAGCTTTACCCAACGTGGCATAGAGAAGAATCAACACGCCCACGGTCATGATCATCCCAAAGGCCACGTCAATCATAGTCATGGACTTGTATCCGCCCAGAACCAGATAAACGGCGGTGAGGGCGCCCATAAGAGCCAGGGCCATGTTGTAATCCATATTGAAGGTCGCCAGAAACAGGTAGGACAACCCGATAAAGACGGCCGCGGAATACGGGACAAAGAAAACGAAAATACAGACGACGAAACAGTTTCAGAGGCTGCTGTTATACCGTTTCTCGAAATATTCCGGCATCGTATGGACGTCGTATTCCACCGACATCTTTTTGATCTGGTACCCCATAAGCCACCAGACGGCAAGCACACCAACCAGAGCGTTGGCAACAGCAATCCAGAAACCGGACAATCCGAAATCCCAGCCTATTTTCCCGGCAAAACCGATAAACAGCACTGCGGAAAAATAGGCCGCGCCATAGGTAAAAGCGGTCATCCAGGGACCGACCTGTCCACCCCCGAGAAAATAATCGGAAAAACCCTTGGTTCGCCGCATCCCCAGGAGTCCGATTATTATAATCATCAGAGCGAAAGCCGATATTATAATTACTTTAGCTGTCATTTATTCTCCTGCATTTATTTTAGATATATTCTCTTTTAAAATTTCAGCATCATTTCCATCCGCGCCCAGCCATATCTATCCGCTCTGGTATAATAATAATGTGGATATGGATCATAATATATATGGGTAGCATGATGATAATCTCCGGGGCTAAAACCTTCCCAAATAAAATGCCCTGACAAATGTTCATTTGCCTTAAAAGTTAGTCGGCTTATTATCAACTCGCCCCGTCTAACGCCGCCGTTCCATGCCTTAAGGCTCATCATATGATGAAAATCGAGCGACAAGATTAAATCAGGCAGGATATCAATCGATGTCTTTATAAAATAGGAATTCAGGTTTGTCCAGTACGCGACTCCCTGCTCCGCGATTAAGGCATAAATATATGAGTCGCTCCATTTCGGCCATCGCCCGAAAAGCGGATTCCATTCCGCAGTTTTATAGCTACGATTATTTCGACCGCCCAGGTAAATGGTGCCCAAAGTAAAATTCTTGGGGAAATGAATCGGCCAGCCGGTCGTATATTCGCCATACAAATAAAATCCCACAGCGGATTGATCGAGAGAATCTATAATCGGATAACCGTCGTAGTCCGTAGTGTGTCTTTTCTTTTGCCCGAATTGATAGGCCGCTTCGCCGGTCAATTTAAGTCGGCTGCTAAGAGGGTATTGGAGACGGAAACCAGGGCAATTGATATTCCACAATGGCCGAGTATCGGTTTCTCTCAAATTCATCCGGATAAAATAACTCTGCAAATCAAGCTTTCCGATTTTCCCGGTATGATAAAGAATAATCCCTTCTTGCGGCTGTTCCACCATTGCCTTATCGATATCATCAATCGCCGGCAAATATTTATCATACTGCGGCTGATATAAATAAATCAGGGAAAGGCTATGTTTCGGATTGATATAATAATCGAGCCGGGCGGCATTGAAATACGACGAGCGGGAACCATCGAGCGGCCCGCCGTCCATGACCAAAAACCCCTCCCCCAGCATAATATTCTGTCGCCCCAGTGTAAGATTTGCCTGCTTGCCGATGATACTATCCAGCTTGATATATAACTGATCGAAAAATATTTCATCCGGCGCATAGCCATTTTCCGGGACAAGATTATATCTCATCTCGGTCGCCAGCCCCAAACCGATTGTCATATTTCGCATCGGGTTGGTCAAGAGCGATAGATTCATCCGATTGCGGACATAGCAAAATCCGGCCCCGGCCGCCTTACTGAAGCTCTTAACATTATCCGATGTCTCAATTCTTATCCTCTGCGAATACCCGAGTTTAAATTTAGGATATTGAGTGTCATCGGCCCCAAGAGTCACCATCGGCAATAATAAGAGAATCGCCGGTACGATTAATTTGGATATATTTATTTTGAATTTCGCCATGGAAATAGATCCTTTAGCATCATGTTAATATCTGACCAACAATGATTGGTCAAAACTAATGCAAAAGCCCGCCAATGGCAACGATTTTATTGGATTTGAATTGAAAAAGGGATTCCCGAATTTACCGATTCAGCCCCTCCAGGAAAACAGAAGGTTCAAGACCGATCAGTCTCAAAAATGAATGGTCGCCATTAATCCAAAGCTATTTTTAGCGAATCCCAGTTTGACATTCGACCCGTTTTCATTCATTTTAATTCCTGCCATTTGTCAACCTTAAAGAACGCACCCCAATTGTGCATCACGGCACCGCCTATCGTAAGGCTGCGCCCATCACATTTTTTCCATGTCAATCTTCGGCCGAATTCGCAAAATCTTTAGAATCGACTAAAGAGTCACCGGCCAACCATCGAATTGCCACTAATAATCCGGCCGCAAACTCCGCTCCGCTAATCCCACCATTAAGGTGGTAGTCTTTTGCCTTCACTAATCCAGATCCGTTTGATTTTTTTCTTGGCAATGCGGCGCGTATACGATTTTTCTTTATTCGTGAGCAAAGTAATCTAATCGGACGAGTCAAATGTAATGTCTCCGGCTATTTTTATTTCTTTCGTTTCATGATAGTGAATGCGAAATAGAATATGCTTGGTGATTATCGTATCGATTTCAACCCGAACTCGCTCCCCCTGTTTTATTCCATAGCTTTCAATATCATTCGCGTGGCCCGCCTGATAAAAGGCGCTTATAATCAGCATGAGCCAAACAGGTATTTCATATTCTTATTACCCCGGGCTATTGGGCGAACTCCAACTTACAATAACTTGACGTAAGAGACAAACACATATGCAATAGATTTATAAAGCCGTCGGCCGGACGGATCCGCAGATTTTCCCCACGTCGTCAGGAACCCTTTCCTGACGGAAATCCGGTCTTTGTGCCCGGCAGACGTCCTCGTCTGCCGACTCAAGCCGGTTTCGACATCATCTTTTCTTTAGACCCGGTAATAATCCCCGCGCCAGTTTTTCACCGCCCGCTTGATCGCATCCTCGGAGAGATTTTCATCGGCGGCTCTCTTCGCTAATGCCAGAAATTCCTCATCGGAGGCGAACCGCAGGCCGATTATCTGCCGTATTGTCAGCCGCGGGTCGAGCAGTTTCCCCGTCATGGCGAAATGCCGAAGATTTTCCTCCGCCCGAATCGCCCGATCCTGCGCCTTCAGCGCAAATACCCGCAAAAATATATACACCAGCACCAGCGCGATACTCACCGCCACCAACAGCGAGGCGCTGTATAACCGCTGATGATCCCCCAGCGATTTGACCAATTCACGCACGACCCGATGAGCGTGAGAACGATTATCGCAAACAGAACGAAATGATACACCGGCACATACTGCCGATGATTCCCATAATTCTGCATCGCCATAATTTTTCTCCTTTTTTAGGTAAATTCGGACTCTCCCATAGCGGGATTATCTGGATTATGTTCTATTCCAATCTGGTCCCTGCCTCATAATTAAATCCTTTTCTATTTCTTTGTGAACACCGGTATTCAAAAACCAGAGCGAGATTATTTCGCCATTCATTGCAGCATCGCAAATAAGTCTAATCATACGACAAACTGACCGCCCTTAAAGCAATTTCGTGGTGAAATATTCCCATAACCTGAATTAAAGCGGGATGATAAGTTGACACACTCGCCAATATATTTAAGTTCCTTATTAACCACGATCGCATATACACCATTGATCATGCAGTTCTTTGGAATCACAAATTTGCAGAAATGTCCTGACCCGTGGTTGTTTAATAGCAAGCCTTTATTATTTTTGTAACGACTTTGTGGCTTAATGGCCATAATGGAACCATCCTCTTCCGCTTCGGTTCTATATCGCAAATATGAGTAAATACATACTGCCAAATCTGCATTTGCCCATCTCCTTTCATGAGCTTTTACAGTTAATTATTTAATATTCATTTCTATTGACACATCTACATTCTTTGCGAACAGTAACGCCCATTGCGCCTTGTCTCTCTCTCGCCTCTTTTAGAGATGCAAATGGGCCGTGCCAGTTGGCATCGGCAGGATCATAACCACCAGCAATACCTCGCCCTTCATTGCAAAAGCGACAGGATCCATGATGTATTACTGCTTTATGTGGTCCGGCCTGCCAATTTTCATAAATATAAAAAGCCATTTGCTTTCCTTTCAAGATTGACGATTGATGGGTGGTATTTCGAGATGCTCTTTGAAATAGCATTCCAGAAGATTTCTTTCCGTATCTTTGGGATTTTCTGCGGCGATAAACTTAACTTTAATTGGCCCAAAATTCTGTATTATATGCTTATACCTTTCCCAGTTATAATACGACCCCTCTAACTCTGCATAACGATGCTGTCTATCAAATAGAGAATTTTTTGTTTTGCCGATATAAACTATATTACTTTCGCCATTCAATCTAGGGATTCCTTTATCCGTATACCATACATATACAACACCCTTGTACTTCCTCGCATTGAGTGATGAGAATATTGCTGCAAATTGCTTTACAAAATCCTCAGGAACTTTGGCATCAATCTCGCCCTCAAGGTCTTTGCATTCTTCTGGAAATTTCCCAAATAATTCTTTGATGTTCATAATTTGTCTCCCCGGATAATCTCCGGCAATATTCGATTTATCCAAATAAATTATAAAATATTTTGAAGGTTCTCAATCCGCTTGGCAAGTCTTTCAGTCATATCTGCCACCATGTTTTCCGTATTAGTAAGATTATTACAGATGATTTTATAATTCTCTGACGAAAGAGTGTCAAATGTCTTTTCCAAATAAAATTTATAATCAGCAATTAGCGAATTATACATATTCAGCTGATTGAGTATCTCCAATAGTTCACGCGCCATATGTGGCCTAAAATAGGATAAGCGAATTGAGTCCTGATTGGAGACTTACGAAGAATGATATTTATGAAATCCCGTTCTTTGGCTTTCGGGAGTAATCGCATATTCCAATGCTTTTGAGAAGTTTGCATCATCCAAAGACGCAATTTTTACAAATATTTTCTTCATCTCATCGTCGATTACGGGTCCGTTATAATTTTTTATAAGAGCTCAATATCCAATCAAATGCTTTCTACTTTTCCACGTTTCATCGCAATCTTTGCATATGTGTAGATAAGACGCATTTTCAAATCATTTAATTCCGGTCGTATCGTTTTTATTAGGGATGATACTTGTCTCTTATTTTCTGATTACATCATTTATATTACTAGAACACCCAATATCCAGCCGAAAACAATGTATATCATTTCCATAATTTCCTCCCTAATTGGCCAATTCGAGTTTTTCTTCCGGGCAATGCCATTTCAAAATGAAACGAAACTTCCCGCCACTAGATAAACGGCTTATTCAATTGGCAATCCGTAAAATAGATACCCGCATAGAAATTTATCCCTTTATAGAGAATAATGTCAATAAAAAAGCCTTCTCTCTCAAGAAGGCTTTTTCAATTTAATCCCGGCGTTCTACTCTCCCACCCAGTCACCCAAGCAACTTATTGATGGCTTCATCAATTTCCGCCACCGTCTTCCAGGCATGGACATTATAAATCTCTTCAATGATTTTTCGTCTGTCCATATCAGAAAATCCCTTATCGGCCGGGGCCTTTTTTATGGCAATTATGGAAGCAAGGATCGCGGCCTTGATTCCGCCCATTGCCTCAGCCTTAAATTGCCTCTCCAATCCGGTAATCGCCCGAGAATCGCCAATCTGCCCGAGAGCGTAGGCGCTGGCCTTACGCGCATATGGATCAGAGTTATCTAAAAAGAATTCCAGCCCCGCCATGGCGTCCCCTTTATCATTAATGAGCATTTCGGTTAAAGGTTTCGGGGTTTTCAGATATTCTGTCGCCTGTTTTAGAAAATCGCGCGGCTCGATATCCCGGGCCGGAGGAGGATTAGATGTCTTTACTTCCTTATTTTCCTCCGGGAAATAGCCGTCAGTTTCTTCTCGCCCATTTTCTTGTATATTTGATACAGGAATCCCCCGCCTGCAATTACGGCGAATAAAATCAACAATTCTTTCATATCAATTCTGCCTCCTTCCTTTTAATCAAGCATTAAATCATGATATTTAATCTTCAATGCCGCCCATTTTAGACCGGGCTGAAAAGCCTTATCGAATTCTTTTAAAATCTCGTTATCAATTTGGGAGTATATATTAAAGCGCAATTCTCCAAAAATATCGGATATCTTCAATTATCGCCTTGCGGCGCGGACTGTAATTCCCTTTTGGATTATTGATTTCCTCATTATATAGTTCGAGAATTTTTTCTCCTGCTTCATATGCCATCAATCCTTTAAGGGCTGTCGTGAAGGGCGGTCCCTCACGCGCCGTTAAAATCGCCTGCCGGAACCAGAATATCGCTTCTTCCCTTGGACCTTCCTTGATTTTCAAGTCCGCCTCGCCGAAACAGGCATGAAAGGCATCATTGGCCAATCTTGAATCAGAGAAAAATCGCTGTGTTATATCTCTTATATCTGCCATTTCTTCAAGAAAATGTAAATCGCTTTCCTTTACGCCCGCCCTGGCGGCGATTTTATTTATGATATTCACCTCATTTTCGAGTTCTTCCCACCCATCACTGTCGATTTCCAGAGATTGACAAATTGAATGAATCGCCTCTATCGCAAGTTCTTTTGCCTTTGCCAAGAATTCTCATCGGCAATATGAGAATAAGGGGCGGCCATCTGTTTCAGGACATTTGCCTTCACAAAGTGGAAATTGCAGACATCGCAAGGAGAATCGACCGATTTGAAAAAGTCGATCGCATCATCAATTGTCTTTCTGCAAAGTTGAAACTGATCGGTACAGATTCTGGGATTTGATTATTGCCGTGAAATAATACCAATACCCGGGCAGTTCAATGCCATATTGTGCCGCCCTTTTCGTATATTGCATCGCTTCGATATATTTGCCGCTCTTTGCCAGTAAATAGGCCAAAATGCTTGAAGCTGATCCAGGCCAAAGCCTTTCTGAAATGCAGTTTTCAAACAACTCTCTGGCTTCGTGAATCTGTCTCGATTCAAAAACTTCGAAGGCGTGATAAAATCCCGGAGGCGCTTTTTCCAATTCTTCCGAGAATCGGTTAATCCACTGTTGATGCCTTAGCTCCAATTCGGCTTTATTCATTTTAACCGCCAATTATAAATGAACTTGCATCTGGTCCCAGCTATGACAATATTTTTGTTGCCGGCTCAAGGATTTTCCTGTCTAAATGGGTTTATTGATCAAAATCCATCGCCAGAAATCCATGCTGTCAATTAAATTAGAAAATTACGCCAGTAGTAAATTTAACGATCAGATCCCGATTGTCAATAAAAAAGCCTTCTCTTTCAAGAAGGGCTTTTTCAAATTAAACCCGGCGGCTTTCTACTCTCCCACCCAGTCTCCCATGCAGTACCATCGACGCTAGACGGGCTTAACTTCTGTGTTCGGAATGGGAACAGGTGTTTCCCCTTCGCTATCGCCACCGGAAACTTTTATACTAACATATTATTAGCGCATTTTACGGTCATCTCTCAATAGGTTGCGCAGATGCAACTTATGAGTATTAGAGTAAATTTTAATCGATTAAGCCTCACGACCTATTAGTATCACTCGACTGAACACATTACTGTGCTTACATCTGTGACCTATCAACCTGGTCATCTTCCAGGGGTCTTTAGAGACCTTACGGTCTGGGATATCTAATCTTGGAGTGGGCTTGGCACTTAGATGCTTTCAGCGCTTATCCCTTCCCGACGCAGCTACCCTGCGATGCCACTGGCGTGACAACAGGTGCACTGGCGGTCGGTTCAACCTGGTCCTCTCGTACTAAGGTCAAATCTCCTCAAGTTTCCTGCGCCCGTATCAGATAGGGACCGAACTGTCTCACGACGTTCTAAACCCAGCTCACGTACCACTTTAATTGGCGAACAGCCAAACCCTTGGGACCTTCTCCAGCCCCAGGATGTGATGAGCCGACATCGAGGTGCCAAACCCCCTCGTCGATATGGACTCTCGGAGGAGATAAGCCTGTTATCCCCGGAGTACCTTTTATCCGTTAAGCGACGGCATTTCCATACACAACCGCCGGATCACTAAGACCTGCTTTCGCACCTGCTCGACCTGTATGTCTCGCAGTTAAGCTCCCTTATGCTTTTACACTCTACAGCCGATTACCACCCGGCTTGAGGGAACCTTTGCGCGCCTCCGTTACATTTTTGGAGGCAACCGCCCCAGTTAAACTACCCGCCTGACACTGTTCCTGAGCCGGATTCAAGGCTCAAGGTTAGATATCCGATAACACAAGGGTGGTATTTCAACGGTGGCTCCACCGACCCTAGCGGACCAGCTTCAAAGCCTCCCACCTATGCTACACATGCGGTACCAAACACCAATGTCAGGTTATAGTAAAGGTTCACGGGGTCTTTCCGTCCCGATACGGGAAAACGGCATCTTCACCGCTGCTACAGTTTCACCGAGCCCCATGTTGAGACAGTGCCGCAATTGTTATACCATTCGTGCAGGTCGGAATTTACCCGACAAGGAATTTCGCTACCTTAGGACCGTTATAGTTACGGCCGCCGTTTACTGGGGCTTCAATTCAAAGCTTCGCCACCCGAAAGCGAGCTGACCTCTCCTTTTAACCTTCCAGCACCGGGCAGGTATCAGTCCCTATACGTCGTCTTATTAGACTTAGCAGAGACATGTGTTTTTAGTAAACAGTCACCGCGGCCATTTCTCTGCGGCCACTTTCGGCTCCGCAGGGCGAACCGTTTCACCTACTCGTGGCACCCCTTCTCCCGAAGTTACGGAGTTAATTTGCCTAGTTCCTTAACATGGGTTCACTCGAGCACCTTAGGATACTCTCCTCGCCTACCTGTGGCGGATTGCGGTACGGATTGCAGAGCAACTAGCATAGAGGTTTTTCTTGGCAGCATGATTAAGATCAGTTTATGGACCGAAGACCTCCCCATCACCTCTCGGTGTTAGGAGCGTGGATTTACCTGCGCTCCCCACCTACGGGCTTAGACCGGCACAACCATCACGGGCTGACCTTCACTTCTGCGTCACCCCATAGCTTAAAACGCGACTCTACAGGTACAGGAATTTTAGCCTGTTTTCCATCGCCTACGCCTTTCGACCTCGGCTTAGGATCCGACTAACCCTGGGAGGTTTAACCTTCCCCAGGAAACCTTAGGCTTACGGTGAGCAGGTTTCTCACCTGCTTTATCGCTACTCGTTCCGACATAATCTCTTGTCTGCCGTCCAGCCGACCTTACGATCGACCTTCGACCCAGCAGAGAATGCTCCCCTACCATCCGCTCGTACGAATCGGAACGAATCCACAGCTTCGGTGCCATGCATAGTCCCGTGAATTATCGGCGCAGAATCACTAGACTAGTGAGCTGTTACGCACTCTTTAAATGATGGCTGCTTCTAAGCCAACATCCTAGCTGTTTAAGTAATCTCACATCCTTTACCACTTAGCATGACTTGGGGACCTTAGCTGATGGTCTGGGTTGTTTCCCTTTTGGCAATGAAGCTTATCCCCCACTGCCTGACTCCCGGGGAACATTTTACGGCATTCGGAGTTTGATTGGGGTTGGTAGCCTTGTGGGGCCCCTAGCCCATCCAGTGCTCTACCTCCAAAACTCTATAACCCGAGGCTAGCCCTAAAGCTATTTCGAGGAGAACCAGCTATTTCCAGGTTTGATTGGCCTTTCACCCCTATGCACAGCTCATCCCCCAACTTTTCAACATTGGTGTGTTCGGACCTCCATCTCGTTTTACCGAAATTTCATCCTGGCCATGCATAGATCACCTGGTTTCGGGTCTACTCCCTGCTACTATATCGCCCTATTCAGACTCGCTTTCGCTACGGGTGCGCCAGAATTTCACTTAGCCTTGCAACAGAGAAGTAACTCGCCGGATCATTATTCAATAGGCACGCCGTCAGTCCGGCATCTCCGAAGAAACTCCTTTCCTCCGACCGCTTGTAGGCATACGGTTTCAGGTACTATTTCACTCCCCTCCCGGGGTTCTTTTCACCTTTCCCTCACGGTACTGGTTCACTATCGGTCACAGGTTAGTATTTAGCCTTACCAGATGGTCCTGGCAGATTCATACGGAATTCCACGTGTCCCGCCCTACTTGGGAGATCGAGCAAAGGAAGCTATCAACTTTCGATTACGGGGCTGTCACCCTCTATCGCCAGACGTTCCAGACTGTTCAGCTATATAGATGGTTTGTAACTTCCCGGCCCGACTGCATCGGGCCAATCCCATCCCACAACACCGACAGCACAACGCATGCAGACTTTAACGTGCCAATCGGTTTAGGCTCTTCCCCGTTCGCTCGCCGCTACTGAGGAGAATCACTATTGTTTTCTCTTCCTGCAGGTACTTAGATGTTTCAGTTCCCTGCGTTCGCTTCGGACACCTATGTATTCAGCGGCCGATAACCTCGATGAGGATGGCCGGGTTTCCCCATTCGGAAATCTCCGTCTCAAAGGTTGTTTGCACCTAAACGAGGCTTATCGCAGCTTACCACGTCCTTCATCGCCTACCTGTGCCAAGGCATCCACCGTATGCCCTTAGTAGCTTAACCGAAAACTCTCTCTAATTTGTCACCAAAGTATCTTCTGCGCAACCTATTGGAAGATACCCGCGTCAATCCGGAATTATCAGATTGACACGCGCAACACTATGAAGTTGTCAAAGAACAATTTATATAAGTAAATCTCGTCTACTTATGGAGATGACCGGGATCGAACCGGTGACCTGTGGCTTGCAAAGCCACCGCTCTCCCAACTGAGCTACATCCCCGAATCAATCTGGGCCTAAGTGGAGTTGAACCACTGACCTCGCGCTTATCAGGCGCGCGCTCTAACCAACTGAGCTATAGGCCCAATTGCTTGCGTACCCCCGCCTAGAGCCCGAAATTTTATCTTAAATAGTACGCACCGGCAAAATGATGCTTGTCAACATGTGTCGACCTCGCACCCGATTCGCACGAGGCGAACATCACACTTACTCCTTAGAAAGGAGGTGATCCAGCCACAGCTTCCGCTACGGCTACCTTGTTACGACTTAGCCCCAGTCATCGGTATCACCTTAGGCGCCGCCCTCCTTGCGGTTAGGCAAACGACTTCGGGTGCTCCCAACTTCCGTGGCTTGACGGGCGGTGTGTACAAGGCCCGGGAACGTATTCACCGCTGCCTGCTGATCAGCGATTACTAGCGATTCCAACTTCATGGAGTCGAGTTGCAGACTCCAATCTGAACTGAGGCCGGTTTTGGGATTAGCTCCACCTCGCGGTATTGCAACCTTCTGTACCGACCATTGTAGTACGTGTGTAGCCCTGGGTGTAAGGGCCATGAGGACTTGACGTCATCCCCACCTTCCTCCAGCTTATCACCGGCAGTCTCCATAGAGTTCCCAGCATAACCTGATGGCAACTATGGACAAGGGTTGCGCTCGTTGCGGGACTTAACCCAACACCTCACGGCACGAGCTGACGACAGCCATGCAGCACCTGTGCACCGGTCCCCGAAGGGAAAGCGAGCTTTCAGCCGCGGTCCCATGCATGTCAAACCCAGGTAAGGTTCTTCGCGTTGCTTCGAATTAAACCACATACTCCACCGCTTGTGCGGGCCCCCGTCAATTCCTTTGAGTTTCAATCTTGCGATCCGTACTCCCCAGGCGGGGTACTTAATGCGTTAGCTGCGGCACCGAGGGGGTCGATACCCCCGACACCTAGTACCCATCGTTTACCGCTAGGACTACCAGGGTATCTAATCCTGTTTGCTCCCCTAGCCTTCGCGCCTCAGCGTCAGTATCGGTCCAGAAAGCCGCCTTCGCTACCGGTGTTCTTCCAGATATCTACGCATTTCACCGCTACACCTGGAATTCCGCTTTCCTCTCCCGTACTCAAGACCAACAGTATCAGATGCAGGCCGGCAGTTAAGCCAGGGTTTTCACATCCGACTTGAAGGTCCGCCTACGCGCCCTTTACGCCCAGTAAATCCGAACAACGCTCGTCCCCCCCGTATTACCGCGGCTGCTGGCACGGAGTTAGCCGGGACTTCCTCTGTGGGTACCGTCAGGCACGGGGCAGTTACTACCCGATCGTTTCTTCCCCACTGACAGGGTTTTACACTCCAAGGAGCTTCATCACCCACGCGGCGTTGCTGCGTCAGACTTTCGTCCATTGCGCAATATTCCCTACTGCTGCCTCCCGTAGGAGTCTGGGCCGTATCTCAGTCCCAGTGTGGCCGATCACCCTCTCAGGCCGGCTATCCATCGTAGCCTTGGTGGGCCGTTACCCCACCAACAAGCTAATGGAGCGCGGGCTCATCCCTATGCGACAGGTTGCCCCGCCTTTGATCCCCAACGATGCCGCCCAAAGATATTATCCGGTATTAGACCCCCTTTCGAAGGCTTATCCCAGACATGAGGGCAGATTACCCACGTGTTACTCACCCGTTCGCCACTTTACTCGCACCCAAGCCGGACTTTCTCGTTCGACTTGCATGTATTAAGCACGCCGCCAGCGTTCGTTCTGAGCCAGGATCAAACTCTCCGTAAATATTAACAATTATTATTAACTGCGTAATATTCTCGAAGGTTGTTCCTTTACGAAACACTTCGTTATTCAAATTTTCGATCTCAAAGTATGTTCTTCAAAACATACGAGACCCACACCACCGACAAGAATCGATACTCTTGCTCGGTGCTTACTATTAAGTTTTCAAAGAACTCTTTCGACAAAAAAACTGCCCTAAATTCAGGCAGGAAAGGATAATACACTCTGTTATCCTTCTTGTCAAGAGAAAATTTCCGCTTTTTTAAAAATAAATTGGATAAACTCTCTTGTTTCTTTATAACATCAATCCCAATTTAAAGTTCCGCAGATTCTCTTCCCCTCAACTTATTCTATTCTCGACCGTTATTTCCATAACTTTACTGCCCTAAATCGGCCTCATTTGAGCCATATTTACCGGAAAACGCAATCCTAATGCATTATCTCCCATTATGTTACAATTATAGCCTGTCGACATTGAAGAATGTCTTGGAGTTTAAACATTGGCAATAGTATAATATTCGTATGAATTCATCAAAAAAAATAACTTGTTATCGAATCAACCTGGAAAGAACCCGTTATAAGGACACCTGGGAGCTTCAGAAAAAACTGGTCGATCTCCGATTTAGAAAGGTGATTCCCAATTGTATTTTATGTACCGAACATGAACCGGTTATTACTATGGGGCGAGGCGCCTCCCGGGGAAATTTATTGGTAACAAGCGGCGAACTTAGAGACGCGGAATCGACCTATTCGAAGTTGAACGGGGCGGCGATATCACTTTCCATGGACCCGGTCAGGCGGTCGTATATCCGATCTTCGATTTGAATGATTACGGGCGCGACATGCACCGGTATCTGCGTCATCTGGAAAATGTCGTCATTAAAACTCTGCAGGATTACAATATGGAGGCGGGATTGAAACCGGGCTGACCGGCGTCTGGGTCAACAATCGCAAAATCGCGGCGATCGGGGTTGCCGTCTCGCACTGGATCACCTATCACGGCCTGGCGCTCAATGTCTCGACCGATCTCGATTATTTTAAATTGATCAATCCCTGCGGCATCACCGATTGCGGTCGGCTCGATAAAGCAGTCGCTGAAAACAAAAATCGAATTGAATGAAATATACGATTCCCTTTTGGGTAACATATCGACCGTTTTTGATTGCACGATAGAGACAATTTCCGATTGGAAAAGAGAATTCAAATTGTAGAGATCGACCGGTGCCGATTACCAATCCCAAAATAGATGAATATATTTTTAAAGTGATGCCGCCGGGATAAGATTCTGAAAGAAATGGAGAAATATGCTCATCGGCATAGATTCCCAATTATTGGACCGATGGCCGGCATCTTCCTGCGTCAATTGGCTATCATTACTAATGCCAAAGCAATATTCGAGATCGGTTCCGGCTTCGGTTATTCCGCATATTGGTTTGCCAAAAGCATGAATCCCGATGGAAAAATTATCTGCACCGATAGCTCCGAGAAAAATAAGGAAATGGGACTCGACTATTTCCGCCGCGCCGGATTGGTTTCAATGATCGAATATCGAACCGGTAATGCCCTGCAAATTATTACCGAATATGACGGACCATTCGATATTATTCTCAACGATGTCGACAAAGAGCAATACCCGGAAGCTTATCGAGCTGGCCATCCCGAGATTACGGCCGGGCGGGATCTTTATCAGCGACAATGTTCTCTGGTCGGGACGAATAATTCAAAAAAAAGTTGACTCCCGATAGCAGGGCAATTTTAAAATTCAATAAAATGCTCTTTAGAAAACAGAATCTTTTTTCATCGATAATACCGATCCGCGACGGTCTCGGCATGGCGGTGAAATTATGACTATTCCCTGCAATTTTTCAATCGGGATATTGTCAGCGCCCGATTTAATTGATAGTATCGTTCAGCTCCGTATGAAATGCGGCATCTCGGTCGGAATTTCAAATGTGATTTCCACCAAACCCCGGTAATTTCCATTCCTTGAACCACGGCGTCTGATAGACGAGTTCTTTATTTCCCCTTTTTCTATCGTGTAGCAGTTCGCCTTCTGCGATTTCATCATCTCCCGCAATTTCGTCCGGGCCGGCTCGGGATGACATTCGACAAGATTTTTGCCGACCATCTCCATCCCGCCGTATTTACTGAAAGTCTCCGCGGCTTTTTGATTCATTTCGAGAATGATTCCGTTTTCATCGCAGACCGTCATCGACGCCGGCAGTTCGTTGAACCAGTTGGCATCTTTCATAAATTGTCAATCCTCCGAAAATTATTAATCATGTCAAGGTTGTTATTAGCCTGACTATTTTTAATAAATTCAAATATCGTAAGCAATACTAAAATAAAAATTATTTTCAACCTTTATACTATAGAAGAATGACTCGCGTTTCGTCAATTTTGCGCAATATTCATATTGTCTAATAAAAAAAATCGGTTGGCCTTAAAACCAACCGATTGGAGTATTGAAATCTCTATTCGACTAAATCAATTGATTATATGTATCGCCCGCTTATTGGCATTCAGCGCCGCTTCCATTAGGGCCTCCGATAATGTCGGGTGAATCGCCATGATATGTCCCAAATCTTCGGCCGTCCCGTCAAATTCCAAAAGCGCCGTTCCGGCATAAATAATATCGCCTGAATGCGGCCCGAAAATATGAATCCCCAGTATCTCATCGGTCTCGGCGTCGGATATCACTTTCGCGAATCCCTCCGTTGCCAATGTGGCGATCCCCTTGCCGACTGCCCGATAAGGAAATTTGCCGACTTTGATTTTCTTCCCCTTTGCCACTGCTTCTTGCTCGCTAAGACCGATCCCGGCAATTTCCGGATCGGTAAAGACCGCATATGGCACTGCTTTCCAATCGGCGCTTGAGGCCGACCCTGCTATCGCTTCGACCGCCACGATCCCCTCATGCGACGCTTTATGCGCCAGAAGAAGCCCCCCGGCGACATCACCGATCGCAAAGATGTTGGCAATATTCGTCCGCATCCTCTGATCGGCGACAACAAAACCCTTGGCGTCAAGTTTTACTCCGGTCTTATCCAAATGCAAAGCGCCTGTGTTCGGTTTCATTCCGGCCGCCACCAGCACCGTTTCGAACGTAAACGTCTTCAATCCGGATGGCGTTTCGACATCGACTTCAATCTGGCTTTCTTTCTTGCGCGAAGCGACCACTTTGGATGACAGATAAATCTCCATCCCCTGTTTCTTAAGCGCCTTTTCCGCGGCGACCGATATTTCCTTATCGAGCGTCGGAAGAACCGCATCGAGCAATTCGATAATCGTCACTTTCGCGCCCAGAGTCTTGTAAATCGTGGCCATCTCGACTCCGATCGGTCCTGCCCCGATGACCGCCATCGTTTCCGGAACTTTCGGAATATCGACCGCTTCCCGCGCCCCGATTACCGTCTTGCCGTCCATCCTTATCATCGGAAGATCCATCGGCGACGCCCCGACTGCAATCACAAAATATTCCGCTTCGATTTTGGTCTTATCATTCCCTTTCGTCACTTCGATTTCATTGGCCGATAAAAACGACGCGGCTCCATCATAGATTTTAATTCCCGCTTTTTCCATCAGGAATCTGACACCGGAAGTAAGCCGTTTGACCGTATCATCCTTATGTTTCCGGAGGGCATCGATGTCAATAGCAACACCGCTTGATTTAAGGCCGATTTTCGACGCTCCCTCAACTGTCCTTTTCAGCTCGGTTACATAAAGAAGCGCTTTCGAAGGAATACAACCCCAGTTTAAACAAACTCCGCCGACATATTCTTTTTCGATGATGGCGGTTTTCATCCCCAATTGCGCGGCCCGGATCGCGGCGACATAGCCGCCCGGCCCGGCCCCGATAATAACCAGTTTATATTTTTCAGACATAACTATTCCTTACTGTTCTGGATGCCAATATAACCTAAATATTAAAATTGTCTATATCACTCCCAAAAGCCAGCTATCCGGGTCCTCCAGATACTCAATCGTTTTTCTTAAAAATTGAACCGCATATCCTCCGTCGATAACCCGATGGTCAAACGACAGTCCGAAATTAAGAATCGGGCGAATGACAATCGCGCCGTCGCGGACAACCGGACGCTCAACGATCTTATGCACCCCGAGAATCGCCACCTGCGGATGGGCGATAATCGGCGTCGAACCAAGAGCACCTAACAAACCGGCATTGGTGATAGAAATCGTCCCTCCGGTTATTTCATCCAGGGTCAGCTTATCGGCATTGGCCTTGTCGGCCAGAAGCCGCATATCTTTGGCGATCTGCAGAATCGATTTCTGTTCGCAATGTTTTATGACCGGCACGATAAGCGAGTTTTCCCGCGCTACCGCCATCCCGATATTGAAATATTTTTTGACATGCAGATTATCTTTTTCATAAGTGGCATTGATCCAGGGAAAATCCTTGGCCGCAAAAATCATCGCCTTGGCGATAAACGGCATATAAGTGATCCGAACGCCATGCATTTTTTCGATCTTGTCGACATAGGTTTTGCGCCAGTCGATCACTCTGGTCATATCGCATTCGTCAAAAGTCGTCACGTGCGGAATCGTAAAGGCCGATTTAACCATATGCTCGGCGATTACTTTCCTGACTCCCGTAATTGGGATTATCTCTTCCGGCTCGGCATCCGGCCAGGCGAAATCCGGCTTCTTGGCGTCGACCGCATGACGGCTCTCTATATACTTGATAACATCTTCCTTACTGACCCGGTTTTCTCTGCCGGTCCCGCGTACCAGCCGTAAATCGATAAAATGCTCTTTGGCCAGACGGCGCACTACCGGCGATGATTTTACCGCCTCGATTCCCGCTTCAATTGCACCCTGATCGGCATGAATACCCATCTGCGCGTGATGTCGAGCCGTGCCGACAAATTCCTCCGGCGGCTCTTTGACATCCTGCTCCATTGGAATTTTCTCTACGCCGCTGTCGGGAAGAACCTGAAAGGCTTTTGATTGGGCCGCCGTGCCGGCGATTTCCATAATGGCGATCTCGGCGCCGATCGCAACCAGCGTTTCGGGCGGCACCAGATGTGTTTTCATTATACCGTTATGAGGCGACGGTATTTCAATATTGATCTTATCGGTCATTATTTCGACCAGCGGATCATCGATACTGACTTTGTCCCCTTCGTTTTTGAGCCATTTGACAATCGTACCCTCGACGACCGATTCACCCAAAGGCGGAACGACAACTTTATAATCCATCTTACCTCCCTAATATTCCATTACTTTTTTTACAGCCCGGACAATTTTCTCGCCGTTCGGCAGGAAGAAATGCTCCATCGGCGGCGCAAACGGGAGCATCGGAACATCCAATCCGCACACTCGGCTTACCGGCGCATCAAGATAATCGAAAATCTCTTCCGAAATGGATGCCGCCACTTCTGCCATTACTCCGCCGGTCTTGGAGTTTTCCTGTACCAGCACCACCCGCGATGTTTTCTTTATCGATTCAAAAATCGTTTCTCTGTCCCAGGGAAGAAGGGTTCGCATATCGATCAACTCGGCCGAGATTCCTTCCTTTTCCAACTGACCGACCGCTTCGAGCGCCCGATGATACATCAGGCCGTAGCTGACGATTGTGACATCTTTTCCCTCTTTACGAACCGCCGCTTTGCCGATCGGAACGACAAAATCTTCCTGCGGCAATTCTTCTTTGATCCAGCGGTAAAGACGTTTATGTTCGAAAAATATCACCGGGTCTTCACCGCGTATTGCCGATTTAAGAAGTCCTTTGGCGTCATATGGCGTCGCCGGCATGAGAACGATCAATCCCGGTTGCGAAAAAAACCATTGCTCGTTTATCTGCGAATGATACAATCCGCCGCCGACATCGCCTCCGCAACAAACGCGGATCGTCATCGGACAGGTCCAATTGCCGCCGGTTCGATAGCGGAGCTTGGCCGCCTGCTGAATAATCTGATCCATCGCCGGCGTTATAAAATCGGCGAATTGAATCTCCGGCACCGGCCTCATCCCGACCATCGCCGCCCCGACACACCCTCCGACAATATAGGCCTCGGATATCGGCGAATCGATTACTCGGTCCGAACCGAATTTATCCATCAGTCCCTTGGTGGCTTTGAAAACGCCGCCGTAAAGACCGATATCCTCGCCGAGCAAAAATACTTTTTCGTCCCGAGCCATTTCTTCAGACATGGCTTCGGTAATAGCTTCAATATAGGTTGTTGTTTTCATCATATCACCTCAACTCTGCTCTCTTCGGACCGGAAACTGGTCGGAATAAACATCATTATAAGCCTCTTCCGGCTCGGAATAAGGCGATGATTCGGCGTAATTAATCGCCTCATCGATTTCCGCCTCAATCTCCCCGACAATGGCATCCCGCTTGGCCATCGTCAATATCCCCAGCTCCATAAGAATTTTTTCGGCCCGGGGAATCGGATCTTTCTTTTTCCAGGCATCAAGTTCTTCCTGTTGACGATAATTGGCCGGATCTATTTCGGAATGGCCGTACCAACGATAGGTCGTGCATTCAATCAGGGTCGGCCCTTCTCCAGCCCGGGCTTTGCTAATCGCATCATAGGCCGTCTTATGAACCAGAAAAACATCATTGCCGTCTATGGTAATACCGGGCATACCGTATGCCTTGGCGCGATCCGAAAAATTAGTAATGGCACCCTCAAGCGTCGCCGGGACCGATTCCGACCAGAGATTGTTCTGGCAAACATATAGAATCGGCAGTTTATGAATGGCAGCAAAATTGACCGCTTCATGCCAGCCGCCGCGCGATGTGGCCCCTTCGCCGAAATAAGCGACCGCCACATTATCTTTCTTTTGAATTTTAAAAGCCATGGCACAGCCGGTGGCGACAACGGTCTGGCCGGCCACGGTCGAGGCGGGCGTGATATACCCTTTTTCCTTCATGCCGTAATGACAGGGATGCGTTTTCCCCTTGTCGTTGGATGTCGAACGGGCAAATACTTGAGCCGCGATATCTTTCAGCGGGATCCCCTTCGTCACCGCCGCGCCGATTTCACGATGCGACGGCCCGACAATATCATCGTCGCGCAAACCGTAGGTCGGTCCGACCGTCGTCGCTTCTTGTCCGACACCGGAAAAATAAGTGCCGGCATATCGTCCCTGACGAAACAGCTTGCGAAATCTTTCGTCCAAAAGCCGTGTTTTCTGAAGATAAGTATACAACCCGAGCATAATATCTTCAGACAGACCATGCGGATTCGGGGACCGTTTGTTATTTTTACTAACAGCCATTTATCCTCCAATCGTTTATTTCAAAGAGATGCAGACATTTTATTTGAGATCACATCTTAATATTAAGATATCGTTTTTCAATTGTCAACCAATTAACTCTATTATCGTCTTTATACGCCATTCGAAATATCTATACGTCTTCTGTAAACGGCCAGGGGGGCAAATTAATCGTTCTCGGTTTATCCTGGCGATACCCCAGCGCATAATCGGCCTGCATTAATTTATGGATTTCCCGGGTTCCTTCATAGATCGATGCTCCCTTGGAATTACGGAAGAATCTCTCCACCGGATACTCGTCAGAAAAACCATAAGCCCCGTGAACCTGCACCGCATCGGCGGATGCTTTTTCCGCTTCGAAACAGGCGATCCATTTGGCCAGCGATGTCTCCCGGGTCGGACGCAATCCCTGATTGCGCATCCAACCGGCTTTCAGCCACAACAGTCGGGAGTATTCATAGCCGGCATACATGTTGGCGATCATCTCTTTGACCAGCTGATGTCCGGCGATCGGTGATTCGAATGTCTTGCGGGTCGAAGAATATTGAATCGAGGCGTCGAGGCTGGCCTTAATCAAGCCCGTCGAACCGGCCGCGACTGTATATCGCCCCTGCTCCAAACAGAACATGGCGATTCCAAAACCTTCGCCTTCCTGACCCAACAAATTCTCCGCGGGAACCTCGGCATCCTGGAAAGAAATCCAGCCGGTGTTTCCGGCACGAACACCTAATTTCCCATGAATTGTCCCGGTCGTTATTCCCTGATAAGACCGCTCCACTATAAAGCAGGAAATTCCACTATGATCGCGTTTTCTTTTCTTCTCCAGATCGGTCCAGGCAAAAATAAGGAAATTGTCGGCAACATCGGCCAGACTGATCCACATCTTCTCGCCGTTTAATATATATTTATTTCCCTTTTTGACAGCCGTGGTCTGAATTCCGGCGACATCGGAGCCGGCATTCGGCTCGGTCAGCCCGAACGTCGCAATCTTCTCCCCTTTCGCCTGAGGTATCAGATATTTTTCCTTCTGGAATTGATTCCCCCGCGACAAAAGCGTCAGCGAGTTAAGCCCGATATGGACCGAAAGAATCACCCGCGCCGATGTATCGGCGTACTCCAGTTCCTCGCAGGCCAGACCCAAAGAGATATAATCGAGCCCGGCGCCGCCATATTTTTCCGGAATACATAAACCCAAAATATCGGCGGTAGCCATCTTATCCAGCAACTGACGGTCAAATCGCTGGGCCCGGTCGTTCTCCTGAATGGTTGGAGTTATATTTTTGGCGGCGAAATCACGAGTCAATTGCTGAACCGACAACTGGTCTTCAGTAAATTCAAAATTCATGGATTGCTCCCGAAATTTGCACATTGATATTTAATATCTTTATCATAATTCCCCGATCGCATAATTACAACAAAAAAGATTTGATATCAAAAAGGGACTGCCGCCGATTATGGCCGCAATCCCCTGATGATTTTATCACTTTTCACAGTATTTCGAAATTTAATTACTTCGCCAATTTCAGGTAACGTTCGTTGATTCTTCCCCAATGAAGACTGGCGAGGAAATTATCGATATATTTGGCCCGCCCGGGTCCATCCTTGTGATAATAGGCATGCTCAAAGACATCGAGCGAAATGAGCGGAATTCCGCCCCAGATGGCGCCGTAATGATGTTCATCCACGAGAACATTTAATAGACGCCCGCTGTAGAGTTTGTCGAACACCAGAACACCCCAGCCGGAAAGTTTGGCGGATAAGGCGGTCGCTTTTAAATCGGCTTTCCAATTTTCAAAACTGCCGAATTCCTTTTCAATAGCGGCCACAACTTCTTTCCCTTTGGATGGGTCGCCATCACCGCCGAGAACTTCCCAGTATAAATCATGCAGGAGAGCCCCGCCGTGATTCCAGGTCTGACGGCGTTTCAATTCTCCGATATCGGAGTAATTGCCGTTGGCGGCCGAACGATCGGCCTTTTCGAGAGCCGCTTCTATTTTATTCAGGGCGGCCACATATCCTTTATGATGAGTGTTATAGTGCCAATCGGTCGTTTCCGGCGAAACAACATTCTTTAATAACTGCTTGGCTTCCTCATCGGTGTAAGGACGCTTATTGAATTTCCATTCGTATGACATAATTATACTCCTTTTTTTATTTCAATTATATTTTTCCAACTAAATTGAGGCCCGGCTTTAAAGTCTTCTTTCCCGGTTCCCAGCTGGCCGGACATACTTCGCCGTCGCTTTCACGTACGAATTTCGAGGCCAACAACTTGCGATATATCTCCCGCGAACTCCGCCCGATACTGTTATCGTGAATCTCCATCGCTTTTAAAATACCGTCGGGATCGATAATAAACGTCGCCCGTAGCGACAACCCGGCTTCATCCATATAAGTCCCGAATTGACGGGAGATATTGCCGGTCGGATCGGCCAGCATCGGGTAACCGATTTTCTTGATCGCCGGCGATGTATCATGCCATGCCTTATGAACAAACACCGTATCGGTGCTGATACTCATTATCTCCGCGCCCTCCTTCTGAAAATTATCATAATGGTCGGCAGCTTCTTCCAACTCAGTCGGACAGATGAAAGTAAAATCGGCCGGATAAAAAAGCAGAACAACCCATTTTCCCTTATAATCCGATAGTTGAATTTTCTTAATCTGTTCGTTATGAAAAGCCTCAAGCTCAAAATTTTCGACTTTTTCTCCTACCTTGACCATTTTATCCTCCAAATCCTGATAACCATTTAATTTCACACATTTCTGAAACTTGACCTATTGCGTCAACTTTACATACAATACAACGAAAATCGGGATTTGTTCCCCCAAAATCAATTTTTATTGGCAAATCAATAAGATGTTGATTAATAACAGGATAAGTTCCGACAATCCCGTTCGAATCAATTCAAAAATTCCCAGGTAATTCCGTAATAATTATAGCGCCCGCTGATAGTCGCATCTTCCCTTGATTGATATTCGATTGCGGATAAATTCTGAAAAATATAATCAAATCGGAATTTCTTTATTCTAAAAGACAATTTTAGATTAAATATCGGCTGTTCGCCCATATTGCCGATCAAATTGCCAAAGTACGGGCCGTTATAAGTCGTCTCCAGATAACCATAAAGATGCACATCCAGAGCCGAAACATAATGATACAACTCCATCCCGCCGAAAAACTGATAATCGGGGGAATAGGGCGGATCGGTATTATCATTTATTTTTAGATAATGATAGCTTGCACCAAGCGTGCAGGAGAGAAACTTCCGGAAATGAAATCGTTTCTTTTCCGTCGATTGAGGGTATCCTGGTCTATGTGCCAGCCAAAGCCCCTATCACGGATGAGGAAAAGCAGCGCGACCCGTTTGCGCTTTACAGCGCCTGCGGGGCGGTCTTTCCCGAAGGCGATGGCGATGAATACCAGAGCCTGTGTCTGAAAGCACGCGCCGATCACGCTACCGAAATCCGCCGCATCTTCAGCGCCGATCCCAATCCCAGCTTTGCCGTGATCGATGCGGTCGGCGGCGGGGCGGCTGGCCCAATTTGCAGGCCCGCCTGGGGGTTGAATCGGCGCGTGACCTGCTCTTTGCCTTGCTCACACCTTCGCCAGCGCAGCTCGAAGCGCTCAAAGGCGGAGCAGCCGGCATGGATGCCTGGGCGGCAGAAGTGCGCGCCCTGTGCCAGAGCACCCTGGGCTTGAAGTTCCTGACCCGCTCCAACAGCTGGGGGGCGCTGGCTGATGAGCTGTGGCGTTACCTGTTGTTCAGCGAATTTGTCTTCGATCTGCCGGTCGATCTTGCCAGCCGCTATTGGCCAATGTACCCTGCGCCCCGGCAGAGGCGCGCCTGCTGGTGGAAGACCTGTGCGACCGGCTGCGCAGGAATGACCGGCGCACTCAGGCGTTTATATTGAACGGGCCGAAGGGATCGAAAAAGAGTTAAATCTGCCGGCAATCTGCCAGGAGATTGAAGATTTTGGCGTTCGAGATACCTTCCCCTTTGAAGAGCGCGCCTGCTTCAACCAGGCAGTGGATGCACTGAAGCGGGATAATGTGGATAAGCTGCGCCAGGTGCTCCAACGGCATGACCAATCGGTGTGGGTTGGGCGGGGTGAAAACCAGGCCCAGTGGAAGTTGCTGCAAGCCGCTGCCGGCCTGGTGCAGGCTTGCGAGGATGCCGAACGCCAGCTTTCCGACCATAGCCGCAGCCTGGATGCGTTGGTAGACTTCTACACCAGCAGCCTGCGGGAAGTGGACCGCTTGCAGCGTGAATTTGAACAGGCCGTCGGTGACTCGCTGGGTTTCGAAGGCAGATGCCGACGAGCGTGATCCACCAGGCGCGCCTGACTTACCGTAAGTTGATGGATAAAGTCCAGGCGATCTTCATTCGTCATCTGGAAAAATCCGGCTGGCCGATTGCTGGGCAGGCTGTCGAATGCAGATGTATTCGACAAATTGCTCGCCCCCAAACTGACTGGAAAGCGGCCGGCGAGTGGCCTTGTTCTTGATCGACGCCATGCGCTATGAACTGGGCGTTGAGCTGGCCAAACAGTTGAATGAAGAAGGACAGGTGGAAGTGCAGGCTGCCTGCGCCCAGCTGCCAACGGTCACACCGGTGGGCATGGCCAGCCTGCTTCCCGGTGCCGGGCAAAGCTTGAGGCTGCGGCACAAAGAGATAAAGTCGTCGTTGAGCTGGATGAGCAATCATTGACCAATGTTACCCAACGCATGGAAGTGCTGCGAAAACGCTATGGACAGCGCTTTGCTGAAATCGACCTGGCGAAATTTGTCACGAGAAACCCCAAGATGGACAGTACGGTTGAACTGCTGGTTCTGCGCAGCAACGAGATGGATAATGATTTCGAGAACAATCCGGAAGCAGCTCCTGGATTGATCAGCCGCACCTTCCAGCGAATTCGCAGCGCCATCCACAAGCTGGCGGAGATGGGATTTCAGGATGCGATCATTGTCACTGACCATGGCTTTTTCTTGAATACAGCTATTGAAGCCGGGGATGTATGCGCCAAACCGCCGGGAATTGGATGAATGTGCATGAGCGCATTCTGCTGGGAGATGGCATTGGCGATGCCTGCCAACCTGGTCATGCCAGCTGAAACGCTAGGCATTCGCGGCGATTTCAACCAGGCTGCCCTGCCGCGGGCAATGGTCGCTTACCGAGCCGGTTGACGTATTTCCATGGCGGGCTTTCGCTCCAGGAAGCGATGGTGCCGGTGATCTCAGTTCGCATCCGGGCCCCAGAGAAGAAAGTGGAAACGCAACTTGTCGGTAATACTGAACTACAAACGTGGGGCAAAGAAGATCACCACCCGCTTACCGGTGATTGAAGTATCCGTGCCGGACAGAGCAGCCTGTTCGCGGCGAAGAAGCACTGGATATCTTATGGAAGCTTACGATCCGAAAGGAAAAGTGGTAGGCGAAGCCAAGCCGGGCGGGCCAGTCAATCCAGCCACACGGCCTTATCACTCTGAAACCAGGCGAGACGATCCAAGTCACGATAAAAATGGATCTGGATTTTGAAGGCAAATTCACTGTCAAAGCGCTTGACCCAACCACCCAGGCGGCGCTGGGCAAACCATTAGAACTGGAAACGGATTATACGGTGTAACTATGGATACATTAGACCAGAAACTTACTGGAATTTTTGCAGGCAAAGTGGTCCGCAAAGATCTGTTGCACCGCATCAAAAAGGGCACCAATGTGCCAACCTTTGTGCTGGAATTTCTTGCTGGCGCGTTACTGCGCCAGTGAAGACCCAGCAGAGATCCAGGAAGGGCTGGAAGCAGTGCTGGCAACCTTGCAGGATAATTATGTGCGTCCGGATGAAGCCAATGCTGCCCAGTCAAAGGTCGCCACCAAGGGAAAACATCGCTTTATTGACAAGGTTCATGTCAATTATGTTGAGAAAGAGAAACGCCATTGGGCTGCGCTGGAGAACTTCAACTCCCAGCGAGTGGCAATCTCGGAAAAGTTCTACCGAGACAATGAGCGCTTGCTGGAAGGCGGTATCTGGGCTGAGATTACCATCGGTTATAACGAGATCGAGGATGATGATTACACCTTCTATGTGGAAGATTTGCGTCCCATCCAACTGAGCCGGTTTGATTTTGATGGGTATATCGAAGGTCGAAAAAAGTTCACCCGAGATGAATGGCTGGATGTCATCCTGCGCTCAGTCGGATTGGAACCGAGCAAACTATCCACCCGGCTGAAATTCCACTTTATCGCCCGTCTGGCTGCACTGGTTGAGCCGAATTTCAACTTTATCGAATTGGGACCACGCGGTACCGGCAAATCCTACTTCTTCAGCGAATTTTCGCCCTATTCCACCCTGGTCAGCGGTGGACAGGCTACCAAAGCGGTTTTGTTCTACAACAATGCCCGCAAACGGATCGGGCTGGTTGGTTTCTGGGATACCGTCGCCTTTGATGAGGTTGCCGGCATCAAGATCAAAGATGTCGACACCATCCAGATCATGAAAGATTTCATGGCCAATGGGCGCTTCTCGCGCGGCGTGGAAGTGATTGCCGATGCCAGCCTGGCTTTCAACGGCAATATTGATCATTCCATTGAGCAGCTGGTCAATTCATCCGAGCATGATCTGTTCATCCCACTGCCCAAGGAATTTGACCTGGCGATCATGGATCGCTTTGCCTGTTATCTGCCCGGCTGGGAGATGCCCAAGAACAGCAGTGATTACCTGACGAACAATTATGGCTTCATCACCGATTACCTGGCCGAAGCCTTCCACCACATGTTCGCCCACACCAATCGCTATGAAGAAGTCACCAAGCGCATTCGTCTGGGACCAAACGTGGAAGGGCGCGACGAGAAGGGCATCAAGAAAACGGTGTGCGCCTTCCTCAAAATTCTGCATCCGGATGGACCGCCCAGCGATGCGGAATTTGAAGAGTATGTGGCCTATGCAGTCGAAGCCCGCCGGCGCGTCAAAGAGCAGATGAACAAACGCAAGCCGGATGATGAATTTGCGCGGATCAACCTATCCTATATTGCAGCGGATGGCAAAGAAATCGTGGTTTACTGCCCAGAATCGCGCAATGCCCTGGCCACGCAGCACCCATCCCGCCGATCGTCTGAATGCCTGGCAAACGGATGCGCCACCCGCAGGCAGCAAGAAAATGCGACTCCAAACCAGGTTCCCGTTATTGAAGTGGCTGATCCCAGCGCTCAACAGTTCCACCGGAGACCCCAGCCGCAACCTGCTCCATGCCAGAAGCAGAACAAGCTCAAGGAAAAGCACTTCACCATTTTTTACGGGGATACCGGCTATAGCTACGAATCCATTTTTGGACCTTACCTGTCCGGCGCAAAGAGCATCGAGATTGAAGATCCCTACATCCGCATGCCGCACCAGATCCAGAACTTTGTTCGTTTGTGCGAAATGGTGGTCAAACTCTCCAGCATCAAACGCATTGACCTGATCACCGCTTATGACGATGATACTCAAAAGGCTGACATCGAACAGAAATTAGGCGACCTGAAGCAAAGCCTGCTTGAAGCTGATGTGATCTTCGAGTTCGACTTCAATCCCAACCTGCACGATCGGGAAATTCGGCTTGATAACGGTTGGGTGATCAAGATTGGGAGAGGATTGGATTTCTACCAGAAGCCGCTAAGCTGGTATGAGCTGGGAACGAATGATTTGACGCTTGAGGAAGTGTTTGGAGACGAAGGTGGATATTTTTAGAGTAGATATAAAAAAGTGAGGAGTAAATCTATTGTTCGAAATTTTCTAGGGTTTCGAATGAGGGCTGAAAGATCCACCTCCGAATAGAAGTAGACCTAGCATCCCGGCGTCAACATCCCACGATGACCTGCTGCCCTGAAGAGGCGCTCTCCAGCATCGCTTCAATCAAGCGGATACTTTGGACGCCATCCTGCAGGTCGGGCGAGGGCTGCTCCATCCCCAGGCAGGCACGCGCAAAGCGGCTGAGCTCGCCCCAGTAGCCGCGCTGGTAGTGACCGCCGGCAGCCCATCCGGCCATGTTGCCGGAGACGCTGTGCTCGGCCCGAAAGCCGTATAGTTGCAGTCCATCCCCGGGGGCAAACTGGGCGCCATCGTATAGGATCTTGACCTCGCGGGAGGCGTCCACGAAGATGCCGGCCTGGGCGCCGCTGATATAGACGGCCTCGAAGCAATCCCGCCAGGTCTGCCCGGAATTCTGGTTGAGCTGAGCCACGGCGCCATTGCGCAATTGCCACGCGCGCCGAGAAGCCGAAATTGCCCTTGCCGCCGTCGCACCGGTAGGCGAACACCCGCTCCACCTCGCCGCCCAGGAAGCGCCCCAGGTCGATCAGGTGAATCCCATTGAAATACAGCATGCGGCGGGGGTCGTCGTACGGGCCGCAGCCGTGGATCAAGGTCAGGGAGGAGAGCGTCCCAAAGGCGTCCGAAGCCATGAACTCTTTAGCCAGGATGTTGGCCGGGGCACAGCGTTTCATGAAACCGACCATCCCCTGGGTGTGACACCGATCGGCGGTCTCCGCTAACTCCTCTGCCTGGCGCGGCCCGCTGGCAGGCGGCTTTTCGACGAACCGGCGCAGGCCGGTTTCGTGCCCTTCTCAGCGGGCGATTTCAATCGCCTGTTCCCTCACTTCCAATCGCCCATACCCTCCCCTTCTCTTACCCAATCCGTTGAATCCGTTAAGCGACGCTTAGGCGGACGCTCTTTGTCCGCCCGGTCGCTCATCCGTTGACAGCTCCCTTGCTAAAATAGAACAAATGTGCTAGTATAGTTCCATGTCCGACTCTCGCCGCCGCGGCGCTCCTCCCGGTAACACCAACGCCCTCAAGCACGGCTTCTACGCCCGTAAATTCAAACCCAGGCAGTTGGACGACTACACTCGCGCCGCCGCCGTCACCGGCTTGGATCAGGAAATTGCCCTCCTCCGCCTCGTCATCCTCAACCTTACCGGGCATTGCCTCCCCGCTTCCGGTCAGCCTCCTGATCTCGACGCCATCAGCGCCCTCGAATCTTCTCTGGCTCGCCTGTCCCGCCTCCTCAGAGACCAGCGCCTCCTTGCCCTCGGCGATACCGACCCTGCCGCCCTCATTGCCACCCTCTTTGCCTCGGCCAACGACGGCCTCCCCTTCACCCGCCTCTTTCCCGCATCTAAAGGTTGTGTTCCTGCTGGAGATACCGCCGCCAGTGACGCCGCCTCCTCTTCAGAAGGATCACCCACTTTTGAAAGCGACGTTGCCCCCGAAAATTAATGTTTTCGGTTACCAGCCACGAGCCACCAGCTTAACGTGAGTGGTCTTTCTCACGCAGCCACCAGCTATAGCCTATGATTGCCTCTTTCCTCGATCCCGTCTCCTTCTCCTCCCAGCTCAGCGGTATCTCCCTCCGTTCCTACCAGGTCCCCGTCGCCCGCGCCATCGTCGATAGCGTCCTCAACGCTCGAGGCCTCAGTTTCGTCGTCGTCTTTCCCCGCCAATCTGGTAAGAACGAGCTTCAGGCTCAGATCGAAACCTATCTCCTCGCCCGCCTCTCCGCTTTCTCCGCCGAAATGGTCAAGGTTTCGCCCACTTGGAAACCTCAGTCCATCAATGCCATGCGCCGTCTCGAGCGCGTCCTCAATGCCAACCAGCTCACCC
The DNA here is from genome assembly GCA_963765565.1 of uncultured Chloroflexia bacterium. Lineage (GTDB taxonomy): Bacteria > Chloroflexota > Anaerolineae > Anaerolineales > UBA4823 > CAVXWV01. The sequence continues at coordinate 32,095 of CAVXWV010000011.1, forward strand.
GCGGTCGTTGGGCGCGTGAGCACGGCTACATCTACCGCCTCGGTCAGGCTCGCCTCTTCTTCCTATCCGGCCAGCCTGGTGCCAACATCGTCGGCGCCACCGCCAACCTCCTGCTCGAGGTGGACGAAGCCCAGGATATTCTCATGGACCGTTACGATAAAGACATCGCCCCCATGGCCGCCAGCGCCAACGCCACCCGCGTTTTTTGGGGCACCGCCTGGACTCCCGATACCCTCCTGGGGCGTGAGCGCCGCCTGGCCGAGGTCGCCCAGCTTCAAGATGGCCTCCGGCGGGTTTTCACCCTTACCGCCGATGATGTCGCCCGTGAAGTCCCCGCCTACGGCCTCTTCGTCGCCGAGCAGGTCGCCCGTTTCGGCCGTCATCATCCCCTCATCCGCACCCAATTCTTCTCCGAGGAGCTGGTCGACTCCGCCGGCATGTTTCCCCCCGCCCGCCGTTCACTCATGCAGGGCAGCCATCCCCCTCAATCTTCTCCCCTCCCCGGTAGCCTCTACGCCTTCCTTCTCGATATCGGCGGCGAATCCTTCTCGACTCCATCCCTGGACTCAGCCCAGGCCTCTCCGCCAGCCCAGCCTCTCACATCTTCGCTGCTGGTTTCCTCATCTCCCGGCCCCATGAGTGAAAGCGCCAATCCAGAAAATTCGGCAGCCCACGATCTCACCGCCCTCACTGTCGTCGAGATCGATTTCGCCTTAAGTACCCCGAAGGGGGGCCCCTCTCCGCCGCTCCCCCTCTATCGCGTCGTGGCCCGTTTCGGCTGGCAGGCTGTCTCCCACGCCGATCTTTATCAAACCCTCCGCCAGCTTCGCGATCACTGGCAGGCCCGCTACTTCGTCATCGATGCCACCGGCCTCGGTGCTGGCCTCGCCAGCTTTTTCTCCAAAACCTGGACCCCATCCGAATGCCTCGTCATCCCCTTCACTTTCACCCCCCGTTCCAAATCCGACCTCGGTTGGTCCTTCCTATCCGTCATCGAAACCCATCGTTTTCAAGATTACTCCCCCACCGCTTCGGACGGGGCCTATAAAGCGTTTTGGCGGCAGCTCCCGGCCGTTGCCCACATCCTCCGTCCTGATCAGCTCCTCTCCTGGGGAGTGCCTCCTGGCCTCCTCGACCCCCTCACCCATCACCCCCTTCACGATGACTGGGTCATCAGCGCTGCCTTCTGCGCCCTCCTCGATAAACACGTCTCCCTGTCCCGAGGGGACTCAGTCATTATTCGCACGCCTGACCCCCTGGACAATCTGGGTTGGTGACCCTGATTTGTTCCTCATTGTTTTATTTGTTCCTCTTTTCCCCCATAAAGTACCATCGCCGCCCGCCAATTGCAGTCGGCTTCGTAAACTCAATCCACCGGCCCTGAAAAGCGTACGACCAGGTTCGAGTTTCACATCCATACGATCGAGGGTGTCAGTCAGAAGCAAATCTTGAAGCGCGTGAACGGCATGGCAGTGATGATTTGTCTTCAGCTTTCATCCCTGACAAGATCGTAAAGCGATACTTCGGTGCATCCCGGCTTTACCCTCCCAGCACAACCTGCTGCCCCGAAATCAGCGCTCTCCAGCATCGCCTCGATCAACCGGATGCTCTGGACTCCATCTTGCAGGTCGGGCGAAGGCTGCTCCAACCCCAGGCAAGCGCGCGCGAAGCGGCTGAGCTCGCCCCAGTAGCCGCGCTGGTAGTGACCGCCGGCCGCCCATCCGGCCATGTTCCCGGAAACGCTGTGCTCGGCCCGAAAGCCGTATAATTGCAGGCCGTCCCCGGGGGCAAACTGGGCGCCATCATACATGATCTTTACCTCGCGGGAGGCGTCCACGAAGATCCCGGCCTGGGCGCCGCTGATATAGACGGCCTCGAAGCAGTCTCGCCAGGTCTGCCCGGAATTCTGGTTGAGCTGAGCCACGGCGCCATTGCGCAATTGCCATGTGGCCGAGAGGCCAAAATTCCCCTTGCCACCGTTGGACTGGTAGGCGAACACCCGCTCCACCTCGCCGCCCAGGAAGCGCCCCAGGTCGATCAGGTGAATCCCATTGAAGTACAGCATGCGGCGGGGATCGTCGTACGGTCCACAGCCGTGGATCAAGGTTAAAGAGGACAGCGTTCCAAAGGCGTCTGAAGCCATGAACTCGCGAGCCAGGATGTTGGCCGGGGCGAAGCGTTTCATGAAACCGACCATCCCCCAGGTGTTATGCCGGTCGGCAGTTTCGGCCAGCTCTTCTGCCTGGCGCAGCCCGGGGGCGGGCGGTTTTTCGACGAACAGGCGCAGGCCATGACGCAGCACCTGCAGGCTGACGGCGTGGTGCATCTCGGCCGGGCCGCAGACGCAGCACCCATCCAGGGCCGCCTGGTCCAGCATCGTCTCCACATCCGTAAAGGCCTGGGCGCCGTAGCTGCGCGCCGTGCGCTGCGCTCGCTCCGGGTCGATGTCGCAGACTGCCGCCAGCTCAAATTCCGGGATCATGGGGATGTTGGGGTAAAGCGATTCAGCTGGCATGGCTGCCTGCGCCGATAAAGCCAATCCGAGCGGTTTTTCGTGTGTCCATCGTTCAATTCCTTTCTGCAAGCTTCTGATCAGCTTTCAGCGTCCCGTCGAAAGCTGGATTCCGTGGACCGGTTCATGCCTGGCGGGCGCCAGCAGCCCGCTCAGGTAAAAATAGGCTTCCTCGGTGTAGCGCGCCAGGTTTTCGGGATCGTCGACTTCCAGCTCCACGGTCAGGCCTCCCCGGTAGCCGCTCGCTTGCAGCGCAGCCAGGATGCCGGGCAGGTCGATCTCGCCGCGCCCGATGCCGACCGAGCGCGAGCCGATGTGGTCCTTGAGGTGGACGCTGTAGATGCGCCCGGCAAATTGCTGGATGAAGGCCGGGATATCGACCCCGGCGGAATGGAAGTGCCCCGTATCCACGCAGACTCCCAGGCGTTCGTCCGGGCAGGCTGAGAGGACCGCGCTGAAATCTTCAGGCTGCTCGAGCACGTTGCCGAAATGCGGTTCCAGCGCCAGGCGCACCGGGCTCTCCGCCGGCTGGGACTGCAGGACGGCCTGGGCGCAGCGGATGACCCGTTCCAGCGCCCCACGAACGCCGCGCCGTTCGGCGCCGGTGCTGGTCACATGTTTGGCGTCTAGCGCCCGGGCAAAGCCGGCGCAGCGGGAGATGGCCGAGGCATGCGCCAGGACGTCGCCGTCATCCTGCCCGCCCCAGCCGGGAGTGTACAGCCCGGCGCAGGCCATCCCGGAGGCACGGATGCGAGCACCCAGCGCCGGCAGGTCGAATTGCTGGATCGCCTCGATGCTCCAGGTCAGAGGCCCATGCACTTCCATCCAGTGGTATCCAATGCGCGGGGCATGTTCGAGGGTGGCCTGAACTTCATCCTCGGCATAACCCCGGTAACAGATCGATGCACAGATGAGATCCATCATTGTAACTCCTCCTGGTTTCATAAAACATGCTTCCGGCGTCTTCAGGCAGGGTAAACGCATTTGGATTAATGTCATTTCGAGCGAGCGGTTTAGTGCGAGAAATCCCTACGAGCATGGCTTATAAATACCTGACCAGGCATAACTTTCTGATGATACTCAGACGAGGATTCCTCACACAGTTCGTTCGGAATGACATTAAACGGGACATGAAAGTTTTCAAATGCAATCACCTTGCTTCTTCAGGACCGCCAGGGGCTGGAAATAAATCAATAATTCAGACTTTGCAGCATCCGCCGGTTCGCCGCAATCGCTGCGGACGGTTCGGGGCGGACGGCCTCGGATTCTTCTTCGATCACCACCCAGCCTGCATAACCGCTGCTTTCCAGCCAGGCGAGCAGCCCGGCCAGGGGGGTGATGCCCTGCCCGAGGGGCGCCCAGTTGCCGTCGGCGTCGACATCTTTGATGTGGACGTGGCGGATCAGGCCGCGGTGGCGCACCAGGCAAGCCATCAGGTCCTGCCCGCCGCGCAGGATGTGCCCTGTATCCGGGTTGAAGCCGATCCCCAGGGGAGCGACGGCTTCCAGGAGCTGGTCGTATTCGGAGGCGGTCAGGACGAGCGAGGTGTGGTGCGAATGCGGGTGGACGGCCAGGCTGACGCCGTATGCCTGCGCTCGCCGGGCGACTTGCGTATAAAAGCGCAGCGCCTGGGCCATTTTAGCTTCCCGGTTGCCGGGGTCCTGGCTGGAAGGCCCTCCAAGACAGAGGAGAGCTCCAAAGTGAGCCGCAAACTGCAGGGCGGCTTCGGCTCCGGCCAGGTCTTCGGCCTCCTGGGCGGGGTCGGTAAACCCCGTGCGGGCATAGGCAAAGGCGGCGCAGGCCAGGCCATGCTGCCCCAGCGCCAGGGAAAAGCGAGCGGGCCGGGCCAGGTAATCGCCGATCATCTGGTTGCTGAACTCGACCCCGGCGTATCCGGCCCTGGCAATGGACTCCAGGATTTGGTCTGGCGTGCCGTGCCATTCTTCCCCGAGCATTTCCCAACTATACGTCTGGCAGCCGATCTTGAAAAGTGCCATCGGATCTCCTTTACCTGATATCAATATTTAATTAATCGATATTAACCTCTTCGCAGGCTTTCGAGAAGGGTCTGGTATGCCTTGCGCTCTCGTTTATAAGCATCACCTGCCAGGATCGCTTCTTCGGGATTCATTTCAGCCAGGAAACGATATTTTTGTCGGATTTTTTCGTAGATTGCAGTAGGTGTCAGAGACAGGTTGTGTTTTATCAACCGGCTCAAATCAGCCCAATCATATTTACGATCGGATAATTCCGACAAAAAAATCACTGGATCAAGGGCGTAGTTGGTTTCCCAGCATTTGATAATGGCAATTCGGCGGACCACTTCCCGATCAAATCGTAACGTAGTGAATTGATACAAATCATATAGGTCGCGAATGCGGCTGCGTTGGGCTGTGGCGCGAATTTTCTCGCCGATGATTTCGTGAATGTCTAGAGTTGGAACATAGGGCGTCTCTATCCCCAGCCATTGGAAATACCGTTCGGGTATAAACCCGGCGGGCTTGATGGGTAAAATAGGTTTGGCGCGAAAGCTGACCTGAATGCTAAATTTCCCGTTCGTCACCCAGCTATGCTGATAGGTCACAACTGCGCCGCAGGAATCAACATTGGCGTAATAATCCTGCGGGGGTATCTCAAACCGGATTCCATAATGCTCTTCGGTATGCAATGCACTGACCAGGTCAAGCACAAATTCTTCCGGCGCAACATCATTTACCATGGTGAAATCTAAGTCCAGGCTGAAGCGGCCCTGACTTCCCAGGAAAATCTTGCGGATGGCCGTTCCGCCTTTGAATGCCAGGCGTGAAAGCAGACCACGGTCTGAGAGCACTTTCATGACATACGTCAATACAACTTCCCGCTCGGCGATATCCAAATCCACGCCAGCATCCGCTGCATACCATTGGACTAAGCGTTTTTCAATCATCAGGTGATTGTGATCTCCGCTAACAGCTCTGATTCTGGAATATTATCCACAACCTGCCAGATGGGGTTATGTTTTCCACCCAGGCCCCATTTTCCGGGTCTACCGAGGTAGCAGAAGTTCTTTTTAACCTCGGCAAGCATCTGCTCCCGTTTTTCTTGGGGAATTTCAACCTTCAGGAAGTCCAATAAAAAACCAAGTCGTTGGATAAGAGATTGAGACTTGAATTTCAAGGCGTAATCCACCAACTTGGGCCAATCCAGGTTGGTTTTTCCCTGGGAAATCATCGCAGCAATTTCCGGAATATCACCTGCCGCTTCAGGATGTACAATGCTGTCCAGAATAGCCTTTTCCGCTTCGACCATTTGTACTTTGCTTCCATAGGCGTTGACTTCGGTCACTGCAAAAAACAGGTGCTCAGGAAACACAATCACCCGATACTTTTTCTCCCGAGCCGTAATATCTCTTGTCTTGCCTTTCGTTGTTTCGATATAAACGGTCGTCGAAGCTTGCGTGGTCAGGCCATAGAAATATGCCGCCGTTGCGAAGGAAAAGGCATAAGGCTCAACCAGGACACTGCCAAGGGCCAACGGGTTGGTGTCAACAAAGGCAGCTTCTCCCCGCTCAGCCGGGATGAATTCATACACACCTGGTACGACAGGAGCCAACCAGCCTTTTTGAGTAAGGCGGTGAAGCAGAACCCGGATATGATCGGGAGAGACAGAAAGAATATCCATCGCCTGTTTCACGGTGAGGAATGGTTTCTTTTCCCATTCGAGGAACAGAACCAGTTTTGATTCGAGAGGTGAGAGAGTTCGGGGCATTTTTTCTTATACCAGGCCCGCAAAGTTACTGTATCTGTAACATAAACGGCTGTTTATAAGAATTATACACTGATTGGGCATTCCTTACAACACTCATCTTCCGTAGGGGGCCCATGCCCTTCCATCCACGCCGATGACGCCGATTTCACACAGGGTGTTCACATTTGAGAACTTTTATGCCCCGCTTAATGTCATTTAGACGACCGAAGGGAGTGTCGGGCGAATTCTGCCCACGAAATCCCTAAAGGGATGATCAATTGATGATTGGTTAGGTATGAATAGATTTTGATCGTAGGGATTTCTCACTCGCACAAACCGCTCGTTCGAAATGACATTTATTCAAATAGGATTATCTTGTTTTCATCGGAAACTTCCTGACCTGGTCGGCATAATATTGGAAGTTATCTAAAGAAATCTCGTCATGCACCCAATGATCCAGGGCAACGCCATAGCCTCCATGCGCCAGCATCCCGGGCAGGACGCGCTCGAGCTCGGCGTCGATTTCGGAGCGGCCGCCTTCCAGGCGATGCTTGTCGATCCCACCAATGATCTGCAGCTGCTGGGTACTGTTTCCTGACTTTCAAGACATCGCCGCCCGCCTTGACTTCAAAAGGCAGCAGGCCCGTGACCCCACCTTCCAGCCAGAGCGGGATCAATTTGTCGACGTTGCCGTCGCTGTCGACGATGATGATTTTGACGCCCATTTGCTTGAGGAAGCGGGTCAGCGTCTGGTAGGCCGGCAGCATAAATTCCCGAAAAGTGTGCGGTGAGATCAAGGGTCCATTCTTGTAGCACATGTCTTCCCAGATAAAGGCAAAATCGGGCCGCAAATCTCGGATGACCGGTTCATAGAGGGCCAGCAGCAGCTCCAGGTGATCGCCAATGATTCTGTGCATCAGAGCCGGATCATCATAGAACAGGGTCAGTAAGTTTTTTACCCCCAACAACTCGCGCGGATAACCGAAGAAACCATCCATGTGGGTCGCCACGATGTCCCGGTCTTGCCCGCCGATCCAACGGATTTGTTCCGACCAACCGGCTCGATAACGCTTTTCGGGCGAGCCGGTCAGGCGCTCTCGGTACAGCTCATAATCTACACCGGTCCTTTATCGGGTATTCCAGGAATTGGGGGATGGAGACGCTGCTCAGGCGTTCGCGCAGGAGCACGCCCCTCGAATTGCGGTACAGGCGTTCGTCGGAGGATCTGAGAGAGGGTCTCTTCAGGAAAAGCCGGGATGTAATACTGCTCGACAACCACGTAAGCAATTTTGGCCACGTCGAAATAGCCAAACAGGTCGTTGCGCTGGCGAATGAAAGAACAAGTCGGGTAAAACCACGCCGGCCGGGAGTCCTTCTTTGCGCCAGCGGGTGTACGTCTCGTTCCAAAAGCCGTGTTCGAGGTGGCAGGGGCGATCGGTCCGGCGAAAATCCATCGCTGCCAGGAAGCGTTCGCGATGGTTCATATGGAGCCCTACCCCATCTCCTTGAAGGCCTGGCGGGCAATTTCCAGGTCTTCGCCATAATGCGGGTGCGGACGAAAGTCGGGGGGCGTCCCCCAGCCGTAACCGAAGAAGTAATCGCAGCCTTTTTCAGCCAGCTTGCGCCAACTGCCGGGATCCGTCTCGCCTTTTTCGGTGCGGCCGATGAGGGTGGTCATGATGTGCTGCCCGGGCTGGCGCACGCTCAGCAGCCAATCGATGATTTCTGCCCGCGTCGATTCGGCCACCAGGAAATCGCTTTCCAGCAGCATGGGATGATCCACCCACAGCGCTTCAGCCGCTCCCCAGTAGGGGACGTTGAAGCCGATCTGCGTGTTTGGGCTGGCCTGGCGCACCGCCGCCTGGATGCGCCGGAACTGGCGCGCCAGCACGCTGCGCTTGTACAGCAGGCTCTCCGCCGGGGTGATCTCTGCAGCCATCTCCGGCATCTGCCTCCCGACGATTTCTTCGAAGGGCTCTTTGACAAACCAGGCCGGCTGCAGCGGGAAATCCGGGTGCAGGCTGCCGTACACGAACCAGTCGAAGAGCAGGTATTCGCAAGGATACTGGCGTCAGGAATTCGGATATGCGCGCGCACAGCAGGTCCGTCCACGGGCTTTCCGGAGCCAGGAAGCCGTGTGAGAAGCCTGGATTGTCCTGGCTGGTCGGCACCAGCCAGGTGGGGCGCAGGATGCTCGTAATCAGGTCGGCGCCGACGCAGAAATAGCTGCAGAAGGGCATGCCGTGCTTGTGCGCAAGATCGTACAGGCGCGGCAGGAAATCGCCTCCCGGCCCGGGCGCGAGCGGACCCAGGCGAGTCGGGTAGAAGGCATAGCCGCTTAAGGTGTATGCGTGCAAAAACATGGCGTTGTTGCCAAAATCCCTGTGCCAGCGGAAGTATTCCAGCGGGTCTACGGTTGCAAAATCGTGCGGCAGGCTGGGCGGTGTGTATACGAAGGGTTTTTCATAATAGGTCCAGTTCAGGTCGCAGGTATAGATTTTGAGGAATTTTTCAGGCATGTCAGGCTCCTTGTTTATTGAGTAGACTCCGCCATTTCGGTGAGCAGGCAGGTCACTGTCCCGGACGGGATCGTTTTCAGCGCAGCTCTTGACGCAAGCGGGGAATGGCTTCGCTGGCGATGTGTTCGAACATGGGCATCATCATGGGTGCAAACGGGTAGAAGAAATAGAACTCCGCTGATACCGATCTCCCAATAGGATTTGACGATTGACTCAAAAGCCCCTGGCTGCGAATATAGTTGCATGTATTCTTCCTGGGTGTAGATCAGGATGGATCGTCGCAGCGTGCGTGGGATCGCGGCCAATCTCAGCACAGTGCTCGTCCAGTTTTCGATTGCGCTCACGAGTCAGGGCCAACATTTCTGCGGAAGATTTGATGTCGACGCCACCGAAAGTGTTCCAGATGTCCGCGTACTTTGCTACCAGCTTGAGCATGCGGGGTCCATTCGCGCCAATCATCAAAGGAGGGCGCGGCTTCTGAACCGGCTGAGGATTCATGATCGTCCCTTCGAGCTGGTAATAGGTCCCTGTGTAACTGGACTCCGGTTTGCGCAAGAGCTGATCGATAATCTCGACTGCTTCCCGGAAACGATCCACGCGCTCCTTCGGCGGCCAGTCGGGAATCCCGGTCATGGCGTAGGAGATATCGACCGTGCCGGGCGCGCCAGCGCCCAGGCCGATTTCCAGGCGACCATTGGAAATGTGATCGACGGTCATTGCCTGGCGGGCCAGGAATGCTGGATTGCGCCAGGGAATCGCAGAAAGCAAGCCAATGCGGATGGTACGGGTCTGTGTGGCCAGGGCGGACAAGAGAGTCCAGGCTTCAAACCACGGCGCTTTAGGTTGGGCGAAATTGACAAAATGGTCGGCCAGCATGGCGCCATCGAATCCTAAGGCTTCGATGCGCTGCCAGCGTTCGATCATTTCAGGCCAGGGCGCTTCTTGCATGGCAGCTACTACAAAGCGGGGTTTGTGTTCCATCATTGTTTCTCCTGTGTTGTTGGATTCATGTCTGCGGTTAATCTTTCTGATCATGCCCTAGAATGATTATATAACCAAGGGCGTTGTAAGTCATGTGAAACTATGGTATTCTTCCGTGGAGAACATATGAAACGAGATGCTGTCTTACACACTTTACAAGCACACCGTGCTGAGTTTTTACGGCGAGGGGTTAAATCGTTAGCTCTATTCGGCTCGGTTGCGCGTGATGAATCCACTTCAGAAAGCGATGTAGACCTTCTGGTCGAATTCGAACATCCTGTTGGTCTGTTTGATTTTATCGGACTCCAACAATACTTAGAATCCCTACTTGGTTGTAAGGTCGACCTCGGCACAACCAGATCGCTAAAACCCTATCTCAAGGATCAGGTTTTGCAGGAGGCAATCCTTGTCACCTAGAACCTGGCTTGAGAAATAATCCTGGATCAGAATTAACGATAAAGACCCAGCAAGATGATGGTTCCTGCAACCGTTGATGGGTCATTTTCTCAACTCGCTACGAAAAATTTAATATAAACTGCCATGACCTCACGACTGGCTGAAAATCCTCAAAAACGCCTCATCACCGCGGCCTATTATGCTGCCTTCATCACACTTGGGCTCGTCATCGGCGCGGTCGGGCCCGTCCTGCCCACGCTGGCGCAGCATACCGGGGCGGCTCTCAGCGCCATCAGCCTGATCTTCATCACCAACTCGCTCGGTTACATGGCCGGCACCTGGCTGGGTGGACGGGCGTACGATCGCTTTCCCGGTCATAAGCTGATGGCGGCGGCGCTGGTCCTGGCCAGCGTTATGCTGTTCTTCCTGCCCGGAGCTTCGGTCCTGTGGCTGCTGGCGCTGGTGATGGCCCTGCTGGGCTTTTTCGAGGGCTGCGTGGACGTCGGCGGCAACACCCTGCTGCTCTGGCTGCACGGCTCGAAGGTCGGTCCGTTCATGAACGGGCTGCATTTTTTCTTTGGGGTCGGGGCGTTCGTGGCGCCCATCCTCGTCGCCCAGGTTACCCGCTTGAGCGGTGACATCCACTGGGTCTTCTGGTCCTTTGCCATCATCAACCTGCCCATCGCCTTGTGGATCTGGAGGCTGCCCAGCCCGGCCGCACGCCCAGAGGGAATAGCGCGGTTGATCGGCCGAAAGCCCAGGCATCGCCGTTGATCCTGGGACTGCTGGTGGCGTTTTTCTTGCTGTACGTCGGATTGGAAGCCGGTTATGCCAACTGGATCTACACGTATGCCGTCAGCCTCGAGCTGGCGGACGCCGCCGGGGCAGCCTACCTGACCTCGGCGTTCTGGGGCGCGTTCACGCTCTTCCGGCTGGTCGGCGTGGGGGTTTCGACCAGGGTCTCCTCGCAGAAGGTCCTGATCAGCGATTTCGCCGGGGCAGCCGTGGGGCTGGGGCTGGTGATGCTGGCGCCTGGTTCGAAGACCGCCCTCTGGGTCGGGACGTTCATCCTGGGGGCGAGCCTCGCTTCGATCATCCCCACGATCCTGACCCTGGCGGAGCAGCGCCTGCACCTGACCGGCTCGATCACGGGCTGGTGCTTCTTCGGCGGGGGCATCGGACACATGCTGCTGCCATGGCTGATCGGCCAGGCCTTCGTGCCGTTGGGGCCGGCATCGATGATGGTCCTGCTCGCGATCGACCTGGTTTTCAACGTGCTCGTGCTTGGACTGCTGCTCCGGAAGAGCGTATACCCACATTGAGAAACTATCCACACCTGGTTGAGGTATCCCTGCTCTTCCTCAAGCTCGGCTTTACCGCCTTTGGCGGACCGGCTGCGCACATCTCGATCATGCACGACGAGGTGGTCAAGCGCCGCCAGTGGCTGACGAACCAGGAATTCCTGGACCTGCTCGGGGCCACCAACCTGATCCCCGGCCCGAACTCGACCGAGATGGCGATCCACATCGGCTTCCTGCGCGCCGGCTGGCCGGGCTTGATCGCCGGTGGGCTGGGCTTCGTGCTGCCGGCCACGGCGATCGTGCTGGGATTGGCCTGGGCGTATGTCCGGTACAGCTCGCTGCCGCAGGCTGGCTGGCTGCTCTACGGCATCAAGCCGGTGGTCATCGCCATCATCGTCCAGGCGCTGTGGAGCCTGGGCGGCAAAGCCATCCGCAGCGTCCCCACCGGCCTGGCGGCGGCAGCAGCCCTGGTGCTGTATTTCCTGGGCGTCAACGAGATCGTCCTGCTCTTCGGCGGCGGGCTGCTGGTGATGCTGGTCGTCAATTTCCGGCGCCTGCGGGGCGATGTGCTGGGGGGCTGGCTGCTGCCCCTGGGCGGCGCCCTGGCCAGCCTTGCCGCCAATGCGGCAGCCACCGTCCCCTTCAGCCTGCCGCTGCTGTTCCTGACCTTCCTGAAGATCGGGTCGGTGATGTACGGCAGCGGCTATGTGCTGCTGGCGTTCCTGCGCGCCGACCTGGTGGTGCGTTATGGCTGGCTCACGGATGCCCAGCTCCTGGATGCGATCGCCATCGGCCAGGTGACGCCAGGGCCGCTCTTCACCACGGCCACCTTCATCGGCTACCAGCTCGGCGGCGTGTCCGGGGCGCTGCTGGCCACCCTGGGCATCTTCCTGCCGGCGTTCGTGTTCGTCGCCATTTCAAACCCGTTCATCCCGCGCTTGCGCAGCTCTCCCTGGCTGGGGGCGCTGCTCGACGGCGTGAACGCGGCTGCCCTGGGATTGATGGCTGCCGTTACCGTGCAGATCGGGCGCGCCTCGCTGGTGGACCCGCTGACGGTGCTGCTCACCTTGGCTGCGTTGATTCTGCTGCTGCGCTTCAAGGTCAGCTCCACCTGGCTGATCGCTGGCGGGGCGCTGGTCGGGCTGGTCAGGGCTTTGTTTTGAGAGGTTGATTACTTGCCTGGTTCGAAGACGATCAGCTCGTCGAGCCGGTCAAAATGCTTCCGGTCGTGGGTGTAGATCGTGTTCAATCCCTGGGCAACCATCCAGGCGGCATTGTAGGCGCCGATGAAATCCACGTTTTTTTCGACGTGCCAGGTGATCGCCTGCAGTAGCAGGTTCGCCTGCAGCAGCAGGTCTGCCCCAGCGACTTCCAGTCCAGGGGTGTTTAAGATGGCCAGGATTTTTGCTTGCGTATCGGCCGGGGAAAGCTGGTAGAACGATTCCAGGGTCCAGACGATTTCAGCTACGACCAGGCTGTTGGTGACCAGGAGCAATTCGCCGCGCCCGGCCTTGAGCAACAGCTGTTCGAATGCCTGGGCTTGCTCCGGGATATCGTTGGTCAGGTAACGCAAAAAGAGGTTGGTGTCGGCAAAGGCGCGCTCAATTTTCATCCCGGGCAATCCTCTCGGCTTGTTTTTTGAGCACTTGCTCGCGCACCGCGGTAAAATCCTGCGCGCCAGGCACAGGAACGCTGCCGCGCAGGTCGAGCAGGTTGAAGGGGATGGGGCGTAGGATGACTTCGCCTTCGCCGGTCTCGAGGGTCAAGCGATCGCCTTCTTCCAGGTGATACAGCTCGCGAATTTCTTTGGGGATCGTGATCGTCCCGCGTTGTCCTAAGCGGATGGTGATCATCAGAAGTATCCTTTTAATCAGAAAAAATCCTGACCGATTTCTAGAGTCGCGAAAACGGCCAGCTAAGGTGTGCGATGTTTTTTAGCTGTTGATGCCCCTTTTCTTGGTTTAGCTGTTTTTTAGAGCGGCGTTGACGATGTCCTGGGCTTCAGCCTGGATGCGGACCAGGTGTTCGGCGCTGATGAAGCTCTCGGCGTAAATCTTGTAGACGTTTTCCGTGCCCGACGGGCGGGCGGCGAACCAGCCGTTGGGGGTCACGACCTTCAAGCCGCCAATAGGCGCCTGGTTGCAGGGGGCATGGGTCAGGCGGGCGGTGATGGCTTCGCCTGCAAGCTCCCGGGTGGTCACGCGCTCCGGGGTCAGGTCCGCCAGCAGGGCCTTTTCGGCGGGGCTGGCGGGGGCATCCTTGCGGGCGTACCAGGCCTGGCCGAATTGCCCTTCCAGGTTCCGGTAGTGCTCGCCCGGGTCGCGTCCGGTCACCGCCAGGATTTCGGCGGCGAGCAGGTCCAGGATGAAGCCGTCCTTGTCCGTCGTCCACACCTTGCCGTCGAGGCGCAGGAACGAAGCCCCGGCGCTTTCTTCCCCGCCGAAGCCGAACGAGCCGCCCAGCAGCCCGTCCACGAACCACTTGAAGCCGACCGGCACCTCGCACAGCTTGCGCCCCAGGTGGGCGGCCACGCGGTCGATCATCGAGCTCGAGACCAGCGTCTTGCCGATGGCGACGTCCTTGCCCCAGCCGGGGCGGTTCTGGAAGAGGTACCAGATGGCGGTCGCCAGGTAGTGGTTGGGGTTCATCAAGCCGGCGCTGCGGGTGACGATGCCGTGGCGGTCGTAGTCCGTATCGTTGCCCCAGGCGATGTCGAAGCGGTCTTTGAGCCCGACCAGGCTGGCCATGGCGTAGGGCGAGGAGCAGTCCATGCGGATCTTGCCGTCGTGGTCCAGCGTCATGAAGCCAAAGGTGGGATCCACCCGCGGGTTCACCACCTCGAGGTCGAGCCCGTAGGTTTCGGCGATCGCTCCCCAGTAGCCAACGCCTGCGCCGCCCATCGGGTCGACGCCGATTTTCAGGCTGGCTCGGGCGATAGCCTGCAAGTCGACGACGTTCTTCAGGTCCTGGACGTAGGGGGTGACGTAGTCGTACTCGTGGGTGGTCGCGGTTCTGAGGGCTTTTTCGAGGGGCAGGCGCTGGACTGCTTTCAGGCCAGCCGCGATAATGGCGTTGGCGCGCTCCTGGATCCATTTCGTGGTTGCCGCATCCGCCGGGCCGCCGGAAGGGGGGTTATATTTGAAGCCGCCGTCTTCCGGCGGGTTGTGCGAGGGCGTGATCACCACCCCGTCGGCCAGGCCGGAAGTGCGCCCGTGGTTGTGGGCCAGGATGGCGTGGGAGATGACCGGCGTGGGGGTATAGCCAAAGCCTTGCTGGATGATGGTCTCGACGCCGTTGGCTGCGAAGACCTCGATGGCGCTGTACAGGGCGGGCTCCGAGAGGGCGTGCGTGTCCATGCCCAGGTACAGCGGGCCGTCGATGCCCTGGGCTTTGCGCAGCTCAACGATGGCCTGGCTGATGGCCAGGATGTGGTCCTCATTGAAGCTGCCGTTCAGCGAACAGCCGCGGTGCCCGGATGTGCCAAAGGCAACGCGCTGGGTTGGATTGTCCGGATCAGGATGTTGTGTGTAGTAGGCGGAAATCAGGCGCGGGACGTTGACCAGGGTTTCGTATGGTGCAGGTTGTCCTGCCAGCGGGTGTGGGCTCATAGCGCCTCCTGGAAAATCTGACCACTAAGACATCAAATAAAAATCGATTCGCTGCGTTCCGGGCCGACGGAGACGATACTCACCTTCACCCCGGTCAGCTCCTGAACGCGCCGCACGTAAGCCTGGGCGTTCACGGGCAGATCGCCGAACTGGCGCACCTGGCGCGTGGGCTGCTGCCAGCCGGGCAGCTCTTCGTACATGGGTTGGATGGTTTCTAGCCAGGCGGAGTCGCCTTCCCAGTAATGGGCGGGTTGTGAATATCCTGGGGCAAGATAGCCGGTGCAGATCTTCACCACGGGCAGCGTGTCCAGCACGTCCAGCTTGGTCAGCGCCAGCTCGCTGGCGCCGTTCAACTGGCAGGTGAAGCGCAGGGCTTCGGCGTCCAGCCAGCCGCAGCGGCGCGGCCTGCCGGTGACGGTACCGTACTCCTGGCCTTCCCTGCGCAGGATCTCGCCGGTGGCATCGAGCAGCTCGGTCGGCATGGGACCGGCGCCCACCCGGCTGGTGTAGGCTTTTGTCACGCCAACCACGCGCTCGATCCAGCGCGGGGCGACGCCCAACCCGGAACCGGCCCCGCCCGAGAGCGTGTCCGAAGCTGTGCAGAAGGGATAGGTGCCCCAGGTGTTGTCCAGCAGGCTGCCCTGGGCGCCTTCCAGCAGGATTTGTTTGCCCGACTGCAGGGCCTCCTGGATGATCCCGAAGGGTTCGCGCACCACCGGGCGCAGGCGCTCGTAGAGCGCCAGGACCTCATCGGCGACCTGCTCCGCTTGCAGCGGGGCTACCTGGAACGCTTCCAGCAAGCGGTTCTTGACCTCGAGCTGGATGCGCAGCTTTTCCAGCAGAACTTCCCGGCGCTGCAAATCATAAAGGCGGATGCCGTTGTAACCGACCTTATCGGCATACACGGGACCCATGCCGCGGCGGGTGGTGCCTGTGCGCCCCTTGCCTTTGGCTTCTTCATAAATGCCTTCGACCAGCGGGTGGTAAGGCATGACCACGTGGCAGCGCGGCGAGACCCACAGGCGCTCACTCAGCGCCAGCCCGCTGGCTTCGATCATTTCGATCTCCTGGCTCAGGGTGTTCAGGTTTAGCGCCACGCCGGGACCGATTGCGCAGAGCGCCCCGGGCGTGGAAAATCCATTCGGTACCAGGCGCACTTTAAACGTGCCGTAGGCGTTGATGACCGTATGACCGGCGTTATCGCCGCCGTTGAAACGGGCGACCAGGCTGGCGGATTCGGCCAGGCAATCCACCAGTTTACCCTTGGCTTCGTCGCCCCACTGCGCGCCAATCACGACGGTTGCTGGCATAGCTGTATACTCCTTCTCGAAACCAGGGTGGACCCGGCGCTCTTAGCCCGACTGGGCCCTGGCAGTTGGTTTGGTGGCTTCTTTACGCAGGCGGGGGTCACGCTCAAGCGTCAGGCGCAACCCTTGTTCCAGCGCAAAGCGCGGCTGGTAACCCAGCCGCTCGCGCGCCAGCGCCAGGCTGGCGCACATGCGCGAGACGCCCGGGTCGTTGCGCGGGCTGGTAATCACTTCCGGATTGGCGCCGGTGACTTCCCGGACCAGGCGCACCAGCTCGCGGATGCTGACCTCGACGCCGCAGCCGATATTGATCACCAGGTGGTTGATATTGGGCGCCGTGGCTGCGGCGATCATGGCGCTGGCGACGTCGTCGACGTAAACGTAGTCGCGCGTTTGCGACCCATCGCCGTGCATCACGATCGTCCCGCCGCGCACAGCCTGGCGCAGGTAGTTCGGGATGACAGGCGGGTGCGAAACCGGCAGGTGCTGGCCGGGCCCGTAGGCGTTGAAGACTCGCAGGCTGACCGTCTCGATCCCCCACAGGTCACCAATCGAGCGCACGTAAAATTCGGCAGCCAGCTTGGAGACCGCGTACGGCGAGCGTGGGTTGGGGGTTGCGCTTTCCAGGAGCGGCTGCGCGCCCTGGTCGCCGTAGACGGCGCCTGATGAGATCAGCACTACCCGCCGAACGCCGACGTCGCGCATGGCTTCCATCAGGCTGACGGTGCCGCCGACGTTGGTGGCGTTGTATTCGCGCGGGTAGAGCACCGATTCGGGCACCGAAACGCGCGCTGCCATGTGGTAAACGCAATCGACGTCCTGGAGCAGGGTCCACAGCTTGGGGCGGTCGTTGACATCGCCGCGGGTGAAGAGCACGTCGGGGGAAAGAGATTGGGGATCGCCTGTGGACAGGTCGTCAAGACCGCGCACCTGGTGTCCTTCGCGCACCAGGAAGTTTGCCAGGTTTGAACCCAAAAAGCCGGCTGCGCCGGTGATCAAAAAATTCATCGCAATGAAATTATATCATCCTGGCTTACTTGAACTTAATAAATGGTAAAATCCAATCGTTGGCTGGAAAACTACACAGGGGAGCTCACTCACAGCTTACGACCATCACCGCAGGAGATGTGGATGCAATCCAAATTTCAATCGACTCTATCGGGATATGTTACTTACAAGGGAGGCCAGGGCCTGTATATTTTCCTGCTTCACCGCATCACCGGCCTGGGCACTCTGCTTTTTCTGAGCCTGCATATCCTGACCACAGCGACAGTTTACTTTTTTCCATCGGCTTACGACCAGTTCATTGAGATATTCCGCTGGCCTCTGGTCATGATTGCTGAAATCATCCTGGTTTTTTGTGTCATCTATCATGGAACCAATGGCCTGCGCATTGCCTACATCGATCTCTTCAAGCCCGACCTGTGGGAAGCCAGGCATTCGAACAGGGCGGTTGTGATCACCCTGGTAGTGGCGATCCTGCTCTGGCTGCCGGCGGCGGCGGTCATGGGATACAACCTGCTCAAATACGGCTTTGGGCTCTTTTAGAGGGTATTCTTAAGGTCATCATTGAACGACGGATATCATCATGGGATCTAAAAGCGAAGTTACTGTCTGGAAATGGATGCGTTACAGCGCCCTCCTGCTCATCCCACTTGCCTGGGGGCATGTGCTGATCCAGGATATCCTGGTGGGCGGGCATGGCATCAATCTGGATTATGTTGCCATGCGCTGGTCGATGCTCGGTTGGCGGGTCTACGATTTCTTCCTTTTAGCCTTTGCATTTGCCCATGGCGTCAACGGCCTGCGCCAGGTGCTTAACGACTACATCCAGAGCGCCAAAAACCGCAAGACCGTGGCTGTGGGCCTGTTCATTTTCTGGCTGCTGATCACCCTGGTGGGTGCGGTGGCCATCATTGGCGGGGTCAGGCCTGCGAATTGAGAGCCTGCGGAATCTCGAACCATTGATTCTGGTTACCGGTGTAACAGGGTATGTGGGTGGTCGCCTGGTCCCCAGGCTGCTTGCGGCGGGGTACCCGGTGCGCTGTTTTGTGCGCGATCCTGACAGGCTGCTGGGTTATGCGTGGCTGGGGCAGGTGGAGGTCGTCCAGGGGGATGCCCTGGACCGCGAGTCCCTGGTGCGGGCAATGAAAGGTGTATCCATTGCCTATTACCTGATCCATGGCATGAAAGGCAGCAGAGCAGACGCCGAGCGTGACCTGCGGGCGGCGCGCAATTTCGCGGCGGCTGCTGCAGAAACAGGCCTGGAGCGCATTATCTACCTTGGCGAGCTGGTCGATCCGGCCAGCGATCTCTCCCCATACCTGCGGGCCCGCCACGAGACCGGTCATATCCTGCGCCAGAGCGGCGTGCCGGTCACGGAATTTCGGGCAGGCATGATCGTGGGCTCGGGCAGCGCCCTGTTTGAGATGGTCCGCTACCTGGTGGAGCGCCAGCCCCTTCTCGTATGCCCGCGCTGGTTTTATAGCAAAGCCCAACCTGTGGCGATTCGGGATGTGCTGGCTTACCTGATCAGCGCCCTCGAGTTTTCAGACAGTATTGGGAAACTGGTTGAGATTGGTGGGGCAACCTGCCTGAGTTATGCGGAAATGTTGAGCGGGTACGCCAACGAGCGAGGTCTGAAACGGGCGTTGATCCCCTTGCCGGTCTACGCACCGCGGCTGTCTGCCTACTGGGTGCACATGGTCACCCCGATCCACTGGTCGATCATCCTGCCACTGATCGAAGGGCTGCACTCCGAAAGCCTGGTCCAGGATGACCTTGCCAGGCGCATCTTTCCGGAAATCAAGCCGCTCGATTTCCAGACGGCAGTTCATGAGGCCCTGGAACGCATTCAAAGCGATGCGGTAGAGACGTCCTGGAGCGACGCCCTGGTGATGGTACAGGGAGACGACAAGCCGGTCAAACTGACGACTATGGAGGGGATGGTGCTTGAGCGGCGCAGCCAGCGCCTGGGCCTGCCGCCCGGCGCCGTCTTTCGCGCCTACACCGGCCTGGGGGGCGACCGGGGCTGGCTGTACTTAAATTGGACCTGGCAGGTGCGAGGCTGGGTCGATAAACTCGTGGGAGGCGTTGGCTTACGCCGTGGGCGCCGCCATCCAGACGAGCTGCGCGTGGGCGAATCGCTGGATTTCTGGCGGGTTGAGGAGATCCAGCCAGAGCGACTGCTGCGGCTGCGGGCAGAAATGAAAGTGCCCGGTAAGGCCTGGCTTGAGTTTCAATCGATCCCTCAGGAGGATGAGGGCACGCTGCTGACGCAAACTGCCTATTTCGCGCCGCGCGGGCTGGCCGGTTTCTTATACTGGTATGCACTTTACCCGATCCATGGCTTTATTTTCAGCGGCATGATCCGCAAGGTTGCTGAAAGGGCGCATGGTTTGCGCCTGGACCAGGCATCTCCGGGAAACGGATAGACCATGCCGCCAAGTGGGCTGGTCCTGGTTACCGGAGCCACGGGTTATATTGGCAGGCAGCTAATCCCGCGCTTGCTGGCGCAAGGAGTTCCGCCTGCGCTGCCTTGCTCGTGACCGGATTCGCCTCAGTCCTGCCTGGATGTCACAGGTTGACCTGATCACGGGCGATATCCTGGATCCGGAGACGCTCCAGCGAGCGCTGGCAGGTGTATCCACAGCCTATTACCTGATCCACAGCATGGCCAGCGGGCCGGATTATGTCGAGCGAGACCTGGCCGCAGCGCGCAGCTTTGCTGAAGCCGCCAGCCGCGCCAGGGTGGAGAAAATCATTTACCTGGGAGGGCTGGCTGATCCGGATACTCAAATTGGCAAGCACATGCTCTCGCGCATTCAAACGGGCCAGGCGCTATGCCAGGGGAGCGTGCCGGTCATTGAATTTCGCGCCAGCGTGATCATTGGACCGGGGAGCATCTCGTTTGAGATGATCCGCTACCTGACCGAACAATTCCCCCTGTTAATGGGGCCACGCTGGTTGAACTACCGGGCGCAGCCGGTGGCAATCCAAAATGTGCTGGACTATCTGCTGGCCGCACTGGACGTCTCCTGCCGGTGAAAACAAGGTTTATGAGATTGGTGGTCCAGATAGGATGACCTACGCAGAGACCATGCTGGTCTATGCACGCCTGCGCGGCCTCAGGCGCAGCCTGCTGACCCTTCCCTGGTGTTCCGTTAGGGTTGATGGCGTTTTTCGTGGACAGGCTGACGCCGGTCCCCTCCAGCATTGCCAGGCCATTAATCGATTCCATGCGCGGCGAAAGTATTGTGCGTGACGATGCTGTCCTGCGAGATTTCCCGCAGATCAGCCTGCTCGATTACGAGGCCTCAGTGACTGCTGCCCTGGGCAGACTCTCGCCCGAGCACGTTGAGCCGGCTTTGTACGAAAGTACACAATCAGTTATAATTATTAAGGATGAAGGCTTCTTCATCGACCACTGCCGCACCAGCCTGGATCTAAAGCCTGAATTTGTCTACCGTGCCTTCAGCGGGTTGGGCGGGAAACGGGGTTGGTTGTATCTTAATAAGCTGTGGCAGCTGCGAGGCTTGCTTGACAAATTGTTGGGCGGGCCTGGTATGCGTGGGCGCCAGGATGAAAATGAGCTGCGGGTAGGAGTTATTGTAGATTTTTATCGAGTTGAAGCCCTGGAGCCGGGCCGGATGCTGCGTTTGCGAGCCGATTTAAAATCTCCCGGCACGGGTTGGATGGAATGGCGCTTGCGACCACAGCCGGAGGGCGGGGTGCTGCTTACGCAGATAGCATTCTTCGCGCCCAAAGGAATTACAGGTTTCCTTTATTGGTATCTGCTTTACCCGCTTCATCGTCTGGTATTTGCTGGTTTGCTTCGTGCCATCGCCCGGCGGGCGGGCGAACTCCAGCAAGCCAGCTCCAGTTAAGTAACCTGTATGAAAGGAAGACTCCAGATGAAAATAAACTTTAAAATGTGGAGAACCGCCCTGTGGACCCTGGTCAAACTCGATAAAAAAGAAGAATGGGACCAGCTCGATGTTATTTCAAAGTGGTTGATCGCCACGCGTTCAGCGGTGACGACGGTGACCCTCTTCGCGTGCATCATTGCCGGATTTTTAGCCTGGCGGGATGCGTATTTCGTCTTCCTGCCCTGGTTGATCGTGACACTGGGCCTGTTCATTGCCCACGGCACCAACAACTTGCTCAACGATTACACCGATTTCAGCCGTGGGGTGGATAAGGACGACTATTTCCGGACTCAATACGGGGTGCATCCCCTGGTACAGGGTTTCTGGACCAAACCGCAGCAGCTGCGCTGGTTTTACGTCAGCGGGGTGCTGGCATTTCTCTCGGGAGTATATGCGCTCTTTTACACGAATTTTTCGCCGGTCGTTATCGGGTTGTTCGCTTTTGGTATCCTGGCGCTGCTGTTCTACACCTGGCCGCTGAAATACATCGGGCTTGGTGAATTATCCATTTTCCTGATCTGGGGGCCGATCTTGATCCTGGGCGTGTACACTGTGCTCGCCAAGGGTTGGACGGACAACACCTGGAACGTGGCGCTGGCCGGGGTTCCCTTCGGCCTGAGCGTGGTCAGCATTAACCTTGGTAAGCATACTGATAAGATGGTCGACGATAAAGCCAAAGGGGTGGGTACCCTGCCTGTGAAGATCGGCGAAAAACCGGCTCGTTATGTCACGATGACCGTCCTGGTGTTGATCTACCTGGTGATCGTTTACCTGATCTTCGTACCCCACTACTTTACCCCGGTCATGCTCATCGTTTTCCTGGCCTCGAAACGCCTGCTGCTGGCCTTGGCTGTGCTGAGCAAGCCGCGCCCGGCGCAGCCGCCCGAAGGTTACAATTTCTGGCCGACCTGGTTTTCGGCCTTTGCTTTCCACCATAACCGGCTGTTCGCAGGCCTGTTCATCCTGGGCTTGCTCGTGGACACTATTTTACGCATCTACCTGAGCGGCTTTTGGCCGGTGAGGTAGTACTATTCATTTGTAGTCTTGGTTTAGAGGAAGGTACCTATGGATCTACTTGCATTATCTCGTTGGCAGTTTGCTCTAACCACTATTTACCATTTTTTCTTTGTCCCGCTGACTCTGGGACTGGCATGGTTCGTCGTCATCTTTGAGACGATCTATGTCCGCACCGGCAACGAGACTTATAAGCGCCTGGCTAAGTTCTGGGGGAAGCTTTTTGTCATCAACTACGCCATGGGCGTCGTCACGGGCATCGTCCAGGAGTTCCAGTTTGGCATGAACTGGTCTGAGTACTCCCGCTACGTGGGCGATATCTTTGGCGTGCCCCTGGCGATCGAGGGACTGCTAGCCTTTTTCCTCGAGTTCGACCCTCCTGGGCGTGTGGATCTTCGGCTGGGATCGCCTCTCAAAAGGTGTGCATGCCCTGGCGATCTGGCTGGTAGCCATCGGCTCAAACCTTTCGGCGGTCTGGATCCTGATCGCCAACGGTTTCATGCAGCGCCCGGTCGGTTATGTGCTCAATAACGGGCGCGCCGAGCTGGTCGATTTCGGTGCATTAATCACAAATTCCAGAGCGTGGTGGATGATTGCCCATACGCTGGCGGCCGGCCTGGTCACCGCCGCCTTCTTCGTGCTGGCAGTCAGCGCCTATCACCTCGCCCGCAAGCAGCACGTGGATGCCTTCCGGATATCGTTCAAAACGGCAGCCCTAATCGGAATAGTTTCCACGATTCTTGTCGGGGTGGTGGGGCACGTCCAGGGCGCGTTTTTACGGGAGGTCCAGCCAATGGCAGCTGCCGCCTCAGAGGCTTTATACGAAACTGCTGACCCGGCTCCCTTCTCAGTGGTAGCGCTCTTTGATGCCAGCGGTAAAAAAGTCATTTGGAGCCTGGATGTCCCGAAATTCCTGAGCTGGCTGTATTTCTTCAAATTCGAGGGTGAGGTTGAGGGCATCGACAATATCCAGGCGCAATATACAGAGCTATACGGACCGGGCGATTACGTACCGATGGTCGTGCTTCCGTATTGGACGTTCCGGATCATGGTTGGAGTCGGTTTCCTCATGGTCGCCCTGGCGGCCATCGCCCTGTACTTTCCCTTTAAAAAGTGGCCAGAGAAGCCGCTGCGCTGGCTCAAATGGGGGGTGTGGATCGTGTTCCTTCCGTATATCGCCAATACGGCTGGCTGGATCCTGACCGAGACCGGGCGCCAACCCTGGATCGTGCATGGCCTGTTGAAAACCGCAGACGGGGTCTCGCCACAGAGTGCGGG
This sequence comes from uncultured Chloroflexia bacterium, assembly GCA_963765565.1. Taxonomy (GTDB): domain Bacteria; phylum Chloroflexota; class Anaerolineae; order Anaerolineales; family UBA4823; genus CAVXWV01. The sequence continues at coordinate 55,665 of CAVXWV010000011.1, forward strand.
TATGGTCCTGACCTCGTTGATCGGCTATGTGCTGCTTTATGCCATCTTAATGGTCGCGGATGTGTATCTGCTGGTTAAGTTCGCCAAAGCTGGCCCGGCTGCAGCCGAGGATGACGCCGAAGCAGCGGCTCCGAATCCGACCTTTACCCTGACGCAATCGTAGCCCAGGAGGACAAAAATGGACCTCAACACCGTTTGGTTTATCTTGATCGTTATCTTATATTCCGGTTTTTTCTTCCTGGAAGGGTTTGACTTTGGGGTTGGCATCCTCCTGCCTTTCCTGGGCAAGAATGACACAGAGCGCAGGGCTGTGATCAATACGATCGGCCCGCATTGGGATGGGAACGAAGTCTGGTTGATCGTGGCTGGCGGGGCTACCTTCGCGGCCTTCCCGCACTGGTATGCCACCTTGTTCAGCGGTTTTTACCCGGCTTTCTTCCTGCTCCTGGTTGCTTTGATCCTGCGAGGTGTGGCGCTGGAGTTCCGCAGCAAAGATGCGAACCCGAAATGGCGCAGCCTGTGGGATTGGGCGACTTTTACCGGCAGCCTGCTGGCGGCCCTGTTGTTAGGCGTCGCTTTCGCCAACCTGGCCAAGGGCATTCCGGTGGATGCGGATTGGAACTACACAGGCACATTGTGGACCTTGCTCAACCCCTACGGGCTGATCGGAGGCCTAGCTGCCATCGCCAGCTTCGCATTGATTGGATCGATTTTCCTCAGCTTGAAGACCACCGGTCCATTGATGGAACACGCTCAGGCAGCCACGCAGAAATTGTGGATTGTGGCGGCGGTTGTGCTCCTGGTCTTGCTGGTGGCTACCTTCTTCTATACTGACATCCTGACCCATACTGGCGCCCCGGCAGTGATCGTTGCCGCCTTATCGTTCCTCTCGCTCCTGGCTGTCGGGTACTTGATTTACCGTAAGCGGCCGGGTTGGGCGTTTGCCCTGGCAGGACTGCACATTATCCTGACCGTGGTTGCTTGCTTCTGGATCATGTTCCCCCGGGTGATTATCTCCAGTACAGATGCGGCTAATGACCTGACGATTTACAATGCCTCCTCCACGCCGTACACCCTGCAGGTGATGACGATCGTAGCCGCGATTTTTGTGCCGATCGTTCTGGCGTACCAGATCTGGACCTACTGGACCTTCCGCAGGCGAGTTAGCAGCAAGCCGCAGGACCTGATCTACTAGGTAAAAAGATACGGCAGCAGACCATTATCTTGATTGAATCATCGGCGAAAGGTTCACCGCGATTTATGCATTCCTTGAAAACTGAATATCTTCTCGACCCCGAGGTTGTCTATCTCAATCACGGTTCATTTGGCGCCTGCCCGCGCCCGGTTTTTGAAACTTACCAGCATTGGCAGTATGAACTGGAGCGCAACCCGGTTGCATTTATACAAACTCGCCTGCACGCTGAAATAGAGAAAGCCCGCTGTAAACTGGCAGATTTCCTGGGGACGTCCTGTGATGATGTGGTGTACTTTACCAATCCCACGACTGCATTTAACATGGTGGCGCGCAGCCTGGACCTTAATCCAGGCGACGAAATCCTGACCACGTGTTATGAATATCCGGCGATGGAGCGCACCTGGGAATATATTGCCCAAAGGAGCGGCGCTCGTGTGGTTCACCAACCAACCCCGCTTCCACTGGCCACCGCAGATGAGTTTGTAGAGGCTTTTTGGTCTGGGGTAACGCCAAAAACTCGCATCATCTTTATCAGCCATATTTCAGCCTTAATTGCGATGATTTTCCCGGTTCGGGAAATATGCCAGCGCGCCCGCCAGGCGGGAATTTTGACCCTCATCGATGGCGCCCATGCCCCCGGGCAGATCCCGTTGAACCTGGTAGAACTAGACCCCGATTTTTACATTGGCGCCTGTCACAAGTGGTTAAGCGCCCCGAAGGGTTCCGGTTTTGCATATGCCAGGCCGGGGTTGCACACAAGGCTGGAGCCTGTGGTTATTAGTTTTGGGTGGGCGACAGCGAAACACTCTGATGTTGCGCGCGCTCCGGATGGGCGTTCGTGGCTGGTTTATTTGAACGAGGGTCAAGGCACGCGCGATCCATCTGCTTTTCTGTCTGTACCCGCAGCCATTGATTTCCAGGAAGCCCATGATTGGGAGCAGCAGCGCGTTCGCTGCCATGAGCTGGCAAGCAGAACGCGCCGGAGGATCAATGAATTGACCGGGTTGCCTGCTCTTTGTCCCGATTCCCCTGAATTTTTCTCCCAGATGGTAAGTGTGAGCCTGCCGCAGGAAATTGTGCCAGGTTTGCGGGAGCGAATGCAGGAGCGCAGGATTGTTGCGCCCGTTATGATACAGAACGATCAGGGATTTATCCGTTTGTCGTTCCAGGCTTACAACGATGAAGGTGATGCAGACTGCCTGGTTGAAACAATCAACCAGGTATTGGGAATGACCGAGGTCAGATAAAGCTCTCCTCAACCTTCCCGCCAAGCCAGGTCATGGCTCGACCATCACCTTAGGATTTAATGAGCCTTCAGAGCAACCGCGACCCCCGACATTTGCTGCATGATAAAATCGCCCTCTATGATGACGCGCCTGGTTTCATCCTTCAAATGGCTGTGGCAGCGGCGGCGCTGGTTCGATATCCTGGCAAGCCTGTCCCTGGTGGTGATTGCCAGCCTGTTTCTGCTGGGAGGCAGCCAGGTAGTTCTGGACGGAACCGGCGACCGCGCCAGGGTCTTTACGCGCGGCATTGAGTTTGATTTTACCGAGTGGGTGGTCGACGCTTTCTTCCAGAAGGCGCGTGCAGCCTTTCTTTCCAGTGAGCGCTTTATCCCTGAAAATGAGCGCCGCCAGCTGGTGCTGGATTACCTCCAGGATACCCGCCAGGCGCAGGAGCTGGAGTGGCGCATTGAGAATGTTTACGCCGATCCGGATGTGGAAGACGCCGAAGCAGCCTCCGCTGAGCTACGCCAGGAATACGCCTTGCTCAAACAGCGCCTGGAGCAGCTCCAACCCACTGCCGAAGCGGTCCTGCAGAGCCAGGTAGCCGAGGTGGTTGCTGATTTGGACCTGACCCTGGGAGGGCAGCCCATTCCCCCGGTCCTTTATCGCAGCACACCGCTGCCCCTGGCTTTAATTATTTCACCGCGGGACGTCATCCGCCAGGATGGCGATATCTCACTGATCCCCGACCTTACCCTTGACGAGATTATAGGACTGGAGGACAAGGTGGCACAGGATCTGGACGTCTCGACCCTCGTCGTCAACATTGGCGGGATTGGAACCTATCCAACCATGGTTTACGAAACTTCGAACCTGGAGTGGCTGAGTGAGGTAGTTGCCCATGAGTGGATTCACAATTACCTGACCCAGCGCCCGCTGGGTCTCAGCTACCTGAGCAGTCCCGAGTTGCGCACCATGAACGAGACGACCGCCTCGATTGCCGGGAAAGAGATCGGCAGGGCGGTGATAGAACGTTTTTACCCGGAACTGCTGCCGCCGCCCGAGTCATCAATACCGGCAACTGCTGAGCCGGAGGATGCAGAGCCTGAACAGCCTGTTTTTGATTTCGTCAAGGAGATGCACACGACGCGCGTGATGGCTGACCAGCTCCTGGCGGAAGGCAAGATCGCCGAGGCCGAGTCCTATATGGAAGGACGCCGCGAGCTCTTCTGGGACAATGGCTATCTCATTCGCAAGCTCAACCAGGCTTACTTTGCCTTCCATGGCGCTTATGCGGACCAGGAGGGCGGCGGCGCTGCCGGGAGCGACCCGGTCGGTGCCGCCGTGCGCGAGCTGCGCGCTCGCAGCGCCAGCCTGGAAGAGTTCATTGAACGTATCGCCTGGATGTACTCATTTGAGCAGCTCCAGGGCGCGCTTCAATCTTAGGTGGTACAATCTGCCTGATTAAAAACTGGAGAATTGATGAAAAAACGTTTGGTAATGCTGGTTCTTGTTTTTGCCCTTGTCCTCGCAGCCTGTTCCCAGGAAGCGAGTCCTTCTCCTGCTGTTGATGCTGACCTGGCGCCAACCGCCACGACCGCCTCTGAGCCTGAGAGCGCTCCCGCCCAGGCTACTGACACGCAGTCAGTAGAACCTGCCGCGCCTCAGGTAGCGAATACGCCTGTCCCGCTGGGCGATCCCATGCCGGGCTGTACCACGATCAGCTTCAACCCGACACCCGAGCCCACCCTGCAGGCGCTTTTTCCAGCCGCCGGTCCGGAGGATTGGTCTCAAGGATTAGCCACAGCAGCGGTGACCATCGTTGAATACGGCGACTTCCAGTGACCGGGTTGTGCTGGCACTGCGCCCGTGTTGGCGCAGCTACTTGACCTGTATCCGAATGATGTGCGCATCGTTTACCGCCATTTCCCACTGTTGAGCATCCATGATAAAGCTGCTTTGTCCATGCAGGCGGCGGAAGCCGCCGGGCTGCAGGGAAAATTTTGGGAAATGCACGACCTGTTATTTGCTACCCAGCAGGAGTGGAACACACCGGAGCTTTCGCTCGAGGATTTCCAGGCCTGGTTGGAGACAAAGGCCACTGAGCTTGGGCTGGATGCGGAACGCTTCCAGACTGACCTGGTCAGCCCGGAACTGGTGGCAAAGGCCCAGGAAGCCTGGAACAACGGCCAGGAGATCGGCTTGCCCGGTACACCCTTCCTGACCATCAACGGGCAGCCCTACCGCAGCTCGACTGACCTGGCCACGCTGGAGCTGATCACAAAAGCTATCTTGTTGAGCGACCGCACTTTTGCTGAATGCCCTCCCATGGTCATTGACCAGTCGAAATCATACACGGCAACCATCGAGACGGAAAAAGGCAATATCGTCTTCGATCTTCTCGACGACGTGGCCCCGCTGGCGGTGAACAGCTTTGTTTTCCTGGCGCGCGAGGGCTGGTTTGATGGCGTCACCTTCCACCGCGTCTTACCTGGTTTTGTTGCCCAGACCGGCGATCCCAGCGGCACTGGCATCGGCAACCCGGGTTACCAGTTCAAGAACGAGATTGATACCAACCTGCTCTTCGACCAGGCCGGTATGGTTGGCATGGCGAACTCCGGCGCCGATACCAACGGCAGCCAGTTTTTCATTGCCTATGGTCCGTTGGAGCAGCTCAACGGTGGGTACACGATTTTTGCCCGCGTTATTGAAGGCATGGATGTGGCGGAGCAGCTTACCCCACCGCGACCCCTCGCAGCAGGGTGTTGTCCTACCGCCTGGAGATAAAATCCTGAAAGTGACCATCGACGAACAATGAGTACTTTCACGGTCATTCAGTTCACCCTCAGCCTGGGAGCAGCCATTGGTTTGTGGGGAATGGCTACCCTGTTTGGCTTGATTGCCCTGTTCGGGCAGGGCGCCGCTGGAATCGCTGGCAGCTTACCTTTGATGATGCAGGCTGCCGGCCTGGCAGCTACCGGGGTGATGGTGCTGCCCTCGGCATATACCTCCCTGCGCGCCTTGCAGGGAAAACCGTTACCGCTGTCTTACCAGCCTTTCCTGAAACTCAACCCATTTCTGCTGCTGGCTGCGCTGGTTGGAGTGTTTGGACTTGGATATTTGGTGACGGGCAACAACCTGGCCTGGCCGGTGATCCCCATCCTGCACGTGCTGGCTGTCGTCATCCCGGTGCTTATCCTGCTGCAACTTGGTCTGCGTGGACTGCCCATTGGCAGCCCGCAGCGGCGGTCCGGCGTTTTCGGCGCTGGTCTGGTGCTGGGACCGTTGGTGATTTTAACTGCAGAGATGGCGGCGTTGCTCGCTGGGGTGGTCGTCATTGTTCTTGTGATTGCCAGCCAGCCTGGACTGATTGAACAGTTCCAGAAACTGGCTGAAAACCTGAGCCAGTTCCAGGGCGATCCCAACGCCCTCGTCGACTTGCTCCTGCCATACCTGGCAAACCCGACAGTGGTAATCCTGGTGTTGCTCTTTGTAGCCTTGATCGTCCCATTGATTGAGGAGTTGTTCAAGCCGGTAGGCGTTTACTTGCTGGCCGGGCGCGGGATTACACCGGCTGCAGGATTTGCCGCCGGGGCGCTCAGCGGGGCCGGGTTTGCGATCTTTGAAAGCCTGGCGCTGAACGGTGGTGGTGACGATTGGCTGCTGACGGAGCTTGCCCGCAGCGGCACCGCCATTATCCATATCCTGACAACGGCCATGAGTGGTTGGGCGCTGGCGTCTGCCTGGCGCGATCGCCGCTTCTCGCGCCTCGCCCTGACCTATGCCTGTGTCGTCCTGGTACACGGGCTTTGGAATGGGATGACGGTGATGGCTCTGGTCAGCGAGGCCATTCCAATGGGAGCAGAAGCTCCTCAATGGCCTGGCCTGGAATTTTTTAGCGTTCTCTCACCGGTCGTGCTGGCAAGCCTGACCATCGGCGCTTTTGCAGTGTTCTTGGGGATGAACTGGAAGCTCAGGCGCCCGGTAAACGCAACAACTTTGGAGTAAGGTATGGAGATTATTCAAACGCTGGTGGACCTGTTTCTGCACCTGGATGAGCACCTGGGTCTGATCATTGCGAAGTATGATACCTGGACGTACCTGCTGCTTTTCCTGGTGATTTTTATGGAAACAGGCCTGGTGATTACGCCGTTCCTGCCCGGGGATTCGCTGCTTTTTGCAGCGGGCACCTTTGCTTCTCCAGCCCTGGGCTCTCCCTTGAACATCTGGGTGCTGCTGGTGATATTGTCTGTTGCTGCCATCCTGGGAGACACGGTCAATTACTGGATCGGTCATTTCATCGGCCCGAAGGCATTTAGCGGGAACGTTCGCTTCCTGAAAAAAGAATATCTCGATCGTACCCATGCCTTTTATGAAAAATACGGTGGAAAGACCATCGTCATCGCCCGTTTCGTGCCCATTGTGCGCACGTTTGCTCCGTTTGTAGCCGGCGTTGGCGCCATGAGCTACGGGAAATTTATTTCTTATAACGTCGTTGGTGGGCTGGCCTGGGTGTTTCTATTTACGCTGGCGGGTTATTTCTTTGGCAACCTGCCATTCGTAAAGGATAACTTCTCTTTTGTAGTGATCGCCATTATCCTGATCTCGGTCATGCCGGCGGTTTATGAAGTGGTCAAAGAGCGCCTGCAACGCTCAAAAATGAAATCAAAGACCCCTGAAGCCGGTTCCTGAGTTTTCCTTCGGAACCTAATCCCGGTTGCCGATCGCAGTTGCTGTAGCCAACGCATAGGCCAGCGAATGGCTCAGGCTGATCGACCAGATCTGCAAGCCCTGCTGGCTTGCCTGTTCTGCGGCCGCCCCGTGTAGCACGAGCAGCGGCTGCCTGGCATCACCGCGCCGGATTTCAATCTCCTGCCAGCTTACCGGGCCGATGCCGCAGCCCAGGGCCTTGGCAACCGCTTCCTTGGCTGCAAAGCGCACAGCCAGGGAGGACAGGTTTCCGGCACTTTCTTCCAGTTCTTCTGCTGTGAAGATCCTCTTTAAAAACCGCTGCCCATGCCGTTCCACTGCCTGTTGGATGCGGTTGATTTCGATGATATCAACCCCGGTTGCCAGGATTAGGCCCATACTTATCTCGTCAAGGTCCTGCAACCGCAATCCCCAGGCGCCCCGGGTCCAGGTACTGCCTGGCAACCTCCAGCACCTGCTCCGGCGTCACATTGCGAACCATCTCCGGGTAACGCCTGTAGTAATCCAAGCCCAGGTTGAAGCGCTCCAGCGTCAGCAGCGCCGAAGCCACTCCGGAATTCGATTCCATGGAAAGCGGCAGCCTCCCGATGTAATTGGCCTGGCTGTCTGCCAGCTCTTCTGGGGAGACCGGTTCACGGTAAAAGCGCTGCAGCTCTGCCAGGATCAGGTCAATGGCCTCGTCGACGTTTTCCGGGTCGACGCCGGCAGACACGTCCCAGGGACCAGGACCGATGCCGCCCGCGAGACCGCTGGCAATGTAGTAGGCCAGGCCGGCCTGCTCGCGCACGCTTTCGCCCAGCCTGCCCATCATGCCGAACTGGCCGAGAATGCTGTTCCCCAGGGAAGCGGCCATGTAGTTGGGCTCGCACCGCCTCGGTCCGGCTACGCCCAGAACGATGTCCGACTGGGCTTTGCCACCAATGTCTACTTTTTCCCGCCGGGTTTCAGCCAGGGGGCGTAGTCCTGGCAGGGCGGGTGGGTCGCTTTGTTGTGGGTTCTGCCAGTCACCCAGTGCTGCTGCGGCTGCTTCTACCGCTTTGGCGGGTTCGATCCCCCCCACCACGGAAATCACCATGCCGCGTGGACCGAAATGGCGGCGGTGGAAGTCCTGCAAGTCGCCGACCTGGATGGCGGAGATGGGTTCTGGATAGCCATCTTCGGGGTATTGGTAGGGATGCCCGGCGTAAATCACCTGGTCGAATGCCAGCGAAGCCATTTCGGCTGTGTCCTGAGCGCGGATTGCCAGCCCGGTCAGCAGTTGGGCTCGCAGGCGCTCGATTTGCTCAGGCGGGTAGACTGGTTGGCGTATGGCTTCTGCTGCCAGGTTAAGCAGCAAGCCCAGGTCTTCAGCCAGGGCTTTTCCATAGAATGAAGTGGTATGCGTTCCACCATTGAACCCCAGGCTGGCGCCTGCGCTCTCCAGGATATTATAAATTTGCTGGAAGCTGCGGGTTGCCGTGCCGCGCATCAAGCCCAGGGCGTTGAAATGAGCCAGTCCCAGCTTATCTATTGGGTCGGAAAGGCCTCCTACATTCAGGTAACCCTGGATCACGACCGATGGGCTGTTAAAGTTGCTGCGAGCCAGGACGACGATGCCGTTTTTTAGCTCCTGGCGTACGATATCATCTGGTCCTGGCAGCGAATGGCCAGCGTTTGCGGGGGCGGAGTGAAAACCTGCTTTCTGCATTTTTTATTCTCCCGCCTCTTCAACCGAATAACCCTCTTCAGGCGCGGGTTTGTGGTCAGGCACATACGTCCCCAGTACCCGGTTCTGCGGACGCAGGTAGACCTGTGCCACGCGCTGCACATCCTCCGGGGTCACGGCCGCCAGGTTATCCAGGTAGCTCGTAAACCATTCGTAAGTGGCAAACATCTCCGAAAATCCCAGCCAGAAGGCCTGGTTGCTGATGCTCTCGCTCCCGTATGCAAACAGGGCGCGCGCCTGTTTGACGGCGCGCCCCAGCTCATCGTGGGTGGGCGGTGTGTTCTGCACCCGGTTGATCTCAGCTTCGGTCGTTTCCAGGAGCTCGTCCAGGCTGCATTTAGGATGGGGGATCATGTGGATGTCATAAAGGTAAGGGTCGATCGTCACTGCCAGCCCGCCGTTCACGCTAACCGCCTTCTCCGTTTCCACCAGCGCCTGGTAGAGGCGTGAGGTTTTATTCGAGATGCCGCCGCCAAACAAGTTCAGGCTGCTCGGACCGGTCAGCAGGCTATCCAGGACGTTCATGGCATGAAAATCGGCGTCGCTGGCTGAAGGGGCATGGTACGAAAGCTGCACATACGTAGTCTCCCCAGGACCCTCGACGCGCACGCGGCGCTCGCCGCGCTGGGCAGGCTCATGGCGCTGTACAGGCGGCAGCTCATTGCCTGCGGGAATTGGTTCATAAAGCTCACGGACACGCTCCAGAAGGGCAGCGGTTTCGAAATCACCAGCCACGGCGAGTACGGCGTTGTTGGGGACATAGTGGGTACGGTAGTGGTCGTAAAGCTGGGCGCGTGAGATCGTTTGCAGGTCAGCCATGTCTCCAATAATCTCGTGGTGGTATGGATGGACACGAAAGGCTGCTGCCTGGACCTCTTCGTTCAGCAGGAAGGTGGGTTCGTTTTCGTTTCCCTGGCGTTCCGAGATGATGACCGTGCGCTCGGAATCAACTTCATCCTCCTCGAACAGGCTATTTAGCAAGCGGTCCGCTTCCGTGCGCAAGGCCAGGTCGCCGCTCGCGGCAGGCAGGGTTTCATAATACGCTGTCCAATCGAGGAAGGTGAAAGCATTCCAATAGCCGCCTTCCCGTGAAATCGCTTTATCAATCACACCCGTAGGGTAGCCGGGAGTGCCCTTGAACTGCATGTGCTCGACCCAATGCGAGATGCCGGTGATTCCCGGGCGTTCGTTGCGCGAGCCCACCCGGTACCAAATCCAATGGCTGATCAAGGGGGCGCTGTGGATTTCTTTGAGCAGCACCTGCAGCCCATTTGAGAGCGTCAGGCGTGTAATTCCTGGAGTCATTGTCCTTCCTTGTGGCTCATAAACCTTGCGGATGGGTTACGCGCCGTTCTTTTGTGCGCCCCTTTGTAAGGTTGGCATGTGGGATAACGAAATAGTTGTGCAACTATAGCACACTCGCGCTTTTTTGCCCACATATCCCTGGTTTTCCTGCGCCGGGCATCCGCCTGCAGGCTTGTTCTTCTATGGTTCTCACACTATAATGTCCACCGAAACAGCAAGAGATCTTTGGAGGTTCATGTGGCGAAAGAATCACATCTGGTGGCAGTGGTGGGAGCAGGCCCGGCAGGCCTGTTTGCTTCAAAAGTGTTGGCATTGAACGGCGTGCAGGTGGCGCTGCTCAACCGGGATATCAAGCCAGGTGGGCTGGCTGAATATGGCATTTATTATGACAAGCACAAGATGAAAGAAGGACTGCGCAAGCAGTTCCGCCAGATCCTGGAGAACGAATCCATCCATTATTTTGGAAACGTGCGTGTCGGTAAGGGCAGCGGCTTGAGCCTTGGCGACCTGCAGCGCATGGGCTTTGAGGCGGTGCTGGTGACGGTGGGCGCCCAGGGCACCAAGCTGCTGGGATTGCCGGGGGAAGACCTGCGCGGAGTGTATCATGCTAAGGACATTGTGTATCACTACAACCAGCTGCCCCCGTTTGGATCAGCGGATTATGCGGTCTGCTGCCGGGTAGCGCTGGTGGGGGTTGGTAATGTGATGCTCGATATTGCCCATTGGGTCATCCGCGATCTCAAGGTGGATGAGGTCATTGCAGTGGCACGCCGCGGCCCGGTCGAGGTGAAATTCGCCAAGAAGGAGATGGAGATCGTCGGCGCCAACCTGGACCTGCAGGCATTTGAGGCTGAGATGAAGCGTGTGGCTCCGGTTATGGAGGCCGTTGGCCAGGACGTACAGGCTGCACGAGACTACATCCTGGCTGGTCTTTCGAGGGCGCTGGCGCCGGTTTCGGGGACGAAGTTACGCTTTGACTTTTTAGCCTCGCCAACGCGCATCCTGGGGGATGAGCTCGGTAACGTGATTGGGCTGGAAGTTGAGGACACTACCCTGGTGGCGGATGGCAGCGATACGAAAGCGCGCGGATTGGGCACGCACCGCATCCTGGATGTGGAAGCGGTAATCTTTTGCATCGGGGACCGCGTCGATGAGAGTTTTGGCCTTCCCGTCAGCCGGAATGAATTTGTTAAGAACCCTGATCCCTGCTACCCGGTGGACGGCCTGTCGTACGAGGCTTACGACCCGGCTGCGGCCGCACCCATTCCGGGCGTGTTTGTTGCCGGCTGGTCGCGCGAGGCCAGCAGCGGATTGGTCGGGGTGGCCCGAAAAGACGGTGAAAACGGCGCCCAGGCGCTGTTGCAGTATCTTAAAGCCTGGATCCGCAGCCACAGCCTGATGCCGTAATCGGTAAGTTACTGGAGAGGCTCCAGGCGACGAGTGAGCGTGTCGTTGTCAGGGATGATCTGTGGATCCTGGATGCCATCGAAAAAATGGAAGCAAAGCGCCGTGGGCTGGATTTTTACAAAATGCGTACGAATGAGGAAATGCTCGCAGCCCTGCAGTCGAGTTGAGCGAGCTGTAATTACTTATCCTGGGGATAGTAACAGCCTGTACCCGGTTTTTTTAGCCCGGGTTTTCCTCCGGGCCCCCGATAGAGCTGGCTTTATCGGTTACCGGCACCATCATTAAAAATCCAATAATCATGAAGCATTCACCAATGATTACGCCGATCGTCTGCCACTGCCCGAAGTAGGGGATAGACGGCGCTGTCTGCGTGCCAAAGCCGATGATGTCTGCAAAACCCGAGGCGACTGCGATGACGAACCCGGTGCTCACCAGTCGCAGGCCGATGTCCGCTGCGATCGATTTGGGAGAGCCGTTCCATAATGTATTCAGGGTGATGTAGCCGCCCAGGCACACCAGCCCCAGGCCGGTCAGGAAAACCGAGATACTGGATGAAGCCAAAAACACTCGAGCGATCCTGCCCGAACAGTCCAGGATTGGCCCCCAGGATATAAAGCAGCAAGCCCAGAAATGTGAATGCCAAACCAATTCCCAGGCGCAGGTTGCGTGTTGAGCGATAACCAGGAGTTCCGTTCATCGTTGCCTCGCTTTCCCTGGCTGCGCCTGCTTAAGGCAGGATCCGCTGCAGCATCCGCAGCCAGTTGCCGTAAAGAATACCGCGAATATCGTCATCTGAGTAGCCTTTTTCTGCCAGCAGCGGAAGCAACTTTTGCAGGTCGGCAATCGTGTCGATCTCGGCGGGGACGGACTGCAGGCCAAACCCGCCTTCGAAATCTGTTCCCAGCGCTGCGTGCTTGGAGCTGCCAGCAATCTGGCAGACATGGTCGATCTGCGCCACTACGTGATTGATACTGACCTCGTTGCGCGCGTCACCGCTGCGCCATCCGCTTTTCAAGAAAACATTGAAAGGCACGATCCCCATCACACCGTCACGATCGACCAGCCCGCGGATGGCCTGGTCCGTGAGATGGCGGTTGCTGTCATTGCGCAGCAGCGACCAGGCATTGGCATGCGAAGCCAGGATGGTTCCCTCGTAGATGTCCAGAGCCTGCATGACGGCTGCCTCATCCATGTGCGACAGGTCCAGGGCGAAGCCTAATCCGGCCATGGCTTCCAGCAAGGCGAAACCTTCCTGGGTCAGCGGGCCTGGCTGGCGGGTTCCACCGCAGAAGCGCGTCCCGGCCCAGGCTGGGCCGATGATGCGCACACCCATCTCCCACCACTCCTCCAGCTCGTCGGGATGGCGCACGCCTTCGGCGCCCTCCATCAGGATCACCAGCCCTACCGGCAGGCCTGGCCTGGGCGTCGTTTCGCCTTCTTCTTCGTCTCGCGGCGTGACCTCCGGTTTTGCATTGTCGGCTCTGCTTTCCCAGGTGTCCAGTAGATCCTGCAGGTCGCTGTGCCGCAGCACCAGCCGGAATTTATCCGGATTTTCGCCGGTCAGCCGGTAGTAGGCATCGACCTGGCCCCGGTAAAGGTGGTTGGCTTCAGCGGTATCGTGGTAGACCTGGGTTTCCCAGGGCTCGCTCTGGCGGTGCCCCGGGCTGACGAACAGCGTGCCGAAGACAACCGCAACCTGGCTCTTCTGGTATTCGGGCCAACCGAGCAAGCTGTCGCCGTTGCGCAGCGGGGTCTGCGTTCCGGCCTCGAGGTTCCGGGTTTCCAGGGCAGAACGGGTGTAGTCTCGCCCAAACGTGAGGATGTTGTACGCCAGGTCTTCGTGAGCGTCAATGATGATCATTTAGGGGATGCCTTTCATTTCGGCGAGTTCTCGTCTAGCCGGCTGATGTCCCTGGCAATCTGGCGGTCGATCTTGCCCATCGCAAAATTGGGCAGCTCAGCCGGCTCTACCCAGCGCAGCTCACTGGCTTCCAGGGCTTGCGGTAACTTCCCGTTATTCAGGCTGCACCAGAATGCATGCAGGGTTACCCGGAAATGGGTGTAGGCATGCTGGTAGACGCCCAGCAGCTCGCCGACTTCGATGTCTGCGCCGGTCTCCTCATGGATTTCGCGGCGCAGGCAGTCGAGGAGCGATTCACCGGCCTCAAGCTTCCCACCGGGAAATTCCCACAAACCCCCGAGCAGGCCTTTTTCAGGACGCCGGGCGATCATCAGCCTGCCCTGGTGCACGATTACGGCGGCGGTCACGGTATGGTGTGGGATGGGTGCTTTGCGCTCCAGCACCGGCCGTTCTTCCTGGATGCCCAACCGGAAAGCCTGGCATTCACCAGCCAGCGGGCAGCGGCTGCAGGTTGGGGAGCGCGGCGTGCAGACCAGCGCCCCCAGGTCCATCAGCGCCTGGTTGAAATCGCCGGCGCGACCTGCGGGCAGGTTAGCGCGTGCCAGCTCCCAGAGGTGACGCTCGCCGGCAGGCGAACGCGCCGGTTCGGAGACGTTATACCAGCGCGCCAGCACCCTGCGGATGTTGCCGTCAAGGGCTGCCTCATCCTTTCCAAAGGCAATCGAGGCGATCGCCCCGGCGGTGTAGCGCCCGATGCCGGGCAGCCGCCTGAGCTTGTCCACATCGCCTGGCAGCTTGCCAGCGTACTCCTCCATCACCATTTGGGCTGCCCGCCAAAGATTGCGCGCCCGGCTGTAATATCCCAGGCCTTCCCAGGTCGACAGCACCTCGCCGAGTGGCGCCGCAGCCAGGTCTTTTACCGTTGGGAAACGCTCCATCCAGCGCTTGAAATACGGGATGACGGTCTCCACCCGCGTCTGCTGGAGCATGATCTCCGAAACCCAGACAGAAAAGGCGTATTGACTGATGTCGCTGATTCGCTCTGTGTGGTGGTGGTCTGCAGCGCTAATACGCCAGGGGAGCTGGCGCGCGTTTTCAGCGTACCAGTCGAGCAGGGCATTCACATCTGGAAACCACTACGGGCTGGCACGACCTTGTAATTCAGGTTCTCAACATAATCCTGCAGGCGCTGGGTCAGGCTCTGCCAATCATTCGATTTCAACACACCCTGTAATGCCTTTAGGTCGTCCATCTGGGCGCCGGCCATGATCTGCGGCTGGCTCCCGTAAGCGGTATACCAGACATCGCTGGGTTCCATGCCCATGCGCTGCAGGCTGGGGATGAAATCCCTGACGACGAACTCAAAGTAATCTTGTTCTCGCCCGGGCAGGATATCCCAGGTCATCAGTAGTTTTACCGTCACATTTTGCTCCTGCGTTTCAGTTGGGATGGGTTCATCGATCAGGCGCTCTGATGCTCCAGGATGACCACCCGAGTTTCCTCCGGGATCGAGCTCGCGGTTATTTTTAACGAAGGTTGGGCGGGGATATCGCCCAGGCCCATTTCCTTCAAGAAACGCCCAACACTGCCGAGTTTAAGAGCACAGCCGGGGATGCTGTAGTGCATGGGGATGATGATGCCCGGCTCAATCAGGCTGATCACCTCGATGGCCTTGGCGGCGCTGAGCCCGCCGCCACCGCCCACCGGCGCCAGGACAATTTTGACGTTCCCGAGGGCTTCGATCTCGGCCTGGCTGGGAACGCGGCGCAGGTCGCCCAGGTGCGCCACCGTCACGCCATCATAATCAAACACGTAGAGGGTGTTGCGAGGCTCGTCGCTGCTGCGCTTCTGGCCGTTCGTCTGCACGCCGGTGATGAAAACACCGCCAATCTCGTATTCGCCAGGGCCGGTCAGGACGTGGTTCTTGCCCTTGACCCCTGAAGCGAAGTTGTGGCCCGGTGCGTCGTGGCTGACCGTCACGATATCGCCGCGCACCTTGAGCGCCTCAAATCCTGCCGTCCGGTGATCGTAAGGGTCGGTGACGACCGTGGCCATGCCTCGCTCGGTCAGCCGGAAGCAGGATAATCCATACCAGGTAATTTCCATAAAACTCCTTGGGGCACCTTTTTGTCGATTATACATCATAACCCGCCAGGTGCAAAAATAACCGCTCGCGGGCAGGTACCGGCTGTATGTGATAAGATCGAGGCTGGATGGATTTTTATGATCAAGTTCCGCCACGGTGAGTATTCCTTGCATCCGCGAATTACTCGCGGGGCTTCAATTCATAAGGGTGATCGTACCTGGCGCCTTGAAATCCCTGCCGGCCCGCCAGGCAGCTACCGCCTGGCGCAGTTAGACGATACCCAGGGAATGGCACGCCGGGCTTTTCTGCACCATGCGCCTTTTCAGCTCGAGCTGAAGGCGCGCGCTTCGCACAGCCAGCTTCCCGGAACCTGGGGATTTGGCCTGTGGAACGATCCGTTTGGGATCTCTCTGCCTGGGACAGCGGGTGGGCTGCGTTTACCGGCCCTGCCGAACGCCGCCTGGTTTTTTCACGCCTCGGAGCAGAGTTACCTGACCCTGGAGGATGATCAGCCGGGCTTTGGTTGGCTGGCGGCGGCCTTCCAGAGCCCTCCTGAGCGCGCTCCTGCGCCAAAGCCAGCAGGGAGACAAACCCAACCAGGTGGTGTAGCCGGGAGCTGGCTGGGCAGGCAGGTGCGCCGGGCAGCCAGCCTCTTGATGCGCCGCTTCCTGACTCGCCAGGACAGCGTCCGCCTGGACGTGGATCCGTGCGCCTGGCTGACTTACCGGATTGATTGCCAGCCGCAATTGCTGCGCTTTTGGGTCGAGAATGATCTGGCATTGGAGACGCCGCTCGTGCCGCGCGGACGCCTGGGGCTGGTGGTCTGGATCGACAACCAATTCATGGCTTACCGCCCCGATGGCCGGCTGCAGCTTGGCACCCAGGCAAATCCTGAGTCGGCTTGGATTGAGATTGCGTGGGATTGATATTTTTGCAAGGTAAACTTGACAATCCTAAGACAAGTGGTAAAATACCTTCGCTCTTTACAAAGAAGTGTGAACTTCAGGCCGAGATAGCTCAGTTGGTAGAGCACACGACTGAAAATTGTGGTGTCGCCAGTTCGATTCTGGCTCTCGGCATCTCGGCCAAAAACAGGCCATCGATGCGGGCGTGGTTCAGTTGGTAGAATGTCTCCTTGCCAAGGAGAAGGTCACGGGTTCGAGTCCCGTCGCCCGCTCTGGACAATATAGTTAGTAAAATGGCGGCGTTGCCGCCATTTTACTAACAGAATAAATATGGCGTCGTGGCCGGGCACAAAGAGCGTGCCTACAGCAAGGCAAGGGTCTGCAAAACTGTAAGCGAAGCGGCGATCTCGGGTTCAAATCCGGTATATAATTGAGAAAATGGCGTCGTGGCCAAGTGGCAAGGCAAGGGTCTGCAAAACCCTGATCACGGGTTCAAATCCCGTCGACGCCTCAGAAGAGCTGCCGTTAGAGGTGGCTCTTTAATTTATTGCGTCGTGGCCGGGCACTAAGAGCGTGCCTGCGCACATAGAACGTGCGTAACGCAAGGCAAGGGTCTGCAAAACTGTAAGCGAAGCGGCGATCACGGGTTCAAATCCCGTCGACGCCTCAAAAAAACCGCCCCAAGGCGGTTTTTTTTCGTACTTACTCCACATGTATGCAAAGTGCCGGTATTTCGATAAATACGTGATACTACACTATCCGTATTTGTATTAATTCGGATACTTCTCCTCAATATCGCCGCTGGTTTTGAACTTGAACCAGGCCGGGATCATCGAGAGCAGCGAAGCCACAGCCGTCAGGTAGAAGGGGAACTGCGGGCTGACGTTTTCCCACAGGAATCCGCCAATCAATGGGGCGGGCAGCGAGACCAGCCCGAGGCTGGTGCTGAACAGGCCGAACGCCACGCCCCGCAGGCGCTGGGGCACTGCCTTGCTGATCAGCGACTGGTAAGCGGGGGTAGCCAGGCCGACGCCCAATCCTGCAATGACCCAGCCCAACCCATAGACCCAGGCCGGGCTGGCCGCGGGCACCGCGGCGATCATGCCAATGGAAATGGCGATCAGGAAGAAGGAAATCGTAATATTGACGCGCTCGCCGACCTTGTCCGACAGCCAGCCGGCGGGCATCATGACCACGATCATGGCAACGCCAAAGATGCTGTTCATCAGGCCGATCTGGCCGATGGTCAACATGGCGTAGTCCTGCATGTAGACCGACAGGAAGGTCATGGACATGTTGAAGAAGATGTCGCGCACGCCGTCGGTGATCAGCAGCCAGGTGAACAGGCCGCCCGCCAGGATCAGGCCGAGGATCGAGCCCAGGTTGGCTTTGAGACTCGCAAAGGACAGGCGCGGAGCCTCGGATTGAGCGCCTTTCGACACCTGGCGCGCCATGGCCACGCGGATGATCGTAGCTGTGATGTACATGATGGCAGCCACCATCAGCATGCCTTTGAAGCCCATGGCCTCAACCAGGTAGCCACCGGCCAGCGGGCCAATTACCGAAACGACTCCGAAGAGCGTCTGGGTGATCCCAAAGAGGCGCGCCCGGTTTTCGGGCGCCGACTGTTCGGCGATGTAAGCGTCAAAGCTGGGACCGATCAGCGAGCGCGTGATCGCGCTCAACGCCGAAGCTACCAGCACCCACTCCCAGCGCTGGGCGAGGAGCAGCGGGACGTAGACAAAGATGCCGACCACGCTGCCGATGGCGATGGCGCGCAGGCGTCCAAGCGTGTCAGAGACCCAGCCGCCCAGGATCTGCAGCAGCAGCGGGATGATCTGCGAAAGGGTGTAAAAAAGGCCGATCTGGGCGACGCCTGCGCCGAGCTCTTTCAGGTACAGCGCTTCCAGCGGCCCGTACATGCTGCCGCCCATGTTGGCGAGGATCATCGCCAGCATGAAGAGCAGCAGGTTTGCCGTTATTAAGGGAGCATTTTTTTGTTGGGGTGTTGGGGATTCGGTCATTCTGGCGAAGTGCTCAGGAAATGCGGACAGAGATCGTCCGTTGCGGACACAGATCGTCCGTATGGGATCGTTACCGGTCCTTCGGGAAGCACGCAGATGCGGGCGGCAGGGCCCGCCGCACTTACCAGCCCGGCCAGGGTCGCGTCCAGGTCGGGCGCCGGCTCCAGGAGGGCGCTGCGGATCTGCTCCGGGCTCAGGCCGCGGCTGTGCACGTACACTTTGGCTTTTTGCTGGATCTGCGCCTGGATTTGCGCCTGCCACTGGTCCTGCCTGAGCTCGGAAGAACCCAGGATGCGCTCCAATACGACCTGGGGACTGCCGCCCTCGCGCAGGAGCTGCCCGTACAGGCCGTGCTCGGGGATGCCGTCCCAGCATTCGGCTGCAATAACAATCGCCCCGCCGTCCTTGACGACCAGGGCAGCGGCGCTCATGCCCTTCACCGCCTGGTAGAGGTTCAGATCGAGCGGGTAGCCGGAGTTGGTGGTGACAACGATGTCGAAGCGATCCGGGACCTCCACCATGGCCGTCTGCCGGGCGAAGGCGCAGCCCTCGGCATGGGCAGCTTGCAGGTCGCCGGCGAAGACGCGGGTGATCGCCTTGTCGCGGTTGAGGGTGACGTTGACGAGGAAAGTCCTGCCAGCCAGGCGGGCAGCCTCGAGGACCTCTGCGTAGATCGGGTTGCCCTGGGTGCGCCCGTAAGTGGCGCGGGGATCGGCGATGTTGCCGGCGCAGTGGTTGCGCAGGACGCTGGCCTGCCCGGCCATCCCCGGCATGAGGGCTTTACCGCCGCCCGAGAAGCCGGCAAAAAAGTGCGGCTCGATGAAGCCGGTGAGGATTTTCAAGTCGCAGTCCATGAGCTCGCGGTTGAGGCAGATCTCGTTGCCGGAGCTCGTTTTCCCCACGCAGACCTGGGTGGACGGGTCGAAGGCGTTGTTCTGGACGAGGTGGTGCTGGGCGAGAAGATCGTCGCCCAGCATACAGACGCAGCTCGCTCTCGGTGTTCGGCCGGTGGGTGCCCAGGGCGTTGAAGAGGATGATGTCCTGCGGCGGAATGCCCGGCAGCTCCGCCAGGATTGCCTGCAGGATCAACGGGCTGGGCGTGGCGCGGGTGATGTCGTTGACGATGATGCCCACGCGCTCGCCGGGGCGGACCTGCTCTGCCAGGGGGAGAGCTCCGATGGGCGACTGCAGAGCCCGGCGCAGCTCCACCAGGGGATCGGCGATAGGGGGTACGTAGCGCGGCTCGACCACCTGGACGTCCCAGGCGGGGTCGGTGTGCAGGGTCAGGCCGCTCCTGCCGTATGCCAGTTGAATCTCCATGAGTCACTCCTTATCGTCAAGAATGGCCAGTGCGTATGGGAGCAGGTGCAGCTCGCCCGGGCAGGGCGCTTCAGGAAGATCACTGCCTGCCAGCGCCTCCGAGGCTGCCGGCGCGGCGCTCATCCAGCAGGCGGAGCGTGCGCTCATCCAGCAGGCGCAGGGTGCAGCCGTCTTCCAGCCCCTGCAGCATTCACCCGCTGTGCAAGCGGGCTCAGGTTGGCGACCAGCAGCCGGCGGCGCTCAGCGCTGCGCAGCCCCAGCGCCTGCACCCTTTGGGGATCGCTGGAGGTCACCTCCAGGGCTTCGCCCCCGCGGAAACCGGCCAGGGCAGCAAAGACATGGTAGACCGGGAAGACGCTGCCCGGGATCGAGTGGAAGAGCTCCGGCATGGGCGAGCCGGAGGCGGTCTCCATGACCCCGCGCCAGCCAGTGGTCTCGTAATAAGTCAGGGACTGCGCCCCACCCAGCGCCAGCGCACGCAGGCTGCCGACGGTCCAGGCGGCCGTGAAAAGCGAGGCCTGGCGGGCGTCGACCTGCGGCGGCAGCTCGCCCAGGGGCTGGTTTTGGCCTGACGAAGAGGCCGGGCTGGCGTACGGGTTGCGGCGGGGTTTGAGGGTGATGGGGCTGACCATCACCGGCGTCGCCCCGGCAAGCTGGCGCGCCCGCTGCAGGGCAGGCGCCTGGGCTTCGAGCGTCTCCATCACCGAGGCGTTGTCGAAGGTGTGCACCTGCGGGTTGATGGCAAAGGTCACTGCCTGCAGCTCGCCGGCGGGCGGCGGGTTGCGCAGGAGGAAGATCAGGTCGTGGTCGGTGCCGAGGGCGAAGGCGCCGCGGGCGGTAGATAATCCGCTAAGGTATTTCTGGGCAAGCGCCAGGGCCTCCCGCAGCGGGGTGCCGCCATGGTAGCGTTCCGGTTCCGGGTAGACCAGCCAGAGTTTGACGGACTGCCGGTCCTGCAGTAACGGGGCGTGCTCGCGGGCGAAGGCTGCCAGCTCGGCCTCGCCAGAAAAGTGCAGACCGAGGTGCAGCCCCACGCTTAGGGCGGAGGCCGTGGTGAGGGCGCGGCGGAGGCGGTCAGGATACCCGGCGTCCGCCAGGAAAAGGTCGAGGCGGAGGTGGTCGAGGCGCAGCAGGCGCAGGCGGGCGATCTCGGACTCGCCCAGGTCCTGGTCGTGGCTGGCGCAGCCCAGGCCGATCCGGGGAATGGGAACACCGCTTTGGCTTGCAAGCGACAGCACCACGGGCCTGGCGGTCCTGGGGTGCGCCCGCCTGCTATGCCCGGAGGCGGGCTGGACCTGAACGCTCACGCACTGACTTACCTGCGTGCCCGCCTGGATTTCGACGGGGTAGGGCAGGCGCAGGGGGGTGCTGTAGATTTTGAAGGAAGCGTCTGTCCAGTTGCGCTGGTCTTCCAGCTCGAAGGCGTCGCCATCCAGGGTCAGCGTCACCTGGGCTTCACCGGTTTTAAAGCGCAGGCCGGACAGGTCGCTGAAGGAGGGCGGGGGCTGGCGGGGGTCGATTTCGAGCGGGAATGCAGCCTGTTCGCTCTCGACCGGGTCCCCCAGGCTGGTGACGTGCTCGAGGCTGCAGGCGGCGCCGGCCAGGCGGATGGGAAGGAGGACGCAGAGGCCGATGCGGTTTTTGTAAAAGCTCGAAAGCGCCTGGCCGTGCATGCTGAAGCTGACCGTGATGGCGCCAGCGGTCCCCGTGCCGCCCCAGATAACGCCCTGCCAGGCGAAATGGACCTCGCCCTGCCGGTGTTCGGCGGAATAGGAGATGCGGAAGCGGTCCGCAGCCTGCTCGATCTGCACATCCGAAAGGACCGCGGGTACGGTGCCCCAGTCGCGGTCACGCACGGCGGCGTAGATGCGGCGGACCAGCTCGTGCTCGCCCAGGCAGATCGAGCGCAGCCCACCGCCATCATACAGCAGGCGTAAATCGCCGGCATGAAGCTCCAGCGGTCCTGGGAGGTCAGCTTGCTGTCCGCAGCGCAGCAGGTTGGGAGAGAGCGGCGCCTCAGATGCGATCAGAACGTTCATGGGAAGACCCGGCGCTTAACCGAGGTCCACCCGGCAGGCGCCGACCGGGCGGATCATCACCTGGTGGCAGGAGCCTGGACCGCAGACCTGTTCCATCGTGGTGATGTAGGCAGCCAGCAGGTCGTGGGGTACGAAAGCCTGGATCGTCCCGGCAAAGCCACCGCCGTGGACGCGCCAGGCGCCGCGCCCTTTGAGAATCTCTTCGCTGATGGTGAGGGCGACGGCGATGCCCTGCTGCTCGACCCGGCGCTCGGAGTAGCAGTTCTGCAGCAGCATCCACGAGCTGCGCCCGGATTCGTTGACCAGGTCCAGGAAGCGCTTGAAATTGCCCGCCTCCAGGGCGGCCACCTCGTCGACCACGCGCCGGTCGTCGCGGAAGAAGTGGACGGCGCGCAGGATGGCCCGGTCGCTGACCTGGCTGCGCAGGGTGGGGATATTGTCAAGCACCTGGTCGAGCGTGCAGTCCCTGAGCACTGTGCCGCCGAAGACCTGCGCCACGGAGCGCATCTCGCGGGTGATGGCGGCGTAGTCCTCGGTCAGGTTGGCGTGGTCGCCCCAGGGCTCGACGATGACGAGGGCGGCCCCGCTGAGGTTGAAATCGACCTCCACCTTGCGGACGAGGGCGCTCCCGGGATCTTTAAAGTCAATGGTCACCAGCCCGCCCAGGGCGCTGGTGGTCTGGTCCATCAGCCCGCAGGGCTTGCCGAAGTAAACGTTCTCGGCGAACTGGCCGATGCGCGCCAGCAGCGCCGGATCGATGCCCCCCTGGTTGAACAGGTGGTTGAGGATCGTGGCGACCAGCACCTCGTAGGCCGCCGAGGAGCTCAACCCCGAGCCCTTGGGGACGCGGCTGCTGAGGACGGCGTCGAAACCGCCCACCCGGAAACCCAGCTCGACCAGGCGGGCGCAAATCCCGCGGACCAGGGCAGCCGAGGTGGCGGTCTCGGCGGGATGGATGGAAAGATCATCCAGGCTGACCACGGTTGGGGGGTAGCCTTCCGAGTGCAGGCGGATGAGGCCCTGGTCGTTGGGGGCGGCGGCGGCCACGATATCCAGGTCCACGGCGCCGGCCAGGACGCGCCCGTTGTTGTGATCGGTGTGGTTGCCGCCGACCTCGGTGCGTCCCGGGGCGGAATAGAAGGCCAGGTCGGGTCGATCCGGGAAGAGGCGGGCGAAGCGCTCCAGCAGCTCCCGGTAGCGAGCCTTTTGATCCTGCAGCGCCGGTCCGTAAAGGCGACGCATGGAATTGGGGCGTTCTGGGTTGTCTCCGGTGTCAGGGTATAATAACGCGCTGAGCTCGGTCAAGGTTGGCATACGCAGCACCTGGTTTTAAGAGGATGTTTTTGTTATTGTACCTTGACATGACCATTGTGGGGCATGCCTTTGCTTATAACCTGATAGGAGATCATTATGGAAGACTTCATCCAGACCAACCGCGAGCGTTGGAACGCCCTGGCACGCGCCAACATCGAATACACCTTGCCGTTCCTGAATTACAGTGTCGAGGAGGCGCGACAGCGGATTGGGCGCCACGATGTCCTGACGGACCTTTCCGGGAAGCGCGTGCTGTGCCTGGCGAGCGGCGGTGGGCAGGACTCGGCAGCCTTTGGCCTGCTTGGGGCTGACGTGACGGTGCTCGACCTCTCGGACGTGCAGCTCGAGCGCGATCGCCAGGCCGCCGAGCACCACGGTTATCCAATCGCTGCCTGCCAGGGCGATATGCGCGACCTGTCGCGGTTCGAGACGGATTATTTTGACGTGGTCTGGCAGGTGTACTCGATCAACTTCGTGCCCTCGGTGCAACCGGTCTTCGAGGGGGTGCGGCGCGTGCTCAAGCCGGGCGGCGTCTATTTCTTGCAGTTTGCCAACCCCTTCGTGATGACGGTCGACGAAGGCGCCTGGGATGGGAAGGCTTACCCGCTGAAAGACCCGTACCTGGATGGCGAGGACATACATGCGCATTTTCCCGGACTGGGACGTGACCCAGCCTGACGGCACAGAGATCAAGCTGCCCGGACCGCACGAATACCGGCACGCCCTGAGCACGATCCTGAATACCATGGCCGGCTGCGGCTTTACCTTGCTCGGGATTTGGGAATGGATCCGCACCGACAAAGACCCCAAGCCGGGTTCCTGGGTGCATTTCACCCAGGTGGCCCCGCCGTATTTGGAGACGTTTTGGAGACTGGGAAAAGATTGAAACACGAAGAGCAGAAGATTCACGCCGAAGATTCACGAAGTTTTTTAAGAAAACTTCGTGTACCTTCGAATTTCTTGGTGACCTTTGTGTTAAATCTTTTCTTTTACGCTATTAAATGCCACCCGGATCGTGGTGCCTTTACCTTTTCCTCCCGATCCGGCCGAGATCGTGCCGCCCATGGCCTCGACCAGCGAGGGTTCGAGGAGGTCCGGAGAGCAGTAGGCATCGAAAGCAACGCCGTCCTGGATCAGATGATGATTGGATTTTGGGAAAACCGTTCACCGTTTACCATTCTATATGCCTGGGGGACCCCCTGGAGGTGGGGGCACAAAAACGGTAAACGGTGAACAGTAGAAATTCCGTCAGTCCAGGAGCCTCCAGGTGTTCATCGGGTTGTCCTTGGGACGGGAATTGAGGATGCGGTTTCCCAAGTGGTTGCGGACCTGATAGAGAAGCGAGCGGGAAAAGCCTTCTTCGCGGGCGAGCTGGACGATCTCAACCGGGCGCATCTCGCCGTTGATGACGAGGAGGTCGTGGAGCCAGGATTCGCAGTCGGCGAAGGATGATGGCGTGGAGAAGTCGAGCTGGGGAGGCGGTCCCCAACGGAGGAGGACGGAGCCGTTCTCTTGGCTGACGAGCTCGAAGCTGAGGGGAGGGGACCGGGCCGGGACCGGAGCGGCGGCTGAGGTGGGGGACGGTGGATGGGGGAAGGGATGCGGCGACGGGGGCCGCGCTGCACGACGACCTGGTGATCTCGGCGGCGCTGTGCGCTGCGCTGGAGCGGATGAGGTGGGGGAGGGGCAGGATCCGTTCGGGGAGATGAGGGAGAATGTTTAAGTCCAATAGTTTCCATTACCAATGGAAACTATTGATGATATAATTCCAGTATGGATGGAAACTATTGGAGCTCACGCTGGTCGCATGAACAGATCATTTTCATGCTCAATGAGCGGTTCCAGGGATTCTGGCAGCGCCAGACAGGCGTGACCCGCGAGAGGCTGGAAGATCTGGAACGATTGATGGGGACGCCTCATAACTTGATCTTGTCTGGTTTACGAAGGGTGGGAAAATCAACGTTATTGGCGCAACTGGCTCATAAGATGGGTGAAGAACGATTTTATTATTTAAGTTTCGAAGATGAGCGTTTCAGCGGCTTTACCGCAGAGGATTTTAATTTCCTTTACCAACACCTGATTGAGGTTTTCGGTGAACGACAGGTGTTCCTGCTGGATGAGATCCAAAATGTGGATGGCTGGGAGCGTTTTGTGCGCAGATTCCAGGAAAGCGGCTCCAAATTCGTCATCACCGGTTCGAATGCCTCTTTATTAAGCCGGGAGTTGGGCACCCGCCTGACGGGGCGCTATATCCCCATCGATTTATTGCCGTTTTCCTTCAAAGAGTTTTTAACGTTTCGCGGTGAATCTCCTGTCCAGGAGGCGCCCAGTACGACCAGCGAACTAGGCTCGCTGCAGCGTTCGTTGAACGATTACGTGCGCCTGGGCGGGCTTCCAGACCCGCTGCGCTACCCCGAGCTACCTTTGAGGCGCAACCTTTACGAAGATGTCCTGTACCGGGATATCGCCGCCCGGTACCAGATCGAAGATGTACGGGCTTTAATGGAATTGAGTTACTTCCTGATCAGCAACCCGGCTGCGCCGGTTTCCTTCAACAAGATCAAAGAGACCATGCGATTGGGCAGCGCCACGACGGTGAGGAATTATTTTGAATACCTGGAAAAAAGCTGGTTGATTTTCCTGGCGTACACGTATGACTACTCGGTCAAAAGGCAGCAGATCGCCCCGAAGAAGGTTTATGCCATTGATACCGGGCTGGTGAATACTGTTGGCTTTCAATTCTCGCCGAATCGCGGCCGGCTTCTTGAAAACCTGGTTTACCTGGCGCTGCGCAGGAACCAGCGGGTGATTTATTATTATGCTTCCCGCTCTGGTTACGAAGTGGATTTTTATCTCCCCGAGCAGGCTCTCCTGATCCAGGTGGCGCAGAACCTGGACCAGCCGCAGATCCTGGAGCGGGAAGTCCGTTCCATCAGGGAGGCAATGAAGGTGTTGCCTCCGGCCCAGGGGTTGATCCTGACGGAATACCTGCCCCAAACGCCTGTTTCCCTGGACGACGGCATTCAAATTCGCTCGATCGCCGAATGGTTGATCCACGGTCAACCGTGATATTTTTTTATAGACCCAACCCATCACCTCAAAAGGAGCTTCTAATGACCGATCACAAACCTCAAACCATGGGACAGCAGTTCGGGCGGCGCTCTTGGGCCGAACCCTGGAAGATCAAGATGGTCGAACCGCTGCGGATGATTACGAAGGAGGAGCGCCAGCAAGCGCTGATCGACGCCGGCTACAACACGTTCCTGCTGCGATCCGAGGACGTTTATATCGACCTGCTCACCGACAGCGGGACGAGTGCGATGAGCGACCGCCAGTGGGCGGGGATGATGCTGGGCGACGAGGCTTACGCCGGCAGCCGCAACTTTTACCACCTGGAAGAGGCCGTGCAGGCGTACTACGGCTACAAGTACCTGGTGCCCACGCACCAGGGGAGGGGCGCCGAGCACCTGCTGAGCCAGGCGGCGATCAAGAAGGGGCAGTACGTCGCCGGCAACATGTACTTCACGACCACGCGCCTGCACCAGGAGCTGGCGGGGGGCATCTTCGTCGACGTGATCATCGAAGAAGCCCACGACCCGCAGAACCTGCACCCCTTCAAGGGCAACATCGACCTGGCTAAGCTGGAAGCCCTGATCCAGGAGAAGGGCGCCGAAAACATCGCTTATATCAGCCTGGCGGGGACGGTGAACATGGCGGGCGGGCAGCCGGTGAGCATGGAGAACGCCAGGGAGCTGCGCCTGCTGACGGAGCGCTATGGGGTTAAGGTCTTCCTGGACGCGACGCGGATGGTGGAGAATGCCTTTTTCATCCAGGAGCGCGAGGCGGGCTATGCTGATAAGAGCATCGCCGAAATCCTGAAGGAGTTCTGCGCGTACACGGACGGCGCCTGGATCAGCGCGAAGAAGGACAGCCTGGTGAACATCGGCGGCTGGCTGGCGGTCAACGACTGGGAGCTCTTCGAGGAGCTGCGCAACCTGGTGGTGGTTTACGAGGGGCTGCACACCTACGGCGGGCTGGCCGGGAGGGACATGGAGGCGATGGCGATCGGGATCGTCGAGTCGGTGCAGGACGACCACGTGCGCTCACGCGTGGGGCAGGTGCGCTACCTGGGCGAGCTGCTGACGGATTGGGGCGTGCCGATCGTGCAGCCGGTGGGGGGGCATGCGATCTTCGTGGACGCGCGGGCTTTTTACGCGCACATCCCGCAGGAGCAGTTCCCGGCGCAGACGCTGGCGGCGGAGCTGTACCTGAACTCGGGCATCCGCTCGATGGAGAGGGGGGTGGTCAGCGCCGGGCGCAACCCGAAGACGGGCGAGCACAACTTCCCGAAGCTGGAGCTGACGCGGCTGACGATCCCGCGGCGGGTGTATACGCAGGCGCACATGGACGTGGTGGCGGAGTCGGTGAAGGCGATTTATGATAAAAGGATGCAGACCCGCGGGCTGAAGATGGTATACGAGCCCAGGTATTTGCGGTTCTTCCAGGCGCGATTTGAGAGGATTTGATCTGTTGACAACGCTCTGCGTTGTCAATGAGAGGCGAACGCTCCGCGTTCGGTGAGATATGGAGGGGAAAGTAATGAACGCGGAGCGTTGTTACCAGGTTGACCAGGGCGAGTCCAATCGATCACCAGTTGTGTAACGATCCATCGGGACGGCGGTAGGTGGGGATGGGGAGGCGGTGCTCGCTGATTTCGCGCAGCAGCTCGGCGGTGGAGGGGTCGAAGTCGACGCCGAGGCCGGGGCGCGCCTCGGGCCAGAGCTTGCCGTCGCGGAAGGTGGAGGCCTGCTTGAGGTGAGGAGGAAGTTTGGGGGCAGGGCCGGCGATCTCGACCAGGGCGGGAAGGGGCAGGGCGCAGAGGGCGTGGACGAGGGCGGCGAGGGCGACGGGGCCGGTGAAGTGCGGGACCATGCCCACGCCGTGGGTCTCGCAGAGGGCGGCGATCTTCATCCATTCGGTGATGCCGCCGACGTTGGGCAGGGTCACCCGGACGTAGTCGATGAGGTGCTTTTCGACGAGCTCGTGGACGTCCCAGCGGTCGCCGAACTGCTCGCCGGCCGCTAAAGGCACGCGCACCTGGGATCGCAGCATTGCCAGGGCGGAGGGGTTCTCGGAGCGCAGGGGGTCTTCGACGAAGAGGGGGTTCAGCGGCTCGATCAGCCTGCACAGGCGGACCGCCTCGGGCATTTCCAGCCGGGTGTGGAAGTCGATCGTCCAGCCACCGGTGCTGCCGACGGCGGCGGCGATTTCCTGGCAGGCTGCGAAGGTCTGCTCGAGCATCACGCGGGCGTCGAAGATGCCGTCTTTTGGATCCGATACGGCGGTGCGGTAGGCGCGGAAGCCGGCCTGGAGGCAGAGGCGGGCGGTCTCGGCGAGCGAGCCCTGCCAGGGATAGCCGGTGGAGTAGCACTCGAGGTGGTCGCGGGCCAGGCCACCGAGGAGCTCGTAGACCGGGGCGTTGAGGAGCTTGCCCTTGAGGTCCCAGAGAGCCAGGTCGAGGGCGCCGAGGGCGTGGAGCTTCTCGCGCCCGGCGGGGTAGAAGTAGGAGCGGTACATGACCTGCCAGAGGTGCTGGATGCGCCTGGGGTCCTCGCCGATGAGGACGCCGGCGCACTGCTCGAGGGTGTCGGGCGAGCCGCCCTCGCCGATGCCGGTCAGGCCGGAGTCGGTCTCGACGGCGACGATCATGTCGCTCTGGTTGAAGTGGGGGTTGGGTTTCTGCGGGCGGTAGATGCGGATGCGGGTGATTTTCATGGGAGGCCTCGCGTTTGGAGATAATAAACTTAACAATTCTAACAGGCGTCACAGGTAAATGGGATTGACCCCCATGTTATAATTTTTTTATAAGGAATCCTCGTCAGGTGTTCCTGAGAGGGAGGTGCATCCATGAAACGTACTGGTATGGTTTTTTTGATCACCCTGGTCACGATCCTGTGCACGGTGGGCAGCGTCCTGGCTGCGCCATCCAACGTGGCTCCAACGGTCACCAGCCCTGGCAACCAGAACAGCCTGGAAACCAATCCCGTTTACCTGCAGATCCAGGCCAGCGACTCCGACCAGCCACCGCAGACGCTTATTTACAGCACGAACGGCTTGCCACCAGGGCTGTCGATCAACTCCAGCACCGGGCTGATCAGCGGTACGATCAGCGCGGGGGCGGCTGCCAACAGCCCGTACAGCGTGATCGTCTCGGTCAGCGACGGGATTGCGAGCAGCTCCAAGGCTTTTGGCTGGACGGTGCGCAGGGTGGCCCCGCTTTCGGGCTTGAGCTGTGAAAACCTGCAATCCCTGCCGATGACTTCTGAGGCGGGCAACACCGGCGAGAGGCCGCAGTCGAAGGTCTGGAAGTATGATGGCAAGTGGTGGAGCGTTTTCCCGACCACGGCAGCAGGCGCCAGCTCCGCGGGCACCTGGCTGTGGAAGCTCAACCTGGCGACCCTGGAATGGGAGGAGGTCCTGAAGCTGACCACGGCTGTGGATACGCGCTCCGACATCAAGGTGGTGGGTACGCTGGCCCACGTGCTGCTCTTCCAGGGCGCAAGCACGCAGCTGGCTTCTTTAGAGTACAGCGGGGGCACTTACCAGCTCTGGAGCACCCGCCCGGCGCTGGTTGCGATCTCCCTGCCGAACAGCGAAACGGCCACGATCGACGTGGACTCGCAGGGGCAGATGTGGCTGGCTTCCGAGGACGATGCGACCGACCAGATCGTGGTCTATTACAGCAGCTCGCCCTACAGCACCTGGAACGGACCGCTGCCGATGGCCTCGAACGTGAACGACAGCGATATCGCGGTGATCGCAGCCCTGCCAAAATTGAACAAGGTGGGCGTGCTCTGGTCGAACCAGACGGCGCAGCGCTTCGGCTTCCGGGTGCACGTGGACGGCGCCGACCCGACGGTGTGGTCGGCGGACGAGGTGCCGGCTTCGCAGTCTGCCCAAAACGTGGGCGGCGGGATGGCGGATGGTCACCTGAACCTGGCGCTGGCTGCGGATGGCACGCTGTACGCGGCGGTGAAGACCAGCTACGAGACCTCCGGTTACCCGCGGCTGGCGCTGCTGGTGCGGCGACCGACCGGCGTTTGGGATGACCTGCGCGCGGTCAGCGAAACCGGCGCGCGCCCGGCCCTGCTACTCGACGAAACCAGCGGCATCCTGACCTACCTGTACAGCGCTGGGGATAGCTACGGCAACCTGGAGTACCGGCAGTCGCCCACCGGCAGCATTTCCTTCGGCGCCAGCGCTTCTTTGCGCACGGGAAGTTTTAACAACATTTCTGGCTCAAAAGAGAATTACCATGAAGACCTGGTGGTCATTTACCACACCAGCAGCACGATCGATGGCCAGTACTGCACGCCGGTGATGCTGGCACCCTCCAGCCTGCAGGCGACGCGCGTCTCGAGCACGCGCATCGACCTGAGCTGGCAGGATAACACCGGCGATGAAAGCGAGTTCCGCATCGAGCGCTCGCCCGACGGCAGCACGGGCTGGACGCAGATCGCCACGGCGGTTGCTGACGCTACCAGCTACAGCAACACGGGCTTGAGCTGCAACACTCCGTATTATTACCGGGTGAGGGCGTACCGCAGCCTGGACGGCGAGCTTTCTCCTTACAGCAACACTGCCAACGCCACGACCTACGCCTGCCAGAGCCTGAGCCTGAGCTCGGGCTGGAACATGATCACCCTGACGCTGACCCCGGCGAGCGCCTACACTGCGCAGTCGCTGCTTGAAGCGATCAACGGCGGGACCAGCGCCTGCAGCGAGATCGACCAGTGGTACCAGAACAACTGGAGCGCCCATTATCTGAGCCTGCCGAACACGAACAACTTCAACATCAGCCTGGGGCTAGGGTACTTCGTGCGCTGCACTGCCAGCCGGACGGCAACCCTGGACGGGACGCCATTGACGAGCGGC
Organism: uncultured Chloroflexia bacterium; assembly: GCA_963765565.1. Taxonomy (GTDB): domain Bacteria; phylum Chloroflexota; class Anaerolineae; order Anaerolineales; family UBA4823; genus CAVXWV01. The sequence goes on from CAVXWV010000011.1 coordinate 86,697, forward strand.
GTCGGGCTGAGCCTGGCTTCCGGCTGGAACGCGGTGGGGGTGCCGTATCCATCTGGGTACACGGCGCAGTCGCTGCTGGAAGCGATCAACGGCGGGACCGGCGCCTGCAGCGAGATCGACCGCTGGTACCAGAACGCCTGGAACGCCCATTACTTCGACATCCCGGGCACCAACAACTTTACCCTGGGGCAGGATGCGGGATACTTCGTCCGCTGCTCGCAAAGCAGCACCTTTAACCCGTAATCGATATATAATAAAGAGGCTGGTCGTTATCCGTCTGTTTGGTTTGCTGGAGGTGCTGAATGAAGAAAGGTATGAAAGAGATGCGTCCTACCCGGCTGCAGGAGAGAGCCCACTCCCATGGGCTGCGCCTGGTTTCGGCCTGGGTGATGATCCTGCTGGCGCTGTACCTGCTGATGCCGGCGGCCCCGGCTGAAGCCGCGGACAATATCAACCAGATCTGGGTGACCAACGTCACCGACGTCAGCTTTAATGTGAGCTGGACGACGGACACTGCCAACAGCAACAGCTCGGTCGACTGGGGTCTGAGCTCGGGCAGCCAGCCGAACAACGCTGCCGATTCGATCTCGGGTTCCAGCACCACCCATTCGGTGTTCGTCAACCACGGGAGCCCGGCGACGACGATTTATTTCAAGGTCAACTCCGGCGGCGAGTCGCTCGCAGTGCAGAATGTGACGAGCGGGGCGGCCCTGGGCGTGCCCCCGTCGGGGCAGAACATCACCGGGACCGTTTATAAGACGGGCGGGGTTACGCTTGCCCCGAACGTGATCGTCTTCATCCAGCTCCAGGATGCGGGGGGCGGCGGTACCAGTGGGAATTCGCAGTGGGGGTCGACGATCACGGATTCGGGCGGCACCTGGATTTACAACCTGGGCGGCCTGCGCACCTCGAACGCCAGCGCCTACTTCAGCTGGACCGCCGGTACCGACAATGTGCGATTGCTCTGGCAGGGCGGCGCGGATGGCTGCATCGGCGAGACCCCCGGCGACGAGCGCATCTACACCACGCCGTCCACGTTCCCGGGGACCTTCAACATGACCCTGGACGGCAACCCGACGGCGGTGGAATTGAGCGCATTGAAGGCGACGCCACTGAGCCGGCCGCCGGCGCTGCCGATTGCGCTGCTAGCTGCGTGCGTGCTTGCTGGCGGCGTTTGGCTGCTGCGCAAGAAGAGCTGATATCGGAGGCGGACGTCTGCAAAAACCGCAGATACGGCAAAAAACCGCAGATGTCTGCACAAACTGCAGATAACGCTGATGAACGCGGAGAATTTCCAAAATATCCGCAGTTCATCAGCGCTCGTCAGCGTACTATTTAAGGAGATCAAACAATGTCTGAGCTGGCAATTCTAGGTGGACCAAAGACCCGCACCCGGCCTTACCCGCAGTGGCCGGTGTGGGACGAGCGTGATATCGAGGCGGTCACCAGCGTGGTCAAATCCGGGCGTTGGGGCGGGCACCCGTTCCCCGGACCGCAGACGGCAGAGCTGAGCCGCCGGTTCAGCTCCCTGCAGGGCGGCGGCTACGCCGTGCCGATGATCAACGGGACGGTGACCCTGGAGGTGGCACTGCGCGCTGCTGGCATCGGCTGGGGCGACGAGGTGATTGTCCCGGCGTACACCTTCCAGGCGACGGCGGCGGCGCCGCTGGCGGCGGGGGCCATCCCGGTGATCGTGGATATCGACCCGAACACCTACTGCATCGATCCAAAGGCAATCGAGCGGGCAATTACGCCGCGCACGCGGGCGATCCTCCCCGTGCACCTGGGGCACCAGATGGCGGACATGGACGCGATCCTGGAGATCGCCGAGAGGCACAAGCTGGTGGTCGTCGAGGACTGCGCCCATGCGCACGGGGCGAAGTGGCGCGGCCGCGGGGCGGGCACCCTGGGACATTTTGGCTCTTTCAGCCTGCAGTCCTCGAAGATCCTGACCTCCGGCGAGGGCGGCATCCTGCTCTGCCGCACGCCCGAGCTGGCGGCGAAGGCGGCGAGCATCATCGACTGCGGGCGCCCGCATGCCCTTGGCGGCGGCGAGGAGGTGGAGGGCGAGGCGATGATGGGCGCGAACTACCGCCTGAGCGAGCTGCAGGCTGCCCTGGCAAACGTGGCCATCGAGCGCTTCCCTGCCCAGGCCCAGCAGCGCGAGCAGATGATCGCTTACATGGACGAAGCCCTGAGCGAGGTGACCGGCGTGCGCGTGCTCCAGCGCGACCCGCGCCACACCAGGCGCTCTTTCTACCGCTACATCTTTGCCATCGAGCCGGAGATCTTCGGGGTCGACCACGAGGCTGCGTGCGCGGCGCTGAGCGCAGAGGGCATCCCTGCCGGGACGGGCTACGAAGCCATGCACCGCTACGAGCTGTTCCACCCGGAGAAATCGCGCCTGGCGGTGCCGAATGCATTCCCGGAGTATTTTAAGTTCGAGCAGATGAGCTTTCCGCAGGCGGAGCGCGCCAGCGAGGGCGAGGCCGTCTGGCTGGACGAGGCGATCTTCCGGGCGGAGCCCGGCGACCTGGATGACGTCATCGAGGCGCTGAAGAAGGTCCAGCGAAACGCACACGAGCTGGCCGAAGCCGCGCGTACCTGGAGGCAGGCATGAGCACACGCCTGGATGAGTTTAAAAATTATCGCGAGCGCATGAACGAGCGCATCCTGGAGATCGATCACCGCGGGATCAAGCGCTTCTTCAACCTGGATACGGCCGCTTATAAAGATGAAGCCCTGGATGCGAAGACCAAGGAGCTGCTGGGGCTGGTGGCTTCGACCGTGCTGCGCTGCAACGACTGCATCGACTACCACCTGGTGCAGTGCGCCCAGGCGGGTTGGACGGACGCCGAGCTCTACGACGCCTTGAACGTGGCGCTGGTGGTGGGTGGGAGCATTGTCATCCCGCACCTGCGGCACGCGGTGGAGACGATCGATTTGCTGCGCGGAAGAAGCGGGGGTGCGACCTGATATAATCGGCATATGGATATTCAGGCTTTAAGGGATGCGGTCCTTCCAGGATTTTTTCTGATTTCCCGAAATAAGGTTGGTTTATCTGTTCGGCTCAAAGGTCGACCGCCAGATCGGTCCATTGAGCGATCTGGACCTTGGGCGTGCTGCTTGATGCTGGGACGGATGAGTTATCCTTGCGGCAATCTCACCAGTCCTAGGATTACGGGAAAGCTACAGGCGCCTGTCGATTTATTAATCTTGAACAGTAATCCGGTCGAGTTTGCCTACGCGGTGATTGCCCAGGGAATGGACCTGTACCAGCGCAGCCTGCTGGAAAAGGTGGAATATGAGGCCACGGTTATGAGCCGTTATGGTGATTACCTGCCAGTATTACGCGCGCAACGGAGCGATATTTTGCAAGGAGGTCGAGGATGCAGCCCGAGTTCAGCGGTATCGAGAGGCGTTTAGACGAACTGAGCGAGCGCTTGGCGAGATTAAAGCCGTTTATTAATAAGACCTCGTTCTGATTTTGACCAGGATCCGTACTTACGCGATATTGTTGAGCGCAACCTGGAGGTTGCGGCGCAATGCTGCATCGATATTTGCCATCGCATCATTTCGCTGGTGAATGCTCAAAAACCCTCAGATTATTATGAGGCGATATTGAGAATGGGAGAACTTGGGGTATTGCCGGCTGATTTTGCCCGGACCTTGGCGCCGCTGGCGGGATTTCGAAATGTCATGGTCCACGAATATGTAGCCCTCAACTGGGACGTGGTGTATCGCAATTTGAGCCAATTGGATCAACTTGAACAATTCCGGCATTTGATCCTGGAATGGTTAAAGGATCGAATAGTCTAGAGAAACCTACCCATCCATGTCTGAGCGGATTTTTATCAGCTATTCACGCAAGGATGCAGAATTCGTTCTGAAGCTCACGGATATGCACGCAGCGGGGCTTTCGACCTGGATCGACCAGCACGACATCCAGACGGGTGCGGAATGGATGGCGAGCATTGTTAAGGGAGTCGCCTGATCCGCCAATGGTTGGAGATTCGGGAACGCTGGTATCAAACTTATCCTACAGCTTCACCCTCTCCAGCGTCAAGCCCCTGGCTTCTTCCAGGGCGGCGGCGCGGATGGTGATCGGGAAGCGGCCGTGGAGGGGGCTGAGGCGGGCGCCCAGCCAGGTGGAAGCCCAGACCAGCCAGGCGAGCGGGCGCATCCAGCCGGTCTGCCGGCCAGCGCTTTTGAGCTCGCCCAGGGTATCGGGATCCCAGCCGCCGAAGAGGCCGTAGAGGAACAGGTACAGCGGGAACGAGGGCAGGACCCCGATGAAGAAGATCAGCACCGAGCTGAGCATGCGGGCCATGCCCTCGGCGTCCCCCTGCCAGAGCAGGCCGCCCAGCCAGCGCATGAAGGCGAAATGGACCGCACCTGCCAACAGCGGCGCCGCCAGCGACTGCCAGAAATAGAAGCGCTGCGGGAAGCACAGCTTGTGGTTGACGAAGTAGGCAACAATATCCTTGGTGAGCAGCCCGGCGAAGTAGGCCACCACCAGGGCGTAGATCTGCAGGCGCTCGAGCAAGATCAAGGCGAACACCACGCGGATGATCTGCTCCCCAAACACCAGCAGGGATTTTAGATATGGCTTGTTCGAGCCGAGCTGGACGATGTCGCCGACCCAAGACGGGTACTGGATCGCTCCCCAGATGACCAGCGGCACCACGTAGAGGGAGGCGCGGACGAACTCGGGCCCTGAAGCTCCCAGGATAAAGCGGTCCGCCACTGCCAGGAGCACCGCTCCGAGGAAGGCGCTGATCATCCCGCCGTATTTATACGACTGCACGGCATAATACTGGCTGAGGATCCTGCGCCCGCTCGAGATGGCCTCCGAGATTGCCGGCATCGTGGCGTCATACAGCGTCTGCAGGACGGTGTAGGCGAAGACGAAATTCTGCGCCAGCCCCCAGTTGCCCCAGATTTCAGCGTAGTTGATCAGCCTGCCCTGGGTGATGGCGATCTCGGCAGCCTGGCCGGCGGACCAGGCCAGCGAGCCCAGCATCTCGAAGATGCCGAAGCGGAAGCTGGTCTTGACCACCTTCCAGTCGAAATGCGCCAGGAAGAGCACGCGGGCGTTGTAGCCGATACGCCGGTAGAGACCCAAGCCAATCAGGAAGGTGAACAGCTCGGCTGCGTAGGCGGCGATGCCCAGCCCGAGCAGGCCTCCCATCGCCCCGCCCATGACCGGGTGCGCCTTGCCCCAGGCGTACATGGCGCCTACAAACAGTGGCTGGACGACCATGGGCATGACCACGTTCAGGCTGATGTCCAGCAGGCGGGCGTAGTCCTGGCGCTGCAGGCCGCTCAAGGCGTGGCGGAACACCTGGTAAAATCCGGGCACCTGGATGAGGGCGTGGATGATCACGCTCCAGGCGTAGAGGGCGTAAGCCGAGCGCGGCGCCAGCGTGCTCGCCAGGACGATCACCAGCGTCACCTGGATCGCGCCGGAGAGTGCCTGCCACCAGACGAACAACTGACCGTACTGGATGCCGCGCTTTGGGTCGTGGACGCGGTACTCGGACAGGTATTTGATGAAAGCCACGCTCGTGCCCAGGTCGAAGAACGTCCAGGCCAGGCTGAAGAACTGGGTGACGCGACCCCAGGTGCCCAGCGCCTGCGCCGAGGGCAGGATGTAGACGGGCAGCACCAGGTTCTGGTAGATGATCAGGGGGATGAAGAGCAGCAAGCCCAGCACCAGGGCGATCAGGAAGCCGCTCAGCGGGCGGTGGAAGCCGACTTCTTCCCAGGCAGTCTGCTCCTGGTATTTCTGGAACCTGGTCGGGTCGCTGACGATGCGGTCTAACGCTTCGGGGTGGGCCAGGCTGTAGCGGCGCACGGCCCAGAAGGCCGCGACTGCCGTGAGCAGCACCAGCGCCATCAGGGCGATCAGAATATTCCGCTCTGCCGCGTGGGGCAGGGGGGAGCCGGGATAGTCCGCAAAGGAGAGCGGCTCGCCTCCGCCTGCGCGCACCACCAGGCTGTAGACCAGGTAGTTGAAGTATGCCCATTCCTGGATTTGCGGATTGGCGTCATCCAGGAAGGCGTTGAAGATGAATTTCCGCCCGGTCTGGTCGTGCCACAAGATCCAGGAGCCGTCCTCAAAAGCGCTGACCAGCGGCTGGACGCTGGAAAGAGACGTGAGGGTCTCGACACGGTCGCGCACCTGTGGGGCGCCGTTCCAGAGGATCTCGGTGGTCAGGGGGTCGTCCAGGCCCTGGAGGGCGGCCAGGCTGGCCGGCTCCTGGCGCGGCTGCAGGCTGACCGGGAACCCGAGCAGGGTTTCAACCTGCTCCTGGGTCAGGTCCTCGCCGAGGATCAGGACGAGTCCGGCGCCCTCCTGAAGGCGCTGCTCGACAGCAGGCGCCCCAGGGAGTGAACCGTTCACAACGATGACTTGCGCCTGCGCGGGGTCATCCACCAGGGTGATGGCATGGTTCTGGCTGGCGATCTGCAAGGCGGCGTGCACCCCGTTTTGCCCGGCAGGCGCACCGATGTAGTAGACGCGCAATGGAGCTTCGGGGCCAAGTGCTTCTTGGTGATCTGCCTGGCACCCCAAGATGCAGAATGCCGCCAGCAGAAGCAAAATCAAGGCAGGCAATGTGGAGCGCGATGAGATTCTACTGCGGCTGGCGGCCATTCAGGGACACTATAATCCAGGTGTGCTGACCTGTCAACAAAAATCAAATCACTTCGAGCATGCCTCGCAGGCGGATGTCTTCGGAAGAGCTGCCGAGCATGATCTCGAACTCGCCCGGCTCGACGAGGCGCTGCAGGCTGGCATCATAGAGCGCCAGATCCTTGACGTCCAACAGGAAGCTCAGCGTGCGCTTTTCCCCGCGGCGCAGGCTGAAGCGGTGGAAGGCTTTCAGCTCCTTCAGCGGCCGCACCACGCTGGCGAGGACGTCGCGTACGTAGACCTGGACTACCTCGTCGCCGTCACGTTCGCCGGTGTTCGCCAGGTCGAAGGTCAAGCTGACCACGGCATCGGTCCCGGCCGGCTGCGGGCTGATGCGCAGGTCCGAATACTCGAAGGTGGTGTAGGACAGGCCATGGCCGAAGGGGAAAGCCGCCTTGCCTGACCCGTCGGCGTAATCGTCGATCCTGCCGCTGGGCTTGTAGCTGTAATACAGCGGGAGCTGGCCGGTGGTGCGCGGGAAGGTCACCGGCAGCTTGCCGCCGGGGTTGACGTCGCCGAAGAGGGCTTCGGCAATCGCCCGGCCGCCCTGCTCGCCGGGGTACCAGGCTTCGAGGATGGCGGGAGCCTGCTCGATCCAGCCGCCCATGGTGATGGCGCTGCCGTTGATGAGCACCACCGCCAGGGGGATGCCGGTCTCGGTGACCGCACGGATCAAGTCCTCCTGGACGCCGGGCAGGTCGAGGCTGGCGCGGTCGCGCTGCTCGCCTTCGGTCTGGTCGCTGTTGCCGACGAAGAGCACAGCGGCCTCGGAGAGGGCGGCAGCCTGGAGGGCCGGGCCAAACCCGTCCGTGGAGAGGTCTTGGACCCCGCAGCCTTCGGCGTAGTGGAGGGCGACGCCCTTGCCCAGCAGCTCCTGCAGCCCGCGGCAGCGGGTAATTACACGAGCTTTATCGTAGCCGTTCCAGGAATACCCGCCCAGGCGGATGGCGTCGGCCTGGGGGCCGATGACCGCCAGCGAGCGCAGGGTCTTCGGGAAGGGCAGGAGCTGGTTTTCGTTTTTGAGCAGCACCAGGCCCAGGCGCGCCATGCGCAGGGCCAGCTCGCGGTGCTCGGACGTGCTGCAGCCGGCTTCGGCGGCCTGCGGGTCGACGAAGGGATCGTCGAACAAGCCCAGCTTGAACTTGACCCAGAGAAAGCGGCGAACGGCCTGGTCGAGGGCTGCCTTCGAGACCAATCCCTGCGCGAGTCCCTCCAGGAGCGGCTTGCCGTAGCAGTCCGTGGCCGGCAGCTCCACGTCCAGGCCGGCTTCGAGGGTGCGCCGGGCCACGCCGGTCTTGTTTCTGGCGACGGCGTGCTTTTCGAGGACGTGCACCACCGAGCCGTAATCCGAGACGACAAAGCCCTGGAAGCCCCACTCTTCGCGCAAAACCTTTGTCAGCAGCCAGGGATTGCAGGAGCAGGGCAGCCCGTCGAGGGAGTTGTAGGCGGCCATGATCGAGAGCGCCCCGCCCTCACGCACGGCGGCTTCGAACGCCGGGAAGTAGACCTCGCGCATCAGGCGTTCCGAGAAGTGGATGGCGTAGCTGTCGCGCCCGCCGTCGCCGACGAAGTTGGCGGCGTAGTGCTTGGGCGTGGCCGGCTACGCCCTCCTGCTGGACGCCCTGGACGAAGGCGACCGCCATGCGGCTTGCCAGGTAGGGATCCTCGCCGTAGGTTTCTTCGGTGCGCCCGCAGCGCGGGTCGCGGGCGATGTTGATGGTCGGGCTGAGGAGCTGGCGGATGCCGCGCAGGCGCGCCTCGCGGCCGATGGCCCTGGCTACCTGGTAGAGCAGGTCCGGATCCCAGCTCGAGGCCATGGCGATCGACTGCGGGAAGCTGGTAGCGCCGTTTGCCAGGAGCCCGTGCAGCCCCTCGTCGTGGATCATGGGCGGGATGCCGTGGGGCGTTTTCTCGCGGGCAAGGGCATAGATGCGGTTGGCGGTTTCGGCGGCCAGAGTCGGCGGCAGCTCGCGCAGGACCACGCTGAAGCTGCCGGTTTTCACCATTTCTTCAAAGGGGAGCTCCTGGGTCAGCCGGATGCGTTCGTCGATCGAATGGGCGAGCCATGCGGTCCAATCTGTGAAGGGCAGCAGCGAACCGAGCTGGTCGACCTTTTCCTGCAGGCTCATGCGCGCCAGCAGGTCATCAACGCGGGCTTCGATGGATAATACAGGATTTTTGTAAGGTAAGGGTTGAGTCATTTAGCCTCCGCCGCCACCGCCGAAGATGCCGCCTTCGGTCAGGCGGCGCATGTCGCTCAGCGCTCCGGTGATCTCCTCGGCGGTCGCCGGACGGTCTTCGTCGCGGTGCTTGAGCTCGCCGGCGAGAGCTTTTTCGACGGCCAGCTCGCGCAGCGGGCGGCCGGTCGCCAGGGCTTCTTTGACCAGCTTTGCCCCGGCGGCGTAGCCGATGACGGGGTTGAGGGCGGTGACGATGATGGCGTTTTTCTCCAGCCAGCCCTCGGCCTTGGCGCGGTTGGCCTGCAGGCCGCGCACGCAGCTTGCTCGGTGAAGGCGCTGACCGCCCCGATCATCACCTGCATGCTCTCGAAGAGGTTGTGGGCGATGATCGGCATCATCACGTTGAGCTCGAGCTGCCCGGCCTGCGCCGCCAGCGAGACGGCCAGGTCGCAGCCCTGGACGTGGAACATGGCCATGTTGAGCATCTCGGCGAGCACGGGGTTGACCTTGCCGGGCATGATGCTCGAGCCCGGCTGCACCGCCGGCAGGCGGATCTCGTCCAAGCCGGTCGTCGGTCCCGAGGCCAGCAGGCGCAGGTCGTTGGCGATGCGCGTCAGGGTGATCGCCAGGGTGCGCAGGGCGGCCGAAAAGTCGGCGGCGTCCGCCAGGGACTGCATGCTCTCGAAGAGGTTGTCGGAGGTGTAGAGGGTGATGCCGGTCAGCTCGGAGAGGCGCGTGACCATGCGGGCGTGGTACTCGGGATGGGCGTTCAGCCCGGTGCCGGCGGCGGTGCCGCCGATGCCCAGGCGCCGCAGGCCTTCGGCGGCAGCGCCGGATGCGCTCGGCATCGCGTTCGACGGCCCTGGCATAGGCGCCGAACTCCTGCCCCAGGCGCACCGGCACGGCGTCCTGCAGGTGAGTGCGCCCGGATTTGACGATGTCGTCGAACGCAACTGCTTTTTCCTGGAGGGCGGCGGCCAGCTCATTCACCACGCCCAAAAGCTCCTCCAGCCGCCAGAGCGCTCCCAGGCGGATGGCGGTGGGGATGACGTCGTTGGTGGACTGCGCCATGTTGACGTGGTCGTTGGGGTGCACCCTGTACTCTCCCAGCTTCCCGCCCAGGATGAGGGTGGCGCGGTTGGCGATGACCTCGTTGGTGTTCATGTTGTGGCTGGTGCCTGCCCCCGCCTGGAAGGGATCGACGACAAACTGGTCATCCCATTGGCCATCCATGACCTCCTGGGCGGCCTGGACGATGGCGCCGGCGCGTTCGGCGTCGAGCAGACCCAGGTCGCGCTGCACCTCGGCGGCTGCCCGCTTGATCGTCGCCATCGACCAGATGAAAGCCCGCCAGGGTTTCAAGCCCGAAATCGGGAAATTGAGCACGGCGCGCTGCGTCTGGACGCCCCAGAGGGCATCAGCAGGCACCTGGACTTCGCCCAGCGAATCGCGTTCGATACGATAGTTTTCGGTCATTTGGCATCCTTTCGTTTGTAAACCTTGCGAAGGTGCGCACCAAAGAGCGGTGCGGAGCACAAAGATCGTGCGGGTAACGAGTTTTTGGATTGGTTAGATTATAGCACCCGCCTCCGCAAGGTTATAATGATCCGTGTTTATACAGAATCGGATAGTGATCTAATCGAGGTGCTATCGAAGTCTCTTCAGGAACTGCCAGAGGGTGAAGTACAACAGACGCTGCGAGAAGCTTTACACAGGCGGCGCAGCGGGCTTGCTGCTCAAGAATGCCTGGCAATGTTGCGCAAAATCGATCCCCACTTGGATGGTGGATGATACAGCGCTGGATCTCGGTCTTGGGAAACACGGCCAGCAGGGCTTCCTTGAAGCCGGTCAAGCCATCCATACAGGCAATCCACAGGTCCTTCACCCCCCCGCAGTTTTGCAGGTCACTGACCACACTCAACCAGAAATTGGCCCCTTCGGCACCATCACCCACCCAATGACCCAAAACGTCGCGATGTCCTTCCAAATCCACTCCCAACACGATGTAGACGGCGGTATTTTCGACTTTGCTTTCACGACGCAGCTTGATGTGGATTGCATCCAGTGTGCTTTTGTCGTTGTACCAGTGCCCGTACCATCTCTGCACGTCGGAGCGCCACCCGGCCATGGCGATCTGCCTTACACCTTTCTCAACGGTGACTTCTTCCGAAACGAACTTTCCTGGCTCAACTCCCAGGCACAACCCGAATGCGTCCGGCCAATCCATGATAAGGTGGGACACCTTCTGTCCACCTACAATGACATCAATATCCCACCTGCCGGCCAGAGATTATCTGATGAATTTCACGTCTAGCTTAGCCATAAAATTTTCTTTTTTACGTTGGTTGCTCATCACCCGACCGGTGGTGATGGCAGTTTTTCGAGCAGGCCCGGCCGCCTGGAGGTTAGGCTTTCTTTGCCTTGGCCTGCACTTCTGGCGCGGCGTCCAGGCGTTCCCAGGTGAATTCCGGACGCCCGAAGTGCCCATACGCCGCTGTTTTGGTGTACACCGGCTGCCTTAGCTTCAGGTGGTCAATAATCCCATGCGGCGACAGCGGGAACACCTGGCGCACAATCTTCGACAGGGTCTCATCGGGAAGCTTTCCGGTCTCGTAGCTGTTCACCAACACCGACACCGGATCCACCAGGCCGATGCAATAACTGAGCTGCACCAGGCACTCCTGCGCCAGTCCGGCCGCTACCAGGTTCTTGGCCACGTACCGCGCCATGTACCCCGCTGAGCGATCCACTTTCGTGGGGTCCTTGCCGCTGAACGCCCCGCCGCCGTGCACGGCCCAGCCGCCGTAGGTGTCCACGATGATTTTCCGCCCAGTCAGTCCCGTATCGCCTTGCGGGCCGCTGACCAGGAACTTCCCTGTCCCATTCACGGTGATCGTCGTTTTCTCGTCCAGCAGATCCCCTATCACCGGGCGGACCACCTGCTCGACGATCTCCTGCCTGGCTTCGTCGGTCGTGAACTTGCCGTCGGGCGTCACAACTTCATCTGTGTGCGAGGCGGCAACCACCACGTAGTCGACGCGCAGTGGCTTGCCATCTCGATATTCCACGGTCACCTGCGTCTTCCCATCCGGGCCCAGGTAGGGCAGCACCTTTTGCTTGCGGACTTCGGCAAGCTTCATGGCCAACTTGTGTGCAAGCATGATCGGCAGTGGCATGAGCTCTTCTGTCTGAGTGCAGGCGTAGCCGAACATGATGCCCTGGTCACCGGCCCCGATCTGCCCGCCCTCTCTGGTCACGCCCTGGCTGATGTCGGGCGACTGGGCGTGGATGGTTCTGATGATGGCGGCAGTATTGACGTCAAAGCCGTACTTCGGTGAGGTATAGCCGATCTCGTTGCCGACATCCCGGGCGACCCTGGCCACGTCAAACATGGCGCTCGTTGTAATCTCGCCGCCAATGTTGAGCAAACCCATCGTCACGTAGCACTCGCAGGCAACACGTGCCAGGGGATCCTGCCTCAGGCACTCGTCCAGCACCGCGTCCGATACCTGGTCGCAGAACTTGTCCGGATGCCCTTCGGTCACCGATTCCGACGTGAAAAACATATTTTTCGGATACATTGACATTGTGTTTACTCCTCTTATGTTGCTTCGCGAATCGAAGTCATCTCACAACAATGATTATTTAGCCACGCGTTAAGTATCTGCTGCTAAATTCCGCAGGCGGGCATCTTCCCATTCAACGAAACTGGACGGAACCTGGAACCACTTCTCTTCAGATACGGGCTCGAGGTGAAGCGCACCTGACGGACATCCCATGCCGCAGGCGCCACATCCCACGCATTTATCAGGATGATACACAGGCTTGTCATCGGTAGCCCCATCAAAGGTATGTGCAAAAAACTGGCAACGCCTTACACACTCCTCACAGGATTCACATTTATCATAATCTTTTACAACGCGGTAGTTCGATTTCTGGACTGTTTCCGTCAGATTGCCCATACGCCCTCCCTGCAATATCGTGCAGCAACAGCCGCAGCAGTGGCATCCCCCAACGAACTGAGGGGCCTCTGCCCCCATGGTGAATCCATAGAATCCCTCAATAACCATCGTCCCCATGTCATCGAGTTCAGTCCAGAGCTTGATGGCATCCTCGCGGCTGATCACGTTTTCCGAGAGCGGAACCACAGGCGGCATGCCGACGAAACCACAACGCTTGATTGGCATCGCGCAACTATGGCCGTGAGCTGCGACTTTCTCCTTCTTGCACACGCAATCGAGCACGAGGAAACGGTCATGTCGCTGGAAGTGGGCATCAATATCATTGTGGGGTTCCCGCTTGAGCCACTCAGGCTTGAGCGAGCCACGGTAAGGAATGACGCCCTGCGGGCCGGGCCGTGGAGCAAAGATTTTCTCGCCCCCGCCCTCGATCACGTACTGCTCGAAGATCTGGGCAAATTCCCTGGAGGTCGGCTTGACCTCCTGCAGGTAGGATTCGTACCAACCAACCAGGAAAGGAAAGAGTCTGTATTTCTTCACGCTCTCTTCCTGAGCCTTTTGGCCGGGCTTTGCCTCGACTTTACCAAGCCCTTTAACACCGGTTTCAAGAGCAAGTGTGTCAGCCTTAACCATGCGCCGGGGTATCATACCCTCGAGTAATACGGTAACCTCATCTTCAGGAAGACCCACGCGTTCTGCGATCTCGGCCGCAGTCTCAAGCTTGCGGCTCAACGTGCTGGCTACAAGGGCCTCCTCGGGTGTAAACACCAGTTTTATTAGTTTTATTTCCAGCTTGGAGGGTGTTCTGGTAAAACCAGCGGGCAACGCGTCCAGGGCATCCGCCAGTTGTTCGTAGATGTCTTCAGATATGTCAGTGTTGTCCATGTTTAGCTCCATTCTTATAAACGGTGACCAAGGTAGATGCCGAGTGACTGGGCGATTCTCAAGAACTCGCTATCTACGGGCACGGTTCTGACTTTGTTGATCGCTTCTGTCAGGGGTACGAACTTGATATCAGGCGGCACAAAAGCCACCATCACCCCATGTTGGCCGCCTTTCAGCACCTGCACAGCCCCGGCCCCATATGCCATCCCCAATTGTTGGTCTAGTGCAGTGGGGTTACCACCCCTGGCCCAGGGACCAATTACGAGCGGATAGATTTCTGTGGAGATCAGCGGTTGCAAGGCGGCCGCCACAGTTTCGGCGACCTGACCCGATCTCTGAATGACTTGGTCACCGGCCTCACCCGCTGCCAGCGGCGATTGCGAGTAATCAACGAATTTCGCTCCTTCGGCTACCACCACCAGCCCATAAGGCCTTTGGACTGATATTTTATCTTTCAATCTCGATGCCACATTTTTCAGATCGCAGGGGATCTCAGGCATCAGCACCGCATCAGCCCGAGCGGCAATACCCGCCTGCAACGCAATCCATCCGGCCTGCCCTCCCAGGACCTCCACCACGGCGATCTTTCGGGCCGACCGGGCCGCCTGATATGCCTTGTTCAGCATTTCGATGGTGTTGCTGAGGGCGCTGTTGAATCCAAAGGATATCGCTGTGGCGGCAATGTCATTCTCGATTGACCGGGGAATGCACACCGAATGGAGCCCTTTGCGATGGAGCTTGTAGAGGATACTCAACCCCTGGTTACCCACAACGGAGATTAGGGCGTCAATATTCTCTGCCTTGAGTCTTGTCAACAACTCATCAGACAGGTCGACTTCTTCACTATCCACGGTGCGGGCATGAAACGGATCAACACTGGGCGCCTGGCCAAGGATACCTCCGGTGGCGGGATCAAGATTCTCGATAAGCTCGGGGCTGAGGGTAACCAATCCACCATTGGAATAACGTTCTGGGTGCAACAGCCCTTCAAACCCATTCAGGATGCCGATCATCTCCCATCCTAATTTTCCGCCCGTAATGGCCGCACCCATAACCACGGCATTCGTCCCCGGGACAAAGCCAGCCCCCACATTGATGGCAACGCGTCTATGCAAACCGGCATGACCCAGCATTTTAATCATAATGTGTCTCCTTTTATGTTAATTTGCCTTTTGTCCTTGTGATGCATTTTATAGGAGTGCAAAACAATCCAGGGCAGTGATGGGAGTGTTTGGGCGGGCAATACCCGCCCAGACACTCCCGACTTCCCCTTGAACTGGGAAAAAACTACAATTGTTGTTTTATCCACTTCTTCCAAAGGCCTCGTCGATGATGGCCTGCAGGTGCGCGACCAGCTCATCGGACGGCGTTTTGTAATCGTCCAGCTCATACACCTCGCCCAGCAGCAAGTACTTGCCCAGTCCAAAGCGGTGATACGGCAGCAGCTCATAATCAATCACGTTCTTATAAGGCTTGATGAATGCCAGTACGGCCCTGACATGCTCCTCATCGGCATTCACGCCTGGAATCAGCGGTGTTCGCGTAATAAAGTCGATGTTGGGAAACGTTTCGTAGGCTCGCTTGAAGTTCGCCAGGATGCGCTCGTTGCCCACACCGGTCCACTTTTTGTGCCGCTCTGAATTCATCAGCTTGTTATCGTGCAGCATCGTATCCACATGGGGCAATACTTTTTCCAGGAAGGACCAGGGTGCATTGGAGGCGGTTTCGATCGCCGTATTGATGCCGCGATTGTGAGCTTCCTGCAGCAAGGCGGCGGCAAAGTCGGGTTGCAGCATTACCTCACCACCGCTGATGGTCATGCCACCCCCCGTATTGCGGTACATGCTATGATCCTTCTCCACCTCGTCGAGAACCTCGCCAACCGTCATGGTCTTGCCGAACATTTCGAGCGCGCCGGTTGGGCAGAGCGAGACCATTTCCTGGTCGCAGTCCATGGCCAGGTGCCAGTTGACATTCACTTTTTCGTCGTTGCCTTCCACAAAATAGAAGGCGCCTTCGGGGAAGGGAGGCTTCAGGCAGACACCACATTCCTTGCCGGTACACTTCTTGGGATCGTATGAAATTTCAGGCTTGGGGGCGATGCTTTCGGGATTGCCGCACCATTTACAGCGCAGCGAACAGCCTTTCAGGAAAACAGTCGTGCGCACACCCGGACCGTCATGACTGCAATAGCGCTGGATATTCAGTACCGTGCCTTGTATCTCCAACAGGTTGGTTGTTTGATGGGTCATCATTTTGTTCTCCCTAATTCCCGCAATAAATGCCGAGAGAGTCGGCAATCTTCAGGAATTCGTTGTCAGAAGATACTGTTCTGACTTTGTTGATTGCTTCCGCCAAAGGCACGAACTTTATTTCCGGAGGAACAAAAGCCACCATGACTCCGTTTTTGTCAGCTTTCAGCGCCTGCAAAGCCCCAGCTCCGTAGGCCATCCCCAGTTGACGGTCGACAGCAGAGGGTGTTCCACCCCTGACCCAGGGACCAATCACGAGCGGATAAGTTTCTTCGGCGATCAGCAAGTTGCAGCTCGGTTGCCACAGTTTGGGCCGCCCGACCGGAAGTCAGAATGACGTGTTCACTATTGGAGTCGCCGGTTGCCAGCGGAGAAAGGGTAGCTTTGAGGGAGGATACAACCTCCTGCTTTTTAGCCCGATTGATAAATTTCGCTCCCTGGGCCACGACCACCAGCCCGTAGGACTTTCCGGCTGACATGATCTCCCTCAATCTCCCGGCTGCATTTTTCAAGTCTACAGGGATCTCAGGGATCATAATGACATCCGCACAAACCGCGATGCCCGCCTGCAGTGCAATCCATCCGGCCTGCTCTCCCTGAACTTCAACCACCGCAATTTTGCGGGCCGACCGGGCCGACTGACGGGCACGGTCAAGCATTTCGATGGTCAACGTGAGGGCGCTGTTGAAACCAAACGAAACCGAAGTGGAGGCAATATCGTTATCGATCGAGCGTGGGATGCATACCGTATTGAGACCTTTGCGATGGAGCTTGTAGAGGATCGTAAGTCCCTGTCCACCGACGACTGAAATCAATCCGTCGATATTTTCTGATTTGAGTCTCTTTAAGAGCTCATCAGACATATCCACTTCCTCCACCATCTCCAACTCATTGATCTGGCGGACATGGAAGGGATCAACCCTGGCCGATTGGCCCAGGACTCCACCGCCGGAGGGATCGAGATTTTCAATAAGCTCTGGGTCGAGTGTTACCAATCCTCCATGCGGGTATTTTTCGGGGTGCAACAAACCTTCAAAACCATCCCGGATGCCAACTACCTCCCAACCCATTTTACTTGCGGCGATGGCGGAGCCGGTAATGACGGCATTTATACCGGGTACATACCCTGCTCCCACCATGATACCAATGCGTCGACTGTTCGTTTTCATAGACCTGTACCTCCTTCGTTCTTACACTTTTTTTCTGGATTCATCGCCTTCCATCCTTGCCGTTCACAAGTCTGACTTCCGTTCTGGCGTGACGGAGCGCCACGCCAGAACGGTTTCGTTGAACTCAGAACTATTCGAAACTCTGCAGGGTGCGAGCAATGACCTCATCCTGCACACCCGGGGCCAGCTTGGTGAAGAAGGCGCTGAACCCGGCCACCCGCACCACAAGGTCGCGGTAGTTTTCAGGGTGCTTCTGTGCGTCCCTGAGGATGGCGGTGTCCAGGACATTGAACTGAACGTGATAACCATCATTGTCAAAAAGGGTCTTGACAAGACTTCAGGATGTTATCCCGGCCCTTGCGTGTTTTCAGTTGATCGGGCGGGAATTTCATGTTCATGTGCGTGGCGGTGTACTTGATGGCATCCTGACCTTTCGCCGCAGACATCACCAAGGCGGTGGGTCCGTTGACGTCGGTGCCTGGCATGGCCGACATACTGCCATCGGTGAGTGCTTGCCCGGCATATTTGCCGCTCGGCAGCGCACCCGTCACCAGCCCCATCAGGTTGTGGATGCTCTTGGTGTAGGCATCCGGCGCTGACTTGATGTCCTGGCTGATGTAGTTGCCGCCGCCGTCTACCTTTTGGAAAGCGTCATAGATGCTATTGGTCACCCTGCGAACCAGCTTGTTCACTTCAGGGATGTCGTTGCCGTGTTTGGGAGCCTCATAGCACAGCTTGCGGACATGCTCGTATCCGACCCAGTTGGCGGCCAGCGCTTTCTTCAGCTCGGCCATGGTGATCTTCTTGTCATCATAGACTAACTTCTTCACCGCCATCAGCGAGTTGGCGGCGTCCACGCTGCCGACCACGATTTGGGCAGTGGTGTAGTAATTGGCGCCGCCGTTCCAGACCTCGGTGCCGGTTTCGATGCAGCCCCCGGTCAGGAGCGAGCGCCAGGTCGTCGGGAGGAAGTCAGCGCACAGCATGCTGGCGATCCAGGCGCCCCGGCGGAGGACCTCCTCATTGAAGTTCAACTGCTTATCGAAGGCCGCGTAGAGTTCTTCGAAGGTCTCGAAGGTCTCGGGGTCTCCGCTCTTGGGTCCGACCTGCTTCTTAATGCGTGGATCGAAGCCGTCGTTCATCACCAGCTCGATGATCTTCCCCAGGTTGGGCTGCCCTTCCACCGGGTGACCGGTCTCGTAGGGAATGTATGAACCCACGCAGGCGCCAATGCAGGTGCGCCTGGCTTTTTCGAGTGAGCAGCCCTTCTTGGAGTCAGCAAAGAGGTTCAAGGCGCGCTTCACCATCACATCGCCATTGACGAACTGGGGCATGCCGATCCCGGTGCCGATCACATCCAGGACCTTTTCCAGGAATTTGCCGCTCATTTGCTCCGTGTAGCAGCACGTCAGCGGGGGCTGCGGCAGGTGAAGGTAGTTGCAGGCGTCCAGGATCACATAATCCATTTCTGCGGTGGCATCATCTCCATCTTCGGTGTAGCCGCCGAGCGTGATGCTCTGGCCCAGGTCGGCCGAGTTCTGCAGGGCGACCTTCTCGCCATAGTAGTAGCCGATCTCGTTCAGCTTGATGACGAGGTTCTCGAACATGAAGACTGCCTCGTCATAACCAACCAGACCGGCAGCCTTGTCGGCCTGGTAGAACGGCTCTAAATTCTGGCCCAGGTAAGCCTCCGAATAGCCGCAGCCCACCTGTTCGATCTCCGCGATGATGTGGCAGAAGAAGTGGCACTGGATGGCTTCTCTCAGGTTACGGGCCGGATGTTCGGGCACCCATTCGCAGACCTCGGCGATGTCGAGCAGCTCTTGCTTGCGGACGGGATTCGCCTCTTTCGCCGCCATCTCCCGGGCCAGTTCAGCATAACGGTGGGCCAGGCGAATAATGCTTTTCATGACAATGCGGCTGGCTTCATAGAAGGCGAACTTGTCGGCATTCGGCAGGCGCATCTCGAGGGCCGCCTCTCGCTCATCGATCTCTTTGATCATGCTGGCAAGCCCATTGTTGTACACCCTTGGGTAGTTCAGATTGCCGCCGCCGCCGGGCCAGTCAAAGAAACTTATGACATTGCCGGAATCATAAGAAGGGCGCGGATCAAAACCATACTTCCTTTCGAAGATCTCAAGCGTGCGCGGCTTCAGGGCGCGCTTGTCCCAGTATTTGAGCGCCCATTCGTTCGCCTTGCGGTCTTCCGGGTCCTTGCACTTCTCAATGGTATTCTCCTCGACCATCCAATCCACCTGCCATTCCGGATAGGTGTAGATGCCATTGACGGTGCTGGCCATGCTGCCCACGAAGAGGTTGTCGTCGATGTACATCTTTTTCCTCTCAAGCAGGGTTGCCATGAATTTGGCTCTGCGGATGATCTGCTGGTAGCCGGCGGTGTCCTCGTACACCTCATGCATGATCCTGACCCGCTCGAAATCGACCTCAGCAGGGGTGCTCCTGAGCTGTTCTTTCAGCCGGTCGATGCGGGCTTGATCAACCTTGACACGGGCTGTGGAGCTCGTGGTTGCATTGCTTGTCGTAGTCATTTCATTTTCTCCTATATCAGTATGGTTGCGCATCATCGGACCGGTGATGATGTCGGGTTTCGTTTCTTAGGCCCGGTCGCCTGGATGATTTTGGATTTTTCTCATTTATCTTTTCGATATCGCTTCCTCCTTAACTTTCTACGATAATCCTTGTGGACTTTTCAGCTCCAGACGTTTCACCAAAATCAGGGTCAAATGTCGCTCATAGAGTGTGTTGAGCACACCGAGCAGGTCAGCCTGATCGTGCAACTCGCCCTCCAAGGTCGTAACTGGGGCGTCTGCCTCCACCATCACCTGACTGATCATGCCTTCCAGACAATCAGACCAGGTTATGTCGATCCGTCCTTGTACCACAATTTGGTAGGTGGCTGGGCTATCGTAGGGTAATTGCTTCCTGGATGTTGTGCTCATCATAAGGATGATAGCTTAACATCCCGCGCATAAATACACCCCGGGAGTGTTATTTAAGGTGTAGAACCAGCCAGGTTATGAGGTGTAGAGGAGATCAGTCAGGGGGAAGGATGCCCAGTTCAATGGCACGAGCCACAGCATCCCAGCGCCGGTTAACGCCCAGCTTATCGTAGATGTTAGCTATATGACGTTTGGCGGTCTCGTAGGAAATATGAAGTTTTTGGGCAATTTCTTTGTTGCTTAACGGCTTTTGCAGGAGGATTAAAATATCGAGTTCCCTGGGGGTGAGAGGCCCAGCTAAAGTCGGAATTCTGAGCGATGGAGATCGACTCGGCGGCGCTGGGCTTCCGCTGCTAAACAGGTTTTTATCGTCCTCTTGAAATGCCGCCAGGATGCGCTGGATCATTTCCACGGAAAGACCTTGTTCCTCAAGCTGGTGCAGCATCTTCTGCATGGGTGTCCCCAGGTCGACGAACACCCGGATGAGGCCCCCCGGGTAAGCCAGTTCCAATGCTTGCTTCAGAATAGTATTCGCTTCAGTTGTCTCTCCCAGGGCTTCCAGTGCCAGGGCGCGCAGTGCCAGGATCTCAATCTTGAAGCGAGTGTTATGAGTCCGGTCGGTTATGTCCTCCAGGACATCTAAAATTTGCTGCGCCATCCGCAGGTCGCTCTCTGCGCCTCTGGCTAACAGCACCCGCGCCCGGGTCACCTGAGGTTCCTCCAGCCAGATAATTGGTTGGTCTGGTGGTGGACTGCTGAAAGATTCAACCCATCGGCGTGCACCTTCAAGATCGCCTTGCAGGAGCTGCAGCCGGGCGCGCAGGGAGCCTGTTCGGCTGTCTTCAGCTCCTGTCTCCTCAATGTCAGACCTGCTGATCGCTTCCAGCAACTGCCAGGCATTAGCGCTCTCTCCTTTTATCTGATGGATCAGCGCCAGACCAGCAACCGCATCGCGGTAGGCAGAACCGTGGGCTATATAGTGATTTTTGAGGATCTTTGTAAAGTGCTGTTCGGAGGTTTCCAAATCATTACATTGATAACTCGCCATACCGATAAAATAGTCGCCCCAATTCTCTGTGAATGTTATCCCGCTGTGGATTGCTCCTTGAGTTAACACCCCCCCTACTTGAATAGCCTTGCGAGGCTGGCCTGTCCACAGGTAGATGTAACCCAATGATTGTAAAAGGACCATGGGATATAGATCGGTTTTATCGACGCACAGCTCATACTCATCGAGAAGTAACGTTTCAGCTGCGCGTACCTCTCCGTTGGCTTGCATTGCCAGGCCCAGATACAACATCGCCGCGCCGCGCACAAATGTCCACGATGGAGGTAAGATCGCAAGAACCTGCCGGCAAAGATCGATCGCCAGTGAGGTCTGGTTGTGTAAATATGCATACTGAGCCTTGATCAGGAAGATTTGTCCGCGCAGGAATTGCAGTTCACCCTCTGGAAGCGCCACACCTGCCCCTGAATCCAACAGCTCCTCTACCTGTTGGATCACCTTTAATTGCAGGTCAAGCCGCCACGATAATTGCAGTGCCCAAACCCTGATCATCAGCAATCCCGGATCTCTCTGGATCAGCTCTTCCGGGAGCAGGCTCAGCCAGCGCTCCAGGGTCGGGCGGTCTTCGCGGTTAATCACCTCGCACAGCCCAGCTTTCATCTTGCAGGCTACCAGGTCAATGTCACCCGCCGCCAGGGCCTGCTGCAAGGCTTCATCTACCAGCCCACGCTCTTCAAACCAGGCGGACGCGCGCAGATGCAGCTCCTTCACCTCCTCAGTCACCATCTCGGTGGATAGTCTATGCCGGAGCAGTTCCTGGAACAAATGGTGGTAGCGGTACCATTCTCTGTGATCGTCCAGGGGGACCAGGAATAGCTCGGAGCGCTCAATCCACTCCAGGCAATCACCAGCATTCCAGGTAGGATCGATCTCTCCAATCACGGCTTCACACAAGGAAGCACAGAAACGGTTCAGGATGGAAGTCTTCAATAAAAATGTTCGGATCACCGGTAACTGGTATCTCAGCACCTCATCCACCAGGTAATCGGTGATGTTTAGATTCTCACTGGATATCACCGACAGAACAGCCTCCTGGTTGCCTAGCTGGTGCAAAGCGATAGTGATAAGATGCAGACCGGCAATCCAACCTTCGAAGCGCTTTTCTAGAAGGTCCAGAGTAGATTGGCTCAGATGGTCAACTTGCGACTGGCTCAGAAAGGCAGCCGTCTCCTCGGGTGTTAATCGCAGGTGTTGGGCGCGAATGTCAGTGATCATCCCCTTGGCACGCAAGCCGCTCAGCGGTATGGGTGGGCTAATGCGTGAGATCAGCACCATGTGAAGCGGTTTTGGCCAGTGGTGCGCCAGCACATTGAGCAGTCCGTGTACCTCCTCGCCGTGGATGGTGTGGTAATCGTCCAGGACAAGGATAAAGTCCTCAGAAAGCTGCTCAATATCGTTGCTGAGCGTGTCATAGAGCAATTCCAGCGGGGGTTGCTGCCTTGCCTGAAGCAACATCAAGGTCTCTTTGCAGACATCTGGGAAAATCGTACGCAGTGCGGCGATGAAGTAGCGCAAAAAGTTGATTAGGTTGCTGTCATTTTCATCCAGCGAAAGCCATGCCGCAGGGAATGAAGCAGCTGATGAAAACTGACGAACAGCCCTTTCCTCGAGCCAGGCGCTGACCAGGGTGGTTTTACCGAAGCCAGCCGAGGCTAAGACCAGCGTCAGGGGACGGTTAATACCGTCATTAAGCTTCTCGGTCAGTTGCGGACGCGCAATCAAGCGTCCCGTGATGGGTGGGCGGTGCAGCTTTGTTAGTAGGAGGATTTGATCCTGGTCAGACATACTGGAATGATCTTTAAGATGTATTTTACAATGGAATATTTGAACCATACAAGTGTGAAAGCCACTACAGATGATGGTCTTCTTGCCGGGCTGAAGTTTCAATGATCCAGACGTTACCGGAGTTTTACATCAGCGTATCTTATTCAGAGGGGCTTTCTGCAGCTGCTTTGGCCATCAGAAGCTCTAACGTGTAGGGGTGCTCCCCTCGATGGCGAGCTGAAGTCTGCCCTTAGCTGCAACCTCTTCAGTTTGCTGGATGTAGGAAGCTAGAGGAGCCTGGCTGATCCACCAGACCTGACCAACTTTGATATCCCCCAGCCATCCAGCATGTAATAATTCAACATGGCTCCATCTCCTCCGTGAACTGTTTTGGGTAAACAATTCATATCACAGGTTGATGGAACTTACTCTTTTATTTGTGGGTAATCACCGCTATACTGATGGGCATGGAACTCGTTAAAACATGGGAGCGCTGGTGCCAGGTCTTCAACGACCTCGAGTTCTTTCGTTCCGAAATTCGTGGATATCTGCCGCATTCATGATGTGACCGTTGAACGCCTGGAGAGCACTTTCCCCGGCACTCATGCGGTTTTCTTTGTCAATGATGACCTTGTGCTCAAGCTCTTCTGCCCGGTGCGGTACAGCTCGTATGCGCTCGAGCTGGCGCTGCACGAGGGACCGCTGCTGGCTTCTCGATTTTTCCCGCGTATCAGGTTCCACGGCACCTCTCCTAATGGCTATGACTACCTGGCCTTCGAGCGCCTGTCAGGACGGCCCATCCGCGAACTGCAACCCGGAGGCCCTGACACCGGAGGTCCTGGAGTCCCTGGCGGAGCTCGTTGCCTGGATGCACGCCCAGCCGCTGGAGCACGGGTTGTTGGAAGCGGGGGTGCTGCAGGCTTTGGATGGCGAGCCGTCCCAGGGCTGCCTCGTGCATTACGACCTGACCCGCGACCACATTTATCTCGACCGTGAAGGCAATCTGCAAGGCATCATCGACTTTGGCGACGCTGTCCTGGGCCAGCCCGCGGATGACTTCCCGGTGCTCTTCGTTGACAGCTTCGCCTGCGATGACCGGCTGATCGAGGCCTTCACCTGCTTGTACAACCGGTGCAGCCAGAACTACCAGATTGACCTGGACGACGTCGTTCATTCCCTGGAGCGCCACCCGTTCGTAGTGCCTATCCGCGCCATTGCTCTGGAACTGGACACCGGGTTTTCCCGCAGAATTTTTCTTGACAATTAGAATAATTGTTCTATAATTGAATCATGGATGCTGTTGAGACGCTGAAGGCATTAACTTCCCAGATGCACCTGGAGCCGGCAGAGGACGCGGGCTGCCCGCAGGTGGCGGGTTCGCAAAAGACGGGTTTCCCGATCAGCCATGCCGCGCTGCCCAACGGCAAGCAGATCAAGCTGCTGAAGACGCTGCAGACCTCGTACTGCGAGCGCAACTGCTACTACTGCCCCTTCCGCGCCGGGCGCGATTTCCACCGTGCCAGCCTGACCCCCGACGAAATGGCGCAAGCCTTTGACACCCTGCAGCGAGCCGGCATCGTCGAGGGCATGTTTCTCAGCTCCGGCATCCTGCGCGGCGGCGTGACCACCCAGGACAAGCTCATTGCCACCGCCGAAATCCTGCGCACGAAATATCACAACCCGGCTTACCTGCACCTGAAGCTGATGCCCGGCGCTGAAAAAGCCCAGGTCGAGGCCGCCATGCAGTATGCGGACCGGGTGTCGATCAACCTGGAAGCTCCCAACACGAAACGTCTCGAGCTGCTGGCGCCGCGCAAGGACTTCCTGGACGAGCTGATCCAGCCGCTGCGCTATGTCCAGGAGATCCGCCTGAACCAGAGTCCCGAGCTGGGCTGGAAGGGGCGCTGGCCTTCGAGCACCACGCAGTTTGTGGTCGGGGCGGTTGGCGAGAGCGACCTGGAACTGCTGAAGACTACCCAGTATATCTATTCTCGCCTGGGCTTGCGCCGCGCCTACTTCTCACGCTTCAACCCGATCGAGGACACCCCCTTTGAAAACCTGCCTCCGACGCCGATGGCGCGCGAGCACCGCCTGTACCAGGCCTCGTTCCTGATGCGCGATTACCAGTTTGACATGGAAGAGCTGTATTTCGGCCAGGACGGCAACCTGCCCCTGGGCACCGATCCGAAGATGGCGTGGGCGCAGCACAACCTGGCAGGCACGCCCGTGGAAGTCAATCGTGCCAGCCGCGAGCAGCTCCTGCGCGTCCCCGGCATCGGCCCCAAAGGCGCGGCCGCCGTCCTGCAAGCGCGCCGCAGCGCCAAGCTCCAGGAGCTCAGCCAGCTCCGCAAGCTGGGGATCAACCCCGAGCGCGCGGCCCCCTTCGTGCTGCTGAATGGTCATCACCCGCCGGTGCAGTTAGCCCTCTTGTAAAATCTTTCCACCCTGGTGGTAAAATGATGACGCTCAAAGCTTGTAGCTCGTGGCTGGTAGCAATCCAGCCATGAGCCACGAGCAGACCAGCTTATTTATGCTCATCCACTCCTCCTCTCAGCTCCTCAGCCTCTCCGGCGGTCCGCAGCGCGGCACAGCCCTCGGACAATTGAATACCATCCATAATGGGGCGGTGCTCATCGAAGGCGAGACGATCGTCGCAGTCGGCTCAACGGCAGACCTGCTGCAGCGCTACCCGCACGAGCCAGGGCTGGATGCTCGCGGTCGTGTGGTCATGCCAGGCTTTGTCGACCCGCACACCCACGCCATCTGGATCGGCGACCGGGCTGCGGAGTTCGAGCTGCGCCTGCAGGGTAAGAGCTACATGGAAATCCTGGCCGCGGGCGGCGGCATCCTCTCCACCGTGCGTGCCACGCGTGCCGCCTCCCTGGAGCAATTGGTCGCCGAGACCCGCCCGCGCCTGTTGGAGATGCTGCAATATGGCACGACCACCGCCGAGGCCAAGACCGGCTACGGCCTGGAGCTGGAGAGTGAGCTGCGCATGCTCGAAGCCCTGCTGAGGCTCGATCGTGAAGGTCCGCTGGAACTGGCGCTGACCTTCCTGCCCGCCCATGCCGTCCCGCCCGAATCCAACGGGCGCAGCGGCGCTGAGCTCAGTAGCGCTTATACCGACCTGATCTGCGAGGAGATGCTGCCCGCCCTGCTGCGCTGGTGGCCCGAACACGCCGGCAGCCAGCCCCTGCCCTTCGTGGATGTTTTCTGCGAGCGCGGCGCCTTCGATTTGCAGCAGTCCCGCCAGGTTTTGCTGCAGCGCCAGCGAGCTGGGCTTCCCGCTGAAAATCCACGCCGACGAGTTCGAGAACCTGGGCGGCGCCAGCCTGGCCGTGGAGCTGGGCGCGGTCTCGGCCGATCACCTGGTGAAGACCTCCGCAGCGGATATTGCCGCCCTGGGCAGCAGCGCGACCGCTGCCGTCTCGCTGCCCTGCACGCCCTTCGGACTGGCCGAGAGCGAGTACACCCCGGCGAAGGCGATCCTGGCTGCCGGCGGCTGCTGGCGCTGGCGACCGACCTCAACCCCGGCACAGCCTGGAGCGGAAACATGCAGTTTGCGATTGCCCTGGCCTGCCGCTATATGAAACTCACCCCGGCCCAGGCCATCGCCGCCTCGACCATCAACGCCGCCGCCGCCATCGGGCGCGCCGACCGCATCGGCTCGCTCGAGGTGGGCAAGCAGGCCGATCTGCTCGATCTTCTCCGTGCCCGATTACCGGCACCTGGGCTACCGCTTCGGCGCCAACCTGGTGGAGCACGTCATCAAGAAAGGAAAACTCGTTTCATGACGATTGACATCGAGACCGCGCGCACGTGGTACACGACCAGCGACCCCGTGCACGGCTTTGACCACGTCCTGCGCGTCTACCAGGTGGCGGAACGCCTGGCGCTTG
This sequence comes from uncultured Chloroflexia bacterium, assembly GCA_963765565.1. Classification (GTDB taxonomy): domain Bacteria; phylum Chloroflexota; class Anaerolineae; order Anaerolineales; family UBA4823; genus CAVXWV01. The sequence goes on from CAVXWV010000011.1 coordinate 113,528, forward strand.
CTGAAGGCGCCGACCTGGAGATCGTGCACGCCGCCGCCCTGCTGCACGATGCCGAGGGCAGCGCCACCTCCGGCGGCAACGAGGGCCGCCGCAGCCACCACCACGAATCGGCGGAGTTCGCCCGCCAGGTGCTCGAGGCCGAAGGCTGGACGGACGCCGCGCATCGAAGCCGTGCTGCACTGCATCCGCGCCCACCGCTTCCGCGATCGCTCCGAGCCGCCGCAGACGCTGGAAGCGAAAATTATCTTCGATGCCGACAAGCTGGATGTGCTGGGAGCGATCGGCATTGTGCGCACGGTGGCTTACAACGTGGTCATCGACGCCCCGGTGTACGTCGAGCCCTCCGACAAGTTCCTGCGGACCGGAGTCGAAGAGCCCGGGGAGGAGCACTCCTCCTACCACGAGTTCCTGTTCAAATTGAGCAAGGTCAAGGACCTGATGCACACCCCCCTGGCGCGCCAGCTTGCCGAAGAGCGCCACCAGTACCTGGCAGATTTTTTCACCCGCCTGGCGGCGGAAATGCGAGGTGAGTTATGAGCCCCACGCTGCCCGAGCTGGAAGCCATGGCCCGCAAGGCCGGCCAAATCCTCCGGGATGGTTTCAGCAGCCGTCCAGGTATCGAGGGCAAGATGAAGGTCAAGTACAAAGGGGAGATCGACCTGGTGACCGAGATGGACACGCGCGCCGAGGACCTCTTGATCGCTGAAATTCGCCAACGCTACCCGCTGCACGCCATCAACACCGAGGAGAGCGGCGAGCTGCAGGGCGATGCCCGCTGCACCTGGTACATCGATCCCATCGACGGCACGGTCAACTACGCCCACGGCATCCCCTTGTTCGCGGTCTCGCTGGCTTACGCCGAAGATCACCAGGTACGGTTGGGCGTGGTTTACAACCCGGTCGCCGACGAGCTTTTCAGCGCCGAGCGCGGCCGCGGCTCCTGGCTGAACGGGCAGCCGCTGCGGGTCAGCAGTGCCTCCACGCTGATCGAAAGCCTGCTGGTCACCGGCTTCCCCTACAATATCCGCACCAACCCGCGCAACAACCTCGAGCTCTACTCGCGCTTTTCGCTGATATCGCAGGGCGTGCGCCGCCTGGGCACCGCTGCCATCGACCTGTGCTTCGTGGCGGCAGGGCGGGTGGATGGCTTTTGGGAGATGGAGATCAAGGCCTTCGACGTGGCGGCGGGTGGGTTGATCGCTGAGGAAGCCGGCGCCGTTGTCACCACCGTCTACGGCGACCCGGATATCCTGACCCCGCCGAACTCGATCCTGGCCGCCAACCCGGCGATCCATACCCAACTGTTACGGGTGATTGCGGAGACATATCCGCAAAAATAATTAACTCAGGATCTATTTCCTCAAAAGCTGATCCAGCTCGCGAAAATCCACCCGCGAGGTCATGTCCAGGCTGAGCGGCGTCACCGAGACACGGCGTTTGATCCGCAGCGTGTGCACGTCCGTGCCCTCCGGCTCGCTGGCGACATCGAAGCGGGTCTCGTATCCCAGCGGCGCCGGCACCGACCAATCCGTGCGCTCGGGCGGGAGATTTTCGAAGTACGGACACATCGACATGCGCGTGATCTCCCAGGGTGTCTCGGGCGTGGCGTTGTCCGGGACGTCGACCTTGAGGAGGTGCACGTCGGGCGGGAAGCTGCCGGCTGAGCAGCGCCTGGCTGAAGTAATGCGTGAAGTGGACGGCAGCGCCGAAGTCGATCTGGTCGGTATTCGAGTAGTGGTGCTCTTTTTCGGTCTCCAGCGAGATCGCCAGGCAGGGGATGCCCATGTCGGCGGCTTCCAGGGCAGCGCCGACCGTGCCCGAGGCGGCGATCCCACTGCCCACGTTCTCCCCATAGTTGATGCCCGAAACTACCAGGTCAGGCTTGCGCTTGAGGATTTCGAGCACGGCGTAGAGCACTACCTGAGCCGGCGCGCCAGCCACGGCGTAAGCCGTCCATTCCTTGCCGTCCAGGAGCACCTGGCGCGGTTCGATCACGCCTGTGGAAGTGGTGGGCATGCCGCGGCCGGCGCCGGAATACTGCCTGTGCGGTGCAACCACCACCACGTCCCCAAGCGTGGCCAGGGCGCGCGCCGCCGACCACAGCCCGTGAGAGCCGATGCCATCATCGTTGGTCAATAAAATAAGAGGGGTCATATCTGCATAAAAAATGCGCCTGAGGCGCGAATGGTTTTGAGATTCAAAAATAGCAGGGGTGATTTTACCATACTAAAACCCCTCCGAAATCCCCTCCTCAAGGGAGGGTGATTTTCAGTTGATCTGACTATATAGTAGATGCAGTGAGATGGATGGATTTGAACCCGCTGAACGATCAACGAATGGTCAGGAAGGAAGAGTAAAATGGCAACCGTATTTGATGTCGACAACTTGACCGTATTGAGTTTTGAGATGCAGGCCAGGGATTTATTCGAGATTGCCTACAACAGCAGCCGTATTCATAAAGTCTGGGCCTGGATTACCGGGAAGAAAGACACCCTCCAGGACATTACCAATCTTATCCAGGGGAAAAAGGTTGCTTCCAGCCATTACCTGGGTTATCAGAAGGTTCCGATCGAAGCCATTAAAGGCAGCGAAGGACGCTGCGAGGATTTCGATGACTCCTTTCGCCCGCGCAAAAAACACAACAGCCACCGCTGGATTGGTGTGGCGAGTGCATTTGGTAAAGGTGTAGGGCTGCCCCCAGTAGAGCTGATTAAGATTGGCGAGGTTTTCGTTGTCCGGGATGGACACCACCGCATCTCGGTGGCGAAGGCCTATGGTGCTGACAGCGTGGAAGCCAGTGTAACGGTGTGGGATATTGATTGATATAAATTCTCGGAACGAAAAACCCCCACGCCCGTAAATGTGGGGGTTTTTTGATGCCATGCAGAGGCGCCCCAGGCGCGACTCGAACACGCGACCCTTTGCTCCGCAAGCAAATGCTCTAATCCACTGAGCTACTGGGGCATTTAGCGAAGGCTATTTTACCACTTTCCAAAAATTTCGCAAGGATTCAGCGCCGGCGCGTCACCCGGCCGTGCACGTCCACGCTGTGGTCATCGTCGATGGCGATCAATCCCAACCGCAGGCTGCGCACCAGCAGGTCGAAGGCTTTGAGCACCTGCGGGTAAGCCACGGTTCCCTGCTTCCAGCCATTTTTGATGCTGGCGTAGTCGCGCTCGGCCTTCGCCAGCAGGCCCTCGATCTCGCTCGAAGCCAGGGGGTTGCCGGCATAGGTGCGGAAAAGCCCTCGCCAGAGCTGGGCATATTCCTGGTATTCTTCCTCGCGGCCGGCAACCTGGTTTTGATCCTCGGCAGCCCGTGCGGCGGTCTTCTGCAAGCCCTCCCCGAGCGCCAGGTAGCGCGCCGCTAACCCGCCGATCTGCGAGGCCAGCGAGATGCCGCGCACCCGCTGCCTACGCAGGGATTGCCACTGCTCTTCCAGGCGAGTAAACTCGGCGCTCTCGTCCTTGAGCGAGGTCGAGGCGGGCGGCCAGCCGCGCAGGCTATTTTTGACCTGCTCCAGGATTTCGACGGCGAACTGGCGGTTCTGCACGGCTGCCTGGTAGTTCTCGATCACCGGCTGGGCGATCTCGTCCAGGTGGCGCCGGCCGGCGCTGAGCCTGCCCCAATGGTCGCAGCGGCGTTTCAGCTCTGCCAGCAGGGCTTCGAAGGCGTTTCCTTCCTGCGCCGGGGTGAAACGGCCGCTGTGGGCTGGCCCTGCGCTCAGCAGCTCGCGTCCCTGGTAGACGGCGGGCTCGTCCAACTGGGCAACCGCCTCCAGCTCAGAAATCGTCTGTGAAAGTATGCGTGTCTGTTCCTGGATGGCTGCTCCCAGCTTATCTACCCAGCCGCCGCAGGAGGCCTGGGCTTTGATGACGACCGTCTCCACCGCCCGCGCCTTTTTCTCCAGGCTGCCATGCTCGCGCTGGCGCAGCTCGTTATGGAGGGCGCTCATTTCGGTATGCAGCTTGATGGCATCGCTGCTGGCCAGCGTGGTGAGAAAATCGTTGCTCTTAATCAGGAGCTGCGCCTGTTGGAGCAGACCCAGCGCCGTCTCCAGGTTGAGCCGGGCGCTTTTTTCGATGTCCTGCAGCTCTACCAGGCGCGCCTGGATGTTGGCGGCGCGCACCCGCTGCCCGTGGAATGCCTGCTGTGCCCGGCGAGCCTCGACAACCATCTGGGCCAGCTCAGTTTCCTCAACGGGCACGGAGGCGCTGGGTGGTCTCTGACCGGTCGTGCTGGGCCCAGCAGGTCCTGGCATAATCTCATCCAGCACAGCCTCCAGGGAGACCAGGTCAGCGGCAAAACTGCCGACGTTGTCCTGGCGAGGCCAGTTCTCAACGGCAACCGTCGAGGCGCGTTCAGCCAGCGCCTGCGCTTTCGACATCCAGCCTTGCCAGCCGGCCAGGGCCGGGTCGCTGAGGATCAGCTCCAGCTCAGCGTGCTGCTCGGCTGCCGCCTTGCAGCGAGCGCTCAGCTCCAGAAGCTGCTGGCGCGCCTGCTGGGCGGTCTCCAGGTCCTGCTTGAGTTTATCAGGACTGCGCGGCCGGCGCGCCGGCTCAATGCTGTTCACCAGCCGGCTCAGGCTGGTCAGGTGTGCTTTGCTCTCGCCCCAGGCGACCGGCCGGACGGGAGTTGTTGCCAGGTTACCAAAGAGCAGCGAGACTTGTTGCAGCTCCTGCTGCAATGCCGGTAGGGCTGCCTGCAGGGAAGCCAGGTCCTGGCGCGCCTGGCGCAACTGGGTATCCAGGTCCTGCCCGGCAGCCAGCATACGGCGGGCTTCCGCTGAGACCGTGCCCAGGCTCTCGACCTCCAGGTGTCCCATGGTGGCCTGCAGGCTGCGGGCGATCACCTGCAGGTTCTCCAGGGCTTTCTGCTGGGCGGAGAGGTCGAGTCCAGAGGGCGCCTCGCGCAGCAGCCCCTCGCTGCTGCCGAGCTGCTGGCGCAGCTGGTTGATCGAATCCAGAGCCTCCCGGTACTGTTTCTCCCAGGTGCGGGCTGTCGCCAGGGTCTCCTCAAGGTCGGGCATCACCTCGCGCAATAAAGCGAAGACCTGGATCACGTCAGCCTTATCGGCCTCGCGCTGCACCTGGGTCATGCTGCCCTGCAGGAACAAGGGCGGGATCTCTTGCAGGGCGGCCTGCACGGGCTCGAGCCGGTCGCGCCTTGTCTCCAGGGCTTCCCCTTGTACATTGCGACCTGCCAGTCCATCCAGGAGGCGCTGTGCCTGCAGGTGCAGGTCGCGCCCGCGGCGGGCTTCCTGGGCGACTTCCCAGGCGATCCCGCTGAGAGCCTCGGCGTCTTTTTCTATCCCACTGACCGGTGTGTTCAATTCCAGGGCTGACCGGCGCAGCGCCTCTGCCCTTCCACGGAGCAGGTAGATGAAGTAAGCCCGGCCAAACATCTCCAGCCCGCCCCGCTTTGTGAGCTGGCTCATCTCTTCTTGAATTTCTACCAGCTGGCGGTTCAAGGCGGCAACCTGACCCTCCAATCGCCCGAGCTGCTCCTGCAGGTTGCCGCTACGGCTGCGGTAGGGTTCAGCGCCGGCCGTGGCGTGATCGGCGACCTGGGCGGATACCTGCTTCAGGCGGCCTGCCGTGCGCCGGATTTCGCTGCGGGCGTCTTTCAAGGCTTTCAGCGTGTTCTGCCGCAGGAGGCGCGCCAGCAGGAACAGCCCGGCGATCGTCGCCGCCAGCACCAGCGGGATCAGCCAGATGCCCGAGCTCCAGAAGTTGAGCGGATTGTCGTTCATACCTTTATTTTAAATGAAAACTGGGCGCATGAGCGCCCAGTTTTCATTTTAGATTAGCTCTTTAAGGCTTCTTCCATGATTTTCTGGATGCGGGAGATCATCCCCGCCGGGTCCGGGTGCAAGCCCTCGATGAGCAGGGCATCTTCGAAGACCTGTTCAATGATCAGGGTTCCCCGGGCGTCATCTGGGGGCAGAGCTGCCAGCTTTGCCAGGATCGGGTGGCGCGGGTTGAGCTCCAGGTCCTTGGTGGGCACCTTGTAGTCCTTATCCAGGTAGCGGTAGACGCGCTGGAACTCACCGGCGAGCACGCCCTTGGGATCCACCAGGCGCGCCGGTGAATCGGCCAGGCGCTGGGTCATGCGCACCTCGTTGACCTTGTCGCCAAGCAGCGCCTTGAAGCGCTCGGACAGGGCGCTGCGATCGGCCTCTGGGACGGCAGGGGTTTCCGCCTGACCGGTTGGCTCGGTTTCGGCGGGCAGCTCCAGGTTGGCGGTGGCGACGTTGGTGAGGGGGTGCTCCTTGTATTTCTTGAACTGCATCAGCATGAAGGCGTCGACCGGCTCGGTGAGCATGAGCACGTCGTAGCCCAGCTTGCGCACCACGTCCAGGTGCGGGCTGTAGATGACCGAGTGCTCGTCCTCACCGAGGATGTAATAGATGTCGTTCTGACCTTCCTTGAGGCCTTCGATGTAGCCCTCGAGTGAAGTCCAGCTATCCGGTTTCTGCAGCGTGCGGAAGCGCAGCAGGGGATAAATTTTCTCGGGCTCGCGCGTCTCGACCGAGGTCCCGTGCTTCAAGAAGCGCCCGTAGGTCACCCAGAACTCGGCGTACTTGTCGGCGTCGTCTTCGGAGAGCTTCTGCAGGGCGTCCAGCACTTTGCCGGTGAGCAGCTTTTTAATGTTCGTCATCAGGCGGTTGGCCTGCACCGACTCGCGCGAAACGTTCAGGGGGATGTCCTCGGAGTCGACCACGCCCTGGACGAAGGACAGGTACTCGGGCAGCAGGTCCTTGTTGCTCTCCTGGATGAGCACCTTGCGGGCATAGAGCTTTAATCCCTCCTGGCGCCTGCCGGCGTAGAAGCCGCGCTCGCCGTGGGCGGGAATGTAGAGCAGGGCGTACATCTGGACCGGGGCGTCGACGACCATGTGGGCGTGCAGCAGCGGCGGTTCGAAGTCGTAAGTGAATTGCTGGTAGAAGTCGTCGTAAGCCTGCTTTTCGACCTCGCGCGGCTGCTGGCGCCAGATCGCAGTCTGGCGATTGGCCTGCTTGGGCTCAGCCGGTTTTTGGGGAGACTCTGCTGGCTTGCCCTCCTCATCGAGGACTGCCTCGGATGGGGGCGGTTCGGGAGCGGGAGGTTCGTGGATGAAGATTGGGAAGGGGATGAAGTCCGAGTGACGGCGCACAATCTCGCGCAGGCGATAGGGCTCGAGGAACTCTGTGGAGTCGTCCTTGAGCTTGAGCGTGATCGTGGTGCCGCGCTGGGGGCGCTCGGCCGGCTCGACGGTGTAGGTGTCGGCGCCGGTGGAGAGCCAGGTTGCAGCCTCGGCCTCCAGCCGGTAGGAGCGCGATGTAACGCGGATCCAATCGGCGACCATGAAGGCAGAATAGAAGCCCACGCCGAACTGGCCGATCAGGTCGGAGAGGCTGCGCTTGCTGTCGGTCTCCGGCTCCTGGCTGCGGTCTTTGGCGGCGGCGATGAACTCGCGGGCGCCGGAGTGGGCGATCGTGCCCAGGTTGCTGACCATCTCTTCGGCGGTCATGCCGACGCCGCTGTCTTCGATGGTCAGGGTGCCCTCATCTTTGTCAGGGATGATGTGGATGGCGAGCTCGGCTTCGGGTTCGAGCACGTCGCGGTTGGTGAGCAGCTCGAAGTCCATGCGCGTCAGGGCATCTGAGGCGTTGGAGATCAGCTCGCGCAGGAAGATCTCGTGCTCGGTGTAGAGAGAATGAATGAGAATGTCTAAGAGCTGGCGGGTTTCCGCCTTGAAGGGAATGGGATGGGTATCGGACATAAGTCAAACCTCCGGATAAATGTTTATGCGAGTCACAATCTTACCAAAAGAATGTAAGAAAAATATAAAAAACCGAAAAATGAGTGAAATTCATTGACATATCTCTAAATATGAATATATACTATAAGTATGAAAACTCCAATTAAGATGCGAATCGGAGAACGCGGGCAAGTGGTTATCCCCAAGGCGCTGCGCGAGCGGTTTGGGCTCTACCCGAACACCGATGCGGAATTCGTGGAGGAAAAGGGAAAGCTGCTGGTTCGACCGGCGGTGGATGCTGAACATGAAAGCAGTGACGCCTGGGAGGAAGTTTGGGGTCTGCTGCGCATGCAGAAAATCGACGTCGATGCTGACATCGAAGACATGCGTGGAAGATGATTACGGCTGTCGATACGAACGTGCTGCTGGATGTATTTACAGCCGACCCCAAGCATGGTACTGCTTCGCTGAAGGCGTTAAAGACGTACTCGCGAATCGGACGGTTGGTCATCTGTGAAATCGTAATGTCAGAGTTGTCTTGTTACTTTGAGCGCTTAGAGGATCTAAAAGCAACGCTAGATCGATTGCAAATTGCGGTCGAACCTTTTGGCGAAGAAGTGTGTTACATGGCAGGGCAAATTTTCCTCCAATATCGGAAAAAGGGAGGCAAACGAGAACGGATTCTGGCGGATTTTATGATTGGGGCGCATGCCCAGGTGCGCTGCACGCAGTTGCTGACGCGGGACAGGGGATTCTATCGGGACTACATTCCCGACCTCGTGATTGATCGATCCGGCAACTGCTTGAGACCAGCTACAGGTAACTTTGCGACACTTTTGCCGGTAGATGTGCCAGGACGATTGGGGCGCGAGTGGGTATAATTCCAGCAAAGGAGTACCCAATGATATCGAACCTCGCAACCCTTCGCAACCGCAAGACCGGCCGCAGCTCCTCCTGGGACCGCTCAGGCCGCAACGCCGATTCGTGGCTGATCCAGCCGGGTGAAACGGCGCTGCTGGCCGAGATCGCCGGGCCGGCCCAGATCACGCACATCTGGATGACGCAACTCGCTCATTACCGGGAGTGCCTGTTGAAGATCACCTACGACGGTGCGGCACTCCCCGAGCGTGCTCGTGCCCCTGGGTGATTTCTTCTGCCTGGGACACGGCATGGTCAACTCGTTCCAGTCGGCGCTGTTCTCGGCTTCCACGCATTTCGCCTACATGTTCAACAAGCCGTGCGCCTTGAACAGCTACGTCCCCATGCCCTTTGCCAGGAGCGCCCGGGTGGAACTTGTCAACGAGAGCGACCAGCCTCACTACCAGTATTTTTACGTGGATTACGAGTCGCTCGAGGAATTTCCACCCGACCTGGGCTATTTCCACGCCGAGTTCCGCCGGGCCAACCCCTTCCAGGGCTGGGGGCCGCAGGTGGGCGTCAACACGCCCGAGGCCGACCTGCCCAACCTGGAGCGCCAGGCCTGGGACAGCAACTACGTGATCCTGGAGACCCGGGGCCGCGGTCACTACATCGGCTGCAACCTGTCGGTGACCAACTTCACGCGCAACTGGTGGGGCGAGGGCGACGACATGATCTGGGTGGACGGCTACCACTGGCCGCCCGACCTGCACGGCACCGGCAGCGAGGATTACTTCAACCAGGCCTTCGGCATGCAGCCCAATGCCTTTCTGCGCAACGGCTCTTCCGTTTACGAGGGCGGGACGGTGCCCTGCGCCGGAGATCGAGCTGTACCGCGGCGACAGCGGCTACCAGACCAGCTACGTCTTCCACCTGGAGAACCCGGTGCGTTTCACGAAAGAGATCAAAGCCACCATCGAGATCGGGCACGCCAACCATCTTGGCAACGAAATCAGCAGCGTGGCTTACTGGTATGCCGAGAAGCCTGCGCCGGCCATCGCCGTACCGCCCGTGCAGCAGCGCCTGCCCGTGCGCCGCGACAACGCCGGGAACTGGCAGGTAGGATCCCGAGCGCGAGTGCCCTGGCAAGCCGGTCGTCAAGCCGGCAGCCTGATGAACCTCGCGGAATTACCACGCCTGCGCGCCCGGAAAACCGGGCGTTGTTCCTCGTGGGACACCACCGGACGAAACAGCGACTGGTGGACGATCCCAGCCGGCGGCTCTGCCGTCCTGGCGGATATCCCCGGCCCGGCGCAGATCACGCACATCTGGATGACGCAGACCGGCCAATACCCGCGAGTGCCTGCTGAAGATCACCTACGATGAGGCGCCCTTTGCCAGCGTCGTCGTGCCCCTGGGCGATTTCTTCGGCCTGGGCCATGGCATGGTCAATTCGTTCCAATCGGCGCTGTTCACGGCCTCCACGAATTTCCCTTACCAGTTCGACAAACCCTGCGCGCTCAACTGCTACGCCCCGATGCCGTTTGCCAAAAGCGCCAGGCTGGAGCTGGTCAACGAGAGCGCTGAAGCGCACCACCAGTACTTTTACGTGGATTATGAAACGCTCGAGGAATTTCCGCCCGACCTGGGCTATTTCCACGCCGAATTTCGCCGGGCCAATCCTTTCCCGGGATGGGGTCCTGAAATCCACCCGAACACACCCGAGGCGAACCGCCCCAACCTGGAACGCCAGGCCTGGGATACACAATTACGTCATCCTGGAGACGCAGGGCTGCGGCCATTACCTGGGCTGCAACCTGTCGGTGACCAACTACACCGGTGACTGGTGGGGCGAGGGCGATGACATGATCTGGGTAGACGGCTACCAGTGGCCGCCGGACCTGCACGGCACCGGCAGCGAGGATTACCTCGGTCACGCCGGCGGGATGCACCCAAGCGCTTTCCTGCGCAACGGATCGTCCATCTTCGAAGGCTTTACCATCCCCGTTCCGGAGATCGAGCTGTGGCGCGGCAACAGCGGGTACCAGACCAGCTACGTCTTTCACCTGGAGAACCCGGTGCATTTCAACCGTGAGATCAAGGTGACCATCGAGCACGGGCACGCCAACCACCTGGCCAACGAGATGAGCAGCGTTGCCTACTGGTACGCGGAGAAACCGGCGCCGGCGGCGAGCGTGCCGGGCGTCCAGGAGCGCTTGCCCGTCCGCCGTGACAACACGGGTCGCTGGCTCCGTGAAGACGGAGGCGGCTGATGGAATTCGACCAGTTCCAGGACATTCCCATCATCGACGGTCACGTCCACTTTGTCCACCCGGAGCGCATGGACGAGATGCTGGGGCTGATGGACGAGGCAGGTCACGACCGCGCCAACCTGGTGTGCATTCCCAACCCCGACGCCAGCACCCACAACCCGGCGGCGCTGTATTTCAAGGAGCGCCATCCAGAGCGGGTCTTCCTCTCCGGCGCCCTCGAATACGCTCCCGTGCTGGCCGACCGGAGCCACGCCGGCGAAATCCTGGCCGGGCAGGTGCGGTCGCTCAAAGCCCAGGGCTTCGACGGTCTGAAGCTGATCGAGGGCAAACCCCAGGTGCGCAAGCTGCTGCCGATCCCGCTGGACGGGCCGGAGTACGCCGGGATGTGGGCGGCGCTCGAAGAGGAGCAGTTCCCGGTGGTCTTCCACGTGGCCGACCCCGACGAGTTCTGGGATCCGGAGCGCTGCCCAAACTGGGCGAAGACCAGCGGCTGGGATTATACGGACGGCAGCTACCCATCGAAAGAAGATTGTTATGCTGAGGTCGATCACATCCTGGAACGCTACCCGTCCTTGAAGATCACCTTCGCCCACTTTTATTTCCTGTCCGCCGACCTGGAGCGCGCGGGGCGGTTTCTGGATGCGCATCCCACGGTCTGCTTCGACCTGGCGCCGCACGTGGGCATGTACCACGATTTCAGCCGCGAGCCGGCGGCGGCGCGCGATTTCTTCCTGCGCTACGCGGAGCGGATCCTGTACGGCACCGACATGGACACGCGCGTCCTGGAGCGCGGGCCGGAGGGCCACGCCTTCATGCGCAGCATCCCCTGGCTGATCCGCTCGATGCTCGAAACGGACGGGGAGTTTTCGCTGGGCGCGGAGACCTTTCACGGCCTGGGCTTGCCCAGACTGGTGTTGGAGCAGATTTACCACGAAAATTTTGAACAGAGATACGGAATTGGACGCGGTCTACAAAGTGCGTAGATATAACGCTGACGAGTGCGGATGTTAACTTTAAAAAATCTCAGCGTTCATCCGCGCTATCTGCGGTTTTTGCAGACGTCCGCGTCCAAAATTTGCGAATCTGAAATCCTCATGGAGAATGATGCAAACATTTGATCCCGCCAAATATGGCACAATCGAGAAAGATGTGATTTACGGCACAGATGATGTTCAGGCGCAGCGGATGGATGTCTATTATCCTGCGTCCGGCGGGCCGTGGCCGGGGCTGGTTTTTGTCCACGGCGGTGGCTGGTCGGAGGGCGACAAAGCCCCCATGCCCGTCGTCCCCACCGAGGCAGGCCTGCTGGTGGTTTCGATCAACTACCGCATGTACCCGGCTTACCGTTTCCCGGCGATGATCGAGGATGTGAAGTGCGCCATCCGCTACCTCCGCAGTCACGCGGCTGCTTATAACCTCGACCCGCGGCGGATTGCGCTGGCCGGTCACAGCGCCGGCGGTCACCTGGCAGCCCTGACCGGGCTGGCCGGCGAAGGTGCTGGCTGGGATGGCGGTGCGTACGCCGACCAGTCCAGCGTGGTACAGGCGGTGGTCCCGATGTCCGGGCCAAGCGACCTGGCAGGACAGTTCCCCGCCGAGGTGCAGGACCTGATCGCCAACGTCTTCGGGGAGGAGCAGCTTGCCAGCGCCAGCCCAGTGCTTTACGCCCACCCGGACGCCCCGCCATTTTTCATCATTCACGGAGATGCCGACCCGGTCGTGCCGGTGGAGCAGGCTGGCTTGCTGTACGCTGCCCTGCAGCGCGGCAGGGGCGCCGGTTGAAAAGTTGCTCTTGCACAACGGCGGGCACGGCTTCGAGGCTCTTGGTGGGGAGGTAACGCCCTCGATTGAAGAGATGTTCGCGGCGCTGCTGCAGTTCCTGGCGAGGACCCTGGGAATGCCGGATACCGGCAAGTCCGGGTGATATCCACGAGAACCTTTCCGGAGGATTTGATCTGATGAACGACAAAGACAAGGCTTCTGATTACGAACAAAACCCGGCAGCGCTGCTGCAGAAGCTGATCCATTTCGACACCACCAACCCTCCCGGCAACGAGGGGGAGTGCGTGCGCTTCATCCAGGAGCTCCTGCAATCCGCCGGGATCGAGGCGCAAATCCTGGAAAAAGCGCCTGGCCGTCCCAACCTGGTGGCGCGCCTGCCGGGACTTGGCCAGAGCGCCCCGCTCCTGCTCTACGGTCACCTGGACGTGGTCACGACCGCCAACCAGGCCTGGACGCACCCGCCGTTTGAGGGGCAAAACGCCGACGGCTTCATCTGGGGGCGGGGCGCGCTGGATATGAAAGGTGGGGTTGCCATGCTGCTGGCGGCTTTCCTGCGGGTAAAACGCCTGGGGATCCAACCGCCCGGCGACTTGGTGCTGGCCCTGCTCAGCGATGAGGAAGCTGGTGGGGATTTTGGAGCGCGTTTCCTGGTGGAGGAGCAAGCCGGCCTGTTCGCCGGTGTGCGCTACGCCCTGGGGGAGTTTGGCGGGTTCAGCCTGGACATCGGCAAAAAGCGCTTTTACCCGATCCAGGTCGCCGAAAAACAAGCCTGCTGGCTGAAAGCCACCGTGCGCGGCCAGGGCGGGCACGGCTCCATGCCCATCCGCACGGGCGCCATGTATAAGCTGGGCCGGCTGCTGCAGACCTGGACGCACGAACGCCTGCCCGTGCACATAACCCCGCCGGCCGCGCAGATGGTCGGTTCGATCGCCTCGCACCTGGGCGGTATCCAGGGGTGGATGCTGGGCAGGCTGCTGAAACCCTCCCTGACCGACCGGGTCCTGGACCTGCTGGGCGAGCGCGGCGACGTCTTCAGCCCGCTCCTGCACCACACCGTCAGCCCCACCGTCCTGCGGGGCAGCCCAAAGACCAACGTGATCCCGGGCGAGGCCTCGGTGGAGCTGGACGGCCGCATCCTGCCCGGCTTCCAGCCCGAAGACCTGATCCGGGAGCTCCGCCAATCCAGCCCGGTAGAGGTGGAGCTGGAAGTGATCCGCTTTGAGCCCGGGTCGGCGACCGTGGACATGGGCCTGTTCGATACCCTGGCCGGTGCCCTGCGGGAGGCTGACCCGGATGGAATTCCTGTGCCTTTGCTTTTGAGCGGGATGACCGATGGCCGCTTGTTTGCACGATTGGGAATCCAGTCCTACGGGTTCTTGCCGATGAAATTTCCGAAAGGGTTTGGTTTCAATGCGGGAATTCATGCTGCAGACGAACGAATTCCGGTCGAGGCGGTTGAATTTGGAACGAATGCGATTTACCAGGTGGTGCAGAGGTTTTAAAATAAGTACATTCTGGATTTAATTTTATAAATTAACTGCTCGATTGGCTGTTTTGCCTATCATTCCTTATGCAAGGTGAGTGGCAGGAAAATCCTATGCTTGGTCAGGGTCACCTCGGAAGATACCAGGCTTTCATCGCCGGCGATGTTATAGCCGCTAACGGCCAAAAAGTAGCATGGATTGTCTTCCAAGTTGGCCAAGACAAAGGTGGTAGCATTGCCAACATCAAAGCGCTGGGTATATAAGCCGGAGAGTGTCCCCAAGTATACGTTGTAACCCACGGCCCCGGTGTCGAGCCAGGTCACCGTCCATTCCAAATCTCCTGTTCGTTGCGCGGTAACCCCCGTTGGTGGGCTTCCTAAAGACGTAAAGGGCAGTGCACCCAGGTCCGTTCCCACTGGCGTGCCATGTCCTACGGCCGGCGACCCCGCGTGCAGCCGGTAATCGCTGCCAGGTATACTGCGGAACATCGGGTCCATCGACAGAGCACCCTCACCAGGGTCGCCGCCAACAAAGTTCTGTCCATTCCCCCAAACATCATTGTACTTAATCGCAGCGCCAGCGTTATTAACCAGCCCATTATTACCGTTAGATACTATGAGGTTATTTTGAGCCAGGCTGGCGGCATTATTCAGGATAATACCTGTATCTCCATTGCCAACGATTGTATTGTGGCGCACCTCAAAGACAGCATATTCGTTGCTGTTCACCCCGTTAATGCTGTTACTATCAATTATATTGTTTTGAATGTTGACCCGAATGGCGCAAGTGGCTGGCTCAGAACACCAGGCCCATATACCATTGGCGTTTCCTGTGATACGGTTGTTCTGCACAGTTGTGGAGCCTGACGCCACCCAAATTGCAGTGTCATAATAATCGGGGCCACTACCTCGGATCGTAAAGCCATCAACAAGGCTGCCGTGACTCGGACGTATGATGGCATCTGCACCGCCTCCGTCAATGATGGTATTCTGCCAACCATTCCCCTTCAGGCTGACACCCTCTGGTACAGTCAGGTCTGATTCTTGGTAAGTACCGGCGCCAACCTCTACGATGTCGCAAGCACGGGCCTGAGATAATGCACTCTGAATGGTGCTGTAGCTCTGGGGCACACTTAAAATGAAAGTGTCAAGTGTTGAAAATGTACGATCTTCCGTCATGTGGGTTATATCCTGAGCATCCCGTGAAACAATACGGTAGTGGTAGGTCGTCTTGGGAGAAAGGTCACGTAACCCGATCGAGTGGTACGTGCCGGGATTTTCTTCGCCGGGTATTTGCCAGGTATAGTTCGTACTCAGTCCATACTCGAGCCAGGTGTTTACTTCGTCAGCCGTCTTCCAAGACATTCCACCATCACAGGCACCCACATTTATTTGAATGTCACTTATGTATGCCAGGAGAACATCGAAAAGCATTTTTCGGTCAACGGGTGTGAATCCGTTCTCCAGATTGAGGTCTATACACATGATACTTGTGTTTGTGTTCCAGGGGCGATACCAATTCGCGTTGTCATCGCACCCTGAGTAACAGCCGAAGTTTAGATCACCCGGAAGCACCCAGTTCAAAAAAGGTGCTTGGTTCCATTCGTTACAGGGTAAATCGTGGGATCCAGGATACTGCACCCCACAATTGACAGGATCATCCGCTTGTTGGATAGCGATCTCAGAGATTCGTTCTAATTCACCAAGTTGCTTCTGCTCGCTCAATTCAGGGTAGCAAGTGTGCCTGAGGCCAGCAAATGTATGACCCGTTTCATGGAGAGCGGTGTAAGAAATGTTTTCATCCCAACTACAAGAAGGAGTCCATGGGCATCCTGTACCGGTACAGGTATTGGGATCGCATGTGGGAGGCGTGCCCGAACCAACAACAGAATAATTACCCGGAGCGCCTCCTGCCCAACCACTGTTATGAGCGATGACGATAATCTGGTTATAATCGCATACACCCGCCGCCTGTATTAGAGTTTGGTTGTACCACATCGAATCCGATTGGGTATCAACATCCTTGCCGATGTAATTGTCAGCGCGAAAAATTGAATAGTCGTCTTGATTCGATGCATAGGGCTCGGTCGTGGCGAAGCCATTTGCAATTGTCTGTGCCAATGCCTCAAAGTTATTGACATCATCAAGATTTCCATCGTCAAATCCTGCTGGCACAATTGCCACGCGAATGGTGGTTCCTGTGCCCCTTAAAAGGACACAGTCTTCGTTTATGCTTGAGGATAATTTTTTTCGCAGTATTGTTGGCATGTAAGATGACACACTGGAACCCACTAACAGGTTCAGCGAGACGCCTCTAAAACGGGTCAAATTCATTGAATCACTTAAATAAGGACCTTGTTTGACAGCAGGATGGGGAAGCTGCGTAATCCCGGTCGTAATGGTTAAAATTAAAATCAAGGTAATGGGAATGATTTCTCTAACGAATTTTGTGTGAGAATTTTTGTTCATCTTTGTTATCTCCCTCTTGAATAATGAATTTTTTCGTCTCAGGAATCCTAACACACTTCGCAACAGCCCGAAACCAAACACTAGCTCGAAACCAAATATTGACAAATCACTATACCAGCGCGATAATTAAGTTGCTAAAGCGCTTTGGCAACTCAATTATGTGATTAAAAGGCTGATAAAATGGCCGAAAAAGATAAAGTTACCCTGGAAGATATCGCCCTGAAAACCGGCGTCTCAGTCCCGACCGTGTCGCAGGCGCTTTCGGGGAAGGGGCGCATCTCTCAGGCCACGAAGGAGCGCATCTTCAAGGTGGTCGAAGAGCTTTCTTACCACCCCGACCCTGCAGCCCAATCCCTGGCCCGCCGCCGCGCCGACGAGGTAGCCCCCCAACCTTCCAGGCGAACCCCCCGAAAATCTATGAACCAGATCCATTTCCTCGATTACGTGCCAACCAATGACCTGTCCCTGGGCTTGCAGATCGAGACGCAGCAGTTGTCCGAAGAAGGCTTCGACGTCAACGGCCTGCTTCAATCACCCGATGAGCTGCGCCTGCTTTCCAGGGCGCGTCTGATGCAGCTTTATCGCCAATTGCTCGATTCTCCTCTCAGGGAAGATTACGCCTACCAGGAACCTGCCGGACTGGAAGCCATCCAGGCATCCCGTCCAGAAGGGATGCGCGCGGCGTCCCTGGTGATCACCCCTGCCAGGCTGTACGATTGCATTTACGGCGGCTGGCTGGCGCGGGCGGCGGGCTGCGTCCTCGGCAAGCCGATCGAAGCCGGCTGGCCGAAGAATAAGGTGATCGATTATCTCAAGCTGGCAAACGCTTATCCCCTGTCGAACTACATCCCCCGCCTGGTGCCACAGCCGGCCGAATTCGACCTCAATCCGGAGCCTGAGGGTACGTTCCTTGGCGAAATCCACGGCGCCCCGCACGATGACGACACCGATTACACTTTCCTGGCGCTGCATCTCCTCGAATCCCACGGACTGGATTTCAACATCCATCACGTGGCGACCGAATGGGTCACCCACCTGCCGTATTTCCGCACCTACACGGCAGAAAGGATGGCGTATCGCAACCTGATCTGCAGCATCCCGCCGGAAGAGGCCGCGGAATACGTCAACCCGGTGCGCGAGTTCATCGGCGGGCGCATCCGCGCCGATTTATATGGTTTTGTCGCCCCAGGGAAACCGGAATTCGCGGCGGCGCTGGCTTTTAAAGATGTGAGCCTTTCGCATACCAAGAATGGCATCTACGGCGCCATGTTCTGGGCGGCGATGATCGCCTGGGCGTTCGTCAGCCAGGACATGGAGGAAATTATCGGCGCCGGGCTGGCTGAAATCCCGGGGGCTTGCCGCCTGGCGGAGGCTGTGCAGGAAACGCTGGCGCTCTATCACGAGGTGGACGATTGGGAAGCGGCATACGACCGCCTGCTCTTGAAATACGGCTCGTACCACCCGGCGCACACGATCAACAACACCCTCTGGTGCCTGCTGGCGCTGCTGTACGGGCACGGCGACCTGACCCGCTCGCTGGGCATCGCGGCCACCTGCGGGATGGACACCGACTGCAACTGCGCCAGCGTTGGCTCGGTGCTGGGCGTCATCCTGGGCGCTGAAAACCTTCCGGAGCGCTGGACGGCCCCACTGGAGGATACGCTGTATACCTCGGTCTCGCAGTTTCGTGAGCTGAGCATCTCTGACCTGGCGCGCCGTACGGCCAGGATTGCGGAAAGTGTGTTGAATTACGTTAACCTTGCGAAGGTGTACGCACCGCTCTTGGTCGCACCTTCGCAAGGTGAAATAAATAAGGAGTAGCCATGGATAAAAAAAGGAAACGACCTTTGATGCGGGTGCACCCAAGACCGGCGCGCTCGCATTTGCCTCTGATCCTCCTGGGGGCGGTGATGGCCGGTTACGGGCTGCTGACTGCCCTGGTTGGGAGCTGGCTGGCGAAGCAGGCCATGCAGGGGGCGATCACTGCCGGCGTTTACCGCAGCCGGCTGGCAGCCTTCGACCAGACCGCCAGCCTGGTCGCCGGGATCCTGTTCCTGGCGCTCTTTATCTGGTGCGCAGTGGCTTCAACCGGCATCGTGCGCGTGGCGTTCTGCTTCGGGGCGCTGGCGTCCCTGGCGCCCATCCTGGCGCCCTGGGCGGAAGACCTGCTCTTCAAGGGCTTAGGACTTCCCACCATGAGCGCGGGGAGCGTCCTGGCCGGGGCGGTGACCACCCTGCTGTTCGCCCTGCCCCTGACGATCCTGTTCATCCTGCTGGCGTGCGGTCGAGCCGTACCCACGGGCTGCCGCTGGCTTGCGCTGGCCTCCATTCCTGTTGTGCTGGTGACTGCCTTCTACCCCATTTACGTCACCTTGCTGGCTTTCCTGATCCGGCCCGGCGATCCGGCGGTGGGAAGGATGATTGAGGTGAGCTCGCAGGTGCTCAAGCTGCGCTTCGTCCTGCCCGGTTTGAGCTTCTTGTTCCTGGCGCTTATCAGCATGCGCTTTGCCCAGAAGCAGGCGCTGACAGATTCTCAGCCTTCCGCCGTACCGGTGGAAGGATAAAAAGAGGAGTCTTCGATGAACCCATTCTCTGTTAAGAAACTCACGTACTCCCTGGTTCTGATGCTGTTCGTGTCCGCCTTGTTCCTGGCGGGCTGCGGGGGTGGAGCGGCTGAGACGACGCCTGAAGTTGCCGCCGACACTGACAGTGCGGCCGCATCGACCTCCGATGCTTTCGCGGGTTTAAACCTGGATATTCCCAACGTCTACGATCCACCCATTGATATGAGCTCCGTCAGCACCGTCAACGCCACCGTCAAGTTCCTGGAAGGCGATGACATTTACAACAACGTCTGGACGCGCGCTTATGAAGACCTGCTGGGAATCAAGCTCAACTACAAGTGGGTGGTGGATGGCTCGATGTACGACCAGAAACTTGGCCTGTCGATCAATTCTGGCGACATCCCGGACCTGTTCGTGGTCAGCCCGGCGCAGATGCTGATGTACCAGGAGGCGGGTATTCTCGCCGACCTGACCTCCGTTTACGAGGCTGAGGCTTCGGCGAACACCCGCGACATCCTTTCCCAGGACCCGGTCGCCCTAAAGGCCGCCACGATCGATGGTAAGCTGTGGGGCATTCCGCTGACGGACGCCTCAGTCAACAATGCATCGGTGCTCTGGATTCGCCAGGACTGGATGGACAAGCTCGGCATCGAAGCACCCACCAGCATGGCAGACGTGCTGGAAATCTCGCGCCGTTTCACCGAGGAAGACCCGGACGGAAATGGCGTCGCTGACACCATCGGCCTGGCTTTTGATAAGTCCTTGATGGGCTCCATCGCCGGTTTGCAAGGCTTCTTTAACGGATACCATGCCTACCCTGGCATCTGGTTCGAACGGGACGGCAAGCTGGCTTATGGATCGGTGCAGCCGGAAATGCGCGCAGCCTTGCTCGATCTGCAGAAGATGTATGCTGATGGCCAGATCGATCCGGAGTTCGGCGTCAAGGACATCAACCAGGTCACGGAGACCATCGCCCAGGGCAAGGTCGGCATGGAATTCGGCGTCTGGTGGAATCCGTACCACCCCCTGAACCTGAGCCAGCAGAACAATCCCGATGCTTATTGGACGGCCTTCCCGATCCCGTCGGTGGATGAAACCCCGGCGAAGAGCCAGTACAGCTCGGCTATCTGGTCCTTCCTGGTGATGCGGAAAGGCTTCGAACATCCCGAAGCCTTGATCCGCATGGTCAACTTCTGGACGGATAACATTGTGCGCTCTCAAGATGATGCGATCCGCACCATATTCCTTGGCGACATTGAAAATCCCGATGTGGTGCTCTATAAATACACGCCGGTCGTCCTGTGGGAACCGAACGGGACGATCGAGAACTGCCAAAAGCTGCGCGAGGCCCTGGCCAGCCACGACCCGTCCGGCCTGAATAACGACCTGCTCCTGGCGCTACCGCATCATCCAGGCATATTTCGAACAGGGCATCAAGGAAGCCTGGGTGGAAGTGGCCACCAACGGGCCGAACGGCGCGGTGCCCATCCTGGAGAGCATCCTGGAGGACCGCGGCATGCTGAACCGCTTCTATGGGACGCCCACGCCTACCATGGCGGCAAAACTGCCCACGCTGCAGACGATGGAAACCGAGATGATCACCAAGATCATCATGGGCGATTCGATCGAGCTGTTCGACCAGTTCGTGGAGGATTGGTACGGCCTGGGCGGGACTGAGATCGTCGAGCGAGGTCAACCAATGGGCGAAACCCGATAGATCGCGTTAATCCGTCATTCCGAGCTGCATGACCTCCCGAAACAGAAACCCGTCGCGAACTTCCCCTCTACATCATGCTGGCGCCGGCCATCGTGCTGGCGCTGGTGTACGCCTACCTGCCCATGGCCGGGATCGTCATGGCCTTCCAGCGTGTGCTGCCCGGGAAGGGCATCTTTGGCTCGCCCTGGGTAGGGCTGGAGAATTTCAGATTTGTTTTTGAAATGCCGACCATCTGGCAGGTGGTCTGGAATACAATCTTTATCGCCGGGCTAAAGGCTGCATTTGGCATGGTCGTGCCGGTGACCGTGGCGCTGATGCTCAACAACGTCTTCAACCGCCCCTTCAAGCGTACGGTCCAGACGGTCATCTACCTGCCGCACTTCCTTTCCTGGATTATCATGGCGGGCATCCTGGTGGATATCCTTTCGCCCTCCGAGGGCATCGTCAACCAGGGTCTGAAATGGATCGGCCTGCGGCCGGTCTTCTT
The DNA here is from genome assembly GCA_963765565.1 of uncultured Chloroflexia bacterium. Lineage (GTDB taxonomy): Bacteria > Chloroflexota > Anaerolineae > Anaerolineales > UBA4823 > CAVXWV01. The sequence continues at coordinate 134,904 of CAVXWV010000011.1, forward strand.
CCTGGGGGATGACCAGGTCTTCCCCTGGACGATGGTGTTTTCCGAGGTCTGGAAATCGTTTGGCTTTGGGACGATTATCTACCTGGCTGCTTTGAGCGATATCGATCCGATGCTGTACGAAGCCGTCGGTGATGGATGGCGCCACCCGCTCGCAGCAGAACTGGTACATCATCGATCCCGGGCATTTCCGGCACGATCATTATGCTTACCACGCTCAGCCTGGGCAACATCCTCAATGCCGGCTTCGACCAGATTTTCAACCTGTACAGCCCGCTGGTCTATCGCACCGGCGACATCATCGACACGCTGGTCTACCGCACCGGCATCCTCAACAACCAGTACGGGGTGGCGACGGCGGTCGGGCTGCTGAAGTCGATTGTATCCCTGGTGCTGATTGCCACGGCCTATAAGCTGGCCGCCAAATGGGCCGATTACCGGATTTTCTAAGCGACGGTGCAGTCATGAACGAGAGAATTTTAAAACTTCCTACCCTGCAGAATATCCTGAACATCGGGATACTGACGCTGCTCGCTGTGCTCTGCCTGTTCCCGATCCTGCACATCCTGGCGCTGTCATTTTCCAATGCCACGGCCGCTGCCAGCGGGCGCGTGGTCATCTGGCCGGTCGATTTCACCCTCCAGTCCTACCAGTTCGTGCTGGAGAACCCGGCATTCGGAAAATCCTTCATGGTCTCGCTGCTGCGCGTGCTGGTCGGGACGCCGATCAACATGCTCCTGACCATCCTGGTGGCTTACCCGCTCTCGCGGTCGCGTGCCGAGTTCCGGGCGCGCAACTTCTTCGCCTGGTTTTTCCTGATCACGGTCCTGTTTTCCGGCGGCTTGATCCCCTGGTACATGGTCATCCAACAAACCGGGCTGATCGACAGCTTCTGGGCGCTGATCATCCCGGGGGCGCTGCCGGTCTTCAACGTGATCCTGCTGGCGAACTCCTTCAAAACCGTTCCCAAGGAGCTCGAGGAGGCCGCGGCCATGGACGGCGCCGGGCATTGGACGATCCTGTTCAAAGTCCTGGTGCCGCTCTCCCTGCCGGTGCTGGCGACCGTGACGCTGTTCGTCGCCGTTGGGCACTGGAATGCCTGGTTCGACGGTCTGATCCTGATGAATTCACCCGACAAATACCCCCTGCAGAGCTACCTGCAGACGGTCGTTGTCAGCCCGGACCCCCGGATGCTGACCGAGCGCGACCTGGAGCTCTTGAGGATCATCAGCAACCGCACCACCCGGGCAGCCCAGATTTTCATTGCGATGATCCCGATCCTGGTGGTGTACCCGTTCCTGCAGCGCTATTTTACGTCGGGGATCAAGCTGGGGTCGGTGAAGGGGTAAGAGCCAGGCCTCTCGAACGAGATTCTCCTCGTTCGTGGGAGGATCGTTTACAATAAACAAATGGCAGAAATTCTATCGATCGGAAACATGCTGGTCGAGGTCATGCGCACCGGCCTCGACATGCCCCTGGATCAGCCCGGCACCTTCGCCGGGCCTTTTCCCAGCGGGGATACGCCCATCTACGTGGATACCGCCGCACGCCTGGGGCATCGCAGCGGTTTTATCGGGGTGATCGGCGCGGACGATTTTGGCAAGTGCATGCTCGACCGCTTCCAGCGCGATGGGGTTGATTCCTCGGGCGTGCAGACGCTGCCCGGGTACACGACCGGCGTGGCTTTCGTTGCATACTTCAGCGGAGGCAGCCGCAAGTTCGTTTTTCACTGGCGCCACGCCGCGGCCGGGCAGCTCGCGCCTGAGCACGTCCAGCCGGGCCTGTTTCAAGACTGCCGCTGGCTGCACCTGACCGGCTGCAACATCGCCGTGAGTGAAAGCGCCCGGGAAGCCTGTTTCAAAGCGCTGAGGCTGGTCCCCGCCGGGGCGAAAGTCAGCTTCGACGCCAACCTGCGCCCAGAAATCCTGACGGCCGAGCAGATCCGGGAGCTGGTGCAGCCGGCGGTGAGGCGCGCCGATGTGCTGCTGCCCAGCCTGACCGAGGCAGCCATGCTGACCGGTATGCCCTCGGACGACGAGGGCTGCCGGTACTGGGCGACGCAGGGCAAGACCGTCGTTTTGAAGATGGGGGCGGAAGGCTGCCGGATCTACCAGGGTGGAGAGACGATCACCGTGCCGGGCTTCAAGGTCGACGAAGTGGACCCAACCGGAGCGGGGGATTCCTTCGGTGCAGGTTTCAGCGTGGCCATGCTGGAGGGAATGGAACTCCGGCAGGCGGGGCGGTTTGCCAACGCGGTTGGCGCGCTGGCGGTCACCAGGCTAGGGCCGATGGAGGGCGCCCCAACCCGGCAGGAAGTCGAAGCGTTTCTTACATCTAATCTCAGCTAAGTTTTATTGAATCACTCGGCCTGAGTTCCAGGGGTATTTTTAACTTGGCAGCAATGAATTGCTGGTGGGTCAGTTTGAGCACAGTAGAAATTGTGCGGATTTCTTCTGTCTCAGTAAATGTGACACCGCCATTCTCCGCAGCCACAGCAAAAAGGGCATCCAGGAAATCCAGCCTTTCGTCATCCGTGGTGCACTCAAAAAAATGGCTGGAGGTCTGGTATTCATCCAATCCTTTGCTGATATCTGAAACAGCCACTTCAGCCACCAGGTTTGCCTGAAACTCGCTGATCCCCCAATGCTCACGCATGGCTTTAACCATCATGTCAAATTCGAGGTCGCCCACTTCTTTATCGATGAAAGCCACCCGAGCCATTAACCCACCTGCCAGGCTGAGTTTCCACAGCAACTCCTGAGATACCTCCGGTTCAATCTTATCTGCCGCAAGCCGGCGGTTGACATTATACAAAATCCGGTTTTTCATGTAATCATCCATGAAAAGTTCGCGGTTAGGAGCATTCGGAGTGGAGACAGGTGCCGGGTTTGTTGGTTTCCTGAGCAGCCGGCCCAATCCACTCAAAGGTTTCAGGTTGGTGTTCTCAATGGCGCTGCGAATTTCACTGATAGCCAGGCGTTCTTCCTCCGTCACCTTGCCGTCGGCGATGACCAATGCATCCAATGCGTTCAAAGCGAGTTGTTTGTCCTGTGTATTGCTCAACTTGCTCTGCAACTCGGACACCAGGCGCTGGCGTTCCGCATCTCCTACGGGTGAATCCACATAGATATCGACTTCTGCCCAATCACTGACCGTCATGTCCGGAAATCTGATCAGGAGCTCTTTGATCTGGTTAACTTCTTCATAGGTCACCGCTCCATCTGTCCAGGCCAAGGCTACGACCACCTTCGCCAGCGCTTTTAACACATTGTTGTCTGACATATCCACCTCAAAATAATAAGCCTGCTGATTGATCCTTTTAAGGAGCATTCAGCTAATTTTTAGAAAATTATAGGATAATTTTACTGAATATTATTCGATATAGTGTGTGATTTTCATTAATATTTCTTGAACCATGACGTTATAATGCGATGAACTGGTTGGCCCAATCCAACCCGGAAGGATTTTTGGATGTGAACAAATTCATCAAAGGAGTTGAAACAAGAGTGAACCCATGAAAGCCCACATATATCTCCACAATGGCACCCCCACCCTCTTTCTGGATGAAAAACCTACCTTTGCGAATATTCACCTGCTGGGGACCGTGCTCCCCGCCGGCCTCTCCGCCACCCAGGAGAGCATCCGCGCTTTTGCCAAGAACGGCATCCACATCTACTCGATCGATGCCGTGGGCAGCGAATGGCGCGGTCCGGTCGCCGGCGATGCCTCCCACTTCGATTTCCGCGAAACTGCCCCACGCCTGCAGCAGGTGCTCGATGCCGATCCGGAGGCGCTGTTCCTGCTGCGCATGGGCTTTGAGACGCGCTACCTGCCGGGGAACTGGTGGAACAACCTGTACCCCGACGAGGTGGAGGTGCTCTCCGATGGTCAGCGCATCTCGGCATCTTATGCCTCCCTGGTCTGGCGCGAACAGGTCCAGGAGCTGCTGCGGGCGTACATCGACCACCTGCGCCAGGTTGGACTGTATGACCGGGTGCTGGCCTACCAGGTGGCTGTGGGAACCTGCGGCGAGTGGATCAAGGATTGGTCTTCGATGGGGAAGCTCTGCGGCGACTACAGCGCCCCGATGCAGCGGGCGTTCCGCCTCTGGCTGAAAGGGAGATACGGCAGCGAGTCCGCTTTGCAGCAGGCCTGGGGCAGGCCGGACGTTGGCTTTGAGACGGCTGAGGTTCCTAGCTGTGAGGAGCAGATGAATTCGCGCCGCTGGCTCTTCCGAGACCCGCGCCAGGAGCGGAACGTGGCCGATTTTTATGCCTGCTACGCCGAGACCGCAGCCGATGCCATGATCAGCCTGTGCCGGGCAGTCAAGGAAGCCACCGCTGGCGAGAAGCTGGCTGGCGCTTTCTTTGGCTACATCATGGAGCTTTCCTGGAACAACTGCTTTTTCAACGATAACTTCATGGACCGCGAGGCCAGCGAGGTTTCGACGGTCCAGCGCAGCGGGCACCTCGGGCTGGCGAAGGCGCTGCGCTCCCCGGACGTCGACTTCTTCGTCAGCCCGTACGGCTATGCTTTCCGCGGGGTTGGCGGCGATGGCCTGCCGATGCAGCCGACCGAGTCGCTGCGCCACCATGGCAAGCTCTACCTGCTGGAAGAAGACACTTTGATGCACAACAACTTCGATCCCGGCGGGCGCATGCACCCGGTGGAGCATTCCATCGCCATTTACCAGCGCAACTTTGCCCAGGTGGTCACCCATGGGATCGGGGTGACCTGGCTGGAAAACGACATCTTCGTCGAAAGTCCGAAGGTGCTGCCGGAAGCCCGGGAATGGTACCGGCGCTTCCAGGAGCTGGGAACGTGGATGCTGAACCTGGACCGCCGCCCGCAGGCTGAAACCGCCGTCTTCCTGGATGACGAATTCTTTTTCTACGAATCCAACCGCAACAACATCGACCTGCCGCTGATCTGGCAGCAGCGGGTCATCACCCTCAACCGCTTTGGTGCGCCGCACGACGTGTACCTGCTTAACGATCTGCTGGAAGGCGGGCTGCCCGCTTACAAGCTTTACGTCTTCCTGAATGCATTCCACCTGGATGCCCGGCGCCGGAGCCTCTTGAAAGCTGTCCTGGAGGCGAACGGGGCGACTGCCCTGTGGCTGTATGCCCCGGGTTACCAGAACGTAGATTCACCTTCCGATGCTGCGAGCACGGAGTGGATGACCGACCTGACCGGCTTTCGCTTCGGCTGGGGAGGTAGCTATTGGGCGCCGTTCATGCACCTGACCGACTTCACCCACCCCATCACGCGCGGCATCCCGCAGGACCTGTTCTGGGGGACGACGCGCTCGCTGGCGCCGATCTTTCACCTGGAAGACCCGGAGGCGGCGGTATTGGGCGAGGTGGTCTATGGGTTGGGTCGCTGCAAGCCAGGACTTGGGCGTCAAGCAGATCAACCCCGGCAGCGACCGCTCCTGGAATTCGGTTTACGTGGCCACGCCCAACCTGCCCCCGCAACTGCTGCGCGGGATAGCCCGCTTTGCCGGCGTGCACCTGTACAGCGAGGATGGTGATGTTCTGTATGCCACCCGCGAGCTGCTGAGCGTGCACACGGTTGGCGGGGGTCCCCGGACCTTCCGGCTGCCCCGAGCGGTGGAGGTGGTGTACGATCTGTTCGAGATCGGCGAGTTGCCAGGGATGCCGAGGCTTTTGAAGTGGAGCTGGCTTCGGCTTCGACGCGCTTGTTCTTTACCGGGGAGGTGGGGTTATTAAAATTGTTAACTGGACGCCGCAGGTCTGCAAAGTGCGCAGATATAGGTCTGCAAAGTGCGCAGATAACATGCTGAGGTCTACAAAGAGCGTAGAGGAAGCGGATTGTTTATGAAGAAATTGGTGACTGGCGCAACAGGATTTATAGGCTCGGCGATCGTCAGAGAGCTGCTCAAGCAGGGAGAAGAAGTCAAGGTTTTAATCCGAAAAACCAGTGATACGCGAAATGTCGATCCCCTGGACGTTGAGAGAGTTTATGGAGACATTCGCGACGGCGATTCAATGAGAAAGGCGCTCAGCGGCTGCGATACGCTATATTTTTGTGCCGCATTTTTTGCCCATTGGACGCCTGATAAAAAACTGCCCTACGAGGTTAACGTCGAGGGTACAAAGGCGTCGCTGCAAGCAGCGCTGGACGCCGGGATCGAGAAGGTCGTATACACCAGCACCAACAACACGTTGGGCGCCCATGGTCCGATCCCCGTAGATGAGACTGCAGAATTCAACCATTGGAAAACCGGGGATCATTATTCATTGTCGAAGTATCTGGCTGAAATCGAAGCCCAAAAATTTGCGGCCCAGGGGCTGCCGGTTGTTATCGTCAATCCTACGCTGGTCATCGGTACGAATGACATCAAACCAACGCCTTCGGGACAAATGATCCTTGATGTTGCCACCGGAAAGATGCCCGGGTACATTGAAGGGGGGACCAATGTCATCGATGTGGAGGATGTCGCCATCGGTCACATCCTGGCTGCAAAAAAAGGCCGCGTAGGTGAAAGATATCTTTTCGGGAATCAAAATATAACTGTTTCGGACTATTTTAAGCGGATCGCCGAGATTGCGGGTGTAAGACCGCCCACCCTAAAGATCCCCTATCACCTGGCCGTAGCGCTTGGAACTGTCTTTGAGCTTGGCGCTGTGATTACCAAAAAGCCCCCTGTCGTCACGGCTTCGGAAGTGAAGATCGGTAAGAAACAGGAGTATTATGACTGCTCGAAGGCTGTGAAGGAGCTGGATTTACCCCAGACTCCGATCGACATAACCATTCAAAAAGCCATTGACTGGTTCAGAGAAAACGGTTATCTTGAAAAAAGCAGGATGACACTCAAAATCGATACCATTAAATTTTAGAAAGGTAATTCTCCAAAATGAACGAATTTCCCCGCACCACCGTCGGCAACATCTCCGTCTCGCGCATGATCGTCGGCACGAACTGGTTCCTGGGCTACACCCACTGCACCCAGGCTAAGAGCCAGTCCACCGAACGCATCGTGACCAACACGAAGTCCATCGCGGACATCATCGAAGTGTTCCTCAACTATGGGGTTGACACCATCATGTGCCCGCACACCACCACCTGCATGTTCGACGCCATCCGAGAGGCGGAACAGAGGACCGGGCGGAAGATGGTCATCATCTCCACGCCCAGCTTTACCACCACCCCGCGCACCCCGTTCGACGGCTTCGACCTGGGCGAGGCTGCCCGCATCCTGGACGACATGGCCGCCAAGGGCGTCTCGATCTGCATGCCGCACACCTCCACCACCGACGTGATGGTGGATAAGTGCACGCGCCAGGTGCGCCAGATGGACGTGCTCTGCCGGATGATCCGCGAGCGCGGCATGGTGCCGGGCCTGAGCACGCACATCCCCGAGACGGTCGTCTACGCCGACGAGAGCGGGCTGGACGTCGAGACCTACATCCAGCCGTTCAACCTGATGGGCTACCTGATGCAGCTCGAGGTCGATTGGGTTGGGCGCCTCATCCAGAATGCCAAAAAGCCGGTGATCACGATCAAGACCATGGCCGCCGGGCAAATCCGCCCTTACCAGGCGATGGTCTTCACCTGGAACGCCATCCGCGACTGCGACATGGTGACGGTGGGCACGATGGCGCCGGAGGAAGCCCAGGAGCTGGTGGAGATGTCGCTGGAAATCCTGGAGCGGCGGCCGGTGCTGGGCGAGCTGCAGAAGACGCGCTCGAAGAGCACTGTGCTGCAGCCATCGAAAAATTAAATGGGAGCATGGTAGACTTTGCGGTTGAACTGGCGATGTCGGCTATCCACGATTGTGCTTCCATTCTTCTTGAACGCACCTCCTATATGATGGCTGAACTGCCGAATTTAACAATCCCCGAGTCCTTCAGGCGGCAAATCCTCGACCGCTGCCATTCCGCGCTTGGAACGAGACACGACATCCTTTCGGTGCTGGACGAAATGGATGACCGGGCTGGCTCAGGCCTGACGTCCACAGAAATCCTGGTTGACATGAAGCGCGTTCTTGCCTGGATTCAAGACGAGTTCACGGCATTTCACCCGGTGGTTAAGGCGCTTGAAATTAAATCCAGCCAGGATCCTGAGGTCAGTACCGCATATATCCTGGTTGCCGAATCCGTGACCAATATTCTGAACGCATACGACCGTGCCAGATCGCTGGTCGATTCTGTATCGACTGGTGAATGATGCCTCGCGATTTTTATCCTTATAGCGAAATACTTGAGATTTCGGCTGACACAGCGCCCATAACCAGCACTTCCCGCAAAATCGCTACGGCTTTTGTTGCGTTTGTAACCGATAACGGGTACTGGTTTGGTATCCAACAAATAATGAGTGCCCAGGTGCCATCCTTTTTGCAGAATCCAATAGCGACGAAACTGCTCTACCAGCAAACGCAACGCCCGAGCCCGTCGATTGAATTGACTTTGGTCAACTAGCTTTGGAAACAATTCAAGATAATTAGCTCGGATGAACCCAACATATTGTGTTTCGCTTGGGTATGGAATGAAATCCTGCGCCAACATTAAAGTCATCACCTCACTATCGTTGAATTCAGGCTTTTTGCCCGGTTTTCCTTGAAGGAATTTGCTGCCTTCTACTTGATACCAATCATCAACCAGTACGAATATGATCGTTAAAATGTCAGTTATGGGTATACTTGTCATGGGAATGCTCCTCTTAGATTTGGGTCAGCACCATAATCTTGAGGGCTATAATATAAATAACCCATTTCATCAAAACCCGAATAAAAACATACCCATGAAAACGAAAGGGACTCCGATGAACACTCCCAATGGCTGGTTTCGTTCTAATCTACTTTTACCAAAGGTACTGGTATCTACGTTCATTCTTATCCTTTTCCTAAGTTTCAGTGTAATGATCGCTTCAGGCAGCTCTCGGCCTCTCATTTCGTCCGGGAACCCACTTGCACCCGTGATAGCTTCCAACACCATTTTCGCGCCTGTCGTGTTAGCGAATGGCTGGACGCGAGGACCTTACGTGCTGGTGGGATGGAACGACCTGGGCATGCATTGTTATAACCATGACTTTCAAGACCTGGCTGTCTTACCCCCGTATAATACGCTCTGGGCGCAAGTGATCCGGCGAGGAGATCCCCTCAAATCATCACCAATGGCGTGATCGTCCAGTATTCCTTCCCAGATAATAAAACTTCGTCCAATAAGACAAATTTTTGGCAGTATGCGCCTCAATTATTTGGGGTGAATCTCGCCGATAATGTGGGTCTGAAAGGCAAGGGGATGGCTGGTGTGATGGACCCTGAAGAGGGTTACTTTGTAGCAGAAGGTATCCCTCTAACTGAATTCAGCGACAGTAATCTTTCTCAACCTGCACCTTACCAGCAGGCAGTGATCACGGTCAAAGAGGCGGCCAGCGACAACATCCTGGCTTCCCTGACGGTGGTGGCCCCAGTCTCGACCGAGATGCACTGTGACTACTGTCATGCCAACGGTAAAGATCCCGGCGGCAATCAGGCCAGGGTGGAATTGAATATCCTTTACACCCATGATGATGAGGAAGACACAAACCTGATCAACCAGCGCCCGGTATTATGCGCCAACTGTCACGCATCGAATGCTCTGGGGATGAATGGCAACCCCAGCTTGCCCAGTCTTTCCAAGGCGATGCATTCCAAGCATAAAGAGGAAGTGGCGAACACGCAGGATGGTTGTTATTCCTGCCATCCGGGACCTACCACGAAATGCCTGCGCGATGTCATGTCGCAATCGGTCGCTTCGCCAACGGATCCAAACCGCAAAATGAACTGCATCGACTGCCACGGGACGATGGAGCAGGTCGCGGAAAACCCGAATCCATGGCTGAACGAGCCCCGCTGCGATACCTGCCATACCCCGACGTCCACACACCAATACAACCAGGACCAGCCGTTATACCGCTTTTCAAAAGGCCACGGTGGTGTGTATTGCGAAGCCTGCCATGACAGCCCGCATGCTATCGCACCCAGCCGGGAGGCTGTTGACGCCATCAAGTTCAACCAGCTCCAGGGCATGAACGGGCCCTTGAAGACCTGCACGGTCTGCCATTTAACGCAGCCGAATGGGAAAGGGCCTCACGAGAACCCTTAATTTAAGCGGGATTTCACCTCAATCGTATCGAAACAATTTTATGGGGCGCGAAATCTACGCGGATACAGCCATCCTGCATCTCCAATGGCGCAATCTGCGTTTCGTCCAGGCGGCAGAGCACAGCCGTCTGAAATCCGTTAAGTCGAATGCAGGCGCTGACCGCTTTCCCCGCAGCCTCGTACAGGCGCAAGATGTAGCCATTGCCGTCTTCGGCGCGCTTGAACGCCGAGAAGGCGATGTTGTCCTCCTCCCACGCGAATGGATCACAGATAAGTGGCTGTGATGCAACCGGCGGCTGGCTGAGGATGCGGTGGGCGAGGGGCGGGTAGAGGAAGGCGTCGGCATCCACCAGGAAGGGCAGGTCAGTTCCGGTGGACGCGAATGGAATGTAAGCGTATTCGATGACGTGCTTGCCAAGGCACTGGGCGCTCTCCGATTCGATGCCGTACGCTGCATTTCCCTGGCGCGCCCGGGTATTGAGCCGCGTCATGTTGCCGACGCTACGAAGTAGCGTAAGCTGCAAGATGGTCTGCCCGGTGTATTTGTCGATGTCGGCTTCGTAGTCATACAAACCCTTGACCGCGACGGCCAGTCCGCGCTGCTGATCTTGCAGCGCCACCCACTCGCGGAAAGGATAGAGGATGCCCTCGGGCTGCGTGGTGCGCCCGGGGAGCGCTGGTTTGACCGCAGCCGGGCGGTGGACGATGCCGAAGACCGTCTTGCTGATGACATCCTGCGATTGGATGAAGGGGTTGACAAACAACGAGAGCCGGTGGTCACGGGCGGTGTTTTCCAGCTCCAGCCTGACGTCCACGCGTTTCGTATCTTTCCAGAGCGAGACGGTGAAGCAGACCGGCAGGTCGACGCGGGCATCGCTGCGGGCGCCGTCCTTGAAGAATTGGGGCACGTTCATGGTTGAGCAGATGCGCAGGGAAGCGCGCACCGGTCCGCGTTCGACGACCTCGCAGCTTGCCTTGGAGCGGGTGGAAAACACCGTTTCCGACGGCAGCCAGGTCGGGGATGAATCCCAATAGTCGCCGGCGTCCGCGGCTTCCTGGATGACGTTCAATCCTTTGTACCACTGCTGGGAGGCTTTGTCGTAGACGTCGATCAGCGGCCCGCGGGCGCAGAGGCGCAGGTGCTCATTTTCGATGAAATCGGCACCGCAGATCAGGGTGTTGGCAGACGGGCTCTGTCCGTACCCCAGGCGGACCATGCTCAGGCTGGTGGATTCGGCTGGAATCTCAAAGAGTACCTTTTCCATTGCGTTGGTGGGGTATAGATCGTTGCGGATCTCGCCCAGTTCATTCAGCTCGGCCGGTGGACGCGGCAGGACCTGGCTGGCCAGGACCGCGCCGTCCTCAGCGCGGAGCAGCGGTGGCTGCTGAGCAGCGGTATCTGCTTGATGCATGGGCAGCCATTGCTCGGAAAACTGGATGGGCGCACGTGGTACTGGGCGGTAGACGATCAGGTCGGCGATCGACCGGGCGGGGTTTGCCCAGGCGGCGATTGCGGCCAACGCCCGGTGGGCGGCCCACCGGTCGGGGTTTACCCGGGCGGCGATTGCGGCCAACGCCCGGTGGGCTAAGCCCGCGCCGGTCTGCAGGGCGCCGTCGAAGCGCGGAATCATCTCGGCGTGCACCTCGTCGACGCTGGAACCGTGGATGCTGTCGTGGGCATGGTTGGTCAGCAGCATCTGCCAGGCTTCGTCCAGCAGGGCCTTATCACCGGCAGCGCCGTGCAGGGCGGCCAGCGCCTCCAGGGGCTCGGCGTAGCGCTCGAGCATGGCTTCGGCGGCAAAGTTCATGCGCTTCAGGTAGGCGCGGGTGGAGAAGGCCCCGCTGAGCAGGTATTGGAAGCGCGCCCCGTACAGCTCTCCCCGGTAGACTGGCATGGCAGGATTGCGTTGGTCCACTTCCGCCAGGTAGGCCTCCGGCGACCCTGTGATAAAGTCGATCTCCTCGCTCATCGCGTTGGCCGTTTCCATGGCCTGGCGCAGGCCAACGTGCGGAGGGCAGTGGTCGCAGCCGATAACCACCGGCACGATCCCCGAAGGAAACCACCGGCTGACGCTGTGCACATGCTCGATCATCCTGGCGGCGAAGGCCTGCGGGTCGTCGATGGTCGCCAGCGTTTCCAGGTGCTCGCTGGAGATCAGGCCGTGGTAGTAGGGAGTGTCGCGAAATGGGGTGTTGTCCAAAAAATATTTCCAGGGATCCTGGCGGGTGAACATGCTGCTGTAGGATTTGCGGAAGTGGATGGCGGTCAGGCGGCTGCCGTCCATGCCTTCAAAGAGGAATTCATCCGGGAAATCCTCTTCAATGTACGGCAGCCCGCGCATGAAGAGCAGGCTGTGGATGCCGAAGCCATCCAGGATCTGCGGCAGCTGGGCAGGGTGCCCGAAGTTGTCGGGGAGGTAGCCGATGCGCATGCGCTGCCCGAGGCGTTCGCTGTGCAGCTTGCCGACCAGGCAGTTGCGGACCATGCTTTCGCCGCTGGGCAGCCATTCGTCAAACTGGGTAAAAAACGGCCCGATGTGGAGCTTTCCCCTGGCCACCATTTCTTGAACGATGCCGGTTTTTTCCGGACGGGCTTGCAGGTATAGCTCAAGCGGAAACATCTGTCCGTCGACCGTGTAGGGGACAACTTCGGGGTCTTCCTGGTAGAGCTGGATCTGGCGGTCGATGGCGTCCAGCGTCCAAAACCGGTAAACGCGCAGCGGCAGGTACCACTCGATGTCCAGGTGCCCGTGGGAGATGATGAATGCGGTGATTTTTTTCATGGTGTGATTTGCCTGATTTATAATGAGATGAATTTTTAGCCTGTCTGTAGAACTTCCAGGATTACGAAATCCACGGGTTTTTTATAAAAACCCGCTCTATCTTACCATCAGATCGGGAAGGAAAATTTCATGAAATCATCGAAAATTCGTATTGCCGTCGTCGGGCTCGGTTTCGGGGCTGAGTTTGTGCCCATCTACTTGGCTCATCCCGACGTACAGTCAGTGGCGGTCTGCGACGGCAACCCGGAGCGGCTGCGCAGCGCGGCCGCGAAATTTGGCATCCGCCAGCAGTTTAACGACTTCGAGGAGGTTGTGCAGTCGCCGGAGATTGACGCCGTCCACCTGGTTTCCGGCATTCCGGATCACGCGCGGCAGGCGCTCGCCGTGCTGAGGTCCGGCAAGCACTGCGCCTGCACCGTTCCCATGGCGACCAGCATCCCCGACCTGCAGGCGATCGTGGCCGCGGTTCGCGAGTCGGGGCGTAACTATATGATGATGGAGACGGCCGTCTATACCCGCCAGTTTCTCTATGCAAGGGAGCTGCGAGACCGGGGTGAGTTTGGGCGCATCCAGTTTCTGCGCGGCGCCCATTACCAGGATATGGAACGCTGGCCGCCGTATTGGTCTGGCCTGCCGCCCATGTGGTACGCCACCCACGCCGTGTCGCCGCTGCTGGCCATTGCCCAGACCCGCGCGGTGAAGGTCCACTGTTTCGGCTCCGGTGAGATGCGCGAAGACCTAAAAAAGCCGTACGGCAATCCCTATCCGATCGAGACGGCGATCTACCAGCTGGAAACGCCCGGACTGTGCGCCGAGGTGACGCGTTCGCTCTTCCATTGCGCCAGGCCATACATGGAAAGCTTCGTCGTTTACGGTGAGAATGCCTGCTACGAATGGCAAATGGAAATTGAAAATCCCCGGCTGTTCCGGATGAGCCCGGTGATCCCAGGCCAGGTACGCAGCGTTTCTGAGGAGATCCCGGAACCACCGGACCGGGCGGACTTGCTGCCACCGGCCGTAGGTCGCTTCACGAAGCGCTTTGTGTACGGCGAAGACGACCGGCATTTATCTTTCGAGCAGGGAGGCGGGCACCACGGCTCGCACCCTCACCTGGTCCACGAGTTCGTGCGCAGCATCGTCGAGCAGCGCCAGCCCTGGATCGACGCGGTCACCGCCGCCAACTGGACTGCCGCTGGCATCTGCGCCCACGAGTCGGCGATGGCTGGCGGAGATGAAGTGCTGGTTCCTGGGTTCGACCTGGGAGGATAGAAGTTTGGTAAGGATTGGCCAAACCTGGGCAGCGGTAAGCCCAGGTGGTGGCTGAAGATCGATTCCCGCCATCTGGCTGTCCCAACCACGAGGCCTCCACTCACATGGCAGTGGACGTGCATGGCGATGGGCTCATCCATCTCCCATTCCGCCCAGACTTCGTCGCGCATGAGGCGGGTCACATTCGACTTCCTCTGGATCTGGTACGCCACCCTGCAGATCAAGCAAAGTTAAAGGGATGGGGTTCAGAATCGCCTGTTCCAGGGTCAGCATGCTTCCCGATTGCCAGGCGGACGCAAACGAGTCCGGAGCGAGCCTCTCGCGGCATTCAGCCAGGTAGCGGTCATAATCTATTTGTTCATCAGGGTGCAGCTTATATTTCTCTTTAATCAAGTTGGCATCTACTGTTGCCAGGATTTGCACGGCAACCGCAGGCTGATTTGAGGCCAGGGCAATCCCTGCCCAATGAACCAGACAGGCAGCCAGCCCCACCTGGTCACCTACCTCACGCGCCATCGGCACACACTCCGCGAAGATGCGGGCAGCGCGCTGGATATCACCCTGCCCCAGGGCTGCAACCCCGATCAGGCGCAGAGAGGTTTGGATTTCCCATTTGTCGCCGGTGTCAACACTGATACGATGACTATTTTGGCAAATCCTTTCCATCTCTTTAAAATCACGTTGAGAAAGGGCAATCTGCCCCAAAAGTTCAAAAGCCATAATCATTCCAGGTTTATCTTTCAACTCGCTCATCACTTGCAGCCGTTCTTCTGCATATTCATGTGCCAGTACATACTCGCTTCGGCGCAGGGCAAATATACCCAGAAATCCTTTCCAGAATCCGGCCTCCCAACGGTTGCCGATTTGCTCGAAGAGGGATAAACCTTCTGCCATGTCCATATGAGCAGATTCCTCATCGGGAATGACCTCTACAAAAATCCAGCCCCTGAGACATAACGCCAATGCCAGCCAAAATCTATCGCCGACCTGGCGGCATTTATCGATGCTATCTCCAAGGAGTGCCAGCGCTACCTTTGGATTATCCAGTCCTTTGTGGCTTATCCAGTCTGCAAGCAGAATTTCTGCCTTGGCGTACCCCAGCGAATCGCCAACCTTTTGAGCGAGCGCCATGCTTTCCTCAGATAAATTTTGTCGATTTCCTGATCATTCTGAAACATGGCTATCCAGCCGGTGGCAAATGCAGCCCGGATACGAACCGGGATATAGAGAGGCTCTTTGGTGCCTGGAATTGCCAGGCCTTTTTCCAGCCATGTACGCGCTTCGGCACGGTAACCGTCGGTATGCCAGAGATACCATAGTGCACTTGCCAGGCGTAAACCCATGATCACTTTTTCGAGCTGTTCATTTTCCAGGGACCAATCCAAGGCGGAGCGGAAATTTTCCAGTTCGGGGCGCAGCTCTTCCAGGCAAGCCAGCCGTTCACCGGTGTTTAACCGAGGCTCGCTGGCTTCTGCCAGGCGCATATAGTAATCCAGGTGACGGTCGCGAGCCGAGTCCGCGTCCCTGGCCTCGACCAGCCTGACCTGGGCGTACTGGCGGATCGTCTCCAGCATGCGGAAGCGGTTCAAGCTGTTCAAAGAGCGAACAACTTGAATAAGAGATTTATCAACCAGGCGAGTCAAAAGATCCAGGACGTCCTGGCCTCCAACTGCCTGGGCAGCTTCCAGAGTCCAGCCGCCGGAGAAGACGGACAGGCAGCGGAACAAAGCCTGCTCGGGAGCTGATAGCAGCTCATAGCTCCAATCGATCAGCGCCGAGAGGGTCTGGTGGCGCGGCAACGTGCGCCGGCTGCCTCCGGTCAACAGGCGAAAGCGATCGTCCAGGCGGTCAGCGATCTGCGCCGGGCTGAGCACTTTCAAACGGGCAGCCGCCAGCTCGAGCGCCAGGGGGATGCCATCCAGGCGCTGGCAGATCCCTGCCAGGAGGCTGGCATTGGTCTGGGTAAGCGTGAATTCAGGAACCACCGCCTGCGCACGCTCGCAGAACAGGCGGATGGCTGCGTATTCAGGCAGCCTCTCCAGGGCGGGCAGGGCAGATGGGTCGGGCGTGGAAAGGGATGGCACATGAAAGACGACTTCGCCCTCCAATCCCAGCGCTTCCCGGCTGGTCGCCAGCAGGTGCACCTCCGGGCAGGCATGCAGGATTAAGTCGGCCAGCTCTGCGCAGCCTTCGATCAGGTGCTCGCAGTTGTCCAGGATCAGCAGCAGGCGCTTGGAGCGCAGGTAATCCAACAGGATTTCGCGGGGAGTGCGGCCTTTATCCGGACGCAGCCCGAACAGGCTGGCGATCGTTGGGGCGATCAGCGCCGGGTCGCCCAGCGGAGCCAGCTCTAGCAGCCAGGCGCCGCGCGGGAACGCATCGAGCATTCCCTCGGCGACGGCGATCGCCAGGCGCGTCTTGCCAACGCCTCCGGCTCCGGTCAGGGTCACCAGGCGGGATGAAACCATATGCGTGCGCAGGCGATCGATCTCTTTCTCGCGGCCGATAAAGGAAGTCATCTGCACCGGCAGGTTGTGCGCTGGCTGTACGGAGGTTGGCAGGGGAGGAAAGCTTTCGACCAACCCGGGCGCGCATACCTGGAACAGGTGCTCGGGAAGCGCCATGCCTTTGAGGTGGTGCTCGCCCAGGTCTTTGAGCCAGGCGCCCTCGGGCAGTTGTCGCACCACCAGGTCAGCCGTCTCCTGCGAGAGCAGGATCTGCCCGCCGAATGCGATCGCATGGATCCTACCAACCCGGTTCTTGGTGTGCGAGACGGCGTATTCGTCGCCCTGTGGGTCGAGTTCTGCGTCGCCGGTATGCAAGCCCATGCGGACTTTAAGTGGACCGAGCTCGTTCCAGGGGGCGGACTGTAAAGCCAGCTGCCCGGCGATGGCAGCTTTCAGCGCTTGCGGCGCGGTGTCAAAGGCGGCCTGGAAGGCGTCGCCGACGAACTTGAAGACCACCCCGCCATGGGCTTCGATCGCCTGGCGCAGGCAGCGTATTGTGAATTTGCAGGGCGGCAGGCATTTTCTGCGGCTCCCGCTCCCAGCGTGGGGTCGAACCCTGGATGTCCGTGTACAGGAAGGTCACGGTCCCTGTGGGAAGCTGCGCCGTGCACGCTTCAGCATGGGATCCTTCTGAAGGAGAGATGCCAGCCGGACCTGCCAGCAGGCCAGAGCAGCGAGCGCGTTCTAAGGCTTGCCGGCGGTTGTTGACCCCCAGCTTGGAATAGATCTGTTGGATGTACCACTTGACCGTGCTGAGTGCCAGCACTTCCAGGTCAGCGATCTCACGGGCAGATCTCGCCTCTTCCAGGTGCATGAGGATAGATTCTTCCGCCTTGTCAGCGGTTCAACATGCCCATTTGAGGAGGATTGCCTGTCATCCATCTCCATTCTCCAATAGATTTCATGCCCCGGATGTTCGAATGATCTACTCTAATTATATAGATATCTTGCTGGTTTAACCATAGAAAAATGGCAAATCGCACGAATCGCACCCGGTTGCCAGGTTCATGGTATAACTTCACCTCAGTGAAATCAGCCAACCCCGTAATCGGTCACCTCGCTGCCTTATTCACCATCTTTGTCTGGGGGATTACCTTTATCTCGACCAAGGCGCTGCTGGCTCCCTTCACGCCGGTTGAAATTATGTTTTACCGCCTGCTGGTGGCGGTTCTGGTGCTGGTCGCGATCAGCCCACCGCGCCCGCCCTGGGGTTCTTTTTAACCTGAGGAACGAGTGGAAGGTCATGGCGGCCGGACTGTGCGGGGTGACCCTGTTCTTCCTGTTTCAGAACATTGCCCTGACGTATACCCTGGCCGCCAATGTCAGCGTGCTGGTTTCGGTTGCGCCGCTCTTTACTGCCCTGCTCAGCCGCGCCTTTTTACACGAGAAGCTCAAAACCAACTTTTTCCTCGGGTTTGCCGTGGCGATCTCGGGCATCATCCTGATCGCCTTCAACGGCAGCCTGGTGCTCAAGCTGAACCCGCTGGGCGACCTGCTCTCGATCCTGGCGGCGCTGTCCTGGGGGTTCTACAGCGTGCTGATCCAGAAAATCGCCGCTCCGCAAAGCTCGATGCTGGCCGTCACGCGCAAGGTATTTTTCTACGGGCTGCTATTCACGATGCCGGTCCTGCCGTTGTTTGATTTCAACCCGGGAGTGGAGCGCCTGAGGGTGCTGCCGAACCTGCTGCACCTGCTCTTCCTGGGTGCGGTGGCCTCGGCGCTGTGTTATATCACCTGGAATGTGTCGGTCCATCACCTGGGATCGATCAAGACCAGCGTGTACATCTACCTGATCCCGATCATCACGATCGTTGTCTCCCTGTTGGTGCTGCACGAGCCGATCACGCTGGTGGCGGGGATTGGCATGGCGTTGATCCTGACCGGGATGGTGTTGTCGGAGAGGGAAAGGGTATCCTGATAAATCCCTCCAGGTAAAACGAATCGAAGGTGCGTAGCACCGCGCTTTGGTGCGCACCTTCGATGGTCTGGTGGTTTGTGTAATGCTACCTGGTATCGTCTAAATATACAAATCGCGCTTGTTGTAAATCAAATAGGCAAACGCCAGGCAGACAACGATAATGCCTGCCGAGAGCAGCAGGTAAAGAGTATCGATCTTGCCATTGGTGTAGAGGACAACTGCCTCAAAATATTTAAACGGCGAGAAGTACTTTAGAAAATCCAGCTTCTCCTGCATGCTGATCATGACCGACAGGAAATAGGTTACCAGGATGATGGCCACCGCCACGGAGGCGGCACGCTTATACTGTTTCATGGCGCAGCCTAAAAGCAACCCGATGGCCAGGAAGATCAGCTCGAGCAAGAACATGGCCTGCATTTCGAGCGCCAGGAACCGGTAAAAGGCCTGGTCGGGATCGTACGAGCGCACTGCCACCAGTGAGATTGCCCAGGTGATTAACACAAAGGCAATGCAGTTCACCAGGGCGGCCAGCGCCTTGGCGGTGATCACGCGGCTGCGCGATACCGGCAGGACCAGTGAAAACTCAACTGTTTTATCGCGCTCTTCTTTCGAGATGATGTCGCTGCCCCAGATGGCGGCTGCCATGGTGCCCATCAACGCGAAATAGATGAACATGATGCCATAAAAGCCGCTGATCGTGGTCAGGTTGAAGCCACGCATGCTCAGGGCCTCGACCACCCCTTCCGGCATGGAATCCAGCATCGCCAGCATCTCGGGGTTGCCGGCAAAGGCGGAGAACTTGGCCGTTCCGATCATAATCAGCAGCGCCAGGATGACGCTCCAGACGATCAGGGATTTGAGATTGGCTCTTAATTCACGAAGAAAGATGTTCATCCCGCGCCTCCTGAAGAAACCGCCGGGATATCGCGGCGGACATAGCGCCAGTAACTTATCGCCAGCGCAATTACGCTGACCGCCACGTTTATCAGCACCAGCTTTGTGTCGTATGCGCCGTTGTTGACGATGTAGGCGGCATCCAGGTGCTTGAACGGCGTGAGGTACTCCAGCTTGACGTCGCCAAAGATCCCGCTGAAAGCGCTCAGCACATACGCGCCAAAGCCCAGGCCCAACGCATACGGCGTTACGCTGCGCACGCGCCTGACCAGCAGCGAGATCACCAATCCCACGCTCAAGAAAAAGAGCTGGAAAAAGAGCAGGCTTAACAGCAGCAAGACCAGCGTCGAAGCCTCGTATTCGCGCCCGCCACGGAAGAGCGGGATGGCGATGAAGCTGCTGATCCACACCACCAGGTCGGTGAGAAGCAGGCTGGTCATGGCTGCCAGCAGCTTGCTGTTCAGAACCTGCAGCCGGCTGACGGGTTTACTCAGCAGGAAATCGGCGGTCAGCTCGCTCTCTTCGATCGAGACCAATCCAACGCCGTAGGTCGCAGCCTGGATTGCCAGGCAGAGCTGGACGAACATGAAGATGAGGCTGAAGTAGCCCAAGACAGTGGACAGCTCAATGTTATCCATCCCAAAGGCGGCCCTCAGCTCCGCCGGGAAATTGTTCATTAGGTCGTCCAGCAACGCGGCCTGGTCGGCAAACGTTGCGAAGAAGGACATAAAGATCACGATCAGCGCCGTCACCGCCAGCGACCAGGTGATGACTGACTTCAACCGGGTGCGGAATTCATGCCTGTAAATGTTTGCATTCATGGTTTCGGCCTATTCGTAGTAGTGCATGAAAATTTCTTCCAGCGTCGGCTCCTCGATGGTCACATCGGTCACCGGGATCCCGCTGATCTTTTGCAGCACCGCGTTGATATCGCCCTTGAAGAAGAAATTTACCGTACCGTTTTCGGTCTGCACGTTGGTCACCCCTGGCAGGTCGAACGCTGCCGCATCCTGCCCTTCAGCCGTCACGCTGATCTTTTTATAATTATTTTGCTGCAGGCTGCGGATGTTGGAAATCTCAACGATTTTGCCCTCGCGGATGATGCCCACCCGGGTGCACAGGCGCTGCACCTCGCCCAGGATGTGCGAGGAGAAGAACACGGTCACGCCGCGGGCATTTTCCTGGCGGATCAGGTCGAAGAACTTGCGCTGCATCAGCGGGTCGAGGCCGGCGGTCGGCTCGTCCAGGAAAAGCAGTTTTGGGCTGTGCAGCAGACCCTGGACGATGCCTACTTTTTTCTTGTTGCCATAAGAAAGGTCGCTGATGCGGCGGTTCATCTCGAGCTCCATGATATCGGAGAGCTCTTTCATCCTCTGGGTATGCTCTCCGGCATAGAAGCTGGCGGAATATTTCAAGAGGTCGATGACTTTCATGCCTTCGTAGTAATAGACTTCTGAGGGCAGGTAGCCGATGTCGCGGCGGATCTCCGGTCCGAGGGTGGTCACATCCTTGCCGAAGACGGTGGCGCTGCCGCTGGACGGGTGGATCAGCGAAAGCAGCAGGCGGATCGTGGTCGATTTCCCGGCGCCGTTCGGCCCAATAAAACCGAAGATTTCGCCTTCTTCTACGCCGAAGGAGACGTCGACGATACCGCGGGATTTGCCGTAATACTTGGTGAGATTGGTGACTTCGATAATGCTCATGGATTTGCTCCTCTGTATATGCTGGAGAAGTGTAGTACCAGATTGGCTTTACGTCAATTATTTTTCACCGATGATCGAAGTAATAGAGCTCGGGGCGGCAGCCACGGTACCAGGGATTCTCCGCACGCAGTCTCAGTGCCTGTTCAGGGTCGAGATCGGCGAAAATGATGCCTTCCTTGTCCCATATCTCCGCCAGGCACTTGCCATCAGCGCCTGTGATGTTGCTGCCTCCGGGGCACAACCTGCCTGCCTCATCCAGGCCGCAGCAGCAGGCTGAGGCGATGATCATCGAGTTCCGGTGCGCCAGGTCCGAGACTTCGGCATGCCCGCGGCTTTCGCGGTTGTTCATCCAGAAGACCAGCGCACACCCGAGATGGGCATACGCGCGCGTCATCTCTGGGAAATCGCCGTCGTAGCAGATCATCAGCCCGCATTGGCAGCCCTTATGGTAAAAAGTCACCAACCGCTCGCCAGGCTGGTAATAGGTTGGTTCGTGCCGCAGCCCTTCGGCTTTCCACCAGAGGTGCGTTTTACGGTAATTGGCAATCACGCCGTTTGCCGAGACGACCGGAGCTGAAATGTAGTACCGGTCGTTGTCTCGTTCGGTCAGTCCGTAAATGATGAGCGAGTCCTTGCCCTGCAGCAGGCGTTGGAATGCCCGGGTCGTCACGCCATCCACCGCCTCGGCCAGCTGCTGAAGGCCCGGGGTGTAGCCGACCAGAAGCTCTTCGTGGAAAAGAATGACCTCAGCCCCCTGGTCCAGCGCCTGTGCCGCGAAATGCAGCGCCTTTTCCCGGTTTTCATCCGGCTTTCCTGGATTCCCGTTTTGCTGTACAACGGCAATGCTTAAGTTCATTGGATTGCCTTTTAGATTGCTTTTTTCTTAAGCTGGTCGATCCGCCGTAGGAGCTGCACAACAACTACCACGTACACAGGAATCAGAACTGCATAGCAGATCATACTGGCTGCATAGATGGAGGCTATCAGCGCTGGCACGTCTTCGAACCGAGACCAGTTGTTGAACAGGTTGATGCCTAAAAACACCAGGAATGCCAGGAAGAATCCCATCACCCCCAGCATGCGCTTGTATTTCTTTAGTTTTGATTCCCTGTCTGTAAAAATTTCGGCATATTCGCCTTCCTGAACCAGCTTGCGCCAGTACTGCCAGTTCGACATCTCACCAAGGTGTTCCCAACCCGCGTCCTGAAAGATCTGCAGGTATTCCGATTTTTTCTCCTGGTTGACGAGTATATAGTCCAGGCGGTAAGTGTAGTGACGTGGTTCACCCTGATCAAAGGTGTACGCGCACGGTAGATGCACGGATTGCAGGTGCTTGCCGGCCTGTGACATGCTTTCCAGCCAGGCCTCTTCCTTTTGATCCTGCCAGGGCCAGAACCATTTGTAGTGCTTGTTGCTTGTCATTTTCATTTTCCCTTCCACGATTCTTAGCGGATCGCTGATCCACTGCGAACCATAATCACCAGGCGTTCGACCTGTTTATTCAAGACTTCCTTGCCTTTGCCGGTCAGCTCATAAATCTTGCGGCGTTCTTCTTCTCCTACCTTGACGATCAAGCTTTCCTTTTCCAGTGCTTGCAGGGCGCCGTACAGGGTGCCAGGCCCGATTTTTACAGTGCCCTCGCTGAGAACATCAACCTTCTGCATGATCCCGTAGCCGTGCAAGGGCTCGACCAGGGAGAGCAGGATATAGTAGGTGCTTTCTGTCAGGGGGAGATATGGGTCGATCTTGTCTTGTCCATTCATTCTTGCCTCCATTGTGTATTCGTATATCGTGGAGTGCTATAGCGTTGTGCGGTGTAACGCAAAGCGATATATCGTATGACGCTATAATAGCACACGATATATCAGCTGTCAAGGGTATAAACGCCCATGGTCTTCTGGCAGGATGATCCAATCGTCCTGCCAGAAGCAAGCCTAATTTTTTGGTTTTACCGGGTGGATTCTTTCAGCAAGCATTCAAAAGCTGCTGGCGGTATTATTCTGCAGGTTTCAATTCTCCTGCTGTGCCAGTACATACCGGATCGCTTCCTCAAACACACCTTGATACCGCTGGTAGTCTTCTGAGCGACCCAGGTTGATCTGCACCCACTCCCGCATCTTGGGCTTTCCCATGGGCTGGAATGGGATTGCATTGGGATCCTCTGCCAGCAGTTTTGCCGCGCTTTGCTCTGGGAGCTTTATGCCCACGCCGTCCTCGTATAGGCAAATGCACAGCTTCTTACCGGCATAATAGGCAGGAAAGCCGAACATTTTACCGGAGCGTACCTGAGGCTGACTCAGAAGCAGTTCATCCAAAACAACCTTGTGTTCGGGTTTGTAGTTTGCCATTCGGTACCCTTACGTGCTGACCGCCTGGATCAATTCTTTTGCCTTCCTGCACCATGCCTTGAACGATCAGGTCGCACGCCCTGCGCCCGATTTCAACCGAAGCTGTCTGGCGCGGATCGTCGCCGTAAATGCCGACCAGTTTTTCAGAGTCTCGTCCGAGATAGACGCTCATATCCACGCAGTCTGGCCGCAGGTACCAGAGATACGAGGTTTCCCACTTGGCGGCATGGTCGCCGCCCACCAGCTCGCTTTCAGGCGGGTAGTGAAACTCGATCCCGGCGAACGCCCGCGTATCGGAAAAGCTTGCATTGAAGCGTTCGACGACCGGTGATGCCCAATCGTGAATCGGGTAGTGACCGCAGAGCAGGCAGACCGCTTTCATCTCGAAGGAATTCATCTGCACCAGTAGATGGTAGAGCAGCGCCTGGTAAAACGCGACCTGTTCCGCGCCTGTCTTGCCAAAATGGGCCTCAGAAAATTTCTCTTTTTCAAAGCCCATATGCGCCATGATCTCGCCATCAGGGTCGTAGTTGGACTCCATCAAACCAGTGACGCGCGGCTCGCCGTACCACAGCGTGGGGAAGGCGAAACCGCCGGAACGTCCGGGCAGCCAATTCGCATAGCTTTTCGGCTTTCAAGGCGTCATTTCCAACGGCCAGGTGCTTGCTGTGCCACTCCAGCCCACCCAGTCCGATGAAGGCGGCTGGGAATTTCCTTCGCCGTTCTACAATTTCGTGCGGCAGCATTTCTTCGTAACGGACTTTTTCCATTTATTGTTCCTTTCTTCTTTTGTACCTCACACCAGGTTATCCAGCAATTCCTGGAACCATTCCCTGGCCGTTTGATGGGAGCGAATTCCATAATCCAGTGTTTTTAGCTGGTAGCGGAGAATCTCCTGGTAAGAATCCGGGATTTCCAGTTGATTGATGGTCTCGTTCATCTCGCTCAGCTTCTCTTGAACGGTCTGGATCTTGGACATAATTTCGCTGACGATTAGCTTTTTTTGGTTTATATCTGGAATTAACCCCAAAAAGTAAATCTTTGCAAGCGCAGTCACCTCAAGCTTGTTCTCCGGGACCTCAGACAGCATCCAGGCGTAAAAAGCAACTTTGCCAGTCTCGGTGATGCTGTAAACCTTTTTGTTGCGACCTGTGTCCACTTTTTCTTCGAAGACGATCCAACCTTTCTGCAGCAGATTTTTTACTGCCGCCTGCAGGCTGCCGTAGCTGGCGCTGTAGAACAGGGAGATGCCCTGTTTAAAAGCCTGGTTCAAATCGTAAATGGTCAGGCTCTGGATCATTAATAATCCTAAAACGACATATTCCATATAAGATATCCTAAAACGCTTGACATGGGTCGGGGCATACGTTACTATTAGTAATATAACTAATAGGATTATACCCTGTAAACAGGTAAATGTGCAAAGGGCTTCAAAAAGGCATGATCAAGGTTACATTTTACCCTTGCAAGTTTACGACCTTCAAAGGAGAACCGAAAATGAGCTGGACCAAGCCTCTCAATCCACAGCAAGCAGCAAGTCATCTGGACCGTTATTTCCAGAAAGCCCGGTCGAAGAGCCCGCAAAGGCCGCTTCAGATCAGGGTCTATTCCCAAAAACTGGGGTTGAATTACTGCTTCCCCGATGATTCTACCAATCAACCATTTCATACGGCAAGTATCGGCAAGCAGTTCACAGCCGTATTGGTGCTGAAGTTGGCGGAAAAAGGGAGGCTTGACCTTTCTGATCCAATTGTACGCTACTTGTCGCCCGTGATGCTCGAAAGGTTGTTTGTCTACCAGGATCATGATTATGCACAGCAGGTGACCATTGAACACCTGCTGGGTCACACTTCCGGAGTCGCGGATTATTTCGAGGGTAAAACGATCTCGGGCAGGCCATTTATTGAAGAAGTATTGGCCAATCCCCGGTTTCACTGGACTCCACAGGCGCTTCTGGACTATTCCCGGGATCACCAGGCAGCCGCAGGCGCGCCCGGAAAAGTCTTTAACTACTCTGACACAGGTTATATCTTACTGGGTTTGCTCATCGAGACTATTACCGGAAAATCCTTTTCAGCGAACCTGGATGATGAAATCTTCAATCCCCTGGGGATGGACAATTCATACTTGATGTTTTATCCAGGATCCAGGAATATTCCAAATAAGACCATCGAAAAGGTCTGGTTCAACGGTGTTGAAATCAGCGAGTATGAAAGCCTGAGCTGTGATTGGTCTGGCGGGGGTGTTATCAGCACTACTGCTGACCTGCTGAAATTCAACCAGGCGCTGCGAGACGGTGGGCTGGTTTCACCCAAAAACCTTGAAGCGATGGATGCCTGCCAGCACAAGTTCCGCCAGGGTATTTATTATGGACTGGGGATGATGGAAATCCGCTTCAAAGAATTCTTCTTTTTACTTGGAGGATTGCCGAAAGTCAAGGGTCACATCGGAATCCTGGCGACCCATCTATTTTACGACCCGGTCAGCCAGGCGCACGTTATCATGAATTTTGGTGATAATACCCGGATGGTGGAAAGTTTCAAGGCGCTGATTGAGATCGAAAATGTAATCCAGAGGCTGCGGCAATAATGGGATAAGCGCTAATCTTCCACCCTTGTGCCATCGAATACTCGTTATAATATTCATAGTTCATTCATACAGGAGGTTTTCAATGACCGGCTACGTTGGACCGATAGAGAAACAGACCTTGGGCAATAATTACTTCCGCCAGGTGTTATTCACGGGAAAGTTCTGCCAGCTTGTCGTAATGTGCCTGCAGCCCGGTGAAGAAATCGGCAATGAAATTCACGACCATGTCGACCAATTCTTCCGCATCGAAGAAGGTGAAGCAAAGTTCGTCTTCAACGGTACCGAAGAGCACCGGGTCAAAGCGGACGATGCTGTGATTGTCCCCGCGGGTACCTTCCACAATGTAATCAATGCTTCGCTGTCAAAGCAGCTAAAGCTGTATACCCTCTATTCGCCCCCGAATCACCCGGATGGCACAATCCACAAGAATAAAGCTGAGGCTGATGCTGCTGAAGAGCACCATTAAGTAGACTTTATTTTCCTCGATAGTACCTGCATTTGAAAAATGTCATCCGAGGCAGGTAGGGCTTTGTCATAATTTCCAAACGCTTCTTGGATTTTCATACCGCGCCCCTCGAAAATCTCAGCCAAAGCTCTCGCAAATTGTACAAGCGGATCGGGTGGCAGTGGATTTCTGCTGGTCTCTGGATGACTTCGCCATATTTAAACTCCAAACCCCCGTAAAACATCAGCGCTCTCTCTGAGTCCCACTCGAAATCCGCCAGGGATAAGGCTGTTTTTCCCAGCTCCCAATGCCTGGCCGGGAAGTGCCGGGCGGCGTAGCCCCCGTTTCCCACGTCCATGACATGCTTCCCACCCGGTTTCAGGGCAGCCGCAACCCGGTCGAAGATCTTCAGGTTTTCCTGGTCGTTCTCCAGGTAGCCGATCGCCCCATCCGCCAGGTTCAAGACCACATCAAATTCGTCCAGGAACTGCAGGTCACGCAGGTCTGCGCAGATGAATTCTGCCTGCAGGCCTTTCTCCTTTGCCTGTCTTCTGGCCTCTGCCACATAGTCCGCAGTAACGTCCACCCCGATCACCCGGCAGCCGCGGCTGGCCAGCTCCAGCGAGTGCCTGCCAAAACCGCAGGCTAGGTCCAGCACCCTTTCACTGCCAGCCAGCTGCAGGACATCCCACAAGAAATCGACTTCGGATTGGGTCTGTTCGACCCACGACATTTCCTGGATGTCCAGCGTCCAGACTTTCCGGTACCACTGCGGGTCTTCGGGGTAGATCTTGTTAATGTCATTCGATAGCATCACCAAGACTCCACCTTCTCGGCCAACGCAATTACCTCGTCCACCAGGCTGGTGATCACCTGGTACTGTTCCCCGTACATGGTCTCGGATGGGATCGGGTAAAGGATGTTTTGGATCCGGCTGGAAAACCTCTCTGGCAGGATGGCGAACTTCGCGGTGTAGCGCAGGTTGTTGCCATCCCCACAGTAATAGGTTTCGTTGATGGCGAAGAGCACCTGCATCATGTCGTGCACCAGCCGGGCGGAGATACTGGCAAGGAACACTGCATCGCCGCGTTCGACCTTGCTGCGGTAATGGTAATCTGTCCGCCAGTATTTCAAGGACTCCAGGTGCTTCTGGATGATGGTGTGCTTCAAAACCTGCGGATAGGGCGTCAACCTGGCCTGCCAGCCGGCGATCAGCCCGAAGGGGTCTTCCAGGATCACCTGGTTGGCCAGGTCGGTCAGCAGGTGGTAGCCCCACATCGCCCAGACCAGGTCCACCGGAGCCACCTGCCCGCTCAGCCAGGATTCGAGCTGGTCGTCGATCTCGCGCACCGTGCGAATCCAGCAGTAATCGATGTTCACCCCTCGCTCCCGCCAGCGCTCGACGGCCTCCAGGAATACTTTCCACTCTTTCGTGTCATTTATGCCCGTTCCCCCAAGCATCCCGTCGCAGAACAGGCGGAAATCCACGTCGGAGCGCTCGTCGAAAATCCGTTTGCCATGCGAGCCGCCGATGGAGATGGCGTACCTGCCGACTGCCAGCGGTCGGATCAGCGGGATGCATTCGTCGATAATCTCTTGGGTATGGGACATGGGCAGGCTCTAATTTGATCGATGAATTTAGTAATGAAAGGACTTGTGCTTAGAAATCAGTGTCTCGGCCGCAAACGGGGCAAGATGAAGGGAGTGCTTCGTTTGTACTCCACATACTCCGGCCCATAACGGGCTTCCAGCTCTTTTTCCTCGATAAACCTGACGTACAACAGCAAGCTGCCAATCAAGATCAGCACGATCGCCACCGCCGACCAAGAGCCAATCCAGACGCCGATCCCCAGGTAAGCCAGGAAGGTACCAAGTGTCATCGGATTGCGACAGTAGGTGAACGGCGCCCTAATCACCAGCTTCTGGGTCGGCATCACCGGCAGCGGGGTGCCCTCGCCAATCGTCACCTGGGCATAAATTGACCAGATTGCCAGGATGCCGCCCCCGAGGATCAGGATGCAAGCCGATGATACCATTGATCGCTCCTGCGTAAAATTTTGGCAGGTTCAAGCGCTGGTCGAGAGCGGTCGAAGCCCAAATCAAGAGGACAGGTAAGATCAGCAAAAAAAAGACGCCTGCAAATCCCAGCGTGATCAGGCGCTGCTTCAGGCTGTACTCTTGTTTTGCCCAATCTTGATACTTCTTCATTTTCTTTCTTTACATCCTGGGCGACTTTGGTGAAATAATGATTTGAGCTTACTGATCAGATTCAATGGTTGCAGTTCGATCTACCAGCTGCCCGTCCGCAGGCGCGTTCGCAGCGATACTTGCAGGCTGGTCAGCATCTCCCGGTACAGGTTGCTGTCCATCGTGCTCGCGTTCGTGGCTTGCTGCTCGAGCTCTTTCATCAAGAAAACGATCCAATGCTGCCAGGTGCTGGGATTGCTGGACAGGCGCTTGATCTCTTGGGCAGTTTCGGTTAACAGGTCTCTCAATTCGTCATCGTTACTCATGGTGCAATCCTTATGTATTAAAAAGTGAGATAAGGTTACTTTAGGTTGAATATATCATATATGATATAACTCATCGAAATGATTTAGGAGCAGATAACCTATGAGAAAGCTGACCATGAACGGCAATGACATCAGCGCTGATCTGCTGAGATTTGCCCAGGACCTGGTGCGCATCCAGAGCTATTCCGGCCAGGAAGAGCGGATCGCCCGGTTTATTGCATCAAAAATGGAGATTCTCGGTTTCAATGATGTCACGATCGACCGCTACGGGAACGTGCTGGGAAGCGTGGGCAACGGCGGGTGCACGATCCTGTTCGATTCTCACACCGACACCGTAGAAGTCCAGGATGAGGACCAGTGGGACTTCCCACCGTTCAGCGGCGAGATCGTAGATGGCTACCTCTGGGGGCGCGGTTCCGTGGACATGAAATCTGGACTGGCGGCGTCGATTTATGCGGCAGCACGCGCCAGGGACCTGGGTCTGCTCGACGGGAAGAAGGTACTGGTCACCTGCACGGTGGACGAGGAGTACTGCGATGGGGAGGGGCTCAGGCACGTCCTGGAGGAGAGCGGCGCCCGGCCAGATTATGCGGTCATCTGCGAGCCTTCCGCCAACACCATCGCCACGGGGCATAAAGGGAAAGCCCAGGCGACCGTCCGCACGCACGGCGTTTCCGCCCACGGCTCAGCGCCTGAAAAGGGGGTGAATGCCATCTATGAAATGGCCGAGATCATCCAGCGAGTCGAGCGCCTCAACCTGGAACTGGGACGCAAGGGTGGCCGGACGGGCACCCTGGTGATGTCGCGAATTTCCAGCACGGGCGTCTCACTGAACGCCGTGCCTTCGGCTTGCGAGGTCTACCTCGACCGCCGGCTGGCCGTGGGCGAAACCGAAGAAGCGTTCCGGGAAGAGATGGACCGGCTGGTGGCGGGTAAAAACGCCGCCTGGGAAATTGACTCCATGCGCCGGCAGACGTGGACCGGGGAAGAGCTGACCTACACACCGCTGCACCCGGCCTGGGAAATCAGCCTGCAGCACGAGCTGGCGCAGGCATTCATTGCGGCTCATGGGGATACCTTCGGGCAGCCGCCTCAAAAGTACGATTTCTGGGATTTCAGCACCAACGCCGTGGCGGTGGTGCGCCTGGGCGATCCCGACGATCGGGTTTGGCCCTGGCGACTACAAGCTGGCGCACATGCGCAACGAGCGCTGCGCCGTCCATGAAATTGTGGATGCCTGCGAAGTGTATACCCGAGCCATTGAAAAATTATAACGTCAGGTACAGATAGGCAGGCTGAACCCTGTTTTCGACGGTTAGCTTGCTGCCCTAATCCCGCGAGGTTAATTTTCTCGCGGGATTAGGGAGGTATCTCGTTATTGGCCCAGGCCGGTATACAGGTAGTTGGTGGACAAAACGGCAGCCTGGTATCTGATCGCTGCCGGCACAGCGTCTTCTGGGATCGTGTAGGATATCCAACCCTTAGTTTTTTCGCCGGCATTGACTGTGGTGGTGTCGATTTCTCCATCCCGTCCACCCAATTCTGCCTGATACACGAATCCATTGCTATCGATTAGATTACTAAACAAAGGATTGACATTAAGCGGATCGCCCGATACATTTCCAAGGATGATTTCAACAGCTACCAGCTTGTAACCTTCCTTGGGTTCGTACCAAGATACTGAAGTCGTAGGATCTTCAACCGTTACGGCGGTGATTGAGTAGCCATATTGTTCGCCGACCTCTCCCAGCTTTGGTAGTGGCTGGGCTGGCTCTACGGGTTGGGTCTCGGCGATGGGTTCGTGCCCATCCGGTGGAGGGGTTAAGCTTGCCTGGATCATACTGCTTCCGTAATCCACGGCATATTTAAGGCTGGCAGGAATTGCATTTTCCGGCACCTGGAACACGATAAAACCACGAACTTTTTCACCTACATTTAGGTCGACGGTTGAAATTTCAAACTCCACTCCGCTTAGCTCTGCTTGATACGTAAATCCTTCGTTGTCTACCAATGTTCCATTCAAGAAGGCTACACTTAATACTT
This sequence comes from uncultured Chloroflexia bacterium, assembly GCA_963765565.1. GTDB lineage: Bacteria > Chloroflexota > Anaerolineae > Anaerolineales > UBA4823 > CAVXWV01. Next base: position 166,024 of record CAVXWV010000011.1, read on the forward strand.
CGCCAGAAATATTGCTGAGGATCACTTCGACAGCAACCACTTTATTGCCATCTGCAAGTGTATAGTACGATGCAGGAGTTGCCGGGTCCTGGACAGAAACCGCGGTCAGAGCATATCCATAACCTTCAACAGCATCTCCGAGATAATATTCAGGGATGGAGGTTGCTGTAGGTTCTGGGGTAGCGGTTGGCTCTGGTGGAGCTGTTGGTTCTGGGGTATCCGGAAGGGATTCTGGTGCGGATGTTTCCGTGGGTAAGGCCTCAGCAACTTCGGGAGTAGCTGTGACATATATTACCTCTGCGGTGGGGGATGCTGTATTGCCTCCACAAGCGGGTAAAGCGATGATTGAGATAATCAATGCCAAAAGTAGCAAGAGTTTTGAATAGTTAAGTTTTCGCTTCATTGATGTCCTTTTTGTTTTTTAACCTGGATTTACTTTCCTTACTAATGGCGCGCAAAAATCAGCTTGTGCTATACCAGGAATTATATCCACCAAAAGCGCCGCCAGCCTCGACAGAGTTGTTAGGTTCCGAATCCCTTAAACTCATACCGCCTGCTCCAGGTCAGAGTCTGACTTGGCTCCGCCTGCAGGTCGATAAACACCTCGGCGCTGACCACGTGTGCCGTCCCCCAGATCGCCACCCGCACCGGTGTAAAATCATCGGTCTCGCTCAGGCTGGCCTTGCTGGGCTCATGGACAATTTTCCACTGCGGCTGCCCGGTCTGGAAGAATCCCTGCGAGCGCCCATAGAACGCTTTCTGCGGCTTTTCCCTGAAGGTGATTTCTTTCCCCTGTAGCACCAGCACACGGTCGTCCATTATCTGCCTCAGCAGAAAATTTAGCACGAAACCCGGCGTGATCGATTTCAGGATCCCCGGTAGAAATGCGCGGTAAGCCTCGGCGATCTTCTCAGGCTGCCACTCGTACGGGAACTTCAGCCGGTATGCGGGTCCCAGGGGCATCTGGTCGATGCCGATGAAGTTGTGGTAGTACTCCTCGGTATGGACAGGCTTCGTCCCCATGTTCTCCAGCTTCTCCTGGATTTCCAGGCAGTTTCCATCAACGCGCAGCACTTTGCTCGTGCGCACGGCATAACCGTTGCATTCCACCGGTTCCACCACAAACGTTGCCTGCCGTTCGTCCTGCTCAATTCGGATCGGGAACGGCGTGACGATCTCGTAATCGCGCATGAACTTGTAGATGTCGTTGTCCGGCTTGCGCAGCAGGCCGATCCCCAGCTTGGGGAATAACCCTCCAGCGGTGGCCTCCGCATAGCCGATCGCCTTCTCGTTACCGAACTCGCCGCACAGTCCGATACCTCCTGTGCCTTTCTGCGGGTCATAATCCTCCGGCACGCAGAAGGTGTGCCTGCCATCCAGCGTTACCTGGGTCACAAAGCCGCTCCAGTCGAAGCGCGTGCGCCGGTAAACGCTGCTGGGCTGGGCAATCTCTGCTTTCAACCGCTCTGAGCTTATCACGATGGGTGATTTTTCAGTCATTGGATGCCTCCTCTGCTTTTTAGTTGAATTATACCCACACCTTGCAGCAATCCTGTCTTGCCGAGGAGGGCGGTTTTCCCGACGAGGCATCCCTGATACGTTGATCTGGGATGCCTCGTCTTTGGTATGCATGGGTTGTGCTTATGGGATTTTGAGGAATGACGGTTTTCGATTACGCGGCGCTGGCAGGTTTCCTGGCCTTTTTGGAAGCCAGCAGCCCATCAACCACCGGCAAGATGACGCAGAGCAGAAAGACCAGTATGCCGGGTGTTAGTGCCGCACTCTTGGTGCCGTCGCTCATGAACATAATCGGAATGAATGGCAGCAGAAACACCACGGTTGGCAGGGCGGCCAGCAGCGCCCCAACCTCAACCGGCATGTCCTTGCTGGTCTTGATGAAGGCCAGCGCCAGCAGCCAGCCCAGCCCTCCAAGCAAGGCCGGCCAGGTAAACAGGATCGCCATGTGCGGAGCGCCGATCGCCAGCAGGATTGCCATGACCGTGAAAACCGTCGTTCCGAACAGGGAGAAATCCGCGGCTGTGCTCCAGCGCCGGGCCAGTCGGTACACAAATACTGTCAGAGCCAGCGCCACCAGGTAGGTCGCGATCGCCACCAGCCAGCCATTGGGTGGGATCACCTCCGGCCATTCGGGCATGCGGTAGATCTCCCAACCGAACAGGCCAGGTGCAGCCTTCCAGAAGGCACTGGCAGCGAAGAGGACCACCCCTGCCACGACCAGGATCGCCAACGCAGCCACCCCCAACCCGCGCCAGGAAGCGAGCTTGCGCCGGATTGCCAGCCAGAACGCCGGGACCAGCAGCATGCCGGCCAGGATCGCCAGGGGCAGGCCCCATGCTTGCGGGTAATGCAGCAGGCCGACCAGGGGTAAAGAGACATAAGCCTGCTGAGGACCTTTGGTGACAGCCAGGTCGAGGTTGCCCAGCTCGCGCGTCACTGCCAAAGCCTGCTCGCCGAGCTGCTGCACGCTGCCGGGGCTGACGATCTCAGGCACGTCGCCTGCCGTGTGCTGCTGGTAGAAAGGATAATTGTCTTCCAGCTCCAAAACCTGGACGCCGGCCAGGCGAAACGGCAGGGAATCGTAGTTACCGCCCCCGCTGACCGAGGACCAGGCGCCGCCGGGGTAAGAGCGCGCCATTGCCTGTACCAGCCAGCCGTTTTCGGAGCCGGTATCGTTGGTGCTGATGAAGCCGCGCACGGCGGTGTCCATGCCGATCGCCACGCGCACATCGCTCATCCAGGGATGGTAGCGCACGAAGGCTTTCGTCCCGCCGAAGGTGTCGGGGTATTCCTCGCCGTCATCGAAGAGGGCGATCACGTCGTTGCGCAGCGCCGGGCCGGCAGCCAGGGCGCGCACGATCTCCAGCAGGGCAGCCACCGCGCTGCCGTTGTCGGCCGCGCCTGGGCTATTGGGCACCGTGTCATAATGCGCCAGGACCACGATGGCGCCGCTGGGATCAGAGCCGCGCAGCCGGGCGACCACGTTCTCCAGGCTCGCGGTTTCCTGGATTTCGACCTCAAGGCCGAGGGCATTCAGTTCCTGGACGAGGTAGTCCCGGATATCTGCCTGCGCGGGCGAACCCTCTGGGTGAGGGGCGCTTGCCAGGACTGGCAGGTGTGCCATGGCGCGCTCGCTGGAGAAGACATCCGATGAGGCGCTGGCGGGCGTGACGCTGCGTGGGAAGAGTCTCAACAACACCGGGATTGCCACCAGCACCAGGACTAAAAGCAGGATCGCTCCTCGCCAGACAGGCCCCAGGTCGACGATCCAGCGTCCCATGCCCTGTATCCGTGTGCTGACCTGGTCCGCCAGGTTGTGTGCGTTCCTGGCGTGTCTGAACGTTTCTGTATTGTGGGTATCTCCGTTCATGTATTTCATTCCTTTCTGAAATCTTACGTCCTCACATTTTTCTTCCGTTGCTGGAGGAAAGGGTTGGTTGGCCAGGATGGCTTCCAACAGCGCCTCGTAGCTGCTGCCTTTGGTGATAAAGCCGTCAGCCCCGGCTGCCCGGGCGCGCTCCTGGGCTTGGGGGTCGGCGTGGATGCTCAGGACGATCACCCGCGAGGCTGGCCGTTCTGCTTTGATCAGGCGGGTAGCTTCATACCCGTCCAGGATGGGCATTGCCAGGTCCATTAGAATCACATCCGGTGCGAGCATCCCGGCTTGTTGGATGGCTTCAGCCCCATTCTGCGCCTCGCCAACCACCTCGAGCGTCAGCCCGGCTTTTTTTGAGGCCAGGCGCAGCACAGTCGCCAGCCCCTGGCGCACCTGAGGCTGATCGTCCACAATCAAAATCCGCATGCTTTTCATGATCCCAGGATACCGAAAAACTCCCCCGTCCGCATCGGACGGGGGATAGAATTCGCTCTAAGGATGGAGGTTGATTTTAGGGATCAGCCTGGAGGTTGAGTTCAGCCCTGCCTTCTCCGCCTTATGACGGAGAGTATTGCCTGATGGTCATGATTATGGACGCCACTGGCCAATTAACTGGCGCATCTGTCCCAGGGCGGACTGGGTCTGCGCCTGCAGGTCGTCAATCCCTTCGGCGGCGCGTCCTGGATCTTTTTCAAGTCTCAGGCGGGTAGCTTCCGCTGCCAGTTGGATGGCGAAGATCTTTTGACCCACCGAATCGTAGAGCTCCTGAACCATGCGGTTGCGCTCCTGTACCGCTGCCAGTTTTTCCGCCTGGGCTGTGTATTCCGCAAGCCTTTGGTTAGCTTCTTGCAGCTCTTTTACCAGCATCTGGCTCTCAGCCAGGGCATCTTCGTGCTGTGCATATTTGCTGTCATAGGAAATGAAAATCACACCAATCACTGTGTAAGCCAGGGCGCGCCCCACCCCCGAGACCACCCCAAATCCCGCGCATAAAGTCACCAGTAAGGAGGTCATGAACAGGCCATACCAAATGAATGCTTCTTTCCGTGTGCAGCGCACAGCCACCTGGAATCCCAGGACAATATAAAGCAGCGCCCAAGTATCCTGGAAGGATTGAAACACTCCCAGGATTTGTACGAGGACCATCTGGATGGCGAAGTAAACCCTTGGGTAGGCTGGGAACTTGCGGGAGACCAAGGTTTCGCTGGCGTAAAAGATCGTGAAAAGCCCTAACAAGACCAGGGCGAGCTCATAAGTGAAACCACCGGTCAGGTCGTAGCTCCTGCGCAGCCCGACCGCAAAGATTAGAAGGTATCCAATTAGATGGATCAGCATATGTGGGCGGGTTGTCAGGCGCTCCGCAGGTCCCTGGCTGTTCATGGCGCCTTCTCCACGACCCGGATTTTTGTCCCCTGGCCTGGATGAGACTGGACCTCCAGCTCCCAATCGATTTCGCTGGCACGTTCTGCCATCCCGGTCAGGCCAAATCCCTTAATATTTTTTACCAATGCCAGGTCAAAACCACAGCCATCATCTTCCACTTCCAGGCTGGCTGTTGGACTTTCCAGGCGCAGCCGCACCCACGCCTGCCGGATCCCAGCATGGCGGGTGATGTTGTTGAGCGCCTCCTGAACAATCCGGTAGACATTGGCCTCCACCGGTTTCGAAAGGCTGCGCTCTCCGCTGATTTCGAGGCTGACCTGCAGCCCATCCTGCGCCAGGCGCTCTTCTGCCAGCCTGCGGATGGCTTCCGCCAGGCCACCCTGCAGGGGGAGGCGTGCCGGGGCTTGTCCCGTTAGCGATTGCACTTCACTGGCCGCCTCCCGCGCCAGCATTTGCAGGCGGACCAGGTGCTCGCTGGCAGCCTCTGGGGATTCATCCAGCGAGAGCTGTGCGGCCTGCACTGCCAGGTTCATGCTGAACAACGTTTGGGTCAAGGAATCGTGTAGCTCACGCACCAGGTGGTGGCGCTCCTCGGCGGCCGCCAGCGCCTCCGCCTGTGCAGCGGAATCCTTCAATTGGCGATAAGCCTCCTGCAGGTTTCCAAAAAGCTGCTGGTTCTCCCTTCGCCGGCGTTCGGTGCGGGCGATCAGGTGCGCCAGGCTGCCCATCAGCACTACCGAACCACTCCCGGTAATCATCATCGTGACCCCGGCCTGCCACTCCAGGCCGGAAAAGAGCATCCCGGCCATCGCCAGGCAGAATCCGCCAATCCAGGCATAACCGATCCAATTATCAAAAAACTGCACCACCTGGAAGCTGAGCGGAAGGAACAGCATGGTCATAAAATCCAGGGTCGGTGCGCTGTAGAGCATACTGATCGCCAGCACGGACTGGATCACGATATACAGGCGCGGATACCAGGGAAAACGCCGAGTTAACGCCCTTTCGGAGAACAGGAAAATTCCATAAATGGCCAGCAGGATCCAAATGGCTCCAGGGATAGGCGCGGTTTCCTGGTTCCAGCCAATTGCCCGCGCAATGACGGCAACATAAATCAGGTAGGTGGCAAGATAGCGCATACGCCTGCGCGGTTAGGCGCCCCCCGCTCAGTCCTTTGCACCCAACCCATGCTTCAAAGCCCAAATAGCCGCCCGCGTACGGTCTTCCAGGCCCAGTTTAGCCAGCAGGTTGCTGACATGGGTTTTCACGGTTTTTTCGCTGATCACCATTTTTTCGGCGATCTCGCGGTTGGTCAGGCCTCGAGCGATCTGCTCCAGGACCTCCAGCTCGCGCTCGGTGAGACCTTCCAGCTCTTTGGGACGGCTGGCTGGCTTAGGGGTTTGCGCGGGTCGTTCGCCCGAGATGGCTTCCATCAGCCGGCGCGCCACCTCCGGGTGAAGCTGGGCTTTTCCCTGGGATGTTTCGCGGATGGCTTTCACCAGGTCGGCTGGTTGGATGTCTTTCAGCAGATATCCCTGGGCTCCGGCGCGGATGGCCGGGAAAACCTTGTCATCTTCGCCGAAGCTGGTCAGGATCAGGACGCGGGCGTCGGGATTTCCCTCCAAGAATTTTCTGTGTCGCTTCCACCCCGTCCATCCCGGGCATGACCAGGTCGAGCAGGATCACGTCAGGCTTAAGCCTGGCTGCCAGTTCCACGGCATCAATACCATTCGCCCCTTCACCGGCTACTTCCATATCGGTTTGCATTTCGATGAACATGCGCAGCCCCTGGCGGACCAGGGCATGATCGTCCACCAGCAGGACCCGGATTTTTTTGGGCATGGGGGATTGCGGAGAAGGCTTTTCATTTAGTTCGGTCATACTGAACTCCTTCAACCGATTTTACCCCTCGCCACGAAAGCCTGACAGGTGAAATCAGAATTCTATTGACCAGGAATGGATGCCTCGAGTAATAAATCATTTTCCCATACGAGGGCGTATACCTCACATTATCTCGAAACCATTGGCAGGTAAATTCCATTGAATTTCACAATAACTGGCGTCATCCTCCAGGGAGTATCCCCAAGCCCAAGCTGGCCGAAGCCATTGCTGCCCCAGCACTTCACCTGGCCGTTCACCAACAGAGCGCAGGTATGTTCTTCCCCGGTCTGGATCGACTGCACCCCGCTGCCCAGGCCGCTGACAACTACGGGTGTTCCGCTGCTTGCAATGTTCCCGCTGCCCACCTGCCCGGCGGTGTTATATCCCCAGCACTGCAGATTCTCCGCTGGTGAGGATCGCACAGGTGTGCCATCCGTTTGTGGATATTTTGGCCACGCCGCTCGTTAATCCACTGACATCCGTGGGGAGGATACGGTCGATAAAAGTTCCGTCCCCGAGCTCGCCGTCGTTGTTGGAACCCCAGCATTTAATACCGCCGGCTTCGGTCAAGGCGCAGGTATGAATGGCTCCTACCGAGATTGCTTTTACGTTGGTCAAATCGAGGACAGTCACAGGGATCAGGCTGGCAGTGGTGGTGCCGTTGCCTAGCTGTCCAAAATCATTCGATCCCCAACATTGGACGCTGCCATCAGAAAGCAAAGCGCAGGTATGTCCGCTTCCCGCCTGCACATCCAGAACCCCACTGCTCAACCCGCTGACATCCACGGGGATATCCTGTGCGGTCTGCGTGTTGTTACCAAGTTGACCCGCCCAGTTTGATCCCCAGCATTTCACCCCGCCGGTGTTCGTGACTGCACAGGTGTGGTTCTCTCCGGCGTGGATCTTCGCAATCCCACTGGTCAAACCAGTGACCTGGATCGGGGCAAAATTGTGGACGCGGCTGCCGTCGCCAAGCTGCCCGGTCCAGTTCAAACCCCAGCACCAGGCGCCTCCGGCATCATCCAGCGCGCACGAATGATCGGCGCCATTGGTAACGGCAGCGATCTTTGCTAATCTGAGCACCTGGGTTGGGCTCGTCCGGTCTACCTGGGTGCTGTCGCCAAGCTGGCCCCACGAGTTGTACCCCCAGCAGTAGGCTTTGTTGTCCGTGGTGACGAGGCAGGTGTTTTTGGGTCCTGCAGAGATATCCTTGACTCGTCCCACTGAAGCTGACCGGATTACCAGGTACCAGCAGGCGTGAGGGTGTGCCATCGCCAGCCTGCGCATTCTCGTCCATCCCCCAGCACTTAAATTTCCCGTCGGTCAGCGCCGCGCACGAGTTTCGCTGCCTGGAAGAAATGGCCTTGACGCCGCTGCTCAATCCGGATGTGGCGACCGGGGCTGTCCGGTCTACCTGCGTGCCGTCCCCGAGCTGCCCTTCGCTATTGCGACCCCAGCACTTGACCCCACCTTGCGTCGTCAGCGCGCAGGAGAAGTTCAAGCCAGCCGATAAGGCGGTCACCCCATCGGAGAAGGAAATGACATCCACCGGGCTGGTCTGGAAGTTGTGCGTGCCATCTCCGAGCTGGCCTTCGTCGTTGCGCCCCCAGCATTTGGCGCCGCTGCCGTTGGATGCGCAGGTGTGCGAGTGCCCGGCAGCGATGGCCTGGATCCCGCTGGATAGACCCGTGACAGCGATGGGGGTGGCGCTGTTGTTGTAGGTGCCATCGCCCAATTGGCCGGCCCAATTTCCGCCCCAACAAAACGCTGCCCCTGAACTCAGAACTGCGCAGGTGTGCTGCTCGCCTGCACTGATTTTGAGAGCTGGCTCGGGTAGATTTATCACATCTACCGGTGTGCTGCGCTGGGTGGTCGTCCCATCGCCGAGCTGTCCCCAGGCGTTCTGTCCCCAGCATTGGATGAGGCCCGTACTGTTGAGGGCACAGGTGTGCTGCCATCCGGCTTCGATGTCGATGATGTCTGCGGAAAGGCCCGTCACGTCCACCGGGGTAAAGCTTGCCCAACCGGTGCTGCCCGTCCCCAGCTCGCCTTCCTGGTTGATCCCCCAGCACTTCACAACCTGGGTATCGAGCAGTGCGCACGCATGGGCATGACCGGCCACGATTTTACTGGCTCCACTGATGCCAGCAACCCTGACTGGCAGGAGGCTTTCTTGCAGGCTGGCTCCAAATCCAAGCTGTCCGGCATAATTTGTGCCCCAGCAGTACACCTCACCGTTGGCTTTTATGGCGCATGCATGGTGCGCACCCACCGCGACCTCCGATGAAGCCACGGTTGCAGTGAGACTGGCAACATTTTCAGGGTTTTGGCCAGGTGGCAAAGGCGCTGCGGAGAGCGCGCTAAATGGAATTCCTGATAAAACGATGACGATGCAAGCAGAAAGAAACCGGAATAAAGCTGACACTTAATTCCTCCGTGATGAGCATTGAAATTACATTCCAAAGGGAATGGCGGGCAACCTGACCGCAGGTTTTATTCTTGCCGGGTGATTTTCGTTACTTTTCCCCTTACTGATCGCAAGCATCCCTCAATCGATAAAAATCACCGGCGCTTGTGACATTTAGAATTATAACCTGTGGATTGGATCCATCCACCCCAACCTCATGCCCTCAACCCTCACAGTTTCGCAAGGTTGTCAGGCAGCCTCAGGATGGGTTTTCCAATACTCGCGCAGGTTGTAAAATTCGGTGAACATGACCTCAGCGATGGCGTCGCCGACTCCGATGGCTTCGGAGTCGCCGTAATTGAACACAATGAAACCACCCTGCGGCGTCGACCAGTGTTCCACCAGTTGGCGTGCCTCTGCCCGCACGGCCTCGGGGTCCTGTTTCGGCAGCGTGGCCTGGATATCGACCGTCGTCAGGAAGCACACCTTTCCGGCGAACGCCTTCCCAAACTCGACCAGCCCGTAAGCCTGCGGCTGCTGCATGTTGAGCACGTCCGCGCCGGCCTCGATGAACAGGGGCACAAAGCGGTTCACCCGGCCGCAGCTATGCAGCATGGCGTGCCAGCCGTGACCGTGAATGGAATCAAACAGTTTCCGGTAGCGCTCCTGGAAAAATTCACGGAACACTTCCTGCGAGACAAAGGTGTTCTGCTGGGTGCCCCAGTCGTCGGTCAGGAACACACCGTTCACGCGGTCTCCAAAGCGCCGCGCGGCTTCGTCCAGGTGGGCGATTTTATATTCCAGGATCATGTCGAGCAGCCTGTGGATTTTCTCCGGTTCCAGATAGAAATCTTCCAGGGTATTTGCGAACCCGTGCAGCATGTGCAGGCGCTCAAACAGGGTGAAGTGGCTGGTGATCACCACGTACTTGTCCCCGGCATCCCGGATGCCCTCGTCAATCCGCTCAAAATAGTAGGGATTGCGCGGATCCGGCGGTTTGTAGCTTGCCAGCGCGTTCCAGTCCTCGAGCGGGTGGCCGACCACCTGACCCATGTTCTTCAGGTCGGTCTTTTGCCACCTGCAGCCCCAGTCGTCGGGGGCGGGGTTGTCGAAATACCAGCCGCTTTCCTGGCGGTCCATCTCCCAGCAGTCGCACACGTCGTTGGGAAAGTTGCGAATCACGGCCGCCAGCTTGTTACTCCATGATCCCCCCAGGAAAAACGGCAGGCGCGGCGGGTTGTCAAACTCGATGGCTTTGCGCACGATTTCTTTACTTTCCATGTTTGCCTCCATTTTTTTTGGTCAGAACGATCTTACCATTCGGAACAGCTTGTAGTTGAGTTTCAGTCCCAGCGCCTCGCAAGCTTCTGCCAGCCTGGCCTCATCCAATGTGAGTTTCAGGTGATCCTTATCGGGCTGCAAATATTTCTTCAAAGCTCCTAAGGCACCTGGCAAGTTTTTCTGGGGATTTTTCACTGAAAATGGGAAACAACCTGGGAATCCGGGAGACAGCCGGCAATAGCCGATCGTCTCACCCATCTCATTGCAGAACAGCAGGGCATATTGTCCTGGCGGCTGGTGCATGGTCCGGAAGTCCGCCCACTGACCGGGCAGCTCCGGGATGCTCGCCTCGCTGGCTTCATTCACCGGCAGCGCCTCGACCACCGGACCAGGTAGTTCCCCGGTTAATCGACTCTGCATCGGCGATTCCCATATGTATTGGTAAGTTATTTCCGCCCTCTCGAAACTAAACTTCTCGTAGAGCCTCAACGCCGGCGCGTTGTCCTCCAGGACGTATAGCATGGCTTCCCCCAGGCCCAGCTCCTGGCAGCGCCTCAGCGACTGGCTCATCAGCTCCCTGCCGATGCCCTGCCTGCGGTGGCTGCGGGCAACCCCAATCCGCCGGATCCAGAACAGCCCTGGCTTCGAATAGGCGCTGCAGTAGCCAGCCAGCGCCTCGCCATCCCAGGCAGCCCAAAAATCCTGCCCGAGGAATGTCTGGAAGCTTCCTTCGTCCGTGGCAGGCTCGTGCGGGAAACAATCGCCATCCACCCGTAGGAATTCCGAATATGACAGCGCCGCTGGTTTGTATTTGAATCGAATTGGCATGTCGTCTCCTTCCAAGAACTTGCTGAAAACCTAACCTTTCTTTGCAGACTCCATGCCATCAGTGGAAAAATTGCTGGCGGTGGATTCAGCTACTACAGGAATAGAAAACCCGCCATTTAGTTTTCCGTCAAAATTACCCAGATATCCTTCCTGTTGGTACTCCTGGAACAGCTTGCCCCAGGCCGTGCTCTCACGCCAGCGTTCGGCAATTCCCCTGTATTTCAGCGGCCAGTACAGATAGTCCTGTTCAACTTCACCGATGAAGGTGGGGATGACCACGACCGGTGTGCGCAGCACCAGCTTTTGGAACACCCGGGTTGGGCCGTACCATGCCAGCCAGGCCAGGACGCTATGCGAGTTGTGCCCCACGTGGAAACCCCAATGCTCGCCGGCGACATCATCGCCCACCAGCTCGATCTCGCGTGGGTCGCCACAGCCCAGCCCTTGTTCGTGTGCCAGGCGGATGTATTCGATCTTCAGCGGGTCGAAGCCCATCAGCCGGGCGGCCACGGCGTCGATCGCCACCTGGTCTGCAGAGGCCAGGATCACGTTCTTGACGACTCGGTTGCACCATGCGTGGACCGGCGCCGTCCCCGGCAGTGGTGCCGTCCATCATGGCGAAAATCCCGGGGTGAATCTCCTTCTGGATCGCTAGCAAATCTACCAGGGTTTGGTGGATCCAACTGTGAGTGTAGTGACGATACTTGGTAAGCAGTCCGCCGAAGGCGTTCTTCATGGCGCCGGTGGTCGTGGTGTACATGTGGGTCTTGATCGTCGGCAGGTGTACGATGTTCTTGCCAATGAAATAATCGGGGATGCGGATGCCTTCGGGGTAGATGTGGTCGAGAGCCAGCATTTTTGCCTTAGGTTGGTACGGTACCCAGGTCATGTCTTCTTTACGGAAGTTGTAGCGCACGGGAATGGTATGCCCCTTGAAGATCGGCACGTAACCGTTCAGATCTTCGCCCTTAAAAGCATTGGTGACCACGGTCTGATTCTGGACGCACACCAGGTCCTGGAAACCTGCCTGGCGCAACGCCAGGATGCTGCCTTCTAATTGCCAGGGGGTGGTGTTGGCAGCCGGCATGGGGAAATGCCAGGTGATGTTGTCTTTGAGAATGGTGGTGATGCCGGGCTGTAGCGCCTGCGCGCCACCGGCAAGCTCGAAAAGGCGACCGTAATCTTTGAGGACGCTTTCAGGGGTAGTACGGAGTACAGCAACGCGTGAGGGATGGGTCATGGTATTCTCGTGTGTGATGCTTTAAAGTAACGGAAGGCCAGATTGCAGCGGTCCGCCAGTGCGATTCTGTAGACAGCGGTGTAGAGCATTGCTGGATGATTAACCATCCTATGCACGGGATTGAATCTCGAGCCTGACGTAATCGCTGGTTCCAGATTTTCTGAGGAGCGGTTGCAGCAGCTTCGGAAAGGCCGCCAGCCCGCTCTCCATGTCGATGAGCTCGGGGCGCACCAGCTCGTAATCCTGGTTCTTCCAGCGCAGTCCGCAGCCCCCCTTTGCCATCACGTTGGCGAACCAGTCTACCTTTTGCCCGTACGTCAGTGCGACCACAAAGCCATTTTGATAAGGTTCAGCAATGATCGGAATTTGATACACCTTCCCGCTTTTGCGGCCCGTGTGACTCAGGATGGCAAAATGCCCGAACTGTTTTCCGCAGATGTGGATCATGATCTTGTTCGTGAAGTGCTTGTTCATGAGGCGCACGCGGTCTCGGATGGCTTGTTTCATGGCTTGCCTCCAGCTCCTTCCTGGTTCCTCACGAAAATGCTCAACCCTTCTCAGCAGGAGGCTGCTGCCCAATACGCTGGAACTCCTGCATGCGCTGCCGGTAAGCGCCCTGCGCCATCGGGCCTTCCAGCAGCGGATCGCCCGTCTTCTGCATCCATTCCCGCAGGGCGCGGATCAATTCGTCGCGCTGTAGACCGATACAGTGGGTCATCCGCCAGGTTGTGCTGCTCGTAGGGGTCATTTTCCAGGTCAAACAGCTCGAAGGGTGGATGGTACTGCACATCATAAGGTACATTCAACGCCTTGGAGACTTCCACGTAGCTCTTACCGTTGTTGTCGTAATCTGGTGAAGTTTCCTGCCAGGGTGCAAACTCGAAATTGGCGATCAGCTTCCAGCGCTGGGCTGCGCACGGCGCGCATCGGGTCGTAGTAAGTGTGGTAGGTCTTCTCGGCAAAGATCAGCTCGTTGGGGGTGTAAGTCGTGCCTTGAAGCAGCCCGGCAAAGCTGCGGCCGTGCAAGTTCCCCGGGACCGGCAGCCCTGCCAGCTCAAGCAGCGTCGGCATGACGTCGACATTCGAGATCATTTCATACCGGACCTCGCCCTTGGCGATTCCCGGGCCTGCCAGGATGAGCGCCACTTTGATCCCGGGATCGTACAGGGTCATTTTGGCGTGCGGGAAGGCGATCCCGTGGTCGGCTGTGAACACCAGCAGCGTGTTACCGGCGATACTCGAAGAACGCACGGCCTCAACGATCACCCCAAAAGCCCTGTCTGCCGAGGTAATCGACGCTTCGAGTTCGGCCAGGTCCTGGCGCACCTCAGGGATATCCGGCAGGTAGGGCAAGGCCGTCAACTGCTCAGGCGGCAGCGCCTGCACATCCTCGTGTGGGAATGGGCGGTGCGGCTCGAAGAAATTCACCTGGGCAAAGAGCGGGTGCTCGTTTTCGGCTCGCTGCTCCAGCCATCCGGCGAACTCGCTCGCAATCCTGGCGCAGGGACCGCTGCCGTGAATGTGCTCGTGACCGCAGCGCTCCGGGGTGCGCGCTTCGTGCTGGTTGCCGAAGAGATGTGTCTCGTAACCCCCGAGGCGCAGGAGCTGTGCCAGGTGCATCTCGCCGGGGTTCAGGTCATTCGCAAAACCTGCATGCGTCAGACCCACCACCCCGTTGGCGTGCGGGTAGCGTCCTGTCCACAATGCTGCCCGCGAAGGGCTGCATTGCGGGGCGCTGCAGAAGCTGTTCGCGAAGCGCGTCCCGCCCCCGGCGAACGAGTCGATATTTACCGAGCGCACATCAGGTGCTCCATAACAGCCCAGGTGCTGCCCCAGGTCATGGCAGATGACGATGACGATATTCAGCAGTGGTTTCATGGTCCCTCCGGATATTTCTATCATACTCGATTTTTAATTTACCTGCGCTGGAAAGAGGAAGCCTTCCATGAAAAATAGAAAAGAATTATAATCATTAAGAAAATAAACGATTAATTGTTTTACCCAGGAGTACCTGATGAATAATCCCGATTCGCAAGAAATCCTGCGCCAGACGATCGACCAGTTTTGGGAGACGGTACCGGCAGTCTGGAATTTGATTCGCGGCCACTTGCGCTCGATCGCCCCCGAGAAGTTTGGCATCAGCGTTGGGCAGTTCCACGTCCTGCGCCACATCCGCAAAGGCCTGACCTCTGTGCGCGACATCGCCGAAGCCCGCCAGGTCAGCCGGCCTGCTGTCAGCCAGGAGGTCGAGGTACTCGTCGGGAAGGGCCTGGTCACCCGCCGCCAGGAGGCCGGCGACCGGCGCTTTGTTCACCTGGCACTGACCTCAGAAGGCGAGGACTTGCTCCACCGGCTATTCCAGCAGAATCGCCTGTGGATGATGCAGAAAATGGCATCCGTGCCTCCCGCAGATCTTGAGCGTATCTCCCTGGGGCTCGCCCTTATGAAATTTGCCTTAGATGCACCAGCTGAGCCGCAAGAACATTCCTCAACAACCTTAAGTGGCGCCTGATGTTTCATGAGACACCTCAAAAAATTATTTCCGTTTCTTAAACCCTATTGGAAGCTGGCGGTTATCTCGCTGGTGCTCCTGACCGTCGTCCTGTTGATCGATCTTTCCATCCCGCGCCTGATCCAGCGGATTATCGACCAGGGCGTCAACGAAGAGAACATGCGTGTCGTCCTCCAGACTTCGGCGCTGATGATTGGCCTCTCGCTGCTGCAGTTTGTGCTGGCACTGGGTAACAACCTCTACTCCATCCAGGTGGGCGAAGGCATTGCCCGCGACCTGCGCGAGGCGCTCTTCGTAAAAATTCAGAACTTTTCTTATGGCGATATTGACCGCTTCACTACCGGTCGCCTGATGGTGCGCCTCACGAGCGATGCTGGCGCCGTCCAGCGCGTTTTCCAGGTATCGCTGCGCATCGGCACCGCGCTCCCCTGCTCATGGTCGGCAGTCTCATCCTTATGTTCAATACCAACCCAACCCTGGCACTGTCCCTGCTGCCGCTGCTCGTGGTGACCTCAGCGCTGATCGTCTTCTTCAGTGTCAAGATGGAGCCGCTTTTTCTCAGTGTTCAACAAAAGCTGGAATCGTTTAAATACCGTTCTCCAGGAGAACATTGCCGGCGCTCGCCTGGTCAAAGCCTTTGTGCGCGCCGATCATGAGAATAACCGCTTTGCAGCCTCCAACGAAGACCTCACCCAGCGCAATATCCAGGTGATGACCTTCATGTCGCTAATGTCGCCCATCCTGACCTTCCTGATCAACATCGGTATCGTCTGGGTCGTCTACGCCGGCGGCCTGCGCGTCATCCAGGGCAGCATGACCGACGGGCAAATCATCGCCTTTACCAACTACCTCTCGACCACCATGGGCCCTTTGATGATGATGACGATGCTGGCCAACACCTGGGCTAACGGCATCGCCTCCGCCGGGCGCGTCAACGAAGTCCTGGATACCCGGCCTGAGGTCCAGGACCTACCTGGCGCAGACCTCCTCCCTGAAAATGCCCGCGCCTGTGTCAGCTTCAACGAGGTCTCTTTTCACTATAACGGTTCCGGCATTAAGGCGGGCACGGAGCGTGCGACTGTCCTCGACCGGGTGAATTTCTCTGCTGATCCTGGCAAGACCATCGCCATCCTCGGCGCTACCGGAGCCGGTAAATCCTCGCTCGTCAACCTCATCCCGCGCTTCTACGATCCCTCCACCGGAACTGTCGCCATCGACGGGGTAGACATCCGTACGCTTCAGCAGGACTCCCTTCTGGCGCACATCGGCATCGTTCCCCAGGAAACCATCCTCTTCTCCGGCAGTGTGCGCGAAAACATCCGCTACGGCAAGCCTGGCGCCAGCGACGAGGAGGTAGTTGCCGCCGCCAAGGCAGCCCAGGCGCACGACTTCATCCTCCAGCTCCCGCAAGGCTACGATACCCACGTCGAAGAGCGCGGCGTCAATCTCTCCGGCGGGCAAAAGCAGCGCATCGCCATCGCCCGCGCCATCATCCTCCAGCCAGATATTCTCATCCTCGACGACAGCACCAGCTCGGTTGATGTAGAAACCGAGACAAAGATCCAGGACGCTCTCCAGGAAATCATGAAAGGCAGGACCAGCTTCGTGGTGGCGCAGCGCATTTCCACCGTCCTTAAAGCCGATCGCATCCTCGTGCTCGATAACGACCAAATCGCTGCTGAAGGCACCCATGCGGAGTTAATCCGTACCAGCCCCGTTTACCAGGAAATCTACGAATCCCAGCTTGGCGACGGTTTCAAAGAGATACTCACGGCCGGCCTGGCAGAAGGGAGTGCCTGATATGAGCAGCCAACCTGGAAGGGCGGCGACCAACACGCCGGGCGGCGACGGACACGCCGGAGGCGGCCGGTCGCGATGAGCGCCCCCGCCTGAGCGGGGGTATCCACGGCA
Organism: uncultured Chloroflexia bacterium; assembly: GCA_963765565.1. Lineage (GTDB taxonomy): Bacteria > Chloroflexota > Anaerolineae > Anaerolineales > UBA4823 > CAVXWV01. The sequence continues at coordinate 182,861 of CAVXWV010000011.1, forward strand.
GGGGCGGTGGGCCCATGCACCGGCCGGTTGAGAAAGCCAGGAATCCACGCCAGGCCTTGCTGCGCCTGCTGCCGTATCTGAAACCTTTCACCCTACCGCTGGCAGGTGTGATGGTCTGCGTGGTTTTCTTCACGCTCCTGGGGCTGGCAGGACCATACCTGATGGGCGTGGCAATCGACCGCTTTATTAACGGTAATGATCCACAGGGGTTACTGCGGATCGCCCTGCTGATGCTCCTGATCTATTTCCTGTACAACGTTTTCCACGCCATCGCCGCCTGGGTGATGGCGCGGGTTTCGCAGCGCGCTCTCCGCAACGTTCGCCGGGATCTCTTCGAGCACCTGCAGGGACTCTCCATTCGCTTCTTCGACACACATCCTGCCGGTGAGTTGATGAGCCGGCTGACCAACGACATCGATGCTATCAACCAGGCGGTCTCGCAGAACGTGACCGCCCTCTTCGCCAGCGCCCTCTCCCTGGTGGGCATCGTGGTTGCCATGTTCCTTCTCAACAAGTGGCTGGCGTTAGCCACCCTCCTGATTGTGCCCGTGATGGTCTTTTTCACGAACTACATCGCTCGCTATACCCGCCGGGGCTTTCGCGAGCTCCAGAAGCAGCTGGGCGGTATGAACAGCGTTATGGAAGAGGCGATCAGCGGGCAGAAGGTGGTCAAGGCTTTTCGCCGCAACCAGTCGGTCATCGAATCCTTCCGTGAGCGCAACCAGGCGGTTTATACAGCAGCCATCTCTGCGAATGTATATGCCATGATGCTTATGCCGCTTTCCAACGTCCTTGGCAACTTCTTTGTGATCGTCCTGGCTTCCCTGGGTGGCTACCTGGCGCTGCAGGGGCTGGTCAGCGTGGGTATGATTGCCACTTTCATCAATTATGGCAAGAACTTTATCCACCCGCTGCAGATGATTGCCAACATGTTCAATGCCATCCAGGCGGCGCTGGCGGGTGCGGAGCGTGTCTTCGAAATCATCGACACGGCGCCCGAGATTCAAGATGCCCCCGATGCCCTGCCACTCGCAGATGTCCAGGGGCGCGTCTGTTTCGAAAACGTCGATTTTGCCTACGAGCCCGGCACCCCGATCATCAAAAACATGACCCTCGAGGCAAGAGCCGGTCACATGATTGCCCTCGTCGGTCCTACCGGCGCGGGAAAGACTACCATCATCAACCTGCTCACCCGCTTCTACGAAATCCAGGAGGGGAAAATCAGCATCGACGGCATCGACCTTCATGCCATCCAGAAGGACGACCTGCGACGCAAGCTGGGACTGGTGCTCCAGGATACCTTTCTCTTTGCCGACACGGTCATGGAGAACATCCGCTACGGGCGCCTGGATGCTACGGACGAAGAAGTCATGGCTGCGGCAGAAGTGGCCGACGCCGATCACTTCATCCGCCAGCTTCCCAACGGCTACCAGACACTCCTGTCCGAGCGCGCCAGCAACCTCAGCCAGGGCCAGCGCCAGCTCCTCTCCATTGCTCGCGCTATCCTCGCCGATCCGGCCATCCTGATCCTGGACGAAGCCACCTCGTCTGTCGATACCCGCACCGAGGCTCGCATTCAGAAATCACTGCTGCGCCTGATGGAGGGGCGTACCAGCTTTGTAATTGCTCACCGCCTCAGCACCATCCGCGACGCCGACCATGTGGTCGTCATTGACAAAGGCGAGATCGTCGAGCAGGGCAATCACCAGCAGCTCCTCGACCGCCGCGGCTTTTACCACCACCTGTATATGAGCCAGTTCAAAGGGCAGGCCATCTAGGGTCCCGGATTATTCCCCCGGAAACCGGTAAATCTTCGCCAGGCCTCCTTTTGCCGTCTCGCGGTACAGCGACGGTAAATTATGACCGGTCTCCTTCATCACGCCTACCACCTCGTCGAACGACACCCGGTGCGAGCCGTCCGTGAAACTGGCATAACGGGCGCAGCTCAACGCTCGCAGCGCCGCGAACACGTTGCGCTCGATGCACGGGATCTGCACCAGCCCGTCCACCGGGTCGCACGTCAAGCCCAGGTGGTGCTCCAGTCCCATCTCCGCAGCGTATTCGATCTGGCGGACCGTGCCTCCCAGCAGCTGGGCGGCTGCGGCTGCAGCCATGGCACAGGCAGCTCCAACCTCCCCCTGGCAGCCGACCTCCGCCCCAGAGATCGAGGCGTTGTGCTTGATTAAATTTCCCACCAGCCCCGCCGTCGCCAGGGCGTGCAGGATGTCCTGCTGGCTGGCTGCCACATTCTCCTGCACAAAACGCAGCACCGCCGGCAGCACCCCGCAAGCTCCGCAGGTCGGCGCGGTTACCACGATCTCCCCTGCGGCGTTCTCCTCAGAGACCGCCAGGGCATATACTGGCAGGAGACCTTCGCTCAGGAACGATTGCCCCGTCAGCCCGATCTGCCGCTGCATGCGGCGTGCTTTGCGCGCCAATCCCAACGATCCTGGCAGGACGCCCTCGGTCTCCAGGCCTCGCTGGATGCTGTCCTGCATTGCCTGCCAGATCCCCGCCAGGAACTCCCAAATGTCCTTGCCCTCGTGCTCCTCCACCAGCTCCCACAGGCTCAGCCCGCCGCTGCTGCAGGTTTTCAAGATTGCCTGCATGCTGTCCAGCCGGTAAATGGGCTGGGCGTAGCGTTCCTGCCCGGCTTCCAGCAGCGCTCCCCCGCCGATGCTGTACACTTCCCAATCACCAAGCACGTTTCCGCCTGTACCCAGCGCCCGGAAGCGCATCCCGTTAGGGTGCTGGGGCAGCTCAATCTCCGGCTCCCAGGCGATCTCCAGCTCTTTTTCAGCAAAAGCCTCTCGCATTGCCCGGTCGGTCAGGTGCCCGCGCCCGGTGGCAGCCAGGCTGCTGTACAGGGTGACCTGGTAGCGGTCAGCCTGCGGGTAGCGGCCCAGGAAAATTTCGGCAGCCCGGCGTGGTCCCATGGTATGGCTGCTCGAGGGTCCGTGACCGATTCGGTAAAGCTCGCGGATCGATTCCATCTCACTCCATTTCCCAGGGTGCCTTTGCCGTTCTTGCACCTGCCAGGCTGGACTGGATCGTCTCACCCAATCCAGGCAGCGCAAAGGCGCAAGCCGCCAGCAGCCCGTAGCACCCGGACAGCATCATATCCCCAAACGGCGCCGCGAAATAAGGCCGCATCCTGTTGGTGCGGATCTCAGACTCGCCTCTACGGGGATCTTCGAATAAATTTCTCCTCGGGCCTGTCACTGCCACGTCGAATTCCCCCTCCCCCAGCTCAAACCGCTCTTTAGACAGCACCAGCGCCCCGTGACCGTGCTCGCCAAAGACTTCCTCATGCCTCAGGCTGCCGTCCGCCAGCTTGCTCAACAGTGACTCGAAAACTTCGTGATTAATCAGACCTGTGTGGTGCTCAAAGACACCCTCGACTCCTTCTGGACCCAGCCGGAATGCCAGGGCGTGGAAGTTGCCGATATTGGCCGCCAGTAGGCGGGGGGCCGCCAGCAGGCGTTTTCGTACCGCCACCTTCGGGTCGTAAAGCGCGCCCAGGACGGCCGCCGGCGCCGTGTCCATCACCACCAGCGGCATCTCCAGGCCGGCCTCCCGCCCGCACTTCGCCACAGCCTGCAGGCGTGTCATACTCCCAGGGATTTCCTCGGCAGGATAGGCAAAAGCTGCTAGCTGCCGTTGCGCCTCCCCGGGAACCACCCCGAGAACCGCCCGTAGCCGCTGCTCCAGGTAGTCGAAGCGAAACTGCCGGTCCGAGACCCCCGGTGGAGCATTTCCGTGGTCGAACACCGCCGCGGCCACCGCCGCCAGCGAGCCCAATTTCACGCCAAAGGCGCCCAGGGCAGCCTGGATTGCCTCGAAATCGAAATCGCGCAGCTGGATTACCTCGATACCGGCTGCCCCCTGCATCTGGTCGGCTTCATCTTCCGAAATCACCTCGATGCCCAGCGCCTCCACGGCTTCCAGCTCGTCGTTGAACGTGCGCGCCGCTTCCGGCGTGGCATAGACTTTCAGGCCTGCACGCAGGTGGGCTTCGGCAGCCCATTGGCTCGGTCCACCGCCCATGGTCACCCCGCGCAGCAGGATTGCTCGCCTGTGCTTCGTCGCCTCGCGGATGCGTCCGTGCACGATCATCGTTGGCGAAGGCACCACCAGCTTGAACCCGTTCTCAATCTCCAGCCGCGAGTCATACAGGAAAATGTCCTGTGTCCCGGTACCAATATCAATGGTCAGGATTTGCATAGTGCCGGGAATTATACTGTAGCTCGCAGCGCGTTTTCGATATACTCCTCAGGCAAGCCGGTCTTCTTGACGATCTCCTCGAACGACATTCCTTCCTGGTGCATCCGCCTTGCCGTTACATCCATCGGTTCCCCAACCTCGACCATGTGCCCGTCCGGATCGTAAAATCGCATCGACAGCGACCCCCACGGCTGCTCTCTCAGCTCGTGCACGAACTCCACGCCGTGCTGCTTCAGGCGTTCCTGCACCGCTTCCATCTCTTCCGCCTCGAAATACAGCTCTGTATTGTTTGCCCGGGTTGCAATCGTTCGCTCTCCGATCGTCTCCTGGTGCAGCGACTTCAAGTGAATCGAAAAGTGCCCTTCAAACTCAACGTTTGCTCCAAAGTCCATGTTCACGCGCTGATCCAGGACCTTCTCGTAAAAAGCCCTGGCTCGTGCGATATCCTCGACGACAATCAACATGCCCGTGAATTTAATCATGATACTCCTTCCAGGTGCGCCAGCACCGTGCTTTCAAGGAATTGCCGTAGAGATTCAGGCGAGAAATGCGGTCCGCTCTCGCTCAGCTCCAGCTCGCAGTTGGGCAGCAGCTCAGCCGTCCTCAGCGCCGTCCGGTAGGGCACCGAGTCATCGGCCTGGCTATGCCGCATGAAAACTTTCGGCTTCACCTCCGCCAGGCTGAATCCCCAATCTGCGGATCGCAGCTTTAAATCCTGGGCTACCCCAAACCCGTGATTCTGCATCGAATCCCGGATGTCCTTACTTTCTAAATTTGCTGCGCTCAGGTTGGCAAAGAACAGCTCGTGCGCCAAGTCCTGCAGCGCTTCCATGCTCTGCCCTGCCGTTGAAGGATAAGGCCATTCCGCCTGTACTGCCTGGTCGTATAAAGCCGGGGTGCCGCTGAAGATATAGATGTGCCGCGCCAGGTGCGGGAAACGCCGCCCGATTGCATAGCTGTAGGGCGCCCCGGAGGACATTCCCAGGACATCGAAGCGGAAAATCATCAATTCCCGGATCAGGTGCCCCGTCAGATCCCCCCATTCTGCCAGGTTGTTCATCAGATATGGAGTTGAGTCACCATACCCCGGCCGCGCTGTGCAGACCAGGCGCACTCGTCTCCGCAGCAGACGCTCAAACAAATCCACATCTTCAATGCTGGCAATCATGCCATGCTGCACCAGGATCGGGTAGCCGCTCGGGTCACCGTATTCCGTAAACGCCAGTCGCTGCCCATCCCCATATGCCAGGGTTTGGATCATAAATTTACCATTCTGGGGGTTTGATGACCCGCCCGGTCTGTTCGTAGTGCTCAAACACCGGCGCATGCTCCTGCGCTTTTGCTTCCAGCCTCTGCGGCTGAAAGCGCGCGAACCAGTTTACCTTCCACAGCAGCCTGCCAACCTGGAACACTTCAAGCGGATCCTCTGGCCAGGCCATCACTGCTGTGTAGCCCCGGCGGAACGCCTGCAGCAGCACTTCGTAACGATCCTCGCCCACGGTTTCCAGAAGGTCGAGCAATGCCATGGCGATGTCGTGGGCGCGGAATCCCCAGACCGTGTCTTCGAAGTCGATCGGGTAAAGCACCCCCTTGTGGACCTTGATGTTGTCGTGCCACAAATCACAGTGGATGACCCGCAAATCGTCCCGGTCGAGGGACGCATATGCTGTTTCCACCCGCTGGTGGGTGCGCTCGATCAGCTCGTATAATGGTCCAGGCAGCCTCTGCGCACCTGCCTCGCCTACGATCAGGTTTTCCTCACCCCTCGATAGCCAGTGCTCGAACCGCCTCGTCGTAAATCCCTGCGGTGGCTTCCAGGCTTTCCCATGCTCGTGCAGCGCCGCGAAGAGCGCCCCCATCTTCTCCAGGTTGCCTACCGTCAGGTATTTTCCCATCAGGCGGCCCGGCACCCAGCTCATCAGGCTGGCATTCCATACCTTGGCCACCCCCGGACTCTCCATCGGCAGCACGTACTCGCCCGACCTCGCCGCCACGATCCTCGGAGCGGGGATACTCGTATCCCGCCGCAGCGCCTCCAGCCAGAGCGCCTCCGCCCGCAGATCCTCGAAAGTCCGCCAGCCCGGCGAGGCCAGCCTGAGCATGAACTGATCGCCTGAGGCCGTCCTCACCCGGAACAGCAGGTTCGTCTCAAAGGCATAAAAGTCGATCTTTGGGCTTTTCAACTCGTACTCGGTCAGCGCAGCCTCCGCCAGCCCGCGCAGTCGCCGCAGCCTCCCGGCTTGTGTCAGCTCGAGGTACGCTTTCATGCGGCTTGAGCTTTCTCAAACTCGATTTCAGTGGCCAATTTCAGCTCGACTGTCAGCGCACTCAACTTCTCGTTCCATTCCTCGATCAGTCGCGCCGCCTCTTTGCTGTAGCTGCTGTGTGCGTCCTTTGCCAGGATCACCCGGTAGCCCAGCTCCAGGCCCCCCAGGCAGGTAGCCCGCACGCAGCCGTGCGTCACCAAACCGCAGGTTACCACGTCCTTCACCCCTTGCGCTTGTAAAATTTCATGCAGCGCCGTCGCCTCGAAGGCGTTCCCATGCTCCTTGTGCACGATCGAATCCTTGTTCAACGGTTGCAGATCGGGGTGCAACTGCCAGCCCGGCGACCCTTTCACCAGTTGTTTGGCAGCGGAGTGCTGGACATAAACGACGGGTGCCCCCGCCCGGTGCGCCTTCTCCACCATCGCCTGGATATTCCGCAGCAGCTCTTCGGCCTTGAAAATAGGCGTTGACTTCTTAAAGAGCTCCTGCTGCACGTCAATGACCAGCAGGGCTGTGTTGTGCAGGTTCGTATTTCTCATAGGATCGTTTTTCCTTTTGGGTTTGCGGCTTTAACAATCTCACTCTGAATATTCCCGTTTCAAGATCTCATCTGGTTTTGTTTTTTATTCTGCATTATAACCCCCTCCCTAAACCCTCCCCAGCCATAAGTTATAATGATCGAAATACATTCTACCCGAGGCCTCATGTCCCCATCCTCCATCTCCGTCATCGGCAGCGCCAACGTCGACCTCATCATGAAAATGGACCGCCTGCCCCGCGTCGGTGAATCGGTCCCTGATGCCCTTTTTGTCCAGACTTTCGGCGGCAAGGGCGCCAACCAGGCGGTCGCCGCTGCCCGCTCCGGCGCGGGGGTTCTTTTCGTCGGCTGTGTTGGCGATGACATCTACGGCGCCAGCGACATCGAGAACTTGCGCCGTGATGGCATCGACGTCTCCTATACATTCGTCGAGCCCGGCGTCGCCAGCGGTGTTGCCTTGATCATGATCGGTCCCAGCGGTGAAAACTACCTGGGCGTCGCCCCCGGCGCCAATTATCGCCTCCTGCCTGGCCACGTCGATCGCGCCTGGGAGAAGATTGCCCAATCGTCCATGGTCATGCTCCAGGCTGAAATCCCCCTCGATACGGTTGCCCATGCCATCCGGCGAGCGGCTGCCGCCGGCATCGAGATTATGTTCAACGTCGCCCCCGCCCGCAGGCTCGATGACATCGCCCTCGATAAGATTGCCTATATCCTTGTCAACGAGACCGAGGCCCTCCTTCCTCACCGGCCTGCCTGTCGCAGACGAAGCCCAGGCCTGGCAGGCGGTTGCCGCCTTGCGGTCGCTCGGGCCGCGTACTGTTATTCTGACCATGGGCGCCCACGGCTGCCTGGTCTCGGGGCAGGGGCTGCAGCAGCGCCTGCCTGCCTTCAAAGTCCAGGCGGTTGACACCACCGCCGCTGGCGATGTTTTCTGCGGCGCCCTGGCGGCTGCATTGGTGGAGGGCAGACCGTTGATTAAAGGCTTGCAGTTTGCCAGTGCAGCTTCAGCCCTGGCTGTCACTCGGCTTGGCGCTCAACCCTCCATCCCTACACGCCTCGAGATCGACGAGTTCCTGTCTCACGCGGAGGTCCTTGCATGAACCCTTCTGAAGAACAAAACCGTTGGGAGCAGTCCGTGCTCCAACCTGCCCTCAAGCGCTTCCCTGAGCGCAAACCCCAGTTCCAGACCTCCTCCGGCATCCCCATGCCTCCTGCTCAAGCCCCCTCCGATGGCGGCCCCGACTACATGGATGCTCTCGGCTTCCCCGGCGAGTACCCCTTCACCCGCGGCGTCCAGCCCAGCATGTACCGCGGGCGCTTCTGGACCATGCGCCAGTACGCCGGTTACGCCAGCGCCGCAGAATCCAACCGCCGCTACCGCTACCTGCTGGAGCAGGGGCAGACCGGCCTCTCGGTGGCTTTTGACCTGCCCACCCAGATCGGCTACGACGCCGACGATCCCATCTCCCTGGGCGAGGTCGGCAAGGTCGGCGTCGCCATCTCCTCGCTGGAGGACATGGCCGCCCTCTTCCAGGACATCCCCCTTGACAAAGTCTCCACCAGCATGACAATCAATGCCCCTGCCGCGATCCTGCTGGCGATGTACGTGGCGGTTGCCCGTCGCCAGGGGGTGGAGACCCGCAGCCTGCGCGGCACCCTCCAGAACGACATCCTCAAGGAATATATCGCCCGCGGCACCTATATCTTCCCGCCGCAGCCCTCCATGCGCCTGGTCACCGACGTCTTCCGCTACTGCCAGGAAGCCATCCCCCACTGGAACACCATCAGCATCTCGGGCTACCACATCCGCGAGGCTGGCTCGACCGCTGTCCAGGAGGTCGCCTTCACCCTCGCCAACGGCATCGCCTATGTCCAGGCAGCCATCGACGCCGGGCTGGACGTGGACGGCTTTGGCGAGCAGCTCTCCTTCTTCTTCAACAGCCACAACAATTTCCTGGAAGAGGTCGCCAAGTTCCGCGCCGCCCGTCGCATGTGGGCAAAGATCATGCGCCAGCGCTTTGGCGCTCAGAACCCGCGCGCCTGGATGCTGCGCTTCCACACCCAGACCGCCGGCTCCACCCTCACCGCCCAGCAGCCCGAAAACAACGTCGCCCGCGTTACCCTCCAGGCCCTGGCTGCTGTCCTTGGGCGGCACCCAGTCGCTGCACACCAACAGCATGGACGAGGCCCTCTGGCTGCCCACCGAAAAATCTGTGCGCACCGCCCTGCGCACCCAGCAGGTCATCGCCCACGAGTCCGGCGCCGCCGACAGCGCCGATCCCCTGGGCGGTTCATACCTGGTCGAATACCTTACCGACGAGATCGAGAGGCGTGCCTTCGAGTACATCCAGCGAATCGACGACTTCGGTGGGGCCCTGGCCGCCATCGAGCGCGGCTATATCCAGGACGAAATCCAGGAAGCCGCTTACCAGTACCAGCTTGCCGTCAGCCGCGGCGACGAAGTCGTCGTCGGCGTCAACGCCTTCCAGGTGGAGGAGAAGATCGAGCTCGAACGCCTGAAAGTCGATCCTGCCATCGAGCAGGCGCAGCGGGCGCGCCTGGCAGAGCTGCGCCAGAAGCGCGATCCGCAGCGCGTCCATGAGCTCCTCGCCCACCTGGAGACGGTCCGCCCGCGGCCGCGAAAACCTCGTCCCCCTCTTTATCGAGTGCGTCGAAGCCTCCCTGACCCTCGGTGAAATCTGCGGCCTGCTGCGCCGCCTCTGGGGCGAGTACCAGCCACCGGTATGGGGTTAAGAAAGTAAGGTAATCATGGCTAAAGCTTAAAAATCGACCACATTGCCGTCCTCGTCGACGACATGCAGTCCAGCCTCTCCTTCTGGCGCGACGCTCTGGGTATCGAGCTCGCCGGCCTGGATGATGTGCAGGCCGAACAGGCTCGATGTCGCTTTCTTTCCGGCAGGCGCCAGCGAGATCGAGCTCGTCCAGCCTACCACCAGCGACTCGGGCCTGGCCCGCTACCTCGAAAAACGCGGCCCCGGCATGCACCATATCTGCCTCCAGGTGGACGACATCGCCGGTATGCTTGCCAGACTCAAGGAGCGCGGCATCCAGCTCATCAACGAAACCCCGCGCCAGGGGGTGGGTGGTAAGCAGTACGCCTTCATCCATCCCAAGAGCGCCAACGGTGTCATGGTCGAGCTCTACCAGCTTCCACCTGAGCCAGCAGGGAATGACTCAAATTCCTGACCAGCTCCCAACCGCCGGCGACCTTCCACTTTCGTAAGATTAATACCTTCTTCCTTGACAGTCCCCCTGAGACATGATAACCTTGCTCCCGCTCACTACAGGGAGCGGCGCGGTGCCGTCCCCGGCAAGGGTGGGTAATATATCGAAAAAGATGGAGAAGTTAGCATGTCAGATCGTATTAAAGGAACAGTGAAGTGGTTCAACGCAGCCAAGGGTTACGGCTTTATCGGCCGTGAAGATGGCGAAGATGTCTTTGTCCACTTCAGCGCTATCCAGTCGGATGGCTACCGCCGCCTCGAAGAAGGCCAGCAGGTTGAGTTCACAATCGAAGAAGGTCCCAAGGGCCTTCAGGCAGCCATGGTAGTGCCTGTCTAAATCCTGAAAAATAACATAGGAAAAACCTCACAGGCTCAACCTGTGAGGTTTTGACAGCGCCAACTGCCTGGCTGCCTGCTCTAAGATCGTTCTGACCACCGCACGGCGGACTCATTCGCATGGCTTAATTCAACAACGCCAGCTGCCTGGCTGCCTGCTGTAAGATCGTTCTGACCGCCGCACGGCGGCCTCATTCGCATGGCCTAATTCAACAACGCCAGCTGCCTGGCTGCCTGCTCTAAGATCGTTCTGACCACCGCAGCGTCCACCGCCTTTGGCTGCCTCCTCAGATATCCCTCATACGCCTCGATCGCCCGCCGTAGCTGTCCCCGCCCATGCAGGATGTAGCCCTGGTCGCGCCCCAGCTCCGGGGCATCCGGTGTCAGCAGGTACTGGCACTCGATCACCGCCTCGGCCAACCCCCAGGCTTTCGCCTCCAGGTATCCCTGGCGCAGGTTGTTCAGCATGCGGGTCAGCGTCTCACGCCCACTCACAGGCTTCAGCCACTCCGGTTGGAACGCCCCCTGGTAGCCCGTGCTCAGGCTCACCAGTTGTGCACAGTCCGTCACCGAGATCCTGCGTCCACCGTGGAACGGGTCGAAGTAGGCCGCGGCCTCCATCCCCTGCACCCCCGCGATGAAATGCCCTGGCAGCCCGATCCCAAAAGCAGGGATCTCCAGTTGTTGCGCCGCCTCCACAAAAATTACACTCAAGCTGATTGGGATGCCAAGCCTCCGGTCCAGGACCTCGTTCAGGTAGCTGTTGCGCGGGTCCGCGTATTCCTGGCGGTTTCCGCGAAAGGGCAGCGCCTCGAAGAGATATTCCGCCAGCGCCTCGCCGCGCACTACCGCCGGGCTCGAAACCGGCACCGCCTCCCGCGCCAATTCGACCAGGGTATCCAGCCTTTCCAGGTACTCCTGGATATCCAGGTCAGGATAGGCTATCGCCTGCGCAAATGCCAGCGCTGCCCTCGGCACATGCACCGGCTCTCCCACAATCGCCTTAGCAAAGCTCTCCATATTAGCCTGGATTATACAGGAAAACCTCAACTTAACCCTATTGACATCCTATCCAGGCTTGAGTAGACTGCAATCATCCAGATCGTCAGTTCCTTAAAAGCGAGGCGCCACATGCCCCAACCCCTTCAAAATCCTCATGATCTCTTCCGAGTGCACCCCCTTCGCCAAGACTGGCGGCCTTGCCGACGTTGTTGGCGTCCTCCCCCGCTTCCTCAACGACCTCGGACATGAAGTCATCGTTGTCATGCCACGCTATTCTTCCATCGACGGTGGTAGCTATGCCCTCCAGCCCTTCCTTTCCCCCCTCGGTGTCTGGATGGGCAACGCCGAAGAGTGGTGCGCCGTCCAACGCAGCGACTCCTCTGGATTCCCAGTTTATTTCATCGAAGTCCAGAAATATTTCGCCCGCTGGGGACTTTACCACGATGCCCTCTTCAACGACTATCTCGATAACGCCCGTCGCTTCGGATTCCTGACCCGCGCCGGGCTCCAGTTTGCGAAAGACATAGGATTCAAACCCGACATCGTCCATGTCCATGACTGGCACACTGCTCTCGCTCCCGCCTACCTGAAAATCTGGCACTGGAACGACCCCGTCCTCGGTGGTGCTGCCAGTGTCCTCACCATCCACAACCTCGCCTACCAGGGCATCTACAGCGCTGCCGACTACGAATACCTCGGCTTGCAGCCTCAGAACTTCACCCCCGATAAGTTCGAAGCCCACGGAAAGGTTAATTTCCTCAAGGGCGGCATCATCTATGCCGACGTCCTCAACACCGTCAGTCCGACCTACGCCAACGAAACCCGCGTTCCTGCCCTCGGTTACGGGCTGGCGCCCTACCTCACCGACCGCGGCGCCAGACTACGTCGGCATCCTCAACGGCGTCGAATACGACCAGTGGGACCCTGCCATCGACCGCCTCATCCCCGCCCGTTACACGCCGCAAGACCTCTCCGGCAAAGCGGTTTGCAAGCGCGCACTCCAGGAACGCTTCCTCCTTGAAATTGACCCTGCCGTCCCCATTGTCGGTGTCGTCAGCCGCCTGGCCTCCCAGAAAGGCCTCGACCTCCTCGCCCAGGCGATGGACAGTATCCTCAATAATATGCGTCTCCAGTTTGTTATCCTCGGCTCTGGCGATCCCGACCTCGAGCGCTTCTACGGCGAGCTCCCGAAGCGCTTCCCAGGCCGCGCCGGCAGCTACATTGGTTACAACAATGAAATTGCCCACTGGATTGAAGCCGGCAGCGACTTCTTCATCATGCCCTCCATCTACGAGCCCTGCGGTCTCAACCAGATGTACTCCCTCAAATATGGCACCCTGCCCATTGTGCACGCCACCGGCGGTCTCGCCGACACCGTCCAGCAGTACAACGAGCGCACCGGCGCGGGCACCGGCTTCAAGTTTGATGATGCCAATCCCACCGCTGTCTACTATGCGACCGGCTGGGCGGTCAGCACTTACTACGACCGCAAAGATCACCTGAGGCGCCTCATCCAGAGCGCCATGGCCCAGGATTTCTCCTGGGAAAAGAGCGCCCGTGAATACGAGCGACTCTATGCCCGCGCCATCGCCAACAAGCAGGCGCGTTACCGGCTTAGATGAACCTGATCCGGATTTGACTGGCATCCCAGGAGGCTTTCCATGAACAGCAGCGCCCGTTTTAGAGCAGTCATGGCCTACGAACCGGTCGACCGTGTCCCCTACTTCGAAGAGGGCATCCGCCAGGAAGTCCTCGACGCCTGGTACGACCAGGGCTTACCGCCCAACTCCGACCTCGAGCAGCTTTTTCACAACGATCACCGGGAGGAGCTCCAGCTCAACCTCGATCCCCGTCCCTGGCCGTGCCGCTGGCCCACTACTTGCCCCGAGCTTGCCCGTTTCCGCAAGCGTTTGAACCCTCTCGACCCGCTTCGCTTGCCGGAAGGGTGGCAGGCTGCTCGCTCTGTTAACCAGGTCTTGATGTTGCAGGTCCACCACGGCTTCTTTCTCAGCATGGGCGTCAACGATTGGCGCCGCTTTTACGACTCCGTCCGTCTTTTCAAAGATGACCCTATCTTCGTCCACGAATTCCTGGACCAGGTCGCCGGCCTCTCCGTTACCCTCACCGAGCAGGTCCTCTCGCAAGTGCAGGTCGACGCCGTCCTTTTCTCCGAGCCGATCGGCGGGATGAACGGTCCCATCATCTCCCCGCGCACCTACGAAGATTTCGTCCTGCGCAGCTACCAGCCCGTCCTCGACATAGTCCGCCGTCACGGTGTCCCGACCCTCATCCTGCGCACCTACGCCAACGCCCGCCTCTTCGATTCCCTCTTTCCTGAAGGCTGGCTTCAACTGTCTCTGGGCTTGCGAGTGCGAGACCGGCGCCATGGACTACCGCTCTATCCGCCAGGAGTTCGGCCGCGACCTGCGCCTCATCGGCGGCATTGATCTCGACGCCCTGCGCTTCGGCCGGGATGCCATCCGCCGCGAACTCCTCGAGAAAGTACCGCCGCTGCTCGAGTCCGGCGGCTACATTCCCCTTGCTGACGGTCGTGTCCGTTCCGACGTTCCCTATGCCGATTATGTCTATTATCGTGAGTTGCTGGAACAGCTAACCTTGCCATCTGCGATTCAGCGCTAAGGTCTGCATATGGGAAGACCTACGAGAACCTTTGGGTATCGCCCTCTTGAGCAGGCTGAGTGCTTAAATTTGTGAGATTCTTGTAAGAAAACCCCATCTTTTATCACTTAAAATGTTAATAGCCATCAATCCTCCTTATAAAAGGTGCGTGCATGCTGCGTCGTGGAGAAAAAGTAAATATTCAGGTCGATTCCGTCTTGCCCTTCGGCGTTTTCTGCCATGTGACCGGGGATGGCTTGCGCGGCTATATCCGCCGGCGTGAGCTTACCCTTCAGGGCACCCTCGATCCTCTCGACGTCGTCCATCCCGGGGATATTCTCGATGTTGTCGTCTCCGAGCTGCCCATAGAGGGTCGTCTGGTCGAGTTCAGCCGCCGCCGTGCCCTCCCAGAATCCCTGGCTGGAGTTCGCTCAGAAAGCCCGCCCCTGGGACGTCGTCCGCGGCGCTGTCAAGTACGTAAAAACAGACCGCGTGGTTGTCGAAATCCGGCCTGGTGTGGACGGTGTCATTGCCCTCGCCGATTTATCCACCTCCCTCATCAATCGCCCGGAAGAGGTCGTCTGGCCTGGCGACCATCTAGAGGCTGTCATCCTGCGCATCAATCCTGGCGCCCACCGGCTTCAGCTCAGCATCCGCCACCACCTCGAACGCCTCTCGCTCATCAACCAGGTTCTGGGTCAGATGAAGGAGCAGGAACCTTCGCCCTCGCTTCCCCAGCTTGACCTGATTGACGACCTCCCTGAAATCCCGCCCATCCTTGAATTACACCGGGCGCATCCTCGTCGCCGAGGACGACCCCGAGGTCCGCAAAGCCCTTGCCCTGTGGCTCGAAGCCGCCGGCTGCCAGGTGACGGCTTGCTCGAACGGCGGGGAAGCTCTTGAACAGTTCGAACAGCAAGCCTATTCCTTAGTCTTTACCGACATCAACATGCCTTTGCTGGACGGTGTATCCCTGGTGCGTCAGGTCCGCCAGAAGTCTCCGGATACCTCCTGCGTCTTGATCAGTGACCCGGAGCATATCAGTAAGACTTCTCCGAGATCGAGATGCTGGGAGGCTACGTCATCACCAAGCCGCTCGATACTGATGAGATCTATCAGTTCCTTGAAGGGCAGAGTTCTGGCGCCCTCCCTCCTCCAGCTGATCCACTTGCCTCTGTAGGCGACAGCCCCTTGCATCCGCTAGATGAGAAAGTCGCCAGTATGCGCTCGCTGTCGCCCTTGTCAGACCGCATCGAGGCTGCCGTGGGACATTTGCTCGAAGCCACCGGCGCAGAAGTCGTCCTCTTTCATTACGACCCCATCTCGCACCTGGTGAGCATTGTCGTCCAGGTAGGGCTCCTTCCCTTGGATGAAAGCCGCCTCAACGATCTTGTCGCCAGCCCGGTTGAAGATGTCATTACCGAGGAAATCGTCA
>CAVXWV010000012.1:0-31499 GCA_963765565.1 uncultured Chloroflexia bacterium
CCCTGGAGTATTTTTTCGGCTACCCTGGGATCGGCAACCTATTCATCTCTTCCGTGCATGCGATCGACAGCGGCCTCAGCCTGGCGATCGTGATCGTCTTTGCCTTCCTGCTGGCGGCTACGGTCTTCGTGCTGGATTTTGTCTACGTCCTGGTTGACCCGCGCCTGCGGCTTGGTTTTGATGCTGCCACGTTGCGTCCCGTGCGGCGCCGCCAACCTTTTTGGAAAAACCTTGCGAAGGGCTTACACGAACCACCAGTTCCCGCGCCTTCACAAGGTTCGAGATCACGGTACGGGAGCCAGGCCGCGCAGCAACCCGTTCAAAGAGCCTGCACCTGCGGAGCACCCTCGGCGAATGGCTGCACCAGCTCCGCGGGTTCTCCGGAGAGCTCTTCCAATACAACTCGGCAAAGATCGGCCTGGCGCTGATTTTACTGGTGGCTGCGCTTTCGATTTATACCGTCATTGCCATCCCCTACGAAGCCTCGGTGCGCCTGTTCCGCACGGAACGCAGCGAGAAATACCAGCTCCCCGAGACCGCTCAACCTGCCTGGACGAACTTCTTCCGCAAGAACAAGCTGCCCGACCACGCGTATCTACAGCACCGATGACCCCGAAGCCCAAAAATCGATCGAAACAGTCAAGGGCGAGACGCAAATGTTTACCTACACGCTTTCCGTCGATTATCCATACCAGGACTTTCCGCAGGATGTAGTCGTGCGTTTCGAAACCAACGATCAGTTGAAGCTGCCGTTCATTTCGAAAATGGTCTGGGTCAGGCCGGATGGCAGCGAAGTCGACTTCGGGCGCTTCTCAACCGCCACCAGGGCTTATTCCTTCTCCTACATGGAATCCGCCAAGAACGATACCTTCGTGGGCGGTAAAGGCGGCACCCCTCCGATGAAAACCCTGTTCATGTCGCCCGAAGATCTGGAGACCATGGAAAACGCTCCCAAGGAGACTTCGCCCGAGGCTGCCGCCTCTACCTCCATGCCCTCCAGGGTCAGTACCAGCTCCAGTTGGAAGGCTACACCTTCGAGGACAAGTCCGGGCTGGACGTGGATACTGGTGCTCCTCGGGAAGGTGTACGGGCTGGCGGGCACCGACAACGAGCGCCGCGACCTCTCGGCGTTGCTCTTCTGGGGTGCCCCGATCACGTTGACCTTCGGGCTGCTGGGCGCCGTGGGCACCACCCTGGCCTCGATGCTGCTGGCTGCCGCCGCAGTCTGGAAGGGCGGCTGGCTAGACGAGACGATCCAGCGCATCACCGACCTGAAGATCATCCTGCCCACCCTGCCCTTCGCCATCATGGTCTACTTCCTGTACTCGAAGAGCGTCTGGGTAATCCTGGGCGTGATCATCCTGCTCAGCATCTTCGGCGCCGGGTTGAAAAGTTACCGGGCAGCCTTCCTGCAGATCAAAAAATCGCCGTACCTTGAAGCCCGCGCACGCCTACGGCACCCCGAACACCCGCATCATCACCCGCTACCTGGTGCCGCGCATTTTACCGTTGATGATCCCCCAGATCGTGCTGCTCGTGCCCGACTTACGTCTTCCTGGAAGCCACCCTGGCTTTCATGGGCGTAAGTGACCTGCTGCTACCGACCTGGGGCAGGATCATGCTGGAGGCGCTGGTCAACGGCGCCATGGAAGGGCACTACTATTGGGCGCTCGAACCGGCGGTGCTGCTGATCATCACCAGCGCGGGATTCGCCCTGCTAGGTTTCGCGCTGGATAAAGTGCTCAATCCGAGGCTGAGGAGCTCGTAATACTTCGTAGGGTGGGTTGCGATCTTCAACCCACCGTTCATCCCAAACAGACACACCCATTGCTGGGTATCAGCCCTGGTGGTGAAGGGTATAATAATTTATTTCCTGGATTATCTAGAAACCACCATAACCGTGTCACGAACGCGCAACCGATCAAAGAAATCATGCCAACCACCATTCCCCTAAACTTCCTCGAATACCCCCTCACCGAAATGCAACAACACGCGGCAGAGTTCTACGCCGAGATGAAGCGCCGCCGCAGCGTCCACGACTTCTCCGAGCGTCCTGTGCCTCGCGAAATCATCGAAGACTGCCTGCGCGCCGCTGGCACCGCCCCGAACGGCGCCAACCTGCAGCCCTGGCATTTCGTTGCCATCTCCGACCCGGAAGTCAAGCGCTCCATCCGCCTGGCTTCCGAAGAGATTGAGCGCCAGTTCTACCTGCAGAAAGCACCGCAGGAATGGCTGGACGCCCTCGAGCCTCTGGGCACGAACATCAGCAAGCCCTTCCTCGAACAGGCGCCGTGGCTGGTCGCCATCTTCGCCCAGAGCTACAGTATCGCCGAAGACGGCAGCCAGGTCAGTCACTACTACGTCCAGGAATCGGTCGGCATCGCCACGGGCTTCCTGATCACCGCCCTGCACCACGCCGGCTTGGCCTGCCTGACCTACACCCCCAGCCCGATGCGCTTTCTGAATAAGCTACTCGACCGCCCTTCCAACGAGAAGCCGTTCTTGATCCTGGTGGTGGGTTACCCGGCGGAGGGTGCTTGTGTGCCGGATGTTGGAAAGAAAGGACTCGACGAGGTCACCACGTTTGTGTGATCTATAAACCCATCTAATCCTGTTTTTTTTCTAGATAAACTCTGGCAGCCTCATAAAACTCTTGGACTTGTGCGATCAGTTCCAGGGGATCATCTGAGTTAACGCTAACTTCGATCCCATAATCCCCATCAATTCTCTGATCAAAAGCGTCTAATAACCACCGGTGGAACTTGGGATCGAATACGCCTGTTTTCACAAAATGTTCCCCAAATGCTCCATGTACCCCACCATGCTTACTAAACCGGAGATCAAGCTCATTGAGTAATGCTTCTGCAATGTAAAACATCGCATAATAGGCTCTTCCAGTAGCGAACTCGGCAAATCCATTATCCAAAAGCGATTGTGAGGCTTGACTTGCTCGGACCGCTTTGGCAAGTAATTGCTGTGTACTTTCTTTCATGCTGGAATCGCCTCTACACGAACGTTGCGTAATAACGGTGAGTCCCCCAATTTCCAATCGTGAAAACGGAGAAATGTCCGGCTTATTGTAATGCCAGACTGCAGGGATAACCTGCTCACAATTTCCCCAGTACGTTTAATTTCCTGGCTGAGAGATGCATAATCATCAAGGATAATTAATATATCCAGGTCGGATTCGATATCTTGCTCACCTCGAGCATAAGACCGAACAGGTAAACACCATGCAGTTTGTTGCCATATAACCAGGTCAGCTCATTTTTTACCTGGGCGAGGAGAGATTCAAGAATAGAGGCTGGCATTTTCACCCTAATTATATCGGAACTTTTGTTCGTGGTGAAAATCAAATCACGTGGGTTGGTGGTGCGCCTCAGTACCAGGTATTTCCCATCAGATGTCCAGCAGTAGTCACCAACCAAGTCGATATGGCGTACAGGTAGGGTCGGCTGTAGGCGTCTCCGTAGGTAGCGGTGTTGGCGTATTCGTTGGCAGTGTTGTTGCCGTTGGTGGGGTTGTTTCGGTGGGAGTGACCGCTTTGATCACGACAGCCGGCGTGGTCGCCTGAAGGCTGCTTTCGGTTCCGAGCGACTGTACTTGGCCATCGCAAGCGGGAATCATTACCAGGCTGATAGCGAATACTAGAATTGCCAAGAGTCTATTTTGATTAATGTGCAGGAGCACGATGCCAGGCGGGTAGTGCTCGTGGTTTTCTCCTCCTCCAGCTACACCATTGTGAGTCGATCAGACCGAGTTACTCTTTATTAATCCGGTTATCACCCCTGATTTCATCATAATCCGCCTACGTTCAGCGAAATTTTCACTACAGCAGTTACCCCTTATTAATTTGTGTAACCTGCGAACTGTGCAGGCATTCGCCAATTCGTGCCATTCGTGTTCAATCTTTTACGGCCAGGGAATATCCACCGGATCGGTATACCCGTGTTTCTCCACGGCGTACAGCCTCCCGCTCGAGACGCTGCCGCAGCCGGGCTCGTCCAGGATCGTCACCTGCGTCTTGTCTGTCCAGACCGCCGTTTGGAAGTACGCCCCATTCTGGCAGACCCAGGCTTCGACCATGTAGCCGCGGAAGTCGTCAACCGTCATCCAGACCTCGTTCCAATAAACGGTCACCTCATCGCCGTTGCGGCTGGCAGCCACGTCGTCCGGCGGCCCGTACAGGCTGGACTTGGGCAGGTTCACGGGACCCACCTTCAAAGGCTTCAGATCCCCCTGTACTTCCGTCAGCGATGCTGCCACCCAGCACGAGTAGTGGATCTTGTCGGGCTTGATCCACAGCCAGGTGCGTGAGGGACTGACGCCCCAAACTACCGCCGTATCGCCCTCATAAAGGTCGGCAGCGTGCAGGTACGCCTTGCCCGGACCGTAACGGCAGTGCGACTGCTCCAGGATGGTCAGGGTCGGGAAAGCGTAGGTAGGGGTTGGTGTTATCGTCGGTGTCTGGGTGATGGTAGGGGTCAAGGTAAGTAGGCGTGTGCGGGGCGGTCGGCGAAGTTGTGACCGTCGGGGTATCCGTCAGGTGGCGTGGGGGACCGTCGGCGGCAGGTTCGGGGTATTGCTGGCATCTGGCACGCTTGCAGGTTCGGTCACCTCCGGAGCCTGCCGTCAGGAGTTTGAGACAGACCGAGGGTACAGGCTTGCAGGAGCGACAATAAAACCAGCAGAAGAAGATCGGCTATACGCCGTACAGGGGTTCGTCTTTTCTCATCCGTTCATTTTACCAGATGGACTTTTTCACCTGTCATCCTGGAGGATTAGAAAAAGATAGATGTTTCCTTAGCGACCTTAGCACCTTTCTCGGTGAGTTTTCACGGGAACAAAATCCCCCCCTGCAGCGATTAAGGAGTAGAACCAATCCTCTTGACGGGTGCGCCGCCCGGAAAGGAAAATCCCATGAAACTCCAGCGTTTATTCGTCGTCGTTATTTTCTTCTTCGTCTCGTTCCTGGTCTTCTCCGGCTGCCAGGGGTCGGCTTTCCTCTAGGCTGGCGGGCTGTGCCTGGCTGAGGACAGCCTCGATAAAATCGCTCTTCGCCAGGGTATACGCCTCGCGGTCGTTGCGGAAGCGCCGCGCCAGCTCCTGTTTCAGCGCGGCATATTCCTTCACCAGCCCGGGATCGGCTCGTAAAGCCTCCCGAAAAACCAGGTGGCGCCGCAGCTCCGCGGGAGTCCGCAGCCACGGCATACAGGTGGTGCGCCATCCAGGTTTGCCCAGACGGAACCCACGGCACGCCCTCGTCCTGTCGTTTGAATGCCTCCCGCCCGGCAATCCCCTGGTCGCCAACGTGGGTGTAGCCCAGCGTTCCCAGCCTGCGGGATGACCTCGGGCAGGTCGCCAGGCGCCCGCAGCACCAGGTCGATGTCGAGGATGGGCTTGGCCGACAGACCGGGCACGGAGGTGCTGCCAACGTGCTCGATCGCCTGGACGCAATCACCCAGGCAATTCGCATAGACCTGCCGGAACTGCTCGAAGGCAGCCGGCCAGCTCGGGTCGTACTCGACGATGACGATCGGGTCAGGCACCGGCGAGGCTCAGTTTTCCCTTAGAAACTCCAGCGTGCGCTGCCACGCCAGCTCCGCCGCCCGCGGGTTGTACGCCCCGACCCGGTCGGGCTCGCAGAACCAGTGCCCGACACCTTCATAGCGATAGAAAGTGATCGGACGGCCGGCTTTCCGCAGACCCGCTTCCAGGCCGTCGACGAATTCCGCCGGTTCATAGTCGTCGTTCTCGGCAAAGTGACCCAGGTAGTAGGCTTTCGCCTTCGCGAAATCACCCGGTCCGCTGCCGTAATAGAGCACGACCGCCCGCACGCGCTCCGGGTCGGCAGCCGAGGCATCCAGGGCAAAATAAGCCCCGAGCGAGAAGCCGATCACGGCAATCCCCTGCTCTTCCGGTGCGAGGCTGCTGGCACAGAAAGTCCACAGCCTCAGCGACATCCGTCTTCGCCTGGCTCTCATCCAGGGTGCTGCTCAGCTCCTCGGCCTGCGGGATGGTGGTCGCGATCTTGCCGTGGTAGAGGTCCGGGGCATAGGCGATGAATCCCTCTTGCGATAGCCGGGTGCAGAACGATTTGATGGTTTCGTTCAATCCCCACCAGGGGTGCAGCACCAGCACCCCCCTACCCTTGCCGGATTCCGGCACGGCCAGGTACCCTTTAAATTGGTTCGTTTCCATGTTGACTCCTTCCTTCCCTCAACACCACCAGGCTGGCGATCCCCAGCAGCGCCATCCCCGACCAGAGTAGGAAAGGAAATCCGGGGTCATAAACGGCCAGGCTGTTGCCCAGCGGCGGCGCCACGATGCTGCCCAGGCTCGATAATACCATGACCATGCCCATGGCGGTGCCCGTCTGGTCGGTGCCCACGCCCTTCGTTTCCAGGATCGCCGTCATGAAGACCGCCATGAAACCGTCGCGCACCATCCCCGCCATCAGCACCGCGATCCAGATCAGCAGCCCCTGGGCTACCGAAATCAGTCCGACCCCCACCGCGATCATGATGCCTGCCGGGATCAGCACCATCTTGCGCAGCGGCAGGCGGTCCGAGCCCAGGGCGATCGGGATCACGCAGATCAGGCTGATGGTGTGAAAGGCTGCTGAGGCTGCATCGGCGCTGGCAGGCGGCCAGCCCAGGTCACGCAAATACAAGGGCAGGTAGCCCAAAAAACCCTGCACGCAGCCGCCGATGCCAAAAATTGCCAGGCCCAGCAGCCACAGGTTGCGCAGGCGCGCCAGGTGGGCGAGGTTGTGGCGCGTGCCCTTCCTGCCCCCGGACGCCACGCTGTGGGCGCTGATCTGCGGCGCCTGGCGGCTGAAAATCCAGGGCACGCTCAAGATCATGGCAATGCCGCCATAAAGGAACAGGACGTTGCGCCAGTTTCCCAGCAGGGGCGAGAGCACGGTGGCGCTCAGCATCGCGCCCACCAGGAAGCCCAGGGCCATGCCCATCGAGAGCACCCCGCTGGCGAAGCCCATCTGCTTCTGGGGCATCCAGCCGCCAACGATCTTGAAGACATTGTTGCCGACGATGGGGGCGATCATCCCGAAAAGCACCATGGTCAGCAGCAGGCTGTTGAAATCGAAAGCAGTGCCGCGCAGGCCGCCGGCCAGCCCGGTCGCCAGGCAGGAGAGCACCAGCACGCGCCGCGGCCCGAAGCGGTCGCCAAGGGCGCCGCCGACCAGGGTCGAGAACATGCCCGGCAAGGCGCTGATGCCCCAGACCAGGCCGATCTGGACCAGAGTCAGGTCCAGGTCGACGCTGATTTCCTTGAAGAGCACCGGCAGGCACATCGACTGCAGGGCGACGACCAGGGCGTTCGTCAGCGTGCCCAGGCTGAGAATCCACCAGCGATAGCCCGACCTGGCGGCCGGTTGGACGAGAACGGTATCCACTATATACGCCCGGCCTTGTCTAGGGCTGCTCCCAGGTGACTTCCGTCCAGTGCACGGGATGGTCGGTGGCCAATTCCGGCGGCAGGACGTAGACCGGGTTGCGGGCGCTCAGGTCCGGCGAGAGGAAGATGTGGTCGATGCGGTTTTCGCCGGACATGTCCACCCCGTCCGCGCCGATCTCGGAGGGGTAGACACTGGTCCAGGCGTTGCTCAGGACGCCGTCGATGAGCTGGTAGGCTTCTTCATAGTCGCGCAAGTTATAGTCGCCCAGGGCGATCACGTTGGCTTTGCCCTTCGAGCGTTCCAGCAGGGCTTTTGCAAACGCCAACATCGCCGGGTCGGAGCTGTCGGGGTGGACAACGTATACCGTAAAGGTTCGCCCGGCGACTTCCAGCTCTGCTTCGGCGATGGCGGTTTCATCCTTATCGCTGTAAATGAAAGCCGTTCGCGTGTTTTTTAATGGATATTTGGACAGGATTGCCGTCCCGTAGGAGCCGGCCACCGGCGTGGGCCCATAATAGGCAGAATATCCCAGGTTCTCGGCGAAGTAGCGCACGTAATCGTTGTTGTTGAGCGAGATGCGCGCCGAGTCCGAATTCCTGCAGAGCCAGGATGTCGGGCGAGACCCTGCGAATGAGGGCAAGCTGCTCGGTGTAGGATTTTTCGCCGTCCTCGGCGTTGGACTGCTGCGTGTTGAAGGTCATCACCACCAGCGAGGTCCTCGGTTCCGGTGGCGTCTCTACGGGCTGCGCCGGCCAGGCAAAGAGCACGGTGACCAGCACCAGGGCGGCCAGCACGCCGTACCAGGCCAAATACTGGCTGGCAGGCTCCGCTTCCACCCGCGTCCATTTCACCCGCCAGGCCAGCAGGCTGAGACCTGCGCCCATCAGGGTGTACGTCAGCCAGTAAGTGTTGCGGAAGGGCGTGCTCACCGGATCGACGTAGCCCCAGACGTTGGTGAAGATGTTGGCGAAGACCAGCAGGATCAGGACGAAGCCCCCCAGCAGGATACCGGGCAGCAGTTTGGCAGGTCGCGGCCTGGCTTCCGCCAGCCTGCCCATGAACAGGCGCATGTCCAGGAAGACGACCGGGAAGAGCAGGAGCATGAAGAAGAGCGGGAGGTGCTGCAGCGGGCCAGGCTGGCCTGCCACGGCTGCTGGCAACTCCAGCGTCTTTGGGAAGGACACCCGCGCAGCCAGCAAGGTCCCCGCCAGGCTGAGCGTGAAGAGGGCGTTCCAGGCGACCAGGACGCTCTTCGAGATGCGCTCGATGCGCTCGGGACGGGCGATCACGACCGCCGCCCAGCCCGCCGACCACAGGCTAACCGCCGCCAGGATCAGCAGGTAGTTGCCCTCTGTCCAGCGGGCGATCACACTCGGCGCAGAGAAGGCGAAATAGACCAGGGTCAAAACCAGGAAAATACCGAGGATAGGCGCGGTCACCCCGGGTGCTTTTTTCTCGAGGTCGGGCTCGTACTCAAAAGATAGCTGTGAGAGCGCCAGGCCCAATACCAGGCCCAGCAGCCAGCCCGCCCAGGCGCCTTCGGGGATCAGCGAAAATTCCAGCCCGCTGTAGGCTGCGCGCAGCAAGGCGCTCAGCGCAACCGCCAGCGCCAGCCCGGCGGAGCCCCACAGCCCGATCTGCCCGGGCTTGGCAGTTTTTCCCAGGCTGACCAACGCCAGGAAGAACAGGGCGACGGCCGCCCCGACGGCGATCCCCGAGGCCGCCAGCCGCCCGGCGGTCTCCAGGTGGGCGCTCAACCCGCGGGCGACGAAGAGCAGCCCAAAAAGCGCCCAGCCCAGAACCCGCGGGGATTTCCGGAAAAACGGCAGCGCCAGTACCGGCGTGAAGAAGAAGAGCACGCCCAGGATCTTGGCATCCAGGCGCGAGTTCATCAGGTCGAGGATGTAGATCAATTCGACCAAAGTGCCGGCCATCTGGATGGTGAATAAGATGAGAATTGCGAAGAAAACAATGATTGCGGAGGTTTTTTTCATGGTGGTTTGACCATTTTCAAGGAAAGGTGGGAATTGGACTATTATAAACGAATTCCCCCTCCTGTCATTCCGAGCGTGTGTCGTTACGAGGAATGGACGATCCTTGTAGTCTACCGGTTATTACCTACTTAGGTATTACTGGACTACGGTTCGTAGGTTGGGTTGAGAGCCATCTACAGAACATGATGGCTCTCAACCCAACATGGCCGGCGTCGGGTTTCACTCCGTTCAACCCAACCTACTTTTTCGCTGGCTTAATAATATTCGTGGCATTCGACCATTCGTGGCATTCGTGTTACTCAGAATGACTTAAATCGGTTATATAATATGCCAATGGTCGACCCGCAACCCTCCCCTTGGAAGCGCCTGCAGCATGCCTGGCACGAACTCGCGCTGGTCGATCATCGGCGCCTTGTGGCTGCTGACTACGATCCTGGGCATCATCGGCTTCCGCCAGTACTACCTCTACAACGACAACCCCCAGCCCGCGCTCAACTACTGGTACAAGACCCTGCAGCTCTTCACCATCGAGTCCGGCTCGGTCGAGGGCTTTGTGCCCTGGCCACTGCAGATCGCCCGCTGGCTGGCGCCGGCCATCGCCGCCTACACCGCCCTGGTCGCCCTGGCCCTCATCTTCAACGAGCAGTTCCAGCTCCTGAAGACTCAGGCGCTTGCGTGATCATGTCATCATCTGCGGGCTCGGGCGCAAGGGCTACCTGCTGGCGCAGGGTTTCCTCAAGCGGGGTGACCGCGTGGTGGCGATCGAAAAGGACGGCGAGAACGACTATATCGAAGCCTGCCGCGAGCTGGGCGCCCTGGTGCTGGTCGGAGATGCCGCCAAGCCCGCGACGCTCGAGCGCTGCGGGGTGCGCCAGGCGCGCTACCTGGTCGCCGTCAACGGCGAGGACACCACCAACGCAGAAATTGCCGTTCTCGGAAAGAGCATCCTCGAACGGGCCGTTTTAGGCAGAAGTCTGTCACACCAGCGGGCGGGTGAATCACTCACCTGCCTGGTACACATCCTCGAGCCGCGCCTGTGCGAGCTGCTGCACCAGCACGAGATCGCCGCGAGCTCCGACGGGCGCTTTCGCCTGGAATTCTTCAACGTCTTCGACATGGGCGCCCGCGCCGTCCTCGAGCAATACCCACCCTTTACGAAAGACGAGGCCGAGAGCCAGCCGCACATCCTGCTGATCGGCCTGGGGGGCATGGGCCAGAGCCTGGTCGTGCGGGCCGCCCGCCAGTGGCGCGAGCGCCAGCGCAAGATTGCTGAAGAGCAGCGCCAGCCCTTGCACATCACCGTCATCGACCGCATGGCAAATTACAAAGCCGAAAATCTGGCGCTGCGCTTCCCGCGCCTCTCCGCCGTCTGCAGCCTGCACCTGCACCAGGTGGATATCCAGCACCCCGAGTTCCAGCGCTGCGAGTTCCTGGAGCTCCGTGACGGCATCCCACCGGTCAGCATCGTTTATGTTTGCCTGGATAACGACTCCCTTGGGCTTTCCGCCAGCCTGACCCTGCAGCAGCGCCTTCGCAGCGTTGCTCTTGACGCTGCCCGTGGATTGGAGCAAAATGGGACTACCAACCACAAGCCACGAGCCGTTAACGTGGTCCTGCGCACCAGCAACGAAGCTGGTATCGGCGGGCTGCTCGGGGCAGAATCAGACCAGGATGGCTCCCGCATCCGCGCCTTCGGCCTTCTCGAGCAGACCTGCCAGCCGGAGCTGCTCCTGGGCGGCAGCCACGAAATCCTGGCGCGCCTCCTTTACGAAGACTACTGCCTGATCCAAAAGAATCTCAAGGACCCCAACCGTAACCCCACCGACCTGCCCCCCTGGGATGCCCTGCCCGAGTACGAGCACGAGAAGAACCGCCGCCAGGCAGACCGCCTGGGCGTCACCCTGAAAGCCGCCGGTTACGGCATCCAGCCCCTGACCGACTGGGACGCTGGAAACGCTGCCCCTGCCCAAAGAGGACGCCACGCGCATGGGCAGGGTCGAACACACCCGCTATGTGGGTGAAATGCTGCGCAACGGCTATACCCTGGGCCCGCGCGATCCCAAGAAGAAAACCAACCCCAACCTGGTGGATTGGGATTCCCTTGCTGAGGAAATCCGGGAGCTCAACCGGGCGACCTTTTATCCCGTTCCGCGCCTGCTGGCAGAAGCAGGCCTGGAAGTTTACCGCCTGAACTCGAAGGAGGACAACCATGTCGAGTGAGAACCAGACCGACCAGGAAAAATGGCTCTATGAGCAAATCACGGGCTACCAGAAACTGCAGCCCGTATTCAAGACATACGCCCGGACGCTTAATGACATCCTGACTGCCGCCGCCCGCGAGCGCGCCCCGCTGGGCATCGTCCAGGCGCGCGCCAAAATGGTCGGCAGCTTCGCTGAGAAAATCCAGCGCAAAATGGGTCGCTTCCGCGATCCCGTCAACGAGTTCAATCCCCTGGCATATTTCACCGACCTGTGCGGGGCGCGCGTGATCACGCACACGGCATCCGAGGTCGACGAAATCTGCAAATTTATCGAGCAGCATTTCATCGTCGACCCTGAAAACAGCGTCAGGATCAGCCAGCGCCTGCGCCCCTCTGAGTTCGGCTACCGCTCGGTGCATTACGTGGTGCAGTTCAAGCCAGGCGCCTTCCCCACCGGCGAGATCTGCATCGACGTCCCACCGGAGCTTTACTCGGCGCCGGACAGCCCCTGCCCGATGAAAGCCGAAATCCAGGTACGCACTCTACTGGAGCACGCCTGGGCTGTCTTCAGCCACGAGCGCGTTTATAAAGGGCAGTTCGACATTCCCGAAATCTGGCAACGCGAGCTGGCAGGCCTGGCCGCCATGCTGGAGGAGGCCGATAAAGCCTTCGAGCGCATCCAGGGTGGCCTGCAGCATTATGCCGCCAGCTACGGCGACTACATGACCCAGGAGGAGATCGAAAAGGAAATCAAGCTCCTGAAGTTTGTCCAGGAGATCGAAGCCGGCACCGCCAACCCGCAGGTTCAGCAGCCTTGCCAGGGTGGCGATCCCAAGAATGCCCACCGCATCGCCCACCTGGATATCGCCGTTGGACAATTTGAGGACGCCGTGCGGATATTGGAACCGCTGGCGGACGAAATGGCGCTCAATCCCGAGGCCTATCCGCTCTCCGTCTACGAGCCGATCCTGCGCGACCTGGGTATCGCCTGCTGCAAAATCTATGACAGGGACAGCGAAGGCTACCGCAGGGGCCAGCAATACCTGGAAGAAGCTTGCCGGCTGCTGCCCAACGATCCGGATGCTGCCGGCTCCCTGGCTGGCACCTACCGCCGCCAGGGCAACCACGTCAAAGCCCACCAGCTTTACCGCCAGGCTTACCAGAGCGACCCCAGCTACCCCTATGCCGTCAGCAACTACCTGCTTTCGGAAGTCCTCCTGGTTAAAAATGTCACGCCCGTACAGCTCATGCTGCCGGCGATCAAGAACGCCATCCGGCGCAGCCAGGAGCAGGTTGCCGTGGGCATGAACATCCCCTGGGCGCTATACGACCAGGCAATGTTCCACCTGCTGCTGCAAGAACCCTACGAAGCCCTGATCCTATACGCCCTCGCCGTTCAAAAAAGCACCGCCTCCTGGATGGTCAGGACGTCCTACGACACGCTGGAAAGCCTGGGCGTCATCGGTCACGAGCTGCCTGGTTATGGGTGGGTGCTCAACGCCCTGCTGATGTTCTGGCAGGCGCGCTTCCCGGAAGAACCGGTCATGAAAAAGCTGAAAGCGCTGGTTTCGAAGCCAGGTGCCCCGCTCACCCTGCCGGTGGTGATCATGGCCGGTGGCACCGACCAGAGCGTGGAAGACAAGATGCAGTCCTACCACGATCTGCTGGTCCAGGCTTTCGCCGACTACGAGGGCACGATCATCTCCGGCGGCACCCGCTCTGGAATTGCCGGGCTGGCCGGGATGCTCCAGGAAACGTACCCCGACCAGGTGGGCGCCGTCGGCTACCTGCCGCACCTAATCCCCGCAGGCATCACCGTGGACAAGCGCTACCAGGAGCTGCGGGAAACCCAGGGCACCGACTTCAGCGCCCTGGAAACCGTGCAGTACTGGATTGACCTGGTAGCCGCAGGGATCAAACCTGGGCAGGTCAAGCTGCTTGGAATGAACGGTGGGCGCATTGCCGCCGCCGAGTTCCGCCTGGCGCTGGCGCTAGGCGCCTTCGTGGGCATCCTCGCCGGCAGCGGGCGCTCGGCGGATGAGCTGCTGGCTGACCCGGCCTGGAACCGCAGGAGCCGCCTGGTGCGCCTGGAAAACAACCCGGGTCTGGTGCACGCCTTTATCAACCCGGGTCGCTTGCCCGTATCCACCGTCCAGCGAGAAGCCATAGCCAGTGGGATTCACAAGGAATACTGCCAGTACCGCCTGCAGAACTTGAAACTCGAAGACGCAGCGATGACCGATTGGGAGCTGTTGCGGGAAGACTTCAAGAATTCGAACATCGACCAGGTAGACCACATCCCGGCGAAGTTGCGCCGTATCGGCTGCGCCATCCGCAGTGTCGAGGGACGTTCACCGGTTATCTTTGAGTTTAAGGAAACTGAGATCGACACCATGGCGGAAATGGAGCATTCCCGTTGGTGGATGGGCCGGCTGTTGGACGGCTGGCGTTACGGCCCGCGCGATCCCGAGAAGAAAACATCGCCCTACCTCGTGCCCTGGAAGGACCTGACCAACGAGGCCAGGGACACCGACCGCTTCGTGGTGCGCAACATCCCGTACCTGCTGGCGCAGCAAGGATTCGAAATCTACCGGAGCGCGGAATAATTATTCGGGCAATCCCCTACTGTTTCCGGATTAAAAACCAGACCACGCCCCAAACCACTGCCCAGGCTGCCAGCACGGCGAAGATCGCCCAAACGACGGGGGCGTAATTGTAACCCGCGAACAAATGCCGGCCAAAGCCCAGCGCCCCAAGCAAACAGAACACGAATCCGCACGAGACCAGGATGCGCACCTGGTCCGGTTCTGCCCTCAGGTAGCCGGCGAAAGATCCCCACGCCATCGCCAGCAAAGCAGCACCGAGCAAGCGGCTCAGAAGCACATCCACCGGCGCCCAACTGACGAGTCCCAGGAAGCGTCCCGGCGCCAGCAGCAGCGGCAGCCCCACCAGCAGCAGCAATATCGCGAAAACCAGGAAGATGATTTTCAAGACTTTATTTGACACGGTTCCCTCCTATTCAGTAAAACCTTCGCCAGGTTTTTAAAAAAATAAGGCGCGCAGCAAGCTCCAGTATACTCGCAATTTCCTGCGCCTGTCGATCTTTTCAACCCGGATTCCCATAAAGAGGTTTTCATTGAAGTCAACCGCTTCCCCGGTGCAGGTGAAGAACAGGCCGGGCTGGTGCTGCTCCAGGCGTAAGCTGGTGCGGATGGATCCGAATCGCATGAAAAGTCCCCGGCGTTCCTTGACCTCGATCAGCTCGGGGATCAAGCCCAACGCCAGCGCCAGGTAAGTGCCGGAAAAAGCCTTCCAATCCTTGCGCGGAGCCTGCCGGATGGTTTCTGGTCCAGGATCCCGGTCAAAAACCCCGCCATCCTCCGCCTGCACCACCTTCCGGGAACCGCTTCCGGTTTCCCGCAAAAATCGCAGGTGCAGGCGCTCCTCGGGTTTCCCAAACCAGGCCAGGTCATCCGCCACGAAGGTCAGCGCCTTCCATTTACGGTCGCGATTGCCGCGCATCCAGAGCTTTTCCTGGCGCAGGCGCAAGTCGATGCGCCCCGGGATGCGGCTGAAATAACGACCCACCCACGGTTCCAGTTCCTGCGGTTGCCTGGGCAAGGGGGCCTCTGGTAGCTCAGCCGTAGCCAGCCTCACTTTCGGCGCCCTCCTGTACACCTCCGGATGCAGCGCTTCCACCAGCCTGTCAAGCAGGCCCAGCGGGTAGGCGTACTGCAGTGAATGTTGGGTCGTGTTCGTCAGGAAGCCTACACCCAGGCCCAGCTCCGGCAGCCACATTATATCTGAGAGGAAGCCAAAGCCGCCCCCGCTGTGGTGGTACATGGGTCCGCCCCAGCGCCAGTTCAGAGCCACCCCCAACCCATAGCCGCGTATTTGCCCCGCCTGGCGTCCTTGGAAGGCGTACATTTCATCCAGGAGACGATCATCCAGAAAGGTTTTACCGTTCCAGGTCCCCCGGTTCAGGAACAGGCGCATGAACTGCCCGGCATCCTCGGCGCTGCAGTAAAGGCCTGCCGAAGGCGCCATCGGTGCCACCACCGGCAGCGGTTTCCCTGCTGACCGGAAAAAAGGATCGTGTCCGAGCGCCCGGTCGCCGTCCACGAGCAGAACTGCCGGGTCGAAGCTGCTGCGCCGCAATCCCAACGGCTCGAACAGGCGTTCTTGCACGAATGCGGGGAAGGGTTTCCCGGCGACGGTTTCCAGGATCCAGCCCGCCAGGTCGACCCCCAGGTTCGAATAGGCGAAGCGGCTGCCAACCGGGAAGCGCAGCCAGGTCTGCTGGATGGAGGCGATGTGATCGGCAAAGCTGTGACGCTCGATGTCGACTTCGATATTGCTGCCGATCGGGGCTTCGTGCACCAGGCTGGCGCGGTGCGAGAGCAGCAGGCGCAGGCTGATCAACCGCTCGGGATTGGGCTCGAAGGGGCTGCGCAGGTGGAAACCCGGCAGGTAATGGCAGAGCGGCCGGTCCAGGTCCAGCAGCCCGTCCTGCACCGCCAGCAGGACCGCCACGGCCGTGTACGTCTTCGAGATCGACTGCATGCTGAAGAGCGTAGCCGGGGTCAGCGGGCGCCCAGGCGGCTTGCGGCTGGTCACGCCGTAGCTTGAGAGCAGTAGGCTGCCCTCGCCGTCCACCAGCGCCAGCGAGGCGCCGGGTACCTTTGCCTTGCGCAATTTCTGATGAAAATCGCTCTCGATTTTTTGGAAGAGTTCTACCGGGTCCACGCTGGCTCCTGCTGGCGTATCTTATTTCATCCCCGGCAGCTTGAATCCATACGCCTTCAAGGCGGTGAGGATGTAGCGCGACGTGCGGTTCCACAATCCCAGCTTGCGCGAGATGTGCTCCGTCCAGGAGTAATTCTCAAATGTGTAGGTTTCCTCCTTGACGCCCTTCAAGGGGATCATGTAGTTGGCTTCCCGGTAGTAATCCTGCGCCAGGTAGCCGTCGTCCATGACTTGCATCGCCCGGTGGATGGTTTCGGCATCGAACTCCGGGTAGCGGTCCTCGAACAGGTGGAACTCCAGCGGGTAGCGCGGGCGTACCGGCGGGTTCTCATCCGGGTAGCCCATCGAAAGGCCGACCACGGGGAAGACGTGCGGCGGCAGCTTGTAGTCTGCGATTGTCTCCTTATGCCAGAATGGGGCAGCACCCAGGAAGCAGCTCCCCATCCCCAGGCTTTCGGCGGCGATGACCATGTTCTCCGCCATATAGGCAGCGTCCTGGATGGCAAAGATCAGGGAGGTCAAGTCGTTGGAGCCACGCTCCCAGCCGCGCTCCTTCATCACCAGCTCGAAACGGTGCAGGTCGGCGCAGATGGTGAAGTACCAGGGGGAATTGAACGGATTTTTCTCTGTGTTACGCGAAAGCAGCAGGCTGCCGAGTTGGTGGGCGAAAGGCGCCTGTTGACCGGCGCGCACGACGGTCTCGAGGACCTCTTCCGAGGGTTGCTCGGGCTTGTACTTGCGGATCGATTTCCGCTGCATCATGGCATCGATGACGGGGTTGTGAATCATATTTACTCCATTTATTGAATTAATTTGCGTAGGGGCGAAGCATCCGGAAGGGTAGATGCTGGAGCATGGGATGCTTATTCCGGATGCTTCGCCCCTACCCAAGTAGGTTTGGTGTTCCTCGTTTGCATGCTTCGCCCCTAGGTTGGGGTCGGTTCAGGTGGGTTATTTTTGGGTTGGCGGGCAATCCACAACAGCGCCACCCCGTGGATAGCGCCTACGAGCGCCCCGGTCAGCGCCAGGGTTCCCAGGAATGCCAGGACCATGGCAGACGGCGTTTGCAGCGAAAAGGCGTAATCCATGCCCAAGAAGATCAGTGGCATGCCAACAGCCCAGGCCAGGCTGTTCGCCGGAACCCACCAGCCGGCCTTGTAAAAATGCCTGCGCAGGGCGCGCCACTGGAAGAACGCCAGCACCGCCCCGGCGACCAACCCGGCGCCTGCGGCCATCAGGTAAACCATCCACTGTTCGGGTTCAACAGCTGTTGCTGAGGTGGTTTCCTCACTCATTGCCAGGTTGATGATAAAGAACGGCATCGCGCCAAAAAACCAGGCCAGCAAGGCGCCCAGGATCGTCGCCCGCAGCCAGACCCCCTGTTTGATACCCAGGCGGTGGTCATCCGGACGGTGCACGAGCGGGTGCATGCCCCAATATTGGCTTAATCCCACCACCGTGCCTTCTATGAGGCTGGTTGCTACCATCGACCCAAATGTCAGGAGTGTTCCCCATATCCCAGCCATTTCCCCCAGGTAATAGACGATCAGATACCCAAGACCGAAGGTTAATCCCAGTCCAACCATCTCCCCCATTGAGTTGGCAAACACCCAACGCAACCAGAGACGGAAAGCTTTCATCGTTGCACCTCGTCCGATAACTCTACCACAGCAACGAAAATCTGTTAATGGTCTGTTAATGATTCAAACCCAATCAAATAATGTCATGCTGAGCGTTATTTACCTGGCTCGCTTAACACAAAATTAATAGCAACTAATTTACTGGTAATTATCCAATTTCCCTTTTATAATTTCTCTACCTACTCACCAATCCTAAGGAGCTTTTACCATGCTGAAAATAACACGAAAACAGCCTATCCACTCACGCCTTCTGGTGTTCCTCCTGCTGTTCGTTTTCCTGCTTGCAGCCTGCGGCGGCGGTGCCGAACCAACCCAGGCTCCCGCCAGCGATGCAGAAGCCGTCGAACAGCCAGCCGCCACCGAAGCCCCAGTCGAAGCCACCGAGCCGGCGGCTGAAGCAACTGAACCGCCAGCCGAAGCGACCCAACCCCCAGCCGAAGGCGAGCCTGGCGCCGGCGCGCCCAGCTTCTCCGCCGACATCCAGCCGATCTTCAACGCCAGCTGCTCGAGCTGTCACGGTTCGCGGGCTTCTGGAGGCGTCCAGCTGAATTCCTACGAGAACCTGATGGCCAGCAACGTCGTCATTTCTGGCGATTCCGCCGGCAGCCTCCTCTGGCAGGTCGTCGATAGCGGGCGGATGCCCCAGGCAGGCCAGCGACTTAGCCCTGAACAGGTACAGTTGATCGCCGACTGGATTAACGCCGGCGCCAACAACGACTGATTTTTCCCATTTTATCGTAGGGGCACAGCAGCATTATCGCTGTGCCCTTAGTGCGCTGCCCTTATCGCTGTGCCCCTACAAATTACAGACCTAAAATTTCAACCTCCAGCCGGTCCGGGTTCGCGCCTGCCTGCGTCAGCATGATATCGGCATCCATGATGTGATGGCGCGGGTAGTTGCCGCCCGCCTGGGCGAAGCGCGCCTGCCATTTCTCGAAATCGTACACCAGGTGATCGCCATCGCCGATCAGCGGCTTCAGCGCCTGGTTGAGCACGGGCAAAGCCGGCCCACCGTGGAAGCACTCGTAGTGCAGGCGGTAAAACTCCGGCACCACCAGCCATTGGCCGCCATCGGGGATGAGGGTGATCTCGTGGATCGTTTCCATCCCCGAGCCGGGCGGCGCCAAGCGCGGCGGCAGCACACAGGTCGCTCCCTGGCGTACCAGCCGTTGCACCGAAGCGTGCGCCTGCGGACTGATCGCCACCCCCGTCAGAAAAACCAGCTTCACCCCTTTTAAAGTCTCGTAATTAACTTCGTGGTCGTACACGGCGACGTTGTGCAGCGGCGCGAAGAGCGTGCGGCTGTTGATCCGGCGCGCCTCCCACTGGTGCGAGGCCGAATCCGTGCGCATGAAGCCGTGCGAGAGCAGGCTCCAGATGTTGAGCCATTCCCAATTATCCGGTCCGGCCGGTACGTGCCCGTAGAGCGGTCCCGGGAACTCGCCCAGGTAGCCCTGGCGCTGGTCGAAGCAGGTGTCGTCGTAGCGCACGATGGCGATCTCCGGGCGGAAGTCGCGCCAGGTATAGGGACGCGGGTGCGCCGGCACGTACTCTTGCAAGAATTCCTGGTAGGCGTCCAGGATTGCCTGCCCGACCGGGTGGTCGTTCGAATACTTTGCCCCGCCTTCGACGTACACCTGGCTGGCGCCCGACCAATACGCCAGCAGCAGCGCCGACCAGAAGCGCTCCGCCGTGTGCCCGATGACCTCGTTGTGCCACCAGTAGTCGACATCGATCCAGAAATCGACGCCGTACTGGCGAGCCGCCCCCATGGCTGCCGCCAGCATCGCCGGACCGCAGGTCTCCTTGAGGATTTTGGCGCTGACGTTCAACCCCGCCCGGGCGACGGTGTGCATCATCACCGGGAACAGGTGCTCGACGCTGGCGCGCTTCTCCCCAACCCGGCAGGCATTACCGTATTCTTTCAATGCAACCGCCACCGCCTCCCGGGCTGAAAACAGGTCCATGCCTTCGGTCTCCGCCAGGTAGTGGGCGTCCTCGTAGCCGTAGTAGTCGATGATGGGCCAGTGGGAATTGATCTGCATGTGGTCGGCCTCGTCGAGCATGAAGCCGAGGAAGCCCGGCAGGTTGGCCAGGTTCTCCTTCAGCGCCTGCGATGGCTTCCAGCCGATGGGGGCGCCTTCGAAGTTCAGGACGTAGCCGCGCCCGGCTTTTTCGCAGGCTGCAATGGCCGTCGGCAGGCCCTCCTGGCTGCGCCCAAAATGCAGGTCATAGAAGTCCAGCTCGGGTCCTTCGATTTGCTTGAGGGCGTCCTGCGTGCCCACGGTCAGTCCAAAGAGGGGTTGGGGGGAGTGAGGCCGCATGTTTTGCTCCTTTGGGAGGTAAATCTTCAGAAAGATTATAATTCATGCAGGCTTAGCAATTGGAATGATACTTTGTCAGAGGAGAAACCGATGAAAAAAACCGCAATTACCCGAGCCAAAATGGCCTTCCGCGTCTCCATTTTCAACTGGGACAACCCGGATAGGTTGGAAGAGCTGCTGGCATACCTGGGCGACCACCCCGGAACGGTCGACGAGGTGGCGCTCTTCACCCAGATTTCCGGGTCAGCGCTTCCCCTGGCAACGATCCGCGAGCACGCCCGCAGGCTGGGCGCGGTCCTGCCAAAGTTCAAATCCCTTGGGTTAACGGTGGGCATCAACCACCTGGCGACCGTGGGTCATTACGACGAAAACTTACCGCATTCGCTGGACGAGCCCTGGCAGCGCCTGGTGGACATCTCGGGGGTCGTGTCGCGTGGCTGCTACTGCGCCTCCGACCCGGACGTCCAGGAGTACATCCGCCAGGTTTACATCGCCCTGGCAGAGACCCAGCCCGACTTCATCTGGTTCGACGACGACCTGCGCCTGGAGCCGCACGGCAAGCTGGTGCAGTACCCGTGCTTCTGCGACGGCTGCCTGGCCGTCTTCTCCGCGGAAACCGGAAAGACCTGGACGCGGTCAACGCTGCGCCAGGCCTTCCGCAGCGGAAAATTGGAAAACCGCTTGAACCTTCGCCGCCAGTGGCTGGAGCACAACCGCCAGTACGCCGCCCGCGTCCTGGCGATCATGCGCGGCGCCGTCGACGAGGTCGATCCTGAAATGACGCTGGGTTTCATGTCCGTCGAAGGCTCTTACAGCGCCTACGGCATGGCGGAATGGACTGAAGCGCTGGCTGGTGCGAGCGATTTACCGGTCAAATGCCGCCCGGGCGGCGGTTACTACGACGACCGCCTGCCAGCCGAAAGCCTGGCAAAAGCCCACTGGACCGGACGTCAGGTGGCTTTCCTGCCCCAGAAGGTGACCGACATCCAGTACGAGCACGAAAATTTCCCCTACCAGCCGCTCAAGAAGAGCCGGGCGATCTTCCGAGACGAGATCGCCATGGCGCTGGCCGTCGGCTGCACCGGCTCAGCCTTCAACATCATGGGGCTGACGCCGGACCCGCTGGGCGAATTCTGGCCGTACCTGGACGATGTGCGCACGAGCCGCATCTTCTACGACCGGGCTGCCCGGGCTTTCGGCCGCAGCCCGAACCTGGGCTTCTGGCCCGGCTTCAGCCGCGACCATTCGGCCGCCCTCAACCTCACCCAGGACTGGTTTGCCAGTCCGCTGTGGGGGGTAGATTTCAGCCAATTCTGCGAGCTGGGCGAGATCGGCCTGCCCATGGCATACAGCCCCGAAGGCGCCTCTTTGAGCGTGCTCTCGCGCACCTCCGTCATCGACCTGGGGCGCGAGCAGGTCCTGAAGCTCCTAGCCGGCGGTGTCATGCTCGATGGACCGGCGCTGGGCGTGCTCGAGGGGATGGGCTTGGCGGACCTGGCCGGTTTCCGCGTGCATACGACCATCGGCAGCGACATCTTCGAGGCTTTCACAGACGATCCGCTCAACGGGGGGTATGCAGGTTGGATGCGCGACTGCCACCCCACTTTCTTCCCAGATGCGGCTTACGTGCTGGAGCCTGTGGAAGGGGCGCGGATCCTGGCGGAAATCGCCGATTTTAACATGGCGCGCTTCGGTCCCTGCGCTGGCGTTTTTGAGAACCGCCTGGGTGGGCGTGTGGCCGTGCTCGGGTACTACCCGTGGATCCTGCTGCAGTCGCTGGCGAAGTCAACCCAGGTCAAAAACCTGTTCCGCTGGCTGTCCTCCGAGCGGCTGCCGGGCTATGTCCACAGCTACACGAAAGCAGGCCTGTGGTGCCGCTCGGATGCACAGGGCAATCTGGCAATGCTGCTGGTGAATGCCTCCATTGACCCGGCGCCTGAGGTGCTCTTGAACGCCTGCACCGGTGGGAAGAACCTATCGGTGGTGCGCATGGACGGCAGCGAGACGGTCCTGCTCCCTCATACGCAGGATGGCCCATACAGCCACTACACCCTGCCTCCGCTGCAGCCATGGGAGGCGGTGTTACTTACTTAAACTATATCTCGTGCATACGCTCCGCGTATGCACGCAGCACAACACGCTCAGCGTGGTAATCCATGCACGCAGAGCGTGCCTTTTCCAGTGACAACGCAGAGCGTTGTCACCAGGGTTTGTTGTTACCAGGGTTATGGTTGGCTGCAGATCTTCACCAGCTCCTCGTCCACGACACGACCCGCCCCATCGACCAGCCCGAAGCCCATCTGTTTGTAGGACCAGACGGCGCGGCCGATGCCGTGCTGGCGCAGCAGGTCGATAAAGTCAGCGTGCCAGTGCCGGATGCTCGGGCGCGGGGCGTGATCGATCACGCCGAACTCACCGCAGTATAGCGGCAGGCGGTGCTGCTTCAGCCAGTCCAGGGCCGGCTGCAGGAACTCGAGCACCAGCTCGCGGTCGAGGGGGCGCCCAACCTGTTCCTGGTAAGTTCCTTGCCACTGCGGGAAGCGCTCCAGGAAGGCTCCAAGCCCGGTAAATTCGCCGGGGTAATCCAGCTCCTGGTCGTAATCGACAGCGGCGCGCACCCAACGAGCCTTCTGGTGGGTGAAGAGCAGCGGCTCGTAGAAGTGGAAGGTGTAGCAAACCGCCGGATCGTCCACCAGCGCCAGGTTCTTCAGCTCGGAGGCCGCGTTGTAATGGTTGCCGCCGATCATGATCGGGATGGTCGGGTCGACCTGTCGAATGGCTGCCACCGTGCGCTTTGCCAGGCTGTTCCAGGGGGCGCTCTCGGGCAGGACAACCTCGTTGAGCAGCTCGTGGATCAGTGGAACCCCGGCGTTCCTATAACGCCTGGCAACCGCCTGCCAGAGCGCCATGAAACGTTCCTGGGCTTCTTCCTGGTTGAAGAGCGTATTCAGGTGCTCGGTCTCGGGTCGGAGGGTGTTGGTGAAGGTGTAGCCAGGGGCGTGGTGCAGGTCGAGGATCAGGCCAAGCCCAAACTCCTTGCACCAATCCAGGCAGGAATCGATGTAAGCGAAGCCGCTTTCCTTGTAATGCCCTGGCGCCGAGTCCGACTCCAGCACCGGGTAATCGAAGGGCAGGCGCACGTGGTCCGTGCCCCAGGAGGCGATCTGCTCGAGGTCACGCCGGGTGATGAAGCCGCGGAAGTGCTCGTGGTCGTACTGCCGGTACTGCGACAGCCACCCGCCGAGGTTGGCGCCGTTGTTGAAATGGTCCATAGTTTTTCTCCGGTTATTAGTTTGTTATAATCGCTGCTGGATATTGTAACCCGCAACTTGTGTTTTTACCTTGCCAAGGAGCGCACCAAAGATCGTTGCGCCGCAACTGTGTTGCGTAACCGCTGCAAGGTTTCGGATCAACCATGAAAAATCCAAAAACCGCTGTTCTGGTCAGTCTTGCCCTCTGCGTGCCGTTGTCGATCCTGCTCTGGATGGCCGTCCTCGGCATCGAATTTCCCTTCCAAAGCCCTGCCAACCAGCCGGATATTCCAGGCTCTCTGATCGCTTTATTCTCTGTTCTGCTCCTACCCGTCGCCCTGGCGATCAGCCTGGCACCGGTCGTGCGCAATTGGCACCGCGGCGGCCGTCTTACCGATTACCCGGTGAACCTGATGCTCGCCGGCATCATCCTGGTCGTGCTCCTGCTGCTGGTAGGTGGAATCATCGCCGACCAGTACCCCTGCTGGGTTGGCGTGCCTAACTGCGACTGAGCTAACCGCAGAATCCGTAGGTTGGGTTGAGGAGCGACCCGCTCATTGGTCGCCCGAAACCCAACGCCCTCGCCGGAAACGCCAGGGGATAAATCCCCTATGACCAAAAGCCGGCAGGTGGCGGCTTTTGGTCCCGAGTCCGCAGGACTTCCATGTATTGAGCGGCGAATTTATTCGCTGTGGTTTGAGCCGCGCCAGACTTTCGCCGGAACATAATTTATCTAGGCCGTTCACTCAATTAAGGTAAAATGGGACGATAATTCAACCTGCTGAGGATTATTAATCATGCTCATCAAACGGTCGGTGTTTTTATTCATAATCATTGCATTGCTAACCGGTTGCAACCCGCAAGAAAGCCACTCCCCTACACCTTCCAAAGCCGAACCATTCGCCAGCACGCCTGCTCCAACCCGGGAAAGCGCACCTCAACCCACCCCCTCTCCTTCCCCAACGACCAACCCCACAGACACCCCTACGGTCACGCCAACGCCCGCCCCGGCCTGGCCGGTCAGCCTGGGAACACCTCTCCCCGAATCAGTCCAGCAAATCAGCCTGGCGACCAAGGGCCAGATCAAAGAAATCGGGCGTTGGGGAGGACCCAGCCTGGACGCGCACCCTACCCATTGGACTGCAGACGGCCAATGGCTGTTGGTGGACGCCTCGACCGGCCTGTTTATCTACGACCAGGACCAATTTGAAGAAATCTTCTGGCCCGGATGCGGGTTCATCGACACGGTCCAACCTGCGCAGGGGAGTTCTGCTGCGACCCTGGTGAATTGCTCGGATGAGCTGCACCTGGTGAAGGACTTCAGAACAGAGCCTCAGGACGAAACCATTCTCCCGACCCTGGGAAACTTTCTCGCACTGGTGCTATCGCCCGACCTCGGCACGGTCGCGTACTCCAAAAGGGTGGATCCCGACAGCGCAGATGCCTCCAAGATCGCAGTCTACGACCTGGCGACGAAAAAATTCTTGTGGTCACAGACAGTTGAAGGGGAAGACATTT
This sequence comes from uncultured Chloroflexia bacterium, assembly GCA_963765565.1. Lineage (GTDB taxonomy): Bacteria > Chloroflexota > Anaerolineae > Anaerolineales > UBA4823 > CAVXWV01. The sequence goes on from CAVXWV010000012.1 coordinate 25,095, forward strand.
ACCAGGGCGACCTGCAATACCTGCCCGGCGGTCAGCAGCTCCTGGTACGCTTCAGGAACCACGCGGACCTGGTCAATGTCAGTGACGGCAGCCTGGTCATGACCACGGATGTCGCCCGGCGATGGGATTTTTTTCCTCAAGCGGGCAAGATTCTCGAACATTCCTTGTCCAAAATTTTCATTAAGGACGTTGTGACTGGGAAAAGCCACGAAGCTCCCAGCATTTTTAATATCACCCACTTAGCCTTCACTCCCTCACTCGATGCGCTGGTCGTAACCACCCAGGCGAACAAGCTGGTCTTGATAAGCCTGGCTCCAGGAAATGCGGAGACTCTGGCGGGTTGACCTGCCAACCCAGGCTGAACCTGTGTCACTTACCATCAGCCCGGATGGCCGGCTGGTGCTGGTTACGCAGGACGATGGGCAGGCGCTGCTATATGAAATCGCTACAGGGAAGGAGATATTGTCATACGCGAACCAGGGTTTCGTTTCGAATCTGGCTTTTTCCCCGGATGGGAAGCACCTGGTATCCCAGCAAATACCTCGTGGTCCGGTCGTCCGGGTCTGGAACCTGGCGGATGGCAGCCCTGCCTTAACCAAGGAGTTCTTCGACCCGATCCTCGCTTTCGCCTTTCCTCCGGACCCGGCTCAAATCGTCACACTCACAATGAGTGCCCTCCAGGTGCGCGAGCTGAGAACCGGCAAGGTACTCTCGAGCTGCCAATTGGACCATAATATGGGAATATTCCAGCTTTTCCCCGATGGGCTTTCTGTGTTAATGCCGGTTTGGGATGCAGAAAAGTACAACTCTTTTATCTCCAAATACGATCTGCAAACTTGCCAGCCGACCAGGCGCTACGGGAAATCCAGCTATTCCGGCTCCAGCACTGAGCTGGCATTATCAGCCGATGGCCGGACCCTGGCAGAATGGTCGTCATATGATCCTCAAGAAACCATTCGCATCTGGGATGCCAGCGGTGCGCAGGTGGCTTCGGTCCCCTTTGTTGGCCGGCGTGGCGCCACCCTGCGTTTTTCAGCGGATGGGCGCTGGATCGGCGTCGCTCTGTCTGATGGCCCGGATGCCTGGCTCGAGCTGAGGAAGCCCGGCGGGGCTTTACTGGTTCGTGAGGATTTTCCTCCGCGTTTCTTTGTGGATGACATGACTTTTTCGCCGGACTCGAGCCTCCTGGCAATCGCCAATTCCTTCGGGCTCATGTTTTACGACGTGACCCGTGGGGAGTTCCGAGGACCTTACCCGTCGCCGACAAACATTAAGAGTGGCATGGCTTTTTCTCCAGATGGAAGCCTGTTAGTTGAAGGCACTTACGAAATAGGAATCCTGCTGGTAAATCCGCAGACTGGATCAGCAACCGACATTTCTGGGAAAAATCTCCGTTTTAATACGGATGCTTGCGAGGTAATGGCGTTAAAATTTACCCCAGACGGCCGTTACCTGGCCGTGGTGTGCAGGGATTCCCTGCGCTGGTATGGAATTCCGGCCAGCACGCCGTAATCACAGCCAGCGCTATATCCAGCCGAAATGCAGACCCGCCCCTACCTGGAGATGACGAAGACCCCACCTCCATAAGTCCCGGCATAAAGCCTGCCGGAGGTCGGGTCAATGGCCAGCGTGTGTACGTCCTTCGGAGCCATGCCCTCGCCAAACGGCTGCCACGTTCGACCGCCATCCGTGCTGGTGAACACTCCGCTCCATTTCCCCGCATAGAGCGTCTCAGGAGTGCTCGGGTCGATAACCAGAGAACTCACAACCGTACCGCTCAGGTCATCCGAGAGAGCCTGCCAGGTCAGTCCGCCGTCCGTGCTTTTCTGCAATAGGCCTGTGTAAACGATGCCTGAGGTCAGCGGGTCGACTGCCAGGATAGAATCATCTTGACCACTGAGGACCTCGCTCCAGGTTAAACCGCCATCCGTGCTTAGGAACAATCCTGCTGCCGTCCCTACATACAGAGTTCCTGGCGCCAGCGGGTCTATCGCCAGGGCGCGCACGTTGGTATTGGGAAGGATTTCGTTCCAGGTCAACCCGGCGTCACTACTTTTAAAGAGGCTGCCGGTGGTACCAGCGAAGACGTTATCAGGCGCTTGCGGATCAACCACCAGGGTTAGCACTGAACGCAGCTCCTTCTGGGATTTTCCAACGCGCAGCCAGCTCCCAGCTCCATCGGTGCTCTTGTAGATTCCATCAGGTGTCCCGGCGTAGAGCGTGCCGGGGGACCGGGGATCTACGACCAGGGCTGCAATGTGGTCGAATTCGATCACGCCGGCCATCCCCTGGTTGGCTGCCTGCCAGCTCAGGCCCCCATCCGTGCTTTTATACACCCCGTCGAGGGTCCCAGCATACACAGTAGATGTCGTAACTGGATCAAGCGCCAGCGATTTAACATATGAGGCGGTCAGGCCGTGGTTGGCTGCTTTCCAGCTTTCACCCCCGTCCAGGCTCCGGAAAATACCGCTGATGTTGCTCCCCGCCAGAAGATTTGAAGTCCTTGAATTGTAGGCCAGGACGGTCACGTCATTCGAGGTCAATCCTGGCCGGATCGACTGCCAGCTCGTACCACTGTTAGTGCTTTGATAAACGCTGCCGCCACGGCCACAGGCAAACAGCTTGCCCGGCGTTGTGGGATCGAATTCCAGGTCGTAGATATAAATATTCGTCTAGTCCGTTATTAGCCAGGCTCCAGCTTTCGCCACCGTCAGTGCTGACGATCACGCCGTCGCGCGTCCCTGCATAAAGTGTGCCTGGCAGATTCGGATCGATCGCCAGGCTGGTCACACAGGCGTTCAGGCCGGTGTCGATGACTTTCCAGCTTGATGAACCGTCCGTGCTCTTCGCCAGGCCGCACTTTATCAGCAGCGCATACAGCGTGCCCGGCGTGTGAGGATCGATCACCAGGCTCGAGACGCTCGAGCTGCCCAGGTCGCCGTTAACTGACTGCCAGCTCTCCCCCTCGTCGATGCTCTGTAAATATCCCGTCGCCGGATGTGCCCAGGTATAGGGTGGCTGGCGCTTGAGGGTCGATGGCCACCGCCTCCACCATCAGCGTGCCCTCGCCAACGTTGATGAAGTTCCAGCTAGCACCTTCGTCAACGCTCTTGAACCAGCCGCTCCAGGAGCCGACATACAGCACTGACGGATTCGCCGGGTCGATGACCAACTCGGTAACCCGCGCCCCTCCAGGCCCTGGTTTGCCGGGAGCCAGGAAGCACCACCGTCCAGGCTCTTGAAAACGCCGCCAAAGGTCGCCGCAGCGTAAACGGTGTCCGGCGATTGAGAATCAAAGACCAGGTCCGAGATCGTCCCGCCCTCGGGACCAAAGCTGGTCCAGGCACCCGGCACGACGAGAGGCGTCGTGGGCGTAACCGTTTGAGTGGGCGAGGGTAAAGTCGCAGAAGGCAGGGCAGCTTGAGGGAGGGGCGTCAAGGTACCGGTCGAGATCGCTGAGGCTGCGGTTATTGCCGAGGCTGCGGTTGATGCAGCCGTTGCCTGCGCAGGTGTGAACGCCTCCTCCCCACCGCGGCAAGCCGACAGCGCGAGCAGCAACAGAACGACGATCCCGGAAAAAGATCGGTTTTTAAAACGTGTGGCTGGTCTCATGAATTCTCGATGGGCTGAGTGCACAATACCTACCGCCTCCGGAAGTTTAGCCTGAATTTATTATAACAAATTGAAAAAAGCGAGCCAATTAAATAAATCATCCGGGTACTGCTGCATCCGGGTACTGCTTGACATCCGAGCGTTTTGGCACAATAATAATTAAAGACAAACTCCATTGGTGGCGGGGACCCGGCACCGGTGACGCATTGCTATCCCTGCCATAACCCATATAGTTTGGGAAAGGAGATCACCAATGAACAAAAAAGGGATCTCAATCTTTTTAAGTAGCGCTCTCGCGCTGATTGTCTTAGCCGCCTGCCTATCCAGGGAAACGCCAGGACCCCAATCTCTCGTCACAACGCCCAGTCCCACGGGCAGTATACTCCAAACCGAGACAACCCCAATGCTGCTACCTGAGATCACACCGACCGACACGCCAATAGCTCAAGCTGCGGTGGTCGCACAGCCCCGCCCAGCTTTCGCTGCTTACCGGCTTGAGCCGGTCGACACCATGCCTGGGCTACAGCAGGAGTCCATCGATCCCCAGATGGACAACGTGCTGGTGCCCCTGGCGCTCTCGGACGAACAGTTGGAACGGCTGGGTAATTCCGGGGTGGTCGCCAGCCCGGCCGATTATCCTGAGTTCCATTACTTGTATAAAGAAACGCTCCAGAATAATGTGCCCATTTTTATCACCAGCGATTCACTCCTGCATGCCTATCACCTGACCTTTGACCAGTTACTCAGATCATTGGAAGAACACGTCTTTCTGCCAAAGCTGGGCGAGCTTAACCAGGCACTGCTCTCGCAGGCCCTGGCAGAATATGAGCAGCTCCAGGATGGCGCCTGGAAAGAGGCTGCCCGGCGGGCAAGCGCTTACCTGGCCGTCGGCAGCAAGCTGGCCGACCCGGGTTTTGAGCTTCCGGAGGTTGTGAATGACCTGGCGCAAGCGGAGCTTGATCTGATCGAGGCTGCCAGCGGTCCAGCGGCTTCCCCGATCTTCCCGCACCTGAAGTATGGGGAGGATTACTCGCAGTACATTCCCCGCGGTCACTACACTAAAAGCGAGGCGCTCGAGGCTTATTTCAAGGCGATGATGTGGTACGGGCGGATGACGTTTCGCCTGAACGACCCGGATGACGATCAGGCTGGTCCGGACGAGACTCGGATCGCACTGCTGCTCGCTCTGGCAGTCCGGGATGCGAATGCCGGGTCGCAGCCTGCACTGGACTTGTGGCGTCTCTTGTACGACCCGACCGCCTTCCTGGTCGGGCGCAGCGACGACCTGACCCTTGAGGATTACCTTAAGGTCATGGGTGAGGTCTATGGATACCCGGGCAGGATTAAACGACATCGCCGACGAATCCCGCTTGCAGGCCTTCATTACAGCCACAGGCGGATATCCTGCACCGCGCATCCTGGGCTTATTGAGCGACGATGTTAAACCGCTCGAAGCCGTCAAAGGACTGAGATTGATGGGCCAGCGCTTTGTGACCGATGCCTACATCTTCCAGGAGCTCATGCACCCGAAGGTGCCCCAAAGGTACCTTCCCTCCGGCATGGACGTGATGGCGGTCATGGGCTCCGAACGCGCCGCAGCCTGGCTCGAGCAAGACCCGGCTGCTCAGAATACCACTTATGCGAGCCAGCTCGATTCATTAAAAAGTTGGATTGACAGCCTGGCGCAAGACGACTGGATCGAAACCTCCTACAATGCCTGGCTGTACACGCTGCGCTCATTGCTCGAGCCGGCGGGCGAGGGCTATCCTTTGTTCATGCAGTCCACAGCCTGGCAGGACAAGCAATTGAATACTGCCCTCGGCAGTTGGGCTGAGCTGAAGCACGACACGCTGCTCTACGCCAAGCAGGCGTACGCAGGTATCGGCGGTTGTGGCTGGCCGGCCCCACCGCCGCCGGTCATCGCTCGCAATTATGTAGAACCCGTGCCCGAAGCTTTCGCCCGTATCGCCGCGCTGGCTGAGATGACGCGCCAGGGGCTGGAAGGGCGCGAGCTGATCCAGCAGATACCCCTAGACGAGGAATACGCCTTCTCGATGAGCGACCGGCTGAAGATGCTGGCCGCAAAAGCCATCGAATTGAAAGCACTGGCCGAGAAGGAGCTGGGTGGCCAGCCATTCACCGAAGATGAAGAAAATTCCTTGCGCTCGTTTGGCGATTACCTGGAAGAATTAGTGATCTGGGCGAACGGGCGGGATACCGAGCTGGACCCCGCAGCCATACTTGCTGACGTCGCCACCGATCCGAACAAGGGAGAAGTCTTAGAAGTCGGGATCGGCAGTGTCCACGAGATCTATGCGATTGTGCCCATCCCCCAGGCAGATGGCTCGTTGGCCCTCACGGTCGCCCGCGGCGGTATTTTCAGCTACTACGAATTCCCAAGCAAGGAGCGCCTGACCAACGAGGCCTGGAGACAGCAGGTGAAAGACGGGAATACCCCGGCCCAGCCCGCCTTCATCAGCGGCTTCAGCGTCCCGCAGTCCCCCGGCGCGGATATCCAGGCAGCCATTTACCGCTTCCAGCGGGATTGGGCGAACTGGCTGTATTGGACGGTCGGTTATTCCGGCACCGAAGGTTGTGCGAGGTCGCCAGAATTTGAAGCCCCGGTCAGTGAGGGTTTACTCGAGCAAGCCAAAGCTGCCATTGCCAACCTGCGGGGCTCAAAACCAATATGAAAGCCGCCAGTGGATCAGCAGCGATTACTTGAGCCCTCGAACCTTCCGCCGAACTCACCCCAAAATGTGATCGTCACAGTGCGTGAGACCTGGAGCGACT
>CAVXWV010000013.1:0-293159 GCA_963765565.1 uncultured Chloroflexia bacterium
CTCATCAAACGGTCGGTGTTTTTATTCATAATCATTGCATTGCTAACCGGTTGCAACCCGCAAGAAAGCCACTCCCCTACACCTTCCAAAGCCGAACCATTCGCCAGCACGCCTGCTCCAACCCGGGAAAGCGCACCTCAACCCACCCCCTCTCCTTCCCCAACGACCAACCCCACAGACACCCCTACGGTCACGCCAACGCCCGCCCCGGCCTGGCCGGTCAGCCTGGGAACACCTCTCCCCGAATCAGTCCAGCAAATCAGCCTGGCGACCAAGGGCCAGATCAAAGAAATCGGGCGTTGGGGGATGACCTAGCTGGGACGTGCACCCTACCCATTGGACTGCAGACGGCCAATGGCTGTTGGTGGACGCCTCGACCGGCCTGTTTATCTACGACCAGGACCAATTTGAAGAAATCTTCTGGCCCGGATGCGGGTTCATCGACACGGTCCAACCTGCGCAGGGGAGTTCTGCTGCGACCCTGGTGAATTGCTCGGATGAGCTGCACCTGGTGAAGGACTTCAGAACAGAGCCTCAGGACGAAACCATTCTCCCGACCCTGGGAAACTTTCTCGCACTGGTGCTATCGCCCGACCTCGGCACGGTCGTGTACTCCAAAACGGGTGGATCCCGACAGCGCAGATGCCTCCAAGATCGCAGTCTACGACCTGGCGACGAAAAAATTCTTGTGGTCACAGACAGTTGAAGGGGAAGACATTTACCAGGGCGACCTGCAATACCTGCCCGGCGGTCAGCAGCTCCTGGTACGCTTCAGGAACCACGCGGACCTGGTCAATGTCAGTGACGGCAGCCTGGTCATGACCACGGATGTCGCCCGGCGATGGGATTTTTTTCCTCAAGCGGGCAAGATTTTCCTAACATTCCTTGTCCAAAATTTTCATTAAGGACGTTGTGACTGGGAAAAGCCACGAAGCTCCCAGCAATTTTAATATCACCCACTTAGCCTTCACTCCCTCACTCGATGCGTGGCTGAAACCACCCAGGCGAACAAGCTGGTCTTGATAAGCCTGGCTCCAGGAAATGCGGAATCTGGCGGGTTGACCTGCCAACCCAGGCTGAACCTGTGTCACTTACCATCAGCCCGGATGGCCGGCTGGTGCTGGTTACGCAGGACGATGGGCAGGCGCTGCTATATGAAATCGCTACAGGGAAGGAGATATTGTCATACGCGGGAACCAGGGTTTCGTTTCGAATCTGGCTTTTTCCCCGGATGGGAAGCACCTGGTATCCCAGCAAATACCTCGTGGTCCGGTCGTCCGGGTCTGGAACCTGGCGGATGGCAGCCCTCGCTGTTAACAAAGGAGTTCTTCGACCCGATCCTTGCTTTCGCCTTTCCTCCGGACCCGGCTCAAATCGTCACACTCACAATGAGTGCCCTCCAGGTGCGCTGAGAACCGGCAAGGTACTCTCGAGCTGCCAATTGGACCATAAAAGCACCTGGGAATATTCCAGCTTTTCCCCGATGGGCTTTCTGTGTTATGCTGGTTTGGGATGAGAAAAGTACAACTCTTTTATCTCCAAATACGATCTGCAAACTTGCCAGCCGACCAGGCGCTACGGGAAATCCAGCTATTCCGGCTCCAGCACTGAGCTGGCATTATCAGCCGATGGCCGGACCCTGGCAGAATGGTCGTCATATGATCCTCAAGAAACCATTCGCATCTGGGATGCCAGCGGTGCGCAGGTGGCTTCGGTCCCCTTTGTTGGCCGGCGTGGCGCCACCCTGCGTTTTTCAGCGGATGGGCGCTGGATCGGCGTCGCTCTGTCTGATGGCCCGGATGCCTGGCTCGAGCTGAGGAAGCCCGGCGGGGCTTTACTGGTTCGTGAGGATTTTCCTCCGCGTTTCTTTGTGGATGACATGACTTTTTCGCCGAACTCGAGCCTCCTGGCAATCGCCGATTCCTTCGGGCTCATGTTTTACGACGTGACCCGTGGGGAGTTCCAAGGACCTTACCCGTCGCCGACAAACATTAAGAGTGGCATGGCTTTTTCTCCAGATGGAAGCCTGTTAGTTGAAGGCACTTACGAAATAGGAATCCTGCTGGTAAATCCGCAGACTGGATCAGCAACCGACATTTCTGGGAAAAATCTCCGTTTTAATACGGATGCTTGCGAGGTAATGGCGTTAAAATTTACCCCAGACGGCCGTTACCTGGCCGTGGTGTGCAGGGATTCCCTGCGCTGGTATGGAATTCCGGCCAGCACGCCGTAATCACAGCCAGCGCTATATCCAGCCGAAATGCAGACCCGCCCCTACCTGGAGATGACGAAGACCCCACCTCCATAAGTCCCGGCATAAAGCCTGCCGGAGGTCGGGTCAATGGCCAGCGTGTGTACGTCCTTCGGAGCCATGCCCTCGCCAAACGGCTGCCACGTTCGACCGCCATCCGTGCTGGTGAACACTCCGCTCCATTTCCCCGCATAGAGCGTCTCAGGAGTGCTCGGGTCGATAACCAGAGAACTCACAACCGTACCGCTCAGGTCATCCAGAGAGCCTGCCAGGTCAGTCCGCCGTCCGTGCTTTTCTGCAATAGGCCTGTGTAAACGATGCCTGAGGTCAGCGGGTCGACTGCCAGGATAGAATCATCTTGACCACTGAGGACCTCGCTCCAGGTTAAACCGCCATCCGTGCTTAGGAACAATCCTGCTGCCGTCCCTACATACAGAGTTCCTGGCGCCAGCGGGTCTATCGCCAGGGCGCGCACGTTGGTATTGGGAAGGATTTCGTTCCAGGTCAACCCGGCGTCACTGCCTTTAAAGAGGCTGCCGGTGGTACCAGCGAAGACGTTATCAGGCGCTTGCGGATCAACCACCAGGGTTAGCACTGAACGCAGCTCCTTCTGGGATTTTCCAACGCGGAGCCAGCTCCCAGCTCCATCGGTGCTCTTGTAGATTCCATCAGGTGTCCCGGCGTAGAGCGTGCCGGGGGACCGGGATTGACGACCAGGGCTGCAATGTGGTCGAATTCGATCACGCCGGCCATCCCCTGGTTGGCTGCCTGCCAGCTCAGGCCCCCATCCGTACTTTTATACACCCCGTCGAGGTCCCAGCATACACAGTAGATGTCGTAACTGGATCAAGCGCCAGCGATTTAACATATGAGGCGGTCAGGCCGTGGTTGGCTGCTTTCCAGCTTTCACCCCCGTCCAGGCTCCGGAAAATACCGCTGATGTTGCTCCCCGCCAGAAGATTTGAAGTCCTTGAATTGTAGGCCAGGACGGTCACGTCATTCGAGGTCAATCCTGGCCGGATCGACTGCCAGCTCGTACCACTGTTAGTGCTTTGATAAACGCTGCCGCCACGGCCACAGGCAAACAGCTTGCCCGGCGTTGTGGGATCGAATTCCAGGTCGTAGATATAAATATTCGTCAGTCCGTTATTAGCCAGGCTCCAGCTTTCGCCACCGTCAGTGCTGACGATCACGCCGTCGCGCGTCCCTGCATAAAGTGTGCCTGGCAGATTTGGATCGATCGCCAGGCTGGTCACACAGGCGTTCAGGCCGGTGTCGATGACTTTCCAGCTTGATGAACCGTCCGTGCTCTTCGCCAGGCCGCACTTTATCAGCAGCGCATACAGCGTGCCCGGCGTGTGAGGATCGATCACCAGGCTCGAGACGCTCGAGCTGCCCAGGTCGCCGTTAACTGACTGCCAGCTCTCCCCCTCGTCGATGCTCTTAAATATCCCGTCGCCGGATGTGCCCAGGTATAGGGTGGCTGGCGCTTGAGGGTCGATGGCCACCGCCTCCACCATCAGCGTGCCCTCGCCAACGTTGATGAAGTTCCAGCTAGCACCTTCGTCAACGCTCTTGAACCAGCCGCTCCAGGAGCCGACATACAGCACTGACGGATTCGCCGGGTCGATGACCAACTCGGTAACCCGCGCCCCCTCCAGGCCCTGGTTTGCCGGGAGCCAGGAAGCACCACCGTCCAGGCTCTTGAAAACGCCGCCAAAGGTCGCCGCAGCGTAAACGGTGTCCGGCGATTGAGAATCAAAGACCAGGTCCGAGATCGTCCCGCCCTCGGACCAAAGCTGGTCCAGGCACCCGGCACGACGAGAGGCGTCGTGGGCGTAACCGTTTGAGTGGGCGAGGGTAAAGTCGCAGAAGGCAGGGCAGCTTGAGGGAGGGGCGTCAAGGTACCGGTCGAGATCGCTGAGGCTGCGGTTATTGCCGAGGCTGCGGTTGATGCAGCCGTTGCCTGCGCAGGTGTGAACGCCTCCTCCCCACCGCGGCAAGCCGACAGCGCGAGCAGCAACAGAACGACGATCCCGGAAAAAGATCGGTTCTTAAAACGTGTGGCTGGTCTCATGAATTCTCGATGGGCTGAGTGCACAATACCTACCGCCTCCGGAAGTTTAGCCTGAATTTATTATAACAAATTGAAAAAAGCGAGCCAATTAAATAAATCATCCGGGTACTGCTGCATCCGGGTACTGCTTGACATCCGAGCGTTTTGGCACAATAATAATTAAAGACAAACTCCATTGGTGGCGGGGACCCGGCACCGGTGACGCATTGCTATCCCTGCCATAACCCATATAGTTTGCGAAAGGAGATCACCAATGAACAAAAAAGGGATCTCAATCTTTTTAAGTAGCGCTCTCGCGCTGATTGTCTTAGCCGCCTGCCTATCCAGGGAAACGCCAGGACCCCAATCTCTCGTCACAACGCCCAGTCCCACGGGCAGTATACTCCAAACCGAGACAACCCCAATGCTGCTACCTGAGATCACACCGACCGACACGCCAATAGCTCAAGCTGCGGTGGTCGCACAGCCCCGCCCAGCTTTCGCTGCTTACCGGCTTGAGCCGGTCGACACCATGCCTGGGCTACAGCAGGAGTCCATCGATCCCCAGATGGACAACGTGCTGGTGCCCCTGGCGCTCTCGGACGAACAGTTGGAACGGCTGGGTAATTCCGGGGTGGTCGCCAGCCCGGCCGATTATCCTGAGTTCCATTACTTGTATAAAGAAACGCTCCAGAATAATGTGCCCATTTTTATCACCAGCGATTCACTCCTGCATGCCTATCACCTGACCTTTGACCAGTTACTCAGATCATTGGAAGAACACGTCTTTCTGCCAAAGCTGGGCGAAGCTTAACGAGGCACTGCTCTCGCAGGCCCTGGCAGAAATGAGCAGCTCCAGGATGGCGCCTGGAAAGAGGCTGCCCGGCGGGCAAGCGCTTACCTGGCCGTCGGCAGCAAGCTGGCCGACCCGGGTTTTGAGCTTCCGGAGGTTGTGAATGACCTGGCGCAAGCGGAGCTTGATCTGATCGAGGCTGCCAGCGGTCCAGCGGCTTCCCCGATCTTCCCGCACCTGAAGTATGGGGAGGATTACTCGCAGTACATTCCCCGCGGTCACTACACTAAAAGCGAGGCGCTCGAGGCTTATTTCAAGGCGATGATGTGGTACGGGCGGATGACGTTTCGCCTGAACGACCCGGATGACGATCAGGCTGGTCCGGACGAGAACTCGGATCGCACTGCTGCTCGCTCTGGCAGTCCGGGATGCGAATGCCGGGTCGCAGCCTGCACTGGACTTGTGGCGTCTCTTGTACGACCCGACCGCCTTCCTGGTCGGGCGCAGCGACGACCTGACCCTTGAGGATTACCTTAAGGTCATGGGTGAGGTCTATGGATCCCGGGCAGGATTAAACGACATCGCCGACGAATCCCGCTTGCAGGCCTTCATTACAGCCACAGGCGGATATCCTGCACCGCGCATCCTGGGCTTATTGAGCGACGATGTTAAACCGCTCGAAGCCGTCAAAGGACTGAGATTGATGGGCCAGCGCTTTGTGACCGATGCCTACATCTTCCAGGAGCTCATGCACCCGAAGGTGCCCCAAAGGTACCTTCCCTCCGGCATGGACGTGATGGCGGTCATGGGCTCCGAACGCGCCGCAGCCTGGCTCGAGCAAGACCCGGCTGCTCAGAATACCACTTATGCGAGCCAGCTCGATTCATTAAAAAGTTGGATTGACAGCCTGGCGCAAGACGACTGGATCGAAACCTCCTACAATGCCTGGCTGTACACGCTGCGCTCATTGCTCGAGCCGGCGGGCGAGGGCTATCCTTTGTTCATGCAGTCCACAGCCTGGCAGGACAAGCAATTGAATACTGCCCTCGGCAGTTGGGCTGAGCTGAAGCACGACACGCTGCTCTACGCCAAGCAGGCGTACGCAGGTATCGGCGGTTGTGGCTGGCCGGCCCCACCGCCGCCGGTCATCGCTCGCAATTATGTAGAACCCGTGCCCGAAGCTTTCGCCCGTATCGCCGCGCTGGCTGAGATGACGCGCCAGGGGCTGGAAGGGCGCGAGCTGATCCAGCAGATACCCTTAGACGAGGAATACGCCTTCTCGATGAGCGACCGGCTGAAGATGCTGGCCGCAAAAGCCATCGAATTGAAAGCACTGGCCGAGAAGGAGCTGGGTGGCCAGCCATTCACCGAAGATGAAGAAAATTCCTTGCGCTCGTTTGGCGATTACCTGGAAGAATTAGTGATCTGGGCGAACGGGCGGGATACCGAGCTGGACCCCGCAGCCATACTTGCTGACGTCGCCACCGATCCGAACAAGGGAGAAGTCTTAGAAGTCGGGATCGGCAGTGTCCACGAGATCTATGCGATTGTGCCCATCCCCCAGGCAGATGGCTCGTTGGCCCTCACGGTCGCCCGCGGCGGTATTTTCAGCTACTACGAATTCCCAAGCAAGGAGCGCCTGACCGACGAGGCCTGGAGACAGCAGGTGAAAGACGGGAATACCCCGGCCCAGCCCGCCTTCATCAGCGGCTTCAGCGTCCCGCAGTCCCCCGGCGCGGATATCCAGGCAGCCATTTACCGCTTCCAGCGGGATTGGGCGAACTGGCTGTATTGGACGGTCGGTTATTCCGGCACCGAAGGTTGTGCGAGGTCGCCAGAATTTGAAGCCCCGGTCAGTGAGGGTTTACTCGAGCAAGCCAAAGCTGCCATTGCCAACCTGCGGGCTCAAAACCAATATGAAAGCCGCCAGTGGATCAGCAGCGATTACTTGAGCCTCGAACCTTCCGCGGACTCACCCCAAAATGTGATCGTCACAGTGCGTGAGACCTGGAGCGACTACCTGGTTACCTATGAGGGCAGCGATGCGTTCGCCTGGTACGACCAGGGCAATCCTGAGCCGATCAGCGCCCGTCGTGGAATCTATACGGTCGATGTCGCCTACGAGCTGGAACCCTGGGAGCGAACCTGTACATCGGAGATGCTCGGTGCGGTATGCTATACCTGGAGGATCGTCCGCTTTGAAGAGCTGACGCCGCGCCCGGAGTGGGTGGCGCCATAAGCGGTGGGTAGCCGCGAATTCGCCTAATCCGCTCCATGTTTTCGTGCCGATATTAAAAACGGCAGGAACATGCACTGCTCGGACTCCTGCCAGTTCTGCAGGGACTGAACGATCTGCTCTCTGCTCAGGTTGTCTGGGGTGGCAACCTGCCCGGCTTCGACGGCCCGCAAAGCCACCGCGATGTTCGGTTGGAAGCGAATCTCCACGAAGCCAGCTTTTTGCAGCTCTGCTGTGTATTCCTCGTATGGCAAAGCGCCGGAGACACAGCCGCACCAATCGCCCATATCCTGCTTGCGAGCTTCCGGCACCGGCTGGGTGGCTACCGTGTCCGAGATGGAGATCCGTCCACCTGGCTTAAGCGCCCGGAAGACCTCGCGCAAGACCTGGGGCTTGTCGGGCGAAAGGTTGACGACGCAGTTCGAGATCACCACGTCGATGCTGCCGTCCTCGCACCGGCAGGGCTTCGAGGTAGCCCTGGCGGAACTCGACGTTCTGCAATCCCAGGCGCTGCGCAGCCTTGCGGGCGCGCTCGAGCATGGGTGGGGTCATGTCCACGCCGATGACCCTGCCGCTCTCGCCCACCTGGCGGGCCGCCAGGAAGCAGTCCAGCCCCCCTCCCGAGCCCAGGTCGAGGACGACCTCGCCCGGCTGCAGGTTTGCCGGGGTCACCGGATTGCCGTTACCGGCCGTGAAACCGGCGATGTCGGGCGGCAGCTCCTGCAGGACATCCAGCGAGTAGAGTGTATTCGCAGATGAGCAGCAAGAGCCTTCACTTTTGGCGAACTCGCTGTAGGTTTTTTGTACTTCTTCGTGAATTTTTGTAGGGGTGTTCATGGTTATCCTTTACGTTATATTTTTAAACCGCAGATTGCGCAGATGAACGCAGATTTTTTTTATAGAAATGTAAAAAGGTTATTAAAATAATCGGCGATAATCTGCGTAATCGGCGGTTGAATCTCTTAACCATCATATAGACACCTGTCTATACATCCAGGCAAAAAAAGAGGCTTAGGGCATGATAATCTTGACGATTTTCGGACCTCCTGCTCCCGGAGCAAAGTTTTCGACTAAAGTGCCGCAGCAGGAAGTGATCGCCTCCTGGTTCAGCGAATAGAAGGTCTGCTTGCCTTCCTCGCTGACATTCACCAACCCGGCCTTTCTCGAGAATCGCCAGGTGGTGCGAAACCGTGGGCTGGGTCACGTTGAGCTGCTCGACGATCTCGCTGACCGAGAGCTTTTGGCAGCAGCAAAGCTGCATGATTTTCTGCCGGGTTTCGTCGGCGAGGGCTTTGGCAAAGAGGACTGGATCAGGTGTTGTCATATAGATAACCGTCTATGGATATTATATCGATAAACGTCTATATGTCAAGAGGAAATGTAAAAAAATCGCTCTTACCGAACAGATACCAATTTCAATCCCCATCCAGGTGCAGACCATGGGCTTTTTCAGCGAATTTCTGGCCCATGACGATGTGAACTTCACCGGCGCTCATATCGTAGACGACCGACCACTGCGTGCTGGTTTCCGAGCCGGCAGTGCCCTGAGACACTTCGTCCAGGATGCTGAGGGCTTCCTCGACCGTTGAACGACCTTCGAGCGCCTGCAGGCGCTGGCTGATGTGGTCGTAGCGCGGGCACTGGCCTTGCGGTTGGCCATCCGTTCCTGCGACCAGGAAATTGGTGGCAAGCTGCCAGGGGTTTTCGTTCCGAAACACGTGCATCTCCCCCTGGTAGAACTCGACCAGCGCCGATTCCCCATTGGCGCTGGCGATAAGGTAGTGAATGGGAACCTCGCCCATGTCGATATTGTAGCTGCCCAGGATCTCGACCGCCTCGTCCACGCTGGCCGCATGGTCCAGGACCAACCGGATCACACCCAGCTCGCCCACGGTGTGCTTCTGCGGGTCGGGCTGCATATCGCCGGGCGGGACGGCCGCCATCGCCACCGCCAGCCCCATTTCGTTCATCCCATCGAAGGGTAATGCCGGCGCGTACAGCAGCGGCTGGCGCGCTTCGAGCGTCAGGTCTGTCAGATCCAAAAGCTGCTGCGGCTCGAAACCCAGGTATTCCATGTCGACCATGGCGACCGAGGCATACCCATCCGGCGGATCTGTGAACAGGAGCAGCGCCGGGCTGAAATTCCAGTCGAAGTTGCGGCCGTAGAGAGGCTTCTGCGGATCGCCCAGCGCCGCGAACAGGGAGCAGCCCCAGGCTGATGTGCTGGAAGATGGATCGCCAGCAGCATAGCCCCTGGCCAATGCCGCGTTGGTTTCACTGATGGACGGCAAATCGTAATCGCCCTGGTAGTGCAGGCTGTACAGCGGGTAATCGTCCAACCGTTCCAGCGAGCTGAGTGTGGCAATTTCGTCCTCCGTCAGGGGCTGGTTGTTGGCAGGTTCTGTCGCAGCCGGAGCTGTTGGCGCTGGCGACGGCAGAGGCATGCATCCCCCCAAGAGGACCAGGAGTATGAAAATCTGCGGCAATCTGCGTTTCATATTTACTGGTTCACCCACGGATTCGCCTCCAGGTACACATCGAGCTGCCTCTGCATCTCCTGCAGCAGCCCCTCCAGCCCCGCCCCCTGCAGGTTCCGGTTGAAGGCCTCGATCCCGGCGTGCGGATCCCCGGGCAGCACCAATCCCCAGCGCATCGGCGCATCGTACTGGGCGATCAGCGACTCGATCGTCTCCATCTGCGTCGCTGCCGGGGTTGGGTCGAATGCGAAGGCGCCGTCCACAGGGATGCGCGCCCCGTCGTTTTGCCGCTTCACCGCCTGCCACATCCCGACCTCCTGGGCAGTCCTCGGCATACGCCAGCATCGGGTTGCCGAAGAGCCAATCGCCCTCGGGAGTCCAGCCGCTGCCAGCTGCCGGGTGATGATCTTGCGGCCGATGTCCTGCCAGCACCAGTGCACGCCTTCGATGCCCTTCGCCAGCAGGTTGTAAACGGCTTCATCGGTGTAAGCCAGGTCCAGGAACTGCAACGCCCGTTCGGCGCTCTGGGTGTTGGCGCAGACTGCGGTCAGGTGCTGGAGCGCACCGCTCAGCAGGATTGGCTGCAGGCTTTTCCCAAGATGGGAGCGCTCTTCTTCCCGGTTCATCTGGGCCAGTAAATCCGGGCGGTAGATCGCCATGTGGAATGGGAATTCACCATTCCGGCGCGCTTCCTGCAGGTTCTGCGGGACCAGCGGCTGGTCGGGGGTGAAGCCGGACTGGTGCAAGCGGTTCGCCAGTTCCACCGCCAGCAGGTATTCTGGGGTGGCGTACCAGTTGACGACCTTCTTCTGCGGGTCGCTCATGCGCACCACGCCAGGCAGGCGTACCGGCTCGTAGCCCCAGCTACGCGGATCGCTGATCGGCCAGACCTCGCCCATCAGCTTCTTCGCAAGCTGCGGCTCGCCCTGCAGGACGCTCTGCAAGACCGCTTCCAGGCCGGTATAGCCGGTAATGGCGTTGAGGTCGACCTGGTATTTCTCCAATATCTGCTGGTCAGCGATCACCCCGAAGGCTTGGCTCCAGCCAGTCATGGTTGGCACGGCGTAGACCAGGTTGTTGACGCGCGCCATGTCCCAGGCAGGCTTCGGCACCATCATGAAGATATCCGGGGCGAAGTTGTTAGCCAGGTCATCGATGGGCATGAAGACCCCCTGGCGGGCAAGCTGGGTGTAATCGAATTCCGACGAGGCGTATGCCAGGTCGCAGGGCTGGTTCTGGGCAACCAGCACGCCGAGGGCAGCCGCGTAATCGTCCCAGGGTGTGAACGCCAGGTCGATGCTCAAGCCCAGGTCCTGGATCTGCGGCATGGCGTTGAGGGCGCCTTCGATCTGGGCTTCGTCGGTGGGTGTGTTGCCTGGCAGGCGCCAGGTCAGCACCATCGGTGCCATGGCCTGGGCCGGCGCTGCCAGCATAGGTTCTTCCGCGGCCGGCTCAGTCGCCTCCGCAGCAACCTCTTCCAAAACCTCTTCGACCTCAACGATTTGCGTCTCGACAACCGCGGCAGGTTCCGAGGTAGCCTGTTGTCCGCAGGCAGCCATCAGCAAGCCCAGGCAAACGAGGCAAGTCAATATAAATTTAAACGATTTCATCCTTCGCTCCTTTCCCTCCATACATAATGATCATAGAGAAAAAATGAGCGGATGTCAATCTTTTTACCCAACTCAACTAAGGCTATTACCTATGGTAGGGGCGGGTCTGCCTTGCCAGGTAACCTAATATGCCTGACCATTACCTGATGCAGGAAAGGCATCATGCCAGCCAAGAAGACCCGCCCCTACAAGGGATGCCTGATGGGATGTAAATTATGGATTAGGTTGGTACACCCCCCAGGCCAGCTCGGGATCCTGCTCCACGAACTCCTGCGAATAATATTGGGCGAACTCCTCATTACCTGCCAGACGGTGGCCGAAGAAAGCCGCCATGAAGTGCTCAATCCGCTGCTTCGGCTGGAGGTCCATGCCAATCATGTGATCTTTTCCGACGTAGCT
The DNA here is from genome assembly GCA_963765565.1 of uncultured Chloroflexia bacterium. Lineage (GTDB taxonomy): Bacteria > Chloroflexota > Anaerolineae > Anaerolineales > UBA4823 > CAVXWV01. The sequence goes on from CAVXWV010000013.1 coordinate 11,823, forward strand.
GATCAGCGCCTTATCCGTTGTGCCAATCCCTTCGAAAATCGGGATGGCTTCCAGGTCGTAATAGTTGTACTGGTCCTCGGTCGGGTGCACGATCAGGATCGGCTTGTCCACCGCCGCCAGGCCGCGCGGGCCAAAAATCCAGGCGCCCTCCGGCGCCAGCGCAAAGACCGCCTTAATGCGCGGGCTGGTCATCGGCTGCCACAGGCCGTCCTCGCTGGTCGTCAGGGCTTCGCCGGCGCGGGCGGCGAACTCGTCCCATTTCAAGTCCAGGTCGCAGATGTAGTGGATCCACCATTCGGCAGGCGCCGGGTTCATAGATGCCGCGCTGGCGCACTGCTCTTTATAGAATTGCGGGTCGATCCTGGCCCCGGCAAGCGCCAGGGCATCGTAACCATCGAACGAATAGCCCATGACGCCTACGTTTTCTGCGTCCAGCATGCCATCCAGGTTTTCTAGGGGTCCGGCAGCGATCTGCTCCAGCATGAAGAGTTGGTCGAGTGGGTAATCCACCAGCCACATGTCCCAGAAGTTGGAGGAGTCCTGGGTATCCACACCCGCCACCACGAAGCCGTGGCTGACCAGCTCGCCGGCGAAGCTATTCCCCATTTTAGTCGAGCAAATGATCAGCGGGTACGGCGCCCCGCGGCGGTCTGCTTCGGCGTCCTGGGCAAGTGTCCCGGCAAATCCCTCGGGCTTGACGGCCGGGTACCAGACCGTGACCCCGACCGGGCGCCCGTCCCGGCTGGCGTCGACGAAGGCAAAATTACGCCTGCCCGGGAAGTACTCGCCGGGTGTTGAATGTGGGAAGAGCTCGGTGACCTGGTCGCTGCTGAGGGTGGCTACCGGCTTAGGGATGGGGGTATAGGTTGGGGCCGGCTCGGGCGTTAGCGCCAGGGTTTCGGTGGGGCTTGCTGGTTCATCGGTAGGTTTTGGAGCCTTATTACTCGAGGCTTCCACCGGCGCGGCCTCAGGCTGGGCAGGCGCGGCCTGGCAGCCTGACAGGAGCAGGGCTGCGGTGGTGAGTATCGATAGAATCAAAGATAACATTTTTCGTTTCATTGTATTCCTCTTTTTACGATCATTACGGTCTGTGCGAAGCAATCTTTTTAATGTCATTCCGATCTGCGCGAAGCAACCTTTTTTATGTCGTTCCGAGCGATCTTTGCGAGGAATCCCTATGAGGACAATCCATTATTGCCTATCCCATTTCAGTAATGATCCTCGTAATCAGGGATTCCTCTCTCGCAAAGACCGCTCGCTCGGAATGACTTTCATTTCGTGCAGCCGCAGCTCTGGCGTAAGACCAGGTGCACGGGCAGCAGGACATGCTTGCGTTCGGGGGGGGTTCCTGAGATCAGCAGCTTCAATAGCTTCATGGCCTCCTTTCCCATCTGCACCGCCGGCGCGGCCACCGTGGTCAGCCCCGGTTCGCACATTTCCGCCTGGGGGATGTCGTTGAAACCGACCAGGGCCACTTCCTCAGGCACGCGCAGCCCGGCCTCCTTGATAACCTTGAGCGCCCCCAACGCCAGCGTGTCTGCCACGCAGAAAATCGCCCGGGCGGGATCGGGCAATCCCAGCAGCCTGCGAGCGCCTTCGATGCCATGCTCCACGGAAAAGCCGGGAACCCGGGCGATCCAATCCGCTTCTGGCTGCAGGCCTGCCTCGCGCAGCGCCCGGAAGTACCCCTGATTAATTAAGGCGATGTTGTCGATATCCGTGATAAAGGTAACCAGCCCGACGCGCCGGTGCCCGTGCTCCAGCAGGTGGCGCGTCCCCAGGTAGCCGGCGGCTTCCAGGTTTACCGACACCGAATAGCCTCTGGCTCCAGGCCAGTCCACCGTGACCAGGGGTGTAAGTATGCGATGGCTTTCAGCCATCGCATACTCTTCCAGCAGTTCCGCCATGTTGGTCGATGCCGCCAGGACGCCGTCCACACCCCGGGCAGCCAGCAATCCAAAATCGCGCAGAGCGCGCTGCGGATCGTCGTGGGTGTTACAGAGGATGATTTGGGTGCGGTTTTCATCAGCCACTGCCTCCACGCCCTGCAGGAAGCTGTGGTAGAAGGGGTTGCTCCACGAAGGCAGCAGCACCCCCACCGTATGGCTGGGTGTCCGGCTGACCGCCTGCCGGATGCGCTGGACGTCCACCGGCAGCACCGTCGTACCGCTGCCCTGGCGGGTCTCCACCAGCCCTTCCAGCTCGAGCTGGCGGTAGGCGGCGCGCACGGTGTGTAGGTTGATCGAAAGCTGGACGGCAAGCTGGCGCACGGGCGGCAGGCGCGTACCCGGCTCGATCACCCCGCCGAGGATCAACCAGGCAAGCTGCTGCTTGAGCTGGTAGGCAATTGTGGTCGGCAGGTCGGGATTGACAGATAGACTGGAAAAGGCGTCCATCTGTTATATTATACTATAACAATTTACATTCCCAACTGTAAATTGTTTCATTTCATCGGTTTCTCTTTTTACTCTTGACAATCGGGTCCATTCGTTTTATGTATATAAACGATGACTGAAATAATCCTGGTACGTCATGGACAAACGGAGTGGAATCGCATCGAGCGCTTTCGGGGTCATACGGACGTTCCGCTGAACGAAACTGGTCTGGCACAGGCTGAGGCAACAGGAAAGCGTATCTTTGCAGAATTTAATCCGGTTGCCATCTATTCCAGCCCGCTTTCACGCGCCATGAAGACGGCCGAGGCCATCGGAAAACATTTCGATATACCAATACAGCCTCACCCAGGCTTAATGGATATCGATTATGGCAAATGGCATGGATTGACCCCCGCCGAAGCCCGCCTGCGTTGGCCGGTTCAGGTGGATAACTGGTACAACCACCCGGATCAGGCCTTGATTCCAGGTGGTGAAACCCTGGCAAACCTGCGCAGGCGCGCCATACAGACCGTCAATGAGCTGGCAGACCAATACGCCGGAGAGACGATCGTCCTGGTTGGGCATACCGTGATCAACCGCATCATCCTGCTTGGGGTGCTGGGACTGGGAAACGAACGCTTCTGGCACCTCAAGCAGGATACCTGCGCAATCAATGTATTTCACGCAGAAAATGGTGATTTTGTGCTGGTGTCTCTTAATGACACCTGTCACCTGAAAGAAGCCGCGGTTAACCTCCAATCAATCTAGGCCAGCGCCCAGCCTGGTCAGCGAGTAAACAATGGGTAAAACAAGAGGTAAAGGACACTGGCGACCGCACAGGTCAGCAGCATCACCGGCAAACCGCGCTTGTTCCAAAGCTTCGAAGTGATGGGCGTGCGCGTCCGTTCTGAGATGCTGGCAACCACGATGTTGGCAGTGGAGCCGATGATGGTGGCATTTCCACCAAAGCCCGCCCCAAAAGCCAGCGCCCACCACAGCGGTTGGATATTGATCCCGTGCGCTCCCATCCCCTGCAGGACTGGGATCAAGGCAATCGTGATCGGCACGTTGTCCACGAAGGCAGAAAGGCCGGCAGAGAACCACAGCAGGAAAACGCCCAACACCTCGGGAGGCATGGATTTCAGCTTATCGAGTAAATTGACCGCACCGCCCAGCACCCCCGCTGCCTCCAGCCCGCCGACCATCACAAACAAGGCGGCAAAGAATACCAGGACGCCCCATTCGATATGTTTCAAGGTCTCGTTGATATCAGGACGCACCCAGACCAGGGCAACGGCGGCGGCGCTCAGCGCCACAAGGGCAGGGCTGAGGTCGAGGAACTCATCCAGAAAGAATAAAACGATCGCGCCAGCCAGCACGACCAGCACCTTGCGGGCAGTTTTTGGATCGTCGTAGGACTCGCGGGGGTTGAGCTTGAGCACTGCATCGGCATTTGGTGGGCGTACGGCCAGGTCGCGCTGGAAGAGGATGCGCAGCAATCCCAGGGCAGCCAGCCAGGACACCAGCACCACCGGCAGGGAATGGGTCAGGAAGTCATTGAACGAGAAGCCGGCAGCTGAGCCAATTAAGATGTTCGGAGGATCACCGATCAAGGTGGCGACGCCGCCGGTATCGGAAAGCAGCGCTTCTGCCATCAGGTAGGGAATGGGGCTGATTCCGAGGATTTCACAGATCAGGATTGTCACCGGGGCAATCAGCACCACGGTGGTCACATTATCGAGGAACATGGAAACGACCGTGGTCACCGTTCCCAGAAGGACCAGCAGCAGGACCGGGCGCCCACGCGAGAGGCGAGCGGCCCAAACGGCAAGGAATTGGAAGAAACCGGTGGGTTCCAGAAGGGCGACCAGGATCATCATTCCCAGGAGCAAACCCAGGGTGTTGAAATCCACGGCAGCCAATGCCTCGGTTTCATCATAGAAATTCAACAGCTTGCCCAGGAGGATGACGAGGATTGCACCGGCAAGCGCGGTGATGGTGCGGTTGAGCTTTTCAGAAAATATCAGCCACAGGCTTGTGATAAAAATCACCGACGTGAGGATTTGGGCGATCATGGTTTGGAAGGCGGGATGGCATTCCTGGAAGGCGGAAAGGCATTCCTGGAGAGCGGAATGGAAGCCCAGGCGGAGAGTATTTCAGCCCCGATATCCACGCGCGAGGCGATGCCGACCAGGGCACCGTCTTCGGAAACGACGGGCAGATCATGGAGATTGTGCTTCATCATCAAGGCATAAGCGCGCAGCATCCCGCAGGTCTCCTCGACGAAAATCCAAGGCTGGGTGAGGGCCGTCACCGGGCGATCGATCTCTTCGGCTGAAGGATGGCTGGTCTCGACCGCGCCAAAATCGTGCACGAAATCCAGGTCAGGCAGGAGGTTGAAAAAGGAGGGCAGCTCCAGGGAGAGCAGGTCTCCGAGCCGGATGACGCCGACGGGCTTGCCCTGTGCATCCAATACCGGTAGCAAACCGATGCGGCGCTCTACAATCAGCGCCGCCGCCTGGCGAATGGTAGCCGTGGATGGGATCGAAAAAACGGTACGTTTCATGCAATCTTTGATCATTCTTTTACTCCTTCGCAGCCTCATTTTTCATGAGGATTGGCGAATCTCCAAAATCGGTTCGATCTGAACTCGCATCTCTTCCAAAGGTTCCCCGGAGATGCGGGCTTCCAGCATCTGCACCAGTCGACGGGCGATCTGGTACACGGGCTGGTTGATCGTCGTCAGCGGGGGTTGGGTGTGCTCGAACCCTTCGATACCATCAAACCCAACCACGCCCAGGTCCTGCCCGACCGTCCAGCCCATCTCACGGGCCGCGTGCAAAACGCCAATGGCGGTCATATCGTCTACGCAAGCGATAGCAGTCGGCGGGTCGGGAAGACTTAGCAGGCGCTCTGCGGCGCGGTAGCCGCCTTCACTGGTGAGGTCGCCTGCCATGACCAGGCTTGGGTCGAAGGCGAGGCTGTGACTTTGCAGGCCGTCTCGATACCCGTCGAAACGATCTGCTTGAATTTTTAATTCAGGCGCGGCGCCGATGTACGCTATCCGCTGGTGACCGTGGGAAACCAGGTGATCGACCAGGATTTTGAACCAGTAGCGCCCGTTTACCTCGACCGATGGATATTCGTAAGGATCGAGCGAACGCTCCAGGGTCACGAAGGGGAATTGCGCCTGGGCAAGATATTGCACCCGCCAGTCCTTTAGGTGAATGTGATTGAGCACCATGCCATCGACCTTGCGAGCCTGCATCCAGCGCTCGTACGCCTGCTGCTCGACCTGGCTGCCTGGCGGGGCGGTGGATACGAGCAGGTCGAAACCGTGGGCGGCGGCTTCATCCCCCAGGCCCGCCGTGAACTCGGCAAAAAAAGGATCGGAAAAGCGTGGCTTTTCAGCAGGCAGGATGTAGCCGATGACATCGGAGCGCTGCCACCGCAGTTGGCGTGCGGCCTGGTTAGGGACGTAGCCCATCTCATGGGCGGTTTGAATGATCAGCTGGCGCGTATCCTCGGCCACGTCGTCATAGCCATCGAGTGCGCGCGAGACGGTGGTGATCGAAAGATTAAGTTTCTTAGCCACATCACGGATGGTGACACCCATGGTCCGCCTCCACAATTCTAAAACGTTAAGGGACTATTGTATGATAATCCAAAACGTTTTGGGGGTCAACGAATTTTTTTACAAATCGGTTGCTTGCACACTCAACAATTTCAGGATGATCTTGGCAAATGAACAATTTTCGATATAATATGCCATTATGGATAAACTATATCGCAATATAACTGGCCTATTCGCCTTCCAACATTTGACCCCAGTTGGCGTGGTCTGCCTCAGTCTATCCTTATCCCTCCTCGGTCTGCTCAGCAGCCTGGGCTCTATGACCGTGCTCGCCCAATCTCCGGACCAGCCCGCCTACGACGAAAAATTGCGCCTCTACCTGGAAGCCCAGATGAAAGCCTACCACATCCCGGGAATGTCCATTGCCATCGTGCGTGATGGCCAGGTGGAGTACCTGGCCGGATTGGGCGTCGCCAACCCCGCTGGCGACCCTGTCACGCCCGAAACGCCCTTCCTGCTGGCCTCGGTCAGCAAATCGATCACCGCCCTGGCAGTCCTGCAGCTCGTTGAGGCCGGCAAGCTCGACCTGGAGGATCCCGTTGCAGAAATACCTGCCCTGGTTCGAGGTCGCCAGCGGTGAGGCCGGTGACATAACCGTCGCCAACCTGCTGTACCAGACGAGTGGATTTCAGGATTGGAGGGGGTGCGCGCCGAACCTGAGCCCCGACTCGCCGACTGCCCTCGAGGACGGGGTCCGCCTCCTGGCGCGTGAACGGCTCCAGTTCGCACCCGGCGAAAGCTGGGAATATTCCAACCTGAACTACAACGTGCTCGGGCTGCTGGTCCAGGAGGTCTCCGGGCAGAGTTATGAGGACTACATCCAGCAAAATATCTTTGCCCCGCTGGGGATGAGCCGCTCGCACACGTCGCTGGCAGCAGCCAGGGCAAGGCGGCGCCGCCAACGGGTATTATCCCTTTTTCGGGATTTCCCGTCTCAAGCGAGCGGTTACCTGCCATTCACGCGAGGCAACCTGCCAGGCGCCGGCTTGTGGTCCAGCGCCACCGACATGAGCCGCTACCTGATCGCCCACCTCAACGGCGGGCAAGGCGACGAGACATCCATTCTATCTGCAACAGGCATTGACAGCCTGCACCAGCCCGGCTACATGTTCAACGACCAGCAGGGTTACGCCATGGGCTGGACGAGAGCGTCTGCGTTCATGGATCGCCCGACCCTGGAAGCCTCCGGATCCGCGCTGCTGGACCAGGGCGACCTGCCCGTCTTGTTCCACGAGGGCGATTGGCTGGGTTACAAAGCCATGGCCTTCCTGGTGCCCGACCTGGACTACGGTGTGATCCTGCTGATGAACGGCAACGATCCCACCGTCACCTCCGCCCTACGCTTTTTCGCCTGGGACGTGACCCTGATCGCCACGGGTGGAGAAGCCCAGTACTTTCCCCCGGCCGAGAGCTTCCTGGTGCGCCACAGCCGCTTGATTTTTGGCTTCATCATTCTCCTCCTGGCGGCTGGACTGGGCTGGACACTGAGCCGCCTCCGTAAAAACAACCGTGGAGGCGTCATCTCCAGGACAACTGCCCTCCTGCACGTCCTGCTAGCATTCATTCCCAGCACTTTGCTGATCGCCTACATCTTCTTGAAGCTGCTGCCCGATCAAGCCACCGACCTGCGGCTGCTGATCCACTTTGCGCCCGACCTGGCGCTGCTGCTGATTTTATTTCTTATCCTCGCCGCAGCCTGGATGGTCAGCAGCCTGATCCTATTTGGTAGGGGCAGGTCTTCCCCTTCCAGCAAAACACCTCTGCCTGCCGAGGCATCGCCAGGTCTGTAACCTTCGCCCGCAACGCAGACCTGCCCTTACTGTTGCGCCATTCACGCCGATTGTAGGGGCAGGTTTTTTCTTAATTTACAGGCTATGATAGAGTTTCCTACTGGCGCGCCATCGCCAACCTCAAGCGCTCCTCCGGGCTGATAAAGTGATCGTGGTCATCCTCGCCCGCATCCAATTGGATCCAGTTGATCTTGCCGTTGAAGGCGCTGGTGTGCATCGTGTAATCCTCCGCCACCGGCGAGGCGCTCTCATAACCGACGTCCGTCGTCTCATCGGCGGAGAAGACCATAGGGATGGTCGCCGGTATGCGACCCTCCCCCACTTTGTCGCCATCGAGGAACAACGAAGCTGTGCCTCCCTTGGCCAGCCCGCCGCCGTCGTAGGCAAACTCCATGCGCACCTGGTGCTGCCCGCCCGGCAGCGTTCTCTCTGACTCGATATAGAAGCGCTGCAGGCCCAGCAGATTGTAGCAGTACTTCAGCCTGCCCTCTTTCGCATACAGGCTCCAACCGGCAAAGGCGCCTCCCTGGGCGATGATGACGCCGTTGGCGGCTTCGTCCGGCAGAACGACTTCGGCAGTGACGGCATGGGATTTATTCTTGAGATTCAACACCGAATTTTCGCTCAAGCGCCCCATCCCGCTGAACAGGAGCTGCTTCTTGCCGCGGATCAGCACCGGCCGCCCTGCCAGGTCAGGGTTGAAACGTTCGACCCGCCGGTCGTCCAGCGGCAAGACGTTATATTTGACCGCTTCGATCAAGAACAGGCGCTGCAGCTCCTTCAACTTGTCCGGCAATTCCTTGGACAGGTCATGCGCCTGGCTCCAATCCGTGTTCGTGTCGTAGAGCTCCCAGACGTCGTCGTCGAACGGCGGCAGCGCTTCCATCACCCAGGGCGTGCTGTGACGGGTAACCGCAGTCCAGCCCTTGTGGTAAATGCCGCGGTTGACGAACATCTCGAAGTACTGGGTCTCGTGGCGTTCCGGGGCTTTTGCATCGTCGAAGCTGTAAGCCATGCTGACGCCTTCCATGGGCTTCTGTTGGACGCCGTGGACAAAAAGCGGCTGCGGCAGCCCGGCGGCCTCCAGGATCGTGGGGGCGACGTCGATCACGTGGTGGAACTGCTGGCGGACTTCGCCCCTGGCGTGGATTCCGTTCGGCCAGGAAACAATCGTGCCATTGCGGGTGCCTCCCCAGTGCGAAGCGACCTGCTTGGTCCACTGGTACGGCGTGTCCATGGCGTGCGCCCAGCCGACTGCGTAATGGTTGTAGGAATTTGGCCCGCCAAATTCATCGATATGGGCAGCCAGGAAGTCCGGCGTCTCCAGCGAGGCCATGTTATTAAAGACAAAACCTTCGTTGAAAGAGCCGTTCAGCGTGCCCTCGGCGCTGGCGCCGTTATCGCCGATGATGTAGTAAATCAGCGTGTCGTCCAATACACCCAGGTCCTGGAGGCTGTCCACCAGGCGGCCTACGTGGTGGTCGGTGTATTCCAGGAACCCGGCATAAATTTCCATCTGGCGCAGCAGGATGGGCTTCAACGCCGCGGGCATCTTGTCCCAGGCAGGGATTTCCGCCGGGCGAGCGGTCAGCTCGCTGTCACCGGGGATAACGCCCAACCGCTTCTGCCGCTCAAAGATCTCCTGGCGCAGCCGGTCCCAGCCCTGGTCGAATTTGCCCTTGTATTTGTCAACCCATTCCTGCGGAACGTGGTGCGGGGCGTGGGTAGCGCCCGGAGCAAAATAGATAAAGAATGGTTTATCGGGCATCAAAGCTTTTTGCTGGCGGACCCAGTTGATGGCCTTGCCGGTCATGTCTTCCATGAAGTGATAGCCCTCTTCAGGCGTTTTTGCGGGCTCAATGGCTGTGGTTCCTTCGTAGATCGCCGGGTAATACTGGTTGGTCTCGCCGCCGATGAAACCGTAAAAATACTCCATGCCGCCGCCGCCGGTCGGCCAGGCGCTGAACGGTCCCATGGGACTGGTTTCCCAGACCGGCACTTCGTGGCACTTGCCAAACTGGGCAGTGCTGTAACCGTTCAATTTAAGGGTCTCAGCCAGGGGTGCAGCCGTGTTCGGGCGAATGGAGGTGTAGCCCGGAGCGGACGTGGCCAGCTCGGTGATCGTGCCCATGCCGACCGAGTGGTGGTTGCGGCCGGTCAGCAGCGCCTGGCGCGTCGGGGCGCACAGGGCGGTGGTATGAAAACGATTGTATCTCAAGCCATGCTCTGCCAGGCGTTCGGCGGTAGGGGTCTGGCAAGGACCACCGAAAGCGCTGGAGGCGCCGAAGCCCACATCATCCAATAATATGACGAGTACATTAGGCGCGCCTGGAGGCGGGCGCAAGGGTGTGATGGCCGGGAAGCGGGTATCCGGATCCTTGGCGTCATAAGTGGTCAGGCTGGGCCTGGAAATATCTGGAATGGGTAAGCTGGCGCGCAGATGGTGATCGGGTTGGTTCGACATCAATGGACTCCTCCTGGACAATTTGGGCACGTTTAGTACGAAATATTATACCATCGACCTCTATCGCCAGCTCGTCACCTTCCGGATTGTGAGGAACAGAAAGAGCGCTCCCAGGACAAGCAGCAGCCCGGTATTCAGCAGAACGTTCCGCAGCTCAGGCACCGGCTGCATCGAAGCCTGCAAGAGCTGCAGCATGGCGCTGCCCGGCATCCATCTCAAGGTAGCAATCAGCCAATCCGGGTACTGGGGACCCTGGAAAGCTGAAGCCAACGTGGTCGCCGTCAGGAAGAGGATCAACACCCCGCCCCACAGCCCGAGAGTCGCCGGGTTCTCGCAGCAGGCGCCCAGGAGCAAGCCGAGCGCCACCGAAAAGACCAGGCAGGAAAGCAGCGCCACGACCAGGACGTCCCAGCGCACGAACAGGTAGCTGTTCGAGCAGTACGATGACGCCAGCGCCCAGCAATCCGTAAAGAGCGCCAACTGCCGCCTTGCCGCCGACGATCTGAACAGGCGTGGCGGGTGACGCCAGCAGGGCCTCCAGCGTGTGCGTCTCCTTCTCTTCGACGAAGAGCACCGGCGTCAGGGCAATCCCCATCGCCAGGATTTGGAAAATGGCCATCAGCACGATCATGAATGACTGCCCGGCGGAGAAGTCTGCCCCAAGGGTAGATCGCAGGAGTAAGGGCAGACCCGAGTTGACCAGCACCAGCAGCAGCGAGGTCAGCAGGATGGCGAGTACGATTTTATTGTGCAACGCCTCCCGCAGGTCCTTGGCAACGATCGTGCCCAGCAGGCGCAGCGGTTGTGGCCGGGCTGTTGCCACCGTGCCAGGATTCCAGGTCAGCTTCACCTCGGCTGCCGGCGTCTGAGACGCAATTCTGCGGACGCCGGAGGCATTCACCGGGCCTGGCGCAGGAGCGAGCCGCCGTTTCGACCCGGGCCAGGTCCAGCCGGCGGATCTGCCAGACCAGGACTGCGCCGGCCAGCAGGGTCCAGATCAGCATACCAGCCGCATCGAGCAAGACGCCTTGCCAGGGTAGCTCCCGGGTGAAGGAGGCCTGCACCAGGCGGTAGACCAGGTTGCCCGGCAGCCAGCGCAGCGCCTCTCCCAGCCCGCCGCTGAAGAGATCCGAAAGCTGGTAGACCACCACCGGGATGAAGAGCAACCCAATCCATCCGAGGACGTAGAAGCTGAGCTGGCCGCGGTTGTCCACCTTCAGCCCGGTCCACAGCCCAACCAGCGCCATGAACATGCCACCCAGCAGGATGGCGAGAAAGATGGGCAGGAAGTGGATGAGGGACGAGAAGAATACGGCCACGATCACCGTCGAGGCCAACAGGCCGTAGAATAATCCGGCGAGCGCCTTGCCGGCAGCCAGCTCCCAGGCACTGGCCGGGGAAACCAGCAGGGCGTCCAGGGTGCGCGTGTTCTTCTCCTCCAGCATCAGGTTGGGAATGAGCTGGATCGAGATCATCATCAGGGCGAAGACCACCGTCAGCGCTGCCCAGTTTCCGAGCTGGTTTTCGCCAACCGCGGGGTAGACGGGCGTCAGCTCAGGACGGACGACACCGGAGCGCCGGCCAGGCGGGTCAGCTCCGCCTCGGCAGCCTGGCGAATTTGGGCAGCTTTCTCAGGCGAGGTCCAGTAGATGACGTAGCCCTGCAGCTCCTGAGCCTGTCCGGAGGCGGCACGTTCATCGAAATCCGGCGGGATGGCGAGGCCAAGGTACGGCGCCTCACTGGAGGCCACGCGTTGCAGCATGCGCTCCTCGACCGGGTATTGGACGAGGTAAAAAGATGCGCTGCTCTCCATTCGGGCTACAATTTGCGAAGCGCCCGGATCGTAGACAATCAATTCCGGGGCATGGACACCGCTGGACAGGCCGGGCAGCACCCGGTACAAGACAACGATGAAGAACGCCGAGGCGATTACGGTCAGGGCATTGCGGTTCCGGACCGCTTCGCGCAGGTCTTTGCGAGCGATGACCCAGGTAATCCTCAGCCTTTCCAGGAAAGTGGGTTTCACGGTTTTCATTATACCCTCCAGGGTTCTGCCTGGGCGTCAGCGAGCGCCCGGCCGGTCAGGTGGACGAAGACGTCTTCGAGCGTGGGTTTCCCACCCAGGGGATAAGCCGCTTTCAGGCGCTCCGGGCTCGTCCAGGGCGACGATACGGCCTCGGTCCAGGATAGCCACCCTGCGGCACAGCCGGTCGGCTTCTTCCATGTAGTGGGTGGTCAGGAAGATGGTGACACCCTGCTGGCCGAGGCCTGCCACCAGGGAGCGGACTTCGCGGCTGATGTTCGGATCCAGGCCGCGCGTGGGCTCGTCCAGGAAGAGCACCTGCGGCTTGTGCAGCAGGGCGCGCCCGATCAACAGGCGCTGCTTCATGCCGTTGGAGTAGGTCTTCAAGGGATCGCCGGCGCGTTCTTTCAACCCGACCAGTCGCCAGTACCTCGTCGATGTTTTTTCTGGGCGCCCCGTAGAGTCCGGCGCTGAAGGCCAGGTTTTCACGCGCCGAGAGCCGCTCGTAAAGGTTCTGGTGCTCGAAGACCACGCCGATCCTGGGCTTGAGCAGGTCGCGCTCGCTGATCACGTCACAGCCGGCGACCCGCGCATGGCCGGAAGATGGGCGGAGTTGGCCGGTGAGGATGCGCAGGGTCGTCGTCTTCCCGGCGCCGTTCGGGCCGAGAAAACCGAAGACCTCGCCGGCTTCGACCGTAAAGCTGACCTGGTCCAGGGCCTGCACCTGCCCGTAATGGTGTGTGAGGTTCTGCACCTCGATGGCATTGTGTAACATAAAACACCTCCAGTTCTGATGCTTACAGTATAGAGGCGTCTTTAATCCATCGCAACAAAAAACCGCCGAACAGCGCATATAAGCGGTGAGTGGAATGAATTTCGGGGTGACAGATGCTCTCTGCGCGGAAGCAATTCATCGTAAACCACCCCCTTCCATGTCATATCGAACGCTCTTTGTGAGATATCCCTGAAGACACAGTCATTAAGTAGCTGCTTAGGCGCTCCTACGACCATGCCCATTGGAGGTAATTTGAGGGTTTAAATAAAAGCAGGCTGTGTTCTTACTCATAACCTGCTTTTTGACTGTATCCCAGGAGATTTTGCCCGGTCTATGTCATTCTATCTCACGGGCGCAGGTAATCGCACATGATCTGGAGCTCATCCGGGCCATATGAATTGAGGCCAGCTTCCTTCAATGGGGTAACGTCGCAATATGGGTCAGGGTCAGTGCAATCCACTCTATAGGCCCAGTTTCCAGCGTGTCCCAAAACCACGCCATATCCGGGAAGGTTAATTCGCTGCCATTGTCCTTTCGTCCACTCAATCCAAACCGAACCATCCGGAGTTAAATCATCGTACCCCCCTGGGCCCTGGAAATGGGCCCTGATGACCTTTTCGGGATGATCTTTTGCATACATTTCCTGACGATAATTGGCGTCGACAGCTCGATAGTGGCCGTGGCCCTCAGCATCGGTGTAATAAGTCGATTTTAACGTTCCATATTGATGGATGGTAAGGGTAAAATCACAAAACCCATCGGCATCCCAGGTATCGTCTATCTCATCTACCCAGCGGTCTTTATCGAACGCCTGGGCAGGAACTGTAAAAACCCCCACAGCCAGAGCCGCGATCACGAACATGCTCAGGATTAACGCTGTTTTTCTCATTTTATTTTCCTCCTGTTTCAAATGCGCTATCTATCCGTATTTTGCTTTTATGAACAGTCTATTTCCTGCGAAGAACATCTCCTGTAAGCAAGTTAAATCTTTGTATAGCACATCGCTATCAGGAAATTATCAGGAAATGGCCTTTACATAACCAATGGAACTAACAATTTTGTTAGTTCGATTGGTTTCCCCTGGCAGGCTCGGAAAATAACCGGAAAATTAATAATCCAGCAGCTCTTTGAGCTCAGATGCCGCGGCTTTACTTAATGGCAGGATCGTCCCCGCAGGGTCGTCCAGGCGCAGGCTGAAGCTGTTGCGGGTGAAGGGGATGACCTCGCGCACGTGCTGCAGGTTCACCAGGTAAGCGCGGTGGGCGCGGAAGAAGCCGCTGCGCTTCAGGCGCTCTTCCAGCTCGCTTAGCGTGTATTGGGTCGGCAGGCGCTCGTTCAAGGTCTGGATGGAAGCGCTGTCACCCGAGGCTTCGGCGTAAAGGATTTCGGACGGGTTGACCAGGGCCACCCGGTCGGCCAGCTTCACCGGTATTTTGAATGGATGCCCGTCACTCTCCGAGCTGGGCGGTTTCACAACCTGAACCAGGCGACCTGCCTGCAGCTCGAAGATGGGATCGCAGAGCCCCGCCAGGCGTGCGCCTTCGCTGGCGAAAACCATGATCGCGCAGCCAGCAGAGGCCGCCTGTTTGATGGCGCCGCTGATCAACAGGATCGAGGCTTCGTCGCAGCGCAGGAACGGCTCGACCAGCAGCAGGTTGGACGGGCTGTGCAGCAGGGCGCGGGCAAAAGCCAGCCGGCGCTGCTGGGGTTGGGAGAGGGCAGCAAAGCGCACCCCTTGCTGATCGCCGAGTTGCAGCAGCCCCAGCACTTCCAGGGCGCGCGCTTTCGGAAGCTGGCGCAGGCGGCATTCGAAAAGCAGGTTATCCAGCGCCGTCTGATTCTTGTAAAGTCCGTCCTCCGCAAAGAGCACACCGGTCCGCAGGGCAAAACCGGGGCGGTCTGCCCAGGGATCGACCTCGTCCAGGTGCGCCCGTCCCTCGGCTGGCCGGGTTTTCCCGGCCAGCAGCTCGAAAATGGTTTCTAGCCCGCTGCCGGCCGTCCCAACCAGGCCGACCACCTCGCCGGAGCCAACCCTCAGGGAGTCGATCTCGAGGACGATGCCCTGGGGGGTAACCTGGCGGATGGCAGCAAGCTCGAGGGTCATGATTCCTGCAATTGCGCCGAGACGCTGTCGATCTTGCCAAACAACTCAGCCAGCCGCTCCTGGGCACTCTCCGGCAGGGGCCCCTGGCAGATTTCCCGTAGGTTCTGGTGCAGGTGCTCGTGTTGCCGGTGCCGATGAGGGTGCAGTCCAGCCCGGGCTCGTAGGCGGCGAAGCGGTAGGCGGCTTCCGAGAGCGACTCGCAGACGCCCTTCAAGCCCAGGCTCTCCATCAAATCGCCTGAGGCCAGCAATCCAGGATCGACCTCGCCCAACTCGACCAGCCGCTGGAGCAGTCGCTGCAAGTGCGCCTCGTCGATCAGCCCACGCCGCACAGCGAACATCCCCAGCGTGGCGATGCCCTTCGCATGGGTGACCGACAGCACCCGCTCGCGGGCGGAGGGGTTGACCAGGTTGAAACCGACCATGACCACCTCCCAGGGATCGTCCTGCACCAGGCGCTGCAGCAGCTCGTGGCGCGTGTCGCTCTCGAAGGCCTCGCTGACCCCAAGGAAGCGGATTTTTCCGTCGCGCTTCGCCCTCTCCAGCACCGGCAGGAGGCGTCTCGCAGCAGGCCTCGTAATACGGCAATCTCAGCCCATGAATTAAATAAATGTCGATCGTCTCGAGTCCCAGATCGCGCAGGCTTTTTTCCAGGTTCTGGCGGAAGTCAGCCGGGCTCAGCAGCTTGCCTTCGGAGTCCAGATAAGGACCTTTGGTGGAGATCACCAGGTCGTCGCGTCCGCCAGGCCATTCCTTGAGCGCCATGCCGACAGCGGGCTCGGTCTGGTAGTAGTGGGCGGTGTCGATGATCGTCACGCCCATCTCGAGGGCAGATCGTACGACCGAGGCGGCGTGGGCCAGGTCTTTGCCGTAGGCCAGCCCCAGCCGGCTGTTGCCGCCGCAGCCTAATCCTGCCTGGCTGACCTGCAACCCAGTTCGACCGAGTGTGCGTGTTTGGAGGGGAATTTGTAAATTCATAGGGTAGATTTTACCCGAAATATCAGCCGTTACGGGTAGGGGCGAAGCATCCGGAAGCCACCTGCCCTTCGTGACAGCATCTACCCATCCGGGATGCTGATCGCCCCTACGTCAGGAGGATACCTTGATCATATCCAGCAAATCCAGCCGCGGCAGGTGGATGACCAGGTCACCCTCAGCATCGCCCTCCCACCTCAACCGCCCCTGCAGCAGGCTCTCCACTTGCATAGGACCCGATATACCGGGAATACGAATGCGCAGGTCAAAAACCGGCAGCGGATCGTGGACAGCCCCGCCGTTCTGCCCGCTCAGGTTGGCCAGCCCCACCAGCCAGCCGCCGCCCTTCACGCGAAAGGCACTGACCTCTATCGAAGGCGGTGCATCCACCCGAAGCGAACGCCGCACCCCCAGCACGCCCTCCAGCAACCCCTCCCACAAGCCGCTGATGGCGTGCGTCGGAAATGCATTGTACTGGCTGCCGACCTTCCAGGGCAGGATTGCCGCCATGCCCGTGCCAGCCTTCTGGACGACCAATCCCGCATAATCAGAGATTTCCGTATAGTAGCACTTCTCCGGCGGGCCGAACATGCCCACCGGCACCTGCTTGAGGTAAGTCCTGGCGCCATCAGCCGGTTCGCAGGCCAGCCAGGGGCCGTCGAGTGGGATCCAGTCCACCTGCGCCAGCCGCGAGAAGGTCTCTCGCTCGCCCTCTTCCAGGGCAAGGTAAGCCCCCGGCATGTAAGCCTGCGCGGTGAAGCTTTCAATCCCACAAAGCCGCAGCAGGTCCTCGCCCCCGGCGCTCGCGCTCATGCCGGTCAGCAGAAGCTTGCCACCGCCGCGGGCGTAGGCGGACAGCTTCCTCACCAACTCGGGCGAAATCACCGCCATGTCCGGTACGATCACCAGGTCGTATTCTTCCAGGGATTTTCGGGCAGTCCCTCCAACCAGGGCAGCCTCGGCAACCACATCATAGAGCCGGTGGGATTCGCTCAGCAGGCTGATCAGCCCCTTCAGCTCGTCCAGGCTGCGGCCTGGCTGCTCGCGGCCCGGCTCCAGCAGGCAGACATCCGCCACGGGGTCGAGTGGCAGAAAGCCGCCTCGCTCCATCCACTCCACGGCTTTCCGGTGCAGGTGAAACAGCCGCTTCGCCCCTTCCTGGCAGGCTCGATCGTGCTGCTCGTCCAGGCGACCGATGACGTAGTAATCCAGCCAGCCGCCGTGGATGAAATCCTGCGCCAGGCGGCGCTGGGTAAGGGCGGGCTGAGACCCCGGCGTGGCGGTAGGGGAAGTCGATGAAGTGCACGGCAGTGTTGCTGGCCACCATCTCTGGAAACGAAGCCCCCACCCGGCGCACGTTCAAGGAGGCGTCGTAGACGAATTCCGGCTGCGGACGGCGGATGCCTGAATTCGAACTCGCTGCGGAAGATGTCCACGCCGACATCGGACCAGGTGCTGACGGCGATCTCGCCATGCGATTTAATGAGATCGCCGATTTTCAGGATCTGTTCCCGGCTGGTCTCGTGGCAGAAGCGCCTGTAAAGCCGGTAGGACGGGTCAGCGGTGTCTTCCCGCCGCGGGATTTGGGCATCTGCGAGCTGCCCGGCCGCGTACTCCCGGAATCGCCGCTGGCAATTGGCGCACTGGCAGGGTCCGAAGTAGTTCCCGCTGTAGTCGTGGGTCTGGTAGCCGAACATGTTGAAGAAGACGCCGTCCAGCGGGTAGCGTGCCAGGGCTTCTTTGAGAATTTCCAGCGAGCACTCCTGCTGGTAGGCCCCGTTGACGCAGGCACTGACCTGGCCGTTGTACACGATGGGCTTCCCCTCCAGGCTGAGCGACAGCCAGTCCGGGTGAAGGGCGGCAATGGATTCGTTGAGCTTGCTGAAATCGAAGCGCCCGATGAAGCGGATGCCGCGCCGGTGGAGCTGCTCGATCACGTCGGCGACAAGATCGGTCGCCGGATTACGCGGATTGCGGAAGTGGTAATCGAGCTTTGTCGGGTAGTTGGCGACGATGCCGCCCAGGTTGAAAAGCGCCACGTTCGCGCCAAAGTCGGCGATCGTTTGCGCGTATTGCTCGGGATCGAGCGGGAGGTCGATCTCACGCAGGTTGGTCTGCACCATGCGCATGGGTCGTTCTTGCCACCAGGTCATAGGAATGCTCCTTGTTTATCTGGTGATTGTAACCGACCCAAACCAACCGCGGTAGGGGCGAAGCGTCTGGAGCGATCACGCCATCTGTCAGAAGCAACCCTTCCAGATACTTCGCCCTACGTAATATTACCTCAGCCGCCTGCGGCCTGGCTCTCCCGCATATGCGCCACGGACTGGGTCACCAGTTCTCGCAGAATATTGAAATCCACGTCCTGAAGGCGGTTGATGTACAGGCAGCCGACGCCGGTCTTGTGCTTGCCCAGTCGCTCCATTAATTCAGGGTAATGGTCGAAACCGGCCATGATATACAGCGAAAGGTTGCGCTTCCTGGGTGCCAGACCGGTCAGGAACCAGGTCCCCGAGCGCCCGGAGGCGTACTTGTAATCATAGCGCCCGAACCCAACAATCGCTTCGCCCCACATCACCGGCTTTTCACCCGTCACTTCCTGCATCATCCCCAGGATGGCCTGGCTGTCCTGCCGCTGCTGCTCATCCTGCAGGCCGTTGATGAACTCATCGACGTTCTGGTCGGTTGGTTGGGTTTTATTCTCTGCCATGGCTCCTCCTGGAAGGTCCGGGGTTGCTTTACGATTAATCAGACAATTCGAATGAATTATAGAATAATAGACTTTCCCCGTCAAGCATGGCTTTCAAAAGAATGATACAATGCGCAGGCATGCCCGGTGGATCAAAACGGCAGCAAACTAAAACACAAAAGATCTTCTTCATGGAAAAAACCCAAAATCAAACAAAAATCCCAAAATCCAGGCTGGGCCTGGTGCTGCTGGCGTTCATCGCCTTCATCTCACTCGGCCTGCCTGACGGCTTGCTGGGCGTCGCCTGGCCTTCGATCCAGTCCGATTTCGGCCTGCCGCTGGACGCCCTCGGCATCCTGATCGCTGCCAGCGTCGCCGGGTACATGACCTCCAGCTTCCTCAGCGGTAAGTTGATGAGCCGCCTGGGCGTGGGCAACCTGCTGGCGCTCTCCTGCGCCTTGACAGGATCGGCATTGTGGGGCTACACGCTGGTGCCAACCTGGCCGATGATGGTCTTCCTGGGCATCTTCGCCGGCTTCGGCGGTGGCGCTATCGACGCCGGCATCAACACCTACATCGCCGCCAACTTCGGCGAGCGCCTGATGCAGTGGCTGCACGCCAGCTTCGGCATCGGCGTCACCCTGGGCCCGATCATCATGACCGCCGGGCTGAACTTCTTCGACTCCTGGCGCTTCGGTTACCGCCTGGTGGGCAGCGCCCAGCTCCTCCTGGCAGCCTGCTTCCTGCTGACGAGAAAGCTTTGGGAGGCGCACTCCCGCCCGGATGATGGCGAGAGGCAGAACATCACCTCGTATAAGACCCCCCTGAGCCAGACGCTGCGGGTTCCGGCTGCCTGGCTGAGCATGCTGCTCTTCCTGCTCTACACCGGCGCCGAGGTCGCCCTGGGCGCCTGGACCTACACCTTCCTGACCCAGGAGCGCGGCATCCCGGTTGAGACGGCCGGCTTGTGGGCGGGCAGCTACTGGTTCATGTTCACGGTGGGGCGCTTCCTGGCAGGCTTCCTGACCCGCAGGATCCGCGTCTCCACGCTGATCAGCGTGGGCTTCCTGCTGGCCATCGCCGGCACCCTGCTGCTGTGGTGGCAGGGGGCGGGCATGGCCAGCCTGTTGGGCGTGGGCCTAACCGGCTTTGCCATCGCCCCGGTCTTCCCGGGATTGGTCTCGATGACTTCGGACCGCGTCGGCGACCGCCACACCGCCAACACCATCGGCGTCCAGATCAGCGCGGCCGGGTTGGGCGGCGCCCTGGTGCCCGGGCTGGCGGGGGTCCTGCTGCGGCGGGTCGGTTTGGAAATTTTCCCGCCTTACCTGCTGGTCTTATTCGTGATCCTGCTGGTGCTGTTCACCTTCTCGCTGCGCTTAAAACCACCTCGCGCGTAGGGGCGAAGCATCTGGAAGCCATCACGCCTTTCTCCAGCATCCCATCTCCAGATGCTTCGCCCCTACCTCAGGATTCGGGAGACTGCCTCTTGCCAGCCAGCATAGAGATTCTGCCTCTGGGTTTCTTCCATCTGCGGATCGAAACGCTCCTGGGGGCGTGAAATTTCAGCAAGCTCCTCTTCCGACTCCCACAAGCCCACGGTCAAGCCAGCCAAATACGCCGCGCCCAGGGCAGAAACGTCGCTCGCCAGGCTGCGCAGCACCGGCACGCCCAGGATGTCCGCCTGGAACTGCATTAAAGCCCGGTTGCAGGTGGCTCCACCATCCACCAGGAGCACCTGCAGAGGGGCGCCGGATTCGGCCTGCATCGTGTCGAAGACATCGCGAACCTGGTAGGCGACCGCCTCCTGGGTGGCGCGTGCCATGTGCGCGGGGGTCGAGCCGCGCGTCAGACCGCTGATCGTGCCACGGGCGGCCTCGTTCCAGTACGGCGCGCCCAATCCCGCCAGCGCCGGCACAAAGTAAATTCCGCCGTTATCTTTTACCTGTGCCGCCAACGCTTCCACCTGGTCAGGCGATTCCAGTCCAAGGAATTCAGCCAGCCACTGGATGGCAGCCCCGGTGACGTAGATGTTGCCCTCCAGGCAGTACCTGACCTCCTGGCGCCCCCAGGCAATGCTGGAAGACAGGCCTTTTTTAGAGAACACCCGGGAGCAGGTCGGCGTCATCAAGGAGGAACCGGTGCCGTAGGTGGCTTTGACCGCGCCCGGCTGGAAACCGGCGTGCCCAAACAGGGCGGCATGCGAATCGCCGACCAGGGCAGCCACCGGCAGTCCAGCCGGGAGACCGGGCAGGCAGGCAGTTTCCCCATAGAATGCACTGGATAATTTGATCTCCGGGAGGGCAGGGTGGGGAATTCCAAAAATTTCCAACAGCTCCTCATCCCAGTCCAGGATCTCCAGGTTGAAGAGCTGGGTGCGCGAGGCATTCGTCACGTCGCAGGCGAAGGCTTTTCCGCCGCTGAGGTTCCACAGCAGCCAGGCATCCACCGTTCCCAGGCAAATCTCTCCCTCCGCAGCCCGGCGCCGGCCATCCGGGAGGTGCTCGAGCAGCCAGCGCGCTTTGCTGGCAGAGAACATGGGATCGATGGTCAACCCGGTCCGCCGGAAGATGAAATCACCCAGACCGCGCTGGCGCAGCTCGTCACAGAATGAGGCGCTGCGGTGGCACTGCCAGGAAAGACATGGTCCCAGCGGAACACCGCTGGAACGCTCCCAGGCAAGCACCGATTCGCGCTGGTTGCTGATCGCCAGCGCTAACACCTGGGCCTCCGGCACACCGGTTAACACCTGGGCGGCAACTGTTAGCGTTGACCGCCAGATTTCGCCAGCGTCCTGCTCCACCCAGGCCGGCTGCGGGTAGGCGATGGACAGCGGCAGGCTGGCTGCGCGAACCAGGCTGCCCATTTCATCTACCAGGAAGGCCTTGGTGTTGGTCGTGCCTTCGTCGATCGCCAGGATGTATTTCGAGCTCATGATTTCAGCATCCGGGTTGTGGCGGTAAACGTCCCAGCCCAGGTAGGTGCCGAACGCTTCAGCAAGGGCTGAAGCCACAGTCGAGCGGTTCAATGCCGTGTGGTGTTCGAAGCCGTTCTTACAGATATGGCGCAGCAAAGCCTGCAGGCGTGGCACCTTGACCACCGCCCGGCTGCCAAAGGTAGCCAGCGGATCGTCCACGAATTCGCCCTCACCGGCGTAAGCCTTCAGGCAGCCCTGGTGGTCGTCGCTGCTCAAACGGGCAAAGCTGAACGGCCCTGCCGGCACGCGGCCCGAGATCACCCCGTAGGTGTTCTCATTGCCAAGTGTGGAGCCTAGGATTGGGGCATATTCCATTTTGAATTCGTCGCCATAAAAGCTCTTCGGCCAGTTGCCGCAGTGGAACAAGACACAGCGGTTGGGATCGCCGGCATAGTTGTTGTTCCAATCCACCAGGGCGCTGGGCGTGCCGGAAGCAAGCTGCAAGGCATACATCGATAAGGCGCCGGTGACATCGACCTCGCAGGCGCTGGGCAGCAGTTTCTCACTCAGCATGCTCATCAGGGTGCAGGCGTTCGCCCCAAGGTTCTGCTGCAGCGAATCCCAGCACTGTAAAGCACTGGCGTCGATCTCGAGGGACTGCATCCAGTCATCCAAAACGACCCCGAACTTAGCCATACGCAGCAAAGCCGGCGGCGGCACCCCCCGCGTATCAATGTATCCGCGGATACGCCTCAAGCGCTCCTGGACGACGCTCGCATCGTCAGCCAATTTGCTGGCTTTGCCCAGCAGCTCCGAGAGGTCCACCGTCTGGACGCTGATGCCAGCCGCCTGCAGCAGCTTTTCGCTGTAGCGGGTGGTGTTGAAGGCATTCGGCCGGGCGCCCACGGCTCCCAGGCGGGCGTTGCGCAGGCCGTAAACCACCCGGCACACCGCCGTGAACTGCCTCAGCTCTGCCTTAAAAGCCTCTGTTTTCGGATGGAGCGTATGCTGCTCGGTCACGGAATACGGGAAACCATACTGGTAGAGGTTGTTGCACACTGAAATCTTCCCGCAGAAGGCATCCCGCCGCTGCGCAGGGGTCAGCGAATCCAGCTCGTCCGGGAAAGCCTGCACCAGGATGGGCACCCGCAGCCCGGAGAGCTTGATCGCCTCCGCCACGCCCTTCTCGTCGCCGAAATTGGGCAGGCTGACCAGGATGCCTCGGATGCGCTGGCGGTTGGCAGCGAACAGGTCCGCACACTGCCTGGCATCTGCCCAGGTCTCCACTGCCCCCAGCTTCGTAGCGCCTGGATCGAGAATCACGGGCTCGATGTCCAGCTCGCGGAGTACATCCAGGAGGTCCTGGCGGCCGCTGGTGATCAGGCTGTCCGGGAAAAAGTCCCGGTTTCCGATGATGACGCCCAGGGTGATTTTTGGATCGACCATATTTGACTCCTTTATTTTTATAATTTTGCCGGTTTTCGCAACAGGAGGCGCGCCCTCACAGCCAGGTCGTTCCCCGAGAGGCCGTAATGCCTGAAAATTTCCTTCTGCGAGCCGGGAACCATGACCTCATCCGGAAAACCCACGATCTTAAACGGAAGGCTCATCCCATTTTGCAGCAGCAGCGCCGCGCAGGCTTCACCCAGCCCACCGTGAACGCTGTGTTCCTCAAGGGTGAGGATGGCGCCGGTCTCAAGCGCCGCACGCAAAACGGCAGCTTCGTCGAGTGGCTTGAGGGTGTGCATGCTCAACACCCGGCAGCGGATGCCTTCGCCTTCCAACAGGCTGGCAGCCTCCAGCGCCAGCGCCACCGTTTCCCCGCAGGCAATGAAGGTCAAATCCTGCCCGTCGCAGACCAGGGCCGCCTTCCCGAGTGTGAAGTTGCTGCCGGCAGCATGCACATGCGGCTGCGGTGCCTTGCCCAGGCGCACATAGATTGGATGCTGCGCCCGGGTAACAGCCCGGATCGCCTCCCGGGTCTCGAAATTGTCCGCCGGCGCCAGGATCGCCAGGTTGGGAACGGCGCGCAGGGCGGCGACGTCGTGCAGGGAGTGGTGGGTTGCCCCCAGAGCCCCATAACTGACCCCGGCGCTGATGCCGATCAGCTTCACCGGCTGGTCGGAATACGCCACGTCGTTCTTGATTTGCTCGAAGGCACGGGCGGCCAGGAAGCAGGCCGGGGAGACCGCAAAGACTTTCTTCCCTGCCGAGGCCAGCCCGGCGGCAACACCAACCAAATTTTGCTCCGCAATCCCAAGCTCAATGAGCTGATCGGGCAGCACTTCGCCAAAATGTGTCAACTTTCCCGACCCGCGCGAGTCGCTGGTCAGGATGAGCACGTCACGATCCTGCTGGGCGATCTCCAGCAGGGTTTCCGCAAAGACATCCAGGTTCAGCTCGGCCCATTTCCATCATCCGACCTCCTCAAGCTGCGCCAGCGCTTGCTCCAGCTCACGGTAAGCCAGGAGCATTTCTTGATCGGTGGGCACCCGGTGATGCCATTTTGCTGAATTCTCGATGAAGCTGACGCCTTTTCCTTTGACCGTCTGCGCCAGGACGAGACCGGGCTTGCCGGCCGCGAACGGGACACGGCCGAAGACATCCAGCAGCGCCCGGGTGTCGTGACCATCCACGCGCACCACGGCGTACCCGAATGCCTGGAACTTTTCCTGCAGCGGTTCCAGGGAGTTCACCTGCTCGGTAGGACCGCTGATCTGCAGGCCGTTGCGGTCGACGATCACGACCAGGTTGTCCAGCCGGTAGTGGCTGGCAGCCAGGGAGGCTTCCCAGACCGAGCCTTCGTCCAGCTCGCCATCGCCCAGCAAGGTAAAGACGCGGTAGCTGCGCCCGTCGAGCTTCGCAGCCAGCGCCATCCCGGCAGCCACCGCCAGGCCATGACCCAGGGCGCCCGTATTGTGCTCGATGCCTGGCACGGCGCGCGTGGGGTGCCCGATCCAATGGGAGCCGTACTTCCCCAACGTATCCAATTCTTCCGCCGGGAAAAAGCCGCGGTCGGCCAGGACCGTGTAGAGGGCTTCGACGCAGTGTCCCTTGCTCTGCACGAAGCGGTCCCGGTCTGGATCCTGGAGCGTTGCCGGCGAGACGTTCAGGACGTTGTTGTAGAGCACATTCAGGATATCGATCGCCGATAAGTCACCGCCGGTATGCCCGGCACGCGCCTGGTGAATGATGCGCAGGATCGTTTTTCGGTAGGCGATCGACTTTTGCTTCAATTCCAGGTCAGATAATGCCATACTTTCTACCTTTGCCTTTTCAGCCTCCTATGCTAGACTTACCCGGGGACCGCTTCGCCTGAATAGTGCGAACCGGTGTTCCCAGCTTATTTTATCCAAATCTATCCATTCCATGGTAATTCAAAGAAATCCAAGAGGCGCATATGACAAAACAGGTTGAAAAATGGGGCTGCTTCGAAGCCGCGCACACGGCAGAGGCGCCGGGCAATCCCTTCGATGTCGACTTCGGGGCAGAATTTTCCCATGACGGATTTTCCCAAAAGGTGAGTGGCTTTTATGACGGAAACGGCATCTTCAAAGTCCGCTTCATGCCGCACCTGGAGGGGGAATGGACGTACGTCACCCACAGCAACCTGCCTTCCTTGTCCGGTTTGCGCGGCAGCTTTCAGTGCACGGCGCCCTCCAGGGACAACCACGGGCCGGTGAGGGTTGTGAATGCAATCCGCTTCGCCTACGCCGATGGCACGCCGTACATCCCGGTTGGCACCACCTGCTACGTCTGGAACCTGCAAGGGGATGCGCTCGAAGAAGAGACCCTGCGGACCCTCCGCCAGGCGCCCTTCAATAAAATCCGCTTTTGTGTCTTTCCCAAGCGCTACACCTACAACCAGAACGAGCCTCCGGGCTATCCATTCCCCGCCGGAACCGGCCCGCAGCGCTGGGACTTCACCCGCTTCAATCCGGCTTACTTTCAGCACCTGGAAAAACGCATCCTGGACCTGCAGGCGCTGGGCATCGAAGCTGACCTGATCCTTTTCCACCCGTACGATAACGGCGCCTGGGGCTTTGACCACATGTCACCTGAGGTCAATGACCGCTACCTGAAATACCTGGTCGCCAGGTTAGGCGCCATCCGCAACCTGTGGTGGTCCTTCGCCAATGAATACGACATCCTTTCTGATCGCAGCATGGAAGACTGGGACCATTATTTCCAGCTCGTGCAGCAGGTCGACCCATACGACCACCTGCGCTCGATCCACAACTGCATGGGTTTTTACGATCACACCAAACCCTGGGTCAGCCATTGCAGCATCCAGAGCAGCAATATCACCCGCGTTCCTCTGTGGCTGCAGAAATACGGCAAGCCCGTGGTCATCGACGAATGCTGCTACGAGGGCGATATCCCCATGATGTGGGGCGATCTGTCGCCGGAGGAGCTGGTGCTGCGCTTCTGGGTGGGTTTCACCTTGGGCGGCTACGTCGGCCACGGCGAGACCTACGATGACCCAGAAGAGCTGCTCTGGTGGTCCAAGGGCGGCAGGCTGCGCGGCCAGAGCGCCGCACGCATTGGCTTTCTGCGCCAGGTCTTTGAACAGGCGCCGGCTGCAGGTTTGACCCCCATCGAGAAAGTCGACAACGAGACCGTCAACCTGCTGGAAAAGAGCAGCCCGGAGGCCATTTTCAGCCTTCAGCCCGGCGATGCCGACCGCATCATCGCCGAGGGTCGCTGGAACGTGGAGGCTGGCGGTCACTGCGGCAGCGATTATTTCCTGTTCTACTTCGGCATGCACGCCCCGGCGTCGCGCAACTTCAACCTGCCTGAGGGCAGCTTCCGCGTGGACGTCATCGACACCTGGGAGATGACCCTCCAGACGATCCACGAAAACGCCTCCGGGGCGATCCAGGTGAAGCTGCCCGGCAAGAAATTTATGGCGATCCGCATCCAGCGAAATATGTAATTAAATCTGTCGCAGAATTTGTAGGGGCACAGCAGGTTTTCCGCTGTGCCCGGTGTTGGCGTAACCAAATCGTGACAAAAGGGCACAGCGTGTAACCGGTCGCACTTTACCGGTCGGCCGCTGGGCCCATACTAGAATATCACTAGGAGGCAAAAAATCACCAGCGCGCTGAACGTCGTCGTTGCCCACTCCAACCACCAGGCGGGTCGAACCTTCCCTTTCCAGGCAAGGGCGAGGAAAACCGCTGAAAACAAGCCCAACCCGGCCGCCGCATAAGGCAGGCTGGAACCGAAGCGCTCCATGGCGTCCAATAAAGGATTGTTGGGGAAAGGAATCCCTCCAAAGAGCAAGAAAGGGTATTTAACCAGCAAGGCAAGGGTCAACAGCGCCGCCACAGAAGCCAGGATCAGCGTCACCGGCAGCGCTGTTGCCACCCAGGCGAACCGGGGTCGAGTCGCATCCGGGGATTTGCGGCGCCGCCGGTAACCGGATACCGCTCCGGCGATCGCCCAGGGGATCGCCGCCAGGAAGATCAGCCCGCATGCACCCAGGATCAGCAGGTTTACCCAGATGGCGAAATCCAGCCTTTTCAACTCGATGTTGCGCCAGGTGGGCAGTTTGGCTCGAAAGTCCAGCGCCTCGCCATCCGCAGAGAAGAACAACCCAGGCTCGACCTCCGTCATTGGCCGGTTGTTATAAAAAAGTTGGTCTTCTTCTGTGACTCCGACCAGCTCGGTAATCCGTCCCCAAACCGCCACGCCATACATTCCTGAATAGTCCAGCCAACGCCCCATTGCCTGTGGGCTGGCTGCAAGTGCCTTCGACCTCACTATCTCGGCTAACTGGTCCTCCGTCAGGGCTGTGGGAGTCTCCGGAACCTCCGGCGGCCGGTAAGGTTGGCTGCGTGCCCGCTCCAGGTAGGTCTTGGCGTCTGTGGCGATGACGTCTTCCAGGATATCGTCAGCCAGCCAGCTCTGCAGGTCGTGCTCGCTGGAGTTGCTCAGCCAGGCCACGCCCAGGTCCAGCGCCGGGTACCAGGTCATCATCGACAGGAAACCAAATCCACCGCCGCCGTGCGAAACTTTCAGCGCCCCGTATTTACCGGGCGCCGCCCCAAGTCCCAGGCCGTAGGATGCCTGAGCCGAAGCCTGGAACTGCGGTTGGGCCATTAAATTAACCAGTGGGGCATCCAGCACCTGCATCCCGGACGCCATCCCCCGGTTCAGGTGGAACTGCAGGTAGCGCCCCAGGTCATCGGCGCTGGAATATAGCCCGCCCGCGGGCATGATCGTCACCAGGGGCGCCTTTCGGAAGATAGGACTTTGCCCAATCGCCCGCTCAGGCAGCCCGGCGATTCTGGCGATGTCGAAGGTGCTGTTTACCATCCCCAGCGGTGTTAATAACCGGGTCTGGACGTATTCGGCAAACGGCACGCCCGAGGCCTTCTCCACGATATATCCCGCCAGGTCGATGCCCAGGTTGGAATACGCCCAGGACCTCCCAACCGGGAATTTCAGCCAGGTCTCGGAAATGCTGGCCACGTGGCTTTCCCAATCTCCGGGCTCCAGGTCAAAGTTGTTTCCCACCGGCGCTTCGTGGGTGAAGCCCGCCGTATGGCTGAGCAGCATGCGCAGGGTGATCGTATTCTGCGGCCGCTCATCAAAAAGTGAATTCACTTGATAATCCGGCAGGTACTGGCTGACCAGGGCGTCCAGGTCGAGCAGCCCATCCTGGACGGCCAGCAGCACCGCCGCCGCCGTAAACGACTTCGACATCGACTGGATGCTGAACGGCGTTTCCGGCGTCACCCGGGTCTCGCACGACCAGTCGGTGCAGCCGAAGCCCTCGCTCCACATGACGTTCTCCCCATCCACCAGGACGATTGCGAAGCCGGGGATGCGCTGCGCCTGCATCTGCTCCTGGATGATCGAGCGGTATTTCTCGATCACGTCAGCGATATTTACCGCCTGAGGCGTTTCAACATCTGAGGGGGGTGCACCGAATGCCTTGTAAACCTGCAAAGCGGACAGCAACAGGAGTAAAACTACAGAAATGAAACGAAGAGGATTGCCAGATGGTCTACGGTGCATTCTTAATCCAAATATCCAAATCCTTGGTATCAGCGCGGTTCAGCGTATTGGATTAACGCATAAACGCCAATAATTAAGTACCTGACATTATTGGCGTTTAAAAGACTTCAACAGTTCGCTGAAGTCGGAGTTGACGAACATCGTTCCCTTTAACTCTCCAGGCGTGTAAGATTAACTCCCAGGTTGCCTCGAATCGTTCGTTCGCTGGACGTGCTTGCCAGAATTTTATGTCGAATTTCCTGTCAAGTTCCGAAATTTTTCCTCGGCGCTCGAAATAAATTTTTCCCATATGTCAATTATACCCATCTCTAAATAAAATAAACCACAACTGGTCAAGGTTATAATACATCCATGATCCCCGTCCCAACACCTGTCCTGCAAGCGCTTGCCCATAAATTCGCCATCGACCCCGCCAGCCTGGAGAAATTCGCCGGCGGCGACGAAGGCAACGACGGCGTCGTCTACGCCTACCCGCACCTGGACACCCACCGCCTGCTGAAAATCCTGCCGATCCCCCTGGCGGAGCAACACCGGGGGCTTTTCCGCCTGGAAGAGCGCCTGCGCCTGATGCGCTTCATGGGCGAAGGCGGCGCCCGTGTCGCTTTCCCGCTCGATTCGGCCGACTCGGCCGAGTTGGTCAATAACCGGCTATACGAAACTTACGAGTTCGCCGAATACCTGTGGGTCGGCTATATCATGGACCTGCTGCCCGGTCAAACACCGCGCGGCGACCGCTGGGACCCCGCCTTCTTCCGCGCCTTTGGAGAGCTGGTCGGGCTGACTCACCGCCTCTCGGCGCAGTACCCCTCCTGGGAAGCTTCCCGCGAACCCGAAACCGGCGAACAGCTCCTGACCTGGCAGGAAGAATGGGATGACTTTTACCGCTGGTGCCAGGATGAGGAGGTGAAGCAGAAATGGCTGGAGATGCGCGCCCGGCTGGAAGAGCTGCCGCGGCACGCGCCAGGACTTCGGCTTCATCCACAACGACGCCCACCTCTGGAACCTGCTGGTGGACGGAACGACGATCACCCTGCTCGATTTCGACGTCGCCAACCACCACTGGTTCATGACCGACATCGCCATCGCCTGTCAGAGCGTATTATTCGACCTGACCGGCGGCATGAACCGGCCCCTCCACGACCAGCAAAAGTTGCGCGAGTTCGTGCGCATCTTCATGGACGGCTACCGCAGCCAGTACCTCCTCAACCCGGCCTGGCTCGAGTACCTCGACCTGTTCATCGCTTACCGCCGCATCCTGCTCTTCATCGTCATGCACGGCTGGATTTCGTCGCAGCCCGAGATGCATGCCGCCTGGAAGCGGATGATCCTGGAGGAGCCGGAGGTCGCGGGCAGGGGTTGGTACGTCCAGTAGGGGCGAAGCAGATTTTTCGCTGTGCCCCGCATTATCAGACCCAGAACCGGGGTAGGGGCGAAGCATCCGGAAGGCCAGTTCATCATAGATCCATGAGATCACTCCGGATGCTTCGCGCCTACGAAATTAATACCGGTTACTCCTCTAGTACAGCCCTCGAATATACTTCGTGCACCTCGCCGGCATAGAACTCCGCCAGCTTGCGGTGCAGCTCCGCATCCAGCGCCGGCAGGGCTGAGATTTCAGCGTTCAGGCGCGCCTGCCGCGGCGAGCTCGCCCCCGGGATGACCACCGAGACCGCCTCGTGATCCAAAATCCAGCGCTGCGCCATCTGCGCCATGCTCAGGCCCTGCGGGCACCCACGCCTTCAGCCTGTCCGCCAGCTCGACGCCCTTCTCGAAGGGCAGCCCGGCAAAGGTCTCGCCAACGTTGAAGGACTGCGCCGTCGCGGTTGAAATTGCGGTGATCGTCGGGCTTGAACGCCGTCGCCTTTGTATAATGACCCGAGAGCAGCCCGCTGGCCAGCGGCAGGCGCACGATGATGCCCACGCCCTTCTCCAGGGCTTTCGGCAGCAGCTCGTGCGCCGGCTTCTGGCGGAAGATGTTGAAGATGACCTGTAGCGAAGCCAGCCCTTCCTGCTCCAGGCAGACCAGGCCCTCCTCCACGCTCTCGACGCTGGCGCCAAAGCGCTCGATCAGCCCCTCCTGCTGCTGCTCGCGCAGCCAGTCGAAGACCTCGCCCTCCCGCAGCACTGACGTGGGCACGCAGTGGAGCTGGGTCAGGTCGAGTCGCTCCATCCCCAGCCGCTCCAGCGAGCGCAGGGTGGCCTCACGCAGCGACTGGCGGCTGTAGCCGTCCGGATAAATACCGGCGCGCCCGAGCTTGGTGGCGATGTAAACATCCGGATGAGTTCCTGCGGAAAATGCCCAGGTCACGCTCGCTCTCGCCGTCGCCGTAGACGTCCGCGGTGTCGAAGAAGCGGATGCCGAAGTCGTAGGCTGCCCGCAAAATTCCCTGCGCCACGCCGTGGTCCCAGGGATTGCCCCAACCGCCTCCGAGCTGCCAGCAGCCGAGACCGCATTCCGTGATCGCCGGGCCGTTTCCGAGTGTACGCGTTTTCACATTTACCTCCATTACCTGGTTGGGACGAAGCATTCGGAATTCGTATCGCTGGTGGACAGGATATTCTCATCCGAATGCTTCGCCCCTACGAATATTAATCCTTCATCATGTCCCTACCCAGGGCAATTCGATCCCCGCCTTCGCCCCGAGCCGCTCCATCAGCTCCGCCGTGTGCTGCTGCGTGTGGCGGATGTTGTAGATCTGCAGCTCCAGCTTGCCCATCGTCCAGCCAGCCGAAGCCCGATTGGTCCGATTCCAGGTCGAGCTGCGGCACGATCTCCTGCACCTGTTGCTGGCAGAACGACAGGTACTCGAGCACTTCCTCCCGAGTATACGTCTGGCATGCCTTCGCCTTTGGATCGATCCGCTGGGCATCTTCCCGGTGCTTCCCCCAGGCTTTAAAATCCTTCCCGTCTGGCTGCAAGTACAGGTGGATGTAAAAAAGGGCATGGTAGGCGAGCCTCCAGGTAGGCGCCTGGTCAACCGGGTCGTCCCAGAGAGCTTCCGGGCAGCGGGTGACGGTTTCCTTTAACATTTCCAGGCTTGCCAGGTATTGCGAGATCACGATAGATTGTAGATTCATGGTTTTTCCTTTTTCATAACCTTGTCTCAACTCTTAGAGCCAGCAGGAGTAGGATGTCCTGGCGGTCGGCTTCGGAATCGACAGGGATGAAGACCCAGCGCCCCTCCGGATACGGGTGGGCGTTGGTGATGGCTTCGTGGGCGTGGCTGCCAAGGCCCATGCCCAGGGCACGCTCGACAGCCTCCGGGCTGAGGTTCACCTGGGCACTGAAAAAGCCGCGGTTGGGATACAGGTTGGCCAGGAGCTTGCCCTTGATGCGGAACCGGAGTGCCCAACCATAGTTTTTGCCGTACATGAACTTGAAATCTTCCTGCACCGGGTAGGCCTGGCGGATGTCGTCTGCCAGCGCCTGCCAGATCGGCAGGCTGCCGCCAATCGCCTGGTTGATTTCTACTTCCGTGGGCTGGATTTTCTTGTCGATGAATGCGCCTGCGGGCATTTGGTTTATTCCTTTATTTTTGGATTTCTCTTCAGAGCCCAGATCGTCAGGCTGGTGCCCTCGACCGGGCTCTCCTCCGCACACTCGAATCCGAAATGCTCGTAGAGCGGCACGTTCGCGCCAGTAACAGTATCGGTGTAAGCCGGGGCGCCTTCGGCGTCCGCCCTATCCAAGAACGGCTGGATCAGCCTGGAAGCCGCCCCCTGGCCGCGTGCGGCTGCCAGCACACCGATGTTATCCAGGTAGTAATGCGGCACAGAAACGTGGCGCGTGTGCAGGATTTCGATCTGCTTGAAAACCGGCTTTGCCTTGCGGTAGCCAGCCGGGTACGCTGTCAAAAGCAGCGGCAAGAAAATTTTTATTGATTTCAAGGGCAGCGAAATTTCACCCTGGTCTGGCGCCTTCCAATAAGCGACGCCTACTAGCGGCTCACCCACGCCGCAGCCGCGACCGTTGCGGATGCTGACCTCGCCGTACGCCCTGAAGAAAGCGAGCAGCGCTTTCAGGCGGGATTTCCGCCGCGGCAGCATGTATGTACACAGCGGATCATCCATGAACGCCTGGGCGATGACCTGGGCGGCAGCCTCCACAGCCGAGAGGGTTAACAACCTGGCTGCGATTTCCATAGGTCTATTATAGCTGGCAATGGAGCTGTCATCGGAGCTGTCAGCGGATGCGCACACAGAACGTGCGTTAACGGATTGATCGGATTGGGCAAAAGCAGGCGGAATGCGCGCCAACGCCAATACTTATCCAGGACGGTGTCCAATCCGCTAAATCAGTTCTCGTGCGTACTTTGCACGCAATATCCGTCGACAGTTCCTTGCCAACGCCCAAGTTACCTCAGGATCTTACCTAATCCGCTGAATCCGTTCTTAAAATCCGCTGACAGCCATCAGCGTGAACGGCAGCAGGTCCTGCAGCGAGTGGAACAGCCACGGCCAGAAGAATCCCTTCGAGTCGAGCATGCACTTGCCGAAGAACCAGCCCAGGACGGAGGTGATCAGCACCCCAATCACACCGGAGGGAATACCGCCGATGTAGTGCGCCGACCCGAACAGCAGCGCCGCCATCCAAATGGCGTGCCCATTACCAACAATTTCATAAACGGGAGAGATTGGCGCCATCCGCAGGCTGACCTCCTCGTTAAAGCCGTTAGACGCCGCCAGGAGGACGACCAGGGGCAGCAGCGGCAGCAAGCGGCGCAGCGTTTCCCCGGTGGGCTCCAGCGGCAGGATGAACATGAAGAATTGGGCGACGATGACCACCAGGGTGAAGATCGCCCCAAACTGCCACAGCGGCCCGGGCTTCTTCTGGAGGAACAGGCGCACGGGCTCCGCCTGAACCCGCAGGTCGCCGCGCACCAGGAAGAAGCGCTCGCGCTTCCCTCGCAGGAGGAAGAGCAGGCCAATCAGCAGCAAGGCGACGCTCATCTCCAGGAACTGGATGGCGAGGGCAGCGACAGCAAACGCCTGCTCCTCCTGCCAGCTCTGCCAGGCGGGTAATTCCAATATCCAGGCGTTCAGACGCATCAGTCCCGTGATCGCCAGCAGCATCACCAGGTACGGGCGCAGCGCTGCCAGCGGTTTCCAGGCGAAGCTGAGCAGGAGGGCAAACCCCAGCAGGGACAGCTTCACCCAGAGCAGCCAGGCGGGAATGCCCCCCGTGAGCTCGTGGAAGAGGACGTCGGCCAGCGACGAAACGAGCAGGGTCAGCGCCCAGGCGATGGCGAGGATGGAAAGCTTTGATTTTTTGGTTTCATTTGCTTGAGAAACAGAATTGGACATGGGCTCTCCTGGTGTTAATGTCATTCGGATTTATCCAGCCTCAACTCCGATTTTTTGAAACCAGTCATGGTAGGGCAGCAACTCGCGCAACTTCAACGACTTGTCGCTGTCCATGACAACTTCGGTCTCCAGGTTGCTCGGATCGACCTGGCGCATGAACTCGCGGCAGCGCCCGCAGGGAGAGAGCACGCAAACGGTCTCGCCATCCTTCCAAACGGCCACGATCTTGCGGATGCGGTACTCGCCGGCGGTGACCATAGCGGCGATAGCGCTGTGCTCCGCGCAGAAGCCGGTGCCTGAGCCGGTGTCGATGCACACACCATAATAAAGGTTGCCCTGCTCGCTCACCAATGCGCAGCCGACATCGCCGAACAAGCGGTTACCGACCTGCTGCGGATTCAAGACCGAGAGGGCTTTGTCGATGAGTTCGTCGTTGGTGAAATTAGGCATAGGTCTCCTATTTTTGTCTTTTAGGATTACGTCTCCTCAAACGAAATATCCTGCCAGGTCCTGTGCCGAATTTTCTCCAGGTCTTCCCTGGACCACCCCATCACATCATGTAAGAAAGTACCCGCGATCATCACTTTTAATGTTTGGCGTAACCTGGAAGTCGATTCATCGATCACTGTTAAATCCTTGTCCTCACTGACGAGGTAATCTACTTCAGCCTCGATTGCGGCAAGGGCTACCGGCACATCGCTTGGATCCCGGACGAGATCGATGAATCGAGCAACCTGCTCCCGGGTTGGATCGGGCGACAGCTCGTACTGGCAACTATTCAGGAACTCGTTATAAGACTCAAGATAGGCGGGAAAACGTCTATTGATATGGAAACGGGTTTGCTCCAAGACATACTCGCTCAGTACCAGCCGGAAATCACCCCGCAAGGCATACTGCAAAACTTCGTAAGGCCACCGTGGCCAGACAGTTCCCGCAATTAGGATATTCGCATCCAGCATCACTCGCAGGCTACGGTTTCTTGGATTCATATTTCAAGTTGTAAACCGCTTTTTTATCTTGATCGAGTTCGGCAATTAATTTTTCCTCGTCCAACTCCTGCCGGTCGGCTTCTTTACCCAGCGCCTGGACCAATTTCCGGTGTGCTTCCATTGCTCGGGTGTGCATTAAGTCCTCATATTCCGGATAGGAAAGCAGGACAGCAACCGGGTAGCCATCACGCTCGACCACCAGATGCTCATCTTGAAGCGCGACCCTTTTTAACACCTTGCCTGCAGATCGATGAAGCTCAGAGGCGTTAATCACGGCTTGTTTTGGCATATCACCTTCTCCTTCACTTTCAACCATCTGTAAAGATACATATTAATACGTATCTATGCGTAACGATCAGTATAATCACGAGCCATTAAATTGTCAAGAATGGAATTTATGGGATCGCAACCATTCTATCCAGCAGCCTCCTGCTCCAGGCAGCCCAGTCCGGGTAGCGTTCCCCATATGCCACGGCTGAAAGCGCCCGGATGAACTCGAACAGGTCCAGGCGCCGCGGATCGACCGGGCCATAACCTTCCAGAAAGCTGCCCCAGGCCTCGCCACGGTCGCCTTCTAGGTGCTCCAGGTCGCTGTGCATCGCCGCCAGGTCCCAGTCGGGCAGCCAGGCGCGCCCCAGCTCGAAGTCATAAAGCGCCTTCAACCGCCATTCGCCGGTTTGCAGATCCCGGTCTACGCGCACATTGCCAGCATGCAGGTCGTAGTGGATCAGGCATGGCGTCTCATTCGCTTGAATAACCTCGATGCGGCAATCCATCCAATCCAGCCAGGCTTGCGCCAGCTCAACGGAAATATGCCCCTTTTCCAGCGCCAGGCCGATGCGGAAGGCGGCCTCCTGGCGGGTGTGGAGCCGCGCATCATACCGGTGCGGATTGGGTTCCTCGCCGGCCAGCTTGCCAAACCACTCGAGGCGGATGGCATGCAGGTCACGAACGGCGCTGCCAAGCTCCTTCAGCAGGGGCAGCAGCGCCGCGGCAGGCAGGCGCTCCATCCGGGTGGGCTCGTACCAGGCAGGCCTCGGCGCTGCCAGAGGACCGGGAACGATCAGGTCTGCCAGGTTGGCGCCATCGATGTAAGCCAACGCCAGGAAGGGGTTGGCTGCGTCCGGGAAGGACGCAATGAGGTGCGGTACAGGTGGGGAGCCTGTCTGTTGAATCAACTCCAGGACGAGGCGCTCGCAGGCGTGGCGCTCTGGCGAGCGCGAGCGCTTCAGGAAGACGCGCTGCGCCTGCCCATCCGCGCTGGTCAGGATACCGCAGCGTATATCTCGGGGATCGGGCGTGAAGCCAGGAATTTGAATGTCAGCCATCGCTAAAGCTCCATGGCCGGCAGGATGCTGCGAGTGAGAAATTCATCAATCCGGTCTTCGTCCACGTAGTTGCCGCCTGTCAAGACGACAACCAGGTCCAAGCCGGGAAACACGCTCAGTCTCTGTCCTCCCCAGCCGCTTGCAGAATATGCTCTGACAACGGTAGACCCCACGGGAAACCTCTCGATCCACCAATGATAACCATAACCAACCTCCTCTGAGGGTGAGGAATGCTGGTGCGTGGATGCCTCGATCCACGCATGCGAAATAACTCTTTGCCCATTCCAAACACCGCCGTTCAAGAATAACAGCCCCAGCTTCGCGAGGTCCCTGGTCCGTAAGTGCAGGTTGCCAGACGCAAAGACTAGCTCGGGGTTGAGGAATTCCCACCGGGCTTGCCGGATGTCGAGAGGGTCGAACAGGGTGATTTTCGCAAAATCATCCATTCGCTTCCCGGTGGCTCTGCGGAGGATTTCACCCAAAATATTGGTCCCCCCACTGTTGTAGGAGAATTGCGCTCCGGGCGCATCGACCAGCGGTTTCGATAAAATATAGCGCAGGGGATCCTTAACTCTGAAGAGACGGATCAGGTCGTTTTTTTGATTTGAGTAAGAAAGCTCCTCTTCATTCCATTTCAGGCCTGAGGTCATGGTCAACAGATGATGCAAGGTGATCGTATGGACCAGCGGATCCGGAGGGACGTATTCCGGAAAGTATGCCATCACCTTTTCATCTACCCCGGGGATGAAACCGCGGTCAATCGCAACCCCGAGCAAGATCGAAGTCACACTCTTGGTGATCGAAGCCAGGTTATGGAGCGAGGCAACGGAGAAATCAACAAATTCTCCGCGATAGCGCTTGCGGTCGTAATTCCACGTATAACCGCTGAAATAGGCCTCGCAGGCGATTTTTCCTTCTTTCAAAATGAGGAGGCTGTGGACATTTGGATATGTGCCATCGCGCAAGCATTGGAGAGCTTTGGCTACCTTCTCCTCGTCCAACCCCGCAGCAGTCAGGGAGATTGTTGGCCAATCATGAGTGGGTGACTGAAGCAATGGCTTTTTGTCCATGTCACCTCGCAGGTTACTTTCTTCGCTCAACAATTGCCCTGACCAGTGGCAGGTGCGCCTCGATCTCGTCCAGGATATCCCAGCCATAGTAGCTATTCAACGTATCCAGCTCGAGGATGCGGCGCAGCTCCGCCCTTGCCAGGTACTGCTCGAAATCCGGTAGGTTCATCCCGCATTCGATCAACGACAGGCCTGCGCCTTCCCAGACGATGGCATCGGCGACGACCACGCCGACCGCGAACTCCGGTGGCCGCCAGTAAGGGGATAAGTCGATGATCGCCGGCGGCTGCCCCTGCGCGAACAGAACGTTGCCGCCGAAATCGCCGTGGATGAGCTGCGGCCTGCCGTTCAGCGGTCGCAGGACCCGCCGTATCTGCTCGACCACTGGCTCGATGCGCGGGTGGGTTTCGTAGGGGCGTTCGTCCCAGGCGACCTGGTCGGCGACCACCCACGGGTTCTGCGGGCGCCGGTCGAAATAAGCCGGCCTGGGCAGGTGGGCGATCGCCCGGTGGAAGCGCACGCAAGCGTCCACGATTTCAGGCCAGCGGCCGGGTCCGCTGCTGCCCTCGAGGACTTCCCAGGCCTGCCAGCCGCCATGGACCAGCTCGCCCGAATGCGTCCGCACCGGCACGGGCAGGCGAAAGCCCTCGCAAGGAGCGGAGAGGTAGAAACCGGCGATCCAGTTCGTCTCCTCGTCGTCCACGGCCGGCTTGAGCACCAGGTTGCCGCAGCGGAAGGCCTGCCCCTGGCCGCCTGCCAGTTGGCGCGGCGCACCGTCCGCCCGAAAGGCGCGCAAGACATCCACAGGTACCGTCAAGGGTATGGAGTTGCCCATCATTATCTGGCCTTGCCGCGTCTTTTACAAATAGTGCTTATCGAGTTTAAAATTTCAGCCAATACCTGCTCCATGCGTTCGAACCAGAAGCGCCGGTAGCCCTGCGCCAGGTACTGGCGGTCGGGCGTGTGCAGGTAGGCATGCACCGTTACTTGCAAGCCCTGGTAATCGAACACCTTCGGCCTGCCGTGCACCTCGAACAGGGCGCGGTAACCGTCGATCTTGTGCTCGTACTCCGTGCGCCCGGTGCCCTTCGGGTCGATGAAAAGGATGAAGTAGCGCCCGCCCTTTTGCAGCCAAAAGACAAAATCGGGCTTGAAATTAGCGATGCGGTTTTCCACCGGGTAATAATAGGGGATGCTCAGGTGGTCCGCCTTTTCGTCCACCCGGCTGAACAGCCACCAATCGAACTGCTTGAACAGGCTGCCTTCCTGCTGGACGTACGCTTCGAGCTGCTCCAGGAACCTGACCTCGCTCTTGACCTTGATCACGCTCTGGATAAAGTCGATCTGCTCATTTTCCGAGAGCAGCACCGGCAGGTAGTAATGGTTGGCCAGGCGCTTGATGTCCAGGCGGAATTCGTGGGCATAGAAAGAGTTGTCATTATCGCCTCGGCTGACCTGGGCAATCAACTCATCCAAGGACATCTGTCCCGCTCTAAAGCGCCGCTGGGCCTCGCGGATGCGCTCCACCGATTCGATCACGCGGCGGATGCGCTGCTCCAGGTCGCCCATTTCCTCCAGGCTGACCTTGATGTGCAGGTAGTGGTTGATCTCGCCTTCCAGTGGTTTGAAGCCCTGCAGGTCTTTGGAGTGCACCGCGAAAAAGCTTAACACCTGGCGCGCCAGGACATCCAGGTTCTTGTATGGCCGACCATCGGTGCGGAAGGTGGCCTGCGCCTCCAGCAGTCCGGAACGCAGCGCCGCGATTTGTTCTGGCCGGGCTGTATCGTAGAGCGCCAGCAGGACGCGGTCATCGTTTAGGTAGGCGAGATAGCGCTGCAGTAAATCCAGGTTTTCGGGCGCAAGCTGGAACTTCGCCAGGCTGCGGTTCTGGTAAAGCGGGTACTCACTGGACCTGTACACCGGGATCAGCAGCAGGCGGTCGCGCAGAGCCTCCGTGTTCAATTCCAGGGCGATCTCGTGCTCACCCGCCTGGTGTTCTTCCTGGTCCAGCCCGCCGATCACCAGGTTGAGGGCCTCGCGGTTGGTGCCGAAGATGAAGACGCTCTCCAGCGGTTGGACGTCGTCCTGGATGGCATGGAAGATTTCGGCGTCTCTGGCATCCAAAAGGCCTCCAGCGTGCAGCTCGCGCAGGCGTTTGCGCTGGTTCTTGAAGGGCTCGATGCGCACCCCGCGCCCTACCGATTGCAGGATGAACTTCTTGGCTTCGACGCCCGTGCCGATGTTGATGTACACGATCACGTTCGGGCGGTTGGAATCCCAGCCCTCGTAGAACGTGCGCGAGCCCAGCAGGATGTTGATGTCCGAATCGGGATGGTTGAGCTGCTCGAAAAAACCCTCGTCGGCGAAGTGCTGGTCGATCTCGTAGCCCGAGAGCTCCTGCTTGAGCCAATCCGAGACGTCGCCGATGCGGATGAGGGCGAAGGCATCGTCGCTGGTCTTGAGCTTGAAGGCCACCTCCTGGCGGTTGGAGGGTCGCACCAGGACCTCGATCTCGCCGGGGCTGGCCGCGTTGAAAACCTGGCTCAAGACGTCAGCCTGGCTGAGGCCGCGCAAGACCGCCTCGTCGAATTTGAGCTTCGCCTCGGTCTCGTACATGAAGCCAGGGGCTTCGCGCAGCTCCGCCAGCAGCTCTTGTTTTGCCGCCGTCCAGGTGGCTTCGTCGATCTCGCCCCGGCCGATGCGCGCCAGCTCGCGGAAGAACAGTTTGAGATCGGCGTCCTCGGTGTTGACGGAGTTGACCAGGACCATCATCAAGGGACGGTGGTAGAGGTCCTGGCGCACCTGCCGCACCCGGCGCTCGAACTGGCGGGCATTGGCCAGCATGATCAACGCCTTGAGCACGATCTTCTGCTTCTCGGCATCGGAATATTCATCCCCGCGGCGGAAGGCGCGCGCTTCCTGTTGAGGATGCAGATGTGCTTGCCGTGCCCCTTGCGCACGAACTCGCTCAGGTTAAAGTTTGAAACGGTGGTGAGGATGTCGCGCTCGTCGATGAAGGTCGCCGAGAAATTGAAAAGGAAACCGTTGCGCGAGAGGATCGAATAGATGTACTGGCGCTTCGAATCTTCCTTGTCGCCCTTGTGAGCCTCGTCCAGCAGGATATACCAGCCGCCGTCGTTATCGTAGCTGCGGAAATCGATGATCTTTTCTTTTTGCTCGTCGCTCAGGTTGTCGGAGCGGTAGTAGAAGACGGTCATTTCCTGCCCGTGGAAGAGCGAGGGCATTGCCCGCCGGGTCTCGGCGTACTCGCGCAGCTCGCGCAGGCGGATGTACAGGCCTCCGGCGGCGTTGAACTCGTCCACGTGGCGCCTGAGCTGCTCCAGCAGGTCGTCGCGGTGGGCCAGCACCAGGACGTCGTGGGCGGGGATTTCGCTTCGCTGCATCAACTGGCGCAGCAGCTCGAGCATCTTGACAATCACCAGGGTCTTGCCGGAAGCCGTCGCCATCCAGAAGGACATGCGGTTGATGAACTGGACGTAAGGTAGGCGCCTGCGTCCCTGGGCGTCTTCTTCGCTGGCGTAATAGCTCTCCAGCAGGGCGCGCTCAGCCTGCGCTGGGCGGCGCTCGAGTCGTCCAGTGGCAGGTCGAGGTCGGCCTCCAGTCCGAAATCCCGGTACCAGGCAAAAAAGGCCTGCTTGCGCTCGCTTTCGCTCAGTCCGGGAGTGCCGTAATACTTCCACAGGGCGAGCAGGGCGTTGTGCAGGGCTGCCTGCTGGTACTCGAACAGGCGCTTGCCCGGCGAATAAGCCGCCAGGTCGAAGTCCGCCCAGTTGGCGGGCAGGACGCCGTCCGGCAGGGTCTCGAGCATGCGCTGCAGGAAAATACCGCTCATGCTACTGCCACCACACCAGCGGTTTGAGCAGGCGCCAGTCCGGGTCGCTCAGGCTGACCTGCGTGCCGTCCTCGAACTCGACGTACTCGGGTGTGATGCGCTGATCCACTTGCCCAGCAGGTTCGAGAGCGTCTCAGCCAGGTCGATGCCGGGGTACAAGGCGCTCCGGATGGAAATGCACGGCTTGTTGGCGGCCGCGTCGACTTCGAAGGCCTCCAGCATCTTCAGATCGCGCAGGAAGATGTAGCGGTGGTAGGGGTCTTCGTAGGGATTGTCGAACAGGTCGGCGTCGGCGTAGCGGGCGCGCCGCAGGACGTCTTCGTACTGCTCCAGCTCGTAATACTTGACGAAATGGCTCATACCGCTCTCGCCCTTCTCGAAAGCCGGCTTGCCGTCCTTCCACTTGCTGCAGAAGGCCACCTTCTTGATGCGCGGCAGGATGACCGTGTTGAAATGCTCGCCCATCTCCACCAGGATGTACTTGCGCTTACCGCCATCGGCCCGGTTCAGGTTCATCACGGCGTGGGCAGTGGTGCCGGAACCGGCGAAGAAATCGAATACTGAATGCACTCATTTTGAACATTTTCAACTTTTAGAACAATCTTCAACCACATGGACGGATTTGGGGAAAGAAAACGTCTGTCCTTTACCAAAAAGGTTGGTTATAATTTAGTCCCATATTCTGAAGCAGAATATTTGCATTTATCCCAAAATGTCGTAGGTAATACTCCTTCATCGTTAGAGACGGGGTTTCATGTATCACCCCCAACTCACCCTGTTGATCTCCCGGATGGACAAATCGCTCAAGGTTGATTTTCGCAGTTTCATGCCCCAACTTCCAGGCTCTTTCTTTTTGTGATAGCAATAGGTAAACATTATTTCTTCACCATTATTTGGGGCTTCATTTAATTCTCCATTCTCCAAATTTTCATTCCATAATCGTTGGAATACGTAATGATTTATTTGAAACATAGATTGGATAAAACAATTTTGGCCGAGCAATACGTCGTGCATTGGCTCCGCCGTGTCTCGAAAATTTATCCCATGTCAAATTAGCTAAGATTATCTACTTCAGCCAGTATCTTGATATTGTGCTTTTC
This sequence comes from uncultured Chloroflexia bacterium, assembly GCA_963765565.1. Classification (GTDB taxonomy): domain Bacteria; phylum Chloroflexota; class Anaerolineae; order Anaerolineales; family UBA4823; genus CAVXWV01. The sequence continues at coordinate 54,238 of CAVXWV010000013.1, forward strand.
TGTTCGTTCTAATCGTCACTATTTCTCTATCTGATGTGCGAGACACAAAAAGATGCATATTCATGTGCAATTGAGAAATCCCTTGCAGTCGATCGACCTGCAGGATTATTTCTGATTACAATAGTGCAACAAAATGCTTTTCTGTACAAATCATATGTCACAATGAATTGTCAAGGGTCATAATTCAAAATCATCAATGTGCACATGAGATGATCCATCATTAGATAATAAAAGTTTTGATCTCGATGAATGCGGTTTTCAATCAGGGTTAACCATGGAGCATGCTTGTAATTGATTCATATAAATAATATCAGCTCGCATCAGTGTTGTATGGTGGATCAATATAAATTGCTTTTACTTTCCCTCGAAACTTTGAACAGCAACGTGTTCAGCGCCTGGTAATTCTCGCTGTGCACCAGCCAGCCGTCCAGGGCGGCGTCCAGGTCGTCGAACAGTGCCAGGATGTCCAGCTCCAGGTCGGGGAAGTGGCGGGTATCCAGCGGGCAGGTACTGGTAGTGCGGGTGCAGCGGCTCGCCCAGCAGGTCCTTCTGCCGCAGCAGCTCCCAGGCTGGAAATGCCTGCGGCCCAGCATGCCCAGGGCGCGCCATTCCTCCAGCTGGGCGGGCATGCCCGGGTGGGCGAAAGATCGCTCCAGCAGGTCGCGCGTCGTCAGAACGATGTCCAGCGTGAGCATGTAATGGCTGTTGCGCACGAACTTGGGCTTGTTCCAGATCTTCACCAGCTCGTCTTCGAACTGGCTGATGAAGTCGATCACCTTGAAGGCAATGCTCTTGAGCGCCTGGAGCTGCGCCAGTCGCTCGCCGCTCCAGACGTTCTGCCCGGCGAAGAGGTACTGGTACATCCACAGCTCGAACTGCTCCCGCAGGAAGGCGCGCGCATCCTTGTTGATAAAGTAATCGACCTCGCTCTGCTTTTCGAAGACGCGGAAGGCTTTGTACAGGGTCTCGTCGCTCAGCGTCCGCGCCGGCCTGCTTGCAGGGCTTGCAGAATCTCATCGACCTTGGTGACTTGCTGCCTTTTTCGGAATACGCCACCTCGAAGACCAGGGTGCCGTCGGCGTCAACCTTGCGAAAATCGTAGATCGTCTCGCGCTTTTCGTTGGACTTCTTGAGCGTCCATCTCGCTGGCATCGAAGAAAAATTTCACGCCATCGACCTCCACGGCCAGGCTGGTGAAGATGCGGTCGGTCTTGACGTAATACAGCATGTGCGTCTTCCAGAACAGGATCACGTCGCGGTCGTCGGTGTACACCTTTTCGTAGACGTTCTGGTGCAGGGCGGTGTAGCGGAAGTAGATCGAGCCGCTCTCGCTGAAGTAACGCTGGAAGAAGGTGTAGAGCTTGTCGAAGAGTTCTTCGCGGAAATCTGGGAAGGGCTGCAGGGCTTCCGCGATATCCTTTTGGAGCTGCGGGAAGACGCCCTGCTCGTAATAGCGTGACTTTGATGCCGCATCAGGTTGATGAAGCCCGAGTCGCCCTCGACTTTGGCGCCGACGAAGATGTCGCGCAAGGCGCTGAAGAACTGTTTTTCGAATTTTTTGAGGTCAGGCATGTGGAAGTCTCCCTGGGCTGGATACCTGATTGTACAATGAAAACCAGGAAGCCGGTGAGGGAGCTAATAAGAATGTAAACCGCCTGGCCCGGTATCCCAGTTATAGCCAGGCGGTTAGGTTTATCTACTCAGGCTAGTTTTCCGAACCAGCCGCGTCGCTCCATCCATTTAGCCAATTCCAGCACCGGTACGATCGTAAAAGCCAGCACTATGATAATGACCCAATCTACGAATGGCAGATAAAAGGTGCCAAACGCGTCATGTAAGAAGGGCACGTAAATGATTAATATCAATAAGCCAATTTCCCAAAGGATCGCCCAATTCAGCCATTTATTGGCAAAAGGCTTATGTAGAATTGTGAGGCGGTCAGAACGAAAGCTATAGGCTTTGAAAAACTGTATCAGCACCAATGAGACAAACGTCATGGTCAGTTGCCTCAGCCTGGCTGCGTCCTGAATTCAATGCCCAGGTGAATATGCCCAGGTTGATGAGGGTTGACCACAGCCCACCAAGAACCATCAAGGTAACCACGGGGCGTGTGAAAATTCCTGAGCGAGGGTTACGCGGCTTGCGTTTCATCAAGTCAGTCTCCGGCGGATCCACCGACAGCGCTAACGCCGGCAACCCATCCGTAGCCAGGTTTACGTACAGGATTTGCACCGCAGTCAACGGCAAAGGCAGGCCCAGCAAAGCTGCACCCGCCATCAGCCCGATTTCACCAATATTTGACGAAAGTAAATACATCAGGTATTTCTTGATATTGCCGAATACCCCTCGCCCTTCCTCAACTGCCGCCACGATGGAAGCAAAATTGTCATCCGTGAGGGTCATGGCCGCGGCTTCTTTCGTCACATCCGTGCCGGTGATGCCCATGGCAATGCCGATGTCAGCTTTCTTTAACGCGGGGGCATCGTTCACGCCGTCACCGGTCATCGCCACAATATGCCCGCGTGCCTGCCAGGCAGTCACCACCCGCAGTTTATGGGCTGGGGAAACCCGGGCATACACGCTGATGCCTTCCACATCGCGAATTAGCTGCTCGTCCGGCATCTCCTCCAACTCGGCGCCCGTAACCACCCGCCCCCCATTGCGCAGCAAACCCAACTCACGCGCGACTGCCTGGGCAGTTACCGGATGGTCGCCCGTGATCATCACCGGACGAATACCTGCTTCTTCACATAATGCAATTGCACTTTGAGCCTCCGGGCGCGGGGGATCGATCATGCCGGCAAGTCCCAAAAAAGTCATTCCGGTCTGGGCAGTTTCAAGGGTGACATTGGGTTTCGAGGCAATCGCCAGGACCCTCAGCGCCTTCTCAGCCATCGTCTGCGCGCGGCAAGCACCTGCCCGCGGGCGCTCTCATCAAGCGCTTGAATACCCTGTTCCGTCATCAGCCAGTCGCAGCCGTTTAAGATCACTTCTGGCGCGCCTTTGGCATAAGCCGTTAGCCCGCTGGAGGTCTGGTGCAGGGTGGTCATCCGTTTCGTTTCAGATGAAAATGGAATTTCATTTATCCGAGGCTGGGAAATATCGAGGGAATCCTTATACAGCCCTGCTTTTTGTGCGGCGACCACCAACGCGCCTTCGGTCGGGTCTCCTTTAATTTCCCAACTTGCTTTTGATCCATCCCCACCCCAAACAAGCCGTGTGTCCGAAGCCAGAACGGCCGCTGTGAGTACTTGAAGGAGGGCGGGGGTTGGCGAAATGGGTGTACCACCGTTGACTGAAAACTCACCCACCGGATCGTAACCAGCACCGCTAACATTGAACAATCTCTGACCGGCATATAACTGGCGCACAGTCATCTCGTCTTTGGTCAAGGTTCCTGTTTTATCTGAGCAAATGACCGAGGTGCTCCCTAACGTCTCAACAGCAGGCAACCGGCGAATCAAAGCATTCCGCTTGACCATTTTTTGAACACCAATCGCCAGCGAAATCGTCACCACAGCCGGCAATGCTTCGGGAACGACGGCAACTGCCAGGGCAATCCCGAAGATCAACATATCAATGATGGGTTGGCCTCGCAGCACGCCCAAAGCCACGATCAACGCGACCACCACAAGAGCGGCGCGCGCCAGGACCGTTCCAACCCTGTCCAGGTTTTGTTGAAGCGGTGTTTTCCCGGTCTCGACTGTCTGTAAGAGTTGGGCGATTTTCCCGAACTCAGTCTGCATGGCGGTGGCAACTACCAGGGCTCGGCCCCTTCCGTAAGTCACAGCAGTGCCAGCATAGACAATGTTTTTCCGATCACCAACCGGAAGATCATCTTCCGAAAGCAGGTGGATGTGTTTTTCAACCGGGATGGATTCTCCAGTCAGCGCCGCCTCCTCCACCTGCAAATTGATCGCTTCAAGCAGGCGCGCATCCGCTGGGATGCGATCCCCGGTATGCAGGAGGATTACATCTCCTGGAACCAGATCTCGAGCTGGTATTTTGACTTCCGCTCCATCTCGCAAGACGGTCGCGGTCGGCGCGGCCATCTGGCGTAAGGCTTCAATGGCGCGTTCTGCGCGGTATTCCTGGATGAAACCCAGGAGAACGGCAAACAACACGATGACCGCGATCACGATCGATTCAATTCCATGACCCAAGAACAGTGAGATGGCTGTTGCGACGAGAAGGATCAGGATTAAAATGTTTTTAAACTGCTCCAGTAAAATTTCCCAGGCTGAAATGTGCTTCGCCGCTTGAATTTCGTTTGGGCCTGTCTCAAGAAGACGTTTTGCGGCTTCCGCGCTGGTCAGTCCATGCGGATTACTGTTAAAGAGTTCATACGCAGCGTCTCGGGTCAGGGTATGCCAGGGTCTATTTTGTTTCATAATTTTTATGCTCCTATTGCATTAATCACTGGCAATCAGTGTTTTATATTCTTATCATCTTCTCGGCGGGGCAGGACGGACTTGAATGTTAGGTGGTTGAACAGATAGATAATCCCTGCCAGGATGCCTAGAAAAATCACAGCGATGAATTCTGCGGCAAAGGCAAGCAATTCCTCAAACCAGGCCACCAATGCGGTCCCGGCAGCGCCTGTGACCACGACCGGGGGAATCCAACGCCGCCAGCGGCGAGAACGAAGAACAGATGCATGAGATTGGTTCATGAACGAACTCCTTTCAATGGTAAAGTTAAAAAAGCCGGCATCTCTCCCATCCTTCAGGAGCAATGCCGGCCTACTTTGCAACTCGTCGACTTCTCGTGAAGCCTACTTTTTACCCAGTCTTCCGGTTTATGGATTGCCTGCCTGCACGAATAAAAATTCGGGGCAGCGCCTTCTATAAGAATTTAACCAATTTTATGGATAAATATATCCAAATCCTCCTCTACCTTGCTGGAATGCTAAAACAATTCATCCAAATTTCGATCAACCGTCAGGACCAGGATGCGCTCGCCAGTGCGCGTGCTCATATCGGTATGGAAGCTGAGAATCTGGCAACCAACAATCTCCTGTACAAGGTCGTCAAATAGTGGGCGGCACGATTCAAGCAGATGCCTACGAGTATCCTTAACCAATATTTGTCCATCCCTGCTTTCCGCAAGCTTCCGTTCGGCCGGGGTGATCAAACCTTTCAGACGGATTAAGATCATATCGTTAATAAAATAGGTGCGAGCATCTTCCGGGCCGCGACCCAAGATTTCCTTTTCGAATCTGACGATCGCCTTGGTCACCTCTGCTTCAATTTCGCCGCGGGTGCGGGATTTTTCTTGGCTCTTGAGTAACGAGGACATCAGAGCACCTCTTCATCTACAGGTTCCATGGATTGCACTTCTCTGGCCTGGACGGAGGATTCGGGACGCCAGGTTTTTATCGTGACCAGATGAATAGTGACACTTACAGCCACTACCGCCAATATGACCTTCAGCCACCAGGTTATTGCCACAAACCCGATAGTAACCCCAACCGTCAGCCACAAGAGCAAAATGGTCAGCATCTTCTGCATTAATGGTATGCCATGACCCTCTCGGTAATTCCGAATGTAGCCACCGAACCACGAATGGTCTTCTAGCCAGTGATAAAAGCGTTTAGACCCGCGCCCATAACAAAAAGCCGCTAACAATAAGAATGGCGTAGTGGGTAAAACCGGCAAAAATAAACCCAGAACTCCCAGGCCGACGCACACTGTGCCGCCAAAAATCCACAAACTCTTATCCATTACCTTCATCTGCAAACTACTCGTTTCATCAAAGAACGTATAATAAAAATAACATTTTCTAAAACAAAAGACCACCGCCTTGAAAGCGATGGTCTTGCATTTCATTTCAGACAGCCGGGAAATTTCTTTCCGCCTTGACGACTGCCTATCCCGAAAAATCGGGCAGCTACTCCCCATCGGAGTAATTTGATTATATAGGATATAAGCTCCTGAGTCAATATAATTTTTGACATGAGGGTTTTTCCGATGTGAACAGCTTTTATAAAATTTAAAATTCATGGAATATTCATACAAAAACAGTCCGATTAGTGTATATTTACCCCATCCCACACCAGGAGGAAAACCATGAGCACCCAACCTGAACCAACCACCCTTTCCGAGCGCGAACTCGTCTTGACCCGCGTCTTGGAGGCCCCTCCCGAAAAGGTCTTCCGCCCCTGTGTACCCTCGGAGCAGCCTCTTATGACCGTGGTCATCACTTTCGAAAATGTGGACGGTAAGACCTTATACACATCTGGAGGTCTCCACTGGACGGTTGCCGAGCGTCAGCACCACGAGAAGATGGGCTTTTATGAAGGTTAGGGTCGGGGCGCGGACTAGTTGGCAGAATTATTAAAGCGAATCTAACCTCATTCGAGATATCATTTTTCAGGAGATACCATGCAGACGAAATTGAATCCATACCTGAACTTCAGGAATAACACCCGCCAGGCCATGGAGTTTTACCACTCCGTTTTCGGCGGCAAGCTGACCATCAGCACCTTCAAAGATTACAACGCCTCCGAGTCCCCTGACGAAGACAACCTGATCATGCATTCCGAGCTCCTCGCCGACAACGGCATCAACTTCATGGCCTCGGATACGCCGAAGCGCCTGGAATTCCAGCCGGGCACGAACTTCGGCATGGCCCTCTTCGGCGACGACGAGGCGGAATTGACCGCCTACTTCGAGAAGCTATCTGCTGGCGGGATGGTGACGATGCCGCTGACCAAAGCCATGTGGGGCGATAGCTTCGGAATGTGCAGCGACAAGTTTGGCGTGAGTTGGATGGTGAATATCTCTCCTGCAAGCTGAGCGAAGTACGGTACAATTCGGGCGAGTGAAAGCAAACAAGCCCGGCAGCCGCCTCCTCAACCGCCACATCGCCGTTCCCCAGGACCACGGCTCGTGGGTCTTCCTGCTCAGCCCGCTGCTGATCGGCCTCTTCGCCGGTGGGAAACTGAGCGCGGCGACCGCTTTCGTCGTGGTAGGCGCCCTGGCGGCATTCTTCCTGCGCCAGCCGGTGACCGTGGGGATCAAGGCCCTCTCCGGGCAGGCGCGCGTGGGCAGACCTCAAGCCCGCCCTCTTCTGGAGCGGTGTATATGCCCTGGTTGGCCTGGTCTGCCTGGCGGCGCTGGCCTCGCTGGGCTACGCCTACGTCCTGCTGCTGGCCTTGCCTGCCTTGCCCGTCTTTGCCTGGCATCTCTGGCTGGTCAGCCGCCGCAGCGAGAGACGGCAGGCCGGGGTTGAAATCCTGGGCAGCGGCGTGCTGGCGCTGGCGGCGCCGGCTGCGTACTGGGTGGCCTTGGGCAGCGCCGATCCGGCAGGCTGGTGGCTGTGGGGATTGACCTGGCTGCAGTCGGCGGCCTCGATCGTTTACGCCTACCTGCGCCTGGGGCAGCGCGAGCTGCAGACCGTCCCTGCCGTGAATGAACGCCTGCGCATGGCCTGGCGCGCCCTGCTCTACACCGGCTTCAACTTTGTGGGTGTCCTGCTGCTCTCGATCTTGCAGGTCCTGCCGCCGCTGCTCTGGCTGCCCTACCTGCTGCAGCTCACCGAGACAATCTACGGCACGCTCAAGCCGGCAGTGAAGGTTAAACCCACCGCCATCGGCATCCGCCAGCTCATCGTCAGCAGCTTGTTTACCGTTTTATTTATCTTAACCTGGACGGTTAACCCTTGAATAATTTGCCTGTGATTGGTTCACTTTGGGAGGCAATCTCAGATATTCGCCTTGCGAGTTCAGCATAATTTCGGTCGAATGAGCAAACGATGATACCCGAATGCTCTGAATTCTTACGGTGTAAATCGATGAAATGTTTTCGATTCAAAGTCAATAGAATCCGGTCATGCTGACCCGCAAATGCAAGGATTTCTGCATCCGGTAAAGATTGGTTGGCCGTTCCTGCATCGAGTGAGGTCAACACATCATGACCAAGCCCACGAAGGGTTTGAACAGCCGGGAAAGGAAAATTCTCGTTAGAATAGAAACGCGCCATTTTAAGCTGATTCGTTCTGCGTAATCTGGCGGTCTATTTCTTTATTATGTGACCGATAATATCCCCACGCATTCACCAGGTCCTCTGCTCGGAGGGTTGGGTAAATCGTTAAAAGCTCAGACTCACTCACTCCAAGGTTGCGCGCCTGGATCAAGGTCCATACCGGGATGCGAGTACGCACAATGCACGGTTCTCCGCCGCATACCCCCGGGTTGCTTTCAATCCCAGGAAATGCATCGCCTAAATCGCGCGCTACCCATTGAAGGATGCGCGCCTTTTCAGCACGCTTGAGCTTCGCCATCATTTGTTCGATCTGTTGAAGTGTTAACATCGTCACATACCTTATATTGATTAAATTATAACAAATTCTTCTCAAAGTTCCGCCGAGTCCGCAGGATTTCATATACTAATCGGAGGTCTCATCCACCGCAGCATCACCCAGAGGGTATAATCACCCCAGGAGATCCCCCATGTGCCGGAACATCAAGACCCTGCGCCAGCCCGAGCATCCCCCAAGTGATGAAGAAATCCAGCTCGCCGCCCTGCAGTACGTGCGTAAGATCAGCGGCTTCCGCAAGCCTTCGAAGGCAAATCAAGCCGCATTCGACCAAGCCATTGAAGACATTTCTGAAGCGACCCGGCTGCTGTTCAAGTAACCTGGTCGTCCGTTAAGGAGGAAACCAACCATGCCTAAAATCACCTTCATCGGAGCCGGGAGCCTGGAATTCACCCGTGGCCTCGTGCGCGACATGATGACCTTCCCGCTCCTGCAAAACAGCACTATCTGCCTGATGGACATCAACGCCGAACGCCTGGAGTTCGCTGAGAAATCGGTGCGCCGCATCCTGGAGCTGGGACCCTACCCCGCCCAGGTCCAGGCCACCCTCGACCGCGCCGAAGCCCTGCAGGGCGCCGACTACGTGCTTGTGCACGATCCTGGCCGGCGGCACGGACGTCTGGCGCCATGACATCGAAATCCCCAAGAAGTACGGCGTGGACACCAACATCGGCGACACCCGCGGCCCGTCGGGAATCTTCCGCGCCCAGCGCACCATCCCGGTGATGCTCAGCATCGTCAAGGACATGGAGCGCTACTGCCCGGGCGCCACGTTATTAAACTACACGAATCCAATGGCCATGCTCTGCCGGGCGATGCAGCGTTCCACCTTCGTCCGCCTGACCGGCCTGTGCCATAGCGTCCAGGGCACGGCCGCAATGCTGGCGGAATGGATCGGTGCGCCCATGGACGAAATCACCTACACCTGCGCCGGCATCAACCACCAGGCCTGGTACCTGAAGTACGAATGGAACGGGACCGGACGCCTATCCCCTGATCCGCAAAGCCGTCAGCGAGCGCCAGGAAATCTACAACGAGGAGATCGTCCGCAACGAGATGTTCCTGCACCTCGATTACTACGTCACCGAATCCAGCGGGCACAACTCTGAATACAACTGGTGGTTCCGCAAACGCCCCGATCTGATCGAGAAATACTGTACACACGGCACCGGCTGGAACCCAGGTGTCTACGCCTACATCCTCGACGAGTACCTGCAGACCGAAGCCACCTGGAAGGACGAAGCCCGAAAGTGGTTCGCCAAAGAAACGCCGATCAGCCTGGAGCGCGAGACGCGAGTACGCCGCCTACATCATCAACGCCCTCGAGGGCGGCGAGACCTTCACCTTCAACGGCAATGTGCCCAACACGAAGCTGATCCCCAACCTGCCGGAGAGCGCCTGCGTGGAGGTGCCCGTCTACGCCGACCGCAACGGCTTCCGCGCCGTGCACGTCGGAAACCTGCCCCCGCAGTGCGTGACCCTGACACACACCAGCGTGATGGTGGAGGAGATGGCGGTCGAGGCGGCCCTCACCGGCGACCCGCGCCTGCTCTTCCAGGCCATCGCCCACGATCCGCTGTCAGCGGCGGTGCTCTCGCTGGCGGAGATCAAGACGATGGTGAACGAAATGCTGCAGCAGAACCAGGCCTATTTACCGCAGTACCGGCATTTTTCAATCTAACGGTCTTCGTAGGGGCACAGCGGGTTTATCGCTGTGCCCTCCGATGATAGGGGACGCTCATGACAGGCATGGCAGGGCACAGCGGAAGTGCTGCTGTGCCCCTACACACGTAGGATCGAATTCTAAGAAAAAAAATTCATGACCCAGGATTCAATTGGTCGATTTCCCAATGGAATGGATTATTTTCGACGTAATGGGAAATTCGATCATATTCATCTGGATCTCTGATGATCCTTTCATAATAATTTCGTTGCCAAAATACCTGCCCAGGGGATTTCATCATGGAATTGATACGCAACGTGATGGACGATTTGAATGATCGAACGATTGACGGTACGGAATCTGGGATCATTGTTCCAAACCTTCTCTCACGATGGTTATCGTCAGAAACCGAGGAATCACGCAGTCGAAAGATTGCGTGGAAATGGTTAGGCATGATGACAGCAGGCCCAATTTCCAGGATCTGGAATCTTGTTGGCAACCTGGACCATTCTGCTTCAACAATTCGCCCATAATCGTTTATTTGGATTTCCCCTCCTACGATTTCACCCAGGAGACATTCCCGATCACTAACGACTAACGTAATGAAATACGCACCTGCCTGGGTATAATCGTAACCTGTCAAACGGATCGATCTACGGTGATGTTTGTTTGGGTCGAACGGTGACATAAATATCCATTTTTGTAACCATTATCGTAGGGGCACAGCAGCACTATCGCTGTGCCCTGATAATCCTGGTCGCGATCCTGCCACAACAGGGCACAGCGGAAAAACTGCTGTGCCCCTACAGCGCCACCACCCGAATGCCGGTCAATTCCCCGAAGGCGATCAATTCCTCATACAAATGCGCGCCATACCCCAACACCGCGTATTCATTATTCCACGCTTCCACGAGCTGGTCCATGTCGCCGTGCACCTTCACAAAGGCATGCGGCCAGAACGGGATGCCGCACTCCAACCGGCGGGCAGCGATCTCCTCCACGGACGGCTCGAAGACCGTGCAGCGCACCACGACCAGCTCGAACAGCCCATCGTCGCGGCCGAATCTCGCCAGCACGCCCTCACCCGGCTTGCACACCAGGTCAATGGAAATGCCCCCGGCCTCGCCCTCGGTGGGAATGCCGTGCTCGGCGAACTTCGCCGGTCCTCGCTTCCCCGCCAGCGAGGGCGGGCAGGCGCCGTCGCCGATGATCTTGATCTCGTGATTGGCCTTGTCGATGTGCTGCAGGTCTCCGTAATACACCGGCTCCGGGCTGAGGTCGTTCAGCAGCCGCACCGTCATCAGCGTGTTGAAATCGCTGAGGGTGGAGGTGGCGACGCGTTTGTCCAGCATCAGGCTCTGGGCAAAGCAGGTGGCCGAGTAGTCATCGCCCAGCCCCGGGAAGGACTGGATCGTGTAAAAATCCCAGGACTCCTCGGCGAGCACCTTCTGGATCGCCAGGTACAGGCTGATCGAACGGTCGGCAACCTCACCCTGGGGGAGCGGCTCGGAGAACAGCGGTTGGATCGCCCCCCTGGCCTGGGCGATCTCCGCCGGGCTGACCTGGCGGGCGACCTCCAGCAGGCGCGTGGTATCTCTCGAGTCAATGTCCACCCCGAAAACCTGCATCCACTGCGAGGGATCGGCCACCCCGCAGGTCTGCCCCATGCCGCGTCCGCCGAAGACGCCGGCGGTGCTCTGGTTCAGGCGAGCTTTCACCTGGCTTGCCCGGCAATATGCGCGGAGGTTGACGATCGTCGCTGGCTCGTCGTGCGCCCCGTAGACGAAGCGGTGCGGGATGCCGACCTCCTTGAGCGCCCCGTGCAGCACCAGCCCGCCCACCGGTCGCCAGCCCTGCGAGCCAGGGTGCGTCCACAGCAAGATGGATTTGCCTGTGGCGGCGAAGTCGCGCAGCGCCCCCACCAGGTGCGCTGCCCAGACCCAGGTGCCCGAGAAGAGCACCAGCCCGTCCAGCTCGTCCATCTTCTTGAAGCGGTTCAGGCATTGGCGTGCCTCCTGCTTGCTGGCGATGACCAGCTCCTCCTCGACCAGGTCGATCCCAGCCTGGCGCAGGGCTTGCTTCGATTTTTCCACCAGGGCGTCGTCGATGAAGGGCTGTCCCATGGGGTCCTGCAGCCCGTCCTTGTGGACGCCGTAAACGATAAAGCCGATTTTTGGGTTAGATAGCATTAGATGACCTCCAGAAACGATTGAAACACGAAGAAAAGATTGAAAAACAAAGAGCACAAAGGAAGCACAAAGATTCACTAAGTTGTAAATTATTCTAAAAACCTTGGTGCTTCTTCGTGCAATCTTGGTGTCCTTCGTGTTTCAAATTTCATTGTAATAAGGCCTCCAGCGCAGGAGGAAGGGACACCCCAGCCTCACGCGCGAATATTCCGCAGCGAATAGCGGTCGATCCCTGGATGGATGGTGTGCGGCGAGGTCACCGAGAGCGCCGCCACCAGGCGCGCCAGCTCGTGAGATTCGAAGAAATTCAAACCTGCCACCCGGCCCACGATCAGCCCCGCCAGGAAGGCGTCGCCCGCCCCGGCCGTACTCACCGCCTGCACCTTCAACCTCGGCAGGTGGTGCAATTCAGTCCCGGCATAAGCCCATGAACCCTGCCTGCCGCCGGTGATGGTAAAGTCGAAACCATACCCGCTTAAAATCCTGGCCGACCTCTCGACGACGGCCTCTGGCGTACCTTCTCCCGCCTCGCCGTGTGCCCTGCAGACGGCAGCCGCCTCGTCCAGGTTCAGCGACAGCAGGTCCGCCTGCTCGAACAGGGCTTCGACTTCAGGAGCAGCGGCTTCTGCGGAGTTGACCGCCAGTACGTTGTAAAAGCCGCGCCGCCTGCCCAGCTCCAGCAGTTTCCGGCGCGCCTCCAGCGATACCTCCGGCGCGGCCAGGACGATGCCGGTATTTCGTGCCCCACCGAGCGGATCCTGGGTGAAGGCAGCCTCGACAACGGCAGGGTTGACCTTATCGTTCGCCGAATCGTCCACCGTCAGGTTGCCGCCCGAGCCGTCCGGATAAACCAGGCAGATCGACGTCATCGTCTGCTCGCCGGGCAGGGCTTGCACAAAGCTCAGGTCCATCCCGGCAGCGGCCATCTCCTGCAACATCTCCCGGCCGGCGTCGTCTTCCCCGACAAATCCGATGGGCAGGGTCGTAAAACCGGGCCCGAGCAGCGTCTGGACATAGTGCCCGATGATGTGCAGCTTGCAGTAATCGCGCCGGTCCAGGAAGTGCCCGCTGCGGCTCTCCTCGCGGCCCAGGGTGTGGTTCCCCTGCAGCTCGAAGAAGCTGCCCTTGCCGATACCACCGACCCCGGCCATCAGCCGGTAGCGGGCCTGGCTCCAATCGATAGGTAGGGGCGTCCAGGCGGGCACCGGAAGCCTACTCCAATCCCAGGTCCCACTCCGGGTGCTGGCTGAGCGGGTGAGAGGCCGTCTCGATCGTCGCCGTCAGCAGCGCGTCCGGGTGCTCCTGCAGCAGGGTCAGCGGGTATTCGACGGTCAGCGGCCCGAAGAGCGCCACCCGCAGCGCCGTCTGCTTCCAGGCGCCGGTGTCGCTGAACAGGCGCACCTTCCTCGCCGACAGGCACTCCCGCAGCCCGAGGGTGACCGACATCGGCGGCACGAACTGGTAAGCGCCCCCAAAAGTGCGCTGCGCCAGGGCGATGACGGTGTCCCAGTTGTTCTCCTGGATACGCGCCGTTGAGTTGCGGAGCTGCTCCAGCGTGAGCTGGCTGTAGGGATGCCGGCGCGCCTGGTTGTAGGCGATGTGCCCGTCCTGCCCCCAGCCGCCGTAGGTGATGTCGATGGGCGCGGCGGCGATCTCCCGGCTGATTTCCTCCAGGTTGCCCGGATTCAACCAGCGGCGGTTGGCTTCGGGCACGGCCAGCTCGGGATCGATCGGATCATAGAACACCCGCTCCATCACCCCGCGGAAGCTGTAGGGATGGCTGCGCGGCAGCTCCCTCCCCTGCCAGTCCAGGCACTCGTCCATGTGGAAGACGACCAGGCGCCGCAGGCTGATTTGTTCGCGGTTTACCAACTCAGTAAAGGGCTGGTACCAGCAGCTTGGCCCACAGGGGATGATTGCCCGCGTGGGTTCGCCACGCTGGTTGTGCGCTGGATCTCGTCAGCGAGTTCGCGCGCCATGAGCTGTCCCATCTCGCCGGAGTCCTGGCAGATGCGGAAAGGAATTCTTGCGCTCCGGGTGGTTAACCAGCTGGTCGGCTGGAATGGTGCACCAATGATAAAGGTCACAAGGGTCGATAGGCTGAGAGAAACGCGGAGCATTCATATTATTTAAATCCCGTCAGCGCCACGCCGCGCACGATCCAGCGTTGGAAAAGGATGTATACGAACAAAATCGGCAGCAGCACCAGCACCGAGGCCGCCATCGTCAGGTCGTAGCGCGTGCTGTGCTGCGACGAATACCAGGTCAGCAGCAGCGGCAGCGTCCTGCGCTCGTGGGTGGTGATCACGATCAGCGGCCACAGGTAATCGTTCCAGGTGGCCATGAAGGTGAAGATGCCCAGCGTCGCCAGGCCCGCCCCGAGCTGGGGCAAGATGATGCTCCAGTAGATGCGGAACTCCGGGGCGCCGTCGACCCGGGCAGCGTCCATCAGCTCGCGTGGGGATGCTCTCGATGAACTGGCGCATCAGGAAGATGCCGAAGGCGTCCACCATCGAGGGGATGATCAGGCCCCACAATGAATCGACCAACCCCAGCTTCACCAGGATCAGGTAGGCAGGGATCATCACCACCTGGAAGGGGATCATGAGCTGCACCAGGATAAAACCGAAGGTGATGCGCTTGCCCCAGAAGCGGTACTTGGCAAAGATAAAGCCGGCCAGCGAGGACGTAAAAAGCGTGATCGCCACGCGCGCCCCGGCAACTGCCAGGCTGTTGATATAAAATCGCCCCAGGGGCACATTCGGATCGTTGAAGATCGTCTGGTAGGCTTTCAACGTCCAGGTCTCGGGGAAAAAGGTGGGCGGGACACGCACGATCTCGCTCGAGGGCTTGAGCGAGGTCAGGACTGCCCAGACGAACGGCACCAGGGTCACCAGGGTGCCCAGGAGCAGGATGGTATAGGATACGGTACGCCCGACGGTCTTCCCAAATGGGAACGGGCGGCGGGATGCAGGGAGGTTGGAAGTTTGGCTTGCCATGGCTAGTACTCCCAATCCGTGCGCAGCAGGCGGAACTGGATGATGGTCACGATCAGGATGATGATGAACAGCACCATCGAGATCGCCGCCGCCCAGCCCATGTTCTGGTAGCGGAAGGCGTTCTCGTAGATACTCATCACCAGCGGTGTGGTCTGGTTGCTGGGACCGCCGTTGGTCATCACATCGAAGATCACAAACACCTGGAAGGACGACAGCATGGTCAGCACGCAGACGAAGAGCAGCGTCGGCTTCAGCAGGGGCACCAGGATCTTCCAGAACATGTGCCAGGAGTTAGCGCCGTCGACGCGGGCGGCATCCTGCAGCTCTTGGGGGATGCCCTGCAGGGCTGCCACGAAGATGACCAGGTTGTAGCCGAAGTCCTGCCACAGGTAGGCGATGACCACGGCGATCATTGCCAGGGGGATGCCGAAATAGACAGCGGTCGGGTCGGTCAGCCAGGATTTCGGCGGGGAGAGCCCCACCAGCTTGATCAGCGTGTTCAACAGCCCGGCCTGGGGGTGGAAGATATAGCCCCACATGATCGCAACCGCCACCGCCGAGCTGATGGTCGGCAGGAAGAAGATCGCCCGGAACATGCCCTTCAGCTTCTGGTGCACGTTTTCGATGAGGATGGCCAGCGGCAGGGTGATCAGCAGGTTGAGCGGCAGCACCATGAAGGCAAAGACGAACGTGCTCTTGACCGCCATGCGGAAGACGCGCGCCGGCTGCGAGGCGCCGAACATCGCCTTGTAGTTGTCGAGCCCCACGAACGGGTTCTCGCCGCCCAGGCCCAGGAAGCCGCTGCCGCCGCGCACCGGGGAGTAGTCAAAGAAGCCCAGGATCACCGCCCAGAGCATGGGCAGCAGGGCGAAGAAGAGCATGTACACCATGATCGGCGTCAGCCCCATCGCCACGAAGCGATCCTGGGCGATCTGCAAACCGGATTTACGACCTTTCACTGCCCATCCACCATGGCGTTGGCTTCGGTGTGGATCAGCTCTGCGGCTTCATCCACCGTCAGGACGCCCTGCATGGCTTCCAGGATGTGCGGGTAAAGGATCTCGTAGAAGAGCTGGTCGCGGTCGGTCACATCACCGATGAACTGCCCGCCGGGCAGCAGGCCAAAGGTGGCTTCCAGGAACGGGGCGACCTGCCAGGAGCTCGTCTGGATCTTCTACCAGCTTTTTCATCGCCGGGATCGTCTTGGTGGCAGCGTTCCAGGTAAAAGCGTTCTCCTGTTCGGCGGCCATGAACATCGCCAGCTTCCAGGCCTCCAGCGGGTGCTCGGTGTTCGCAGAAACCACCTTGCCCCAGCCCGAAGTCGGCAGCAAACTTGTGCTCGCTGCCGAAATACGGCGGGATTTGGATGTAATCGAAGACCATGTCCGGGTAGTTGATCATGCCCTCGCCGGCCGCCCACGAGCCCACGAAGCCGATGGCGACGCTCCCGGCAAAGAAGGACTCGCCCACCCAGTTCGCCTCGTCGTTGAAGAGCACCGGGTCGACAACCTTGTCCTTCTGGGCCATGTCGACCATGAGCTGGATCGCGGCTTTGGACTCGGGCGAGTTGAAGTTGAAGTGCTTGCCGTCTTCGGCGAAGTAATTGCCTCCTTGCTGCAGGATCATCGCCAGGATAGTGAAGGAGAGACCGTCGCCGGTGACGAAGTTGAAGCCGGCGCGCGTCATCGTCTCGCCGTCAAACTTGGTCATCTTCATTGCATCTGCCCGCAGGTCGCTGAAGTTCACCCAGTTAGGGGGATAGGTCAGGCTTTCGGCTTCAAAATAAGCCGGGTTGACCAGGGCGCCGCCGTTCTCCAGGTTGAACTCATGGGGGATGCCGTAGAGGCGGTTGTCACAGTAATAGCCATCCAGCGGCGCCTGGAAGAATATTTGCTGGGCGTCGGCGTAGGTCAGCATGTCCTCCGGCACGGTCAGCAGGCGCCCGCCATCGGCATACGAGCAGACCCAGGTGCCGAACATCTCGATGACGTCAGCCTCGGTGCCCGCAGGCATGGAGGTCTGCAGGGTCTGGATGTAGAGCTCGTATTCGAAGGTCTCGTAGACGACCTCGATGTTGGGGTTCTGCTCCGTGAACTTGGCGATGATGGCCTCGTTGCCCGCCTGGAAGGCCGCGTTCTGGTGCGACCACAGGCGCAGGGTGATTTTCTCACCAGGTTCGGCGGGAGCAGCTTCTTCCTGTGCTGCACCTTCTTCGACCGGTCCTTCAGGCGCTGCCTCTTCCGTCTGGCCGCCGCACACGGCAAGAAGGAAGGCCAGGATGAGCAGAATACTGAGCAACTTGATGGATTTCATTTTTTTCTCCTTTTTCCGTGACACATTTTCTGATGGTCCAATGCTCCCCCATGAAAAAGCTTACTCAGGATATTTTAATCCAAAATACCTTTTATGTCATTCCGAGCGAACGATCTTTCCTGGTAACAACCCTCTTCTGGTAACAACGCTCCGCGTTGTTACCCCGGTGTCGACGCTCTGCGTCGTTCTAACTGGCTCCGGATTCGTCCAATGGTGAACGCGGAGCGTCCTTGAAGAGTGACAACGCGGAGCGTTGTCACCAGAATACTGTATAATCCCTCTCATACACAAGGAGTTCTCATGGATCGCATCACCCGTATCGAAAAAGTCAAGCAAGCCATGCTGGCCATGCAGCGGCGGGCCTGGGAGCAGGGCGTGGCCGCCCAGGCGCTGCTGGAGCTGGGGGAGCACGACCTGGTCGTTTTACTCGCCAAAGACGCCGTCGTCAACCAGCTCAAGGATGGAAGACTCGGCTTGAACGAAGGCCAGGGCCCCCTGACCGACCCGGCAGCCAACGGCGAGCCCCTGCTCTTCGCTGCCCGGCGCACCCACGATCCAACCTTGTTCGCGGCGGCCGACAAAATGCTCGAATTCCTGCTCTACAAGGCGCCGCGGACCCGGGGTGGCATCCTCTACCACAACTACATCGAGAATATGATTTGGGTGGATGCCTTTTACATGGCGCCGCCCTTCCTGGTCGCTGCCGGTCACCCTCAGGAAGCCATGAAGCAGGTACTCGGCTACCACCGCATCCTGTTCGATCCGCAGGCGCAGCTTTATTACCATGTCTGGGACGAGGACAGGCAGGCCTTCGAGCGCAAGCTCTTCTGGGGCGTGGGCAACGGCTGGGCGGCTGCCGGGATGGCGCGCGTGTCTGAAAGCCCTGCCGGAGTCGATGGCGCAGGAGAAAGCTCTGCTCCGGCAAATGATCCAACAATTATTGGACGGCTGCCTGCGCCACCAGCGACCGGACGGTTTGTTCCACGATATCCTCGACGATCCGCAATACCTTCGTCGAGACCAACGCCGCCCAGGCTTTCGCCTACACGATTTATCGCGGCGTCCAGGCTGGCTGGCTCGACCGAAGGTACCTGCCGGCCGCTGAGAAATTCCGCCTGGCGGTCTACGAAAAGGTGGACGAGTTCGGGCTCGTCCAGGGGGTCTGCGGCGCACCGCACTTCAAAGCTCCCGGCACGGCGACCGAAGGCCAGGCCTTCTTCCTGCTGATGGAAGCCGCCTATAACGATTTGATCACTGGCAAATAGGTAGGGGCACAGCAGGTTTTCCGCTGTGCCCTGCACATGGAGGTCATTTCCACCGGCAGGGCACAGCGATTGACCGGAAAAGTACATCCGGTTAGGCTGCTGTGCCCCTACGGAACGATTACGCTGATTTTGTTATGCCCAACAAGAACTCTCTCGGCGTTGCGGTAGTACACCTTCTCCAGCACATCGTCAGGCAGGAACAGGCCATAGATGCGCCAGCGACCCTGGGCAGGCGGATCGACGAGGTCGTGATTGAAATACTCGTCGTCCGTCTCCAGGAAGCGGTAGTACAGGCGATAAGCTTCCGGGTTCGGGCTGAGGTCGGTGCCGAAGAGGATGCGGTCGGCGTATTTCAAGAAAAATTTACGGGCGGTGTAGGGCTGGCGGCCCAGCTCGGGGATGCGGGCGGCGAAATCAACGTAGAAGTTCGGGCAGCGCTCGAGGACCTCGCCGACCCAGGCCAGGTTCTCGACGTAGCAGCCGACGTGGGCGCCGATGAAGGTTGTCTGGGGGTGACGGGCAACCAGGTTCGCCAGGGCATTGACGATAGACTCGAAGGGTGGGAAGGGCGGGCTGGGGAAGTACCAGTCGGGGTGATCGTGGAGCTCCTCCCAGCGCTCGTTGTACTCATCCAGCGGCCAGAAGAAGGCCACCGGATCGGCGACGTGGATCATCACCGGCAGCTTCAGTTCCGCCGCGGTCTGCCAGATCGGATCGAGGCGGGCGTCGTCCACGCTGACCAGGCTGCCCTTGTGGTCGCGCACGTGCAGTCCGAATGGCTTCCAAATCTTCAAGCCCTCGGCGCCCCACCCCGCCTGGATGCGCAGTCTTTTCGCAGCCCATTCGGGAAATCCGTCCCCATGCTCCTGCCAGGCCGCCCAGTTCACTCCGCCGAAGACGCGAAAGCGCTCCGGCGCCGGCTGCTTGAAGTGCTCCAGGTGGCGCTGCAGGACGTCCTCGCCCCAGCCGCCGTCCAGGTCGGCGTACAGGCGCACGCCGGCTTCGTCGAGCAGGTCCAGCAGGATGGAGATGGGCTTCGTGTCCCAGCCACCGCCGAAGTCGCTGCCCAGGTGGTTGTGGGCGTCGATGACGGGGAATTTCGGCTTGAGAATTTCGGTCGTCTTGGTGGTCAGCGCTGAACGCGGTTTGTATTGTGAGAGCTCCAACGGTTGCCGTCCTTTCGTCTATAATCGTAGGTTGGGTTGAGGCGGATCGCTCTTTATCCACGCGAAACCCAACGATTTCCACCAGGATTCTACCATGCACATAGCTGTCAACGGATGCGTCCACAGAACGCACTTCAACGGACGAGTGCAAAGAACGCACTTCAGCGGATATGGACTGTAGCCCGACCCATGTCACTCTGAGGAGGCAAAAGAGCCTTGGCATTCCGCTGCCTTTCCTGCCGACGAAGAGTCCCTATAAGCGCCGCCTGTTGTTACTCCTTTTGGCACAAGCAGACCGAAGGTTGGGTTGAGGGCGGATCGCTCTTTATCCGCCAGAAACCCAACGGACTGATCGACTTTTTGGGTAAAGGTTTGAGGCTAGAAATGGATAACATCATCTACGAAGAACACCTGCCCAGCCCGGCCGACTACCTGCGCCTGCGGGAAGCAGTAGGCTGGCGAAATGTCGCGGTTGAAGCCGTCGTCAAAGGGCTCGCCGGCACGCTCTATGGCGTGTGCGCCCTCGATCACGGAAAGGTGGTGGGCATGGCGCGCATCATCGGCGACGGGTTCCTGGCATTCTACATCCAGGACGTGGTAGTCGATCCGCAGTACCAGGGAGGGGGCATCGGCAGCGGTCTGATGGACCGGGTGATGGCGTACATCGCCGCGCACGCTTCAGAAAATACGGTGGTCGGCCTGATGTCCGCCGTGGGTAAGGAGGGGTTTTACAGGCGCTACGGCTTCGTCCAGCGCCCGAACGACCGCCATGGCTGCGGGATGACGATGCATTGGAAAATAGACTCTTCGCAAGAACAGCTCAGGGTGACAGCCCACCCATGTCACTCTGAGGAGGCAAAAGGATTTTAACCTGCCGGTGCCTGTCCTGCCGACGAAGAGTCCCTTCAGCGATGGCTATTATGGTTCTACGCAGGAATTACTAGACTACCGCCATAAGGATTCTTCGCTTCGCTCAGAATGACATATAAACCAGTATCGTCATTCCCATCAGGTTCCAAGTATTTGAAGTGTCCTTGGATCAGGCTCTCCACCGTAAAACTTCTCCAGTGCCTGCTGGAAGATGGACGTAGAAGCCGACACCCGGGCAAAGAGGGTCAACGAGGAACGAAACTTCAAAACATCCACCGACCCAAAAACCTGCCCGGCCGTCCGGTCCTCCAGCGCCAGGACAACCGCAGTGCATTCAACCAACCTCGGCCCCAGGATGGGATGCTCCAGGTAAGCGCGGGCTTCATCCAGGCTGCGGATGGCATAAAACTGGGAATCGTAGCTGTAGCCCAGGCCGCTAACCTGCGGAAAGATGAACCACATCCAGTGGCTGCGTTTCTGGCCGTTTTTCAGCTCCCGCAGCGCCTGGGCATAGACTCCATATTGTGCATCCACGAAGCGCTGCAGGTCGAATGGATCTTCCTGGTCGGAAGGTTTGACAGGCGCCATCGTACGCTTACCGGTAATACTGGCGTACCGCCTCCCCAAAGGCCGCCAGCGCCAGCTTCGGGGTTTCGTCCACCTTAACCAGCCCCCAGCCGCATTCCGACGGGCATTCCGGCTGGCCGCAGTGATAGCAGGTGTCGCTGTCGCGCCAGCAGTACAGGATCGAGCCCAGCACCTTGGGGTGTTCGGCGAAGATCTTCAGACCCTCCCGGATGTAGTCCGCCTGGGTCTGCTCGTTGTGCGCCCCGCCGCAGGCGTTCGCCCATCCCTTCAGGTGGCAGAAGGGGTTGATGCCCACCGGAAAGCCCAGGTTGATCAGCTCCATGACGCGTTCGTCTTCACTCAGCGTATACATTTTTTCGAGCAGGGCGGGGTCGAACTCGAGCACCTGGCCCAGCGAGGGGTAGCCCCACTCCGCCACCAGCACCGGCCTGCCCGTGATCGCCGCAATCTCGTCGATCACCGGGATCCAATCGCTGACCTCGCCCGGGATCCACGAGCCGAAGTAGTTGTCGATGCCGGCATAGTCGAGCGGCGAGTCCGGCCCGTAAGCCATCTGGAACAAGGCGCGCGAGGCCGCCGACATCTCCGCCGGGTTGATCCCGCAGTGATCGTCCGGCCGGGCTTGCAAGACGCCCTCGCGCCCCGGCGAAGGCGAAGCGAACCGCCTGCTCCAGGCTGTACGGCCCGCGGAAGGTGCCGGTATCCAGCTCGTTGCCGATCTGCCAGTATCCGCCTGTAAGATCGCCCAGGTCGCCTGCGATCCATTCCGCCACCGCGGCGTAGCGCTCGTAGAAGCCCTCGTCGTCCGGCGTGCCCATCCAGGTGGGAAATGCGTCGTGCCAGAGGTTCTCGCCGGCCTCGGGATCGAAGTAGCGGTGCCCCCACTGCGGCAGGATGCCCAGGGTCTGGATGCAGTGCCCGGAGGCGTGGCGCATCTCGAGGCGCTTGACCAGGTAGGTCGGGGTCAGCTCGCCGCCCATCTTGTCAGCGAACGGGAATGGGATATCCGTGCGCACCCATTCGATCCCGGCAGCTTTCATGCTGGGATAAGGGTCGCCGGCACTGTCGCCGTGGTAAGTAACGCCAATAATTTTTGGTTTCATGACACTCCATCCTCGATCTCAGTCACGCGTGGTGGGCTCGGGTCACGATGGATTTCGAGCCCCGACCGGTATAGAGGCGAGGCTACCAGGAACTCAGAAAGCCGGTCGTGTTGTTGGGTGAGGTTTTTATATTCGTCGTAAGGTAAGACCACCACTGTTTTCTGTCCACGCCGGGTCACGATCTGGGCGCCATGGGATAAGGCGCACTCTACCAACTCACTGAAGTTACTTTTTGCATCTCGAAGCTGCCAGATATTGTTCATTCTACACCTTAGGGTTTCGCGCTAGCCAGACTAATCTGATTGAAGAATACTTTTAACGGTAACGCTTGTCAAGCCTCAGCCATCAAGGATTCATCGTAATTTTTTCATGCGTGATAAGGATATCCGGGGTGACGCCGATTGGGATGAAGGCTTCGAAGTGCGGACTCGAAACGGTAGAAAGCCCCTGGATAGGCGCTGCCGCCGGCAACAGCATCGTAGCTGCAATCGCCGGCTCCCTGGGCACCAGTCGCGGCAAAGGCAGGAAGCCAGGATCGGTCTCGAGCAAGCTGATCCATTACGCCGGCTGCTCGATGTTGATCTTGCGCCCGGTGGAGCGGTTTTAGACCTTTAAAATCCTCAACGCAATATCAAACGCATACACCGGGCTGCCCAGGCTCTTCTCTCCGCCCCCATGCTCGAACTCGACCCGCTGCAGCACCCGGTTCTCCTCCGGCAGGATCCACTCTGCCCGGTACCGGCCTGCCGGCAGTCTCAGCGCCAGTTCCTCCTGGTACGTCCCCGGGTTGGCGATGTAGTACACCCCGTTTTCCTTCAGCCTGCTGTGGTGAATGTAGAGCGCATACTGCCTCCCCTCCTCGCTCATCCCCCGGACCAGGCTGCCTTCCGTTAGCCCGGAACCCAGGAACCCCGAGCCTCCCGTCATTTTCCGAAACGCGAAACCCTCCAGGAATTCCTTGAGGTGTCTCAAGGCAGTCAGGATGACGTGGTTGTCCGGCGTGTTCCCGGCAGGATCCGTAACCGTAAACCTGCCGTTGAGCTGGTTGAAGGCTGCCCCGCCCCCCACCAGGAACTCCCAGGCTTCCGCCCTGGAAGCCGCCACGATATCCCCCTCGTACCAGATGGGATAGAAGGCGGTTTCGTTCAGCTCGATTGGCTTGTTTAGTGGATAAACACAATCCAGCGCTTCAACGCCGCCGATCTGCTCCGAGGCCTGGCGGATATACTGCGTCGTGATCACCTGGACCCGCTCGTCCCGCGTGAAATCAACCTGGTTCATGTACTGCTGCGCCACCAGGTGCTGTTTGGGCAGCTCAGCTTCCGTTTTCACGATGACGTCCACCAGGTGATCGATCCAGCGCACCGCCAGCGGCGCCGGGGTGCCCTTGAGCGTCGGCTCGTCGCAGATTTCCAGGATCACGTTGTCGAATTCGTTCACTTCGCGGACGATTTTCGCCACATATCGATCCTGTGCCGCCGTCAGCTCCGGGGTTTTCAGCGTCTGGAAATCGTTGAAATCCTTGGGACCCACTCGCTGGATGTTGTTGGCGGCGTTCAACGGGCAGGCGTGCCAGCCTTCCTGGTACTGGCAGTTGAAGAAGCAGATTTCGACGACGATGTCGTGTTTTGCCGCTTCCGCCACGAAATCTTTCAGCCGCTCAAAGTAGGCCTCCGACCACTGCTCCAGGTCGTATTTCATTCCACCGTCCCAGCAGCCGGCTTCGCGGCTGCGCGCTCCACGGCAGGCAGTAGCTGCCCACCTTCGGCGCCAGGTTGTTGTTCTCGATGAACATGCCCTCCACCTCCACGTACGCTCCCGGGTAGATGCGGGTGTAGTTTAGCTCATACCTGGCGAGTTTGGCCAGGTATGAGCCGTAATCGAAATCCGCATTGATCACCGCCCCGTAATGTTCGGCCGAGGTGATCAGGAGGACCGGTTTTCCCTGGTACATCAGGTAATGAGGGTTTTCAGGATAGGTTTGGACTACATCAGGATTAATCTGCGAGCTTTGTCTTGTTTGGTTCATGTTCCTCCATTCCTGTGACCGATTCTCTTGGCGGTAGCAATCGCTGGCTTCATCAAGGTAGAGGGTGTTACATACAATCCTACATTCACCTCGCCCACGTATTCAGCGTCCGCGTCGTTGTTTCCAATAAAAACCTTATAAGCAGGATCCAACACCCATTCTTTCGTTTGAACATTATAAAATTTTAAATCGTCTGCTGATACATCAATTTGGATCACTTTGCTCTCACCTGGCACAAGCTCAACGCGCTTGAATCCGCGCAGCATTTTTAGCGGCCTGTCTTCTGAAGCGCCCGCAGAACCCAGGTACACCTGTACCACCTCTGCCCCGGTGCATGCACCTGTGTTTGCTACCGAGACGGTCACTGAAATGCCATCCTGATCATTCTTAGCAATCTGGATTGCATGGATCTCAAAATTGGTGTAGCTGAGACCGTAGCCGAATGGATAGGCGGGCTGCATGTTATTCTTTTCGAACAAATAATATCCATTGTAATAGCCATACTCGATTTCATACGGCTTTTGCCCGATTTCCAAAAATGGAGGATAATCACTTTGCTGTTTGGCAATGCTGACCGCCAACTTACCGCTGAAGTTCTTTTCTCCGCAGACCAGGGAAGCCAATGCCTTTCCGAAAGCTCTGCCGCCGTAATACCCCATCACGATAGCATCTGTATACGCTTCAATAGGTTCGGTCAGGATCACACTGCCTGTATAGAGTATAGCAATTACTTTTTTACCCGCACCTTTCATCCTCTTCAGCAGCTCCAGGTGGGTTGGGTTCAGAGCAAGGGAATCTCGGTCACCACCAATTGCCTTAGATGGCTTTTTTGTCATCTTATCACCAGCATTGATAAGGAACTCACCCTCATCCCTGGCATCGCAGCCGACGCATGCAATGACGATTTCCGCATCAGCAGCCGCCTCGAGCGCTTTTTGGGGATCCAGTCCGTTGTAAACGCTTACATTTGTTAATTTCTGGCTCAACCCCGCATATGGCGTGATACCGTCTTTGGAAATAACCTTGGCGCTGCCATTATCGCCTACATTTACCGTATCCGCATAGGGTCCAACCACGACGATTTTGGCTGTTTTGGGCAGCGGAAGTAATGAATTTTTATTTTTAAGCAGCACCATCCCCTTGACCGCTGCTTCCTCGGCGAGCTCGAGGTGTTCTATGCTCTTCATCACTGTCTTGGGTTGCGGCTTGAGGGTTGGGGTTAATCGGATCATGGCACGTAGAATGTTCTTGACTGCCCGGTTGACATCCTCCTCGGACAATTCGCCGTTGTTGATACATTTCCTGATTTTTCTGTAGCTGAAAAATCGTGAAATCGGCATCTCAGTATCCAGACCCGCTTTTAATGCGCCTGCTGTATCGTGGACACCCCATAAAAAGTCCGACATCGTGAAGCCATCGAAACCCCATTCGTCTCTGAGAATATCGCTAAGGATTTGCCTGTTTTCACAGCAATAGACACCATTCACTTTATTATAGGCAGCCATAATCGACTGCGCCCCCGCATCGACACACTTTTTGAACTGATGCAGGTATATCTCCCTGAGCGAGCGTTCGTCGCAGTTGGAGCTTTCCAAAAATCTCAGGTTTTCGATACTGTTCAAAGCAAAGTGCTTTGGGCAGGCAATCACCCCTTCTTCCTGGACGGATTTTGTGAGGGTTGCCCCCATCTGACCTAGCAAGAAAGGGTCCTCCGAATAGGATTCCTGGCTGCGGCCGCCTCTGGGATTGCGCACGAGATTGATGGTGATTCCCCCAAAATAATTTGCACCTGCTGCAATAATCTCCCTGGTCATCGCCTTGCCGACCCTATATTCAAGCTCGGGATCGAAGCTGGATCCCCGCATCATGGGCACCGGGAAGCAAGTCCCCTTTCCGGATACCGCGCCTTTAGAGCCATCTGAGAACCTGATCGATGGGATGCCAAGTCTCCGGCATCCCCCGCATGTGAAAGGATAGTAAAAGATGCTGCCATGGAATATCCCACCGAAAATGATGCGCGAAAAAAACGACACAGCGCTGCCATGTAGAAGTTTTGTTTTTTCACGCAGGGTCATCTCTGCACAAAGCTCTCCAACCAACCGGTTTATATTCTCTTTTGACGAATCTTTTTGATAACTTGCGACTGCTTGTTTATAATCCATGGTATTTTCCTCAAAAATCACATGAAAGGCACGAATGGACACTCTGATCCATACGTGCCTTTCCATACCCATCAACTCACCACGAGAGGAATTGGGTCTTTTTATCTACCCCTTACTTGATGTGTTCTTTAGCCACCCCACCACCAGCTCGGTTGTGTAATGGACGGCGATCAACCCGTCCTGCGCCTGGGCCTGGAAAGCCTGGCGCTGCTTGTGCTCGAACGTGCCGTAGCCTGCCTCTCCGGGGCTGGGGCTGCCGGCGGCGGAGCGCGCTCCGCCGATGAATTGCTCCCAGGTCTCGCGCAGGGTGACCGGGTAGCTGGCCCGCTTCAGGCTGTCGGGCTGGTACCATGCGGAAAGGTCCGGGTCGCCAGCTTCGCCGAAGTTGTTCCAGGCCAACGCCAGCCAGCAAGGCGATCGGAGAATGCGCGCGAACTCATGCCTTGCAGCCTGCGGGTCGAACCAATGCACGGCCTGGCCAGCGGTAACCAGATCCACGCTGCCATCTGCCAGCCCGCTGCTCTCGGCGCTCCCCGCCAGGCTGCGGAAGCCCGGATGCCATCCCAGGAGGCGCTCCGCTTCCCGGCGCATCGCCTGCTCGGGCTCAACGGCGTAGACGACCCTGGCGCAGTCCAGCAGCTCGCGCCCCAGGTTGCCCGTGCCCGAGCCGATGTCGGCCACGACCCAGTCTGCCTGCAAGCCAGTCCAGGTGACCAGGTCGTCGATCGCCTGGCTCGGCGTAGGCCGGCCGGTAAGCCGCGTAGTCGCCGGCCTTGCCGCGGTAGGGACGGTTTTTAAGCATATCGGTCATTATATCGTGACCGGAAATAAAGTAAACTCCGCGTCTCGGTGCCTTTGCGTTAAAAATCCTGTCTTGGAAAACGTTTTCTAGAGAAGAGATTTAACGCGAAGGCGCGGTGATCGCTAAGAGTAATCGAAAACATTCTGTAATGATTAGGAATGTGGAACCTTTCACGTAATTACGTGATATACTTAATTGCGTGAATCCCTTGGAGGTTGTATGGAACCCACCCAAAACGTAACCCTATCCCTCCCCAGGCACATCCTGCGGAAGGCAAAAATCCTGGCGATCCAGAAAAACACTTCACTCTCCGGCTTGCTGGCCCAGACTCTGAGCGACCTGGTTGCCCACCAGGAAGCCTTCGAACAGGCCCGCCAGCGCAGCCTGGACCTGTTGAAAAGCGGCCTCGACCTGGGAACCCAGGGAAAGGTGACCTGGACGCGCGAAGACCTGCATGGACGCTGAGCCTCTGGCCGCGGTATTCCTGGATACGAACGTCCTGGTCTACGCCTTCGACCGGTCAGCCAGGCGCAAACACGAGCTGGCGAGGCGGCTGGTAGAAGCTTGCTGGGCAAACGAGAACGGCTGCCTGAGCGTGCAGGTGCTGCAGGAATTCTGCGTGACGGTCACCCGCAAGATTGTCGCACCTCTGGAATCCCTCGCCGCCCGGCAAATCGTTGAAGACCTGTCCCAGTGGCAGCTGCACACGCCTGCCGCCACTGACCTTCTCCAGGCAATCGACCTGGCCCAGCGCTTCCAGATCTCCTTCTGGGACGCGCAGATCATTCAGAGCGCCTCCAGCCTGCGATGCAGTATTTTATTCTCCGAAGACCTCAGCCACGGCCAGCGGTATGGCGAGGTTCAGGTAATTAATCCGTTCGTTGAGTAGCCCGCCGTAATTATGTCATTTCGAGACAAGCTTCTGACGATCTTCCAGAAGCGCAGTCGAGAAATCCCTATGAGCATGGCGATTGTGTATCTAAACATGTCATGATCGTTCAGCCTTCTAAGGATTCCTCGCAAAGAGCGCTCGGAATAACATGAACTGATTAAGCTCTCCCGCGAAACGCCCTCCACGAATGCGGCTTCAACGGAAACGCAAAGCCTCGCTGGCCAGTCTTCTGACCTCTCCAATCCAGCAGCTCCTCGCCCGAAAGCACTTCCCCGCTGAGCAGGTCTTCCAGGCCGTTGAATTTCACATCGACCACCAGCCGCGCTTCCACCGCCTCATCGCGGAAGGACTCGGCGATCCAGGTATCGTTGTCGTAGGCGAAGAGCGCCACTTGCGCCGGCGCTTCCAGGCGAACGGGCAGGTGACCGTTCACGATTTCCTTGATGCGGTTGAGGACCTCAAGCGGCAGGGAATAGAGGTCGCTGAAGTTATCCGGGATGACCAGCACGTAGAGCGCACCGCTCCCGTACTGGGCGAAGTGCAGCAACGGCGTGCCGGCCGCCCCGCCCTTGCACGAGATCTCCTCCCAGGAATCGTTGGTCAGGTAATTGAGGATAGGCACCAGGAACGGCTCTGTGGGCTTGACCACGGTGAACCAGCCGATCTGGAAGCCCTGCACGCTCAGCTTGCGATTGGTGAGGCGCAGCTCGACGAAGTCATCGATGCCGGGAGTGCGCCCGTCCTCCTGCAGCGCCCCCAGCAAGCCGGAGGTGATCACCACGTTCTTGCCGTCCAGGAGCTGGCGCTTGATCTTGGGCACGATCTCGGGATCGAAGCTGGCGGACTGGGTCAGGAGCACGGTCTGCGCCTCGAACGGGAACTGCGGAACCAGGTCGAGTGGGATTCCGAGCATGCCCAGGTAGCCGGGCAGGAAATCCTCGCCGGTGGAATGGAAGGGCTTGTAGATTTTCAATCCTATAGGCGTGCCCAGTTCGCCGGCTGCCCGGTCCGCCAGCTCGAAAGCCGCCCCGGCAGCCCGGGCGATCGTGGCGGACGGCGGTAGCGTGCCGTCCGCTGAACGCAATGGTGCGGTCACCAGCGTCGAAGTCGAAGCTCCCACCCTGCCCCTGCCAGGGCGCCCGGTCGGCCTCCTGGATGGGTCGCTGGATGGAACGGAAGTCGAAGAGCGTCTGCTCCGGCGCCTTGGCGAAGAGCGTCAGCCAGAGCTGCTCGGCGTAGCGGTCCAGGTAGCGGGAGGCGAAGGGGTCGACCCAGCCGCCGCGGTTGCCGCCGGGCTTGATATTCTCGAAGTAGCGCACGATCAGGTAGCCGTGGTAGGGCTGCAGGTGCTGGTTGCCCATTACCGGGTCGCGGGTTTCGGTGCCGGTGTGGATGCCGTCGAAGAGCCTCGGCCCGGCCTCCAGGTCGAAGCCCAGCCCCTGGAAGTGCTCGTACCAGTTCGGGTACTTGATCACCACCTGCACCTTCGGGTTAGCCGCCCGCGCCGGCTCAAGCACCAGCTCCTGGGCTGCCTGGTTCATCAGCTCCAGGCGGAAGTCCGTCCAGGAGCGCTCGCCCTTGGCTTCGATGCAGGACTTGCATTTGCAGCTCGTGAAGAAGAAGTCGTCCAGGATGAACTCGTCGAACAGGCTGGCCGTGTAGGCGCAGATCTCCTTGAGCCGCTGGCGGTCCTCGGGGTTGGTGTAGCAGTAAGTCTGGAAGCGGTTGCGCTCGTTGACCGTGATCGTGATCCCGCCGGCGACCTCGACCCCCAGGCTGCGCAGGTAGTCGCGCGCCGGGACGATCACGTCCCGTGGAGGCACCAGCAGGTCGCGGTGCGTCTCCAGGTAGACCTTGTCCACGTGCATGTGGCGGCGCATGATCTCGAAGTTGCTCTTGAGGTAGTCGAGATCGCGCATCATGTCCACTTCGTACGCGCGGGTGTAGATGGCGACCTTAAAATTTTGGTACTTGTTTACGGACATTATCTCTCCTGTGATAGAAAAGCTTGAAACACGAAGATCACAAAGGTCTGCATAGAGCGCAGATAACACAAAGGATCACAAAGGTTTTCTTTTTTAAAAACTTTGTGAACCTTCGTGCCTTCTTCGCGAACTTCGTGTTTCAAGGTTTTTAATTTTCATACTGTGAACCAATTAAATCACGGTACCAGAACGCGCTCTCCTTGATCGTGCGCTTTTGCGTGGCGTGGTCGACGTAGATCAAGCCCATCGGGTAATCGTAGCCGGACGCCCACTCGCACAGGTCCATCAACGACCACACGAAGTAGCCGCGCACGTCGGCGCCGTCCTGGATCGCCCGGGCGAGCTGCGCCAGGTACAGCTCCAGGTAGCGCTGGCGGTAGGGGTCGTAACGTTTTCCGTCTCCCCACCACTCCTCGCACTTCGTGCCGTTCTCGGTGATGTACACCGGCGGGTTGCCGTACTCGTTCTTGTAGCGCATCGCCAGCTCGTAAATGCCCGAGGGGTACGCTCCCGCTCCGAGGATTTCATCCTCGACGTATTCTGGCCCCGGCGGCGTGGCGCGCTCGATCCAGGCCTGGAAGAAGGGGATTTTCCAGTCGTGGTAGGCGAACATCGGGCTGTAGTAGTTCACGCCCAGGAAGTCGAACGGGCGCGAGATGATTTGCATGTCGCCCTCCCGGATGGGCGGTTTGAACGGCCACAGGCGCTTCCAGAGGGCTTCGGGGTAGGCGCCGCGGTAGAGGCCGTCCAGGTAGAAGCGGTTGACGAAGAGGTCAGAAAATGCCGCCGCCTGCCGGTTTTTCGGCGTGTCCACCTGCGGGTAGACCGGGAACTGGCTGAGCGTGATCCCCACCTGGAGGCCGGGATGGAGCGACTTGATGCGCTCGACCGCCAGCCCGTGCCCGAGCAGCTCGTGGTGGGCGACCCGGAAATACGCCCAGGGGCTTTTCCGGCCGGGCGCGTGCTCGCCCAGGAAGTGCCCGAACATGGCGTGCTCCCAGGGCTCGTTGAGCGTGATCCAGTGCTTGACGCGGTCGCCGAGGGCTTTGACGACGACCTCGGCATAATCGGCGTAATCGGTTGCGCTCTGCCTGCCGATGAAGCCGCCGTAAGCCTGGTAGAGCGCCTGCGGCATGTCCCAGTGGAAGATCGTGATGAAGGGGGTGATGCTCTTCTCCAGGAGAGCGTCCACCAGGCGCTGGTAGTAATCCAGCCCCTTGGGATTGACCTTGCCGCGGCCTTCCGGGAGCACGCGCGCCCACGAGATCGAGAAGCGGTAAGCGTTCAGGCGCAGCTCGCTCATCAGGTCGATGTCGGTCTGGAAATCGTGGTAGGTGTCGGCGGCGACCTCGGCAGCTCGCAGGTGGGCGGCCCGCTGCGGCTGGTGCATGAAGACGTCCCAGGTTGAGATGCCTTTGCCGTCCTCGTTCCAACCGCCCTCGATCTGGAAAGCGGCCGTGGCTGTACCGAAGAAGAAGTTGGGTGGGAATTGGAGGGTCATGGGGGTATTGTATCGCAGAGTGGATCACTGAAACACTGAAAAGAGCTGAAAGGACTGAAAAAGACCAGCTGCGAATGAGCGTGCATTTGCGCGCAAGCACGAATACACGAATGAAGACTTCTGGCTCTGACGTGCCAATTAACCAGTCTCATGCAACAAAACAGGGCTTGAGGAGAATCTTCTCAAGCCCTGGGATAATCACCTTACTGGTTCAACGAGGAACGACGCGCAGCTCGATCCGGGCATCCAACGCCGCGGCGATGCGTTCCAGAAAGGACAGGCTGGGAACGCTTGAACCGTTTTCCAGGCGGGCGAAAACAACACGAACCTTCAGCAAATCCCACTAAACGCTATCACCTGGTTTTAATGAAAATGAGTGTAAAATAATTGCCACGTGGAAACCCGCTTGAAGATACAAGAAGACGCATCAATGACAACCCCATTGGCATCATGGAACGATGGCGCAGCCAGGAGTGCCATCCTCGACTTTGTCACGAAAGTGACCACACCAGGTAGCCCCGACTTTGTGCCGGAGCTAGAACGCATCGCCGTCTTCGACAACGACGGCACGCTCTGGTGCGAACAGCCGGCGCCCGTCCAATTCTTCTTCGCTCTCGACCGCGTGCAGGCCCTCCTGCCCCAGCATCCCGAATGGAAGGACAAGGAACCGTTCGCCTCGCTGCTCCAGGGTAATTGGAATGCCGCTCTCGCCGGCGGCGACCAGGCGCTCCTCGAAGTCGTCATGGCCACGCACGCGGGCATGACCACGGTGGAATTCGAGCAGATCGTCAAGGACTGGTTCGCTGCCGCGCAACATCCAACATACAAAAGGCCTTTCACCGAGTGTGTTTATCAGCCGATGCTCGAACTGCTCGCCTACCTGAGCGCGCACGGTTTCAAGAACTACATCATTTCTGCCGGCGGCATCGAGTTCATGCGCGCCTGGTCGGAACCGGTGTACGGCATCTCGCCGGAACAGGTCGTCGGCAGCAGCATCCAGACAAAGTTTGAAATCCGTGGTGGACAGCCCGTGCTCGTGCGCCTGCCGTATCTGAACTTTATCGGTGATAAAGACGGCAAACCCGTCGCCATCCACCAGCACATTGGCCGCCGGCCCGTCATGGCGTTCGGTAATTCCACCGGCGACCAGCAGATGTTGGAATACACGCAAGGCAGCAGCGGCGCGCGCTTCATGTTGTTGATCCTGCACGATGATGCGGCGCGCGAATACGCCTACGGTCCAGCCCGCGGATTGCCAGATGCCAAACTGGGCGCCTTCACACAAGCGCTGGATGAACAGGCAAAGAAGGAAGGCTGGATCATCGCCAGCATGAAGGATGACTGGAAACAGATCTTTCCGGCTGGGCAGAGCCCGATCACAGCCATTAACATCCTGCTTAAGCCAGACGCCACGATGCTCCAGCATTGCCAGGACAACAACGAGCGACTGCTCGGAGTCTTCCCGCAGGGTTTCGCCCTGGACGCGTCGCACCGTCCGCACATCACCATGATCCAGCGTTTCGTCCGCACGGCAGACCTCGACAAGGTCTATGCCGCCGCCCACAAGGTGCTCGCTACCGCCCAAGTGAACGCCATGAAGCTGGAGGCTTTCAAATACTACTATATCCCGAACGGCGCCAATGGCCTTGCGGGTATCGTCTCAAAGCCGACGCCGGAACTGCTCAAGCTGCAAGCGGACATCATTGCCGCCGTCGCCCCGTTCACGGTGGACAGCGGAACCATGGCCGCGTTCACCGCTGACCACGGCGATCTAGCAATCGATGCGCAGTTGATCGCATACGTGTCGACGTTCGTTCCAAAGAAGACCGGCGAACACTTCAGTCCACACGTCACGACCGGCGTTGCCCCGCGCGATTATCTCGACAAAATGCTGGCCGAACCGTTTGAACCCTTCACCTTCTCGCCCGCAGGCGCGGCCGTTTACCAGATTGGCCCGTTCGGCACGGCTGCGAAGGAACTCAAAACCTGGGATCTAAAGGCTTAACCATGTTCCGTGAAATGCGCCGAAAAAAGCAGGCATTACCCGACGCCGAAACCATCGAGATATTAATGAATTCCACCTCCGGCGTCCTCGCCGTCTCCGGCGACGACGGCTACCCCTACGCCGTCCCCGTGTCCCACGTCTACCACGACGGCAGGCTCTACTTCCACGGCGCCCTGGAAGGTCACAAGATCGACAGCCTCCGCCACAACGACAAAGTCTCCTTCTGCGTCATCGCCCAGGATGACGTCATCCCCGAGAAGTTCGCCACCGATTACCGCAGCGTCATCGTCTTCGGCCGGGCGCGCATCCTGGAAGCAGACGACGAAAAGCGCCTCGCCCTCGAGCTCCTGGCGGCGAAGTTCTCCCCCGGTCTCGAGGCGGAAGGGCAGCGCGAGATCGATAAACTCCTCGAGAAGACCTGCGTCGTCGAGATCGTTATCGAGCATTTAACGGGCAAATCCGCGAATAACTGAACCACTGAACCACTGAGAAAAAACTGAGAACACTGAATGAGCTTTCAAGCCACCGTAGCGAAAGGCGTCACCGTCGACGCCATCCTGGATGATTTCGACGACGAAAACCAGGCGGTGATCCTGTCGACCGAAACTCACCCATTCATTCATCAGAAGAAAACCACGCGCTTTTTCACCAAAAGGTACCTGGTCACCTTTGAGGACACCTACGAAGCCCTGGTCCGCCTTGGTCGTGGAGCAGCGATCACGGCCGAGATCATGATGATCGAGGACAGGTTGCACCTGATCTCGTTCAAGCGAGAGGCCTGACTCACATAGAACCTCCCCGAAATGACATAAAAGACGAGGAATGTAGAGCAATCGCATTTCGGAATATTATGACCCTATTTAATGTCACTCCGAACGTTTTTTGTGAGGAGTCCCTACAATCATCACCTCAGATGTACCTAATTAGGCAAATACAGGCCATGCTTTTAGAGATTTCTCACCAAAGAACGTTCGAAATGACATATTTTCCCAAAATCGTTTACCCTAACGAGGAATGACATAAAGAACCAGAAAATGCATTAAAATGGCTTGATTGGAAAATTCCCTATGACTGACGAACGCACCGAACTCCGCTTTGATTTCCGCAACATCGACAAAAAATGGCAGCAGCGCTGGGAGGAGCAGCAGCTCTTCCGCGCTGGCGAGGACCGCAGCAAGCCCAAGTACTTCGGGCTGGTCTTCTTCCCCTACCCCAGCGGCGCCGGCATCAGCGTCGGCCACTGCCGCAACTACATCCCGGTGGACGTCTTCTGCCGGCACAAGGTGATGCGGGGCTACAACGTCCTGCACCCCATGGGCTGGGACGCCTTCGGGCAGCCAGCCGAGAACGAGGCCCTCAAGGTCGGGCGCAACCCGCGCGAGATGGTCCCCGAGTACGCCGCCAACTACAAGCGGCAGCTCAAGCTGGCTGGCATCGGCTACGATTGGAGCCGCGAGATCAACTCCTCCCAGCCCGAGTACTACCGCTGGACGCAGTGGTTCTTCCTGCTGCTCTACCAGCGCGGCCTGGCGTACCGCGCCAACACCCCCATCAACTGGTGCCCGGTGGATAAGACCGGCCTGGCGAACGAAGAAGTGGTCGGTGGGCGCTGCTGGCGCTGCAACTCGCCCGTCGAGAAGCGCCCGATGCCGCAGTGGTACTTCCGCATCACCGAGTACGCCGAACGCCTGCTCTCCGGGCTGGATACCATCGACTGGCCCGAGGGCATCAAGACCATGCAGCGCGAGTGGATCGGACGCAGCGAAGGCGCTTACGTGGATTTTCCAATCCTGACCGCCCTTGATCAATCCCCGCTGCGCTCCTTAAGGATTTTCACCACCCGCCCCGACACCCTCTGGGGCGCTACCTTCATGGTCATCTCGCCCGAGCACCCGCTGCTGAAAGAGATCACCACCACCGAACACAAAGCCGAGGTCGACGAGTACGTCCAGCGCGCCCAGCGCATGACCGAGATCGACCGCCTGAGTGCCGGCAGGACCAAGACCGGTGTTTTCACAGGCGCCTACGCTCGCAACCCCGTCAACAACGCGACCATCCCGATCTACACCGCCGATTACGTGCTCATGGGCTACGGCACCGGCGCCATCATGGCCGTGCCCGCCCACGACACCCGCGACTTCGAATTCGCCCGGCGCTACAACCTGCCCATACCGCTCGTTTACCAGCTTTACCCCGGCCAGGCTCCAGCGGACCCGGATGCGCCCTTCGCCGAGGGCGGCGTCATGATCGACTTTTCCGGCGATCCCGGCGTCCAGGCCGGTCCGGGCTACCCCTTCGCCGGGCTGCCCAACACCAGCGAGACCGTCCAGAAGGTCATCCGCTGGCTGGAGGAGAAAGGCCTGGGCCAGGGCGTGGTCAACTACCGCATGCGCGACTGGCTGATCTCGCGCCAGCGCTACTGGGGCGCCCCGATCCCGATCGTCTACTGCGAACATTGCGGCGAGGTGCCGGTCCCCGAGGAGCAGCTCCCCGTGCTCCTGCCCGAGGTCGAGCAGTACCAGCCGACCGGCACCGGCGAGTCGCCGCTGGCGGGCATCCCCGAGTTCGTGAACACGACCTGCCCGCGCTGCGGAGGTCCTGCCCGCCGCGAGACCGACACCATGGGCGGTTTCGCCTGCTCCTCGTGGTATGCCTTCCGTTTCGCCGACGCCCACAACTCCGAGCAGCCTTTCAGCCAGAAAGCCGCCGAGTACTGGCTGCCGGTGGATCTCTACTCCGGCGGGGCGGAGCACGCCGTGATGCACCTGCTCTACGCCCGCTTCTGGACCAAGGTCATGTTCGACGCCGGTCTGGTCAAATTCGAAGAGCCCTTCAACCGCCTGAAGAGCCAGGGCATGCTCCTGGCCTGGACGCCCGGCCGCCTCATCCAGGCGGAACCTGGACAGGAGCTCATCGACAACTGGAAGGAGCTCAAGCCCGAGGAGCGCCTGACCATCCCCGAAGACCAATGGGTTTGGCGCTGGATCAAGATGAGCAAGAGCAAGGGCAACGTGGTCACCCCCGACGAGATCGCCGAAAAGTACGGCGCGGACGCCCTGCGGTTGTACACCCTGTTCGTGGCGCCCTTCGAGGAGACCGTGCAGTACGAGGATGCCGGGGTGGAAGGCGCCTACCGCTTCGTCAACCGCACCTGGCGCCTGTGGAACGAGCTGAGAGCGCATACCGCCCCTGCGGGGACTGAGTACAGCCAGCCCTTCGCCGAAAACCTGCGCAGCCTGCGGCGCAAGCTGCACCAGGCCATCCGCAAGGTCGGCGCTGACATCGAAGCCTTCCACTTCAACACGGCTGTGGCAGCCCTGATGGAGCTGACCAACGAGCTCTCGCTGCTGCGCAACGAGCTTTCAACCCGCCAGGCGACCCCCGAAGAAGCCCTCCTCGCCGCCGAGTGCGTTGAGACGCTGCCGCCTCTGTTGGCGCCGGTCACCCCGCACCTGGCCGAGGAGATGTGGGAGAAGCTGGGGCATTCCGGCTCGGTCTGCCGCCAGCCCTGGCCGCAGGTGGACGAAGCCGCCGCCGCCGAGGAACTGATCCCGGTCGTCGTCCAGGTCAACGGCAAGCTGCGCGAGCGCCTGCTGGTCGTCCCCGGCACGCCGGATGAGGAATTGAAAACTCTAGCGCTGCAGGCGGAGAAGGTAGCGAAGGAGCTGGCCGGCCGCCCGCCGCGCAAAGTGATCGTTGTGCCCGGCAAGTTGGTGAATATCGTGGTGTAAAGAGATTTGAAACACGAAGAACACAAAGGAATCACAAAGAAACACGAAGTTTTTTTAAAATATAAAACTTCGTGCTCCTTCGTGCTTATCCGTTCGTTCTATGATCAGACCTTTGTGAACTTTGTGTTTTA
This sequence comes from uncultured Chloroflexia bacterium, assembly GCA_963765565.1. GTDB lineage: Bacteria > Chloroflexota > Anaerolineae > Anaerolineales > UBA4823 > CAVXWV01. The sequence goes on from CAVXWV010000013.1 coordinate 91,951, forward strand.
AATCCTTTTCCAGTATGGATTTACCTTTGTATTTTGGATAATTAAGGTATATAATATCCTGTATATCGGCTGTTCATCCACGAAAGGAGCATACCATGTACGGGACTATTGCGAAGATCAAGGGGAAGCCTGGGGCGATTGAAACTATCTCGGAATATGAAAACAGGCGTCAGCCTGAAGGGATGGTGGGAACGCTCGTGTTCCAATCCGATTCTGACCCGAATGAACTGTGGCTGGTAGCCATCTTTCAAAACAAGGAAACTTATTTTAAAAATGCCAACAGCCCCGAGCAGCACCAGGAATACCTGGTAATGAGGGCGGCGATGGAAGCGGACCCGGAATGGCACGACGGTGAGATTGTCCACAACAGCCTGAAGGGCTGAAAGGGCTCTATCTCCAAAATTGTAGTTTTCGGGTTTACTGCTCCAGCTCTTTCAGCTTCTTCACCGTCTTCCCCCGCTCTTCAGTCTCCAGGATGCGCTTGCGGATGCGGTAAGTGACAGGGGTGACCTCCAGCAGCTCGTCCTCCGCCAGGTACTCGATGGCTTCGTCCAGGCTCATCTCACGCGGCGGGGTCATGCGCACATTAATCTCGGCGCGGGAAGCGCGCACGTTGGTCAGGTGCTTGGTCTTGGCGACGTTGAAAGAGATGTCGTTCGGCTTGGCGTGCTCGCCGATGACCATGCCCTCATAAACTTCTGTCCCGGGGTGAATAAAGAGCACACCGCGCTCCTCGGCGCCGCGCAAGCTGTACATCGAAGCCACGCCGTTCTCCCAGGCGACGATCGAGCCGCGCTCGCGCCCGCCAATGGCTCCCACCATCGGCAGGTAGGCGTGGAACAACGTGTACATTACGCCCATGCCGCGCGTTGCCGTCAGGAACTGGTAGCGGAAGCCCAGCAGGCCGCGCGTCGGCACCAGGTAGCTCAGGTGCACGCTGCCCTCGCTAACGTTCTCTATGTTGAGCATCTGCCCACGGCGCTGACCGAGCATCTCCACCACCACCCCCACGGTATCGGGATGCGTGTCGATGTGCACCTCTTCAAAGGGCTCCAGGGTTTCGCCACTCAGGCTCTCCCGCAGGATCACCTCGGGTTTTGAGACCTGGAACTCGTAGCCCTCGCGGCGCATGGTTTCGATCAGGATCGCCAGGTGCAGCTCGCCCCTCCCGGAGACCAGGAAGGTGTCGGTCGACTCTGTTTCAGCTACACGCAAAGCAACGTTCGTGCGCAGCTCGTTCAGCAGGCGCTCGCGCAGCTTGCGGCTGGTGCTCCACCTGCCGTCGCGCCCGGCGAACGGCGAAGTATTCACGCCGAAGGTCATGCGCACGGTAGGCTCCTCGACGCGGATCGTCGGCAGGGCGACCGGGTTCTCAGGGTCGGCCAGGGTTTCGCCAATGGCGATGCCCTCCAGGCCGGCCAGGGCGATGATCTCACCGGCTTCGGCCTGGTCGACCTCTACCTTTTCCAGGCCCTGGTGAACGTACAGGTAGCGCGCCCGCTCGGGCAGCGTTTGCCCGTCCAGGGTCAGCCTGGCCAGCGCCTGCCCCTGCCTGATCTTGCCGGCGAAAAGCCGCCCGATGGCGGTGACGCCGCGGTAGTCATCGTAGCCCAGGTTGGTCACCAGCATCTGCAGCGGCGCCTCGGGGTCGACGCGCGGCGGCGGGATGTGACGCAGGATCGCCTCGAAAAGCGGTTGCAGGTCGGGTCCCAGCTCGGGCGTCAGCCCGGCTTGCCCGGTGATGGCGTTGGTGTAGATCACCGGGAAATCGGACTGGTCGTCGCTGGCGCCCAGCTCGATGAACAGGTCGAAGGTATCGTTGAGCACGTTCTGCGGCTCGGCGTCCTTGCGGTCGATCTTGTTGACGACCACGATCGCCTTGTGCCCGGTCTCCATCGCCTTGCGCAGCACGAAGCGCGTTTGCGGCATGGGACCTTCGGCGGCATCCACCAGTAAAAGCACGCCGTCGACCATGTTCATGACGCGCTCCACTTCCCCACCGAAATCGGCGTGCCCGGGGGTATCGACGATGTTGATCTTCACCTGCTGGCCCGTTTCGGGATCAAAAATGCGCACCGCCGTGTTCTTCGCCAGGATGGTGATGCCGCGCTCGCGCTCCAGGTCGTTGGAGTCCATGACCCGTTCCTGGACCTGTTGGTTCAGGCGAAATGTATGCGCCTGCTTGAGCAGGCCGTCCACAAGCGTGGTTTTGCCGTGGTCGACGTGTGCGACGATGGCGATGTTTCGTAAGTCAGTACGTTCGATGAGCATATTTTCCTTCCACAAAACACGACCTCGCCATGGGGACGAGGTCGCAGAGAGCAAGGTAGAATGTTACCAGATAGGTGGGATTTTGGGAAGGATAATTAATCGCTTAATGTCATTTCGAGCGAAGCGAGAAATCCCTAAGAGTATGATCACGAATGAGCCAATCTATGTAACTAAATGTTGTGTCATCAGGGATATCTCGCACAGGCCGCTCGAAATGACAGGTTGGAGTGGTTATAAATTTACAAAAAAAATCCTAATTTGCTATAATGAAAATGAGTTAAAAATATGGATACTGTTTTATGCTGACCACTTACCCCTCCTTCCTCTCTCGCGTCGAAGAGCTCGGTTTCATGCCCTTCTCGCACTTCCTCCCTGGCTTTCCGTCCGTTGCCGCTGAAACCCCTTCCAACATCTGGTACACCGGCGAAGACGAGACCGATCCCTGGCGCTGGAAGGACCGCGCCGCCGAGGAAAAGCGCCTGGCCTACGGCTGCATCCTCGGCGGTCACAAAGGCTTCGTGACCGGTCGCATGTACCCGATTTTCGCCGCAGCCTACCGCCCTGCAATGAGCATGCCCGAGCTGTACGCGACCGGGCTGATCGAGCAGATGGTCTGGCGAACCTGGCAACTCTTCGACGAACACCGCTCCCTGGACACGCACCGCATCCGGCGCCTGATGGGTGTGAGCAAGCAAACAAGCGCCAGGCTGGATGCGATCATCCGGCGCTTGCAGCAAGAGTTTTACATCACCGTTTCCGGCAGCGCCCAAAAAGTCAGCGCCAAAGGGGAGCTCTATGGCTGGCGGTCGAATGTCTATCAAATGATCGAGGATTGGGCGCCCGCCGAGTGGCTGCAGGAGGCCGGTTTGTGGAGCGCTCAGGAAGCGCGCTCCTTGATCCTGGATGATGCGGTGGCAATGAGCCAGGGTGTTGATCGGAATGTGATTGCACAAAAGCTGAGGATTCATAAATAATCACGATTGCCACGAATGACCGAATGACACGAATGTTAAAAAGGTGGATCGAATGAGCCCGATACGAATGTCCAAGATCGAATCTGCCATGCGCACCGTCCTGCAATTCAACGAGGCCTTCAACCGCCACGATGTCCCCGCGATGATGGCGCTGATGAGCGACGACTGCGTTTTTGAAAACACGTCCCCCGCCCCCGATGGCACGCGTCTACACCGGCAAGGAAGCCGTGACTCAATTCTGGGAGATTTTCTTCCAGGAGTCGCCGCAAGCCCACATCGAGGTCGAAGAGGCCTTCGGCATGGGCGAGCGCTGCCTCATGCGCTGGAAATACACCTGGGGCGGCAGCCAGCCAGGTCACGTGCGCGGCGTCGACATCTTCCGGGTGCGCGATGGCTGCATCACCGAAAAGTTTTCCTATGTTAAAGGCTAGCCCAACCAGAACCAAGAGGTCCATATCATGCACATCCTCAACGAACACCAGGAATCCCTCCTAAAACAGGAGCGCCAGCTCCTCGGCGACCTGCGCCTGACGCTGGTCGAGTTCGGCGCCGACCCAAGCGATTCCGAGGTCCTCGGAAAGTCTTTGGAGCAGCTCGATGAGCTCTTCCTGCTGGTCGTCGCCGGCGAGTTCAACGCCGGTAAGAGCGCCTTCATCAACGCCTTACTCGGCCAGAAGCTGCTCAAGGAAGGCGTGACCCCCACCACCACCGAGATCAACAGCCTGCGCTACGGCGAAATCCAGGAGCGCCGGGCAGTGGACGAGAACCACCACGCCCTCAGCCTGCCCGCCGACCTGCTCCGCGAGATAACCATCGTCGACACCCCCGGCACCAACGCCGTCTTCCGCCTCCACGAAACCCTGACATCGCGCTTCATCCCACGCGCCGACCTGGTGCTCTTCGTGACCTCCACCGATCGCCCCTTCACCGAGAGCGAGCGCCTCTTCCTCGAGCGCATCCGCGACTGGGGCAAGAAGGTCGTCATCGTCGTCAACAAGATCGACCTCCTGGAAAACCCCGGCGAGCTGGAGCAGGTGCTGGCTTTCGTCGCTGAAAATGCCCGCAGCCTGCTGGGCGTCACCCCCGAGATCTTCCCGGTCAGTGCCCGCCAGGCGCTGCGTGCCAAGCTGGGCGAGCCCAACCTTTGGGCAGGCTCCGGCTATGAAGCCCTCGAGCGCTACATCCAGGAGACCCTGGACGAAACCAGCCGCATCCGCCTGAAGCTGCTCAACCCGCTGGGCGTCGGCCTGCGCCAGGCCAGCAGCCACCTCGACCTGGTGAGCGAGCGCCTGGCCCTGCTCAAAGACGACCTCTCCATGCTCGACGACGTTGACGGGCAGCTAGGCGTTTATAAAGAAGACATGGGCCGCGATTTCCAATTCCGCATGGCCGACATCGAGAAAATCCTCTACGAAATGGAGCAGCGCGGCCAGGATTTCTTCGACGATACCTTCCGCCTGGGGCGCGTCTTCGACCTGCTCAGTAAATCCCGCATCCAGGATGCCTTCACGTGCCAGGTGGTGGCGGACGCGCCCAAACAAATCGAAAAGAAGGTGGATGAGCTGATCGACTGGCTGGTGGAGAGCGACCTGCGCCAGTGGAAAGCCGTCAACGACCACCTGGCAGATCGCAAGCGCGTCTATGCCGACCGGATCGTGGGCAGCGCCAACGCCAGTTTCACTTACGAGCGCAGCCGCCTGATCGACGCCGTTGGGCACCAGGCCCAGCGCGTCGTCGAGACTTACGACCGCGTGGGCGAAGCCCAGGCCATCGCCGAGCACGCCCAAACTGCCGTTGCTGCCTCGGCAGCCATCGAGGTCGGCGCAGTCGGCCTGGGCGCCATCATCGCCATCCTGGCGACGACCGTTGCTGCTGACGTCACCGGCATCCTCCTCGCCAGCCTGGTCGCCGTCGTCGGCTTGTTCGTGATCCCGGCGAAGCGCCGCCAGGCCAAGAACGAGCTGCGCGAAAAGATGGCAGCCCTGCGCCAGCAATTGCAGCAGACGCTCTCCGGCCAATTCCAGGAGGAGATGACCCGCAGCCTGCAGCGGATCAACGAAGCCATCGCCCCCTACACCCGCTTCGTGCGCGCCGAGCGCAGCCGGCTGGTAGAAACCCAATCGCGCTTCGAGGACTTCAAAACGCAGCTCAGCCGGATTAAAAGCGAGATCGAGGGATTGTGATCGTGGATTACGGTCCCTACGGGATCGTAATCCATAACAGCTTCATCTCTTCCTCCGCGCAGCTCGTGTCCAGTTCCAGGCCGGGTTGGGCCAGAAGCTGCATCTCAATCTTCTGGGCACAATCCGCCCAATTTTGCGAACCGGTCGGGAAGCCGCCGGCGCCATTGAAGACCACCAGCGTGCTGCGCGGCAGGAAACTGGCCGCCTGTTCGGCGATCCGCGCGGGTGTGGTGTTCGAAAACTCGCCGGCGATCACCAGGCTCGGCACCGAGCTCTGGTATTCCCCACCCGAACCTGAGCCCGCCTCCACATCCCAGGCCTCGCACAGTCCCTGGAAAGTTTCGGCTTCCTGCAGGTAGTATTCCCAGACCTGAGGACGCACGCCAGAGCCCGGTTTGCCGGAGCTCGCTTGCGCCTGCGGATTGGCCCGGCAGTAAATGTTGAGCTGCATCCCCGAGCTGACCTGGCTTTCGGGGCCAAAACCAAAATCATTCCCAATCATGTTTGCCAGGTAATCGGCCTTTCCCAGGGAAAGGTTGTAAATCGCCCGCGGCAGCTCGGAAAGCGTCCCCACGTAGGAGCCATCCAGCGTCGCCAGCGTGTATTCCAACAGGCGGTCGCCGTCCATTTCCAGGTTGTAGCGGCTGCCCTGGCGGGTGTCCGTAACCGCCAGCGTCACCGGCGAGGCATTGAGCTGGTCGACCTGCTGGTAAAAGGCAGTTTCCAGGTTGGGAAAGGCTTTATTACACTGGGCATCATCCGCGCAGCTTTTAAAGAACGCATCCAGGGATGCCTGGGCGTTCGCCGCCTGGTCTGCGCTGGAAAAGCTATCCGGCAAGACCGGCGACTCCAGGATGGCGCTGCGCACGGTGCCCGGGAAGCGATCCATCAGCTCCAGTGCCAGGTTAGCCCCATAGCTGACGCCGAACAGGTTCCATTCCTTGATCCCCAACGCCTGGCGCAGGTCTTCCAGGTCGGCGGCGCTCTCGGCGGTGGTGTACCCATCCAGGTTGACGCCCTCGCTGACCTTCTGCTGCTTGCAGGCCGCAAAGCCATCCAGGATTTCCTGGGTGATCGCTTCTCCGGTCGCGTTTTCCTGCTCGTTCTGCTCGAGAAGCCGTTCCACGTCCGGGCATTCCAGGTTCGGCTCAGAATCGCCCACCCCGCGCTGCTCCAGGAGGATCATATCGCGGCCGGCGTGCAGGTCGTTCAAGAAAAACCCAAGCTGGCGGACAAAGCCCCGCGGCGATGACGGGTTGGTGAAGAGCACCACCAGCGGATCGGCTGGCGCCCCGGCTCCCGAACCCTTGATCACCGTGAAAGGCAGGCGGATTTTCCTGCCGTCCGGGTCGGATCGGTCTTCAGGCACGGTCAGGTAGCCGCATTCGGCTCTCACCTCTGGCATCCCATCATTCTGGTTGCCGAACTCGCACTCGACCTCTTCGATATTTTCCGATACTCCAATCTCCAGGGACTGCTCTTGGGGGATCAGAGGGGTGATCTCAATCTCGCCTCCACCGGCCGCGCACCCCCCCAGGCTCAATCCCAGCACGATGGCCAGCAGCACCGCCCACCCTCGGGGATTGATTTGGATAGTCATTTGTGTTTTTTTCTGTACGTTTTTCATTTTTTACCTTTAACCGCCGATTTTGCAGATAATTTTTTCTTCGATCTGCCCTCTCTGCAGCCAATCGGCGTTAATTACGCAATCTGCAGTTCCTTTTTTATCGTTGTGGTCATTATTTTCCCGTATTATAGTTTAGAATTCCTTCGAAAGCCGCCTCGAGCTACCAGCCACTCATTTACCTTTAAAGGACAAATCATGCCCACCATTCTTTCCGAACACTTTAGTAAACCCGACCTCGACCCGCGCCTCAAATGGTACAATCCGCCCACCCGCTTCGAGGTCGCAAAGGGGCGCCTGTTTATCTACCCCGACGCTAAAACCGATTACTGGCAGAAAACGCACTACGGCTTCTCCGCCGACAACGGTCATTTCCTGTATATGGAAGTCGATGGCGATTTTTGTCTCACCACGCGCCTGTCCTTCACCCCCGCCCACCAGTACGACCAGGCTGGCCTGATGGTGCGCCTCTCGCCGGACTGCTGGTTGAAAACTTCCGTGGAGTACGAGATCGGCGAACCCAGCAAGCTGGGCGCCGTCGTCACCAACGCCGGCTACTCCGACTGGTCCACCCAGGACTTCAACCACACCCGGGACGAGCTATCGGTTCGCATCACCCGCACCGGCGACGATTACGTGGTCGAAGCCAATACCGACGGCCACACCTGGAAGCAATTGCGCATGGCACACCTGCACAACCCCGCTAAAGCCCCGGTTCAGTGCGGGTTATACGCCTGTTCGCCCGTAGACGCCGGGTATGAGGTCGCCTTCGACTTCATCAAGGTCACCAGCCCCCTGCCGGCGGATGCGGCTGTCAGTCTGCGTGAGATCAACGAAGACAACCTGAGTGGGGTTCTGAGACTCAGCGAATCCCTCTCCGACAGCCACCGCCGCATGGTGGCGACGAATGCGGTTTCTGTCGCCCAGGCCACCTATTCCAAGCACGCCTGGTTCCGGGCGATTTATGCCGGTGACGATCCTGTGGGCTTCATCATGGTCTACATCGGCCCGGATGATGACCAGCCCGACACGGAGATTTATTTCCTCTGGCGCTTGATGGTCGGCGCCGATTACCAGGGCAAAGGCTACGGGCGTAAAGCGCTCGAGCAGGTCATCGAGATGGTGCGCCAGCGCGGCGCCAAAGAGCTGTTGGTGAGCTGTGGCGAGGGCGAGGGCAGCCCGGAGGGTTTCTACTACCGCCTGGGCTTCCGACGCAATGGTGAATATTACGGCGAAGAATTGGGCATGAGCTACCCGATCGCCTGAAATCCATCTTGACAAACAAACGCCTTTGGGTATAATTTAGCCGGCTAACCATAAGCCGGCTAAATTATTACCGAGGTCTCCAATGCACCCACCTGATACACCTGAACCCCTCGATTTCCTGCTCGCTCAAATCTGCCACCTGCACTATATCCGCGCCCACCAGCTCCTCGAAAATCTCGGCCTCTACCGCGGCCAGCCGCCCATGCTGCGCATCCTCTGGGAACACGAAGGCCTGGCCCAGAGCGAGTTGGCAAAACTCCTCAAAATCACCCCGGCCACCTGCACCAAGATGCTCCAGCGCATGGAGAAGGCGGGATTCATCCAGCGCCAGGCAGACGTCAGCGACCAGCGCGTTAGCCGCGTCTACCTTACCGACGCCGGCCGTTCCATCCAGGACCAGGTCGTCAAGGTCTGGGATACCATGGACGCGGAGAGTTTTGACGGGTTATCCGCCGACCAACGCTCTACCCTTCGTAGCTATTTTCTACACATCCGCCAGAACCTGCTCGACGCCACCGGCGCAGAGCCGTGGAAATAATTCTTCTGCTTTTTCTGGTAACAACGCAGAGCATTGTTACGAGTAACCCCAGATCATAGGATTTATTAATGAGTTCTGTTAAAAAACTATTACCCTATTTAAAGCCGTATTTATCTTGGGTGATCATCGCTCCAATTTTGATGATGCTCGAAGTCGTCATGGACCTGATGCAGCCGCGCATGGTGCAGCGGATCATCGACGAGGGCATCGCTAATTCCGATCTGCAGCTCATCATCCAGACCGGCCTGCTGATGTGCCTGTTCGCCGTCATCGGCGCGTTCGGCGGGATGAGCAACGGCTACTTCGCCGAGATGAGTCTCCCAGGGCTTCGGCGCCGACCTGCGCGAGCGTCTCTTCCGCAAGGTGCAAACCTTTTCCTTCGGCAACCTGGACGAGTTCGACACCGGTCAGCTCATCACCCGCCTGACCAACGACGTCACCCAGGTCCAGGAAGCGATCGTGATGATCCTGCGCATGCTGGTGCGCGCCCCGCTGCTGCTGATCGGCAGCCTGATCATGGCCATCCTCACCAGCCCGCAGCTGGCCTTCATGCCGCTGATCTTGATGCCCATCGAGCTGGTCGTCGTGCTCTGGATCGTCAACAAAGCCACGCCGCTGTTCACCCTGGTGCAGGAGCGGCTGGATAAACTCAACGAGGTGATGCAGGAAAACCTGGCCGGGGTGCGCGTGGTCAAGGCCTTCGTGCGCGCCCGGCACGAAGAATCCGCGCTTCGGCACGGCCAACCTCAACCTGACGAACAAGTCCATCCAGCGCTGCGCGCACCGTCGCCGGTCATGCCCTCCTTCATGATGCTGACCATCAACCTGGGCATCATCGGCGTGCTCTGGTTCGGCGGCGTCCAACGTGTCAGCCGGCAGCATGCAGATCGGCCAGATTGATCGCCTTCGTCAACTACCTGATGACCACCCTCTTCTCGCTGATGATGGTCAGCCAGCTCGTGATCCTGCTGGCGCGCGCCGAGGCCTCGGCCAAGCGCATTCAGGAGGTGCTCAGCACCGAGCCCGATGTGCCAGAACCGCCCAGGCGCGCTGCACAGAGGCCAGCCTGCAGGGGCGGGTGGCCTTCGAGAACGTCACGCTTCAGCTACAACGGCGACGACAGCGAGCCGGTGCTCAAGGGCGTCAGCTTCACCGCCGAGCCCGGCGCAGACCGTCGCCCTCCTGGGCACCACCGGCGCGGGCAAGTCCAGCCTGGTGCACCTGATCCCCCGCTTCTACGACGTCAGCGACGGCCGCGTGCTGATCGACGGGATCGGACGTGCGCGACCTCGACCAGGCAGGCGCTGCGGCGCAAGATCGGCATCGCCCTGCAGGAGAGCGGTGCTCTTCAGCGGCACCATCCGCGACAACATCCGCTACGGCCGCCCGGACGCCAGCGACGAGGAGGTGATCGCCGCCGCCAAGGCCGCCCAGGCGCACGACTTTATCCTCTCCTTCCCCGAGGGCTACGACACGCTGGTGGGCCAGCGCGGCGTGAACCTCTCCGGCGGGCAGAAACAGCGCATCGCCATCGCCCGCGCGCTGCTGCTCAAACCGGCGGTCCTCATCCTGGACGACAGCACCAGCGCCGTGGATGTGGAGACCGAGGCCAAGATCCAGGAGGCGCTGCGAGGAGATCGATGCGCGAGCGCACCAGCTTCGTCATCGCCCAGCGCATCAGCACGGTGCTGACCGCCGACAAGATCCTGGTGCTCGACGACGGCCAGATCGCCGCCCAGGGCACGCACCGCGAGCTGATGGCAGCCAGCCCGATCTATCGCGAGATCTACGACTCGCAGCTGGGCAACGGAGGCGCCGTCAATGCCTGAGCCCCGTCAAAACCCCAGCGGCGCCAAAGCCGAACAGCCGCAGCAACCCGCCCCGCTGATGGGCTTCCGCCCCGGCGGGCCCTGGGGCATGCTGCCGCGAAGGCGAAAAATCCCAAGACGCCACGCCACCCTGCTGCGCCTGTGGGGCTACATCCGCCGCCAGTCGCTGGGCTGCTGGTCGTCACCGGCATTCTCGGTGATCGCCACCTCCGCTGCTCGACCTGCTCGGCCCCTACCTGATGGGCATCGCCATCGACGCCTACATCACCACCGGCGACCTGCCCGGGCTGGCGCGCCTGCTGGGCTGGATGGCCGTCACCTACGCCCTGGCGCCGGCCGGCTACCTGGCTGCAGACCTATCATCATGGCCGGCGTGGCCCAGCACGCCGTGCGCGACATGCGCAACGACCTGTTCGCCCACCTGCAGACGCTGCCGCTGCGCTTCTTCGACCAGACGCACCCACGGCGACCTGATGAGCCGCCTGACCAACGACGTGGAGAACATCAGCAACATCCTGGCGACCAGCTTCAGCCAGCTTGATCTCCAGCGTGCTCGAGCCTGGTCGGCGTGGTGATCATCATGTTCGTGCTCAACGCGCCGCTGGCGCTCGTCAGCCTGGTGGTCATGCCGCTGACCTACTTCCTGACCCGCTTCATCGCCAAGCACACCCGCAACGGCTTCCGCGAGACCCAGCAGACCCTGGGCGAGCTCAACGGGCATCATCGAAGAGAACGATCACCGGCCAGCACGTGGTCAAGGCCTTCGTCCGCGAGGAAGCCGCCATCCAGACATTTCGACGCGACCAACCGCCGTCTGCAGAAGGTGGCCGCTGCGCGCCCGCATCTTCGCCGGCTTCATGGGCCCGCTGATGAACATGGTCAACAACCTGGGCCTGGCCGTCATCGTCGCCTGTCGGGCGGCTGGCTGGCGGTGCAGGGGCTGGCCACGGTGGGCGAGATCGCCGCCTTCGTCAACTACTCCGGGCGCCTGCGCTGGCCGCTCAACCAGATCGCCCAGCTGTTCAACTCGATCCAGTCGGCGCTGGCCGGCGCCGAGCGCGTCTTTGAGCTGATGGACGAGCTCCCCGAAGTCGACGCGCCCGACGCGCATCCCCCTGGAACACATCCAGGGCGATGTCGTCTTCGACGAGGTTGATTTCGGCTACGACGCCGGCGTGCCGGTGCTCGAAGGACGTCAGCCTGCACGCCAAGCCCGGGCAGATGATCGCCCTGGTGGGTCCGACCGGCGCCGGCAAGACCACCATCGCCAACCTGCTGACCCGCTTCTACGATGTCGACAGCGGCGCGATCCAGCATCGACGGCCAGGACGTGCGCGCAGGTGAAGAAGGACGACCTGCGCCGCAAGCTGGGCCTGGTGCTGCAGGACAACTTCCTGTTCGCCGACACCGTGATGGACAACATCCGCTACGGCCGCCTGGAGGCCAGCGACGAGGAGGTGATCGCCGCCGCCCGCCTGGCCAACGCCGACCCCTTCATCCACCGCCTGCCGCACGGCTACCAGACCGTGCTCAGCCGAGCGCGGCAGCAACCTCAGCCAGGGGCAGCGCCAGCTGCTGGCCATCGCCCGCGCCGTCCTGGCCGACCCGGACATCCTGATCCTGGACGAGGCCACCAGCAACGTGGACACGCGCACCGAGAAGCACCTGCAGGAAGCGCTGCTGCGCCTGATGGAAGGGCGCACCAGCTTTGTCATCGCCCACCGCCTGAGCACCATCCGCGACGCCGACCAGGTGCTGGTGATCAACGACGGCGAGATCATCGAGCGCGGCACGCACGAGAGCCTGCTGGCGCAGAAGGGCTTCTACCACCACCTGTACATGAGCCAGTTCAAGGGGCAGGCGGCAATTGCATGACTTAATGGCGGCTGCATTACCACCTGATCTGGTCAACGTCCGAGCGATTTTCCTGGCTTACCGGGGAAACGCGAGAAAATTTTCTATGCGGTTCTTTATAACAAAGCCAGGGAACTCGGTCTGAAAATTCATGCTGCCGGAAATGTCGACGACCACGTCCACGTGTGCGTATCAATTCCGCCTAAATTGTCGATCGCTGACTGCGTCAAGCATATCAAGGGCGCTAGCGCATATGCAATCAACCACATGCCTGGGAACGACATCCAATTCAAATGGCAGGAAGGTTATGGCGCGTTAACGATCGGGGAACGTTCACTGGACACAGTAATGGCTTATGTCTCCAGGCAGAAGGAGCACCATCAACAAAATTCTATCGTCGAAATTTACGAGAAAATAAACGAAGATTAGAACTCGTCAAATCCACACCCACCGCGGATAAATCCTTAGTGGCTTAAGCCACCGCTCAGTCCATGAAAGTCCTACGGACTCTCCCAGGTAGTCGGATTTATCCGACTTCCACGTCCTCAGCCGGGGGATTTATCCCCCAGCGTCCCATCCTGACATGATCCGCATTGGCATTATCCACAGCGGATAAATCCTTAGTGGCTTAAGCCACCGCTCAGTTCATGAAAGTCCTGCGGACTCTCCCAAGCAGTCGGATTTATCGGACTTCCACGTCCTCAGCCGGGGGATTTATCCCCCGCCATTCCCCCCTCCCCGCCGCATCCCATATCCGCTTCCAGAGCCCTGGCCCTGGCCCTGTCCACGACCACCACCGCTGCCGTATCCTCCTTGTCCCGCAGCGCCGCTAACGATGCTCTCGTAGGTCTCCTGGCTCATGTACTGCGGCTGGTAGATTTCGCCGGTCTGCGCATTCAAGGTCGCCGCGAACGAGCGCAGGTGGTTGCCTGAAGCCTTCGCCAGGTTGCTGAAGACCTGCTCGATATCGACATTGTCCACCAGCGCCAGGCGTTCTTCGAGGTCGAGGATGTCGATCTCTTCGATGGCCGCGCCTACCTTCAGGGCATCTGCCAGCGATTGGCTGCCGAGTTTCACGAGCTGGTCGTACATCTCCTGCAGGTCAGGATTGGTAAACACACCCACTTCGCTGGAGGCTGGATCGGCTATCCCATAGCGATCCAGGAGGCTCTTCACGGACTCCATGTGCGCCAACTCGCTCTGGCTGATCCTGGCAAACACATCCGGCTCAGGCAGGGAGGCCGCCCACAGGCCAGAGAGCGTGACGTAAACGTCGTGCGCCAGCTTCTCTTCCTCGCGCATGAAGAGCAGGGCATCCTTCTCCGCCTCGCTCAGTTCCTCCAAAGGCAAATTTGCCAGGGCTTGCTCACCATCGCTTGCGCTGTTTTCGAAGACCTGAAGCGCCTCATCCGCTGCGGGAACCGCAGCTTCCTGGGAGGTCTCGGCCTGCGTCTGAGCTTCTTCAATTACTGGGGCTGCGGTTTCGACTTGCCGGCTGGCGTTCATGGCCAGGGTGCGCTGCACGGCAAACAATGCCATGCCTGCGATAACGGTTACAACGATCGTGAGGATCAACGCTTTTTTGTTCATAGGTTTCTTCCTTTCAGGGTTTTCAGATACTGTAATCCTATCGAAACCCTATGAAGAACCTGTGAAGGGGCGACGAATTTGTGGTGAAAACTAGGACATTTTCACCGTAAACGCCACTTCCGTCCCATACCCCTCAAACACCGGGCTGGCGGCCTCCACCTTGCCCCCATGCGCCTCCACTAACTGCTTCACAATCGCCAGTCCCAACCCCGAACCGCCGCTGCCGCGCGCCCCGCGACGGGTCGGCGCGGTAGAAGCGCTCGAACACGAAAGGCAGGTCCGCCGCTGGGATGCCCGGACCGCTGTCCCGCACCGCCACCCGCACCGCCCCAGGAACCTTGCCGCGCCTCCACCCGGATCGTCCCCCCAGGCGGGGTGTAGCGCAGGGCGTTGCCCACCAGGTTGTTCAGCACCTGCGTGATACGGTCGCTATCGATCCACAGCACCGGCAGGTCCTCGGGCAAATCTAGCTCCAGTGCAACCGTATTTTCCTGGCACTGCACCTTGAAACGCTCCGCCAGCCGCTGGATCAGCTCCCGCAGGTCAGTTTCACCCTTCAGCAGCTCCAGCTCGCCGGCTTCCGCCTGCGAGAGCGGCCTCAGGTCGTCCACCAGCCGGTTCAGCAGCAGCGTCTCGTCGTGCAGCACCGCCACCTGCTCCGCCTCCAGCGGGATCACCCCGTCCAGCAGCGCCTCCAGGTTGGCCTGGATCACCGCGATCGGGGTGCGCAACTCGTGAGCCACGTCCGCCATCAAGCGCTGGCGCTGTACCTGGGCGCTTTCAAGGTTGTCCGCCATCTGGTTGAATGCCCGGCTCAGCCTGCCCAACTCGTCCTGCCGCTGCACCTCCACCCGCTGGCTCAAATCGCCCTGGGCGATGGCATCCACCGCCCGGTTCAGGCGCCGCAGCGGCGACATGATCTGGAAGAACATCAGCGCCCCCAGTAGCAACGCCACAGCGCCGGCAATCACCACCGAAGCGGCGATCGACTGGTTCACCTGGCTCAGGAATTGGGCCGCCGGCGTGCTCGCTTCCGCCAGGTCCTCCGGCGTCACCAGCAGGATGCCCACCTGCCCGCCGTTCACCTCCAGCGGTTCGCCCAGCGCCAGCTCCTCGCTCGTTAAAGCCTGCCCGATCAGCTCGCCGGCGCTGTCGCTGACCACGATCCCTTGGGCATCCGCCAGCAGCAGGCGCTGGCCCATCATCGCCCACATCCCGGCTTGCATCCCGGGACCCAATCCCGCTCCGCCGGAGGACTGTCCCTGGCCGCGCCCGTGCGCCTGTCCCATCCCCTCGCCCATCATCCCCATCCCGCTGGAGTCCGCCAGGTCAGATTGTAAAAACGCATCCACGCCCTGCCAGCCCTGGTTTTCGGCGTAATACGCCTCCAGCCCGGGTGCCAGGCGCTGCGCCCAGGCTTGCCCGCTGCGGGTCGTGTACAGGCTGAACGCCTGGCGCGTCGCCCGCGAGGTCAGCCAGGCGATCACCAGGGCGCTGGCCGCCACCACCAGCAGGAACGCCCCCAGCAGTTTGAACAGCAGGCTGTTACGCATCGGGCAGGTGCTCGAGCTTGTAGCCCACGCCAAACACGGTGTGGATGTAGGTGGGTTTTTTCGGGTTGGGCTCCAGCTTCAGGCGGATGTTCTTGACGTGGGCGTCGATCGTCCGTTCGTAGCCTTCGAAAGCGTTCCCCTGCGCCTGTTCCATGATCTGCAGGCGCGTGAACACCCGCTTCGGCTGCCGCGCCAGCACCACCAGGATGTCGAATTCCGTCGGCGTCAGCTCCACGACCTTTTCCGCCACCGTCACCCGGTGCTCGTCGAGCTGGATGCTCAGGTCCCCCACCTGGAAGCTCTCGCCGGGGCTGGCTTCTTCCCCGCCCGTGCGCCGCAGGATCGTCCGCACCCGCGCCACCACCTCGCGCGGGCTGAATGGCTTGACCACGTAATCGTCCGCGCCCAGCTCCAGCCCGATCAGCTTGTCCATCTCATCCACGCGCGCCGT
Source organism: uncultured Chloroflexia bacterium (assembly GCA_963765565.1). Taxonomy (GTDB): domain Bacteria; phylum Chloroflexota; class Anaerolineae; order Anaerolineales; family UBA4823; genus CAVXWV01. The sequence continues at coordinate 108,084 of CAVXWV010000013.1, forward strand.
CAGCATCAGGATCGGCACGTTCGACTGCCGGCGCACCGCCCGGCAGACGTCCAGCCCGTCCATCCCCGGCAGGTTCAGGTCCAGGATCAGGAAATCCGGCCTGTCCCGCTGGAAGCGCTCCAGGGCAGACTTCCCATCGTAAACCGCCAGTACCTGGAACCCCGCCTGCTCCAGGTAAGCCTTCAGCACCCGGGCGATTTTCTCTTCATCGTCCACGATCAAAATCTTTTTTGCAGTCTCTGTCATATTTCAATTTTAACCGAACCCTGTGAATTTCTTGTGAATATCGCCAATAATGATAAAATTCGCCCGAAAGGAAACCACGAATGGCAGACAACAACCCCCTCGGATTCTTCATCCACCTCAACCTCGACTTCAGCGCCGCCTTGCAGAAGACCATCGACGCTCTCAAAGTCGAAGGCTTTGGCGTCCTCACCGAAATCGACGTCAAAGAAACCATGAAAAAGAAGCTCGACGTCGACCTCCTCCCGCACAAGATCCTCGGCGCCTGCAACCCGCCGCTCGCCCACCGGGCACTGACCGCTGCCCCGGAGGTCGGTTTGCTCCTGCCCTGCAACGTCACCGTGCGCCAGCTCGAGGATGGCTCCATCGAAGTCGGCATCATCGATCCCCTGATGATGATGTCCGTGGTCGACCATCCCGGCGTCAAACAGGTCGCCGTCGAAGCTCGTGCCCGCCTCGAGCGTGTCGCCCAGTCATTGCGCAATTGATCGTTTTAAAACAAAAAAGGCGCCTGGTTTAGGCGCCTTTTTTGTTTATTGAATTCTACAGGTCATCACCATCGAACATCGGGCAGCCTTCTCGGCCAAACCCTTCCTGGCTGGAGCCCCAGCGACCACCACGACCGCCCATCATCCCGGAGCCGCGCTCTTTCATCCACTCCGCCTGTTCCGCGGTCAGCTTGCCGGCCGCCAGCGCCTGGTCGATCGCCTGGCTGCGGACATCGAGCATCAGGGTGCGAAATTCATCCAGGCTGTAGCCCTCGGCCACGGCGATTTCTGCCATGGTCTCGCCATTGGCAATCCGGGCTTCCAGGTCCGCCACCGGGATGTTTAACTTGGCGGCAAAGGCTGCCATCATCTCGTCGTGGGCCGCTTCGTGCAGCAAGCCGTCTTCCGCCGCTCCCTGGTTGAACATGTGACCGCGACCCATCCTGCCGCCGCCGCCCATCATCCCAAAGCCGTACTCGTTCTCATCGGTGGGGTCAGACGACTGGGCATACGCCACACCCGCTGCCACCAGCACGAATGTTGCCATTGCTACCACTACAACTGCGATCAAAATTTTCTTCATTGTTACCATCTCCTTTTTTTAGTCATTGCGAGTCGCTGGTGATCTTCCAGCGCCGAAGCAATCTCATTCACTTACACAATCATCTTACCAGCAAGATGTGAAGATCTTGTGAAAATTTCCAGATGATTTGGTGAATGTTTATCGAATTTGGTCAACTGCGTCCTGCAGCGCGTTTTTCACCGGCCCGAACGACCCGCCGCCCTGCGTCACGAAATCCTTCACCAGGGTCGCCGGTTCAGGCATTTGGGCGCCGATGACCTGGCCGATCGCCTCCGCCGTCAGCCCCCAATCCAGCAGGTCCTGGAAGGTCGTCTGCCCGGTCACCGTCCGCTCCCCCGGCTCGTGTTCCTCGGTGTTGGCCGGGCCTTCCGCCTGGTTTTCAACCGCCTGCTCTGTAGGCGCCGCCTGTACATCAGGCGCCGCCTGCGCCCCCTCCAACCATTCCCGCAATCCCTCCACGGAGAAAGTCTCGCTCTCCAGGTCCTTGACCGGAGTCGACGGCACGGTATCCAGGGGCAGCTTGAACTCGGGTCACGATCTCCTCCAGCGTTACCCCGTAAACGCTCGTGATCTGCTCCAGCGTCATCCAGCCCTTGATCGAGCTCGTATCTTCCCTCAGCGGCTGGATCGACTGCCCCTGGTTGTCGACCTTTCCGGATACCGACCACACGCCCGCCGCCCGGAAGGCATACACCGTCCCCATGAAAACGACCAGGATAAAAATTCCTAAAGTAAGTTGGTTTGATGCGCATCTCAATCTCCTATTTCCCGACCAGCGGCAAACCCACCTTGACTTCCAGGGCGCCTTCGCGCGGGCAGGCGCCCACGCATTCCAGGCAGGCCATGCAGTCGGCGCTTTGGATCGTCGTCGCCGTGTGCACCGGCAATCCCATCGGGCACGAATTCGTGCAGACCTTGCAGATCGTGCAGGCGGAAGCCTCCCGCTTCAGATACACCGGGCTCAGCTTGCCGACCAGCCCGCTGGCCGCTCCCAAGGGGCAGGCGTAGCGGCACCACGGGCGCTCGACGAAGAACGACGCCGCCAGCGTGATCCCCAGCACCACCAATCCCGGCGTGAAGCTGAACTCCAGGATGTTGATCAGCGCCGACCAGGGATCGTAATCCCGGAAGACCATCACCCCGTAGACCGCCGCCCCGATCACCGCCCACGCCAGCACCCCGTACTTCAGCAGCCGCAGGTAGCGGTCCAGGAAGGCCAGGCGTGCCCCGCGCGCCTTCACGATTCTTCATCCACCGGCGGTAGGCCGGGATGCGTTTCCCCAGCCATTCGCTGAAGCGGTGGATGAAGTCCTGGATCGATCCCAGTGGGCAGATCCAGCCGCAGAAACCCGAGCGCGCCAGGAATGCCGTCACCAGCACCGCCACCAGCAGCACCAGGTTCGAGAGGTGCGTGTGCGGCACCGTGCCCCCGCCCGTGACGATGTACTTATAAAGCGACTCCAGCCCGCCGAAGGGGCAGTACGCCTCGGCCGAAGGCGTCACGATCCCGCTGCCTTCCCCAACCACGGCGTGCCGGATCATCACAAAAAAGATGAAAACCACAAAGACGGCCTGGACCACCCGTCCGGAACGTCCGGTGGGTGAAAAATGCTTTCCAGCCTTTCAGCCGGGGTTTCACTCGCCCGCGTTCGCCGGGAAAAGATTGTGCTGCCATAACCACCTCCAGGATAAGATGCCCCGATCATACCGGGGTCATTTAGCGAAGGTGTGCAGATGTTATGAAGATCTGGTGAATTTTTCTTGCTCCCGCCACTTGTGTTGACGTGATTTCAGCAGTGAGTTTATCGGTCTCTGCCTGTCCAACCCCTGGTCTAACATTTCCCACCTTTTTAATCCCGTTTTTCTTATAACCCGGCATCCCATATTCCATCACTTCTTCATATCCAATCAAAACCTCCAGGCACAGCTCGCGCAGTTTCACCAGGTACGCTCGCCACTCATCCGGCGCTTCCTGGATATTAGAGGTCACATCATTAGCATAACTTTACCTAATAATCCACCCTACCCCCTCATCTTCCTCCTGAACACCCACACCGCAGCCACGAACACCACGATCGCGTACCCCAGTCACCCAGGCCAGGTGCGGCAATATCTCCCCATAATTCCCCACCAGCGCCGCCTTGGCGGCATCGACCGCATGCGCGAAGGGGAGCAGGTAGGCAATCGCTTGAAACGCACCGCCCACCATCTCCAGGGGCAGCCACATGCCGCTCATCATCGTTGCCAGCCACACAAAAATCGAAAAAATCCCGCCGACCTGTTTATCCGTGAAGAGGCTGCCAAAAAGCAGTCCCAGGCCGATGAAAAGCGCCGCAGCCGGGAGCAGCACCAGCAAAGTCAACAAAACATTGGCGCTGACCGGAAGCCCGAAGAAGAAGGCGGTGACGAAGAATACCAGGCTCTGCGCCAGGGCGATGGGTAGAAGCGGCAGTGAATAGCCCCAGATATAGTCGGAGGCTGTGAGCGGAGACGCGAACAGGCGGATCAAAAACGAGCTGGTGCGGTCCTTGGCGATCAGCATCCCCGAAAAAAGCGTCAGGAAGGAGAAACTGAAGACAGCGGTTCCCGGCGCAAAATTTTCCAGTTGAAAATTTTCTACCGGTGGTAATCTTTTATTCAGGATAGCCACCAAAACCAGCAGAAACAGGGGAAATCCGATACAGAACACCAGGCTCAGGGGATCCCTCAACAGTTCTTTACGGTTGCGGGAGGCAAAAGCGGACATTCTCATGGCCGCACCTCCGCCTCGGTCAGCGCCAGGAACGCATCCTCGAAATTATCCTTCCCCGTTTCCTGTTTGAGCTGGTCGGCAGTGCCGAGCGCTTTCAGCCTGCCATTGTGGAGGATGCCGATCCGGTCCGACAGGGCTTCGGCTTCTTCCAGGTAATGCGTCGTCAGCACCATCGTGATCTTGCCCTTCAGGTTACGCATCACCTTCCACAATTCGCGCCGGGCGACCACGTCCAATCCCAGGGTCGGCTCGTCCAGGAAAATGATCTCGGGGTCTGAGATCAGCGCCATGGCGATGCTCAGGCGCCGCTGCAGGCCTCCGGACAGGGTCTTCGCCTTCTCTTTCGCCCGCTCGGACAGCCCAAAGGAGCTCATAATTTCGACCGCTTTTGCGCGGGCGCTTTTCGACTCGCTGCCATAAATCCTGGCGATCAATTCCAGGTTTTCCTGGACCGATAACGCAGGCGCCACCGCGGTTTCTTGCGGGGAAAGGTTGATCTTCTGCTTCACCGCCGCGGGATGTCCCGACGATGCTGTCGCCCAACAGGAGCGCATCACCGCCCGTAGGTGGGGTCAGGCAGCACAGCATTTTGATGGTCGTGGTCTTACCGGCGCCGTTCAACCCCAGCAGTGCAAACAGCTCGCCCTGCTCGATTGAAAGGTCAAGCCCATCCACCGCCGTCCGGTTTTTAAATTTCTTGGTCAATTGAGTGGTCTGAATCGCTGTGCTCATCGAGTTCGGCCTCCTTCATCCTGCCTGCCCCTGTTTCGGCTTCATAGACCAATCATATTCCAACTTACTCAAATAGGCTAGTAGGGGCGAAGCATCCGGAAGACATCTTCCCATTACTTCAATATCTACCCCTCCGGATGCTTCGCCCCTACCGGTTCAACTGCCGCAGTTCCGGGTATAATTTTTCCATGAAATCCTTCTCCAATTTCCTCTTCTCCCGCCGTATCCGCTGGTGGGAGTACCTCCTCATCTTTACCGCCCTACTCGGCTTTTACCTCTACCACATCCAGACTGCCCTCTTCCACCCCGACGAAGCCAACCGCATCGCCACCAGCGACGCCTTCGAGGAATTCTTCAACGGGCGCTTCAACTCCCGCGTCTGGAAGAAAACCTACTGGACACTCACCCAGCCTCCCGTCACCCGCTACTGGACCGGGCTTGGGCGGCGCCTGGGCGGCTACATCCCCAGCGATTTCCAGGACCTCTGGGTGGATGGTCTGGAATACACCCGCATCAACGGCGAGACCGCCGCCAACGTCACCCCGCGCCTGCTCTGGTGGTCGCGCCTGCCGATGGCCGTCCTGGCCGCCCTCTCGGTCCTGGTCCTTTTTTATCTCAGCGTGAAGGTCTCCGGCAGGCTCGCTGGCTACCTGGTCGCTGGCCTCTTCCTCGGCTCGTACTATTTCAACCAGCTCCTGCCACGCGCCATGGGCGAAGCCCCCCTGCTCGCCGCCATCCTCGCTGCCTGGTTCGCCGGCTACCGCGCCCTCACAGCCTGGGAAAATGTAGCCTGGCAGCCCGCCGCGGACCGCAAGCGGCACGCCCTGCGCGCCCTCTTCTGGTTTGGCCTGATGGGCTTGCTCTGCGGCATCGCCGGTGCCTCCAAGATGAACGGCGCCTCCATCGCCATCGGAGCCGGCCTGCTTTGCCTGCTCATGCCCCTGGTCCGCCGCGGCAACCTGACCCGCGCTTACCGCCTGCGCTTCCTCTTCCTCTCAGGCGGTTTGCTGGCGCTCATGGCCTTTGCCGGGTTCGTCGGCCCCAACCCCTTCCTCTACTCTGACGTCGCCCTGCGCACCACCCAGATGCTCGATAACCGCTTCGTCGAAATGGAGCACCAGCTCTCCGAAAACCCCAACGACGCCATCACCACCCCCGCTCAGCGCCTCTCTGCGATCTCCTTCTGCGTGCTCCAGGACTGCACCCCCCTGCGTTTCTACGCCGGGCGCTTCATCAACCTGGCATTTTTCCTGGTTGGCGCGGCCGTCCTGCTTGCCGCCGCCTGGCGCTGGTTGAAAGGCACTTCCATGCCCGAAGCGCACACCCAGGCTTCCATCTCCAGCACCGTCACCCTGGCCATCGCCATCAGCGCCTCCGTCCCCGTCCTGCTGACGCCGATCAACTGGAACCGCTACTTCATGCTGCCCACCGTCTTCGTCCTGGTCTGCGTTGCCGTCGGGATCGCCTGGATCCTCCGCCTCCTGCTCCGTTACCCGGCTCAGGCCTCTTAAAGCCGGCAAGGGCGGGTCTGTCTGCATCCATCACCCCGTCGTAAGGGCGGGTCTGCATTCCCGGCATGGCTGCAAGCTGGTCAGGCGCTTTCCTGGCATCGCCTCCTTGCCTGGCCAACCAGACCCGCCCCTACCAATCTACGAGCTGACTCCTACGCTCTCGCTGCCAACCGTTGTTACAAGAGCCCGTTCTTTTTACAAAGCTCTACGTTCAATCCGTTGTTAAGCTGATCGATCTTTGATCAGCCATCCGCTGACAGCGCGCCCAGCACAAACGCATACACCTGCGCGTCCTCCCGCAGGTGGTCGTAGCGCCCGGACGAGCCTCCGTGCCCGGCGCCCATGTTGATCACGAACAGCAGGCGGTTGGCGTCCGTCTTCTGCGCCCGCAGCCGCGCCACGTACTTCGCCGGGTCCCAGTACGGCACCTGCAGGTCGTTCAATCCCGCCTTGACGTACAGGTTCGGGTAATCTTTGGCCTGGATGTTTTCGTAAGGCGAATACGAGAGCATGTAGTCGAAGGCGACCGGGTCCGCCGGGTTGCCCCACTGCTCCCACTCGACTACCGTCAGCGGCAGGTCCGGGTCGAGCATCGCCGTGATCACGTTGGTGAACGGCACCATCGCCACCACCGCCTTGAACAGGTCCGGGCGCAGGTTCGTCACCGCCGTCACCAGCAGCCCGCCGGCGCTGCCGCCCTGGATCGCCAGCTTCTCCGGGGTGGTGTAGCCCCTGGCGACCAGCGCCTCGGCGCAGGCGATGAAATCCGTGAAGGTGTTCATCTTGTGCATCAGCCGTCCCTGCTCGTACCAGGCCCTGCCCAGCTCGCTGCCGCCGCGCACGTGCGCCAGGGCGAACACGAACCCCCGGTCGATCAGGCACAGCCGGCGCTGGTCGAACCCCGGCTCGCGGCTGTAGCCGTACGAGCCGTAGCCCTCCATCATCAGCGGCGCCGCTCCCTTCTCCAGCAGCCCCTTGCGGTACACCAGCGAAATGGGGACCTGCGCGCCATCCGCCGCCGTGGCGTGCAGCCTCTCGGTCACGTAAAGCGTGGCATCGTAGCCGCTGGGGATCTGCCGCTGCTTCCGCACCTGCCAGCTCTCCGCAAGCAGCCCAACGTCCACGGTCGAGTCCGGCGTCACCAGCGAGGCGTAGCTGATGCTTATTGCCGTGGCCGCGAATTCAAAATTATCGCCAATCGAAAAGGTGTACACCGGCTCCGGGAAGCTCACGGTGCGCACCTGGCTGACCCCGTCCGGAGCCATGAGCCGGATTTGCTTCAGTCCCGCCTGGCGCTCGAACACAACAAGCCGCTCCTGGAACGGCTCGAAGTCCTCCAGCAGCACGTCCGGCCGGTGGGCGATCACCTCCTGCCAATTTTCTTTTGAAGGGGCACTCACCGGCGCCTTCACCAGCTTGAAATTCTCCGCCTGGTCGTTCGTGCGTATCCAGAAATGCTCCCCGTGGTGTTCCGCGTAATACTCCAGCCAGTGCTGGCGCGGCTGGATGATCTGGAATTCAGCCTCGGGCCGGTCCGCCGCCAGGTAGCGCACCTCGCTGGTCGTCGCGCTCGCCAGGGTCATCAGCAGGTACGCCCCGCTGCGCGTGCGCTGGATGGTGATGTTGAACGCATCGTCGGTCTCGTGGTAAACGAGCGTGCCCTGGCCGGCATCGCTGCCAACCCGGTAGCGCCAGATTTGATACGGCCGGTGCGCCGCGTTGAACACGGCGTAAAACAGGGTCCGGCTGTCGGATGCCCAGCCCGCGCCCCAGGCCGTCTGCGGGATCGGGCCGGCCAGCAGCCTGCCCGTCTCCAGGTCCTTGATGTACAGGTCGAAAACCCACGAGCCGGTGGTGTCCACCGAGTACGCCAGCAGCCGGTTGTCGGGGCTGGGCAGCAGGATGAACACCCGGCAGTACGCCAGCCCCTCCGCCAGGGCGTTCTCGTCCACCAGCACTTCCTCGGGACCCTCCGGCGAGCCCTTGCGGCGGCAGTAGACCTTGTACTGCTGCCCCGCCTGGATGCGCCAGTAATAGTAATACTCCCCGTATTGGGCGGGCACGCTGTAATCGTCTTCCTGGATGCGCCCGCGCATCTCCTGGTACAGCCTCTCCTGCAGCGCCTCCGTCGGCTCCAGTACGGCTTTTGCGTAAGCGTTCTCGGCTTCCAGGTAGGCGATGACCTCGGGGTCTGCCTTCTTCTCCAGCCAGGCATACTCGTCCGACAGCGTGTGCGCGTGCTGCTGGTAGGTGTAGGGAACTTTCTTTACAACCGGTGGTGTTGGGGTCATAAACTGAATCTCCTTCAATCATAAGATCGTAGGTTGGGTTGAAACTCGACCTGCTCTTTGGTCGATCCTCAACCCAACCTACGCTTTTCGTCATCCGACAAAAACGCCATCTCCAGCGCATTCCACTGCGCCTGGCGGATCATTTCCGGCGTCAGGCCCGCTGCCGGAGCAGCCACTTTATATTCATACTCCAGGGTGATATGGCTGATCCCCGGGTCGTCCGTGTTCAGGTTGGTGAGGATGCCGTGCTCCAGAAAGCGCTTCAGCGGGTGGCTGGCGTAGTCGGGCACGCTGCTGGTCTGCAAGTTGCTGGTCAGGTTCGTCTCGATGCCGATGCGCTCGCTGGCCAGGGTATCCATCAGCGCCGGGTCTTCCACCGCCCGGATGCCGTGACCGATACGCCGCGCTCCCAGCTCACGGATCGCCTGCCACATGCTGCGCGGCCCGTCCGCCTCCCCGGCGTGGGCGGTGACCTGCCAGCCGGCCTCCCGCGCCACCCGGAAATGCTCCACGAAAAGCTCCCCCGGGAAGTGAATCTCGTCGCCGGCCAGGTCCAGGGCGCGCAGCCTGTCTTTCTGGCTCAGCAGCGCCCCAAGCTCCTTCCAGGCGATCTCGGGCCCGTAGGTGCGGCTCAGGATGCCGATCAATCCCACGGGCAGGTCGAAGTCGCCCATCCCTTCGGCAACCCCCGCGCAGACCGCCTCCACCACGCCAACTGGGTCGAGATGGTGCGTTTCCGCCATGAACCAGGGGCTGAAACGCAGCTCGATATAGTCCAGGCCTTCGTTTTTGGCGTCCTCAACGTTTTCGTAGGCAACCCGCCGGCAGGCCTCGGTATCCACCAGCACCCGCCGCATCCACTCAAACTTCTGAAAAAAGGACAGGATGCCCGGCTGCGGCTCGGTCACCTGGACGTACGGGCGCAGGCCCTCAGCATCCCAGGCGGGCAGCGGCAGGTTGTGCTGGCGCCCCAGGTCCAGGATCGTCTCCAACCGCAGGCTGCCGTCCAGGTGGCGGTGCAGGTCGATTTTTGGAGCATCCATGGTTTCCTCTTTCCGGAACAATTGCCGATTAATTACCGATGTATTGCCGATAAATTGCCGATAACCCGTAGCTGCGCCTGGAGGTCTCGACCCTACAACCTTAAAACTGCCTCCGCGGCCAGCCAGAACAGGTTCTCGCGGATTTCCTGGCGCGACTGCCAGCCGCGGTGCGACCACTCTGACCCGCTCAGGTCGTCACCGCCGTAGAGCACCTGCCCATAAACGACATCCCGGAACTGCGCCACCGCCATCAGCCCGGCGGCTTCCATTTCCACCGTCAGGCAACCCTCGGCCCTGCGGGCGGCCACCTTTACCGCGGTCTCCCGGTACGGGGCGTCGGTCGTCCAGGTCTTGCCCAGGCGGTACGGCAGTCCTCGCTCCTTCAGCGTCGCCTCCAGCGCCTGCAGCCCCAGCGGGTTGGCGGCGACCTCGCACCCCGGCGGCAGGTAGTGGTACGAAGCGCCTTCATCCCGCACAGCCGTGTTCACGACCACCAGGTGACCGACATCCATGTCCTTCTGCAGTACCCCGCAGCCGCCGCAGGCGATGAACTTGCGGCAGCCGAAGCCGATGACCTCTTCAAGCAAGCTGGCCGCCATCGAGCCAATCCCCGCGTGGTAAAAAGCCACACGCCTTCCGCTCAACTCGATCTCGTACAGCGGGTGCGGGCCGTCTTCCCAGCCGTTTTCCACCAGCACCCGCGCCTTCTTCTCGACGATGACTTTATCCAGGACCTCCCGGAACCAGCAGATCACGCAGTGCTCGGGCACGTCACGCCGGTGGATGACCTTCGAGGGCTCGATCATCGCCTCGGGCGAGGGATCAAACTCCAGGATGGGTGCACTCGCTTGCCCGGCGCTCACGGCTTTAGCCCTACAATGACCCAGGGGATGAGGGCGAAAAATCCAGCCAGCGCCTGCCCGTCCATGCCGTTCTGAAAAGCAACGATGACGCTGCTCAAACCGATCACGGCATAGCTGTACACCGCCAGCCGCGGAAAACCCGCGCCGGAAAAAGCCAGCTCGCCGGGCTTGACCCGCCCGATCCACAGGAAAAGCAGGAAGGCCACGAACATCGTCAGCCACCAGCCCCAGTAGTTCTGCAGGGGGATGCCAAAAAAAGCGCCTGGCTGGTCCCAGACCCAGTGACCGCCGGCGACCATGACCGGGTCCATGGCTACGTCCCAGGCCGTCATTGCCAGGGCGCCCACGGCAGCCACGCTCAGGCGCCAGCTCCAGGTCGATGCGCCCGTGGGAAAAATGCGCAGGGCAATCACCAGCGAGGGGTAGCTCATCATGAACCAGGCGATCGGGATCAACAGCGGCACCAGCCCAAGGACTTTCCAGCCCAGCTTCTCGGTGTAGTGATAGCCGCCGTACACCCATCCGGTGGCGACGCCAACGCTTTCAAACAACAGGCTGATGCTGAAGGTGATTGCCAGCAGGAGCAGCCCCTTTGGCCAGCCCAGGCTCTGCCCGGCGTGCAGCACGGCAAAGGCAAACGCTAGCAGGCTGACCAGGGGAGTCATGAATGGGACGTAAGGGATGCCCGCCAGCGCCGCCAGGTTGGTGTACACCACCAGCAGCGTCACCAGCAGCAGCAGCGCCAGGGTGATTTTGGGGAGCAGCTCGTAACGCTTCATGGGCTAGGCTTCCAGGCTTGCCAGGAAGGATTTCACCTTCTTCATGTAGTCTGCATGGCGGTCGAAGCGGGCGTGGTGCGAGGCCCCGCGGATTTGCACCATCCGGATGCGCGGGTTGAGCTCGACGGCAAGCCGGGCTGTCTGTGGAGTGATGATCCCGCCCTTCCTGGAGCTGGCGCGCACCAGCAGCACCGGGCAGGTAAAAGCGCGCACCTCGTCCTGCCAGCTCCCCCTGAATACGCCGCGGGCAGCCATGAAGTTCGGGTCGAGCTGCAGCTTGCCCTCGCACCAGTAGTGCAGCGTCGCCTCCGACCACGCTGGATGCAGCGGCCGGTTCTGGGCGATGACCCCTTCGAGGCTGAGCTTCTGTATCTCGCGTATCCAGGCGCTCAGCGGGCTGTCTTTGAAGGAGACATGCCCCTGGCTGCCTGGCCGCGGCATGAACCAGGGCGGGTCTTCCAGGACGAGGGCGCGCACCAGGTCCGGGTGCGTGGCGCCTAATCGACTGGCGGTCGAAGCGCCCATTGAGTGCCCACCGACGATGGGGCGCTGCAAGCCCAGCGCCCGGATCAGGTTGGCGGCGTCATCGACCGCATCGAATTCCTGCTCTGGCTGCACGCGCGCCGAAAGGCCGTGGCCGCGAGCATCGGGCAGGATGACGTCGTACTCCTGGAGCTCTGCGGCTTCCGGCAGCCAGCAGCGCCCGTTATCTGAAAAGCCGTGCAGCAGCACCAGCGGTGTCTTGCCGCTGCCGGTACGAAGGTAGTGAAATTTATCGCCTTTGATGTAAATGTCTTGTTCGGTGTAATCTATTGGCATTTGTCTCCTTCAGGTTGATTGCCACCCGGTGGGCTGGTAAGACAAGTTGCTTTCCCTAATCCTATGAACCTATTTTACATCACTGGGATCACGTTATAATCAGGAGTAATCCTGGTTGCTCGTTGAAAAAATTCCTTAACGCAGATTTCACAGATTGACGCCGATTTTTTCTCACTAAATCTGCGATAATCGGCGCACCTGCAGTTTTGGCAGGCAATCTGCGGTTGAGCCATCTTTACCAGGACATCAAAAATTTCGGAGACTCCCTTGACCGTAACCACTCTACAACAACCAACCTCACCGCGGCCACCACCCCCGGCCTGCGCAAGGACGACCTGCTGGTGATCGCCGGGGCGGGCGGTTTCATCGGCGGTTCGCTGGTGCGTTATTTCACCGAACAGGGCTTCACCCACATCCGCGCCATCGATAAAAAACCCCTGCCGCTGTGGTACCAGCGCCTGCCCGGGGTCGAAAGCCTGTGCCTGGACCTCTCTGAAAAGGAGAACGCCGTGCGCGCCGTCGAAGGCGCCGCCGAGGTCTACAACCTGGCGGCGGACATGGGCGGGATGGGTTTTATCGAGCGCTACCGAATCGAGTGCCTGCGCAGCGTACTGATCAACACCCATCTTGTCGAAGCCGCCTTCCGCGCCGGCGTCCAGCGCTATTTCTTCTCTTCATCTGCATGTGTCTACAACACCAACCTGCAGCAGGTTGCCGACCTGCGCCCACTGCGCGAGGAGGACGCTTACCCGGCGATGGCTGAGCGCGGCTACGGCTGGGAAAAGCTGCTCAGCGAGATGTTCTGCCAGGAGTACTTCGCCGAGCGCGGCCTGAAAACGTCCATTGCCCGCTTCCACAACATCTACGGCGCCCACGGCACGTGGTTCGGCGGCCGCGAGAAAGCCCCCGCCGCCATCTGCCGCAAGGTGATCGAAGCCAAAGACCGCAGCTTTCTGGCCAAGGACAGCGGCAACCTCGCCATCGACATCTGGGGCGACGGCACGCAGACGCGCTCCTTCACCTACATCGACGACTGCACCTACGGCATCGACCTGATCACCCACTGCGAGCGCCTGACCGCCACCCCCATCAACCTGGGTTCGAGCGAGATGGTCTCGATCAACGAGCTGGTCAGCATCATCGAGGAGATCGGTGGGGTAAAGCTCGAGCGATCGTACGACCTGTCCGCCCCGCGCGGCGTGGTCGGGCGCAACAGCGACAACACCTTCATCCAGAGCGTCCTGGGCTGGGAGCCTTCGACCAGCCTGCGCGACGGCCTGCGCCACACCTACGCCTGGATCGAGCAGCAGTACAACGATCGTAAAGCCGGCCGCCAGGTGGTGCGCGAGCACTTCGGCAGCGATTACAGCTAAGGTTTATGATGTCAAAGAGCGACATCATCAATAAGATGTCAAAAACCAACATCGCTGACCTGATCGGCAGCATCCCCTACCGTATGGCGTTAGCGGGTGGCTGGATCGACCAGCCCTTCGTCTCGCGCCTGCACCAAAAGCCACCCGGCTCGATGGTCGTGGTCGGGCTCGAGCCCACGTACCGCTTCATGGACCGCTGCGGGATGGGCACGAGCACCCGCAGGGTGGCTATGCAGCTCTGGAACGGGCGTCTACCGCAGGGGGAGCCCATGGAGCTGGTGCGCCAGCTCTACCAGGCCGAAAACGAAGGCAAAGCCGAACCCTCCGGTTCGCAGGACATGGCCGGCCTGGTCTACCCCGGCGTCAACCGCCTGGACTATGACTACGCCCACGAAGGCGGCTATTTCCCCTGCCACGTCGAATCCTGCTGCGACCCCGCCGTAGCTGCCTGGCTGGAAAGGGTCATCCACCTGCTGCCGGTGGCCCCGCGCCCGCCCGGCTACCAGCCGATCGATATAAAAAACCTGGACCCGGACTGGATCGAGCGCCTGGCGCAGAGCGGTAAAGACTGCTACCAGGCAATCCTGGCACGGGACCTTCGACGGCTGGGAGCCTCTTTCAACGAGTGCATGCGCTGCTGGGAGGCGCTGCTGCCGCACACCGTCAGCCATCCGACCATCACGGTCGACCTGAAAGGCATCCTGGCATATTACCAGGCGCACTACCCCGGCGCTATGTACTCCGGCTGCGGTGGCGGCTACCTGTTCGTGCTATCCGAAGAGCCAGTGCCGGGGACGCTAAAGGTTAAAATCAGGATCATTTGAGTCTATGTGTGCAGCGATCACGGCGGCGTCTTCGCCTACACCAAAAAGCAAACCGGACTTCATTGAGTGTAACCACGGCATCCCTAGGAAATAAAGACCAGGACAAGCGCTGACACCTCGCTGCGTTTTCGGGAACCCATCTGTATCAAATACGGGCAAACGCACCCAACTAAAGTCGAATGAATAACCAATCGACCAGATGATACTGGTCACCTTATTTTCTATCAAGTCCAACTCATTAATAACTTCGGCTTCGTAACCGTCCGTTAAATGTGGCAGTGTTTCTTCAGGCGCCTCCAGACCATTTCGGGCAATATACTCGTCAATGTCTTGGAGCAATTTGGCCTCGAATTGATCGATTTTCTTTAAATTCTCTTTAATATCTGGCGCCAGGTAGATTTTCCTCTCTCTCGCACTTAAAATCCGCCCCAACAACGTGACACCGTCACGCGCAAATTGGTGGAGGTTGAGTGTATGCCCACCTGCCTTGCCAGAAACCTGAGGGTTCCCGCCAAATCTTGCTTTGGGTGAAGGTAGCATATCCGATGTGCGGTCGAAAAAACCCATTCGCAATAACCACCGGGTTACATCTTGACCGCGATACCGGCGAGGCACCCGTCCAGAACTACTCCCAACACATAAATAGACTTTACGACCATTCTGGTAAAGTTCTTCTGCAATCTGGCAGCCAGATTGTGCAGACCCGATAACGAGGACCGCACCGTCTGGTAATACAGAAGGATTACGGTATTCACCCGAATGAAGCTGTAAAATTCCTGCCGGTAAATCTTCGCTGAAAGGAAGGATCTTCGGTTTCTGGAACAGTCCGCTGGCGATCACCACGTTTTTAGCATTGATCGCACCCGTGCTGGTTTCTACATGGTAATGATCCCCGTTGGCTTCCACCGACAAGGCTCGAATCCGTAAACGCACCGGAGCCTGGAAACTGGCTGCGTACCTTTCCAGGTATGCCACGATCTCATCTCGAGGCAGAAATCCATCTGGATCGTCACCCATGTATTCGTTGCCCGGCAAACGGATCTGCCAATTTGGTGTGACTAATGTAAAAGAGTTCCCAACGCTGGTCACGCCAGGCATGCGCCACCTGGGATGAATCCTCCAGGATCACGTGCGGCCTGCGTTGCTGTGTCAGGTAATAACTAAGCGACAGACCTGCCTGCCCGGCTCCGATAATCAGGGTATTAATGTATTCGGACACGATAGCACCTTCCTAATAAGGCTTGGAGGCAAAAAAGAAACCTAATTAGGCTTATTATACACCTATATGATATTAATTATCTTATTTATTTGAGAAGAGCTGCAGCGCCTGCTCCTGGGCTTCGTCGAGGGCAGTCTGGGCATCGGTTTCGCCTTCCACCACCCGGACCACTGCCTCTGTGAAAAGGTTGTAGACCTCACCGGCTGCCCCCTGACCCAGGAAATCTATCCCAAAGAAAATTGTGTCGTCTGAGAGCGTGCCAGCCACCGCTGCCGCACCCTCTCCAAGCCGCTCCAGGGTATCAGGCGCCGCCAGCTGGCTGGTCAAAGCCGGGAGCTGACCCATCGAGGCTTCCTGGCGCTGGGCGATAAAGCTCAGCCACTGCCAGGTTTCCTGGGGGTGCTGCGAGGCTTTTGTGATGAAATAGCCGTCGAGGGCAGCCACGCTGAAAGGCGCCTGCACCCGAGGCAGGGGCAGGACGCGCGGCTCGGTCACCAGGCGGCGGGCAAAGCCGAACATGTCCATCCAGCTCATCCAGAACCCGCAGCTCGTGCTGTTGACCATCCCGTAAACCTGGTACTCGCCAGCAATTTCCTGGGGAGCGACCTGGTAGGTGTCGAACAGGGATGCGTACCATTCCACCGCCTGCACGTTGGCTGGCTGGTTGAGTTCCGGGGTTGTCGGATTGGGGAGCTGGTCGAACAATCCGCCGCCAAACAAGTAAGTGAAGATGATCGGGTCATAGGCTCGAGGCGTCGTGCAGTAGCCGATGGCATAAAGACCCGAAATCCCGGCTGGCCTGTTGATCGTTAATCGCCGAGGCAAATGCCAGGAACTCGTCCAGGTCGTAATCCGGCGAAGGTTCAGGCAGCTTGGCGATCGTGAAGCGCATCGAACTCATAAAACATCACCATCGGGTCCAGGCCTGCCGGGATCCCGAGCTGCTCTCCCTGGAGGCGCAGCGCATCCATCGAGCCAGGGAAGAAATCGGCGCGCGAAAACTCCAGGTCGGCCTCCATGAAAGGGTCCAGGGACACGGCATTTTCAGCCACGTCGCCGAACATCTGGGAGTTCAGGCGCACCAGGTCGGCGCTTTGGAGGGTTTCGCCCAGGCGCCGGAATCCGTCGTTCTCGTTGAGTAACGGCACCAGCTCGAGAGTGATGTGCGGATATTGGGCTTGAAATTCCTCTGCCAGGGCTGCGTAATCGTCTTCCTGACCGAGGTAGGCGAAGCGTATCGTGACGGGAACCGGGGTGGGCACTGCCTGGAAGCTGGTGCAGCCGACAAGCAGACCAGCGGATGAGTAGCATAGCCGTGAAAATGGTCCGGAAGTGTCGCATATTCTTTAAATTAAATAATTCGGGTATCATTACCCGATTATACCTTGAGCGAGCCAAGGGGAATTATCAAGCCCAGGCTGCCGCGAGTTGAATATGTGTACTATGCAGGCGCTCGATGGAGGCTTTGGCCGCCTGATAGGTAAGTAAATAAGCCAGTTTTTTATCCTTAGCAAACAGAGCGCGCAAGCTCTCAGCCTCAATCTTTATGACTACGCTACGCCTGGTAGCACTTGCTGTTGAGGAAAGGATGTGCGGTTCAATCAACGCGGAAATGCTGAACATCTCGCCAGGATTAATTTCACCGACCAGGAAGCTTTTCTGGTCATTCGAACTCCCTTTGTCTCCCACCATGTAGTATAAATCGATGCACCCATCCTTCAGGATGTACAGGAATTCTGCCCGCTTGCCTTCTTGAAAGAGCGTGGTTCCCGCCTCCACAATTTCTTCCTCAGCGATCATGGCAATTGCCCTCAGTTGCGAGTCATTGAGCGAGTGAAAGAGCGGATAATGTCGTAAGGTTTCTGGGGAAATCATTTTTTATCTCTCCATCTTGTCCAAATCCACCTCACACGGTTGACAATGCAGTGGCTAACTGCAAGCGAGCAGCACTCAGGCGCTCCATGGAGGTTCGAGCTACTTGCTGGATAAGCGCGTATGCCAGTTTGTCATCCTTCATGCACAGGTTTTGTAAACTTATCCCATCAATCCTGATGACCATGCTCGGTTTCGTTACGCGTGCCGAAGAGGTGAGGGTGAATGGCTCAACCAGGGCTGAGATTCCGAACAATTCACCTGGATTAATGATTCCAAAGTGTAATTCCTTGCGATCCTCGGACCGCGAATCCACATCAACCGTGAAGAACAAATCAATGCTGCCACTCACCAGGATATAAAGGCCATCTGCATTATCGCCTTCTTTGAAAATCATCGTACCAATATCGTACGAGATTTCCCGAGCAATTTTCGCGATCAATTTTAACTGTGTTGGGGATAATGTTGCGAAAAAAGCATATTGGTGAAGGATTTTAGGGTTATCCATGGTTTCCTCCATATACTTCTTGCTTTAAACACCTGATTAGAGATGCGGGTAGTTCTTATGATCGATTTCCTAAAGAGATCATATCACAACTCCCTGATTTGTTACAATTCAAGCCTCTCCTGCAACATATAAGAGCAAGACCACCTCAAATGCAGGAGCGACATGGCAACCCTGACAATGCAAAACCCCTCCATCCCAACCCTTGATGCCGAAGCGCTGGCACAGCAGGCGGCGCTCGTTCAACGAGCGATGAGTGACCCGCAGGCGTTTGCTGCGCTCTACGAGAGCCATTTTGAACGTGTCCACCGCTACCACCTGGCGCGCAGCGGTAGCGCCGCCGAAGCCCAGGACCTGACCACCCTCACCTTCGTGGCCGCCCTGGAAAACCTGGAGCACTTCCGCGGCACAGGCAGTTTCGGCGCCTGGCTCTTCGGAATCGCCCGCCGCCAGGCCGCCATGTACTTTCGCTCCCGCAAGCGCGAGGTCGAGCTGGATGCAGCCTTGGCCCTGGCGGATACGGCGCCCCTGCCCGAAATCCTGGCAGGCCAACGCCTGGAGATCTCTCAGGTGACCGCCGCTCTCGAAATCATCAATCCCGACCGGCGCGAGGCCATCCTGCTGTGTCTTTTTAGCCAGCTTTCGGCGGAGGAAGCCGGGCTGGTGATGGGCAAAAGTCCAAAAGCTGTAAAAATGCTGCTCTGGCGCGGCATCCACGATCTCCGCGAGCTCTTTGCCAGCTCGCAGGAGACATTTGCATGAAAAAAACCGACGAAACCCAACAGGCTGAGAACTTCTACGCCCACCTGCGTGGAGGCGCCAGCCCACTTCCTGACCAGAGCAGCCTTGAAGACGAACTGGCAGGGCGACTGCAAGAGACCCTGAATAACCAGCCTGCCAACCCGGCATTTAAAGAGGAGCTGGGCAAGGCTGTCCAGCAGATCGCCCGAGCCCGGGTGGAGCGCGCCGGTCGCCGGGGTCGCTGGCAGTTCCAGCCCTTCCTGCGGTTTGCATTGTACGCCGGGGCGGCTATCCTGCTGCTGGCAGGATTGATCTGGTCGATCCAGAACCTGCTGCCCAATACACCTGCAGCCCAACCACCCGTAGAGGCGACGCCGACGGAGACCGCCCCGCCTACCGAAGCCGCTCCGCCTGAGCCCACAACGGAATCCACTCCTGAACCGGAAATCAGCACCCCGGCTTCAATCCCATACCATATCTCGTTGCTCCCCGGGGTGGAGATCGAGCTGCAGGCCAACTTGCCCGAAGGTCCTGCCCAGGCAGGCGTCTACGAGCAACTCGACGATGAATCACTGACCCCCGAAAACGCCAGAGCGATGGCGCAGCGCCTGGGGGTGGACGGCACCGTTTACCAGACGCCGTCGGATAGTCCCCAACAAACCGTTTACAATGTCAGTGATGGTAAAAACACGATCATCCTAGTCAATTCACCTTACCGGTTTAATTATTTTAAAAATACCGACGCCACGCATGGGCCGGAAGTCTCGTCCCTGACCCTCGAAGAGAAAATTTCCAAAGCCGAGGCTTACCTGACCGCTGCCGGCCTTCTTCCGGAGACGTACCGGGTGGAGGTTCCTGAAGCTTATCCCGACCAGGTCAGGTTCCAGCCGACGATTGGCGATGCGCCGCTGTGGATTTATGCCCTACAAGCGCCCACCATCACAGTCACGATGGACGCCCAGGGTGAGGTGATCGGGCTTGGCTACGAACGCGTTATTACCCAACCGGCTGGTGAATTCCCGATCCGAAGCGCACAGGAAGCTTGGGAAAGGTTGGTATCTGGTGAACCGACCTGGGGCGTCGAGTATATTGATATGACACCGGTCGAGGCGCCCGATATCAAGTGGTGGAGCCGGAGCTACCCGCAGGGAGAAGCCATCACACTTTTCAACTACCTGACCGTTTACATCCCGATTTCACCCACTGATGCCCAACGCCTGGCCCTGGGAGACTACACGCTGCAAGGTAACACTCAAGGCATGGTTGAGGCTAACCGGCCGGGCACCTTCTTCCAGGCCTGGGGAAAGCTGGTCGATGAATTCACTTTCGAAGTCTCCGGCTGGCAGGTCTCCCCCTTCCCGGACGAAAGCCTGGAGGGCAGCCTGGAGCGCCAGGATAGCAAGGCCTACCTGGCGACCGAAAACGGGCGTTTATTGCTTCCCGAGCTTCCGGACGAGCTGGTAGATGGTTTGAGACTGCGCACTCGCGGCGTCCGCCTGGAGCAGCCTGAGCCGACTTTTGACTGGTCATACGTGGAGACCGGCGAGTTTACGAACCACGGCAGCGGCGGGGGCGGAGGAGGGTCGTCCTTTGCCCGTCTCACCCTGTCGGGCGACGGCGGGATGGACAACACCTCTTTGGAGGCAGAATTCCCGGTCATCGAACCCGGCACGCTCATCGAAGCCATCACCGGGACGTTAAATTTGCAGAAAAACAGCTACCCCGGCGGCAAGCAGGAGACAATCACTTCCGTGTACCTTAACGACGAAAACCAGATACCAGGCATATGGGAGCTGCGCTTGGAAGGAGACGGAATATCTGGGATCGAAGCCTACAACACCCTGCCGGTACGCATCTGGGGCACAGTAACGAGCCAGCTCCCAACCGGCCAGCTTGTGGTAGACGTTGAGCGTTACGAGCCAGTCTATCCAGGAATGCAGATCGAAGCCTGGATCGGCACCTGGGAGGTTGTAAACCTGGATGGCAAGGACATCATATTATTTTCGGCAGATGACGGCAGCCAGTTTATCCTGGCTGGCAGCATCGAATTCGACCCGGATGAGTTCGTGGGCTATCCCAGCAGCCCTGACACCGGTGAAGGTGGCAGCCCTCCGGGTAGCCGCGCCCTCCTGGAGGGCGTGCGCCTCCCGAATAAAACCTACGCCGGCTACCCGCTGGTCGAGGAGCGCTCTGCAGCCATGGCGGAGGATGGGATGACCCTGGAAGGATATGAAATTACGAGCGATGACATCTGGGTTAACGAACAGGCTGCACCCCAAGGCGGTAGGCTGAAGATTGAGCGGGTGGAGCTGGCTTACCGCGCCAACGATATGCGCTTCGGTCCCTACGATCCAGCCGGCGGCCCACTGTACGTCCAACCGGTGTGGAGCTTTTATGGGCATTACGAGGACGGTCGTGAGATCCAGTTCCAGGTGCAGGCGCTGAGGGATGAGTATTTGAAACCTAGGGCAACCGCAGATTCCCCCGATTGCTTGCACAGAACGCAAGTCGCGCAGATAATTCCAAGAAAATCTGCGTTAATCGAGCGCAATCTGCGGTTAGAATTAGCAGGTCTTTAAAATCTCATCATTAGGTATAAAAAAAATGAAATGCCTCATTCTTTATGATTCATACTTCGGCAACACCGAAAAAATCGCCCAGGCGGTTGGCAGCACCCTGGCAGCCAGCCTGGACGTGCAAGTGGTGCGCATCAGCGAGTTGAAACCTGATACCTTATCTGGGGTGGAAGTCCTGATCGCCGGCACACCCACTCGCGGCTTTCGGGCTTCGGACGCCTTTAAGGCCTACTTGAAAGAAATGCCTGCAACGCAGCTCAAAAACATCAAGGTGGCAGCTTTCGATACCCGCATCGCCCTCGAAGACATGGATAATAAGGTCGGTTACTTCTTCATGAAGATTTTCGGGTACGCTGCCGGACCTTTAACGGAACAGCTCAAAGCCAAGGGCGGCCAGGTGATCGTCCCCGGGGAAGGCTTCGACGTCCTGGATTCCGAAGGTCCGTTGAAAGATGGCGAGATCGAACGGGCAAGCGCCTGGGCCAAGACGATCCTGGCGAAGCTGACCTAATCAGCCGGCTCTAAGACGGCTATACGCAGCAGGTCTTCCAGCATCACCCCCGGTTCGAAAGCCTGCGCCTTCCAGCCCGGCAACAGGCGGTCCAGCAGGGCTGCCTGAGCAAAGCCGCAGTAATAAAAGCGTGTCTCGCCCTGCCTGGCTGCAGAGAGTTTTGCTTCGGCTACCTGCTGCGACCAGAACGCGCCCGACCGGCGTATTCTTTGAAATCCGGGTCGCCTGCCAGTCCGGCAACGGGAGTGTAGCCTGTGGTTTCACCTGCCAGCCGGGTCAGTTCCAACTCGGCGTACTTCGCCAGCCCTTCCAGCCACTCCCGCTGGCGTTCGTAATCGATCAGGTTCGTGCTTAAGCTTGAAGCGCTGCGGCGCTCATCCCGGGCGGCCAGGAACTGGCGCGCCAGATCGGCAGCTTCAGCGTCTGTTTCGACCGCGCACTGCCCCTACCAGCAGGTCAGACCTCCTGCTCCCAGGCCTCGCCAAAGGCTTTGTCTTCCCAGGGGTAGTTGTTTTCGCTGCGGTTAGCATTCTCCGCTTGCTCCAGGCGCTCCGGAGCAAGGCTCCCCTGGAAGGCATGGAAGGCTTCATGTTCAAGCCCACCCAGGTAGGTGTCCGTCTCGCCCATCAGCAGTCCCCAGAATTGACGGTACGGAAAGATCGAGCGCAGGACTGGCGGCAGCTCCTGGTGATACCCGCGATAAAAATTCACTTCCATATATTCTTTGGTTTCCATGGTGGCTGCCCAAACGTTACCCACCCGGACGGTAAAATTCTCAGGCGTGATTGCTGGATCGAGCAGGCGCTGGCGGTAATAATATCCCCCCTGGAAATAATCGCCTCGGACGGTTTCCCAAGGTCCCCCAAGTTTTCGTTGCTGGGGCATCTTCATCCAGCCATCTGGTGGCACCGTCCTATCTGGGAAGCCAACCAGGAAGGCGTATTCTTCGTTGAAGACTATGAAGGGAATATCCAGGTCATCCCAGCCTGGCCAGACAAGGTTGCCAAGGGTTTGCCGGAGCTGGATCGCCTCAACCAGGCGGGCTTTTTCGAGCGTTGAAAGCCGCTCCGTCACCTGCGAGGACAGCGGCAGGTCGCGATTGCTAATGAGCGTGATTCCCAACACCCCCATGCAGAGCAAGGTTATGCCGAGGATGGTAAAAAAGATGATCGAAAAGAACCGCTTTCGGATCACCTCACCGCCTGGGCAGCGTCCGCCAGCTTCTGGAATAACGACGGGGTCAGCTCGATGTGCAGCACCTGGGCGACCACCTGTGTCCAGCCATGCAGGAAGTACAGCCAGCCATCCTCGACGATCAGCTTGCGCGCCTTTGCCTGCTCCAGCGCCTGGTGCATGAAATCCAACTCACCCCGGTAGTTGAACTCCCAGGCGATGCCGCGGTATGGAAAAACCCCGGCGTTCGTGATCGGCGAGCCAGGCGTGTCCTTGCCCATGCCGGTGGCGTTGATGACAATGCTGAATTCCGGCAGGCGCTTCATCAAACGGTCGCCTTCATGCGGATCAGTGGTTTGGATGTACTCCAGTTCGATGTCGGTGCCGTGATGCTCGACCATGCCACGCATGGTCACCAGCCTGCCCGGCGAGCGGTTCACAAAGATGGCCCGTGCGGGGCGGTCAGCTTTATCGGGCTTGTCCATCAGGTGCAGCAGTGTCGCCAGGGCGGAGCCGCCTGCCCCAAAACACAAAAGGTGCGCCCCGGTGCGCCCGAAGTAATTCTTGTCGATGATGGCATCCAGGCTCAAACCAGCGGTGATCGGGTCCTTGGCATGTCCTTCCAGGCGCCCATCGAGCTTAGAGATCGATGAAATCTCCCCACAGGTGAGGGCGTAGGGATCGAAATACTCGAACAGTTCGCGGGCGGCGTTGAACAGGTCGATCTTGTGGGTGGTGACCAGCCCGCCCAGCGAGTTCGGGTCGTACTTGATCTGGGCGACGGCTGCCCGGTAAAATTCCACATCCGCGTGGATCGGCAGGTCGATGCCTTCAATGACAACATCACTGCGCCCGAGAACCTTCATCCACTCCGGGAAGACGCGCATGATCGACGATTTTTTCGTGGTGACACCAATAAAATAAAAGGTTGGAACAGGCTTCGCTTGCACCGGGTAGGGTTGCTGAGCTGCGATATTCATTTGGCTCTCCAGTTTTTTGTTTTAGCTATTTTACCCGATACCGGGGTGCCTCGCCGCGCAGCACCCTCAGGCATTCCGCCAGCGCCATGCTGCCCATGTTGCGGGTAGCGACATCGGTGTGCGAAGAGATGTGCGGGGTGACCAGCACCTGCGGAAGCTGCAGGAGCGGATGATCCGCGGCTGGGGGCTCCACCGGAAAAACATCCAGGGCAGCCCCGCGCAGCTTGCCGGATTGGAGCGCCTCGACCAGGGCGGCCTCGTCGATGAGCTCGCCGCGTGCGGTATTGACCAGGAAGGCTCCATCTTTCATGTGCAGCAGAAAATTTGCATTGACCAGGTAGCGTGTCTCGGGCAGGACGGGCAGGTGCAGCGAGAGGAAATCGGACTGTGCCAGGACTGAGTCGAAGGAGACCAGCTCCACCCCCAGCTCGGCTGCCGCGGCCGGGTCCGGAAACGGGTCGTACGCCAGCACCCGACAGCCAAAGCCGCCCAAGCGCCGGGCGACCTGCCTGCCGACTGCCCCAAAACCGAGCAGGCCCACACAGCGCCCTTCCAGGCTGGCGCTCTGCAGACGCGGCCAACCGCCAGTCCGCGCCGCCGTAGCCGCCTCTACAGGTTGCGCCCCAACGCCAGGATCAGGCCAACCGCCAGCTCCGCCACCGAGCCGGAGTTCGCACCCGGTGTGTTGGTGACGATTATGCCCTTTTCAGCAGCGGCGCCCAGGTCGACGTTGTCCACCCCCACGCCGTAGCGGGCAATCACCTGCAGCCGGTCGGCAGACTGCAGGGCGGCGCGGTCAATGGCATCCAGCCCGGCGATATAGCCGTCACAGCCGGGCAGCAGCTCAGCCAGCTCCGCCGAGGTCAGTGGCCGGCGGGTCGGGTTGTAGACGACCAGCCCCACGGCGTCTTCAAGGCTGGTTCTCAGCTCGGGATCGCCCTTCCCAAAGGAAGTCGGCGTGACCAGCACCTTGCACAGCTTCAGATTATTCAATGGGTGTCTCCTGGGAGATGATGGACTCAATTCGCTTAAGGCTCGATGACGATTTTCAAGGAGCTACGGTCCTCTGCAGCCGCGAAAGCCCCTTGGGCTTCGGACAGTGGGAAGCGAGCGCTGACCAGGTCGGTGAGGTCAATTCGCCCGGAATTGACAATCTCCGCAGCCTGCCGGCAGTCGAAGGTGCTGCAGGCGGTGGTGCCGGTGACCAGCAGCTCCTTATAATGCACCAGGTTAGCATCTAGCTGGATGAAAGGTCGATCCTTCGGCAGGCCACCGAAGAAATTGATACGCCCGCCGGTGGCGGCCAGGCGCAAGGCGGCTTCCTGGGCGGCGTGGGATGGCGCAGCCACGATGACCACGTCAGCCCCGCGACCGTTCGTCTCTGCAAGTACGATCCCTTCCAGGTCCTGAACCAGGGGGTCGACTGCCAGGCTGGCGCCCATGCTCAATGCCAGCTCGCGACGGGAGGCCACCGGCTCGCTGACGATGACCCTACCAGCGCCTCGGAGCAGCGCCAGCTTCAGGTGCAGCAGCCCGATCGGCCCGGCGCCGCTGACGAGGACGGCATCACCGGGCCGGATATGAAGAGGTCGCTGGCCGCGCAACACGCAGGCAAACGGCTCAATCAAGGCGGCTGCAGCGGGATCTACCACGCCGGAGATGGGCATCAAGCAGCCCTGCTCAACTCCGGCAGCGGGAATACGTACATATTCAGCAAAAGCGCCGTCGGTGGTAACGCCGATGGCGGTGTAATCGGGGCACAGGTTGCTGTTGCCCGAGATGCAAAGCCGGCAGTGACCGCAGCCCATGTTCGGGGCGGCAAAGTACCGCTGCCCAACAGCCAGCCCATTCACCCCTGAGCCGATCTCGGCCACGACACCGGCAGTTTCGTGCCCGGGGATGCGGCGCGTGCCCTGTGGGTACTTGCGGTGACCGCCATGAAAGATGCGCAGGTCAGTGCCGCAGATGCTGGCGCTCTCGACTCGCAACACGACCTCGCCCGGCCCGGCGCGCGGTACCGGCACCTCTTCTAGGCGCAAGTCTTGGGGTCCGTAATAAACGAGGGCTAACATTGACAGCTTACCGGTCAAAAATGACCTCTTTTTCAGCCATCACCTCGCTCAGGGTCACCGGACGCTGTTGGAGAAGCGATTTCGTGGCGGCCAGCACGCCAGCGACTGCCCAGCGACCGTCGATCCCACTCACCCGGGGTGTGTGCTGGTAGCGGATACACTCGATGAAATCCTGCATTTCGTTGATGTAAGCCCAGGCGAAGCGTTCGGGCCAGGTGCGGTGGATGGGTGTGACCAGGCCGCGCTCGCGGTCCGTAACCACGGTCAAGGCCTGTCCCTGGAGACCACCGATGACGATCAGCCCTTTTTCACCGACGATTTCCATACGCGCATCGTAGCCATAACCGCACGGGCAAATGCCGGAAAGGCTGCCCAGAGCGCCATTTTCGAAACGCAGGTTGACGAGGGCGTTGTCGTAAAAGTTTGGCGTGTCCACCTGGTTGGCGGCGCCTTTGAAATTGGCGACTTCAGTGTACACTCGCTGGAACTCCGAACCGGCCAGCCAACGCAGGCTGTCCCAGTCGTGACTGTTGACCTCCGCCAGCATTCCATTGGAGGTGCGCAGGTCGCGCGCCCAGGGGGGTGGGAGGCCTGGGCCATGCGTTAGCGACTTGAGCAGCATCGGCTGCCCGATTTCACCCGCCCGTATACGCTCGGAAGCGAGCTGGAAATCCGGGTCGAAGCGGCGCATGAAGCCCATCTGTAGGATCACCCCGGCGCCCCGGACGGCATCCAGGATATCGTCGCACTCGATCAGGTTGAGCGCCATCGGTTTTTCCAGGAAGACATGCTTGCCATGCCGGGAAGCCACCACCGCCAGGTCGCGGTGGGTGTAGGTGGGCGTGGTGATGACGACGGCGTCGAAGGGATGCTCGCCAGAGCGGTCATGTTCCAGGGCATCCTCAAGCGAGGCGAAGCGGCCTTCGATCGAGAATTCCTTCGCGGCGGCTGTCAAGACTTCGGGAACTGGATCGACCATACAACTCACGCTGGCATCCTGGATGAAACGCACCAGGTGGCGCGTGTGCATCCGGCCTACTCGCCCGGTTCCGATTACACAGATGTTGATTTTAGCTGGCATGGGTCCTCCAAAAAAACACATACAAAATTGTGTAGGTAGGGGCGAAGCATCCGGAGGCGATCACGAAAACCAACAGCATCTCTCCTTCTGGATGCTTCGCCCCTACTCCAAGGAAAAAACCTGGCCGATCTGGTCGAGGATGCGGATGTATTTCTCCGCCAGTGGCTGGTATAGGCGCTGCAGCTCCGGGTCGGGATGGATCGGATCGCCCAGGGTCTGCGTCGACATAGATGCGGCTTCTGCCAGGTCAGTGTACACACCGGCGGACTTGCCAGCGACCAGGGCTGCACCCCAGGTGGCGAACTCGTCCCGCTGCAGGCGCTGGTATGGCACGCCCAGAACACTGGCCTTGAGCGAGTTCCATAAATTGCTGGCTGCGCCGCCACCAACCACGCGCGCCTCCAGTAGATCCAGGTCCGGAACCAGCTCTTTTAGTATGGTCAGGTAATAAGCATACTCGAAGGCCACGCTCTCGAGGATCGCCCGGTAAAAATGCCCGCGGGTGTGCCCCCAGGAAAAGCCCAGCCAGGCGCCGCGCATCTCGGGGGCTGCCGGGCAGATACGCCCACCCAGGTGCGGCGAGAAAAACAGACCTTGCGCTCCAGCGGGGATCACGGCGGCTGCATCGTCCAGCAAAGCGTAGAGCTGGTCGGAGGCCGGCGCTTCCTGGCCGTTGCCAAGCGTGAAAAATTGATCGCGGAACCAGCGCAGCGCCAGCCCACCACCGCCGATGTAAGCCAGGGGGTTCCACAGGCCGGGGATGACCGAGCGCATGTTCAGGAGCGTCCGGTTTTGGACATCGGGGGCATAAGCAGAGGTGCTGGCAGCCAGGACGCTGGCAGTGCCGGCGGTGTCGAAGAGCATGCCCGGGCGGACAATGCCCGCACCGAGAGCGCCGGCGGTCGTGTCGCCGCAGCCAGCAGCTACGGGTGTGCCCGGCGCCAGGCCAAAATCGCAGGCTGCCTGCGAGGTCAGCTCGCCCACCTGTCGCCAGGGTTCGACGATCTCCGGCAGGCGGCTGCGGTCCAGTCCAAGTGCAGGTACCAGCTCCTCCGACCAGGCGCCGCGGGCGGCGTCGGCACAGGCCGTGAAATGGATGAAGGTGTAGTCCATAAAGGCTTGGTCTGCCTTCAGACCGGCAACCTTTCCGGCAACGTAGCCGGCCGGGGTGACGAAGCGTGCAATCCGGGCGTAGTCCTGCGGGCGCTCGTGCTGCCACCAGAGCATTTTCGGGCCGTGGTTGCAGGTGGGCGGGCAGCCGCTGAGGCGGGTGATGGTCTCACCGTGGTACTTTTCGAGGTATTCAATCTGCGGCTGGCAGCGCATGTCCAGCCAGGAGTCGAAGCGCGCCGCGGGATTGAAGTCCTCGTCGATGGAGCCGATGCCGGCCATCTGGCTGTCGCAGGCCAGCGCCAGCACCTGGGAGGGCTCGATCCCACTCTCCTGCAGGCATTGCCGGGTCGTTTCAGCAGCAGTGTGGTAGAAATCGCTCATTTCCTGCTCGACCACGCCCGGCTCGGGGTAATAGAGCGGCACTTCAGCGCTGGCCTGGGCGACCAGCCTGCCGTCGAGGGTATAAATTGCCGTCTTGGTGGCGCTGGTGCCAAGATCGATGCCGATGAGGTACGATGGGGGCATGAAGGTATTATATCTAAATATGGAGTGTATAATTTATTTCTGCAACCACAGATTACACAGATGTACACCGATTTTTTCCTAATAAAATATCTGCGATAATAGGCAAAATCTGCAGTTCTCTAAAACAAGGAGATACCATGCGATCATTCCACCCGAAGACCATCATCGAGCCCTTCCGCATCCGCTCGGTTGAGCCAATCCCGTTCATCGACGCCAACGAACGCCAGGATGCCCTACGAGGCGCCGGCTACAACCCTTTTCTGCTGCGCGCCGACCAGGTGCTGATCGATCTGCTGACTGACAGCGGCACCGGTGCCATGTCCTCGCGCCAGTGGGCGGGCATGATCGCCAGCGACGAATCCTACGCCGGGGCGGCCTCGTTCTTCCGCTTCCAGGCTGCCGTCCAAGACATTACCGGATTCAAGCACGTGATCCCCACCCACCAGGGACGGGCGGCCGAGCATATCCTTTTTTCGCTGGCTGGTCAAAAAGGACAGATCATCCCCTCGAACACGCACTTCGACACCACGCGCGCCAATATCGAGCAGACCGGGGCTGAGGCGCGCGACCTGGTGATTGCCGAAGGGCGCCAGCCCAGGTTGGTGCATCCCTTCAAAGGCAACATGGACTTGCAGGCGCTGAGGGAGGTCCTGGAACATGAGGGCGAGCGCATCCCGTTGGTGATGATCACGATCACCAACAACTCAGGCGGGGGCCAGCCGGTGAGCCTGGCCAATATCAAAGCCGCCAGCGAGATCGCCCACGAGTTCGGCAAGCCGTTTTTCATCGACGCCTGCCGCTTCGCCGAGAATGCCTGGTTCATCAAGACCCGCGAGGCGGGCTACGAGCACAAGACCCCTCTGGAGATTGCCCGCGAGTTCTTCAGCTATGCCGACGGCTGCACCATGAGCGCCAAGAAGGACGGCATGGCCAACATTGGCGGCTTCCTGGCGATGAACGACGACGCCCTGGCGGAACGCTGCCGCACCCTGGAAATCCTGGTGGAAGGCTTCCCCACCTACGGCGGGATGGCCGGCTACGATATGGAAGCCATCGCCGTGGGTCTCTACGAAGCCCTGGACGAGCACTACCTGCAGTACCGCATCCGCTCGATCGCCTACCTCGGGGAGCGTATCAGCGCCGCCGGGGTGCCGATCGTGCAGCCGACCGGGGGGCATGCCGTTTACATGGACGCCCGGGAAATGCTGCCGCAGATTAAGCCGCTGGAGTACCCGGCCTGGTCGCTCAATAACGCCCTCTACCTGGTGGGCGGCGTGCGCGGCGTGGAGATCGGCAGCGTGATGTTCGGCTTGCAACCCGACGGCACGGAGCGCGCCCTCCGCCATGGAGCTGGTGCGCCTGGCGTTCCCGCGCCGGGTGTACACCCAGAGCCACGTAGATTACCTGGCTGAGGTGATTCTGGAGGTGTATGCCCAGCGGGAAGAGCTGCGCGGTTACCGCATCCTCTCGCAGGCGCCAGTGCTGCGCCATTTCACGGTGCGCATGGAGCCTTTGTAAGGTTGATTTAATTATTCTTGACAGTTATTCGTACATATGTTATTAATAACATATGTACACTTTAATTTATATCGAGGAACTGGAATGGACCTCCGTTCTACTATCCTGGGCTTACTGAGCTGGAAGCCATCTTCGGGATATGATCTGAAACGGATCATTTCTGATTCGGATGTCTTCTACTGGTCAGGCAATAACAACCAGATCTACAAAAGCCTGCTCGAGCTCCAAAAAGAAGGCCTGGTAACCCATCAGGTTCAGATCCAGGAAAACTTGCCTGCAAAAAAGATCTATTCCATTACAGAAAATGGCTTAGCTGCTCTTTATCAGAGCCTGCTGGCTGCTCCGGAGGCTCCGGAACTTCAAAAGAGTTTCCTCATTCAACTGGCATGGTCGGAGAGCCTGTCTGATGAGGAAATTCTGACCTTGCTTACCCGGTATGAAGACGAAGTCGCTGAGCGCCTGCGTCTATACCAGGGCCGGGCTGCACGAGCTGGCAGCAGCCCGAACCGTTCGAAGCGTGAGAAGTATCTCTGGAAGCGCATCGACCAAAACCTGATCGACGCCTTTCAAACCGAGCTCGATTGGATACAAAAAACCAAGGAAGAGCTCGGTCAAGGAAAAATCCCAGAGTAACGAAAGTCAGGAAGGTAACAAAATGAACCCTACGGTTGAAACGATAAAACTATTGCGCAGTGAAACCGGTGCAGGTGTAATGGAGTGCCGTAAAGCCCTGGAGCAGGGCAATCAAAATTTTGATAAGGCGCTTGCCTATCTGCGCGAAACGGCTGCGGCTAAAGCTAAGAAACAAGCGGACCGCCAAGCACTCGAGGGAAAAATAGAGCTGTACTCACACAATAACGGGCGTATTGGTGTCATGGTTGAAATCAACACGGAGACGGAATTCGCCAGCCGCTCAGAGGTTTTTCGTACTTTTGCGCATGAAATCGCGCTCCAGATCACTTCTGCAGCCCCGATTTACGTGCGTGACGAGGAGATACCCCAGCAGGTGCTGGACGAACAGGTGCAGGCAGCGACTGAAAAGGCGCGCACTGCTGGCAAGCCTGAAAGGATCATTTCGCAGATCGTGGCAGGCGTTTTGGAAAAATATAAAAACGAGCATGTCCTTCTACGCCAGGTGTATATCCGAGATGACGCCATCACCATTTCCCAGTTGATAAACCAGGCAATCCATCTGACAGGAGAAAATATCGTCATCCGCCGTTTTGTCCGCTGGGAAATTTGCCCGGAAACCGAGTCCAAAAACTGAGGGGTAGCCTGCTAAGGTAAACCTGCCCTACGAAGCAATTAAGTATCCCAGGCCGCGTTTTCCATCCATGACGATCTCCATGAAATGACCGGGATGCTCGCGAGAAATGTGGATAACCTTAATACAGCGGCTGGCGTTTGACGGCTCTCGCCCCAGCAATGCTTCAACCTGGTCGGAAGCCTGGTTGAGGAGTTCCCAATTGATAAAGTCTCCCTTGTTTTCGGGGTCGACGGCCAGTGGGAAAATTTGCGACTCAACCAGGTCCTGGAAGAAATGCGTACCGTAAGAGGGCTCAG
This sequence comes from uncultured Chloroflexia bacterium, assembly GCA_963765565.1. Classification (GTDB taxonomy): domain Bacteria; phylum Chloroflexota; class Anaerolineae; order Anaerolineales; family UBA4823; genus CAVXWV01. Next base: position 139,834 of record CAVXWV010000013.1, read on the forward strand.
AGGTGTAGCCGCGCTGGAGATTCACCAGCTCGACCAGGGCACGCGCGTTGAAGATGTCGGCGTAGGTGACGGAGACGCCTTGAATCGGATCGGACGATCCCCAACGCCCCGGACCGATCAGGATAAAGGTACACTCTGCCAGCGTTTTGTTGAGCTGGCCAACCAGGCGTGCCACCTCACCGTAATCGTGAGGAGTTTGCAGGGCATGGTACGCTGCAGGATCGACATAAACAATATATTCAACCCGGCTAATCGCCCCCTGCGGTACCATGCGGCTGCACTGGAAGACCTGGGATTGCACAGGCACATTGTCGGGTGTTGGCCGGATCGAAGTCTCGCGCGCGATGCCGCGGTTCTGTGGGCGGCACTGTAAAAGGTGGAGAATGAGCTCAGGCCGGTACGCGCCAGGAGTAGTCCCCTTGTCAGTACCGCTGTGTGCAACGCCAGCCGCGTTAAGAGATACGGCAAACTCGACGTCTACGGGCAATTGGTACTGTTCGGATAGCGATCTGAGCATCTCTTTCATCAACGGAACGAAGTCACTGCGCTGCAGGAGGGTGTCGAACGTCACCACGAGCTGCTCGGGTGGGATTTTCGAGCTAAGCGTCAGCGGCGGGCGGATTGTGTCTCCATCATCCACGGAAGCCACCCAGCGCAGAGAATGGAAATCGCCGCCCAAGACCTCTTCGAGCGGTTTGGTCTCCAGCCTGTTCTCTTCGAGATCGATCACGTCGATGAAATGCTGCGAATAGTAGCGGATCGCCTTGCGGGTCACATCCGGGCGTAGCTGAGGGTGGCTGAGGTAGATCATACGCGGGTAATCGTTCGCCACCCGGTCGACGGCGCGCGTGCCCAGACCTATCACCAGGCGAACAAAGCCATCTTCACGTTTTAAGCGCGGGTTCCAGGTGATCGGGCTGAAGCTGTAAGCCACCCCGGCTGCCGTCGGGAAGTAATACTGGCGGTGGCGCTGTCCCTGGACGACCTGGAGCAGGATCGCCATACGCTCGTCGTAATCCAACAAGCCCATCTTACGGCGATACATCAAGGCGTCGGGGCTGTAGACGCTGGCGTAGACACGCCGAATCGCCAGGGTCAGCTCGCGCAGGTTCTCCTTGGGCGTTCCCTGGTTCGGGCAGAAAAAGCTGGCGTACTTCCCGGCAAAGGAGGTCCCGAAATTATCCTCGAGGAGGCTGGAGGAGCGCACGATGAGTGGGCTGTCGCCAACTTCGACCAGGATCTCGCGGAGCTGGTCGGCGATCACTTCGGGGAAACGAGCCCGGGTGTATTTGTCCTGGATTCCTGGAAATTCGCTGCGAATCTGTTCCGCCGATTTGTATTTTTGGTCGACCAGCTCGACTTCGTTGATGGCCAGGAAATCGTAAAAAACGTCCGCGCCAACGTAATACGAGGCAGGCACCTGGATGCGCTCGTAGATTGTGGGAGCGGTGTTCTCCAGTATCTTGTTCGCCAGGAGCAGCCCGGCGGCCTTACCGCCAATTTTACCGGTGCCAATGCGGTGGGTCAGGATGCTACGGAAATCGGCGCCCTTAAACCAGCGCTTGGCGATGTGAATGAAGGCAAGCTGGTCGCTGATCAAACTTTTCAAGAGGACGACAATTAATTCCTGCAGGTGGTGGTCGATGACGGAACGCTCACTGTCTGGCAGGGATTCGTATTTTTCCGCCTGGCGCAGTACCAGCTCCAACGGCGCCAGCTCCGGGTTGAACATCTGGCTGACCGGCGGGTGCGGAGCGTTCGGTCTGGATTGGTTCGTGACCAGGTCTTCGATGATGTGCACCAGCAGGTCGCGCGGCAGGTTGTAGGCGAAGTAAAAATCCGTCAGGTAGTCGCGCTCCAGGCCCATGCGGGTTTCCCACTGGCTGGCCGATTCTTCCCAGAGTGGATCAGTCAGCCCCTCGCGCTCCTGGGATTCCAGAGCATGCTCTTTGACCTCCTCCTCGAAGCGTTCTTCGGTGACAATCCCCCGGTGGAACAACTCACCGCGCATGTGCGCCCGGATGCGCGGTGCCAGCATCGGGTACTGGGCGATCAGCAGGTACAGGTTGAGGATTTTAGAGGTTTCGGTCGAAAGTATTTGCGCCATTGGGGGTTTCCAATTGGGAAAATTAAACGGAAATCATACACCCATATTGGAAATTGTGGGTATTTGTTTAAATGTCAATAACGGTGGATTGGAAATCGCTACCCACCCTGCCTAGTTCTGTTGTGGGGGCTGGGTTTCGATCTGGTTGACGAATATCGGCAAAGAGCCTTTGTGATCTTTTTCGACCAGGACCACAAACTGGTAAGGTCCGGGATGCGGGAAAACGGTGTCCTTGAGCACCAGGATTACGTTGACTTCGGGCGGCATGCCACCAACAGGTTTAGGCGGGTTGACCTGTGCAGATAAACCCACCAGCTCGTTGCCGTTTGGATCGAGCAGCTTGACGAAGAGATCGCGGGTAACTCCGTACTCGCCCAGCTCGGGCGCAAGCTTGATCACCAGGTGCATAGAGGAATGGCGCACCGGGAATGTGGAGGCGTTGATGACCCGGAAGATGCCCATCACATTAAGTTTTCCACTATTGGTGATATTGGCGTAGTCGGCGGCTAAGAACAGCTCAAGCTTCATGGTTTTACACTCCCAGTCGGTGCAGACAGAATTCCCCCTAATCATAAACCTTGAGCTGAGGAAGAGCAAGGTAAATTTTTTTAGGAGCTGGTAGGAAATTTCAAGCTTTTTCTAAAGCGGAAACCGCCTCCCGCACATCCACTGTTGAAAAACTCTGGGTAAATCGCCCAAGCAATCCTTCCACCAGCTTATTCCCCTCTGCCAGTTTCCCCTGTCCCTTCCATAATCGATGCAGCCTGAGAGCAGCTCGCAACTCCAGCATGAGCGCGCCTTCCTTGCGGGCATTTTCCAGCGCCCTGAGATACCATTCTTCAGCTTCAGAAATTTTCGAAGGAGTTCTGAGCCAGCAACAGGTCGCCATATAGCCGCAGAAATTCGATCGTCAGGATGCTTTCGGTGAACTGACCGACGATCTCAAACGCTCGGTTGAGTAAGTTTATCCCGTCCTGAGGGTTCCCAGCCAGTTTACAACACTCGGCTTCCATGAATATCAGCATCGACCAAAAAACTGGGGGGGTCTTCAACCCCTGGTACATGGAGATTCCCTGGCGCACCTGTAACAGGCCTGCCTCCGCCTCGCCTTTCCTGGCCTGGATAGCGCCGTTCAGACAGGTCGCCACCGCTTCCCAGACTTGAAACTCACGCTCCCTGGCGAGCTCGAAGACAATCTGGGCGCTTTCCTGCGCCTTATCAAGCTCCTCCATCCACAGGTAAAGCAAGCCGGTGTGGAACTGTGCATATGCCAGGCTGTAGGGGTGGTTTAGCTGCTCAGCCAGAGCCTGTCCCATGGAGGCGCGTTCGAGAGCTTTTTCCGAGTAGCCGGAAATCCACAGCAGTAAAGCAGAAATATTGAGGCTGATCACACCAGGATTATTGCCTACCTGGAAACGGAGCGAACCAGGATGCATCGCACCATAACCAGCGATCGCCCTGTCCAGGTGATCGAGCCCCATGCGGAGATTGCCGGTGAGGGCATGGATGAAGCCCAGGCGGGCATGGGCATCCACCTTCATGGGGCGATCACCCAGGCGTTCGGCCATGCTCATGATTCGCTCAGCGACTTGCAAGGCTTGAGCGTATTGACCGATATATCCATAAAGGCTGCTCAGGCCACGCAGGGCGGGAAAGAGCTCAGGAACATCGCCGGCGGATTGGGATAGCTCTAAGGCGCGAGTGTAGGCTTGCTCGACCTCGGCGGTGTAGCCTTTGATGACCAACAATGCGCGGGCCAGGCTGGTTTGCAGCAGGATTTCTTGCTGGGTGCGCTCCACAGTCGCTGGATAGGAGGCCAGGACCGCCAACATATCCCTGGCAAGATCGATCGCTGAGTGATACCAGGCGCGCCGGTCGTAGAGCAGCCAAAGACCGTCAATGATATTGCCCAATTGGTCCAGGTCGCGTTCACCTACCCAATACGCCCATGCAGAACGCACGTTTTCGAGATCACTGGTCAAATTTACCAGTGCATTATCCCCTGCTACTGACCCATGCCCTTCAGCGCTCAGTCGCTGCCATTGGTCTCGGGTAAAACCAGCATAATAGGCGGCATGCGCCTGGTAAGCAGCTGCTTTATAGGCCTCATCTTCTGCCAGGCGTTCAGCAGCATATTCGCAGATCGTCTCCAGCATGAGCAGGCGGGGCTCTCCGCTTCCCGATTCTACCTGTTTCACCAGGCTTTTTTCCACCAGGGATGCCAGGACATCAAGGGGATCCATACCACCGTATGGATCCACAGCAGCAGCGATCACTTCGACTGCAGGGATTGTAGAGCCACCAGGGAAGACCGAAAGGAGCTCAAACAGGCGTTTCTCCGCAGGATCGAGCAGCTCGTAACTCCAATCGATAGCGCCTCGCAGAGTCTGCTGGCGGATGGGTAGATCGCGCGCGCCGCCTCGCAGCAGGTTCAACCGGTTCCCCAGGCGTTCGAGGAGTGTTTGAGCAGAAAACAGCCGGGTACGGACTGCCGCCAGCTCAATGGCCAGGGGCAGGCCATCCAACCGCCAGCAGATTTCGGTAACCGCCTGGGCATTTTCAGCCGTGAGGCTGAAACCAGGCTGTACCGCCTGGGGCGCGCTCGACGAACAGGCGCACTGCCTCATACTGGATCAGCTCGGTGACCACCGGTTGTTTTCTAGCGCCTGCTGGCGCAAGCTCTGGCAATCCTAATGGCTGGATGGGAATGAGTTTTTCGCCGCGCAGGCGCAGCGCTTCCCTGCTGGTCGTCAGGATTTTTATTTGAGGGCAGGCCTGCAACAGCTCTGCGAGCATCCATCCTGCGGCGGTGACCTGCTCGAAATTATCGAAAATCAACAAATATGCTTTTTCACGCAGCTGTGCTTTTAGCTCATCCAGCGGGGATAGATCGCTGGTTTCTCTCAAACCCAGCAACCTGGTGATGGTCAGAGGAACCGCCTCAGGCTCTCGAACCGGCGCCAGGTCGATCCAGTAAATTCCCTGCGGGAAACGATCCATAAGCTCAATTCCTGCCTGGAGAACCATGCGGGTCTTGCCGATGCCGCCAGGCCCGGTCAGGGTCAGCAGGCGCGTAGCGCTGGAGCCCAGGCATTGAACGATTTCGGCCAGCTCCGCCTGTCTTCCGATCATCGCAGTCGGTGCAAACGGCAGGTTATTCGGCGTAGGAATGGCTGATAACAATGCCGGAAAATCTGAGGGCAGGTCTGGCGCGGCGAGTTGCCATAAGCGCTCCGTCTGGGTAATTCCTTTAAGGCGCACCTCAGCGAGGTCACGTAAAGTAACCTGCGCAGGAAGCTGGTCTCGCACCAGCGCCGCTGCTGCGACAGAGAGCAATATCTGGCCTCCATTTGCGCTGGACATGATCCGCTGGGTATGTGTCAAGGTTAAATCGCCATCGTATGGGCTGCCGAGGTCAAGCCGCGCAACGTATTCTGCTGCACCTGTGTGAATTCCCATCCTCACCCGCACAGACGTGGGATGCCAGGCTTCCTGGTGAAAACGGCGCTGCGCTTCAAGGGCAGCCTCGACCGCGTCCTGGGTGGTGTGGAAGGCACAGCAAAAAGCGTCGCCGACGATCAGGAAAATATATCCGCCGTGGGCTTCAAATGAGTGGCGCAAAATGGCGTTGTGCCGTTCCAGCAGACGGCTGATCCCTTGTGGGTAATCCTGGGCAAGCGTGCTGCTGCCTTCGATATCGGTAAAGAGGAAACTGACCGTGCCTGTCGGGAAGCCGCCAGCGGTCTGAGGTTGTTCAGGTGGATTGACGGAATTGGGCATGATTGGTTGCGCCCCTTGTATCAAACAGAAAAAACGGGCCGAATAGGATAATGTATATAAAAATTATAACATATCCGGAACCTGGTTCTCCTGAGCCTTTCGCCAAAAACAGCAGATAAACATAATTGGTTATAATTATTTAAAACCTACATATCCCCACCCGAACCATCCCAATCCAGGTGAAGACATGAAAAAATACACCGCTGTCCTGTTCGCCTGCCTCGTGCTGACCCTGCTCGTAAGCGGCCTTCCCCAGTTCACCAGCCCGGCTGCCCAGGCGACGCCGACCAAAACCCCCACACGCACGCCCACACCTGACAGGGAGACCGTGCCGCCGCTGACCCGTACCCTCAAGCTGGCCACCCCGGCCATGCAGGGCGAGGACGTGCGCCTGCTGCAGGAGCGCCTGGTCGCCCTGGGCTACAGCGAGGTCGGCACGCCGGATGGCTACTTCGGCAAGAAGACCGACAGCGCTGTCCGCAAATTCCAGGCCGCCGCCGGGCTGACCACCGATGGGCTGGTCGGTCCGCGCACCTGGCAGGCGCTTTTCGGGACGTCGCTCCCGTCCTCCGCGAGCGCGACGCCAACCGCTACACCCTTGGGCGCAGATACAGCCACCCCGACCCAGACTCCAACCGCCAGCCTGACGCCCGATCCAAATTTTAAGACGCTGAAGCTGGACAGCTATGCTCGCCAGGTACAAGATTTGCATAAAATCCTCGTCGAGCTCGGTTACCCAATCTGCAACCCGGGCGGAAACTTCAACCTGCAGACGGAGGCCGCGGTTAAGGCCTTCCAGAGAGCCAACGGGCTGGTCGCTGACGGCGTTGTTGGCCAGGCGACCTGGGTTTTGCTCAACTCCAGTGAAGCGGTACCCGCCCCCCAGCCAGACGTTGAAACGCTCGAGTTCAAGACGCCATACCGCCTGGAGAAATCGGGGGACGGGCTGATCTACGATGAGAATCGACTGCTGGTGTTTTTCAACCAGCAGCAAAAAATTGCCCGCATCGATCCCAAAGGACCAAAAATTATCAAATATATCGCCATGCCGAACCTGGGGACCGCCGATGACCCCTGGGGAAAGCCCTACCCCGTGCAGTTTGTGATGAAGAAAATCCTGCGCTCGGGAAACGCCCTCTGGCTCGCAGGCGGAACGCATTACGGCGCCGCCCAGGCCGAACCGGCGGTAATGGCGATCGACAACGCCGGCAAGCTGCTCGCCGGACCCTACAAGTTTAGCAGCTCGCCAGACACTTACACGCAATCGCTGGCTGCAGACGGCAAGGAGGTCCTGGCCTTTTTCCTGAGCTACCAGTACGGGCCAAGCCTATGGAAGGCTGACCTGAAAACAGGCCTGCGCCAAAAATACAGCCTCGACCTGCGAGTGGGTGAGGTCCTGGCCAGTGTCTCCGATGGGGAGCGCATCTGGCTAAGCCTGCCCGGCCGCAGGGACCTGGCCTACGACGGGACCTGGCTGTGGGTGCTGCAGGAGGATACCGTGCGCGCTTACGATCCGAAGACGGGGGAGCTGCAGAAAAGCATCGAGGCGCCGAAGGGCTTTACCCTGAGATATGTGGCAGCCAGGCCTGGCCAGGTTGCGGTGCTGGCAGTGCAGTACGCCAAGGCGTACTTGTTGATTGCCGAGTACTAGGAGCCCATGCCATGCGCAGCGACCAGGATTTATTCGATCTGATCCTCGACACCGCCCGGCAGGATGAGCGCATCCGCGCCGTGGTGCTGAACGGCTCACGAGCCAATCCGAACGCCCCGAAGGACTTCTTCCAGGACTTTGACGTTGTTTATTTCGTCGAAGATGTGGCGCCCTTCTGGAAAAACCTGGAATGGATCCAACGCTTCGGCGAGCTGATGATCCTGCAGATGCCCGAGGACATGGAAGACCCGCCTCCCGACCGGGACGGCCATTTTATCTACCTCATGCAGTTCATGGATGGCAGCCGCATCGACCTGGGGATCGATCCGTTGGACAAGATCGATGAGATCGTCTCTGACAGCCTGAGCATCGTACTCCTGGACAAGGATGGGCGCATCCCGCCCTTACCGCCATCCAACGAGGGCGACTACCTGCCAATTCCACCCACGGCCAAGGCCTTCGAAGACTGCTGCAACGAGTTCTGGTGGACGTCCATCTCCGTCGGCAAGGGGTTGTGGAGAAGGGAAATCCTTTATGCCAGGCACTTCCTCGACCAATTCGTGCGTGAAGAGTTCATGAAGATGCTGTACTGGTACATTGGCAAGAAGACGGGCTTCTCATGCAATCCTGGCAAATTTGGCAAGTATGTCCAGCGGTACCTGGAGCCAGAGCGGTGGGAACGCCTCTTGAACACCTACCCGGATTCTGGCTACGAGAATACCTGGGAGGCATTATTCATGATCGGTTGCCTGTTCCGGGAGATCGCCCTTGAGGTGGCTGGCGAGTTTGGATTTGAGTATCCCCACGGCTATAATGAGCGGGTGAGCGCGCACCTGGTTCGGGTTCGCAGCCTGCCTGAAGGCACGGAAGGATTGGACAGCTGACCTGGCATGGACGAATAACGCCCGTCAGATAGTGGCAGGCTGGGTTCATTGGTTGGGAGAGGCAACGGCTGAAAACCACAAATAATTTTTCAACGACATCGAGACCCTGAAAAAGGACACCTTCCATGGATCAAACTACTCCCATCAAGCCCATGGGCATACTGCTCACGACCGTATTTTGGGCGATCCCGGCAGCGATCCTATACATCGCCCACTACATGCTGGTACCGCGTTTTATCGAGCAAAGGGGCCAACCTTATCTGGTCGGCTACCTGGCAGCATACGTCTTGACGATGGCGCTCTTCCTGGTCACCGCCCTGACGGCTTATCGATTGGACGGTAATCCATGGCGCTGGGAATGCTTTCGCGAACGCTTCCGATTAAAACGGATGAGGAGGCAGGACTGGCTTTGGGCTCTGGTGATCCTGGCCTTCGTGATCGCAAGCTATTTCGGACTGGCTTTTACGGCACGATGGCTGGCGAAAAACTCGCTGTTTGCACCGCACCCAGTCTTTCCACCCGAATTCGGCCCAGCCGGTGCAGTCGGGCGGGCGCCGGGAACTTTCATGGGCATGTCCATTACCGGCTCGATTGGGATTGCCTTGGTCTTCCTGCTGGGCTGGGTTTTTAATATCCTCGGCGAGGAGCTCTGGTTCCGCGGCTACATCCTGCCGCGCCAGGTGCGTGCCATGGGCAAGCATGCCTGGATAGCCAACGGGCTGATGTTCACCCTCAACCACATCTGGCAGCCATGGAACTTGCTGATGATCCTACCCGGGGCGCTCTTCGGCGCCTGGGCAGTCCAGCGACGAGGCAACACCTGGATCCTGATCGTGACCCACGGCCTGGCGAATGCGATCCTGCTGGTAGTAGTGCTGTTGAACGGGATGGGGGTTAAGGTATAACGCACAGGTCTGCCTTTACACGATTATAATTACGGAAAACCATTCATCCTAAGTTTCCAACCCAGCAGGCAGATGGACGCATTAAAATCTGCACTACCTGCGATCTTTGCAGGCAATCTGCGGTACCATCATTCTCAAGGAGCCCCCATGCAAAAAACAACTTTCGCCCTCTTCTTTGGCAACCGTGGTTTCTTCCCCGCCTCCCTGATCGCCGGAGCGCGCGAAGAAATGGCTAGCACCCTCAAGTCCTTTGGTCACGATGTTTTGATGCTCGATGCGGATGCCACGCGCTACGGCGCGGTCGAAACGCCCGCCGAAGGCGCGGTTTACGCCAACTTCCTGCGCCAGAACCGCGGCAAGTTCGGCGGTGTGATCGTCTGCCTGCCCAACTTCGGCGACGAGACCGGCGCCGTGGCCGCCCTCCAGGAAGCCGGAGTGCCCATCTGGGTGCAAGCCTATCCCGACGAGCTGGATAAAATGGGCCCGGCACTGCGCCGCGACGCCTTCTGCGGCAAAATTTCGATCCTGGACGTCTTCCGCCAGTACGGCGTGAAGTACACCAACATGAAGCCGCACACGGTATCTCCTACCAGCGCGCGCTTCGCGGCGAACGTGGACGAGTTCGACCGCGTCTGCCGCGTGGTTGGCGGTGTCAAGGGTATGGTCATCGGCGCAGTTGGGGCGCGCACCACCCCCTTCAAAACCGTGCGCATCGACGAGGTCGCCCTGCAGCGCCACGGCATCACCGTGGAGACCTTCGACCTCTCGGACATTTTTCTGCGCATGAAGGCGGTAAAAAAAGCTGAGGCGGCTTACAAAGAAAAAGCTGCCGTCCTTAGCGGATTCGCCTCCTGGGAAGGCGTGCCCGAGCGCGCCACAGATAACCTGGTGCGCCTGGGCGTTGTCCTCGACCAGGTCGCCCAGGAAGCCAGCCTGGACGCCTTCGCCATCCGCTGCTGGACCGAGATGCAGCTCCAGATGGGCATCTCGCCGTGCGTGGCCATGGGCGTGCTCAACGAGAGCGGCCTGGCCTCCGCCTGCGAGGTGGACACGGGCAATGCCGTCGCCATGCACGCCCTGAGCCTGGCCTCGTACAGCCCGGCAGCGCTGATGGACTGGAACAACAACTACGAAGACGAAGACGATAAATGCATCCTCTTCCACTGCGGGCCGGCAGCCGCCAGCATGATGGAAGGCCTGGGCACGGTCAGCGACCACGCCATCCTGATGAACTCGGTCGGTGCGGGCAATGCCTTCGGCTGCAACACCGGGCGTCTGAAAGCCGGTCCCTTCACCTTCGGCAGCCTGATGACGGACGAAGGCAAGGTCAAGATGTACCTGGGCACGGGCTCCATCACCGGCGAGTCGATCCCGGCGGACTTCTTCGGCGTGGCCGGGGTGGCCGAGATCGAGAACCTGCAGGACGTGCTGCTGCACGTGGGCGCTCAGGGGCACCGCCACCACGTGAGCATCACCCCCGGGAGGGTGGTCAACCCGCTGAAAGAAGCCCTTTCGCGCTACCTGGGCTTCGAGATCACCACCCCGCAGGAGCCGTGCACATGCCGGGCATAACGGATATTTTCAAGCAGGCGCGGGCGCACGGGATCGCTATCCCCGCTTTCAATATCCCCTACCTGCCGATGATGACGCCGGTGACCCGCGCCGTCGCCGACCAGGATGCCTTTGCCCTGATCGAGACGGCGCGCCTGGAATGGCTGAAGTTCGAGAGCCGCGGACCAGCCGCGGTAGCGCAGGAATTTGCGAACTGCGCCGATCGCGATCACCTGCGCCTGCACCTCGATCACGTACCGGTGATCGACGAAGATGGGCGGAGGGTGGATTTCCTGCCGGTCTTCGAGGAGGCTCTCGAGCTGGGCTACGAGTCGGTGATGGTGGACGGCTCGCGCCTGCCCCTGGCGGAGAACATCCACGCCACGCAGCAGGTGGTCGAGCTGGCGCATACCGCCGGGGTTCCGGTAGAGGCCGAGCTGGGAGCGGTGCTTGGGCACGAATCCGGCATTCTGCCTCCCTACGAGGAGCTGTTCGCCTCCGGGCAGGGTTTCACCGACGTGGACGACGCCCGCCACTTCGTCCAGAGCAGTGGCTGCGACTGGCTTTCGGTGGCGGTCGGCAACATCCACGGGGCGATCGCTGCCGGGCGCAAGGACGAGAAGAAGGTGGAAGCTCGCCTGGACGTCGAGCGCATCCGCGAGCTCTCCAAAGCCACGCAGGTTCCGCTGGTGCTGCATGGTGGTTCGGGCATCCAGCAGGCCTATGTGCTGGAAGCACTGAAGAATGGCATCGTCAAGATCAACGTCGGCACCGAGATCCGCCAGGCTTACGAGCAAGCAAAGCGAGCTGGCGGGAGCGAGGTAGAAGCGCAGCAGGCCGTTTACGATCGCACGACCTGGCTGCTGAAGGATTTCTACCAGATCAGCGGAAAGAGGTCCCTGCTCTTTTCATAGCATGTAGGGTGGGTTGAGACCTGACTGTTCTCTGGTCAGTCGGAACCCAACAGAAATAAACTGGGTTTCAGCCGATTACAGATCAAATCGGCCTCAACCCAGCCTACAATATTTCATCCAGGAGCCATTATGAGTTTGCTTGGAATCGACGTCGGAACCACGGGCTGCAAGGCAGTCGTCTTCTCGACTGCGGGCGAGGTACTCGCTTCGGCTTACGAGGAATACGATTATGCCCGGCCTCAGCCAGGCTGGGCAGAACTGGACAGCCGGCAGGTCTGGGAACAAATCCTGCGCACCATCCGTACAGCGGCTGCAGGAACTGGCGAGGATCCACTGCAAGCGCTGTGTGTCTCCTCGCTGGGTGAGGCGGTGGTGCCGGTCAGCCGCGACCGCAAGGTCCTGGGGCCCTCGATCTTGAACTTCGACAGCCGCGGCGCTGAGTACCTGCCGGGACTGCGCCAGCAGATCAGCGATGAGCGCCTGTTTGGACTGAACGGCAACACCCTGGGCAACCACTACTCGCTGACCAAGCTGTTCTGGTTAAAAGAGCACCAGCCAGAAATTTATGAACAAGCTGATTATTTCCTGCATTGGAGCGGCTTCGTTTCATTCATGCTGGGGGCCGAAGCTGCGGTGGACTTTTCGCTGGCAAACCGCAGCCTACTTTTCGACCTGGAACGGGCAGACTGGTCGCAGGAGCTGTCGAACCTGTTCGACATTGAGCTGGGTAAGCTACCGCCAACGGTGCCATCGGGGAGCCAGATCGGGAGCATCGCCCCGGCTGCGGCTGCGGAGCTGGGGTTGCCCGCAGGCATCCCGATCGTCAGCGGAGCCCACGACCAATGCAGCAACAGCGTTGGCTGCGGGGTGACCGAAGTCGGCCAGGCGATGTACGGCATGGGTACTTACATCTGCATGACGCCGGTCTACGAGCGAAGACCTCTGGCTCCGGCTATGATCAGCCAGGGGTTGAACACCGAGCACCACGCTGCGCCGGGAAAGTTCGTGAGCTTCATCTACAACCAGGGCGGGGCGTTGGTCAAATGGTATCGCGATACTTTCGCCATCCAGGAGCGCAGGCAGGCAGCGCTGGAAGGCGTGGATGTTTACAATGCCCTGACCGCTGAAATTCCTGAAGCGCCCAGCAGGGTGATGGCGCTGCCGCATTTCACCGCCACCGGGCCGCCGAGTTTCATCGCCGATTCCTGCGGCGTGCTTGCCGGGCTGTACCTGGATACGCCGCGCGGCGAAATTTTAAAAGGCCTAATTGAAGGCAGCACCTTCTACCTGCGCGCCTGCCTGGAAGCCCTGCCTTCCGAAATCGTGATCGAAAAGCTGCACGCAGCCGGCGGTGGGAGTAAATCAGAGGCCTGGCTTCAGGTCTGCGCCGACATCCTGGGACGCCAGGTGGTCCAGCCAGTCATCAACGAGGCTGGGGCGCTGGGCGCAGCTATCCTGGCCGGGGCTGGCAGTGGTGTGTTCAATTCAATGAGGGAAGGGGTGCAAGCGATGGTCAAGCAGCGGCGGACCTTTGAGCCGCGCCCGGCAGTCCAGCGTTTGTACGATGATCGTTTTGAGAAATACCAGAAGCTCTGGCCGCTATTAGAAAGTTATCTTAGGATCTTAATTAACCTTGCGAAGGCGGGTTTCGAAGCTCATGTTAACCGAGTTCATTTACCCACCTTCGCAAGGTTGAAGAGTCATAGGTCAGGCGCCCAAAGGTGGCAGGGCACGTCCGGCAGGTCTTCAAAGCCAAGCTTGCGCGCCAGCGCCCAAGAAGCCAGGCGTTCGGGCCAGCAGGACCAATTCGGTGAAAGGCCGCGCTTCAGGCTGACTTCGATGAAGGCGCTGCAGGTGAGGGTCGCCAGGCCCAAGCCGCGGAAGCGTTCCTCGGTGCGGATGTCGATTTCAGCTTCCCCGGAACCGACAAAGACTGCCGTGCACTCGCTCGCAAGCTCGCCGTTGTGTAATAGACAGACGCCAAAACGTCGGCTAGCCGGGTCTACGAGCGGCTGGTAGGCGGGAAAGGACTTCGCCATGGATTCGTTGATCTCGACCATGGTGCAGCCTGGCGGTAGGCGTGTGCGCCAGTCGGTTAAGTTCCGATATTTATCAGGATTAAAGCGGAAGACCTTGCGGGCAATGCGAATGACTCCCTTTTCCTGGAGCAGTAGGTCGAGCTTTTCACGCCAGGCGTCTGAAAAGGCAAAGAGCACCATTTCCTTTTCAGCAGCGCTTGGGAGGATGTCGTCAAAGATCAGGGGCACAAGCTCCCGGGAAAGGGCTGAATAATCCTTATCACCAGCGATGAACAGGAAAGCACCGGCCGGATAAAGCAGGGAGACGGTAGGCGCCTGGGCGTTATCGACGAAGACCCGCCCAGGGCTGTTACCTTCAAGGACGGAAAAGACAATCGCCCGGGAATGGTCGATAGATTGGTAGAGAGGGGTTACGATCTGTATGCTGCCTGGGGCTAGCTCGATCACGCAAATATTATAATCCGGAAACCTCGACATCGGGCATCTGGTGGAGCCAGGTATATCTTACAAACGCAAGGTAGAGGCGAAGCATCTGCAAGCCATCATGCCGTTCCAACAACATCTTTCCATCCGGATGCTTCGCCCCCACACGCGCCTGCGAGGATATGGTTTAATAAGGATAATTCATTCTTGAAAGGAAAAACCCATGTCAGAAACCTTTTCTTCCCTCGCCGCCACCCCACCCATGGGCTGGAACTCCTGGAACAACCTCGGACCGAAGGTCAGCGAAGAATACGTGCGCCAGACTGCAGATGCCTTCATCCGCAGCGGACTCAAGGACTGCGGCTACGATTACGTCGTCATCGATGATTGCTGGTCGGTGAAAGCCGGGCGCGACCGCAATGGTGACCTGGTGCCTGATCCGGAGCGTTTCCCCAGCGGGATGCGCGCCCTGGCCGACTACGTGCACTCGAAAGGCTTAAAAATCGGCATCTATTCCGACGCAGCCGACTGGACCTGCGGCAACTATCCCGGCAGCTACGGCTTCGAAACCCAGGATGCCGCCCTCTGGGCGAGCTGGGGAATCGACTATTTGAAATATGACTACTGTCACGCCCCGGGCGACCAGGCAACCGCCATCGAGCGCTACACGCGCATGGGCGAAGCTTTGCGCGGCTGTGGACGCCAGATTTTGTTCAGCCTGTGCGAATGGGGCGGCCGTAGTCCCTGGCTGTGGGGCAAGCAGGTCGGAGGCCAGATGTGGCGCGTCACCGGTGATGTGGTCGATTCCTGGACGGATTTTCGAGTAAACGATAACTGGACCGCCCTGGGCATTGAAAGCGCCATCGATATCGCCATCAACCTGCACCCGTACGCCGGACCGGGAGGGTGGAACGACCTGGATATGCTGGTGGTGGGCCTGCACGGGCAAGGCAACATCCCCGGTCGAGGCCTGAGCATCAACGAATCGCAAACTCATATTTCGATGTGGAGCATCCTATGCTCGCCGCTGATGATCGGCTGCGATGTTTCGCGCCTGGATAGCGATACGGCGGCGCTATTGATGAACCGCGAGGTACTGGCAGTGAACCAGGACCCCCTGGGAAAGCAGGCGCAGCGCTTGAAACAGCAGGGCGCCCTCGAGCTGTGGCGGAAAATGCTTGTGGATGGCTCGGTTGCGTTGGCGCTGCTCAACCGCGGCTCGAGCGCGGGCACGCTGCGCTTCACAGCCGGTGAGATTGGCATGCTGGACACTCCCAAGCTGGCGCGCGACCTGTGGAAGCTGGCAGACATCGCCGATTTCACCAGCGAGTTCAGCCGCGAGGTCCTGCCTCACAGCACGGTACTATTACACATTAAGTGAGTTTGGACGCGGATAAACGCTAATGAACGCAGATTTTATCGGTTGAAAAATCAGCGCCTGTCCGCGTTCACCAGTGTCCGAATTTTCACAAGCTGGAATTAAGAATTGCCTGGATCTGCTCAGCCGTGAGTGGGGTTTCACCCACCTTGCCGGCCGCGCGTTCGATGATGGTGGGGAACTTTTCAGCATCGATGCCCCACTCCGAAAGGCTCATGCGGATGTTGAGCGAGGCAAAGAAATCGTAAGTACGCTGGATCGCCTGCGCGATGACTGTCTCTTGGGCGCCCGAAAGACCAAAGATTCGCTGCCCGTACTGCACGAACTTTACAGGTTTGGTCGATGAAACCACACGCATCCAGCGCGGAGTCAAGATCGCCAGTCCGGCAGCGTGCGGGATATCATAAAACGCCGAAAGTTCGTGCTCGATGCGGTGGGTGGCCCAATCGCTGGGCACGCCAGCGCCGATCAAGCCGTTCAAAGCCAGGGTGGAAGCCCACATCAGGTTGGCGCGCGCCTCGTAGTTCTCTGGCTCGCCCAAGGCGATGGAGGCGTTCTCGAGCACCGTCAGCAGGATGCCCTCGCTGAAGCGGTCTTGAATTGGCGAGTACACAGGCTGGTTCAGGTACTGCTCAAGCACGTGCGAATAGATGTCGACGGCGCCGTAGGCTGTCTGGTCAGGCGGGACGGAGTAGGTATTCTGCGGGTCGAGGATCGAGAACCGTGGGAAACAGGCATTGTTAAAATAGCCAAGCTTCTGCTTCGTCGCCCAGTTGGTGATCACCCCGCCGCGGTTCATCTCCGAGCCGGTAGCAGAAAGGGTCAGCACCGAAGCCAACGGGATGGGGTTGGGGATGGGAATGGGCTGGACAACCAGATCCCAGGCATCGCCATCGTAGCGAGCCGCAGCGGCGATCAGTTTGGTGGCATCGATAACGCTTCCGCCGCCGACTGCCAGGATCAAGTCGGGTTGGAACTCCTTGCAGAGGGCGACTGCCTTGCGCAGGGTCTCGATGCGCGGGTTGGGTTCGATCCCGCCGAATTCGCGCAGTTCAAAGCCCTGGAGCTGGTCGATTACTTTGGCATAAACGCCATTGCGAAAAATGCTGCCTCCGCCGTATGTCAGAACGATTTTCGTCCCGAAAGGACGGGCGTGTTCGGCAATTTTACCCATCGCCGATTTACCGAAAACAATAGTAGTGGGGTTGTGAAAAGTGAAGTCGAGCATAGGTCTCCTCAGGCGCCTATTATACACGTTTCGATGGTATGATAGGAACAGACCAAAGGAGAATGAACATGTTACTTGCTCAGTCGGCTTACCGTCGTGCCCGGCAGTTTGTTGCCGAATTTGGCCGCCCCCTGGAAATTGCCAGGTTACGCGTCCACTTCGACGGCGCCCCTCCCCAAATCGTGCTTGATGAGCTAAAAAAATTTCAGAATCAAGACGGCGGTTTCGGTCGTGGATTGGAATCCGACCTGCGCATCCGGGAAAGTTCTGCCTTATGCACAGAAATGGCTTTCCAAATCTGGCGCGAGATAGGCTCTCCACACCCAGGCGGGTGCCTGGTCAACGCTATCCCTTACCTGCTGCAGACCCTGGATTCACGACACTTGAGCTGGCGCATCGTCCCGCGGATGTTGAAACCTGTCCCACAGGCCACCTGGTGGAATGAAGATGGCATGAAAGAACGCATTGCTTATCGCCTTAATCCGACTGCCCAACTCCTGGGGACCCTTTACGATTTCCGCCAGGATGTTCCGCAGGATTTACTTGGCGCCCTGACCGACAACGTCATCCAGGCGCTAAATGAGAGCCAAGAAATTGTCATGCACGATTTTCTCTGCTGCAAATACCTGGCCGAAACCGAAAGCCTGGATGCAGGCATCCGCAGGTCTGTGCTGTATCACCTGGAGCGGTTGTTGGAGACGACCGTCAGCCGCAATCCAGACGAATGGTCATCCTACTGCCTGCGCCCGGTGCAGGTGGCCGATCACCCAAAATCACCTTTTTATCCCTTACTTTCCTACATCCTGCCACAAAACCTGGATTTTGAGATCAAGGCCCAGAAGGAAGACGGTTCATGGGCGCCTAACTGGGCATGGGAAGACATCTATGCACAGGAATGGAAAAAAGCCAGGCTGGAATGGGCAGGGGTGCTGGTGGTGGAAAAACTGCTGGTACTTAAACGATATAAGCGGATCGATGGGCTTAATTCATTAATTTAGACCGTAAATTCCCTCCGGTTGGCCTCGTCTGGTCTGAGGTCGAGGTCAAAGGTGCGATGCAGTGCAATGGACTTTTCGACCGTGAGGGTATATTTCCCATGAAATCCGCGAAAAGAGACCTTTCCATCGGCGCCGGTGGTCAGGGTCTGCAAGGGAGTTAGCCATTCCCCTTTGATCAGTGCTTTGAGCGCCTGATATACCAGTTTGGGGCGGTATTCTTCATCCACCAGACCGGCGCCGGGAATCCAGATGTTGCGGTCGGATAAGCCCCAGTAATTGATCGAAACCACGGACGGGTGACCAAAGCACAGGCGATAGAGGTCAGCGACGAACTCGGCCTGGGCCTCCTGTGTCCAGCTCCCCTGCCGCCAGCCACCTTCGATTTCCTCGCCAGAGGAGGGCTGGTGCAACTCGGTGATGTGAACGTGCAAGTTGAGGTCGGCGTACATCTCCAGGGTGTCCCAGAGCTCCTGCGGCCAGATCCAATGGTTGACCGGGTGCACCTGCAAGCCGATGCCCGAGATTGGAGCCCCGCGCCGCTGCAGCTCGACGATCAAGTCGAAGAAGCGCTGGCGAATGTGCGGGTCGATTTCCTGGTTGTAGTCGTTGACGATCAGGACCGCTCCCGGGTCAGCGGCGTAAGCCCACTCCAGGCTGCGCTCCACCCAATCGGCGGCCTCGGTGATGGGAATCTCGCGTTTGAAACCGCCGGCGACCGGGATACCACGCCATAAAGCCGTCTCGTGGTAGTGTGCTAAGAAATCGCGGCGTACAGCTTCCTGCCAGCCAACGTGGTTGATAGCTTCGTTGGTCACATCCCAGGTCTGGATGGACGGGGTAAAACCCTGGACAATCGAGGTGACACGCGCCTGGATCAACGCATCAACGGCCGTTTCAGGCACTGCATAAAGCCACTCAGGAATGCCCGCAGAATATGGCCAGACCAGTGGATGACCCTTGGGCGTCACACCGTTCGCCAGGCACCATTCCAGCGCTGGCAGCATACGCTGCCATTCCATCCGTCCCGGGGTTCGCTCATAGGTGCTCCAGTAAAACGGGAAGATCGCAAAATTAAAAAGCTCCAGGAAGCGCTGTTTAAATAGCTCGGGGCGGTAAGGTGAATCGTTCCAAATCAGGTCGAAGACCAGGTTGCCAAACAGGAATTTTTGCGAGACCTGTTCTACGCGAACGCGGAGCCCAGGGATGGGTTCGCCTGAAGGGGTCAGGAATGCCAGGCTGGATTCCGCCTGGCGGTGAGTGCGCGCGTTCGAGCCAGCAAGCTGAAAGATGGCTTCGGCGCGCTGGCAATCCGCACCAGTTGGTATTGGAAACGATTGGGAATCGCTCATGGAAGGAAAACCCGCAGCGCGTCTCCCAGGTAATAAGGCCAGATGATGATCGAAACGAGCGCCTGCCACCAGACCAGCTTCACGAAGCCGATGGTGAAAAACCAACCGACCAGCCACAGAATCCCCCCCAGGCTGTTTTCAACGCGCAAGGTGCGGGTTTTCGGTAATTTGGAAAATTCCTCAGACATGGTTGCCCTCCTTTTTAGGAGTAATAAACAGAATTGAATGGATGGTGGAATGGCTCTGGCCAATATGCCAGTGTACCGAAAAAGATAAAAAACAATCCAAAATAAGTATATAACAAATATAGGTGATTTAGCAGCAAACTTGAGGTGATCACACCTGCAAGGACCGGAATTGCCAGGATCCAGGCAGCATGACGTAAGAATTCTCGCAACTCGCCGCGCTCTCGAAATGCCAGAGCCAGCGAGAGCAATCCAGTCAGGCCGGCCACGATGATTCCACGCAGCGGAAAATCCGAGGCCGAATCCCCAAGCATGGTCAGTGTATGCAAAGGTGTGAATCCCGCCGGATCGTAGAAGTAGAATGGCAAGGTAACGGCGCAAAATACGAACAGCGTTAATCCAAGATAGGCGATAGTCCATTTCCAACTGCAGCGACGCACCAGCGCCGCAAACAAAAGTGGAAGGATGAAGAGGAAATTCAACCTTGAGGAGAGGGCAATACCCAAGAAGGCAGCCAGAGTCAGCATCCAACCTGGACGGGGTTCTTTTTGCGAAGCCAGCACGACCAGGCCAATGCAGGGCAGGAGGACATACAGGCCGTTTGCGAGGTAATCTGTGCCATTTAAGAGTGCATTCATCGCCGAAGGTGAAAACAAGAAGACCGCACCCAGTAATAGCAGCGGCTGGAGCCAGTCCTCCCAGGCAAGGCGCGACACCAGGAGCAGGATCGCCAGCCAGAAGAAATTCTGGTAGGCTGAGGCTCCAAGCAGCACAAAAGGCACAGCCAACAGCACCGATCCGGGTAATGGCGACACCGGGTTTCCATAATACGTCCGGAGCGAATACGGATAACGTCCAGCGAGCAACTCGCTGGCTGCCAGGTCCAGCGCATCATCATTGTCGCTGCCGCCGTAAAGCCCACCGGCATCCGCCCAAGGGTAGACCAAAAGAAAAGCCACAAGGAGCAACAAAAAAGCAATTGCCAGTAGGATGCCTGCCCCAGGAGGGGAAAGATGTATTTTTAAGAAACCGGATATACGAGGCAGCCCAAATATTATCAACAATCCGGCGAGGATCACGTAGACGATCACAGCCGAATTACCCAGGTACTTCTGAAAAAAAGAAAGCGAAGGAAAGATCACCATCAACGCCAGGCCTATCAGGGAGGGCGTAGATGCGCGGCCTATCATCTGCTTAGCTACCTTCTACAGCCTTGGATAACCTTTCGTTCACGTAATCCACCACGGTTTGGATCACGCAATCGCATTCACAGTCGCGGAACATTTCATGTTTAGTTTTTTCAAACCAATCAACCCTCTGCTCGGTTGCCGGGGTCGCTGATTCCTGGCTGATGATGTCAACCGACTTAGGATCCACAGTTGGATCCTGGCGCGCTGCCAGGATGAACAGAGGGTGGCGCAGCTCTGGTAAAAGCGGTCGCGTCGCATTTTGCATCCGCATGCATTCCATCACCGATTCGATAGGAATCCAGGGGTAATTCGTATTACTCCCTGCCAGGATTGGGTCTGCATAATTTGGCGGCATCTGCCAGCGTTTGATGACATACGGGAGGAGCGGGGTGAGGAAACTTAAAGGCCTGCCCTCCGCCAACGGTGAATCGAAGACAAGAGCAGGCGCAGCCAGGACGAGGCTATCCACCTGACCGTCCATCGAAGCAGCCAGGTTGAGGGCGACCAGAGCGCCCATGCTATGACCGAATACGACCGCGCGATCCACCTCTTCCAGCAGGTCACGTAAAGCCACTTCACCATCTGCAACCCAATCTTGCCACTTCACACCATTGAGGGCTTCGGGAGAGGTCGCCCCGTGACCGCGCAACACCGGCATGCGGATGGGCAGGCCAAGCTCCTGCAAAGGCGAACTCGAGGCCGTTAACACAGTCCAGGCTTGCAGAGAGACCGTGAAGTATTAAAACTCCGAGGGGTTTTTTCAAAATTCGCAGCTCCTTCTCGAAAAAAAAACCAGGCTAAATTGTATCACCGTCCGATTACGGGTTCAGGCGACGACGATCGGTAGGTTGGTGTTGACGAGAGCGACCAGCTCTTTGAGGGCGTGTGCCAGGTGGACGAGGAGGGCGGGATTCACCAGCTCCGGCTGATCCTTAGAGGTGTGCGCAATTTCGGAGACGATCTGCCAGACCTGCTCGGAGGTGACGGCGACGGCAGGTCGCTGGTTCAGGACGAAGAGCATATGGTCGCCCTGGTGCCAGGGCTCTCCCTGGACGATGCCTGGCTGAGAGCTGAATGCCTGACCAACCAGGGAAGCCATCTCCGCCGGCAGGTCGTAGGCAGACCAGGCACAGTTCCCCTTGTGGAAAGCAACGCCGTCAATGTTTACCGCCAGGATAATTTCATCCAGGCGACCAGTATTCGACTGGAGATACTGCATCTCGCCCGGGTTGCTGTAATAATCCTCGCCATTAATGGCTACCAGCTCAATTTCGATAGACCCGGCATACTCCTTAAGAAGCTCCGCCAGGAGCAGCAGGCTGACCACACCAACGGCGTTGTCCAGGGCGCCTGGCGACCCAATCTTGCTGTCAATATGTGCAGTAAAGACCAGGCGATGGTGAGGAGTGTAGCCATTGCGCCTTGGACCAGTGACAAGGGTAGCGCCGGCATATTGCAAAGAGTCGACGCCGTTGGGGAGTCCATTCGTGTGCCCATTCCCATTGCCATTCCCGTTGCCATTCACAGATTTAGGCCCACCCTTCCGCCCGATAACATTCCAACCGATCGATGGGATACGCTGGGCTGGGCTGGAGAGGCTGGCTATTGTTCCCGCAAGTTCGGCTATACGCAAACCGGTCTCCGCAGTCAGGTAAGCCGAGGGAATGTTGAAGTCACCATCTTCGATCAACGGGAATGGGTAAACAGCCCCGGCGAGCTCAGGATTGCGCCCGGTAGCGGTCAGGATTGCTTCAGGCAGCTTGCTTTCCAATAGCTGATAGATCTGTTGGTGCTCGAGCGGATTGTAAAACTTGAAATTCTTGGGCATGAGCTGTTCTTTGGCCAGCTCGCCATACAGCAGCAGCACCTTACCGGCAGCGTCCAGGTCTGCAAGCTCTTTTACAGTGGAAGCTGTCACCAGCGGGGCCGACACCTGGCAGCCAGGTGAATACGGGCTGGCAAACGCTTCAATGGGCTGCCCATCGACGGTCAGGGTGACGGCACCGTCGTACCAATCGAAGCAGTCGAATGATGGGGTTTCTACCGAAAAGTCACATTCCGCCAGGATACGGGCAACGTAATCGGCTGCCTGTTGGTTGCCGCGGCTGCCGACCTGGCGTGTCGGAATCATCACACACAGCTCGTTGAGGTAGTGGTTGGCGCGAGTGAGGAAGTAGGGTTGATCCATATGAAACTCATCGCCTGGCGATGGTAGCGTCATGATGGGGAGACGCACAGCCAGGGACAATGCTGTACATTTTACCTGGAATATGGGTTTCTGCTGGCAATCCTTACGAAGATGTCAGGGGATTTTAATCCCAGGATCTCTGTTCCATATCACCGTACCCCCATTCACCGGTAAGATCGCTCCCAGGCTTTCATCGTTTTTTCCATCACTTAAACACCAAGAAATCGCTCTAAAGGCTCATTCCGCAGCCCGGTGTGAGCAACGAGCAGATCATAAACTCGCCTGTGCGCAGGCATCTGCTGGCGCATTGTCTCCGCTGCCTCCGGGCGCATGCCCATACTGGCAGCTCCCCGGCTGAGCGACGTGCTGACGTCGTATAGCCGCCGGGCACAGGCGCAGACTTCGAAAGATTCGATCTCCTTAACCGGCTTGCCGGAATGGCGCGCATATTCTGAAAGGATGAAGTCGTGGGCTTCCTGACCTTCATAACTGAAGGTCAGCAGCAGCGTCCAGGCCAGGTCGAAACGGGCATCATCCACGTTGAAATTGGTCCAATCGATCACGAGCATTTCACCATCCGGGCGCAGGATGACGTTGTTCGGGTGAAAATCGCCATGGATAGGAGATGGGCGCTCACATGCCAGGCGCTCGCGCCGATCCGCCACCCAATCTACAACAGGTAGAAATCCGGTTTCAGGAACTTGCGCGATCACCTGGCGCGCTATTCTGACCCAGCGATCGATAAAATAAAATGGATCTGGTGGGGAATACCCATCCAGAGGAACCTGGAAAAGTTGCCAATCCAGGCTATGCAAGCGCGCCACCAGACCGCAGAAGCGGCTGAGTAACGCTGCGACCTGCTCGCGCGGTAGGCGACCGAATTGCGACCAGAGCTCCTGCCCGGGCACGCGGTCCATGATCATGAAAGGATGCCCGAAGACAGCCTCGCCGGTCTCGAGGATCTGCACAACGGGCACCGGATAACCGGCAGTCCGTAGCTGCTGCATGGAGCGGAACTCGTGCCCGGCTTTCGACGGAGCGCCTTCTCCGGGAAAGATGCGCAAGATCAGGTTTTCGGTATGCAGGTCACCGGGAAGACCGGATTCGAGCGTGAATGAGTAGAGGTCGCTTTCCCAACCGGCGTTGAGGCGCTCGAAGGAAAGAATTTTTGCACGAGGGCGCTCAAGCCAGTAGTCTGAGAGGTAATTCTGGAACAACAATTGAAGAGAAGACATTTTGGGATTCCTAAGCGTCTGATTGGGTTAATTATAAGCGATGTGCAAGTATAATAAATTTCCAAGCCAAACAAGATTTTTCCAGTAATCCACAGGAGATGAAATGAGCGAACAAGTATATAAACACATTGAAATCACCGGCACATCCGGTACCACGATCGAGGACGCGGTAAACAATGCTCTAAGCAGAGCCGGCAAGACCGTGCGAGATATGCGCTGGTTCGAGGTCACTGAAGTGCGCGGCGCCATCGATGAAGATCACGCCAGCCAATGGCAGGTGACGATCAAGATCGGGTTTAAACTGGAAGATTAATTTTCCCGCCTTGTATTGGCTGCGCAGGCCCAGAGCACCGTTTTGATCTGGAACGGCGTCAGCTCTGGGTGTTTGGCGCGGATGAGGGCGACGATTCCGGCGATATGGGGAGCCGCAAAACTGTTGCCGGTGCAGGTGAGGTACTGTTTTTCACTCCAGGCCACGTGCACGTCGATGCCGGGCGCGCCAAATTCGACCGGCGGTGAGGGATTATAATAAAAAGTGAAAGGATCTTGCCCCGCATGGGCAGCGACGGAGATCACCGAGGAATAGAGGGAGGGGTAGCTCGGTGAAGGAATATTATTAACAGCCGAAACCAATACCAGGTTCTTGAAATAAGCATCGTCTGCCAGCTCATGCAGCAGGGCATAATATTCCTGTTTGGACGTGCTCAAGCTCATGTTGACAACGTTCATGCCGTTATCGATCGCCCAATCCAGGCCAGCGGCAAACTGGATACCGCGCCCGCGCATGTCACGCCCCAGGACGCGCACGCTGTAAATTTCGGCTGCAGGAGCCAGGGAGTGGATGATGCCCGCGCAGGCAGTCCCATGCCCCGACATATCCTGCGGCAGCGGTTCGGGTTCAATACGGTGGTTCAGCTCAGCCTGTTCGTCATACTCAACCACCACACCACCTTTGACACTGCCTTCCAGGGCAGGATGGTCGTATTCGATTCCGGAGTCAACCACCGCCACGCGCACCCCACTGCCCTGGCTGCCCCCCCACGCCCATTCGGGCGTGAAACCCGCCAGCGGGCCAACGGCTGTCAGCGTGTGCAGAGATTCGGTGGTGAATGCCTGAGACCATGCAGGGCGGAGTTCGTCTTCACTCACCGGAAAAACCCTCCCCCGCTGACCCGGGAAGCTGAGCTGCTGTATTCGGCAAATACTCTCAACACCTTGATACACGCCTGCTTTTCAACGCTTCCAAGTCTGCTGATCTGGTTGAAGAGGTCAGCCAGGGCCAGGAGATCGCGCGCCTGCGGCTGCTGGATATCCACGCGTTCGAGTGCACCCAGCAGCTCGGAGGATTGGGCGCTGAGATCAGCGGTTGCCAGGCGTTTTAGGCCCAGGACCAGCGCTTCTCCCAGTCGGTCGAACTGCTGTGACTGGTCGATCGCCAGGGCTGCCTGCTGGGCAAACATCCCCAGGAGCTCCATATCCTGCAAGCCAAAGGAGGCTTCCTGGATTTTGTCCAACACTTCCATGACGCCGATTACGCGATCCTGGGATAACAAGGGCGTTGCCAGGATCGAGCGCGGCATATAGCCGGTGGACTTGGCAAAATCCTGGGCAAAGCGCCTGTCCTGCTCGACATTGGAAACCGCAATAGGCTGTCCAGTCATGGCGACGTAGCCGGCAATGCCTTTGTTCATAGGAATGCTCATGCCCACGACGCCGGTATTGCCCGGACCAATGGCAACTTTGAATTCAAGCGTGCCCTTTTCCTCGTTAATCAGAGCAATCGAGGCTGCCGCAGCCCCGAAAATGCGTGCAGCAGCTTCGACAATCGACTGCAGCAAGGCATCGTTGGTGCGCGGCAAAATGGCGCGCCCACTGGTCTGGATCGAAGAAATCAAGCGGCTTAGCTGTTCAGCCAAGCGGATATCCTGGGATGGTGGCGGTGCTTGAGGATTTTCTTCAGCCATGGGTAATTCCTCGGTGGATGAATCGCAGAGTTTTTGCCCTTAGTCCGGGCAAAAACTCTGCATAACTACTTTCCGGCGCCCCCAAGCCTACCAGGCAGGAGACAAAGATGCCGGTTAGTTGATGATCTTGTAGACCTCATTTTTGTCATCGAAGACGACCGTAATGATGTTCTTGGTGATGGTGATCTTGGTCTGAACGGCGTGGGCGTTGACATCCTGCATGGCGGTCTGGGCAGCCGTTTGAGTTGCAGTCTGCGCTGCGTCGATGCTGGCTTTTTCCTTCATCACGTGGGCGTTGACGTCCTGCATAGCCGTTTGGGCGGCTGTCTGGGCTGCGGTTTGGGCGGCGTCGATGCTGGCTTTTTCCTTCATCACATGGGCGTTGACGTCCTGCATGGCAGTTTGGGCTGCCGTTTGCGAGGCGGTCTGGGCGGCGTCGATGGAGGCTTTCTCCTTCATCACATGGGCATTGACGTCTTGCATGGCGGTCTGGGCTGCCGTCTGCGAGGCGGTCTGGGCAGCGTCGATGGAGGCTTTCTCCTTCATCACGTGGGCATTGACATCCTGCATGGCGGTCTGGGCGGCCGTTTGGGCAGCGGTCTGGGCGGCGTCGATGGAGGCTTTCTCCTTCATCACGTGGGCATTGACGTCCTGCATGGCGGTTTGGGCGGCCGTTTGGGCAGCGGTCTGAGCGGCATCGATGGAGGCCTTTTCCTTCATCACGTGGGCGTTGACGTCCTGCATGGCGGTCTGGGCTGCCGTCTGCGAGGCGGTTTGGGCAGCGTCGATGGAGGCTTTCTCCTTCATCACGTGGGCATTGACGTCCTGCATGGCAGTCTGGGCGGCCGTTTGAGCAGCGGTCTGGGCGGCGTCGATGGAGGCTTTTTCTTTCATCACGTGGGCTTCGACATCACCGGTATCGGCAGAGCGGGTTATAAACTGGTCGAGGACAGTACGCTCTTCATCGGAAAGCGTTGCCCGGAGTGCGGATAACTTCTTCAAAACCTTTTTGATGACAGCAACATCCTTCTCGTTCATGGCTTTTTCTCCTTTGTGTGGGTTGTTTTCAGGTTTGTTGTGGTTTTCTGTTTCGCTTATGCTTCATACTATAGCACGTGCCATAGAAAGGTAATGTCATTCAGGCGACATAAGCTATGACAACTCGCTGACTTAAAAATTGCTCTGCTCCGCGACCTTTTGTAAGGCAGACCGGTTCATCAGCATGATCCGCCCGCGACCGGTCAGCAACCAACCAGCACGCCGCCACCGGCCTAATATTTTTGCTACTGTCTGGCGGGTGAGGCCTGTACGCTGCGCCAGCTCATCCTGCGAAAGGATCATATAGCCTTTTTCAGCATTATCCTGGTCGAGCTGGAGGAGAATGCGGACTACCCGACCAGAGGCATCCAGGAAAGCCAGGGCGCTTTCGCGCGAGCTGCTGCTATACAGGCGTTGGGCGGTGCTTTCGAGCAGGCGCCTCACCGCCTGAGGCTGGCAGTCCAGTACCTCGAGGAATGGCGCTGCTGGGATCATGATCAAATCGCTTTTTTCGCGGGTGATGGCACTGGCGCTGTGAGGCTGGCGAGTGATAATCGAAAGCTCGCCGAAAAAATCCCCAGCACGCACTTCATTAATGACCAGCTCACGCCCATCCGGGCTGGTGAGTAGGATGGCAATCGATCCGGAAAGCACCAGGTAGAGAGCCTCCCCCGGATCGGACTGAAAAAAGATCATCGATCCTTTCGGCAGGTGCCTGATTCGGCAGCTCCGGGCCAGCCTCTGCAGCACATCCGGTTCACACGCTTCGAGGATGCGCATACCACGCAATGATTGGACCAGCTCGTTTAGCTCCCGATCTTCCATATTCACTCGATTGTACACGAAACCACTCAAAGCCGTTCCGAAACTTTCTCTAATGCAAGGACCAGCTCATCCACCCGGATGGGCTTTGCGAGGTAATCGTCCATTCCCGCCTGAAGACACACCTCGCGGTCGCCCTGCATAGCGTTGGCGGTCATGGCCACGATGCGCGGCCGGGAGGCAGGCTGCCAACGGGCGCATATCTGGCGGGAAGCCTCCAGTCCGTCCATCTCCGGCATCTGCACATCCATCAAGACCACGTCGTAAGTCTGCCGGTCAATGGCCTGGATCGCTTCCAGCCCATTGGCTGCGACATCGGCGCGGTAACCCATTTGGGAGAGCAGCCGCAGCGCCAGTTTCTGGTTGACAGCATTATCTTCTGCCAGGAGAATGCGCAAGGGGTGACGAGAGGCCATTTGCGGATCCAGGGCAGGACGGGCCTTCTCTGCAGGGGCAGGCTGCTGCGGCAAAGTTGCGAAGGTACCAGCAAGGGTATCGAAAAGCGAGGATGAACGAATCGGTTTCACCAGGCACGCTGTGAACAGGTCCGTCTGGAGCTCGCCTGCATACCCCCCCAATGATGATAGAAGGATCATTGGGAAAAGGGTGGGTTCACCCGTAAGAGCAGGTGTCTCCGCAGAGGTTGGTTCACCGGTAGGGGCGGGTCTGAGACCCTCCCCTACATCGGGAGGTTCATGGAGGCTGCGCAAGGCGGTTGCCAGCTCGATACCGTCCATCTCGGGCATGTGCAAATCCAAGATGGCGAGGTCGAAAGTATCGCCACGGCGTACCCAATCCAGGGCTTCGCGGGGGGAACCAGTGGCATGCGGCAGCATACCCCAACCTTGGGTCTGCAGGGTCAGAATACGCCGGTTGGTGGCGTTATCATCCACGATCAACAGCCGCCGCCCTCGCAGTTCCGGTTGATCGCTGGCCCCTCGGAAACGAGGCTTGAACTCAGGAGCAACCTTTGCCTGGATGGTAAAAGAGAACGTGGAGCCCTTCCCTGGGATGCCCTCGCTTTCCACCCACATCCGCCCGCCCATCATTTCCACCAGGCGCTTGCTGACCGCCAGGCCCAGGCCGGTCCCTCCAAACTTGCGGCTGGTGGAGGCGTCTACCTGGCTGAATGCCTGGAAAAGCCTGTCCAGGCGGTCGCCTGGGATACCGATACCGGTATCGTGCACTGAGAACTGGAGTTCCTGGAAAGAAGTCCGCGCATCACTTAATGAGCCGACAGACACCACAATTTCGCCTGCCTCCGTAAACTTGACCGAATTGCTCAGGAGATTCACCAGGACCTGGCGCAGGCGGGTGACATCGCCAATCAGCGCCGCCGGTACCTCGTTGGTAAATTCACAGGCGAGTTCCAGTCCCTTCTCAGCAGCCTTGAGCTTCATCAAATCCAGGGCCGATTCGACACAGTCACAGAGGTCGAAAGGCTGCTGCTCCAGCTCCATTTTCCCGGCTTCGATTTTCGAAAAGTCGAGGATGTCGTTGATGATCGCCAGCAAGGCGTCACCGCTGCTGCGGATTGTTTCAGCAAAATCATACTGTTCAGGTGATAAAGGAGTATCGAGCAGTAAACCACTCATGCCAATCACGGCGTTCATGGGTGTGCGGATTTCGTGGCTCATCATCGCCAGGAAAGCGCTCTTCGCTTGGGTGGCAGCTTCGGCGTCTTCCTTGGCCTGGCGCAGCTCCCCCTCGAACTTGACGCGTTCGGTAATATCGCGGTCCAGCCCGATCGTCAGGTAACGATCACCCAGGCGGGTTGGCGTAGCGGTGTACTCGATAATGTTTTCCTTGCCATCCGGTCGAATCCAGGTGAAAACGCCCATGTACGCATTGCCCGCACGTATACAATCGCGCATCACCTCCATGGTAGGATTTTCGATGCTGCGCTGGAGCAGGCGGGTATCGCCAATTTTTAAAAGTTCTTCCTTGCTGCGCCCGGCCATCTGGCAGTAACGCTCGTTACAATCCAGGATAAACCATTTCCCTTCAGAAGGCACTTCCTCGTAAATACAGATGCCTTCATACGCCGTATCGAAGATCAGGCGCAGCTTCTCTTCGGATTCGTGAAGCTGGCTGGAATGCATTAGTTGCAGGTCAGCATTCGCCTTTTGAAGCTGGTCGAAGTGGACTTCCGCTTCGTCGCGAGTTTGCATCAGTAATCTCTCTGCCTGGGCTTTACCAAGGGTGAGATTGCGGTTACGCCACCAAAGCCAACCCAACAAGACCGGGGATAATGAAAGGATCAACGCCAGCCACTCCCAGCCAGGGAAACGGAGGAGGATGGCTATGGCTGCGACCAACGTACTGATCCCGCCTGCCCAGATGGGTAACGGAAACCTGGAGTGGGCAGTAAGCCAGGTAAATTTCCATTCACAGACCGGGTCACCTCGGAGCAAGCACTTCTGATCAGCCACCCGAGCGACCGGCAGGCCCGAGTGAGAGGCAGGAATCGCTGCCAGTGACCCCTGGATATACTGGCAGCTATACTCGAGAAAAGTATGGTGAAGCGCTTCGGGCAGGCGCGCCAGGTCCTTCTGAGGATTCCATTGGATCACAGCGTTATCTAAAGATACCGATATGACCTTAAAATCCGTGTCTGCCACCTTGGCTGCGAAACGCGGAAGCAGGCGATACACCTGGTTGAGTGAAAACGGTCGCGAGAGGAGGGCGACCGCTGCCGGGATACCATACGTACCGCGGTTAAAATGAAATTGGGGATCTCCGGAAAGCTCCTGGCAAATGACACTGAGGTACACATCAAATTCGACCGAATAGCTGTGCCCTTCGTTCATCAGGTAATCACCATTGATATGATACCGGGGATCTGGTATCGCCGAATTCAGGCGGTTTACCAATTCATCCAACGCCGCCGATTTCGCCAATTCAATGGCTTCGGCTGACCGCTCCTGGCTGGCCACGCGTTTTGACACGCACTCCAGCAAATACTCCACAGTCACCCGCATGATCGTTCCTTTTGTACGGCCTACTGGTTTCCCTTTATCATCAAATCCGAAGGGCCGACCCACCATAACCGGCGGGAGTGATGCCAGGGCGGTTGAATCAGGTGCAGGAGGGAACTGCGGTATTTTTTCCATGAAATCTCCCTTAACCGGTATGCCTTGGATTGCAGCGATTTAACGCGCCAACCAGCTCTTCTACCCGGATCGGTTTTGAAAGATAATCGTCCATACCGGCTTCCAGGCACATTTCCCGATCTCCCTGCATTGCATTGGCAGTCATGGCGACGATACGCGGCCGCGATTCTGGCTCCCAGCGTGAGCAGATCTGGCGAGTTGCCTCCAACCCGTCCATTTCCGGCATCTGGACATCCATCAGGACAAGGTCATAAGGTTGACGCTCGATGGCCTGGATCGCCTCTAATCCGTTGGCAGCCACATCCGCACGGTAGCCCATTTGGGAAAGTAAGCGCAGCGCCAGCTTCTGGTTGACAGCGTTGTCCTCTGCCAGGAGAATCCGCAAAGGATGGCGCGCTGCCATCTCTGGGTCGAGAAATGGACGGGCAACAGGCACTGGCGCTGCCTGTTGCGGTTGTGTGGCGAAAATGCTCATGATGGCATCGAAAAGCGCCGAAGGCCGGATCGGTTTGGTAAGGCAGGCCGCGAACAAGCCGGTAGGGAATTCAAATGCGCTCCCCCCCAGCGAGGAAAGCATGATCATCGGTATGGGAGGGAGGCCAGGTGTAGGGGCTGGTCTGAGATCTGCCCCTACAGTTAGATTCTCGGATTTTCAGTGCCAGCTCCTGCCCATCCATCTCGGGCATATGCAAGTCTAGAATGCTTAGATCGAAGGTTTCTCCCGAGCGCAGCCAACCGAGGGCTTCCTGCGGAGAGCCTGTGACGCGCGGCTTCATCCCCCAACCCTGGGTCTGCAGGGTCAGGATGCGGCGGTTGGTGGCATTATCGTCCACAATCATAACCGTACGGCCGCGCAGCTCCGCCTGCTCTCCACTGATGAACGGTCTTACTTGGACGCCCTGGGCGCGTTCTGCCAGGATGGTAAAGTGGAAGACCGAGCCTTTTCCAGGAATACCCTCACTTTCAGCCCACATCTCGCCCCCCATCATTTCGCACAGGCGCTTGCTGACCGCCAGGCCCAACCCCGTCCCGCCGTATTTCCGTGAAGTAGAGGCGTCCACCTGGCTGAAGGCCTGGAAGAGGCGTCCCTGGCGGTCGAGCGGAATGCCAATGCCGGTGTCGCGGACTGCAAAATGGATGCCAAGGTTTTGAGCTGGCAAACCAGCAGGCAGCGCTGCCCGTTCAACGGTCACCACAACCTCCCCGGTTTCCGTAAATTTCACCGCATTGCTCATCAGGTTCACCAGGATCTGGCGCAGGCGGGTGACATCACCAACGATCGCCGCCGGCAGGTCGTCATCCACCTCAAATGCCAGTTCCAATCCTTTCTCGGATGCCTTGAGCTTCATCAGGTCCAGGGCGGACTCGACACACTCACGCAAATCGAAAGGCTGCTGCTCCAGCTCCATCCTGCCGGCTTCGATCTTCGAGAAGTCCAGGATGTCGTTGATAATGGTCAGCAGGGCGTCGCCGCTGTTGCGGATGGTTTCGGCAAAATCGCGCTGGTCTGCCGAAAGGGGCGTGTCAAGCAGCAGTCCGCTCATGCCAATGATAGCGTTCATCGGGGTGCGGATTTCGTGGCTCATCATCGCCAGGAACTCGCTCTTCGCCTGGGTGGCAGATTCGGCCTGGGCACGGGCTTGCTGCGTCTCCGAAAAGAGCTGGGCATTATGCAAGGCGGTGCTGACGTTGGTCGCTATCGTGTTCAACAAACGAGCATCATCCTGGTTGAACATGCCTTCGCGGGTAGTACTTTGGACACTGAGCACTCCCACCGCCTTCCCACTGACCACAATTGGGACGCCCAGGTAGGAAAGCGACTGTTTGCCAATTACTGTCGTGCCGATTTCCTCCACGTGCCGGTCCATTTCATGATTGATGAGCAGTGGTTGGTTTGTGCGCAAAACCCGGCTGGTCAGCCCATCGCCAAAGCGGATGGTCTGGAGCTGTTCACCGTACGTGTAGGGGAAATGGATAACACCATCTGCCTCATCAAGTAGCGCCACATAGGCGATATCGGCATTGAAGGTGAGGCGGATTTGCTCACCCACCAGGTTGATCAATGCGCGAAGCTCGAGCTCGCTGGCGAGGGCGGAGCTGACTGCATTGACGGCAGATAACTCAGCGGCACGCTGCTCGGTTTCACGCAGCAAGCGCCGAGATTCGTCAAAGAGGCGCGCATTCTCAATCGCCACGGCTGCCTGGCGAGCTAACCCAACCAGGAAATCGAGCTCAGTCTGGACAAAGCGGCTACCGCCGGAGCGCCAGACCGCCATCATCCCGGTGACCCGATCGCCAGCCATGAGCGGTGCAATCATCAAGCGCTCTTCGGCGTGGAGGACGGTTCCTGCTACCGCAATCGTTCGGGGATCGCTGAGGGTATCATTGACAAATTCAGCCTGACCGGTCTGGGCCAATCTACCGATGAGACCCTCGCCAACCTGAATAGCATCGCTGGCAATCTCGGCAGCTTCATTACCCAGGGCAACGATCGCCCGGTATTCCTGCCCCGATGGGTCTGGCAGGTAAATGGCGCTGGAATCTCCGTGAAGCAATTCCTTGGCATGGGCTGCGATACGCTCCATCAGCGTACTCAGGTCGAGGGTGGCTGAGATATCACGACCAACTTCGGCTAGGGCGGCTGTCTCGCGCGCCCGGCTTTGCGTCTCGTTGAATAAACGGGCATTTTCGATTGCCACTGCCATCTGGTTGGCCATCGCCGCCAGCAGGTCAACCTCCTGCTCATTCAGGCGCTCGCCCGAAGCCAGGTTCATGGCCGTCATCGTCCCCAGGACGCGGTCACGATATAGAAGGGGAACGACAATTACATCACCACATCCGGTTTCAAGGCGCCGTTGTTGGGCTCCGAGGCTTTCGCGCTCTTCTGGGCGATCCATGGGCGAATAGGCTGGCTTCAATTCGCGCAACACCCAGCCGGTCAGGCCTTCGTTCAACTGGTCGAAGGTCAGGGTGTCTGCCGGGTTGGCGCCCTCGCCGCCGGATACGAAATGGGTTACCCGCCTGGATTCTATATCCACGGTGACGAGGACGACCCGGTAAGCCGGCAGGGCTTCCACCACGCGGTTGGCCAGGGTCTGCAGCAGCTCAGGGACGCTCTCGTATGCCACCAGCGATCTGGCGACATGGTAGAGCGATTCAGTCTGGCGGCGCGCCAGCTTTTCAGCCTGGAAGAGGCGTGCGTTTTCAATAGCCACGCTCATGCTGTTTGCCAGCGTTTGCAGCAGGCGTACATCCGAGTCGTTGAAAGCGTGCTCCTTTTTCATATCCACGATATCGATCAGGCCCCGCGCCTGGTCGCCAACGATCAATGGTACAAACAATGAGGATTTTGGGATTTGAGTTCCGGGGAGGGTATAGGTCTCAAATTTTTCCATCATCTCCGACATATTTTCATTAACCACAACTGTCTCGCGAGTGCGGATGACATGGGACATAAATCCTTTTTTCGGAAGGAGGTGTGATTCGATTTCAATCCGCTGCCCATCCTCAAAACAGAACGGATAATGGACCATATTCGATTGTGGGTCATAAATACGAATCCCCACATCCGCCTGGTGGAAGATTTCTCGAATTTTATTCCCAACGGTGTCATAAATTCCTTGTATATTGAGCTCTGCGGCCAGGGCTTCCTGAACGCTGTTGATGACAGCAAGTTCAGCATTGCGTTCCTCGGTTTCTTTGAGCAAACGCTGGGTTTCATCGAAAAGGCGCGCGTTCTCTAGCGCAACGCCCATACTGCTGGCAACGGTCTGCAAGAGGCGGACATCCGAGTCGCTGAAGGCATTCTCGCGCTCGTAGTTCTCGACTGTGATAGTGCCGAACACATGATCACCGGCGAGTAAGGGCACAAACACCCCCGATTGGCTAAGGTCGGTGCCGGGAATGATCGCGATTCCAAGGGCGGTGACATCGGCGGGTGAATTCAGGACCAGGGGCTGGCGAGTCTCAACCATCTTCGCCCAGGTAACGCTCTGCGCAGGTGAGGCTGGGGGCACACTCAGGCGCAAACCATGCTCATACTCGTAAAGATAATGGATCAGGTCCGTATTGGCATCGTACCAGCGAATGCCGATTTCGCCTGTATTTAGCACCTCGCGCAACTTATCACCCACCAGATCAACGATGGACTGGAAGTTCAATTCGGCAGCCAACCCTTGCTGGATGCTGTTGATGACTGCCAACTCAGCATTGCGCTGTTCGGTCTCCTTCAACAACCGTTGGGTTTCATCGAAGAGACGGGCATTTTCAAGGGCAGTACCCAATGTGGCAGCGATGGTCGTCAGCAGGCGCAGCTCCGACTCACCGTAGGCATGCTCGCGCTCGTAATTCTCCACCTGGATTTTCCCGAGCAGGCGGTCGCTGCTGATTATGGGAACAGCTACTCCAGACAGGCTGGCATCCGTTCCAGGGAGTGTTGAGAATGCATCCCCTTCTACGAGAGTGTTCCAGACCACAGGCTTACGGGTTAGCATGAGTTTTTGATAGATCAAGCTGGCATTGTACGGTTGAGGTTCAATGGCGATGCGTTCATCATGTTCATAAACGTAAAGATAATAAAGCAGATCGGCTTTTTCATCGTACCAAACGATGGCGAGGTCGGGTGTTTCAAATACCTGGCGTAATTTATCGCCAACCAGGTCGACGATAGCCTGGAAATCCAGCTCCGCGGCGAGTCCCTGTTGGATGGAATTGATAATCTGCAGCTCAGCCACCCGCTCCTGTTCAGCCTGGTACAGGCGGGCGTTCTCAATCGCCACACCCATGTTGGAGGAGAGGGTTTGGAGTAAACGCAGGTGATTTTCATGAAAGGCATGCGCCTGGTAGCTGGACAGTCCCACGACTCCTAACAAACGGTCGCTGGCGATGACAGGCACGCCAAGCCAGGACTGGCTGTAGTTCCCCGCTCCTCTGGCGATCACTTCCGGCGGGAAATAGGCGCCGTTGGCGATCTCTTCATCAAGCGTGTGCACAACCAACGGCAGGCGAGAAGTGATGACTTTTGATGCCAGCCCGGTGCCCAGAGAGAACGGCTCGATATAATCGATGACACCACCTTCATTATTATCGTATTCGTAGGAAACATGGATCAAATTCGTAGGTGCATCGAATAGCATGATGGACACCGAATCGGAATTGAAAATTTCGAGGATCTTCTCACCGACCGTGCGGGTCACGTTCTTGACATCCAAAGTTTTAGAGCAGGCTTCGCCGACACTGTTAAGGATGGCAAGCTCGCTGCTACGCTGCTCGGTTTCCTTGAGCAGGCGCTGGATTTCGGCGAACAGACGTGCGTTTTCCAGAGAGGCGCCTAATGAAGCCGCAATCGTGGTCAGCAGTCGCAGCTCCGATTCCCGGTAGGCATACTCCCTTTCGAAGTTTTCTAACTGGATGACACCCAGGACCCGGTCACCATTGATAATGGGGACAGAAACACCGGACTTGCTGGTATCAGTCCCCGGGATGGTCAGCGAGATAGCATCCCCTTCCTCTACGGTGTTCCAGACGACCGGCTGGTGAGTGTGCCTGATCCGGTTGAAAATACCAAATGGATTTGGATGTTGAGGAGGCAGGTTGATGCGCACACCATGCTCGTAGAAATAGAGCATGGTGATGATGTCGGTTTTCTCGTCGTACCAAGAGATCATCAGGTCGGGCGTCTTAAACACCTCGCGCAGCTTATCGCCCACCAGGTCGACGATCGCCTGGAAGTCCAGCTCCGCGCCAAGGCCCTGCTGGATGGTGTTGATGATCTGCAGCTCAGCCACGCGCTCCTGCTCAGCCTGGAAGAGA
Source organism: uncultured Chloroflexia bacterium (assembly GCA_963765565.1). Lineage (GTDB taxonomy): Bacteria > Chloroflexota > Anaerolineae > Anaerolineales > UBA4823 > CAVXWV01. The sequence goes on from CAVXWV010000013.1 coordinate 176,587, forward strand.
CGGGCATTTTCGATGGCCACGCCCATGTTGGAGGATAGCGTCTGTAGGAGGCGCACGTGGTTGTCATTAAAAGCGTGCTCCTTGTAAGACCCCAAGCTGACCAGTCCCAGCACGCGGTCATTGACCACGATCGGTACGCCCAGCCAGGATTGGGCGATGTCCCCGGTACTGCGCTCTAACATTTCGGGAGGGAGGTAAGCCCCATGAATAACCTGTTCTTCTGAAGTGCCTATATTCAACGGCTGCCGCGATAGAATGACTTTTGAACTTACCCCTTTACCCAAGGGGAAAGGTTCGATGTAATCCACATAGCCGCCTTCGCCCTTGTCAAATTCATATGCCGAATGAATCAAGTTTGTCTGCGAATCTAAGAAGGAAATCGACACCGCTTCAGCATTGAAAATATCACGCACCTTGTCGCCGACGATGTGTGTGACCGTTTTAACGTCCAGCGTCTTCGCCATGCCCTCTCCGACGCTGTTGAGAATGGCCAGCTCGTTGTTACGCTGCTCGGTCTCCTTGAGCAGGCGCTGGGTTTCAGCGAAGAGATGGGCGTTTTCGAGGGCTGCGCCCAGGGTGGCGGCGATGGTGGACAGCAGGCGCTGCTCGGATTCGCAATAAGCGTACTCGCGCTCGTAGTTCTCCAGGTGGATGACGCCGAGGACGCGATCGCTGCTGATAATAGGGACATCGATACTCGACATACAAGGATCGGTACCCGGCATGACGGTTGTGAATTTATCCAGTTCTGCTCTGGTATTCAACACCACCGGCTGGCGATCCACCAGCATTCGCTCAAAAAAGCCGCCTGGCCTGGGAGGCATAGGCTTCATGTCAAGGCGTTCACCGTGCTCGAACTCGTACAGGTAGTGGACCAGGTTATTCGGTGCATCGTACCAGCGGATGCCGAGGTCTCCGGTGTGCAGGACCTCGCTCAGCTTGTCGCCTACCAGGTCAATGATCGACTGGAAATCCAGCTCCGCTGCCAACCCTTGCTGGATTGAGTTGATGATGGCCAGCTCGTTGTTTGACTCCTCTAGCTCTGCGGTGCGTTCAGCAACCTTCTGTTCCAGGGTGGCTGACCACTCGGCGTTCTCAATGGCTACCGCGGACTGGTTTGCCAGGACGCTCAACAGGTCGAGATCATCCTGGTCAAAGCGACCGAAACACCCGGTGAGGTCGCAGTAGAGGATGCCGAACAGCCTGCCCTGGCTGATCAACGGGCTAACCAGCAAGCTGCTTTGCTCCAGGAGAGCGCCGGTGGGATTGAGCTGGCGCACAAAGCCCTGGCGGGTGGTGGTTGCCTGGTCCAACCAGGTTGCAATCTCCGCCAGGAAACTTTGTGGGCTGGTTGGAGGTTCACCTGTCACGCTCATGACAGCAGGCGCCAGCAGAGGCAGATGGATCTCAACATGACGATGAGCCCCCTGCTCATCGAGCAGCACCAGGGCAATACGCTCCGCCCCGGTCAGCTCGGATACTTCTTCAACGATCTCAGCCGGCAGGCGGTCAGGGTCGCGCTGGGCATTGAGGCGGACGCCCACCTTCAACAAGCGCTGGAAGACGTCACTCAAGCGTCCAGGACGCTGTACCCGGGTTGTAAAATCAGCAAGCTCCTGTGGATCAGCTCGAGAAGGCGCCCATTTCAACCACTCGCGCACCAACAGACGCCGGAAGGCCAGCCGGTGCAGGTAACCGCGGCGCAGTCCGGCATCCGAGAGGTTGGCGATCGGTCCCATGACAAACTGGATACCAATCGCCAGCACTTGCCAGCGATCGTCTGAAATTGCCATAGCTGATTTGGATGTCAGGCTGCGATACCCCCACCAGCAAGCCTCATCCACATTAAAATCACTAGGGCTAAATTCCTTCCCATCCAGGCTGGCCAGAACCTGGAGAGTTAAATCACTTGCCTCCTTTTCGCGCCCAAGCAATCGGAGCACACACGCCTGTATCATCTGCCAGGTCGCCATCCCCTGCCAGGGAAGTTCTACAACCGGGAAGGGAGGCGATTCGAGAACTTCCAGGGCTTCTTGGGCGCGCTCCTGGTAGAGCAGGCTGCGGATTTTTCCCAGCGAGACGACGGCTTCGAGAAAAGGCATGTGGTATTTTTGAGCGAAGGCATATGCCTCGCGGAAATTTTCGTGGGCAACCGCAAATCTTCCTAACTCACAGGCAATTTCCCCAAGGATTTCCAGGATATACAAGGCGTCGACCTCCAGGTCAAGAACCCGGCTGGTTTCCAACACTTGCTGAGCCGATTCATTGGCGCGTTTATATAGTCCCAGGCGCATCAGGTTGTTGCTAATGTTAATGTGAATCATGTTCTGGTGCAGGCGGTCACCTGCATCCATAAAAGCGTTTAAGGCTTGCGCCTGATAAGATAGCTGGAGAGAGATGTCTGTAGACGATAGGGACAGGCTATTTAAGAAATTGCCTTCCCAGTTACGCCTGCCGGATGAACGCGCCAGGCGCACGCCTTGCTCGCCTGATTGGTGAACCTGCTGCATATCGCCAATGCGCGCATAGAAAAAAGCAGCCAGGCGTAACGCCTGGAGCTGCGCCAGGATCGATAATGATCCTTGGATAGACTGGACCTGCTCCAGGGACTGCCTGGCTGCTGCATGTTCGCCCAGGTCTGTCTGGACCAATCCTATCGCTACGAGCGCTCCTACCTTCAGATCGGGTTGGGCGGCTTCTTCGGCAGCCCTCAAAGCTTCTTTCCCTAAATTAAGGGCACGCTCGAGATTCTCCCAGGTAAAACAGTAACAATGAAAGCTCCCTGAGTGTAATCGATTGGATACCCGAGTCGCCGCGATCGGCTGCCTGCTCTGCCAACGCGCTAAGGTCTGCATCGGCTGCTGCATTCTCACCCTGAAAGTGGCGAGACTCGGCACGCGCCAGGACCATGGCGCTGTACTGCTCCCAGGGCACGTCGGGAAAAGCCAGCGCCTGGGTGTAAAGCTCGATCGCTTGCTGGAGAGCGGCACCCATCTGGGCGCGCTGGGCGGCTTGCTGCAGGGATTGCCAGGTTGCGGTAGAAAAAGTTGAATTCATCGTCATGAGTTCATTGCCTCAGGAACTTACCAGCACAGAAAATATGTTCACTTCGTGGACTTTGCCTTTTAGCTGCACCGTACCCTGGTCTTCCACCCAGATCGCACTGCTGAGTTCATTACGGGTGGCTTCATCGATCAGGATCGGCTGGCCGACAACCTTGGTGTGGGATTCCAGGCGCGCTGCCAGGTTGACCGTATCACCAACGCAGGTATAGGTCGCCCGGCGGATGGTGCCCGTGTAGCCGGCGATCACCGAACCGCTGGCGATGCCGATACCAATCTTGATGGGCAGCTTTCCCTGGGCAGTCAGATCCATGTTGAATAAATTAATCATCTCGATCATTTCCTGGGCAGCCCGAACCGCCTGCTCCTCTTTTTTCTCCAGGGGTAAGGGTGCGCCAAAGATGGCCATCAGACCATCCCCGACCATCTGGTTGACGACACCGCTGTGCCCGCTGATGGCTTCGAACATCAGGGTGTAGTAGGTGTTCAGGAGCTCAATCGTTTCGGCCGGGGATTGGGATTCGGCAATGGTCGTGAAGCCGCGGATGTCGGAGAACATGGCAGTCGCCTCGACGAACTTGCCACCGAGGGAAAAACCCGATTCCTGCAGGTCTTCGGCCACTTCGGCGGTGGCGAATTTCTTAACCAGCTCGCGCTGCTGGTCGCGCAGGCGTTTCTTTTCCAGGCTGGCATTGACGCGCGCCTTCAGGAGAACCGGATTGACCGGTTTTGTGAGGTAGTCTTCAGCGCCTAGCTCGATGCATTTGACTACGCTATCGAGTTCTTCCATGGCCGTGGTCATGATAACCGGGATGTCGCGCAGGTGGAGGTCGCTCGTAATTAGCTCCAACACCTGGTAGCCATCCATCTCCGGCATCTGGATATCCAGCAGGATGATGTCGAAGGGTTGCTTGCGCACCATCTCTAAAGCCAGCAGGCCATTTTCTGCGAAGGAAACCGTGTGCCCCTGCTGTTCCAGGCCACGACCGAGTAACAGGCGATTAACCTTGTTGTCGTCCACCACCAGAAGACGACCCGGGCTGGGTGTAGTTTTACGGCTCATGGCAGCAGCGCCTGCAGGGCTGTTTTGACCGCAGGAAAAGCGGCATCGAGCCTGGCCAGGGGTTCGCCAGCCTGGCTGAGGTCGCCGGATTTACCGATGAATTCCAGCTCTTTAGCCTGGGCGGAGAATTCGAGGGCGCCTAGACTGGCGCTGCTGGACTTGATGGAATGAGCGAAACGCCGGAAGTCGTCGGCCTGGTTGTCTGCCAGGGCCTCGTGCAGCTTCTGGATCAAGGTGCTGGTCTCCTCCAGGTAGGTGGAGACCAGCTCGGGGATAAAATCCTCGCCCATGGCGGCTTTTAGGTCATCGAAGGTGGTGGGGTCAATAATCGTTTCTGGCATGTAGGTCCTCACTAATTTTATTAGTCACTTGAACTCGCCGGTTCAGCCCGGAGATCTTTCAGATCCTGCTGGTCGACGCCGGCGAAACGCGGCAGGTCGCTGAGGCTGGTGCGGTTCAGGCGCTCTCCCATGGTGGAGAGGAAGAGCTGGCTGAGCTGCGGGTTGGACATCAAATTACGCAGCGTGGCGGCCGGCACCTGGAAGAGGGAGGTATCTTCCTGCGCCACCACATCCGCAGTGCGCCGGGCGCCGGTCAAGGCGGCAATCTCACCGAAGAAATCGCCCTGGAGCATGATCGCCAGGTTTTTATACTCGCCATCCTGGCCAGGGAAGCCGACCATCGTGCGGCCGGAGAGGATAAAATAAGCCGAAGTCGCCCTCCTCCCCATAACGCAGGATAGCGGTTCCTGCAGGCGCTTCATAAATGCGCCCGTGCTGGAGCAGGTTTTCACGCTCCTTACCCGCCAGCTCTCCCAGGACCGGCAAGACGCCGGCCAGCGCATCGAAATCCGCCAGGGTGGCGGAACGCCCAATCCCCAATCCCGGGGCAGAAGGCACCTGCTTGAGCAAGCCAAGAGCACGCTTCCATTGGGCGGCATCCTGGCGCAGGCCGGGCAGGAAAAGCACCCAGATTCCACCTCCCAGGATCATGAGGGCAGAAATCAAGTACATCACTCTCACGTCGATAAGATCTGCCAATCCAGCCGCGCCCATGCCGACCAGGAAGAAGATATCCCTGGAAACGAAGAAGGCGCTGTTGACGCGCCCGCGCATCTCCCTGGGGGTATGTCTCTGCATGATGATGCGCCTGCCAATCGAAGCCGGTGCATTCATGAAGCCGGAGATTGTCAGGATTATCACTGCAACCGGGACCGAATGCGTCGCCGAGTAGGCGATACCGGCCACACCCATCCCCAGGTAACCGATAGCGATCCAGGGACCCTCCTGCATGCGGTCGAAGAACCCGGCCATCAGCAGGCTGGCGGCGACAAAGCCCAGCGAGGTCATCCCTTCCTGGATACCGTATTCGAACTCGGTGGCGCCCAGGGCACGCGTGGCGAAGGGTAGCAGCAGAGAATTGGACAGCCCAAAGGCGATGGTCACCGGAATCGAAACCATGAATAAGGAGCGCAAAATCGGCGTGTTGAATAGGCGCTGCATGCCGGCCTGGATATTCTCAAAGACCAGCCGCACGCTACCAGTTTCGATCTTCGGCATGGGCTTGAGCTTTATCAGCATGATGCAGACGGCGCCGAACAGAAAGGAAAAGGCATCGAAATAAAACGCCCAGTTGATGTTGGCAGCCGAGGCGATTAAGCCCGAAGCCGCGAAGCCGATGGCCGTCGAGCCGAAGGAGCTGATCGCCATCAGCGAGTTGGCGGCCGCCAACTCTTCTTCGTCAGCAACTTCGGGCAGGACGCTCTCGTGCGCCGGGTCGAAGAACTGTCCGACCGCCGAGGACAGGGCAACGATGATGTAAAGCCAGACAATATTGAGCGGCACCAGCAGTGGGATCAGGGCTACCAACACCGCTCGGATGAGGTTGGCAGCCACCATGATTGTCTTCCGGTTGTAGCGGTCGACGAAGACGCCGGCGATCAAGCCAACCAGCAGGCTAGGGGCGGCGGTGGCGATCAGCATCAAGCCAACGCTGGCAGCGCTCCCGGTCAGGCGAAAGATCAGGATCGACGCCGCCAGAGAAGTTAATGCCGAGCCCATGGTATCGACAAACTGGCCGCTCCACATCAAGGTGAAATTCCGGTTGCGGAAGACCGCGAAGGGGGACGGACCTTTCTTTGGGATGGCTGTTGCCGGTGTGCTCATTTAATTCTCCTCCAATTGCCGGATCATTTCGCTGATAACGTCGAAGCCACCCTGCCAGAAGCCTGGGGCGCTGATGTCGATGCCGGCCTCCGCCAGGATATCCGCTGGGGCGGCTGCGCCTCCATACTCCAGGATTTTCAAATAGCGAGGCACAAAGTCCGCGCCCAGAGCTTTATACTGCTGGAACAAGGCCAGGACCATAAGCTGCCCAAAGCTGTAAGCATACGTGTAAAACGGGGATTTATAAATGTGCGGGATGGAAATCCATTCCCAGCGGAATTCGTCCACCAGTTCCACGGCGTCGCCGAACTGTTCGCTTAAATCATTGTAATAACGATCACACAGATCCTCCACCGAACCGCCGTCCGTGATGATCTGGTGCGCCTGGCGCTCGAAAATTGTGAAATAAGCCTGGCGCAGGATGGTAGCGAAGGCATCGTCAATGGCACGCGCCAGCAGGTCTCGGCGCAGCAGCGGGTCAGTCTCCTGGGCGACCAGGCGTTCGGTCAGCAGCATCTCGCTGAAGACGGAAGCAGTCTCAGCCAGGGGCAGGGAAGGCCGGAAGCTGAGGATAGAGCGACCAGAAGACTGCATGGAATGGGCTGCATGACCGAGCTCGTGCGCCAGGGTTGCCACGTCGCGCGCCTGGCCGGCGTAGTTAACGAGTACCCAGGGGGTCAGCTCGGGCACGGCCGCGTAGCAAAAGGCGCCCCCACGCTTCCCAGGGCGAGTCTCGGAATCCAGGTGGTTTTCCTTAAATACTCTCTCGACCTGTTCAGCAACTGCTGGTGAGAAATCCTGGAACGTTCTAAAAACCATCTCGACGGCTTGCTCGAAGCTGAATTTCTTCTCTGAACTGGCCAACGGAGCATAAATGTCAAAACGATGCAGCTTCTGAACTCCCAGCCAGGAGGCCTTCAAGCGAAAATAGCGCTGGAAAACCTCGGCATTCGCACGGCAGACTTCGAGAAGGGTGTCGACTGCGGCTTCCGGGATGTCGTTGATCAGGTTCCGGTAGGAAATTGGCTGGGCGAAGTGGCGCAGCTCGATGGCTTCGGTGTGCCAGTCACGCACCCGGTGGACGTAAATTTGCGAGAGCACCGTTGATTGATCGGCGAAAACTCGCAGCAGCTCCTGGTAGGCAGCGGCGCGCAGCTCGCCAGAAGGATTGCGCAGGTAGGCGTTTAGCTGGTCGCGAGTCAGCCAGCGCTCTTCGCCATCGACGACCAGGCGAAAAGACAGCTTGTTGGTGACCAGGTCGTACATCTCTACCAGGGCTTCGATGCCATCGACGTCTTTCAGGTTGACAATCCGTTCTTCGGCCTCGCTGAGGGTGTGCGGCTTGAATTTGCGGATGTTCTGGAGCATATACGCCCGGTCAGCGCTGGCCTGGACCAACCGGCCGGCAGCTTCGTCCGGTAGTTCCTTGAACCATAGGGTGAAAAAAAGCGTGCGGTTGCCTGCTTGAGCCAGAGCCTGGTCAATGCGGCCGCGGAAGCTTAATGCCGCGGAATTCTGAGTATCTTCGTAAAACCACAGGTTGGTATAGGCACTCAGGCGGTTGGCGATGCTGCTCTGCCCTTCAAACGCATCCAAAAGCCGGAGGAATTCCGATTCAGGAATTTCTGGGCTCAGACTGCTGCGGACCGCTTCCAGTTGTGATATGTATCCTTCCATTACATCCAGGTAAGCCTGTAAAGCTGACCCATCCGGCTCGGGAAGTAAATCTCGAAGACTCCAGCGCGACTGTGTATAAGTGATGCTCATTGTGCACCTATCGTTCTTTTTTAAGAAAGGGAAACTGGATTGGGAAACCGCAGATGAGACAGATTTATACAGAATATCGTAAGAAAACACCACATAGATAGTCAAACCTACTTATCTGCGGTTTTTATTAAGCCTGGCTTAATTATACACAGGTTGTCCTCGTTCCGAGATACCTTGGTCAAAACCAAACAAAATTGTCAGCCTGTCAATTTTTCGAGCGCTTGTATCCCGGTAATCGTGGTATAAACATCTTCGGAATTGCAAGCGAGCCGTTCGGAAATTAAGCTCAGAATCCTTACCAACTATCGTGAAATCAAAAATGACACAGGAGAACGCAGTATGATCGAACCCATTAAAACGCAGATCGAGCGCATCAAGGGCAAAGGCGCGACCTACGTCGACTGCCGCTGGTACCCACTCGAGGAAGCCAACTTTCTGATGATGTGGAACGGCAACCTGAAGGAAGCCGCTGCCTCTCGAGAAAGCGGTGTCGGCATTCGGGTGCTTTACAAAGGAGCCTGGGGGTTTTCCGCTTCGTCGGACATGGGCAACCTGCCCGCGGTCTTTGACAAAGCCTTCGAGAATGCCCGCGCTGCCGCGGAGCGCGTCACCTTCCCGGTGCGCCTGGCGGAAAAGGACGCCATCCAGGCAGAGTTCAACAGCCCATGCCGGATCGATCCCTTTGAGGTCCCCCTTGCGGACAAGGTGACTTTTTTGAGGGAAATGGACCAGAAACTCAACCAAAAGGGCGTCTTCCAGCGCTCGGGCATGTTGAGCTTCAACCGCAAGCAGATCGTCTTCGTGGACTCGGAAGGTTCGGAGATCCGCAAGCAGATCAAGGAAGTCTTTGGGAACATCTCCGTGACCGGGCTGGACGCTGAAGGCAACTCGCACGAGCGCTCTTTTAACCTTAACCAGCGCGGGCTCAGCCGCGGTTGGGAATCAGTTGACCTGGAGTACTTCAGCCAGAATGCGGAACGCATCGTCCAGGAAATGCACCAGGTACTGGTTGCCGAGCAGTGCCCGGTCGACGATCGCTCCGTGATCATCCTGCCCCAGATGATGGGCTTGCAGACGCATGAGACGATCGGGCATGCCCTTGAGCTGGACCGCATCCTGGGCTACGAGCTGGCTTTTGCCGGAGGATCGTTCGTGACCTTGAACGATTTCGGGAAGCTGCAGTATGGATCGACAAAGCTGACGGCGCGCGCCGACGCCACGCTGCCCAACAGCCCGGGCAGCTTCGGCTTTGATGACGACGGTGTCCCTGTAAAGGACAACTTATTAATTGACCGGGGCATCCTGGTCGGGGCAATCAGCGGCAGGCAAATGGTCGAAGAGGCTAACGCCAAAGCAAGGCGTCCCGTTTTCGACGGCAGCGGCGGAGCAAACCGGGCGACCGCTTTTTACCGCGTTCCAATCGAACGCATGACGAACATCAACATCGACGCCGGTCAGGACGGCACACTGGAAGATATCGTCGCCAGCACCGAAAAGGGTATCATAGTGGACGGTCACCGCAGTTGGTCGATCGGCTCGAACCGGGAGCAATTCCATTTCGCTAACGAAATCGGCTGGCTGGTAGAGGACGGCAAGGTCACGAACGTGGTAAAGAATCCCACCTATAAAAGCGATACCCTGAAATTCTGGAACTCCCTGACCGCGGTGGGCGATGCATCCACCTGGGAGGTCATTTTTATCGACAATTGTGGAAAGGGACAGCCCAACCAGATCATGCAGCTCGGTCACGGCGTTCCCGTTTGCCGCTTCGACAACACCCGCATAGGAGAATAACCATGAATGAGCGCATTTTAGATATCCTGGCTGAGCTGCGTCGCTACGCCATTACCACCCACTGCCAGAAGAAGGGCTGCGAAGTGGCGCTTTTTTACCACGAAGAAGACAGCACCCTGATGCGTTTCGCCAACTCGGCGATTTCGCTTAACACCAACGAGCATCTGATCCGCCTGGAGATCGCTACCTACGCCGGTAAGAAGCGCGCCAGCTACGAACTAATCACTGACCTCAACAAGCTGGACGAGATGAAGCGCGGCATCGACACCGCCGTGGAGATGGTCGAGCACGTACAACCGTTGGAATACCTGCCGACAATTCCGGTTTTTGCCGAATCATATGCCGATGACAATGCCTATGACCCTGCGCTCGCAGCAATGGGCAGCGAGGAGAAGCTGGCTTATTTCAACCAGGCATCTCAAGGACTTGAAAGCGACGAGATGAAGCTTTCGGGTATCTTCTCCAGCGGTGTTAACATCATTGCCCTGACCAACACACGCTCCGAGCACAGCCAGTTCTTCCAGACCAGCGATGCGCAGGTTTCCGCGGTGATCGCCCATGCCACTCTGAAGTGGGAAGTGCAATCCGAGCAGTCTGCCCAGAAGAAGAGCGACTTGAGCGCGGCTGCGGTGCAGCACGAATTGAGATTCCTGGCGGAGCAGTACCAGCAAGCGCCGGCGCTGCAGCTCCCGATCGGCAGCTACGACGTCGTCTTCGGACCGGCTGCTGTGGCAGACCTGGCAGGCTTCATGAACTGGGTCGGCTTCAACGGCGGATTGATGAAACGCGGCTTCAGCTTCTTGAAAGAGGAGCAGGTCGGAACGAAAGTCTTCTCGGAGTATTTCACCCTGGTGGACGATCCCAACCGGCGCGAGACCTTTCCTTTTAAACGCGACTATACCGGCCTGGTGCGCCAGCGTTACCCGATTTTTGAGAAAGGCGTGTTCAAGGGCTTCCTGTGGTCGCAGGATGACGCCGACGAGTTCGGCGCCCAGCCGACCGGGCACACCGTATCCCACAAGAGCCTGGTGCTCGAAGGCGGCGAGGTCAAAGCCGGCAGCCTGGAAGAACTGGTGCGCCTGCCGCGCTCGAAGGACCTGCTGTACGTCCCTTTCATCCATTACATGAACATTGTCAACCCATCGAAGGGCATCGTCACCGGCAGCTCGCGCTTCGGGGCGCTTCTGCTCAAGCAGGACGGCACGATCGCCCTGCCTTATAACGTGCGCCTGACGCACAGCCTGCTGGACCTGTTCGGCGATAAGGTTGCCTGGATGTCGAGGGAGACGGTGGCTTATAACACGTCATCGAGCTACGGGGCTCGCAATCCCACGGCGATGATCGTGCCCAGGTTCACATGCGTGCGCGACCTGGAGATCTCCCACTCGAACACGTCGTTTTAGGCGATTGGACGCGGACGAGCGCTGAATAATAACCTGGTGACACCACAGAATTGTGCCACCAGGTTATCTTACCTTCCCTGTTACATGTATGAAAACCTTTTACCTTCTATCCGACGTCTGCACCGACTATACCTGGGCATATGATTCCGTCAGCGCTATGAAGGCGGACGATGCCGCCCTGCTGAGGGCAGAGCTGGAGGCTGGCACCCACTACAACCTGGTACACTCACGCCAGGTGGATTATTTTTTGGAGGCGTATCCATACCTGGAAGAGCGCCTGGTCGAAGCCATTCGAAACGGGCAGGTCACCCTGAACCCGGTGCGAAACATGACGCTGTTCGGCGACATGAGCCTGGAAGAGATCGTGCGCTCCTTTTACCCCTGGAGGCGCTTCGCCCGCCGTCACGGCCTGGACCTCAGCATCCTGGAATGCGCTAACATCCAGGAAACGCCGACCGCTGCCTGGATCCTGCCGACGATCTTCGCCAACATCGGGGTCAAATACCTTGTGCGTTCTCTGTTGCCATACGAATGCCCCTGGGTGAAACGCCTGCAGGAGCCGTCCGTGTATCGCTGGGAGGGACCCGACGGCAGCCAGATGCTGGTAAGACTGCGCAAGGAAGATTACGTGGAAGGCCAGTTTGTGCTCAAGGGGGCGGATGCCATCCAGGAAGCCCTGCAGGAGCGTGACGCTGACAAAACTAACGCCCAGGATGGCTGGGATGCGGTCGGTCTGGTTGGCTGCTACGGCGACCTCAGCCCGCAGTCGAAAAATTATCCCGCCCTGAAAGCCGCGGCGATTGCAGGATACAACGCCCGGCGCGGCGCCCTGCCCCCTCTGGTCGATGCCAGCCACTCCGAGTATTGGGCGGCCATCGAACGGGAAATCGTTGAGAATCATCGCGCAATACCGATCATGCGCGGCGACTACGGCACGTCCTGGGAAGCCTGGCCTGCTTGCCTGGCAGTGGATTTCACCGGCTACCGGAGAGCCCAGGGACGGGCTGCCCTTGCCGATCGCCTGGCGGCGCTCCTGGCAGTCCTGGACCCTTTCCTGGGCGCGCTGCGCGAGCGGAGGCTCGAAACCGGCTGGGAGGCGTTGATCTCGCTGGCTGACCATGCTTGGAACGGCTCTTCGGATGACAGCAGGAAACTGAACGCAGCCCTGCGCCGCCAGTGGCAGCTAGAAGCCAACAAGGCTTTCGATGAGGTTACCGCCGAATCCATGCAAACACTCGGTAGAAATATCCCCACGGAAGGCGAAAGCCTGCTGGTTTTCAACCACCAAAGCTGGAGGCGATCTGGTGTTGTCCGCCTGACCGGCGCCATACCGCCCGCCCTGGCTGATCCGGCAAGCGGCGCCGTCCTGCCGGTGCAGGTCATCCGGGAAAAGGGTGAATTTGCGGGTTACTGCGTGCTGCCGGAAACTCCCGGCCTGGGATACCGGGTGTTCAGCTTCCTGACGGAATTGCCCACAAGAGATGAAATGCCAGTTTTCACACAGCCAGCGGACAGTAATCGATTGGAATTAATCTCGCCTTTCTATCACCTGAAACTTGGTCCTACCAGCGGCGCCGTTGCCAGTCTGTTCGACCGTACACGCCAGGTCGAGCTGGTGGATTTCAACAGCCCCTACTGCCTCAACGAAGCCGTTTACACCAGCGCACCGGGCAGCGCCCCAGGACCTTATGAACTTTACACACCGAGCAACTTCTCCGACGCTCGTGAATTCAGACCCACGAATGTACAAATCGGCACGCCCATCTCCGGCCCGGTGTTCAACGAAATCCAGGCCACTGCTGACCTGGGGGATCTGAAGGTCAGGAGCACTTACCGCCTGTACCACATCCTGGACAGGCTGGATATTTTAAATGAGGTCGATAAACCGGTTTCGGTTGATAAGGAACAGCTCGATTTTGCCTTCCCTTTCAACATTCCGGACCGGCAAATTCACCTGGAGACTCCAGTCGCCTGGATAGACCCTGAGCGCGAGCGTTTGCCTGGTGCAGGACAATCGGTGCACGCCGTGCGCCGCGCAGTGGATGTGTCCAACGAGCATTACGGCGTGACATTGGCGATGTTCGAAAGCGGCCTAGTGCAACTCGGGAAGCGCACGACTGGCGAGGACCCACAAGGGTTGGAAGCCAATGCCACGATCTTCTGCCTGGCGCTGGAAAACGTTTACGACTGGAACGAAGCGATCCACGACCAGGGAGGCGAAACCCACTTCGAGTTTCGGTTCTGCTTGCAGGGGCATGCCGCAGGATTTGACACGGTGGCAGCCACGCATTTCGGCTGGGAGGACGAGCTGGCATGGATACGGCTGCCTGGGGGTCAGTGCGGTGACCTGCCAGGGGAGGTGCACTCCTTTATCGGGGTTTCGCCGGATGCGGTGATCCTGACGGGGATGCGTCCCGCCGACGAAGGCGGTATCGTTTTACGGTTCTGGAATCTCAACGGCGAGGAGCAGAGGCTGCGCCTCGATGCGTCGGGATTAGGAGAACTCCAGGATGCCTGGCATGCTGACCTGCTGGAGATGGAGAAACAGCCTTTAGCCCACGAAGCCAGTGTTGTCTGCCAGGAGATCAAAGGCCGCGGCCTTGTGGCATTGAAAATTATCCCAGGTTAATGCTTCGTATTCACGAGCGGCATGAACAGAGACCAGGCCGGATTCTTTTTGGTCCAATCGAAGATCATTACCGGGAACGAGTAAGCCTTATTATTCGATTTATCGCGATCGATATTACGGCCAAGGTAAACTTGCTCCTTGAACACTACGATCCCTTTTTTAGCATCCTCGGGAGTGACAGTATATTCAAAAGGAACATTGACCGTGCCTTTCTCAGGAGTAATATAGTCAACATCGACATAACCGATCGCCATTTCACCCGTTCTCGAGAGCATAAACAAATAAACCCGGACGTCCTCATAGGTGTATTTACTCTGGACTCCCACGTGGAACTGGTAGGTTTTTCCAACCTCCAGCCAATAGGGGGTTTTCACGTAAGCAGCGCTGACATCGTGGGATTCGAGCGTGATTAATTCGCCCATCTCTGCAGGTAATCCGACCTCAGGCTGCACTTTATGCCAGATAAAATACTCCCCATCCTCTGCATACCAATGCTTGACACAGGCATCTATGCTCTCCAGGGTTGTGCCGTCGCCGAAATCCCACCAGTAATAGACCATGGGGGATCCAGCGGGGTCGTAAGAATTGTCGCAAAACTCAACCGTCGCAGCGCCGTATGGATAACTCGGATTCGTGTAAAAATAAGGCGATACCAGTTCCACGTCCGACAGGTATAACGGGAATTCCTCTAACCCTTCATCATACGCACAGAACTGAAGGTAATATGTCTCTCCAGGTATGGCATGAAAAGCGAATTGCTCGTATTGATTTACTCTCGGGAACTCATTATGCATATCTGACAAATTATTGGTTGTAGTGACTAACAATGATTTTCGCAACCGGGAATACGCAGAACCATAAACAATTTCATCCACCACCGGTATATATTTATACCAGACAGTTTGGTCACATGTACCAAAAAAGCCAGTAGGCGCAAGCGGTTCATTTTCTTCATACCAGGCATTACGGAGATTGACATTGATTGAATATGGCAGATTATCAATAACCGTTGCGTCCGTAAAAAAATCATTTTCAGGTCCAATTCGCTGGGTCAATTCAAAGATCAAAATAGCCCGTTCATCTTCCGGAAGTGGATAAGTTGAAGAGACCATTGTGATTTGAAAGTAATATGTCACGCCTGCATACAATGGACAAGGGATTTCATAGACCCCATACTGAAAATAGACCGTCGTTAACCCAGTTGCGTAATCGCCAGTGTAGATACCTATGGAGTTTGCATAATTACTTTTCGAACTAATCGGCACAACATTCATATTCTGACTCGGAGTAAATCGATACCAGACCGACTTCTGCGGCGAATTACCCACATAGATAGGATCGAGCGGATTTATCGTCGCCTCGGTAGTGTCGACCGTGTCCGTAAAGGGCAGGCTGGTGATGATACGAGCGTTCTCAAATTCATCGTTGTCCGGCGCGGCTGCCTCAGCAGGATGTGTTTGAGGCACAACCCAAAGAAGCCCAAAGATCATGATGATGGTCAGGGTAATAAAAATGATTTTCTTCATGAAACTCCCCTCCTGTTTTTGAACAAGGAAACGCACAAAAATCCCGCTTGGTTTAATTATGGCACCGAAATAGGGAGTTAGATTAATAAAACCTATCAATTAAGCAAGGTTAAGAACGCGGATCGTTCAAAGGCGGTAACAACGCGGAGCATTGTTACCAGAAAAATCCGCGTCCCATCACCTCGCTTCGTGGCAGGCGATCCAGTGACCTGGGCGGATTTCGCGCCACTCGGGGCTGGACTCAGAGCAGTGCGGCTGGGCGATCGGGCAGCGCGGGTGGAAGCGGCAGCCTGAGGGCGGATTCACCGGGCTGGGGATTTCACCTACCAGCACCGTGCGCTGGCGCAGGCGATCCCTCTTAGGATCTGGGATGGGCACGGCAGATAGCAGCGCCTGGGTATACGGGTGCAAGGCGTTCTCGTAGAGCTCGTCACGCCCAGCCATTTCAACCATCACTCCCAGGTACATGACCATCACCCTGTCGCAGATGTGGCGCACCATGCTCAGATCGTGGGCGATGAATAAATAAGTCAGGCTAAACTGGTCCTGCAGGTCTTCCAGCAAATTCACGACCTGCGCCTGGATCGAGACGTCCAGGGCGGAGATTGGCTCATCGCAGACGATAAACGCCGGGTCAGAAGCCAGCGCCCTGGCAATGCCAATGCGCTGGCGCTGCCCACCGGAGAACTCGTGCGGGAAGCGGTTCGTGTGCGAAGAGCTCAAGCCCACGAGCTGCAGCAGCTCCTGGACACGCTCGTTGCGCATTTTCTGGTTTCCAGCCAGGCCGTGGACACGCAGCGGCTCAGAAATAATCGAATTCACCGTCCAGCGCGGGTTCAAGGAGGCGAAAGGATCCTGGAAGATGATCTGGGCTCTGCGGCGGATCTCCATTAATTCGGCGCCGCGAGCCCGGCGCATGTCGTGACCGTCGATGTTGATCTCGCCACCTGTGGCGGGATACAAACCCAGCAGTGTACGCCCGGCAGTGGTCTTCCCGCAGCCACTCTCACCGACCAGGCCCAGGGTTTCGCCGCGCTGGATATCGAATGAGATGCCGTCGACGGCGCGCACATAGCCGACTGCCTTCTGGAGAACCAATCCCTGGGTGACCGGGAAATACTTGGTCAGGTTCCTGACCTGAACCAGGGCGCCGCTCATCGCAGGACCCCGGGTGATCTGGAAATAACCACGTCACCTACGTCTACCCAGCAGGCGATGCGGTGCATGGGTCCAACCTGGCGCAGGACCGGGCGTTCTTGCCAGCAGGCTTCCTTGACAAATTCACAGCGCGGAGCAAACGGGCAGCCCCGGGGCACTACCAGCAGGTTCGGCGGGGATCCCGGGATCGACTTGAGACGCCTGTCCCTGCGGCGGTCGGCGCGCGGCAGGGCAGCCAGCAGAGCCAGGGTGTACGGGTGGAGGGGATGCTCGTAGAGATCGTCGACGGCGGCCTCCTCCACAATATAGCCGGCGTACATGACCAGCACGCTGTCGGCCATACCGGCGACAACCCCCAGGTCATGGGTGATCCAGATGATCGATAAGTTGACTTTCTGGCACAAATCCTGGACCAGCTCGATGATTTGCGCCTGGATGGTGACGTCCAGGGCAGTGGTTGGTTCATCAGCGATCAGCAGGCTAGGCTGGCAAGAAAGCGCCATCGCAATCATCACGCGCTGACGCATGCCGCCAGAAAACTGGTGAGGATAAGCTCGTAAACGGTTCCGCGCATCCGAAATGCCTACCATCTCCAGCAGCTCGATGGCGCGCTGCGTCGCCTGGTCTTTGGTCATGCCCAGGTGAACGACCAGGGTCTCCGTGAGCTGGCGGCCGATGCTGAGTACCGGGTTGAGCGACGTCATCGGATCCTGGAAGATCATTGCAATCTCCTGGCCGCGGATATTGCTCTCCATCTCCTGGTCGCTCAATTTAAGAGGTCATGGCCGCGGTAAAGCGCCGATCCGCTGGCGATCTCGCCAGGGGGAATGGCTATCAGGCGCAGGATGGAATGCATGGTCACCGATTTCCCGCAGCCGCTCTCGCCGACGACCGCCAGGGTAGCGCCTTCTTGCAGGTTGAAGGAGATGCCATTCACGGCGTGCACAGTGCCTTCCGGTATGTGGAAGCGGGTTTGTAGATTATGGACTTCCAGCAAGTTCGCTGCCATGGGGTTTATACCGCCCGGCTGCGCGGATCGAGGGCGTCCCGCAGTCCATCGCCAACAAAGTTGATTGCCAGGACTATCAATAAAATCAAGAAGCCAGGGAACAGCCAAAGCCAGTAAGCGGTCTCAATGTAATTGTAAGCGCCTTCGAGCATGTTGCCCCAGGTAGCCGTCGGCGGGCGCACCCCCAGCCCCAAAAAGCTGATGTAGGCTTCGAGCGTGATCGCATTTGCCAAACCCAGGGTAGCTGAAACCACGATCGGCGCCACGCAATTGGGCAGGATGTGACGGAAGATGACGCCAGGAGTAGCGGTGCCGGTAGCGCGCGCAGCCAGAATGAACTCGCGCTCCTTGATGGAGAGGAATTCGGCACGCACGATGCGCGCCAGGTAAGGCCAGGAGGTTAATCCGATGATGACCACGATCACAATCACGCTGCCACTGAAGGTGCGCCCCAGGATGGTGACATCCGGGATGTTGCCGGCAAAGTATTTTGCCATCACCAGCAACAGGAAAATCTGGGGGATGATGAGCACGGCTTCAGTGATGCGCATCAGGGTTGCATCCAGCCAGCCGCCGAAGAAGCCTGCCAGGGCGCCAACCAGGATGCCCACCGTCACCTCAATGGAGACGGCGAACAGACCAATGATCAACGAAATTTGGCCTCCGTAGATGGTGCGCGCCAGGATGTCACGCCCGATCGTGTCGGTGCCAAAGGGATGCTCGCGCGACGGTCCCTGCAGAGCGATGCTGGTATCGTTAAAATTGGCATCCTTCTCGGAAAATATGAGCGCCCCGACGATGGTATATAGCGTCAGGAAGAGCAGTACTCCAACCCCAAACATGGCCATCTTGTGGCGCTTGAAGCGCAGCCAGGCCAGCCTGGATAGTGAAAGCGGCGGCGCTTCGAGGTCATGCCAACCGGCGGCGCTGCTGTTCATGATCAGTTCGCTGCCAGGCGGGGCGGATTGGCCGGCCGCAGCGCCCTTGACGACCCTTTTCATGCGGTCACCTGCCCACCTGGCACCGCAAGCGTACAGGCGATGGCTGTCCACACGCTCGTAATTGCAAATCCTTCAGTGCATTCATAATACTTTTCAGGGCTTCAGTGATCCTTTCAGTTGCTCAGTGGGTCAGTGTCTCGGCAATTCTACTGGTAGCGGATGCGTGGATCGAGCCAGGCATAAACGATGTCAGTCAAAATCTGAAAGATCACCACCGCCAGGGCAATCATCATCATGATCCCCATCACCACCGGCGTATCTCCGCGCGATACGTGGTAGATGAACAGGCGACCCATACCAGGCCAGGCAAAGATCGTCTCTGTAACCAGGGCTCCGCTGATCAAGAATGGGAGGTCCAGGCCAACAACGGTAACGATCGGCAGCGAGGCGTTCTTCAAGGCATGGATAAAGACAACGTCACGCCGGGGCAGCCCCTTGGCACGCGCCGTGCGGATATAGTCCTGGTTCAAGGTCTCCAGCATGGTGCTGCGGATGTAGCGGCTGTAGGCCGAGAAACTGGTAACGGCGATCGTGATGACGGGAAGGACCATGTGCCACATCACCTGGCTCATGGTCTGCCCGACTTGCGGCTCAAACATGCCCACCGTCGGCAGGTAGGGCAATCCCCAACGCCGGAAATTCACAGCAAAAATATACATCGAGCCGAGGGCAATAAAGAATATCGGCATCGAGTAGCCGATGAAGGCGAAGGTGGTGACCACATTATCCAGCAGCGTATACGGGCGCAAAGCAGAATAAACCCCCAGCAGCAGCGCGCCAATAATGACCACGACCTCGGCGGTCAGCATGAGGATCAGCGTGTTCGGGATGCGATCCAGGATCACGCGGGTCACAGGCTCGCGGGCTACCAACGAAGTCCCAAAATCGCCGCGCAGCGCCCCGCGCCGGATGCCCTGGGTTTCGGCGACACCGTCGCCATCCAGGTCAACCTTCGTCCAATCGTTGCCGACCAGCCAGTAGATATACTGGACGATGGTCGGTTTATCGAGACCAAGCTGACGCGCCAGGCGCTCACGATCTGCCGAGCGCGTCAGGGTGCGGCCTCCCATGGTCGCCAAAGGGTCGCCCATGTTCTGCATCATCACGAACAGCACCAGGCTGACTATGAAGAGCAGGGGCAGCGACTGCAGCAGGCGACGGATGATGAAGCGGGTCAAGCTCTTATTGGATACCCCAGCTTTCGATGTTATAGAAAGGCGTTGCGCCGGAGAGCTTGACGTCCACCAGGCGCTTGCCAACAGCCCAGATGTCCGGATCCTGCCAGATACTCGCCCAATAGACCTGGTCATACATGATCTTGGTGATCTTCTGGAAGGTGGCAATGCGCTCGTTGGTATCTACCTGCGAAGCCTGCTGCTGGAAGAGTCCATCCAGCTCCTCATCGCAAAGGTACTGAGCGTTCAAACCTTGCGGCGACTCGTCACTGGGGATTTCCGAGCACAGCCAGTAAGCGATGTCCGGGTCTGGGAAGGCGGTGGGGACGTCGGACCACTGCATGATATCCAGCTCGCCAGTGTAGGAGGGACCCTGGTCACCGTAGCTGGCGAAGAAGATGTCCGAGTTGTAGTTCAGGAGCGTCGTGCCTATGCCGACCTCTGCCAGCATCTGCTGGATGATAGCCTGGGTGCTCTGGCGAACCTCCTTTGTGGTAGTTCCGTAGCGCAGCACAAGCTCGACGCCGTCTTTATCGCGGGTGCCATCGCCGTTCGAGTCAACCCAGCCCGCTTCATCGAGCAGGCTCTTGGCCTTCTCAAGGTCAAAAGGATAGGGCTTGAGCGAAGCATCGACGTATGGCGAGTTGTCCCACAGGCTGGCGCCGGGCTGAGTCTTGCCCAGCAGGAGATCCTTGGAAATCTTTGCGCGGTCTATAGCGTAAATCAAGGCCTGGCGTACGCGCACATCCAGCATGGCGGGATTTGCTTTGGGTCCCATGCTCAAGAACCAGCCCTCGCTATAACCGGATTGTACCGTGACCACGGAGACGCCGGCCTCTTCGAGGGTTGGGATATCCGGGTACGAGATAAAGATTCCCAGGTCGCCATCGCCGGCTTTGAGGGCGGCCACCTGGGCAGCGTCATCCGGAACGATGCGGATGAATATTTCATCAATCTTAGCCTTTTCGCCAAAGTACTTGTCATTCTTGACGAAGCGCAGGAAGGAACCGGATTCCCATGTGTCGAACTTGAAAGGCCCAATGCTGACGGCCGGGGCTTTATTCCATTCGGCGGTATCCAGGGTGCCATCTTTTTCAAAGATAGGACCCAGCACGTGTGCGGGAAGGAGGCCGTGGAAAAGCTGCAGCCAGGGAGCAAATGGGGAATTAAAATTAACAACCACGGTCAACTCGTCGGGCGTCTCGATGCTGGCCACCTGGTCGTAAGGATAGGTGGTGGAGACGGTATTCGTCGGCTCCATGTACATGTCGTAGGTGAATTTGAAATCCTCCGACGTCATCTTCTCGCCATCCGACCAGACCAAGTCGTCGCGTAAATGCAATGTCATCTGCGTACCATCGGCGGAAATCCCACCGTTTTCGACACTCGGCAATTCCGTGAGTAAGACCGGGTAAGGTTTGTTCTGGTCGTCATACTGCCAGGCCCAGACATTCCAAACCTGGTGCAGGATCAGCGAGAAATACATGTTGGAGTAGAGCGGGTTCAGCGTGTCCGGCTCCTGGGTGAAGATCAGGGTGGCGACCTTTTTCTCACCGGTACTGGCGCCGCCGCCTTCGCCGGTGTTACAGGCGCTGAGGACGAGGGCAAAGGCAACGAAAATACAAATTATTAATTGAAGCTTACGCATGGGATCCTCCTTATGGATTTTTGTGTGAAACAAGGGCGCTAAAAAAGAATAACCCCCCTCCTTGCTGAGAGGCGCCGAGTAAAGGCAGGCAAGGGGAGGGGATTAGGAAAACCGTAGAATTGGATACTTGAACATTGTGAGTGTTTTGTATTATAGCAATGTTGATGAGGATTGCAATAGGTATTTTTTAGAAGGTTATAAGAATTCAGCGTCTGCTAACAAGATACAATATCAGTATCATTTGCTCCATTAAAGAAGGCTCAAATGGGTCAATCGTTCCTGCAAATTCTCCAACACGAAGATATCGAAGCCATCCACGCTGCCACCCTGCGCATCCTGGGTGAAGTGGGCATCATCCTCAGCCAACCCGATGCGCTTGAGCTGTTGTTGGGCGCCGGAGCCCGGCTGAAGAATAGCCGGATCCTCCTACCGGAATCCCTGGTCGAGTGGGCTCTGGCGCAGTGCCCGCACATCGTTTCCCTCGGGGGCGTGAAACCGAGCCATTCACCTAGGCGACGGATTGCTGCACTGGCACAACCTGGGCGGGGCGCGCGACGTCTTTGAACCCAGCACTCAAAGCCTGCGGCCCGCCATGGTCAAGGATGTGGTCCAGGCGGCGCGCCTGCTGGATGCCCTGCCCGCCTGCACCTGCGTAACGCCGTTCTTTACCCCGCAGGACGTGCCGGGGAGCCTGATGTCGCTGGCGATGTACCGGCACACCCTGCCGCAGACGACCAAGCCCGTCTACGGCCCGGGCGTGCAGACGAGGGCCGAGGTGCAAACCGTCGTGCGCATGGCAGAGGTAATCGGTCCTCCAGCCGAAATGCTGATGATGGCGATCTCGCCGATCAGCCCGCTGACCTTCCCCGATCACCTGGTGCAGGCCATGCTCGAAACGGCGCACCAGGGGCTGCCCTTCGGACCGCTGCCATGCCCAACCGCCGGTGCCACCGCTCCGCTGACAATCTCTGGCGCCCTGGCACAGCAAAATGCTGAGGTGCTGGCGTCGATCGTGCTGGTGCAGCTCGCTCATCCTGGACTGCCGGTGATGTATTGCGGGCGCCTGGCGATGATGGAGCCACGCACGGGAGCCTCGGTCTGGGGCGGCGTCGAGTTGGGGCTGGCCTCCGCCGGGACGGTGCAGGTCGCCCACCGCTACGGGCTGCCGGTGAACGTCTACGGTTTTTCCACCAACTCGCACACCCTCGACCTGCAGAACGGTTTCGAGCGCGCCATGAACGCCCTTGTCCCGGCGCTGGCAGGCGCCGACGAGCTTTCCGGCATTGGTGAGATGGCTGCTGGAGCGGCGGCTTCTTATGCCCAGATGGTGCTGGACGATGAGATTGCCGGGAGCGTACGCCGCCTGTTAGGTGGCTTTGCTTGCGACGAGGAAGCCCTGGCGGTTGATGTTGTGGCGGCAGCGATGAATACCACTCGCAATTTCCTCAGCGAGGAGCACACCCGCAAGCATTTACGGGCGGGTGAAATCCTGATCACGAAGCTGGCGGAGCGCGGCGCCTGGAGTGACTGGGAAAACCGTGGCCGCAGCAGCATGGCCGATAGAGCCCAGGCGATGGCGGAGCGCCTGCTCAGCGAGCACCGCGCCCAGAGCTAGAGCCTTATCAGGAGGCAGAGCTGGATCGTATAATGGACAGTTTCGCTCAGGAACCACTTTGAAAAGCTATCGTAGGTTGGGTTGAGAGCCAACTGAAGACCTAGTTGGCTCTCAACCCAACCTACCTTAAAAAGATTGCGGCAATCCAAAGATCGGATAGCGGCAATCAAAAACCAGATTGCTTCGGCGCACAAAGTACGTACGTCTCGCAAAGACGATTAGAAAAGAGGCATCCTTGCTAGAAAAAGCCCAAACCATCCAATCCCAACTCATTACCTGGCGGCGCGAGTTCCACGCTTATCCTGAAATCGCCTTCCAGGAAGTTCGCACCTCTGCCCGGATCGCCGAGATCCTGGGACAAATGGGTTACCGTGTGACCACAGGCATCGGCAGGACCGGCGTCGTCGCCGAAATCGGCGAGGGCAGCCCATGCGTCGCCATCCGCGCTGACATCGATGCCCTGCCGATCCAGGAAGAGACCGGGCTGCCGTTCGCCTCGCGGGTGGACGGCATGATGCACGCCTGTGGTCATGACGCGCACACGGCGATGGGATTGGGGGCAGCCAACCTGCTAACTCACGAGAAATTCAACGGCAGGGTTCGCTTCCTGTTCCAACCTGCCGAGGAGGACAGCGATAACGAGGGGAAAAGCGGGGCGCAGCGGATGATCGAGGACGGCGCTATCGAGGGAGTGGACGCCATTTTCGCCCAGCATGTGGACGCCCAGACCGAAACCGGCCAGGTTGCAGTCAGTGCGGGGCCGACTTCGGCGGGCGTGGACACATTTTTCATCTCCATCAAGGCGGACGGCGGCCACGGCGCGGCACCCCACCTGACGATCGACCCGATTTTCATCTCCGGTCACGTGATCCTGGCATTGAACGGCATCGTCTCCCGGCGCATCCACCCGTACGATCCGGCGGTGATCAGCGTCTGTTCCATCCACGGCGGGCAGGCTTCCAACGTCATCCCCTCGATCGTTGAGCTGACCGGGACAATCCGCTTTATGAACGACGAAGTGCAGAAAACGCTGCACCGCGAGATCGAAAAGTCGCTGGCGATTGTGAGCTCCCTGGGAGGCGACTACGACCTGCGGATCGAGATCGGCTACCCGCCCAGCTACAACGACGATCGCATGGTTGAGCTGGTGCACCGCCAGGCAGTCGAAATGATCGGCGAAGGCAACCTCGTGCCTCCGCAGCGCACCATGGGCGCGGAGGATTTCGGCTACTTCATGCAGCACGCCCCGGGGGCGATGTTCTCCCTGGGGGTGAAGGGATCGCGCAGCGACCACCTGCACAGCCCAACTTTCATCCTGGACGAGGAAGCCCTGCCTTTAGGCACGGCGCTGTTGGCAAAGTCGGCGTTAGCGTTTCTCAAGAATGGGGGACGCGGTCTACAAAGTGCGTAGATATAACGCGGACGGGCGCGGAATTAAAATTATCCGCGTTCATCGGCGTTATCTGCGGTTTATGCAGACATCCGCGTCCTTTTTCTCTTTCCGGCGCTGGTGCTGCTCGTGGATTTCGGCGACGTGCCCGACCTTCTCAGCGATGGCCGCTTGCAGCCAGAAGGCGCCATTTTCGGCGGAGGCCAGGCTGCCGGCGCCGTATGCGCCGGTGCGGGTGTCGTCTTCCCAGGGCGGGTTAGCAACCAGGGCGCCGCTCTCGATCCAGTCCATGGAATACGAGGGGGTGCTGATAAAATCCACCTCATCGACGACTCGCTCCATGTGCACCAGCTCGGGTCGCAGGTGCAGTATCAACGAGGTCTCGAGCTCACAGGCGTGCCCCATACCGCCGTGCGCAGACCGGCGGCGCCCCTCCAGGGCAGCGATTCCCTCGGGTCCTGATAAATACAACCAGGCAGTGGCATAGAAGGCATGCGGATGCCTTTCGCCAGCGTACTTGACCACGTTGACGAGGAATGAGCAATTGCCGCCGTGCCCGCTGATCAGGTAGGCTTTCTCAAAACCGCGGGCTGCCAGGCTGTCCAGGACCGCCAGGTAAAAATTCTCAAATTCACGCCCGCCGGCGTTGAGGGTCCCGGCAAAGGAAGGACGGTGGGTGCTGACGCCGTAGGGCATCACCGGCAAGGTACAGGCATCCTTGGGCACAGCGGTAACCGTCCCCAGGGCAATGGCCTCGATAATCAGGGTGTCGGTGTTCAAAGGCAGGTGGTAGGCGTGCTGCTCGGTGTGACCGACCGGCACGAGGATCACCTTATCGCGATCCGATTCTGGGGGGAGAGGGGCCACCTGCAAATGAAGCGGCAGACCTGGCAGGACAAGCTGGCGGCTGCCGAGTCCGAGGTGCAAGTCTTGTGGCACAAGGACATAGACCCGGCTGAAACCGTCGTCTGCCAGGCTATCCAGGAGGTTGCTGAGGAAGGCTGCCAGGGTTGGCTCAGGCACTGCCAGGCCGCTGGTAAACCAGCCATAAGGGATGGCAGGCAGGATTCCGATGCGCTCGGGTGCGTCTAATGCCTGGGTGAGGTAAGGCTCCAGAAGCTCCCTGGGAGGCCTGCCCAGAGGGACCACCAGCGGTGTGCTGCGCGGCAGGGCAGCGACTTCCGGCCATGTCAGGTTTTCGTACGAGAAGAATGTGGTCATGGGTAGATCCTGGTCTGTTGACAACGCTCTGCGTTGTCAACTTGGTTGCACGCTTCTGCATGCCTTGTGGAATTGATGGTCAGGAAGCAACAACGCCGAGCGTTGGGAGACGGTAACGACGCAGAGCGTCGTTACCAGGACGAAGGCATGAGATGCCAGTTGAGGAAGCGCTCGATGCGCTGCCAGGCGTCGAGGCGGTTTCGGCGGTGCAAAAAGGCATGTGGCTCGTCTGCGTAGGTTTTGTATTCAAAGGTCTTGCCGCCCAGGCGCAGCGCCTGCGCCCATTCTTCGGAGGCTTCGGGCGGGACAATGTCATCGAGCAAGCCGTGCAGCAGCAAGAGCGGCGCCTGGACATTCGCAGCCTGGTGGACGGGCGAGGCTTGCATGTAATCTTCTCGCTGCGCCGATGGGTGACCCAGGTAAATCTCGGTATACAGGCGCAGCCGCTGGCTGCACAGAGCCCAGGAGGTCAGCGAGTTGGCATCACCAAAGACACTGATCCCGCAGGCAAAGCGGTGCCGGGGGTCACGTGCCAGGGCTGCGTTGGTGAGCAAGCCGCCATAGCTGGGTCCCCAGCAGGCCAGGCGCCCGGGATCGACGCCGGGCTGGCGGGCAAGGAAGTCGGCCGCAGCCAGGCAGTCCTGCAAGTCGCCGCCGCACCAGTCCAGGTAGTTGCTGCGCTCGTAAGCCATCCCATAACCGGTACTGCCGCGGTAGTTCGGGCAGAGGATGGTGTATCCCAAGGCTGCCAGGTACTGCTTGAAAATGTCCCACTGGTAGCCCACCTGGTCATTGGGACCGCCGTGCAGGTAGAGGATGCCGGCCTGGTTAGAGCGCTCGGGGCGGTACAGCAGGCCGGGGATACCCTGTAAACCTGACAGTAAACCAACGCCTTCGCCAGGTTCAACAAATACACCTTCCGGCAGTGTCCAGCGGATGTTCTCCATTGCCGGCGGCAGCGAATGAGTGAGTGCCGTCGCCTGGCGGGTTTCCAGGTCGAAGCGTAGGATGGTAGTCGACTGGATGGGGCTCTCGTATTCGGCGGTCAGCCAGCTCCCGTCCGGCGACCAGTTGGGGTGGGAGTAAATGCCCATCCCACCGGCCAGGGTTTCCGCCTGGCCTTTCTGGGCATCCACCAGGACAAGCTCAAAAGCCCCGCCGCGGTTGGCGATGCAGGCCAGGCGCGTTCCATCGGGCGACCAGGCCGGGTCGCTGAGGTCGCAGCCCAGGTGGGTTAGCTGGCGCAGGTTCGATCCATCAGGCTGGACCAGCCAGAGCTCGAAAAAATCGCTCTGCTGTGAGAGGAAAACCAGGCTTTGTCCATTTGGATGCCAGCGTGGCGAGTGGTTGAAAATGGCAGGGTTACTCGCCAGGTTGTGGGACTGCCTGCTGGCGACCTCCACCAGGCGCACGTCGAGGCGGCGGAGATCGTCGAACGATTGGAAGACGTACGCCACCCAGCGCCCGTCGGGTGAAGGCTGTGGGTCGGAGGCATTGCCATCGGGGTTCTCAACCAGGGGTCGTGGCCAATGACCCTCCCGATCGGTCAGAATAAGCTGGCCGGCTTCGCCGCGGGTCACGCTGACGACCAGGCCGCGACTGTCGGGCATCCAGGCAGGAGCGCTAGCGGCGGTGGTGAAATCGCTGATCTGCCGCGGTAGGCCCCCCGAGACCGGGACGACGTGGACGTGGTCGTCCTGGGTGAAAGCCAGCCACTGCCCATCGGGCGACCAGGCCGGCAGCTCGTCGTCCCAGGTGATGGTCGGTCCACGCCCGCACGAGAGCCGCCGAGGCCAGCCACCTGAAGCTGGCAGCAGGTAAAGCTCGGAGAGGTCGTCGCGATCCCAGATGAAGGCGACGTGCCTGCCATCCGGCGAGAGGCTGTGGTTGCGCACCAGGTCGAGGGAGCTAATGAAGGGCAGGCTCCAGCCCGCCGGAGGCTTGAGGTCCGGGCGAGGGCAGGGAGGGTAAACCGTTGAATTCATATTTTTCGGTTAATGACATGAAATATCATTCTCCAGGTCTGGATTACACATCCACAATTTCTACTACTCTAACCGGTTTACCGCTGCCATCCGTGACATTGTCAATCCTGATTTCGGCATTCTTATAAGCAATCCCGACCCGGTCGTGTGGCAGGGTGTAGTTGCGCGGGCCTGGCGCCAGGTCGATGACATCCCCCTTCAGGCTGGGACGTTCGTCGGGGACAAATTCGATGGAAATGTCTTTGAATTGGATGTTCTTGACCAGAGGCTCGCTGGCAACCACGGCGATCGGGCGAGGGGAGAGGCAGGTCAGTCCAGAAAAGGTGACGTTTTGGAGGGAGTACTCAAAGCGCGGCTCGGGCTGCGGATCGCGGTACGAGGGAATGTGGTGCGGCGTGACCATGAGAACGATAGCTTCGCCGTTACCCCACCAGTTGCCGCCGTAGCTCCGGCCCTCGAAGATGCAGTTGGTGACCCGCACATTCTCCACCAGGCCGGTGCGCGGGTGGCACATCGAGACGAAGGCGCGGTTGCTCTTACGAACGATGACATTCTCGATCAGGACGTTGCGCACGATGCTGTGCATGTAGCCGACCGAGATTGCCTTCGATGCCGACTGCAAGATGCAGTCGCTGATGACGACGTTTTCACAGGCGACGTTCCAGTCCGTGATTGAGGTCAGGGCGATGCAGTCGTCGCCGGCGGAGATGCGGCAGCCGTGGATGAGGATATCCTGCGAGCCGGTAAAGTGCATGCCGTCGTCGTTGGGCAGGATCATGCTGTTTTCGATGGTGAGGTGGGAGATCTGGATGCCCCGGCAGAGGTTGAAGCTCAAGGTCCAGCAGGGCGAATTACGGATGGACAGACCTTCCAGGCGGAGGTTACGGCAGTGGTGGAAAAAGACCGGCTGGTTCACTCGCCAATCGTAGGTGCGCGGCGCCTCGTCGAGGTATTCCTGGGTGATGGGAGGGCCAGCGCTGACGACTTTGGAGGGGATATCCATGTGGTAGAAAGCCGTCCCATTCAGGTTGATCTCACCTTCGCCTTTCAGGATAATATTTTCCTGGTCAAAAGCGTAGATAGCCGAGTGCACCTCGCCCATCTCGTTGTGATGGTAGCCGACCGGAAAATAATCTTCCTTGCGCGGGGATGCGACCAGTTTTGCACCGGCGCTCAAGTTCAGGCAGATGTTCGATTTGAGCTCGATCGGGCGGAAATGATAAATCCCAGGAGGGATCAGGATTTCACCGCCGCCGGACTCCGCCAGGCGGTCGATGGCGCTTTGCAGATCGATTGTAATGTCGGTGTTAGTTATGAACAAAGGAAACTCCTGGAATACGTTGTCAGGCAGGATTATACACTCTCACCTTGCAGCCTGGAGAGAGGGCGCCCTTCTCGTAACCGGTGGGCCTTACAAATATGATAACTGAATTCGTTGAAAATTCTATGTGTACAGGATTGTAATTCGGAGGTATTGGACTAAAATTACACAACCCTGTCCGCAGCTTGCGGACTGTCCCATCAACCTATTCCGCCATGTGGAGGCAGTATGAATAAAAGTGTGAGGCTTATACTTTCCGTGTTTGCGATCCTGAGCCTGGTCTTCGGTTCGTTCGCCATGGTTTCGGCCGTACGCGGCCAGCAAGAGCAGCCCGCACCGATCTACCTGGAAGCCGGCACCTTTGTGCCCGGCGAAAGCGAAATCACCACACCGCCCGGGCTGACGATTGCCGGGTATCCGGCCAATACGCGCGGCTACTACATCGTCCAGTTCGGCGGGCCGGTAGAGCAGGCATGGAAGGACCAGGTGACCGCCCTGGGCGCTGACGTCCTGGATTACATCCCCGACTTCGCCTTCAAGGTGCGCATGAATCCTGGGCAGGCGAAGAAAGTGCAACAACTCGCTAACGTCAGCTACGTAGGCATCTTCCAACCGGCCTTCAAGCTCAACCCATCATTAGCTGCCGCTGGGGAGCTGGGTGTGTACAGCGTGCGCATCGAGCGCGGGGCTGAGTACGGCCTTGCCCGTGCTGCCATCGCCCAGACCGGCAGCGAGCTGCTACAGGCGGAAGGCGAACTGCTGACCGTGATCGCCAGCCGCGCCCAGATCGAGCAGATCGCCAACGTCCTCGACGTGGCCTGGGTGGATTTCTTCTACTTGAATGTCACAAATGGCAGGCTGAGCAACGATGTCGGCGGGGGCAGCGTGATGGGCTCGGCTGCGGCGAATGTTCGCGGCTACGATGGCTCGACCCAGACGGTGACCGTGGCGGATACCGGCATCGGCGGTGGTACGACAACCACTGCTCATCGCGACATCCCCGGCAGCCGCGTGACAGCAATCTACAACTGGCCCGGTTCCGCAGGAAGCTGTTTCCAGACCATCACCAATGATGGCTCAATCGACGTGGACTCGGGGCACGGCACGCACACTGCCAGCTCCGTCCTGAGCGCCGGCGACCCGAGCGGCGCCGGGAAGGGCACTTCCCCGGCCGCCCACCTGGTCTTCCAATCCACCGAAAACTATGTGGTCATTTCATCGATTTGTAAAGCTCTCTATGGCTATACCGACGGCTACTACCTGACCGGGCTTCCCAGTGACTTGAAAACGCTCTACCAGCAGGCTTACAACGCCGGATCACGCATTCACTCCAATTCCTGGGGCAGTGCCCAGGCAGGCGCCTACACCACTGACAGTGTTAATACCGACTCCTTTATCTGGACCAACAAGGACATGGTTATCACCTTCTCAGCCGGGAATGAAGGCATCGATGCCAATAGCGACGGAGCCATCGACAACGACTCAATCGGCTCGCCGGCTACCGCCAAGAACGTGATTACAGTGGGCGCCAGTGAAAATGCACGCCCAACTTATCCCTGCGACACGGGTCTCAGCTACACGCAGTGCGGTTCCCAGGGTGGTATCAACAGCATCTTCACTTACAACTCTGCCTGGCCTGCGGACTACCCCGCAGAGCCGATCAAAAGCGATCCCTCCGCCGGCAACTCCGAACAGATGGCAGCCTTCTCCAGCCGCGGCCCCACCAACGACTCACGCATCAAGCCGGATGTGGTCGCCCCAGGTACCTGGGTGCTCTCGGGGTATTCCGATCTCTACGAGCAGGGCTACGACGCCTCGCCCAATCCCAAGAACAATGCTTACCAGTATGACGGATGGGGTTTCCCCCTCAACGCTTACTACAAGTACATGGGCGGCACGTCGATGTCCAATCCGCTGACTGCCGGCGGCGCGGCTGTGCTCAAGGATTACTTCCAGAAAGTCTATGGGATCTCCGCCAGCGCAGCCCTGGTGAAAGCGGTGATGATCAACACAGCCGTGGATATCATGGATGAGAACAATGATGGCGCCAGCGACAACGACTTCCCGATCCCGAACAACCACGAGGGCTGGGGTCGCGTCAACCTGGACGCTGCTACTGACGGGCGGGTTCGATACATCGAGGGCAGCGGGCTGAGTACCAACGGCACCGCCAGCTACCAGGTAACACCGACCGGCGGCGCCTTGAAGATCACGATCGTCTGGAGCGACTATCCTTCGACGACGTCGGCTTCGGTGAACCTGGTCAACGACCTCGACCTGACGGTTAGCGGTACGGCTGGCAATTTCCTGGGCAACGTCTTCAGCGGGGGCTGGAGCGCCACGGGCGGCAGCGTTGACCGGCGCAACAACGTCGAGAACGTTTACATCGCCAATCCCGGCGCAGGACCTTATACAGTCCAGGTCAAAGGCTACAACGTGCCCAACGGACCGCAGCCGTATGCCCTGGTAGTGACCGGCGGCGAGCTGGGCAGCACCTCGACGGCCACGCCGGGACCGACCAACACCCCCACCGCCACGGCGACTCCGACCTTTACCCCCACCCCGACAAACACCCCGGCGCCAACCACCAACACCGGCTTCCTGTCTCCTTCCGCCAACGCCGCGGTGACCACGGGTTCTGGCGACAACAACGGATACCAGACCAGCCCAGCGAACGCGTATGCAAATGACAGCGCCTTTGCCTCTGACGCCAGCAGCGGTACCAACACCAACACATCCTGCACGAACACCGGCAAAGACCGACATATCTATTACAACTACAACGTGAACCTGCCGGTCAGCGCCGTCATCAAGGGCATCCAGGTGCGCCTGGACGCCAGGGTCAGCAGCGCCAGCAGCTCGCCCAAGATATGCGTGCAGCTCTCCTGGGACGGCGGGACGACGTGGACGACCGCGAAATCCACCACCACCTTGAGTACGACTGAGAGGACGTACACACTCGGTGGCACGACAGACACCTGGGGCAGGACCTGGACGCAGGCGAACTTCTCGAATACCAACCTGCGCGTGCGCATTGTGGACGTGGCGGCATCATCGGCGCGCACCTTCTACCTGGATTGGATCGCACTGCAGGTGACTTACCAACCGTAAAGCTGTCAGCGGATTTGGCGATCAAAGAGCGATCGGCTGATCAAAGATCGATCAGCTTAACGGATTGAACAGATAATGTTGAACGCAGATGCCATTTGGAAAGATGGTATCCGCGTTTTGTTGTGGAGCTGTCAACGGATGGCTGCAAAGAACGCAGCTTAACGGATTGAACGGATGGCTCCACTGAAAAAACGAATGGACAAAAGCAGTCAGAATTCAGGGCTCCTCAAAAGGAGAAAAGATTAATATAATCCAAAGACACCAAGCTTAACAGGAACACAGGATGTACAAAGCGAATAAAAAACACAATCAACCGCCATTATTTAGTAATGTTCAAGAGTTAAAGGATAAGCACCGACAACGGCTGGAACAATCTTGGGCGGGTGAATTTTACCGGCAATTCTTTTGTCGGCTCAAAGAAGGTTCGTTTTGTTGCCTGTACGCTGATCATCCTTCTCGGCCAAACATTCCAGTCAACGTTCTAGTAGCTTTAGATACGCTGAAGGCTGGCTTTGGATGGAGTGACGAAGAGCTCTATGACCATTTCACGTTTGACGTCCAGGTTCGATATGCCTTGGGATACCACAGTTTGAATGAAGGGGATTTCGACATACGCACGTTGTATAACTTTCGCCGGCGTTTAAGTCAATACAACCTGGAACACGGGGTGAATCTCCTCGAGCAATGTTTCGAAGACATTACCGATCAACAACTGATCGCCTTCCAAGTCAAGACCACCCAGCAGCGCATGGATAGCACAATGCTTGCAAGCAACATTCTCGATTCCAGTCGCCTGCAATTAGCCGCCGAACTGCTACAGCGGATCAACCGCTTGTTGTCTGAAGCAGATCGTGTGCGGTATGCAGAAATCTTTGGCCCATACTTGAAAGACACTACCAACCAGTATGTATATCGCATCAAAGGCAAAGAGCAGGTACAAGAACAGTTGACCCACATTGGGAAAATCCTTTTCCAGCTATTGAGTGAGTTACGAGCGGGATATACTCAATATCCTTTCTTCAGAGTGGTGGAACGATTCTTTACCGAAAACTTCCGGGCAGAAAGTGTAACCGTGCTACCAAAAGAGGGTAAAGAACTCTCCAGTGGCTGTTTGCAATCCTTAGATGATTTGGAAGCCAGTTACCGGCAGAAAGGCCAAAGGTATTACAAAGGTTATGTGGCCAACCTCACCGAAACCTGCCACCCTGAGAATCCCGTGCAGTTGATTACCAAAACGCAGGTGGCCCCCAATAATGTGGACGACCCCAGACTGTTACTGGCTGCTCTGCCAAATTTGGTGGAGCGAACGGATTTGAAGCAACTGTACACCGATGCGGGCTTTGGCAGCCCGCAGGTCGACCAAGTCTTACGCCAACAGCAGGTGGTACAAATCCAGAGTGCAATCCGCGGTACACGCTTGAACCCTGATAAGCTGCACCTTTCTTCGTATATCATCCAGCAAAATGCGCTAGGACAGCCAACCCAGATCACCTGCCCCGGACAGTGTACGGTTAGCGTCCAGCCCAGGTCTACTGCGGTGAAGAGTTTTCGGGCAAGCTTTCAGGCCACAGATTGTTCTGCATGCCCTTTCCATGCTGATAATCGTTGCCGGATTTTGTGGCGCAAAAAGTCCGCCAGTTTCCAAATGGATTTCACCCAGCATGAAGTTGATGCAGCAGTACGTCGACAACGCTGCCTGGAGAACCAGCGGGCTCCGCACAACTTACGCGCAGCTGTCGAAGCGGCGGTGCGATCCTTGAAACATCCTTTCCCCGCAGCAAAGTTGCCTGTACGTGGTTTGTTCCGAGTTCGAAGTATGCTAATCGCATCCGCAGCAATGATCAATATCCGTCGACTGACCCGTTTTCAGCAAGCCTGAGTTCGTATTCGAGGGCAACAATGGGTTTCCCTAGCCCCCTTGTTCCTGTTTCCCGGAGAGCTTTTTTATTTTTTCCGGTTTCCTTGTTCGGTTTTTTCTTCATTTTTGGAAGTTTCTTGTTAATGTGCAGTTTTTTCAGTGGAGCCATCCGTTCAATCTGTTCTACATCCGTTGACAGCTCTTTTGGTGTTAGAATCCAATCACAATCATCTTTCCCCCGGAGAACTCATCCATGATTACCTGCTCACACTGCAATACCGAAAACACCGACGAAGCTAAGTTCTGCATGGCATGCGGCGCATCACTGGTTGAAGAAGCGAAATCCCTGGAGGATGTTGCCAGCCAGGAAACGACGCCGTCCTACGAGCCGGAACCTGTGAGTCCTGGATCTTACAGCCAGCCAGCGCCAAGTTATGCTCTAACGCGTGGCTATAAGGATCGAAGCCTGGCGTTAATTTTAGAAATTCTTCCAGGTTTATTTGGAATTCTGGGTATTGGTTGGATCTATAGTGGTAAAACTGGTGGTATCTTCCTATTAATCGGTTCAGTAATTTGGACCATCTTTTTCTGGATCATTGCGGTTTTTACAGGGTTCTTTTCCCTATTATGCACCGGGCCGATCAGCATCACAGCGGTAATAATATCTGCTTTCATCTTAAACAAATACACCAAAGAACATCCCGAGATTTTCGGATAAATGAAATTCGAGCTGATTGCCTTCGACGCCGACGACACGCTCTGGGAGAACGAGAGTCTGTATGCCCGCGCCCAGGCCAGGTTCCGCGAGCTTTTAGCCCGCTACCACCCTCCGGAATGGATCGACGCTCGACTGTACGAGACCGAAATGCGCAACCTGGCGCATTTCGGTTATGGCGTGAAGGCATTCACGCTTTCGATGATCGAGACCGCCATCGAGCTGACCGAAGGGCAAATCTGCGGTGAAGACATCAAATTCCTGATCGACCAGGGCAAGCAGATGCTGACCGCCGAGATCGTGCTGCTCGAGCATGCCGCTGAGACGGTTGCGCGATTGTCGCAAGCCTACTCGCTGATGCTGGTCACGAAAGGTGATTTGCTGGACCAGGAGTCCAAGATCAAGCGTTCGGGCATCCAAACTTACTTCGAACATATCGAAATTGTCAGCGATAAAACGCCTCAAAGTTATGCCCACGTATTACAGGAGCACGGCGTCCAACCAAAAAATTTCTTAATGATCGGAAATTCGCTGCGTTCTGATGTCCTGCCGATCCTGGAATTGGGGGGCAATGCCGTCTATGTCCCGTATGAAATGACGTGGATGCACGAAGCGGCGGAAGCGCCGCCCACGG
Organism: uncultured Chloroflexia bacterium; assembly: GCA_963765565.1. Lineage (GTDB taxonomy): Bacteria > Chloroflexota > Anaerolineae > Anaerolineales > UBA4823 > CAVXWV01. The sequence goes on from CAVXWV010000013.1 coordinate 211,837, forward strand.
GAACGCCCGGGTTTTACCAGATCGAGAACCTGGGCCAGCTCCCTGAACTGATCAGAAACCTGAACCAATCCTCATAAACTGAACGGAGGGGAGATGACCGCCACCCAGCCAGCCGGACCCGTCGCCTGCCACTGCCCGCAGTGTGGGGCGAATTTGCCGTTGAACCCACACGGTTATGCCGTCTGCCAGTACTGCGGCTCGAGCATCATCTGGAACCTGCCTGCTGGAGGCGAACAGCAAGAGCCTGTGCCCCTGGCACGCGGGCATCGCCTGCAGCCGTTCACGTATCACCGACCGTGAGGGCACCGGGTCTGGAGCTATTCCGGATGCTGATCCCCGCCGGCTGGCAGTTCCAGGGCGGCTGCCGATGGGCACTCGATAACCCGGGCATGCCAGCCGCCGTCGCCTTCCAGGTCAGCAACCCTTCGGGCGCCGAACGTTTCGAAGTCCTGCCCAACATGAACTTCACCTGGAACACGGCTGGTATGTTCCAGCAGGTTGGCTCGCGCCATTTCGAGGCGGAGGTGAGACCCCCGGTTAACATCCGGGAGGCGCTGCGCGGGCTGGTGCTGCCACGCTACCGTTCTGGCCTACAGAACCTGCAGATCCTGCGCGAAGAACCGCTGCCCGACCTGCCGCAGCAGGTGCGCTCAGAAGCGCCGATCAGCGGGGGCTGGGCGGAGGGTGGAAAAGTGCGCATCTCCTATTCCTGGCAGGGGCAGACTTACGAGGAAGAGCTGTATGGCGTGGTCGAGGTTTTCGCGCCCCCATCCAGACAATGTTCGGCATATCCGAGCTCCTGGTCTGGTTCGTGGATTACCTGTTCGCCTTCCGGGGCGCCGCCGGCAGGTTGGACGCCAGCGCGGAGCTGTTTTCAATGATGATCACCTCCTTCCAGCTCAACCCGCAGTGGTACGCCGCTTATAAAGCCATCGTGCAGTCGCTGGCGCAGCAGCAGATCCAGCGCATCCATTCGATCGGGCAGATTGGCCAAATCTACGCCCAGACCGGCAGCCAGATACGCGAGCAAAATCTGCGCGAATTTTACTCCCGGCAGGAAATCTACGACCGCCTGGCAACCGAACGCAGCCGGCAGATACGCGGCGTCGATGGCTTTTATGATCCCCACCGAGAGCAGGTGGTCGAGATGCCTTCCGGGTACGGGAATGCCTGGGCGAACAACCTGGGCGGCTATATCGTCACCGAGGACCCGAATTTCAACCCGAACCTGGAGTCTAACCTGCACTGGGAGCCCATGCAGCCCGCGCAAGGGTGAAAGCACCAGTGAAATGAACCCAAAGGTTAGGGTAATCGCATTTGGATTAATATGTCATTTCGAACCGTTCTTTGGTGAGAAATCCCTTGTACGATAGCCTCTCAATGCCTGCGTAGGTACAAGAACGATTGTGACTCTCAGGGATTTCTCCTCCCTTCGGTCGTCCATTAGACTTAAGGTAAGATCATGGTAATCGAACCAAGGGTTGAATAAGTCTACCACTCGTCGAGGGATGTAACTCACATTTCGAAGAAGACCCAACCCTTGGGTGGAGAAAGCTAAATAACATTGACGCCTGGCGAAGGCTAATACATGGACAAAGTTCCCTCCACTTCGTTCGATTACCATGATCACAAACCTGAAGGAGAGCACATGAACAGACCCGAATACTATGTTGGCATCGATGTCGCCTCTGAGCAATTCACAGTCTCTGCAGGGAGGATGGACAAGAAGTGGGCGATAGTGGTAGCGGCGATGGAATTTGCGAACGAGTATGACAGCTTTGGGCTGTTTCTGCACTGGATGCAGAGCCAGCAACTGCGGCCCGAGAACACGGTGGTGTGCATGGAAGCCACTGGGGTCTACAACGAAGTCCTCGCCCACTTCCTGGTGGTCAATCACTACCAGGTAGCGATCGAACCGCCGCTGAAGGTCAAACGCGCCTTTGCGCCAGTGGGGCATAAGTCGGATCCGGTGGACAGTGGTCAGATAGCCGAGTATGCCTATCGCTTTTATGACGAACTGAAGCTCTGGCAGCCTCGGGATGAAGTTCTGGAGCAAATCAAGACCCTTTTGACCGCTCGAGAGCAGTTCTCGACCCAAAAGACAGCTCATCAAAACGCCCTGAAAGCCCTGAAGCGCAAGAAGGTACGCACACCCCTGGCAGAAAGTGCCCACCAGGAAGCCATCACCGAACTGCGCCAGCACATGAAAACTCTCGAGAAGGAAATCGAACGCCTGATTGACCAGGATCCCGACTTCCGCCATCGGGTTGAGCTGCTCCTGACCGTACCAGGCGTCGGCTTGCTCCTGGCCGCCCACCTGCTGGTCTTGTTTCAGTCGGCTCCCGAGCTGCCCGACGCCAAACAACTGGCCGCATATCTCGGCATCTGTCCCTATGAACGCAAGAGTGGTTCTTCTATCTATCACAAACCAACTTCCCGTCATTATGGCCCGCCTGCTATGCGTAAGCTGATTTTCCTGGCAGCTATGTCCGTGCGTACCCACCGAAAACAATTCACTCTCTATTTCCTGCGTAAGCTCGCTGAAGGCAAGCCAAGAAAACTGGTCATGAACAACATCGCCAATAAACTGTGCAAAATTATCTGTGCCGTTGTGAGGTCCAGCACTCCTTACATCCCGAATTATCATTCTGTCAATCCTGGCCTTCTAAAAAAGCCCTTGACAGTGTCATAACATTCGAAATGACATTAAACGGGGTATAAAATCTTTCAAATGCGATTACCCTAACCCAAAGGTATTGACAAAACAGAACAATAGTTCTATGATTCAACGTGTAACACCCAAACTGGCTCAACCCATTTCCTTTTGCCCTCCTAGGATACCACCATGAAAAAACTCGAAGGACTGCGTTTTCAACAACGATTCATCACGCAACTGGACTGCATCAAAGGCTGCCTGGGCTACCTGGGGCGCGAAATCTCGTTCCCATGGCTCTATGGCGGTACAGGATACGCATTCGTATTAAACATCCAGGAAACACTCGATCCCAGCGGGCCTACCTGTTGGGATACGCAACCAATCTTCGACCTGGCGCCCAACCTGGGCTACCAGGTCAAAGGGATATCGATCGATAAAGAAAAAGCCGGCAATCAATTTCCCGAGTATCAACGCCAGGCCTGGGATTTCGTGCGCGAAAACCTGGACCGCGGCCTGCCCTGTTACGGATGGGAAGTCGATCCATATATCCCCGACTATTCGATTATTTATGGGTACGAGGACGACGACCCGGTGACCGGGCTGGGCGGTGGTTACCTGTACACGGGCTGGGTGACCGGAGGCCCGCGAGATTGGCGCACGCTGGGCGAAACCGACGTCACCGTATTGCAGGTGTATTCCATCGAGCTACGCACACCGGCAGCGGCGCAGAAAGTCGCGCAGGAGGCGCTCGTACTGGCAGTCCAGAAAGCGAAGGAACCTGGGGACTGGTTCACGGCACCGGGCTATGCCAGCGGACTCGCGGGGTACGAGCTTTGGGCAGAATCGCTCGAAACGGGACGCGCCATCCGCGATGGGCACAGCTATAATACCGCCTGCTGGCTCGAATGCCGCGCAATGGCCGCGGACTTTTTACAGGAAGCCCATCTTCAACTGCCTGGTTATTGCGAACAGGCTTTCGAGGAGGCCATCATCTGCTATAAGGAGGTCAGCGAGAGGCTGCGGGAAGTGCTCAACCTGCATCCTCTAAACCTCGAAGGCTGGGATAACGAGACCTTGCTGCAATCTTCACAGGCAGCAGGGCTGCTGAGGCAAGCCCAGGCGGCCGAAGGAAAGGGGCTGGCAGCTTTAAAGTACATCGCCGAGACATTAACTTGAACTTCGAACTCACAACCAGCTCTTTCCAAAGCACCAGCCAGTGGCACGCCTGGCGCTTAGGCCTGGACCTGGCAAAGTACGTCGATAGCACCCCGCCGGGGATTCCCGAGGAACAGGCTGCCGGCTTCCGGGCACGTCACCAGGCGCTCTACCAATATTTTCAGGACTTGTTGGCAGACCTATATGAGAATCCTCAGGCTTATGGACTGCCCGAACAACCTTACGAAGCCTTTATCGAAAGCCGCCTACGCATGCAGGAGGACCAGGAGGAGAAGAAGCGTGTGATGGCAGCCCGTCTGAAAGCACGCAAGGCGCTCGAAACCGGCATCCTGGACTTTCTCTACCAGATCGGGTTGGCTGGTATCCCGGATGGACAGGATTTGAGGCTTGAGCGGATTTTCTACACGCAGCTCGTGGCGCAAAAGGCCAAGAAAGGCGGGATCAAGGGCTTTGGCAATGGATTCGAACGGTTGGGACTGACGTTTACCGGCAGCGACCCTGTGATCGTATCTAATCCTCAGTACCCGGGCATGCTGCCAGGGCTGGTAACATTCTCCAAAGCCTGCGCAGACAATAAAGACTACGGCTGGTATTTCTTCCGGCGCTGCGACCTGGGTATCCTGGGAGGTAAGCGCCTTCCAGACCTCGAGGACGGCCTGCACCTGGCGCCCACAGGACTGTGCGACGAAATCCGCAAGACCGACCGACTACTTACCGATCGTAAGTACAAACGCGAAATCCTGGTCGGGGATGCCAACGCCGGCTTTCGCCTGCGTTATAGTAAAAAGAGTAACCAGGTCGTGTACTGGGTGCGCTTCATGAGCTGGTCTTCGCCTGATTTCGATCACAACCTGCGCTGGGATCACAAGAGCGACTTGATGAAACGACTATTTGTGAAGCTGGACGAAGGCAGGCCTGACCTCGCTGATCGCATTTTCGAGGGGATCAAGAAGTGCGAATACGATTATGAGAACTGCATGGCACGGGTGGTGCTCGAGCGGTACGGGCAATCCCTGGACTGCTGCTCGGAAGCCGGCTGGGACACCATCGGCAAAACTCCCGGGGAGATGGAGGATTTACGGTTTGTTTTGGGAGTACTGAATGAGCTTTTATAAACCAGTCAGACCAACCGCAGATTGCCTGCAAAGAACGCAGGTAATCCGATTTTCGCAGATGGTTCTTATTCTCATCTGTTCGGCGTTTATCTGCGAAATCTGCGGTTAATGTTTTTTCCCTCATAAAGGAGACAATTTATGAAAATTGACCATATGCGCTTACTCGTCGTCAACTTTACGGAGTGCTTTCGCTTCTACCATGATGTCATCGGACTGAAAGTGCTTTGGGGAAACGAAAATGATTCTTACGCTTCATTCATCGACCAGGCTGGTGAAAAGCCAAACATCGCCCTGTTCAAGTGCGATTCCATGGCGGAAGCTATTGGCACAAACGATTTACCCATTGACATTCCATGCCAGGACCGCGCCATGCTGATCATCGGCGTGGACGATGTAGATGCCGAGTTCAAGCGCTTGCAAGCACTGGGTGTGCAGTTGGTGGCTGAACCGAAGAACTATCCGGGTTGGGGCATGCGCAGCGCCTACGTGCGCGACCCGGACGGAAACCTGATCGAGCTGACCGGAGAGCTGCCGCCCGAGGACTGGTCACAGGAGCTGCGGGACGCCGCTGAGGAGTACATAAAAGCAGCGTCCTGAAACAGGAAAGGTATAAATGGACGAACAAGGCTTCAGCGACTCCATGCATAAAGCAAAGAAATCAGAACGGGCGATCCAGGCGCACATGGAAGGCGTCCGGGCCTTCGAGACTTACCTGGCAAGTCTTGGGAAAACACTTGAAAGCGCAACACCAGAAGACCTGCGTACTTTTGCTCAAGGCGGCAACACCGACGTCTTCGGAATCTGGTGCTATTACGAATACACCGGTAACGAACTCCTATGGGCGACCGCCAGTGACCTGTGGTCAGCGCCAAATTATGAGAAGTTCAAGCTCAAGGAGTTCCTGGATGTCGACCTGGAGGCAGTGGAAACGCTCAAACACCACGGCATCGCCACCTGCCCGCAAATGGTGGCCGCTGGCAGGACGCCCCTGATGCGTCGTGAGTTGGCGATGAATACAGGCATCTCCGAGGAGACGATCCTGGAGCTGGTCAAGCTTGCTGACCAGGCGCGCATCGGCGGTCACAAGCGCATTCGCGCCCGCCTCTTTCACAACGCCGGGCTGGATACGTTGGACAAGATCGCCGTCTTGGAACCCGAGCAGGTGCGCCAGGTTCTGATCGAGTACATCGAGCGTACAGGCTTTCCCGGCATTCCATCAACTCCCAAGGAAGCCACTCACAGCGTGATGCTGGCGCGCTACCTGCCGAGGTTGGTCAATTATTGAGACATATTGAAAGGAAAAAAATGGAACCAAAAATTGTACAAAAACCTGAAATAAACCTGGTTGGAATGGTGGTATTTGCCAATCCCACCGAAGGTGAATTTGCCAAAACCTGGGATCGCTTCATCCAGTATCGCGATGAGCTTCCGGAGCACTCGAATACGACGGACCATTACGGTGTGGAGTTCTATACCCAGGACATGGCATTAACCCACAAATGGTTTTACATGGCCGCCGATGAGGTAGATAACCTGGATGTCATCCCAGTCCGGATGGTCGCCAAGCGCCTGCCTGCAACCACCTATGCCGTGTTTACAGTCAGAGGTGGATTGAAGGAACTTGGCGAAGGGTTTCGTTACGCCTACGATACCTGGCTGCCCCATTCGGGCTACGAGATTGCCCATCCCTATGACTTTGAGTTTTACCAGGACGGGCGCTTCAAGGGCGACGCCGATGATTCCGAGATCGATATCTACATCCCGATCAAGTCACGATAAGTGAGGACCAATGAACACAAAACAACTCTTTGAATATTGGGCAGCTGTGCGCCAGGGACTGCTCGAGGCGTTGGGCATGCTCAGTGATAAGCAGCTGGATTACAGGCCACGAGAAGGATTATGGACTTTACGCGAGACCGTCGTCCACCTTGCCGGGACCGAGGACGGCTGGCTGCGCTATTACACCCAGAACCGCTGGCACGAATCTGAACCTCGGGCTGAAGATTATGCGACTATTGGTTCGTTGAAAACGCTGTTGGATGAGATGCACCAGCGCACCCTGGAGCAATTCGCCAGCGATCCGGATGGGATGATGGAGCAGTTGTGCACACTGCCCTGGGGAGGTGAAGTGTCCATGGGCTGGGCAGTCTGGCACGTGCTCGAGCACGAAATTCACCATCGCGGCGAGATCTATTTGATGCTGGGAATGATGGGCATCGAGGCGCCGGATGTCTGATTCATGAACCCTTGAGAAGGGACGGCGCATCATAGATCGGTACGGCGCACCCAAGATCAGTGCGGAATCTCAAGGTTAATCACTAGGAGAAATGACCATGCTTCTAAAAAATGTCGACCGTTACCGGGTCGTGGAGGCTATGACCGAAGGCTTGCGCGTCGTGCTCAACTACCGGGGAGAGTCTTATTCACCTGCCTACGTGCACGGCATTTCGGGCTCAGCCTTTCACATCGCCGGCATCTGCCCGTGCGCGCCAACCAGCACGACAGGCAACGACCCGCTCGAGCTGGCGCGGCGCTTTGGTTACCAGGTTGAGCATATGCCACTTTTTAACGAGACCGTCAAATGGGACCAGCCAGCCCCGGACGAGCTGCTGTATACCATGATCGAGCGGGTCCAGGACGACATCCGCGATAACAGGCCGGTGATGGTCTGGCATGCCTTCACCAACGCCGAATGGGACGTGGTGGCGGGTTTCGATACAGAGAAAAAGGTCTTCTTTGGACGCGGCTCCTACCAGGGTTTGGATGGCTATGCTGAAGCCTCCTGGACGCGCCCCGTGCGAAGCCCTGGAGATTTGCCCGGCGTTCGGTGCGATCTTCATCGGGGAGAAGTCCGGTGAGTTCGATGCCGAAAAAGCGGAATTGGATTCGCTGAAGGCAGCCGTGGCGCATGCCCATTCTAATAAAGGCGTCGACAAGCTCGGGGGCAGCGAGTGGGTCTTCCTGGAAGGCTTCCGGGCTTACCAACGCTGGGTTGATGATTTTAAATCCCCCGAAAAGGTGCGTGGCCTGGGCGACGCCTACTGCTACGGCATCTACCGCAGCACCCACAGGGCGGCCGGCGATTACCTGGCAGAACTGTCGGGAAAATACTCAACATTAAAAACCGTGCTTATAGCGGCCTCGCTTGCTTTCATGGAAGAAGCTGCGATCCTGGATAAAGCTGAAAGGCTTTTATGGTGGAATTCGCCTGAAGGTCCAGACGCGGGGCGCAACGAGCAGGTTGTCGCGGCCCTGGAAAGCGCCCTCGCCTTTTACCAGAAAGGTATCGCAAGCATCGAAGAAACACTCATCAGGATGGGTTGATGGAGCGGAAGTAGGTGACGCTGAAAGCCTTGACAGCCATAAGGTGATTTGATACAAAGGAATTCACCTAATCTTATTCACTTCCGGTAAACCCGGATCAGGAGAATTTAATATGTCATTGAATGCCTTTTCTGTGCGCGACTTCGGGGCGGAAGGCGACGGTAAAACGCTGGACACCGCGGCCATCCAGGCAGCCATCGATGCCTGCACCAACCAATCCGGGGGCAAGGTCTACTTCCCGCCCGGCGATTACCTGACCGGCACGCTGCAGCTCAAGGACAACGTCACCCTGCACCTGGAAACCAACGCCCGCCTGCTGGGGAGCACCTCGCTGGCGGACTACCCCAACCTGGGGCGCTCCGAAGGGATGCACGATTATTGTCTTTTAAACGCCTATCAGGCACACCACATCGGTCTCGAAGGTAGGGGCATCATCGACGGGCAGGGTGCGGCATTCCCTTACGGCTCCGAAGGCTTTAATTTTGAGGATGAAGAGGTCGCTCCTTCCACGCAATCCTTCATCCGCCCGATGCTCATTCATTTCACGGACTGCCAAAATGTGGTCATCCGTGACCTGACCCTGCAGCATTCCCCTTCCTGGTGCTGCAACCTGGAAAAAATCCAGGGAGATGCACATCCACGGGGTGCACCTGTTCAACCGCGCCAACCAGAACAACGACGGTTTCGACCTGACTTCTGTGCGAGGACGTGACCATCTCTGACTGCCACATCGACTGCGGGGACGACGCCGTGGCTTTGAAAGAAGGCGGCGAGCGCATCGTGGTGACCAACTGCATCATCAGCACGCGCTGGGCGGCTTTCCGGGTGGGTCCGGAAGCCCACGGCGATTACCGCGACATCGCCGTTTCCAACTGCGTGATCTACAACACCTACGGCGCCGGGATTAAAATCCAGGAGGTCGAGGGCGGGATCATGGAAAACATCTCCTTCGACAACCTGGTGATGAATCACGTCACCGGGCCGATCTCGCTGCGGCTGGGCGGTTACCTGGGCTGGAAGAACGAGCGCAAGGAGAGCCTGCCGATCGGCGTGCTGCGCAACATCCGCTTCAGCAACATCCGGGCGACGGTGGCGGACAACGCCTACCCTCTGCGCCACGAAGTGCCCGCCTTCCCGGGCGAAAAGAAATCGTGCATCAACGTCACGGGCGTGCCCGGGTATTACGTTGAGGGCATTACTTTCAACAATATACACATCACTTTCCCGGGCGGCGGCGACCTCCGAGGACGCCCAGAGGGTTGTGCCCGAGCTGCGCGACCACTACCCCGAGTACCACATGTTCGGCACGCTGCCGGCTTACGGCATGTACGCCCGCCACGCCCGGGACCTGCGCCTGGAGAATGTCACTTTTGACTTCGCCGGCCAGGAGCTGAGACCGGCGCTGGTCTGCGACGACGTCCAGGACCTGGAGCTATCCAATTTCCGGGCGGTTGGGAACGCCGAAGGCGAGCTGGTGCGGTTGGTGGACACCTGCGGGGCATTCATCCACGACTGCCGGCCGCTGGGCAAGGTTGCGAGGTTCCTGGATATCCAGGGAAATGCCAGCGAAGGCATCCTGGTACAGTCGAATGATCTGCGCGGAAGTGGAAATCCATACTCGGCATCTGCAGGGGCTGATAATTCGACCGTAATCCTGCAATAACCTGCAGAACGGGCATTCCTATGTAGGGGCACAGCAGGTTTTTCGCTGTGCCCTTTTCCCAGGGCATCATCCAGGTCCAGGTAGGGCACAGCGGTAGTGCTGCTGTGCCCCTACGTGTATCCGGTTGGTCATCCGTGATCGTCGATATCGTACATGGCGATGATGTACGGGTGGGCGGGATCGTATTGGGTCAGCGGCTGAGGGTTGGTAGCCTGACCGGCCGGGCGCACGTTGGCGCCGGCGACACCCGTGACGGCATCGCCGATGTCCTGTCGGATGCGATCCGCGAAAGCCTGCAAGCGGCGCACGATCATCAGAATGCTGCGGGGAGCCAGGTCGGTCGATCTCCCCAATATCCGAGATAGGTCGTAGAGCTCGCAGACGGGCTGTCCGTCACGGGCCACGTGCAGCTTCCAATTGCCGCTGCGCACCGCCAGCAGGTCATTGCAGAGGTAGTAGAAAAAGGCTTCGTGGGGAGAGGCTGCCTGGCCGCGCAGTACCGGCAGGATGTTGCGCCCATCGATGAGGCGATCTGCGGGCAGGGATGCGCCGGCCAGCGACGCCAGGGTCGGGTAAAAATCGAGGGAGCTGACCAATTCTGGGCAGGTGGTCCCGGCAGGCAGCCCACCCGGCCAACGCAGGATGCAGGGCACGCGCAGCCCGCCTTCCCAACCCGTGCCCTTGCGGCCGCGCAGGGGCGCGTTTGAACCGCCGTGGTCACCGCGCGACCCGTTATCGGACGTGAAGATCACCAGGGTGTTCTCATCGAGTCCCAGGCGCTGCAGCTCTTCCAGCAGGACACCGGCAGCCCAATCCACCGCGGCGACCGCCGCGCCGTAGGGGCCGTTGCGCGAGCCTGGCACGAAGGCCGGGGGCGGGTAGATCGGCAGGTGGACGTGCATGTGCGCCAGGTAGAGGAAGAACGGTTTGCGGCTGGCTGCAGCGCCCCGGATGAAACGCACGCACTCCTCCACATAGCGTTCGGTCAATCCCGACTGGTCGGGCTGCTCCTGGATGACTTCGTCGTCCCGCAGCAGCGGGAGCGGGGGGAAATCCGGCGACCAGGGCTGGCGCCCCATGTCGTTGCTGTACGGCAGGCCGTAGTAATGATCGAAGCCGTGGCGCGTGGGCAGGAACTCCGGCTGATCACCGCAGTGCCACTTCCCGACCAGGGCGGTGGTGTAGCCCTGGTTCTTCAATAAACGGGCTATGGTAATTTCGTTAGGGTTCAGGCCGGCGGCGTGCCCGGGAAAAAGCACCCACTGTCCGTTGTCAAAGGATCCGAAACTGATGCGCGGTGGGTAGCAGCCCGTCATCATCGCGCCGCGCGAGGGCGAGCAAACCGGTGAAGCCATGTAGAAATCGGTGCAGCGCACGCCCTGGAGCGCCATGGCGTCCAGGTGGGGGGTGTCGTTGACCGGCGAACCGTAGCAAGCCAGGTCACCGTAGCCGAGGTCGTCGCAGTTGATGAGAATCATGTTTGGGGGCATATTAATGACTCCTGATGGGGATACCTGGATTATAGCTTCGATTTGGATTGATTAAGGTATGATTGGTGGCTGGAGAAATAAAATTTGACCCATCAAACACCTGACACCTTATGGCGGATTCGCGCCATCGAGCGCCAGGCGCAACGGCTGGAGCGCCGGCTGGATGCGCTGCGCGGGCAGCACCAGCGCTGGGCCTGGCTGCGCCTGCTGGCATTTGGGCTGGCGCTGCTGGCTGGCTGGATCGCCTGGGGATTATGGGGCGGTTGGGCCGGGGCAGGCGCATTCCTTCTGGGACTGGCCGTCTTCGCGGTCACCGTCGGGCTGCAGCGCCGCCTGGGCAGGGCGATCGAGCGCTTCGAAGCCCTGCACAACCTGCGCTTGGGCCAGCTCGCACGCTTCCGGCTGGACTGGGAGCACATCCCGGCTGCGCCTTCAGAAGCCATCCGCAAGGAGCGTAATCCGCTGGAGGTCGACCTGGACCTGACAGGACCTGCCTCGCTGCAGCGCCTGGTTGACCTGGGCATCTCGCTGGAAGGCAGCCAGCGCCTGGCCGGCTGGCTGTCTGATCCCGAGCCCGACCTGCAGGCCAGCCTGGGACGCCAGCAAGCGGTGCGCGAGCTGAGCCGGATGAGCCGCCTGCGCGAGCGCCTGCTGGTCAACCTGAGACTGCTGACGAAGGAGCCCCTGCGCGGCGCCCGCCTGCTGGACTGGCTGAATACTCCCCTGCCCGAAGGACGGCTGGGCCGCCTGCTGGCGCTGGCAAGCCTGTTCTGCCTGGCCAACATAATCTTGCTCATTTTGAACGCGACCGGCAATGCACCCGCCTGGTGGCCGGCCACCTTTGCTCTGTACCTGGTCTTTTACTTCGCCAACCTGAAGAGCATTGCCCCGTTTCTGGAGGCGGTGGTCGACCTGGACCGCGAGCTGGAACCATTCGGCAGCCTGTTTGGCTTCCTGCAGCGCTTCCCGCTGCGCAGAGGCTCGCGGGTCGATCAGCTATGCGCAGTTTTTCGCGATCCGCACGACCCGCCTGCGCATTTTTTACGGCGGGTGAAAGCCGTTACGGCAGCGGTAGGAGCGCGCGCCAATCCTATAGCCGGGCTGATCCTGAACCTGGTTAGCCCGTGGGACTTTGCCTGCGCCTACCTGGCGAACCGCCAGCGCATCCAGGCGGCCCATAGCCTGCCCAGGTGGCTGGAAGCCTGGACGGAGCTGGAGGCGTTGTGCGGGCTGGCAAACTTCGCCTACATCCACCCGGATTACGCATTCCCGGAAATCCGTACAGATGGACCGATCTTCGAGGCGCGGGCGCTGGGACATCCCCTGCTGGCCCCTGTTGCGCGGGTATGCAACGATTTCAACCTGCAGAACCTGGGCGAGGTGGCGCTGATCACCGGTTCGAACATGGCCGGGAAGAGCACGTTCATCAAGACGGTCGGCGTAAACCTCTGCCTGGTGTACGCCGGGGGTCCGGTGAACGCCGTCCGCCTGCGCACCCGCCTGCTGCGCCTGCACACCTGCATCCGCATCAGCGACTCGCTTAGCCAAGGCTATTCGTACTTCTATGCCGAGGTCAAATCCCTGCAGCGCCTGTTAGAAATGCTGCGGGAGGAAAAAGCCGCGCCGGTGCTTTACCTGGTGGACGAGATCTTCCGCGGCACCAACAACCGAGAGCGCTACCTGGGCAGCCGGGCTTTCGTGCGCAGCCTGGCTGGCGCCCGTGGCAGCGGGTTGATTGCCACCCACGACCTGGAGCTGGCGAAGCTGGAGGACGAGACGCCTGCCGTCAGGAACCTGCACTTCGAGGACCGGGTGCAAGATGGACACCTTACGTTTGATTACATTTTACGCCACGGTCCCAGCCAGACGACGAATGCCTTGCTGATCATGCGGCTGGAAGGCTTGCCCGTGGACGGCAGCGAGCAGGGCGCTCCTCCTTAACTACCAGGAACTTATGTTGTGGTTAAATCGTTTAAAAAGATGAATCTCTGCGGCTTAGCGTTCTTCGCGTCTTGGCGTTGGATCTCTAATCCTGAGAAAAACTTACCAGCGATGAATTCTTATTGGGAAGACGCGAAAAGAGATATGCGACGAAAAGAGGTGCTATCATGAGAATGAGACATTGGATACTTTTGATCGTCGGCGGAATGGTGCTGTTCGGCTGCGGGCTGCCGGGCGCTCAAACCCAAGAGACCCCGGTCCTCGAAGCAGCCGCCGATAAGCCTGTCCCGACTATTCAGCCCACGGAAAGCGCCACGGCAACGATCGAGCCAGAACCGACCATTGCGCCAGCTTACTACGTTTTCCCGCCCTACGGCATCGCCGGGTTGACCGCCTGGATTGTCGAGGGCGGAGAAGCCACCCGGTTGACCTTGCCCGAGCTGGCTTACAACCAGTTCGACCACTCGCCGCAGACCGGCAGGCTGCTGCACCCCAGTCGCTTCCCCACTCGCGGCGGAGGGCCGGCTAACCTTTCCGTTGGCGACCTGTGGATTTACAACATCGCCAGCCAGACCGACGAATTGATCTTCCAGGAAGAGAACGTGGTCGAGGCGATGTGGGCGCCGGATGGACAGGGCTTCGTTTATTTGAAAGCGACCGAGACTTCCTACGAGCTGCGCTACCACACCGCCCAGGGCGAAGACTGGCTGGTCGTCGAAGGCGCCGCCCCGGTCTTCAGCGTCTCGCCGGATGGCCAATGGGTGGCCTTTACCCGTGAGACCGGCTACCAGGTAGGCGAGCCAGGCCTGTACGTCGTCCCGGTCAGTGGAGGCGAGGCGCGCAAAATTTCTTCGGTGGACCGCCAGGGCGCGGGCTCCATCGCCGACATCCCGCTGTGGTCGCCGGACAGCCGGTTCATCCTGCTGCCCTGTATCCCACGTTTACGACTCGCCGCGCTGGTTCCTTGTAGCTGCAGACGGCAGCCTGGAGAAGCAGTTAAGTTTTGGTCCGGATGTGCCCGAAGCCTTCCGGCGACAGGATTTCAATCCCGGACTCTGGCTGCCGGACGGCAACGGATTCATCGGCGCGCAGTCGCAGGGGATGATGGACCCGCCGCACGCCCAGGAAGTCGCCGTGGCTGCCCTCGACCTGGAGACAGGCGCCATCTCAAAGGTGACACCGGTAGATTACGGGACGCTGTTCCCGGCCGCCTGGGAAACACCGGGAGAAAAACTGTGGGCAATCGACGAGGATGGGAAATTGAGCCTGGTCGATCTGAATAACCCGACACCGCTGCCGGCGAGCTGCAAGACTGCCGAAGGCTACACTTTCGTCAATCCATTCAAGGGCTACTGCTTCAGCTACCCTCAGGACTTCCTGATCCAGGCGTTCGAATTCGAGCGACCACTTTTCCTTGGACCGGTCGTAGATGAAAACCTCGAACCAGCCCAGGTGAGTTTCTGGATCGAGACGGAGCCAGCAGAAAATGCCGACATGGCCTCTGCTGTGGAAACCTTCATCAACGCGCAACCCGTTTCTGATCCGGCCATCGAGCGTACAACCACCAGCCTGGCAGGCATTCCAGCCGAAATCCTGGACAACGTACCCGGGCAACTCGCTTCCCGGGTGGTCATCACCGTCCAGAACGGGGTGATCTACCGGTTGTGGTTTAACCCGGCGGACGAGAACCGCCCAGAACTGCAGACTGACCTGGAGCGTGCCTTCACGGCTGTGACCGGCTCGTTTGGGTGGCTGCCGAAGTGACCAGGCGGGCGTTATCTGCCCGCCTCTGCAGCCTGACCAGGAAACCGCATTTACGGCTGTGACCGGGTCGCCTGGGTGGCTGCCGAAGTGACCAGGCGGGCGTTATCTGCCCGCCTCTGCAGCCTGACCTGGAACCCGCATTTACGGCTGTGATCGGGTCGCCTGGGTGGCTGCCGAAGTGACCAGGCGGGCAGACAGCGCCTGGACGACCAGGGCAACCGCCAGCAGCAGCGCCAGCAAGGCGTAAGACAGGCCAAATTCACCAGACCGCGGGCGGAAGATGGCCGCCAATGGGTACGAAAGCAGGAAAGCCAGGCCGATCAGGGTTTCGTTCAGAGCGACCCTGCGCACGGCCTGGCTTTCGTCTAACATGCAGTGGTAGACCGAAAGGCTGAAAGCGCTGCCCAGGAAAGCACCGTAGAGCATGAACCCGCTGAAGAATATGAGAGAGCCCCCAAACACGCTCATCAGCAGGAGGGCAATCACGCCGAGGCTGCCGAATAATAAGAACCAGGCAGGCCGGGTGCGCCAGCCGCTCAGGTAAGCCAGTCCCAGGGCAGCAAACGCCTGGGTGATCGCAAATAGAAACTCCGCAATCCCCTTGACACTGTTGGGCACATCAAGCTGCACCGCCTGCACCGGCCAGAAGACCATCGCCGTGTTCCAGATCGCCAATCCAGCCAGCAAGCCGATCCAGCCAGGGATGACGAGGTTGGGTCCCTTCTCGCTCTCGGCGAGGATGCTCCCACCAGCTCTCGCTGGCGCCTGGGTGAGAGCGGGTTTCGGCTTGTAAATCAACAGCGGCAAGGCGACCAGGAATGCCAGCAGCGCCGCCAGGTAATAGACCTGCGACCAGTCGTACTGAGTCACCAGGAAGGAGGCAAAAATTGGCCCGAGAGCAAAGCCAACCGACCAGGAGAAGGTGAAATGGCCGATGGTCAGCGCCAGCGGGCGCGACTCCTGGTTCGAGGCGCCCAGCAGGTAAATCTGCAGGGCGTTGAAGAACATGCTCAATGCGAAGGGGAAGATCGTGTAGAGCGCCAGGATCGCCCCCAGGCTCTGGACATTGGCCAGGAGGATGCTGATGACGACCATGCCGGCCAGGGAACCGAGCATCTGGTAGCGTACCAGGTGCTTGCGGATCAGGCGCGTCATCAACAGGCTGGAAAGCATGTACCCCAGGCCATAAACCAGCACGAGGGTTCCGACCGTGGTTTCCGAATAACCGCGGGTCGCCAGCGAATGCCGCCCGAGAAAGAGCAGCAGGCTGGCGATGATGTCAACGGTGAGGGGGAGGAGGATTGTGAGGAATTTGGGCATACAAGGTTGCAATCATAACACGCTGTCAGCGTAATTTGCATGCAAAATCCGATGACAGCGGACTGCTATTCGGATTGTATTTGTCCTGAATGTTCTGTATAATGATTACAGCTCTGGATTGCTGAGCCGAATTATTGGAGCGGTTGAGTAAGACTATAGAAAGGAGAATTTGGCGATGGATACCTTGAGAGTGATGGTTTTTACCGGTGAGGGCGAAGCGCAAAGGCGCCAGCAAGCTGCGGCGCTGGTGACGAAAGTCCTGGCTGAATATGGCCATGGATTGCTGGCGGAAGCGACAGAAGAACAAACCGCTGCCTTGAGGCAGAACGGCTTTGAAGTTGAAATCCAAAAAGATGCCACGATGATCAAGCTGAGGGCAGTTGAATTTAACACGGCTGCTCCAATTCCGGAAACGTCGGAAGCTTTAGGCTTGAGCGGGATCAGCCTGGCGAGTTAAAAGATTACGGTCTGGATCGTGCAGTTCGTGGGCCCGGTGAAGCCCGAATGGACGGAGGCCGTAGGAGTAGCCGGGGCGGCGCTGCTCGAATACATCCCGGAGAACGCCTTCCTGGTGCGCATGGACGGTCTGCAGCAGGAGCAGGTCGCCAGGCTGGAGTTCGTTTCGTGGACCGGCGCCTACGAGCCGGCTTACAAGGTCAGCCCGCTGCTGATGGGGGTGCGCGGCAAGATCGCTCCGGAATCGTTGAGCGCTGCCTCTGTGGATGCGTCCGTTTACCTGCCCAGCCCTCTCGGCAACCTGACTATCCAGCTTGTGCAGGGCAAGGACCGCAGCCGGGTGGTGAAAAAGGTGGAAAAACTCGGGGGAGTCGTCGTACAGGCTGAGACGATCTCATTGAGAAGTCTCACTCGATACTGCCCATATCGAAGAGATCGCCGGCCTGGATGGGGTGAAGTGGATCGAGCCGTTCGTGCAGCCAAAGCTTTCGAACAACGTGGCCGCGCAGGTCCTGCACGTCCAGCAGGTCTGGGATGCGCATGGGTTGGACGGCGACGGGCAGGTGGTGGCGGTAGCCGATACCGGGCTGGATACCGGCCTGAACGACGGATCGATGCACGACGATTTCGAGGGCAGGATCGCGACTATCCATTCCTGGCCAATTCCAACCGGCCTGCACCTCTACCTGGACAACACGAGCTGGGACGACGGGGCTGCCGATATGGAAAGCGGTCACGGCACCCACGTGGCCGGCTCGGTGCTGGGCAATGGGACGCGCTCAGGCGGCACAATCCGCGGTATGGCGCCCAGGGCGCGCCTGGCTTTCCACGCCGTGGAGCAGTACCTGAACGTCAAGCCTGCTTACCAGGGACAACTCCCGGACGGTTACTACCTGGTGGGCATCCCAGGCGACCTGAACACGCTCTTCCAGCAAGCATACGACGAGGGGCGCGCATCTTCTCAAACAGTTGGGGTTCCACCCAGGACAACGCCGGCAACCAGGTTTATGGCCAGTACACCACAGAATCCAAGGAGATCGACGAGTTCGTCTGGAACCACAAAGATGCAGCTATCCTGTTCGCGGCTTCCAACGACGGCAATGACGGCAACGCTGATGGCGTGATCGACCTGGATTCACTGAGCGTCCAGGCGAGCGCCAAGAACTGCATCACCGTCGGCGCCTCGGAGAACAACCGCCCACACGGCTCAAATCCGCCGCCGGGATACGATATCCAGTGGGGCACCGGCTCGTGGGCGACGCATTTCCCTGTTGCGCCGATCCGCACCGATCACGTCTCGAACAACCCGGAGGGCATGGCGGCATTCAGCAGCCGCGGGCCGACCGACGATGGTCGCATCAAGCCGGACGTGGTCGCCCCTGGGACGAATATATTATCGGTGCGCTCCTCGCGCGCCAGCGAGAACGGCTGGGGCTTGCTGCCCAGCGGCGACCCGCAGCGCGATTTCTACATGTACATGGGCGGCACCAGCATGTCGACGCCGATTACAGCAGGCGCCGTGGCCCTGGTCCGCCAGTACGTGCAGCAGGTGCGCCAGCACGCCAGCCCATCGGCGGCGCTGTTGAAGGCGCTGCTGGTCCATGGGGCTGTGGGCATGACCGGGCAGTACAACCCGCCCGAGGTCGGCGCCCCACCGGACAACGTCCAGGGCTGGGGGCGCCTGAACATCGAGAACAGCCTCTTCCCGTCAGCGGCAGTCCTGGAGTTCCGCGACAACCCCGCAGACGCAGTGGGCGCTGGTGAGGTGCGCGAGTACACCTTCACCGTCACCGACGGCAGCCTGCCGCTGCGGGCTACCCTGGCCTGGAGCGACTACCCGAGCAGCCCGGCGGCTGGCGGTTTATACAACAGCCTGCGCCTCGCTGTGGAGGTTTCAGGAGGCGCCAGCGTCCCGGGCGTGCCTTCAAACAATAACGTGCAGCAAGTCAGCCTGGTAAACCCACAAAGTGGCGAATACAAGGTACGTATCAGCGGTATGAACGTACCGACGGCAGCCTTGCCCGGCGTGATGCAGAAGCAGGATTTCGCCCTGGTGGTGACCTGCGGCACGCAGTTCGTGGACGTGTACATCAAGGATAACCCCGCCGACACGGGTATCTCGCCGACGGTGGGGGTGCAGTACAACTCGCCCGACATCTGGGTAAGCCCGGTGAACGATCCAAGCGCAGCGCCGGCGGACTCGCCCGAGTACGGGCAGGTCAACTATATTTTCGTGCGCGTCCACAACCGCGGCTCGCTGCCCGCAAACGGCGCCCAGGTGAAGCTCTACTGGACCGACCCCGGCACCAACCTGACGCGCCCCTACTGGCAGACAGTCGGGATCAGCGTCAACGGCGTTCCCGGAAATGTCCAGGCTTTGGACGTCCCGGCAGCCAGCGCCGGCGGCGACAGTGAGGCAATCTGCGGTTACGAATGGCTGCCGCCCGAACCGGCGACAGGCGCCAGCCAGCCCGGGCACTTCTGCCTGTTCGCCTCGGTGGACCACCCGGCAGACCCGCTGCTGCAGGAGGAGGTAACGGCAGTGCGCTGGGAGGACAACCTGGCGTGGAAGAACCTGATCGTCAAGGACGTCATGCCCAACACGACGGTCAGCAGCCGTTTTTACGCGGCCGGGGTGTTCGGCAAGAGCCTGACGGGATCACTGCATTTCGACCGCCGGGGGTTGCCTGCAGGCAGCAACATCCGCATTAAGCTGCCCAGCCGGCTATTGAAGAACGCCCGCCTGGAAGGGCTGAAGAAGGTCTGGCAGTCGCCGTTCAACCTCTCGAGCAGGCTGGCGATCACGGCGGAGACCGAGGCGGCGATCGAGGCTATTCGCTTCAAATCCAGGGAGAAGGCGCTGATCCTGGTGGAGGTCGACATCCCCCAGCAGGTCGCGGGCGGAACCATGCTAGAAATGAAGGTCGAGCAGCGACTGGAAGAACAAATTACGGGCGCAGTCACGCTTAATTTCAAAGTCAACGCCTGATCCTGTTGCGTGATCGAGCAAGTCAGAGGTACCGGCAGCCCTCGTCCCACATCGCCAGGTAGTTGTCGAGCGGGATGTAGTTGGCGACGGAGTTGCCGGTGCCCAGGCAGTAACCGCCCCCGGGCAGGCAGGCGTCGAGCGTGGAACGCGTGCGCGCCCGCACCTGCTCGGGGGTGGAGCGGCATAGGAAATCGAGGTCGATGCCGCCCAGCAGGGCGATGCGTTGACCGTAGGTGTGTTTGACGGTGCGCACGTCTTCGATCGTGTCTTCGAAGGAATGCTTGCCGTCGATCCGCACGTCGTCGATGAGGTCGTCCATGATCGCAGACAGGTTGCCGCAGGCGTGCAGCAGGTAGGGCTTGCCGGCGGCGTGCGCCATCTCAGCCATCTTCTTGTGACCGGGCAAGACGAACTGGCGCAGGTCGGAAGGGCTGATGAGCGTGCCGGTCTTGAAGCCCATATCGTCGCTGCCCCAGACGACTTTGACGCGCTCGAACTGCAGCATTCGCTCGAGCACGGGGATGAAGAACGCCAGAAGGCGCCCGGCGATGCCCTGAACCAGGTCGCGCTGGTCGTAGAGGGCAAAGCACAGGGTCTGGTAGCCCATCAGCCAGGCCAGGTACTCGGCAAAGTGGGCGAAGCCGCCGCTGGCAATCACGCACATTTCGTCGGGCAGGTTGCGCTCGTACCATTCCAGGCTGCGCGTTGAAATATTTGCCGGATCGGGCCAGGGATATCGCTCGAACTCGTCCCAATTGGTGATCGGGCCGCGGTTCTCGTTCATGTACGAACGCCCGCCTTCTCGACTGAGCGAGGCGGTATCAGGCACCTGGTCGCGGTTCAACGGAAACTCGACGCCTTCGATGCCCTGGCGGACGTAGTCGAAGCCCAGGAAGCGCTGGAAGCGCACCAGGCGTTTCTGAGTGAAATAGGGATCGTCGCGGGAGAGGCCGGAATCGAGGTCGTAGCGCCGGCAGATGGCGTCCTGGATTTCGCCGTCATGGAAGAGCTCGATGTGGTGGACGCGCGATGGCGTGCCCTGGCGGAGGATGCAGGCGAGGAAAGCTTCGTAGTCGGGGGTGGGGGAAGCGTGTGTAAGGGGCATGTTTACCAGTTTTCTTGTGATGCGATCTTCGACATATGACATAGAGTTCTGAGGATTTTACCATTTCTCGGTATTGCATTTCGCCACATCGTCCGGTTCATCAATTTAAAAATTGGGGGCGATTACTAATTACCGCAACTACAATTTGGGGGATTTTTTGAGGAGGCGAAATTCGAAGAAAACAAATACGTCTAAAACCGGTTGACAAAGTCTTTTTTGGCGCGATACTAAAGGCAACAAATGAGCAGGGGAGTGAGGCCCTTGCTCTTCTATTTTATACGCCAAAGGAGGCAACCATGAAAGCCTTTTATATCAAGGCCCTTGTTGTATTCCTGGTGGTCCTGGCAGTCAGCCTGGCCCTGGCAAGCTGCCAGCCCCCAGGACCAGACTATACCTGCGTCGACCGCACAGCAGAGGCCGAGCCGCCGCCCTTCGACCTGCCGAAGCTGATGGCGGCAGGTGAAAATCCCGACGAAATACCAGTGGAACCCGGCAAGCCGCTCGAACCGCTCTGCCCGGAAGGGCAGGTACCGGTGGCGAAGTTGATCAAGCCTGGCCTGCCCAAGGGCAACCCGCTGCTGCAGAGTCAACACGCTGCAGCTCGAGGTGGGGCAGACGCTGGACGATTTTATGATGAACAACCTGCGCCCGATCGAGGAAGTCTATTGGAAAGGGCGCGGCGAAGAAGGGAAACCGCCCATCTTACCGCCCGATCCTGACGGCAAGTGCGACGGGATCACGAACTCGGGCGCCTGCTATTATTACGCCTCGGCCTCCTTCCGCAGCGAGGCGGACGGCGGAGGCATGACCATGTCAGTCGAACGCCCGGTTTACGTCAACACCGGCGGCTCCGGTCACACCTTGTGCGAACTTGCCGTCCAGGGGGGCACGGGTGATGGCAATATCATCGAGATCGGTTGGAACGTTTCCAGCGACCAGTATTCCAACGCCAATCCCCACATTTTTGTCTTCCATTGGATCGGCTGGACACCCACCTGCTACGATGCCTGCAACTGGCAGCAGTACAGCAGCACCTACCACCCCGGCCAGGATATCAACTCGCTGGTGGGGCGGCTTGTTTACATCGGTTACGTCTACTACCAGGGCAACTGGTGGGCGTGGTTCGACAACCAGTGGATGGGCTACTACCCAGGGTCGGAATGGAAGAATGAATATAAGCGCAGCAACCTGATCCAATGGTTCGGGGAGGTGGCCACCCACAACGGCATCCCACCGAAGACGGATATGGGAAACGGGCGCTTTCCTACCGATGAGAATGCAGCCCGGATCATGACACTTTGCGACGTCAACGCCAGCGATTGGGTCTGCTGGTATCGCGACCAGCAGAGCCTGGGAGCGACAAAACCGGAATATTACGATATCGCGTGGATCGGGTTCGGCGCAGCGCGGTATGGAGGGCCTGGGGAGTAAGAACAGGGAAAGGGTGCGCCCAGGACCAGGATAGCCTTGACTTCGACGGTGACCTCGATCCCGCCGAAGATTCTGAATTTTTAACCAGTGGCGGATATTGCATCAGTCGAGGAAAAGGCCCGGCTCTGAAAGCCATACCTCGCCAAGCAATCCTTTCTGTACCCCAGGTTGGATCAACTGCTGCAGCATATCGTCCATTTCCTGAGGTGAATAAGGCATTTTGTTATCCAGCCACCAGCGAAGCATCGCGACGAATTGGGCAATTACGGGGAGTTCATCGGTTAAAAGGATTCTCTGGCTTACCTGCCTTTAGCCACATCCAACCTGCACCACGCATACAAGGCGTCATAAACATCGAATTGGTGCTCGAGATTCTCCAAATCCTCCGGGAAACGCAGGCTGAAGCCGCTGGCAATCGCTTCCAGGCCTCGCGCAAGCGGATCAGTGTCCATGTCTTTGGCAGACATCCGCGGCATGGACGATCTTCGCCAGGCGCAGCAACCCGGGTTCTTTCAGCTCATATTTCATGATAATCGATTCAAACGAGCAGCGTCCTGGCGCTGTTCCATCGCCGCCGTGATGACCCAGCTCGACGCCGGCAGCATCGAAGGGGATAGCGCCAGTCTCTTGGACCACACGCTCAATTTCGCAGGCTGGTACAAAGAAAAACTCGGCATCACTGTCAATAAAGCGCGTGATTAACCAGGGGCAGGCGACACGGTCGACGTGGACGTGGGATCGGGTTACCCATTTCATGATTTAGTCTCCTTGTTGTACTGTCTGAAGTTGTTCTTCCGGGGGTCTCACCGCACGGAAGTTGATATATAGTGCCAGGTCATAGATGATTTTCAGGCTGCCTGAGAGGATCAGGGGCATTCCCAGGAAAGCCGGGTTGGACATGAACAGGCCGGTGAATACCGGCGAGAGGGAGGCTCCAACTGTGCGTGCCACGCCGGTGATGCCCGAAGCCGCCGAGCGCTCATCGGGAGCGACGACCGCCATGGTGTAGGACTGGCGGGTGGGCACATCCATCTGTGAAATGCTGAAGCGCAACAGCAGCAGGGCAACTGCCAGGCCCAGGCTGGGCATGAAGGGTACCAGGATCAGGAGGATATTGGACGGCAGGTGGGTGAAAACCATCGTGTTGATCAAGCCGATCTTGCCGGCGACCCAGGCGGCGCTGAGGGCTGAGATACCCGCCAGGATATTGGCGCCAAAAAAGATCGCACCCAGCACTGCAGGCTCGACGCCGAATTTCTGGTTGAACCATAACGCCATCAGGCTCTGGACCACGAACCCCCCTGCGAAAGCATCCAGGCTAAAGAGCGCCGCCAGGCGGAAGACGACTTTCTGCGAGCGGTGCAATCCCAGGAAGCGGCGTGAGGCGGGAACGCCGCCAGCCTGGCCGGCAGCAGAAGGTCTAGCCACTTCTGCCGGGACTTCAATGGCCGGTGAAAGGCGGGTGAAAATGACCATCAAGAGCATTCCAACCAGCCCGTATCCCAGGACGACCACCCGGTAGCTTAAGAGCGGTTCGACTCCCCACCCTTGCAGCAACTGGCTCAAACCCCCGCCAGTCAACGCTCCCAGGGCAGTGGCGAAGGAACCTGCCAGGTTGTACCAGGCGAAAGCCTGGGTGCGTTTCTGATCCGCGACAAGCTGCGCAAGCGAGGCCTGCTCAATGGACAGGAACGGCCCGACCTCGTTGCCGCTGGGGCTGATCACACCGATCATCGCCGCCGCCAGGAGCAGGTAGTAATTCCGGGTGGCCGCGAAGAGAACCGCTGCCAGGACCATCAGCAGAGGCCCCGGCAACGAGCATGCGTCGCCTGCCAACGCGGTCGGCATGGGTCGTGATCCAAAGAGAAATGATTGTATCCCCGAGCAAGGTAAGACTGAGCAGCAGCCCGATTTTGACCTCGCTCAGCCCGAGCTCGCTCAGGTAAAGCGCCAGGATAACCGAGAGTAGACCGTAGCCAAACAGGCGCAGGATGCGGGTGCTGAAGAGGCGGTGGAAATCGATTGATACCTGCTGGTTCTCGAAGCCATGCTGGCGCTGGCTTACTGCCATGGTGCAAACCTATTTTCAGGCGGATTCCTGGATTATGTCCGCGAAAATTTCGTATTTTCCCGCTTGCAGCAGCGAAACCAAGTCGCCGTCTGCCTGCGGACACCCGGTAAAAATGTTGTAATATCGTCCCAGGCGCTCGGGGGTGTGGGCATCGGAGTTGCTCAGCAGCGGCACCTGCAGGCGAGTAGCCAGCTCGCGGATCCTGCTCTCGTCATCGAGGGCGGTGTTGGGTGAGTAAACCTCGATGGCGTGCGGCTTGAGCTGCTCGAGGACTTGATATAGGTTACTTTTATAACGATATGGATGCGCCCAGGCCATGAAGCCGTTGCGTGCCAGAACCCAGGGATGGAAATCGCGGTAGCGCCAATCCATGCGCTCCAGCCTCGCATCCCGGAGGCCGAGGACCAGGAAATCCTCGCCCTCGACGGTGACTTCAATCCCGTTGAAGATGCGGAAGGGGGCGTACTGGCGGTTGAGCTCCTCCAGGCGTTCCAGGGGCATGAAACGGTGGTGGTCGGTGATGGCAATGGCGTCCAGCCCGGCAGCGATTGCGGCCTGGATTTGTTCGTCTTCGGAGGCGTGAGCGCATTCGGAGCGCTCTTTGGTGTGAACGTGGAGGTCAATTTTCATGAAGGAGGGATTGCCCAATCGTGTCGGTGTAGTTTACGAAAGGCGATTATAGCCGTTTTTTGGGGATTTAAGGTAAACTTTTATCATGCTTGCGCCAACGTATTTACTCCCCCAACCCCCAATCGATATCACCCCCGGAAATGACCCAGGCGTTCGAGGCCCTGTGGCAGAGCGTGCTGGACAGGCCGGACGGGCGGGCGCTCGAGTATGGGCTGCCCTATCCCAGGTGGCAGTTCCTGAGCTTCCTGGGGGCGCACAAGGACGTGGTATTGCACGGGACTGCCAACCGGGCGATTGAAATTCTCGAGCCGCGCCAGGCGCTGGACATCAAGGAGTTCAGCCAGCAGCGCGCCATTTACGCCACCACCGACGGCATCTTCGCCATCTTCTTTGCGATCCTCGACCGCGCAAGGGTGCCGATGTCGCTGTGCAATACCTGCCTGCAGGTGCGCTTCTCCCCGGAGGTGGTCACTGACCCCTTCTTTTTCTTCTCGATCACCCAATCCGCCCTCGATCAGGGCGCTTTCTGCCCGGGGGCGGTCTACGTCCTGCCGAGGCAAAGCTTCGAGTGCGAGCCGCCGCAGCCCTACGAGGGAGTGGAAATCCTGCTTTCGCAGTGCTTCAGCCGGGAAGCGGTGAAACCGCTGTGCCGCCTGCTCGTGGAGCCGGCTGATTTCCCCTTCTTGTCGCAGATCCGAGGCCACGACGACGCCGTACTCCAGGCACGCGCCCAGGCCGATCCGAACGGTTTCCCCTGGCTGGACGAGCAGCAGCCGGCGCCGGAGGCTTGAACGGTGCAGTATTTCAAGCCCCCAGGCGATCACTTCGCCGGCGACTGCATGCCGTTCTTCCACGACGGCGTCTTCCGGCTGTACTACCTGCTGGACGAAGGCCACCACCAGGCGCTGGGCGGTCTGGGAGGTCACCAGTGGGCACAGGCCAGCACGGGCGACCTGGTGAACTGGGAGCACCATCCCCTGGCGCTGCCGCTGGACCGCGAGTGGGAAGGCTCGATCTGCACGGGCTCGGTGCTGTTCCACGAGGGCGTGTACTACGCCTTTTATGCCACCAGGCGCCGGGACTGGAAACAGCATCTGAACATGGCGACCAGCCCGGATGGTATCAGCTACACGAAAGCGAATGGAACGCTGGCTTCCCCACCCTCGGGCTACAGCCCATACCACTTCCGTGACCCCATGGCATTTCGTGACATCGAGGACGGTAGCTTCCACCTGCTGGTGACGGCAGAGCTGGAGCCGTTCGCGGTTCCGGGACGAGGCGGCTGCCTGGCGCACCTGGTCTCGAAGGATTTGCAGGAATGGCGGCAGGTGGAGCCGCTGCTGATCCCCGGGCTGCCAGGCGCGCCGGAATGCCCGGATTATTTCTCTTGGAACGGCTGGTACTACCTGGTCTTCAGCAACGAGGGGGTAGCCCGCTACCGGATGTCACGGCATCCATACGGACCCTGGCTGAAGCCGCTCGTGGAGGCGCTGGACGGTCCGGCTGCCAGGGTGATGAAGACAGCAGCTTATGGGGCGGAACGCCGGATCGGGGCAGCCTGGATCGGCACGCGCCGGGGAAACCTTGACCGCGGCGACTTCGAATTTGGTGGGAATATCCTCCTGCGCGAGATCGTCCAGGTGCCGGACGGAACGCTGGAGACATGCTTTCTGCCGGAGGGGCTGCTGATGCTTCCAGATGGGTTTGCCGGGAGGAGGCTGCAGCCGTGCCTGGGAGGCAGTCCGATTTTGAAGAAAGCGGCATACACCTGTCTGCCAGGGAGGGGTTGGCGGCGGCGGTCATCCAGGATGTAGCCACACCTTGCAAGCTCTGTTTAGATGTAATCGCCTGCTCCAGGCGCAGCCCAATTCGGATTGCGCCTGCGAGCAGGCGCGGGGTTCGACAGCGGCTACGAGTTAAGCTTCCACCCGGCTGAACGGCGGGTGCGTCTGCAAGACCAGGAAATAACTGCGGTTGAGGGGCTGGACGGCAGGTTTTCACTGGAGGTGGTACTCAACGAGGATTTGATCGATGCCTGCATTGCCGGACGGCGGACGCTGGTCAACCGGCTGCCGGAGAGCCAGGGTCGGGATGTTTGGTTGACTGCAATGAATGGAGAAGTGGAATTTTTAATAAGGAGAACAGCATGAACACAAACGAAAAACCGCAGAGCTGGCTGGGACGGAACTGGAAGTGGCTGGTGCCGGTGGGCTGCCTGGGTCTTGTAGCCGCCTGCGTGATCTTCGTCCTGGTCATCCTTGGCATCGTCTTCGGAGCCATTCGCTCCACTGAGGTTTACCAGAATTCGATCAACGGTCTTTCGGCCGATCCAAGGGTTGTCGAAGCATTGGGCACACCGGTGAAGCCGGGTTTCTTCGTCGGCGGATCCGTTAACGTGAATGGACCAACGGGGGAGGCCAGCCTGAGCATCCCGCTTTCAGGCCCCAAGGGTTCGGGCACACTGTACGTGGAGGCCAATAAATCTCTCGGGTTCTGGCTCTATACCAGTGTGGAGCTGGAGGTGGACAAAACCGGCGAGAGAATTAACCTCCTTCCAGCACCTTAAGTCTGCGAGTAGTAGCCGAAAACCTGCATCAGGAATTCGAGGATCACCTGAGGCGTAGCCGGCTCGAACCCGGGCTGGAAGAACTGAAGGCCGTGGGCTGGCTGCTCGTAGACAAATTTCTGGAATAACTCGCCGCTGGAGGCCTCGCAGGCCGGGAAGGATTCGGCATCCTGGGTTGAGACGACGCACCAGGCCGGCTTGCGCGCCTGGTCGAGAGCAGTGACCGCGATGGCGTAATCAACACCCAGGTAGCTGCCGGGGGAGAAGGAAAGCGCCCCAAGGCAGCCACTGCCGCAGGAGTCGACGGCGCCATCCGCGCCGATGCTGGCGCCGATCGTCACCAGGAGCTGGGCGTTTGCCCCGGACAGGCCGCGGGCAAAGTTGACGGCAGCCTGGGCATCCAGCAGCCAGCCCTCGGGCTGGTATTTCTCCTCGCCGCCGCTCTCCCCATGACCCCGGAAATCGAAGGTGAATACGCCGAATGAGCCCCCTCCGGGCATGATCGGGTAATCAGCCAATGGGATCGCATACTCTAATGAAACATCCGCACAGGCAGGGTTGGCAGCGACGCCTTCGGGCAGTCCGCGATTCTGTAGCCACTGCACCAGGTTGACGTGCACCCAATCACACTGGTTGCCGTTCGCCCAGTGCATCAAGACGACAACAGGCGCCGGGTTGACGGCCGAGGGGTAGTAGTAGCCGACCAGAGGCGTCCCATCGCTGGCCTGGAACTCGATGCGCAGTGGTGCAGAAGCCAGGGCGGGTTTAGCCGTAGGCTCGGCAGGTAAGGGTGTGGCTGTGCCGGCAGGCGGTTGGGTGGCCTCGACAGGTTCTGAGGTAGCATCTTCAGCCGCAGCGGGTGCATCGCCGGCCGCGGGAGGTTCGGTGGTTTGGGCGGCAGGGGCAGCACAGCCTGCCAGCAGGAAGAAAATTAGGGTAAAGAACAGGATTCGACGAAATGACATAGTGCCTCCAAAAATATGGACAGATAAAAACGTGATTTCACATCACCTGCTGAGACTGACTTATTTCGACACCCAGGGGAGGAACAGCCACTCCTGGACTTGCGGGGTGAAGCTCCAGTAATTGGTTTCCGAGTCGTTGGCGAAACGCACCCCGCCTTCATTCAGCGCCCGCACCTGCCAGTAATAGGTATACCCGGGTGCGAGGCCGCTTAATTCTGCGCTGCTGGAAGCGCCTGCGCTGATCCAGGAGGTGCAGGCGTCGTTGTCCGTGGTGTCGTAGCAGTACTCGTAGGCAGTCGCATTGAGGCTGTCAGTCCAATCCAGGGTCACGCTGGTATCCAAAACCTTGATGCCGTCCGCCGGGCTGACTTTATAGAAAGCGCCGGGGGGATTGGCCTGGCTGACGTAGTAAGTGGTCGAGGCCTGGTTTGTCTCACCCAGGTACTCGACCGAGCCGGTGAAGGCGTAAGCGCCCAGAACATCGCCAGGCGCTGTACTCGCCAGGCCAAAATAGGTAATATCCAGGATCGGCGGATTCGCTGCCCTGCCAGTTGACAACCTGGGTCCCATTGGGATCGCGCACATCGAAAGTCAGGTTAATTTCCAACGCAGACGCAGCCAAATTCTCGACCTCGATGACCCATTGGATCGTCTCGCCCGGCTTGAACGATGTCTTTTTATTCCACTCACCGTCAGCAGTCCAGACACCGAGCTGGCGGATGGCGGACTGCGTGGAGAAGCTCCAATAATCCGCCTCACCGGTATTGGCATAAGTCATCCCGTTGGAGTTCAGGGCGCGCACCTGCCAGAAGTAAGTGGTGTTGAAGCTCAGGTCGCCAGGGCTGGCGCCGCTGACATTGCCGGCGTCCACCCAGCCGCCCGTGCAGGCGTCATCGTCGAGGGTATCCAGGCAGTATTCGTAGCTGCTGGCGCCGGGGCTGTTTTGCCAATCCAGGGAGAGGCTGACAGGCTGGTTGTCCACCTGGTCCACCGGGCTGAGCCTGGCAAATTCGCCGGGGGGCACGGCGCCCAAGAGCTGGAATGACCAGCCGCCCCAGATTCCCCAGGGCACCCCGGCTGCCATCCCGGCGAAGTTCTCCCAGCGCACGCTTGTGTCGCTCCAGGTGTCCCAGGCGGCGTACTGCTGGCTGGGGCTGGTGCGGTAGCCGATGACGGCAACGAAATGATCCGTGCCGCCGTTGGCGTCCGTATCTACCAGGAAAACCATCGGCCTGCCGGCATCGATCTCGGCAGGTGAGCACCTCCCAGGTCATCTCGCCGTAAATCCAGCGATACTCCAGGTAGGATGGCGTGTACGCCGGGTTGGCGAACTGGACGTAGCCTGTCCAGGCCGGGCCAATGTCATTCGACCAGCTCCAGCCATACATGTTATCGCGCTCGCTGAAGGAGGTCTGCATGAAGTCGGCGAGGCTGTTGCTGGCATGGGGAGTGCGCCCTTTGGCCAGGGCATCGTCGGTGAGCATGCCCGTCGTATAATCGTCGACCGGCGTGGCGTAGTCTTCAAAATGCTGCTCCGAGCCCGGTGGATAAGGACTTCCATCATCGCCGCCGGAGGCAATGACCTGGCTGACGGCAGCAGTCTGGCTGGAGGCCGAACCCGGCACCAGGTCGCTGAAGCCCTGGCTGTCGTAATAGCCGACAACCATGCCCAGGGCGGTCGGACCGCAGCCGTGGCGCCAAAGGTAGGCAGGGACGGTCAGAAGCGCCTCGCTGGCAACATCCTGGACGCCATCAACTGGCTTTAGTCGATCATGCTGCAGGACGGCCAGGGGCGGTGTGGGTCCGGTGGTGGACTGCTGCGGTCCATCGATCGGGGCTGAAGGGTTCGCTGCAGCCGGAATCGCATAGAAAAGCAGCGTTACCAGGATCGCCAGGACAGGGAGCAAGGGACCGAGGCGTTTCATCTCAATACCTCCAGGCAGTGGATTCCGGTTTCAGGCAGGTGCGGGCTTCATCCCAGTCCGATTCCACCGTCTGAGGGACAACCCGCGGGCGCACCGGGCAAAGCCGGCAGGGAGGAAAGCCCCCGGCGCCTTCGAGCAGGAATTCGCTGACGACGTCGAAACAATCGGAAAGGCGAAAGAAGGTCAGGCAGCTCTGACCGACCGTTACCTGGCGCTGCAAACCGCGCTGACTTATAACCGGGTGGTAGCGCCCTTCATCGGTGAATGGGCAGGTCCCGCCTCGCCAGCCCCAGGTGCGCCCCAGGACCTGACGTCCATCTGGCAGGACCACCGGGTAGGCTTCGTTGCGTCTGCCCAGGCAGGGAGCGCCGCAGGTCGTCTCGACCACGTGGTGGTAGGTGTTGGCTTCATACCCCACGCCGATTAAGAGCCCATAACCGCCCTCAAGCCCAAGTAAGCCGAGGGGAGAATCCGGGCCCATGGTCAGGGTGCGGTGGTGGTTGCGCGTGTAGCGGGCAGCATTCTTGCCCCAGGCCGCCAGCGCGTGGGTGGGATCGAGACTGCGCTGCACCCCCGGCATGCGCCAGAAAGCCTCGGGGATGGCGCCGTTGATGGTCGGGGTCCTGCCGGGATGGTAGTAACCGTCCCAGCCAGGCTCGATAATGCGGTTGTGATTGAAGGAAGGCATCAACAGCGTGCCATCCGGCGTCAGCGCCTCCATCAGAGCGGCGATGACCGCGGAGGCGCCGCCCAGCAAGTGGCCAAAGCTGCGCAGAGAGGAATGGACAACGACGCCCATCCCTGCCTGCAAGCCCAGGCTGCGCAGTCCAGATAACAGGTCAGGCTCAGAGATGGGCAAGATGAAATCCAATCATTCCTGGAGGCATCAAGAAGGCACCTCCAGGATTATGTGGGTCAACCAGCCTGCTACTTGGCTTGCAGCTTGTCGTAAATGTCGAGCAGGATGTTGATGCCGTGGGAGACGCCCTGCAGCACCAGGAATACAAATCCCATGAAGATCAATGAGTAGGATTCGTTGACGACGATGTTCAGCACCGTCTGGACGTCTGCCTGGCCCTGGGCAAAGTACGGGTAGTAATTTTGATAAATGCGCAGGCCAAAGTTGAGGATGGCGGAGACAAGGAACAGCCAGGCGATCCAGTTTGCCCAGATCGAAATGCGGATGAGGGTATCGGGATTATGGTAGGTATCATCCTCGGCAGGCTGGACCGGTTCGATGATGGTCTCAGCTTCGGACGGTTTGACTTCTTGGTCGGACATGAGGTTCTCCTGGGAAAGATGGTTATAAAATCGGTATAAGGATACCATGAAAACGGATAATTCGATCAGCACAATGTAGGGGCGAAGCATTTCCGGTGCTGCATTCGCTGGCCTATCGCCGAGGCAGGGCACAGTCGATCCGGATGCTTCGCCCCTACGAGGATGCTATATCCAACAGGTACCGGCACTCGGGCTGGTCAAGCTCACTCAAGGGGTCATTGCTCTCAAAAATCAAGGTGGGGATGGCGCCCTGCTTGAGGGTGGCGTCGATCATCAGGCGGCGGTTCTGACCCTTGCCGTAATGGTAACCGATGCCGCGCGCCAGGCCTTTGAAAAGCAGCTCGTTGACGGGCGTGGTTGATTCGAGCACCCAGCTCACGTCTTCACCATCGATGGCGTGGACGTGGGCAAAATTGTACAGGTGGTACTGCGTGACCGATAGGTACTGGGTGGAAATCTCGTTGCGGCCTTCGCCAGAAACGCAGAAGCCTGGCGCCAGCTCCGCCAGCTCGCGGATGAGCTTGATCGAGCCTTCGGCGTAGGTCAGGTTCTCGAGGACGGCGTTATCGGAGTTGTGCGTCAGTTGGGAGACGTCAACGAAGAGGCTGTCCAGGCCCAGGTCACGGATCAACTCGGCGGCCTGGCGGGTGAGCTGGCGGCGCCACGGCGACCAGGCGAGGTGGACGTTGACGAGGATGTTCCAGTCTTTGTTGGCCGGCATCTGCGAGTAGCTCTGCGGCGGGCCAAAGCTGCCCCAGCCCTCGACCGGCAGCCAGCTCCAGCCGCCCCAGCGCAGGTCGCCAGGGCTGCGGGTGCAGAAATCGCGCGCCTGGAAGAAAAAGGGATGGTCGGGATTCATCTGGCAGGAATTGGCGTGCGGAGCAGCGTGGAAGCCCATGCTCACAGCCTTCTCCAGGAAGCGCCTGCCTTCGGGTCCCGGGGAGAAGGTCGGGTAATCCTGGTCGTATTTGTAGGCGCGCCAGTTCGGGACGTGCAGGAATACCTTGCGCGGATCGATGCGCCGGGCGAGGGCTTCCAGCAGGTCGTGGTTCGACGGGCACCAGGAGACCGCCAGGCGGATATCGTCCAGCCAACCCGGGCGCATGGCAGCCGCTTTCTCCAGGCGATAAGCCTGCCAGTACCAGTCACGGTAGCGCAGGACGGGCTCCTGCCAGCCGCCCCGGTAGGTTGAAATGCGCCAGGCCAGGTTACCGGTGCAGCGGTTGGCCTCCAGCGGTCCATACGCCTGCGTCAGGAAACTCACAGCGTGCGGGGATTTTTCGTGCCCGATGTGGACGCTCTTGAAGATAAAGTGCTCGTCCCAAGCCTGGACGCTGAAGCCTGACTCCGCCCCGGCGAAGACCAGGAAGGCGGCTTCCCAATCGTGCGGCCACTGGGAGCGCTTGCCCTGGATTTGCGGGTGGGCGATCGGCAGGCGCGTGCCCTGCTGGAAGGGGCCAACCACCTCCAGCCCCTGGCGTATGCCGGGCAGGTTCAAGGCAAGCGCCGCCACCCCACCCTGCATGCTCCAGGCGGAAGGCTCAAGGACGATGTCTCCCGTGGCTTCATCCAGGCTCAGTCGGATGGAGACGTCGCACTCCCAATCGTTGAGGGTGATCTCGGCGATGTTCTCGCTGAGCAGGGAATAACCCACCTGGCTGGCAAGCGGATGGACTCCGAGTGGCGAGACCTTGCCATTCTGATGGTGCAGCTCGAGCCCAGGAACGTCGTTCGCCAGACTGCGATCCAGGAACTCCTCGCCGCTGAGCGGGTCCTGGATGGAGACGATGCGGATGCCATCGATTTCGAGGCGGGTGGTGGCGGTTTCGGCGATGAGGCCGGAAGGGGTACGTCGGATCATAGGATTTTCCTTTACAACCACGAACGGTAGAGGCTCCCCGTCTGCCCGGCGCTGGCGTAATCGCAGAGGAAAGCACGCCGGCCATCGCGCAGGGGAACGGAAACGAGCAGGTCGGGCGGCAGCCAGTCTTCCCAGGTGGCAGGGCTGAAATGCAAGTGGTCAAATTTGACCGGCGGGACGGGCAAGGTGAAGGTGTGCAGCTTCCAGATATCAGCAGCCCAGGGCGGGAAAACCTCGCCGGCGTCCATCGGGAGCGGGTGTGCACCGCCAGCGCGGTAGATGTGGCGGTTGTAGCGCTGGTCGAGCGCCAGCAGCAGCGGGCCGCGATAGATCGATGTCATCCCGGCGCACTCGCGCTCGCCCTGCCAGAGGCGCGGGCTGAAATCGAACTCGATTTCCAGGCTGTCTCCGGGCTGCCAGAGCCGGCTGAGGACGGCGTAATTTCCAGGCGCAGGTTCGGGCAGCGCTTCGCCGTTCAAGCTGATGCGGGTGTGCGCCGACCAGCCGGGGATGCGCAGGTGCAGCTTGAACTCGAGCGGGGAGGAAGGGTTGACCAGCAGGCGCAGGCGCGGCTCGAGGGGATAACGCGTTCTCCTGAAGCAGCTCCAGGCTGATCCCGCGCCGCTTCGGCAGGAGCATGCGTCCAGGTCCGTAATAATTCAAGAAGACGCCGGCGGCATTCTGCAGGACGGCCCAGTCGCCGATCAAGCCCAGGCCGCGCGGGCTGTTGACCGAGCAGCAATTGAGCTCCGGGCTGCCCGGGCGCGCCTGGAAAACGATCTGGTGGGCGCTGGCGAAGCGCGTCCCGTCGGATGGGGTGTTGTAGGTCGCCCAGCGTCCGGAGGCGTGGTGCATGCCGAGGACAGAATTGAGGGTCGAAAGCTCCAGTTCGTCTGCAGCGCAGGCGGCTGCCCGGGAGAGTGCCGCCTCTGGCGGTGCCGCCCCTGGGAGTACGGGTGAAGGCGCAGCAGCATAAGCCGCCACCTGGAGCTTAAGCATCTCGACGCTCATGGCCAGCCAGGCGATGGTGCAGCAGGTCTCGATCGGGCGCGGGTCGAAGGGGTTGCCGGTGGCCTGCTCGCCCGACGAAAAGCCGCCGTTGTTGTGGCGGTCGTGGTCGCGGATGCTCCACCAGATGCGCTCGAAGGCCGTGCGGAACTCGGGCTTGCGGGTCAGGCGGTAGAGCTCCGCCAGGCCCATAATGGGGTGCAGGCTCTCCCAGCGCGGCTTCGGCGTCTCGTAGAACTCCTTGCCTTCCAGGGGCTGCCGCAGGTAGTCGCCGGCCAGCGGCGGCGCCGTCCTTCTGGGCGGCGAACTCGTCCACGATTTGCAGCGCCATGCGCAGGTATTCAGGCTTGCGGGTCTTGCGGTAGAGGATGGCCAGCGAGTGAGCAGGCGCCAGGTTCATCTCGCTGTAGCCGCTGTCCACCAGGCGTTTGCCCGGCGGAGCATCCAGGTAGCGGGTGCAGATCAGGTCGGCGATGCGGCGATGCGGCTTTCAGCGCATGCGCGTCGCCCGTCGCCTCGTGCCAGAGCAGCAGCCCCAGGCTGATGTGGTAGTGCCCCCAGGTATCCCAGGTCAGCAATCCCTCGCCCGGCGGACCATGGACAGCGCTGAAGTTGGTCAGCCGGGAATCCGCAGGCCAGGGTCCCAGGTAGCCGTCAGCGTCCTGCCTGCGGATGAGCCCTGAGACAAAAGCTGCCAGCTCACTGCGCAGGCGGGGTTCGCGGGTCAGGCGGTAGACCTGGACGGCAGAAGTGAGGTACTTGCCGGCAAACTCACCCGACCAGGGAAGCAGGTCACGGTAGGGTTGGATATCGCGGTCGTTGAAAATTTCAAGGATGGCAGGGTTGGCATGCGGCACCTGCAGCAGCCAGTTTTGACTGACAGCCTGCAGGCGGTCACCGACGATTCCGGTCAGGTTCAAGCGAGGTTGAGGCATGGGGACTCTCCGGAGGTGTGATGGTTTTTATTCCAGGAAATTTGGAGTCAGTTCAACGGGTAGTATAACTGGAATCGCCGCCGGTGCGCATGTTTTGGTAGAATCACTGCCAGCATCACCCTCGACCGGGACTTCCCAAAAAGCAAATCACAGGAGGCAGGAAAATGGCAGACATCAAGACCAAGCAAAACGATGCCAGTGTGACAGCATTTTTGGATCGCGTCGCCGACGAGAAACGCCGGCGAGATAGCTACGTGATGATAGAAATGATGAAAAAGATAACCAGGGAAGAGCCGAAGATGTGGGGGGATGCCATCGTTGGCTTCGGCATAGAGCATTACCAGTATGCCAGCGGCCGCGAGGGAGATATGCCCATCATTGGGTTTTCCCCGCGCAAGCAAGCCCTGACCTTATACATATCCATGGAATTTGACGGAGCACAAGAACTTTTAAATCGCCTGGGAAAGTACAAACGCGGTAAAGTCTGCCTATACATCAACCGGCTTACGGATGTGGATATGGCTGTCCTGGAGGAATTGATAACACGTTCGCTGCAGGGATAATCATCCACTGGGCTAGACGTCAAGGATTAGCCTGCCGCGCCTACTCCGGCGGGCGAGTGCTTTCCAGGTCGCTCAGGCGCAAGTTCAAGGCATCGACGGAAATCCAGATTTCCCAGAGCGACAACGCCAGGGAGATCACCATTAAAACCATGCTCAAGCCAAAAAGCCACTCACCGGCAGCCAGCCAGCCCTGGAAGAGCACAAACATGCAGACCACGCAGACCAACAGGCTGGCGACACCGGCCGCCTGCATGTACTTGATCAGGATGACGCGATGGCGCAGGTTACCGATCTGGCGGTAAATGATCTCGTCGGGTTCTTTTTTGTAGCGGGCATGCAGCTCGCGGATGAGGTTTGCCAGCACCAGGAAGCGGTTGGTATAGGCCAGCAGCAACAGCGAGATAGCCGGGAAAAACAGGGCGGGTGTGGTTAAGGTCAGCTCCATGGCTACACCCGGATGCGCCGGTACTCGCGGCGCACAGCCTCAACGAAGGCGAGGGGATCGTCTGGCGAGACGACGACGCGCGAATTCTCAAACTTGAGCACCACCGTGTTGGCTGCATCCGTCACGAAAGAGAGGTAGCTGCCGAGGGTCGGGTTGTGGTAGTAGCCCCAAAAGCTGAAAAAACCACCGATGCCGAAGGTACGGACCGAGCCAACGGTGGCAAAAGGCTGGGATTCAATGTCGCAGAGGTCAATGAGTGGGTAGGTTTTGTTCCAGACCAGGCCGTGGACGATCACCTGGCCGGCCTGGACGCTGTAACCGCGCACGATCATGAGGATGCCGAGTGCCAGGATGAGGGCACCCAGGATGAGTCCAACCTTGCCGGAGACGATCAAAACAATGACGATTAAGGCCGTGAAGACGACGGTGGAGATTTTGAGGACGTTGCCCCAGGGGGCGCGGAAGTATTGGGGAGTCATGCCCCAATTTTACCGCGTTCGGGAGTGCTGCCGTCCACCAATGGGTATGAATGCCCGAATTGATCGTAGCAAGCGGGAAAAATGGGGGAGCGAAAACTACAAAGTGCAGCGCTTGGAACAGATGCATCGACTGATGTAAATCATATGAAATCGATTTCTTAGGGAAGAGACCCGGTTTATCACTCGTCGGAGGCGAAAACCCGAACCAGTATTCCATCTGAGATCGCGTGTAATCCTTTATGATCGGTCCTGTTTGATCCTAGTGGACTCATGTTCATTACTATTTGTAAATGGTACTGTCCTGGTAAAAGACCTGATAGGATGTCGGTGTAAATAATGGATGAGTTAGTACTGAGTGAACCTTTAAAGAATCCACAATCCGACGGCTTCCAACCGGATAGTTTAGACAATTGAACTGTACCCCAATATTCAACCAGGGAATCGACATGGAGTTTTAATCCACTTAAATCCAAGTCTACACCGATGATGAATGGTGAGTGCTCCCGTAAACTATTCTGTGGCTTTTTCGATTCAGGATTAATGATCTGGATTTTTTTAATCTTAAGAAATCCATCTGGCTGAGTGCGAGATACCGGTTGGGGGTGGCTGGTGGTCACCAGAAGGCGAATCCTGGTTAAATTTTGCCTGCGCACTGATCCATTCAATCCAGCCATTTGGTACCCATTCAGAAAATTGCCTTTTATTTTCGTTTCCTGACCAACTGAGTTCTGTTCGTCTTACTACACGATATTTGTCAATAACAAACCTGATCGTGAAGGTTACGTAAGGCCATCCATTCAAGTTATTTTCCGCAAACATTTGAGCAAAATTAGCAGCCTTTTCTTGCCACTGGAAATGGGCAGCCCTCTCTTTAACCCCTTTTTGCCCAGGTAGGGCTTTCGCAATCTCATCCAGAGATATTGAGGCCAGTTGTACGAATGTCAGGATATTCGCATCATGCAAGGCACGTTCCGTTGTTTCAGCAATTCCGTCAATGTAATGAAACTCGCCGTCCTGTGGAGATCGTTGATTATCGACTATTTTACGCCCAGACATGATAACCTCCTGGTTCGATAAGTATGATGGAACCTAAATTTTGCTTGTGTGATCTCTTTGACTTCCAGTCTAACCCCGTCAGAGTTGTCGACCTCTGGCGGGGCTAGATCGATTCGCCAGGTTTTCGTCCTCGCTCATGGAACTTACATAAAGCGGACCATCGGGATTTCGACGAAACCACCCATTCTGGTAGGCACACCCATATTAATATGAGTAAATGTCACCAAAGCTTTGTACAATCCGTTCGGCACCGTTCCTGGGGCGATGGGAACAGTGACATTCCATGCCGCTGGGTGGGGCAAAAGCGGGAAGGGATTTCCTGGAATGACGAGTGGGATAGCCACACCTGCTGGAAAAATCGGGATCAGATAGGCCTCAACCTGCCATTCTCCAGCAACCAGATTGACCATCGTTCCCTCGGTGTGCCAGCGAATGAACAGACTGTTCGCCATCGCGGAGTCCAAAACCCGGTTCACATCATTATCTGCGTCCTTAAACTTTGCAAAAGCATCACCATCATATTCTTCGGTATGCGTGGTAATAAAATCAAAATTCTCAGCCATTGTATCTCTCCTTTTTTTCGTATGAAAAGTATTTGATTGGAAAAGGTTCAAACCGGTCGAACAATTGCCTTGCGCGCAAACATAGATTACACCCCGGGAATTAATCACCGATGTTTTTACACTTAATTTTTTAATTATCGTGGAGTACCTGCAAAGCTACTCCTGCGAATGCTGTTTGAGGCGTTCGGCAAGCTGCATCGTTGCAACCTCGGGCTCGATTTCCAACTCATATCGTAAGGTTTCTAAACAAACCTGGTACTGCCTAATAGCAAGGTTAAATTGCCCCTGGCGCCCGTAACAACGCATGAGGAGACAGTGGATGTCCTCGCGGCAATTATCGTATTCCAGGATACGCTGACAAAATAAAATACAAGATTCGTAGTCGCCTTGCCTAAAGTAAATACGGCTCAGGCGGTTCAAGGCTTCCAGGAATAAAATCCGTAAGCGCTCGCGGGTGTTGATTGCCCAGTCTGCATAAGGGTCTTTTGCTAGAAAATCACCCTTATACAGGTCGCAAGCAGCCACGTATTCCTTGATCGCCTGGTCGAATTCGCCTTCTTTCTCTAACCGGCGGCCTACCGCGTTGTGGTTCTCGAATTCTTCGATATCTGTCCAAATAAATAAATCGGGATTCAGGCTGTAATTTTCCTGGTCGAAGACAATCACCTGGACCCGTGACACGGCGCTGAATGCCTGACGCAGTTTGTAAAGGGCAACATTCAAGTTGTTGCGTGCGGACTTCGGATCCGCCTCCGGCCAGAACTTATCCATCAGAACATCCCGCGGGATTTCATGCCGGGGATTGCTCAGTAGGTACTTAAGCACTGCCATGCTGCGACTGCCAGGCCAGCTATCCAATTGTTTTCCGTCGATTAGGACGCGGAAATCGCCCAGTAGGTAGGCGGAACAGGTAGGATTACCTCCTGGCTTGCCCATCTGCTCCGTCGCGGCGACCGCTTCAGTCCCGGCCAATCGCCCCGGCTCAGGTTGGTGGGTTGGTTCCCGCAACTCTACACCAGCCTGCAAGCCGTTCACTGGATTCACCAGAACAGGCACCCGAGCTGGCACATTACCCCCCCGCTCAGGGGCATCGATCGCCTCCCGACGACCCGGAAGATTGGCAAAATCTATGTTCTTCTGCGATGTCTCATGCAGTCTTTCTGGCCTTGCCTGCACCGGGCGGTCACGCAAGAGCCTGAGCTTTTGCAGGAAACCAGCAGGCTCATCTAACCGGGCAGGCAATTCGGGAGCAGGCAGCTTTAGATTCAGGGGGAGGTTTGACCACCCATGAGTCTCTAGCAGGGAAGCTAGTTCCAGTATTGGCGCTGTGGCTAATGTTTTCAAGGAAGCATCCAGCTCAGTTTCGGCCTGCTTGAGCTGGAGATAAGCCAGGCGATGTTCCTCGGATTGTCTTTGGAGCTCAGCCAATTGGCTGAGCATTGATTTCACCTGTACGAAAAAATCCACCAGGGAGGCATCCTGAATGGTTTCGGACGCCTGCGTGAAATGCACCAGGGCTGCCGGATAGCTCCCGGTTTGTGCATCCAGGCAGCCCATCTGCCAGGCTGCCCATCCCAGGTCCACCTTCGAATGAGCCTCGGTTCCAATTTTTTGAGCGGATAATACTGAGGCTACAGATTGATCAATCTCGGCATCCCAACCGGCCAGGATGCTCTGCTCTACCAGGCTGCGACAAGCAGCCGGAGGGTCATGCTTACGGGTATAAAGCTCAGCGCTCAGGCTGAAATATCGACGGGCTTCAGCAAGCTGGCCGGATGCAGCCAGGATTTCGGCGCGCCCGAAAACCAGGTTGGCGTAATCGTGTTGAATAGCCGGTGGGATGCGTTCAATCCATCCTAGTAAAAGCGACCACTGGCCGCGATCCAGCATGGACTCGCATTCACCCGATAACAGCATTGCTGCATCCCGGAAATCGTCCAGTTCGACCAGCATCTGGATCGCTTCCAGCCGCGCCTGGTGTTCAACAAAGAAGGAAGCAGCCTGCCGGACATGCTGGCGGTCAATGGCAAGCCGGCGTCCGAGGGCGCGTTGCAGCGGGGACACCCATAAGTGGAGCAATCGCAGCCAGTTACCCTCTAACACCTGCAGCCAGGGGCCTTCAAGCTTCCTTTCGCTCCCGAAGATACCAGTGAAAAGCAAGGGGTGTCCATATCCGCTTTTCAGGGTGAGAGCTAATGCAGCGATCATCTCCGGCTCAGCCGTAGCGAGTAACGCCTTCGCTAATTCTGCCAGGAACCGGTCTGGCTGCCGGGTACGCTCCAGAATTTGAGACAATTGAGCTACACCCAGCACCTCACAGGCAGCCAGGATGCCTCTCAGGGCGCCCTCTTGGCCATCAAACAGCTTTACAAGTCGCTGCCCGGTGTCCGTAGGGATATCGACGACTGGACCAGGGCTTAGAAATCGCCACTTCTCAAGACCTACCCGGAGCTCTTTAAATCCAACAAGGTGCGTATTTTCAGGCAGCCCGGTTTGCGGTAGCTGTTCCGGCGAGACCAGGACGATTTTGATCCTTTCCTGGAGGTGATTCAAGAAATGTTGGCCCAACAAATGCAAAACGGGCTGGTTTAGCTTTAGAACATCCGCATTTTCAAGGACCAGGACAGTATCGCCGGCTAAGTAAGTGTTGAATTCTTCAGCCAGGGAATGGAATAGAGCCGGCCACCCAAAAACCGGGCCTGGCCTGGCGATCAAGGCTTTCTGGGTTGTTAGACCAAAGTCTGGTCGACGAATATGGACACATTCAATGATTGAAAGGAGCAGGGTCCCCGGGTCACACTCCACCTTGCCCAGACGTAACCAAAATATTTCCCCAAACTGCCTGGAGAGCGCTCCGACAAGGCCTTCAGCAATGAAATAACCCGGAGGAGATGAAAGAAAAATCGAACGGTAACAAGCGACATGATCCTGAAGGATAGGGCACGCCAAAGTAACCAGCGCGCTTGGTAATGCATACTTCGCAGGAATCAATCGCCCACTCTCCTAGTGAAGAAAAGCCTAAAAAGGCGCGAGCAGCGAGACCAGGAGCGTCCGCCGCCTGTGCTTAATTACATATTATGAAATTGTGAATTCTCACAAGATGGTCGGAGGGTGATGATGGTTATTTCAACAATGTTTCCGCCCACTATTTAATCGGGTATCTTTAGAGTAGCACAATCCAGGAGGAGAGTCAAATTAATTTAAGGTCGAGACTTTCCTGATCTCCTACTCCCGGGCTGGTAAACACCTGCATTGGCCCGTCCTTGTCGTGGTTGGGGATTTCAGTCAAGTTGCCGCCAGTATATTGATGGATGATCTTCCGCCAGAAGGCAATGGCGGGCAGGTTCTCAGCGAGCTCGGAGACATGCCAGAGACCGGGGAAACGGTCGAAAGCCTGGCAGGCGGCCTGCCGGCCGGCAGACCGCCTGCGGTACTTGCGTAGAATGAAGAACTCTGCCATGTGGTGGACGAGAATGCCATCCTCGTCCACGTCCCGCACCAGGACCAGGCCAGCCAGCTTGCCCAGGACCTTTACCAGGAAGGGGAAGCGGCCGGCCTCTGTCCAGTAACGATCGAGGTAGTCGTAGCCGAAGTAGCCGTGCTCGTCCAGGTCGTCGCCGGTGTATTCGCTGAAATCGTAGATATACAACTCCAGCAGGTTGCGCAGGACTGAACGGTCCGCACGGCTGGCCTCCTGCAGCTCGATCTCAAACATTTAGCGTACCGTCACCTTGCTGAAGGTGCGCACAGAGTTGCCGTCCAGGTCGGTGACGATGAAACCGATGATGTAATCGCCAGCGGCTGCGTTCAAGACTTCCGAGGTGAAGACCTGGTCGTTGAAAATAAGGGTGCCGCCTTCCTGGGTGGCCTGCTTGCCGGTAGCCTGGTCGAGCCAGGTCTCGGTGATGGTGAAGCGATCCCCGGCGACCGGGATGATCTCGTGCGGGGCGCCGACATCATCTCCGGTGAAGCTGTACACCTGCTGCAGCACACCGTCGCTGAAGAGCAGGCGGGCGTTCTGAGGCGCGCTGCCATCTTCGAAAGTGTATACGCCGTCCACGGAGTAGACAGCCTGCTCGTCCGTGACGCCGTAAGAGCGCGGTTGGAAGAGCGTGGTGTATGAGCTCTGCCCATCGCTGATGTTGAAAACGATCGGCTCCCATTCGAACTCCAGGCGAAACTCATTGGATTCGGTCCACGTAGGATAGTAAACCCCATTCACCTCGCGGGTGGGATCGGTCTCCAGGTAGTCCATATCCAGGATGTAAATCGAATTGGCGCGCGTGTCCAGGTAGCCCACAAACAGGTAGATGTAGCCGATGTTGTCGCCAGTGACGTCGGCGCTCATCAGGGTCGTCTGCCCGATGGAGACGGAGCTGCGGGAAAGCTCGAGCTGCCCGACCTGGAGGTCACCGCTGCCAGGAGCGCGCAGCGCCTGGTCTGAGGTCAGGAACGGAACGCCCTTGCTGCGCGAGCTCGAAGGACTCGCCTGTGTAGTGAAACAGGAGGAACTCATCCCAGGCCGA
The DNA here is from genome assembly GCA_963765565.1 of uncultured Chloroflexia bacterium. Taxonomy (GTDB): domain Bacteria; phylum Chloroflexota; class Anaerolineae; order Anaerolineales; family UBA4823; genus CAVXWV01. Next base: position 255,141 of record CAVXWV010000013.1, read on the forward strand.
ATTGCCGGTGAAACGTTCAGCAATGGCGGTGTACGACTGGGCGCCGGCGTACGGATTCTGGTAGATTCTGCGAGTTGGGGTAAAAAATCGATATCCCCGTTGCACCGGGTTTCTTGGAGCCGTGCTTCTCAGCGATGACCGCTTCGTTCATGGCTGCCAGGACATCGTCAGCCGCCGACAGGACAGCCTGGTTGCCGCTCTCTCTCTTCAAAAGCGCCAGGAAATGTCCCAGGTCGATATATGAGGCCGGTACGTTGCTGCCGAAGATGCTGGTGAAAGCCTGGGCATACGAGCGCGCCCGGGCGACGACTGGCTGCTGGTCGCCCTGGAGCTGGTAGGCAAAGTTGTTCACCTGGTCCATCAGGTCGGGCAGCTTCGACAGGTCAACCGCGGTCAGGGTAGCGCCCTGGCCCATTTGCTGGGCGAGCTGCTCTTTCGAGACCGAGCCAAACATGCCAAACAGGCCGCCCATCGAGCCCCCGCGCATCATCTCAGCGCGCGCCTGGTCATCCACGATGCGCTGGTCTTCGACGATGTAGCTGTCGACAATGTAGGTACCGAGTTCAGACCCATCCATTTCGGGGTTGTTTACCAGGGCATCCAGGAAACCGGTGTATGCCCAACCCAGGGCGGGCTCAACCTCCTCTGAAGCCACGGCATAACGCGCATGCGGCTCGAGGGCTGCGAAAACTTCGAGCTGGCCCATCAGGCAGGCGTCCATGCCGATCAGCTCGAACTTATCGATGCCGGTCCTGGAGCGAATCTCGCCCAGGGCTTCATCAAGCTCATTCAAGTACAGCAGGTTGCCCAGCTTGGTCGCCAGGGGGATGGAGGCGTCACCCCTGCCGCCAGGCGCCGGGTCGCTCCAACCGCCAGGCCAGCCCATGCCGTGGTCGGAGAGGATCAGGGCATAACGGTCGGCGGGATAGGTTTCGACGGCCCAGGTCACGAAGTCGATGAGGGTGTCGGCATCAGCCATGTTGGCTTCACCCAAATCAGCGACCTCCTCTGAATTGACTCGCTGCAGGTCGTCATCCTGGGTAATCAGGAAGCGCCGGGTGGAGGTCCAGTCGCCATCGCCCTGGAAGGCGCCGCGGAAGCGGTCCACCTGGGCAACCACTTTAACCTGGTCGCTGGAGCCGGTGCGCTCCGCCTCGTTCAGGTCGACGTAGATATCCTGCTCAAGCACCTGGTCATCGGCGTCCTGGTAAAGCATCACTGTCCAGGTTTTACCAGCCGAAGCTGCTTCCCCCGCGGCGCCTGGCTCGGAGGTCGGGCGTGGGGTGCGCGTGGGCGACCTGGTAGGGGTTGGCTCCTCAGGCTCGACAATTCCCGGCTCGTTGTAGGTCTGGTCCTCACCAGCCGGCTGCTCGATCTGCCCACCGGAGAGCAACGAGCCCAGACCACCGCCTCCCATGAGTTTCGTCCCAATAAAAATACAGATCAGTACAACCACGAATAGCGCAATCATCAGACAGGATGAGCGCCCGCGGCCTCCGCCGGGCAGGGGTAACTGGAAACCTCCCGTTGAGGGCGGTCTCACTGAACCGGAGCCACCGGAAGGTGCACTTCCTGAAGATCCGCCGGTCTCACGTTGCGGCGCTTCTGCGCGCTCGCGAGCCGAGGGTTTCGTAGTTGTTGTCGGGCGTCGTCGACCGGCGCGAATGGTGGGTTTATCGTCCATACAGTCCTCCTAGAATTGTTTCATGAACCTTGCGAAGGGGCATGCAGTGGCAGTTGAGTTTCCTTCGCGTTGCCAGTTTCCTTCCATACAGGATCTCGGAAGATCAAGATTGCGATCGGTAGGGCGAGTAAAATTAATAAAAAGCCGGTGTTGAACGACTTTAATGGGTCGGCAGCCTGGTAAATAAACGTGTTGAAAAAGGTCAGTACCTGGTTGTTGACAGCGTGCAGGAACGCTACCAGCCAGATGGAACCCGTCTTGAGCATGGCATAACTCAGGAAGATGCCAAAGAAAACTGTAAAAATGGTGATCATCAACGAGCCCAGGACAGCCTGTCCTGGGTAGGTATGACCCATCCACACCGCCGGGAAATGCCAGAGACCCCAGATTAAACCCAGGATGAGCACGCCGCGCCGGCGTCCGATGCGGAAGAGCTGCCCCTGGAGAAAACCACGCCAGCCGTATTCCTCACCAAAAGCCAGAAGCAGACCAAGCAATGGACCGGCGATCACCGTCTGAGCGAAGACCAGCACCAGGAATGCGCTGGTTGAGACCTCTCCTGGGATATTGAGGCTCTGCAGTAGCGAAGCCAGGTCCGCGTTTTCGCCCAGGTTGAAGATGCGGTTGAGAGCGACCGTCAGGGCATAAAATGCAACCAGGCCAGCGCTCCAGGCCAGCCACTGGATGAAGCGTCCGCCAGATAAACCAGCCCGGGTAAACTCTTCGGGGCTGCTGGCAATGCGCAAGACGGCAAGCACGACCAACATCAGCAAATTCAAACCGCCAGCAATCCCGCTGGCAGCAGTCGCCTGCTCCGGCGCCAGCAGGACCCAGCCCACCAGGACAGCGTAGGTGAGGGTCAGCGCCAGGAATGCCAGCAGAAAGAGACGGGGCTTTAGCAGGTCGCTGCCAGAAGCCGCCGGGTGATCGCGCCAGATGATGAGTTGGAGCAGGATGGCACAGAACGCCGGGAGCAGCATTTGCAACTGCAGAGCGAGCAAGGTTATGGCGGGATCCTGAGCAGCGTCACTGCGCCAGAGCAGCAGATCCAGCGTCCAGGTCAACCCAAAGGTGAGTGCCAGGAAAAAGGCACCCTTACGCCAGCTCGGTGCGGTTATATGATTATTTTCAACGGTCTCAAGGACGACAGACATTGATGTTAGTATATCAAGATTTTTTCTTAGATATTCTTTGAAATGAAGGTATAAAGAAACTTTTTAGGTACTTATGCGTTATAAATAATGTAGGAGAAGGTCTGACCAAAGAGCGGTCCGACAAAGTGAAATTGGAACCGGGAACAGTCAGAAGGGAGCGCCGCCCATGTATATAACCCTGGTCACCATTGCACTGGTATTACTATTTATCGTCCTGAGCCTGGCCTCATTCATCAACCGCGAGAAGCTGCCTTAGCTGAAAGCTCTCTCGGCTTGCGGGCCAGGCAAACCTGAACCCTCGGAGCCACGCATCTCGAGGGCGTCCTGAACAACCCTACCTTGTACCCATACAGGCGGAGAAGCGATTTCCCGCCTGTATGATTTAATGTGGTATCTTGACCCTTTCTCCCGAAATGGAGTTTATTTGAAATTCCCCAGGCTGTTGATGACGTCGATCATAGGCTGCTGGCTGACGCGCAAGAAACCGCCCCAAGGCCGGTCGAGGTCGATGATCAAAAGCGTAACGCTGGAGAAGATCAAGATCAAAGCCATTGTCACGATCCAGTCGTGTTTCCCGTTGATGCCGCTCTGGAAACCGAGCATGAATAAGCCCAGATAAGCCACCACGTACATGAAAATGTAAATCGTGTAAGGCAGTCGGGCTGTGACCAGGGCAGTGATGCGCGATTCGTGGAGGTCGATCGTGTGGTTAAGTGAATCGATGTACAACGATATGACGGGATTAGGCGCCTGGGTAACTGCGAGCTCCTCAGCTACATTCCATAACTCGACATGGATGGCCTCAGACCTTTCGCGGGCAGCAGAATACGTGTCTACCTCCACCATCTTCAGACGCTCGCTGGCATATTCACGCAGCAGTTGGCGACTAGGTTCGGAATAGGACTCCGGCAGGTAGCCCGCACGCAGGAAGGTGGTGCCGATCGCATTCGCCTCCTCCAGGACCAGGTTTCTGCGCGCATCAAAGCGATTGTTGGCAATCCCCACCAACGTCGCCAGGAGAAACGCCCACAAACCGAGGGCAGCGCCCAGCATGGCGCCGATATGCGCATCGGTCTCATCAGGATGGATTTTTTTCCATTTTCTACCTAATTGGTAGCCCAACTCGACAATGAGCACGGCTATTAAAATAGTCAGCAGGTAGATAGTCCAAACTGGGAGGAATTAAGAAATGCATCCGGCTCATAACCTTCCCTTTGTAAAAACCACAATTTTAGGGTGAATTTAAATATTACGTATTATAATACGCATATCAAATTAACCCATATCGTCTGGTTCAGGAGGAATGACTCATGGCAAAAATTGTTGATATTGAAGGCATCGGCCCGGCTTATGCAGCCAAACTCCAGGCTGCCGGCATCACGACCACCGAGGTCCTGTTGAAGGCAGGGGCAACCCCAAAAAGCCGCAAAGAGCTGGCAGAAAAAGCGGGCATCAGCGGCGACCTAATCCTGGAGTGGGTGAACCACGCGGACCTGTATCGCATCAAGGGTGTGGGTTCGGAATATTCCGACCTTCTGGAAGAAGCTGGCGTGGACACCGTGGTCGAGCTGGCTCACCGCAATGCCCAGAACCTGCTGGAAAAGATGACCGAAGCCAACATTCAGAAAAACCTCGTCCGACGCCTGCCCACCGTGGGTATGGTCGAAAAATGGATCGCACAGGCTAAGGCGCTGCCGCGGGCAGTCGAGTATTAATTTCTAAACAATAAAAAGAACCGGAGCGAACGCTCCGGTTCTTTTATTTTTACCGATCCTGGAATTAAATATGCAACCTGGAACAAAGCAGTTCGGTTTTTACGTCTACCCTTCAGGCCAGACTCAGGTTATATTCATCCTGGTTTAATATATTTGACCTGGAAATGGCATAGGCCTATATTAATGAACGATCAGGAAGGAGTGCACCCATGAAACAATTCAAGTTTTTGTTCCTCATCCTTGGGCTGGTCTTGCTGGCAAGCCTGGGCGTCACCTGGCGCGGGCATGCCCAGGAGGCCGATCCTCAGCCAACCCCGGAGCCCGCTCCGGCAGACGTCAACGCCCCTGCGCCGTCTTACCGGATGTACATGCCGCACGTCGCCACCTCCCGCCAATACACCGTCTCCGGGAAGATCAGCGACGAAAACGGCAACCCGGTGAAAGGCGTGACGGTCATGAGCGACATTGGAGCTACGGGCGTCAGCGACAGCGCCGGCAACTACAGCGTGAGTGGTATCTGGACCGGCCCCGCAGCCCTTTCGCCCTCAGCCAGTGACCGCGCCTTTTCACCCGGCGTCCAGGAGATCTACGTCACCAAGAACACCAGTGGGATCAACTTCACCGCTTACAGCGTGACCGAGTTGCTGGTCAACGGTGGATTCGAGAACAATAAGGGCTGGGTGATCCCAGTAACCGAAAATACCGCCGGCTACTCCAGCAGCCAGCGCCACACGGGCTCGCGCTCGCTCCGCGCTGGGATCGAAGGCGGCACCAACGTGTATTCATACTCTTCTGCCAGCCAGAAAGTCTCCATCCCCAGCGGCGCCACGAGCGTGCGCCTGTACATCTGGCTGTACCCCCAGTCGACCGAGACATCAACGACCCTGGATATGACACCGCCGGCAGTTGGCGAACGCCCGCAGTTTTCCGAAGCCACTGAAAATTCGGATGCCCAGTACGTGATGGTGCTCGATGCCGACGGCAACATCCTGGAAACCCTGGTCTGGATGCGCTCGAACAACCGTATGTGGACCGAGCACCAGTTCAACCTGACGAAATGGGCCGGTCGCACCGTGCAGATCCACGTCGGAACTTACAATGACGGGGTCGGCGGTCTGACGGCGATGTTCGTTGACGACGCCTCGCTGCAGGTTGTTAAGGACAGCGCCCCGCCCATCTCGACCTGCGCCAACGCCTTGAGCAACAGCAGCTTTGAGAGCAACACCGCCTGGAACATCCCCGCAACCGCCTACAGCGCCGGCTATTCCACTGCCCGCGCCTTCACCGGCTCGCGCTCGATGCGTACCGGCATTATCAACAGCGCCGATAACCGCTACAGCTATTCCGACGCCTGGCAAACCGCCAGCATCCCCTCCAACGCCATCAGCGCCAAGATGAAGCTGCGATACTTCCCACTCTCGGGCGAGGTGGCCACGGGTATGCTCGAGGCAGCCCCACCGCCGATGCCAGAGGTCACAAACATCGAGGATCTGCATGCTGCCGCAGCCGAGGAGGACGCCCAGTACATGTTGATCCTGGACAGCAACGGCAACATCCTGCAGACGCTATTCTGGATCAAGAGCAACTCCGGGAGCTGGAAGTACACTGAGATCGACATGCTCAAGTATAAGGGCCAGACGATCCGCGTCCAGTTCGGCACGGTTAACGACGGCAAGAATGGCGTGACCTCCATGTACGTCGACGACCTTTACATCGACTGGTGCACGGGCAGCAATCCTGACCCGACGGTGTGCACCAACATGATCGCCAACGGCGGGTTTGAGAACAACGGCTCATGGATCATCCCACCCACGGCTTACACCGCCGGCTACTCTACCTTTATTTACCGGACGGGAGCGCGCTCGCTGCGCACCGGCATCTATTACCAGTCGCACGAACGCTACGCTTACTCCGATGCCCGCCAGGCCGTCAAGCTGCCGCAAGTTGTCAGTAAAGCCCTCCTGACCGTTCACATCAACCCGCGCACCAACGACAGAGCGAATGACGTGCAGTATTTGCTCATCCTGGACCAGTACGGGAACTGGATCGACACCCTGTTCTGGATGCTGGAGAACAAAAATTGGACTCGCCTGGAGTACGACCTGAGGAAGTACGCCGGCGAGACCATCCAGGTCAATTTCGGGACATATAACGACGGGCTGAACGGCGTTAGTTCCCTGTACGTGGATGATGTCAGTTTCGAGGTCTGCCCGTAAGGTTAATTTTGATTGGTGACAATTCGGACTTTTACCGAATTGTCACCAATCTTAATGACTTTTAAACACTTTGTACCTTTCAAGCGTTGTTATATATAGGAACACCACTGGAGACCAGCCTTGACCTATACCTGGAGCGGGAGCGGAGCCGCCTTCACCATCGCCGAATTGTTCGAGGAGCACGAAGCCCGGCTGCAGCGATATGCACTGCGCCTGGCGATGGACAGCGAGCACGCCAACGACCTGGTGCAAGAGACGTTCGTCAAGGCACTCACGCACCTTAACCAACTGCAAAGCCTGAACCCTCACCAACGCCAGGCCTGGCTGTACAAGGTCCTGCACAACCACTTTCTGGACCAGCAGCGCGCCCGGCAGCGCGAGCAGGCGCTGATGCAGAAGCTGGCGGACCTGACCCACGTTGCCGATGGGCCTGAGGACGTAGAACCGGCGTTTGAGCTTGGGCTGGAGAACTCGTTGGAGCGCATGCCGCAGATCTACCGCGAAGTCTTGCAGCGACGGTATACGCTGGATATGACGTCTGAGCAGATCGGGGCCGAGTTGGGGCTGCCAGCAACCACGGTGCGCTCACGCCTGCACCTGGCCATGCAGTGGCTACGCTCGCACCGGCAAGTGGCAGCGGTAAAAGCCTCGGCCGTGGCCATGAAATCCTCAGCCGGAGCTGGCCAGGGAGACGCCCGCAGGGAAAGCAAGCTGGTTTCCAGAACACTCAAACCCTGAAAGGAACAAAGCAATGGACAAAGCAATTAAGTACGGCAACATCAACATCCTCTACCTGCGCAACGCAACCGAGGAAATCAATCGCCAAGATCGAGTCGATCGGCAATGTCAACCTGCTGGCTTACAACAAGAAAACTGCCAGCCTGGTGCCTGGTCTGAAAATCAGCAACATCAACACCACGGTTGAGCTGCCAGAAGGCGTCAAGCTGCAAAACAGCTTCGGCAAGACGACCATAAACCAGGGCATGTTCAACAACCTGCAGGAACCCGTGTTCATGCTCTGCTTCGGCCAGACGGTCGTCGAAACCGACGCCACGGCCGCGGACATCGAGAAGTGGATCCATGGCCTGACGATTTTCGGCCAGCTCATCTGCCCCGAAGACATGCTGGGACTGGTCAAGAGCAAAGCCTCGCAGGTCTTTGGCGATACCCAGACCTACCCGCGCTACCCCAGGGTGCAGTTCAGCTTCCTGACCATCGACGAACGGGCACTTCAGCAGATGCCCGACGGCACAGAGCTGGCGGTCGTCAACGGCGTCAACCTCCCGAAAGTGCTGCCCAACGAGCTGATCGCCCGCAAGCTGAAGAAGCTCTACGTATCGGGTGTGGTCACCTGCCACGAGGAAAACTTTGAAGCTCTGCAGGCTGTGCTGGAAACGGGCAAGAAACCCATCGAGGTCATCCCCAGCGGTTTTGAGCTCATCGAGAAGCCCATCACCCTGGATAGTTACCTGCTGGAGGCGCTGCCCTCGCCCAGGCTGTACTGCCAGGAGCGGGTGATCATCGCCGGAGACGTGGAAGCCGCGTTGCTCGATCGCAGCATCGAAAGCCTGAAATGCCAGGCAATGCTGCTCTGCCCGGCAGCGCTGCGAGGCGTGCTGGCGAAGAAAATGAACCTGCTGGAAGCGAAAGTGGTCTTCTACGAAGGCGAGCTGATCGAGCTGGAAGGCTCGCACAGCCTGAGCAGCGCCCGGTTGGAGATGATCCCTGGTAAAGCGACCCTGATGGTTACGGGCGAGCTGGAGATCAAACCGGACGTCAAACCCGAGCAGATCCTCGAAAAGCTGGCGAAAGTGCACTACATGGGTGCGATCCGCGCAAACTCATCCCAGCTCGCTGCCATCGAAGCCCGCACCGGCATCAGCGACGGCGCCCTGCTGGACACGCTGCAGCCCGAGGCCGAGTCTGAAGATCAAGGCAACACCATCGGCAACGCCAATTATTTGGAGTTATGAAATACCTGGCGACAACGTAAAGCGTTGTCTCCAGACAATGATAGGCTGGAAGGGGCACAGCGGAAAAACTGCTGTGCCCCTACTTCTTCTTCGGGTAATGTTTGAGAAGCTCGGGGGTGAAGCCGTACTTCTTGACCACGTCCAACGCCGAGATGTCGAAATAGAGATTGCCGTGGGCGCCGCACTGCTTGCAGGTGACCTCCACCTTCTCAAACATGCGCGAGGCACGCTTGAAGAGGCGGAATCGCATTCCCTCCCCGCCCTTCTGCGGTAAGACCAGACGGTGCTCGCCAGAAGCCAGCTTTCCGCTGCACTTGGGGCAGTCTTTGGCTGCGATAATCTTTTCGATCTCTCCCGGCGTGCGCACGACCAGCGCATCGCGCTCTGTCATGCCGCGGTAACCACCAGGGATGCGCATCACGCCCAGCTCGCCGCGCACCTGAGCCCTCATCAGGGGGGCGAAGGCGCGTGCAAAGAAATACATGAAAGGGATGCCAGGCGCCAGGAAGGCCAGCCAGGAAGGCCAACCCAGCCGGGTGACCGCCAGGTAGCCGCCAACCACCCAGAAAGCCAGCAGCAGCACGACCATGATCCAGCCCATGTTGCGCAGCGCCAGGCCGTAGAGCCGCAGGGTGCGACCGAGCTCCTGGAAATAAGACTCGGGTTTCGGGACGGCCAGCGTGCGTTTACAGACAAAACACTGCAATTTCGCCGTGCCGAGGCGGTGTTCGTCGCGGGGGACACGCCCGGCAGCCATGGACCCGCAGTGCGGGCAGCGCAGGGCGACTTCATCGATTTTAGCCATTCACACCTCAAATGATTTAGGGCAGCCTTCGCCCATCCGGATGGACATTATAAGGGATTAAGCCACGAATGGATAGTAGGGGTGAAGCATCCGGAATTCAGCAAACTCATCACCCCAGCATCACCCCATCCGGATGCTTCACCCCTACGGGAGAAAGTCAGGTGGCTGCGCCAGGCGCTCTTCGATGGGCAGCTCGAGGCTGGCAATGAGTTTTAGAAATGAACCGCTCAGATCATACACCTGCAGCGTGCGCAGCTTGCCTGTATCAGGAAAGAAGAGCGCCGTCATTCTGAGGGCGCCGTTGGAGAGGTTGTAGTTCTCGCCCATGTACCAGCAGTTTTCGTAGAGTATCTGGTTGCTGAACAACCAGCCCGCAGCCAAGGAGGTTTCGGAAAAAGCACGAAATCCGTAGTCAAAGGCGGGTGCTGCGGAAGGGACTGCAAGAAGGGACGCACTACCAGAAACGGGAGCCAGGAGCGGTTCTACCGTCAACGGCAAGATGGCAGCAGAAGCGGACAGGGGTAATTCGACGATGCGCACAGGCTCCAGGACATTTCCGGCCTCATCCAACGTGCGCTCGTAAGCTGCAGTGAGGTTACCGGCAGCGTCAAATTCGTACCAACCTTCCACCTGCCAGCGTACCTCTTCCCCATCCACCAGGCGCATGTGGCGCGACAGGCGGTACAACCAGCCGGGGACAGCCAGGGTCCGGGTGCGCAGCTCCTGGAAGGAGGCTACCTCGGACAGGAACTGCCTGGGGGTTAGGTCGGAGCGGATGGCCAACGAGGCGATCGATAAAGATTGCACAGGTTGCCGGCTGAAGTAGTCAGAGAGGCTCGCAACGCGGGGAGCGAAATCCTGGGGCAAGACCTGGACTGCCGGCGTGGGTGTGGGCGTGGCATGATTGGATTGCGCCTGCAAGCCACGCGCCTTCGCAGAAGGGTCCGGGAAGGACCACTGCAGAGCCAGTGTACAGGCAACCAGGCACAACCCAAGAAAAACAGAGATTCGGGATAGCATTAGTCCTATTATACCAAAAAGAGGCCTGGAGTGAAATAGATCGAAGGTGCTGAAAAACAGGCTATAATACCCAGAACTTGGGCAAGTTTTGGGAACAAATGAGACCAAGGTTTCGTCATATGAGGAAATGAAGGAGACTGCCCCCATGAATCTGGTATCCAATCAACAAAAATCAAAAAACTCACGCCTCTGGCTGATCCTGACTGCTTTTCTCCTGGTCAGCATTCTATTTACGTCTTGCCGGCGCTCATTAAACAATCCTGAAACTACCTCACCAACGTCCATCGACCTGGAGCTTCTCTATCAAGGCTCCTGGATCCTGGTCGGCTACGGCGATCCTGCCAGCCTAACGGTCATGCCGCCTGGAGTCCAGGTCACAGCAGCCTTTGGCACAGATGGAAGCCTCTCCGGTTCTTCCGGCTGCAACCAGTACTCGACCGCCTATTCCGCCTCTCCCGAGGGGACGATGACGATCCAGCCGGAAATCGCCACTACCATGATGATGTGCCCATCTCAGCAGAGCGATGTCGAAAGCGCATACCTGGCGGTCCTGCCGGTTGTTGAAAAATTTCGCTTCAACCAGCAAGGACGCCTGGAGCTGGTCGCCATGGTCGAGGATCAGGAAACGCTGCTGGTCTTCACCCCGGCTCAAAACCCGCTGGCAAACACAGCCTGGACTTTGGCTTCCTACGGCAGTCCAGACCAACCGCAGCCGGTTCCTGCTGGTGTGGTGATCACGGCGCAGTTCGGCTCTGACGGAATCGTCAGCGGATCCGCTGGCTGCAATTCCTATACGGCTGGGTTCACCGCTGAAGATGGCGTCTTAACCATCCAGCCTATTGCGACTACGATGATGTTCTGTGAAAGCGGGATGGAAGCAGAGCAGGCGTACACTGCTGCGCTGCAAATAGCGAACGCCTACCAGATCGCCGGGCCAAAACTCACGATCAGCACCCAGGACGGTTCCGTTCTGATTTACACTGCGGCGAACCTGCCGGTTGAGAATACGCTTTGGTCACTCGTCACCTTCGCAGGCACGCCGGTCCCGACCAGCGCGGCGATCACGGCATTGTTCCAGCCGGGCGAGCAGCCTGACCAGGGCACAGTCTCCGGTGTTGCTGGCTGTAACCAGTACACCGGGGGGTATGAAATTCAAGACGGCGTCTTGAAGATACTCGCCGCTGGCAAGCACCCGCATGTTGTGCGAAGAAGAGCTGATGAACATCGAAGCAGCTTATCTAAAAGCCCTGGAATCCGCCAGCGGCACCCTGGTGAACGGCAGCAGCCTGCAGCTCTCCAGCGAGGCAGGCCCCCTAGTCTTCGCCGCCGACCGGACACCCCTGACCGGCGCTTTATGGGTGCTGACCGCCCTGGGTGATGCCAGCGATCCGCAGCCCCCGGTAACCGGCAGCAAATTTACTGCCCAGTTCATGCGCAATCCCTCTTCGCCAACGGGCGTACTCACCGGCACGACCGGCTGCAACGAGTATGCAGCGGCGTATGCCGCCAGCCTGACCGAAATCAAGATCAACCTGCCCGCCAGCAGCGGCAGCACGACCTGCGTACCCGGGCTGACCGAGCAGGAAAACCTGTTCTTCCTGGCTCTTGCCGATGCCAGCTCGTACAGCATCCTCGGCAGCACCCTGGTCATTCCTTATGACAGCGGGAAGCAGGCGCTTATCTTCGAAGGCACTCAGATCGGGTTGGCAAATTTCGCACCGATCGAGAGCCTAAACGGCACCCATTGGTTCCTGTGGACCATCAACGACCAGCCAGTCGTCAATGGCACCACCATCACGGCAGATTTCACGGTGGACACGGCAGCCCAAGCCGGGGCGATCAGCGGCTCCGCCGGCTGCAATCTCTACCAGGCCACCTTTGGAGCCGACCTGGGCGTGCAGGCAACCCTTAACGCCGGCCAGTCGTGCAGCCAGCCCACGGGCGTGATGGAGCAGGAGACTTCCTATATCCAGGTGTTGGGCAGGGTCTATGGCTATTGGCTCACCGGCGACCAGCTCATCCTGAATTCAGGCCTGGGCACCCTCACCTACCGTTCCATTCCCGCCACACAATCCAGCGACCAGGCTCACCTGCTCCAGGCGCATCCCTGGTACCTGGTTTCTTACAACACCACGCTGAGTGCACCGGGAAACAATGGAGACGCCAGCCTGACATTCAATCCAGACGGCACCCTGGCAGGTGACACCGGCTGCAACCAGCTTTCCGGCTCTTACCAGACCAGCCTCAACCAACTTACCACCAGCAACCTGGCTTTAACCAAGGCAGCCTGCACGAACAACGCCCTGGCTGCCCAGGAACAAGCTATCTTGAACATCCTGACCAGCGCCCAGACCTACCAGGTCTTCAATACCAGCCTGCAGATCGTCGGCACCAGCGGGGTGCTGAACCTCTTCGTGACCCCGGTGAACGACCCGAATCAAATTACCGTGCCAAAAGCGGTTATCAACGCCCCGACCCAGGCGCTTGCAGGCCAGGCAGTCACCTTCGATGCCTCGAGGTCGACCGCCCAGGTGCCCATCACCAGCTTCCGGTGGGACTTCGGCGATGGCGGCCGGGGCAACGGCGCCACCGTCCAGCATACCTACCAGGCGCCCGGCCGTTATTTTGTGCAAATGACGGTCACCGACCAACGGCAGTACCAGGATTCGAGCTCCATGCACATCGAGATCGTCTCCGAAGCTCCCGCACCCACCACGCCGACCGCGGCGCCTCCTTTGCCGACAGCCACTCAGCCCGCAGAACCCACGCAGGAGCCCGAAGCAACCTCAACTCCTGAGGAAATCCAGCCTCCTGAAGCCACCGCCACTCCCGAACCTACCGAAGCGCCCGAGGCTGTGCCTCCCCAGGCAGCCATCGCCAGTCCAGGCCAGGGCTTCCCAGGCGAGATCGTGACCTTCGATGCTTCCGGGTCCCAGGCAGGCAGCAGCCCGATTGCCAGCTTCACCTGGAGCTTTGGGGATGGCGCGGCTGCAGGCCCTGCGATGGAAGCCCAGGCCAGGACGATCTATAACCAGTCGGGGTCATATGAGGTGATCGTTACCGTCACAGATCAAAATGGATTGAGCAGCACTGCTTCGACCCAGGTGCGCATCCAGGCGCGCCTGGACACCACCGTCTGGACGCTCAACGGCATCGGCAATCAAATGCTGATCCCGGGGACTACGATCACCCTGCAGTTCCTGAACGGGCAGATCGCCGGTTTCGCGGGCTGCAACTCGTACTCCGGTTCCTACACGGTCGTCGACAACGGGGATGGCACCTACGGCGTGACGGCATCGGGGATCGACACCAGCAGGATGGCCTGTCCTGAAGCCATCATGGAACAGGAAAGGGTTTACCTCGAGTCCCTCGCCCAGGTCGCCACCGCCCAAATCCAGGGCAGCAGCCTGGTATTGAATACGCCGGCGGGGATCCTGTCCTTCAACGAGGTCGGCTCGCCGACGCCGAGATAGGATTCTATAACGGCAGGGCGAAGCATCCGGTAGTAAAGGTGGTGTCCACCAGGTACCCATCTCCGGATGCTTCGCCACTTCGCACTACGCACGCTGGATTGTCTGACCCATCCTACGATTCATGCACATTCATGTATAATTAGCCCAACAGCCAGGCTGCCGCAGCCCGGTTGCTATCCTATTTCCAAGGAAGATGCATGCCCAAAATCCTGGTATTAGTCAATCCCATCTCCGGCCGCGGCAATGGGGCCAAATCTTTTCCAATTATTGAAAATCATTTGAAATCGATGGCCGATGCCAGCGACCGCAGGATTGAATATAAAGTCCAGTTCACCCAGCGCGTCGGACAGGCCATCGAGCTGGCCGAGGCCGCCGCAGGCGAAGGCTACGACGTGGTGGCAGCCGCCGGCGGCGACGGCACCGCCAACGAGGTACTCAACGGACTGGCGAGGGCATGTCTTTCCGGAAACGATGGGAAACCCATGCCCGCCATGGGCATCCTGCCGGTCGGGCGCGGCAACGACTTCGCCTTCGGCGCCGGCATCCCGCACGACCTGGAGGTCGCCTGCCGCATCCTGATCGAAGGAAATCGCCACCCGATCGACGTCGGTCATGCCGTTGGCGGCGATTACCCGCGCGGGCGCTACTTTGGCAACGGGGTTGGCATCGGCTTCGACACCGTAGTCGGTTTCGAGGCACTCAAACTCAAACGCCTGAGCGGCTTCCCCTCCTACATCGTGGCTGCCTTGAAAACAATTTTTCTCTACTTCAACGCCCCCCTGCTGCAGATTGAGATAATCGACCCCGAAACCGGTCCGCGCACCCTGAACCAACCCTGCCTGATGGTTTCGATTATGAACGGGCGGCGCATGGGCGGCGGTTTCATGATGGCGCCCGAGGGTAAAATGGACGACGGCGCCTTCGACTTGTGCATCGCCGGCAAGATCAGCCGTCCCGCCGTGCTGGGATTGATCCCACGCTTCATGAAGGGCAGCCAGGCCGGTCACCCGGCCATCAAGTTCTTGCGCGCGGCAAAAGTCTCGGTTAAAGCCCTGGAGGGATCGCTGCCCGCTCACGCCGATGGCGAGACCCTGTGTGAAGCCGGCCAACAACTGGAGCTGAGCCTGCACCCAGGCTTGCTCGAGATGATGGGCTCTACAGGAGAACAACTTGCTGAACCAGGTGCGGCGCGATGAGCCTGACCCACAAGGCGGTTACTTACACGATCAAGGGCATTGGCAGCCTGCTCTGCCGGGTGGACGTGCAGGAGCTGACCAAAGTCCCCTCCAGGGGCCCCTTGATCCTGGTCTGCAATCATGTCAACTTCCTCGATATCATTCTCTACCCTCACCTGCAGCCGCGCCAGGTAACCGGCTTTGCCAAGTCGGAGACCTGGGATAACCCGGCGCTCGGTTCGCTGTTCAGCCTGTGGGAAGCCATCCCGCTGCGGCGCGGCGAGCCCGACGCTTTCGCGATCCAGCGGGGACTGCAGGCATTGAAAGCCGGCAAGATCGTGGTGATTACCCCGGAGGGCACGCGCAGCGGTCACGGCCGCCTGCAGCGCGGGCTGCCGGGGGTGGTGGTCCTGGCGCTGCACTCCCAGGCGCCCCTGATGCCGCTGGTGTTCTACGGCAGTGAGGGGTATCGCCACAACCTGAGACGCCTTTCCCGCAGCGACTTCACCGTGAAAGTGGGCTCGCCGTTTCGCATCGACCCCCAGGAGATCAAAGTGACCCGCCCGGTCCGCCAGGAGATCGCCGACGAGATCATGTTCGAGCTGGCGGACCTGCTGCCTGAACGCTACCGCGGCGCTTACGGCGAGCCGCGCCCCTACGCACCGCGCTACCTGCGCTACATTCCTGAGCCAGCCGCGCCATGAATCAAGCCCGGCGCTGGCTGGCCCTGGCTATCGTGCTCTGCACAGGCGCATTGTTGGCTGCCTGCCAGGCAACCGCAGTCCAAACCACCCCCTCATTAACACCAGATAGTACGGCGACCGTATTGATGGACACCGCGGTTACCTACCTGGACGATTTCGAAGGCGCTGCCACTGCCTGGCAGGCCGGTACGCCTCCCAGTTACAGCGATTCCGGCGCTCAATCCGTGGCGTTGAGCAGTGAAGGCGCCAGCCAGGGCAGCCAGGCGTTGAAGCTGATTTTTGATCCCATGCTGCAGCCCAAGGCGATCTTCTTCGTGGAGCGCCTGTCGAACCTGGCAAACTCACGCTACCTGAGCCTGGACCTGAGCGTCCCGCCAGGGAGCGCCGGTTGGGCAGCCATCAGTCTATCGACCGGCTCGAGCTGGACCTGGCACGAATCCCTGCCCGTCCCATTGGATGCTGGCGCCAACACGCTGTCCTTCGACTTGCAAGCTGAAAATTATACGACCGCAGCCAGCAACTGGCAGCCAGTTGCCGGAATCCAGGGTCTGGAACAAGTACAGCGCCTGGCGCTGATCGTCTTCACCTGTAATGAGACTTTTGACGGGCTGTCCGCAATGCCGGGAGCCTGTTCTGATGATAGCGCTGAGACCGGAGGCTCCGCCTTCTTGGACGCCGTGCGCCTGGGCGAACAAGCCCTGGGACGCCAGCCCGAGGCCTTCAGCCTACCCACGACCGCGCCGGTTGAGCCCAGGGCAGCCACCTACCTGAAGCTCCAGCAGCTCAGCCCGCCCGCCCGTCTCTACGAGCGCCTGGAGCTGGTCGTCGAGACCGACGGCGCTTATGGCAACCCCTTTGACCCCGGCGAGGTCGACCTGCGAGTGCGCTTCCGGGGACCCGAGGGTCAGGAAGCGCTGGTCCCGGCGTTCTGGTACCAGGAGTACCACCAGGGCGGCATGGCAGCCACGGGTGATCCCGAGTGGCGCGCCCGCTTCAGCCCGACCCGCGCCGGGAAATGGACCGCAACTGCCATCCTTGGCGACCTGCAGAGCCCGGAGCTGGCTTTCGAGGTTGCCCCAGCCGCCGCTGACCAACACGGCTTCATCCGCATCCAGGAAAACCGCTTCGTTCACGACGACGGCCAGGTCTTTTACCCCCTGGGCATCAACATGGGCTGGGGCAGCGGCGACCAGGTCAGCGTTTACGAAAGCTGGCTGGAAAAGCTGGCTGCCAACGGTGGCAACATCATCCGGGTCTGGATGGCATCCTGGTCATTCGGGATCGAATGGAACGACACCGGACTCGGCGATTACACCAACCGCCTGTACCGCGCCTGGCAGCTTGACCAGGTATTTTCCATGGCAGAAGCCCGCGGCATTGCCATCGAGCTGGTGCTGCTCAACCACGGCGCCTTCAGCGAGCGCGTCAATCCTGAATGGGACGGCAATCCCTACAACCTCGAAAACGGCGGGATGTGCGAGGCGCCGGAATGTTTTGCCAGCGATCCCCAGGCGCGCGAGTACTTCAAGCGCCGCCTGCGCTACATCGCCGCCCGTTGGGGCTACTCGAGCGCCCTATTCGCCTGGGAGTGGTGGAACGAGGCTGACTGGACGCCGATCGACGATCCCGAGATGGCTGCCTGGATCCAGGAGATGACGCCGGCTTTACTCGAGCACGACCCCAACGACCACCTGGTGAGTACCAGCTACGCCCAGTCCGCCCGCCCGGCGATCAACAACCTGCCCGAGATCGACTTCTCGCAGGTGCATTTGTATTCATCGGTCAACCCGGCGCTGCAGTTCCCTGACCTTTTCGTAGACCGCAGCCAGGCAGTGCCGGGAAAGCCCGTGCTCTTTGCCGAATTTGGCGCGGATGCCGGCATCGAAGACGCCAATTCCCCCGACCAGCAGGGACTGCACCTGCACAACGGGCTGTGGGCGGCGACATTCAGCGGTTTTGCCTCGCCGGCAATGTACTGGTGGTGGGACAGCTACGTCGACCCGCTGGATTTATGGCATGTCTTCGGCAGGATAGCAATTTTTCTGGAGGGCGAAGACCCCGGCAGAATGCTGCCTGGCAAGTTCCGCCTGTCCAATCCAAACTTTCCGGTGCTGGCGCTGCTGGCGCAGGATCTGGAGGCTGGCGGCACGGTCGCCATGGCCTGGATCCACGACCGCAAAAACACGACGGACACCCTGCAGCAGGTACGGCTGCTGCTCTCCTGGCAGGAGGACGAGGTTCCGCAGGGCTGGGTTTACCAACCTGAGCCGGTCGCCGGACTGGAGCTGACGGTGAGGGACCTGCCCGAGGGGACGTACACGGCGCGCTGGTACAGCCCAGGTGAAGGCGAGTGGCTGGGGGAGGCGGTGTTCATCGTTGCGGATGGCGAGGCGACCATCGCCGTGCCCGAGTTCACGGGGGACGTGGCAGTAAAAATTACAAAATAACAAAAGAGAAAGCCTTTCTAACCTCATTTTCGTTCTTTTTTTACTATAATAAACCTGCTCGCAAGGGTGGTTCATGAGAGCTAATCCATCCTGATCCTGGTAAAAAGGTAGATTTAAATGGTTATGACCCAAATCAAAGCGAAATTATTCAACCCACACAATCGTCTCGGCAAAATCACTTTCCTCGCCCTCCTGCTCATCGCATTCCTGGCGGCGACCACCGCCGGCGTCCAGGCAGCCGGGAACCCTTTCGGCCCTGACGGTACTACAAACAACCCGCCGGTGATCACAGAAGGCGCTTCCACCAGCGTGACCATGTCCGAGGAGAGCAACCCGACGGCTTTCAGCCTGACCCTCAACGCCAGCGACCTGGACGGCGACCTGCTGACCTGGTCCATTAAAACCCAGGCCCCCAACGGGACGGCTTCGGCGTCTGGCACGGGCACATCCAAGGCCATTGGCTACACCCCGAATGCCAACTTCAGCGGCTCGGACAGCTTCGTGGTCCAGGTCGCCGACGACCAGGGCGGTACAGACACGATCACCGTCAACGTGACCGTCCAAAACACGCCCGACGCCCCGGTGATCACGGAGGGCGACTCGGTCAGCCGTACGATGTCGGAGGACGGCTCGCCGACGGCTTTCAGCCTGACCCTCAACGCCACGGACCCCGACCCGGGTACAACCCTCACCTGGAGCATCCTCACCCAGGCGACGAACGGCACAGCCACCGCCTCGGGAACCGGCACGTCCAAAGCGATCGGCTACTCCCCAACCTCCAACTACAGCGGCAGCGACAGCTTTGTGGTGCGGGTGTCCGATGGTAGCTTAACGGATACCATCACCGTCAACGTCACCATCAGCGCCATCAACGACACCCCGGTATTCACGGAAGGCACCTCGGTCAGCCGGACGATGTCTGAAGACGGCGCACCTACCGCCTTCAGCCTGACCCTGAACGCCACCGATGTTGACAGCGCCACCCTGACCTGGAGCATCAGCGTCCAGGCGTCGAACGGCACGGCCGCAGCCTCCGGCACGGGCAGCTCCAAAGCCATCGCCTACACCCCGAATGCCAACTACAGCGGCTCGGACAGCTTTAACGTGTCCGTCAGTGATGGATCGCAAACGGACACGATCGGCGTCAACGTCACCGTCCAACCTGTCAACGACCCGCCCACGGCGAACGCCCAGAGCGTGACCACCCGCCAGGATGTGCCCAAAGCGATTACGCTGAGTGGCTCGGACATCGAAGGCAGCCCCCTCACCTTCAACATCGCCGGCAGCCCGGCCAACGGCTCACTCAGCGGCAGCGCACCCATTGTGACCTACACCCCCAACAGCGGCTTCCAGGGCAGCGACAGCTTCACCTTCACCGCCAACGACGGCACGGCGAACAGCAGCCCGGCCACGGTCAGCATCACCGTCGGGCCAGCCAATACCAAGCCGGTCGCCGACGCCCAATCGCTGACCACGTTGGAGGATACTCCCATATCGTTCACCCTGACAGCCTCGGACGGCGACGGCGACCCGCTGACCTACAGCCTGGTTGCCAGCCCGGCGAACGGCACATTAAGTGGAACACCGCCCAGCCTGACCTTACATCCCAACGCGCGAACTTCAGCGGTTCGGATGCCTTCACCTTCAAAGCCAACGACGGTCTCGACGATTCCAACATCGCCACGGTCACGATCACGGTGACGCCCGTCAACGACGCCCCGGTACTGGCTGCCATCGGGGACAAGGGCATCAGCGAACTGGTCAACCTGGGTTTTGGGGTCTCGGCCAGCGACATCGACGGCGACACCCTGGCATACTCGCTGGTGGGCGCACCGGACGGCACCAGCATCGATGCCGCCAGCGGCGCCTTCTCCTGGACACCAAGTGAAGCCCAGGGACCCGGCAGCTTCCCCTTCGACATCTGCGCCAGCGATGGGGCGCTTTCAGATTGCGAAACGATCACGGTCACGGTGACCGAGGTAAACAGCGCCCCCGTGCTGGATCCTGTGGGTAATAAAAGCGTGGTCACGGGCGAGCTGCTGACATTCAGCGCCACCTCTACAGACAGCGACCTGCCCGCCAACACCCTGACCTACTCGCTGGTGGGTGCCCCGGCCAGCGCCAACATCGACCCGGCGACTGGCGCCTTCACCTGGACTCCCCCAACCGCCGGTACCTACACCTTCGATGTGGTGGTCTCGGATGGGACATTAGCGGACTCCGAGACGATCACGGTCACCGTCAGCGCGCCGGTATTCTACCTGTACATGCCGCTGGCAGCGCAAAAACAATAGGTTAAATTTACCTCGCGTAGGGGTTTTGCGAATGCTCCTCTCGCAGCCCCTCCGCAAGGTTTTAGTTTTTTATAACAAGTTTTCCAGGTTTCTTAATGTAAATCACGAAATTTCTTCTTATAATAAAACAGTACCAATGGACTGATCCTACCAATTTACCATTGAGGGGGTGTAAATGACCGGGAGAATTATTTAAAGGAGAGGACTATGGCAACCCAAAATAAACAACCGACAAACTCAAAGTCTAAAAGCATTGTGTTCGCCAGGCTTGTACGCATCCTGGTGATCCTGGTGCTGCTGCTGGCGCTGGTGGGAGGCACGACTGGGCGCAGCCAGGCAGCCAGCCCGGACGCGACCACAGCCGACGTCTATTTTGTCGTCTTTCCCAATGAAAATGGGGTCGAAGGCTTCGGCTGGCCGCTGGATGCTGAAGTCACCCTGACAGTCGATGGCACCCCCTACGCCAGTCCGCAAACCGTGGTGGTAAATCCGAATGACCCCTCAGGCACCTACGTCCTGTTCGACCTGGCGGGCGTATACGACCTGGTGCCCGGTGAAGTTATCGAGCTCTCGGACGGAGACACCACGAAGTCGCACACCATCACCGCCCTGGCGGTCACCGGCTACGACGTCACCAGCAACACCCTCGAAGGCGTCACCGATTCCGACCTGGTGGTTGGGCTGTGGGTGAACCGGGATCCAGGCAGCAGCCAGACTTCAGCCACCCCCGAAAGTGGCGCCTGGAAGGCTGATTTCAGCCCCTTCGACCTGCAGCCGGGCGACAGCGGGGTAGCTGCGCAGCAAGAGGAGGACCTGGATACCACCTGGGTCAACTGGCAGATTCCTTATCCTTCCCTCGCCGCCCACCCCGATTACGACTATATCGAAGGGTTCGATTTTATCCTGGACGCTACCGTGACCCTCAACATCAACAGCGTGGACGCGGCGACGGCGACCGTCGGCCAAAATCCGAATAACCCGGCCCAGACCTACGTCCTCTTCAACCTGCAGGGCGCTTACGACCTGGTGCCCGGCGATGTGGTCTCACTCGACGACGGCACCACGGCCAAGAAGCACACCGTCACCGGGCTGGCGGTCAAAGATGCCGATCCTGCAACGGATAGCGTCGCCGGGACGACCGACACCCCGGCCGCCATCGTGCAGGTCTGGGTGCACGCAGAATCCGGAAGGATCCTATACGAACGACCCCCCCGACGGCGGTGGTGATTGGAAGACCAGCATCCCCTTCGACATCGTCCCTGGCACGGGCGGGGCTGCCATCCAGGCGGATGACGACAACGACCTGACCTGGATCAACTGGCACGCCCTCGGTCCCTGGATCGAAGCCATGGCTGTCGAAGACCGCGTCAACGGCGTCGATTGGCCCGATGGCACGACAGTCGACCTGGAAATCAACGGGTTGCCCATCGACTCGAAGACAGTCGGACCGGCGCCCTGGGACCCGCTGATGACGTTCGTCGAGTTCGACCTGACCTCCGGCATCATTTACCACCTCCAGGCAGGCGACGTGGTGGAGCTCTCCGGCGGCGGATTTACCAAGAGCATGACCGTTACTGACCTGGCAATCAGCGGGGTCAATGGCGTGACCGATACCGTCACCGGCACCACTGACACCCCCGAGATCGACATCGAAGCCTGGGTGAACGCGGACCCCGGCGCCACGCACACGGTTGCCACACCGGCGGGCAGCGGCGATTGGAGCATCATCTTGCCGTATGACATCGTGCCCGGCACGGACGGCGTCGCCATCCAGACGGACGCCGACGGCGACAAGACCTGGGCGAACTGGGTCGAAACCAACGACCCGCCGGTGATCACGGAAGGGGAAACCACCGATGTGGTCATGTCCGAGGACGGCGTGCCGACGGCCTTCAGCCTGACCCTGCATGCCACCGATGCCAACCCCGAGGACAGTCTCACCTGGAGCATCGAGACTGCAGCCGTAAACGGCGTTGCTGGAGCTTCGGGTACAGGCACCTCCGTTGCCGTCAGCTATGCACCTGACGCAGACTTCAACGGTTCGGATAGCTTCATCGTCCGGGTGACCGACGACTGGTATTCCGACTTCATCACCGTGAACGTCACCATCCAGGCGGTGAACGACGCCCCGGTGGCGGACCCCAAGGTCGAGACGATCGATAAAAACACTTCGGTCACGGTCACGCTGACCGGTTCTGACATCGACAGCAGCAGCCTGCGCTACTTTATCAAGGACAATCCAACCCACGGCACGCTCTCCGGCTCGGAACCCAACGTCACCTATACCCCGAACACCAACTTCACCGGCCAGGACACCTTCACCTACGTGGCCAACGACTACGCCCTCGACAGCGCCCCGGCTACGGTCACGATTTACATCGAACCGACCAACACCGCCCCGGTGGCGAACGACCAGTCGGTGACGACGCCGGAGGACACCGCCAAGGCCATCACCCTGACCGCCACGGACGTCGATGATGATCCCTTGAGCTACAGCATCGTCACGGCGCCGGCACACGGCAATCTGACGGGCATCGCCCCGATTGTGACCTACACCCCGAACGCCGGCTTCAATGGCTCGGATAGCTTCACCTTCACGGCTAACGACGGCAAGCTGGTCAGCAACCTGGCGACCGTCTCGATCACGGTGTCGTCGGTCAACCACGCCCCCGTGCTGTCTGCCATCGGCAACAAGGAGGTGAACGAGCAGAGCGAGCTGGCCTTCACGGCTGCGGCAACTGACATCGATGGGAATACCATCTCCTATGCACTGGTTGGCGCGCCTGATGGGGCAAGCATCAATTCATCCAGCGGCGCCTTCACCTGGACGCCCACCGAAGCCCAGGGCCACGCCAGCTACACCTTCGACGTCTGCGCCAGCGACGGCTCTCTCTCCGACTGCGAGACGATCACGGTCGAAGTGGCGGAGGTCAACCAGGCGCCCGTTCTCGCAGCCATCGGTGCGAAGACCATCGAAGAAGGCAGCCTGCTGACCTTCACCGCCAGCGCCACCGACGGCGACCTGCCGGCAAACACCTTGACTTACTCGCTGACCGGCGCACCCGCCGGCGCCAGCATCAACCCATCGACCGGCGTCTTCACCTGGACGCCCGGCTACGACCAGGGACCAGCGACGTTCACCTTTAGCGTGGTCGTCTCCGACGGCACGGCGACGGACTCCGAGACGATCACGGTCACGGTGACGCAGCATACCTTCAAACTGTACATGCCGAAGGTGCACCAGGGGCCGTAAACCTCAACAACCGTAATGTGGGGCGGGTCTGCGGACCCGCCCCTACCATAAGCCCAAACCAACTCGTAGGGGCGAAGCATCCGGATTGCATCATGCCTTCAAACAGGGTTACCCCTTCCGGATGCTTCGTCCCTACTTAACAAAACTGCAAGCTCGCTGGAGAATAAATTTATTATAATTTTCCTGCTCAGAGGTGATTCCTCGAGCGGGTGGGATCATTGCAGGTAATTCACGTTCGGTTTTCCTCAGGAAATATTAAAAAAAAACAAAAATGATTTAGGGATGGAGTGTATGAATTTCAAACGGTCGGTTAGATTTGTCACCATTTGGATGGTGATTATTGGCATTCTTTTCGGCTGGGTCGTCCAGCCAGTGCGGGCGCAAGGGATTGTACCAGGTCCACAACCAGACGCAGCCAGTCCTTGGTCTTTAAGTTTTAGCGGTAGCTCCAACTATGTCACATTTGGAAAAACCTTAGGCACGGCAGAATTTACTCTGGAAACCTGGTTTAAGCGCACTGGAGCAGGTACGACTGCTTCCACTGGCACAGGTGGGGTAAATGCAGTTCCACTCATCACAAAAGGCGTTGGTGAGGCGGATGCTAACAATAGGGATGCTAACTACTTCCTGGGTATTCGGGCATCGGATAATGTGTTGGCTGCCGACTTCGAAGATACTACCAACGGTCTAAACCACCCTATCGTTGGCGTTACTACGATTGCCAATAATGTCTGGTACCATGCCGCCGTAACTTACGGGGGTGGTAAATGGCAACTGTTTCTGAACGGTAAGCTGGAGGCCGAGTTGCGCGTCGATAAGACCCCGCGGTTCGACAGCATCCAGGGTGCTGCTTTGGGTACTACGGAGAATTCCACAGGCGCTCGCTCGGGCTATTTTGCCGGCGTCTTGGATGAAGCGCGCATCTGGAATGTGGCGCGCACCCAGGCACAGATCCTGGGTACGATGAACGAGGAGATCAGCGCCCAAACCGGGTTAATTGGCTATTGGAAGATGAACGAAGGTTCAGGAACCATCCTTACCGACTCATCCGCTAGTGGAATAAATGGCACGATCAGTGGCGCAACCTGGAGCGCCAACGGCTTCGACATCACGGGGGACGTCAGCGCACCTGCAGCTCCGGGTGGTCCAACCGCGATCCCCGGAGACAACCTGGTTTCACTGAGCTGGCCTGCTAATTCTGAGACCGACTTGATCGGTTATAACCTGTATCGCAGCATTACCACCCCGGTCCTTACCAGTGGTACCCCGGTCAATGGCAACAACTTGATTCCAAGCGCCAGTTACATCGACGCTGGTCTTGTTAATGGTACACCTTATTATTACGCTATCACCGCGGTAGATAGCTCGAATAACACCTCCGGCGCCTCCATAGAGGCTAACGCTACGCCTGTTGACGCCCTCGGGTATGGGCTAGATTTTGAAGGTACCAACGATCATGTCACCTTTGGGCGCGCCAGGAACCTCGGGGTGGAGATATTTACCATCGAAACCTGGTTCCGCCGGGATGCCGCCGGTGTAACCGTGGATACTGGTGCGGTTACCGCCGAGCCGTTGGTCACTAAAGGCCGAGGGGAAGCGGACAGTTCAAATGTGGACCTGAACTATTTCCTCGGGATTCGCCCTACGGATAATAGGCTGGTCGCCGATTTTGAGGATGGTGCTACAGGGGCAAACCATTTAATTGAGGGCAACACGCCGATTGTGAATGGGACCTGGTACCACGCCGCTGTCACGTACGATGGCAGCAATTTAAAACTTTATCTCAACGGTGCATCCGATGCCACCACCATTACAATTAATAAACTCCTGCCGCGCGCAGACAGCATCCAACATGCCGCACTCGGCACAGCCATGAACTCCACAGGAGTTGCCGCCGGTTACTTCAACGGCGTCCTGGACGAAGTGCGTATCTGGAATTATGCACGCACCGAGACCCAAATTTTCGATAACCAGTCCGCAGAAATAATGGTCAGTCCAGGCTTACTGGCGCGCTGGGGTCTCAATGAAGGCAGCGGGACACAGGCCAAGGATTCGGCCGGGCTCCAGGTTCTTGGTTCATTGACCAACGGGCCAGTTTGGACAGGTAATTTTCCTCTTCCGACTCCTCCCTCCGACCCATCCGGGCTCAGCGCTTCTTCGTCTACTTTCTTTCAGGTTGACCTGACCTGGACCGATACCTCGACTAACGAGAGCAGCTTCGAGATCGAACGCTGCATTGGGATAGGCTGCAGTACCTTCAGCATACTCACCACGCGTCCATCCAATAGCCAGGCTTTCGCCGACAATTCCGTACAACCACTAACAGACTACTGTTACCGTGTGCGCGCTGTCAACGGTGCAGGCACCTCTGGGTACACCAACACAGCCTGCACCACCACCCCCGCGGAAGGCGCTTCTGCCCTGGAGTTTAATGGCACGGACCAATATGTAACGTTTGGCGAAGCGTTGCCTTTGGGCGTCACTTCCTTTACACTCGAATCCTGGATTAAACGCTCGATAGGCGGGAAATCCATGGGCACAGGTACGAACGGACTTGGAGATGGGAGCCTACCTCAGGCTTACCCAATCCTTACTAAAGGCCGAGGTCAGGGTGAAAGCCCGGCAAACGTGAATATGAACTACTGGCTGGGCATCGCCACCACCGGCGTGATCGCCGCCGACTTTGAAGACACTGCGGGTGGCGCCAACCACCCAATCCTGGGGACGACGGTTGTCTCTGATGGTACCTGGCACCACATCGCGGTCGCCTACAACGGAAACTGCTGGAGTATTTACCTAGATGGCAACCTGGAAACAGTGAGTGGCTCGACGACACAATGCCCGAATGCCACCCCCGAATCCAACAGCATCCAGCATGCTGCTCTGGCAACTGCTTTACAGAGTCTGGGTACGCTGCCTGCTGATTCCGGTTTCTTTATGGGCGTCATCGACGAGGCCCGCATCTGGAACTACGCCCGTACCCAGGCAGAGATTGTGGGAACTATCAACGATGAAGTCACCTCCGGCACAGGCCTGGTCGGTCACTGGGGAATGAATGAAGGCGTTGGAACATCCGCCTACAATTCGGTCTCAGGTTCGCCAGCCGGCAACCTCATTAGCGCCCCAACCTGGGTGACCCCCGGTGCGCCCTTCAACCTCAGCGCACCTGCCGCCCCAAGTAGTCTGTCTGCCACAGCTGCATCCGCTTACCAGGTGAACCTAGCCTGGACCGATAGCTCGAATAACGAGACTGGCTTCGAGATCGAGCGCTGCACCGGACCGAGCTGCAGCAGTTTCAACCTGCTGACCAGCCTGCCCGCTGGTTCGCAGACTCACAGCGACACCACGGTCGTGCCATTGACCGAGTACTGCTACCGCGCGCACGCTTTCAACGTCATCGGAGCTTCGGGGTATTCCAACACTTCCTGCGTGACAACCCCAGACCAACCACCATCGGCGCTGGATTTTGGCACTTCAAACGCCTATGTCACCTTTGGCGAGGCTTCACCCCTGAAACTCGCCCAATTTACCCTGGAAGGCTGGTTCAAACGTGAGGGAGCAGGCACAACAGCCAATACGGGAACCGGTGGATTTTATGGCATCCCGTTGATCACCAAAGGCGTGGGTGAAGCCGAAGGAAGTAACGTCGACATGAACTACTTCCTGGGTATCCGTGATCCGGAATATGTGATTTGCGCCGATTTCGAAGAGGGGGTTGGCGGCGCCGGGCCATTGGGACAAAACCATCCGGTGTGCGGCTCGACCGTAATCGCCAATGACACATGGTATCACGTGGCTGCCACATATAATGGCAGCACCTGGAATCTCTATCTGAATGGCGTCCTGGAAGCAACTTTAGCTGTCGGTCAGCCGGTGCGCTCTGACAGCATCCAACATGCCGGCCTGGGAGTGGCTATGAACTCGACCGGGGCGGCTTCAGGCCACTTCGATGGCGTCATGGATGAGGTGCGCATCTGGAATTACGCGCGCACGATGACTGAAATCCGCTCCACGATCAATTCGGAGCTCAACCTGCCCCAAACCGGGATGGTGGCGCGCTGGGGACTAAACGAAGGCAGTGGAACGGTCGTTAACGGTTCCGCCGGCACGGCGGTCAACGGCGCGATCACTGGCACTGGCTCCAGTTGGGTGACCCCCGGCGCTCCCTTCGATGTCACCTTCGAAACCATACCCCCAGCCGCCCCGACCAACCTGATGGCCTCGAAGCGCCCGGGCGCGGTCCAGCTCGAGTGGACGGCAAACAGCGAGCCTGACTTCTCCGGCTACAACGTCTACCGCAGCACCGCCAGCCCGGTGGTCATCGGTACACGCATCAACAGCACGCTGCTGGTCTCGCCATCTTATCTCGACAGCGACGTCACTGCAGGCACGCCATATTTCTACGCCGTGACCGCCGTGGACACCTCGGGCAACGAATCGGCGCTCTCCAACGAGACCAGCGCCATCCCCGACCCGCCGCCCCCGCCTGAAGCCCTGGACTTCGGCAGCGGCACAGCCTACGTCACGTTTGGCGATCCGGCTGCCCTGGACCTGGCAACCTTCACGATCGAGACCTGGTTCAAACGCACCGGCGCCGGCACAATCAGCACGACCGGTTCCAGCGGGATCACCAACGCCCTTCCACTGGTCACGCACGGTTCGCCACAGGACGACGGCTCGAACGTCGATGCCAACTGGGTCCTCGTCATCGACGACGCCAGCGACGTCATCGCCGCCGATTTTGAAGACAACGCCACCGGCCTGAACCACCCGGTGGTCGGGACGACACCCATCGTCAACAACACCTGGTATCACGCCGCAGCCACTTATGATGGGACGACCTGGCGGCTGTACCTCAACGGTAACCTGGAAGCCACCCTGGCGGTCAATTTCACACCACGCGCCGACACAACCCAGCATGCCGGCCTGGCGACGATGATTGAGTTGGATGGCACATCCCTCAACGGTCACTTCCAGGGCGTCCTCGACGAGGCGCGCGTCTGGAACTACGCCCGCAGCCAGGCGGAGATCGTCAGCGCCATTAACGCTAAGCTGACAACTCCTCAGACTGGCATGGTTGCCCGCTGGGGGCTGGATGAAGGCACGGGCACGGTGGTCAACGACTCCTCCGGGAACCTCATCACGGGTACGGTGACCGACACAGGCTATGCCTGGGTGGCCGGCTCGCCGTTCAATGCCGTAGTGAACCTGTCCCCGTATGTACCAGTTCTGGTGGAGCCGGCTGATAACGCCACGGGCGTTGCGGTACCAGCGACCCTTTCCGTGAATGTCAGCGACCCGGAGAGCCACGCCCTCGACGTCACCTTCTACGGGCGGCCAATACAGGCAGCTGCGGGCCCGGACTTCACGGTCATCGCCATCCCCGACACACAGTACTACGCCGCTACCTACCCATCCATCTTCAACGAACAGATGAACTGGGTCACCAGGGAACAGGTGAGTGAGAACATCGTCTTCGTCGGCAGCCTGGGCGACAACGTTGACGTGGCTTCGAACCTCACCCAGTGGACGAACGCGGTCACAGCCTGGGACATCATCGACGGCGCCGGTCTCCCCTACGGTCTGGCAGCCGGCAACCACGATGGCGCTCCAGCGAGCACGGTAAATTTCAACACGTATTTTGGCGAAACCCGCTTCAGCGGGAAGCCGTTCTACGGCGGCCACCAGGGCAGCGACATCGACAACCACTACGCCACCTTCGAAGCCAGCGGGATGCAGTTCATCGTCATCTTCATCGAGTACGACGACGGTATGACGAGCACCAGCCACGCGGTGCTGCAGTGGGCAAACACTGTCCTGCAGGCCAACAGCAGCCGCCGCGCCATCGTCATCAGCCATAACCTGCTGCAGGGCGGCACCTCGTCCTCGTTCACCACCCAGGGTCAGACGATCTATAACGCTTTGAAAGGCAATCCCAACCTGTTCTTGATGCTAGGCGGACACCTGGACGTGGCCTCGCGCCGCACAGACACCTTCAACGGCAACACCGTTTACACCCTACGCTCCGACTACCAGAGCGTGGACAGCCAGCAGAGCGGATATTTAAGGATTATGCGCTTCTCACCGGCGAACAACATGATCTACGTGCGCACCTACTCGCCCACCCAGTTAAAGGATTACGACAAGTCGGACGCTGCCCAAAACAACTTTAGCCTGCCCTATACGATGGGGAGCGCCGGCTTCGAGGTGATCGGGACAGCAACGGGGGTGGCGTCAGGAGGCACAGCCTCGGTTCCGTGGGCAGGGCTCGATCCCAACAAGGAATACGAATGGTTCGTCGTCGCCTCAGATGGCACCCACCAGGCATCGAGCGCCACCTGGTCGTTCACCACCGGCACGGGCAACAACGCCCCAACTGACATCGACCTGTCCAACAGCAGCGTCGCCGAAAACTCCGCTGCCAACACCCCTGTCGGCACGCTTTCGACGACCGACCCGGATGCAGGCAACACCTTCACCTACAGCCTCACCAACGGGAGCGGAGATACCGACAACGCCTCTTTCACCATTTCGGGGAACAGCCTGCTGACCTCGCTGCCCTTCGATTACGAGACGAAGTCTAGCTACTCGGTGCGCATCCGCACCACCGACCAGGGAAGCTTATCTTACGAAGAAGCCTTCACGATCACGGTGATGAACGTCAACGAAGCCCCGGTGGCGGTGGACGACGAGTACGCGACCACCAAAAACCTGGACCTGGTACTCACGGAGCTCCAATTAAAGGGCAACGACACGGACGTGGACAACTCCAACGCCCAGCTCAGCGTGACTGCGGTCAGCAATCCCGTGAATGGGACCGTAGACCTGGTCAGCGGTTCGATCACCTTCACCCCCAGCACGGACTTCACCGGGACGGCGGGCTTTGACTACACCGTCAGCGATGGCTTGCTGGGCGACAGCGGGCATGTGACCGTCATCGTCAGCGAAGGCAACTCGCTGCCGGTGATCACGGAAGGCGCTTCGGTCGCAGTGACCATGGCAAAGAACGGCAATCCCAATGTCTTTACACTGACACTCCACGCCACCGATGCCAACGCCGGGGACACCCTCATCTGGAGCATCGTCGTTCCTGGCGCTGCTGCTGGCACGGCCAGCGTTGTCCCACCCAACACAGGCGCTTCCATGGCAATCGGCTACACGCCAATCGAGGACTATGTCGGTGCGGACAGCTTCGTGGTGCAGGTCTCGGACGGCAACGGCGGCACGGACACGATCACGGTGAACGTCAGCATCCTGAACACGCACAGCATCGACCTGCAAGCTGGCTGGAACCTGGTGTCGTTCAACCGCCAGCCTACCGACAACAACATTGCCGATGTCCTGGCCTCGGTCACTGGAAGTTATGACCTGGTTTACTCCTGGGATGCGGCGACGCAGACCTGGAAGAAATATGACCCGACTGCCGATCCCTTTGTTAATACCCTGGCCTCCCTGACGGAAGTGATGGGCTTCTGGATCCACATGATTGCCGGGGACACGCTGGTGGTCGTGGGCAACAACCCAGATTCATCGACCGACATCCCCTTGAAGGCTGGCTGGAACCTGGTCGGCTACCCGGCGATATCCGGCGAGTCCTTACCCGGCGCCATCACCACTCACGGTGGCAGCACTTACATCATGGTCACGGCCTTCCAACCAACGAACGGCCTCGATTTCCTGGAAGCTAAATGACCCCAGCGCACCGCCTTACGCCAATGACCTGGCGGAGATGACGCCCGGCTGGGGTTACTGGATCCAGGTCGGCGCAGACTCACCCTGGCATGTCAATTCGGGATATTGAGTGAGTACCAGCCTGCAACTTTGATCTAAACCTTGCGAAGGCGTTGCGCACCAAAGATCGGTGCGCAACGCCTTCGCAAGGATAAAAAAATCAAACCCTTAATAAAAACAGGAGGACTGCATGAATAAAACTAGATTTTTCGTTATTATGGTGCTGCTGGCAGCGCTGCTGGCAGGTGGGCTCAAGACCGCCCAGGCGGCGCCTGCCGTACCGCCCAACCCTTCCAGCTTTTATGGCGAGATCCATGTAATGGCTGGGGATGACGTGCCGGCAGCAGGCGTCGATTATGTCGAGGCCTACGTGCCCGGGAGAACTCCTTACGCTGCCCGGATTTTGATAACGACATCCGGCTCCAACCTGGTTTATGCAATCAACGTGCCCGGCGATGACGATGATACGTCTGGCACCAAGGAGGGCGGTGTTGAAAACGACGTGGTCACCTTCAAGATCAGCGGGCGCGTCGTGGCGACCGGCGTCTGGCAAGGGGGCAAGAACGTGAATTTGGTCATCCACCCACCCGCAGCACACTTCGGTGGACCTAACGTGGCTGTGGTCAACGAAGCAACCAATTTTGAGGTTTCAGCGACAGATTGGCTGACCACCGACACGTTTACGTATGCCTGGGACCTGGATGGGGACGGCGCGTATGATGACTCAACCGAGGAAATTCCCTCCTATACTTTTACAACCACTGGTACCAAAACCGTCGGTATGAAAGTGACCGACAGCCAGGGTGGTGAAGATACGTTAAGCACTACGGTGGTGGTGGTTGACCTGGGCGGTTTGACCGGGCAAACATACGACAGCACGCCAAAATCGGTCTCGGTCAGCGGGCTTGTGGATCCGTACACGGCTGAAGTCACATACGATGGGTCTGCTACTGCGCCGACCAACGCCGGCAGTTATGCGGTGTTGGTGACCATTAAGAACGGCGCGACCGCGGTCGGCAGCATCAACAAGATGTTTGTGATCGATAAACGCGCCGATCACGGTCACGGCAGCCACGGACAGCAAGATGTATGATGGAACAACCTCCTCTGTGGGTGTCCCGACGATCACCTCGGGCAACCTGGTCGGGAGCGACACCGCCATCTGGAGCCAGACTTATGACACGAAGCACGTCGGAGCCATCAAAACCCTGACCCCCACAGGCACGGTCAGCGACGGCAACGGTGGTAATAACTACGCGGTGACCTTCGTCCCCAGTACGCACGGCGTCGATCACCTACAAAGCAGATCACGGTCACGGCAGCCGCCGACAACAAGGGATATGATGGGACAACCTCCTCACCAACTGCCCCGACGATCACGTCCGGCGGCCCCCTGGCTACCGGCGACTCGGCTACCTGGACGCAGACCTTCGATAACAAGAATGTCGGCAGCGGCAAGACCCTGACCCCGGCAGGCACGGTCAATGATGGCAATCGGCGGTAACAACTACGTCGTGACCTTCACCTCCGTTTCCACCGGTGTCATCACCGCCAAAGCCATCACGGTCACTGCAGCCACGGACAGCAAGGGATATGATGGAACAACCTCCTCTGTGGGTATCCCGACGATCACATCAGGGGGCCTGCTGGCCCCTGGCGACACGGTCACCTGGACGCAGACCTTCGACAACGAGAACGCCGGCACTGGCAAGACCCTGACCCCGGCGGGCACGGTCGAATGATGGCAACGGTGGCAACAACTACGCCGTGACCTTCACCCCCGATACCAGCGGCGTCATCAGCCAAAAGAAATCACGGTCACGGCAGCCACGGACAGCAAGGTGTATGATGGAGCAACCTCCTCTGTGGGTGTCCCGACGATCACTTCGGGCGGCCCCCTGGCCACCGGCGACTCGGCCACCTGGACGCAGACCTTCGATAACAAGAACGTCGGCACCGGCAAGTCCCTGACCCCGGCAGGCACGGTCGATGATGGCAACGGCGGCAACAACTACACCGTGACCTTCACCTCCAGTACCAGTGGCGTTATCACAGCCAAGCCCGATCACGGTCAAGGCGGACGATAAATCCAAGGTCGTTGGGGCTGGCGACCCAGCCACTGACGTACCAGGTCACCCTCGGAACCCTGGTGACACCGGGTGACTTCTCGGGCGCACTGACCCGCTGAAACGGGTGAAACCGTGGGCACCTACGACATCCTGCAGGGTACCTTGACGGCTGGCAGCAACTATGCGATCACATACCAGCCTGGCACCTTTACGATCACCTCCTTACAGCACAGCATTTCCCTCGTCGAGGGCTGGAACCTGGTCTCCTTCGACCTGGCACCCGACCAACCCAGCCATCGAAGATGTCCTGACATCGGTCGACGGCCAATATGACCTGGTATATGCCTGGGATGCGACCGGCGTCACCTCCCAGCAACTGGATCAAATATGACCCGACCGCCGCATCCCTATGTAACTCGCTGGCAGCCCTGGACGAGACCATGGGCTTCTGGATTCAGTGACCACTTCGGCAGGTGTCCTGGAAGTGAGTGGGACCCCGCCCAGCATCACTAACATCGATCTTTTGGACGACGCTGGCGGTTGGAACCTTGTGGGCTTACCTTCCGACGGCAACCCCAGCATCCTGACCTTACCGGGGGCGCTGGAAGACCATGGTGTCCTTAATGGAAATTACACCCTGCTGTATGCCTACCATGCTGCCGACACAGAATATCCTGGAAGCTTTACGATGAGAGAGCCCCCGGCTATGTCAATGACCTGACTACGATGCCGCCATCTTACGGGTATTGGTCGTCTTTATCATCGATGACGACACGTGGGAAGTGGAGTACTAACCTTGTACACCCGTGGGGATGGGGCCTCCCGTCCCCACGGTCCATAAAACCGGGCTTTGAAAGGCGTGATTCGTGCTTTTTGTCGCGACCTCACCCATAGAACCGATAAAGCTGGCCTATCATATCGGTTTTGTTAGGTGCATTAACGTGAAATCCCTGGATTGTCTATATAATTGAGTAGCCAACTACGATTAATCGGCAATCACTTATTGATGATTTCACTTCGCTTGCTCAGGCAGCGATTGCATCCACGATGATCGAATGAAGAAGCAGTCCCTACGGTTTATCCTTTTATTCATGTTCCTCAGCCTGGCAATGCTGGCGTGGCCGAGTGGGGCTGGCGCTTTCCCACCCCTGCCCTCCAGCCTATACGGACGGGTGGCTGTCGACGAGGTGCGAGTTCCAGATGGGACGCTCGTTGAGGCTCTGATTGAAAACCAGGTGTACGCTTTCACGACTACGCTGAACGTCAGGCGACTCGGCCTATTCGCTGGATGTGCCTGGCGACGACCTTAGCACGGACGTGATCGAGGGTGGGGTCGAGGGCGACGTCATCGTCTTGCGCGTGGGCGGGAAACTCGCCGGGCAGACGGCTACCTGGCGCTCAGGTACGAACCAGGAACTGGATCTGAGCGTGACTTCGCAGGCGGTGGCCGGGCACCCCGACAGCACTCCCCCAGGCGACGCCTACGAATAACCTGGGCGACCAGGCAGGGCATTCGTTGAAAAGAACTTACAACGGTCTGGTATCGGCGGCTTGGTTGGATTCCAAGAAGAGGCGCGGGACATATCCAGACTGCAAGCGATACAGACAATGTACGAGCGCAAGCCTGATTACTTCGCTGAAAGTATTTTCAATAAATACAAACCGAAAGGGTTTAACCGGCCTATAACTATTCAGGAAATGGAAGCCAACCTGGCCGTGGACAAAGCACTGCT
This sequence comes from uncultured Chloroflexia bacterium, assembly GCA_963765565.1. Taxonomy (GTDB): domain Bacteria; phylum Chloroflexota; class Anaerolineae; order Anaerolineales; family UBA4823; genus CAVXWV01. The sequence continues at coordinate 290,587 of CAVXWV010000013.1, forward strand.
TAATAAAGCAAAAAAGTACGCTGAACCCGAAAAATTAAAAAGTCTCACGGCGCAGATAACTCGAAAAAGAATCTCAAATAGGTATCTTGAAATCACAACAGAACTCGCCATTTTATGAGGTCTTGAAGGGCAGAAAATACGGGAAGTTTGATGGGTTGACGCTATCCGCCGATATGCCCTTGATGTGAAAGCCCTGTTCAGCATGGACAGCAAAATGGAAAAATTCGTAAGCAGCTTGGAGCGTACCGGAGCCAAGATGCAATATGGTCTTTGGAAACGCTGGCATACCGTTTGGAATCCGGCAACGCAAGCGCGAAATATCATGTGGAACGGCATGGCAATATGGGCGAATGACGTTCACTTATTCGATCCAAGATTAAATTACAAGGTGGGAAAAGGGCTTTTAACAAAGGATTCGGAAATTCGCAAAATTGTCGAAGATTACGGCATATTGGATTCCACGTTCACAAAGGACATGGAAGGATACGGGAAATCTGTTGTTGAGCAATTTACGCATGGACGCAAGTCTGACAGCTTCGATTTATTTTCCACGATGGCAGGGGCATATAAAGGTGTGGGCAAGCTGCCCATTCATCCGGCAAAAATATATCAGGGCAACGAGGTTTATTTCAAAGCCCTTACGATACAGGACAGACTCGACAAAGGATGGAGCATTGTTGATGCGGTGAAGGACGCAAACCGGATATTATACGATTATGGGGACGTAAGCCATGCCTTGAGGATGACTAAAGCATTGCCCGTGGCTGGTAGTCCATTCCCTACATTCTGGTCAAAGTCGCCTGAAATGGCAGTTAGAACCGCCATAACGCATCCTGTGAGAATGTCAATGCTTTTAGGGTTGCCTGCCGCGCTGGAATATGCCGCAGGAAAGCGGTATGGACCGAAACCCGTAAAGGAAGCGCGCAAGGCGCAAGCTGATTGGGTTCGTTCAAAATCTACGGCATTGCCTTTCGGCGGCGAAGCCGGGGTGCCGCGTTCAATACCATTTATGGACTTGACCACGCTGATACCGATTACAGCCGGAACCGAAACAATTAATATAGCTAACAGGCAAAGTCCTGGCAATATTGGCATGTGCTATCTTCGCACTTGGCTTGATGTTACCTCTAATAGAAAATTTACCGGCCAAGATATTTATCCCGGCAAGCCTGGGAAATACAATAAGGTTACGCTCCCATATATTGCTGACCACGTTGCAAAAAGTATGCTGCCGGCAAATATGCCACCGATAGGGACTGTTACAACGGGCGGCACATCATACAATAAGCGTCTTTCCGCGAAAGAAAAAACGCTTGATTATTTTAACAGAATGAGGACACGCCCGGAGGCCATTGCGGAAACCATTTTTGGGCTAAGAGTATCTCGCGGCGACCCTGAAATAACAATGAGTACGGAAATGAGCAAGGACAAGCGGCGCATTGGAGAACTTAAAAGCGCAATCAAGTGGAATCTTACATCGCCATCAAAAAATAGTGTTGAAAAGGATTTCAATGATAAGCAGTTCTGGAATGAGCTTACTTTGATAATGGAAAAATATGAGAAAGACCCTGAAAAACTTGAGAGATTCAAGGCTGCAATAAAGAAGCAAACCCAAAAACGCAAAAGAGCAAAGAAACCATAACATGGAACCGACCAAGCAGGGCGGCGTAATCAATCCCATTAACGTGATACTCCGAAAGGTATTATCGCTTGTGCGCGTGAACGTGAAGGACAGCACGAACACGAACACGATGGCGGTGAACAGCGATGGGAGTATCAACGTGGGCACATTGGCGGCCTCGGCATTACCCACCGGGGCGGCCACAAGCGCATTGCAGACGGCTGGAAATGCGGACTTAACAACCATTGCCGGTGACACCACATCCATAGACGGCAAGATCACCGCCTGCAACACCGGCGCTGTCACCGTGGCGGCTTCCGCGCTTCCGTCAGGCGCGGCCACGGAATCCAACATCAAACGACGTTTTCCTTGAGGCTCAGGACATAAACACAACCACGGCGGCGATCAAGGACACGGACGGGATAAAGAAGATTACTGACCCGGTGGCAGTGACCACGATGAAGCCTGACGGCACAAACACAATGCCATCGTTGGATGCGGCCGCCAGGGCTGGCTGGATACAAGAAAAGGAAAACGTCCCGACCGCAACAGGAAAAAACAACGGCAGTTTGGCTTTGACATGGACGGCTGGAGAACTTACACAGATAGTCAAAACCATCGGCGGCACACCATATACCAAAACCCTTACCTGGGTGGCGGGTGAACTTACCGCCGTGAGCGCATGGAGTTGATATGGCAAAATATTATTACAAAGTCCCGGCCCGTGAAATCAAAATGCCGGATGGCATAACGAACATCGAACCCGCCGTGGATGTGGCTTATCAGATTATGCGTTATTATCGTGACTACGACAAATCATATTACATCGAAACCGATGTTGAATTGAAGGACATGGAAAAGGTAAGCGACAATAACCCTGCGGTTACGTCGAGAAAACTCTGGAATGATAAAAACCCGAAAGATAAAGCGTTGGGAATGAAGGCGGCAAAAG
>CAVXWV010000014.1:0-136536 GCA_963765565.1 uncultured Chloroflexia bacterium
CCGGGTAACCCACCACCAGGATCAAGAACGGCTTCCGTCGGAAGGGCGGTCGAGTAGCTTATTCAGAAAGCGCATCGGGCTGGGGGTGTAGGTCAGGCAGGCCAAGCCGGCGTGGTGCAGGGCGGTGATCAGGAAGCCCGTGGCGATGCCGACCGATTTCTGGACGTAGTAGTGACTGACCTGGCTGCCGTCTTCGGCGATACTGTAGCTCTGGGCGAAGATGGCGACCAGCCACGGCGCCTGTTCGAGGAAGGGCTTGCTGATGTTCGTGCCCAGAGGCTCGAGGGCGTCCAGCCATTCCTGCGGTGCTTTCTGCAGGTAGAACTGGCGCTCCTATCTCTGGAAGCCAGGCGGATGGAGCGCTTGACTTCCGGGTCGGAGATGGCAACGAAATGCCAGGGCTGCAGGTTGGCGCCGTTCGGGGCGCTGCCGGCGGCGCGCAGGCAGTCTTCGATGATTTCGCGAGGCACGGGACGCTCGGAGAAGTCGCGCACGCTGCGGCGGCGCTTCATCTCGGCGTAGAACTCTGCCGCGGGTTGTTGCATCTCGGGGAAGGGTATTGGTGGAAGTTGAGGGGAATGGTGGTTGGCATGATTTCTTTGATCGGTTGCGCGTTCGTGACACGGTTATGGTGGTTTCTAGATAATCCAGGAAATAAATTATTATACCCTTCACTACCAGGGCCGATACCCAGCAATGGGTGTGTCCGTTTGGGAAGAAAACGGTGGGTTGAAGATCGCAACCCCACCCTACGAAGTATTACGAGCTCCTCAGCCTCGGATTCAACACCTTATCCAACGCGAAACCCAGCAGGGCGAAGCCCGCGCTGGTGATGATCAACAGCACCGCCGGGCTCGAGCGCCCAGTAGTAGTGCCCTTCCATGGCGCCGTTGACCAGCGCCTCCAGCATGATCCTGCCCCAGGTCGGTAGCAGCAGGTCACTTACGCCCATGAAAGCCAGGGTGGCTTCCAGGAAGACGTAAGTCGGGACGAGCAGCACGATCTGGGGGATCATCAACGGTAGGATGCGCGGCACCAGGTAGCGGGTGATGATGCGGGTGTTCGGGGTGCCGTAGGCGCGCGGCTTCAAGGTACGGCGATTCTTCGATCTGCAGGAAGGCTGCCCGGTAATTTTCAACCCGGCGCCGAAGATGCTGAGCAGGATGATCACGCCCAGGATTACCCAGACGCTCTTCGAGTACAGGAAGTAGACCATGATGGCGAAGGGCAGGGTGGGCAGGATGATCTTCAGGTCGGTGATGCGCTGGATCGTCTCGTCTAGCCAGCCGCCCTTCCAGACTGCGGCGGCAGCCAGCAGCATCGAGGCCAGGGTGGTGCCCACGGCGCCCAGCAGCCCGAAGGTCAGCGTGATCGGGGCACCCAAGAAGAGCAACGCCGAGAGGTCGCGGCGCTCGTTGTCGGTGCCCGCCAGCCCGTACACCTTCCCGAGGAGCACCAGCTCCACGTCCAGCCCGGACTTGCCTCGAAGGTGTAGCCTTCCAAAGGAGCCGGTACTGTCCCTGGAGGGCATGGAAGTAGAGGCGGCAGCCTCGGGCGAAGTCTCCTTGGGAGCGTTTTCCATGGTCTCCAGATCTTCGGGCGACATGAACAGGGTCTTCATCGGAGGGGTGCTGCCTTTACCGCCGACGATGGTATCGTTCTTGGCGGATTCCATGTAGGAGAAGGAATAGGCCCTGGTGGCGGTTGAGAAGCGCCCGAAGTCGACTTCGCTGCCATCCGGCCTGACCCAGACCATTTTCGAAATGAACGGCAGCTTCAACTGATCGTTGGTTTCGAAACGCACGACTACATCCTGCGGAAAATCCTGGTATGGATAATCGACGGAAAGCGTGTAGGTAAACATTTGCGTCTCGCCCTTGACTGTTTCGATCGATTTTTGGGCTTCGGGGTCATCGGTGCTGTAGATACGCGTGTCGGGCAGCTTGTTCTTGCGGAAGAAGTTCGTCCAGGCAGGTTGGGCGGTCTCGGGGAGCTGGTATTTCTCGCTGCGTTCCGTGCGGAACAGGCGCACCGAGGCTTCGTAGGGGATGGCAATGACGGTATAAATCGAAAGCGCAGCCACCAGTAAAATCAGCGCCAGGCCGATCTTTGCCGAGTTGTATTGGAAGAGCTCTCCGGAGAACCCGCGCAGCTGGTGCAGCCATTCGCCGAGGGTGCTCCGCAGGTGCAGCTCTTTGAACGGGTTGCTGCGCGGCCTGGCTCCCGTACCGTGACTCGAACCTTGTGAAGGCGCGGGAACTGGTGGTTCACGTAAGCCCTTCGCAAGGTTTTTCCAAAAAGGTTGGCGGCGCCGCACGGGACGCAACGTGGCAGCATCAAAACCAAGCCGCAGGCGCGGGTCAACCAGGACGTAGACAAAATCCAGCACGAAGACCGTAGCCGCCAGCAGGAAGGCAAAGACGATCACGATCGCCAGGCTGAGGCTGCGGTCCATCGCATGCACGGAAGAGATGAATAGGTTGCCGATCCCAGGGTAGCCGAAAAAATACTCCAGGGCGATCGAGGATTCCCAAAAGGTGACCAGGATCAGGGCGAAGCTGGTGATAATCGCCGGCAGCGCCGGTCGCAACAGGTACTGGCGTTCCAGCCTGCGGTCGGGCAGTCCCTTGGCACGCGCCAGCTCCATGTAATCCTCGTTGACCTGGAGCTGGAAATAGATGCGCCAGGTATAAACGCTCTGGAAGAAGAGCGCCAGGAAGATGGCCATGGCCGGTAGGATCAGGTGCTTACCAAAATTCAGGACCGTAGCCAAAACGCCGGAAGTTGACAGGAATAGCTGGACCCGATCGCGATCGCTGAAACCGGTGGTGATATCCAGAAATCCACCCGCCGGCAGCCACTTCAAGGCCTTCGAAAAAATGATGACCAGCACCAGCCCGTACACCCAGCTTGGAACGGCTGAAACTAGCGAAAGCAGGCTGAACAGGCGATCCTTGCGGCTGCCGTAATTCCTGGCCAGGCTGAGGGCGACGAAGATGCTGCTGATGAAAACCAGCAGGTTGGCGAAGCCTGAGAGCACCAGCGTCAGCGCCAGGCGCTCTTTGACGATCTGGCTCACCTGCCACTGCTGGCCGGGCTCGCCGGTCATGGCGAAGGTCGTGCGTGCCACGCCCCAGTCAAAGGTCAATCCCTTAATCGTCCAGTCCAGGCAGCGCAGCAGGAAGGGGCGGTTCAGACCATACGCTTCGGTCAGCATGATCGTCTGTGCGGCGGTGGCATCACGGATCTCCTCCGGAGATTTATGCTCTTGTGCCATGTCCAGGGAAAGACCTAAGTTTGCGCTGTCGATATTAGCGCGCGAGATCTGGTCGACGAATCCGCCCAGGTTGAGAACTACCACAGCCATGTAGATGCCGATGACGAGTAAAACGGCCAGCTTGATTGCCTTCAGCAGCGTGTACTTCAGCAGCCGCCAGAAGGTCCGCCAACCGGATGGAGGAGGGGCAAGTGGGGCATCGACCTGGTTCATACTGTTAATACACTGGATATCTTACAGATGTTCAAAAAGGTGGGCGTGTTAGCCCACCTTTTTTGAGATGATTACCCTTTTTCTTCGCTGCTGCGGAAGTCAATTCGGGAGGGAGGCGGGTGGTGCAGGCGCACGGCCGACCTTTCAGCCTCCTTCAGCTCTTTCCAGGCACGGGCATAGTCGCGGCGGCCCCACAGGTCGAACCACAGGTCGCTGAGCTCGGTCTCGCCTTCCTGGATGGTGGCGAATTCCCGGGCGAGGATGGCTTCCAGGCGGGCAACGTCGTCGGTTTCGAGGGCAGCCCGTCCCAGGAGCACCTGCACCCGGTCGGTATTCAAGAGGCTGGGTGGGAGCTGGGAAGCCAGGTACACGGTTTCCGGGTAGGCGCCGGCCTGGTTGCAGGCTCGCAGGGTCTCGATAACGAGCGCCAAAGGTAGCGCCTGCGCCGGCGGCAGACCTTCTCCTGGCTGCTTCCCAGGTGAGGCCTGCCAGGCAAGCTGCCAGGCGCGGCGGTAGTGCTCGAGCGTCAGCTCCAGCCTTTCCTGCCGCAGCGCCAGGACTGCCAGGCAGCGCTCCGCCCAGGCGTTCGGGGCGCAGGCCAGCGACTTGCGGAAGGCCAGCTCAGCTCCGGCGGGGTCGAAGCCCTCCATGCGCATCACCCCGTAATGCAGCCACGCCAGCCAGGTCTCGGCCTTCTCGGGGTTGGCGTCCAGGCTGTCGGAGAGCAGCGCTTCCCATTCCGGCTGCACCATCCATTCGCCGGGCTCCTGCTCCACGGGCTGCCCGGCGAAGGCTGGCGGTCGCTTGCCCTTGAGCAGCCGCGGCTGCGCCGGGGTGTCTACTGGTAGCTTTCCTTTTAGCAGCCGCAGCCACTTGCGCTGCTCGGGACCCAGCGTGCGGGCAGGGAATTTGAAAGCAAGCGAAATGGGCCCTTCGCCCTGGGCATGCCGGCGCTTCTGCTCGAGAGCGCCCCATCCGGAAGCCCTGTGCAGCAGGCGTTTCGGCGACCTGTCAGCTTGGCTGCGGCAGGCATTTTCCAGCCTGCGCAGGCTGTTCGAGGCATGAATGCGCCCATTCTGGAAGCGTTGCGAAAGGCGCAGCTCAGTTTCGGCGAGGGCGGCTTCCCAGGAATCACCGTGGACGATCTGGGGGTCGGCTTGCACGGCGCCGAAAACCTGCAGCCAGTCCCAGCTTGCCCCGGCAGGCATCTGCAGCCCGTGCACCTGGGTGGGCGCCAGGCCTGCCTGGATTTCCAGGTAGGCCATGCCGGGCTGCGAGAGATATTCCTGCCAGTGCCTGCCGCCGGCGTGGCTGCCCCAGCAGAAGAGCTTGCGGTAGCGCAGGCGTGGCGTCGAGGCTTCGAAAAAGCCGTAGCCGTCGCGGTCGAGGGCGGCTTCCCAAGGCATGCTGGCCTCATCACACTGGAAAAAGAACTCGTTGGCGAAGGGGAAGTTGAGCGAATAGGTGCCGTCGGCGCCGTCGATCGACGGCAAGTGCGGCAGGTTGGACCAGCCGAAGGCGTGCTTCTCGTGGTAGAGGGCGTGGCTGGCGGGCGCCAGGACACGCTTGCCGGGTTCTTCGGGCACGGCGGTGTTCGTCCACCAGTACATCGAAGTAGGTTTTGGGTTGGGATTGAGCACGCGCGTGTACGCCAACAGAATGCGTGAGTCCTCCGGCAGGTAGAAGTCGATCTGCCAGTACAGGCGCTTACAGCGCTCGAAGTCGTACAGGCGCAGGCCGGGCTCGCCCTGCAGGCCCTCGATGCGGGCGGCGAAGACCGGCGCGCAGGTGTGGAAGGTGTGCCCGTACTGGGCGACGTTCCACTCGATGCCGCCGGCGAACCAGGCATTGCGGATCGCCAGGTTGGCGGGCTGGAAGACGGGGTTGAAGAAGAGCAGCTCGCGGTCCGTCTCCAGGTCCACCAGCGAGACCAGCCGGCCGCCCAGCTCGGGCAGGAAGGTGGCTTTCAGGAAACGGTTCTGCAGGATGAGGGCGCAGAAGGCGTGCGGGGAGCGCTGGCGCGTGTACTGATCCTGCATGCGGTAGGGCAGGATGCGGTATCCGGTCTCGTAGCCCAGCAGGTGCATTTTTTCGGGCGGCAGGCTGCCCTGGGTGGGGATTTTGCGGTCCGTTTGCGGGTCACGGAAGATGGGCAGTGGATTTTCTGGCCCGAGCAGCGCCGCGGGGAGGGTGAGGGTTGTTTTGGTCAGTGTGGTCATCTTGGGTATCTCATAAGAAAATTAGGACGCCGACGAGTACGGATTACGCGGATATTTTTTCCGCGTTCGTCAGCGTTCATCCGCGTCCAATTTAGTTTTACATACCGGGCAGCGGTCGTGTAGGAGCTCATCTGGCTTCCAGCGGCGACCGCAGTTGGGGCAGGTGACTTTTTCCTGCCAGAAGCGGGCGGCCAGCAGCAGGGCTGCAACAACCAGCAAGGGAATCCCGATAAAGATGAACGTCATCCAGCGTGAACGCTTCAGGTTTGCCTGGCGCCAGGCTTCCACCTGGTCGAAGAACTCGGCCTCGCTGGCGATGCCCAGTCCGGCGTACAGCATCGAGGGGTCAGCCTGTTCCACCGATTTTTTTACGGCGCTGTACAGGCCATCTTTACCGAGTTTCTTTTCCAGGAACTGCATGTTTTCCAGGTAGCCCTGGTAATCCTCGGGCGGCTTGCGCTCGAATGAGGCTCCCATGCCCTGGTAGACGTAATGCTGCAAATCGCTGAAGTACAGCGCCAGGCCTTCCTGGTACCAATCGGGCAGGTCGCCGAGCCTGCAAGGCGCCGACCGAGGCGTTCACGAAGGCGTGCACCAGCTCGTGCGAGATCGTCCCGCCGGTCTCGGCGTCGACGGATTGGTCGCCCTTCCAGCCGATGCTATCGATGACGACGACGGCGATGTAGCGCGAAAGGATGGTGACCCCGAAGGCGTTCTGGTTGTCGAAAATGGACTGCACGGCCAGTGGCAGGTCCAGGCGTGAGGGGTACAGGCGCAGGTAAAAACGACCTGGTGGGGGTTTCAGGCCGACCTCGCTGCGCAGACGCTCCAGCGCCGGGTCGGGGAAGGTGGCCGGGTCGACGATCCACAGCAGCGAGTTGTGGAGGGTGTCCGGCGCCTGCTCGAGGAAGGTCAGGTAATAGGCGGTCAGCAGGTAAGCTGCCTGGAGGTCGTCGCTGAGACTTCCCGGTTGCTGGCGTAAGCACTCGTAAACCAGGCTGTAGAAACCGTACCGCTGCTTGTGTTCGTTATCACTGTTGATCACTGGATCGGCGAGTTTATCCAGCCAGTCCGGTTCAGCCTGGAGCTGCTGGATGAGGCGGGTGCAATCCACCGTCTCTGATTGGGGGATGGTTGGGGCACCCAGGTACAGGTTGAGGAGGAGGGGTAAAATGAGCAGGAACATTGGGGATCTGTGCCTTGAGTATATGCGCAAACCCCATTAAAATCTAGAGAATTTATAACCACAAATTTCACAGATTGCCTGCAAAGAACGCAGTTAACGCAGATTTTTTAAAAATGGGTAATAAAATCTGCGATAATTTGTGAAATCGGCGGTTAATTAAACCTATGATAGGAAAAATTATGCCTTCTTTTGACCAGTACATTCACGAAAATCTTCAAAAAGCCATCGACGAAACCATCCGCTTGTGCGCCCAGCCGAGTGTCTCAGCGACCGGGCAGGGTGTGCGCGAGTGCGCCGGCCTCACCGCCGAGATCCTGAAGGGTCACGGTTTGGAGGTGCAGTCCTTCGAGACCCAGGGCAACCCGATCCTGGTCGGACGCGCCGCTGGCAAATCACCCCGAACGCTGCTCTTCTACAACCACTACGACGTGCAGCCGCCCGAGCCATTGGAGCTGTGGACCTCGCCGCCCTTCGAGCCAACCGTCCGCGACGGCGCCCTGTACGCCCGCGGCGTCTCGGACGATAAGGGCGAGCTGATCGCGCGCCTGTTCGCCCTGGAAGCCGTGCGGGCTGCCCACGGCGGCGAGCTGCCCTGCGGGGTCACCTTCGTGGTGGAGGGCGAGGAGGAAGTCAGCAGCCCGAACATTGCCGGCTTTGTGCGCGAGCACCTGGAGCTGCTGGCTTGCCAGGCGGCGATCTGGGAGGTGGGTGGCGTGGACCTGGAAGGCCGTCCCGGTACAACCCTGGGCGCGCGCGGCATCCTGGACGTGGAGCTGAGCGTGGAAGCGATGAGCACGGACGCCCATTCCGGCAACGCCCACGCCCTGCCCAGCGCCGCCTGGAGGCTGCTGCGTGCCCTCGCCAGCCTCAAAGATGAGCACGAGCGCATCCTGATCTCCGGGCTGGTACGATGCCTGCCTGCCGCCCTCCGCCCGTGACCTGGAGCTTCTGACGAGGCAGCCCGACCACGAAGCCTACACCCGGCAGCAGTTCGGCATCGAGCAGTTCCTCAACGGGCTGACGGGCATGGAGCTGAGGAAATCCGTCTTCAACCCCACCTGCAACATCCAGGGGATCACGACCGGCTACCAGGGACCGGGGGCAAAGACGATCGTCCCGGCGAAGGCTTCCGCCAAGCTCGATTTCCGCCTGGTGCCGAAGCAGGACCCGGACGAGATGTATGCGAAGCTGTGCGCGTACCTGGTGGACAGGGATTCGGCGGATGTGCTGGTGACGCGCATCGGCTCGATGGAGCCCTACAAATCCGATGCGGACCACCCTTTCTTCCAGCTCAGCGCGCGCCTGGCGCTGGAGGTGTACGGCAAGGAGCTGCAGATGGGTCCGTTAGCCGGCGGCAGCAGCCCGATCTACGCCTTCGCCGGACCCCTGGGCGATATCCCGGTGCTGTGGGCGGGCGTGGGTGGCCCGAACGGCCGCGCCCACTCGCCCGACGAGAACATCGTGATCGAGAATTTTGTCAGTGGAACGAGGTATTTAGCGCGCATCCTGGACGAATTCGGGAGTATATAACCGAACCCATACTACATGTCATCCGAACGGTCTTTGTGAGGAATCCCTTTTACGCGCTTTTTTTGGACCGATGGACCATGGAAAGACGGAGCTTATAGGGATTCCTCATTCGCACAGAACGCTCATTCGGAATGACATTTTATGGGGAATCTGCGTCGATCTACGATAGCGGTAGTTAAGGTGTCTTGAGAAATTCCCGGCTATAACGCGCGCCTTCGTCGAATAGAGCCAGGATATTCTCGACCGAGATGCCATCGTGCAGCGAGTGGTCGGAGGCCAGGATGTAGCCACCTCCCGGGGCGGCGATGTCAATGGCCTCCCGGACCTCCGCCCTGACGTCCTCCGGCGAGCCGAAGGGCAGCGTGCGCGAGGAGTCGATGTTGCCGATCAGGCAGAAGCGCTCGCCGTAGTGCTCTTTCATCCAGGCCAGGTCCATCCCGGCGGTGCGCTGCATCGGGTGGACGGCGCTGAGCTTCGTCTGCGCCAGCCCTGGCAGGTACTCCAGGATGTGCCCGCAGGAGTGCAGCAGGGCGGGCAGGCCGTGCGAGGCGATGGCCTCCGCCAGCTCGGTGATGTACGGCAGGACGTACTTTTCGAAATGGGGCGGTTTGAGAAAGCCGCGCACGCTGTCACCGAAGTCGTCGGAAATCCAGATGGCGGCAACCCCGGCCTGTGCCTGCCGGCGGATTGCCTCCAGGCTGAAATCCGTGCTGATGCGGAACAGGTCGTCCAGTAACTGCGGGTCCTCGTAGAGGGTGAAGCAGATGCGTTCGTAACCCATCAGCATCCAGGTCTGCGTGAAGGGACCGCCCACGCCGCCGCTAATGACCAGGTCGTCGCGCGGCATGACCAGGGCTGCCTGGATTTCGTCGAGGCGGCCGGGGGCGGTCGGGTCTGGAGGCCGGTAACCGCGCAGGTCGGAGCGGTCGCGGATCGGGTATTCGATGGGGGCATCGATTGGCCAGGCGGCGAAATTGTGCTCGTAGGTCGTTCCCCATTCGTCGATGTACACATCCGGCTTCAGGTAGCGCGTCTGAAAGTCGCTTGGCCCGCCGAAGGGCACCCAGACCAGGTCGTGGTTCAGAGCCAGGGCGAGGTCGACGGCATCGCGGGCGTTGTAGCTGACAGGCTTGCGCCCGATGAGGGCTTCGTAGAGGGGCTGCTGGAAGAGGAAATCGAACATCGGCACCCGGTCCACGGGCTGGTGGGCGATGGCGGCATGGAAACGTTCACTGTGGTTCATGAGGCGGTTCATGGGGCGACTCCTGTCTTATTCCAGGGGCAAGTCCTGGCAAAATTCCCAACTTTCGATCTTTGCTTCAAGATTGCGCCGGCACGTGTCTTTGGCGCTCTGAAGGATGTCGGTCATCATCACCTTAATGAACTCTTCCTTCGAGATTTTCCCTTCGTAAAAATCAATAAAACGGCGATTCAACTCCGCAGATCCACCCGGGATCCACTGGATAGGGACCATGGTGTTGCGCGGCACGGCCGTGCCGTCGCGCGGCGGGTTGAAAAACCCGTAAAGCTGCCTGCGCATCTCTGCGTTTTCGCCAACGATTTCGTCGAAACTCGTTCCGGGCTCCGTGCAGGGCAGCGATTGGTAACGGCACCAAATCTGGTTTGCCCTGGGCGAGGTCAGGTACATTGCAAAATCGACGGCCGCCTGCAAGACGTCCGGATCCCTGGCCGCGGTAGCGGAGATGGCCAGGGGGGCCATTTCGGAGGATGCCTGGCTGGCGCCTTGTTCGACGTTGAAGAGACCGCTGGCAAAGCGGCTGAAATCTCCGTCTGCCCAGGGCAGCCAGGTAGTGCCCCAGGTGAAAGGCAGGTCAGGGGAGTGGGTGAGGGCGCCAAGCCTCCAGGCGCCTGCCCAGGCGTAGCAGGCGTTGCCGTTTACGAACTCGGCCGGAAGCTCGTTCACCAGCTCGGGTACAACGATGTAATCGGCCTGGATGTAGTTGAAGAGCCTCCTGCTGACCTCGAAAAATTCGAATGCGCGCGGGTCTTCCAGGTCCCACACGCCCTCGATCACGGCGCGCACCAGCTTCTGGTTGGAAATCGTCCCCTGGGGATTCTCAGAGCCGTCGACCATCACGTTGTAGAGCTCCTTTGTCAGGTCGCCGCTGAAGAAATCGCCAGCCCAACTGGCCATCCACCCAGGCCATTCCCACTGGGTGGCGCCGGCAAGTGGCAAGTACAGGCCGGTCTTGCCGGCGGCCTTGCATTTGGCCAGGTTGTCGAACCATTCGCTCCAGGTTGAGGGGATGATTTTTTCGGCAGAGACCCCGGCTTGTTCCAGCAGGCTGGTGTTGTACACCAGGGCAGCCAGGCCGTTTGAGCCGGTGCGGATTCCGGGCCGCACCCAATACGTGTGCCCATCCGTGTGCGGTATGTAAAATTGCTCCGGGTAGGGGAAATCCTCGTACCAGGTTGGGTTCTCGGAGTACGGGTTTTTGAAGTCGAAGTAGGTCTCAAGCGGGAGCACCCACTGGCGTTCGCTGCCGGCTTCCTGGGCGTTTGGCCAGGTAAAAACCACGTCGGCGTTGCTCCCTTCCTCCCAGAGCTCGCCGGCTGTCTGGATCGAGGCCTCGGGTTGGATGATGCGGGTATCGACCTGGACGCAGGGCTGCAGGATTTCCCATTCATTTTGTAAAACGCCGATCCCAAACTGCACGTCGCGGAAGCGCGCCTGGTGGTCGCCGTAGGTTGCGATCGTCAAGGGGACGATTTTAGCGCAGCCTTCGGAGGCTTCGTCCCAAAAAAGGGGCAGGGATTTCGCTTCGATAAGCACTTCCTGGGTGACGACGATTTCCCGGGTGACGACCTTTTCGAATTCCGGGGTGACGAAAACAGGTTTTTCGACATCCCCGGGATCCGGTGTCGTGAAGTCTCCACAGGCGCTCAGGAAAATGATGAGAACAAGGAGAAGGGGCAGAACGCGGTTGCGTTTCATACTTTCACGGGAACGGTGCGATAAGAATGAAGTATAGCTGGCGTACGTTGTGATTTATAACATAGATCACCTGATTTTGGATTAACCCGGAAAACGAGCTGGCATTAAGGGTTAACCCAGGGATGATTTTTTGAACCTGGGAAAGATAACGGCGGATTCGTGTGATAATAGAACTTATGTTCTATATTGGGAGGTGCTCATGGAATCAACCTTCTTGCTGCTCCAGGCGCTGAGAGGTGCGGCCCTTTCGTGCCTGTATGCCCTGCGCTTCGCTGCCAGTCCGGCGAGCCCTGTCTGGCTGTGCACGGTCACCGGCTACAGCGACAAGACGGTGACGCGCGCCCTGCAAAAGCTTAAGGAATTGAAGATCGTGTGCTATTCAACCCTGGGATCGGGTTGGGTCCTGGCGCATTCCGCCGACCTGGACCTGTTTTTCCATCCTGAAAACCGGAGAAATTCCGGTGAACCTGTCTTGCAGACTCTAGAGTCTGAGTCTGAATCCTCTTCCTCTTCAGAACTGGAAGAAGGAGTCTTAACAGACTCGGCGGAGCCGGAAAATGTCGGATTGCAGGAAGAGGCAGTGGATGAAATTGACCTGGAACCGCTGCTGGAGGCGATCCATGAGCTGTTCGGCGAGCCTCTGCTGCTGCCGCGCAAGCAGGCGCCTGGTTGGCGTTTGCTTCTCAGCCTGGCAGCCGAGGCGCAGCACAAGCGGGAGCGATTGCGTTACCCGGCGCGCGCCATCTGCGGCAGCTTGAAGCGCGGGCGTATTCCGGACTCCAAGTACCGCGAGCAACCGCAAAAGTTCCTTCCCGGCTGGTTCCTGGAGCGCATCGGACTGGAGGAAGCGGTTGCTGCGACTGGCGAGGAAAGCCTGGAACCCGCGTCCGAGCCTGGAGAGTCCGAGAACTGGGCATATGCCATCGACCAGGCTTCGCTGGAGCTACCGGTCAGCCCGGGCAGCCGGCTTTCTGCCGGTGAAGCCTGGGAAGAGGCGCGCAGCCAGTTACGCCGGAACCTGCCGCCCTCTGTATATGCTTGTTATTTGAGCGATGCCGCCGTCCTGGAATTTCTCCCGGAGCAGGGGCTGCTGGCTGTGACCGCCGCCGATCCCGAGGCGCGCCTCTGGTTGGATGGCCGGCTGCGCTCCAACCTGGAGCGCGAGCTGCGCCAGATCTGCGGGAGGCAGGTGAGGCTGGAGGTCAGGGATCCGCCATTTAAAAATTAATGTTAATCTTGCTTTAATCTTGATATAATTTTGTTAAGAAAGGGTAGGGGCGAAGCATCCGGATGGATAGATGCTGAAAGACGGGGCGATCGCTCCGGATGCTTCGCCCCTACTGAGTCCGTAGAGGTTATCACCATCAGAGGGAGACTCCCATGGAATCCATTCAACAACTCGGCATCGCCTTTATCCAGCAGCTACAGACCCTCAGCCCTATGCTCGATCCGGTCATGGAATTCTTCAGCTTCCTGGGCACGTTTTACTTTATGATGTTTTTTGTCCCCTTGATCTACTGGCTGGTCGACCGGCGCACCGGGTTGAACCTGTTGTTCTTGCTTTTAATCACGGATACCTTCACCAACTATTTCAAGCAGCTTTTCCACCAGCCGCGGCCGTACTGGCTGGGCGAGGTCCAGGGGTTGGCTTCCGAGGCGTCATACGCCTTCCCCTCCGCCCACGCCTCGAACACCATGGCACTCATCGGCTACCTGATGTATCGCATCCACAAGGGCTGGGCCTGGGCGCTGGGCTCCATTTTGATTTTCTTGATCGGCCTTTCGCGCATGTACCTGGGCGTGCATTTCCCGAGCGATGTCCTGGCCGGCTGGATCCTGGGTCTGATCGTCCTGCTGCTCTTCATCCGCCTGGAAAAACCGGTCACGAGCTGGTGGCAGAAACGCTCTGATGGCGCCCAGGTCGGGATGGGATTCTTGCTCTCGCTGGTGCTGATCCTGGTTGGGTTCCTGGTTTTGGCGTTCATCTCCGATATCGCCGATCCCCAGGAATGGGCGAGCTATGCCACCGAGGCACGCGCCTCTGAAGGGTATATCAACTATGGCGGGCTGCTCTTCGGCGCCATCTGCGGTATTGTCAGCGTGCGCCGTTGGGCTGCGTTCAAGGTTGAGGGCGCCTGGTGGATCAAGCTCCTGCGTTTCCTGGTCGGCGTGATCGGGGTGGGCGTGCTCTACTTTGGGTTGGACATCGTCTTTGCTTTGATCGCCGAGGATGCGAGTTTCCTGGGGATGGTCCTGCGCTACCTGCGCTACGCGATTACGGTTTATTGGGTCGTTTTCCTGGCGCCGTGGGTGTTCTTGAAGCTGAAGCTGGCGGAATCTGAGTAGATAAAAAAATCCCTGGGCGTTTTTCCCAGGGATTTTTTTATCTTTATTTACTGACCAGGCTGCGCACTTCTTCCAGGTGACCAGCGCTGCCGAGTTTCTCATTCTTGTGGGCGATGAACTTGGCGTACTCGGTCATGAAAATCTTGCCGACCGGGCGCAGGTCGAAGTTCTCGGGGTGCTCGAGGAAGTACTCGCGGTGGACGCGCGTCCACACC
Organism: uncultured Chloroflexia bacterium; assembly: GCA_963765565.1. Lineage (GTDB taxonomy): Bacteria > Chloroflexota > Anaerolineae > Anaerolineales > UBA4823 > CAVXWV01. The sequence goes on from CAVXWV010000014.1 coordinate 13,943, forward strand.
AGGCGGCCGTCGGTGTCGATGTTGACCTTGGTCACGCCCAGGGTAGCGGCACGGGCGAACTGGTCGGCGTTGACGCCCTTGGCGCCTTTGAGGGCGCCGCCGGCCTTGTTGATGCGCTCGACCTCATCCTCCGGAACGGAGCTGGAGCCGTGCATGACCAGGGGGAAGCCGGGCACCTTGGCCTGGATCTTCTCGAGGACGTCCAAGCGCAGCGCCTGGCTGCCGCTGAACTTGAAGGCGCCGTGGCTGGTGCCGATGGCGACGGCCAGCGAGTCGCAGCCGGAGCGCTGCACGAACTCGTACGCCTGGTCGGGGTTGGTCAGCTTGGCGTCGGCTTCGTTGACGGCGACGTGCTCTTCGACACCGCCCAGCATGCCCAACTCGGCTTCGACGACGATGCCTTTGGCGTGGGCCAGGTCGACGATCTTGCGGGTCAGGGCGATGTTTTCTTCGAAGGGCGAACGTGGAACCGTCGATCATGACGGAGGAGTAGAAGCCGCTGTTGATGCAGTCGATGCAGGTTTCTTCGTCGCCATGGTCGAGGTGGACGGCGAAGATGGCCTCGGGGAAGACCTCGTCGGCGGAGCGGATCAGGCCTTCGAGCATGGCCTTGTGGGTGTAGGAGCGGGCGCCCTTGCTGATCTGGATGATGAACGGCGCCTGGCTGTCCACGTTGCCGCGGAACAGGCCCATGGTCTGCTCGAGGTTGTTGATGTTGTAGGCGCCGATGGCGTACTTGCCGTAGGCGGCCTTGAAGAGTTCTTTGGTGGTTACGATCATGCGGTTATTCCTTCTGTAGGGTTAAGGTAAATTAGGACGGGTATCCAACATTGATTATAACATGGTTGATGATTCACCGCTAAGGTGGCGTAAGGAGGGAGTGGCTAAAATAGTGGATCAAGGAAATCCTTAACATGGGCTGGATAAGCCGGGTACTGTTGTTTGTAGAGTTGTCGCCGATTGTAGCAATAGACAAACAAGCGCACGGCACATTCCAATGCATACGGACAACGCGAGAAACAGCGCGACGATCTGGCCAAACGGGCCAGGTAGTGGCGCAACTCGGCGTTGTCTCCTTCCACCGAGTAGGTATCGGTTTTGCCTTCAGAAACTTCATATCTGCCAAAGTGATACCACAAGCGGTCATAGGCATCAAATGCATCACTGTAATACTGCTTGGCCTTGGGCGCATCGTCTACCATCTCTTGAATAGCTGGCTGAGTGCGCTCCCACACCACTTTCCAGCCCAGATAACAACGGGTTTGCCGGTCTACGATCGTCAAGATGTAGATTCCTGTTTTTTTGTTGCCGATAAAGGTGAACAATTCATCCATTTCGGCGGTCTTGACTTCCTTGGGTACCGGCGCTTCAGGCAGACTGGCAGCGCTGGCTTGGACCCACAACGAAACCGTGCGGTGGTGAATACCAAAATGGCGTGCGATCCTACGCAAGTTCATGCCATCCACATACATCTGCACGGCTTGCTTGCGCATTTCATCGGAATAACCATGTTGCTTCGGTTCAGGCGTGTACTTGCACCTACAATGCATGCAGCGGATGCGTTGTGAACCACATTCGGTTTTTCCGGCTTTGTTTTGCCGGGTTGTTTGGTGACAGCGAGGACAAGTGTGCATATCCCTATTTTAGCCCAGATTTATATCCACTCCCTAAGGATTTACTGTTTAAGCAACCCCTTAATGTCATTTCGAGCGGTCTGTGCGAGAAATCCCTATAAGCAAAATCTATTATTACCTAACCAATTTATGAAGGATTTAATCAATTACCCCAGTGATTTCGCCATCTCCAGGCTGCTGATCTGAGGGTTGTCCTTGTACATGTAACAGGAGACGACTCGATCGCTATCCGTTTGATACAGGGGAGGGTGCGCCTGGCGGCATTCATCCTGAGCAAATGGGCAGCGATTGAAAAATTTGCAGCCTCCAGCTTCCGCGCGGGGCGCCACGGGCGCGGCAGCTTTGGACTCGATCTCGCTCTCACCGCCCCAGGGTTTATCGGGATCCGGCAAGGGGATCGAGCTAACGAGAAGGCGAGTATACGGATGTTTCGGGTTCTTGATGACCTTCTCTACACTCCCTACCTCGGCAACAGAGCCACGATAGAGAACATAGATATTCTGACTCACCTGGTAGGCCGTCGTCAGGTCGTGAGTGATATAGATAAAGGAGATGCCAAACTCTCGCTTCAACTTCAGAAGGCTTTCGAGGATGGTTGCCCGCAAGGAGGCGTCGACCATCGACACCGGCTCGTCAGCCAGGATGACCCGGGGGTTGAGCAGGAGCGCCCGGGCGACCATGATACGCTGGCGCTGGCCTCCGCTCAGTTGGTGCGGGTAGCGTCCCAGGGTGTCTTCGGGCCGCAAGCCGGCCATCTGCAGGCTTTCTTCGATGCGTTCTTGCCTCTCATGCTTGGTATGCGCCAGGTTGAACTTGCGAATTGGGATTGACAGTACCTTGTCTACCTTGTAGACAGGATTATATGCTTCATACGGGTCCTGGAAAATCGCCTGTACCTGGCGGCGGAATTCCTTGCGCATCCGCCGATCCATACTGACCAGGTTTTGGTTCTTGTAAAGGATCGATCCGTGGGTAGGCTGGATTATACCCAGCAGTAGGCGCGCCAGGGTGGTCTTACCACTACCGCTTTCCCCGGCGATGGCTGTGATGGAGGGTTTCTCCTCATCGATCATCAGGGAAACACCGTCAACCGCTACAGTCCGGCCCTTGCTAAGCGCGCCAGAACCAAAAATCCTGGTGACATCATGGGCTTCCAGCAAAGGTTTCATGATTGGCCTCTGTCGTAATGGTGGCAGGCGACCCACCGGTCTGTTTTATATTCCTCAAAGGGTGGGATGTCCACCGAACAGCGCGGTATGACTTGTGGACAACGCGGATGAAACATGCAGCCGGGCGGCGGCGCCAGTAAGGATGGCGTCAAACCCGGGATGCCGCGAAAAACCTCTTTCGTCTCCAGGTTTGGCAGGCTTTTGATCAGCAGTTGGGTGTAAGGATGGAGCGGATCCTTAAAGATGCCGCGCACCGGCCCCACTTCCACCATTTTTCCGCCGTACATAACGCCGATCCGGTCGACAAATTGAGCCATCAAGCCCATGTCGTGACCGACCAAAATTACGGAGGCGCCTAGAGCGACTTGCACCCGCCTGAAAGTTTCCATGACCTGGCGTTGGACGACAACATCCAGGGCGCTGGTGGGTTCGTCGGCGATGATGACCTTGGGTCTGAGCAGGATGCTCATGGCGATGCAGACGCGCTGCTTCATGCCGCCGCTGAGCTCATGGGGATAACTATCCATCACGCTGAAGCGTAACTCCACCGATTCCAACACTTCCTTGATATGCGAGTCGATCTCCTCGTTGGTGGTTCGCTTTTCATTATGGGCGCGGATGGTGTCCCGCAGTTGTTCACCCACCTTCATCATTGGGTTCAATGAATTCATGGCGCCTTGCGGGATGAGCGAAATTTTTGCAAACCGGGTCTGGCGCATCTCCTCTTCGGAAAGCGTTAACAGGTCAACTCCGTCAAGAAAAACCACTCCGCTTTCAATCACGGCGGAGTCCTGCAAGCGCCGCAGCAGGCCAAGCGCAGCCGTGGTTTTGCCTGAGCCAGAACTCGCCCACCAATCCCAGCCGTTCCCCAGGCCGCAGGTAAAAGCTGATCCCGTTCACAGCGCGCACCGGTCCTGCAGCAGTTTGATAACTCACGCGCAGGTCACGCACGTCCAGCACGTAGGTTTCTTGCTCCTGTGTACTCTCAACAACCATAATCATTCCTTCCTGTTAGCCGCTAACCGCGCGTCATGCCTTTTAGGCGGGGATTGGCATATTTGTCCAGCGAGATACTCATCTGGAAGAGGCCGGTAAAAATGACCGCCAGGGTAAAAACAGGAGGACCCCACCACCACCACATTCCGCGGAATAATGCTGAGTATTTGAAGGCATAGTAGAGGGTGCGCCCAATGGTGGGAACAGTTTGAGGACCGAGTCCCAGCACTTCAAGGCCGACAGCAGCCAGGATTCCGGCACTGACCGCGCCGACGAATGCAGCCGCCAGGTAAGAGGTCAGGTTTGGCAGAATCTGGAAGAGGATGATTTCGAGGTCGTTCTGCCCCGAAAGCCTGGCGACGTCGACGAAGAGACGTTCGCGCAAACTCAATGTCTGTGAGCGGATCACGCGCGCTGGCAGCGGCCAGGAAAGCAAGCCTACGATGACAGCCATGAGCTCTACAGTGACCACCCGAACATAAGCAGAAATCGTGATCAGGATGGCCAGGGTGGGAATCACCAGCATGACGTCCGCAAAGCTGCTGAAAATGGTATCGGCGACGCCTCGATAGTAACCTGAGAACAAGCCGATGATGGTTCCGATAAAGACGCCCACCGCGCCGGCCAGGAAACCGATTTTAAAGGTGTTGGGGATGCCGATCACCATCACGGCCATCATATCCCGACCCAGATCCGTCGGTTCCCAGCAGGTGTTCCCTGGAGGGAACGAGATTTAATTGACTCGCTCCCATATCAGCTAATTTGTGGTTGATCCTTAGCGATCCAATGAAACCGAACAGGAAGAGTGCCAGCAAAAGGATAATACCGATTGTGAACAGTGGGTTTTCTATGAAGAACCGGAAAAAGCTGCGCAGCCCGCCCTGGATCGCAGATCCGGCATCGGTCGCCTTGGTTGTTGGAGATGTGATTGTATTCATCAGCCCGAACTCTCTGCTTTATAAGTTACCCTTGGATCAAGCCGCGGGTAGATCAAATCGATTACCAGTACAGAAAAACCAACCGTCAAAGCCAGGATGAGGGTAATACCCTGGATGACGGTATAGTCGCTGTTGACGATCGCCATGTATAGCTGGTATCCCAGCCCCGGGTAGGAAAAGACGATTTCCACCAGGATTGCGCCCGATACCACGTACCCCAGGGCAATGGCCAGGTGTGTCAACTGGGGCGGGATGGCATTGCGAACCGAATACCACCATAGAATGCGCTTTTTGCGCAGGCCTTTGGCTTCGGCCAGCATCATGTAGTCTTCACCGATGGTGTTGACCATCAATCCCCGCATGGTCAAGGCCCAGGCCCCCAGGCTGGTGAGAATGATGGACAGGGCGGGCAGCACTGCATGACGCACGATGCTCTGAAAGTACTCCCAGGATAGTTCCCGGGTCATTCCACTGTCGTAAGCGCCGCTCATGGGTAATAAATGGGTGGAGAACGCAAAAATGTAGAGCAAGAGCATGGACAGCAGGTAGTAGGGCAGGACGCCCCCGATCATCGTAAAGGGCAGCAGCGCTTTGACGGCCTTGGGCGTGCCTTTCCAGGCCAGGGCTGCGCCGATCGTAATCCCAAAAATAAACGTAATCAGAACACTGACCCCGATCAGGCTGATCGACCAGCCGATAGAAGGCAGGATGATCTCCCATACCTTGGCAGGATAAGCCGAAAGGGATTCTCCGAAGTCCAGGCGAATGGTGTTCCACATGTACTTCACGTACTGGATCAGGATCGGGTCATCCAGTCCGAAGCGCTCTCGGTAAGCCTCGAACATGGCCTGCCCGTTTTCGATCCCCGCGCTGGCTTGAGCCATACGGGAGTTGATGGCGCCAATCGGATTGCCAGGCGCCAGGCGTGGGATCATAAAGTTGAACGTTGCGGCGACAAAGATAACCAGTAAAAACATCAGAATGCGCCGCACGAAATAGCGCAGGTCTAGACCTCGCATGTCAAACCACCTTCCTTAACGAGAAAATAAACACTTGATTATTTTACTTTCAGGGAGATAGAGAGTTATTGATGCCTTTTAGGTAATGAAGGTGCTACCCGCCACACCCGATTCTGGCGTGGCGGGCAGCACTCAGGTAGAAATTTATTGGGCGGGTTTAAGTTCGACTAACTGGCGCAGGAAGTGCTGCCAGTGACCGGGGGGCTGGACATAGTTGTTGTCCGCCGTCGGCCAGTTTGTCCAGTAAGTTTCGTTGAACAGGTAGAAAACCGGCGTTTGAACCAGAGGAATATCAGGCAGCTCGTCGGCCCAGATGGTCACTGCCTGCTTCATCAGGTCGATGACCTGTGGGTCGCCAACTGGCAGGCTGCCGATCTGGTCGATCAGCGCCGAGTATTCTGCGTTCACCCAGCGCCCACCGTTGTTGGTGTTGTCCACATATTCGGTTCCGGCCGTGCCGATGGGGTTGACCCATTTCTGGTGATAACGCTGCATGCCGAACCAGGGCTCGATAACGCTGCCGCAGCCATCCCATTGGGTGGCAGCCGTAAACTGGCCGCGCCCGGTCTGGTCACGGAAGACGCCCCATTCCAGAACGCGCAGGGCGGTATCGATACCGGCCTCGTTCAATTGCTGGGCAACCATGCGCGCCCAGGGCTCCATGAAGGGAGGATAGACGATATCGAGTAGTAGAGGAGTCCCGTCCGGGCCTACGTACTTGCCCGAGCCTTCGTCAAGCGTGTAACCCTGGGCTTCGATGAGCTCGTGCGACTTATCGACGTTGAACTCGCCGATGGGGGCTACGATCGGGTCGATCGCCTGCTGGTAGGGCTCCAAGGCTTTATACGCGGGGAAGATGAAATTGGAGGTTGCCCCGGCGCCTTCGTTGACGACGTCCACAATTTGCTGGCGGTTGATCGCATAAGACAAGGCCCAGCGCATTTCCTTCTTATCCCAGGGTGCAACCGTGGAGTTCACGGTGAGCATGCGCGGGCAGGGATCGATCCACCCCAGTGGCGGCTTGTCGGTGAAGGGGATGAGTTTCGGATTCTGCTCCATCATCGCTGCGTTCGTGCTCGGGGTGTTGCCACCACCGGAGTCGGACTCGTTGTTCACCAGCATCTGATCCATGGTGGCCTGGTCGCCAACCCAGGGCCGGTGAATTTCGAGCGGAGCTGGCAGGTTGAAGGCGCCTGTTTTTGCGCCCCACCAGTTATCGTTCCGCTTGTAGATAAACTCGGTCGATGAGAAGCTCTTGACGACGTACGGACCGCTGAATACGGGTGAGCCAGTCGCCTCGTCGTACTCATTCTTAAAGGTTACAGGATCTTTGCCTTCCCAGACGTGCTTCGGCAGAGGTACGATCGCCTGGGAGGTGGTGCCTGCCAGGTTCTCGATTACGAAGCGGGGATTGGGGCCGGTCAGGACGAACTTGATCGTGCGGTCGTCCAAGGCTTCGACTGTATCGACCCACTGCTTGACCGAGCCGGACCAGTTGAGCTGCGGTGCATATTCTTTCAGCATGTTGATGGTGAAGACCACATCGTCGGCGGTCAGCGGTTTTCCGTCGCTCCATTCCGTGCCCGGGCGAAGTTTAACCGTCCACTCCGACAGGTCGTCGTTGTAGGAGAAGCTCTCTGCCAGCCAGCCATCGACTTCGCCCGTCTCATAATTCAACATGAACAGGGGTTCCATCATGTTCTGGTTCATCCCCTGCAGGATGAAGACACCCGGCAGGTATGGATTCCAGACATCTGGAGCAGGGATCTGGACATTGGATGGGAGAATGAGGATGTCCTTTCGTTCCACCGGACCAGCGTCGGCAACCGGGGCGGTGGTGGCTTCAACCGGCTCGGCGACTTCTTCGGCAGGGGCTGCCTCTTCTTGGGGCGCTGCCTCCTCCTGCGGGGCCTCGGTCGGAGTTTGACATGCGGCAAGCACAAGAATCAAAACTCCTACGACCAACGCCATTAACCAGGCATTAGACTTTTTAAATGACATATGCGGCTCCTTTTTTTTTGTCTAAATATGGGGGGTTTGGATGGGTGCTCCTACCATGTTTGAGTTCATGGGATCGGAGTGATGGGACGTTAATGAAAATCTTATCTGACATGGGGGTATCTGTCAAGGATGCATGCCAATTCCTGGCTCGACACTGGACAGACTCGCCAGGCGTGGGGTAAGATCAAGGCAAAGTACGCACACTATTTTCCCCGGAGGCATCCATGCGTTTCGATAATCCTGATGACATCATCCAACTGACCCCGCTCTGGCAAGGCGAGCGTTTCCCCAACGGCCGCCCCAGGGTGCCGGACAGCATCCTGAAGCGCATGGCGGCGATCACCACCGAAGAAGCCTGGGGCGTCTTGTGGCACAACGACTACAAGTACCAGTTCCAGGGCGATTGGAAGATCGTCCACCCGGGCAAGATCCTGGTCGGGCGGGCGGTGACGGCGGTGATGGTGCCCAAGCGCCCGGACCTGGACACGACGCTGCTTGAGTACGGCCACAAGGAAGAAGGGCGCCACGGCTTCTTCAATTCCTGGGTGATCGAGATCCTCCAGGAGAATGACGTCCTCGTCGTGGATATGTTCGACAAGATCTTCGAGGGCACCTTCGTCGGCGGGAACCTGTCCACGGCGGTCTCCAGCCGCACTAAGAACGGTGGGCAGGTGCTGTGGGGTTCCATCCGCGACTTGCAGCAGGTTATGGAAATCACGAATATCCAGACGTTCTACCGCGGCTACGATCCCACCGGAATCCGCGATGTCACCCTGACCGGGATCAACGTCCCCTGCCGGATCGGGAATGCGATTGCGATGCCAGGCGACGTCGTCCTGGGTACGCCGGCCGGCATCCTGTTCGTCCCACCGCACCTGGCGGAGGAGTGCTGTACCAAGGCCGAGAAGACGAACCTGCGTGACCGCTTCGGGCTGCTGCGCATCCGCGAGGGCGTTTACACGACCGCCCAGATCGATACCCTGTGGACGGACGAAATCTGGAGCGATTTCCACGCCTGGCGCAAGGACAACACCCCGCCGGAGTACGACCACCTGGATTGGAGCGGCGAGGAAGAGGAGATGCGCTGCGCATGGCGGGGCAGCAGACGGCGATTTAAACGCAAAAATATCGACGATTATTTGGTTAGCGCGGCGAACCTGTATCGCCGTGCTATTCGCCATCAGACCAGGGTTATTCTTGCCTGTTCGGTACAACCGATTATCACCCGAAGCACGCTCTTGACAGTGAAAAATCTCTGTACGACGCTCTTAACAGCACCGGTTTACAAATGCAGCCCCGAGACGGGTCTCATGCCCTGGACAATTGGGATGGCCATGATCACGGTCTCCGAGGACATGATTCCGGGAAGAAAGGGTTTTGGAAAATTTACATTACTTTGTAAAAAAAAACATTAACTTGACTCGCCTAAGCATTGGGACAATAATGATTAAAAATAGAACCATTAGGGGAGGCACCCAATGAAAAGGTTTCTAATCTGTTCACTTATTTTCGTTATCCTTATTCCCACAATTGTTTCAGCGAAATCCGAGGAAGTCCGTTTGACTATCATCAATCAAACTGGTGAGGAAATTTACATCAAAATAAATCAATACACCTTTTTGACCGCAAAGTACATTGAACCAGATTTTATGAACGAAAAACCGACAACCGTTTTCACTCTAGAACGAGATCGATATCAAGGGGTGGAAATATTTGCTTGTGGGGCCATCACCACCGGTGATATCGACCTGACAAGTAACTTGAAGATAAATTTCACTCCATGTGAAGAAATGTCCAAGATGGGCAGTCGCAAATACCGGAGCGAACCTTCCATGGAGAAATTCAATTGGCAGATGACTACAGGTAAAGCTAATTGGCGGTTTAGGTCCACAGATGTCAATATCCTTGATGCCTCAGGCACGGCTAATTATCTTAAGATTTTTGGTTGTTCCGCTGGGAAGGTTGGCACCAAGCTACGTGATGGTTTTCGTCTGAAACCACAGATGATCGCCCAGATTCTCAAAGACACTGGTTTTTCCCCTGTCGAGGTTGGCACCACACTCCACAAGGTCTTTACCTTCAGTGCCAAGGATGTTGGACGTGTAATGAAGTTTGCCGGATTCACCGCGTCAGGTGTATATGAAGCCTTGAAGTCTGTTTTTGGCTTGAGCGCAGAAGATGCCAAGGTGGCCCTCCAGGAGCTTCTTTTTAGCAAAGAAGAGATCTTTGAGGTAGTCATAGAGGAACTTGCTGTTGAAGTTCGCACCGCAACTCCGCTTTGATGATTCGAGCTACTTATTATCACCCACAATTCATTACCCAATGTCTGCGAAAGACTACTTCGAAAACGTAATCGCTGGCACTCTTACAGACTTATCTAATACCAATCCCGATTCAGTGTCATCCAGCAATGTACCAACCTATTGGAAAGCATCCATGTGTGAGAACCAAATAAGGATTTTTTATTGGTGGTATTACGGGAGACAGGATAGTTGTGATGGCACAAGTGGTGCTCATGATGGGGATTGGGAACATGTAATGGTCACTTTAAGCGAAAATACGAAACTTATAACTGCCGTCACTTTCTTTCAACACAAAGCATGGTATACCCGACTAGCAGTACGTGGTGGCTTCGAATTGACTGAATTTACACACCCGGTCGTATATGTAAGCAGACAAGCCCATGGCAGCTATGATTACAAAGCGTATGATCAGAGTTGTTGCTACTGGGCAGACTCCCGAAACGGAAGCGGTCCGCATCTAAGTAGCTGGAAAAACCTTATCCGATTACAACCAGCTTCGGTAGGAGGTGAGGCATGGATGGATGCAGACCTAGCGGGTGGATTCCAATGGGGTGAAATATGGACCCACCCTATGGGGGAAAACATTAATTGCAGTCTTGTCACATGCCGTGGTCTCCCAATTTGGGGCTGTACTGAGAGTGGTTGCTGGAGATCACAATGCGGGGTTGGTGACAGGGACGATGGCATTACTTGCTGGCACTGTGCGACTGGCTATACTGACAACGGAGCAACCTGTGGTAAGGGTTGGAGTGTACATGGAATTTCCACTTATGGGACTGAATACAAAATTCCGACAAGTGATAAGGGATTGTTATACAAAAATCCCGACTGGTAATGCCGCTTGTTGTTCACGCAGCCTGAAGACGAGGCAAGTAAGTAAGACGAGACCGAAGCCCAAAATGTGTTCAGGAACCTGGAAATTTTAATTAATTGAAACAGAATAATCCTTTAAGGAGTTTCATTTTGAAACGACATAACATCCAAATCCGCGATCCCTTCGTGCTACCGCTTCTGCACGAAAGGCGCTACCTGCTTTTCGGCTCCACCGATCCCAATATCTGGAACGGCCCAGGGCTGGGATTCGACTGCTTCGAGAGCAGCGACCTCGAGGACTGGCGAGACCCCATCGCCGCCTTTCGCCCGCCGCCAGGATTCTGGTCGAACACGCAGTTCTGGGCGCCGGAGTGCCACCCCTGGCAGGGGCACTACTACCTCTTTGCCAGCTTCGCCCACGATGGGAAGCAGCGCGGCACCCAGATCCTGGTTTCCGAGCGCCCGGAAGGTCCTTACCGCCTTCACTCCGACGGGCCGGTGACGCCGCGCGACTGGGAGTGCCTGGACGGAACCCTCTACGTGGACGACAAGGGGCAACCCTGGATGGTCTTCTGCCACGAATGGGTGCAGGTCGAGGACGGGGAAATGTGCGCCATACCGCTGACCTCTGACCTGCGCAACCCCGCCGGGGCGCCCAGACTGTTGTTCCGGGCTTCGGAGGCTTCCTGGGCGAAGCCGTTCGAGGGGCGCGGGCGTCTCAACAACCGGGTGACCGACGGGCCGTTCCTGCACCGGCTGCCTTCTGGGAAATTACTGATGCTCTGGTCGACGACGGGCTACGAAGGCTATGCTATGGGCTACGCTCTCAGCGAAAGCGGTTCGATCCTTGGTCCCTGGCAGCAGTCGCTGCAGCCCATTTTCGGCAAGGATGGCGGCCACGGCATGCTGTTCAGGGATTTCAACGGTAGGCTGTGGATGACGCTGCACCACCCGAACGATTCGCCCAACGAGCGCCCGACCTGGCTGGAGGTTGTAGAGCTTGAGGATGGGATTGCCCTGAAATAAAGGAGCCATCACCGCAGATTGCGTGCAAAAACGCCGGCGTTTTATAATGTTATTCCGAGGAACGAAGTGACGGCGGACGAAATGCGTCCGAGGAATCCCTGATGCGCGCATCTGAATAGTTGGTCAGGGAATAATTGACCCTGCTCATAGGGATTCCTCGGCAAAGGCGGACAAAGAACGTCCGTTTGCCTCGGAATGACACTTTAAAGAGGTTACCAGACTTTGACCAATGCGTGGCAGACCTGGCCGAGGTAGCACTCGCCCCAGGTAACCCGGAAGGCGACCGGGTACAGGCCTGCTGGCGTTCCGGGAGGGTTGGCGATCCAGACCGGGGCTTTGACCAGCCACTCCTCGCCGGGTTGGGCAGGCGGGCAGTCGATGGCGGGCTGGTTGAACGCCGTCCAGCCGGGCGGGAGCACAGCCTGGACGTGCAGGCCTGCCGATTTGGAGCCGTGGTTGGTGGCGCGCACTTCGAGCGGGCAGGCACCGCCCGAGGCTGCCTCGACCTCGTAGGGGTAAGCCCGCAGCCAGCCGGCGTCCGTGCCGAAGTTGGGATTCTCCCAGGGCAGCAGCTCGCGCAGCAGGGTTTCGCGTTCGATCAGCATCTTTTCCATGTAATCGAGCTGCTCATCCGTGAAGCGGAACGCCTGCTGCTGGTGCTGGTTGAGGATCAGGTCCGGCTGGTACTGGCGGATCAAATCGAGGCAGCGCCGGTAGCCCAGGCCGGCGCCCAGGAAGTTGCGGTTGCCGGCGGTGTAGTCGTCGAGGCCGGTGGGGGCGAAGGAGTCGCCGCCGAAGAGGACGCTCAGCCCGTGGCCGCGCACCAGCAAACCGCCGTGGTAGAGGGTCTGCCCGGGGAAGTGCAGGGCGGTCAGCTCGAACTCGTGCCAGCGCCAGCTCTCGCCGTGGTGGGTGGCGTGCGTCACCGGGGCGGCGGCCGGCGAGAGGCAGGGCAGGTCGAAGCGCGAGGGATGCAAGAGTATTTCGGATAAATGTTCGTCGGCGTAGATCGGGACGCCCATGCCGGCCAGGTGGTGCAGCGAGTCGACGTGGTCGTCGTGGTAGTGGGTGACCCAGCAGGCCTTGACCTCGCGGTAAAGTCCAGCTTCTTTCCAGGCAGCCAGGATTTGGAGGACGCTGTCGTGGCCGCAGTCGACCAGGAAGAGAGCGCCACTTTCGGAGCGGATGGCGAAGCTGGTGGTCGCCCCGGGGTTGCCGGGCGGTGCCACGGGTAAGATGAAATCCGGGAAGTCGTACACCTCGGCGGGGGGCATGCGCCAGGGATCGTCCTCGAGGTCCTTGAAAATTTCGGGGAAATAATGGTTGATGGCGGAGATGGCAGCGTAATTGCGGTAGAGCTTCTCCAGGCGCTCGACGGTGAGGCGCGATGGCGGCGGCGTGATCGGTAATCAATTCGCCGTGCGAAGGCACCAGGAAATCGGCAGGGATCCCGGCCAGTTTTTCGAGGCTTTTCACGAGCGTCTTTGCCGCGCCCAGGAAGCCGTGATAATCCGACCACGCGCCTATGCTCTTCTGCAAGGAGTGCACATCCCAGAGCTGGCCAGGGCCGTAGAGGGCGTCGCCGCTGAAGATGACCGTCTTGCCGTCACGCAGTTTTGACGACGAACGAGAGCGCGCCGTCGCTCATCCCGGGCGTGTCCAGGACCTGGATGTTGAAGCCGCCCCAGGAGAAGAAGTCGCCTTCCTGCAGCGTCCCTCGGACGGCGATATCGCCCAGCGGCGCCAGGGGACCCGGGCGGAAGTGGTAGAGGTGCCAGCGGTTGCGCCAGTCCTGCCAGTAGGATGCGGCGGACTCGAACTGTGCGCGCTCCGCCTGCGGGACGAAGACTGGCACATTGAAGTTGTTGACCCCGGCGCTGTTCGGGCGGCGGTGCTGGGTGAGGCAGATGCGGTCGACCGCTGAAATGCCCAGCTCCGCCAGGCGTGTGGGGGTCAGCGTATCGTCGCAGTCGATGAGCAGGGCCTGCTCGCCGTGCTTGAGGATGCCGCAGGCGATCGCGCCGCGGTAGAGGAATAGGTTGGGGAGTAGCTCAGTGAATTGGAAGGGGGTGAGGGGCATGAGGTAATCCTGGAGGATGTTGGATCGCGGAGGCCGCGAAAACCCGATCAAAGAACAATCGGTAGCGAAAAACGCGAAATCGTCGGTTAATTATCGCACGAATTTGAAAAAATGAGCACGCGTTCGTAGGGGTACAGCAGGTAACCGGTTGCTCTTTACCGGTCGATTGCTGTGCCCTCCGCGTGGAAATCGCCTGCAATCACAGGGCACAGCGGAAAACCTGCTGTGCCCCTACGAAGGAATCCCTATCCTCGTCCGCAATGACAAGGGCGGATGTGTTCAACCGTGGGTTGAATTCTATCGTAGTGAAAATTCAACCTGCGGTTGATTGCCTTTATCGCCCTGGCGTGATAAATTCTGTATGCATATGCAAACAACAGCAAAAAGAAAGGCTATCCCATGATCGATCCACGTAAGACAGGCGCAAGAATTTCAAACCTCCGGAAACAGCGCGATTGGACGCAGTCGCAGCTTGCCGAGCAGTTGAGCGTTACCCACCAGGCGGTCTCCCGCTGGGAATCGGGGGTTACCTTCCCCGACCTGGCCATCCTGGTGCACATCGCCAGGGTGTTCGATGTGAAGGTGGACGACCTGCTGAACGGCGAGGCAGCCTCCCCAGGCGGCCTCGCTGTGGACGAGGCGCCCGTCTCAGCAATTCAACGAAATGGTGGACCGGCTGGCGGCAGGCAACGTCGAAGAGGCGGCCCGGTTGATCGAGAAGCAGCCCGGGCAAGTCGAAGCGTTCATCGAGCTGGCCCCGCTGGCTCCACCCAGTTTAATCAAAGGAGTGATTACGCACATGCCAGAATTTGATTTCAGTCTCAAACACATCGAGGAGCTGGCACCATTCCTCGATTCGGACACGCTGCTGATGATGGTCGAACAGGTCAACAGCGGCAAGCTGGACAAGAGAGTCCTGGGGGCGATCGCCCCATTCTTAAAAGGCGAGGACCTGGACCGCTTCGCCAACCTGGTGATCGACGGGACGTTGGGCACCGATTACCTGGAAGAAATCGCCCCGTTCTTGAAAGGCGAGACGCTCGACAGGATCGTCGACCAGCTCGGACAGGGATCGTTGGGGTACGAGGTGCTCGAAGAGCTGGCGCCGCACCTGAGCAAGAGCACGCTGAGCCGGCTGGTCTCCCGCTACCAGGATGGCGACCTGAAGTTCGAACAGGTCGTCCACCTGGCGCCGTTCCTCGACAAGAAAACGGTCGACGAGCTGATCGAGGCCCGCATCGCCGCCGAGGCCGAGGCGGGAGAGGTGGAAGAGTTGTTCCCGTTCGCCTCGAAAGAGGAGATCGGCAGCCTGCTCTCACGCACGTTGGAAGGAACGCTGGGCGAGGAATGGCTTTCGGAGCTGGCGCCGTTCCTCGACCGGCGGGCGCTGAACGAGCTGGTGAGGCAGAACCTCAGCCGGGAGGCGTAGGAATACTGCGCAACCAGACAGTAAGATCACGTAGAATCTGACCGTTGCGCTTGGAATCGTCTTTGAGCAGTGAACTCAGCAACTTTTACAGGAAGGATGCCCATGCAGCAGCTTGAGTAGGGGAGGGCTCAAGCTGCTGCATGAATTGGTGTTACCTTAGCTGTATTGATATTTTATCTGTTGAAGTTATTCTTTTTGGTTGTACAATCTATTAAGAATTGCACATTCATTGCCGTCGTGAAGGGTTACCTGGTTTTTACAAGGAAGATGAGTTGATGAAATGCTTTGTGATCATGCCATTCCGCCAAACGTTTGATCCGGTGTTCGATGCCGTCAAGGTCGCAGCATGCAGTAGCATTCCAGGGGGAGATTTCGACTGCTACTGGCTCAAGGATATTCACGCAGCCGGGCGTATCACCGACGATATCATTGCCGGCTTGTCCGAGGCAGCCTTTTGCATCGCCGATATCTCAGGGAACAACCCCAATGTGATGTGGGAGACGGGGTTTGCAATGGCGCTTGGAAAGCCCACCATCCTGATCGGTCAGGACATCGATTCCCTCCCCTTTGACTTGCGTTCGCATCGGGTTCTTCCCTATAATCTGACTGATTTGGAGGATCTCCAACACAGATTAAGCAAGGCCATCCGAGACACGCTCGCGCGCTACCAATTAAAGGGATCCGGTACTGCGGAGCTCCCACCCGCGAAGCATCCTGCCCGGATGACGATTGCGGTGACCGGAACAATGCGGGCGAATGAGGCTGTTGTGTCGCGGAGGCTGGAGATCCTTTTACGCCCATATATTTCCGAGGAGACGCAATGGTTAGTTGGTACGGTCGGAACTGTCGATGTAGCTGCGGTCAACTTCCTTATTGAGCATCAGCAGGAAGTGACAGCCGTAGGTTACAACCGTTTTGATTGTGCTGCTGTGCTGCGAACCCTCATTGACGCAGGGAAACTGTTTTTCCTCGACGCCTCGATCGAGCCGATTCCACGGCGTATGGAAGGTCCTAGCGAACGGGACATTTTCTTTTGTACAAAGTCTGACCTGGTTGTGCTCTTCTGGGATGGGGAGAGTGCTGGCACGCAAGAGCTGGTAAGGTTCTACCAGGAGCAGGGAGTCAGCACATTACTTGCTTTTATTTGAATTGCGAACGAAGCGCTTTTAGGGGCTTTATCTCATATTTATCGGATCACCCTGGAACGATACTAAACCCCTACTCACCAAAGTGTGGATCAAAGGTAAACGCTTGATCGATTCCAAACTGGCGAAGATATCGAAGCTGGTGTTGTATCAATGTAAATATTCATTGGCTCAACACCTCAGCCAGGTACTTATCATGCTCCTCTGCCAGGTTCTCCGGCCTACTTAACTTCCCAGCCACAGCCAAAGCTTTCTGGCGCGCAATATTTGGATCTTGCGTTCTACCAGCGCGCAGCAGGTTATCCACGCTGATGCGGATCAGTTCAGCCACGGATTTTCCTTCTTTCGCAGACAGACGTTTCAAAGACTGCGCCTGTTCATCGGTAAGTTGAATTTGCGTACGGATCATCATCTAAGAGCGGTTCAAGCTGCTGCGTGGATTGGCTGGATTTTCCTGGAAGGGCGGTTGCGCGCCAGGTCATAGGCGCTTTGCAGGTTGATCCAGAACTCGGGCGTTGTGCTCAGCGCCTGAGCAAACAGCCAGGCTGTATCTGGCGTCACGCCGCGCTTGCCGCGAACGATCTCGATTAATTCGCTGGACCGGGACGCCGATATGGCGTGCGAAAGCCACCTGACTCAGCTTGAGCGGGATCAGGAACTCCTCCAAAAGAATTTCGCCGGGGTGAGTTGGGATGCGGTTTTCGGGCAGCATACAATCCTCCATATATCAGTCGTGATAATCGACAATCGAGACTTCGCTGGCATCATGACCTTCCCAACGGAAGACAATTCGGAATTGATCATTGATGCGGATGCTATAAAAGCCTTCCCAAGCGCCTTTCAAAGCCTCCAGATGGTTGCCAGGTGAGGCGCGCAAGTCGATCAAGGCATGCGCTCTGGCCAACTTATCCAGCTATCGTAACCTATACATGGATACCGTGCAAGCGTGTATTAATAGTTTGTAACAAGCGAACAAAGTATGTTCGCCTCACAATGACGGGGGCTGAAGGATATTGGTTATAATAAGCCAGGTCGGATTATCCTCTTTCACCTCCAGCTTCCGAGGCTGCCATGCCTGAACCTCCCGCCATCATAACCGAGCTCGTCCAGCGCTTCGACGACAACCGCGCACTCCTACCTCGCCGGTCAGTACAACGAGACCCAGCTCCGCCGCGAGTTCCTCGACCCGTTCTTCGAAGCCCTCGGCTGGGATGTCTTTAATAAACAGGGCTACGCCGAAGCCTACAAGGACGTGATCCACGAGGACGCCATCAAGGTCGGCGGTGGGACGCGTGCTCCCGACTATGCTTTCCGCACCGGCGGCGCCCGCAAGTTCTTCGTCGAGGCCAAGAAGCCCTCCGTCAACATCAAGGACGACATCAGCCCGGCCTTCCAGCTCAGGCGCTACGCCTGGTCGGCCAGGCTGCCGCTGTCGATCCTGACCGATTTCGAGGAGTTCGCCGTCTACGACTGCCGGGGCAAGCCCGACCGCAGCGACAAGGTCTCCAGCGGGCGCCTGATGCTGCTGACCTACCGACGACTACACGGACCATTGGGACGACATCGCCGCGGTCTTCTCGCGCGAGGCCGTGCTCAAAGGCTCCTTCGACCGCTACGCCGAGGCCGTCGACCGGCAAGCACGGCACCGCCGAGGTCGACGACGCCTTCCTGGCCGAGATCGAGCGCTGGCGCGACCTGCTGGCGCGCAACATCGCCCTGCGCAATTCCCACCTGAGCCAGCGCGAGCTCAACTACGCCGTGCAGATGACGATCGACCGCATCATCTTCCTGCGCATCGCCGAGGACCGCGGCATCGAGCCCTACGGCGAACTGCAAAAGCTGCTGGCGGGCGGGGAGGTTTATGCCGCGGCTCGGGCAGCACTTCCAGCGGGCGGACGGGCGCTACAACTCCGGCCTCTTCCACTTCCAGCCAGAAAAAGGGCAGGCCGGCGACCCGGACAGGCTGACGCCCGGGCTGGCGATCGACGACAAGCCGCTCAAGGACATCCTCGGCAACCTGTACTACCCAGACAGCCCCTACGAGTTCTCGATGATCCCGGCGGACATCCTCGGGCAGGTCTACGAGCAGTTCCTGGGCAAGGTCATCCGCCTGACCGCCGGGCACCACGCCGTGGTCGAGGACAAGCCGGAGGTCAAGAAAGCCGGCGGCGTCTTCTACACGCCCACCTACATCGTCGATTACATCGTCAAGCACACCCTCGGGGCGCTGCTGGAAGGCCGCAAGCCCGGCGGGGTAGGCGTTGGCCGCGGGGAGCCGCTGCGAATCCTGGACCCCGCCTGCGGCTCCGGCTCGTTCCTGCTGGGCGCCTACCAGTACCTGCTGGACTGGTACCGCGACGGCTACAGCGCCAACGATCCCGAGAAATGGGCGCAGGGGAGCAAGCCGCGGCTGGTCCAGGTGGGCGAGGGCGACTGGCGGCTGACCGGCGCGGAGCGCAAGCGCATCCTGCTCGAGCACATCTACGGCGTGGACATCGACCCGCAGGCGGTGGAGGTCACCAAGCTCTCGCTGCTGCTGAAGGTGCTGGAGGGCGAGAACGAGGGCAGCCTTTCACGCCAGCTCAGCTTCTTCCAGGAGCGCGCCCTGCCCGATTTGGGAAAGAACATCCAGTGCGGCAACTCGCTGATCGGCCCGGATTTTTACGAGGCGAAGCAGGCCAGCTTTTTGGATCTGGAGGAGCAGTACCGGGTGAATGCCTTTGATTGGAAGGAGGCGTTCCCGGAGGTGTTCGCGGCTGGGGGATTCGACGTGGTGATCGGAAATCCGCCGTATGTGAGGCAGGAGGGACTGGGGGCATTTAAGGAATACTTCCAGGCACATTACCAGGTCTATCACGGCATGGCTGATCTGTATGCCTATTTTATCGAGCGCGGTGTCGGGTTATTGAAGCAGCGAGGGCTATTTGGGTATATCGTAGCCAATAAATGGATGAGAGCTAATTATGGCGCTCCCTTACGGGAGTGGTTAAAACGATATCATATTGAAGAAATAACAGATTTTGGCGATTTGCCGGTTTTCGAGCATGCAACCACTTATCCGTGGCTCCACTGAAAAAACGAATGGACAAAAGCAGTCAGAATTCAGGGCTCCTCAAAAGGAGAAAAGTTTAATATAATCCAAAGACACCAAGCTTAACAGGAACACAGGATGTACAAAGCGAATAAAAAACACAATCAACCGCCATTATTTAGTAATGTTCAAGAGTTAAAGGATAAGCACCGACAACGGCTGGAACAATCTTGGGCGGGTGAATTTTACCGGCAATTCTTTTGTCGGCTCAAAGAAGGTTCGTTTTGTTGCCTGTACGCTGATCATCCTTCTCGGCCAAACATTCCAGTCAACGTTCTAGTAGCTTTAGATACGCTGAAGGCTGGCTTTGGATGGAGTGACGAAGAGCTCTATGACCATTTCACGTTTGACGTCCAGGTTCGATATGCCTTGGGATACCACAGTTTGAATGAAGGGGATTTCGACATACGCACGTTGTATAACTTTCGCCGGCGTTTAAGTCAATACAACCTGGAACACGGGGTGAATCTCCTCGAGCAATGTTTCGAAGACATTACCGATCAACAACTGATCGCCTTCCAAGTCAAGACCACCCAGCAGCGCATGGATAGCACAATGCTTGCAAGCAACATTCTCAATTCCAGTCGCCTGCAATTAGCCGCCGAACTGCTACAGCGGATCAACCGCTTGTTGTCTGAAGCAGATCGTGTGCGGTATGCAGAAATCTTTGGCCCATACTTGAAAGACACTACCAACCAGTATGTATATCGCATCAAAGGCAAAGAGCAGGTACAAGAACAGTTGACCCACATTGGGAAAATCCTTTTCCAGCTATTGAGTGAGTTACGAGCGGGATATACTCAATATCCTTTCTTCAGAGTGGTGGAACGATTCTTTACCGAAAACTTCCGGGCAGAAAGTGTAACCGTGCTACCAAAAGAGGGTAAAGAACTCTCCAGTGGCTGTTTGCAATCCTTAGATGATTTGGAAGCCAGTTACCGGCAGAAAGGCCAAAGGTATTACAAAGGTTATGTGGCCAACCTTACCGAAACCTGCCACCCTGAGAATCCCGTGCAGTTGATTACCAAAACGCAGGTGGCCCCCAATAATGTGGACGACCCCAGACTGTTACTGGCTGCTCTGCCAAATTTGGTGGAGCGAACGGATTTGAAGCAACTGTACACCGATGCGGGCTTTGGCAGCCCGCAGGTCGACCAAGTCTTACGCCAACAGCAGGTGGTACAAATCCAGAGTGCAATCCGCGGTACACGCTTGAACCCTGATAAGCTGCACCTTTCTTCGTATATCATCCAGCAAAATGCGCTAGGACAGCCAACTCAGATCACCTGCCCCGGACAGTGTACGGTTAGCGTCCAGCCCAGGTCTACTGCGGTGAAGAGTTTTCGGGCAAGCTTTCAGGCCACAGATTGTTCTGCATGCCCTTTCCATGCTGATAATCGTTGCCGGATTTTGTGGCGCAAAAAGTCCGCCAGTTTCCAAATGGATTTCACCCAGCATGAAGTTGATGCAGCAGTACGTCGACAACGCTGCCTGGAGAACCAGCGGGCTCCGCACAACTTACGCGCAGCTGTCGAAGCGGCGGTGCGATCCTTGAAACATCCTTTCCCCGCAGCAAAGGTGCCTGTACGTGGTTTGTTCCGAGTTCGAAGTATGCTAATCGCATCCGCAGCAATGATCAATATCCGTCGACTGACCCGTTTTCAGCAAGCCTGAGTTCGTATTCGAGGGCAACAATGGGTTTCCCTAGCCCCCTTGTTCCTGTTTCCCGGAGAGCTTTTTTATTTTTTCCGGTTTCCTTGTTCGGTTTTTTCTTCATTTTTGGAAGTTTCTTGTTAATGTGCAGTTTTTTCAGTGTAGCCATCCGTGCATTTTGATCTTGCGTAAAGAGCTTATTCCCACCGAATTCCAAGTCATAAATGTCAAAACTTTAGATTTCCATAGTCTAGATGAATATCAAAAAGAACATTATTTCCTACTTAATCCAACATATTTACCTGCTTCAGGCTGGTCTTTAGTGCAGAAAATTGCGGTGGATTTATTAGAAAAACTAAACGGAAACAGCATTCCACTTGGTGAATATACTAATGGACAGATTTTCCGGGGGATTGTTACTGGTTTCAATGATGCATTTGTTATAGATGAAGTCACTCGTCAACAAATTCTCAAAAATGATTCAGGAAGCAATGAAATAATCAAACCATTTTTTCTCGGCCGTGAAATAAAACGTTACCAGCCACTAGAGAGTCACCGTTATGTTATTTTTACTCGTCGGGGTATCGATATCAAAAGTTACCCAGGAATATATAAATATCTAATGCAATTTAAAACCCGGTTGTTACCAAAGCCTAAAAATTGGGTGGGCGAATGGATTGGTAGAAAGCCTGGCTCATATGAATGGTATGAGATACAAGATTCGATTGATTATTTTGAGGAATTTGATAAACCTAAAATAATCACTCCTGCTATTGTGAAGCAGAACTGGTATGGTAATTATAAATTAAGTGGCCGACATGGGTACCACAGACCTCAGGCGTCTTTGGGATTCGCCAGATAATTGGAGACGATAGGCATTATTGACGATGCGATCCAGGATGGCATCAGCCAGGGTAGGGTCCGGGATGCGTTCATGCCAGGCTTCCACCGGGATCTGGGTTACGACCAAGGTAGCAGAGCGGCCGCAGCGATCATCGAGGACATCGAGAATATCCTGGGAATGAGCTAAGGATAAAGCATCCCGCATCCAATCATCAAAGATGATCAGGTCAAAGCGGTTCAGAGCAGCGAGCAGTTTGGGATAAGAACCATCCGCATGGGCCAGTCTCAGATCCTGAAGAAAACGGGGGGTACGGAAATAACGGACGAAGAAATCAGCCTGGCAGGCAGAACGGCCCAAGGCGCAGCCGAGGAAAGTTTTCCCTGCCCCAGTTGGGCCAGAGATAATCAGGTTAAGATGGCGTTGGATCCAGGCGCCATGTGATAACTCCAGTACCAAATGACGGTCAATGCCTCTGGAGGCGGAAAAATCGAAATCTTCCAAAGTAGCCTCCAGATGGAAATGAGCCTTTTTCAGACGACGTTGCATACGACTATTGTCCCGTTGCAGCAACTCTAAATCCACCAGGAGGGAAAGCCGTTCTTCAAAGGATAGATCGGCGTACTTAGGATTAGTGATTTGTTCCTGGATGCCTTTGCGAAAAGTAGGCAGGCGCAGTTGTGTCAGTTTGTCCATCAAGGGTTGCATTAGCATTGCTCAAATCTCCTTCAGTTGTAGTAATCTTTACCGCGAATATTGGGATGGGGCGGCAGCAGGGAAAGCTGCCGCGCACCTTCCAGGGTGGGCAGTTGGTCCAGTTGGTTCATCAGGATATTCTTGATTCCCCGGTAAGTGTGGATTTCATTGACCAGAGCATAAGCACAGGCTGATTCCAGGCGCCCCGGCGTGTATTTACGAGCAAAGCCTAGAATACCCAGGCAAGCCCGATAGGCCTGTTCTGGATGCTGCCTGGATTTCAACTCCATTTGCACGATCCTGGTCGTTTCAGGGCCAATTTTCTCGGCCCAACGGATAAACCGATCCGGAGACCACTCACCGTAAAAGCGGTGATCGGCAGGCATATGTTCTTTGAGGGTGAAATGTCCACCTTGCTGCCGAGAGCGAGGATGCAGGGCCACGCGCTTGCCGTTCGCATATATTTCAAGGGTGTTTTCAGCAGCCCGGATCATCACTTCGGCGGGATAGAGATGGCTGGGAACCGAATAGAACACGCCGTCATATTCAACATGATAATCAATGCCAATTTTGGCTTTTTTCCAGAAGGCAAATTCGTAGGGGGTTGCAGGCAGTGGTCTTAATGCAGGTTGGTCTACCAGTTCAAATAATTCCCGGCGGCTCTTCCCCAGATGCTCCATCTTGCGGTCATTGAGTTCTGCCAGCAGTTCCCGAATGGCCTGGTTGAGTTCCGGCAGGCTGAAGAACTTCCGGTTACGCAGCCTGGCCAATATCCAGCGTTCCACATTTTGGATACCCACCTCAACCTTGGATTTATCGCGCGGCTTCGCCACCCGGGCTGGGACCACTGCGATCCCATAATGTTCGGCCATTTCCTGGTAGGTCTGATTGATCTCGGGATCGTATCGACTGGGGTGGCTGACCCCAACCTTGAGATTATCAGGAACCACGATCTCTGTGACCCCACCCAAAAAAGCGAAGGCCCGGACATGTCCACCGGTCCAGTTTGGCAAATCTTGATGCCATTGGGCTTCGGCATAGATGTAACTGGAGGCCCCCAGCACCGCCACAAAGATCTCTGCCTCTCGAATTTCCCCGCTGGCTGGATCAATGACTGCTACGGTCTGCCCGGCATAGTCCACAAACAGCTTTTCGCCTGCTTTATGGTTCAACCTCATCGTGGGTTGGATCTTCCCAGCCCAATCCCGGTACAACTGGCAGAACTGGCTGTATCCGTACCCTTGGGGATGTTCTTCCAGGTATTCCACCCACAGCAATCGCAAAGTCACCCCCTTCTTTCGTAGTTCCAGGTGAACCTTTCCCCAATCTGGGACATATGCCGCCTTGGGGGAAAGTTGCACGCTCCTGGGATACAGCAGCTCGTACAACTGGTCATCACTCATGTCTTCAGGGACTGGCCATGTCAATCCGGCTGTTTCTGCCCGTCTGACGTAATCCCCAACGGTGCTGCGGGAAATCCGACAACTGCGGGCGATGGCTCGCTCGCTGAGGTGGCATTCCCATTTCAAACGCAGTATTTCTTTGATCTTTCGCAAGGTTAACCTTTCCTGTGTCATTCTTCTCCTCCTCGGTTCAGGTGGTTAGAATGCCACAATTTCTGAAGATTAACCAGTTCTGTTTCGCTTCTCCCCTATTTTCTGCCTTTCGGATTCCGATTGATGTCGGCCACTGATTCCGATTTCACCTCAAAAAGTGGCTGTCATCGCCCGGAATCGATGGCCGACCATGCTTCGGAATGGGTGGCCGACATGCTCCGGAATCACTGCCCGACACATTTGATACAAATGGATTTTATTCAAACGATAAAACATCAATTATCCCAATTAAAGATCATTATCTACTTGGATTGCTGAACTCCAAAGTTTGCGATTATGTACTTCATAAGATTGCTTCAACCAAACAAGGCGGTATTTCGAATACAAGCCGATGTATATCTCTCAGATTCCCATTCGCGTAATCGATCCTACACATCCCAAAGACCTTGAACACCACAACCTGATGGTCACCCTGGTCTTTCGCATGTTAACGCAGCAGAAACAGCTCGCGGCCGCCAACACGCCCAGCGAAAAGACCATGCTCCAGCGCCAGATCGAGGTCACCGACCGCGAGATCGACCGGCTGGTATATGAGTTGTATGAGCTGACGGAAGAAGAGATCAGGATCGTCGAGGCAGGATAATTTGCAGCCCGCTCCTTATAATTAACCCAAGTTGTTACCTTACCAAGTAGTTGAGGCTGCAAGCCAGAACGAAGAGAGCGACTTTGATTTCAAAGCCTCTGGCAGTCACAGCGTGAATATGTTTTGGGAGAAAACGTTCGATCATCTGGCGTAGTTGATCACATCTTCAATCATGTAATCGATGTAAGCCTTATCGCCGGTAAGCTTTGAACCTTCTGCCAAATCGAAGAAATATACCTTGAGCGCAATTGAAACGACTTTTTCCAACATCTTGGGAATATAACCGTACTCCCGCATGTGTGCTCTCGCTTTTTCCATATTCCCACCAAAGTACAGCATTGCGACGATGGCTGTCGTCATAACTTCAGCATCGCTGATCTGGCTTTGGGGGTCTTCAAAATGCTGCAACGCTTTCAACATATCGTCACAAAGGCAAAATACTGCTACAATTTGCGTGTCCATGCGTTTCTCCGGTTTTGTTTTGGTTTGAGCACCTATACTTTACCAGAGAACGCATGGGATTTTTATCCCGCTACCCCAAGGTAGCACTTGGGTTAGTTACCATTGTGACATAGAGGAGATGGAAGACATTGATCGGACGAGATGTAAGAGTGGGCGCGTGCCTTTACGCCGACGACATGGACAGTTTGGTTCGATTCTACAGAGATACATTAGGCTTTCATACGCAATGGAATGGCGGGGATTTCGCGGAGTTTGAGACGGCAAGCGGCGCGCTATCCTTGTTCATGTACAGCAGGAAAGCATTCGCGCAGGCAATTGGGGAGAGCTACGTCCCTCCAAAGGGAATCAATCAAACGTTTGAAATAGCCCTCTGGTTGCCCTGCTTTGCCGATGTGGATGCGGAATATGAGCGACTATCGAAGTTGGGCGTGCGATTCCCGACTGGAGAACCCATAACCTATTCTTTCGGCATCCGCAACTTTTATGTCGCCGACCCGGAGGGTAACCTGCTTGAAATCGGCAGCATGAGCGAAACGTAGTTTGGAAGTACGAGCCATCACAAAGGCTCCATGTTTGCGCATTCGGTTTATACCCGGCGCAATCCACCAGGAGATAGACGGTATGAACAAAAAAATTCCACCTAGAGTGCCTCGAGGCATGCGGGATATTTTGCCGGAACAGATGGTCCGCAGGCAGTATGTCATGGACATGATCCGGGGTGTTTTTGAAGAATTCGGTTTTGAGCCTCTGCAAACGCCAGCCATTGAGCTGGAAGAAACCTTAAAAGGTAAGTATGGCGCCGAAACCGAGCGGTTAATTTATTCGACAACTTATGGCCGCGGTGAAGAGAAATTATCCCTGCGCTATGATTTATCCGTACCCTTAAGCCGCGTCGTAGCGATGTACCCCAATCTGCCAAAACCGTTCAAGCGTTATCAAATCGCGCCGGTTTGGCGTGTGGACCGCCCGCAGAAAGGTCGTTTTCGCGAATTCTACCAATGCGATGCCGATACGGTTGGCAGCAGCAGCATGCTCGGCGATGCAGAAACCGTCGCAGTCATCTACAACATTTTATACCGCCTTGGCTTCCGAGACTTTGCGGTCTATATCAATAACCGGAAAATATTGAATGGCCTGGGGCAGTTCGCCGGTGTACCGGACGAATTGCTGCGAGGGCTGTACCAGTCCATCGATAAGTTAGCCAAAATTGGCGTGGATGGCGTTAGACGCGAGCTCCTGGCTGTGGGTCTGCCGGATCCGATCTTTGAATCGCTGAGAAAAGTTGCCCGTCTCTATCTCCAAAAGAAGATTGGGCTGAGCGAGATCGGCGCCACCCTGGCGGATGAGATGATTCCTGGCGAGGAGGATCAACCATTCGTGCCGTTCCCCGGCAACCTTGCCCAGGCCGTCACACCCGGCCTGGTGGATATTCTGGCGAAAGTCGAGCCCGGGAGCATCGCATCCGAGGATGTTCAAGATACTGCTGGTCAATTGGTGACCGGGCTTACCCCGGCTCTGCGCCGGGCGTATGCTGCGACGACCGCCTTAATTCCTGATGAGGTGGTGGATCGTTTGCTCTCCCTGCTGGTCCATCCAGGCGATAACCAGGCCACACTGGAGATGCTCGGGGAGAAACTTGTTGATTACCCTGAAGCCGTCCAGGGAGTTCAACGAATTGCAGGAGATGCTGCGTTACCTTGATTTGCTTGGAGTGCCCGAAAAATACTATACAATCGATGTTTCCATGGCCCGAGGGCTGGAGTATTATACGGGCCCGATTTATGAAACGGTGATCCAGGAAGCTGGCGTTGGCAGCATCACGGGCGGAGGGCGTTTTGATAAGCTGGTCGGTATGTTCAGCGATCGCAGCTTACCGGCTACCGGCACCACCATTGGGATCGAGCGCATCATCGTGGTGATGGAGGAGCAGAACATGTTCCCAGCCTCGATTGGCAAAACGGCTACGCAAGTTTTGGTGACGGTTTTTAACCAGGCCTTGGTGGATGAGTTGATTCAAGCCGCAGCCATGTTACGCCAGGCCGGGTTGCGCACCCAAATTTACTTTGATCCTGATCCGCTGCGCGAGCAAATAGGGTATGCTCAGAAAAAAGAAATTCCGGTTGTGGTGGTGATTGGCCCAGATGAAGTAACAAAGGGCGAGGTAACCTTGAGAAATTTGCGTACCAAGGAACAAGAAACGGTCGCTCGCTCTCAGGCTGGTGCAAAGATCAAGGAGTGGCTGGAGTAGCCAGAAAATCTTCTCAAATTGCTCTACGGCGAACAGGTCCTTGCCCATGGCCTCCCGACCGGCAGCGGCAAGGTATCTGCCTCGCTTCCGGCGACCGGAATTTCTCAAACCCAGCTTCGTCAAAGGTGAAGCCCTGTCCCCACAAGAAGCCACCATAGGAAGCGCAATCGGCAAGGGCCTGAATCGCCGGTTCCAGTCGATCTCGCCATTCCGGGAAGCGTTCCGAAAGGTGCTGATAGTACGGCAGGGCGCCTTTGCGTGCGTTGATCTGGCAAAGCGCGTCGCAGTAGATAAAAAATCTTCTTTTTACATCCTCCGACGATAAAAGTGGAAAATCGTCGCCTTCCAGGTGAATTAAAAACGATTCCCAGGCAGCCAGTCCCACTTTTTTGCCGCGAATCTCGCTGGTTTTCCGGGCATGTTCTGCTGATAATGACGGAAGGCGGCCAGCGCCGTACTGCGTTCCGAGGCGGCGGCAGTGCTGCCGGAGGACGTGCTGCCTGCAGCAAATTTCCCTTGCAACAAAATGTAACCGGCGATATTATTTTCCCAGTTTTCCCACGAAACGGGTACGCTGACATCGGAGGGCTGTGAAACCCCGGCTTCAAACCCGTGGTTGTAGTCATAGCCGATGATTTTTTCGCCGTCGTCCTCATACCCGAAGAAAACATTCAAGTCGCAGTCGGGGTGTTCGATGTAGCGCATCAAAACCGGGAACCCTCGGTCGATCGCCGAAACGAAATCCTGCCGGATTTGGGCGGTGTCCGTGTTCATCAGGCTGCCGTCCAGGCTGCGCTGAACGGTGATGTACTTTGCGTTCCAGCCGGTTGCTGACAGCACCCGGTGCTCGGTTTCGAATGGCGTTTCGTTGATGCTCTCCGTGATCTCGTTGCCGAATACCCAGGCGCCGTCCGTCCAACAGAAGCGGTTGCCTTCACCGCTCAAGGCGATCAGCTTCGCCTTATCGCAGTCTTCGCCCAGCCCTTTGAGCGTCGCTTCCAGCAAGGTAATGAAGAAGGCGGCGTTGTTGCCGTCGTAGGGTATCTCCGGTATATTGGGGATCAATTTTCTGTGCATGGTAAATCCTCCT
Source organism: uncultured Chloroflexia bacterium (assembly GCA_963765565.1). Classification (GTDB taxonomy): domain Bacteria; phylum Chloroflexota; class Anaerolineae; order Anaerolineales; family UBA4823; genus CAVXWV01. The sequence goes on from CAVXWV010000014.1 coordinate 42,776, forward strand.
TTTACAATCACATCGATGGAGAGGGCCGTGAAATATTTCAACGCCGGTTTCTGGCGTCTGGCAGCGGACGGGGTCACCCCGTGGAAACGCGTGAACGCCTTGGTGAAGCTCTCCGGGGTTTCGAAACCGAATTTCAAGGCGGTATCGATGACCTTAGCGCCGGATTCTGCCAGGTCTTTCCCGGCCAGCGACAGCCGCCGGGAGCGAATATAATCTCCGACCGTCATGCCCGTTACAATGTTAAAGATTCGCTGGAAGTTGGCGCTGGATGAATTGGCGCTGCGGGCGATTTCCTCGATGCTGAGGTCGTCTGCCAGCCTGTCCTCTATGAACCCGATCGCACTCTGCATTTCCTTGATCCAGTACATAGTTCTCAATCATCCTCTCTTGAAATTAATATAACAGAATAACGAACCATCTTCCTATCATTTAATGCTCAGAACTGTCCGATTTGAAGAATTGTGTGACAACCTGCACATCAAATGATACGATTAAAAAATGAAACAATCCATCATTCACGTCGCCCTGGTCGTGCGCGACTACGATGAAGCCATCGACTTCTACTGCCAGAAGCTGCATTTCACGCTGGTCGAGGATACCTACCAGCCTGAGCAGGACAAGCGTTGGGTGCTCGTGGCTCCTCCGGGATCGACAGGCACGCAAATCCTGTTAGCCCGCGCCTCGACGCCGGAACAGGAAAACTTCATCGGCAGGCAGACCGGCGGGCGGGTCTTCCTCTTCCTGCACACCGACGACTTCTGGCGAGATTACAACGAGATGCTCTCGAACGGGATCAGGTTCGTGCCGACCGCCGAAGACTGCCCCGTACGGGACGGTAGCGGTGTTTGAGGATTTATACGGCAACCTGTGGGACCTGGTGGGCTGAAGAGTGACATGAACATTGAGGAAGAATGAGTTTCTGGGAAACAATGCGATCACGGTTGAGTCGAAATTGGATCCATGGCTCTATTCCGAAAACGACCTGATTTCCACCGCCGAACAGTTGCTGGCCATGGAGCCCGACCCGATCCCGCACTTCCGCCTGCTGCGGGATGTGCTCCGGCTGGACCCGGCTTCGCCTGAGTACAAGCAGGCTGAAGCCGCCGTGCAGGAAACCGCCATTGTCAAACTTCTGAAGGAGCTCGCAGCACCCGGACGGCACCTGGGGGCGCTTCCATACCCAGGATACTTCCGTCAAACAGCCTTTCCTGACCACGGAGGGCGCCATCACCGCGGCGTTATCCAGCGGGCTGGAGCGGCACGACCCAATCCTAGTGAAAACGCAGGCGGCGATCCTGGATTACGTAGAGGTGCGCACCTGCTGGCCCGACCCACCCGAAAAACACGACAACCCCCTGGCCTGGTACGTCTGGGTGCCCATCGTTTCGGCGGCGGTGATGTCCAGGATCGATCCCTACCACCCCTGCGTGGAGCCGTACTGGCGCCTCTGGGTGGCGGCTGAGCAGGCGGCTTTCCAATCCGGCAGCTACGACCGCCAGGCGGAGATCACCGCCCTGGTCGAGCTTCTTGACTGCCGGATGAAAAACCCGGTGCCGGTGACCTCCATGTATCCCGTGCTGATCCTGTCCTCCACCCGCAACCCGCTCCCGGCGGACCTGGAGCGCCGGCTGCTGAGCTTCCTGCTGGGCTTTCCCAGGGGTATATATTACGTGTACGAAAAAACGATCCATGACATGCCGCCCATCGAGGACCGCAAATTCTGGGGCTGGACGCGGGCACATGCGCTGCTCTCGCGCTTCGGACTGTGGAAGGAGCTGGCTGTCGAGGCCCTGAACTGGATCTGGGAGCAGCGGAACGAGCAGGGCTTCTGGGACCTGGGCAGCAAGATGGCGCGCAGGCCTTTCACGCCTTTCCCGCTGTCGGAATCCTGGCGCAGGCCGGAGAACCGCCTCATCGATACCACGGTGGAAATGCTGGCGCTGCTGGCAAAGGGCCTGGAAGACGGCGGGTGAAATACATTCCCCGCCCCTATCAGGCTGAAGCGGACCTGCTGAAAATGCGCGCCCTTCTGGAGGCCGGGCTGGTTGCCCAGGCCGAGGCTTATTTTATCCATCCAGGCGAGCTGGACCTGTGCCTGTTCAACTGGCTGGACGGGAACGATCCCTGGCAGTCAATCTACCTTTGGGATGATCCTGCCGATCCTGGCCGCCTGCTGAGTTGGGGCATGCTGTATTCGCCCTGGAGCGGGTTTGATGTCTTCGTCCAGCCCGAGCTCTGGGATTCCGCCTGGGCTGTCGAGGTGAACGCCTGGGTGGAGGCAAAAGCATGCGAGAAAGCCCGCGAGCAGGGGCGCCGCCATGTATGGCGCAATAACGTGGCGGAGGCGGATCAATCCCTGCGGGAACACCTTTGCGGGCGTGGCTTCCAGGAAGCGCCGGAGCATGCCATGCTCTCGATGGAATGCGACCTGGAGCGAGAGCTGCCGAAAGTCCTCTTGCCAGAAGGCTTTACGTTGCGCATCGTCGAGGCGAGCGATGCTTTCCAGCGCGCCCGGGTGCAGCATCTTGCCTTCGAGGCTGACCTGCCTTTCGAGGAGTATCTCGATAAATACCAGCATTTCATGGACTTTCCCGGCTTTGCCAGGGGGCGGGAATGGATCGTGGCAGCCCCGGATGGGCGAGTGGTGTCTTTTTGTATGGCCTGGCCGGACAGTGCATCCCGGATTGGACAGATCGACCCGGTGGGCACGCATCCGGAATTCCAGCGCAAGGGCTTTGCGAAGGCGGTTATGGCAGCCGGGCTGCGGGATTTACAGTCCGCCGGGATGCGCAATACCCGGATTTGCGTCCAGGCTGGCAACGCGGCCGCGATCGGGTTGTATGAAGGGCTGGGATTCCGCAGGACGGAAAGACTATTGGCGTACCAGAAAAGGCTTTCGCTTTGAAAACAGCGGTCGCCCGCGATCCTGCTATCCAGGGGGAAGTCCTTTGATGACGCAGCTTTTCCCCGTGCAGCATTCGATTTTGAGCGAGCGCGCCCTGGCCGAATGGGCTATCTCCGCCTATTCCCTGAGAGAACCGCTGCGCTGCCGGTTTCTCAGGTCAAGCATGAGCGACGCCTACCGCCTGGATACGCCGGATGCGGCCTACATCCTCAAAATCTACCAGCACCGGCGGCACCCAAGAAGCGCCATCGAGGCGGAGGTCAGCTTCTTGATCGACCTGCGCGGCCAGGACATCCCCGTGGCGGCGCCAGTGGCAAACAAAGCCTCAGTCTATGTGAATGAACTGGTGGCGCCCGAGGGGATCCGCTGCGCGGTGCTGTTTGAGGCCATCGAAGGGCAGGCGCCTCGGGAGACCAACCTTGCGCATAGCCGAAGTTTTGGACAGTTGGCTGGGCGCATTCATCATTATGCGGATGTCTCGGGTAAAACGTACGATCGTTGGCAGCTCGATGAAAAATACCTGGTGCAGGAGCCGCTGACCCAGATCAGGCCGTACCTCGAGCACCGAGCGAGCGACTGGGAAACCTTGAGAGCCTTGGGGAGTGAATTGGCGAGCGAGTTGGTGAGTCTGCTGCCGAAGGAAAGCCCGCAATACGGGATGTGTCATGGGGACCTGCACACCGGGAACGCACTTTTCGGCAAGGACGGTCGATTGACCCTGTTCGATTTTGACAGTTGCGGGTACGGCTGGAGGGCAATCGACATCGGCGTTTACCACGTGAGTTACGATTGGATGGATCTGGGCGAAAAGACCCGGCGTAAGAAAGCGCGCTTCTGGGAGGCGTTTATCGATGGGTACAGCCGGGAGCGCTCGCTGAGCACGAACGAGCTGGCTGCTGCCCAACTGTGTTTGCCCCTGCGTCACCTGGAGCTGATGGGACTGACGATTCGTTACTGGTCGCCCCAGATCGGGAGCGATTGGATCAACGACGATTACTTCACCCGACACCTGGAGTGGTTCGGGAAATGGCGTGATCTGTATGGCAGCGGATTTTTTAATGGCTATAATTCGGGATGATTGGATGGAATGTACGTAAGAACCTGACAAGATGGGTGCGTGCTGGAATGAAAAGAATAACCTTACTCCTCCTGGTCACATTCTGCTTTATTTTTTCCGGTTGTTCCTCCCCAGGAAACGCTCCTGGAGAGGCGGGTGCGCCTGCGGTGGAATCGTTGATCGCCTCCCTGAGAAACAGGGACCCGTGGGTACGCAGAGATGCGGCTGAAAAATTAGGGGAGACCAAGGATATCCGGGCGGTTGAACCGCTGATCAAAGCTTTGAAGGATCAGGAATCATCTGTCAGGTTATGGGCAGCCAAGGCGCTGGGAGAGATCAAGGATGCACGTGCAGTCGAACCCCTGGTCGCAAACCTGAATGATGAAGACCCATATGTCCGCCTGAATACTGCCCAGGCGTTGTGGGAGTTCGAGGATGCGCGGGCGATTGCATCGCTGGTTGCAGCCTTGAAAGAGCAAGACCAGGATATCAAAACCGCAGCAATCCAAACCTTGGTGGAGGCTGGCGCACCAGTCGTCGAACCATTGATCGCTGCCCTGTCCGACGGCGACTCCAATCTCCGCTACCAGGCAGCCCAGATATTGGGACGAAATCCAGGATGTACGTGCCAGTCGAGCCATTAATCGCTGCTTTGCAGGATGCTGACCCGAATGTACGCAAGGCAGCAGCCCAGGTGATGTGGCGGTTCAAGGATGAGCGAGCAATTAGCCCGTTGGTCGATGCATTAAAGGATGGGGACGCGAGCGCAGCCTACGCCGCTGCCGAATCCCTGGGGAATTTTGGGGCGCCGGCGGTGGAACCGTTGATCGCAGTCCTGAAGGACGGAGATGCAATTGTCCGGGAAAGGGCGGCCTGGGCGTTGGGAATCACCAGGGATGCGCGTGCGCTTGATCGTTGATCGCAGCCTTGCAGGATGAAGACGTTCATGTCCGGGAAGATGCAGCCAGAGCGCTGGGGTTGATCAGGGATGGACGGGCAGTCGAACCATTGGTTGCAGCCTTGAAAGATGATGACTCGATGGTGCGCGACCAGGCGACTACGGCGCTGGTGGAGACCGGCGCCCCTGCGGTAGAGGCGTTGGTCGCCGCCCTTCAAGATGTGGACCTGGATGTACGGATCAGAGCTGCTCGGGCGCTGGGAGCGATCCAGGATGCGGCTGCATTCGAGAATGCAGGGGCGGTCGAAGCGTTGGTTGGCTTGTTGAAGGATGAATCGATGAGTTACCATGCGGGGCAAGCGTTGCTGGAGATTGGTGGGCCTGCAGTAGAATCGCTGATTGCCACACTCCAAGATGATAACCCCGTAATTCGTTTCAGGGCTGCCCAGGTGCTTGAGGAGATCGATGATGAGCGTGCGGTTGAGCCGTTTCTCAATGCATTCAAAAATGAGGACATGGCGGTGATCGTCGGGGCTTATGGCTTTTATATCCGAAGAGGCGAGCCAGGTTCGGAAACCGTCCTGATTCGCGCTTTGAATGCCTACAAACCATACGAATTAATTACCAATGACCAGGCCGATATGGCGGCGGCTTTTATTAATTGCGGAAACGATTTGCTGTCCGCAGCAGGTTTCGAGTGGGCTGAGGCGCACGATTACATCGTCACGTCATCGCCAGGTGGTGGAAGCGGTTTAAGCTGGGCGAGCGGACGGTAGATCATGTTCGATGTCGCCTGGCCCAGATCCACCCGGCAGCGATAACCATCCCGAACGAAATACCGCAAATCTGGATCCCGGAGGGCGCTTTCGTGGGCGTGGCCTGCAGATGGGCCGGGTCGGCGATATCCACAACTTGCGTGCTGCCCCCGCTGTTGACGATGAAAGCGAGGTCTTGTGAAACTGCGATGCCCTCCACCTGGCCTGCGAGAGGTCGGGTAGCGCCAATCATGCCGCCAACCTGGCCGATAGCCTGCCAGGAAGTCTCTTGTGAGGCGGCCGTAACCGGAGACTTGAGGGGCAGAAGCAGGAATGAGAAAATGAGAAATCGTGTTAGGTATTTAAAGGTTCGCATTGATTCCACCTGGGGGTCTATCACATCTAGTATCGCGCTGATTCCTCTTATGGGCAACTGCCTTTTTTAACAGAAATTCCTTATTGTATTCTTTAGAAAGATTTCATATACTCATTATGACGGCATTTTTCATGTACTGGAAGTGTTTCCTGGAGGGCTACAGATGACTGTTTTTCCTCGTTTTAAATACCCGCTTCTCTGCATCAGCGCGCTGGCGCTGTTATATCTTTCCTCCTGCGGTAATCCTGAAAGCAACACCACCCTCGCCCCCACCGTAGAATTCGCAATGCAACCCGCTCCTTCGCCGGTAGCGCTCGCTCCTGAAGCCCCAGGCGTGTTCGTCTACCAGGCGACCCTGGAGGACCCTACGATGCTCTACCTGGCCGATACGACGCTGCAGGCGATCCAGCCCTTTCCTGGGCTTCTCAATGGCGGCGCCTGCCCGGCTTTTTCGCCGGACGGTTCCCAGCTTGCATTCTGTACGAACCAGGATGGGAAGGATGGGCTTTTTATTGTGGATAGTAATGGGGGCGATCCGCAGCGCCTGGCTGAGCAGCTTCCAGGCTGCGGTTGCACTTCAGATGCACCGTTATCCTGGTCTCCTGATGGCAGGTGGATCTCCTTGCCCGTCAGAGTGGACAACTCCGAGCCGGTTGTTGATCTCTACCTGATTAACACAGAGGACGGTCAGATGATAAACCTGACAGACTCCCCCCAGAGATATGGCGGGTTGGCCTGGGACCCGGACAGCCGCTCGCTGCTATTTTCTGGGACGATTGATGGGAAGGCCGATATCTACCGGATGGATATCGACTCGAAAGACCCTTTCGCCCCTGGCGATCTCGCCTATCGTTGGCGCTGCAACGGAGTGGTCGCCGGATGGCAGCAAGCTGCTGTACTTCGCCGACAGCGGCGGCGGTAATTTTGATGTCTTTGTTCTGCAAGCCGGCAGCGACCATGCTGAAAGGCTGACCGAAGCGGACGGTTTCGACAGCTATCCCAGGTGGTTCCCGGACGGCAAGTCGATCCTGTTCGTATCCAGCCGGGACGGAGATAATGAAATCTACCGCATGAACGCGGATGGCTCGGGGCAGGTTAACTTGACCAATAATCCTGGCATAATGGACATCTGGCCGACCTTATCGTTGGATGGCCGGGAGATCATATACCTGACGAACGCCGATGACCAGTGGGATAGCTGGATCATGAACGCGGATGGCAGCGACCAGCGGAAGGTGACCGGACTGATCGGCATCCCGGCGGCGATCGCCTGGAAGCCGTAGTGACTCGTCTCAGTTTTGTTTATCAGACGTGAAATCACCTGCCGGTACCATCCCTGGGCCTGGTTGATGAAATAACCACTTCCAGAATACGATCCCGATGCCGACCGCCAGCCCGATCAACCCGCATAATTCGTACGTGGGAAGGATGGCCGAATCACGCCGGTGCCAGATGACGCCCTGCTCGTCCAGCAGGAAGTAATGGCGCGGGCCGTTCTCCTCGCCAGCTTGCAGGCATTCGCCTTGCTTGCGCCACCACAGCGACCCGGTGGACTCGCAAGTTACCGCCTCGGCTATGTGCTCGGTTTCGCCCGGTCTCCAGGTGCGGAAGCCTTCCTCGTAGTTATACATCTGCCCATCCTCCGCCTGGATGTAAACGTCTCCCTGGATGCTGGACCACGCCATCGGCTCCCTCGATGATTCCAACGGCCGTGCCGTCTGATTCGGCCCGTTCCCAGCAGCTCCACAGGCCTGGAGGGCGAGGCGGGCAGTTTTTCCAGGGGCTGGCCAATCGCACTGCCCACTTTTTCCAGGAAGGGCAGCGCCAGGCAGAGGAGTACCATCACCGGGATGATGAGTAGCGGGCGATTTGAGGACATGGTCTTTTTCCAATTGCTCATGATGGCCTCCTTAAATAAATCATATGGCAAATCATGGTATAAAGCAAGTTAAAAGTCTTATCGATGTAATAATGCTATAATCGATTTTTAGGCTGGGGGCAGGTTGAATTAAGATTGCCGGAGGAATCATGGATTATTCAAATAAAAGACTATCCTATGCTGGTGGTCTTCGCATTGTCATGATTTGTCTCGTTATTTTTAGTTTCCTTTTTTCCGGATGTGCCCCCCAGGCTGAAAACGACCCAAGTGGCGGAAGGCACACCGGAGGTTGAGACATTAATCACCGCCCTGATGGATGAAAACTCAAATGCCCGCATGACGGCGGCGCAGGCGCTCGGGGAGATGAACGAATCCCCGCGCAGTTGAGGGTTGATTACCGCCCTTACGGACGAAAACCCAGCGTACGCAGGGAAGCCGCGAAGGCCTTGGGTCGATTGCGGATGTTCGGGCAGTTGGAACCACTGCTGGCAGCCCTGAATGATGAAGACGGGTACGTTCATATCGAGGTTGTGCAGGCACTGGCGGCGATCGGTGAACCGGCCATCGAGCCATTGATTGCTACCTGAACAACGAAGATACCAAGTATGCGCAGGGCGGCGGTCGAAGTCCTGGCGAAAATACCGGATGCGCGTGCGTTGGAAGCATTGCAAGGAGGCCAAAAGGATGAAGACACCCTGGTCCGCGATCTGGCAGCGACGCTGTTTAACAAAGCGGTTCAAAACGTTGTGATTGAGGCCCTCGAGACTTCCCTCGCTACAACCGCAACTGCCGCAGCAGACCTGACTTCGACGGATTCCTCCCAGCCAATGTCGACCAGTCGAAACCGCAGGCAGTATCGTGTTTACGACCAATCGAGACGGGAATTATGAAATTTACCTTATGGATGTGTACAGCATGGAGCAGGTCAATCTAACCAATCACCCAGCAAATGACCTGGTGCCTTGCTTTTCAGCGGACGGGTCCAAGATTGCCTTTACGTCCGATCGCGATGGCAACAATGAAATCTACATCATGAATACGGATGGATCCGAACCGGTAAATCTTACCCATAATCCGGCGAATGATTTACAACCTGCCATCTCACCTGACGGCTCAAAAATTGCCTTTGCGTCCGACCGTGACGGAAACCCGGAAATCTATATCATGGATGTGGATAGGTCAGAAGCCAGAGAAATTAACCAACCACCCGGCAGCCGATGGGCAGCCCACCTTTTCACCTGACGGCTCAAAAATTGCCTTTTCATCTGAACGTGACGGCAACCTGGAAATTTATCTTATGAATATCGATGGAACAGACCTGGTAAACCTCACCAACAACGGGGCTGGCGACGGGCAACCGATTTTTTCGCCTGATGGAGCCAGGATCGCCTTTGGCTCCGATCGCGACGGGAACACAGAAATATATATTATGAATGTGGATGGTTCGCAGCAGGTCAACCTGACCCATTCGCCAAACGGTGAGTTGTATCCTTCTTTCTCACCCGGCGGATCGAAAATCTCTTTTGAAACCGACCGGGTTGGGGCAAGCGAAATTTTCCTGATGAATATCGACGGCTCGCTGCAGGCAAACCTCAGCCAGAATCCGGCGGTGGACGCCCAAGCCCGCTTTTCACCCATCCAAGGGACCGCTGCATCTGAAACGGTGACAAATTACCTGGTCGTCTTTATGTCCGAACGGGATGGGAACTACGAAATTTACCAGATGGGTTTGGATGGATCGATCCAGGCAAACATAACCAATGACCCGGCGACGGATATGATCGTATCCATTTCACCCGATGAGTCTCACATCGTTTTTGAGGCGCCCGGGGATGGAAACGCTGGGATGATGGATATCATCACGCAGGATGTCAATGGTTTGACACAGGTTAACCTGACCAACAACCCGGCCGATGACCGGGCGCCATCTTATTCACCTAACGGGAAAAAAATAACATTTGCCTCCGACCGGGATGGAAATTATGAAATCTACATGATGAACAGCGACGGATCGGAGCCGGTAAGGCTTACAAATAACACGGCAGAGGATATCGCCCCTTCATTTTCAGCCGATGGCTCAAAGATCGTTTTTCACTCGAACCGGGATGGGAACGAGGAAATCTACATCATGAACAGTGACGGTTCCGGGCAGGTGAACCTGAGCAATCACCCGGGCTTTGATGTCGATCCTGCTTTTTCGCCGGATGGGTTAAAAATAGCTTTTGTTTCTGGCCGGGACGGAAATGAAGAGATCTACTTGATGAATCTGGATGGTACGGACCAGGTAAGACTTACCCATGATCCGGCAGTGGATACAGCGCCGTCTTTCATCATCCCGGACGGGTCAAAGATAGCCAATTTGTCCGTCCGCGCTGATGGAAGCACACAGATTTTTTACATCACCGTGCAGGCATATTCACCCTAAGAGGTAGTTGGGCGAAACCTGTGAGTCGAAAAATCCTGGTTACTTTCCAAATATGGTTCATCCTGTGCCTGTTACTGGCAAGCTGCGACGCCTCGCAGCCAAGCCCGAACTCTGAGATTCCCTGGCCTACCCAGGATTGGCAGACCTCCACCCCGGAGGAGCAGGGGATGGACGCGGGTAAGCTCCAGGAGATGGTCGACTTCGTCGAGTCGCAGAAGCTGGGACTGCACAGCCTGCTGGTGATCCGCCACGGGGTGATCGTCAGTGAAACGTATTATGCCGGCTACGAAGCAGCCACGCGGCACGAGCTGTACTCGGTGACCAAGAGCTTCATCGGCACGTTGGTGGGGATTGCCCTGGAGCAGGGGCTGATTTCCGGCCTGGATGCCCGCGTCCTGGATTTTTACCCCGGGAGCATCTTCGAAAACCCCGACCCGCGGAAAGACACCATGACCGTTCAGGACCTCCTGACCATGCGCTCCGGGTTGGATTGGGATGAAGGCGACGCCGCTTATACGGCGATGTATAACAGCTTGAGCTGGATACTGTACGTGCTTAACCTGCCGATGGCGAGCGCACCCGGCACGGAATTCGTTTACTGCTCGGGCTGCTCGCACGTGCTCTCCGGAATCCTCTACCAGGTCGCCGGGCAGGAGGTGCGCAAGTTCGCCGACCAGTACCTGCTCGGTCCGCTGGGGATCACGGACTACACCTGGAACGTTGACAGCCAGGGTATCCACCTGGGCGGCTGGGGGATGCAGCTCATGCCGCGCGACATGGCCAAGCTGGGATATTTATACCTTCACGGCGGCCTTTGGGATGGGAAGCAGATCGTATCAAAAGATTGGATCGACCAAGCCGTAATGGCGCACGTCGGGGTGGAAGATGGCGGGCCTTACGGCTACCAGTGGTGGATTTTCCCGGGCTTTGGAGGGACAGCGCAGGGAGGATATGCCGCCCTGGGACGCTTCGGGCAGACGATCCTCGTCGTTACGGACCTGGACCTGGTGGTGGTGACGACTGCCCAGGTGGACAATCACAACCCCATATTCCGCCTGGTCGAGGATTACGTCATCTCGGCGGTGCAGGAATGAGCGAGCAGATCGCCCCGGAGCGTGTAGCCGTCGTCGGCACGAGCTGCGTCGGGAAGACGACATTTGGGCGCAACCTGGCAGAAAAGCTGGGCTGCCCGCACGTCGAGCTGGACACATTATTCTGGTTGGAGAATTGGGAGAAGCGCCCCGTCGAGGACTTCCGGGCGCTGACCGCGGAGAGGGCTGCCGGGGAGCGCTGGGTGATGGACGGCAACTACCACATGGTGCGTGACATCGTCTGGGGACGCGCCACTCACGTGATCTGGCTGAACTACACCTTTCCACTGGTGATTGGCCGCTTCTTCAAGCGCACCATGCACAGGATTGTGTCGCAGGAAGTGCTCTTTTCGAACAACCGTGAGACTTTCCGCAATACCTTTTTGAGCCGGGATTCGCTCCTGTGGTGGGTGATTACGACCCATCGCCGGCGCAAGCGCACTTTCAGCGCGCTGATGAAAGCGCCGCCGTACCCGCACCTGGTGATGGTGGAGCTGAGGTCGCCGCGGGAGGGGGAAGCATATCTTAATGCGTTGTAGCATCTTTGAATCTGTGCGCAAGCAAGCTTAGCCACAGTCTGCGCGCATCTTAGTAACCAGCTATCAGGAAATTGGATTATCCTTTAGCTGACCCGCCACTGGTCATTTTTACCTTCACCTGAGGCTTGCGAGAAGGTGGGTACTCGGTCCAATAAATGCTCTCCGTGTCGTAGGGCACGGCAGTAGAAACCTGCTGCCCATCAGCCCGGAACAGCTTATAAGTGCTCTGGATCTTATAAGCAGCCAGGGCTTTGTGCGGGGGAACCTTGGCGTTGATGGTCTTTGTTAACGCCGTGCTCCAGCCTTCGGTGGTCGTTTCAGTGTAAGTAAAGCTCTGGCTGAGCTTGGCGGAAAACTTGAAACCGATCTCCCATTCACCGCCCAACTCAATGGAGGTCGTTGATTGAAACGTTGTCGCATTCTCTTTGCTGGCGCCGACGGTGAACGACCAGCTAAACTCCTGAAGTTCCGATGTATCGTTATAGCCATGGCCGATCAGTATGTAGCGGTCGACTCTTTCCAGGCGATAGGTGGGAGATTTCGCCAACTGGCCGGCAGGCGTCAGGTTGGGGTCTTTGACCGTAAACCAGGGAAGGATGGACGAGTATGCGACCGTGTCCTGCTCGAATGGCGAAGGTTTGGAAAAACCGTTTAGAACAGGAACCGGCGGCGTGGGATTGTCAGGAGGAAGTCTCCTGTGGTATCGGGAGTTGCAGGGCATAGGCATTGGGGTCAGTAGCGGGCTGGAAGTGGCTGGTCCATCCGATGAATGTGCCCGGGGAAAAGTAGATCTCTCCCGCGCCTGCGCCATTAGCCCGGATACCCCAGGCGCTGAAGTCGGTATCAGAACCCGTCTCTTCGTCATTCCAGATGCCATCGCCTGGGGTTGCTGGTTTAACGAGGTCCTTGCGAACGCAGCGCACATCGTCGAGTGGGGGTGGGCCCCAGTTCTTGTTGCAGACCAGCCCGAGGGCCACATACCCCTCGGGAGGAATGGGCCTCCACATCGAGCCATTATACGTGGCTCCCGATCCCTCATCCTTCCAGACCAGCTCGAACTTCTCGGGTGCTCGCAGTGCATCACCCGCCGCTCCGTTGGCATCCTTGACCACGGCGATGACTGTTAATCCATTAATGTCGCCATATCCGCTCCAGCCCAAGGTCCCAATGGGATGGAAATCTGCCATATCAGGGGGAATGACCGGATGCCAGAAGGCGCCATTGTATTTTCCCCCACTTCCTGCATCATGCCATCTGCATTCGAAGTTCGTGGTGAAACCGATCACAAGATCTTTATACTGAAACGTATCCTGAATGGTGGTCATCTTTGCCTCTCCTTTTGATTAGGCTGGCTCTCGAGGACGAATCAGGCGAAAAGGCAGGGTTTGTGGACTGCTGCCGCTCTCGATCCTAATCTGGCAGACCAGGCCGTACAAAATAAGAAAGGTTATACAACCCCACATATATACTATATATCAAATGCTTAGCGGATTCAAGCACCTTTACCGAAGTTATCCTTATTTGTGAAATGATTTCTTGCTGTCATTCCTTGCTTGCATTTTTTCAGAGAATATTATAATAGCTGTATGAAATCCAAAGTTCAAGAACGATCGGACTCAAGGACACGCAGCAGTCGTGACCAGGAACTGGCTGAGATTGCCAGAACGAATCCGATCGCCACTTTTGGCGAGTTTCTCTTTGTGGTGAAGCTACTCAAATCATAATTGTCCTTACCTCATCGGATAATGCCATCGGCGGTATAAACTAATTTTAAAATGATTTTTCCTGGGAAGGTTACACATGGATGATCATCACAAAGCTGCTATAGAATGGCTGCTCGAGGAGAACGAGCCGGGGGTGCGCTACCTGGCGCTGAGGGACCTGGTGCAGCCTGGACCGGCGCCGGAGGTCTTGCGGGAAGCCAGCGAGGCTGCTCATACCCAAGGCCCCATCGCCGCCATCCTGGCGGCCATGCAGCCCGAGGGCTGGTGGTCCGAGCCGGGTCCTGGCTACAACCCGAAGTACTATTCGACCGCCTGGTCGGTCATCCAGCTTGCGCAGCTTGGGGCACGCCGCTCCTATGATGAGCGCATCGGGCGTGCCTGCGATTATGTCCTGGCGCATAGCCTGACGAAGGCCGGGCAGTTTTCGACCAACGGCTTGCCTTCGGGGTCGGTGGACTGCCTGCAGGGCAACATCATCGCCAGCCTGCTCGACCTGGGCTGCGAGCCCGAGCGCCTCGATCTTGCCTTCGAGTGGATGGCGCGCACGCTGACGGGCGAGGGCATCGCACCGATGTCGGAAAAGGATATCTGAGCGCTCGATACTACGCCGGGAAGTGTGGGCCGGACTTCGCCTGCGGCGCCAACAACAAGCTGCCCTGCGCCTGGGGGGCGGCCAAGGTGATGCTGGCGTTCAGCAAGTTAACGCTCGATCAGCGAACTCCGCTGATCGAGCGCGCCATCCAGCGCGGCGTGGATTTTCTGTTCAGCGTCGACCCGGCAACGGCCAATTACCCCTGCGGCTGGGCCGAGAAACCCAGCGGCAACTGGTGGAAATTCGGCTTCCCGATCTTTTACATCACCGACCTGCTGCAGCTCGTTGAAGGCCTGGTCGGGCTGGGATATAAGGATGATCCACGCCTGGCGAACGCGACTGCGACTGATCGAGCAGAAGCAGGACGGCCAGGGCAGGTGGCCGTTGGAGTTCGATTACAAGGGGAAAACCTGGGTAGAGTATGGCGTTAAAAAGCTGCCGAACAAGTGGGTGACGTACCGGGCGTTAAAAGTACTGTTGGATTAATCCACCAATGACCAGGCCAGTCATTGGTGGATGGAGTACACGATTTTTCCCAGCAGCGAGTGGCGACTCACCGGGCCAAAGGTGCGGCTGTCGACGCTGTCCTGGTGCAGGCCGCGCACTTCCAGCGATTGCCCGTCCTGGGAGATGCTCTCCAGCTGCTTGATGAGCACGCCGTAGCCGGGCTGGTTGAAGACGACCAGGTCGCCGGTTTGGAGGCGCTTAAGCAGGATGGGGATTTTGCTGCTGAGAACAAAATCCCCATCCATTAATTTCGGAGAGAGCGAATCCCCGCGGATGCGGAGGATTTTAAACATGGAAAATTCCTCCACAACCTCCATTTTTGAAGTCTTCACCTCATTATGTCATTTCGAGCGGTCTGTGCGAGAAATCCCTATTAGGAAGATCGTTAATGAGCCAATCCCTGAATTAATTGGTTATGTCATCAGGGATTTCTCGCTACGCTCGAAATGACATTTAGAAGGATAGATTAAAGGACCGGGTACACCAGCTCCAATGCGGGGGCGTAGGGGGCTTTGGCGCGCTTGGTCGGGATGCCCTTGGCGTCCCAGAAGATCTGGGCGAACTCGTTGACGGCCTCCACGAGCTGGACGGCAACCTCACGGTCTGCGGTCTGGCGGGCTTTTGAGCCGAGCTGGAGGACTTTCTGGACGACTTCGGTCGTTTCGGGGTGCTTCTCGACGTGCTGCGGCTTGATGAAATCGCCCCAGATGACGCGGATTTCGTGCTTGACCTTCTCGGCGTGCTCTTCCTTGACGGCGATGTAGCGCCCCATGCTGTTGTGGGATGCGGCGTCTTTCACGCCCTTGGTCTCCAGGTCCTTGATCAGGTCGACCATGCGAACCACGGTCAGGGCGGCGATCTGGGCGACGATGGGGTCGTAGATACCGCAGGGGATGTCGCAGTGGGCGCTGGCGCGCTGGAAGTGAAGCTTATGGTCGATGGCATTCAGCAGGTTATGGAACATAGGTTTCTCCTTAGTAGATGAATAAACCCCTGGTAAGGGTGGTTGATTGAACTGCTGCCATCTTACTTATTTTTTCGGCGAATGTCAAGGAAATCAGACAAGGTCAATCTGTTTTATAGTTAATCCGCCTCCAGCTCAGCCACCAGCCGGTTGTGTTCCGCACGCCCGAGCGGGTAGAGGGCGGCGAAGACGATACCGGCCAGCAGGAATGCCGAGGGCAGCGGTCCCATCAGGAACTGGATGGCGCGCACGGCGCTCTCCGGCTGTACGGTGGCGTTTGCCTGGTAACCGCTCCAGCCCAGGAAGAGCAGAACCAGCGGCAGCGAGATGGACGAAGCCACCTTGCGCAGCAGGGTCACCAGGCTGTAGAGCATGCCCTCGTTGCGCTGCCCGGTCTGGCGCTGGCCCCACTCCACGGCATCGGGGATCATCGACCAGGGCAGGACGTGCACCGCACCGATGCCCACGCCGGCCAGGGCAGCCAGGACGACGGCAGCCGTCAGCCCCCAGGATGGATCGATGGAGATCAAGGTGATCATGACCGCGGCCAGGAAGACCATGCCAATGATGTAAGCGATGCGCTTATCCCAGCGACGGGCTGCCCACGACCAGAACGGCAGGGTCAGCAGCGCCGAGACGAACACCGTGCCGGCAACGATGCTGGATTGCTCCTCCAGCCCCATGCGGTATTTCAGGAAATACAGGAGCATCACCTGCACGATCTCGAGGCCGATGAAGGTGAACAGGAAGATGCCCACGGCGAAGAGGAACGGTTTATTCTGCAGGGCGGAGCGCAGCGACTCTTTGAATTTCGGCTGCGCCAGTTTCTGGTATTCGAGGCGCTCGCGCACGCCCAGCGCCGTCAGCAGCAGCGGCAGCCCCGCAGCCAGCCCGAAGGCCACCCCGATCAGGAAGATGCGGCCCGCATTTTCCGGTCGCAAGGCGCCGATGACGGCCAGGGGCACGGTGAAAGCCACCAGCCCGGCGATCAACGAGAAGGTCATGCGGTAGGAGGTCAGGCTGGTGCGCTCGTCGTAGTCGCTGGTCAGCTCGGGGGTCAGGGTGAAATAGGGCATGTAGACCAGGGTGGCCGAGAGGTCGAACAGGAAATAGGCGAAGGCGTAATAGGCGGCCAGGGCGTACTGGCTCTCGAAAGGCGGGACGTACAGCAGGGCCGCAAAGGTCAGGGCGAAGGGCAGCCAGCCGAAGAGCAGGAAGGGACGCCGCCGTCCCCAGCGCGTGCGTGTGCGGTCGGAGATATAGCCGATGATGGGGTCGTTGATGTAGTCCCAGCTCCTGCCGATAAAGACGGCGCCCGCTGCCAGTGCTGGCGCCAGGCCGACCACGTCCGTCAGGAAAATTGCCATGATGATACCGAGGGTGGTATCGGTGAGGGAAAAACCGAAATCGCCGGCGCCGTAGAGAACCTTGGTGCGGGTCGGGAGCGGTGGGTGGATCATTTATAAGGGCATGGTGTAATTGCGGTGGGCTTTATACCAGTCGACGCCCAGGGCTTCCATGTCGCCGCGGCTGGCGATGTTGTGTTCGTGGATGGCCACCAGGTCGGCGTGCTTGAATCCAAACTGGTGGATACTGTCCTCAAGCTGGCTAAAGAGCAGGGCGTCCGCGCCGACGCCGCGGTGACCTTCGAGCAAGCCGAGGCCGTTGATGTTGACCCATTCGGCGCGGCGCTGCTCGAGCAGGACGTAGAGCCAACCCAGGGGGAATAGCCTGCCGCCGGATTTTTGCAGCGCCGGGCCGACGTCATGGTAGGAAATAAGGAAGCCCACCACTTCGTCGCCGTGCATGACCAGCTTGATTAGCCCAGGATCGGCGACGGTGATGATGGATTCGCCCATGCTGCGGACTTCTTCGTCCGTCAGCGGGTAATACTCGTGATTGTTTACGAAGGATTCCATGATGACCGCGGCGACGCGACCCAGGTATTGGCGCATTTCATCTTTCGATTGGAAGGTTTTGATCGACAGCCCCCGGCGTTCCTGGACTCGCCCGGCGATGCGCCGCACTCGGGCGTCGAGGCGGTACGTGCCTGGCAGGTAACCGCTGAGGGTATCGCTTTCCTTGACGAACCCAGCGCCGGTCAGCAAGGAGTCATAATAACTGTAGTTATACGGGACGTTGAGGGCGGCGCGCTGGGCGTAGCCTTTGACCAGGACGCCGGTAGAATCTGCCATCGAGAGGGTGCGCGGTCCGATCAGCTCCACCAATCCCTGCTGGCGTCCATAGTCAGCGGCAGCGGTAACCAGGGCATTGCAAGCTTCAGGATCGTCGTTGCAATCGAAATAGCCGAAGAAAGCCTTATGATAGCCGGTGTAGTCCACGTAGCGGTGGTTGTGCATGGCAGCGATGCGCCCTACCATCCGTTCGCCCACGCCAGGCGCTGAAGAAAACTGCCTGTGAGTGCTGGTAAAAAGGATGTTTGCGCGGGTTGTGCACGGTATAGGCATCGGAGAGCAGCGGCGGCACCCACTGTTTGCAGCCGCGGTAGAGCACGAAGGGGAAGCGCACGAACTGCCGGACTTGTTTTTTGTTGTTGAGGTCGACCGGGGAGATGGTAACGGATGGCATGGGGATGGGGAAGCCCTATAAGTTCGAGGAAGGATGGCTAAAGATTTAAATTCTTTTGAAATTATACTTGTTGAAACCCCTGCGATGAAGCTGAGTTTCACTTTCGTCAATGTCGTCACAAGGCGGTAGCGTTCTATCACCCACAGGGGGGAAAAAGTCGAAAACTTGCTGTTGACAGGCGCTGGAAACATGTTTATACTTATAAGTAGGCAGGACTGGGGGAACAGATTCGCATCAACCATCGGACAGTTTCTTTGAGGAGAAGGAAAGGAAGGTGCAAAATTGCCAATCAACAACCCGAATCCCTTCAACAATCTGACCTTTAATCCAAGCACGTGTCAAAGATAATTTAGGAGAAATAATATGGAGAAAAAACCTGTATCCAGACGAGATTTCGTCCGCATGGCAGGCATCACCGTGGGCGCCTCGGTCCTGGCTGCCTGCACGACACCGACCGCGCCTCCTCCGGTCGTTGAGACAGTCGTCGTTGTAGAGACTGTTGAAAAGGAAGTCGTAACGGAAGTCGAAAAGGTCGTTACGGCCACCCCTGCCCCCACCGAATTGCCCGAACCGGCTGTGATGGATATCTGGTTCAATACCAACATTACAGATTTGTCGGCAGAATGGAAGGGGCCTTCCGTACCGTTCGGTACCGATGGGAACGAAGTGTTTACCAAGGAATGGTATTGGGGCGGATTAGGCCGGTTGATTTTTAACCCCTGGCTGGAAGCTCATCCTGGTGTAAGTATGAAAATTACCACCCATAGCTGGGACTGGGACTTGCGCCAGAACCAGCTCATGGCTCTGGCTGCCGGCCTGACCCCCGACACCACCTATGGCGAGGCCTACGTCAACGAGTTCGTGCAGCTCGGAGTTTACAGCCCATTATCTGCAGAAGCGGCTGCGAACTTTGCCGAAGGGGCGTATGCGGGCGCGCTGGTTGATGGCCAAATTTATGGCTTCCCCAAGTCATCCGGCGCAGATGTTCTGTTCATCAACCTGACCTTGTGGGAAAAGGCTGGTTTGGACCGCACCGCCCTGCCTACCACCTGGGAAGAGCTGGTCACGGCATGCCAGGCGATCTCGAAGGTCAATAAGAGCGATAATTACGGAAACACCGCTTACTATACTTACGACACCTCTGGCGACAGCTACGGCGCCGCCATGCGCATCCTGCACTGGTTCAACCAGAACGGCTGCCCGTTGGGAGACAATGTCGGCGTCCCATCCGCCAACGTTCCCGGCGCCGCTGATACCTGGGCCTTCCATAATCAACTCATGTGGACCTCCACCGAGCCCCTGATCATGCAGGCTGAAAGCGAAGGCGGGTCGGGCAAGCTGTTCAACGACGGCGTCATCGCCGTCAAGCCCGGCTGGAACAACGATGCCACCTCGGTCGGTTCAGGGAACGTCGATGCGGTTGCCATCCCGTTCCCCCTGCCTCCTGGCGGTAAGCCGGCGACGATTGTCATCGGCAACGATATGCACTCAGCCCTCAAGGACGGCAAGAACCCAGATCTGGCCGTCAGCCTGGTCGAGGAATCCTTGCTTGCGGATGAGATGCAATCCTTCCTGGCGGATAATTGCGGCATCTGGATCCCGGCTACGAAAGCCCTGCTCGAAACGGGCACTACACCTGGGAACCTGGCCGGCTACCTGACTGATACAGCCAAGAAGATGGTGCAGGTGACCATGGATGCCCTGCTGAATGGCGGGTCCGGCCCTCTACCCGGTTGGCCAAAGAACGGCTCCCTCATCTGGAAAGCCTGGAACGACGTGGGCCACCGGATCTGGAAGGAAAACATGGCGGTTGCCGACATCCAGACCGAGCTGGACACTCTCCAAAAAACCATCGAAGGATACGTCGCCAAATCCGGCTAAACTGTCGCCCGTACCTTTTCGTTCATATTCATCCCTTTGGGGAAAAGGGTTTTCGTTAAGCCCTTTTCCCCCAGTTCTATCAGAAAGCTGGACAGGCTGGACGAGATGCCCGGCTTCTTATGGATTGGAGTTCCCACATGGATAAGCCTATGCCCTGGAAACAACGACTCTCGCGGTGGTACCGCCACCGCCGTGAAACCATAATAGCCTGGGCGTTTCTTGGCCCGATGGTGTTGTATTTCGTGATTTTTACCCTGGTGCCACTGGCTTTCTTGATCGGGATGAGTTTCATGCGCTGGAATATCATCTCCCCGCCTGAGTTTATTGGTGTTAAGAATTTTATAAAATTAGCAACTTTTAATAATTGGTTTTACTGGAAGGTCATTGGGCGGACCCTGATCTATGCGATAGCTATCTTGTCACTCAATATCGTCGGGGGCTTTTCCATAGCCCTGGTTATGAATCAGAAAATTAAAGGCAGAGGCCTCTTCCGCACCGCCTGGTACCTGCCTTCGGTCTTCTCCAGCGCCGTGATGGCGATTCTGATGGGAATTTATTTTAATGGTTCGACGAACGGTGTAATCAATAATATCCTTTTTAAATTTGGAATCCAGCCGTTGGAGTGGCTCAACAGTACCTTCTGGACGCCAATTATCACCGTGCTGTATGCTGTTTGGGGGGGAATTGGATTTACGGTTCTATTCTTCCTGGCGGGCTTGCAGGGTGTCGATCTCAATCTGTACGATGCCGCCAAGATCGACGGAGCCGGCGACCTGCAATTGTTAAGGTATATCACCATCCCCCAGATGGTTCCCATGCTGCTGTTTATCTCGGTGACCGGTCTGATCGGCTCGATGCAGATGTGGGAGGTGCCCAGGTTCATGTCTGCTGGCGGTCCTAATTTCATGACTTATACCCTGGTATACAGCATCCAACAGGATTCCTTTGGCGCTTTGGATATGGGCCTGGGCACTGCCCAGTCGTTGGTGCTGTTCTTGATGCTGCTGACGTTCATCGGGTGGCAGTTGAACAATTACCGCAAGCAATATAACGTCTGACCAGGAGGATGGAGATGAGACGTCGCAACCAGTTTATCAAGATCCTCAGCTATACCTTCCTGATCATAACCAGTTTTATTATGATCTATCCGGTGCTGTTCATGGTTTTTGGCGCATTCACGACCAACGACCGTTTCCTGGATGCCGTTTTTTTGCCGGTGCCTAACACGACCAACTTTGCCCTTTTTATAGCCTATTTGAAAGCTGGTCTCGGTAGGGCTTACTTTGTCACGACGCTACGGGTCATTTTTTACACGCTCGTAACGGTGGGGGTGGGTCTGATCGGCGGTTACATTTTTTCCAAGATGCGGTTTCCAGGCAAGAACAAGGTGTTTATCCTCTTTCTGTCTGGCATGGTGATGCCGGGCATCTTGATGATGGTCCCAGCTTTCCTGATGTACGCCTGGTTCCCCCTGGCGGGAGGCAACAATATCCTGGGGCAGGGAGGGCACGGGTTTATCGGGGATTGGCCGGCCCTATTCGTCGGCGGTTGGGTGCCGGTCTTCGCGATTTTCCTGCTCAAGCAGAGCTATGATATGCTGCCCACCGAATACGAAGACGCGGCCAAGATGGATGGGGCGGGGATGTTTACCATCATCTTTCGCGTTTATGGTCCGCTGCTCATGCCGCCCATCGTGGCGCTGATCATACTCGGGTTCCTGGGCACCTGGAACGATTACCTGTGGCCGGCGTACACGGTGAGTGGAAATACGGAGTGGCAACCGATTGCTTACCGGATGCAGTATGTGCAGGTATCTTTAGTACAATACACCCTCGGCGTGGGCACGACAGATTATCCATCTCTGATGGTACGGACCTTCATCGCATCCTGGCCTCCAGCAGTGGTGTATTTCCTGCTGCAGCGTTACTTCGTGCAGGGGATGGTGGCGAGTGGTCTGAAGGGATAACGAGATATCAAACGACGCAAGCTGCTGTTGAGGATACTTAGTTATAGTTTCCTCATCATGACCAGTTTTTGCATGATCTTCCCCGTGCTTTTCATGGTGCTGGGAGCATTTACCACTCCTGATCGTTTCCAGGAAACGATCTTTCTACCCATACCGAACACGCTCAACCTGGAGGAATTCGCCTGGGCGCTGAATTCAGGAGTTTGGGAAGGTTACACCTTTACAATGATCCGGGTAGTATTTTATGTTCTGATGACCTTGTTGGTTGGCATTATCGGGGGCTATATCTTTTCGAAAATGCGTTTTCCCGGTAAAAATTGGGTTTTCCTGTTGTTTTTATCTGGGATGGTTATGCCGATGATCCTGATGATTGTCCCGATGTTCCTCCTGGCAGCCAGGTTCCCACTGGCAGGCGGTAACAATATTCTTGGCCAGGGAGGGCATGGTTTTATTTACGAGTGGCCAGTATTATTCCTGTATGGTTGGGTACCGCCGTTTGCCATATTCCTGTTAAAACAGAACTATGACATGCTGCCCAACGAATATGAGGATGCAGCGAAAATGGACGGAGCAGGATTCGTGACGGTGATCTTTCGGATTTATTTACCGCTGTTAAAACCGGCAATTGCCGCACTGGTTATCCTCACGTTCCTGACGTATTGGAACGATTACCTTTGGCCCAGCCTGACGATCACTGGGAACCCTCAATATTATCCGATCGCCTTTAAGATCCATTCCCTGACGCCGCGTTCGATCTGGTCGTCCACCGGCGCCGCGAACTTCCCGGGGGTGATGGCGCAGTTCTTCCTGGTCACCTGGCCGCCGGCGCTGGTGTATTTCCTGTTACAGCGTTACTTCATGCAGGGATTGGCGCTTATCCGTTAAGTAAACCCAACTCGCCGCCTAAAAATAAGGCGTAAAAACCAACCTCTTGCCCGGGCTGCTTCAAAGTGAGGGACACGAGGCGTCGGTTTCCGAAATCGTAGACCGGCATCCAGGAGCGGGTGTCGTCCGTCGAGTGGAAAAGGCGGTGACCGGTGCAAGCGAATAACTCGACCTGGTCCCCGGTCTGGGTTCCCGTAATTGCAATGATTGGCTCGTTGCGATCGGCCTCGGAGAGGATGCTGGAGTGCGCCTTCGTGCCGGAACGCCGCGAGCTGAACTTCCAGACCTGGCCACCCAGACTGGCGTACCAGGGGCGGTCGGGCATGGCTCCCGGCGGCGCCCACAACGAGACGACCGGGTTGGCAGGCGCCGGTAATCGTTCCACCTCTTCCATCTCTCCCGGCTGTCCCTGCCAGAAGGATACCGCCTCCTGCATGTTTTCCAGCACGGCCAGCCTGATCTGCTGGCGATCCGAAACCTGGCAGGCCAGGATGCGCCCGCCCTGCTGCCAGCCCCCTGGCAGTTCGCTCCAGGTTTTTCCCTGGTCTAGGCTGAGGCGCAGCCCGGTTTGGGGCAGAACCGCCAGCAAGATATGACCGGAAGGGGAGACCCAGGAAGCTTCACAAGGTTCAGCGATGAGACTGCGCCAGTTAAAGGGCGCCGTCGGAGCTGAGCCACAGGCCTTCGGGGGTGGCAGCGAGCAGGCAAAATTCACGATCATTATTCGCATAGCCAGCCAGACTGTTGATTTCTGAAAAGGGCAGGCTTTCAGCGAGTGACTGCCAGGAAACACAGGCGTCGACTGTCTGCCATATAGCCTTCGCCGGGTCCATGTACGTAGGCTCGACCATCCTTGGGGAAGCCCGGCGCCGGGACTAATCCCGTATACGTACGGCTGGCGAAATCAGGAACTGGCTGCCAGGATTTTCCAGACCAGGACTGCATGATCCCAGCTTCAGCCCAACCTGCCAGGGCCAGCTCAGGCGAGACAGCCAGGCACAGGCAATTCGCCTGGCCGGAGAGGCAAGTCCAGCTCGTCCCTAAGTCAACGGATTGGTAGAGACCACTTTCGGTCGCTGCCAGAAGAGCGTTTCCCCAAAAGGCCAGGGCGTTCACGGTGCTGGCTGGCAATGCCAGAGGCGACCAGCTCAGCCCGCGGTCATGGGATACCCATAACCCATGCGTCTCGGAGCCTGCAAAGACTGTGGGATTTGCAGGGAAATCCGGAGCCAGGGCCAGGCTGAGCACGGGCAGGGCATCTGGAGGGAAAGTCAACTCCTGCCAGGCGCGTGCATGGTTGTAGGTGTGGTAAAGAGCGCCTTCTGCACCCAGGAAAGCAGTTCCGTCCAGCACAAATTCCGGTGAGAATGCCAGCGCAAACACGGCCTGGTCGAGCAGCCCGAAATTGCGGCTCTCCCAGGTCTTCCCGTAATTTTTGGTGATGCAAACACCGTCTTCAAGCGTTCCGGCTAAGAAGCCTCCCTCAACACCGGTAAAACCCAGCGCCAGCACCGTAGATCCGGAGATCGGCATCTGGGCAGGTTTCCAGCCCAGGCCGCCATCGTCGGATGTAAAGACCCCATCCGGCGTGCCGGCCAGCAGGCTGTGGTCTTCGGCAAAGTGAGTGGCCGCCAGGCTGAGCACGCCCAGCGGGCTGTCCGCCAGCAGCTCCCAAGGATGAAGCCCGATCTCATCGATCTTTGCGCGCAGAACGCCAGCATTGCTGCCCGCAAACGCCCAACTTGCAGCGATCACCAGGGTAGTGACGCTGCCCCCGGGAGGAGATTTTATAGGATGGAGAGTCAACGCCTTCAAAGTTAAGGCTCGACACTTTCTTTGGGCAGGCTGTGGTGCACGATCACGTCCGTGGTCAGGGCCATCCCTGCACCGCTGACGGCGACCTCGAGGGCTTTGACCAGGACGCGCACCGCATCCAGGACGCCCTGCTCGCGCAGGTCGACGATCTTCTCCTGGCGGGCGTCGAAGCCGTAGCCGGGAGGCGCGGATTGGATGCGGTCGAGGATCACGTCTTCCGAGAAGCCGGAGTTGTGGGCGATGACGCGGATGGGCTCCTCGAGGGCCCGGCTAAGGATGCGGTAAGCCAGGGCTTCATCCTCGTTGGCTGCAGGCAGGGAATTGAGGCAAGCCTGGCAACCCAACAGGGCGGCACCGCCGCCCGGCACCACGCCGTCCTCGATGGCCAGGCGTAGTCCGGTGACGGCGCGCCGGGCGACTTCCTTGCGGGAGTCGATCTCGGTTTCGGTGTAACCGCCGGTGCGCAGGATGGCCGTGCCGCCGGAAAGCCTTCCCAGGCGCGCCTGCAGGAACTCTTTGTCCGAGATCGAGCTCCGCAGCCTTGATCTGGGCGCGCAGGTGGACGATGCGCTGGCGGATATTGCGCACGCTGCCCTTTCCGCCGTAGATGCCGAACAGGCTTTCGGTTGCCCAGGCACGCCGGGCATAACCCAGGTCTTCGACCTGGAAGTCTTCGAAGTTTTGGCTGGCTGCCTTATAAAAGGGGCGGCCGCCGGTTAACACCGCAATGTCTTCCATCGCAGCCACGCGCTGGGTTTCGCCGGTGCGCGGAGTGCGCACGGCCATGGCTTCGATGGTGCGCTGCCTGCCTGTTTTGTTCGAGCAGGCCAATGCAGGCGTCGGAAATGTCGGCGGCAATGATGACCAGCTTCTGGATGCCGGCCTGGACACAGCGCTCGAGTACCGGCACCAGGTGCAGGGGGTCCTTCAGGTCCATGTCCGTGATCAGGAGGGCAGCGTCCTCGTAGGTGACGCGCTTGTCCCTGGGTTCGTTGATGAACAGGCGTGAAAAATAGCCGCTGATGTGCCAGTAGGTGCCCTCAATGTACTCCCGTTCCAATCCAGGGCGGTTGCCCTTCTCGACGACGATCAGGCCGTCCTTGCCGACGATGTCGAATATTTCACCCAACAGGCCAGCCATCTCTTCGTCGCCCTGGGTCATGCCGGCTGCAATACGGGCGATGTTCTCTTTGCCTCTAAGGGGAACGGCCTGGGAGCGCAGCTCCTGGAGGACGGCTTTGAGGCCCTTATCCAATCCCTGGCGCAGGAGCATGGGGTTGGAGCCGAACTCGGTCACGCAGCGCACCCCCTCGTTGAAAATGCGTTGGAAGAGCACGCCCATGGTCGCAGAGCCGTCGCCGACCTCTTCGTGCATCTGCCAGAGCGCCTTGCGCAGGAGCATGGCGCCGACATCGCGCGTGCGCGGCTTGACCTGGATGATGCGCCGGGCGATGACGCTGGCATCGTCGAGGAACTCAGGCGCCTGGTCGCGCAGGGTTTTTTCTAGGGCAACCAGGCGCGGGAAGGGACCCAGGGTCGGGCGGATGGCCTCGGCGATCAGGTTGATGCCTTTCTGCATCTCCTGGTAGACCGTGGGCTGGAGGACGACGGTGGGCTTGACGGGGGCTGGGGAACGTGGGGGTTTGGGCGGACCGATGGCGGCGTTCAGGTTTTTGAAGGTCATGCACGATCCTTATCATGGAAAGATCAGACTCTGTCCTAATTCATTCAATTGCGTGATGTATTTTTCAGGTTCAGGCGGGGTGATCCAGCGTACCAATTCCCAATCGGCGCGGGTCACAGAGCAAAGCGCCCTGGCCAGATCAACTGGAAAGACGCCGATCGCCTTGCCTTGGGCTCCGGTAATGGCGTTATTTAATGATAAACCCATCTTAGTGCATAGTCCCCAAACATCAGCCAGGTCTTTTGGAGCGGAGCGGTCTAACACGGCTGTTATTTTATTTGCCAGGATATTCTCAGCAGTATCGATTCTGCCCAGTTTGGGATGAATCCATGGTTCCCCGACGCGCGATGGTACATCATTGACCAATTCGATTTTGAGATTGGTCTCAGCTTGCACTAAATTAAGCCGGACATAGCGTTCCTCACGAAGTAAAACCTGGGTACGCCACTCGGATGAAGGAGTAAGAGATTGAATCACCCGATCTGCCCATAAAGGAAACAGCCCCTTGTCGTTTACAAAGAAGTCCAGATCGTCAGAAAAACGATGGTTGAGATAACCACGAGAGAGAGCCGTACCCCCTGTCAGGTGGAACACGGTGTCTGCCATGGATATCACCCGCAACACCTGGTCTTGAAATGGATATAGAAGACTGAGGAAGTAATTGCGATCCATTAGACCAATTCAGGATGATGCAATGGTAGCCAGGCGGTAAGGAAATCGAAACCTCGCCGCCGACTATCGGAACGGATATGCTCACGCCACCTGGACCAGTTGGCAACCAGGCGTCTGAAACCTAGCAAGCTCACGATTTCCGGATAAGTGGCGTATTCCAACAACCGGATGGCAGCCCAATCGCTATCGAGCCTGCCAATGACCAGTTCACCCTCCAGCAAAGCGCGAAATTGTGTTTCGTCGAGATCGTAATCCCAAAGATAATTTAATGACATCGATTGGATTCCTTGATGGATTATACTCTGTTCGGAATGTGTGAATGTCATTAATCCAAGAGACCACCTCCGGATGCTTCGCAACTACGATTGTGGATTGGATAATTTCAACCGGTAACCCACGCCTGACTCGGTATGGATATAGGTGGGTCGCGAGGGGTCGGGCTCAATTTTATGCCGTAAATTGCTGATATTCACGCGCAGCAGGTGCAGGTCGTCGTATCCTTCTCCCCAGACCTGGCGCAGGAGCTGGCGGTTGGTCAGGACTTTGCCTGCACCCAACGCCAGCGCCCTGAGCAGGTCATATTCGGTTGGCGTCAGCTGCACCGGCAGGTCGTCCACCGTCACCTGGCGGGCAGCCAGGTCGATTTTCAAGCCGCCCAGGGTAAAAACCGGTTCCGCAGCAGCGCCCGCCTGGCGACGCAGCACGGTGCGGATCCTGGCCAGGAGCTCGCCGATGCCGAAGGGCTTCGTCAGGTAGTCGTCTGCCCCGGCATCGAGGGCGGAGATTTTTACGCTTTCCTGGTCGCGCACCGAAAGGACAATCACCGGCACCTGGGACCATTCGCGCAGGCGCCGGGTGACTTCCACCCCGTCGATGTCCGGCAGACCCAGGTCCAGCAGTACCAGGTCTGGGCGCTCCAGGGCAAGCCTGTAGAGGGCTTCCTGCCCTGTAGCCGCCTCGAAGACGCTGAATCCCTCACCTGCCAGGGCGACTCGCAGAAAACGCTGGATGGCGATCTCGTCATCGACTACGAGGACCTTCAAGCCTGCTTTCGTCATGCCATCCCCTCCTTGGGCAAGATTATCCTGATCGTAGTGCCACCGCCCGGTCTGTTTAAGGCCTGGATCGTCCCGTTGTGGGCTTCGACGATGCCTTTACAGATCGCCAGACCCAGGCCGGTACCGCTGACACTTTCCGGGCGCTGGACGCGGTAAAATTTATCAAAGACGTGCTCCAGGTCCGCTTCCGGAATCCCGATCCCGCGGTCGCAGATATCGATCCCTACCGTGTTGTCTGCCTGGAAAACTTTGATCTCGATCAAGGAGCCTGCAGGGGAATATTTAACCGCATTATCCAGCAAATTCACCAGCACCTGCTCAAAAAGAGCCACATCGACCGAGACGAGGCTCAAAATTTGTGGCACCTCGACCTTGAACTGCCTCTGCCCGCTGCGCTCTCCGAGCTGCTCGAGGGCGGCTCCGATGGCGTCCTGGATGTCGCAAGGTTCCTGGTTGAGGTGGACGGCGCCGGCTTCGATGCGAGTCATGTTCAGTAAATTTCCGACCAGGCGGTTCAAGCGCGCTGCTTCCTCGTCGGCTGTTTCCAGCAGGCTTTCGCGGGCGGCCTCATCCAGGTCCAGAGATTTTTCGCGCAGGCTGCTCAGGGCGCCGGTGATGCTCACCAGCGGGGTGCGCAGGTCGTGTGAGATCGAATTCAGCAGCGATGTCTGTAATTTTTCGGTGAGTTGCAGGATTTCAGCCTGGCGCGCCTGCTCTGCCAGGATTGCGCGCTCGATGGCCTGGGCGGCCTGGTGGGCAAAGGAATCCAGGATCTGGCGCTGCTCCGGGGTGAATGACCTGCCTGGCTCCTTGGTCCGGATCCCCATGACCCCGGTCAATCCTCGGGCAGTCTTCAAAGGCTGGCAGCGTAAGGTTGCCGCCGGCAAGGTGTCCGTCCCAAAACCAGCCGGCTCGTCGTGTTCAAAAGACCAGGCGGCGACACCCAGCTCGTTAGAGTCCGGCTGGTAGCCTGGTGTGCTGGCAGATACCGTCAAATTGCCGTTCTCTGGGATAAAAATCACCGCAACACCGGTAAATACCTGCTGGATGTGGGAAATAATGATCTGGGTCACCTGGGATAAATCGGAAGCCGAGGTCAGGTCACGACCGAGCGTGTACAGTGCAGCGGTATGCGCCTCGCGCTGGATGGCAGCCTCAGCCTGTTCTTGAACGCGAGCCGTCAGGGTACTCACAACCAGGCCGACAAGAAACAGGCCGAGAAATGTGAGCAGGTACTGGCTGTCCCTGACCGCCAGGGTCAGGTAAGGGGGCACCAGGAAAAAGTCAAAGGCAAGCACACCCAGAATCGTGACGAGTAGTGAGGGACCCCGGCCCAGGTAAAGAGCCGCAATCACGGTGCAAGCCAGGTAAAGCATGACCAGGTTGGTTGGTTCCAGTTTTTCGCGCACGAAAATTCCGAGGAGGGTCGCCAGGATGACCAGTCCAGCACCGAGGGCGTAACGCCATAATGGACGGTGAGGTCGCCACTGCCAGGGGAGGCTTGCCCGGACAGTCTCGGTCTGGGTGCTGATGACATAGACGTCAATGGTCCCGCTGGCGTAGATCAGCTGGTCCACGAGCGATCCATGGAGCCATTCCTTCCAACGCGGGCGTAAAGGTTTTCCCACCACGATCTTGGTGACGTTGTTTTTGCGGGCGAAAGCCAGGACGGCTTCGGGGATGGAGCTCCCTGTCAGGATTTGGGTATGTGCGCCCAGCTCTTCCGCCAGGCGCAGGAGATTGCCAAGGCGTTCCTGGTTGGCAAGGCTGCGCTCAGGTCTGGAAGCCACTTCCACGGTGATGGCGAACCAGGGAGCGCCCAGCTCATCTGCCAGGCGGCGGGTAGTCCGCACCAATTTTTCTGCCAGCATGCCGGGGCTGATGCAGACCAGCAGGCACTCGCCTGCTGGCCAGGGACCCGCAATCGCCCGCGTGTCCATGTAGGCGCGCATCTGGCCGTCCACCCGTTCAGCGGCGCGCCGGAGGGATAACTCGCGCAGCGCGGACAGGTTGCCCTTGCGGAAAAACTGCTGGATGGCGCGCTGCGCCTGCTCGGGGATGTAGATCTTGCCTTCTTTGAGCCTGTGCAGCAATTCGTCGGGGGGAAGGTCAATCACCTCGATCTCGGTGGATTCATCCAGCACCCGGTCGGGGATCGTCTCGCGCACGATCACCCCGGTGACCTCGGCGACAACGTTATTCAGGCTTTCCAGGTGCTGGATATTCAACGTGGTGTATACGTCAATCCCGGCGTCCAGGATTTCTTCGACATCGAGGTATCGCTTGGGGTGGCGCGAACCAGCTGCGTTGGTGTGGGCTAATTCGTCAACTAAAACGAGTGATGGACGCCGCTCTAAGACGGCATCCACATCCAATTCGGTTAGAGGAAGGCCACTGACATCCACCTGCCGGCGCGGGAGCACCTCCAGCCCCTGGAGGAAGGCTTCGGTCTCGATGCGGCCGTGGGTTTCCACGAACCCAACGACCACATCCACACCTTGCCTCTGCCGCTGGTGGGCGGCCTCGAGCATGGCGTAGGTTTTGCCAACCCCGGCGGCGTACCCCAGGAAAATCTTCAGCCGGCCGCGGGCAGTCTCTTCGGCCTGGGCAAACTTTAAAAGATCATCAGGATCGGGGCGCTTTTCCATCCAATTTATTGTATCTCATCCAGCGCCAGATTTAAAACGAGCACGTTGACGTGAGGCGAGCCCAGGAAGTAGGGGAGAGGGTATTCGATATACTCATCGACCAGGGCTTTGACCACGGCTGCGTCCAGGCCGCGCAGGCTGGCGATGCGCTGGACCTGGTAATACGCTGCCTCCGGGCTGATGTGCGGATCGAGCCCTGAGGCTGAGGTGGTTACCAGGTCCAGCGGAACAGGCAGGCGGTTTCCCGGGTCGGCGGAATGCAGCTCGTACACGCGTGCCTGGACCCTTTCGACCAGCGCCTTGGAAAGGGGACCCAGGTTCGAACCAGACGAGCCGGTGAGGGCCTGCCCGTCGTAGGCGTTGTAAGGGGAACCAGCAGTCGCCGATGGGCGTCCCCAGAAGTAGCGGCGGTCGGTAAACGCCTGCCCGATGAGGGCTGAGCCGGCGGGGACGCCGTCCTGTAAAATGATGCTGCCGTTCGCCCGTTCGTGAAAAGCAGCCTGGGCGATCCCGGTCAGTGCCAGGGGATATAGAATGCCTGTGAGGAGAGATAAGAATAGAAACAGGACGAATGCCTGCCTGAGCAGTTTGAGCACCGATTTACTCCTATTGGGATGGAGCCACCAGCCAGCACCCGGCAATGAACCAGATGAGGACAAAGCCGATCATGGCCTGCCTGAGCACAGGCTTGATCGGAAAGATGGCGGAAGAGAGCGCCAGCAGAACCGGAATGCCGAAGTAGAGCAGGTTACGGATCGTTTTTCGCAAAGGTATTTTTCTTAACATCGAGACTCCTATACAATGTTCAGCCAAACCAGCAGCATGTCGATCACCTTGATGCCGATGAACGGGGCAAACAAGCCTCCCATCCCGTAGATGAGCAGGTTGTTGCGCATAAGCTGCTCTGCGGGCCTGGGGCGATAAGGTACCCCGCGCAGCGCCAGCGGGATCAGGGCGATGATGATGAGGGCATTAAAGATCACCGCGGACAGGATGGCGCTCTCGGGGGTGGCGAGTCGCATGAAATTCAGCCCGCCTAAAGAAGGGTAAGTGGAGGCAAAAGCGGCCGGGATGATCGCAAAATACTTGCTGACATCGTTAGCAAGGCTGAATGTGGTCAGCGCGCCGCGGGTCATCAGGAGCTGTTTGCCGATCTCGACGATTTCAATGAGCTTGGTCGGGTTGCTGTCGAGGTCGACCATGTTGGCGGCTTCGCGAGCGGGCTGCGTGCCGGTGTTCATGGCAACAGCCACGTCGGCTTGCGCCAGGGCTGGGGCGTCGTTGGTGCCGTCCCCGGTCATGGCGACCATGCGTCCGCCAGCCTGGTAATCGCGGATCAGCTTCAATTTCGCCTCCGGCGTGGCCTGCGCCAGGAAATCATCCACCCCGGCTTCGGCAGCGATGGCGGCGGCGGTGAGGGGATTATCGCCGGTGATCATGACAGTTTTAATGCCCATCTTGCGCAGGTGGGCGAAGCGTTCCTTGATCCCCCCTTTGACAATATCCTTGAGGTGGATCACGCCGAGCGCCTGCCCGTCCCGGGTCACCACCAGCGGTGTACCACCATTCCTGGCAATGTCATGGATGATGACGGCGAGATCCGCCGGTACATCCATCCCGCCGGAGCGGATCAGGTCGATCATCGTATCCGGCGCGCCTTTGCGGATGTGCGTTCCGTTGAAATCGACGCCGGATATGCGAGTCTGGGCGCTGAACGGGATGAAACGCATGGCGGAGTGATCGGCGAACTCACCGACGCTGCGCCCGCGCAGGTTGTAGCGTTCCTTGGCGAGGACGACAATCGAACGACCTTCGGGGGTCTCGTCGGCCAGGGAAGCCAATTGGACGGCTTCAGCCAGCTCGTGGGTTTGAACACCACCAACCGGGATGAATTCCACCGCCTGGCGGTTCCCGAGGGTGATCGTGCCGGTTTTATCCAGCAGGAGCACGTCCACATCGCCGGCGGCTTCAACTGCCCGACCGGACATGGCGATCACATTATGGCGGATCAGGCGGTCCATACCGGCGATTCCGATGGCAGACAGCAAACCTCCGATGGTCGTTGGGATGAGGCAGATGAGGAGCGCTACCAGGACGGTAATGGTGATGGGGGTTCCCTGGCCGGCTGCCTGGACGCTGAACTGCGAGAAAGGCAGCAGGGTGGTGCAGACGACCAGGAAGATGATGGTGAAGCTGGAAAGCAGGACGCTCAGGGCGATCTCGTTGGGCGTTCTCTGGCGTTTTGCACCCTCTACCAGGGAAATCATGCGGTCCAGGAAACCCTTGCCGGGATCGGCGCTGACCTGCACGACCAGCCAGTCGGAGAGCAGGCGCGTCCCGCCGGTGACGGCTGACCGGTCACCGCCCACGCCGCGTACGACGGGAGCCGATTCGCCGGTGACGGCGCTCTCATCCACCGAGGCGATACCCAGGACGACTTCGCCGTCCGCCGGGAGGAATTCACCACTCTCGACCAGGTAGAAATCACCTTTCTGCAAGTCCGTCGAGGAGACGATCAGGGCACTTTGACGCGCCGCATCAAGCGACGCCGGAGCGCCGGAACAGCGCCTGGCCGGTGTATCCTGGCGGGTTTTCCGCAGGGATTCTGCCTGGGCTTTGCCGCGCCCTTCTGCCAGGGCTTCGGCAAAGTTGGCGAAGAGAACCGTGAACCACAGCCAGAAAGTGATCGTGCCGATGAACCAGGCCGGCGCCTCGCCTTTGCCTGCGAGCGCCTGGAGCCATAAGAAGGTTGCCAGCAGGCTGCCGGTCTCGGTCACAAACATGACCGGGTTGCGCGCCTGGTGGCGCGGGTCCAGCTTGCGGAAGGCATCCAGGATGGCGCGGCGGTAGATGCCAGGTTGCATCCGGCTGGTTCGTTTTTTCTGGGCGGTCATTAGAACAACCTCCCGCTCGCAAGCAGGACCTGCTGGACGATTGGACCTAAAGCCAGGGCCGGCATGAAGCTGAGGGCGCCGACGATGATGATCACGCCGATCAGCCAGCCAATAAACAACAGGTTGTGTGTGGGCAAGGTACCTGGGCTTGGGGGAACTTTCTTCTTTTGCGCCAGCGAGCCTGCCATCGCCAGGACCGGTAGGATCAGGGCGTACCTGGCAACCAACATGGCGATGCCCAGTGAAAGGTTGTAGAAGGCGTTGTTAGCGCTCAGCCCGGCAAATGCCGAACCGTTGTTGTTCCCGGCCGAGGAAAAGGCGTACAAGACTTCGCTGAAACCCTGAGGTCCGGCATTGAAAATGGCCTCCCGACCGGCAGGAAGGACCAGGGCAAATGCGGTACCGATCAAGACGGTCAATACCGGAATCAACACGACGAAAACGGCCATTTTCATTTCGAATATCTCGACTTTCTTGCCCAGGTATTCGGGGGTGCGCCCGACCATCAGCCCGGCGACAAACACGGCGATGATGACGAAGGCGAGCATGCCGTATAAACCGGAGCCTGCACCGCCGAAAATGACTTCACCGAGCTGCATCAGCCACATGGGCACCAGCCCGCCGAGGGGGCTGAAGGAATCGTGCATGGCGTTGACCGATCCGTTGGAGGCTGCCGTGGTCAGGGTTGCCCACAAAGCGGAGGCCGCGCTGCCGAAGCGCAGCTCCTTGCCTTCCAGGTTGCCGGCTGCCTGGTCGATGCCGAGGGAGGCGAAAGCCGGGTTGCCCTGGGATTCCGCCCAGATCGCCACACCCGCCATCACCACCAGCACCAGGGTCATGGCTGCCAGGATGGCCCAGCCCTGGCGCGTGTCGCCGATGAGAACGCCGAAGGTGTAGCACAGCGCAGCCGGGATGAGCAGGATGGCGAGCATTTCCAGGAAGTTGGAGATTGGCGTGGGGTTTTCGAAGGGATGGGCTGAATTCACATTGAAAAAACCACCCCCGTTCGTCCCGAGCTGTTTGATGGCGACCTGGGAGGCGACCGGACCGAGGGGCAGGGTCTGGGTGGCAGGTGAGGTGGAGACCATCCAGTACCTGGACGCTGAGGTTGGCATGCAAGTGTCTGGACGACCCCCTGGGAAACCAGGGCAACGGATAGGAGGATGGCCAGCGGCAGCAGGATGTAGAGGATCGAGCGGGTCAGGTCAACCCAGAAATTACCAAGGGTTGGCTGGCTGCGGGGCTGAGCAAGCGCGGAGGTGCGGTTTTGGGGGAGGCCGGAATCCTGCCTGGGGATTTGCGTAAACCCGCGCAGCAGAGCCACCAGGACGGCCATACCGGTAGCTGCCGAGAGAAAATTCTGCACGGTCAGCCCGAGCATCTGGCTGAGGTGGCTGAGCGTGGTTTCACCGGCGTAATTCTGCCAGTTGGTGTTAGTGGTAAAACTGACCGCCGTGTTGAACGCCAGTAGGGGAGGTACGCCTTTTACACCCTGCGGGTTGAGCGGGAGCAGGTGTTGGAAGCTCAGGAGCAGGAATAGAAATGCCAGCCCGACCAGGTTGAACAGAAGCAGCGCCCCGGCGTATGCCTGCCAGCTCATGCCATCTTCGGGATGGATGCCGGAAAGCCGGTAGATCGCCCGTTCCACGGGCGCGAGCACAGGACTCAGAATCGTCCGGTCTCCCTTGTACACGCGTGCCATGTACAACCCGAGCGGTTTCACCAGGACCAGCAGCGCCACCAGGTAGGCAGCGAGAAGCAAAATGCCGTTGGTCATTATCCAAACCATTCCGGTTTAATAAGGGAGATAATAAGGTAGACCAGGAGCCCCAGCGATAGCAGGCCGGTCAAAATGTAAATGCCATTCATAAACATCTCCATAGACTATACTGACCCTAATTTACCCCCATGCCCGTCAATTTTGCGTCAAGAGCGCTTGGGAACGTGTCAAGAACAGGTCAAGAACCGACCTGATATGACGGGATCGACCCGCGTGCATAGACCTGGTGATAGATCAACCAGTTTTTTATAATCTGAAGAAGCTCAAATCATCATCGAGCAGCGGTAAAGGGAGTAAAATTAAGAACGTCCGCACAGCTCATTGCACTATCGTCCACAAGCAAACGAAGCGTCGCTTCCGCCGTTGCTGGTAGTCCCGCTGTTAGCCAGGCCTCTGCGACGACTTCTTATTAGCTGGATCGAATAACGGGGCTGGTCACTCACGGAACAGCCAACTGTCTTTATCGAGGTAAATAATGAACAAGTTTCAAGGATTCTGGGAAAAGCAGAAAATGGCCGGCTACCTCACCAACAAGCAGAAGGTCCAACTGGCATTCCCTCAGATGCCCCTCGCCATCAGCAATGGCTTGATTCACAGCGCGTATATTAAGGTCTACACCGATATTATCGGTCTGGATATTCAGTACGTTGGCATCATCTGGATGCTTTTTAGTATATGGAACGCCATCAATGACCCACTCATGGGGGTGTTTATTGATCGATTTCGCTATAAGCCCCAGCGAGGCAAATATACCTATTTAATGAAAGTCACAGCTCCCGTTACCGTGCTATCAGCCGCTGCCATGCTCTATGCGCAGCCGGACTGGCCTACATGGGTGGTCTTTGGCTTTTTGACGGTCCTGCTCTTTATCTATGATACGACGCAGACAGGCTACGCCATCGCCTACAATAACTATATCCTCGTTGCCGCACCAACCAGTGATGAGCGGGTGGACGTTTCTGTCGTCACCATGTATGCCGGACAAATTGGCGCATTCCTCTCCATGATCATCCCCACACTGCTGCTTGTGGGCGATGTGGACAAGACGCTTGTTATCATCTTGTTTACCGGTGTGATTGTGTTGAATTCACTACTCTACTATTTTGCATTGAAGCCGTTGAAAGAGCCTCCCGATATGTTCAAAGATATACGTACCGACGAGGGAAAGCTTGTGGAGCAATTGAGACGGGATGCCAGGTCCCTGATTAGGTCCCGCTCGTTTATATCCTATCTACTCTATCAGGTCATCAGTCGGGGCGCAACAGCGATACTATTCACGCAGCTCCTCTATATGGCTGACCACGTTCTGCATCTTCAAGGTATCCAGACTACCTTGATGGATGTTGTACCGGGACTTGTGATGTTTGCCTTTTTGCCCTTGATCCCTAAACTCACCAGCATCTTTGGCATGAGAAATCTGATCATCATCGCAGCCTTCCCACTGGGTTTATCCTATATGTCCCTCTATTATGTTAATGGCTTCTGGATGGCGATGCTGGTTTATATTGGCATCATCCTATTCACCAATATCGGGAGCGTCGTCGGATCACCGCTATTTGGTGCCATCATCGACGAGGACGAGAAGAGAACAGGTACGAGAAAGGCTGGATTATTCACCGGCATGAATGCCCTCCTGACCATACCGATCGGCGGTCTCCACACCTTGATCTTTACATCCATTTTGGCGTTCTACGGGTATGTCAGCGGGGCTGAGACACAAGCCGCATCTGCTGTTTCAGGGATTCGGCTGGCCTCATCCTTCTTGCCGGGTGTGCTGATCATCGTGGGTGCCTTCCCTCTGTTCTTCCTGCCGATCAATAAGAAAGTCGAGAAGGAGCTATCCGACTTCTCCATTGCGATGCACCGCAGCAGACACGATGAGTCAGACATTACATCCGATGAAAGTAATGAGGCAATCGAATGAATCAAAAACCTATTGAACCATTTATAGGCAAAAATAACCTCCGAGATACATCGTGGCAAGCGGATGAAACTTTTCTATCCAAGCGGGTCACTTTAGGTGAACCATGGGTGGTCGATCTAAAGGGGTCCTCCACAGCCGAAAAAGTCTGCATGCGGACATTTCAGGGGATGGTCAACCGCGATGTCGCCCGACTTTATCTGATTAATTCAGATCACAAAGAGTTTGGCGCATCTGATAAATTCTGGATAGAGGAATACCAACGGCAAGGCTGGGTTAATATCGTCGGATATCTGACAATGGATGCGGCACTGGCTCAGTTTTGCACAGAGTTTACAGGCTATGTGCGCGCCACAGAATCAGAACCATGGTCCATCCATGCCGCTGCCGTTCGTGCCATACTAGAGAATGGCATCGTTGCTCCGGATGATGTTGCCGCGCACTTGCAGGCTAGCGGCTGGATTGAGCTCGATGATGTGTGTGGACATTGGCCGGATGCCGTGTCGGCATTCAATGCCATGGTTACAGCACACCGGGATGATCTGGCCTATCCTGGTATGGCTTTAGTGCAGCCGAGTGAGAACCTATGGGATTTCATCATGCAGCAGCAGATCATGCCCATGTTCTCCCGACCTAAGCATGATACATGGGATGGTGTTGCCAAGATTATGGACACCTATCCTGCTAATTACATATTATATGGATACGTTTCAGATGATACGGTGGAAGAAGAGATTGCTGTGGAGAGAGCGTCATCTTCCGGTAAGTATCTGGTTCCAACCCATCAAGTCAGTAACCTATCCTTCCATTCAGCGGTCTTGGGTAACAGTCCGATCAAGGCAGTTGAACAGGCCCGTCCAACGCCCATTCCCCCACTCGACCCTGCTCAGGTGAATATTGCCATCGCCATAACAGACGGCGATAATTTGCAGGTGCCAATCATGCAGTATCCGTTGCCTGAGTTTTGGAACACGGATAAGACCCATAGCATCCCACTGGGCTGGAGTATGGGGGTAAGTTTGTCCACATTGGCTCCTGGCATCTGGGAGTATTATCGTAAAACAGTCCATCCCAATGACGAGATTGTCTCTATCATGGGCATCGCCTATGTGCATGCATCCACACTGCCTGAGCCGGTGAGATACTTCAAAGCAACGTTTTCATCCATGGCAGACATGGGGTTAAGTACCTTATGGTCATTGGACAGTTCGCTAACGATCACCGATGAACCTCTGTGGGATATCCTGGAAAGTGCGCCGTCACGAAACGCTCTTAAGGGTGTTCTGGTCGGCTATGGACCAAGCATCGATAAAGCATTTCGCAGAGACACCGGCACACCTGTTATGATCACACAAAACGGGTATGACGAAAACGCGGCGCGGTTGAAGGCGCGGATTGAAGAACTTATGGCGCTGGATGCAGCAGAACGTTCTCCGGTCAACTTCATCATGGCAACCAATTGGAGCACGAACGCAAGAGAGCTATATAAAACCTTGAAACCATTGGAAGACCAAGGTGTTCGTTTCTTGACGCCGTCACAGGCACTTGCACTCATGCCGGATATCCAAGGTATTGCCAGATCATCCATAGACACTGTCGCGATGCCTGGCACTTGTCTGCCGGTCGGTGGAATAGAACAGTTTGGGTCACCGATCCTCAGTTCACCCACACTGGCTGAGATCAACAAGCCCATACCATTGCCTTTTAACGTCTCAGTGGATGCTCCAAAACCGGCTCCATCAGGCAATGCGGCTGCGTACAGCCGAGCTGTCCAGCTCACAGCTACTATTGATATTAACATCAATGAAATGGCGCAGAATTTCCTCCAATATCGGGTTCTTCCAGTAGTTGAGGGTTATGGTCTCAGTGATGAGTTTGCCCAGTTTGCCTGGATGAAGTTTGAGGCATCGAGCATCTGTATTGGACTCACTCTGTTCGATAAAGCCGCCTCCGGTCATGTTACCAACATCGGATCAACAGGGAATAAAGTGTCCGCGGAGTTTAACGATAGCCGTCTGAATATTACCATCGATGGCTTTACTTCCGACTCCCGGGCAACCGTACCGCCTATCAAAATATCGGTGACATTCATCGTGCCCAGCGCCGTAGAACCATCATTGAGCCAGCTTAAGATCAAGCCTGAAGACGTTGCGTTCGACTTCACGCTGACCATCGGCATTGGTGAGGAAAATGGACCTCTTGTTGGTGGTGTTCGCGGCAAGATGGCAGGTACTGGTGCGGCTGATTTACTATAACACCCCAGTTTTACCGGCTGGTAAAGGAGCTTATCTCCAGGATTTCTCCAGTACCGCCAGGATATCGGTCCGCGGCCGGCAATTCTTGAAAGCGAACGACTGCGCCACCTGGTCCAGCTCAGTCTCACTCATCCCCTGAAAGCGCCGGGCGTAGCGCGGCTGCATCAGGCTGGCGGTGTACATGCCGAGGGCGGTCTGCGCCAGGAAGCGTGCATTGGCGGCCGGGTCGAGCCCGGGATCATCGAGGGCTTTTTCGATCAAGCCGGCAAGCTCCTCGATGGTCCTGCCAACGCGGGTTCCAGGCAGCCCGGCTGAGAGCCAGGTATCCACACCCAGGGCGCGCTTGGCGTCCAGAACCGGGGCCATGACCTGCATATAGGGCGATTCCGGATCGACCTGCAGGAAGCCCATCACCCCCACGTCCTTGTAAGTCCAGATCGTCCAGTGGACGCCGTACTCTTCGAAGACGCTGAGCTGGTCCTCGAGACCGGTATCGCCGTTAGCGCCGAACTCGCCGACCCACAAAGGCACCTGGTAGCGCTGCATGTAGCGGGTGCCCTCGTGCGCCAGGAAGATCTCCCGCTGGCGTTTGACGTTCTCGGCACGCTGCTCTGGGGTGATCGGCTTCTGGCGAGGATCGTAGGATGGACCGGCGTAGTTGTGGCTGCTGTAGACCAGGTTGTCGGCGAAAGGCGGCTCCATCTTCTCGAACGCGCGAGGAAAACAGGTCGCCTTCCAGGAAGATGATATGCTCGGGATCGATCTTGCGAATGGCGCTGACGACCCGGCGATAAACGCGGTTGAAGGTTTCCCAGTCGCTGCGGTAGTCGCGATCATCGTAGAAGCGCCCGGCAGGGGCGTTGCTGACCGGCTCGTTCATGACGTTGTAGCCGGCGACGGTCGCATTGCCCTGGTAGCGCCGGGCGAATTCCTCCCAGAGGGCGACGAAACGGTCCTGGAAGTGCGGGTGCTGCCAGAAGTGGGTGTGGCGGCTGGAGTTGTCGCAGTGCCAGTCCGAGTTCTGCCAGCCCTGCACCGAGTGCAGGTCGAGGATGGCGTAGAGGTCGTGCTTCGCACACAACTCGAGGGCGCGGTCGAGGCGCTGGAAGCCGGCTTCCAGGTAGGTAAAAGGCTGGCTGTCGCTCTCGAAATGGCGGTAGTTGAGCGCCAGCCTCACCGTGTTGGCGCCGGTGGACTTGATGTAGGCGAGGTCTTCATCGGCCAGGAAGTAATCGAGCCAGCGGTCGAAGAAGAACTGCGCCTTTGCGGGGCCGAGGACATCGGCCATGGCCAGGCGCAGCCCGTGCTCGTCGCCCGGGTAGCCGTTGATGAAGTTTTCCATGTTCATCCAGCCGCCGATGCACGTGCCGCGCAGGCGAATTGGTTGGCCTTGCTCGTTGACGATCTGGTTTCCTTTGACTTGTAGCATGGAGGTGCCTTTCTAGAAAATTACCAATGTTCGTATTTAACGATCGTGCTCATCGGGAAGCGGTTCTTCTCGATGGGCGTCGGATCGACGGGGTAGCCCAGCGGCATCAGCTCGATGATGCGGATGGCCTCGGGGATGCCGAGGAGCTGCTTGATGGCGCCTTCGTCGAAGTGGCCGACCCAGCAGGTGCCCAGGCCGAGCTCGACCGCACGCCAGGGTGATGTGGTCGAGGGCGATGGCCACGTCGATGGGGTAGCAGGCCTGCCCGCACTTCATGATGCGCCCGTCGGTCTCGGCGCAGGCGACGATGACGACCGGGGCCTCGGCGATGAACTCCTGGCTGCCGGCGATCTCGGCGATCTTCCTGCGGGTCGCCGGGTCGCGCACGATCACGAAGCGCCACTCCTGGCGGTTGGAGGCGGAAGGCGCCAGCCTGGCGGCTTCGAGGATGGCGCTCAGCTTGGCGTCTTCGACAGGTTTATCAAGATAGGCACGCACGCTTTTGCGGGTTTTGATGGCGTCGATCACGTTCATGGGGGCTCCTTTCTGCTGCGTCCATTATCGCACCTGTAAATTCAACCGTCAATGTTATTGCTGTCGCTGTATCCAACCAGTCGATGGCCCCCCGTTTATTATTCATTCCCTCTCGATCGAAAATTCCAACGGAAAGCCGCTCAAACGTGCCGAGGTCTGCGCCATCCCCACCCGCCTGATTGCCTCTTGCTTGGGTAGCGTCTGCACATAAGCGCTGCCATGGTAATGGGCGGTGTACATCACCTGGACAGCATGCAGGTTGTTGAGCTGAAAGACTGTCATCAGGATATACAGCACAAACTCCATCGGTGTCACATCATCATTGTGGATGATAACGCGATACGGAGGTTCCTCAACGGCTTGTTCTTCTAGTTTTTCTTCTTTGAGAGGATGGACTTGGAAATATGCCATGTTCATAGGTGAATTATACATTCTCAGCCTCAACAGATGCCCTCAGGTAGTCCATGCGCGCATGCCTGGTCTCCCCGTTTCCTGCCAGCCATTGGGTGTATACCAGGTTTAGGAAAACTTTTTGGTCTCAGCTTGAAAAAGAGTGTGAGGGTATTACCAAATGAAATTGGAGAACCTTGCTGGTTATTTGTTCATTTTCCCCGAAGCTGGACGGTGGCCAGAATCCTACAGCAATTTCTTTGATGGGTTCTTGAGGTTTTCCACCACCCGGTACCGGACGATCTCGCTGATGAGCTCCAGCGGCAGCGGTTGGTCGATGGGAAATTGGATGGCGCCTTTCGATGGTTTTATAACTCACCAGGGCTTCTTGAAAGACCTCGACCCCGCTGGGATTCGGATAGAAACCCGATGTGGTTTTTAAAGGCTGCGAAGTGCACCAGGTTGCCGTTCTGCCAGAAGGTCGGCATCTGGTAGGCGATCCTTTCGACGGCGTCCGGCGCAGCTTCGCGGATGGTCCGGCGCAGACCCTGGAGGATTTTTTGGATATCCTCAGGAAAGCTGGCGATGTATTCGTCGATCGTCGTAATATTTTTCAAATTTCTGTCCATGGTCGCTCCTTGTCAGGCCTATTTTATCAGCGCATGCGGTATACGAGCACCGGATACCCGACGCCCTTTAAATATGCCTGCTCAGTCGTGACCTGTAGCCCTGCCTTTTTCAGGACACCTTGCGCGCCCGGCGAACTGAGAATGGCTTCTGTGCAGATGATTTCACCAGCTTCTGCCAGAGATTTCAAGCGGGCAGCGATGTTGACAGTCTGCCCGAAGTAGTCGAGTACTCCGTTCGTTTCGACGGCGACGCAAGCCCCGTTGTGCAAGCCGATTTT
This sequence comes from uncultured Chloroflexia bacterium, assembly GCA_963765565.1. GTDB lineage: Bacteria > Chloroflexota > Anaerolineae > Anaerolineales > UBA4823 > CAVXWV01. Next base: position 85,796 of record CAVXWV010000014.1, read on the forward strand.
CAAGATCAGCTCCTCACTGCTGCTGATCTTTTGGGTCTCACGGCGCATGAAGTCAGCTGCTTCGAGGGCGGCTGCCGGCTCCGTGAAGGAGGCCATGATCGAATCGCCCAGCGTCTTCACGATGGCGCCTTGCCGGGCAGCCACGATGCCGCGCAGCAGGGCAAAGTGCTCGCGCACCAGGGCGTACGCATTGAAATCCCCGATCCGGTCATACAGGGCCGTGGAGCCTTTCAGATCAGTGAATAAAAGTGTCAGGCTCTTAATTTCGAGGCCCGCCTGCGGGCGGTAGGCTTTCTGTGCGGAAAAGATCCCGGAAAGTCTGTGTGTTGATCAGCTCTTTCCCACTCAAATAAGGCCTCAGGGTGTAGTTAGGTCCTGTACCCTGGCCGGTCACCCCTGAGTCATCACGTTCCTTTCGCAACAGCCCGACATGGAAATCTTGCTTTGAGTGGTTGTGCAGGCGTATGACTCCGTCGCTTGGAGCCAGGGATATCACCTCCGGCGAAAACTGCCCTTCGAAAACCAGCTCAAATTCGATTTCGTGGGAACTTGGTCTTTTGGATATGGGGATGTGTGCTACGGCATGAGTTACCGGCACCATCAGCATATAATGGCCGGGTTCGAAATTCCTTCTAATTTCGTAAGTCGAATGGGTAGGGAGGTGAAAGCTTGATTGGAAAGCAGAAACCATGACTTCACGGGCTTCTGGCAGAAGGTCGATACTCGTTGAGAAAAAGGTGGTGAAACCGTCACGTTCAAATTCGAGCTCTTCCGGGTTGTGAAAGCGGATGGGACGTACGGCTGGGGAGATGGTAAACGCCACTTCAATATAATCATCCAGTGCAGCTTCGGTATCTTGCATGCACAGGCTGCAGCGTTTGCGGGTGCTCAGCCATCGTAGACCGCTTTCCCTGGTGAGGAATGCACCGCAGCTCGGGCAGATCACACCCCAGTTAAAGTCTAATATTCCAGCGTGGGTTGCATATAAAAATAGATCGATGGCGCTCTGCGGAGGAGTGCCCGTTTGCTGCGCATATCGCTTTGGGCTCATGTGATAGAGCTCTACTTCCTGGACGGTTTCGATAAACTCCCCAAAGCGAGACAGGATTTGCGAATTGAACAGGCCGGTTGAATCCGATGGCATCGAGCCGGGAAACAAGGGCGGGATCGTTTCTGAGGAGCATGGTTCAATTACCTCCAATCCAGATGGCTACCGGGATAAAATAGATAATTAGCCCTTTATTATCAAATTATATCACATTAACGAATAATTTGGAAGGTTTGGGTCTGAAATTTTTGAGATCGACCGCGGAGTGTTCCTCGATCTTCACCATAGACCCGGCAGCAAGCGGAAGCGTACTTTCCCGGTATACTCCCGATAGCCGTGAAGCTCGTCCTGCAGGATGCGGTCTTCCAGCGCTGTGCGGATGACGAGGATCGCCACCGTGAAGATGGCGGGCAGGAGGGTCCAGACCGAATCCAGGAAGAATGGCGTCGCCAGGTAGGTCAGGATTGCCCCGGCATAACCAGGGTGGCGCATCCAGCGGTATGGCCCTCTGGATACCACCTGGTGACCGCGCTCGGTCTGGATGCGCACCACGCCGGAGAAGAAGCGGTTTTCGACCAGGGCGTAGGCGCCCAGGGAATAGCCGGCCACGATCAGCAAGAGCATTATGGCTTTGAGGGGCAGGCTGAAGATCATCAGCGGACCCAGGCGCGCCTCCAGGCCTGGCACCACCATGATCAGGAGGCCGCCTAACCCGAGAAGCGGCGCCAGCTTTTTATCGAAATCCTTGGTGTCCTCGTGATCGAGCATGCGGCCGCGCTCCGAGATGATATCTGGGTTGCGGCGAGCTGCCAGCAGCCGGCTGATGATGAAACCCAGGATAGAAACCGCAGCGTACAACCAGGCTTCCCACCAGTCCCAGTGACCGGAGATCAGCAGGGGCAGGAATGGGAGCAGAATGACAAAAAACAGGAGCTGGAGAATGAGGCGAGGGGTGATTTTCATGCCTAAACCTTTTTGATATCGCTAGTTCAATGCACCCGGGGTGATGGCCGGGTTAAAGTGCAGGTCGAGCACGCACTTGCGCACCTCGTTCCTGCCAGCGAAGCCTGGGGTCAACCCCGTCCGATGTAGCGAGAGCCGGTTGGTGCCCTGTCGCAGGGCTGAAGAAGGGACGGTGTATTGAACGATGTCGTTCCAGCAGCCGTGGTCGTAATGGTTGTATTCATAGCCGTTCCAGGATAGGGCGACTCCATTCATTCTGATTTCGAAGTCGCTAATGCGGTTCAGGCCTTTCCACTCCAGGGTCAGGACAGCCGAAAAGTTGCGCCTGAGGCGGTGCTGAAGGTCGAAATCATCGGCGAGCTGCAGCTCCCAGCGCGCCTCGGGCTGGTCCGGTTCCAGGAAGAAGGCGCTCTGCCAGGGCTCGTAAAAGATCTGGGCGTCCCAGGGCCACAGGGCAGCCACGTACTGCTTGTCCTTGCCTTCCAATGTTTCCGGCTGCGTCAGCTCGTCGAGGGCGGCATGGGCGAAGGGACCATCGGCGCAGGTGAAGTTGAAGAGGCTGACGCCGTCGGCGCCGCTGCGGTAGTGGTTGGCGGCGACCGCCCGCATGTACTCGATCGAGGGCGGACCGAAACCTTCGGCGATGCCATCGCCGGGGTGCAGTCCGCCTCCGCCGCCGCCGGAACCCGGGCACCAGTGGAGCTGGCCTTCGATGCCGGGAAAAACCTTGCATCCGGCGGCGTGGGCGTGTTCGACCCACCAGTCCGAGGGGGCGTCGGGTGTGTGGTCGCCGATCCCGCCGAGGGTGACCTGGTCGAGCAAGCCTTCTGCCAGCCAGGATTCGACGTCGAGACCGCTTTCGATGCAGGCCTGGGGATCGTATTCGAAGCGCGCCGAGAGGGTCTTTCCATGCTTGCGGGTTAGCTGGCGCAGCGCGCCCAGCAGGGCGGTCATTTTTGGCCTTCCGACGGCCTGCTCACCCGGTCGGAACCAGGGCTTGAAGCGGGTGAAGTCGAGGTCGATGCCGTCGACGTCGTAGCGGTCGAGCACCTCCTGGATTTGGCGCAGGCGGTAGGCGGCGACCTCGTCCTTCGTGTAGTCCAGGGCGCGGTCCTCCAGGAGCAGGCCGGGGTTGGCATCCAGCCAGGGGGAGAACAGCTCTGGGAAGTACCAGGATCCGTCACCGTGTTTGTAGGTGTGGTGGCGGTCGTTCATGCGCAGCGAGAACTGGCAAGCGAGGCCGTTCTCGTGACAGGCCTGGGAGACGATGTGCAGGGGATCGGTGCCCAGCGATTCGAGGTGACGGAGTGTCTCGCGCATGCGCCAGACGTGGAGCGTATCGACCGCTTGCATCATCTCTCCCACGCGCGGCAGGAAAGATGAGTTATAGTTGACGGCATGCCCGCCCAGGGCGCAGAACTGGTAGACTTTGACACCCGTGCCAACGATAGGACCGACGGTGACAACGACCACCTCCTCCGGTGACATGGGCGCCGGGTAGCGCATGTAGCTGGACCAGCCGTCGTCGTTGAAGATGATGTAAGGTTTGTTCATAAACCGTTTTGTTTGGCGAGCGTCTTGAGCATTTCCATCTGGGCGGTGTGGTAGAGGCTGTGCTCGGCGATTCCATGGATGAAGAGGATAGCAGGTTTATTCGTGTTCTTGCCCACAGGCTGGTCGAGTAGCTCGGGATCGAAAGCAGCCACCGCCTCAGCCAGGCGTTCGTGGATCGACTTGACCAGTTCCAGCTCTGATTGCCACTGCTCGGCGCTGAGTGCATCCAGGCGGAGAGCCCAGCCGAACTTGTGCTGCTTGACCCCGACCAGCAGGTTTTTACCGCTGAGGCGGTTCGCCAGGGCGTTTTCGTGGGTGGCGATGTGCAGGGCGATCTCGCGGATGTTGTTGGCTTCCGGGTAAGGACGCCAGGCAGCGACCGAAGGTGAGATGCCGCGCAGCACGCCCAGGGCAGTTGGGGCGCCGTGGTGGGCGGGACGTTCTTTGGTGGGATTGATCGAAACCAACGCAGTTTGGATGCGGGGGTGTAATTCGGTCATGCAGTTCTCCTTTCAGCGGAGCCAGCTCCAAACCGTTCTTCCAACTTCGCTAAATCTTGAACCTGGTTTTCCGGTAGCTTGTAGCCGGTGTGGCTGGCGACCTGCATTAGAGCCGAGATGCAGTGTACGCGCACGCCAGCGATGACGCCATCGCCGGCAAGATCGCTCTTTTCGTAGAACCTGTCCTCGTTAACCCAGGCCGGGATGCCGCTGCCCTGCTCATCGAGCCGCAGGGCGTGGACGTCGACCTCCCGGCCTTCTGGGTCGCGCAGCACGAACGCCGTCGGCGTTTCGTTGCCGTGCGCGTCGACCGCCGGGCAGTTCTCCTCCCACAGGTAAGCGAGGCTGTAGCCGCGCGCCTCCAGGAGCTGGCGCATTCGGACGGCGTCATCGAGCAGGATGTTGATGTCGAAGTCCTTGTGCGGGCGGGTTTGCTCCCGCAGCAAGGCGTCGATTCCCCAACCCCCGACCACCCAGCCCTGGATGCCGTTATCCTCCAGGAACTGGTACAGCGAGGCTGCGTCTTCAGCAGTGAACAAGAGTACTCCGATCTGTGATTAGCTCATCCTCGGACGTGAAAAGATATTCGGTTCTGGCTGCTCTGTGACAGCCCGGGCTGCATTCCTGAAGTAGGCATACAGGCTGGCGCTCATGAAAGCTGCGAAGAAGCACCACACGGAGGGGAAGGCTGGCAGGCTGGCGAAGTAAATCGCCGCTGCACACGAGATCACCACGGCCATTCCAAAATACACCAGCCCGCGCTGGCTGGAGAGCAGGAACGGCAGGGAGACCGCCGTCATGTAAGGAATGAAAAGCCAACCAGGCGCGACCACGCTGTAAGAGAGGCTGCAGGCATCGACCTGGACGGCGACCGGGCTGCGCAGGATGCTGAGCAGGTATCCGAGCCCGACCCCGAGGCCGGCAACCTGCAGGAACTTCATCCACTGGCGGCGCCTGGGGTCGCTTTCCAGGCGAGAGGCAGCAAAGGGGATGTACGCCGGCCACAGGATAAAGGCGATCATCACATAAGCAAAGACGACCGCCGATGTGATTGTGTCCGGTTCAGGGTGGTCATGCTCCAGCCAGATGAATCCTTCGATGAGCTGGTGGGTGGCGAAGATCGCCGGGATGAGTGCGATGGGGACGCTGGACTTCTCCTTAGGCAGGCGGGAGATGGCTATGCCGGTCCCGGCAAGCACTCCGCTGGCAATGAAACTGGCTTCCGCGGAAAAACACATTGGGACCTTCCTTTTTGTGGAACTAAAAATGAGAGCTTATTAATTATACTCCACCGCGAAGCGCACGACCAGATTGGCAGTACGCTCGATGCGCTTTTGGTACCCGGGAAGGAATTGGGGATTCAAATGCGTGCCGCCAACCGCCCACAGATTCCAGTAAACCTCGCAGGCAGCCGGAGTTGGTGATGCTTATCGATATTTCTCCAACTCCTCACGGATCACGCGACGTAAGGTTAGCTCCAAAGGCTCTTTCTGGTTTTGAACGTATTCGCGCAAAGCCTGGTTTATTAAAGTCTGGTAATTGCCTCCGGTAGCCTCAACCTGGCTGCGAAACCAGTCGATGACATCTTCGTCCAGCCGGATCGTGATCCGCACCTTATCTGGAGGTGTGGGAATCACCGCACCACGTCTAGCATTGTGGAAGTTATATTCTTCTCTTAAATAACCAACTGTGCGATGATTTCATCGCCGGTTGTCACATAAGAAAAGCCGAAAGCCAGGTTCAAGAGGCTGGCCAGGTGCATTTCCTCGTTGATCGTCCCGGTGCCGTCCGCCAGAAGGAATACCCGGTAATCGCGGTAGTAGGCGTCGCGCACGGTGGATTCGACGCACATGTTGGTCATAGTGCCAACCACTACTAAATCCTCGATCTTCAGGCAGCGCAGTACGGTTTCCATATCGGTGTTGTAGAAAGCCGAGTAGCGGTGCTTCTGGACGATTTTTTCGCCGGGAAGCGGCGCCAGCTCCGGGTGGATCTGGCTCTCGGGGCTGCCCTCCAGGCAGCGTCCCTCCCACCACCAGCCCATGATCCCAATGTCTAGCTCGTCCGGATGGTGGACGTGCTGGGTGAAGATCACCGGGCGGCCGGCTCTCGAAAGGCCGCGACTTGGCGCTTGACCGACGGTAAAGACGGCCAATCCGCCGCAGGCGAAATGTGGGCGAGGACGGGTCGAGGAAGAACTGTTGCATGTCCACCACGAGCAAGGCGCTGGCAGTGACATTAAGCTGCATCTGGTGCTGGTTGAAGGGGGCGATCTTCTTCAGCCATTCCTGGGTTTTGGCGGTCAGCGTGCTGGGGATCACGTAAGGATCCATAGTTTTCTCCTTTGGGAAAGCAATAAGGTATCAGCGTAAACCAGTTACATAGCAGAACGAAGATCGATTTGTTCGATGGCGGCGACGGCGTTGGCGATGCCATCCTCAGCCCGGATTTCTGCTCCCAGGTCAGCCGCGCCCTGGCGCATCACCGGGTCGGTCGTTGCAATTCGCAGGGCGTTTGCCAGCTTTTCAACGCTCAGTTTTTTCAACGGGATGGGTGCCGGTCCCACGCCTAGGTCAGCCACGCGCATTCCCCAGAAGGGCTGGTCGGCGAAAAACGGGATAACGACCGAGGGCACACCCGCTCGCAGGCCATGAGCGGTCGTTCCGGCGCCCCCATGGTGGACTACGGCAGCCATGCGCGGGAAGAGCCATGTGAAGGGCAGCGGGTCTGCCAGGTAAATCGTTTCCGGCACTTCCTGGCGGCTGAGAGCACCCCAGCCTGCAGCCAGGATGCCTCGCTGTCCGGTGCGCGCCAACGCCTCGATCACCAGCCGGGTGGTTGCCTCGGGGTTTTCCTGGCTCATGCTGCCAAACCCTACGTATACAGGCGGTGGGCCGGCTTGCAGGAAGGCTTCCAGATCGGAGGGCGGTGTCCAGGCGCCAGGCGGGTCGGAGAACCAGTAGCCGGTGATAGTGGCAGTTCCCTCCCAATCCGCCGGCGGGGGGATCACTGCTGGGCTGAAGGCGTACAGAACCGGGGTTTTTAGCACGCAGGGGGAATTGAAGGGCCCCCAGAAAGGCGCAGCCGGCAGGTCTAGCACCTGCCTTCGCATCAACCTGTCCGCCGACCGGAACCCCTGCCAGATCATCTGGCGCGCCACCTGATATGAAAAGCGGTTTATCGTTCCCCCAAAGTGGGTGGGCATCCCGGGGATCAGGAAACAAGGATATTCCCGGGTTGGTGTGAACGGGATGTAATAGGCCTGCAGAAACGGGAGCTGGAGCTTTTCAGCCAGGGAGACGCCGCTGAAAAATCCGGCAATCCCGGCGAGGATCAAATCGACGCCCTTGCAGGCTGACAGCCCGGTTTTTGCCATCCTGAGGGCAGCAGATTCGGCCTCCTTAGCCATCTGCCTGAGGACGCTTAAAAAATTTCCGCTTCCAACACGCCGGCGCATTTCCTGGCTTTGGGCGATCGTCTGCACGCTGCCTCCAACCGGCCAGAATTCCAAACCATTGGAGTTGGCCAGGGTTTCGAAATCTTCGTGGGTTACCAGCCGCACCGGATGGCCGGCCTGCTGCAGTCCCTTTCCCAGGGCTACATAAGGTTCGACGTCACCCCGGCTGCCGGGTGCAATGATGGCAATTTGCATATGCGTTAATCCTGGTCTCGTCCATTCTCGAGCAAGGTTAAAAACATCTCCGCGGCGTGCCAGGTGTGCGGCGTGCAGGTGCGGCTGTCGATCAGCGCCTGTGGGATAGCTCCCAGGCGCCTCAACGGCAGCAGGCGGGCGTAGTCGGCCTCGCTGGCCTGGGATTCCCAGGTCAGGGGCGGCTGGAGCGATTCAAGGGGGAACGGGGCTTCGGAGCCGTAGAAATGGATTTCCGCCCAACCCAGGTACGGATACAGGCGGATCATCTCCATGGAAAAGCGCTCTCCGGGGACATGCTGCTGGCGAAAGTCCATCCAGAAGAGGGCGCTGTAGGCATCATAAACTTCCGGGATCCGGAAGGGATCGTCCAGGCCCAAAGCTTGCAAGCCCAGCTTGAGCCATTTTGTCTGGTAGACCGGGTGTTCGGCGCCGTCCGTTATCCCCGTAATGGATGACCCTTTGCAGAAGTCGGAGATCGCCCTCAGCACGGAACCGACCATTGGGTGCTGGCGGGTGCCGAACAGGGACAACATGAACAGGACCTGCCCCAAGTTGTCGGCTTCGGCCACACCGGCATTGTTGCGGTCGAACACCTTGTGCAGACCCATGACCCATGGCTCTACCAGCGATAGGTTGCCCGTTTCTTTCAGCACCATCAGCATCATGGCGCCATCCCGGTACCAGGGGCGGGTGTAGACCCACAGGTTGGGCAGCGGTCCAGCAGGCGTCAGATGGGTGAGGATTTCGGCATGCAGGGCTCTCAGCCAGGGAGCGTGTGGATGAGACTCAAAGCGCGGCAGGACAACCGGGTCGCCGTGGGTGAGGCAGGTGCGCTGGCCGGCTTCTTCCAGCCAGACCCCGCTCTCGTTTTCCCAGATGGCTGCGCCTTCGATTTCCACCCGGTATTCTGCGGGGAGGATGCGTTCGTGAACGGGCTTCCAGGCGTGCAGCATTTCGAAGGTCAGGGCGTCCAGCAGGCACCCGCCGGGGAGGTACAGCATCTTGCGCCGCCGCGGACCCATGCCGAAGAGAAGGAACTGCCCTGGGTCTGGCAGTGAATCCATGGTTAAGTTGGCCTCAAGCGCACGACCAGGCGACCGGCGGTGGCTTTCAGGACATCTTCTGGAACCGGCCGTTTATCGGAATCGAGGTGCACATCCAGGTATTTGGCGAGGTCGGGATTGGCAGTGAAATACGTCATCAGGAATTCGGCAACGGCGTCCTGGCTTTCGACGATTTCGGCGTTGACCTCAAAAGACCTCCCGCCGATCCGCAGGAGGGCGCGCGGCTCGGACTTCAAGTTGCGCCACCAATTCCGTTTGCGAAGGGTGATGACATTGTAGGCTTCGTCCTGGCGGAAGGTGTTGACCGGAAAGGAGATGGTCCTGCCGCTTTTGCGCCCGGTGACGCTGAGCACGGCGAAGTTGGGTCCCAGCAGCAGGTGCAGCCGTGAATTGACGATGAACTTGATGAAAGAATTAGTAAAAGCTGAAGGCATCGGTTTCTCCTTTGGCGAGGAGTATAACATTAAGCCGTCTTGTCGTTTATACTATCCAGGTTCGTTCAAACCTGCTCAGGAGCTTGCATCATGCGTACTCAATCCATTCCCCACACCGACCTGAAAGCCTCCATTCTCTGCCTGGGAACTGGCGACATGGGCGCCGGCATCGATCGCCAGGGCTCATTCCGCATGCTCGATGAGTTCCTGGCCGGCGGGGGTAACTTCATCGACACTGCCAGCATTTACAGCGACTGGATCCCCGGGGAACGCAGCCGTAGCGAGAAGCTGATCGGCGCCTGGATGCAGGCGCGCCGCAACCGCACGCAGGTCGTGCTGGCGACGAAAGGGGCGCACCCCAGGCTGGACAGCATGCACGTCGGGCGCCTTTCGCCCGCGGAGGTCGCTGCCGATCTGGAAGCCAGCCTCAATCACTTGCAGACCGAGTCCATCGACCTGTACTGGCTGCACCGTGACGATCCCACCCGCCCGGTGGCGGAAATCCTGGAGACGCTGCACGGGCTGGTCCTGGCCGGCAAGCTGCGCTATTACGCCTGCTCGAACTGGAAGCTGGAGCGGATTATGGAGGCACAGGCGTATGCGCAGGAGCACGCCATCCCCGGTTTCGCGGCGGTGCAGAACCTTTGGAACCTGGCGCAGCTCAACCCGGATGGCTTTGCCGACCAGACGATCGCCTTCATGGACGAATCCCTTTGGCAGTACCACGAGCAGACGCAGCTCGCGGCCGTGCCATACTCGAGCCAGGCGAACGGCCTCTTTCACAAGCTGGAGAAGGCTTCAGCCGAGTCCCTGCCGGCGAACCTGCGATCGTGGTACCTGAACCCGGTGACGCTGGAGCGCTTCCAGAAGCTGCAGGTGCTGCATCAAGAGACTGGACTGACCACGACGCAGATCGTCCTGGGTTACCTGACCTCACAACCGTTCCCGACCTTCCCGATCGTCGGGCCGAAGTCACCCGAGCAGTTGGCGGACTGCCTGGAGGCGGGTGATGTGACGCTGACGCCCGAGCAGTTGCAACACCTGGAGGGTAAGAGATGACCAACCATACTTCCGCAGTTCAGAACTTACATTTCTTGTCTGCTGTACCATGGAGATTTTCACCATGAACGCCAGTGCTTTCCGTCATTTCTACGACTACCACTTTAATGAAAACCGCAAGCTGTGGAAGAGCTATGTGGCACGACTCTCCTATGAGCAGTTTACCCAACCTGCGGCCTATTCTCACGGCTCGGTTCGCGATCAGATCCTTCACCTCATGGACGTGGAGGATGCCTGGTTCAGCGAGTTGCAGAACACCGCTCCCCTGGAGCCGGTGCCTCCTTCTGATGGCGACGACCGGGATAGCCTGCGCCTGCATTGGGACCGCGTTGAGCAGCGGATGCGCGCTTACCTGGCGGGCTTGCAGGACGAAATGCTGTCCTCCAAACCGATCATAGAACCTGAAGAAGACCAGGACCTTGCCGCCTGGCAGGTGCTGCTGCACGTCGCCAACCACGGCACGGACCACCGCGCCCAGCTCCTGAGGCAGCTCAACGACCTGGGGGTGGAGACGAGGTCCCAGGACTATATTTTCTACGTGTATGAGAACTTATAGGAGCTGTTCCCATGGCGCTAAAAACCCTGCTCTTCTGTGGTATTCTGGCGCCGCTGCTTTACTTTGGAATCGACCGGCTGGCAGGCTGCTAAAGGGTTATAGCTTCGCCGCCCAGTCGATGAGCGAATTAAGCAGTGCGGGTTCGCCGGTGAGGCCGCTTGTCGTCTGGCTCACCATGGTCACCAGCGCCCTCCTGGTTGCTTTCGGGGTCGGGGTCTGGCGGGAAGCCGGCGGGGCCTGGCTTCACGCGCCTTGTCGGTCTGCTCTTGATCGTGAATGCATTGGCGGGTCTCATCGCCACGCTCTTCTTCCCGAACCGCTTTGGTAAAAGACCGAACTTCACCAGCCCAGGTGTGCTCCTGATGTTCCTGAGTGTTCTCTCCTTCGTCCTGGCGTTCGTGCTTGGGGCTGTTGCGTTTGGGGGTTGGATGCGCATCCTGTCCATCCTGCTTCCAGCAGCCTACATCCTCCTGGCTGTATTCAGGTTCGCAACGGCCTCCTCAGCCTCTGGGGGGAGCGCCGGCGTGCTGATCGGCCTCCAGGAAAGGACCATGGCCTACAGCTTCCTGTTGTGGGTGATGGCTTTGGCTGTTTACCTTTTACTGCTTTCAAACAAGGCAGTCGAACCTTGAGGTTGCCTAGTCGATATAATTAGACAATATTACTCGAAATTGATATAATAATTGAAATTGGTTTACCGGTAGACCTGGACCCAGGAGGCAGTTTCGTGGTAGACAAGGGTTTCATCCTGCTTGCCGACATTTCTGGATACACAATTTTCCTGACGAACTCCGAGCTGGAGCACGCCCAGGCGATCCTGCACAGCCTGTTGGAATTATTAATCGAACATACCCATTCACCGCTCGTGATCAACAAGATCGAAGGCGATGCTGTCTTCTCCCACGCGCCTGCTGGCAGTTTTAGAAATGGGCAAACTTTCGTTGAAAATATCGAACAAATCTACATCACGTTTCGCAAGGCGCTCGAATTGATGGCAGCCAACACCACCTGCACCTGCAATGCCTGCCGCAACATGCGCAGCCTGGATTTGAAGTTCATCGTCCATTATGGGGAGTACATTTCGCAAAGGTTGGCGGGGCAGGTTGAGCTGACGGGGAAAGACATCACCCTGGCGCACCGCTTGATGAAGAACAGCGTGGTTGAGGACCTTCAATTTCCAGCTTACGTGGTGTACACGATTCCGGCGGCTGAGGCATTGGGATCCTCGATTTGTGCAGCGAAATGGTCCAGCATTCTGAAAACTATGCGTCGATCGGCGACATCCCAATATACGTCCAAGATTCTTGGAAGAGTCTGGGAAAAGCGCCGAGGGGAAATTCGCCTGGTGGTTCAGCCATCTGAGGTGTTGATCGAATTTTCGGACATTTTCAATTGCAGCCAGATCCAGCTCTGGGATTTATTTACCGACCTGGAATCGCGCGGGGTGTTCATGGGATCGAACCGGCAGTACCTGACCGATCGGAAATCAGGCCGAACGGGCCCTGGGGCAACTTACCATTGCGAGCATGGCAACCGCACCAGCCGCCAGACGATCCTGGATTGGGAGCCGTTTGAACAATTCACCACCCAGGAAACCGGGCTGTTTGTGAATACTTACAACAGGGCAACCTACCAGTTTATCCCGGTCGATGGCGGGACCCGCTTGAAGATTTTGGTCGGCAAGTTTTATGGACCGGTTCTAAAGTGCTGGCTCTCAAATGTCGCCTTCAAATTAATGGGCAACAGTATCTATCGGAAGGGCTCCGAAGTATTGAAAGAGAGCCTGGTACCTGCCTGATTTGCCGGTAGAGTTATCTCCCTGAAGTTTTAGAAAGAGGGGTGTCCATCAACGGTTTTTCTGAATGATTTCAACGAGGTCGGTCACCAGGTTGGACCAGAAGAGAATGCCCAGCAGGGCAGGCAGAGAGGCCAGCGCCAGGAGCACGATGGCGGCATCGCCGACGTCCGGCAGGAAGTAGACCGTCATCGCCAGGGGGATCAGCAGCACCAGGCCAGCCAACCCCATGAGCAGCAGCAGCCCGGGACGGCGCGTGCGCATGCGGTGATAGATCAGGCCTTTCAGCAAGATGCCGAGGACGTGGCCTAACTCGGCGGTGGACTCGATGGGGTCCAGGCCCGAGTGTTCAGGCTGGGTGCGGTAGCCGGGCCAGCCGGGGAGCTCGCTGGCGGGGTCGGTCGGTTCGGGCTCGGTCAGGTGCTGCTTGGGAGGTTCAGACGGCAGCTTGGGATCAGGTTTCCGGATTGTACGCATACTTACACTTACTCCTTCCTCCATTTACATTCCATTACTACGCTACAGAACCAATGGACTGGGTGAAATTTGAAAATTCTCCTAAGCCAGCAAGTCGTCGAAGTGATCCAGCAGGCGCTGGATATCCAGGATGAGCTGCGCTCCCACCGTGCCTGCCCCTTGCAGTACGGCTTTGATGTCGAGAGCCATATCCACGGGTATGCGGCTGCAGTGCGCTTCAGCCAATTCGAGCAGGCGTTTCTCGCCGGGGTGTAATTCACGGTTGTAGGCGACAAGCACGTCGAAATAGCTGGCAAGCAGGTTGGCAAGGCGGTGATTGACACTCAGTCGGGTCCCCAGTAGGTGAGATCGAGGTTGGTGCGCGAGGCACCGCCTGCTGCCTCGACGATAGCCTGGCGAGCAGCCAGAGGCGCCGCGTCATTCGTGTAGACGAAAATATCGATATCGGAAGCGCTATCTGGACCGCTGCCGGCCGCGCGCGAGCCACCCAGGGCAACCGCCAGGACCTGGGGTTGCTCAGCGAAGAGCTCTCGCAAGGCGGGTTTCCAGTGAAGCATGCATTAATTTATAATATCCTAAATCTGACCAAACTTACAACCCAATCAGGAGTGAATCATGAAATTTTCATACGGATACTGGACGATGAAACCCGGCTGCCGCCCGTTTTACGCTGCCCAGGTGCACGACGCCAGCGTTGAACCCGATGCGCTGACGCTGTACGCCCCAACAAAGAAGCTGAACGCCCGCAGCGAGATGCTCGACATCCCAATGCTGACGCTGCGCGTTTCCTCACCGATGCCGGACGTGATTCGCGTCCAGGTCGTGCACCATGCCGGCGGGCTGCCTCCTAAGCCTCAGTTCGAGCTGGGTGGCACCGAGGGCTTTCTGCCGGAGATCGAGGACGGCGAACAGGAAGCCGTCCTGAGCAGCGGGAGCCTGAGCATGCACGCTGCCAAGGGCGCAGACTGGAATGGTCGAGTTCCGCGCAGGCGAGCGCTTGCTGACGCAAAGCGGATGGCGCAGCCTGGGGTTCGTGGATACACCCGAGGGGCGCTTCATCCACGAGCAGCTTGGCATCGGCGTCGGCGAGAGCATCTACGGGCTTGGCGAGCGCTTCACGCCGTTCGTCAAGAACGGGCAGATGGTGGATTTGTGGAATGAAGACGGCGGCACCAGCTCGGAAATCGCTTATAAAAATATCCCCTTCTACCTGAGCAGCCGCGGCTACGGTGTTTTCATCAACCATCCGGAGAAAGTCTCCCTGGAGATTGCCTCCGAGCGCATCGAGCGCGTCCAGTTCAGCGTTCCCGGCGAGGCCCTCGATTACTACGTCATTTACGGTCCGACCCCCAAGGAAGTCCTGCAGCGCTATACTGCCCTGACCGGACGGCCGGCGCTTCCGCCTCCGTGGTCGTTCGGGCTGTGGCTTTCGACCTCGTTCACCACCAGCTACGATGAGGCCACGGTCAGCCAGTTCATCGACGGCATGAGCGAACGCGGCATCCCGCTGTCGGTGTTCCACTTCGACTGCTTCTGGATGCGCGAGTTCAACTGGTGTGATTTCGAATGGGACAGGCGCTGCTTCCCCGATCCGGAAAGCATGTTAAGGCGCCTGAAGGAGCGCGGACTGCACATCTGCGTCTGGATCAACCCCTACATCGCCCAGCGTTCGCCGCTTTTCGAGGAGGGCGTGCGCCAGGGCTTCCTGATCAAGTGCCCGGACGGCAGCGCCTGGCAAACTGATACCTGGCAGCCGGGCATGGGCGTCGTCGATTTCACCAATCCCGCCGCCCGCGAGTGGTACGCCTCGAAGCTGCGCCGGCTGATGGAGATGGGGGTGGACTGCTTCAAGACCGACTTCGGCGAGCGCATCCCGACGGACGTGGTCTACCACGACGGCTCGGACCCGCTGAGGATGCACAACTACTTCAGCTTCCTTTATAACCGCACTGTCTTCGAGGCGCTGAAGGCGCAGCGCGGCGAGGGCGAGGCCGTGGTCTTTGCGCGTTCCGCCACGACCGGCGGGCAGCAGTTCCCGGTGCACTGGGGCGGCGACTGCACGGCGACCTTCGAGTTCGATGGCGGAGAGCCTGCGCGGCGGGCTGTCGCTGGGCTTGAGCGGCTTCGGCTTCTGGAGCCACGATATCGGCGGCTTCGAGCAGAAGGCTAACGCCGAGGTCTACAAGCGCTGGTGCGCCTTCGGACTGCTCTCCTCGCACAGCCGCCTGCACGGGGCTTCATCTTACCGTGTGCCCTGGCTTTTCGATGAGGAAGCCGTGGACGTGCTGCGCTATTTCACCCGCCTGAAGCTGAGCCTGATGCCGTACCTGTACCGGGCGGCCGTCCAGGCGCACCAGGAAGGCACCCCGGTGCTGCGGGCGATGCTGCTCGAGTTCCCGGACGATCCCGCCTGCGATACACTCGACCGCCAGTACATGCTGGGCGATGACCTGCTGGTGGCGCCGGTTTTCAGCGCGGACGGTGTGGTCGACTACTACGTACCCGCGGGTCGCTGGACGAATATCCTGGATGGCAAGGTGATCCAGGTCCGCGCTGGGTGCGCGAGACTTACGGCGTCATGAGCCTGCCGCTGCTGGCGAGGCCGAGCAGCATCATCCCCTTCGGCAGCCGCGACGACACGACCGATTATGAGTTTGCCGATGGCGTGAGGCTGCAGGTCTACGAGCTGGAAGAGGGCAAGAGGCGCGCTGCGAGATCCCCGACCGACAGGGCAATACACGGGCGTTTTTCACGGCCGTCCGGGAGGAAAATACGATCACGATCCGCTGCGAGGGCGATAGCGGAAGGTTGGTCGGCGCTGCTGGTGGGCGTTCGCCAGGCGCGGACTGTGACTGGAGGCAAGATGGAGAGCACAGGACAGGGGTTGCTGCTGAGGCCGGAAGGCAGGGAGGTCATCGTAACCTTGTAAAACAACACGCGGAGCGTGGAAAACTGGTGACAACGCTCCGTGTTGTCACCAGAAAGTCTTGGACGCGGATGAACGCGGACGAGTACGGATAATGATTTGGTTCCGTGTGATCCGCTGTCCAGGTTCTTCTACCAATCGAATTGGCAGTCATTGAACAGGTCGTGAAAGATATAATCCGGTGGTTCGCGTCTTGAGAAACGCCACCAGGCGCTCTGCCGATTCCTGACGGCTCGGTGGGGGCGATTGTGCACTTTTCTTTACTCGCCAGGAAGGTGCGCAGCCAGCCTGGCTCGACGAGATGCACGCGGATGCCGAACTCGCGGACGTGGTTCTGTAGCAGGATCGATTGGATGTTGAGGGCGGCTTTGGAAGCGCAGTAGGCGTAGCGGGTGCGCTGGCCGCGGCGAACGCGGGCGGCCATGCTGCCGGCCTCGGACGAGATGTTGATGATGCGTTTCATCTCTCCGGCCTGCAGCAGCGGCAGCACTGACTGAGCCACGCGCAACGGCCCAAGGGCGTTGACGTTGTAGACGCTGAGCATGTCGTTAAAGTCCAGCGGACTGGTCACCGTGGCGTCCTTCTGCCCGATGATGGCGGCGTTGTTGACCAGGACGTCCAGGCTGGCTGTCTTTGCCGAGATCGCCTGAGCGGCGGCTTTCACCGAATTGTCGCTGCCGACGTCGAGTGGGATGATCGCCAGCCTGTTCCCGTGAGTGATTTGCAGCGCCTCCAGCCCACCGGGGTCGACGCCATAATATCCTGCAAATACTTCGTAGCCGTGCTCCAGGAAGCTGGCAGCCAGCGCCAGCCCCAGGCCGCGGTCGGTACCGGTGATGTAGGCGTTCATGGGCTGCTCTCCGCTGCACAATTCAAGATGTATGCGGCTGCCAGGGCATATTCCTGGTTATTGGGCAGGTGCTCCATCATCAGCGGGATGTCCGGGGCCAGGCGGTCAAGGCTGCGGATCAGGGTGACATAATCGAGGCAGCCCAGGCCGGGGCGCACCTCGTCGATGTGCACGACCATGCCCTTGCGGACGATCACATCCTTGGCGTGGCAGCTCTTGATATGCGGCCCCAGCTTCTCCAGGCACTCCTGGATCACCTCGGCGTTGTGATAGCACAGGTAAGGAGTGACCGTGATGTTCGCCAGGTCAAAATGAACACCGAAAGCCTCGCGGTCGACTGCTTCCAGCAAATCCAGGTAGCTGTCGATTGAGTAAGGATAAATATCCGGGACCAGCTCGAGGGTGAAGCTTGTTTTGGATGGCCTGGCTGCATCCAGGATGGCCTGGACGGTGTCGACAATCAGCCGGAAGGTCTCCTCGGAAAAGTTCTGGCGTGGGTCGCTGCGCCAGCCTGCCGAGTTGACCAGGCAGCGCGCCCCCAGCTTCTCGGCCATCTCGAGCAAGCGGATGCTCTCGGTCACTGCCCGCTCGCGTTCTACCGGGTTCTCCGAGACGTAGTTGCGGCCCCAGGCGCCGACCTCGGCAATGACGATGTCAGCGGCTTCTGCGGCCTCCCGGTATGCCTGCAAGTTTGAATCACCCGGGAACTGCCCGCCCGGCGGGATGCGGTACGGGGCGTAGGCTGCCCGGTAGCCTTTTGATTGCAGGATCGCCACCCATTCTTCGGGTGAAGTTAAATTTTTCGTCGAAAAAAACCGCCTAAGCGCAATGTTCTTTACCTCCGGATGTACGGGGACAGCGGTCGACCGGTAAAGGGCACAGCGACCGACCGGTAAAGGGTTACCGTTTTTCCTGCTGTGCCCCTACAAGGATGGTGGGTTATCCAGTTTTCGAGGCAGGCATGTCCTGGCCGCCCTGGTGGATGACCAGGCCGGTGACTGCACCCGAATCGTCTTCCTTTATCTCGATCTGGGCGTCGACGACTTTGGCGAAGAACCAGCCCGGCTTTTCGGCGAAGGTCTCGATCTCCGGCTGGCCGGTCATCTGGGCGAAAACCTTGCCTTCACGGTGAAGGATCGAGAAGACCATCCCGGGCGCCAGCTCGTACTTCCCGGCGTAGCGTTCCAAGGCAGAAGCATCCAGCTCGACCGCCTGGCGACCGGTGGGCAGCGGTTTATCGGTCCTGGGATCGACTTCCACGGGGCCGAAGCGGCGCTGCACCTTGATCCCGCTGATCTTGCCATCCGCACCGCGCTGGAAGAGCAGGCTGTCGTCGGCATCCTTGAAGAAGAATTCGTCGGCGGAGACTGGCTGCAGCTCGAAGAGCGAGCCGCCGGTGCGCTGCGAGAACAGGTTGCCCTCCTGGAGGGTGATGATGCGCTCGTTCTTGGGGTCGATCTGGTAGACGCCGACGAATTCCTGCAGGGCAGCTTCTGGCAGGCTGATGACCGCCGGCTGCTCGTAGGGCTTGCCCATGGCCAGGGCGGTCACCCGGAAAGCAATCTTGTCGATGTCGGCGTTGCCGTCGCTGTTGGTTAGCAAGGCGGTGTAGAGGCGCAGTTCGGGGATGCGCGCCGCCTGGCAGACGAAGCCGTTAATGCCGCCGCCGTGGGCGATCACCTGGTAGCCGGCATATTCACCGATCCCCCAGCCGAAGCCGTAGCGGGTGTCCGTGCCATCCAGCAGGTGATAGGACTGCCAGGCCTTCTGCAGGGTCTCCGGCTTGAGCAGCTTATCCGTGTACAGGGCGGCATCCCAGAGCGCCAGGTCGTCCACCGAGCATGCCAGCGAGCCGGCGGCATAAGGCTGGCTCATGCTCAGGTAGCCGGCGTTGACGAAGCCCTGGTCGCCCTTGGAATAGCCGGAGGCGCGCCCGGGCACGAGGCGCGCCGGGTCGTCGTAGAGGGCGTTTTTCATCGCCAGCGGATCAAAGATGCGCTCCTGGATGAATTGGGCGTACGGCATCCCGCTGACCTTTTCGAGGATGGCGCCCAGCATGACGTAACCTGAGTTGTTGTACTGCCAGCGCTCGCCGGGCTCGAAGTCCATCGGCTGGTCCTTGAAAAGGGCAATTAGCTCTTCCACTTTCAGGTCTTTGCGCATCAGCGACATCCATTCGGGCATGTCGGTGTACGAGCGGATGCCGGAGGTGTGGGTCAGCAGGTGCTCGACGGTGATCGTCTTGCCCTGGGTCGGGTAGTCAGGCAGGAAGCGCTCCAGCGGATCCTGCAGGTCGAGCTTGCCTTCCTCGTAGAGCATGAGGATGGCGACGGCGGTGAACTGCTTGGTGACCGAGCCGATGCGGAAGACTGTGTGAGGCTGACTGGCGCGTTGAGCTCGAGGTTGGCGAGACCGTAGCCTTTGCGCAGCAGGGGGATGCCGTCCTGGCAGACGATGACAGCCACCCCGGGCTCATTGGGCTTGAAGCGCTCGCTGAGCAGGTCGTCGATGGGTTTTGTGTTCATGGTCATGTTTTCTCCTGGAGACTATAAAAATGCCCGAGGTGGGCATCTGGCTTGTCCACTTCTGTAAAGTTTAGCATATAGTCCACCCATCCGATGGAATCAAATTCCTTGACAAGCGTAGATTTCCAACTTATTATTTAACGTGAATTCGGGTTAGGCGGACGAGGGCAAGAAATCGCCCAAGCCCAAAGATGGTTTTGAAGGTTTACGGCAGTAAGCAATCAAGCCGCACAGTACATTGACAAAGAAATTAGGAACACTGCGATGACGAGAGTGCTCGATCTGCGAGATGTTCTTGAGCTGATCAATGATACTCTCGATAATCGCACGACGGCGCAGCAAGATGCGGTCGGGCAAGGTCATCAGTTGGTTCTTCATATTCTTGCGCAGTTTGGTGATCAACTGGAGGTCAAACATTTCGCGGAGCGTTTTGGCCAATGCTTGAGAGATATAGCCTTTATCGCCAAATAGCTTGCCGAACAGGTTCTTGGATAGCCCTGGTACCGGTTTGCGATCATCAACATTGCCGGGTGTGATACAAAACTGCAAGATTTCTCCTCGGTCGTTGACAACCAGGTGCAACTTGAAGCCAAAGAACCAGCCCATCGATGTTTGCCCTCGGGCAGCCAGTCCTGCAAAGACCTTGTGGCAATGGATGCGTTGGTTGAGACATACATCCAGCGAGGTGGAATCGATAAATGAGATGCCCGTGCAATCACCCAGGCAGCAAGCACGGAGATACACGATCAAGGGCACAAGTGCAGAAGGAATGTACTCAACAAAGCGGGTGTAACTGACCAGGTCGGGAAATTCCGAGCGCCAGGATTTCAGAACCCGATCCAAATAATAGGCTTTGAAGTCTCGATAATGAGATTGATGAAAGGCAATTAGAATGGTCATGATCTCACTGATCGTCAAGGAACGAGCTCGCTGGCGTTGCTTCTGCCCACTGGCAAGTAACTTCTGGTTCCAGAAAGGTAGAAATGCTTGGCAAAAATCGTCGACATCACAGAACAACTCGAGTAAACTTTCCATTGAGGGCCTCTTTAGGATTGGACTGTTGTTGTGGTGACAAAAGTTTACTCCTTTTTAGAGACCCTCGCTTTATCCCGAATTCACGTTATTTAGTGTCGCCAGGTAATGGTACCTTGTTTTCTGGCTCATGATGGGTGTGGGGAGTAATACCCGTTTTAGGCTTCCCGGTATCGTTAGGAAATCGACAGAATGAATTGGCTGTGTCATGATGATAGAAAATATTCTTGAGCTAAACAAAATAACCAAACGCTTCTCAGGCGTGGAGGTTTTGCACGAAGTCTCCTTTTCATTAGCGACCGGGGAAGTCCACGCAATGCTGGGGGAAAACGGTGCAGGGAAGTCCACCATGGTGAAGGTGATGACTGGCGTTTACCAGCCTGACAGCGGAGAGATCATCCTGAACGGGGAGCAGGTCCATTTTTCTGATTCACGCGAGTCACGCCAGGCAGGAATTGCGGCGATTTACCAGGAGTTAAGCCTGTTCCCTGACCTGGATGTCGCCGAGAACATTTTTGTTGGAAGGCAGCCCACAAAGAAGGGAGGTTGGATTGATTGGCGGAACCTTTACAAAGAAGCCGACCAATTACTTGCCTCGCTGGGTGTACACCTTGATTCGAAGAAGAAAGCCCGAAGCTTGAGCATTGCCCAACAGCAGATGGTCGAAATTGCCCGGGCTTTTTCAATTCATGCTCGCATCCTGATCATGGATGAGCCGACATCGTCACTGACTCTCAATGAAGTTGCGGATTTATTTCGCCTGGTTCGCCGGCTGCGTGAGGAGGGAACCGCCATCGTCTTTATCTCTCACCGGCTGGAGGAACTGTTCGAGATTGCCGACCGCGTGACCGTACTAAGGGATGGTTCGTACGTGGATACACGATTAATGAATGGAGTGACCCGCGACGAGTTGATCCGCTTGATGGTCGGGCGTACGATTACCAACCTTTATCCAAAACAAGATGTGAAGATGGGGAACGTGATGCTGAAAGTGGAGAACCTGTCACGGGTGGGCGCATTCAAGGATGTGAGCTTCGAACTGCGTGCTGGAGAAATCCTGGGGATGGCGGGATTGGTTGGCGCAGGCCGTACCGATGTGGCACGCGCGATTTTCGGGGTGGAACCACCTACAGACGGGAAAATACATATCGAGGGTCGGGAAATCCGGAATCCCTCACCGCAACAGGCGATTGAACTTGGGTTGGCCTACGTACCTGAGGACCGGCAATTACACGGGCTGATACCCCCGATGAACATCATCGAGAACATCAGTTTGCCGACTCTGGGGGAGTATGTCCGTCACGGGTGGCTGAATGTCAGAACAGAGCGATCGGCAGCTTACAACATTGCCAGACAAATGGAATTACGGGCGAACAACATCTGGCAGAAGGCGAAAGAACTATCCGGCGGAAACCAGCAGAAAGTCGTGCTTGCCAAATGGCTGGCGACCAATCCCCGGATTCTCATCTTAGATGAGCCGACACGAGGAATCGACGTAGGAACCAAGGCTGCGGTGCACATGCGCTGATGAGCAAATTAGCCGCAGAAGGAATTGCGATCTTGATGATCTCGTCCGAATTACCTGAAGTCCTGGGAATGAGCGACCGAGTCCTGGTGATGCGCGAGGGCCGTGTAACCGCAAACCTGACCCGTGCCGAAGCGACGCAGGAAAAGATCCTGCAATTCGCGACGCAGGCTGTCGAAACAGGAAGTGTGAATTGACAGCAAAGACGCCGAATCCTGCACGGTCAAACCCAATTTTCGCAATTGCCAAGGTCCGCGAGGTGGGGATCAGCATTTTCATCGTTGCCCTGGTCTGTGGCTGTGACCTTGCGCAGCCCCGGTTTCCTGACGGTTAATAATCTGCGAGACATCCTGCTGAACATCTCGATCCTGGTGATCGTGGCGCTGGCCCAAGCGATGGTGATCATCACCAAAAATATCGACCTTTCCGTTGGCTCGATGGTTGGCCTGACGGCGATGATGGTATCGTTCATGGTCAAACAATACCCCGGCTTTTCGCCGGTGACTGCGGTGATCCTGGGGATGGCATTGGGCAGTGTACTGGGGATGTTCAATGGGCTGATCATCGCTTATGGCAGAGTCCCGGCGATCATCGCCACGCTGGGAACGCTGAGCATCTATCGCGGGATGATTTTCCTGTACAGCGGTGGGACCTGGATCAACGCCTTTGAGATGTCAAAAAGCTTCAAATTGCTTTCAAAAGGCACGATCGTTGGTACGCCCCACCTGATCCTTATTGCTGCGATCGTGGCGATTATCGTTTATTGTTTCCTTAACTATTTTCGCACGGGACGCGATATCTATGCTGTGGGCAGCAACTCCGACGCGGCTCAGTTTGCCGGTATCCGTAAGCAGCGGATAATTTTTATGGTTTACATCTTGAGCGGGATTGCCTGCGGGTTGGCAGGAGTGCTGTGGGCGTCACGGTTCGAATCGGCTCAGACGAATACCGCACTGGGATTTGAGCTGCAAACCGTCGCGGCATCGATTGTCGGGGGAGTCAGCATCAGCGGAGGTGTAGGGACGGTGCCAGGTGTGTTACTCGGCGCGCTTCTACTCGGTATCATTCAAAATTCACTGACCTTGATCCGCATCTCGCCATTCTGGCAACTGGCCGTGCAGGGACTTTTGATCTTGTTGGCAGTGATCACGGATAACTTGATCTCCCGCAGGGTTCAACGGAGGAACAGCCGATGAAAAGCGCTAATCCCATCTCTGGCGAACCTCAAACCACATCCCTGATCAGTGAAAATCCACCGCGACGGTCTTTCATCGCCCGTTTTCAACGCTGGGAATGGATGCTGGTTGCGTTAATCATCATCGTGGTATTCTTAAACATCCAGCTTTCGCCTTATTTTCTGAATGCTCAGAACCTATCACGGACAAGCTCTGACTTTATGGAAATCGGGCTGATGATGCTGGCGATGGTGTTTATCATCATCACCGGTAACATCGATCTGTCGGTGGCCTCCAATTTGGGAATGAGCGCATCGTTCATGGGCTGGCTGTTCAATAATGGTGTCAACATTTGGGTGGCTGCGCTAGCTGCCCTGGCCCTGGGTACAACGGGTGGACTGCTCAACGGTGTACTGGTTGCCAGGTTAAAGTTACCGGCTCTGGTTGTGACCCTGGGCACGTACGCATTTTTCCGTGGGGTGGCATACGTTTTACTTGGCGACCAGGCTGCGCGTGGGTATCCCGAGTCTTTTATTTATCTAGGCCAGGGAAAAATCCCCGGAACCATCATTCCCTTCTCCGTGGGTCTGTTTATCGTTATGGCGATTATCTATGGATTGGTCCTGCACAAGATGAAATTTGGCCGCCATCTTTATACAATAGGAAATAATGAAGAAGCCGCCAGGTATTCAGGTGTTCCGGTGGCCGAATCAAAATGATCATTTTCACCCTATCTGGTTTGATGGCTGGACTCTCTGCATTGATTATGGCGGGACGCTTCGGCAGTACCCGACCGGATATCGCGACCGGGTTGGAACTCTCGGTGATCACGGCGGCAGTGTTGGGTGGTGTAGACATCAACGGCGGGATTGGGACGATGACCGGGGCGGTGCTTTCCCTGGTGCTGATCGGCCTGATGCGCTTCGGGATGGGTCTGCTCAACATCCAGGGGCAGGTCCAGGGAATCGCGATCGGTTTGCTGTTGATCCTGTCGATTCTGCTTCCGAGTGTGCTGCGCCAGGTCTCGTGGCAAAAAATCAAACCAAGCCGGCAATCCTTGCTGTACGCACTGGGGGCGGTCGTAATTTTCGCCCTGTTTTTCGGCTTTTTCTTCTGGTCACGAGCCGCGGTCATCGCAAGCGGTTCATGAGAACATTTTTGTGTGTTACCAGGCCTTGCCTGGAAACTTCAACCCGGAACGTATTTTACGAAGGAGGTGTAACTGTTACCAAATCATTGATCTATCCAAAACCTATTGTGCAAGTAAAACTATCTAACTATAAGGAGTAAGAAATGAAAAATCGATCACTTGTTTTTAGTTATGGCAGCTCTAACCATTTTTGGCTTGCTGCTCAGCGCCTGTGGCTGCGGCCGCGACCCTGAGGCACCAGTCGTACCTACTGAAGAAATTGCGCCGACTGATGAAGCCGCTCCCACCGAAGAGGCTGCTCCTACTGAAGCGCCTGCCGGTCCCAAGACCTATGTGCTGGTCCCCAAGAACCTGGGCAATCCCTACTTTGACACCGCCAATACCGGTGCACAAGAAGCCGCGACAGAATTAGGTGTGACTGTGCTTTACCAGGGTTCCGCTACCGCCGATGCTGCCGAGCAGATCACACTGATCAACTCCCTGATCGCCCAAAACGTCGACGGCCTGGCGATCTCTGCCAATGACGCCGACGCTCTGGTCCCAACGGGCAAAGCTGCCATGGAAGCCGGCATCCCGGTTGTGACCTGGGATTCTGCCATCGCCCCAGAAGGTCGTGTGTTGCACATCAACCAGGCTGAAGCCGCCGGTATCGCTGCCGTCCAGATCAAGATGGCGAGTGAACTGGCCGGTGAAGATGGTGGCCAGATCGCCATCCTCAGCGCGACCTCGACTGCTCCCAACCAAAATGCCTGGATCGAGCTGATGAAAACAGAACTCGAGAAACCAGAATACGCTAACCTTGAGCTGGTGGCGACGGTTTATGGCGATGACCAGGATGAAAAGAGCTACAACGAAGCCCTGGGATTGTTCACGACCTATCCTGAATTGGAAGTGATCATTGCCCCGACGACTGTGGGTATCGCAGCTTCTGCCCGTGCTGTACAGGACCAGAACCTGGTTGGCAAGGTGTTCGTCACCGGCCTTGGAACCCCGAACCAGATGCGTGAGTACGTCAAAAGCGGCGCCTCACCCCAATTTGCTCTTTGGAACCCGGGAGACCTTGGCTACCTGGCTGTATACGCCATCGATGCACTGGCAACGGGAAAAATTACCGGCGCAGTGGGCGATACATTCACCGCTGGCAAATTGGGCGAATACACGGTCCAGGAAAACGCAGACCTGGGCAAGAATGTGCTCCTGGGCCTGCCGTTTATCTACAACATCGATAACATCGACGATTTCAACTGGTAAGTCTCTGACCTCACCAGAACGATAAATAAGAAAGTCCCTTTGGTGCAATCACCGGAGGACTTTTTGATTTAGGGAGGACCTATTTGGGCAGGTGGAATTACAATCTCCCTCGTCTACTCCAATGATTCCGCGCAGCGGAAACCGTTGCTGCCGTCGTGGATGCCGGGGAAGAGGGCGCGGTAGGAGGTGCGCATGAGGTCGGGATAGGCGCCGAAACTGCCACCGCGCAGCACCTTGTAGGTCCCCGTGTCAGGGCCCTGGGGATTCAGGCCGGGGCTGGTTTTGTAATAATCCTGATCATACCAATCATTGACCCACTCGGTAGCATTTCCGGCCATATCCATGGCTCCGTAGACGCTGGCGCCGGTGGGATAGCTGCCGGCAGCGGTTGTGTCGCCGGTGCAGTAGGCATCGGAGATGTTGTCGTAATAATTCGCCAGAGTGCAGGTGGGCGGATCGTCGCCCCAGGGATAAGCCAGGGGACCACTCGAGCCGCGGGCGGCTTTCTCCCACTCGGCCTCCGTCGGTAAGCGCATGCCGACCCATTCGCAGTAGTTGAAAGCCTCCTGCCAGGATACGTAGATCACCGGGTAGCTGTCGAATTCCGGGTTGCCGTAGTAAGAAGGCCGGTCGAAGGATGAAGAATAGGTCGGAGGCTGGCAGGCGCCAGCTTTGACACATTGGGCGTACTCCTTGTTGGTGACCTCGAACTTGTAAATGTAGTAGGCATCCAGGGTCACCGTGTGCTGGGGTTTTTCGTCCTCCGGACAGGCGAAGTCGTTGTTGTGGTCTGTATTGCAGCCCATCTCGAAGCTGCCCGCGGGGACGTAGACCATTTCAGCCTTGCGGTAATTGCTCTGGACGTGGGGGAGGTAAAGAGAATAAATATGTGGATCGTCGTCGAAGGGCTTGCCGGAGGGGTCGTCCGGTCCTGGCACCGCCTGCTGAAGCGAAAATCCCAGCAAGATGCTGATGATCAAGATGAGGCTGTTCTTCATGGTTCCTCCGGAGGCAGTGTCGATGTATTTGTGAAGCCTGTGGTAATTATAAATCACGGCGGCATGTTCTGTCATTGCGAGCGTTCTCTGCGAAGAAATTTGCTGAGATTGCTTCGCAAAGACCGCTCGCAAGGACGCTGGGCGCAGTAACAAGTTCTACTTGCCCAGGTGGGTAAGTTGTGGTTCAATAAGTAAAACCAAAAATCGAGAGGAGAAACCATGAAAATCTTACGTAAAATCCTGGGAATCACGGTAATGATCGCCGGCGTCCTCGGTATAATCATCGCCCTCGCCGGCATCATCGGCGTCTGGATGATCAAGCCCACCCTGGCAGAAATTGCCGGGAAGACTATTACAACCCTTGAATCCAGCCTGGACACCAGCCAGCAGGTCATGGAGGTCACCAAAACCGCCCTGGGGGGCACGATTGACAGCGTGGATGCCCTGCAGACGATGTTGACGGCGACCGCGGCCTCGGTCGCGGATACCCAACCGCTGCTCGACAAGATCAATTCGGTCCTGGGCGAAACCCTACCGAACACGTTGACCTCGGCTGCGAACTCGCTGGTGGTAGCCCAGCAGGGTGCCCAGGTGATCGACAGCGCCATCCGCTCTTTTGATACCTTCAAGTCGCTCCTGGGCGCGGTACCGCTGATCGGGGGCTTTATCACCGATGCGCCATCCGATGAACCTTACAATCCTGACAAGCCGCTCTATGATCCCTCGGCGACGTTGCCAGTAACCTGGAAGGTCTGCCGGCTACGTTTATCGGCATGTCCGAGAGCCTGTCTAAGGCGGACGACAACCTGATGACCATTGAGACCAGCCTGTCCACGATGGCGACCAGCGTCGGCACCATCAGCAGCAGTCTGGATCAGTACCAGACCATGATCGGGCAGAGCCAGCAGTCGATGAAAGACCTCCTGGTGATCCTGGGCAACGTCAGCGAAAACCTCAACAACATCCTGAACATTGCTGCAGCGGTCATCACGCTCTTCCTGGTCTGGCTGTTGATCGCCCAGATCGTGATCATGACCCAGGGTTGGGAGCTCTTCCAGGGCACGGCCGGCCGGATGGAGTCGAGCGAAGTAACAGAGTAAATTACTCGTAACAACGCTCCGCGTTGTCACTCAAAACTAGAATAAGAGCCTGAATATTTATGACCTTAAGCGGAGACCCAGGCGGCGGAAGCGTATGCCGAGAAGCACGCGCGCTGGAACTACGTTTTTAACTTTATCGATGGCGCCGCCTTTTGGCTGGGATACGCCTTCATCGCCCCAGGCGTAATCCTGCCCCTGTTTATCAGCCATTTCACCGATAGCAAGGTCGTCATCGGCCTGGTGGCCATGATCAGCGCCAGCGGCTGGTTCTTACCGCAGCTCTTTACTTCCAATTGGATCGAGCGCATCCCGGTGAAAAAGGATGTGCCGGTGAAGATTGGGTTTTATACCGAACGTGTCCCGCTTTTGATCCTGCCGTTTGCAGCCATGATCTCCCTCGAGCGCGCCGCTGGCAGCGTTGGTGGGTTTTTTTGTGCTCCTGGCGTGGCACTCGATCGGCTCGGGGGTGGTGGCGGTCGCCTGGCAGGATATGATCGCCAAGGTGATCCCGTTGAAGCGGCGCGGCTTTTTCATGGGGGTGACCACCCTCGGCGGCAATGCCACCGGTGTTGTCGGGGCGCTGCTGGCGGCATCCCTTCTGGACCGCTTTGCTTTCCCGACTGGCTACACCATAAACTTCGCCATTGCCGCAGCCCTGGTGATGATCTCCTGGGTTGCCTTGGTGTTGGTCCGCGAATATCCGGTGCACAACCTGAGCCCGAAAAAATCGCAACGCGAGTACTGGCGGCAGCTCCCAGGGGTTCTGCGCGGCGACAGCAACTTCCGCTGGTTCCTCTCCACCCAGGCGCTCTCTTCTTTGGGCGCCATGTCATGGGGATTCATGGCGGTTTACGCCGTCGAACGCTTCGGGCTGAGCGACGGGCAGGCGGGTTTGTTTTCCACCTGGCTCCTGGTAGGCCAGTCAGTCGGCAACCTGCTGGGCGGGATCGCCGTGGACCGTCTGGGTTACAAGCCGGTGATCGCCTTTGCGGTCATCTCGACCATCAGCGCACTTGGATTGGCGCTGGTGCTCCAGTCGTCCGCCTGGATTGCGCTGGTGTTTTTCCTGCGCGGGTTGAGCCTGGGCGTGGGCTGGATCAGCAGTTTGATCGTCCTGGAGTTCAGCAAGCCTGAAATCCGCCCGACGTACATCGGGGTCAACAATACGCTGCTGGGAGTGACGGCGATGATCGCCCCTCTGGTGGGCGGGCTGGTCGCTCAAAACGCTGGTTATCCCGCATTGTTCGCGGTCTCCCTGGTCCTGGCTGCCGCCTCCGTTAGCGTGTTCTTGCTGAAAGTGAAGGACCCACGCCGGCATAAGGAAGTTCCTAGTTAATGTCATTTCGCTGTATAGTTAGGGTAAAGTAGACGACGGCTTAAGGGATTTCGCGGACGCATTTCGTCCGCCGCTTCGAAATGACGTTAAGTGAAAGGTTCACAAGCATGGCAAAGATTAAAAAACCTCAAAACAATCGTCTATTTCCTGCCAGCCTGGCTCCGCGCCAGTGGCTGGAATTTACGGCCAGCGGGTTCCGAAAGCCCGTACACGGCGCGATCTTTACCAGCGAGAACCCGCCTTGCTGCGGCCTGCCCCTCGGCGGCATCAGCACAGGCTGCCTCGATCTTGACGTGCGCGGAACTTTTGGCTTCAGCAGCCTCTTTCATCCCAGCTCGAACCATCCCGTCTTTGAAAACTGGCGCATGCCGCGCAAGCTGCCATCCCTGCAACCGTTTTTGGGTTTATCCACCGCTGGACGCACCTGGCTGCTGAGCACGCCTGAGATCGGCAGCGGGAAGGCGCTGGATTGGTGCAGCGATCCGCAGATGCTGGAGCGCGAAGGCAAGACCCTGGCGCCTTCCCAGGTGAGTACCGCGACCCTTGATGGCGTCGAGTATGCTGAGAAGATTGAGCTTTGGGGGCATTACCCAGTCGCTGACCTGGAATTCAACCTAGCCGCCCCGCTCCAGGCAGGCTTGCGAGCCTGGGCGCCTTTCATCCCTGGGGATGCGACTGCGTCGAACATCCCCGTGATCGTCTTCGAGGTTCACCTGTACAACCCGGGCGCGAGCGCCGTCGAAGCCACCCTGGCGTTCAGCTTCGCCGGTCCGGGTGCAACCGATGCCCACGGCAGCCTTTTCAAGCGCGACGATGTCCACGAGGGCCTGACCGGCGTGCACGTGCGCTCGCAAGCGGGCGTGGGTTACGTGCTTGGGGTGCTGGATGAAAGCAAGGTGCGCACTGGGACCAGCCTGGACGAGACGAAAAACGCCTGGTCGAAAATTGCCAACGAGCTTCCACAGGCTGCCTGGTACGAGGTGGCAGATGTGCGCCTTTCCTTGAGCGGCAGCTCAAGCCTGGCGGTCGATTTCAAGCTGGCAGCCGGAAAAACAACCACCGTGCGCTTCCTACTCGCCTGGTATGCCCCGACCATCGAGGGTGTGACCCACACCTGGGAAGGCGAGGAGACCGGCTACGGCGGCCACATGCGCATGCGTTGGATCGGACAGGAACACCAGGGCAGGACTCACGTCTTCCACGAGATGTACGCGGCGCGCTTCGGCAGCGCCCTCGAGGTTACTCGCTATGTGGCGCAGGAGCATCCGGCTTTGCTGGAACGCATCCTCTCCTGGCAGGCGGCGATTTATAGCCAGCCTGGCTTGCCGGGCTGGCTGCAGGACTCGCTCATCAACAACCTGGCGCTCTTCGCCGAGGACGCCCACTGGCTCCAGGCGCGCCCGCCCCTGGCGGCGGAGCTATTCCCTGGCGGCGCCTTCGCCTTGAACGAGAGCCCGCGCGGCTGCCCGCACATGGCGTGCATCCCCTGCGACTGGTACGGAAACCTGCCGGTGGTCTACTTTTTCCCCGAGCTGGCGCTGAGCACGCTGCGCATGTTCAAGGAGTACCAACTTGCAAACGGCGAAATCCCTTTCGCCCTCGGGAAAATTGCTGACCTGCCGGACATGGCCACGCCGGAGTACTACTGGCAGGTTTCGCTGAACGGGATGTGCTACATCGACATGGTCGACCGCCTGTGGCAGCGTACCCAGGAGAGGGGCGTGCTGGCGGAGTTTTACCCCTCGGTGAAGAAAGCCAACACCTTTCTGATGAACCTGGCGCAGGGACTCGGGCGAGCCATCCGCATGCCCGACATCGGCGGCATGGAGTGGTTCGAGTTCGGCGAGTGGGCGGGCATGGCTGCGCACCTGGGCGGCCTCAGGCTGGCGCAACTGCGCATGGTCACGCGCATGGCGCAGGCGCTGGGCGACTCAGCCTATCTAGCCGAGTGCCAGGGTTGGTTGGAGGACGGCTCCAAGGCGCTGGAAGAGCGGCTCTGGACCGGCTCTTACTATTTGAATTTTTACGAGCCCGAAACCGGCAAGGTCAGCGACGATGTCATGGGCTACCAGCTCGATGGCGAGTGGGCGAGCCGTTTCCATGGGCTGCAGGGAGTCTTCAAACCCGAACGGCTACCGCTGGTGCTGGAGACGATCCGCCGCTGCAATGCCGGCCTAACGCCGAAGCTGGGCGCGGCGAACTTCGCCCGGCCCGATGGGACGCCTCTGGAAGTTGGCTCGCAGGTGGCGCATTACGGGCAATTCGCCATGTTCACGCCGGAGGTGGTGCTGCTGGCGATGACGTACATCCAGAACGGGGAGCGGGAGTACGGGCTGGAGATGGCCCGCAAGTTCTGGCAGGCGCTCTGCCTGGAGCACGGGCATATCTGGGACCTGCCGAACCTGGTCAGTGGGGACGATGGGCGGAGGTTGTTTGGGACGGATTATTACCAGAACATGATGCTCTGGGCGCTGCCGGCTGCACTGCTGGAGCAGGATTTAGCGGAATTCAGCTCGGGGAAGGGGTTGGTGGCGGAGGTTATTCGAGCGGGGATAAATTAGAAAGAACGCGGACGAGCTCAGATGTACGCGGAAAATTTTAAAATAACCGCGTCAATCGGCGTTCATCCGCGTCCAAAAGCGTTTTTCCTTCTGCGGTTCAGAAGTACACCGACAATGATCATGATGACCACGTACACGGCCAGGACGACCAGGCCGATCGGGATGGTGGCGATCATTAACCAGCCGAAAATTCCCATGGAGTAGAGCGTCGGTCCCAGGTCACGCCCGTTGACCACGCAAGTGTGGATCGAGCCTTCATCGAGCCGGCAGTCGTTGGCTGTGGCGATCGACCCGGCGATGAGGGCTGAAACTAAAGGGGCGGTGGTGAAAAAGACGATCACCACCAGCCCCAGGATTCCGAAAATCCAGAAAAATTTCACGAAGCGGGTGTTAAGCCCAGCCCTGGCTTTTAACGAAGTTGGTGACCACGGGGATGTTGACGTACTTGCCCTGGAAACCCTGGATGCCCCAGTAGATCATGACCAGCCAGATAGCGAACGGGATGCAGGCGAGGACAAATGTCCAGCCTACCAGGATCGAGAGTAGGATTTCCAGCACGCCGACGACCAGCGCCTGCATGTTGTGCGCCTTGATGAAGGGGCGTTCCTTTTTATCCTGGAGGAACAGAATGATGACCGGCACAAGGGGTGAGAATAAGTAAGCCAGAAGCACGAACAACTTGTCGTCGCTGGTGATGTCGCTGGCAGGCTCGATTACGGGTTCAAGGACGGGTTCTTCGATGGGGGGAAGTTCTTCAGTCATGGAAAAGTCTCCTTAAAAAACTACAATCTGGATAAGATAAGGAGAATTATACCTTAGATGGTTTCTTTCTGCAAGAAAATGCCTGCTGGCAATCCAGCGACTACAATTAAGGTTTAAACGACAGCAGCAGGTCTTCGCCCAGTTTCAGGGCTTCGCGCACCGAAAGGTGCCTGCCATCGTTAAAGGCCTCTGTGATGCCCGTGGGACCGAGTCCTGCCAGCAGCTCGCCGAGGTATTCGTGGATGGCAGCGATTTGGGGTTCATCGAGCGGCAGGCCTGGCATGGGCGGGTACTCTTTGATGCTGCGGATCCAGTCCTGGATGAAGGAGAGAGCGGTGACCGGCTGCGTGTAGTCAATGTGAACCTGCGCTGAAGCACAGCCCAGCAGGAGCAGGACCTGCCTGAGCCCGGCCGGGGAGCCCAGAGTAGGCTCGAGTACCATGCGCACCACGGCAACGTTGCCCAGGGCTTGCAGGTAGAAACCTGTGACGAAGATATTTCCCTGCCCGTAAATCGAGCGCGCGGTCAGGATCAGGTAGTGCGCCGCCTGGTCGAAGTCGCCCTGGACAATGTAGTACTGCAGCAGGGCGCTGGCGGCGGCTGAAATCCCACCTTTGTCGCTGGCCTCGTTGAAGGCCGCGAGCGCCTGCAGGAAGTACTGCTCGGCCTGGGAAAAATGCTGCTGAACCATCTCGACATTTCCCAGCAGGATCAGCGGACCGGCGTTCCAGCGGTCGCCAGACTGCAGGAAGAGCGCCCAGCTTTCACGGGCGTCTACCAGGGATGCCTGCCAGTACTTTTCCCGGGTTTTCTCACTGCCCACTTTAGCTGCGGCAGGTAGGAAATTACCCGCAAGCGCCTGGAAAGCCAGGGCGCGCGCCCACAAGGCCATGCCCAGGCTCCAGGCAGCCGGCGAACCCAGGCTGCGTCCCAGATCGACTGCCTCGTTTGCCGGTTCGAGCACGGCCGGAGAAAGGTTATCGATCAGGCTATTAATGGTCAGCTGCGCCAGGGCTTCGACCAGGTTCTGGCGCCCGGCCTCACCCATCTGGCGGGAAACATCAATGGCTTTCCTGGCCTGGTCGATAATCAGATCGCTTGAGTTACGGTCACTACCGATCCAGGCAAGGATGTAGTGGGCTTGAGCACGGCAGCGCAGGAAGCGCGAGTCCGGATCGTCCAGGCTCAAGCCCAGCTTGAGCCACTCGTGGCTCTCCTGGCGGTTACCGCGCGCCCACCAGTAGCGGTATAAGGCGCTGCCCATGCGCAGGGCGGTCTCGGAACCCCTACCGCTGGCGATCGACCATTCCAGGGCAGCCCGGATGTTGCCGAACTCGCGCTCGAGCTGGTCCATCCAGGCGATGAAGCCACCGCCGCGCTGGCGGGATTCACCCAGCTCCACCCAGTTCAGGAACCAGTCGTGGTGGGCGCCTCGGCAAATCTCAGCCTCTCCCGATTCGATCAGCTTCTCGCGGGCATACTGGCGCACCGTCTCCAGGAAGCGGTAGCGAGTGTTGCTGGATAACGCCTGCACGATCACCAGCGACTTGTTTACGAGCTGAAGTCAGAAGATCCAGGTAATCCAACGCCTGGCAGTCCAGGTTCCCCTCGAAGGCGGCATCGCAAAAGATGAATTCAACCGCTTCCAGGCTCCAGCCGCCGCTGAAGACTGCCAGCCTGCGGAACAAGCGTCGCTCAGACTCGACTGAGCAGGTTGTAGCTCCAGTCGATGGCAGCCAGCAAGGTTTGGTGGCGCGGCAGGGCGGTGCGGCTGCCGCCGGTCAGCAGGCGGAAGGTGTCGTCCAGGCGGGCGGCTATCTGCTCGAGACTCAGCACCCGGCAGCGCGCCGCGGCGAGCTCGATCGCCAGGGGAATGCCGTCCAGGCGCCGGCAAATGGAAGCAATGGTCACCGCATCCTGCGGGGTGAGGCTTTCGGGTGAGACCAAGCCGCCGCTCTGCTGCCTGGCGCGCTCGACGAAGAGCTGCACGGCTTCGTAGCGGTTGAGCGACTCCGCCAGGTTTTCTGCTGAAGCGAATTCATTCTCTATCGCCGCCGGATCTGGCACCGTCATCGAGGGTACACGCAGCACGGTTTCACCTTCCAAACCCAACGGCTCACGGCTGGTGCAGAGCACGCTCAGGTTTGGGCAGGCAAGCAGCAGCGCTTCTACGAGCTGGGCGCAGGCGTCGATCAGGTGCTCGCAGTTATCGAGGATCAGCAGCAGCCGGCGTCCTGCCAGGTAGTGAATTAGAGCGCCTTGCGGAGTTTGACCGGGCTGGTCCTGCACGCCGAGAACCCCAGCGATAGCGCCTTCGAGGAGCGAGGCGTTCGCCAGGCTGCCCAGCTCTACCCACCAGGCGCCGTCAGGGTAGGCGGCGACATCTGCGGAGGCAACGGCTTTTTCGAAAGCAGCACACTCCGCAGATGTCGCTAAGTCCATGGCTATGTGACCCGCCTGGATTGCCAGGCGCGTCTTGCCGACCCCGCCGGAGCCGGTCAGAGTCACCAGGCGGGCGCGGCCGAGCTGGCGCAGCACTTGCTCGATCTCCTTCTTGCGTCCAACGAAAGAAGCCAGCCGTCCAGGCAGGTTGTGGCGCGGCTGGATCAGGGTAACCAGGTCCGGGAATTCCTGCGTCAGGTCGCTGGCGCAAGCCTGGAAAATCTGCTCCGGGTGGCTGAGACCCTTCAGGAAATGGAGGCCCAGGTCAGACAGGGAAATGCCCTCGGGCGGGTGCTCGCGGACGATTTCGGCGCTTGCCAGCGAAAGCAGGATTTGCCCACCATGCCCGGCGGACATGATACGAGCACAACGGTTCAAGGTGTGACTCACGGCGTAGTCGCCATCCACCCACTCTGCAGGACCGGTGTGGATGCCCATACGCACGCGCAACGGGCCGGTGCGGGCATCCCAGGCTGCCAATTGCAAGCCTCGCTGGGCGGAGAGGGCTGCCTGCAGCGCCTGCAGGGGCCCTCGAAGGCTGCCTGGAAGGCATCCCCGATGATTTTAAAGACCACCCCATCGTAAGCCTCGACGGCGCCGTGGAGGATGCGATTGTGAATCTCGAGCGCTGCGCTCATCGCCTCGGGATCGCGCTCCCAGAGTGAAGTGCTTCCCTGGATGTCTGTAAACAGGAACGAGACCGTTCCGCTCGGGTGATGGACGCTCATTTTAGAGGCGCGAAACCGGCAGCTCCAGGTTGTAGCGCCGGTTGATGATGAGCTGGCAGGCGCTGCCGCCGATTGCCAGCGCCAGGAACAGGATCGTCCAGGCGGGATCGTCCAGCAAAAGGAAGCGCAGCGGGTTCTGCAAGGTCACCGGCGTGGGCATGTCCTGGATTCCCAGGATCAGGACGAAGACTGCGGCGAAAGCCCCACCCAGGCTGGTGGCGACGATGCTGACGTATTTTTGCATGCGGTAATGAAGCGTAATCCTGACAACGGCGATGGCAGCTGCCACGCCAGTCAGGAAGGTGACCAGGACGAAGTCCAATCCGAAGAGCGCCATCAATCCGGTGGCGAAGCCATAACCGATGCAGCCAGCCAGGATGACGTAAGTTGCCCGGGGGAGCAGGAAGCACAAGAGGCCAAAACCAATGGCGACCACCAGGCCTGTGATCCAGCTGGCGGCGTTCGAGAGGAAGCCGATCCCGAAAAACGCCTGCAAAGCCTGCGCCCCAAAGGTAAACCCAATGAAAAAAGCCAGCGCCGGCATCCAGGTTCCCAGCAGGCGGTAGCCCAGAAAGCAGGTCATGCAAGACAGCAGCAGCGCGATCAAAGTTCCGCAGATGGTTGCGTACATGGATACTCCAGGAAAATAAACTGTACTCAGCCTATTTTAACCTAATATTAATCAAAGGGGTATAATTTGGGCATGACAGAATTCTGGAAAGACACCATTCACAATCTTGCAAGCCTGCACACCCAGGCGCAAGCAGTCCTGGAAGGACTGGACCAGCAAGCGCTGGACTGGAAGCCGGTTGAAAACGCTAACTCACTGGCTGTCCTGACGGCGCACCTCAGCGGTGCGGAGCGCTACTGGCTGGGCGCCGTCGCCGGGCAGGAGGAAATCCGGCGCGAACGAGAGGCTGAATTCAGGATGGAAGGACTGGACGCGGAGCGCCTGGCAGCGCGCCTGTCAGCCGCCACCAGCTACGCCTGGCAGGTGTTGTGGAAGCTGCGGGAGGCCAGCCTGGACGAAGAGCGGGTTTCGCCGCGGGATGGAAAAATCTTCAGCCTGGGCTGGGTGCTGGTGTATGTCACGGCGCACACAGCGCTGCACGTTGGGCAGATGCAGTTGACGAGGGACCTTTGGATCGCGAAAGACGAGGAATAAGGTAAAAAAGATCGTAAGGGCAGGTCGAACTCTTGTTACAACGCTCCGCATTGTAACGTCGGAAAAAGGCTCCACGTTCATAAGAGGCACGGAGCGCCGGTAGCTGGGTGATATCGCAGAGCGTTGTCACCAGGTAGAGTGCATGGCGATCGGAATCGTTAAATCGATGTAACGCATTGAAAAATAAACAAACGGCGTGAAGTGCTTGCGCCAGAAAGCGCCACCGCTGAGGTTGGCCGTTTCGTGCTCGACGAAAAGACGCTCGTAGCCGCCCTGGCGCGACCATTCAATCGCATACTGCAGGAGTGCCCGGCCGATGCCCTGCCCACGGGCGCCAGGACGGGCAAAGGCAGACTTGATCTGGGCGGTGTTGGTGTGCTGCAAAAGGAAGCCTTCTGCGCTAATCGCGGACTTACCCAGGATCATGTAGGCGCAGGGCTGCCGGTCCTCATAGGCTACGTAGAAACGGTCGCCGCCATCGATTTGGGCTGTGATATCCGCCAGGGCTTCGTCTCTGGCCGGGTAATCCTGGGTAGGAAGATGGGAGACCGCGCGTAATAATGGCGGTGCTCCAGCTCCAGGGCGATCAGTTTCTGCGGGTCAGACTCTTCACGGATCGGAATAGCTGGATGCTCGGATATCCACGTGCCAGGTCTCGCAGCCGCTCGCAGACGATAGCGCCGAAACCGAGCAGGTAGAGCGTGTGCAGCAGGACGGCGTCGTGGGCCAGGTGACCGACCAGGTGCAGGTGGATGCCGGCGTCCGCCCACTCCTGCGCAAGCTGCTGGTACATAAGCTGGTAGAGCTCCGCCTTGCCTTCCTGGATGGTGCTGTGGGCGTATTCGGGAACGAGCACCGCCTGCTGTCCCTTCCAGGCGAACTGTGCCCCGGTGAGCGCGTAGCCCAGCAGGCGCCCGTTTTGGACGAGGGCGACGCCGGGGTTGCCGAGGCAGGCTTGGAGGGCGGAATAGATGCGTCCCGGCTCGGTCAGGATAGCCTCTGGAAGCAGCGGGTTTGCCTGGCGCTCCTGGCGGTAGCCTTCCAGGAACAGCTCGACCGCAGGTTGGAGGTGCTGTTCGGATAGGGGGATTATGGTGTATGATTGGCTCATGGGTGGTGTTGATTATAAACCGCAATTTGGAGGCAATGTATGTTCCACTGGACCCAACTCTCCTCAGTCGGCAGGGCAACCAGCCACCTGATGCCCTCGACCTGGCCTTACGATAAATACCCCGAAGCGCCAGAGCTGGATGCTGGTAAAACCGTGACCCTGATCGACGAGGCCGGGCCGGGCGTCGTTTCCTGCCTGCACGTCTCCGATTACTACGATAAACGCAACATCCTGGAGGCTCCCCCAGGCGGGGCAGGCGCTGCTGCTGCGAGTCTGGTACAACCACGAAGACAAGCCGGCGATCGAGATGCCGTTGATGGATTTCCTGGCCGACATCCAGTGTGAGAGCGCCTTTTTTGAAAATGCCTGCTTCTCAAAGGTCAAGCATTCGCACAACTTCCGCTTGCCGATGCCCTTCCGCCGTCACCTGCGGATGACAGTCGAAAACACTTCTGCAGTGGACCTGATCGGCTACATCGAGGTCCAATGGGAGGGGGTCAATGCGATCCCCGCGGACTGCGGTTGCCTGCGCGCCGATTACCGCAGCGGCGTCATGCGCATCCCCCAGGAGCCGGCGACGCTCTGCGAGCTGAGCGGTCCAGGGGCTGTGGTCGCCCACTGGCTGCAGTTCGAGTCCGAGGACCCGCTCTGCCCGGGCGGCGAGCTGCTCTGCGAGGGCAACCAGGAGTTCTACCTGGACGGCGCAGCGCAGCCGGCCCTCGAATACCAGGGGACTGAGGACCTGTATGGCTTTTCGTGGGGTTTTAAAGAGGTGCAGTCGGATTTTTACTGCGCCATCCTCAAGCGCCAGGAACTGCCTGGCGGTGGGGCGCGCATCGCCCTGCTGCGCTCGCGCCTCGGCGACCGCATCCAGTTCCGCACGGACTGCCGGCTGGTGTTGAACTACACTTATGAATCTAATCCGCGGCGTCCGCCAGGCTGAGGCACAGGGAGGCATCCTGGCGCCGTATCGAAGCTGTGTGTACTGGTATGGGTAAAAATAAGGACTTATTTATTTGCCAACGTAGAAAATCCAGGATGGCCTGGCAGGCGGGCTGGGGGTCGACCAGCCAGCCGTAGGGGTGCTCCCAGCCGGGCACAACGGCGACCTCGGCATGGGGAGCCAGGGCTTTTAAGCCTTCCATGGCGGCTTTTTCAAGCGGGTTATCAAAAACATCCGCTCCCGGGAGCAGCAGCAGGGGGCACTGCACCCTGGTGTAATAGTCTTCCAGGCGGTACTGGAAATAGGCTTCGAGATAAGCCGCCATCAGTTTACGATTGAAGCTCTTCGTATAGCCGCCGGGCGCTTCCCCGGGCATCGTAGCGGTCCATGGCCTCGATATCGGCGTTCCACCAGCCGGTCCCTTCCAGCGATTGGCGGCTGCGCTCCACCAGGGCATCCACATTGGGGTAGACCGTATCCGGCACGCTGCCCAGCCGCTCGAGCATCCCGGCAACGTGAGCTTCGAACTCTGCCCGGGTGCCTTCCCAGGTGCCGTATGCGCCAAATTCGTTGCTGAGGGCGCCGTCGCAGACCAGGGAGAGCGCCTTTAAAGGGAAGTTTGCGGCGAAGCTGAGCCCAACCTCGGCTCCCAGGGAACTGCCGAGGATGTGGGCTTTCTGGATTCCGAGGCTGTCCATGATCCCGGCGACATCCGCGGCCATCTGGTCCATGTGGTAGCCGGATTTCGGGCCGGTCAGATTTGCCATGGCCGCGCAGGTCGACCATGACCAGGCGGTAGCCCTCCTTGAAGAAGGGGATCACCCTCTGCCACATCATCAGGTTGGCGCCGCTGAAGTGCAGGAAGAGGATGGCTTCGCCTGGATGGGGGTAATCGCGAATTTGTAGCTTGAGCTGGTTGAACTTTAATGCGGTGGTTGAACATACCCTTCTCCTGGTGGTAAATTTCTAAAAGGCTGGAGGTCTATTTTACTGCGGATCAGGTCAAGGCTCTGGTCCCCAGGCAACCGCCCAATCATTGGAGGGGTTTTTGTCAGGTTGTAGATGCCCTTTCCACTGATATTTTGTATGCAGATTTCTTGATCACCGCTGCGATCGGATGTGTAGGCAAAGCGAGAACCGTCCGCGGACCAGTCGGGACCGTATTCTAATGCCGGATCATCCGTCAAACGGACCACACCCTTGCCCAACACGGACATCTGGTAAATGTCCAAGTTGCCGCTGCGATCAGAATGGAACAGGATATTTTTCCCATCCGGCGACCAGGTTGGCCACCAGTCATTGGAAGGGTGGTTCGTCAGGTTGACCGCCCCGGCGCCGTTAGGATACATTACCCATATTTCGAGGGCGCCGCCCCGGCTGCTGTTGAATAAAATTTGCCTCCCATCTGGAGACCACTCGGGAGACCAGTCGACCGTTCCCATCGGACTCACATTGTAAACGCCTGTGCCGTCGGCTTTCATCACAAAGATGAGGGGATCCGCCCAAGCGGTGGCTATGGAAGGCGATGAGCGTCCCATCCGGCGACCATGAGGGATCGAAATCGTTTTTTGGGTGGTTTGTGAGACGGGACAACCCCGTACCATCGGCATTGATGATGTAGATTCGGCATTGCCGTCGCGGTTGGAATAGAAAGCAATCTGTTTGCTGTCGGGCGACCAGGCCGGGGCGTAATCGCCTGCCGGGTCGTTCGTCAGGCGCTTCAAGCTGCTGCCATCGGCGTTCACAATGTAAATCTCGGCGCTGCCATCCCGGTCGGAGACGAAAGCGAGTTTGCCCCTGCGGCTGACCTCGGCCTCCTTCAGAGACTCGCCGGCGCAGGCTTCGACGACCTCGGTTGGTTGGGCCTCTGTGGATTCGAATGCCTTGTCGAGGCCAGCGGCATATTATTGTGCCGGTTATCAATCAGCTCCTGACCATTCATTGAGATCAACTGCCCTAAAATGGTTTCAGCATCCGTGAGGGCAACATCGGCGGCCTGTTGGACCGGCTGGATTTCCTCCTGGAGCTGCTGGAGCGTGGCTTCCTTATTCGTCCAACGGTTGATGATCGCCATGGTTGCTGCATGTGCATCAAGTAATATATCCAGATCATTGGCCAGCTCCCCAGGGATTTTTGTCTGGTTGCGGTTAAGATTGCTGCGATGTTGCTGTCAAGGCGTTCCGTGGAGAAGCCTTTTGCCTCAATGATTTCATAGGCGTTCAGGGTGGTGATTTCCTTCTTTTGAACGCGCTGAGACGCCTCCGCAACCAACTCGACATGCCATTGGATTGCAAACAGGATTGAGTACCAGTTGTGGAGCTTGCTCAAGATATTCCTGTGGGATGGGGGTTATGGTTGGCGTGAAGCTGGGCGGCGGGGTGAAGGTCGCCGTCGAAGACAGGATGGAGGTGAAGGTAGGAGATGGGATCGGGGTGAATGTAGGGCTGGAAGTCAGCGTTGGGGGTGGGGCTGTGGCCGCTGCAGGGGTAGGTCCGCTGCAGGCAGAAGCAATAAGAAAGAACAAGGACAAGAGGATCGCGGATTTCAGATGTTTTTCATCAGTGTTCCTCCAGAAAATCGCTGTCAGAGGGTGTTAACGACTTCGAGGGGGGATTGAAGGGTAAAACCTGATCCCAGGTTTTCGACCGTGCTCTGTGCTGTGCAGGATGGTTAGGTTGTTAAAAATGAGTGTAGCATAAGATTTTTGACAAATCAATAAAAAATACCCCGTTTATTTTTTGTGATTTTCATTCGCTGTGCTTGGGTGCTGTCTCTGTCTCAATATCGCAGGCGCGGCGCCATGTACTGGATGACCGGGGAGGGCGTTTCAGGCTGCCAGTCTTTGGCGGCTGCGGTGGGATCGAACGGCCAGCACTCCGGCGAATGGACGATCGTCCCGGGGTCGCGGCGTTTCCAGCACCCCCAGCGCCTGGGCGATCACCCGCCTCTGCCGATCGGCATCGCCGGGCGGTCCCAGTGTGTGACCAAATGGAAATTCGACCGCCAGTGTGCGCGGCGCACCTACCCGCTCCGCCCAGAAGGGCATGTTGCTGACCAGGATCGTCGAGAGACCGGCGGCTTCGAGCGTACGTGCCAGCACGGGCACGTTGAGGGCGCAGTCCGGTCAGGCCGGGACGAGTAAGGTGCAGTTCACCCCGTCCGCCTTCAGCTCTGCGGCGACCTGCGGGCCGTACTTCTCCTGCCAGGCCTGGGTATCTGCGGGGAAGCCCTGGAAGCCCATGAAAGAATAAGCGTTCTGCGCCAACCCGCCGATGCTGACCCTCAGAGACCAGTTCCTGGAAGCGCCGGATGGGCAGGAGGATGTTGAAATCGAGCAAGATGTCCCTGGGATTGAGGTGCAGGTGGCTGACGCCGACGTCCTGCTGCCGGATGTTAATGGGCAGCCGGCGGAAGCTCGGGTCACCCCAGGTGGGCTCGCGCATTTCGCGTTCCAGGTCGAAAGGTGCGCTCGACCGCGCACGTATAGACCGCCGGAGGTCAGCAAGCCGAATTTACATTCCGCCAGCGGCCGTTCCAGCGGCGTCCAGGGGATGGGAAGCTGCGGCTGCAGATCTGTCGCCTGGTAAAAGGTGGCCAGGCTGCGCGGAAGGAATTTGAAGCTATCGACGGGCATGAGCCATTTATATCATGAATGCTCACCGGCTTCAGGGGTAGATCTGCCGGCATTGAGGAAGGGTTAACATGTAGGGCGATGCATCCGGATGGTGCGATGCTGGATTGAGGTGCCAGATTTCCGGATGCATCGCCCCTACGACTATTTCTCGGATTGGGACTTGCCGGGTTACGACGGCAGAACTATTGTGGGGCAGGCGGGTGGATCAGCGCTGAAGTGGGGCGTAGGCGGTGAGGGCGAAGGCGGCGACCGGCTCGTGTTTGCCCTTGAGAGTTAGCAGGCGTTTTTCGGGGTTTTCGGTTTTGACGGCGACACGTTCCCAGGCGGTCTCGCTGACCAGGATTTCTCCATCGGAAGCGTTGGCTGAGAGGCGGGCTGCGGTGTTGGCGCTATCACCCAGCACAGCAATTTCGACCGTGCCATCTTTCGAGCCGACCGAGCCAACGAAGGCCGGACCGCTGTAAATCCCGATCCCCAGGGGGAACCAGATGCGTTCCGGCTCAGGGTGACCGGTGACCGTCATGATTTCCTGGGCGGCTCTGATGGCGCGGAGGGCGTGATCCGGACCGGCAAAGCCAGGGACAAATAAACCGACTACCAGGTCACCGGTTAACCGGTTGATCAAGGCGTCGGCCTGGATCAATACCTGGGTCACCGAATTGTAGAAGCGGTTGATGACCTGGCTGTACTGCAAGGCGCTCATGGATTCAGCGAGGGTCGTCGAACCACGCACGTCGGCAAAGAGCAGGGTCAGGTCGATTTCGGCGCCCCCTTGATACTCGGCGGCGAATTTCTCGCAGGAGTTGCACAGGTTTGGGTTGAGAGCGGACTGGCGCAAATCAATAGACATTCGCAGGATCCTGGCGCCGATGCCTTTAAATGGGGCATTACAGATGCGGCAGCGCGGGTTGGAAGGGAGGCGGGAAAAAAAGGCGGCGGTAGCGGAACTCTTCCAGGCTGTAGCCCTGGGTGAGGAATGAATACCAGGCCTCTTGAACCATTTTTTGGCGGTCAGGTTGGTTGGGTTTCATCAGACCTCCGCGGCGATTCCCTCGACGCTGACCAGGCTGGCTTCCGGCAAGATGACCCGCTGGTCTTCGACATCCTGGCGGATGCGCTGCTCCAGGCTGGCGATACCCTTGGGCATCGCGGCGCGCATCATCTACTTAAGATTGCATTTTGGATGCGGTCGATCAATCCCTTGCCAGTAACTGAGGCTGTACGACAGGTCAGGCGAGTGCTAGACCCTTGCTCTTCCAGAAAGATGGTCGTGTTCACCGGAAAAGCAGGGGTTAGACCGTAGCTTTGCCAGGTGTAATACT
The DNA here is from genome assembly GCA_963765565.1 of uncultured Chloroflexia bacterium. Lineage (GTDB taxonomy): Bacteria > Chloroflexota > Anaerolineae > Anaerolineales > UBA4823 > CAVXWV01. The sequence continues at coordinate 129,434 of CAVXWV010000014.1, forward strand.
CCACCGGCTTCCAATCCAGGATCAGTTGGGCGCTCGCTTTATTCCCGTGGACACAGTGATAGGTTGCCCCGGCATCGATCCGCCCGGTGGAGGATCCTGGAGGGTGAGCTCATCCGCACCCATCAACAGACGGCGGGTCTCCGGCCGGGTGACGTAATCCCACACCAGGGCCGGTGGGTAGGGCAGCTCCTGGCTGATCTCGTAGGCGACAACAGTTTGTTCGACGAGGCAGCGCTTACGTCCCTGGTATGCATCGTAATATTGGTGCATGCAGTAGACGTAACCCGGTACCGCCCCCAGGTGCTCAATTTCCTCCTGGTGGGGAATCAGCAACTTCCGCGAAGGCTGGACCCAGCCCTAAGGCCTGCATGGCCGTTTCAGTGATGTAGATATAGGCTTTTTTGCCGGTTTTTTCGAAGATCGAGTTCTTCAACAGGCGGTGTACCAGGATCACGTCCGGTCCGCTCAGCTCAGCGTTCCCAGAGATGCTCATCAGGTTGTAGGACCCGTAATGGAGGAAAAATTTCAGGTCCAGGTTGGGGATGTTGGAACAGGCCCGGCAGGTACAGGTGGTGTTGACCCGCATCTGCTCGCGGTATTTTCGAAAGTCGGCGTAGGTATTTTCCAGCAATTCGATGAAGGTCTGGCCCTGGAGGAAGCTGCCCTTAGGGGCGTAGGCGAAGACGGCATCACCTTCGAGCTTGGAGACTTTCAAAGGTGGCCGGTTGTGCTGCACCAGGAGAAGCATGAGGCTTTGGATGATCTCCTGGGCGTGTTCGGCTTCGGAGCCGGTGAGGAAAGCGGTGTAGCCGGTGATATCCGAGATAACGAAATATGCCTGCTGTTGCATGCGAGTTCTCCTACGATATGGATATATCATATCCGATTTATCGTAAATGTGCAACTTAAATCAGACCTCGACCGCATCCACGTACACCACACGGCTGGATTTTGGCGGCTGGTAGGGGTAATCGCGGTCGACCGTGTAGGTCTCGAACTCCTGCACCAGCAGGCGCATGGGCTGCGAGCCGCGGGCGAAGGGCAAAAGCAGGCGCGTGCTGAACTCCCAGTGGTTGGGCAGGTTCGTGGGCTTGCCGTAGATAGGACCACTGGTGCGCGCCTCCACCCAGCCCAGGTCGCCGGGGATGCCCGGGTCGTGAATCTGCACGCTGACCTGGACAAAGTTACTGGCTCTCTCGCCAGGGCCATAGCCGCGCAGGCTGACAATGCACAGCGTATCATCGTGGAAGCGCACGTTCAGCTCCCGGTCGGGGGCGAGCTGGATGAAATCGCTGAGGACGACTGGCGAGAGCTCCACGCCTTGAACCGAGTAGAACTGGTAGCGCGCCATTGCCAGCCGGACGAAGGGGTAGTAGGAGGTGCACACCTGCGAATCGAAGAGCAGGTCGGCATACCAGAGCTGCCTTTCCTCGTTGTATTCCACGTCGAAGGCGCTGACGTCAAAGCTCACGCCGGGGACCTCGCGCAGGGGCACTCCCTTGCGGCTGAGCTTTTTATTGCGGTTCGTAAAATGGCTTAGCTGGAGGGCCGCTTGCGGGGGGTTGCTGCTGTGAATAGGGTCCTGGCCCATCAGCGAGACGTGCTTCTGATGGTTTTCGAAGCCGCCGGCGGGATCGGGCCACAAGACCAATCCGAGGGCTTCGTCGGCGCCGCTCAGGTACCACGGGCGCTCCAGGTAGACTCGCAGGCCATTGCCGTAGCGCGTGCGGCGCATCTTTTCCCAGCGCTCCTTTGGATCGGCAGGCAGGTCGTCTTCCCAGCGGTAGGTGGGCAGGACGTAGAGCGGCTTGAGTACCGGCGGCCGCAGCGAACTGGGCACGTGGATGGATTTAACCGGCCCAACTCGCTGGATGTTTGCGGGGTTGCTGGTGATCTCGGGTGGGAAGTACTCGCGGTAGCGGGTGGTCGCTTCCAGGTGGTAGCCCACGTAGCGGTGGCGGGTGTCGCCGAACTCGTGCTTTTTGGTTTCCCATTTCGAGTCGGGCAGGTGGTTGGGGAAGGCGTAGTCGATGCGCAGGTCGAAGGCGTGCGCCTTACCGCCGACGATCTTGGGTTTGGGCTCGGTGAGGTCGTCGACCGGCTCCTCCCATTTGGCCTGCAGGTCGAGCTGGCCGGTGCTGTGGGCGTTGAGGATGAAGCTACCGCCGAGGGTGACGAAGGTCTGCCCCTCGGAGCGGTTCCAGCCCAGGCGGTCGATGACGGGCTCGCAGAGCGGCTGCTGGACGGCGTGCACCAGCGCCAGGCTGCGGAACGGGCTGATCATCCAGTGCGAGCCGGCGAGGGCGTAGCGCTCCAGCGCGGCAGGATCGGCGGCGGGGTGCTCGAGCAGCCAACGCCACAAGGCGAGTAGCTCCAGGTCGGGACCACTATCGCCGCGGCCGGGGTAGGTGCTGTAGCGCACAGTTTGCATCTCTCCCTTGGGCAGGTAGACGGTCAGGATGCGCTGCTGCGGGTCCCAGTGCGGCGGCAGCGGGTCCTGGTCGAGTTTCTCGGAGCATTTTTCGAGCGGGGTACCGCCCGGCATGGCGCCCGGCTTCTCCTCCAGGCGCAGCAGGAAGGGGCTGGAGTCGGGCCATTTCATCTCGAAGGGCACCAGGACCACGGAGCTCTTATCGGGCAGCTCGACGGCGTTCAGCCCGCCCACGCCTGCCGCGGCGTCAGGCAGGAAGCGCAGGGCGGACCCGCGCGCCAGCGGGTCAGGCAAGTAGGGCAGGCGCAGGGGGAATTCGTGGTGCAAGGCGTACTGCACCTCGTTGGGTGGCTCGGGCATGAGCACCGGCTCGACACTGCCCGGCGGCAGGATCGGGTCGTAGGCGTTCAGCGCCGGGTTCCAGATTTGCTGATCCAGGAAGCTGCCGTTTTCCTTTAGGGCGATGCGGTAGCCGGCCTGGCGCTGGCCGGGGGCGAAGAACGGGTCGAACATGCCATGCTGCTCGGCCATGAGCTGCGAGGTCTTGGGGGCGGCCAGGAAGCGCTCGTTGGCCGGGCGGTATTTTTGATACGGCTTGGAGGCGGTGATCGCAGAAACTTGCGGGTCCTGGGCGTAGTCCTTGGCGTCCTGGTCGTAGTTGCTGCGGATGACCAGGCGCTCCAGGGACTCGCCCTCGGCAGGGAGCTCGCGGGGTACGACGGCCGGCGGGGCAATGGGCTCATAGCGCCCGTAATGGACCTTTTCGGTCGCCCGGGAGTCGTCTTCGTTTTCTACCGGAAGGGAGTTGCCGGCGAGGTCGGCGGTGCGCAGGCGCAGGCGGTAGGTATTGCCGAAGCGCAGCCTGGGCAGCGTGCCGGGGACGGGTTTGAGCTCCGTCTCCAGCGGGAAAGGCAGCGGCGCCGGGTCGACCTGCGGGAGCTGGCTGGGCGGGATCACCTCTTCGGTGAATACCCCGCTACCGGGCGGGTTCTCGACCCGCACGATGACCTTGCCCGGGCGGGAGGCAGCCAGGCTCCAGCCGTTCCACTTGAGCACGGCCTCGTGGAAGTAAAGGTCGCTGTCCTGGTCGTCCTCGGAGGAGGTGGAGGCCGCCTTGACGTAGCCCTCGTCGGCGATGGGCAGCTCCTGGCCGCTCTTGGGAAAGCGCACCTTGCCCACCCGCTGCATCAGCGAGAACCACTTACCGCCCGAGCCATCGAAGATGTCAGCACGGTAGCCGCGCAGGAGGTCGTCGGCGTGGAGCACCAGGCTGTTCGCCAGCAGGCTGGCGTTATTCGTCGTGTCGGCCTGGAAATGCTGGAAGAGGTCGTAGGCGCGGCGGTCTTGTACCAGCGCCAGCCCGCCCGTCTGCAGGCTGGGCAGGCCCATCTCTTGGGGGATGTCGATGCCGGTGTCCAGCCCCTCGCCCTTGGTGACCCGCCAGAGCGTGCCGGCGAAGTCCAGGGCTTTGATGGCCATGCCGTCCGGGTCGACGCTGACCAGGTGCAGCGGGGCGCTGCTCGAAAGGTCGTCGTTCACACCCGCCAGGTTCAAGAACCCGCCGGAGAGGGGGCTGCTCCCCGAGGGCGCGGCCTGGAAGGTCGTTTCGTCCAGGAGGAAGGCGGTGCGCGGGGTAAGCTGCTGGTTGTAGAGGGCGAAGGCCTGCGGACCCGGGAGGACCTCCACCCAGATCCTGCGTGCCGCCGCCGTTTGCCAGTAATTTACGCACGGGCAGGCTCAGGTCGAGGATGATACCCAGGGCTCGCAGCACCCTCGGTTGGTCGCCCAGGGCGGAGAGCGCCTGGTGGAAGTCCAGGTCGGGCACGTCGGGCGGCTTGGGCGCTTTGGTGGGATCGGGTTTCTCCAGGTGCTCCTCGGTGTCGGCTTCAGTGCGGCTGTAGAAGCGGTTGACCTGGTAGAAGTGCTGCTCGGTGGGGCTATTGAAGTAATTGCTGTAGAAGACCGAGGGGTTCATGACCTTTATAGCCTGCAGGGCGTGGTCGAAGGGATCGCCCAGGACCAATCCACCGCCTTTCTTTTCCTGGCGGACCTTGCGCTCCAGTACGCGGCCGACGCTGCGGGAGAGGTCGATCAGCGCCTGGCTGGGATTTGGCCCGGTCAGAAGCCCCGGCAGCTCGCCGGGAGACTGCACGCCGGCCTCCTGGTAGATTCCCTTCAAGTAACTGGCAACCTCACTCACGGGGTAGGTGTGCAGGACGCGCTGGGTATAGTCGGGGAACTGGTAGGGGCGGACGAAAGTTTGCTTGGGGAAGAGGCTCTGCCAGAGACCCGGGACGAGGGGAGACGGGTCAGGCTTGATCTCGATCGTCCAACCGCTGTTGGTCCGCAGGCGGAAGCTCAGCCCCGGAAGCCTTGACGGCCAGTCGACAAAGTCGTCGAACTCCTTCAGTTCCGGCCGCGGGCTGCTGTCGGTTCTCAGCCTGGGCGAGATGAAGATGGACAGGTGCGCCTTGCCGCTGCCGTCAACGCCGTTGGGCAGGACGGTCCAGGTGATGGATTGTTCGATGGTCATGAGTGCTCCTTCCTCAGGCAAATGCCTCACAATATTCGCTCCAGGGCTCGACGAGGGCGCTACTCAGCGGGTCGACGTACGGAGCCATCAACTGGGCGAAGCTCGGGTCGCCGTTGGAGCCGGCGAACTTGCGCTCGCAGGTGATCGAGACGCTGACGCTGAACATGAAGACCGAGACCTCGATGGTCAGGGTGGCCTTGCCCACGCACTTGCCGGTGGAGAACTCGTAACGCAGCTCCAGGTACAGCTCCAGCGAGGCGCTGATGATGCCGAGGACGCTGACCTCGCCGTGCAGGCGGAAGTAGCCGGTGAGTGAGGCTTTATCGTTTTCGATGCGGTAGTACACGCCGGCCATTACCGAGACACCGCCGCTGGCGACGCCGAAGTCGATCGAGATTTCGGCGCCGAACTCGAAGGCGGCCTCGAGGATCTGCACGCCGTGAGGATCGAGGGTGATGGCGAAGAAGCCGCCGCCGCCGAACATCGAGACGGTCAGGTGGAAGGGGCTCTCGCGTTCACAGAAGTTGAAGCGCACGCTGAGCGGCTTGCCGATGAAGGGGATGGAGAAGCCGGCGCCCAGGGAAAGGTTGGTCAGGCTGAAGACGCCGAAGGCCAGGTTCGGCAGCGCCAGCGAGAAACCGCCCTTGATGCCCTCCGAGGTGACCTCGATGGCGGGTGGATCGCTGAAGCCGTCCAGCGGGATCAGGTGCTTGAGCGCCTGGACGAACGAAAGGACGCCGACGAACTCGATCTCGCTGATGACGACGTTGATGTCAGGCTTTTTGCGGCTGGAGGCGGTGAACTCGACGCGTTCGAAGTGCAGCTTGATGAAGGACTCGATGCCCTTGATCAGGTCGAGGCTGAAGTTCTGCATCGAGCAGATGGCGCTGAAGGAGGCCTGCGGGTTGAGGCTGGTCTTGGCCTGCACCTCGACGGCGATCACCAGCGAGGCGGTCTTCTTCGTCCACTCGTTCTCGGCGCGGAAAGGGCCTAAGGATTTCAAGGTTGGCGCCCATTCGAAGCGCACCTTCAGCTCGCTGGGCACCTGCAGCGACTTCTTCAGGCTGCTGATGGTCTCGGCGATCTGCTGTGCGCTTTCCAGGGCGGATTGGAAGCGGGCGGCGAGGGCGTCCAGCCTCTGCTTGAGCTCCTCCGGCACGTTTGGCAGGTTAGGCGCCAGCGGAAGCAGTGCCGCGATATGCCCGGCGAAAAGGCTGAAGTGGTTCGCCAGGTTGGGCGGCTCGCTGCCGACGACCAGGTCGCCCAGGTCGCCGGCCAGGTCGGTGTAGTCCTGGAGCAGGTCGTTCACCAGCCCGGCAGCCTGGGATTCGACGGCGTTCTGGATGGAGGCGGTGTTCAGCAGGTTCTTGAGCGTCTCCAGGTCGCTGAGCAGGCTTTCGACCGCCTTCATGGCCTCGGTGATGAAGCGCGGCGCCTTGTCGAGCATCTGGCCGAGCTTGCCCGGGGCGATGCCCTCGATGACGTCGGCCAGGCTGATCACGCCGAAGATCAGGGGCGAGACGTCGCGGAAGAATTCCAGCGGGTCGAAACCGCCGTCGATGACCTTGTTCACGCTGCTGGCGGCGGTGGCGATGCCTCCGCCGACCAGCCCGATCGAGCGCGAGAGGCCGGTGATGTTCAGGTTGGGCTGCACCAGGGCGCCGGTGCGCTCGCCCTGCCCGCTGAAATTGACCCCCTGGGGATTGACCAGCTCGGCAAAGACCTGCCCCTGGTTGCCGGTGAAGCCGCCGGAGAGGTAGCGCTCGGGGTAGCGGGCTTTCGCCGCCGAGGCATTGCCCAGCAGGTGCTTGAGTGCCGGGACAACGATCTGGTACTCGGCCAGGCGCGGGTAGGCGCGCAGCAGGTCGGCGTCGTTCGAGAGCTTGCGCAGGGAGTCGTAGAGGCTGTCGTCGTTCGGGTCCAGAGGAACAGCCTCGTCAGGGACGATAATACTGAAGGTCAGGCTGCGGGTCTCGTAGGAGGTATCGCCGGCGGTCGCTGAGGCAGCGAAGGCCATGGTCTGGCCCTTGAGGTCGTAGGTGGTCAGGTCCTTGCGGGCGTCCAGCTCCTTGCGGGCGGTGATCATCGGAGCCTGCTCGATGGCGGTGCCACCGTCCTGCCCGATGAAGAGCAGCGGAG
>CAVXWV010000015.1:0-341836 GCA_963765565.1 uncultured Chloroflexia bacterium
GTTAGTACTGTTTGTACAGGCTGTAGGGCAGCTAGTACTGAGTGTACATAGTCCTTAGGTACCTAAAGTAGTGTAGGTACATGCCCCAGTAGGTATGTACAGGTAGTAGTACTCATTATACTACTACCTGGGTTGTACAGTGTACAACCCAGCTGGGAGTTGGAATAGCTGGTAGGAACTGTACAGGCCTGTAGCTGCTCCTGACCCACCAATGTAGCCTGTCTACCATATGGTAGGAACTCTACATATGTCCTCCTGTGCCAGCTACAGGCCTGTACACTTCCTACCAGTTTGTTGTGCTGTTGCATGCTGCCATGACAATTATGGAGTGTTTGGTCATTATAACTATTACTAAATGTTGTAGACCTACTAGTACTGAGTCTACATGGTACCTAGTACATATTGTACTGCTGGTACATTTTTGTGTAGGTTTCTACAGCCCCACGTACCAGTTTTATACTAACCCTTTTGTATTTATACAAGTTGTTGCAGAATAACTCAGAAGTTGTTCTGAAGTAATAATACAAGTCAAACTAAATAAAAACCAAGTCATAACCTGTTCTATATATCAAATACTATATGTATATGCATTTGGCTAACACTTTTTATTGTTGTGAAGAGGATTTAATAAACTTATCATGCTTTTGGATTAGTAAAACCGTTTGTGCAGCAGTGTAACAGTACTGTGAAACATGTATTACATAGTTGTTAGTACTGTTTTACAGCTTATGTACGTGCTAGTACTGAGTCTACATACACCCTAGGTATGTACAATAGTGTAGGTACATGTCCCACTAGGTTTGTATAAAAAAAATTAGTCAAAAATAGTCATAATAGTAATAATTGTGAAGATTTGCTGTACAATACAGTGAGGAGATGGAACAACTGGTAGGAAATGTACAGGGGTGTAGCCAACCTGTGTAGTGTGTCTACCATATGGTAGGAACTCTAGGGTAGGCCCCCTGTACCAGTCACAGGGCCTGTACACTTCCTACCAGGTGGTTATAGTGTATGTGTAACAGTACTGGGAAGTATGTATTGTACTGTTGTTAGTACTGTTTGTACAGGCTGTAGGGCAGCTAGTACTGAGTGTACATAGCCCCTAGGTACCTAAAGTAGTGTAGGTACATGCCCCAGTAGGTATGTACAGGTAGTAGTACTCATTATACTACTACCTGGGTTGTACAGTGTACAACCCAGCTGGGAGTTGGAATAGCTGGTAGGAACTGTACAGGCCTGTAGCTGCTCCTGTCCCACCAATGTAGCCTGTCTACCATATGGTAGGAACTCTACATTTGTCCCCCTGTGCCAGCTACAGGCCTGTACACTTCCTACCAGTGATTTTGTGCTGTTGCATGCTGTCATGGCAATTATGGAGTGTTTGGTCATTATAACTATTACTAAATGTTGTGGACCTACTAGTACTGAGTCTACATGGTACCTAGTACATATTGTACTGCTGGTACATTTTTGTGTAGGTTTCTACAGCCCGTACCAGTTTTATACTAACCCTTTTGTATTTATACAAGTTGTTGCAGAATAACTCAGAAGTTGTTCTGAAGTAATAATACAAGTCAAACTAAATAAAAACCAAGTCATAACCTGTTCTATATATCAAATACTATATGTAAATGCATTTGCCTAACACTTTTTATTGTTGTGAAGAGGATTTAATAAACTTATCATGCTTTTGGATTAGTAAAACCGTTTGTGCAGCAGTGTAACAGTACTGTGAAACATGTATTACATAGTTGTTAGTACTGTTGTACAGCTTATGTACGTGCTAGTACTGAGTCTACATACACCCTAGGTATGTACAATAGTGTAGGTACATGTCCCACTAAGTTTGTATTAAAAAAATTAGTCAAAAATAGTCATAATAGTAATAATTGTGAAGATTTGCTGTACAATACAGTGAGGAGATGGAACAACTGGTAGGAAATGTACAGGGGTGTAGCCAACCTGTGTAGTGTGTCTACCATATGGTAGGAACTCTAGGGTTGGACCCCTGTACCAGTCACAGGGCCTGTACACTTCCTACCAGGTGGGTCCAGGACTGGAGGCCCGCCGTCCTGGCTCAAACCCGCCAGGGAGGCCAGGGGCAATCCCAGCTCACGGGCCTGGATGGCCGTTTCGCTCGAGGTTGCCACGCAGACCAGGTCTCGCAAAGCCCCTGCTTGCCAGCACTCGCCAAGGGCGGCCACAAACGACGCGCCGTCGATCCTGAGCCCAGACCCAGGCGCATGCCGTCCTGTACGTACTGTAAAGCGCTCAGTGCTGCCTGTTCTTTGAGGTTCATGCGGATATTTTAATCGAAAACCTGAGACGGGAGCGAAACCAGGATAATAGAATATATTAAGCGCTGCTTGCAATCCGGATTTTCCTGGGGTATAATTTGGCTCTCAATATCCAGGGCGCGTAGCTCAGTTGGTCAGAGCGCACGGTTCACATCCGTGAGGTTCGGAGGTTCGAGCCCTCTCGCGCCCATAGAATTTCAAGCGACGTTCACATCCGTGAGCGTCGCTTTTCATTAATTCCATCCGTGAAGATAAGTCCCTGGACCGCCTGGTCAGTGGCCTAACCGAGGAGATTTTGCGTAAAAATTCGCCAGGTGAAATTTTCGCCTGGCACCGGGAGAAGGAAATCGACCGGGCGTTAAAAGACTTCTTCTGGCAAATCCAGCTCTTCTGACGCCTCGGGATGGAAGAATTTCAACAGGTCATAGACCAAAAATGCGGGCCAGACGATGCCCTTGAGGAATCCGATCACGCCTTCCTTCGGATTCTTTGCCCGGCCAATGTAATAGACCCAGGCGCCGATCATGCCTATGCCGTATACCGCGTCGGAAGCGCCTTGAACCTTCACGTTTACTTTTCCATCTTCAGGTTCGCTTGTGGTAATTTCAGTGCTCATGCTGTCTCCTTTGGATCACCAGATCCTTATCTCACCCCGGAAGTATACCAGAACAACCCTATGATTACCCGTCACCTGGTCACTGCGAGTGTTTTGTACGAAGCAGTCTCAGAGATTGCTCCGCAATGACGATCCGCTAACCAGTCACTGCGAGCGATCAAGCAAGGTCTGTCCGTTTGTGCAAATCAGTCACCATCCGTGCCTTATCCTGTCAGCCTATCTACGCTGTACACAGCCCGTATCTGCTCTGCATAATCCGCCACGCTGTTGCGCAGCGCCAGAGGTTCAAGCACTTCGATGGCACCACCGAAACCCAGGATGCGATTCGCGCGCCGTCCCAAAATTTTCAAAGGTCAGGCTCATGACCTGCCAGCCCTCCCGCTGGACGCTGGGCGCTGGCAGGTTGGTGATGTCCTGACGATTTTCGCGCAGCAACCGGGGCAAGTGACCCGCCAGCGCCGGCGAGACCAGGACGACCACGCTGAACTGCGGGCGTTCCTTCTCAAACTCCTCGCACCATTTCTGCCAGAACGCTGCCAGGTCGAAATCCGGCGGACGCTCAAAATTCTGAGGCAGCAGCTCTGCTGAGATGATGCGCGAGACCCTCCAGGCACGCGTATAGTCAGCACGGCCATAGACCAAATACCAGACGCTGGCCTTGGCAACCAGCCCATAAGGGGCAACCACGTGCTCACTGCTGGCTTCGAAATCGCCACGATAGGTGACCCGGACCAGGCAGTCCTGCCAGACGGCCTGCTGGATTGTCTGCAGGCACGGCGCCGGTTCCTCCGGCTGGAACCACCAGGCGGCATCCAGGTGAATGCGCTGGCGCGCCTGGACCTGCTGCTGGCGGATGGAGGCCGGGATCGCCGCTGAAAGCTTGAGCAGGGCTGTTTTCAGCTCGTTCCCCACCCCCAGGCGCACCAGCGGCTCGGGAATGTTGAGCATGGATAAGGCCTGGGCTTCCTCCGGGCGCAGGCCGGTCAGGTCCGTCTGGTAGCTTTCCACCAGTGAGATCCCACCGCCTGGGCCTCCCTCCGTATAAACAGGGATGCCGGCAGCACTGAGAGCGATGATGTCGCGGTAGATGGTGCGCTCAGAAACTTCCAGCTCGCACGCGAGCTGGCACGCCGTCAAACGCCACGCGTTTGCAACAACATTAACATGGAAAGTAACCGGTCTCCGCGCATTTACTCCTTATCAAACGGTCAGTAGATATCGAAACTCATCTTGATTTTACCAGGAATGCCTGACAGGAGATGTCAGGTATTATGAATACAATACAAATGCACATGTGCACAAAGACAAAATGATAAAGGAGAATCCAATGAGTAAACTTGACGTTCGCATCGAAACCCTGCCTGCCATGCGGGTCGCCAGCGCCTACGGCTATGGTCCCCACCCCGAGGATATCGCCCATCAAAAGATGACGGCTTTCCTGAAAGCGAAAGGCCTTCTGGAGGGCTACGGGAGCGCAGTGCCGCACTACGGCTTCAACAACCCGAATCCTTCCTCCGGCAGCCCGAATTACGGCTACGAAATCTGGGCGGTCGTGCCCTCCGGCACCGAACCTGAGGGCGATATCCGCCTGGTTGAGTTCAGCGGAGGCCTGTACCACGGTCACGCGCTTTGAAAACCTGGAGAACATCGGGCGCGTCTGGGGTGACCTGGTGAAATGGCGGGAGAACAGCTCTTACCTGCCGGCACACCACCAGTGGCTCGAGCACCTGCTTAACCCCCTGGAGCCGGATATTACAAAGTACGTTTTCGAACTCTTCCTGCCGATCAAAGAGTAATCAGGTTTACCTCTGCAGGCTACAGCAGTCACCTGTGAGACCGGCTTGCCCCCCACAAGGTTCGTAGAATTTTCGGGGAATCGCCGGTCTCACCGTTGTTGGCAGCTTCATAATCGTTTATGATTCTGGTTGCAATTGCTGAATCACACCAACGCATTCCACAAACATCGTTTCCCTTGAGAGAGGCAGCCATGAACCTTTTCCACGATTACGGTCTAACGAAATTAATCAACGCCCTGGGACCATCAACCTTTGTCGGGACCTCGCGGGTCTCCGAAGAAGTCATCGCCTATATGACCAGCGTCCTGACCGAAGCCGTCGACATGCGCCAGTTGCAGGAGTTGGCCGGCGAAGTCATTCGCAAATACAGCGGGGCGGAAGCCGGCTGCGTTTCCGGCTGCTCGGCGGCGGGCATAGCCGTGGGGGTGGCTGCCTTCCTGACCGGGGACGACCTGGCGAAAATTACCTCCCTGCCGAAACCCATCCAGGGTCCAAACCGGATCGTGATCCAGAAGGCCCAGATGATCAGCGGAGGTGGCTGCTCAATCGAGCTGCTGCTCCGGCTGAGCGGGGCCGAGGTCGTTGAGGTGGGCGAGTCCGCGGATTGTGCGCTCTTCCAGCTTGCTGGCGCCCTGGATGAAAACGTTGCCGGGGCTGTCTTCGTCAATGGCAGCAGGGCCATCACACCTGGCACCATCCCACTCAAGGCATTCACCCGTATCTGCCACGAACACCAGGTCCCGGTCCTGGTGGACAGCGGCCGCGGAAGTCAATATCCGTCAATTTATCGAGCAAGGAGCCGACCTGGTCGTCGCCAGCAGCCATAAATGGCTGGGCGGTCCCACCGCCGGCCTGATTGCCGGGCGCGCCGACCTGGTGCACGCCTGTTTTTTGAACGGCGAATTTGGGATCGGCAGGCCAATGAAGGTCGGCAAGGAGGGGATCGCCGGGCTGATCGGCGCCCTGGAAACATATCGCTTACGAAACGGACCGGAGAAAAGGACCCGTAACAAAGCCATCATCGAACATTTATATGCCTTATTGGACGGCGAGCCCGGTCTGAAGCTGCAAATCATCGAGCGCCCAGGCAACTCTCCCAACACCTGTGCACTCAGGATTACGGTGGAATCCTGGACTTGCCGGCCTGGCTGCCTGGGAATTGGGTGAGCGGTTACTTCTTGGAAACCCCAGGATTGCCATCGACGCCTACGAAGCCTCTGAGGGGTATGTGACGGCCAACCCGGGCCTGCTGGACCCTGGTGATGAAGATGTGATCGCCGCTCAAATCAAGGCGATCATGGCAGAAGCCCGTACACGAATGGCGGAACCTCAAGAATACCTGCCACGATTCGAATCCCTGGTTTCGCATTTACGGGATTGGCGCCAGGAATATCCAGTCTGGAATGCGCTTAAGGACGGATCAGGACAGGCTCTTACCGGCTAACTGGTCCACGAACCTGCCCGGTTCGTTGGTGGGCTGCAGGCAGGCAAAGCCCTGGCAGACATATGCCGTTGGCAGTCCGTCCAGCAAGGGCCGGTCTTTCAGCAGTGCGGGTCCCCCTGGCGCCACCGGATATGCAGAGATAGCCGATACCTGGCGCGGGCGGTAGGTTTCCCGGAGGATTCTTGCGAAATGCCTGGGTCGGTGGATCATCGAAATCCCCGATGATGGCAACTTCGTACGCAGGACCGAGGGCGAAATCCAGGGCTTGCAGCCACTGCGCAAAAGCGGTTGGATGGCGCCCGAGCAGCGGCTGGACTCCTGCAAGCGCCTTTTCAGCCAGCTCGCGCCAATCGCTGCGGCCTTCGTAAGCGGAAAGCTGCAGGAGGGCACAGACCGCCAGGGCACTGCCGGATGGGGTGGCGTTATCCTGCAAGTCTTTCGGTCGCAGGAGAAGCTCCTCATGATCGTCCCGTGTGTCAAAAAAGCCACCCGCCGGATCCGTAAAATGGGCCAGCATTTCATGGGCTAAACCAACCGCGGCCTCGTACCACTCCGGGTTGGAATCCGCCTGGTAAAGCGCCAGCAGCCCCAGGATCAAGGCAGCATAGTCCTCCAGGTAAGCGTTGTGCTTTGACTGTCCATCCCGCCAGGAGCGCAGCAGGCGGCCATTCACGTGCAAGCGATCAAGGAGGAAGCGGGCATTGCGTTGAGCGGCTGCCAGGTAATCGTCACGCGCCAGGTAACGGGCGGCTTCAGCGAAGGCGACCAGCGCCAGGGCATTCCAGGCGCAGAGGATTTTATCGTCGGTAGCCGGGCGCACACGCCACCGCGAGCAGCCAGTAAACGCTGGTGCAGTCGTTCCAGGTCCGTGGGAATAGCCTCCACCGGCAGGTCAAACATTTCTGCCAGTGGAGCATCCTCCAGGGCACGTTGTAAAACAGTTTTGCCTTCGAAATTGCCCGTCTCCGTGATGGCGTAGGCGGCGATGAAAAGGGCTGCATCCTGGGGGTCATCCAGCGCCTGCCTGATCTCCTGCAGCGTCCAGGCGTAAAATTTCCCCTCCTCGCCTTCCGAATCGGCGTCGAGGCTGGCATAGAACCCGCCCTGCGGATGCGCCATCTCGCGCAGGATGAAATCGAGGGTCGCTTCACACACGCGACGAAACTGCGCCTCCCGGGTCAGCAGCCATCCGTGCAGATAGGCCAGCGCTAATTGAGCGTTGTCATACAGCATCTTTTCAAAATGCGGCAGGCGCCAGAAGTCGTCGGTGGAATAGCGTGCGAACCCCCCGCCGACGACATCATACATGCCGCCCCTGGCCATCGCTTTCAAGGCATGGGACGGCGATATCGCGGGCGAACACGTCGCCGCGGGTGGCCTTGCGCAGCAGGAATTCAACCGTCATCGGCTGGGGGAACTTGGGCGCCCTCCCCCATCCACCGTTCTTCCAGTCGTAGTCCTTAGCGAGCGCCTGCGCTGCCTGATCAAGCGTCTCTGCGCTCAGGGAGGAGGCTCCAAGTTCATCCATGGATTGTTGAATTCCTGCCTCCACGCGCAGATGCTCCGCCAGCTTAAGGCTGCTTTCCAGCAGGCGCGGGCGGTCTTCGCGCCACAGCCTGGCAACCGCCAGCAGCAGCTCCCGGAAGGAGGGCATGTTGTAGCGCCTCACCGGTGGAAAATAGGTGCCGCCATAAAAAGGCCGGAGGTCCGGGGTCAGGAAGACCGACATCGGCCAGCCGCCCTGCCCGGTCATGGCGACCACGGCGCTCATATAAATACTGTCCAGGTCAGGGCGCTCTTCACGGTCCACTTTGATGTTGATGAAAGTCTCGTTCATCAGCTCTGCCGTTGCAAAGTCTTCGAAGGACTCGTGCGCCATGACGTGGCACCAGTGGCAGGCAGCGTAGCCAATGCTGAGAAAGATGGGTTTGGCCTCACGCCGCGCCCGGCTCAAAGCCGCCTCACCCCAGGGATACCAATCCACCGGGTTGCCGGCATGCTGGAGCAGGTAAGGAGAATTTTCGTTGACCAGGTGGTTGGGCATCAAGGCATCCCAGGTCAGGCCTGCCCGGGTTTCGGCGACAGAACCAGTTTTGCTTCTAAGTTCTTTTCCACCTCTTCCCGCCTGAATAGCATCGGATGATACTCGCCCTTGAACCAGGGGTTGACCCCATCGCGGTAATGACGACTGGCAAGGTGCCCCGACTGGCCGGGTATAAGCAACCCCCAGCAGTGATCGAGGTCGTTGAGATCGGCAATGAAACGGAACGGAGGACCCACCATCTTACGACGCTCGAGGTCGCCATAACTGGTATGGGCTGCCCAGATGGTGTTGCCGTCACCGCCAATAGCGAAAGGACCGATATTGAAGACCCGGTCGAGTGGCTTCTGTCCACCGAGGACGTGACCCAACGTCAGACGGTGTAGCCTGCCCCACTGCCAGTCCGTCATATCCGGTCCAAGTTCTTGCTTGAGATAATCCACTCCCTGGCGCAGAGCCAGCCTCAGAACATCGTCACGGCGCTCGCCGTTACCCAGATCGAACCAGGGAGACTCCGGCAGCCCCAGAAGGTGGATGAACCATTCCCAGGAATGTTCCGGCCACGCGCCGGCAAACGGTCCCTTACCCTGGATGCGAACACCGAGGTCGCCCAGCCAATGTTCCAGCAACAAGCGCACTGCCTGGCGGGTGGTTGCCTCGAATACACCTGCCATTGGGGAATCGGCAGCAAGTTTTCCGTCCCACTCCCGCATCGCCATTACCACCTCTTGAAGATCAGGATCGGCGACGCCTAAACTGCCCAGGGCGCGTCCCAGGAGACGCGAGCTGATGGCAGTCTGGTCGAAGTGCATCGCCTTGATGTAGGCAATGTCCACCTTTGGCTTGGCCTCAAGCAGCTCGACGATGCGCCCGGCGCGTTCCGAGGTCAGGAAATCCATTCCAAGACAGCAAGGGAAGCCAGACAAATGGGGTTGATTATTAGCAGTGGCGATAAAACCCGCTTCTGGATTGACCAGGTGCGGCATCTCCTCGAACGGTATATCGCCTGTCCACTCGTATTCGCCCGTCCAGCCTGGGACCGGAATCGAACCGTCGCCCCGGGCGCGGATTGGGACGCGCCCGTTCATGGTGTAGCCAATGTTGCCCTGCACATCCGCGTAGACGACATTCTGGGCTGGATCGCTAAATTGGCGCAATGCCTCGTGGAATTGATTGAAGTTTTCAGCTCTATTCATCTGAAGGAAGGCCTCGAGAGCGTTGCTGGGATCCAATGCCGTCCAGCGCAGAGCCAGCGGTGGGGCGTCCGGGAAGGCATCCCGAAAGAGCAGGTTGATGACCGGTCCATGGTGTGTGCTGACCACTTCCTCGGTGACGCTTTTCCCACCTTTGATCTTTATTTGCTCCTGGCGTACCTTAGCCTCCAACCACTGCCCCTGGTACTCGTACTCCCAGCCGCCTCCGGTAGAACGGCGCAGGTGTTCCTCGAAAAGATCCTGGGCGTCGGGACAGGCATCCGTGAATCCCCAGGCCAGCGAGTGGTTGTGACCGGCGACAACCAGCGGAACTCCCGGAAAAGTGACCCCGCTGACATCCAGGCTGCCCCCAATCAGGTGGTTCTCGAACCAGATGGCAGGCGCACTCAGTTCCAGGTGCATATCGTTCGCCAGCAAGGGCATGCCTGTGGTCGTGCGAGAGCCGTGCACCACCCAGTTATTGCTGCCGACCCCTTCCCCGGCGCGCGGTCCGGTGATCGAGCGGGTGGCGTCTGCGATTTTCTCCCCAGCCAGGCCGCTTCCAAGATCCAGGATCACTGCCCAGGCATGCTCGATGTCAATCTCCAGGCTGGAGACTTTCTCCGCGCCCAGGCAGCGCACGATCTCGCCGCGGTAGAACTCAGACTGCCAGTTGGCTGCCAGTGTCCAGCACATCAGCTTTGCCCAGCTATGAATATCCACTCTCTGCCAGGGCTCCGGCCGGTACCCCAACAGCAGGAATTCCAGCGGAAGTTTATGGCTGCGGATGGCATGCTCGATCCAGGTGTTCGCCCCGGCACAGTAGGCATCGACGAGAGTGTGTGTTTCCCCACCGGACAGGTTCGCCTCCTGTTCTGCAGTGCGTCGCAGGCTTAGAGTACGCATGGCACGATCTGCAGACAGGCCGGCCTCTCCGAGGACTTCCGACAGGCGCCCGGAAATGACACGGCGAATGAAGTCCATCTGCCACAGGCGTTCCTGAGCATGCACAAAACCCTGGGCATACACGGCATCCCGTTCCGATCTGGCATAGATATGCACCACCCCCCAGCGGTCGCGCAAGATTTCCACGGAGCCATCGATGCCGTGCACCGGCAACGATCCTTTGACCTGTGGCAAGCGTGTGCGGCTGATGCCCCAGAACACGGGTTTGAGGATCGCGCCAAGCATGGGATGGAGGAGGTCGTCTTTAAAATTCATAGGGAATCCTTACAAGTGGGATGAGGTATTTTAACCTGGAATCAATGAAACACCGAAACATAGACACAAGATGAGGCGCTTAATAATTCGTATTGAAATAACTGCATACTTGGCCTATTTCCTCTTGACAAATATCTAAAATGGTATAGAATACTCTGTAATACAGAGTTCTCTACGTTATCAAGGAGTATCCATGAACATCTCACCCACCGAAGCGGAAGAATCATTAGCCGCCATCCAGGCGATGGTGCAAAAAACCCGCCGGTCGATCTCGAGCAGCGGCGCCTACCTTTTCCTGATCATCTGGGGCTGCGTCTGGTTAGTCGGGTTCCTGGGCTCCCAATTCCTGTCCGCCCCCTTCAACGGTTGGCTCTGGCTGGTAGTGGATACTATCGGCGGCGTCCTCTCAGCATTCGTCGGCATCCGCATGGGCAGGCAGGTACGCAGCCCGACTCACAGCCATATAGGCAGGAATATCGGCATCTTCTGGCTGCTGCTGGTCGTGTATTGCGTCATAACGATTGCCGTAGCCTGGCCCCTGGACGGCATGCAAGCATCCATGTTTATCATCCTCTTTGTAATGGTCGGCTGGATCGCCATGAGCCTGCTATATTCAGTCACCTCGGTCTGGGTGGCCCTGGCCTTCACGGCCATCAGCCTGGTCGGATATTTCCTGTTGCCCGATTACTTTTACCTGTGGATGGCGCTCCTGGGCGGAGGCGGGATGATTGCCCTGGGCCTGTATATCCGCTCTCGGTGGTGATCGTATGCCAGAGCTAAACGAAACCATCCACCAACCGGTGCGCCTGCGCATCATGGCAGTACTGGTCACGCTCTCCCCAGGCGACGAAGTTGATTTTACCTACCTGCGCCAGCTCCTGGATGTCACCGACGGCAACCTGGGGGCGCACTTACGCAAGCTTGAGGAAGCAACGTACATCACGCTCAATAAAGTCTTCGTGGATCGTAAACCGCGCACATTCGTTTCAGCCACCCAGCGCGGCCGCGAAGTTTTCGCCGACCACGTGAAAGCCCTCGAAGAAATTTTAAAAAGCAAGAAATGAGGTAAAAATGGATCCCATTGTACAAGTTCAAGGTCTGCGAAAAACTTACGGCGATACCGTTGCCGTCGATGATGTCTCCTTTGAGATTGCAGAGGGCGAAATCTTTGGGATGGTTGGGCCAAACGGCGCTGGAAAAACCACCACCATCGAGTGCATCCAGGGTCTGCGCACCCCCGACCAGGGAAAGCTACGCGTCCTGGGCTTCGATCCCGTCATCCAGGAACGCCTCCTGCGCCCTTTGATCGGCACCCAGTTGCAGTCTACCAACCTCCCTAACGGGTTGAAAGTCTGGGAGGCCCTGGACCTGTACGCTTCGTTCTACCCGAATCCAATCGACTGGTCTGAGCTGATCGATCAGCTTGGGTTAACCGAAAAACGCAACACCCCCTTTCGCAAGCTGTCGGGCGGGCAAAAGCAGCGTCTGTTCATTGCCCTGGCATTGGTCAACGATCCCCGGCTGGTCTTCTTTGACGAGCTGACCACCGGGCTGGACCCGCAGGCGCGCCACGTCATTTGGGACCTCGTGCGCGGCGTACGCCAGCGCGGTAAAACGGTCTTTCTGACCACGCATTACATGGAAGAGGCCGAACGATTGTGCGACCGGGTGGCAATCATGGACCATGGCAAGATCGTCGCCCTCGATACCCCAGGCAACCTGATCCGCAGCATCGTCTCCGAGTCACGCATCGTTTTTGCTGTGGACGACCTGCAAAGTCAACAAGGCACCCTGATGGGGATCCTGGAAAATTTACCCGCCGTGAAACGCGTCGAGAAGGGGGCAGACCTGTTCACCATTTACGGGCGAGAGGCTGGCAAGTTCGGGCCCTCTCACCTGTTAATTCAGGTTGTGGAAGCCCTGGCCAGCCAGGAGGTCGCCTTCAGCGACCTGCGCAGCGACCAGCCAAACCTGGAAGATGTCTTCCTGGCGCTGACCGGGCAAGCCATCCGAGATTGATAGAGGAGGCAATACATGAACGCCTTAATAAAATTGACCTGGACCGAACTCAAGCTCTACTTCCGCGAGCCCATCGGTGCTTTTTTTACCCTGGTCTTCCCGCTGATGATGCTGTTCCTGTTCGGCAGCATGTACGGAAACGAGCCGTCGGAATATTTTAATGGTTACGGTTCGGTCGATGTATCGGTGCCAGGATACACCGCCATGATTATCGCTACCAGTGCTCTGATGAGCCTGACCATCGTCATCGCTGCGTACCGTGAGAATGGCATCCTGCGCCGCCTGCGCGCCACCCCACTGCACCCCCAGGCCATCCTGTTCGCCCAGGTGATCGTAATATTTACGATGACGCTGGCGGGCATGGTTTTGTTGATCATCGCCGGGAAACTAGTCTATCACCTGCGCTTCAACGGCAATCCCTGGAGCGTGGCGCTGGCGTTTACCTTTGCCAGCCTGAGCTTTTTCTCAGTGGGATTTGTGCTGGCTGGCCTGCTGCCCAGCGCCCGTTCTGCCCAGCTGGTAGGAATGGTACTTCTCTATCCCATGATTTTCCTGTCCGGCGCCACCATCCCGCTGGAGGTCCTGCCGGAAGGGGTGCGCAGCGTTGCGCGCTTCCTGCCACTGACATACGTAGTTAACTTGCTGCGCGGTTTATGGATCGGCGAAGCCTGGAGCCAGTTGTGGATGGAGGTGTTCGTCCTGGCAGGATTGTTGGTCGCCGGGGTGGTGATTTCTGTGCTCACCTTCCGCTGGGAATGATTTGGATAAATTAAAGATCAATTAAAGGTATACTACAACATCTAATCCCAATGAAAGGTAAACATGGCAGAGCATCCGATTGTCATCCAAGGATTTCAAAAAACATACGGCAGCTTCCAGGCCGTGCGTGGCATCGACTTCCAGGTCGAAAAAGGCGAGATCTTCGGCCTGCTCGGTCCCAACGGAGCCGGCAAGACGACCACGTTGGAATGCCTGGAAGGCATCCGCCAGCCCAGCGCAGGCACGCTGCAGGTAATGGGTCTCAACCCGGTACGCGAACCCCAGCGCCTGGCGCGCACCATCGGCGTCCAGCTCCAATCGTCCGGGCTGCCGGCCAACATGACCGTGGATGAGGCTATGAAATTTTTCTGCGCCTACCATGGCGTTGCTCCGCGTTTTTCCCTGCTCGAGCGCCTTGGACTTGCCGAAAAGCGCAAAACCCAGTATAGCCAGCTTTCCATCGGCCTGCAGCGCCGCCTGAACCTGGTACTCGCTGTTGCCCACGAACCACCGGTCTTGTTTTTGGACGAACCGACCGCCGGCCTGGACGTGGCCTCGCGGTTTGAATTGCACAGCATGATGGATGAGCTGCGCAGCGGCGGTACGACGATCCTCCTGGCAACGCACGACATGGCAGAAGCTGAAAAGATGTCCGACCGGGTAGCCATTTTACTCAAAGGCGAAATCGTCGCCCAGGGCACGCCACGCGAGCTGACGGCGACCGGCTCAGGACTGACCAAGGTCTCTGTGCATTCCGAGCAGGATGTCCTGACTCAATCTACACAGGGTTTCCCCGCAGTCCAGCAGCGATTGGTCAAAGATGAATACGTTATCTACTATACTGCTGACCCTGGCCCCACCGTCACGGCGATCATCGATGCCATCAATGCTCAAGGCGACCATTTGATCGACCTGCGCGTTGAGCGCCCGTCTCTCGAAGAACGCTTCCTGGAAATTACGAACGCCTGAGGTGACTCATGACTGCATTCATCCACCACTTCAACTTTGAATTCAAAACCGGCATCCGCAACCCGGGGCTGATGCTGATGAACTACCTGCTCCCGCTGGGTTTTTACGCCATGATGGGAGCGGTCATGGTAAAGATCAACCCGATGTTCGGCGACGTGCTGATCCCCGCCATGGTGGTCTTCACGGCCATGTCCACCGCCTTGCTGGGCATGCCCAGTCCCATGGTCGAGCAGCGCGACGCCGGCGTCTACCGCAGTTATAAGATCAACGGCGTTCCGGCTTTCTCAATCCTGATGGTCCCTGTGCTGACCACCATTTTCCATTCCCTGATCGTGAGCGCGATCATCATTCTGACGGCCAACCCGCTCTTTGGCGCCTTGAACCCCACCAACTGGGGCGCCTTGATCTGGGGAACCCTGTTGGCCACGCTCACAATGGGCTCCCTTGGCGCTCTGATCGGCGTGGTCGCAAACGGGGTGCGTTCCACCGTGCTGTTGGCGCAGGCCATATACCTTCCATCCATCCTGCTCGGGAACATGATGGTGCCGCTAGCGGTGCTTCCAGCATCAATCCAGCCCTTTGCAGGTCTGTTCCCTTCGACTTACGCGATGACAGTTTTCCAGCATTATGCTTACGGTATGCAGACGACTTTCGATCCGCTGGTCAGCGTGTTGGTCCTTGTAGCTTGCATCGTTATTTCACTCGCCCTGGCGCTGTTCCTGTTTAGCTGGGACAGCCAGAACCAGACCCGGCGCGGCAGCCCTCTGCTCGGGCTGCTGGCGCTGGTCCCGTTCATCATTGGGATTATTCTGGCTTAGGCGTTCGCGTCCGGCATATAGACTCGGATAGCGGCGTCACCCGCCACCGGGCACTGGTATTCGCAGATGCCGCAGCCGATGCAGCGCTCGCGGATGACGTAAGGTACTTTTACGTCTACTGTGCTGCCGTCCTGGTAAATCCACTCGCTCTGCTTGAGCTCTATAGCTTTCTCGGGCAGCGGGCACATTTCTTCGCAGATGATGCAGTCCACGTGATCGGACCAGGCGATGCAGCGATTCTGGTCGATGGTGGCTTTGCCGATCACCTGCAGGCGTTTTTCGTCCAATGAAAGCGGGGGGATGGCCTGCACCGGGCAGATTTGCCCGCAGGCGTTGCAACTGAAATCGCAGTATCCCAGGCGGGGCGCCAGCACCGGTGTCCAGAACCCATCCAGACCCGCTTCGGTAATGGCTGGCTGCAGACCACCGGTAGGACAGGCTCGCACGCATTCCGCGCAGCGCACGCAGCGGTTCAGAAAATCTTCCTCATCTACGCCGGGCGGCCGGATCAGGAAATTGTGAGCCCTGGCCTTGCTGGGCGTGCTGAGCAGCAAAGCAACCCCTCCCAACGAAGCCCCTGCTGCCAGTAAAAACTTGCGCCGGTCGATATCGTAAGGCTTCCACTGCGCTGGAACGAGGTCAGCCTTTTTACGAGGCATAAAAGCGATGGTCGATCGCGGGCAGGTATCCAGGCACTCCAGGCACAGTGTGCACTCCGCCGGATCGCTGGCAAAATCCTGCTGCGGATCGATCGTGCCGGTCGGGCAGACCTTTTCACAAAGCGCACAGCCCTTGCAGTCCTCGCCAGCCTGGCGCCTGAACAAGGCGACTTTGCTGATCAAACCCAGCAACCCACCCAACGGGCACAGGTAACGGCACCAGAAGCGCTGGGCGAAGATGTTGAGCAAGATGCTGCCAATAAATATGGCAGCCACCAGGAGCCCAGCGCCGTAGACCGATGGCTGGGGGGGCAGGATCACCGGGCGTACCATAGTATCGAATGTCGAGACTGCTTCCGCCAGAAAAGGCAGGCGGTAAAGAACGCCTTCGAGGGCGGTGAGGCCCACGTCCAGGGCAGGAAAGATTGCGGTCGTCAGCGTGCGATAAAGGATTGTCAGCGGGTCCAGCACAAGCAAGGTGAGATTGCCCAATATTGCTGCGACCAGGACGACGAGTAAAATGAAATTCTTGACCCCCCGCCAGGCTTCAGGGGGTGGGTTACGTTTGCCTCGCCACTTTTTCAGGTCGAACAGGTCAAGAATGGTGCCTAACGGGCACAGCCAGCCACACCAGGCCCTTCCGAAGACGAGTGCCAACCCGAGCAGTACCAGCGCAACCAGCGAACTGGTCAAAAACACCTTGCTGGCCAGCAAGTGAGAAATCACCAGCAGCGGATCCAGGCGCATCGGCAGGTTGACCAACTGCGCAGGCCAGCCGCCGCGCGGCGAGTAAATAAAGAGCAGGACAAACAGCGCCAGGCTGATGACCTGGACTGCCTTGCGTGCCAGGATCCAGCCTCGTGCAGAATGCCTGGCTGGTTTACCCTGGCTGCGGCTATTAGCCACCTACAGCAATCTCCTCAATGCTCAGGCTGGCGAGATCGCTCCTGCCCAATCCCATTTCCGTCCCGGCAACGATATAGGACATCTCCTGCGGTTGCCTGCCGAAGAGGGTCGTGGCATAGCTATCGGCGGCCACCATATCCGGGCTGACGATCAGGGTGTCCAGCTTTTGAACGTCATTCAGGTCGCCTCCCGTCGGTCCATTACCGGTCAGGATGCGCACGGCATCGATCACGGTCACCGTGGGATACACCTTCGTTGCCAGGTCGGCCAGGCGCTGGCCGATGTCACGGTGGATGGCAGAGCGATTGCCGATGATGCCCATCAGGTTCTTCATCCCCAGTGAAAGCCCAGCAAGCCCGTGGTGCTTGGCGACCGGCACATCAATCAAGACATCCGCGCTTAAGACATCGTCGAAAATATCGATGGATTTCAAGTCTTTGGCGTTTGGGAGCTCGGTATCGACGAACTTAAAGCCCGGCATACCCGCCATTTCGCCACCGTTTGCTTTGACCTGTTCTTCGATGCCGCTGACCGCATACGCCTGCTCCTGGGTGCCGCCGAAAGGATAATCCATTACCCGCACCCGTTTTGCACCGGCCTCCAGCGCCAGCTTGACCAGGGCGCCCACTACCCATGGATTGGTGGTGGCAGCGTATTCGTAGGTATGGTATGCCACACAAATATTCGGTTTAATAATGACATCCATACCACTTTTAATGAAGGTGCCCATTCCCCCAAAAGCCTCAAACGCTCTTACCACGAGCTGCTCAGGCTCAGGACCGCGCGCTACAACCATATCGGGAGAACCAGCGGGTACCGGCGTAGGAGAGGGCAGGGGTTCACCTGCCGGAGCCTCTGCCAGGGTCGGTTCGGATGTAGCGGTTATCTCAACTGGTTGTGAGGGGAGAGTACTGGAAGGTGCAACTTCCGGATTGGATGAAACCGAAGACGTCTCAGCACCTGAGCATGCCGCAACGAGGTTGCCGGCG
Organism: uncultured Chloroflexia bacterium; assembly: GCA_963765565.1. Classification (GTDB taxonomy): domain Bacteria; phylum Chloroflexota; class Anaerolineae; order Anaerolineales; family UBA4823; genus CAVXWV01. Next base: position 17,728 of record CAVXWV010000015.1, read on the forward strand.
GCGACCGCACCGACCCCGGTCAACAATACTTTTAAAAATTCTCTACGGGAAAGATTCTGCATAGTTACCTCCAGATAACAATAAGCGACGGAAACACCCCCCCTTTTACCGTATTCTGCACTCCCTGGACATACCCAAATGTCACCAAAAATGCCGATAAAGATCAGTTCATAAACCATAATCAATTTGTGTGGTTTAATAACCCAGTTACCATGGAAACTCAAAACAATCGCAAATGGTTAATCCTCGCTGCCGTGGGCATGGGCATCTTTCTGGCCACCATCGACGGCAGCATCGTCAATGTTGCCCTACCCACCCTGGTGGAGGAGCTGGGCACGGACTTTACCACCGTCCAGTGGGTGGTGCTGGCTTACCTGCTGACGGTTACCACCCTCATGCTGGGGATCGGACGCCTGGCAGACATGAAAGGCAAAAAGCCGATCTACACTGTCGGTTTCGTCGTTTTTACGGTCGGATCCTTGCTCTGTGGTCTGTCACCCACTGTTTACCTGTTAATCGGTTCCCGGGTCCTGCAGGCAATCGGCGCGGCTATGACCATGGCGCTGGGCATGGCCATCGTTACCGAGGCCTTCCCGGCTAACGAGCGCGGCAAAGCCCTGGGCATTACAGGGGCAATCGTTTCCACCGGGATCGTCCTCGGGCCCACCATTGGCGGTTTGATCCTCGGTATCTTGCCCTGGAGCTGGATCTTCTTCGTCAACCTGCCGATCGGCATCCTGGGTATTGCCCTGGTCATTCGCTTTGTGCCAGCTACAACCCCACCCGGTGGACAGCGCTTCGACTTCTGGGGGGCAGCCGTCCTATTTGTCAGCCTGCTCAGCCTGCTGCTGGCACTTTCCTTAGCCCAAAACCGCGGTTTCCTCAGCCTAGCAGTCATCACCTTACTGCTGACCTTCGTCATTTTTCTAGGCTTATTTATCTGGCTTGAGCTGAGGATCGAACAGCCGATGATCGACCTGCGACTTTTCAGCAACCTGCTATTTTCAACGAGCCTCGCTACCGGATTCATCACCTTCATTTGCACAGCAGGAACGATATTATTAATGCCGTTTTACCTGCAGAATGTACTGGGTTATACTCCGCGCCAGGTCGGGCTGCTCCTGGCAGTCGTACCGCTGGCAACAGGATTGATTGCCCCCATATCTGGTTCTCTGTCCGACCGCTTCGGCTCGCGGCGGATCACAGTACTTGGGCTGTCGATCCTGGTTTTCGGGTTCATTGCGGTCAGTACGCTGGATTCCCAGACCAGTGCCCAGGGTTACGTCCTGCGTTTTCTGCCAGTTGGCATCGGCCTGGGCGTTTTTCAATCCCCGAACAACAGCGCCATCATGGGCGCGGCACCGCGCAACCGCCTGGGAATCGCCTCAGGCATGCTGGCAGTCAATCGCACCCTGGGCCAGATCACGGGGATTGCTGTCATGGGAGCGCTCTGGTCGCGGTTCGTGTTTGCGGCTGCCGGCAGTGATATTGCCATTCTAAACGCCGGAGTCACTGCAGCCCCGCCAGAAGCACAGGTAGCGGGGCTGCAGAAAACGTTTGTGATTGTGATTGGATTGATGCTGGTGGCGCTCAGCCTGGCAATTTGGGCGTTTATCCAGGAGCGCCGGGGCGCTACTCCCCAAAATCCACGATAACGGTCATCCCCCAGCGCAGGCGCGGGTCCGATTCGTTGAGCTTGATGCGGGTCGTGTAGGTCACCTCGCCGCGCTTGTCCTCGAAGGCGTCGCTGATCTGGATCACTTCACCACTCAGCTCCAGGTCTGGGATGGCATCCGGAACGACGGTCACTTTTTGACCGACCTGGACATCCACAACTTCGATTTCAGTCAGGTTCTCTGTTTCCACGTGCCACTCCGAGAAATCAACCACCTCGATCAAACCCTGGCCGGGCGAAACCGATAAGCCCTCTTGTAAATCAGAAGTAACGATTTTCCCATCCATGGTGGCAACCAGGAGCAGCTTGCGCAGGTCCGCCTGGGCTGCTTTGAGACGGGCTTCGGCAGCCGTAATCCGGGCATCGGTGCCGGCAACGTCATCCGGATCCGGGCCATTCTGAAGCAGGTCGTATTTTTCCTGGGCAATATTTAGCTGCCCCAGGGCAATCTGGTAATCCGTTTCTGCCTGTTTTTTGTCGAAATCATTGACCGTTCCGGTCAGGTTGTTATATTTCCGAACGGCGGCATCGTAGGCTTTTTGAGCTTCTGAAAGCTTTACCTGCAGGCGCGCCCGCATCAGGTTGTCCTCAGCCAGGTTCGCGTAGGGCTCAAAATCATCCTTGGCCCTTTCTAACGCATTCTCCGCAAAGACAACCTGGGACCTGGCAACATCAATGTCGATCTTTTCAGCAGTACCGCCCAGGATTTTCAATTTACGTTCCGTGTCATAAGCTGCCTGACGGGCTGTGTTTAACTGTTGCAAGACCTGGATCACGGACAGGTCCAGGTCGTCATCAAGCGCCTTTCGAGCCTGCTGGGCAGAAAGCAGTTCAAATTCTGCGGAGGCAATTACCGATTCCAACTGTTCCGTGCCGACGAGGCGAGCGATGACTTCGCCTTTCTTGACCAGGTCACCTTCATTAAAAAAGATTTGTTCGATCTGCCCAGCGCTGGCAAATGACAGTAGAATCGTAGCCGGGGGAACCAGCCTGCCTTCTACGGATACTTCGGTGTCCGCCGGTTCGACAACCTCTGACACAACTTCTTCCGTAGGAGCGGTTTCCCCTGATACTCCAGGCATACCTCCCTGCATCATGGAACAACCCGCAATTAATACCAGTGCTGTTAGAAATAACAAAATAGAGAATACAAACTTTTTCATCAGACCCATCCTTTCGACAATATTTTAATCAGCAGTGCGATTTCATCAAGCAAATAGCGATTAGCAATCACTCATAATGAATGGCTTCCAGCACGCGGATTTTAGAAGCCCGCAGGGAAGGCAGGAAAGCAGCCACCTGGGATACGAACAGGGCAATCAGCAGGGCAAAAGCTACCCTCTCCGGCGGCAAGATGTAGGTCAGGCTGTAGCCAGACATGGCCGTCATGGCCTGCATCAGGATGCGGGACAGGATAATCCCAAAAATCACCCCCAGGATGCCGCCGATCATGCCCATCAAGGCTGCCTCCGCCATGATCATACTCACAACCTGTCCGCGCGTCATCCCCACCGCCCGCAGCATCCCGATTTCCTGAGTCCTCTCCATTACATTCATGGTCAGGGTGTTGGCAATCCCCAGGAATCCAACCACCATCGAAATGATCGCCAGGATATCGAACATGCGAAACGCCTGCGAGAGCAGGTCAGTCGCCTGCCCCAGCAGTTGTTGGTTGGAAATCAACACCAGGCGGTCGCGTTTCCCATACAGGTCATCGATACGTTCGGAGACTTCATCCGCAGAATACCCATCCGCAACCTTGACCATGAAGGCATTGGCGTCGCGCTGCCGGAAATAGCGCCACATATCGCTCCAACTGCCATTGATCACCAGGCCCTGGTTGTAAAAATCCACTACGACCGCTGCGACGTAGAACGGTTTTTTACCCAGGTGAGTAACCAGGGTAATCGTGTCACCAGCTTCCAGCCCATATTTTTCAGCAATGACGCTGGAGATAAAGACCACCTCACCATTCGCCAGGGCCTGCATGGCACCTGCCTCATCCGGGAGGGCTTCACTGAAGATGAAGTTAGTGATTTTGCTGTAAGAAGCCGGGTCAACCCCGCGGAACATGATCTTTTCTGCGCTCTTACCAGGAGGAAGCCATTCGATCTCAAAATAGCGGGACGGGGCTGCGGCCGCAACACCGTCCACGGACTCCAGGCGTCGCCAGACGTCAGTTCCCATATCCAGGGAGGAGGTGACATACAGATCACCGGCGATGTAGCCTTCCAACCATTCATCCAGGTCGCCTTTGAAAGACAGCGTCATTGCCCAGACCACGATGATCATGGAAATTCCAATCATCAGCGCGGCCACTGTCAAGGTTGTACGCTGCCTGGAACGCTGCACGTTAGAGCTGCCCAATTGACCGCTGCGGCCAAAGAAAAGACCGATCAATGGTTTTAACAGCCAGTACCAGATACCAACGCTGACCGGGATCAGCAGCGTCCCGCCCAGGAACAGGAGCATCACGGCCATGCTGCCCACCGTGAACTGGACATCGTACGGGAATGGGTTAATGACCAATACCAGAGTCGCGCCTAAAAAGATCACGAGCCCTGGGATCCAACCGAAACGGACCAGGCAGCCTTCTTTAACCTGGGATCGCGCCCGCAGCGCTTCCAGCGGGGAGATGCGCCCCGCCTGGACAGCCGGGATCACCGAAGAGACGATTGCCACCACAATTCCAACCACCACGCCGGTGACGATCACGTTCTGCGGCACCGCCACCTGGGTTAAATCTTGAGCCAGCAGCACCTCCATCACCCGGGTCAGCCCGCGCGAGAGCAAGATTCCCAGCCCCAAACCCAGCAGCGACCCGATCACGCCCAACAAGCTGGCCTCCAAAAGGACCTGCTTGGTAATCTGAACACGCGTCATCCCTACCGTGCGCAGCATACCAAATTCGCGGGTTCGCTCGACAACTGTCATCTGAAAGGAGTTGAAGATCAGGAACGCCCCAACAAACAACGCCATCCCGCTCAAGAAATTCAAGCCAATCTGGTAGTTGCTGAGCATATCGGTCATGCGCCGGCCTTGCGATGCTGGATAGACCACAGAAAACTTGGGCCCCAAGTATGCCTGAACGTCTTTACGAAGCGCTTCCAATTCCTGGCCGCCCGTTTGGTCCTTTTCAACGACGAGGTCGATCTGGTCTAGCTCGCCATCCCGGTAGAAAAGACGTTGGGCTGTCTCTACAGGCAGTATCCCAAAAGAGCCGTTATTAAGCTGGCCAGCGCCTTCCTTGGAGATCAATCCAACGACACGTAATTTTTCAATTCCGGTGCCCGCCACAATCTCCATGAACTTGCCGACTTGCAGCTCATTTTCCCTGGCAAAGTCTTCGACAATGACGACCTCATCAGCGTTTAAATCCTCCGAGAGGAACTTCCCTTCGACCAGGGTGTACTCACGCGCTTGCGGGTCCAGAGCGGGGTCCACCCCATAGAGGGAAAGACCGGCGGTGTCAGTGCCGAAAAAGCTCAACCCGAGCTCGGGGGAGGTATTTTCATCTGCCAGCACCGTTTGAACCTGGACGCTGGGAATAGCGTACTCAATACCCGGGAAGGACCTCAAGCGCAAGACGATATTATCGCTGAAGCCTTTGCCATCCGAAGCATTACTGGTGACGATCAGGTTAGCTTTTCCAGAGGTTTCCTGGAAAAGGTTGGTGACAGCGTTTAATGCAGTCTGGTTGGTAATCCCGATCGCCAGGATGGCGGCCACTCCCAGGACGATGCCAAACGTGCTGAGGATGATCCGGAACGGCCTGGCTTTAAACGAACGTAAAGTAAGAAGCCTGGTTAACAAAACTCACCTCTACGCTTCAAGCTTTTCCATTTCCTCAATGATCAGGCGCAGCCGATTCGGAGCAGGTATGTCCGTCTCGAACCGCATATCTTCAACAATACTCCCATCCCTCAGGAAGACCACGCGGTCAGCAAAAGAGGCCGCGCGCGGGTCGTGCGTTACGACGATGATCGTCTGTCCCAACTCATTACACGACCGGCGCAGGAGATCCATAATCAACGTGCCTGTTTTAGTATCCAGGTTTCCGGTAGGCTCGTCTGCCAGTAGGATCGTAGGCTCGGTAATCAAAGCGCGCGCCAGTGCCACGCGCTGCTGCTCACCTCCGGATAACTGCTCGGGTTTGTGCCGGCGGCGATCCTTCAAACCGATCAAATCCAGAATATGTTCCAGGCGCTGCTGGAACTTTTTGGGGCTCTTCCCATCGATCAAGATCGGCAGAATGATGTTTTCCTCTGCGGTCAGCGTCGGCAGCAGGTTGAAAAACTGAAACACGAAGCCCACATTCCGTCTGCGCAAAAGCGTGATCTGCTTATCTTTCAGCAGGGAAAGCGCCTTGCCAGCCAGGGTGATCTCGCCTTCCGAAGGTTTATCCAGGCCGCCCACCAGGTGCAGGAGTGTGGATTTGCCGCTTCCCGAAGGACCCATAATCGCCACAAACTCACCCTCTTCTACCAGAAAATCCACACCATCCAGCGCCTGGACCTGGGTCTTCCCCATAATGTACTGTTTACGCAGTTCCTTGGCCACCAGAACAGCCATAAAACCTCCTCATGAACGGGGCTGCCCTGATGCACGCGCTGGAGCAACCCCTATCTTTTGATATTTATCGAACGCCATCAGCGACTTTTTGCTCGATTTCTGAATGACTGACTGGCAGGCTATCGTGAATTAATACCTCACCTTTATAGCCATCCACAGTGACCTGCGTGTCGTCAGCCAGCGCCAGGGCGTTGGCGACTGAAACCACTGCCGGGATATTATACTCCCTGGCTATGATCGAGCTGTGAGAAAGCATCCCGCCAGATTCAGCAATCACCGCCCCTACCTGGGCGAACAAAGGTGTCCAGCTGACATCCGAATAAGGGATGACCAGGACATCACCAGGCTTTGGTTTATGAAATTCCTCAAGACTGCGCACCACTCTGACCGGACCTGTGTAATACCCCTTCGAAGTGGGCGTGCCTGTCAATTTATCGGCAGCTGTGGCATACATTAAGGGCACTTCTTCCCCAAAAATCACGGACGGCAGAACGGCGTCCTTAGCCGTTTCCATCTCCTGTTTGCGCTGCTCGACCAGGAGAGAAAAATTTTTACCATCCAACATCCCTGAAATTTTGCCACGGACTTCGTCATCGTAAAGTAATAAAATGTCCTCAGGCTCCTCCAGTAAACCTTGTGCAACCCAGTGGCTGCCAATGGCCAGGTAATGAGCACGGAACAACATCAAGGAATAAGAAAAGAGGGTGCTGACCTTATCACGATACAGGCGGAATTTGCGTGCCCGTGCGTAGAAGGTTTTTAACATAGCAGATTTTCGCGGCAGAGCCTGATAGGTCAGGCGACCACTGCCATCTTCCTTGGGCTTCTGGTAGTTTGCGATCAGCTCCAAAATCAAGCCTGGGGTTTCGCGCCAGGGGGGGCTGCCAAAATGCCCTGTGGAATCACTTAAATGCCCAAATTCAACCATAAATTCTATAAACTCTTGGTGAAACTGATCGATTCCGGATAATTGCTCGAATGAAGGATAATCACCCGCCTGAATAACTGCCTGGGTTTCCGGGGGTAATGCCTGGTACAAGCGATTGAGCCTATCCAGATGGACCGATGGATCGTATTCTCCAAGCTCATCTACACCTTCCATCAAGTTAAATTTTTGGGGGTCGACTTCAATTTTCTTGAGTTGGCGATTTAAAAAAGCGTTATATATCTGCAGTAAAAGAATGGTGACGATCGTTAAATAGGTCAGCTCCTGGTTTTTCAACTGGATCTCATCGATCGTCTTGATTAATCCCTGGTCGGTGTTCTTTTCAGGATCCGGCCATTTTGGATACCTGTGGACCTCTGCATACAGCCTGGGATAGCTCGCTTCGAGCTTCCGCTCGAAGGTCCACTTATCGTAAAGGAAGCGCACCAGGTTAGGGAACTTCGCCATCATGCGCATACTAGGCTTCATCGGTGGTTTCCCAGCGCCTGGCGGGATGATGCCCAGCATCATTTCCAGGGATTCTGGAGGCAGCCCCAGGCTCTCAAAAACCTTCCCGAATTCTGCCATGTTGTGGTAAGCCCGGTAATGAAACGCCCGGGTTAGTTTTGATGCATCAAGATCGTTTTTACCGATTACCTCGGATAATAAACCTACCCAAACCTTGCTGGGATTAGGCGTTGTCACAGACCAGACCAGGGGCTGAACCAGCCCGGGGGTCATTTCTTTCGCCATGCGGTTTGAATAAAAAACCGTGCCCTTGATCGACGTAATGTCACGCAGCTGCACCCAATACAGCTTCTCGCCATCGAATACCCACTCCAGGTCAACTTCCTTATCAAATGTTTTGGCTATTTTTTGGGTCCCATCGACAACTTTTTGAATAACCTCAATCGACACCGAGTCATCCTCCGCAACCGATACCCACTTCCCCCATTTATAAACCCACCGCAGCGGTGTCTTTCCCTCTTGAACTAACGAGGTTCCATGACCTTTTACAGCTTCAACGATCACCTCGTCCAGGGTCGTGATCGGATTTTTACTGAACGCCACTCCTGAAAGCACAGGAGTCACCATCTCCTGGATGATGACTGCCATCTTCAACCCGTTATGACCATTTGCTTTTTTCTGGATGTACGCCCCGACTGCGACGTTTTGAGCGTCAGCCCACACATCCTGGATCGCCTTGAGCACGTTATCGGCTCCGGCAACGTCCAGAATGGTGCTGAATTGCCCGGCAAAGGAGTGTTCCAGGCTGTCTTCGATGTTCGCAGAGGAACGGACGGCGTACAGCTTCCCCGTTTGGATGATGGCAGCAAGCTCCGCAGCTAACGTTTGCAGCATCGCGCGGTCACCATTGCGGAACGCCAAATACGCATCCCATGTGCAGACATACGTCTCTGGGATAGGAAATTTTTTACTCCTGAGCAGCCATAAATTCCTGGCCTTATTTCCGGCTGAGTCAGGCAGCGGGTGGTTATCCAGGTGCAGGATCATCTTCTGCCTGGAGGAGTCCTGGTTTGGTTTGTGAGACGTCATTTGTCTTTATTTCCTTTTCAGCAATTTGTAAAGCAGACGGCACTGTGGTGATCTGAATGTTCAGAGGTGTCACAGGACGGCGCAGCAAGGCGCGCATACCTTCCCTGGCAGCGCCTGATAACATAATTTTCATATTTAAAAGGTTAACAAACAAGCCTGTTTTTCCATCGGTTGCCGGCGATGCCAGCCATACAGCTTTGGTTGCAGAGACTTCGGGTTCCAGGGCAAACATCCGGGCAATGACCTCAAACACCTTCATATTCTGGTCAACGTAACCTTCCACAAAGGTCAAATGCCCCATCATGTCCGACTTAACCAGCCCCGGGTGGAACAAAAACACGCCGATTCCACTGCTGCGGTATTCTTTCGCCAGGCTGAGGGTAAAGTAATGAACCCAGGCTTTGCTGGCGCCGTAGGGATTGAACATGGGCGTCGCTGACTTATAGCCGCGCCCAAGCACATTGATCAGTTTTCCCTTGCCCTGTTTCAAAAACTGGTGCATGGCCACCAGGGAGCCATTGTATACACCAATGACATTGGTTTGCGTAAGGGCGTCGATGGTTTGCGGAGGAATATGCACGGTCGGACCAATCGGACAGCTCAAGCCTGCATTGTTCATCCAGATATCCAGGTGGCCATACTTCTCGATGGCGTGGTCCGCCAGGGCTTCGACCTGCTCGCGGTCGCCCATGTCACAGGCAATCCCACTGGCTTCACCACTGGCAGCCCGGATTTCAGAAACCGCCTTTTCGACCGAAGCTGCCGAACGTGAGCCAATCACGACCTGGGCACCCTCCTGCGCGTATGCTTGAGCGATTGAATAGCCCAGGCCGCGCGATCCCCCTGTGATCACTGCCACTTTACCCTTAAGGATTTCCATCGGTTACTCCTTGCTGACCTTGTCCGGTGCTGATTGGGAAGGTTGTTTTGCTTTTTTTTCTAAGCCTAATTTTTTCATGAGCTTCAACATTTGCTGTCCCATTGGAAAAGCTTCCATACTGGTGCCAACATCGCCTTTCCCATATTTTTTCCTCAGTGCAATGATTTGGCGAATCTCTGGAAGCATGGCAACTATGAACAGAATATTGATCAAAATTGCGTATCCTAAATAATACACGAACATAGGGTCGTTAAATTTAGTACCCAGGAACCAGAAAATGACCAGAACAACACCACCCGTGTAAGCCACGAGCATATCTTTCATGATGAATGTGCCGAGGATCAGCGACGTGACTGCTACCACAACTGCTCCAAGTGGATCGATCGCGAACAAGCCTCCATAAAAAGGCGAAATACCACGCCCGCCTTTAAAACGGTAGTAGATTGGCCAGTTATGCCCGATGAAGGCTGCCAAAGCTGCAAACAAAAAGTACGGTTGGTCCGGATAGAGCAGTCTGATGATTAATGTGGGGATGAAGGCTTTCAAGATATCGAGCAGTCCTACTGCACAGCCACCACGCGCCCCCAACTTCATGGACACAGTATTTCCACCCACTGATGACAGCTTAATACCTTCTTCCATGCCATCAAATTTCAATTCAACCTCATCAAGAACCTCCTTCGGCTTTACAAAACGCATAATCAATCTGCCAAAAGAGATCGATCCGATGAGATAACTTATGGCGATGGTCACCAATAATACGATGGGGTCCATTAATTTCCTCCAACTGGTATGGATAATTATTAGAATCGTTTCCCCTAGAAAATATTTTATCGGAATTCAACTTACAAAACCTTAACAAAGGTGTCCGGGCACATACAGTTTTGATAGGTTTTTGAATACCACCAAAGGAGGGTGTGGTGAGAGTGGTTTATAATATCGCCGAGGACGGAAATCGTACTGCATGAGAAAATACAATCCCGGGCCTCATCTTCTTCTTTTTTGAAAGGGAAACCTACGATGCCAAAAATTACCATGATCGGCGCAGGGAGCACGGTCTTTGCTAAAAACCTGCTGGGCGACATTCTATCCTTTCCAGAGCTGTCCGAATCCACCATCGCCCTGCATGATATCGATGAGGAACGCCTGCGAACGACGGAAATCCTTGCCAACCACCTGTCCAACGCGCTGGGTGTCCACCCGAAGATCATAGCCACCACCGACCGCAGGCGTGCGCTAGAGGACTCCCAATATGCCATCAGCATGTTCCAGATTGGTGGCTACAAACCAGGCACGGTGATCGATTTCGAAATCCCCAAAAAATACGGGCTGCGCCAGACCATCGCTGATACCCTGGGGATCGGGGGAATCATGCCGCGCTCTGCGCACAATTCCTGTGCTGCTGGAGATGTGCCAGGATATGCAGGAAGTCTGCCCTGACGTGACTTTCTTAAACTATGTGAATCCGATGGCCATGCTGTGTTGGGCCATGAACAGGGCGACCCCAATCAAGAATGTGGGGCTTTGCCACAGTGTCCAGGGCACCGCCGAACAGCTTGCCGATGATATCGGCGTTCCTATTGAGGAAGTGAATTACCTTTGCGCAGGCATCAACCACATGGCCTTTTACTTGCGCTTTGAAAAGAAAGGGCAAGATGGAAACATCGAGGACCTGTACCCCCGACTGCACCAGGTAGTTAAGGAAGGGCGGGTTCCCGAATGGAACCAGGTACGATACGAAATGTTGAAACGATTAGGATATTTCGTCACTGAGTTCCAGCGAACATTTCTCCGAATACACCCCCTATTTCATCAAGAGAGATCGCCCAGACCTGATTGAAAAATTCAACGTTCCCCTCGACGAATACATCCGCCGCTGCGAATATCAGATCGCCGGTTGGGAATTAATGAAAATAGAGTTGGAAAATCCGGGAACCTTCACACCCGAAACCGTGCGCCAGGCTGTGCTCTCCATGGGTTTGGATTCCGGATTCGCGGACCAGGTCGTAGACCAATTAGAAAGTTTCAGGCAGCCGACACGCAGCCACGAATACGGCTCGCTGATCATCCACAGCCTGGAGACCGGGCAGCCGCGTGTGGTCTACGGCAATGTTGCCAACCGTGGCTTGATCGATAATCTTCCTATCGGCTGCACAGTCGAAGTTCCATGCCTGGTCGACAAGAACGGAATCCAACCCACCCGCATTGGCTCCTTACCGCCACAGCTGGCGGCTCTTATCCAGACCAACGTCAATGTGCAGTCGCTAACCGTTGAAGCAGCTCTGACTGGCAAGCGTGAACACATCTACCATGCGGCCATGCTTGATCCGCACACGGCAGCAGAACTAGACCTGGAGCAAATCTGGTCCCTGGTCGATGACTTGATCGACGCCCACGGCGACTGGCTTCCGCTGACCTGAAGATCGATCAGGATTTTAGATCAAGGGAGAACGACCCGCGCCACCTCGCCGTTTGCAAAACCAATCCAGGCCGGGGTTCCCGGCTGCAGCCCATCTTTTGCCAGGGCAGCCACCGCTGGCTGTAAAAGGGTATGGTCTTCCCAAACCGGGCACCAGGTATCTCCCTGGTCTCTGGACAGGTAAGTCTTGCCGTCCGCCACTGCCAGGCAGTCGAGGCTGCCTGAGGCAGACTGAGCAAGGTAAAGGTTTTGAATGATACCCTCGAGCAGACCCTCACCAACCTTCTGCCAGTTTTTTCCACGATCCAGGGAGCGGTAAAGCCCCTGGGATTCCGTCCCAGCAAACAAAACCCCTCCCCGGCCAGGCTGCTGGCTGAAATCCGGCGAACACGCCAGGCTCATCACCGGATCGTACCCAGACGGCATCTCCACCTCTCGCCAGGCCCGGCCTCCATTCATGCTGCGAAACAAGCTGCTTTCCGTTCCTGCAAAAACCGTTTCGTCATCAGCAAAATCTGGGGAAATGGCCAGGCACATCACACCCAGATCAAGCAAGCCAAAATTCCAGGCTGACCAGCTCTGGCCGCGATCCGCTGACCTCAAAACCCCATCTTCCATGCTGCCGGCCAGGACGATGCCATCCTGCATGTAGTTGGGGGAGACGGCCAGGCAGGCAATCACCGGGGGAGGCGATGGTACTTTTCCCGAATACCAGGTCTGACCTGCATCACGTGTGTACAAGATACCGCCCGACAACCCAACGAAAATGCTCTCATCGGCGCTGCGACCTGGAGCGACTGCCAAAGCCGTCGCACTGAAAGCCTGGTCGATAAGCGACTGCGCGGCCGCAAACCAGGATTGCCCATCGATGGAATGGTACAGGCCAGATGCCCGGGCACCGAAAAGCAGGGGCGCATCCTCTCGCTGAGTTTTTCGAAAGGAAGCTAATCCGTAAAGGAAATCGTCCGTTGGGGGTTCAAAGGTTTCAGTCATTGTCTATCCTGTGGTCGAAATGCTCTCATGGATCAACTTTCGGTGCACCAATACATCGGTCGTCAAAGCCAGGGCTGCCCCATGAACGGCGCTGAAAACAGCCTCGCGCACCACGGCAGCCGAATCGCAGATACCTGCTTCTACCATGTCAACGATCTCAACCTGGTCAATATCAAAGCCATATCCTGGACCAGCCTGCCGAAGCTGCGCAAGAATCTCATGACTATCCAATCCGGCATTCTCCAGGATCACCCGGGCAGGTTCTCCCAGGGCTTTTGCCAGGATGGAATATGCCGCCGCGCTGGTCTAGATCAGCTGCCTGACGAGCGCGCTGCTGTAAAAACGGGCGGCAAGCCAGGAGGGCTATTCCACCTCCGGCAACCACGCCATCTCGCAAGGCGCCCCGCATGGCTTCAGCAGTATGTTCTGCCAGCTCTTTACGCGCCTCCACTGCAACCGGTGTCGTACCGCCCACCCAAAGTGTTGCTGACCCACCCATGATTTTTCCAATCCGTTCCAGGAGCCTTTTGCGGTCGCTGGCATCTTTAGCCTGGGCGTAGGCAGCACGCAGGGTGGCAATGTGCTGGCGCAGCGCCTTGGAATCGCCCTTGCCTCCCACAATCACAAGGTTGCGCAAGTTCGCCCAGATCCTGCGCGCCCTGCCAATGTTTTGTGGGCGAATACTGCTCAGGCGCTCGCCAGCCTGTGAATATAGCGGAACACCACCCGTCAGGACAGCCATATCCTCCAGCGCTCCCAGGCGGTCAATGATGTTAACAAAGGGGGCTTTGACCACAATGATCTCGACCTTCTCTTTATTGGTGAGAAAAATCGACAGCGCCCGGTCGGTAATTTCCGCGCACATTAAGAACATCGCCTTCAATTGGTTCTGGATCGCAAACTCGAGTAATGGGATGCATTCCTGGGGTTCCTCGATCCTGAGATCGCTGATAACCATCGTGGTATCTTCTTGCCAGGCGCGCACATTCTCCAGATCATTCATCAACGAGCGCGAAACCAGGCCGCCATCCCAGTACATGCCCTCAATGTACTCCCTTTCGAGGTCCCGGCTGCGTCCCGAGCGGATTTCCAATCGTCCGTACTCCCCGAGAATATCAAAAACCTCGCCCAGCATTCTTGCCAGTGCATGGTCATGGCAAATCGAATAGGCTAATTTTCCCAGGGCTTCTTTCCCCTCGAGAGTGTGTTTCATGCCTTGTAATTCGTCCAAAACAATCCGGGCGGCCTCTTCCAGATACACGCGCAGCCGCATCGGGTTGCCACCCGCGGTGACATAACGAACGCCCTGGTCGAAGATCGATTGGAACATGACAGCGGTCGTCGCCGTCCCATCACCCACCTTCTCGTACAACTCCCAAAGCACATGCCGCACCAGCATTGCCCCCATATCCTCATCACGATTTCGAATCTGGATGATGCGGCGGGCAATCGTACCACCGCTGTCGAGTAACTCGGGCTTTTGATTGGTATCGATTTTTTGAATGGCTACCAGCCTTGGAAAAGGCCCCAGGGTTGGTTTAATGGTGTTCACCATCTTTTCGATACCGCGCTGCATGCTCCGGTATGCCTTGGGTTGGAAAATAACCTCTGGCCGTTGTTTTTTCTGCTTCGGGTTTTTCATGAATTAAACATCCTGAGATGAACAAGATTAGCCCATTTTAACATCCATTTTAGATTCGACACCATTAAATTTCCTGTTGTGCAGGATCGAGAGGCAACCTCACCGGGCTTCCGCCTTGTACTGCAGACATGCGTATTGCCAGGATCAGCTCCTGGTCAAGGCGCGCCTGCCAGGCGCCGTAAGTGGGTTCCATATCCCTTCGAACCGCTTCGACCAGGCTTATCAGGCAGCCAGCAACCCCAATCTCATCATCGTGCCACTGCGTACCATGTCCTTGAACCACCGGCCGAAAGGGGTTATCCCAGGTGATGGTTGGTTGGCTGGCATTGCCTGTGTGCGCCACTATGGCAATCAGGGCTCCCCCGTCGACCCGCTCCCAGCGCCTTTCCAGGTGGATGAATTGAGGGGCTTCCCCATCTGCAGTAAGTAACGACAACCATTCTTTGACTTCCAGGCCGACGCCAACAGTAATGCCCATCCCCTTCTCAGCCAGGAAGCGGCTGCTGCGCCACCAGCGCAGAGCAGAATCATACCCGACATCAGTCCAGTGAAATATACCGATACGGCCGTCAGCGAACTCCACCTGGCCGTGTTCTTGTATCTCACGGCGCGCCTCCCGGACATCTCCCAGTCTGGACCAATGCGGTGCCAGGTCAAACTGGTGGACACTACCGGTTACCTGGACAGGACGGGCATCAAAGCCCAGGTAGCTGCGCATCACGCTGATCCCATGATAACCATGTCCTGCGAAGTCGCTGAAGGAGGCATATACCTTCCCAAACAATCCACTGGCAAGCAGCTTCAGCTTGATTTGCTCAAGAGGCCGGCGGTGGAACTGCTCAGCAACTTCAATTCTAAGGCCTCTTTGCTGGGCTGCTGAGATGATGCGATCTGCTTCAGATAACTTGTGGGCGATGGGGGTTTCTAATAACACGTGCAGCCCGGCCTCCACGGCCATCAAGCCTACTTCCCCATTAGCGTTGTAGGCTACGGAGACAATCCCGACCTGCGGTGCGGTCTCCCTGACCAGGCGTTCCAGGTCGGTGTAAAAAGGCACACCCAGGCTCTGCCCCAACTGGCGCGCCGATTCCAGGCTGCGGCCCCAAACCGAAACCAGGATCGCCTGGTCTGGGAGGGCTCGCAAGAGCGGTCCATACAGGTAATCGGAGCGTTTCGCGGTCCCAATAATCGCTACTCGCAAAGGTTCAATTGTAGTCATAAGATCCTCCTGATCCATTATACAGATTCTCCCAATTTAATGGCCTGAAAAATTTTCATATGCATCAAAAAAATCCCCAGGCCGGTGAGTGCTGCCAGGAACAAAAGCCCGAAAAGCAGGTACATGCGGAGTAATGCGTTCCAGTCAATCTGGACAACCATGGGCGGAATCTGGTCCACAATTTCCGCACTTGCCTGCAAGGCAGGTATAAACAACTGGCTGGCGCCAATCCCAAGAACTGTACCCAGAAAAATCCCGACGAACAGTAAAAAAGCAAGCTCAGCCGCTAAAAACAAGAACATTTGCGGCGATGAAAGCCCCAGAGCTCGCAGCATTCCCAATTCAATAAAACGGCTGCGAAAAGAAAAAAAGGCATACAACAAAAAACCGATAATCGAGAGCAGCGCCAGCGTGATCAATCCGAATGTAAGCAGGCCAAATAGGCCCTGCCGTTCTGGTCTGGTCTGTTCCCTCTCGATCATTATCGGAGCAGAGAGCCAACTTACCCGGTTGCGGTACACCTCTTCCAAGGCCGGCAGGCTGGCTTCAAGGCTTTGTCCCTGCCGGAGTTGAAGCCAGACATCATACGCGAATTCCCCACCGACCATCTCAAAAATGTAGTCTAGGTCGGCAACCAGCAGAGGACCTTCCTGGGGATACCAGGTGGGAAAAAGATCAAAAACCCCCACGATCCTGAAATCCAACCCGACAGAATCTCCCAATGGATTCACCACCACCCGTAAAGGATCTCCTACCCTCAAGAGGTTTTCTTCCAGGAAAGCACGCTCGACCAGCACCCCATCGGATGATAGGGCGAGTAGGTTTAACAGGCTGCCAAGAGATACCGGTGCAAAATCGCCTCGCCAGAAAGCCGTTCCAGGAAATTGGGTGCGATCCAGGCCGATTAATTTCCCCTGGATATTTTTCCCATCAAGAGAAACTTTACTGGCGATTTTCGCAAATCGCGCCGCTGCACTTACACCAGGAACCTTCAAGTATTCATCAACCGGCAAGTAATGATCCGGAGACTGTTCTGCTTGGCCGCCCTGGAAGGGTGAAGCCGACGAAGAGGCGGATTTCATCGGTTTCAACAGGACAGTTTGAGCTCCGGTTTGATAATTAGTCCTATCATATAAATGACGGTCGAGGGTCTGCGCCAGGGATGCCGTAAAAGTAGCCAGGCTGATGGTAAGAACCAACAATAAAAGCGGCGCATGGTAATTCTGGGTGGAACGCGCCAGGTGACGGGTGGCCAGTAGGGCGCTCACACTGCGCGTCCGGGTGAGAAACCATGCCCAACCTGCCAGGACCATGGGCAAAAACCTCAGTGATAGTAAGGTCAACGCCATGATCCCCAGGGTCGGCACTAAAAACAGCAGGGGGTTCTCTAATGGATCCTGGGGCATAGCCCGGTCAAGCAAAGAACCAGGCGCATTCGGAGCTTTGAGGAGATAAATCCCATACGCGACCGGGAGGCACAGGATCCAATCCAACCCCATCCTCTGCCACCACGGTTTGCGGAGCTGCCGGGAGCGCTCCTGCTTATGGGAAATGATGGTATGCCGGGCTGCCTGGAATGCCGGAATGACCAGGGCAAGCACAGCCAGGACGAATATCGCCAATCCTAACGTGTATGCAAAGGTTGGGATAGTGGTGCGCAGATCGGATTGAAATGAAATGTCCAGAAAGCTCCGGACTCCTCCGAAGGATCGAGCACTCACCAAAGCCAGGGGAATTCCGAAAATAAAACCTGCCAATCCCAGGAATATTCCCTCAACCACAGCCATCCCGGCGACTTGCCAGACAGTGGCACCCCGGCTGCGCAGGATCGCGATTTCCCCTTTTTCCTGACCCACCAGCATTCCAGACACCAGGCTGATAAAAATCCCCAGCATCCCCAGGATCGGAATGCTGAAAACCAGTAAAAAATAAGTCAACTCCCCCACTGCTTCCTGGTAAGAGATCAATTGGGGTACCGGCGAAAAATGCAAGCGGGTGCGAGGATGGTAGGCCTTAGCCTTTTGTTGAACCTGCTCAATACGCTGCAGAAGGTTAGAAACGTCGCCTGAGTGAACCTGGGTACCGTCCATCTCTAAATACCAATAACCAGTGTAGACCCCACCTCGGCGATAATTTGATAACCTCTGTCGAAAAGTGTCCGGATGCACCATCCACACATTTTTATATTCATACGCCGGAAAAAACCAGTAGGGATCCTTAAGATTTTTTGGAGTCCACACCCCGGCTATCCGCACCGGGAAGTGAACAGAATCGGCATCAAGGTTCGCATCATTCCGGTCAATTGAGACAAAAACATCGCCGACCTGGAGCCCCATGCGTGTCGCGATCTCCTCATGAACCAGTACTTCCACCGGATCCTGCGGAAGGCTCCCGGCTGGCTCAGGTAAAGTACCTTCAAGTATAACGATGTGGTCATAGAGATCGCTGGCAAAGGCAAAGCTGTTCCAGGTCAATGGCAGCTTGCGTTTATCGTAGATTTCATCGTCGGTGATATAGAAAGGAAATACATGAGATTTTACGAAACGAACCAGGCTTTTTTTTGGCAAACCAAGGTCGTACTCCACCTGGAAGGATAAATATTGGTCCAGCAAATCCAGGCGCTTCCAGGGAACCCATTGCTTCGGCGAGTTCGAGTTGTAGAACAAAAAAGCAAAGGTGGGGCGGGGAGGCATCTCCCCAATCCCCGAAAAGTCAGAAAGGACTTCCTCCTCCAGGACACCCTGGTAAACGGCATCTGCATAGATAGGGATGCTCATTGCCAATGCAATGGCTGTGCTGATCCCGAATATCGCCAGGAGCGATAAGGAGGGTTGGGCAACCAGGCGTTTTACAGTCAACTTAAAAATTGCCCAGGCACGGCGACCGGGAACCAATTGCCTGGCCACCGGGCGCTGCGCCTGGGGATTTATTTTTCTAAAGTCAGCCACCTGAATCCGACAAGAAGGGGCCTAGGGGGCCAGAATAACCTGGCCTTCTTCCACACCCTCGAGGATTTCAATGCGGTCTTCACTCTGCAGCCCGGTGCGAACATCAACACGACGCTGGGCATCGCCATCTTTAACTACGACAAATTTCCTGCCTTCAAAGGTCCGGATCGCCTGGGGAGGCAACCAGAGCACATCGCCACTCTTTTCGAGCATGACGACCACTTCGACCAGATCACCGACTTCATATCCGTCAGCGACGAGGTCCTGATCAACCACAATTCGTAAGGATTGGTCCAGGGCATCCTTCGATCCGCTGCCGTAAGGATATGGCAAAGAGTAAATTTTTCCGGAGAGGGCATTCCCTTCCAAGACAACCGGCGTGATCGATACTTCCATCCCTTCCGCCAGCTCAGCCATCGAATCGCCACCTACATCGCCGCTGACTTCGAGATTCGAGAGGTCCGCCACGATAATCACTGGCTCAAAAGGCTCAGCCACAGCGCCATCGCGTAAGGTCAAGGAACGGATCACCCCATCGATTGGTGAAACAATCCTGGAATCAGCCACAGCTTTATTTAACTCATCCAGGTTGAGCTGCGCCAACTCGACTTCTTTCTCCTTCATGGCTATCGTTTCAGTATATGCCTTGGTGCTCTTCGGAAGTTGCAGGATGGTGGATTGCAGAGACAATTGAGCCATTTCAAGGTAAATCTGAGACCGCTTCAGATCAAACTCACGGTTTCCGCTCTCCAATACCGCTAAAAGCTGTCCAGCTTTGACATCATCTCCTTGCTGCACAAGGACCTCATCAACGCGCCCCCCGACGCCAAAGAAGAGACCTTGCTCATCTACAGGCACGATTCTGCCGGTGAATTTCAAGAACTGCTCCACATCCCCGCGAGACACCTTATAGGTGGGCTTGGTGGGGATCACGGGCGTCGGGATGGGAGTTGGAGTCGGTTCTGCCTGGGTCGCCTTGCCTGAACAGGCTGTGAGAAAAACCAGGCAAATGACCAGGAAGGAAAAAGCGATTCGTTTGGTAATACCGATAAGGTTAAAATGGGTAGGTATGCCGATTTTCATTTGACTAAAATTGCTGGACGTTCCAGCACCTGTCCTTTCCGTTGGATCGTTACTGTTGGCCAACCCGAAATCACAGTGAGTACATCATTACCACCGCTCCCAACTAAAACTGTATCTTCGGATTTTGTGCCCGTAACGGATGGATTCCAGGCATATGCCTGGTGCAGTTCAACCTCGGCCTGGGTACCCAGGGTGGCCACAGTTTCACGGGGCTCGTAGGCGGCAGTTCCACCTTGATGATGGTTGTGCCATTCGTCTTTAAATCCTGTTTCCGCATACATCGCCAGCGCATTCTGGAACACCTCACTCAGCTTTACCCCAGGCCGTGTGGACAGGATAAATTCGGCATCAATCCGGGCCACCGCATCCTGTTTACGGCGCAAGTCGTCAGGCAGAGGTCCAAAGTGGACGAGGCGCGTAATCGAGCACACCAATCCCTGGCGCCGTCCGCACAGGACCAGCATGGCATAACGTTCCAATTTTTTCGCGGTGGGAAGCGGATGCCGGTAGGCATAAATGCGTTCGTCAGTAGCTATCAAGTTGACTATTGCCTGGACTCCCCGGCGTTCTGCAGCGCCAGCCAGCAGTCCAGCAATCTCGTATTCAGTCTGCCCGGGGACCACACCGGCAACAGCCTCCTCCATCGCCTGTGCACACAGCTTCCCCAGGGTTCGAAAACGGGCTACTTCCTCGGGCAGCAGGCGGCTGCGCATGACTGAAACCTGGGTTGAGAGGTCTTTTGCCCCTGGAAAAGCGCTGTCGGCTCCCAGGCGCAGGCCTTTCGCCAGGTTCGCAATGAGCGGTTGCGCTTCATGCCATGGGGTTACCTGAAAATTCCACCCTTGTTCCGCCAGCTTCTCTTCCTTCTCTAATCGCATGGCTTCAATATTATTCGTGATCAGGTAGCGCCCGGTGGGGGTGACCAATAAAGATGCGTCTCCGAAAGTTGCTGCTGTATTGATATAGGAAGCAGCGCCGCACGTTGCCCAGGCGAAGCTGCTGATCCTTTGCAGCAGCAAGGCATCAACCTGGTGCTGTGCCAAGAAATTTCGGATGGTTTCCTGCTTTAATTGGAATTCTGACATATTAGCTTTTCCTTTTTAGCTTTCGCCATTTTTGATTTCAATTCTACTCCAGCTTTAGGATTTATCTTAAACCGATTCCAGGTCTTAAAAACGACCATAATGATACGCTTCATCGTACATGGCAATAATATTTTCTATGGGAGAGACCACCTGGAGATTGTGACATGGCGCCAGGATGTACCCGGTCTGATCGCTGGCTAAAGCATCGATGCAGTGCCGGACCTCGGCTCGTACATCTTCCGGACTGCCAAATGGCAAGATTTTTTGATTGTCAACCGCACCATGAAAACAAATTTGCTTCCCAAATTTCTCCTTCAAGCCCAGTAGCTCCATCCCCGGGCAGGTCCATTGTACCGGGTTGAGAATGTCGATTCCAAGCGCAATCAGATCCGGCAAGAACTTCACCATACTTCCGTCATCATGGTGAAACACCTTAATCCCAAACTCATGACAAAGGTTGATAAAGCGTTGATGGTGGGGAGCATAGAATTCCCGGTAAGTTTTTAACCCGATTAACGGACCAGTTTGGCTGCCCAGGTCATCGGTAACCTGGGCCACATCCACCAGGCCGTCGCAGGCTTCAAACATTCGCCGGTGATATTCGTATTCAAAATTACAAACACGTTCGAGCAGGAAAAAGGTGAATTCGGGATCGAGCAGCGGATCAACCAATGAGAGTTCGAGACCCCTCAGCAGGTTGTGCAGGTAGAACGGTGCCATGTAACCACAACTGACAGTATGTGTACTGTGAAGCTTTAGCGCGGCATGACGCATTTCGGCATAATCGAACCAATCCGGGCTGGGCCAGGCGAACGCTTCCAACTCTTCGAGTGTTGTCAGGGTGGCCAGCGGGTAATTGGCTTGCTCCAGATAAGCGCCTTCACCGTACCCTTGAATCTTTAGCCTCATACCCCAGATACCCGTAAAAAATGGCCGTTGTCTCATCAGTGCCTTCCGGAAATTCTGGCAATGGTGGACCGATATAGCGCGCGGCCACCCCGGGCAAGCCGTCGATGTGCAGCTCCTGCATTGCCTGTTCGACAGAGCCGAAATGCTGCTTGATTTTTTCCATCACCTCGACAGTTGCCCAGATGTCTGTGGGCACTCGATCCACGGGTTGGCGATGGATCGCTGCCAGGAACTCGCTCGCGTGAATTCATCTCATCCATAACCTTGGCTCCTTGAAGTATTTCTTGAGGCCAATAAATCCAGCCTCAACTGTAGGTCCGCGCGTTTTTATTATAAAAACAAAAGCGGGAGATATTCCGGCTCCTCTCCATATGGGGGTGTTTCGCCGGCGGCTACCTCGTAAATCCGTTCATGACTGCACCTGGCGGCTTTTGCCAGCTCCGGATAAGGTTGGTTGCAGACGTCTAAAAAGCCAATGTTGTAATTCTCGCCATCGAACCTGCCTAAAGCGGATTGGTCATACAGGATAAAATAATGCGTTCCAACACACCAGGGTTTGGCTGCTGCATCTTCCACATAGATACGATAGGACTTGCCGCGGTCCTCCTGGTTCTTGACGTGACCGATCCCACTGGCAGGCAACCCGGCATCCAGAGCGCCGAAATGCCACTCACCGATCAGGATCGGCTGGATTAACATTTCTGAAATTTGTGCCATCTCCGATTCTGGCAGACGTTTCCGGTAGCAATTCATGCTGAAGACATCGAACTGGCTCATTCCCGCCAAGGTCCACCGTGGCGGAATCGTGTAATAGCGGATGCCAAGGTTAAGGTGATTGGGATCGATGGCGCGGCAGGCCTGGCTCAACCCACCAAAGAACCGTTCGACCATCAACGAGCTGAAATCCTCCAGGTCGGCCTGGGCTGGGGTTGTCAGACCATATTGCCAGGTTCCATCTGCAATTTCGGCGAATCTGACTTGAAACCCCCAGGCATTCGATAAGGCGCTTTCTGTGACGTATTTTCGTGACAGGAAATCCGCCAGGGCCTGGCGGGTGTGGCAATGGGGCGTGGTGAATAACATCCCGGCGGCCGGGGTTTCCTGGGCAAATCCCCAGGTCGGCTCATTCATAAGAAAATAACCAATTAATGCCGGATCGTCCGCCGTTTCCCGCAGCGGTTCCGCAAAAGCAGCCGCAACCTCAGGAAAGTCGGGGTGAAAGATATCTGGAAAATCGCGGTAGATTAACGGCAGGCTTTCATATGTATTTGACAAAGGCCTGACATACGGAATCCCTGCCTGCCTGGCGATCTCCCAATCGGACCAGTTCGCCACCGTATTGAAACCCAGGCGGCGCAGCTCAGACTGCGCAATCTTCGCCCAGTTTTGATACCAGTCCTGGGCTCCGAATGCATGGATAAAATTTGCAGCCAGGTAATTCACCATATCAAGACCACGGTGATTCCCAAAAATTGCTGCAAATTCCCCTTGTCCAGCGGGAAGCCAGCTCAATCCCGTCTTCACGCCCGAAACCGCCGCTTCAGTATCCACACGCACGCAGTCCAACCCGCTGGACCAAAATAAATAGCCGTCGGGGTCCACCAGCCACCAGCGCTGCCCGTCGTTGTGGGTGCGGAAGAATCCGGTTGCTTCCAGCCGGCGCCTATCCTGCCTTGCTCCAGCCTGCCAGCCTCCCCAGCGGGAAAAACCAACGGGCCATTCCTGTCCAGGGGCAGCCTGTAATTGGGCGCGCAGCCTGGAAGTCACCTCTTGCCGGCTGTGGCTTTTCGTAGGCCATTCGTGCAAGGTGCTTTGACCCAGCTCATCAACCAGTGGTCCGGCAGGCAGGAGCGGAGAATCCAGCAAATCGGGTTCTTGTACGGTTGCAATCAGATGCGTCATACACCAGCGGAACTCAGCCGGGCTTTTTCGCAACACGGAAAAAGTAAGCCGGTCAACGCGTGCCAAATCCACTCGCTCGCCAGAACAAGTCGGTTTTAATAACGCCCCCTCTCGCTCATACCGCCAGCGGTTCTGGCGGGTCGCCTCGAGCGGCATGCGCAGCCGGGCCTGGCACTGGTTCAATAGACCGAAACTGAACCCAAAAGCCGGCCCGTTCTCACCTTCCTGAAGCGTGACCAGGAATACTGCCAGGTGGTTGCCATCCAACAGAAAATCGGCGGTCAGGTAATTAAAATGTAACAAATCACCGGGTGTAAAATGGCACGTCCAACCATCTCCCGCCTCGGAAGCCGTATACCAGGAGCCGCCAGACAAAATAGGCGCATCAGGCTGAGATATCATCCTGCCAATCCAGGCGTCGGGAAGTAGATACCTTGAAGAAGGATTTTCATCCAACATGGGCTTCTTCCTTCATCGTCTGGACCATCAATTGTGCAGACTGGCGAATCAATTCTAGCTTCACCGGGCGGGTCCAACGGTTGACGGCAATGAAGTCAAATTTTCGTGCTTGGACATGTTCGATCCAGCGCTCCATACTCGCCAGGCAAGTGATCGATCCATTGCCGCTGCCTCCGGCTGCCGCCACCGCAATCACAGGTTTTCCTTTGAGCCCACTTTCGACGCGCCGGGTGGCCTCGCAGCGCCTTATGCGGTCCGCAAAGGCCTTGGCGGCTTCTGACATCTCTCCCCAATAAACAGGCGTCACGAAAATGATGGCATCCGCCGCCAGGCAGCGTGCATGCAGCGCCTGGAAGTCATCCTCGACCTGGCAGCGGTGGTCATTCAAGCAAGTGCCCCAACCATTACCACATACCTGGCAATTGCCGATATCCAGGTCGTTCAGACGCACTTCTTCGGCATTCTCACCGGACTGGCGGACGCCTTCCTGCGCAGAGGCAGCACAGGCTGCGGTCAATCCACCAATGTTCGGGCTCGCGCTAATTACCAGTACCTTCATCCAGCACCTCCTTGGTGATAACGGTCACGCCGTAGGGAGGCAGGATAAGCTCGGTATCGATAAGCTCACCAGTGATCGCGTTCCTCGCCAGCCAGGGCAGCCATAAGGTTGTTTCGTTTGAAGCATGATTCATCACAAAAAAGACTTCCCGATCATTTTCGGGCTTCCCTTCAGGATCGGGCTTTACCCGGATACGCACTTCGACATTCGGAGGCGTGTTTAGTACTACCTGATTGCAGTTCTTTAACAGGCGATCGACCAGGATTTGCTGGTTTTTATCATCCAGGTAGCAACCAATGTAGTAAATCAACCCCGAGCCTCCGAGGATGCCTGTAACCGTGATCGCTGCCTGGTCATCCAGCCAACCGTTTGATTTTTTATACTTTGCCATGGGCAGAACATACTGTCCGATTAACTTTAGCCTTTCCGCCCACTGGCGGACCACGCCATCGAACAGATGTCCCTTGATCAGAATCGGCTCATCCAGCGCGTAGTATTCTTCCACCTCAATTCCTGCCAGTTTCGTCAGGTAGGCTGGCTGGCGCATGGGCAGCAGTGCGTTGTATTCATCTTTCATCCCTGAACGCAGCGTCAGCACAAGGTGGCCTCCACGCTTTAGAAATTCCTCCAGCACCTTTGCCAGCGGTTCCGTTATGATATTTAGGGCTGGAGCAATCAGGAGCTTGATTCCCTTGAGCTGTGAGACGTCGGTAAGTTTCCTGGCTGGTAGAATTTCGACATTAACGTTTCGCGAGGCAAAACAGCGATAATAATGATTGAAATGGGCAACGTAGTCGAAATCCTTGTGATGCTTTTGCCATTGAACAGCCCAGCGGCTTTCATAATCATACAGCATCGCCACCCTGGCTTTCGGAGCCGTTCCTTCCAACAAGGGTGAAACCTTTTTGAACTCATCGCCAAGCTGCTGGACCTCGTTGTAAAAAGGCCTGGGCAGTCCCGCCTGGTCAACCAGCGTTCCATGGTATTGCTCCTGCCCACCCAGTGCAGAGCGCCACTGCCAGTATAAAATACCATCTGCACCGTGAGCAACCCCCTGCCAGGCCATCACCCGGGCTTCCCCTTGATCCAGCATATTATTAACGCCCGACCAGTTTACTGAACCGGGCTGAGTTTCCATCACCCAGTAATTTTTTCGCTTGAACCCACGCGTCAGGGCATGCGTCGCGCTGTGTCCCAGGTAGTCATGGTGACCTGTTCCTACGTAAAAATCCCAGGAGGCCATGTCCAGGTCCTCTGCCATGTCATAATGGTCAAACCCATCGAACCAACCCATAAAATTGTGCGTCACCCAGACGTTCTCGGGTAAATGCGGACGCAGGCAGTCCAGCTGGACCTTTTGGAAAATGCGGTAACTGTGAGTGGTAAAGCGCTTAAATTCAAGCATCATCCCGGGATTATGGCCGCCAATTGGGATTGGAATCTGATCCCAGTCCGTGTAGGTCTGGCTCCAGTAAGCAGTCGACCAGCGCTGGTTCAAATTGTCCAGCGTTTGGTACCGTTCTTTTAAGAACGCCTGGAAGAGTAGCTGGCAGCGAGGGCAGTAACAGACGCGGCTGTATTCATTGTCCAGCTGCCAGCCAATGACCTTGGGATTGGGGCCAAATCGCTCGGCCATGGCTTTCACAATCCGCCGCACTGCCTCATGGAAAGTTGGCGAAGTCACACAATAATGACAGCGGTTTCCGTGCTGTGCATAACGCCCAAATTCATCTACAGCCAGTGTTTGGGGATCGTTTTGGGTCAGCCAGGCTGGCGGTGCGGCCGTCGGTGTTCCGAGCACGGAAACGATATCATTTTCAGCAAGCTGCTGGATTGCGCGCTCCAACCAATCCATCTGGAACTCTCCCAGCTTGGGCTCCAGCGATGACCAGGCAAATTCAGCTAGCCTGGCCACGCTAAATCCAGCTTCTTTCATCAAGCGGATATCCTCTGCCCAGCGATCTTCTGGCCAGTGTTCGGGGTAATAGGCGGCACCCAGGTGCAGACGAAAACCAGGGGTCGGGTTTGCTGCTTCAGTCATTGTTCACCTTTCGATATTTCTATAGTTCTGGGAGTAATGCAATTATCTTTCACTAATTGTACCTTATCCAACCGCCCGGTTGATATTTCCTGTGACGAAGTAAAATCGCCCGACAGTGGACAATCGGGCGATTTCTGGTCAGGTCAGGTTTTCAAGTGCACTCAATACTCCGTAAGTTAACCTTTTAGACCACTCGTCACTACACCTTTCAAAATGTTACGCTGTAATATAAAGAAAACTACGATCATGGGCAATACATAGAGCACGTTGGCTGCCATACTCACCGTCGTCAGGGTTGCCCCCTGGGGATTCTTAAAACCGGTAGCCAGTTTGACACCGAGCAAGGTATTGTTATCATTCAGGTAAATCAAGGGTGTCAGGTAATCACCCCAAACGCCCAGGAAAGAGAAGAACATTACCGTCGCCAGGACAGGCTTGGCATTGGGTAAGAAAATTTGTAGAAAGATGCGGAATGGGTTGGCACCATCGACCTCGGCTGCTTCTTCCAACTCAACCGGGAAACTTAGAAAAAACTGTCGGAAGAGAAAGATGAAAAACGAGGAGCCAGCCAGCGAACCGATAATCCACGGCCAATAGGTTCCAGTTAATTTCAGGCGCGCATAAATTAAAAACTGGGGGATCATCGTCACGATACCCGGCACAATCAACATGGCAATCACAATGCCAAATAATAATGAGCTCCCAACGACGCGGAAGCGAGCAAAGCCATAGCCGACCATACTGTTGATGAATGTACCGATTACTGATGTAACCAGAGCTAAAGTGAATGTGCGCGTGGCGACCTGTAAAAAGGGTGTCATTGTAAAAACCCGCGCGTAATTCATCCATTGTGGCTCTTCTGGCAGGATTTGGATCGGATAAACCATCAGTTCATGGTCCTGCTTGAGTGAGCCCAGCACCAGGGCAATGATCGGGAGCGATATGATAATCGTGACTGCGATCAGGATAAAATAACCTCCAAAGCGGCTGAGCCGCTTCTGGAAATAACCGCGGCGTTGGAATTTCATCATCGTCGGCCTCCATCAGAACCACCTTCAGAATATACCCAAAATTTTTGTGACCAGAAGAAAAACGCGGTCACCACGATCGTGCCGATAAAGAGCATCCAAAGTAACGCGGTGCCATAACCATAAAGGCGGAAGGTAAAGATTTGCGAGTAGGTATGGATCATATAAAGGTAGATGGCGCGGGAAGGCACTGCGCCTGAGCCAGTCAATCCGACATTATTCAATAGCAAGGGCAGGTTAAGCTGCTGGAATGCCCCGACTAGTCCCAGGATAAGCTGGAAGAAAATGACCGGCGTCATCAGAGGCAGGGTGATATAACGAAAATTTTGAAGTGAATTGGCGCCATCAATTTTCGCGGCTTCGGTTAACTCTTCCGGGATGCCCTGCAGCCCCGCCAGGAATATGACCATTCCCGCCCCCAGACCGGTCCACACCGAAATCATCGTCATCCCTTCCAACGCATAATTCGATAACCATCCAACAGCAGTTCCCGGATTGAAAATACTGAGCAGTCCATTAAGCAGACCGTTGTTTTTGTCCAGGATAATTTTCCATGCCAGGATCGCTGCCGCGCCCGGGACAATACTCGGAAGGTAGTACAAAGTCCGGAAAACACCCTGCCCTTTAATACCCTGATTCAAGATCAATGCCAAGCCAAATGACAGAGCCAGCCAGATCGGCAAATTTACGACCAACCAGAGAAGTGTCCGTTTAAAGGAAAAGGCAACTTCTGGATCGCCAATCGCCCGGACATAGTTCCCAATTCCCTGGAATTTTAAATTCAGTAAATTCAAACCATCGTAATTGGTCAACGAGGTTAAGAATCCAACCACCAGTGGAAAGACACCCAACAGGATAAAACCAATAAACCAGGGTGCAATGAACGCATAAAAATAGACGGTCCTGCGCTGGCGACGGGTCAATGTGCGTTTTCGTGGAGTTCCGGCAGGAAACGTGTTGATCGAAGTGGCCATAAGCCCCTCCTGAGCTAAGATAAGAAGGTTGGGAGGCCAGGGACGTGATCCCTGGCCTCTCCGTTTAAAAAATAGTGGGTTTAACCAAGCATCGAGTCAATTCCGTCCTTGATGGCCGTATTGACTTCTGTCTCAATATTTACCAACATCGTATCGAAATCGATCTCGCCGCGCAGCGCCTGGTCGAGATTCTTGCTCCACGAGCTGGAAACCACGGACTCACCGATGAACGGATTGAATTGCAGAGGAGTAGACTCCAGAGCTAACTCATCCTGCAGCACCTTGTTGGCCTGCTTCTGGAAATCCGTCTCCTGCGGGATCATCTCCAACATGGACGTCAATCCTGGCACACCCCAACCACTCTTGGCGCGATCGATCGCAGGCTGTTCCCCGTTGTAGAACTCAAACACTCTCCAGGCAGCATCCGGAACCGCAGAGGCCGCCGACGCCACCATACCGGTAGCTGTCATAGTGGGATTGCGGCGAGTGCCAGACCAGGTGGGTCCAGGCAGCATCATGATCTGGCCTTTGGTGACATCGCTTTCAGCCATAGCGCTGTACCAGAAGCCATACTGAGCCATTCCCAGGATGCCGGCGGTGAAGTCAGTACCGAACCAGCCATTGGGGCTTGGGTTCAACGAGCTGCTGGCAATTTTCTCGACAGCAAGGTCATAATAATACTTGGTAACCGCCTTTGCATCTTCATCACCGGACAGGACAATCTTCTCATATCCTTCTGTATACAGGTTTTTCCCAAGTTCGGCCAGGTTGTTCATCCAGATACGGTCAACCCAACCCTGTTCGTAGTTATACCCTATGGTGAGTTGGCGGTCGCCTTCAAAGGTGATGATCTTCTTGCCCATCTCCATGATTTCAGCATAGGTGTATGCCTTCGTATCATCCGACATGGGCAGCCCGCTGGCTTCAAACAGCGGTTTATAAGCGAAGACAGTAAAATCGGGTGAGAAGTCCTTGACCATCCCATAAATTTTGCCAGTCCCGACTTCTAATGGCGAATTGGCTTTGTTGTAATTATTCGCCGGCATCAGGTCATCGGGTTTAAGCAATTCGCTGGTCTGGAAATACAGGGTCAGGTCCATGAGTAACTTGCGCGCCAGCATGCCCGGAATGGAAGGCGCCTGGATGCGGACCAAATCAGGCGGTGTACCGGCAGCATACATCGCAAAGAAGCGGGTCAGGTCAGTCCCATCGACAAACTCAATGGTGATCCCAGGGTTTTCTGTTTCAAACTGAGCTTCCTGATCCTCGGTAAATTCATGGCGGTAATGCATGACCGTCACAGTACCGGTGACCTGCTCTTCAGTCGCCCCTCTGCGGGAGCTTCCTCGGCCGTTTCAGGCTCGGTCGTTGCTTGCTGGCCGCATGCAGCCAGGGTTGCTCCAGCCAGGGCTGCCGCGGACAGCTTCAACATCTCACGGCGCGAAATCAATGCTTTTTCTACGGTAGTCATCTTCTTGCCTCCAATTCGAATGAATGGGTTTTGATAATTTTGGAACGTGTCTCAAGATATTTCATCAGCGTTCTTCTCCAATGTACTCTTTTGAATTAATAACAGTTTCGTGCGATTATTTCACCTCCTTGACAAAAGCAAGCGACTTTGAACGGTACTCCGTTCCACCAACCGTGGTTTAAGTTGGATGCTGTCCGTTCGAGCTGCTTGTTTCTCATTGATTTGGGCTAAAAGCAAACGAACTGCTTGGGCTCCTGTTTCGTGGCGCGGCTGCCAGACCGAGGTCAAAGGTGGTTCTAGCTGCCCCGAGACAGGCAGGTCGTCATAACCCACCAAAGAGATATCCTCCGGCACCTTATAACCCGCTTCTCGGAAAGCCCGTCAGCGCGCCAATTGCCATGGAATCGTTGTGGGCAAAGACTGCGGAGAATGGGTGGTTTTTTGAGAGCAGCAGCTGGGCTGCGCGGTAACCGCCGTCAAAATGCCAGTCCCCCTCAACGATTAAGTCCGGGGTCAGGTCAATCCCGGCTTCTCGAAACACGGAGAGAAAACCCCGGGTCCGTTTTTAGGTAACATCATAGTACGAGGGCGCCGTAATCATTGCAACCTGGCGGTGACCATTCATTATAAAATGGGTGGCTACCTGGCTCCCGCCATCCTCATTATCAATGTCAACCATCACATTCTGCTCATCCGGATGCCTGAAACAGGCTAAAACCAGGGGTAAACCCGGGTCAAGAGGTTGGGACTGAGAACCTTCAGGCTCGAGGAGCGTATCTCGCAATAGCACGATCCCATCCACCCCGTGTCTCAATAATTGCTGGATGTAACCACTTTCTAATGTTTGGTCCCGACACGTGCTGACAATCATCAGCATATAACCGTGGGCGTGAGCCTCATCTTGAACGCCGTTGCAGACTCCGGCATAAAAATAATCTTCATAATCGATCGTAACCAGGCCCAGCAAATGCGTGCGCTGGGTAACCAGGCCGCGGGCAATCGCACTGGGTTGGTAACCGAGCTCCTGTATCACTCGGGTTACCCGCTGGCGCGTATCATCAGCGACGTCAGGACGATGGTTCAGGACGCGGGAAACCGTCTGGTAAGAAACCCCCGCGCCCGCAGCCACGTCGTGAATGGTTATACGCTTCATCATTGGTCCATGACCTTCTTCACTGAAACAAGGTCGCGCTGCGAGCTTGCACGCCGTAGCAATTCTGGCTGTAAAACGACTGTTTCACCGGTACACTCCCCCCCGCCACTAACCTGGTTTTCGATTGCTGAAACCACACGCTCAACCGCAGTGCGACCTAATTGGTTCAGGTTTTGGTAAACCGTGGTCAGAGGAGGCCACAAATAGGCGGTTTCAGCCAACCCATCAAAACCTACCACACCCAGGTCTTCCGGGATGCGAAGGCCCTTACTGGCAGCCACATGGTAGACACTGTACGCCATCTGATCATTAGCAACAAAAACCGCATCCAGCTGTTTATCCCGGGACAAGAGTTCCTGGAATGCTTGCTCTCCACTGGCAGATGACCAATTCCCCTCAACCCACTGATCTTCTTCAATTTCAATTCCGTTCCGTTCAAGAGCTGTTTCCCAGCCCGCTTTCCGCTGGCGGGCTTCCCACCAATCTAATGGGCCAGCGATATGCCCAATTCGTTGGTAGCCGGCATCGATCAAGTGCTGGGTTGCCATCTGCCCGCCGGTAAAATTATCGAAGGAAACACAGGTTACATCCGCCCGAGACTGCATCGTTAAGAAAACGATCGGAACCGGCAAGGAGACAAAATTCTCATCCAGCCAGCCCCGATTTTCGCCGATCTCCGGAATAGCCCAGATAATCCCATCCACATGCCGGGCAAGGAACGTTTCCAGGCGCTGCGCTGAGCGTTTGTCATGAAAGCCTGGCAGCTCTTCGAGGAGAACAGTGTACTGCATTTCTTCAGCGGCCACAGTGATGCCATTCAATGTGAATGAGGGACCGATGAATTTCAAACCTGCCGTCAAGACACCAAGTGTAAAAATCCTTTGATTGATCAGGCTGCGCGCCAGTGCACTCGGGTGGTAATCGAGCTCCGAGATCACAGAAAGAACCCGAAAGCGTGTCTCAGGGGCCACATCCGGGTGTTGGTTAATTACCCGCGAGACGGTTTGGATCGAGACCCCGGCGGTTTTGGCAACTTCTTTAATGGTTACGCGTTTGTGTGGAGGCATTAACTGATACGGTGCATTTTATTTTTTAATGCAAGGTTGGAAACCGTTATCGATCACGGGAACGCTCCCGACAACGTTCACAATCAATCACAGCAAATTTACTTTCCCATGTCAACCATTTCTAATCTTTAAGCCCTAAATGCACCGGTACGTGACTGGCTGATTGGGTTGCCGAATTGTCAATCCTGTTGTATAAAAGGCATTATGACGTTTTTACCAGGCGAACTTCTATCGAATTACCGCCGGCATACCTTCCGGCAATCCCCCGGGCTGCGACTAAAAAATAAAGAGGAGGCAATTGCGTTTGTTAACGAGCGCGGCTTTATTTACTTTTGGCCGATCAAGGGCTATCTCCTTCCCAGCCTGTGGGCAGCGGTTGCCGGCGACCGACCCGTAGCAGATGCCCACGATGACCCCGGCCACGTGACCTGGGGTTGGAAAGATTCACTCCTGGGTAAACGTCTCTGGTATTACGGCAAAGTACTCAGGAAAAGAGCCACAATCATATCGCTTGAAGTTGCCCCTTATTTCTATGCTCTTACAGAAAATTATGGCGCGCCCGAAGATGATTACCTGACCCTCTACGAACAAGGCCGCCTGACCCTGGAAGCCAAAGCCATTTATGAAGCCCTGCTGGACCAAGGAGTACTTGACACTATTGCCTTGCGCAAAGCCGCCCACATGACCAGTGCGGACAGCGATACCCGCTTTGAACGAGCCCTGGTAGATCTGCAGGCGGATTTCAAGATTCTGCCTGTGGGTGTAACTGACTCGGGCGCCTGGAAATATGCCTTTGCCTACGATATTACTGCCAGGCACTTTCCTGAGCTACCGGACCTGGCCCAACATATTCGGGAAAGACAGGCGCGCTCCCATCTCATTAAGTTATACCTGTTATCTGTCGGGGCTGCCCAAAGGCGTGATATCAGCCGGCTTTTTGGGTGGCTGGCGGTCGAAATCGAAATGGCCATCGCCAGCCTCGTCCAGGATCAAATTATTGTGCCGGGGGTCGAGATTGAAGGTGAAACCGGTGAATGGTTCGCACATTCCAGTTTGTTCGGCGGCTGAAGCCGTTCACTCGTATCGAAAGAAAATTATTCCAACGGAAAAAAAGACGAAGGCAAAGCCCAGCAAAACCAGGGTAAAAGGTAACACATCCTGGTAGGTGCCACCGCGCGACAGGAGCGTGGAAAACCCCTGCATCGCCCAGTAGGTAGGGAATATCTGAGCCAGTTTGCGCATCAACGGTGGAAAGAGCTCAAGCGGCCACCAGCAACCCCCCAACAGCGCAAACAGCATGCTGATCATGATACTCAGGTTATTGGCTGCCCTTGGAGTCTTCACAAACGCCCCGAGCATCATGCCAGACGCCACCGCAGCCAGGCCAAAGCTGACCATCATCATCGCCAGTCCCAGGGGTGATTGTCCCCAGGGGAGCTTGAGCACCAGCGCCCCAAACGCCATCAAAACGAGCATCTGGACCAGCGAAATTGATAATTGGGCGGAGGCTGTTCCCAGGATATATGAACTGGTGCGGGTAGGCGTGGTCAAAAAACGCGCCAGGGTTTTTCCGGTACGCTCCCACGCCAACAGAGCTGAGGTGCCTACGAGTGGAATCATCACCCAAGACACAAGCTGTCCCGCAGAAGCCTGGGCAGCCGAATCGATCTCTTCCACCTCATTCATGAGCACACTACTTTTTAACAGACGCGACGGGATCGCGGCCACCGTCTCACTTGCCGTCTCAAAGCTGCGTTGGAAATAAGCTTGCTTCTCTGGGTCAGCATTAAACGGCTGTACCTGGTCCGCAACTTCAAGGCTGCGCATGGCAATAACCAACGCCTGGTTGAATGTTGACACCCCTGCCCGGACCGAGCTTTCACCTGCATTTGCACTGAAATTGTTAGGCGTTTTGTAAATTTGAACTTCAGCTGCGCCACCTTCCATGAGCGTTATCGTAAAACCAGCCGGGATTTTTATCCAAACCAGAACATCCTGTGCCTCATACTGCCTCTCTGCTTCCTGGCTGGTAACAAGCTGCACCTCTCCTGAGCGCTTTTCCTGGATTATATTCACAAGCTCCCCGGATAAATAACTTTGATCCTCATCCACAACCAGCAGCAGCGAAACGTCTTCTCCTTGATTCCCGCCAACACTGCTTAGTAAAAACGTAAAAATCATCGGTAGAATGAAGAAAAACAACAACTCAATCCGGCTCGAAAATCGCAACAGGATATCTTTCCACACCATTGCCAGGATTTTCATGGTCATGAACCTCGGCTGAAACCAATATCCGACCAGCGCTTGCGGGCTACCAGCGCAGAAATCAACATCAACCCTGATCCCATCAACAATAATCCAATCAACACTGGAAGCAGGTCAACCAGGCTCTCACCCAGCGCCAGGCGAGTGAACCCCTGGATCGCCCAATAATTCGGCGTAATTTTCCCCAGCCAGCGAATCGATTCCGAAAATTCAGAGACCGGGATAAAGGTTCCGCCAAGAATGCCGAATATTAACATCACCGCAGTACCCAACGCGCTCGCCTGCCAGTTCTGCTTGACGAAAGAAGCAATCAGGATGCCCCACCCGGTCGCCGCAAAAACCACGGCAAATATCAATGCAGTGACCGCCGCCGGGTTTCCCCAGTCCAGGTTGAACAGCAGGCTGGATGCCAAAATCAGGATACTTACCTGGGCAAAACCGGTGACGATGATGCCAAGCACCTTCCCAGCCAGCACCTGGCTGGCATGCACAGGGGTCGTCAACATGCGACCGAACGTGCCCATTTCCCTTTCTGCCAGGACGCTCCTACCTCCTTGGGTAACCGTAAACATCAGGAAAAAGACGGCCATTCCCGGTGCAAGGTAAGCCAGCTGGTTGATCTCTCCAGAATCCTGTCCTGCCTCTTCCGAATACACCGCCACTCGCACAGGTTGCTCCCCTGAATTTTCAGCTCGAGGAAATCTGCTTACATCTGCAATAAAAGCCTCAACTTCCTCCCTGGAAATTAGTTGGCTGGCGAGCAGGTCATTAACGATTACCTGACTGGCGAGAGGCGCTGCCTGCATCTGGCTCAACATTTCGCCCAAGATCGTCTCAAGAATACTCACACTGATCGGACGCTCCGGGTTGGCATAAAGTACAAGCGAGACTGGCGCAGCTGTCGGATCTGGCACGGATTCATTGTGCAGATCATCCGAAAAGCCTTCCGGAATCAACACCAGAGCTGCCGATTGATCGGTTCTAACCGTATCCAACCCGGTCTGGAGATCGTTTGTAATCGAGAGATCAAATAGTTCGGCTAATTCGGCTTGTTGAAAAGCGTCCAGTATACCATCCCCAAATTCTCCTGTATCCATGTTCATAAAGGTCACTGGAATTGCTTCGATACCAGTCGAGGTTGGGGAAAAGGAGCCGGTGACGGCACCCAAGCCAAGGGTCAGTAAAAACGGAGCCAACAGCATCAAGTATCCAGGCAACCCTGTCGCGCAGGATGAGCGATAAATCTTTCCCAGTAATGTACAGGATTTTCAGCACGACTTCTCCGCTAGTTGCGCAGACCGCGACCCGTCAGATGTAAGAAGACGGCCTCGAGACTGGGTTCCTCAATCTCAATCGCCTTCACCGGGATTCCTGCCTGCTGCGTCGCAGTGATCACATCGGGAAGGATCCTGGCAGCATCCGGAATTGCCAGCACCAGCTGATCCTCAAGGGCAGCCACAGATAAGACCCCCGGAATGCTGCGCAGGCGACTTACCAGGGGATCTAATATTTGTTCGTCGCTAAAATGCAGCCTCAGCATTTCCTGCTGACCGATCCGCTCAATGAGTTCCTGTTGAGTCCCTAAGGCGATTAATTCCCCATGATCCATGATCCCTACCCGGTCAGAGATTTCGGCAGCCTCTTCCATGTAATGGGTCGTGTACAGGATAGTGATTCCCTGAGATCGTAGATCCTTGACCAGATCCAGGATACCGCGACGGCTTTGAGGGTCGATGCCGACCGTAGGCTCGTCCATCAGCAAAAAAGCCGGGTTATGCAGCAAGCCAATGGCCACATTCAAGCGCCGCTGCATTCCGCCGGAATAGGTTTCCACCCGGTCGTTTGCCCGGTCAAGCAGGGAGACCTGTTCTAACACTTCATCGGTTCGCATTTGGAGCTGCTTGCGGTCCATCCCCTGCAGCCTTCCCCAAAAGGTCAGGTTTTGCCGGGCACTCAACGGGTAATAAAGCGCCAGGTCTTGAGGAATAACCCCAATCATGCTCTTTACTTGAAATGGCTGCCTGAGAATCGAATACCCACCCAATATGGCCTCCCCTGAGGTTGGTTTCAATAAACCGCATAACATGGCCAGGGTCGTGGTTTTCCCTGCACCGTTTGGACCCAAAAGGCTGAAGATTTCTCCCTTTTCCATCACAAAAGAGATGCCCTTGACTGCCTGGACACTGCCATAGGTTTTGGTTAATCGGTCAACATTCAAGATGATTTCAGGCATCCGGCCTCCTTGCACTTACCATCGAACCCGATAACCGATTATACTTGAGGGCAGCACCCGTCCAGGGATACAGCAGCTGGACGAGGTGTAGTCAAGGAACAAAAAGGGCGTTTTGACTGCAAAGACCGTAAATCCATTTCACAGAGAACGAATTACCTGGTTCGCTTATGGGATGCTTTCGCTCTTTTCTTTCCTGGGCTCGATGTTTGGCCCGGCGTTACCGTTCTTGCGTGAAGAACTCAATCTCAGTTATACGATGGGAGGTTTGCACACAACCTCCCTGGCCGTCGGGATGATTGCAGCCAGCGTCGTCACCCCCCGCCTGGCGTCCCGCTCTGGACGTTCAACACTGCTCAAATGGGGGGGCATCGGGCAGGCTTGCGGCGCATTGCTGTTAATCACGGGGCGTAATCCAGCGCAGACGATGCTGGCAACCCTGATCTCCGGCTTCTGTGGCGGGCTGGTGGTGATGATGGTGCAGGCGGTGCTTTCGGACCTGCACGGAGATCAGCGCGCCACGGCTCTATCGGAAGCAAACATTGGCGCCGCCATCGCTTCCACGCTAGCGCCCCTCTTCGTAGGTGGTCTACAGGGGCTTGCTCTCGGCTGGCGCTCTGCCTACCTGGTGGGGATCGTCAGCCTGGTTTCGATTTCGCTCAGGTTTCCCAGACAGGCAGTAAGAGGACGGCAGCAACCAATCCAGGAGAATTTGAAAGGCAGTAGACCATACCACACCTCTCGATTACCGGGGTTGTTTTGGTTATACTGGATCGTAGTTTTCCTGGTGATCGCAATCGAATGGTCCTTGCTTATTTGGGGAGCTGATTACCTGGGCCAGGCCGCCGGGATGAGTAAATCGAAAGCTGCTATCGTCATGAGCCTGTTCTACCTGGCAACCGTCCTCGCCAGGATCATCGGCAGCCGGATGACCTTGCGAACAAGCAGCCGGGTTATCTTGTTAGCCTCCCTCGTTCTCAGCCTGGCGGCCTTTCCCCTTTTGTGGGTATCCGAAAGCCAGACATTGAGCGTATTTGCCCTGGTTCTTGGAGGGCTTGGAGTATCAAACCTGTACCCGATGGCCATGGCAGCAGCCCTGGGAGCAGCTCCGCAGCAGGCTGACCTTGCCAGCGCTCGCATCTACCTGGGCCTGGGCATTTCAGTTTTGGTTTCGCCATTACTGCTCGGGTACCTGGCCGACCTGATGGGAATTCAAAACGCCCTCGGTCTCATACCCGCATTCGTTATCGCAGCCATAGGATTACTTCTTGCCAGTAACAGGCTACCCCCCGCCAAGGTTGTATAATAGCCACATGCGCAACCGCCTGCCCATGATCCTTGCGATCGTCCTTGCCATCAGCGCCATCCTGCTCCTGTCAGCAGGATTAACCAACTTGCAACTTAATCCAGGAAAAGAACTGCCGTCCGATATAGGGTTTTCTAGAGAATTGCCATCCGGTAATTTCGGCGCGGTTGGCGAAACAGTGTTCAATATCTTACGATATTTTTACCTTGTCGCCTGGATATTGTTCCCTGTTGCGTTAATTTATGTTTTACTCTCGAAAGAAGGAAGAAAACGACTGCTCAAGGAAGTCTTACGTATACTGCCATTCGTAATCGTGGTTATGCTCCTCGCACAATACCTGAAATCATGGATTGGTAAGATCCCTGCGGGCGATGAGGCCGGCGGAAACTCAGGCATGAGACCAGAAGCCGGGTTGTATCCTGGTCCAGAAGAAATTTTCGTCCCGTCAGCGCCTCCCTGGGCGACCTGGATCACCAGCTTTATCCTGGCAGTGCTCATCGTAGGTATCATAGGCCTGGTTACCTGGATCATCCTAAGGCGCAGGATGAAACGCGCCCCACTCGACCGCATCGCCGAGGAAGCCCAGACTGCCTTAGATGCAATCGAATCAGGGGGAGATTTACGGAATATCGTGATCCGTTGCTATTATGACATGGTCCAGGTCCTGAATGAGCTGCGCGGTATCCAGCGCGGAGCCGACATGACGCCCCATGAATTTCAACAGCGCCTGGAAGAAAAAGGATTTCCACGGGAACCAGTGCGAGTTCTGACAGCCCTGTTTGAGGAAGTTCGTTATGGCCAGGTCATGCCCGGAAAAACGGAAGAACAGCGTGCAGTTTCCAGCCTGACATCGATCGTAGACTACGTAAAAGGTTGAGGATTTCTTGAAGCGCAAAGATATTTGGAAATGGGTTCTGGCAGGCATGGCTCTCGCTGTTGTAGTCTTTTTCTTGACCGTGTCTCTGCTGGATTTCTCCAGGAGGCTGGTCGTGGTTCCCGTTTCCTATGTTTCCTGGTTAGTGAAAAACATGTTTAGCAGCACCCACCAGGCCTTTTTTTGGCTCGCCCTGCTCCTGCTGGTCGGTGCATTAATTGGCAAGAGTTTTCGCGGGCGCTATATCCCGCCTGCCGAGGTGTCCGTTCCGAAAAGCCGGACACCTAAGACCAGCCGCTTGACTTTTTGGTTGATCCAGCTCTTCTACCGGGACGAGACCTCCCAGGGCAGATTTGCGGATTTCCTGGACCGGTTGCTGATGGATGTATTGACCTATACTTACAGCCTACCGGTCAGAAGCGTCGAACAGCGGATTAAAACCGGAGAAATCAATCTACCGCCCAGCGTCATTGACTTTTTTCAGAAGCGCTTGATGCAGGAACGAAAACGAAACCCAATCCAAAAATTATGGCGCAAGTTCAAGTTGTATATCAGGGATTTATCCCCGCAAAAATCTGCCTCCAATCCGGACGCAAACAGGGATGTCGAATTGGAGAGCACCTTAACCTACCTGGAAGATCAATTGGAGATTCACCATGACCATTCGCATCACTGAAGTCGCCGACCTCACCGAGCAAATCATTGTTGAAGTCGAGAGGGCCATCGTTGGTAAACGTGAAGTGCTGCGCCAGATCCCGCGGCATGCCTGACCACTGGAGGCCATGTGCTGCTTGAAGACTACCCGGGATTGGCAAAAACGTTGATAGCCAACAGTTTTGCAACGGTCCTGGGCTTGAACTTTAAACGTATCCAGTTTACGCCCGACCTGCTCCCTGGAGACATCACCGGCGGGTATGTTTTCGACCGCCAGCAAAACCAGTTCATCCTGCGGAAAGGCCCCTTATTTGCAAACATCATCTTAGCTGACGAAATCAACCGGGCCTCACCACGAACCCAATCCGCCTTGCTGGAAGCCATGCAGGAATTCCAGGTCACGCTGGAAGGCGAGACGATGCACCTGCCCGAGCCATTCTTTGTGATCGCCACCCAGAATCCAATTGAATATGAAGGGACGTTCCCCTTGCCCGAAGCACAATTAGACCGGTTCATTTTGAAACTAAACATCGGGTATCCGAACGCTGAAGATGAGCATGAGATTTTGCGCCGTCGGCGCCAGCGCAAACAGGATTCCTTCGATCTCCAACCCGTGATAAATGCTGCCGGCTTACAGGCTATCCGCCAGGCAATCGAAGATGTCCATATCGAGTTGGATATCGAGCGCTACATCGTGAACCTTGTCAGCTCCACCCGCAAGCACCGGCAGATCGTCGTAGGAGCCAGCCCACGGGCAACCCTGGCGTTGTTGAAACTCACGCGCGCCTGGGCGGCCATGAATAATCGCAATTATGTTCTCCCAGATGACGTCAAGCTATTCGCCAGGCCAGTCCTGATCCACCGCTTGATCCTCGAGCCTGACCTGTGGACTGAACGCCGGGCAGCCGACGAGATCATCTCCGAGCTACTGCGCCAGACACCTGTTCCAGTTTTCAAGGGCTAGCAAGATGCCCGGTTGGGGTCATCCTCGGCCTGGAGGGCAGCGTTTGGCAGTATGAGTAAACCGCAAACACGTGCAGCCCGGCACCGTCCTCCAGAGCGCCGGCTCTTCCTGATGGTATTTTTTACTTACGCCTTGTTTGTCCTGGGTCTGGCCACGCGCAATGGCAAAATCCTGCTCCTGACGATCCCGTTCATCCTCATCCTGGGGGCTGCCTTTTTTTATGCGCCTGCCGTTCCCAATTTGAAGATCAGGCGTTCTTTCAGCGAAGATTACGTCTCACCCGGAAAAATCATCACCGTCTCGATCTTGATCGAAAATCTTGGTGATGCCCTGGACGAATTATTCATCGAAGACCACCTGCCGCCAAAGCTGGAGGTCATGGAGGGAGACACCTACCTGCTGACCAACCTGCCCAAGGATGGTCGGGTGGAATTTCACTACCAGGTACGGGGCGAAAGGGGCAGCTACCCGTTCGATAAGATTTACATCCGCTGTAATGACGCCTTGGGCCTGGTGAACCGGCAGGATTGGGTAACCGCTGCCGGTCAAATTTTCGTCAAACCAGCGGTCAGGAAATTACGCTCGATTCCAATCCGGCCGCTCAACACGCATCTCTTTACAGGCCCAATTCCTGCTCACCGGGGAGGTCTCCGGGTTAAACTTTTTCGAGGTGCGGGACTATTCAATGGGCGACCCGCTGCGCCAGATCAACTGGATGATCACAGCACGCCACGACGATGATCTGTTCACCAACCATTTCGAGTTAGAACGGGTGGCCGATGTCGGCATCATCCTGGATGCACGCCAGCAAACCGACACGACCTTGCCTCCACCCACTCGTCCCGATGCTCCACCTCAGGCACCCTCTTTGTTTGAACACAGTGTACTCGCAACCGCAGCCCTGTCTGACCTGTTCCTGCGAGACGGGCACCGCGTAGGCTTATTGGTCTACGGACGAGGACAGCAGGCCACCTTTCCTGGTTATGGAAAAATCCAACGGGAACGCATCCTGCGTTCACTGGCCCAGGCGCGCACCGGCGATAACATGGCTCTCGAAAGCCTGAGCTACCTGCCGACGCGTTTCTTTCCATCTCGCTCGCAGATTGTCTTTATCAGTCCCTTGAGCCCGGCTGATCCCCCTATACTGACCCAGCTTTTAGCCAACGGTTATCGCCTGTTGATCCTCTCGCCAGACCCCGTCAGTTACGAGGCCAGCAGCCTGCCTGATAATTTTGATACCCAATATGCTTTTCGGCTGGCCAGGATTGAACGTATCTTACTCATTCGCCGTCTGCAGAGGTACGGCATTACGATTGTCGACTGGCAAGTGGACCAACCGTTGGAGAAGACCTTAAGAAACTTCCTGTTTCGAGCTCCACAAGAATTTCGCAAGCTTGGATTAGGAATTTGAAAAAGACCATTCTGTTGGCGCAACTTTGCATCGCCCTGGCTACGCTGGTGCTAGGAAGCCAGGCCTGGCTAGCTGGACAAAGGCTGGAGGCTCTGCTGATCCTGGGGGCAGGGACAGCCTGGGTTCTGGGCTGCCAGCAATCCCTGGCCTGGCTGGATTTGCTGATGCTGGTGCTTTTTTCCTTGCTGGTCGTTTATGGCATTTACAGGGACCGTCCCAATCTGCCAGGATTCATCGCAATCATCGGCGCCCTGGCCGGTTGGAATCTCAACTATTTGAAAAGACGCCTCGAGTTCTCATCCAATCCTGGAATCCACCAGCAATTGTTCTCCAACCATATCCGCAGGTCAAGTATCCTGGTTGCCATTGCTGTTTTTTTGGCAACCATTGGTTATTTCGTTAAGTTGGAATTACGCCTCGGCGTAGCCATCCTGGTCAGCGCCTTGGGCATTGTCAGCCTGAGCCAGCTTGTGGGCTATTTGCTTAAACAGAAACAGTAAATTCGACGGAGCAGGAACAACTTTACCAGCAGCCTATGCAAGCCTGCTGAACGCGCGCAAGGGATTCTGAACAGTAATTTGATGAATCGTCTGCTCGTCGACTTTGGCTGCCCTTAGCCGGGGCAGAAATGTTTCCGTAAGGTAAGTAAATGGTTTTGGGGAGCCTCCACCAGGCTGCGCCGGATCATACCAGCCGCGGTCATGGCTGAGTAAGACTTGATCCCCCAACCCAGCCTCCAGCATGCGCAGCACCCGGTCGAAAATCACCTCCGAACCAATATCGTCACCGATGGAATCATATTCGATCCAGGCCCCCAACCAGGCCACGTCCAGGTTTTGACCAAAATCCGGCTCGACCTGGGCGTGAATCCAGATGAAACGGTCCGGTGCAACACCGCATTCTTCAAGCACCTCGAGCTGTTCGCGCACAACACTGCCTCGGATCGTATGACTGCCGATAACCGAGCTGGAGGGGAGCGCAGCCCGGGCAGCGGCTCGTAAGACTTTGAGTTCTGTTGTGGTCATTCCATCATCCCCGGCAGATAGCTTAACCCAGCCGGCTTTGATACCGCTTTTCTCGATTTCGTCCTCAAGTTCCTTGCGCATCCAATCACACAATTCATCTTCATCCGCTTCGTGGACCCAGGGTGGTATCCACGGCTCCCGATAAACGCCAGTCGGAAGGACCAGGGGGAATTCGTTCGCTTGCGACACTGCCTTCAGGATATCAACCCGCCTGCCGACTCCAATGGGCGTGCACTCCACAATTGCAGTCACCCCCACTTCCCTGGCGCGCCTCAGCTCAGGACTTCATGAGCGCAACGACATCCTCCGGGATCGCTTCCGCATAACCGGGCTGGTCCCAGGTGCGCAAGTCCACAAAGATATGCTCATGAGGGCAGGATCAACCCTAATTCCTGGTGACTTTTCGCACCTAAGGTTGTTACTATCGGCGTCGAAACCTCACTTGCCGATTTCATTTGCTTCTGTTAACTCATCGGCTGCATTCATGTAATATTCTTCGCGAATTTGCTGGTGAATTTTGATCTGGTTCAAATAAGTCTTGCGAAACGGGCTTTTCGGCGGGATGAGATCGTGCTTGCGCATCATCTCGATGTAAGCCTTTTGTGCATAGAGCCTGGAGTCATCCAGGAGACCGTTCGCTTTTAACGCCTGGCTATGACGGTACAAGATGGTCTCACTGAAGCACTCCACGATTTGAGCAAATCCAAATTGCTGGTAAATTTGCAGGCTGTGGCCGGAGGCTTCCAGGGCTTGCTGCCTGCAATTCTGCCGTTCTGCATCATCCTTCACAAAGACACCCAGGCGCAAATAGGCCGCCGACACCTCGCAGGCCGCGGCCATTTCATATTGGCGAGATACCAGTTTTTCTGCGACCAGGCGGTTGATGCGTTCCCCCAGGGTAATCACCTCGCGCACATGCTGCTCATCAACCAGGTAATTGTCCAAAATGGCGCTGACTATCGCAAACCCCGCCCGGCCTAAATCCCAAATGTTCCCTTCGACGATCGGTTGGGCAATCTTTAACGTCTCCTGGGCATCCCGATACTTACCCAGAGCTGTCTGTAATTGGGCAATTCGCAACAATGGGAATAGACTGCCGGAAGTGCCTTCCCATAAACGCAGAGATTCCCGCAACTGGTGCAGGCCATTCTCATAATCGCCCAGGTAGATCCCTTGGACCTGACCGCAGTACATCAACGCATCACCTTCCGCCAGCCGGTTTCCAATTTCGCGACTGATTTCCAGCCTGCGTTGTTCAAACTCCGTCAACTGCCGGGC
Source organism: uncultured Chloroflexia bacterium (assembly GCA_963765565.1). GTDB lineage: Bacteria > Chloroflexota > Anaerolineae > Anaerolineales > UBA4823 > CAVXWV01. Next base: position 62,296 of record CAVXWV010000015.1, read on the forward strand.
ATAATCCCCACTCCGCTCGTACTGTTCGGCGAAAGCCCGTAGCAGCTTCATTTCGGTGCCTTTATCGTCCAGCTCCTGAGTCAGAGGGATGGCCATCTCGAGGTATTTCAAGCTTTTTTCCAGCTCATCCACACCGTAAGTCGACCCGATCTCCAGCAGCAAGTTTACCTGTGCTCGTTTATCACCCAGCTCCTGGGCCAGTGCAATGGCGGTATCCGCATTTGTTTTCCAGGCGTAATCGTGGACCAGGAATTGCAGATGGATCAGCTGACCCAGGCTGTGCAGTTCGCGAATTTTATCGCCGAGTTTCCGCGATACTTCCAGGGCTTCCTGGATCATGGTCAGGCCGGCGGTTAACTCTTCATAACTTTCTGGATTGTTGACTTCCGGCTGCCGGAGCAGTGCATCGACGCGCCAGTATGGATCATCCGCCAGCAGATCGGATAAAGCCAACAGAGACTTCGCATCCGCCTCACTCTGGGTATAAAGTCCCTGCTGGAAATAAACCGCGCTGCGATCATTTAATACATCGAACTTATTGGTCCGGATGACATCAAGCTGCATCTCGCTGGTCGCTGATGATTCCAACTCTTCTAAAAGCTCGAAGGCTCGGTTTAAGTGCTCTGCCGCCTCGTTCATCGCGTATATACCACGGGCTTGCTCGGCAGCTTTCATCGTATAGAATAGCTCCTGCCGGTTGCTCTCGGCGCGCCGGTAATGGAAGGCAATTAAACTGCTGTGCTGGAGCCAATTTTCCAGGCATCCACATTCTTCCAGGTAGCTGGCTACCTTTTGATGGTAGGCTTTTTGCTGATGTGCCAGTAGACTCTCATACACCGCATCCCGCACGAGGAGGACACAAACTGGTATTCCATCCCCAGACCGGGCAGCAGGTTTATTTCTTGAATGATGCCTTTACGCTGTAAGGAAGTCAGGGTCTCACCGACCTGCCCGTTTCCATTTACCATCGCCTCCAGCACGTTCCTCCAGAAACTCATGCCCATGATAGAAGCTGATTGCAGGGTGCGACGTTCCTCGGCGGAAAGGCGATCAAGCCTTTCCAGGATCAATCCTTGCAGGCTTTCTGGTAAATCCAGCGTGGTCACCGCGCGCGTTTCGTGCCATTCGCAGCTATCTGGATCCTGAACCAGCACTTCCTGGGCAATCAGCGACGAGATCATCTCGCGAATGAAGTAAGGATTGCCTTCAGCCTTGGAAACAAGCAAGCCTTCGGTCCTTTCCGATAAGACTTGCAGGCCAAGTATCTGGTGGATCAGGTCTTTGCTCTCCTCCTCAGAGAGAGGTTTCAAATCTACGATGGTGAGTCGGTGCGGGTATTCTGTCTCAACATAATACCGGAACTCCCAGGCTGGCGATGCGCGTTCCAGGCGAAACACCGTCAGCAGAACCAGTGGTTGTTGTTCGCAAACCGAAAGACAATATTTTAAAAGCTCCAAGGATGCATTATCCGCCCAATGCAAGTCCACAAATGAAATAACCACCGGATTTGACTTCGCCAACGTTTCTAACCATTGGCGGATCGTTACGTAAAATTGTTTCCGCAAGCCTTCAGCATCCAGGTAACGGACGCGTTCTTCATGCTCATCGTCAACCGGTATCGAAAGAAATTTAGCCAGGTACGGGTAATACCGGTTCGCTAATTCCCCCCATAAAATCAACGACTTCTGATATAGAATTGCACTCTTTTGCTCTGGCGCTTCATCCGGTCGCAGTCCTAGCCACTGGTAGAGAACATCGACCCACATGGCAAAAGGCCAGGATTGATCATAAGACCGGCAGGTCCCTCTCAGCCAGAGGATAGGTGACCGGCCGGACAAATTTTTCGCCGGAACCGTCTCACCATTCCCGAGTTCAGCCAGCATGCCTTCTTCCCGGGAATAATATTGCCGTACCTGCGTAACCAACAACGATTTCCCAATCCCCTTCTCGCCGGAAACCAGGACGATACCACCGCGCCCGCGATAAAGACCAGCGATAACATCCTTTAGTTGCTTAAACTCATCTTCACGACCAGTCGTAGCCACCGGGATACCATATACCTGGAGGTCTGGGGCTGTTTCAAAGTCAAATCGGGGACTGATCGGCCTGTAAAGAGCCACTGGTTTGCTCATTCCCTTAAAATTCATGTCACCCAGTTTTTGCCAGTGGAAACGGTTTTCAGTCAGCCTGTAGGTATTCTCGCTGACCAGCACTGTGCCTGGTTCGGCTGCGGCTTCCATACGCGCCGCCAGCGTGATCGCCTCCCCCATTGCAGTATCTTCTTGATGCTGTTCAAGACTACCGACACTGGCAACAATTACTTCGCCTGTATTGACCCCGACACGCAGCTGAACATCGATATTTCTCTGTTCTTTTAACCGGGAGGCGAAGGATTGTATCGTCTGCTGCATGGCCAGGGCGGCCAGGACGCCTCGTTCCGGATCGTCCTCATGGGCAATGTTGGTGCCGAAAAAGGCAACCAACCCATCACCACGAAACTGGTCGACTTCCCCCCCAAAGCGGTATATTTCGGCATTCAAGAGTTGAAAAACCTGGTTCATGATACTTACCCAGGCTTCAGTTCCGATTTTTTCCAGTAAATCGGTGGAACGGCGAACATCCGCCAGAATTACAGTAGCGATCCGGCGCTCCCCATCCATCACACCTGGCGGTAAATCGGCAGGAGTCTTTTCCTTCTGCATGATCCCAGGAACCGAATACGCGCCAGGTTCCATACCTGTGGTTGGCTTTGCCTCTCCGGCTAGTGGATTACCGCAGTTACCACAAAACAAGTAATCCTGGGGATTGGCAAAACCACAGGACGGGCAGTTTATCGCCAGGCTGGCTCCACAACGTCCACAAAACCGCATCCCCATATGGCTTTCAAAACCACATTTAGGACAATTCATCGACATTATTCTAACAAAAAAATACCCGGATACCGGGTCTATATACAGTAAATTAGGCACTTAATCAGGCAGTTTTCGTTAAATCCAATTAACAAAAACTGCCTGATTAAAAATGGAATGATCGGAACCTGGGCCAGGAAATAGCGAAGAGCCTCCTGAAGGCACTCTCTACATCGAGTCAAGCGTAGTGCGGAATCTCCGGGCCAGCTCCAAAAGAATCTCGACTGCCATATCTGCATCTTCTCTAAGCAGGGATAGAAAATCCCAGCGCACCAAAACCAGGCAGTTTGTCTCTTCTGTAGCCGTTATCGTAGCTGTGCGCGGGCCATCGTCCAAGAGCGCCAGCTCTCCAAAAAAATCGCCAGGACCAAATTCATTAACGACAAGGTCTTCACCATCGGCGCGCCGGCGTACTGCCTCAGCCTGGCCAGAGATCACCACAAAAAAACCTTCACCACCCTGTCCCTGAACAACAATGGCGTCGCCTTTGCGATATGTGCGGGTGACCATCCGCCTGGCCAGGTTTTCTAATTGGCGCTTCTTTAACCCTTGGAAAAAGGTTACTTTTTCTAAAAAAGTCACAGTTTCTTTAAGATTGGACATTTGTTCCTCCGATTTACAATGATTTTAATGAATAATCTCAGCGATGTAAACCTCAAATGGACCGAATTCGACTTGCTGCAGATAAGTGCTTTCGCCCTGGTGAATCCCGGTGGTAAATATTGGCTTTACTTGTACCACTTCCAGGTCCATCGTGGGTTGAATCTTCTGTGGCGACATATTTAAAACAACGATGCAAGTTTGACCGCCTTCCAGGTCCTTACGCAAGAACGCCAGGCACTGAGAACCATCCGTTTGAACCGGGGCATAACTCCCGAGGTTCAAGGCAGGATTTTCTCTTCGCACCTTCAGGATTTTCTTGTAAAAGTTCAGAAGCGAATTCTGGGTCTCGTTCCTGGTCAGCGACATTTACGCCTTCAGTATAATTTGGGTTTATGGGCAGCCAGGGACTCACTCCGGTATTGTTGAAACCAGCCTCTGGGACATTTTCCCACTGCATGGGTGTCCGGTTTTTATCCCGGCCATATTGCGCGGCCTTTTCCAAGGCTTCATCCGGCGATACTCCCAATAAACCAGTCATGGCCTGGTATGCAAAGTTACTGAGGTTGTCCCTGAATCCTGCAGGATCATCGAGAAAGAAATCGGTCATCCCGATCTCTTCACCATTATACAAGAAAGGTGTGCCTTGTAAAGTCAGGATCAAAGCCGCAGACAGGCGCGCCCATTCCTGGTCGTGCTCTCCATCTGCATAATGGCTCATCACGCGAGAGCAATCGTGATTCCCCAGGGTATTGCACGGCCAGGCACCCGGCGGTAAGGTATCCAGGCGCTCTTTTTGGTTGGCGAGCACCCAGGCCGGTGTCAGGCGATCTGTTTGCATGAGAGGGAAATTGAACACCAGGTGGAGTTCATCGTCACCGCTTCCATAATACTCGATCATTTCGTTCTCACCGACCAGTAATTTTTCTGGATACTCATCCACAACCTGGCGCAGCTCTTTCATCAAGCCATGGACTTCTGGCAGGTCAGTCTGAAGTTTAAACAATGCTTCTCCGACTTCCTCTAAGCGAGTCCGGTCATCATCCGTTTCTGCATGGATCCAGGCAGCCTGGAGCTCCGTGAAGCTCATGGGAGCCGTGTTGTCTTTGAGCGTTGGCTCTTCAAAGATCGTGCCAATCGCATCCAGGCGGAAGCCGTCAACCCCACGCTCCAGCCAGAAACGGACGGCATCCCACATCGCCTGCCTGACCTCAGGATTACGCCAGTTCAGATCAGGTTGTTCTTTAAAGAAGAAGTGGTAATAATACTGCTCGGTTTGGGGATCGTATTCCCAGGCGCTCCCCCCAAAGGAGGAATCCCAATTGTTCGGCGGACCTCCTTCTTTTCCATCCTGCCAGATGTACCAGTCGCGTTTTGGATTGTCACAGCTGGAGCGCGATTCAATAAACCAGGGATGAAGATGCGATGTATGGTTTAGCACCAGGTCCAGGATGACGCGAATACCGCGTTGGAGGGCACCCTCCAGGAATTCATCAAATTCCTGGAGGGTGCCATATTCCGGCGCAATATCTACATAGTTGGAAATGTCATAACCGACATCAATCAGGGGAGATGGAAAACATGGCGAAATCCAAACAGCATCCACGCCCAGGTCTTTAAGGTAATCCAGGCGGGAGATCATCCCCCTGAAATCACCAATACCGTCCCCATTCCCATCCGCAAAACTGCGCGGGTAGATTTGGTAGAAAACGGCCTTTTTCCACCACAAGGGTCTACTCAAATCCCGCAGCTCCCAGGTTCATGAAGAAAGCCAGCAGCGGGAAAATAGCCTCAACGGCTAAAGTCTGGGCGAAAAGCTTCCAGGATTCCGGCTGGTTAAAATGCTTGCGGTGATATTCGGCCGTGATAAAAGCAACTCCGACCAGGATCAAACCCAGGATTAGCACGAGAATGTCGGCAAAAAACACAGCCGATGAACCCAGGGTTGATGTTATGGATGAATAAATTAGCAAGAATATCTCCCGAATCAGGTAAATATCCCACATCCCCAGCGCCAGGGTCAACAAGTAAAGCAAAATCGCCAGGACCGCTGGAACGATCGTAGTCCGGAACTTTTCCATACTACCTCCTTTCGGTTAAGCTTCAGTACTTTAACTACACGCCGCGTAACGTCAATTCCTCCGCACGATGGCAAGAAACAAAGTGATCGGGTTTCAGTTCCCTGAATTCTGGCGCTTCGGTCTTGCAGCGATCGATCGTATACCGGCAGCGCGGGTGGAAATAGCAACCGCTGGGCGGGTTAGAAGGATCGGCGACATCGCCCTGCATGATGATGCGGTCCGATTTATATTTCGGATCTGCCTTCGGCACGGCTGACATCAGGGCTTCTGTATAGGGATGCAGCGGGGTCAAATACAATGCTTCAGCGTTCGCCATCTCACAGATCTTCCCAACGTACATCACCGCCACGCGGTCAGAGATATGTTGCACCACGCTTAAATCATGGGCAACGAAGATGTACGCCAGGTTGAAGTCCTTTTGCAGATCCTGGAGCAGGTTCAAGGTTTGCGCCTGGATCGAGACATCCAAGGCCGAAACCGGTTCATCACAGATCACCAGGCGCGGATTCATTGACAAGGCACGCGCGATGCCAATACGCTGGCGCTGGCCTCCTGAAAACTCGTGAGGATAGCGGCGCATGTGATCAGGACGCAGTCCCACCCGTTCCAAAAGGCGGACGATGATGTCCTCGCTTTCCTGCGATTTATACTTGCCATGGATCACCATCGGCTCAGCCACGATATCAGAGACGGTCATGCGAGGATTGAGCGAATTGATGGGGTCCTGGAAGATCATGGCAATCTCCTGGCGGACCGCCTTCATTTGGACGAGGTCCAGCTTGATTAAATCGACTACCTTGTCTTCGTTGCCAGAAGAGAGGATTTTCGTACGGAAAAACGCCTCCCCGCCCGTCGGATTGTACAGGCGGATGATGCATCTCCCGGCCGTCGTCTTGCCACAGCCGCTCTCGCCAACCAGACCAAGTGTCTCTCCTTCGCGCACAAAGAAGCTAACGTCGTCGACAGCTCTGACATTGCCAACCGTTTTACGCATCAAGCCTTTTTGGATCGGGAAAAACTTTTTCAAATTCTTAACTTCTAATAAATATTCTTCGGAAGAGATTTGTGGGACAATGTCCACAGTATCAGCCATGCTCACACCTCCTCATACAACAAACAACTCACCATATGATCTTCCCCGACCTTCTGAGTAGTCGGCGCAATCCGGTCGCATTTTCCCGGCATGTAGGACGGGCAGCGAGGATGGAAAACGCAGCCAGGAGGCAGGTTGAACGGATCGGGCACCATGCCTTCGATGGACGCCAGGCGCTCGCTCGTTTTCCTGCCGACTTTCGGGATCGACTTTAACAAGGCTTGCGTGTATGGATGCTTTGCCTCGTAGAACAAGTCAACGGTTTTGGCGTGTTCCACCTGCTTGCCCATGTACATGACGGTGATCTCTTCAGCCATTTCTGCAATCACCCCCAGGTTGTGGGTGATGAACATGATCGCCATACCGACCGACTCCTGGAGCCCACGCATCAAGTCCAGGATCTGGGCTTCGATCGAGACGTCCAAAGCCGTGGTCGGCTCATCCGCAATGAGCATAAAGGGCTGGCAAGAAAGGGCAACTGCGACCATGACGCGCTGGCGCTGCCCACCGCTGAGCTCGTGGGGATAACTGTCCACGCGCTGCGCCGGCTTGGGAATGCCAACCTTCTGGAGCATGTCGATCGCCATTTCCCGAGCCTCTTGCTTAGAGAGCTTGCGGTGCGCCTGGAGGTTTTCGACCATCTGGTCGCCGATTTTCTTGACAGGCGTTAAGCGGTGCAAGGAAACAGCTTCGACAATGTGCGTTCCTGCCGTATATACCGGCGTCAGCGAGCTCATGGGCTCCTGGAAGATCATACCAATCTCACCACCGCGGATTTCACGGATGACCTCGCCATCGGGATCCAGCTTGTTGATTACCACCACATCCACTTTTTCGACCGTGCCATCTTTCATGATCGGGCGGTAATACTCGATACTGCCATTGGTGATCTTACCTGGCTTGGGGACCATTTGTAAAATCGCCCTGGCCGTCATCGATTTTCCACAGCCCGACTCGCCAATTACCCCCATCGTTTGGCCGCGGCGTATATCGAAGTTTAACCCATCCACAGCCTTGACAACCCCGGCTCGGACATCAAACTCCACGCGTAAATCCTTGATATCAATTAATAGATTACTTTTGTCACTCATAGCGCCCTCCTACCGTCCGCCGTAAGGATCTAATGCATCGCGCAAGCCGTCACCCAGCATATTGAAAGCCATCACGGTGATGATAATCGGTGGGACAACCCACAACAACCAGGGAGCAAAGCGAATTGCATAGACCGAGCCGCCCTCTTGCAGCAGCACACCCCAACTGATCAAGGGCGGGCGTAGACCCAGGCCCAACCAGCTCAAAGCCGTCTCAGCCAGGATCATGCCTGGTATAGACAGAGTGGCAATCACGATCACGTGACTCATCGTTCCAGGCAGTAAATGGCGGAACATGATCCGGTTGTTGGATGCGCCAGCACTTTTAGCTGCTAAGACATATTCGCGCTCGCGCTGGGAAAGGATCATGCCACGCACCTGGCGCGCCAGGCCACCCCAACGGACAATGGCCAGGATCACGGTCAGCATAAAATAGACCATGATCGGCGACCAATATTTTGGAATCGCGGCTGCCAGGGCCATGAACAAGGGAATATCCGGGAAAGCAGCCAGGTATTCGGTCAGGCGTTGGACAACAACATCCACGGTTCCGCCATAGAAACCCGACATCACCCCTAAGACACTGCCCAAAACCAGGGTTAAAATTTGACCCATCAAGCCGACCATCAAGGACAGGCGACCGCCGTAAACGATCAAAGAATAATAATCCCGCCCTTGCGAGTCAGTTCCTACCATAAAAAAGTAGCCATCGGGAGCCTTCTCCAGGTTGACACCGAACAAGTGACGGTCCCAGGGGATAAAACCCAGCAGCTTATAGGGATCACCCTTCGTGAATAAATACAAATCAAAAGCTACTTCGGGGTTTTCAACCCAGGTCCGTTTACGGATTTTTAAATCTACTTTCTTATCCATTGCGTAAACGAAAGGCCGGAGGTGGAACTTGCCCTCTTGATCGATAAAATGGATTTTTTGAGGCGGGGCTTCCGTGAACGTGGTACGCGTCTCTTTTACATAGCTGGCAAAGAATTCTGCGAAAAGCACCATAGAAACGTAAAAGACAACGAGAATGACCCCTCCCCAGATGGCGATTTTACTCTTTTTAAACTTCCACCAGACCAGGCTCCAATAACTCTGGCTGACCTGCGTCTTTTGGACAACTTCAGGTTCGGATGTTGCGGACTGCGTCCGTGATTGCTTTTTAGCCATCTTAAAATCTCCTCCTTATTCCAGCCGGATGCGGGGATCAAGCCAGGCAAGCGCCAGGTCTGCCAGCAAATTACCGACCAGCAGCAAGATGGTGAACAGGACAATACAGGTCCCAGCCATGTACATATCCAGCTTGCGCAGCGAATCCACGAACAAAGGCCCAATCGTCGGAAGATTGAGCACGATCGAAACTAATGCCGACCCCGTGATGATGCTTGGAAAGGCTTCGGAGCCCAGGATAACGATCAGCGGGTTGATGGCGATGCGCACAGCGTGCTTCCAGGTGACCGTGCGGTTCTTTAAACCGCGCGCCCGGGCTGATTCCACGAAAGGCTGCCCCATGGTATCCAGCAAGTTGCCACGCATGATGCGGATCAAGCCCCCCGTACCAGTGATCGCTGCAATCAGAGCCGGGATCCATAAGTGTTTAATCATATCGACCACGCGCGGTACACTCCAGGGCGCATTCACAAACTCCGCCGAGAAAAGGCCTGTGGCTTCCATGCCCAGCGTCACAATCGCAAAGTACAACACCAGGAGCGCTAACAAGAATCCCGGGATTCCCAGACCTATAAAGCTGACCACCGAGATGATCTGGTCCGCTACAGTGTATTGGTGTGTGGCGGAATACACCCCCAAGGGTATTCCAATCGCCCAGGTAAGAATCAAGGTTGCTAACGCCAGGATGACGGTAAACGCAAAGCGTTCGCCTAATAATTCACGCACCGGGCGCTCGAATTCAAAGGAGTCACCAAAATCCCCTTGCAGAAAATGGACAGCCCAGTTCGAAAAGCGCCACATGAAAGGTTTATCCAGGCCGTAGCGAGCCCGGTATTCTTCGATGCGGTTTTCTGCACTGCGGTCGCCGCGAGCGCGCAGCTGTTCAAGTTTTTGCGTCAGGTAGTCACCCGGGGGAAGCTCGATGAGCACGAAGGTGGTAAATGCTACCAGGATCACCATCACGATGGCATATGCAACACGCCTAATGATAAAGCTCAGCATGTGTACCTCCCAGTAAAAAACTTAGTTTTTGTAAGAATAATGCAAAATGTTAATTTTTCAGAAATGTCTTTGTAGGTAAAGAGGAGAGTGGCGGGCGGAGGGGTTCCCCCCGCCCGTCACCAATTGGCTCAAGCTAATTGAGCCAGGATAACCAGGTGCTTTTATTGGCCAGAATCTAGCCACCACTGGGCTGGAATCTGGTTGCCCGGAGTGGCGGGGGCCCAAGGACCCACAACGCCATAATCCAGGACGTTTTTCAGGTCGTTGCTGATCAAGACAGGTGCCTGCTGATCACCAGCGACACCGACTACAAATGGACCTTCGGTGATGTAGACATTGCGGATCGCTTCCCAAACCACTTTGTGGCGGTCTTCGATCGTGCCAGTCGCCAGACCCTTAACGTAAAGGGCTTGCAGCGTCTCAGCAGGACTGCCCGGTTCGGGCTTAACACCGCAGGAATACGGCTGGCCTTCAACCGGAGTACAGGCTTCCCCACCCAAGGCATAGTAGCGGCCTTCGAGCGGGAACATGTAGCGATTGACAATCGGGAAGACCCAGTCCGGGTAAGTCCAGATGTCGATCTCAGAGATGTGGGCGCCGCGCAGCATGTAGAAGCCTTCATTTGTGCGGGTATCCACGTCGGGCTGACCTTGCAGGTTCTTGACCTCGATCTGGATCTTCAGGTTGGCTTCCCACTGGGCTTCGGCCTCAGTAGCGGCGTCGGTCTGGACCTTGAGGCTACCGCCCCAGTCCGTTACATCGAGGGTGAAGATGATGGGTTTGCCACTCGGCAGGTCACGCCAGCCATCACCGTCGGCATCCACCATGCCAACTTCATCCAGCATGGCATTGGCAGTAACAGCATCGAATTCCGAGTATGTGGTCGCCCATTCATTGTAGACTGCCTGGCCTTCGGTGCTGGCAAAGTGCCAGGACTGCGGGCTGAGGGTTGCGCTCTTGGGCTCGCCGATGCCGTTCCAAACGACCTCGATCATGCGGTTGCGATCGACGCCGAGGGAGAGAGCCTGGCGGAAGCGCTTGTCGCGCAGCACGGCGCGGATTTCAGCAGCCATCTCGGGGGTATCATCTGTGTAGTTCTTGCCACCCTCAACGTAGTACTGGTTGACCATGTAACCTGGCCAGGCACCAGCGCCGTTCATCCAACCTTCCAGAAGCTTGAAGTTGCCAGCTTCGGCCTGCTCAAGCAGGAAGGGAATGTCATTGGGGCCACCGCAGGCGCGGAAGGCCGCATTGTATTTACCCTGGGAGCAGTTTAACAAGCGCACCTGCTCGTCGGAGACGATCTCGACAAAGATTTCGTCGATGTAAGGAAGCTGGTTGCCTTCGGTGTCAACCCGCCAGTAGTAGGGGTTGCGGCTGAAAGTCAGGCTCGTACCGTCCTCGGCACGGACACTGTTGCACCAGGCGAAGAGGCAGGGGAAATCTGGGTTCTCCCACCACTTATCCACGGCTTCCAGGTCTTCGTACTTGGCGCCTTCGGTGTAAGTGGGGTGGAACTGCTTGAGGTAATGAGCGGGCTTCATCATGACGGTGGAGAATTCCCAATAACCCTGGGCCAGGTAGTACGGAGCAATCCACAGGGGCTGGTCCGACTTCCAGACAACAGTCAATTCATCGGGGAATTCCCAGTCAATCGGGGTGCCATCGGTCTTGCGCAGGTAACCCGGCACATTCACGACTTTGTAATCCTGGTTTTTGGCGATGTCTTCCCAGTAGAATTTGAGGTCTTCCGTGGTGAATGGCTCACCATCGGACCACTTCAATCCTTCGCGGATGTGCATCGTGAAGGTCATGCCATCTTCGGACCACTCGTAGGCGTCCATCAAACCGGGTTCGTAACCGGTCAGGTCAGCTTTCCATTTCAGTGGGGGTTCGGAGATGTACAGCAAGACGTTACCGGCTTGCGACCACCAGGATGCGGTCGTAATCGTGCCACCGTACTTACCGACCAATTCGTAGGGCGCGGTAATGACCGGGGTCACGGGCAGACGCTCTGCAACTGCAGGCAGTTCACCCGCAGCGACTTTGTCAGCCAGGGCAGGCGCTTCCGCGTAGACCATTTCTTCCACCACAGGAATCGGGGTCGCTGTAGCTTCTTCGACAACGATCGCTTCGCCGGTGTCCTCGGTTGGTTCGGGCTCTTCAACGACTTCTTCGGCCACTTCTTCGGCTACTTCTTCAGCCGGAGCTTCAGTCGCCGGTGTTCCACAGGCTGCCAGCAGCATCGCCAGGATGACGATGATGGCAAAAATGCTCGATAACTTTCTCATTTCTCAATCCTCCATAGAATTAGGTGTGTTTGATATTGATACTACATATAGTTGTTCCAATAGTTTTGTTTTTCTCAAGCACCTCCTTTTCTTATTAAACCGGTCTGGTTTCCTAGTGCAGCGCCAGGCTTACGGCCTGGACAACAGCGCCCATGCTGGACGAGCGCCTTCCCAACACGGCTGACGTGATGCGCACAGCCTGGGCTGCAGGCCGCAAGCTTCGTTCACGCACCGCCCGGCGAATCGGGTCCAGCAGCAGGTCGCCCATCTGGGCAACCCCACCGCCAACGACGATCAAGCCAGGATTGAACAAATTGACAAGGTCAGCGATCGCGATCCCCAGGTAGCCGCCTGCAGTGGTGACAATTTGTTGGGCTACCAGGTCCCCCAACCGGGCTGCTTCAGCGACATCACGGGCTGTGATGGCCTCAACTGGCTCGATTGCTGCCAGCTGCGTCCGTCGCCCAGCTAAAACTGCCTCGCGGGCTTTCCTTGCAATGGCACGCCCACCAGCAAGAGCTTCCAGGCAGCCATAACTTCCACAAGAACAAAGCGGGCCATTTTCTTGGATGGTGATGTGTCCAATTTCACCGGCGCAGCCCGTGGCGCCGCGGTAAATCTGACCATCTAAAAGCAGGCCTGAACCGATTCCAGTCCCGACCTTGATGTACGCCAGGTTGTGTTGGCTGCGCCCTGCGCCATAAGCCCACTCTCCCAAAGCGCCTAATTCCGCGTCATTATTCAATGCGACTTGAATTCCCCATAAATCGTACAAATGCGCGCGAATTGGAAAACTATCCCACCCCGGCATAATCGGGGGCGAGCTGACCGCGCCAGCCTCGGCGACCACGGGTCCCGGTACCCCAACCCCAATCGCCAGGAGTTGGTTCATGGGTAGACTGAGCTGGTCTAATACCTGGTGCAAATGGGTATCGATGGCGGGCAGGCAAACTCCGGGCCCACGATTAATATCCAGGGGAAACTCCATTTCATGCAAGACGCGTGCAGAAAAATCGGCAACAACCAGGCCAGCATGGGTTGCTCCAATATCGATACCCACCACATAACCGTGGTTCGGATTGATCTCCAGCAGGATGGGCTTGCGCCCGCCAGTCGCCGGTCCGCTGGCCGATTCACGAACCAGCTCTTTATTCACCAGGTCATCGACAATCGTCGTAATCGCTGCACGGGTCAGGTCCATTTGGCGGGCTATCTCAGCTCTTGATATCCCCCCCGAGGTAAAGCGAATCATATCCAGGATCACATGCCTGCTGAGATTTTTCACTGTATGGGCATGTAGCCCTGGCAGATAAACACTCACAACAAGAACCCCATGAAAATATCAAACATCAACAGATTTTGTACTTATATCACAGGCAAAAATCCTTGTCAAGTAAATTAACATTCGACAATACTTTGTTAATAAATTAGACATAAAACTTTACCTTCTGAGCGGTTTTGAGCGCCTCTTCCGCGAAATAAGCGCCTGCGGTAGAATTTATGTGCGATAAGAAAACTCCAATTTGTAAAGGAAGTAAACAATGAGTCATATCCCGAATTTTCTACATTGGTGGCAGAGCGGTGTTGTTTATCAAATTTACCCTCGCAGTTTTCTGGACTCAACCGGCAACGGAGTTGGTGATTTAAACGGAATCAAACGAAAGTTGGATTACCTGAATGATGGCACCCCAAACTCCCTTGGGGTGGATGCCATCTGGCTCAGCCCGATCTATCCATCTCCGATGGCTGATTTTGGATATGATGTTTCCGATTATTGTGAAATCGAGCCTTTGTTTGGAGACCTGGCCACCTTTGATCTCCTGGTCAGCGAATCTCACCGGCGAGGCATGAAGGTTATCATCGACTGGGTGCCAAATCACACCTCCGACCAGCATCCCTGGTTCATTGAGTTCTCGCAGCAGCAAGGACAACCCGAAACGTGATTGGTACATCTGGCGCGACCCGGCACCGGATGGCAGTCCGCCCAATAACTGGGGAAGCTTCTTTGGAGGTCCTGCCTGGACGTTTGATCCAAAAACCGACCAGTATTACATGCACCAGTTTGTCAAAGAACAGCCCGAACTAAACTGGCGCAATCCAGAAGTCAAAGCCGCCATGCTGGATACCCTGCGCTTCTGGATGCGCAGGGGCGTGGACGGCTTCCGGATGGACGTGATCGGTTTAATTTACAAAGATCCTCAGCTTCGTAATAATCCCCCCAACCCCGATGCCGATCCAGCGCTGCCCGCCAACGATCTCCACAACCGGCAGCTTCAAATTTACAATCTAGATCAAGACGATGTCCACGGTGTCATTCGGGAAATTCGCCAGGTGTTGGACGAGTTCGACGATCGGGTCGGGATTGGTGAATTATGGGGACCGCTGCCGCGCTGGATTCGCTATTATGGTGAGTATGGCGAGGAGCTGCAGCTTCCCTTTAATTTCCGCTTGATGGCACAACCCTGGACGGCCGAGGCTATACGCCGTTCTGTGGATGAAATGGAGTCCGCCCTGCCAGATTTTGCCTGGCCCAATTATGTTTTAGGCAACCACGACCAGATCCGCCTGGCAACGCGCTTCGGAGGCCAACCACAGGCTCGTCTGGCTGCCATGCTGATCTTAAGCCTGCGCGGCACGCCCACCCTGTACTACGGTGATGAAATAGGCCTGGAAAACGGCGTGATCCCACCCGAAAAGGTCCAGGATCCCCAGGGCCTCAACCTCGGTGTTGAACGCACCCGGGATGTCGCCCGAACCCCTATGCAGTGGGATGACAGCCCGTATGCCGGATTCTCACCGGTCGAACCCTGGCTTCCGGTCTCGGATGACTGGAAAACGCGCAACGTCATGGCCCAGGCGAAGGATCCAAAATCCATTCTCAATCTTTACAAAAAGCTGCTGCGACTTCGCAAAAACAGCCCGGCTTTATACGGAGGCAGCTACCAACCTTATGACCTCGAACCGGGAGTCTACGTTTACAGGCGCGCTGCTGGCGACGAGCACAAATGGATCGCATTGAACTTTACCGACAATACCAAACGGGTTTCCCTGCCCGGCGTAAAGGCAGCTAAAGTTGTGATCTCAACTCACATGGATCACGAGGGAGCCATCGACCCATCTCAGTTAGAACTTCGCCCCAATGAAGGGGTAATCCTTGATATATAACGGAGGTATGGTATGGATTATAAACGCTTAGGAAATTCAGGACTGAAGGTTGCGCGCATCTGCCTGGGGACCATGCAGTTTGGCTGGTCGGCAGATGAAAAAGCCTCCTACCAGGTGATGGACGCTTATTTCGACGCCGGTGGAAACTTCCTGGACACCGCCGATATTTACTCGGCCTGGCTCCCGGGGCAACAAAGGCGGGGAGAGCGAGGAAATCATCGGGCACTGGTTAAAAAGAGAAAAACCGCGACCTGTGCGTGGTGGCCACCAAATTCAATGGGCGCATGTGGGAAGGTCCCAACGGGGATGGGTTAAGCCGCGGACATATCATGAAAGCGGTCGAGGACAGCCTGCGACGGCTTGATACAGATTATATCGACCTGTACCAGACGCATTGGCCGCACGAAGATACCCCGCAGGAAGAAACCCTGCGCGCCCTGGACGATTTGATCCGGGCTGGCAAGATTCGCTATATCGGTTTTTCGAATGAGCCTGCCTGGCGGATTGTGAAGGCCATGTGGATCAGCGATCGCTACAACCTGAACCGCTTTATCAGCTCGCAGCCCGCTTACAGCCTGGTGAAACGCGCAGAGTTCGAGCGTGAAGCAGAGGCCGCCTGCATCGACATGGGGATTGGCGTTATCCCCTACAGCCCGCTGCAGGGTGGTTTCTTAACCGGTAAATACCGCCGTGACCAGGTGCCCGACAGCGTGCGTGCCGGGGGATTACAGAAATTCTTCACCGAACGCAACTTCCAGCTGATCGATATCCTGGACGAACGTGGCAAGTCACACAATGCTACGGTCGCCCAAATGGCTCTGGCCTGGATGCTGCAACGTCCCGCAATCACAGCGCCGATTATCGGCGCTAACAGCGTGGAACAACTTCATGACATCCTGGGCTGCCTGGAGGTACAACTGACAGCAGACGATGTGCAAGCCATAGACACTGCCAGCGACTGGAAAGAATGAGTTTCCTGCAGGGGCTGCCTGGTGAGAGTGACCAGACAGCCCCTGTGCGTTTAAACGGTAAGCCTGGATAGGATATCGTTCAAATCCTGCCCCTCCAGGCTGGGCAGCACCAGGTCGGCGTGGCCAACCCGTTCCTGTGGACCCAGGCCGATGCTGCGCATCCCGGCAGCAATGGCCGCGTCGACGCCGGCTTCAGCATCTTCCACCACCACGCACGCCTGCGGGGGAATGCCCAATTGCTGTGCCGCAAACAAGAACAAGTCGGGAGCCGGCTTTGGGTTATCAACACTGTGCCCATCGCAGAGCACATCGATGGCAGACGCCAGGTTCAAGCGGGAGACGACATCCGGCGCATTCTTGCTGGCAGAGGCAATGGCTATTTTTATCCCCGCACGCCGCAATTGCCCCAACAGCTCCAGCGCCCCGGGCAGCAGGTCAGCCGGCGTCATCTGCAAGAGCAGCGCCCGGTAATAGTTATTTTTTCGCTCCATCCAGGCTTCAGCCTGCTCTTCTGTAATTTTCCTGCCCTTGAGCAGTAAGTTCAACGACTCGCGTCTGGAAATGCCGCGTAGGGCTTCGTTATCCTGCCGGTCGAACGGAATCCCTTCCTCATCTGCGAGCTGCTTCCAGCCCTGGTAATGAAACTCCGCGGTATCGGTCAACACCCCGTCCAGGTCGAAAATAAATGCGCGGATGTCCACCACATGGTCTGATCGTAGGTCGACCTGCTGCAGCTCACCCTTGTAGAAAAATTTGAACGCCAGGCGTTTCCAGTGCTTCGGCAGGCGCGGCCGCACATTCCAGCCCGTTTCCGTAATCTGCAGACCGCCAAAGCCAAACACGACCGTTTGCCAGGTACCCCCGGCAGACGCCGCGTGAATCCCATCGCCAGCGTTGCCGCGGATATCGCGCAGGATCTGCACGGACTGCACGAATAAAGTGTTCGTACGCCTCGTCCGGCTTGCCGACATCGCAGGCCATAATTGCCTGGATGGATGGGCCTAAAGATGAGCCGTAAGAATGATCAGTGCGAGCCGTGTAGAAATCATAGTTGGTGCGGACAACCTCATCCGAAAAATCCTGGCGCAGCAGGTACATCAGCATCAGCACATCAGGCTGTTTGAGCACCTGGGTTTCATTCGTGCCTTCGATCCCATAGATGACCTGGACCGAACAATTGCGTGGCTCGAGATCGGGCAGGTGGATGTATTTCCGTTTAAAATATCCCTCAAACTGTTCCAGCACACCTTCCTTAGGCGCTGAGGGATAAATAAGTGCAGCCACATCCCGCCAGTGAGTGAGGCGGGTTAGGCTCAGGTCCAAGCGCTCGATCAGCTCGCTCGCTTTTTCAGGCGCGTTCTGCTGTAGCCAATCCAAAACATTGAACCCAGTCTGGAGGTTCCAACGGGCAAAATAGTTGGTGAAATAGTTATTGTCGACATGCTCGTGGTACTCGTCCGGACCAATCACGTCGTTGTATTCATAAAAACCGGTCTTGGGATTGAACTCGGCCCGCGAGGCCCAAAATTTTGCTGTATCCAGAACCAGCTCAGCGCCTTTCTCGACCATCCAGAGGTCATCGCCGGTCAGCTTCCAATACTGTATGGCCGCAAAAGCAATGTCTGCAGAGATATGGATATCGATGTCGCCCGTCCAGATGCGGATCAATTGGGCGCGCTGGGTAAAATCAGGTACCCAGGCTGGCGTGACCTCTTCGCCTGTATCGGCGCTTTCCCAGGGGAATTGTGCTCCCTCAAAACCGTTCAGCCCGGCTTTGGCGCACGCCCGGGGAGGTTCCGGTAGCGGTAATTCAACAGGTTGCGGGCGATATGGGGCGCCGTAAACGTAAACAACGGAAGCATGAAAACCTCCGTGTCCCAGAAAGCATGACCCCGGTAACCAAATCCTGAAAGGGTCTTCGCGCCGATGTTTACCCGGTCATCATGGCGAGGCGCAGCAATCAACATCTGGAATAAGTTGAACCGCATCGATATCTGCGCTTCATCATCCCCCTCAATAATGACATCGGTACGTTCCCACTCCTGCTCCCAGGCTTGCGTATGCTTCTCCAGCGCTACACGCCAATTCTCAATTCCTGAAACGCTCTTCACAGCCGCACCAACAACGTCACTGGAATCTCGCGAGTTGAAGGCTGCCACAAATTTATCGAGGACCAGCTCTTTTCCAGGCTCTGCCTTAAAAGTTATTGCATAAGTAGGTGTGTTCTCAACATCACAGAAATCTTCTGCCAGGACACCCCCCGCGACCGGCAGCACTCGCATGGCGCTGGCATACAGAATCCTGGATTTTCGCGTGCGGTTGAGCAAGGAAATTACTTTACCGGATTGCCCCTGTGCGATCCAATCCCAATGCGCCAGGCCTTCATTGTGCATATTCCCATTCAAAGATGCCCGGAACTCAACTTCACCATAAAATTCAGGAATTACGCGGCAGCGCAGGAACAAGGTATGTTCCTCTGCCAGCGATGTAAATCGCTCAAAGGTTATTTTTACCCGGTCACCCGCCGGGGATCGCCAGTCCACCTTTCGGGTCAGAATCCCGGTGCGCAAATCCAAAGTTCGTTCGTAGGATTCAAGCAAACCAGAAGCCATTGAAAAGCGCTCTCCGTTCACCACGATCGTCAGTGGCAGCCAGTCCGGCGCATTGGCGAGCTCGGTGAACACGATCGGAGCAGAATCGAACACCCCATGCACGAAGGTTGCCCGGTGGTCGTCGAGATAACCTTCTTCGAACGCTCCACGGGTGGAGAGGTAACCGTTTCCAATCGTGAAAATGGTTTCCGGATGATGCTGGCGTTCCGGATCAAAAGAGGTTTCTGAAATTTGCCAGAGATGGTTCATATTTCTTGATGATTCCTTGTGGTTTTGGTGTACTTATTTACCAGTCACAAAAAAGTTCGCACTGGATTGGCGGATAATTAATTCAGGCTGCATAATCAAACGGCGATACAACAGGGGGCGCTCTTCTAGCAGATCGACGATCATCGAAACGATCCTTTGACCAATTTCCCAGATCGGCTGGCGTACGGAGGTCAGCGGAGGGGTCAGGTAATTCACCAGAGGGGTGTCATCAAATCCCGTGATAGCCATATCCACCCCCACCTGAAGACCGCGCTCCTCGATCGCCTGCTTGACGCCAATGGCCATATAATCGTTAAAAGAGACCACCGCCGTCGGCCGGATGTCAGAGGGCAGGTCCAGCCAACGCAATCCAGACTCGTAACCAAACCTGAAGACCCCATCTCCCCGCATGATCCACTCGCGCTGGGGAGCGATCCCGGCATCGTGTAAAGCCGTAAAGTAACCTTCCATGCGGTCTTCACCGACCCTGGATCCTTCAGGCCAGGTCAGGACGCCAATCCTGCGGTGGCCGCGTTCGATCAGGTGACGGACGACCTGGCGGATGCCCAGGGCGCCATCCACATCCACGAAAGGAATGTCATATTCCGGATCGGTTCGTCCGAATGCCACAAATGGAAAACGACGCTCGCTGAGAAAGATCACGCGGGGGTCGTGATATTCCACATCGGTAAGCACAAAGGCATCCACACGTTGGGAATCCACCAGCTCGCGGTAAGCATCCACCGGGGTTGTCCCGGGCGGCTGGCGGAAACACAGCAGGTTATACCCGGTTCCCTCTACCGCATTTAACATACTTTGCACGAATTGATCGATGATTGGGTTGTGGTGTTCGGGAGGCACCGGAAACCAGGAATAGCCAATGAGACAGCTGCGCTGGGAGCGCAGGCTGCGAGCCAACTGGTTGGGCTGGTATCCCAGGGCACGAGCTGCCTCCATAATCTTACTTTCCGTCTCTGGCGATACTTGAACTTTGTGGTTGAGTACCTTGGATACTGTCTGGTAGCTTACACCCGCCTGAGCAGCTACTTCTTTCAACGTTATGCGCTGTTTCATCTCAGTCACCAATTCCAGGATAATGGACCCATGCGAACGTTCGCATGGGTCCATTATCCTGGAATTGAGGAATTTTGTCAAGGAAGAGGCATCAAGATAGGTGATAGTCGGCGGCGGCTTCTTCGGGCATGGTGCTTCCCTGAACTACAGCTTTCAACCCTTTCAAAAATAAGGCAGGATCGTGCGCCTGGATCACATTCCTGCCGAATACCACCCCGGCTGCGCCAGCCTGGACAGCCTGCCTGGCAAGCTGTAACGCGTCCAGCTCGTTCTTGTATTTTTCCGCTCCCAGGGCAAACACAGGCACCGGTGTCCCCTCAATGACCTCAGAAAATTTTTCGCCGGTGTAGAAAGTCTTGATCGCATCCGCCCCAAGCTCAGCAATGATCCGGCACATTTTTTTGATGTAATCATGAAAGGCTTCCGCCTGCGGTCGTAACCCACCTACCGGGAACACCTCGCCAATGACCGGTATTCCCAGGTCATTCGCCTCCTCAACGGAGTGCGCGAAGACCTCGACGTTCCCGGCGTCGTGCTTCTCCGATCCAGTTTGCAGGGTCAGGCTGGCCAGGACGATCTCTGCACCTGCGCGCAGCGCATCCTTAACGCTCAAGGTTTTCACAATGTTGGCTTCCTGGTATTGCCAGGGCTCACAGTGAACGGTATTCCAGTTCAAACGGGTAATACACACCGGACTGCCCGCACTGGTGAATAGATTTCCAGAATGGCGAATCATGTGCGCGGCCAAAAGAACCCCGTCTGCCTCTCCCAGGCGTTCCGCGGCTTGCTTGAACTGCACCAGCCCTTCGGTTGGGCCAAAGGTCTGCCCATGGTCGATGGCGACCACGACCGTTTTCTTGCCATCTGGGAATAAGCGACTCAGCCTGAGCTCTTTACCATTCATGTGAATTTCCTCCTTTGGTTATCTATTAATCTCCAACGCCTGCCCGGTCTTTTGTGACTCAAGCGCTGCCCCAAACAAGCGATGACTGAACATCGTCTCATCCGGTGTAACTGTACTACAGCGGCTGGCGCATCCCAGCCTGGCCATGGACCAGCTCATCGCAGTACGCTGCCCACATCTGCAGGATCGCGTCTGAAAAACCAAACTCAAAAATTGCCCCGGTGATTGCCGGATATGCTGATTGGTAAGGGATATCCAGCACATGCCATTCCTGGGCCGCTCCAGGGGAGTAGGGTAGATAGGCCAGCATCTTCGGATTCTTAGTGCTGAACTCAGCCGAAAGCGCTGTACCGTAGATATTGATAAACCAGGTGTTGGCGTGACCCGGTGCGATTCGCTTAAAAGACAGAAACATTGGGAACTGCTGGTCGCCTGTCTCCACTTCGCAGCCCAGGATCGCATTGTCCCAGGTTTCACAGGGCACTAACTGGCCCCCGGCATCCGGGCGCTCGCGCACAATTTTTGAAAGGTAGCTTTTCACTCGCAAAGGCTGCCAGCCAAAGCGCAACGGTAGGTGCAGGACGTGCATCCCCAGGTCACCCATGCAGCCATACTCACCGTTTACAGCTACTAGGCGTTTCCAATTGATGGGCTTGTTCGGATCGAGGTCGCTGGAATGCCAGAAGCCGGCCTCGACCTCGATGATCTTACCGAAGCGTTTTTCGGCAACCCACTGCGCAATACGATAAGCCCCAGGGAAAAAAGGGAACTGGGAAGTACAGCGCACCAGGAGTTCGGGGTGGCTTCTGACCCCATCCAGGATCGCCGCATTTGCCCTGGCATCGATACCAAACGGCTTTTCACCCAGCAAATGCTTACCAGCGCGCATGATGTTGAGGTAGATGCACTCGTGTTGGTCATGGGGGACTGCACAGTAGACTGCTTCAACGGCAGGATGAGCGATCAGCTCCTGGGGATATCTGTCGTAGCCAGGGTCAAACCGGGAACGCTATCTTTGAACCAGTCGAGTGCAGCCGGATTCAAATCACAGGCTGCCACGATCGCCGGTTCGAAATCCAGGTTCAACAGGTGACGCCAGCGCCCAACGGCGGAGGCAAACTCCTTCCCCATCAACCCACAGCCGATTAAACCAAAGCGAATCACCCGCCTGCTCATGCGTATCCTAGCTCTTTCTGTGTCTCGTGAATGCTTTCCTCAATAATTTCCAGAGCTTTTAAAGCCAGGTCATCCTCAATAATCAGGGGTGGTGACATGCGCAGGATATGCCCGGCCGGAATCCAGGCCAGACCTTTGCTGAAGGCTTTCTGATAGACCAGCCGGCCAGCTTCTTCGAACGGCTCGCGCGTCTGCTTGTCCTTTACCAGCTCAATCCCCAGCAGGCAACCCAGGCCGCGCACCTCACCAATGATGGGTGAATTTGCCTGCATCTGCCTCATCCGGGCCAGCATTAATTCACCCAGGTGCGCCGAACGTTCGCAAAGGTTCTCTTCTTCAATAACTTCCAGGCTCGCCAGGGCTGCCGCGCAGGCCATGGGATTGCCGCCGTAAGAGGTGCTGGCGGAGATTTTTTCAATCACCTCCTTATACTGGTCAGCAACCAGCATGGCGGTGACCGGAAAGCCATTCCCAAAACCCTTGCCGAGGGTCATCACATCCGGTACCGTGTCCCAATTTTGCATGGCAAACATCTTACCGGTCCTGCCCATGCAGGTAAGAACTTCGTCAGCCATCAGCAGGATACCCAGCTCTGTGCACAGCTTGCGGATCTTCTGGATCCAGCCGTCCGGAGGCACCACGCTGCCCCCCCAACCCTGGACCGGCTCCAGGACGATTCCGGCAACCCGCCGGGAGGTTTCTTCCTGGATGACGGTGCGGATGTAATCCACACACATCAGGTTGCAGCCGGGGTAAGTTTGCTTAAAGGCACAGTGATAACAGTTGCCTCGAGGCACCAGGAAAAAACCAGGCGCCCGCAAACCCTGAGAAGCATCTAACTGTGCGAGCCCCACGGCGCCCATGGTCTTGCCATGGAAATCACGGTGGAATGAAATGAACTCAAACTCTCCGGTTGCTGCACGCATCACCCGCAGCCCAGCTTCAACCGCGGTGGTCCCGGAATCAGTAAAACTGCATCCCGCTCAACTTGTGCGAGCCCTCACCCATGGTCATCAAAGCCAGTTTTTCAACCAACTGCATTTTGATCGGCGTGGTAAAGTCATGGCAGTTCATCAGCTCGCCGGCAGCCTTTTGGACAGCTTCCGTAACCTTCGGATGGCAGTGACCGAGACCTGTCACGTAAATTCCCGAGGAGAAGTCGATATAGGTATTGCCATCCACATCCCGCAGGGTCACCCCGTGTCCCGACTCAAACACCACCGGGAACAGGCGCACCTGGGATGAATAGCCTTTCATATATCTGGAAGTACGGGCATGATACTCCTGGGATTTGGATCCCGGTGGAGGCACATTGACCTGGGGAACCTGGTTTATGTCCACTTTGGACCAATTTGGGTCGCTCATTTTCATTTTTCCTTCCTGCTTTGATCTGGATGAGGTGTTTAACCAATTTTCTGTCGGACAACCTTACGTTTCTCGAAAACCGGCACCCGAACCAACCTGGAGGCAATCTCCTGGCCTGCGCCTGTAAAAAGGTAGAAAAACGAAGGGACATCCGTATAGCCGTCAAAAACCGCCTGGATTTCGCCGGTCTCCGGCTCGTAATAACATTCACTGAATGTTGAGGTTTTAGTGGCGCGCACAGACCGCATCCCATCATCGAGCGTGACCTGAAGCGGGTTGTAGGCGGTAATCCCCGTAGAAATTCGTTTTAAAATCTCCTGCCAGTTCACGGGGTTGATTTTATAAATATAGTCCGTTTCGTGAGTGAATAATGTCGGCAGCGCCATGCTGTCCAGGGCGCGCTTGAGCTGGCTGAGGCCGCGCTGCGCAGTGGCTTCGACGTTGTTGTCAGGAGCCCATTCATATCCGGTATCGTTGCGGACCTCGGTAAAGCAGTGGAAGAACTGTTTTCCTGCAAAGTTTTGGAAATCTGCATAATAGACAGGCCGGTCGCCGCGATCTTTGCGATCGAACAGGGCGCTGCCAGGGGTCTCGAAGTTGCGGAACGGTCCACCGACCAGCCAGGAAGAGCCGTCCAGGGGCGCATCAATCCCGTGGTAGGTGACGATCAGATCGCCTGCCCAACGATCGTGAATGTGTTCAAGGACATTGGAGCCAATCTCCCCCCAGTGCGGGATGACACACGGTGAAAGAGGGCAGCGGTGCATGTGCCGCATACCAGTCATCCACCGCCTGCATCCCCCTGGCCGCCTCGGTATTTGACCAGGGTATCCCCTGCTGGTGATTGAAATACATGAACTCATCGTAGGTATCTGCCCTGGGCGACAAAGCATTTTCATAATAAAAATAATTATCTGCGGGATCGCGGTTCGGCCTGCCAAAAGCATGCGGAAAGGCGGTTGCCTGGGAACGTTGAAGATATGGACGAAGCTGGTTCACCGTTCCTCCTGGAAGGTTGTAGATAAACAACCCCAGCCAGGGCTTAAACCCAGGCGGCTGGCATCTTCCAACCAGAATAGCGGCGACTGACCCCACAGGCCGCCCCAGCCGGCCACATCGTCAACGCGCATAGTGATCAAAGGCGGCAACCCTCTCAGGCAGAAAGGTTTACGGGCTGCCCATACCAGGCCGCGCCAGAACAGATCATCCAACCCGGCCAGGGGTCCCAGGACGCTGGTATGCATCCAGGCAGCACTCGCCCAGTGCAGTATGCGGCCCTTCTCCAGCTGACCGGCAGCCAGGAGGGCTTGCGAACCGCTGCCGGCAAGCTTCACACCAGAGGGCACATGGGCGATTTCTAACTCGGACAGCAGCGCAATTCGTTCAGCGGCTGGGTGGTTTTGGGTGATGTAATGGTCACCGCCGGCAATTTCAACCTCTGCAATTCCAGACAGCTTTGTGTTTGCTGATCTTTCACCAGCCAGCCAGCATGAGATTTGCGGGTCAAAACTGACCAGGCCTGTTCCAGCCCGGACGGCGTCCCGCAGCCTGGAAAGGCCAGGGCGGCCGAGGCGAATTCCGTAATCATCCAGGCCAGGGTGCGCCAGCAAGATCAGCGGATAACTGCCCGCGATCTCAGGCAAAGGCTGCCTGCGCAGGTCTATAAAATCACAGGGCACCCCAAAATGTTCCAGGTAAGTGACGACCCACTCCATTGCCTGGTGGATGCCGGGGCTTGCAGAATTCAACAGAACCAGGACGTTATTTTTCATCATACATTCTCTTTTGAATCAGAAATGGCAACCGATCAATCGACAATCGCTCTGATATTTAACAGGCCGCATAATTCCACCAATTCTGCCGCGTAATCACCAAAGACCGCTGCAAAATGTTGGGACTGGACATGATCCAGGATGCTGCGCACGCTCCCATCCGGGTAGAAACGCACGCTGGGCCAGGACGGTAGCGGCACCCCCATTTCAACCCACTGCGGCGGAGATTTGCCTTCCCCCGTCACGATGTGCATGCGGTAGCCACTTGGATGAAAAGCGTCTTCTGATAGGCAGGCCAGGGTCAGGCGCCCGGTTTTCATCTTCGAGCAGAACACCAGCCCATCCAGAAGCACGGTCGAGATCGGCTTAATCTGGGGCAGTCCATCCACAAGCTGCCCGGGGATAAATCCGTCCACGCCCAGTAAAATCCACTCCGGGTGGTGCTCGTAATGCTCAATGAAGGTGGGTGTTTGCCCGGACAACCATTTCAACATCAATTCAGCCACAAGATTACCGACATCGTCCTCGTCCACGTAGGGATAGCCAGCTGTTGCCACCAACGCCGAAGGCACGGAATGTACGGCATTCAGGTGTGCCGGGATGCCTTCCACGCATTTATACGAGACTGCGCTGAAGTTCCTGGCTTTGCAGATGTCAATTGTCGCCAGGTACAGGCGAATAGCGCGTTCGATGGCAGCCGGTGTGGGTTTCTGCAGCGGGTACTGCCAGGTCGCCGTGATCGCAGCAATCTCATCCTGGACCCGCCCAGCGTCCAGGGAATTGGCTGCCCGATCGAGCTCCAGCATATCAAAACTCTCGACCTCAACTCCGATCTGGCCACGCAGGCGTGTGACATTAAAACCAGTCGTGTACAGCCCCATGTCGTTGAATCCAAGGATGCCAACCCGGGCTTTCTGCAGGCGCTTCATGACCTGGGCTGCCCTGCCAAAGCGCAAAATTCCGGCGATATCCATGGTTTCGTCCGGGGGATTGAATAAATACTTGAACTTAATGCCCCACTGCTCCATCGGGTAGCGTAAAGCTGTTGAGCCTGCCCCGGCCGCCGGCGAGATCAGGGTATCGCCTTCGGTGAAGCCCCCTTTGCTGTACAAGACGATTGGCTCGAACCTGAATTCGTACAGCAGCCTTGAAGCTGCACGAGGATCGATCCAGTTAATCACATTGATAACCAGGAAATCCCAGGGTTGGGATTTTAACTCCTGGATGGCACGCGCCTCCTGGCCCAGGGCGAACACAGGATCGGTACGCACCAGCTCAATCCCTGCCTCTGTGAGTTGGCTTTCTGCGTCGGTTGAAATCGCCTTGAGTCGCTCAGGAACATAGAATTCGGTGCCCAATGATACATAGCCGGCTTTGAGATTCTGCATACGATTCCTCCTTGGTTTTCAATTGAAACACCCCCATTATAATCGTATTGTTAAAATATGTTTATCTGTGTTCGCCATTGTTTGTATTTTTAACTTATCCTTGCCCCCCTTTTCAGACCTGGCATGGCTGAGTGCAATTTATTGAACTTATTTTAATCATCCTGATCTACTTGAACAGGGGTATACACCATCCCTATCCGGGGACTGCGCCGCTACCTGCGTACGGCCAGGTTGCTGATGCCGGTTGTCAGCCACTTTCCATCTTCAATGCTCTTCTACGGCAGTAATGGTTCCGAGCATAAGGCGCGCTGAGCGACTCCGAGCTCAATGAGCTCATCGATGATCTAAACCTGCACCCCAGTATGAACCGTTTTCAGTGACCTAGCAACATTAAAGCCGGTATTGATGAGCCGTATCGATAGCCAGCTTAAGGTTGTCCCAGGAGGTATCCGAGGGCACCGTGCAGTCCGCAGCCAGCAGAAAGCGCGGCGGCGCCTCCTGCAATACACTATTGGCTTCTGCCTGGATTGCCTCAGGGCTACCAGTCGTAAGGATGCCTTTTCGATCTAGCCCCCCCATAAAGGGGCGTTTAAACATTTCGGAGACCTGGCGGGCGCTGACCTTCCCGCCATCCAGGTTCAGGTTACAGTTAACAACATGGCCCGGGTAATCCAAAAACGGCGTCAGGTCGCGGTAGCTGTCATGGTAATCGCAAATATGCAGGATATTAAAACCGCAGGTACGATTAATTTCTTCCATCACAGCCAGGTCGTAGGGGCGGACGCACTCGTTAAAAACTGCAATGTCGCCGAAGCGATGGCTCTCGGCGCCTTGAGTCGAAGCATAAAAGCCATCCACTCCCAGGCGCACACATTCCCTGACGAATGTCAGAACGCTGTCCGTCACCGCTTCCATCCCGGGTTTGATCGCAGCCGGATTTTCCTGCATGTGGCGGTCACGCACGGCTGGATCGACGGCATGTCCGGCGCACATGAATGCCGAATACAGGGTGACGATGATGAGAGCCTCGTGCTTCGCAGCCTTCACCAGGCCTTCGACCACGCGCAACGGCTCTTCAAAGAAATCCCGCCCATAACGCGGCATTTTTCCCCAGTCGCCTGGCTTTTGAATCGAATCCAGAGTCGGGTAGGGGTGCTCATACTGGATTTTTACAAAATCCATCCCGGTGTGTCGAAAGTAATCCAGGTGCTTGTCGATCGCAGGCTGGCCGCGGCGGTAGCTCGGGTCGAAATGCAGGAAAAACGCAGCCGGCACCGGACCGGGCGCCTTTTTCTCCTCCAGAAGGCTTAAAACCAGGGAACGTTTATGCATTTTCATCCTCTATGTCATCGACTACAGGAATCCACTCATCATAATGTATGCGGGTTCGATTGAAACGGTTGACCCGCTCGGGGGTCGCTTCGGGATAACCCATGGGAATCAAGGCCAAAGGTACTATTTCTTCCGGCAAATGGAACAGGTCCCGGAAGCCATCCATCCGGCTTTTTTCAGGATAAGCCGCCGTCCAGGCAGCTCCTAAGCCCAACCCATGGGCAGCCAACAGCAAGTTCTCTATCGCTGCACAACAATCTTGTAGCCAGAAATTCTTAAAACGCACGAGGGTCATGTCGCAGCACACCAGGACCGCCACGGGTGCATGGTGCACCATCTCGGAATACGGGTGAAATTCCGGAATCACATCCAGCAGTTCACGCTTGCGGGTTACCAAAAACCGCCAGGGCTGCTGGTTCCCTGTAGATGGCGCTGCCATTGCGGCCTGCAGTACCTTGTCCAACAATTCATCGGGAACCGGATCTCCCTTATACTTTCGAACCGTACGGCGGGTGAGGATTGCGTCAATAAGTTCCATATTCATCCAATCTAGATAATTTCTTCGATCATGGGAACATGCGCCGGCCAATCGCCTGCCTGTTCCAGGATTTTCATCATGGCGTGAAGGTTATGCTCCAGGAGCAAGTAATCACTACCGCGGGCGGCTGACGGAATCTCTTTATGCTGCTGATCGATGCTTGCCAGCATCGAAACAAACAGCGCCAGCGGTTCTACCCCTGCCAGACGCTCGCTAAAGCCATTTTCGTCGAGTCCACAGGCAGCCTGGCGCTCTGCCAGCAGGATTTCACTCTCATTTGCGATCATACTGCCCGGCGTCTGGGGTCCCACTTCCAGGTTGAGGATTGGGGCGCTCGAAGTCAGGGCGCAGTGCGTCAGCTCATTTTCATTGGTTACGGTTAATTGACCGCCCCACGAAAAACCGTAATGGACATCTTCGTCGAATTCTGAGAGCTTGAACCGTCCCGGACACACCTGGATCACTTGCTCCCCTTCGAACGAGATCCAAGGATGGACCACCTGCAGCTCCTGGATACTGCCTCCACGAAAAACCAGGAAACGCGCTTTCTTGGCATCAAACGACCGTGGGAGTTGCTGCGAAGACAAATACACATCCAGGTGGGAGTGTCCCAAGGGAGGCTGGTATTTTGAGATAGCAAATGTATAACCCGGAGGATATTCCATCTTGGTTTATTTTACCAGCTTGCATCCAATCAGATTGCGAATCGGACCAACTTCGATTTACAACGAGGATTAACCTTCTGATCCCATGAAATGATACGGGGTAAAGAGATGAGCGCTCAGTCGAGGGAACAACACCTCGACCAGCCAGCGGATCTCTGCCTTGACCAGAATATCCGGCCAGGCGTCCTGAAGCTGCTGCCAGGCTGCGAAAGCCAAAGACCAGGCGCACAAACGCATCCGCTGGGATGCACAGGTCTCCACCATCGGACCCCATGGCAGCATTCACAAATCCCAGAGGCTTGATCTCGGTTACTTTTCCATGCTCAATACGGATCCGCCAGGCATGATGATAAAGGTTGATGACCAGAGAGATGCACAGACCCTGCAAGCCAGCGTTTACCAACCTGCTTTCCAGCAGGGGTCTGATCTTCCAAATAAAATTTCCAGCATCCGGTATGCGCACTAACCACTGACCGCCCTGGAGCACCCGGCTCCCCAGGGAACGCGCCGCCCGGGCCAGCATCCCACTTTCAGGCCAGGCAATGCTGAGCTCCGTAATCTCTTGTGTTTTCAAGAATCCCAGATATGCCAGGGCAGCCTGCTGGTTATCAAAGTTGCATTCAAAAATTCGTATTTTCCTGGGTGATTGGACATACACCACATATCCCAGGACATCCCCTGTCTCACTATGCTCAACCACCTGGATTGGGTACCTTGCCCATTGGATCAGGTACTGCCAGTAAGCCGGGGTGCGCGTAACCCAGACATCCACACCTTGCAGCGCCCGCTGATACAATCCATCCAGTGTTGGGATATCGGAAAGCTCCGCCGGGCGCATGCGGAAGCCTGGAGTCTTTTCAACGAGAGCCTCAGGAATCTGGAATGCTGGCAGCACTTCCGCGGTTTCGCCTTCCAGGCAGTAAGCATAACCGAACTGCCGGTAGTAATACGGGATTCCCCAGATGATGGTGAAGTCAGCGCCTCTCTCCACCGCATCCTGGTGGAAATATTCCACCTGCCTGCGCACCAGGCCCAGGCGCCGGTAATCAGGATGAGTCAACACCATCTCCAGCATGGCTGCCTGGAGGCGGAGAGTTTCGAACTGCACTTCCCACGGAAATGTGCACGTCGTCGAGACAATGTGGCCGCTGCGGGTATCCTCCACGATCCGGTAATCGGAAAAGCTGGTGAAAGGGTGATGGTTTAAGACACAGGCGCAAGTGGCTCCCTCGCGAGCATTATTAAACTCTCCATTGAAGACTGCATAATTCCTGGCATCCTGGGCATTACGCACGGATCGCAAGACTAATCCATTCCCAAGATCAATCATTTCCCTCATCTGCTCTCCTATCAATCCATCTGCCAGCTTTCCGGAGCCAGGCGGTCGATACCGTCCACAATGGCATGATCAACCCCGGGCACACTGCCGACAAAATCACGGGAAAAATTAGCCACAACATGCGTGCCATCCGCAAAGGCTGTCTCCTGGACGGTGCCATTTTCGGATAAGATCTTAAAATGCACCATCTCCTGCTTGCCAATGCGCCGGTGCAGACGTGTGACAGGGAGAGCTTCGCGCAAGGCAATCTGTACTTCCGGATCCTCGAAGCGGTACTTATACAGGAAAGTCTCCTTGCCATGGCCGGAATAGCCATATTCGGCGCCAAACGGAAACACATCGGGAGGGCAGCCCATCAAGGCATCCAGTGCAGCCATCAGCTTCGGGCGGCCGCCCCCGTATTCAAAACAATCGTTGAGCATCAGCGTCCGCCCGCGCCAGGGATTGTTGTAACTGTGGATTTCCCACCAGGAATGAATCATGCTGTCATGGTACACCAGCATGGTCAACGGCACCGGCCAGAACGGCCAGGGACCGTACTGGGGCCAGGCCTTCACCGAGCCCAGGTCGTATTCCAGGCTGTAGGCGTCGTTGAAGTTTTCGGAACTGACGATACGTCCGGCTGCCTGGTCTGCCAGGAAGGCTTTACGCACCCACTCCCGGTCCTGCGAGCGCGAGAGCGGCTGGCCAAAATGGTTAGGATGGTCGAGGGCGTGGCACTCCATTGGCGGCACACACGCCAGGACATCGAAATGGTCCCAGGTCTGGTCGGCAATTTCGGAATTGAGGGCGGCCTTTTGCCACGCCTCAATACCGGAATAGCACACCAGGTACCACTGCTGCTCGTCTATCGCCCAGTGTGGAATCACCTGCCCCTGCCTGTCCCGCCGGAACAAGCTGCGGGCGTTTTCATCTACGTCCAGCGCTTCGTTCAGCCAGCTCCACGGCGCCAGGTCGTAACCCAGGCTTTTTATGGCCTCCACCGTGGCGGTGCTCAGGTTGATCGCCGGAACCCCGCCCATAAAAATCGGGTGGTGGTAAATGTTAAACCGCGCCGGGTACAGCAGGGCGCGCTCAAAACCATAGGCTTTCAGTTTTTGAGCCTCCGACACGTAATCCACGTCATCCTCGCAATAGCCGATGAAACACATCAGGGCTCCGAAGAGACGCTCAAGTGCAGGACGGGTTGAAATCTTCTCATCCCAACTTATAAAGCGTCCCTGCTCGATCACCTTCCGGCGGTATTGTTTGGCAACGGCGACAATATCAGGATCCGTAAAATACAGGCGGACCTTGCGCTCGTAGCGGAAAGCGCCCAGGGACTGGATCTGCAGGTTGGCAGCCCAGATACGGCCGGCTTGATCCTTGCCGTACCACCAGCGGCAGTCATCGCGGGTTTCTGCAGTCAGCAGGAGGCCGCCCGTTTTCGCCAGGTAACCTACGAAAGCCATCGAAAAGCCTGAATGCGATCCCTCGCCGCGGACGCAGTCCATCACCGGGCCGCGCCCATCCCACAACATTCCCTGCATGATGGGCAGGAGCAGGCGGACGGGCTCGTTACAGGGAAGGAAAGATCCCGGCAGGGATACATGCCCGACCTGGTCGTCGTCGAACCCGGGCAGACTGGCCTCCACGTATTCTTCCATAATCTGGAAGCGCATTTCCAGGGTTGCCATTCCGGCTTTGAATGTGATCGCCAACACCGCCTCATTTATACTTACGGCTTTCTCCGGAACCAGCACCTGGTGGTGCAAATCTACGTTTCCCCAGGGATTCTGGACAGGCTTGCCATAGACCAGGCTTTGCGGGTCCAGCTCCCAACGCGTTTTACGCTTCTGGTCGATCAGTGTCAGTCCTTGCCCACTTTCGTCACAAGTTATACAGATCCAGTCATTTTGGATAATCAACATGCTAAACTCATCGATTTTTTACAACACCTTGTAGGTTTCATAAACCTCGCGCAGGCTTTTCCCGTCCAGTAAAGCCTGACGAGAGGCGGTCTCCTTGTTGGCTTTTTCCTGCGCCAGCCTGAGCACTTGCTCCTCAACGGAGCGTGGGATGACAACGATCCCATCAAAATCGGCAAATACCAGCTCCCCCGGATGGACCAGAACCTCTCCGCAGCGCACAGGAACGTCTATCGCCATCACGCGGGCTCGTCCCTGGCTGTCCAGGGGGCGGATGCCGGCGTAATAGACCGGGAAACCGAGATCGATGATGCGCACGCAGTCGCGCACCTGGCTGTCGCAGATGCAACCGACCGCCCCATTGCGCCGGGCGATCGTGGACATCAGCTCGCCCCAGGGAGCGTTCGTGCCTGCATAATCGCTGGAATGCACCACCACATCGCCGGGTTTCAGCGAGTCCATGGCCTCCAGCTCCAGCCCGTAAGGATCCTCCTGGACCACGTAGTCCGTCTCCATCCAGCGCAGCGTGCGCGCCCGCCCGACAAAGCCGCAATTGCGCATGTCCGGCAGCAGATGGGCGCAAGCGCTGGTGCATGGCTTGCGAGCGGTAGCCCAGGCCATCCAGGATATCGCAGACCACGGGCACATACAGGCTGCTTTTGATGAAGTCAAATATTTCTGCATCAGAACCAAACATGCACTGACCTCCTTAAAGTACCCGGTACTGCTCAAGGATTTTTTCGTCCACCTCCACGCCCAGGCCCGGCGCCTCGGGAACCTGGATAAATCCATCGACCAGGCGGATCGGCTCCTGGCAGAGGTGGTTCAACAGCGAAGCCGAGGACACATTGAATTCCAGGAACAGCGAATTCATCTGGTAGGCATTCAGGTGGAGGGAAGCCGCTTTCAATAAATCCGTCAACCAGGCGTGGGGTACGCACTCGATGCCGCGGCGCTGCGCCAGGTCAGCAATCTGCCTGCCCACGGTCAACCCCCCGCAGCGCGACAAATCTGGCTGTAGTACGTGGACACTACCCTCGCTTGCCAGGCGCTCGAATTCGTTATAGCCAGCAAGCTGCTCTCCAGCCGCAATGCGCAGCTTTTTCACAGAACGGGCAACCTCTGCATACCCGGCAACGTTCTCCGGATGCAGGAAGTCTTCCAGCCAGAAGATATCGAGCTCTTCCAGCGTTTCGGCCAGGCGGATCCAATCCTTCAGCGAACGCGCCCGGTAAGGTTCGTCATAGCGGGTTCCATACCAACCGCCGTCCACCATCAGCGTGATCGCCTCGCCAGCTTCGAGGCGGGCTGCCTGGACCAGGCGGATATCCAGGTCCAGGTCATAGCCGAAAGCGCCCCAGCCGAACTTAATAGCTCGAAAGCCCTGTTCCAGGTAGCCGGCAACGGCGCCACGCATCTCGTCTGGGCTCGGGCGGAAGAGCGTGGAGGCGTACGCTTTAACCCGGTTTCGATATTTAGCTCCTAACAGCTTGCAGACCGGCTGGCCGAAGGCTTTGCCGGCAATATCCCACAAGGCAATGTCCGCGCCGGAAAGCATCTGCATCCCGGCTCCCTGGCGTCCGTAATACGCCATGAAGCGGTACATTTTCTGCCACAGGCGTTCCCTTTCCAGGGGATCTTCGCCGATCAGCGCCTGGCGCAGCGATTCGAAACCGATCTGCCCGCCTGAGGGAGCCTCAACGATACTCCTGCCGACGTGAGGCTGGGTTTCAATGTCCGACCAGCCGGTGATGCCCTCGTCGGTGCTGATTTTAAGCAGGCTGACGAAGCGCACGCCGTGCACCTCTGCGCCCATCGAGGGGTCCGGGTAGTTTTTACCGCTGTCTAAAACAAACGCCTCAACCTGGGTGATTTTCATGGGGCATCAAAAACGATGGCAACTTTCATTGCCGTTTCCTTCCCTTGGTCCGCCTGGGCAAACGCCTTCTCATATTCTTCCAGGCGAAAACGATGCGTAATCATATCGACCAGCAGATCCGGCTCACCCTGGAGGATGGCAACTGCTTCGTCCAGGCGGTTGAGATCACTGCAGGCACCGATTATCTCCAGCTCTTTCAGATGCACGTTGAAACAGATCAATGGGCGCTGGTTCGTGGATGGCAGAAAAAACTACCAGGCGTCCCCGCGGTCTCAAGCACTGCAGACCTTGCTGAAAAGCCTGGCTGCTGCCGACCGCCAGGATCACGGCGTCATACTTCTCACCTTCCAGAGGTGCCAGCATCGCCTTCACTGCATCCACTTCGGGTCCGAGTGTTCAGAGGCAGTGCCCCCCTGGCAAAAGCCAGCCGGGAATCAAAATATCCCGCAATCACGACCTTTGCTGGTTCGAAGCGGGATGCCAGGCGCGTCATCAGGATTCCAAAGGGTCCGTCGCCGATCACCAGCAGGTTAGCCCCGGGTGATAGCCTGGCTTGCGCCAGGGCTTCCAGGCTGACGCAGACCGGCTCCACCAGGGCGGCCGCAGCAAAATCAACCGTCCCTTCCAGGCGCCGGCAGCGATCCTGGCGTACCACGTAATATTCAGCAAACGTTCCCGGCAGGTTGAACCCAAAGTGTCCCATGTCCAGGCAGAGGTGTGGAAATCCCTGCCTGCAGGTAGAGCATTTTCCACATGGGTGGACCGGATGGGTCGCCACCGGGTCTCCGGGCTGGAAACCGACGACTTCCCTGCCAACTTGCGCTACCACCCCCGCGCCTTCATGCCCCAGGATGACCGGCAGCTCGATCCCGAATGGGTTGAAATGGACATCATTGAGGTCCGAAGTACAGATGGTTGCCGCCCGGGTCTGGATTAAGAGCTCACCCGGAGCGATTTGGGGGATTTCCTGTTCAACCAGCTCAAGAAGGTTGGTTGTCTTTAATTGAATCGCTTTCATCAGGCAATCCCCAGCAGGGAGAATGAATCTCGTTCGAGAATCGCCTGGATCGTTTCCTGGCTGACCCGGGGAAGCCCGCTGCTGCCGGCGACCTGGTTGGCATTCTGTAAACCCAGGATCGATTCACGGGATTTTGCAAACGGGTAGTCCGTTCCGAAAAGGAGTTTTGGCGTCACCCGGTATTCCTGGGCGCTGATCAGCATGTTATAGAACTGCCAGGGGCGATAATACAGCGCTGAAATATCCGCATAGACGTTGGGATGCTTGCGGATGACAACCAGGCATTCATCAATAAACGGGTGACCGACGTGAGCCAGAACCATCCGCAGATCAGGAAAATGAATGGCGACATCGTCAAAAAGCCAGGGACGGCTGAATTCCAATGGGGCCGCATGGTTGAAGGTGGTGCCGGTATGGAAGATGACCGGCAGCCCTTTCGCCTGGCAATAAGCGTAAACCGAGTCGCAGCGCGGGTCACGGGGATCGATCCCTGCATAAATCGGCCCAATCTTCACGCCTTTCAAGTGCAGACCTTCAATGGCGTGATGTAAGTCCTCCAGGTAGCCCGGTTGGGTCGGATCGCAGGAGGCGAAACCTACCAGCTTCTCAGGGGCGTTCGCCACAAATTCGGCGACATAATCATCGGGCACCCAGTAGCCCGTGAGCCTGGCCTTCAAGCCAAGGACAACGATCCTCTCGAATGGCTGCATGTCGTCCAGGTATTCAGCCAGGCGCACGCTCAAATCCAGGGGATAACCGCGGGATCGATCTGTTTCCCGGATGGTTTCAGGTTGAAAATGGAGCGCAGCATCCCAGGTATGGGTGTGGATATTCTGCATGGAGACCTTTTATGGTAATACTGGATAGGGTTTTACTGTCCCGCGCCCTGGCATCGGCAGGAAACATTCTGCCCGGCTGCAGCCCACCTGCTCACCGCGATAAGCCTCGATCTTACTGCACAGGTCAGCCAGTCCCGTTCCCAGGGCTGCCTGCATGGCAGTTTCCTGCGAGGCGTGACACTGCAACAGGCGCGCTTTCTCAAGATGGAAGTCGCTGATATCTACGTAATGGCTGGCCGGGAAATAAAAGGCGCCGAACGGCTCGCACTGAAAAATTGCCGGCGATTCCTCTAATGGAGGCGACAGGGTTGGCAATACGGGCAGGCAAGCCTGCATGGCGCAGTGACGTACCAGCGAATTGACCGTCACGTGGTCCAGGTTGTAATCTTCCTGGTAATGAGTAAAGATCAGGTTAGCCCGTGTCTGCCGGATGGCTTCAATTAATTTCATGCGCACCTCAGGCGTGTCGTAAAGAAATTCATCCGGCTCGGCCAGGTTGAGATACGCCGCCCCGGCCTGGTCTGCCAGCGCCTTCATCTCCTCGTGCCGGATACGCGCCGCTTCCTGGCGAGAGATGCCCGGATTCTGCACAAAGCCCTTGCTGCCATCGGTCACCGTGATCAAGAAAAGGCTGTCGCCGCGCCTGCTGCATTTCAACATACTGCCCAGGCAGCGCATTTCATCGTCCGCATGCGCCATGATCGAAACAACATTCATCTGATCATTCCTCCATCTACATGGATCTGACCACAATTGTAATCTGTTCTGAACTTCTGCAGCCAGGAAAAGAAGGATACGACCAGGAATTTTTTAAGGTAACGTTAATGTTTATAGCTTGCCATAAACTGGACAATACACTATAATTATTTATACATTATATGTACATTACATTGACGAATTAGACTCTCA
This sequence comes from uncultured Chloroflexia bacterium, assembly GCA_963765565.1. Lineage (GTDB taxonomy): Bacteria > Chloroflexota > Anaerolineae > Anaerolineales > UBA4823 > CAVXWV01. The sequence goes on from CAVXWV010000015.1 coordinate 99,632, forward strand.
TCATCATTAACTACAACAGGAGGTTTGTATGAACGAAGAAAAGAAATTCAATGGCTTAAAACGATTCAACCTGGGTATGGGCTTCCTGCACCTGGTGCAGGGCATCCTCATGATTGTTTTGAGCAATGACACCACCTACCCTATTTACACCAACTTTCTAAAGTTCGATTTAGAAAAAATGGCTTTAGTTCCAGATCCGAAACTCGCATACGAGCTGCTCTTCGGGCCTGCAGTGGCCGTTTTCCTGCTGCTTTCAGCCGTGGCGCACTTCTTCCTGGCCACAGTCGGCAATAAGTTGTATGTTGCCAACTTGAAGAAAGGCATGAATCCGGTGCGGTTTTATGAATATGCCCTCTCTTCATCGGTGATGATCGTGCTCATTGGCATGCTGGTGGGCATCTATGACCTGGGCGCAATTATTCTCATCTTCGGGATCAACGCCATGATGAACCTTTTTGGGATTATGATGGAGATGCACAACCAGCGCACCGAGAAAACCAACTGGACCTCCTTTATATATGGATCCATTGCCGGCATTATCCCCTGGATTGTGATCGTGGTATATTTCATGGGATCGCTGGCAGGGGAAGGCGGCGAACCCCCGGCATTCGTTTATGCGATAATTCCCACCCTGTTCATATTCTTCAATATCTTTGCAGTCAACATGGTCTTACAGTATAAAAAAGTCGGCCCCTGGAAAGACTACCTGTTTGGCGAGCGCGTTTATATCATCCTCAGCCTCGCTGCGAAAACGGTCCTGGCCTGGATTATCTTTGCAGGAACCCTGGCGCCGGTATAAATCGTAATCATAACCTTTCAGGATATGCCGCCGGACCAAAGGCGGCATATCTTGGGTCAGGAAAGTAGTATGGCTGGAAGCACCCCAACCTTTAACTTAAAGGCCGTCATCCACGAGACCGGACTCACCCCGGCAACATTGCGCGCCTGGGAGCGTCGCTATGACTTTCTTAAACCGCAGCGTTCGGCTGGCGGTCACCGGCTGTACTCGCAGGACGAAATCGACATGCTCAAATGGCTGGTGGCTCGCCAGGCTGAAGGGCTCAGCATCAGCCATGCCGTCCAGATGTGGCGCGATCACGAATCCTCGCCTGTTTCCCAACCTCGGCCAATCTCCAACGACTTCCAACCGCATCAATCAGACGCTGGCACTCTCCTGCACCTGCGAAATCAGTGGACCAGCGCATGCCTGGGCTTCGACGAACCGGCTGCCGAATCAGCTCTCAACCAGGCCCTGGCTCTGGCTGCGCCGGAGGTGGTCTGCACAGAGCTCATCCTAAAAGGACTAGCCGAGATCGGTCAGGGTTGGTACGAAGGGGCAGCCAGCGTCCAACAGGAACATTTCGCCTCAGCCTTGGCGCTGCGGCGATTGAATGCGCTGGTGGCTGCCGCGCCGTGTCCCACCCGCCCAGAACGCCTGCTGGCGGCCAGCCCACCCGGAGAAGCCCATGACCTGGTGTTGTTGATGCTCACCTTCATCCTGCGCTGGCGCGGCTGGGACGTCACCTACCTGGGCGCCAACGTTCCTCTCAGCCGCCTGGACGCCACGATTCGCGCCACTTCCCCACGGCTGGCTCTCTCGGTGGCGCAGACCTTACCCGGTGCAGCCGCGTTGAAAGACATGGCTGTGTTTTTAAACAATCTGGACCTTCCATTAACTTTCGGTGGCGGAATCTTCAACCGGATTTCCGGGCTGGCTGAACGCATCCCTGGTTTTTACCTGGGGAATGACCTGCACAGTGTCCCCCAGGATATCGAACGCCTGCTCCGGAGGGCATTTACTCGGCCAACACACCTGGTGATTCCTGTCACATACCAGGTTGCCCTGGAAGGCTTCACGGCAAAAGAAGGCCTGATCGCGGGCTCGGTCAGCGCCTCATTCCAGGATGACCTGATTTTAGCAGCACACCTGGAAGATGCCAACACCCATCTGGGCCGTGCCATCATTTCCGCCCTGACCCTGGGTGATATCAACTTACTCGACTACTCCGTCACCTGGCTGAACGGGCTGCTTTCCAACCACAACCTTTCGTCGAACCTGGCGAGAATCTATTTCAAGGCTTACCAGCAGGCTGTCGAACAGCACCTGGGAGACCAGGCTCTTCCTGTCCTGGATTGGTTGGCAGGCGTTAATATCACATCCTGAAGAATTTCTTTCGATACACTGGTAGAAACATGAAAAATACCCGTTTGCTGACCATCTTTCTGATCGTCTTCGTCGATCTGTTAGGTTTTAGCCTGATCTTACCTTTGCTTCCCTATTATGCTGAGGAATACGGCGCCACCCCCATCATTGTGGGGTTCCTGGTAGCTTCTTACGCAGCCGCGCAGCTCCTGGGCGCGCCGCTGCTGGGACGTCTCTCTGACCGTTATGGACGGCGACCGGTGTTGCTGCTTTCGGTAGCCGGCACCTTGCTCGGATTCCTCCTGCTCGGTTTTGCCGCCCCAATCGGAAAGCTGCTGGCTTCATGGTTAGCCCCTCAAGCGGTCAACCTGTTTATCCTTGGGGTGCTCTTTTTCAGCCGCATCCTGGACGGGCTGACCGGAGGCAATATCACCGTTGCCCAGGCTTACATCAGCGACGTGACCGATGAGCAAAACCGCGCCAAAGGACTGGGCTTGATCGGCGCCGCGTTCGGCCTGGGCTTTATCATCGGGCCCGCCGTCGGTGGAACGCTCAGCCAGTGGGGCTACAGCGTGCCCGCCTTCGCTGCAGCCATGGTCTCATTCTTGAACCTGCTGGCGATTTTCTTCTTCCTCCCTGAATCCCTGACCGCCGAACGCCGTGCCGATGCCTCGCTGCGCCAGCGGCCGCCTTTTAACCTCAAAGCCCTGGTCGAGGCGCTGCAACGCCCAAAGGTTGGGCCGCTGCTTCACGTGCGCCTGCTGTATGGATTGGCATTTGCAACCTTTCAGAGCATTTTTTCCCTTTATGCCCAATCCATCGGACTCACTTCTCAGACCACCGGCTATGTCCTGGCTTACGTGGGTCTGCTCTCGGTAATCACCCAGGCTGGGCTGATTGGTGTGCTGACGCGCAGGTTCCGTGAGAGCTGGCTGATCATCACCGGCTTGTGGCTGATGGCATTCTCGCTCCTGGCCTGGGCCTTTGCCGGGAACGTCTGGATCCTGCTTGTGATCATGATCCCGCTGGCGCTTTCAGGCGGTGTGCTCAACACCGTCATCCAGAGCAGCCTGAGCAAATCGGTCAGTATTGAAGAAGTGGGCGGAATCCTGGGCATTGCAGCCTCGCTGGAAGCCTTCAGCCGGGTGATTGCCCCTTCGGTAGGCGGTCTCCTGCTGGATAGTTTCGGCCGCTGGGCGCCGGGTGTCTTCAGCGCGATACTGATGGTCTGGGCGATCAGCTTTGCATATCGCCGCATCATCCTTCCCGCCAGGCGAGTTAATCCACCGGCAGAAATCCATACCAACAGTTGAAAGTTTAGTAAAATGATCCGGTCTGGCTAATAAAGGGAACAAGCATGAATTCATTACTCGGCAAACACTGGCACCACCTTCCCGCAGCTGAAGTCCTGGACTTGCTGGACACCGATGTCCGGCAAGGGCTTGACCTCTTCGAAGTGAAGCACCGCCAGGAGCGCTTTGGGCTGAACGTATTGACTCCCAGAAAGGGCAAGAGCCCGTTCTTGCGCTTCCTGCAACAGTTCAACAACCCGCTGGTAATCATCTTGCTGGTAGCCAGCGTGGTCACAGCCATCTTGAAAGACCCCATGGACGCCCTGGTGATCTTTGGGGTTGTGCTGATCAATGCGATTATCGGCTACATCCAGGAAGCGCGCGCCGAGCAGGCAATTGCCGCGCTGGCCCAAACCATGACCACCGAGGCCGTGGCCCTCCGCGGCCAGCAGGTGGTGCGCCTGCCGGCTGCGGAGCTGGTGCCAGGCGACATCGTCCAGCTCCAGGCCGGGGCGCGCGTCCCGGCTGACTTGCGCCTGGTCAGCTCGCGCGATCTCCAGGTAACCGAAGCCGCGCTGACCGGCGAGTCAGTCCCTGTGGAGAAGGATGCCAGCCTGCTGGTTGCACACGACGCTGTTTTAGCAGATCGCCGCAATATGGTTTACGCCTCCACGCTGGTAACCTATGGAGCCGCTGCCGGTGTGGTGGTGGCAACTGGCGATGGCAGTGAAATCGGGCGCATATCCCAGTTAATCGCCAGCGCGACTGAGTTGGAGACGCCGCTGACACGCAAGATTGGACAATTCAGCCGTGTTCTGCTGGTCGCAATTTTGATCCTCTCGGCCTTGACTTTCGGGATCGGTATCCTGCGCGGACAGCCGGCTGTGGATACCTTGATGGCTGCCATCGCCCTGGCAGTCGGCGCGATCCCCGAGGGTTTGCCCGCTGCCCTGACTGTGACCCTGGCGATCGGTGTCTCGCGCATGGCACGCCGGCGTGCCATCATCCGCAACCTGCCGGCGGTTGAGACTTCTCGGATCGACAACGGTTATTTGCTCGGACAAGACCGGCACGCTGACCCAGAACCAGATGACGGTGCAGGAGATCCGCACTTTGGGCGGGATATTCCCGGTCAGTGGTGTTGGCTACCAGCCCGAAGGGAGCATCTCTGGCAGCCACGACCAGGACCGCGCCGTCCACGAGGTTTTGAAAGCGGGCTTATTGTGCAACGACAGCCAGCTCGTCGAAGTGGATGGACACTGGTCAGTCCAGGGCGACCCGACAGAAGGGGCGCTTTTGGTATCCGCCCGTAAAGGCGGTCTCAATCCGGACCTGGGCGCCTATCCCGACCGACTTGATTCCATCCCGTTCGACTCACAGCACCAATACATGGCAACCCTGCACGCGGATGGGATGGTTTACGTCAAAGGCGCCGCCGAAGTGCTGCTGGCGCGCTGCACTGGCGCCTTCGACTCCAATGGTGACCCGGTGGCCTGCGGCAGCGAGGTTTTCCGGCAAGCGCTAGAAGATATGGCTTCCCAGGGTATGCGGGTGCTGGCCTTTGGTCGGCTCGAAATACAGGGTGCACAAAAAATTGGCTTCGATGACATTGAAAATTTGACGCTTCTGGGCTTGCAAGGGATGATGGATCCACCCCGGCAGGAGGCCATGGCTGCTGTCCGGGCCAGCCAGCAAGCCGGGATTACTGTAAAGATGATCACAGGCGATCATGCCCTGACTGCTGCTGCCATCGGCAAGCAGATTGGCCTGTGCCAGGAGGATTGCGCCAGCGTGATAACCGGCTCTGAGCTGGCCAGGCTCTCGGATGCTGAGTTGATTGAGCAGGCAGAAAATGTAAACGTCTTTGCCCGTGTCGCCCCGGAGCAGAAACTGCGCCTGGTTGAAGCCTTGCAGGCGCGTGGGCACATCGTGGCGATGACTGGCGATGGGGTGAACGATGCACCGGCTCTCAAGCAGGCTAACATCGGCGTGGCCATGGGCATCACCGGAACAGACGTCTCCAAAGAGGCCGCCGATATGATCTTGACCGACGATAACTTCGCATCGATAGAGGCTGCCATAGAAGAAGGTCGCGGTGTTTTCGATAACCTGACCAAGTTTATCGCCTGGACGCTGCCCACCAACCTGGGCGAAGGCATGGTGCTGCTGGCAGCGATCGTCACCGGTGCAACTTTACCCATCCTGCCCATCCAGCTGTTGTGGATCAACATGATCACGGCTGGGGTGCTGGGAATCGCGCTTTCGCTCGAACCCAAGGAACCAGGTTTGATGAGGCGTAAACCGCGCGATCCGCAAGCTCCGATCCTCAACGGTGTTTTACTCTGGCGCATCCTTTTGGTCAGCCTTTTCATCTTAGCTGGCGCCTTTGGCTTGTTCGAATATGAGCTGGCGCGCGGGGTACCGGTGGCTGAAGCCCGTACCGTAGCCGTGAATGTGGTCGTGGTTGTGGAAATTTTCTACCTGTTCAACGCCCGCTCCCTCACCCGCTCCCCTTTCCAGCTGGGCTTTCTGAGCAATCCCTGGGCGATCGGCGGGGCAATCCTGATGGTGCTGCTGCAATTGCTATTTACCTACGTTCCATTGATGAACCGGCTTTTTGGGAGCGCTCCGATGCCAGCGTACCTTTGGCTGGATGTGGCAGCGGTTGGGTTAGCAGCTTTTATCGTAATCGAGATCGAGAAATGGTTGCGGCGTAAATTTTCTCGATGATTTTTTAACGAAACCCTAATTTCCCACTATCATAATTCTAACAAAATCCTGGTCTAATACTGTACAATAGTTGTACATTATTAGACCAGGAGGTTGTACATGAAATGGTCTTGGAAAGTCAGTACGTTCAAAGGCATTGATGTATTCATCCATGCCACCTTCCTGCTCATTATCGGTTGGGTCGGACTGAGCAGCTGGCTGCAAACACGCACCTTCGCCGGTACCCTGGAAGGCGTTCTATTCATCCTGATGCTCTTCGGATTTGTTGTGTTCCACGAATTCGGGCATGCCCTGACAGCCCGACGTTATGGAATAAAAACTCGTGACATCACCCTGTATCCCATTGGAGGCGTTGCCCGCCTGGAACGTATGCCTGAGCAGCCTATCCAGGAATTTTGGGTTGCGCTGGCCGGTCCTGCGGTGAACGTGGCCATCGCTGCCTTGCTCTTCGCCTGGCTGACGATTTCAAACTCACTGGCACCGCTTTCCAACCTCAGCCTGACCACTGGACCATTCATTGAGCGCCTGATGCTCGTTAATGTTTCATTAGTGCTATTCAATCTGATCCCGGCATTTCCGATGGATGGCGGGCGTGTCCTGCGTTCCTTGCTGGCTTTGCGCCTTGAATACACCCGCGCCACGCAAATTGCCGCCACGATTGGCAAGGGGTTGGCTGTGGTCCTCGGCATTGTAGGACTTTCCGGCAATCCCTTCCTGGTGTTCATCGCACTCTTTGTCTGGATGGGTGCAGGTCAGGAAAATACAGCGGTCAAGCTGAAAGCCGCCTTGACTGGCATCCCGGTAAGTAGAGCTACCCTCACGAACATCCAGGTTCTATCCCCATCCGATCGCGTAGATCACGCCGTTGATTTGATGCTGGCGGGTTCCCAGACGGATTTCCCGGTGTTAGAAAACGATATCCTGGTCGGCATGGTCAGGCGCAACGACTTGCTGGGTGCGCTTGCGCGCAGGGAAAATACGGCCTTAATTTCGAGCATTATGCGTCGCGAATTACAGGCAGTCGACGACCAGGAAATGCTCGAAAACGCCTTCCTGCACTTCCAGGAATGCGAATGCAGTTCCTTGCCGGTGACTCAAAATGGCATATTCGCTGGCCTTCTGACCATTGAGAATATCGGCGAACTGCTAAGGATTAACTCCAGCATTTCCCGGAACCGCGGGCAAGAAGTATCCATAGGATTATAGAAAGATCATACAAGGAACAACCCTGTGAGCAATCTGGAGCTTTTCGATCGACAGAACTACCTGAACCTTGAAACCTTTCGCAAGACCGGAGTGGGTGTTAAAACACCCGTATGGTTCGTCCAGGAAGACGAGACACTTTTTGTGCGCACGATCGCCAACTCCGGCAAGGTCAAGCGCATCCGCAACAACGGTCACGTGAACATCGCCCCCTGCAAGGTAGATGGCACACCGATGGGAAGCTGGGTCCCGGCTATCGCTCGAGAGGTCAGGGATCGCGACACCGATCGAAAGGTAGATCGGCTGCTCGGCAAGAAATATGGGCTGATGAAAACCTTCTTTTCGTTATCTTCTTCTTTGAAGAAGCAGGAGGGTACAATTTTGGAGATCAAACTGCAGGGATAAATGGACTTTCCCTGGCTTTTCCTCATCCTGGGTTCCGTTATCCTGGGCATGATGATCTTGCTGTGGCTTCTCAGCCTGGTGCTGAAGAATTCCAGCATCGTCGATATTTTCTGGGGAACGGGCTTCGTCATCGTCACCTGGATGGCATTTTTACTCACCCCGGATGGATTTGAGGCGCGCAAATGGCTCCTGGCAATCCTGGTGACGATTTGGGGACTGCGGCTTTCCCTGCACATCCTCAGGCGCAATTGGGGCAAGTCCGAAGATTTTCGCTACCAGGCCTGGCGCGCCCAGGCGGGAGTTACCTGGTGGTGGCGCAGCCTTTTCAAGGTCTTCTTGCTGCAAGGGGTCCTGCTTTGGATCATCTCGATCCCCCTGCTGGCTGCCCAATACAGCCCTCAACCTGCGCATCTCACCTGGCTCGATTTCCTGGCGATTCCCATCTGGCTGACAGGCTTTTTCTTCGAGGCAGTGGGCGATTGGCAGCTGGCACGCTTCAAAGACAGACCTGATAACAGGGGAAAAGTCCTCAAGACAGGCGTATGGCGTTACACGCGCCATCCAAATTATTTTGGAGATGCTGCCCAATGGTGGGGGTATTACCTGATCGCGCTATCCGCCGGAGGTTGGTGGACCATCTTCAGCCCGATCCTGATGACCCTCCTACTGATGCCGCGTCTCCGGCGCAACCTTGCTTGAAAAGACGCTTAAAGAAGAAAAACCTGGTTATCAAGATTACGTCGAAACAACGAGTGAATTCTTCCCCTGGTTTCCGCGGAGGAAATAGCTATATTTATTTTTACGGAAACGAGATTTTCAGGGGGAGTTCTTAATCCAGCAGGAATCTCTCTCTTTCAGCATTCATAGCCAGAGCCTTTTCTGTCTGACCGCCCAATTCATAAGCCCGGTACAACTGCGAATACAACTCACTGACGGCCTCATTACCTGGCATTTCTGGCAGCGACGCCTCCCATAAAAATTTACGAGCACGCTCAAAATGAACGATAGCCTCATTCACTGCCGAAATGCGCAGCGCTTCTCTCCCGGCAGCCAGGCTATGGTGGAAAGCAGCCTGTGCAAGTCCGGCGGCCTGTGCATGGTAGGCCAACACTGCGGCAGAGACCCCCGCTGCTTCGAGAGTATCCAGGGCGCGCCGGTGGAAAAGCCGCCGGCGCGCATCCCCTGCTTCGGTATACACCACATCTCGCAGCATGTCGTTGGTGAAAGTGTAGGCGCTGGCACCTTCCGGTCGAGCCGCTTCCAGCAAGAGCCGGCCGCTAATCAATTCATCCAGGGCAGGTAAAGCCAGAATCTGCGCTAATATTGGAGATAACACAAAGGCGATCGAATGTAATCCGCTGCTCGAGCACGGCTCCACCAGCCAACAGACTGAAGGCGTTTGGGCTGAGGCGATTCAAGCGCGAGCGGATCACAGCATGTATAGTAGACGGCACGCGCACCGCCTGACCAAGATTGTGTTCAGCATCGATAACAAATGTCCACTGCCCCTCCACCCGCCGTTTGGGATGGAGCACGCGCCGTTCAAGCAAATCTTTCAAGGTCTCCATCAAGTAGAAGGGCTGCCCACACGTCTCAGCATATAACCATTGGGCAAAGTCAGTGGTGGGTGGAGACAGGATGGAAAGGACCATTTGCACCGTTTCACTTTCACCCAGCGGCTCTAATTCGATATAAACCGGGACCAACTCGCACCCCACGCGATCCAGCCAATGGACCAAGCCCTGTAGTCCGTCCTTTTCAACGGGTTGGGTCATCGGGTGTAAAGCTTCTGACCTCAGGCTAACCAAGAGCAAAACCCGCGCTGCACTATCTCTCCAGCGGCGGATCGCATATTGCAGCAGGTCTAGGGTCGCGCTATCCGTCCATTGAAAATCGTCCACGAAGAGTACCAGTGGTGTCCGTTTGGCCATGGCAATCGTTAATTGTGCAAATGGTTCGAAGAGCTGCGGCTGGGTCATTTCTGCTTCGAGAGCGCCGCTCTCCTTTATGACCTGGGGTGAATCTGGATCGCGTTGGCGCAATTCCGGCAGCAGTTGACTCAAGGGGAGCCACCACGCCTCACCCAGGAAATGCTTGGGCGAATTTTCATGTTCGAACCACAGCCTGAAGGCATCAACCAACGGTTGGAACGGCATATGGCTGCCACTCTCAAAGGCACTTCCTTGCAACAACTCAGCCCCCTGGACACTGGCCCAGGCGATGAATTCCTTCGCCAGGCGTGTCTTACCCATCCCCACATCGCCGTGCAGCACTACAAGCTGAGGCTGACCTGCAGCGACTAATCCATAGCCATTAATAAGCGCTTGGTACTCGCTGGTACGCCCAACAAACAGGTTTTCGAGAAAAGCTACCGACGTATCGGGGCGACGTGGCTGAGGCGTTGAGTGACGGATTTGAGGGTGTGCAGGTGGTGTTTGTGTACGAATGCGCTCTGCCAACGCAACCGTGTCTGGCTCCGGCTCAACGCTCAATTCGACCGTTAACATCGCTCGACAGGCCTCATAAGTCTCCAATGCCTGCCCACGCTCACCCGCTGCAAAGTGCGCCCGCATCTTGCGGCGATAAGCCACTTCGTTCAGCGCATCCAGGGAAATCCAACGCGAGGCGGTCTCTGTAGCACCAGAAAACTCGCCACGCGCAAACTGAATTTCGGATAACCGGTCAAGGATCAGACCCAGGCGGCGATGCCAGACTTCGCGCTAAATCGCAGCCCAATCGTCGAATCCTGGCGCATCGCCCAGCGAAAATCCGGCCAGAAATTCACCGCGCTGGCAGGCAGCGGCCGATTGTAGCAAAGGTAAGCTGGCTGAACCTTGCGGCAGCGTCCGGCTGGAACGGTCTGCACGCGCCAGAGTGTAGGCACGTTCTATTGTATACAGGTCAAAGTCGATATCAGCTTCTGGATGAAGACCCAGCGAAGTGTGCGTTATGGAAAGGTAGGATGGGTAGGCCTGGCTACCTGCCTGGCGCAAGGCTTTCTGCAGGTGCCCGAGGGTATTCCGTAGGCTGGCGTGACTGCGTTCGGGGTTGGATTCTGGCCAGAACAGGGCGGTCAGGCGCTCCCGTGGCTGGGCTCCCGACTCAATCGCCAGGTAGATCAGAAGCGCAAGCGTCTTGCGCGTCGCAAAAGTTACCAGGTTATTCCCCAGGCGTACTTCGGGCGGTCCGAGGGCATAAATGTGCAATGGTAGTGTCTGGTCTGCCATCCCATCGTTCCTTGTGACGCTTCTGAGACTCTATATCATTATACTCAGGGTAATGGTCAATGAAAAGACAAAAATTCCACTTGAGAAAGAATTATGGCCTAAAAGGAACTATCGATGTCTGGCATTGTACTTACATTCCCCATCCTGAACGGTAAGGTGGAAGCCTGGCGGCGGTTTTGCCAGGAATTAATAGGGTCACGACGTTTGCCGTACGAAGCCTCACGCCAGCGCCTGGGGATCACGCGCGAACGATTGGCGTTGGTGGACACTACGTTTGGGGCGACCTCTGTGACCACGCTGGAAGCTCCCGATGTAGCCCAGGCTTTGGGGCAGATCATCGCTTCAGATCACCCGTTTGATGTCTGGTATCGGGAGCAGTTGCATGAACTGCACGGCGTCAACCTGACCGGGTACGAGCAATTCGCGCAACGAACACCGTTGCCACAGAATCAGGAGGTGCATTTTGAGTGGACGTTAAATTCCAGTGATCCCAAGAAGGGTTAAACCTTCTTGTCAAAATGGTCATGCGAAGGGTATAGAACCTTCGCCTAAATCTGATGTATATGAATAGGAGTCTGGAATGGGAATACTTTCTTGGATTGTGGTTGGTTTAATTGCCGGATTTTTAGCCGGAGTGGTCGTGAAAGGTGGCGGCTTCGGGTTGCTTGGTAATATCGTCATCGGCGTGATCGGTGGAGTGGTTGGAGGGTTCATTGCCTCCTATTTCTTCAAAATCGGCGACCCAATGTCGGGGATCGACGTGAGGTCAATCCTGATCGCGTTCCTCGGTGCGGTACTGTTGCTTATCGTGCTGAGGTTATTCCGACGCTAATAGGCCTGGACTCAGCGAGCCTCGCCAGCGCTGTTTAAATCCGACTTACTGGACCGTCAGGTCAGCAGCCACCCGGTCAAACCGACCCGGTGGCTGCCAATCAATCATTCAGAAAAGGAGATAACTCATGTTGTGGACGATCATCGTTATTCTTGTAATCCTGTGGCTTCTCGGCTTTTTCGGTCGGAATCTCAGTTCGAAATTCCCGCGCACCGGCAATTGGATTCATATTCTGATCGTAATCGCCGTCATACTCCTCGTACTGAACTTACTGGGGGTAGTGTAACCACTCGCACAGGCGGAGCATGACACTCCATCCACTTTCGCAATCGTATCAATGGACATTCCGGCGCGTCATGGGAGCGACGCTTGCCCTCGTTTTAGTTGCCCTTTGCTTCTGGCTTCTCTACCGGTTTTACCAGGTCGTTTTCATCTTGTTTGTGGCTATCGTGATCGGCACGGTCATAAGACCAGCCGTAACCTGGCTATATTCGCACGGGGTACCCCGGTTGGCGGGTGTCATTCTCGTCTATCTTCTGCTAATCGTCGTGCTCGTCGGCTTTGTGCTGCTACTTTTTCCCATGATCGTCGAGCAAGGTACCACGATTGCTTCCGCAGTGCCGGGTTACTACCAGAGCCTGCGTGAGTGGATCGTTAATTCTCCCAATCCAACGATTACGAGCTTAAGTGAATTCCTGCCAGCCACACTCCCAGGCATGGAGCCGATCCAGCAAACGGGAGAGCAGGTGCTGGCTTCAGCAGGGCAAGCGTTGGGTTACGTAGCAACGGCAGCTAAGGTCATTTTTATTGCCATCGCGATTCTGATATTGGTATTTCATTGGACACTCGAAGGGCCGCGAATCATTCAGTTGTTGTTGCAATTGATTCCAACAGGTCAGCGCGAGGGCATTCGGGAACTGATTTCGGCCATGGAAAGCAAGGTGGGTTTCTACCTTGCTGGACAGGGCTTCCTTTGCCTGGTCATCGGCATCATGGCACTGGTTGCCTACCTGCTCATCGGCTTGCCCAATGCCCTGGTGCTGGCGCTACTGGCAGGCGTGATGGAAGCTGTTCCTTTGATTGGACCGCTGCTTGGGGCTATACCAGCAGGTGTGATTGCCTTCTCCATCGCGCCTTCCAAATTAATTTGGGTCATCGTCGCTTCGGTTGTGATTCAACAGGTGGAAAATACCCTGCTGGTGCCGCGCGTGATGCGCAAGGCAGTAGGAGTTAATCCGTTCGTCTCTCTTCTGGCCCTTTTTGCCTTTAGCTCTTTTTTCGGCATTGCCGGAGCGCTGATGGCAATTCCCATAGCTGCCATTATCCAGCTCTTACTCAACCGTTTCGTCTTTGATCCAGGAACGGTTGGGGCAGAGAGTTCAACCGGGCGCGATTATGCCAGCCGGCTGCGTTACGAAGCGCAGGACCTGGCCCAAGACCTGCGCAACCAGGCACGGCTCAAAAAAGGGGGATCGACTCTAATGGTCAAGCAGATCGACCAGGTGTTGGATGAGATTGAGACCATCACAACAGACCTTGATGCTTTGCTGGCACAAGTCCCTCCTCCAGGTGCACCATGATAAAGAGACTGGTAATAGCCGCCCTGGCGGTTATGACCACATTACTGGCGCTGGTGGTGCTCTGGCAGTTCCGGATTGTTGTCGTTTACTTATTGATCTCGCTGACGCTTGCGGCAGCGTTGCGCCCATTGGTTTCCCGCCTGGCTGGTCGAAAGTTCGTAGTGCGCGCGGCCTGGATTCTGTTGTACCTGGTGGTCCTGGTCAGTTTCGTCTTCTTACTCTTCCTGACTGGGAAAACTGCAATCAATGAGATTCAACAGTTGGTCACTACTTTATCGGTGCAAAACGAGTGGAAACTGCCGTTATGGTTGGAAGGTGGTTCGTTCCAACAAACGATTCTTGCGTGGCTGCCACCACCCAGCAACCTCATCGATGCCGTTACCGGTGACCAGGGGCAGCTCGTGTTGCCAGTCTTACTCGGCTTTTCGCAAGGTATTGGCAGTATCGCCAGCGGTTTCATGGTCATTCTATTCTTGAGCATCTATTGGAGTATCAACCAAATTCATTTTGAACGACTCTGGCTGTCCCTGCTTCCATCTAGCCAGCGCAAACAAGCCCGTGGTGTCTGGCGAACAATCGAGCCCGAAATTGGCGCATATGTACGCCGCGAGGTGATCATCAGTATCCTGGTCGGAGTACTTTTAGGCCTGGGTTACTGGCTGCTCGGATCCCCATACCCGGCACTCATCGCACTGGCTGGCGCTCTGGCAAGTCTGATCCCTGTTGTTGGGATACCCCTGGTGGTCATACCCGTACTTTTAGTGGGGCTGTTAACCAGTGTGCAGGTGGGACTGTTCACGGCTCTTTATGCGCTGGTGGTCTTGATTGTCCTGGGAGTATGGGTCAAGCCACGGCTTGCCAACCGGAAATGGAACAATCCCATATTGACCGTAGTACTGGTCATAGCCCTGGCAAGCGCTTTTGGTCTGGTTGGCATCATCGTGGCGCCACTTTTATCCATCGTATGCCAAATCCTGTGGAGACGCCTGGTCAGCCACCGCCATGCTTTAGGGGTAGCGGCTCAGGTTTCAGACCTTAAAGAACGGCAAGAAAGCTTAAGGGCTGCTATCAATGCGATGGATGGACCGCCCCTGCCCCTGGTGACCAGCAGCATGGAGCGCCTTACCCGCCTGATTGAGAAAGCAGAACCCGTTTTGCAAGCCGCTCTGCCACTCGAACCTTCTGACCTATCCTTAAAAACGGTGACTTTGCCTGCCACCGCTGAAGCTGGGCCACCCGCATCCATTAAAAGGGGGTAATTTGAGAGACCGCTGCGAACCGTAATCCGGATAACACAACCAGAATGCGTGTTGTGACGCTTTTGAGACTCTACACATCTATACTTTATTCATGACAGGTGACACCGATCGATCCTGCTGCTTATGATCGTTTACTTGCGGGATGAAAATTAATCGCATCGTCACAACAGTTAAATCTGATAAAAGGAATGGAGAATAAAATGGGAATATTTTCCTGGATAGTTGTGGGTACGATTACCGGTTTATTCGCTGGAATGGTCATGAAAGGGGGAGGCTTTGGGATCATTGGCGACATCATCGTCAGTGTGATAGGCGGGGTGTCGGCAGGCTTGATTGCTTCCTATATCTTTGACATCGGTGGTCCGTTCTCAGGGATCAACCTGGCGTCAATCCTGGCCGCGTTTGCCGGTGCTGTGCTGCTGCTATTTGCCCTTTCCGCCTTTTGGTTGGGAGAGGGATATTTCAACGCTAAAGAATCTAAAGCCTCCGTAGTGTTGATTCCATCAGGATCTGACCGCCCGCAAGGTGAAAATCTGCCTGATTGACCCGCTCAATGACAACTGACGTAGCCAGACGGTACCCATCAGTTAGGCAGACTGATGCCATTTGAGTGGTGTTGGTGTTACCGGTTATAGAAGGACATTGAAAAATGCTTAATTTTCATGGAAAGGTTGCCATCGTTACAGGAGCAGCCTCTGGAATTGGACGTTCAAGCGCTCTAATGTATGCTCGAGAAGGCGCAAAAGTGGCCGTGTCGGATATCGATGAGACCGGCGGGTTAAAGACAGTCGCCCTGATTCACGAAACTGGCGGGGAAGCATTTTTTATTAGAGCTGACGTTTCCAACCCGGAGGATTGTGAAGCAATGGTCAGGAAGACGGATGAGATATATGGCCGGCTTGATTACGCATGCAACAACGCCGGTATTGGGGGAGAACAAAACCTGACGGCAGATTACAGCATTGAAGGGTGGCAAAAGGTGATTGCCACCAACTTATCGAGTGTCTTTTATTGCATGAAATATGAGTTCCCGGAAATACACAAGTCTGGCAGTGGCGCTATCGTCAACATGGCTTCTATCCTGGGGCAAGTCGGTTTCCCCGCCTCGCCAGCTTACGTTGCCGCAAAACATGGAATAATCGGTCTGACAAAAAACGCGGCGATTGAATATGCCGCGCAGGGGATCCGGATCAATTCAGTTGGACCGGCATTCATTCGAACCCCAATGATCGCAACGCTTGAGGAGAACCCTGACGCGCTGAACACACTGGTTGCCATGCACCCTATCGGTCGCCTGGGAAAACCGGATGAAGTTGCAGAACTGGTAATTTGGTTGAGTTCAGATCGAGCCTCCTTCGTTACCGGTGCCTACTATGCAGTAGACGGCGGGTACCTGGCGCAATAGCAGGAAAACGATCTTATCCAGGTAAAAAAAGTAACAAAATATGAGAAAAGGAGCTTCACCCATGACAGACAATAGTAGCAAAACCAAGAAGAAAAAACGAGCATCCAAAGGGTCTCGCAAGCATGTGCGAAGGCTGAAACAAGAAGCCCGTAAGACCGGGCCTATTCCCAAGTAGCCGACCTCTAATGGTACAGACAGCTTACAACAACCGACAACACCGGGCAATTTTAAAAAGCATCGCTAAAAGGGCGATGCTAGAAAGAGGCTTGCTTCCTGATTTTTCTGACGAAGCATTGACCGAGCTTGGCAAGATTCAGGCGCCTGCGATAAATAACCGCGAGGATGGTAAAGAGCACCAGGCACGCGATCTGAGGCATCTTTTATGGGCATCCATTGACAATGATGACTCACTTGACCTGGATCAGTTGACGGTTGCTGAGGCAATGCCTGAAGACAGGGTGAAAATACTGGTTGCTATCGCGGATGTGGACGCGATCGTTAAAAATGGATCAGCAATTGACGAACATGCACGCCACAACACAACCTCCGTTTATACAGCAGCCGAGATCTTTCCGATGCTGCCTGAAAGGCTTTCTACTAATCTATCGTCCTTGAATTTCAACGAGGCGCGCCTTGCCATCATCATTGAAATGGTGATTGGCGCGGACGGATCCCTTCAGGATTCGGATATCTACCGGGCGTGGGTTTGCAACCATGCCAAGCTTGCTTATAACAGCCTGGCTGCCTGGCTGGAAGGGAATGGAGCGATTCCCGAGGCAGTCGCGGACGTGAATGGACTGGAGGCGAATCTACGCCTGCAGGACAAAGCAACCCAAAAGATGAAGAATTTACGGCATATTCACGGGGCGCTTAGCCTGGAAACCATCGAGGCCAAACAGGTATTTGATGGTGACCAAATCCGCACACTTGAAATCGAGGAAAAGAACCGGGCTAAGGAGATTATCGAAGATTTCATGATCGCAGCTAACGGGGTGACTGCCCGGTATCTCTCTACCAGGAAATTCCCTTCAATCCGCCGCGTCGTGAGTACACCAAAACGCTGGGAGCGGATTGTCGAGATTGCCAACGAACATGGGAGCCAACTGCCTGAAATGCCAGATTCAAAAGCATTGGAAGAGTTTCTGATCAAGGAAAAAGCTGCAGATTTCCTGCGTTTCCCTGACTTATCCCTGGCAATAATCAAACTTCTCGGAAATGGTGAATATGTTGCTGAACTCCCGGGAGGAAATGCCCCTGGCCATTTTGGCCTCGCAGTTAAAGACTACGCGCACTCAACCGCGCCTAATCGCCGCTATCCCGACCTGCTCACCCAACGCCTGCTGAAAGCAGCCTTAGCAGGCCAGCCAGTGCCCTACAAAAAAGATGAGCTGGATATTCTGGCAGCTCATTGCACTGAAGCCGAAGATGCTGCCACCAAAGTCGAACGCCAGGTTGAAAAATCCGCGGCTGCGCTGCTGCTCGAATCGAGAATCGGAGAGCAGTTCGATGCGATTGTCACAGGTGCTTCAAAGAAAGGCACCTGGGTCCGGCTTCTCAACCTACCGGTTGAAGGCAAACTGGTGCAAGGGTTTGACGGTATCGATGTTGGCGATCGAATACGCGTGCAGTTGATTGAAACCGACGTTGAGCGGGGATATATCGATTTCAAGAAAGTCAATGAATCCAGGCATAGGTAAGGAGAGAGTGTGAATAAACAAATCGGTCTGTGGATTGACCACCGCAAGGCTGTGGTTGTGACGGTCAGCGCTGAAGGTGAAGAAGTCAAGGAAATCACCTCTCACATGGAAAAGCATGTCCGATTTGCCAGCGGCAACTCTGAGGACGGCTCAGCGGAGGATATACGCGATCGGCAGTACGGGAACCACCTCAACAGCTATTATGATACCGTCATCGACGTTATTCGTGACGGGGATAGTATTCAAATATATGGCCCAGGCGAGGCGAAAGGCGAACTCGAAAAACGTCTTGAAAGTAAAGGTCTTGGCGAGCATATTGTTCGTATTGAAACTGCTGACAAGATGACCGATCGCCAAATTACAGCGAAAGTCCGTGAGTACCTTCGAATAAAAAAAGCGCAGGTGGTCAGGTAGGCATAGCAACCCCTATGGATCCATATGCGAACCTGTAAGGTATCTCAGTTGCAGAAATGCGCCAAAATCTAGAAACAATAAAAGGGGGGTTATCGAATATCGAGGCCAGGCAGCGGCTGGCAGACAAGTATTCGGACCTTGCGCCTGTAAATCTTTCAAAAGTATAATGGATGTAATCGGTTCTATTCTAGTGCCATGCAGCAATGTAGGATATTTTTTAATATGAACGTCTCTGAAGCCATCCGCCTAAAGCGCGCCATACGCCAGTTTAACGATCAGCCGCTCCCCGAACCGACCATCCAGTCCATCCTCAATGCCGGCCGGCGCGCTCAATCCTCCAAGAATACCCAGCCCTGGCACTTTATCGCCGTCACCGACAAAACCCTCCTCAAGCAGCTCTCCGAGTGCGGCACCTGGGCCGGTCACCTGGCTGGCGCTGCCCTTGGGATTGCCATCGTCCACCCCGACCCGGGCGAAAAATTCCAGATACTGTTCGACATCGGCCAGGCAGCAGCCTATATGCAGTTGGCAGCCTGGGAGATGGGAATCGGCTCCTGCATTGCCTCAATTTACGAACCAGAGCGTGCCCGCCAGGTGCTGGGGTTCCCTGCTGAATTAACCCTGCGTTTCGCACTGTCGTTCGGTTTCCCCTTAGACAACGACGAGCTCAGGCGTCCGCCTAAGAAAGGCGGCAGGCGAGGACAGGAAGAAGTCGTCCACCGGGAAGCCTGGTAACCCATGAAGGTTTATTACGCGGACACGGTCCCGCTGTCGCTGCCCGAAGGTCATCGCTTCCCCGCCCCGAAATACCCGCAGCTGCGCCAGAGGGTTTTCGAACTCGGGACTGTTTACCCCGGACGAGCTGGTCGAAGCCCAACCCGCCAGCAGGGAGCAGTTATTACTCGTGCACACGCCCGATTACGTCGAGAAGGTTTTTTACGGGGGCCTTTCCGACCGCGAACAGCGCCGGATCGGTCTGCCCTGGTCGCCCGAGCTGTTGGACCGCTCGCGCCGCGCCGTCGGCGGGGCTATCGCTGCCTGCCGCTGCGCACTTGAGGAGGGCTGCGGCATCTACCTGGGCGGCGGGACTCACCACGCCTATCCCGATCACGGGGAGGGCTACTGCGTCTTCAATGATATTGCCGTCGCCGTACGCGTGCTACAGGAAGAAATAAGGGCGATGCAAATCGCTATCGTGGACTGCGACGTGCACCAAGGCAACGGAACCGCCTTCATCTTCGCGGACAATTCAGGCGTGTTCACGTTTTCTGTCCACGGAGAGAAAAACTTCCCCTTCCACAAGGAAAAAAGCAGCCTCGACCTCGCCCTACCGGACGGCAGTGGTGACGAGGCATTCCTGCAGGCGGTCAAGTATGGGCTGTCAGAGGCTTTGAACCAACCATCCGTTGATCTGGTCATCTACATCGCCGGCGCTGATCCCTACTCCGGCGACCGCCTGGGCAGGCTGGGCATGAGCAAGGAAGGGTTAAAACGGCGAGATGAGCTGGTGTTCCAGCGCTGCCAGGAGGCCAGACTGCCCGTCGCCGTGGTGATGGGCGGTGGGTACGCCAAAAACATCGAGGACGTTGTCGACATCCACATGCAGACGGTCAGCCTGGCTCAGCGCTATTTTGGTCAGACCCCGGCAGCCTAGAGCAGCTTCGCGAAGACTTTATTCAAGGCTTCGGCAACCTCTTCCACCTGGCTGTTTGTGAGGTCCGGGCTGACGTCAATCTGGACTGCACGTCCGAGCAATTCCAGGGTGCGCGGGCACATCTCCGGATGATATTTCACTTTCCGGGGATGTTTCTTCCATGGCCCACCGTCTGGTGTCCAGGCACGCTGGTCCATGATCGGCGTCCAGTGGCGGTACACGTGGTAGTCCACATCATCCGGTGAGTACATCACACCTGCCGGCACGCCTTCCGCCCCCAGAGCCTGGGCCACCGGCTTCGCCAGCCCAGTTTCGGGTACGAAGAACACAACCGCCAGGGCGGCGTCGCCATCCGGATCGTTCAGCGTGCGGAATTGGACACCTTTTTGACGGGCGATTCCAGCCACGCTTTCCTTGATCATCTGCTTGCGCATGCGCATGTCGGTTAAAATCCCATCCAGGCGGCGCAGCTGCACCAGGGCAACGGCTGCCAGCAGCTCGGGCATGCGGAAATTAATCCCCGGCAGAATCTGTTTTTCGGGGATGTGGTTGCGCAACCCACCAATGACGTCGTGGTACATCACTGCCCGCCAGTGAGACCGCCTCCTGGTCCGTGATCACCATCCCGCCTTCCCCGCTGGTGATGATTTTGTTGAACTGCAGGCTGAAAGCGCCGGCGTCTCCAAAGCTCCCCAGGCGCTTGCCGTGGTAACTGGCTCCATCCGCCTGGGCGGTGTCTTCGAGCACCAGGAGCTGGTTTTGGCGTGCCAAAGCCACTATCTGGTCGATCTTACAAGGCGCCCCGCGCATGTGCACCGGAATCACGGCCCGTGTATAAGGGCTGATTTTGCGTTCAAAATCTTCGGGATCCAGGGTCAGGGAATCGTCTACTTCTGCCATCACCGGCACAGCACCGGCCGCAACCACGGCGGACGCCGATGCGATCCACGTATACGCCGGCACGATCACTTCCATCCCAGGCCCAATCCCCAGGCCTGCCAACCCGCAGATCAGGGCAGCCGTGCCGCTGGTGACACCCAGGGCATGCTTCGTACCCATGTAGGCTGCAAAGGCGCTTTCCAACTCGGCGACCTTTGACGGACCTTCATTCGGTCCGTAATAGCGGAAAAGGCGTTTATTACGCAAGACATCCAATACTTCGGCCTCTTCCTCTTGATCGATGCGCAGGCCGCCCGGATACATGGGCGGCAGGGCAGAGGTGACTGCCGGGGCGCCACCCTGGGCAGCTAACTGGGGCTTGAGATCCTGGTCCATTTTGACTCCTTGAAGGAAATTGTTTTTGCGACTCACCAGCAATTATAAAAGTAAAGCCGTCCTGGTGGGAGAAATGCGACGTGCAACTTTTTTTGAACCGCATCGTAGAAACTATTGAAATATGTGTAAAGGAGAAATCGATAAATCATCAACGCAAGGTTTTACGACGCTCCCGCGACAACCGCATGCTGGCCGGTGTCTGTGGTGGTCTATCGGAATTTTTCGGGATCAGCGCCTTCTGGTTCCGGCTGGCTTTTTTGATTGCGCTGCTACCGGGCGGCATCCCCGGCATTGCCATCTACCTGATCCTGTGGATCATCGTTCCGAATGCTTAAGGTAACAGCTAGGTTCCAGGCTTCCAGCTCATGATCATTTCCACCTGTTCTGGCGTTTCCGGCGACTGCAGGCGTCCGGCAGGTATGCCGGCTCGCAAGCGGGCGATTCCTTCGAGCGCCTCAACGCCAGCGATTCCATGCCGGGCCAGGTAACAGCCCACGACGGTTCCTGTGCGTCCAATTCCCCCATGACAGTGTACATAAACGGCTTGCCCCGCACGCAGCGCCAGGTCAAGCGTATCCAAAATCCGTTTCATCTCTTCCCGGGTTGGAACCGCGTAATCTGGCACGGCAATTCGCAGGTGAGCGGCAGGCTTTCCCAATTGCCTGGCTTCCTCGAGTAAGAGCGGAGCATAAGGGATGGTTTCTGTCTCAGCATCCTCGGTCAGATCGAGGTACAGCGTGATTCCCTGCTGCAGCAGCCAGCGGATTCTCGCCCGGCTTGTTCCAACCTCCTCGCTGCCCGGGTATTCCCCGGCAAGCAATTTCCCACGCAAGACCCAATAAGCATTTTCAATCGCAACAATTTCGGACACAGCTTCTTCCCTCAATTTGTTTGATCCCGGCCCGGCAAGAGCAAATCCAGCGGATCAAAATGACGGAAATACTCCGCCCGTACGCCAGCGCACATAGGCAGCCCTCTCTTCCGGGGTGGCATCCATCTTGTAATAGCGCATCCCTGGGAAACTCGCACCCGGTGGTCCCAGGCGCATCTCCAGGTGCAGGTGGACGCCACCGGCATTGCCGGATTTGCCAACTTTTCCAATCGACTGGCAGGCAGCAACCCGCTCGCCCGGGCTGACCAGGGGAGGCTCCTGCATGTGAGCGTACAGCACATACAGCGAATCCGAGCTGCTCATCCCCAGGCGACTGGCCAATTCGGCAGGCAGCTCCTGGGCAGTCGTTTCGATGATCACCACGTTTCCATAAGGAAAGGATTCGACCAGCGAGGCAGCCACCCGTCCTGGCAGCACCGACTGCACGCCCACGCCTTCGATCGACAGCAAATCACCGCGCCGGTAATGGGCAAAATCCACACCATGGTGGCGTTCCTCTTTACGGTTTTCCGGCGGAGGCCGGTAAGGGTCAGAAATAATTTCCGGCAGGACATCCAACGGGTGAGGCTCCAAGGGCGAGCAAAGTTGAAACACCGGCATTGCAGTCGGGCTGGGCTGGCTTGGGGCTGCCCGTGAAGCAATGGCGGTCGGGTCTGAGACTGTTTTCTGTGAGAGTGATCCTTGCGCCTGTCGGGTGGAGACAGGCACAGAGGTTGCCCGGTGTACTGCAGCAGGCAGGCGAGAGGACCCGGGACCGGCACTCACTCCAGGCGCAGCAGCAAGCCTGGCTCCACACGCTGCCAGGGAAAGGCATAATAACAATAAGAAAAAGGACTCAAACCACTTCATGGCGAAAACTGGAGGGATATTATAATCGCGATACAATTCATAATCGATATGAGCGCCTCCCAGCCAACAGACCTTCCTCACCCAGTCCCACTTGTGGCGAATGGGACACATATAACCATCGAGCTCATCGAACGCTCTGGCGAAAGCGAGCGCCTGGAGCTTGATATTGTCGCGGACCAGCAGGCGGATTTTGGGCGCGGCTTTCTGGGGGAAGGTACCCCATTAGGCAAAGCTTTGCTTGGAAAAGAAGCCGGCGTCTACCCTTATACCGTTGGAGGCCTGGCTAAGGTGCGCATCCTATCTATCCGACCATCTGCAGCTCCACCTCCAGACGATACGGCTACCCGGCGCCAGGCAGTTCTCCAGAAAGCGATCAACGAATCTGACCGGGTCAACGCCATGATTTTCGCTTCCTCCTTCAGCGGGAAGTGGGGTGATTACGACCCTTCCGGCGTTGAAAAATGGGATAAAGAAGAAAAAGAAGAAGATTAGGCCTTAATGGACGCTCCAGGCTCTCCGGCTTTCGGTGGTCTGGCGGGCCTGCGTAATCGAGAAAGAAAACTTCTAAAACCTTCCAGGAGCCCAGGCCTATCCTCAGGCGGCGCTTCTGCTGGCGGATTCTCCTGGATTTTATGATAAATGTAGCGGAAAACCAGGTTGCCGGTGGCAATCACCGGCGTCGCCAGGAGCGCGCCCAGGATACCGAACGCCCCGGCGCCGGCGATGGTACCGATCAAGACCACCAGGGTCGGTAAATCAACAGCGTCCCCCATGATGCGCGGCACCAGGAACTGGTTTTCCAGCAACTGGACAAGCACGTAAAATCCAACCACCAGCAACGCAAAAATGATGTTGTTGAGGGCGAAGTGGGCAGAGCCGAAGATCAAGGCAAGCAAAACCGCCGGGATGGCCGCCAGGATCGGACCGATATTGGGAATCAATTCCATGAGGCCCGCCAGGACGCCCAGCAGGAGCGGCTGCGGCAGGCCTAAAGCGATCCCGCCGAGCCAGGTGATCGTGCCAATAACAAGCATCAGCAGCATCTGCCCGCGCAGGAAACCCGTCCAGGCCCGGCGCACCTGTTGGATCAACTGGGACAGCTCCGGTCCAATGCTTGGTGGAATCAGATCCGCATACCAGTTTTTTACCTCGCCAGCGGTGAGGGTGATCTGCAATGACAGCAAGAACGTAAAAAATATTGAGGCCAGGACTGAGATCGTCGGTCCCAGGAAGCCGGCTACAAAACCCAGCGCCTGTCCGAAGCGACTGGTCAGCTCATCGAGGGTCAGGTTTACGGCTGGATCCCCGGGCTGGGCAGTTGACAGCAGGTTGCGCAGGATTGTGTCTATCGAATTGAGGAGCGGCACCAGGATAGCGCCGAGTCCAGGATAAGCTTGCAGGGAGGCCGAAGTGGACTGGATCACCTCGCTCAACTTCTCTACTGTCAGGCGAAAGTCGAAATTGGCGACAAACTCCGCGGCATCGAGGATCGCCGGAATTGCCAGCAACGGGACTAAAAGCAGCACCACAACCACAAAAAAATACGTGATCCCTACTGCCAGGCCGGTTTTCATCCGCAAGCGCCGCACAAAAAATTGGATCAACGGGTCGACAAACAAGGCAAGCAGCGCGGCTGCCAGGACCAGCGGAATCGCTGAGCGCCCGATGTACAGCACCACCAGCATCGCCAGGAACAGGAAGACACCCATGATGTAACGGGTGGGCGTGCTCCAGCGGTTGCCAGCAGGCGCCTTTGTCGGTGGCAACCCTGCCGGCACTGACTTACCGGGCATGGCTCCACCAGCCTGGGGTATCGCTTTGGCATTTCCAGGAGGCAGCTCGAGCGGATCTGCAGGTGTGGTCAGACCCACATCATCTGGATGAGCTTCCTGGCCGGATTGCCTAGAGACCTTACGGATGCGATTGGCGCGCACCAGGATGATCGATGTGGCTGCCCCCAGCAGCGCACCAAGTGGAACCATCAGCCAGCCAGGACTGCGGCTGCGTGGTTGCTCCTCATCGAATTCAGCAGAATTCTTCATTCAACCACGGTCTCTGGATCCCCCTCTGCTTCGGTCTTTTCCAGGGCTTCAAGGGCAGGCGTGAGTTGAACAGATTCAAGTGAAGCCTTGCGAGGCCAGCGGCTGCGCAGGTACAGGTACATGGCGCCCAGGCCAAAGAGCATAACCAGCACTGCAATCACCCAACCCAGGATGGGCACCGCCAGCAGCAGCACCACGATCAGAGCTCCCAACAGCAGCATCCAAACGCGGCGGCCCCAGGTCTTCTCAGGCACCCGGCCGAGTAGAAAAGATCCGATCAGGTACGCCAGGAGGATTTTACTCACGTAAACGCACGCTGCGTAAAATGCCGTCAGGATGACGCCCAGTGTACCCAGCCCGGATATCCAGGTGATCCAGGCCAGGGCATCCAGGTCCAGGAATGAGAAGAAAAAGCCCAGCGCGGTCACCAGGGCTATGGCCAGGATTGCCGTTCCGCAGAAAACGAAGAAGACCACCAGTCCGTTCCCAAGGCTGCTCCATGTTCGTTTGCGAAGGTTCACCGTCGCACCTTGCATGAAGCCTGGGAATTGCCACAGCAGCAGCAAGCCGATCAGCAGCAGCGGTACCAGGTTTCTCAACTGTGCCAGCAGCCAGTTACCCACGGCAGCGCCATCAATTGCAGCAGCCTGGGCTAACGCATTGAGTGCCGCGGCCATGACGACCACAGGAATTCTCAGGCCAGACAGCAACGGTGATAATAGAAGGTCGTGTCCCACGGTGCGGGATGCCAGATTGACCATTGGACCGGCGGATGACTCAATGGACGGCAATAAGGGTCGCAACGGGTTATTCTCACCAAATATCAGGCTCAGCAGCTCCAACAAGCCAACATAGGCGGTTTGATAGCGTCCAACCGAGCCTGATAACTGACCAGCCAGCGAGATGAGATACAAATCGCGCCCAATTTCGCTGCCATCTAACATTCGGAAGATCAACGCCAGGACGTACGCGTCCTGACCCACCCGCGCCTCAGATCCCAGGATCAGGCGCGAGTCTGCGGCGTACAGGTCGCCAGTCAGGCTGCCGTCAATCTGGACCAACCGGCTGAAAACAATCAGATCTCCCTTGATTTCCCCGGTGACCTCCACCGTCTGGCCGATGGCGAAAACGTTGCCATCGACGACACCTTCAATTTTAACCCTCGAGGCATTTAAGAACAGGCTGCCTTGTACCGTTTCGCCTGCCGGAATCCGGCCATCGGGGTATGGATCTTTCGCCATAACGGCCTGCAGTGGCAGAAACAATAACCCGATGACAAACAGGCTCGGGATTACTTTCCAGCTAAGGATGTGTTTCCAGTTGAGTTTCATATCGCCCTTCCATTCGTGATTGGCTTGAAATGAGAAGATAAAACCGGAGAATTACACGATTTATTAGGGCATTATAGTTGAATTTTTATAAACCGTCTCAGCGATTTTAAGGGATGGGTATCCTGAGCGAGCTGCCCGCTGCCAGGATGTGGACTTCTACCTTGGGCGCCTGTCTTGACGCCTCCTGGTGGAAAAGCTGTGGGGGCTGGGTCATCAGGTAAGGTCGGAACCAACCCAGCCCACGGGGATATAGTGTGCCCCAATGAATGGGGATGGCAATCCGAGGGCGTAGCAGCGTTAAAGCTTCTGCGGCGCGCGTGGGGTTCATGTGCCCAGGACCCAGATTAGGTCCCCACCCCCAGACTGGCAGCAAGGCCACATCCAGGTCCGCTGCCAGGCCCGCCATTCCCGGAAAGACATCCGTATCCCCTGGAAAGTAAACTATCTGGGAGCCCCTGACGAGATAACCCAGGCAGGCGGTCGATGAGCCCCCTGGCAAGACACTCCCATGGTGTTCGGCATGAGTGACCTGGATGGTTACCCCGCCAATTCTGGTAGTATCCCCTGGCTGCATCTCCAGGATATTATGAAATCCCCGCTTATGCAGATAAGTGGCCGCGCCCGCAGGCACAACAAGGCGGATATCCCGTCCAAGCAATCTTAGCGAAGGGACATCGAAATGATCCCTATGCAGGTGAGAAATCAACACTGCATCAATACGATCGTACAGGGACGCAGGAACTTTCGGTCCGCGCCGTTTCAGATGAAAAACCCAATCCCGCAGCAAAGGATCGGTTAATATGCGCACGCCGTCGATCTCCAGGAGCAGCGTGGCATGACCAATGTACGTGATCGAATTAAACCCTGACAAAGGCTTCATTTCACTCGCAATTTGATTTGTTCCAGTAAATCACTGCGCACCCGCTCATAATTTCCTGTGTGCACCCAGGGATGCACCACCAGGTTGACAGCGCTTGCTGCCAGCTCCTGAACCTCCACAGTCGGCGCAGGTTCAGACAACACCAGTGGATGAGAAGCCGTAATCTCCATGAGAAGATCGCGGACAGCGCCAATGTTATCCTCGTAAGGGATGCTGACACCCAGGTCGATCCGGCGATTGTCAAATGCGGAATAATTTTTTATGTTCTTGTTGAGAATCGCAGAATTTGGCACGATCACTTTCACATTATCTGGGGTGCGCAGGATCGTGCTGAATATCTGGACCTCCTCCACGGATCCGCTGGTTCCACCGGCATCGACGTAATGGTTGATGGAATAAGGTTTATAAAGCATGATCATCACACCTGATGCCAGGTTAGAGAGCGAGTCTTTGATTGCCAGGCCAAATGCCAGCCCAATCGATGCCAGCAAGGCAGTGAGGCTGGTGGTCTGAACCCCAACCTGACTTAAAGCAACAATCACCACCGCTCCCATCAGTCCCCAAAAAATCAGGGTTTGAACAAAGCGAGTCACCAATGGGTCCAATTTTGCCCGTTCCATGGAGCGAGTCGCATAACGGGTTATTAATTGTGCCACCCAACGACCCACCACGACAATGAGGATCGCGGAGATGATTCCCCAAACAATTGAAGCAACATTACGATTTGCCCAATCTAGTGTGAGTTGAAAACTATCCATGAATATGCCTCCATGAGTTTAGATTACAGAACCTGCCGGTGAAAAGATTATAACGAACTATTCGATAAACCCTATAAGTTCCAGAAAAAAGATGAGGAGGCATAAGGTTGACAGTTCCCAACCCTTGCAGTAGAATTCCCATCGCTTTTAAAGCAGCTCGGGGCGTGGCGCAGTCCGGCTAGCGCGCTTGCATGGGGTGCAAGAGGCCGTGGGTTCAACTCCCACCGCCCCGACCATAGACCTCTTACAGATTTTCAAGTAAACTGTAAGAGGTTTTCTATTTACAACTGGTTCTATTTGATTTTTCCGACCATTTCGGACATGAAAACAAAAAACCGACAACAGAATCCAGTCATCTACCAGGCGATCGTGCCAAACACCCTGGACCTGGCTGAGCGCGCCCGAGCCGGGCTAAACTTCCTGACCGAAATCATCGCCGAAAATCCCAGCCACCAGCCGTTCCAAAAATCTGATTATTACCGCAACCCCCAGGTCTTCAGCAACGAGCCCGGCGGCTATGTTTTCAGCGACGGCAACGAAATGTGGGGCAAGGCAGCCGAAGCCCTGCTCGAGATGCGCTTGATGAGCGGGAGCAGGCAGGCCATCGACCTGGATGAGAAGACCTTTGCTGGGATGGTCGCCTGCATTGAAGATGACAACCTCTTTTACAGCTACGTTAAAAAGGTGGAAGGCGACCACCTGGTTGAAATGGAGGATTTCGCAGACCTGGTTGGCGGGGGCAGGGTGATGCTGGCGCTGGCTGCAAAGTACCAGCTCGATGGCAACCCGACTTGGCTCAAAGGCCTGGAACGATTAGCCAGGGGTTTTCACCAAACTGCAATCATCAAAGACGATTACGCCTACTACCCCGATGGTCACATGGGAGGCGCCATCTCCCGCCCGCGCTCAGGCTGGAAGAACCAGGCAGAGCCGCGCGGCACCAGCCTCTATGAGAGCAAGGATTGGTACGAATGCGCTTCCAACGTCCTGTTCACCTACGGCGGGATCGTGCAGGGACTGTGCACATGGGCGCGCCTCTCAGGCGACGCTGACTCGCTGGAGCTGGCAGGCAGGCTGGTGAAATTCATGATGAAGCCGCGCTTCTGGCAGCCGGAGACTGATCCGCAGAACGTGGTCAGCGCCCAGCACGCCCACTTCGAAGGGCATATCCATGCCACCGTGCGCGGCCTGTGGGGGCTGCTGGATTATGCAGTCCTGACCAACCATGAACAAATCAAGGCTTTCGTCCTCGACGGTTACCAATACGTGCGTAGCTTTGGCATTGCCCGCATCGGCTTGCTTGGGGAAGGCTGCACGGTGGGCGACATGACCTGCCTGGCTATCAAGCTGAGTGATGCGGGTATGGGCGATTTCTGGGAGGATGTCGACCAGTACGTGCGCAATCACCTGACGGAGCTCCAGGTTTTGGACCTGGACCCAATCCGGCAGATCGCCGCAGCCAGCCCGGTGCACGTAGTCAGAGCCTGGGAATCCGCGGAGCGCTTCCTGGAGCGCCAGGTCGGCTGCCTCTGCGATGACGCCACCCACCCCACGCTGGCGACGCCGGGCACCATGCACTGCTGCACCTACAATGGCCTGATCGGCTTCTACCACGCCTGGGAAGGAATCGTGCGGGAGCAGGATGGATCCGCGCAGGTGAACCTGCTCCTGAACCGCGCCAGCCCCTGGCTGGACATTAACAGCTACCTGCCTTATGCAGGCAAGGTAGTGCTTCGCAACAAGACGGCGCGGCAGGTGTCGCTGCGCATTCCCCGATGGGTCGAGAGGCAGTTGGTCCGCTCTCGCTTGAATGGGCAGGATATCCAGCCGGCCTGGCTGGCCAGGCACCTGGTGTTCGAGCAGCTCAAGCCAGGCGATCTCCTGACGGTCGAATTTCCGATGGTTGAATCCACCGAAAGCTACCAGGTGGGCTGGGAAGGTATCCAGATTCCCGGCTGGACTGAGGTTACGCTCCCCCTGGTAACGGATGCGATCCGCCAGCCTTTTACGTACGTGGTCTCCACCGGACAGGTCCGCCCCGCTGAGCTCACCACCTTCACCTGCCAGTTCAGGGGCAACACCCTGGTCGATATCCAGCCCTCGCGAGCAGGGATTGGGCTACCCGCTCTACCGGCGCGAGCATCTCAAACAGAACCAGGCGCCCATGATCGAAGTCACCCGCAGCATTCCGCCAAAGCGGATCAAGCTTTAGGCCTCTCAGATGATGAGCCAGCTGGATGAAATCTGCGATGATTGGGAAACGGCTCAGAAACGTCTGGTCTATTGGTGGGCTAATGAGCTTTATGATCGGGCACTGGTGTGCGTGACCGCCTCCAGGCAGGATGTCCACCACGCTGAGTGGCCCGGCTGTCCGGTTTTGCCGGTAACCCAATGGACCAACAGCGACTATATGGTCTGGCGCATGGAGGAGAGTATCCGGACTACATATTACGGCGGGGAGGCGTTGCCTTTGTTCTACCACGGCTGGTCAGTCGGGCATGCCCTGGTGATGGGCTGCGAGCCACAATTTACCCCCGATACCGTTTGGACCGACCCGCTGCCAGTCGCGGATGATGGATACCCGCCCATCCAATTCCTACGAGACGGCAGCTGGTGGCGGTGGATGCTGGACAGCACCCGGCAGGCCGCCCAGGCGAGCCACGGACGCTATTACGTCATGCCAACCTGGGGTAACCACGCCGGCGACAACCTGGCACTCCTGCGGGGTACCGGGAAACTTATGGTGGATATCCGGGATAATCCAACCTGGGTACGGCAGGCTGTCCAACAGGTATCGAATATCCTGTTGGAAATCTACACTACCTTATGGCAGCTGGTGGACGAAAAGGTCACCGGGTTAACGGGCTCGGTCAACTATTGCGGCCTGTGGTCGCCGGGCAAGACCATGGGCTTCGACTGCGACATCGCCTGTTGCATATCCCCCAGGCAATTTGAAGACCTGTTTTTATCATCGCTCATAGAGACAATGCGAACGGTGGATCACTGTATCTACCACCTAGACGGCACCGTTGCACTCCAGCACCTGGACCTGCTTCTGTCCGTGCCAGAAATTAACGCCATCCAATGGGTGCCAGGCGCCGGGCGCGAGGCAGTCCTGCAGTGGATCCCGCTCATCCAGCGAGTCCAAAAAGCCGGCAAATCCATCCTGGTCCAGGCAGAGCCGGGCGAGATACCAGCCTTGCTCGAAGCAGTCCCCGCCCGCGGGTTGTGCATCTCGACCTGCTGCAATTCCGAGCAGGAAGCCAGGGACCTGCTGGAAATTGTGATGAGGCACACCAAATGATGAACCAGCAAAACCGCTCGCAGCTCATTTACGAGCACTTGCCAGGTTATGCCGTTCCTCCAATGATGCCAATCCCTGAGGTTGGCGACATTCGTTCACTAACCAACACGGGCATCCGCCTGACCCCTGGCAGCGAACGTCTCATAAAAGCCTTCCTGCACATCAGCGGTTTTATGCCTTTCTGGCGACAAGCTCCGGAGATTCTGGAGGATCTCTTACGCCGGCATTCGATGCGCCTGCCAGGCCTGTGTTCGCCCGTGATCTCGGCAACGGCAGCCCTGGTGGACGATCCACGTCCACTCTCTCCGCTGGAACGCGCCGTAACCTTGATTGTTGCCGTACGCAGCCTTTACGATGATCTCATGTCTGCCAAGTTCCCCCAGGATACCTTTCGCGGGCAGCCGCTGGAAATGGGGCAGTATGCCAACCTCTTTTCGACAAGCCTGGTCATCGAGAACCGGAAAGTCCGCATGCACAAGAGCGCCCAGGTCAACCAGATCACTGTGATTGCCAACCACCAGGTGTATATCCAGGAAATCGGCACTCCAGGGCAGGAGGGTACTAGCGCCCAGATCCTGAAAGCCCTGGAAAATATCGTCCGATACGCTTATGCCTCGCCGGCCAGAGCTTCCTCAATCGGGACGTTAACCGCAGCCGGCAATCACACCCAGTTTCGCGCCTTCGATATGCTGCTGCGCAATCCAGAGAACACTTTGGCATATCGGGCGCTGCGCGATAGCTTTTTTACCTTATGCCTGGACCTGGACGCAACCCCGGAAGACGATGCCGAGGCCGCGCGGCTGGCCCACAGCCAGAACCACGCCAACCGCTATCATCATTCCAGCCTGCAGCTCGTAGTCTTTGGCAACAGCAAGGCTTGCGGAATTTTCAACTTCACAACCTACCTGGATGGCAACCCGATGGCGCGTTCGGCAGCCGAAATCCAGAAACGTGCCGCCCTCCAGACGCTGGCAATTAGCTCCGCGGCAAAAGAACCGCCAGCGACCAACAGCCCCCTCCCTGAAGCCAGGGAGCTGTGTTGGTCTCTCGATCCGAAAATGGAACAAATGGCGCAACAGGAAAACGCTGAAATCACGGATCCTCAAGCCGCCACCTTTGAGATTCCCGGGATCGGGCGCCGGTTTTTCGAGGCAAGCCAGCTCAGCGCCGTCCCAGCCTTTATCACTGCCCTCCAAATGACATCGGATCGCTTGGTCGGGCAATCCGTCCAGGTCACGCAATTCTTGACGTTATCGCGTTATCGCTGCATGGACCTGGAAACGGCAGATGTATCCACCCAGGATGTGATCGAGTGCGCACGCCTCCTTAACCAGGATACCCAGGATCCAGAACAGGCGTCCGCCTGCCTGCATCAGGCTGTCCGTTCTCAAACGGAGGTCATGCGACAGGTTCGTCAGGAGATCAACCTGGAAGTGCTGATTATGCTGTTCTTAAAACAGCAAAAAAGGATACGCCAGGTTTTCAGCGCCTCGCTGCTGGTCATTTGCATGACCACCTTAATGGCCATAAAGGCTTTGAAACCTCACCAGAAGGAAATCCTGGTTTCACATCCAGATATTTATCCTGAGGTCTCTGTCTTCGGTCGCCCGGGGATACGCCTGCCTTATGTCAAGTACTACGGACTGCACTACCAGATCCTGGATGAAAAGATCGTCATCACGATGATGCCGGGGTTTCACTGGAAGATCCCGAACGCCGAATTTATGCGCGAGCTGCAAGCCAGCCTGGAAAAAATCCGCTCAATAATCCACGTTGATTAAATCGCCCAGGTGCGCCTTTGACAGGTAGATGTCGATCGGAAGATCTGCCTTGAACTGGCTGAAAGTGCTCCAGATCTGCGCTCGCAAACGCTGGTTTTCGCATTTGTCCTTGGTTCGTTTCAGCGACCCCGAAATTCGGATGATGATGGCATTACTTTTTTCGGTGGTGACACTGCCGACCTTGAAATTCGCGGCATGGACCGGGTTGTAAAAACTGCCCACGTACTCCGAGTGAAAACTGAATAGCTTGGTCAGGGCCGCAGCGATGTCCTTCTCAACATCGCCCGTGCGTGGCACCGACGTGCCAATTTCTACCAGCGAATCCCCGCAGTACTTACCTCCGGTATCCTTTTGAATAAAGAAGATATGCACCGAGTTCGGCACAGATTTGAAAAGGGGTCTATTCTCAGCAGCCGGCTCCAGGGTGACCGTCGGGGTGAAGGTTGCCGTGGCTGTGGGCTCCGGAGTGTAAGTAGGGACTGCTGTTGCAGTAGCCGTCGGGGTGGGTGATGGAGTCTCCGTCGGTGGAATCTCCGTGGGTGTGGCAGTTGGGTTTGGTTCTGCTGTATTCGTGGGCGCCGGGGACGGGCTGGCAGCCAGCGTTTCTACCAATCGATCCCCAGCAGAGGTCTGCTGGCCGGCCGGCTGGCAGCCGGTCAAAAATACCATAAGCGCCAGGGCAGCCAGGAAAAAATTGCGCAGCCAAAGTATACGACGTCGATGAATCGATAATGTCATTTCTATGAAGCCTTCTTTCGCTATAAAAAATTATTACGGAACAGTTTCGGACTGCACGGCCTGTTGAGCATAAGTATACCCCGTCTGCAAAGCCTGGTAATTTAATGGCAGCAGGCGCTGGTGCCGGCTGGGCAGGTGTTCCTGCAAGGCTTTCTGTAATGACCCCAGGCTCAGAACGGGCAAGACCCCCAGCAGCGCCCCGACCATGACCATGTTGGTCAGGCGCTTCTCACCAATGGATTCGGCAATTTCGTTGGCAGAGATCATGACAGCCTTTAAATCTTTACGCGTGATCGGCCGGTTGACGAGTGAAGCATTGGCAACCATCACCCCGTTCTCTGTAACCAGGGACTCGTATTTTTCCAGGGAAGGCAGGTTAAACGCCAGGACCGCCTGCGGGTTGCGCACATTGGGTGACCCAATATCCTCGTCAGCAATGATCACCGTGCAGTTAGCAGTGCCGCCGCGCATTTCCGGGCCATAAGACGGAATCCAGGTGACTTCCTTGCCTATATCCATCGCCGCATACGCCAGCAGTTGCCCTGCAAAGAGGATGCCCTGCCCGCCAAATCCTGAAATTAATATTTCTGTCTGCATACAAATGCCTTTATATCTTGAGCGCTGCTACGGAAGATGAAATTTTATAATCTCCAACCGGATAAACGGGAATCATGCGTTCTTCCACAAATTTCAGGCCATCCAGTGGGGTGATCCCCCAGTTGGTCGGACAGGTGGAGAGAAGCTCGACCATCGAAAACCCCAGCCCGGCTTTTTGAGTCTCGAACGCCGTGCGAATGGCTTTTTTAGCCTGGCGGATGTTCTTGGGATCGTGCAGGCTGCGCCGGACGATATAACCGGAACCTTCCATGGTCGCCAGGATTTCGGACATGTGAAGGGGAAAACCTGCCTGCTCGACATCCCGACCCAGCGGCGAGGAGGAAGTCTTCTGACCGGGCAGCGTGGTCGGCGCCATCTGCCCCCCCGTCATCCCATAAATTGCGTTGTTCAGGAAGATCACCGTGATGTTCTCCCCGCGGCCGGCGGCGTGCATAATTTCCGCCATACCAATCGAAGCCAGGTCGCCATCGCCCTGATACGTGAAAACGATACGATCGGGCAGAACGCGCTTGATGCCGGTAGCCATGGCAGGTGCGCGCCCGTGGGCGGCCTCGACAAAGTCGCAGTTGAAATACCAGTACGCAAAAACTGAACAACCAACCGGCGCCACGCCGATCGTCTGGTCTAACAGGGCCATCTCGTCCAGCACTTCGGCAATCAACCGGTGCGCCACGCCGTGGGTGCATCCCGGGCAATAATGGGTCGGCATGTCCGTCAGCGAGGCTGAACGGGTATACACCATCTGAGCTGTATTTGTATCTACCATCAGGCTAAGCCTCCGGGTTCCATTAATTCAACCTGCATGCGCTGGAACCAGCTCCGGCGCGGGTCAGCTTGCAGGTCAGGGGGTTGTTTTGAGACGCGCTGGATCTCCTGCAGGATTTCTTCGGGGAATGGCACCATCCCACCCAATCGTCCATAAAATTCGACAGGCGCTTTTTGCGCCACCGCCAGGCGCACATCTTCAAGCATCTGGCCCGTGTTCATCTCGACCACCAGGAAGGCGCGGGCACTCTGTGCCAGCTCCGCGATTTGTGCGGTGGGAAACGGACTGACAGAGATCGGTCGCAGCAGGCCGACCGGGATTCCCTGGGCACGGGCTGCCCTGACGGCCGAGAGGGCGATCCTACCGGCAGTCCCAAAGCCCACGACCACAATCTCCGCCTGGTCGAGGTAATACTCTTTGTAGCTGACCTCTTTCTCTTGAATTTCCAGCCAGCGACTTAATAAGCGCAGGTTGGTGATCTCTTCCTTATCCGGTTCCAGGTAAATCGATGTAAGCACGCGCCGCTCCCGTCCCTGCGAACCGCTCACGGCCCACTCCGGCAGCGGGTGATCCAGGGGACGCATCGGTGGGAGTTCAGCCGGCTCCATCATCTGGCCCACGTTGCCGTCAGCCATCACCATTGCAATGGTACGATATTTCTCTGCCAGATCGAAGGCTTTCACCGTCAGGTCAATGGCTTCCTGGACGCTGGCCGGGGCTAAGACGATGTTGTGATAATCCCCATGTCCCCCCCCGTGTACGAGCTGGTTGTAATCGCCCTGCGACGGGGCAATGTTGCCCAATCCCGGACCGCCGCGCACGACGTCGATCAAAACGATCGGAACCTCGGTGCCGGCGATGTAGGAAAGGCCCTCCATCATCAGGCTTACCCCCGGACTCGATGAAGAGGTCATCACCCTGGCTCCTGTACAGGCAGCGCCATACACCATGTTGATCGCAGCGACTTCGCTTTCAGCCTGTAAAAAAGCCCGGCCTAACTCGGGCATACGCTGCGACATCCATTCCAACAGCTCGGTCTGGGGAGTGATCGGGTAACCGAAATATGCCTCCAATCCGGCACGGATTGCGGCCTCGGCCATCGCAATGTTTCCCTTTAATAACTCTCTAGGCATTCACCACCTCTTGGTTGATTGCGGACTTCGTCTGAAGAACTGCCTGGAACATCGCCCAGGTATCTGGATCAGGCTATGCCCCGGCAGGGGTCTCCGGAGCCGGGCTGCGCCCAGGCCGGATCGGGACTTCCCGGTACACGGTGAGAGCCGAGTCCGGGCAGACCACCGCGCAGATGGCGCAGCCAGTGCACCCGTCCTTGACCAGGGCCACCGGATGAAAGCCTTTAGGAGTAAGGGCCTCCATGTTTAACGCCAGGACCTGCTGCGGGCAGGAAGCTACACACAATTCACAGCCTTTGCAATACAACGGGTTGACTTCAATCCATCCCTTTACTGGCACTCGATTCCTCCTTCAACCAATAAACAAGTGATCCTGCGACGAGACAGTTAAATCGACACACGACCCTCATTATCGGCGGGTTGCCTGCTCTTTGGGTAGTGCCAACTGTCATCAATTTTTACGTATACCCGCGAATTTTACGGGCAGCTTCTCCAACCACACCTTACAGGGTAGATGTGCAGTGAGGGCAGCGCTGGGCTTTGATCGGGATCTCCGTGGCGCAGAACGGGCAGACTTTCGTCGTCGGTTCCGCAGCCGGTTCGGGTTTCGCGCCCATCTCGTTCATCCGGTTCATCGCCTTGACCAGTAGAAAGACCACGAAGGCAACAATGATGAAGGTGATAATCGTGTTAATAAAATGTCCATAGTTGATCGTGACGGCTCCCGCAGCAGCAGCATCTGCAGGGGTTGCATACGGAGGCGGCGGTGTTCCGGCGCTGATCACCCACATTAAGTTGTTGAAATCAACCCCTCCCAGCAGGAGGCCAATCGGCGGCATGATAATGTCATTCACCAGGGAGTTGATGATCGCCCCAAATGCCCCGGCAATGATCACGCCTATGGCAAGATCAACGACATTTCCTCGTAAAGCAAACTTTTTAAATTCTTTGAGCATACGATTCTCCTTAAGTAATTTTTTGTATGGGTCGTGACTCAAAAAAATCTATTAACCTACCCACATTGTACTCCAAGGGGAAAGGCTTAGCAACAGACCTTCACTGGTGACCGGGTATTCTTCAACCCCAAGGAGGTTATGGAAGCGCATACCCTCCTTCCAACCAGTTTTACCATTATCCAGTTGGAGGGTCCGGTGTGTTGAGCTGGCATTCATCACCACAACTACCTGGTCATCTGCCAGGGTGCGCCTGAAAACATAGACGTGCCGGTGGTCATCTGCCAGCAAACGCTCATAACCGCCGCGCCGCAACACCGCTAACCGCTTTCGCCAGGAAATCAGTGACTTGACCCAGGCGTGCAGCTCCTCCTTCCAGTTTTCTGGATCCCAGGGGAAAGCGCCCCGGCATTCCGGATCCTTCCCACCTTTCAAGCCAACCTCATCTCCATAATAGATAGCCGGAGCTCCTGGATACGCGAACAAGAAAGCGAACGCAGATTTTACCTTGTCCAGGCTGCCTCCCAGCGCGCTCAGGATGCGCTCCGTGTCATGCGAGCCGAGGGGCACGTACATGGAATAAGCATTTTCGCGGGTAGAGCTTCAACAGGCTCTCCACCCGGTCCGCAAAGGCCGAGACCGTCAAATCACCGCCGTTCATCAGCCCGAGTATGGCGTCCTTGACCGGGTAATTCATTAAACCGTCAAAATGGCGGGAACCAACCCAGCGCGAGTCAGGCGTCCAGATTTCACCCAGAATATAGGCATCGCTATTGGCAGACCTGACCACCTCCCGGAACTCACCCCAAAATGCATCGTCATCAATCTCGTTGGGCACATCCAGCCGCCAGCCATCAATCCCTTGCTCGATCCAATAACGGGCGACTTTCAGCAAATACTGCCGCACTGGCTTGTGATCCGTGTTGAATTTTGGCAGGCTTTTGAGGCTCCACCAACCCAGGTAATTATCAGCATTTCCGGGCGAATAGGCATCCAGGGGAAATCGCTTGATGTGAAACCAGTCGTAATAAGGGGAGTGCACCTGGTTTTCCTGGACATCGACAAAGGCAAAAAATCCGCGGCCGCAATGATTGAAAACCCCATCCAGGATGATGCGCACACCATTATCGTGGGCAACCTTTAACAATACCTGCAGGTCTTCCAGGTCGCCCAGGCGCGGGTCAATTTGCAAGTAATCGACCGTATCATAGCGGTGCGTCGAGTTGGCCAGGAAAATTGGGTTGAGGTAGATTGCATTCACACCCAAATCCAGCACGTAATCCATTTTTTGGATGAGCCCGCGCAGGTCACCGCCTTGAAATCCCCAGGAGGTGGGCGCAGACCCCCAGGGTTGTACATTCAGCGGATCGTTAGATGGATCGCCGTTGGCAAAGCGGTCGGGAAATATCTGGTAGAACACCGAGTCTTGCACCCAATAGGGAACGCTCATGAAACCCTCACGAAAGTATGAGATAAGGAATAAAAACCATTTACGGGGAAGGCGTCAGCGTTGCACCCGCCAGCGCTTCCTGGATGATGTTAGTCGCTTCCTGTAAAGCAGCCTCGGGGGTAAGTGCGCCGCTGAAAATCGCCTGGAGGGCAGTATCCAGGGCAGTCCGGTAAAGCTCCATGTTCGGATCGGCCGGGTAGGGAAAATTCCCCACCAGTGCGGTCACCGCCTGTTTGATCAATGGATCCTCGACGGGGGCATCCAACACCGAGGGAATGCGGCCAATCATGGCCAGCCGGGCCTGCGACTGAGGCGAAAGCATATGCTCTGCAAACATCCAGGCAAGCTCGTGTGTCTCCTGGCTGCTCAATGAATTCAGGTAAATGATGCTCGAAGTCAGGTAACCGGCCATTCGAGTCTCCGCATAAGCCGGCCAGGGATCGATTGCCAGGTTTAGTGAACCGATCTGGTCTGCCAGCGCCTCTCGGATACCGCTCTGCGCAATGATGTATCCCACCTGACCCAATTGAAATCGCTCAATATCCTGCTCAGTCAGGAAATCCGTTGGTCCAGCGTTTTCATAAGACTGAAGCAGAGCCACCCATTCCAATCCCTGCTCGGAATTGAACGCCGGTGTGCCGTCCGGGTACATCAAATCTCCGCCCAGGGCTTCCAGATTTGCGCCTGAGTAATAGAAACCCCGGTCCAGAAAGGCGCCAATCTGCTCCCCTTCGGGGACAGACTGTGCCTGGCTGACCAAATCGTCCCAGGTCTCCGCAACATCCAGGAAAATATCCTGGTTGCGATAGATAACCACGCCGTCCAGCGAATAAGGTAGACCAGCCTGAAAAGCGCCAGCTTTACCCGATTCCAGGGCGCCCGCATTGATCCGCTCCGCCAGCTCCGCGGACAGACGGGAGCTCAGGTCCAGTACTATGCCATTCGCAGCCAGCTCTGGAACCCAGGAAGCGGGTCCCAATAGGATCGCCGGACCGGTGCCTTCCTGCAGCGCCATTTTATAGCGCTCCAGAAGGATGTTCTCGGGCAGGTAGAGGACATCGAACTGGGAATCAGGATATCCGGTTTGGAAATCGGCAATGATCTCTACCAGGGTGGCTATATCCGGGTCGTTCAGGCTGTGCCAGATGGTGACCGTGCCTCTGGCTATGTCGGGGGTCGCCGTGAGGACGCAGGAGTAGGTGTAATTTGCGCTGTTGTTTGCGGATTCGTAGCGACAGGCGTTACGGACGGCTGGAATGGGGATTCCCCGAACAGGCTGCCAGGATGACCAGGATGAAGATGACTCCAGGCAAGAACAGGTGATTTTTACGCGTCAAAGGGCCTCTTTTTATCTCAATCAACAAGAGCAGCCAGTAGCAGTGTTATGGGATTTCCAACATCGGTACCCGTGCAAAGCCATCTGCCTCGGACGTGAAATCACTCAACCAGGCTTCCTGCTGACCCGCTTCTGGCCAGACCAGGTCAATGACGCGGGTATGCTGGGTTGCGCCGGCAGGCGCGCCTCCGAACTTCCATTGGGCTACGGCTTCCAGAACGTCCCGCACACGCCGGGCGCCGCTGGAGGCGTACCCGTCCTGACCCAGGACGACGGCTGCGTAGCGCCAGGCGGACGGATTGTCTCCAAGAACGGTTTTTGGAATCCTCACCGTGACCTGCTTCAAGCCGGGTTCCACCAGAATGGTGAACTGGTCCGGACCGGCGACCTGCTCGAAGCCGTTAGCGCCGGGCTTGAAGATCCCCGATTCCCAGCCCTCAATGGTCAGCGCCAGGTCCCAGGCGAGACCTTCCTGCAAAGCCAGGTTGCGCCCGGGTAAAAATGCACTTCCACCCTGGCCATCCCCATCCTGGTCGATATAAACATCAAAGGTCTGCAGCGACAGGCCGCTGGCAGAACCCCAAGAATTATCAACAGGCCCTCGCAGGGTAAACTTGAAAACCACATTTGCCTCATCCTCGCCGACTTCAAACTTAACCAGGTCGTAGTTACCAGGCTTGAAAACGCTATCCGTAGGGTATGTATACGTGCCAGGACCGTAATCGTCGTTTTCGGGGTCGCTGACCTGCAGGAGCATCGTCGTTTGGCTCAGGTCGGGAACGGTGATCTGTGCAGGTCCTGATTCCGGCAGGGAAGCGGTATCCTGGGAGGCATCCGCATGCAGCGCCCGGAGCAGGATCGAATCGCCAATCTCGAGCGTTCCCAGGCTCGCCAGCGGAACTGCCAGCTCGATCACCTGAGAACCCATCGCAGCCTGCTCCAGGGGGAGGGGCTCAACAGACCAGGTCCCATCAGTCTCGACTTTGTAGAGACCTGCCTTTTCCAGGATG
This sequence comes from uncultured Chloroflexia bacterium, assembly GCA_963765565.1. Taxonomy (GTDB): domain Bacteria; phylum Chloroflexota; class Anaerolineae; order Anaerolineales; family UBA4823; genus CAVXWV01. The sequence continues at coordinate 140,589 of CAVXWV010000015.1, forward strand.
GTGCCTTTAAAGGAGACCTCGATCAACCGGTTGGCAGAAAAGCCCAGGATGGACCCGTTCCGGCTGAAGCTGGTCACCGGATCGTCGCCAGGCAGAGCCAGGTAAACCTGCAGCGTCTGGGAGCCCGGACCGAAATCGTTCGGGGATGTGATTTTCAGGTACAGGTTGCCCGGATCGAATCCGTATGCCAGGCTGTCAAAAAAGCGCGAAGCCTGCGCCATTGCCCCACCGGAGCTCTGGTAGACCCCGCTGCCATCCCATTCACCTTCCTTCACCACCCCGTCGATGGTGGGAGAGATCAGGTTGGTCGGTGCCTGGCTGGCGCCTACTGCCTGCAGCGGGATGATCGGTGCGTCCAGGCTACGCGGGGGCTCTTGTCCCAACAGCACGTAAACCTGCTTCAATGTATCCCGAAACTGCTGGTCAAAGGCGTCGTCGTTGCCAGAATTTTGATCGGAACCGTACCACCAAAACCAGTCTGAGCCTTCGGCGATGAACATTTGATCCCTGGCTTTCTCAAGAGCCTGTGGATCAGGAGGCGTTTGCGTGCCGTCCTCAAACTCGGCCAGGAAATCGCGGGTTTCCTTTAATAAATCCCAGGCCTGGTTTTCTTCCTGCTCGCCAATCCAGGTCGAGAAGTCGTGGTTGATCCAGGAACCAGCCCACAACTGGTTGATGCTGGATTGTTCGGGCGCTAATGCCAGGAACTCGCTGGGCGTCACCGTCCGGATGGTCGGGTCGCTGCTGAGCAATCCATAAAGAGCGTGTAAGAATTCTTTGCCATCGTTTGGGTAATGCTCCCAGGCATTCTCTCCATCCAGGATGACCGAGACCAGGCGCGGCGGCTGAAGAGCAGCCGTATCCTGGGTTCCACCCAAGGCCAGGGCATCCCGGATGGCATGCAGGCGACCGATAAAATCTTCAGCCGCGGCTTGCCCTTCCATCCCAGAATAAGCAAAGCCAACCTTATCTGAAATCACCACATCCCGGAACACCATCGCCACCGGGTCCCCCTGGTCTCCCTGGACATAATACGGTCGGTAAAGCCGGTCTGCAAACAGGACCAGATCGTTTTCGTCACGTTGGAAACCTTGCAGCCCCAGGCTGTAAGCCAGCACCCCCTCATCGGAGGCCATCCACTGGATGCCGTTGGCAGCGATCATGGGGATCACGGCTTCGGCCACGGAGCCTTCCGCCGGCCACATCCCGCGCGGCGCCTCGCCAAAATGGTCCTGGTAAAGCTCCACGCCTAATTGCACCTGCTCTGCGGCATCTTCAGGTTGGTTAAACCGCTCTTCCGGCAGATCAACGTCGGGGATTGCGATTTTTGCCAGGTCGGTATCTGTGATCAACGGCAGGATCGGATGGGCATACGGCGTCATGGTGACTTCAATCTGCCCGGCGTCTTGCAGCTTCTTGTGCAGCGGAACCACCTCGGCAATTAACCGCTGGTGCTCCTGGAATAAGACGATTTTATCTGCCTCAGCGAAATCCCTGCCTTTGGCGACAAGGTTGGCCAGCGGCTCCTGCGCCAGCCAATCCGGATCCACCCAGGCCAGGTTGAATAACACCTGTAAATCCAGGAAGTCCTGGTTTGTAAAGATTTCACCGGCATCGCGCTTAATCCTTAACTCGTCGTACCTTGGAAAGCGGGAGATAATCTTCGAATTGGTGTCGAAGAAGCGATCTCTAATAAATTGTTGCTGCTCTTCACTCAGCTGGTCGGCCGGCGCTTCCGCCATCACCCAGTACAGGTCCCTGGCGCCGGCCTCAAGGTCGTCTAACTGGCGGATCAGGCTGGGTGTCAGGTTGAAGGTCGCATGGATCTCCGGATACTCTTCCAGAATTGCCGCCATGTCCACGTAATCTTTGGTGGCGTGCAGGCGCACCCAGGGCTTTTGATAGATTCCGGTCTGGGGGTCTTTGAAATACACCGGCTGGTGCTGGTGCCAGATGATTGCCAGGTAGAGAGGATTCTCTACTCCAGGCTCCTGCGTGGGTGCAGAAGTTGGCGTGGGAGGCACATGAGTCGGAGTTGGCGCCTCAGTCGCCTCCGTCGTGGTTTCGATTGGAGCCGGCGTTTCAACGGTGGAAGTACATGCGGAGAAAATGAAACTGATTACCAGGAAAATGCTGAGAAGGATATTTTTTTTATGCAAAGGAGCCACTCTTTTTTTTAGGTTTTTCGCATTTTGCCAGCGCCTGGAACTATACCAGGGATAATCAAGATTATCAAGCGAGAGGAAATTAATCCAGTATAATGCCAGTGTTTTGAAGAGATATGGATGACGGAACCACAACCACCGAAACGCAGTGAAACCGAGCAAAGCCAGTACCTTTTATCGCAGCTGGTCATTTTGACGATCGTCGTCATCGGCCTGGTCCTGATCGTGATCGTCTACCCGCGCATCCGCCTGCCGCTGCGCTCCCAGGCGCAGGTAACCGTGCCAACCCTGCGCTCGACAGCGACGGCAAGCCTGACTCCTGCGCCTTCTCTGACGCCCACGCCAACGCGCACCCTGCGCTACACCCTGACGCCCACGTTAACCCTCTCCCCCACACCATCTCCGGAGCCGTCTGAAGTCCCACCCACCCCCGGGCCGCCCACTCTGACCCCCGCCCGGCCAGCGCCGGATAATAAGGTGTATTCCCTGCAGCCCTGGGACGCTGACTTGGCTGATTTGATGGTCAGCTACATGGAAGATTATCCGAACACACTCTCAGAATCTGCCCGGGGAGATGACCGATCGGAATATTACGCGGCGTTCACCTACGCGGTGACCGCGCTGCAAGAAGCCCTGGTGCGCTTCCCGGAGGCGTCCCAGGCAGAGGACTGGCAAGTGGATGCTGGCGCAGAACCTGGCGCGCACCGGGGATGAAACAGCGGCCCAGGTTTATGCAGACCTGATTGCCCGGGCTCTCAACCAGGAGCAGACCTCCTTCGACCACCTGCCGTACTGGTTCGAGAGCAAAGCCAGTGACCTCGACCTGTACAGCGTCGAGCTCGAGCCGCCCGAGGGATTCTACAACAGTGCCCTGCTGCAAATCGAAGGTCCCGGCAGCATCTTCTTGTGGCTGCTCGAAGGTCCTGGCGCTTACCAGGTCTACCCGCTGGCTGCCAGCTTTGATCCGGCCTCCCCGACCCCCATGCGAGCCTTATTGAGCGATCTGACAGGAGACGGCAGCGATGAAGTCATCATCTTCCCTGCCGAAGACCTGGTCGCGAAGACCCAGCTTCTGGATAATGACGCTTTCCTGGTCCCGCTGCCGCGAATCTTTGACCTCACCCAGGTACCTGCCGAAGAGTATTCATTCCAGGTCGGGGAAGACCAGATCAACCTGGGCATCGAATTTGCGAACCGCTGGAGCATCCAGGTCGACGAGGAAAACCCCGACCGCCTGGTATTCTCCGGCCAGGCTTTCCCTGCCTGTCCGCTAAATTTTGAGTTTGTTTACCAGTGGAACGGTTCCATCATGGAACGCACCCAGACTTCGTACGATGTGGCTGCAGATGAAGAACTCGATCCACACCTGCCAGGTCCTGCTGGGCATTGCCGAAGAATTCTGGGGTCCGCAGGCTACTATAAAACTGATCGAGGCGCTCCAACCCTATTGGCCGCCAACACAATCTCCGGACGGGCAGCCGCTCACCCTCAAACAATCTGCCGATCTCCAAGACGAGTTGCAATTCAAGCTGGGAACCAACGCAGCCCTGACAGGTGATTTCGAACGTGCCACAAGCGTACTGACCAAGCTGGCAGAAAAACCGGCAAATCCTGAAGGCCCGTGGGGACCCGCTGCACAGCAGTTCCTGGCAAGTTATCAACAGCCAGAAGATGTCTACCGGGCGTGCCTGCAGGCAACCGCCTGCAAACCTGCGGATGCCTTGAGCTACCTGGGCACGCGGCTGACCAAGGCAGATTCGGCCAACCCGCTGGCAAAGCTCAGGGAATGGGGCGTGCTCCCGGTCGCCTCTGGGTACGCGGATTTTGACCGTGAAGGGACTGCCGAACGCTGGGTGACCATCCGCCACAGACCTCTGGAAACACTGGATTTCTGGATCCTGGCAGAGACGAAGGACGGGCCGCGGGCCGTGCGCGTGGATTGGGTAGATGTGAACCGTCCCATCCAGCAAATCGCCTCCCTTGGGGATGCGCCGGAAGAAGAACTCCCTGCCGTCATTCAACTGGACAGCGAGCGCCTTTTCAGCATGAAACGCCAGCAAGGCAGCCTGTACCCGGTCATTTCCTGGCTGAAACCGGGAAAGTTCATGAACCGATTCGAGCGCGACCTGCTGGCTGCGGAGCAGGACCTGATGAGCGGTGGCGACCCGGCCGAGATTGCCAAGAGACTTACCAACCTGGCAACCTACCCGGGACTGCTGTGCAAACCCACCTGGAGCTGCGACCGCTACTATTACCTGACCGGGCTGGCGCACGAGATGGCTAACCTGGAGCGCCAGGCAGTCGAAGCCTACCTGACCCTCTGGCGCAACTACAGCCGCAGCCCCTTTACGACCATGGCGCGTTTGAAGCTCAAGGGCGAGGGCATCTCCCTGGCCACGCCCATCCCACTCACGGCCACCCCATCACCGACGCCAACCATCACGGGTACCCCAGCGACCCCAACCCCCACCGTCGAAATCCCTTACTGGGATCCTTATGAAGGGCCTGCTTATCCATAAGCAATCGGAACCCTGATGCAGCCCTTTCCTGAGACCACCTGGAGACTCATCCAATCCCCGCCTGCCGAGGGCGCCTGGAACATGGCCGTCGACGAAGCCATCCTGGACGGCGTCCGGCAGGGCGAGTCGCCAGCCACGCTGCGCCTGTACGCCTGGGATCCACCCTGTTTCTCGCTCGGCTATGCGCAATCTGCGGCCGACGTCGACCAGACCTTCCTCGAAAGGGCAGGCTGGCACCTCGTACGCCGCCCCACCGGCGGCAGGGCCATCCTGCATACGGACGAACTCACCTATTCGGTCATCGGACCACCAGAAGACCCGCGCCTGGCGGGCAGCGTCCTCGAGAGCTACCGCTGCCTGTCGCAAGCCCTGCTGCATGCCCTGCATCTTTTGGGAATTCCGGCTGAAGCGCACGAACGTCCTCCCGAAAATCCAATCCGCTCAATCAGTTCCCCGCTGCGCTCCCCGGACGCTCTTTGTCCGCCGCAGCCGCATAATCCGTTGACAGCCAACCCGGTCTGTTTCGAAGTCCCCTCAAATTATGAAATTACCGTGGGCGGAAAGAAGCTGGTGGGCAGCGCCCAGGCTCGGCGCCGGAACGGCGTGCTGCAGCACGGCTCACTGCCGCTGGTTGGCGATCTGACCCGCATCGTCCAGGCGCTGACCCTGCCGGACGAGGCCGCCCGCCAGGAAGCCGCTGACCGCCTCCTGGAACATGCCACGACCGTGGAAGTTGTGCTGGGTAAGGTGGTATCCTGGAAGCAGGCCGCCCTGGCATATATACAGGCTTTCGAAGAAGTGCTCAATCTCAAGCTCATGCCTGGGCCGCTTTCGCAAGCCGAAATTGAGCGCGCCGAAATCCTCAGGCGGGAAAAATACGCCCACCCTCACTGGAATCTGCGCCGATCGTGATGGAGGTACGCCTGGCGTCGTTAAGGCGCCGGAGTTGCTTCGACCTGCAAAAAAATGACCTCCCGAAAACCAAGCTGGTTGAACAGGCGGAAGAGATAAGCCTCAGCGTTCTGGCGGGCCTTGTCTAAGATGCCGTCTTCCAAGGCCGCTTTCATGATCTCCTGTTCGGCAACCTGGCGCACTTCAGCTTCCAGGTTGATATCGCCCTTGGTCAGCAGCCCGGTTTCGCGGTCGTAGACGTACGACTTGTCATTATCCAGGGCGGTCAGGAAAATTTCGGGCTCTGGCAGCGTGACGTAAAGCACACCATTTTTTACTTCCAGGTTTTCGGGTCCCAATTTTTCCAGGTCGACGCCGGCGATCACCTTGCCGTGGGCAACGAACAGCAGTTTATCCCCAAACAGCAGCGCCAGCGGACCGGAGCCGTTTTCCGCCCGGATCACCTTCTCCAGGGTGTACTGGATCGTTTCCAGGCGCGCCAGCGAACGTACACTATGGATGATCGTCACCGGATCTGGAAGCACCGTCGGGGTTGGGTGCAGAATCTTGGCCACCTCCGTACCTAACCCGCCCGTCATCGCCTGCACCGGCGCGACCGTATCCTGCAGCGTGTTTTGGACGATCCAGACAATCCCCACGCCGACCAGCGCCACGATGAGTAAAACACCTATAACCAGCAAGCATCCCTTTTGGTTGTCCATGGGTTCGATTATACTTGACTGCGACCTATCCATGAATGAATTTCGTCTTGTGACTTAAACACCCTTGTCCACGCGCTCCAGCAAATCGGTCGGATTATTGGTCTTGCACCTGCGGATTCCCGGCTGTTGTTCACTTAAGGAAAAACGCAGCCGGCTCAAACCCTTGCTGGCTCGCCTGCACAAAGAGTTCAACATCTCGGCTGCCGAAATCGATGACCTGGATTCCTGGCAGTCCGCCCAAATCGCCTGCGCCCTGGTCAGTAACGACATCGCCTTCACGCAGCGTTCCCTGCAGGCAATCGTGGAGTGGGTGGAAAAGCACTGGTTGGACATCGAAGTCGAGAACGACATCCTGGAATTACTCTAACGTTCGGAGGAAATATGAATCTTAACCTCAAAGGTAAAACTGCCCTGGTCACTGGCGCCAGCCGTGGACTGGGTTACGCCACAGCCCTGGGCCTGGCGCTTGAAGGCACCAGCGTTTCGATCAACGGGCGCAACCCAACCAAACTCAGCGCCGCGGTCGAGTCCATTCACACTTCCCTGGCAGACCAGGGGCTCGGGAATCCTGGCATTTTTTCCTTCCCGGGCGATGTGAGCGACCCGAGCGTGCCCGGGTCGCTGGTTGCCCAGGCTGTCACTGCCATGGGAGGCCTGGATATCCTGGTCACGAATGCCGGCGGACCTGCATCGGGCAAGTTCGAGCAGTTCGACGACCAGGCCTGGAGCCAGGCGCTGGAGCTTTCCCTGATGAGCCACGTACGCCTGATCCGGGCTGCTCTACCTCACTTGCGAAAATCAACGGCGGCCAGCGTGCTGACGATCACATCATACTCCGTCAAACAACCCATCCCAAACCTGGTGCTCTCCAACAGCATCCGCGCCGCCACCGTCGGCCTGACCAAAACCCTGGCCCTGGAGCTGGGAAGCGACGGCATCCGCTTCAATTCAATCCTGCCTGCCTGGACGGAAACAGAGCGCGTTTACGACCTGATGAAATACCGCGCCAACCTGAACCATACAACCCTGGAAGAAGAGATCGCCAAACAGGCCAAAGATAGCTCGCTGGGGCGCATGGGCACCCCCGAAGAATTCGCCAACGCCGCCGTGTTCCTGGTATCACCGGCAGCTTCCTACATCACCGGGGTCATGCTGACCGTGGACGGTGGGATGTACAAGGGCACGCTCTGAGCCTGTGAAAACCATCGTCATCGCTTCCCAAAACCCGGTCAAGAAACAGGCAGCCCTGCACGGCTTCAAGCGCATGTTCCCCGGCGAGAGCTTCCAGGTACAGGCTGTCGATGTCCCTTCCGGCGTAAGCGAACAACCACGCTCAAACTCCGAGACCTTGCGCGGCGCTGAAAACCGGGCGCGCAAGGCGCAGAGGGTGTTTCCGCAGGCCGATTATTGGATCGGCATCGAGGGTGGGGTTGAGGAACAGGATGAGGGGCTGGCGGCATTTGCCTGGGTCTTCGTGCTCTCTGGCAGCCAACAAGGGCAAAGCCGCACCGGCACCTTTTTCCTGCCGCGGGTCGTGGCAGAGCTGGTTCACAAGGGCGAGGAATTGGGACGGGCAGACGATCTGGTTTTCGGCGATTCAAATTCCAAGCAAAAGAACGGCGCGGTTGGCCTGCTCACCAACAACGTCATTGACCGTGCCGGCTTCTACACCGAAGCCGTCATCCTGGCCCTGATCCCCTTAAGAATCCACAATTTTATTAGCGGTCGTCTCCGGCTACTGCAGCCGCAGCAAGATCTTGCCCTTCGACCAGAGCTCTTCCAGGCGGTAATATGCCCGGCGTTCCGGCGAAAACAGGTGCACAACCACGCCGCCAAAATCAATCAGCTGCCAGCCGTCGCCGGGCTGCCCTTCCAGGTGCCCGTTCTCGGCATGGCTGGCTTTGACCTTCTCACGCACGCCGTCGGCCAGGGCCTGCAGCATGCGGTCACTGGTTCCCGTGCAGATTACAAAATAATCGGTAAAATCAGAAATATCATGGATATCAATCAGGAGGATGTCTTCCCCCTTCTTTTCCTCCAGCGCAGTTACGACCGTTCGGGCAATCAAGAGTGGTTCCAGAATTCACCTCGTAGATGATGTTTTTATCAGGGGCGCTGAATACAAGTGAGTATAGACCGCCCCACCAGAATGTAAATCGCTTTGGTATAAATGCACAGCTTCGATCTGCGTGATCCCCAGGAAGCCCACGTGGGCTTTCTCGATGACGCCTTTGATCTTGCGAAGATCACCCGGCAGTGCCGTCCGCGTTACCCGGGCCAGGGTCAGATGCGGCGAAAAAGCCCGTTCATCGGGGGGATATCCGACCAGGGCAATTTCACTTTCCAGGCTTTTCTGAAGCTCCCCAAGCTGCTCCGGAGCCTGGACTCCTGCCCACAGGACGCGCGGCCGGCTGGCGGAAGGAAAGGCACCAATCTGCCCGACGCTGATCTCAAAGGCCTCCACCCGCTCCGCTTCGGCCCGCAGAATCTTTTTGAGAATTTCCAGATTGGCTACCGAAACATCCCCCAGGAATTTCAAGGTCAGGTGGATATTTTTGACCGGGACCCAGCGCAAACTCGCCGTGCCCAGGGCAGTCATGAGCTGGCGCGAGACTTCATCCAACCGTTTTTGAATTTCTGGCGAGAGATCGACCGCAATGAAAGCGCGAATTACACTCAGATTTTTCCTCCAGGCAACTAGATTCTGATGATAGCATAAACCCGCAATATTTGCACCGTTAACACGAGAAATTAAAAAAACACGATTCTCCTTTTGTGATAAATACTTTTACACCTTGAAATAGAACTTGTGTTCTATTATAATCATGATCGGCAGAAAAGGTTTTTCAAAAGGTTCTTCACCAGCTCAACCGTATCGTTTCGAAAAGGGATTGTGGCGCGCAAGCATTTTTTTCAAAGGTTGTGGGAACGGTTCCAACGTGCACTGCGCCAGGAAACTCTTCCCGGTCACGCCGGACGCACGCGCAGTTACCGCCTGGACACGCGCCTGGTGAAAACCCTGCAGCGGTTGGCACAGACCGAGCAGCGCCCACTCCAGGACGTTGCCAGCGACTTGCTGGTTTCGGGGCTGGCGCAGCGCCGCACCCAGCGTGACCTGTGGCAGTGCTGGAACAGCCTGTCGCCGCGCGAGCAGAATGTGGCGGCGCTGATTTGCCTGGGATACACCACCGACCAGATTGCTGCCCGCCTGTACATCGCGCCTTCCACGGTCAAGACACACGCCCGTAACGCCCTCATAAAATTTGCCTTCGAAAACCGCAACGAGCTGCGTCGTATGCTGTCCGAGTGGGATTTTAGCCAATGGGATACCCCCACCCCTGGGGACTAGAACACCGTCGACCCCCATTCCTGGCATCATCCATGGGTTAACCCTTTTTTCATCTCGGATTAGACCCTTCGGGCAATTGTGATCTGCTGTTTTCTGGAGTATGCTGAGACCATGAAAAACAATCACCTTGCTCCGCCAAAGACCTACCAGCTCCTGCCAGAAGACCGGTTTTCACAAAAGACCCTGATCACCGTATTGGCGCCCCATGCCGCCCGCATGCACATGCTGGTATTGTCGGCGCGCCTGGCACATCGCGGTGCCCTGCAAGTACTGGATGCCGGCAACCAGTTCAACGCCTATGAGGTAGCTCGCAGCCTGCGCCAGGAAGGCGCAGAAGGTTTTCAACAAGCCCTGGAGCGCATTCATGTGGCGCGCGCCTTCACACCCTACCAGCTGCTGGCGCTGCTGGAAGCCACGCCCGGCCTGGGCCAGGCGCGCCCTTCCGCCCCGACCCTGGTCCTGGACCTGCTGAACACCTTCTACGATGAAAACCTGCCGCAGCCCGAGCGCCGCCGCCTGTTGGTGCGCTGTATGGCCGAGCTGCGCCGCTTGAGCCAGGCTGCGGTGGTAGTCGTGAGTGTGCGCCCGACTCCGCCGGTGCAGGAGGATCCCCTGGGATTGGTGGACATGGTGAAAGAAGCCTCGGACGAGGTGCTCCTGTTTGAAGAAATGGCGCCGGTCGTCCAGCCCAGGTTGTTCTAGGCGAAGGAGGAGCGCATGGGACGCACTTTACCTTCCGTAACCCAGGCTTTTTACCAGGAGCAAGATAATTTCAACCGCTTCCGGCGTGCCCTGCGCCGCAGCGACCAGCTTGCCCTGGACGATCTGTTCGCGGCGGCGCGCCAGCACCTGGCCGCGGCAGCCTACGCTTCCAACGCCCTACCCTTCGAGACCTTTCTCCTGGCAATGCTGCTGGAAGAGCACAAGGAAGTCATGCGGCTGCGGCGTCGCCTGGATGACAGCTTCGAGGAATGGGCGCAGTGAGGCGGTGTTTCCCTGAAGACCGTGAAACGTGGGTAAAGGAAAGGAACTCGAAGGCTGGCTGTTGGATTTGTATGCGGCTCCCGCAGAAATACCACCTGCGGGAGGATCGTCTATCCCCGGCGTCGTGGCCTGGCTGCTGGGCGACGACGGACAGCGCCACCGCCTGGAGCTGCCCTTTCCCGTAACCTTTTATGCTGCAGGTCCATCCGGCGAGCTGCGCCTCCTGTGGCGTTTCCTGCGCCAGGGATCTGCCCGCGTGGGCCTGCAGCGCCAGGAACGCCGCGAGCTGTTCTCGCCGCAGCCGCGCACGGTGCTCGCCGTGCAAGTGCCGGCGCCGGCCCTGCTGCCCGACCTGTTCCGGCAGGTCTCGCTGACTTTCCCCGACCTGACCTATTTTGACAGCGACATCTCGCTGCCGCTCGCCTGTGCCGCGCGCTGGGGCGTCTTCCCGCTGGCGCGCTGCCGGGCCCTTCCGGGCGAATCCCTGGCAGCCGTCGACTCGCCCTGGGACCTGAAGCCGCCGGTGCCGCCCCTGAGTGTGCTCGCCATCGAGCCGGATTGCGACCCCGAGCACGCCCCACCGCGCGAGCTCAGGCTGCGCGCCTGGACACATCGCGGCGCCAGCGACGATCCCAGCACGCGCCTGGGCATGTACCGCCTGCCGCTGCAGCCTGCCCGCCCGCTGCTGGTCAACCTGGCAGCGATCTTGAAACGCCACGACCCCGACCTGCTGCTGACCTCCTGGGGGGATAGCTGGCTGTTACCCATGCTGATCGAACGCTCGCAAGAGCTTGGGCTGTCCCTGCCGCTCAACCGTGATCCTGCCTGCGAGATCGCCCACCGGCCGGAGCGCTCGTATGTCTCTTACGGGCAGGTGATTTACCGGGACCGCCAGGTGCACCTTTTCGGCCGCTGGCACATCGACCGGCACAATGCGACGCTGTGGGACGATTACACCCTGGAAGGGGTGCTGGAATCGGCGCGGGTGACGGGCCTGCCGGTGCAGACCGCAGCCCGCACCTCCCCCGGCACAGGCATCTCGTCCATGCAAATCGTGACGGCGCTGCGCATGCAGGTGCTGGTGCCCTGGCGCAAGGCTGAGCCCGAGCGTTTCAAGCAGGCCAACGACCTGTTCTCGGCCGACCAGGGTGGCCTGGTCTACCAGCCGCTGGTCGGCCTGCATGCCAACGTGGGTATGATCGACTTCACCTCCATGTACCCGGGGATCATGGTGCATTTCAACATTTCGCCGGAGACGGCAGGGGCGCGCCCACACCGCGCCGACGAGCTGGCGCCGCTGGAATCGCAGGCGGCTGAAACCCTGGCCCTTGCCCCGGCTGACCCGGGATACTGGCAGGTTATGGCTGCACCACCGCCAGGTGAAGGGGACGGACTGGTGCCGCGCACCCTCTCGCCCCTGCTGCACAAGCGCCTGGAGCTGAAAGCGTACCTGGGTAACCTGCCAGCCTGGGACCCGCGCCGGGATATCTACAAGGCGCGCGCCTCGGCTCACAAATGGCTGCTGGTAACGTGCTTCGGCTACCTGGGCTACCGCAATGCCCGCTTCGGGCGCATCGAGGCTCACGAGGCAGTGACGGCATACGGGCGCGAAGCCCTGCTGCGCGCCAAGGAGGTCTGCGAAGACTTTGGGTTCAGCGTGCTGCACATGTACGTGGACGGGTTGTGGGTGAAGCCCGAGGCTGCAGGAGAAATGACCCGGCCCAGCGATTACCAGTCCCTGCTGACCGCCATCTCCGAGCACACCCACCTGCCCATCTCACTGGATGGGATCTTCCGTTGGGTGGCTTTCCTGCCCTCGCGCCAGGATGGGCGTGTGCCGGTACCCAACCGCTATTTCGGCGTTTTCCAAGACGGTTCTTTGAAAGTGCGCGGCATCGAGGTGCGCCGGCACGATACACCGCCTTTCATCGCTCACACGCAGTTGGAGATGCTGGAAATCCTGGCAAAGGCGCCTGATGTGCAAGCCCTTCCCGAATACCTGCCGCGGGCTTATGCCCACCTGCAGCGCCGCCTGCAGGCGCTGCGCCGGGGAAGCGTGCCCCTGCCAGACCTGCTCGCCAGCCTGAAGCTGAGTCGCGAGCTCGAGCAGTACCGCACGCCTTCCCCGGCAGCGCGGGCGGCCAAGCAGCTCCAGCAAATCGGCAAGGAGGTGCGCCCCGGCCAGCGCGTGCGCTTCCTGTACCTCCGCGGCGAGCCGGACGTGCACGCCTGGGATTTGCCCGAGGAGCCAGATGTGCGCCGGATCGACATTGCGATGTACGAAAAGCTCATGCGGCGGGCCGCCGAGTCGGTGCTGCTGCCGCTGGGCGGGGGTAAACTGCTCGACCCGCCTTTGCAGCACAGCCTGTTTCCTCCCCGCCAGCGCCGCCAGAAATTACCGGCCGTACAACCGGTGGAGAAGGGCTCGTAATCCAGCCTTAATTGTTAAGAAATTCGTACATGTTATAAGAATGGATTGCACATCATGCATTAAGCAATATAATTGCCTTCTAATGCTATCGAAAATTTGGTCGCTGGTGGTCGGCTCACCACTGGTAACGCAGAAACTGGCCCACACCCGCCTGAACAAAATCCGGGCGCTGGCAGCTTTCTCCCCCGATGCCTTATCTTCCATCGCTTACGCCAACCAGGAAATTTTCCTGGGGCTGGTTGTCGCCGGTTCGGCCGGGTTGTCGTTGTCCTTTCCGATTGGGGTGTGCATTGTCGGCTTGCTGAGTATGGTGGCGTTGTCGTACTTCCAGACTCTGCACGCATACCCATCCGGCGGCGGTTCTTATGTTGTTGCCCGCGAGAATCTAGGGGAGATGGCGGGTAAAGTGGCTGCAGCAGCATTGATGATCGATTATGTGCTAACGGCGGCTGTCAGTTTAACGGCAGGGGTGGAGGCTCTCGCTTCAGCATTTCCGGTACTTTGGCCGCACCGGGTGGCGGCTAGCTTATTGATCCTGATCGTGATCATGTTGATCAATCTACGGGGCACCCAGGAAGCGGGCACGACGATGGCGGTGCCGGTTTATTTTTTCCTGGTCACATACCTGGGAATGCTCGCATTCGGTGTCTACCGGGCAATCGTTGAAGGGCCTGGGTCGCTGGCCGTTACAGCCCCACCAGCCATCGAGCCGGTCACATTGCTGCTCGTGCTGCACGCATTTTCTTCGGGTAGCACCGCTCTTACCGGGATCGAGGCCATCAGTAACGGCGTCCCAGCCTTTAAGCCACCTGAAGCGCGCAATGCTGGGAAGACGTTGATCGTGATGGCCTTTCTAATGGGTACACTCTTCGTGGGCAGCCTGGGATTGACCCAATATTTTGCGGTGGTCGCCGGTGAAAACGAGACGATCCTTTCCGCTCTAGCCCACCGGGTATTCGGGAATGGCTTTTCCTATTACCTGGTGCAAATTGCGACACTTTTGGTGCTGGCCGTGGCAGCGAACACCAGTTTCGCCGGGTTTCCACGCCTGGCCTCGATCCTGGCACGGGATCGTTACCTACCGCGCCAGTTTACCAACCTGGGTGACCGCCTGGTTTACACCAACGGCATGCTGGTGCTGGCAGGTGTAACTGCCCTGCTGGTTATTTTATTCCAGGGCGACTCGCACTCCCTGGTGCCGCTTTTTGCTGTGGGCGCTTTCCTGGCCTTTACGCTTTCTCAGTCCGGCATGGTGATACATTGGTACCGCAACCGGGAAAAGAACTGGCAAGCCAAGATGCTGATTAATGGCCTGGGCGCCCTGGGAACCGGCGTCACCCTGGTGGTGGTGGGTTTCAGTAAATTTACCCATGGCGCCTGGCTGACGCTTCTGCTCATTCCCGGAATCGTCTGGTGGTTTAATCGAGTGCAGTCCCATTTCACCGAAGTTTCCCGAGAGCTGACTTTGCGCGGCTTACCGCCATCGCTGCGCCCTGCGCCGAAAATCCGCCTGGTTATCCCAATTTCTGGGGTACACCGGGCCTCCATCGAAGCCATAAATTACGCCCGCTCTCTCACACCGAATATCACAGCCTTGTACATCGAGGTCGAGCCCGGAAGCGCCGAGATGATCCGTCACAAATGGCAAGAATGGTTCCCAGATATTCCGCTGGTCGTAGAACCTTCCCCGTACCGTTCGATTGTCGGGCCTCTGCTGGCTTTTCTCGACCGGTTCGATTCTGAACATAACGACGGACAGCTTGCAGCCGTGATGCTGCCCGAGATCGTCCCGGCACACCTGTGGCAGACGCTGCTGCACAACCAGATCTCCTGGCTGGTCAAAGCCGCCTTGCTTTATCGCCGCCGCAGCCAGGGATTTCAGCGCCTGATCATCGAATTTCCGTATCATTTGAAAAAATAACCTGGTCGATTAACCTGTTCCGGGAGGTGTACCCATGAAACTTGGCATTGTCATCATGCTGGTAGAGAGTAAAATATACCAGCGTGCCCCGACCTATGCTGAAATCCGCGGGATGGCCAGGCGCGCCGAAGAAGGCGGCTTCGACTCGCTGTGGTTGTACGATCACCTGCTCTACCGCTCGGAAGAGCGGCCGCTGATCGGCATCTGGGAATGCTGGAGTATGCTCTCTGCCCTGGCAGAAGCCACCCAGCACATCGAACTGGGAACCCTGGTGCTGTGCAACAGTTTCCGCAATCCGGCCATCCTGGCGAAAATGGCGATCACTCTGGATGAGATCAGCCAGTGCAGGCTGATCCTGGGACTCGGAGCCGGCTGGAACCAGCCCGAATACGAGGCCTTCGGCATGCCCTTCGACCGCCGGGTGGACCGTTTTGAAGAAGCCTTGAAAATCATCTGCCCTCTGGTGAGAGATGGAAAAGTGGATTTCGAGGGTAAATACTACCAGGCTCGCAACTGTGAGATCGCCCCGCGCGGTCCCAGCGCCAAGGGCATGCCCATCCTGGTCGGCTGTGAAGGTCCGCGCATGCTGCGCCTGACCGCCCAGCATGCCGATCTCTGGAACGTTGGCTACATGGGCAAGCCGGAGACCTTCCTACCTTACCGCGAGAAAATGCTCCAGGCCTGTGAAGACGTCGGGCGCGATCCCGCCACCCTGGGGATGACCGTGCTCAGCGCTTTATGGTACCCCGACCTCGTTGAGGAGCCCTCAAATGGGCGATGAGCCACCTCTTTCTGGCAGCGACGATGAAATCCTGGAGGCGATCCAGGGATACGCGGAGCTGGGAGTGACCCACCTGATGTTTCATCTTATTCCATACACCCCGGAGGCCTTAGAACGCCTGATCCGCGTGGTGAAACGATATCGCCCTTGAAGATCGTCATCGCGGGTGCCCTGGGAGAGTGCGTCCACGTGGCTGGCGTCAGCAGCTTTCTGCGCCTGGCAGAGAGCGCCGGTTGGCAGACCGTCTTCCTGGGTCCGGCAGTTTCCATCGAGAAGTTCCTGGAGGCGATCCAGTCTGCCCGGGCTGCCCCCGACGTCGAGCAGATCCTGGTTGGGATCTCTTACCGCCTGACCCCAGAGACCGGGGAACGCCTGCTGGGGCAGTTCGCCGAGGCGGCCTCCGACCTGCACGCTTCCGGGGTGCGCTTCGCCTTCGGGGGCACCCCACCGGTCAGCGCGCGTGCCCGGGCTCTTGGGTTCTTTGAGCGCACCTTTGATGGCAGCCAGCCAGCAGAGGCTGTGCTTGCTTATCTTAAGGGCCAGGTTCACGAGCCGGAGGCCGAAACCGACTTCGCACAAAGCGCCATCGAGCGCATCCGCTGGAAAGCACCTTACCCGATCCTGCGCCACCATTTTGGACTGCCCACGCTCGAGGACACCAAACGGGGCATTCAGCAGATCGCCCTCTCGCAGGTCCTGGACGTGATCTCCCTCGGCATCGACCAGGACGCCCAGGAGAATTTCTTTCACCCAGAACGCCAGGATCCCCGGCGCACCGGCGCTGGCGGCGTTCCGGTGCGCAGTGCCGAGGACTACCGGCTCCTGTATCAAGCCAGCCGCTGCGGCAATTACCCCTTGCTGCGCACGTACTCGGGCACCGACGATTTCATCCGCCTGGCAGAGATGTACGTCGAGACCATTCACAACGCCTGGTGCGCCATCCCCTTGTTCTGGTTCAACCGCATGGACGGGCGCGGCCCCTGGGACCTGGAAGGCTCCATCCGGCAACACCAGGAAGTCCTCTCCTGGTATGGGGGACGCGGCATCCCGGTGGAATTGAACGAGCCACACCATTGGGGGATGCGCGAGGCGCCCGACGTGGTCTATGTGGTCTCCGCTTACCTGGCTGCCCACAACGCGCACGCCTTTGGCGTGGAAGATTACATTGCACAATTCATGTTCAACAGCCCCCCTGGACACAGCGACCGCATGGACCTGGCAAAAATGCTGGCGATCCTGGACTTGATCGAACCGTTGGCCAGGAATGACTCCAATTTCCACATCTGGCGCCAGACTCGCACGGGGCTGCTCAGCTATCCCCTGGACGTTGACGCCGCCCGCGCCCACCTGGCGACCAGCGTTTACGTCCAAATGGCCTTAAAACCGCACATCGTGCACGTGGTCGGCTACACCGAAGCCGACCACGCCGCAACCGCCTCGGATGTTATCGAATCCTGCAAGCTGGCGCGGCGTGCTATCGAAAACGCCCTGGCCGGGCAGCCCGACCTGTACGCTGACCCGCAGGTGCAGCAGCGGCGCCAGGAATTGGTGAGGGAAGCGCAGATTACACTGGCAGCAATTGCCGCCCTGGCCCACTCAAGCATCCGCGATCCATTTACCGACCCGGGTGTGCTGGCGAGGGCGGTCACCTGCGGCATCCTGGATGCCCCGCAGCTACGCAACAATCCATATGGACGAGGCGAGGTGCAAACCCGCATCATCCAAGGCGCATGCCTGGCTGTCGATGAAAATGGGAATCCACTACCCGAAGAAAAGCGCATGGATCGGATCATGAAAAGGGAAAAACATGAACTCAACTGAAAAAATTACGGTCATTGGTGCAGGACACGGGGGCAAAGCCATGGCAGCCCACCTCAGCCTGATGGGTTTCCAGGTTACGCTTTACAACCGCACCTTCGACCACATCTCCGCTTTGAAAGCGCGCGGCGGGATCGAGCTGGAGAGTTCGGAAAGCAGCGCCCATGGATTCGCCAGGCTGGCAGGCGTCACTTCAGACATGCAGGAAGCGCTCCAGGAAGCCCACATGGTTATGGTCGTAGTGCCCTCGTCGGCGCATGCAGACATTGCCAAGAGAGCCGCGCCTTTTCTTCAGGACGGTCAGATCATCGTCTTGCACCCGGGACGCACGTGCGGCGCCATCGAATTTAAGAAAGTGCTGAAAGATGAAGGCTGCACTGCCGACGTCACCCTTGCGGAGGCTGAAACCTTTATCTACGCCAGCCGCTCCGATGGGCCTGCCCAGGCGCGCATTTTCCGCATCAAAGAAGCCGTGCCCCTGGCCGCCCTGCCCGCTTCGCGCACCCAAATGGTGCTCGACGCCATCCACCCCGCCTACCCGCAATTCATCGACGGCGTCAACGTCCTGCACACCGGCTTGAACAACATGGGCGCGATCTTCCACCCTGCCCTGACCCTGCTGAATGCCGGCTGGATCGAAGCCACCCACGGCGATTACCAGTTTTATATCGAAGGCGTGACACCTTCAGTTGCGCGGGTGTTGGAAGTCCTCGACCGCGAGCGCGTGACGGTGGCCTCCTCCCTGGGCATCCGCGCCCGCACTTCGATGGAATGGCTGCAAATGGCTTACAACACCGTGGGCGATGACCTGCACGAAGCCATCCACAACCAGCCTGGGTATTATGGCATCAAAGCCCCCAGCACCCTCAACCACCGCTATATCTTCGAGGACGTGCCCATGAGCCTGGTGCCGATTGCCTCGCTGGGACAGCATTACGGCGTCTCCGTGCGCGGTATGGACAGCATCATCCGCCTGGGCTGCATCGTTCACCGCACCGATTATTGGCGGCGCGGCCGTACGGTCGATAAGCTGGGGATCGCCGAGCTCTCGGTGAGTGAATTAACCCGCTATGTGAATGAGGGGTTTCGAGATTAATTTTCCTGGTATCCAACCAAATGTGACATTTGTCACTTGTGAAGATGGTTTGAGTGGATTGATTGATCCCTTACGCCGTGTACTGGCTGCCTGGGTTATCCGGATAAGTTAAGTTGCAAGGCGAATGGGATGATAATGCATACTTAACGGTGACAAATGTCATATTCCACTTCGCGAATATGAGTGTACAATACATTCGGAGCTGTGAATATGACAAAACCAATTTTCCAATCCGACATTAGTAAAGTGAGTGAGTTGTTACAAACTATCAGCCCGCAACCGCGTCTTGAGATTATCTTGGCGCTTTGGGCGGGAGAGGCCTGCGTCTGCCACCTGGAAGCTGCCACGGGCTGGCGGCAAGCCTACATTTCTCAGCACCTGATGGCTTTACGTAGCGAGGGCTTGGTTACCTCTCGCCGCGATGGGCGCAATATCTATTATCGCCTTAAGAACGAAGGCGTCCGGGATCTCATCCGCAAGGCTGCTGGCGTAGCAGGTGTTTCAGATGTTGAGGCTTTCCAAGGGCACCAGGCTGAAGCGCTGCCTAATTGCACCTGCCCACATTGCAGCGCCCAAGATAGCCATAATCTTCTGGGAGAAGTAACAAACCTGGCAATTGAGAATTCATAAACAAAAAATTGGAGGAAACCATGCTCACGATTAAAGTTCTTGGACCTGGCTGCGATAACTGCAAAAAGGTGGAAACCATTGCCCGACAGGCTGCCGCCGGACTGTCTATCGAAGCCACGTTCGTCAAAGTGACCGACTACAAAGATATCAAGGCCTACAATATCCTGTCCACCCCTGGCCTGGTGATCAACGAAAAGGTGGTCTGTGCAGGACGTATTCCCAACACAGCCGAAGTGACAACCTGGCTGGCCAATGCCCTGGAGGCTGCTTGAAGCCATCCTATCCGGAGGTAACTTGACATCAGGAGAGCAGCATGACTGAATTCTTAGAAACCAGCGTAGATAAGTTTATCTTCCGGGTTGCCACCGACCGTTTTTACAACAGCGAGGGTGTCTGGGCAAAAGAGGAAGACGGTCGTCGTGCGCATTGGCCTCTCCGACTTTGTACAGCAGCGCAGCGGCGATGTGGCTTTCGCCGAGATCAAGCCAGTTGGAGCGTCCCTCGTCTTCGGGGATGAGATGGCAGTTATCGAGACCATCAAGGTGAATATCGCTTTTACATCACCAGTCACGGGAAAAATTGTAGAAGTCAACCCGGCAATGGTGGAAGCTCCGGAGGCCATCAATCAGGATCCCTTCGGAGAGGGCTGGCTGGCGGTGATCGAGCCGGCTGATTGGGCTGCTGACCGAGTCCGTCTGCTGGATCCCCAGGCATATTTTGCTCGGATGAAGACGGAAGCCGATGAGGAAGCTAAAAAGTTATGAGTGAAAACACTCAAAGCACCAAAAGTTGTGATCGTCCCTTGCAGCGGGATCGGTAAAACCTATGGCACGGTCAGCCGGGAAGCTGCTTACGACTTGATCGATGAATTACGCCCAGAGACCGCCCAACTGGTGCCGCTATCTCTGCTGGTGCTGGGAGATGAGGCTGCCCGCCAGGCGGTGGCAGACAGCCCGGCCATCACCATCGACGGCTGCAAGCTGGCCTGCGCCACGAAAATGGTGCAGGAGAGCGGCGGTACGGTGGCTCAAGACTTTGCTGTGCTGGATGTGTACCGGCGCTACCGCCAGTTCAAACCGCAGGGCATCGCCGAGCTGAACGAGGGCGGCGAGCAACTGGCACGTGCCCTGGCGGAGGAAGCGGCAGAAGTGGTTGACAAACTCATCGCAGAAGGAGACCAGAATGGTTGATCTGCCGAAGAAGAAAGTGGGGATTGTGTCTTGCTCCGGGGAAGAACTGGCCGAAGGCACGGTGACGCGCCTGGCTGCCTTGAAAGTGCTGGAGCAGCTGCGTCCCAACGACACCGTGACCATCTGCCTGCCGTTATTTTTGGCCGGCGGCGAGGGCGACCGAGCCTTTGCGCGCTTTTACCCTACCATCGCCGTGGACGGCTGTGAAGAACGCTGCGCAGCGCGGGCCACCGAACTCTATTCCGGCAAACCGGCTGCCAGCCTGGTGGTCAGCGACCTGGTGGTAGAAAACGGCCTGGAAAAGCCCAGTGGCTGCCGCCGTCTGAACGAGGCCGGATTACAGGCTGTTGATCTAAGCGCTGACCGAATTGCCAGACCTGGTGGATGAATTACTGGACAAACGCTGGAACCGCCGGTCAGGCGAATTCGTCGATCGTGAGGTAGTGGCTGTAATCGAGCCTGAAGAAACGAAACAGGCTACCTGTTCCTGCGGTTCTGGCATTCCTGTTCAGGATATCCAGATTGATGGTCACGCAGTCACGCTTGTCGCTCTGCCACTCATCTTCGCCAAGCTGTATGCAGATGGCAAAACGCCCTCCAACGATCTTGCGGGAGAACTGTTCGACCTGGTCAGCATTTACAACCCCATTCCAAATGGCGCTGAAGATGCTTACAACGCAGCCTTGCTGCGAGAATACCAGGCTTTTTGCCAGCAACAGGCAATCCCCGTATGAGCCGCACCGCCACTTACCATACTAACGTCGCCTGGAAAGGCGAACACTGGGGCCACATTGCCATGGGCAATGGCCCGGAGATGGATTTTTCGGCCCCGCCCGACGCCCAGGGTCACCCCGGCGTGCTCACGCCGGAGGACGCCTTTGTGGCGGCGGCCAACACCTGCATCATGATGATGTTCATCTGGGCTACGGAGCGCTATAAACTTAATTTGATTTCTTACGACTGCCGGGCAGAGGGCACCAAATTGATCGAACTGGATCGTACCGAGATTTTCACCCACCTGCGCCTGTTTCCGGTTATCCGGATTGCGGCTGGCGATGAAGATCCGAAGGTCGTTGAAGCGCGCACCCGCAAGGCGTTGCAATCGGCGCAGAAATACAGCCTGGTGGCCAATTCGGTGAAATCCGAGGTGGTGGTCGAACCGCAAATCGAAATCGTGGTCTGAGCCCATGGTATCGAAAACCCCTGTCCCGGCAGGGGAATTTTTTAGCCGAATTACATTCACGTTTCCGAATACGATACAAAGTGATGGAATAAGATGAAAACTGATTACGTTGAACTTCACCGGTCACTCGAAGAACGGCTGGCACAGCTTGGAACTGAAATCCCCGGACCGATGACCGGTTTCGCCCGGCTGCACAGAAAAGCGGTGGAGGATGGGGCGTTGAGTCGCAAGGTCAAGGAGATGATGGCCCTGGCAATCAGCATCGTTGTGGGTTGTGAAGGCTGCATTGCCTACCACGTTCACGATGCCGTGGAGGCCGGAGCAACCCGCCCAGAGTTGTTGGAAGCGGTGGGTGTAGGGTTGCTGATGGGCGGCGGGCCGGGTTCGATTTATGCGGCTCATGCCCTGGAGGCTATCGAGCAATTTTTACCGGAAGGAACCGAACAACAATAGTTAAGGATTTAATATGAAAGCATTTGTAATTGAAAGAAAATGTCCTGCTCAAAATAAAATCTGCCGCATTTTGGACTCTTGCCCTCAAAACGCGGTCACTTATCAAATCGACGAAGAAGCGCCTCTGGGAGGCCGAATTTTGATTGATCTGGAACACTGCGATGGCTGCGGTATATGTGTTACGGATTGTTGTGGGCAGGCGATTGAGCTGAAATGATGAACACCCGGCCAGTCAACCATTTCAACCCTTTGACGGGTTGCCTGATTGGAGGGTCTGGTGCCTAAGAAGAGCCGTCCTAAGAAAAAATACCTCCTGCCGCGCATCCTGGTTGTTGCCGGAGTGCTGATACTTGCGATCTTGATCCTGGTCTTCAAGCAAGACCGAGATTTTAATGATGCTGCTACTTCCACCCCAGTCAGTATAGCAGAATTACAGCTTGACCGCGCACTGCAGGCCGGGGAACCCACCCTGGCTTTCTTCCACTCCGACAACTGTAAGCAGTGTATAGTGATGATGGAAACTGTTGGCCAGGTATATCCCGAATTCTCCACTTTGGTTACGCTGGTAGACGTCAATGTGTACGATATGAAAAATGCTGGCCTGCTAAAAAGCGTAGGCTTGCAGTATATCCCCACCTTAATTTTCTATGACCAATCCGGGGAAAAGCAGGTCTCTGTCGGGGTGATGGAAGCCGAACAATTGCGCCAGACATTGGCAGCACTGGCTGGGGAAGAATGAAATGACCTTCGACCCGGCCTCGCTGCAAACCGCTTCTGTGCTGGCCTTTGTACTCGTCTTTCTGGGCGGCGTGGTCACCAGCATTGGCCCGTGCAATATCGCCACCATCCCGTTGATCGTGGGCTACGTGGGCGGCAGCCACAACCTGACGCGGACTCGCTCCTTTGTCCTTTCGCTGGCATTTGCCATAGGATCAGCGCTCACCTTCATGCTGCTGGGAGTGGCTGCAGCCTTGATTGGCGGGCTGATTGGAACAACGACGCGTTGGTGGTATTACCTGGTAGCAGCAATATGCTTCGTGATCGGGTTAAATATGCTCGGTGTGCTCAAGCTCAATATGCCGATGATGTTTGGCGGACTGCGCGAACGCATCGGGCTGAGGGGTATCTCTGGCGCTTTAGCCCTGGGACTGGTATCGGGGTTGGTGGCCTCGCAGTGCGCCACACCCGTACTGGCCGCCATTTTAACTTATGTGATGGTCAAGGGGGCACTGGTCTATGGCGCAGCGCTGCTGTTCGTCTATGCACTGGGACGGGGGGTGCCATTGGTGCTGGCGGGCACCTTCACCGGGGCGCTGAAAAACTTCCAAAAGCTGGGGCGCTGGTCGGAGGTGATTGAAAAAGCCAGCGGCTTGATCATCATTGGGGTTGGGCTGTACTTTTTGTGGATAGCGTGAGAAATGAAACCTGAGCGGGTACGACCTTTGGCAGATCGCCGGCGCATAGGAATGTTGGGATTGTTTGGCGCAGCCCTGCTGGCTGTGTTGGCAATCAAGGCATTCAACGATAACTGGTTTGAGCCGCGGAAGCCATTGGTATTAAATGGGAAGCCGGCGTTGGTTTTTTTTATGCTGGGAGAAGGCTGTGAATGCCAGATGAGGGTGGTACGCGCGGCAGAAACGCAGATGGCTGCGTGGGATGTTCCGGATGAAAGGGGCGTGCCGGTTCTGCGGGTCGATATTAACCGCCGGCCCGATCTGGCTGAACAATATGAAGTTATACGCGCCCCGGCATTGGTGCTGCTGGACGACCAGGGACAAGTTGTCTGGAAGCAGGATGCCGGTTTAAGTGATGAGGCGCCATTCGACCTGGCCACATGCCAGGCGAGGATAGCGGACCTTCGATGAAGGCGTCCGGGGAACTGGCTCGCAGTTTAGAATAGGGTCCACGAATCCTCATCGTTTTCGAGCCAGTACCAACCTATTTCGGCGAGTCTCTTTTAAGAGAGGGTAGGCATGTTAATTGAAAAATCCGACCTCGAAGTCTTCACCCCTCCTTGCGACCCAGGGGCCGAACGCTACGCAGCGCGCGCCCGTCTATCCGGCGATATCTCCGAAGTCTTGCCCTATCTCAATGCGACCCTGCGTGGCGCGTTGTATCTACCCGAGGCCAACGCCCTGACCTGGAAAAAAGGTGGGCACAATATTGCATTCCATGCTCATGAGATTGCCACCAGCAATGTGGAAGACCGCGATGCCGCAGAAAAGGAACTAAATGGGCTGGTTGACCTGGTCAACCGCACCTGGGAGCGACGCACCGAGCTCACACCAGATGTTACCCCTCGCCAGCGGCCCACTTCAATGGCCATTTTTAAATTGCTGCCGAAGACTAACTGTAAGCAATGCGGTGAGTCGACTTGCTATACATTCGCCTTGAAACTCGTGGCAGCGCAAAAGAAATTAGCTGATTGCCCACTACTGGCTGATGAGAAGTATACTGATCAGCGAAGCGAGCTGGAAGCCATCATTATCGAATCTCCGGCCATCGGGTAAAGGATGTGGATATGAAAAAAGGCGTGAATCTGATCCTTGAAGACGAGGACATCATCGAGCTGATGAGGATTCTCATGGACGATGATGCCGAGGCTGCGCTGGAATTCCTTAAGAAATACTTCAAAGGTAAAGCGCGCGACCTGCTGGAAGGCGGTTGAAAGGTGATGATCAAGGTGCCCGGTGCGGGCACCACCCAGATCAAAGGTAATATCTTCCAGCCATGAACTATTTAGAAGCCATTTCACTCACCAAAACGCTACCCTGCCTGGCTGAACCCGGCAAGATTATTGTGATTGGCAAACCGGACCACTCGCTGGATGAGGTGATCCCCTACCTGGCGACACTGCCCGGCGTAATTGCCTTCAACCCTGAGACGTTGACATTAACTTTTCGCCGCCAGCCAGGATTTTTGACCCTCTACACAGACAAGGTGTACATCACCCAGGTCAAAGATACAGAGGCCGGATTGGATGTGCTGGAGGCGCTTAAAGATGCCATTAATGCCACCTGGGAGCATCGTAATGAATTAACTGCAGTTACCAACGGTCGGCGTGCCCCGCGGCATTTGGATGTTTGGGAACTTTTACCGCGCACCAACTGCAAGCAGTGCGGTGAGTTCACCTGCCTGGCGTTTGCCGTGTCTCTAATCCAACAACAGCGCACCCTGGATGAATGCCTGTCCTTGGGGCAAGACCCGGCTTTCTCCGACAGAAGGGCAACGCTAGAAGCAATGATTTAAGGAGTAAACCCTCATGAACCAAAATCCTATCGTGAAACTGGCTGAGGCCATTCAGAATAAGCAGCCTGCCGCCCTGGCAACGGTGATTGAAGTGAAAGGCGCATCACCGGCTAAAACCGGCACTCAGATTGTCCTGCTTGAGAACGGAACGACGACCGGGACAGTAGGTGGAGGCAAACTGGAAGCTGCTATTCTCGCCGATGTGCAGACTACCCTCAACGAGGGAACACCACATCTAAGCCATTACCGCCTGACAGAAGAAGGCTCCGATGGGGTTGGAACATTGTGCGGCGGGGAGGTGAGTGTCTTCATCCAACCCTTTTTACCTCCGCCCCAACTGATCATCGTCGGCGGTGGGCACATCGGGCGGCCACTCACAGTGATAGGAGAGGCCGCAGGGTTTAATGTGGTGGTGATAGATGTGGAACCAGGCCGCGCAGATTCTCCCGGAACTGGCATCCGTCCCCTTGACCGTCGATTCTTATATCGTGTTGATTACAACCGATCATATTTCGGATGATGCGGCCATGCGGCAGGTGATCGCCTCTCCAGCGCGTTATATCGGGATGATTGGCAGCCGATACAAGTGCAAAACCATCATCGATCACCTACGCAAGGATGGCGTCAGCGAAGAATCGCTGAGTCGTGTTTATGCCCCCATCGGCCTCGATCTGGGTGGATCGACGCCTGAAGAAATCGCGGTTGCTATCCTGGCAGAAGTAATCGCTGTTCGCCGAGGCGGGAAGGGCAATAGCCGCTCTCGCTGACCGTCATTGATATTCGGTGACATTTATCCTTGACGGAAGCTTTAACCGCCAATATAATTCAATGCATGTTGAATTATTTACCTCCCAATCCTGCTTCCCCTCCGGTAGACTTGGATCATATGGCCAGGCTGTTGAGAGTATTAGCAGAGCCAAACCGTTTGCTGATCTTCCATTTTTTAATGGAAGGCGTACAGTGTAACTGCGAGCTAGGGGAAAGCCTTCAAATGGCTCCAAACCTGATCTCTCACCACCTGCGGGTGCTGCGTGAGGCTGGACTGATCAACGTCGAACGCGATACCCTGGATGCTCGCTGGATGTACTATTCGATCAATCGACAGGCGCTGGAGGAGCTCAACCAGGTTTTCGGTGTTTTTTTTGATCCTAAGCGGATCAAGCCCCGTCGCCTGACCTGCGGTCCTCTGGGCGAGTTCGTTCGCTTGGACCTCAAAGAAGAAGGCTAGTTTTTTTTATCTTAATACTTCAATGGAGACTGAACTAACATGACACAAACTATCCCCATCTCTGATTTACTTAAACCTCCCGCCGCAACGGCTGACGTTGAAATATTTGATCCCCCGATGTGCTGCCCAACCGGCATCTGCGGACCGACGATTGACCAGGACTTGCTGGATTTGAATGAAATGATGCTGGCACTTCAAGCCCAAGGGGTAATTGTGGCACGTTACCAAATGAGCAGCCACCCAAACGTTTTTCTTAGCAATGTTGAGGTGATGAAACTCGTGCGCGAGCAGCAAATGACCGCCCTGCCTATCACGGTGGTGCGCGGCAAGGTCATCAAAGTTGGGGCATACCCTAAGTTGGCAGAAATCACCGCAAATCTGAATGGAGCAAAATCGTGACGACCCAGTTCATTTTCTTTTCCGGGAAAGGCGGTGTTGGTAAGACCAGCATGGCCTGCACTCATGCAATCCGTTATGCTGATGAAGGCAAACGCACGCTCATTGTTACCACTGACCCGGCCTCTAATCTTTCAGACACATTTGAGCAGGCAATTGGGCATCAGGTAACGCCGATTGGCGAGGTTGCCAACTTGTGGGCCATGGAAATTGATCCTGATAAAGCCACCCAGGAATACATTGACCGAGCCATGATGCCTATCCGGGCGGCTTTTCCCCCACAGATAGTCCAGGTAATGGAAGAGCAAATGAGCGGTCCTTGCACGGCAGAAGTCGCTGCTTTTGACCGTTTTACAGATTTTCTGGAGACGCCCACCGATAACGGCGCGGTCTTCGACGTGGTCATTTTTGACACCGCACCCACGGGACACACGATTCGTCTTTTAGAGTTGCCTGGCGAATGGAGCCAATCCATCGAGGCAGCCAGCGCAGGCAATGGACAGACCTGTCTCGGTCCAGCGGCGGCCATTCAAGACGCTAAAAACAAGTACGAGCGCGCTCTGAGCGCCATGCGCCAGACTTCCCAGACAACGTTCATTTTTGTCCTGCATCCTGAGGCAATTTCCATCAAAGAAACCAACCGGGCGATCGGCGAACTGCGCAAGCTGGACATCGAAAACTTTCGCCTGATCATCAACGGCATTATCCCGCCCGAAGGAACACAGAATCCGCTCTTTGCTGCGCGCGCCGTGATGCAATCGGATTACCTGGCGCAAATTGACAGGGACTTTGCATATCCTAAAAAGCGCATGGTCTTACTGGCCGGAGAGATCAAAGGTGTGGAAAGGCTGCGCCAGGTAGGGAATATATTCTTTGATGGAACCAGCTCCGCCAGGACGTTTGAAACCGTGACCATCCACCCGCAGACCGCGCCGATTGCGAGCTTGCCGGAAGATGTGCGGGCGCGCGTCCAACCCAATGGTCACCGCAGGACTGTTTTCTTCGCCGGCAAGGGCGGGGTGGGCAAGACTGTAGCTTCCTGTATCACGGCGGTCTGGCTGGCCCGGCAGGGGCATAAAACGCTGCTCCTGACCACAGATCCGGCAGCGCACCTGGGTGATGTGCTGGACACCCCCGTCGGGGACGAGGTCGCGCCCGTGAGTGGGCAGCCCAACCTGTGGGCGGTCAAAATTGACCCGAAAGCTGCCGCCGAAACCTATAAGGCACGCATCCTGGCGGATGCGCGCCAGCGCGGGCGCCCTGAATCGGCTATCCAAGTGATGGAAGAGGAACTGGACTCGCCCTGTACTGAGGAGATGGCGGCTTTCGATAAATTCATCGAGTACGCCTCGCAAGAAGGCTGGCAGGCGGTCGTTTTCGATACCGCGCCGACCGGTCATACATTGCGCTTGCTGGAACTGCCCGTGGATTGGAGCAAGCAGCTAGACGTGAAAATCTTTGCCTCGGTGGAGACTACCGCTGCAGATGACGTAGCCAAGCAGCGCTTCGGCAAAGTCATCGAGATGATGGGCGATCCAGAGCAAAGCTCCTTTGCTTTTGTGATGTATCCCGAAGCGACACCGATCCTTGAAGCCTGGCGCGCCGCCCAGGAGCTGGGTACGGTTGGCATCCACCCCGGCCTGGTGGTTGCCAACATGGTCATCCCGCCGGAAAAAACCAATACTCCCTTCACCCGCTCCCGGCGCGCCATGCAGGAAAAGTACCTGGACGAAATTTCAGAACGCTTCCACGTGCCGTTGGCTCAAATCCCACTCCTCCCACAAGAAATCAAGGGGTTGGCGATGCTGGCTGAACTGGGTGAGCAGATTTATCAAGGCGATTTAACCGCTCGAGATACTGACTGCTGAGGCAATGGCAGCCCGGTAG
Source organism: uncultured Chloroflexia bacterium (assembly GCA_963765565.1). Lineage (GTDB taxonomy): Bacteria > Chloroflexota > Anaerolineae > Anaerolineales > UBA4823 > CAVXWV01. The sequence continues at coordinate 169,482 of CAVXWV010000015.1, forward strand.
CTCGATTTTATGGGATATTCTGGACAGGAGGCATTTCGTGAGTGAACTCAGGCCAAAGCGAATGCTGGTGATTTTAGCCCATCCTAATGATGAAAGTTTTACGGTGGGTGGAACTTTGGCAAAATATACTCACCAGGATGTACAGATCATTCTATTATGTGCGACGCGTGGAGAATCTGGTATTCCCGGAGTGAGCCCTGAAGAAGCCGGTAAGATTCGAGAACTTGAGCTGAGGCAAGCCGCAGAACACCTGGGGATTGAGGTCTATATCCTGGGCTATCAGGATGGCGGACTGGCGAAAACGAAACCGGAATTTCTTTTGCAACAAATTGCTTGCTGGATGGATTTCGTACAGCCGCAAGTCATTCTCACATTTGGCCCGGGAGGCGTCTCGGGACACCCCGACCACGTGACGATCTCACATATGGTCACTCAGGCGTATGATCTGGCCTACCAAAAGGGCATGCTGCTCTATATCCGCCCATCCGAAGCTACTGCCCTTTGTTGTGGAGTCACTTCTTTAAAAACGGATAATGGGCAAGCGCTGGTTGAAATCGATATTTCTGACTACAGGCTGGATAAAGTCCGAGCCATTCAATGCCATGCCAGCCAGAGCCCCAGCTTACCCGGCAGGCCGGAAGAAGAGGCAGGGAATATCCCAAGCCATGAGCTTTATAGCATTGCTCGCGAGGAGAAAAATGCAGATAATTACCCGGATTGGTTTGAACCGCAAAGAGAATCTGCATTATCTGAAATTCGTGAACGTTAGAAAATAAAACACCAACCAAGTAAGGAAAAAGGAGTTTTTTATGAAAACACCGATGGAACTAGTGAAAGAATTTGCGCCCGAGTTTGCGCAAAACCAGATGGATGAAAAGACGCTCATTTTTGAACACCCCAAATATCAAGCTGTACCCGCCAAATACAAGATGCTCATTGGGATTGCAGCAGCGGCGATCAGTGGATCAGACACATGCACCCAGATGTGGGTGAAAATGGCGAAAGATAAAGGTGTAACCAACGCAGAAATTACCGAGGCGATCATGGTTGCCCGGTATATGAAGCAAGCAACCGTCAATGACACGGTCAGTAATGCGCTTCGTTTGTTATCATCGGATCAGTGAGTTTAGGCATGGGTAGACGTAAGGTTCTGTTTCTCTGTACGGGCAATTCCTGCCGCTCGCAGATATCGGAGAGTGTGCGATGATATCGGCCATGAAATCGTAGCGTTGTTGGAAGCAGCTGCCTGGTAACCAGTTAGATTTATAACACATCCAAATGTCTTGCACGACAAAATTCATTTCACTGGAGGTATATTCTTATGTCTGAAGCTGCAATACCCCAAAAGCCTGCTGTTGGGCTGACCAAAAAGCTCTCGTTTCTTGACCGTTACCTGACGCTTTGGATTTTCCTGGCAATGGCAGTGGGAGTTGGAATCGGCTTTCTTTTCACGGAGGAAGTGAATGCCTTTAACGAAGCCGTATCCGTAGGGACGACCAACATCCCGATTGCGATCGGGTTAATACTGATGATGTACCCACCCTTCACCAAAGTCAAATATGAAGAACTGGGAGATGTATTTCGCAATCGGAAAGTCCTGACATTATCCTTGATCCAAAACTGGGTGATTGGCCCAATCTTGATGTTTATCCTGGCAGTGGTTTTCCTGAGTGATTACCCATCCTACATGAACGGTTTGATCTTGATCGGGCTGGCACGCTGCATTGCCATGGTGATCGTGTGGAACGAGCTGGCCAAGGGCGACACCGAATATGCCGCCGGGTTGGTGGCATTCAACAGCGTGTTTCAGGTATTGTTCTACAGCGTCTATGCCTACGTCTTCCTGACCGTGCTGCCAACCTGGCTGGGAATGAGCGGTTCGACGGTGAATATTACGATGGGCGAAATTGCCAAAAGTGTGTTTGTTTACCTTGGGATTCCATTCATCGCCGGTTTTTTGACGCGCTTTGTGCTGCTGCGAATCAAAGGCAAGGAATGGTATGAGAAGGAATTTATCCCAAAAATCAGCCCGCTGACGCTTTTTGCCCTGCTGTTCACGATTGTGGTTATGTTCAGCCTGAAAGGCAACTTGATCGTGCAGATCCCACTGGATGTGGTGCGGATCGCCATACCGCTATTGATCTACTTCGTGGTGATGTTCCTGGTCAGCTTCTGGATGGGACGTCGCATCGGAGCGGATTATTCGAAGACAACAACCCTGTCTTTCACGGCTGCCAGCAACAACTTTGAGCTGGCAATTGCTGTGGCAGTCGCAGTGTTTGGAATCAACAGTGGCGAGGCCTTCGCAGCTGTGATTGGCCCGTTGGTGGAAGTGCCAGTGATGATTGGCTTAGTTAATGTCGCTTTTTACTTCCAAAAGCGCTATTATGCTGGGGCGGTTTCGTCCGCCCCGGTGATGGCTGCCGCTGCCGCGGAAGCCTGCCCACCACCAGAAGCGCTGAACAAGAAGTAAGCGTGGATGTTTCCTCGCACAAGGAGTTAGATGTGGAAGACATGATCCATGAAGAAATCGAAATGACTTTTCCCGTCGAGGTGAAGCAGGCGGTGGGCGATTTCGCTGCCGCATTGGCCGAAACGCCGCAGTTCAAATGCTTTGAGCAGGCAGCTTACGCGTTCCACCACGATCAAGCCGCACAGCGAGCGATGCAGGCTTACCAGCAAAAACAACAGTCGCTGCGCGCATTGTCGATGCTCAACGCTCTAAGTCCCGAACAGCGACTAGAACTTGAAAGCCTGCACAGCGACTTTACCAACAAGCCTGTGGTTAAAGAATTAAGCAAAACACAGGCTGAGCTGGCTATTTTGTGCCAGGCGCTGGGCGATGCAATTTCTGAATCCATCGGCATGAATTATGCTGCGGCATGCGGCGTTAGCTGCTGCGGATAGGAGATAAGCATGGATACGATTCTCAGTTCATCGCTGCAAGAAGCCACCGATGCGCTCATCGGTAATATCCTGGCTTCGGGAACGTTTGTTCGTTACCGGCAGACCCAAGCCTGGATGAATGAAGATCAACAGGCACACGCTTTGTTGGAACAGCTCTCACAAACCCAGGCAGACTTGCGTAAAAAGCAGTCCAATGGCGGTGTGACACAAGCCGAGATTGATACCCTACGGACCTTACAAGAACAGGTTCAAAACAACAAAGTGATTATGACCTACGCTCAATCTCAGCAGGAGGCAGTGAACTTCCTGCGCGAGGTCAACGATGAAATCAGTCAGCTTTTAGGGGTTAACTTTGCCACTTTCGCCAACCATGCGACTTGTTAGATGATCTGCCTGTGAACCCTATGCTGGATGAGGATGTTGCAGGAGGTAAGACGCAAGCGCTGGTACAGATCATCGGTGCGCCCATCGCCTGCAAGGAGGGTGTGAAAGACTCCTGGCGCGAGGTAGCCGAATGGGCGGCGGGGCAACTGAAGAGTCGCTTCGGTGAAAGCGTGCAGGTGCTGTACTTTGACCTGTTCGACCCAGCCTGCCCATCTTTACCACCCGGAACACAACTGCCGTTGGTAATGGTGAACGATCAGGTTTTGACCAGTGGAGGCAAAGTGTCCATTCCTGCCATCCGAAAAAGACTGCAGGAGTTGGGATTATAGACCAAGATACCAAGATCAGGAACTTTGCAGGATATGGGGTAATAAGGGCCAAAATATATTGCATTTGCTGGCGGATGCTCTTGTGCACCGATACCTGGCGTCGCGATGGTCGATAAGCTGTGGATCGCCGAACTCTCGGTGAGTGAATTAACCCGCTATGTGAATGAGGGGATTAGGGAATAACTTCCAGGTTCTCCAACCAAATGTGACATTTGTCACTTGTGAAGATGGTTCGACCGGACTAGAATTTTCTTATCCGGATATATCAATAAGCGCATATGCAGAACTCAAAGGATTCGCTTTCCCATCTTACACAAGAGGTCAACCGCCTGCATGCAGATATTTGTTCTGCGTTGGCGGATCCGTCGCGTATTCTGATCCTGTACCTGCTTGCCGAAAAAGACTACTCTGTCAATGAACTGGCAAGCAGGCTTTCATTGACCCAGCCATCCACCTCACGGCAGTTAAAAATCCTGCGAGAACATGGCCTGGTGAACGCCAACCGCCAGGCGCAAAATGTCGTGTATTCCTTGAATGACCCGCGCATCATCGACGCCCTGGATCTCCTGCGTTCGGTATTGCGCGATACGCTATCACAACGAGCAAGTTTAATTTCTGAATAAAGACGCGGGTATATTTTCGCGTGCTTGAGGAGATGTCATGAAGAAGAAATTTCCAGTCTGGATCCTCGGTTTATTAGCCATCCTGGCGATCATCATGATCCCGCTCTGGATTTTTTGGCCAGAAAGTGAGGAGCCGGTAGATAATCCAGAGGCTTTTGTCCCGGTCCACAAAACCCCCACCAGCCATGTCGATATCATCACCGGCCCCTTTGAGACTGCCCAGGATGTCACCGCCAGCTGCCTGGAATGCCACCCGGACGCAGCTTCGGAATACATGCAGACCACCCACTGGACCTGGGAGAGTGAACCCTTTAATGTCCCCTGGCGTTCTGAACCCGTAACCATTGGGAAAATTAACCAGATTAACAATTTCTGCATCGGCACGCAGGGCAATCAGAAGCAGTGCATGACCTGCCATGCCGGGTACGGGTGGGAAGAATATGGTGATTATGATTTCTCCCAGGAGCTGAATGTCGACTGCCTGGCCTGCCATGCTGATGTAAGTGTCTACGCCAAAGGACAATACGGCAATCCGGCGGAAGGCACTGACTTGCTGGCGGCTGCCAGGAGCGTGCGCGCGCCTACCCGCGATAATTGCGGAAAATGCCATTTCGATGGCGGTGGGGGCAACGGCGTCAAGCACGGAGACCTGGATGAGAGCTTATATTTCCCCTCCGACAACCTGGATGTTCACATGGGTCGCGCAGATTTCCTGTGCACGGACTGCCACACCACCGAAAAGCATGTCATCAAAGGACGCCTGGTTGCGGATAATTTCACAATCGATCCGGAAGAACAGGTCGCCTGCACCGACTGCCACAACGAGACGCCCCATAAAGACGACCGCATCAACTTCCACACCCAATCGGTCGCCTGCCAGACCTGCCACGTGCCTGCGATGGCGCTTAAAGACCCCACCAAAACCTTCTGGGATTGGTCTACTGCAGGCCAGGACCTGGGTGACGATCACTACACTTATCTAAAGATCAAAGGCAGTTTCATTTACGACAGCAACGTCAAGCCCAATTACTTGTGGTTCAACGGGAACCTGGCATATCGCTACTTGCTGGGTGATCCAATCGATCCCAATAAAAAAACCTACATCAATTTACCAGCCGGCGATATCAGCGATGCCTCCGCCAAAATCATGCCTTTCAAGCTGCACGTCGCCAATCAACCATATGATCAGGTTTTCAATTACCTTCTTCAGCCGATTACGGCTGGCGATAACGGCTTCTGGACTAATTTTGATTGGGATAACGCCTTCAGATTAGCAGAATCCGTCATGGGCTTACCCTACAGCGGTCAGTACGGCTTTGCCGAAACCTGGATGTACTGGCCGACCACCCACCTGGTGCAGCCCAAAGAGAACGCTCTCCAATGCAGTGCCTGCCACAGTCCAGAAGGTCGTCTGGACTGGGAGGCGCTAGGTTATCCTGGCGACCCCATGGAATGGGGCGGCCGCTTCCAAAACCAGAAATCATCCGACTAAGGAAGATGAAGACATGCGCGTAATCCGTTCCCGCAATTTTCTTTTCAGTTCATTCTTGCTCATCCTGCTCATGACCGTCACAGCAGTGATCGTCCAGCTCGTATCTGCGCGCTCGACTTCCAGTCCGCTGCAGCAGGTTTCCCAGCTCCACCCTACATTCGCCCTGCTCGATGCCGGTGAGCGGAATGTTCTTGAAAGCGGTGAGCCGGTCTCGACCATGGCGACCTGTGGGCAGTGCCACGATACCGAATTCATCGCCAGCCACAGCTTCCATGCCGATCTGGGGAAGAGTGATCAGTTTGCCCCTGGCGAGGGGATTGTCCCCTGGGATACAAGCCCGGGTTTGTATGGGAAATGGGACCCTCTCATCTATCGCTACCTGACCCCAGCTGGGGACTCGACCGTCGATCTGGACACAACCGCCTGGATGCAGACATTCGCCGAACGGATTGCTGGTGGTGGTCCTGTCGAATCCAAAGAGGTGGAATTCAACTGTTTCCTCTGCCACCTGAGCCAACCCAACAACGCTGCCCGGATTGAGGCAACCCGTTCCAGCGATCCTGCCTGGGCTGCAACGGCCACGCTTCTGGGTACCGGGATCGTGGAACAATCGGGCGATGGCTTCGAGTGGTTGCCCGAAGCATTTAACGAAGAAGGCGAGTTATCCGAACCCTTCGTCACCATCCAGGACCCAGGTAATGAAAACTGTGGTCAATGCCATGGACTGGTCCACACGGATGCTGAGCAGGCACTTCTCCTCAGCGGTTGTTCTCTGGACAACTTGCAAACTGCCACGACTGGGCAGGTCATCTCCGGGCAGAAAGTCTCGCTGTCAGGCATGAACCTGGCTGACAAAGCTGAGCAATCCTACGCCTGGGACATCCATGCCGAGCGCGGCTTGCAGTGTACGGACTGCCACTTTTCATTAAACAACCCGGCCTATTACACAGAGAACGACGAAAATCGCCCCGAAACTCTGATATTCGATCCACGGCGCCTGGAGATCGGCGAATACCTCGAAAAACCCGATCACAACCTGGCGCGCGGGCAAAGTGCACAGTACACCATCGCTCCTGAGCTCAAGGGAACCATGCGGCGCTGTGAAGCCTGCCACAGCGTGGACAGTCACAAGGACTGGCTGCCCTATGTAGAACGCCACATGCAAGAAGTGGCCTGCGAAACCTGCCATGTTCCAAAGCTGAACGCACCCGCCATCCAGACTTATGACTGGACTGTCTTGAATACCGATTCTCAACCTGCCGTGGAATGCCGCGGCGTTGAAGGCACCAGCGGCGACCTCAATGACCTGGTCAGCGGTTTCCAGCCAGTGCTGCTCGAAAGAACGGACATCGACGGAAACAGCAAGCTGACCCCCTACAACCTGATTACCACCTACTACTGGGTTTACGAAAGCCCGGATGGCTTGCGCCCGGTGCTGCTTACTGACCTGCAGGCTGCCTGGTTGGAAAACGGCGCTTATCCCTCCGAGATCCTCGACAAGCTCGACTCTGACCAAAACGGGACATTGTCCGCATCCGAGCTGCGCCTGGATACTTCGGACAAGCAGGCCGTCATCGCAGATCGCCTGGTCTCCCTGGGCTTGAAAAATCCCAAAATCGAAGCTGAAATCCGACCTTACAGCATCAACCACAATGTAGTCAATGGAGATAACGCAATCCAGGATTGCCAGACCTGCCACACCAGCGACTCCCGCCTGGCTGCCCCAATGCAGCTTTCCAGCTATACACTCTCTGGGGTGACACTCGAGTTTATTCAGGGCACAAATGCCCAGGCCTCAACTGGTCAACAAACCGTCGACAATGCCCAGGTTTATACTCCCATTACCGCTGACCATGACCTGTACGTGTTTGGGCACAACCGGGCTTCCTGGATCGACTGGCTGGGCGCTGTCTTCTTTGCGGGCGTGATCCTGGCAGTGGGTGCCCATGCCACCTTGCGCGTGATCAATGCCATGATCCAACCCCGCCAAAAAGGTCAGGTCAAGAAAGTCTACATGTACTCGATCTACGAGCGCCTCTGGCACTGGCTGCAGACCTTCGTGATCGTGATCCTGTTGGTCACCGGCTTGATCATCCACCGACCGGACATCTTCGGATTCCTCAGCTTCCGCAACATGGTGACCGTACACAACGTCATGGCAGTTCTTTTGGTTCTGAACGCTGTCTTTTCCTTGTTCTATCACCTGGTCAGCGGTGAGATCCGGCAGTACATCCCGCGCCCGTACGGCTTCTTTGACCAGGCGATCGTCCAGGCAAAGTATTACCTGCAAGGGATTTTTAAAGGCGCACCCCATCCGTTCGAAAAAACTCCAGCCAGCAAAATGAACCCCCTGCAGCAAGTCACCTATTTCGGGATATTAAATGTCCTGCTCCCCTTGCAGATCATCACCGGCGCCTTGATGTGGGGTGTCCAGCGCTGGCCAGAGATAGCCAGCCTGTTGGGTGGGCTGCCCATCCTGGCGCCTTTTCACAGCCTGGTAGCGTGGCTGTTTGCCTCCTTTATTGTCGCCCACGTCTATCTGACCACGACCGGCTTAGAGCCCCTGACCGGGATCAAAGCCATGATGAACGGCTGGGAAGATGTTGAGGAGCATGTAGAAGGCGAAACTGCTCTCACCGAGGCTCAAACGCCGGCCGGGGGCGATGAACAGCCTTCGGCAGCGGCGGCTGATTAGTAAAAATTTGGAGGGTTCCATGACTGTAAATGCACCTGTAAAAACCAAAAACCGGGTTGATTGGAAAAAAATCTTTCAGCGACCCACCAAAAACTATGTCCACCCCTACCTGGGCGGCCTGCTCCTGGGTATCGTCCTGTTTACAGCCCTCTTCCTGACTGGGAATGGCCTTGGGGCTTCCGGTGGTTTGAACCGCATTATCGTTGCGGTTGAGGACGCCATCGCACCTGCGCACGTCGACCGCACCCCCTACCTGCTCAAAATGGCCGGTGGGAATCTTAATCCCCTGGATGACTGGATCATTCCCCTGATCGTTGGCACCCTGATCGGCGGGTTTATTTCCGGCTGGCTGCATGGGCGTTTAAAAGTTGAGACCAATAAAGGCCCTAGAATTACAGTAAAAACTCGTTGGTTCATGGCTTTCGTCGGCGGTACGATCATGGGTTATGGCGCGCGCATGGCACGAGGCTGCACTTCAGGCCAGGCCTTGACCGGCGGGGCAACGCTCTCCGCCGGCTCCTGGGTGCTGATGTTCGCCATCTTTGGCGGGGCATATGCCCTGGCCTACTTCTTCCGAAAATTCTGGAATTAAGGAGTTCTGCGATGCCTTTCCCACTTTCTTCCGATATTCTTCTGCAGAAACCGCTGTTCTACATCATCTTTGGATTGATCGGTTTCTTCTTCGGGTTTGTTCTCGAGATTCTCCGGCTTTGGAAACTCCAAAAAACTGGCTGCCCAATTTTATTTCAAAGAGATGACCGTCCTGAAAGTGATGTTCACGGCAATCGTCACTGCAATGGTGCTGCTCTTCGGCGCCATTGGCCTGGGTCTGGTGGATTACAGCCTGATTTGGGTCAATCCTACTTATTGGTGGCCTGGGATCGTTGGAGGTCTCATTATGGGCGCCGGTTTCATCATCGGCGGCTTCTGCCCGGGCACTTCGCTGGTATCCATGGTCACCTTGAAGTTAGACGGTTTATTTTTCGTTCTCGGTGGCCTGACCGGCATTTTCCTCTTCGGCGAAACGGTCGATTTGTTTTGGGAATGGTGGAACAACAGTTATGCGGGACGCCTGACTCTGCCTGAATGGCTCAACCTGCCAGTCGGCGTCGTCGTGCTTGGGATCGTCTTGATGGCCCTATTCATGTTCTGGGGCTCCGAGCAGCTCGAGCGCATCTTCGGTAAACGCGACCTGAAGAAAGAGCCGCGCCTGCGCCGGGTCGGGGCTCTGGCATTGTTCCTGGGCGCCCTCGCCGTGTTCTTCATGGGCACACCCAGCAATATTGAGAAATGGGCTCGCATTGCCCCGGAAAAAGCACCGCTGGTATCCGAAAGACAGGTCCAAATCCACCCTGCAGAGCTTTTGAACACCATGGCGGATGACCGCTTGAAAACCATTTTACTGGACATCCGCCCCGAGAACGATTTCAACCTCTTCCACATTGAAGGCGCGCAGCGCGTCGACCCGGAGGACCTCGTCGCTCTCAGCGGTGATCTGCTGGCAGAGGCGGCCAACAATAAGGTTATCGTGGTGATGAGCAACGACGAAAACGCCGCCACGGAGGCATGGAAGACTCTGACGGCAGAGAGCGTACCCAATGTCTACATCCTCGAGGGCGGCATCAATAACTGGCTGGCAACCTTTGCGATCGATGAGTCCGAAATTGTGCCAACCCCGGTCCCCTCGGGCAATGATAAGCTGGCTTTTACCTTCCCGGCAGCATTAGGCTCGCGGTACCTGGCCTCTTTCCCCAGCGTTCATGAATGGGAGCTTGAGTTCACACCCAAGATCAAGCTCCAGTTACAGCGCGACAAAAGCGGCGGTGGCTGCGGATAACATACACTTTTAGGGGCTGTCCAAAAAGAACAGGGCAGCCCCTTTCGCGTTTAAAGGAGATGTGATTCAATAGGGGGTATGAACAAGAAAAGCACCCCACCCGTATTCAAAGAATATACGCAGGGACAGATCGTGCTGCTGCCGACCGATCTGGAAGCCCAAATCCCGCCCAAGCACCTGGTGCGGGTGGTGAATACAGCCATCGAGAAGATGGACACATCAGCACTCCTGACGCAGTACAAAGGGGGCGGAACGTCCAGCTACCATCCGAAGATGCTGCTGAAGGTGCTGGTATATGCCTATACCCAGCAGCAGTACTCATCTCGCAAGATAGCCAAGGCGCTGCGGGAGAACATTTACTTCATGTGGTTGTCAGGCAACCAGCAGCCCGATTTTCGCACGATCAATCGTTTTCGATCGGAAGTGGTGAAGGAGGTGATCGAAGACATCTTCACAGCGGTTTTGGAGTTGCTGCTGGAAGAAGGGTATGTCAAGTTGGAGAACTATTTCCTGGATGGAACGAAGATCGAAGCGAATGCCAACAAGTACTCCTGGGTATGGGGGAAAAGCACCCGGCGGTACAAACAGAAGCTGCAAGAGAAGGTCAAAGAGCTCATCTTGCAGATCGAGCAGGTGAATGAAGCCGAAAATGCTGAGTATGGAGACAAAGACCTGGAAGAATTGGGATCCGACGAGCCGCTGGACAGTGTGAAGCTGGAAGCGAAGATCCAGGAACTCAATCAGCGTTTGAAAGCTCAAAATGACAAACCCGACGCATCCCAGGGGGAAGCCATCCAGGTAACCGAGCCTGCTCAACCGGCAGCGAAGCCAAGCAAAACGAAGAAAAAGCGTGGACGCAGGAGCAAGACCGGACTGCAAAAAACGCAGGACGCTCTTAAGAAGTTGGAAGAAGACTGCCTGCCTCGGCAACGGAAATATGAAGACCAGGAGCGCAAACTGGCTGGACGCAACAGCTACTCGAAGACGGATGTGGATGCGACCTTCATGCGCATGAAGGATGATTACATGAAGAACGGGCAGTTGAAACCTGGCTACAACCTGCAGATGGGAACGGAAGGCCAGTTTGTGGTGGGCTTCAGTGTGCACCAGCGACCAGGAGACCCGGGCTGCCTGGTGCCACATTTGCAGGGGGTCAAAGCCAAGTTGGGAAGGTTGCCGAAGAATGTGATTGCGGACAGTGGTTATGGGAGTGAAGAGAACTATGCCTATCTCGATGCAGAGCAAGTCGGGAATTACGTCAAGTACAACACCTTTGGCAAGGAACAACGGCCTCGCTTCAAACCCAACCCCTTTGCAGTCGACCAGATGGTCTACGATACCGAGCAAGATGAATTGATCTGCCCGGCCGGGAAACGCTTGACTTACCAGTACAGCGCCCATCCCAAAACCGACAACGGCTATCGCGGGGAGCGGCGCTGCTATGAAGCGGATGATTGCATCGCCTGCCCCTTGAAAGAGCAGTGCACAAAAGCCAAGGGCAATCGCAAGGTGTACCTGGGTTTGCAGTTGAAAGCCTGGAGAAAACAAGCCAGAGACAATCTGACCAGTGAAGCAGGCAAAAAGCTGCGCTCGTTGCGGGGTGTGGAGGTCGAGAGTGTGTTTGGACAACTCAAGGAAGATTGGGGCTTTCGCAAATTCCTCTTGAGGGGGATCGAGAAAGTGAAAACAGAGGTCGGTTTGCTCTGTATTGCCCAGAATATGGCAAAACTGGCGGTCCAATAGCCGCCAGTTTTTTATTTTTCTTTTTTCTGCTATCCCTTTGAATGATCAGGGGGCTGACTCGTATGACTTTTAAGTCAGCCCCTTTTTTATATGGGGTACAATATTCTCAAATCAAATTCCCTTGCTTTAGAAGAACCAGGCAAGGTCAAACCTCTGTAAAAAGAAAGATACCTATATGACAAAAATTTCTGTACGGATCGGCTTCATCCCCTCGTACCGTTTCGGAGAGCTGGCCTGGTGCCAGAAAATGCGCAGCGACAGCCTGGCAGCCTTTACGGCGATTGAAGGGATGGACGTCGTCGTCCCACAGCCTTCGCCAGATAACCAAACCATCGATTCCCGGCTGGGGCTGACACCGCACGGCATGGTGCATACCCTCGACGAGGGCGAAGCCATTGCCGAATATTTTGCCCAACAACGCGTGGACGGATTGATCATCTGCCCACTCGACTTTGGCGACGAGCGATCCGCGGTGAAGATCGCCGAAAAACTCGGCCTGCCCGTGCTGCTCTACGCCACCAAAGAGCCGCCTGCCCTGGAAGGTCCGTCGATGAGCCGGGCTTCAAACTCTTACTGCGGTAACCTGTCATTGGCTTCGGGCTTGTTCCGCCGCAAAATCCCCTTCCGTTATGCCGGCCTGTTCTTTCCGGACGAGCCAGAGCTGCACCAGGAAGTGCAGGATTTTGTGCGCGCCGTGGCCGTGGTCAAAAGCCTGCGAGGCGCGCGCATCGGCCAGGTAGGCGTCCGCCCAGCAACATTCGAGACGGTTGGCTATGACGAGGCAGCCATGGTCCAGAAATTTGGCCAGAACGTGATCTATGCCGACCTGGGTGAAGTCGTGCTGCGCGCCCAGGGGTATCCTGCTGACGAACCGCGCCTGAAAGCGATCGAAGCCAACCTGCGAGCTGAAGTTCCCCAGCTCAGCGTGAGTGATGATTACGTCCAGCGTGAAGCCCGCCTCGAGCTGGCGTTGGTCGAATTCTGGCAGCAAAACCGGCTTTCTGCACAGGCGATGGCTTGCTGGCCTACCATCCAAAAGCTGATGGGCATTTCCATGTGCGCCCTCTTCGGCAGGTTGAGCGGAAAGGGGTTCCTCACCGCCTGCGAGGCTGACGTCCTGGGATCCCTGGCGATGCTGGTCAACTATGCTGCGGCTCTTGGTGAGGTCGTGCCTCACTTTATTGATTGGACCATCCAGCACCGCCAGCAGCCAAACTGGACCCTTGCCTGGCATTGCGGCAACGCCCCGGTTTCCCTGGCGGCCGATCCCAACGCCGTGGCCTTACGCTCGCGCCGGGACATGACCGGTGAGCTCCCCTCGCAGCCCGGGGATGAGATGGCCGGCTTGTTCCAATTCCAGCTCAAGCCCGGCACGGTGACTTTCTGCAGGCTGGCAGAATATGATAATGAGTGGAAAATGCTCATCACGCGCGGCAAAATAATTCCTTCGGATGAGACCCTGGCTGGCACCTGGTCCTGGGTTGAGCTGAGCGATCATGCTCGCCTCTACCGCACCCTGGTAGAGGAAGGTTTCGTTCACCACGCCAGCATGATCCACGGTGACCAGGTCAATGCACTGCTGCTGGCTTGTAAGTTCCTGGGGATCCAGCCGGTATTGGTAGATTAGCAGATCGCCCCTTTAAAACATTGCCTGAGCCTCATCCCATTCCACCAATCCGCATCGTCGGTCTTGGCCTGGCCGCCCTGGATATCCTGGTACGCACCAGCGATCTACCGACCTGGGAATGCGGGGTGCGCCTGCGCGCCCTGGGGATTGACGGCGGCGGCCCTGTGGCAACTGCCCTGGTAGCTGCCCAGCGCCTGGGGGTGCAGACGGGCTATGTCGGCACCTGCGGCAGCGACCGGCTGGGACGCATTAAACTCGAAACTCTCAGCGAGCATGGCGTGGATGTCAGTCACATCGTGCAGCGCCCAGGCGCAGAGGAGTCTGCGATCCTGGTCTGCGTTCAAGAGGCCACCGGCGAGCGTATATTTTCCGGGGCTTCCCACCCGGACTTCCAAGCGCTGCAGGAGGAGGAATTAGACCCCGCCTATATTACCTCGGCCGATTATTTACACCTGGACGGCTGCCATGTGCAGGCGGCGCTTGCCGCGGCGCGCTGGATGCGCCAGGCTGGAAAGCAGGTAATGGTAGATGGGGCAACCACGAGCGGTCCGGTATCGCCTCAAATGCGCCTGCTGGTCGCCGAAGCCAACGTGCTCATTTGTGGCTCTGGATTTGGCCCGGCATTGGCTGGAAAGGCAGATATCCGGGACGCAGGTGAAGCTATCCTGCAGATGGGTCCTGAGGTCGTAGTCCAGACAGAAGGCAGCGCCGGCAGTTATACAACCACGCAGAATGAAAGCTTCCACACCCCTGCTTTCCAGGTCGATGTCGTGGATACCACTGGCGCTGGCGATGTATTTCACGGGGCTTACCTGGTCGGCCTGCTCCATGGCTGGGACCTGCGCTCAATCGCGCTCTTCAGCAGCGCCGTGGCTGGGATGAAATGCTCTCGGCTGGGCGGGCGCCAGGGGATTCCAACCTTCGAACAAACGATGGATTTTCTAAACCGTCACGGCATTCATATTACGTAAATAAAGGATATTTTCATGACACTCGTATCGATAAAAAGCGAGCTTCTCAAAGCCCGCCAGCAAGGTTATGCTGTTCTCCTCACCGACGTAGCCGACATCCCGGGCGTCGAAGGCATGCTGGCCGCCATGGAATCCAAACAGGTTCCTGGCATCATTGGTGTATACGGTGGGATGTTGAAACAACCCAATGCACACGCCCTGGTCTGTTACATTTTACAGCGCCTCTCAGAAACCAGCCTTCCGGTCTCCTTGATGCTCGACCACGGCTCCAGCCTGGAGCAGTGCATGCAAGCCATTGATTGGGGCTTCAGCGACGTCATGTTCGACGGTTCCAGCCTGCCATTCCAGGAAAACTGTGAGATCAGCCGCCGCCTGGTTGCGTCAGCCCATGCTTCTGGCGTGGGTGTAGAAGCAGAGCTGGGGCACGTCGGGCTGGGAAGCGAATATCCTGAATACGGTGGGAAGCGCAAAGGATTTACTGATCCTTTGGAAGCCGAACGCTTCGCCCTGGAATCGGGTGTTGACTTCCTGGCCGTTGCCATTGGCACCGCCCATGGCGTTTACCAGGGTGATCCCCACGTGGACCTTGACCTGCTGGCTGAGATTCGCAGGTGCGTACCTGTGCCTTTGGTGCTGCATGGAGGCACCGGGCTTTCGCCAGCGCAGTTCCAGGCTGCCATCGCTGCAGGAATTGTAAAAATCAACGTGGCAACCGATATGTTTATCCAGGCCGGCCAGCGCCTATCCCAGGCTGCCAGCGATGGAGAAACGAATTACTTCCGCCTGATCCAGGCCAGTACCCAGACTTTCCAGGAACGCTGTGAATTTTATTTAGACCTGTTCTACCCTCCAAAATAAGCCCTCTCCAGTATAATGAGATCACCATTTTCATCACCAAATCGAGGTCGCAATGGAATTTTTTGAAGTCGTCCACAACCGTCGTTCAACTCGAGCTTTCACGAGCCAGCCGGTAGAAGAAAACCAGTTGCAGCTGATCCTGGAAGCGATCAATGCAGCCCCATCTGCCGGGAACATGCAGGCGTATGAGGTATATACAGTCCGAGACCCCCAGCTTCGCAAAGAACTGGTAAAAGCCTCTTACGACCAGGAGTTCATTGCCCAGGCGCCAGTCGTCCTGGTATTCTGCACCCATGGGACCCTCAACCAGCCGCGTTATGGGACGCGGGGGATCCAGCTGTACGCAATTCAAGACGCCACTATCGCCTGCACGATCGCGACCCTGGCCGCCCGCAGCCTGGACCTGGGCAGCGTCTGGGTCGGCGCCTTCGACGAAGATGCCGTTCATTCGATCATCGGTTCTCCAAAAGGCCAGACCCCCGTCGCCATGCTGCCCATCGGCTTCCCGGTGAAATGGCCTGGTCCGCGTCCCCGCCGGCCATTGGCTGAATTGATACACGAGCTGTAGACAGGACATCCAGAGATGAATTCACGCCAGCGCATCCAGAGCACCCTGAACCACCAACAGCCCGACCGCGTCCCACTCGACCTGGGTGGAAGCGCCGTCACCGGGATGCACGTCAGCTCCGTTTACCTGCTGCGCCAGGCATTACAACTCGACCCACCCGGCACGCCGGTGAAGATTATCGAACCCTACCAGCTTTTGGGTGAAATCCAGCCCGACCTGCTCGAAGCCTTGGGAGTGGATGTGGTCTCCTTGCCATCTCCGCGCACCTTGTTCGGCTTTGCCAACGAAAACTGGAAACCCTGGAGGACCAATGACGGCACCCCTGCGCTGGTCCCTGAGGCTTTCAACACCATCCCTGAGCCGGATGGCAGCCTGCTGATGTACCCAGAAGGCGACTACTCAGCTCCGCCCAGCGGGGTCATGCCGGCGGGCGGATACTACTTCGATACCATTGTCCGCCAGCCACCCATCGATGATGAGAACCTCGACCCGGCTGACAACCTGCAGGAATTTGCCCTGATTTCCGACGAAGATTTGAAGTTTTTTACTGATACAGCCTCACACCTTTACGAGGAAACCGACAAGGCGATCTTTGCCAGTTTGGGTGGCACTGCCTTTGGGGATATCGCGCTGGTACCGGTGCCCTGGATTAAGCAGCCGCGCGGCATCCGCGACATCTCCGAATGGTACATGAGCACGGTCAGCCGGCGGGACTATGTGACCCAGGTCTTTGAAATGCAATGCACCATCGGCTTGGAAAACCTCCAACGCATTCACCAGGTCGTTGGCGAGCGCGTGACCGCTGTTTTCGTCACCGGCACGGATTTCGGCACCCAGCAAGGCCTGTTCGTCTCCCCTCGCACCTATCGAGAGCTCTACATGCCTTATCACAAGCGGGTGAATGACTGGGTCCATACCCATACCACCTGGAAAACCTTCATCCACTCCTGCGGTTCGGTATACCGCCTGATTCCTGATTTTATAGAGGCTGGCTTTGACATCCTCAATCCGGTGCAAACTTCCGCTGCCGACATGGAACCCGGTCGGCTAAAAGAACGCTTTGGCGCTCAAATCAGCTTCTGGGGTGGGGGGATCGATACCCAGCGCACGCTACCCTTCGGAACGCCACAGGAAATACGCCGGGAGGTCCAGGAGCGTATGCAGATCTTTGGAAATGGCGGGGGCTTCGTTTTCAATACCATCCACAACGTCCAGTCGCGCATCCCACAAGAAAATTTACTGGCTTTATACCAGGCAGTTCAAGATTTTCGCTGAGGCCTTTCAACCAGTTTGCCTTCCTGTCCTGCGGACAGGCGCACCCATCATGCCTGGCAAACACAATGAATTTCCTAAACAGCAGCAGCCCTGGCAAACAAAAGTGTATGCCAGGGCTGCCTTCTTGATAAGGGTAACGTGGTAGAATTTTGTGAAGTAGCCTGTTTACAGGTTTTTTACCCATTATTTTTCATGCAATCAAATATTTGGAGTGGGCTCATGGATACTCGCATGCTCATCGTGATCGAAGGAACCTCTAAAGGGGAGACTTTTCCACTTATCCAATCCGGTACTGCAGGACCTGTGCACCTGATCATCGGACGAGATCCAGGCGTGGATCTCCTCATCGAATCCTCTGGAGTCTCGCGCCGGCATGCCCAGATCACCATCCAGGGCGACCAATGCACCTTGGAAGACCTGGGCAGCAGCAACGGCACCTTCTTGAACGGGGAGCGCCTGACCCAACCGCGCCGCTTGCGAAACGGCGACGTCATCCGCCTGGGTCAATCCGTTGCTTTGCAATACCAGGGTGAAGTCAGTGAGCCTGCGGCGACCATGATGGAGTCGAGCGCGCCGCATGTGGAACAGACCATGTTGGAATCGACTCCGCCACCTGTGGAACAGACTGCCCTGGACTCCGAGAAGGCGTCCGTTGGAGCGGCGCCTGTTGGGGCGGCGTCCGTTGGGGCGACGATGATCGGTGAAGAGCCCGCACCGCGCCATGCCAGGGCCTCCAGCAAGGCCGCTGTACCGCCCCAGTTAGCCGTCACGATCGCCGGAGAAGCGGTGCACACCTTCCCTCTCACCCAGCCCAGAATCACCATCGGGCGCGCTGAAGACAACCAGATCGTGATCCAATCTCGCATCGTGTCTCGCTACCACGCCTACCTGGAGCAGGCTGCAGGCGCCTACCGCCTGATCGTCCTGCCGGATGCCAGCAATCCCGTTCTGGTCGAAGGTAGACCCATCGAGGGGCAACGCGAGCTGCGTCACGGGGACATCTTGCGCATCGGCAGCCTGGATCCAGGTCTGATGGTCACCATGACGTACCTCGATCCCAGCCAAGCCAGTGTGAGTGCACCAAACGCCATCCGCTTTGGCGAAAAGACCCTGGTCCAGATCGGCCGAGACGCCAGCAACGATGTGGTACTCGATTCGGCGACAGTCTCGCGCTATCACGCCCAGATCGAGCGCGTTGGGCAGCGCCACCGCCTGCGCGACCTGCATAGCGGCAACGGCACCTTTGTAAACGACGTGCGCGTTGAGGAAGCCTGGCTGCAACCGAGTGACGTCGTGCGCATTGGCCCGCATCGCTTTGTCATGGGTCAGGATGAGTTGGGCCAGCAAGACGAGACACATGGTTTGCGCGTCGACGCCATGAACTTAAACAAGTGGGTTCGCAAAGACCTGAACATCTTAAAAAACATTTCTGTTGTGTTCCAGCCGCGTGAGTTTATCGTGGTAGTCGGTCAGAGCGGTGGCGGGAAATCGACCCTGGTCGATGCCATTGCCGGTTACAGGCCCGCCTCCCAGGGCACCGTCCTGGTCAATGGCACCAACGTCTACAAGAACTTCGATGCCGTGCACAACGATTTCGGCTACGTCCCGCAGCGCGACATTATCCACCACGAGCTGACGGTCTACCAGGCCTTGGATTATGCCGCCCGCCTGCGCATGCCGCGCGACACCACCAAAGCCGAGCGCCACGAGCGCATCATGCAGGTTCTCAAGGACCTCGACCTGGTGGAACGTAAAGATCTTACCATCAACCGCCTGAGCGGCGGTCAGATCAAGCGAGTCTCGATCGGGGTCGAGCTGCTCACCCAACCCGGCCTGTTCTTCCTGGATGAGCCGACCTCAGGTCTCGACCCCGGCACTGAGACCGCCTTCATGCACCTGATGCGCCGATTGGCCGACCAGGGCCGCACCATTGTCATGGTTACGCACGCCACCAAGAACGTCATGCTGGCGGACAAGGTGGTATTCCTGGCACGTGGGGGCTACCTGACCTGGTTTGGCCCACCTGAGGAGGCGCTTAAGTACTTCGACCAGTACCGCACCGAGCGCGAACGCCGGGCGAAAGGGATGGAATTTGACCAGATTTACGCCATCCTGGACGATTCCAGCAAAGGCTCCGCCCAGGATTGGGCAAACCGTTTCGCCCAGCACGAGGCCTACCAGAAATATATCGTTCAACCCCTGCAAGCCTCCCAGGCTAAAAGCGCTGGAATAGTTCAGGCTGCCGCTCCAGAGATCGCTCCAAAGGCAAAGCGCAAATCGCGCGCATCCGGTCTGCATCAGTTCCTGATACTTTCCTCCCGTAACCTCAGAAATCTTGACGCGCGACCGTACCAGCCTGGTGCTCATGCTAGCGGCGCCGCCGTTAATTGCCGCCCTCGACTTCGTAATTGCGCCCCTCATGGGCCGCGCTCCCTTTGAATACATGAATGGTGATGCCGCCAACGGCGCCATCACCCTCTTCTTGTTGACAATATACAGCCTTTTGATGGGCGGTTTTTCCCAGATGCGTGAGTTTGTCAAAGAAACGGACGTTTATAAACGCGAACGCCTGGTGAACCTGAAAATATTCCCGTATGTATCTTCAAAAGCCTGGGTCGCCCTGCTGCTAGCTTTCTACCAGGGGGCGTGCTTTACAATCATCCACTTCCTGGCGTTTGACATGCCCGGAGGCACCCTGGAATTTGGCCTGTTTTATATCACCCTGGTCCTGGCAGCTTTGGCTGGGATGATGGGCGGCCTGTTAGCCTCTGCCATCTCACCCACTGCCAGCGCAGCGCCTCTTTTGATGATTTTATTGATCGTCCCTCAAATCGTTCTCAGCGGCGCCCTGGCGCCCGTTCCCGAAAACATCAGTGCCATCGCTTCCACGCGCTGGACATATGAAAGCCTCATGGGAATTACCGGTATTGGTGCGGACATCGATGCGGATCTTTGCTGGAAGCTTCCTGATGACCTGCGGGATGCCATGACCATAGAGGATAAGGCTGCACAGGGCTGCAACTGCATGGGCGTGGCTGTTTTCAACCAGGATTCGTGCAATTTCCCGGGGCTTGGAAAGTATTACAAGCCCGAGGTCGACCAGGCTGGCCCGGTCGAACCTGCCGAATTGGCTGATAAACCGGCAGAGCCTGAAATTCCGCCTGCCCCTGAAGCACCCGCAGATCAGAACGACCAGGTGGCGATGGTGCAGTACATGAAT
This sequence comes from uncultured Chloroflexia bacterium, assembly GCA_963765565.1. Taxonomy (GTDB): domain Bacteria; phylum Chloroflexota; class Anaerolineae; order Anaerolineales; family UBA4823; genus CAVXWV01. The sequence goes on from CAVXWV010000015.1 coordinate 190,011, forward strand.
GCATTAGAAGCCTACCAAAAAGAAACGGATGTGATCCAGACCAACTACAAGAATGCCATGAAGCTCTACGAATCGCAAGCTGAAGTGTACGAGTCGCAAATGGCCGATTACCAGGAGGCCAAGCTGGAATATGAAGGGGCTCGCGCTGAAGCGGTCAATTCTGCCGAAGGTCTGATTGAAAATGTAAAAAAAGAGATCGGATGGGCTTTTGTAAACAAGAATGATCCCAAAGTCTTTTGGCCCTGGCTGATCACGACCTGGGGAGCCCAATCCATCATCATCGCCGTCTATTTCATCTTGATCCTGATTATTTTTAAGAGAAAAGACATCTAACTGTCACCAGGAGGAGCAAGCCCATGCAAAAAAAACCGTACCCTACCTTGTTCGTTCTACTCGCTCTGGGTTTGTTCACCCTTCTCCTCACCCAGGGCTGCAACACGCCAGGCAGCGACCAGATCGATCCGACCCTGACCGCTTTAAGCCAGTCGATATCGTCAACCGCCACGGCTGCCGGGAAAGATGAAGGCTCGGAAAACACCCTGGCGACTGCCGAGTTTGAAGCCACCGAGGTCAGCCAGGCAGTCCAGGCGACCGAAACTTCGCAGACCGTTGGGCGAGACGAAGGCCAGATGGCAACAGCCACCGTGGCTGCCCCGATCATCGCAGAGCTGCCATCTTACGGCCTGGATGCGACTAGCGGGCAAGTCGGCTGGATGCATAACCCGCTGACCCTCGACGCCAGTGGCTACCAGCAAGTTGCTTACGGCAACGACTACATGAACATCATCGCCGCGGATTTTGTCCTGGCAGCGGACGTGATCATGAATACGCAGTATGGAACTTCAGGCTGTGGCTTTATGTTCCGCTCGGATGGGGATAAAAATAATCCCAACCAATATATGGTGATCCTCTCACGCTTTGCCAACGGGCGAGGCCTGTTTACGGCAGTTGCCGACGGTGAGTTGGCTAATATCAAAGATTTCTATCCAAAAGACGAGGACAAGTCCTTCGACTGGCAAAATGGGGTGACGAACCGCCTGGCAATCGTCGCTCGAGGCAACATCATTGAAATTTATACCAACCTGGTCAAGATCGGTGAAGTGGACACCACTGCGCCGCCAAAAAAATTGGTAAAACCCCCAAAACCCCAGATGCCAACAGACGAGCTGGATGAGCAAGCCATGAAACGTTATAAGGATCTGTTGAGCGAATACAATAAAATTCTTGAACAAAACGACATGGAATATCAGACCGCCGCGCTTAATTTTGAAACTAAGCCAACTGATTTCAAAGAAGGCTTTTTAGCCATGATCGCGCTCAACCAATCCGGTGACACGACCTGTACCTTTGAAAACGCCTGGCTCTGGCTCCTGGAACCATAAAGAGCACAAGACGAGGGTTCTACTCAGAGAAATCAAAAAAAGCACGCAAACGGCAAACACTGCAGCCCGCGCGGAGGAATGGCATGATGGATGGTAATTTAGAAGGTCAAACACTGAATGGGCGTTACCAGGTTGAAGCCTTGATTGGCAGGGGCGGGATGGCGTCTGTTTATAAAGCCTACGATCCGAACCTGCGCCGGACCGTAGGGATCAAAGTCATCCACCCGCAATTTTCGACTAATCCCGACTTTCTACGGCGCTTCGAAGAAGAAGCCACCCTGGTAGCCCACCTTCGCCATCCAAACATCGTCCAGGTATATGATTTCGCCCACGAAAAAGATTACTATTACATGGTCATGGAGTTCCTGGCAGGCGAGACCCTCCAGGCACGCCTGAGACGCCTGAACACTGCCAACCGGCGTATGCTGGTCAAGGACGCTCTGCACTTCACCAACGACATCTGCCAGGCGCTGGAAGAAGCTCACCAGCGGGGCTTAATCCACCGTGACATTAAGCCGGCCAACGTCATGCTCGATCTATCCGGGAAAGCCATCCTAATGGATTTTGGCATCGCCCGCATTCTCGGTGGATCACAGCACACCGCCACAGGCGCAGTCATCGGCACCGCCCTCTACATGTCGCCGGAGCAGATTCGCGGTCTGCACCTGGATGCCAGGTCGGACCTGTACTCCCTGGGCGTTACCCTGTTCGAGATGCTCGGGGGCAGGCCGCCTTTCGAGAGCGATTCGGCGATGACCCTGATGATGATGCACCTTAATGACCCTCTGCCAGATATCCGTGACCTCCAACCGGATACCCCGCCGCAGCTGGTTGCACTGCTGAACAAATCACTCTCCAAAACTCGCGAGGATCGTTTCCAGTCGGCTGCCGAAATGACCGGCGCCATAAACCAGGTATTGACCCAGGGCAGTGAAACCCCTTCTGCAGGTCCCAGGCCGGTCATCCCGGTGGTCAAGGCTGCTTCCGATGCGGCGCCTGCTTTTAAACCGCAGGCGACCCTGGTGGAGGCGGCGCCTGCTCTAAAATCGCAGGCAACCATGGTTGAACAGCCTGCCTTACGACCCGGAGCGGGTGGCCAGACACTTGTTGAACAGGCTGTCACACCTCCCAGGGGAACCACGCAGCCGCCAGCCGGTTACCAGCAGCCAGTGTATCAGGCAGCCCCAACCTATTCCCCAACCTACGACCAGGCTGCCTACCCTCCTCAACAAAAAAGAAGCAAGACCTGGCTGGCCGTGTTGCTGACCGTCCTGGCTATGATCGTCCTGGGAGCAGGTGGATTCTTTGCCTTCAAACAGGGCCTCTTCCAGCAAATATTCGGGGGAGGTGCAGAAACACAAGCGCCAATTTTCGTCGTCCTGCCCACCGAAACACCGGTTGAGGAGCCGGTTGAACAAACACTCGAAGAAGCGACTGCCACGCAAATCGTGCTGGCCGAAGCGCCTGCACTCGAGCCCAGCGCCACGCCTGAGCCAGAAGTGGCCGCAACCGAGGCGATTGGAATTGTTGAGCCATCCCCAACCCTCGTGCCCGAAGATACCCCGACTCCCGAAAAACCTGCAGTAGTCATCGGGGGAGCCGATAAAATTGCCTACCTGGACAACAGCAATGTCTGGGTAGCCAACCTGGACGGCAGCGGTCTCACCCAGCTTACCCAGGATAGCACCGAAAAGCACTGGCTGCGTTGGCTCCCCGATGGGCAAGGTCTCCTTTATATCAGCGGGCGCTGCATCCACACCGTTTTATTGTCAGGCGAAGATCAAGAGATCACCTGCTTCCCAAACTCAGAGTACCTGGATTCGTTTGAAATTTCTCCAGACGGCGCCCTGGCATCGGTCAGCCTCGACCATCAGCTCTATCTGATCAACTTCGATTTGCAGCAACTGGCCAATGCAAACTCTCACGGCGACCTGGCAGCGATGGCGCCCTGCGCCGATTTTGCTTATTACAAGCGCAATTTCGCCCACCTGGCGCTGTGGTCCAAGGATTCCCGGCAGTGGGCAGCCTTGGTGCTGGGTGTGCTTAAGGACGGACCGGCGCGGCGATGTGACAACCGTCTTTGCCGTCGACCGCTGCATTCCCAACCCGTTGGTGACCGTCCAGTTCCCCCCGCCGTTCTTTATGTACAAGGAATATAACAAAAACCCGGTGATTGAAAGCATCGCCTGGGACGGCGAATTCAACTTTGTGTTCAACAGCCCGGTCCGCAACGATGGTTTCGGAGAATCTGCACTTCTTCAACATCGATACGTTCAAAGAAAACTTGTCTGTCAACCCCATCCGAGATACCTGCTGCTACCGGGATGCCCGCTGGAGCCCGGACCGCACTCACCTGCTGTTAGTTTTCCAGGATTACATGCAGGGCGCAAACAGCACCTCGCAGATCTACTTGATTCCATTCGGCAGTATCGGTTCTGGTGCCACTTATGAACCATTACCGCTGCCCATCATCAGCGACCCGCGCGCTAAGCCGCAGCCCGTGCTGCGCCCGGCGCAGAATCCATGAACAATCGACCCACCCCTACCTAAAAGAATTCCGATTCCAGCCGCGCGCATAGTGCGTGGATGACCGGCAGGTGGCGCTCCTGGATATCCGCCGTCGCCGTCCAGGGAACGCAAATCGTGACGTCGCAGTACGCCCGGATTTTCCCGCCATCCATCCCGCTCAATCCGAGGGTTTTCAAACCCAGGACCCGCGCCACCTGCACCGCCCTCAGCACGTTCGAAGCATTGCCAGAGGTGCTGATCCCCAGCAGGACATCACCTGATCGCCCATAACCGTACACCTGCTGGGCAAAGACCATCTCCGCGGCCACGTCGTTAGCAAATGCGGTGTTCAGGGCGACCTGGTTGACCAGCGAGATCGCCGGCAGCGCTCCCTGCAGGTGATCGGCCAGGGAATTACCATCTTCAGGATAAGCAGCTACCAGGCGCTGGCGCAGCTCGTCTGGCACCGGGCGGCGCTTGAGAAATCCTTTCATCAGCTCGCCCACAATATGCTCAGAGTCGGCGGCGCTGCCGCCGTTGCCGCAGACTAGCAGTTTACCGCCACCCACAAAACAGGCTTTCAAAACCTGGTAAGCTCGCTCAAGATCACCCCGGCAGGATTTCAGCTCTCGATATTTTTGGACCAAACTGTCAAATGCGTCCATGACAAACCCTTTTCAATTAAACCTCGCGAAGGTGTTACGCACGATTTTTGTGCTAACGCACGATCTATGTACGCACCCACCTTCGCAAGGTTATTATAATTCGACTCCCGCCCAGGCCGCCGCGTTGCGAACCTCCCTCGCGGCCAGATGGTATTCTTCCGCAGAGGGCAGGTGCTCCAGCATCACCGGTAAATCTGCCCCCAGGTGTTTTAGCTCTATGAGCAGCACACCATAATCCAACCCGCCCAGACCCGGGCGCACTTCGTCCAGATGGGTTGTGAGCTGCTCGCGCAAAATGATATCTTTCAGATGCACCGACCGGATCCATTTCCCAAGCTGCGCCACGAACTCACGCATTAGGACGCCATTGTTGAAATAACGCTGGGGGCTGCAGACCAGGTTGACAGGATCAAAATGCACGCCGAAAGCCGGGCGGTCAATCGCCTTCACCAGGCGCAGGTAACTTTCCGTCGAATCCGGGTACATCCAGGGCATGGTTTCCAGGGTATAGAAAGTCCTGCCTGGGCCGGACGCTATCGATAATGTCTCGAACATTGTCGACGATCATCTCGAAGGTCTCTTCCGTCAGGTCAAGGGCGCAGGGCCCGTCCCACTTATCACCGCGCGAGCCGGAGATATCGACGCAGCAGCGCGCCCCAATTTTCTCGGCGAGCAGCAGGCAGGCTTTGTTGTACTCCAGCGCCTGGCTGCGCACACCTTCGTCCGGACTGAGCGGGTTGCTCCAGGCGCCGACCTCAGCGATCACCAGGTCCGCTTCAAAGGCTGCCTGCCGGTAAGACATGATCGTTGCATCATCCGCATCCACCCCCAGCGGGCAGTAGACGGCCCGGTAGCCCAGGCGCCTGGCGCTGGCCGCCCACTCTTCAGGCGTGGCATAGCTCTCAAAAACCGGTCCTCCCAGCCTCATACTGCCTCCTCATCCAGTCATTGCGAACGGTCTGTGTGAAGCAATCTCCGCGTCCATTTACCCGAACCTCGGTCGCACTTCCCGGGCAAACAGCTTCGCGCCTTCCGTCCTGGGAAAATCCACAAAGCGCAGGATGAAGTGTTCCACGCCCAGGTCAACGTACTGTCCCAGGCGCGCGGCCACCTCATCTGGCGTGCCCACGATTGAGGTTTCCGGGTCGTAGAACGGGCTGGACTGCGCCAGTTCCAGAGCAGCCTCGTGCGTGGAGGCGATGACCACGCAGTCACTGAGCCAGGTTTTAACGATCTGGTCGTAATCGCGCCCGAAGTCCTGGCAGTGGTTTTTCAAGATCGCCAACAACTCGGCGTAGCGTTCGGGCGTGCAGCCCGGGAAGTTCCACCAGTCAGCGTACTGCGCCGTAATCCGCAGCGTGACCTTCTTGCCTCCCCCACCAATCATCAGCGGGATGGGTTGCGGTGGTTTCGGCTCGCAGATCGCCTCACGGATCTGGTAATGCTTGCCTTCCAGGCTGGCGCGCGGCTCGCTCCACATCTTGAGCAGGATTTGGACCGTATCCTCAAGCTGCTCCAGGCGCACCTTGGCCGAGGGGTACTCGTAGCCATACGCCACGTATTCGTCTTCCTTCCAGCCGGCGCCGATTCCGAGGACCAGCCTGCCGCCGGACAACAGTTGAAAGGTGGTAGCCATCTTTGCCAGCAGCGCCGGGTTGCGGTAGGACTGGCAGAGCACGATATTCCCGAAGGTCAAATTCGGATAGCGCCCTGCCAGGTAGGCGATCGTGGTCCAGGCCTCCAGCGTATCGGTGTCCGGCGGGGTAAACTGCGCCCAGGGCACGAAATGGTCGGCCTGCCAGGCGGAGTCAAAGCTTGCATGCACCTCATCCAGGGCGCGCACGATCTGCTCGCCAAATTCCTGCCCGCGGCTGCCGTTCACCGGAAAATCCGGGATACGCCAGCCGAATGAAATTTTTTTCTTTTTGTTCATAGAGATCAACTCCTCAAGAATTTCCTGGTCAGCCTGCGCCGTCAGCGCACAGGCCGCAAAAATGCTTCAGGCAGCCAGACCAAATGTCTTCTCTTTCAAATCCAGGTAATAAAGATAATCCTCCGGATTGACGTTCGGCGGACAGCGGTGGTCGCAGAAGGGGATGTACCCGCCGCGCTCCACCAACGGGATTAACGATTGCATGTACGCTTCGATGGCTCTACGGCCTTTGCCCAGCTCGATCTTATCGAAGCCGCCCATGATCCGCAGATCCTTACCATATTCCGCCAGCAGTTCGCCCGGGTGCGCGCAGGAGTTAACCTCGTAGGGGAACAGGCAGTTCACCCCACCCGCCATCATGTGCTTCAGGATCGGGCGTACATCGCCGTCGCAGTCGATCCACCAGATGTCGATCCCGTATTTTTCTAGCTTATCGTAAATACGCCGGTAGCGCGGCGTGACCACGCGCTGGAACCACTTCGGGGGCACGATCGGTCCGGCTTTATAGCAAATGTCTTCCCAGCCAGCGGCGAAATCGAACTGCAGGTGCGGTAAGACCTGCTCGAGTGAATACTCCACGAGCTGGCAGGAAGTCTCTACCATGTCCTCGACCATCTCGGGGTAATCATAAAGGGAATAGGCCAGCCCTTCGAAGGTCAGCATATCGCGCACCTTGCCGATCATCGAGCCGGTCCAGACCCCCAATGGGTAATCGCGGTCTAAAGGATACGTCTCCTTGAGCTTCTGGACGTCCACCACCCGCTCCGGGTCGTCCAGACGGAAGCGCTCGGCCTTGACCTTCTTCCAATCGTCCGGCGTGCGCACCGTCGCCTTGATGTAATGCGGGATCGTATCGTGACCGTCCTTGGGCACCTCCGCCAGCAGGCCGTCGTCGTTGATCAGGATGTTGGTGGTGGCAGTCTCCCCAACCACGGTGTTGCCAAAACCCGGGTGGATCCAGACGTTCCCGCCGGTGGAGTACTGCCGGTCGAAGTTGAAGAAGATATCGGCCTCTTCGTTGGTCGTGATCCCGTTCTCGTAAAAAAGCGGCCACTCGTGAAAGTTTTCTTCCCAGTAGCCGAATTCCATGTTGAACGTGCGGTCGAAAGGCTTGTAGTGCATCTGGGCGTTGAAGCGCTCGCGCTCGGTCATTGTACCCGCCCACCTGGGGCGGATTGGGGTGATGGTCATATTGGGTTCTCCTGGGGAGGTCATGATTTGATCGATATTGTATCAAATGGGATTGGAAATTATGGTCCTATTCACAAGTATAATCAAAATCATACATGACGCGGAATCGACTCCCCACAGGCACGGTGACTTTCCTGTTTACAGATATTCAGGGTTCTACCCCATTATGGGAGAGCCATCCCATGCCAATGGCCGAGGCCTTACAAATTCATAACACTGTCTTGCGCCAGGCGATCCATGCCAACGGTGGCAGCGTCTTCAAGACTGTCGGCGACTCCTTCCAGGCTGCCTTTGTCACTGCTCCCCAGGCGTTGAAAGCCGCGATTGAAGGGCAGCGCCTCTTGCATTCTACTCCCTGGAATGAGCTCGGGGAGCTCAAGGTGCGCATGGGAATACACACCGGCGAAGCAGAGCTTGATCCTGGAGGCGACGAGTACACCGTCTCGCACACCAAGAACCGCGTTGCGCGGATCATGTCCGCTGCTCACGGTGGGCAGGTTGTGCTCTCCGCAGCCTGCGCCGAATTGCTGCAGGGCGATCTGCCCGCCCAAACCCGCTTAGTAGATCTGGGCAATCACTACCTGAAAGGCCTGCTCCGCCCTGAGCACCTGTATCAGGCGGCGGCACCGGGTCTGATGCAGGAATTTCCGCCGCTCAATTCCCTGACACGCGTCCTCCACAACCTGCCAGTGCAACTTTCCAGCTTCATCGGCCGCCAAAGGGAGATCGATGAAGTCAGCCAGTTACTGAACACGTATCGCCTGGTGACACTGGTCGGCGCGGGCGGCGCAGGGAAGACGCGCCTGGTTATTCAAGTTGGTTTGAACACCTTTGAATCCTTCACAGACGGGGTCTGGTTCGTTGACTTAACTTCATTATCCGAGCCATCTCTGATCCCAGACGCGGCGCTGGCTGCTCTAGGACTGCAATCCAGTGGCGTACCAGACATTAGCACCGCTTCCAGTGAGAGAAATCAACTATCGCGTTTGGCTCAGACCCTCCGGGTTAAATCTTTGCTGCTGATCCTGGATAACTGCGAGCACCTGGTGGATGGCTGTGCAAAGTTCATACAAGAGCTGCTAAGCCTCTGCCCCAGCTTGCACATCCTGGCAACCAGCCGTGAACCCCTCAACATCAGCGCAGAAAAAGTATTTCGTGTGCCCTCCCTTGAAATTCCCGACCCTCAAAGTTTGCCCCATCTGGCTGCGTTAGCCCAAGTCGAATCAGTACACTTGTTCGTTGAGCGTGCCAGCCTGGCCGAGGCCAGCTTCAGCCTGACCTTGGAGAACGCACTGCCTGTTGCACAGATTTGCCAGCGCCTGGATGGCATCCCTTTAGCCATCGAGCTGGCTGCCGCCCGTGTGAAAGTTATGACACCCGGGCAGATCGTGGAACGCATGCAGGATATTTTTCGCCTGCTCGGAGCAGGCAGCCGGGATGCTCTACCACGCCACCAGACCCTGGGCGCGGCCATCGAATGGAGCTACAGCTTGCTTTCCGATGCAGAAAAGAAGCTCTTCCGCCGCCTGGCAGTCTTCAATGGGGGTTGGAGCCTGGAAGCAGCAGAAGCAGTGTGTGCTGGTGATTCAGCCGATCCGTACGAAGTGCTTACGCTTCTAGGACAGCTAGTAGATAAGTCGCTGGTGATCAAAGAAGATCGGGGCAGCGAGGCGCGTTTCTTCATGACGGAAACAATCCGCCAGTATGCTGTTCACCAACTGTTTGCGTCGGAGAATGAAGTGGAGCAGACATCCGCCCGCCACTGCGAGTGGATTTTAGACCTTGCCGAACAAGCAAAATTTAATTTGCGTACACAGAAACAACTCTCCTGGTTGATGCGTCTCACCCAGGAAAACGATAACATCCGCACCGCAATACGTTGGGCGCTGGAGAACAACAAGGCTGAAATTGCTCTTCGCCTGGTTGGGGGGTTTAATTATTATTGGATTATCCATTATGCAAACATTGAAGGATTTAACTTGACTCGCCAGGTGCTCGATTTAGTTAAGGACGATCCAGTTCAGTGCCAAAAACTTGAGTGGGCATGGACAACCTGTGGATTCTACCGGTTCTTCCTGTTTGTCTCCGGGATCAGTAACCTCACCAGCCCCGATCCCCTGCTTGGTGCATATCGGATTTGCCAACTGCACGACGATCGCTTAGGAAGCGGGCTTGCGCTTCTCACGATTGGAGAAAATGAAGCTTTGCACGGGAATTGGAGGCTGGCGGAACAATTCCTTGATCAAAGTCGGGAGATCTTTGAACAAGAACCTGCTTTTTCTTATTATGCAGAATCCTTAATTTATTCTGGAATGGTCGCATTAGAACGCGGCGAAGTCAACGATAGCCAAAAGTACTGCCGACAGAGTTTGGAGTTACATCTAATACATGGTGATCGCTTTGTCACTTTACAAGCCATGTATTTATCCGCCAACAGTTTTTTTATTCAAGGTGATTTATCCAGGGCTTATGAGTCTCTGCTGGAAATGCTGGATGTTGCCGAGGAACTTGAAAACCGAGGCGCCCTGTGTATTTTCTATAATTACCTGGCAGTTTATTCCCGCATGCAAGGTCAGTATGCCCAGGCGCGCACCTGGGTTTGGAAGGCGATCCGTTTGAGTGATGAATTTGGCGAGAAGGGCTTCCTCGCGACGTTGGCAGAAATTGAGTTGATGGATGACCATTACGAGCGGGTTCAGGCCATAGTGGACGAAGGAATTCACTGGGCGCGCCAGGATAAGGTAGCGGGGGCACGATTTGGCTCCCTTTTTTGGCTAATATTTGTCCTTGGACATTTGGCATTGCATCGTAAAGATCCTGCCAGCGCCCACCGCTTTTTTGAGGAAGCACAATCTTACCAATCCGCCCTCGGCACCAATCTCGAAGGAGGCCTGCGCCTGACCCAGGCGTTGGCTCATACCAGCAGGATCGAAGGGCAGCCCAATGAAGCCTACCGTTTATACCTGGATAATCTAAACCAGATGCTCAAAGCACAATACGATATTTACATCCCGGAAAGCCTGGAAGGCCTGGCGATGTTGATGATGGATGAAAACCGGTTTGAGCTTGCTGCGCGTCTTTTTGGCGTTGCCCAAGCCGAGCGTCAACGCATGGGTACACCTTTGCACCCTTACTTACGGGCAGAATATGAACTGCACCGGGCACGCCTGGCGCAGTTATTGGGTCAAGTTAAAATGGAGAAGCTGCTGGACGAGGTTCAGGTGTTGAAGCCAGGAGATGCAATCCTTCTCGTTCAGCAGGAGTAAGGGAAACTACGCAATTACAAATGATGAGATCGCTTCCTGGAGATCTTTCCTCACCCCAAGCATCTCCACAAGGCCTGCAATCTCGAAGGTCGTGAACATCATGGGCGTGCAGTTGCACACCCGCAGGTGCCGGTTCGCCAGGAGCGGGTCCGCTGAGGTCTCCGGATTGAACAGCTTGGCGATGGTGACGATCCCTCCAATTCCGGCGCTCGAAATCATACGCACGTCAGCCAGGTCAATGATCAGGTTGCGCGCCCCGGCCTGGTATGTTTGCTGCGCTTCCTGGATTAGCTCCCGGTAATTCCCCATGTTGACGTTATCTTTCACGTGGAAGACCGTGATCTGGATGGGTTCCTGGATGACGGATGTTTCGATGAATTTCATTTCACACCTCTATGATGAACAAGCTAGATAAATTATATAACACAACGATTACAGCCACGCCTCGTACACCGCCCGGATGTTCTCGGCGGGATCGAACTTGCCCCACTCGCACTCGGCGATCACGCCTCCCGAGCCGTCGTCGAGCAGGCTGCGCACGCGCTTCACCGCCGCCCGCACCTCATCCGACGTGCCAAAGGGCAGCAGGTGCTGGCGATCGATCTCCCCCCAGAACGTGACCTTGCCCTTGTATTTACTCGCCAGGTCCTCGATGTCCATCGTAAAAAGCTGCGAGTTGATCGCATTATATCCAACCTCGATCAGGTCGCCGTAAATCGATTCGGTGTTGCCGTCCGTGTGAAAGAAGGCGAACTTCCCCGCAGAATGTACCAGGTCGCAGTACTCCTTGTATTTCGGCTTGAACAACTCTCGCCAGGTGCGGGGATGGATCAGCAAAGCATTATTTGCGCCCCAGTCGTCCATCATCATGATCCCGTCCACGTCCGTCTTCAGCCAGGCGCTCAGGTCCTCCAGGAAGTACTCGTGCACCATGTCCATGAGCTGCAGGAATTCGCGGCTGCCCCAGGCAATGTCCATGAACAGGTTCTCGCTGCCGCGCAGGAACTGCAGGCGCTCGAAGATGCGCACCGTGCACTCTGAAAGCACGAATTTCTCGGTCTGGTTGCACTGGGCATCGATCGTCGACATATCCCGCCGCCGGATCAGGTCGTAGGGTGGGCGAAAATGCGCCAATGCGGACCAGTCTGCCAGCGCCGGCTCTTTGACCTCCCCGACGACCCCGGGCTCGTAAACATGCCACACCGAGCCCCACTCGTCGAGGTACCTGCCGGCCGGCTGGAAACCTTCCGGGCGGGAAATGTCCGGGGGGTAGATCGGACCCACGCCCTGGATATCGGTCGGGAACTCCACCAGCAGGGCATCCAGCTCAGCCCGGCGGAATTTCCCCACGTACGGCAGGTACCATAAATCGCGCGGCACGCGATCGGGATGGTTGAAAGTCAGCGCAGCCCTGACGCGCTCTCGTCCGGTCATCATAGAAAAGCCTCCTCTTCGGGAATATATCGCTGTCCAAAACCGTGCATTTCGGCCTCGATGATCTGCGGGGCGGCTTCACCGGCTTCCTGCATGCGGCGCAGCAGGCGTTCTCGCATCACCTCCGCCACCTGCTGGTGCGAATACAGGCCGATCAGATTGACCAGCTCGTAGGGATCGTTCTGCAAATCGTACAGGTAATCTTCCGTGTAAGTGTCCGAGTCCATGTCCAGCCAGCCGCGTTTTTCCGGCGTTACGCCGTGTTCTTCCGGCGCCACCACGCCGTACTTCCAGCGCCGGGTACGCACCGCCCTGCCCACCTGCGACTCGGAAACCTGGACAAATACTTCCTCCGGCCATTCCACAGGCTCGCGGCGCAGGAGCGGCAGCAGCGAGCGTCCCTGCATCCCCTGCGGGATGGGCAGCCTGGCCGCCTCCAGCAGCGTCGGCGGGAGATCCACCAGGCTGACCAGCTTCTGCACCCGCCCTCCACCGCCGAACCCCGGCCCGCTCAGCGCTGCCGGGACGCGGATCGAGGCTTCGTGCCCCGAGCGCTTGTACTCGTCGTTGCGGGTCTTGAAATGCGAGCCATGGTCGGAGGTGAAGAGAAGGATCGTGTTCTCCAGGAGTTTCAGGCTCTTCAGGGCATCCCGCAGGCGTCCCAGGGCTTCGTCCAGGCGCCTAACCATGCCGTAATAACCCGGGAGGTGCTGATGGGTCGAGCCGCCAAGCGCCGCCAGGTCGGGCGGCATCCAGGCGCCGGCGTAGCGCTCGCGGTAGCCGTCGGGCGCCACGTACTCGTCCACCTGGTTCTGGTGGTGTGGTTCCAGGAACGACAGGAACAGGAAGAATGGATTAGCCTGGTGGCTGTCGATGTAGCGAATGGCAGCATCGGTCAGGGCGTCCACCCGGTATCCCGGCAGACGCACCGGCCGGTTGGCACCGTCGTACACAATCGTGTTGTAAGGAGTAGAGGTAAATTCCAGGACGTTCGAGGCCAGCCAGTACTCGTACCCGCCGCGCAGCCTCTCGGGCACCGGGCCAGCGTCTTCATCCACCAGGTGCCACTTCCCAATGTACCCGGTCTGATAACCCGCCTCACGAAAGCACTTCGCCAACGTCGGCAGCTCGGGGTTCAGGGTCAGCCCGTTGCGCCAGACGCCATGCCGGGTGGCGTACATCCCGGTCTGCAGGCTGCCGCGCGCCGGCGCACACACCGGCTGGCAGGTGAAGGTGTTATAGAGATGCGTACCCTCCTGGGCCATGCGGTCGAAGTTCGGCGTCAATCCCAGAGGATTGCCGTGAATACCCGTGGTGTCCCAGCGCTGCTGGTCGGTGAAAAAGACGATCACGTTGGGTGGGTTTTTTACGGGCATCGTTCTCTCCTGAGCACACAGTTTACCTCACCTTGTCCTTGCAGGTGCAGGTGCTCGAGCAGCAGTTCTCCGCCGCAGACGTTGATCTCGGCTTGCCAGCCCGAGGGCGCATGCTGCAGAACTGCGCTGCCCCAGGCATAGCCGGTCGACCAGAAGAAGCGGCCTTCGCGAGCCGCAAACGTCATCGTGCGCTCCACAGCCGAATACTGGAACCCGGTCAACGCCAGCAGGGCTGCCCAGCTTGCCATTGCCCGGGCGTAGTGGTGCCCGCACTCCGCCTCGTCGAACGGGCTGCGCTTACGCCCATCGTAGCGGAGGCGGATGTCTTCGATACACTTCACACCGGCATCAACCTGGCCTTCATAAATCATCCCCACTGCAGCCGAGTACTCAAAACCCGTCATGACTTCAGTAAAATACGGGAAGGGGACTTCAGGCCTGCCCTTCGGGTAACTCGCCATCAGCAGCCCCGCCTCGTCTCCCAGTACAAACGAGCGCATGCAGTTGAAATGGTCGCTAAAGTTCTCTTTATGGTTGTAATGGTAGATGCTTTTCAGCGTTTCCTGGATATGATCCGGATCCAGCAGGTACCCCAGCCCGCAGATGTGCGCCATGTACTGCCCAACAAGCTGGTCGACCAGACAGCCAGGTCCCAACTGGTAAGCCGGATCGACCAGGTCCTGGGCCCCCATATCCAGGCGCAGTCCATTTGCCACTCCACCAGTAGCTGGAACAACCTTATGCTCGTAATATTCACCGTTGAAGAGGTTGGCATCGGTCCACTCCCGCCCGCGCTGGTAGAGTGAATAGCAGAAATTAGCAAACTCAACCTCTCCCAGGTAGCGCGCCATCTCCTCGGCAGCCCGCAGCGCCCCCAGGTACCAGCCTTCCATCTGCGGGTTCGGACCGTAGTACTCCACGTCCATCGTGTTGTGCTGGCAGCCCTCCATGACCCCATCCTGGTCGCCGTCCCAACCGCCGGGCCGCCAGGCAAATTCCAGCGCCTTTTTGACCCCCGGCCACAGCCTGCGTAAAAACTCATCGTCTCCGGAGAGCTGCCACTCGCGGTACATCTTCATGATCGTGCCCATCTGCCCGTCGGCAGCCGCAAATAGCCACGACCCTGCCCGTTCCAGCGGCAGGCTGGTGCGAAAAGCCATCAGGCCGTCGGGTTGGGTGCTGTGGGCGAACTCAACCTCGCGCATCGAGCGCGCCAGGTCGCCAAACAGGAAGGCCGTCGCCTGCTCGTAGTTCCAGACATGCGTGCATGAGCCGTGGCAGCAGCCTTCGTGGTCGCAGCAGCCCTCCCAGCCGTAGAAACGCCCGTCGCGGGTGCGGAAGCTGGTCTGGCTGCGCAAGCCGGTCAGGTTGAAGAGGGCGGCTTCACGCACGGCTTCTGGCAGGTCGCTCTCGCAGACGTTGCGTACGAAGTTCAGCGTCTGGCTTTCCAGCTCCGCCAGGCACGGCACCGTCTTTTCTGCGACATCCCAGGCGTCGACGTACTGGGTTGTGTAGTAATTGCCGATATTATTTTTCCCGCAACAGCAATTGTCAGTACACTTGCTGTCTTCAGATCCCTCACGGCATTCGCAGGATTCATCTTTTTCCGGCGTCCAGGTGCAGCGGTTTGGAAAATGCCAGGTCAGCAGGAAGGTGACCGCCCGGCTGGCAAGCGGGGGCAGGTTCAACTTTACTGCCAACGAGGCCACCGGCATGTCGCCCTCGGGCAGCCCCAGGTCGACCAGGGCGCCGTCCTCGCTGAAATCGTCCCAAAAATGCAGCAGGTTGTCGCCCCACTTCCCCGAAGGCGTCGCCCAGCTCGTGCGGTAGGTAACCTGCCCGGAGGTTTTCAACGTGCTCAACGCCATATTGCCCCAGGCCTGGGAATGCTCGCAGACCCCTTCACTGTACAGGAAGACCCCGTTTACAGCCTGTCCCTGGCGGTATTCGTTGCGGTTCTGGCGTGCGCCGGCCAGCGCCCAGTGACCGCCCCAGCCGCGCTGCACCTGCGAACCGTCCATGCCGATGTAGTTCGGCAGCGACCCGCACAAGGCAGCCGAGAGCTCCTGGCTGGTGCGGTTGGTCAGCACGTAACGCAGGACTGCCAGCGGGATGCCGCTGGCATCGGCGTCTGCCGGCACCAGCGGGTTGAAGGCCTGCAGCGTCACCGATACAGGCAGACCAGGATCGCTCAAGAAGACCTGTCCCAGCGGGTAAGCCGCCCCAAAGCGCGCCTTTCGGAAGCGCGGCAGCCCATGGTTGGCAGCCGGGCTGCCCATGTCGCCTTCGTATTCGTGGGGTTCGAGAGGACCTTCCAGAAGGCGCGCCATGGGTTTGCCGGTTGGGGTGCGCACATACAGAACAAACGCCGGCTGCGCACGGCTGGTTGGGCTGGAGGGGATGAAACCCATCGCCGGGCGGTTCATCAGCTCCCAGTCGCGCAGGTCGCCGCGGCCGCCAAGCGACACCGTTCCGGTGCCAATTCCGCCTAACGGCAGGGCAATTTTGGATAAGTGCTCGGTGTCGTAAAATTTCAAGATGGGCCAGGTGGGTTCGAGGTTAGTAAGCATCATAAAATCCGCTGACAGCTCTATCGGCAGCCCATTTCTCCAGCCTCCTCACCAGCCTCTCCCCTGCCTCCCGGTCGGGCACGCCACTGACATTCAAATACAAGCCGTGCGGGTCGAGTGTCTCCGTCACACGCTCAATCTCACTAATGTCGCAGATGACTTCGATGCCTTTGCCGGCTTTCTGGATTTTCTGGTAGAGGCCGATCCAGCGCTCGTAACCTTCATTACCGCTCCCCGGTACAAATTGGATGGCGTTCAGCTCGGGAATTGAGAGTAAAGAGTCCAGGTGACGGATCGCCCCGGGACCGTCCAGGTGGTAGATCGAGCGCTCCAGGAACTGGCACTCCCGCCGGATGCCGGGCAGGAACACTTCATCAAACATGCGCTTGCTGATCATGATCGAAAAATCGTTGGAAGGGATGTAATATTTCCCATCGTGCATCAGGGTCAACCACGAAGTGATCGGCTGGCCGGCCGCCCGCAGCTTGTTATAAAACACATCGTACGCCTGGATATAATCATTCTCTATGCGCTCCAGCAGCGCCTTGACTTCGTCCAGGTGCTCGATCATGTCCGCTGCCAGGTTCTGCGGATCGCGGAACGCCGCCACGCAGTCGCCGCCCGGGTGCCAGTCGGTCATCCCAACGATGAACTTATCCTTGCCGGCCTCCAGGAGGGCGTCGGTCATTTCGTGCAGCTTTTTCAGGTAAGGGCTCTCCCAATCAAAGCGGATACGATCCACATCCTTCCAATCGGTCAGGTTAGGGACACTCCAGCTCGTCCCGTAATCGCCAAACTCGAGCTCGCAGCCGTACATCGCAGCAAACAAATCGGGACCCAGGTTGGGAAAGACTACCGGCAGCGTATCCCCAAGAAATTCCTGGTTTCTCAGCGTGGCCAGGGCCAGCTCGGCCTGGTATCCGGCATCCATCCAACGCTGTCGTGCAGTCGCATGCCCGGATACCGGGAGCGCGACCCGTTGGTCGATTGGCTTTTCTACGATGAACTGCACCACGGGGCGATCGATGAGCTCCCTATGCCAGAATGCAGCGATGCGCTCCCTGGTCCGTTCAAAATCGGGCTTGAATTCAAACATGCTTGTTAACCTCCAAGTTTAATAACGTTTATCTTTTTTCGGATACGGCTGGAAGGGCGTGCGCGGCTCCAGGTTGAGCCACGCAGTGTTTAACAGGTTGTTATCTTCTAATCCTATCAAGCTGCGCAGCAGGTCGAAAGTGACCCAGCGCGCCGCCTGGGGACGTGATGGATATTCCCACAATCCGTAAGTATTTTGAGCCGCAGTTACGAATTTAACAATCTCATCGACGCGCTCATCCTCACTCCTGGCTCCGATCTGCCAGCACAGGTTCAAGATCAATGCCAGGTCAAAGCGTGCATAAAAGGTGATAAAGCCACGCGCCGGTTCTGCTCCGACCAGGCGTGCCGTTTCAAAACCCAAGGCCTGGCGCTCGCGCGTCTCCCTGCCCAGGAGCAAATCCAGGCCTCGCTGCGCTTCCAGGCTATGACGGCGTTTAGGATGCAGCGACAGGCAGACCAGGACGCCGGTTGTGTTTGAACGACAGCCCCAACGCGAATGCGCCAGGCGGCGGTAACCGGCTACATAACCGTACACACCGCTTTTTGCAATCCCGGTCGGCCAGGCACCATCCGGCAGGCGTTGAGCCAGCAACCAATCGTATGCGCGTTCGCAGCGCGGGTCGGTCGCATACCCACAGGCCGCCAGGCCGCGCAGAGGATGGGCAGTCTGCAGCGGCATCATCGCATAACCTTCGTCCCCGTTTGCCTTGCCCTCGGACACACCATCGCCAACGCCTTCTTGCAGCAACGGCCAGGATCCATCTGCCTGCTGCTGGTCAAACAAGAACCGGGCGCCGCCCTGCACAGCCGGGTGGCTACGATCGAGACCCAGGAATGCCAGGCGGGCCAGCGCTAATCCCGTGGCCTGCAAGCGCCCTCCTCCCAACGGATCGCCCAAAACTCCGGTATGCCAGGAACCATCCGCCTCTTGAAGAGCCAGCAAGCCTTTCAGAAACGGGTCACTTACACGCAGCTCAGCCAGCTCAAGCAGCTCGGGATCCTCAGGCGGGCAATCGATCAACTCGCTGAGCACCCGGTAGCGCAGGCAGGGCGAAGAGTCTGCCAGAAGTAAGGTCAGGACAGTTTCAGGGTCTGCGGCTGCTGTAAGTTGATCTGGGAGAGACTTCATCCTCGCGCCTCCAGAACCTCTCGCAAATAAGGAGCGGTAGGCGTGTTCGCCTGCGCTACAGTCCACGGCGTCCCCTGGGCGACCAGCCAGCCACCTTCCGGGCCACCACCTGGTCCCAGCTCTACCAGCCAGTCGCAGCCTGCCAGCAGCAGCGGGTTGTGTTCGACCACCAGCACCGAATGACCTGCCTGTACCAGTCCGTGCAGGACGCCAACCAGGCGCATCACATCTTCTGCATGCTGACCGACGGTCGGTTCATCCAGGATATACAGCGTCTCCGCTTCGGGATGTCCATCCCGTGCCTTCTTACAGAGCTCTTTAGCAATCTTCAAGCGCTGCACCTCTCCGCCCGACAGTGCATGCCCGGGTTGGCGCAGCGCCAGGTAACCCAGACCAACCTGGCACGCCATTTGTAAAGGCCTGCTCAGCTGTTCGGGTGTACTCATCCGCCCGAATGTACCCATCCGCCCATCCCCGCCGAACAAACCAGCAACCTCCTCGATCGTCTTTGTAAACAGCTCCGGCATCGTCACCCCGTTGACAGCGACGTCCCAGGCTTCCGCACGGAAGCCCGTACCGGCGCACAAATCGCACGAGGAGAAGATATCCGGCAAGAAACCCATTTCAGTCTTCAAAACACCGCTGCCGCCGCAAGCGCTACAGCGCCGGTTGAAAGCCGACTCGTCCAAACCCAGGGCGGCGGCCGGCTCGCTCTCGGCATAAATACGCTGGAGTGGGGTACTCAAGTCCAGGAAATCGGCCGGGCTGTGCACACCCCGGCGCGCCTGGTCAACCAGGATCACCCTTCCCGGGGCGCCCACAATCCGGTCATGTTCGCCCGGCTGGACCGGCTCATACGCCACCGATGTTGTCTGCTTTTTCGGCGCCAGCGCCCGTCCGAGCGTGTCGATCACCAGCGTGCTCTTGCCGGAGCCCGAGACCCCGCAGATGCCGACCAGTTTCTGCAGGGGGAAGCGGATCAGCTCCCCGCGCAGGTTGTTGGCGCGCGCCCCGTGGATTTCCAGCCAGCGAGTGATATGCTCCTGGTGACGCGGACTTCGTCCGTAACGCTCCGCGTAGTCACCGCTCTTAAAACGCTCTGCGTTGGTACCAGCCGTTATCGATGCCTCTCCTCTCAGCCACCTGCCGGTCAACGAATCGCTGCAGGCTACCTCCTGTGGCGTTCCCTGGGCAACCACTTTCCCACCCGCGATGCCCGCGCCCGGTCCCATATCAATCACATGATCTGCAGCGCGCATTACATCCAGGTCGTGTTCGACCAGGATCACCGTGTTACCGGCCCGGCTCAGTTCCTGCAGAGCTTCTACCAGCGCCCGGACTTCGCCTGGGTGCAGCCCGCGCGTCGGCTCGTCCAGCAACACAGTCAACGATGTCATCTCGCTGCCGAGTAATCCCGCCAGGCGCACGCGCTGGGCTTCCCCGGCTGACAGGCTTGCCGTCTGCCGGCGCAGGTCCAGGTAACCCAACCCGGTGCGGATCAGGAAATGCGTCCGCTTTTGAGCCGTCATCAGGCTGTTGGCGGTGAAATGTGGGCTACGTTGAAGCTGCTCCGGGGAGGCTGAAAGCCCTACCTCCCGCAGCACAAGCTCGAGGCTGACCAGCGTCATCTCACTCAGCGATTTCCAGTTTTCACCCGCCAGCCTGACAGACGCAAACTCCGGTCGCAGCCCGCAGCCCTGGCAATCCGGGCAAGGGCGCGCTTCGTGGTAGGTACCGCCTACGTCCCAATCGCCCACCCAGCTAAAAAAGCCCCCGAAGTGCTGCTCGACCCAGCGTTCCCTGCCGGTGCGGCTGACATAGTGCACGTTGAGCGGTTCGGGATCGCCAAAAAGGAAAGCCTGGCGCGCTTCCGGGGACATCTCATTCCAGGATGTCTTGAAAGGATCGAAGAGATATCTGGCTGCCAGTGCTTGCACGATGTCATATCCGCCGTTGAATGGCTTTCCCAGGTAGCCCTGCGGGAAAAAGCCGGGCGAATACATCGCTCCTGCACACAGGGGCTTCTCAGGATGGATGATTAATTTTTCTGGGATGGGATGTTGGAGCGTCCCGACGCCGTTACATTTCAAACAGGCTGCCGCATAGACCGCCGGGTTGAAATGGCGCGGCTCAGCCAGCGGTGCCGTACTCCCACAATTGGGGCAGGTCCAGTGCATCCCGCGCACCATCTCAGCCCCGCACTCCAGGCAAGGCCGCTGTCCCAGATCTGCCAGCAGCACCGCCAGGTGGTGCGCCAGCTCGGTAGCCGTACCGACCGTGGCGCGCCTCTGGAACATAGACCGTTCCGTGCCGATCGTCACCGCCACCCCCAGGCCACTCACCGCTTCTACCGGTGCTTCCGGTCCTTCGCACGTGCTCTGGCGCTCGTACATCGACAGACTTTCCAGGAAACGCCGCCGGGCTTCGCTCTCCAGGACGTCGCTGACCAGGCTGGACTTCCCCGAACCGGACACGCCCGTGACCACGGTCAGCGCAGCCTTTGGAAAGCGCACCGTGACGTTTTGCAAGTTGTGGGCGCTTGCTCCACATACTTCAATGAAGTCTTTATCCTTACTCTGGTGACGGCTGCAAAGATTGTCATCGCCTGAGATGAATTGTCCCGGCTTAAGCCGGTCCTCGGCAAGCAATGCCTGTGCCGTCTGAGACTCGCTCACACTCCATAAACCTTCCGGCTTCCCGGCAAAGAGCAGGCGCCCCCCTTCAGGTCCAGCGCCAGGTCCCAGGTCAATGATCCAATCCGCAGCCCGGATGATGTCCGTGTTGTGCTCGACCACCACCAGCGTGGCGCCGCTGTGCGCCAGGCGCTGCAGCACCACCAGCAGCCCGGCAACGTCCTGCGGGTGCAATCCTGTCGAAGGCTCGTCCAGGATCAAGAGCTGGCCTGCCAACGAGCGCTTGCCCAGGCTGCGCGCCAGCTTGACGCGCTGGGCCTCCCCGCCCGAAAGGCTCGGCGAGGGCTGGCCCAATGACAGGTAACCAAGACCCACGTCCAGCAGCGCTTGCAAGATGCTGTGCGCCGACTTCAGGCTACGATCAGGTAGCTGGAGAGAATTTTTTAAAATCAACGGGGCAGCCTCTGCCACGCTCAAACTCAAAAACTGGGCAATGTTCAAGCGCCGGTCGCCAAACAACCCCTCCGCTGCCAGGACTTCATCCGTGAAGCGGTCTCCCTGGCAATCTTCACACGGGATCCATGCGGAAGGCAGGTAACGCATATGCACTTCAATAGCGCCCATACCCTTGCAGGTTGGGCAGGCGCCGGTATCCCGATTGAAGGAAAAATGCGAGGGTGAGAGACCGGTACGCGCGGCGAACAGGTCGCGGATAATGTCCGCCAATCCTGTGTAAGTCGCCGGGTTGGAGCGTGGGTTGATGCCAATTGGGCTCTGGTCAACAAACACGGGCTTGAGCAGCGGTCCCTCCAGGCGGCTGCAGCCCATGGGTGTACCTGCGTTCAGCGAGGCCACCAGCACGTCCTCCACCAGCGTGCTTTTCCCCGAGCCCGATACACCCGTAATCACGGTCAGGCGCTCAACCGGTACAGAAACGTCGAATCCCTGCAGGTTACGCAGGCTGGCGCCGCGCACGACCAGGAACTCGCTACGGATGTGCTCAGCCGCCCGGATGTACTCATCCGCGGGGTCAGGTTTTTTCGTAAATGATTTCTGTCGCTGGCGACCACTGAACCAGCGACCGCTGGGCGTATCCGCCTGCCACAGCTCCTGTGGAGTTCCATTGAAGATCACCTCACCACCAGCCTGGCCGGCACCCGGTCCCAGGTCAATTGCCCGGTCGGCAAAGGCGGCTGCCAGGCGGTCGTGTTCCACATACACTACCGGGCCTGCGAGTTTTCTAAAGACCGGCAGCAGGCGGCTTACGTCCGCCGGGTGCTGGCCAACCGTGGGCTCGTCCAGCACGTGCAGCATATCTTCCAGGCGGCTGGTCAGCGCCACTGCCAGGCGCACCCGCTGCGCCTCGCCGCGTGAAAGGGTCGGAGAGGAGCGGTCCAGGGAGAGATACCCCAACCCGACTTCTTCTAAAGCTTCCAGGCGACGCTGGATTTCGGTCAGCAACCGGCTGGCAGTTGCTGGCAGCTCCTGCTCGCGCAGCAACCGGCCGGCCTGGTTCACCGAAAGCGCCAGCAGCTCAGGCAGGCGCAGGCCGTTCCAGCGCACCGAAACCGCCTCGGGATGCATCCCTGTGCCCAGGCATTCTGAACAGGCAACGCCCGCTGCCTGTTCACCATCCCCCTTGCAATACGGGCAGGGCGCCAGGAAATGAGTTCGACCGCAAGTCGCCAAACCACCTGCCGCAAGCCTGACAGACCGGCGCCATGGGGAAGACTTGCTCGTGAAATGATTGATCTGGTTTTAGTCCAGCAACCACCACCGCCTGAACACCCAGGCCAACCGCCGTCTTCAGGATTTCGCGCAAACTTTGGGAAGCTGGCTCGCCCGTAAACAGC
Organism: uncultured Chloroflexia bacterium; assembly: GCA_963765565.1. Taxonomy (GTDB): domain Bacteria; phylum Chloroflexota; class Anaerolineae; order Anaerolineales; family UBA4823; genus CAVXWV01. Next base: position 213,049 of record CAVXWV010000015.1, read on the forward strand.
CCAAGTCTGACCAGGATATCGTGTTCGCGGCCTGGATCGAGCGGTCCCCAAAGACCTGGAACGCCATCAATGACCAGGTTCGACGAGCCGATCTGCTCCGCCAGGAGCTCTAATAACTTGCGGTGGCTGCCGCGTGCCCGGCGCACCAGCGGCGCGTAAATCGCCAGGGTGGACTGGCTGCGCGCCCGCGACTTCAGGATTTCGATCAGGGTATCGCTGCTATAAACGACCAGCGCCTGCCCGCAGCCGGGGCAGCTCCGTTCCCCGTAATTGGCATACAGCAAGCGCAAGAACGGGTGCAGACCGCTGGCAGTAGCCAGGATCGAAGCCGGGTTGCGGTTGAGCAAATTCTGCCCGACCGCCACCGCCGGTCCCAGGCCTGTGATCGATTCCACCTGGGCTGGAGCCAGGCGCTGGCCTGACGTCCCCAGGTTAAAAATATCCAGGAAGCGCCGGCGCGATTCGTGGTAGAGGGTGTCAAAAACCAGGGAGGTCTTCCCCGAGCCAGAAACGCCGGTGACCACCGTCAGGCCGTCGCCAAATTCGGCGTCGACGCCTTTCAAGTTATGCTCACGCGCCTGCCGGATGGTCACCTTCATGCAGTGGCTGGGGCCCCGTTTCTCCTCAATAATCGCTGCCCAATCACAAAGATCAAGAAAGCAGCCAGGCAGATCCCCGCCAGTACCGCATACAGGCCGCGTGCCCCGATCAGGTCAAACAGGCGCCCGCTGATAAAAGCCCCCAGCACGGTCGCCAGGTTCATGATCATGAAGAGCATGCCCTGCGAGGTCGATTTTAACTCTGCCGGGGCCAGCTCGTTGGCGTAAGCCACGCTGCCGATCCACAGCGGCCCGTAGGTGACCAGGTGCATCAGGTTGATCGGCACCACCCACCAGGCTGCCTGCATCACCGCATAGAGGGCTTCCCGCAAGACGTAAGCCAGCATGGCAAAACCCACGAGCTGTCTCGCCTCGAATTGTTTCAGTAATTGGGGTCCTTTGAGCATCACCGGGATTTCGGCCAAAGCGGCCGTCATCGCCGCCAGGCCCACGAGCTGGGTACCGCCGCCCAATTGCTGGACCATGACCCCAATGAAGATCATGCCCCCATAAACGCCGCACCAGGTCAGGAACAGGCTGATGGCAAAGACCAGCCAGGCAGGCCGGCGTACCATGGTGCCCATGCCACGCCAGATCGACACGCCCAAACGCGGTGGGGGTTGGGCAGGTAGTCCAAAATTCATGAAAAAGAACAGGATAATGCAACCGGCGTACATCCAGAACATCCAGCCCATGCCGCGCGCTTCCAGGAGAAAACCGGTCACGGTGGTGGTGAAGATAAATCCGCAGGATCCCCATAGCCGGTAGCGCCCGTAGTCGTTCGCCCGATCGCCTAACAGGCGCAGTGTTGTGCTATCGAGCAGCGAGTTCATGGGATTACTGAACAGGCTGAGCAGCGCCGCAGCCGGTAAAATCCACACGAAATCCGGCGCCAGTGAAAGTAGTAGCACAGTGCCGATCGTGCCCAGGCTCGCCAGGCCAAGAAACAGGCGTACCTTGCCAAAGCGATCGTTCAGCATGCCCCAGACGACGTTACTAAACGCCCCCACCAGCGGCGAAATGGTGTTGATCAGCCCAATCTCGGTACCGCTCAGGCCAAGGTTATAGTAATAAATGCTGATAAAGGGAAAAAGCGCCCCCATCGAGCCAAAGATAAAAAAATACAGGAATTTAACAACCCACAGGCCCCGTTTGCGGGCAGTGGGTGATATGGATGTTGAACTGTCTGCTGTCAAAAAGACCTCGGGCCAGGCCGGAAATGACTGAATGGAGCTATTCGTCCATCGGTTTGATTCGCGTATAAGAACGGTGACTTTTTGAAGAGTATAATAACATAATTTCCCAGACCCCCAGGAATCCTCCTTGACAGAACCAACAACCTCTCCCAAGCGCCAGCGCATGCAGCTCCTTCTATTCAGCACGGTGGTGTTTTTATACTGGGCAGCCCTGTACCTGTACGTGCCCACCTTACCCGTTTACGTCCAGACCAAGACCAGCGACCTCGAGATCATCGGCGTGGTCGTCTCGATGTATGGCCTTTGGCAGGCACTTTTACGGCTGCCGCTGGGCATAGTCTCCGACTGGCTGGGGCGGCGCAAGCCCTTCATCATGGCCGGACTGTTGCTTCTCGGGCTGGGCGCCTGGATCATGGGCAATGCAGATAGCGTAACGGGTATGCTCATTGGGCGCTCCATCACCGGCGTGGCCGCCTCTACCTGGGTGCTGATGGTCGTCGTCTTCAGTGCGCTCTTCCCACCCAAGGAAGCCGTGCGCGCCGCCTCGATCCTGACCCTCTTTGGGTCGCTGGCGCGCTTTATTGCGGTCAGCCTGACCGGCGTTTTGAACGAGCTGGGCGGCTATCCTCTCTCCTATTTCATCGCAGCCGGGTTGGCGCTGGCTGCGCTGGCGATCTATGCCTTCAGCCATGAGACCCCGCGGCCGCGCAAACCTCCCTCGCTGGATGTTACCGGGCGCCTGGTGACGCGCCACGACGTGCTTGTACCGGCGCTGATCAGCACAGTCTTTCAGTACGTCAGCTATGCGTCCTCCTTTGGCTTCCTGCCCATCCTGGCAAAGGAGCTGGGTGCCAACAACCTCCAGCAGAGCCTGATGGTATCGATGACCGTCGGCTTCTTCGCCCTGGGCAACCTCTCGGCCACCTGGGCATCCCGGCGCTTTTCCTCGCAGAAGCTGGTCCTTTTCGGCCTGGTCACCAGCAGCCTGGGACTGGCTGCCGCTGCCCTGGCACCCTCCCTGGGCCTGGTCTTCCTGGCACAGTTCCTGATTGGGCTATCGGGCGGGCTGAGCTACCCGGTTCTGATGGGGATGAGCATCGAGCACGTCGACGACGCCCAGCGTTCCACAGCCATGGGGCTGCACCAGGCAGTCTATGCCATTGGCATGTTCGCCGGTCCCTGGCTGAGCGGCATGCTGGCGGAGGCCATCGGCATCCAGCCCATGTTCGGCGTTACCGCCGGGGTCGCCTTCCTGCTGGGTTGGTTGGGACTAAAGCAATTAAGGAAAAAATGACCGGTAATTGATACCTTTCCTTGACATATTGATGCCAGTAATATATGATTTGATGCATGCGAACCACCATCCGAATTGATGAGGAATTACTCAAACAAGCCAAGCACCATGCTGTTACAACCGGGAAGAGCCTGACCGCGGTTATCGAGGAAGCGCTGCGCGAATCCCTAGCGCGCCAGAAAAAAAACCACCAGCAAAAGCCTGCCAGGCTGGTCACTTTCGACGGCACAGGCTTGCAACCAGGTGTTGATCTGGATGATTCGGCAAGTTTACTGGATTTAATGGAGACCACCGTTGATCCTGACTGACGTCAATGTGCTGGTGTATGCCCACCGCACAGACGCTCCAGGCCATGCCGGAATGCACAAATGGCTGGAGGATATGATCAACAGCGACCAGGTCTACGGGTATTCAGAGTTAGTGCTGAGTGGTTTTCTAAGAATAGTCACCCATCCACGCGTGTTCGCCCCTGCGAGCGACCTGGACTCGGCGTTGGCATTCTGCGAAGTGATTCGCAGCCAGATGAACGCTGTATTGGTATCACCCGGACCCAACCATTGGAAAATTTTCCGGAAGCTGTGTGAGACATCCGGGGTGAAAGGGAACCTGGTGCCAGACGCTTACTTCGCGGCTCTAGCCATCGAATCGGGTTGCGAGTGGATCACAACCGACCGCGATTACAGCCGCTTCAGTGGTTTGAAATGGCGCCACCCATTATTGGGATGATAGTCGGATCCAACTTACGAAATCCACCTTCCAAAATCCGCTCCATACCCATCCCAGCCTCGCGATAGCAGACGCTGGTTTTTTCCATCCATCTCACTCACCCACAACTCACTGGGCTGCCCCAGCCTAGCCCGGGTGAACAGGATGTGCCTGCCATCCGGGGAGCACGCCGGGCGGAAGTCCCAGCGGTGCTCTTCAAAACGCTGTAACTTCAATCACCTCCCCCGAAAACGGATCCAGCAGACAGATTTGCGAACCTCCGCGCGCCAGCTCCGGCCTGTACACGTTCTCGCAGTGGTCGGGCAGCTCCGGGTGGTACTCGCAGTCGGGATGCGATCCCGGCGCGACCCGCGTATAGGTTACATATTTCCCATCCGGCGTCCAGCGCGCCAGGTTCGAGCCGCCCCCGCGGCGCTCGCGGGTTCCGAAGGCCGTACCGAACCAGTGGCTCTGACCCGCGGTCACCACCCGCTGCCCGGAGCCGTCGGCCCGCCCAATGCACAGGTCAGCCCAAAAATGAGCGGGATCCTGGTCGCAGTGGCAGTCGAGGAAAACCAGCCATTCGCCATCCGGCGACCAGTCCGGTCCGAAATACAGGTGCTCGGGCTGCCCGGCGACCAGGACCCGCTGCGTGCCGTCGGTGCGCAGGGTGTTGATGCAGTACGGTCCCGGTCTGAACCTCCCCTGGCAGGCATCCTTCTCGAACTTGCCCCCGGTCACGTGAAAGGCCAGGCGTTCGCCGTCCGGGCTCAGGCGGACGCCATAGCAGAAGCCCTCGCCGGCCGCGGTCAGAGCTTGGGCGTTCCTGCCGTCCAGGTCTGCGGTGAAAATGCGCTCCTCGCCATCGGGCATGGCATTAACGGCGATCCTGCCCGACGGCAGTATCGCAGAACAGTATTGAAAAGGCGCCAGGCGTTCCTGCGCCAGGATTTCCTCAAGCTCGCCGGTCGCCAGGTCGTAGATCCAATTGTGCACCGTCACGTTGCCGCTGACGACGTTGGCGACCGTCACATCCTCGTAGCTGGTTAGAATGAGCCGCTGCCCAGCCTCGAAGGAGGGCCCGAGCGACCACCTGACCTGCCCGGGAACGTCAAATTCCAGCCAGCGCCTCTCCGCTGCCATCGGCATGCACCAACCCAATTCGAGGACCGGACGAAAAGGCGATCACGGCTTCAGTGCGCAGCCCCTCCTCGTTTTTGAACGCTACCCCTCGGCTAAGATCCGGTCCACCACGAGCTGGCGGAAGTGCGGCGAGAGGCTGGCAAAATAGGCGCTGAAGCCGGTGACGCGCACCACCAGGTCCGGGAATTTGCTGGGATCCTTGTGCGCCTCCAGGATGCGCTCCTTGTCGATGATGTTCAAATTGATCTGCGTCCCGCCCAGCAGGAAATGCGTGCGGATCATCTCGCACACCAACGCCACGCCGTCGCCGTGGCGCACCAGCGAGGGATCGAGCTCCATCTGCATCGGCGCCGGGTTGCCGTAGCCTGGCTGCACGGAGGCCACAGCCACCGCCATCGCCGTCGGCGCGCCGTCGCGGCGGAAACCCGGGTCGGGGTTCGAGCCATGGGCGATCGGGTCGCCGGTGAAGCGTCCGTTGGGCGTAGCGCCCACATCCTTACCCATCGGGATCGTGTTCGCCCACGAGAACAGGCCAGGGATGATTTTATATCCACCCGGTGTGGGCGTCTGCTCGACATAATCCGAGAATGACCGCGAGACGCGCACCGCCCAGCCATCGGCGGCTGAACCGCCTGAACCGTAGCGCGGAATGTTCCGCATCATCACACGCGCCCGCTCTCCCTCAGCCCCGGCCCAGTTGGTTTCCAGGCAGTTCCTCACCTGTTCCCAGGTCAGGCGCCCTTCCTGCTCCACGCGCTGCTCGAGGGCTGCGAAGGAATCGGCTGTTGTCGCCAGCGCTGCGGCATCCAGGCCCAGGTTGGTCAGCTCGACCCCGCCGTGCGAGGCGTCCAGCCCTTTCTCAATCGTGCCATAGCAGCACAGGTCGAGCGCCAGCTCGGGAAAGACCTCGTGCATGTGCTCCATGTGAAAGTCCAGGTTGCGGTACATGGCGTTCACCGCCAGCTTCAGGTGTTTCTCGAAGCGCTCCCAGAGGTTCTCGATCCCGGGCGATCCCGTCGGATCGCCCATCATATCCTGGAAGGCAATCTCGAAGACGCGCGCCAGGTTGATCTTGATACAGTCATTGATGCAGTACTCGCGCCCCGGCAGCGCCACCCAATGGCAGCCGGCATAGGCGCGCTCGCGTCCCAGCTCGATCGGGAACCCAGTACGAGCATAGCCTTCCGCCGTCTGCTCGACCCCCAAGAACTTAGGGAAGGCCGTGCGGTCTTCAAACATGATCTCCACGCCGCGCCGCAGCAGCCCCGGGTCGACGTTCTCACCCACGCAGACGCCCACGTTCGCTGGGATCTTCAGGCGGTGCCCGGCTTCCAGGACCAGGTAGGAAACCCGGCTGGTCAAGTCTTTTCCGCTGGCATCCGGACCGCCAAGCTGGATGTATGCTGTATCGCGCACCAGGTAGCAGGCTAAATGCAGGATGGCATCCTCATCATTCAAAGTTCCGGCAGCGCTTTCGCGCTCGTAATACGGCTGCAGTAGCACATCCAGGCGTCCCAACGAACCTGAACCGTTGTACATGCGCGCCATGATCTGGTACCACAGGATCCACTGGCAGGCTTCGCGGAACGTGCGCGGCGGCTCGCTGACCAGGCGCTCGTTCATCTCGGCCATCTCCAGCAAGTTCTGGCGCAGGAAGGGGTCGCTTTCCTCCAGGGCAAGGCGGCGCGCCTCGGCGGCAGTTCTTCCGATCCAATCCTGCATCCCCAGCACAATCGCTTCCAGCCCGGCGTAAAAATCGGCGCCGTGCGGAGCGTTCTGCACCCGGTAATGGCGGATCTTCTCCAGCAGCCCACCCCAGCCCAGGTCCAGTCCGATCTGCACGTCCTGGCAGAAATGCTGGGTTGCCCCAATCCCACCCACCAGCTTATAAAACTCGATATCGGGCAGCAGATTGGTGATGTCCAGGTCCGGATTCCAGTGCGGCTTGCGGTAAGACATGAAATTCGTCATGTAAGCGCCTGCCAGTGACGAAACCGGATCCGACGTAGGTCGGATGCACGCGGAAGAGCCTGCCAAAATTCTCACCCACGATGCGTGGCCCGAACCAGCCCCCGCTGGGGTGATTGCTGTCGACCTCGAAACCGCCCAGCAGACAGTCGGTGATCGGCATCCCCGAAGCCGAGGTGGTCTGCACGATCTTGCGCCGCTCAGGCGGCGGTAAAATCAATCCGTGGTCGTCGTGGTCCATGGACCCGATCAGCTTTTGCTTCTCTTCGGTCTGCAGCAGCTTGGCTGTGCGCAGGGCGTCGATGCGTGCCTGGACTGTCCAGGTTGTTTCTGTACGGATGTACTCATCCGCGATGATGGCTTCCATGTTTTACCTCCAGAATGATCGCAAAATAACCGTTACCAATTTTCGCGCTGATTATACACCCGCCCAGGCTATCCTTTGTTAAAATAGGTTGAATGGATTCCCGCCAGCGTGTGACCGCCGCCCTCAATCACCACCAGCCAGACCGCACGCCCATATTTGAATATGTGCTGCTTTCCCCGCTGGCAGACCTGTTCCTCGGGCATCCATACGCCGGAGACCCGCTGAATTGGGAAGCGTACGAGCGGGCCCTGGGCTGGGAAGAGGCAGTGCAGCAGGACGCTGGCGACCGGGTGGCGCTGGCGAACATCCTCGGTCACGACCTGATTTATGCTATCCCCCACCCTCCTCCGGAACGGCGCACCACGCCCGCCGGATATCCCATTCCTGGGCCTGACCCGCTCGGAAACCTGGAACGGCGCAACGAGTGGCATGTGCAGCACCCGGAAACTTTCGACTCCGATTTCCTGGTATATGCCTGCCTCCAGTCTGAGCTTGCAGTTTACGGTCCTGACCTGCCCATCCTGGCGCCGGCCTACGCCCACGGAGTCTGGACGGACACCGACCTGATGCAGGCGATGGCGCTCGACCCGGCCAGCGCCCACTGTCACTTCGAGCTGGCGACCCAGCGCTCCCTGGCCGCCATCGAGCGCTACCTGCAGCTTGGCATCGACCAGGTGGGCATCGGCGGTGATTTCTCCGGCACGCGCCCGTTAATCTCGCCCCGGCACTACCGGGAATACATCCTGCCCGAGCTGCGCCAGCTTTCCGAACGCCTGCACGCAGGCGGCGCTTACGCCATCAACGCCAGCGACGGCGACCTGTGGCCGGTGATCGATGACTTCCTGCTTGCCAGCGGCGTCGACGCCTACCTGGAGATCGACCTGCACGCCGGCATGGACCTGGGCAGGTTGAAGGCCCTTTACGGTGATCGCATCACCTTTTACGGCAACCTGGACTGCGGCATTGAGCTCAGCTTTGGCACCCCCGCGCTGGTGCGCCAGCACACCCTGGACTGCTTGCAGGCTGGTTGGGGAAACGGAGGACACATCCTCTGCGCCAGCAACGCCATCACTGCCAGCGTGCCCCTGGAGAACTACCTGGCCGCGATGAATGCTTATCGCGACTTCTTTGAGTTACCGAATTTCCCTTTCAAGGATTTCAAATGAGCCCATATACCCCCCGTTATCCTGGTCCCCGCTGGAGTCTTGTTTACGGTTCCCGCACGAACGTCTCTGGCTTTGCCCTGGAAGAGCTGCAACGAGCCCTGCAATCTTATCTTCCCTACGTGCTGCCGGTCTACGCCGCCCAGGAGACCGCCTGGGAGGCTCTCCAGGATAATGTGATCCTGCTGGGCACACCCGAGGACAACCCTCTGCTGGAGCACTGCTTGAATGTAAATGGAATCCAAATTGATAAGCAACCCGAGAGCTGCCTGGTGAAAGTCCAGCCAGCCCCCTGGAATCCCGAACGGCGCCTGGTGCTGCTGAGCGCCAGCACGTCGGAAGGCATCCTGCAGGCAGGCGAACTCTTTATCAACCGCTTCCTTTATGGACCTGCCCTCCCCGAAAAGCTCGAGCCTGAGCACCTGCGCCAGGCCTTGGACAGCCTCGGCGACGGCAGCCTGCAGGAAGCCCCCGCCGTCCCCGAGCGCGGCCTGTGGAGCTGGGGCTATGTCATCTATGACTATCAACGCTTTCTAGACAATATGGCCCGTCTCAGGCTGAACAACCTGACGATCTGGAACGACGTCCCGCCAGTCAACTGCCGCGAGGTTATCGCCTATGCGCACAGCCGCGGCGTTCGCCTTTGCCTGGGCTTTCCCTGGGGTTGGGGCATGGATTACGACCTGGCCGATCCCGCCGACCGCCAGAAAATCCAGGACCAGGTTGTTGAACATTATGTACGCCACATCCAACCCCAAGAACCGGACGGCATCTACTTCCAGACGCTGACCGAGCACCACCAGCTCGAGCTGGGTGGCAGGTCGGTGGCTGCCCTCACCTGCGAGCTGGTCAACCGCACCGCCGCCGCCCTTTACGAGCTCACGCCTGGCCTGGACATCCGCTTCGGACTGCATGCCACTTCGATCCGCCAGAACTACCGCCAGTTCCTGGACCTGGACCCGCGCATCACCATTGTCTGGGAAGATGCCGGGGCGCTGCCCTTCTCCTACCTTCCCGCGCTTGAATTGAACGGGATTTCTTTCGACGAAACCCTGGCTTACGCCTGCGAGCTGGCTTCGTTCCGACCAGGGACGACCTTTGCAATGATTGCCAAGGGATGGACAACACTGGATTGGCCGCACGAGTTCGAGCACCATGAGACCTACCTGCTCGGTTTGCGAGGCCGTAACTATACCCGCCAGCGCCTGGAGCTGATCCGCCCCCGCTGGGAGCGGGTGAACGCCCTCTGGCTGCAGCATTTCCGCCAGGCGCAGTCCTTTTACCAGGCGCTCTTACAGGCGTCGGCGGCAAGCTCTCGGTGCTCGGCCTGGTCGAAGACGGCCTCTTCGAGGAAGCCATCCAACCCTCCGTGGCCTTGTTTGCTGAAACGCTCTGGGATCCTCATGCCACGCCCGATCAGCTCCTACAGCGATCTTTCAATCGTTTCGACCCGGACGCGCTCTGACCCGTTTAACCGCCCATCAAATGGGTGATCAGGATCCTCAATCCGATCCCAATCAGGATTAACCCGCCAACAATCTCAACCCGCCGCCCAAACTTTTCACCCATCCTGCAGCCGATCAGCAAGCCAACCAGTGACAGCCCCGCAGTAATCACGCCGATTATTATGGCTGGGGCGATCACAGGCACATCCAGCATCGCCAGGCTCAGTCCCACCGCCAGGGCATCGATGCTTGTCGCCACCGCCAGGATCACCAGCATGCGCCCGCGTGAGGGGTCCGACAGGTAGCTCTCCGGCCCTCCATGAGCGCCCTCCCAGATCATTTTACCGCCGACATAACCTAATAAAATAAAAGCGATCCAGTGGTCAAAGCTGCGGATGTACTGGTCGATCGTGCTTCCTGCCAGCCAACCGATGATCGGCATCAGCGCCTGGAACAGCCCGAAGTGAAAGGACAGGCGAAAAATCGAGCGGGGGTTGTCCGCATGCCCGCTGGTGCCCACACCCAGCGACACCGCAAAGGCGTCCATCGCCAGGCCAACAGCAATTAAAACAGTCGTCAATAAGTTCAAGGTTTCGTTCCCTCAGCAATCGAGAGATTATAATGGGTTTTAACAGGGAGCTGTCAACGGATTATGGGCAAACAAAGAACGTTTGCCTCAGCGGATTGACCGGATTTATACTCAAACGGTATAGCTTATTTGCGAGTGGTACCGGCGTTCATTGCACGCATAATCAGTTGAATCCGTTCTCGTGCGTACTGTGCACGCATAATCCGTTGACAGCTCAACCCTCATGCCAAAAACATCTTCCCGCCCCCTCTCCTCTTCCCCGCTCCACCTGCGCACCATCGCCTTGCGCCAGCCCCCGGAAAGGCTGGCTGGGCGCTTCCCGTTTGACATCCCGGTTATCCGGGCCCTTCAGGAAAACCCGGCACAACCTCTCGAGTTTGACCAGCCTGTAACGATCTTCGTTGGAGAAAATGGCTCCGGTAAATCCACCCTGATCGAAGCCCTGGCCTGCGCCGCTGGTTTGCCCGTGGTCGGTTCAGAGGACGGGAACCGGGATCAATCCCTGGTCAACGTGCGCCCGCTCGCCGACTGCCTGCGCCTGACCTGGAACCGGCGCAGCCACCGCGGCTTCTTCCTGCGCGCCGAGGATTTCTTCGGCTATGCCCGGCGCATGTCTCGCATCAGCCAGGAGCTGGAAGAGGAGCTGCGCACGGTCGACCGTGAATACGCTGACCGCCCCGAGGCCATCGATTACGCGTGCATGCCCTACCAGAACGAGCTGGCCGGCATCCGCCAGCGTTATGGCGAAGGCCTGGACCACGCCTCACACGGCGAGGCTTTCCTGCGCCTGTTCCAAAGCCGTTTTGTCCCCAACGGCCTGTACCTGCTTGACGAACCCGAAGCCCCGCTATCCCCGGTACGCCAGCTCGCCCTGCTGGCAACGATTTACAACATGGTCCGGCAGGATGCCCAATTCGTCATCGCCACGCACTCGCCCATCCTGATGGCCTACCCGGGAGCGCACCTGCTCAGCTTCGACAACGACCGTATCCACCGCGTGCAGTACGCCGACCTGGAACACGTGAACCTCACCCGCGATTTTCTCAACAATCCACAGGCATACCTGCATCAACTCATCGCTGATGAATCATAGCTTCGGTTAAATTGAAATCAAGGCGATTGCTGCCAGGCACAGCCCGATCCCGATCCACTGTTTCCACAAGATCTGTTCCTTCGTCAATAGGCGCGCCAGCAACACGGTGAATGCCGGGTACAGGGACGTGATGACCACGACCACGTCCAGGCGCGCCAGGCGCGTGGCTGCCAGGTAAAAGGCGTTAGCCGTTGGGTCGAACAGCCCGGATAAAAGAGCCGTTAGCAACGCCCTCGGATTCGCGCGCAGCCCGGGTAGTGAACCTCGCCGCAGCAGGCGCTCAGCCAGCAGCAGCCCCAGTGCCAACAGGAAAGCGACCACCTTAAGGAATGCCAGCGGGGCAAACAACGCTCCTTCCTCCACACGCGCGATCAAGATGAAAAAGAGGCCAAACCCAACCCCCGCCAGGACTCCTAATCCCAGGTCTGAGCGCGCCGTCCGGCGGTCGGCGCTCGAATTTGCCGTTACCATCCAGATCCCGGGAACTGCAACCGCAAAACCCGCCATCTGCGTGGTCTGCGGCAGCCCGGAAGCCAGCAGCGTGTACAGGACCGGCAGTAAAGCACCGACCACCCCAGAGACCGGGGAGACGATGGCGCTGCCGCGGCTTGCCAGGCCATAAAACAGGACTGCCAGGCCCAACGAGCCGCACACACCCGCAGCCCCTGCCCAGACAAGCGATTCCGGCGAAGGCAGGGATTCTTGAAAATACCAGGCCAGCGCTGCCATCAAGAAGAAACCCGAAAGCGAAGCCAGCGCCAGCACCTGGTAGGCGCTGAGGCGGCGCGCAGCCTGTCCACCCAGAAAGTCGCCGCTCCCGTAGAAAATAGCTGACGCCAGGGCCAGTAAGATGCCGTTCAAGCCCGCAAATAACATGGCGCTGATTATACATCCAGGCGAGTCCTTGATATAATCGAACTGTCCAGGAAAACGCATTTTATTCCTGAAGTTTCAGCCAGGCCTGTGTGGGCATGTAGCGCTTTTCGCAGCAGGAATCTGTCAACCGTTTGAATTTATTATCCTCATCCTGGAGGCTTTATGAATAAAGACCCCAATTCCGCGGCTGCAGGACTGACCCACCCAAAAAAAATTCTTGCAGAGGAACGCTTCCGCGAGCGCTACCAGCAGCCGGATACCTGGCGCAGCCTCTGGCAGCTTGCCAACTCCGTAATCCCCTACCTGGCGCTTTGGGTCGTCATGGTTTGGAGCCTGCGCGTCTCCTACCTGCTGACCCTGGCGCTCTCCGTACTGGCAGCCGGTTTCCTGGTGCGCACCTTTATCATCTTCCACGACTGCGGGCACGGCTCGTTTTTCAAATCGCGAAAGGCCAATGATGCCGTGGGGATCTTCACCGGCCTGTTCACTTTCACCCCCTACTATCGCTGGCGCCGCGACCACGCCATCCACCACGCCAGCGCCGGCGACCTTGATCGCCGTGGCACCGGCGATGTGATGACTCTGACGGTGGACGAGTACCTGGCTCTGCCCACCTGGAAACGCCGCATTTACGCATTCTGGCGCCATCCCCTGATTCTCTTTCACCCTCGGTTCTTTCTTTTCCTTCACCATTGGCGGTCGCTTCACATCTCGTGGCTCGGGCCGCAAGGAGCGCCTGGGCGTGTGGTACACCAACCTGGCGCTGGCTGGCCTGATCAGCCTGGTGATTGCCCTGATTGGCTGGAAAGCTTTTCTGTTGATTCAATTCCCCATCATCTTTATAGCGGCTTCGGTAGGTGTCTGGCTGTTTTATGTGCAGCACAACTTCGAAGGCACCTACTGGGAACGGCATCCAGATTGGGATTTCTACAAGGCAGCATTGCATGGGGCTTCCTTCTACCAGCTCCCGGCAATCTTGCGCTGGTTCACCGGCAACATCGGCTTCCACCACATCCATCACCTGAGCTCGCGCATTCCCAATTACTACCTGGCGCGCTGCCTGCGCGAGAACCCGGCTTTCCAGGTCAAACCCCTGACCATTCGCTCCAGCCTGCGCTCGATGCGCCTGCGCCTGTGGGACGAGCAGTCCCGGCGCATGATCGGATTCAAGGAATTATCCAGGCTGCGCTCGCGCACCGCCTGACGCATCTGCAATCAAATTTTGCCAAAGGAGACTCGACATGGCTAACGAAAAAAACACCTTGAGTTTTACCCAAATCGTCAAGACAGAACCCGCCACCGTCTACCAAGCTTTCACCAATGCCACCACACTGCGCGAATACCTGTGCGACGTCGCCAGCGTGGACCCCAAGCTTGGCGGCAGGATTTACCTTGCCTGGAATAACGGCTACTACAGCGCCGGCTGCCTGACGCGCCTGGATGAGAACCGGGCGCTGGGCTTCACCTGGATGGGCCGCGACGATCCTGGACCGACCCAGGTTGACATCGATATCCAGCCCCACGAATCCGGCACGTTGGTGCGCCTGATCCATAACAGGCTTGGCGCTGATGAGAGCTGGGAGAATCCTGCCCGTGAGTTCCAGAAAGGCTGGGAACAGGGTCTCGAAAACCTGGCCTCGCTCCTGGAAACCGGCGAGGACCTGCGCCTGACCCGCCGGCCCATGCTGGGCATCCTCTTTGCCGAGTTCAACGCTGAGGTCGCCAAAGAGCTGTCCGTTCCGGTCAGCGAGGGCGTGCGGTTGGGCGGCGTGGTCGACGGACTGAGCGCCAAGAGCGCCGGGCTGCAGAAGAATGACGTCCTGGTCGAGCTGGCCGGGGTTGCCCTGAAAGAATGGGGCGATCTGGCGCCCATCCTGCAAGGCCACCGCGCTGGAGAGCGTGTAGAGCTGGTCTATTACCGGGGCGGCGCACGCCATTCGATTTCAATGACCCTGGCCAAGCGCCCGTTGCCGGAAACCCTCTGGAACGTTGCAGACCTGGCGGCCGCGGTCAAGCAACACAACCAGGAGAACCTGAAACATATCGAAAATGTGTTATCGGAGATCAACGAAACTGAAGCCAGCCACAAGCCTTCACCGAATGAATGGTGCATCAAAGAAATCCTTGCCCACCTGATTGCTGGCGAGCGAAGCGGGCATTTCTATGTCGCCGAACTGGTCGGCGGGCAGGAGCGCTGGGCGGACGACTACGGGCAGGGCGATTTCGTCGTCAACCAGGGCTTGCTGACCGTGTACCCGACACTGGGAGAGCTGCTGGCAGAGCTCAAGCGCAGCTACCAGACTACGGATGCCATCGCCGCCGCCCTGCCGGCTGACTTCGCCCTCAAGCGTAAGGGCAGCTACTGGCGCCTTTCTTACAACTGGTTGCAGCTAGACTACCATCTGCAAGACCACCTCGGACAAATGCAGGCCTGCCTGGAATCGGCGCGACAAGGATAAGTTTAATGGCGCGTGTGCCGAGGTTATGGTAAAATCGGACACGCTCCGCAAGGTAGCGCTTCGGAGCGCACGACAACCGGGGAGGTGCCAGAGTGGCCGATTGGGCTCGCCTGCTAAGTGAGTGCGGGGCTTTAAACTCCGCCGCGGGTTCGAATCCCGCCCTCCCCGCAGAAGCGATGATCACAGACCCGCTGAAACAAGCGGGTTTGTGGGTTAAAAAGGCAGGAGGTAAACAAAAGATGAACGAAGAATTTGAACGATATTTGGAAAAATTTGGTGAGGAAACAAGAACTCGATTCATGACGTTGTATGAACTTGTTCATGAAAGTACTTCTCAAACCGTTGATGAGAAATTGTGGGCTAACTTACCCTCATTTTATGTGGGTACTCGTTTTGTTCGGATTATTCCTTTTAAGGATCATTTTAATATTGAAGCAAGGGCAATCCTATCTCATAAAGAGTCCCTCAATGAATTCCAGATAACTCCTAAAGGAATGCTCCAAATAAAACATACACAAAGAGTTCCTGGAGAAGAATTAAAAAAGATCATCCAAGAAAGTCTTGAGTGAACGCAGGATCAATAGCCCCGGTGGTTAGCCAGGATTATTAATAACTGACCACCGGCGCCTGGCGGATATACTGTCCTTCGACCAGTTCTTTTAGTACGAAGTCGGCGGCATCGGCGCGCCCAAGCTGCATCCCCGAACCTTTCCCCAGGTAGCCTACCCGGTACTGGCCCTTGCGTGGTCCATCCATCAGGCGTGGGAACCGGGCGATCGTCCAGTCCAGGTCGCTGCTGCGGATCAGGTTAACGCCAGCTTCCGAGTCGCGCAGCACCTCGCCCGCCGCCAGGGCCAGCAGGTGCTTCATCAGGCGATCCATGAATTTGGGCTGGTCCAATGGGTCGCCCACGCCGGCTCCGCTGGTGAAAACCAGGCGGCGGATGCCCGCTTTATGCATTCCTGCCAGGATATTCCTGGCTGCGTTTTCCAGCATCCCGGGAACCGACGGGCGCACAGGTCCCAAAGCGCTGATCACCCCCTCCAGACCGGCAATCGCTTTTTCCACCGCCGCCGCATCCATCACATCCCCCTGGAAAAGGATCAGGTTTGGGTGCTGGATGGAAATTTTCGAGGGAGTGCGCACAAAGGCAGTGACCGTATGACCGGCGGCCAGCGCCTGCTCGACAACGTGGACTCCGGTCCCGCCGGATGCGCCAAACACAACAAGTTTCAATCCATGCTCCTCAATCTGTTAATTACTGGACAGGTCCAAAAATAAACGATATTATACCAACCCATGGTACATCAACCACCTCTCCACGCCCATGAAATAAGCCGCCGTTATGGAAAATTTTTAGCCCTCTCACCGCTGGATTTAACCATTTCACCTGGCGAATTGGTGCTCCTGACGGGGCCAAACGGCGCCGGTAAAACGACCCTGCTGCACTGCCTGAGTGGCTTGCTGCGCCCAAGCACAGGCCAGGTTTCCATCGCTGGCTATGACCTGTATGCTGAAGAGCGCAATGCCAAACTTAACCTGGCATTCGTTCCGGACGTGCCGCGCTTTTACACCGAGTTGACCGCCTGGGAGCATCTGCGGTTCATTGCCCTCGCCCACGATTTGGGGCAGGACTTTCCCGAAAGTGCAGAGACCTTGCTGAAAGAGTTTGGCCTCTGGGAGGCGCGGGATCTGTTCCCGCACAATTATTCGCGCGGCATGCGGCTCAAGCTGGGTCTTCTGATGGCGTTCATTCGCCCGTGCAAGCTGCTGCTGTTGGATGAACCGACCTCAGCCCTGGACCGCGAAAGCACCGCCCTCCTGCTGGCCCGGCTAGATGATCTGCGCACCCAGGGAGTGGGTATCCTGTTATCCACGCACAATCCCGAAATTACCGGAACCCTTGCCGATCGCTGCCTGGAAATGCACGCTGGATTGTTAGAGGCTGCCTGAGATGCAAGCCGTCTGGATGGTTCGCTCGCGCCAGATCACCCGTAAATTAACCTGGTGGCTGACACTGCTGGGCTACGATCCTCACGACCACAGCCCAGCTCATCGAATTTACCTGGTCTATGCCAGCCTTTTCTGGAGCGTCTGGTTTTTTGCCGTGTTCAGCCTCTTTGCCAATCCTACCATTACGGTATTAACGGCTCTGGGTATCTCCCCAATCAACCGGGCAGCCGTTGCCTTGAGCCTGCTGGCGCTGCTGGGTTGGGGGTTATACAGGCTCTGGCAGGCTACTCGCCGCAGTCCATTTGTCTTTTCCGAAAACGACGCTTACCTGATTTGCCAGGCGCCGGTGGATGGCAGAGCCGTAGCCGTATCCTGGCTCCTGGGGGATTGGCTTGAAGCGGTTGCGCCGTTCTGGGTCGGCGCCGCGACGTTGAGCATCGCCCTGGTCGATTACAGCCTGGAAGGCCAGGTCGGACTTGCCGACCTGCCCGGTTATCTGATCGCCGGTTTGCAGGCATTAATTGGGATGTCGCTTGCCCATATTGGCTTGATGTCCCTGGTCTGGGCTGCCGGAGCCCTGCGCCTGCAGGGCGACCGGCAGCTTCATTGGCAGCCGTCCGCAACCCGCCTGGGAATTGTCACATTTGGAACATGGATCGCCTTTGTGGTAATGGGCGATGGCTTGAGCCAGCCCTTCTGGCAGGTGTTTTTGTCGCCCATTCTTCTCCCACTCCAATCCGCCTTCGATGTTGCTCCATTTTTGCCCGGCTTACTGGTCGGGATGGTGTGGGCTGGTCTGGGGCTGGCAGTCCTATCCTGGGCTGCCACCGGTCTGAACCTCAGCCGTGCAGCGCAGGAGACCACGCAAAAAGAAAAGGTCGAGACGGCGCGACGGTTCGGTCAGAATGAGGCAGCCTCCCAGGCAGCTTTGACCCATCGATTGTCGGGTGGGCGCTCCCCCAGCCGCCTGCCAGCCCGTCCTGGGTGGTGGATGCTGGCTTGGAAGGACGCTGTTCAATCCACCCGGGCTTTCAGCTTATCCGCTGTCTGGGCCTGGGTGCTATTCAGCGCAGCTTGCCTGGGCGTGTGCCTCGCACCCGACATAGGGTCGCGAGCCCTGGCGCTTGCAATTTGGGTGGTCATGGTTGGCCAGCGTGTGACATCCCGCCTGCAAAAGGACCTGGCTTTGTGGGGCTTGCTGCGCCTGTTGCCATTTTCCAGCGATCGTCTGCTGGTCGCTGAGCTGGCACTGCCTGGGGCGCTGGTCGTCATCCTGAGCTGGATCATCCTGGCTTTTGCAGGCGGGTCATGGCTGGCCTCCACTCGGCTCCTGGCTGCCGTGCTATTACCATTCCTGGTTGCCTCGATCTCCCTGGCCACCGCCTCCGACCTGTTTCGCCGGACCCGGTCGGACCTGCTGCTCGCCGGCAGCACACCCCAGAACAGCGCCTGGGGAGGGCTGCTGGGCATCCTCTGCCTGGCATTGCCATTAGGCGCCTGGTTTGGGATGAATTACCTGAAACAGAATGGCGGCCTGCCAGCCCTGGTACTGGCAGTTTTCTTGACCTACCTCTTTTGGCAGATTTCCAGCCGCCAGCTGCAGGCGATGAAATGAGAGTTTCCCATGAGTGATTCGCAACAAACTATCGATAGTCTACTGGCAGCCGAACCCCTGCGAAAGCCGCTGATGCAATCCATCATCGAAGCGCTTCAGCTTCCCACGGGCAGCCGCGGCCTTGATGTCGGCTGCGGAATTGAACTCCAGGCCCTCTTACTGGCCAAAGCAACAGGAGAGCAGGGTCATGTCACCGGAATAGATATCCTCGCTGAGCTGCTTAAGTTCGCCGAAATGTCGGCGGATAAGGCCGGATTATCTGCGCGCGTAGAATTTCGAGAGGGAGATATGTGCAGACTCCCGTTCCCAGATAACGCCTTCGATTGGGCCTGGAGCACAGACTGTATTGGCTACCCGGTAGGTGATATCACCCCGGTTCTGTATGAGTTGAAGCGGGTCGTCAGGCCTGGAGGCCAGATTTTCCTGCTTGCCTGGACTTCCCAGCAGGTGCTGCCCGGTTACCCGCTGCTGGAGGCGCGCTTGAACGCAACTTGCTCCAGCTACCTGCCCTATCTGAAAGGAAAAAGCCCGGATGCTCATTTCGTGCGGGCGTTGCATTGGCTGCGCAGAGCCGGGTTTGAAGCTGTGCAGGCGCAGACCTTCGTTGGCAATGTCCAGAGTCCTCTCTCCAAGGGACAACGAAACGCCCTTTTCTCGCTCTTCGAGATGCTCTGGGAGAGAACGGCAGCCCGAGGTCTCCCAGGAGGATTGGCTGGAGTGCCAGCGCCTGTGTTCACCTGCCTCTCCTGACCTGAATTCTGAAAATTCCCGATTATTACGCTTTCTTCACCTATACACTGCTAAGAGGCAATGTACCGCTTGCGTGAGTACTCACAACTCACCTCCTATCCACCTGCCATGGCGCCAACGATCATGAAGCGCTCGCTGCCATTTGCCACTACCTCAGGCAAAAGCTCATCAGGCTCTACGAGCGAAAAATCTTCGCCGCAGGCAAAGAAACGCACAAAAGCTCTGCGCTCATTCGTGACCTGGTCTCGGATCGTGCCGCGCAGCACCGGATAGCTCGCCTCCAGCGCATCCAGGATGGCACGTTGGGTAACCGGGCCATTCACATTCACGGTCACTTCACGACCAGTATTCGCAAGCCGCTGCAGGTCGGTCGGAAGCAGCACGCGGATCATGGCAAAGTCTGTACTTCTACCGACAACACCGCCGGCAGGTCGTGGACGATGGGTTTCCAGTGATCGCCTGCATCCGCTGAGACGTACACCTGCCCTCCGGTGGTGCCGAAGTAAATACCGCACGCATCGAGCCGGTCCACCGCCAGGGCGCTGCGTAGAACGTTCACATAGCAGTTGCTCTGAGGCAGCCCATTCGTCAGCGCTTCCCATTCGTTGCCGCCGCTGCGGCTGCGGTAGACGCGCAGTATGCCATCCGGCGGGTAATGTTCCGTATCGCTTTTAATTGGGACGACATAGATGGTTTCCGGCTCGTGGGTGTGCACGGCAATCGGAAAACCAAAATCACTCGGCAGGTTTCCACTGACCTCGTGCCACTGGTCGCCGGCGTCGTCACTGCGCATCACATCCCAGTGCTTTTGCATAAACAGAACACCCGGACGAGAGGGGTGCATGGCCAGGTTATGCACGCAATGACCGACCTCAGCGGTCGGATCGGGCAATTCAAATTGAGAAAGCAGACCGCGGTTGATAGGCAGCCAGGTCTGACCGCCATCGTCCGTGCGGAAGGCGCCCGCGGCGGAAATGGCCACATAGATGCGCTCGGGGTTGCCAGGATCTTGTAGAATGGTGTGCAGACACATCCCGCCTGCACCTGGCTGCCATAAGTTACCCTTAGCATTGCGCAGCTCGGGAAGCTCCTGCCAGCTCTGCCCGCCGTCGCTGGAGCGAAACAGGGCGGCATCTTCCACCCCGGCGTAGACAGTCTCCAGATCGTTCAAGGAGGGCGCCAGCTGCCAGACGCGCTTGAACTCCCATGGATGCTGGGTGCCGTCGAACCATTGGTGGGTGCCAGTAGTTCCTTCGTAAGCAAAGGTATTGCCAACCGGCGTCCAGGTCTTCCCGCCGTCGTCAGAGCGCTGGATCAACTGTCCAAACCATCCAGTGGATTGCGAGGCGTACAGGCGGTTGGGATCAACCGGCGATCCATTCAGGTGATAAATCTCCCAACCGGCAAAAAACGGGCCGCTGATGTCCCATTTTTGACGATAGGCATCGGATGCCAGAATAAATGCGCCCTTGCGCGTGCCTACCAAAACTCGAACACTGCTCATATCTGCCTCTTAGACTTTCCTGAATAATTCGGACTAAACCTCACCAGTTTCACCTATTATATTCCAAATCAATTTTTTAGGGACTTCGTTTTTACACACCGTAGTAGTTAACAGGCTGCGATTCTTAAAAATCCTTTCAAAAATGTAAGATTATTGTCTTATTTGATTGAATCACATTACAATTATGCAAGGGAGATTAACGCTGAATGAGCCTAGATTGGGCAATCTGGGCTTAATGAATAATTTCATCGATGCCTCATAAAACCTTTGAGAAAGGAGGAGAACCTATACGCAATACGATCCACCTCTTTCAACTCTGGTTCGCAGGATGCGCCGGTCACACGGCGTTGGTTCGCGACCAAAACTCATTGTCTAAACCAACCCTTAATAAAGCCTCTATTCAAACCGACAGGTAAAACTGATGACACACAAAATCCGTAAACTCCTCTTTCTGATCCTGGTTTTGGCTATTGCCATTCCGGGATCCACTTTTGCTTCATTAACCTCGAGCGCGCAAGCAGCTCCACCTGCGCCGGTTACCTTCACCATCTTGCACACCAATGATTTCCACGGGCAGTTGGAACCTTCGGGCAGCAATCCAGGCCTGGCGCGGGTGGCAAATACCGTTGACACCGTGCGCACCGCAGTTGGCGATGCAAATTTGCTCGTGGTAGACGCTGGCGATCAGATGCAGGGCAGCCTGCTCTCGAACCTGTGGCATGGCGTACCGGTTATCGATGCCTTCAACCTGATGGGTTACGACGTCGCCACCCTCGGCAACCATGAGTTCGACTGGGGTCAGGATGTGCTCACGTCTCGCATCGGAGAGGCCAATTACCCATACGTGGCCTCCAACCTGGTCGTCAACGACACCGGCGACTGCGCCACCGCTGGCTGGACCTCGCCAGCCTTCGTTACTCCGTATACCATCGAGACCGTCGGTCACCCGAACGCGGTCAAAGTTGGCATCATCGGCGTGACCAGCCAGGAGACGCCCACCATCACCATGGCCTCGGCTACCGCCGGTCTGTGCTTCAAGGACCCGGCCAGCTCGGTCATCCATTTCTACGATGAGGTGAAAGCCCAGGTCGACGTGGTCGTGGTCCTGTCCCACATCGGCCTTGAACGATGGCGGATACGGCTACGGCATTTCCGTTTACGGCGATAAGACCCTGGCGCAGAAGCTGATCGACGCCGGCAAGCCCGTATCCCTGATCATCGGCGGGCACAGCCACACAGACGTTAGCGCAGCGACGGTTGTCGGACCGACCACCATCGCCCAGGCACACTACAACGGCCGCAAGGTCGGGCGCGCCGACATCACCGTCAATACGGACGGCAGCGTAAGCGTAGCCTGGCAGCGCCTCACCATCGGCACCAGCGATCCACAGAATGTGCCTGTCCAGGACCTGATCATGACGTACGTCAACGATCCGGACTACCAGGCTCTGATCAACCAGCCGGTCGGCTATTCACAGGTTGACCTGCTGCGCAACTACAACGGCAACTCGATGATGGCAGACTTCGTCGACGATGCCATCTACGGCACACTCAATTCTGACAGCGATCCGCTGAACGATGTGGATGTTTTCTTCAATAACGCCGGCGGCATTCGCATCGACTGGTGCGATAAAGAAGACCCCGCCAACCCCGGCACTTATATCTGGAGCAGTACCGCTGCAGATTGTTCAGAAGGGTTGTGGACACATGACCCGATGCTCCTGACCTACGGGCAAATGTTCCAGATCCTGCCCTTCGGCAACGCCACCATCGTCGGTGACATGACTGGCGCGCAGATCGTCGAATTGCTGCACCAGAGCGCCACCCTGTTCAAAGGCGCCTTGCAACCCGCCGGTATGCAATATAGCTTCTTCCGCTACTCGGATTCCAATCCCGGTCCACAGCCGTATGCCTGGGGCGCGTTTGACTACTGCATCGTCAACCAGGCCACCGACGCCTGCGAACCCATTGACCTGACCAAGACTTACCGCGTCGGCACCAATGAGTTCCTGGCACCCGCCGGGCAGGACGGCTATGTCCCCTTTAAGTATATGACCAACATCACCTATTGGGGCGATATGCTGGACAGTGTGAATGCCTGGGTGGCGGCTAACAATACCTATTGACAATCCGTATAAAGGTCCGAACGGCGATGGAATGTTGGACGGCCGCATCACGCGGGACGGTACCGATTCCGGCGGCGGCATCACCCCGATCACCGTCCTGCACCACAACGACTCGCACGGCAACCTGGACCTGGGCGCTTATGTGGGCTACACCCAACTGGCGACAGTCATCAAACAGGAACGGCTCCACAATCCCGAGCCGCACGCTGCTGCTCAGCTCGGGTGATAATATCCAGGGCGATTCCATGATGTACTTCTTCAAGAGCGCCAGCCCTCGGATATACACGCCGATGGAACACCGCTCGATCCAGCCTTGCAGATCAATCCGTTGATCGCGGCCTTCAACACCGTCGGTTACGACGCGATGACTCTGGGCAACCACGAGTTCAACTTCGGCAGCGAGATCTTTACCAGCTCGCTCAGCCAGGCAACCTTCCCCATCCTGCAGGCCAACCTCGAAGACGATGGCCAATATGGGATCGACCAGGTGCCTGTGGAAGACTACGTCGAGAAGGTGCGTCGGTCCGGAGGGCATCAAAGTCGCCATCCTGGGAATCGGCAATCACCGCATCCCCAACTATGAGCTGCCCAGCAATATCCCTGGCTTGACCTTCAGCAATCCGCTCGCTAAGGCGCAGGAGCTTGCGGATCAGCTCAGTCCGACCAACGACGTCGTCGTGGCGCTGACCCACATCGGCTTTGCCGAGAACCCTTCCAGCGTTGAGGTGGATACCAACGTAGATGTCAATATGGCCATGACCGTGAGCGGCCTGGACACCATCATCGGTGGTCACAGCCACACCAACCCGGCAACCGGTTTCGGCGCTTACAAGTACCTGCCGACCATCATTGCCAGCCCTGATAACACGCCAGTGACCGTAACCCAGGCATACCGCTACAATAATTACCTGGGCAGCATCGTGACTCGGCGTCCGCCCGGACGGAAACGGCGGATGGGAAGTGGTCAGCAATACCGGGCGCTATATCAGCATAACCAAGGACATGCTCGGAAGACCCGGCGATCAACGGCCTCATCCAGCCTTATGTCGACCTGCTGAAAGCCTACAACGAAACCCCAATCGGCCAGACGACCGTGCCGATCGACGCCCTGCAGGCCTTCACCCAGGAGACCAACGGCGCCAACATGCAGGCAGACGCCTCGGTGCACGAGCTTGAGGTCAAGAACGGCATCCCGGTGGACTTCCACCTCTCAGGCGCCATGAGCAACCGCAAGGTGCCCACGGCGGCCGATGCCGTCTTCCCGTATAACCTGACGGTGGCCGACATGTTCACGCTCATGCCGTACGAGAACTCGCTGGTTGTGATGAACATGAACGGTCCGCAGCTCAAGAAGGTGTTGGAGCGCGCTTACCGTAACTATTACTACTACAAGTACGTGCCTGGTTACGGCGGCTACTCCTATTACACCACGTGCATGCTCACCATCAACGCCCTGGGTCAGATCACCTACAACGACCTGTACCCTGCGGCGTACGACTCGACCAGGAACTACGTCGTATCCTTGAAGTTTGGCGATACGGAAGTGGACTTCAACGATGCCGACACCTACTACCGCGTCTCGACCGTCAATTACCTGGCGGCCGGCTCGTGCAACTTCAACGATGGCGGCGTCAGTCTGTGGCCGCTCGATCAGATCGCCAACGACACCCAGTTCTACGTGCGCGATGCGGTGATCAACTACGTCAGCGCGATGGGGACGGTCTCGCCGGCGATCGAAGGACGGCTGCAGTTCATCTATGATGTCGATCCGCCGGTCATCACGATCACCTCGCCCGAGGCGAAGACCTACCTGCACACCGACAGGGTCCCGATCAGCTTCAGCGCTGAGGACGTTGGCCTGGCAGGCATGGGCACAATCAAGGCGGATGTAGACGGCATCCCGGTCGTCAATGGCCAGGAACTCGACCTGTTGACCCTGCCTCTGGGCAGCCACACCCTGACTGTGACAGCGACGGATCGGGTCAGCAACAGCAGCAGCGCCACGGTGACCTTCAACGTGACCGCTACGCTGCGGTCATTGATGATTGCCACTCACCGCTTCTTCAAGGGTGGCCAGATCGACCACCCGATCGTGTACATCGACCTGATGCACAAGCTGTATTTCACCAATTTCCTGCTGCAGCAAGGTCATGTCCGCTCAGCCAACGATTGGCTCAGGTCGTACATCCACACGGTCAACCTGATGTCTGGCAAGCACATCGATCCAGAGGCTGCGGCAATCCTGGCAGCCGATGCTCAGTGGATCCTTGATAACCAGGCTAACGGCGCCCAGGGCGGCGGCCCTGCCGGTCCCGAACCGCTAAAACAGGAGTCGGTCATCGGAGACTACGAAATCTTCCTGCCTCTCACGAGAAACCGATAAACCGCTGATCGTCGAATAACCAACCTTTAACCTTGAACCTCACAGGTCGTACAAGCCTGTGAGGTTCAAATTTAAACCCTGGATTGTGCCAAGTACTGCTTACTTCGCTTTGGTTTCCGGGTCCCACCAATCCGAAAGGTGGCGCCCTGCGTACGGCGGCTGGTCCACGTAGTGCGAGACATCGTTGAACAGCATCAGGCGTGCCCGCACCGGGTCCTTGAAATCCAGGATGTTCAGGCAGGCCGGGGATTGGTCCAGGCGGTCGCGATAACCGCGGGCATCAAAGCCCAGCAGGCTGCTGATCAACAAACGCAGCGTAGCCTTATGCGAAACCACTGCCACATGCTCGCCGGAATGCCTGGATACAATCTCGCGGATTACCGGCAGGGCACGCGCCATCACGCTCAATCCCGATTCACCGCCTTCAGGTGCAAACGTAAACGGGTCTTCCTGCCAGGCAGCGTACTCTTCCGGGAACCTTCTTTCCACTTCCGCCCTGCTCATGGTTTCCCAGTGGCCATGGTGGATTTCGCGCAGCTCGAGGCGCGGGATCGGCGCCAGATTGAAGGGGCGCGCCAGTAAAGTCGCCGTCTCGACCGTACGCCGCATCGAGCTGCAGTATATGGCGGCAATCCGGTCGTCGGCGAGGCGCGCCGCCAGGCGTTCAGCCTGCCAGCGCCCCGTGGGAGAAAGGTCGACTTCGGTGCCGCCAGAAAAGCGATCCTCAGCACTGAGCTCGGTAGCTCCGTGACGGATCAGGTACAGGCGAGTGGTGGGCATCTGCAGCTCCTTATTGGGATAGTACTTGAGGTGATTATACTTGTTTACAGATTATAATAGCGCCAGCCTCCCCTACATGGAACCTACCCCCTACCCACCGGCAAGCGCATCTCCCGTACCCACCATCCCCCGCAAGACCTTTGCCCTGGGGTTGATCTTTGTCATCATGCTGATGGACATTGTTGGGCTGTTGATCCTGGCTCCGGTGGCGCCCTTCATCGTGCAGCGCTACAGCAATGCTGCCCTGTCAGTGACTATGATCACTGTAATTTATGCTGCCGGGCAGTTCATCGCTGCGCCATTCATGGGCAAGCTGGGCGACCACTATGGCCGCCGCCCGGTGCTCCTGATCAGCCTGGTCGGTCAGGCTCTGGGTTATGCCATTTTCGGCCTGGGGGGTGCCCTGTGGGTGCTCTTCCTGGGGCGCCTTGTGGGCGGCATCACCGGAGGCAATTTCTCCACCGCCACCGCCTACCTGGCGGACATCTCCGCGCCTCACGAACGCGGCAAAAAACTTCACCCTGATCGGCATTGCCTGGAGCATGGGGCTGATCCTTGGCCCGGCAGCCGGCGCTGTGCTTGGCGAGATCAACCTGGCTGCGCCGGCTTACGTCGCGGCTGGTCTCTCGCTTTTAAACGTGCTGCTGGGCATTTTCATCTTGCCTGAATCCCTGCCCAAGGAGCAGCGTTCGACGACCAGGCTCGTATTCAAGGATATTAACCCCTTAAGCTCAATTGCCAGCATGGCCCGCAAGCCAGGCCTGGGAATTCTACTTCTCGTCACCGCCCTCTTCAACTTTGCCTTCAACGGCATCGGCAGCACATCCAGCCTGTTCTTCATCAAGAAGTTCGGTGTGGATCCCTCCCAGGTCGGCTGGCTGATGGTGCTGGCCGGGATCGCCCTGGGTGTCGTCCAGTTCCTGCTGGTGCAGCGCACGGTGCGGCGCTTTGGCGAAAAAACCGTCGCCGTCACCAGCCTCTCCGCCCTTTCTCTTGGCGAGCTGGCGATTTTCTTTGCCCCGCTCTTGAGCTGGCTTTACCCGATCAACATGCTGGTTACCGCAATCAGCGGCTTTGTTTTCCCCACCCTGACGACGCTCAACACCGCCCGTGTTGAGCACCGCGAGGTCGGTCTGCTGATGGGGGTGACCACCGCCATCGCCAGCCTGATGAACATCTTCGGCCCGATCTGGGCGGGGGTGGTCTTCGACCGGGTGATGGTAGGCGCGCCTTATTGGATGGGCGCTGTGATCATCGGACTGGCAGCCCTGCTGCTCTGGCGCTCGCGCTGAGGCTCATAAACCTATGCGCACACTCCATGTCATCTCTCACACCCATTGGGACCGTGAATGGTACCGCACCTTTCAGCAGTTCCGCCTCAGGCTCGTCCTGCTGATCGACGGGCTGCTTGACCTGCTCGAAAAGGATCCCCAGTTCAAGTATTTCATGCTCGACGGCCAGACCATCGTGCTGGACGATTACCTGCACATGCGCCCGGAGAAAGAAGAAATCCTGCGCCAGCACGTGCAGAGACGGGCGCATCCTGATCGGCCCGTGGCACATCCTGCCGGATATGTTCCTGGTCGGGCCTGAGGCGCACATCCGCAACCTGCTGCAGGGTGAGCGCACGGCGCGGCGTTTCGGCCCAAAGATGATGGTGGGCTACATCCCCGATCCGTTCGGGCATCCAGCGCAGACGCCGCAGATCCTGCGCGGCTTCGGAATCGATACCGCCTGCGTCTGGCGCGGCCTGGATGAACAGCCCGCCGAATTCTGGTGGCAATCTCCGGATGGCTCGCGGGTGCTGATGGCTTACCTACGCGATAGCTACTCCAACGGCGCTTCGCTGCCTGTGGATAACTCACCTGCTTTTTGCCGAAGCCATCGCTGCCCTGGGCGACTCGCTGGCTGCGCATTCGGCAGCTGCAGGATCACCTGATCATGCTGGGCACCGATCATATGCAGCCGCCGCCGCACCTCAGCCGCCATCGCCTGTGCGGACCAAACGCTGCCAAAGGCGCGCGTGATCCATTCCACGCTGCCAGCTTATATCGCAGCCCTCCGTTCTTGCCTGGAATTACGCAGCCTGCGCTCGTCCTGCCGGTGGTCACCGGTGAGCTGCGCGCCTGCAAGCGTATGCACCTGCTGCCGGGGGTGCTTTCCACGCGCATGTGGATCAAGCAGCGCAATCACGCCTGCGAAAACCTGCTGACCCGCTGGGTCGAGCCGTTCAGTACATTTGCCAGCCTGGTGAGAACAAAGAAAGGGCTGCCAAACCCGGCCAACACTATCCGCCAGCCGCCGGCGATCATCCACCAGGCCTGGCGCTGCTGATGGAAAACCACCCGCACGACTCGATCTGCGGCTGTTCGATCGACCAGGTGCATGATGAGATGAAAGTACGCTTCGACCAGGTGGAGCAGATCGGCGATGAACTTACCCAGCAGAGCCTGGAAAGATTGGCTGCCGGCATCGACACCCGGGCTCATTCCCGATGTCTGAAGACGGCAGTCGTCGTCTTCAACCCTTCGCATTCGGGCGCAGCGACCGTGGAGGTGGAAATTGTGCTGCCACCGGACTCGGCTGAGTTCGAGATAACGTCGATGAAACAGGACATGTGCTGCCGCACGAAACCCTGGGCCTGGGCACACAGGAGCTGGTCGAAGTGCGCGCATGTCGCCCGCGGAGCTACGTTCAGCCTCGGCATGATCAGCGAAGGGCGGATGATGGGCCTGGGCATTCGAACCTTCAGGTGGAGTGCGACGGCGCATACGGCCACCCTGGATGTCATCCTATCGGAACAGAACCGGAAAAAGCGGTCTGGGAGCGTGGCGTGCAGCCATGTCCTGGCGTTGCTGGCTGATCCGACGCTTACAGCCTTCCACGTGCGCGCCCGCACCGCCGACGTGATCCAGGCAGCCTTCAGCGCCCCGGCGTCCCGGGACTGGGCTGGCGTACCTTTTATGTGCGCTGCCAAGGAGATTCACAGCGCTCCGCTGGCGATCCCGCCGCTGGCGAGCGCCTTGTTGCCGTTTGCCGGGAACGTTGCCGGCACATCACCTGGGGCAGAGTTTGATCGACCGCTTGCAGCGCGATCCGTTCAGCAAACCGCCTTACGTGATCGAAAACGAGTTCCTGACAGTAGAGGTCGATGCCCGCCGGCACTCTGACGGTCAGTGATAAGCGAAATGGAAGCTATCTACCGCGGGCTGAATCGCTTCCTGGATAGCGGCGACTGCGGCGACACGTACAACTACGCCCCCCCCGCAGGACCTTGAGACGACGGCCCGTCTCGAAGAGCAGCCTCGTGCAGCGCAGCCCGGTGCGCCAGATCGCTGACGCTGGAGCTGCTCCTGCGTACCCCCGCGGTCTCACCCCAGACCGGCAAAGCCGCTCCCGCCACCAGGTGGAAATCCCCATTCGCTCGCACGGTCAGCCTGACCCGCGGCGCTCGCCCGCGATCGATATTCACACCGAGATGGAGAACCGCGCCCGCGATCACCGCCTGCGAGTGCATTTCCCCACCCCTTTCCAGGTGGATCAGGCCAGCTACGACGGGCACTTCGAGATTCGACCGCGTCGCAAAGTCGGCGTCCCGTCTTTGACCGCGCCGACTGGGTTGAAGACCCTCGACCGGAGGCGCCCCAACGCGCTTTCATGCAACTTGCCGAAGGCGAGCAGACGGGCCTGTCCATCGCCAACCGCGGCTTGCCCGAGGTCGAAGTGCGCAAAACGGCAGGTGCGGTGGAGATCGCCCTGACCCTGCTGCGCTGCGTGGGCTGGCTCTCGCGGGATGACTTCAGCACCCGCCGCGGCCATGCCGGGCCAGCGATCGAAACACCGGGAGCCCAATTAATCGGCACCTGGGCTTTCGATTATGCGATCTGCCCGCAGGCGAGCCGGCCTGCTGCCGAAAAATACGAGATGGCATATGCTTTCGAAACTCCCATGCGCACGGTCTGCACCTCCGCACACCCGGGATACCTGCCCGGGACCGGCTCGTTTGTCTCCATTGACACCACATCGGGATCCCCTGACAGCTTCATGGTCACCACTGTAAAACGTTCCGAAAACGGCGCTGGCTGGCTGCTCCGCGGATACAACTCGAGCGATCAAACCATCAACCTGAGCCTGACACCGCTTATCCAGCCTCAGTCAGCCGCCCAGGTGAACCTTGCCGAAGAAAAACTGGCCGGTCTGGCTGTCGATCCCACCACCGGCAGCATCAAGCTGTCTGTCAAACCCCACGAGATCATCGGCATATTATTTACAACTTGATTAACTTTAAATAACCCTAAGCTGCCCACTACCCTTTCGTGTCTTTCATCCGGCTCTCGCTTATCGCTGGTTGTGCGCCTTTTACAATCCCAACCTCCGCCATCCTCCTTGATTTGTGCTATACTTCCAATACATCGTTTTTCAACGCGCTCCTTTTTTACAGGGAGTTATTGTCCGGGATTTCAATATCTTTCTACCGGCAGAATGAAAGGAGGTTATGCAATCCCGATTTCACCTAAATGATGTATCCCTTTCCAAACAACCATTTTCACAACCCATCATAAAAAAATATTCTTAAGGAGGATTTTGCATGAAACGCATTTCCAGACGAGATTTTCTCAAGACCAGTGCACTTGTCAGCGGCGCCGCCCTGCTAGCTGCTTGCAATGGTGCAGCCGAAGAGCCAGAAGTTGAGGAACCCGAAGTTACCGAACCCGAAGCCGCAGAGCCCGAAGCCGCGGCACCAGCCGCTGAAGGTGTGACCATCACCACCAATTTCGGCACCATCGACATTGCGCCGGAAGCAGTCAACCCACTCGCCATGCCGACCCCAGTCGCTGCAGAAGGTATCTTCTTCTCCGGCGGTTACGGCCACGCCTATATCCAGTATGCAGCCGATCTCTTCGCCAAGGTTCACCCCAACTCATCGATGTCTGTTGAGGGCATCCAGGGCGTTGGCGAGAAACTCCGCCCGCGCTTCGTCGGCGGCAACCCCCCCGATGCGATCGACAACTCCGGTGCTGGCGCCTTGGACATGGGCGCTCTCGTCTCCGAAGGTCAGGTAACCGACATGGCGCCTCTGTTCGCCGCCCTCTCGCTCGATACTCCCGGGAAAACAGTTGCTGAAACCCTCTTCCCCGGCTCGCAGAAAGGCGGGTTGTACGATGGCAAGCAGATGGCGCTGATGATCGCCTATACCGCAGGCGGTCTCTGGTACTCCTCCACGCTCTTTGAGGAAAAGGGCTGGACCTACCCCGCCACCTGGGCGGATATGCTGGCCCTATGCGAGACAATCAAGACCGCCGGTATCGCCCCATGGACCTACCAGGGCAAGTACCCCTCCTACGTGGAGTTCGGCGTGCTGCAAGGCCAGATCTACAAGAAAGGCGGCATCCAGCCGATGATCGACATCGACAACCTGGTCGATGGCGCCTGGCTCGCCCCGGCCGTCCTCGACTCAGCGAAGGAGCTGCAGCAAATCGTCGATGGCGGTTATATCATGACCGGCACCGAAGGTCTGAATCACACCGAGTCCCAGGCCGAATGGCTCAACGGCAAGGCTGCATTCATCCCCTGCGGCAACTGGCTTGAGAATGAAATGAAGACCGTCACCCCCGAGAACTTTAAGATGGTCATGGGCGAGGTCCCCGGTGAAGGTCACGCGGTTCTGGCAGAAGGCGGTGAGCCGTTCATCGTCCCATCCGCAGGCAAGAACACGCTGGCCGGCCTCGAATTCATGCGCTGCCAGATCTCCAAGGACGCCGCCAAGTACTTCGCGGTCGAGATCAGCGCCATGATGCCCGTCATCGGAGGCACCGAGGGCGTCGATGTCAGCCTCGGCATGGCATCGTCGGTTGCGGTGGTCGAAGCCTGCGGTGAGAACGTTTTCCCGTTCTTACGCTACGGCGGTTGGTACTCCGAGATGGGCACTGCCTGCAGCGCTGCCATGGGCGAGTTAATGACAGGTCGCTTTACTGCTGAACAGTACTGCGAGGAATGCCAGGCTCAAGCGGATAAGATCAAGGCCGATCCGGAAGTCACCAAGTTCACGCGAACCGAGTAATTCTGGATTCCACTTTCGGATGGTTGCAAACAGCTTTTAGCATTGCACAAGTTCGTTAACGTTTTGTTGAGCGGTGGGTGGGTTAAACCGCCCACCGCTCAACGGTTTTATTGGATTTGCCCGAGGTGCTATGTACAAGCATAAATACCGTGTCATCATCCCCTTCCTGGCTCCGGCGGTAATTCTCTACCTGGTCTTTGTCATCTATCCTTACGCCCGTGCCATGTATAACTCGCTGACGAGCTGGAAAGGGGTCAGCGCCAACCAGCCGTTCGTTGGGCTGCAGAACTACGAGCGTATGATCAACGACGAGCTGTTCTGGAACGCCCTCGTTCACAACCTGGGGTACCTGATCGTGCTCCCGCTTATCATCATCGCCTTGAGCTTATTCCTGGCCTTCATGATCAGCCAGCAGATCCGCGGCAGTAAAGTTTTTCGGATCACCTTCTTTTTCCCCCAGGTCATCTCGATCATCTCGATCGGCGTGCTCTGGAGCTACATTTACCACCCCACGATCGGTATTTTGACCTCGATCATGCAATTCCTGCGCTTGGAGTGGTTTTTCCAGCTTTTCGGCTTTGAGGGTATCCCGGTTTGGATGGGCGATCCGACTACGGTGCGCTGGGCCATCGGAGGTGTGGTCGTCTGGCAAGCCGTCGGATTTTACATGATCATTTTCCTGGCTGCCATGGAAGCCATCCCCATCACCTTCTACGAAGCTGCCATCCTGGATGGAGCCGGGCGCTTCCGCCAGTTCTGGAACATCACGATCCCGCTGCTGTGGGACACGATGCAGACCGTCCTGGTTTTTGTCGGACTGCTTGCCTTCGATATGTTTGCCATCACCCGGGTCATGGTGGTTTCAGGTTCGAGTACTAACCGCCCATCCGACGTGTTGGCAACTTACCTCTACGAACAGGCATTCCAGGTCAGCCGTTTCGGTTATTCTACGGCGATCGCGGTCGCCCTGTTCTTGATGGTGCTGACCCTCTCGATTTTCACGATGCGGGCGACCCGGCGCGAGTCGGTCGAATACTAACGGGAGAGAGTAGACATGGTGCGTCAATCATCTAACAAACTTGGCATGGGTTGTATCTACGCTTTCCTGATATTCTGGTCGCTGGTGGTCATCGTCCCCATGGTCTGGGTGCTGGTGACATCTTTAAGACCGACCAGGAGATCTTCTTCAGCCCCTGGCTGCCGCCGGCGAAATTAATGTTTGAGAACTTCGTGCGCGCCTGGACCAAAGCCGATATTGGGCGTTACTTTCTCAACAGCCTGATCGTGATCATCCCGGCGATCTTCTTCACCCTGCTCTTCTCGGCCATGGCCGGGTATGTGCTGGCGCGCTACCCATTCAAGGGAAACCGGTTCATCTTTTTCGCTTTCATGGGCGGGATGCTCTTCCCGGTAGCGCTGGCGCTGGTGCCGCTGTTTTTCCTGTTGCAGACGCTCAAAATTCTCGACTCGCTCTTCGGCCTGATCCTGGTGTATATTGCCTATTCGCTGCCCTTCACGGTCTTCTTCATGACCGGTTTTATGAAAACGCTGCCCAGCGAGCTGATCGAGGCCGCCATCATCGACGGAGCCGGAAACTACCAGCTCTTCTTCCAGATCATCATCCCGCTTTCGCGCAACGGGCTGGTCAGCATGGGCATCTTTAACTTCCTGGGGATGTGGAACCAGTACATCCTGCCGTTGGTGCTTCTGACCTCGCAGAAGAAGTATGTGCTCTCGCAAGGCCTGGCATTCCTGCAGCACCAGCAGCGTTATCAGAGCGATTGGAGCGGCCTCTTCGCTGCCGTCGTCATCGTCATGCTGCCGACGCTGATCGTCTATATCATCTTCCAGAGCCAGATCCAAAAAGGCCTGACCGTCGGCGCTCTTAAAGGTTAATTTTTAAATAAATCATGTGGCAAGAAAGGGAGTTGCCACATGATTTATATTTAAGCGAGGTGATTTGGGTCGATAATGTAGTGCCACCAGTTGTTGCGGATGCCGCCCAGGCTGCCGGCTGACCTGGGCAGGTGCGCCAGCCACCAGCGGTGGTGGAGGCGCACGTCGCCGCCTCCCCAATCGACAGCCGTCATCTTGCGCGTCCTGGGTGGATACGGAAGGTCAGGAAAGGTACGCCAGTCGTCAGCGCAGGAGAGAACCGGTTTTGGCCGTCCCCATTCGTAGTCCCGGGTGCTGTTTGGCGCAAAGTGAACCGTCCCCACATTTGCCCTGCCAGGCGCGATCTGGTCAAATAACAAAAATCGCTCAAATAAATTTATTGAACTCAAGCCAACAGTCCTCGGGTCCCGGTTGCGGTTGTATGTCCACGCTAGAAAGGCTTCTGAACGGAACAGGCGCGCCAGGGTCGACTCCGCCCGGTGTCCCAGGTCTTCCAGCATCTCACCTACCCCACGCTCGTAGCTGAAGCCCATGATCACGTACTTCCGCCGGCAGTACGAGCCTGCTACCGGGCCACCGTTCACATAAAAGGCGCCCTTTCCCGCCATGGTGGATTCTAAAAAGCCAAAATAGGGCCCACCAAAAATCCAGACCTCGTCGACCTCGCCAGACTCGACGCGCCCATCCAGGTGGTGCTGCGCCAGGATCGAGGTGTAATCTACCCGGTCATGGGGATGAGCTTTTGCCTCCTGGTTGATCACTGCCAGGTAGCTCCTGGGTGCGTAGCAAAACCGGTCAGCTTTAAGCGGAAATTCGTCCACATCCACCCGCCCCACCACCCGGTAATCGACCAGGCCCCCGCTGCACTCCGCTACATCCAACCTGTATCCAGCCATGAGCTCATCGATCTCGCGCCAGCCCATGAGCTGCGCAAGCCGAGTCCCGGTCGTCCTATCCATTAATGGATCGATATTGATCACCAACACCTTCCGAGACAGCGGTTCCAGGGTCTCATTGCCCGCCTCGCCCGGGGGCAGCGGCTTCGGTGAGGGACTCGAACCACGCAGGCGTTCCATCAGGAGCATCCAGGCTTTTCCAAGCCTGGTCTTAAGGCTGGTCAGGGTGCTCATATCTCTCCTCATTGTATCGCGTAAACAGTACCGCCCGATAAAAAAACTCCCCTGAGGCTTCAGGGGAGTTTTACGTCTGTTATGGACGCCTGGTCAGGAACATTCACCCAGGTCGCAGAGACCGTTTCCATCGGTATCCGCGTAATCACGGCAATCTCCTGGGAAGGAGCAGTGCCTGTTTTTTCTACAGCTCCTGCAATAGGCTGTGCTGCTTGACTGCTCGGTAACAGCGCTGCTGGTCTGGCTGGCGGACTCGCTCTGAACCGGTGCGCTGTCTTCTTCATAATATTTCACTTCGTCAAGAGTTAACACCTGGGTACCAGAATCCTCTGATCCGCTAGTTGAGGCTGATAAACTCGACCCGCCTGTTGCAGCATCGGCTACCGAATCCGCGATGTTGAGCAGGGCGACGGCTGCTGCCGCACCGACTACTCCCGCCAGCTTCAGGAAATCACGCCGGTCCATGCTTCCGGGCTGCTGCACTGACTGAGGAGCGAGTCGAGGCTTCTGGGCTGCTGGAGCTTGAGACAACCAACCGCTGGCCGTCTTGACGATCCAACGCCGGTGGGCAATCACCTTGATAACGATCAAAAGCAAGGTCACGGCCGAAACCACCACGTGAAAATCAATCCAGCCTATCTGGTTTTCCACCAGTACTGAAAACCAGGTGGAGATGCCCAGCCCGCTGACCAGGATGCCCAGGAAACCCAACAGGATGCCTGCGTCTATAAAGAAATACAGGCGCGCCTGCCAGCTCGTTTTCCCTAAAAAGCGCTTGCTGACCGCGTCGACCCAGTCCCAATGGTCCAGCAGGTGATACAGTGCGATAACGCCGACGGCCAGTCCAAGCCATTGGTGGACGATTGCGCCGGTCAGATCCAGGAAGAACAACAGCGTAAAGCCGGCGTACATCACGACATTGATGATCCAGCGATTTTTTGCTCGGTTTTTATTCATATGCGTTCATATCCTTTGAAATATGCAGCTTGATTTCAGATAAGCATATCCAAAAGATATGAACGCACGATTTACTTTTTATGTAGAAATTGTGAAGATTTTCATCCGGGTCAGGATTATTCCTCGCGGGAAAGCAACGCGTTGGCCAGCAGCCCGGCTCCAGCCAGGATGATGAGGATCGGTCCCAGGTAGGTCCAGTTCAGGCTGAAGAGAAAAGCCGCCGACACCATCGTCAGCAGCACGCCCACGAACAACGAGCCGCGCGCCTTGCTGGTCATGCGTTTGCCGGAATCCTGGTAGCTTCTCCAGGCATCGCCGAATGCGCCAAGTGCCGGGATCATGATGAAGAGCGCCCACCAGTTTTTCAGGTTGACGGCTCCCATGTTCTGCAGCAGGAATAAGATTCCCAGGGCAACGAGCAGTGCGCCGATGATCCAGGCGCCTCGCCCTTCACGCCGCGCCGCCCGGCGCTCTCGCCTGGATTCAACGGGTTCGGATTGAGACGGATTTTCGATGGGTGAATTGTCAGTAGGCTGGTTATCCATGATATTTTCCTTTCACTTTGGTATGTTTTGAGGATACCGTAATCTGGATCGCCTCACAACCACCCACCGGATAGTTAATGACTGTCCATTCGGACAGGTTTCTTGATCTCCAACCCTATGGCCTTGCATCCGATCATATCCCTTAGGATCCTGGCAAGACATATGCTATAATTTGCACCGTATTTATCCGCTATCAGACTTCCCACAGGTAGACTCATCGTTTCCGGAAAGGTGACAGAAATGCCTGACTCACGATCCACTTTACATCTCGTTACTCGTGCCCTGGTAATTGTCGCGGCTGCTGCTTTTAGCCTGGTAGGCCTGGTGCTATTCCTGGCGCCATCCTGGTCCGCCGCAAATTTTCCCTGGAAAATTTCTCCGATGGTGGCAATGACCATGAGCGGCTGGTACCTGGGCAGTGCGGTCATCGCCAGCCTGGTTGTTTTTTACCAGCGCTGGGAGCTGGTCTATTCTAGCTCACTATACCTGGGGATTTTTGCTTTAAGTGAAAGCCTGGTGTTAGCCATTCACCGTTCCAAAATCAACCTCCAGCAACCGTTAGCATGGCCGTATATTGGCATGTTATCAATCGTCCTGATCGCTGCCCTGGCCTTGTTGGTTGACTGGGTACAGCAAAAGCCTTCGTTGGAAAGTACAGGGCAGCCGGTGCCTCGATGGGTACGCGGCGTAACCCTGGGCTTTGTCCTTTTTGTATCCTTTCTGGCAGCCGTCGCTATCAGTGGTCACTGGATAGGTTTAAACGGCATAATTTTTCCTGTCCCCCTCTCGTTGTTTACCCTGCAAAGCTTTGGGGGCTTCTATTTATCGCTGGCATTATCAGCGATCCCACTCCTGCGAGCCAGGAGGCTGGGTGTGGTCACCGTGCATGTGCAGGGTGGACTGGCTCTGATCACCTTAATCACGATCGCCGCCCTGGTCTATTTTCAAGCCTTTAATATTAAGGAACATCCATTCCAGCTGATTTACCTGGGCGTTTATCTCGGCGTGTTCTTTTTAGCCGTTTTCTATCTCTGGTGGCAGCGTACTGGGACTCTAGAGACATGATACTCATTTTCCCAGGGGATGCAGGTAAAACGTTATGCAGTTGGAAGTTGGTACCCCTTAGGCGCTTCGTTCATTAATGCCAGCAGGTTACCCGCCGGGTCCTTGAAAAAGACCATCCATAAATCGTGGTCTTCCATCGGCGCTATCCGGTGCGGTTCGTCGATAAATTCCACCCCCCTGGATTTATATTCGCGGTAGGCAAAGGCAATATCCGGAACCCTGAAGTACAGGATCGATCCGGTCGGAACGAAAGGCTGCGTCCCGCTTTTCTCAACCAGCAGCCGCACGCCAGCACAATCGTAGAATATCAGGTCGCCAAAACGGTAAAGCTTCCTCAGCCCAAGTTTTTCGCTGAAAAATTGCTCCGCCGCATCTACATCATCGACCGGGTGGGCGATTTGCCCCAGTTGGTTGAGTGATATTGCCATATTTTTTCTCCTCAGAATTAAAAGCGCCACCCGTTCCTCGGTCAATGATTGGGCTTCACGCATCGCCGCCTCGTGATTGGTGAATGGAAAACGGTTGTGAAGCGGGCTGATGCGCGCCCCCAACGCGGACGCATAAAAGAACAGCCGTGTGAAGGGACGCATGAAGCTTGCCAGTTTGGTGCCCCGGTCGAAGACGTCCAGGGTATTCACGTCCCACCCCCCAAAGAGTCCGTACAGGAAGGAGTACAACGGGTAGGATGGGATCAGCACGATCACCAGGATGATCACGCTGGTGAGTTCATCCTGCTTCCAGATCAACCCGGTCAGCCATCTCAAGATTAAAAAGTGGGTCGTCCCGGCCAGCAGCGGCGCCACCAGTGACTGCCAGGAGTAAAACTTTTGCGGAAAGCTGTAGCGGTGATTCAAGTAGTACCCCAACAAAATGCGCACCGGTGTCGTGATAAAGGGCACGGCCAGGATGGCGTAAACTTGGTAGCGGTCTACCAGCAGGTATGCCAATCCCAGTCCCAGGAACAAATCCACCAGGGCCAGCAAAGTTACCAGGCGCGTTTTGCCAGCCCCGTTCATTACCATGTCTGCATTCCAGACCGCGAAGCTCATCGAGCTGGAAAGCAACAATGGCACCACGTAAATGGCAGCCCGTTCAAAAGACGCTCCCGATGATCCCAGGATAAAGCGGTCTGCCACAGCTAACAGGATCGCCGCCACAAACGCGCTGACCATCCCACCGTATTTATAGCCGTTGGCGGCGTAATATTGTGCCAGGATTCTGCGCCCGTTGGAGATCGCTTCCGAAATCGACGGCATCATCGCCCCGGTCAAGGCCTGGAAAATCGTAAAGGCAAAGACAAAGCTGCCAGCCAGCCCCAGGTTGCCCAGGACCTCATTATTATTCAGCAGCCGGCTTTGCACGATGAGGACGTTCAGCGAAGACCCCAGGCCGGCAATCAAACCGCTCAAGAACAAGAAGATGCCAAACTTCAGCGACTCCATGGCTACATCCTTGCTGAAGTGCGCCATCATCAACAGGCGCCCGTTATACCCGAGGCGCTTGTAGAGCAGCCAGCCAGTCGTAAACGAGATCACTTCTGTAAGATAAGCCGCCAATCCCAGGCCCAGGACTCCCCCCATTGCCAGCCCAAAAACCGGATTCTGCTTGCCCCACCACACCGCCACGCTGACCACTATCACCTGGGCGACCACCGGAAAGACGATGTTGATGCCCATGTCCAGGATCGTGCCGTAATCCGAGCGCTGGATGCCTGAAAAGGCGTCGGTGAAAAGGCGATAAAAACCCGGGATCTGGATCAGGGCGTGCGTGATCACCGCCCAGGTGTATAAGGCATAAGCAGTTTTCGGCATGAAGGTCCCGGCGATCGCCACCACCAGCGCCACCTGGATCGCCCCGGTCAGCGCCTGCCACCAGACAAAGAACTGGGCATACTGCACCGCTCGTTCCGGGTCGCGCACTCGGTACTCGGAGAAGAACTTCATGTGGGCAACGCTCGTGCCCATGTCAAAGAATGCCCAGACGATCGGGAAGAACGCGGCTACCCTGCCGTAAATGCCCATCGCCTGCGCTGAAGGCAGGATATACACAGGCAGGATCATGTCGTTATATACGGTCAGCGGGATAAACAGGAAGAGGCCCGTCATCAAGGCGAACATGAAGCCGCCCAGAGGCCGGTGAAAGCCAATTTGCTCCCAATCCGTGCCGGCCTCGCGCCTGGTAAATGCCTCTCGGTTGCGCACCAGCGTCCCGAGCAGCTCGGGATGGGCCAGGCTGTAGCGCCGCACGAACAGGAAAATGGTGAAGGAAATCGCACACAGCACCGCCATCGCCAGGTAGAGCGCCATCCGCTGCTGCGGATGCGGCACCGGCGAGGCCGGGTAATCCGCGAAAGTTTGAGGCTCCTTGCCGGCCGCCTGCATGCTCAGGTTATAGATCAGGTAGTTGTAATATCCCCAATCGCGGAACTGGCCATTATCGCCTTCCAGCCAGGGCGAGAAAACGTAAATCTTGCTTGCACCGTTTTCTCTGCTCCAGAGGATGCTTTCATCCGAATTATGAACGTTGACCAACGATGAAAGCGAGCTCCCCAGCAGTTCCAGGCGCTCACGCACCTGAGGTGCAGTGTTCCACAATACATCTTCTAATACCCGGTCGCTGCTTTCGGAGCCTTTGACGAGGGATACCGCTTCATTCGCCGGAACCAGTTCAACCGGTTCCCCCAACAGCTCGCTGATCTGAGCTGCGGTCATGTCAGGTCCAAGGATCAGCAGCAAACCCGTCCCGGCCTGCACCAGCCTGGCGATTGCCGCAGGATCGGGGATCGCCCCGTTCAGGACAAACACATCCGCCTCAGCCGGGTCGGTCACAAACTGAAAACCGGCCAGCTCCAGGGCAGTTTTTACGGTCCCATCCGGTCCAGCATAGTAAACGTTTAGGGGGGATTCTTGCGCCGCTGCAGGTTGGACAGCAGCAAAGGCCAGGGCGACTACCGTGAGGAGCAAGAATATCCTGGTCGTCATCCAGGATATTCTAACATGCCAGGCAAATTTTCATGCATAATATTTGCATGAGATGAATCCCTAAGATTTTTCCCTGAACGGTTTCACCCAAATTACACCTTTTATGTTATTAATGATGCATTAATTTTTTACGGCTGTGTCGTGGAGAATCACCCTATGAAAACTAGCAAAATTCTCATCCTCGGCGGGTACGGTAATACAGGATTGATCTTAACCCACTTGCTCCTGCAGGAAACCCACCTGGACCTGATCCTTGCCGGGCGTAACCTGGCCCGGGCAGCGGCGACAGCAGCCGAATTCAACCGCCAGTTTCCGGGCGAGCGGGTTTCGGGTCGAGAAGTAGATGCCTCCGACCCTGGTAGTTTACTCCAGGCTTTTAAGGGGATCGACTTGGTCGTGGTTGCCTCCAGTACTTCCCGTTACGCAGGGGAAGTCGCCACCGCAGCCTTGCAGGCAGGCATTGACTACCTGGACATTCAATTCTCAAGTCAAAAAGTAAAAGTCCTGAAATCCTTGGTTTCCGAAATCGAGCAGGCTGGGCGTTGTTTTATCACGGACGGCGGTTTTCATCCCGGCCTGCCCACGCTCCTGGTGCGATATGCTGCTTGCAGCTTTGATCATATTCACAAAGCCAACGTCGGCAGCGTGATAAAAATTGATTGGGCCAGCCTGGACCTGCCTGACGACACCCTCGTGGAGTTGGTCGAAGAGCTGAACGATTTTGACCCCAGCATTTTCAAGGATGGGCATTGGAAAAAAGTCAGCATGCTCAGCACCAAAGATTTCCTGACCATGGACTTCGGCGGACAGTTTGGGAAAAATACCTGCGCCCCAATGCTCCTCGAAGAAATGCGCAGCCTGCCAGAGACCTTCCCCACCCTGAAGGAAACCGGTTTTTTCGTCGGCAGCTTTAACACCTTCGTGGATTGGGTCGTGATGCCCCTTTCCATGATCGTTCTCAAACCATTTCCCCCAGGATCACGCCATCGCACGGTTCAAAGGCTCAGAGCAGGGTTGGTCAAAGCCACAGGAAAGCTGATGCGCTGGGGTCTGCGCAGGTTCACCCACCCCCCATACGAGACAATTTTAAAGGTAGAAGCCCAGGGACTCAAGGATGGCCAGGCCAGTTCCATTGAGGTTACCCTCTCTCATCCGGACGGTTACGCCTTCACAGCAATCCCGGTGGTAGCCTGTTTGCTGCAATACCTGGATGGCAGCATTCAAAAGCCCGGCTTATGGACCCAGGCTAACCTGGTCGATCCACAGCAGATGCTGCGGGATATGCAGCGCATGGGCGTAGAGGTTAAATGAATGAGTCGACCCTCTTTTACGGTCTGCTACTACTCAGCTTTCTGATCGCAGCAGTCGTCTTCAGCGCTTTATTTTTTATCAAAGCACCGTACGGTCGTTACATCCAGCGTACCTGGGGTCCCCCAATTTCCAACAACCTGGGCTGGATATTGATGGAGACGCCGGCAGCGTTGTTCTTTGCCTGCTGTTTCGTTGTCGGTTCTAATCCCAAGACCCTGACCCTGTGGGTTTTCCTGCTGATGTGGGAAGCCCATTACATCCACCGGGCATATATCTACCCATTTCAAATTGCTGATGGTCGCAAGAAAATGCCCATTATCGTGATGATCTTTGG
Organism: uncultured Chloroflexia bacterium; assembly: GCA_963765565.1. Lineage (GTDB taxonomy): Bacteria > Chloroflexota > Anaerolineae > Anaerolineales > UBA4823 > CAVXWV01. The sequence continues at coordinate 255,337 of CAVXWV010000015.1, forward strand.
CATAATTTTCAACACCTTTAATGCCTACCTGAATGGGCAATACCTCTTCAGCCTGTCCGTCGGATACTCCAGCTCCTGGCTTTACGATCCACGATTTCTTACCGGACTGGCTTTGTTCATTACCGGGTTCGCCATCAACCGTTGGTCGGATCACATCCTGCGCAGCCTGCGCCTGCCCGGTGAGACCGGTTACCGTATCCCCTATGGAGGTCTCTTCCGCTGGGTCTCCTGCCCAAACTACCTGGGCGAAATTATCGAGTGGTGCGGTTGGGCGCTGGCTACCTGGTCGCTGCCCGGGCTTTCCTTCGCCATCTGGACCATCGCTAACCTGGCACCGAGGGCGCGCTCCCACCATGCCTGGTACCGGGCTCATTTTCCCAGTTATCCCCAAAAGCGCAAGGCATTAATTCCCTGGATCTGGTAAAACATCATTTTCGAAAAAAATCCGGATCATTAACCGCCTGCCCCAATGCTGGCAGCCTGGAATGGGTTATACTAGGAGCCAGTGAACACTCTTCCAATTCGTATCATGGAACTGAAGAGAATCCACAGGGAGGCTTGATTATGGAATCGCTAGATCTACGTAAACAGCTAAAGCACCTGTATTCGCCGTCTGCTAAAAAGGTCGAGGTTGTGGATGTACCAGCTTTCAACTTCATTTCGATTGATGGCGCCATCGAGCCGGACCAGCAGGTAGGCACCTCGCCAGGGTTTCAAGAGGCCATGCAGGCGCTTTACGGTGCTGCTTATACCTTGAAGTTCATGCTCAAAAAGCGCAAAGAAGACCCCATCGATTTCCCGGTAATGGCACTCGAAGGGCTCTGGTGGGTGGAGGACGGGCAGTTCGATATCCGCAAGCCTGGAAACTGGTCTTATCACATCATGATCCTCCAGCCTGACCTCATCACCCAGGAGCTGTTTGCTCAAGCCGTCGCCCAGCTCCGCAAGAAAAAACCCAATCCTTCCCTGGAACGCTTGCAGCTCGAGCATTTCCACGAGGGCTTGAGCATCCAGGTCATGCATCTCGGTCCATATTCCCAGGAACCTGCCACAATTGCCAGGATGGACGCTTATGCTCAAGAAAACGGCTATCTCATGCACGGCAAGCATCATGAAATTTACCTCGGCAACCCGCTGCGTGCAGATCCGGCAAAACTCAAGACTATCCTGCGACATCCTGTTCGGCAGAAATAACGAAAGTTTAAAAATATCGTGTCATTAGTTGATACGTGTTACCTGCGTTTTTTGCAGGCATTCGTGATCAAAATCAAAATTCTAAAAGGAAAATAAAGTGGCGCCTGATACCTCCCCAGACATCCTCCAAATGATCATCTATGAAGTCTATGTCCGCAACCACGGACCGAACGGTACGTTTGATGATGTAACTGCCGACCTGCCGCGCTTGAAAGCCATGGGTGTGGATGTGGTCTGGTTCATGCCCATCCACTCCATCGGCCAGCTCAACAAGAAAGGCAGCCTGGGCTGCCCGTATTCGTGCCGCGATTACCGCGATGTCAATCCAGAATATGGCACAACTGACGATTTTGCCCGCTTGATCCAGCGCGCCCACGAGCTGGGGTTGAAGGTCATGATCGACGTCGTCTACAACCATACGGCGCACGACTCGACCCTGGTCAAGAGCCATCCCGAATTTTTCCACCAGGACGCCCAGGGACGGCCCTTTACCACGGTCCCGGATTGGAGCGACGTCATCGATTTAAAGCACCCACACCCAGAGCTGACCCGCTACCTTGTCGACAGCCTGGTGGGTTGGGCGAAATTTGGGGTTGACGGTTTCCGCTGCGACGTGGCTTCCTTGCTGCCGCTGGATTTCTGGCTGCAGGCACGCCGTGAGGTCGAGCAGGTCAAACCAGGCGTGATCTGGCTTGCGGAAAGCACCCACGCCAGTTTTATCGAATCCAGGCGCGCCCGCGGCTTATCCGGCATTTCGGACGGAGAGCTCTACAACGCCTTCGACATCTGCTACGATTACGAGATTTGGGGCATTTTCCAGCAGGTTGTGTTGGGAAAATTGCCCATCCGCCGTTTCCTGGAGTTGCTGCGGTTCCAGGATGCCATGTATCCAATCATTACGCCAAGATGCGCTGCGTGGAAAACCACGACAATGCCCGTATCATGCGCATGGCGCCCAGCCGCTCCCAGGCCCTGGCCTGGACGGCATTCCAGGCATTTAGTAAAGGACCTTTCCTGATCTACGGGGGGCAGGAATCCGCTGCCGTGCACACGCCCTCCCTGTTCGATATCGACAAGGTGGAATGGAAGGATTACGCCCTCCAGGATTTCCTGACCCGGCTGGCCCACATCAAAAAGGACCGCGCCCAGGTTGAAGGTCGCTTTGTGATCAGCGTCGCGGAACCGCTGATTCAGGCTGCCTGGGAGCATCCCCAGGGAAGCCTGTTCGGGATCTTCAATCCAAACGCTGAAAAAGACAATAAGCGCAGCGGCGTTGCCGTCCCCTTGCCCGACGGTGACTACGAGGATGTCCTTAACGGAGGCATGTTGGCGGTGCGCGCTGGTACCATCGCTGCCCCGGCTTCAGCCGCCATCGTGCGCTGCGGGTCTGCTTTGGGCTTAAGGCAGTTCTACAGCGAGCTGCTCGATTACCAATTGGATCTGGCCTGACCAGGCGAGGCGTTCTAGCATTTTGGAAACAGTCCGCCCATCTTCAACACCTTTGCTGCACCTGCTCTGGCGCTCGTACAGTTACCTGCGCCCGTATTGGAGGTTAACTGCTGGCGCTTATTTGACCCTGTTGGGCATCCTTGGATTGAACCTGCTCATTCCCCAATTCATCCGCTACATCATCGACGTCGGAATCGAGCAAAACCGCCCCGGGGTGCTCCAGTGGTCGGTCTTGGGCTTGCTGGTCCTGACCCTGGTTAAAGGGGTGCTCAATTATTTTCAGGGAGTTCTGGTCAGAAACCGCCTCGCAAAACGTCGCCTTTGATCTGCGCAACCAGATTCAGGAGAAGCTCACCCTGCTCTCCTTCTCGTTCCACGACCAGACGGAAACGGGCGAGCTTCTATCGCGCGCCATCCAGGATGTCGAGCGCATCCGCTTCCTGACCGGACGGGCTTCCCTGCGCATCATCGAAGGCTCGCTCACGTTGGTCATGACCAGCATCGTCCTTCTGATGATGGACTGGCGCCTGGCGCTCCTGGTCATTTTCTTCTCCCCGTTCCTGGTGTTCCAGGCGTTCAATTTTGGCCGGCGCTTCCGCCCGCTCTCCCTTCTGGTACAAAAGCAATTGGCATCGTTAACCACGGCGGTCGAGCAGAACCTGCGCGGGACCCGCGTGGTCAAGGCCTTTGCCCAGGAACCTGCAGAGATCGAGCGTTTTGAACAAGAAAACAACCTCTGGTTTAAACTATCTGCCCGGGCTGCCCAGATGCAGTCAACGAACATCCCCCTGCTCTTCTTGATTGCCAACTTGGGCATAGTTGCCATCATCTGGTACGGCGGGAGCCAGGTCATCCAGGGCGCCCTCAGCCTGGGAGTGCTTGTCGCTTTCACCAGCTACCTGGGCCAGTTGATCGAGCCGGTGCGCCGCCTGGGCATGATCCTGCCTGCGGTGACCATCGCTGGCGCCGCAGCAGAGCGCATCTTCGAAATCCTCGATGTGGTTCCGGATGTCAAAGACGAGCCGGGCGCCCGGCCTCTTCCCAGGCTGCAGGGCCATGTCCGCTTTGAAAACGTATCCTTTGCATATGGGGCGACTCCTCAAAATGGACAAACACCCAGGCAGGTCAAGCGCCCGGTGCTGCAGGATGTAGATTTCCAGGTCCAGCCCGGCCAGGTTGTCGCACTGCTCGGTCAAACGGGCTCGGGAAAGTCAACTATCATCAACCTGCTGGCGCGTTTCTACGATCCCAGCTCCGGGCGCATCCTGGTCGACGGCTACGATGTGCGCCAGGCAACTTTGAATTCCCTGCGCAGCCAGATCGGGGTTGTCCTTCAGGAAACCGTGCTCTTCGCTACCAGCGTGCGCGACAACATCGCCTTTGGCCGGGATGGCGCCAGCGAACAGGACGTGATCGAGGCCGCCAAAGCCGCCCAGGCTCATGAATTCATCTTGCAGATGTCCAAGGGCTACAACACCCGGGTGGGCGAACGCGGGGTAACCCTCTCCGGCGGACAGAAGCAGCGCATTGCAATTGCGCGGGCACTGCTCATGAACCCCCGCCTGTTGATTCTCGATGACGCAACCGCCTCGGTCGATACCGAAACCGAGCACATGATCCAGCAGGCGTTCGAGCGATTGATGCAGGGACGCACCACCTTTGTGATTGCGCACCGCCTGAGCACGGTGCGGCGTGCTGACCTGATCCTGGTGCTGGAAGGCGGGCGAATTGCTGCCAGCGGCACCCACGATGTCTTACTGCAAACATCCCCGCTCTACGCCCAGATTTACCAGAAACAGTTAAAAGTAGATGCTGCAAAGGTCGCAGCATCTACTTCGGAGGCCCGATGACCTTCTCCATCGGCTCCTCCTCCTCGGGTATGGGTCCGCGTTCGGCCCTTGAAGACTTCGGCAGCAGCTCGGAGAGTTTCAAGAGCGGCCAGGTCTTCAACCGGCGCATCATCCTGCGCATGCTCGAGTTCTTGCGCCCGTTTCGTTGGCAGATGAGTGTTGCCTTCGTCTGTATGCTGGTGGAATCGGGTTTCACCTTGCTCACCCCATATCTTATTAAGATTGCCATCGACGATAATATTGCCCAGGGTGACCTGGCAGCCCTCACCCAGACTGCACTGTTGATCGCAGCCTCCTTCATCGGCCTGTTTTTCGCCTCGGCTGGGCAGCGCTACCTGGTTTCATGGGTCGGCCAGCGCGTCCTCGCCAACCTGCGCAGCCAGCTTTTCCGCCACCTGCAGAAACTGCCGGTCGGCTACCATGATACCCACATCGTTGGCGTCACCGTCAGCCGGGTCATGAACGACGTCGCCGAGATCAATGAGCTGCTGACCCAGGGTGTTATCACCTTGATCGGTGATTTACTGGTTTTATTCGGCATCGTCTGGGTGATGATCTCCATGGATGCCCGCCTGGCGCTCCTGACCTTCACGGTGCTCCCGTTGATGCTCCTGGCGACGTACCTGTTCACGCGGGTGGCGCGCTCAGCTTTTCGGGAGACCCGCTCGAAAGTTGCTGCCGTCGTCGGCGACCTGGCGGAGGACCTCAGCGGGATGCGCGCCATCCAGGCATTTGCCCAGGAAGGCACCTCCCAGGCGCGTTTCAAGCGCGTCAACACCGAGAATCGCGATGCCTACATCAACGCCATGTCGCTCTCGTTCATCTTCCTTCCGTCCATCGAGTTCCTGGGCATGCTGGCCACGGGTATCGTCCTCTGGTTTGGCGGCCAGGCAGTCGCCGAAGGTGCGCTGACCATCGGGGTTCTGGTGGCTTTTCTCTCGTACATCTCACGCTTTTTCCAGCCGATCCAGGAGCTCAGCCGCATGGTGACCACCCTGCAGTCTGCCATGGCCGGCGGGGAACAGGTTCTCAAGCTGCTGGATACCCCGCCCAGCGTCGCTGACCAGCCCGAAGCGCGCGAGCTTCCAGCGGTCAAGGGCGAGGTCAGCCTGGAGAAGGTCTCCTTCAAATACCGGGAGGACACGCCCGAAATCCTTCATGAGATCGATCTGCGCATCCCAGCCGGTCAAACCCTGGCGCTGGTTGGGCCTACGGGTGCTGGAAAGACCTCGATTGCCAGCCTGATCGCCCGTTACTACGACGCCAGCAGCGGTTCCGTCTGCATCGACGGGATGGACGTGCGCCAGGTCACCCAGGCCTCGCTGCGCCGCCAGGTCTGTGTCGTGCCGCAGGATCCTTTCCTGTTCTCTCGCAGCATCCTTGAAAACATCCGCTACGCCAGGCCAGAAGCCACTGAAGCGGAGGTCATGCGCGCTGCTAAGCAAGCCAACGCCCATCCCTTCATCTCATCTTTACCCGATGGGTATGGAACACGCGTCCTCGAAGGCGCAGCCAACCTCTCCGTCGGACAGCGCCAGTTAATCAGCCTGGCGCGCGCCCTCCTGGCCGACCCACGCGTGCTGGTTCTCGATGAAGCCACAGCCAACATCGACACCGTCACCGAAACTCTCATCCAGGAAGCCCTGGCGCGCCTGCTGAAAGGGCGCACCGCCATCGTCATCGCCCACCGCCTGAGCACGGTGCGCAACGCTGACTGGATCGTCGTTCTCACCGATGGCCGCATCACCGAACAGGGCAGCCACGAATCCCTGCTGGCGCAAAAAGGCTTATACTTTGAGCTGTACGAAAAACAATTCGTCGATCCTACCCAATCCACGCAATCAAGGAGCAACTGATGTCAACACAGTTAACAAGCACCGGGCAAATAACCAAACCCCACATGCAGTGGTGGCGCGAAGCTCGCTTCGGTATGTTCATCCATTGGGGGCTTTACTCCCAGCTTGGCCGCCATGAATGGGTGATGAACCGCGAGCGCATCCCGCTCCAGGAATATGAACCCCTGGCGGATACCTGGAAACCAAAACCCCACGCAGCCCGTGCCTGGGCACAGCTTGCAAAACAGGCAGGCATGAAGTATATGGTGATGACCACCAAGCACCATGAAGGCTTTTGCCTGTGGGATACGAAACAGACCACCTATAATGCGGTCCAGCATGGTCCGCAGCGGGACCTCGTGGCTGAGTACGTCGAAGCCTGCCGGGAGTTTGGGCTCAAGGTCGGGTTTTATTATTCCCTGATGGATTGGCACCATCCCGACGGCGCCCTTTGCGCCAAAGATGAGGCTGCCCGCCGTCGCTTCCTCGATTTTACCCAGGGCCTGGTGCGCGAGCTTATGAGCAATTATGGCAAGATCGACATCCTCTGGTACGACGTCTCCTGGCCGCTCAGCTCCCCCGAGCTGTGGGAAAGCGAAAAGATGACCGCCATGGCCAGGGAGCTCCAGCCCGGCATCATCGTCAACAACCGCGCCCAGCTCCCCGAGGATTTTGGCACCCCGGAGGAACACGTGACCGCCGAATCGGCCGGCCGCGACTGGGAAGCCTGCATGACCTTCAATGGCTCCTGGGGCTACTTGCCCTATGCGCCCGATTCCGAATGGCGCTCCTCGCGAGAGGTGCTCGCCATGCTGCGCACCGCGGCCGGTGGCCAGGGCAACCTGCTGCTGAATATCGGGCCAGCGCCGGATGGCTCCATCCCACCACAGGCCGTCGAGCGCTTGCTCCCCGTCGGAAAATGGCTCGAAGCCAACGGCGAAGCTGTCTACGGGCAGGTCGACCGTGCCGAGGGTAACTTTGAGTGGATGCCGTTGGGCGCCTGGACAGTCAAAGGCACGACCGCCTATTACTGGGTCACGCGTTGGCCAGCCGGTCAGGTTGTGATCGGCGGGCTGCAGTGCAAGGTGCTGCGCGCCAGCCTGTTAGCTACAGGTCAGCCGGTGCAGTTCGAGCAAACCGCCAACCGCCTGGTTTTCAAGAACCTGCCTGGAACCGATCCAGAACCCCGTGACCGGGGTGACCGTGCTTAAGCTGGAGTGCGCCAGCGTCCCGCGCCATCAGCTCGGGGCAGGTCACGTCTTGCTCGAAGAGATCTAGTTTTGCACATCCACCACCAGCATAGTCATGTCGTCGAACTGGTCGGCGGAGTCCTGGTAGGTTTTCAGGGTCTCAAAGACCACCTGGCATAAGTCCTGGGAACCCAGGTGGGAGCAGGCACGTAACAGGTTGCTCAGGCGCGGCCTACCGAAGAATTCCAGGTTCGGGGCTGCTGTATCCGTCAGCCCGTCGGTGAATAACACCAGCCGGTCGCCGCGCTTGAGCTCCATCCGGTGCTCCTCGATCTCCAGTTTGGCACTATCGATCACCCCGAGGGCTGCCCCGTTGCCGCCCAGGTCGACGCAGTTTCCCTTGCGCAACAGGAAAGGCCGGTCGTGACCGGCGCGCGCAAACACCAGCCGGCGAGCGGCTTTATCGACCACGCCGTAAAACACCGTGACAAACATATCCGAGCTGCTGACTTCCATCAGCAGCCGGTTAACTTCGATCAGTACCTGCCGCGGCGAGCTCTCCCGGCGCGCCTGGGCGAGCAGCAGGCTGCGTGTCAGCGCCATGTAAAGCGCAGCCGGCATGCCTTTGTCTGAGACGTCCGCCACCGCCACTCCAAAGTGTTCGCGGTCCAGGTCGATCACGTCATAAAAGTCGCCGCCCACCTGCCGCGCCGCCTCGTAACGCGCCGCGAAACCGTAGCCGGCGATGTCGGGAAAACGTTGCGGCAGCACGCTCTGCTGCACCTGGCGCGCCAGCTCCATCTCCCTGGCCATGCGCTCTTTCTCGGCCAGCTCGGATTGGGCCGCTTCCAGCTCTGCAATCTTGCTGCGCAGGTCTTCAACCAGGCCGGCGCGCTGCAGCGCCAGGGCTGCCTGGTTGGCAAACGCCTGCAGCATCGCCGTTTCGCCGGGTGAAAACCGTTTCTGATTCAGCGATTGCACGATCATCGCCCCCACCCGTTCTCCTTGCGCCACCAGCGCCACGAACAACCCTGACCTGGGCAAGCGATCCGCCTTGGCAGCCTCTTTACCCAGGGCTGCCGCCCCTTTCTCAATCATCGGGAGCAGGTTGTCCTGCACGGGAACGCCTGGCGGCAAGCCGCCGAACTGCACGAGACCGCCAGCCTGCCCGGGTTTAAAGACAAGCGCTGCCGGCAGGCGCGCCCGCTCGGGCACGTTGCTCCAGCCCAGCACCGCCGCCACTTCTACCACCTCACCAGGTTTGAGAATGTACAGCACGGTACGATCTGAGCCGCACAGCTCCTGGGCATGCCGGCAGATCCGTCCTGCCAACTCATAAAGATCGTCGGAGCGGATCAAGGCATAGCCAATGTCCTGGAAAGAAAAAAGCGCCTGGTTGCGGTGATCGAGCACCCTGGCTGCCGCCTGCAGCTCGGAACGCGTCCTCTCCAGGCTTGCCTGGGTCTCACCCAGGAGCGTTTCGGTTCTGCTCAATCTATAGGAAGCGCGCCTCAACTGGTCTTTTTCGTAATCGAGCAGGTCTCTCAACGCAAGCTGCCCGCGCTGCACCAGGCTCCACAGGCAGGCTTCCATGGGCAGCCTGACCTCCAGGTCGCTGCCCTCGACCCGGGCGACCTCGAGCACACCCACATCCCCGCGCCGGCCGCTTTGGCGGCAGGCCAGGCAGCCCGCTGAGGCCGTAAATTTTCCGGGGCTGGCCACCGGCAGCGGGGAGCGAGGGCGTCGACTGTAAGGGTCCGCATCTGCACTCGGATGCGCCGCCTCCGCCAGGTCGAATTGCTCCATCAGGAACTCCAGGCGCCTCAGCTCATCTGCCTCGGGAAGCTGCTCCTGGCGGCATTCCGGGCAGAGCACTGCCAGTCGCTGCACGGTCAGGATCCATCCCAATCCATCCAGCTGCCCGCCTTTCAATCCCAGGTCCGCCAGTTGTTGCAGGATTCCAGCGCTGCGCAGGGGTGTATCGAACAGGGTCAGAATCGTCAGGCCGTTTGACTTGCTCCGCCGGGCAGCTTCCAGGATCGGCTGCGCCGTCTGTTCATCCAGGCGATCAACCAGCAGCAGGTCCGGGCGTTGCCCGGCCGCGTTGAAGATGGCCTCAGCATAGCTTGTGGTTTTTTCGACCCTCACCAGGTGCACCCGCCGCTGCATACTTCGGCTGGAAAAAACCTCGCGGCTTCCGTCGGTCACCAGCATTCCAATACCCTTCGGATTCCTGGAAAGCAGCTCTTCGGCGAGCGTGCGGAAGACCATCCCCTTCCCGCTGGGCAGCAGGCAGGAGGCAGATTGTTCCGCGCCGGCCGGCAGCGAGCCTTCCGGTCCAGCCACAACCACCAGCCCGGCTGCTGCCCCCAACAATTCGTCCAGCGCCGTCTCTACCTGCTTGTATTGGAAGAGGTCATTCAACTTGAGCATGAATTCAAAAAGACCAATCACCTGGGAAATATCTACATCCGGTCAGGGAAATTGAAAATCCAACAAGCCGTTAAGCCAGGATCTCGTCGATCTTTTTCAACTCGTCGGGTGCAAAGGCCAGGTTTTTCGTGGCAGCCACCACATCGTCGATCTGCTCGGGCCGGCTGGCGCCGATCAAGGCTGAAGTCACCCCGGGATTGCGCAAGATCCAGGCGATTGCCATTTGAGCCAGCGTCTGCCCGCGCTCCAGGGCCACCTGGTTCAGCCTGCGCACCTTGTCGAGGCGTTCTTCGGTGACCTGTTCGCGCTTTAAAAAGCCGTGCGGCTTGGCGGCCCGCGAATCGGACGGGATGTCATTCAGGTAGCGGTCGGTCAGCAGGCCCTGCGCCAGCGGCGAGAAGGGGATGCAGCCCATCCCGGCTTCGTCCAGCACGCCCAGCAGCTCCGGTTCGATCCAGCGGTTGAACATGTTGTACACCGGCTGGTGGATCAGTCCCGGTGTGCCCAGCTCACGCAGGATTTGGGAGGCCTTGCGGGTCTGCTCTGCGCTGTAATTCGAGATGCCCACGTACAAAGCCCTGCCGCTGCGCACCGCGTAGTCCAGGGCAGTCATGGTCTCCTCCAAAGGCGTCTCGGGGTCCGGCCGGTGCGAGTAGAAGATGTCCACGTACTCCAGTCCCATGCGCTTCAGGCTCTGATCCAGGCTGGCAATCAGGTACTTGCGCGAGCCCCAATCGCCGTACGGCCCGGGCCACATATAGTAGCCAGCCTTTGTCGAGATCACCAGCTCGTCCCGGTAGCCGGCCAGGTCCTGCTTGAGGATGCGCCCAAAGTTCTCTTCGGCGGATCCCGCAGGTGGCCCGTAGTTGTTCGCCAGGTCGAAGTGCGTGATCCCAAGGTCGAAGGCACGCCGGACCATCGCCCGCGCGTTCTCTAGACATCCACCCCGGCAAAGTTATGCCACAACCCCAGGGCAATCACCGGCAGCTTCAGCCCGCTCCGCCCACAGCGCCGGTAAACCATCTTCTCGTATCGATCTTCCGCAGGAACCATTGCCATATTTACCTCCTGAAAGTAGATTTTCGTTGATTATAGTTGACAATCAACCGTTTTTTGGTTGACAGTCTAATTTTTTCGGTAGAAAATATACTCATGGAACACACCATCTTTATCGTCTCGGGCGGCGCTGGCGCCAGTGGCGAGCAGCTCGTGCAGACGGTGCTCGCCCAGTTTCCCGATAACCAGGTGCGCGTGCGCCTGGTTCTCGCACGTGCGCTTTCCCGGCCAGCTTATCCAGCTCCGCCAGATTCGCCAGCGCTCCCTGGGCGTCCCCGGACCCAGCGACTACACCAACCCGGAAAAGGTCATGGTAGAGCTGCAGGCTGCCCGCCAGTTCTGCCGCCAGAACGGGTTCAGCCTGGTCGAAGTCACCGATAAGCCCATCGAGTCCAGCGCGGACGAGATCATCCGCCTGATCAGCAGCCGCCTAAAACCCTCCATCAAAGGATAAAGCACATCCAGGAAGGGTTCTGAAATAACCTCGCCCCTTAATCGGGCCTGCCGTCGGGTTCTTCTTGATTGGCGTTCAGGGCGTTGATCCCATAACGAATGCTGATAAAAATCAGCATTCCCAACAAAATCGCCCAGCCCAGGCTGAGTTTGTGCTCAAACGAGCTGAGCATAAGCTCCACCAGCAGGCTGGCAGCGCTCAGCAAGCCGCCAGCAGCCAGCGCCAGCGCCAGGCGCTTTCCATGCGCCTTTTCGACCAGCCTCGTTTCATCAGAAGCCTGAACCCGAGAAAGACGCCAATAGACTGCATCCAGGTCCCAAAACGCCAATCCTGCGATTACCGTTGCCAGCATTGCCCAAAATGACAGGTCATTGATCAATCCCGCAACGGCAGATACCAGAAATACGAGAAACATCAACGAACCCAGCACCGTTTGTGTCTGGCGCAGCAGCAGCCATCCTGCCAGCCCCAAAACGGCATAAGCCAGTACCCACAGCCACAGCCCCGCCAGGGCACAGCCGATGGCCATGCCTGCGCAGGCCAGGAGCAGGCTACCAAGCCTCAGGCGCTCCATCATTTGACCACCATCCGCACATTAAGCCGGAATAACGGCTGCCGTCCGAGCGAAGCATGGACCGCATTTTCCAGCGGCTGGTCGATAGACCAATCCACCACCTGGATGCCCAGGCGGGACAATTTTCGCAGCGATATATTCCGCTCCAGCCTGGCCAGGCGCCGGGCTTGCTGCAGCAGCGGTGAGTCATCAAACGCCCTCGCTTCGAACTCCACCGGATTGGGACTGACCAGCAAGACCTCATAACCGCTCTTCCGCAGCCGCACGAAAGCGCCATGATCACGCTGTGACAACGGGCTCACGACCACGAGCTGCGACTTGGCTGGGAACAGGCGCGTCGGCAGGTAGCGGAAATTTTCAAGGGCATAGTTGCTCCCCGTCTCCGCCCCGGCCAGGGCTTGCAGAATGCGCTCACGCTGGATTTTTCCGTAACCCGGGTACACCCTCTCTACCCCATACCCGTAAATCAACATCGATACCCGGTGCCCGTCCTCCAGGAAAGCCTCGGCCAGGGCAGCCGTTGCCAGCACCGAATGCTCGAACAGGGTCTCACTGCCCAGCGTCATGTTGGTGGATTTCCGGGCATCGAGGATCAAGCCTACGTCAGCGATGCGCTCCACCTCGAATTCGTTGGTGAACAGGCTCTGTTCGTGCCTGGAGGATACCTTCCAGTTGATCTGCCGGAGAGGGTCCCCGAGCTGAAACTCCCGCACTCCCCAAAAGACCATCCCCGAGCCGCGAGTCCGCGATGGGATCGGCCCAATAAAACCGCGCGTCTGGGGCGGCCGGATGCGCAGCTTGTGAAGCTTCGGCATCTCGGGCACGGACTGGAAATCCCCGGTGGTGGCATATTCTCGCAAGGACTCAAACAGGCCAAAATGCTCGCGGCAGTCCACAAAAACCTGGTGCAAGTTGTATTTTCCCCGGCTGGCGCGGAGGGTCAGCTCATTTTCCAGGCTGCTGCCGGCCGGGAATGCGGCAAGCCTGCGCATCTCACCGGCTTCCCACGCCAGGCCAGGAGGCAGGTTTTCCTCGAGGTAGACCTCGTCGATATTTTCGCCATCGTTTTGCAACCTGACCTGGACTTGAACCGTCGAATCCTGCTCCACCACGCGAGCGTTCAACGACCGCTCCACCTGGATCTTTGTCCGGCCAGGTGCGTTCAAGACAGCCACCACCAGGTAGGCAACGAGTGGAAGCGCAAGTAGCATGATCTTCCCTTGCAGTGCTGCCATCCCTACCAGTAACAAGCCAAAGATGCAAAAAATCAAGACCCAGAAACGTGTACTCATCGAGGGCTCCTGGTTTTGAAGTCGACCGGTTCATCTTCCAGAATTTCCGCTGGCCTCTCCAGGTATGCGAGGATAGCATCTATATTCCGGGCTGTGGCGATAGGCACCTGCTCATCCGGCGGCAAACCCAGGAAAAGAACCAAGGACTTCGCTAAGGATTTCATTTTATGCAGGCGTCCGCCTTTAACGTGGGGGCTGGACTGTGGCTCCGGATGGAATAACAACCAGACTTCCTCGGGAACCCGCTGTGGATTGTCGTTCAACCACCATTCAGCCTGCTGGCGGGTGGGGAAATGCTCGCGAAAAGCAATCTGGTCGAGTAGCAACTTTTTCAGCTCAATCACCACAAAACGATTGGCAGCTCGTGACTGGTAGATCTGTTCGACCTCTCGCACCCAAAACTCCAGCCGGCCTCCCTGGGGCGTTTGAGTTGGGTCTACGTAACGGCGCAAGGGATCCCTGGTTCGTTGAGAATTTTTAAACAGGGTGCTGTCCAGAAATTGTTGCACGGGAGGAAAAGTCATCATCATCACCAGGACCAGCCCCAGCAAGAAAGCACCCCAGATCACGTCGGGTTCCTGGCTGCGCCAGATGCGCTGCGCGTTCCAATAAAGCCTCACCAGGGGAGCGACGACGTAATCACGGATGGGCTCCCGGAAGATGAAAACAAAAGCGACGGCCAGGATCAGGAAAATGACCCCCAGCAGAATCCATGTCAGGCGCTGCCTCATGCGTCTGCCTCTTTCTCCTGGGACTTCAGGTCCTTCACATACTCGACAATCGCCCTCAAGCTGCCGACTGCCATTTCGATCCCCTGCTCGTCTGGCTGCAGGCTGCCGTAGCGCGTCTCCTCAAACAGGTGCGTCAGGGAGTGCACTGGCGCCTCCGGAAAACCCAGATGCCCCAATGACAGCTCAAATTCGTGAGGCGTCATGTCGACCTGGCGTTCCAGGCCGCGTTCCATCAGGAGTACCCGGCTCATCTGGGCATAACAGCGGATCACAACTTCGCGGAAATCCCCACCGGCATCCAGCGCATCCAGGGCATCTTGGGCTTGCTGAGAGATCAGCTCAGGCAGGGAATCATTCTTGCGGCGCAGGCTCAAACCCCAAATGATCAACCCAAGCAGCCCAGCAGCCACCAACGCCAGCACGATCGCGGCTGCCGTCACCAGCCAGTCCAGGATTGGCGGCGGCTCCGCGGCAGTAAAGTCAATATCAGCGTAAGGAACCGGCGTCTCCTCGAAGGGAATGGAGGTGGTCAGAGGCGTGCCTTCCAGCGTCGGTACCGCAGCCAACTCGCGGGGAGGTATGATAGCCACAAAGATGAATATCAGCGTGAATATGAAAAGGAGCAGCAGCAAACGTTTCCTGCCCTCGCGCGTCCAGAAGATGCTGGCGAAAGCAATTATATAAATGGCAATGAAAACGTAAAAAATCCAATTCGCCATTCTGGAAAGCCGGTCACCCCAGGCCAGCCAGAATGCTTCCTGGGGCGTTCCCTGTTCAATAATCATCTCGGGCCGAAAGAGGATGTTTGCCAGGCCGGCAGCCAGCAGCAGGATGCCGATGACGGCGATCGAAAAAGAAATGATTGCATTACGTTTACGGGGGGGCATAACCTGGTTATTTTAACATTATTTCCCCTCACTCAAAATAAAACCACCGGAATAAGGTATCATTGTTCCTGGAAACATCCCAGGCACCCGAGGGTATCGAATGAATGCATAATCCAACCGCCGCTATGGCGCCCCTTTTTACCCGTGAAAACTGTTTTATTGACCCCCAAGGACGGCACGTGCTCTTGCACGGCATCAACCTGGTAAACAAGAATCCAAAACAAGGCTATATCGGCTCTGAAAGTTTAAAAGAGTTCACTGCATTTCGCAGGTGGGGCTTCAACTGCCTGCGCCTGGGTGTGATCTGGGATGGACTTCGAACCTGAGCCAGGCGTCTTCGATAAAAACTATCTTCAAAAAATCGACCAGCAAATTGCCTGGGCCCAACAAAACCATTTATACGTCTTCCTGGACATGCACCAGGATTTGTACAGCGTACTGTTCTCCGATGGCGCACCGGAATGGGCGACCCTCACCGATGGGCAGCCGCATATTGACCTGGGCGGGGTTTGGAGCGATGCTTACTTCACCAGCCCGGCGGTCCAGGCTGGCATCGATAATTTCTGGAACAACCGCCCGGCTCCGGATGGACTCGGCCTGCAAGATCACTACGCCCGCGCCTGGCAGACCCTGGCACGGCGTTACCAGGATGAGCCAGCCGTCGTTGGCTATGACCTGATGAACGAGCCCTTCCCCGGCTCAGCCGCGGCTGCCTCGCAGATGCTTTTGTTCGAAAAAGGCGCTGAAATTCTGGCGCAGATGGAGGGCGGTCGCGCCTTATCCGCCGAAGAGCTGGCCATGCAATGGCTGGACCCCGCAGGCCGCGCCCAAATTCTGCAGATGCTGAACGACCGCGACCTCTACGCCAGCGTGATCGATGTCACCCAATCCATCTACAATGATTTCGAACGCAACCAGCTAAAGAGTCTTTACCAACGAGTAGCCAGCGCAATTCGCCAGGTTGATGCCCGGCGTATCCTCTTCCTGGAAACCTCAATGGGCTCGAACATGGGTGTTTTCAGCGGCCTGGAACCTCTCACCTTGGGAGGCGGTGCCCCAGACCCCCAACAGGCTTACGCTCCGCACGGTTATGACCTGGTGGTGGACACCGCCAGAAACGACAATCCCAACTCTGCCCGTGTGGAGCTCATTTTTAACCGCCACCTCCAGACTGCTCAACGTTGGGGCTGGCCGATGCTGGTGGGTGAATGGGGCGCCTATGGCAGGCAGATCGGCACGCTGCCTGCCGCCCGAGAAATCGGCAGCATCTTTGAGAACCTCCTTTGCTCTGATACCTACTGGGCATACGAGAAGGATTTCGCCAGCTTTCCCTGCTTCCAGGCCATCAACCGCCCCTACCCTGAGCGCGTGGCCGGCGTCCTGGAAAGCTACCGCCACAACCCGCAGGCAAAAACCTTTGAATGTGCCTGGCTCGAAGACCCCGCAGTCAGAGCACCCAGCCAGGTTTACATTCCAGATTGGCTCGATCCTGATCCGCAGCGCATTCACATCGAACCTGCCGGCTCCGGGTATCAAGTTCGAGCCTTCCATCCCGGGCGGCGTCTGGCTACATATTCCACCCACCGGGAAGCCTATCCACAGGCGGCTGCGCCTGGAATCTCCGGCAGAGATTGCCAATTCCTGACTAAAAATCACCCATCATCAACAAATAATTTGGTTATTAACAAAATTATTTGTTGACAAACCAATAATATTGTGCTAAGATATTTTTGACTCGCACGGCGCCTGGCGGGTCAGAAGCGCTTTTTGATGTCTTACGAGCTGCAGGGTCCTGATCACTCCCTGAAGCACTGGAGGTTCTATGCCCATTCCGAAGAAATGCCCGGCCTGCAGTAGCGACCTGGTCATCACCCGCCTGACCTGTTCTTCCTGTGGTACCGAAGTCAGCGGGACCTACCTGCCAGATTTTTTCTCCAGGTTATCGCCCAACGATTTCGAGTTCATTTTGATGTTTGTTAAGACCAAGGGCAACATCAAAGAAATGGAACGCCTCCTGGGCATCTCGTACTGGACGATCCGCAGCAAGCTAAACGAAATTGTCCAGATGATGGGGGCTGAAGCGGCAGATGATGAAACGGTCGACCCTTCAGCCCAGCGCCAGCAGATCCTGGAGCAGCTCAATGCCGGCCTGATTACGGTGCCGGAAGCTACCGAGCGCCTGGAACGCTTAAAAGCCAAACGCTAAAACCCACGATAGGAGCTATCCGATGACGAAAGAACGATTAATGATCTTACAGATGGTCGAGGACAAGAAAATTACCGCCGAAGACGCCATCACCCTGTTGAACGCCCTGGGAGACGATGTACACCAAGCCCTGCGCATTCCGCCAGGCCGCACATCGCAGCTGAACCGCCGGAAGCGCCCGAGGATGAAGAGGAGGACATGGAAACAGAGGATGAAGATGAAGAAGACATGGAAGATGAAGGCGATGAAGTTCACCATCATTATTACATGCCTCCAATCCCCCCCATGCCTGAAATTCCCCCGATACCGCAAATTACGATCCCAGAAATCAGGATTCCGCATATTACCATCCCGGAAATCAAGATACCACGGGTTCATATACCGCATATGCCACGCCCAGCAGTCCATGTCCGGCCAATGATGCATGTCCGCCGGCCGCGCTTCGTTGACCCCGCCTACGCTGCAGCCATGAAGCGCCCGGGTATCGAATTCACCCCGGAACAGCTCATCGATTTATATATGGCCGATGTGCAGCCCTCCGACCTGGACGACCTGCTCAGCGTCCGCCGCCAGGAATGGTCGAACCAGGACCTGTTCAAGCTGCTCATCCACGGCGTCGATTCGAAAACCATCCTCGAATTGCACGAGCTTGGATTGGGAAACAGCTCTCCCGCTTTTCTTGTAGAGCTGGCGATCCACGACGTGACCCCGGAGCTGGCACGCCAGGTGCTGGCGCTCAACCTCGAGGACTTCAAACCGCAGGACCTGGTGCAGTTCGCCATTCACGACGTCGACATCGAAGCCGTCAAGGAAGCCCAGGCTCTCGGTCCGATGCGAGCGCGCGAAGCTGTCGAGATGGGCATCCACGACGTCTCTGCCAGCTACGTGCGCGCCATGCGCCAGCTCGAGCTACCCGATTTGAACGTGCGCCGGCTGATCGAGATGTCGATCCACGATGTGACCCCGGGATACGCTACCCAGATGCACAGCTTGCAACCGGATGGGCTGGACAGCCACCGATTGATCGAGCTGATGATCCACGATGTATCGGTTGAATATGCCAGGCAGATCCAGGAAATCTTCGAGCAGCCGGTCCCGTTGAAAAAGATCATCGAGTTGTGCATCCACGATGTCAGCCTGGAGCAAGCCCGCAAAGCCCGGGCAGCTTACGGTGCCGGATTTGGCGTCAACGACCTGATCGACATGGCCGTCCAGGACAACCTCGACAACTTGGAGTGAAAAAGCAATTCCTGAAAAAATGTTCCGCAACGTGGTTGCGGAACATTTTAAAAATTAGTTATTTTGCGACGAAATTTTTTCTGCGGTAGAAATACCCCTCCACCCAGAAAATCACCAGGGCAGACCAGATAATCGCAAAGCCAACCAGCCTTGCTGCCGAAAACGGCTCCTGGTAGACCAGCACCCCCAGCAGGAACTGGCAGGTCGGCGCAATGTACTGCAGCAGACCCACCATCGAGAGCGGGATGCTGCGTGCGGCTGACCCGAACATCAGCAGCGGGATCGCCGTGACCAGGCCTGCCATGGCCAGGAGCACGCTCAACCCTGGATCGCCCGAGCCAAATGCACCAACACCCTGGAAACCTTCCCAGACCAGGTAAACCAGCGCCGGCAGGAACAACAAAGCGGTCTCCAGCGTCAGACCATGCAGCGCTCCCAGGGGAGCCGCTTTCTTGACCAGCCCGTACAATCCGAATGTCAGCGCCAGGATGATGGCGATCCACGGCAGGCGCCCATAATCGACGGTCAGGTAGAGCACGCCCAGCGAGGCGATGCCAACCGCTGCCCACTGCCATTTCCGCAGGCGCTCGTGAAAAAACACCACCCCCAGCAGCACGCTCACCAGGGGATTGATGAAATAGCCCAGACTGGATTCCACGACGTGCCCATCGTTGACAGCGATGATGTACGTCAGCCAGTTGGCCGCCAGCAGCAGCGCCGCTACCAGGTAGATGCCCAGGACGCGCTTCCCCGCGGACGCCTTCCGCAGGCTGGCCGTTTGTCTCAACGCAACGATCACAATAGCCAGGAACAGGAATGACCAGACGATCCGGTGTCCCAGGATCTGCAGGGGCGGCACGCCCGCAAGCTGCTTGATGTAGACCGGCATGAAACCCCAGATCAGGTAAGCGCCGATCGCAAAGAGAATGCCTCGATTCATATGCACTTCCAACAGACAGAATTCGCCCATTATACTGCTAAGCCTCACCGGATGATATGAGTAACGCCCAAGCGGTAGGAAGTACTTCACAAAGAAAGCCTGGTTCACCAACCAAAATATCGACAATATATTGACAAATATGGTCTAATAAGGTATATTAAATCACACTCCAATCATTAAAGGCGATATACCATGGCTGACATACCCTCTTCTTCTTTCGAGACAATCACCCTCGGCGGTGGCTGCTTCTGGTGCCTGGAACCCATCTTCGATGAGCTGCCTGGTGTGCAGGAAACTGTGGTGGGATACAGCGGTGGCAAGCTCCCTGCACCATCTTACGCGCTGGTCTGTACGGGGATGACGGGTCACGCTGAGGTGATCCAGGTAACCTTCGATCCCTCCATCCTCTCGCTGCATGACCTGCTGATCGTCTTCTTCACCATGCACGACCCAACCACGCTGAACCGCCAGGGGGCGGATGTAGGCACGCAGTATCGCTCAGCCATCTTCTATCACACCCCGCAGCAAAAGCAGGCGGCGGAAGCGGTGATGCGTGAGATCGCCCAGGCCGGAATTTGGTCCGGGCAGATCGTGACCGAAGTGACCGAATTGAGTCATTTCTACCCGGCGGAGGACTACCACCAGGATTACTTCCGCAAGAATCCACAGCAAGCCTATTGCCGCGCAGTGATCAATCCGAAGATCGCCAAGTTCCGCAAGCTGTTCCTCTAAAATCCCCGTCTTATCAAACGGCTGGTTGGCGCAACCTCCAGGCTGGTATTGGATTACCTGATCCGCGGCGACCTCTCGTCCCAGACAGGATTTTCCTTTCCTCTGCCAGGACGCGGTTCGAGCAATTATAATGAACAAAAATCCTGGAGGTCTTATGAGCACCCAGCAAGCCAACGTCCGCATCCACCTGAACGATCCCATCGCAAAAATCAACCCCAACATCTACGGTCACTTCGCCGAACACCTTGGCCGCTGCATTTACGACGGCATCTGGGTCGGACCCGAGTCACCCATCCCCAACGTAGACGGTTTTCGCAGCGACGTGATCGCCGCCCTGCGCAAGATGAAGCCATCCATCATCCGCTGGCCCGGCGGTTGCTTCGCCGACGACTACCACTGGCAGGACGGCATCGGACCCCGCCAGGAGCGCCCGGAGCGCATCAATATCCACTGGGGCGAGGTCAGCGAATCCAACGCCGTCGGCACCCAGGAGTTCGTCCAGTTCTGCCGCCTGGTCGGCGCCGAGCCTTATTTCTGCGGCAACGTCGGCTCGGGAACCGTGCGCGAGCTGCGCGATTGGGTCGAATACTGCAATTACAACGGTTCGAGCGCCTGGGTTAAGCAGCGTGCTGCTGACGGCAGCCCGGAGCCGCTCGATGTGCTCTACTGGAGCATCGGCAACGAGAACTGGGGCTGCGGCGGCAACTTCTCGCCCGAAGATTACGGCACCGAGTTCCGCCGGTTTGGCTCGTTCGTGCGCGGCTTTGGTAAATCCCTCTTCGTCATCGCCTGCGGACCTTCCAATAACGACGTCGAGTGGACCACCCGCTTTTTCCGCAAGCTGAACAAGGACTACTGGGAATTCCACAATATCCACGGCTTCGCCGCCCATTACTACTGCGGCACCGCCGGTACGGCCACCGATTATACCGAGGCCGAGTGGTACCACCTGATCGACAAAGGCCTGCAGATGGAGCCGCTCGTGGTCCAGCAGCGAGCTGCCATGGACGTTTTCGACCCGGCCCGCCGCATCGGCCTGATCGTCGACGAATGGGGCACCTGGCACCCGGTCGAAAAGGGCACCAACCCGGCTTTCCTCTACCAGCAGAACACCCTGCGTGACGCCCTGGTCGCCGCCACCACCCTGGACATCTTCAACCGCCACGCCGACAAGGTCGTCATGGCCAACATTGCCCAGACCGTCAACGTCCTGCAGGCGGTGATCCTCACCGAGGGCGAGCGCATGCTGGTCACCCCCACCGGCCTGGTTTACGAGATGTACGCCCCGCACCAGGCTGCGACCGCCCTGCGCATGCTGGTCGAGTCGCCGGAGATCGCCTACTCGCTCAAGGGTAAGGAAGGCAAGCTGCCTGTGCTGGCTGGCTCTGCCTCCCTCAAAGACAAGACTCTTTTCCTGACCCTGACCAACAGCCACGCCCAGGAAACCGCCGAAACCGAGGTCGAAATCCTGGGTGGGTCCGCCATCCAATCTGCTACAGCCCGGGTACTGACCGGTGAGATCCATGTTCACAACACGTTTGACCAGCCAGAAACCCTGGTGCCCGTTCAGCCTACCGGTCGCGGTCCAAAGCAGCAAGCTCCACCTCACCCTGCCTCCCGCCTGTCGTGATAAGTTGAGGTCGAGTTAGTAATTTGAACTGAGCAATTTTTTTCACGGAATCAATGAATAGCAGAGAATTCTCGGGTGAATAGAAGTAATATGTTCAGGAGCAACAATGGCTATCTATGTGTGGGATAGACTTGGGAACAACGTACAATTCGATACATCGTATTATGACGAGTACAGAAGCCGATGTAGAGCTACCATGGACCTGGTCGATTGGCATCGATGGCCTGAAACCCTGCGCGGTGGTGATTATCCCAGCCTGGAGAACGCCGATGGCGGGCTCCTCTGCTAGAACGCCAATCGCAAGTTCCCGGATCAGGTGATGGTTGGGATCAAGCGTTTGACGGGAGCATCTTCGCGCTCAACATAACGCAGTGATTAACGCCAGTTGATATCGGCTGAGATCCTAAAGACCTTATGCAGATGCAGAGACCTCTTGCGAAGGAACCAGCGATGCAGTGATTACCGTGCCAGCGTATTTTGGAATTGACTGAACTCACAGCCACCGAGGAAGCCGGCAGGTTGGCAGGATTGAATGTCTGGGCTTACTTCAGGGACCTCACGCAGAGCCCTGGCAGATTTCATGGAAACAAGGCTTGCCGATACGTTGACCGTTATCTCACGAGCATTCGACCATACCGAAGGCGAACTCTGAATGTGACTCCAATCGGCCTTATCGATGTTTCAAGATGCATAAACCAGTATTAGCCATTAAGTGTGCAGACTCTGATGTCATCGATAGTGTTCGCCGATCTAGGAGACTGCCGGTTGGGATCGTACCCTGGCACAGATAGTCCGGCGGAGTTACCAGGCACAGTTCGAGGTTAGATATCATGCTTGATCCGGAAACACGAGCAAATCCCTGCTCCACATACTGCGAAGAACTAACGGACTAAGTCGTATAAATCAGGTAGAAATCGGTGAGGACGCCCTTGGGCACCAGGTGACTGTCACTCGCTCAGGATTCGAGCTGGCAACAGCTGATTTGCTGTGTATGACCGAGGTTTTATTGGAGCAGGTGCTGGCAATGCGAAGCTCAGCCATGGAATAAACGAACGAGACATCGATGTAGTCCTAGCGAGCGAGTTCTACGCAAGATGCCGATGGTGAAGCAGATGACCGAGCAGGCGATGGGCAAAGCCTGCCGTCGCCCGCGAGAATCCAGAGCTGCTGGCCGAAAAAGGCGCTCGCCCGTTGGACTTACTTGCTGCAATGAATATTCTACTCCTTTGCAGTTCTAGCTTATAGCCTGCCATGGATATAGTTCATTCGCATACCAAGCTACTCGCCTCAGTTCCGTCCCGAGGTACCCGGCGCGGTCGACCGGGTGCATTTTTCGGTCACCGCGCCCGCCCCTGGTCATTCCGGGCAGCCATGTTCGTGGTCGACCTGTGGGCGCACCTGGAGCAGCAGCGCCAGGAAGTCATCCAGCGCGCCAGGGAGTGCTTTGGGCGGGAAAGAGATCCTGGTTAAAACAAAAGGTCCGCTGCCCATCGCCCGCGGCACGGTGCTGATCGTAAATCTAAAAATAGATGGCATGGTAATTGAAGACCCTGAAGATACGATCCTTTGGGAAGGTGAAATAGGCAATGCTAGCTTCGCGGTTCAGGCGCCCAAAGACACTTCCCCAGGTATTCATTTGGGGAAAGCCGCCATTTATGCGGATACGGTTCAAATCGCCCGAATACATTTTGAGCTGACCGTTGCCTTGGTGATGGACCAGAGGCTCCCTGAAGCCAAATCCCTTCCCTTGCAAGAATTCCATCATCGGACCGCTTTTGCCTCCTATGCCAGCCCCGATCGCGATGAGGTTCTCCATTGCATCCAGGGAATGCAAAAAGCCGCTCCCAAAATGGATATTTTTATGGACGTGCACTCGTTACGTTCGGGGCAAAATTGGGAAAAAGAACTATGGGCACGCATCCCAACCAGTGATGTTTTTTTCCTGTTCTGGTCGGCGAACGCCAGGCAATCCCCCTGGGTTGAAAAAGAGTGGCGCTGTGCCTTGACTGCCCGCGGAATTGATTTTATTGACCCCGTCCCACTGCAGCCGCCGGAGGTTGCCCCTCCACCGCCAGAATTGGCCAGCTTGCATTTTAATGACTGGCAGTTGGCCTACCTGCGCAACGCGCACAAACCTGTTTAACCGGGCCTTCCCGTTTACCTATCCAAGTGGACAGGTAACAATCCGTCCCTCCGGTTAGGTCAGAACCTCACTCCCGGCGGGTGCTTTTGGCTGGAAATTTGCTAAACTAGGATCAGGAAAATAACCCGGCTTCTAAAACCGCCGGTCTGGCCAATAAATAACAGGAGAAACAAAATGAAAGAAAATCGATCTACCATTATTGTCGGAGCCATCCTGATCGTCGTGGGATTGCTCTTCTTGCTTGGGCAAAGCATGGACCTGGTCCAAATCGAATTTGCCTGGCCGATGATCATCATCGCCGTCGGCGCTGCCTTCTTTGTCGGCATGTTTTTGGGCGGGAAAGCCACCGGCGCCCTGGCCATCCCCGGCAGCATCATCACCATGGTCGGCTTGATCCTGCTGGTCCAGGATCTGACCGGTTGGTGGGAGTCCTGGTCGTACGCCTGGGCTTTGATCATCGTGGCCGTCGGCATCGGCACTTTCATCTTCGGCGCCTGGAGCGACAAGCCCGAGCTTCGTAAGAGCGGTTGGGACACCATCAAGGTCGGCACAACCCTCTTCATCATCTTTGGCGCCATCTTCGGGTTCATCTTCACCCTCATCGGCTCCGCCGAACCTGGAGTCCTGATTTTCTGGTCGGTGCTCTTGATCCTGGTCAGCGTGTTCCAGCTCGCCAGCAAAATCTACCACCTGGCTACTCACCAGGAGCGCAAGGACGACCGCGACCTCTTTGGGCCCTTCTTCCTGGCTTCGATCGGCATCATGGCTTTATTGTACAGCCTGGGCTGGATGGACGGAGACGACTTCCTGCGCGTGCTCAATCTGTGGCCGCTGCTCCTGGTCGCCGCCGGCCTGCAGCTCCTCTTCGGCCGCCACAGGGCCTGGGTGAGTGCCTTGCTCGGGATCCTCTTCCTGGCGGGTGTGATGACGACGGTTTTTGCCGGCGAGCAGTTAGGGCTGCGCAGTCTGAGCTTTGGAAACATCACTACGAGCATCACTGCCGGCGATTGGCCGGTCCGTGAAACGGTCACCGGTTCGGGCGTCCAGGCAGAGGAAAGTCGGGCGGTCAGCGATTTCCAAAAAATCTCCCTGGAAACCGTGGGCGAGATGGAAATCGTCCAGGGCAGCAGCGAAAGCCTGGTCGTGATTGCCGACGATAACTTGCTCCCCTATATCACTACCGAGGTCGATGGCGGGAGGTTGGTTATCTCAGTGCAGCGCGGCGTCGGGATTTCACCCAAGACGACCATCCGCTACCAGCTTGTCGTCAAAAACCTGGATGAAGTGCGCATCTCCGGAGCGGGCAGCGTCCAGGTCCAATCCCTGGAGACACCTGAGCTTGAGCTGATCACCTCGGGCGCTGGGAACTTCACGGTAGAAGACCTGCAAGCCAGCATGCTATCAGGCGTCATCTCCGGCGCGGGCTCGATCAACGCCAGCGGTAAGGCTGACACGCTGAACATCAACATCAGCGGCGCCGGCAGCTTCAACGGCGCGGACCTGGAAACCCGCCAGGCTGAGGTACGCATCTCCGGATTAGGCAAGGCCACCGTCTGGGTCACCGAGGATCTGAATACCAGCATCTCCGGTGCAGGCAGCATCTCCTATTACGGCAGCCCCAACGTCTCCGAGAAAAACTCCGGTGCTGGCATCGTCCAGAAAGTCGGCGATAAGTAAACCCAACAAATTGATAAAAAAGCCTTGGGCAGATAGTCGCCCGAGGCTTTTTTCTTACCTGCAGCCAGTTCAGCTTCACCGGCTTTGCATCCTTTCAAGTACAATAGCCAATACAGTTCCCATTCATCATTCCCCAGGAGGTTTTATGCAGCTCCCGACTATAAAAGCTGGTTTTGCAGGCTTCGGCGAGGTCAACAGCCCGCGCGACCTGATCGAACGCAAGTGCCAGCGTGCCCAGGCAGCCCTCAAAGGGCTTGGATTCGAGCTGGTGACCACCGCACCCGTCAGCGACGACCCTGCCGGTAAAGACGAAGCGCGCGCCCGGCAGGATTTGAGCCAGGGCGATTTCGACCTGCTCGTGGTCTGCCTGGCAGGCTGGATCCCCTCTCATTCCGTCGTCGACGTCATCGCTCCCTTCTCCCACAAGCCGATGGTCCTCTGGGGTCTGACCGGCTATTACGAAGACGGCCGCCTGGTGACCACCGCCGACCAGGCCGGCACCAGCGCCCTGCGGGATACCCTGGAGTCGCTGGGCTGCCAGTTCAAATATGTCTATGACACTCCCGACGCCCCCTACGCCGCCGCCAGACAGGTGCACGAATACGCCTGCGTGGTGCGCGCCGCCGCCCTGCTGCGCCAATCCCGCGTGGGCATGATGGGCTACCGCGATATGAAGCTCTACGCCACCCTGGTGGACGGCGTCTCACTGCGCCGTGTCGTCGGCACGGAAGTCGAAATCTTCGAGACGCTCGAAGTCGCCCAGCGTATGCCGGAACAGGATCCCGCCCAGGTCGAGGCGATCGCCAGCCGCCTGGTCCAGGAGTGGCAGGTTGTTGGGAACAATCGCCTGACCGCTCAGGTTCTCGAGCCCAGTATCCGCCTGTACCTGGCCGTCATGGAGCGTGTCCGCGAGCGCGGCTACCAGGCAGTCTCCTTAATCGACGTTGACGGCGTTAAGAAGCTATTGCATTTCACCCCCGCCGCGGCCATGATGATGCTTGCCGACCTGGGCGGCCTGGCCACCATCCCCGAGAACGACGGCCTGGGGGCAGTCACCCAGTTGATAGTGCGCTACCTCACCGGGCAGGTTGGCGCCTATTTTGAATTCTACGAGTTCTTCTCCGACCGTCTCCTGGTCGGCGTCCCCGACTACGTCCCCGCCGAGGTCGTCGACGGCGCGGTCCAGGTGCGCCTGACGGCCTTCGGGCAATTCTCCGAGGGCATCCTCAACGTCTCGCCGGTGAAGACGGGCCAGGTCACCCTCTGCCGCCTGGCCAGCCGCGGCGACCGCTACCGCATGCACATCGTCACCGGGCAGGCGCTCAAGCCACGCCCCTGGGAGGAAGCTGGCTGGACGCCCCCTGCCCCGCAGCTCCCCAGCCTGGAAATCGTCCTCGACACGCCCGTTGCCGACTTCGCCCAAAAGGTCCTCGGCCAGCACTACATCCTGGCCTACGGCGACCAGCGCAGCCTGCTCGAAGCCCTCTGCCGGCTGTTAAAAATTGAAATTATATAGGAAAATCCCATGCTCAAAGTCGGAATCTCCGAAGTTGACATCACCCCCGCCCCGGGCAAACCGCGCGCCGGCATGCCCTACCCACAGAAAGGCCAGGGAACAGCCTGGCCCTTGATGGGCCGTATCCTGGTCTTCGACGACGGCGCCAGTCAGGCTGCCATCATCACCCTCGACCTGCTTTTCCTGACCGCAGCTACAGTGGATGAGTACCGTCGTGTCCTGGCGAACACCGCCGGCATTCGCCCGAACCGCATCATGATTGCCTGCACCCACACCCACTGGGCGCCGCACACGACCGCCATTATGGACGAGGACGCCGATTTCGACTACCTGGACTTTGTGCGCACCCGCCTGGTACAGGGCATGGCGCAGGCCTGGGCAGAGCGCCAGCCGGCCCGCTTGAAAGTCAGCAGGATCGATGCCCCGGGCTGGGCTTTCAACCGCCGCCCGGTTTACCGCACCCCCTACGGCGAGCAGGTCGGCACCCAGGGACCCCAATGGATCCCCGAGTTCGTGCGCATGGAAGGCCCGGACGACCCCGAGCTGCGTCGTTTTATGGCAGAGACCTTACCCGCTGGAAGGCATTCGCAGCCCATCGGCGGGTTGGTCAACTTCGCCTGCCACACCACCGTCGGTCCCGATGAAGCGCTCTACTCCGCCGACTACCCCGGCCCGCTGACTGCCCGGCTTGCCCAGGAAATCGGCGGCATTTTTGGCTTTCTCCAGGGCTGCGCCGGCAACATCTGGCAGATGAACATGACCCAGAAGCGCGAACCCATCTACCAGGAGAACGGCAGCACCCACACCCTGAAGATGGGGCCAGGCCCTCGCCGAAAAGGCCTTGACCTCCCTGGCTTCCGCACGAACCCTGGAAGAGCCAAAGGTGCGCACGGACCGATCTCTGGTCAGCACGGACCGATCTCTGGTCCACGGCACTCGGCCCGAGATCTTGCACATCGCCCAACGCCGCCCGACGCCTGCCCAGGTCGCCCTCGCAAAGCGTTTCCTCGAGAACCGCCCGCCGGACCTGGACCTGCAGGAGCACATGCTCCAGATCGTACGGTCACCCTTACACGTTCTACACCGATTGGGCAGGTGCGGACGACCCCGACGTCCAGGGCAGTCTGCTCTGGCAGGAAGACTGGTTCGCCCGCGGTATTCTCGGCCTGTGGGAGTGGCAGCGCCGCGCCGGCGGCCGCCAACTCCTGGAAACGGTCGAAGTCCAGGTGATTGCCGTCGGCGACATCGCCTTTGTCGGCTACCCGGCCGAGTATTTTGTGGAATATGGCCTGCGCACCAAAAGGGAGAGCCCGTTCCCCGACACTTTCGTCTCCGAGCTGGCCAACGGCTGGCACGGCTACGTCCCCACACCGGAAGCCTATGCGCATGGCGGCTACGAGCCGCGCCTGGGCGATGCCAACCGCCTGGTCGAAGACGCCGGGGAGCGTCTCTGCGAGACCGGCCTCAGCCTGTTGAATCAGTTATGGGCAGGCCGCTGATCCTGGTGAATCCTGCCGCTCCCATGCTTTCCTCCCTCCACCAGCTCCTGATGCGCCAACCTCCCCAACGCCTCGTCTGGACCGCCGATTTGACGTATTGGATTGCCGGCCAAACCCCTGAGACGGTGGCGAAAAATGGCTGGGATTCCGAGACCGGTCACCTCCAGCTCTGCCGCGACCTGGGCATCCTGCCTTACTATTGGTATGAAAACTTCTGGGCAGGCGCTCTTACCTTCGATGATGTCACGATCCTGGAAGAAACCTTCCCGGATGGCATGCACCGTAAAACCTGGCAGACCCCTCTGGGCTCACTCACAGAAGAGAGCCGTTTCCAATCCGAGAGCTTCTCCCAGGCAATCACCCGTTACCCCGTGCAGGACAGGAAGACGACCTCAAGATCCTGCTCCACATGCTCGAAAACGGCCAGTCCGTTCCCACCAACCTGGAATCCTACCCCCACCGCAGGAAAAACTGGGCGACTATACGGCGGCCTGCCCAGCCTGGCCTGCCGCGCAGCCCGCTGCCCGCCTTTTTCACCGAATGGACCGGGGTCGAACACGGCGTCTACTTGCTGCTGGATGAGCCCGTCCTGGTCGGCGCCATCCTCGACCGTCTCGAGCAGCTCGAAGCCCATCGAGTGCTCCAGGCTGTCTGCCGCCTTGCATCCGCCCCTCGTTCACTTTGCCGACAACCTCACCAGCGAAGTCTACACCCCATTTTTCACAGAACACATGGAAGAACGCTACTCCCGCCGCCTGCAGCGCCTGCACGCCCACGGCATCCACTGCGCCGTCCACCTGGACGGCACACTCAAAGGGCTGCTTCCAAGGTTAGCCTCCGTTGGTATCGACGCCATCGAAGCCATCACCCCTCAGCCCGTCGGCGACCTCAGCCTGCAGGCCATCCGCGAACTTGTCGAAAACGCTTCCAAACCTGGGAGCTGTACGCTTCAGCGCGTCATCCTCTGGGGTGGCCTGCCCGGCGCCATGTTCGCCCCGCCGTTCACCTGGCAAGACATGCAGCGCCAGGTGCAGCACGTCCTGCAAGCCTGGCAGGGCGCCCCATTCATCCTGGGCACCGCCGACCAGGTCCCGCCCGACGGCGACATTGACTTCGTCCGCCGCATTTCCGAGATGGTTGGGTCATTATGAACGGCCGCCAGCGCCTCCTCAACCTGCTTTCCGGGCGCACCCCCCTCCACGATCCCACCCAGGGACTGGCCTGGAACGCCCTGGTCGACACCTACACCCTCTCCGCCATGCCCGCAGAAGTCCAGGCGGAAACGGTCGTCGATTTCTGCCGCCGCCTCGGCTGCGACGTGCTCCAGCTCGGGGATTTTTCCCTCCCGCCTGAGCTCTGGGCGGGCGAGCCCTTCGAAGCCATCCTTCCCGAGGTCAACGTCCAGGAAACAAGCGAACCCGGTGACCTGACCATCCGGCGCACCCAAACCCCCTGGGGCGAGCTCACCGCCACCTTTCGCCGCAGCCATCCCTTGAAGTACCCGGTGACCCATCTCGCTGAGCTGGATATTCTCAAAAACATCTGGCTTGCCACCCGTTACATTCCAGCTGGCCCGGCGTGGGAAGAAGCCTACCGCAAACTCGACGACCATATCGGCGAAGACGGAATCTATGCGCACTTTCTCTGGCCTTCCCCAGTCCAGCGCCTGGTCCAGTACGACCTCGGCATGGAAAATTTTTATTACATGCTGCAGGACTTCCCAGGAGAAGTCGAAGAGCTGATGGCGGTCATGCAGGAACGCTGGATGGAGTCTCTCGAGATCGCCTGCGCTCACACCCAGGCGGACGTGATCATCTCCGCCGAGAACACCAGCACGACCCTGCTCAGCCCGGGCCTCTACCAGCGCTACAGCCTGCCCCATCTGCAGCAGTTCGTCGAGGTCGTTCACCGCCACCATAAAAAAGCCGTACTGCACATGTGCGGCTGGATCCGGCAGCTCCTGCCGCTCATCCGCCAGACCGGCCTGGACGGCATCCATGCCCTCACCCCGCCCACGATCGGCGACACGCCCTTCGAGGTCGCCATGGATGCCATTAGGCCGTCAGGTGCTCTTCCATGCGCTACGCTTGGCGATCTTCCATGCGCTACGCTTGGCGATCTTCCATGCGCCGTTACCTTGATGGGCATCCTTGACGGCCGGGTTTTCCATGCCGAGACCGTCACCGCCCGCGAAATCCACGAATTCCTGGATCGGCTTTACACGCCGCGCCTGCGCCAGGCTAATTTCATCCTGATCGTTGCCGCCGATGGGCTGCCCACGCCGCTCTGGAAGTTTGAAGCCGTCCAGGAATGGATGGCCAGGAACGGCGGACGTTCGTGAATGCCACCCGCCTGCCCGAGGATTGGCACACGATCCGGGCGCGCTACGAGGCCTGGTGGGAAGGCGAGCCGCTGGACCGGCCGCTTGTCCGCCTCACCGCCCCCCGATCTCCTATCTATCACGCCTCGCCTCCCTCGGACGAGGCCGCCTTGTTCAACTGGCTCACGGATCCGCAGCAGGTGCTGCCGCGCCTCGAGCGCAACCTCGACTCCACCTTCTACGCCGGCGACGCCTTCCCCTGGCTCGATCCCATGGCGCATGGACTTGCTGCCATCCAGGCTGCCTACCACGGCGCTCCTTACCGTGTCGATCCCCATACGCTGACCGGCTGGACCGACCCGCTTTTCGACGATTGGCAGGACCGCCCCACCTTCCGCCTCGATCCCGCCAACCGCTGGTGGCAGGCGACCCGCCTCCTGCTGGCCGAGGGTGCCCGCCGCAGCCAGGATCGCTACATCGTCACCATCCCCGACCTGCAAGGGGGCGGTGAAATCCTCGCCCTCCTGCGCGGCAGCCAGGAGCTGGCGCTGGATTTGCTCGACTGCCCCGAGCAGATCGCACCTGCCCTCCAGGAAATTAACCTCGCCTGGTACGAATGTTATACGGAGTGCTATCGCATCATCCACCAGGAGGCAGGTCCCCGGTCCGGCTACGTTGACTGGCTGGGCATCTGGTCCGAAAAACCGGCCGTGACCGTGGAATGCGATTTCTCGGTCATGGTTTCTCCAGCCATGTTCGAGCGCCATTTCCTGCCATCTGTGGAGCAGCAGGTGAGCTGGGTCGGGCGCGCCGTCTACCACCTCGACGGACCCGGCGCCATCCCCCATCTCGATGCCCTCTTATCGCTGCCGGGGCTGCGCGCCATCCAGTGGGTGCCCACCCCCGAGCGCCCGCGCCAGGTGGATTGGATGCCCCTCCTGCAGCGCATCCAGGCTGCCGGCAAAGCCGTCGTCATCGCCTGCGACCCGGACGAAATCCCCCGCCTGCTGCGTTCCCTCGACCCCAACCACCTGGTCCTGACCACGGCCTGTGCTACGCCCCAGGCCGCATTGGATTTGTTGGAATCGATCGTTCATCCCCAAGGAGTCTGGATATGAGCCAAAACCACCCCGACCCGCGCCGTTTCTTGAAACGCCTCTTGCTGGAAACCAGCGCGGCTGCTGAAGTCCTTGCCTGCCGGGACGATCACCTGCCTGCGCCGCATCCTCAAGCGCCACCTCCAGCAGCATTTCCAGGCGGTGCTGGTCAAGGCGCCACCGGCGGATGCCGTCCTGCACCTCGCCGTCGATCCCGGCCTCCCACCCGAAAGCTTCCACATCCAGGCAAATCCACAGGAAATCCAGATCGCGGGCGCGGACGCCCTCGGCTTGCTCTACGGCATCGGCAAGTGGCTGCGCCTCTGCGCCGGCCGGTCCGCCCTGTCCGGGAGCCTCCTGGCATCTCGCCTCACAGCCCGCCAAACCCGTGCGCGGCATTTACTTCGCCACCCACTTCCACAATTATTACCAGGATGCTCCCCTCGAAGCGGTGCGGCAGTACATCGAAGATATCGCCCTCTGGGGCTACAACGCCCTCAGCGTCTGGTTCGACATGCACACCTACCGCTCCATCGACGATCCCGCCGCCCAACGCATGCTCAGGCGCCTGCGGGCAATGCTCCAGGCCGCCCGCGCTCTCGGCATGCAGACCTCGATCACCCTGCTCGCCAACGAAGCCTACAAAGACAGCCCGCCCCACCTGCGCGCCGACTGGACCGCCGGGCACGACGGGTACTTCCAGGAGCCCGGCGGGCACTATCACGTCGAGCTCTGTCCGAGCCAGCCCGGCGCAACTGAGCTGCTCCTCGAATGGCGCCGGCAGGTCTTCGCCGCATTTAAAAGCGTCGGCATCGACTATGTCTGGATCTGGCCTTACGACCAGGGCGGCTGCACCTGCTCTCGCTGCGCCCCCTGGGGCACGAACGGCTTCCTCAAGCTGGCGCCGGAGATTGCCGGGATGGCCCGCGCCTTCTTCCCCAATGCCAGGATCGTGCTCTCCACCTGGTATTTCGACCATTTCGTTCACGGCGAGTGGGCATCCTTCGAACGCCTGCTGGATGCCGGCGTGGACTGGCTCCATCCCTGCCGACTACCTGATGGCGGAACTCCTGGCCTATCCGCCCGGCTCGCATACCGCCCGTTATCCCCAGGTGCTGCTCCAGCGCGGCGTTCCTGGCGGTTTCCCCCTGCTAGGCTTCCCCGAGATCAGCATGTACGGCGCCACGCCCTGGGGCGGCTTCGGTGCCAATCCCCTGCCCACCTTCATCCAGGACCTGATGGATCACTCGAACCCGCTCCAGGCTGGCGGCTTTCCCTACTCGGAAGGCATTTTCGAGGACATCAACAAAGCCCTCAGCGCCCAGCTTTACTGGGATCCTTCTCAAAAGGCTGAAGACATCCTTCAGGAATACATTGCCTATGAATTCTCTGGCCAGGTTGTCGAGCCGGTTCTCGAGGCCATCCACCTGCTCGAGCACACCCTGCCTCGCCAGCGCCTCGAGGAAACGGGAGAGGTCTTCGGCTATACCAGCCACCACCGGCCCGAGCTCAGCCAGGTTCGCTTCGTGATCGAGCAGCCGGACGACGTCGAACGCGCCTTCAGTCTCATCCAGCAGGCCAACGATCTCCTTCCTGCACACGTCCAGGCTTCCTGGCGCTGGCGCATCCTCTACCTGCGCGGCCTCATCGACCGCGAGCTCGTGCAGAGCGTCGCAGAGCTTCCAGGGCTGGTCTCCCCACTCTGCGAGGCCGCCTTCACCGAGTTGGTCGAGATCTACCACGCCCAGAAAGCCGATTACGCCGTTTCACCGCCCACGGCTGCTTCGATCTACGCCAGCCGAGGCGTTTAAACCCCCAAAAAAATCAAAGGATCCCCCATGGAAAAAAACTTCCGCCCCTTCACCCTGCACTGGAACGACCAGGTGCCCATCGACATTTCCTTCGTCTTCGAGCACGAAAAACCCGCCGGCAAGCACGGCTTTCTCACCGTCCAGGGCGAGCAGCTCGTCTTTGCCGACGGCGCTCCGGGTCGCTTCTGGGGCACCAACTTCAACAGCGGGGCCAATTTCCCCGAGCACGCCTACGCCGAGATGGTCGCCCGCCGCCTGGCCAAGTTCGGCGTGAACATCGTGCGCACCCACCAGATGGACGCCGAGTGGGCCACCCCCAACATCTTCCAGTTCAACCGCCTCCGGCCCAAGGATCACACCCGCAGCCTCGACCCCGAAAGCCTGGACCGCCTGGACTACCTGTTCTACTGCCTGAAGCAGCAGGGCATCTACATCTACCTGGACCTGCTGACCTACCGCCAGTTCAAGCCCGGCGACGGCGTGGACGCGGTCGCCTCCCTGCCCCAGGCCGCCAAGCCCTACCACTACTTCGACCCGCGCCTGATCGAGCTGCAGAAAGAGTTCAACGAGACCTGTGGACGCACGTCAACCCCTACACCGGCCTGGCCTACAAGGACGACCCGGCCATCGTCCTGTGCGAGCTGGTCAACGAGACCGATTTCTTCGCCCAGCCCCCCGTGCTCGAACCTTATCGTACCCGCCTGGAAGCCAGGTACCTGGATTGGTGCGCCGCCCATGGCCTGCCCTTCCCCGAGCAGCCCGTGGACTTCACCAAACCCGACTCGCCCGACAACCAGGCTTCCGCCATGCCACGCTTCTTCGTCGAAGTCATGGAAACTTACTACCGGGAGATGATCGCCCACCTGCGCAAGATCGGCGTCAAAATCCCCATCAACGGCACCAACTGGTCGATCAACCTCGGGGTCACGGCCGCCCAGCGTGCCGTCGATTTCTGCTGACTCGCACGCCTACTGGAACTTCCCGCTCTGGGAATCCTCCGGCACCGGCACCACGCCCATGGTCGCCTCTCACGACAATGTCTTCAATTCCCTTTCGCTGGCGCGCCTTTCCGGCAAGCCTTTCTTCGTCTCCGAGTGGGACCAGGCCTGGCCCGACGAATGGCGCGCCGAGAGCCCCCTGGCTTACGCCGCCGTGGCCGCTTTCCAGGGCTGGAGCGGCGTGACCATCCACACCTACCGCTACAACACCTGGGACGCCGAAGACCGCCTGGGCGGCGGCGCCGAGACCATCAACAGCATCACCTACCGCAACCACTTCGACGCCTCCAACGACCCCGCCAAGTTCGGCCTGTTCTACCACGCCGCCCTCCTGCTGCGCCGCGGCGACGTCCAGCCTTCCCAGGCAGCCACCGCTGTCCAGCTCCCTGGTCTGGGGCTCGATCGCCCCGACCTCGGCAGCACCGCCTGGCTCCTCAAGAACCCATCCGATCTTCTGGGACTGCGCGGCCTGCCCGAGCTGCAGCGTCTCTCGCTGCTCCTGCCGGACCAGTCCGCCCCGGGCGCTGAAATCCAAGCCCTGGCCGGCCTGGAAGCCTCCAGCCCGGTCGCCTTCCCGGTCCCCGAAAGCCAGGGTCAGGTCACCTCCGACACCGGGGAGCTCTGGCGTAGCTGGCACAAGCGTTACGCCACCATCGACACCCCGCGCACCAAGGCAGCCTACGGGTTCCTCGCCGCAAACGGGCCAATTTATCTCCAGGGACTGGCTCTCGAGGTCGCCACGGACTTCGCTGTGATCGCTCTCAGCTCCCTCACCGACGACCCACTCCACGTCTCCAGCTCGATCCTGCTCACCGCCGTCGGTCGCTGCGATAATACAGATG
Source organism: uncultured Chloroflexia bacterium (assembly GCA_963765565.1). Taxonomy (GTDB): domain Bacteria; phylum Chloroflexota; class Anaerolineae; order Anaerolineales; family UBA4823; genus CAVXWV01. Next base: position 290,932 of record CAVXWV010000015.1, read on the forward strand.
CTCAATACGATCCCGGAGCACAGGTTGCAGGCCAGCTTCGGCCGCCCCCCGGTGCTTATCGAGCCCATCCAGGCGAAAATCCGCCTGAGCACGAACCGCCCCGACCTGAAAGTCCTCGTCATCAGCGAGCACGGCGAGCTGGTCACCCGCCTGCCGGTCGAATATGCCCAGCAGCCAGGCGGTGGGATCCTGAGCTTCGAGATCGGCCCCCAGCCGGACTGGAACCCATCGACGATATATTATTTAATTAAGATATAAGTGGAGTTTATGAAGTTGACAGATATTCACCCGCCGCCTTAAGAAATAGGCGTGCGCGTTCAATAATTTCAGCAGCTTTGTCCTGGGAAAGATCAATGTCGATATCGTAATCGCTAATCTGGCGTGTTTCGAAAGCATCCAATAAATACCAGTGAAATTCAGGAGGTAGTAAATTTGTCTTCGCGAATTCCTTACCATAGCCCGCAATTACAGCCGAATGGCTGTTATAAGCGATACCTTTCGAAAAAAGCAATGCTTCAGCGACATAGAACATCGCATAGTAAGCCCGTGATGCTGCGATTTCCTCATGGCCTTCTTGAAGTAGTAACTGTGCCGCAGAAATGTTCTCCTGAGCTTTAATCAGGAGATGATTGGTTTGACTCATACAGGCACAGCCTCGCGATGCACATTCAAAAGAAAAGGAGTGTTGGCCTGGTCAAAATTAAATTTCGAAATAAACACTCTAGATATAACTATATCGTTTTCTAACGAAAGCTTCCAAACTACGTCGGATGTGAGATCAAGCATCTGTGCATAATCAAAATCCCCAGTAAGGACAACCAACACATCGATATCAGAATTTGCCTTCGCCTCACCGCGCGCCTGCGAACCATACAAGTAAATGGTCTCTAATTTCTCGCCCAGGAGCTTTTTCATTTCCTGATGTAAGATCGTCAAAATTCCTGCCAGTTTTTCTTTATGCATAGTGTATTCATTATAATACACTGGAAAGGATCGAGCGTTGTCCCAAAGATCGGATAAATCAGCCAAAACACCCTGAAATTCCACCATCCGATGACAGAATTTCAATGAGCCCACTATTTCTCTCCCTCGACGCCGGCACCACCTCCCTCAAAGCTGCCATCTTCAACGAACATGGCTCTCTCCTCGCCATCAGCCGCCAGGAATACGGCGCTGCCCTGTCCACCCCCCAGCCCGCCTGGGTCGAGATCGATCCAGAGGTCTACTGGCAGGCCTGCCGGCAGGCCATCCGCCAGGTAATCCACGATAGCCAGGTCTCCCCGCAGGACCTGCTCAGCCTGTGCATCTCCAGCCAGGGCGAGACCCTGGTTGCACTCGACGCTTACGGCCAACCAACCTGCCCGGCTATCGTCTGGCTCGACAACCGCGCCTCCCAGGAAGCCCAGGAGATCGCTGCCCGCTTCGGCGTCGAGGCGGTCTACGCCGTCACCGGCCAGCCCGAGGTCGCCCCGACCTGGCCCGCCTGCAAAATCCTCTGGCTGCAGCGCCACGAGCCTGAGGTCTTCACCCGTACCCGCCGCTTCCTGCTCCTCGAGGATTATTTAATTTATCGCCTGAGCGGTCAATTCGTCACCGAGAGCGCCCTCCAGACATCCTCCCTGCTCTATGACATCAACCGTCACGCCTGGTGGCCCGAGATGCTCGCCTACCTCGGCCTAGAGCCCGAACGCCTGGGCACCCTGCACCACCCTGGAGACATCGTCGGGACACTCGGTGACTTTGCCGGGACACTCACTCCCGCAGCTGCACAGGCGCTGGGACTGGCTCCAGGCACCTGCCTCATCTGCGGCGGCATGGACCAGGTGCTGGGCGCCCTCGGCGCCGGCAATTTCCACCCCGGCATCGTCAGCGAATCCACCGGCGGTGCCCTCGGCATCGTCGCCAGCCTGGACCGACCGCGGCTCGACCCGCCAGGCAGGATTCCCTGCCACTGCCATGCCGCCAGCCGCCCGGATGGAGGCCGCACCTACTGCCTCCTTCCCTGGGGCCAGACCGCCGGTATGGCGCTCAAATGGTTCCGCGACCAGTTCTACTCCCTTGAGATGGATCAAGCCATTCGAGATGGCCAGGAAATCTACGACGTGATGACTCGCGCAGCCGCCGCGGTCCCCCCGGGCTGCGAAGGCCTGGTCGCACTGCCCCATCTCGAGGGTGCCACCTGCCCCGAGTTCAACCCCCAGGCCCGCGGTGTCTTCTTCGGCGCCACGTTACGCCACACGCGCTCCCATTTCGTGCGCAGCCTGCTCGAAGCCGTCGCCTTCATGCTGCGCCGCAACCTCGAGCTCGTCGAAGGCCTGGGCGTGCCCATCCACGAAGTGCGTAGCACCGGAGGCGGCGCCCGCAGCCCCCTGTGGCTCCAGATCAAGGCCGACGTCCTGCAGAAGCCCGTGCTCAGCCTGGCGACCGAAGAGACCGCCCTCCTCGGAGCAGCCATGCTCGGAGCTGTCGCCCTGGGCGTCTATCCCGACCTGGACTCCGCCGCTGCCTGCATGGTCCGCACCGGCCAGGTCTTCCAGCCCAACCCATCACTCCAAAATACCTACGACCTCGCCTACAACCGCTACCTGGAGCTCTACCAGCGCCTCGAACCCATGTTCCGCGCCTGATGCTTCTGCTGTAAGGGCGGGTCTTCTATTTCAGGCAAGGGCTCTGTGCCGGAATGAGCAATTGCCAGCAAATCTTCTATCCCTGCATGGAAAGACCCGCCCTTACCGGCTAATAATCCTCCGCCAGCACCTCGCCGCGCCTCGCCTGCTCGAAATCCGCCACCACGTAATCGGCCCCCGCCTCCAGCAGCCTCTTCCTTTTGCGCGGGTTCAACCCGCTGCGCCTGACTTCGTCCGAGGCCACCCCCAGCGCCAGCGCCCCCACCTGCCTGGCGTAGCGGATTTCCACCGGCCCATCTCCCACCACGGCCAGCTCCTCCCCCTGCAACCGGTTCTCCTCCAGGATACGGCGGATGACCATCTCCTTCGAGTCTGTCTCCGAATCTCCCTGCGCCCCGTAAATATGCGGCAGGAACAGCTCAGCCACTCCCAGCGCCCCCGCCTCGTTGCGCACGTACTCCTCGTCTGTCCCGCTCGCCAGCAGCAGCCTCACCCCCCGCTCTCTCAGCGCCCCTAAAAACCGGCGCGCCCCTTTGACCATAAATTCATCTCCCCCATCCAATTTCCCTAGCCTCTCATACACCGGCTTCAGCAGGCGTTCGCGTATAAATCCGCTTGTATTCCGAGGCCGTGCGCACATCCTCAACATACCCGTAGCGCTTCACTGCCTCCACCAGCCACTTCATCTGCACAATCGTCAGGATCCCCGTCGAGCGGTCAATGTACTCGCCAACCTCAGCCTCCACCTCCGCAGGGACAGCCCCGTCCCCGCAGATGCTTTCCAGCATCACCTGCGCCATGATCTTCTCCCAGCCCTGGCGGATCACCGAGATCGTCCCGTCGAAATCGAACAGGGCGTAGCGCACGTTTCCCAGCCTGGTCTCGGGATGGACAATTTCCAACCACGGGTAGTTTTTTATTTGTGCATCCATTAGAGCATCCGGTAGCGTTCCAGGATTTCCTCCGGCGAGGCGCTGCCCGTCTGGTTCAGCTTCTCCACCGTCACGGCCGCCGCCAGGTTCGCCATAGCTCCCGCTTCCAACAACGTCGCTCTGGCAGCCAGTGCCCCAGCCAACGCTGCAATAAACATATCGCCCGCCCCTACAATATCCAGCGGGGGTCGCACCGGCGCAGCCTTTACCTGCTCCTGCCGCTCGGGCGTGCACACCAGTACCCCAGCCTCGCCCAGCGTCAAGTACACCGGCCTGCTGCAGCCCTGGCTGAGCTCTGCCCCTTTCTCCGCCAATTCCTCCACGCTTACGTTCTTCACATCCATCGTCTCCCCCAGCGCCTTAAGAGCCTCCATCCCGTTCGGCTTCAGCGCCATGTTCCGGAAAAGGCCAACGTTCCGCCGCGAATCCACCACAAAGACCTTCTGCGGATATTGCCCCGCCAGCCGGATCAGGGCATCTCGCACATGTCCCGTCACAATGCCGAATTCTTCGAACTGGTCGGCCACCAGCAGCGCATCCAGCTCGGGCAGGCGCTCTTCCAGCCTGTGCACCAGGCGCTTCTCCACAATTTGCACCAGCTCTACCGTGTTTTCAAAGTCCAGCCTGGCGTCCTCCTGCTGGCTTTCGTAGCCTACCAGGATCGGTTTGACATAAGCCGGCGTCCTGCGATTGGGAGCGCTCAGCAGCGCCTCCGTCCGCACTCCCGCCTTTTCAAGCGTTTCCCGGAAGAGGGGACCCCAGGCATCCTCCCCAATGACCGAAAAGGCGCTGACGTCCCGCATCCCCAGCGCTGCCAGGTTAACCGCCACGTTACCGCCCGCCCCCGGCGAGTAGCACTCGCCGACCACCGGCTTGGGAAAGTGCGGCGTCTCGCGCGACGAGCCGCGAGCGCTTCATGTCCACCTGCCAGTAGGCGTCCAGGGCCATGTCGCCCAGGACCCCCGCCCTGACCTCTCGGATCTTTCCCAGCAGCTCTTCCAACCTGGCCTGGCTCAGGACTTCGGGAATGGAATGAGCAATCATCGGCCTCAGCGCTCCTTCCGGTTCGTTTCCAACAGCTCCAGCACCCGCCGGTGCAGGATTGGCACGGTGTCCTTGTGGTCGCCCCGGATATGGAATCCCTTGCCCCCCTGCGCCGTCGGCCGGTTGATGACGTTTTTACGAGGCCGATAATAATAATCCGGTTGCGTGTCCTTGACCGGCGCCCGGTAATCCGGCAGTTCCCGCAGGTCAAAGTTCGCCGTGGTCAGGTTCACCACCGGATCCCCCGCTCCCGCCTGCGCCAGGTTGCGCACGATCGTCAGCGCCTTCAGGAAGACCTCCGCCCCCGTCACCGCCGAGCCCACATTGAGGTAAACCCCGCCCTCCAACTCGCCCACCGAGGCGCAGAAAACCTTGAAATCCGTCCCGCTGGCCGCCCCCAGCGCCGCAAAATCCGCCTGCGGGTGCTGGTGGATGATGTCCGCCCCGATCGTGACGTGGATCGTCGCCGGGATGCCCAGCCGGTACGCCTGGTAGAGCACGCCAATCTCGCGGTAAGGAAAGAGCGCCGGGTTTTCATCGATAAACCTGCCGATCGCCGCCCCGTACCCCAGCCCTTCCTTGACCCCTTCCCGGATCGCCTGGTGCATGTACACGCTGGTCTCCTCCGCCATCCCAAAGGTGCCGTCCTCCAGCCCGTGCGGCACGTCCTCGCTGGTCTCGCCGATCAGGCACAGCTCGAAATCGTGGATCGAGACCGCCCCGTTACCCGCCACGTGCGTGATCGCACCATGCTGCATCAGGTCCACCACCAGCGGCGACAGCCCGCACTTGATCACGTGCGCCCCCATCATCCAGATCACCGGCCTTCCGTCCAGCCGCGCCTTCGCCATCACGTTCGATTACCTCGTCCAGCTCGGGATTGGCGTACTCCGGCAGGGGCGCTCCCGGATAGACCAGGTCCTCCTGGTGCACCAGGTTGCGCCTTTCCGCCAGCGGGTAAGTTCGAATTTTCGAAAAATCCAGGGGGTTTATCATCGAGGGTACTACCTCCTAACCTTTAATGGTAAAAATCTCCCCTATTTTACCTTTCATCCTGTAAAATTACCCCCATGAACCCCACACCCATGTACAACTCCCTCAGCTCCGACTACGACCGCTTCGTCAACTGGTCCTCGCGCCTGGCATTCGAATTGCCCTTCATCGAATCCCAGCTTGCTTACCTCCCCAAATCCCCAGGCCAACCCCTGCGCATCCTCGACGCCGCTACCGGCACCGGCATGCACGTCCTCGAGCTAGCTCACCGCGGCTACATCGCCGACGGCGCTGATCTCAGCCAGGGCATGATCGAGCAAGCCCGTCGGAATGCGGCGATCGGGCGGTCTGTGCCCTCCTACAGCCGCACCGCCCCGGAATCCGGCATGACTCGCCTCCCAATTCCACGTCGCCGGCTTCGGTGAGCTCGCCGCTGCCTTCCGCGATTCGCTCCCCTACGACGCCGTGCTCTGCCTGGGCAATTCCCTGCCACACCTGCTCTCGCTCGTCGAAGTCGAGCGCGCCCTGTCCGATTTCGCCGCCTGCCTCAAACCCGGCGGGCTGCTGCTCGTCCAGAACCGCAACTTCGACGCCGTCATGCTCAAGCGCGAGCGCTGGATGGAGCCGCAGTCTTACCAGGAAGTCGATGCCGCCGGCAATCTCCAGGAATGGGTCTTCTTGCGCTTTTACGACTTCCTACCGGACCACCGGATTGAGTTCCACGTGCTCACCCTGCAGCGCCAGGATGGCCAGCCCTGGCAGCAAAAAATTGACAGCACCCACCTCTACCCGCTCCGAAGCCCCGAGCTTCACAAAGCCCTGCACGACAGCGGCTTCGAGACCGTCACCCAGTATGGCGGCATGAACGCCTCGCCCTTCGACCCTCTCACCAGCCCCAACCTCGTCCTCGTCGCCCGCCTTCCATCATGAGTACTGGTGTATAATCAACCAATAAAAATTCGTGTTAGCCGATCGTCCTTTGATCGGCCCGTGCCATTCGTGTTAAAAATATTTCTCAATCACAGGAGTAACCTATGAAGGGCAACCCCCAGATCATCGCTTGCTTAAATGAACTTCTGGCGGACGAGCTGACCGCCATCAACCAGTACATGGTCCATTCCGAAATGTGCGCCAACTGGCAGTTCAACGAGCTTCACGAGGCCGCCGAGAAGCGCGCCATCCAGGAAATGAAGCACGCCGAAATGCACATCGGGCGCATCCTCTTCCTGGAAGGCCTGCCCATCGTTTCGAACCTGAAAGCGCTGCACATCGGCGCCACGGTCGAGGCCCAGCTCAAGAACGACCTGGCTTCCGAGGTCGGCGCCGTCAAATCCTACAACGACGGCATCAAGCTCGCCGTCGAGCTGGGCGACAACGGCACCCGCGAGATGCTCGAGTCCATCCTTAAGGACGAAGAGGCCCACCTGGACTGGCTGGAAGCCCAGCGAGACCAGATCGACCAGATGGGCATCCAGATCTATCTCTCAGAACAAATTTCGTAAATCATTAACAACCAGGCACACCATAACGGGTCCACCCCGTTGTGGTGTGCTTTAATTCACTCACTGTCCTGCTTCCAGCGCGTTCACAAACAGCCAGACGTCCAGCACGCGCTGTAATTCCATTTCCCTTTCACACACGTAGCGCTTCAGCTCCTGCCACTCTTGCGCAGCCGCCTCAGCCTGCCCGCCCACCTTCAATTCAATGATCCCCAGCATTTGCCGCGCCATCTCCAGGTGCACCTGCAGGTACTTCCACGACTGCGCCTGGCTGGCGTCGCCTTAGCATCAGGTTGCGCCCAGCTACGGGCTTGAATCCTTCCACAACGCCTGAGACCCTGTCCAGCTCGGCCTTGACCTGGTCCGGCTCAAGCTCCGGCAGGTCTCCTGGCTGCTTCAACAGCCAGCCCCAGCCCGGGAACCCCGCCAGCGCCTCGAAATAAGCCCGCACCAGCCCGCCCTCTTCCCCAAAGGCGCTGCGGAAATAGTCATCCACCAGCTCCTCGAAGCTCAGCTCCGTTTGCCAAAGCGTTCGCCCCATCACGTACATCGCCAGCCCGTTCGGGAAGAAAGCAGCGCTGCACCTGGCACGAGACCAGCCCGTTAAGGCCGCGTTCCGGGTACAGTTGGATATCCTCGTGGATCATTTTCGAAAGATGCAGCATCCCCGGGTCGAAGGCATACATGCCCGTCCCAAAGATCATGTAATAATCGTAAACAAAACTGTCCTCGGTCGGGACGACTTCCTGCCAGGCCTGCAGAAAAGCCAGCAGCATGTCGATACTCTTGGGAAAGTCCAGCCGGTTCAGCTCGAACGGCGGCAGCGGCAGCAAAGAGCGCTGCGACGGCGAAGGGCGCTGCTGCGGCAGCGAGCCGGATGGCTTGAGCGCCTCCCGGTACGTGCGGCTGATCGGCGCGAACATGAAGATGAACCGGTCGGGATTGTTAAGTCGCACAGTTTCCGGCGGCCAGAGCATGTCCACGTACGCCAGGAAGACCACCTTCGTCTTCAAGCCCAGGCATGTCATCCCCTCGTCCACCCGGTTGAGTATCTCCATGTAGTAATCGGCTGGTCGTCTCTGGCGGCACTGCTCGCACTCGCACTTGTTGTTGTAGCCGTCGTCCAGCCACAGGTGCAGCAGGTCGATCTGCGGATGGCTGGCGGCATAATCCACCACACACCGGGCCACCCGTTCCTGCACCTCCGGCCGCGAGTAGCAAAGCGCCGTGATCGAGGGCACGTTCCAGCGCATCTCCCGCTTACCATCCACCTCCGCCAGGTCGCGCAATACCTCCTCGGACCACTCCTGCTCCATCGGGTCCCAGCCCAGGCAGGGAATGCCGTAAGCCTCGCACGTCCAGCCGTGGCCGATTGCCTGGTAGATCATCCCTCGCCGCTGCAGCTCGGCCTCAATCCGGCCCGTAAATGCCCGCGCCTGCTCCACCGTGAATTCCTCAGGCGGCAGGAGCGGGTTGTTCTGGTGCCCGTACCAGCGCTCGAAGAAGGTAAATCCCTCGCGGAACTGCATGAAGTATCCCGAAAAGCCCACCTTCGGCATCCACTCGATCAGCTCCAGCACGTTTTCCAGGCTGGTCGCCCCTTCGATGCAGATCGCCCGGTGGCGGTAGGAAGCAGTTTCCTCCAGCCGCACACTCACCTGCGCCAGGTCCCGCTTCGGGATCACCTCGCCGTCTTCCCCGGGCCTCACCCAGCGGCAGCCTGCTTCATACAAGAACCTGTAAACAGCCAGCAGTACGCTGCGTGGATTCGCCCCTGCAATGGCGCCTCTCCCATTCCTGACCTCCACCCGCACGGCGTCGTCCAGCTCGCTCAGCCCAGGCGGCGCTGTCCAGCCAAAGTCCGCCATCTCCCCCAACCAGAGCACAGCTTCGCCAGGATCAACCGCCTCCGGCGCTGCCCGTTCCTCGATCTCCACCTGCAGCCCACTGTCCATCCGCCCCAGGTATTTTCCCAGCTCTTCGGCCGCGTAATGAAGGGCTTCTGCCTGCCCAATCCGCAGAATCTTTATTTTTCTCATGCCTTAAGGATTCTCCTCCATCTCCTGGTTCACCGCCTCGTTCACCCGTTTCCTTTTCGGCTCCTCATCGAACCACGCCAGTGTCCTGCGGATCCCCTGCCAGAACGGGATCGTCGCCTGGAATTCCGGCACGAACGTCTTGATCTTGCGGTTATCAAAGATGGCGCTCCAGGCTTTATCGCCCAGCAATCCCGCACCCAATCCCGGGTTGATCTCGTGGATGCGCTCCGAGGCGATGTGCACCAGCTTCGCCTCCACCCCCAGCGCCTCCGCGATCGTGGTATAGATCTGGTTCCAGGTCAGCAGCTCATCCGATGTAATATGAAAGGCGTGCCCCGTCACCTGCGGGTTTCCCATCAATCCAACGAATCCCCTGGCGAAATCCTCGGAATGCGTCACCGTCCACAGCGACGAGCCGTCGCCGTGCACGATGATCGGCTTGCCCGTCAGCAGCCGGTCGGCCAGGGTGTAGCAGCCCCAGCCGCCGATGGCAATCGGGAAGTGCGTGTCGTAGGTCAGCGACGGCCGCACGATCGTGATCGGGAAATCCTCCTGCCGGTATGCCAGGTTCAGGCGCTCCTCGCAGGCGATCTTATTCTGTGAATACTTCCAGTACGGGTTGTACAGCGGCGTCGATTCAGTGATCACCGGGTGCGTCGGCGGCTTTTGATAAACCGACGCCGTGCTGATGAAGATGAACTGCCGCGTCCTTCCCCGGAACAGGTACAGGTCGTTCTCGATATCCTGCGGCGTGTAGGCGACCCAGTCCACCACGCAGTCGAATTTCAAATCCCCCAGCGCCTGCCTGGCCTCCGCCGCCTGGTGGATATCGCCCTTCAGCACCTGCGCCCCCTCGATCTTCACCTCGTGCTGTCCCCTGTTCAACAGGAATAATTCCCACCCCCGCTTAATCGCCAGCCGGCTGACGCTCGTGCTGATATTCCCCGTGCCTCCGATAAACAATGCCCTCATTCTGCCTCCTGATAATCAGATGTCATTTCGAGCGATCTTGCGAGAATCCCTGATGAGATAACCTCTAATCTTTGAATGTTTGGTAATAATGATCGATCCTCATAGGGATTCTTCACTCCCTAAAAACGTTCACTCGGATATTTATCCGAATCCCTTTCAACTATTTGGTAAATATGCTCCCATCTGTTTTAACCGTCTCTGCAGCTCCTTCACATCCACCTCATGCACCCCCTTCCCCGTCTCCACCGCCAGCGCCGCCGCCGCCCCCGCCGCCTGCCCCGTAATATAACACCCCGGCATCACCCGCAGCGAGCCCTGTAGAAAGCGGTCCGTGCTCACGCAGCGCCCTGCCACCAGCACGTTCTGCAATCCGCGCGGCGTCAGCGTCCGGTACGGAATCCCGTAGCTCTCCCCATCCCGGTAGCGCAGGCTGGCAAACTCCTCCTCGAACTTCGCGAACGAAACCTTATCCGGGCTGGAGGCGTGGATATCCACCGGGTAGGCGTAGCGCCCGATCTCATCCTCGAAGACCGCCCGCTGCTTGAAATCCTCCAAACACAGCACGTACTCGCCCATGATTCTGCGCGTCTCCCGCAGCCCCAGCAGCCCTCCGCTGACCACCAGCCGCATCGCCTCGAACCCCTCCAGGTATTCCTTGTAATAGCGCTCGTACTCGCGCAGGCTCTTGCGCCCCCACAGCAGCGCCTGCGTCAGCGAGCGTTCGTCCGTCCCATCCACCCCGAAGGTGTGCCCCACGTTGCCGCCGGCCACGTGCTCGCCCACCCGCCACATCCCCGGCAGGTGCCGGTCCTGGATCGTGAAGACGCCGTCCTCGAACGCCTTCTCCAACGCCCGGTCGTCGCGCCCGTGCACCCGCCCCCAGTCCACGTCCGCCCACAGGCTGCACAGCGTCCCCGGCATCATATTTCCCTTTTCATCTCCCAGCTCGTACGGCGCCCCGGCCCAAACGCACAGGTCTCCGTCGCCGCTCGCATCCACGAAAACCTTCGCCCGCACGGCGTACATCCCGCTCTTGGCATTGCAGATGGCGTACTCCACCTGCCCGCCTTCCGCTTCGACCCCGATCACCTGCGTCTGGAAGGCGAACTCCGCCCCCGAGTCGGCAATCAAATCGTCGTAAACCCGTTTCAAGGCCTCGACGTTGATCGTCACGTACTCGCCCGGGAAATCGGCCTGGATCGGGTCCCCCCACCCGGCAGCCGTCTGCTTCATCTTCTCGTAGACTTCCCGCCCGATCCCATCCGCCAGGAAGTTCACCCCGTCCGTCAGCCGCATGAACGCCGGCACCAGCCCAACCGTGCCCATCCCCCCGAAGCACGCCTGCGCCTCCGCCAGGAAGACGTGCGCCCCCTGCCGCCTGGCTGCCAGCGCCGCCGCCACCCCCGCCGGGCCTCCGCCTGCCACGAACACGTCCACGTCGTGCCGCACCGGGATTTCCCGGCTGAACCTGACCGCTGCTTGCTTCATCTCATCCTCCTCACAAAACCCCGCCCAAAAACCACGGGCTGAACTCCGCCTCGCCGATCCCCTGCGCCTCGCTCTTGCTCTGCCTTCCGCTGGCCACCTCCAGGATCAGCTCGAACAATTCCCCTGCCAGCTCTGTCCATGCTTTCGCCTTCCAGCAGCCTGCCCGCGTTCAGGTCCATGTCCTCTTGCATGCGCTCGTACAGCCTCGAATTCGTGCTCAGCTTGATCACCGGCGCCGGCTTGAAGCCGAAGACCGAGCCCCTGCCGGTCGTGAAGACCACCAGGTTGCAGCCCGCGGCGACCTGCCCCGTCACCGAAATCCAATCGTTGCCCGGCGAGTTCATAAACAGCAGCCCCTTCGCCTGAGCAGCGCCCTTTGCTGCCGCAGCGCCCTTTGCCGGAGCAGCGCTCTTCGCTGCCGCTTGCTCCGCGTACTCCAGCACCCCTTCCAACGGGCTGCTGCCGCCCTTCGCCACCGCCCCCAGGGCTTTCTCGTAGATCGTCGTCAGCCCGCCCGCGGCGTTGCCCGGCGAGCGGTTCGTATCCAGCCTCGTCCCCAGCCGTTGCGTGTGCTCCTCCCACCAGCGCACCTGTCCCAGCAGCTTCTCGGCAACCTCCGCACTTACAGCCCGCCGTGTCAGCAGGTGCTCCGCCCCATAAATTTCGGGCGTCTCCGCCAGCACCACCGTCCCGCCCTGGCGCACCACCTCGTCCGCCGCCAGCCCCACCAGCGGGTTCGCCGTCACCCCCGACCAGCTATCGCTGCCCCCGCACTGCACCGCCAGGCACAGCTCGCTCGCCGGTCGCAGCTCGCGCTCGCAGCGGTTCGCCTTTTCCAGCAGCCGCTCCACCGCCTCGATCCCCTTCTGCACCGTCTTGCGTACCCCGCCGCTCTCCTGGACCACCAGCGGCTGCTCGTACATGGGCAGCCGTTCCTCCAGCCGGTAGTTGCGTGCTCAGGTCCGCTGGCTGGTTCGTCTCGCAGCCCAGCCCGACCAGGAAACAGCCGGCCACGTTCGGATGGCTGCGCCATCCCCGCCAGCGTGCGCTGCAAGAGCGTGTAGTTCTCGCCGCCGATATCCACCCCGCAGCCGTAGCCGTGGGTCAGGGCGATCACCCCGTCCACGTTCGGGTAAGCCGCCAGCTTTTCCGGTGTGAAATAGTGGGCAATCTCGCGGGTGGCGTGCGCCGAGCAGTTCACCGTCGAGATCACCGCCACGTAGTTGCGCGTCCCCGTCCTGCCCATCCGCCCGCCGGTAGCCCCAGAAACTCCGCGCTTCCTTCGCCCTCTCGAACGGGCGGTAAGCTTCCCCAATTTTAAATTCCCGCTCGAAGCTCTCCATCCCCAGGTTGTGCGTGTGCACGTGCTCCCCGGGCGCGATCGCCGTCTTCGCGAAGCCGATCACCTGCCCGTAGCGCCGCACCGCCTCCCCCTGCGCCACCCCTCTCAGCGCCAGCTTGTGCCCCGCCGCCACCGCCTGCCTCACCTCGACCAGCACCTCGCCCACCCGCAGTCTCAACCCCGGCGCCAGGTCTTCCTTCGCAATCGCCACATCATCCTCCGGGTGCAGCCGTATCGCCCATTCCTCCAGCTTTGCTATGTCCTTCTCCATCGCCATCCACTCTCCTCACTCACCCGGTTTGATCTGACCATCAGAAGTCATTATAACTGATCAAAATCCCTCTGCCATTAATGTCATTTCGAGACTGACGGGCGTTCTTTGCCGTCATTGCGAGAAATCCCATAACCACAACCTTCCATGGTGCTTTGATGTGTGAATCCACTGCCATAGCGCCTTCGCGGTAAAATGTCCTTGCATCCTCCCATGGGCCTCGACTACAGCTACCGCCTCTTCTTCCACCGTGACCATCTCTGGAGCGCCCTCCAATCCGTGGTCGACTTCGCCGCCCCCCATTCCCCACCCACCCGGGTCATCTTCCCCGACCGCGAGCTCCTCATCCCCATGGAAACCTGGAGCGACAAACAAGGCGCCCTCCGCTTCGACGACCCTCAGCTCGACTTTCACGCCTCGTTCTACTTCGAGCGCGATGACGCCATTACCGAATACCTGGTCCGCCGCGGCGACTCAGACAGCGACCGCAGCCCTCCCGATCCAGGCGCAGCCCGGCGCCTCTCCATCGGCTACATCTACCTCACCATTTACAACCGCTTCTCCGAGGAATACGACCAGCCCCTGCCTCCCGACCTGGTCCTCTTCAGCTTCGGTACCACCGGCACCCGCATGAGCATCCTCTTCCTCGAATCCACCTCCATCCGCCAGGCCTTCCTCGACTTGGTGCGCCGCATCCCGGGCGTCTGCGGCGTCTTCAACCGCGAGGAGAGCGGCGAGCTCATCTGGCTCAACGGCCAGGAATATTCCGAGGAGATCGACGATCCCTTCATGCTCCCCGCGGATTATGAGGCGCTGCTGAAAGGGCGCCGCCGCTAAGGAGACCCCATGGCTTCCCACCCCCTCAGCTACCACGCCCAGCTCATCCTCCAGGCCGTTGTCCGCCAGTACCTCCAGGAAGACGACAAACCCGAGAGCCTCTCCTGGAAAAGCCTCACCACCCGCGACGGCCTGCCCCACAACTGGATTTACGACCTCTACCAGGATTCGCAGGGCGCCATCTGGGTCGGCACCTGGGGCGGTGGCCTGGCGCGTTATCAATCCGGTAAATGGAAAATCTACACCGCCCGCGACGGTCTCCACAGCAACGCCGTCACCTGCATCCGTGAAGACCGCCAGGGCAAACTCTGGCTGGCGACCGACAAAGGCCTCAACCGCCTCCAGGACGGCCGCATCGAGGATGCCGGCCTGGCGGGCAAAAGCCTGCTCAACATGACCTTCGACCAGAAGGGCCGCCTCTGGGTAGGCTGTTGGCGCATCTCCAAAAGCGGCGGCGGCCTCTACCGCTTCGATGGCCAGAGCTGGCAGTCTTACACCACCAGCGACGGCTTGCCCGGCATGGAGATCATCAAAGTCTTCGAGGACTCCCATGGCAAAATCTGGGTCGGCACCTACGAGCACGGCTCGGGCGCCGGGGTCGGCTGCTTCGACGGCCGCCGCTGGCGCAAGTACACCGAAAAGGACGGCCTCGCCGATAACTGCGTCTACTCCATGTTCGAGGACCCTGCCGGCAACATGTGGTTCGGCACCGTCGGTGGGGTCAGCATCTTCCGCCAGCCTTCCACCTGGGACACCCTCACCCGGGAAGACGGCCTGGTTGACGACCGCGTCTACTGCATGCTCATCGACAAAGAGAAGAAAATGTGGTTCGGCACCGAGGGCGGCGTCAGCCGGCTGGACGGCTCCAACTGGCTCTCCTACACCAAAAAGGACGGCCTCGTCGATGACCTCGTGCGCGCCATCATCGAAACCCGAGACGGCAGCCTCTGGTTCGGAACCTACCCCTACGCCGACAATGCCGGCGGCATCAGCATCGCCTCCCACCAGCCCGGCGACAGCCTCGCCGACCGTATTCGCAATAAGTTAACGGGACGCGGCTGAATACAGAAATACGCGGATCCAACAGCTAAATATTCTTAAACCAATCCTTGTCAACGTGCACCTGTTCGATCTCAATCCTCTCAGTCCTTACCCCCAACCCCAAAACCTTCAACTTCTCCACCAGCTGATCCCCATCCACCAAATCAATCGCCGGCGCCCCATCCCTCGTTGCCTCCTTGATCGCATCCTTCGTAAATGTTCCCGTCGTAATAAACAATCCCTTATCCGCTCTTCCCACCATCGCCCCGCGAAAATCCCTCACATGGCTCGCACTAACCGCAGCTTGCCACTTCTTGCACTGAAAAATCACATTAAAGCTAATCAATCCGCCCAACCGCATAATCCCATGCCCGTCAATTCCCCCATCCCCGCTTCTTCCCGTTACCTCGACCTGCACAAACCCCGACTCCCTCAACAACCGCTGGATCAGTCTCTCAAATCCCGCCGGTGACATGCCATGCAGCACTCCCAGCAGCTCCTCCTGCCATTCGACCTGCCGGTTTGGCTCCTCCTCCGGGGAGGTCTCCTTTTCCTTCTTCATCACCTCACGGACGACTTGCACCACCTCTTTCTCATCCACCTTCTCCATCATCGATCCTTTGGCAGTCAACGCCCACACCCCTCGGGACGAGTTCTCAATGATCCCGAATTTCTTCAGATAAGTTCTCGTCCACATCAGGCGATACTCGATCTCAGTCATCCCACCCTTTGCAGGATTATGGAATATCTCGAGCTGGTCCGCAGGAACCTGGGCGATTTCAAATACCTTCGAGTTAATTTCCTCATTTGTCCCCGATCCCCCCAGCTCTTTAATCGCCTGCAATACCGGATTCATTAAATCATCATATTGGAGCTTAACACTGGTCATCCGATCTTCCCTCCTCGATCTCGTTGATCCTGTCTACGACCGTTCTTGGATTTATCGAATATATCATAATCTTCTGACCTCTTATTAGCCTGTCTTGTTACCTTTCATAGATGCAATATTTTTCATCTTGGTAAGTTTTCACATCTATTTCACCGGTATAGATTAGAATTTATTGGACCTTTAAAAATATTCGTTCGTATATTCGCAAATAGGAACATTGTATGATTTATTTGACCCTTCGGGCAGCCTGGCATGAACGTCAATGGGATGGGACGGTCTGCAACCATCCTTCAGATAACTCATTCTGTTTAATGCTCGATCGGGTTCGGGTCGACCGTGACGACGAAGCAGAAAAATTGGTAGCGGGCAATCCTTTTAATGAGTTGACCGGTGATCAAATGCCTGCCTGCGTCGCCGAAGCCGGCGCCTTCATGAATCCCAGGCCCTGGACACGTGTCTTCAAACACCCCTACCAGAATATCCCTAGCGCGGATCAAACCCATGGTCATTTAAAGCCCACTCCTTTCAAAGTTCCACCCTATTCCACCTTCGCAGTTCCATTCTGGTGGATGCTTACGAGTAATCAGGAAAATATCGCACAAATCTTCAAGGAGCCATTGCCTCCGGATGAAAAAGCCCCCTTCCGGACATCCTGGGTCTTCAGCTTGGCACGCCAGGTTGAGCTAAACACATACTTTTTCGACCGTATTAAACCAAAGAAATCCCTTGTCTTTTTCTATTGTAAAGAAGGCCAGCCTTTAGGAGAGGAAATCAACCGTTTGGTTATCGGTGTCGGTATGGTAGATAGTATCGGACGTTTAACCTATTTCGATACCAATGGTTCGACCAAACCGGCCTATCCTCTTTGGGATCGCCTGATCCAGCATTCGATCAGGCCTGAAGGCTCCGATGGCTTTTTACTTCCCTATCACGACTATTTACTCCCAACTGGTGACCCACAAGAAGATGAGCGCCGGCTGGGCCTATTGCGAGAAATTGCTGTTGCGGTGCCCGATGAGTACATCCGTGAATTCTCCTATATGGCCGATCACGCCGATTTCGATGTGGCCCTAGCAGTTTTGCTGCGAATCCAGGAATCGCTCAGAAAGATCAAACAACATGGCGTCGCCAAGGGGCCATGGGACGCTCGTGAGGAATGGGTTAATGCCCAAATCGCCCGCCTTTGGAAAGAGCGTGGCGCCTTCCCCGGCGTTGGTGCTGCTCTGGAGGCGATTGGGCTGCGCCTTGGCACAACCTTAATCAAGAGTTGCATGAACATGGCTGGCTTACTCCAGACGAAGACCCATGGCCTAAATTAGATGATTTGTTGCGAGGGTTTTGGAAAATAAAGGATTTACCGATCACCCCCTATCGAAAACAGCTCGATAGTGTGCGCAAAACCTATAACATGCTCGATCTTAAGCGGACAAACCTTCTCATGCTGTTGTCAAGATTTCTCGTTAACACCAGCCCAGATGAAACGTTGGTTGAATCCGGAAAAACGGCCGGTTACCATCAAGGATCAGGAGATTCTTGATAATCCTTATCGCATCAGCGAGTGTGATTGGGGAGATAAGCTCGAACCGCCTGTAGCAATCGGTATCATCGATCGTGGTTTGCTTCCAGATTTAACCATTGCCGCCAGACACCCCGTCCCTGAGCCTTCTGCGATGAATGGCCCGTTGGACCCCGGCGCGTCCGGGCAGCGATCGTCACCATCTTGCGTGCTGCCGCGGAACAAGGCGATACATTCTTGAGTTCAGGTGGAAATCCTGGCGAGAATCTCCAAGATCAACCTGGTCCAACCTTGTGAAATAACGATTGACTGGTTGAATGGGAACATCGACAGTTTGGAACCTGTGGTCAGGCGGTTTGCAATGCCGATCCCTGGGCGGGACATGGATGATGATGAAAACGAAGTTGTAGTTCTACAATTACAAGAGTTCACCGATCAGGAAACCTTCCTTCGCAAAACTCTGCGTGCCCGGGCACGTAAACTGGTCCCATCCACCGGCGCCGATTGGAAATCATTGATTGTCGAAACCCTCAAACAACGTGGCTTTTCTCATGATCCTTCAAACCCACGCCACCAGGAAGCCCTTGCTGATCAAGCCGCAGCCCTGGAGAAAGTAACCACTCGCCGCCTGTCTGTTTTAACCGGGCGTGCTGGTACAGGCAAGACATCGGCTCTTGGTGCCTTGTTCCTCTGTAAGTCGATCACCAATACCGGCATTTTGCTTCTGGCGCCAACCGGCAAAGCTCGTGTTCGCTTGAGTAAAGCTGCCTCCGCCGAAGCGAAGACCATCGCACAGTTTTTGCATGAACGAGATCGGTTTGATGGCGAGACATTACGTCCACTTTATTCCGGAAAAGATCCTTATCGCGTTGAAAAGACCATCGTTGTTGATGAAGCTTCAATGCTGACCATGGATGATCTTTATGCGCTTCTCCTGGCATTAGACCTGGGACACGTGCAGCGTATCATCCTGGTTGGCGACCCAAACCAGCTCCCTCCAATCGGCGTGGGCAGGCCATTTGCCGATTTGTGCGCCATGCTCGAAGAAGCTGAACAATCGGACGACCCCGGAATCCAGGCTATGGCCGGCGCCCTGGGGCGCTTGAGCGTTGAGGTCCGCATGAAGGACAATCGCCAATCGGATACCTTGCGCTTAGCCTCCTGGTTTACTCGTGAGCCGCAGTTGGTGGATGCGGATAAGGTTTTTGGCGATCTTGAGACTGGCGAATCCTTCAATGACCTGGATATCCAATATTGGCAAAATCCCGATGATCTGCGCTCCTTATTGTTTTCGATGTTCCAAAAGTTTCTGGGGTTGGAATTCGCCACTCAGATGAAGTTGCCTTTAATAAAGCCCTCGGCATTGAGAACGACAGGTAGATTTTCACCAGGTCGATGGCGTTGAAAATTTCCAGATACCTATCCCCCGTCCGCATGCACCCTTATGGTGTCTATGATCTTAATCGCCTGATCCAGAATCAGTATCGAAAAACTGAATTGAGACGGGCAAGGCGCTCTGCCCATTTCAGTTTTGGCGATGAAGAAATTGTTCTGTTTGATAAGGTCATCCAGCTCAAGAACCAGGTTCGCGGCGGGTATGACTGGGATAAATTGCAAAAAGAAAAGCAATACCTGGCGAACGGTGAAATTGGCCTCCTGAGCCGCTCAGATTGGCATTCGGACTATTTCAATGTTTCATTTGCGGGTCGTCCCGGTTTTACCTTCAATTACGGATCCTGGGATTTCCTTGGCGGTAGCGGACCATTGGAGCTGGCTTATGCTCTGACGGTGCATAAATCCCAGGGGAGTGAATTTAAAACAACCTTCATCATCCTGCCCCAAAAATGTCGCTTGATCACGTGCGAATTATTGTATACAGCCATGACCCGTTCTCGCGAGCAGCTCGTTTTACTGGTGGAAGGGCAGCCTGGTGATATCTCCTTTCTATACCAGTTTTCCCGCCCTGAAAGTTCGGAGGTCGCCCGCCGCAATACCAACATATTCCGGTCGGTGGTGCGAGTAAAACCCGACGAGCCGCCATACGCCGACCATCTCATTCATAAAACAGAAAAAGGGCACATGGTGCGCAGCAAGTCCGAATTGGTCATTGCCAACAAGCTCTTCCAGATGGGCATCCCTTATGAATATGAGGCGCCTTTCGAATTACCACTTGGGATTAAGAAGTGGCCGGATTTCCGTTTTACCGATCCCGCTGGCGACACGATCCTCTGGGAGCACCTCGGGATGATGCACAAAGATGACTATCGTCGGTCGTGGGAAAGCAAGTTACTAATTTACCAGGAAAATGGGTTTGAAGAAGGCAAAAATCTATTTACCACTCGCGATGACGAACGCGGCGGCTCTGATTCCACGGTTGTCAGGAAAGTTGCAGAACAAATAAAAGTATTAATCTGAAAAGGCGTTGGGTTTTCTTCCTGGTCCTCTTTGGACGCCAGCCTTCTGGTGCCCCGATCCCCCCGGCGAACTGGCCAGCGCCTTATTCCCCTTGTATAGATAGTCTTTGTCAATTATATTTAGGTAAGCAAATGGTATAGTAATCCAATCATTGAATGATAGAAGATTACATTTTTGTCCTGAATCGAAGCCATGAACCTCAAATCTGAAAATACCAGGGAGGAATTGCTTTACTTTATCGCTGAGTCATACTCGGATATTGCTTCAAATAACCCACATCTTCATTACTTCCCGGGGATTGATTTGAGTGGGGAAGATTTCACGGGTAAAACTTATCCTGAGTTACAACTCATTTCCTGTCAGCTATCCCGCATAATTTTTTCCAAGGCAAAATTATTTCGCTCATCTTTTGAATTATCTAATTCGACAGGTGCCGTTTTCCGGTATGCCCGTCTTGAACAGGCTAATTTTCGAAACGCCAGGTGCCCGGATTCAGATTTCTTTCGGGCTTACCTGCATGATGCCATTTTCTATCATACTGACTTAAGCCATTCCAAACTTCGGTACGCTGATTTACGCAATGCTGACCTTTGTGGTGCCGATCTTTCTTTTGCTGATTTGACTGGTGCCGATCTACGGGGAGGCAAATTTAACCGGCTCAAATCGTTTGAACACAATCACCAATAACGCCAAGTATTAAGTTCAGGAACCCTATGCCTTACGATCCTTCCAACCCCCACCCCCTCTCCCAAATGAAAACTGAGCTGGTCTGGCAGGGCAAGTATGACGCCTACGGTCGCCGCACCGCCCCCCTGCGCCTCAAGCTGCCCTTTCAAACCGTCGAAACCGTCAACGAATTCGCCCAGCAGCGCCAGCTTTCCCTCGATCTCTTCTCCAGTGGTCGTCCTTCCGAATGGCGCAACCGTCTAATTTGGGGTGACAAGAAATATGTCCTACCTGCATTGCTGGATGAGTTCGCCGGTCAGGTCAACCTGATCTACATCGACCCGCCCTTTAATGTCGGCTCTGACTTTTCCTTCACCGCTACCATCCCCGATCACCCGGATACCGAAGAAGATGAGACCGCCACTTTTCTCAAAGAACCCAGCATCATCGAGCAGAAAGCCTATCGCGATACCTGGGGCAGGGGATTGGATTCTTATTTATCGTGGTTTTTCGATACAGTTGTATTATTTCGAGAATTACTTATCTGAAAATGGTAAGTATTTATATTCATTTAGATTGGCATGCTGTTCATTATGTAAAAACTTTAATGGACGAATTATTTGGGTATGAAAGTGTTCGAATCAAATTATTTGGAAAAGAATTTACTCACATAGTGATGCAAAAAGGTATGGCGTTATTGATGATACGATTGCTTTTTTATTCGAAAACAAAGGCCTATGTTTGTAATACACAATATCAGACCTCATTCGGATGAATATTAAGAAATCCCATTATGGCCAAGTTAGACCCTGAGGGAAGACCGTTTAGGTTAGTTACATTATCTGCTGCAGGAACTGGTCCTCAAACGTAAATTTCGGTGAAATTTGGATTGACCCTCCTCCAGGGCGGCATTGGAGCATGGTCTCAGGACAGAATTGACAAAGGATTAGAAAGTGGAAAAATTGTTTTTGCTTCAACAGGCCAGACCTAATATAAAACAATATTTAGACGAAACGGAAGGGAACTGTTATTAGTACAATTTGGGCATGATATACAACGAGTAAATTCCAAGCCTCTTGAAGTTATTGACTTATCCCACTCAAAAACCCGAAGCCCTCCTCGAGCGCATCCTCAAAGCCTCTTCCAACGAAGGCGACCTCGTCCTCGATTGCTTCGTCGGCTCAGGCACAACTGCCGCCGTCGCCGAAAAGCTCAACCGCCGTTGGATCGCCTGCGATCTCGGTCGCTTTGCCATCCACACCACCCGCAAACGCCTGCTCTCCATCCCCGGTGTCAAACCCTTCGTCGTCCAGAACCTCGGAAAATATGAGCGCCAGGCATGGCAGTCTTCCGAGTTCGGTGATCCGCAAACCGCCGCCTCCGTCATCCACAATTACCGTCGCTTCATCCTCGATCTCTACCAGGCACGCCCAATCGAAGGCTACACCTGGCTCCATGGCCTCAAATCCGGTCGCATGGTCCACGTGGGTCCGGTCGATTTGCCCATCTCCCCCTCCGATATCACCCAAATTGCCATCGAATTTCGTAAAGCAGTCGGCACCGGTGCAGATGCCCCTGCCGAGGCTGCCGTGGATGTCCTTGGCTGGGACTTTGCCTTCGAGATCAACGAAGTCGCCCTTCAGCAGGCTGCCCAGGCCAACCTCCACATGCGTTTCATCCGCATCCCCCGCGAAATCCTCGAAAAACGCGCCGTGGAACAGGGCGATATCAAGTTCTTTGAATTAGCTGCCTTATCAGTCGAAACTATAGTCAAAGCCAGGATACTCTACCTTAGGTTGGTTGATTTTGTCATCCCGCCTGATGATGTCCCCGAAGACGTCCAGCGCGCCATCACCCACTGGTCCCAATGGATCGATTACTGGGCTGTGGATTGGGATAACCAGGGCGATACCTTCCACAACGAATGGCAGACCTACCGTACCCGCCAGGACAAGAAACTAAAACTAGACGCCTCTCACACCTATCCCGATCCGGGTCAATATCGTCTGATGGTCAAGGTTATCGATATTCTGGGCAATGACACTACCAAGACACTTTCTATATCAATAACGTAAAATCGACAATGGTAAAAAACTCTTCAAAAACACCATCTGTTCGTCCCAAGATACCCTCTGCCACACGTCAGGCTGTCTTACTCGAGGCTGGCTATAAATGTGCCAATCCTTCTTGCAGGCACATTCTGACGCTTGAACTACACCATATTGTCTGGGTGAAAGATGGGGGTGGAAACCAACCTGAAAATTTACTGCCGCTTTGTCCCAATTGCCATTCTTTACATACTGCGGGCCATATTCCTGCAGATGCCATCAACGCCTGGAAATCCCTATTGGTGTCATTGAATAATCCAAATCGAGCCAGTGTTGATTTACTGTTATTGTTGTACCAGGAAGAACAAAGAATTCGTGCAATCTGAAAACAAAGAGGATCAAATTTCTTTTCGCTTCACGGGTGATGGATTGCCTGTACTGTCAAGTTTGATCATTTCAGGTTTGGTATCCATAAGCCGGCGTTTCTCGGGTTTGACCATTATGGGTATGACGATGCCTAACTTTGAAGTAAAACTAACCGAGGCTGGAAAAATGCTTGTACAGGCCTGGCTTGATGGTGATCCTGGGGATATAAAACGGGCTTTATCGTATAAAAATGATTTCCCTACTGATTCACTTTCGACAACCAAAAAAAATGCCAACTCGTAAAAAATCAAAAGTATCCCCGCCAATCTTCTTTACTCGAGCTCGACCTCGCCACTGCGCCTTGCGTTCCTGCCATCCGCGAAGCCGTTCGTCCCTGGGCGGAAGGTGGCTACAAAGGCATCACGCCGACCACGCGTACCCTCCTCAACTACTGGTTTAAAACCGATCACCGCAACCGCGATGGCAGCAAGTTTGCCTATTTCCCTTTCCAGCGAGAAGCCCTTGAAACCCTGGTCTATCTCTCCGAGGTAGCCAAAATCCGCCGGCATGAAACTTTGATTGAAACCTACGCCAAAGTACCCAATCTCCGTCTGCTTCGTTACGATCTATTCCCACGCTTCTGTATCAAGATGGCCACCGGCACCGGCAAGACCAAAGTCATGTCCCTGGTGATTGCCTGGCAGTATTTCAATGCTGTACTGGAAAACCCTCGAGAGTACGCTGCGACTACATTGATGATCGCTCCTAATATCATCGTCTTTGAGCGTCTGAAATTGGACTTTGCCTCCGGCTTGATCTATCGCACTGATCCAATCATCCCACCCGAGCTGCAGATTTATTGGGATTTCGAGTTCTACACCCGCGGCGAGGGCGAGCGTGCCAGCTCCCAGGGTGCGCTGTATCTTACCAATATTCAGCAGCTCTATCCCGAACCGGTGGAGCAGAATCATCTTGAGCCAGATATTATGGCGCAAATCCTGGGCCCTCGCCCACCTTCCCAAACCCTGGAAATTGATCCCTTCGATACACGTATCCTCCACCGCGCTTCCCCGCTGCTCGTGATCAACGATGAAGCCCACCATACCCACGATGAAGACAACGAGTGGAATAAAAGCATCCGCCGTATCCACGATCAACTCACCCAGGTTGGCGTACCTGGCATCTGGCAGCTTGACATGACTGCCACCCCTCGTTACAGCAAAGGCTCCCTATTCACCTGGACGGTTTTTGATTATCCCCTCAAGCAAGCCATGTTGGATAACGTGGTGAAACGTCCCATCAAAGGTGTGACCCGCAATATCCGTGAAACACCTTCCGAAATCGCCAGTGTGCGCTATCAGGCTTATTTGACCGCTGGCGTCCAGCGCTGGCGTGAATACCGCGACCAGTTCGAATCATTGAGTAAGAAGCCGGTCTTATTCATTATGCTGAATAGCACTAAAGATGCCGACGAAATCTCAGATTACCTGCGTAATAAATATCCGGTCGATTTTAGTGGCGATAAACTCCAGGTAATCCACACCAACCTCCAAGGCGATGTTTCCAAGGCCGACCTGGACAAAGCCCGTCAGATTGCTCGCGAAATCGACGCGCCAGGAAATCCAATCAACGCCATCGTCAGCGTCTTGATGCTTCGCGAAGGTTGGGATGTGCGTGGTGTTACGGTCGTCGTCGGTCTGCGGCCTTATACTGCCAAAGCCAATATCCTACCCGAACAGACCATCGGTCGCGGCCTGCGTCTGATGTTCCGTGGCGTTTTCGGCGAAAATCCGCCCTTCCGCGAACGCGTGGATGTCATCGGTAATAAAGCCTTCATTGAGTTTGTCGAGCAGCTCGAACGCGAAAAGAGTACTCGAATTCGAGACCTTCGATTTGGATAAAGATAAAGTAGTCATTGAAAAAATCTACCCGGATCCCGAAAAGATCGCCCTGGATATCATCCTGCCGGTTCTCAGCCCAATCTACGTTCGCAAACGCAGCCTGGCGGAGGTGATCACCGCCATCGATCTGCCTCGCCTGAAGACTCTCGCCTCCCCAAAAAGCAAGGCGATGAAGTCTCCCAACAATTTACCTACGAAGGTTACGACATCATCACCCTCGAAAAGCTTATCGAGCGCGAATACAAAATTCCGGAAGTCCAGACTTCGCAAGAAGTCATCTCCTACTATGCCAAGCGTATCGCTGCCGATGTTAAATTGCCCTCACAATTTTCGGTTTTAGTGCCAAAAGTCCGTGAGTTCCTATCAAATTATGCCTTTGGTGAGGCAGTCGACCTTGCTGACCCAACCATTATTAAAGCAATTTCACATCCCGTAGCTCAGCACGTCACAATCAAAGCCTTTGTTGCTGTCCTGCGTGATGCGATTGTAGAAGAAAACATCCCTGTGCTGGAGAATCCTGGTCGCCTGCTTTTTTCTTGTGATAGCTTCCCATGGTCCAGGCCAACCTTGCAAGCCAACAAGACCGTCTTTAATCTTGTCACGGCAGATAACTTATATGAGAAGGCATTTGCTTTATTCTTAGAAAAAGCACCGGATGTCAATCGCTTTGCGAAAATACCTGAAATCTTCGGTTTCACCATCCCTTACACCGATTCAGCCGCTAACCTGCGCTATTACGAGCCAGATTTTGTGGCTGTCACATCCGATGGCATCCATCACCTGATCGAGACCAAAGGTCGTGAAGACGTCGATGTAAAACACAAAGATCGAGCCGCTCAGCTCTGGTGTGAAAATGCCACCCTGTTGACCGGGACAGATTGGCAATATAGCATCA
The DNA here is from genome assembly GCA_963765565.1 of uncultured Chloroflexia bacterium. Taxonomy (GTDB): domain Bacteria; phylum Chloroflexota; class Anaerolineae; order Anaerolineales; family UBA4823; genus CAVXWV01. The sequence goes on from CAVXWV010000015.1 coordinate 316,713, forward strand.
TTTTACAAAAAGAATTCGAGAAACTCAGACCAACTGACTTTGACGACCTGATCGCCTTAGAACCGATCGGGTTGTTGTAAGGACAATATGAGTATGCTAAAAAGGAAAAATGACGAGATGAAATGCGTAGCGAAAGAACTCAGGCAAGGTGAAAAGAAATGGATTTTCTCATCTTCCTGATCCTACCCCACCGCCCAATCCGAACAATCAACGATCCAATAACCGGGATGCTGTCGTGCGCCTCCCACAACCCCGCTCAACCCCTCCCTACCCGGCCTCCTCGGCTACTACCTCCACCGTTGCCAGCCTGCTTGGCGGCGTCTCCACCGCAGCCGGCGCAGGTGTTAAAACCAACCTGCTCTTCTTCATATAGGGTCAACTAAGCCAGAAAATCTGGTACTATGACCTCACCGACATCAAAGTCGGCAAGACCCCCCCTACCCTCAAGCACTGCGAAGACCTCTTCGCCTCCTGCCCAGCCGTGCCGATAGCGACCATTCCTGGACCGTCGACATGGACGAGCGCAAGCACTTGGCCTCCGAACAAACCCGCCTGCTCAAAGACCAGGCCAGCGCCAAGACCCAGCAAGCCGCCCAGCTCACCCAACGCATCGCCGAGATGAAGAAAGCCCCGCTCTGGGAACAAGAAGCCATCGCAGAAATCGAAGCCAAAATTAAAGCACCTTGCCCGTGAATCCCGCGAGCTCCTCTCCAAAGCCAAAGAAATCGAAGACGCCGTTTACGACCTAAAAGCCGTCAAACCGAATAAAAACCGGACATCGACACCCGCACGCCGGAAGGAACTCCTCGACCTCATTGAAGCCCAAGGCAAGGAAATCTCCGAAGCCTTCTCCATCCTCCGAAAACCGTGATACCTGTACAAATGGATTATTCTATGCTGTCAGCCTTTATCTCAGGCTTATATTGAACATAAAATATATTTTTTAAGAAAATTGGGAACCGATTTCGCTTGGTGTTGACGATAGAGGGGGCGCACTTGGGTTTTTCGTCGGAAAATCTCTGACCAACCTTCGATCTGTCCGTGTGTAATATTTTCTCAATTTAACGTTCAAATCATGAAATGCCAGATCAGATTAAATGTACTTAATTCATCTTCACCACCTGGAATAACAGAATTGGAAGTTGAACATAGCAATATCTTCTTTATAATGAATCTGACTGATAATGAAGTGGTTATATGGAAACCCAAAATTGCCCATTCCTGAGGAGACAACAATAATGGAAGGTGAGGAATCAGCACCAACCAGTCCGGAGCTACCCTCGTTTTCGAATAACGATTTAATTTCGCGCCTGATTGCCCAATACAAGGTCAGCCCCCATCATGGTGCAATCTTATTGTTAGTCTTTAATCTGATGCTGAATTGCATCCTGGCATTTGTTTTTAATGCTTGGTTCCCTGCAGTTCGAGTTAACGGAAAAGTCACCGGAGGGTTATTAACGGAAGTTGGCGCATGGACAATTGATTTAATTGCCCAACCAATAATTTTTGGAACCTATATCTGGCTACAAAACGTTGGCTTCGAAATGTTCAAGCAACTCGTAAAAGATCGAAGAATTATCATTAATCCTTGAAGTCCAGGAAGCGCTTCAAATTGGTTCTAGCTTGATGCAAAATAAATGGATCAAAAGATCAGGTTTTATCGTTGGCTGTTTATTTTATTCATTAGGAACTTACCTTATTTTGGGTATTAGTGGAGAAACCAACCCGACGTGGATGAATGCGCACCCAATCATCCTTTTGTCTCGGATGATCGTCGGAATACCATTCTATTATATGCTGGTGATGATAGTATTCGATTTGGTCATTTTAATGATCACTTTGAATCGAATTATGAAACTCAGAGGGGTAATATCTGTTGAACCCTCTCATTCTGATAATGCTGGGGGGTTGGGTGTAATTGGTGGTTTTATTGCCAACCTTGGATATCTTGGTTTTGCTTTCATGGTTGTCATAGGCAGTTTATGGTGGCAATCCTGGCTCAATCAATCAATTGGAAACAAAAGTTGGTTGGTTGCCAGTTTTATCGTATCAATCGCTTATTTATTAATTGTCCCTTTTTTATTTTTTATCCCACTTTATTCTACTCACAAAGCAATGCAAGCCTTTCAGCAGGAGCGTATCCAAAAGCTGTCTGATCAGATTGAGCGAGTTAGCCAGGATTTATTTGATAATTGTGGAAATATAAAAAAAGTTGGTCAAGATGTTGATCAACTTAAAGTCCTCGAAGAAGCCATCCTAATTGTCTCACGTTATCGTACCTGGCCATTTAGACCACCTGACTTGAGGAAATATTACACACTCGTTGCTTCGCCAGTCGGAGCCATTCTCCTTGGAGTAACCGGCAATTGGTTTTATGACCGCATATTTTGACTTCCGAATAGCTGTACCTTTACCAGCCAGTATAAATTCTGCCAATCACTAAGGAAGGGGTTATTATAATTGCTGCTGGTGATTGTAAAAAAACCTCACAAGATTCGCTAATTGGTCTTGATAAATTATAAAAGGCATACTCTACTCGAATAGTGGGAAATATTGAATACCCTTTACGTTTCCAGCTATATTATTTTAAGCATCAAACAACTTTACTTGGGAGAAACCTCAAATGACAGAAGAAACCGCACCGAAAAAAAGGAGGCTGCCGGTATGGCTGATTATCGTAATCGTCATAGCCTGTCTATGTCTTGCGTATGGATTAATTAGCGTGTTCAATTTACTGCCCGACTCGGACACAATAACCACGTCCTTAACGCCAATTCTTGAGACTGCCAGTGAGGAATCTGAAATTACTGCAACCTCGCTGCCGACAATTCTGCACTCCCAACAAACACCCCAAAACCTACAAACACCCCGAATCCCACAAATACCCCCTTACCGCCGACCGCCACTCCAGACCCGAACATTCTTCCGGTTGGAACGTACCTGGTCGGGACGGACATCCAACCCGGAATCTATCGCGGACAAGGTGGTCTCGACTTCCTCGAATCCTGTTATTGGGCCAGGTTGGGTGATTTAACAGGATCCATGGATTCCATACTCGCCAACGGTAACGGCGTCGGACAATATTATGTGGAAATTGTGGTTGGCGACTATGCATTCGAAACCGCCTGTGAGATGCTGTTCCTGCCTGTTTTACCTGAGCCTCCCGCTGAGTTCCCGCAGCAAATTCCACCCGGTATGTATTTGGTAGGCATTGATATTCAACCGGGTACTTACAAGGGGCAGACGGGCACTGAGATCGAGGAAACTTGCTATTGGGAGCGCTTGAGGAATGTCTTAGGCGAAATGGACTCGATCATTACGAACGATAATGCTTCCGGCCAGTTTTACATAGAGGTTCAATCCAGTGATTTCGCTCTATCCACTGCCTGTGAGTTAGAGCGGGTCTCAGAATAAAAACCATTCCCCTTCCGAAAAAAGTTTGCCTGAAATGCAGCCGGCGCTCTTTCGTGTAGAGCGCCGGTTGTGTGTTTCTTCAGCCCCAACACAACCAGGCGCCGGCCCGCCGTCGTTTATTTGGTTAACCTTTCCTGTTCACGCCTGATCATGGATTTAGTTCGTTTATCTTGTAGCCAAAATCGACTGGTCAACCAAAGGAGAATGACAGCAAGGATGGCGAAGATTAAGTAGAGGCGCCTGCCATTGGGTGAGACATCCAGGCTCGTGATGCGCTTGATGGCGAGGGTATCGCCGGGACACCAATGCCGGTCAGTCAAAATCATGGTTATTTCCTCTGGTGTTTGTATGTTTTTTCATCGCCTATTTCCTTTCAGTGTGGGTGACCACCCAAATGACTTGCTCTTTGCTGTGGATTGATTTCAGTATGGAATTCCGCCATGAAAAACCATAGCGCCAGCGCGACATTGGGACAACATTGACTGTTGGGGGGCGACATTTCGACCACTATTATTTCTACGGAAGCAGCAACAAGCTCCAGTATGCCATGAACCAGGTGAAGGTCAGGCCGGCCAATGCAAGTACTGTGTAGTGGATGCGTCCCGCCAGCTTCCACCATCTTTGCCTCCATGCGGCGATATCCAGGAGAGTGACGCCGAGTGCCAGCGCCACGATCACCCAGGCCATGATGCGAATCGCAGGTTGATCGGGTGTATACAGATTTTGGACGAAGATGGCAACGAAGGCCAGGAAGGCCAGGCACAATGCCAGTGCAAGGCCGCGTGCCCAACTTTCGCGCCGGGATGAGCGTTTGGCGTAATCTTTTTTGAAGCGTGAGATAACCCAGCCGATCAACGCCGCGATGGGCGTGAGCAGGAAGGCGATGAGACTGAAGATCAAGATGCCAAGATGGATATCCTGCCCGCCGTACCAGGGCTGTTTGATGTAAATCATATACGAATTGTTGGAGAACGCCAGATACCGCACCTGGCCTGCATCATCTTTTTTGAAAACCATCATATCGCCGCGTTCGTTCTGGAAAACCTGTGGGCGCACCTCCGCCCAGCGATCTGGTTGGAAGGGGCTGAGCGGCCGGAGCAAGATATCAGGAAACAGGAGCGTGTGATCGTCTTCAGAGCGGACAAGTCGCATGTCGCTTAGCGCGAAAAATCTTTCTGGCGTGTTGATGCTAATTGCTCGTGAAGTAACGTAAAAACCGGTGTAAGCTGTCAAGTCGCTGTCGGTGAGCGTGGTTACTGGCTGCGTCTCGGTTGTTGCCGGAAAATAACGATCCACGAATTTGTCCACCAACAAAGTGCGTTCTTCTTCCGAGAAGATGGCAGAATTGTAGCAGACGTAAATTCCGACCCCTTCGTCGGGGAAGAGGCGCAATTCCGTGATGAATTCAGGGATGTGACCGCCGTGACCGATCAGGCGCCGGTCGTTGATCGTCCATTCCGCAAAGCCATGGGCGAAGCCGGTCAGAGCCGGGTCGAAGGTATAGGACTGCGAATGCATTAAGCGCACCGTCTCTGGTTCAAGGATGCGTGCCCCGTTATATTCGCCACCCTGCAAGTGCGCCAGCATGAACTTGCCCATATCCGCGCCCGAGGCGCTCAAACTACCTGCCGGACTCACTTGTAAAAATATGAAAGGAAGTTCCCGAAACTCGCCGTTGAATGTGTAGCTCTGGGACATGGCGGCTGCCAGTTCTGCTGGGAGCGGCTGGTACGTGGTGCTGTGGCTCATGCCCAAAGGTTTCAGGATGTGCTCTTCAATATACTGGTCGTATGGTTCACCCGAAACCTGTTCCACAATGTAGCCGGCCAGGGTCGCGCCGTAGTTGGAATAGGCCGGGACTTGACCGGGTGGGTAGACGAGTGGGGGCATGTATGTGTCGAGGTAGGCGCCCAGCGAAGTCAGCTCAGCGGCATTGTAGGTCGCGTCACCTGCACCGGTTTCTCCGAACCCGGCGGTATGTGACATCAGGTCGAGCATGGTGATGGGACGCGAACCCGTGACGGGAATCTTGAAATCGGTCAAGTAGGTGTTGATATCCGCGGTCAGGTCGATCTTGCCCTGTTCCACCAATTGCATGACCGCTGTCCAGGTGAAAAGTTTGGTCACCGAACCTGGCCGGAACAAAGTGCTTTCGGCATCCACTGGGATTTGTTTGGCCACGTCCGCATAGCCGTAGCCTTTGGATAATAGCACCTCGCCATCCTTGACGATGACCACCACTGCCCCGGCAATATTCTGTTCCCCCAATTGTGTATTCATCACGCCATCCACGAAGGTTTCCAACTCCTGTCGATTACCCAACGGATGAAACTCAACTGGCGTGGGAGAGGTGGGGGGTGTTGGCGGTGGTGGTGTTGTCCCATCACCGCAGGCGATGAGCGCTCCAGACAAAATGAGGATCAGGCAAACTATCACAAAATTGAATTCCTTTACAAGAGACATTTCACGGCTCTCCTTGATGCGGTTTTACATTCTCGGGCGGAAATGAACCTGGCCAAGCTCGCCGCATCCAAGCCCGGAACGGTCGTAACTCATCACACGTATGCCAGCAAGGCTGGCGAGTTCATTCTGGATAGCCTAATAAGAATCTGCATCTTTGCCTCCACGGCTTCCAGAACAAGCGTGTGCTCGCTGGGGAGACCCGATAGGACGACTCGCAGCCGGTGTGTACCGATATCGATGATTTTTTGGATTTCTTTGCTAAGCCCTTGACTTCATGGATTGTCGACACCTCTTTGATGACTTTCTTTCTGATGGATTCCGGGCTGGCTACCCCCAATCCGGATTATTCTGAGAGAGGCATAGGGTTTCGCTGCCTCCCAGCAAAGAGATGATCATCTCGTCCAGCCATTCCGGCCAACCAGGATTGAGTTGGCCTTCAATACGGATTTCATAAATCACAGGCATCAGTGTACCCTTTCCACAATATCACTGTGTTTTGATATTAGATTAACGCTTTCGCACCGGTTTGTCATCCCCCAAAATAGGGTATCTTAATATGAGTACGGGCAAGGGTTTTGGGGTGTGTGGGGCGGGATGGTTCATAAACGGGATGGTTCATAAACCAACAGAAATTGGGTAACACCCCAAGTTCTTTTATTATACCGGGGCGCGACGTTCTACTTTACGCTGGGGTAGCGGCTGGACTTCACTTATGTGGTCGGTTTCGGATGCGTGAGCATGTTGATGATGATCTGGACCATAAACAGCACCAGCAGGATGATCCCGCCGGTGAGTGAATCGTATTTCCAAACCATGACCACAAACCCATAATTCATCGAGATGTAGAGGGCGACATAGGGAACCAATAGTTTCCAATCCATGCTTTCGCGGAACGGGATCTTCAAGACCCAATCGTACAGCGCTTCGATCGCCAGAAATGCCAGGAAGATTCCCAGGAAGATGGTGTAGCGGACATCTTTCTGCTCCTGTTGGACGAGGAAAATCGCATAGATGGCGGGAACTGCCAGCAGGAAATAGATCCACCCGACTTTTCGCAGCAGCGCGAAACAATTCTTGCGGATCAGAAAGATGAAAATCAGGATAATATTGTTCGCCAGCCCGAGGGCGAAATAGACAGGTTCAAGCAAGACAACACTCCTTTATCTCGAAATTCCACGTCTGCTATATTTTGCCAACATTTCCACAATATTACCGAAAATCCTCGTCGAATAAATTTTGCCAACATTCTCACCTCAGAGGGATGATGGTTGTGGCGGAACTCAATTTACTTTAGCATAATTTCCTCCATTTTGCATCATTTTTCGTGATCCATTTCATAAAATTGGACATTGGAAATGGTTTTTCCAGCCTGACTTAAATAGAAAATACGGGTTGAGATATGAAAAACGAGTGTTTTTTCAAGGTAGGCTTTTTTCAAATATCTCTCGATAATGACAAAATAATATTTTACCGGTCCTGACAGGCGTAAAGTTAATGGTGAATTTTATTCCCGCTCAACCCGCCTGTTAAAGGTAAGTAAATTCAATCATTCGATCCAGCTCCTCCCGATAAGAAAAGCCTGGAGCTCAAAAAAATCCTTCACCCTCTCCCAGGACGCCGGCTGGATCAAGGGCAGCGGCTCTTCCTCGTCAGCGCGCTCAAAATAAGCCAGGCGGCGGGCCACCATCGCCTCAAAATCCCGGGCGTGCGGATATTTCCTCGGCGCTGCTTCAATCAGTTTCTTTAGAGGTACTTCCTGGCAGATAGCGTACAGATCATGGAAATCTTTCCGACTCGCTCTCGCCAGAAGGGCGTCAAGTTTCATCAAGCCAATATCCTCGACATTGGCCAGCCGTGTCTGGTCAGCCAACACAAACTCGCCCACCATCTCGTAGCCGTATCCATAAAAACCAACTCGCACGCCCAGGGCCAGGAATACCAGGTTGCCCCAGGCGGAGCTGGCCAGGATGGGATCGAAGGGCTTGAGCGCCTCCATCAACACTTCTCGAATGGTCGGAATATCCTCAGTAGGCGAGAAAAAATCTAAATCGAACGATTTCCGGTGTCCCAGTTGCAGCGCCAGGGCCGTGCCGCCTGCCAGGTAGAAGCACTCCCCGATCTCAGCCTGGCCGAAACCGCCCATCACCTGGCGCATCTCCTGGGAAATCACTTCCCAATGCAGCTCACCCATGTTTCCTCGGTATTGAGTACCAGCTTCCAAAAGGTCAGGTGCGGCTCAGGCAGCGCCAGTGCTCCCCAACGCTTCACCCAGTCGCGTATTTGCTGGTGCGGATAACAAGTAAACAACCAGCGCACCTCAGCCCGGTTGCCGAATTGCAGCGTGCGTTCGATAATGGTCGCCGCCGATCGCTCGGTATCCAACAATTCCAGGGAATATTCTTGAAAAAAAGGCGCCAGCGTGGGTGGAATTGTGTTCATGTTTTCGAGTTCAAATTTTCCTTCAGTTTATTATAATCTACACCCCCTCCTCCAGCTCCTTCAACGCCTGCGTAAGCGCCAGGCTTAAATCACGATTAAATTCCGATTTCCCCTCCTTCTCCAGTCTGCTTTGCGCCAGCAGCATGCTCGCCAGCCGCTCCCCCGCCAGGCTCAAGATTTGCGTCGCCTTCATCATCTCACCCAGCGTCGTCGCCTGCCTCGCCATCCGCATCAGCTTCCGCATCGCCACCCGCATCATCTGGATTTCGCTTTCCAAACCCAGCACCCCCCTGCCCACTTCGTCGTCTTGATGCTCCTCGTCCCCGCCCATCAGCCTCTTCAGACCTTCGATGTCAACTTCCTCGAGTTCACGGTTGGTTGTATCCTCCGGTCCGTCCTGGCTTAAAAATTTCCCAAGCCCATCCGCGTTCTGGTTTCCTGGCTGCGCCCCTCGTTTCCTTCGCTTGCTCGCATACGATTGCTTCATGCCGCCTCCTGGATCTCCACCATCTGGATCGCTCGCCTCACTGCGTCCAGGCTCTCATACCCCAGGTCCTGCCTCATTTCCTCCAATCCCCATCCAGCCTGCTTTCTTCTCACCAACGCCGTGTATCGCAGCGCCTTCGGTGTGATCTCGTCTGCCGCCAGCCCTGCCCAATTCGCATACATCCGGATCAGCCGCCCGATGTTGGCTTCCGACAGCGCGTGCCTGCGCCAGTCCTTCCCGTACAGCCGTTCCACCCGCCCGGCCACGTCGCTCAGCGGTGTGAAGATCACCTCCTCATCCCCGATCTTACCCAGCCTCCCGCAGCTTTCCAGGTATTTGCAGATCGCCGTCCATGCCTCCCAATCCAGCCTCGCCCGCCGCTGGTTTCCAGGATTTTTTCGACCTGCCGGGCTCCCTGTCAATCGCCTCATTCCATTTTCCCCATTTTCTCCCAGGTCTTTCCGCTTGCTTTTCCAGCAGTACCAAACCCCGTCCTTCATTACCTCAAAATCCCCCCACCGCAGCCCCAGCGCCTCCCCCGTCCTCCGGCCGCTGCGCACCAAGAACAGGATCAATGCGTAATCCCGCATTCCCCACTCCGTGTCCACGTCGATCGCCGCCAGCAGCCTCGCCTCCTCGTCTTCGCTCAGGTACCTCCCGCTGGCATACGGCGTTGCCTTCGGCAGCAGCTCGTTGGCGACCGGGTTGCTTTCCACCAGTCCCCGCTCGCACGCGTAGTCGAAAAAAGACGCCGCCGTCGCCAGGTACGTCCGCATCGTGCTGGCCGCATACTCCTCTTTTTCCAGCCACGCTTTCCATGCCCGCACATCCTCAGCCCGCACCGCCTCCACGCCCTTGCCGCAGAACTCCAGGAATCCGTGCACGATCCTCTGGTAATCCCGGCGCACTCCCTCCCCTCGCATCCCCTCCGCCCACTCCTCAACCATCCCCATCCTCCACCTCCTCATGACGAACTACATCGCATAACCAGAACATTTATTCTAATTATACCTGCATTCCCCCATACCAAACACACGTAACGACGCTCCGCGTTCCTTCAGTTCCTCCCCTCTGAAAAATCCGGCGACGTTCAGAAAACGCTTACAACACCTGGCCGTGTAATGGGTTAAAAAAAACCGGGCTGCCCAGATGGTTCTATGGACAGCCCGGTATACTTGAAATGTTTTACTGGCACGCCTCGAACGCCGGTAAATGCTGGTTCAGGGACGCTGATTGCAAATTTTGATACACCTGTAAGAGATCAGCGTGCGTGGTCACGGCGATCAATGTATCGTATAAATCTGCATCAGCTTTCTCAGCCGCCACGCCTGCCTGGCAAGCTTCCGCCAGGGTTGTGAATTCCGGCATGGTTCCGGGTGTGAAGTTTGGTACGCTTACCCCATACTTCGCCGCCATGCTGGTCAGGGCGTTGATGTGCTGCCCTTCCGATAAGACAATGTTGTTGAAGGGCGCTACGTTGCCAAAAATACTCAGCACGTATTGGTAAAGTGCCTGGGCGCCGTACTCTTCCTCAATCGCCTCGACCAGGGCATCGGCTTCCGCCTCGCTCAGCGGTCCCAGGGCTATTCCACTGCCCTGATTCGCAGCCGCCCCGTAGCGCTGACCCGCCCCGACCTGCGTACCCTGGCCGGCGCCATTACCTGAGCCGTAGGCGGCCCCAGTCCCTGCCGGATTCCCGGGGCCTGTGCTGGTATTGGTCTGAGCGAACGGCCCAGGGCCAGTGCTGGTGTTGGTCTCTGCTGGAACTCCGCTGCAGGTCCCGCTGCAATCCTGGTTCTGGGCAGGCGTACCATTGCCGCCTTGCTCAGTCCCATTACCATTCCCGTTGCCGGCGGCGAGTGCCGTACTCGGCGAGTAGGCCACCATTAAAAAACTGGCGATTACCATGACTACAATCACGAACGACATACTTTTCTTTGACATTTGTGTCTCCTTTAAGGTTGGTGTCTATACTGGTTAAGACGTACAATTCCCAGGATAGATACGTTGAATATATCAACTGCTCTTGAATAACCTGTGAAGGAGCTGTATAGAGGTGATGAATAATTTTCAAGCCTTCTTATGTTTGGGCTTCTTCCTAATGAATGGACGCCAGGCTCAACAGCACATATAATCACCTACATAATAGGCATCTTCTTCATCCACCAGGCAAACAGGAAAGAGACAAAACGCACATGAATATTCAAACCGCCATTGATACCATCATCGCCACGGTGCCCGGGGCGCCCTTTCCGGACACCGTGGATACCGTCAAAGTAGGCGACCCCTCCCAACCCCTCACCGGCGTCGCCGTCTGCTTTTTAGCCACGGCTGAAGTCGTCGAGAAAGCTGTTCAGCTCGGTGCTAACCTCATCATCACCCACGAGCCGATCTTCTACAACCACCTGGACGCTACGGACTGGCTCGCCGGGAATCCCGGCTACCAGGCAAAGCGGCAGTTAATCGAGAAGAGCGGCGTCGTCATCTGGCGCTTCCATGATTACCTCCACAGCCTGCAGCCGGACAGCACCATCATGGGTTTGCTCCAATCCCTGGATTGGCAGGCCTATGCCATGCCAGATCAGCCCTTCCTGTGCAATATCCCGCCGATAACCCTGCTCGCCCTTGCGCAGTGGATCAAAGGTCGCCTGGGCTTAAGCGCTGTCCAGGTGGTCGGCGACCTGGAGTCCCACCTGCCGGACGGTCGGCTTGCTCCCGGGCTTCCCCCGGCGGAGATGCAGATCGAACTCCTCGGGCTCCCCCAGGTGGACGCCCTCATTGCCGGTGAGATTACGAGTGGGAGACCAGCGAGTACACCCGCGACGCCTCCCACCTCGGATTCAACAAAGGCCTGGTCGTCATCGGCCACCTGGCCAGTGAAGAGTCAGGGATGAAATGGATCATTCCCTGGCTGCAGGAGCGCCTGCCCGCCATCCCGGTCCACTTTGTGCCCACCGGTACCGCCTTTCATCACATCCAGGCATAATTTGGTGTAATCTGGTGACAACGCTCCGCGTTGTCACCCTTCCCCAGCCTTCTACGATCTGATCCGGTTGAGGCTCTCCATTTCGACCTCGCTCAGGACCAGGTCCGCCGCCTGGATGTTCTCCGCCTGGTGCTGCGGGTTGAACGACATCGGGATCGTGATCACCCGCGGCTGCATCGCCAGCCAGGCCAGAGCGATCTGCTGCGAGCTGGCTCCATGCGCCGCCGCCACACGCTTTCAGGACCTGGTTGCTCTTGATGTTTCTCGGTTTCACCGGGCTGTACGCGGTCAGCAGGATCTCGTTCTTCTGGCAGTATTCCAGCACCCCGTTTTTCGCATAAGTCCGGTCCAGGACGCTGTAAGGCGCCTGGTTGGTTAGTAATGGGGTTTCAGAGAGCGCCGCCGACTGTTTCAGCAGCTTCAGGTTGAAATTGCTCACGCCCAGGTGCCGTACCTTGCCCTCCCTCACCAGCTTGTTGAGCGCCCGGAAGGTCTCCTCCAGCTTCATCCCTGCCTTCGGCCAGTGGATCAGGTACAGGTCGATGTACTCCATCCCCAACCGGCGCAGGCTGTTTTCACAGCTCCGCTGCACAGCCTCGTATTCCAGATGGTCCGGAGAAACCTTGGTCGTGATGAACAGGCCTTCACGCCTCACGCCCATCTCCCGGATGACCTGGCCCACCAGCTCTTCGCAGTGGCCTGCCGCGTAGCCTTCGGCGGTATCGAAGTGGGTGTAGCCCAGCTCCAGGGCCGAACGCAGCGCCTGGATCGACTTCTCATCCACCGACGGATCCGGGCTCCCCTGGCCGCCGATCTGCCAGGTCCCGAATCCAATTTTTTGTATTTGCAGCTTTCCAATCGTCTCGTATCTCATGCCCCGATTATAGCACCCCTCCTCCTCGCCCTTAATGTCATTCCGAGCGACTGATCTTTAGGAGCGAGGAATCCCTGTAACTACGGATATTAATGGCCTTATTAGGCACTTCAAGAAGTACACATCATCCATGTTCTAATTTCTTCTCCGCCGCGGCATAAATCCTCTCGACTCTCCGCCTCTTCCCCGCCTCCAGTTCATACACGTGCCCGGCAATCCTCCGCCTCACCTCCCCCTCAGCTTCTCACCCAGCCCCGGCTGGCCATCCCGCATCCACGCCCCCAGCGCCCTCCTCTCGAACCTCTGCGGATACCACGTCGCCGTCCGGTAATGGTCCAGCGTGCTGTCCGCCCTCAAAAAGCTCCTCTCCACCCCCTGCCTTACCTCCTCCAGCCAGTCCTCAACCGTCTCCTCGCCCAGCCAGGTACCCTGCACCGCCCGCTGCACCTGGTCGCGCATCTCCACGTCCACCAGGAGCTGCTCCGGGCTGAAGACCTCGTCCAGGCTCAGCGTCCCCGCGCTCCCCAAAATCGCGGGCACCCAGCGCCGCCCCCAGCATCATAATTGCCATCTTCTCTGCCGCCGCTTGGCTGCCCGGCAGCTTTGCCATCACGTGGATATTTCCTGGCCCTTCCCCGCCCTTCCCCAGGTGGTAAAACGCCTTGAAATCCGCCGCCAGCATCTGGTACAGCATATTCTCCGGCGAGCCGAAGACCATGCTCCCCGCCCGCAAATCTGCCGGGAAGATGTCCAGATTGAAACTCGTCTGCTTCCCACTCAAAATTCCCACCGCAATGCTCCCGCCGATGGCTTCGGCCGCGTTCTGCGCCAGCGCCCCGAAGGGCTGGATTGGCGCCGAAGTCCCCGTCGCCGGCATGCTCCCCACCGTTATCCGCTCCAGGCGCTCCGCGCACCTCAGGGCAATCTCCAGCGACTCGCCTCCGAACCGCAGCGGCGACGGCACGTACACGGGCAGCGTGCGCACCGGCTGACCCATTACCTCCGCCATGTCCAGCAGGGGATCGATCGTCGTGCCGAGGTCGGGTCCACCGGCCGGCCTCCCTGCCTGCTGTACAGCGCCACGATCCGGTACTGCGCCAGCGCCTGCATTTCCGGTCTCACGTCCAGCGGGATACCCGGCACGCTGCCCGACACCCCCTCCTCCGCCAGCGAATCCACCAGCTTGCACATCTCCACCAGCCGCTCGCTCGTGTACGGCTCCAGCCTGCCCGTCTCCAGGTCGTGCACGTACAGCGCATACGTACTCACCCACAGCCGGATCTCCTGCGCCTCCGTCCCCACCTCCGCATCCTCCCTCGCCCGGTTCCTGGCCACCACCTCTTCCACGAACGCCTCCACCAGCCTCTCCGGGAACAGCACCCGCTCCCCCCTCACCGTCAGCCCGCCCGCCTCCAGCCGCCTCCGGTGCTCCTCATTCCGCACCTCCAGCCCCGACCTCCGCCAGGATCCTTCTTCGCCAGCTCATGGATCCTCTGGCAATCCGCATTTTCAAGGAATGGCTGCCTCTTTACCCTCAAAGGGAATGTCGAAATCGCTGGAAATTGCGTCATTTGAACCTCATTGTTAAAAAATTCGTGTCATTCGTAAATTCGTGTTACCTGCGTTCTTTGCAGGCATTCGTGTTAAGTACAGCCGTATTATCCGCCCATCATAACCGATCCACATCATCTCAATTTATTCTACCAATTTATCTTCCACCTTCTAATGTATAATCACCCCCGGAGGACCCCACCATGACCAAAATTCCCGTAGGCATTCAACTCTTTTCCATTCGCGACGACTGCGCTCGCGACTTTCCCGCTTCCCTCAAAGCCGTAGCCGAGATGGGCTACGACGGCGTCGAGTTCGCCGGCTACCACGGCCGCAGCGCCCCCGAGTTGCGCAAGCTGCTCGACGACCTCGGTCTCAAGTGCTGCGGCACCCACACCGGCCTGGACACCCTGCTCGGTGACGCCCTCATTCCCACCATCGAATTCAACCTGGCAATCGGCAACAAGTACCTCGTCGTTCCATGGATCGCCGAAGAACGCCGCAGCTCTAAGGACGCCTGGATTCGCACCGCCGCCCTCTTCAGCGAGATCGCCGAGAAGCTCGCCCCCCACGGCCTGCTGGTCGGCTACCACAACCACTCCGAAGAGTTCGCCCTCATCGAGGGCAAGAGCGGCTTCGACTGGTTCTATTCCAACACCGGCCCCACCGTCATCATGCAGCTCGACACCGGCAACGCCATCCACGGCGGCGCCGACCCCCTCGACTACCTGCGCCGCTACGCCAATGCCGCCACCACCATCCACATTAAGGAGTACTCGGCCTCCGATCCCAATGCCATCGTCGGCAGCGGCGACATCGACTGGGCGCCCTACTTCGAGATCTGCGAGAGCAGCGGCCGCACCGACTGGTACATCGTCGAGCAGGAATCCTACGCCTTCCCGCCCCTCGAATGCATCCGCCTCTGCCGTGAGGCGTTATTAAAAATGGGCCGATAACATGACTTCCTCAAATCTTTCCTGGTTCCAAAATGCCCGCTTTGGCCTCTTCATCCACTGGGGCATCTATGCCGTCCCCGCCCGCGGCGAGTGGGTCAAGCAGGTCGAGAGCATCACCGATGCCGCTTACCAGCCCTACTTCGACGCCTTCGACCCCATCCACTACGACCCGCGTGCCTGGGCGCGCACCGCCAAAGCCGCCGGCATGCAGTACGCCGTCATGACCGCCAAGCACCACGACGGCTTCTGCCTCTTCAACTCGCAGTACACGGACTACAAAGCCACCAATACCCCCGCCGGTCGCGACCTGGTCAAGGAATACGTCGAAGCCTTCCGTGCCGAGGGTCTCAAGGTCGGTTTCTACTACTCCCTGCTCGACTGGCACCATCCCGACTACCCCATCCTCGGCGACAGCATCCACCCCATGCGCAACCACCCGGATTTCAAGGACCACGCCGGGAACCTGCCGGGCTACGCCGATTACCTCCACAACCAGGTGCGCGAGCTCCTCACCAATTACGGAACGATCGACATCATCTGGTTCGACTTCTCCTACGACAACATGCGCGGCGAAGCCTGGCGGGCGACCGAGCTGGTCGAGATGACCCGCCGCCTCCAGCCCGGTATCCTCATCGATAACCGCCTGGGCGGTAACATCCGGGCTATCGAGCCTGAGGTCTACGCCGGCGATTTCGCCTGCCCCGAGCAGATCATCCCCCCGGAGGGCGTCCTCAACGAGGCCGGTCAGCCCCTCCCCTGGGAAGCCTGCATCACCCTCAACGACCACTGGGGCTACCACGCCCAGGATCAGAACTGGAAATCCTCCAAAACCGTCGTCCGCGCCCTCGTCGAGTGCGTCTCCAAGGGCGGTAACCTGCTCTTGAACGTCGGTCCCACCGCCAAAGGCGAGTTCCCCGAGGAATGCACCCGCATCCTCGGCGAGGTCGGCGCCTGGATGCACCAGAACGGCGCAAGCATCTACGGCTGCGGCAACGCCGGTCTGCCCAAGCCTGAATGGGGTCGCTGGACACAGAAAGATAACAATCTCTACGCCCACATCCTCGAGCGCGGCATCGGTCCCGTCAACGTGCGCGGCTTCGAGGGCAAGGTCGCCCGCGCCCGCCTGCTCGCCGACGCCTCCGAGGTCCGCCTGCAGCGCCCCTGGAACTCCGCCGAGTTCCCCGACGACGCCTTCATCACCTTCGCCTCCGCCGACCTGCCCGACCCGAGCGACACCGTCGTCGAGCTGGTTTTGAAATAAAAACTGTCATTCCGAGGAACGAAGTGACGAGGAATCCCTGAGAACCACGACCTTTCATGCCCTATTAAGGCACAAATAGGCCATGCCCACAGGGATTCCTCCTCGCACAGATCGCTCATCGGAATGACATCCGGAAAGGTGTCATTCCGAGCTGGTCGTGCGAGGAATCCCTAAAACCCCAGCCTGCCATTCCCTATTTATGCACATAAAAGGCTATGCCCACAGGGATTCCTCTTCGCATAGATCGCTCATCGGAATGACACGCGACGGGGCGCTATTTTCAAGTACAATACCCCCTGTTATCTTAACCCTTAAGGAGTCCCCATTATCATGCCCAGCATTGTCTACTTCGGATCCCCACGCCAGGCCCGCCTGCGCGGCGAAGAAACCCTCCCCGCCAAGCTCGACCTCATCCTCGAGCGCCTCCATCTCCGTGACCGTGTCAACAAAGAAACCGTCGCCATCAAGATCCACTCCGGCGGCAACATCGGCTACTCGGTGATCCACCCCGTCTTCGTCCGCAAGGTCGTCCAGGCCGTCAAGGACGGCGGCGGCCACCCCTTCGTCACCGACGTCAACTGGGACGTCCACGATGCCGCTTCCCGCGGCTACACCGCCGAGACCCTCGGCTGCCCCATCGTTCCCACCGCCGGTCTCTTCGACCACGACTACTACGAGCACGAGCGCCCCTTCAAAGACCTGCAGGCATGGCGCCTCGGCGGCCCGATCCAGGACGCCTCCTTCCTGGTCAACTTCGCCCATGCCAAGGGGCACCCCGCCTGCGGCTACGGCGGTGCCATCAAGAACATCGCCCTCGGCTGCATGACCCAGGTCACCCGCAGCGCCATGCACGATGTCCAGCACGTCGACCCCTACTTCTTCCCCGAAAAATGCCCCGACCTGGAAACGCGCCAGAAGATCGTCGCCTCCTGTCCCTTCAACGCCCTCCACATCGATGAAAAACGCGAAAACACCCTCCGCATGGCGCCCGAGTGGTGCAACGCCTGCGGCCGCTGCCTGGAAGTCGCCCCCGCGGGCAGCCTCGAAATCCGCCCGGACACCTTCCACGCCTTCCAGGAAGCCTGCGCCATCAGCCTCGACATCAGCCTCTCGACCTTCAAGCCCGGCAAGGCGACCCACCTGGTACTCGCCACCCACATGACGCCCGTCTGCGACTGCTTCGGCTTCACCGGCATGCCGGTCCTGCCCGACGCCGGCGTCTTCGGCTCCGATGACATCGTCGCCCTCGACCAGGCCGTCCTCGACGCCACCGCCGCCTCGCCTCTCATTGAGGAAAACCTGCCCACCTGGATGGAAGTCCACACCCGCCAGGGTCACCCCCTGCAATGGCTGCACGGCCCCTTCAAGGACCCCTACCTGGCCATGATGTACGCCGAGAAGCTCGGAGTCGGCAGCCGTGACTACGAGCTAGACGATGTCTTTCCGGTCGAAAGCATCACCCGCAGTCCTTTACCAAGATAACGAACACACGTGGTTGGCAGAAAAACGCCAACCACGTGTGCATTAGCGGAGTGAGAGGGATTCGAACCCCCGGTGGGTTGCCCCACAACTGATTTCAAGTCAGTCGCCTTAGGCCGCTCGGCCATCACTCCGGGGAAGATTTTACCATAAAACCATGAGCCGCCTTTTTCGTATCTCCCTCATGCTGGCTGTCTTCTACAGCCTCGAAAAGCTCCTGGGCTTCGTCCGCCAGGTCCTGATTGCGCGCCAGTTCTCGCTCTCCGCCGAGTTGGACGCCTTCAATGCAGCCAACAACCTGCCCGACCTGCTCTTCGTGCTCATCTCCGCCGGCGCCCTCGGCATCGCCTTCATCCCCGTCCTCTCCGACGCCCTCGAAAAAGAAGGCCGCCCGGCACTCTGGAAACTCTTCTCGCGCATCGCCAACCTCATCTTCCCACTCACCGCCCTCTTCTCCCTCATCATCGCCCTCTTCGCCGACCAGATCGTCAGCTCGCAAGTCGGAATCGCCCCCGGCTTCACCACTTCCCAGCAGGCGCTGGTCGCCGACTTGATGCGCCTCAACCTGGTCGCCACCTTGCTCTTCTCGCTGGCGGGTATGTTCACCGCCGGCCTGCAGGCTAACCAGCACTTCTTCCTGCCCGCCCTGGCGCCGATCATGTATGACATCGGCATGCTCTTCGGAGTGCTCGTGCTCTCCCCCGAGCAGGGTTACAGCTTCGGCCCGGTCACCTTACCTGCCTTCGGGCTGGGCATCCACGGGCTCGTCTACGGCACCATTCTCGGCGCTTTCCTGTACATGGCCATCCAGGTCCCCGGCCTGCTGCGCTACCACTTCCGCTGGACGCCCTCCTTCGGCCTGCACGACGAGCGCGTCCGCCGCGTCCTCGCGCTCATGGGACCGCGCATCCTCACCGTGCTCTCCATCCAGATGGTCTTCATCATCCAGGACAACCTGGCCTCACGCCTGCCCACCGGCGCTGTCTCCGCCCTCGTCTTCGGCTGGCTGATCCTGCAGGTGCCCGAGACCCTCATCGGCACCGCCATGGGCACCGCCCTGCTGCCCACTTTATCGGAGCAGGTCGCCCGCGGCGAGCAGGAAGCCTACACCGGCACCCTCAACCGCAGCATCCGCGCCATCCTGGCGCTGACCCTGCCGTTGACCGTGCTCATCTCCCTCGTCCTGCCGCCGGTCGTCCAGATCCTCGGCTTCGACAGCGCCGGCACCGAGCTTGTCGTCCAGACTGCGCGCCTCTTCCTGCTGGGCTTGCTCGGTCACACCCTGCTCGAGATCGCCGTGCGCTCCTACTACGCCCGTCAGAACGCCCTCACCCCCCTGGCGGCTGCCTTCGGCATGCTCGTCATCCTGGCGTTGCTGGCAGTCCCATTCTCACGGCTGCTGGGCGCCCCCGGCATCGCCCTCGCCAACACCCTCGCTTTCACCGCCCAGGCCTTCGTCCTCATCTACCTGCTCAACCGCCAGCTCGGCCACTTCCTGCAGCTCGGACGCGCCCCCCTGCGCATCCTCGCCGGTGCGGCTGTGGGCGGGCTGGCCTGCTACGGCGTGCTCTCCCTGCTGGGCAGCCTTGCCTTCTTCAGCAGCCTCCTCCCCAGCCTTCTCCTCTCCACCCTGGCCGCCATCGTAGGCGCCCTGGTCACGCTCCCCTTCATCTGGCCAGAGATCAAGTTATTATTACGATTGTAAAAAGATTTAAAACACAAAGAACACAAAGAACACAAAGAATTCTCGAAATAGCACGAAGTTTTTAATTAACCTTTGTGCCCCCATTGTGCTCCTTCGTGTTTTTCGCTCTTACCGCGCTCCAACCTCCCCATAACTGCCTAGTATCGCAACCAAATCCACCGGCTGGATCACCTCCATCGGGGAGGGCTGGTAATCGCGCACGTTGCGGGTGAGCACGTAATCCGCCCGGACCTGCACCGCCGCCATCATCTGGACGGCATCCTCAAAATCCCGGTAAGGTAGATTTAGCGCTCCCTCGATCGTGCTTTGATCCACCGCTGCAATCTTCATGAATTGCATCAAGCTGGTCAAGGCAACGCGCGCATGCTCGGGTGACCTGTCCCTGGCAATCAGGTAGAACAAGGTCGTCACCGAATGAGCTGCCAGCCAGCCCTCGATAGCGCCGGTTTCTGCGTAAGCCAGCAGGCGCGCCGAAAAGTCATAAAATTCCTCCCGCTCCTGGAGCACATCCAGGATAATATTGGTGTCGAACAGCACCTTGAGTTTATTCCTGGCCATATTTCTCTTCCAGGTGCTTCTTATAATCCTCCAGGGTGACCTCGGGCGAGAGCAATCCCGTCAAACGCCGTACAACCGGCGCCTCATCCAGGATGCTCGGTTCTGAAGGGATGCGTCCCAGGTAAGCCGAGATCAATTCGGTCAGCGTCGTCTGGTGCGCCCTGGCATATTGCTTGGCATTTTCCAATAAATGCCGCGGAACCCGCACGGTTAATTTTGTGTCCATCTGCACCTCCGGTTGCCGTACAGAATAGCATAATTCTATACGGCTGTCAAGATGAATGCGTCCTGCAATCCAGCCTGTCTACCTCCGGTTAATTTTCCTTAAAAATTCGTGTCATTCGTATATTCGTGGAACTCGTGTTTCAAGTGATATTATAGCCAGCCTTCCCATAATCCCCATCCTCGTTCATAATACGCCCATGCTCAAACACCTCTCCCTGCTCATCACCCTCCTCGCCTCCCTCCTCTGGCATGCATACCCCTCCTGGCAGGCCAAAGTCGAGCCCGTCCTGCTCGAACAGCCCGCCTCGCGAGCCCCTAGAATTCCTCGTCCTCCTCAGCCAGCAGGCCGACCTCAGCCCCGCCCTCGCCCTGCCCACCCGCCCGGAAAAAACCCGCTTCGTCGTCGAGCAGCTCCAGCAAACCGCCGCCCGCACCCAGGCTCCCCTCCTCGAGCTGCTGGACGCCTCCGGGATCGAATATCGCCCCTTCTGGATCGCCAACCTGGTTTGGGTCAAAGCCGACTCCGCCTGGCTGGAGCGCCTGGCCTCCCGCCCGGAAGTCGCCCGCCTCTACGCCAATCCCTCGGTCAGCCTGGAAACCCCCGCCCTCGAGCCGCCCTGCAGCCTCCACCGTCGGCCCTCAATCCACCTCGTCCATCGAATGGAACGTCGCCCAGGTCCACGCCCCCGAGGTCTGGCAGCTCGGTTTCACCGGCCAGGGCGCCGTCGTCGGCGGGCAGGACACCGGCTACCTCTGGGACCACCCCGCCCTCAAGGCGCAGTACCGCGGCTGGGACGGCGCCCAGGCCGACCACAACTACAGTTGGCACGACGCCATCCACGTCGATGACAATCCCAATAACAACACCCCCTGCGGCGAGGATTCGCCCGTCCCCTGCGACGACCACGGGCACGGCACCCACACCATGGGCACCATTGCTGGCAGCGACCCCGATAACACAAACCAGGTCGGCGTCGCCCCCGGCGCCCGTTGGATCGGCTGCCGCAATATGCGCCTCGGCGTCGGCACCCCCGCCACCTACACCGAGTGCTACGAGTGGTTCGTCGCCCCCACCGACCTTAACGGCCAGAACCCCCGCCCCGACCTGGCGCCCGACGTCATCAACAACTCCTGGACCTGCCCGGCCAGCGAAGGCTGCACTGAGCCAGATGTCCTCAAGCAGGTCGTCGAGAACGTGCGCGCAGCCGGCATCCTCACCGTCCATTCTGCCGGCAACGGCGGCAGCGCCTGCAGCACGGTCAGTTCGCCTTCAGCGATTTACGCGGCCTCCTTTTCCGTCGGCGCCACCGACTCGTCCGACAATATTGCCAGCTTCAGCAGCCGCGGCCCGGTGACCGTCGACGGCTCGAGCCGCCTCAAGCCCGAGGTCTCGGCCCCCGGCGTCGGCGTGCGCAGCGCCGACTACAACGGCGGCTACAGCGGCAAGAGCGGCACCAGCATGGCCGGCCCCCATGTCGCCGGCCTGGCCGCCCTCCTGCTCTCGGCCTACCCCGAGCTCAAAGGCCAGCCCGGCTCGCTGCAGGCGCTCATCGAGCGCTCAGCCGTGCCCTTAACGACCACCGAAACCTGCGGCGGCACCGCTGGTCAGGTTCCCAACAACGTCTACGGCTGGGGGCGCATCGACGCCCTGCGCGCCTATCAAGCCAACCAACCCGGCCTCGCCATCCACAAGCAAGCCTCCCCCGGCCTGGCGCTGCCCGGCAGCGTCATTACCTACACCCTCACCGTCACCAACACCCACGCCCTCGAGCCCGCCCACAACCTCGTCCTCACCGATACCCTCCCCCTGGGCACGACCCTTCTCCAGGCAAAACCCCTCCCCTCCCAGGATGGCAGCCTCCTCACCTGGCAAGCCCCCTCCCTCGATCCTGGGGCAGCTTTCACCGTCTCCTTCACCGTCCAGGTCCCCTGCCCCCCAGCAGCGCAGAGTCTGGTGACAATACTCCTTCCGGACGAAGTCCGCTTTGTCACTGCATTCCCGGCGCTCCGCGCCGCCTCCCCATACTTAACCCAAATCACCAACGACTCCTACAGCGCCTCATCCTCCGAAACCCCCCAGCCCGTCACCGGCCCTCCCGTCCTCACCCCCCTGCTTCCCTTCCAGGTCTTCCTGCCACTGGCGGAAAACCAACCATAACCCGTAATTCGTCCGGCGGGGCCAATCATGAACGACCCACGTAGGGGCACAGCAGGTTTTCCGCTGTGCCCTTTTACCAGGATACTGTGCCCTCCTACGCAGGGCACAGCGGTGGTGCTGCTGTGCCCCTACCTCTGTTTCAGCAGCCTCGACGAATTCCCCAATATCAACAAATCCGGGATCGACTGCAGCGCCGCCGCCAGGATCGGCGGCAGGAATCCCAGCGCCGCCAGCGTGATCCCCACCAGGTTGTAGGCTGCCGTAAATCCAATATTCCCCCTAACCACCCGCATCGTGCGCCTGGCGATCCCAAACACCTCCGGCACCAGGTTCCAATCCTCGCGCATTAAAGCAATGTGCGCCGCCTCCACCGCCACGTCGCTGCCAGCCGCCCCCATGGCAATCCCCACGTCCGCCTGCGCCAGCGCCGGTGCATCGTTCACCCCATCCCCCACCATCACCACCACGTGTTTTTGGGCCTGGTACTGGCGGACGATGCCAATCTTATCCTCCGGCAGCAGGTTCGCCCGGAAGCTGAGCTCCAGGTCCTCGAGCTGCCCGGCTGACCGGATCGCCTCCACCAGGGCCCGTGCCGTCGGCTCGTTATCACCGGTCAGGATTTCAATGTGCATCACCCCGAACTGGCGCATTTTTCCCAGCGCCTCCGGCACCTCCGGCCGCAGCGTATCCGCGGCCGCCAGCAGGCCGGACGGTTTCCCATCCACCAGCACAATCAGCAGGCTCTTGCCCTCAGCCTCCAGGCGCTGCGCTGCCTCCTGAAGCCCATCCAGGCTGCGCCCATTCAGCATCCGCCGGCTTCCGACCTCCACCACCAGCCCCTCGAGCTGCGCCGCACCGTTCTTCCTGAGGTGCGCCTTGACTCCCAACCCCGGCAGCGCCTCAAACGCCTCTGTTTCATAAAAATCCAGCCCCTCTTCACGAGCCAGCCTGCGCACCGCCTCCGCCAGGGGATGCTCGGAATAGCGCTCTGCCGAAGCCGCCAGCCGCACAACTTCCGCCCGGTGTTCCATAAAATCCGGTCCACCCTCCCCGGCAGTCACCACCTCGACGATTTGCGGCTTCCCCAGGGTCAGCGTGCCCGTCTTGTCGATCAACAGCACGTCGGCGCGCTCCAGCAGCTCCAGGTACTTCCCACCCTTGATCACCACGCCGCGCCGCGCCCCGCCCCGATCGAAGCCAGCATCGCAATCGGCGTCGCCAGCGCAAAGGCACAGGCGCACGCCACAACCAGCACGGAGGCTGCCGCCAGCGCATCCCGCCGCAGGACCAGGGTCAGCACTGCCGCCGCCAGCACTACCGGCAGGTACCAGCCCGAAAACCGGTCCGCAACCCGCTCCACATCCGCCCGGTTCGCCTCCGCCTCTTCCACCAGGCGCACCACCCTTCCGAAGGTCGTGTCCTCCCCAACCTGTTCGGTGCGCACCCGCAGGCTGCCCAATCCAACCAGCGTTGCCGCATACACCTGCGAGCCAGGCCCTGCCTCCACCGGCAGCGACTCGCCCGTGATCGCCGCCTGGTCGAGTGTCGCCTGGCCTGAAGCCACCACCCCATCCACCGGCACCTTCTCTCCCGGGCGCACAACCACCACGTCGCCAACCCTCACCTGCTCCAGCGGAACCTCGACCTCGCTTCCGTCCCGCTCCAACCTGGCCGTCTGCGGCGCCAGGGCGTTCAAATCGCGCACCGCCTTGCGGGCGCGCTCCGTCGTGAACTTTTCGGCGTAATCGCCGACGCGCATGAAGAAAGCCACCATCACTGCCGTCGGCCATTCGCCTACCAGGCAGGCCGCGATCACTCCTACCGTCATCAGGGTATGCGCGATCACCTTGCCCCGCCGGGCAGCCCGCAGCACGTTCCTGTAGATCGGCCAGCCCACCGCAATCACCAGTGCTAGCCACGCCGGCCACGGCACCCGGGACGTCAGCGCCTCGAACAAGCCCAGCCATTCTCCAACCACGATCACAAACAGGGTGACGCCGAAGAAAACGCCCAGGAATGCCAGCACCTGCCGGCTGAAGTTACCCTGCCCACCTTTCCCCTGCCGGCTGAGGCTGTCCTGCCCGGCTTTCCCCTCCCACTCATCCGGCCCCGTCCCGGTTATGGCCTCGCTCCCGCCAGTCCCAATCCCGGCGCCCCCAGCCGCCCCATCGCCCATGGTTCCAGGTTCTCCGGCTGCCGCGCTGCCCGGGAGCGTGTAGCTTGCCGGAATCGAATACCCCGCCCCTTCCACCGCCCGCCTCAGGTCCACCAGCGCGACTTGCCCCAGGTCGAGGCGCACCACGGCCTTCTCCGCCGCCAGCAGCACGTCCGCACCCTCCACGCCGGGCACTTCGAGCAGCGCATCCCGCACATGCCGCATGCACTCGGCGCAGTCCATCCCCCGCACCGGAATCTCAACCTTCTTTACCTCAGCCATCCGCTCCACCTTTCACCGGTAAATTTTCCTGGCTGAATTATACCGTTTTTATCCGATTATTGGACCCAACCGTTCTGGTGACTATAATATTCTGGTTATTCTGATGACAACGCTATTCTGGTGACAACGCT
>CAVXWV010000016.1:0-489769 GCA_963765565.1 uncultured Chloroflexia bacterium
AGAACTTCCGGATAGCCCCGGGCCAGCTGCGTTCTATTCAGCGGATTGGTACCCCCTATAGCCACTAAACGCACACTGGATTGCTAGAAAAGTTACTCTGCTTTTACTCACATTCCACGCACAGCCGCCAGACCTGGGCGGCATCGTTCGCCCCTGCCTCCAGCGGCTCGCCGCCGCCAAAATACAGGTTGGTATCGAATACAGCCGTGGGGTTATAACCAATACCCCATGAATTATTATACCCATGACTGGTTTCCGGGATTTGCTTCCAGGTTTTCCCGTCGGTTGAATAATACAGGAATGGTTTACTGTGTTGGGTGACATTCGCCAGCAGGTAGTTGCCATCCGTGAACAGGGCGCTGAAGTTGTATATTGGGGATTCAAACCCTTCCGTTTCGACCGGCTCCCAATCAACTCCGTTTTTACTGCGCCAAATATTATGCTCCATCGAAAAAGCGCCAAGATACAGATTATCTTTATAAATCGTCGGGTGGCTGGGGGAATGGGCCAGGATGCCAAAACCATCGGTGGTGACCGGGGTCCAGGTGGCGCCGTTCTCTGTGATCCAGATGCGCACGGGTTCGACGGCATATCCACCCGAAAAATTTGTCCCAATCAGGACCAGCTTACCTTTGAAGGGGAACATAAAGGCGGCTCGAGTGGAAGGAAAACCCAGGCTGTCCTCCGCCACCATCGTCCAGCTTCCCGGGTCGCCGGTTGGGCTGCGCCAGACCTGGAAGCCTTGATCCAGGGCGCCGATTGCCGCGTAGATGTGATCTTCAAACACGGCAAAACTGGTCACACCTAGAAAATCCGAATTTCCGAAGTTTTCGGCTACGACATTCTCCCATTGGGCGCCGTCGCTGCTGCGCCAGACTTGAGCTCCTGATGGAACTGCAACACCTTTATCGCTATCATATTGGTTAACCCCGGCATAGAGCTGGTCCTGGAATTCTTGTAGATCCCAAACTGAGTAATCAATATTTTTAGAATTCTCCGGGGGTGGATAACCAAAGGCTATTTCAGACACAGGCTCCCAGGTTTTACCATCCCCCGTGCGGTAAATCCTGGCGCTGTTGAAACTTGTGTTTAAACCGGCGTAAAGCTGGTTTTTGAACACCTCCAGGGATAAGACGCTGTAGGTCTCTGGGCCGAAAGTAGGCTCGGAGGCCTTTTCGTTGGGTTGCTCGATTGGTTTCCAGGAAAGCTCGGTATAGTCAGGGCTGCAGCCTGCCAGGCTGCACAGCAAGATTGTTAGTATGAATAAGTTGAAAATCCAGTGTTTCATATTTCATTCCTCCTATGAAAAACTAAAAGTTACTGGCGCTTTTGCACCTTCTTTTACTTTATAAAAATTTTTCCCTACCGTCACCCTGCAAAATGCATGGTTTTTTAGAGGGGTTTTTGGAGTGAAGGGTGCATTTTGCTTGAATGGATATATAATCAATTTGAAAGCCAGCAAATACATCACAGCAGCGGGCATCATAAGTGAGCCTTGGGGAGGCGGCTTTCAGCAGACTGCAGTTGGTAAAAAGCACCTGGAGCATGGACGACCGGCCAGAAGAATCCATCGATCTCCGCATCGAGCCGCTCACCCACAGGGAGCGGGAAATCCTGGTCCTGCTGGGGGAGGGCCTGACCAGCCGCGAGATCGCCGAGCGCCTGACCCTGGCGGTCAGCACGGCGCGCTGGCATATCCAGCAGGTGTACGGCAAAGCTGGGCGTCAGCAGCAAGCGCCAGGCGGTCGAGCTGGGTCGGAAAATGGGCCTGATGAAACCAGCGGTTTTTTCCTCGGAAAGTAGTTCCACACCTTCTCCTGGGAGGGCCTTGACGCACAACCTGCCGCGCCTCCTCACCCGCTTCTTCGGGCGCGAGGGCGACATCGCCCGGGTCAAGCGGCTTTTAGAAGAAGACGCCCTGGTCACCCTGACCGGGCCAGGCGGCATCGGCAAGACACGCCTGGCGCTGCGGGTGGCGGAGGAAGTTCTGCCAGGCTACGCGGACGGCGCCTGGTACATCGAGCTGGCGCCCATTTTCGACCCGGCGCTGGCGCCCCAGCAGGTCGCCAGCTCGCTGGGGGTCAGGCTGGCGCCAAACCGCACTGCCCTGGACTCGCTGGTCGCCTATCTGCGCTCTCGCCGGGCGCTGCTGCTCCTGGATAACTGCGAGCACCTGCTGGAAGCCTGCGCCCACCTGGCTGAGCTCCTGCTGCACGCCTGCCCCGGGTTGAAAATCCTGGGGGTCAGCCGTGAGAGCCTGGGCGTGATGGGCGAAGCCATCTACCGCCTGCCGTCGCTGCCCTTCCCCGATCCAGCTCAGCCACTCGACCTGGACGGGCTGGGTGCTTATGCCGCCGTCAGCCTGTTCATCGACCGGGCGCAGCTCGTGCAGCCGGATTTTTGCGCCGACTCTCAGAACGCCTCCCACCTGGCGCGCATCTGCCAGCGCCTGGAGGGCATCCCCCTGGCCATCGAGATGGCCGCCGCCTGGATGACCCTGTTGAGCCCGGGGCAGCTTCTGGAGCGGCTCGACGATTCCTTCCGCTTGCTTTCGTCCGCCTCCCACACCACCCTGCCCCGCCAGCAAACCCTGCGGGCGACCATCGATTGGAGCTATGCCCTGCTGAGCGAAGCGGAGCGGCTGGTCCTGCAGCGC
This sequence comes from uncultured Chloroflexia bacterium, assembly GCA_963765565.1. Classification (GTDB taxonomy): domain Bacteria; phylum Chloroflexota; class Anaerolineae; order Anaerolineales; family UBA4823; genus CAVXWV01. The sequence goes on from CAVXWV010000016.1 coordinate 2,657, forward strand.
CTGTCGGTCTTTGCCGGGGGCTGCACGCTGGAAGCGGCCGAGGCGGTCTGCAGCGATGAAAACCTGGGGAAGGCAGAGGCGCTGGAGGCGCTGGCCGGGCTGGTGGACAAATCCCTGGTGATCGCCGACCGCCAGCCCGGGGAAGAGACGCGCTACCGCTTGCTGCAGATGGTGCTGCAGTATGCCGGCGAGAAGCTTGGAGAAGGCGAGGCTTCTACCCGGGCGCGGCGGCGCCACCGCGATTACTTCCTGGCATTTGCTGAAGCCAACATAGGGAGACTGGAAACCAGGGAGCGGTCTTTATGGATCGGAAAGTGCGAGGCGGAGCACGAGAACCTGCGCCAGGCGCTGGAATGGTCCTTCGGGGAGGGAGGCGATGCTGCCGGAGGGCTCCGGTTGATTCGCAGCATGGAACCCCTGTGGAGCAACCATTACCCCCACGAAGCCCTCCAGTGGTTTTTGAGGGGCATTAATTATTATGAAAGCCACCCAGAGCTGCCCCGGATGGAATATGCCTGGTTTCTCTACGGCGCGAGTTTTTTCATCCTGTTCCAGGACCCGGTTGCCGGCATCCAATGGGTCGAAAAGGGTATTGCCATCTCGCGCAGCCTGGGCGAAGACGGCATCGGTGCGCTCATCTGTAATTTGATGATGGTCGTTTTGCACTATGGGTGGGTGCTGGTTGATGTCCCGGCTGCACAGCAGGCTGCTGTCGAAGCCAGAGCCCTCATCGAGCAGGTGCGCGTTACGACGGAATACCCCGAGCACCTGTCCTGGATGCACGACGACGTCTGGTACCCGGTGCATATCTGTGTGATGCAGTACCTGGACGGGCTGATTTCTCTCAAGCTGGGGCATTACGAGGAAGCAATTGACCAGGCCAGCCAGAGCCTGGGGTATTTAATCCAGACCGGGGATCTCAATAAGCAGATCCTGGTTTACACGATTATAGGAGAATCCTACCTGGGCCTGCGAGCGTTCGACCAGGCACGTGAGAGCTTCCAGCAGGCCTTGGACTACGCGGGTGTACTCGAAGACAACCGCCAGGTCCTCCCTGCTGCAGAACCTGGGGTGGGTTGGACTTGCGGAAGGCGATCTTTCCCAGGCTTTGCAATACTGCCTGGATGGGCTGCGGCTGGGGCAGGCGGTCCCCGATTGGAACGTGGTCGCCAAATGCCTGGAACTGCTGGCGCACATCCTGGCCAGGGACGGGAAGCCCGGGTTAGCTGCTACGATGCTGGGCGCAGCCAGCAGCCTGTACCGCCAGCAGCAGCGCAAACCCAGGCAGCCTCTCTCCCTGGACAACCTCCTGCCCGGCTGGCAGGCAGGTGTGGACCAGGCGGCCATCCAGCGGGCTTACCAGCACGGCCTGGGCATGAGCGCCGAGGAGGCGGCAGCCCTCGCCCATGCTCAAGACTGCTCTCCTTCGCCATGCTCAGCGCAGGCTCCGTCACTCCGCTCAGGATAAGCTGTTGGTCATCAACTGTTCTCCTCGCAGTGATGCTCTTTAGACAGTCACTAAGAAAGAACTTTACAAAGCAGTCACAACCGGCGCGTGTGGAGATTGCGGTAACCCAAAGGCCGGATTGTTTCGTCGCATCGAGCAAAGGCAGACAAAAACCGCCCGACGGTTCATCTATACACCAAATCGGGAGTGGACGCCAGCACCGCGGCTGTGACCACCGCACTCAAGAGTAGATGACAAGAATTTTCATGGCGACCCCTCCTTGCGCCTCCGATATCCGAGAATAATGAGTATAAAGCTAAAAACCCCGAGGACGATGGCAGCAACCGGGAGAAAATACGGGTTGTCAAGCGGACGGCTGCGGGATATTTCAGTTGCGGGGATGGTTTGGGCTGGAGTTGGGATGGATGTCCACACAGGCGTCCCAGCAGGGGGCTCGCTGAGCAACTGGGTGGCAGTGGGAGTTAGCTCGTCGGGGCTTGCAACGAGCGTGGCAGTCAGGGTTGCCTGGTCGGTTGGTGGGGCAGGCCGGGAACCGGCTGGGAAGATAAGCAGGTTTTGCCCGACCAGGATGGTGGTGGAATCAGCAGGGATCCCATTCATGCTGCGGATGTAATCCACGGTGACACCATAGGAGATGGCGATGCTCCATGACGAGTTTCCCGCCAGTACGGTGTGGGAGATGGAGCCGCTTTCGGCGGGGGTGCTGGTGAGGTAAGGGGCAAAGGTGGGAGCTGTTCCGGGCTGGCTAATACCATCGCCGGTGGGTGCAGCGGCAGGCCCGGCGCCAGGATCACTGGGGAGCAGTTCAAAAGTGTAATAAAAAGTCCCGTTCGCTGATAAAGCGATACCCGCCCCAACCCAACCACCTGGATAGCCTACCAATGTGCGGCGATGGCCTTCGTCCACCCAGATGTGGTTGACCACGATATCCACGGTCACCACGCCGTAGTCGCCGCCGGCTACGTTCTCCACCAAGCCCAGATCGGTCGGCAATGAGCCGTCCTGGTGGATGTGGGTGCTGGTCTGGATGCTGGCTTGATACTCGAGTGCGATTTACTCCGAGTGCGACTGGGCAATCTCCATCAACCTCGGATCGACCTGGTAGGGAATCAGGCCAAGCGAAATGCGCAAGTCATTGACCGCGTTCACCAGGTCTGTTGGAGTCTCGCTTTGCGCCAGGGCGTGCAGGTGAAAGGTGAGCCAGACGAGAGTAAATGTCAGGATCAGGAGCGGGAATTCAAGGCGATGATAACGAACCATCGATCAAGGATATTTGACGAACCGAGGTCATGCGCATGAGAACCATGAGCTGAGAGGAATTAAGTATATCAAACGAATGAACCTGTTAGCGGATTTGCCCAAAAACCCAATAAGGATGTCGGACCGAAGTCTTTGTACATCTTTGACGGATTAGTATAGAATAATGCTCTTGCGAATATCGGGGCAAAATGGAGGCAAAAACAACCGAAAACTTGCCCATAAAAATCGGCAGTCTTCTAAAAGTGATTGGTTACCAGCTCAAAATGGGTGAGATGTCAGCCGGTGTGTGCCGTGACCGTGCCAGTCCCGGTGGATGATTTCAGACAGGCGTTCGGCGCCAGCCGGGTCGCGTGGCGGTTCCCCACTTCTCGCCCACTCGAGTGCAGTCTGCAGGTTAGGTTGTTCTTTTACGAACCACATAAACGCTTTCAATGCCACGGGGCTGTGCAGGTTGGTGTTCATGTTCTGGGCCTCAGCCAGGTAATACTCGAAGTGCTGGCGTGCTATCCAATCCGCTTCGCCTGATTCTAACAATTCTTCCTCTGCAAACTGGCGAATCGTCTCGAGCAGCCGGTAGCGGACTTCTTCGGCTTCTCCTTGCTGGACGATAACCATTGATTTACTGACCAGAGAACACATCAGGTCAAAGACCTCGTTTTTGGTAATCCCCTCACCAGCGCAAACTGCTTCTGCCGCTTCGAGCGACCACCCTCCAACAAAAACGGCTAAACGGCAGAACAAACGTCGCTCATTCGCGCCTAGAAGATTGTAGCTCCACTCGATCGTGGCAAGCAGTGTCCGGTGGCGAGGCAGGGATGTGCGTTTCCCGGATGTCAATATGCCAAAAGCGTCTTCCAGGCGATTGGCGATCTGCAATGGGGAAAGGGCATTGACGCGGGCTGCAGCCAGCTCGATCGCCAATGGAATGCCGTCCAGGTGCTGGCAGATCCTGGAGACTGAAAAAGCATTCTGTGCGGACAACGAAAAATCAGGAGCTACCGCCTGGGCGTGTTCTTCAAACAGGCGTATCGCGTCAAAAGTAAAGAGGGTTTCCCGTGACGGGAGCTGGGAAGGGTCTGGGAAGGATAGCGAAGGAACCAAGTACAATGTTTCACCCTGCATTCCAAAGGCTTCTCGGCTGGTGGCGAGGATCCACACGCCTGGATTATTGGCCAGTACCTGTTCGGAAAAGGAAGCACAGGCCTCGATCAGGTGCTCGCAATTATCCAACACGATGAGTAACTTTTTTCTTCCAAACCAGGCGACCAGGCTTTCTAGGGTTGCCTGGTTTGTTTTGTGACGTAGGCCGGTGGCGTCAGCAACCACCTTGATTACCTGCTCGGGCTCATTGACCGGTGCCAGGTCCACGAACCAGACGCCATCTGGGAAATCCTCCAGCGCCTGGACGGCTATTTCTAATGATAAGCGTGTCTTCCCAACACCACCCGGACCTGTCAGGGTCATCAGGCGGCAATCTTTCATCCGCTGCCTGACGTGGGCGATCTCACGCTCTCGCCCCAGGAAGCTGGTTATTTGGTATGGCAGGTTATGGGGATGCAAATCCAGCGTCTTGAGGGGTGGAAACTCCTTCTCTAATCCAATGCCTGATACCTGGTAGAGGTGCTCCAGCCACGAAAGTCCTTTCAAGCGGTGTTGACCGCGGTCAATCAGCTCGATGTCACCTGGCAACATTCGCTCGCACAGGGCTGCGCTCTCCTGTGAAAGCAGGATTTGACCTCCGTGCGCCGCGCTCATCACCCGCGCGGCGCGGTTCAACGTATGCGCAACCACGTAGCCTCCTGTTTCATTGGGAAAAGCTTCACCCGTATGAATGCCCATGCGTACTTTTAATGCCCCAAGCTCGTTCCATTGAGCGGCTGCCATGCCACGCTGCCCGGCTACCGCCGCGGCCAGCGCCTGGGATGCGGTGGAAAATACTGCCTGGAAGGCGTCGCCAATGAATTGGTAAATGACCCCTCCAAAGGACTCGATTACTTTGGACAACACCTGGTTGTGAACCTTTAAGGCTTCAGCCATCAATTGAGGCTGCTTCTCCCACAGCGGGGTGCTGCCCTCGATATCGGTAAAGAGGAAAGTTACGGTTCCAGCAGGTAAAGGTGTGCCAGTAATCAAGGCTGTGCCTGCTGGCACGTTTGATCCGGCAAGTTCCTGGCTGCCTGGTGAAGAGATGGCAGGTGATGAGACCAATAGCCCCAACTGGCGGGCGCGCTGGACCGCTTCTCTACGTCCATGTACTCCCAGCTTGCCGTAAATCTGCCGGGTGTAACCCTTTACCGAGTTCTCAGACAGGATCAGTGCCTGGGCGATCTCACGGTTGGTGAGTCCTTTTTCCAGGCAGGCGAGAATTTCCCGCTCACGGCGGGTCAGTGGTTCGACCGGTAACAATGGGTCATCGAGCTGTTGGATATTTACCTCTCAATCCGTGTCAGCTTTGTGGGAAAAATCATCTTTATTATAACAATGATAAGCGACAAAGGTGAAATACAAGGAGGGGGATGATGTATTTATTTATTTCTCTATTGATGGGCTTACAGGCTGGGATTATTTTTTAAGGTATAGATTCGCGTATCGAAAATTGCTATAATGAATAATAAACATTCAACTTCCAAGGAGGAGATATGTCCACAAGTGTTGAAAACAAAGAGTTTATTATCCGTTATCTTGCCGCGGTCAGTGGGAAATCCAAGCCTGAATCGCTGCTTCGAGAATATCTCGATGATGAGGAACTCATCGAGCATATCCTTACCAGTGAATTAAGTTTTCCAGAATATGCGGTCATCCCGCAAGATATCCTGGCAGAAGGCGACCTGGTGGCAGTGCGCGCTCGCTATGTAGGGATTCACCGAGGACCTTTCATGGGCATCCCGCCCACCGGAAGAAAAATTGACATCGAATTTTTCATCAATTATCGAGTTGTCAACGGCAAAATCGTCGATCACTGGATGATCCTGGATAGCGCCGTGATGATGCAGCAACTTGGGATTGAGATGGTCGCACAAGCAAAATAGCATTGAGGCGATGAATAGTTGCACGGTTTGAAAACGGCCATAATGGGATATTTAGCATTCATCCTTTAAGGAGGGGATATGTCCAACAGTGCAGAAAACAAGGAATTGTTGATCCGCTTTTACACTATTGTTAGTGGGAAACCCAAGCCTGAATCGTTACTGCGGGAATTCATCGAAGACGAAACGCTCATCGAACATGCCCTGGCTACTGAAGCGAGTTTCCCGAAATATGAAGTTATCCCGCAAGATATCCTGGCAGAAGGCGACCTGGTGGCAGTGCGTGCTCGCTTTGTGATGATTCACCAGGGACCTTTCATGGGAATACCGCCCACCGGCAAGAAAATCGACATGGAAGGTTTTGTCAATTATCGAATTGTCAACGGCAAAATCGTCGACCACTGGATGATCCTGGATAGCGCCGTGATGATGCAGCAACTTGGGATTGAGATGGTTCCGAAAACAAATAGTACAAATGTCAGATGAGTTACAGATTGTACGCGGTTAAGGGAGTCCTGTTGATAGGCGGGTGGGAGCATTGCTGCCCCCACCCATACTAGGCGGAGAGGGTGGGATTCGGACGAAACTCCGTTTCGCACCCACGTACCATTTTTTCGAAATGAAAAACGCCTGCGATAACACAGGCGTTCTCCTGGCGGAGAGGGTGGGATTTGAACCCACGTACCATTACTGGTAACACGCTCTCCAGGCGTGCGCGCTAGGCCGGACTACGCGACCTCTCCAATTGCGCGGGATTTCATTCCCGCGGCGACGGGAGATTATACCATAAATGTCAGTGCTGCTCCGCCCGCGGGTGGACTTTCGCATACAGGCGAAGCGCCCCGTCCCAGGAGCGGCTGAACCCGGCGGCTTGAGCGGCCTCCCAGAGCTCCGGCTGCGTGGGCAGCACCCAGCCCGGTCCGGCATATCCCTGGCGGGCAGCCAGCATGCGGAAATCGAGCAAAAAGTCGTGCAGGCTGGCAGGTGGGCAGCTCAGGCCGCAGATGTTGGCAAAGACCGGCGTCCCGGGTCCGTCGTCATCCCGGCTGATCAGCAGGAGCCCGGGGGTCGCTTCGCTTCCGGGACCCGTCCACCACCAGGCCATGCCGGTGGTGATCGCTTCATTTACAAAAGACTCGTCCGGCTCGCGCCACTTCCAGCCCAGGTCGACCAGGCCGTGCAGAAGTTCCATTTGCGGGCTCTGCTGGAGCGCCTGCAGGACCATTCCCACCTCGCCAGGTTTCACCGGCAGGAAGAAGCTGAGACCATCCTGCAGCAGGTCGGCGCGGAAAGGTGTGTATTCGTCCATCAGGATAAATCCGTGACTCTCGCTGAGGTGGTGGATCGGGGTGTTCTCGTAATGGGTGGTCAGGCGCAGCGTGCCCCTGGCCTCATCCAGCCAGGTATTCACCAGGTGTGCGAAGAGCTGTGAAGCAATGCCGCGGCCCTCAAATTGCTGGGTCGGTGCGCAGTCCTTCCATCCACCAGCTCTCTGGGGTGATGCACGTCAGCTTGCCCACGCCGACGGCACGACCTTCCCATTCCGCCACGGCCAGCAATCCCAGCCGGTCCGCCAGCCAGTCCTGCCAGACGATGGGGATGTAATCGCCCCCGTCCCAGATTGTCTTCGTCAGCGCCATGACGTCGTCCGTGTCGGAAGGGCGCGCCGGGCGGCACAGGACGTTAATTCTTTGCGGTTCACTCATTCCGGTAAGTCTCAATCCGGGAAGAGCTTTTCCAGAATTTCGGGGGCGTAGCGGGCGACCATCTCCGAGGAGATGCCGTTTTCCTTGCAGATCTCGGCATACAGGTCGACGCTGGGCCGCCGGCGGCGCGCCTGGGTCTGCGGGTCCAGCTCCCACAGCCCGTAACGCTGGGTCCAGCCGCGGTTCCAGGAGAAGTTATCCACCAGCGTCCAGTAGAAATAGCCCTTGACCGGCCAGTTGAAGTTGGCGGCGCGCCAGACCTGGTGCAGGTGCTCGAGGATGTAGCGCGGCCGCAGGCGGTCGTCGGCATTGTCGACGCCGTTCTCGGCGATGAGGATCGGCAGCTTATAACGGCTTGCCCATTTGAGGACCTGGAACATGCCGGCCGGGTCGTTGGCGATAAAGCCGGTGTCGCTGAGGTCAGCGTCTTTCGCGAATCCCCGCCGGGCGAAGAACTGCATGGGGTGCCACAGGCTGAAATTCACCAGGTCGCGTGTGTAATAGTTGATCCCAAGAAAATCCTGGGTCCCTTTGGCTTCGGGCAGGCGCACCCTCCAACCAGGGAAGCGCAGCCTGCCGTTGGCGAGGGCATCGGAAAAGATGTGGTTCAGGTTGCGGTCCGATAGTGAGGCAGCCAGGCGATCCAGCGGCCAGCGAGCTGCCCTCGGCAGCATCGGGCGGATTTGAACGGCCATTCCAACGCGCGCCTGCGGCTGCAGGCTGTGGATGGCTTTGTAGGCGGAAGCGTGGGCGCGCACCAGGTTGGTCGTCGCCCGGATCGAGCTCCCCAGGCTGCGCTTTCCCGGTGGGAAGGCGTCGCCGGCATAGGCCAGGCCGACCAGCACGTTGGGCTCGTTGATCGTGATCCACAGGCTGGCGTATTCGCGCAGCGCTTCCACCATTTTGCGCACGTAGGTTGTGAACCAGTCAACGATCTCTGGGTTTTCCCAGCCGCCCTCTTCTTCCACCCACCTGGGGTTGGTGAAGTGGTGCAGGGTGACCAGCGGCGTCAGCTCGCGGTCCTGCAGGCCGCGCAGCATGTCGCGGTAGCGGTCGATGGCGTTTTCGTCCCAGCGCTCCTGGGTGGGCTGTACCCGGCTCCATTCGATGGAGAGGCGGTGGGCGTTTTGATGGGTTTCGGCAGCGCGGTCAAAGTCCTCCCTCCAGCGCCCGTTCCACCAGTCGCAGGCCAGCCCGGATTCGGTTTCGTCGATGATCCTGGCCGGCTGCTGCTCCCACCTCCACCAGTTGTTGTTCTGGTTGTTGCCTTCGTTTTGGTGAGAGGATGTGGCCGTTCCCCAGAGAAAACCGCGTGGAAAGTGGAAGGTTGCCTGCGCCATTGAGAACTCCTTGTAGGCTGTCTGAATAATATTATACTTGGTATATGACTCGCCAAATATACCTCGCCCTTGGCTCGAACCTGGGGGACCGCCTGGGCAACCTGGATGCCGCCCTGGCAGCGCTCGCCCCGCAGGTGCGCGTGCTGGCAACCTCGCCAATTTACGAGACGCCTCCCTGGGGCTACGCCGACCAGCCGGCTTTCCTCAACCAGGTGGCAGAGGTCGAGACGGACCTCGACCCGTGGGAGCTGCTGTTATATTTGAAGCGCATTGAGAAACAACTGGGGCGCCAGCCCAGCGTCCGCAACGGGCCCCGGCTGATCGACCTGGACATCCTCTTTTTCAGCGATCGCATCATCGATCTGCCCGGCATTGCGATCCCGCACCCACGCCTGCACGAGCGCGCTTTCGTCCTGGTGCCCCTGGCAGACCTGGCGCCCAATTTTAGGCATCCACTGCTGTGCAGAAAGGTCCGTCAGCTCCTGGCCAAGGTGGATACGACCGGAATCGTCAATTACTCAACCCAAGAATCCCTGTAGTTTTTTAATTTTCGGGTAGAATTAGTCCTATAACTTGATGGAATTGTTGATGATGAGGTGTGATGATGACGGATAAGGATGTTAAACCACTGAATTGGAAGCCCGAACCTGGCATTGGCTATATCGCCATGCGCCGCCCGGATGGTGGGATGCAGATCACGTTCACGGACGTTTCGAAAGCCACCTTGATGCACTGGCGCGGGTTTGCGCTCTCACATCTTTACGACTCGGATCGCCTGACCCGGAATTTGTACGACCTGCGTGCCATCCTGGATTTATCCGAAGAGGCCATCCGGGTTGCTCTGGAAGTCAATGCCGATCCCTCGGTGCGCAATTTACGCGTGGCGGTGGTGGTTGCCAACGAGCAGGTACGCCATGCCATCCTGCAAATAGCAGCCCTGACGCCGGGTGGTGTGGAGATGGACGTCTTTACCGACATCGACCAGGCGGAAACCTGGCTCAGCCGGCCTTTGACGTTGGTCCTCTAACCTCCACCGGAAAATGAAAGCGACCGGAATAGAAGTTGGCGGCCGTTCCCTGGCCTGGGGAGCGCGCACGTACGTGATGGGAATCCTGAACATCACCCCGGATAGTTTTTCCGGGGATGGGCTGCTGCAGAACCAGGGATCGGTGTCCGCCGTATCCGTTGCCATGGAGCAGGCGCGCCGCTTTGTCGAGCAGGGCGCCGATATCCTGGATGTCGGGGGGGAGAGCACCCGCCCGGGATCGCATCCGGTCAGTCTCGAAGAGGAGCTGGAACGCACCATCCCGGTGATCGAAGCGATTAAGAAGGAATTGGACATCCTGATCTCGATTGATACTTATAAAGCCGCCGTTGCTGAGGCCGCCTTGGACACTGGGGCGCACATGGTCAACGACGTCTGGGGATTCAAAGCCGACCCGGACCTGGCGCAGGTGGTTGCCCGCCGCCATGCCCCGGTTGTGCTGATGCACAACCGCAGCTCCTGGGTTCATGCCGAGATCAAAGAACGCCTGGGCGGGCGCTATGTGGGCGTTCCTTATGATAACCTGATCGAGGATGTCAGGCGGGAGCTGTGTGAAAGCGTTGCCCTGGCGCACCTTGCCGGCCTCCCGGATGACCGCATCATCCTCGATCCCGGCATAGGCTTTGGCAAGACGGTCGAGCAGAACCTGGAGCTGATCCACCACCTGGATGCCATCTGCGAGATGGGGTATCCTGTGCTCCTGGGGCCGTCGCGTAAGTCATTCATCGGGTACACGCTGAATTTGCCTGCAGACCAGCGCCTGGAAGGCACGATTGCGGCTGTGGTGGTCGGGATTCTGCGTGGCGCCAACATCATCCGCGTGCACGATGTCCAGGCCGTTACCCGGGCGATCCGCATGACCGATGCATTGTTACGTGAGGGAAAATGACATGGAGGCTGATGATGAACGATCTTTTTGGAGCACGTGCCCTGCTGCAAACACCACATGGTGATTATATCTACTACCGGCTGGCTCGCCTCGAAGAGCTGGGCTTGGCCCGCCTGGCGCGCCTGCCGTTTTCGATCCGCATCATGCTGGAAGCGCTGCTGCGCCAGTGCAACGACGTGGAAATCAGGCGCGAGGACGTCAAGAACCTGGCTGCCTGGCAGCCGCAGGTGGCTAACGGAACGCCAGTTCCGCAGCGCCCGGTGATGCCTTTCCAGCCGGGGCGCGTGGTCATGCAGGACTTCACCGGCGTTCCTGCGGTCGTGGACCTGGCGGCGATGCGCTCAGCCATGAAGCGCCTGGGCGGCGATCCCAAGAAGATCAATCCCCTCGTGCCCGTTGACCTGGTGATCGACCACTCGGTCCAGGTGGATTTTTTCGCCTTCCCCGATGCCCTGGCCCGCAACGCCGAGCTGGAGTTCCAGCGCAACCAGGAGCGCTACACTTTCCTGCGCTGGGGACAGCAGGCTTTCAGTAATTTCCAGGTCGTGCCTCCGGCGACGGGCATCGTCCACCAGGTTAACCTGGAGTACCTGGCGCAGGTGATCCTGGCGGTAGAGGAGGACGGCCAAAAACTGGCCTACCCGGACACCCTGGTCGGCACCGACTCGCATACCACGATGATCAACGGCCTGGGGGTGGTCGGCTGGGGCGTCGGCGGTATTGAAGCCGAAGCTGCCATGCTGGGACAGCCAATCGACATGCTCACGCCGGAAGTCATTGGTTTCAAGCTGGTGGGCGGATTGAAAGAAGGGGTAACAGCCACTGACCTGACCCTGACCGTGACCCAGATGCTGCGCAAAAAGGGCGTGGTTGGCAAGTTTGTGGAGTTCTTCGGACCGGGTCTGCAGGGCATGTCCCTGCCGGACCGGGCGACCATCGCCAACATGGCGCCCGAATATGGTGCGACCGTAGGATTCTTCCCGGTAGATGCAGAAACCCTGCGCTACCTGCGCCTGACCGGCAGGTCGGAGCAGGTTGTGCAGCGGGTGGAAGCCTACTGCAAAGCCCAGGGGCTCTTCCGGGATGCGCAGACGCCTGATCCGGAATTCAGCGATATCCTGGAGCTGGATCTGGGCAGCGTCCGGCCCAGCCTGGCCGGTCCCAAGCGCCCGCAGGACCGCTTGAACCTGGGTGAGGTCCAGCCAAACTTCAAGGCTGCGCTGACGGCTCCTAAGGGCCAGCGCGGCTACGAGCTGAAGCCCGAAGACTTGGAGCGCAAGGCAGTCATTGGGGCGGAGGCTGCCAGCGTGGAGATGGGTCATGGCGCCGTGGTGATTGCCGCCATCACCTCATGCACGAATACCTCCAATCCCTCGGTGATGCTTGCTGCCGGCTTACTGGCGCAGAAAGCCCGGGCGCGCGGGCTGAATGTCAAACCCTACGTCAAGACCAGCCTGGCTCCCGGCTCGCGCGTGGTCACCGAATACCTGGCGCAGGCCGGGCTGCTCGAGCCGCTGGCAGAGCTGGGCTTTAACGTGGTGGGCTACGGCTGCACCACCTGCATCGGCAACTCCGGTCCACTGCCCGGCGAAGTGGTCAAAGCGATCTCGGGCCAGGACCTGGTGGCGGCGGCAGTGCTTTCCGGCAACCGCAATTTTGAAGGGCGCGTCCATCCTTATGTCAAGGCCAACTACCTGGCCTCGCCTCCGCTGGTGGTGGCTTATGCCCTGGCAGGAACGGTGGACATCGACCTGGAGCAGGATCCGCTGGGAGCCGGCCGCGATGGTCATGACGTGTATTTGAAGGACATCTGGCCCACGAATGCCGAGATCCAGGAGGTGGTCGAGTCCTGCGTCCAGCCGACGATGTTCCGCGAGAAATATGCCAACGTCTTCACGGGCAATCCAACCTGGAGTGCCATCCAGTCCAGTGCCAGCGAGTTGTATGATTGGGTGCCCGCTTCAACGTACATCCAGGAACCGCCTTTCTTTACGGACCTCTCCCTGCAACCCGGGACGATCCGTGAGATCAAGGGCGCCAGGGTGCTGGCCGTGCTCGGTGACTCGATCACGACCGATCACATCTCCCCGGCAGGCTCGATCCCGGCGGACAGCCCGGCCGGAAAGTACCTGGTCGAGCATGGGGTTACGCCGAAGGATTTTAATTCCTACGGGGCGCGCCGCGGTAACGACCGGGTGATGACGCGCGGTACCTTTGCCAACATCCGCATCAAAAATCGCATGTTGGGCGGCCTGGAGGGCGGGTATACCCTGTACCTGCCGGACGAGCAGCAGATGACGATTTACGAAGCCTCGCTGCGCTACCAGGAGCAGGGTACCCCGCTCGTGATCCTGGCCGGCAAGGAATACGGCACAGGTTCCAGCCGAGACTGGGCAGCCAAGGGCACGTTCTTGCTTGGCGTGCGCCTCGTGATCGCCGAGTCCTACGAGCGCATCCACCGCTCGAACCTGATCGGTATGGGCGTCCTGCCCCTGGAATTCAAAGCCGGCGAAGGGGTGGATGCCCTGGGCCTGACCGGGAAAGAGATCTTCGATTTCCTGGGCTTGCACGATGGCCTCCAGCCCGGCAGCGAGGTCAGCGTGCGCGCCCGCAGGCCGGACGGCACGACCCAGACCTTCCAGGTGCTGGCGCGCCTCGACACACCCGTCGAGGTCAACTACTACCGCAACGGCGGGATCCTGCAGACGGTGCTGCGGAATTTGTTAAAGAATTAAGCTAAACTGGTAGCAACGCTCAGCGTTGCTACCAGTTTTAAATCAGGGAATTCCAAACGTCACGCGCCAGGAACCGTCCGCTTCCTGGTTGGCCTTCGAGTACAGCCCCACCACCTGGTACCAGGTCTTGCCGGGCTTGTAGGGGTAGCGCGAGCCGTCGGCGAAGGTCAGGTACAGCACCGAGTCGAACGCTGGTCGATTCCACTGCACCTCGTAGACCTGGCCATCCCGGAACGCCAGCGCTTTTCCGGTGCCGCTCAGGTTAATATCGAAGATCTCGGTCTGGGCGCCAGGCACGGTGTTTTCATAGCTGGCAAAGAGGATGACCACGTTCTCGGCGTTGACTTGGGTTTCGGTGACCCGGTCGGTCAGGGGCACAAAAACTTCGCCCTCGCCCGAATCGAGCTGGTTGTCCTGGAAACGCAGATAGGCGCCGGTTTCGGAATTGTATTCCCAGCGGTTATACGAATCAGATGAATAACGCGTCGTCACCTGGATCCCCGGCAGACCGTTGGCAGGGACGGTCAGGTCGAACAGCATCCCGTCCAGGATTTGCTGGCTGTCATTAACGCCCTTGCCCTGGATATAAGCATGGACCTCGGGGATTCCGGTCAGCAGGTTGCTGATGCCGTTTGGATCGTAGCGGCACAGGGGTTTTTCATCCGTAGGCGGGCACAGGCTCTCGACTCCCTCGCGCACCAGGCGCTCCGGGAAGGCATCCCAAAAATAACGGTCGACGCGGTTGTCAGCGCCGCCATAGACGAAGAGGCTCTTGTACATCTGCACCAGGTCTTCATCCAGCAGGCGGCCCGAGCGCACGCCCCCGGCGAGTTCCGCCTGGGTCCCGTAGAAAATCGCGTGGAAACGGGTGTAGCCGTTGTTGTGATAGTAGTCGTAGACGATGTCAGCCAGCGAAATCCCCCAGTTGGGGCGATATTGGCTGCGGGGGTAGATGTTGATCTTAACCCCGACCGGGCGCACGGCCAGGAGGCTGGGATCGGCAGCCGTGAGGCCGGTCAGCGGGTTGATCCCGGCCGGAAATGCCTCCGGGCCGACCGGCGCCGGGGTGGCGGTGGGCTCCGGGGTTGCGGTTGGCGGGACCGGGGTGGGGGAGGGTTCGGGCGTCTGCGTGAAGGTTGGGGTCGCTGTCGCCGGCACTTCGATAGCGGTCGCGGCTTCGCCTGCCGGCGTTTCGCTGGCTGCGGCTTCGCTCCCAGCTGGCGAGGGGGCGGTGGTGGTGCAGGCGGCCAGGGTTGCTCCCCCCAGGAGCAATCCCGCGAGCACCAGGAATCCCAGTATTTTCATCATGAAACGTTTCCTTTCGTAGGTCTTCATAATCCTACCGGATGTACATTGTTTGCCGGACGGAATAAGTTCGCCCTATAATACCGCAGAGGCATGACTTTGCCAACAGTGCTATGCAATTCCACAGGAACCCCCTATAATTCCTGAAATGGAACAACCCAGCCAACGCAGGAATGTCTTTTCACGTCTCCGGTACCTGGGTGTATCCTTTGTTTTCGGGATTCTGTTGTTTGGTTGGTTGTTAAACACTCCGCCCGGTCTGTTGGGGAAGGCTGATGCACTTGGCTACGCTGTTTGCCATCGTATCGAAGCCCGTTCGTTTCACATGGGCGAGCAAGTTTTTCCTTTATGCGTTCGCTGTTCTGGGATGTACCTGGGCGCGCTCCTCGGGATGGTGTACTTAACCCTTACGAATCGCAAGCGCTGTGGTCTGCCCCCCAGGAAAATCCTGGCCGTCCTGGGGCTGTTTGTTCTGGCGTTTGCTGTGGATGGCGTCAATTCTCTTCTAAACCTGATGCCGGGATTTCCCAGCCTGTATCCCTCGTCGAACAGCTTGCGGCTGGTCACGGGCACCGGCATGGGCCTGGTGTTGGCGGTGATGCTCTTCCTGGGCTTTAACCAGACCGCCTGGAAGGATTGGGATGGTCGACCGGTGATCCCTTCCTGGCGTAGTTTTTTAGGATTGCTGGGATTGGCTGCGCTGCTCGTGATCGTGGTCGGTTTGCAAAATCCCCTGATCCTGTATCCCCTGGCTTTGATCAGCGCGGGCACAATCTGGTTGATACTTGCCCTCGTCTATACCACCCTCTGGCTGTTAATGACTCGCCAGGACAATCGCGCGACTACAATCAGGCAGCTTGCCTTTCCCTTGCTGGCGGGTGCGACCCTGGCATTGCTGCAAATTATCGTTTTTGACGTGGTGCGCTACGCGTTGACCGGCACCTGGCAGGGCTTCCCAATTGGCTGAGCCAATTTGCAACCTTTTGAGACGTCCAGCGTAAATTGATACAAGGAGAAATCATATGGAAGCATTGTTAGGAATTTTTTCAGCCTTCGGGCTGAGCGCCAGCGCCGGGCTCAACGCCTATATCCCCCTGCTGACGGTCGCTCTCCTGGGACGTTTTACTACCCTGATCGAGCTGAAACCGCCCTTTGACGCTTTGACCAGCTGGTGGGTGATCGGCTTGCTGGCCGTCCTGGTGACGGTGGAGTTTTTTGCCGACAAATTTCCCGCGGTCAACCACGTCAACGACGTGGTGCAGTCGTTCATTCGCCCGGTTGCCGGCGCTATTGTCTTTGCCGCCAGCGCCCAGGTCTTTACGGATGTTCACCCGGTGCTGGCGTTGGCTGCTGGCATTCTCACGGCAGGCGCCGTGCACACCGTGAAAGCCGTCGCGGTGCGGCCGGTAGTGACGGCTACGACAGGCGGGCTTGGGAATACACCGGTGTCTGTCCTGGAGGACGTGGCTGCGACCGTCATCTCGGTGCTGGCGATCGTTATCCCGATCCTGATTTTCATCATCCTGCTGCTGGTCATCGGTTTGCTGGTCTGGTATCTTTGGAAGCGCGCCAATGCTCCTAAAAAACCCGTTGGAGGTTCTAATGTCTGATCAAGAAAATGTGGAGGTCATTCCCCCACCTTCGTACCAATCTTCCTACAATCCCAGGCCCGCCAGCAACAATTCAGCCTGGAAGGCGATCCTGGTCGTCTTGATTGTCCTGTTTGTCTGTATATGCTGCTCGTGTGGGCTGGTTTTCAGCGGCCTGTGGGCCAGCCTGAGCTGGCTGTGGCGCAACGGGGACTCGATTTTTTATGGATTAAGCCAGCTGCCCCTGGTGATTTGATTTTATGTGTCATTTCGAACGAAGTGACAAGCTGAAACTATTTTGTAGCTCTTCAAGCGCCTTATAAGCCTGTTCGCGCAGCTCGGGACTGGGGTTGAGGGCAGAAAATTCGTCTTCGTCCAGGACGATCTGCCGCCCGTCAGCGAAGACCAGCAGGTCCAACGCCAGGTCAACGTACGAGATCGTGCCGCCCGCAATCTGGACTGGCCTGGCGATGTTGCAGTACCAGCCGCGCAGCCGGTCATCCTCCCGGGCATGAATCTCGAAGATGTTGTACCAGCGGTCGGTGTAATAGGTTTCGACAAAACGGTCGCCTTTTCTCAGCCACATCCCGTGCACGTCCCTGTCTTCGCGGTCAAAGTAGGCTTCTAAAGTCATGGAATGCTCATCCTGGCTGAGCAGGCGTCCCTGGTAGCGCCAGGTTTCCTCTTCCTGGATGTTCAGCTTGATGACAGTCACCATCATTTAGGGCTCCGGGCGCAGTTCCCGCGCCTCTGGAAATATCTGGATGGCCCGAGCAGGATCAAAGCTCAGGCAGACGATTTCTCCTGCTGGTGGTGGATTGGTGCTGACCGGGGCTTCAAAGCGCAGCCTGGTCTGACTGGTCTCGACGGTCAGCAGCCAGGTGCTGCCGCGAAAGATGCGCTCAACGAGCACGCCTGAAAAATCACATTCCTCGTCCCCACCCAGGCTGACCGCATCCGGGCGCAGCAGGACCGTGACTGCGCCCTCCTCTGCTGGCTGGCGGAGCGGGAAGTGCCCGATGGAGGTGACGATCTCCAGGCCGCTTTCGCCGCGTTGGATCGATGCCTCCAGTAAATTATCCATCCCCAGGAAGCGCGCTGCAAAGACGCTGGCAGGATACCTGTAGAGCTCCTGGGCGGAGCCTACCTGCTCTACCCGCCCGCGGTTCATCAGCACCACCCGGTCTGCCAGGCTGAAAGCCTCCTCCTGGTCGTGAGTGACGTACACAGCTGTCTGTTGGATACTGCGTAAAGCCCGGCTGAGGTCAGGGATCAGGCGCTCGCGCAGCGTGCGATCCAGCGATCCCAGGGGTTCATCCAGCATCAGTAGGCGCGGGCGCGGCGCCAGGGAGCGCGCCAGGGCAACCCGCTGCTGCTCGCCGCCGGAGAGGGTGTTGACATCGCGCCTCCCGGCACCTGGCAAGCCAACCAGCGCCAGCACTTCCTCGACGCGCCTGTGGATTTGTTGCTCGTCCTGGCGCGCCATTCTTAGACCAAAGGCCACGTTCTCGTAGGCGTTGCGGTGAGGAAAAAGGGCAAAGTCCTGGAACATCAGCCCAAAGCCGCGCTGGTTGGGCGGGATGCCCGCCAGGGACTGGCCCTGCCAGAGGATGTCGCCGTGGTCCGGCGCCTCCAGGCCGGCGATTAAGCTGAGCAGGGTCGATTTTCCGCAGCCGCTGGGACCCAGGATGGCGACGACCTCGCCTGGGTGGACGTCGAACGAGATGTCCTGCAGGACCTGGCTCTGCTGGAACGCTTTGCTGACTTCCTGGATGCTCAATCCGATTTGTGGATTATATCCGTCCAATTAAAAATCTCCCATCCCGGGAAGGCGCAGGCGCTCGATGGCCAGCATCCCGGCTGCAGTGACAACCATCAAAATGGTGCTGAGAGCCATTGCCTGCCCGTAGAAGACTGCGCCTGGCTGCCCGATCAGGCGGTAGATGGCAACGGGGATGGTGGGGTATTCGGGCCTGGCGATCAGGGCGGTGGCGCCGAACTCGCCCAGGGAAATGGCAAAGGCAAAGGTGGCTGCAATCACCAGGGCTCTCGTCACTAGGGGCAGGTCGACCAGGCGGAAAACCTGCAGGGGCGAGGCACCCAGGATGGCGGCTGCCTGCCGCAGGCGCGGGCGGATGCTGCGGATCGCCGGTACCAGGCTGCGCACCACGAAGGGGAAGGCCACCAGGGTGTGCGCCAGGGGCACGAACAGCGCCGAGGTCCGCAGGTCCAGCGGGGGTTCATCCAGGGCGATGATGAAGCCAAGTCCCAGGGTGACCGCCGAGGCGCCCAGCGGCAGCATCAACAGCGGGTCCAGCAGCCGGTTCAGGCGGGACTGGCGGTCCCTGGCCAGCGCCCAGGCTGCGGGCACGCCGATGGCCAGCGCCAGCAGGATGGTCAGGCCGGCATACCCCAGGGAGATGCCGATCGAGGTCAAAGGCGTGGCATAGAAGAGAGACTGGCGCCGGTTGGTGTTCAATTCCCGGTAGTAATCGAGGGTCAACCCCTGGAAGGCGCTGCCGGCCTGGCCGCGCACGGTCTCAAAGCGGGTGACCGAGCGCGCCGCCAGCGAAATCAGCGGGGCTGTCATCAACAGGAGCAGGCTGCCGATCATCACCCCGGCCAGCAGGCGGCTGCGCCAGGAGGTCAGAGGTCGTTGGGTCATCGCCCGCGGGCGCAGGCTGAGTGGGCGGCTGGAGCGGTTCGCCAGGCGGGTATAGCCAGCGGTCATGATCAGGGTGAAGAGCAGCTGCAGGATGGCCAGGGCTGCAGCCAGCGGCAGGTTGAACAGGCTGACGGTCTGGTTGTATATTTCAACCTCGATGGTTGCAAAGCGCGGCCCGCCCAGCAGCAGCACCACGGCGAAAGAAGTGAAGTCAAAGAGGAATACCAGCATGGCTGCGGTGGCGATGACGGGCATCAACAGTGGCAGCGAGACGTGGCGCAGCGCCTGCCAGCGGCTGGCGCCCAGAACCTGCGCTGCCTGCACCAGGCGCGGGTCCAGGTGCGACCAGAAGTCGCCTACCGATGCGTAAAACGATGGTGGTGTTGTAGAAGACGTGCGCCAGCAGGATGGCGCCCAGGGTGTTGCTGAATTGAATCGGAGGCGCTGCCAGGTCGAAGGCGGACATCAGGCCCAGGTTTACCCAGCCGCGCGGCCCCAGCAGGGCGTTGAAGGCGGCAGCCACCACCAGGGTGGGCATCACAAACGGCACACCGGATAACGCCTGGATCAAGGCTTTGCCTCGAAAGGTGTAATGCGCCATGATGTACGCCACCGGCAGGCCCAGCAGCAGCGTCAGGATCGTCGAAAGCAGGGCCTGGTAGAAGGTGAAGCCAATCACCTGGCGTGTGGATGGGGATTGCAGGATCTCGATGAACGGAGCCAGTGGGCTTCCCTGGGTGCGCTCCAGGCTGACCTGCAGGATGCTGGCAAGCGGGTACAGGAAAAACAACCCCAGGAAGACCAGGGCGGGCAGCCAGAGGAAGAGATTGGATCGCGAAATACGCGAAAGAAGCGAAAAACGCGAAATGTGAAGGTTGTGGCATGGATTTATATGAGTCCAGACATCAAGATCATGCCATTAGAACCGTATTCACCGGAGGACGGTTTCTGTCCAGGCTTTGATCCATTTTTCGCGGTTAGCGCTGATTACTTCTGGGTCTAAGGTGGCAGGCGTCTCAGGCTGGGCGGTGAACTGGGCAAAAGTCGTGTCCAGCTGCGCTTCGCGGTTGACAGGCAGTACGAACATCTGCAGTGGCACGTCCTCCTGGAATGTCTTCGAGAGCATGAAGTCGATCCATTTTTCTGCCAGCTCGCGCTGCCGGGTCCCCTTCAAGATTCCGGCGAACTCCACCTGGCGGAAGCAGCTTTCCGAGCCGGTGACCACGCCGGTCGGCGGTTCGGAAAGCGGTTCGTTGGCGAAAAGGACTTCGGCGACCGGGCTGGAGGCGTAGGACAGGACCAGCGGATGAGCGCCGCCGGATCGGGTAAACTCGGTGTAGTAGGCGCTGTTCCAATCGTTGACCACCAGCAGGTCGTTGGCAGCCAGGGTTTCCCAGAATTCCAGGTAGCCGTCCTCGCCGAAGTGGGCGACCGTCGCCAGCAGGAAAGCCAGCCCGGGGGATGATGTAGCCGGGTTCTGGACGACCACCAACCCCTTGTATTCCGGCTTGAGCAGGTCTTCCAGGGTTTGCGGGGGGGCAATGCCCCGGTCTGTGAAGTAAGCGATATCGTAGTTCAGGCAAACGTCGCCGTAATCCACCGGTAAAGCCCGGTTGTCAGGATCGAGCTGGAATTCCTGGGGCACCTTCTCGAGCAGGGGGGATCTGTAGGTTTCGAAGATGCCTTCCTGGAGCGCCCGGCTCAGGAAAGTGTTGTCTACACCGAAAAAGACATCCGCCAGGGGATTTTCCTTTGACAGGATGGCTTTGTTCAGCGCCGTGCCGGTATCCCCGGAAGCCAGGAAGGCAACTTTGGCGTTGTTTTCCTGCTCAAAGGCGGCGATGACGTCCTCCGAGATTGCAAAGGAGTCGTGCGTCATCACCTGCAATTCCTGCGGCGCCCCGGGCGTCTTTGCCTGGCAGCCGCCAAGCAGGAACAACAAAAATAGCATAAGAAAGAACCAGAATTTTTTCATGAACCCTCACCATCGTTCGACCCGTGAATCAAAACGCATACCAACAAGCCCTGGCGCAGAAAGATGCGTGGTGAGGCTTCCAGCAGGACATTGCTGACGCCACGCGTGCTCCCAAACTCCAGGTTTTCGTCCTTCAGCGGGTATTCCAATCCCTGGGTGGTGATCCCACAGGCCGCACCGAGCAGCGGCACCAGGGAAAGCGTGTCGCCTGGCTGGCCATGGAGCTCGAGCCACTTTCCGGGGCGCAGGAGCAGGATCTCCTGGGAGCCATCTACCAGGCGGATGCTGACGCTTGCAAAGGCATCCCCGGCCGGCAGCAGCAGGTTGGCCAGGGTCTGGTCCCAACGTTGTCCCAGGGCTGCCATCACCAGGATTTCTTCAGCCCCGCGTTCCTTAGCCTGCAGCAGTGCCAGCTCGAGGTCTGTGAAATCCTTGTTTACAGGATAACGGAGGACCTCACTGCCTACAGCCTGGAATTGGGTGAGGATATCCGGGGCCAGCGAATCCATGTCACCGATCAGCAAGTGCGGCTGCAAACCGAGCGCCTGGCAGTGCCTGCCACCGCCGTCTGCTGCAATCAAGTAATCATCGGAATGTACCAGGCGCAACACGGACTCGGGTTCGTTCAGTTCGCCGTTAGCAAAGATGACGGCGCGTTTGTTGGGGTGTAACAAAAAGCCCTCCTTCAAACCGGTAGAGGGCTAAATATCGTTCACGGCTGCCATCCCTCCGCCGGCATGATCCGGATCAGGTTCGCGGGTCGAAGGCTGACGGCCTTCCTCTCAGCCCGGCTTCCCGGGCTCCCCGTGCAAGGGTAAAATTTCAACAACGCTCGCAGTATAACGAAGCCAGGAAGGTTTGTCAAGAAAAACACACTCCGGATTTTGTCTTGACAGGTGCAAAGGCAAGGGGATATAATCAGCGCCTGTACCTTCCTCGATAGCTCAATTCGGCAGAGCGGGCGGCTGTTAACCGCTAGGTTCCAGGTTCGAGTCCTGGTCGAGGAGCTAAATCATAAAAGACCTCCCGTAAATTGTGAGGTCTTTTTGGATTAGGTCATTCAGAAAAAAAAAGACTTAAAAGCTTTGGGGGATGAGCTAATTCCTTCACAAGGAAAATTCAACCAATCAACACACTGATCAGGGAAAAAACCTTGCAAATCTGTAATATACCTGTAATATAACCAGACATAACCTTGACATTTTTAAAATATTACTTATAATATCATATATATCCTGAAAGCCGAGCATCGGAGTATCCGGCAATCCATCTTCCGGTTATATATCCGTAAATTCAATAAGGGAAGGAGGCAGGCAACCCCTGGTAATCCAATGGACATGGTCAGCAGCGTTTGGGAAAACAACCTGGTAAATCTGGCTTTTGAGGCGCTTGACAGTGGCGTGCGCGAGTACGCGCTTGATAGCGGGCATCCTGATGAACTGCTTCGCGCCTACAGGCGCTGCAGCGAGCTGACCCGCGCCCATAGCAAGACCTTCTACATGGCTTCTGCCTTTCTCCCATCTGCCAAGCGACAGGCGATGCGCGCCCTTTACGCTTTCTGCCGTGTCAGCGATGACCTGGTCGATTGCGATCCGGATGCCACTGACGACCTGCTTCAGGCCTGGTACCAGAAAGCGCATACGCGCACTCCCGGCAATGAAGATGTCGTGGCCCTCGCCTGGATGGACACCAGCCAGAGGTATGCGATACCCAGGAAGTACGCTGAGCAGCTCGTGCAGGGGATCGCTCGTGACCTGCAGCCCGAACGCTTTCAGGCATTCAGTGACCTGACGGTTTACTGTTATGGGGTCGCCTGCACGGTTGGCCTGATGGCAATGCAGATCGTGGGTTACGCCAGCAGGGAGGCGGTTCTATATGCCATCCGCCTCGGCGTGGCGTTGCAGATGACGAACATCCTGCGTGATGTCGGCGACGACTATCATAACGGGCGTCTCTACCTGCCGCTGGATGAGCTGGCCGTATACCATCTCCAGCCTGACGAATTACCCCAGCAGGTCCAATCTAGTTCCTGGAAGGATTTCATGCGTTTCCAGATTGAGCGGACACGCGAGCTCTATGCCGCCGCCATGCCCGGTATTGCCATGCTCCATCCTGAAGGACGCTTCGCCATCCAGGCAGCCGCTGATCTCTATAAGGGCATTCTCGACGATATCGAGGAGCATGATTATGATACCTTCACCCGCAGGGCTTCTCTCAGCCAGTGGGAGAAGCTCAAGCTGCTGCCGGGCATCTGGCAGCGCAGCCGGACGGGCGGTCTTCGGCAGGCCGGCCCTCCAGGTTCATCGAAAACCATTTACAATTCCTGAGGAGGAGATAGATCATGAAAGCAATCGTTATCGGCAGTGGTTTTGGCGGGTTGGGTGCAGCCAACCGCCTGGCCAGCAAGGGATTCGACGTTGAGATTTTCGAAAAGCGCGATCAGCTTGGTGGGCGCGCCTACCAGTATCACATCAACGGTTTCAAGTTTGATGGTGGGCCTACAGTAATCACCGCACCCTATATGTTCGATGAGCTTTTCGACCTTGCGGGCAAGAAACGCGAAGATTATATTGAACTGCTCCCTCTCGATCCTTTCTACCGCATCTTCAACCACGAGGGCAAGTCGTTTGATTACCGTCACCAGCTTGAGGATACGCTCAAGGAGATCGAGCGTTGGAACCCCGCCGATCGCGAAGGTTACGAGCGCTTTACTGACCAGACCAGGGCTATTTTTGAGCGTTTCCACCCGTACACCGACCAGCCCTTCCTGACCATTCCCGACATGCTCAAGATCATTCCCGACATGATCCGCCTGAAGGGCTACTTTGGCACCTACGGCTTTGCCTCCCAGTACGTCAAAGACCCCTTCCTCCGTCAGGTTTTTTCGTTCCACCCGCTGCTGGTGGGCGGCAATCCTTTCGATACCCCCTCGATCTACACCCTGATCGTCCAGTTTGAAAAGCGCTGGGGCGTGCACTATGCCCGCGGCGGCACCGGCGCCATCGTCGACGGGTTGGGGCGCCTCTTTCAGGAACAGGGCGGTCAGGTGCGCTTCAACACCGAGGTCAAGGAGATCCTGGTCAGCAACCGCAAGGCAACCGGTGTCCGCCTGGCAGATGGCAGCGTACACAAGGCAGATGTGATCGTTTGCAACGGGGATGTGGCCTACACCTATCGCCACCTGATCCCTGAGCAGTACCGTAAGAAATACACCAACCGCAAGATCGAACGCATGAAGTACAGCATGTCGCTCTTCGTGGTCTACTTCGGCACAAAACGGCGCTACCTGGATTCACCCTTGCATCACCATAACATCATCTCTGAGCAAGGATTATCGCCGCCTGCTGGGTGAGATCTTCTCTGACCGTCCGCTGCCGGAGGACCTTTCTCTCTACCTGCACATGCCCACGATCACCGACACCACGATCGCCCCGGAGGGCTGCGAGTCCTTTTACGTGCTGGCTTGTGTGCCCACCCTCAAAAGTGGCACCGATTGGAAACAGGTAGCCAGACCCTACCGCGACCATATCCTGCAGTACCTGGAAGATCACTACCTGCCGGATCTGCGGAAAAATATCATCGCCGAGCACTATATCGATCCGCTGCACTTTCAGAACGTGCTCAACAGCTTTCGAGGGGCGGCTTTCTCGGTGAGGCCCAGCCTGCTGCAGCTGGCGTATTTCCGCCCACACAATCGTTCGGAGGAGTTTGACAACTTGTACTTTGTGGGGGCAGGCACGCACCCTGGGGCGGGCGTCCCGGCGGTGCTCTCTTCCGGCAAGATTGCTGCCAACCTGATCGGCGACCCGGTTCCTGTCTCATAAATGGAGGTGAGGATGGCAAACGTCGTGAACGCTAACGTCTACGAGCTGGGCTTTGGACAATCGATCGAGCAGGTCAACCCGGTCTCACTGCCGGTGAAGGGCAGGCTGCCAGATTGGCTGCTCGGTACGCTCATCCGCAATGGTCCCGGCACCTTCCAGGTGGGGCAGGAACGCTACCGGCACTGGTTTGATGGCCTGGCCATGCTGCACCGTTTCAATTTTCATGAAGGGCGGGTTTCCTACACCAGCCGCTTCCTGCAGGTGGATGCCTACACCCAGGCGCAGCAGCAGGGACGCATTGTCTTTTCCGAGTTTGCCACCGACCCGCAGCGCTCGATTACGGGCAGGGTGGGGGCAGTACTCTCGCCGCGAACCACCGACAACGCCAAGGTCAGCATAACGCGCATCCATGGGCACACCCTGGCCCTGGCCGAGACGCCAATCCAGGTGGAGTTCGACCCTGATACGCTGCTGACGCTGAACCGGTTCAGTTACGAGGAAAACCGCCTGGGGCAGATGACGACAGTCCATCCGGTTTTTGACTTTCAGCGTAATCAGGTTTTCAACCTGGTCACCCGCTACAACCGCATCACTCACTACAACCTTCACGACATCAGTGACCCCTACCACCCGAAACGGCTGGCATCCATTCCTACCAGCCATCCGGCTTACTTGCACAGCTTCGGGATGACACCAAATTACTTTATTGTGGTCGAGTTTCCGCTGGTGGTCAACCCCCTGGCACTGCTGCTCTGGTTGCGCCCGTTCATAGAAAACTTCCGCTGGAAACCTGGCCTGGGCTCGACCTTCTGGATCATCGACCGCCGTGATGGCAAGGTGGTCAATCGCTTGCACGGCGAGTCTTTCTTTGCCTTCCATCATGTGAACGCCTTCGAACGCGGCGATGAGATTGTCCTCGACATCGACGCCTACGAAGATGCTTCCATCCTGAGCGCTTTTTACCTCGACCGTTTGCAAGATGAGCAGAACGAGCTGCCCTTTGGCAGGCTGCGCCGCTACCACTTGCCTCTGCGCGGTGGTAACGCCACTTACGAGGTGCTCTCCGAGTCTTGCATGGAGCTGGCGAATTACGACTACCCTCGCTTCAACATGGACCCCGCTTACCGCTACGTCTACGCTTCCAGCATCAATCCTGAAAAACGCCAGGGATTTTATAACCAGGTCGTCAAGGTTGACATCCAGACTCGCAGGGATCAGACCTGGTACAGCCCAAATTGCTATCCCGGCGAGCCGCTCTTTGTAGGACGTCCCGACCGCAAGGAGGAGGATGACGGTGTGGTTGTCACGGTAGTCCTGGATGCCAATAGCGGGCATTCGTTCTTGCTGGTGCTCGACGCCCAACAGCCTGGAAGAGATTGCCCGCGCCGAGATTCCCCAACCTGTGCTCTTCGGCTACCACGGCGCTTTCTTCAACGAGTAAAGGATAGGTAATGGCAAATCAATCAGCGCAACCGATCGTGCTCCTGAAGAAGGTGGTCAAGCAGTTTGACACCGGTGACGTGCGGGTCACGGTCTTGAACGGGATTGACCTGGTCGTCCAGCCGGGGGAGTTTGTCTCGATCGTGGGACCCTCTGGCAATGGCAAATCGACCCTGTTGAACATGGTGACTGGCATTGACCATCCCACTTCTGGCGAAATCATTGTCAACCAGCAGCGGCTGAACCGCATGAACGAAAACCAGCTCTCTGCCTGGCGTGGGCGGGACGTGGGCATTGTTTTTCAATTCTTCCAGCTCCTGCCAGCCTTAACCCTGTTGCAGAACACGATCCTGCCGATGGACTTCGCCTCAAAACTGGATAAGAAGGCACGTCGCAGGCGGGCAGAGCACCTGTTGGAGCTGGTGGGGCTTGCTGACCAGATGTACAAACTGCCTGGCCAGGTCTCTGGTGGCCAGCAGCAGCGCGCAGCGATTGCACGCGCCCTGGCCAATGATCCCCCGCTGGTCGTGGCAGATGAGCCTACTGGCAACCTTGACGGCAAGACTTCCGACGAGGTATTCAGCCTTTTCAAGCAACTGACCCAGGTTGGCAAGACGGTGCTGATGGTCACCCACAACGAGCAGCTTGCCTGCCAGGCGCCTCGGACCATCGAAGTTCGCAACGGGCGCATCGTGCGGGATGAAAACTGCAATCCCAGGCCAGAGGTGCTGGCTTGAACGTTTTGATGGAACAAAGCCTGGTTCGACCTGTGGCAGCACAAGGGACGCAGCCTGGTTGTGATTCTCAGCCTGGCTGCCGGGCTTTTTATCGTTGGCGGGATCTTCGGTATGATCGACCAGTTGCTGAGCGGCATGGACCGTGCCCACCAGGCAGTCTCGCCCGCTCAGGCGAATATCATCCTGCGCAACCCGGTTGACCAGGCGGTTGTGGACGACCTGGCAACCCTGGCGGGTGTCGAGGAAATTGATCCGATCAACCAGGTCTCGGTGCGTTACAAGGTGTTTGCCGACGATCCCTGGTCAATTGGCACCCTGGTCGAGCGGCCCGATTATGATAACCAAAAGCTGGATGTGATTGAGTTGAAAGAAGGCGCTTACCCTGAAGACGATAAGCTGGCGGTCGAGCGCCTGACCAGTGCTTATTTCGGCATCGACATGGACAACCTGGTCATCTTCAATGTTAATGGGGAGCAGCTCTTTTATCCCATTGCGGGCAAAATCCGCCATCCCTTTGTCCAGCCACCGCTTTTTGGCGGGCAGGCGCACTTCTTTGCCGATGCCGCCAGCCTGGAAAAATTTGGCATCCCCGCTGGCAAGTTCCTGCAGCTCCTGGTCCGCACCGATTCGGATGATCCCGAACGCGTGCGCCAGATTGCTTCGGACGTGCGCAGCCGCCTGGCTGAGAAGGGCGTCGGCGTGGTTGTTGTCTTGTTCCAGGATGCTAAAAAGCATTGGGGAAGGAGCTTTGTCGAGGGGATCACGGTGGTGTTGGGGGTGATGGCGGTAGCTTCGCTGGCATTGAGCGCCCTCCTGGTGCTGACGACGATGACGGCGCTGATCACCCAGCAGATCGACCAGATCGGTATCATCAAGTCAATAGGAGGTCAGCGCCGCCATGTTGCCCAGGTTTATTTGCTGGAGGTGCTGATCCTGACCTTACTGGGACTGTTGATTGCCCTGCCCTCAAGCGCCTACTTCGCCTTCTATATGACGCGCTATTTCCTGAACTTCTTTAACATCGACTATTCCAGCTTTGTGGTCTCCTATCGCGCCGTCGGGATCACAATTGCCGCGGGGGTTCTCGTGCCGCTGCTGGCAGGTTTGCTGCCGATTATCCAGGGCAGCCGTATCTCGGTGCGGGCTGCCCTGGCTTCTTACGGCCTGGGAGGCGACTTTAAAAGCGGCAGGCTGGAGAGGTCCATCGAACACTTTGCTGGTAAGTTCCTGCCCACTGTCTACGCGGCAGCCCTGGGCAACCTCTTCCGCCGCAAGAACCGGCTGGCGCTGACCATGCTGGTGCTGATCGTGGCGGGTGTGATGTTCCTGGTGGTGATGAGCCTGGTTTCGTCCATCCAACTCACCCTTGACCAGGAAGAAGCGCGCCAGAATTATGATGTAAGGTTGGGCTTCACCCGCGATCATCAGGTTGAAACAATCACGGAGCTGGCATTAGGCCTGGAGAATGTGGCTGAGTTTGAGACCTGGTACAGCCGCAATGCTGCCATTTCGCGCGAGGGCGAGCGCATCGAGGAGACTGCTGGCCTGGGCGCTCAACTCATCGGCATTCCCCTGGAGTCCACCATGATCGCGCCACTGATTGCGGAAGGGCGCTGGTTCCAGGAGGGCGATGGACGGGTGATAGTCATGCCCGAAGAAACTGCTCGCAAGAACAACGTTCGGCCAGGCGACCGCCTTAACGTTGATCTGGGAGAGCTGGGCAGCCAGGCCTGGGAAGTCATCGGCACCTACCGCTCGGTTTATGGTGGTGGCCTGCGCATCGAAGCCATCTACGCGCCCCTGGCAGCCGTCCAAGCCGCAACAGGTCAGGAGGGCATCGCTACTCAGCTGGTGGTGCGCGGCGATGGGATCAACTCGCTGGCGGACGAGACGCGCCTGGCAGATAAGCTGGAGAGCACCTTTGAAGATGAGGGCATCAACCTCGACTTTTACACCACCCAGGCAAAGCGCGAGCAACGCAGCTTTGCAAATAATCAGTTTTCCACCATTGTTTCTATGCTCCTCAGCCTGGCGGTCCTGATCGGTGTTGTCGGTGGAATCGGTTTGATGGGCTCGCTGCTGATCAGCGTGGTCGAGCGTACCCGTGAGATTGGCGTCTTGCGTTCCATCGGCGCCCAGGCGAAGGCCATCCACGGCCTGTTCATCATGGAGGGACTCTTCCAGGGGCTCTTCAGCTTCGTTATTGCCGTTCCCCTGGCATTCCTGTTGGCGCGACCGCTGGCGGATCTTCTGGGCCAGACAATGATCGATATGAACTTGAGCTACCAGTTCAACCTGCCGGCAGTCGGCATCTGGCTGGGTACCGTCGTGCTCATCTCTGTGCTGGCTTCGCTGCTGCCCGCCAGATCGGCCGGGCAAATCAGCGTGCGCGACAGCCTGGCGTACGCCTGACTTCAATTAAAAAGGACTGTATTCATGTCAAACTCTATCCCTTCCACCATCACTCGTCCCGCTGGCCCTTCCGGCGGAATCTTTGGCGTGCGCAACCTGCTGGATTTCCAGCGAGATACCCTGGGCTTTCTGACCCGCACCTCCCAGGACTACGGCGACCTTGTCCACTTCCGCATGGCAGCTTTCCATTTCTACCTGGTCAACCATCCCGATTTCGTGCATGAGGTCTTGATCAAGAACTCAGCGAAAGTCCAGAAATGGAAGCGCCAGACCGACACCTGGGCAAATGCCGTAGGCGCCTCGACGCTAACCCTGGAAGGCGATACCTGGAAAAAACACCGGCGCCTGCTCAACCCGGCCTTCCACTCCCAGACCGTCAAGCGCTATTACGACGTTATTATTGAACATACGCAGCGCCTTCTGGATGGCTGGCAGGATGGGCAAAGCTACGAAATGATGTTTGAGATGATGCGGACCACCATGGGCATCATCGCTGATATTATTTTCAGCCTGAAGGACATGCAGCGCGAGGCTGCCGATCTCAATCAAGCGCTGACGGCGGTCTTTGAGGTGCTGACAAAGCGCACGACCGCCTTCCAGCAACTGCCTCCCTGGCTGCCTACGTCCGAAAACCTGCGCATCCAACGGGCAACCCGTGTCATTGAGGGTTTCGTGATGAACCTGATCCGCCAGCGCCGCCAGGAACCCGGCGAGTACGCTGACATCCTCTCCGACCTGATCCAGGCGAAGGATGAAGAGACCGGCGCAACGCTGACCGACCTGGAAATTAATTACGAATTGAAGACACTTTTTGGAGCTGGGCACGAGACGACCGCATTGATGTTGATGTGGACGCTCTACCTGCTCAGCTTGAACCCCGAAATCCAGGAGCGGCTCGGGCAAGAAGTGCAATCCGTTCTGGGAGAGCGGGTGCCCATGCTTGAGGACCTGCCGAAGATGCCGTACACCTTGCAGGTGTTGAACGAGAGCATGCGTATCTACCCGCCTGCCTGGTCGCTGATGGTACGCAAGGCCATGGATGACCTGACCGTGGGCGGGACAACCATTCCCGCAGGCAGCGTTATGCTGATCCCGATGTGGGTGATCCACCGGGATGGGCGTTTCTTCGATGAACCGTTGAAATTCGACCCTGAGAGGTTTGCTGGAGATTGGAAAAAGCGCTACCCCTCCTATTCTTATTTTCCATTTGGCGGGGGTGGTCACGTTTGCGTCGGCTCGCACCTGGCGATGCTCGAGGGGCAGCTGATCCTGCCGATGATGGTGCAGCGCTACCGTTTTGAGGTGGAAAGCCTGGTGGAGCCTCAACTGCAAGCGCTACTGACTTTAAGACCCAAGGGTGGATTAAGGATGCGGGTATTGAATCATTGAGCGGGGAGATTATGATATATTCAACCTACCCACAATCCTCGACCGGCCGCTTTCAGGATAGAAAGGATATGGTATGAAAAATTATGTCTATACCCGCCTGTTTTACAACAGCACGGGGATTTACATCAAAACTTCCGATCCCAAAACGGTCGATTTCGTTTTTGAGCAGGTCAAAAAGCTGGTTCCAGGATGCGAGCTGGACCGAGATAACAACCGCCAGGGCAGGGCCAGGATTTCTCAGCTAAAAGGAAGGGATGAAGAAATTGGAGATTTTGTGACAAAGGTTCTTTGCCAGAGCGGTTGGGAGCCCTTTGCAGTGACCTTGTATGACAGCCAGACCGACAATGTGTATAAAGAAATTACGTATGGGGATTGGGAAGTCCTTCACCTGCGAAAAGAGGATGCTTAATCACATTCCTGCAGGACTTTCCTATCTATTACGAACGGTACGGCCAGGGAACCGAACTGGTCTTCCTGCACGGTTACACCTGTAGCCTGGAGCACTGGCGCTGGACCGCTGACCTGCTATCTAGTTCCTACCGTGTTCTACTATTCGATATGCGCTGTCATGGGCGTTCAGGGAAAAATACTGCCAACCTGACTTTGAACACCCTGGTCGATGAAACGCGCCAGCTCTTGCTACTGCTAGGAGTTGAGAAACCTGTTCTTATCGGGCACAGCATGGGCGGGATGGTAGCGCTGGAATATGCCCTGCGATATACGAGCCAGGTCAGGGCATTGGTACTTGCCGAAGCCCATACCCACCTGGATACCACGACCAACCTGCTTGGCCCTGGCGTTCTGGATGCAAGAACCCCCGCAGAGATTGCCCGGGAAATTCAGGTGTGCATGAACCAGGGTGAAGCCAACATCAACCAGGAGCTATTGGGTTCCTTGCTGGCTTTTGACGCCCGGGCTCAGGTCGGTAATTTAACGTGCCCTGTTCTGTGCCTGTGGGGTGATCGCTACGGCGACATCTCGCCAGGACAGTGGCCGCAGATCCTGGAAGCCTTCGGATATGCTCGCCTGCCCAACCTGGTTTTCCACAGCATCCCCAATTCCCATCACTTTATAATGCTTGAACAGCCTCGGGAAACGTTGCAGGCGATTCAAGATTTTCTAAGCAACCTGTAAACACTGCTGGGATCTGCAGGTTGCAGCCTTTGTAGGGCGGATTGAGCCATACGAGAGGGTTTCACAAGCTCAACCCACCCCACATGTCAGGCGACTGCGAAATATTTCCTTTTAAGCCAGAACGCCACGTTCACCAGCCCGATCATCACCGGCACTTCCACCAGAGGTCCGATCACGGCCGCAAAGGCCTGTCCCGAGGCGATCCCAAAGACCGCCACTGCCACGGCAATTGCCAGCTCGAAGTTGTTGCTGGCGGCCGTGAACGAGAGCGTGACCGTCTTCTTGAAGTCCGCCCCGATCGCCTTGCCCATGAAGAAGCTACGAGGAACATAATCACGAAATAAATCAACAACGGGATGGCGATGCGCACCACGTCCATGGGGATGGTCAGGATCAGCTCGCCCTTCAGGCTGAACATGACCACGATCGTGAACAGCAAGGCGATCAGCGTCAGCGGGCTGATCTTGGGAATGAAAACCCGGTAGTACCACTCCTTGCCCTTCAGGCGGATCAGGATGAAGTGCGTGAGGAAGCCGGCGATGAAGGGGATGCCCAGGTAGATGAAAACACTCCTGGCGATCTCGCCGATGGTGATGTTGACCACGCTGCCCTGCAAGCCCAGCCAGCCCGGGAGCACCGTAATGAAAATGTAACCGTAAAGGCTGTAGAAGAGCACCTGGAAGATGCTGTTGAAGGCTACCAGCCCGGCGGCGTATTCGTTGTCGCCTTTGGCAAGCTCGTTCCAGACAATGACCATGGCGATACAGCGCGCCAGCCCGATCAAGATCAAGCCGGTCATGTACTCGGGGTAGTCGTGCAGGAAGATCACTGCCAGCACGAACATCAGGATGGGACCGATCACCCAGTTCTGAAGCAGAGAGAGGCCGAGAATTTTCCAGTTGCGGAAGACGTCGCCCAGCTCTTCGTAGTGCACCTTCGCCAGTGGTGGATACATCATCAGGATCAGGCCGATCGCAATCGGGATGTTGGTGGTGCCAACCGAAACCGCCAGGTTGAAGTTCTTTACGGCGGCCGGAATGAGGTAGCCGATGCCGACGCCAATCGCCATCGCCAGGAAAATCCACAGGGTGAGGTAGCGGTCAAGGAAGGACAGCTTTTTGGCTACTCCTGCTTCAGGAGCCTGGGCAGCGTTTATCTCGGTCATGGGCTTTCCCTTTCGTATTGTTCCAGCATGGCAACGATTTCATGGGCGATGTCGTCTCTCACCCGGCGGAAATCGTCCATGTCATCCGTTTTAGCGGGATCGGGGAAGCTATGGTGCTGGCGCCTGCCCTTGCCCAGCCAGAGCGGGCACTCCTCAGCGGCCGAGTCGCAAACAGTCACGACCAGGTCAAAATCCTCCCCGCGGAACTCATCAGCCAGCTTTGACCTGCCCTGGTGCTGGATACCAATTTCGGCCAGGGCAGCGATGGCTTTGGGATGGACATAGCCAGCGGGTTTGGTGCCGGCGCTGACGGCCTCCCAGGTCTCGCCCAGCCTGGCGTTGACGATCGCCTCGGCGAGCTGAGAGCGGCAGGAGTTGCCGGTGCACAGGAAGAGGACCTTGCGTTTCATCTCAGCTTGCCGCGTCTGCCAGCCAGGTGGTCACTTCTGCAGGAGAGGGTATGCGCCCGGCGCAGACTACCTTCTCGTTGATCACCAGCCCTGGGGTCGAGAGGATGTTGTATTCCAGGATCTGGTTGTAATTGGTGACCTTGACGATCTCCGCCTCCATACCCATGGTCTCCACGGCCTGGCGGGCGATGGCTTCCACCTTTTTGCAGTTTGGACAGCCCGAGCCTAAAACTTTAATTGTTAACATAGTATTTTCTCCTTTTTATCATCACGAATTTCACGAATGGACGAATTTAACGAATATGGATCAATCACCTTCTCCTCGGTCCATTCTTATTCCTGAAAAGTTAATCGAATCTATTATTCGTGTCATTCGTCTATTCGTGATATTCGTGTTTAATGTTTCGAGTGGCCAAATTTTTTACGGCAGTCGATTGCCTGCGCTGGCTAACTCCAAAGAGCACGCCTGCCAGGATCGCCAGGAAAGCTGCCAGGTAGAGCACGATCCAGCCCAGGCTGGTGCCGTCCACCCAGGACCCATAGAGCAGGCCCGCCAGCGTGCTGAACAGGGCTACCCAAAAGACGTACACCCAGGCTTTGAGCTTGCCGATGATGGTGGCGGTGATCAGAATGCTTTGCAGGCTGAGCTCGGGATCGGCCATCAAGTAAGCCAGCAGCGGCCCGCGGTGCATGCCCAGGCTGAGGAACATGTTGGCGATCGGCACTTCCACCAGGGTTGGGAAATACATGAAGACACCGAAGAGGACCCCGGCCAGGTTGCCCAGCAGGGTGTTCTCGCCTGCCAGGGCTTCGATCCATTCGGGCCGGATCAGCACCCGGATCACGCCGACGGTGAACACGCCCACCACCAGCAGGGGGAAGATCTGCTTGACGAAGCGCCAGGACTCCCACAGGAAATCACGCTACTCATCCTCGCTGAGCTTCTTGAAAAACAGCCAGGCCTACACCCACAGCGCCAGCAGCACACCGAAAAATTTGCCGGTGAAACCAATCTCGAGCCCGCCGGCGCCCGGTTTCATTCCCAGGGAGGCGGTCAGCAAGGTGAGTGCCACCAACCCCAGGGCAGTCCACGTCCAGCGGTTGAAGCCCTCGTGGATGTGCTCCATGCCCTTCCAGGAGGTGACGCCGATCAGTGCCAGCAGCCCGATCAGGATCACCCCCTGGACGCTCACGCCTTCCTCGCCTTTGGCGGCGTCGAAGGGCACCAGCTGAGTGAGGAATTCCTGGAAGCGCTCCGCACCTGGAAGCGGCAGCGTGACCTGGCCGTAGGTATTGAGCAGCAGGCCAATCTTGAGCGTGCCAAACAGCAGCAGCGCCACCAGGATCAGCAGGAATGCCAGGGCAGAGCGGTTCATTTTCTTCTGCGCCTGCCCGGCGAACATCTCGTCGGTTGCCTTGTCGTGGGCGATGTCCGCCTGGCTGAAAATGAGCGCCATGATCAGTCCAATGCCGATCCCGAAAGCCAGCGAGAGGAAGAGACGGGCGAATGCCAGGTCGGGACCGATGACGCCGCCGGTGTAGACCAGCGCCAGGATGTTGGCGGCCGGTGCAAAGAACAGGAAGGTGATGGCAGGTCCCAGGCCGGCGCCTTTTTTGTGGATACCGGCGAACAGGGGAACGATGGTGCACGAGCACACTGCCAGCACGGAGCCTGCCAGCGCTGCCGCCGAGTAGGATATATATTTCGGTGTGTTTCGCCCTAAAAAGCGTGTTACCGATTCCTTGGGGATGAGGGCGGTCATGGCGCCGGCGATGTAGAAAGCGGGCAGCAGGCAGAGAAGCACGTGGGCGGCCAGGTAAGAAGCCAGGTTACCCAGCCCGGCTTGAATTAATGTTTCAAAAAAGGGAAGGATATTCATTTGTTTTGATTCATTCTTGATACAACTGGTCTTTATACATTCGATTCGGCGAATATGATTTATTAAAAAAAGGGCCTGATCACCCGGCCTTATAGTACCTGGATGATCCACTACAGTTTTTTTACAACAAATGGCAGCTCCGTGAAAGATGATGGCTCGTTAGCGTGGCATTTTGGGCAGGGGCAGGCTTCTTTTTGAGCCTGGATCTCCAGCGCCAGCACGTTGCCGGGCGCCTCACCGCACAGTAAATTCATGGCATCGAGCACGGTGAAAATTTCCGGCCGGATCACGCGGTAGAAAATGTTCCAACCGTCTCGCCGGTCGCTGACCAGCCCGGCGTCACGCAATAGCATCAGGTGCTGTGAGATGTGTGCCTGGCGCTGGCCGAGGACGGCTTCCATATGGCAAACGCACTGCTCCCCATCGCGCAACAGGTCAAAGATCGCCAGGCGCGTGGGGTGCATTAAGGTTTTGTAAAGTTGGGTTTGAGCTTGGTAGTAAGTCTTCAATCCATTTCATCTTCTTTGACCGCGGAGACGGCCTGAGCAATCTCCTCGATCATCTGCAGGATCGGGTCTCCCATGGCGGCAGTCAGGAACAGCTTGTCGATCGCCATTTTGGCGGTCTCGATCTCGTCCAGGGTGAAGATCAGCCCCAGCAGGTCGCTGGCCAGGAGGATCTTCAGCAGCGCCAGGCTTCGGGCGTCTCCTTCGCCGGTTGCGAGGATCGAGGCGCGCAGGCGATTCTTCATCTGGAATTTGTCCAGGAGGACCGGTGCAGCTTCGGTGGCGGGTGACTGGCGGAAAAAACGCTTCTCTTCTTGGGCGAGCACGTTTTTCTCTACCAGGTCTTCACCCACACTTTGCCACAGCTTTTTAGGCTCCTCGCCCAGGCGGCTGATCCAATAGCTGGCCTTTCGAGCTTTGTCGTTGGACTGGATCTGCTCCAGGATGCCGTCGAGGATGCGGTCACCGGTCTGGGTGGTGTCGCACGGCACCAGACGCAGCTTTTCAGTTATGCAAAGCTTGCCCAGGAAGGCCAACTCGGCGAGGATGGCGCCGGCAAGCGGTTGGGCGAGATCTTTGCGGTTGAAGGGATAAGGATTACCCTTTTCATCATTAAGGGTGAGGGTAAAGAGTTCTTCGTATAAGGTTAGCATGACGACCTTCCTGTACTGGTTTTCGTCAGATATTATATATCAAAAACCAGGATACCAGGGAACCATTGATAAATACAAGTTGAAAGCGATCTACGCTCGGCTTTAATCAATAGCGCGTGATGAGCGCAATCCGCTGGTGTTCCTGAGGCTGGCCGTTTTCCAT
Source organism: uncultured Chloroflexia bacterium (assembly GCA_963765565.1). Lineage (GTDB taxonomy): Bacteria > Chloroflexota > Anaerolineae > Anaerolineales > UBA4823 > CAVXWV01. The sequence goes on from CAVXWV010000016.1 coordinate 39,373, forward strand.
AAAAACCACCCGATCCTGTTTTTCCAGAACGGTTTCGATGATTTCGTCGACTGCGTCTTCGAGACCTTCGGGATCACCAGCAGCTCGAGCTGCTCCAGCAAGGGATTGATGTCGCGCTTTTCGAAATCCCCCAATTTACGCCTGGTCGCCGGGTCAAACCAGGTTCTTGACCCGGATGCGATCCTGGCGATTTTCACCCCCTTATTTCAGCCATCCCCGGATTTTCTGGTCTACCCAGTGGTACGGAAACTGGCAGGAGGCCAGTAGGATGGAACATAGTTATTTATTCAGGTATAAGCGCGCCTCGTAGGGTTGCAAACTGAAACTCTCAATCCTCTTGCTATCCTCAACAGGATAATTTGCAACCAACAACTCGACTCCTGCCGCTGCACTTTTGGGGTTGCATTGCATCTCAAACTCCGGCGATCCCTCGCCCAGGTTCAGGATCACCAGCAGGCGCTCTTCTTCCAGCGTACGCGTGTAGGCAAAAACATCATCGTTCTTGACGGTTAACAGCTCGAATTTCCCGTAAACGAGCGTCGGGTGTTTTTTACGCAGGGCGATCAGCTTCTGGTAATAATAAAAAACCGAGCCCGGGTCTTCCAGCGCCTGCTCGACGTTGATCTCGGTGAAGCGGGGGTTGACCTTCAGCCAGGGCGTTCCCGTGGTGAAGCCCGCCTGGAGAGAAGCGTTCCACTGCATGGGCGTGCGGGCGTTGTCGCGGCTTGACGGGTGGACTGCCGACAGTGCCGCCTCGGGTGTCAATCCCCGCTCCTCCACCAGCCGGCGGTAGCGGTTGATCGTGTCCAGGTCGTTGTAGTCGGCGATGCTCTTAAAAGCCACGTTGGTCATGCCGATTTCCTCCCCCTGCAGAATGAAGGGCGTGCCTTCCAGGGTCAGAAGCAGTGTGCCGTAGAGCTTCGCCAACTCTGTGCGATAGCGGGTATCGTCGCCGAACTGCGAGACGACACGCGGCTGGTCGTGGTTGTTGCAGGCCAGCCCGATCCAGGCGCGCTCGTGCAGTCCTACCTGCCAGCGTGCCAGGATCTCCTTGAGTTTGCGTGGATTTTTGCCATGGAGGGCGGCCTCGTCGGTGTGCTCGAAGAGGAAGGGCATGTCCAGCTCCTCACGCTCGGGCGAAGCTACCTCGATGGCGCTTTCCACCGTCAGATCGATACATTCGCCCACCGTCACGATGTCATATTTCCGCAAGACCTCCCGGTGGAGCTCCTGCAGGTAAGTGTGGTATTCGGGCCCGTGCATCATGTTTTTTACTTCAAAGACATAGGCGCCTTCTCCCGGATTGTCAGGCAAGCCCGGTGCTTTGGAGATGAAGCTGATGGCGTCCAGCCGGAAGCCGTCGATGCCCTTTTGCAGCCACCACTCGATCATGGCGTGGAGCGCCTCCCGCAAGCGGGGATTTTGCCAGTTAAGGTCAGGCTGGTAGGGCGAGAAGGTGTGCAGGTAATACTGCCCGGTGGCGGTGTCGTACGTCCAGGCAGATTTTGTAAAATGTGCTTGCCAGTTGTTTGGCTCGCGGCCGTCCTTGCCGTCGCGCCAGATGTAGTAATCGCGGTAGACATTATCCCTGGATTTCCGGCTTTCAATAAACCATGGGTGCTGGTCGGAGGTGTGGTTGAGCACCAGGTCCATCAGGATGCGGATGCCGCGGGTATGCGCCTGCTCCAGCAGTTGCTCCAGGTCTGCCAGTGTCCCGAAGCGGGGATGGATGGCCTGGTAGTCGCTAATGTCGTAGCCGTTGTCCACGTCGGGCGATGCGTAGATGGGATTTAGCCAGAGCAGGTCCACGCCCAGGGTCTTCAGGTAATCCAGCTTCTGGAGAATGCCCTGCAGGTCGCCGATGCCGTCGCCGTTGCTATCATAAAAGCTGCGCGGGTAAACCTGGTAAACAACCGCCTCTTTCCACCATTTTCGATCCAAGGAATCCTGCCTCCTACGCTAAAACTGCAAAACCCAGGTACACCAGCCATGTTACTGGTAGCAGGCCGAACATTAGATCGCCGCGGCGGTTGATCCCAACGGGACCCATCCCCATAAATTTTCCCCGGTCGACTTTGAATCCGAGCCTCACCATGTAGCGCTGCATCTCAGCAGGCTTAATAAACTTTTGCGGATCATGTGTACCGCGGGGAATGATGCGCAGGAAGTCTTCTGCCACCGTCACTGCCAGGAAGCTTGAAAGCAGGCTGCGGTTGACGGTGTCGAACATAAAAATTCCACGCGGTCGAAGGACTCGGTGTACCTCGCCCAGCACCTTTAGCACATCCTGTACGTGCTCGAGCACGTCGACGCAGACCACGCGGTCGGCTGAGCAATCTGCTGCCGGGATGGTCTCGCCGACCCCCAGGCGGTAGTCGATTGCCAGGCTCGCCTGCGGAGGCGTGGAGGCGAGCTGCCTGCCAACGAGGCGCTGCTGGGGTCAACGCCTACCACGTTCGCCCCACGTTCGGCGAGGGCTTCGGCCATGTAGCCGCCGCCGCAGCCCAGGTCGAGCACGTCCAACCCCTGCCAGCCAGGGGCGACGCTTTCGAAGTACTGCAGGCGCGGCCGCACCAGCAGCCTCAGGGAGCGCTGAAATTTTTGCGGCTCGTTCCACCAGCTCGCGGCATGTTCGTCGTAGAGGGATTGGCTGTTGCGGTTCAGCTAGGCAAACCCGACCAGGATGTCGTTCCCTTCCACTTTGACCGGGTAGGTTTGCGCGTCTTTGACATTGACCTTTATGATCCCGATCTTTGCGGCGCCTACGTTTTTTCCGGTGACGATTTCATAACTCGAGCCGTGGCGGGGGCAGGTGATCATCGTCCCTCGCAACTCGCCATCGCCTAAAGAGCCGCCCATGTGCGGGCATTTATTGTTGATGGCATAAACTGTGCCGTTGTCGTTGACCAGCAAGATGGCCATGCCTTTCAGCGTGACAATTTTCTTTTGACCGATGGGTAAATCCTTTAGTTCGAGCGCTTTGATATATTCCATTTTATCTCCCAAGTCTATTTCGAATATCGGTCCGAATCAGGACTGGATTTATTATAATTTACTGGTGGAAAAAAACCCGGAAAACCAGGATAGGCAGCTACTATTGCCGCGAGGCTGATCATGACGACATTCTTGCGCCGTATCTTCTTCGTGTATCTCCGCCCATATGGGCGGCAGTGTCTGCTGCTGTTCCTGTGCATGTTAACCCTGATCGCTTTTGACACGCTATTTCCCCTGGGAACTACTTTCCTCATCGACCTGGCGATCACTCCCCAGGACTGGCAGATGTTCTTGCTCCTGGTGGTCGGGTTAACTGGATTATACCTGGCCGCCTCGATTGGCTCCCTTGGCCTGGATTACATTGCGGCGTGGGTGATCGCCCGCGTGGCCAACGATATGCGCCTGAAAATGTTTGCTCACCTACACGACCTGCCTGCCGGATATTACAACCAGGTAAAACAGGGCGATATCATCACGCGTTTCAATACCGATATGGCAGCCATCGAAAACGCCCTGGCTTATTCGGTCGTCCAGGGGCTCCAGAGTGTATTGACGTTGCTCATCAGTGTCCTGGTCCTCATCAGGCTCAACGTTTCACTCGGGATCCTGACCGTTCTGATCTTGCCGTTGACCGTGATTGTGCCCCGGCGGTTGGTAGGCAAGGCATCTGCGTTCATGGACCAGCGCCGCACTGAGGAATTCGCGATCACCAGCACTGTCCAGGACAACCTGCAGGCGCATGCAGTCAATCGTATGTTCGGGCTGCGTGACCTGTCCATCCGGTCATTCCAAGGTCAGCTTGAGCGATTGGCGGCCATCTCCACGCGCACCTCCTTCACGGAATGGATGGTTGGGCGGGCAACCAACATCGGCCAGTACCTGATCCAGCTACTGGTCGTGGCGGTCGGCGGTTACCTGGTCTATATCGGCAAGATGTCGATCGGCTCGTGGGTAGGCTTTACAGGGCTGCTCATTAGCGTGGGCTATTCCTTCTCGTGGGTTTCGGTAGCGCTGGCGGGCTTGATCCCGGCAGTTACCAGCCTGCAGCGAGTAGAGAGTTTGCTCAATGAGGGACCTGCTGTGGACGATCACCCCGAGGCGGTCCTGGCGCCCTTCTCCAGCGAGCTCCGTTTTAATAACGTCTCGTTCAGCTACGGCGGTGCAGGCGCTCCCCTGAACCTCGACAGGTTGGATTTCAGCATTCCCAGTGGGCAATCAGTCGCTTTCATCGGGCGCAGTGGATCGGGTAAAAGCACCGTGCTCAACTTGCTGATGCGCTTCTACGACCCACACTCTGGCAGGATCATGCTGGACGGCCAGGATGTGAATTCAATCAGCCTGGCCTCGCTGCGCTCGCAGATGGGCGTGGTATTCCAAGACACATTTCTGTTTAATATCACCCTGCGGGAGAACATCCGGCTGGGAAAGCCTGGAGCCAGCGACGAAGAGGTGGAGGCAGCCGCCCGGGCTGCCGGTATCCACGAGGCGATCCTGGGCTTACCTGCTGGCTACGATACCCTGGCAGGCGAGGCTGGCAAGGGGCTTTCGGGAGGGCAGCGCCAGCGCATTGCGATTGCCCGGGCGATGATCCGCCGTCCAGCGATCCTGCTGCTGGACGAAGCCACCTCAGCGCTGGATCCTGAAACCGAGATGCACATCTACGAGACGCTAAAGAGCCTGCGGAACACGTCCACCATCCTTTCGGTCACGCATCGCCTGGCGCCCGTGGTCGATATGGACCGGATCATCGTCCTCGATCAAGGGCGGGTGGTTGAAAGCGGGACCCACAACGATCTGCTGGAGCAGCAGGGATTATATTACCAGCTCTTCACGCAGCAGAACGGCTTCACAGTCAGCCCCGACGGGCTGTATGCAGAAGTCACCCCCGCTCGCCTGCGAAAAATCCCCCTGTTTTCGCAACTCGATGAGGCCGCTTTACAGCTCTTTTCTGACCAATTCGTTACCGAACGCTTCCCGGCTGGGCAAGCGGTAGTGCGCGAGGGCGAGCAGGGCGACAAATTCTACATCATCGTCCGCGGGAAAACCACTGTGAGCGTCATAGGTCCTGACCAGCAGTCACTGCAGGTGGCATCGATGCAGGATGGCGACTATTTTGGCGAGATCGCTCTTCTCGAAAACTCCAGGAGGACGGCTACGGTACAAACGGTGGTCCCCAGCTTGTTTTTAAGCCTCGACAGCCGCCGCTTTACGCACATGGTCGAAAGTTATCCTGGCGTGCACGCAGCCATCGATCAGGCGAGCGCGGGAGCGGTTGGATGGCACCAGCAGGATAATCAGCGAGAACTTTTAAAGAATATTAATTCTCCCGGCGCATCATCGGTGCTATTAAACTTGAAAAATTGCCAGGGCAGTCAGGAAGATGGCTGCCAGCAAGGTGATTAGCGTGAGCACCGGGTCCAAAGGCGGGTCAATGACGGCGGCAGTGAAAATATATAAGATGATAAAGCCAGAAACTGACAAGAGCGTGTTGCGCTTTAATACTGTAGTTTTCTTCATCGTTCATTTCCTCCTGGTCTAACGGTGAATTTTTAACCCGATCCAGCAGTCTATCGATTTGGGGCAATAGCAATAGCGCAACGTGATCGTGGATTCCTCCACGGTCCTGTTCTCGGTTATCCCCTTGTTAATTTCACGAAATGGATGGGAATTCGTTCAAGTATAAAGATTATAAATGGTACTATGATTTATGGATGGAAAACTGACAATATTGTATGTGGAAATCGAAAAATAACTGGGGCTGACAACAATTTTACCGCCGTATTTGCCGGTCTTTTGAGAGAGACCCCTACCGGTGGGGGCGGATATGCATATCCGCCCCCACTGTTTTGACAGCCCCAAATGAACGCATCTTAGAAAACGCCTCTTATTCGTACCGGAACCTCCACACTGCCACCAGGAAGAAGACGATCCCAAATACCAGCAGGATGCCGATCTCGGGCAGGACTTCGACGAAGGCGGCGTTCTCGGCCATCACCTTGTCGTCGCCCTCCACGGCGTAGGCGTGTGGCGTGATCCTGGAGACCGTCCCCTGGAAACCGCCGGCGCGGATGACTGGCTCCTTGCCCATCACCAGGCCCCCGCCCAACCCAGCCAGTATGAAGGCCAGGATCAAGCCAATGCTGTTGGCCTGGCTGGCGGACTTTGCCAGGGCGGCCACCATCATGCCGAGAGCGGCGGCGACGAAGGTTACAACCACGGTCAGAACCACCAGCGCCAGCGGGGAACGGCCCAGCGGCGCCCTCAGCAGCAGGTTGGCGACAGTGAACATGACCACCACCTGCAGGCAGCCCAGCAGCATGAACGCGAGCGTCTTGCCGGCGATGATCGTGCCAGCGCGGCGCATGCGCCGTCAGCAGGCGGCGGATCGTGCCGGCTTCACGCTCCGCCAGCAGCGAGTTGCTGCAGTAAGCAACGATAAAGAAGATGAACATCACCGTCAGCCCTGCGAATAGGAAGACGATGAAGAGCTCGATTCCGCCCTGGATTTTTGCTCCCTGCAGGTCCTCGCTGACGACCACGATCGCCGGGCTGCGGCGCATCTCGTTGATGCGGGTCATGATCACGCCCAGGTTTTGTGCCTCCACAGCGCGCTGCTGCTCGGGGCTGGCCTGTTCCAAAAGGCCAGATTCCTCAAATATACTGCGAATGCCGTGCTGCACCTCGCCCCAGATGGTCACTTCACCCACCACCTGGTTGAGGATGCCCGTGACGACGCTGGCGGCCTCGGGCTCGGCCGGGTCAACCATGACTTCGATGGCGGCCTGGGTGTAATTGTCGATCTTCTGGCTGAAGTCGGCGGGGATGATAATGGCGGCGGTTTTTTCACCTTGAGCGACGATTGCCCTGGCATCCCCGACTGCCGAAAATTCCTCGACTTCGAGCTGGTCGATCTCGCGAATTGCCTTTGAGATTTCGGCGCCAAAACCGCCCGGATCCTGGTTCACCAGGCCTACTTTAAGTAAAATTCCTTGCGGCTCTCCGTCTTCGCCTGCCGGCGGATTGGTTGCCAGGTTCATTCCGCCCAGAAAGCCGCCGATCAACAGCGGCATCAAGAAGAGGATCACCAGCCAGCCGCGGTCCCTGGAGATAACCTGGATTTCCTTCCACGTAATCGAGAGTGTATAGTAGATGGTTTTCATGGTCATTCTCCCGGGTTTATTCGAAGTCGAAGCGCCAGACGCCAATAACGAAGAACAGGATCGTGAACCCGAGCAACACTCCCAGCTCCAGGGCTACGTCTTGCAATCCGAGGCCGCGGACCAGCAAGTCGTCGAAGGCGCGGTTGGCCCAATAATGGGGCACAATCTTGGGCAGCGGACCGAGGTAGCGGTCAAGCAGGAAGGCCGGGGCGATACAACCACCCAGCAATCCCATACCCCACAATATCAGCATGCTCATCCCACCGATTTGGCCCTCAGTGCGAGCGATGGCGGCTATGAGGATGCCCAGGGAGCTGGCGCACAGGGCGGTCATGATGGAGACGAGTGCCACGCCTACGGGGGCATTCTCCAGCGGAACTGGGGTCGCACCCAGCAGGCGCAGCCCCAGGCTGCCGAAGGCGAAGATAACGACGATCTGCACCAGGGCGGTCAGGAAGGCGGGAAGGAGTTTCCCGCCCAGCAATGCCGGCCGGCTCATTGGGGCTGCCATCAGGCGCCGGAAAGAACCGACCTTCTTCTCTTCGTAGATTGATGCGGCCGCGGTCTGGGCAGCCAGGAAGACGAAGAGCACGGTGATGCCGGAGAGCACTGCCTGTCCGAGGGCAGGGGTCTCTTCAGCCTCGCCTTCTTTGGCGGGAATGGTCTGCTTGACCACGACCAGTGGCTCAGTTTTAGAGCGTTCGAACTGGCTGCTGGCCTGCGCCACCAGGCGTTCCGTGCTGAAGGCATCCTGCGCCTGGGGGTTGCCAGCCTGCATGTCGCCCATCTGGCGCAGGCTGGCCAGGATCTGGCTTTCCAGGGTCATATCGGTCGCCACGCCTTGCACGACCAGCAGGACGCTTTCGGTTTGCTGGGTGCTGGCATCGGGATGGGCCAGCAGGTGCACGGTGGCGTGACGCCCTTCACTCAGGTCCTGGCTAAATCCGGCGGGGATGTAGAGGACGCGCCCCAGGTCGTTCTCGTTCAACATCGTCTCTGCTTTGGCCTGGTCGTAAAGCTCGGGACGCACACCGCCGGCTGCGTCGATGCCAGCCAGCAGCGCCTGGGCGCTTGCACCGCCATCCAGGTCAACCACTGCCAGCGCCAGGCGCGTATCCTTGGTTGTGCTGCCGATAGAGCTCAGCGCCCCGCTGAAAACCAGGATGAAGATCAAGGGTAGGATGAAGTACTGAAAGAGCGAGCCGCGGTCCCTGAGCAGGAGCTGTAAATCTTTAAGGGTGATACTCAGCGCTTTCATGGGTCACTCCCTTAACTTCTTCCCGGTCAGGTGCAGGAAGACGCTTTCCAGGTTGGGCTGCAGGATTTCGAGCGAGGTCAGGGTGAGGTTTTTCTTATTCAGGTAATCGATGACGTTCACCACGGCGGTCTGATTATGCTCAGCCACGATCTTCAGAAGCGGGGTAGGGGCTGCAGGAGCGAGGGCGCCTTCGGGAGCGCTGCCCTCGGGGGCGGGCGGGTTAGCGGGCGGCGGCACCAGCTCGACTTCCTTGACCGCTGGCAGAGCAGCCAGCTCGGCCAGGGTGTTCTCTTCCAGGGACGCCAATCCAATGTAGATGACGCCACCGCCCAATAGAGCGGTCAGGTTTTTGATCGTGTCCAGGGCGATGATCTTGCCCTGGTCGACGATGGCGACGCGGCTGCAGAGCAGCTCGACCTCTTCCATATAGTGGCTGGTGTAGACCACGCTCATGCCGCGCTCGCGGTTGAGGCGCTGCACGCTCTCGAAGATCTGGTTGCGGCTCTGCGGGTCGACGCCGACCGTCGGCTCATCGAGGAAGAGCAGGCGCGGCTGGTGCACCAGCCCGGCGGCGATGTTAACCCGGCGCTTCATCCCGCCGGAATATTTTTCCACCGCCTGGTCGGCGCGTTCGGTCAGCGCCACGACGTGCAGGACGTCGTCGACGCGCTCCTTGAGCTGCTTGCCGCGCAGCCCGTAGATGCGACCAAAGAAGCTCAGGTTGGCGCGGGCGCTCAGGGTGGGGTAAAGCGCCAGGTCCTGCGGCACCAGCCCGTTGATTTCCTTTACTTTGCTCATCTGGGTGCGCAGGTCGTAGCCGCCGATGCGCGCAGTTCCCGATGTGGGCGTGACCACACCGGTGAGCATGGAGATAGTCTGGGTCTTGCCGGCGCCGTTTGGACCGAGCAGGCCAAAGACTTCTCCCTCCTGTACATTAAAGCTGATGCCTTTAACGGCCTCAAAGTCGCCGTACTTTTTAACGAGATTATCGACTTCCAGAATAGCAGGCATAGAGTTTCCTCCTTATTCGATTGTATATGCTTTAAGGACGGCGCTGTGGCTTGAGGTATCGATCGGGGTTTGCGCCAGTGAGGGTTGACATTTTAAAGAATACACCCTTAATTAAAAATGTCAATCAGGAGTGGCCTGTTTTTCTGACACTGGAAGGCAGGTTGCTGCCGGTGAGAAAATTTTTAAAACGGTTTTGACGACCGGTTATTCGCTGCGCGCCTCGATCCTGCCCTCGCGTTCGGCCTGCACCAGTGCTGCATGGTCGCGTTCATTCTGGTCTGCGTATGCCACGCTAAATTCGGCCAGCGCATCTTCGAATGCTGTGCTCTTGCCCAGGTAGCCGGTCAGCACGGCCGGGTCGGCCGAACGGGCGTGGGCGCGCGCCAGGGCCATGCCGCACAGACGGGCGTACCCCTTCAGGTTGGTTTCTTTCATGATCTCAACCACCGGCTTGATTTTGGCATCGCTGAGCTGGCGAAGGTAGAAGTGGACTTTATGGTGACCTACGCCAGTCGTCCAGCCGAGGAAGAGATCGCTCGCGGTTTGCATGGCGCGCTGGCCGACCACCACGCGCTGGCCGGCGTGGCCAAACGGGGTGGCGCCGCAGTAAGGTTCCAGCACCGACTGGCGCGCCTGCTTGAACTGCAGGAAAAGTGGGTCGCCGTTGCCAGACATCATCAGGATGATCCCACAGACTGTGCCCACACTGCCTACTCCCACCACCTTGAAGGCGATATCCACCATCTCGAAACGACTGACCAGCAGTCTCCGGGCAGGAATCAACGATTTTTTATACTCTTCTAGGGCTTTGATCCCGTTATTTCGCAATTCCTGATCGCGTTTATCGCCGTAGTGAAAAATTAAAGGCGGCTGGTCGACAATCTGTGGTATATCGCCTGCGCTGAATGTCAATTTGGCAAATTCTTTTTCATGGGCGCTCTGCTCGGTTGCCGCAGCCAGCTTTATTGAATAAAAACGCCTCATATCTTTATCTGCCATACCCTCAACAATTGCGCTGAAATCGAGTGCATCGTTCCATACCTGCATGACTGGCATCGTGGAATATTCTGCCATGCGCTGGCGATAGCTCTGCGCAGCCAGCCAGGCGGCTTCCTGGCAGTCAGCCGAGGCGAACCCATTCGAGCGACCGGCAACAACGAAGCTGGTGGTTAACCGCTTGACGTCCCACTCCCAGGGAGCAATTGAGACTTCGTCAAAATCGTTGATATCAAAGATCACGTTGCGTTCTGCCGTGGCAAAGCCACCAAAATTCAACAGGTGACAGTCGCCATCTGCCAGTACGGTGAGTCCGGTTGATGGCGTGCGTGCCAGGTCATAGGCCATGATCGCAGCTGCACCGCGGTAAAAAGTAAATGGACTCACAAGCATCCGTCCGTAACGGATAGGCAACAGACCCTGTACACGCCCCTTGCTGCTCTCAACCAGTAAATCAACCGGGTTGGCGCGATCGGCTGGCTGGTTCAATTCTGCCTGTTTATTGCGCGGAGTAGTCTTCCGTAACTCCCTTCCATTCGCAATCCGCTCTTCCAACTTCATGATGTGGGTTTGGGGCGGAATGGGTGCTTTGGTTAAACTGGGAATACTTTGATCGCTCATGGTGCCCTCCTGCCTGGTGGATTGGCGTCAATTATAATACGGGTAGTAAAACAATTGGTCTGGTTCAAAGGTGGTGTGTGTGCCAGCAGGTTGATTTATGGAAAGGTGGGATATAATAGGATAACTTTCATCAAATTGGCAAGAAAAAGGCGAACGAATGAATCTTTTAGGAGTGAATCATGTCAAGTGATCGTCTGAAACCAAAGGGAACCAGCCCCGACCAGCCTGGACTTAAAAGTAACGATGCCCCCGATCATCGATGTGACGGAGCAGAAGCGCCTGAACGAAGCCCGGGAGCAGAGTATCCCCTGGAAGAAGTGGGGTCCCTACCTTAGCGAGCGCCAGTGGGGCACCGTGCGCGAGGATTACAGCCAGGATGGCAACGCCTGGAACTACTTCACCCATGACCAATCGCGTTCGCGCGCCTATCATTGGGGTGAAGACGGCCTTGGCGGGATCTCAGACAACTCGCAGCGCCTGTGTTTTGCGCTGGCTTTATGGAACGAGCGCGACTCGATCTTGAAGGAACGCCTCTTCGGTCTCAGCAATAGCGAGGCTAACCATGGCGAGGATGTCAAGGAATATTACTTTTACATCGATTCCACTCCCACGCATTCGTACATGAAATACCTGTATAAATACCCGCAGAGATCGTTCCCGTACCGGGACCTGGTGGAGACGAATCAGGGTCGCTCACGCGAAGAATTTGAATACGAGCTGCTGGATACCGGAGTCTTCGATGACGATCGCTACTTCGATGTATTTCTGGAATATGCCAAGGCAGGCCCAGAGGATATCCTGATCCAGGTTACCGTCCATAACCGCGGACCTGAAACTGCCAGGCTGCAGCTTTTACCGACACTGTGGTTTCGCAACACCTGGTCGTGGAAAGCCGGCAAACCGAAACCCAACCTGCGCCAGGCGGATGGCACCATTCGTGCTTCACATCCTGTGCTGGGCGAGTACACGCTATCTTGCGATGGCAGTCCGGAGCTGCTCTTCACTGAGAACGAAAGCAACCTGCAGCGCCTGTGGGGACAGCCAAACGCTTCTCCCTGGGTCAAGGATGCCTTCCACGAGTACGTCGTGAACGGGAACACCGGGGCTGTGAATCCGGAACAGACCGGCACGAAGGCTTCAGCCCGTTATATCCTCGAAGTGCCCGCCGGTGGTTCGGAGGTTGTGCGCCTGCGGCTGTGTGCAGCCGAAGGAATGCCCGTAGAGCCATTCGGGGAAAGCTTCGAGGCGGTGTTTACGAGCCGCCTTGCCGATGCCGACGAATTCTACGAGCGCATCACACCATCCTCCTTGAATGAAGATGAACGACGGGTGCACCGCCAGGCGCTGGCAGGGATGCTCTGGACGAAGCAATATTACCTCTTCGATGTGGACACCTGGCTCAAGGAGCACGATGCGCATCCCCTGATCGGGGAGGCGAAGCGTAAGATCAGGAACGCCGAGTGGTTCCATATGTTCAACGGCGACATCATCTCCATGCCTGACAAGTGGGAATACCCGTGGTACGCTGCCTGGGACCTGGCTTTCCACACGGTCTCACTGGCGCTCGTCGACTTCGACTTTGCCAAGGAGCAGCTCCTGCTGATGCTGCGCAGCCTGTACGCCCACCCGAATGGGCAGATCCCGGCTTACGAGTGGAACTTCAGCGATGTGAACCCTCCCGTCCATGCCTGGGCAACGCTCTACCTGTATAAAATCGAGCGAGACCTGGGCAGGGAGGATCGAGCTTTCCTGGAGCGCTCGTTCCAGGGGTTATCGCTGAACTTTAACTGGTGGGTGAACCGCAAGGATCCGCAGGGCCGTAACGTCTTTGCAGGTGGCTTCCTGGGCCTGGACAACATCGGCGTCTTCGACCGCAGCGCCGCACTCCCCACCGGCGGTTCGCTGGAGCAGGCTGACGGCACCGCCTGGATGGCTTTCTACTGCCAGAATATGCTGGAGATGGCGCTGATCCTGGCTGACCAGGATCCCCAATATGAGGAGATTGCGTTTAATTTCATGCAGCACTTCATGTGGATTGCCTACGCCATGGACCGCATTGGCGAGCACCACGATGAGATGTGGGACGAAACCGATGGCTTCTTCTACGATGTCTTACGCCTGCCCGATGGATCAGCCCAGCGCCTGAAGGTGCGTTCCATGGTGGGGTTGCTGCCGCTGTGCGCCAGCACGGTATTTGAACCAGATGCTACGGAAAAATTTCCCAGGTTTTGGGAGCTGGTCTCCTTGTTTAGTGAGCGTTATCCCGAGGTCATGGCGCAGGTCGCGCCCACATCCGGTGGATATGTCGGCTTCATGGGAAGGCGCCTGCTCTCGCCCCTTTCTCAGAAACGACTGGAGAGAGTACTGGGGTATCTCCTGGACGAGAACGAGTTCCTGGGTCCTTACGGCATCCGCTCGCTTTCACGCTACCACGAGGAACACCCGTTCGTCTTCTATGTTAACGGCAGCCCCCTCAGCGTCTCTTACCTGCCGGCAGAATCGAACACGGGGATGTTTGGCGGGAACTCGAACTGGAGAGGCCCAGTGTGGATGCCGGTGAATGCTTTAATTGTACGAGGACTGTTAAACCTGTATGTCTTCTACGGTGACGACTTCAAGGTGGAATGCCCCACTGGCTCGGGAAACCGCATGACACTCTTCGAGGTGGCACGCGAGATTTCACAGCGTCTTGCCAGCATCTTTTTACAGGACGAGAACGGGCGCAGACCGGCCTTTGGGGGCAGCGCCAAATTCCAGGAGGACCCGTACTGGCATGATTGGATCCTTTTCTACGAGTACTTCCACGGAGATAATGGCGCCGGGCTTGGTTCCAGCCACCAGACCGGTTGGACGGGTTTGATTGCCCGGTTGTTGGACCTCTTCGGGCGCGTCCAGCCTTCTGACGCCTTGATGACGCGCAAGGAAAGGCTGGAAGCGCGCATGGTGCGCGAGCAGGTGGGCGGGAAGAAATAGGAGGCGAAGATGTCTGCACCACGTTATCCCTTGCTTTATCAAGTCAACGCCCGCGTACGATTGTCGGAGCTGTCTGCTGAATTGAGGCGTCCGGCAACGCTCGACGACATCCCTGATGCAGACCTGGACCGGCTTGCTTGGGATGGTTTCGACCTGGTCTGGTTCCTCGGCGTCTGGCAGACCGGCGAAGCCGCACGCCGGGTCTCAGCTTCAAATCCTGAATGGCTGGCGGAGTACGCGCCGCGTGCTGCCGGACTTCCAGGATGTCGATGTCTGCGGGTCGTGTTTCGCGGTGCAGGACTATCATGTCCATCGCGACTTCGGTGGAGATGAAGCCCTGGCACGCCTGCGCGAACGCCTGCGACGGCGCGGGCTGCGATTGGTGCTCGATTTCGTGCCCAACCACGTCGCTCCTGACCACTATTGGGTGGATGACCATCCCGACTTCTTTATCGAAGGGACCGAAGAACAGCTTGCTGCGCAGCCCCAAAATTACCGGCGCATTCCCACGAAAAGTGGCAACCGCATCCTGGCTTACGGGCGAGACCCTTACTTTGCTGGCTGGCCGGACACGCTGCAATTGAATTACGGCAACCCGACCTTGCAGGAAGCCTTGCTCGGAGAGCTCAAGCGGATCGCGGGGCAATGTGACGGCGTGCGCTGCGACATGGCAATGCTGGTCTTGCCGGAGATTTTCGAAAGGACCTGGGGTATCCCGGCGTCGCCTTTCTGGCCGCGGGCAACTACGACCGTACCGCGCAGAACCCCGGCTTTCTCTTCATGGCCGAGGTTTACTGGGACCTGGAGTGGACGCTGCAACAGCAGGGCTTCGATTACACTTATGACAAGCGCCTCTACGACCGCCTGGTGAAAGGCGAGACCCGTCCGGCGCGCGAGCACCTGCTGGCCGGGCTCGATTTCCAGGATCGCCTGGCGCGCTTTCTCGAGAACCACGATGAGCCGCGAGCCGCAGCGGCCTTTCCTCCGGATATGCACCGGGCGGCGGCGGTGGTTACCTTCCTGGCACCTGGACTGCGCTTCTTCCACCAGGGCCAGCGGGAGGGAAAGCGTGTGCGCATCCCAACTCATCTTGGGCGCGGCCCGCAAGAAGACAAAGACGAGGCACTCTCGGAGTTTTACGAGCGCCTGCTCGCCTGCCTGAAAGACCCGGCTTTCCGTGACGGTCAGTGGCTGCTATTGGGTACTCGCCAGGCCTGGGGGGACAACCGCAGCAACGAGGCGTTTATTGCTTTTGCATGGAGCGGGCCGGGTGACTTGCGGCGCCTGGTGGTAGTGAACTACGCTCTTCACTCGAGTCAATGTACCTCAGCCTGCCGTGGGACGACCTCGCCGGGAAGATCTGGCGTTTTAGTGACAAGCTTGGCCCAGCAATCTATGACCGGTATGGCGATGACCTCTCCGGCCAGGGGCTTTATCTCGATATGCCGGCGTGGGGGTACCATGTGTTTGAGGTAGATGAGGCTGCCGTCCACGAATGAGCGTGCAAAGTACGCACGAGCGTGCATAGATGCGTACAGCACACGAATACAACGAATAAAAAAACAGATGGGCGGTGATGTCACCGCCCATCTGTTTTCGTTAGCAGTAATTTACTTCATGATGGTGATGGTTGTGCCGTTGCTGTCGCCATCCGGATCGCTGTTGGCGGCTGGGTCGTATACGTAACCGGTGGCGGTCAGGTTGGTGACCGTGTAGGTGACGCTGGTGTACGGTAAGTTTCAGCGTGGTGGAGACGCTGCACTGTCCCGGCTGGTGCCGGTGGTGCAGGAGACTGCCGTGGTGTTGAACTTGCCGTCCACTGTGGCGCCTGAAACTGCCGTTCCGTTGACATCCTTGACTGTAATGGTCACAGTAGCGGTCCAGTTCTTCTTGGCGACCGTTTTCGTTGCGTCCAGGTCTTTGACAGACATCGCAGTCGTCTCCGCCACCGCCGCCGCCCAGGGCGTCGATGGCTGCCTTGGCCTGCACCAGGCCGTAGCCGTAGTACACATCGCGCCCGGCTGTGCCCAGGTCCTGGGCGGTCTGCTGCAGGACGGCGCGGATTTCGGCGTTGGTGGCAGTGGGCTTGGACTGACCACACCAGGGCAGCGACGGCGGCGACGTGCGGGGTGGCCATCGAGGTGCCGTCATAATATTCGTAGCTGCTGGCGGGTGCGGTGTAGGTGCTTGAAACCGTAGCCGGCTGCCCAGCTTGTTGGCGACCAGGTACTTGGCCGTCTTCCTGGCTCAGGCTGATGCCGACGATGGTGGAGGAGTTGCCCTCGCCCAGGGTGCCCAGGAAATTGCCGGGAACGTTGTTGTAGATCACTGCCGCAACGCCACCGCTGTTTGGACGTTATGACTTTGGCGTAGAAGTCGTAAGTCGCCGCGCTCGCAGAGCACGACCTTGCCAGTCCAGGCGCCAGCGGTGTCGCACAGGCCACCGTCAACCAGTGCACCGTTGTTGTACCGCGAGCCGAGAATTCGATGTGGTTGGCAGCGTAGGTCACGCCGTCTACGGTCACCGAGGAAGCATCGAGATAGGGCACTGTGCTGAGCACGCCAACGCCGGGCGCAGCCAGTTCGACCTGGTTGTTGTACTGCGAGAAATCAGCCCACTGCTTGTTGGCATCGATGGCTGCCACCGAAACGACCGAGTCGTAGGAGGCGGGGTAGGCATAGGCGGTGGTGCCTTCGTTGCTGGCCGCGGCGATGGACAGGATGCCATTGGTGTTGTACAGGGTGTTGAAGCCGTTCATTTCCGTCCGGTTGGAGCGGCTGCCGCCCAGGCTCATGCTGATGATGTTGGCGCCGGCGTCGCGGCAGTTGTAGGCTGCATCGATCAGGGTGGACGAATAAGCCCAGAGGCCGTCATCGCCAAAGACGCGCACCATATAGACCTGACCGTGCCGGGGGTGACACCGACCACGCCCAGGGCGTTGTTCATGGCGGCAATCGTGCCGGCGACGTGCGTGCCGTGCCCGCTGCCGTCCTGGTTCCAGGGCAGGTTGCCGTTGTAGCCGCCGACATTGACGCCCTGCAGGTCTTCGTGACCGGTGTAGAAACCGGAGTCGATGATGCAGATCTTGCGGTTGGAGCCGGTGGGAGCGCCGGTGTCGACCACGCCGTTGCGGTCTGCATCCCACACATCGCGGGCCTGCACCATGTCGATGCCGTAGGGGACCATCTGCTCGGGCAGCGGATACTTCTGCGGTTGATTCCATGATCCCGATCGGGTAGCGCTCAACGTCGTCTTCGATCAGGACGACGTTGGGATTGCGGCTGAGACCCTGCAGCGCCTGGGCAGGGACGGTGACCGTGAAGGTGTTCAGCTCTTCAAAGTCGTAGTGGAAGACAGCGCCGTTGGCGTTGAGCTGCCGCTGGACGTTGCCGCGCGCCCGGGGGCATACTGCACGAACACGCGCACCTGGTCCGCGGGCGGTGGCGGAGGCGTTGGAGGCGGCAAACAGCCCCAGCGTGATCGTAATCAGCAGGGCGATCGACAGGAAACCGACAATCTTTTTCATTTCTTTTTCTCCTTATTTAAATAGTTTCAGGAGCGGAGCCTCTCGGCTTCGCCTGATTTGACAAGCGCGGTGGTGATTTGAAGGTGTTTGATGATCAGGGTTTCTACCGGATTCGGGCAAATCAGCCATAATTCGCCCAATTTTAGCATAATTTAAGGATTTGTTAATCCTAACGTAACGGTTGTGCAATCAAATGCGATTCGACGAAAAGTGGCATAAAACTTCAATATTTCACTTTCTGCAGGCCCGATTTCGGATCGAAAGCCACTTTGAGAACCTGACCTGCAAAGGCACTCTGTTTACTGAACCTTAACAATCTACTATCTGAATAACGGATCACCTGCGCCGAGACGTGAGCTGCGACTAGCACCTGGCGTTTGACGCCCAACTTGCAGACAACCAAAGCGTTTTTAGCAGGCAATGCCTGGTCAGCTAACCAGTGCGAAGCCCAACGGATGAAATTGGCGGCGAAGAGGACGAAACACTCCTGCAAGAAGATGGCTGGTTCAGAGCGGACTTTGATATGGTGCAAAAAGAAAACCTGTTTACCTTCTTTGATCCCAGCTTCGATGGTTTGCCTGCCATTGTATTTCCTGAACCAGGCGGGGAGGTTTTCTGTCACTGGATCAGCGCCGAAGTGAAACAGGGCGCTGTGCTTGAGGGACTTGCCGGTATAGAAGCGCTCCAAAGCCACATCTAAAGGGTAAGGGCACTTCTTGAGCGGCAAAGCAGGCCAGGCCACCAATTCGGCATTGGCTCCTACTCGGGTCCAGACCGTCTGATCGTTGACCTGCTTCTTGAGATAAGCCAGGGCCTGGTTGCCATGGGGTTTGGTGTAGACTTCATAGCCCATCTCGATCAAGAGTGCGATGTTCTCGTAAATTCCAAAGCCTGCATCCAGGCGAAAATCGGCTGCGACCGGCTGAGAATTCGTGGCATTTTCCTGTTCAAAACGCTTCAAGCGCTGATCTAAGGCAGCCAATTCGTCCATTTGCTGCTTCCAGCGGGCCTTGGTCTTCTCCAGTCGTTTTTGGGCTGCCGTCCAGGCTTTCTGGCGGCTGAGGACGCGCTTGGCTGCGGCTTGTGTTCGTTTTCGGATTTGAGCCAACCGGCTGGTCGGGCGTTCCTTGCGTTGTTGCACCTGGAATATCTTCTCCTGGTTAGCAAGTTCCGCCTGGCGCTCCAGATCCAACTTTTCTGCTTCAGACAGGCGCTCTTTCGCCTGTTGCACAGCCTGCTCCTGCGTTTCCCGACGTTTTTTCGTCTCAGCCATCTGCTGTTCAAAAGCTTGGATGCGTTTCTGCAGCAAATCGGTGCGTCGCTGGGGATGTATTCCGGTGCGAGCTTCAGCAGCCAGAACCAGGGCCTCGGCTTGAGTGCAGGAAACGGTGTCCCCAGAATGATGAGCGCAAGAAAGCCACATCCGACCATAGCTCGGGCTTTCCATACTGACCACCGCTGCCTGGTATCCCAAGCGGATCTCATCATCCATATGCCCAAACGCTGCGTTCGGATACGTCAGGCTGGTATTGGATACTGGAATGCCGGTCAAATCGCCATCCAGCCGGAGACGCTGACTTTGGGCGCACAGGAGTTGCAGTTCAGCAGTGATATACCTCTGACTGATTTCATCCAGGAGGTGCACGATTTGGCGAGTTTCTTCCCAACTCAAGCTGGAGAGCGTTCGGCTGACACCGCTATAATCGGCCCAGCACGGCTGTCCCCAGGCTTCTGCTACTGCCTGATCTTTATCCAGCGGGTGTGCTGCCAAGCTGATGTCCTGCAAGTGCTCCGACCCGCCTAAGATGGACACCAAAAACTCCATTACTTTTGTTTGCGGAGAATGATGGTAGTGCTTCTGTTTCAGGTGGATCTTCTCAAAACGCTGGGGCAGGCCGATGTGTTCGCCAAACCAGCCCCAGGCAACCAGAAATGCGTGCTGAGTGTGTTGAGTTTTGTTTTCGTCGTTGCCCATGACCATTCCCTGCTTCTTCTAGAATGGCCTTGAGCATATAGGATCCGTATTCAGTTGGTAAGGTTCAATAAATCTTTCTCTTTTGGGCCGTTTTTCGTGATTCGGCCTCTGATTGCACAAAACTTAGGCTAAATTACCGATTTGCAAGGTTATTTTTAATGAATTCGCCGATTGAAATGGGCGTACAATAAATAAAAGGAGGCACTTTGGCGATGAAAACTCCTAAAGCATCCATTTTCTTATTCGCCTGCATCGTCCTGGCGGCCACGCTTGGCTGTGCGACGGTGACCAACCTGATCTCACCGGCCGAACCAGTCACCCCGGAACCGGCGCTCGCAACTTCAGCGCCTGTGCAAACCGCGGATGTTTCGCCGACCTTCACCCCCGAACCACTGCCAGCTGAGCCGGAAATTGCGCCTTCAGCCATGCCCACCCAGGAACAGGAAGCGGAAATTGCGCCAGGAGCCTGCGAGGAGGAGGTCTGCATCCTGGAGGGCTCGTTCGTGCTCAAGCGCCCGATCGGTCCTGAATACCGCAATGCCATCGACATCACTTCCCGCTACGGCACGCTGCGCAGAGGCGTCCGCGATGCCTACCACGGGGTGCAGTTCCTGAATTCGACGGGCACGCCGGTGACCGCGGCAGCCGCGGCGGATGTGGAGGTAGCCGGGGACGACAGCGTGGCTGGAGATCACAGCCAGGTCGAGTATGGGCCTCGCCCGGGGATGTACGGCAACCTGGTCATATTGAAGCATGACATCCCCGGCATCGGCGAGCCTGTTTACACCCTCTATGCCCACCTTTCTGCAGTTTCGGTGAAGGCCGAAGGCGATGTGGAGGTTGGGGAGGAGGTCGGCCTGGTGGGGATGAGCGGCTCGGTGCGCGGCAGTACGCTGTATTTCGAGTTGCGCTACGGGGAGAACGCCTACGATGCGACCGTCAACCCGGAGCTCTGGCTGGAACCACTCCTGGACGGGGCAGGCAATCCCATGGGCGCACTGGCCGGCAGAATCGTTGACGCTGAGGGCAATTTCGTGACCGTGCGCAATATCCGGGTCGAGAACCTGCGGGCGGCTGCAGGCGATGAGCTCAGGACGTTTTCCCTGAAGACCTACCTAGATGAATCCCAGAGAGGTCAGAGCCCCTGGGGCGAGAGCTTTGCGGCAGGGGATTTACCCGAAGGCACCTACCGGATCAGCTTCTGGCATGGCTCGCAGCGGTACCAGAGGGAGGTTGAAGTGCAGCCGGGAAAGCTGACCTTTGTCAACTTCCAGGTCAAGAAATAGGCTGTTGCGCGTTTTATTCCGGACGCTGAAGGTCCAGCTCCAGGGTGATCACCTGGTGCGGCCCGGCCTGAAGCTCCAGCGTGTGCGCATCCAGCAGCGAGAGAGGCTGGAGCCTGCCACCGTTCAAGTCCGTCAGCCAGGCTTCCTGCACCGGCAGCAGGCTGACCAGGCGGGCGGTCAAGGGTGTATCGCTGATGTTGTAATAGCGGGCGACCAGAGTCTCCGAACCCGGCTGGCGACTGCGGGTGAAGGCGCTGAGCACCAGCTCGCGGCGGTCGACGCTCAAAAGAGAGGCCTGAGGCGGGAGGACGCCACGGCTCTGCCCGGGGAGGCCGCTTTGCTTCCACTGGATTTTCGCCGGGTCGTCGCGGGTGATGTTCATCTCGCGCAGGTCAAGGCCTTCGTGGGTGTCGGCGCGGGCAACCAGCAGGGGCGCCGTGTAGTTGTAAGCCCAGGCGTAGATGTCGCGCCAGTCTCCGCTGTGCGGGAAGATAGCATATTCGAAGGTGTAACGCCCCTGGCATTGAGCGCCCGGGGTTGGCACGAGCGGCCCGGCGGCCACACGCCGGTTCCAGAGATCGTCACGACTGAGCCAGCCCACGCAGCGCAGCAGCGTCAGCGCCAGCTTCGTGCCGCCGGCTGTACGGGCGACCTCCACGGCCGGCAGGCCGCGGTTGAAGATCGCCAGCCCGCGCCCGCCCTGGCTGAGGTCGCTGAAGGAGCGCTGGTGCATCAGGGGGGTGGGGTCCTCCACCCAGCCTGTCGAGGCGGGCAGGTCGATGGGCCGGGGCATGACCATGAAGGGCTGGTCGACAGAGGCCTGCTCCGGGTTCAGGTCCGTGGGGAAGCAGGCGCTCAGCTTGTGATCGCGCGCCCGGTTGTCCACCTCGGTCTCGATGAATAAGCCCGGCTGGTCGCGGTAGAGGGTCACCCTTGTCAGGATGGGGATTTGGACGACCTGCTCGGAGCGGCGCTGGCGATCGGCGCTCAACCCCTCGGGCAGATCGAGCTGGCGCTGGATTTCAAACGTCACCAGGTTGGGACCTTGCACGGCCAGGCGCACGGCTGCGGGGAGGCCGCGGGTGGTTATGGGGATGCTTTCCGGGAACGGGCAGAATGAATACTCGTCGCCGGCGTCCTCGACATCTTCCAAGTGCCCCAGGCCGGGATATCGGCGCCGCTCGACTGAGCCTGTCTACCAGGTCTATCCCGCCTCGGGGGCGATCTCGAAATGCCAGGAAGCGGTTTTCAGCGCTGCTGGCTGTTATTTTCCAGTCGTCGTCCCTGGTGGAAGGCTCCGCAGCCCTGCGTGCGGCCTGCTGGACGAAGACGCGTGGTGTAGCCGCAGGCGGGGACCTCCACCGGGAAAGCCACGCGCAGCCTGCGCTTGCGGTTGGCCTTCAGGGTTTCCATCCAGAAAACTTCTTCATCCTGCAGGACCTGGCAGGGGATTGGGTTGCCGGCGGCATCGACCACTCTGAAATTCCCGACGCGTGGGTCGTCGAACTCGAAATCGATTTCACCCACGACCATTTCCTGGCGTTCCCAGCCCAGCGGATTCCAGACCAGCACGGGCATGCCCGGTTGGCTGGAGAAGTTGATCCTGGAGGCGAGCTGGCGCAGGCTGTCGCGCACCAGGATTTTGCCGATCTGCTCCGCCTGGTCGAAGCGGTAGAGCATTTCCTCGTGGACGGCGTCGATCCCGCTGCCGTAAATGTCATCGTGGGGGTGGTTTTTGAGCAGCCAGCGCCAACCGGTCCACAGCAGGTCCTGTGCTCCCTCGGGCACCTCGGCACCGCTCAGCCAGGCCGCGGCAGCCAGCGGCTCGGCGTAGCGCTCGAAAAGGGTTTCGATGCGCTGGTTGTGCTGCTTCAAATGGATGCGCGTGGCATAAACCCCCTGGAGGATTTCCGAATACTTGCCCCAGCGGAACTCGCCCTGGAACTCTTCCAGGCAGGGCTGGCCGAGGCGCACCCTGGCGAGGTGTTCTTCCAGCGTCCCGTGGCTGAAGTTGTGTGGCCCGAAGCTGCTGGTTTGCCAGGTCGACGATTTCCGGCAGGCGCGGTTCGGCTTCTTCGTGGTCGATGCCGTTCATCAGCAGAATGGCATTCGTTTTCGCCCACGGCTGCAGCAGGTCGATGGCTTTCTGGATCTGCTCCAGCGCCAGCTCGGTGTCGAAGCGCATCTGCGAGGTGTCGCCCCAGTGGATGGCGTAGCCCAGGTTCGAGATGTTGTGGTAGCCATACGGCATCCAGATCGCGGTCACGGCGGAGCCGTCGGGCGCTTTCCAGGTGAACTCGGTGCCCAGGCGCTCGCCCTCTTCTCCCAGCCCGCGCCAGAAAAAGGCGCTATCGATCCCGAAGCCGCGCAGGATCTGCGGGAGCTGGGCGATGTGCCCGAAGCCGTCGGGCACGTAGCCAATTTTGCTGACCCCGCCGTAGCTTTTGCCGATCTCGTGTCCGAGCTGCAGGTTGCGGATCAGGGCTTCCGGGCTGACCAGGAACTCGTCCGCCAGGACGTACCAGGGTCCAACCTTGAGCCTGCCCTCCCGGCAGAGCCTCTCGAGCTCCGGCTGGCGCTGCGGGCGGACTTCCAGGTAGTCTTCGAGGACCGCCATCTGCCCATCGAGCATGAACACGCGGTACTGCGGGTTGTCGTTTAACAATCTCAACAGGCGGTCGACCAGGCGCACCAGGCGCGCCCGGAACTCCTGGAAGGTCACATACCAGGCGCGGTCCCAGTGCGTGTGGCTTACGATCGTAATCTGAAGTTCTGCCCTTTCGGCTTCGCCGCCTAGCGGCGCGCTCAGTGCAGGTTGGCGATCAGGTGTATCTTCCATATTCGACTGCGGCTTCCATCATAGCGTTGATATTTTCGAGCGGGGATTCCGGGGCGATGTTGTTGCCGTCCTGGATGATCAATCCCCCGCAGGGCGCCAGCGTTTCGATCACGCGGCGGGTTTCTGCCTTGACCTGCTGCGGGGTGCCGCGGGCGATGGTCAGGGGGTTGACGTTGCCCAGGAGGACCACGCGGCCGCCCATCACCCGCTTAAGCTTTTCCAGGTCGACGTTCCAGCCAAACCCCTGGAATTCGTTGATCTTGAGCTCGTCGGCAAAGATTTCCAACAGGTGGCTGGTCTGCCCGCACATGTGCAGGCTTGCCCATTCAAACTGCTGGCGCAGCTTGAGGTTGTAGGGCAGCACCAGCTCTCGCCAGGTCTTCGCCGACAGGTAGGCAGAGAGGTCGTCGGTCCAGGCCAGGTCGCGGCCGGGGATTTTTTCCTCCTGCCAGCAGAAATCCAGCCAATCAAGGATTTTGGCGGTGATGATCTCGAAGAGCTGGCGCACGAAATCGGGGCGCTCGAGGATCGCGGTGAAGATTTCCACCGAGCCCATCAGGTGCGAGGCGTTGGTGAACGGTCCGTTCGAGGTGTGGGTGAGTGCAGGATTGGCGCCCGGGTAGAAGACCGGACCACCCTGGAAGCGCACCGGGTACTTCTCGGCGACCTGCATCATCGCCCGGCGGTAATCAACCTGGCGCTGGTTGAGACCGCTGCGGACGAAATCGATCCCCTCCAGCCTGCGCAGGTCGGCATCGGTCCTGACCCAGCCGCGCTCGTTGGCGACGGGGATGTCGTCATCCGGGAAGTCAACCTCCACGCCAAAGGCGGAGGCCTCGGTGGTGTTCTGGAAGTCTGTCCAGCCGCCGGTCCAGGCGCCGTGGATGGCGTGGGCGTCGGTCTTGACGTGCTCCATCAGCCATTTCTGGCCGAGTATCTGCGAGCGCAGCATCACCTCGGGATCGGCGTAATAGTCCTTGAAGCGCACCCCGATCCTGGGCAGCAGCGTGCGGAAGTTGATGGCCGGGATCACGGCGACCCGGTCGGGCTTCTCGAAGCGCTTCGTTTTGGCAATGCGCTCCTGGCGTTCCAGGATTTCATCGTAAGGAACCTGGATTTCGAGCGGTTCAGCCATTGGCCTGCCCCGGTTCAGCGGACACCGTCCGTAAGGGCCTGGGCAGGCGTTCTGCCACGGGCAGGAAGGGTGGGAAGGGCTTGTGCGGCTCGCTCTGGTACCAGTAGGCGGTCGAAGCGTAGTCGTGGCTGAGAACGTTGGCTTCGCCGTGCTCGATGGTGACCTTGATCGATTTCTCGAAGTAGATCGGGTCCTCGATGTGGTAACGATAGACGGAGTTTTTGCCGCGCCAGGGCCATTCAGCATCGCCGGAGTTGACCGTGATCCCCTGGTAAGGAGCGTTGAACTCCTGGCTGGGACCGAAGGCAGTGTTGAAATAGTCCTCGGTGCCGGTGCCGTAGAGGCGCGGTAACGCCTCACCGTCGATGAGGATCATGTCGTCGCCCTCGCCGTACCAGTCCTGCTGGCTGCGGGCGAAGCAGTCGATGTCCAGGTGGCAGCCCACGTAGTGGCCCCTGCCTTCGGCTTCCAGGATCACGTAATTGCCGGCGGCGTCCAGGTTAGGGATTGCCCAGACCTCGACCATGTGCTCGTGGTCGTCTGCAAAGCGGCGGGTGGGATCGCCGAAGCCGCCGGTGGGATTTTCGCGCCGCCATTGGGCGTGGAAGCGACCCAGACCGGCTTCGAGCTGCTCGTAGCGCTCGTAATCGATGTAGAAATACAGGTTGGTGAAGGCGCTGCTCTCGTTGCAGACTTCGAAGCGCGCCCCGCTGGCAAAGGGCATCGGAAACCAGCAATTGAAGCCCCGGCCGTCCTGCGGGCTCATCTGCAGCGGCAGGCTCCAGAAGTTCTTGACAATGCCGTGACCGATGCCGAAGAAATCGCCCACCGGGCATTCGATGCTCGGGTCTGGCTCGCCGTCCCACCAGGCGCGCAAGACGATTTTCCGGGCATAGGCCTCGTCAGGACACCACATGGTCATCCACAGGTGGCGGACGCAGCCCGCGCCCTGGATGCCGGCGATGACGGCCGTTTCGCCGGGCGCCAGCTCCCACCAGTCGCGGTTGCCTCCCTTGCGGTCGTAAGATGATATGCGCTCGCGGCGCACGTTTTCCTTGAGATAAGCCAGGCTTGCCAGGGATGAATTGCCGATGTACATGGGCGACTCCTTTTGATTCCGGTCAGATCATTTTATGATCCGCTTCCAGGCTGCCTTCGAAGCGGTTGTGTTCTTGAACCGTGCGCAGGGTATGCAGGGCCTCGATCCCGAGGCGGTTATCCTTGAAGCGGTTGTCTGTAAGGTTGTGGTCCACCGGCAGCCGCCAGGTTTGTGGGTCTTCACCCTCGGGAACCTTGTACGGGCGCACCCCGTGGTCCTGGTTGGCAGCGATGCGTACGGCCTTGTTGTTATGGATGAAGGTATTGTTCTCGATGCGCCAATCGCTGGAGGTGGTGTTCTCCGGGACGGCATCCAGGAAGCCGGGGATGTGCTTCGACCACAGGAGGATGCCGTGGTCGCTGTCCTGGAAGTGGTTGCGCAGGACCTGGAAGTGGACGCCGTTTTCGACGGCAATCCCGGCGCGGGCGTTGTCCACCATCTGGTTGCCTTCGAGTACGCCATCGCGCGAGAAGCCCAGCCAGAAGCCATAATTGCAGTGGTTGGCGTAATTGTTGCGGTAGATGTTGCGGGCGCTGAAGGTGGCTTCGAAGGCGATGTTTGGGCTCCACGAGCCGTCGTTCTCCTCGAAGAGGTTGTCGTTGCAAGGCACCGCCTCGTAATCCGGGGAGAGACCGGCCAGGAAAAAGCCATCGCCGCCCAGGCGCGCCAGGTTGCGGCGGAAGGTGTTGCGGCAGGAGTTGTAGATGATGAGGAAGCCGGCAGCATCCGCGCCCATATGCCCGCTGCGACCGCCGCGCGGCTCCCAGCGGCAGCAGTAGTCGGCGCAGTTATCCTCGTACAGGCTGTCGCTGGTGGCGTACAGGTGAAAGCCCCAGCCGCTGCAGTAGCTGGCGTTGTTCCTGCGCACCACCAGGCGCCGGCAATCGTAGCTTAGAAAGCCGTTCATCTGGTGCTGCAGGTCGTTGCCCTGGAGGGTGCTGTCTTCGCACCTGGCGAGCAGGATGCCGCCTCCGTAGGCTTTCTCGAACGGCAGCCAGATGTCCAGGAAGAGCGAGTTGGCGGGTTCCTCGGCGGTGGCGGTGATGGCGCAGTCCTGCACCGTCAGTCCCCGGCAGTTCACGGCGTAAATGCCGTGCTGGTAGTTCTGGACGCGCAGGTTCTTAATCGTGACATTCGTCCGGTTGTGGAGCGACACCCCCTTGCCGTTGCGGTCCTTGCCGACGAGGACGGCGCCGTTGCCGTCGAGGGTCACCCCGTCCTCATCGATGATGATGCCGTTCGGCACGTAATACACGCCGGGCTGGAACTTCGTGTCCTTCTCGATGTACAGCGAGTCGCTGGGCTTAATCAATGTCTTCTCCTTATCGAATTGGGTAAAATTCGGATACAGCTCCCCCAGGAATACGGAAGGGCTGGTCGTAAACCCTGGCATGCAGCTCCTGGGCGCTGCGGTTGTTGAGGCGGATGCGCTCGTGGGTGATCTCGACATACAAGTCCTGGCCTTTCCAGTTGATGGGAAAAGCCAGGCGCGTCCAGCCTTTCGGGAAGGCGCGGCGCCAGGCTGAAATGGGGGGATGCCAGGGCAGTCTTCATCCCGGCGAAGCCAAAGACAACCATCTGCCAGTTAATGCCGGCGCCGGCGATGTGCACGCCCTCGGCCGCGCCGCCGCTTGCAAGGTCCAGATCGTTCAACGAGCTCTTTTCCCAGAACTCCCAGGCCTTGTCGAGCAGGCCCAACCGGCAGGCGATGATGGCGTGCGCTCCTGCCGACAGCGACGAATCGTGGGTGGTGTAGGGCAGATAATAATCCCAGGCGAGGCGGACTTCCTGGTCGCTGAACTCGTCCGGGAAGAGCAGCATCAGCATCAAGACGTCGGCCTGCTTCAGGCATTTGCTGCGGTAGAGCCACTCCTGGGCGACCTGGGCAGCGTAAGAACGCGAGCGATCGAGCCAGAAGCGCTCGAAGGCGGGCTCGGCGAGGCGCTCGAACTCCTCGCACTGCAGCACCAGGCTGCCGTCTTTCGATCTGAGGATGGGCAGCCTGGCAGCGACGTCGGCACAGCGGTGGAGCTCTTCCGGGCTGAGGCCGATTTCCGCAGCGAGACCGGCTGCCAGGGCCAGGTTGAAGGCAGCGAGGCGGTTGGTGTAGCTGTTGTTGCTCGAAATCGGCGTGTACTCGTCGGGACCCATCACGCCCAGCAGGCTGGGGTAATCGTCGCCGGGCCGCCAGTCGACGCGGTCCAGCCAGTAGCGCGCCGTCTCGCGAATTACATTCGCGGCGTCTTTCGCCAGGAAATCCGGTTCCAAATCGAGTGCGGCGTAATGCGCCAGGGCGTAAGCCACGTCGGCGGTGACATGCACCTCGTGGTCGCGGTACTGCCAGTTGGGACAGGTCTCCGTGCCGTCGACGTCAGCTTCCCAGGCGTAGCGCGCCCCGAGGTATCCCGTGTTGACTGCATTCTGCATGGCGCCTGGCAGGGAGTTCAAGCGGTATTCCAAAAGCCTGCGCGCCCTGCCCGGCTCTGTGTAGAGGAAGAACGGCAGCAGGTACATCTCGGTGTCCCAAAAGTAACAGCCACGGTAGGCGTCGCCGGCATATGCCTTGGGATCGATGGCCAGGCGGCCGTCGTCCGGGTGGGCGCGCATCAGGTGGAAGAGCGAAGCCCGGATCGCTAGCTGGGAGATAGGGTCGCCTTCGATGACCACGTCGGCCTTCTCCCATCGTTTCTGCCAGACCTGGGCGTGTTCCTGCAGCAGGTCGTCGTAGCTGAGCTGGCTGAGGCCATCCAGAAGCCCGCTGGGGGTGTGCACATGCCAGGTCGAAGCTGGAGGTGACGGCGGTGCGTTTCTCGACCACCAGGTTCACAGCGGGCTGCAGGTCAATTTCTGCAGTTCGCCAGGCGGCCCGTGAATCCTGCGAGTACACCCAATCCAGGCTGCCCGAAACTCGCGAGAGCATCCAGACCTGGTCGCCGGTATTGGTTTTCAGGGCGCAGGTAATGCCAGTCAGTGGTTGTGGCGCCAGGGACAGCTCCGAGAACATATCGTAGCCAAAGGTGCGCACGTCGCCGTCGATCCCAAAAACGAGGCGCAGGTGCACCGGCCGGTCGCTGGCGAGGTGCAGCCTCTGCACGCACAGGGCCGGACGGGCTGCACTGATGAAACGTTCGAAGGCGACCTGCAGGCGCGGGCCGTGGCGCGTCTGCCAGGCCAGGCGGCGCTCTAAAACGGCAGTCCTCAGATGCAAGGTCCGGGAGTAATCCAGCACCTGGCTGGCTTCCATGTCGAGTTTTTCCTCGCCAACGTACGGCGCCAACCCCAGGAAAAAGGGCAGATTGACGATGCCGCGGTTGAGCAAGGGATGCAGGCCGCGCACGCCCGGGTTGTAAGCGCCCCATTTTGCCTTGGTATCGACGAATTTTTCGGCGGTCACGTTGGCCGGGCGCCGGGTGTAATCGAGGTTCTGGGGCGCTTCGAAGAGGTGCTCCTCCAATGAGCCGCGCACGTGCAGCAGGCCGCTGCCCAACGTGAACACGCCCTCGTAGGCTTTCCCCAGGGCAGGATCGAAATGAGTCTCCGTGATCGACCAGGCGCCAGGGACGGTGTTTTCTGCCGAATGGTTCTTCCTGGTCGTGGTCACCTCAGCATCCCGTTGTCTTCCCAATTCAATCCTGGATCAACGCTTCAAGCCCTGCATCTGGATGCCTTCGATGAAATAGCGCTGGGCGAACAGGAATAACAACACCATCGGCATCAGCGCCAGCACTGAGCCCGCCAGGATGCGATCGTAATAGCCGGCGGCGCGGGCGTACTGCTGGTTGAAGCTGTTCATGGCCAGGGTCACCGTGTAGTATTTCTGGGTGGTGATGTAGATCAGCGGATCGAGGAAGCTGTTCCAATACCACCAGAAGGTGAAGATGCCGACCATGGCCAGGGCGGGCTTGCTCAGGGGGACGATGATGCGCCAGAGGATCTGCCAGCGGTTCGCCCCATCCAGGATGGCAGCTTCGTCCAGATCATAGGGCAGGGTCATGAAAAACTGGCGTAGGACGAAGATCAAGAAGGCGTTTCCGAAGAAGGAGCGGATCCATAGGGGCACCATCGTGCCCAGCATCCCAAGATCGCGGAAGATCAGGTAGGTGGGCAGCACGAATATCACCGCCGGCACCATCATCGTTGCCAGGAGGGCCACGAAGAGGATGTTCTTGCCGGGGGCGCGCAGCCGCGCAAAGCCGTAGGCGACCAGCACACAGGAGAAGAAGTGCCCCAGCATGTTCATCAGGACGACGTAGCCCGAGTTGGCGAAGAACCGCCAGAACGGCGTCCCCGAGAGCTTCAGGGTCAGGACTCGCAGGTACCCGTTGAGGTTTAATTTAACGCGCAGGTCCCTTTCCAGGCTGTCCGGATCAACGTCGGAGGCAGCGTTGACTTCCTCTTGGGGAACAATAATCGAAAGGTCCTGGATTTCACCAACGAAAGCCGAGGGGATAACTTCACCATCCTTTTCATAATCTTCCTGCACGCGGTAGGTCAGGGTGCCCATGTTGACACTGCCGGGCTCGATCAACTCACTGATCGGGGCGGCGTAAATCTGATCCATCAGTTCGGTCGGCAGCACTAAAATCTGGCTGGAGCCGGGGGTGAGGATGGCTACCTCCACTGGTTCTCCACCCTCGGGAGGCGTGTACTGGCGAACGGTCATGTTCAAACCATTGAACTGTTGAATTTCAGACTCCTCGGAGAGGTTGGCTTCGGTGGTGACGAAGGCCTTTTCGGCCAGCAGGCTTTGCGGCAGCAGCGGCTGCCAGTTTTCCTGGGCGATGCTGACATATTTTTCACCTTCCGGCATGCCTTCAACTGTATAAACGGGAATCTCGGTGCTGCCGACATCGATCAGCTCCTTTTTCCCCAACCGGTCGGATTGGATGACCTGGGCTTTCTGGGCAATCTCAGGCGAGCCGACCACCCACAGCTCGGATTCGGGACCCGTGATGATGAACTGCCTGCCGTCCTCGTAATTCCGCACGGTGAACTCGTAGCCGGCGACCGTCATTTTTTCTTGCTTGCCCTTGTTTGCCAGGTCGAGCGGGTAGACCTCAAATATCTTTTCACCCTCTTTCACTTCCAGGACGATCAAGTTGTTTTCATTTTGCGGGTCTTTTACCAGGGCCACTACGTTCTTTGCGCCCTCCGGTGAAGCCCACTGGCGCAGGTTAAGCATCACGCCATTGACCTCCGTCGGGACGGCCTCACCAAGCTGTTCCCTGGGCACCAATTCGAGAGCTTTTATGTTGGCCGGATCGATCACGGTCGTGTAACGCCGCGAGCCGATCTGGATCACGGATTCTTTTTCCTTGCCTTCAGGGCCCTTCGCTTCGCTCAGGACAGGTTCTTTACTCATTTCCCACAGCAGCAGGCGGCGCGGTGAATCGCCGGCGCGCACGAACTCCCACTCGCGCGGGATCCAGATGACCGGATCGGCGTTGATCTGCCAGGGGGGCTGGAAGCTGCCGTTGATCAGCCACAACAGCGGCAGGATCATGATAATGGCAACGAAGGCCAGGAAGGCATAGCTGAAGACCTTGCCCAGGTTGCTCATCCGCGACTTGGATGAGGTGAAGGATTTGATGTCGAATTTCTTCATGCGCGCTCTCCTTCATAAAAAACCCAGGCTTGGCTGGAACGCACGACCAGCAGGGTGATTACCATGATGATCAGGAACAGGATCCAGCCCATGGCGGAAGCCGAGCCCATCTGGAGCTGGACCCAGCCCTTGTTGTAAAGATGCACCATGTAGGTGCGGGTGGCATCACCGGGCCCCCCTTCCGTCATCACGTAAGGGATATCAAAAATTTGCATGGCGCCGATGGTGCCCAGCACCAGGTTGAGGAAAATCGTCGGCGTCAGCAGGGGCAGGGTGACGCTTCTCAGTTTTGCCCAGTAGCCTGCACCGTCGATCTCAGCCACCTCGTAAAGCTCGCGCGGGATGCCCTTAATCCCGGCCAGGAAGATCACCATTTGCCCCCCAAAGCTGATCCAGATATTGATCCCCATCAGTGCCGGCAGCGCCCAGCGCGCTTCACCCAGCCAGCGTGGGCCTTCGATTCCCATGGCTGCAAGCACTCCTGCCAGGGGGCCAGTATCGGGACGCAGGATGTAAAACCAGGTCAGCGAGACCGCCACCATGGGCATGACGCTGGGCATGAAATACGCCGTACGGAAGAAATTAATCCCTTTTAAAGCCTGGGAGAGGATCAAAGCCAGCGCCAGTGCAAGCAACGTCACGCCCAGAACGCTGATGATCGCAAACTTGAACGTGACCACGATCGAATTCAGGTAGCGCGGGTCAGCGAACATGTCGGTATAATTTCCCAGGCCGATCCAGTGCGGTTTTCCGCCGATTTCATAGCGCGTGAACGAATAATAAAACGAGCTCAGAATTGGATAGAGCAGGAAAACCAGGAGGCCGACCAACCACGGAGAGATGAATAAATAAAATTCCAGGGCTTCCCGGCGTTCTAGTTTAGTTAATTTGCGCTTGCGCTTGGCTGGTTCGCTCATGCAGGCCTCCTAAAAATTCAATTTGTGCCTGCCGTTCCTACAGGAACGGCAGGCACAATGTTACTTACGTTCTGAAAGGCTACTCAATTACGGATTCAGCCAGGCACTGGTCGGCTGCAGCAGCCAGCTTATCCAGCTCTGCCTGGATGTCCAGGTTGATGCCCTCATCCGCGAAGATCTTGCCCATCAGCTCGCTGGCGGGAATATCCACGCAGGTGGTGTAGAAGGGGGTGGTCATGTCGTCCAGGCGGCCTTGGAAAGGAACCTCGGCAAGGAAGGCGCCCCAGTACGGATCGTCCGACTTCTGCAGCTCTGCGGCAACGCTCATGTCGCCGGTGAGGGCTTTCTGAGCGAAAACGAGCTGCCCAGGATCGGTGGTGAGCCACTTCAGGAGCTGCCACGCCTGGTCGGGGGTCTTGCAGTTGGAGTTGATGCCCCAACCCATCCACATGATGGCGCCTTCGTGCTTCTCGCCCGTGGGCAGCGGCACGACGGTCCACTTCAGGCCCTCAGCCTGGTTGAAGGTGTCCTGGAACCAGGGACCCCAGTAAGCGCCGGCGATCGCCAGCTTGCCCGCGCTGAAGAGGTCGGAGAAACCCTGCTCAATGGCAGCCATGTAGGAGGCGCCAGGAGCGGCTTTCGCTGTGTGGATGAAGTCGCGGAACCAGGTCCAGGTCTGTACGGCCTTTTCGCTGTTGATGTAGCCGGTGGTAGTGGTGCCGTCATCGCTGATGGTCTTGGTGCCGAAGGAGTAGAGCGCACTCTGGAAGCCGCGCCACCAACCGGTGGTGCCGCCCCAGTATGGCAGGGCGCCGCCCCATTGGGCGACCTTGGTCACGTCGAAGTCAGGGCTGGTGGCGTTGTTGCCGTTTTCGTCAATCGTCAGCTGCTGGGCGTACATCAGGTAATCGTCGTAGGTCCAACCTTCGACCGGGACTTCGATACCGGCTTTTTCCAGCAGATCGGTGTTGACGTAGAAGGTGCTGGTGCTGTAGTCCTTGGCGATAGCGACGGGCTTGCCGTCGACGATGCCGGTGTTGTAAACCGATTCGTAGAACTCATCCAGCGGTTTGAAGGCGTCGGCATCCATTAAGGGCGTCAGGTCCATCAAGGCGCCCATCAGGTAGACGCGCGGCAGGTCCGAGGAGTCGAAGCCTACCAGGCAGGGTGCGGTGCCGGCAGAAATTTCTTGCAAGCGCACGGCCCGATCTTCGGGCAGCTTGACGGTCTCGGCTACGATGCAGGGATTGGCCTCGTTGAAGGCGTTGATGACCTGGTCCCAGTATTCCTGGCGGTCAGCCGAAGACCAATCATGCACACCTACGGTCACCGGGCCATCCGGGCAGGCTGCCATTGGGTCTTCGGTGGCAACCGGTTCAGGCTCGGGGGTTGCCGTGGGTTCTGGGGCTTCGGTGACCTCCTCGGTCGGAGCCGGTGGTTCGGTGGCTTCGGCGACTTCTTCCACGACTTCTTCCACCGCAGGGGTGGTGGCTTCAGCGCCGCCGCAGGCGGACAGGAACAGGCTGGCCAGCAGGAGCAGGCTGAGGATGTTCCAAAAAGTTACACGAGTTTTCATCTTACTTCCTCCAATAGAATGTGTGTTTATGAACGGTTATACGGACGACAATGCGGGTGTAAGGTATGTTTTTCCTGAGTTTCACCTCCTTTCAGTCATTCAATCGCCCCACACGAGCGGCGCACGATGAGTTGCACGGGCAGCAGGCGTTTTTGGGTCAGCCCCGCTTCAGAATCCAGCTTGAAATGCAGGACTTCCCAGGCGGTGCGCCCGATCTCGAACGCCGGTTGGGCGACGGTCGTCAGGGGGATATCCAGGTGGGCTGACAAATCCAGGTTGTCGAAGCCCACCAGGGCCAGCTCATCCGGAATGACCAGGCCGATTGACCGGGCAGCCCGTTGGATGGCAATAGCGAGTTGATCGTTGGCAGCGAAGATTGCCGTGGGACGCTCCGGCTGCGAAAGGCGCTGCTCGAGGGCCTGGTGGTCAACCTCCGGGTAGCCGGAGACTTCCCACTCCAAGCCTTCGCTTAGCTCGAGGCGCGCTTCCTGGAGCGCTTGGCGGTACCCCGCCTTGCGATGGTGGATGCTGGTAGCGCTTTCGGTCCAGTTCAAAAAGGCGATTCTGCCGTGACCCAGGCGGATCAGGTGCTGGGTGGCAATCAGCCCGCCGCTGAAATTATCGCTGGTGACGTAATCGGTGTCGAGGCCGCGGATGTAGCGGTCGACCAGAACCAGCGGGTACTTGCGTTGCAGTAGCTCGACCAGGGCAGGGCTGGCGGTGTCGGAATCCACCGGGTAGAGGGCGATCCCGGAAACCTGCTGCTCGAGGGCGGTGCGCAGGGCAAGCTCCTGTTTCTGAGGGTCATTTTCGCAGTGGCTGAAGACCACCGCGGCCTTGTTCAGGCGGGCTTCGCGTTCCAACCCCAGGAGGATGGATGAGACGAAGGAATCGCGCACGTAGGGGACGATGAAGGCGATGCTGTGGACGTGCGCCCTGCTTGGCTGGCGTTTCAATTTCGAATAGGTGATCAGCGTGCCACGGCCGCGCTCGCGCCGCACCAGGCCTTCCTTTTCCAGCTCGGCAAGCACCTGGCGGATCGTGCCGCGCGAGATGTGGTAGATCTCGCTGAGCTCGAATTCGGAAGGCAGCATTGCCCCGTAGCTCCACTCGCCGGATTCGATGCGTTCGTGCAGGTCCGAGTGGATACGCAGGTACAATGGGGGGCGTGCACCTAAGGACTGTGCGGCGCCGTTGTTACCGGGTCGCTGGGTGGTCATGGGAGCAGACTCCCCATCATGGCTCGTAGCAGGGCGGCGCCGGCGACGTTACGCTGCCAGCCAAACGGCTGGTAACCTGCCCCACCTTGCAGGCGCAGCGTGCAGATTAAAAGGCGGCCCTTGCCGATGCGGGCTTCGAGGATGTAGTCGCTAACCAGGAATTCCCTGGCGTCCAGGCGGCGCAGCACGGGCTGGATTTCCGAAATGCCCGGTAAGGCTGCCTCGAGCTGGTCGGTCTGGATGGCGCAGTCGCTGGCGATCCCGAAGAACTGCATGTCGGTAAAGCCCTGGTGGGGGAAGCACTGCCAGGTGGGATGCGGGTAGAACAGCTTGACGGCTTCCCGCCAGAAGGGGCAGCGTTTAACAGGTAGTGGGCCGTTCCCCTGCTGCAGGTAGAGGGCGCGGCCGCCAGCCTTCAGGTAGTCCAGGACCTGCGGGTGCCAGCCAGCGAGCAACAGGAGCGAAGTCTCTGAGAACTGGCCTGGCTCGACTCGCCGGGCGCTTCCCAGCCAGTCGCTTGGCGATTGGAAACCAGGATGCGACTGGTTTGTAGCCGCCTCGTCTAGCAAGCGCATGGGGTCGTAGATCCCTACCTCACGGGCGGGAGCTTCTAAAGGGGCATAGACCCAGACAGGCCACCGGTTTTGAATTTCCTGTCCGCCCGTCTCCAGCGTCACCTGCAGGTGCAGCGAGCGCGCCGATCCACGGACCTCGGGCAGACGGCAATTGATGGCACCCAGGTCGGTTGGCTGCCCTGCCGGGATGGACCGCTGCCCGCGGATTGTCCCGGCTGCCAGCACCATGCCCAGCTCATCGACAAGCTGCCACAACAAATTGGTTATTGCACACCCACCATCTGCAGTGGTGTGGGCGGTAATATACCAGGCGGCTTGATCACCCGACCAGAAATTGTGGGTATCCAGGCGGTCGGGGCGGTCCCCGCCGAAGCGCCACTGCCTGCGGCGGCCTATTTCCAGGCTAAGCACGGTTTCTCCATTGACCTGCAGGAATTCCTCAGCCGACCACTTGGGCATGGCAAAGTCGTCCCAGATGCCAGAGGTGGAGATCGGGGTATCCCGCAGACCGGTGACTACATAACCACCGATGCCGCGGCGCTTGCGCAGGCTTTCCAGCGTATACTTGCGGGTGATCTGCGATTGCGCATAGGAGATACGCTGGAGCTCCTGGACGGAGAAGGGCAGGTTTGCCCTGGCCAGGCGCTCCTGGGCTGCGAGCATGGCTTTGGATTCTCCCCGCCAGGCCGTCACCGGGTTTTGGGCGGTCAACCACCAGGGGCGCTGACCACCGTGAGCGTCGATGATCGTCTGAGGATGGCGGAAGGTGTCCGAATCGCAGAACTCGCCGAAGATCCAGGGGCGCGCCTTCTGCCAGTCGCGGCGCCAGTTGTCCAGCAGGGGCTCGAAATAGTGGATATCGTAATAAGGGTGGTAGTCGGTATAGTCAGCGAAGTCGAAATCCAGGCCGCCGTAGGATTCGCCGGAGCCGCTGTTATCGCAGACCAATACATCGGAGACCTGGCTGCGCACGGCCTGGTCGAGATTCGACAGCAGGGAGCTGTCAACGGACTGGCTGAGCTCGCATCCCAGGCTGTATAGGGCAACCGATGGGTGGTGCTGGAGCAGGTTGGCGATCTCTCGGTATTCGATCGGGGCTTGCTGGCGCAGATCGTCGTTGACCTCGGGCAGCCACATCGGCAGCTCTTCCCAAAGCAGCATGCCTTCCTCATCGGCGACCTCGAAGTAAGCGGGGGATGGCACCAGCAGGCAGAGCTTGACCAGGTTGAAGCCTAGCGCGCGCACCCGGCGAATTTCTGCCCACGCCTGCTCGGGTGTGTAAGACGGGGCGATACGCTCGGGTTCCCAGCCCCAGGAGAGGATGCCGCGCACCATGAAGGGCTTACCGTTTAACAGGAGCTGGCTGCCATCGGCGGAAAGCTGGCGGAAGCCGGTTTTCAGGCTGGCGCTGGCGAGCGGCTGCTCCTGGTCGAGCAGGCTGATCCGGACGGTGTAGAGGACCGGAGTGCTTGGGCTCCAGGCCTGGACCTCGGGCACAGGGAGAGTGACGTCCAGCGGGGGGATGGTGGCTGGCGGGCCGGCTTGCCCTTCGATGAGCTGGCTGTGGGTGCAGACGATCTGGTCGCCTAAGGAAACCTCAACAGTCCAGGCTGGCTGGCTCGGTTGCGGGGGATTTTGATAGGGAAAAAGGCGACCCTGGCACTGGATGTGCAGGGTTTCCCCAAAATAACTGGGAACCACGCGCATATTTTCCAGGCCGGCGTTCAGCGCCCGCAGGCGGACAGACTGCCACAAGCCACCGAAGGTAGTGGCGATGTCGGGAATGAAGCCGGCCAGGCTGGAACGCATGGGGTAGCGGGCGTGAGAGTCTCCGTAGGAACCGGGTTTGTAGACGATCACTTCCAGCCGGTTGCTTTCAGCAAAGCGAGCCGCAGACGTCACCTCGCAGGCGAACGGCGTCCACAGGCCGTGGTGCTCGCCCACCTGGATTCCATTCAAAAAGACTGTGCAGGCATAGCTGGCAGCGTCGAACTCGAGCTGGACCTGCCGGCCGCGCCAGGAACCGGGGATCGTAAAGTCTTTACGGTAAGTCGCCGGGCCGTCGCTGAGCATGTCAAAACCCTGCGCCTCCCAGCAGCCGGGCACCTGGATCGTTCCCCAGGGAGCGTTTTCGCCCAGGGAGAAGTCCCAGGTTCCGTCGAGAGAGTAGGTTTCGGCCAGCTCGTTTTTCAGCATGCGGTGGTCCTAGAGTGGACGGGCAAGCCCTTCGACCTCGCCACCCCAGTGGCACGCTCAGGGCAAGGTTGGTGATGATGGGAAGAAAAGACAAACTTGTCTATCCTATTGTATATAAAATAGACAGGTATGTCAATTGATATTTTTTAGAGCTTTAACGTGTCCTCTTATTGCTTTTCGAAATAGATTTCTATATAATGGTTTCAAGCGAACACAACCCTGCCAGTTGTGGATGAGCCGAGAGTAAGGTAACTTTTGTCAAGCCAGGGGTTGCGGCAAAGAAGGACTAAAGCGTATGGAAGATTTCATAGATTTTGAGATGGGTTTCTTCCGGCAGGACCAGTTCAGTTACCATGTCGAGCTGCGTTACGACGATCCGATGGATGCGACGCAGAGCCTGCTCGAGATCGGAAGGTTTACCTACGACGCCCAGGAGCTAAACAGCTACTTGCTCGACCCCGAAAAGTACGGCCAGGTATTGACGGACAGGGTTTTTCAAGATGAAAATATCCGGCAGCGATTTTGATACGGCATGCCGGATTGCTGGGGAGCGTAGAGTGCCTCTGCGCTTGCGCCTGTTCATCCACCGCACTGCACCTGAGCTGCACGAACTGCATTGGGAGACCTTACGGAACCCGCAGGATAACGCCTGGCTGCTGGCCGATGAAAACGTGTTCTTCTCGCGTTTTTTACGCAGCACCACCTGGAACCAGCCGCAGCGCCGTTCAAAAGGGCTGGTGCGCACCCTGGTGGCCGTTGCCAGCCCGGGTGATATCGGCGACTATTCGGACGAAACCGGCCTTCCCCTGGCAGAAGTTCAGGCTGAGCAGGAAGTGCAATTGGCCAGCAAAGCCTTGCAAGGCATGCCTATCAGCACGTTGGGCGATAAAGCGGGCGCCGATAATCGCTGCAGCCTGGACCTCATTATCGACCGTTTACGCCAAGGTTTTGACATCCTTTACCTGGTCTGCCACGGGGCTATCCGGCGAGATGCCAACCCTCCGGGACCGGTCATCTACCTGGAAAATCCAGATGGCACGACTCATCCGATCCCTGGGATTACCTTCGTGGAGCGGATTAAGAACCTGCCGCCGCGCGCCCGCCCTGACCCTGGTCGTGCTGGCATCCTGCCACAGCGCCGGCACAGGCCTAGAAAAGGATCAGGCAGATTCGTATTCTTCCCCGGGACTGCAGAATGCGTTCCTGGCAATTGGGCCGAAATTAGCTGAAATTGGCGTCCCGGCAGTCCTGGCGATGCAGGGGGCCATCAGCGTAGAGACCGTCGAGCAATTCATGGAGCTGTTTTTCGAACAGCTCATGAATGACGGGCAAATCGACCGGGCTATGGCGGTTGCCCGCAGCCAGGTCCGCGACCGGCCCGATCACTGGATGCCGGTGCTCTTCCTGCGCATGCGCGATGGGCGCATCTGGTCAGGCGCCAGCGGCGGGACCGAAGAGTTCGAAGTCGTGGCCAAGCCTGATCAACGCCATCATCTCTGAAAAATGCACCGCCATCCTTGGCCCCGGATTGACCGAGTCTTTGATCGGGACGCGCCGTGACATTGCCCTCAAATGGGCGGAGGAGTCCAGGTATCCGCTCTCGCCGTACGATCGGGAGGATTTTGCCCGCGTCGCCCAGTTTGTGGAGCTCTGGCAGAGCAAAGATTATTTACACCGGCACCTTGCCGACGCCATCCGCCTGGTGATGTGCGAATACTATCCCGAGCTGATCGAAGACCGCCTGCTAAGAAAACCGACCTGGGATTGGAACGAGACCGCCCGAGTCACCGAGGCGGTGGCGAAAAAGCAATCTTCCGTAGAAATCATGTCCCCCTTCGATTACGTCGCCCGCTTGCGCCTGCCAATTTATATTTCCGCTCATTACCTGGATTTCCTTCCGCAGGCGATGAGGCGGTTAGACGCCTCTATCAAACCCCAGATTGCGGTTTGCCCTTGGAATGATTATATTGAAGACGAGCAAACCCAGTTCGCAGAAGACCCCAGTCCCAACAAGCCCTGGATATTCCACCTGTATGGCCGTTACAGCTCGCCGGATTCGCTGGTGCTGACGGAAGATGATTTCTTCGACTACCTGATCGGCGTCACCAAAAATAATGAAAAAATCGAGAAGAAGCTCAAAGGCGCCCTGGTAAAAACCTCGTTGTTATTTCTGGGATTCCGGATGGATGACTGGACGTTCCGCTCCCTGTTCCGCATCATCACCAACCTGGATGGCTCGCTGCGCCTGCGGGACAAGGTGCATGCCGCCGTTCAGATCACGCCTGATGAAAACCGGATCCTCGATTTCCGGCGGACGCGCCATTACCTGGAGCGCTACTTCCAGCCGAACAACATCAATCTCTATTGGGGCAGTGTTGAAGATTTCTTGCGCGAGCTGGTTGAGCGCACCGAGGCTGCGCGTGGCAGCGCCCAGGAGGAATTGGAGGAAAACCATGGCTGAGCCACTCAGCAAGCCAGCGAATCCCTTCGTCGGACCGCGTGCCATCCAGGAAGATGAGCCCTTCTTTGGGCGTGAGAAAGAGCTGGAAGACCTGGTCGACCAACTGTACGCCGAGCGCGTGGTTTTAATGTACTCGCCTTCGGGAGCAGGTAAGTCCTCGCTGATCAATGCCGGTCTGATCCCGGAGCTAAAAGACAGCTTTCGGATATTACCGGTCTTACGCCTGAATCGCGCCTTCCCAGAAAGCCTGGCCCAGGTCGAGGGGGTCGACCGGTATACCGCCAGCGTGCTGAGCTGCCTCCATGCTCCGGGCGATCCGCCGGACGGGCAGTATGCCTCCTATCCCTTCGGCGAGGAGCCGGCGCTCATGATTTTCGACCAGTTCGAAGAGATCATCACTCTGGACCAGGCGGATGTCGACCAGAAGCGCGCATTCTTTGAAAAGCTGGGCAAGTTGTTGAAGCGCCCGAGCCTGTGGGCGCTGTTTGCCATGCGCGAAGACTACCTGGCCGCCCTGGATCCTTACCGCCTGAACCTTCCTGGCCAACTACGTTCGCGTTTCCGCCTCGACCTGTTTACTATTGGGCAGACCGTCGACGTGGTCGTCAAGACTGCCGCAACGCAGCAGGTGACTTTCGAGCGCACGGCTGCTGAGCTCCTGGCAAGCATCCTGAGCGTCGTGCCAGAGCCTGCCCTGAGCGAAGCGAAGGGTAGAGACCAGCCCGGGGGAACGTTGCCTTCGCCTGGCCAGTACATCGAACCGGTTCATGTGCAGCTTGTTTGTTTCGACCTGTGGGAGAAAAAGCTGCAGCCAGGAGATAGTGCGATCACGCAGGCAATGGTCGGAGAGCCTGGCGGGGTAGATGATGCGCTGGCGCGTTTTTACGCCAGCAGCCTGACAAGGATTGTGGCCGGAAGCGGTGTCAGCGAGCGCAGCCTGCGCGACTTTTTTGAGAATGAGCTGATCACCCGCAATAACATCCGCGCCCAGGTGCAGATTAGCCATCCCGGCATCGCTGGTCTGGAACAGGTTGTCAGCGGCTTGAAGGATGCCTACCTGCTGCGCAGCGAGATCCGCCACGGCACCACCTGGTACGAGCTGGCTCACGACCGCCTGATTAACCCGATCCGGGCGGACAACAAGGCCTGGTACGAACAGAATCTCAATATTGGCCAGGTTCAGGCCAATTTATGGGCCCAGCAGGAATATCCCAATGAGCTGTTGTTGCGCGGAACCTTGCTCGATGATTTTGATGGCTGGGCCAAAGCCCATCCTGAAACGATGACGCCGAACGATCGCAGCTTTCTGGAGAATTGCCTGGATGAACGCCGTGAAGAGATGGCCAGGAAGGAACTGCAGCAGCAGCAAATTGATTCTGCCCAAAAACTGGCTGAGACTCAAAGGCAGCGAGCCGAAGAACAGGCTTCCGTTTCTGCAAAATTGCGTCGCCAGGCGCTGCTGCTGGCGATCCTGATGGTGTTTGCCATTGTTGCGGCCGGCTTTGCCGGTTACTTGTGGATGCAGCAAATGGATGCTACGGAAGACCAGAAACAGCTGCGGATCACAGCCCAGGCTGCCGAAGCCATGGCTTACACCCAGCAAATCAATGCTGAAGTTGCCGGGGCGAATGCAGATGAGCTGCGAGTCACTGCCGAATACGCCTGGGCGAATGCGGAAGAACAGCGCATCATCGCCGAGACGGCCAGCGCGCATGCCCAGCTTGAATATGAGAAAGCCAAAGCGGCCGAAGCGACGGCAATCACGGCGAACCAGGTCGCCGAAGCCGCGCAGCAACTGCTGGAAGCGACAGCCCAGGCAGCCGGGGTCCAAATTGACCAAAGCCAGGATGTCCAGGCGACGGCTCAAGCTATGCTCGAAGAGGACATGAAACAGGCGACGGCAAAAGCTGAAGCTGTTTTATACCAGTCCAGGGGAAGTTGTGAGACAGCCAAGCCTCCGTGTACGTATACCATCCAGCCAGGGGATACCTTTTCGGCCATTGCAGCCAGGATTTATGGGAATAATCAATCCACCCCCGGTTTTATGGATTTTAACCGGGATAAATCTGGGTACCGGCGAAAGTTACTGCCTGGTAAAACGCTTTTGATCCCAACCCAGGCCGCCGTTTTACGCAAGGACATCCCCAGTTTGCTCTATCCGGAGTGTTGGAAAGGCGAATTCCCATGCTGGTACCTGACCGATGGCAG
Source organism: uncultured Chloroflexia bacterium (assembly GCA_963765565.1). Classification (GTDB taxonomy): domain Bacteria; phylum Chloroflexota; class Anaerolineae; order Anaerolineales; family UBA4823; genus CAVXWV01. Next base: position 82,005 of record CAVXWV010000016.1, read on the forward strand.
TGAGACGTATGAAACCATCGCAGTCCGGTTTTATGGCGATGCGGCATTGGGCAAGTACATCCAGGATAACAACTGGCAGTGGAACGCTGTAAACACCCTGTTAGAATCTGGCCCGAAGATTCTACAAGGGTGGTTACCTGGTCCTGCCCAAATTGGACAAAGAAACATTACAGCCTTAAACAAGTCCCAGGTCGATGAGAAGAGGGCTCAACCATGTCTGAAGAACACTTCTACTTTAACGGCATCGATGGCGACACCGGCAGCTATGATCTGCCGCCGATGAGCGCTGCGGACCTGATGCGCCTCATCCGCGGGGAATTGACCCCCGAAAACCTCAACGAGCTGCGCTTCCGCTACCAGCAGGCAACGGTAAAATCCCTGGGGGTCAGGGAAGGCGTGAATCCCAAGAAGCTGGATGAAGCCGGCTGGGGTGTGATCTTCCCGACCTATCCGGATTCCGATCCCGACCGGGAGAAGAAGGAAAAGCAGGTCGAAGCGGTCCGCGATGCCCTGCAGCCGCTGCTGCAACTGCGCCAGAAACAGGCCGGCGATCATTTCCAGGACTGGTGCCAGGGCAAGGATAAGGGCTTTCGCGTCGGGATCGACAGCAAAAACGCCTACCTGGCGCGCTACGGCGCCGGTCCCGGCCCGGCGGTCCCGGAAAAGGTGCCGTATTACCTGCTAATCGCCGGTAGCCCGGCCGATATCCCCTTCCGCTTCCAGTCGCAGCTTGACGTCCAATACGCGGTCGGACGCCTTCACTTTACGACGCTGGAGGAGTACGCTGCCTATGCAGCCAGCGTCGTGGCAGTTGAAACGAGCCCGCAGAAGCTGCCGCGGCGCGCCGCCTTTTTTGGCGTTGCTAACCCGGACGACCGCGCCACTGCGATGAGCGCCAGCGCTCTCACACAGCCGCTGGCCGAAAAAATGCGGGCTGACCATCCCGATTGGACGGTGCAGGCAGTTGATCCGGCCCAGGCCACCAAAAAGACACTGGCAGATCTGCTGGGGGGAAAAGAGACCCCGTCGCTGCTCTTTACGGCCAGTCATGGCATGAAGTTCGCCAGGGGCAGCCCGCTCCAGCTCCCGCACCAGGGCGCGCTGCTCTGCCAGGATTGGCCGGGCCCGAAACAGTGGACGAAGGCCATTCCGCAGGATTTTTACTTCGCGGGCGATGACCTCGGCGAGGAAGCTGATCTGCTGGGGCTGATCGCCTTCTTCTTCGCTTGTTACGGCGGCGGCACCCCGCAATACAATGAGTTCGTCCAGCAGGAGAATGCGGCTATGCCGGCGGCCATGCCGGCAGGGACCCGTCCCGAGATCGCGCCTTACCCTTTCCTGGCGCAGCTACCACTGAAAATGCTGGGACGGCCACGCGGCGCGCTGGCCGTGGTCGCCCATGTGGAGCGGGCCTGGAGCTACTCCTTCAACTGGGGCAAGGCGGGAGCGCAGACGGCTGTCTTTGAGAGCGCCCAGGAACGCCTGTTGAAAGGCCATCCCATCGGCTCGGCGTTTGAATATTTCAACGCCCGTTACGCCGAGCTTTCCACCGTCTTGAGCGACGAGCTGGAAGAGATTGGCTTCGGGAAACGTTACGATCCGTTTGAGATGGCCGGCATGTGGACGGCCAACAACGACGCCCGCGGGTATGCCATCACCGGCGACCCGGCCGTGCGTCTGCCAATCGCAGGCGCTGCGGAGCTGGTGACGGAGCGCAGCACGCTCCAGGTCGTCATCGCCCCGGCTGTCGAGACTCACCCGGTAACCCAATCTCCAACTGCCACACCTGGCGAAGCCTCGTGCAGCTTCGAGCAGCCTGAAGCGGTATCCCAGCCAGATGATCCGTTTGAGGCGATGCTGCGCCAGACAGAAAATCGCTACACGGAGCGCGAGCTGGTGCGCGAAGAAACGCGCGAGAAGATCCGGGAGGGTAAGCTCCTGGAAGCCGACACGCCTGAGCGCGTCGCCAAGCGCCTGGAGACGTTTGAAGATCGATGACGCTACAGCCTACGCCCTCAGCGCAGGAGAGGTCAGCTTTGCTGACATCTCCGCTCCAGGACCTACCGAGCCGAGTCGTGCTGGAGCGGATACTGGGTACCAGCGACCTGATGGGCGTCAGCTTCCTGGAGTTGGGACTGCTCATCTCGCGCACGGTGGGCCGCGTGCACTGCCGCAATCGCACAGGCCAGGTTGTGAGTTATGGGACAGGCTTTATGGTGTCGCCGCGCCTGCTGATGACCAATAACCACGTCCTCAACAGCGCGGAGCTGGCTGCGAACAGCCAGGTCGAGTTCGACTACCAGATCGGTCTGGACGGTCAACCAACCACATCTGTGTTCTTTAACTTATTGCCGTCTGACTTTTTCCTGACCGATAAAGGGCTGGACTATACACTCGTCGCTGTCCAGTCGCGCCATCCGGAAGGACGTGAGCTGGGAGAATTCGGTTGGAACCGGCTGTATGACGAGGAGGGCAAGATCATCAAGGGCGAGTGTGTCAACATCATCCAGCACCCAAACGGCGAGCCGAAACAGCTTGCCCTCCGCGAAAATCAGCTCGAGGACGCGCTGGAGGAGTGGCTGCACTATCGCACCGACACCGCACCGGGCTCATCGGGCTCGCCGTTATATAACGACCAATGGGAGGTGGTGGGGCTCCACCATTCGGGCGTGCCAAAGCGTGACGCCAACGGCAAGATCCTGGCGCGCGATGGGCAGGTCTGGCAGCCATCCATGGGCGAGCACCGCATCGACTGGCTTGCAAACGAGGGCGCGCGCATCAGCCGGATCGTCCACCACATCAAAGCACAGACCCTGTCACCACAGGCGCAGCGCCTGTGGGATGAGATGTTCGCGGGCGATCCCATGGCGGGGCTGCGTTCACGGTCGCAGCAGGCTGGCAAGATCGAGCTTCTCCAGCCGGTCCCGACCACGATCCAACAAGGGCAAAATTTGGAAGTCACCTGGACGATCCCATTACAGGTCAGTGTGCGCTTGCCCATGCCAGCCACACTACCTCCAGCCGCGGCGCAGCCCCCGGCCGTCCCATCCCCGCAGGCTAATGCTGATCTGGCAGAAGCGCTTGGGGAGCTGCGCCTTGCCTATACCCGTCTCTATTACGACGTCTCGGGGGATGGCTTCGCCCGAGATGCCTATTATCAGGGCGTCAACCCTCAGCTTTCGCCGTCGAGGCTGTTCAGGCGGCTCAACAAGCTGTTAAAGACCTCGCATACCCCCCAACTACCTTACAAGCCGGTCAGATATGTATATCCCTGGGTAGATCTGCATCCGGATCTGAAGATCCACAGCATCTATTCCGGCAAGGACTTCGACCCCGAGACGTTGATCCGCGAGGACCTGGCCATCGATGAGGAGCGTGCCCGCCGGACCAACGAGCTGTTCGCCCGGGAAGCGGCCTGGGACATGGCCGTTCTGTCCGAAGAGCTCAGCCTGCTGGAAGCCCAATTGCCCTACAACTGCGAGCACTCGGTGCCGCAGTCCTGGTTCGGCAAGCTGGAACCGATGCGCGGCGATCTTCACCACCTGTTTGCCTGCGAATCCGGATGCAACAGCTTCCGCGGCAACCACGCCTATTACGAATTCCCCGACTATCAGGAAGCTTTGCGGAACGACTGCGGCAAGCGCGAGCTGAACCGCTTCGAGCCTTCCAACCTGGAGGGGAAGGGCGTTGTTGCCCGGGCAACTCTTTATTTCCTGCTACGCTACCCGGGGTTGATCGCGGCCTCTGGGGGAGAGCTTGACGCAGAACGCCTGCCCTCCTTGCTGGCATGGCATGAAGAATCGCCTCCGGATGAATACGAGCGTCACCGGAACGCCGCCATCTATGCTCTCCAGGGGAACCGCAACCCGCTCGTGGACTTTCCCGGGTGGGCGCGCAAGATCAACTTCAGGCTGGGTTTCGGGCAGTAACCGCCAGGTAATCAGGTAAGGGCAGAGGTTAGCGGAAGCGCCTCACCGGGGGCGCCGGCCGGGCTGGCGCCTGGTACGCTTCATACTCGGGCGCCGCCCCGTACCCGGGCGCTGCCTCAAATTCGGGCGCAGGCGCTCCTGCTCCGCCCACGGCGGCTCCAGAGATGAATGGTCCCGGCTGGTTCTGGCTGGCGCGGAACTTTTTCACCTCCTGCAAAGCGGCGATCACGTCGTGGGTCGGGTTGGAGCCGAGGCCGACGATCAACCCCGTCAGGGCGACGCCCAGGTTCGGCCACCAGTTCGCGGGCTTGCTGGCCTCGCCCAGCACGGCGTAGAAGACGTCGAAGCGCACGAAGTAAGCCACGACCAGCCCGATCATGGCGCCAGCCCAGATGTTGATGATCCGGCGCAAAGGGTTTTCCTTGAAGGAAGCCGCAAAATCGGTCAGACCAGCAACGGATTGGTCGATAAGCTGCAGGTTGTATTCGACCCTGGGCTGGTATTGGGCAACCATGCCCATACCCTGGTTGACGCTGGCGGCGATCAGGCTGACGCGCTGGTTGCCAGGAGCCAGCTTCTCCAATTCGGAGATGCGCCCTTTTAGCTTATCGATCTCCTCCCTGGCTTTTCCCAGCCGGTCTGTCGTATCATCGACGACGTTGCCGGCTGTGCTCAGGGCTTTATCGATTGCATCCTGGGCTTCCTGGATGCGGGTTTTAACATCCTGCTCCAAGGCGGTTACTTCGTTGAACATTTTGTTGAAAGGCCACCAGGCATGAGCCAGCTGGCCGACCAGAGACCAGAAGGTCTCGATGGCGCGCTCGATGCCGACTGCGGTAGCTGTGATGATCGCCAGCATGGCGACGGTCGTCGCCGGTACTGCGCCAACGGGGATTGGCGAGTGAGAGACAAAGATGAAAAGCGCCAGGAAGGTCACAATCCCGAGCACGGTAAACAACAAGCCCTTCCAATGCAGCTTGAACCAGGTTGAGATTTTGGTAGAACGGGTGGACGCCTTGTCCGGTGTGTTCGCTGTCATGAGTTAACCTCCATTCTATAATGAGAGATGATGGGTCAGTCAAAAAAACCGTTCCAGGTGAACAATCCACGATTAAATTTAATAACTGCTTTCTTTCAATACATTCCACCTGCCGAAATCGATCCCAGAAAAATAGAGGATAAGCGCCTGAGGTTGGGTTAATCCCACCTGGTCAGTAGCCTGCTTCAGCAGCTCATCTACCTTCTTAACCGAAATATCCATGCGCCTGGCGATCTGTTTTCGGCCCAGACCCTGGCAGTAGAAAGCCACGGCCTTGCGCTGCCTGGGGGTCAGCTTCTTATATTGCGCCTGGATCGTCGAAGTGGCCGCTGCGCCGGCTGCTTCCGGCAAGGTCGTATCACCAGCCGCTCCGGCGAATTCTGGGGCTCCTTCTGGCAGGGCTTCTTCTTTCAAGATCAGCTCACTGTCCGTAAAATAGGCCAGGTAATCCTGGTGGAACTGATCGAGCAGCCTTTCTCCTGCATAGCCAACGAAAACATTCCACCAGGGTTGTCCCCCTGCAGAGTTACACAGGTTTCCGAGGTAACGCCGGTTCAAACCGGTCACCGGCTCGGTCTCGAAGGTTAGCACGGTGCGGCCGGCTCTCAGGCTGACTACATCCATGACGATGGCTTCATGCGTCCAGCGCAGCCACTGGGCATTGTCCGCGGGGTTGGCCTTCGCCTTTTTCCCTCCTTCCTTTTTCTTTTCCTTGTCGGCGATTTCCGTGCGAATGAATGCGGTGCGCTCTCCTGACAGGGTTGGGATGGCCTGCGTCCCGTATTTCCAATTTTTTTCTGCCTGGTCACCCCGGTTGAACGTATAGCCCCGGATTGGAAAAGTGAGTTGCCATTCGTTTGGTTGGGAGGATACCCAGCCCAGCCAGAGGATGCTGGCTCCAGGCTTGAAAAATGCTTCGCTTAACGGGCGTCGCAGATAGGCTTTTTCGTCAGCGGGGAGACCGGGCAAGACCTCGTTTGAGAAATCGTTCGGATCGAGCTTCTTTTGCTTGCCTTCACCAGGCTTTTTCGTGAGGACGTTAGTGATGGCCTGAGGATCGTCGGCTTTTTCAAAATTTAGATACCAGCCTGGCCGCGCATTTAGACCACCGCTCGCTTTATTTAACAGGCGAAGGTGGTGGACGTGTTCGGAAATCTCGTTACACATTGCCCGGAGCACGACCAGGGAATAATCCTTAAAATGCTTATCCCGCCAGCTGGTCAGGGAATCGAATCGCTTCTCTTTTGCGGATATTTCTTTTGTGGGTTTGAGCCAATCCAGCAGCGCCTTACTATACGGCTCGCCGCGCATCAGGGCTTCTTGGTATCCTGGAATCGTATTTTGCCCGCCCTTATCCAGGATGCTGGCATTATTGGCGCTGATATATCCCAGGCGTAAGTCCGTATAAAGGACCATGACCAACCAGGCCCAGGCCGGCGCCTCGTTTCTGCCTCCCGGGCGGAGCTCTGCGAGGGCTTCCAGGACCTGCTCGCCGGTCAGGATATCGGGTGTGGCCCCTCCCAGCAGGCTTGCATCGAAGAGATTGTGCTTGATGAGGACCTTGAGCAGATCCCGCGGCTCTGCCCAGCTGCCATGGGCGGAATCGTAACGCATTCCCGAGAAGTGGATGACAATGTACTTGATCCAGGGCTTGAAATTCCTGGGAGAATGAACCAAATAGTCAACGACCTTCTGGAGGAGGGCAGAATGGTCATCGCCGAGTCCTGAAAGCTCCAGCTCAATAACCTGTAATTCCTCGGTAACTTTAGCCGCCCGCTCCTGTTTTGGGAGATCGATATATTGATCCATCAGGTCGGCTTCTTTGTAAGTCAGCAGGAACTCGCGAAGCTTGGCAATCCGGTTTGGGTAAATTTTGAGCCGGGCGCTGGGATTCTGCCAGATGTAATAAGGGAAACGAGTGGCCATAAATTTCATCCTTATCTAAACATAATAGCACGGTTTTTTTCAAATTCAATACCCTGCGACCGCTGGATAAAGAATTTGGGAGATTCCTTCTTGATTTTTTCTATAAAATATGTCATATTATTACCAGCTATCTCATGCACCCTGGATTCTGGCTGAATCCATAGATGTAACCATTAGGCTTTGTATTCAACGAGAGTTACAATAAAGGAGTCAGAGATGAAAATTGCACTGGCATTATCGGGTGGGGGCTTCCGGGCAACAGTTTTCCACCTGGGTGTGCTTTCCAGGTTGGCCGTAGAAAACCAGCTTGAAAATGTAAATTATCTATCAACCGTCTCAGGGGGAAGCTTATGTACGGGACTTGTCTTTGCCTTGAATGGCTTTCAGTGGCCTTCCAGCGAGGAGTACACCAGGAAGGTTCTGCCGGCTGTCCGCAAGCTCATGACCACCGTCGATCTGAAGGGCGAGCTGATCAAGCGTTCGCTGCTGCACTTCCTGGAAATTGCGGACACGCGCGCCGACGATCTGTCCATCCTGATGCAAGAACATTGGGGGATCAACATCCAGCTCAACCAGCTACCGGAAACTCCACGCTGGATGATCAACGCCACCTGCTATGAGAGCGGCAGGAACTGGCGTTTTGAGCGCTTTCGTATGGGCGATTACGCTTTTGGGTATACCTATGACACGGACCTGCCGCTGAGCGATGCGATGGCGGCCTCTGCCGGTTTCCCAGGACTGATTGGGGCGCTTGCGCTGGAAACCAGCCAGCGTTCCTGGTTCCGCTACCTGGATGAAGACCAGGAGATTGCGATGCTCAGCGCGGAAACAGGGAAGAAAAAGAAGACGAAATCTATCCAGCCGGCGTATTCGCCGATACACCTGTGGGATGGTGGTTTGTATGACAACCAGGGGCTGGAAGGGCTGCACGATTTCCACACAGGCTGGAAGAGCGACGTCGATTTCCTGGTGGTCAGCGATGCTGCCGGGCGCGCCAAGCCGCAGGCTTACAAGACCGAAGTCAAGGCCCTGGAAAGGATTATCACCGGCATCCTGATGGACCAGGTGCGCTCTCTCCGTTCCAGGGCGATCCTGGAGCGCATCATCGAGCACGGTGATAAAGGCGTGTTCTTGCAGACCGGGAATACCTGCGAGCAAGTGCTGCGCGCCGGCAATAAAGCGGCTGAGATTCCTGTAAGACTTGCAAGCGCCCTGAGCGCAACGGAAGCCCAGCAGGTCGCCGAGATGGACACCGATATCGGAAAATTGTCAGGGGCGACCTTCGAGCGCACTTTCCGCCACGGCTATGAAGTAGCCAACTGTACCCTGTATGCGTATTACCCCGAACATTTTCAATATGTCGGATATGCGCCAGCGAACTAAACCTTAAGGATCAGAGAGGAAATGGAGGCAACCATGTCAGGTAATCCAGTAGCAAGCGGACCGCACAAGCCCATCACGAACATCGCGGCGACCGAGTCGACCGTAGAGGCTCCCATGTTATCACCTGGCTCGACCGGTTATGGTGATGAGGAGGAAGTGGAAGCTGGCGCGGATACCGAACTTGTCAGCAATCCGGAATTAGAAATGGCATACGAAAGCGCAGTCGAATTCAAAGTGCCCGATTTGAGCGATCTGCGGGATATCGGCGAGGCGAGTTTTGGCGAGCCAGCCTTGCTGGAGGCGGTCATCGGGGTCGATGAGCGGGTGCTAATTCAAAATACCAAGCTGTTTCCCTGGCGAGCGAACGCTTCCTTGCTGATCACGGCTGCTGACAATTCGCAGTGGATTGGCACCGGCTGGTTCATCAGCCCGCGCACGCTGATCACGGCGGGTCACTGCGTTTATATCAAAAATAGCGGGGTTCCAGGACGTGACGGCTGGGCAAAAAAGATCCAGGTGATGCCCGGGCGCAATGGGGCGGAGCTGCCGTTTGGCGGGATCAGCGCCACCGAATTTTGGACTGTGGAAGGTTGGGGTCTCCAGGGGAAGGAAATCTACGATTACGGCGCCATCATCTTACCGGGGCCTTTTGAACAGGACCTGGGATTCTTCGGGTTCGGTGTTTTCGCGGATCAGACCTTGCTGGCGGCCACAGCGAACATCGCTGGCTACCCCGGAGATAAGCCGAGGGGCACCCTGTGGTATGACCACCGGAAAGTGGGCAGCGTCAACACCGACAAGGTTTTTTACGCGGCGGATACTGCCGGGGGGCAGAGCGGCGCCTGCGTGTACAGGTTCGTCAACGGGCAGCGGGTTGCCATCGCCATCCATGCGTATGGTGGGAACACGGCGAACTCTGGTACGCGCATCTCCTCCCAGGTTTATGCTAATTTGGAGTCCTGGAAGCGAGATTCAGGAATCAATGACCGTCCTGAGAGGGCGAATTGTAGACGGAAACGGCGAACCGGTGAATGATGCGGTGGTGTATGTCGCCAGCGCGCCGGTGAGTCTGCCGGATATTGGCGCCCTCACCGATGAGGCCGGGCAGTTTTCATTCTTCGCACCGGTACCTGGCCTGTACACGCTGGGGCGCGCTCGGAACGCTGCGGTGTAACCCGGATGGATATCGTCGTAGGTGAAGAACCAGAGCAGCAAATTATGATCCGGTTTGGCGATGCGCAGGAAGGACTATAACGATGGACGCAGCACATCCTGGCGGTATAAGGTGCTTTGAGCCGGTTATCGAAGCGATCCGGCGTAAAGGCGATGGGCTTAAGGAAATCAACGGCGTGTTTGGGGTGAGGCCGGGTTTTTGCAGCGCTCACGGTGAGATGGCGGACGAGCCGGCGATCATCGTGGTCACCTGGCCAGGGCAGGTGGTTGGGGCGATCCCGGCAGAGGTGGAGGGCATCCCGGTGGAAGTGCGCACCGCCACGGCCCTGGAACTCACTCGGGGTCTCCTGCCACTGTCTGCCTGGGAAGGCATCGCCCCGGAAGCCGCGCCGCAGATTGGATACACACCGCCTGATCCGGGCGAAGCATCCCTAGTGGAGATGCTGGTCCAGCACATCACCTGCCACGTCGGACCCGAACTCGGGCTGGACGACTCTAAAACCGTTCCTGGAAGGGACCAGGACCAGCCTGACCGTGGCGATGTATGAGTTTTATGCCGACCACATCCTCGATACGGTAACTCGCCTGGGGGAGAACAGCAACGCCAGGTTGAAGATGATCTTGCAGGTGAATTCAAAGGATGCGGCAACCGAGCAAACTCTCCGCCAGAGCTGGGGGCAGCGACTGGATTTTGCCCGCGCTAGCGTCTCGGGCCCGGACCGGGTTTTCAACAACTCCTACCATACCAAGGTCGCCGTCCGAGACTCCAGCGCCTTCTGGCTCTCCAGTGGAAACTGGAGCCCACTCAGCCAGCCGCTGGTCGAGTCAGACGATGATTCATTTCTGTATCGAAGAGGCAACCGCGAGTGGCACGTGATCGTCGAGGACGCCCCGCTGGCCCAAATGTACGAAAAATTCATCGAGCACGATATGCGGCAGGCACGGGCGGCCGGGGCGCCCGAAGCAGCTCCGGTGATGCCGGACCTGCTGATCCCGGAGTCATGGCTGGAACCGGAAGCCGCCGCCATCCAGGAGCGCCCATATGCTGCCCAAACCTTCGCGGCCGCAGGTGAACCGGTGCGCGTCCGACCCTTGATGAGCCCTGACAACTATGCTGCGGAAATCCTGAAGCTGATCCAGGGCGCTGAACGGCAGATCTATCTCCAGTTCTCATATATCCGCCAGCCGTCGACCGAGAAGTTTGACGAGATCATTTCGGCGATTGCCCAGAAGATGCAAGCTGGCCTGGACGTGTGCGTTTTGGTGGGCAGCAGCCAGGACTTCAGAGGATTCCGAGCTGCTGGTCGGCGTGCGTGGCTGGCAGCGCAGCATGTTCCGCAAGCAGAGCAGTAAAGTCCACAATAAGGGCATCCTGATCGATGGAAAAATTGCGGTGGTCGGCAGCAATAACTGGTCGTCCGATGGCACGCAGTACAACCGCGATGCCAGCCTGGTATTTTACTCTGAACCGATCGCCCAATACTACACCGAGGTGTTTCTGTTCGATTGGAATTATCTCTCCAGGCCGGTCAGCAGCGCACCGGAGCTCTCACCCGTGCTCGCCCCGGATGACGGGTCCACACCGCCCGGGATGGTGCGCATCCCCTGGCAGGCATGGTATGAGGACTGAAAGGCTATTTCTTCACGAAGCGGAGGAAAGGGAATTGGACTTATGGGACATCCAATCTTTGACGAAATAACCTACCCTTTTTATCGAGAAGAAGCCGATCGTTTTTATAAGCTGCTCTACCAGCTGGTTCCAGTGGCCGCGAATATTACCCTTTTGTATGACCGGTGCGGGCCGGGTTTATTTCCCCTGACAACGAATGTTGCTCCCCATCTGATCTGGCAGGAGGCGTTGAGGAGTATCACGGCGAATGGGTACCTGGGTAAGTTTTGTGGAATCATCAAGGAATCGTTCCCAGGCAACCTGGGAGTGCAGAATGCGATCGTCGAATTGGAAAATGCACTGCCAATGAACCAGGTAAAAATTCTCTCAAACAATACGGTCATCCTGGACCGGGACAACCTGCGCGACCAGATCTCGCTGTTGTCGCCGGAGGAGACCCAGGTCAAGGTGCTGCTGGTGCGCGGCGGTCCGAAAAGCGGTAAGAGCCACAGTCGCCTGCTTTTCATCCAGACGGCAAAGCGGTATGGCGCCAAACACGTCTATTTCTTTAATGGGGACGTGGGCACCGTCGATGAGGTCATCGAACGGTTATTCTCCGCTCTCGGCGATCGTAATGCCATCCCGGCGAAGGATACGACCGGCAGCGCTTATTACCGGAAAGTAATCCTGGCACTCAAGGAACTGGCTCAGAGTAAGAACCAGATGTTGTGGGTTGCCTTTGACGACCTGGGCCTCTCCCAGGACAATGCCGGGCAGCTGGACCCCTTAATCAAAGAGTTTTGCGATGAGTTTGTTCTCCAGTTTCAAAATTCGGATTTTAACCAATGGTTCCGCCTCATGTTAATTGATTATCCGGAGGGGAAGCTGCCAGCGCAGTGGAAAACGTATTTTTGGACCGAAGACCGCACGAGCGAGAGTGATGTCAAAGAGAACGATGTCGTTCAAGGCCTGCAGTCCTGGTATGCCAGCCATAACAAGACCATCATCGAGGATGAATTGAAACTGAAAGCCAGCCAGCTCATCACAGAAGCAGAAAATACCTCAAGCGCTGCCAACAGTGAGTTTCCCCGGCTGCACTGCATTCACGAACAACTGGTAAAGACCCTGAGAGAGCTTAACAGGGGGTTGTCATGATCCTAGGCGAAGTCGCAAAATTTTTTGAGGTAACCACCTTCAGCAGGGAGCTCCAACGGGTTGCCAGGGGGGTCACGCGGGTGTCCATCCAGTCCACAACCTCTGGTCCCGGTTATTTTGCAACCGGTTGGCTGCTTACTGATGACCTCGTGGTCACCGTCGAGTTGGCGGCGATGGGCATCACGCTTTCCCCAGATGAAACGTTTTTGATCTGCCAGTTCCAGTATAAAAATGGCAAGACATTCGACGTTCACGCTGATCTGATGGTTGAACCAACCTCCGGCAATTCACAGGCGCTCCATACGCTGCTGCGCCTGCGCAAGCCCTTGCCCGGCCGGGCTTTAGGGCTGGAGGGCGAGAGCATGGGTCATGGGAAGCTGCTATACGTCTTGCAGTACCCCCAAGGCAATCCACAACTGCATTTCAGCATCGGCAGCCTGCTTTCCGTGGAGGAGTCGTGGCTGCGCTACGATGCCGACACCCAACCAGGCTCTTCTGGCAGTCCTGTCTTCAGCAGCAACTGGTCGGTGGCGGCGATGCACCACAAAAGCGGGATGGAGTCCAACCGCTACAACGAGGGGATATCGATTGCGAAAATCCTGGAAGGGCTGCGGGCCTCCCCCGCGTGGGAGGAGATTGCCCGATATCACAACCTGGCGGGCGCCAGCAGCGCCGTGCAGGAGGCGGAAACCAGCCGGGGCATCGGGAGCGACAGGGCGCCGGTGGATGACCTGGTGAGTGCAGCCGTTCGCTGGAATTTCGATCCCGAGGATTATACGCCGGAGGATGTCGAGCGCCTGAGCACGCTGGTCGGCAATTCTTCAGAACCACGCTGGTCGCTGCGTGCCAGCGAGCGGCAGAGGTTGATCCGTTCGGCCGGCTCCTTAAAGAGGCTGCGGGCTGCGCGAGGAAAAGAGGTGATCGAAGGGCCTGGGCAGCGGGTGATCGATCGCATTCTTAAAGGACCTCCGTACCAGTTATCCCAGGTGGATGAAGCAGATCTACCTTACTGGCTGCAGGCGACGCGCTGGTTCGCTGAGGTGATCCCGTCTTTGCCAACTCCGGCGGAAGTCAACCGCACCCTCGAGCAGCGGCGCGTGCGCAGCCGCTTTGCGGAACTGGCCGGCGAGAACTTCCACGGCCGCCAGCGGGAGCTGAAACTTTTGCAGGACTGGTATAGTGCCCACAAAGCTGGACCGATGGTCATTTCGGGAATTGGCGGCATCGGCAAGTCGGCCCTGGTTTCACGCTTTGCGTCGGGCCTGCCGCAAGAAGCGCTGCTGCTCTGGCTGGATTTCGACCGCCCGGACCTGGCACCGGACGATGCGGTCTCTGTGCTGACCCTGCTGTACCGGCAGGCGTCCGTCCAGCTTGAGAATTTCCCATCTCCCACCCTAAACGCCTCCGCCTGGCGGACCCATGCGGAAGATTTCGGCGCTTCACTGGCGAAAGCGCTCAAGGGGGAGCCCTCGCCTTTGTTGATCCTGGATGGATTTGAGGTAGCCCAGCACGTCAGGCAGTATCAGGAAATTTGGGGATTATTAGACCTGATATTGAAAAAGATGCCGGCGCTCGCGCGTGATCGTCAGCGGGCGGGCAGCCGTGAAAGGCTTGCGGTTGAATGGGCACCTGGCGCGTTCGCTGCCCCTGACCGGCATGGCGCGCCAGGATGCGGCGGCCTGGCTGCGGGACCGGGGTATTAACAGCGAAAAGGTTCTCAAGCGTGTTTTGGACCTGGCGAAAGGCGTGCCGCTGGTGCTGCAGCTTGCAGTGAGGTGGGTTGAGACCGGCGGCGAGGTCATCTGAGCTCCCGGAGAAGCTCCCCCAGGAGCTGGTGCAGGGCTTCCTCTACCAGAGGATCCTCGACCGTGTCATCGATCCTGTATTGAAGCCGGTCGTGCGAGATGCCCTGGTGCTGCGCTATCTCACGGTTGAGATGCTTCCCAGGATATTTCAAGACAGCCTCCCCAGTGGCATGAAGCCACAAGATGTCTTCAGCCGCCTGCAGCTGGAATTGGGAATCGTGGGGGGCGAGGATGTGGATCCGACCGCATTAACGATGACGCTGGCGGGGAGACCTGGCGTGCTTCACCTGCGCCCAGAAGTGCGCTCGGCGACATTAAACTTCCTCGAGCAGGCTAACGCCGGCAGGGTCAAGCAGATCGACGAACGGGCAGTCGCCTGGTACAAGAGGCAGGACCTCAACGAAATTGCTAATGCTGCAGAGCTGATCTACCACGATCTGCGCCTTGGGAACCTGGAAGAGGCGGAAAAATCCTGGCGCGACGACTGCGCGCCTTTGCTCTTGTTCGCTGAAGAGGATATCCCGGCTGCCCTGCCAGCGGCGCGAACCTGGCTCCGCAATCACGGGGTTGGTAAAGAAGCCGAAGAAACCTCCCTGGTCAATTGGGAAGGAGGCGCTTTAAAGCGGATCCATTCGGCGAACAGCAGGGGGCAGGTGCGCCTGGTTCCGGAAATCCTGGCAAAACGTAAACAGCGCAGCGAAGGCAGCCCGTTGATCATCTACGATGCCTGGAGCCAGTGGAAAGCCGGCAGCCTGGAGAATGCCCGCGAGGTGCTGGAAGAGGCAAAGCCGGCTGACGGCCGGGTCGAGAGGGACCGGACCATTCTCAAAGCTTTCTTTACCGAACAGGGGGGCGAGCGGTCCACTGCCTACCAGTTGCTCGCTCGAGCCAGTGATGTCTCCTTATGGGGCCAGCGGGGTGGGGAAGAGATTTACCGGCTGGCGGTGTCTGCATCCCAGGTGCACCTGACCGTCGATTTGCTGGCAGAAATGGAACTCCTGAAATTTCTCGAGCAAAGCAAAGAAACAAGCTTCCTGGAAGACATCTTCCACCTGTTTTTTGCGCCAATGGACGTGGTCATGCCGGCGCTTCGCCAGCATATCCAGTCCCTCAGGTCTAGTGAAATTGCATTTTCATTACCGGAAATTCCTCTGATCTCGACCGATTTGTCAAAATTTACAGCGACGCTCACGAATGCCAGAGAGGCACCATTTTTACTGCCGCTGGATTTTGACATCAAAGGTTCGCTTCAGGATTATTGGGATATCCAATCTTTTGTTAATGTATTACCTGTCATTTTAAAATCCATCAAAAGTCCCTGGAGAGAAAACCTTCAAAAATTCGCTCCTGTCTTAGAGGGGTTACTTTCGGGAAATTCCCCGGACATCCACAAATCGGCATTGAATCTTGCCCTCTTCAGCTGGCATCGCTGGCGGATTGCAGCGACGACCACTTACCTTGCCCAGGTTTACGACCTGATCGAACCTTCTGACAAGGTGAATGACCCGCTGGCGCTGTCGATCATCGGCACGCTGGCTGCATTTAACGGGCAGCAGTTCCAAATCCCTGAGAAACGCAAGGGGTTCACCCGGCTGGAGCAGGTTTTGAGCTCGCTTCTGTTTAAACAGAATTTTGTATACACGCCTGTTCTTTCCCCAGAACGGGCGGCAGCAGCCTGGCAAATGGTGAATTACGAAAAACGCAGCCTGCTCGTGGACATGGTCGCTCCATGGCTGGGAGGTGGGAACATCGACCCCAACCTGGCGCAGGATACGGAAATGCGGGAGTTCTTCCCACGGACTTTCTTATCCAACCAGGAAAAATCCGATTCACTGGCTGTTCTTCTCTATCAGGCTGGCCCGCAGCCGCTGGAAATGCTCTGCAGGCGGATTTTGGGCTTGCCGGATGACCTGGACTGGAGGAGCGCTGCATGACATCCCTTTGCGATTCCTTGCTTTACCCGACCTACCCGTGGCATGAAGCCCGCGCCCAGCAGCTTCACATGAAGCTGGTGCAAATCCACCCCACAGCGCAGGCCGCCAGTATGATGGCGCAGAAGGCCGGGATTTTTGCCGGTGTCATCAACACCGCTCAGGCGCCCACCTACGTCTGGATGGAAGTCCTCAATGAGGCGACCGTGCAGGGGGTGCTCTGCACCCTGATCGAAAAGGTGCTTGAGCTGCTAAACGCAAACAGCCCTTACCGGCCATTCCTTGAGGACATCCTTGCGGATCAGCCCCTCCAGGTCGAACCCGAGCCGCGCAGCCAGGATGGGGCGCCAAAGTTCATCAAAGACGACGATGCGGTCAGCGAGCCGGAAGCACTGCTCTACTACGACGACCTGACGATCCAGATCGGCCGGGTGCCGGGGTTGATCACGACCCTGCAGCGCCTGGTCGAGCTCGCCCCGTCGGTCTGCAAGCTGGCTGTCGACATCAACGGGCTCAGCCAGAGCGGGACCGGGTTCCGGATCGGGCAGGACCTGCTGCTGAGCAACTGGCACGTGCTGCACAACAAGAACGACGGTACCCGGGCGACCACTGTCAGCGCGGAGTTCGGCTTCGAGGATGACGGCAAGGGGGGCGTCTTGGGGGCCGACGGTGATCGCTTGCGACGTGACGAGCATCGTCACGGATAAAGCGGACGATTGGGCGATCATCCGCGCCAGCCAGCCGCTCCTGGCTGCCTGGCCGGTGGTGAAGCTCTCGGAAGCCGCCGCGCCGACGCTGAACACGGCGGCCTACATCGTCCAGCACCCGGGCGGGCAGCGAAAGCGCCTGGGGTTTGTGCGCAACCAGGTCTCGTCGTTCGACGAGCGCGTGGTGCACTACCTGACGGATACCCAGGAGGGCTCTTCGGGAGCGCCGGTGTTTGATGCGCAAGGGAAGCTGATCGCGCTGCACCATGCCGGGGGCAGGCCGCAGGAGGTCGCCGGCCGCGCACCGCTGAAAAAGAACGAGGGGATCCGGATTTCACGGATTGTGGCCGGACTGACGGGAAAGGGAGTCGTCTTTCCTTAGGAAAAATCCAGGTTGTTTAAGCTGATCTGGGGGAACCGAAAGCACAGGAATACCGTCATTAACCCACAGGTTAGTGCTTTTTAATTCAATTTCAGGTGACTTGTTCGTATAATGATCATTCTGGTATACGGACTTCGATCCTATAGGAGTATCAGATGAAAGGAACATTTCTCATGAAAACACGTAAGCCATCTATGCTGATCCATGTCTCCCTGGCAGCCCTGCTGCTCAGCCTGCTCGCCGGTTTGTTTGGGTTCGCCCAACCGGCTTCGGCAGCCGCCCTCCCGGCGAAAGCCGGCACCTTAAAGATCGTCTCGGTCGAAGCCGGGCAGAGCGTCACCATCCGGGTGCAAGGGATGGCGAAAGACGCCCCGGTCACCGTGCGCATGGGCCGCTACGGCACGAAAGGCGCCAACGGCACGGTCGTCGGCAGCACTGTCACCAGCAGCCAGGGCTCCCTGACATCGAAATTCGCCATCCCCGAATCCCTGGCCAACGAGAAGAAGATTGCCGTGCGGGTCGAAGTCACTGCCGACCCGAAGCAGTACGTGCACAACTGGTTTAAAAACGTGACCAACGCCAAAACTTCGGTGACCAGCAGCGTCCCAGGCGGCCCCATGAGCACCGGCAGCTTGAAGGTCACCGACGTGGTCGAGGATAAGAGCGTCTCCATCAAGCTGACCAACGCGCCTGCCAGCGCCCGCCTGGCGATCTGGTTCGACTGGAAGAACGCCAACACCGGCGCCATGCGCGGCCAGCAGGCCGGCACGCTCAAGGTCGGCTCCGACGGAACGGTTGCCAAGGTCATCAAGATGCCGGCAGCCGTCGCCGACCGCGTTTCCCTGCGCATTCGCCTGCAGGGGATCGACACCAACTTCCAGGCTTACCAGTGGTTCATCAACGGCGACGACAATTCATACTCGGGCAGCAATGCCCCATCCGACTCGACCAGCGGGCTCCCGTACCTGCTGGTGACCGCCGTTGATCCGGGCAAGACCGTCTCGGTGAAGGCGGCCAACCTGCCCCCGGGTGAGTACAAGGTCCTGATGGACGAGCGAAGCTCGAGCGGCGCCAAGAAGGGCATCAAGGTCGATACGGTGACGGTGGTAAAAAATAAAGCTTACACCGGTTCCTTCGAAATCCCGGATGAGCTGGTGAACGTCAAGGAGATCAGCATCCGCTTCCAGCATATCGACGATACCAATGCCTACGCTTTTACCTGGTTCACCAACGCCGCTTCGAACTAGGCGTTGATGGTCACTTCGAAGCCATGAATCTATCTGCACGGTTGAGGACCTTCCGCCAGGCAATCGACGGGAGGTCCTGCCTGGCTTACCTGCCGTTTTCGGCCGACCTGACCTACCTGACCGGCCTGCCGCGGCCCTTCCCCAATTTCGGACGGGTGATCCACCCTGGCGATTGGGTTGAAGGCCTGTGGGTGCTCCCGGACCAGGAGCCGGTGCTGGTCCTGACCCGGATGACGGCCGAATTTGGAGCGGTGACGGCAGGGGATGTACAGGTGGTGATCCTGGGCGATCAGCAGGACCCGCTGGCGCTACTGCGTGACCTGCTTGTAAAAACCAGCCTGCCGGCGGACTTGAACCTGGCCATCAGCGACACAACCCGGGCTGAGACGATCATCCACCTGCAGGACTTGCTGCCGGGGGCGAAGGTAACTTCCGCTACAGAGCTGTTGCGCGCCCAGCGGCGGGTCAAGGATGCGGACGAGATCGCCCTCATGCAGGAGGCGGGCCGCATCTGCGAGGCGGCATTTACGGATTTACTCACCCAGTTAAAGCCGGGGATGAGCGAGCTGGAAGTGATCGGCGAGCTGGACCTGCGCCTGCGCCAGCGCGGGGCTTTCGGACCTTCCTTCTCGACCGCCCTCTACTGCGCGGGACCCCGGCATGAGCTGGACTTCGACGAGCAGCGCACCTGGCCGCGCCGCCTGGAACCTCCGGTTTCCGTGCTTTTTGACTTCGGTGCGATCTACCAGGGTTACTGCTACGATTACGGGCGTACGGTGGCGTTTGGCGAGCCGGACGCCGAATTTCTGCGGACGCATGCCCTGGTAATGGAGGCGCAGCAAGCCGGAATCCAGGCGTTGACAGCCGGGACGACCGCCGCCGATGTGGACGCCGCTGCCCGCCAGGTGATTGTCGATGCCGGCTTCGGCGCGGAGTTCCGCCACCGGCTGGGCCACGGCATCGGCCTGGATGTGCACGAGCCGCCGTTCCTGACCACCTCTGACCGGACCATTTTGGAAGAGGGCATGCTCTTCACCATCGAACCGAGCATCCTCTTCGAGCGGCGCTGTTCGGCGCGGGTGGAGGACGTGGTCCAGGTGGGCGATGGGGGAGGCATCCCACTCACCGCAGGCTTCCAGGACCTGGTGGTGATCGACTGAGGAGGGGAGCATGGGGAGCAAATTCGAGCTTTACGACCTGCGGGTGACCGTGCATGCCATCGAAGGACGGTCAGTCTGCGGCCTGCAGGTGGGCGATTACTTCGAGGTGACCGAGAGCAGCAAGCTGCGCCTGCCGGACGGGAAACATTTCTGCATTTACGCCCTGGGGGCGATCCTGCCGCTGCTGCCGGCCAAGCAGCGCCAGCTTGAATCCGGCGACTGGCTGGAAAACGACGTCTTCGTCGCCTGCCCCGACCCGGAAGAACGCCTGATCATGCGCATCGAGCGCATCCGCAAGCGCGTGATGGACAGCGATGAGCTGACATGACCACAAACGCAAGGTCCATGAGCATTGCCTTCCAGACGGATAAAACGCCGCAGGAGTACGCAGCCCTGGCGCAACTTGTCGAACGCTACGATTTTGACGTGGTCAGCGTCTACTGCGACGCGCCGTTCCATCCAAGCTACGGGCCACTGCTGCTGATGGCACCGCACCTGACCCGGGCGCGCCTGGGGCCAGCGGCCGTCTCGCCGTTCCGCATACACCCGATCGATATCGCCGCCGAGACTGCCCTGCTGTCCGGGCTGGCCGAAGGGGGCGTTTACCTTGGCCTGGCGCGCGGCGCCTGGCTTGGCGATTATGGCATTCGCGAGCCGGAGCAGCCCATCCAGGCGCTGCGCGAAGCCGTCGAGATCGTGCGCGGGCTGCTCTCGGGCGAGCTGCGCGGCTACGAGGGCAAGGTCTACCAGATCGCCAGCCATGTGCGGGCGCCTTACCCGCTTCCAAAGGAGCGCATTCCGATCCTGATCGGCACCTGGGGGAAGCGCCTGGCCGGGCTGGCCGGGGAACTCGCCGACGAGGTCAAGGTCGGCGGATCGGCGAACCCGGATTTTGCCCCGGTGATGCTGGGCTATATTCGAGAGGGCGAGCAGCGCAGCCAACGGCCGGCGGGCTCGGTGCGCCTGGTGATGGGCGCGGTGTGCGTGGTCGACGAGGACCGCAAGCTGGCGCGCCAGAAAGCCAGGGAAGCGGCCGCGCTGTACCTGCCGGTGGTGGCGCCGCTGGACCCCACGGCGCAGGTCGAGCCGGAGCTGCTGGGACGGCTGCAGAAGCTGGTCGAGGCAGGCCGGGCGAAAGAGGCCGCCGGCTTGATTTCAGACGAGATCCTCGACCGCTTTGCCTTCGCTGGAAACCCGGGCGACCTGATCGCCCAGGCGGAGGGACTGTTTGCGGCTGGCGTCGGCAGGATTGAATTTGGCACCCCGCACGGCCTGGATGCCCGCGGCGGCATCCGCCTGCTGGGGGAGCGCGTCCTGCCGAACCTGCGCGGCGTGATCTAACTTACCAGCCTGGCGGGGTGGCGAAAACGTCCATCCACGGCAGGCGGTATGTGAAGATAATATACTGGCTGAGCGAGACCAGGAAGAGAACGATCACGACGATGCGAAACAGCCGGCTGGGACTTCCTGCCTCGATTTGCCTTTCGATGGCGATGGCGGAGAAGGATGCCAGCAACAGGGCGATATTGGCGTTGATCACTTCCAGCGGGATGCTGTTAATTTCCCCGTAATAGGCTGCCGCCATCAAGAAGTAAACGAGGATGGCAAATGGGAAGACCGTCGCCGCGAACAACCTGGCGTAAATGAAGCATATCCTGAGCGTGCCGCTGGGCGGTGTGATCGAAGGGCTAACCGGTTGGTGAGGGTTTCGCACCAGCAGGTACTCCAGCAGGCTGGCGAGCAGGTAAGAGAACAGGCCAACCTTCATGTGCTGGTAGATCGATTCGTTCGTACCGCTGAAAACGATCGTGAAGGAATTGGGGAACCACTCGTAGGCATAGTGCAGCAGCAGGAAGATCACCTGTACTGCCAGCATTTTCAAGACCAGAGAACGCCAGTTTGTTTTCATGCTACCCTCCACCCATGGTACCGGTAAAGGTCTTATCGACAGTTCAGGTTAGCGATATGGTTCAAGGGCTTTTAACAGCCCTTCTGCTTCCTTTTGGGTCACCGTCCGGCCCATTTGAATGTAGACGCCTGCAGGTCCGATGGCGTCCAGCAGCGGGATGACCTCTTCCACCTGCACACCTACTGCCTGCACCGACTTTCCGCCAGCCCGGATGCGCCGGTAAAGGTCGAACCATTCGGGGTCGCCGCCGCCTGGCCTGCCTGCCTGCGGCGTCCACTCGATCCCGTCCAGGGCATCGATCCCCAGCAGCAGGTCCAGGTGCTGCAGGCAGGTGGTCCCGTCCAGGTGGTAGAGCGAGTAGTCCAGCCAGCGGCATTGTTCTTCCAGGTACGGCACCACGAAGCGCCGGAACATGCGCGGCGAGAGGTTCGCCGAGATATCGCACTGCAGCTTGGCGGTCCTGCCCGGACCCCAGATCGTGAACGCCGAGAAGGCGTTGCCACCTTCATCATCCTTGACTTTATCGTTGAGCAGGTCGAAGACCGTGAAATACGCCTGGTTGATCTCCGCCAGCTTCTCCAGTACCCATTCCGGGCGCTCGATCAGGTCCAGGAGCAAGGCATTATCGCCGCGTAAGGCTGCCAGGGTGTCCAGGTTCTCGATCAGGTCGGGTATTCCGACCAGGTAGCGCCCTCGGGAGCGACGTAGACCCTCGTCGATCATCGCCACGTGCTGTTCCCAGATCAGGTTGCCATCTGGCTGGAAGCGGATCGGGCCGTAGCTTTCCGGATCGTCGATGATCGGCTCATACCAGACGGTACCCTCGACGTAGAGGGGCTTGGAGCCCAGGATGATGCCCAGGCTGCCGGGTCCGGTCTGGGTATCAAAGTAGGGGAAGGCTTCCAGGAGGTAGTCGCGCCGCGCCATCTCGTATTCGGACATGCCGCAGCGGTAGTCGGGATTGAGCCACTGGTCGGCGATGTCGGGCGGCTCGTAAGGTTTCTCGATGGGCTCGCGGGGGGTGGTGCGCTCGGCGGTGAGGTAAATGGCCATCCCCTGGCGCTGCCACCAGCGCAGCAGGTTTTGGCGGGCTTCCGCCCAGTCAGGTTTCCATTCTAACGTTTGCGGCATTCATGACCTCCGATAGAATTATTGGGTAAATCTTACCATGAAGCAGTATTTTTTGTCATTCCGACGACCGGAGGGAGGAACGGACGCTCTTCGTCCGCGGAATCCCTATAAGTACGGTCATGGAAGATCCAATGGTGGGATTAATCGACTTCGCCTATAGGGATTTCTCGCCAAAGAGCGGCTCGAAATGACATTCAGGGAAACCGTTGACAGTCCAGCGTGGCGTATTGTATGATGGTTGCTGTTACTTATAATTTTCCACTCGAAAGGTTTTCATTAATGTCTGATCTGATATCTCAAACCCGCCAGTGGGTAGCCGAAACCGGCCGCCTGCTGTTCCAGCGCCACCTGACCGACCTCGCTGGCGGCAACATCAGCGCACGGGCTGGCGACCTCCTGTGCATGACGCCGCGCTACAGCGGCAGCAAGTACCACTGGGACCTGCGCCCCGAGGACGTGCTGGTGGTCGACCTGCAGGAGAACATCCTGGAAGGAGAAGGCGCCATCTCCCGCGAGGCCGGCGTGCACTTTGCCCTGATGCGCGAGTTCAAGGACGGGCAGGCCGTCATCCATGCCCACCCTCGTAACGTCATGGTCTTCTCGATGGCCAGGCAGCCCATCCACCCGGTGCTCGAAGGCACCGCCAAGTTCGGCGTGGTCAAGGTCTGCCAGCCGGCGCCCTCGCACACACCCGAGCTCCCGGAATTCGTCGCTGCCGAATTCCGTGGCCAGGAAGCCACCATCCGCAAGCAGGGCGCGGCCGTACTCGCTCCCTGGCATGGAATTTTTGTCATCGGCAAGGACCTGGACGCCGCCCTGGACACGGTCGAGCGCATCGATACCAACGCTTACTGCCTGATGATGGGCCGCCTGCTGCCGGGGATGGCTGACCGGTCAGCGGAGGCCATCTCCGCCGACCTGCTGCGCGACCTGGAACGCTACCAGAAATGATCGTCACCGTCACCCCGAACACGGGGCTTGACCAGACCCTGTTCATCCCCACCTTTGTGCTCAACCGCACGATCCGGGCATCGCAGTCCTACCTGGGGATCGGCAGCAAGGGGGCGGACGCTTCCTGGGTCCTGGGCAAGTGGGGGGTGCCCAGCCTGGCGCTGGGGTTTGCCGCCGGTCCGGTCGGGCGGATGATGGAGGAGATGCTGCAAGCCCGCGGCGTACAGACGGACTTCACCTGGGTGGACGGCTCGACGCGCTGGAACATCATCGTCGTCTACGAAGATGGCAGCGGACAATCGACGATCACCTCCCCCACGCTGCAGGTCGCGCCCGAGCACCTGGTCGACTTCCAGGAGCGGTTTGAACGCTGCCTGCCTACCGCCACCTGCCTGGTGCTGGCAGGCACCACACCGCTGGGCGTGCCCCAAAATTTCTACCCGGACCTGATCCGCCAGGCACGCCTCGCCGGGATACCCGTGATCCTCGACAGCAGCGGCGAGACCCTGCGCCTGGGCCTGGAAGCGGGACCCGCCCTGGTCAAGCCCAACCAGCCCGAGTTAGAAGAGCTGTTAGGCGAAAAAGTACAGGCGCCTGAGGAGGTTTATCGCCTGGCCTGCAAGCTGCATGAGCGTTTTGCCGTGAACGTGGTGGCGACCCTGGGCAGCGCAGGCGCCTATGCTGTGTTTGATGACGCCCATTACTGGCTGCCGGCGCCGCAGGTCAAGCCCGTGAGCACCGC
This sequence comes from uncultured Chloroflexia bacterium, assembly GCA_963765565.1. GTDB lineage: Bacteria > Chloroflexota > Anaerolineae > Anaerolineales > UBA4823 > CAVXWV01. The sequence continues at coordinate 106,184 of CAVXWV010000016.1, forward strand.
CGGCGCCGGGGATGCCGTCATCGCCGGTTTGGCCGCCGCCCTCAGCGAGAGACAGCCGCTGGTGCAGGGACTGCGCCTGGGTTTTGCCCTGGCGACGGCTTCGCTGCTGACCCCGGTCACGGCGGATTTCGACCTGGAGGCCGCCAGGCTGTTTTATGACGAGATCGAGATTGTGAGATACGCATCCGGAAAAGAAAGTTCTTAACCACAAAGGACACCAAGTAAGCACGAAGGTTCACTAAGTTTTCAATAAAAAAACCTTGGTGAACCATTGTGCAACCTTTATGAACTTTGTGTTTCAGCTCGTAAGCCATGGAGAACCTATGAATGAACCGCTGATCCTCGCTCATGACCTGGGAACCACCGGGAACAAAGCCTCGTTATACACCGCCGACGGGGGCGTGATTGCCTCCTCGTTTTACGGCTACAGCACCCAATACCCGCAGCCGAACTGGGTGGAGCAGGACCCGGACGACTGGTGGCAGGCAGTCTGTGCCTCCACCCACCAGCTATTGGAGAGCGCCCGGGTGCCGGCCTCGCGCATTGCCTGCGTCTCTTTCAGCGGCCAGATGATGGGCTGTGTGGCGGTCGATCGTGAAGCCCGGCCGCTGCGCTCCGCCCTGATCTGGGCGGACACGCGCGCCGTCTCGCAGGCGCAGCGCCTGGTCGAGGCTGCCGGCATGCAGGGCGTGTATACGATCACTGGCCACCGCGCCAGCTCCTCCTATTCGGGCGCCAAGATTCGCTGGATTTACGAGAACCAGCCGGAGATCTACGCCCAGGCATATAAATTTCTGCACGCCAAGGATTACGTGGTTGCCTGCCTGACGGGGAACTTCGTCACCGACCTGACGGACGCTTCCGGTATGAATTTGCTGGACCTGCGCACGGGGGACTGGTCGTCCGAGCTGCTGGAAGCCCTGAAGATCGATGTGGACTTGCTGCCCGAGCTGCACGCCTCGACGGACGTGGTCGGCAAGGTCACGCCGGCGGCGGCTGAGCAGGTTGGCCTGCTGGCGGGCACGCCCGTGGTCATCGGCGGCGGCGACGGCCCTTGCGCAGCGGTGGGGGCGGGCGTGGTGAGTGAGGGCAGCGCTTATAACTACATCGGTTCGTCTTCCTGGATTGCGATTGCGACGCGCCAGCCCATCTTCGACCCGGCGCTGCGCACCTTCACCTTCTTCCACCTTGTGCCGGGGCTGTTCACGCCTACCGGCACGATGCAGTCGGCGGGCGGATCTTACCAGTGGCTGCGGGATACCGTCTGCCTGCCGGAAAAGGCTGCCGCCGAAGCCCTGAAGGTCAGCCCCTATGAGCTGATGAACCTGCAGGCGGAAAAATCTCCCCCAGGCGCTAACGGGCTGTTCTTCTTCCCCTACCTGCTGGGCGAGCGCACGCCGCATTGGAACCCAGATGCGCGCGGCGTCTTCTTCGGCCTGACCATGGCGCACAACCGTGCCGACCTGGTGCGGGCGACCCTCGAGGGCATCACCCTGAACCTGCGCACGATCTTGGAAGCGTTTACCGACCAGGGCATGCAGATCGAGGCCATGCGCGTGATCGGCGGGGGCGCCAACGGGCGCGCCTGGCGCCAGATCATGGCCGACATCTACGGCATCCCTGTGCAGCGACCGGCGCTGCTCTCCGAAGCCACCTCCCTGGGGGCGGCCCTGGCGGGCGGGGTGGGTGTGGGCATATTCAAGGATTTCAACGTGGCGGAGTCGCTGACCCCGGTCGTGGATACAACCCAGCCCAATCGCAGTCTCAAGCCGCTGTACGACCGCATGTACGAGTTCTTTGTGAAGGCGTACCCGGCGTTTGAGCCGCTGTACCAGGATTTGAAAGCGTTATCTGGATGAAAGAAAAACCTGGGATTGCTTCGGCGAACAAAGTACGTTCGTCTCGCAACGACGGGTAGAAAGGGATGAGGATGCGCGAGATTGGATTGTGGGACTACACCTGCCCGCGGCACGGCTCGCTGGAGCGTTACAACCGCCAGGATTGGGACATCCTGATCGACGACCTGGCCTCCGGCGGCTTTAACTCGCTGGTGCTGGGCATCAAATGGCTGACGACGGGCTACCGCTCGCTCTACCCCTGGCTGGACCAGGATGCGAGCTGTTCGGCGATTGCCTCCGATAACCGGCTGGTGCACCATGCGCTCAGGCGCGCCAGTAGCCTGAAGATGCGCACCTGGCTGCTGGTCGTGGCCACGATTTTCCCGGCACGCGAGTTTGACCTGCCCGGCGGGTTCCCCTACTGGACGGACGAGTTCAGGGTGTACGACCTGGATGCGCCGGGCCTGGATGAACGCATGGATCTGCTCTTCGGGGAGGTTGTTGAGCTATTCGGGGAGGAAATCGACGGGATTGTAGTGGAGCTCGAGTTCTGCGATGGCGAGGCGGAGCATCGCATACCGGTCTACAATGCCTGGGCGGATACGAACAACCGCCCCGATTTTCAAGCCATCAAGGCGATCCGCCTGGAGCCACGTGCCTACCCGTTCAGCCATTGGCGGGATTTCACCACCCAGCGCCGGATTGACACCCTCAAGCAGATCGAGCAAAGCGTGCGCAGCCGCGGCTTCCAGGGCAGCCTGGCCTCGATCATCGAGATCGACAACCAGCCCTCGGTTGTGATGGGCAACGTCAACATGGCCATGTTCGGGGAGGAGCTGCCGCACTGGCCGGTGGTGACCTACGACAGCATCTACGACCGGCGGCGCAACCGCCTGGCGACCATGGACCTGTGCATCCAGCAGCCGCGCCTGGCCGGTCTGCAGCCCTACTACCTGACGCGCGGGGTGATGACCTTCAACATCCCACCCGATTTACCTCCAACGACCCTGGAAGCGCAGTGGCGCATGTCCCTCGAGGATGCCCGCACCTACCAGCCGGACGCCCTCTGGTTCATGGGTGGGGACTGCCGCCTGGACGGGATGGTCTGTAGCAACGTGAAACTGCCAGAGTGGGGCTTCCCGGACGGCAGGACGGCTCGCTTGCGCCTGCTGCAAATGGCGGCTGAAATCTTACAACAGGAGACCTGACATGAATCATTTCCCATTTTCATTCACTTTACCCACGCCATCCCTGATCCCCTCGGCGTATGACAACCACATCGAGCGCCACCTGAGCGCCCTCCGCGGGCAGTTTGCCGACCAGGCTGCCTACGAGCGCATGCTGGCGGTGGAGGACACGCTGCTCTACGAAGTCTACGAGATCCAGCGCCCCCACGAGAGCGGGGAGCTGCTGACGGGCATCTCGATCGTCCATCCTGGCAAGGTGGGCAGCGAGTTCTTTATGACCAAGGGTCACTTCCATGCGGTTTTGGATACAGCCGAAGTCTACCTGTGCATGAAGGGTGAGGGCTTCATGGTCATGGAGAACCCCCAGGGGGAATGCCGTGCCGAACCGCTGGCGCCGGGCAAGGTGCTCTACGTCCCGCCGGGCTGGGCGCACCGCTCGGTGTGCACGGCGCGCCTGGAGGACCTGGTGACTTTTTTCATTTACCCCGGGCACTCCGGGCATGACTACGGCACCATCGAGCAGCAGGGCTTCCGCAAGCTGGTGGTGGAGGGGGAGGCGGGGATCGAGATTGTTGACAATCCCCGCTGGAGTAAAATAATCCCGGTCAGAATCAAAAACCTCACAGGCTGCCTGTGAGGTTTTTGTTATATCGGTTGTTTCCTAATTGTGCACTACTGGAAAATAGATGCGGTAGGGGGAAGTTGTGAAGCTCCACCAGGCGCTGGCGTTGGCATAAGTGATGCCACCCTCGTTAATGGCGCGCACCTGCCAGTAATAGGTGGTGGCGTTGACCAGCCCGCCCAGGGTGATCGTTTTGTTCGAGCCGGCGCTGCTCCAGGTTCCGGTACAGGCATTGTCGTCGGTGGTATCGTAACAAACCTCGTAACTCACAGCGCCTGTGCTGGTTCCCCAATTGAGGGTAGGCGCCAGCGAGATTTCCGTAGCCTCGTCGCCGGGGTCGTTCTTGGCGAAGGCGCCCGGCACGTCCAGGGTGGTGAACGACCAGTAGGCCTCCCCATTGGCATAGGTTGTCCCGAAGCTGTTGACCGCCCTCACCTGCCAGTAGTAGGTGGTTTTTATGTTCAGGCCGCTTAAGGCAACGCTGGTGTTCGACCCGACGCCTGTCCAGCCGTTGCAGCTATTGTCGTTGGTCGTGTCGTAGCAGTACTCGTAGCTAACGGCGCCCGTGCTTGCGCCCCAGGAGAGCGTCGGAGCCAGGGTGACCGCGGTCGCACCGCTGACCGGGTTGGACTTGGCAAAGGCACCAGGTACGTTACCCGTGGTGAATGACCAGAAGGCCGTGGCAGCGCCGTTTGCGTAGGCGGTGCCGAAGGCGTTGATCGCTCTCACCTGCCAGTAGTATGTGGAATTCAGGCTTAAACCCGATAGCGAGGCGCTGGTCGCCACGCCGGTGCTCGTCCAGGCGCTGCAGGCGTTGTCATTGGTCGTGTCGTAGCAGTACTCGTAACTGGTTGCGCCGGTGCTCGCGCCCCAGGATAGGGTTGGCGCCAGCGGAACTGTTGTGGCCCCATTGTTTGGGCTGGACTTGGCGAAGGCGCCTGGCGGGCTGCCTGTGGTGAACGACCAGAAAGTCGCCGCGGCGCCATCGGCATAGGTGATCCCGAAGGTGTTGTTGGCGCGTACATGCCAGTAATAGGTGGTGTTGGCGCTCAAGCCGGACAGCGCCTGGCTGGTGGCAGTGCCCGTACTCGTCCAGGCGCTGCAGGCGCTGTCATTGGTCGTGTCGTAGCAGTACTCGTAACTGGCTGCACCGCTGCTCGCCCCCCACGAGAGGGTTGGTGCCAGCGAGACACCCGTCGCCCCGTTTACCGGGGCCGTCCTGGTAAATGCGCCTGGCACATTCCCGGTGGTGAACGACCAGAACGAGGTGCCCTGACCGCCATCGGGATACGTCCTGCCGATGCTGTTGACCGCTTTGACATTCCAGTAATAGGTCGTGTTCAGGCTCAGGCCACTTAGAGCGACACTGGTATTCGTGCCGACGCTGGTCATGTAAGCACAGTCGTTATCGTTGGTCGTATCGTAGCAGTACTCGTAGCTGGTCGCATTCGTGCTGGTTCCCCAACTGAGCGTCGGAGAGAGCGAGACCCCGGTTGCCCCGTTGGCCGGGCTGGTCTTGTTGAAGGCTCCTGGCAAGACACCCGTGGTAAACGACCAGAAAGCCGTGTTGGATCCGTCCGAGTAGATCCCGCCAAGGCTGTTGATTGCCCGAACATGCCAATAGTAGGTAGTGCTTCCATTGAGGTAGAGCAGGTCACGCTGGTATTGGTGCCAACTGTCGTCCAGGCGCTGCAGGCATTGTCATTGGTCGTGTCGTAGCAGTACTCGTATTCTGAGGCTCCGAGGCTGGCGGTCCAGCTCAGGGTAGGCGAGGCAACCACATTCGTCGCCGCGTTAGCCGGGCTGGACTTGTTGAAGAGGCCGATCTGCACCTGCCCATCCTGGTCGGCGGTGAGCACCGAGGCGCTTGCGTACCGGACATCCGTGTTACGCGTGCCGTATTGGAAGGTGAGTGGTGTGGATTGTACAGCAGCGAGGGCGGAGAATTGAATCGTTACGAGGTCGATGTTCCCGCTGGGAAAATTCGAGGCGGTGGATGCTGCGTAGTCGATCGTTCCATTCGTATTGTCGAAGGTGTTTTGGGCAACCGTCGGGAAAGGCTGTCGTATTGCCGGTCAGGCTGGTCACCGAGAGCTTTGTCTGGTCGAAGTTGAGTGAGGCCTGGGCTGCATCTACGAGCTGGGTTCCGCTTTGGATCTGGACCTTGACCGAGAAAGAACTGCCTACGTTGACGTTGATCGCGGCAGGCACGACCACGATTAAGACATCCACAGCGGGGGCTTGTGGACCTTCTGGCGTATCCTCATCTGCCCTTGCACTGATTGGGGAGAACCCAATCGCCAGCAGGCAGGAAAAGACCAGGAAAATCCGGATGAATTTGGCCGAACTGTTATTTTTCATTTGACCCTCTGTTTTTCTGCAGGCTATGTGTGGATATTGGGAAAAAACCTGGCAGCGATGAAAAACAACCAATGATCGTTTGACCGGGTTAGGGAATAATTTTAAAAATTTGCAGGATTTTCCTCATAGTCCTCCTTAGAACAAAAAGACCCAACAAGTGGGCCAAAGTAGAACTACGACGCAGGGAAGCCGTAGGGATAGTGTAAGCTCAATGTGCGTTTGACCCCCCGGTCAAGCAATACCTTGTACTCATTGTTACTATAGCGAATCTGCAAACGAACATCAAGTGACAAATGTCATAATCAGGAAATGGACAATGCGAATCCGACGAAAATAAAACACCTCACCGGGGTGGGTGAGGTGTCAGCAGGCAGGCGAAATCGGTGGATTACTCTTCGGATTTCTTTTCTGAAGGAGCTTTTTCGGCTTTTTCTGGCTTTTCAGCCGGTTCCGATTTGGATTCGCCTATCGCTGGATTTCGAGGAGGCATTCGCCCGGGTGGGTGCGCCTGACGGTGATTTGTGGTCGGTGGCGTAAAACCCCGAGCCCTTGAAGACAATCCCTACAGGTAAGTAAACCTTGCGCAGAGTCTTCTTGTTGCACTCCGGACAGCGGTTTAATGGCTGGTCAGTAAAACTTTGATGGCGTTCGAATTGAACGCCACAGGATTCGCAACGGTACGTGTATATCGGCATAACATCTCTCCAACAAGCTTAAGCAATCTAGAATTATAGTCTCGTTGCCAAAGACATGCAAGAGTTTGAAAAAAACCTCTTACAAAACGCTAACAATCTAGGGGACAATCGCTGAGATTGGAATGCCGTCTACCGCAGGTTCCACCTGAAATCGCAACAGGCGCGCCACCGTCGGGGCGATGTCGATGATGCGGATCGGCGCGATAACCTGCCCTTCAGCCTGGATTCCGGGACCGGCAGCGATGAAAATCGCTTGCATTTCCGGCAGGGTGCTGGCATAGCCGTGCTGGCCATCATACGTTGCCGGCTCGAAGCGCTGCCGGCGCCCGCGGTGGCTGTCCAGATCAAAGCCGGGATTGGCCTGGGCGAAGAGGTCGCCAGAGTTGGGATGATCCAGGTGCAGTTCTCCAAGGTCGGAGCGCCGCAGGATGCTGGCGAAGACGGCTTGACCGCTTTCGGGGTGCTGTAAGCCCAGGAGCAGGCTGTAAATCTGCTCCACCAGCGCCGGGTATTCTTCCTGTGAGACAATCCCGTCCTTGTCCCTGCCTTCCAGGTTGATGTAGATGTGCGCCGCGCCGCCGCTAGAAAAGGCGATCGCCCTGGTTTTTTCGACGACCACGTAGTCCTTTGCATCCAGAACTAAAAGGCCGGCTTCTTCAAGGATCGTGTTCAAGTTGACGACCGTGTGCAGCGGCGCCATGCCGTGATCGGAGACGACCAGGACATTCGCCTGCTCGGGCGGAAAGGCTGCCAGCATGCGTTCCAAGGCCTGGTCGGCGGCCTGAGATGCCCGGTCCATGGCCTGCGAGCCAGCCGGTAGCGAATGACCGGATGCGTCGAAGGCGTCCTGCCAGGTGAACAGCAGGTCAGGCTGGTAGGTTTCGTAGAACCAGGCGGTCACGTCCGCCGCCCATAGGGCGGAGCGCTCCAGCATGAACAGGTACTCGTCTTCACTGATCCAGCCGTGCTCCAGGGCGTAAGCATCGGCGCCCTGGGGGAAGAAGCCGAAGCGCTCGTTGAGGGCTTCCAGCAGGCCGCGCGGGCTGGCACTGTTGTGGTAGACGCCGCCCTGGTAGATCCTGGCGCGGGCGGAGGTCCCCTGGGTGTCAACCGCCTGCAACAGGAAGTACGCCCCGGCGTGCTGGGCGGGATCGACCAGGAGCGTTCCCCATTGACCTTGTTGCAGCGCCGTGGCGCCGTCCGTAGACGGCCGGGTGTTGAGCAGGACCGTGTCGTAGGCGCTCACGCCGTCGTCCTGGCTGTCCAGCGCCAGGGCGAAGACCTGGGCAGCCTTGGCGATCACCCACTGGCTTTCAAGCGGTGGACTGTACGAGACCGCCACTTCACCCTCCCAGGGTGTACGCACAGGCCGCAGATCGAGCTCCTGCTGGGTCGAATAAGCGTCGCGCACGCCATAGGAGATGGTGTAATCCGCAGTCTGCCCGGGTAGAAAGGGACTGCCGCCGGCGAAGAACAGGGTGGCGGATTTCAGCCCGAGGCGCGAGGCGCTGACCCAGATCGGCTCCACCTGGTCCAGCGGCTGCTCGAAACCGCTGCGGTACCAGTAGAAGGAGTCGCTCGAGTTGTGGTAGATGTTGCTGACAATGCCAGTCTTGTCCGGGTAGCAGCCCGTGGCCAGGCTGGCGTGGGCGGCCGCAGTCAGCGAGGGCGTGATCGTGAGCATGGACTCGGCAGAAACTCCGTGTTGTGCCAGCGCCTGGAAGGTGGGCAGGAGTCCCCGGTTGATGCCGTCCTGGACCCTGCCTGCGCTGGCGCCGTCGAAGGAGATGACCACGACCGGAGCCGGCGCAGTTTCCTGGGTTAGCGGCAGGGTGTCTGGTGCGACAGGCGTCGCCGTAGGCGCGGAAGTAGCCGCCGGCTCTGGTGGGGCGGTGGGGGGCTGGGTTACCACAGCCTCAATTTCATGAGCAGGAGGGGCTATTTCCCTGTCTTCCAGGCGCGGCGAACAGGCTGCCAGGACCAGGCAAAGGGTCCACAGGCAGCGCAGGAGGGGGGAGTCGGGTTCACGAGTCTAAGGTGTGACGATCAGCAGCGGCACCGGGGTGAAAACCAGGATGAAGAGGATCAAGCCTAATACCGCCAATATCTTGCGGCGTCGGTCCAGGGTTGTGACCTGGTCGAGGGGCGAGTCGTACATCCTTCCAAACAACAGCAGCAGTCCTGACCACAGCCACCAGCCCTGCCAGGCAAAGCCCATCAGGACGGTGACGCCCAGCATGAAGGGGTACAGCTTGCGGGCTTTGTCGCCCAGCAGGGCATACAGGATGTGTCCGCCGTCGAGTTGGCCGACGGGGATCAGGTTGAGGGCGGTCACCAGCAAGCCGGCCCAGCCGGCGAAGGCGATGGGGTGGATCATCACGTCCAGCCCGCCCCAAGGGAAAGGGCTGCCGGTGAAAAAGTAACGCAGCCAGTAGAGTAAGGGCGGCAGGTTGCCGAAATCAGCCGGGGATGGCAGCACCTGGCCAAAAACGATCCACTTCAACAGCAGGTACAGCAGGGAGTTGCCCTCCATCTGCATGGCGCCTCCGGCGATAGGCCGCAGGGGTTCGACGGTGGACAGGGACAGCCCATAAATCAAGATCGGGATGGCTACGATAATGCCGGCAAGGGGCCCAGCGATGCCGATCTCAAGCAGGGCGCGCTTGTCGCGCGGCGGGGCTTTCATCTGGATCACCGCGCCCATGGTCCCAAAGGGGGAAATCGGCGCCGGGAAGGGGATGAAATAGGGCAGGGTGACCGGGGCATGCCGGGCGCGTCCAACAAAGTAGTGTCCCAGTTCGTGCGCCAGCAGGATCGCCATCAGGCTGATCGCAAAGGGCAGGCCGCTCTGGAGGTTGGACAGCGGCGCAAGCAGCGCCTCAACCAGGCTGGCATTGGGCGGCACTTTGGTGGCGCTCATGGCGCCGGTGTAGATCACGCTGAGCAGGGTCACCAGGAAGAGAACCAGGTTGACCCAGGGATTGGATGGCTGGGCGTGGGCGCGACCTTCCATGACCATGACCACGTGAAGGTCGTCTTCATTGCGGAAGACCGGCGTCAATTTATACGGCGCCACCAGATCGTCCAGCGCCTGGTAAGCTTCGGTTGAGTCCATGCGCAGCATACCCCGGTAGCGCACCAGGTAGGGCTGCTTCTCCGAGCCGGAGGTGATGTCCTGGACATCTAAAACACGTTCAACGAAACGGGTAATTTGATCAGTGTCGATGTTCATAAGTTTATCAGGCGGGAGTGGATGGGAGTCGAACCCACCGCGGCCCGCAACGCGACCCGCCACCGGTTTTGAAGACCGGGGAACCCACCGGGGCCCAACCACTCCCTCGAATTCATGATTTTAATATGCTAAGTTCGGCGTCTAAGCGCCTTTTCTTGCACCTGCTGGATATAGGGTTGCCAGGATTGGGTATCCTGGCCGCGGCACAGGCGATCATAATAACCCCGGCAGATATCGCCCTGCTGCTCCAGGTTGAATTGGGCAAGTTTCCAACCCTCCCGCTGCCGGCGTTTGAGACCTTCCTCCTGGCCAAAATCATAGGCCTTTCCCTTTTCTTTCCATTGGATGCGAAGCGCCTGGTAAAGGTATTTCCAGCCCATGTGTTGAAATTGCCAGGCATGGGTCAGCTCGTGGATCAACCAGCTAATTTGATAATGTTCGGGATCGCCCGGTTCAAGCTTTGCTTCGGGCAGCCGGATCGGAAAGAAGCAGTGGTTACCCAGGGTGATGGCATTAGGCTCCGGTTGAGAATTTTGCCTTCTCAGCCATTGACCGAACCGGTGCAGCGCATTCGTCAAAGAAAAACATTCATGGATGCGGATTTTCGCATAATCCAGGCTATTGCCAAAGACCCGCTGCGCTTCATGGATTTCCCACGGATACATCTTCCGGACGAAATGCTTGCATTGGCTGGCTTCAGGCATGGCAGGCGGCATCCAGTAATTCGGATGAATAAATATACCACGAAAAATTGTTAAACGAAATCACGCCAAAGCCACCTGGATTGCCTGTTCCATTGTCATGGTGCGCCCCTCTGCCCAGAGTGCGTGGAATTCTGCTTCCGGGAGCATCGCGTGTAATCGCGTCACGGATTGGTCGTATTCGACACGCTCCCAATCGGTCATTGGTGATTGAACTTTGTCGCGCAAGGCTTCTGCCGCACCGAGTAATTTTGCAGAACGCTGAGGTTCTTCTTCGGTGATTGCCATGAATGCAAAACACTCCAAATGATTGGCTACAGCAGGACGATTGCCATAATCCACCCAACCTAACATTGTTTTGCGGTAAATTTCTCTGGCTTTGTTCAATTCCCCTGTATAACGCGCCAGGTGACCCAACTCGCTTTCCACGGCTAACTCAAAATTTCTGTTGCGAAGCTGTTTATAAATCTTTAAACCATCCTCAAGGTAGGATTTCGCCCCTTCGTAATTTCCCTTTTCCTTTTCCATCATGGCTGACGAAAAATAGAACAATCCAGCCTGAAAAGATAATGGCGCTTCTCGAATCAATTCCTGCGCTTTCGCATGATACAAATTCTTCTTGGCGATGTCGCCCTTATTCCCAGCAATCCTTGCCAGGTTTTGGTAGCTCCTGCCCAACCCCCACGTATCTTCGACCTCATCGCGGAAAATCCGATATCCTTCCTCAGCGGCTTCGTCTCCCCCTGGTGCGTTGATAAATGTGGTGGCTGTAGAGTACATTTCCAGGCTGTAACCCAGTAAGCGTTTGTCACCTGCGGCGCGGGCAAAGGCAATCGCTTTTTGTAAATCCTGGAACACAACAGGCATATTGCCAGTGCCCATACCCACGATACCTTGCGCCAGGTACGCCTTCGCAAGCAGGCGTTGGCGCCGTAGAGGTAACTCGGCGTCCGTTAAGGGGAGGGCTTTCAAGCGTTCGATTGCGGATAGATTCAACGCCAATCCGTGCGCCATTCCAATCCCCGTCCACCCGCAAACAATGCAATAATTTGCAGATAAGCGGAGGACTTCCTCAACATGGTTATCCAATCCCCATTCTAACGCGGCGCGGAGATTTTCAAATTCATCTTCAGCCTGATCCCGCATGTGAGGGACGTTGTTCATCAGGAAAATGTCCCAAAATTTTTCCGATAATTCACTAAAATATGCAAAGTGCCGGTCACGTAAAGCCGCCGATTGCTTTGCCTCGAAGAGCTTCTCCCTGGCATATTGCCTGATCGTCTCCAATAAGTAATAGCGCATTTCACTTTCACGTTCCTCAATTACGACCAACGACTTGGTGACGAGTCCCTCAAGGTGTTCAAGCGCATTCAAGTCATCGGATACGGCTTCGAGCGCCTCCAACGTCCAACCTCCGACGAAGACTGATGTGAATCGTAAGAGTTGCTTCTCCTCATCTGAGAGCAGGTCATAACTCCAATCGATCAATGCGCGTAAAGTCTGTTGGCGCGGCAGTGCAGTTCGACTTCCACCTACGAGCAGGCGGAAGAGGTCATCCAGGCGCGCTGCGATCTGGTCAACAGAGAGGAGCTTCGTGCGCGCCGCGGCGAGTTCTATAGCTAAAGGAATGCCGTCGAGGCGGGAGCAAATTTGGGCAACGGAAGCAGTGTTCGAATCGGTGAGAACAAATTTTGGATTGGCGGCGTGGGCGCGTTCCACGAAAAGGCTTATTGATTCGGAGTTCGCAAGCGAGGGTGTATGGTAGGCCACTTCACCGGCAATGCCCAATGATTCACGACTGCTGGCAAGGATCTTGAGCCCCGCGCATTGATGCAAGAGGTCATCGGCAAGGCGCGCACAGGCAGCGACGAGATGCTCGCAGTTATCGAGAATGAGCAGAAGTTTTTTATTGCGTAAATAATCCATTACGAGGGATGCCAGCGGACGAAAAGGTATTTCTTGTAATTCAAATGCCTGCGCCAGGACGGGTATAATCTGCGACTCATCGCTAAGCGCTGCAAGTTCGATGAGCCACACGCCGTTGCGGAAAGCCGGGAGTAGCTGTGTGCCGACTTCGATCGAAAGCCGCGTCTTGCCTGTGCCGCCCGAACCTGTCAGCATGACGAGACGTGTTGAATTGACCAATGCCTTGATCTCTGCAATCTCTTTTTCACGACCAATGAAGGAAGTGAGTTGCACCGGGAGGTTATTTGGTTGTGTATCGAGTGATTGGATAGCCGGGAAATCTTGTGGTAAATCAGGCACATTGACTTGAAAGAGTCTCAACGGCGTACGCAAATCTTTGAGACGGTGTTCACCCAGGTCGCGCAAGGTGACATCATCCGGTAATCCATCCAACAACAAATCGTGCGTTGTTTGTGTGAGAAGGAGTTGCCCGCCATGCGCAGCGGACATCACGCGTTGGGTCGATGCGATGGCGGTGTAGCCTGCATAATTACCATCATCGGAAATTTCCGCAGAGCCAGTGTGTAATCCCATCCGAACATGGATGGCACCCGTCTCGCCCCATGCCTCTGCTTGTAGAACGCGCTGGGCAGACAACACTGCACGCAGACCATCTGCAGCATTGTGGAATGCGGCGACGAAAGAATTGCCGATGAATTGAAAGATGTATCCATGGTTGGATTCGATTGCATAACGTAAAATCTCATCATGGCGCGCTTGAGAGATCGCCATCGCTTGTGGTTTTTCTTGCCATATGCGCGTGCTGCCTTCGATGTCGGTATAGAGAAAGGTGACAGTGCCTGAAGGGTGATTTGTATTCATCACTGGTGCGAAAACTCCATAAGGATGGTTATTACCTCGTTACATATTTCATTATCAATGGTATGTTTATTATACAACTATTCTCCCTAGAATTGTCCGAATTAAAGGAAGAAGGTCTACCCCTTTTTGACCCACACCTGGTACAGGTTGGCCACGTCAAGATTAGATGCTTCGATGCGACCCCAGGCAAGGCCGATTGGCTGTTCCTCGATCTTTGCCACTGCCGGGAATTCCAAGGATGAGTAGACGCCCGATGAGAGATGGATCGAAAATTCGGCGTACTCAGGCAAGATCGATAAATCGTTCACCAGAAGCATGGCTGTGCGCCCATCGAGCGTAACGGGAGGTAGTAGTGGATTCCCCTCAACATCATAAAAGCGGATTGTATTCGACCAGGAGTATTCAGCTGGTTCACTCCGGGATTGACGATCACCGTGGCATTCTCGAACTCCCTGCTCCAGATGGCCTCCCCAAAAGAGATGTTTCCTTGCGAAGCTCCGAGGTCCAGATCGAATTCGCGGTACCAATAGTGGGGGATATCCGATGTTCCTTCCTTGTTGGTCCAGTAGATTTCGCGGTTTCGGTCAGCAATCAACAAGTAACAATAATAAGCGAAGAGGGTATCATCGATGTCGCCCAGCCCAGCCCGCAGGTTTGGAATTGATGCGGACGTGGATCGATGGAGGTAGGTTTTGCACGATCTCGAGATAAGGTCGTAAATCTTCGACCGGCATCTCTTCGGGGAAGATCTCGTTCCAATGCCACCCGCTGCCATTGCCACCTCGGCGACAAAGGCGGGTCTACTCACGATTGCCGCGCCTTCCATGTTGGCGATGATGGGCACGGGAATTTCTCCGCGACCGCTGAGGAATTCGAGATATGCTGCCTGGTAAGCCGCATCCGTAGGATAATTGATCTGCTGGGCAGCCTGGGCGTAGCGCACGTGACCATTTGCTGTCCCGATGAATTGGTCGAGTAAGACTCGTCCATTGGTTTCCCGTCTCTTGTAGCAACTTGTTTACTTTTTCAGCAAAGTAATCTTGCCATTCCGGATTCCCGGGGTCTGGCCAGTACTCCCCTGGGTTGGAGAGTCCGCCTCTAGAGCGGATGAAATTTCCATCCTTGTCCTTGAGAATCCAATCGGGATGATTCTCAAGGACCATCCAGTATCTTCATCATCCACACTGCCGACATCGGCCTGCTCGAACTCAGGATTTAAGCCGCTGTCGATGTAGACAAAAAAACTCAGGTCGGGGTTATATTTCTTAAAACGGGGAATTAAATCCCTGTTACGGGCAGAGAGCAGGATATTATCGTAGCTTGGCGCAACGCGGGCAATTTGCTCTTCAGTTGGTGGGATGCCATCGAAGATTCCCGTGGAGGTAAATTTCCCTGCCCGGTAACTGCGCGAGGAAGTGACCGGCCAGGTCATGATTTTGTTATTGACCAGGGTCTGGACCAGCGCTTGTTGGTCCTCCCTATTCAGCAGTTTCGCAAACAACGGTATGCCAGGAAATTCCGGCAAGTGAGTGATCGTGGGCATCTTGTGGCTGGGTCGGGATTGACCGCTGAGTTGGGCCACGATGTGGAATCCTGTCCGGTTTCCATACAACAAGCAAAGACACACTGGTGAAAAGCACAACCAGGAACAAGAAAAGCAGCTTTTTTTTCATTTTCATTGAGTGATCAATTGCTTATACGTGTTGATCAACCAAAATCGGGTTTCTACCTGGATCAACAATTATGCAAATGTAAATTACAAAAGTTTCATCGCCTCATAACGAACGTGCATATCCATTACATACGTTTCCACGTCACCGAGATGTTCATAGGATTCGGTTTGCTGGATGAAACCTTTTTTATCTGCCTGGATACGGTCCAATCCCTGGAGCGTAAATAATGCATAGGCTTTCCAGCCAATGGATTCAGTCACATTATTTTTCAATAACCTGTGTACCAGAGTTACCTGATTAAATTCAAGTAACATTTTTCGATCTTGCCTCCCAACAACTGCCCAACGTCTGGAATGCTCTGCAAGCCCTTCAATCCCATCGTACGGTAGACCAGCCCGATATCCTGCTCCAAATCCTCGATGGCCCAGGCTGCCTTGCGATATGCCCACAGGCGGTAGTCCGGCTCCTGGTGCAGCTCCATCTCATAAAGGATGCCGGCAAGCTGTTCGACGATGCGTTTATTGAGCTCGCGCTTGTCGCCCGGGATGACCGGGCGAGGCACACGATCGCGGATGCCATATTTTTCGCAGAGCTCGCGGATGCGCAACGCGATGCGGTTCCAGTTGTAATCCCGGGGTGAATAGCTGGCAGTCGGGTACAGGCGCTCGTACAGGCTGAGCTGATCCGGGAACTTCTCACGCAAAACATTGAAAAAGTAATCCTTCTGCTGGTCGGCCAGGGTCAGGCTGCTGGCCAGGACGAACTTGCCGCCGTGGTCAGCAGTCCAGCGGATGACGGACTCCAGGTTGGCATCGTCGTCGCACAGCCCGGGCAGGATGGGCATGAAGCAGATCCCGGTGAGGATGCCGGCCCGGGCGATCGTTTCCATGGCCGCGAAGCGTTTCTCCGGAGGCGGCGCCAGGTTTTCCATCTGACGGACATCCGTATAATGGGGCGAGTCGGGGGTGCTGATGATGCTGAAAGCCACGACCGAGGGCGCCTTGCGGTTGATCTCCTGGAGCAGGTCGAGGTCGCGCAGGACCAGCGGCGAGCGCTCGAGGACGAAGACCGGAAAGCCCAGGTCGCAGCAGACCTGCAGCATCTGGCGGGAAATTTTGAATTTTCGTTCGGCGGGTTGGTAATCGCCGGTGAACACCAGGTCGACAGGCGCTTTGCTGAGACCGCGCCGCAGCAGGTCGGCGGCGTTCTCCTTGACCTTGACGATGTAGCTGAAATCTTCAGGGTCGTCGTACGGAGAATATTTCTGCTCGCGGCAATAGCAGAACTTGCAGCCGTGCTGGCAGCCGATGTAAGGGTAAGCGCTGTAGCGCGTCCAGAACCAGTGATCGGCGCGCTTGCCTTTGTTTAGAATGGTTTTCGGTTTGTAGGGGATAAATACCAGGCGCCGGCTCATGTGAATTGCTCAAGGAAGTTTCTTCGGAGTTCTGCTAAGTCACATAATACCGCAAATGGTCGCCTGATCATAGACTGCTTCGCACAGTGCGCTCGCAGTGACATTGCCCCTTGCTGCCTATTGACGGTTCTTGGACTATTTGATACACTCCGCCAATCTTTTTTCTGAAGGAGGTCAGGATGGACAACGTTGAGGCTGTAAAAAAGGTCTTAGTAGAGCAGGTCGCTGCCGATCATGTCAAATACGTTTCCTTGCAGTTCACGGATGTCACCGGCGTCGTGAAGAGCGTGGATATGCCGGTCCAGCGCCTTTCCGAGGCTTTAGAGGATGGCGTCTGGTTTGACGGCTCGTCTGTCGAAGGCTTTGCGCGCATCCAGGAGAGCGACATGCGCCTGGTGCTCGATCCACAAACGTACGCCGTCCTGCCCTGGACGCCGGTGGAGCTGCGCAGGGCGCGCATTTTCTGCGATATCTACCAGCCGGACGGCGCACCTTTCCCCGGCGATCCCCGTGGGGCGCTCAAGCGCATGCTGGCAGAGGTTGCAGCCCGCGGTCTCAAATATAACGTCGGCCCTGAGCCGGAATTTTTCCTCTTCAACCGGGGCGGGAACCAGTCGATCCACCCGGTACCGCACGACGTCGGCGGTTATTTCGATTTTTCGGCGAACGACGAAGCCGTGCGCGTGCGCACCGAGCTGATGGAAGCCCTCTCCGGGATGGGCCTCAACGTTGAGATGGGCCATCACGAGGTCGCCCTGGGCCAGCACGAGATCGATTTCCGCTTCGATGACGCCCTGCAGACCGCCGATAACGTCCTGACCCTGAAATACACCGTGAAGGCAATTGCCGCCCAGCATGGCCTGGTGGCTTCCTTCATGCCCAAGCCGATCTTTGGCATCAACGGCTCGGGTATGCACTGCCACCAGTCGCTGTTCGACGCCCACGGTGAGAACGTCTTCTTCGATGATCTGGACCCATTTAAGCTGTCCAAGCTGGCATACGGCTTCATCGCCGGCCAGCTCAGCCACGCCCGTGCCCTGGCGGCGGTGGTTGCCCCCACTGTGAACTCCTACAAGCGCCTGGTCCCTGGTTACGAAGCCCCGGTCTACGTCGGCTGGGCTCAAATCAACCGCTCCGCGCTGATCCGCATCCCGCGTTTTACCGAGGGGCGCAACAAATCCATGCGCGCCGAGCTGCGCTTCCCGGACCCTTCCGCCAATCCTTACCTGGCTTTCACCGTCATGCTGGCCGCCGCCCTGGACGGCATCGATCGCAAGCTCCAGGCGCCGGAGCCGTTGAACAATGTCAACGTCTATCACCTGACGTCCGAAGAGCGCCAGGCTCGCGGCATCCAGGAGCTGCCCGCTTCCCTGGCCGAAGCCCTGCGCGAGCTGGATCAGGACCAGGTGATCAAGGACGCCCTGGGTCCCACGATCTACGAGGCATTTGTGCGCGCCAAGTGGGCTGAAATCGAAGAGTATCGCATGACCGTGACCGATTGGGAGCTGGAGAGGTATTTGGAGCAGGCTTGATTTATTAGCCTTAACCTTGCGAAGGTGTTACGCACGTTCTTTGTGCGCCCCTTCGCAAGGGTTTTTAATTGGATGGGTCCTTAACCAGATAAATCATCGGCAGGCTGACCAGCGTCATTCCGAACTTGACAACCAGGTTGAACAGGAAGATCTGCCAGACGACTTCCCACGGCAGCGTCCAGCCGAAGGCGCCTACCGTAAAGATCAGGTTGTCGATGGGGATGCTGATGCTGTTACTGACCAGCACCCGCAGCCACTGGTAGCGGGTGGTGATTCGGGTTACAAACCAGTGGTAGATCTCGGTATCGACCAGCTCGCTGACGACTTCGGCAACGATGGAAGCCAGGACAATGCGCCAGACCGGCGCCAGGATGGCTGAAAATTCATCACCCAGTCCCCAGCTTGGGTCGCTGGGCACGCTGGCTACCCACATCAGGTAAGCGGCCATGAAAACGTTGATGACCGCGGCGCTGATGATCAGCACCTGGGTGTTGCGCTTACCGATGACTTTGTGCGCCATGTCGCGCAGGGTAAAGGTGATCGGGTACAGGAATGTGCCCATGTCCACGGCCAGCCCGAAGACGACGCCGATTTTCAGGCTGGCGATGTCTGAGAGCATCTGGGCGGCGATGTAAGCGGCGATCACGAACACGACGGCGCGGCGGATGTTCATGCGTGTTCACCGCAACATACGGCAAAATGTGCACTCGTCAGGGGTGGTGGTGGCCTGGCCACACCTGGGGCAAGTATGCAGGTTTTCGGCATTAGTATCTGCCTGCGGAGCGAAGAGGCCGTTTTCCCTGGCCTGTAGAAAAGCCAGGTAGAAGTTGAGCTTGGCGCTTGGGCGGTCTAATTCCAGCTTGTTGAGCAGCTCTTTATAATAATTCGTATTGGATCCGGCGGCAAATGGGCACTCATCGTAAACGTATTCGATGCCGCGCAACAGGGCATAGGCTGCCATTTCGCGTTCGTATACGCGGCAGAGGGGCTTGGCTTTACGCACCAATCCGGGGCGGCTGGCATCCAACACCGGCGCCTGGCGCAGCAGGTAGCCGGGGATCCAGTTCAGGGTGTTGCCCAAGAGCACCGCAGCCTCGTCATCGAGGTTGTGCCCGGTGACCAGCACATCGTAGGCACGCTCGTGGGCGATGCGGTTCATCACGTGCCTCTTGGCGATGCCGCAGACCGAGCACGGCTTTTCCTGGCCGCGCAGGCTGCGGCCTGCCAAACCAGGAATACTTTCGCCGTACACCTCGGGAAAATTGACAACGTGCAGGCTCAGGCCGCGCTCCTTGGCGAACTGGCGGGTCAGGCGTTCCAATTCAGCGGAGTAGGCGATCCCCTCGTCGATGCCCAGGCCGATGTACAGACCGTCCGCGTTGAAGCCCAGCCTCCAGAGGATATCCCAGAGTGAGAGCGAATCTTTCCCGCCCGAGACCGCCACCAGCAGGCGTTCCTGGCGGGTGAACATCCGGTATTTGCGGATGGCGTGCTCCACCTGGGCGGGCAGCCACTCCAGGTAATGTTCGGCGCACAGGGCCAGCTTGTGGTGGCGCATGTTGATGACGGCTTTGTGACCGCCGGGGGTTATTTGCCCGCCGGACGATTTTTGTCCGCACTTCCTGCACTTCATTCAGCCACCGGAAATCACCATGACCAGTTTGATCACCGCCCCGGCGGGCACGATTTCATCGTCGGTCAGCAGGGTTCCATCGCGCACGGCCAGGACGGTTTCCGGGTTAATATTGACCTTCAGCAGCGAATCGCGCAGAGTCATCCCGGCCTTGACCTCAAAGGATTGTTTGCGCAGCAGGAGGGTGGCAGTATTTGCAGGGTTGACGGTGTCTGGCTCCATGGTTTTAATAAGCCTGCTGCTAGACTCCTTCCTTCTGGCGCATCGCCTGGAAGGAGGCAATCGAAACCTCGAGTATTTCCAGGTCCGGCTCGCGCGTCGTCAGGCGCTGCAGGGCCAGGTTTGGGCGGATCATCCAGCGCACGACCGCCGAGTTCAAGTGCCCGGCGGTCCAGCGGATGTACTCGTACGCCAATGATGCCAGCACCGGCAGCATCAGGATGCGACTGGCAAGGCGCCAGCCCAGGGGCAGGGGCCCCAGCAAGCTGAAGAAGAGCACCGACATGACCACCACGGTCAGTAGAAACGATGTCCCGCAGCGCGGGTGCTTCAACGAATGTTGGGCGACGCTTTCAGGGTTCAATTCTGCCCCGGCATCGAAGGCGTTGATGGTCTTGTGCTCGGCGCCGTGGTAAGCAAAGACACGCCGGATTTCGGCCATGCGCCCGATCAGGACGATGTAGCCGATGAGCAGGCCCAGGCGGAGGATGCCTTCCGCCAGGTTGCCCCACCAGGCGGCTGAATTGGCCGACATCCCCAACGACGAGAACAGAGGCAGGATCCAGCGCTCGAGGGCGTGCCCCAGGAATGCCGGCAGCAGGAAGAACAAGCCAACGCCGAAGAGCAGGGAGATCCCCAGCGTCACGTAAAGTTGAGGACCCTCAATTTTCTCATCCTCGCCGGTCTGGGTGTTCGCTGATATCGTCAGCGCCCGGATTCCCAGGCTGAGAGCATCCCAGAGGATCACCAGTCCGCGCAGGAAGGGAATCTTTGTAAGCTTGCTGCGGTACACCGGGGGCAGGGGTTCGGTGTGGACGACGATATCCCCTCCGGGGGCGCGCATGGCAATGGCAACGTTTTGGGAGCCGCGCATCATCACCCCCTCGATGACCGCCTGCCCGCCGTAGGTGGGTAATTTTTCTGACATTTATTCCTCACCCAGCAGGCCGATGAAGCGGATCAGGGCGTCGATGCCGCGGTAGAAGGTCGGCACATGCAGCTTTTCGTTCGGGGCATGCAGGTTGTCGTCCGGCAGGCCAAAGCCGGTGAGGACCAATTCGACGCCGAGGATTTTCTTCATTTGGGCGACAACGGGCACGCTGCCGCCCTCGCGGCGGAAAACCGGCGGCTTGCCCCAGGTGGCTTCGAGAGACCGGCTGAGAGCGCTGACGGCGGGCATGTGGCGGTCGGTGATCGAGGCCGGCCCGCCTGCCATCTGGACCACTTCCCAGCGTACCGTGGGTGGGACGCGGGCTTCCAGGTAGCGCAGGAGCTGCTGGTGGACTTCCGCCGGGTCCTGGTCGGGCACCAGGCGCATCGAAACCTTTGCCATGGCCTTGGAGGGGATGACGGTCTTCGAGCCGCTGCCCGTAAAACCGGCCAGCATGCCGTTGACATCCAGGGTGGGGCGCGCCCCAGCCCTTTCAAGGGGCGAGTAGCCGGCCTCGCCATACAGGGCGGGTGCGCCGGTCTGCGCCAGGTAGCTGGCTTCATTGGCTGGCACGCGCGCCAGCTCAGATTTTTCTTCCGGGGTCAGCGCCTGCACCCGGTCGTAGAAGCCCGGGAGGGTGACCCGTCCGTCGGAATCGTGCATGCCGGCGATCAGCTCGCTGAGCACCACGGCAGGGTTGTGGACGACCCCGCCAAACAGGCCGGAGTGCAGGTCGTGGTCGGGCCCGGTCAGGCGGATTTCAAAGTATGCCAGGCCGCGCAGGCCGTAGGTGATCGTCGGGACGTCCGCCGCCAGCATTCCCGTGTCGGGATTGACGGCGAAATCGCAGGCCAGCAGGTCCTTGTGTTTTTCAATGAAAGCATCCAGGCTGGGCGAGCCGATTTCTTCCTCGCCCTCGATCAGGAACTTCAGGTTGACGTTCAGGCAGCCAGCCTGCGCCAGGGATTCGACCGCTTTCAGGCTGGCGACGACCTGGCCCTTCATGTCAGATGCGCCGCGGCCGTAGAGGTTCTCCCCGCGCACCTGGGGCTCGAAGGGCGGGCTGAGCCATTGGTCCAGGGGCTCGACAGGCTGGACATCGTAGTGGCCGTATACCAAAATCGTGGGCTTCGACGACCCTGCAGCCAGGCTCTCACCATAGACCACTGGGGAAGTGCCCGGTGGTCGGCATCACAGCGACGTTGGTCATGCCGCACTTGCGGAGCTGGCTGGCCACCCAGCCGGCAGCTTGCTCCATTTGCGGTCGAGCGTTTGGGTCTGTGGAAATGGATGGGATGCTGACGAGCTCCTTTAATTCCTCGAGAAAACGCGGTTTTTGTTCCTGGGCGTACTTTAAAGCGGCCTCACAAAATTCTGTCATGAAAACTCCTGATTGATGACGGGGTATTCTTGTAAAAAGCGGTTGAATTATACCTGTTCTGCCTGTCATTCCAGGTGTTTATTTGCGTACAGGCGATTATTAGGCGCAAAACCTTTATAAGCAAAACTAAATATTCCTAACAATGCGTTACAAGACAGTCGCAAAAGGGATTCCCGACAAAGAGCGTCCGTTCCTCGTTCCTCGTCGGAATGACATTAAGGTAGCGTGGCGACTCGTTCCAGGAACGTGTACGACTGGTCCCAGGGGATCGGCACCACCTGGTCGTAGACGATCCTGCGGCGAGCCACTTCCAGCCCCTGGAGGCGCAGGTTCTCCTGACCGTCTTGCTCTTCCATCCCCAGGAAGAGGATGAACTTCCCATCGCTGGACCAGATAGCGTGGGTGGCAGTTTGCGACCTGACGCCGATTAAGGTGTTCGTCAGGCGCTCCGCATTGAAAAGCCAGTATTTGCGTTCCAGGATCATCCCGGAATACTTGCTCTGCACGGTCTCGATCGCCAGCAGTGTCGTACCATCCGGTGACCAGGCAAGTTGTTCGAAATAACCCCTAGATTTGCGGATCAGCCTGGGGCGCGCACTGTCCAGTCTGGCCAGGTAGAGGTCGTGCCCGGTTGCTTTTCCGCGGGTCGTGAAAGCGTATCTCACCCCGTCCGGCGAGAATGCTGCCTGACGGGCATCTGCCCACGATGGGAGGACAGGATCTGCGGCAGCCGGAGCCAGCTCCAGCCAGCGTAGCCCGCCCGGCTCGCAGGTGTTCGCCGCAGGCAGGTTGCATCGATCCAGGCGAGAGCGTCTTTTTGGTGGGTGGCGATCAGTTCATAGGGTTGGTCTGAATTGCCAGTCAATGCCTGTTCTGCGGCCTGATCGGGTTCTGACAGAAAAATGGCCGGTCCGGATCCAAGGTAGGCTATCCGTTCCTGCCCCGGTCTTTCGGATTGCCAGACCGCGCTGCTTCCGGAAGCTGGCAGGAAATTCTCGCTGACCAGGGAAGTCACTGAACCGTCGAGGCTGGCTGCAAATAGACTTCCGATCTGGCTGAGGAGAATTTGTTTACCCGAGGACGAAAGACTTTCCAGTCGCAGCACCAGGACCGGTCAGCGGCGGGAAAGGCGGGAGTTGTTCCTTAAGCCCTGCAGATCGAGCAGCAGCACGCCCGATGCCTGGCGCTGGCCCTCGACCAACGCACCGAGGCTGATTAGCACCTGTCCGTTTTCAAACCAGTTCGTGTCTGACTGGTCCGCTGCCTGGCCAGCAGGGTAAGGTGTGATCAGGTCTGGTGGGGCATCAGGTTCTTCCGTGGGCGTCGGTTCGGATGTTGGGTTGGATTCCAGAACGGTATCCGAGGCGGCTTCTTGGACGGGTTGGGCTTCGTTCAGAAGTTTCCAGACCGCATCCAGCGCCTGCAGGGCGGTAAAGCTGCGCTTGTTCCAGGCTTCGACGGTGATGTGAAAGCCGTCCGAATCGCGTTCCCAGTCGATGCCGTGGTCGGGCAGCGGCTGGACGGCCAGCCAGAAGTTCCACAGCGGCAGGTCGTAGTCATACGCAACCTGGGCGATGACGCGGTTGATCGAGTGGTCGCCTTCGGTGTTGTCGGCTTTGGTCGCCAGGATCGGCACCGTTGAATGCGCCAGGGCTGCCTCGACGATCTGGCGCAGGTATTTATCGTAGGTTTCGGGGGTGCGCCCCTGGAACCAGGTTTCCATGCTGATGATGACCAGACTCGGCTGCCACAGCCTGAACTCGCAGTCCAGGGGAGTCTCGCCTTTCAGGCAGTGCTGGCGGTCAGCCCATAACGGGGAAAGCACGGAGGCCACGTTGAAACCGCCGCGCACGGCCTGGCTTTCGCGCTGGAAGGAGCCGCTGAAAACCTGGATGGTTTCTTCCAGGAAGGTAAAGTCGTCATCGAACCAGTACTGGCCTGGACGGTCGTAGACCCCCAGGAAGGCGTTCGGCACATTCTGGCAGTCGCCGATCTTGCTGAAAGCCCGGGGATTGTTCTGGAAAGCGAGACCGTGGCGGTAGACTTCCTGCAGGCGGTCGCTGACCCGACCGGGCACGACCGGCCAGCTCTGCCAGTCGTCAGGGTCCAGGCGCAGGTCTGGGGTGGGCGTGGCTTCTGCCTGGATCGGGGTTGGGGTGCTGGTGAAGGCCACGGGCTGGCCAGGCTGAGGTTCCTCGGGCTGGTCTGTGGGTAGTTCCTCAGAAGTTTCCAGGGCGCTGGCAGAGGCCATAGTGGGGGTGGTTGTCTGTGCAGCTCCGGTCCCCGGGGATGAATTTGGGCTGGCAGGAATGGTTACGGGCTGCATTGTGCAGGCAGCCAACGCAAACAGGACCAGCCATCCCAGGAGATGTCCGGATCTACTTGTCCAGCCTGTCAAAATCTCGCCCTGAGACGAACATCAAGTAGG
Organism: uncultured Chloroflexia bacterium; assembly: GCA_963765565.1. Taxonomy (GTDB): domain Bacteria; phylum Chloroflexota; class Anaerolineae; order Anaerolineales; family UBA4823; genus CAVXWV01. The sequence continues at coordinate 130,818 of CAVXWV010000016.1, forward strand.
TGACCAGCAAGAAAAGCGTGAAGAGAATGGTGAAGGCGAAAAAGCGCTGGTTATCCAGCGGGTCGGCAAACCGCGCCATCACGTTTTCAAGGATATGGTGCGGGCTGATGAGCAGGTCCCAGCTGTTCCAGCGCTCGAAACGTCCCAGGTAGATGCCCAGACCACTCAGCGCCAGGGCGATCCCGACAAAAATCCAGCTCACAAACTGCCCGGCATACAGGTGAACCAGGCGCTGCATGGTACGCAGGGAGGCGATTGCCAGGAAGATGCCTGTCCAGGCAAAGATCGACAGCAGCAGGATATCGTACCACAAGGGCACGTAGGCGCGCTCTTCCAGGTGCAGGAAATCTGTAATGATGTAAGGGGCATTGGGGAAAAAGATCAGCCAGAGGGCACCTGGGATCGCCAGCAGCCACCAGCGCCGGCGATTGTTGACGTACAGGTAAGCTGCCAGCAGGCTGAAGAGATATGGCAGCCAGGCCAGGAACAGGTTCCAGACCAGGTTGCGGTAAATAATGGTGCTGTCGCTCTGGAGGATGCGCCCGAAGTAGGTGGTCAATGCCAGGCCAGACGATAACACGATCGGGTAAAAGGACTGGCTGTATAGGAAACGGTGCAAAGTGCGCAGGTTCATAGTTTCTCCAGGTGGATTATAACGGAAGAAAATCCGCGAACCTTAAGCCTGCGATTAGATTTTGCCGTGCCAGAGCTGCTGCATTTCGAGGCTGCTTCCTAGCAATTCCTCCAGTGTGCCGGAGGCATCGATCCTGCCGTCCTTCATCACCAGGATACGCGTGGCACGCGCCAGGGCTGGGCGGCGGTGAGACACCACCAGGCAGGTCACCCTGAACTCTTCAGGGGCGTTTTTCCGAAGTTGATCCATTCGATCCCACAGCGCCTGCTCGGTCTCCACATCCAGGGCGCTTGAGAGGTCGTCGAAGACCAGCAGCTCTGGGCTGCGCACGAAGGTGCGGGCTGCGGCTGTGCGCTGCACCTGTCCCCCGGAAAGGCGTATGCCGCGCGGGCCGACCCGGGTCTCCAGCCCTGCTTCCATCTCAGCCAGGTCTTGATCCATCACGCTTAAGGAAATCGCCCCTGCCAGGTCGACGCGGTCTTCGGGCAATCCCAGGAGAATGTTTTCGCGCAAGGTTTCACTGAACAGGCGCGGCACCTGGGGCAGGTAAGCGCAGCGCGGCGGCCGGAAGAAGGCTGCGTTGTCGAGGATTTCGTCTCCATTCCAGGTGATCGCTCCCGCCTCGTGCGGCAGCAGCCCGAGGAGGACGCGCACCAGGGTCGATTTCCCCGAGCCGATCTTGCCGGTGATCACGACGAACTCACCGCGGTTGATTTGGAAATGGATGTCTGATATGCCGCGCTGCGCCAGTGCAGGCGTCTCTGGTGAGGTTAATTCCCCTGGTATGTCAACCGTGTGATGGTACGTTAACCCGCGAACCTCGAGCGTCTGCAGGCGGTCGCCGGGCTGCTTTTCCGGGAAGGGCGCCTTGGGAATTTGCCCGGTTTCGTAAATTGGGTGGCTTTCGATCAGGGTTTCAGGCGCTTCCGGGCGGATCAATTCGAGCATGCGCTCGATCGAGACCGCCTGGGTCTTGTAATCGCCGTAAAATGTGCCCAGCTCCGACGGCACCTGGGTCGTAAACCACAAGAAGCTGACGAACAGGGCGAAATCGCCGATCGAAAAACGACCCTGGAGGATGGCCTCCCCGGCGAGCAGGAGCATGATCCCAATGCCGAAGGTGACGATGCTGGAGTTTAAGGAGTTGAGCATCCCCCAGGTGATGTCGTGCAGGGTCTGAGCCCGGGCGCGGGTAGCGCTCAGGTGCTCGAAGCGGGCTGTCACGGCTTCTTCGGCATCCGCCACTTTGATCGCCAGTACCGCTCCGAAGGCTTCTGCCAGGAATCCGGTCACCGCATCGGTGGCCAGGCTGCTGGCTTTGTCGTAATAAATGATTCGTCCCCAGGCCAGGCGCGTGAGGATGGCCACGCCAACCAGGGGCAGGAAAATCCATATTGTAATTTGCAGGTTGATGCGGGCCATGATGACCAGGGCGATCAGTGCTGCCACCCACTTTCCAATCTGGTCGGGCAGCCAGGTCGGAAAGTCGGTCACCTCGTCAACGTCGTCGCGGAAGCGATTGATGGCTTCGCCCGATGCTACCGGTAGGGGTTTGTTCCCAGGCCGGCGCAGGATGCTGGCGAACAGGTTGCGGCGCAGCAGCGCAGCCACCGCCAGGCGGAAGCTCCAGCCGTACCATTCGGCACCGTAGGCAATCCCGATCTGCAGAACTTCAACCAAAACGTAGATGCCAATCAACCACCACAGGCGGTCGCTGTCACCGGCAGCGGGGGTCGTCCCGCTGATGGTGTCGAAAACCAGCTTGGCAACGATCCCGGGCACGACCTGCAGCCCGTAGCGGGCGACCGTGAAGACCGTGTGGATACTGAAAATGCCTGCCCGGAAGCGGATGATGGCTGCATTGAGCCTGAGGGTGCTCAGGGTAGACTCTTGTGCCCGGCTCATGCCAGCGCCTCCTCCAGCCCGGTTCGCAGCAGTCCGGCGAAGCGCGAGCCAGGCTCTCGCGCCAGCTCCAGGCGCGGCCCAAATTCGACAACCCGACCGTTTTCGAGGATCAGGATGTCATCTGCGCGCAAGACGGTCTTTAAACGGTGGGCGACGATAATGCCTGTGCGGTTAAGGAACAGCCGGTCAAGCGCTTGCTCCATGAGAGCTTCAGTGGCCGGATCCAGGCGTGATGAAGCCTCGTCGAGGATCAGCAGCCCCGGTTCTTTGAGAAAAACGCGGGCAAACGCCAGGAGCTGCGCCTCGCCGGAGGAAAGGCCGTGTTTGCCCGGCAGCCAGGCGGGTTTCCAGTCCCTGGGGCAGGGACTGCAGCCAACCCCAGATATTCAGGGACTTCAGCGCCTGCTCGATCCTTTCTGAAGGAATATTTGAATTAAAAAAGGTGAGGTTCTCCTGCACGGAGGCTTCGAAGAGCTGCACGTCCTGGGTGACCAGCCCGATGCGCTGGCGAAGCCCGGAAAGCCTGACCTGGTTGATCTCGACACCGCCGATTCGAATGCTGCCCCCGGAAGGGTCGTAAAGCCGGAACAGCAGGCTGGTGAGGGTTGATTTTCCGCTGCCGGTGCGTCCTAAAATTCCCAGGATTCTGCCGGGGGCCAGGGAGAACGAGACATCTTTCAGGACCTCCTGGTTTTCCTCGTAATGAAAAGAGACGTCCTGCAGCGCCAGCCCCAGGGGACCCGCTGGTAAGTCCTGGGCGGTTTCTGCGCCTGGCTCCTGGGCCGTTGCCTTCCAGGAGAAAAGCTCTTCCACCCGGCGCACACTCGCCGAAGCGTACTGCAGGTCCTGCGCCTGGGCGCGCAGTCCCTGGAGTGGATCGGAGAGCATGGTGATGTAATAGGTGATCAGGTAGGCGGAACCGATGCTGACCTCGCCGTCGATGTACAGGTAAACGCCCATAGCCAGCGCGGCAGCGTACCCAATGACAAAAATCAGGTGAGTCAGGCTGTAGCTTAGACTGCTGACCACAAAGGCTGCCCGGGCTTTTTCCAGGTATTCGCGCATAAAATAATGCAGGCGATTTAGGGCGTGGGCTTCTGCCCCGCAGGCGCGGATTTCCTCAGATCCGGAGATTCTTTCTTCTGTGTAGCCGTACTGCTCGGCACTCGCCTGGCGGACCGCCTCCCAGCGACGGGTGGCCGGCTTTTGGATCAGCCCGAGGGCGAACAGGGTGAACAGGGTGTAGGCGAGCAGGCCAACCCCGATCCGCACATCTTCCCTGAACAGCATCACCAGGATGCCGGCGATCAGCAGGGCGTTGCCCAGGATGCGGATGGTAAACTGGGAAAAGTAATTGCCAAGCTGGTTGACATCGCCATCGATCCGTTCGATCATTTCACCGGGGGTGTGATCTTTGTGGAACGGCATGTCCAGCTTCAGGCAGTGCAGCACCAGGTCCGAGCGCAGGCGGTTTGTAGCGGACCAGCTGACTTTGAGGTTGACGAAATTGGCTGCCAGGTCAATCAGCTGCTGGAAGAGTGCAAAGCTGATGAACAAGATGGCGGCCAGGACCAGGGCGCGTTCAGATCCGCCGGACTCGGCGGTATCCAGGAAATAACGGATGACCTGCGGGTTGAGTAGCTGCAGACCGATGCTGCTGAAGACCAGGACTGCCAGCAGAAGCAGCGGCAGGCGCTGCGAGCGCATGTAGCGGCGTAATAAGCCCGGCGGTTGGGATTGGTTTGACATGGCTTATGTTAAAATGACTATCCCTGGCATTATACGGCAATCTGAACGGAGCCGGGCTGGTATTTTCACATCGTTCTTGATTTCTTATGGGAAAACAAAATGCCTCAATCCGAAACTGGTGATTCACAAGACGCACAAATTCCGATCATTCCACGCTGGTTGACCTGGGGGCGCGAGCTCCAGGCTCTGGCACAGACTGGGATCCATTATGCCGTCAATGAGTACGATCGCGAGCGCTACCAGCGCCTGGCAACGATTGCGGCTGAAATTCTTAACGAGTACAGCCAGCTGCCGGTGGACCGCCTGGCTTTATTGTTTAACTCGCAGACAGGTTACGCAACACCGCGGGTGGACGTTCGCAGCGCTGTGTTTCAGGATGGAAAGATCTTAATGGTGCGCGAGCGGTCAGATAACGGCTGGACGCTGCCGGGAGGCTGGGCAGACGTAGGGGATACCCCGGCGGCGGCTGCCGAGCGGGAAGTCTGGGAAGAAGCCGGTTATCGTGTCAAAGCGCAGAAATTAATTGGCGTTTACGATGCCAACCGCACGGGAGTCCTGGAACTATTCCATGCGTATAAAATCATTTTTCACTGCGACCTGGTCTCAGGGGAAGCGCGCCCGAGCAGTGAAACCTCTGAGGTGAGGTTCTTTGCCAGGGATGAACTTCCCAGGCCCCTTTCTGGGCAAAGGACGACCTTGCGCCAGCTGGAAGATGCTTTTCAGGCGCTGAGTGACCCGGATTTTGTGACCATTTTTGATTAAAATGGGGGTACGATGATCATCACCAATGCCAACCTGATCACGTGGGAAAACCCGAACCGCATCCTGGAAGGGCATGCCCTGGTTTTAAGAGACGGCTTGATTGAGGCTTTAGGCCCGCAGCCTGAACTCAAAAAGAACTATTCAAATGAAGAGGAACTGGATGCCCGCGGGCAGTATGTCATGCCGGCTAATATCTGCGCACATACCCATTTCTATGGGGCGTTCGCCCGCGGCATGGCGATCCCGGGCCGGGCGCCGCGCGACTTTCCTGAAATTCTGCAGAAACTCTGGTGGGGTCTCGATAAAGCCCTGACCCTGGACGATGTGCGCCTCTCGACCCAGGTGATGCTGGTGGATGCCGTGCGCAACGGCGTCACCACGCTGTTCGACCATCACGCCTCCCCGAATGCCATCGAAGGCTCGCTGGATGTTATTGCTGAGACGGTAGAGGCTGCAGGCCTGCGCGCCGTTTTGTGCTACGAAGTCACCGACCGGGATGGTCCAGCCAGGATGCGCCAGGGAATTGCCGAGAACGTGCGTTTCCTCAAACGCCTGCAGGAGGAGCGGGTTGCGGGTGGTCGCCTGTCAGCCACCTTTGGTATGCATGCCAGCCTGACGCTTTCGGATGCCACCCTGGAAGCCTGCCGCCAGGAAGCTCCTGAGGGCTCGGGTTTTCACCTGCACGCCGCCGAGCACCCGGTTGACCAGTACGACAGCCTGGCGAAGTCTTCACGGCGCGTGGTCGACCGCCTGGAGAGGTTTGGCCTGCTGGGAGAGCGTTCGATCCTCGCCCACTGCGTGCACGTGGATGCTCGCGAAGTCGAGATTCTCAGCCGGACAGGAACCTGGGTTACTCACCAGCCGCGTTCCAATATGAACAATGCCGTCGGGGCTGCGGATGTGGAGAGCCAGCTGCGGGCGGGTGTGCGCGTCTGCCTGGGCACCGATGGCTTTACCTCGGCTATGTGGGAAGAAGCCAGGACAGCTTACCTGCTGCCCAAGGCCTGGAACCGCGACCCGCAGCGCATGTCTGCATTGGACGTGATCCAGGCGGCGGTGTACAATAATGCCAGGCTGGCAAACCGTTTCTTTCCAAACACTCCGTTGGGTGTTTTAAAGGTGGGTTCCCAGGCTGACTTGATTTTTGTGGATTACCATCCGCATACCCCCATGACCCCTGCGAACTTACCCTGGCATATCGTGTTTGGATTTCAAGAAAGAATGATCACAACGACAATTGCAGCCGGCCGCGTGTTAATGCTTGACCGGGAGCTGCAGACCCTGGACGAAGCGGCGATTGCTGCCCGGGCGCGGGAGCTGGCTCCTCAAACCTGGATGCGCTACCAGGACCTGGCGAGTGCCTCACAACAGGAGATCCTATGACCAATCCATCGAGTTCGGAGGCAAATGCCTCACAGGCGAATGCCTCACAACTGCCCACCCTGGCGATCCTGGGCGGAACTGGCAAAGAAGGTCCCGGCCTGGCCGCGCGCTGGGCCAGGGTGGGGTACCGGGTGATCATCGGTTCGCGCCAGCTCGAAAAGGCGCAGGCGACCGCAAACGAGCTGAATGCGCTCCTGGGGATTGAAACCATTCACGGGATGGAAAACGAAGATGCTGCCCGTGAAGCTGATATCAGCGTTCTGACCGTGGTGCAGGCAGCCCACCTGCCCGCCCTGGAAAGCCTCAAGGATATCCTCCAGGGAAAGATCCTGGTCGATACCACCGCCCGCGTGGATTTTCGAGACCCGCGACCGCCTACACCTCCAGCGGCGGCACGCCAGGCGCAGGAGCTCCTGGGTCCCCAGGTGCGAGTGGTGGCGGCATTTCAAAATGTGCCTGCCCACGCTCTGAAGAAAAACCTGGGCGGTACTTTAGACAGCGAAGTTCTGGTGTGTGCAGACGATCTCCCGGCTGCCCTGGCGGTCATCGACCTGGCAACGGCTGCTGGCATGGGCGCCCATTATGCCGGGAACCTGGACAATGCGGTTGTGGTCGAAGGGCTGACGGCGATCCTGATCAGCCTGAACAAGCAGTACGCAGTCAAGACCGCCGCCATTCATGTGACGGGCTTAACTCCGAAATTATAGAGGGAATCCAACTGAAAGAATGTCTCTGACCTTAACGCCGCTGCAAGGTTTTCCACTGGTTTATCCAGGCAATGACCTGGCCTCATTGATTCTGACCTCCTTGGAGAATAATCACATATCGTTAGAAGACGGCGATATCCTGGTTGTTGCGCAGAAGATCGTTTCCAAGTCCGAGAACCGTTTGGTCAATTTGGAGGACGTTGAGCCTTCTCCTGAGGCCTGTGAGCTGGCCGTGCGGGCCGAGAAGGATCCGCGCCTGGTTGAGGTCATCCTGCAGGAAAGCCGGGCCGTCCTGCGCTGCCGCCCGGGCACCATCATTGTTGAGCACAGGCTGGGCTTTGTCTGCGCCAGCGCTGGCGTCGACCAGTCCAACGCCAGCCTGGACCCCGGCCTGGAACAGGACTCCGCGGCTTTCCCGAGCGCCCAATGGGTGCTACTATTGCCTGAAGATCCCGATGCCTCGGCTCAGAGATTGAGAGGGCGTTTCGAAGCTGCCAGCGGAAAGCGCCTGGGCGTGCTGATCATCGATTCTCACGGGCGCGCCTGGCGCCTGGGAGTGGTCGGCACTGCCATCGGCCTGGCGGGCCTGCCTGCGCTGGTTGACCTGCGCGGCCAGCCGGACTTGTTTGGGTACCAGTTGAAAATTACCCTGGTTGCAGCTGCGGACGAGCTGGCAGCGGCCGCCTCGCTGGTAATGGGACAGGCTGCCGAAGGCACGCCTGTTGTCCACGTGCGCGGTTTTCCTTACCAACTGCGCCAGTCGGCGCTTCAAGAGCTGCTCAGGCCGCGCGAAAGCGATATGTTCCGCTAAGGGTTGGATGGTGATGCATTGATTTACGGGATTCTAACCATTCTCAATGAAAGCCGAAATCCGGACCTTTACAAGACCTGGAAAAGGCTGGAAGAGAGCTGCCAGCTTCCGGTGGAATACCTGACCCCAATTCCGCATATCACCTGGCACGTGGCCAGCTCGTATGCGCTTTCTGACCTGAAGTCCATCCTCAGCAGGTGGGCAGCCCATAAAAGACCGATTGTTGCCCAGGCCTCTGGTCTGGGAATATTTACCGGACCTACTCCGGTTATTTACGTGCGCGTCTTTAAAGATCAGAGACTCATCAACTTCCAGCGCAGGCTTTGGAAAGCAGTGATCGGAACCGCCGTGGAACCATCGGCGTATTACGCACCCGATGCCTGGATGCCCCACATCACCCTGGCGTATGGCGAAATCCCTCCAGATCGCCTGGGATGTGCGGTCCAGGCATTAGCATACCAGGTAATTCGTTTTAAGTTTACGGTTGATCATGTTGCGCTTGGATATCTCCATGATGATAATACCTGGGGAATTGAATCAGAATATTTCCTGGGAAAGACGGACGGCCAGGCATGAAAGCGCCTGCGGAGCAGTCCCTGCCTTTTTGGGAAGCGCTGCAAGAAATGGTAAAAAATAACCCTCTGAGGATCGACCGGCCGCGCGGGTCTCGACACCCACGATATCCTGATTTCATTTATCCTCTTGACTATGGATACTTAGAGGGGACGAGATCCGCAGACGGCGGTGGGGTGGATGTCTGGCTTGGAACTGACCGTGAGTCTTGTGCCGCCGGCCTGGAGGCCGGTGAAGCCCACGCTTTGTGCCTGAGCGGCCTTTTATTAACGGTTGACCGCATCAAGCAGGATGTGGAGGTGAAGCTCTTGCTGAATTGTACTCATGAGGAAATGGAAATCGCTTTGAAGGCCTCGAACTCACCATCGATGACCGCTATTTTGCTGGCGCAGGAGAATATGGACTCTAATTATTGTTGAGGGTTCTTCGTGAAGGCGGACATAGTTCGTCCGGCGGACGCGGACACAGATCGTCCGAAAGATCGTGCGATAGTGCGTCCGGTGGTGGCTCTGGCAGGCGGGGTTGGCGGCGCCAAGATGGCTCACGGGCTGGCCCAAGTCGTTCCGGGTGGCGACCTGAGCGTGGTCGTGAATGTTGGGGATGATTTTGAGCACTTCGGCTTGAAAATTTGCCCGGACCTGGATACCGTCTGCTACACCCTGGCCGGGCTGGCCAACCCACAGACGGGCTGGGGCAGGGCCGACGAGACCTGGGAAGCCTTCCAGGTAGCCAGCCAGCTTGGAGGGCCGGATTGGTTTCACCTGGGCGACCGCGACCTGGGTGTGCACCTGGAGCGCACGCGCCGCCTGCAGGCAGGGCCAGGTTTTGAGCCAGGTTACCCGCGATTTTTGCGCCTCCTGGGGTGTCAGGGCGCAGGTCTTCCCGGCTACAGATGACCCGGTGCCTACCTGGATTGATACAACTGAGGGTTACTTGCCCTTCCAGGAGTATTTTGTGCGCCGCCGCTGCGAGCCGGAAGTTCGCAGTTTTTCATTCCAAGACATTGAAAGGGCCAGGCCAGCCCCTGGCGTCCTGGAAGCTCTTGAACGAGCTGATGTGATCGTTATCTGCCCCAGCAACCCCTGGGTCAGCGTCGATCCGATCCTCAGCGTCCCTGGAGTCCGTGAAAGCCTTGAAAGGCGCCGCCAGGCAGGCTGCTCGCTGGCGAACCGCCCGGTCGTGGCGGCGATTTCGCCCATTATTGGCGGTAAAACCCTCAAAGGCCCGGCAGCCAAGATGTTTGCTGAATTAGGTATTGCCCCTTCAGCTTTTGCAGTCGCTGCCCATTACCAGGGACTGGTCACGGATTTCTTCCTGGATGCGGTAGATGCAGACCAGGCAGAGGCAGTTGCCTCACTTGGGATCAGACCCTGGGTGACCGATACGGTTATGAACCAGGCAGCAGACAGGCGCCGCCTGGCGACAGACGTGTTGGACTGCCTTTATTCTGAGATGGGAGAGCAGCGACCGTGACGCTCTGGGCAATCGTTCCCGTAAAACCGATCCGCCGGGGGAAATCGCGCCTGGCGAAAGTGCTTTCCGAAAACGAGCGCGCCGACCTCAACTGGCACCTGCTCAACCACACGCTGAAGGTGCTGTGTTCCATGCGGGAAATTGGCCGGGTGCTGGTCGTGAGCCGTGACCCCGAAGCCCTGGCATTGGCACGCGACCATGGCGCCCTCACGCTCCAGGAAGAAGGCGATCCCAAGCTGAACACCGCATTAAAACGGGCGACCCTTTTCCTGCGCCAGTACACGCTGCGCTCAATCCTGATCCTACCTGTAGACTTACCCTTGCTCTCGCCCGACGATATCCGCCAGGTGATCGCCTCCGACCCTGGGCCTCCAGGCGTGGTGATCGTGCCCGACCGCCATCGCCAGGGCACCAACGCCCTCCTGGTGGATCCACCGGGTTTTTTAGAATACGAGTACGGGCCTGGATCCTTTGAGCGCCACTGCGAGCGCGCCCGGCGCGTAAATGCCAGGCTGAAGGTCATTGAGCTGCCAGCTCTGGCCCTGGACATCGACTGCCCGGAAGACCTGGATTTGATCCAGCAGATGAATAAAGATTGGAAGGAGGTCCTATGAACGAGCGAGTTGCCTTGTATTTACAGGACGCCCATGACCTGCGCGATGGGCTGGACTACGTGCGCTACGCCGAAGCCAAAGGGTTTGAAGCGGTTTGGCAGGCAGAGTCGCGCCTGGTGCGGGATGCGGTGGTGCCCATGGCAGCCTATGCTGCCGTCACCGAGCGGATCAAGGTGGGCTCGGGCGTGATTAACAACTGGACGCGCAACATCGGGTTGCTTGCAGCCACGTACCTGACCCTCGATGACCTGGCGCCGGGGCGCATCCTCTGCGGGATCGGCGCCTGGTGGGATCCGCTGGCACGCAACGTGGGCATCGACCGCAAGAAGCCCCTGACGGCCATGCGCGAAACCGTCGAAGTTCTGCGGCGGCTGCTGGCCATGGAACGGGTGACCTTCCATGGTGAGTTTGTCCATGTGGACGGCATCGAGCTGGACGTTGTCCACGGACGGCGGGAGCCGCGCCAGGTGCCGATTTTGATCGGAGCGACCGGTGATAAGATGATGGAAATGACCGGCGAGATTGCCGACGGCTGCCTGCTCAACTACTGCGTACCTCCGGATTATAACGACCGCGCCCTGGAGCTCCTGGAGCAGGGAGCGCAGCGCTCTGGCCGAAAACTGGACGACATCGACCGCCCGCAACTGGTGGTGTGTTCTGTCGATCACGACCACGACCGGGCGATCGACACGACCCGTGAGCTGCTGACCCAATACCTGGCCCAGCAGCCGCACATCGCCAAAGCATCGGGCGTCTCGCAGGATGTGGTTGACCAGATCCAGGCCATCCTGGGCTGGCCGGCGACCAGGGAGCAGGTGCGCCTTGCCAAGCACCTGGTGCCGGAGGAATTGATCTTGCGGATCACGGCTTCGGGAACCCCGGAAGAAGCCCGGGCGAAAGTGAGTGAATACCGGCGGCACGGCTGCACCTGCCCGGTGCTGTACCCCGTCGGCGGGGATGTCCGGCTGCTGATCGATACTTTTCAATGAACTTGTCCTGAACCAAGTGAAGGAGAAAATGGATGACGATTATTTTAGATGGAAGCGGATTGACGATTGATAAATTGGTGAAGATTGCCCGGCATGGGGAGAAGGTTGAGCTTCACCCAGATGCCCTGGAGCGCATCAAAGCCTGCCGGGCCATGCTGGAGCAGAAGCTCCAGGCGCGCGAGATCATGTACGGCACGAACACGGGGATCGGGGAGTTCTCGGAGGTGGTGCTGACCGACGAACAGGTCATGCAGTTCCAGCGCTACTCTGATCTACAACCATGCCGCGGGGATCGGCGAGCCAGCTTCGATCGAGTCCGTGCGTGCAGCCATGGCAGGCCGCATCAACGTGCACGCCCACGGCAATTCCGGCTGTCGTCCGGAGATCACCCTGACCCTGGTCGAAATGCTCAATTGCGGGTTGACCCCGGTCGTTTGCCAGAAGGGTTCCGTAGGCGCTTGCGGTGACCTGGCGCCAATGGCGCAGCTGGCGCTGTTGCTGCTTGGTGAGGGCGAAGCCTTCTACCAGGATCAGCGCCTGCCGGGGCGGGTTGCCATGGAGCGCGCCGGCATTCCGGTGCCTGATTTGCAGGCGCGCGACGGCCTGGCTGCTATCAACGGCTCAAACTTGCTGACCGCCATGAGCGCCTTGAACCTGTACGATATGAACCGCTGGCTGAAGCAGGCAGAAATTGCCTGCGCCATGAGCCTGGAAGCCTTGTTCGCCAACATGAAACCGTATGACACCCGCCTCCACCAGCTGCGCGGTTTCCCGGGAGCGATCCGCTCTGCCAACGCCATCATGAAGTGCATTGCTGGTTCGGACCTGGTTACCGGCAAGCTGAAGACTAAGGTGCAGGATGCTTACTCGATGCGCTCTTCCCCCCAGGTGATCGGGGCTGCCCACGACGCCGTGGCTTTTGCCCGCAAGCAGGTGGAGATCGAGCTCAACGGCGTTGGCGACAATCCGATCTTTTTACCCGAGTATAAGCTGACCCTGACTGGAGCCAATTTCCAGGGCTCCCCGGTCTCACTACCGATGGATATGGCCGGCGCTGCGATCACGATGATCTGCGTCCTCTCGGAGAGGCGTTTGAATCGTCTGACCAACCCGGCCTTGAGCGTTGGACTGCCGGCATTCCTGACCAGAGGGGCGGGCATGTTCTCGGGCTTAATGCTCAGCCAGTACACTGCCGACAGCTTGATCGTCGAGCAGCGCATCCTGAGCATGCCGGCCAGCATCCAGTCAATCCCGGCCGCAGCCGACCAGGAGGATTTCGTCTCGATGGGTATGAATACTGCCATTAAAAACGGGCAAATCCTGGATAACGCCTGCGGCGTGCTGGGGATCGAGTTCATGGCCGCCGCCCAGGCGTTGGACTTCCGCGAATTCACACCAGGGCGGGGCGTCAGCGCAGCGAAAAATGTCATCCGCAGCCATGTGCCTCACCTGGATGAGGACCGGCCTCTCTACCCGGACCACAACCGCATGAAGGCGCTGGTCTGCTCCAGCGAAATCCTGGAGGCCGTCGAAGCCGAAGTCGGCAGCCTGGAAGCCTGATTGAAGTAGTGTTTGATTTAATCTAAAATTAATAGAACATATATTCTATTTGTGCTATACTAAAAACGCATGGTTGGTTATCTGGGACCAGCCGTGCAGGGAACGAGATGAACCGTTTGAAAAAGTACCTCCTGGTTGCCCTGGTGATTGTCGTCCTGTCCAGCCTGGCATGGCTGGCGGGTTGGGCGGACTCGCGCGCTCTGCAGGGGGACGTAATTCCGGATGGATTCAAGTTGCTCAAGGAAGTTGTCGGCGTCAGGCTCTTTAAGAAGGACTACAAGAATGGCACCCCGGATTACGTACAGGTTATCCTGCTGAACCAGGGGGCTTCGCTCAAGCTCCTGCATGGCAACGTGACCGAGACCCGTCCTGGTAAGGGGGTTTTTGGCGGTAATGATGCCCGCATCTTATCTCAGAGCCTGTCGAAGTACTGGTCAGGACTGGCAAACCAATCTACAACGGCATTTTGTGTGACCAATGGGCAATTTTTTTACATGCCAGAATCGCCCACGCGCCTGACTTTGCCGTTGAAATCTAACGGGGAAGTCATCACCGACGGCTTTGGGGCAGACCAGTTCGTGGGCAAGCGCCTGATGCTGGAGCTGTGGCCGGATCACGCAGATATTCGTGAGCTAAACGGCGCGGCCCTTTATGCTTCGACGGCGCCCGAAATCCTGGGAGGCCTGACCGTGGATGCCAACCGCCGCGCCAAGCAGCGAGTCGGGCGCACCTTTGCCGGGGTCGATGACCGCGATGGCGATGGTTCTTATGAGACTGTCATGCTGTTCAACACGCGCACGGCGTTACAAACTGATGCCGCCGATGTTCTGCACAGCTTCGGAGCGGACAAGGTCATGATGCTTGATGGGGGCGGCTCGACCCAGCTCATGTGCCAGGGTGAGCCGATCATCTCATCCGAGCGCCTGATCCCACAGGCCATTGCTGTATTTGCTGGCACTCAGACGATCGCTGCGGCTGCGGCGCCGGAAGTGGCGGTAGAACCAGAGCAAGCCGAAGCCCAGGCGATTTCGGCCGTTCCAGAAGCAGCGATCAATACGTCTAGATTTGCCAGTGTGCAGAATCCAGAAAATCCGTTAACCTTATCGAACGAATCCTTTCTGCCCCAGATGGAAGATGTGATCTGGATTCCCCTGGGGATGCTGCCCGTCGCCGGCATTGTCCTGGCAATTGCGGCACGTTTAAGGAGAAATTACTTATAAGCCGACCTTGCGAAGGTGGGAAAATGAACCATGATAGAATGGTCTTTTTATCCCACCTTCGCAAGGTTTAAACAACAGGAGTACATCATGGAAGGCATTACCAGCAATATCATCACCCAGGTAGGCCTGGTCGTCAAAGATATCGAGAAATCGATCGACGCCTATTGCGAGGTTTTCCAACTGCCCCACCCGGCGGTCATCCTTACGGATGAATACGAGAAGGCCAAAACGAACTACCGCGGCCAACCGAGCCTCGCGCAGGCAAAACTTGCATTCTTTGACTTTGGCCAGGTCCAAGTCGAATTGATCGAGCCGGTCGGGTCACCGTCCACCTGGCAGGAAGTCCTGGACGGTAAAGGGGAGGGCATCCACCACATCGCCTTCCAGATCAAGGGGACCGACCAGGTGGTGGCTTACCTCGAAGGTAAAGGCATCCCTCTGGTCCAGCAGGGCCAGTACACTGGCGGGATGTATTCTTACATGGACGCCACGCAGAAGCTGGGACTGGTATTAGAACTCCTGGAAAATTATTAAACTCACCCCACCAGGACATCTCACAAATGAATAGCATGCATGGCATACCCTTTGAGCCGCGCCAGGTGGTGCGGTTGGGCATAATTGGGACAGGTGGGCGCGGGCAGGGCTTGCTGAACGAGCTGCTGGCCTGCGATGGAGCCGATCATCTTCACGTACAGATCACCGCGCTGGCAGATTCGTCAGACGTTTCCCTGGAACAAGCCGCCAGGCGTCTGGAAAGGGCAGGTCAGCCTGCACCGGCGCTCTACCAGGGTGCAGCCGGCTGGCGGAGCCTCCTGGAGCAAGACCTGGACATGGTGTACATGGCCACACCCTGGGACAGCCACGCTGCATTGGCGGTGGCGGCAATGCGCGCCGGTAAACACGTCGCCGTTGAGGTACCGGCGGCCACCACCATCGACGAATGCTGGCAGCTTGTGGAGACTTCCGAACAGACCCGCCACCACTGTGTGATGCTGGAAAACTGCTGTTATGACTATTGGGAAACCCTGGTCAAGCGTATGGTCAATGCGGGTCTGCTCGGTACGATCGTGCATGCTGAATGCGCTTACATCCACGAGCTGCGAGCGATGCTCCTGGAAAACTCGTCGGAAGGCCTGTGGCGGCGTGAATCCCAGAAGACACGCAACGGCAACCTGTACCCCACACACGGGCTGGGTCCGGTCGCCCAGTGCCTGGGGATTGGCAGCGACGATGCCTTCGAAACTCTGGTTTCCATGAGCAGCCTGGCTGCCGGAATGTCTGAATACACTGCTCAGGTAGTTCCGGAGGGCAGTCCCAAGCGCCAGGAGAAGTATATCTGCGGCGATATGAACGTGAGCCTGATCCGCACCCGCCTGGGGCGCACGATCGTCCTGCAGCACAGCACGGTTTTGCCGCGCCCGTACGACCGCATTTTCTTGATTTCTGGCACAAAAGGCACATTCCGCGACTACCCGCCGCGCCTGTACCTGGATGGCGCCGGCACCCCGGAAGAAGTGGCTACCGCTTGATGAATACCAGGCACAATGGGAAGACCCGCTTTGGAAACGCCTGGGCGATTTAGCCCGACAGCGCGGCGGTCACGGCGGGATGGACTTTATCATGAACTACCGCCTGATGCAGACTCTGCACGAAGGGCTGGTCCCAGATAGTGACGTCTACGACGCCGCCGATTGGAGCGTGCCGGGACCGCTGTCCGAGCTTTCGGTGGCAGGCGGCAGCCAGCCGCTGGCTTTCCCGGATTTTCGCCGGTCCTGAGCCTTATTCCACTGTAACGCTCTTTGCCAGGTTGCGCGGCTGGTCCACATCCAACCCGCGCAGGGCAGCGATGTGGTACGCCAGGAGCTGCAGGGGGATAACGGTGATCGCCGGGCTGAGCATCCAGGGGGTCTCTGGAATCCACAGGACGTGGTCGGCCTTCGCCTGGATCAATTCGTCGCCTTCGGTGGCGATGGCGAATACCGTGCCGCCGCGCGCCTTGGCCTGCTCCACCTGGCTGAGCATTTTCTCGTACCAGGGGTCGCGCGGGGCGATCACGACCACTGGCATGCTGCGGTCGATCAGGGCGATCGGTCCGTGCTTCATCTCACCCGCCGGGTAGCCCTCGGCGTGGATGTAAGAGATTTCCTTGAGCTTGAGAGCGCCTTCGTAGGCGGTGGGCATGTTAATGCCCCTCCCCAGGTAAATGCAATGGCTGGTATTCACCAGCAGGCGCGCCAGTTTTTCAACTTCCGCCTCGCGGTCCAGGCAGCGACCTGCCAGGTCAGGCACCAGGGTCAGGTCGGCGATCAGGCGCCTGCGTTCTGCCGGCTTCAGCACCCCGCGTAAATCGGCCAGGAGCACCGCCAGCATGTACAGGTCAACCAGGGGCGCCGTGTACGCTTTCGTCGAAGCCACGCCGATTTCGGGACCGCTCTGCATCGAAATGTAGCCGTCGGAGATGCGCATGACCTGGGAGCCTATGGCATTGACAATGGACCACAAGATGGCGCCTTTCTTCCGGGCTTCTTCCATTGCTGCCAGGGTATCTGCCGTTTCGCCTGACTGGCTGATCGCCAGGACAACCGTATCCCGGTCGACAATCGGGTCGCGGTAGCGGAACTCTGAAGCGATGTCGACTTCGACCGGCAGGCGGGCGATCTTTTCGATCAGGAATTTGCCCACCATTCCGGCATGGGAAGCCGTCCCGCAGGCGGTGATGAACACCTTGCGGATGCGCTGTGCCAGCGCCGGGGTCAGGTTCAGCTCCGGCAGGCGGATCCTCGGCTCCTGGGTCTCATTTTCAGTGCGAAACTCAATTCGTCCGGCGATGGTATCGGTCAGCGAGCGCACCTGCTCGTGGATTTCTTTGTGCATAAAGTGGCGGAACTCACCCTTTTCAGCCGCCACGGGGTCCCAGGAAACCTGGTGCACCTGCGCGGCAACCTGAGCTCCCTCGAGGGTCTGCACCTCCACACCCGTGCGGGTGACCACGGCGACCTGGCGCGATTCCAGGAAAACCACGCTGCGGGTGTATTCAAGGATCGCGGGCAGGTCGGAAGCCACGAACATTTCCCCCTGCCCGTGCCCGACCACCACCCCTCCGGCGTTGCCGATGCGGGCCGCAACGATTTTATCCGGTTCGCGCGAGCTGAATACCACGATTCCGTGGGCGCCTTTCAAGAAACGAAACGCCTGGCGTGCCGCTTCGACCAGGCTGCATTCTGTGGATAGGCAGCGTTCAATGAGGTGGACGATCACTTCCGTGTCGGTATCCGAATGGAAGATCACTCCCTCGGAGAGCAGCTCGCTGCGCAGCTCCAGGAAATTTTCGACGATCCCGTTGTGGACCACGACGACCTCGCCGGTCGTGCCCAGGTGCGGGTGGGCATTGCGGGCGCTGGGTTCGCCGTGGGTCGCCCAGCGGGTGTGACCGATCCCCAGGTTGCCGCTTACCGGGGACTGCCCGAGCAGGGCTTCCAGGCGGGAGAGCTTCCCGGCCTCGCGGCGAACCTCGATCCGGCCATTTTGGAGCACGGCCAGGCCAGCCGAATCGTAGCCGCGGTATTCGAGGCGCTTGAGCCCGTTCAGGATGACCGGCGTCGCATCCCGCGGTCCGATGTAACCAACGATTCCACACATACTGTACCCTCCAGGAGAATCGATCCGGATTTGAATCTCCGGACCAATTTTGGTATTATACCCGTGAAATTTGACCGGTTTCCTGGCGGGAAGGCAGGAAATCGGTTGATGCTATAATACGAGCATGCGAACACCACAAGCCAACTCACAATCGTGCTTTGTCTGCGGGCTTTCGAACTCGTTTGGGCTGAAAATCCGCTTTTATACCACCGAGGTTGGCGAGGTCACTGCCGACTACACCGTCCCCGAGCAGTACCAGGGATACCCGGGCGTGGTTCACGGGGG
Organism: uncultured Chloroflexia bacterium; assembly: GCA_963765565.1. Taxonomy (GTDB): domain Bacteria; phylum Chloroflexota; class Anaerolineae; order Anaerolineales; family UBA4823; genus CAVXWV01. The sequence goes on from CAVXWV010000016.1 coordinate 149,122, forward strand.
GATTGTGGCTGCCATGCTGGATGAAGCCGCCGGGCGCTCGTTAATGGGCGGCGATCCTCCGCGTTTCTTATATACAGCAAAGTTGGAGATTCGCTATCGTAAAAATGTTCCAGTAGGTCAACCTTTACGCCTGGTTGGGAAGGCAATAAAAAACAAGTCTCGTTCTGCTGCCGCCAGCAGCGCCCTTTTCGATCAGGATGGGACACTCCTGGCGGAAGCCGAAGCCCTCCTGGTGGATATTCCTGGCAGCGTGTTAGATGGGGTGGACCTGGAAGCCCTTGGCTGGAAAGTCTATGAGGAAGGAAACGATGATCCTCGAATATCACCGACCTAAAACACTTGATGAAGCGCTAGCCTTATTGAAGCGCCAGCAGCCGGCTACCAGGCCCCTGGCGGGAGGCACGGCGATCCACCAACTTCACCAGGAAAATTTTGCCGTGGTCGATTTGCAAGACCTGGGGCTGGATGCAGTGCAGCAGCGAGGCAGCACCCTGGTCCTGGGGGCGATGCTGACCTTGCAGGCTTTTTTATCCTCCCTGGAGTCTCTAAACCTGCCCGGATTGAACCTGGCCACTGCCCTCAGTGATGCCATACGCCAGGAAGCGCCTTTGAATATTCGCAACATGGCCACGCTGGGTGGAACGCTGGTCGCTGCGGGCGGGCACTCGCCCCTGGCAACGGCTCTCCTGGCCTGCGACTGCGAGCTGTTGCTACAGCCTGGGGACCAGCGCCTCGCCCTGGGCGATTGGCTGCCGATTCGCAGTGGTGCATCTGCAGGTTCGCTGCTCGTTGAGGTGCGCATCCCAACCAACGTCAGCCTGGCTTACGCCGCCGTCGCCCGCACCCCGGCAGATTTCCCGATTGTCTGCGCGGCGGCGGCCGGCTGGCCTTCTGGCCGCCGGCGGGTTGCCCTGGGAGGGTACGGGCCAGCACCCAGGCTGGTGATCGACGGGGCGGATGCGGACACAGATCGTCCGGCGGCCGGCGCCGGGCTGGCTGCCAGGAGTGCATATTTTTCAGCCGGGGATGAATGGGCTTCTGCGGAGTACCGCTCCGAGGTGGCTGGCATTCTCGTTGAACGCTGTATCAATTCAATTGGAGACTCATTATGAATCATCACGGTTTCAGCCTCATCCAGGAGCGTAGCCTGCCTGAGCTGCGCACGCGCGCTCGCCTGTTCCGTCACGACAAAACCGGCGCAGAGCTACTTTCCCTGGAAAACGAAGACGAAAACAAGGTCTTTGGGATCAACTTCCGCACGCCGCCTCCCAATTCCACCGGTGTGCCGCATATCATGGAACATGCGGTCCTGGGCGGTTCGCGGCGCTTCCCGGTGCGCGAGCCCTTCGTGGAGCTGCTCAAGGGTTCCTTGAAGACTTTCGTCAACGCCTTCACTTTCCCCGATAAGACGGGCTACCCGGTAGCCAGCCAGAATGTCCAGGATTTCTACAACCTGATCGACGTGTACATGGATGCGGTCCTCTACCCGCTGATCCCGCCGCGTGCCTTGCAGCAGGAGGGCTGGCACTACTCCCTGGAAAGCCTGGATGCGCCTCTGACCTACAAAGGCATCGTTTTCAACGAGATGAAGGGCGCCTATTCTTCTCCGGACGGGGTGCTCGGTCGCTATTCGCAACAGTCGCTCTTTCCGGGTCACGTTTATGGGCTGGACTCGGGTGGCGATCCGCAGGTGATTCCTGACCTGACTTACGAGCAGTTTAAATCCTTCCACGATACTTACTACCATCCCTCAAACGCTCGCATTTTCTTCTACGGCGACGACGATCCCGAGATGCGCCTGCAGCTCATGGATGGCTATCTCAAGGATTTTGCCTACCAGAAGGTCGAGTCCAGCATTCCCCGCATGGAGCGTTTTCAGGAACCCCGGCGGGTGACGTATCCCTACAGTGCCGGTGAGGATAGCGCGGCCAGCAAACACATGCTGGTCGTGAACTGGCTGTTGGAAGAGTCATCCAATCCGGAAGTCGCCCTCGGGCTGCACATCCTGGCGCACATCCTGATCGGCACCCCGGCTTCGCCTCTGCGCAAAGCATTGATCGATTCGGGGCTGGGGGAGGACCTGGCTGGGGGCGGCCTGGAGCCGGACTTGCGCGAGATGATCTTCTCTACAGGGCTCAAAGGGCTGCAGGCCGAAAATACCGGAAAGGTCGAAAGCCTGATTTTCGATACCCTGGCAGAGCTGGCACACAATGGCATTGACCCCGGCACGGTGGCCGCTTCAGTTAATACCGTGGAGTTCCAGCTGCGCGAGAACAACACCGGCTCGTTCCCGCGGGGTATTTTGCTGATGATCCGCGCCCTGGAGACCTGGAACTACGATGGTGACCCGCTTACACTGCTGGCATTTGAGCAGCCACTGGATGCGCTCAAGAGGCGCCTGGCGAGTAACGAGCGCCTTTTCGAAAATCTCCTGGAGCGCTATTTCTTGAACAACCCGCACCGCACCGTGCTGATTCTCGAGCCAGATCCCGAGTTGAATGCCCGCGAAGAAGCGGCCGAACGCCTCCGCCTTGACCAGGTGCGCCAGGGAATGAGCCAGGAAGAGCTGGCAGGAACTCGTCGAAAGCACGCGCCTGCTCAAGCTGCACCAGGAGACTCCCGATTCGCCGGAAGCCCTGGCGACCATCCCAACCTTGAAGCTCTCGGACCTGGAGCCCAGGGTGAAGACAGTGCCCTGTGAAGACCTGGAGCTGGAGGGCGTGCGCACCCTCTACCATGACCTCTTCACGAATGGGATCGTTTACATGGATTTGGGCCTGGACCTGCACCAGCTTCCCCAGGACTTGCTTTCCTACGTGCCTCTTTTCGGCCGGGCGCTGGTCGAGATGGGAACCGCAGAAGAGGATTTCGTCCGACTTTCCCAGCGTATCGGGCGTACGACCGGCGGCATCCGTGCGACAGCACAGACCAGTGCGGCGCGGGGAAACCCCAGGGGCGAAGCCTGGCTCTTTGTGCGCGGGAAGTGCACCCCACCCCAAGCCGGTGAGATGCTGGCGATCTTCTCGGATATACTCCTCCGCCTGCGCCTGGAGGCCACGGATGAGAGCCGTGAGCGCTTCCGGCAAATCGTCCTCGAAGAAAAGGCCAACCAGGAAGCCAGGCTTGTGCCCGCTGGGCACATGGTCGTCAATACCCGCCTGCACGCTTTATTAAGTGAAGCCGACTGGGCAAACGAGCAGATGGCCGGGGTCAGCTATCTCTTTTTCCTGCGGCGCCTGGCGGAGCGTATCGAGCAGGATTGGGCTGGTGTCCTCTCCGACCTCGAGCACCTGCGCGGCAGCCTGCTGAACCGGAGGGGGATGCTCTGTAACGTGACTGTAGATGCTGCCAGCTGGCAGACCCTGCGCCCGCAGGTTCAGGATTTCTTGGCGCCGCTTCCGGTCTCTGAAGCGTCGCTTCTGGTTTCTGAAGCGCATAGAATCGGCTGGAAGCCAGCCCACAACGCCTCTAATGAAGGCCTGACCATCCCGGCCAGGGTCAACTACGTCGGTAAGGGCGCCGACCTCTATGCCCAGGGATACGAGCTGGATGGCTCGGTGATGGTCATCCGCAACGTCCTGCGCACGACCTGGCTGTGGGAGCGCGTGCGCGTCCAGGGTGGTGCCTACGGCGGCCTGTGCCTGTTTGACCCGCGCTCGGGCATTTTTACCTACCTCTCATACCGCGATCCCAACCTGCTGCCGACCCTGGACATTTATGACCGGACTGCGCAGTATCTGCGCGAACTGGAGCTGAGCCCTGAAGAGCTGGTAAAGAGCATCATCGGCGCAATTGGTGAAATGGATGCCTACCAGCTCCCGGACGCCAAGGGGTTCACCTCGATGCTGCGCATCCTGGTGGGTGAGACGGATGCGGAGCGTCAGCTCCTGCGCGACCAGCTTCTGAGCACCACCCTGGAGGATTTCCGGAATTTCGCTGAAGTTTTAGATGCTGTCAGGACAAGCGGCAAGGTGGTGGTTCTGGGATCGCAAACTGCGATCGAAGCGGCGCTTCAGAGACCGGAAGCGGCGCATGACGAGCGAGACGGTTGGCTGGAAATTACCAAGGTTCTTTAACCCTCTAAGTTGCTTGCAAGTCAGGAGAAAAAAACATGCAAATCAATCTCCTGGTCAATGGCCAGTACCACTCGATTGACGTAACGCCCGGCGAGAAGCTCCTGAGCGCGCTGCGCCGTTTGGGCTTTTTCAGCGTCAAGCACGGCTGCGAGAGCGGTGAGTGTGGCGCCTGCGCCGTGCGCCTGGATGGCAGACTGGTTAATTCCTGCCAGCTCCTGGCGCTGCAGGCGGTCGATCACCGCCTGGAAACGGTCGAGGCCATGGGGGAACATCCCCAGCAGGGCTGGAAAACCACCCAGGGCCTGCACCGTCTGCAGGATGCCTTCGTAGAAAGCGGGGCTATCCAGTGCGGATACTGCACGCCGGCGCAGCTCCTGGCGGCGGCCGAGTTGCTGGAGGCGAATCCCAATCCCAGCGAAGACGAGGTGCGAGAGGCGCTGTCCGGCGTTCTCTGCCGCTGCACGGGCTACCTGAAACCCGTGCAGGCGGTCCTGCGAGCTGCCAGTTTCCTGCGCGGCGAGGACCCGGATGAGCAAACGGATGGTTCATTCGAGATGGGTTTAGAACCCTTCCAGCCGTATCCTGACTCCCCGGCTTCGACTCAGCCGCCTGGTTACGATGGCGAACCAACTTTAACCAGCACAGTACTCCGTGTGATGCCGCGCGTTCAGTCCACACCTGAAACTGAAAAATGGAAGCAGGTCGGCAAGCCCGAGAAGAAGGTCGATGCTGTTAAGCTGGTCCAGGGCAAGCCGGCGTTTACAGCGGACATTGAAAAGCGCGGCATGTTGGTGGCAAAGGTGCTGCATAGCCCGCACGCCCATGCCATCATCCGCAGCATCGACGCCTCCCGGGCGCGGGCGCTGCCCGGCGTGGCTGCCGTCCTCACCTGGCGCGACGTCCCGCGCGTGGTCTTTTCCACGGCCGGGCAGTCGGATCCGATCCCGGGTCCACTGGATACTTTCTCACTGGATAACAGGGTGCGCTTCGTTGGCGACCGGGTAGCCCTGGTAGCCGCCGAGACGGAAGAGATCGCCAACCAGGCCTTGAGCTTGATCGACGTCGATTACGAATTGTTACCGGCGCTCTTCGACCCGGCGCAGGCGATGTCACCGGAGGCCCCGCGTCTTCACGATGAGCCGGAGTACGTGAACTTCGCCGAACTCGGACCCCACGCGCAACCTGGCAGCCCACATTCACATCGACATCGGTGACGTCGAAAAAGGCTTTGCCGAGGCGGATTTTGTCATCGAAGGCGAATACCAGGTACCTAAAGTGCAGCAGGCGCACATCGAGCCGCACGTGGTGGTCACTTACTGGGACGAAGATGACCGCCTCGTCATCCGCACGAGCACGCAGGTGCCTTTCCACGTGCGCCGCATCCTGGCGCCGGTGCTGAACCTGCCGGTGAAGCGCATCCGCGTGATCAAGCCGCGCATTGGCGGTGGCTTTGGCGGCAAGCAGGAAGTCATGATCGAGGACGTCGCCGCCCACCTGACGATTGCCACGGGCAGGCCGGTGATCTACGAGTATACGCGTGAGGAGGAGTTCATTGCAGCCCGCTCGCGCCATCCGATGCGCATCCGCATGAAGACTGGCGTCAAACGCGATGGCACCCTGACGGCGAACGAGATGGTCGTCCTCAGCGACACCGGCGCCTACGGCTGCCATGCCCTGACCGTCACCGGCAACACCGGTCACAAGGCGATGGCGCTTTACGTCGGCGATGGTCCTTACCGCCTCTCGCCCAACATTCGCTTCTATGCTGAGATCGTTTATACCAACCATCCCCCGGCCGGGGCTTATCGCGGTTATGGCGTTCCCCAGGGATACTGGGCAGTCGAGCGGCACATGGAAACCATTGCCCGGAAATTGGGGTTGGACCCGCTGGAATTTCGCTTGAAGAACGCCCTGCGCGCCGGCGAGTTGCATCCCTTCAGCACAGCCTGGAGCGAGGGCCGCGAACCGCGCCCAGAGATTATCCAGACCTGCGCCCTCGAAGAGTGCGTCCGCCAGGGAAGAGCCCTCATCGGTTGGGATGGGAAATTCGGCAATCCGCAATGGCGCACGGCGCAGGCAGCCGCACTCGCCTCTAAAACCTTACCTGAAGCGCGGCATCGGCGCAGCCCTGGTCATGCAGGGCACGGCCATCCCCTACCTGGACATGGGCGCTGCCAGCATTAAAATGAATGACGATGGCTCCTTCAACCTGCTGGTGGGGGCGACCGACCTGGGTACTGGCTCGGACACCGTCCTTGCGCAGATGGCAGCCGAAGTTCTGGGGGTGCCGGTGGAAGACATCCTGGTCTATTCGTCGGACACCGACTTCACCCCCTTCGATAAAGGCGCGTATGCCTCCAGCACCACCTACATTTCCGGTGCGGCCGTGGTAAAAGCGGCTCAGGAGGTGGCGGAGAAAATTCGGGGCCGCGCCGCTCGCATGCTGAATGCGCCCGTCCCAGCGGAGATCGCTCTGCAGAACAAGCTGGCCGTGGCGCCAGACGGGAGCTCGGTCTCCCTGGCGGACGTGGCCCTGGACGCCCTGCACCACACCGACCAGGAACAGATCATGGCGGTTGCCTCCTTTATGTCACCGGTGTCGCCGCCTCCCTTCGCTGCCCAGTTTGCCGAGGTCCTGGTGGATACGCAGACTGGCCAGGTGACCGTCGAGCGCCTGGTGATGGCGGTGGATTCCGGTGTGATTGTCAACCCGATCACGGCTTCCGGCCAGATCGAGGGTGGCATGACCCAGGCCTTAGGTTATGCCGTCTGCGAGGAGATGCGCTACGACGAAGCCGGCCGCGCCATCGAGCGTGACCTCTCGGCTTACCACATCTTCCGGGCGAACGAGATGCCGGTCCTTGAGACGATTTTTGTGGAGACATTCGAGCCGTCGCACCCGTTCGGTGTCAAAGCCGTTGCCGAAATCCCCATGGACGGGGTGGCGCCGGCGGTTGGAAATGCGATTGTTGATGCATGCAGGGCGGAGCTGTACGAAATCCCAGCCACGCCAGAGCGCGTCTGGAGGGCATTGGAGAAGGTGCGGACAGAGAACGTCCGGGTGCGGACGAGGTAGGAGATATGGCAAATCGTATCTACGTCATTGGGCACGTCAATCCGGACACGGACTCCATCGCCTCTGCCATGGGGTATGCCTGGCTGCTTCATGAGCGCGACGGGAGCGATGTGGTGGCAGCGCGTGCCGGTGCATTGAACCCGCAAACCGCCTGGGTCTTGAAATTCCTGGAATTAGAACCACCCCTGCTGCTCAACGATGCTTCACCGCGTTTTGAATCGGTCTGCACCCGCCTGGATACCACGCTTCCAGACAGCCCGCTTCACGAAGCCTGGTCGATTGCCAACCGCACCTGGGGGGTAGCGCCTGTTATCAACGAGGACGGCACGCCGTACGGGCTGGTCAACGGACCCAGCCTGTTCAAGTTCCTGGCGCAGGTAGTCGGCCCGAACCCCCGCCGGCATGAGATGCGCATCGCCGACATCCTGGAAATGCCGTGCCACGAGGCTTGCAGAACCGACGTGCCGTTTTTCCAGGGCACTGGCAAGATTCGCGATTCGTCGAATCGTATCCTGCGCGAGGAGAGCGACGATTTCCTGGTGGTGGATGAGAACAATCACTACCTGGGCGTCTGCCGCCAGCGGGATGTGCTCAATCCCCCGCGCCTCAGGCTGGTCCTGGTTGACCATAACGAGCCCCGCCAGGCGCTGGGCGCTCTCGAAGAGGCGGAGTTAATCGAGATTCTTGACCACCACCGCCTGGGTCAGCTCTCCACGCATACCCCGATCCGCTTCTCGGTGGACGTGGTGGGTAGCACCAGCACTCTCGTCTCCGAACGCATCGAAGACGCCGGCATGAGCCCCCCGCCCAGGTTGGCAGGTGTGCTGCTGGCTGGATTGGCGGCTGACACGTTGGTCCTGACCTCGCCGACGACCACCCCGCGTGATCACAAGGCAGCCGAGAGACTGGCACGCTGGGCGTTCATTCGTAATGGACCGCTGGCAGGGTTAACCATCCAGACCTTCGGTGAGCAGGTGCTCCGGGCGGGCTCCGGCCTGGACCGCAGCCCTGCGGATGAAATCGTCAGCACAGATTTGAAAGTTTACGAAAGCGCCGGTTTCCGCTTTGCCATTGCCCAGGCGGAGGTTTCGAATTTCTTACAGCTTGGCGAGCACCTGGCGGAGCTCTCCAAGGCTTTGACTGCCCTGCGTGAGCGCCGCGGCCTGGATTTCGCCATGCTGATGGTGACGGACGTGGTTCGCGGTTCCAGCCGACTGGTGCTTGCCAACGAGCCAGCCGTCCTGGGCGGCTTGCCGTACCCGCTCCAGGCGGATGGAACCCGCCTGGCGGAGGGCGTGGTCTCGCGCAAGAAGCAGCTTTTACCGGTGGTGTTAGGGCTTTTGGAAGGCTGAATAATGGATAATATTTATCAAGCAGCAGCCGAGTTGGTATCTCAACAGCAGGGTGGCGCCTTCTGCGTGATTGTGCGCAGCCAGGGGTCAACGCCGCGCCACGTGGGCAGCAAGATGCTCGTGTACGTGGACGGCTCGATCGCCGGTACCGTCGGCGGGGGTGAGCTGGAAAACCGGGTGATCGCCGAAGCCCTTCAGGCGATCCAGGACGGCCAGCCGCGCCTGTTATCTTACAACATGGCCGACCCGAGCCGGGGCGATCCCGGCGTCTGCGGAGGCCAGGTGGAGGTGTACGTGGAACCTGTTTTACCCAATCCCACGCTGGTTGTGATCGGCAGCGGGCACGTCGGCAAGGCGGTCGCCCACCTGGCGCACTGGCTGGGCTACCGGGTGGTCGTCAGCGACGACCGGCCGGAGTTTTGCACACCGCAGGCCGTTCCCGAGGCAGATGAATACATCCCGGTGCTGATGAATGAGCTGCCTGAGCACCTGGCGATCACCCCCTGGACCTACCTGGTGCTGACCACGCGCTGGCGCCTCGGTGGACATCGAAGGCCTGCCCGCCCTCCTGGACAGCGCCGCCGGCTACATCGGTGTCATTGGCTCGCGGCGGCGCTGGGCGACCACCCGCAAGGCCCTCCTGGAGGGCGGTGTGCCCGAGGTAAAACTCCAGAGCGTGCATTCACCGGTCGGACTGGAGCTGAACGCCGAGACTCCGGAGGAAATTGCCGTCAGCATCCTGGCCGAGATCACGGCGCTGCGGCGCGGCGGTCACGGCAAGCCAATGTCACAAACCCCTTAGAGAAACCCTATGTGGCAAGAATATCTCACCGTTGATTCCATTGAAGAAGCGCTACAGGCACTGGCAGACCGTCCCGGCACGGCGCGCCTGGTTGCTGGGGGCACCGACCTGATCCTGGAACTGGAGCGCGGCGTCCGCCCGAGTCGTCCAAACCCTGGTAGATATCAGCCGCATCCCTGACCTGAGCCGCATTCTTTTAGATGACAACCATGTCATTCACCTGGGACCGCTGGTTACCCACAACGACTGCGCCGCCTCCAGGCTGGTGGTCGAGCGCGCCTTCCCGCTGGCACAGGCCTGCTGGGAGGTTGGGGCGCCGCAGATCCGCAACCGCGGCACGGTGGCCGGCAACCTGGTCACGGCCTCGCCCGCCAACGATACCATCCCACCCCTGATGGCGCTGGGCGCCTCGGTCAGGCTGGCTTCGCTGCGAGGAACCCGCCTGGTTTCGCTTGCAGATTTCTACCAGGGCGTGCGCAGGACTGTCCTGCAGCCCGATGAGATGGTCGTGGATATCGAATTCCCCGCCCTGCGCAAAGACCAGCGCGGCGCTTTCATCAAGATTGGACTGCGGCGCGCCCAGGCGATCTCGGTCGTCAACGCTGCGATCGTTGCCGATTTCACCCAGGATGGTGAGGTCCGCAGCGCAGCGATCTTGCTGGGCGCGGTCGCTCCGACGATCATCCACGCCTCCGCAGCCGAAGAATACCTGGCAGGTAAAACGCTGCGTAATGACGTCATCGCCCAGACAGCCATCCTGGCGGAACAGGCCGCCCGTCCGATCGACGACCTGCGCGGCTCGGCCAGCTACCGCTCGGAGATGGTGCGCGTGGGCGTGCGCAGAATTCTCAGCGCCCTGGCTGCCGGTAGGGAGCGCGACGGCTTTCCACAAAAACCCATCCTGTTGCAGGGCAGGGGAGAGCGAGGGACGCAGACTCATCAAACCGCATCCCAGCGTTATCAAACAGGCGATCCTATCGTCACCCGCATCAACGGCCGGGAGTACCGCTTCACAACCGGCTCCGAGAAGACACTGCTCAGGCTGCTGCGCGAAGAAGCCGGCCTGACCGGGACGAAAGAGGGCTGCGCCGAGGGCGAGTGCGGCGCCTGCACCGTCTACCTGGATGGCGCAGCGGTCATGAGCTGCCTGGTGCCTGCGGGTCGCGCCCACGGCGCCGAGATTGTCACCATTGAGGGCCTGGCGCAAGGCGGCGTGCTGCATCCAGTCCAGCAGGCATTTATCGATACCGGAGCTGTCCAGTGCGGTTACTGCACGCCAGGATTGATTATGTCAGGCGCCAAGCTGCTCGAAGAACAGCCGCACCCCGAGCCGTCCGAGATCCAGGCGGCAATCAGCGGCAACCTCTGCCGCTGCACGGGTTATTATTCGATTGTGAAGGCCATCGAGCTGGCGGCAAACAGGAAATAGCTATCTCCACCGTAAGTTGTGGGGATAGTAATTCTTCAACACCCCTGCCTTACGCCGTCCCCACCCCAGCGGGAAGCCGTCGACGCACACCAGCGTCCAGCCATCCTCGCCCGGGCTGTCCAGGACCTCCCCGTGCAAATAGGCCTGGATTTCACCTGATTGGGCGGCGTAATCCACGAAACGCAGCCCTTCATGTTTTTGCAAACTCATTGCCAGGGCGTGCGAGGGCTCGAACAGGGCGTAGGCATTCGCAGAACGCTTACTTCCTTTGAACGTCCCCAGCCACCAGCCGGGCCTCAACAGGCGCAGGTGCCGGCTCTTCTCCTCGAACTGGGCCTCCTGCGGCATTTGATACAAAAAGCTGTCCACCAGCCTAAGCTCCTGAGATTCTGGGAGGGCGTTCCCTGCGTCCAGGCAATCTCGACAGAACGCCTCGAAGGTCTTGCGGGCAGCCGCTGGCAGCAGGGGTGGTGATCCTTTCCTTGACCTGGAAGTTATGGTACGGGCAGGCGCCGCATTTTTCCTCAGAATCGCCAGGAAATGACCTTCTCCGGGCGCCGTGTGCGGCCAGATGCGCACTGCACGGCTTAACTGCTGGCGGGCACCGGCGCTGATGTCTGGATCCTCGATCCAATCCGGCCTGCCAGGCTGGAAGCCAGGCCGCGATGGAACGACCTCGATCGAAAATTCCGGGAATTCATCCAGGAAACGGGCAACGACGGTTTCGTTTTCCAGGGGATTGAAGGTGCAGGTCGAGTACAGGAGAACTCCGCCAGGCCTGACCAGCCTGGCCGCCTGCCTCAGGATTTCCCCCTGGCGCAGGCTGCAGCCGCGCACGAATTCAAGCGACCAGTCGCGGCGGGCAGCTTCGCTTTTGCGGAACATGCCCTCGCCCGAGCAGGGCGCGTCCACCAGCACCCGGTCGAAAGCTGCCCCGAAAAATTCTGGCCAGGCGCTCGGGCGTCTCATTGCTGATGGCCGCCCGGCGGGCTCCCCAGCGTTCCAGGTTCTCCACCAGTTCCCAGGCGCGCTGGGCGTGGATTTCGTTTGCCAGTAAAAAGCCGCGATTCTGCATCAAGGACGCCAGGTGGGTGGCTTTCCCGCCGGGGGCAGCCGAGAGGTCGAGTATGCACTCGCCGGGCTGCGGGTCCAGGACTTCAGCGACTGCCATTGCTGAGGGTTCCTGCAGGTAGTAGAGCCCCGCAGCGTGATAAGGGTGCTTGCCGGTTTTTGCCTCCTGCGACAACAGGAACCCGTCAGGGCACCAGGGGACGCTTTTCAGCGGCATGTCCAGCAAGGCTTGCAGCGCCTGGGGAGCGATTTTCAAGGTGTTAGTGCGCAGGCCATCAACGGACGGGTCTTCGTAAACAGCGTGAAAACCCGGAAACTCCTCCCCCTGCAGCTCTCTTTGGAGCTGGAGAAACTTAGCGGGGTAGGTCGATCAAGTGGCCTTTACCCTGGCATCGACCTGCGCAAGGGCCTCATCCAGGATCGTAAATCCTTCCCGCAGCTGCTCCTCCGTGATAATCAGCGGCGGGATGACCAGCACAGTATGCCAGTGGGTGTAGGCGTACAGGCCATGGTCGAGGCAGTACTTGCGCACGGCTGCCATGGCCGGGCTGCTGGAGTTCCAGGGAGCCAGAGGCTCCTTGGTTTTTCGATCCTTGACCAGCTCGATGACGCCGAACAGGCCAATTGATCGGGCATCGCCAACGCAGGGATGCTGTTCGCCCAGGTCGTTGAGCAGCCCATGCAGCACGGGACCCATCGACGCGGCATGCTCTACGATGTGCTCCTCCTGCATCACCTGGATGTTGGCGACGGCGGCCGCCAGCGAGATCGGGTGGGCGTTATACGTCAGCCCGCCCTGGTAAACGCGGTCCGTAAAGAACTCGTGGATTTCGGGTTTCATGGCCACCGCGCCCAGGGGGGCGTAGGCCGAGGTCAGCCCCTTGGCCATGGTCATCAGGTCGGGCACGACGTTCCAGTGCTCGACGGCGAACCATTTCCCGGTGCGCCCGAAGCCGCTCATGACCTCGTCGGCAATCAGCAGGATCCCATAGCGATCGCAGAGCTGGCGCACGCCCTGTAAGTAGCCTTCCGGCGGGATGATGACGCCGTTGGTGCCGGTGACGCTCTCGACCAGGACCGCGGCGATCGTTTCTGGCCCTTCATACTGGATGATCTCTTCCAGGTGGTTGAGATAATCCAGGGAGAAATCCGCCTCGGAGATGTCCGGCTGGCTGCGGTGGAACGTGGAGCGGTAGCGGTAAGGATCGAGGAAATGCACCACGCCGGGCATCAGGTTGGGCTCCCAGGCAAGGCGGCGGGGATCGCCGGTCAGGGCCATGGCGCCGGCGCTGGCGCCGTGGTAGGAACGATAGCGCGCCAGGATTTTGTGTTTTCCGGTGAAGGCGCGCGCCAGCTTGACCGCGTTCTCGTTGGCATCGGCGCCGCCCAGGGTGAACAGGAAATGGTCCAGATTACCGGGGGTAATGTTGGCGAGCAGGGTGCCCAGCTCCGCCCGCGGCCGCGTCGCCATGGACGGCGCGGCATAGGGCAGGATTCGCGCTTGCTGCACGATGGCATCGATCACGCGTTCGTTACCGTGACCGATGTTCACGCACATCGTCATCGAGTTGAAATCCAGGTAGCGCTTGCCATCGACGTCCCAAAAATAGACGCCTTTTGCACTTTTTACCGGGATGGGTGAGACCTGCCCCTGGGCAGACCAGGTCCAGAAGCTGTGCTCGAGGGCACGTGCCAGAATATCAGAGTCAGAAATGGGTTCCATAAGGATATTTTACTGTGATTGTGCGGGTTTTACCCAGGCGTTTCATCCTGTCATGGAAGACCGGTAGTAAAATCAGGAAAAGGAGACCTTATGGACTATCGACGACTTGGAAGAACCAACCTGATGGTGTCCGAGCTGAGTTACGGCGCGGCCCGTGGCGCCGTGGACAGCCCGCTGGAATTCGAAAAAACGGTACGAGCGGTCATGGATGCAGGCATCAACCTGATCGACACCGCCCCCGGTTACGACCAGGGGGAAAGCGAGAGGGCGCTGGGGCCACTGCTGAGAGGCCAGGAAGATGTCTTGGTGGAAACCAAGTACTGCCCCTACGACAGCTACCTGCCGGAAGCGGCCTACAACGGCTCCCCGCAGGCCCTGGTGGAATCCGTGGAGGAGAGCCTGCGCCGGCTGCAGCGTGAGAGCATCGATATCCTCCTGGGGCACGGCATCCGCAGCCTGGCCACCCTGGACCGGTTCATGAGCGATGGTTGCTACGACGCCATGCTCAGGCTGCGTACCCAGGGTAAGGTGCGCTTTATTGGGATCAGCGAGCTGTCCGAAGGCGACGGATCCCACACCGTTCTGCAGCGCGCCATCCCCAGCGGGGCTTTTGATGTGGTCATGTTGACGATCAACATCCTGCTGCAGACGGCCGTGGCGTCGGTCCTGCCGTTATGCGAGGCGTATGATGTGGGAACCGTGGTGATGATGCCCTTGAACCAGGCATCGAAGCAGTCAGGGCTGGTTTCCCTGCCGGCGGCGCGCGAATGCGTACGCAGGCACATTGCTGCTGGCAACCTGCCGGCTGAACCCCCATACACCGACCCTGGACTCTTTGATTTTCTCCAGCCCTACAGTGTCCCGGCAGCGGCCCTGCGCTACGTGCTTGCCCAGCCGGTCAGCACCTGCTGCGTGGGGATGCGCAGCCCGCAGCGCCTGGCTGAGAACCTGCAGGCTCTGGATCCACCCTACCTGGATATAGACCGGCTGGAGCGGCTGCGACAGCTATTTGGCCGCATTCAAACACAAATCCGCTGAAAGAGACAAAATGAAAATACTTCAAGTAACCAAACCCAAAGAGTTCACCATCCTTGACCTGCCCGTACCCAGGCCAGGACCTGGCGAGGTTTTGTTGCGCATCGAAGGTGTGACCACTTGCCCCCAGTGGGACCTGCACCTGAGTCATAACGAGCCGATGTTTATCGGGCACCAATTTCATTATCCTTACACCCCGGGACAGCCCGGTCACGAGGCCGCCGGGGTCGTTGAAGCCGTAGGCGCGGGGGTGGTCGGGCTGGCGCCCGGAGACCGCGTCAGCGCCTGGCGCGATCCAGGTCACGAGGTCCCGGGTTGTTACGCCCAGTTTGCCGTGCATCGCCAGGAGAACCTGATCCGGGTTCCGGACGGACTGCTGGTAGAAGCGCTGGCACCGGTGGAGCTGGCCATGTGCGTGGCAACTGTTTTCCGCTCGCTGGAGAAGATGGACGCCGTGCGGGGGCGGGCTTTTGGGGTCGCCGGGCTTGGTCCGGCCGGGCTGGTTGCGCTGCAAATGGCGCTGGCTGCCGGAGCAAATGCGGTGTATGGAATTGACTTGAATCCAAAACGCCGCCAGCTTGCCTTGAGCCTGGGCGCCAGGGCTTGCTTTGACCCGCGTGGTGTAGAATTTGGGGGCGAAGCGTGGCCGGGGGACCTCCGCGTGCAGTCATCCATCGATTGTGTTGGAGCGAAGAGCTCCGTGGAGTACTTTAATGGACCGCACGCAGGATGTGTTGGGGCTGTTTGGGGTACAGCGGGAAAATTACACCTACGCCCCGCGCCACAACATGCTGACGATTTGTGGCTATAAAGGTCACTCACGGGAATCAGCGGAGTATGCGGTCGAACTCATCCGCAAGGGACAATTGAACCTGGCACCGCTGGTATCCCACCGCCTGCCGCTGGAACGGTATGGCGAAGGGATCGACCTGCTCGAGCAGCAGGAAGCGACCAAGGTGTGCTTCCTGCCTTGGGAAGCCTGACGATTGAGAAAACTTAATTATGAGGTAATGCGAAATGAAAATTGATGACCAGGCTGCAGAAGAAACGAACCGTGCCCATTGGGACGAGATCGCACCGGTTCACCTGAAAAGCTACAATATCGACAGACTGCTGGCTGGCGAATCCTTGATAGACTCTATCCAGCGTCAGGACTTCTACCCGGTCAAAGGAAAAGACCTGATCCATCTCCAGTGCCATATTGGTACGGATACCCTTTCGCTTGCGCTGGATGGGGCAAATGTAACAGGCGTGGACTTTTCTGCCAGGTCTATTGCCATTGCCAGGGAACTGTCCGCCAGGATGGGATTGAAGGTAAATTTTATTGAAGCCAATGTTTTGGATCTACCAGACATCATCTCAACGAAATATGAGATTGTTTATACTTCAATGGGGGTACTTACCTGGATCAGCAGCATTGAAAAATGGGCGAGGACAATCGCGTTTCTTTTAAAGGATAACGGGATTTTCTACATGCTGGAGAGCCACCCATCATCCTTTATGTTTGATGATACACACGAGGGCGAATTAAGGATCAAGTATCCGTATTTCCATCAAGAGACCCCCACTCATTTTGATGACGATTTTCCTGACTATTCCGATCATAGCTATGTTCCGGTTAATAAAACCTATGAATGGACGTGGTCACTTTCCGATATCGTGAATGCGTTGATACGGAATGGACTGATTATCGAGGCGTTAAACGAGTATGACAGGTCGTTTTATCCGGCTTTGCCAGGAATGGTCAAAATAGAAGATGGTTGGTGGGTATTAAAGGATTACGAGGGAATGATTCCACTGACCTTCTCGCTTCGTGCGAGAAAACCAGGTTGATTTCCTAAATCCGGCGATATTTGTGCGAAAGAAATGCCTCTGTGGATTAATTCACTTCGGCTTGCTCAGCCAACAGCGCCTTCGCCGTCTTCCGCCTTTTTAACAGCGGGAACCATTTTGTAAATGAGCCGAGGTACGTCCTCTCGACCCCGCCGAAGCCTTTTTTAAAGCGTGTAAACCCTTCCCATTCTTTCTGGCCCGGGTAACGTTCGTCGATAATTCCATCGAAATCAAACCACAGGCAGCCCTTTTGCTTGCCAGCTTTCATACCTTCCCAGATGACGAGGTTTGGGGCAAAATTTTTCCTCCCGACCTCGGTGGAGCCGTTGACGTAATAGGTGATCGAATCCCCAGCTACGATGAGGGAGCCTACCGCACAGGTCTCATTCTCGAAATGGGCGTGAATCAAGATGGCATCGTCTTGAAATGCCTCAAGAAGGTACCGGAGATTTTCCTTCGACTCGCTGGCAATTTTGACGCGCTGGCAGTTCTCGTGGTAGACCGAGTAAAACTCATCGAACAACCCAGGGGTTGCCAGCTCTTCCTGCCCGGAGTAGACATTGATACTCACGCCCCTGCGCTCTGCCAGGCGGATGTTGTAGCGGGTGCGGCTTGCCATTTGCGCCAGGATGTCGTCCTCAGGTTCTCCCAGGCTGACTTCCAGTGTTTTCGTGGGAGCAACGCCAAACCCGGCGGGTGTATAACCGAAAAGCTTCAATTGCTTGTCCCAGGCTTCGGCTTCGGGCCCACCCGACCTCGATCTTCGGGGCCACTATCATGAGCCCTGGCCGGAACTTTACCATCTGTTCTTCCATTTTCTCCAGGACGGCGAGGTCTTTTACCCTGGGCGCAACCAGGGTTTTTACCAGGAGCAAAATGCGCAGGGTGTAACCCACCTCGCTGCCCAGTGGAACGAGTCCTTCTTTGCGCGTTACGGCCTGGTCTTGATAAGCTTTACATTGGCGATAATCGTCACTCACGGTTGGTCTTTACCCTCCCAGGATTTCTTCATAATCTTTGCATACATGCTGCAAAGGAAATTATATACGCTTCGGTTTGCTGCATGGTTTACAATAATGCAAATTGGATATTATTTTCTATGCTGCGTTCCCGCCGGACCCTTGCCATCATCGAAGCCACCCTGGCCGTCACCTTCTGGGGGGTTTCTTTCGTTGCCACCAAGGTCGCCATCCAGGAAGTCTCCCCAACGACGGTAGTCTGGCTGCGCTTTGCCATGGGCATCCTGGTCCTGGGCACCGCAGTGCTACTGCGGGGCCAGTTTGTCCTGCCTCCCCGTTCCGACCTGGCATATTTTGCTTTACTCGGTTTTCTAGGGATCACTTTCCACCAGTGGCTGCAGTCCACCGGGCTGCTGACCGCCCAGGCAACGACGACCTCCTGGATTGTGGCGACGACGCCAATATTTATGGCACTGTTGGGCTGGCTGATGCTGAAGGAGCGCCTGCTCTGGCTGCAAATCCTCGGAATTGGCGTGGCTTTCCTTGGCGTTCTGTTGGTGGTGACCGAGGGCGACCTGGCTTCACTGGCGCAGGGGAAGTTCGGCACCTACGGCGACTTCCTGGTCTTGATCAGCGCACCGAACTGGGCTTTATTTTCAGTACTCTCGCGCAGAGGGCTGCAGCGCCACCCGGCTTCGCTGCTGGTGTTTTACGTGATGGTCTTCGGCTGGCTATTTACGACGGTGCTCTTCCTGCTGGGCGCGGGCTGGACGGAGATTGCCAGCCTGACCTGGAAGGGCTGGCTGGCAATCAGCTTCCTGGGGATCTTTTGTTCGGGCATCTCCTACGTGTTCTGGTACGATGCCCTGGCGGTCCTGACGGTCGCCCAGACAGGCGCCTTCGTGTACCTCGAACCTTTTGTGACCGTGATCGTCGCCGCCGTGATCCTCGACGAGCCATTCTTGCTGGCTTCAGCCCTGGGAGGCCTGGCGATCCTGGTAGGCGTCTGGCTGGTCCAGGCTGGCGGAAGGCGGCCGATCCAAAGAGCGGAACGGGATCGATGACCCCGGAAGAGCAGCTCATCGCCGATGCCCAAATGCTGGTCAGGCGCCTGGAGCGCCTCTCCGCCGATTCCCTGTGGGCGCGCCGGGCAAGCGGCTGCCGTGGGGCCTTGCTGAAGGCTCTGGACGAGGCCGGCGCCCTGGAGTTGCCTGGGCCTGCTGGTCTCAGACAGCCTCTGGACAGCGAGCGCCTGCGGTTCCTGATGGAGTATGGTTACACCATGCTTGAAAAGGCCGCCCGCGAAATCCCGTATCGAAAGTAATGCTATAATGCAAACACTTCCCTCGAACCAGGAGAACTCTCGATGGAGATGATAGGAAAATCAGTCGCGCGCCTCGACGCCGTTGGCAAGGTCACCGGAGCCGCCCTCTACCCGGGTGATTTCACGCTGCCCAACCAGGCTTATATGAAAATCCGGTTCGCAGGGCGCCCGCATGCCATCGTCAAAGCCATCGATACATCCCTGGCTGAAGCCCTGCCTGGCGTCCTGGCCGTCTTCACTGCCAAGGACGTTCCCGTCAACGAGTATGGCCTGATTATGAACGACCAGCCAGTTCTCTGCGGGCCTGGCTCGAACAAGCCGTTTGCCGACCGAGTGCGCTTTGTGGGTGACCAGGTTGCCGTGGTGGTCGCCGAAAGCGAGGTAATCGCAGCCCGGGCGCGCGACCTGATCCGGGTGGATTATGAAGACCTGCCAGTGGTTACAGATCCGCTGGCGGCGATGCAGCTCGAATCGATCCGTTTGCACCCAGACCGTGCCCTCCCTGAAGATAAACCCAACGTCTTCTGCCACTACCGCATCCGCAAGGGTGATGTGCAGGCTGCCCTGGAGCAGGCGGACGTCGTGGTGGAGCGCGAGTACCGCACTCCCTTCCAGGAACACGCCTTTCTACAGCCCGAAGCCGGTGTCAGTTATATTGATGAAGAAGGGCGGGTGACGGTTGTGGTCGCCGGTCAGTGGACGCACGAAGACCAGGAGCAAATTGCCCACGCCCTGAACCTGCCAATCGAACAGGTGCGCGTGATTTACCCGGCGATCGGCGGCGCCTTCGGCGGGCGGGAGGACATGTCGGTGCAGATCGTTCTGGCGCTGGCCGCCTGGCGGCTGCAGCAGCGCGGCATTCAAACGCCCGGTGAAGATCATCTGGAGCCGTGAGGAGTCGATCATCGGGCACCACAAGCGCCATCCTTACGTGCTGCGAGCCAGGTGGGGCGCCACCCGTGACGGCAAGATCATCGCCGCCGACATGGACGTTTTCGCCGACGGCGGTGCTTACGCTTATACCTCCACAAAGGTGCTGGGAAACGCCACCCTGATGTGCACCGGACCCTATGAAATTCCGAACGTGCGTGTCGATTCCTATGCCATCTACACCAACAACATCCCCGGCGGCGCCTTCCGCGGCTTTGGCGGTCCCCAGGGCGCCTTCGCAGCCGAAACCCAGATCAACCTGATCGCCGAGGCGCTGGGGATGGACCCGGTGGAGATTCGCCTGCGCAATGTCCTTCGGGAAGGCTCCTTGCTCTCGGTGGGCACCCCGCTGCCGCCAGGTGTGAGCATCGATAAAGTGGTAGTGCAGTGCGCCCAGGCAGCCGGCTGGCAGGTGGATGCGGCGCATCAAGATGCGGAACATGCAGTTCTACAGCCAGAACGGTCCATTCTGAAACCGTCTTCCGAACCGCACCTGAAGCGCGGCCTGGGCTTTGCCTGTGCCTTCAAGAATGTGGGTTTTTCCTTTGGCGCTCCCGAGCAGTGCTGGGCGACGGTCGAACTGCACGGTGACAGCCAGGTCGAGCGCGCTGTGCTGTACCATGCCGGCGCAGACGTCGGCCAGGGAGCGCACACCGTCTTTGCCCAGATGGCTGCCGAAGCCTTGCACCTGCCCCTGGAACGCATCGAGCTGGTGCTCTCGGACACCGCTTTCACCGATAATGCCGGCAGCGCCTCCGCCTCGCGGATGACCTTCATGGCGGGAAATGCCATCAAGGGCGCCTGTGAGCAGGCCCTGGAGCGCTGGAAGAACGAAGAACGCCCGGCAGTGGCGCGCTACCAGTACCGCCCGCCGCGCACCACGCCATACGATCCCCAGACTGGCAAGTCCGAGCCGAATTTTGCATACGGGTACGTGGCCCAGGCGGTCAGTGTCGAGGTGGATACCGAAACTGGCCAGGTGCGCATCCTGGACGTCATCTCAGCCAACGATGTCGGCAAGGCCGTCAATCCACAGCTTGTGCAGGGGCAGATCGAGGGCGCCGTCGTCCAGGCTTCAGGATATGCGTTGATGGAGAATTTTATCCACAAGGACGGCTATGTCCAGACGCAGCACCTCTCCACCTACCTGATCCCGACCGTTTACGACGTGCCGCAGCGCATCCAGTCCTTGATCCTGGAGTATCCCGACCCGATCGGGCCCTGGGGGGCGCGCGGCATGGCGGAGATGCCCTACCTGCCGCTGACGCCGGCGGTGGTGGCAGCTTTCCATGATGCTACCGGAGTCTGGCTTTATGAGTTCCCGCTGCTGCCTGAGCGGGTGCTCCAGGCTCTTAAAGGTCCCGCTCCGGCGCTCTTGATGGACCTCTCACAGACGATCCACCTGCTGGGTGACCTGCTCGGGCAGGTGATTACCGAGCAGGAATCCCCTACGATTTTTGACCTGGAGGAGCGCATCCGCGCCGCCGCCAAAGCCCGTCGCTCCGGCGTTATCGAAGCCGGTAACGACCTTCTCGTCCAGGTAAATGCCCTGGACAGCAACGCGGCGCGGGCGATCGCTGCTGCCTTCAGTCTGTATTTTGACCTGGTGAACCTTGCCGAAGAGCATTACCGGGTGAACGCGCTGCACGACCAGGCGCAGGACCGGCACCCGCTCCCGATCAACGATTCGATCGGAGAAGCCATATCGTTGCTCCGGCAGTGGGGCGTCACCCAGGAGGAGATGGCGGAGCTGTTGGAGAAGCTGCAGATCGAGCTGGTGCTGACCGCCCATCCGACCGAAGCCAAGCGGCGGACGATCCTTTCCAAGCTCGTGCGCGTCGAGAGTCTCTTGCGCGAGCTGGAGAATTGTAATTTGCTGCTCTACGAAGAAGCCGAGTTGTGCGAGGCCATCCATGCTGAGATCACGGCGCTCTGGCTGACCAGCCGGGCCCGCACCGATCGCCCGACAGTCACAGACGAGGTGCGCACGGGACTGTATTTTGTGGACGAGATTTTTTGGGAGCTGCTGCCGCGCATCTACCGCGACCTCGACCGGGCGCTTGATCTGCATTATCCGGACCTGGCAGCCCCGCAGCGTTGGCTGACGCTGGCCTCCTGGACGGGTGGCGACCGCGATGGCAATCCCAATGTTACTGCTGAAGTGACTGCCGAGACTCTGCGCCTGCATCGCGGCCTGGCAGTGGAAAAGCACCGCCAATCGCTGCAGGAATTAGCCCGGAACCTGAGCCTGAGTGGAAAACAGGTCAGACCCTCACCTGCGTTAAACGCCTGGTTTGAGAACCGCCGGCCATTGCCACCGCACGTGGCTTTTCTGGAGAAGCGCTACGCCGACGAGCCCTTTCGCCTGGCCATTGCCCTGCTGGCAGATGACCTGGCCCAGGCTTCGAAAGATGACATGGTGGCTCACCTGCTTTCACACGAGCCGCATTCAGCCCGGGCTGCCGCTGGGGAGTTTATCTCGGTGTTGACCGAAATTCGGGAGGCAATCCCGCCCGTGTTGGCTGAAAACCGCATCCAGACAGTGCTCCGCCAGTTCCATGCCTTTGGGCTGCAGGCGGCGCGCCTGGACATCCGGGAGGATTCTACGCGCTTCAATGCCACCGTCGCCGAAATTTTGCGCGCCCTGGACATTGAGCCGGCATTCTCCAGGCTGGATGCCCAATCCCGCACCCGCCTGCTGGTCGATCTCCTGGAAAAACCCCTGCCAGCATTGGCGCCTCATCCAGGCGTGACCCTGGAAACTGCAGAGACCTGGGCCCTCTTCGACCTGCTCCGACGCACCCGCCAGGTGTATGGCCATGAGCTTTTAGGACCCCTGGTCATCTCCATGACGCGCAGCCCGGCTGATGTGCTGGCAGCTTTACTGCTGGCAACCTGGACCGGCTGCAACCAGGGACTGCAGATCGTCCCCCTGTTCGAGACCATCCAGGACCTCCATGCCGCCGACCAGGTTCTGAGCGAGCTGTTCCGGTTACCCGTTTACCAGGCGCACCTGCAGACCTGCGGGAACGTGTGCCGTAAGCAGATGGTCATGATCGGTTACTCGGACAGCAATAAAGATGGCGGCTACCTGGCTGCGAACTGGGAGCTGTACCGCGGCCAGGATGCCATCGCCCGCGCTTGCCGTGAAAACGGCGTGATCCTGACCCTGTTCCACGGGCGCGGCGGTACGATTGCCCGCGGCGGCGGCCCTGCCAACCGGGCGATCCGCGCCCAACCGCCTGGAACTGTCAACGGTCGCTTCCGCCTGACCGAGCAGGGCGAGGTCATCGCTGCCCGTTACGGGAACCCCTTCCTGGGTCACCGCCACCTGGAGCAAATTGTCAGCGCTATTCTCCTGGCATCTGCCCCTGTTGAAAAGTCCGAAACCAAAGCAGCCCATCCACAGTGGCAGGCAGCGATGGATGAAATGGCCGGGGTTGCCCACCACCGCTACCGGCGCCTGGTATACGAGACGCCCGGCTTTCTGGAGTACTGGCAGTACGTAACGCCTCTCGAGGAGATCAAGCGCCTGTACATCGGCTCGCGGCCAGCAGCGCGCCAGGCTTCGACAGAAGCTGCTTCTATCCAATCAGCCGAGGGTTTGAGCATCCGCGCTATCCCGTGGGTGTTTTCCTGGATGCAGAGCCGCTTCAATCTGCCAGGCTGGTACGGGTTGGGCAGCGGCCTGGCGGCGATGGCGGCCCGGTCTCTCGCTCTCTTGCAGGAAATGTACCGGGAGTGGCCATTTTTCCGGGCGCTGCTGGATAATGCTGAGATGTCGCTCCTGAAAGCGGATATGGAGATCGCTGCCCTGTATTCCTCCCTGGTGCCTGACCAGGCATTTGCTCGCGGTCTTTTTAATCGAAATCCTGGGTGAGTACCAGAAAACTCAAGACCTGATCCTACAGGTAACCGGTCACCAGGAGCTGATGCAGAATGAAGCGCTGGTTGCCCGCTCGGTCCAGCTACGCAACCCGTACGTCGATCCATTGAATTATATCCAGGTGGAAATGCTTCGCCGCCTGCGAGCGCTGCCTGACCCCGAATCGGCTGAGGCTGTTGCCATTCGCGATGTGATCGTCATCACCATCAACGGCATCGCTGCCGGTTTACGCAATACAGGATAAGCTGATGCCAGCGCTGGTCTTGATTCGTGGTGGTGGAGACCTGGCTAGCGGGGTCGCTTTACGGCTGCAGCGCGCCGGGCTGAGCGTGCTCATCACAGAGCTGGCAGCCCCGCTTGTGGTGCGGCGCAAGGCTTCTTTTGCGGAAGCCGTCTTCGCCGGGGTTGCCGAAGTTGAGGGGGTGACTGCCCTGCGGGTTGACAGCAAGGAGGCGATCTGGGAGGTCCTCTCGACCGGTAAGATTGCCGTGCTGGTCGATCCCGGTGCGTATGTGGTGAAATCCGTCCAACCTGCTGTCATTGTTGATGGGCGTATGTTAAAAGTTTCACCTGAAGCCGGCCTGCCGCCGGCGCTGCTGAGCATTGGGCTGGGACCGGGATTCAGCGCCGGCGTCAACTGTCATGCTGCCGTGGAAACGCGGCGCGGACCGTCCCTGGGACGCCTGATCTGGCAGGGCAGCCCCGAGGTGGATACCGGCATCCCGGAGTCGGTTGGACTCTACGGTGCCGAGCGCGTCCTGCGAGCGCCATCTGAAGGCGTTCTGACCGCCCTGGCTGAGATCGGCGATCGCCTGCAAGCTGGCCAGCCCGTGGCGGAAGTTGGCGGAAAGCTGGTGACCGCTCCCTTCCAGGGGGTGCTGCGCGGGCTGGTGTACCCCGGCCTGCGCGTGTTGGCCGGCACTAAGATTGGCGACGTTGACCCGCGCGATGACCCGCGCCTGTGCTTCCGGGTTTCCGATAAGGCCCTGGCGGTGGCAGGTGGGGTGATGGAAGCGGTCTTTTCGATTCAAAGCCTGCGCGCTTACCTGTGGACCTGAGATGCGGTGCATCACAAACCAGATGCGGCACACCAAAAACCATATGCGTCTGTTGGATGCTCTGCGCCTCTCTGAATATTGTTCTGCTGGATCGCCAGGCGCGCCAAGCCTGGCTTTCGTCGGCGCGGGCGGGAAGACCGGCGCCATCTTTTGCCTGGCGCGCGAAATCCTCGATGCTGGCTATTCCAACTCTGTTTTCGTCACGACCACCACGCATCTTGGTATCGGGCAGCTTGGGCTTGCCGACCGGCACGAGCAGGTGGAGTCTTCCGAGGACCTGGCTGGGCTGGAAACCGGGGCCATTTCCGGCGTTATCGCCCTGACGGCGCCCTTGAACCGGTTGGCTGAGCGAGAGAGCGGGTACGCCGTTGCCGGACTGGATGGCGAGTCCCTGGAGCGGCTGCATGACTTGGCGCTGCGCCGGAACGTCCCCTTGCTGATCGAGGCGGATGGCTCGCGCCTGCGCCCGTTGAAGGCCCCCGCTGCCAACGAGCCTGCTGTGCCTGGCTGGGTGGACGTGGTTGTGGTGGTCGCGGTCTTGAAGGGCTTGGGTTGCCCCTGTTCAGAGGTCGTGGTGCATCGCCCGGAAATTTTTTCGACTTTGACTGGAGATTGCGCCGGGCGAGGCGATCACGCCGGGAGGATTGGTGCGCCTGCTCAACCATCCTGCTGGCGGCCTGAAGAACATCCCGGCGCAGTCGCGCAGGTTGGTTTTATTCAACACGCAGGAGGTAGATGATCAGCTCCCTCACGTTCAGGCGATGGCGATGAGCGCTGTTGAACCATTATGATGCTGTCCTGGCAGTTCGAATACCGACCGCAGCGGCTTTACTATCAGTATTGGAAAACAAATGTGCCGTGCAGGCTGTTCACGAAAAGGTCGCCGGGGTGATCCTGGCCGCCGGGGCTGCGCAGCGCTTTGGCGAGGGGAGCGGCCAGCCGCAAGCCAAGCAGCTCCTGCCCTGGCGGGGCGAGCCGCTGGTACGGCACGTGGCACGCTCTGCCCTGGCTGCAGGGCTCGATCCGGTCATCGTGGTAACGGGTGCATTTTACTCGGAAGTACAGCAGGCGCTGGGCGGGCTGCCTGTCCATTTTGCTCACAACCCGTCCTGGCCGGAGGGGCAGAGCCAGTCGATCCTGGCAGGCCTGCGCTTTCGCATAGGTGATAGGATGGTTGCTGAAAGCACCGGTGCGGCCGTGTTCATGCTGGCGGATCAGCCGCAGATACCGCCGACGCTGGTGCGCCTGCTGGTCGAGCAGCACGCCGGGTTTCTGGCGCCGATCGTGGCGCCGCTGGTAGCCGGCCGGCGCGCCAACCCGGTGCTCTTCGACCGCGAAACCTTTCGGGAGTTAATGTCGCTGAGTGGAGACACCGGCGGGCGCAGCCTGTTCCAGCGCTACCCGGTGAGTTGGGTGCCATGGCTGGATGAAAGCGTGCTCCTGGACGTGGACACGCCGGAGGATTATGAGCGCCTGCAGCAGCTCTGAGTCTGGTCATGTCGCCGCGATCGTCCTGGCTGCCGGGCTCTCACGGCGTATGGGCAATCCCAAGATGCTGCTGCCCTGGGGAAAAACGACCGTGATTGGCCGGGTGATTGCGGTCCTGGAGCAGGCCGGCCTTTCTGAAATTATTGTGGTTACCGGGGGGCGCGCCTCCAGGTAGAGCAGGCGCTGCAGGATAGCCGCGCTCGGAGGGTATTCAATCCACGCTTTGCCGAGAGTGAGATGATCGAGTCGCTCCAGGTTGGCCTGGCAGCCATCTCCGATGGAGCAAGCGCCGCCCTGGTGGTCTTGGGCGACCAGCCGCAGATCGAATCCGAGGTGATCGAGGCTGTCCTGAAGCTGTATTTCCAGGAGCACCCCGAGCTGGTTGTTCCCAGCTACGCCAGGCGCCGCGGCCACCCCTGGCTGGTCGGCCGCGGTTTGTGGCCGGAGCTGCTGATGTTGCAGCCTGACAAATCGATGCGCGATTTCATGAACACCCACGAAACGGCGATCACCTACCTGGAGGTGGACCGCCCTTCGGTTCTGAAGGATTTGGACACGCCCCAGGATTGGGAGCGCGAACACCCTCCAGCAGGATAATGGTTGATCAGGAGATGGATTATGAACGATAACATCCAGGATATACGTGATTACTACAACGCGGCTGTGGAAGGAGAAGATAAGCGCCTGGAAAACCACCAGCTGGAGCGCGACCTGACCCGGCGCTACCTGGACGCCTACCTGCCGGCAACGGGAAACATCCTTGAGATCGGCGCGGCTACCGGGGCGTACACCCTGTGGCTGGCGCAGCGCGGCTGCCAGGTGCTGGCGGTCGACCTCTCCGAGCAGGAGCTGGCGCTCTCCAGGCAGCGGCTTGAGGCAGCTGGGCTGGCAGACAGGGTTGAATACCGCCTGGACGATGCGCGCTGGCTGGCGCAGGTGCCCGAGCGAGACTTCGACGCCGTTCTCCTGATGGGACCGCTCTATCACCTGGTCCTGGAAGCCGACCGCATCCTGGCCGTCCAGAGTGCTGT
This sequence comes from uncultured Chloroflexia bacterium, assembly GCA_963765565.1. Classification (GTDB taxonomy): domain Bacteria; phylum Chloroflexota; class Anaerolineae; order Anaerolineales; family UBA4823; genus CAVXWV01. The sequence continues at coordinate 176,195 of CAVXWV010000016.1, forward strand.
GGAGCGCTTGAAGCCGGGCGGGGTGTTCGTCTCGTCATTCATCAGCCGGTTTGGCATCCTGGGGGACCTCTTGCGAAATATGCCCGGCTGGATCGAGGAAACCGATGAGGTGCGGGGATCCTCGACATCGGCCGCGACCCCGACCACTACCCGAAAGGCGGCTTCCGCGGTTATTTCACTGCAGTGTCTGAAATCCGGCCTCTCCACGAGCAAGCCGGATTAGAAACCCTGGTCCTGGCCGGGGTAGAGCCGGCAATTTCGGCGGATGATGAGAGCTACAACCGCCTGGAAGGCCAGCGGAGGGCGCTGTGGCAGGACCTGCTCTATGAAATCAGCCGCGAACCTTCCATGCTGGCCAGCTCACGGCACTTATTGTATATTGGCCGGAAATGACCTGGTAGGGGCGAAGTATTCGGAAGGTGTGAATGTCTTGATCCAGGATACCACCTCCGAATGCTTCGCCCCGACGTTTAGTTGAGGGTCACGCTTAACGCCTGGCCTTTTTCCAGGGTGAGCTCGACCTGCCCATCGATGATGGGAAAAGACACGGGTTCACCAAGGCCGTGCTCGCTGATCGGGCGGACGGCGACTTCAGAATGGTCCATCCAGCTCTCCGGCAGCTTCCAGCTTCTTATGTGGTAGCCATTCTTGGAATAGGCGATTACCTCGGGCTTTTTTTGCCAAGCGGCCGGGATGAAGATGTCGTCGCCATCGCGCAGGAGAACCTCCTGGTGGTGGATGGTGGTAGTCTGCCGTTCCAGGTCGGCGCGCACGACCACGTCGTCGGCGTACTCCACCTGGACGATGTCACCATCTCGGAAGATGCCCTGGCGCTCGAAGCGGTTCAGGTACTGCCAGGGCAGCGTCTCCAGGCAAAAGCTGGCCAGGTAAGCCTCCTGCTCGTCGTCTGGAATTCCTTCGCCCTGCATGCTGCTGCCGAAGAGCAGGCTGCGGTAGCTGTGATCGCTCCCGCCGCAGAACAAGGAGGCCGGAATTTCCATGTAATCGTTCTCTGTGAACTCGTCTGATTTTTTCCACAGGTCGTAATTGATGTGCCAGGCCATCGGGACCAGGCCAACCAGGCCACGGTTCAGGTTGGGCGTGACGATCCCCTCGGTGGTCACGTCGATGCCCTTGTTGCGCCAGTGACGGACGATGCGGCGCATGGTCTCCAGCTGGCCTTCCGGGTCATCGCCGGCCGGCCAGAAGGCGTCGATGTGGACCGTGCCTGCATCCAACAGCGGCAACACCCGGCAGAGGTCGTCGATGCGTTTCTGCGCCAGCCCAAGCTCCCATTCTTTGCGCAGATCGATCAGATAAGCCTGTTCGCCGCCCCAAAGGCCGCCTTTCCCGATGAGCAATTTTGCGCGTGAATAGGTTTCCCATAACGGGCTGTTTTCGTAGGCGTCCTGCATGTTCAGATGCAGACTGACAGTGCTGTTGTAGAGGCGCGCCGCCCGCATCAGCCAGCGCAGGCTGTCGGCAGGGGTGCGGTCGCCTGGGCGCATGAGGTGGCGGTTGACCTCCGACCAGGCGGGATACTTCGAATCGTGACCCTCGAACTGCCAGCCAACCAGGTAGAAAATCTTGGGAATGCCGCGGGTCAGGGCGTCGATGCGGGCGATGCGCTCTAAGGCCTGCTCGAAGGTCAGGTGCACCTGGACTGAGCCTCCGGCCTGCGGGTTGGGCTTGCTGCACAGGTAAATCTTATCGACCAGGCTGGTGTGGTAGGCGTGGATATAAGGGCGCTCCGGCGTTTTGGTAGCGCGCCAGTTGTAAGCCCTGCCGATCAGCTCCATCTCAGTCAGTAATCCTGGCCTTCATCCACTCGTTCGAGTTGAAAAAGTCAGAGACGGCGTTGCCCGGGTGCACGAGGGCGTCAAAGAGCGGCCGGTCGGTTTCGTCGAGCCTGCGCTCGAGCAGCGGGAGGGCATCTTCCAGGTGCGCCAGGGTGCGCGGCCCCAGGATCGGGGAGGTCACCCCGGGCTGGTCCTTCACCCACAGCAGCGCCAGCTGGGTCAGGGTCATCCCCCGTTCCTGGGCCATTTTTGCCAGGGCTTCGGCGACCTCCAGGCTGCGTTGGGTAATGCGTTCGCCCAGGAGCTGCATGCGGGTGGCGCGCGAGCCTTCTGGGAAGGCGCCTATATTGGCATACCGCCCGGCGAGGATTCCGCCAGCCAGCGGCGACCAGGGGATGATTGCCAGTCCATATTTCTGGCAGAGCGGCACCAGCTCGTTTTCAATGCGCCGGTCGAGCAGGTTGTAGGGAGGCTGCTCGCTGATGTAGCGCACCAGTCCGTGTTCCTGGCTGACCGCCAGGGCTTCCATCACCATCCAGGCCGGGTAGGTGGAGCAGCCGGCATACAGAATTTTCCCGGCATGCCCCAGGTCATCCAAGGCGCGCAGGGTTTCATCGATTGGGATGGTCAGGGAGGGGCGGTGCAGTTGATAGAGGTCGATCCGGTCCGTTTGCAAACGGCGCAGCGAGTCCTCGCAGGCTTTGATGATATGGTAGCGCGAGGAACCCGCATCGTTTGGACCGCTGCCCACCCGGCTGAAGACCTTGGTGGCTAAAACTACCTGGTCGCGCTTGCCGCTCTCCTTCAGGAAACGCCCAACAATGCGCTCGCTTTCCCCGGCGTTGTAAACATCCGCTGTGTCGATGAAGTTGATCCCGCCATCCAGGCTGCGCTGTAATATCACCAGCGAGTTCCTCTTCGTTGGTGGGTCCGCCAAAGTTCATGGCGCCCAGGCAGAGTGGTGAAACCAGCACACCCGTACGTCCTAAAGACCGGTATTCCATGGAGCCTCCTCGAAGAATGTATAATTTGTTTTACCAGACAAACACTTTTTCAGGGGTTAATTTTACTATCCGATTTTCTGGATCGCCCTTCCAGGATTGGGGATCACTCGCCTTCACTCCTTCGGGTCCCAGGTATTTCTCGTAGACTTTTTCCGACATCTCTGCCACGAACGGTTGGTCAGTAAAAAGCTCGCAGGCGCCTTCCAGCAGTACCGCCTGCAGGCTGCTGTTCGCAGGATCGATTGGCTCGATCAGGACCGAGCAGCGCCGGTTGCGCTGCAGGTCCTTGACCTTGCGAGTGCTGGAAAAGGCGCTGATCCAGAGGCATTCCCCATCCCACAGGAACCAGACCGGGACGACATGTGGCTGCAGCGTCTTCGGGTTGGCGGTCCCCAGCCGGGCGTTGACGCGGCTGGACAGCAGCTCGATGACCCTGGATTCGCGGGTTTTAGCGATTTCATCGACCTGGCTCATGGGTTTCTCCTTAAATAAAACAGGTGTGTGCACACCATAAAGCAGGTGTGCATACACCTATTATAAAGTTTTTAGGCTTACTCGCGAGGCAGGTTTTCTGAGAAACTGGCTTCTACCGTCATGCCCCAGCGCAGGCGCGGATCCGGATCGTTCAGGAGGATGCGCACCGTGTACACCACGTCACCGCTCTGGACGCCGGCAACCTGGCTGATCTCGACGACCTCGCCGGCAAGCTCGAGATCGGGCAAAGCGTCAGGCACCAGGCTGACAGGTTGGCCTTCGAAAACTTTGACGATTTCCATTTCGGTCAGGTCGGTTGTTTTAACATACCATTCCGAAAAATCCGCCAGCAGGAAAGCCCAGGTCCCGGAGGAAACGATCTGGCCAGGGATGATATTCACGTCGGCTATGGTCCCGGAAAAGGGCGCTTTCAGTTCCAGTATGTCCAGGGCTGCCTGGGCGGCAGCAACCTGGGCGTTGGCATTTGCCAGGCGCGCTTCTGCCAGCGCCATCTGGTCAGGGTCCGGACCGGATTCGGACTGGTCGTAGGTGCGCCGGGCTTCTGCCTCGGCGGATTGAGCCGCCAGCAGGTCAGCCTGGGCCTTGTCCCTGGCATTTACCAGCTCGTCGCGCTGGCGAACGGCTTCATCATAATCGAGCTGTGCCTGCTCCAGCTCATCTTCAGCCTCCGTCCGGGTGTCGTTATCTTCAGGCAGGTCCTGGTATTTATCAAAATTCTCCTGGGCATCGTCGAGGACTTTTTTGGCATCGGCGACGGCGACGTCGGAGTCGTCAATTTCCTGCTGGGTCTCGTCGGTGTCGATGGCTTCCCAGGCGCGGCTGGCGGCGATGCGGGTATCGCTGGCTTGTATCAAAGCCTGCCAGGCCTGGGCATGTGCCAGATCTGCCAATCGCACCAGGTCATCGTATGCCTGCTGGGCGGCTTTAAGCTCCAGCTCCGCCGCGCTCAAGGCAGCGTCCGCCTGTTCACGGTTTGCCAGGCGTGCCAGCACCTGGCCAGCCTCTACTGTAGCACCGGTATCGACCAGGACTTCGGCCACCTCGCCTGCACCTTGAAAAACCAGGGAGCGTTCCTGCCTGGGCACGATCCGGCCTTCGCTGATGACGGCAGAGCCGGCTGTCACCGTTGGCGGGGACACAGATCGTCCCTCCGCCGCGGTAGGCTGTGGGGTGGGTTCGGTCGACCCCTGGAACAAGCTGCAGCCGGTCAGTGCCAGAACGGCAATTCCCAGGGCCAGGATGATGTAGATATTTCTTTTTTGCATTCTTTCTTCTCCTCGCTAGCCTGTTTGTCAGGAAGCGCGTGTGGTGAATATCCGCCGGTCCGGCGGGTTTAACTATTTCTCTGCAGGCTACTCGTAAGCCAGTACTTCTCGAATGGTCAGGCGGGCTGCGCTGCGCGCCGGTAAAACGCTGGCCACTGCCGATAAAATCAGGACCAGCCCCAGCCAGATCAAGAAACCTTCCAGGGTGAAGGCAACTTCGATCTGAGTTTCGAAAATTGCCAGGCTGATGATGCTCGAAAGCAGGGAGGTAATTGGAAACGACAGCAAGGCGCCAAGGAACCACGAGATCGTCCCGATGAGCATCCCTTCAATGATGACTGTCTTGATCACGACCCGATCGACGGCGCCGATCGAGCGCATCACACCGATCTCACGGGTGCGCTCCAGCACGTTCATGCCCATCGTGCCGGTCAAACCCATGCTGCCGACCACAGCTGTCAGCACGGCCATGATCAGCAGGAAAACGATCAAGGTGTCGAGCCCCTCGGAAGCAATTTTCATCGAGTTGCTGCCAGGTTCCACTTCACTCACCTGGTAGCCTGCCTGGCGCAAGGTATTATCGATCACCGTGCTCATGGCACGCTTGGCTTTTTCACTGTGATCGTCCAGGGCAATACGGTAGGAAAAAGCTCTACCGGATAGTCCAAGCATCTGGGAGAGGGTGTCGTAGCTGGTGTAGGCAAAGTTTCCCTGGCCGCCAACAAATTTGAAGATGCCGACCACGGTCCATGGATCTTCAGACCCAGCAACATCCAAGGTTAAACTATCGCCTGGCTGCAGGTCAGGATAAATTCCCAGCAGGGATTCGCTGACTGCAATCGCATTGACATCTCCTGGCATGATCCAGCGGCCAGAGACCAGGATCGGTTCTACCAGCTGGCTGTCCGCAGGCGGCGCCAGGAGCTGGATGTTTTCAACCACGGTACCGGTGGAATCTTCGAGTTCCGAGCTTGCAAAGGCCCAGCCTTCGATTGCTTGCACCCCGGGAATCGCCAGGACAGCCCCTTCGATTTCGTTGACCCGGTACGGGCGGTCAAAGCTGGCAACCACATCTGCAAGGAAGTAGTTGCTGATATTGTCCAGGTATTGGTTCAGGGCGACGCGCACGTTAAACACGGCGATAAAAATGGCTCCTCCCATGGTCAGCGTGAACAGGGTCAGCGCCAGGCGGCTTTTGCGCCGGAAGGTGTTGCGCAGTGAGATCAGCAGCGGGCGGGAAATCCAGCGAATCGAACGACCTGGTTTGTCGGTTTCGGTTTTATTTTGACCAGCAGGCGGGTTAAAGCCGCTGATGGCGCGCTGGACGGTAACCCGCGAGCCGTTGTAAACAGGTATGAAGCCGGCTGCCAGCGGGATGGTGACCGCGATCACGATCTGTAAGAAAACCGCAGCCGGAATGGCGCGGTAGCCCAGCAGGCTGAAGTTCAACATGCTGGCTACCAGGTTTGACAAGGCATAAGCAGCCTGGGCGCCCAGGGGAATGGCAATGCCCAGGGCTATCAGGCTGAAAGCCAGGATTAAGACCATGTACATCCCCAGGATTTGCCGGCTGCGGCCTCCGACCAGCTTCATCACCCCGATGAATCGTGTGTGCTGGTTGAGCAAACCGCTCAGGGTATTGGCGATCAAGGAGCTGCTCAAAAAGACGATCAAGATACCCAGGAGGCCCAAGATTCCCAGGACAGCCTGGACGATCGACGCCATCGGGTGCTCGTTAGACTTGTTCAATTGGGTGCGGTAGGCCACGCGACCGCTTTTCTCAATCTTGTCACTGACTGCATCCGCCACCAGGCGGATGGCCTTTTCATCATTTGAGCCATCGGCAACGGTGACCCACAGCCGGTTGTAAGCATCCGGCTGGTGCATCCATTCCAGGGAATCAAAGGTGATGTAGCCCAGCGGTGACCCCAGGAAGTTTCCGGCGTTGGTGGATTGGTCCTGAACCTGACCCACGTAGGGCATCTGCCGGGAGGTCCCATCTGCTAATTGGACTTCGATTTCCTGCCCGAGGCTTGCTGGCAGGTCTTCCAGCGTGTCCTTTTCCAGGAGGAGTTCATTTTCCTCAGGGATCGCCTGGCCTTCGATCAGTTTCGTCTGGCTGATCAGGCTGGGATCCTGGGGTGAAGTGGGAAAAGAGGATTGGGCAACCAGGTCCAGGGTGACCCAGGGATTACCAGGCAGGCGGGCGCGCACGCTGACAAAACGCCGGCCCTCGGCTTCTTTGACACCCGGGATGTTTCGGATGGCTTTCACCAGGTTTTCGTCAAAGTCGTCCGTCCAGATTTCGATGTTGGCGGGATTGGTGCTGGCATAGCCGGCGCTCATGTCGTTGGAGATAATCCCATAAGCGCCGGCGATCATCCCGACCGCAAAAACCCCGATGGCGATTGAAAACACCACCAGCAGGGTACGGGCTTTGTTGTCCCACAAATCGGACAGGACCTTTTGCCAGCGTGGCCTCATGCGAAAAGTCACCGGCACCTCCGCGTAGAAATGCGATTTTCCTCCAGGCGCGCCTGGACGACATGCGTGATGGCTTCAGCGGTCAGCGGTGAATTGGCCAGCGCTTTGAGAAATGCAGCGCGCTCTAAGACAACCACCTCCACCGGCTGTTCGGTGCCAGCTCGGATTTCTGCCAGGGAATTGCCACCGTTGAGCAGCTCGACCTCGCCAAAGAATTCGCCTTTCTTCAAGCGGGTGATCATTTTTTCCTGGCAGCGGCGGGTCTGCAGGATGACTTCGACCTCACCGTTGGCGATCATGAAGAAACAATCCTGGGTCTGACCTTGCTGTAAGATCTTGGCGCCTGGAAGGTAAGTCCGGTGTTCGATCTGGCGTGTAATTTCCAGCATCTGGCGTTGTGACAACAAAGGAAGGGCTTTATAGACCGTCTCATCAATGATTTCGCCATCTGCAATGATGATGGTACGCGAAGTTTGCTCGGTCATTGATGGATCGTGGGTGACCATGATGATGGTTTTATTTTGCCTGGCAAGCTCATCGAATAAGGCGATGATATGATCTGCCGAGCGCGAGTCCAGGTTGCCGGTTGGCTCGTCGGCGACGATTATCGGTGGATCCGTTGCCAGGGCACGGGCGATGGCTGCGCTTTGCTGCTGCCCGCTGGAGACTGCTGCCGGCAGCTTGTGAGCCTGGCTGGAGAGGCCGACCAGGTGCAGCAGGTCGATGGCGCGCTGTGGCCGCTCGTTGACCGGGAATACGTTGCAGTAGTCCATCGGCAGCATGGTGTTTTCCAGGAGGGTCAGCATGGGCATCAGCTGGAAGAACTGGAAGACGATGCCCAGGTTGCGCCCGCGCCAGAGGGCGCGCTGACTTTCATTCATTTTATAAATATTTGTCTCGCCGATGATGACCTCGCCGGAGCTCGGGTGGTCGATCCCCGTGATCATGTTCAACAGCGTTGATTTTCCACTGCCCGATTTCCCGACGACGGCGACGAATTCGCGCTCGCGGAAGCTGAGGTTGATCCCTTTCAGCGCCTTGTATTCGCCGGCTGCTGTGTGGAATGTTTTGACCACCTGACGGAGCTGGATAATTTCCTTTGAGGCGGCTGGGACGGGAGAATCGGCAAGGATTGAGGGAGAGACAGGTAATATCTGGTTCATAATTATTTACCGAAAAGGCGGTGGTTCGCCATAAATACCGGTCACCTGGCCATCGGCAAGGGTGACGCGGCGGGTGAAGCGGGGCCCCAGGCTGTTATCGTGGGTGACCATGAGGATGGTCTTGCCTCTTTCGATCAGCGTCTCAAAAATTTCGAAGATCGTCTCGGCGGTGTTCGAGTCCAGGCTGCCGGTGGGTTCATCGGCGATGATGATAGGAGGATCGTTGGCCAGGGCCCGGGCGATAGCCACGCGCTGCTGCTGGCCGCCTGAGATATAGGCAGGTAGCTTGTGAGCATGATCTTCCAGCTCCACCATTTTCAGCAGCTCGTAGGCCTTCTCCCGGCTTTCAGAAGCCCGGTATAAGCCGCACAAGTCCATCGGCAGGATTACGTTATCGACCAGAGTCAGCATGGGCAGGAGCTGGAAGGATTGGTAGATGATGCCCAGGTTTCGGCCGCGCCACAATGCCAGGTCGCTCTGGTGCAGGTGATGGATGCAAACTGGCGCTTGCGCTTCCGTGCGGATGGTGACCTCACCGGAGGTGATCGCATCGACCCCGCTGACCATGTTCAACAGGGTCGATTTTCCCGCCCCCGATTTACCGATGATGCCGATGAACTCACCGGGGTAAATATTGATGGAGACTTCCTTCAGCGCGAAAAAATCCCCCGAGGCGGTCGGGTAAGTCTTGCTGACCTGCTTCAGCTCGATCAAGCCGGGATCGCTGCGTACGATTTTCGGAGCGGGCGCGCGAACCGGCACAACGTTTACTGCTTCGTTTGCGGCTTGCTCATGGAGCTGAGACTGTTGCCTGGCTGATCGTTTTTCCGGAGTATGTCTCTTCCGGGGAGATTTCAATAAGCGAAACACTTTATTAATCCTGACAAGTGAAAGATTGTACTTAGTCCAGGCTAGTCCAGGCTGAGAAGAAAGTGAGAGGATTAAGAAGATTATGACCGGTCAAAGAATGTATAATACAACCATTCCCCTTATGGACCATGCCCATGCGAATTTTATATCTTGACCTGGATACTTTACGGCCTGACCACCTGGGCTGTTATGGATACCCACGCCTGACATCCCCAAACATCGACCGGATCGCAGCCCGGGGGATGGTTTTCGACCGGGTGTACTGCGCCGATGCGCCCTGCCTGCCCTCGCGCACCGGATTGATGACCGGTCGCTTCGGAATCCACAGCGGGGTGGTCGGTCACAGCGGCACTGGCGCTGATTTACGCATCGATGGCCCTGAGCGGGGCTTTCGCGACCGCCTGTCCTCGAGCAGCCTGCCGGCCGTACTCAAGCAGGCTGGATTGTACACGGTCTACGTGGGTGGCTTTGGTGAGCGCCATTCGAGCTGGAGCTACTACGCCGGCTTTCGGGAGATCTACGACACCGGCAAGGGCGGCATGGAATCAGCGGAAGATGTCACGCCCGTCGCCCTGGATTGGATCGAACGCAACGCGCACAAGGATAACTGGTACCTGCACATCAATTATTGGGACCCGCACACCCCTTACCGTGCTCCCGAGGCGTTCGGGAATCCGTTTGAGAACGAGCCCGTGCCGACCTGGGTGACTGCTGAGATTCTCGAGCGGCACCGCACCCTCCCTGGGCCTCATACGGCGCAGGACCTCTACCATGTACGACAACCGAACTGATCCACGCTACCCACGCCATCCTGGTGAGTTGAAAGACCTGGAAGACCTGCGCAGGCTGATTGACGGCTACGACTGCGGGATTGCTTACATGGACCAGCACATCGGGCGGGTCATGGCTGCTCTGGAACAACAAGGTGTTGCCGAAGACCTCGTGATCATCATCAGCGCCGACCATGGTGAAAACCAGGGCGAGCTGGGCATCTACGCCGAGCATGGCACCGCCGACCACGCCACCTGCCACATCCCGCTGGTAATCCGCTGGCCGGGTATGCTCCAGGAAAAACGCGACCAGGGGCTGCATTACCAGCTTGACCTGGGCCCGACCCTGGCTGACCTGCTGGGGGTGCCAGCGCCGGCGAGCTGGGAAGGTCAGAGCTTTGCCCGGGCACTGCAAGCAGGTGAAGATTGCGGGCGCGAGTACCTGGTGCTCAGCCAGTGCGCCCACGTCTGCCAGCGCAGTGTCCGCTGGGGACCCTGGCTTTACCTGCGCACCTATCACGACGGCTTCCGCCTGCTGCCAGATGAAATGCTTTTCAACCTGGAGCTGGACCCTTACGAGCAGCAGGACCTGGCCGGGCGCTTCCCGGAGGTCTGCCAGCAGGGTCTGAGTCTACTGACCGGCTGGCACGATGCGATGATGGCGAGCATGCCCGGCGGTCTGGATTGCCCGGACCCCATGCGCATTGTCCTGGCGGAGGGCGGCCCAACTCATGCAAACGGCGTCCTGGCAGAATACTGCCGGCGCCTGGAAGCCACCGGTCGCGGCAAGCATGTGGCAGAACTAAAACGTAAGCACCCCCGTGAATTCCACGGGAATTAAATTTCAAGGAGAGCATGTATGCAAATTCAAACCCTTTCTGGCGGCGCGGCTTCCGGCTGGAGTTTTCGCCAGGTTGGCAAGGACAGCCGCCTGGAATGGCTGCCTGCGCAGGTACCCGGCGGTGTCCACACCGACCTGCTGAGGGCAGGCCGCATCCCCGACCCATTCGTGCGCGATTACGAGAAGAACGTCCAGTGGGTCGCCGAGAGCGATTGGGAATACCGGCGCGAGTTCCAGGTTTCCCCAGCCCTGCTGCAGGAAGAGAAGGTCTTCCTGGTGTGCGATGGCCTGGACACCCTTGCGGAAGTCAGCATCAACGGAAAACCGGTTGGCAGCGCCTCAAACATGTTTCGCCAGTACCGCTGGGAAGTAAAAAACCTGCTCCATGAGGGCGCTAACGAGATCGTGGTTGCTTTTGCCTCGCCGGTGCAGTATTGCACAGCCCGTGAGAATGCCAGGCCATTGAATTCTGTCTCCCAGGCAATCGCCGGCGGTCCGTACCTGCGGAAGGCGCCCTGCCAGTTTGGCTGGGACTGGGGTCCCCAGCTCCCGCCGGTCGGTATCTGGAAGGATTTGCGCCTGGAAGGCTACAGCACTGCCCGGTTCGCGGAAGTGCATCTCCGCCAGGAGCACCAGGATGGCAGGGTTTGGATCGAGGCCCGGGTCGTGCTGGAAAACTGGTCTGGCAAGCACCTTCGGAAGCGGCGCTTCAGAAAGCAGAAGCGGCTCTTCAGGTGACGGACCCCGATGGCCAGCTGTCAGTTGTAAAAATGGAGCGCTTTGACAGCCACGCAGCGACCCTGCGGATCGAGATCGAAAAGCCGCAGCTCTGGTGGAGCAACGGCCTGGGCGGGCAGCCGCTGTACCAGGTCCGGGTACAGCTTGCCGGGGCGGGAGATGGAGGTCTTCTGGACGAGCGCAAGTACCAGGTCGGTTTGCGCACCATCGATCTGCGCCAGGAACCCGACGAGTACGGAAAATCGTTCCAGTTTGTGATCAACGGGGTGCCGGTCTTTGCCAAGGGCTCAAACTGGATCCCGGCAAATTCGTTCCCTACGCGGTTAGAAGATGAATCAACCGGACCCGGCGCCAGCCTCGATCACCTGGTGCGTTCGGCGGCAGAGACCCACCAAAATATGCTGCGGGTGTGGGGCGGCGGGTTCTACGAGTCCGAACAATTTTATGATCTTTGCGACCGCTACGGCATCCTGGTCTGGCAGGACTGCACCTTCGCCTGCAGCATTTATCCCATGGACGACCCTGAATTCATCGAAAATATCCACGACGAGATCGTCGACAACGTGCACCGCCTGCGCCACCGCGCCTGCTTGGCGCTCTGGTGCGGGAACAACGAGATGGAAATGGGCTGGGCTGGCTGGGGCTGGAACAGGCCCGAAGTGCAGGATCTCAAGGCTGCGTACGACCGCTTTTTCCACCATACATTGCCAGCCTGGGTGAAGGATTTAGACCCTGACCACAGCTACTGGCCTTCATCGCCCTCCTCGGATGTTCCCTTCGAAGACCCAAATGGCCAGTCGGTCGGCGACTCGCATTATTGGGACGTCTGGCACGGGCGCAAGCCGTTCACCGCTTACCGCACCAACCTGCCGCGCTTCCAAAGCGAGTTCGGCTTCCAGTCGCTGCCGCCGCTGGAGACGATCAAGACCTACGCGGATGAGGCCGATTGGAACATGACCTCCTACATTATGGAGCACCACCAGCGCAGCTGGAATGGTAACGGCCTGATGATCGCCCAGATGACGGACACCTTCCGCATGCCCAAGGATTTCGCTTCGCTGGTGTACCTGAGCCTGGTCCTGCAGGCGGAGGGCATCCGCTATGGCGTGGAGCACTGGCGGCGCAACATGAGGCGCACCGCCGGCAGCCTCTACTGGCAGCTCAATGACTGCTGGCCGGTGGCTTCCTGGGCCAGCCTGGATTATTTTGGCCGCTGGAAGGCGCTGCATTACCTGGCGCGCCGCTTTTACGCCCCGGTGCTGCTCTCGATCCTGGATTCTGGCAAGCAAATGGAGCTCCACGTTGCCAATGACCGCCCGGCGGCCTTTGAAGGCAAGATTCGCTGGCAGCTAATCTACTTAGATGGACAGGAAATCTCGGCAGGCGACGAAATCGTCACTGCTCCTGGCCTCACAGACGTATGCGTCACCGTGCTTGATTTCTCTAACCTGGTCAACGACGATAACTGCCGCGAGGCCGTCCTGGCGGTTGATTTATTGGAAGGAGAGCGCATCCTTTCCACTGCCCTGGCGACTTTTACCCCGAACAAGCACCTGACTTTCCGGGAACCGGATATTAAGGTTGAGCTGACCGGTCAGGGAGATGAGCTGCAGATTGAGCTCAGTGCGCAGTCCCTGGCGCGTTTTGTGGAGGTCAGCCTCGAAGGCGCTCCCGCCGACCTGCACTTCAGCGACAATTACTTCGATCTCTTAACCGGCCGGGCGCAGGTTGTAACCTGCCCGCTGCCGGCCGGATGGACACGCCCCCAGGCACGCAAAGCCCTGCGAGTGCGCTCGTTATACAATTCTTTTCATTAGTGAGGAAAAAATGAACCTGATTGAAAAACCTACTGTTGATAGCCTGAAGCTTGCCAATTTATCTTTCGACCACGCCCCGGCAAAGTGGGAGTCGCTGCAAGATCAGCAGCGTGGCCTGGCCGGGGGCGGTCTGCGCGTCTACGTTCCGGCGTGCGTGGATTATTTCCAGGACCCTGCCGGGAAAATTGCCAACGACAGCGCGCCCTACCTGTGGCTGCCGGTTTCTGGCGACTTCGTCGCCCGGGCGCACGTCCGTCCCGCTTTCGACACGACCTACGACGCCGGGGCAATCATGGTGCGCCAGGATGCCGGGCATTGGGCCAAGTTGTGCTTCGAGAGCACGGATTTCGGCACGAAAGCGGCGGTCAGCGTGGTCACCCGCCTGACATCCGACGATGCCAACGGCGTTGACCTGACCGTGGAGTCGCTCTGGCTGCAGGTCGCCCGTCTCGGCGATGTCTTCGCCATGCATTATTCGCTGGATGGGAAGAGCTGGCGCATGGTGCGCCTGTTCAACCTGAAGCTGAGTGAGAAGGTGCGCGTTGGCCTGGTTGCCCAGTGCCCGATCGGCCCTGGCACCAGCGTCGATTTCTTGAGCTTCAGCGTTGAGCCATATGCACTGCAAGACATTCGCGCCGGAGTGTAAGATGAAATCCGATTTTTCACTGCCCTTTCGCCAGGTTCACCTGGACTTTCATACTTCTCCCGCCATCGGGGATGTCGGCTGCGACTTCGACGCCGAAGCCTTTGCCCAGGCGATGCAGGATGCCTGCGTCAATTCGGTGACGGTCTTTGCCAAGTGCCACCACGGTCACCTGTACTACGAGACGCAGCGTCCCGAGCGCCATCCGGGCTTGAAAGCCGGCCTGGACCTGACACGCCAGCAGGTGGAGGCGCTGCACCGCCACGGCATCCGCGCCCCCATTTATATCAGCATCCAGGTGGATGAATACGCGGCTCTCACCCACCCGGAGTGGGTGGTGCGCAACCCCGACGGTTCCCAGTGCAAGGGCTGGGGGAACAGTGGGGTATTCGTCCCAGGCTGGCACATCCTGGACATGTCGAGTCCCTACCAGGAATTCGTCGCCGAGCAGACCGCCGAAATCCTGGAGAAGTTCAAGCCGGTCGACGGTGTGTTTTTCGACATGTGCTGGGACCAGCCTTCATCGTCTGTTTATGCAGTAACCGGCATGAAAAAAATGGGTCTGGACCCGGCCAGCGCCAGTGATCGTGACCTCTACGCCACCCAGGTGGCGCTGGATTACATGAGGCGCTTCCATAAAATGGTCAAGGATACCAGCCCGCAGGCGACGGTGTTCTTTAATGGCCGGGCGATGTCGAAGCTGTCACAGGACATTGCCTACCAGGAGCAGGTCGAGATCGAGGCCCTGCCGACCGGCGGCTGGGGCTACATGTACTTCCCGGTCAACGTGCGCTACACGCGCACATTCGACAAGCCGTACATGGGCATGACCGGGCGCTTTCACCGCACCTGGGGCGATTTTGGCGGTTTGAAGCCTTACCCGGCGCTGGAATATGAGACCAGCCAGATGATCGCCCACGGGGCGCGCTGCTCGGTCGGCGACCAGCTCCACCCGCGCGGCAGGACGGATCAGGCCTCTTACGAGCTGATCGGCCGCGCCTACCGGCGAGTGATGGAACGCGAGCCCTGGCTCGAAGGCGCCTTCCCGCATTCGCAGGTGGGATTGTTCCAGCTCCCGACCAGCAGCCTGCAGACCACGCAGAACACCAGCCGCTCGGATGAGGGTGCGGTGCGCATGCTGACGCAGTTGAAGGTGCAGTTTGATGTCGTCCAGGCGACCAGCAACCTGGAAGCGTACGAGCTTCTGGTCCTGCCCGATGCCCTTCCTGTCGATGAAAAACTTTTGGACCGCCTGCAGCAGTACCTCAAGCAGGGCGGGCGCATCCTGGCTACCGGAACCAGCGGCCTGTCGGACGATGGCACCCAGGTGCACCTGGCGGAGCTGGGCATTTACGCGGAAGGCCTCTCGCCGTATTCGGTGACTTACGTGCGTTTTGGTGAGGCTATAAGCGAGGGGGTGCCGGAAACTGACCACGTGGTTTACGAGAGTGGCGTGCGCGCCAGGTCCTTGCCCGGCGCCGGGCGCTCCAGCGCCAAAGTGCTGGCAACGGTGGTTGAGCCGTATTTTGAGCGCACCTGGGACCATTTCTGCTCTCACAACCAGACGCCTCCGGCAGATGAAAGCCCTTACCTGGCGGCTTCGCTGCACGGAAATGTGGCGTACGTCAGCTTCCCGGTTTTCCGCCTGTTTGCCCAGTATGGCAACCAGTCGCACCGCTGGCTGGTGGGCAACCTGCTGAAGCAGCTCCTGCCCGAACTGCTCTTGAAGGTGGAGGGTCCAACCGGGATGGAGGCCAGCGTCATGCGCCAGGCTTCAGAAAAGCGCGAGATCGTGCACCTGCTGTTCTACACACCTGAGCGGCGCGCCCAGAACCTGGACCTGGTGGAGGACATCATCCCGCTTTATAACGTCCCGCTCTCGCTGCGCCTGGACCAGGCGCCGCGGCGCGCCTACCTGGCGCCTGAGGGGACTGCTCTTTCGTTTACCTATTCCTATGGCTACGCCTCTGTGACGGTTCCTGAAGTCAAGGGGCACGCCATGGTCGTCTTTGAATCATAAGGAGCCCCAATGCCAGCTTACGCTTACCCGCCTCGCAAACGACGCTCGGACAGCTTCCTGGGCGTGCACTTCGATTTTCATGCCGGAGATGACAATCACGAGATCGGCAAGTACACCACCCCACGGATGATCGAAACCATCCTGCAGAAAGTCCAGCCCGATTATGTCCAATGCGACTGCAAAGGGCACGCAGGATTCTCCAGCTACCCCACCCGGGTTGGCTACCCCGCGCCGGGCATCGTTGCCGACGCCCTGCGCACCTGGCGCCAGGTGACCGCCGAGCACGGCGTGGCTTTATTCATGCATTATTCCGGCGTCTGGGACAACCAGGCCGTCCTGCACCACCCGGAGTGGGCGCGCATCGACGAAAACGGCGAGTGTGATAAGCGCCTGACCTCGGTCTTCGGCCCGTACGCGGATGAACTGCTCATTCCACAGCTCCTGGAACTGGCAGTCGATTATGGCGTGGACGGCGCCTGGGTGGATGGCGAGTGCTGGGCGACCCGCAGCGATTATGCGCCGGCTATCCTGGCCCCATTTACGAAGGAAAGCGGGATCGAGCAGGTGGGGCGAACACCTGGAGAGCCCGGTTTCCTGGAGTTTAGCGATTACTGCCGGGAAGCCTTCCTCAGGTACCTGCGCCACTACGTCGATGCCGTGCATGCAAAAGCTCCGAACTTCCAGATCGCCAGCAACTGGGCTTTCAGCTCGATGATGCCCGAGCCGGTCAGCGCCAACGTCGATTACCTGTCGGGCGATTACACGCTGCAAGACAGCCTGAATTCGGCGCGCCTGGAAGGGCGCTGCCTGGCACGCCAGGGGAAACCCTGGGACCTGATGGCCTGGGCGTTCAGCCACAAGATTGACTGGGCAAACCAGGCGAACAGCGACCGCGCCCCCTGCACCAAGGGCGCCGTGCAACTTATGCAGGAAGCATCGATCGTCCTGGCGCTTGGCGGCGGCTTCCAGGCGTATTTCACCCAGAAGCGCGACGGCTCGGTGCGCACCTGGCAAATGGACGTCATGGGAGAAGTGGCGCGCTTTTGCCGGGCGCGCCAGCCCTTCTGCCACAAGCAGGAGCTGGTGCCCCAGGTCGGCCTGATCTACCCCAGGGAGGCTGTTTATCGCCTCAGCCCGCCGGTGCTCTTCCAGCCGGGCGACCTGCTGCTGCCGATGCGCGGCGTCCTGCAGATGCTTCTCGATTCACAACAGGTGGTGGAGATCGTCTCCGAGCACCACCTGCACGGCCGCATGGCGGAGTACCCGCTGCTCGTGCTCCCCGAATGGGGCACGCTCGAGCCCGGCTTCCGCCAGGAGCTCCTGGAGTACGTCCAGGCTGGCGGTAATTTGCTGGTGATTGGCCCCCAGGCGACGGCGCTTTTTGAAAAAGAGCTGGGCGTCCGTTTCAGCGGCGAGCTGGAGCCCGAAGCCACCTGCTGGCTGGAGCACGATGGAAAGCTGGCAGGCTTGAGCAGAAATCCATGCCGGGCGGTGGAACTGTTACCCGGGGCGCAGCCCTTCGGAAAATTCTACGGGGATAACGACGTAACAGGACCCAGCCAGATCGCGGCCTCGATCATCTCCTTTGGCAAGGGCAGGCTGGCAGGCGTCTATGCCAACCTGGGCGAGCGCTACACCCACGGCTCGAATTACGTGGCGCGCCGCTTCCTGGCCGACCTGGTCGCGCCAGCTCTTCCCGCAGCCTATGGTGGAAGTGGGCGGTTCCCACAGCGTGGACGTCAGCCTGGGCAGGCATGGGAACAGCCTGCTGGTGAACCTGGTCAATACCTCCGGCCCGCACGGCGACCCGGAGGTCTACACCTACGACGAAATCCCGGCGGTTGGCCCCTTGTCCATCAAGGTCCGCCTGCCGCAGGCCCCGCAGCACGTGACCCTGCAGCCGGCCGGCGCTGCCCTGGCAACTACCTACCGGGATGGGTTGCTGGAAGTGCTCCTGCCGAGGCCTGGAAATTTACGAAATAATCGAGATCGCCTGATAAACCTGTAGGGGCACAGCAGATTTTCCGCTGTGCCCCTCTGGTTAATCAAAACCATTCCTGTTGATCGGGGCATAGCGATAGACCTGCTATGCCCCTACGTAGGGCCTGTCGAACGGCTGGACCTAAAATAACCAACGGGTGAAAAGCAGCAGGAACGTGCTCCAGACCAGATAGCAGGCGCAGGCCAGGCCGAAAACGGACTGGAAAGCGCCTGCCCATTTTGCCTTGCCGGCGCGCAGTCCTTTGACCAGCATTATCGCCAGCAGGCTGATGTTGAGCGTGTTCCAGCCCAGGATGGTCAGGCGGTTCATGGTCAGACCGCCTTGAATGGTGCGGTAGGCGGTGGCGGACAAGGCGTACAGGCTGACCAGGATCACCAGGCTGATTAAAACCAGCAATCCCAGGCGCAGCAGGTGCTGCAAGCGCGGCGATAATTCGGCTTGGTGGATCGGCGTCGCCCCGACCAGCAGCCCCATGACTGCGAAGAGCATCACATTGAAAACAATCAGAACGTCGCGGTCGTTGAAGGGCTGGATGAAGAAGAAGGGGATTACCAGGATATAGACCACAAGCACGATCAAAACCAGCGGCAGCAGCAGGCGCGGGATCATGGCTACCAGCTTGCTCAAGCCCTGGCTGAAATCCTGGTCTGCCGGCGAATTGTAGGGATCGTAGCCGATAGCAACGGCTAACAGGGGGATCAAGCCCGCGCCACCGGCAGCCATCAGGCGCATGATCAACTCAGGGATCTCGACCGTCAGAGCGCCGAAAAGTCCCATGGTGATGGCGCCAAAAATTATGCCCACGATCAAGATCAACCCGGCGACCACGAAAATTTCGATGGACTTGATCAGGAAGCAGAAGCGCTGGTGGGCATCCGCGCGCAGTCCCAGGATGGTCCAGCCGACTGCTCCCCAGGAAAGCAGGGGCAGGTGAACCACGGCCAGGGTGCGGTATTGCCCTTCCGGGAAGGTCGATGGGTTGATGCACATCACAAAAGCATAAATTGTGATGGCGCTCAAAACCAACGCCGGGATGCCGCCAGTTTTTAAAATCTTTCCCAGGTTTTCGCGGTTGGTTGTATAGACGGATAGCGACAGGTAAGCAATCACCAGAAGGGCGATGATCGCTGTAGCCAGGATCGCCAGGTAGGGAATGGGCTCATAGGGCCTTGCAAAAACCATGTCTGAATCGCTGAACAGCCAGAACAACAGCCCGTTCAAGATCGCCAGCGGAACGGCAAACTTCCATTGGATCGGACGCCGAGGTGCGGCTGTTTTTACTGGCTCGATACCCGCGGCCGCCCGGCTTTCCGCCTCAGATTGTAAGCGGTAATGCCAGGCTGCCAGCAGCACGCTGTCCGGGGATTCGGCATAGCAGGCTTGCAAGTCGGCGATGAATTCGGCGCTTTCCTGTTCTTGCCTTGCCTTTTGATAGAGGGCTTCCAATTCGGCAGGGGAGTTCAGAGCGGTATGTATTGTTTCTTTGTATTTCATAAGGCCTCCGTTTTATCCAATTATTTCACCTTGCCAGTGCCAGAACCTATCAAAACCGCTCAGAACCCATCATAATCCCGGATATAATTTATCTAGGGATGAGCTTTAAGATTTTTAGACCGCAGATTTCGTAGATAAACTCAAACTAATCAAAATTATCTGCGTGCATCCGTGCGCAATCTGCGGTTTAGATATTATTTTTGGAGGATCTGACTATGAAACAATGTGTTCTTACCCCGGCGATGGGCAAGCGCCTGATCGGCATGGGCATGGCTGTCCACCCTTCCATCCAGCGCGTGCTGCAGCGCGGCAGACTGGTGATCGTTGCCGGGAGCACTAACGGCTACGTGGCAGATGAGGTTTTGAAAGCGCTGGGACAGGCGGAGGGATTTTCCCGGGCTGGCTTTCGCCGCGGCATCACCACCGCGGATACAGCCCAACCGCCGAGGCTGGAATTTCCCGGTGACGTGGTCATCCGAGACGGAATCTGGCAAAAAGGCTTAAGCGTCCAGGAGGTCGTAGATGAGCTGGTCACGGGCGATGTCGTCTTAAAAGGCGCCAATGCCATGGATCGTCACGGCCAGGCCGCCGTGCAGATCGGGCATCCTAAGGGGGGATCGATCCTCAGCGCCATGCCGGCCATCATCGGACGGCGGGTGGAGCTGATCGTGCCGGTTGGATTGGAGAAGCGCGTTCTTGAGGACATTCACGAGCTGGTGTTGAAGGTCCTGGCCATCGATACCGAAGGCCCGCGCCTGATGCCCCTGCCGGGGAAGACCTTCACCGAGATCGACGCCATTCGCCTGCTGACCGGCGCTGAAGCCACTTTGATTGCCGCCGGGGGAATTTATGGCGCCGAAGGCGCTTCCTGGCTGGGCATCTCCGGGAAACCGGAACAGGTCGAGGCTGCCATCCACCTGGTCGAATCGCTAGGCTCTGAGCCTCTTTGTGAGATCTAAAATCCGATCCCTTTGTGACTTTTGTCACATCTCCAGAAAAGTATTAATGTTATATTAACCAAAAGCATTCTATTTCAGGAGATCAACATGGCAAAATTTTTACGGATTATCGGGATCGTCTTCATGAGCCTGACCGCTTTCTTCACGCTGATGGGCGGCATCGGCACGACCTGCGTGGCTTTGGCTGCCGAAAAGTACGGCTCCATGGCTGCGATTGCACCTTACAAATGGCTGTACGTTCTCTTTGTCCTGGCAACGACCGCCATCGGTGTTATGGGTGTCCGGGCTGTAATCCTGTTGATCAAGCGCAGGGCGAATGCATACAATTATGCCCTGCTGACCCTGGTGCTGGGGACCGTGGTGGGCGCCATCCACATGCTGGTCTCGCGCTCACTGCGCGGCTCGTCCATGCCGGTGGACGCCGTGGTTTACACCACGGTGCTGACCCTGATCATCTTTTTGATCTTCCGCATCCCGCCCGTCTGGGCGAAGATGGATTTTACGAACGCCTCGAAGAACGAAGGAACCACCTCGGGAGGTGTGGCTTCGATCGTCTGCGGGGTTATGGCGCTAACGATCCAGTACTGGATGGCGCCGACGCACACCCTATCCGGCATCAACTATGGCGATGCTTTCCACACGGCGATGACGCTGACCGGGGTTGGCTTGCTCCTGCTGGGCATCAGCCTGCTGGTGTTGAACCTGGCCGTCCTGCCTTCCAGGCTGCAGGCACGCCTGGTTGGGCGTTAAAATATAAAAGCCGTTACCCGGGCTTGATGTACCGGGTATTTTTGAACGGCTTGACCTGCTCAAGGATATTATCTCTGAGCACATTTCCGGAAACGTGCATCAGGGTATCGTTGAAATCCGGGTCGATGCCCATACTGGCCAGGCAGGGGAAATGGTGGTGAAGCAGGCCGCCAGTTTCCTCAGCCTCGTCAGCGCTGACCCCGATTAACCTTTCAGCCACGTAGCGCGCCATCCCGCAGACCGCATCTCGCTCGACCTGGGCGGCGGTGATGGTGCGCGTCTCGGGATCGACAGCCAGGCGGATAGAAGGTTGGCCGAAATAACGTGCGAATTCGGCGATCAGTGGGTTTTCATAGGGAACGCGCTCCCGGCGGGTGAGGGCATAATCCGTCTCGGTCAGCGTGCATAGGGGCTTGGGAGTGGCGCAGGCGACGCCCATGGCTTGCAACCAGCCGCGCAGTTGGCGCGCCAGCCCGCGCGGCAGCCAGGCTTCGCTGTCCACCGGCGCCAGGACGGCTGAAGCTCCGGCCAGCCGGGCGATTTCGGGTACAAGCTCGGCGATCCCGCGCTGCTCGCCGAAGTGTAGCAGCAGGTCGCAGGCCGGCAGGGATTGCGGGACGTAATCTTCCGGGTAGTCGATGACCGGCGGTAGGATCGCCGGCGCCTGCCAGGTTTCGATCTGCCAGCTTGCGGGTCCGTGCTGGCGCAGGTTGGTCACGTGCCGTGCGCCGTATTCAGCAGATATTATCGCCAGGATTCTCATCGAGCGCCTGCCGTCGCCATCAAGGTCTGCCGGACTGCCAGGTTCCCAACGTCCAGTCCAGCCGCTTCCATGCCCAGGAGCAGCGCTCCGGTCACGGGCGGCGCGGCCAGCCTGGTAAAGCGCGCCTGTAGCGCCGAATCCAAAACGGTGCGCTGCATGGGTTCGCGGATCAACGAGCCGCCTTCCCAGACGCTGCCCACCAGGACGACCTCAAAAGATTGCTGTTCAATCTCGATCTGGTGGATGACGCCAACCGCCATGCCTCCCAGCTCTCGCCCAGCCCATTCGATGACGTCCCTGGCTGCCGCATCACCGGCATAAGCCAGCTCGAATATTTTCGGCGCCAGGCTGGCTTCCAGGCTGTACCATTCCAGCACAATCCCTTCCAGCAAATCCGCGGCGTCTTTGGCTCCGCAGGCCTGGACGAACAGCGGCGTCAGCCGGGTTGCCGGGCCTCGCTTGAAATGCTCATAAGCGACGGCGTGCAAGGCTTTGCCGACAATCTCGCCTGCCCCGCCGTACTCACCGAAGCGGCCACCATCGCCGGTGACGCGCCCCTGGCGTCCCTGGCGATCACGCCCCCAGCAGTTGCAGCCGGTGCCGGCGACGATCGCCACACCCCAGCCTTCGGCTGCACCGGCGACCAGGCCGATGACCGTGTCGTTGACGGCCGTTACCGGGCAGTCCAGTTCCAGGCCAGCGATGGCTTCCAGGGTGGCGGGCAGCTCGGAAGGCCAGTCGTAGCCGGCGACGCCAAACCCCGCACCGGCAATCTGCTCCCGCTCGATTCCGGCCTCCGCCAGGGCAAGCTGCGTGGATTGGACCAGGGCTGCCCTTAAACCTGCATAGCCAACGGATTCATGGTTCCCAGCGCCTGCCTGGCCGCGGCCAATGACCTTGCCGTCTTCACCGGCGAGCAGCGCCAGGGTCTTGGTGCCGCCAACATCGATACCCAGGTATGCTTTCATTAAAGC
This sequence comes from uncultured Chloroflexia bacterium, assembly GCA_963765565.1. Classification (GTDB taxonomy): domain Bacteria; phylum Chloroflexota; class Anaerolineae; order Anaerolineales; family UBA4823; genus CAVXWV01. The sequence continues at coordinate 199,046 of CAVXWV010000016.1, forward strand.
CTACCTGTTATGAAAATTGGGGCAAAAACTGCCGGTTGGTCTGCAGCAGGTCGTCCAGGACGGCCTGCACCTGCCCGGCTTTCGGCCCGAGCGGGTGGGCGAGCAGGGCTTCGTAAAGCGCCTTGCGGTCGCCGTGCACCGCGGCTTCCACCGTCAGCAGCTCGTACATTTTCACCTGTGCCACCAGGCCAAAGCAAACCTCGGGCAGCGGCCTGGCTGGCAGGGGCTGGATGCCAGAAGCATCCACTTTGCAGGGCATCTCCAGCACCCAGTCCGCCGGGTATTCCGGCACCGCGCCCCGGTTGGGCACGTTGACCACATGCACCTGCCCCAGGTCGTTGTGCTTCGAGTTGAGCAGCTCCGTCGCCAGCGTCGAATAATAGGCTCCGCCGCGCTTCATCAGGTCGGCAGGGAGCTCGGTCAGGAACGGGTCGGCATACTGGCGCAGGAGCTCTTTTTCGATCTCCATCACCTGCTCGGCGCGCGATGGCGGCCATTTCTGCTGGGCGGCGATGACGTCGGGCGTGTAGTAAAAATAATGCAGGTAATAATTGGGGATCATCCCCAGGGTCTCGATGGTCCGAATGTCCCACTCGGGATCGTCCTGGGAGTGCAGGTTTTCCAGGTACTTCCCAAAGACGGTCGGCCACATCTGCTGCCCGTCCACTGTAAAACCGCGGTGCCACGTCAGGTGGTTGAGGCCCAGCGTATCCAACTGGGCGTGCTGCGGGTCGATTTTTTCTCCCAATGCTTCTTCTAAGCTTTCCAGCATGTGCATTTTGGTCGTAATTCCCACGTTGCAGACGCCGACAGATGGCACGCCGGGGGCATAACGCTGCAGGGCTTCGGTGACCAGACCGGCGGGGTTGGTGAAGTTTGCCAGGAGGGCGCCTGGCGCCAGCTCCTGCATGGTGCGGGCGATATTCAGGATCACCGGGATGGTACGCAGAGCCTTTGCCATCCCGCCGACGCCGGTAGTTTCCTGACCGACCAGCCCGTGCCTCCGCCCCAGGTATTCGTCCTCGCGCCGCGCCGGGTTCATCCCAACGCGCAGCTGGGTGATGACATAGCTGCTGCCCTGGATCGCCTGGCGCAGGTCGGTGGTCAGCTCGAGGCGAAACGGCGCGCCGCGTGCTGCTGCCATGCGCTGGGTGAAACCGCCGACAATCTCCAGGCGCTGCGGGTCGATGTCCATCAACCACAGCTCCTTCACCGGAAACGAGGCGACTTTATCCAGGAATCCGTGCACCAGCTCGGGTGAATACGTCGATCCGCCGCCAACAACAGTAATTTTCATGTTCCACTCTCCTGCGCCTATTATAAACGCTGGCAGGTGGTTGCGGCATCGTCGCTTATAATCAAGCCTCGTGACCTCCATTGAGATGATCCTGACTGTCCTGGTGATTTTCCTGGGCGTGTTCACCCAGAGCCTGACCGGCTTTGGCAGCGGCCTGGTGACGATGGCATTCCTGCCGGCTCTGCTCGGAATCCAGGCAGCCTCGCCGCTGGTCGCCCTGGTCAACATCGTCATCGAGTTGGCGCTCCTCGTGCGCTTCCGGCATGCGCTGCAAGTGAGAACGATCTGGCCGATGATCCTGGCATCGCTGGCTTTCATCCCATTGGGTGTGTGGGCGGTGGGCAGCCTGGACGAGGACCTGGTGCTGGCGGTGCTTGGCCTGGTGATGGTGATTTTTTCCGGGTGGGCGCTGCTGGGCATCCGCCTGCCGCGGATGCGCCATCCGGCCTGGGGCGCTGTCGCCGGTGGGCTGGGCGGCGCCTTGGGAGGCGCGTATAATACTTCCGGGCCGCCGGTGATCATGTACGGAAACTGCCGGGGCTGGCCGCCGGCGGAGTTTAAGGCGAACCTGACCGGTTATTTCATCATTAACAGCATTTTTATCGTGGCGAACCACGCCTGGAACGACAATTTTGATACCGGCGTTCTGCACATCTTCGCTCTCTCGCTGCCGGCGATTGGGCTGGGCATGCTTTTCGGTTTCTGGTTCGATCGTTTCATTAATCCAGCAGTCTTCCGCAAGATCGTATTGGGATTGCTGCTGGTCATGGGAATGAGGTATGTTCTATGGAGTCTCTTCTAACCGAAAAAGACCACGCACTGCTCTTTGGCTTGCTGGCGCGCAGGGTCATCGATGAAGCCGGTAAAATTGATGGCGAGACGATCGTCCTCGAGGCAGTCAGGCGTTACGGCGAACAGCGCGGCCGCCGGATGAGGTTGCGCGTGCCTGCGCGATGGCGCACCCTTAAGCCTGACCAGCTACCTGGCGTACAAGGAATGGCGTCCGGCGACGGCTGAAGCCAGCGGGGAAACGATCGAGCAGGATGGCAATGTGCTTTCGACCGTCAACGCCTGCCCTTGGGCGAATGCCTGGAAAGAAACCGGTTTGCTGCCAGTATGGCCGGCTTTACTGCCAGGAAATCGACCTGGCACTGGCGCGTGGCTTCGATCCCCAGGCGGTCCTGGAGGTCAGGAAGACGCTGACCAATGACCTGGAGCCATGCGTCTTCGTTTTTCACCAGGCGAGGCAGCCGGGCGAGGCTGACTTCCCATCGCAGGACGCTACCATGCCGTGGGATTATCACTGCGCCCACCTGTACCAGACGACCCGGGAAGTTTTTGGAGAGACAATTGGGAGAAAAAGGGCTGCGCCTGTCACGCGCAGCCCTCGATGAATGGGGACAGTCCGTTGGAGAACATGCAGTCCAGTGGATTTTAAATTGGCAGGATGCCGACTTTCAACCGGCTTCCCTAGAGCATGTCCTTCTGTGTTTCTTAGTCAATCTTTTCGAACTTGGACTGCGAGGCTCCACAGACCGGACATTTCTCCGGGGGGGTGCCGATGTGGGTGTGCCCGCAGGAACCGCAGACCCAGATTTCGATGCCGGCAGCTTCCTCGCCCAATTTCGCCAGGGCTTCTTTAAACAGGGCATAATGCTCTTTTTCAACCTCGAAAGCCCACTTGAAGGAGTTCAGTGCTTTTTTATCGCCGTCAGCCTCGGCATCGGCGATGAATTCCGGGTACATCGCGACCACCTCGTGGTTTTCACCTGCCATGGCGGTTTGCAGGTTTTCAGCCGTCGTCTGAACCCCGCCCATGGCCCGGAAATGGTTGTGGGCGTGCACAGTCTCGGCCGCGGCGGCAGCCCGGAAAAGTTTGGCAACGGTTGCATGGCCTTCCTGGTCGGCTTTCTTAGCAAATGCCAGGTAGCGGCGGTTCGCCTGCGATTCACCGGCGAATGCAGCCTTTAAATCTTCAATCGTTTTCGTCATTTATAACTCCTTTTTATTTATAATTTTCCCCTGAATTAAAGCATAGCTTTCTAAACCCGTCCAGTAGGTTGGGTTGGCGCCTGGCCGTTCTTGGGCCAGGTGCTAACCCAACGATTCCTTCTTTAATCTGTGACCTTCATGGTTTCCAGGACATCCCCTAAAAACTTTCCGGTATAGCTGGCCGGGGTGGCAGCTACCTCCTCCGGCGTGCCCTCGGCCATGATGTAGCCGCCGGCAGCCCCGCCCTCCGGGCCCAGGTCGATGATCCAGTCGGCGGTCTTGATCACGTCCAGGTTGTGCTCGATGACGATGACCGTGTTGCCCGGCGTCGGCCAGGCGGTGGAGCACGTCCAGCAGGCGCTGGATGTCGGCGAAGTGCAGGCCGGTGGTGGGCTCGTCCAGGATGTAGATGGTGTCGCCGGTGGACACCCGGCCCAGCTCCTTGGCCAGCTTGACCCGCTGCGCCTCGCCGCCGCGAGAGGGTGGTGGCGGTCTGGCCGAGCTTGACGTAGTCCAGGCCGACGTCGTGCAGGGTCTGCAGGATGCGCGCGATGTCATGGGAAGGCGCTGAAGAACTCCAGCGCTTCCTGGCGACGTCCATGTCCAGCACCTCGGCGATGTTCTTGCCCTTGTAGGTAACCTCCAGGGTGTGCCGGTTGTAGCGCGCGCCCTTGCACTCCTGGCAGGTCACCCAGACATCCGGCAGGAAGTGCATCTCGATCCGCTTCTGGCCGTGCCCGGCGCAGGCTTCGCAGCGCCCGCCCTTGACGTTGAAGCTGAAACGGCCCGACGTGTAGCCGCGCGTGCGCGCCTCGGGCGTGCTGGCAAAGACCTGGCGGATGTCGTCGAAGACGCCCACGTAGGTGGCCGGGTTCGAGCGCGGGGTGCGCCCGATGGGGTCCTGGGTGATGTCGATGACCTTGTCGAGCTGCTCGAGGCCGTCCAGGCGGTCGTGCGGGCCCGGGCGTGGTCTGCGCGCCCAGTGCAAGCGCGCGCTGCAGCGCCGGGAAGAGCGTCTCGGTGACCAGGCTGCTCTTGCCGCTGCCGCTGACCCCGGTGACGCAGGTGAACACGCCCAGCGGGAAGCGTGCGGTGACGATTGCTTCAGGTTGAACAGGCGCGCCCCGTAGAGAGTCAGCCAGCCGCGCTGGTTCGCGACGGGTTCCACCGTTGGGCCCGGTCACCTGGAGGGCGCCGCTCAGGTAGCGCCCGGTCAGCGATTCGGGGTTCGCCATGATCTGCTCCGGCGTGCCTTCAGCGACCACCTCGCCGCCCATGACGCCGGCGCCGGGTCCCAGGTCGATGATCCAGTCGGCGCTGAGCATGGTCTCCGCGTCGTGCTCGACCACCAGGACGGTGTTGCCCAGGTCGCGCAGCTGGAAGAGCGTCTCCAGCAGGGTGCGCTGGTCGCGGGCGTGCAGGCCGATCGAGGGCTCGTCGAGGATGTACAGCACGCCCACCAGCCCGCAGCCAAGCTGGCTGGCCAGGCGGATGCGCTGGCCTTCGCCGCCGGAGAGCGTCGGCGCCGGGCGGCTCAGTGACAGGTAGTGCAGCCCGACGTTGAGCATGAAGCGCAGCCGGCTCTGCGCAGCTCTTTGAGCACCTCGCCGACGATCTCCAGCTGTTCGGCGTTCATGGCCTGCGGGTTGTCCGGCTGGGTCAGGGCGACGACCCACTCGTGCGCCTGCTCGATGGTCATCTCCAGCACCTCCGGGAAGCGCTGGCCGCCGATGGTCACGTTGCGCGCCTCGCTGCACAGGCGCGTCCCGCCGCAGGTCGGGCAGGGCTGCTGGCTCATGAAGCTGATGTACCAGCGCCGGGTGTACTCGGATTGGGTCTGGCGGAACAGGCGGTTGATGTGATAGACGACGCCGCGCTCGCTCGCGGATGGACTCGCCCTTCCAGGTGCCTTCCTCGTTCTCAAACGTGAAGTGGATGCGTTCGTCGCCCGAGACCGAAGAGCAGCACGTCGCGGAACTTCTGGGGCAGGTCCTTCCAGGGCACCTCCAGGTCCACGCCGTAGTGCTCTGCCATCGTCTTGCATGTGGCGCAGGTGCCAGCTTTTCTTCTTGCGCACGTTGCCGAACCAGCGCGAAGCCCCGTCCAGGATGGAGATCTCCGGATGCTCGACGATCAGGTTGAGGTCGACCTCCAGCCGCGTGCCCAGCCCGTTGCAGTCCGGGCACATCCCGCTGGGCGCGTTGAAGCTGAACGAGCCGCGGCGTCAGCGCGCGGCAGGGTGATCTCGCAGTGCGGGCAGGCATTGGCTTCGCTCAGGTAGAACTCGGAGGCAGATCTGCTGAGTCGTTGCGCCAGCCCAGTCAACGATCTGCAGGATGAAGCAGCCCTTTGCCGGCGCGCAAAGCCGTCTCGACCGAGTCGATCAGGCGCTGCCTGAACTCGCCGTACCTGGAAGGGCGCTGCTCATCGTCCAGGAGACTGCGCCGGCACGACCAGGCGGTCGACGATCAGCTCGAGGGTGTGCGTTGTCGCTCTTGGCCAGTTCGGGCAGGTTTGTCGCCGTGCAAAGGTCGATAGTCGTCGCCATCGACGCGGGCGCGGGTGAAGCCGTCCTGTGCGGGCCTTCTCGAGCAGGGCGTTGATGGTCGCCCTTGCGGCTGCGCAGCACCGGCGCGAGGAGCTGGAAGCGCGTCCCTGAGGCGAGCAGCCCCAGCCGGTCGGCGACTGTCTGCGGGCTGACCGGCTTCGATCGCGCGCCCGCACTGCGGGCAGTGCTGGGTGCCGGCGCGCGAGAAGAGCACGCGCAGGTAGTCCATCACCTCGGTGACGGTTGCCACGGTGGAGCGCGGGTTCTTGCTGACCGATTTCTGCTCGATGGCGATCGCCGGGCTCAGGCCGCCGATGTAGTCGACCTTGGGCTTGTCCATCTGGTCCAGGTAGCGGCGCACGTAGGCGGAAAGGCTCTCCACGTAGCGGCGCTGGCCCTCGGCGTACAGGGTATCGAAGGCCAGCGAGGATTTTCCGCTGCCGCTGAGACGCCGGTGAGGACCACCAGCTTGTTGCGCGGGATGGTGACATCGATGTGCTTGAGGTTGTGCTGCTGCGCCCCGCGGATTACGATGTGGTTCGCGTCCAGGGGTACGCTGAGCGGGTTCACGATCAAAGGGTGTTTGAGGCTGGGACAGTCTCTTCCGGTAGCCGGTTTACCCAGGCGTTGCAAGAGCTGAGCATCAGATGGCAGCAGCAGGGAGCTGCCCTTAAGCAGCGGTTCCAGCCCCAGGCCCAGCACCTTCAGGCGGGAGCTCACCGGTCCGGCGAGTTGCGGGTCATCCTCGTACGCGCTGCGCAGCGCCTCGAAGTGCTGGTCGGGGTCCAGGGTGTACAGGGCGATCTGGTCCAGCAGGTTGCGCTCTTCCAGCGTGACCTCGCTTTCGCCCTTGTTGGTCAGGTCCCACCAGGAATCCCAGGGCAGCACCTCCACCTTGTTGAGGGCTGCCAGCTCCTGGACCAGGCTGGTGCGGACGAAGCTGATCCCGCGTGCGTGTCGGCTGTGACCGAAGTTTCCTGACTTCGCCTGGCCTGCCCGGATCGCCGTCCAGGTCCTGCCGGCGGTCATGAACTGCTCGGGAGTCATGTCCAGCGTGTCGAACTGGATGCCGAATGCCTTGCGCTGCCGCTCGTCGATCTGCGGGTCCACCAGCACCCAGCGCCCGGCGCTCTCCGACCAGTACTCCGTGACCCAATGGTCGGCGTTGAGATCACCGCCCAGGTATGTGGCGAAGCCCACGCGCACCCGCGCCGGGATGCCCTTGTGGCGCAGCATCGAGCAGAACAGGGTGGCGTGATCGCGGCAGTTGCCGACCACGCGTTCGTTGGCAGGTCGCGCTTCGCTCAAGGGTTTGGCATCCAGCGAGCTCATCAGCCTGAGCATTTCCCGCACCGGGCGGATGTTGACCTCTTTGCGCTGGATCGAGGTCAAGTCCACCTCATACAGGCCGGTTATCAAGGGATGAATGAATAGCCCCTGGACAGCCCGCACCAGGGATGGAATGTCAGGCGGCAGGTCGTCGATGAGAGACCCGTATTCGCCCGGATCGGTCATGACGCCGTGCGCGGCATAAAAGGATTTCGGATCCGTGGTTTCGTTCACGAATGCTCCACTTTAGAAAAGACATGAATTTTTTTGGTTTTGTTTTACGGTTTGGGAAGATATTATACTATATTTAGAACAGGTGTGCAGTTTAATGCGTACAACTTTGAACGATCCGTGTAGGAGCGTCCTGTTAAGCGACCAGTGTCAGGTGGGTAATTTCCGGTGGACAGTTGATCCTCAGGGGCACGCTGATGACGCCAATCCCGCGGCTGGTGTATTGCCAGGTATTGCGGACCTTATACAAACCCTTGACATATTTTTTCCCAAGATAGGGTTTGAAAGGGGGATTATCCCCGTGGATCAGCACCTGGCCCCCGTGAGTGTGACCGGATAGCTGCAGTGAAATCCGGGGCTCCAGGCTGGTCTGGTCCACCAGGTCGGGTTCGTGAAGGAGCAGAATGATCGGAGCCGATGCCGGGGCGCCTTCGATCGCTTTGCGGAAATCAGGCTGCCCGCTCCAGCCGTCGTCCATCCCTGCCAGGTAAAAAGTACCCTGGCCCAGGGTGATGGGTATCCCCTCGTTATCGAGCACCGGCAGGCGGTTGCGCGGAAACTCCATTCGCAATGCCTGGATGTCCATCCAGTAGTCGTGGTTGCCCATCACCGAATACACCCCGAAGCGCGCATTCAGCCCTGCCAGCAAAGGCGGCAGCTCGTAAATGGCTTCCCTGCCTTGCCATACGTAATCGCCAGTTAACACAACCAGGTCAGGTTTCAGGCTGTTCGTGATGGCGATGGTCTTTTTGACCAGCGCGGCCCGGGTGTACGGCAGCAAATGAATGTCAGTAAGCTGGACAATCGTAAATCCTTCCAGGGCCGGGTGCAGACCTGGAATGGGGATGGTCACCCGGTCAACGACCGGATCCCGGGATTCATCCAGCAGGAGATATCCTCCGGCAAGGGCGACCAGGCTGCTGGCCGCAACCAGCCCGGCGGTTTTTAGAAAGGCACGGCGGCTGAGAGGCATAGATCGATAATCATATCATTATTTCGCTGGGACGCTGACCAGCACAGTCCGGGCGAGATCGGTCTCCATTGCCAGCTCCAGGTGTTCGATGACGACCACGGTCACCGGGTTGTGCTGGACGACGCGCACGACCTGCCCGGTGACCAGCCCGTAAGCCTGCAACCGCGCCTTGCGCTCTGGCGATATGCCGGGGGAGAAGCCCGCCACACAGGCCTCACGGCCAGGAAGCACAGACGTCAGGATAAGCTCATCAGCCTGCCCGCGGTTATCCGGAGAGGCCTGAGCTACGCCGTTTTTTCGCAGTCGTTTACGCAGGCGCTGCCAGCCCGAGCGACCTGCGGCAGCCATGCGCACCACGGAGGAAGACGCCGGGTTGATGGTCTGGTAGCCGCAGGAGGGGCAGCAGACCATCGTGCAGCCTTTTTGGATGGGGCAGCCATCGCAGGAGGCGTGCGCCTCCGGTATATAATGAAAACCGCACATGGGGCAGGCCAGGCTCGTGCTCATCAGCTTCCCCAGCCGGCCCACAGGAGCAATCGAAAGAGCAGCCCGCCTGCCAGAAAGGCCAGGGGCATGATGAGGGCGAACATGCCCGCGGCGGTCTTCCAACCCCTTTCCTTGCCAATCACCATCACACTGGCAATGCAGGGGATGAACAGGGTCACGGTGACCATGGCGACAACAACCTGGAGCGGGGAGAGCAGCCCGTGCGCCTGCATGTGAAAGAGCCCGGTTGCCCCGAAGTCACGGCGTAAGAAACCCATCAGGAAGGCCGCGCTGGCTTCGGGCGGCAGGCCCAGCCAGTTCACCACCAGGGGGCGTCCGAAGGCGACCAGGCGTTCCAGGATGCCGGTCTGGTCGAGCAGGAACATCAGGGCGGCCCCAGCCAGGAAGAGCGGCACAACTTCCTTAACATACCATTCCAACCGTACCAGGGTTTTCATCAGGACGTTGGACGCCGCGGGCCAGCGCAGGGGGGGCAGCTCGACCAGCAGGCGCGTGCGCTCGCCCGGCACCAGGCGCGCCGCCAGCCAGCCCACCGCCAGCATCACCAGCACGATCACGCTGCTCCAGATCAGCATGGCAGTCAGCGAGATTCCAGCCAGCATCCCCATGACCACCCCCAGTTGGGCGGAGCAGGGCACAGCCAGCGCCAGCAGCAGGGTCACCAGCAGGCGCTCGCGCCGGCTTTCTAGCACCCGCGTGGTCAATGTCGCCATCGTCACACAGCCAAGCCCCAGGACCATGGGCAGGACAGCTTTGCCATTCAAACCGAGGCGTTCGAACAGCCGGTTGCTCAAAGCCGCCAGGCGCGGCAGGTATCCCGAATCCTCCATGACGCTGAAGGCCAGGAAGAATGTCGTCACGATGGGCAGGATCAGGGCGAATGCGTAGGTGATGCCCATGGTCCACAGGCCATATTCCCCGACCAGGAAATCGGCCAGCCAGGGGAAGGGCGACAGCCTGGTCACTGTGCTGATGATCCAGGGGTTGATCAGGTTGTTGAAGAGATTTTCCTCGATCAAGCCAACCAGGGTGCCCGCGCCAAAGACGCCCACGAACCAGTACAAGCCGTAAAGGACGGCTGCCAGGATCGCCAGGCCCCAGACCGGGTGCGTCGTCAGCCGGCTGAGTTTGGCTCCCAATCCGTTGAGGCGGCTGCCAGGCTGGACCAGGGCGCCTGCCAGGAGTGTTTCGGCGCGCTGCAGGCGCACAGCCTGGATGCGAAATGCCAGGGGCTCGGCGGATACCCTTTCCACCTGGCTTCTCTGGGCCAGCAGGGAGGAATATGCCCCTTGATCCATCCGACTGTGCAGCCATTCCTCGGCAACCGGGTCGCCAGACAGCCATAGAAGCCCCAGCGACCGGATGGAAATGGGCGGCAGCGCTTCCAGGTTTTCGGTCAGCGTCCCCAGTGCGCTTTCCAGCGTGGCCTCAATCTCGGGTGGGTATTCCAGGTGGAAAGGCTGGACCTGGGCTGTCTTCAGGGCTGACAGCAGCTCCGTCACGCCCTGGCCGCGCACGGCGGTGGTGGGAATCACGCTGAAGCCCAGCTCGCTGGAGAGCTTCTGTGCGTCCAGGATGACACCACGCTGGCGGGCTTCATCCATCATGTTCAACGCCAGGACCAGCGGGATGCCCATCTCGGCGAGCTGCAGGCTGAGCAGCAGCGTCCGGCGCAGGTTTTTAGCGTCGCCCACCTGCAGGATGGCGCGCAATGGTTCGTTGAGCAGGACGCGCTCGGTTACTTCTTCGTCCGAAGAATGAGAAGGGAAGGTGATCACACCGGGCGTGTCGATCAAGGCGACATCGGGCTGACGGCGGATGGCGCCGCGCATGATCTCAACGGTGGTGCCTGGGTAATTGGATACCGTCACGTGCTGGCCTGTCAGCCGTTGAAAGATCACCGATTTTCCCACGTTTGGGTGCCCGACCAGGGCGATCGCGCCTCCGGAAGTGACCAGAGCTGCCTGGAGCGGAATGATTATGCATTGGATTTACCTTCCTGCGGTATACAGCGCACACTGCTGTCGTGGAGTAAGTCGGAAATTTGGCATGCCATGGTTAATCGTTGGGTCCATTATTTATTTGCTGGCAGTGCGCACATTGCCCGTATAAAATGACCGTGCCGGTTTCGACCCGCGCCCCTGAACCAGCTTCGAACTGTTCCCGGATTTTTCCCACCCATTGGCTGTCGAATTCGACCACCTGTTTGCAGCGCGTGCAGCGGAAATGGTAATGCTCGCTGGGTTCTGCGGGATCAAATCGCTCCAGGCGCCGATCTTCTTCGAATATGCGGGTCTGCAGCAGGTTTTCAGACTGCAGCCAACGCAGGGTGCGGTAAACGGTGGACAAATTCAAGCTGGGATCGGCCTGGCGCACGCTCAGGTAAATGTCCTCTGCGGAGGGGTGGTCGGTGAAGGACTCCAACGTTTCGAGGATCAGCTTCCGTTGGGCCGTCATCCGGCCTCCCTGGGTGTTGAGGTGTTCTTGGGCTTTCAAAAGAAGGGTCGTCATGGGTCGATTTCCTTGTTGCGAATGATTTGCAATTATTGGGACGCAGAAAGGTTCGAAATTACTGCAAATCATTTGCAATTAAGCATACCAGGAATATTTGATCTTCCAAGTGACAAATGTCATGTTTTTGATTAAATAATCTTGCCCGATACATGCCGCCTTTTTCTTATCTTTTATGAAAGTTTAATCTGGAATCCCGTGACAAATCGGGATAAACTGCGTTATAGTTGTTAGTAGAACACGAAAGGAGCTTTCTGATGAAGAAACCTGTTTTGATTGCAATTCTGATTGTGGCCCTCCTGGCTGGCGGTCTGGTAACTGCCGCCTACGGCGCCAGCCCTAACAGTCCTCTGTATGCGGTCCGCACCTCCATCCTGGGCGAGACCCCCGAGGACGAAGTCGTGCCGCCGGTTGAAGAGCCGGAATGGCAGGACGAGATGGCAAACCTCGATGAGCTCGACCAATTGGCAGAGCTGGACGCATTCGCCGACCTGGACATCAAAGATTACAAGTCGGTCGATCCTGCTTTGTATACCGACACGCTCCCGGTGGATGACGATGATGATCCCACCCGGCCTGGCGATGATGAATGGACCTACGAAGGTGAGTGGTTCGAAGGTCACTTCTCTGTCATGCCAATTCCCGATTGCACCGTGGTTGAGACTGAGCCCAATCCTGTGCTCAAGAAACTGGCAGACATCTACGGGGTGACCTACGAGGAAGTAAAAGGCTGGTACTGTGAAGGTCGCAGCCTGCCCGAGATCACCATGGCCCTGAATATCAGCAGCAAGACTGGCGTGCCGGTGGCCGATCTCTTCGCCAAGCGCGATGCCGGGATGAGCTGGGCTGAAATTCTCAAAGAGCTCGGTTACACCCACGATGACATGCTGACCGACCCGATCCTGCCTCCTGGTTTGAAGGACGCGATCTGCCTGGATGCCGAAGGACTGGCCAAGCTCAAGGAGATGGCTGCCGAATACGAGATGCCGATCGATGAGATGATTGCCTGGTACTGCGAGGGCAACGGTTTCGATGAGATCGAAAAGGCTTTTTCGATCTTCAAAGAAATTGGCATCGACATGGACAAAATCCTGGCCGATCACAACAGCGGTTTCGGCTGGGAAGAGCTGATGAAGGAATATGGCATGGATGAGAACGGCTGGCCTGATATCGACCTGCCCTCTCACGACGAGAAGCTGGACAAGCTGCCGGATGACATGGAGAAGGTGAAAGAAGCCTTCAAAGATGGCAGCCTGGAAGATCTCTGGAACAAACTCAAGGACCTGCCGATCCCACCGTGGCCCGGTGACGATAATCCCTAAACCAATACTTTCGTAATTGAAAAACTGGTGACCATGCAGAGCATGGTCACCAGTTTTGTTATCCTAAACTCGCTCCTTTTGATCGCGGAACTGGGTCTCGTACAGGTCAGCGTACAGGCCAGCCTTTACCAAAAGCTGTTGGTGTGTGCCCTGCTCGATAATGCGCCCGCGATCCAACACCAGGATCAGGTCAGCCGTCAGGATGGTGCTCAAGCGGTGGGCGATGACGATGCTGGTGCGCCCGGCCATCACGTGTTTTAAGGCTTCCTGGATCAGGGCTTCCGATTCGCTGTCGAGGTGGCTGGTGGCTTCGTCCAGGACCAGGATGCGCGGGTCTTTCAGGATCACGCGCGCCAGCGCCAGGCGCTGCTTTTCGCCACCGCTCAGCCGGTAGCCGCGTTCGCCCACCACGGTCTCATAGCCATCGGGCAGGGCAGTGATGAAGTCGTGGATGTTGGCTGCCCTGGCGGCGGCTTCGATCTCAGCCTGGGTGGCGTCCAGCCTGGCGTACACCAGGTTGGTGCGGATGGTGTCGTGGAACAGGTAGGTTTCCTGGGTCACCATCCCGATCTGGCGGCTGAGCGAATCCAGGGTGACGCTGCGCAGGTCGTTCCCGTCGAGCAGGATGCGACCTTCACTGGGATCGTACAGCCTGGGGATCAGGTAGGTCAGTGTGGTTTTGCCCGCCCCGCTGGGGCCAACCAGCGCCACCAGTTGCCCTGGCTGGACGTGGAAGCTAAGGTTTTCCAATGCCTGGGCGCGCGCCTGGTGGTGAGGAATTTCCTCCGGCTCCAGCGTTTCAGGTGCGTTGGCCGGGCTCGCTGCCTCGGCTTTTTTATCCTCTTTTTCAGAAGCGCCTTTGCCCGAGAGCACTGCCGTCACGTTATCCATGTGCCCGTAGCGGTGGACGCTGCTGAGCAGGTACTCGTCGCTGGCTGCATAGCGGAAGGTGACATCCTCAAATACCAGGTCGCCGCGCACGGCCTGCAGCACCCTGGCGTCCGGCGCCTCGGCGATTTCCAGGGGCAGGTCGATCACCTCGAACACGCGCTCGAAGCTGACCATCGAAGTGGCAAACTCGACCGGGGCATTCGAGAGGCCTTGCAGCGATCCATAGAGGGAGGTCAGGTAAGCGCCAAAGGCGACGATGGTGCCAATGGTAAAGCTGCCCTCGATCACCATGTATCCACCCAGCCCGTATACCATGGCAGAGCCGATGGCGCTGACCAGGCCGATGACGACAAAGAACGTCGAGCCCAGCACTGCCCGCCGGACGCCCACGTCACGCACCTGCCTGGCCCGCTCGCGGAAGCGTTGGTTTTCGGTAGCGCCACGCCCAAACAGCTTCACCAGCAGCGCCCCGCCGATGTTGAGGGTTTCGTTCATCAGGGCATTCATCTGGGCAACCGCATCCATCTGCTGGCGGGAAGTGTCCCGCAGCAGTGCGCCCATTTTGCGCGCCACCAGGATGAAGAGCGGCAGGATCAGAATGCTGACCAGGGTCAAGCGCCACTCCAGGCTGAGCATCACAACCAGGACGGCGATCGTCTGCACCAGGTTGGTGACGATCGAGACGATGGTGTTGCTGATCGCATTCTGCGCCCCGATGACGTCGTTGTTCAGCCGGCTCATCAGCTCGCCGACCCTGGTATTGGTGAAAAAGCGCAGCGACATGCGCTGCAGGTGGCCGAAAAGGGAAGAGCGCAGGTCGAAGATCACTCCTTCGCCCACGCGCGAGTTCAAGCGCCGCTGCACGACGCCGATCAGCCCGTTGGCTAAAGGGATCAGCAGCAAAGCCAGCGTTAATAAAACGAGCTGCTGCAGATCTTTAGAAGGGATGGTCTGGTCGAACAGGGTGCGCAGGACCAGGGGGGTCAGCAGCGACAACCCGGTGGAGACCAGGATGAGCAGCAGCATCGCCAGGATCATCAACCGGTACGGTCGTGCATACTGCAGGACGCGCAGCACGAGCTGGCGCGTCACGCGCGGTTTTTCAGTGCTGGCGCTCAGGTAGCTCCACCAGCCTCCGCCATGTGCCATAAGGATTCCTCCGTTTAAACCCGAATGCCTTCCGGGCTTTTGCTCCGTATTATAAGTTCACTTGCACCTTTTTGACGGAATTCGATTGGTAGTACAATCACCCTGATGTCCTGCCGGATCCTTCGTCCCCATCGATCCGTTAAGAAGGAAACCTCATGATCGAAAAATTTCTTACACAGGTCAGACGTTTCACCTGGGTCTTGCTCCTCCCGCTGCTCCTGGCAGGCTGGGGAGCGCCCGCCGCTCCTGCCCCGGCGCAGCCAGCGGAACCCACTTCATTGATTTACCTGCCCGTCGTTTCGAATGCATACGACCTCTTATGCCCCTCGCCGGGCATCTTCTTCGATTACGTGCCTCCCCTGGGCAGCTACGAGAACCTGCGCGGGCATGTCGCCTGTGCCAACCCGGTAGAGTACGAAGTTGCGGTGTATATCAATACATCCGGCTGGTGGACGAAACCCTATTTTGCCTCCCCACTGACTTCCATCCAGGACGATGGCGCCTGGGTTGCCGACATCACCACCGGCGGCTCGGACGAGCAGGCCACCGATATTGCCGCCTTCCTGGTGCCCCTGGGCTATACCCCGCCGCAAATGTCCGGCGGGGCTGTCCTGCCGGACGAGCTGTTCAGCAGCTCAGCCGCATACACCTTCGCCACCCGCCAGGCTGTGCGCACGATCAGCTTCTCCGGATACTACCTGGAATGTCAAATACACGCCTATCCTGGCCGGTCCCGGTCCCAACTATTTCTCGGATGACCCGGCGGACGTGTGGGTCGATGAGAATGGTTCCCTGCACCTGAAGATTGTCTATCGCGACGGTGCCTGGTACAGCACGGAGGTCATCTGCACGGAAATACTCCAGTACGGGACGTACAGCCTCGTCACCGCCAGCCGGGTGGACCTGC
The DNA here is from genome assembly GCA_963765565.1 of uncultured Chloroflexia bacterium. Classification (GTDB taxonomy): domain Bacteria; phylum Chloroflexota; class Anaerolineae; order Anaerolineales; family UBA4823; genus CAVXWV01. The sequence continues at coordinate 214,703 of CAVXWV010000016.1, forward strand.
TCGATAAGAACGCGGTGCTTGGTTTCTTCACCTGGGATGACGCCGCCCCCCAGAACAACTACCGCGAAATCGACATTGAGTTCTCGCGCTGGGGTGAGGATACGGACCTCAACGCCCAGTACGTGGTCCAGCCCTGGGATGTCAGCGGCAACCGCCAGCGCTTTGCCCTGGAGTTAGGCGGGGTGGAGTCCACCCATCGTTTTGACTGGCAACCGGAGAGCATCCAGTTCGAGAGCCGGGATGGGGATGGAACCGTGCTCCAATCCTGGACTTATGCTAACGCGGCGAATATCCCCCCTGCGGGCGGCGGGAATGTACGTATCAACCTCTGGCTTTTCAACGGCCAGGCGCCTTCTAACGGCCAGGACGTCGAGGTCGTCATCAAGTCGTTCAAGTTCACGCCGGCGGGCCCGTAAGAGGCGAAACTTTCCTCCACTTCTGGTAAAATCACGATAAGATCAGGTGATTGCATGAACCAACGCGATGTCATTCAAACTATTCAACACCATCGCCAGGAATTGGCGGATGTCTATGCCGTCCAATCGCTTGCTTTATTCGGGTCGGTAGCCAGAAATGAAGCCGGGTCGGCAAGTGATGTTGACCTGCTGGTTGAATTTAACCGCCCCGTGGGCTTGTTCGGGCTTTTTGCCCTCCAGGATCGACTTGAAGAGCTCTTTGGCTGCAAAGTCGACCTGGGAACCCCAGACAGCCTCAAGCCCCGCCTGCGTCCGGCGGTTATGTCCGAGTTAGTTTATGTCTCCTAGAGGCTGGCAGGCCCGCGTCCAGGATATTATCGACGCTTCCAGAGAGATCATCCTCTTCATGGGCAGTCTGGACTTCGATAGTTTCCGTAATGATGCCAAAACTATCCGTGCAGTTGAATTAAACATGATCATTATCGGTGAAGCCGCAAGTGGAATTCCAGATGATGTCCAAGATGCTAATCCGGACGTGCCGTGGCATTTCATGCGTGCCATGCGAAACCGCCTGGTGCACGTATATTTTGAAGTCGATCCGAAGTTACTTTGGGAAACCGTAAAAAACGACATACCTCCCCTGATCGCCTCTCTTGAGTCTCTGTTGGTTTCTTGATTAACTCTGCTTTACCGCCTTCGCAATACCAGCAACCCTCGTTTCACCACCGGCAGCCTAACCAGCAGCAGGACGATCACCAGCGCCCCCGCCACCAGCGGCATCATCACATTCCCCTGCAGGCGGAAGATATCGCCTTTCAACGCCCAGGCGTAATGCAGCACCGCCAACAAACCAGCCGCATAGACCAGCCGGTGCAGGCGCTTCCAGTTTTTCCCCAATCGTCTCTGCCAGCCTTTGGTTGAGGTCAGCGCCAGCACTAGCAAGATTGTCCCGGTAATTAATCCGATCCAGGCAAAGCGCTTTTCAAACAGGTCGGCGAGCAGCAGCTCCCAGTTGAACTGGTAATCCAGCCCGCTGAAGGTCAGGAAGTGCAGCGCCGCGAACATAAAGGCATATACGCCGAGAGGCCGGCGGGCGCTCAGCGCCTGGCGCATCCCGAAGAGGCTGTACAGCGGCGTGCACGCCAGCGAAGCCACCAGGAACCAGATGGCATAGCGACCGGTGCGCTGCATGATTTCCTGGATCGGGTTGACGCTCATGCGCCCGCTGAAAAAATCGAAGACCAGCCAGGCGACCAGGAACCAGGCCGCCAGGTGGGTGAGGATCTGCAGGGGGGTGAAAGAGATTTTCGGCGCCGGCTTCAACTTGCCGCCAGGTTTAGTAATATGTCGCCAGGTCCATCCCGGCATACAGGGAGGCCACGTCTTCCTCGTAGCCGTTGAACATCAGTGTGGGCCTGCGGGTCAGCTCGCCGATGCGTCGCTCTGAAGCCTGCGACCAGCGCGGGTGGTCGACTTCCGGGTTGACGTTGGCGTAAAAGCCGTACTCGTTTGGCGCAATCGACGACCACAGGGTGGCGGGTTCATTTTCGGTCAGCTCGATTTTGACGATCGACTTAATGCTTTTAAAGCCGTATTTCCAGGGAACCACCAGCCTCAGGGGGGCGCCGTTCTGGTTTGGCAGGATTTTGCCGTATAGACCTGTTGCCAAAATGGTCAGCGGGTGCATGGCTTCGTCCATGCGCAGCCCTTCCTGGTATGGCCATGGATACAATGAGCTTTTTTGACCCGGCATCTGCTCGGGGTCGAAGAGGGTCTCGAAGCGCACGTATTTGGCTTTCGACGTGGGCTCGACGGCTTTCAGCAGGCTGGCCAGCTCGAAGCCGTTCCAGGGGATGACCATCGACCAGGCTTCCACACAGCGCATGCGGTAGATGCGTTCTTCGGGTGGGAATTGTTTGATAAGGTCTTCAATCGCGAAGGTGCCCGGCTTGCTGCAGTGACCGGAAACTTCGACCTGCCAGGGGGAGGTCACCAGGTCAGAGGACAGCACGGCGACGCTTTCCTTACCCATGGAAAATTCGTAATAATTGTTGTAGTTCGTGATCTCTTCGTAGGTGTTGGGTGCCTCGTCGGGCGCCTCCGCTGCTTGCTCAGGTGTGCTGGAGGTCTCCGGGCTTGCAGATGAGCCATCATCGCTGGCAGGCCCGCAGGCAGCCAGGAGCGCCCCGGCGGCGACCACGCCCATAGCCTTGAGAAAGGAGCGGCGGTTTACGTAGACGTGCTCAGGTGTGATTTCCGATGATGGGATGGGTGGGGATAGGAATTTGCGAGTTGGCATTGGATGGTTACCTGTAAAAGAAGAAATACCAGTTTTTTTCAGCCCGGCCAGTTGCCAGGCTGCTCTAGTGTAGCCGAGAATGCTTGCCCAGGGATTACAGGAAGATGAATAAATCGTTAGGGCTTTCTACTTTTTCTTTCCCCAGTTCTTGGCGTTCTCGATTTTGAGCATCCATTCTGCCCGGTTCTCCGCCATGCCGGGGGTGCTGTGCTCGCCGAAGGTCAGGCGCTCCAGGAACTCGATGACGTCGTTTAAACGCCCGTCGATCAGGTTGATCGCCACCGGCCGGGTCGGCGTGCGCGTGTGGTGGATGGATGCGTAATGGAAGCCGTGCAGCAGGCGGTCGATCCGGAACATTTTTTCCTGGGGCGTGTGCGCTTTGGGGAATGTCTCGATATATTCAGCAAAGAAGACCAGGACCGGTTCGGCGCCGGAGAGCTGCTTGTGCTGGATGGTGCTGAAATAATCCTTCCAGGTCGCCTGCCAGCCGCACTGCTCACAGGTCAGGAGCTCGTCGTTCTTGAACTGGTGTTCCACCACGGTCTCGCAAACCGGGCAAGCGACCTTTCCCTGGGTGGCTTGGTTTGCCTGGATGAAGCTCTGGCAGCGACTCAGCAGGGCGTAGCCGACCTCGTCGATCAGCTCCTCGTCGTAGATGCCCTGGGCGTCCAGGTTATACAGCCGCTGGATTTTGCTCATCGGCAGGCGCGGCGACCATTCTGGCAGGACGGCGTTTGTCTTCTGGCTCATACCGTTTTCCAGTACTTGCGTTTCATGCCGTCTACGGGTTCCTCGAACCAGCCCCACTCAAAATTACGTCTCACGAGAAAATCGTGGGCTGCGTCCTGGGTAACGCTCGAACCCGGGCAGAGGATCGAGCATCCCGCCGGGCCGGGTGACGCGCAGCATCTCCTGGTATTCCTGTTCGAGCAGGTCGCCGAAGACGTGCCCGGCCATAGCAACATCGGCGAAGGCATCCGGGAACGGTAGCTCGGTGATCAGGCCGTCGAGGGGAAAGACATTCGCATAGCCGAGTTTTCGGGCTTTGCCCCGGATATAACGGCGCAGGTTTTCCACCGGCTCTACGGCATACACGGCGTGCGCCAGCGGCGCGGCCACCAGCGCCAGCCTGCCGGTGCCCGAGCCGATGTCGATGACGTCCTTGCCCGTGAAGTCGATAAGCGAATGTAATTCGCCTGAAATCCCAGCCCAGGAAGGGCTGAGCGTCGTATATTTCCGGGTTGACCACGTAAACGAGCAGGTCTTCGATGTTTGAGAGCACGCCGACCTCCGCCTGGCGCAGCGCCTCGGGGGTGAGAGGCTCCGCGGGCGCCTGGGCAGCCACGCCGTCCATCCAGGTCTCGATCTCTGGGCACTTGTGGCGCAAGTACCACTCGACGACCGGGTTAGCCTGCAGGGCGATCGCCAGCTCTTTCTCCGGCAACCAGCCCGGAAACCAGCTTATCTGCACCCGCTCGAGAAGAAGTAGTGAATTGAACGATAAGGTTGTCACATCCAACCAGCCTAGCGCCATAACCTGATTCCTTCATTCCCTTGTTGCGAGTATTCTTAGGTTTGGGTGTTCTGTGTCCGTTAATGCCCGTCTTTGCGAGGGGTTCTGAATTTCGATTACTGCATCACCTATAAAACAACCCGCATCTTGCATTGATTATCTCATAAACTAAGTTTTGTTAAGCAGTACGATTTGATTAAGTCCCAGCCTAGCGTAACTAGGAATATACATGGAAATTACATTGTGTAAAGGCGATTCCAAATCCGAACCATAAGCATCACCCATACATTGGGCTTGGCATACTTATGAACCGCCGGCGGTTGCACAGTGACTGAATCTTTGAGAATAGCCAAGATCCGAATATCTGTTATCATAGCAGCTGCACTCACTTCAGTTTAATCCTTCTCCAGGATGGATTTTTACTAAATGTAACCCTTCGCGACGAGTTGCAGTCCACTCAACCCGAGAGGTGGACCGGTCGGATTTTGGAAATGAAGTTCTTTGGAAGGGGAAGAACTGTAGTGTTTTTGGGCTTTATCTCCACACGAAAGAACCTGTTCTCGGGTTTTATCCACGCCCCCCCGTCTCAAACTGCAACTATTTGGCAACTCACAGGATTATTTTAAAATGCAACACTTCTGGGCTTTTCTATGTTCCTTAAAACTCCACTCCTGGCATGGATGTAGGTGCAACCATTGTGGTCTAGCAAGACCAAAGGGGCATATTTGGGTGGGTTGCAAATGCAGTGTTTGCAATAAAACCAGAAACGCAGAACACTCCTGGGACGGATGCATATGTACTAAATGTGGACAGATTAGAGATGAAGGCCACACATGGATTGGGTGCAGGTGCACTCGTTGTTCTAAATGCCGAGATTCTGGACATAATTGGGACGGGTGCAAATGTACAATTTGCGGTTTAACGGGAAGTGGAGGCCACGATTGGGACGGCTGTGTTTGCAAAAGGTGTGGCGCTGTAAACACTCTAGAGGTTCATCAATGGGTCCCCCGGGGGAGCGGCGAGGAATATTGCTCTAAGTGTGGGTCAACTAAGACAATAGAAGTCTGTTCAAAGTGTGGTGGCAGCGGTAAGATCGAGGACCCTTTGGGTGGATGGTGGGGCGGATATCCTGCTACAGAATCCAATGTCAATGTTTTTTCTGGCCCGCAAATGCCTATTACGTGTCCTGACTGTAATGGGTATGGTAAAATCGAAACATTAAAAGAGCCTGGAGGGAAACAATGGTAACACCTCTATGAACAAAAATTTTGCCTACTTCCTGCTTGGGATGGGTGCCATTCTGGTTTTTCTTCTTGTTGCTTTCTTCGTGCCTGCCCTGCGGCTTCCTGCCAACATCCTTATCATCGTCATCATTGTTTCTTTCTGTGTGCTGGGGTTCGGCGCGTTGTTTGGTTACTCCATTCGGCCTACCAATCCAAACGTACCCGATTATGCCATTACGCTGGGAGAGCGGCAAGCCAAGGCAAACCGCGAGGGGGTATGGGTTGCAGCATAGCCTTCGGAGTCTTTGGTGCAATTGCTTTCCTAATCGGTCTATTCCTGGGCTGGGGCCAGTTTTGGTGGTATGAATTGGTTGGTATGGGTATCCTGATCGTAACTGTGATTATATTTTCACTGCACTGAAAGCCGCTTTTTGGAAGATGCCCGCGCGAAATAAAGTATTTTCTCGCTTGATTTTTCTGGCACCTTGGCAACCTTTTTAAAACATTACTGCGGTGTTAATTTCAAGCCAGATCCGTGAGATTTCATCCCTTCACTTCGCTTAGTGCAAACTATCAGGCGAAGTGCGCCTTTCTTTCAGTCACAGGATCGCGATTATAATCGGCGCATGAATATCACAGAGAAAATTGCCCGTGAACTCAACCTCCGCACAACCCAGGTTGCGGCTACCATCGAGCTGCTGGATGCCGGCAACACGCTGCCGTTCATCGCCCGCTACCGCAAGGAAGCCACCGGCAGCCTGGATGAGGAGCAGATCCGCCAGGTCACCGACCGGCTTGAAAAACTGCGTACCCTCGAGGAACGCCGCCAGGCGGTGATCGCCTCGATCCAGGAGCAGGGTTTGCTGACCCCCGAGCTGCAGCAGCAGCTCCTGGCCGCCGAGACCCTGACCGCCGTCGAAGACCTCTACCTGCCCTACAAGCCCAAGCGCCGCACCCGAGCCAGTATCGCCCGTGAAAAGGGCCTGCAGCCCCTGGCGGACCTGATTTTGCAGCAGGTACGCACCCGGGAAAGCCCCGACCAGCTTGCCGCCCCGTTCCTGGGCGAGGCAGTGCCCACCGTTGAGGAGGCCTGGAGCGGCGCTCGCGACATCGTGGCGGAGGCGATCAGCGACCACGCCGGCGTGCGCAGCCTGACGCGTGAGAAAGCCCTGCAGTGGGGCGTCCTCCACTGCCAGAAGGTGGCTGACGCCGTCGATGAAAAAGCCATCTACCAGGTGTATTACGAGTTCGAGCTGCCCGTCGGCCGCCTGCGACCGCACCAGGTGCTGGCGATCAACCGCGGCGAGGACGAAAAAATCCTGCGGGTGAAGGTGGAGGTCGCCCAGCGCGACTGGGAAAATGCGATTTTCACTTTCTTCCGCCCCGATCGCCTGTCACCCCTGGCAGGACAGATGGAGGAGACCATCGCCGATGCCGCCGAGCGCCTGCTCCTGCCCGCCATCGAGCGCGATGTTCGCAGCCTGCTGACCGAAAAAGCTGATGTCCATGCCATTAACGTCTTCGCTTCCAACCTGCGGGCGCTACTCGGCCAGCCGCCGCTTTCGGATCTGACCGTCCTCGGCATCGATCCGGGCTTCCGCACCGGCTGCAAGGTGGCGGTGGTCGACCCGACGGGCAGGCTGCTGGACACGGCGACCATTTACCCTCACGAGCCGCAGAAGGAACGCGAAAAAGCCTTGAAAATTCTTGAAGCCCTGGTCATCAAGGACCGGGTGGACCTGGTCACCATCGGCAACGGCACCGCCTCGCGCGAGAGCGAGCAGCTCGTGGTGGACTTGATCAAGCGCTGTGAGCGCGAGGTCAAATACCTGATCGTGAACGAGGCCGGTGCCAGCGTCTACAGCGCCAGCCCGCTGGCGCGCAGCGAGCTGCCCGACCTGGACGTCAGCCTGCGCGGCGCGGTCTCCATTGCCCGCCGTGCCCAGGATCCCCTGGCCGAGCTGGTCAAGATCGACCCAAAGTCCATCGGCGTGGGTCTCTACCAGCACGACGTCGACCAGAAGCAGCTCCACCAGTCCCTGAGCGGGGTGGTCGAGAGCGTGGTCAACCAGGTGGGCGTCGACGTCTCCACGGCTTCGCCAGCGCTGCTGCAGTACGTTGCCGGAATCGGGCCAAAGCTGGCCGAGAAGATCGTCGAATACCGCAACCAGAACGGCTCCTTCCGCAGCCGCACAGCGCTGAAGAAAGTCCCAAGCCTGGGTCCCAAGGCGTTTGAGCAGGCGGCCGGTTTTCTGCGAGTGCGCGGCGGCGAGAACCCCCTGGATGCCAGCGCCATCCATCCCGAGAGTTACCCCGTGGCGGAGGCGGTGCTGCGCAAGGTCAGCCTGCCCCTGTCCGCCTCCATCGAGCAGCGCAAGCCTGCTCTGGAGCGCCTGGTCCAGCAGCGCCCAATCGAAACCCTGGCGAAGGAGCTGGAAACGGGCGTCCCGACCTTGAAAGACATCCTCGAGCAGCTTGTGCGGCCCGGGCGTGACCCGCGCCAGGATGCGGCTGCACCCATCCTGCGCAGCGACGTGCTCTCGCTCGAGGACCTGGCCCCGGGGATGCGCCTGAAAGGCACCGTGCGCAACGTAGTCGATTTTGGTGCGTTTGTGGACATCGGCGTCAAGCAAGACGGACTGCTGCACCGCAGCCAGCTACCTCAGAACCAGCAGTTAAAGGTCGGCGATGTGATCGAAGTTGAAATCCTCAAGGTCGAGGCCGAGCGCGGGCGGATATCCCTGGGTTGGGGGAAGGCCTGAGCGGCACTAAAGTGCAGCTCAATCCAGGTAAAAGGCGAAGACCTTCGAGCTGTCTGCCCCCCAGGTCGCTTCCAGGGTGAGGCGCACCGCCTCGACCTGGCGCTGGACGGGTATGCGCACCAGGCGTTGGTAGTTATTTTCCATCCGGGCGATGTACTGCCACTCGCCTGCAATTTTTGCTTCCAGGTGCAGCCTTTTCGGCAGGCTCGGCGGCGGCGCCGTCAGAATATCCGGGTCCTTCTGGTGGTAGCTCATGGCGATTTTGCGATCGAGGCTGCTGTCGAGAACCAGGCTGGCGGTTGAGACATGCGCAGGCTGTTCGAGCTCGTAGACCAGGGAATCGCCCGGGTGTGCCGTCCAGGCATGGTTGTCATCACCGACCGGGCGGTTCGTACCATCACGCACCGGCTCTGGGCTATCTTGATAGCGGCCATCGAGATGGCTACCATCTCCCTGGGAAGCGACCAACCGGCTTTTCGTGGTCAGGGGTGAGAAGACCTGCCGGATCCACGGCAGGTAGGCATCGTCGCGCAGCAGCTCCTGCTGCAGCTCCTGTATGTGATCGAGCATCCCGGCGGGCTCGGGGGCGCCGCCGTCAGCGCCTTTCTGGAGCGCCAGGGCGGCGGCAGTGCCCACGGCTTGCGCCATGCTGCAGGCGGTACCCATGACGCGCGTGGAACGACATCGCCGCGTGCGTGCAGCTTGCATCGCGCCCGGCGAACATCAGGTTGTCAATGTCCCGCGAATACAGGCAGCGGTAGGCAATCCCGTAAGGGGAGGGCGCCGGGTGGAAGTGGGTGGCCGGGGCGCCAACCTGCACGGCGTTGAACCCGCCAGGGTGGTGATCGTCCATGGTCCATCCGCCGTAGGCCACCAGGTCGGGGAAATGCCCCCGGCTTCGATGTCGTTCTGGGTCAGGACGTGGGCGCCCAGGTAGCGGCGGCTTTCGCGCTTCGCCGGCAGGAACTGCACCCACTCCAGCGCCCAATTTGCGGCTTCGGCTTTGTGCGGGCAGCGGTTTTTGACGTGATCCCAGACCCCAAACGTGATCTTCAGCAGCTCATCGCGCAGGCTTTCGGTGTCGTGGATGCTGTGGGCTTCGCCGCCCAGCTCCACCCACCAGTAGCCCATCTGCCACCAGCGGTGACCGCCGGCGCCGTAGGGCAGCTCGTCGCAGGAATCGTAGCGGTGCGCCCAGGCTGGCGGCTCGAAGGGCTGGGCGGTGGGATACTCCCTGGATTGGAACAGGCAGGTCATCCCCATCGTACGCTCATCGGCCTGCTCGGGGGCGATCGTTTCGCCGATATTCGGAGCGGGCTTCGCGTCCCATGCGGCAGCCGGCGCCGGTCAGCGGCGCCAGGATGGCGTCGCCGGAGCAGTCCGCAAAAAGTTCGCGCCTCGACGGTGTGGTAGGTCTGGGTGGTCATCTGCCAGCCCGTGACCGACGCGGATCGTCTTGCCGTCCATCGCCGCCTCCTGGCAGGTGCAGTTCAGCAGCAGCGTCAGGTTCGGCTCTGCCAGGGCTTTTTCGTAAAGGATCGTGTCCCAGACCGAGAAATTGCGGTTCGGGTTGCGGTAAAGGTTTTCCAGGCGCAGTTCCTCCAGGATGCCGGTCTCGCGCATGTTCTTAATCGCGTTGTGGCGGTCTGCGCCGCAGATGTGCACCCGGCATTCGCTGGAGGCGTTCCCGCCCAGCACCGGCCGCTCGTGCATCAGGAGCACATGCACCCCACGGCGGGCTGCTGCCAGCGCGGCCACCAGGCCGGCCATGCCGCCGCCGACCACGCAGAAATCGACCTTATGAAAAAACAAGCGCTTGTTCGTTGTCATGAAATGCTCCTGGAAATAGTTTTTATGGTGCGCTGAAGGTAATGACCACCAGGGTGGGTATGCCATTTTCCCCCTGCGTGATGTCCACCTGGGCAGTCCGGCCGTCTTTGCTGAATTTATACGTTGCGTGCGAGCTGCTGACCTCCTCGCCCTCCAGGGTCCAGCCGCTCGCCGGCATGCGCACCTTGTAAAAATCCGATACGTTCGGATATTCCAACCCGGCGTTGTAGGTGACCCGGTCAGAAGCCGTGACCAGGTCGCTGATCAGCGCCAGGTCGACCAGCGGGATGTCCTTGGGGAAATCCTCCGGCAGCTCCACCTGTGTCTGGGCCTGGGCATCCTCCCCGTTCGTCTGCCCCTGGACGTCCAGCGACTCCCCTTTACCGACGTCGGCGGTCAGGCCCTCGGAGGTCCGCGGGGTATTCACAACCTCGGGCGTGCTGGCAGGTTCCTGCGCACCGCGGCAGGCGGCCAGCGCCAGGAAAATAATGAGCGCAATCAAGGAGCGGATTTTCATGGTTCCTCCTGTCTACGAAGAGCCCGCAGCGCCAGGCTGGCGGCGGCCGCCCAGGCGAGTACTTTAAACTCTCCTTCGTCCAGGGCTCTTTCGAGCTCTTTCTTCGTCAGCAAAATCAATTCCTGTTCTTCCAGGTCATCTGCCTGGGGAGCTGCTGCCTGCACAGACTGCCTGGCCAGGTAAAGATAGCCGGTGGCGATGCCGCGGTTAGGGTCCACCCGGTAGCTGCCCAGGCTCAGCCAGTCGTTTGGAGGTGTAGCCGGTTTCTTCGAGCAGCTCGCGTCGGGCGGCCGCCAGCGGATCCTCGCCGGGCTCCAGGTAGCCGCCGATCAGCGCCAGGCTGCCTTCGGGCAGGGCGTATTTCATCTGGCGGAATAGCAGGAACTGGTCGTCAGTGGTGACCGCGACTACGTTCACGTAATCTGGGGTCGTGATCCACGACCAATCCTGGATGATGCGCCCGTCAGGGAGCTCGACGTCGAAAAATTCCACCTCCAGCCAGGGCGGCTGGCTGAGGACGGTCCTGCGGGCATGGGTGATCCAGGATTTTGCCATTACGGGTGGCTAAATTGTACCACCCGGAAAAGCGGTCTCAGGTTTCGATTATTTTAAATCGCAGACGCGGACCAATCCTCGTCGATGGCGATCTGGCGCACCGGCTGCAAGCCGTAGCTCGTGGCAATCGGCCAGATGTTGTCGCGGTTGATGTCCGTCTTAAGTTGGGAAGTGCCTTTATAGTAGCTGATCCACAGGGCGCCGTTCTTTGCCAGTCGACCGGGCAGCAATTCCAGGGCCGCAACCAGCTCGTTCCTGTCCTTCACAAACACCTGGATGAGGTCGGCGTTCTCCGTGGAATCCGCTGCAACCAGGCTGGTCCCCACAGGCAGGCTGCCCATGCGCTGGAGGTAGCCTTCCGGCGGGTTGACGAACAGCAGTCGCGCTTGCGGCTTGATTTGCATTTTCTCGGCAATGCTTTTTTCAGGCATAGACTTCTCCAATGAAACTGACCAGGGGATTATTGGATCGTTTTCAGATCGGCTTCCAGCATTTGCTTTTCTTCCGGATCGTTGATCTGACCGGCGAAGTTGTACGCCAGTTGTAGGTATTCCTGGGTTTTGGCTTGATTCCCGGCGACCATCTCGGCAGCGGGCCAGGGCTTCGTAGGCAAAGCCGGAGTAGAAAGGCGGCATGCCCTGGCTGTGCTCCAGGCTAAATTGTCCGCAGCGACGGGCGTTGTCGGCCTGCCCGGCCAGGGCATAGGCGCGCGCCGCCTGCCAGTAGCCCACCGCCAGGTTCTGCCCCGTGCAGTCCGCTCGCTGCCTCCAATGGTAGATCGAAGCCAGCGCCAGCTCAATCATCTGTTCGTCTTCCTCCGGGGTGCGCTCTTTCTTGTCGATCAGGTCCCAGGCCGCGTTGAAACAGGAGGCCGCAAAGAAGCGGTGGGCGTTGGACCAGTCGACGCTGGCCTGCTGCAGCTCCACCTGGTGGCCGTCGGGGTCGTGCAGGTAAGCCGACCTGCCCCAATAATAATCCTTGGGAGGGATTTCAATGGAAATTCCAGATTCGGCTATCTCCAGGCAGGCCGCATCCAGGTCGCGGGCGGCAACCGCCAGGTGATCGCTTGGAGGTAGCTCTCCTTCAGAAGGGGTATACGCGGCATGCAGGAACAGCCTTGTGGTCCCCGTCTGGAAGGTCGCTGAGCCAGCCGAGAGGTCGGCCGGCTCAACCTCCAGCAGCTTGTGGTAGAAATCGACCATCTCCGGCAAACGGTTGGTGAAATAGGTAATTTCAACAAGGTGTCGCATGAGCATCCTCCAGCAGACAGGCTGTGCAATCGGGTGGAATCAAAATAGATAAACTGTATCTAATTATACCCGGTCGAAGAGGACGCTTCAGGCCACTTTCAGGCGGATTTCCGCCCCTTGCAGCCCGTCCGCCTGGGCTCGCAGGACGATCTCGCCGGGGTCCCCGCTGGATTTGACGGCGACCAGGCAGCGCCCGCGATATGCACTGCGCTGGTTGCCCGCGTAGCGTTCGCTGCTCCGGGGATCGCCCGAACCCACGGCCAGGATTTTCGCCGGTCCTTGCACCGTAAAGAAGATTTCGTTCCCTGCCGTGGGGTGCAACTGCCCGTTCGCGTCCGTCACTTCCACGGTGATGTAGAACAGCCTGGGCTCGCTGCCTTCCACGGCCGCACGATCGCTGCTCAGGCGCAGGCGTTCCGCGGGACCCGTCGTCGCCAGGGTGTACTCAGTGACTGGCTTGCCATCGTTGTACCCGATGGCTTTCAACTCACCGGCTTCGTACGGGACTTCGAAAGCTGCCATAAAGCGTTCCGGCCGGGCTGCCGGCTGTGTCCCGAGCGATTTCCCGTTGAGAAACAGCTCCACCTGTTCGCAGGCAGAGTAAACGTCCACCCGCAAGGTTTGACCTTCCAGGCCGGGCCAGTTCCAGTTAGGCCATACATCCGGCCAGCCCCAGTAGGTGATGTGCGCTGTCTTCCCTTCCGGGATGGGGGTGTGCACGGCGATGAACAGCGGGCTGCCTCGTTTCCAAAGGATGTCGCGGTAATACGACTGCGGTCGTTTGAAACCGCAGAGGTCGAGGTCGCCGCAGTTCGCCTGGTGCCAGGGATAGCGACCCAACGCCCACTGCTCGAAAGGCTCCAGCTCGACCCGTCCGATGCCGGCTTCACCTAAGTAATCGAGCGATGTCCAGACGAAATCGCCGACAACATGGCTCATTTCTTCGACCATCATCCAATGATCGAAGGCCTCGCCGGGGGTCGATTCGGTGCCGGCGATCATGCGCAGCGGCAGGCGGTCGTGGTCGGATGCATAATTGCGCCCCTCGTAGTTGTATCCGCAGACGTCCACCAGGGCAAACAGGGCGTCCGTTTCCTGCCAGTCCCAGGCGCCTCCGCCGCCGTTGACGGCGATCGTCAGCGGGCGGCTCGGGTCCAGCTTGCGGACCAGCTCAGCCTGCATCCTCCCCAGCGCCACGCCTTCGGGCTTGTTGCGCTCGAGCAGCTCGTTGCCAATGCTCCACAGGATCACACTCGGGTGGTTGCGGTCGCGCAGGAGCATGCTTTCCAGGTCGCGCCGCCACCAGTCGTGGAACACCGTGTGGTAATCGCCGGCGTTCTTGCCCTCCTGCCAGCAGTCGAAGGATTCGTCGATGACGAGCATCCCCAGGCGGTCGCAGGCATCCAGGAACCCGGGCGCCGGTGGGTTGTGGGCGCAGCGGATGGCGTTGAAGCCGTTCTCCTTGTGCAGCCTGACCTTGCGGTCTTCCGCGTCCGGGTAGGCGGCCGCCCCAATGATGCCGTGGTCGTGATGGGCGCACCCGCCCTTGAGCTTCAGCGGTGTGCTGTTGAGCAGAAAACCCCGCTCAGCCGAGAACTCCAGGCTGCGGATGCCGAAGGGGGTCGTTTCCTGGTCGACTGCTTCCCCATCTCGCAGCAGCGAACTCACCAGGCGGTAAAGATGAGGGGCATCGGGCGACCACAATTCCGGTGAAGCCACCTGCACTTCCTGGACGATCTCCTCCTCGGCACCGGCGAAGCCCACAGTATGCTCGATGCTGCCCGCGATGTTGCCCTGTGGATCGTAAATCGTCGAGAGCAGGCTCATACCCTCAGCCGGGCTTTGTGCTCCAGGCCGGTCATCGACCAGGCGGGTCTGGATGCGCACCCGGGCCGAGTCCGCGGTCACGTACACACCCCAATGGGCGATGTGCTGCGGTTCAGCGACCCACAACCAGGCCGGGCGGTAAATGCCGGAACCGGAATACCAGCGGCTGTTAACGTGGTGCGAGTTGTCCACGCCTATCCTCAAGATATTGGGGCCGTCGAAGTGCAGGAAAGGCGTCAGGTCATAGGAGAAGCTGGTGTACCCGTACGGGTGATAGCCCAGCCAGTGGTCGTTGATCCAGGCTTCGGCGTTCATGTACACGCCTTCGAACTCGACCAGGACCACCTTGCCCTGCCAGGACTGCGGCGCCCGGATGACTTTCTGGTACCAGCCGAAGCCCGTCGGGAAGTACCCGCCGTCGTACCCGCTGGGATTTCCCGGGCTGCGCTCCATGCCGATGCTCCAGTCATGCGGCAGGTCGACGTCCTGCCAGCTCCAATTAGGAGGGGGTCCCCAGCGCCAGGCGTTTGGATCGCCGAGGTGGAACTGCCAGCCAGGATTCAGGGAAATTTTATGCAAGGATTGCCTCCGTCTAGGTTGATTTTTTAATCGGCTTTCGTTTGAGCAACAGTAGCATTTCTACATCCTTTAGATCCACCTCATCGCTGACCGGGATGAACAGCCAGCGCCCGTCATGGAACTGCGGGGTTTCTCGCAGGAGGCGGCCCACTTTCTCGCCCAGCTCCAGCGCCAGGGCTCTCTCGACCTGCTCTTTCCCGAGCACGACCTGGGCAACGAAATAGTCCTTCTGGGGAAAGAGCGTAACCAGGGCTTTTCCTCCTTTCTTGTACCACAGGTTCCAGCCGTATTTTGGACCGGCACAACTGAAAATCCCTGGGATGGCAAAGCCCGTTTCTATGAAATCGAGCAGCGCATGCCAGTGAGAGGCGCTGGCGCTTAGCGCTGCGTCGATCTCTTCCTGGCTGGGTTCATACTTTTTATCGAGGAAATATCCGATAGCCATTTACCATACCCTTTCTAATTTACTCAGCCGCTTCCGCCGCTTTCCGCAACTGGCTGGCAGACAGGTTGAATGCCCTGGCAAACCCCGCCACGTAACGGGCGCTCTCCGGTTGGATGCGGAAGATCGAGAAATCTTTGAAGTCGAACAGCGGCTGAGCCTGGGGATATTTCCCCAGGTACGCCTCTTTCACCTGGGCATATTCCTCAGAATCCGCCATGACCTCCACGGTGTGTCCCAGGATCGATAGGCGCCCCAAGGTTTGGGCGTCCACCTCCAGGGAATCGTGTTCCACGATCATCAGGCTGACCCGCGGGTCCTCCAGGATGTCCTGGGTATGGTGCGCCAGCCGGCTGATGTGGATGTAAAAGGCGCTGAAATCGGCTGCCGGCGTATACAGCACCATCGAGACGAAAGGTGCCCCCTGGCGCAGCGTGCCCAGGGAGGCGATCCTCCCATTACGGATGAGATGGGTGAGTTTTTGCTGTAAGTCATTGTCCATTTAGAGACCTCCTGCTTCTGGAGATAAATATTCCTTGCTTGCTTGGGTATTCTTACATAGGGTTTTCTACGCGATTCAGAGCCCCTGCGTTAAATTTGCCTCTTTACTTCCACCCCCTGCCTTTCGAGCAGTCTCTCTGCCCCCCGCAAGTGCCAGCGCGCCTGTCTCCCGGCCGAAGGCGAGGGCTGGAAATTCCGCCGGACCTCCTCCGGCCTGACATTCCCGACCACCTCGATATCCTCCAGGTCGGTTACCCCCAGCCCCAGCAGCCGGCAGTAGTGCAGGTAGCCGATCTGCTCGGGGTCGAAACCCATCAGACCCGCCGTCAGCCAGTCCACGGCGACCGCGTCCGTCCCCGCAAGGGCTACCCGCCACTCCAGCGGTGTGCCCTGGGTGGGACCTGCCCCTTCCATAGCTTCATAGCCGTCGATGATCGCCAGGTGGGGCATCACCTGCGGCGCCAGGATGGCAATGTTCAGGTTCGACCAGGCCCAGCCCTGGTGCATCAGCAGCTTGTCGCTGCGCAGGGGACCCGGCACGACCATCGAGAGCAGCTGGCGGTACCCTGTGCCTTGCCCTGGGGCGGCGCTGGACACTGCCGGGTTGACCAGCGAGCCCATGACCATGTTCTTGATGGTCAGCGAGACCAGCACCGTGTTGTGCGTCTTCGGCGGGCCGATCGAGATGCGGAAGTCGCTCTCCACCACCGGGCGCGCCGAGCCGCAGGCTGATCGGCCTGCGAAACAGGTTATAGCCCTTCACCGTGACAACCTCGCTGGCATTCAGGTCGACCAGGCGCGCGTCGAACTCCCTGGCGAGAGGCACGTACCCGAAGCGTTCGAAGGTGCCCATGGCATCGCAGACGGCGGTGCCTTCGGCAATGTCGATGGCACCTGCGTAGCTGCGCCGGATGAACTCGAGCAGCACCCGCATGGAGTCGGGATGGGTGTTGGCTAGCTGCCGGTCGGGAGAGACCAGGTTTGGCTTGATCAGGATGCGCTGCGCTCGCGGAAAATCGAGATTACCGGCAATTTGATCTAAAGCGACCCGCAGGTTGCCGCTGCGTTCGGCGCCTTGCACGAGGGATACCTGGGTTTTCATAGAATTTCCTGGTGGGTGAGAGATTTTGATCGAAAGCGCAAGCGTTACCGCCTCAAGCCTGGATTATAATTCGAAAATACGTTTACAAATGAAAGGAGCCTGAAATGGCAATCATTTCCCAAGAACGCGAGGTCCAAAATTTTTCTTCCGTAGAGTTGCGGGGATCGGGCAGCCTGGTCGTCGAGCAGAACCCGGAGCCAGGCCTGGAAAAGCTGGTCGTTGAAGCCGACGACTCGCTGATTTCGCGCCTGACCAGCAAGGTCGTCGATGGCAAGCTGATCCTGAGCTGGGATACCCCCGGATGGAACCTGGTTGGCTGGATCGAGTGGATGGTGCTGCCGAAAACGGCGCGCTTCCAGGTGACCATGAACCAGGTCAGCAGCCTGGCCATCAACGGCTCCGGCACCGTGGATGCCGCAAATATTCACAGCGAAAGTTTGAATATACTTATATCTGGCTCGGGCAAGATCAATTTACCCGACCTGGACTGCCAGGCGCTCAGCTCGACGATTTCCGGCTCGGGAGAGATGAACTACTCGGGCAAGGCTGTTGAAAACAGTATGCGCATCAGCGGCTCGGGCAAGGTGCGGGCTGCCGATCTCCAGACCGAGCAGACGAAGGTGACCATCAGCGGCTCCGGCAACATCGAAGTGGCAGCCGAGAAGGCGCTGGATGTCCATATCAGCGGCTCCGGCAGCGTGCGCTACCGCGGCCAGCCGAAGATCACCCAGTCGATCAGCGGTTCCGGCTCTGTGCGCGAAATGGAGTAGCCGTCATTTCTTGATGACACTGCCCTCCAACGCCGATTTCCGCTGCCTTCACTGCGGCAGCCAGGTGCTCGCCAATCCCCGGCTCTCGGGCGTTAACAACCGCAACCACTGCCCGTATTGCCTCTACTCGCGCCATGTTGACTGGCAGAAGGCCGGCGACCGTCTCTCACCCTGCAAAGGCTCGATGCGGCCGGTTGGGCTGACCCTGAAGCGCGTCAAGAAAAAATACGGCCCGCAGCTTGGCGAGGTCATGCTCATCCACCGCTGCGAGAGCTGCGAGCAGCTTTCCTACAACCGCATCGCCGCCGATGACGACCTTGAGAAGCTCAACGAGCTGCTCGCTAGCGCCAATAAGCTGGACAACGACCTGCCCGAGCTGGATAACGAGGCGCTCGCCCTCATCCGTGAAGGGCTCTTCGGCCGCAGCAGTTAATATGGATTGGCCTACATCTATAAAATAACCTTTCTTAAAAACATTCGTGTAATTCGAACAATTCGTGCCATTCGTGTTAGGAATTAATGAAAATCACCGATCTGAAGTGCGCCATCATTGGCCAGAATCCTGTCGTGCGCGTCAACACCGACGAGGGCCTCTACGGCTACGGCGAAGCTGAAAACCCCAAGTCCTACTCAAAGCCCCACGTCCTGTACTACAAGCAGTACCTGGTCGACGAAGATCCCACCGACGTCGAGCGGGTCATGCAGCGCATCCGCCGCCTGGGGAGCTTCAAGCCCTGGGGCAGCGCCGTCAGCGCCATCGAAATGGCCCTCTGGGATATTGCCGGCAAAGCCGCCGGGGTTCCTGTTTACAAGCTCCTGGGCGGCAAGGTGCGCGACCAGGTGCGCGTCTACAACGGCGGCGTGCGCTTCCCGATGACGGGCTCCAACCCCGAGGATTATGCCGCCGACGTGGCGAAGATGAAAGCCGCTCCCGAAGGCTTCAGCATCGTCAAGGAAGGCATCGGCTTTCACAGCGGCATGCCGCACCGGGTCAAGGACTTCTTCGTCGGCGAGCTGCAGCGTCATTCTGCCCACCCCAACAAGGGCTTGATGACCGAGCGCGGCCTCAAGCACGTCATTGCCTGCGTCGAAGCCATGAAATCCGTCCTCGGCGACGAGGTTGGCCTGGCCCTCGACTGCGGGCCCGGCTGGGTGCCGACCGACGCCCTGCGCCTGGCGCAGCGCCCTCGAGCCTCTCAACGTCATGTGGCTGGAGGACATGATCACCGGCGATTACACGCCCTACACATTGGCGAGCATCTACCGCGACGTCACCATGAAGACCTCCACCCCCATCCACACGGGCGAGCAGGTCTACCTGCGCGAGAACTTCAAGGATTTGATCGAGACACAGGCGGTCAACATCATCGGACCCGATCCCGCCGACGTCGGCGGCCTGGCAGAGCTGAAATGGGTGGCAGAATACGCCGACCTGCACGGCATCCTAATGGCCCCCCACGGCATTTTTGATGGCTTGATCGGTCTGGCTGCCTTGGTGCAGGTCTGCGCCACCATGCCGCAGAACTACATCGCCTTCGAGTACCCCGTCGGCCGGCCCGACTGGTGGTACGAAATCATCACCGGCCTGCCCAACCCCATCGTCAAGAACAGCCTGATCGATGTCTGGGATGCGCCAGGCCTGGGCGTCGATTTTGACGTCGAGAAAGCCCAGAAGTACTTGCAGCCCGAAGACGCCGGATTCTTCGATTAAGCTGGCGGTTCCTGCCCTGGTTTCTTGGAAGCCAGGGCAGCCCTTCCTTCCAGGATCTGGATCTTTTGCTGGGCTTCTGCCAGGCTGGCTTGGAGCGCAGTGGTATCGGTGATCTTTTTCTCAGCCTCTGCCAGTTTGGTTTTTTCGCTCGTTAAGCTGGCTTCGAGCTCGCTGACCTGTTTTTTCTGCTTACGGATGGTGTTCTGCGAGCGGATCATCGAAGGGGACGAGGCAAACAGGCTGATCAGGGCGCCCAAGGCCATGGCCACCAGCAGGGCAACCGCCAGCGGCGTTTGAAATTTCCAGACCAGGAACTGCACCGTGGTCGCATCCGCGTTCTGGACGGCGAATCCGACGGCCAGGATGGCGATCAATAGGGAGAAGAACACCAGGATTTGCATAGAAGTCTCCTATATCTCCAAATTTCAGTGATTTCAATTTTACTTGATTTAGCCAGTTTCATTATAATTAGCCCATGAAAAAAGGGTTTAGCCTTTCAAAGAAAGGCTCCAAGACCAGCAACTTTGGCACGCCTACCCGGATCAGCCACGACTCGGCGGATTACTACCGTTCCCGCCTGTACGCGGATCTGCCAGGCGCCTCGCCTGTGGGCGAAGCCTGTGCTGACCAGCCTTTCCCACTCGAGTGGCAGAACCAGGTGCTCTGCCGCAGCGCTGAACAGATGCCGGAGATTCCGGATTGCTCGCTGCACCTGATGGTGACCTCGCCGCCGTACAACGTCAGCAAACAGTACGACCAGGACCTCTCGCTGCCGGAATACCTCGACCTGCTGACCCAGGTGTTGCAGGAAACGTACCGGGTTCTCGTCTGGGGCGGCCGCGCCTGCATTAACGTCGCCAACGTCGGGCGCAAGCCCTACATCCCCATTTCCGATTCGATCTCACGGATCATGCTCGAGATCGGCTTCTTAATCCGCGGCGAGATCATTTGGAACAAGGGCGCCGGCGCGGGCGTCTCGATGGCCTGGGGCAGCTTCCAGTCCGCCGCCAACCCCGTCCTGCGCGACACGCACGAGTACATCCAGGTCTATACCAAGGGCGCCTTCGGGCGCAAGAAGGGAGCCGGGCAGCAAAATACCATCACCCGCGAGCAGTTCATGGAGTGGACGAAGTCGGTGTGGACCTTCGCCCCGGAGTCGGCGAAAAAGGTCGGGCACCCGGCGCCGTTTCCGCTCGAGCTGCCCTACCGCCTGATCCAGCTCTACAGCTTCCAGGATGATGTGGTCCTCGACCCCTTCATGGGCAGCGGCTCGACCGCCCTGGCCGCCCTCAAGTCCGGCCGCCGCTTCGTCGGCTACGAAATTAACCCGGAATACGTGAACCTCGCTCAAAAACGGATTGAGTCCTTTCATTGTCCCGATATATAATGTCATTCCGAGATTAGGCAATGATAAAAGCGTCATTCGACGAATGAGACATTTCACGGTGTTCCGCAGAATCCCTGTGTCTTCGTGCGTTTTATGTCTGGAAAGGCATTGCAGGTTTACAAATGGTCAATGCTAATCGAGGATCCATCAACACGATTGGATAACCTCAGAGACGACATCAATGTGATGTTGTTCTGAGTTAAAGGAAAAAACATGCCAGTCTCCCTAACCCCCCGCGAGCGCGTCCTCAAAGCTGTCACCCGCCAGAAACCCGATAAAGTCCCCAAGGACATCAGCTGGGGCTTCACCCCGGCGGTCATGGAAGCCTTCCGCCGCCACACCGGCCAGCTCGAAGGCAACCTCCAGGTCACGCCCGAAGATTACTTCGGCGTCGACCTGCGTTTCATCGGCCTCGACGTGCCTCCGGAGCACGAGGCGGCCTCCCTCCGGATGCGCCGGGAAACCTTCGAACGTTACTTCCCCGGCCTGCCCGCGGAAGCTGAGATCAGCGAATGGGGCACTGCCCAGCTCCCCGGCAGTTTCTACCACTTCGTGCGCCTCCTGAAGCCCATGCAATCCTTCACCTCCGTCGAGCAGATCGATGACTTCCCCTGGCCGACCTTTGATGAAGACTGGCGCCGCAGCTATGCCAGCCAGCGCATCCAGGAGGTTCACGGTCGCGGCCTGGCCGCCTGCGCGGCCATGGCAGTGACGATCTTCGAGGTCGCCTGGCAGCTGCGCGGCATGGAAGAGCTCTTCGAGGATTTCCGCCTGCGCCCCGAGATGGCCGACTGCCTGCTCGACCACATGACCGAGATCCGCTGCAGCCAGGCGCGCTTCTTTGCCGGGCAGGACGTGGACGTGCTCATCCTCGGCGACGACGTCAGCATGCAGACGGGCATGCTCATCAGCCCGGCCGCCTGGCGCAGGTGGTTCAAGGAGCGCATGCGCCGGCATCATCCAGTCCGCCCACCAGGTCAAGCCTGGCCTGCCCATCTTCTACCATTCCGACGGCAACCCCGAGGCCATTATCCCCGAGCTGATCGAGATCGGCGTCACCATCCTCAACCCGGTGCAGCCTGAGTGCATCGACCCGGTCATGGTCAAGCAACGCTACGGCGACCGGCTGGCGCTCTGGGGCACGATCGGCACCCAGACGACCATGCCCTTCGGCACTGTGCAAGACGTCCGCAGGGAAGTCCTGCACCGGATCGAGACCGTCGGGCAGGACGGCGGCCTGGTCCTCGGCCCGACGCACATGCTTGAGCCCGACGTCCCCTGGGAAAACGTGCTCGCCCTCTACCAGGCGATCGACGAATATGGGGCATATTGATGCTCGAAACCTTCAAACCCGACCTCGCCGAAGCGGAACGCCGCTGGCAGGCGTTTTACCAGGGCGAGCTGATCGACCGTCCGCCGGTCTGCGTGACCGCGCCGCGTGACGGCTTCCAGCCGCCATCGCCCATTACCTACCGCGAGAAAGCCTTCGGCGACCTGGAGTCCGTGGTCGAGCACGGCCTGGCCAACGCCGCTGCCACCTACTGGGGTGGTGAAGCCGTGCCCAGCTTTTATCCCAGCTTTGGTCCCGACGAGATCGCCGTCTTCTGCGGGGCCGAGCTGCACTGGAGCCCGGACTCGCCCGACACCAACTGGTCGGCGCCCTTCGTCCAGGATTGGGAAAGCGCCTTGCCGCTGCGTTTGCATGAGGCCCATCCCCTCTTCCAGCGCCAGCTTGCCCTTTACCGCCTGGCCGCCGAACGCTTCAACGGCCGGATTCTCCTGGTCGCCCCCGATCTGCACACCAACATGGACCTGCTCTCGGCTGTGCGCAGCCCGCAGAAGCTGTGCCTGGACCTGGTGGACTGCCCCGAGCTGATCGACCTGGCGATGCAGGACGCCCGCCGCATCTTCAAGGAGCTGTGGGCTGCCATCAACCTCGCCGGCAGGATGCCCGAGCACGGCTATTGCCTGGAGTTGCACGCCCTCTTCTCGCGAGAGGGTTCGGCGACCCTGCAGTGCGATTTCAGTATCATGATGAGCCCGGCCATGTTCCGGCGCTGGGGGCTGCCCGCCCTGGAGGAGGAGGCCGGGATCGTCCGCCATGTGGTTTACCACTGGGATGGCCCCGGCGCCCTCGTGCACTCCCGTGACCTGCTGGCAAGCCGGGGTCTGCAGACTCTTTCCTTCGTCCCGGGCGATGGTCACGGCGATCCCGTCGACCACATCCCCCTGCTGAAAAGCCTGCAGGAGGCCGGAAAGTCCGTCCATGTCTGGGGGACGCCCGAGCAGTGCCAGCGCATGCACCGCGAGCTGCGCCCGGATCGCATCTTCTACTGCACAGCGACTAAAACCCAATCCGAGGCCGAAGCCTTGCTCGACTGGTTTGTGAAAAATACGTAAAGGAGATTGGAAATGAGCCAAACCACCTCTTCCCCCTACCAGGATCCCTCGCTGCCCGTTGAAGAGCGGGTCGCTGATTTGCTGGGGCGCATGACGCTGGCCGAGAAGCTGGTGCAGCTTGGCGCTGCCTGGTTTTCGGAAATTTCCCAGGCCAACCCCCTGGATGCCAGCGCTGGCCCGTCTCGCCTTGCTATCGATCCCGAGAAAGCCGCCCGGCGCATGGGAGACGGCCTGGGCACGCTGACCCGCCCGGCCGGCAGCATCGGCTGCACGCCCGATCAGTCGGCCCAGGTCACCAATTCTGTCCAGGCTTACCTGCGCGAGCACACCCGCCTGGGCATCCCCGCCCTGGTCCACGAGGAGTGCCTGGCAGGCCTGATGGCGCGCCGGGCAACGGCTTTTCCCCAGATCATCGGCCTCGCCAGCGCCTGGAACCCCGACCTCGTCGAGGCGGTCGCCAGCGTTATCCGCCTGCAGGCGCGCGCCATTGGCGCCCACCAGGGGTTGGCGCCGGTGCTGGACGTGACCCGCGACCCACGCTGGGGACGGCTGGAAGAAACCTACGGTGAAGACCCTTACCTGGCGGCGCGCCTGGGCACGGCTTATGTAACCGGACTGCAAGGTTCTGAGTTGAAGTCTGGCATCGCCGCCACCGGCAAGCACTTCGCCGCCCACGGCATGCCCGAGAGTGGTCAGAACTGGGCGCCCGTGCACCTGGGCGAGCGCGAGCTGCGCGAGACTTACCTGTTCCCTTTCGAAGCCGCCGTCAAGGAAGCCCGCCTGGCCGGCATCATGAATGCTTACCACGAGCTGGACGGCGTCCCCTGCGCGGCCTCGCCCTGGCTGCTGACGCAGGTGTTGCGCGGCGAGTGGGGCTTTGATGGGATCGTCGTCTCGGATTACAACGCCATCCCCATGCTGGTCGATTACCACCACACGGCTGCCGAAAAGGGCGATGCTGCCAGCCAGGCGCTGCGCGCCGGGCTGGACGTCGAGCTGCCGCAGACCGATTGCTACGGCGACCCGCTCCGGGAGGCCATCGAGGCCGGGAAGCTGGATGCGGGCTTCGTCGATACCGCCGTGAGTCGCATTCTGAGCCTCAAATTTCGCCTGGGCCTCTTTGAAGACCCGTTCGTCGATCCGGCAACTGCCCTCCAGGCATATGGCAGGCTGGAGCAAGGCGCCCTGGCTTACCGGGCTGCCCAGGAATCGCTGGTGCTCTTGAAGAACGAAGGCGGTTTGCTGCCCCTCGACCCCGGCCTGGACACGATTGCCGTCATCGGCCCAAATGCGGATTCCGTGCGCAGCCTGCTCGGCGACTATTCCTACGGGGCTTTCACCGCCCTCATGGACGGCGGTGAAAAGGATGACTCAAGCACCCAGTTCCCCGAACGCTTTCCACCCGGGATGCGCACGATCCTCGACGGCATCCGCCAGCGCGTTTCAGGCGACACCCGCCTCCTTTATGCCCGCGGCTGCGACTACATTGGAAGTTCTCGCGAGGGATTCGCCGAAGCCGTGGACTGCGCCCGAGGCGCCCGGGCAGCGGTGCTGGTCATGGGCGGTAAATCCGGCCTCAACCAGGACTGCACCAGCGGCGAACTGCGCGACCGCGCTCACCTGGGCTTGCCCGGTGTCCAGGAGGAGTTGGTGCAGGCCGTGCTGGCCACGGGCACCCCGGTGGTCCTGGTGCTGGTCGACGGCCGTCCTGCTGCCATCCCCAGGCTGGCAGAGCAGGTTCCGGCGATCCTGCAGGCCTGGCTGCCCGGCGAGGAAGGCGCCCTGGCGGTGGCGGATGCCCTCTTCGGCGACTACAACCCCGGCGGCAGGCTGCCGGTTACCGTCCCGCGCAGCCCGGGACAACTGCCCATCTTTTATGGCCGCAAGCCCTCAGGTGGCAAGTCCTACAACTTCAACGATTACGTGGACGAATCCGCTCAGCCGCTCTTCCCGTTCGGCTTCGGCCTGAGCTATACGACTTTTGAATATCGTGACCTCACGGTGACACCAGGGCAGGTAGCCCCCGATGGGGTGGTGCGCATCGGATGCGAGGTCGCCAACACCGGCGAGCGACCCGGGGACGAGGTTGTTCAGCTTTACGTGCGCGACGAGGTCGCCAGCCTGACCCGCCCGCTTCAGGAGCTCAAGGGTTTTCAGCGGATCAGCCTGCAGCCTGGCGAGTCCCGCCGGGTGGAGTTCCACCTCTCAGCCGCCCAGCTTGCCTTCTATGACGCCCGCATGCGCTACATCGTCGAGCCGGGTTGGGTGGAGCTCATGCTGGGCAGTTCCTCCGCGGATATCCGCCTGCGCGCCCGCTTCGAGATCGTGGGCGCCGGCGACCCAACCGCCGGTAATGTGACCGAAGTTGCCCATAAAGTCTTCTTTTCCTGGTAACATAATCATTAAACCGCCGATTTCGCAGATGAACGCAGACATGGTCTTTATTGTGATTAAAAAAATCCGCGATACCTGCGATCTTTGCAGGCATTCTGTGAAACCTGCGGTTCAATCTTCTTTAACTGGAGTGAATGCATGACAAATATTACCCTTCCCCGTTGGGATCTCTCCAACGTCTACCCCGGGCTGGAAGCACCGGAGCTCGAAGCTGACATCGACCAGCTCAAACGCCTCATCACCGACATGGAGACGCTGGTCGCCACCGAGGTCGCTGCCAGCGGTCCCCAAACCCCGGCGCCCGAGCTGGCAGCCATCCTTGCCAGGCTCATCAACGCCTTGAACCAGTCCTACGAGCTCTCAGGCACCCTCCGCCCGTACTTCCACTCGTTCGTCGCCACCGACTCCCGCAACACCCTGGCGCGCCGCCGCCTGTCCGAGTTCGAGCGGGTCAGCGTACGCCTGCACACCCTGGGCACCCAGGTCCAGGCCTGGATCGGCAGGCTGGCGCCGGTGCTGGATGAGGTCATTGCCGCCGACTTTATTGCCAATGCACATGCATTCCTGTTGAAGGAAATGGCGGAGCAAGCCCGCTTCCTGATGAGCGAGTCTCGAGGAAGCCCTGGCGGCCGAGCTGGCGCTTAGCGGGGCCGACGCCTGGGGCAAACTGCAGGGCACGGTCACCTCGCAGCTGGCAGGCGAGATTGAAATCGACGGCAAGCATGAAAAGCTGCCGCTGCCGGCGGTCATCAACCTGCACTCCCATCCCGACGAGGACGTTCGCCATCGCGCTTACGAGCTAGAGCTGAGCCTGTTGGACTCGGTGCGCGAGCCCCTGGCAGCCTGCCTGAACGGGGTCAAAGGCGCTGTCAACAGCCTCGACCAGCGCCGCGGCCGCCAGGATGCCCTGCACAGCGCTATCGATGACGCCCGCATCGACCGGGCAACCCTCGAAGCCATGCTCGGAGCCATGCAGGCTTCCTTCCCAACCTTCCGCAAGTATTTCCAGGCGAAGGCTCACCGCCTGGGCAAGCAGAAGCTAGCCTGGTGGGATATCTTTGCACCGATCGGGAGCAGTCGCCAGTCCTACTCGTTTGATGACGCCCGCAGCTTCATCCTCGAGCACTTTGGCGCTTTCTCGCCCGACCTCTCGGCCTTTGCCCAGCGCGCTTTCGATCACAACTGGATCGACGCCGAGCAGCGCGAACGGCAAGCGCGGCGGCGCTTTCTGCATGGGCGTGCAGAAGGTCAAGGAATCGCGCGTCCTCTGCAACTTCGACGGCACCCTCGACCAGGTTTCGACCATCGCCCACGAGCTGGGTCACGCCTTCCACAACGAGTGCGCCTACCAGGCCGGCAAGACCCCGTTGCAGCAGAGCACCCCGATGACCATGGCCGAGACGGCCTCCATCATGTGCGAGACCATCGTCATGCAGGCCGTGCTCGCCCAGACTTCCGACCCCCAGGACGAGCTGGCGATCCTCGAGACCATGCTCATCGGCGACAGCCAGGTGATCGTCGACATCTACTCCCGCTACCTCTTCGAAAAAGAGGTCTTCGAGCGCCGCCAGCAGGCGGAGCTCTCGGCGGACGACTTCTGCGAGATCATGGAGCGCGCCCAGAAAGCCACTTATGGCGAGGGCGTGGACGAGCAACACCTAAACCGCTACATGTGGGCCTGGAAGCCGCACTACTACCGTGCTGGACTTTCGTTTTACAACTTCCCATACGCCTTCGGGCTGCTCTTCGGCATCGGTCTCTACGCCATCTACCACCAGCGCGGGCCTTCCTTCGTTCCTGAATACAAGAGCCTGCTGGCCTCGACCGGCGAAGACAGCGCAGCCGACCTGGCAGCCCGCTTCGGCATCGACATTCGCAGCCGCAAGTTCTGGGAGGACAGCCTGGCGGTGATCGCTGAGCGCATCGAGCGCTACTGCGCCCTGGCCGGATGAGCTACGACGTCATCGCCACCCTGGGCCCGAGCACCAGCACCGCCCGTCTCTGGCACGACTTGCTGGAGGCGGGCGCTTCGGCGTTCCGCCTGAACACCTCGCACCTGACCCTACAGAACCTGGACTGCTGGCTTGAGCGCATCGACCTCTTCCAGGGATCCCTGCCTGCGCCCGTTCCGCTCTACCTGGACCTTCAGGGCAGCAAGTGGCGGTTGGGCCAGTTCCCTGCATGCGCCGTAGAGGCCGGTAGATTCGTGGACCTGGTCTTCGCCGAGAGCAGCGACCTGCCGGGCTGCCTGCCTGTGCCGCACCAAGATTTCTTCCAGGCGGCCCCGTTCTCCAGCAGCGTAATCAGCCTGAACGACGGAAAAATCCGCCTGGAACGGCTTGAAACCCAGGCGGAGCGGGTGCACGCCCGGGTGATCGCTGGTGGTGAGATTCCTCTCGTAAAGGCATCACCTTTCTCGATTCTGATTTCCGTATCGAGAGCACCAGCGCCAAGGACCGGGCGATCTTCGAGCGCACCTGCAACCTGGGCTACATGCGTTATGCCATCTCCTATGTCCGCGACGGCCAGGAGATGCAGCGCTACCGGCAGGACTTTGGAGCCGGCGCCCACCTGGCCGCCAAGCTGGAGCGCCGGCCTGCGCTGGATGATGCCGCCTCTATCGCTCTAAACACCGACTCGCTGTGGCTCTGCCGCGGCGACCTGGGGGCGGAGCTCGGTTTACGCGAGATGGCCCAAGCCGTGCGGGAGTTTTCACGCAGCCTGGCAGCCCTGCCCCTTCCCGTCATCCTGGCCGGCCAGGTCCTTGAACATATGACAGCCTCGGAGACGCCGACCCGCTCCGAGGTTTGCTACCTACATGACGCCATCCTGGCGGGTTACCGCGGCTTAGTACTCTCGGATGAGACTGCCATCGGCTGCCATCCACAGGCTTCTGTCCGCGCCGCCGCGATGTTCATAGAATGATTTTAGCTATTTCTTCTTCTCCTGCTCCTGCTGGTGCATTTTTCTTTCTTCTTCCTGTTTGATATCCAGTAGTTCCTGCTCCTGCTGGCGCATTTTTCTATCTTGTTCCTGTTGCAGTTCCAGTTGTCCCTGCTCCTGTTGGTGCATTTTTCTTTCTTGTTCCTGTAGCAGATCTAGTTGTGCTTGCTCCTGTCCCCGAGATTTTTCCTTGTTTTCTTGTTCCAGATCCAATTGCTGCTGCTTCTGTCGTCGCAGTTTTCGAGCCTCTTCCTGTTGTTTCTCCAGCTGTTTTTGTTCCTCTTGCCGTAATTTTCGTTTCTCTTCCTGTTTGCCTTCTAGTTCTCGTCGTTCTTTTTCTCGCTGCTCATTTTCCTCTTGCTGCGTCGTTTTCATTTCATTTTCCTTCTTGAACACCTGACATGTCTGTAATCCACTTACCACCACTCCTTGCATCGGCTATATCGAATTGTTGGACTGACTCATGGGTAGCTAATCGTTTCTGAAGTCCTCGGGTTCTTTCTTCTCTGCCTGCTTTTGTAGTATGTCTCGCACAACCAGGGCAGCCTTGTCTTCGGCGGTTAGTCTACTGGCAATCTCAGCAATGGCTGTCTCATAATCTACTTGATACTCAGCCGGAACATTGCAATGCACTTCGTGCGTAAATTCCGCCCAGGCGTCTTGTAGTTTCGTTCGAATTTGGATTTCGCAGATCATTCTGTCTTCAACGACAGTGCGTCGCTTTCTGTAGGTCTTCACACGATCATATGAAACATCAGCCAAAAGGTGTATTGCTCTGTATCCGGTGTGCTTCGGATCTTTGATGTAATCTTCCAGAGACAGCGGTTTAATGCGGAACTGCTTCGTAACCTGGATGAAGTCGAGCATTCCGTAGCAATCGTCAACAAACCAGCAAATGACCCTGGCGCCAATAAGGTCCTCAATGACTTCGGTCGGATAGCCAAACATGGGCCAATCAAGCTTCTCAAGTTTCCTGAGAAAACTCGTCAATGATTTGACTCTCGAGCGCACGTCAACAGCTTCACGAGGAAGCTTATTTTCTACTGTGTAAGCTGAAGCCAGCCCACTCAACCTGATTTTGAGAATCTGGCTTATCGATTCCAATTCGTCGCCGTATAAATCGAAGAACTTGATGGCTCTTTCAGTCAGGAAGTCTGTGCGTTCCTTTCGGGTAAGGGGCATGGCCATGGTTCACTACCCAAGTTCAACAGTGTAACCAAAACCTGTAACATCATTGGCCACCAGCCAGCCATCCTCAAGCCGAAAGCCGGCTTTTGAGGGATCATCGATCAGGTCCAGGTAACCGTCAAGGTCTCCGTATGCCACGTTTGGGCTGCTCAAGGCGAGGCTGAGACCGGCGCTAATCAGAAGCGCAGGCTCGATAAAACAGCTGATCATGGTGGTCATTTTGGCGGCGCGAGCGATGGCGTCGATCTGGCGGGCATCCCGTAATCCACCGCTTGTCACCAATTTGATGCTCAATCCATCGACCATGCGGTCAGCG
The DNA here is from genome assembly GCA_963765565.1 of uncultured Chloroflexia bacterium. Lineage (GTDB taxonomy): Bacteria > Chloroflexota > Anaerolineae > Anaerolineales > UBA4823 > CAVXWV01. Next base: position 244,628 of record CAVXWV010000016.1, read on the forward strand.
ACAAGCTTAAGCGCTGACGCAGGCCCTGTCAGGCTCTGATCGGCCAGGATCGGGATCGGGCTCATCTCTTTCACCCGGCGCAATCCGGTCAAATCTTCAGCGGTTGTTGGCTGTTCCAGCATCTCGAGCGTGTTCTCCAGGGCGCGGGCAACATCCAACGCCTGTTGGACGGAATATCCACCATCCGCGTCCAGGCGCAGGATGTGGTTGGGCAGTGCCCTGTGGATCGCCTGCACCCGCCGGACATCTTCCTCGGGATCGAGCCCACCTTTGATCTTCAGCATGCGAAATCCCTGGTTGGCGCGTTCGCTCGCCGTCTTTACATTCTCATGGACCGGCGCGATCGGGATGGTTACCGAAGTCTGGATACGGTTGCGGTATCCTCCCAGGATGCGGTATAGGGGCATTCCGGCTGCCAGGCTCAACAAGTCATGAAATGCCAGGTCGAAGGCGCACATAGCGGATGGAGATGTTTTTGCTCGTGAAGCCAGTTCATCCAAAGAAAATTCGATGTTGAAAGGATGTAAGTCGGGAACGAGAATCGCACACTCCCTACAAGCCTGGATGACATCCCCCGGCTTCTCACCGGTCAGATCTGGATTGGCAATTGTGCAGCCCCAGGCACTTTGTCCCTGGCGGGTTTCGAGGCGCACAAATATGGCCGTGATATGGTTGATTACCGGCAGCCCAGCCATTCGGACAGGTTGCCGTAATTTCAGCTCCACGGGTGTGACTTCGGCCTTTGTGATCTGCATACGGCACCTCCATCGATCAGAGTCCCTGATTGTTTAAAAATTATAACAGGTATAACGGTACTCACTAAATCAGCGACCGGGTATGTATTTGGGCACCCGGGCTGGAACGAAGGCTTTCACAGCCTGCTGCTTGGTGAAATCGACACAGGACGCGGCCTGAGCCTGGATGGCCAACGGCGATAATGGCAGGAACCCCGGCTGGGATGTGACCCGTGCCGTCACCGATGTTTTTGACTGGTCGTGGGTGAAGTAGCTATTCTGCCAGGTGGCAGGCCACAAAATGCCTGGGTCGTAGCTCGCGCATTTCGGGGACTTCCTGCGAGCAGCGCGCCACGGCAATCGGGCAGCGGGTGTGGAAGCGGCATCCGGAGGGCGGGTTGATCGGGGAGGGGATCTCACCCTTCAGGATGATGCGCTGGCGTTTTTCCTCGACCAGCGGGTCGGGGATGGTGACTGCTGAGATAAGAGCCTTGGTGTAAGGATGCAGCGGCTGGTGGTAGAACTCGCTGCGGTCGGCAACCTCGACGATCACGCCCAGGTACATCACCGCCACCCGGCTGCAGACATGGCGCACCATCGACAGGTCATGGGCGATAAATAAATAGGTCAGGTTGAATTTGTCTTGCAGCTCGATCAGAAGGTTGACCACCTGCGCCTGGATCGACACGTCCAGGGCAGAGATTGGCTCGTCGCACACGACAAGCTCGGGCTGCAATGCCAGCGAGCGGGCGATGCCGATGCGCTGCCTTTGCCCGCCGGAAAACTCGTGGGGATAACGGTTGATGTAAGATGGGTTGAGGCGTACCAGGTCCAGCAATTCCGCCACGCGCGCCTCAACATCTTTCTTGGTACGCGCCTCCTGGTAGACGAGCAGGGGGTCGCTGATGATCTCGCCAACGGTCAGGCGCGGGTTCAGGCTGGAGTAGGGGTCCTGGAAGATCATCTGCATCCGGCGGCGCACCGGCTGCAAGCTGCTCGGGGGTCAGGCGCACCAGGTCAATGCCATCGAAGACGACCGAGCCCGAGGTCGGGCGGTAGAGCTGCAGGATGGTGCGGCCGGTGGTGGATTTTCCGCAGCCCGACTCGCCCACCAGCCCCAGGGTTTCGCCGCGCACCAGGTCAAATGAAATCCCGTCGACGGCGTGAACCACGTTTTTCTGGCGCTGGAAGAGCGCATCCGAGTGAACGGGAAAGTGCTTGACCAGGTCCTGCACGTGCAGGAGGATATCCGTACCTTCCGTCATTACCGTAACGCTCCTGTGGCGGGGTCCACCCAGCAAGCCACGCGGTGTCCGGGGGCACGTCCCGCCCCCTCGGCGACTTCTTTCAAGGGTGGGTTTTCGACCTGGCAGCGCTCCTTCACGAAATGGCAGCGCGGGGCGAATGGGCAGTAAGAGGGGATTGCGCGCAGCACCGGCGGCATGCCCTCGATGGAGAACAATTTTTTACGCCTGTCCAAATCCAGGCGCGGCAGGCTGTCCAGCAGTCCCAGCGTGTAGGGATGCTGGGGGTGTGCGTATAGCTCTTTTACCGGGGCTTCTTCGATGAAATAACCGCCGTACATGACGATCACTCGCTCTGCCAGCCCGGCGATGATCCCCAGGTCGTGGGTGATCCACATGATCGCCATACCGTACTCGCTGCGCAGGTGTTTGACCAGGTCGACGATCTGCGCCTGGATGGTGACATCCAGGGCGGTGGTCGGCTCATCGGCGATGAGCAGCTTGGGGTTGCACGCCAGCGCCATGGCAATCATGGCGCGCTGGCGCATGCCGCCAGAAAACTGGTGGGGGTAATCGCCCAGGCGGTCCCTGGCGTTGGGGATGCCCACCAGGTCGAGCAGCTCGGCGGCGCGAGTGCGAGCGCCTTCCTGAGTCATGCCCAGGTGGGTCTCCAGCGTCTCGGTGATCTGGCGCCCGATGGTCAGGATGGGATTGAATGCGGTCATCGGGTCTTGAAAAACGATGCTGATCTGCGCGCCGCGGATTTTGCGCAGTTCTTCATTGTTCATTTTCAACAGGTCGCGCCCGTTGAACAGCGCCGACCCGGCAATTTTACCCGGCGGGCTGGGCACAAGACCCATGACAGAGAGCATGGTCACGCTTTTTCCGCAACCGCTCTCTCCCACCAGCCCAACCGTCTCGTGTTCGTCCATGCTGAAAGACACCCCGTTGACCGCATACGTGATCCCATCGGGGGTGTAAAACTGTGTTTCAAGTCCTTGGACGTCGAGCAGGTGGTTTAGCATTCCTGGTTATCGGGCCTCTGTTATGGGGCTGTCCATTGGATTGGACAGCCCCATATCGATAGAATGATTTTCTGTCTAGACCACAGACAGGTTACTCAATCGGCTTGCGGTCGTAATTCTCCACTTCCTTCGAGATATACAGGGTGGGGAACAGCATGCCGATGTCTTCCAACCCAGGCCAGTGCCAGGCAGCCAGGCCGACGCGATCCGGCTCCAACTCTGAGCCGACCATGTAAGGCTTGTACATGTTGCCGGGTGTGGCGTGGTAGATGAAGATTGCGCCTACGTCTTCCACCAGGATCTTCTCGGCGTCCTTGAACATCTGGGTGCGGGTGGCATCGTCGCCGGTCAGGGCGGAGGCTTCACGCACCAGCGTGTCAAATTGGTCGACCTTCCAGGCATGGCGACCGTTCGAGGTCCAGATACCGAGCATGTTCGAGGGATCCAGGTAGTCAAAGCCGTAGGACAGGAAGTAGAACGGCAGCTCATGGGCGTTGAGCGTATCCATGAACAGCTTGTTCTCTTTGTTCGAGACTTCGACCTGGATGCCCAGGTTTTCGGTGAGCATGGCCGCGATGGCGTTGGCTACGGACTGGTTGAAGTCGCCTTCATTGCGCAGCCACAGCTCCAGCTTGGGGAAGCCCTGGCCTTCGGGGTAGCCGGCGTCTGCGAGCAATTGCTTGGCCGCGGCGACGTCAAACTTGTTGACGTCCAGTGCCTTGTAGGCTTCTGCGTCAGCCGCGGGGAATCCGGGCATCAGGAAGGAGTAGGCCGCCATGCCCTGGCGCCCAACGACGTTGGCGATGATGCTGTCGCGGTCGATGGCCTTGGCAAAAGCCTGGCGGACCAGGATGTTGTCAAAGGGCGGGGCGTAGGTGTTGTAGCCCAGGTAGTAGGTGCGGAAATCGCCGTATCCGGGGTGATACTCAGAGTTGAGCTGAGCATCCGCCGAGACCAGGTCGACCTCTGCCGGGGTGAAGGTTTCAGTCCAGTCGATTTCATTCGCCTGGTAAGCGCTGAAGGACATCGAATAGTCGCCGGTGAGCTCGATGACCAGCTTCTCGATGAAGGGCTTGAGATCGCCGGTGTAGTTCGTGTTCGGGCTGAAGACCACGCGCTTGCCCTTGGTCCATTCGGTCAGGATCCACGGGGATGAAGATACGCTGGTCTCGGGCGTGCTGTTGTAATACTCGCCGTTCGCATCGTACGCTTTCTTGCTCAGGGGGCGAACATACAGCGCCTTCGAGGGGAAGTAAGGTGACTTGTCTTCCGTCGTGAAGGTGACCGTGTAATCGTCGACCTTCTTCACACCAAGCTCTTCCAGCGGGACGGTGCCGGCGACGCACTCATCGAAGTTGACGAGGTCGCTCCAGAACCAGGCAAAGTCCCAGGCGTGGACAGGGTCAGCCATGTACTGCATGGTGAATACCACGTCGTCGGCCGTCACGGGGCTCTGGTCGCTCCAGGTGAGCGCTGGGTTCAGGTGGAAGGTCCAGGTCTTGCCATCCTCAGAAGGCTCCCAGCTCAGGGCGCCGCCGGGGAGGATGTCGAAGTTCTTGTCCAGGCGCACCAGGGGGGTGCTCAGGATCGACATGTAGGAGCTCGGTCGTTTGTAAACGCCTACGGCAAAATCGGGCGTATCACCGACGTTAGAGCCGAAGATGCGGATGAACTGCTGGTCCAGCGGAGCAGCGTCCTCGGGCAGGGTTACCCCCCAGGCGTTGACGATGGCTTCGGCTACGGGTTCTTCCGTGGCAACAGGCTCCTCGGTGACCTCTTCGACGACCTCTTCGGTCGCGACTTCTTCGGGGATTGGCGTGTAGGTCGGCGGAACCGGCAGCGGCGTTGAAGTCGGTTTGGGCGCGGCTTCGGTAGCTGCGCCGCAGGCCGATAACAGTAAAGCCAATATAATGATCAGGCTTGACAGGGAGAGAATTCTCCTTTGTGACATTTCTCGTACCTCCTAACAAACTGAATCGTGGGTTGATGGATTCTGGCCTGGCTGGAGCCGTGGGGAAATCCCTTGAATATTTTAGCCTTGCATGTTTCTCCTTTCTGTGACCGGGCGCAGATTATTTTCAGCCCAGCCTGAGATAGACTACTGGCTATGCATCGTCGGGTCCAGGGCATCGCGCAGCCCGTCGCCGAGGAAATTGAACCCAAACATTGCCAGGGCAATTGTCAGGGTAGGGAAAATTCCCATGTACCAATAAACGCGGAGATAACCCAGGCTTTCGCTGACCATCTTACCCCAGCTGGGGATGGGGTCGTTGATGCCAACACCCAGGAAACTCAGGCCGGCTTCGGCAAAGATGGCGGCAGGGATGCCCAGGGCCAGCATGATGAGTAGGGATGGCAGTGCATGCGGCAGGAGGTGGCGAAGGACGATGCGCTTATCACCTGCGCCATACGAGCGCGCTGAGACCACAAACTCACGCTCGCGCAGTGCCAGGAACTGCCCGCGGGTCAGGCGGCAGACTCCGATCCAGCTTGTCAGGCCGATGGCGAGAATGACATTGCCCAGCCCGTTGCCCAGGATGCTCATCAGGAAAATGGCGAAGAGAAAATTGGGGAAAGCCGTCATCACTTCCAGCAGGCGGACGACGAAAAAATCGATCCAGCCGCCTCGCAGCCCCGCCGCTGCCCCCAGCGGCAGGCCGATGCCAAAGGCGATGAATTGGACGGAGAATCCCACGACCAGCGAGGTGCGTGCCCCGTAAATGATGCGGCTGAGCAAGTCGCGCCCGATGGCGTCGGTGCCCATCCAGTGCCTCCCTGTTGGAAAATCGAGGGTCTCTGTCAGGACCGAGCGGTAATAAGGTGCAGGGGCAATCACATCCGCGAAGATGGCCATCAGGATGAAGATCACCACGATGACCAGTCCGATAATGGCCAGCTTGTTCTTGGTAAAGGAACGGACAGCGTCGCTCCACATGGTGCGCTTCTTGGTGCTCAAAACCTGCTCGGCTGAAAACGGAGGGGGAACGTTCATACTTCTCTCCGCCCGGTCAGGCGCACGCGCGGGTCAATGGCAGTGTAGAGGATATCGGTGATGAGGTAGGTGACGCCCCAGAGCACGGCAGCCAGGAGCATGGTCGCCATGATCAGCGGATAATCGCGGGTAAACGTGCTGGTGACGAAATATTGGCCCAACCCGGGGATGCGGAAGGCGGCTTCGATGAATATCGAGCCCGTGGCGATGTTCGGGATCTCGGGGCCCAGGATGGTGACCAGGGGGATCAGGGCGTTCTTGAGCACGTGCCGCGAGGTGATCGTCTTTTCTTTGATGCCCTTGGCGCGCGCCGTGCGCACATAATCGGCGTGCATGGCTTCCAGCATATTCACGCGCGTATAGCGGGCGACCCAGCCGATCGGCGGCAGGGAATAAACGATCACCGGCAAGATGAAATGGACCGGCTTACCCCAACCGCCGGTGGGTAGCCAGCCCAGGGTCACGCTGAAAATCAGTATCAGCCAGATGGCAAAGACAAAGTTGGGCACGGCAACATTCATCACAGACAGCACCGTCACAATGCGGTCGAGTGTTGAGTTTTGGTGTTTCGCCGCCAGGGTGCCCAGGAGCATGCCCGTGCTGTAGGAGAAGACGATCACCACGACCGCCAGTTGCAAGGTCGGCGGCCAGACCCGGCCGATCAGCCCGGTCACCGTTTCGGTTGGGCTTTGGTAGGGGATGCCAAAATCGAAGTGCAAGGCGTTCCACATGTAGCGGAAATACTGGACAGGCAGCGGCTGGTCCAGGCCGTACTTGCGCATGATGTTGGCTTTGGCTGCGGGGGGCAGGGGCTGCTTCTCCTCGTCAAAGGGCCCTCCGGGGACCGCATGCATCAACGAGAAGGTGATGATGGAAACCATGATAAGCGTACCGATCAAGCCAAGCAAGCGCCCCAGGATATAACGGGCCATACTTCCTCTACGTTCTATCGATGAACTGGCAGATCAGGCGGTTCCACTGGCATGTCTTCAATGGGAACCAGGGTGGGAGAGATTATATTGGGAATTATTCTAAATGGCAAGGATGAGTGAGATGTTGGTTTACTCTTGTGACAACGCTCTGCGTTGTCACCGGGCCCCTCCCTTCCCGTTAATTCCTGGTTTTCCCACCGCCCAGGCGCTGAGATGCACCATCCCCTGTACGTTCTCGCTTTCCTGGATGTCGATCACGCTTGCCTCCGCCCCGGCGGCCACGGCTTCTGCCTCCACCAGCCGGCGCAGGGTCTGGCGGGCGTACTCCATGGCTTCGTGGTGCAGCTTAAACTTTGGCTGCGCCCCCCCAGCCCGGGCGAAATAGCCGGTGATGAAGGCGCCCTCGGTCGCCGGGAAGACGTCCGCTTCCTGCCGCACCAGCACCGAGCCCACTACCGTGCCCACGGCGTTCGCCACCGCGAAATGCTCAGGAAGGATGATCGACGTGCCCAGGGCTTTGGCCACCGGCGGCAGCAGCGCCCGCGCCGGCGCCCCAATGCCCACGACCGGCACCTTCAAGTAGATTTTACAGCCCAGGAAATCGTTCTTTGGCTCCAGGTTCTCTTCGAACAACCAGCGGTCAAGGGCGCTCTGGCTGAACTGGTAAGCGGGCTCGGAGAGGCGGCGCTGGCTGAGGAACTGGATCGTCTCGGCGACGATGCGCTGGGTGATGGTGTCTTGAATCCGGGCGATCAAGCCTTCGATCCGGGGGTCGTCTTCCCAGTTGCGGGCGACCGCCTCCAGCGCCAGGCGGGCGATCCCGGCGTCCCAGGGGGCGTACTCCCCGGTAACGTGCAGGATGTCCGTCGGCGTCAGCCCGGTGCGCTCGATGACCTCCTGGTTGATCAGCTCGTTGACGTCCAGCAGCACCGGCGAGTTGGCTCGTACGGCTTTCAGGAGCTTCCTTAACTGCATGGGCCCCTGCTTCAGGATCTCAATCGCCCGCTGCGTGCGTTCGTCGCTGAAGGGGCGCCGCGGTTCGCGCCGCAGGATCCAGTATTCCAACTCGTCTGTGTAATGCAGGGTAACTTTTTCCTTGATCCAGGCGCTCAGCTCCGGCTTCAATTCCGGGAATTCGGCGCAGAAATGCGCCAGCGGCAGCACCCGCTCGGGACCGAGCGACAGCCTGCCCCAGCGGTCGAAGTGGATGCGACTGTCGCCGCCCAGGCCGAAGGAGCGCGTCTCAATGGTCTTGACGCAGGTGCGGTAAGGGCCCACCGTCGCCGATTTCTCCAGCACCTGCGACCTGCCCTGGCTGACCAGGGCGATGTCGGTGGTGGTGCCGCCGACGTCGATCACCAGGGCCGAGTCCACCCCCGCCAGGAACTGCCCGCCGATGGTGCTGGTGGCCGGGCCGGAGTGGATGATCTCCACCGGGCGGGCGCGCGCGAAATCGGCTTTGACGATCGAGCCGTCGCCGCGCACGATCAGCAGCGGCGCCTGCACCCCGCGCTGCGCCAGCATCTGCTCCACCGCCTCCAGGAATTCCTGCAGGTTCGAAAGCAGCGATGCGTTCAGGCTGGCGGTCGTCGCCCGGCGGATCGAGTCCAGCTCGCTCGAGAGGTGGTGCGCCTGGATGGCCGGCAGCCCGCTGAGCGCCGTCGCCAGCTCCGCTGCCTGCTGTTCGTGGCTGGCGTTGCGCGGCCCGGCGTAGGCGGTCACGGCAAAGGCGTCCACCTTGTGTTGGCTTTCGTGCACGGCCTCCTGCAGGGCGGCCTCGTCCAGCGGGACCTCCTCGCGACCATCCAGCCCGTGGCGCCCTTCGATGAAGTGATAGTGCTTTGTGCCGAACTGCTCCTGGAACTTGAACTTGTCCACCAGCTCCGGGTCATAGCCCAGCAGCAGCAGCCCCACCGGCCGGCGCTTGCCCTCGGCGATTGCGTTGGTTGCCAGCGTCGTCGAAAGCGAGACGAAGGAAAGTTGGATTCCGTCTTTCACCAGCCGGTCGAGAACTTCGGCGATGCAGATCTTTAAGTCGTGGTGCGTGGTCAGCACCTTGGTAGTCTGGACGACCTGCCGGGTTTGCGGGTTGAGCAGGACGCCGTCCGTGTACGTCCCGCCGGTGTCGATGCCCAGGCACAGGCTGGCTTGAGAAGGGGGCATGATAAATTCCTGGAAATGAAAGAATAATTGCCGGAAAAAACACGCAGGCACGAGGCTGACCCGCGCCTGCGTGGCTTCGAAATACTACATCAGCAGGCTGACAATTAACCAGGACACGACTGCAATGGCAATGGCTGCCACAATCGCTCCAAGGAAACCCTTAACCGCCAGGCCTTTCACCCAGCGCCCCGCCAGAATGATGACAACTGCGGAGATGATCAGGTTGATGATGGCTCCCAACCAACCGCCGCCGGTTGTAATTCCCAGCACGTTAAGCAGCCAGGTGATGATCCAGCTGATCACGGCAATAGCAATGGCCGCTATGAAAGCCGCGCCGAAACCGCTGACGGTGATGCCCAGGCCCAACTTCCCGACGATCCAGATGACCAGGGCGGAGATGAGGGTTAAAATAACAATGTCGAAAATGGAACCTACGATATTCACGAAATTTCTCCTTATAAATGATGCAAAATGGGGAAGTGGTTTAAATTGCAAGACAAACAGTTGTAAATCCTGGGCTTATAAGTAGCGCTCCTTTCCTGGTTTGTCTAAAAACACGCCAGTGATTATAGTACAATTTCAGCATGATTCCCTCTGTATCTGAGCTTGTCCCCCTCCTGCAAACTGCCATTGGCCCGATCGTCCTCATCTCCGGCGTCGGCTTGCTGCTCCTGACCATGACCAACCGCCTGGGGCGTGTCATCGACCGGGCACGCATCATCTCTGGCCAGGTCGCCGGCCTCGACGGACCCCAGCGCGAGGGCAAGGTCGCCCAACTCGCTGTGCTCTGGAGGCGGGCGCGCATCATCCGCCTGTCGATCATCCTCACCGCCGCCAGCGCCCTCTGCGCCGCCATCCTCATCGTCATCCTCTTCCTCACCGCCGTCCTCGGCTGGGATAGCGCCTGGCTGATCGGAGCCCTCTTCGTCCTCGGCATGGGCTCGCTCATCGCCTCGCTCCTGCTCTTCATCCAGGACCTCAACCTCTCGCTGGCCGCCCTCTACCTCGAGATCGAGGGCACGCAGATATTCAAGAAATGAGACATCGATGAATTCCACTACTTCCCAGGTATTCGGCTCGCGCCGCATCTACTACAACAACTTCGCCGGGCACCTGCTCAACGCCTACAATCCCAACATGCTCCACCTCGGGCTGCCCTATCGCTGGAGCGACGCCGCATGGGTCAGCCTGGTCGACAGTATCGCCGATTTCGGCTTCAACGTTTTCGAGTTCTGGCTCGAGCCGCGTCCTTTCTCCCGCCAGGGGCTGGAAGAGCCCTCCGGGGTTGAGTTCGCCCGCCAGGTCAGGGTGATTGCCAATCACGCCCACCGCCGCGGCCTGCAGGTGGAGATGATCTGCGGCCTGGCCACCAGCGGTGAAGCCTGGCACACCCTCTGCCCGAACCTGCCGGACGAGTGGCAGGAAATCCGTTTCCTTTGGGACGCCTGGACGCGGGCGCTGCCCGAGCTCGACATCGCCGGCATTTTCCCCGGAGACCCCGGCGCCTGCTCGCTCAACGGCTGTACTGCCCTCACCTACATCGACAAATCCATCGAGATTGCCCACTTGATCGTGAAGAACCTGCCGGATGCCGAGGTCGAGTTCAACACCTGGGGACCGCCTTTCTTCGGCTGGGGCAACCTGCAGGGGCCTCCCGGCTGGAAGGGCGAATTCATCCCCGAATACCAGCACACCGCCTGGGACTTCGACCCTCAGCGCGCCCGGGAGAGCATGGCGCACCTGGTAAAGCGCCTGCCCGATTTCCCGCCGAAGACATCAGTTGGCATCAACCTGGGCTTCGACAGCGACGGCAACCCCGGAGGTGAGATGGACGCCCGTCCCTGGGTCCTTGAGATCGCTAAAACCCGCTCTGTCCAGACTTGGGACTTCAGCCTGACCGAGGGTGAGAACAACGTCGTCCCCCACTACCGCTTCAACCGCCTCTTCAACCACCGCCGGCAGGAGCTCGAGCTGGGCGTTTACCGCGGCGGCATCTGCTTCACGATGACGCCGCTGCTCAACCAGCTTTCGCTCTACGAGGCCGCCAGGTCCTTCCTCGACCCCGGCGCCGACCCCGACCGCCTGGCAGGCGATTTTTACGAGGGCCTCTTCGGTCCTGAGGGGCGCAAGGTCGTCCCCTACCTGGTTTATTTTGAGGTCATCCGCGACTGGGGCAACTACCACCAGATCGAGCTGCCCCGCCGGGAGTACCACCAGAAGATGCGCGAGCTGGAGGACCTCCTGGACTCGCTGGTCGACCGCCCTGATCCGCCCTTCCACGTCCACCCCTCGCCCGAGGCCTACCGCCAGGAGCTGCTCTTCTTTGCCCGCTTCTTCCGCGAGATTCTCCGGCGAGTCCCCCGATTACACCGCCCTGCGCCAGCGCTACTGGCAGCGGGTCTACGCCATCTACGACCAGCTTCCGCAGCACGTCGACCCCCGCCCGCATGCCGCCGTCGACCGTTTGATCCAATACTTTAAAACTTTGTCATAAATTTTGCATTTTATGCAGTACGAAACGGAGTTTCGTACTGCATAAAAAAAGGAGAAACCTTATGCGAGACCGAATCGAAGACGCCATCCAGCACAGCAAGGCAGATTACACCGAAATCCGCCTCGAAGAGAAAGAAAGCACCCGCGTCGTTTACCGCGGCAAGGACCTGGAGACCGCCAGCGCCACCATCGACAAGGGCGGGATCGTGCGCTGCCTGGTGCGCAAGAACGGCTGGGGCGTGGTCACCTTCAACGACCTCTCCGACCTGCCCCACCGCGTCGAGCAGGCCTACGAGTGCGCCCGGGTCGGCCAGGCTGAGGAGCCCATCGAGCTGGCGCCCATCCCCGCCGCCCAGGAACTCATCAGCCTGCCCATGGAACGCGATTTCCGCGACGTCTCCATGGCCGAGAAGAAAGCCCTGGCGGAGGGCTACAACCAGATCCTCCTGGGCTACAGCGGCAAGATCATCGACACCAACTCCGCCTACGCCGACGCCTTCAGCCACGTCGTTTTTGCCTCCTCCGAGGGCAGCTACATCGAAGAGGAGCGGCCTTCCGTCGCTGTGGTCAGTGTCTCGATCACTCGCGATGGCGACAACGTCCAGTCCGCCCACGAAGTCCTTCTCCGGTCCTTTCGGCTTCGAGCACGCCCTGGACCGGGATGAGCTGGTGCGCCGGGTGGCCCAACGCTCGCTGGACCTGCTCGAGGCGAAAAGCGTGGTCGGCGGCCAGTACCCGGTCGTCATCGACCAGACCCTGGCCGGGGTCTTCATCCACGAGGCCTTTGGACACCTCTCTGAATCGGACTTCGTCTACGAAAACCCCAAGGCGAAGGAGATGATGGTCCTCGGCAGGCGCTTCGGGCAGGATTTCCTGCAGGTCTTCGACGACGGCACCCTTTCCGGCCTGCGCGGCACCCACAAGTACGACGACGAGGGAGTTCCCTCGCGCCGCAACGACCTGATCAAGGACGGCATCCTGGTCGGCAGGCTGCACTCCCGCGAGACCGCCGCCAAGATGGGCGAAGCCCCCTCCGGCAGCGCCCGCGCCCTCAGCTACCGCCACGCCCCCATCGTGCGCATGACCAACACCGCCATCGCCAACGGGACGCTGCCCTTCGAGGACCTGATCAAGGACATCAAGCTGGGCATCTACGCCTGCGACGCCTACGGCGGGCAGACCGCCCTGGAGAATTTCTCCTTCAGCTCGGGCTACGCCCACATGATCCGCGACGGGCAGATCGCCGAGATGGTCAAGGACGTCATCCTGGCCGGCAATCTGTTCAGCACGCTGATGAACATCGACGCGGTGGGCAATGATTTCAAATGGATCAACGGCGCCGGCGGCTGCGGCAAGGGCAGCCAGTACCCCCTGCCCGTGTCCTTCGGCTCGCCGCACATCCGCATCCAGAACGTCGTCATCGGCGGCGAGAAAGCCGGATGAGAGGAGACCCCATGGACCTTTTTAAGCAACTCAAACCCCTGGCCGAGCAGGTCGAGATCGCCGAGCTCAGCCGCGAATCCACCCTCGTCGAATTCGAGGCCAATAAACTAAAAAGCAGCAAGGTCGAGGAGACCAAGGGTGTTGCCGTGCGCGCCGTCCGCAACGGGCGCCTGGGCTTTGCCGCCTCCAGCGACCTGGAAAACCTGGACCGGCTGGCGGCGGTCGTCCTCGAGTCGGCCTCCTACGGCGACGAGGTGCCCATTCACTTCCCGCCAGCTTTGCCCGCCCCGGCTGTCAAGACCTACGACCCGCAGATCGCCGGGTTCCCAATCCCGCGCCTGGTGCAGATCGGCTACGAAATCCTTGACCTGGTGCTCACAACCGAGCCGGAGGCCCGCGTCAACATCCAGCTCCAGCGCGGCGTCGACCACACCACCGTCCGCAACCATGCCGGCGCCGAGGCGGTCAGCACCCGCTCGCCGCTGTCGATCGGGATGGAGATCGACCGCATCGAGGGCGACGACGTGCTCATCGTTTACCAGTCCTTCGGAACCACCGCCTGGGACGACGACTACATGGCTTTTGCTCGCCGCCTGGTTGACCAGCTCGTCAAGGCGCGCACCCTGACCACGATTCGTTCCGGCAAGATGCCCGTGCTCTTCTCGCCCACCGGCTCGCTGGTGCTCGGGCTGCCCCTGCTGGAAGGCCTGAACGGCAAGAACGTCTACACCGGCATCTCGCCCTTGAAAGGCAAGACCGGTGAGAAGCTCTTCGACGAGAAGATCACCGTCGTCGACGACGCCACCCTCGACGGCCGCTTCGGCAGCGCACCCTACGACGACGAGGGCGTGCCTCACCGCCGCACGGCGCTGGTGGAGGGCGGTGTCTTGAACGGCTTCCTCTACGACTTGAAGACCGCCGCCATGTCCGGCGTCGAGTCCACCGGCAACGGCGGGCGCGGCCTGTTCAGCCAGCCCTATCCCTCGCCGACCAACCTGGTCATCGGGGCTGGCGAGACGCCGCTGGCGGACATCATCGCCGGCATCGACGAAGGTCTGCTGGTGGAGGACGTACTAGGGCTGGGGCAGGGCAATATCATCTCGGGCGCCTTCTCGAACCCGCTAGCGCTGGCCTTCAAGATCGAGAAGGGCGAGATCGTCGGCCGGGTCAAGGATGCCTCCATCGCCGACAACGTCTACAGCGTGCTCAAGGACGTTACCGCCGTCAGCCGCGAGCAGCTCTGGGTCTATAACGAGCTATGCATGCCGTATATTCTGATACCCGAGATGAACGTGGTGGCAAAAGCGTAAGACCTTAAAACACGAAGGGCACCAAGGATTCACAAAGGAGCGCTAAGGTTTAATATAAATAAAACTTGGCGCTCCTTGGCGCTCCGACGTTGTTTGTCGGCCCTTTGTGTTCTTCGTGTTTCAAATCTTTTCTTCGGTAATTACCTCAGCCAGGTACTGCGCGGACTCGCCGACGCCCATCAAAAAGCCGCTCTTAAACTTATCCATCCAGCTCATGCCGATGAAATACAGCCCCGGGAAGGCGGTCACGCCGCGCTTCGTGTTCGGGTACCGGTACGTATCCAGCACCGGCAGCTTCACCAGGCTGAAATCGCTCGCATAGCCGGTCGCCCAGACGATGACGCCGACGCCCTCGGAGACCAGGTCCAGCGAGAGGATCGCCGGGGCGCGGTAGCCGTCATCGAGGACCTTCACCTCTTCTGGTGGGGCGTCCAGACCCTCTCTTTGGATGTAGGCGTCGATCTGGCGCAGGGCGCCGGCGGCGAAGCGGTCCGAGCGCACCAGGTTCTCTGTCAGGTCCGGCGAAAACCCCAGCTTGCCCTGGTCGTAGCCGGTGACGTGCCCAAGCAGGACGATGCCGTCGCGGTAGAACTGGTGCAGGTTGATGTCGTGCCCGCCTGCCTTGCCCGTGAGGTGCGGGGCGGCGAAGAAGCGCTCCCTGGGCGAGTTCAGCGCCTCTGGGGTGCGGTCGAAAAAGCCGGTGCGCACCAGCCAGTCGTAGCCGTCGCTGCCGCGGTAGCGCCTGGGCACGCGCCCGGCGGAGCTGGTGGACAGGAACACCTTGCGCCCGGCCTGGTGCAGCTCCTCGGCGATCTGGCTGCCGGACTGGCCCGAGCCGATCACCAGCACCGCCCCAGGGGGCAGCGACTGCGAGCTGCGGTACTGGTCAGACGTGATCTGGGTGATGTCCAGCGGGATATCCCTGGCAAACGCTGGGATTTTCACCTTTTGGAAGAGCCCGGTGGCGATCACTACGTTCTTGGCCTGGATGGTCTTCTGTGTTGTGGAGCCGTTTTGCGCGTGCAGGCGGTAGCCGCCGTGCTCCAGCAGCGGCTCGACGCGGGTGACTTCGGTCGAGTACTGCACCGGCAGGCGGTTGGACAGGGCGTAATCGTCGAAGCGGCGCACGATCTCGTCCTTCGGCATGAAGCCGCTGGGATCGGGACCAGCGTATTCCGCCCCGGGGAGCTTGAACGTCCAGTTAGGCGTCACCAGGGTGAACGAATCCCAGCGCCGGCTGCGCCAGGCGTCGGCGGGGTGGGCGGCCTTTTCGAGGACGACGTGCTCGCGCCCGGCTTGGGTGAGGTAATAGCTGAGCGAGAGGCCTGCTTGCCCGCCGCCGATGATGAGTGTTTCGATTTTTTCAGGCATGGGTGAACTCCTTTCGAAAAGGGGCGATAGATGATAAATTAGACCTATTATATCATAAAAAGTCATATGACCCTCCTCATGACCTCCGGCACTACCCCTCGTGACCTCTCCCCGGTAAACTCAGGTCATTCTACAAAAGGAGATTCCCAATGAATGCAAAAATGAAAGTCTTTTCTATCCTCAGCCTGGCGGTGATCGTTGCCCTCTTCGCCGCCCTGGCCTTCGCCCCCGCCGCCTACGCCTTCGACGGCCGCTCAGAAGAGCGCATCGTCATCGGGGCGGACGAGGTCATTAACGACGACCTCTACCTCGGCGCGGACGAAATCCTCATCGAAGGTACAGTCAACGGCGACGTGATGGCCGCGGGCTCGAAGGTCACCGTCACTGGCAAGATCACCGGCGACCTGTGGGCAGCCGGACGCGAAATCATCGTCAACGGCGAGATCGGCGACGATCTCTTCGTTGCCGGCGCCGTGGTCACCCTCGGAAGTAAAGCGAATGTTGCCGACGACGTCTTCAGCGCCGGCGCCAGCGTCGAAAGCGAGCCCGGCTCCCAACTCGGCGGCACCCTCTTCCTGGGCGCCTACCAGGGATTGGTCTCCGGCAGCGTTGCCGAGGACTGGTTCGCCGGCGCCAACCGGCTGCGGCTTGAAGGAACGATCGGCGGCGATGCCACGCTTTCCGTCGATACCTCCGATGCCCCGGCCATGCGCAACTTCATGTTTGGACCCGACATGCCTGCCATGCCCACCGTCCCCTCCGGCCTGACCTTCGGCAGCGAAGCCGAGATCGCCGGCAGCCTGGAATATACCAGCTCGCAGACCGTCGCCGTGCCCTCCGCGGTCACCGCCGACGTGCAGCACCAGTTGCCCCCCGCCGATCAGCAGGTCAAGCAGGAGTTCAGCACTCAGCGCAGGCACGAAACCAGCGCCCTCTGGAGCTTGTTCAAGGAGACGCGCCGCCTGATCGCCCTGCTGCTGGTCACCGCCCTGGTTGCCTGGCTGCTGCCCGCTTTCATAACCCGGCCTGCGGAACAGCTCAAGACACGCCCGTGGGCTTCCCTCGGTATGGGCTTGCTCGGGGTCTTCGTCATCCCCCTGGCCTTCTTCCTCTTACTTGGGGTGATCTTCCTGGTTGCTGTCCTGCTTGGCGCCCTCACCCTGGGCGAGCTGGTGGGCGCCATCATCGGGATTGTCCTGCCCGCCCTGGGTTTGGCAGTTGGCCTGTTCTTCTTGATGCTCGGATACCTGCCGCAGGCGATGGTCGCCTACCTGGGTGGCCGCTGGTTCTTCAGCAAGGTGCACCCCGCCACGGCTGAGAAGGTTTTCTGGCCGGTGGTGGTCGGTGCCCTGGCCCTGGGCTTGCTGATGGCGATCCCGTACCTCGGGGCCGTTATCGAAGCCGTGGTCGTCGTGGCTGGCCTGGGCGCCATCCTACTCGTGATCTGGAAGCGCCTGGAAAAGAAACACGACTCGGCGATGCCCGAACCCGTAACCCCAAACCCCATCGAAGGCTAACCCCCTCTTATCGAAGGCGCCCGGACCTCCTCCTCCGGGCGCCTTCATTTCCCCTTATGTCAGGCACCGGCGCGGCTGAAGCCGCTTCTCAGCACTCAAAAAAGTCCTGCGGACTCCAAAGAGTCCCGCAGGGACTTTCTTTTGTCCTGAGCCGGGAGCTTCAGCACCCCGGCTCCTGGAGTCCGGCGGACTTTCTTGAACTCAGCCGGGAATTTCAATTCCCCGGCCCTCAATCGTGAGATAATCGAAACATGCGCTTCAAGCTCCTCAACCTCGCCGCCCTGCTGACCGTCTTCGTCTCCGCTGTCAGTGCTGTCCTGCAGATCGACAGCATCCTCCTGCGCTGGCAGGTCATCTTGCTGCTGGGCGCATTCGTGGCTCTGCAGCTCAGCCTGCCGGAGGTCTCGGAGGACCCCGCCGTTCGCCGTAAAGCTGGCCTGTTCGCCGGCTTGCAGGCCGCCATCATCGCCTACCTGGTCCTACGCACCGGCATCGCCTTCTCGTTCCTGGTGCTCTTCTTCCTGCTCAGCGTCAACGTTGCCCTTTATTATCCCCTGCGCTGGGTTTTTGCCTGGATTGCCGGTTTTATCCTGGTGATCGCATTCCTCAACGTGCGCGGCGGAGGCTGGCAGCTTTTATTCCTGGAGACGGCCATCTACGCTGCTGGTTGCCTGTTCTTTGCCATCACCACCAGCGCCCAGCGGGCGGCGCAGCTCGCCCGGATGCAGAGCGAGAGCCTCTACCAGCAGCAAACCTACCTGGTCGCCAGGCAGAAGGAGCTCCTGGAGGGCAGGCGGCGCTTCTGGGCGAGCTGCAGCAGAAGAACCGCCAGCTCGAGGACTACGCCCGCCAGGCCGAAACCCTGGCCGTCGTCGAGGAGCGCAACCGCCTCAGCCGCGAGGTGCACGATACCCTCGGTCACCGCCTGACCAGCTCCTCGGTGCAGCTCGAAGCCGCCCAAAGGCTGCTTCCCGGCCAGAGCGAGCGCGCTGTCGCCATCCTCGGCGAGGTGAGGCAGGAGATTCGCCAGGCGCTGGCAGAGCTGCGCCAGGTGGTCGGCAGGCTGCGCGAGCCGGTGGAGAGCGAGCTGGAGCTGGCCCAGGCGCTGCAGCGCATGGTCGAGCGCTTCCAATCCGCCAGCGGCCTGCAGGTGCGGCTCGAGCTACCGGAAGAGACCTGCCCGCTCTCACCCGCCCAGAGGCTGGCGCTCTACCGGGCAGCCCAGGAAGGCCTCACCAACGTCCAGCGCCACGCCCAGGCAAGTGAAGCCTGCCTGCGCCTGCTCTGCACGCCGGAAGAGATACGCCTGGAATTACAGGATAATGGCTGTGGTCTCAAAGAGCGAGACCACAGCTACGGTGGTCTTAAAGAACAAGACCGCAGCTACTCCGGTTTCGGCCTGCGCGGGCTGCAGGAGCGAGCCGCTGCCCTCGGTGGCACGGCCAGCCTCGAAAACGCCCCCGGCGGTGGGGCGCTGTTGACTATCCGCTTACCGAGGAATGCAGCATGATTAAGATTCTCATCGTCGACGACCAGAGGCTGATGCGGCAGGGCTTGCGCACGCTGCTCGAGCTCGAGCCTGACCTGCAGGTGATCGCCGATGCCGAGGACGGGCTGGCTGCCCTTGAGCAATATGAGCTGAACCAGGCCGATGTGGTCCTGATGGACATCCGTATGCCGCGGCTCGACGGCGTCGAAGCCACCCGCCGCCTGCTCTCCCGCTGGCCAAAGGGGCGCGTCATCATCCTGACCACCTTCGACGACGACCAGAGCGTCTTCGAGGGGCTGCGCGCCGGGGCGCTGGGCTATTTATTGAAAGACGTCTCGGGAAGCGAGCTGGCGGAGGCAATTCGCACCGTGGCCGCTGGCGGGGCGCTCATCGAGCCCTCGGTAGCCCGCAAGGTGCTCGCCGAGTTCACCCGCCTGGCGCCCACGGGCGGGGGGACCCCCTCCGAGCGCCTGCCCGATCCCCTCAGCGAGCGCGAGCTGGAGGTGCTGCGCCTGCTTGCTCAGGGCGCCAGCAACAAGCAGATCGCTGGCCAGCTCTTCCTGGCCGAGGGCACCGTCAAGAACTACATCTCCTCCATCCTGGACAAGCTGGGCGTGGACGACCGCACCCAGGCGGCCCTGCCGCGCCCGCGAGCTGGGATTGTTGTAAGAACTTGAAACACGAAGCTGGGTAAAGACCGCCTTCGTGTTTTTAGGCTTTCTTTGCACTTCAGTTCCATCTCGTTCGTATGCGCGCCGGTGATTAGCAGCTCCCTTTGCTCCAGGATGCGCCTCTTCAAGCGCTCATCCAGCGATCCCGACTGGTAACGTGGCACAAGGCCGCGCCGCCGCCTGGCGTCCCGCTGGTACCGCCCACCAGAAGTATCAGCAGCGGCTCGACCGCGATCCCGCTGTCTGTGTGGAGAATATTGCAGTCCGAAGAAGCACGCTCATATACTCGCTGGTCTAAATGCGTGGTCGTGACTGTACTTTTCATTTGCAGCACCCGGGCTTTTGCTTTATCACTCAGTCCCTGGGTTCGGAACAGGCTGACCAGGGATTCAGCCGCAGCCTTGCGAACGGGCCATTTCGAGTCCTTTAGCAAGGGGATGAGCGGCTCGATGGCTCGGGCGTCACCCAGTTTACCCAGACTCTCGGCTGCTGCTGCTTTCGTTAACCAATCGGAGCGCAATTCACGAATGAGCGGTTCAACGGCACGCGTATCGCCGATCTGACCGAGGACTCTTACTACAGCCTCACTCGCCGAGAAAGATGGATCTTTGGGATCGCGATCAATGCCGGAACTGCCGGGGCGCCGATCTCAATGCACTTCGTCCAATTTTCCCTGGCGATCCAATAGTCAATACCTGCCTCATCGCTTCCCGGTTGCCAGCCAAGCCTGTCCAGGGCTTCGGCTGCTTTTCTTCGTACAAATCCTTTCTGATCCTGGAAGGCGGCGATCAAGGGATCCGCGCCCGCATGTCGGCGATCATGCCAGGGTTGCTGGCAGCGGCATCGGCACGCGCTCATCTGGCGTCTGCAGCGCCTGCAGCAGAGGCTCCACGGCGCGGGGATCGCCGATCTGGCTTAATGGCGATTTAAACGGTTGTCGATCAGCGGTTCGACCGCCTGCCGGTCGGCCAGCTCGCCCAGGGCTTCGGCAGCCGCACTGCGCACGTCGCTTTCAGCATCCAGAAGGACGGGGATCGATGGCGCCGTGCTCTGCAGGTCGCCGATCGTTCCCAGGCCGCTGGCAGCGGCTTCGCGCCCTTCAGCTGGCGTGTATTCGGATTGTAGTAAGGAACGTTTGAGTTCTCATGGCTGCGATGAGCTCGTGAACGTTATTCGATTTTCTGAGCTTCCTGGCATCGAGGCCGGTGATATGTTGCAATAAAATCATAATGTTTTCCTTTGACGCCTACGGAAAGGCGACGCCGATCCCTTGGTCATAGTGACCCCCACAGTCCGAGCTAGTGTAGTGGTCTGCGTGCTTTTCGGCGATAGTGCTACTCTGAGCAAGGATCGCAGACTTGATTTCTGCGCTGAGCGGTTGAGTTTGGTAAATGCAGACGAGTGTTTTTGCAGCGGCTTCACGCACTGGTTTATCATATCCTCTGAGTAATTCGATCAGGGGATTAACGGCTGGTCCACCGATCTCGACGCATTTTGCCCATTCCTTTTTTGCGCTCCAATAAGCTGCACCGGCTGCGTCCGCGCCTGGTATCCAACCGATCTCGTCCAGGGCCTCACTTGCCGAGGTGCGTAGCTTAAAGGTTCGATCCGTGAGGCTGGCGATGAGAGGCCCAACAGCGCGGGCGTCGTTGGCGTCCCCCAATGCAACGATAACAGCTCCGCGAACAGCCTCGTCTTGATCTTTGAGCGCAGCGATGAGAGGACCCACGACGCGGCCATCACCGATTTGTCTCAGGGCGTCTGCAGCAACTTTACGTACATTTGAGCTTGCATCCTCGAGTGAGGCGACAAGCCTGTCAACGGCGCGGGCATCGCCGAGGTTTCCCAGGGCTCTGGCAGCGGCTACGCGCACAGAGCCATCTGATCCCTAAGGGCAGCGATCAGCGGTTCACCGGCGCGGGCATCGCCGATTTGTCCAAGTACGTTGGCGGCTCTGCGCCGCGCCGGGGGTTGGCTATCCTGGAGCGCTCTGATGAGTGATTCCACGGCAGGAACACCAATTTTTACCAACGCATCGCGAACCTTATAATGAGGTCATTTAACGCGGTAATGAGAGGTCGATGGCGCGAGTGTCGCCGATCTGCCCCAGGACATCCGCTGCTTCGTATTTAGCGAAGTTATCTCCCTCCTTGAGAACACTGATGAGCGCGTCCACAGCAGGGGTTCCGATCTCGACGCAGCGCTGCCATTGTTTCCTGGCGATCCAGTAGGCAGCCCCTGCCTCGTCTTTCCCGGGCCTCCAGTTAATCCTTTCCAGCGCCGCTTCGGCGGCCTGCATCACCCTGTACTCTGAATCTTTGAGAGCGCTTACGAGCGGCTGTACGGCTCGACGGTCGCCGATCTGCCCCAGGCACTCAGCGGGTACCTGGCGCTTGTAGTTATCGCCGTCCTGGAGTACAGCAATCAACGACGCCACGGCAGGAGTCCGATTTGTATCAATGCCTCGGCAGCGACAGAGCGCATTTTGTAATCTTCATCCGATAAAGTTGCGATGATGGCGTCAACCGCACGCGGGTCGCCGGTCTGCTCCAGGACATTGAAAGCTGCAAGGCGAACAACGATTTGCCTGGACTTTGTCGAGGCAAGAAGCGCTTCCATGGCAGCCGGATCATCTATCTGACCCAGTGCCCTGGCAATTGCTTCTTTCCCGAAGTAACTGTTGTAACGATCGTTCCATGCCACGATCAATGGCTTCACAGCCGGATCATCTATCTGACCCAGCGCCATGGCAAATTCATCTTTCCCGAAGGAAAATTCGTTTAATGCCACGGTCAATGGCTTCACAGCCGGAGCGCCAATCTTGACGCACTGATCCCAGTTACCCCGGGCTGCCCAAGCGCGGAGGACGTTCTCGCGCGCACGCGCAGGTTCTCATCGCGGATGTGGGCTACCAGCGCCTCCACGGCGCTCCCATCGCCGATCCTGCCCAGGGCTTCGGCGGCGGTCGCCCGCATGCCAGCGGACGGATCCTTCAGGGCGCTGATCAGGGGTTCCAGGGCGCGCCGGTCCCTCAGCTCGCCCAGCCTGCGGGCAGCCGCGACCCGCCCATCGGCCAGGTCGCGGTCGGATTGGAAAAGCGCTTTCTTCAGGCCCAGGGCAGCGATGAGCCCATCGACATCGCTGAACCTGCGAATCTGGTCTTTGTTGAGACCGCGGAAATTGTTCAAGAATGACATGGTTTCCTCCACTAGGCATCCGGAAATGCAACGCCAGTGCCATAATCTACATGGTACGATGTGCAGTCCGACGACCTCCCCGTGTCTTCATAGCGGTCTTCGTGCATGGTGATGGCGCTTTTCTGAGCAAAGATCAACGCCCGGTCTCCGGCGTTCAAAGTCCCGGATTTGTAAAGCGCCACCAGCGCCCCGGCGGCAGACCTGCGAACGTCCCTGTCGGCGTCTTTCAGCGCGGTAATCAGTGGTTTCACGGTGGGCGCTCCGCCAACCTGCACTATCGCTTTTACGGCGCGCAGGCGGTTCGCGGGCTGGCTGTCAAGCAGCGCAGCCGCCAGCGCTTTCACGGCCGAGGCGCCGTTCGCCGTGCACTTCTCCCAATCGCCCTTCGCCAGCCAGTAGGCGGCGGCGTCTTCATCCTCCCCGGGTTTCCAGCCGATCCGCTCCAATGCCTCGGCAGCAGTCTCGCGCACATCTTCTTTTAACAGCGCGGCCAGCAGCGGTTCCACGGCGCGCGGGTCGCCGATCATCCCCAGCGCCATGGCTGCCGACTGGCGCCCCCGGGCGTCCTGGTGCTTCTGGTCCTGGAGGGCGCCGATCAGCGGTTCCACGGCCGGCTCCCCGATCGCCACGAGCGCATCCCAGTTCCCTTTTGCGGCCAGGTAAGCTGCCGACTTCGCATCCTTGCCGGGCCACCAGCCTGCCCGGCTAAGAGCACTGTCTGCAGCATTTCGAACGAATAAATTTTCACCCAGGAATGCCGTTAGCAGCGGTTCCACGGCCGGTGCACCAATCCTCCCCAGGGCGTTAGCAGCGGCCTCGGACACTCCCGGGTTTCGGTCATCGAGGGCAGCAATCAGTGGTTTCAGAGCACGCACATCTCCGATGACCCCCAACGCTTCCGCAGCAGCAGCTCGAACCCGCATCTCGCCATCCTTGAGCGCTGCGAGCAATGCTTCTACGGCCTGCGCACCACCGATTTTTCCCAGCGCCCTGGCGGCAGCCTGGCGCACCTGTTCCTCGGGATCCTTGAGGGCTGTAATCAGCGATTCTCGGGCGCCCCCGCCGCCAATTTCGCCCAGGGCATTTGCCGCTGATCGTCGCATTTGCCAATCGCCCTTGTAAAGCGCCGCGGTCAAAGGATCCACAGCGCGGTGGTCGCCGATGTCGCCGAGGGCCGAGGCGGCTGCTTCAGCCAGGCTTTTCTCCTGGAGGGCGGCGACCAGCGAGTCGACAGCGCGGGGGTCTTTCAGGAGGCCCAGGCGGATGGCGGCTACCTTACGTGCCTGGTTGAGCTGCCGCGTATCTTGAAAAAGGGCTTTTTTAAGCTCGAGCGCCGCAATTAGCTCGCCGACGTCATCGGACCCCATCAGTTTGAATTCGTTCAAGCCGAACAGGCGGTTTTTGAGAGTCATACGTGCCTCCCTTTCAAACATCTGGGAACTCCACCCCGATGCCGCTGTCAACATGGTACTCCCCATCACCGTATGAGGCGGGGATTACTCGATCATCATGCGAGGTGGTAATGTTATTTCGCTGGGCGAGAATCCGCGATTTTGCGTTCTTACTCATTTTCGGAGCCAGGCGCAGGAGTGCCTGTGCGGCGGATTGGCGGACCTGCCGGTTCTCATCCTTGAGGGCTTCAAGGAGTGGGTCCAGAGCACGCTCATCGCCAATGGTCCCGAGGGCATCTGCGGCGTTCCTGCGTAAAATATTGTCCTGATCTTTCAGCACGCCCACGAGTGGCTCAATAGCCCAGGCATCGCCTATGCTCACGAGCGCCTGGACAGCATTCATGCGCACAGTCCAGCTATTGTCGTGAAGTGCAGCGGACAGCGCTTCCGAAGCATGCGGGTCAGCGATCCTTCCCAGGGCATTTGCAGCGGTAGTCCGGACTTGATCCTGTTGATCGCGCAGCGCTTCCTGGAGCAATTCCACGGAAGGCGTGCCGATCTTCACCAGCGCGTCCGCGACCTCGTCCATGCTCGAACTGCCACTCACGAGCGCCTCATAGAGTGTTTTCACCGCTCGCTCATCGCCGATTTGCCCCAGCGACCTGGCGGCGTTCTGGCGTACAGGTTCATTACGATCCTCGAGCAAGCGGATGAGCGGTTCTACGGCGCGCCCATCTCCAATTCGACCCAGTGCGCCGGCAGCAGCCCCGCGGGCGGTGGGGTTGGCATTGTTCAGGCCTTCAATCAACGGTTCCACGGCGGGAGCGCCGATCTCAACAAGCGCATTGGCGGCAGCGTCGACCACCTTCTTGTCCCCGTTGTTCAATGCCGCCACGAGCGGTCCCACCGCCCGGGCATCCCCAATCTGGCCCAGCGCCCTGGCGATGCCTTCACGCCCATCCTGGCGCGCATCCCGCAGAGCGGCGATGAGTGGATCGACGGCAGCGGCGCCAATCTCGGCGCAGCGGTCCCATTCTAATTTGGCGATCCAGTAAGTTGCACCTGCCTCATCCTTGCCTGGCTGCCAGCCGGTTGCCTCCAGCGCAGCAACCGCGGCGTTGCGCACCCCCCGGTATTCATCTTTTAGCAACGCAGTGAGAGGCACCGCAATCCGGGCATCGCCAATCTTGCCCAGGGCGCTGGCAGCAGCGGAGCGGGTGCCGGCATGCTTATTCTGCAGGGCGGCGAGGAGCGGATCAACAGCCTGCCCGTCCATCCCGACCAGCGCTTCGCTTGCGGCATCATGTACTTCCTCTGCCTCGTCCGTAAATAAGGCAATGAGCGGTTTCGCTGCCTGCCCGCCGCCGGTTTGTCCCAGGGAGCGTGCCGCCGCGGTACGCACAGCCTGGTCGCCATCCTTTAACGCAGTGATGAGCGGTTCAACGGCGCGGGGATCCTTAAGTGTTCCCAACGCCCCGGCTGCGGATTGGCGCACGAGCGCATCCTCATCGTTTGCAAGTGCTATCCCCAGGGGTTCCACGGCGCGGGGATCGCCCAGTTCGCCCAGTCGCCTGGCAGCGACAGTGCGGGCGTGGCTCGTGGCTTTTTGGGATTTAGAAATCGAGCTACCGATCATCAACAGGGCAATCAGGGCTTCGACGTCGTCGGATGTTGCTGCCTTATCGGCGGACATGCCCACGAATAATTTTCGGAAAAACATGCTTACCATCCTTCGAGAAGTTCAGGCGGGTTTTCGGGTAAGGGTAAACCTACCTCCAGCCAGCGATCCAGGGGCACATCCAGCAAGTCGAGGGCACTTAGCAGCAATTCGCGGGATCGCTCATATAACCGCGAGCAGTCGTCCGGCGCCGCGTCCAGGTCGTTCTGCGACTCGGGTTTCTGCCTGTTCCAGGACCTGCAGGCGCCGCCGCAAAGGTAGCGCAGCAGGCAGCCTCGGCAGCGCGGGTTGCTGTCCACCGTGTGGGCGCTCAGCTCCCGGAAGGCCGGTGAGTTCACGACCGCCTCCAGCCCGCCTGCTTCTTTAACGTTGCCCAGGTAACCTTTGGGTCCCGTCCAGGCGTAGCAGGGGTAGGCGCTGCCGTCAGGTTCCACGCACAGGCTCTGGCCGATCCCGCAGCTCGCTTTCGGGCTGTAGCCCTCGGCGATCACCTCGCTGGGGTCCATATGCCCCCACCAGTGCTCAGGTGGGCACTCCATTCCGCTTTCCAGGGCTCGACCCAGCGGCTGCACCGGCCGGAACTTGACCTGCCCCAGCCCGAGCTCGTTCGCCAGCGCCTGCACAGACCGGCCTGCCTCGCCGTAAATCTGCTCGACGCTCAGACGGGCTGACAGCGCAATGCGCGCTCTGCCGCTTTGCTCCCGCAGCAGGCGCAGGTTGTTGAGTGACCGAAGGTTACTCAACATCAGCTCGTAGCTGCCCTTGCCGCGCCGGGCGTCGTGCATAAGGCGGTCACCGTCGACGCTGACGGCGATTTTGCCGGCGCTGTTTGCCAGGCGCTGCGCCAATTTCTCATCCAGGGGCACCGCCATGCTGGTGCACAGCGTCGTCAACATCGGCCGCAGTTCGCCGCGCAAATCGCCCAGCGTCTCCAGGAGCTGCTCGCGCTGCGGGTGCACCAGCGGCTCGCCGCCGGTCAGGATCAGCTTGAAGCCTAGCCTCGCCGCCTGCCGGCACAGCCGGACGGTCTCCTCGACCGAGAAATAAGCATTCCCCGAGGCGCTGCCGGCCTCGGCGTAGCAGTGCGCGCAGTGCAGAGGGCAGGCCAGCGTCAGGTGCAGGTACAGCTTGTGCAGCGGGGCCTGGTTTCCCTCCAGCACCTGCTGCAGTGCCCTCATCCCCCGCTCCGCCCGCTCCACATCCTCTGATAAACTCAGCTCCTGGAATTTCTCGGCAGCTTTTCTAGCCGTCAAATTCCCACCAACCTTAGTGTCCTTCGTGTTAAATTTCTTAACCTCAGCCAAAACCACCGCCGCCGCCAGCCGGCGGGCGGTCCGCCTTACCTCGTAGGGATGCGGCTGATCTCCCATCAGCCTGATCAGCCTGCCCCGCCTCAACAGGCCTCGACCCGCCTCAGGTCGTTCGACCACCGCCTCCAGGTTCTCGGGCGAGAAGACCTCCTGCAGCGCCCGGTCATTCGCATAGCTGAAGAAGCGCCGGTACGACTCGCAGTGCGGGTCGCGCAGCCGTCCACCGTCATTCGCTGCCAGGGTGTTGTACGGGCAGCCGCCGCGGCAGTACGCCAGGTGCGCGCAATCTCCGCATTCTTCTTCAATGCGCTTTTGCCGTTCAGCGAAAGCCTGCCAGGTTGGCGTCGCCGCCAGCTCCTGCCGGCTGGGCATTTCGGCGACGTTCCCCAGGCGGAAATCAGCCAGCCCCACGAAGCGCTGGCAGGGGTAGATTGTCCCATCCGGGCCGACCGCCAGGTACTCGCCCAGGCAGTCCGTGAAGGTGCAAATGCCGCCATGGCCCGCCGAAAGGCTGCGGCACATGGAATCGAGGGTGCTGATGCGCACGCGCTTGAGGTTCTCCAGGTAGCGCTCGAGCAGCCCCACCAGCAGCTCGCCGTGGTCGTGTGGGGTGAGGTGCCAGCCGTCTGCACTGGGATTGGTGGGTTTACCCATTGGCGGCAGGGCGGCGTGGATGCTGAAGTTCAGGCCTTCCTTCAGAAAAAAGTCAAAAATTTCGCCGGCGCGCGGTGCTGAGGATGCCGTGAAGGTGCAGATGCAGCCGGCTTCCAATCCGTGCCGGCGCGCCCGTTCGATACCAGCCACCGTCCGCCGGAAATAGCCCTGCCCACGCTGGGCGTCGTTGATGGCTTCGGGTCCGTCCAGGCTGGTGCCGATCGAGACGCCGTGCTCGCGGAACAGCTCGCACAACTCGTCTGTCAGCAGCCACAGGTTGCTCTGGATGCCGAAGCGCAGCGGCCGCGGCGCCAACCCCTCTCGCAGGATGGGCAGCGCCCGGCGGTAAAAATCTGCACTCGCCAGCAGTGGCTCCCCACCGTGGAACATGATCTCCAGCAGCTCTGGCAACTCACCGGCGTATGCCTGCTGCCAGCGCACGACCTCAGCGACCGTCTCCAGCCGCATCGTCGTCTCGCCCGTGTGCGGACCGAAGCAGTAGGCGCAGCTGCGCCGGACAGGCAGAGGACGGCACGAGCATCAGGTGTTTAGTCACGCTTCGTATTTTATTACGAATCATCTGGTTTTCACCACCAAGGGCAAGAAGAGAGCAAAAAGACGCACGAAGTTTTTTTAGAAAATCTTTGTGCTCCTTCGAGCATCCTTCGTGCTCTTCGTATTTCAATCTTTTCCCCGTACTTTTTCCCATCGACAGCCACGCCGAAGTAGGCTAAACTTCTCCCAGGAGGACACCCTATGAACGCACACGAACTCGTCAAATCCATCCACTGGCTGGGCCACGATTCCTTCCGCATTGAGGCCGAAGAAATCGTCATCTACATCGACCCCTACCTGCTGCCGGCGGGAAACTTGCCCAAGGCCGACCTGGTCCTGGTCACCCACCACCACGGCGATCACTGCTCGCCTGATGACGTCGCCCGCGTCCAAACCGACGGAGACGACCATCCTCACCATCCCCGAGGCGGCTGCCAAGCTGAAGGGGGACATCATCAAGGTCAAGCCCAATGAAATGCACCAGGTCAAGGGCATCACCGTCGAAACTGTGCCTGCCTACAACACCAACAAGTTCCGCAGCCCGGGTCATCCCTTCCACCCGACGCAGTCGCAGCACGTCGGCTTTGTGCTCACCCTGGAGGGGCTGCGCCTCTACCATACCGGCGACAGCGACCACATCCCCGAGATGGCCCAGGTCCGCGCCGACATCGCCCTGCTGCCCGTCAGCGGCATCTACGTGATGACGGCCGAGGAAGCCGCCCGGGCCGCCGCCGACATCAACCCGCAGATCGCCATCCCCATGCACGTCGGGGCGGATATCGGCAGCCCTGACATGGCCGAGACCTTTAAAGCCCTCTGCCCCGTGCCGGTGGTGCTGTTGCCATTGGAACGCTAAGGACATCATCATGACAGAAGCCTCCTCCCCATACCAGCCCGGCTTGCGTGACCTGCTGGGTCTGGAAATCCCTTCCGAGGTCAAGCTCTCACCCGGCGGCATGAAGGCCGCCATCTTGGTGCGCACCACCGATTGGAAGAACAATCGCTACGAGACCGTCTGCTACGTGCAGGACCTGGCCAGGGGCGCCGCCGGGGCTGCCCCGCGCCGCCTGAACCGCTTCGGCAGCGTCTGGCAGGCGGAATGGATCGACGACGACACCCTGGCGCTGTTAAAGACCTCCGGCGGGGGCGACCGCCAGGCGCAAGTCTGGTTGTATGAAGGACTGGTCGGCGAAGGCTGGCAGGTGACCGATCACAAGGACGGCGTGAGTCACTTCAAGCCCTTTGCCAGAGGGCTGCTCTACCTGGCCGACGATCCCGAGCGGGCTGAAAAGAAAAAGCGCACGGATCACTACGGCAGCTACCAGCACTTCGAGCAGGAGGACAGCGCCTCGGCGCTCTATTACAGCGGGCTGGAGGAGCTGCGCGACTATGAGAAACAACTCCGGGCTTCAACCGAGGACGAAGCCAAGGAGTTGGTGAAGCCGCTGGTGGACCTGGCCCGCCTGCTGCCCCAACCCTTGCACATAGGCGGGATGATCCCCGCTCCGGATGGCAAGTCCATTTTCCTGAACTGCCAGAAGCGCGCCGATTACGTCTACTGGCAGGAGACCAGCGCCTTCTGCCTGCAGCTAGACGCCTCCGCCGCCCTGGCCGAGTACATCCGCCGCGAGCAGGAGAAGAAGAAAAAACCGGAGAACCCCACCTCCGTAGATGCCGATGGTGCGGAGCCCGAATCGCCGGAGCAACAAGCCGCACCTACGCCAGAAAATCAACCGGAAGAGAAGCCCGAGGACCTCTCCTACCTGGGCACGCTCACCCGCCTGAACCTGCCGGAGCAGTGTTACGTCTCCGAAGTCTCGCCAACCAGCGAGCGCCTGCTACTCTCCTTCCAGGGGCGCGACAATCATTTCTACACACAGTCCGACCTGTGGATCATGAACGCGGCGACCGCCCTCACCCTCCCCGACGCCGAGGCTGCCCGGTCAGCGATGCGCTGCCTGACCGGAGGCCTGGACCGCGAGATCATGCAGGTCTATTGGGTAACGTCTGGAATCTTCTGCAGCTACGTCGACGGCACAGTCATGCGCGTGGCGCGCTTCGAAGAAGACGGGAAGTTCACACCGCTCGATTTCGATGGCCACTTTCTCTTCGACGACTTCCACATCGGCTCCGCCGGGCGCATCGGCCTGGTGACTGCCAGCCGCACCGCCTTCCCCGAAGCTTTCGTGGCCGCCCCTGGCGACCACGCCGTGGCTGCCCCCTCCGTGGAGGGCCGCTGGAATCTGCAACGCCTGGCGGATTACGGGAGCCAGGTGCAGGGCTGGGACCTGGGCACGGTCGAAACCATCCGCTGGAAGAGCCAGGACGGCACGGAGATCGAAGGCGCTCTGCGCAAGCCCTCGAATTTCGATCCGTCCAAAAAGTACCCGCTGGTCTTTGTCGTCCACGGTGGACCCACCTGGTACTCGTCCGAATACCTGGTCAGCGGCGAGGACCTGCGCTACTATCCTTCCATCCAGTTCATCCAGCAGGAGGTTCTGGTGCTCAAGCCCAACTACCGCGGTTCAACCGGGCGCGGCCAGGCCTTCCTGGAACTCAACGTCAATAACCTGGGCGTCGGCGACCTCTGGGACCTGGAGAGCGCTATCGACCACCTCGATGGGCTGGGCTGGATCGACCCCGAGCGCGTGGGCTGCATGGGCTGGTCGCAGGGTGGCTACATCTCCGCCTTCGCCGGGCTGCGCTCCAGCCGCTTCAAGGCCGTCTCGGTGGGCGCGGGCATCTCCGACTGGTACACGTACCACGTCAGCAACGACATCCCGCACTTCACCACCGAGTACCTTTCCGGATCGCCTTTCCGCGATCGCAGCCTCTACGAAAAGACCGCCCCGATGAGCGGGCTGGCGGGGGCGAAGACACCGGTGCTCATCCAGCACGGCTCGGATGACCAGCGCGTGCCCCTCTCCAACGCCAAGGAGCTTTACCGCGGCCTGAAGGAGATGGGCGTGCCGGTGGAGCTGTTCATCTTCCCCGGCATGGGCCACCCGATCACCCGCCCACGCGAGAACCATGCCGTCATGCACCAGAACCTCTCCTGGTTCGGTCACTATTTACTGGGGCAGGATCTTAAGTTAGAGATATAAAAAGATGAAACACAAAGGCGGGCAAAGACTGCCCGGACACTAAGAAAGCGCCAAGATTCACGAAGTTTTGAAAATATTTAAAACCTTCGTGCTTCTTTGTGAATCCTTCGTGCCCTTCGTGTTTTAAAATCTTTTGATCTTCAGCGATATAATTCCACCGGAGCCTCCTTGAAAAAATCCAGCCTGCGCGCCCGTTACTGGCGCATTCTTTTTTTCTTCGCCATGGTCATCGGCAACTTCATCGCCTGGGATTTGGTCCTGCCGCGGCTGGGCTTGCGGCGCTACGCCAACCGCACCCGCGCCGACCGCTACCGCCGCATAGCCGGGCGCTTCCGGATGCTGGCAATCGACATGGGCGGTGTCATGATCAAGGTCGGCCAGTTCCTTTCCACCCGCCTGGACGTGCTCCCTGCTGAGATCATTGATGAGCTGGCCGGGCTGCAGGATGAGGTCCCCGCAGAAAACTTTGAAGCCATCCGCCTCCTGGCTATCAGCGAGCTGGGCTCGCCGCTGGACCAGAGATTTGCCGTCTTTGAAGAAATCCCGCTGGCCGCCGCCTCCTTCGGGCAGGTCCACCGCGCCCGCCTGCATGCTGCCGACGCCGAGACCGCCGGCTTTGAGAAAGTGGTGGTCAAAATCCAGCGCCCGGGCATCGAGCAGCTCGTTGACACGGACCTCTCGGCCGTCAAAGTCGTCGGGGGCTGGCTGCAGCGCTACCGGCCGATCCGTAGCCGCGCCAACGTCCCGGCGCTCCTGGAAGAGCTCTCGACCACGGTGCGTGCAGAGATCGATTACCTGGCCGAAGGCGGCAACGCCGAAACTTTCGCCGGCAACTTCAAGGACGATCCCCTGGTGCACGTGCCGCGCGTGGTCTGGTCGCACACGACGCGCCGGGTGCTGGTGCTCGAAGATGTCTTTGCCATCAAGATCACCGATTACGAGGCAATCACCGCCGCCGGCATCG
The DNA here is from genome assembly GCA_963765565.1 of uncultured Chloroflexia bacterium. Lineage (GTDB taxonomy): Bacteria > Chloroflexota > Anaerolineae > Anaerolineales > UBA4823 > CAVXWV01. The sequence continues at coordinate 276,865 of CAVXWV010000016.1, forward strand.
ACCGGGGCGAGGTGGCCAATCGCCTGCTGAGCACCTACCTCAAGCAAATCTTCGAGGACGGCTTTTTCCACGCCGACCCGCACCCCGGCAACCTGTTCGTCTCACCCCTGGATGATCAGAATCCCGATGGCAGCACCGCCTGGAGGTTGACCTTCGTCGACTTCGGCATGGTCGGCCGCATGCCCGAGGGCCTCAAGGATGGCCTGCGCGAATTGATAATCGCCGTCGGCCTGCGGGATACCGGGCGCATGGTGCGCGCCTACCAGACCCTGGGCATCTTGCTGCCGGGCGCAAACACCCGCCTCATCGAAGAAGCCAGCCAGCAGGTCTTCGACCGCTTCTGGGGCATGGACATGAGCCAGCTCCGTGACATCGAGCACTCTGAAATTATGGATTTTGCGATACAGTTCCGGGACCTGGTATTCGAGATGCCATTCCAGATACCCGAAAACCTGCTCTTTCTGGGCAGGGCGGTGAGCATCCTTTCGGGGATGTGCACCGGGCTGCAGCCCGATTTCAATGTTTGGGACCAGGTCGCGCCCTTCGCTGCCAGGCTGGTCGCCGCCGAGGGCGGCTCCACCTGGAAGATGCTTCAGGCTGAAGTTGGGAATTTCTTAAAAGTGTTGGTGGCGCTGCCAGGCCGCGCTGACCGCGTTCTCGAGCGCATGGAGCGCGGGGAACTGGCGGTGAAGATGCCGCAGGTAAGCCAGCAGATCAACTCGCTGGAGCGCTCGCTCAACCGGCTCACTGGGGCGTTGCTGTTCCTGGCGCTGCTGCTTGCGGGAGCCATCCTTTACGACTCCAACCCCACCCTTGGGATCGGCTTGATGGGCGCCTCGGCGCTGGCGCTGCTGTACACCCTGTTTTTTGCGCGCTCGCGCCGCCCCTGGTGAGGCCAGCGAGCGCCGTTCAGAAATTCTAGTGTAAGAACGGCAGCCTGGGTGGGAACATTCCGCGCATGACCTCTTGGACCTCCGGCGCTGGGTTTCCCCAGCCGCGCCAGGCAAAATCTGCGGGATCGTGCGTGCCAAACATCAACCCGGCTAGAGCTTGAATGGATAATTCAAAGTCTGCCCTATCCGTTCTGGAAACCTGCAAACGCCCGCCCACCGATTCGAACAACCAGTCGCCTTCGTTGAACTGGCACAGCCGGTCGGTTATCTGTGCTCGGAAGCTGCCTGCGCCTACTTCCATCCCGCCAATGCCTGCCACGTTTAAAACCCGTCCCATAGGGGCACGCACCTGGGATTCGACCTTCACCTGGATGTCCTCCAGCCAGGTTTCGGGGTGTTCGGATGGAGGCAGCCAGATCTCGACCCGGTCCGCCTGGTCGGCGTGGCGGGCAATCCAGTCCAGCAGGAGGTAGCGCCCGCGGCGGGTGGTGTAGTAAAAACGGTATGCGCATAGGTTAAATTTAGAGACTTCCTCGCCCTGCAGGTTGTAGACTATCATGCCTTCGACCTCGCCATCGAAGCGGGCAAAGGCCATCCACAGCCGGTTGCGATCCGCCACGTGCTTGTCACCGACGTCAAAGAAGCCCATGCCGTGCGTGACCCGGCGCAGCCTGGCCAGGAATTCCCGGTAGCCCTCGAATGCTTCGCCGCTCATCATCAGGTCGACCTCGCCGCCGAGGTCCCGCCCGACCAGCGGCGACAGGGAGAGCGGTGAAAGCCTGGCGATGGTGGGCAGGGGGAAGGTCACGTAGCCCTGCCGCTGGTAGAAGGACTCGCGGAACGGGTACAGGTCCGAAAATACCTTCCCGGCCGCGCTTTCAGCCCTCAGCAGGCTGGCCATGGTCTGCGTACAGTAGCCGTTGTGCCGCGCCGCCGGCCGGGTGGCCACTCCCCAGACGGCACTCGCAGGATAAAGCTTGCCGCGCACGTTTTGGATCATGGCTGTGCTGGCAGCGCCGGAGACCGCGCTCCCGTCTTCGAACAGGGCGTGGTAAGTGATGCCCCGGCGCTGGCGCATGATGTCCGCCCACTCCTCTTTGTCCGGAAAAGGCGGCGAGGCATGGAAGGCGTACATGTTCAGGCTGTACAGCGCATCCAGCATTTCTTCCCCTTGCAGCGAGCGTATTTCGATCATGGCTTTCTCCTGGTGGAAATCTTATTTTAAGTGTAGCACAAAAAATCCCCCCGCTTACCCCGGTGTCACGAAAATCTGGCTGGTCACCCGCAAGCCCAGAACGCTGGGCTTATCCTGCCCGCTGACCTGGAAATGGAGATTGCCGTCAAATGGTGACGCCTCCAGGATGGTCACCTGGCTGTTGGGCCTCAACCCGATGGACGAAAGATAGCTCAGCAGGTCCGGGTTCGCATCGCTGATGCGCTGGACGGTTGCCCATTCCCCCTGGCGCAGCTCGCTCATCCGGATCGATGACCTGTGCGGCACCTGCAGCTCCCGGGTGGGGATCGGATCGCCGTGCGGGTCATATGCCGGGTCACCCAGCGCCTGGCTGATGTGTTCCTCCAGCTCCTCCGAGATCACGTGTTCCAGGCGGTCCGCCTCGGCGTGCACCTTTTCCCAGCCATATCCCAGTTTTTCGTGCAGGAATGCCTCCAACAGGCGGTGGTGGCGGATGATTTCCAGCGCGGCCTGCCTCCCTTCAGCCGTCAGGCATACCCCCCGGTGTTTTTGATAGTCCACCAGCGCCGGGTCCGTTGCCGCCAATTTCTGGATCATGCCGGTGGCTGAAGCCGCAGTCACCCCCATTTTCCCGGCGATCTCGTTTGTGAAGGCGCGTTCCTGTTCGAGAGTGAGGCCGTAAATCACCTTCAGGTAATCTTCAGTGGATGCGGATAAGTGATGGCTCATACGGTTCTTACTTCACCAACATGCCGGTTACCCACAGCAGGAGCATCCCGCTCAATATGCCGGAGAAGACCGTCAGGGGGAGGGGCTGGCTCCGCGTATCCTTTTGGATGAGCTTGGAGATCTCGTACACCACTTCAAACACTGCCCCGGTTCCGACGGCCAGGAAAAGGACGGTCAGGGTCGGCGATGGCGTGAAGGCGCCCATCCAGGCGCCGAAGATTGCCGGGACGCCGCCGATGACGCCCAGCAGCGCCAGTTGCGCCCACGACGGCCGGTCACGCAGGACTGGCGCAATAATCCCCAATCCCTCGGTGATATTCTGGATGATGAATCCAATTACCAGGAACGAGCCCAGGGCGATCTCGCCGAGGTTGTAGGCCGCGCCGATCGCCAGGCCTTCGCCCAGGTTGTGCAAACCAATGCCCACGGCGATCATGGTTGCCGTCGCCAGGCGCTGTTCTGCCTCGCCGCGCCCCAGGCTGACCTGGCGTTTCGAGATGGCATCCAGGAGAAAGAAAGTGCCCACCGCTCCGATGCCAACCAACCCGATCCCCTGGAATGGACCAGGGACGAAGCTGGCCTGGTCAAGCGCCTCCGCAAGCGTATCCAATCCCAGGAAGACCAATATACCGGCCGTTAGCGATAATAAGAAAACCATCCACTTGCGGCCAAGCTGGCGCAGCGCCGGGAACCAGAACAATCCCAGGAATACCGGAATCACCCCGACGTACAGGCCGATGAGGGTGAAGCTCAGGAAGGTCTGGGCGTCCGGCTCGGGGGTTACAAAGGCGACAGGAATCTCAACGTCGAACGGGATGGCATTGGACGTGAACAATCGGATCGCATAAGCCTCCCCGGCTGACCAGGCGTAGTCAAATAAAATCCGCGCCTCCCGCAGCCGCGGGATGGTCGCCCCGGGGGTCACGGTCACCGGCCAGATGGCATTGTTAATGATCGCCTGGGCAATCGTGACCTCTTCCGGGCTTCCATTGCGGACGAAGACTTCGATCTGCCCGGGTCTGAGCACCGTGCGCTCGATGGTCAGGGCTTCGACAGGCGCAGGGGCAGCCAGGTTGAGCCCTCCACCCGTCCTTAAAAGAGCAGGATCACCCCGGCCAGGATGACCAGGGGCAGGATCAGGAGGGCCACCATCGTGGGATTGAGACGTTTCTCTTTGAGAGGTGTAATCGTTCGTTCAGCCATCGCCGGCCTCCTTACGGGACCACTTCAAAATTCCCGGTCCAGCCCAGCTCGGCAAACTCGGTGTTGTGAGCGTGGAACATGTACAGCCCGGGATATTTATATGAGAACTCCAGGATGCCGCGCTGGGCCTGGGTCTGCATGATTGTGTCTGTGAATTCGGCAGGCGTCAGGCTGGTACCCGTGGGGTAATAATGGAAGAAGTTGGCGTGCAGGTGGAAGGAATTGATCAGGTCATATTCCAGGATATTTACCAGGTAGATGCGCACCTTCTCTCCCACTTTGATCCGTATGGGATTGATCTGGTAATGAAAGGGGATCGCATTGACGGCATAAAAATCGTTCGCGTCGTCGTAGTCAATATCGAAACCACTCATGACCATGATGAACTCGTGGTCTACCGGAGGCCTGCCGTTTTTCGGGTCGATGATAAAGGCGCCGTAAAGTCCTTTGGCGATGTGGCGTGCCAGGGGAAAGACGTGGCAGTGGTACAGGTGCAGACCGAAGGGTTCAGCGTCGAATTCGTAGGTGAAACTGCCACCTGGTTGGACCACGCTGGGCGTGCCCGCCACGCCGTCCATCTCTGCGGCGTGAAAGCCGTGAAAGTGCAAGGAGTGGGGATGCTCAGACCCGTTGTGCAGGGTGATCCGCAGGTGGTCGCCCTCTGTGCAGCGGATCGTCGGCCCGGGGATGCGCCCGTTGTACATCCATGCCGAATAGAGTATCCCCGGGACGATCTCAACATCCTGGGTGGTGACCCAGATATCATACTCACGCAGTGTTTGCCCATTTTCGAGAGTCGAAACCTTGCCATAATCGAAGTCGGTCAGGATCTCCGTAGGGTTGAATCCATTCCGTTCGTGGTCCACTTCACCCATCGTCATGGGCATGGCGTCGCTGCTATGATGCGTTCCCATACCTTCGTGCGGGGCAGGGGCTGCCGACGTGATACGCGCCAATTGCGGCAGGGTCGCCGCGACCCCGGTGCCGATAACAGTCAGCGCGCCGACTTTTAGAAAATCTCTCCTGGAGAATGGCTTGTTCATCTTTGTCTCCAACTGATAATATGGCTAATCTCGTTGCCTAAAAGTTTATTTAGGTTAACCTAAATTATTATAACTAATAAGATAATAATTGTCAAATTAAATGATCACATGTCCTACCTGTGCCAGCAGCCAATTGTGGTAAAATCCCGCTTTGGATCTACGAGGTTAGAGCAAATCATGACAGACCGGTAAGCCTTCCAAATTTCTCCTTCCCTTGTTTTTCCTGTGCATCACAGGAAAGGGCGTCGGCGTGATTCCGCGGCAATTTCCGCGGGAGGCGCCTGGGCACATTTCAGGAGCAACGATGCTTACCGTCCACCAATTAAGCAAGTCTTACAACCTTCAGCAAATCTTTTCCAACGTTTCATTCAGCCTCAACCCGGGCGAACGGGTCGGCTTGATCGGCCCCAACGGCTGCGGCAAGACCACCCTCGTGCGCATCCTTTCCGGTCAGGAGCAGCCAGACAGCGGCCACGTCAGCTACACCCCTTCCCTGCGCATCGGCTACCTGCCACAGGGTTTCGATCCCGGCCTGGGGGATGCCAGTCTGAGCCTGGGCGCCCTTTTAGGCCAGGTCGCCGGCGATCCGCAAGCGCTCGAGTCCGAGCTGGCGGAGGTGGCTGCTGGCCTGGTCAGCGATCCTGGCAACTCCAGCCTGGTCACTCGCTACGACCAGCTTCTGCAGCGCATCGAATTTGCCGAGACCGGGCGCGCCGCTGCCATCCTTGCCGGCCTGGACCTGGATCAAATTGAACCCGACCTGCCCTGTGGCTACCTGAGCGGGGGGCAGAAGACGCGCCTCTCGCTGGCGTTGATCCTACTGCGCGATCCGCAGCTTACTTCTGCTCGACGAGCCCACCAACCACCTGGACATCGAAATGCTCGAGTGGCTCGAAGCCTGGTTGTCCGCTTTCCCTGGGGCAGCCCTCGTCATCTCGCACGACCGCACCTTCCTCGACCATACCGTCACCCGCATCCTTGAGATGGACGTCAAAAGGGAGGGCTTGCGCGAATACGCCGGCAACTACAGTGACTTTCTTGAGCAGCGCCAGGTCGAAATCGAGAAACAGTGGGGCGCCTACAAGGACCAGCAGCTCGAAATCCGCCGCATGCAGCAGGACATCCTCCGCACCCGCGAGCAAGCGGTCACCACCGAGCGCCAGGCCAGCTCGATCCGCATCGGTGGACCTGAAATGAAGATTAAGGGTCGCAAGAGCTACCACCAGGGGATTGCCAAGAAAGTCGCCAAAAAAGCCAAATCGCGTGAGAGCAAGCTGGAGCGCTACCTGGAGTCTGGCGAGCGTGTTGAACGACCGTCTGCTTCCTGGGTCATGAAGCTCGAGTTCAACCAGGCCCCCATCCTGGGGCGTTCGGTGATCTTCCTGGAGGACGTCAGTGTCGGGTACAATACCTCTGCAGCCCTCTTGCAGCATTTGAACCTGGAAGTGCGCGGCGGGCGCCGTATCGTCCTCAGCGGTGCCAACGGCAGCGGGAAGACCACGCTCCTGCGCACGATCGCCGGGCAGATCCCGTCCCTCTCGGGCAAGCTGCGCATCGGCAGCAGCGTGCGCCTGGGCTACATGACCCAGGAGCAGACAGACCTGGACATGTCTGCGACGGCGGTCGATCTCGTCCAGCCCGCCTTCGCCAACCAGACCGGCGCCCGCACCTTCCTGGCGAAGTTCCTGTTCACGGGCGACGAACCTTTAAAGCCCATTGCCCAGCTCAGTTACGGCCAGCGTGCCCGCTTGATGCTGGCGCAGCTCGTGGTCGAGGGCTGCAACTGCCTGCTGCTCGATGAGCCGGTAAACCACCTGGACATTCCCAGCCGGGCGCAGTTCGAGGCTGCTCTCAACCAGTTCGAGGGCGCCGTCCTGGCGGTGGTCCATGACCGCTACTTTATCCAGCGCTTCGCCCAGGAGCTCTGGTGGGTCGAGGACGGCAGCATCCGAGTCTGCGGATGGGTACATCCGTGGCGGACTGTACGATTTTGAGCGGCAAGGGGATCGTTTCTTTCAAATCGATCCAAAAGATTGAGTAAAATAGAGGAGTCTCCATGAAACGCTACCGCCTGAACACCCTCCCCCTCAGCAGCACCCGCCTGCTGCCTGACCTTATTGGCGAACGCACGATCACCCACGGCGGCGTCTACGTCTTCAAGCCCGGCGAGATGGCCCATCCCGAGCCGCACGTCCACGAGGTCGATGAGCTATTCATCTTCGTCCAGGGCAGCGGCGTGCTTCCCATCGACGGCGTCGACCACCTGATCGAGACCGGCGATGTCGTCCTGGTCGAAGCTGGCGAAGACCACCATACCACCAGCTCTGTCAGGAATCCGCTGGTGGCTGTCTGGTACCTGTTCGATCGCTAGGAGGAGGGTGCAGGCATATTACCAATGTCTACAGTGTCATTCCGAGCGGTTTTTGCGAGGAATCCCTATAACTACGGTCATTTTTTACCTGCTGGCGCTTCTTGATGCCTGACTTCTAGGGATTTCTCCTCGTTCCTCGTCGAAATGACATTAAAATCGGCTTTGTAATTACCCGCATGTTTATGAATAACCGGTACTTGAATTCCTTTTACCTCCTCCTGGTTGTGAGCCTGCTTGCCAGCCTTTTCGGCTTTGACGATAGTTTGGCTGCGCCAGCCCAGCCAGCCGAAGAACCGCTCCCCGTTTCCCTCGATGCTCCCCTGCGCTTCGAGCGCTTCTCCCTCGAAGACGGCCTCTCCCAGAACTCGGTGCTGAGTCTCCTGCAGGATAAAAGCGGCTTCCTGTGGATCGGCACCCAGGACGGCTTGAACCGCTACGATGGCTACAGCTTCACCGTATTCAAAAATGACGCCGAAGATTCGACGACCCTCAGCCACAATTCGATCCTCAGCCTCTTTGAAGACGCCCAGGGCCAGCTCTGGATCGGCACCTGGGGCGGCGGTCTCAACCGCTACGACCCGCGCACCGGCATCTTCATTCGCTATCGCCATAACCCCGATCGCCCTGATAGCCTCGGCAACGACCTGGTCGCCGACGTCTTCGAGGACTCGCGCGGTCGCCTGTGGGTCGCCACGATGGGCGGCGGGCTCGACCTGCTCGACCGCGAGACCGGCCGCTTCACTCACTACACCCACGATCCCGATGACCCCAACAGCCTCAGCAGCAATTACACCAGCGTGATCTTCGAGGATCAGCAGGAGCTGGCGCGGGGCAGGTCGATCCTGTGGGTGGGCACTGGCGGCTTTGGCAACGAAGGCGCCGGCCTGAACCGCTTCGATACCGAGACCCGGCAGGTGAAACGCTACGTTTTTGAGGAGTCTGATCCCGAGAAGTCTCAGCGGGAACACAATCTCGTCCATCCAGCAGGACGCCGCTGGCAACCTGTGGGTGGGCACGGGCGGCTACGCCCTGGTGGGCAGCGGTCTCAACCGCCTGGATCCGCAGACCGGCAAATCGGTTCGCTTCCAGCACCTGCCAGATGATCCTGCCAGCCTGGCCAGCAACGACATCATGACCCTTTATCTAGACCGAGCCGGGCTTCTCTGGATCGGCACCTGGGGCGGCGGCCTGGACAGCCTCGATACCAGCGCTGAGACTCCGCAATTTGCTCACCAGGTAAATGACGCCTACAACCACCAGAGCCTCAGCGCAGACGTGGTCTGGTCCGTGCTCGAGGACCAGTCCGGCTTGCTGTGGGTGGGCACCGTCAACGGCGGCCTCAACAAGATGGACCCGCAGGTCCAGCGCTTCCGCCTCTACCAGAACAGCCCGAGCGATCCCCAGAGCCTGGGATTTAACGTGGTCGGCCCAATCCTCGAAGCGCGTTCCGGAGAAATATACGTCGGCACCTACGGCGGCGGCCTGGACATCCTGGATCGTCAAACCGGTATATTCAGCCACCGGCTGGAAGGCGCCCAGCAGGCCGATACCATCATGTCGCTCTTCGAAGACGCCGATGGCAGCTTGTGGGTGGCCAGCCTCGACGGTATTCGTTTTAGTGGAGCAGTCACCAGTGACGCAGTCACCCCCCAGGAGACGACCTTCCGCCACGATCCTGAGAATCCCGACAGCCTGGTCGACAACAACGTCTCCGGCATCCTGAGAGATTTGCAGGGGCGCCTGTGGGTCGGGACCCTCGGCGGCCTGGACTGGTACGAGCCAGAAACCGGGCGCTTTGTGCACATCTCAGAAGAAGGCCTGGGCTCAATCGTCTCTATGAAGCTCGATCCTGATGGCTACCTCTGGGTCGGCACCTGGGGCAGCGGCGCTTTCCGCCTCGATCCGTCCACCGTCTCGGGCAGCCGGGTCGACGCAGTACGCTTCGTCAACGATCCGCAGGATGCCTCCAGCCTCAGCAACGACTCGGTGTGGGCGTTTCACCCGGCACAGGACGGCCAAATGTGGATCGGCACTTCTTACGGTTTGAACCTGCTCGACCCTTCCAACGGCCGGTCTCGTCGCTATACCGAAAAAGAAGGCCTCGCCAACAACAACGTACTCTGCATCCTCGAAGACTCCCAGGCCAAGCTCTGGATCAGCACCAACGACGGTCTCTCCGTCCTGGATGTTGCTAATTCGAGCTTCCGCAATTACGACCAAAGCGACGGCCTGCAAAGCAACGAGTTCGATTCGGGCTCCTGCGCCCAAACGCAGGACGGTCAGATGTTCTTCGGCGGCGTCCACGGCATGAACCAGTTCGAGCCACAGTCTATCCGCGACAACGAAGTCCCCCCGCCGGTTGCCTTCACCAGCTTCTCGATCTACAACGAGCCGGTCAGCGTTGACCTCTCTGGCAGCACTCCCCTGGAGCTATCCTACCGCCAGAATTTCATCGCCTTTGAGTTCAGCGCCCTGGATTTCCACGATCCTGAAAGAAATATCTACACCTACCAGCTTGAAGGCTTCGATCGTAATTGGGTAAATGCCGGCTCCCGCCGCTACACCAGCTACACGGACCTGCCCGGCGGGCATTACACATTTCGGGTCAAGGCCGCCAACAGCGACGGCACCTGGAACCTGGTGGGCGCTTCGATCCCCCTGGTGATCACACCGCCCTTCTGGGCGGTCTGGTGGTTCTGGGTAGCTGCCGTCACCCTCCTCCTGGGCCTGGCGGCTGGAGGTGTCGCCTGGCGCCTGGAGCTCATCCGCCAGCAGAACCGGCGCCTGGAAGCGCGCGTGGACGCCCGCACCAGAGAGCTGGTGGAGACCAACCTGCTCCTGCACCAGGAGATCGAGCAGCGCCAGCGCGCCGAGCAGGCGCTGGCTCAAAAAGCTGCGGAGGAAGCCGTGATCAGCGAACGCAACCGTCTGGCGCGCGACCTGCACGATGCCGTCACCCAGACCCTTTTTTCAACCAGCCTGCTGGCCGAGGTGATCCCCGAGCTCTGGAACATCAATCCCGAAGAAGCCCGCAGGCGCCTGGAAGAGCTGCGCCAGCTCGCCCGCGGCGCCCTGGCAGAAATGCGCACGCTGCTCCTCGAGCTGCGCCCATCTGCCCTTACTGATACCGCCCTGCCCGACCTGCTGCGCCAGCTCACGGAGGCCGTCGTTGGCCGCGCCCGCATCCCGGTGGAGCTTGCCATCGATGGCGAGTGCTGTGTCGATCCCGAAATCCAGGTCGCCGTCTACCGCATCGCCCAGGAAGCCCTCAACAACGTCGTTAAATACTCCCGGGCGACCCAGGTCAACGTCAGCCTGCGCCTGCGCTCGGATTCGCTGCTGTTGTCAGTGCTCGATAACGGCGTCGGCTTTGACCCCGGTCGCGTCACTGCCAACCACCTGGGCTTGCGCATCATCCGCGAGCGTGCCGAAGCCATCGGGGCGCGCCTCTCGATTTACAGCGAGCCCGGCGAGGGTACCCAGGTCACCGTCAGCATCGACCGCTGTACAACGAAGATCGCTGACCCAATTTAGATTCTTACACGATTCTTCTCTGCAGCGCCGTCGTCACCGCCGCCACCCGGTTCTCGACGCCGAGTTTCATAAAGATGTTGGCGATGTGAAATTTGACCGTCGACGGGCTGACCACCAGCCGGTCAGCGATCTCGTTGTTGTTCAAGCCTTCCACCATCAGCGCCAGCACCTCGCGCTCGCGGTCGGTCAGGTCGTCACTGGCCGATGCGGTCTGCGTGGTTGCCTGTACCAGCACCTGCGCCGCCTCTGAGGAAAGCGTCATTCGCCGGGCGTGTGCCGAGCGGATGGCGTTCGCCAGCTCGGAAGCGGTCACGTTTTTCAACAGGTAGCCGATCGCTCCTGCCTGCAGCGCCCCTTGCACCAGGTTGTCTTCCTTGAAGCTGGTCAGTGCCACGATCTGGATGTTGGGATATTTCTGGCGGATGGCGCGCGTCGTCGCCACGCCGTCCATCCCCGGCATCACCAGGTCCATCAGGATTACGTCCGGCTGGTAGAGCGCAGCCCGTGCCACGCCCTCCTCGCCGCTTTCGGCTTCCCCCACCATTTCCAGGTCGGGGTACACCATCAGGAAGGCGCTCAAGCCGCTGCGCACGACCGCGTGGTCGTCGATGATCATCACGCGGATTTTACGGTTGGGAGTTTCGCTCTGTGATCCTGGCATATTGAACCTCATTCTCGGAAATGACAGCCCATGCTGGTTTTATTCTCCCAGGCGGCTTCGGTCACGAGGATCGCGCAGCGCACCGCGTTGCGCAGTCCGATCAGCTCGTCGGTGACGCGCGTGGCGCGGTAAAAGCGCTCGGTCTCAATCTCAAGCTGGCGCAGCTCACGCAGTGCCCGGTTCAGGCGGCGTGTGGTGCGCACCAGCCCCACGTAATTCCACATCATATGTTGGACTACGCTTAAGTCCTGGGTGAGCAATGCCGGGTCTGGAAGGTACGGCCCGGAATCCACCCAGGACGGGATGTCCACAGCCTTCGGCGCCTCATTTTTTTTCAGCCGCGTCGTGATGTCGCGTGCCGCCCGTTCTCCCCACACCAGCCCTTCCAGCAGGGAAGTTGATGCCAGGCGGTTAGCGCCGTGCAGCCCGGTGCAGGAGACCTCGCCGATGGCGTACAGGTGCTTGATCGTCGTCTGCCCCCACTCGTTCACCCACACCCCGCCGCAGAAGTAGTGCGCGCCCGGGGCTACGGGCACCAGGTCCTTGACCGGGTCGATGCCGTACTCGCGACAGGACTTGACGATGTTCGGGAAGTGGCTCTCGATGCGCTCCTTCGGGATGTACGAGCGCAAATCCAGGTATACATGCGGCACGCCGTTGTGCAACATCTCCAGAGTGATGCTGCGAGCCACCACATCCCTGGGCGCCAGGTCCTTCCATTCCGGGTTGTACTTGTCCATGAACGGCTTGCCGTCGGCATGCACCAGGCGCGCCCCGTCACCGCGCACCGCCTCGGAGATCAGGAAGCGCGGGGCGTTGCGGTGGTAGAACGTGGTCGGGTGGAACTGCACGAATTCGGCATTGATCACGCGCGCCCCCGCCCGGAAGGCCATCGCCAGCCCATCGCCGCGCGAGCCCGGCGGGTTGCTGGTGTGCAGGAAAATCTGCCCCAATCCCCCGGTCGCCAGCACCGTATACTTCGCCAGGGCGCGCACCACCTCGCCTGTCTTCCGGTTCAGCAGGTATGCGCCCACGCAGGACTGGCCGTCGTAAATCGCCAGGCGGTTGCGCGAGTGGTGGGTGGGCGTCAGCAGGTCGACGGCCGTGTGCCCGGTCAGGACGCGGATGTTCGGGTGTTTAAGTACCGCCTGCAGCAGCGAGACCTGGATAGCATGACCGGTGGCATCCGCCGCATGGACGATGCGCGGCAGGCTGTGCCCACCCTCCAGCGCCAGCGCCAGCTCCCCTTCGCCTGTTTTATCGAACGGCACCTGGAGCTGCTTGACCAGGAGCTCGTCGACCAGCTCCGGCCCTTCGCTGGCTAACAGTCTCACGGCTTTCGGGTTGCAGTGCCCGGCGCCGGCGCGGGTGATGTCCTTTGCCAGCAGCCTGGGCGAATCCCCTTCCCCGCGGAAGACAATTCCACCTTGCGCCCAGTCTGTGTTGGTATCTCCCGGCAGCTCGGAGCGCGTCACCAGGGTGACCTGCACCCCGGCTTCCGCCAGCCGCAGGGCTGTGGTCGCCCCCGAGATGCCTGTGCCCAGTACGAGCACGTCGGTTTCAATTAAGTCAGTTTTCGGTTGTGTCTCAGGCAAGTTAACTTCTGGTTGGGTCAAGCGTCAGTCTTTCTTTCCCGTCGCCCCGATGGCGATCATGCGCTGCACTGCCTTGTAGGCGCGGGCGCGGACCTCCTCGGGAACTTCGATAATGTATTGGGTCTTCTGCAAGGAGAGCAAAGTCTCCTCCAGGGTGATTTCGTTCATGTGCGGGCAGCGCACGCTGCACAGCCGCAGCATTTCCTTGTCTGGGTTTGCCCCGGCGATGTTGTCGCCCATGCTGCATTCGGTCAGCAGCAGGTAGCGCGGCGCCTTGGTCTGCTCGACGTACTTCATCATGGCGGTGGTGCTGCCCGAGTAGTCCGAAGCCGCCACCACCTCCGGGCTGCACTCGGGGTGCGCCAGGATCACCACGTCCGGGAACTGGGCGCGCACGTCCTGGATGTCTTGCACGGTGAACTTCTCGTGCACCTCGCAGCGCCCGTGCCAGCCGATCATCTCGTAGTGCAGGTTCGGGTCGCTTGCCTTTAACTGCTTCGACGGGAAGATGATCTCCTTGCCCGTCTCGCGGGCGACGTTGCTCGCCAGGTATTCGTCCGGCAGGAAGATCACCACGTCGCTCTTCAAGGAATCGACGACCGCCCTGGCATTCGATGACGTGCAGCAGATGTCGCTTTCTGCCTTGACGTCGGCGTAGGTGTTCACGTACGTCACCACCGGCACCCCGGGGTAGCGCTGCTTGAGCTGGCGCACGTCCTCGGCGGTGATCGACGACGCCAGCGAGCAGCCCGCCTTTTTTGCAGGCAGCAGCACCGTCTTCGTCGGGTTGAGAATCTTGGCGGTCTCCGCCATGAAGCGCACGCCGCAGAAGATGATGATCTCCTTGTCGGTCGTCGCCGCCTTGCGGCTCAGCTCCAGCGAATCGCCCACGAAGTCCGGGATCGAATGGAACAGCGCCGGTTCCATGTAATTGTGTCCCAGAATGACGGCGTTGCGCTCCTGCTTGAGCTGGTTGATCTGCGCCGCCAGCTCTGCTTTATAGTGCAATTCCACGTCCGGGACGACGTCGTGCAGGCGGGCGTGCAGCGCTGCATACATCTCGCCCGAATCGACAATTTCAGAAGTTTTTTTCGTTGTCATAGCTACCTACTCAATCCATAAACTGATGTCTAAAGCTTTCACCGAATGGGTCAGGGCGCCTACCGAGATGTAGTCCACGCCGGTTCGGGCGACCTCTGCCACGTTCTTCAGGGTGATCCCGCCCGAGGCTTCCAGCGGCACCCGCCCAGCCACCAGCGCCACTGCCTGCCGCATCTGTTCTGGCGTCATGTTGTCCAGCATGATGCGGTCGATGTTCAGGGGCAGCGCCTGGCGCAGCTCGTTGAAATCGCGCACTTCCACCTCGATCGGGCGCTGGCGGGCGTCACCCAGGCGCACCCGGCGCACGGCTTCGGCGATGTCGCCGCCGACTGCCGCGATGTGGTTGTTCTTGATGAGCACCATGTCGTACAATCCCGTGCGGTGGTTTTCAGCCCCGCCCACGCGCACCGCCATCTTGTCCAGCACCCGCAGGCCGGGCACGGTCTTGCGCGTGTCCAGGATGACCGCCCGCGTGCCCTCCACCGCCTTCACGTAGCGCCCGGCCGTGGTGGCGATCCCCGACATGCGCTGCAGCAGGTTCAGCGCCGTGCGCTCGCCGCTCAGCAGCGCCCGCCCGGGTCCCCGCACCAGCGCCAGCGTTTGCCGGTTGCGCACGCTCTGCCCGTCGCCCACCTTTGCCTCGAAGGTCACCCGCTCATCCAGCAGGCGGAAGACCAGCCCGGCAATTTCCAGCCCGGCGATCACCCCGCTGGCGTGCGCCACGAAGCGCCCTGAGAGCACCAGGTTTTCCGGCACCGTGCACTCGCTGGTCACGTCGCCGTCGCCCAGGTCCTCTTCCAGCGCCCTGCGCACAATCTCTACAATCGCGGGTCTATGCATTACAACCATATTTTCATTACCTAGCTTTGTCAATATTCTTCCTCATCTACCTTAACGTCATTCCGAGCCGTTCTTGCGAGGAATCCTGAAGTAAAGTCGTTTATTACCTAACAGGGCAACAACAGGTCTTTGCTATCAGGGATTTTCCTCGTACAGGCGGGCAATCACCGCCCGATCACTGTCGGAATGACAATAATATAACTCAGTTTGCACCCTGCATTTTACCATTCAATTTTGCTCTTTCACCCAGCGCACGACCATCTGTTCCAGCAAATCCAGCGGCACTGCCCCGCTCGTCAGCACCACATCGTGGAACTCCCTCAGGTTGAAGCGGGGACCCAGCTCCTTCTCTGCCATTGCCCGCAGCTCGCGAATCCTCAACTCACCGATCTTATACGCCAGCGCCTGCCCGGGCCAGGCAATGTAGCGGTCCACCTCGTTGCGGATGTTCAGCAGACTCAGCGAGGTGTTCTCCGCCATGAAATCGATCGCCTGCTGGCGCGTCCACTTCAGGGCGTGCATGCCCGTGTCCACCACCAGGCGGCAGGCGCGCCACATCTCGTAGCTCAGCCTGCCGAAATTGCTGTAGGGGTCCGTATAAAAGCCCGTCTCCAGTCCGAGTCGCTCGGAATACAGCGCCCAACCCTCCACGAACGCCGTGAACCCGTTGAAGCGCCGGAAATTCGGCAGGTCCAGCTCCTGCTGCAGGGCGATCTGCAGGTGGTGCCCCGGCACCGCTTCGTGCAGCGAGAGGGCTTCCAGCTCGTAAAACGGCCGGCTCTCCAGGGCGTAGGTGTTGACATAATAGAATCCCGCCGTCCGCCCGTCGCCCGCGGGCGGGAAGTAGTAGGCGGTCGTCGATCCCGGCGCGCTGGCTGCGGGCACCTCGCGGATGCCGTACGGCGTGCGCGGCAGCGTCTTAAACAGTCCCGGCAGCTCGCCGTCCATGCGCTTCAGGATCAGCGCCGTCTCCTTCAGCAGCTCCTCCTTCGTCTTTGCATAAAAGCGCGGCTCGTGTCTCAAATATTCGTTGAAGCTGGCAATGTCCTCGAACCCGGCGCTTTCCCGCACGGCTTCCATCTCCTGGCGGATGCGGCGCACTTCCTCCAGCCCGACCTGGTGCACCTGTTCCGCGGTCAGCTCCAGCGAGGTGAACTGGTGGATGCGGTGCTGGTAGAATCTCAGCCCGTCCGGCAGCCGCCAGGCGCCTACCTCCTCGGCAGATGCAGGCACGTATTCGCCCTCCAGGAACCTCAGCAGGCGTTCGTAGGCGGGGAATACCTCCCGGGCGAGCACTTCCCTGCCCGCAGCCTGCAAGCGCTGGCGCTCGGTTTCCCCGATGCTCTCCGGGATACGTTGGAACGGCTCGTACCACAGGCTGGCCTCCAAAGGGTCGGTGATTTGGGCGCGCACCTGCTCTGCCACCCCTTCCAGGGTGACCTTCGAGGGGATGTAGCCATCCTGCAGCCCCTGGCGCATCAGCTCGATGTGCTGGTCGCTGTAGGGCGGGAACGCCGCCATCCGCTTCAGGTAAACCTCGTAATCATGGGCGTTCTCGAAGGGCATGATCGTCGGCAGGCTCTCCGGCAGGTAGGTGTGGAAACCGCCGGCTTTGGAGATGGGCATCAGGTACCCCCGGTAGCCAATTTCCTCGATCTCGTCCACCAGCAGGCGCATGAAGATGTCGTAGTTCAACAGCTCCTGTCCCTCTAAAGTATCCCGCGAGAGGTCCAGCAGGCGATGGATGAAGCCTCGCAGCCTGCCCACCCATTCGGCCATGGCGCTCTCCGTCATCTCTGGCAGGCGGTCGTTGTAGCGGTGGTCGCCGCAGTAGGTCGCCAGCAGTGGGTCAAACTCCATGCGGCTCTCCCACTCATCGTCCAGCAGCTCCCGGAGCCGTCTTTCAGCCTTGTTTTGCGTTTTTGCGATCATGAGCGTCCTTTCAAAGTCCTTGCGAGAATTGGTCTAAAAACCGTAATGTCATTAGTTGACAAACCTTTTTATTCTTTGCAGCTGCCTGACCGTCTCCATCCCATAATGTCCCTCCTGGAAAATGCCCACATTCAGGGTCACCGCCCCACCGGCCTCCAAACAATCCTTCAAGAACGTCCCCAGCTCCAGGTCCGTGTAAACCGGCAGCTCCATCGGTGGGTTGGGCTGCCCGGCCTCACGGATGTACCCATCCGCCAACTCATGGTAGCGGTGCTCCGGCAGCCAGGTGGGTGGGGGATTGCCGTGCCCCCAGAAGCAGTCCACCGGCAGCAGGGCGTGCCACTGCACCTGCGTCCCACTCACGAAGCGTCCCGCCGGCAGGTGCGTTGGCGGTGGGTCGCCGGCGCGCCCCAGGCGCACCCTGCCCTGCACCAGCATCTCCACCTCGCCGCTGAGGTAATCGAGACCGGCGTACACCGGCTGGATGCTGCCGGTGCAAAAAGAGCCGTCGTTGAAAGCCACCGCCGCCCCCGGGTTGCCGAGGCGAGCTGCCCCCAGCCACAGCTCCCAGTCCAGGTAGCTGTTGTGGAAGACCGGCCAGGTGTAGCAGCCGTCGAACCACCAGCCATCCAGCAGGCTCCCGAAGCGCTGCGCCCACTCGGCGACTGCCCGCGTGTAAAGCTGCTGGAAGCCCACCTGGTCGCTGCCCTCCACCGTGTTCCAGCCGAAGCCGGCGTGCAGCCCCGGGTTGGCCGCCACCTCGCACGGCAGGTAGGCGATGAAGCACTTGCCCATCCCGTGCAGCCCCTGGGCGATCTCCAGCGCCAGGTCGCGGCTCGGGCAGTGACCGGGACCGCTCAGCTCCTCGATCACCGCGTTGGCGAGCAGTAGCAGCCCGTATTCTGCCCCAGGGTGAAGATCAGCCAGTCGGCGCAGCTGGCCTCGACGTCCTCCAGCAGGCGCCCGACGTTGAAGCGCTCGCAAGCTGCCTCGATGCTGGCCGCGCCTGGCAGACGCTCCGGCAGGACGCCTGGGAAGAGCCAGTGGTTCATCAGCCCGTAGCGGCCTGCCATCCACTGCGCCCGGTCGGGAAAGGTTTCGCTCATAAATTTGCCTCTTTCAATAAATAGGATTCCAGGGCTTCAACGGCTTCTGGTAAATTCTTACGTCCGAAGCCAATCCGGAAATGGTTGCCAGGATCATCGAAAAGGGTCCCGGGCAGCAGCAGCACCCCCGCCTCGGTGACCGCCCGCTGGCAGAATTCTTCCACGTCGCCGCCCTTGTAGCGCGGGAAGGCGATCGGCCCGGCGACTGGCCGTTCCCACTCGAAGAGCCGCCTCCACCGTTCAAAAAAGCCGTCCAAAATCTCCAGGTTGCTCAGGACGATCCCCAAATTGCGCCCTGCCAGCGCCTGGCGGTGGCGCAGCGCCAGCTCCGCCAGGAACTCGCTGGAGGCGCTGTTGCAGATGGTTGTGTAATCTTTCAGCGCCGCCATTTTTTGCAATATCTCAGCGTTGTGGCTGGCCACCCAGCCGATGCGCAACCCCGCCAGCCCGTAGGTCTTGCTCATCACCCCCAGCGAGACCGCCGTCTGGCTGCAATCGCAGGCCGCCGGCAGGCGCGTGGCAGGATCGTGTTCCAGCTCGCGGTAGACCTCGTCCCCGAAGAGCAGGCTGCCGTTTACCTCCGCCAGGCGGTGCACCTCGCGGTACATCTCGCCCGGCATCAGGTAGCCGCTGGGGTTGTGCGGTGTGTTCAGGAGGATCGCCCGCGTCTCCGGCCTCAGGCTGGCCTCCAGGTCCTCCAGGCTCAGCCGCCAGCCGCGCTGAGGATCGCCCTTCCACAGGGTCACCCGGCAGCCCAGGCTGCGCGCCACCTCGTATAGCGACTGGTAGCACGGCCAGTGCACGATCACGTGGTCGCCCTCCTGCAGGACGGCGTGCATGAACAAAAAGATCGCTTCCTCCGCCCCGCTGTGCACCAGCACCTCCTCCGGGGCGATCGTCTCGTAAATTTTGGCGATCTCCCGCCGCAGCGCGGGCGCCCCCGCTAACTCGGTGTATCCCAGCCAGCAGTCCCTCAGTCCGGCTTCCGCCCCTGGCTCCAGCTTTAGCAGGTCCTCGATCCTCAGCGACTCGCAGTCGGAGCTGCACAGCAGGTAGCGCGTGCTGAACTCGTACTGGGCGAAATAGCGTTCCAGCTTGAAGGGTTGCAGCTTCATAAATCTCTCCTCAATTCGCCTGGCAGATCATCACCGGTACGCCCACGCTGCCGTAGCGGTGCACACTCACCTGGAAGTCCAGCCCGGCTTCCAGCGCCAATCGCCGCATTTCATCGAGCAGCGACCCGTCTTCCGGCTCGTACGGGAACGTCTCCGCATCTGGCGGTTTTTTCTCCTGCAGCGGTTTCTGCTCCTGCAGCGGTTTTTGCAACCGCATCACATACAGCCCACTCACCACGAAACGGCCTCCCGGTTTACGCAGGCAGCGGGCGACTTCGCGCCAGGTCTCTACCTCTCCAATGTAGCTCGCCGGGAAGGTGGCGATCACCGTGTCGAAGCAGCCCTGTGGGTAGGGCAGGCGCTGGCTTTCGCCCTGGGTGCAGCGCAGGCTGATCCCAGAGCGCCGCGCTTTCCGCTGCATAATGCGCTGCATCGCCCACGAGCGGTCGATCCCGTAGGCAGCCAGCCCGCCCCGGGCCAGCTCGAGCTGCAGCTCGCCGGTGCCGAAGCCGATCTCCAGCACCCGCTCTCCCAGCGGTTCGCTCAATGCCAGCCGCCTCCATTCGTCCCAATGGCCCAGGCTCACCAGCGCGCTGACCGGGTCGTACGCCCACGCCAGCTCGTTGTACAGGCGTTCGGCGAGCCAGAAGTATCCCCTGGCAAGCCAGCGCAGCACCGTTTATTGCGCTCTATCGGAGGAGCAGCGACTGCGCCCATTTTTCTGCACAGCTATTGCGCTCCATCCGCGGCGCAGCGGAATCCCAGGAGTGCGTTGTATGACTGCGGCTCCCCGACGTCCTTGCCGGTGATGCGCACTTGTTTGGCGCTGCTGTTCCAGCCGCCGCCCTTCATCACCCGGTATTGGCCCGAAGCTGGTCCCTGCGGGTTGCTGTCCGGCGAGACCTGGAAATAATCCTCCTGGTACCAGTCGAAGACCCATTCGTAAACGTTGCCCGCCAGGTCAAAGATGACGTACGGGCTGACACCCATCAGGAAGCTGCCCACATTGACGGGTCCGTCCGTGCTCTCGAACCTCAGCAGGTCCGCGCGCGGCTCGTCGTCGCCCCAGGGGTAGCGCCGCAGGTCGCTGCCGCGCGCCGCCTTTTCCCACTCGGCTTCGGTTGGCAGCCTGCGCCCCGCCCATTCGCAGTAGGCCTGGGCGTCTGTCCAACTTACCTGCGTCACCGGTAGGAACTTGTTTTCCACCTCACCGCCGCCGAAAGGATTCCTCCAGGATGCTCCCGGCGTCTGCACCCACCCCTCATCGTAAATATAGCCGTAGCCATTTTCTTCGGCGATGCTGGTGTGTCCCGTTTGCCGCACAAACTCGGCGAACATCCAAACGGTCACCTCCGTCTGGTCCATCCAGTATTCGTCCAGGTACACTTCGTGCGCCGGCTTCTCGCGCGGCCAGGCTTCGGGATCGTCGTTTGTGCCCATGGTGAACGTCCCCGCAGGGATCTGTACCAGGGCCGCCCCGTCCACCGGCGACTTCGCCGTACCGCCGCCCTGGGGAGGCTGTGACTCTGCGCCCTGGGGTGGGGTGCTTTGCGGCGGGGGCGGGCAGTTCAGGCGGTCGATCTCCCCGCTGATCACCGGCACGATCGCCAGGTCTCCGGAGGTCACCCCGCCCGCCACCCAGCAGCACTGGGTGCGCGTGTCCGGATCGTCCACCGAGATCAGCCACCAGTCGTTGTTCGATTTCCCCAACAGCGGCGCGCTGGTTCCGGATGGGAAGATCCAGTGCTCTTCGGAACTCGCCTCCGGCCTCTGCCGGCAGTAGTAGTTTTTATCTGCCAGGATGGCAGGCGCTTCTGGAGCTTCCGGCGGAGCTTCGGTGGGCGGCTCGGTTGGAATCAACGGTTCTGCCAGCGTGGCCGTGGCTTCCAGCGCCGGGCTGGTCGCCGTGGGTCCCTCCTCCGGCGCCTGAGTCGGTTCTTCACCCGAGCCGAGTTCTGCTGCAGTTCGGGTGCTGGCGGTTAGTAACCCTCTCGATATGGCAGTCTCCAGGGAGTATTCCGTCGCTTCCGCTTCAGATACCCCGGGTTGCCCACCCAGCAGCCGGCTGCCGATCAGGACTGCCATCCCACTCACAACCACGCAGATGGCTGCGAGGGCGATGATCCAGGTCAGGCTCAACCGCCCGAATAAGTTTTTTTCTCAACCGGCGCTGGCGCCTCCGTCCAGGGTGTACCAACCGGTGGTACGCCTCCCTGCGGCGTTGCTGCATGGCTGTACTTTGACCGGGGTTTCATACACCGGGGATTGTTCAATAATCGTAGCCCCCTCTAACACCGTCTGCGTCGCCGGTTTGATCGCCGCCGGTGGCGGGCAGGCTTTCTGCACCGCGCTCAAAAAGTCGTTGACCGTCTGATAGCGAAACTCTGGCGCCTTGAACAGCGCTTTCAAGATGGCCTTTTCCAGGGCGACCCGGCAGGTCGCTGCGATAAAGCCGCGGCGAGGGCCGGCGGGTCGCTGATCTGCTGTTGGATCACCGCCAGCGGCGTGTCCGCGTCGAACGGCACCCGGCAGGTCAGCAGCTCGTAAAACGTGATCCCCAGCGAATAGACGTCACTCGCCTGGGTCAGCGGCTGGCCTTTGCCCTGCTCGGGCGACATGTACTGCGGCGTGCCCATCAGCGTCCCCGTCATCGTCAGGTGCGGCTGGTCCATGATCTGGGCGATCCCGAAATCGGTCAGGTAGGCCTGCCCCTGCGAGTCGATCATGATGTTCGATGGCTTGATGTCCCGGTGCAGCATGCCGCGCTCGTGGGCGTAGCCCAGGGCGCTCGCCGTCTGTTCGAAAATCCGCAGCGCCGTCTCCAGCGGCATCACCTCCCGCTGCGCCGCCAGCCTGCGCAGCAGCTCCTGCAGCGACGAGCCCTCGATGTACTCCATTACCATGTAGAAGGCGTCGTCCTGGCTGTCGAAGTCGAAGACCTGGACGATGTTCGGGTGCCGCAGCGCTGCGCGCGGCGCGCGCCTCGCGCATGAAGCGCTCGCGGAAGGAAGTCCCGGTCCGTGGGTCCGGCCCCTCGTCCAGGTAGCTCAGCATCACCTTGACCGCCACGGTACGCTGCAGCGAAGGGTGGTAGCCCTTGTAGACCTGCGCCATCCCGCCGCGGCCCAGCTTTTCTAAGATTTGATACTTGCCCAGTGTTTTTCCGGTGAGGTCTGCCATCGCTTGCCCTATCAGCCACTCTCGTCCATGTCGATGATCACCGGCAGGTCGCGCCCGCAGTACCGGCAGACCTTGGCATCCGGCTGGATCCATTCTGCGCAGTACGGGCACTTGATCTTCCCGGCAGTCTGGTCCTGCACCGCCAGGTCACTCACCTTCTTCTTCCGCGAGCGCACCACCACCAGGATCAGCGTCAGGATAGTCGGCAGCAGCAGTACCAGGCAGATGACGGAAATAATCCCAAGTTCATAAATCCCAAGTCTCATTAGTTCTCCTTTTAATCTGATCCACCCAGCATCTGTGTTTTCACCGTTACATCCTCTGCAATGTCATTTCGAACGAGCGGTCGGGCGGTCTTTGCCCGCCTTTGCGAGTGAGAAATCCCTATAAGTAAAGCCGTTCATATTCCTAAACAGGTAATAAGAGGTGAGCATGATGGCACCTACACAGAACTTCGGAGGTCATGACATGAGCCTCTCACACAGAACGTTCGGAGTGACATGATTACCTTTTTTTGTTTCCATTCCACCGAAAATCTAACGGCATCTCCGGGAACGGATTCACATTGTATTCAACCTTCGGCTGCTTCCCAAAGAACTGCAGATCCGCGAAATCCAGGAAGACCTGCCAGTCGACTAGCCCGTGATTGTGCCCGCCCTCCCGGTACCAGGTGCCAATCCGTTCCTCGACTCCCAGGAAGCGGTACACCTCCCGCGCCGCCTGGTGCGTCAGCCAGGTCCCGCTCGGGTTCGCCCACAGGTCGCCCAGCGCTTCCGTACTCAGCAGCGCTCGCGGCGCCACCAGCGCCTTCAAAAAGTGCTGGTCGAACGGCAGACGCTCCTCGTGGTCCACGTACTCGTTCAGCCTCGGCGAGAACCAGTTCGGCGCCAGGCGCATGATGTCGCCGATCCTCTCGCTCTCGGGTCCCTGCCAGCGCATGCAGCCGGCGCCGCCGCAGCCCGAGTTGTTCGGCGCGGTCAGGGCGATGCGCTCGTCGGTTGCCCCGGCCAGCAGGGCAGTTTTCCCGCCGCGCGAGTGTCCCACCACGGCGATCTTTGCGGCATCCACTTCCGGCAGCGTCAGGAGGTAGTCCACGCAGCGGTGGTAACCCCACGCCCAGGCCGCCAGCGCACCGAAGTCGCCCTCGGGGTATACCTGGTACAGCCCCTGGCTGCGCTCTAGCTTATAATCGTCTGGCGCCAGGGTCACCCGGTTGAACTGCGCCAGCATGTAACCCCGCCCAATGACCTCCTTGATCACCGAGTCCGTCACGTAGCGCCAGCAGGCATCGCCCGTCAGTACCACCGGGAAGGGACCCTCGCCCTGCGGGGCGATGATTTGCAGGTAGAACATGAACAGCCGGTGCGGTCCCGTCACCAGGCGCACCTGCGTATCTCGGGCGTTCAGCAGCTCCGGCAGCTCGTGCGTGTACAGGTGCTCGCCCTTCGTCATCGCCGCCGGCGGCAGGTGCCCGTACTCGATATCCAGCAGGCTCTTCAAGATTTCCTGCCTCCTCTGCGGCCACTGCGCCGGGCTTTGATCCGTTCGCCGTTCTCCATCACAAATGGATCGGGTAGTTCAACAGGTAATTCATAAGTTTCTCCGTTCGGTATCATTCAATTCCTCGATATATCGCCGCTGCGATCGTCCCCATCAGGGCGGTCTCGTATCCCAGCCGGCTCAGGCGCACCTTCGGCGGGGCTACCAGCCGCAGGTGCGCTCTCATAACATTGGCTGCCCCCTCGATCAGCTTCTCGCCGCGGCCGTAGGCCACCCCGCCGCCGACCGCGATCACGTCCGGGTTCAAGACGGCAGCCAGGTTGCGCAGACCCTGACCGAAGTTGTAGGTCACTTCCTCCCACTCCGCCTCGTTCAGCTTCTCCGCCGGCTTGCCGTAAATCCTGCGGATGGCGTTCCCCGAGACCAGCGCCTCCAGGCAGTCCGGCGCCCCGCACTCGCACGTAATGCCCGCCGGGTTGGCGCAGCGGTACGGGATGGACATGTGCCCGATCTCCGGGTGCCCGCCGTCCATCCCCCGGTAGATTTTGCCATCCACCAGGAACCCGCCGCCCATCCCCGTGCTCAGGGTGATGTACAGCAGCTGCGCGCAGGTCTCCCCGCCGAAGGCGTACTCGCCCAGGGCGGCAATGTTCGTATCCACGTCCACCCAGAAAGGGCAGCCCCAGCGTTCTTCCATCAGCGCCTTCAGCGGTACCTCCCGCCACTGCGGCTGGTGCAGCGGCGAGACTACCCCCGTCCGCCAGTCCAGCGGACCGCCGACCGCCGCTCCCATCCCGTCGATCTTCTGCCCTCCTGCCAGCTTCTCCACCATCTGCTGCAGGAGCTCCAATCCCTCCTGCAGTTCCAGCGGTGTCGCAGCCTGGACGCGCTCGGAAATCCTTCCTGCCTCGTCCGCCCTGGCCGCCAGCAGCTTCGTGCCTCCGATATCCAGGCCAATGTACGTTGCCATTCCCTGAATTTTACCTTCTTAATGTCATTCCGTTGAATGTCCTTCCCCTGAATGTCCTTCCGAGCG
Source organism: uncultured Chloroflexia bacterium (assembly GCA_963765565.1). Taxonomy (GTDB): domain Bacteria; phylum Chloroflexota; class Anaerolineae; order Anaerolineales; family UBA4823; genus CAVXWV01. The sequence continues at coordinate 301,899 of CAVXWV010000016.1, forward strand.
GTTTTTGCGAGGAATCCCTATAACCGTCATCAGCTATTACTCATCCATCTCAAAGATTCACCTCTAAAATGGTACAATCTCCCCATGACCCCCGACCCCTACCGCCTCCTCGCCCAGCGCCTCGACACCCTCCCCAACGGCTTCCCGCCCACCACCTCCGGCGTCGAGCTGCGCCTTCTCCGGAAGCTCTTCACCCCCGAAGAAGCCGCCGTCGCCTCCCAGCTCCGCCTCACACTCGAAACCCCCGAGCAGCTTGGCGCCCGCCTCGAGCAGCCTCCCGCTGACCTCCGCAAGCTCCTCAAAGCCATGACCCGCCGCGGCCTCATTGCCGCCGGAAAAACCGAGGGCGGCCTGGGTTTTGCTCTGCTCCCCTTCGTCGTCGGCTTCTACGAAAACCAGAACGAAGCCCTCGACGCTGAGCTGGCTCAGCTCTTCGAAGAATACTTCAAGACCGGGCTCGGCCAGGCGCTCGCCGTCCAGCCCTCCGTCCACCGTGTCATCCCCGTCAACGAGACCGTCAAAACCGGGCTCGAAATCCGCCCCTTCGAAAGCGCCTCCGACATCGTCAACGCCTGCCAGTCCTGGGCCGTCATCGACTGCATCTGCCGCAAGCAGAAAGCCCTCGTCGGCGAGCCCTGTGAGCATCCGCTCGACGTCTGCCTCGTCCTCAGCAGCGCCCCCAACGCCTTCGACAACGCCCCCTCCCTGACGAAGCTCACCCGCCAGGGCGCCCTGGATACGCTTCGCCGCGCCGCCGAGGCCGGCCTGGTGCACTCCGTCAGCAACAACCAGAAAGAGCTCTGGTACATCTGCAACTGCTGCCTGTGCTCCTGCGGCATCCTGCGCGGCATGGCCGATCTGGGCATGGCCAACGTCGTCGCCCGCTCCTCCTACGTCAACCAGGTCGACTCTGACCTCTGCGCCCTCTGCGGCACCTGCCTCGATCGCTGCGCCTTCGGCGCCCTCACACTGGGCACCGAGCTCGTCATCGACGAAGTGCGCTGCACCGGCTGCGGCGTCTGCGTCATCGCCTGCCCCGAAAACGCCCTCGGCCTCGTCCTGCGTGACGGCGAATTCGCTCCCGTCCCCGAGACCAACCTCGACTGGCTCAAAGAGCGCGCCGAAGCCCGCCGTCTCGACCTCGAAGAAATATTATAAATTCGCCAGGGCGGGTCAGCCTGGCGATGGATTTTACGTATCCGTTGTAGGGGCGATGCATCCGGCCAGTGAGACGCTGCTGTAACTCCAATCCGCCTCCGGATGCATCGCCCTGCCCATTACCCGTTCTTACTCCGGCTTCAGGTAGTTGCAGAAAGCCTCGAGGTCTGCCTCATTGTCCCAGTAGAGGCGCAGGCCGGAATCTTTTAAATAATCGAATTGCACATCCCCGGTTTCTGGATCAAAGGTGATTTTGAACAGATTCAAACCCGCTGCACCATATACCGGGCCATATCCGGGGACGATGATCAGAAAATCAGCGCCGTTGGTTTTGATCAGAATCCCATCATCCAGGTTTTGGATCAATAATGGTCCTTGCACCCTGCCGCGTAACGTCCTCTCGGGAGTGTAGTAATAATCCACCCGGTATTGGCCCTCGGTTATCCGTAATGCCCCTAGGCCATCTTTATCCTCCGACGATTCGAAACGGTAGCTGCCATAATGGTGGGCTGTGACCTCAAAGTCACACCGATCACCGGCAGGGAACACTTCTAAATAATCGAAATCGTTCGTTCCGCGCTCTATGATGGTTTTTGCCTGGACGGTTCCGCTAAACGCCAGCAGCAAGAGCATCAGCGCGGCACACATGGCCAGGATTTTCATCAGCTTTTTCATGTTTTTTCTCCTTTTGGGTTTGTCTTATAATTGGATGAAGCGATACACGCAGGCTTAGCCACAGCCTGCATGCATCCTAGCAACCAGCTATCAGGAAATTATCAGGAGAATGGGGATTTGCGCTGCACTTGCCTTTAGGATTAATTTGTGCGATACTGGCGAAAAAATGGCTGAGTCACTTACCCGGATTTTGTCCAATGCGTTCTCTAAGTAAACCTCAACTATACATTCTCTGGGCCATCGCAGGCATACTTGCGCTGTTCCTCCTTTTTCGATCGGGCGCCCCTTCTTTCCTCGGGTCGGCCTTGCGACTCCTCGGCTTAATCCTGCTCGTCATCGTCCTTTTTCCTGGGATTCTCTATTTTTGGCGGCGCTGGTCGCTCCGCCAATACCCGACCCCATTTGATGCGATCGACAGGAAATATCCAAAAATCCCCCGCCTCTGCCCAGCAGCCGCAAAAACCTTACGACTTCTTCATCAGTTACAAAAGCGATGACGCCATGCAGGTCCGTCCACTCGTGGAGCATTTACTCGCTGGTGGTATCAAGGTCTGGTTTGCCGAGTACACCATTCGCCTCGACGGGCGCGCTGCCTTCGAACAGGCGATTGCCTCGGGCATCGCCCATTCCAGGTACGGTCTGTGCTTTACCAACGACCGCTACATCCAATCGGTTTATTGCCGTGACGAATTGGTACGCCTCCTGGATCCGGCCAACTGCGGTCCCGGCCAGGTCATCGAGATCGCCTTCCCGCCCGAAGCCCTCCCGCACCAGCACTACCCGCAGCTCGATACCGTTCACACCATCCATTACGAAAACGATCCCAGTTCTTTATTAACCCGCCTGGCAGGCATCACCGGTCTGCCGGTCAACCCGGATTTCCCCCAACCCTCCGCATCGACCGCATACAGGACCTTCGACTACGACGCCAGGCAATACCGCCTCGATCTTGCCGGCTGGATGCTGAGAGAAGAAGGTTCGCCCGTAAAACCCGGCGGTGAAGCCGTCGGTCCCGTGATCGAACGGAACTGTGGGAGCTACGCCATCAGAGGCTACCTTCACCTGGGCACAAGCATCGCCTTCCCCAGGGCTCAGTATAAGGGAGATGATCGCGAGAACTACGAGTACGGCGTCCAGTTTGCCCGGGTCCATTTTGCCGCCTTCCCTGGCCAGTGTATCGGCGTTCACCTCTTCTTCCTCCATGGCTTGAGCCACATCGCCCTCACCACCCGCTCGACCATGGGCTTCATCCGCACCTACTCGGTCATCATCCCGCTGCCAGGTACTAGCCAGTATGTGGAATTCCTCTTCGATTTCTACCTCCGCAGCCCGTTTGAAGTCTTTTGCCAGAACACCCACTGGATGGACCGCGTCGTACAGTCCCTGTCATGGTTATAGTGCGTCTTTAGGGTATACAGGTCCGTATTCCATGCCCCTCCCGTAGATTTTGCCTGTTCCATGATAAGGGCAGGTCTTTATTCCAGCCATAGATATCTTGCCAGACCAGGCCTTTTCTGGAAATGGTATTTTCCCAGAAAAGGCAGACCCGCCCCTACGCCTGATCGTATCACGCCATCGTCCATTTGTTATCCATTGTAATCCGCTCAATCTGCTCCGCTGCGTTCTGTGTAGCCAGCTGCGTTCTGTGTAGCCAGCTGCGTTCTGTGTAGCCATAATCCGCTGACAGCGCGTGGTAGAATCCATTCCTAAAACGAACTTCAAACCTCAGGAGTCAGCGCATGTTGCTATTATTCACCACCCCGGGCTCAATCGGACCCTTCCCCGGCCTAGGCCCGTTCCTCTACCTCGACCCCGGCAGCGGCAGCATGATCATCCAGTTGATCATCGCCGGTGTTTTAGGCGCCCTCTTCTTCTTCCGCGGCTACTGGCGCAAGCTCATCGACAAATTCCGCAAGCCCAAGGACCCCCAGGACGACCAGACCGACCATGAAGACTGGTGAGATCCTCGTCTCCTCCTTTCGCGACCCGGCCGGCTTCGTCTTTACCTGGCAAGGTGTTATTGACCGCCAGGTCAACATTGACCGCCAGGTCAACATTTATCGACAGGTAAACCACCACGGACAAGCCGATTACGATTTATTGATGCAGTCCGGTCTGTACGCGCGCCTGGTCGAAAAAGGCTACCTGGTCTCGCACGAGGAAGTCTCCGTCCCCTCGCCTGCGCCCGGCCTCTGCTACAAGGTCCTCCATCCGGAGCAGATTCCCTTCATCTCCTACCCGTACGAATGGTCTTTCAGCCAGCTTCAAGACGCCGCTGCCCTGACCCTGCGCATCCAGAAACACGCCTTGAAGGCCGGCCTGTCCCTCAAGGACTGCAGCGCCTACAACGTCCAGTTCCTGCGCGGCAAGCCGGTTTTCATCGACACCCTCTCCTTCGAAAAATACCAGGAAGGCGTTCCCTGGGCAGCCTATCGCCAGTACTGCCAGCATTTCCTGGCGCCCCTGGCCATCATGCGCTACACCCGCACCTACGTCGCCGATCTCCTGCGCGTCCACCTGGATGGCCTCCCCCTGCCGCTGGCCAGCCGCCTGCTTCCCGCCAGGGCGAAGTTAAATCCTGGCATCCTCCTGCACATCTTCCTCCACGCCAGCTCGATCCAGCGCTACTCGCAAGGCGCATCTCAGCAGAATCTCCGTAACCGCTCCTTCTCGAAAACCAGCCTGCTCGAGCTGGTGGACAGCCTCGGCAGGTTGACCACGCGCCTCAAATGGCATCCACCCGGCACGTCCTGGGGCGATTACGACCCCCTGGAGAGTTATTCCGACCTCGGCAAGGACGCCAAGGCTCGCCTGGTGGAGCAGTTCGTCCGGGAAGCCAGCCCATCCGTCGCCTGGGACCTCGGCGCCAACCAGGGCGTCTTCAGCCGGATCGCTGCCCGCTGTGGCGCCCTCACCGTCGCCGTCGATTCAGACCCCCTCGCCGTCGAGCGCCATTACCTCCAGTGCAAACAGTCCGCCGAGGCCAACCTGCTCCCCCTCGTCATCGACCTGGCCAACCCCTCGCCCTCCCTGGGCTGGCAGTCGCGCGAAAGGCTTTCCCTGCTGGAGCGCGGCCCCGCCGACCTGGTCCTTGCCCTCGCCCTCGAGCACCACCTCGTCATCGGCAACAACGTCCCCTTCCCCTCCCTGGCAGAGTTCTTCGCCAAAATCTGCCGCTGGCTGGTCATCGAGTTCGTCCCGAAGAGCGATCCCCAGGTCCAGCGCATGCTCCTCTACCGCAAGGACATCTTCCCGGATTACGACCTGGAAAATTTCACTGCGGCCTTCCGCCAGCATTTCGAGATCGTCCATGCCGAAAGGGTCCAGGATTCTGAGCGCACCCTGTTCCTGATGAAGAACCTGGTCGCTCCCAAAGGGCATGTATAACCCCGGATTCAATCGCCGGATGCAGGCACGGGCACGCAGTTCGCGCTCGAATCCCGCTCGTCGTTGATGTCGATCACCTGGCGCGGCAGGCGGTGCGAGCTGAAGAACGTGACGTCCGGCAGCAGCTCCAGCTCGGTCCCAAAGTACTCGTTCAGCACAACCCGGAACGAGTTCACCGGCGTGATCTCCGGGTAGAGCAGCCCCGGCGCTGCCCCCGGCAGGTAATACGCGTTCAGGATCGCGCTCCGCTCCGCCAGGCAGCTTCCGGCGGGCGACTCCCAATCGAGATAGCCTCCCGGGCCGTGGTCGCCCTGGATGATGATCACCGGCGGCGTCTTTGATTTGCTCAGGATTTCGTCGATCGTCTCCTCCAGCATCCGGTTCACAAACCTCACCTGCCCGGCGTACCCCTCCACGTATTCTTCCGCGCTGCCCCGGTAATCGTCGCCATCCTTCACCGTGTAGCTCCGGGCCGGCTCGATGGGCTGCCCCTCAGCGTCGAAGACGAACGGCGGGTGCGGCGACAGGATATGCGCGAAGACGAACTTCGGCCCTGGCTTACCGGCCATCTTCCCGAGCTGCTCGAAGGCGAACAGCACCCGCTCCCGGTGCGCCGGGTATCCCTGTGCCTGCTTCAGCAGGTGCAGCTTGTCTGCCAACAGCCCAACCGGCGTGTCCGCCAGCGCCAGGTCCTCCAGCTCCGTTAGCCGGGTGCCACTCGCCAGGTACAGGTCGACGATCGAGCTGTTCGTGAAGGAAAAGCCGGTCTCGAAAGCCACCGTCAGGTAGCCGCATTCGTCCAGCAGCCGCGTGATCTTGTTGTTGGCGACCAGCTCGGTGAAATAATCTGCCCCGCGCACGTCCGGTGGGTTCGGCTCGATGAACTCCATGTCCAGCACCGCCGGCACCGAAAACACTGTCTGGATGTAGTTCGTGTGGGTGCGCTCCGCCACGTAGAAGCCTTTCTCCCTCAGCGACTGTACGAAGGCGCTGTTATCCACCCCGTAATACTCTTGGAGCACGTCCGCCCGCCCGTAAGCGTCCACGATGATGAAATAGATGTCGGGTCGCTGGCCGCAGTCGATCACCAGCTCCGCCTCTTCCCCTTTGAGCTCGATGCGGGCGCTTTCATGGGGCGCCGGTGCTGTCTGCCGCAGGTAGCCCGGCAGGAATCGTGCGACCTGGAAAACGACCAGGACGCCCATCACCAGGTTCAGCAAGGGGGTGACTCGCTCGCCGCCGCCCAGCCGCCTCCAGGTCCTCGGCATTCCCAACAGCACCAGCAAAATTGCCCAGATCCCCAGCAGGACCAGTTGGCTCACTTGCGAGTTGGGCACCCTTCCCTGGATCGACCGCCACAGGTGCCCGAAGACGAATTGAAAGACCAGCACCAGGAAGGTCAGGTAGCCGGCGTAATGCCAGTCTCGTAGGATCAGCCTCAGCAGCCCCAGGACCACCGCGCTCAGCGCCAGCAGAACCAGCAGCGGCCGCCACGCCTGCGCCGGGTCGATTTGATCCACGTTCACCGAGAGCGGGATCAGCAGGACATCCAATATAAAGAGAAATGGGTATAGAATGAGTTTCTTGAACATAGACCGGCATATTATAATCATCAAACATGCATAATCCTGATGACTGCCTGTTTGTGGCAAGATGATCGCATTTGAAGACTTCTTGTCCCGTTTAATGTCATTCCGAACGCAGTGAGGAATCCCTATGAGTTTCACCAGAACGAAACCTGGTTAGGTACTAATAGACCAAACTTGTAGGGATTTCTCACCAAAAAACGGTTCGAAATGACATTTAAATCCAAATGTAATTACCGTACTGTTTACGGAGCACTTATGACCGATCCTACCTCCCCTTCGGACCTGGAAATCGCCCGCCTGCGCGATCAGCTCGCCCAGCGCGAGGCCGAGCTGCAGATCATCAACAGCGTCCAGCTCGGGCTGTCCGCACACCTGGACGTCCAATCCATCTACAACCTGGTCGGCGATAAAATCCGCGACATCTTCCAGGCGCAGATCGTCATGATCTCGACCTACGATAAGCAGTCGGAAACCATCGAGCACCGCTACGCCATCGAGAGCGGCGAGCACATCATCGCCCCGGGGCGCTTCCCCATCCGCGGCTTTCGCATCTGGGTCGTCGAGACCCGCAAGCCCGTCGTTGTCAACACCCGCGTCGCCGAGCTGGCCGCCAGCCTCGGGCAGCCGACCCTCCCGGGCACGATCACCCCCAAGACCTGGGTGGGCGTCCCCATGATCGTCGGCGACCAGGTCACCGGCATCCTCAGCCTCCAGGACGTCGACAAGGAATATGCCTTCGATGAGTCCGTCGTCCGCCTGCTCCAGACCCTGGCGGCTTCGATGAGCGTCGCCCTCGAGAACGCCCGCCTCTGGGAGCAGGACACCCTCTACCGCCGCTCGCTCGAGCGCGAGTTCGAGATCGGGCGCAATATTCAGACCAGCTTCCTCCCCGAGACCATCCCTCAGCCGCCGGGCTGGGAGATCGCCGCCTCGCTCCAATCGGCGCGAGAGGTCGCCGGCGACTTCTACGACGTCTTCGAGCTCTCCGCGAACCGGGTGGGGCTCGTCATCGCCGACGTCTGCGACAAGGGCCTGGGCGCGGCCCTCTTCATGACCCTCTTCCGCAGCCTGCTGCGCGCTGTCGCCAACCTCGATTTCTACGCCCGTGACGCCCGCGCCGCCTCCGCCGAGATCGATTCCTCGGCCGCGCGCCTGCGCAGCGCCGTCTCCCTGACCAACAATTACATCGCCGAAACCCACGGCAGGACCGGCATGTTCGCCACCGTCTTCTTCGGCATCCTCGACCTGCGCACCGGGGATTTGGCGTACATCAACTGCGGTCACTACAGCCCCCTGGTCCTCGACCGCTCCGGGATCAAGCAGTCACTCGACGTGTCCGGCCCAGCCCTCGGCATCCGCCTGGACGCCAGCTTCAACCTGCGCCAGGCCGCCCTCGCGCCCGGTGACCTCTTCTTCGCCTACACCGACGGCCTCATCGACATTGCCAACCCCGCCGGCGAGTTCTACACCGTCGAGGACCTGGTTCCCCTGCTGCTCCAGGAAGGCTCCTTGCCGGATCTCATGCAGCGCCTCATGCAGTGGGCGGAGTCCCGCGCCGAGGGCAGCAAGCAGTACGACGACATCACCCTGCTCGCCTTGCGGTGGGTGGGAAGGTGAGAATTTGTGTATTGGCCAACCCGAATGGGTTCAACCAGTCGGAGAACCAAATACCTTGTCTCCCCTTGCCGGTGTCCCAGGCCTGGTATAGGATGGCATGGCGAAGCCACGCTGATCGAAATCCCGCAAGCTTAAGGCATTTTCAATGAAAATCCTGGTTACCGGTTCGACCGGTTTTATCGGCTCGCATATCTGCCAATCCCTGCTTGATCAAGGGTACCAGGTTCGCGCCTTTCACCGGCCTAACAGCCCGTTGAGCGCCCTCCAAGGGTTGGTGCTCGAACACGCCCTGGGCGATATTACCCGTCCGGACGACCTGGCGCAGGCGATGCGCGGTGTCGAGGCGGTCTTCCACACCGCAGCCTTCCTCGGGCGGCGCGATCCACGCTTGATCTACCAGGTCTCCGTAGAGGGTACACACAATGTGCTTGAGGCAGCCAGGACGGCGGGGGTCCAGCGGGTGGTGCATACCAGCTCGGTGGCTGCCCTGGGCGTCCCGCTGGAACAGGACCATCGTAAAGATACACCTCCTGTGCTGATGAACGAGAGCCATTCCTGGAACATCTCCGCCAGGCGCTGGCCCTACGGTTATCACAAGCACCTGGCCGAGCAGGAAGTGCAAAAGGCGGTCGCGCTTGGGCTGGACGCCGTCATCGTTAACCCGGCTCTGGTCATCGGCGCCGGAGATCTGAACCGCATCGCCGGCGATGTCCTGATCCGTGTCGCCAAAAGGGGCATCCCGTTTGTGATCGAGGGTGGCCTGAACCTCATCCACATCGACGATGTCGTCCACGGCCACCTGGCTGCATTGGAACGTGGCAAGAAAGGGGAGCGCTATATCCTGGGGAGTGAAAATGTGACCCACGTGCAGTATCTAAAGATGGCGGCTGCGGCAGCCGGGGTCCGCGCCCCGGCGCTGATCCTGCCCACCGCGTTGGTACGCAGCCTGCGAGTGCCCGTCACCCTGGCCGGCAATGTCCTGTCCCTGCCCATCAACGGGCAGATGCTTGAACAGGCCGGATACTTTTTCTATTTCGATGTGGCAAAGGCTGAAAACGAGCTTGGGCTGCGGGAGCGAAAACCGGTCCGCCAGGCAATCCAGGAAGCCATCGATTGGTATCGAGCAGCCGGCGTGATCTGAGTTAATTGTCACCATATCGCCCCCAGGAAATCCTCCAGGCCGAACCCCGCCCGCCCTGCACAACTGATATCCGTTGAAAACGGGAGACTTCCAGCTCGTCAGGGGCGGGTCTCAGACCCGCCCCCACCCGTCCCGCTACGCCGCTACATCTCCAGCCTGCTCATCAAACTTTGCCAGGACTTTGCTCTCACCAGGATTGAACGAACGGATGATTGGCGTGCTGATTCCGGGTCCAACGATGATCCCTGAGTACACGAGGATCCATCTTTTATCATGTCGGACACAAAGCATTTGGTATAAATAACTGGTGCCCTGGATATTCCTTTCCCAGTCTTTCCTGACCTCTTTTTCGCCGTTGTTTTCGCTCATGTATTGATCGGGCTCAATCCGGCACAGCCTGACCCCGATCGGTTGGACAACTTTTCCCTCCCCTAAAGACTGGTTATCCCCATCATGATAAAAAATGAGCTGGTCGTCCTGCTTGCGAACTTCAATAGCGCAGCCGTTCATTCCTCCCGTCACAACCAGGGTGCCGTCTGGCATGCCAAGCGGAACCTTGACCTCTCCTACGCCTCGATTCACCCAGGGGAAATAAAAGGCTTCGACACCCCCCTGCGGATTCTGGGTGATGCGCGTCACCCCATTTTCCATCGTCCCAATCAGCCTGACCCGTCCCCCGATTTCGTGATGCGCGTTATCCGTTGCTTCTAGCGGAAAACCTTGTGCGTCGACCATGTAATCGTAACGCTGGATCGCTGCCTCCGGGTCATCCCGTAATCGTTCCAGGGCCATCATGCCAGCCTCCAGCACCGGCTTTCCTTGCCGCTTCGCCTTCCGGCGCAGCAGGGCGCGGATCAGCCAGATCAGCAGCAGGGCGATCACCACGATCACCACGATCCAGAATACATATTCCCAAAAATCGTTGATTAACAATACCTCTGATTTCGGCATGTCTCCCAGCGTAGTGCATGCCAGCGTTTCTCCCTCGTCAATCACCCTGGCCTCGTAAGCGCCCAGGCTCGGCGCCGGCATACTCAGGCGAACCATCCCCCCCTCGCCCTCACTCCAACCATTCACCTTTTCAGTCGCTGGCCCGCCGCCGGCGGGCGCCATTTGCACGGAAAAGCGTTCGATCCCCGCTTCACTTTCACCCGTCTGCTCATTGTAAAAACGCCCGTCGAAGGTCACCGCGCCCGCTCCGAGCCAGCCGAACAAACGCCGCCCGATCACGACCTGCCCGTCATACTCCTCGATCCATGGCTTGAATAATTTATTGAAAAAGAGCGACAAGTTGTCGGCGGGCCTCCCTACATCACCCAGCTCAAACCTCAGGCTTTGATCCTCAACCAGGCCACTCGTTAGCAAATCCTCCTCGAAGAGAGCATAACTCTCTCCATCCACCTCGACGCTTGCCCTCAGGTGAGTGCGCACCTCGCCAGCTTGCTCCGGGTTCAGGCTCAACTCGTACTGCCCGGCTCCGCTCTCGGCGATCGCCGCCTCCACCGCCCCTCCAGAGTCCGAGACTGCGCTCACCTCCCAGGCCAACGACACGCTGATGACCACTGGCTCTCCGCTTTCGGCGTTCACCAACCTCAGCGGGTAGGTCAGTGGCACCTCCGAGGGTACGCATACCTGCCCTGAGCCTTCTCCGACCTGTATGCCCACCGGCGCCACGGGAAAATCGAGGCTGCCCTCCACAAACAGGCTGCACACTTCCTTCCCCTGGGCGCCCTTCGAGGTCGCTGTCACTTTCACCTGCGCCGGCAGCCCGCTTACCGGCAGGAAGCTAGCCTTCCAGGAGTTCCCCTCATCCACCAGCGTAAGCGGCCAGGATTGCTCACCCTGCTGCACGACGACCTGCACATCCAGTTCGTACCGCGGGTCTGCCTTGCGCTTCAGCGGGCTGCCGGCGCTGTCCACCAAGGTAAGCGCGATTTCGTTGCTCGTGAGCTGCTGCAGCCCGGCCGGGGAGATTTCAATTTGAGGCGTTAACGGGAGAAACGTCGGCAGCAGGGTGATCGAACCGCCGGGCGCCGTCGTCGTTACCTGGTAGGTCCCAGCCTGCGGGTACTGGATATCCAGCGCCTGGATGACTGTGTCCTTGCCGGTCAGGATGACCTTCTCGCCATCGGGTACCACGGTGTTGCCGTCGGGATCCACCAGCTTGAAGGAGGCCGTTGCCTTCGGCGCATAATACGTCACCCGCATGGATTGCAGAAATGCAGGGAAGTCCAGCGGTCCGACCTGCACATCGTAGACCTGGTAGCCGAGGTGGGTTGCGATAATCTCTCCCATCCGGCTGGCCACATCTTGGGGGGTATTCTCCTGCCTGGAGCGCCGCGGCAGCGCACTTTCGGAATCTCCAGTGATCTCCTGCCAATACCGCTGCGTATCCCGCCAATATTCATCCCCCTTCACATTAAAAGCCGTCACATAGATAAAATTTCCCTCTCCAGAAATGCCGTCTTGAGCGATCTTTGCCACCTCGTTCATGTGGGCTTCCAGCTCCGCCCCTCGCAGCACATTCGCCTTAGCCGGGGCGCCATCGGTCAGCAGCAGCACAAGCCTCTGCGGGCAGCCGGCCTCATCTTGTGGGGCAGCCTGCGCAAACAGGTCGCTCACCGCCTCGAATGGGTGAACAAAATTCGTCGCATTCAATCCCCTGAGCTTCAGCGTCTCAGGACTGATTTTTGCTTTCAGCTCCTCAAATTCGCTGGCCCAGGCTTCCTCGCTGTCCGGGGCAATGGTCACCCATCCCGAATTATACTGAGCGGGAGCCTCGCTGCCAAAGTGCAGCACCGCCAGCTCGATCGCCGGTGCTGGGATTTCGGTGGTCAGAGCCCCCAGGTAGCGGTGGGCGAGCAGGTCCGCCAGGTTCTCGGCCCCATAAAACCGCAGCCGTTGAGGGTCGTTGCGCGGCATGCTGTACGACTGGTCGATCATCACCACAACCTGGATTGCGCTGCAGACCCCCTCCGGCACGATCCATCGATCACACGGAGGAATTTCTTCTTCTGGAGAGGCTGACGGCGGAGAGTCCAGGCCGCCAGGTGGAACGGGCGCAGCCAGGCCACTCCCTCCTGGAACGACCAGGTAAAGAGCCATTAACACGACCGCCAATAGCAGCCCAAATAGATTCCATAAACGTGTTCTGTAGTGTCGCATCGCCCATCCTCCTTATGCGGATCAAAACGGCATCTCCCCGCCCTACCATTCGACCTGGCAATCGCTGGCCCGGAGTCTTCTGTCCATCACCCCGATATAACCAGGCTGCTTGATTCAATAGCCTCCAGGGTCAGGGCAGTTTAATAGCCAGGAAATTAGGCTGTACGTACTTGAAATAGAAGATTGCGCAAAACACAACGAAGATCAAGAAAAAGGTGACCAGATTTGCGCCAAACCTTTTCCATTCCTCCTTGTTAAACGTCACAATCCTCACGATCATCTTTATGTTGTTAATGATCAATGTCAGGACCAGGCTCACGAAAGCAAAGAACAGAAGAATCGCCCAGACCGCCACCGTTCTGGCGAATTCCAGCACTGGATCCATCAAAACCGACACCCCTGGGACATGTACTTTCAGAATCGACACCCCTGGGAATTGTATCGTAAATCCGTCGCAAAAGATGGAAGTCCATCTCCTATCTCCGAGGGTAGCCTGGAAATTTATCCCGTCGCCAAGCAGGTAGTTGCAGTTCATATACTTCGAAAAGGCCTGGGTGCGCACCCCATTGAAAAGCAGGTAGGCCAGCAAGATCAAGATGGGCGCCAGGATGATGGGATGGTCCCATATATAATGGATTACTGCCCAAAACTTGTTTTTCGTTTTATTCATCTTTTCCTCCAACCTGAATCAAATGAATCCAAAAACACAGCTATTAGATTTTTTTCGAAAAAATGGACGTTATGGGATTCTAAGGGTTGCGAAGGGGGAACTACGTTTAGGAAATATACCATATTTACTGAAGATAAACTTCCGGTCGCGTATTTCTAATATCCAGGTAAAGCAGGTTGATTTCAGAATGCCTCCAGCCGCCCGGCTGTACTCAGCGACATCATCCCTCCCCCCGCCCTTAGCGCTGTACTCAGCCGCCCGGCTGTCCCCAGCCGCACTCACTGACTACTTCCGCTCCGGCTCCGACCTCCGCGCCTGGCTCTCCTGCCTCCTCTGACCCTCAATCCAAATTCGTTCCGTGCGTTCTTTGCACGCCCGGGCAGGTTTTGCACACCCGTGCGTTCTCTGCACGCCTTTAGCCACTCTCTTTTTTCGGAGGAAGCATGCCAACCTCAGTGTATAATATTTTTCAGGCCTGTTAAGCTAAATAAACCCCAAGGTGGCGTGTCATGCCCGATTGGGACAGCGAAAATATATAAATCCACTAAAGGATGCAGGTATGAAAAATTCTGAATATGAATATAAAGGTCTGATGGCACAAGCCTGGGACGTGTTGCGGGGAGATACCTCAAATTGGACAGATCGTTACTTCTATCTTACCGCCATTCAAAAATATGGGCAGCCAGTCCTTGATGTTGGCTGTGGCACAGGGCGGTTGTTACTTGATTACCTACAACAAGGGATAGATATTGACGGCGTTGATAATTCACCCGAGATGTTGGCAATCTGTCATCGTAAATCTGAAGATTTGAGACTGAAACCAACCCTATACGAGCAATATTTAGAGAAGTTGGAGATACCTCGGAAGTATCAGACCATTCTAATTCCATCAAGTTCATTACAACTACTTATCGAACCCGAATCGGTAGAACAAGCAATGAAACGACTCCATGACCACTTGCTGCCAGGCGGTAGGTTAGTCGCCTCAATCATGACTCTGTGGAAAGATGGAGAACCACTTGAATCGGAATGGGAGAAAACCGCGGTTCGCGCAGAAGATGGCGCAAAATTTCGGAGAGTAGCTCGCTCGCGTTTTGACCCCATTAGCGAATGTGAGCATACAGAGGACCTGTATCAAAAAATCATTGCTGATAAAGTGGTCATGGAAGAGCTACATCAACGCTCTCCCGCGACACGATCTTATAGCCAATCCCAGGTAAAAGAGTTGTTTGAAAAGTTTGGTTTTCAGGATATCCATTTGTTCAGTGAGTTTACGTTTGACGTGGTCAAACCTGAAGATAGTTTGTTTGTAATTATTGGTCAAAAGCCATATTCTGAATAAAGGCTGCCCAACATCGTTTGCAGCGGACGGGTGGGGGGCGTTGCCCACGCTCCCCCCGCCAGAGCGGTGCTCTTCACCGCCACTCTCCGACTACTTCCTCTCCGGCTCTGACCTCCGCGCCTGGCTCTCATCAATTCTCTAATCCGTCAAGGCGAACGCCCTTTGTTCGACCGACAGCCATTGACAGCTCCTGGCTCGCCTCCTTCCGCTGAAAATACCTCAGGAGTATGATATGATCCTGACGATTAGCACGATATCGCCCTGATAGACCACCGAACAAGGCCTACAATGCCGGGAAAATCCAGGTCCAAGTTTCTTCTCGCCCCGAATATTCGCCATTACTTCGTCGATGAAGCCAGCGACAGCACTTTATTTTCTACTCAGGGTCGGATCATCAGCGACACCCCTGGCTGTTCCCGCTTTTTCATCCTCGGCCTCGTCGATTTGCCTGACCCACCTGCCATGCAACAACCCATCGATGACCTCCGCTCTCGCCTCCTGGCCGATCCTTATTTCAGAGATGTCCCCTCGATGCGTCCGGACGGGCAAAAGACCTCGCTGGCCTTCCACGCCAAAGACGACCTCCCCGAAGTGCGCAAAGAGGTTTTCACCCTCCTGCGCCAGGCCCGCGGCCTGCTTTTTTTTGCCGTGGTCCCAGATAAATACCGTGTCCTCGAGTATGTTCGTCAGTAAAACGAGCGTAATCCCACTTATCGTTATCTCCCGAATGAATTGTATGATTACCTGGTGCGTCGCCTCTTCAAGAACTTGCTGCACAAAGATAACGAATATCGGATTACCTTTTCGAAGCGTGGCAAGTCAGATCGCACCGAAGCCTTGCGTCTGGCCATTGATACCGCTCGTTAACGTTTTGCTCAGCAGTGGAGTGTCACCAGCGCCGCCTCGATCGAAATCCTCGCTCGTGCACCGCACCAGGATGCTGGCCTGCAGCCTGTAGATTATTTCACCTGGTCTCTTCAACGCCTTTACGAGAAAGGTGAAGACCGCTACATAACCTATCTCTGGCCATTAATCCACCTGGTTCAAGATATCGATGATAATCGGCTTGCTGGCTACGGCGGCTATTACACACAAAAAAAGCCGCTCAATGCCGCGGCTGTGGAATGGCGAAGATCAATAAAAAAGCCAGGGATATAGGATTGTGCAGACCGTAGTCCTACAATCACACGGCTTGGAGCCGAATTTTGTCCGCTGGCGCATAAAGTATAACAAATCCTACCTTCCACGTTAAATTAATTCCCCAAGTATCGACTCGGTTTTTAGATTTACAGACTTAAGGAGGATGTCCATTGCCCCATCTAGCATCTTTCCGAATTGGCTGTGAAAGGGTAGCGGATGCCGCCGGAAAGGTCGGGGAAATAGCAGGCGTTGTTGGTGAACAATCCTTCACCTTCGTGCGATTTCTACAAGAGCCACCGGGCAGCGGCGAGTTAACAGAATACCTTGGAGAGTATGAGTCGCGTGAACTGGGCGTGACTTTCTTAGTGGAGAGCGATGGGCAGAGGCTGATTGTGAAAAACCAGGGAAGGCATTTCTGTGCAATGGACCTGGTGGTTGCGCAGACGATCCGGGACAGCTTCATCGCGCATGATCCTAATCCAGAAACCAGCCAGATCACTTTCCTGCGGAAGGAGGGGGTGATCGAAGTGTTTGTGTTTCGGGATTATGACGGCGCCGGCAGGGAATATTTCCGGTCCGTGAAGGTGAACGGGCAGACTCACGGCAATTCCATGGGGGAAAAGAGGAACAAATAAAACAATGAGGAACAAATCCGGGTCGTCAGGCGGGAAGGAAGAGAGGGTCAAACGGGGGAATGATGACAGAGAAGGACATGAGAAAACAATAGCACAAATGTTCTGTTTTGACAAGGAAGGGGATGATTTTCGTCAGAGCTTTCGCGTTCCCACCTCCCCCGATCCTCCATTTCGCGGTAAAATAGGCATTCAAACCTGTGCCTCTGAGAACTCTTATTGCCAACTTCTGAACCCTCGTACCGCATCTTCGTCGGCGCATTCCTCTCAGGCGATCTTGGAGACCGCGTCCAGGCGCTGCGCATGCGCTGGGATCCCAAGACTGCCAAAATCACCCCTCCGCACGTCACCCTGGCCGGCACCTACGACCGCCCCGGCCTGCCCTCCCCCGCCAGCGAGGCGGAGGCCATCACCCGCCTCGGCGGCTTGCACCAGCTCGTCTCCCCCTTCGAGCTGGTTATGGCTGGCGTGCGCACCTTCCCCCCTGTCGACTCACCGGTGATCTACCTCGGCATCGAGCCCTCCTCCGAGCTGCTGGCTGCCCGCCAGGCGCTCCTGGGCTTCCTGGGTCCCGACAATCACCGGCGCTTCCGGCCTCACCTCACCCTGGCCATGCGCCTGCAGGGCGAACCCCTGCGCAAAGCTCTCGCCTACTTCCAGAGCAGCGACTGGGCGACTCGCCGCATGACCTTCACCGTCGACGAGCTGCGCATGATGCAGCGCGGTCCCGGCGATGCCTCCTGGCGCTGCGTGGCCAGGTTCCCCTTGAACGGCAGCGGGCGTTCCAGCCCCTGTCCCCAAAGCTAATCCGGTCTCGCCCATGGCTGCACCCCTGCGGGTAGGGATCGACATCGGGGGGACCTTCACCGATTTTGTCACCTACGACCCGCTGTCTGGGCGCCTGGAGACCTTCAAGCTCCTCTCCACTCCCTCTGATCCTTCGCAGGCTGTCCTCGAGGGTCTCAACCGCATTCGCCTTCACCATCCAGGTCCTCGACCGCTGGACATCGTCCACGGCTCCACCGTCGCCACCAACGCCCTGCTCGAGCGCAAGGGCGCCCGGGTCGCCTTCATCGCCACCGAGGGTTTCAAGGACCTGCTCCAGATCGGCCGCCAGAACCGCCCCGCCCTCTACGATCTCTTCGCCGACCCGCCGCCTTCGCTGGTTGAGCCCGCCGATCGCTTCGAGGTCTCCGAGCGGGTCGGCAGCCGCGGCGAGGTCATCCAGGCGCTTGATTTAGCCCAGGTCGAAGCCCTTCCCGCCCGGCTCAGACGGCAGGGGGTTGAGGCGGTAGCCGTCTGTCTGCTCTTTTCTTTTCTTCATCCCGAGCACGAAGCCGCCATCGCCAGGGTCCTGCGTGCAAGTGGCTTCAACGTCTCGGTCTCTTCCGAGATCCTCCCCGAGTTCCGCGAGTACGAGCGTGCCAGCACCACCGCCGTCAACGCCTACGTCTCGCCTGTCCTCGAGCGCTACCTGGCCAGGCTCGAAGCTGGCTTGAGTGAGCAGCCGGGCAGCAGCCTGCGGGTCATGCAGTCCAACGGCGGTTCGCTCAGCCTGGAGTCCGCTCGCAGGCTGGGCGTCCACTGCATCCTCTCCGGCCCGGCGGGTGGGGTGGTCGGCGCCCAGGGGCTGCTGGCCGCCTCCCCCACCCTGCCCGGTCGCCTGCTGACCTTCGACATGGGCGGCACCTCCACCGACGTCTCCCTCGTCGACGGCCTACCGTCGCTGACCACCGAGGCCGTCATCGGCGGCTGCCCGGTCCGCGTCCCATTGCTCGACATTCAGACCATCGGCGCCGGCGGCGGCTCCATCGCTTATGCGGATGCGGGTGGCGCCCTGCGCGTCGGCCCGCAGAGCGCCGGCGCCGATCCTGGGCCGGCCTGTTATGGGCGCGGCGACCTGCCCACCGTCACCGACGCCAACCTGGTGCTCGGCCGCCTCGACCCTGCCTCCTTCCTGGGCGGGATGTTGCCGCTCTACCCGCAGCGCGCTCACGAAGCCCTGGCCGACCTGGGCAGCCAATTGGGGCTGGACCCCGTCCAGGCTGCCCTCGGCGTCGTCCAGGTCGCCAACGCCCACATGGAGCGCCTCCTGCGCCTGATCTCGGTCGAGCGCGGCCACGACCCGCGCCTCTTCACGCTGCTCTCCTTCGGCGGCGCCGGCGGTCTCCACGCCGTCGAGCTGGCCCGCCGTCTCGGCATGCGCAGCGTCCTGGCGCCGTCCCTGGCCTCCACGCTTTCCGCCTTCGGTATGCTCGCCGCCGACGTCGTCAAGGACTACGCCCAGACCGTCATGCTCCCCGGCTCCACCTCCTACGCTGACCTCCAGGCTCTCTTCACCCCCTGGGCGGAGCGCGGCCTGCAGGAGGTCCTGGGTGAGGGTGCTTCTGAGGCGGCAATTGCTCTCGAGCAGTCGCTGGACATGCGGCTGCAAGGCCAGTCCTACGAGCTGAGCGTGCCCTTCACCCCCGGCTTTCTCGGCGATTTCCACAGCCTGCACGCCCGCACGTACGGCTACGCCCGTCCCGAGCTGCCCGTCGAGATCGTGACCCTGCGCCTGCGCCTCGTTGGCAAGGTCCAGCCGCCGGAGCTGTCCGCTCTCCCTCTCTCCGGCCCCGATCCATCCACCGCCTGGCTTGGCATGCGCCCCCTGGCTCTCGAAGTGAACGGTTCGCCAGCCTGGCAGGACGTTCCCTTCTACCAGGGCGAGCGCCTGCTTCCCGGCAACCTCCTCGAAGGCCCCTGCGTCGTCGTCCGCAGCGACACCACCATCCTGCTCGACGCAGGCGATACGGCGCTTGTGGACGGCCTCGGCAGCCTGCTGATCCAGGTGGGAGCGGCCCGGTGAGTGATTTCCTCGACCCCATCCGCCTGGAGATTTTCAAGCACCTCTACGCCGCCGCCGCCGAGGAGATGGGCGCCGTCCTCCGGCGCAGCGCTTTTTCGCCCAACATCAAGGAGCGCCGCGATTTCTCCTGCGCCGTCTTCGATTCTGGCGGCAGGATGGTCGCCCAGGCCGCCCACATCCCC
Organism: uncultured Chloroflexia bacterium; assembly: GCA_963765565.1. Taxonomy (GTDB): domain Bacteria; phylum Chloroflexota; class Anaerolineae; order Anaerolineales; family UBA4823; genus CAVXWV01. The sequence continues at coordinate 321,445 of CAVXWV010000016.1, forward strand.
GTCCACCTGGGCTCGATGCCCCTCTCGGTGGCGGCCGCCCTCGAGCGCTTCCCCTCCCTGCAGCCCGGCGACGCCGTCATCCTCAACGATCCCTACCGCGGCGGCACCCACCTGCCCGACATCACCCTGGTCAGCCCGGTCTTTGCGCCTGGTTCCTCGCAGCCGTTCGCTTTCGTGGCCTCGCCGCGCCCACCACGCCGACGTCGGCGGCATGCTCCCCGGCTCGATGCCCGTCGCCCGCGAGATCTACCAGGAGGGGCTGGTCATCCCGCCGCTGAGGCTGCTGCGAGCCGGCGAGCTGCAGCAGGAGATCGTCGACCTGGTCCTGGCCAACGTGCGCACCCCGCAGGAGCGCCTGGGCGACCTCTGGGCCCAGATCGCCGCCAACCGCCGCGGGATTGCCCGCCTGCTCGAAATCCTCGAGCGCTACTCGCTGGACGAGGTGCGCATCTACTATGGCCGGCCTGCTCGCCTACACCGAGCGCATGACCCGCTCCCTGCTCGCCGGGCTGCCCGACGGCGAGTACGAGTTCGCCGACGCCCTCGACGACGACGGCGTCGGCGGGGTCCCCGTGCCCATCCGCGTCAGGATCACCATCCACGGCGACGAGGCCCTGGTCGATTTCAGCGGCTCGGCCCCCCAGCAGCCGGGCAGCCTCAACGCCGTCTATGCCATCACCCTCTCCGCCGTCTTTTACGTCTTTCGCTGCCTGCTCGACCTCGAGGTCCCCAACAACGCCGGCAGCCTGGCGCCGGTGACGCTGGTCGCCCCTGCGGGCAGCGTCGTCAATGCCCTGCCGCCCTCCGCCGTCGCCGGCGGCAACGTCGAGACCTCCCAGCGCATCGTCGACGTGCTCCTGGGCGCCCTGGCCGGGGCCTGCCCGGTGCGCATCCCGGCCGCCAGCCAGGGCACCATGAACAACCTCACCATCGGCGGCTTCGACCCGTTCCGCGGCAGGCCCTTCACCTACTACGAGACGATCGGCGGCGGCATGGGCGGGCGTCCCGGCTCCGACGGTCCTTCGGCGCTGCACTCGCACATGACCAACACCCTCAACACGCCGATCGAAGCCCTCGAGTACGCCTACCCGCTGCGCCTGCTGCGTTACAGCGTGCGCCGCGGCTCGGGCGGCGCGGGGCAATGGCGCGGCGGCGATGGCATCTGCCGCGAGCTGCAGGTCCTCGCCGACTGCACCCTGACCCTGCTCACTGACCGCCGCCTGGGCGCGCCTTACGGCCTGGCAGGCGGCGATCCCGGCCAGCCCGGCCTCAACAGCCTCCTGCGCGATGGGGAGGCAATCCCCCTCCCCGGCAAGGGCACCTTCGACCTCCACCCCGGCGACGTCCTCTCGATCCACACCCCCGGCGGAGGAGGCTACGGAAAGTCAAGCACTAATACTCACGAATGTCACTCTGAGCGAAGCGAAGACGATCTTCGTCCGCAGAATCACTACGTATTAAGTCCATATTGCCTAAGTGACATATAATTAACCGGTGCCCTCACGTCTACGTCATCGGACTCTATAAGTAAAGTTGTTTGTAAACTGAACAGACATTTATAATACAGGTACGATTACTCCAATGAGACCTCACGCCTTCGTCACCTTCCTCATGCTCAACGACAGCTTCCTGCCCGGGGCGCTGATGCTGGCGCACGCCCTGCGCAAGCAGCAAACGAGCGCCGACCTCCTCTGCCTGGTCACCCCCGAGATCACGCCCCCCGCCCGCCAGGCGCTCAGCCTGCTCTTCGATTTCGTCGTGGAGGTGCCCACCCTCTACGTCCCCCACAAGCGCCGCCAGGAGCGCCAGGACCGCCCCTTCTGGTACACGCGCTTCAATGCCCTCAGGCTGGGACCCGACGGTGACCTGGGCTTCCAGTACCGCAAGCTTGTCCTCCTGGACGCCGACGTCCTGCCCTTGAAAAACTACGACCTCCTCTTCGAGGTCGCGACCCCCGCTGCCATCCCCAACGAGAACAAGGAGCTGTTCTTCGACTTCTCCCGGGAGGAGCAGCGCGCCCACATCGACCGCTGGAGCTGGCACGAAACCTACGATCCCATCTGCCCGCATGGCGCTCCTATCCCCCGCGCAATCACGGACCGGGTCGCCGAAAACCCCGAGAACATGGGCGTGAACGGCTCACTGCTCGTGATCGAGCCCTCCATGCCCGAATACCGCCTCATCCTCGCCGACCTCGAGCGCCCCGAAGTGCGCGAGCTCGTCAGCGACCGCTTCACCTGGCCCGACATGCAGTACATCACCATGCGCTGGTCCGGCCAGTGGCACTGCGTGGACATCAAGTACAGCGGTTTCAACGGCTATCCCAACCTGAGAGTGCTCAACGGCGCCCATTTCGCCGGGGTCAAGCCCTGGTACTTCAGGCGCGGCGAAAAGACCATGAAGCGCTACAGCCGCTACGAGGACTACCAGTACTGGTTTGCCGAATACCGGGGGATGCTCGAACGCTATCCGAAATTGCTGGAAAACAAAAAGCTGGCCGGGCTGCTCAAGGACATCGAGCGCCTGCAGGCGAATTAAGTGCTCTTCGGCACCCAGGCGAACACGATCGTGCCCTCGCCCGGTGCGGACGTGATCTCCACGTCGCCGCCCACCTTGCGCGCCCGGGCGTGCATGTTCGAAAGCCCGTGCCCCAGGGTCACGCTCATCTTGCTCAGGTCGAAACCCTGCCCGTTATCCACGATCTCGAGCAGACCGCGCTCGGGCACCGACCACAGGCGGATCTCTGCGTGCGTCGCCTCGGAGTGCTTGGCGATGTTCGCCAGCGCCTCCTGGCAAATGTGGAACAGCGCCAGGGCGTTTTCCGTGGGCAAATCAGCCACGCCGTCTTCGGGCGCCACCAGGGTCGCCTTGGCTTCCGAATTGGCTTCGAACTCGGCCACCAGGCGCAGCAAGCCCTGCTTCAAGTTCTCACCGCCGAACTGGCGCGGGCGCAGGTCCAGGATGTAGGCGCGGATGTCACGGATCACCTGGTTCAGCCCGTCGATGGCGCTTTCGATCTTCTGGCTGGCCGCCTGGGGGTGATCGCTCAGCTCCATGCGGGCATAGTCCAGTGCCAATCCCACCCCGTAAATCGATTGGATAATGCCGTCGTGCAGGTCCATACCGATGCGCTCGCGCTCTTCCAAAACTGCCAGGCGCCGGTCCTGCCTGAGCAGGCGCGCGTTTTCGATGGTGATCCCCGCCCAATTGGCGATCCCCAGCAGCAGGTTGATCTCCCGCTCGCCCAGCATGCACTCGCGGTAGGTGGCGACCACCATCACCCCCACCACCTCGGCTCGCGCCATCAGCGGCAGCAGCGAGATGCAGCGAAAACCTACCGCCAGCATCTCGCGCCGCAGGAAGCGCACGTAATCCGCCGGGTTGACGTTGAACAGGGGTTCGGCGCTCTCGGCGGTCTTGCCGACGATGCCCTCGCCGATCTTGAAACAATCGCGCGTCCAGAAGGGGATTTCGCTGGGCCCGTGGTGCAGCGCCATGCAGTATTCCTTGGCGTTGTCGCCGCGCAGGAAAATCTCCCCGGCTTCCACTTTCAAGTAAGCCATCACCCGCATCAAGGTGCTTTCCAGGACGTCGTCCATGTTCAGCGAGCAGGCGAGTACCGTGGCAATGTCGTTAACGAGCGCCAGGTCTTCGTTGCGGTCAACCAGTGCCTGGTCACGGTCGAGTACGTTCTCGTAAAGGCGTGCATTCGTGAGTGCCACCGCCGCGTACGCCGCCAGGATCTCCAGGACGCGTTCATCGTCTTCGGTGAACTCATCCGCATACAGTTTGTCCGTGAGGTAAATCTGGCCCAGGTGCTGCTCGCCGCGCAGGATCGGCATGCCCAGGAACGAGCGCATGTCCGGGTGCCCGGGCGGGAAGCCCACGGCGCGCGGGTCAAGGCGGATATCCGGCAGGCGCAGGCTTTGCCGCTGGCGCTGCATCACGCCCAGCAGCCCAAGCCCTTGCGGGGTGTGCGGCATGCGGGCGACCTCTTCCGGCGTCATTCCCACGTGAATAAAGCGCGCCAGCTTGCCGTCCTCGCCCATCACGCCCAGGGCCGCGTAGCGCGCGCCGACCTGCTCGCGTGCCAGGTTGACGATGCGCTCGAGGACGGTTTCCAGCGACAGGTCACCGACCAGCTCCAGGCTGGCCCGGTGCAGTGCCGCCAGTCTCTCCTCAAGCTGTTCCCGTGTCAGGATGACCATGCGTTGTGCCTCACTGCCCACAATTTTACTCGATATTCTCCGAAAATCAATCCACACCCCCGTTGTGTCATTTCGAGCCGCACTTTGGCGAGAAATCCCTATGAATAAAATCTATTCATGCCTAACCAGTCATCAATTGATCATCCCTCAAGGGATTCCTCCTCCCTCCGGTCGTCGGAATGACATCTTAACCATCACCTTTGATAGTTTTTGCGAGACCCCTCCTGGTATAAATCTTCAAACCTATGCCCACTTCCCGCATTCCCGGATTCTACAACCTGTCCCTCGAAGCGCGCCTGCAGGCCATCGCTGACGCCTTCGCTAAGCGAAGGCGAACTCACTGCCGGCGATCTGGCCGCCCTCAACGGCGCTGCCGGCCTGAGCCCAGCCGCCGCCGACCACATGATCGAGAACGTGGTCGGCGTCTTCGGCCTGCCGCTCGGCATCGGCGCTCAACTTCCTCGTCAACGGCCGCGAGGTGCTCGTCCCGATGGCGATCGAGGAGCCGTCGGTCGTCGCCGGCGCCTCCTTCATGGCCAAGCTGGCGCGCGCCGGCGGCGGCTTCTTCGCCAGCACCACGCCACCCGAGATGATCGGGCAGATGCAGGTGCTCGACCTGGCCGACCTGCCGGCGGCGCGCGCCGGCGCTGCTCGAAGCACCGCGCCGGAACTGCTGGCCGAGGCCGCCGAGGTCGACCCGGTGCTCAAGCGCCTGGGCGGCGGGCCGCGCGACCTGGAAGTGCGCATCATCGAGGACTCGCCCGTCGGCCCGTTCCTGGTCGTGCACCTGATCGTACGACGTGCGCGACGCCATGGGCGCCAACGCCGTCAACACCGCCTGCGAGCGGCTGGCCGCCCGCGTCGAGGCCATCACCGGCGGGCGCGTCCACCTGCGCATCCTCTCCAACCTGGCCGACCGCCGCCTGGCGCGCGCGCAGCTGCACCATCCCGCCTGGACGCGCTGGCCTTCGACGACTTACACCGGCGAGACAGGTGCGCGATGGCATCATCGAGGCCTGGGCCTTCGCCGCCGCCGATCCCTACCGCGCCGCCACGCACAACAAGGGCATCATGAACGGCGTCGACGCGGTGGTGATCGCCACCGGCAACGACTGGCGCGCCGTCGAAGCCGGGGCCCACGCCTACGCCGCCCGCGACGGGCGCTACACCTCGCTCAGCCGCTGGGGCAAGGACGACGCCGGCAACCTGGTCGGCAGCCTCGAAATGCCCATGGCGGTCGGCATCGTCGGCGGCGCCACGCGCGTCCATCCCGCGGCCCGCGCCGCGCTCAAGCTGATGGGCGTCAGCACCGCCGCGCGAACTGGCCGAGATCATCGTCTCGGTCGGGCTGGCCCAAAACCTGGCCGCCCTGCGCGCCCTGGCCACCGAAGGCATCCAGCGCGGCCACATGAGCCTGCACGCCCGCCAGGTGGCCATCGCCGCCGGCGCCCAGGGCGACGACGATCGAGCGCCTGGCGCGCGCAGCTGGTCGCCGAAAAAGCCGTGCGCATCGACCGCGCCGAACAAATCCTCAAGGACTGGAGACCGATGACTCGATCATCGAACACTCGACCGCATCTGCAAATCATGCTGCTCAGGCCAACCCGCCCGGTGGGCATCATCGGCTACGGGGCCTACGTGCCGCGCTACCGCCTGCCGGCGACGCGAGGTCGCCCGGGTCTGGATCGGGCGGCGAAGCCGGCCTGCCGATCAAGGAGAAAGCCGTGCCCGGGCTGGACGAGGACGTGGTCACCATGTCGATCGAGGCCGCGCGCAACGCCATGAGCCGCGCCGGCATCGACCCGCAGCGAGCTGCGCGCCGTCTGGGTCGGCTCGAAGTCGCACCCCTACGCCGTCAAGCCCACCTCCACGCATCGTGGCCGAGGCCATCGGCGCCACGCCGCACATCCAGGCCGGCGACTGGGAGTTCGCCTGCAAGGCCGGCACCGAGGCCATGGTGGCCGCCATCGGCTTCGTCGGCTCAGGGATGGCCCATTACGCCCTGGCCATCGGCATGGACACCGCCCAGGGCAAGCCCGGCGACGCCCTCGAATACACCGCCGGGGCCGGCGGGGCGGCCTTCGTCCTCGGCCCGGCCGAGAAGCTCGCTGGCGACCATCGACGCCACTTACTCCTACGTCACCGACACGCCCGATTTCTGGCGCCGGCCGTACGCCAGCTACCCCGAGCACGGCCAGCGCTTCACCGGCGAGCCGGCCTATTTCAAGCACATCACCGAGGCCGCCAGCCTGATGCTCGAGGCCACGGGGACCACGGCGCAGGACTACGCCTGGGCAGTCTTCCACCAGCCGAACACCAAGTTCCCGCAGCGCGTTGGCGCCGACGCTGGGCTTCACGACGGAGCAAATCGAACCCGGGCCTGCTGGTGACCGATCATCGGCAACACCTACGCCGGGGCGGCCATCATCGGCCTGACGGCGATCCTCGACATCGCCAAACCCGGCGACCAAATTTTGATGGTCTCCTTCGGCTCCGGCGCCGGCTCGGACGCCTTTGTGCTCACGGTGACGGATCAGCTCGAAGCCCGCCGCGGCCTGGCGCCGCTGACCCAGGACTACATCCGGCGCCGTGTCGAGATCGATTACGCAACCTATGCCCGCTACCGCGGGAAGCTGACCCTGAAGTAGGCGGTGCAACCATGCAGGATATCGTAATTGCCGGCGTCGGCCAGACGCCCGTTGGGGAGCACTGGGACCTCTCACTGCGCCAGCTCGCCCGCGATGCCGTGCGCGCTGCCCTCAAGGACGCTGGCGGGCTGGTCCCACAGGCAATGTTCGTTGGCAACATGCTGGCGCCGCAGCTCTCGCGCCAGGCGCACCTGGGACCGCTGCTGGCGACTTACCTGGGGATGGACGGCATCGAGGCCTTCACGCTCGAAGCCGCCGGCGCTTCCGGGGGAGCGGCTTTGCGCGCCGGCTACCTGGCGGTAGCTTCCGAGCAGGCGGAGGTGGCCCTGGTGGTCGGCGTCGAAAAGTTCACCGACCAGGTCGGCAGCAGCGTCGATGCGGCAGCCGCTACCGCCGGCGACAGCGACTGGGAGGCCGTGCAGGGCGTGACCCCGGCCAGCCAGGCGGCCCTGCTGATGCGCCGCTACCTGCACGAGAGCGGGGCTCCCCGGCAGGCGTTCGCCGGTTTTTCCGTGAACGCCCATGCGCATGCCGTCGGCAATCCCAACGCCATGTTCCGCAAGGCCATCACGCCCGAGGCCTATGCCCGCGCTGGCCTGGTCAGCGATCCCCTCAACCTGTTCGATGTGGCGCCCAACGCTGATGGGGCGGCTGCCCTGGTGATCACCCGGGCGGACCTGCTGCCTGAAAAATTCCCGCACCCGCGGGTGCGCATTGCCGGTTCCGGCGCCGCCAGCGACACCCTGGCGCTGCACGATCGTGCCTGATGTCCTCGATTTCCAGGCGGCCAGGCTTTCCTTGCAGCGCGCCTGTGCCAAAGCCCGCATCAGCCCGGTGCAGGCCGACTTCTTCGAGCTGCACGACGCCTTTTCGATCTTCGCAGCGCTCTCGCTGGAGGCCGCAGGCTTTGCCGAGCGCGGCCACGGCTGGAAGCTGGCCGGGGGCGAAGAGATCCGCACAGGCGGCTGCATGCCGGTAAGCACCATGGGCGGGCTCAAGGCGCGGCGGCAACCCCGGCGGGGCGGCGGGCGTCTACCAGGCTGTCGAGGCGGTCCTGCAATTGCGCGGCCAGGCGGGCGATTGCCAGCTCGCCGGCGCCCGCCGCGCCCTGATCCAATCACTCGGCGGTCCGGCTTCGGTAGCCTTCACGCACGTTCTGGAGGTCCTTTAGTCCCCGCTGATAGCTTCTGGCAGGTTTTTGATAGGTTCTGATAGGATCGAGAATTAAACTATACTCGTTCGTACATGAACCGAATTCGGGCCAGCGAGCCCAGGTTTTAGGAGCTTACAAGTGGAAATTCCACGACATTGGAGATTACGGAAACAGCGTTACGGGTTGGTCGGCGAAGTCTGCCCCCACTGCGATGCTAAGATTTTCCCGCCTCGGGATGTGTGTCCCGAGTGCGGCGGCGAGGCCAAGAAACAGTTCAACTTTAGCGGTAAAGGCGAAGTTTTTTCTTACACCACCATCTACGAGCCTCCCATGGGCTACGAGGAGCAGACGCCGTACACCGTGGCGTTGGTCAAGCTTGACGAAGGCCCCCTGGTGACCGCCCAGCTCACCGACCTGGACAACGGCAAGATCGAGATCGGCGCACCCGTCGAGATGGTCACCCGCCGCCTGCGCCAGGACGGCGACGAGCGCGGCATGATCGTTTATGGGTATAAGTTTCGACCAGTTCTGACAGGCGTTCGGTAAGCTTTTAATGACTGATGCTTGAAGGGGCTGTCTAGAAAGTAGCTCTGGTCAGCCTGTGAAACAGTCCCAAAGGACCGAAAAGGCAAAAAGACAAAAATACTGGCGGAATCACACCGCCAGTTTTTGCATATTATTGGCAATACACATCAGGTAAAATTTCAAGTTCCTGCTAGAATTGGATTCCGACTGCCCTGAATGGCAGTCTTTAAAGGGGCTGTGAGTCAGCGATCGGAAATGAAAGACGGCATTTTCGAAACCAGAAAGCACCTTTGACCCATGACAGAGAGCGAATCTTTTTGGGAGTTTTATTGGAAAACGCGTTTAGCTGAGATTGAGACATTGGGGAAACGGGCTGCCATTCTGGCTGCATCCAGGGTAATCCTCAGGTTAAGCAAGCAGCTTGGCCGGCCGCTGCGCTTGCTGGAGCTGGGGTGCGGCGAAGGTCAGATCATCGGAACACTGTTGGATGCCCATGCATCCTTGTGTGACGTCCGTGCATCGGCAGGGGTGGATTATCAAGCGCAGTCCCTTGCGCGCTGCCGGCGCTTGGTTCCAGGCGCGCGTTGGGTGAAAGGCGATTTCACGGATGCCACATTGATTGGGGGATTAGGAGAATTTGATGTTGTGCTGCTCATCAACGCCTTGCACGAGGTTTTCTCGGCCAGTTATTGTGTTGAAATGGGCGAAATCAATATCCCGCTTGGCAAGCAGAAGGTCGAGCGCGCATTCTCCCTTGCGGTAAGCCGCCTTTCATCCCATGGGAATTCTGGTTCTGTTTGATGGCGTAGAACCTGCCGGGGACCCCGGTCAGCCGATCCGAATCCGCTTTCACAGCGCCTGGGCGCGAGATGAATTCGATGACTTTGTGCACGGGTACCGGCCATTCCAGATCACTTATCAGAAGCTCGATAACGCATTCTCCATTGAGCTCTCCCAGCATGATTTCATCCGCTATATCACGAAATCAATTTTCATCCGGAAAAAGTTGTGGGAAAGCGAGCGCCTGGAAAGCTACCAATACTTTACTGAGGCAGAATTCCGGGCGATGGTTGCCCGGCAGGGAATGGAAATCACAGATATCGAAGCCTTCACCGTAAATGACGAAAAATGGCGCCATCGGGTGGAGATTATCTCAGCCGGGAGTGAGTTTCCCCAGGAGCACATTTTTATGATAGCCCAGAGGGGTGGCGGCAGCAGCTAGACCCTTTGGCGGAGCACGCAGGGGTATTCTGTATGCCAGAACTGGGCTGTGCGATGCCTGTTTCAGGTGCGATGTGTGGTATACTACCAAATCATCAAAAACAGATACAATTTATCTGTTTTTGATGTGCGGGCTGGGGTTTGCCTTGGCTCAATTTTTATGCCAAAAGGACTCCAGATGAGTTTTGATTCATTTTCATTTCACCCGCAGATTCGAGCGGGGATCATTAACGCCGGTTACTCAACCCCCACCCCAATCCAGAATAAATCCATTACCCCTATCCTCGAAGGCCGCGATTTGTTGGGCCTCGCCCAAACCGGAACCGGAAAGACAGCCGCTTTTGTGCTGCCCATCCTGCAGCGTCTGCTCTCCGGGCCGCGTGGCAAGCTGCGCGCACTGATCATTGCACCCACCCGTGAGCTGGCCGAACAGACCCATAACGCCATCCGCACCCTGGGAAGCAAGACGGGGCTGCGCAGTATGACGATCTACGGTGGGGTAAGCGCTCAGCCGCAGATTAGAGGACTGCAGGCCGGCATCGAGATCGCCGTGGCTTGTCCCGGGCGTCTGCTGGACCTGATGAACCAGCAGAAAGTCAACCCTAGCGCGGTCGAGATCCTGGTATTGGATGAGGCTGACCGGATGTTTGATATGGGCTTTTTGCCCTCTATCCGGAAAATTCTATCTGCGCTGCCGCCTCACCGCCAGACATTGCTTTTCTCGGCTACCATGCCCACCGAGATACGTACGCTGGCAACCGATATGCTGCGCCATCCGGTGTCGGTCGAGATTGGAGCGCGTAAACCGGTCGAAACTGTGAGCCATGCTGTTTTCCCCATCCAACGGGAGCAAAAGTTTGAGACCCTTGTCGATCTGCTCGCCCAGGCGAATCATGGCCAGGTACTCATCTTTACTCGCACCAAACATCGCGCCAAGAAGCTGGCGCTCCAGTTAACCAAGTCCGGGCGTGCAGCGAGGTCCTTCCAGGGAAACCTGTCGCAGAATTCAGCGCCAGGAAGTCATGGAAGGGTTTCGGGACGGGCGCGTGCAGGTGATGGTGGCCACCGATATCGCTGCACGAGGGATAGACGTTTCGAAAATTACCCACGTCATCAATTTCGATATGCCCGATACCGCCGAAGCCTACACCCACCGGGTGGGGCGCACAGGCAGGATGTCCAACCTTGGCACGGCATTCAGTCTGGTGACCGAGGAAGATACTTGCCCATGCTGCGCACGATCGAGCGCTTACTCGGACGTCCCCTGGAGAGGCGACAGTCAAATCGCATGCAATAAATTCTCTTTTTACCATTAACCCGGACTCATCTTTAGATGAGTGAAGTTTATAAAGTCACACATACCCATCTGGCGCGGACCGAGTCGGATGTACGGGAATAATTTTAGACCGGTCATGCAGGTGTAGACCTGCCAACTTAAAATCAACACATCAAAAGTCCCCAACACTTGGGGACTTTTTGATCCACGATCAATTGATTTGGATCATTCGACAAAGTTGGTTTGAACTCAAAACAGCAGCGCAATCCCTATGACCAGTGTCATTGCATAATAGACGATAGGAGGCATGCCTTTGAACTTGAAAAACAAACCCAGGACCATTAGGGATGTTAAAAATATCCCAATTCCAAGCAGGCGGAAATCGCCCTGCAACCAGAAGCCAACCCCGTAACCGGCTAATGCCAGGAGAACGAGTATGGAGTACGACCTGAATAACCAACCGGGTAAGGTATCGTTTGCGAACATCTCAGGATGAACAATCCGTAAAACCAGCTGCCAGATCCAAAAAACATGGCCTAATAAAAATCCTGCCGTACCAATCCCGAATAGGAGAGCCCCCTGACTCTCTTTGAATGCGACAAAAAGGCAGGCCGATCCGGCCATGGTGGTGATCCCACCCAAAATAACAACCGATTGCGACAAGATCCAACGCCGGGGTTTTAATGCCAGAAGGTTTGACTTCTCTTGTCGATCATTGGATGTATAAATGCGAGAAGGAAATATGCCAAAACCGGCTGCTGTCAGTACGGTCCCAAGTATGAGTAGTAGCGCAGTGATCTGCAGGCTATTCATGTGGATCAGTCCTTTCATTGTCCAATATTACAAATTCAAGGCAAAGCTGCATCTTCATGGAATTACGCATTTTCACGCGTAATTCCATGAAGTAAAATCCTCACCTTCCAGGTCTGATGTCAGCCCTTACGTTTCAGGACGAAGCGATGGCTACCTGTTGTTCGAGCAGGTCCTTCAAGTTACCAAAGTCGGATTCCATGTCTCGCTTCAGGCTTCCCTTGATCATGGGTGCGGCCAGACCCATAAAGCCCGTTGTATGCAGTTCGATTACCGTGGTGAGCCTGGTACCTTCAGTAGTGGGCTCAAAGAGAAACGATTCTTCGAACGGTACAGAATCCTGAGTCGCTTTTCACGGAAACTTTTCTGTTCGGCTCATAGACAACTACCTCAACCACGGCCTCTAGCTTCCGCCCCAGGAACATCCGTGCAGCGGTGAATTGGGAGCCGGTGCCCAGCGAACCCTGGGTCAGACGCCGCACTTCAAATAGCCCATTTTGCCATTGAGGTCCATTCTGGAGATCGCTTACATAAGAAAAAACCTCATCGATGGGACGGTGGATTATGATGCTCATCTCGTTTTTAACCATTGGATACTCCTTGTGAAACCAATAAATGTTGTGGATGTTCTTTGCTATCCACAATTATGACTTAATAGACCTTAATTGTCATCAGTGCATACACGGAGAACCACACGTAGTTTTGAGGTCTGTGCGGTTATGCTGGGGTTTGAGTCAACCCATGCTCAATCGCCCAGAGCATTACCTGGGCGCGGCTGGATAATCCCAACTTGGAAAAGATACTGCCCACATGTGTCTCAACAGTGCGCTTGCTCAATACCAGCTCGATGGCAATTTCCCCGTTAGACTTGCCTTGCCCAATCAATCTGGCGACATCACGCTCGCGCCGGGTTAAGCTTTCGGGGGCTTCATCAATCGCCGATATGATTTCTGGTTTTAGATGGAGATTTAGGGCATAATCTACGGCCTGCTCCAGAGAAATGGTGCGACCGATCGCCTGTTCTTCCTGGAATTCGACTTCTGAAAGGCGGGTTTGAGCGAGCTCAAGATACCGGTCAGATTCCTTCCGTGTCGCCAGCCATACGGAAGCGGTAGGCTGTCCGCTGTTCGCAGCAGCAACGGCAAGCAGGCGTGCCCCGGCAGCGGCCTGTCCTGTTTTAACGGCGATCCCAGCGAAGCCGATCAGGCATTCTGCCATGCCGTGCTTGTTCTGTTGAACTTGATGGATCGCCATACTCTCACGGAATAAAGCCTGCGCATGTTCGACATCCCCCAGGTGGAGGTAAGTGTGCCCCAAATTACATAATATGGAAGCCAGGTCGTGTTCTGCACCAATTTCGCGCAGCAAAGCTGCACTTTTCTCGTAAGCTTTTTGCGCCTCGCTGTAGTTCTGCTCACAGCGCGCCAGATCCCCCAGGGTGTTAAATGTGTGCGCGATCCTGAAAGAATCGCCATCTGATTGCGCCAGCGCCAGGCTTTCGTTCAACCTTTCCCGCGCTATGTCATAATAGCCCAACTGAATCGCTGCATCTCCCTGTCCGAGCAATCCCATACCCAAAAAGAAAGGGCTGCCTGCCGAGTCGCGCAGTAGTTGAATCACCCGTTCCCCCACGGTAAAGGCGGTCTGATAATCGCCCGCGGCTTTGGCTCCAGAAGAGAGGCCGGCCAGGGCGAACGAAAGCACCGAATTGTTTCCGGTGCTCATCCCTTCAGCGATATCAACGGCTTTCTGGCTGAAGGTCAGAGATGCCTGGGCATGACCCAGGAGCATTGCTACAAATGATGCGAAGACGAGTGCATTGACTCGAACCTCTGGAGAAATTCTTTCATCTGTCTGGGCGAGCAAGCGTTCGAACCACACCATGCCTTCTGGTAAAGAGCCGCGGATTTCCCAAAATCGAACCAGCGCACAGGCGATCCGTAAGCCCGACTCGATACGCCGGCTATCGTCTGGATCTTCATATGACCATACCAGAGCAGCGCGCAGGTTGTCTCGCTCTCCTTCCAGCCAGTTCAGCCAGAGCTGCTGGTTTGCTTCGCCCAGTTTTGGGGCGGCTTCTTCAGCCCGAGCGAGGTATAAGGCCAGGTGGCGATCCCGTAGTTGCGCGGATTCGCCCGCTTCATCCAGTTTCTCGAGGGCATATTCCCGGATGGTCTCAAGCAGGCGGTAACGTGCCTGGGTTTGGCTGGTTGTGTCCGCAACGATGAGTGATTTATCTACCAACGACGAAATCAGGTCTAGAGTCAGTGCCCTGTCAATACCTGCTCCGGAGCAGACGGCTTCTGCCAGGTCCAGGGTCCATCCTGCTGAAAACACTGCCAGGCGCCTCAGGAATGCCTGTTCATTCGCGGTAAGTAATGCATAACTCCAATCGATTGCAGCACGCAGGGTTGCGTGACGCAGTTCCAGCCCTCCTCCTTGAGCTGAGGTGAGTAGAGAAAATCGATCATTGAGGCGGGTGGCAATTTCTTGAACCGTTAAAACATGGACACGCGTGCTGGCTAATTCAAGCGCCAGGGGAAGACCATCCAGCCGGCGGCAAATTTCGACGATTGATAGTGCATTTTTGTGATTGAGATTGAAATTGGGTGAGATGGAACGCGCCCGTTCAACAAAAAGTTGAACAGCATCGAACTCCATGAGTTTTTGGGGATCGCTATCTCGCACAACCTCGCTGTTGGCAACGGGCCAATCCAGGCCGGATATTGGATAAATTGCTTCACCTGTTACACCTAATGCTACCAGGCTGGTTGCCAGAATTCGCAGCTCGGATGACTGCGCCAACAGTTTCCAGGCAAGCTGTGCGCAGGCTCCGATGAGGTGTTCGCAATTATCTAAAATTAACAGTAGCTGTTTTGAACGTACCAACCCCAGAAGGGTATCCAACTGGGATTGGTCAACCATTGGTTGCAAACCGAGTGTCTGTCCAACGAGTTGTACGACGAGTTCTGGCTCGCACAGTGGGGCGAGGTCAACCAGCCAGATTCCATCTGCAAAGGACTCGCCCATGATCTTGGAAACCTGAATCGCCAGGCGCGTCTTGCCGCTGCCACCTGCGCCAGTGAGTGTGACCAGGCGCGAGTTGTATAGCAAGCGCCTGACGTCAGATATCTCGCGCTCACGCCCGATAAAACTGGTTAACTGGACTGGTATATTCGTATGAGTCATAGCGACTTAAATTCGATGTAAAGCTCAATTTCTTCTTGCCAGGCCTTAGCCAAGCTGTACACGTACATTGTAATTCAGGTTCGATTGACGCAAGAAACCACTTGGGCCAAAAAGCTATTACTATTACCGACTACTCTATATGCCCGTTATGGGCAGATTGATCTGATGCTGAGGCTACTGCAGACCAGTGTGTCTAGTCTGAGTGGAGGGCGCTTTTTATTTTCCCCGATCAATGTCTGATATACTTTGCCGGTGATCATCGAATTTGTAAGGTACGATTATCTACTGGCGAGGCCCAGCACCTTTTCTCTTCGCCGCCGTCCCAGAAGAACCCAGCCGGGCGATCAAAGCGATTTCAACCATCGTCACCTATGGTTGGGGTGTCATCCCGGTTCAGGCGCATATCGGCGAAACTGTATGGAAGACATCATTATTCCCTAAAGACGGCCGCTACCTCGTCCCCATCAAAATGAGCGTTCAAAAAGCAGAGGATTTGGATGTGGGCGATAGCGTGGCGGTCAAGCTCGTGGTTGGGTGAATGCCAGCAGGGAAAACCATGAACATCTCTACTGAAAGCCAGGAATTCTGGCGGGAAGGTCGTAAAAATCCCCAGCTCGGTGCGCCTGGGAACGAATTTAACCTCGAAGCGCTTCGCCAGGGCATGGGGATTCGCCAGCAGCCTGTAGATCCTTCCGTAAAATGCCAGCTAACGCAGGCTGGACGGGTTCCGTGCGAATGGGTCGCAGCTCAGGCCGCAGATCCCGGCCTGCGCCTGCTCTATTTACACGGCGGGGGCTTCGTTTCCGGCACGGGCGCCAATTACCTGCCGCTGGCCGCTGAGATTTCGGCAGCAGCCGGCTGCTCTGTCCTCCTGCCCGATTACCGGCTGGCACCGGAGCATCCTTTCCCGGCCGGATTGGAAGACTGCATCGGCGCTTATCAATGGATGCTCGAGAACGGGCCGGTTGAACCATCTCCTGCCAAAGCAGCCTTCATCGCTGGGGATTCGGCCGGCGGTGGGCTGGCCCTTGCGACGCTGCTGGCACTGCGCGACCGCGGCTTGCCGCTGCCCAACGGAGGCATCGCCCTGTCTGCTTTCGCGGACCTGACGCTGTCCGGCGAGTCCATCCGCAGCCAGGCGGAGAACGAGCTTTACATGCACCCGAGCTGCCTGCCCAGGTTTGTGGAGCTGTACACGAACCCCGACCAGGTTAGAAATCCGCTGGTGTCGCCCGTTTTCGGCGATTACAGTGGTCTTCCACCCCTCCTCATCCAGGTCGGCGAGTACGAGGTTATCCGCGATGACAGCATTCGCGTGGCCGAAAAGGCACGAGCAGACGGCGTCCAGGTGCAGCTCGAAGTCTGGCCAGGCCAGGTGCACGTTTTTCAAATCCGCGGTCTTCCTGAAAGCCGGGAGGCGGTGAAGCACATCGCCGAGTTCATCCAGTCCTTATCCGAATGAGCTCTTCACCTATGGAAACCACGATCTCTGTCTATTTGGAAGTTGGCAACCGGCGTACCTTAGCAGGCGCCATTGACTGGCCGGGTTGGTGCCGTTCGGGCAAGGATGAGACAGCCGCGCTCCAGGCTCTCCTGGAATATAGCCCGCGGTATGCGAGTATTACGCGCCTGACGCACCTTGACTTCCGCATTCCCAGATATGTCTCGGAATTTAGCGTCGTAGAGCGCTTACACGGCACCTCGACGACCGATTTCGGCGTGCCCGACCGGGCTCCAGCCGTCGACGCACTACCCATGGATGACACCTCTTTACGGCATCAGCAGGTCCTGTTAACGGCATGCTGGCAAGCGTTTGACGCAGTCGTCGAGATGGCCCAAGGAAGAACCTTGCGCACGGGACCGCGTGGCGGTGGGCGGACCCTGGATAAAATCGTCCAGCACGTAATCAGCGCCGAAGTCGGCTACCTCACCCGGCTGGGAGGGAAAATTTTGTTACCGGATACCGCCTCAGCCTCCCAAGAACCGCTCCGCCAGGTAATCCTGGCCACGCTGGAGGCGTCCGCCCGTGGCGAGATCGCCGAATTCGGTCCGCGTGGCGGAAAACGTTGGTCGCCAGGTTATTTCACCCGCCGTGAAGCCTGGCATGTCGTCGATCATATTTGGGAGATTGAGGACCGGCTGAGAAGTCCCGCCGAATGAAATTTAGAGCGCCACCAACCCGCCTCTGACCCCGGCGCGCACGGCTTCTGTCCGGCTGGTCACCCCCAGCTTGGTGTAAATCGAGGACAGGTGAAATTTCACCGTGTGCTCGCTGATCGACAATGACAGGGCGATCTGCTTGTTGGCCATGCCTTCGGCCGCGAGCTGCAATACTTCCTTTTCGCGCTCGGTCAACGGCTGTGCCAGGAAGTCGTCGTCATTCATATCTGAGCGCAGGCGCTGGGAAAACAGCTTTCCCAGCAGCGGGGGTGCGCCGACGCACAGTCCCTCGCTCAGCGCCTGGATGGCGGCGGCCAGCTCTGCCTCGCCGGTTTCGAGCGGCAGGATGCCCCACAGCGGGTAATTCACCAGCCGCAGGGCATCCGTCGGGTCATTTGTTAGCAACAGGAGGGCGGGGTGATCGCCGCCAGCAGGCAGCAGGTCAGCCGAGGCCAGCACCCAGACCTCGGCTGTTGGCAGATCCAGGGATTGGTTTGTTTCCGCCACCACTTCCACACCGGGCAGGCTGCCGATTAATTGGCGCAGTCCCACCCGCATGGCGGTGCCGCTTGCCAGGATCGCTGCTCGAATCACGCGATTTCCCTGCCTAGCGCCGGTGCCTGCGGCCATGCCCGTGGTGGTGATCCCGCTCGTGTTCAACCGGGCGGCTTTCGATGACGACGTCCAGTACCTGTGGCTTGCCGCCGCGGAGCACTTCTACCGGTGTGGCCTTGCCGACCACATCCCCGCTCAGTGCAGCATACAGCTCGTCATGGTCAGGTGTCGGCTTGCCCGCCACGCTGACCAGAATATCGCCCACGAGCAAGCCTGATTTCGCAGCAGGGGTCTCCGCATCAATGCCCACGATGAGCAAACCGCTGGGCTGCCGGCGGGCAAGCGCCTCCTGGCTGGCTTCGGGGATCTCCACAAGCTGGCTGCGGATGCCCAGGTAGCCGCGCTTGAGGCTGCCGTGCTTTGCCAGCTCCGCAGCCGTTTTCCAGGCAAGCTCCGCCGGGATTGTCACGAACATCCCCGGCCCAAAGCCGGAGGTATTCAACCCCAGCACATTCCCCTCAACGTCCACCAGCGGCCCACCTGAAAACCCGGGATAAGGGGAGGCATCAATGCGATAGTAGCGCTCCAGGAGCCCGGAGTGCGTGCGAGCCGGTCCGGCAATGGCGCTGATGATGCCCAGGCTGGCTTCAACGCCGCCGGGCGTGGGCCGCCCGATGGCCAGAACGAGCTGCCCAACCCGTACTTGCAGGGCGGTTTCAGCGGGCGCCAGCAGCGCCTGTTCAAGCTTGAGCACGGCCAGGTCCGACCCGGGGTCGCGCCCGGCCAGGCTGGCGCTGGCCTGGTTGCCATCCGGCAGGAGCACGTTCAGGTCGTCCTCGCGCTCTACCACGTGGCTGGCGGTCAGGACCAGGTCAGGGGCAAAAGCGATACCGCTGGCGGGCATCCGCCTGCGGGCGTCGATGAGCAAGGTGAAGCCATTCGCTTTTTCAACGGCATCTACCAGGGTGTTCGTTAATTCGAAGAGTGATGTGTTCATTTATTCTCCTTTGTTCTGACACAAAGGATACTCCTGATATCAAACCTGAACATCACCCAAATGAGCAGGCCTGACCTGGAAAAAAGTCCAGGTGCCCGGTTATCCTGGGAGTTTATGGAGCTGGCGGGTACTCGTTGCAGAGCAGGTACAGCGGCTCCTCATCCTCTTCGATCTGCGGGAAGCGGCCGATCTCGCCGTGAAAGCGGTTATCCACCCGATCGTCGTTGACCTTGGAAACCTCGCCGATCAGGATCTTGCCGGTGCCCGGCTCACCCCAAAACTGGTGGTACTGGCCTGTTGGCAGGGTAATGCTCTCGCCCGGCCTCACGGTCACCACGTTCCCGGCGGGCACCTCGAAGTTCCTGCCGTCCATGGAGACCTTCACCGGCGTGTCTGCGAACTGGCCGTCCGGCATTGAGTTGTAGACTTTCACCAGCAGGTTGCCGCCGCCGCGGTTGATGATGTCTTCCATCTTGCTCCAGTGAAAGTGGTAGGGGGTAACCTGCCCTTCTTCGACGATCAGGAGCTTCTCGGCATAAGGCTTGATGTATTTTTTCTCGGTGAAGTTGCCGTTGCGGATGGTGAACATCAGCAGGCCAACGCCGATAAAATTTCCGCCGCCAAAATCGGTGATATCCCAACCCAGCATGTTATCGCGGATTTCGTCGTACTCGTGCCCCTTGGTTTTCCATTCCGCCGGGCTCCAGAAGGCGAACGGCGGCAGTTTGAACTGCATCTTATCGAGAAAGCGAACGGTATCTTTCATGATTTGATTGATTTCCGAGCGTTTCATAGGGTTCTCCTTTTTATTTGAATTATAAACCAGGCTGGGTGGTGCAATTACAAAACCCTCCAGTGCGGCCGGTCTAACGGGCGATCTTTCCAGGATAAATTACCGGTCAGGCTGGATACCAGCGATTTCAATGCCACGACTATTATCGCCAGGATGGTCACCGGGTAGAGCAAGCCCAGGGAAACTGGGGTGTTCAGCTCATGATAGGGAATGAGCCACAACATCAGGGCCAGGCTGATGCACAATCCCACCTTCATGAGTGTAGCCAGCGGAGTAAATCCCAGCAGGGTCGCTCCCAGGTTGAGCAACGGCGCCCAGAAAACGATTGCTAGCCAGCCGAAAACGAACAGGTACGGAAGTAACCGGCAGTCAAAGGCTGCGAACAAGTTTTTAGTAAACCCTTGCACTGCTTCATGGTCGCTCTGGTACATCCGGCACGAAACCAGGTCAGAGATTCTGCCAACTCTCCAGCGGTACCCGGCTGCTTTTATTTTACGGGCAAGGGCCAGATCGTCTACGATTGCCGTTCCCAGGGAGGCATGACCGCCGATGTCCTGGTAGGCTTTACGCTGGAAGAGCATGACCTGCCCGACGGCTACGGAAAGGCCTCCCTGACGCAGCCGGTAGGCTATCTCCAACGGCAGGAAGCACAGGGAAGCCCAGGAGAAAAAAGGCACCAGCAAGCGCTCTCCCCAGGTCTGCGTCTGCTGCCGCGGGAAACCAGTCAGCAATTCGGCGCCTTCGCCAGCGGCTGCTGTGACAAGCTGGCGCAGGCTATCAGGCCGGTGTACCGTGTCGGCGTCGGTGAAGTACAACAGATCGCCACGCGCCTGGTTGGCAAGCTGGCTGCAGGCCCAGATTTTGCCGGAATGCTGACCTGTCCCCGGGCTGCCTTCAAGGGCTTTCAAACGCGGCTGTGAGGCAGAAATTTCCTGAAGAATCGCCAGGGTATTGTCGCTGGATTGGTCGTCGAGCACCAGGACTTCAAAGGATGGGTAGTCCTGCTCCAGGAGGGATTGCACGCAGTTGCGAATATTCTTTGCTTCGTTGCGGGCAGGCACCAGGACGGAAACCAGTGGCCATGTTCCCGGTTGTTTGTGCTTCCTGGTCTGGTGAAGCAGTCGCAGGTTGCTCAGGAGAATGAGCAGCATTGCCCCCTGGAATAGGAGGATATCCCTGAGCAGGTGGTCAGACAGGTAATCGGCCATGCAGATTACCTTGTAAATCCAGGGATGTGGTTGCCGGTTCGAGGCGTTTAAACCACCGCATTCAAATATTGCCAGATCTGGGTGGCGGCTTCCCGTCCCTGGGCAGCAGCTTCGACCAGGCTGAAGCCATTCGCCCGGACATCTTTGCCTCTGAAAATGCCTGGATTATCGCTAACCTGGCCTGACGAGGCCTGCCCATCAGCAGGGGGTTCGCAGGCAAAAATCGCCTGGGTGGCAAAAACCGCCTGGAACTCGCCCAGGAGGGCGTTCGGGTCCGGGCTGCCAGCCACCGCAGGCAGAACCTGGTAGCGGATCCTGGTGGGCAGAATCCCCTGGAGATCATGCTCGAGGGCGATTTTTTGATCCGGGTTGCCGTTGATTTTTTCCCAGAGCTTTGCCGCCGGGCGTTCCTCCTGGGAAAACACCTTGACCTGGCAGCCGGCCAGGGACAGGTAGTAGGCGCAGCTCAGGGCAGCCGCTCCTCCACCGGTGATGGCGACCTTGGGACCTGAGGCTGATCGTTCAACCTGGGGCCAGCCCTTCTCGCCAGCCTGGACGCAGACCCAGCGCTGCAGTTCGGCAATGCGCACCGGTTTACCGGTGAAATCACGGCGGTAGCAGCGGCGCTGGCAGAGCTGGTCGGCGGCGCACAGCAGACCGCAGGCTTCGCCGAACGGATTCTTTTCACGGATCAAGCGGGCAGCGCCCTCGTAGTTCTGCACTTCCATGCGCCGCATGAATCCGGGGATGTCGATGCTCGCCGGGCAGTCGGCCACACACGCCGGCTCCTGGCAGCCCTGGCAATCGGCTGCTGCCAGGAAGGCGTTATTTTCCGTTAGCGGGTCAGTCGAGCTGTACGGAGGGCGGTGATAGGGCTGCTCGACGAAGTGCACATACTGCCTGGGGTGTTTGCGCGAGTCATATTCGGGCAGGCGCAGGTCGCGCAGGATCACGTTGGCGGCGCCCACGCCCGAGACCACGGTTGCCGGGGCGCCGGTGCCCATGACGGTGAAGTCGCCGCAGAAATACAGGTTTTTCCACTCGCTGCGGGCGTGCAGGCGCTTTAACATTTCCTGGCCGATCTGGTTTTTTGGCCCGCCGACCGCACCGCCATTTTTTAGGAGGTAGCGCTCGATCGTCGAAGGCGTGCCGACGATCATCGAGCGGATGCGCTGGCGAAATCCCGGGATGTGCATCTCGATCTGCTCGAGCATCTTTTCAGCCTCCCGCTCCTTTTGGGCCTCATAGGCTTCTGAGCGGTAGTCCGGATCGTCCGGGCGCGGCCAGTTATTCAGGTTCGGCGAGATGGCCATCACCACCAGGTGGTCGGGTGGGCAAAGCGTAGCATCCACGAGGGAATTGATGTACAGGGTCAGGTCGGAGGAATCGATGACCTTGCGGTTTTCGATGTAGATCTCCCAGGGGAAGACACTTTCCGGGAAACCGGCGCGCTCGATCACCATGTAGATCGTCATGCTGGGGAAAGTTGGGATCAGCGACTGCACCCATTTCATGCGCTCCGGGGCGATGTGCTCCTGGCGCACCAGCTTGCCGTAGATATTCCAGACCGTGGTGTTGGCGATGACGCGCTTCCCCAGGATTTCCAGGCCATTCTGCAGGCGCACGCCATAAGCTTTCCCATCGCGAATTAATATCTCGTCCACAAGCTGGTGGTAGAGCACCTGGCCACCGCAGCGTTCGAAGGCTTTCTCAAGTGTGTTCGGCAGCATCTGGGCTCCGCCTGCAGGGAAATAAACCCCGCCGACGTGGTTGTCGATGAACATCGTCGCCGCCATCACCGCCGGGGTTTCCTCCGCAGTCGTGTACGAATAAGCCGCACAGAGCTTATCGAAGAAATCGACAATCTCTGGCGTTGTAAAATACTTATTCATCAGGTCTTTGACGCTCATTGAAAGCAGCCTGGGCATGGTCAGCATGGCGATCGGGCCGCTGAGCAGGCGCCGCAAGCCCTGGCGCGCTGAAAATTCAGAAGGCGGGGAAATTACCTCGTTCTTCATGACGATGTTTTCGTACATCTTGTACAGGTCGCCATAAAAAGCCTTCAGACCTTCCTTTTCCTGAGGGAACAGGGCAGAAAGTTCTTCCAGGAAGCGCGCGATGTCGGGCCAGAAGACGATCTCGTGGCCTTCGAAGGTCATCCGCGCCAGGGTTGAATGGGCGACGACATCGATGGGCTCTTCCAGCTCGTTCACGACAAAACGGAACGGCCGGAAGCCTTTCTCGCCAAAACCGTAGAGCATGGCCGCGCCGACGTCGAAGACATGGTCTTCCCGCTTGAACGAGGTGCAGGCGCCGCCTGGCTTGTTCTGCTGTTCGATCATCAGCACCGACAGGCCGCGGTTCGCCAGCAGGCTGGCAGCCGTTATGCCTCCCAATCCTGCCCCAACCACAATCACGTCATAACTGTCGCTTATAACGGTACCATCCAGGAGATTCATATGTTTTCACCAAAACCTGATGAGATGACTCGGCAGCCATGTTTTTATGGCACGAGTACTGCGCAAGATTATAATGGGTGTACTGCAGTTTGCCAACTTCACTTGATGACCACGTAAGGCCGATATCAAAACGCTTTGCAAGATCCGCAGTAGGATAGGAGGGATGGATCATGATAAGGAAAAGTGTGTTTACCAAATCTCTGGCAATCGCCGGGACGGTGCTGGTATGGTTTCCAATCCTGTCGACCATCTTGATCTCCCTTCTGGGATGGATTGCCAGGGGCTTTCTGCGCGTAGATTACCTGCTCCCGGCAGAGCTGTCCCTGGTAGCATTGATTGGCGGGATCCTGCTGCTGGCGGCGGCCTGGTGGGCGCGCTCGCAGGCGGCTGGGGGGCGCCGCAGCGCGGCCTGGTCACCTGGAGTTTGGCTGTTGCATTTGGAATGCTGGTAGCCAGCCAGGCCCTGGCTGTGGTCACCGGCCTGGCTTCCGACGAGACAGAGCCAGGCGGCTGGGCCTGGTACCTCGTCCTGGCGGGATTGGCGCTTTACACGCTGGGCGTGGTCGCCCTGGGGATTGGCGGGATACGCCTGGTGCGCGACCTGTTCCGCAAGCCGCGGCCGGCGGGCTAGATCGTTTTTACCCTCGCTATTCAACCGCCGGTTAACTCCAGACCCGGTCGTGCGACCAGTCGTCGTTCCACTGGTCGGTTGGCTCCCACAGGCCGGGGATGTCGGGATGGATGTGCTCGGCGATGACCTCGTCGTTGAGCGATTCGATACCCAGGCCCGGCGCATCCGGCACTTCGATAAAGCCGTTCTTGACCAGCGGTTTGGGCAAGCCCGTGGCGATATCGTCCCACCAGGGGACGTCCACGGAGTGGTATTCCAGGGCCAGGAAGTTCTCGGTGGCGGCCACGCTGAATGCACCGCAGCCAGGCAGCCGATCGGGCTTTCGGCCATGTGGACGGCCATCGCCACGCCGTGTTCCTGCGCCAGGTCGCCGATCTTCTTGTTCTCCAGGATGCCGCCCGAGGTGAGCAGGTCCGGGTGGATGACCGAAACGCCGCGGGCTTCCAGCAGCGGCTTGAAGCCTTCCTTCAGGTAGATGTCTTCGCCGGTGCAGACCGGGATGTCGATCGCCTGGCTCAGGCGCACGTACTGGTCGGTGTACTGCCAGGGGATCATGTCCTCGACCCAGGCCAGGTTGTATTTTTCCAGCCGTTTGCCCAGGCGGATGCAGTCCTCCAGGGCGATGTGCCCGAAGTGGTCGGTGGCCAGGGGGACGGTGTAGCCGATGACGGCGCGCACTTCCGCCACGTATTTCTCCAGCAGGTCGATGCCGTTCTCGGTGAGGTGGATGCCGGTGAACGGATGGGGCACGTTGTAGATGTCGTAGCCGCGGTTGCGCATGTTCGCGGTCTTCCAGGGTTTTCGCTGACCAGCGCCAGCCGTGGCGGCCCAGCTCATGCATTTCTTCCATCAGGCCGAGCGGGATAGCTGAGCGCGCCAGGCTCGTCGGCGATCAGGCCGATGCCCACGTCCATTTTCAGGAAGGTAAAGCCCATCTCCATGCGCTTCTTGAGCGCCTGGCCCATCTTGGTGCCGTCCGGCTTGCCAGAAACGTCCGTGTCGCAGTAGATGCGGATTTTGTCGCGGAATTTGCCGCCCAGCATCTGGTAGACCGGCACGCCAAAGGCCTTGCCGGCCAGGTCCCAGAGGGCCACTTCGACGCCGCAGACGCCACCGGCCTGCCGCGCCTGCCCGCCGAACTGCTTGATGCGGCGGAAGAGCTTATCGACGTTGCAGGGGTTCTCGCCCAGGAGCACGCGCTTGAGCATCAGGGCGTAGGTCTTGGTGGCGGCGTCGCGCACCTCGCCAAAGCCGACCAGCCCCTGGTTGGTGTAGATCTTCATCAGGGTGCAGTGCATCGGCGCGCCGGCGATGTCGGCGAAGCGCATGTCGGTGATGCGCAGGTCGGAAGGGCGAGAATAGGTGTTGACCTTATCGAGGGTCTGTTCGAAGTCGTCGTGGGATTGGTCTTTAGACATGTTTGGGTCCTTTAAGTAAGTGAGGATAGGAATAAGCTATTATAATCACCAATGACCGGGTTAATGTCATTCTGAGCGTTCTGTGCGAAGAATCCCTACAAGCAAAGTCCTATTAACCTTTAATTAAGGGAGCAGACGAAATGAGTCAGAGTATCAATCCAATATATATTGGTGAAAACAGCCAGAAACTTGTCGAAGGTGGTGTCCAGGGCGAATACGTTCACATGCTGGGCGATCTCTTTTACCAGATCCAAAACTTTGACCGGATGGCGCCATTTTTCATGAGCATCGTCAGCAGCTCCAACCACTGGCTCTTCATCTCCTCCACCGGTGGCCTTTCGGCCGGTCGCGTCAGCGCCGAACAGGCGCTGTTCCCTTACTACACCGAGGATAAGTTAACCGAAAACAGCGAGAACACGGGCAGCAAGACGATCCTGCTGGTGCAGCGCGCCTGCGCGAAAGCCCGCACCAGCCTGTGGGAGCCCTTCTCGATCCGCCAGCAGGGCGCTTACCAGGTGCGACGCAATCTTTACAAAAATATGGCCGGCACCGCCGTTGTTTTCGAGGAGCAGAACCTGGACCTGGAACTGGTCTTCCGCTATGCCTGGCGCAGCAGCGATCAATTTGGCTTTGTGAAGACGGCCTGGCTGCAGAACAGCGGCGCCCATCCCTGCCGGGTGGAATTCGTCGATGGTCTGCAGAACCTGCTGCCCGCCAATGTGGCCTCGCAGACGCAGAACATTTTCAGCTGCCTGCTGGATGCTTACAAGCGCAGCGAGCTGGAGTTGCGGACCAGCCTGGCGATCCTGGCGTTGAATTCGACCCTGACCGACCTGGCAGAGCCCTCCGAATCGCTCCTGGCGACGACCATCTTCCAGCTTGGCCTGGAACCGCAGGGGTATCTCTTATCGAGCAGACAGCTCGAGCGCTTCCGCCAGGGACAGGGCCTGGAGGCGGAGACGCAGGTGCGCGGCCAGCGAGGGGCATACTTTGTCCATGCGGGATTGGATCTGGCATCGGGCGAAGAGAAAACCTGGCACCTTGTCGCCGAGGTCAGCCAGGACAGCGCCGCCATCATCAGCCTGGTGAACAGGCTGGGAGGCGACCTCACAGGTCTCCAGCAGGCTCTGGAAGAGGATCTTGAAGCCAACCGCACCAACATGGAAAAGATCGTCGCCTCTGCCGACGGGCTGCAGCATTCCAGCCGCCGGCTGCACTGCGCCCATCACTTCGCGAACACGATGTTCAACGCCATGCGCGGGGGTATTTTCGAGAGCGCCTACAGCCTGGACAGCCGGGATTTTCGCGAGTTCGTCGCCGCCCGCAGCCGCAGACTGCTGGTTGAAAAGGCGGAGTTCTTCTCCGGGCTGCCTGCCCAAATCGAGTTCAGCCAGCTTATAGCAATCGCTGAGGCAAGCGGCGACTCCGACCTGGTCCGTTTGAGCTACGCCTACCTGCCCCTGTCGTTCAGCCGCAGGCACGGCGACCCCAGCCGTCCCTGGAACCGCTTTGTGATCCAATTGAAAAATCCTGACGGCTCCCGGCAGTTGAGTTATGAAGGGAACTGGCGCGACATTTTTCAAAACTGGGAAGCGTTGGCTTTCTCCTATCCGGAGTATATCGAAGGCATGATCTGCACCTTCCTGAACGCCACCACGGTCGATGGCTACAACCCCTACCGGATCACCCGCCAGGGCGTTGACTGGGAGGTCCCCGAGCCTACCAATCCCTGGGCGAACATCGGCTACTGGAGCGACCACCAGATCATTTACCTGCAAAAGCTGCTGGAGATCAGCGCCAGCGTGCACCCGGGCAAGCTGCTGGAATTCCTGAACCGGCCGCTCTTCAGCTACGCTAACGTGCCCTACCGGATCAAGCCTTATGCCGACCTGCTCCAGAATCCTTACAGCACGATCGACTTTGACTGGGACCTGGAACGTGAGATCGAGCAGCGGGTCAAGGAGGGCGGGAGCGACGGTAAGCTGGTGCAGGCGTCCAACGGGCAGGTCCTGCAGGTGACGCTTGCAGAAAAAATCCTGACGCTGCTGCTGGCCAAGCTGGCGAACTTCGTCCCCGAGGGTGGCATCTGGATGAACACCCAGCGACCGGAGTGGAACGACGCCAACAACGCCCTGGTCGGCAAGGGCGTCTCGGTGGTGACCCTGGCTTACCTGCGGCGGATGATCGTTTTCTGCCAGGAGCTGGTCGAGAAAGCCCGAAGTCTGGAAACAGGCGCGGGCGGATTGCAGGTAAGCGCTGAAGTTGCCAAATATGCACGGCAGGTCAGTCAAATCCTGGCGCACTACCAGGGACTGCTGACAGGGCCCATTGGCGATGAGCAGCGAGGCGCCATCCTGGACGCCCTGGGGAACGCGGGCAGCGATTTCCGCGGGAAGGTCTACCGCCAGGGGCTATCCGGAGCGACTGCTGACCTGCCGGCTGCTGAGGTTCAAGCGCTTCTGGAACTGGCGCTGGACTACACGGAGCATTCCCTGCGCGCCAACCGCAGGGCTGACGGCCTCTATCACGCCTACAACATCTTGCAGCTTTCCCCTGGAGGCGCCGGGCTTGGGCGCCTGTACGAGATGCTGGAAGGGCAGGCGGCAATCCTGTCCTCGGGGATGCTCTCGGGCGGGGAGGCCGCTGAGCTGGTGGAAAGCCTGCAGCGCAGCCGGCTGTACCAAGCCAGCTCCGGGAGCTACCTGCTCTACCCGGACCGCGAACTGACCGCCTTCCTGGAAAAGAACTGCCTGTCGTCTGAGCAGGTGTCCGGGCTGGCGCTGGTGGAGGCGCTGCGCAAGGCGCAGAACCGCAGCCTGCTGGTGCAGGATGAGGATGGGAATTTCCACTTTGCCGGGCACATCCGCAACCTGAAGAACGTGGAGCGAGCGCTGGATGGGCTGCAGCGCCAGCCGCGCTTCAGCAAGCTGGTCGAGGCGGAGAGGTCGAAAATCGAAGCCTTGTTTGAAGACACCTTCCACCACGATGCGTTCACCGGGCGCTCGGGCACTTTCTTTGCTTATGAAGGATTGGGCAGCGTCTACTGGCACATGGTCTCCAAGCTCCTGCTGGCGGTGCAGGAGAACGTCCTGCGCACGAACGATGAGCCAGCCAAAAAGGCTTTGATCGAGATGTACCGGGGTATCCGCAGGGGACAGGGCTTTAATAAGACTGCCGAGGAATTCGGCGCCTTTCCAACCGATCCGTATTCACATACTCCCAAGGAGCAGGGAGCAAAACAGCCCGGGATGACCGGGATGGTGAAGGAGGAGATCCTGGCGCGGCAGGTGGAGCTGGGGTATACCCTCGAGAACGGCTGCCTGAGCTTCCGCTTCCCATTGCTGGAGCGGGACGAGTTCCTGGACTCCGCCGCAGTGTTTGAATATTGGGATGTTCACGGCAGGAAGCAACCCCTCGAAATCCCGGCGGGCAGCCTGGCGTACACCATCTGCCAGGTACCGGTGATCGTGCAGGACGAGGGCGAGGAGTGGATTGACGTTCACCTGGAGGGTGGCAGCGCCCTGAGGGTGAACGGACATTTGCTGGATGCTGCCAGCAGCCGGCATATTCTGCTGCGGGATGGCGCAGTGCACCACCTGGTGGTGGCGGTTTCGGCAGATGAATCAAACACGAATGTCACGAATTGACGAATGCCTGCACAGTTCGCAGGTGACACGAATGTTTTTATAAGAATTTCCGATCAGCTTTTGAAAAAATCATCAGATCAACCAAAAAATAAAAGGAGAATCTTGATGGCGCAAAAAAAATGGTTGGATGCGACGATATCTGTGGGGGAATTGACTGTGCACTACACCAGGACTGGCGGCGATAAGCCCCCGCTGGTGCTGGCTCACGGCTTTTCCGACAGCGGCATGTGCTGGCTGCGGGTTGCCCAGGCGCTGGAGGACGATTATGACGTGATCCTGCCGGATGCGCGCGGGCACGGGCGCTCCTCGCGCGTCCAGCCCGGGCAGCAGGTGACCCTGCCGGATGACCTGGCTGGCTTCATCCAGGCGTTGAAGCTGGACAAGCCCATTGTCGGTGGGCACTCGATGGGCGCCAGCACAACCGCTTCCATGGCAGCCCGCTACCCGGCACTGGCCCGGGCGCTGATCCTGGAAGACCCGGCCTGGTTCGATGAGCCGGCAGAACCGCAGGAAAAGAAGCAACCGGCCCACCCCGATGCGTGGATGGAGTTCCTGGCGGTTGCATCGAGCATGAAGCTGGAAGATATCATCGCCAAGTGCCGCAAGGACAGCCCGACCTGGAATGAGATCGAGCTGCCGGCCTGGGCAGAATCCAAGCAGCAGTTCGATATCAATTTCGTTTCCTCACGCCAGGAGATCGTACGCCCAAATTGGAAGGACGTTGCCCGGGAGTTCAAGGTGCCGACCCTGCTGATCAAAGCAGATGTTTCCAAGGGCGCCATCGTCAGCCCGCAGATTGCTGAGCAGGCGCAAAAGATCAACCCACTGATCCAGGTTGCGGACATCGCCGGCGCCGGGCACAACGTCCGCCGCGAGGCCTTTGAGGATTATATGAAGGCTATCCGCCGTTTCCTGAAGGCTCTCTAACCGGTGAAAAAAGGTAGGATTCGCCCCATCACGATCTGCCTCGTGCTCAACGAGGGCAGGCTGTTTGTCTTTGAGGGGTATGACTCGGTGAAGAAGCGGACCTTTTACCGGCCTCTCGGCGGCGCCATCGAGTTTGGTGAGACCAGCGACCAGGCACTCCGGCGCGAGATGCGCGAGGAGGTCAACGCCGAGCTGACCAACCTGCGCTACCTGGGTGCGTTAGAAAACATCTTCACCTGCGATGGGAAGATGGGGCATGAAATTGTCCTGGTTTACCGCGCCGACTTCAGCGATCCGGTGATGTACAGCCAGGAGACCTTCCAGGGGAACGACGATGGCGGGGA
Source organism: uncultured Chloroflexia bacterium (assembly GCA_963765565.1). Classification (GTDB taxonomy): domain Bacteria; phylum Chloroflexota; class Anaerolineae; order Anaerolineales; family UBA4823; genus CAVXWV01. The sequence continues at coordinate 351,614 of CAVXWV010000016.1, forward strand.
GATCAAGGTGCTCTGGAAGCCGCTGGCCGATTTTGCCAGCGGCCAGGCGTTCCTGGTGCCATTGGGTCTTCTGGAGATGATTTCTAAAAACTAGTAACCGCAGATTGCCTGCAAAGATCGCAGGTGCGCCGTTAAACGCAGATTTTACAACTTTTAAAATAAAATCGGTGTAATCTGCGGTTAAATTCTCTACCTATTGCGTAACATTAAGCTGCTGCAGGTAGCTATCGACCACGATTTCAGTCGACTGCGTGCGGTGGGGCGAGCGGCCCATCCCGCTGTAGGCCGTGAAAGCCTGGACCAGCGCCTGGGGTGTGCTGCCGCCCTGCTGCTTCGCCTGCAGGTAGGCCATACCGGCAGCCAGCAGTTTCTGCCAGTTGAGGCCGCCTTGCTGGCCGCTGCTGGACTGGCTGCCGCTCCCGCCGCCCAACCCGCCCAGGAGAGCGCCCATCAGGTCGCCGCTTCCGGATGGCTGTTGAGAGGTCCCGCTGCCACCCATTCCACCCAACAGCGAACCCAGCAGATCGCCTGCGCCGGATTGCTGCGGAGAGGACTCGCTGCCGCCCATCCCACCCAACAGCGAACCCAGCAGATCGCTGCTGTCCGCCTGCTGAGTTTGCTGAGATGGCTTCGGCGAGCTGTCGCCGCCAGCCAGGCCGTCCAGGAGCGAGCCCAGCAGGTCGTCGCTGCCGGTCTGCTGCGGCTGTTGGGCGGGGGCGTTCCCGCCTCCCAGGCCTCCCAACAACGAGCCCAACAGGTCATCGCTGCTGGATTGCTGCGGCGGCTGTGCCTGAGCAGGCTGTTGGGCTGCCTGCCCGCCGCCGATCAGGGTTTGCAGCAGCTCCAGTGCGCCTTTCTCATCTACCTGTTTGCCTTTGAACTGGACGGAAGCCCGTTCCAAATTTTGGGCATACAGGCGCGAGGATTCGCTGGTGGCAGTCTTGGCGACCTGCCTGGAGGCATAAGCCAGGGCTTCGCTGTCCGGCCGGCCTTTTTTCTGTTCGAGGGCGCGGGTGATGGTCTGGAATGTCTGGACCATGTTGTCACCGTGGTTGTGGTTGACCTCATCCGCCCGGTTTAGGCTGCGCTGGTCTTCGATGAGCGACTGGGTCACCCCATCGAATAACTCCGCAAGAGCGACTTTTTTCTGTGCCATGATTTCCTTCCTTTGACCACGTGGTCAAAATAATGATCATTAGTTATTATAGTTTCATTTACACCGATTTCATGCGGTAAAATTCACTCGCACCCATGAGTGGTTGGAGTGAGAGATGAATTTTTCCATGCGAAGATTCCAAAATGAAGACGATTTCTGGCGTATCCGCAGCTTTCTGCGCGAGGCCTGGGCACTTAACGGCTTCCGCGAGCACTGCTGGCACGTAGCATGGCTCGATTACTGGCGCTGGCATGCGATCGAGAACCAGCAGGCCTGCGGTCCATTGGAAGAGGTGGTTTTTATCTGGGAAACGCCCTCCGGGGAAATTTCCGGAGTCCTCCACCCCGAAGAAGCCGGGGACGTTTACCTGCAGGTGCATCCCCGCTACCGCTTAACAGAGCTGGAAAATGAAATGCTTGACTGCGCCGAAGCCCACCTGTCCGTGCGAAAGGGCGACCAAACTGAGCTGTACGTCTGGGCGCGCTCCGACGATGCTTTACGCCAGGATTTACTCAAGAGCCGCGGCTACAAACCGGGCAAATGGACCACGCACGTATGGCGCAGAGACCTGGACACACCGCTGCCGGAAATCCCGTTGCCGCAGGGCTACCGCGTCCGCTCGCTGGGCGGCCTGGAAGATTTGCCCGGCAGAAGCCTGGCTTCCTGGCGCGGTTTTCACCCGGATGAACCGGACGGCGATTACGCGGGTTGGGAGTGGTATCTCAATATCCAACGCTGCCCGCTCTACCGTCGTGATCTGGACCTGGTGGTGGAAGGGCCAGGCGGGGAAATTGCTTCGTTCTGCACCTTCTGGTACGACGATGTCACGCGGTCAGCCTATATCGAGCCGGTCGCCACCATACCCCAGCACCAACGCCTGGGATTGGCACGAGCCTGCATCACCGAAGGGCTGCGCCGCGTCCAGCGCCTGGGCGCCCTGCGCGCCCATGTGACCGGTATGGAGCCAGGCCCGAACGCCCTGTATGCCTCGACGCTTTCAGCTGAGCACGACCGCTTCGTGCAGTGGGCGAAGCGGTGACCGGTTGAAGGCTCAAATGGCGCGGGTTGATTTTCGCCAGCTTTACGACAGCTTCGATGTCCCGCTGACCAACCTGGACTGTGGGCTGCTGTGCGCAACGCATAACCCCACCGGCAAGCCCTTCTGCTGCGATATCTGCCAGGCGGTTCCGGCCATCTACCGGGAGGAGTGGGAATACCTGCAACGAAACAGCGACCTGTGGCAACCCTGGCGCGGCGATGAGTGCCCGGGTGAAACGAGCGATCCTGCCGTACTGGCAGCGAACACTCCCGAGCACATGGTCCTGCTTGCCTGCAAAGGCCCGGCTCACTGCCAGCGACCGTTCAGGGCGCTGAGCTGCCGGCAATTTCCCTTTTTCCCATATATCACCTCCACGGACCGCTTCATCGGGATGGCATACGATTGGGAGTTCGAGAAGAGCTGCTGGGTGATCAGCAACCTGGGCGCGGTCAGCCTGGAATATCGACGTGAATTTGTCAGCGCCTACGACCGGCTGCTGTTCTTGTGGCCTGGGGAGTTCGAGGGGTATGCCATCCAGTCCGAACAAATCCGCTTGCATTACGCAGAGAAGGGAAGGCGCTTTCCGCTGCTGCACCGCAATGGAAAGGATTACCTGGTCAGCCCTCGCAGCGAGCGGATGGAGCGCGTTTCACCGGAGCGCCTGCCGAGGTTCGGGTATTACCGGTAATTTTTATAAATTCACGCCATAAGCCTCGGTAAAGGCATCTGCAGCGTAGCCGTAGCTGGCATAGCCGTAGCCCTGGTCGCCCCAGGTGGCGGTGCCCCAGCTGTTGCGGACGATGAAATGCTCGGGGGTATAGCCGACCAGGGCGACCGCATGCCCACCGCGGCGGGTATTGGGCAGGTACTGGTCCAGCCTGCCGTTCGTCTGCAGGGCGTTATCCCAGGTGGCGTCCACATCCAGGCGGGTCAGGATCGGGCCGTGGTTCGCCAGCCAATCCTTCCAGCGGTCGAGGTTGCGGCGCAGGTTGTAATAACTGGAAATTTTGAGCTGGGAGGCGATGGCATAGAACGTGGCGGCTTCGCGCGGGTATAGGCGCCCAGAATGGAATGGGAGCAGGCTGTCCTTGACTGCGCCGTACTTGCGGGCGATGTCGAGGGCAGCTTTCAGGCTGGTGCCGTCGGTCTCGATGAAGGTTGTGGGGCGAGAGTAGTAGGCGTCGGTTTCCTTGGCAGCCATCCAGATAAAGCGCGGTGAAAGCGTTTCGTCGTTGGCGATGCGCCCGGCGCTGACGAAATGCCAGCGCAGCACGGAATCGGCGGCCGCCCAACCGACGCAGGAGCCGGTGGAGCCCTGGTCGCCGATTTTCCACCAGTCCTGGCGTAAATCGATGCTGGGTGGCAGTGGCGCCAGGGCGAGTATACCGGCCTCAAGGGCAGTTTCGTAGGTCCAATCGTCCTCCGGTTTCGGTGATTCGAGGCAGTTCAAGATTCTTTTGGTTACTTTGGGTTTTGGCATGGTCAGGTCCTCCTGAATTAATGATAACTTCGTTCCTTACTTTTCACCTTTAGGGGAATAGGTCCATTCCCCATTCTGGAATTCGATCACGTGCTGGTCCCATTTCTGACCCGGCGAGCGCGGCTGCTCCAGCTTCTGCGCCAGGAGGATCTTCTCGCCGTCTGTACGCAGGGTGATCATTCCATAAATTGCCACGCTGCGTTCCAGGCCGCCCACCAGCTCCTCGATGAACTCCGTCTCCTTTCCGGCGTTCTGGGCGTCGATCAATTTGCGCTGCAGCCTGTAAGGGTGCTGGACTGTCTCGCGCGTGGAGCGCGCCAGCTCGGTGCTGAAGATCATCGGCCACTGGCCCCTGCCGAACTTGCCCAGGATCCCGAGCGACTCGGGCGCGGGTGGCAGTGCGGCTCTTCGTCGCCGCTGGAGACCACCGATCCCAGGGCGTTGACGGCTTGCAGGAACGCCGGGCTGGTGTCGGCGCTGCCGTGGTGGCAGGATTTGGCGACCTCGGCTTCCAGGAACTGCCTTGCGGGCAGGATGCGCTCATCGCCCGCGGGCAGTGTCCCGGCTAAGGCCAACCCGGCATAATTCGAGAGTAAGAGCTCCTCAGAGGCCTGATTCAGGTCACCGCCCAGCAGGAAGCGCGCCTTGCCGTATTTCATTCGCAGGACCACCGAGTGGCCGTTCTTGGTCTTGCCTGCGTCCTCGAACCAGCGCAGGTAGCCCTGCCCGGCCGCCTCTTCCAGGAGCGGCCCCAAAACCTCGATCTCGACCGGCCGGCCTTGCTCAAAGCCTGGCATGTACGAGACAGATCCGGCGCTGGCCTTCAGCATACAGATGTCGCTCACCCGGCCGCTGGAATCGGCTGCTTTCAGCAGCTTCGGGTAGTCGCCGCCAGGGGAGGTCTGCAGGGCCGCTTTCAGGTCGTCGCGCGTCTGGATGAGCTGGGCGACGGCTCCAATTTTTAGCGCCTGGCCGTCTTCCTCTACTTCGATCTCCCGCTTTTTGGCTTCCAGGATGCCGTTATGGTAGATCGTTTTAAAGTGGATATGGCGCGCCTCGTAAGTATCCTTGAAGAACTCCCCAAATCCGGCATAATGGTCGCTGTCTGGATGGCTGATGATGAGCGCTTCGAAATTGACCTGTTTCTTGAAGCTGCCGAAGCGCCAGCGCAGGAAGCGGTACAGGTTGTCCTTCTCGCCGGCATCGATCAGCAGCTTGCGATCGTCCGGCGTCACCACCAGGCAGCCATCGCCCTGCCCTACGTCGACGAAGTTGATCTCCAGCAGGCGCTGTGCCTGCACCCAGCTTTTGTGCACCCACCCGTAGGTGTTGCGAGAGTGGATTTTGTACCAGCCGGCCTGCTCGTCCAGGATTTCCAGCCAGTCGCCCCAGATCAGGTGGTTAAGCGGCTGGATGCCCGTAGGCTCTCCCTTCTTATTGAGCGGTCCGGGGTGCAGGTAGACCACCGCGCCTTTACCGCCATTCAACCCGGCGTACGCGGTACGCCGTTTGGGCTCGTGGTACGCTTTGGCGACCTGGTCCCAGCTCACGTAGGCCTGCCCGGGCACCCCGAATTTCTGACCCGGGGCGTCGCTGCGCATCCAGCTCAGCACGCTTTCCAAGGCGCGGCAATCCGCCTGCAAGTACTCGCGCAATATTTTCATCTCGTTCGTCTTCGGGACGTCCTTCTCCTGGTAGGCCTTCGCCCCCAGGACAATCACGCCCGAGCCGTCGTCCAGGTCGCCGATCCAGCACGGGTCGTATTTGGGGTCGCGTTTGCCCAGCGCTTTGGCGGTCGCCTTCAGCCCGTAATTCCAAACTCCCGGCAGGGCGCAGCCTTCGTTCTTGAAGTCAGCCAGCAGATCGTGCCAGGGCAGTTGCGTGAGGTCCGGTCCATGTGGATGGTGCTCCAGCGCTTTCCTGGAGGCATTGATCTCTGCTTGCGACCAGTGATAGAGGACGGTGCGGGTGGGATCGATGTGCGCCTCGTCAGTCTGCCTGGCCCAGGTATGCTGTGAAGGCTTTCAGGATGCGCAGCTCCTCGGCTGTTGAGAGATCCTGGGCGACGAAATCCTGGTAATGCCAGCCAGAGGTGGTGTGCGTGCCTACGCCGATCATGAAAATCAACTCACCCTTGCCGTCTCCGAAAGGATCGCGCGCCATCCCCAGGTCGCTGAAGTATTCGAAATCCACGAAAAACTCGAACTCCTTCTTTTGCGGGGCTGTACCTGGAACGACCGGCAGGCCTGTGCGGTTGGCTTGCAGGAGCGCCCGGAATTCGCGGGCATAAGGTTTCAAGCCGGTGGCCTCCAGGGGGACCGCCGCGGGCTCGGTTTTCAACAGGTCATCGATCGTCCGAAATCCGGCCGCGGCCAGTTTTTGCTTGTGCTCCTCGTTCATGCGGTGGAGGACGATGGGATCGCCTCCTTCGCTATTTTTCCAGGCAAGCTTCTGGCGCGCCATTTTCCAGCGGTCCTCCAGCCGCAGGTCCAGGCTGACCAGAGCATCCCGGCCTGGAAATAGGTTCTTACCGTTGCGGACGATCTCTGCGTACTGCCGCACGTAACCCTGGAGCTCTGCGTTGAGCGGGGCGTCAGGTCCGGTGTCGGTATCGAAGGCGATGAGCCTGCTGGGATCTGCCCGGTTAACCAGGAAAGCCCGAGGCGCTGCCCAGCCCTGGATTTTGCCCAGCACGTAGTTCATGAGGCGCAGTTGCTCCTGGACGACGTTATAGGCAGCCTCCTCTTTTTCGCCACTGCTCTTTGAAAAACGCACCTCGAGGAGCACGAACATGTCCTGTGGCAGATTGCCGGGGATTGAGGCGTTCTCCAGGTCCTGGTAGGCGGTCGGGAACTTCTCCTTCAACCAGGAGAGGCGCGCCAGAAAATCCGGCACCCCATAGATTCCGTCGGGCGCCCACCAGAGGGCAGGCTGGTAGATCAACTGGGTTTTGACATCTGACATCCGCTGCAGCGTTTGTTTCAGACGGTAGGCATAACGCACATGGTAGGCTTCCTGGCAAACCTGGGGGCAGCCCTTCGCAAACCGGTTTCGCCATTTCTGCCGGAATTCCCGGTCGAGATCGAACTGAAAACTGGCGTAATTGTAGGGTGAAGCTGGGTCCGTAAAAAAGCCGTTTTTCCAGCCGAACTTCTCCAACCAGATTTGACCGGGATCCCCGATTGCGAATGCCCGGATGCGACTCGACGGCATCCATTCCGTGGCGACTTCCGCCAACCCAGCGCTGGCAGTGGGTAGAACACTGTTTACATCGATCGTCATTGGATTTCTCCTGGTTGAATGCTGGCCGGCAAGTTCCACCTCTGTTTATAGCATATTTTGATCAGGAAGACATCAGGAGAAATTCAGACCGTTGAAAAACCTGTTGCATTTCCCCAAAAAGCCTGTAAGATAGAAGTAAGATACAGGAGGTGAACTATGAAAACGCGCATCCCACTGATGATCCAGGATCCGAAGCTATCCGGCTACAAACACCTCAAGCGAATCATAGAACGACCTTACATCCACGAATCTGCATTCCTTGACGGTCCAGCTTGCTCGCGCCTGGCGGTCCACGACATCGACCCGCTGTCGGGCATTCCGCGGCCAAGTGTGCCCTATCAGCCGCCCTCGGGCAGGCGCAAGCTGTGGCGCTATCCCATAGCCGACGAAAAGGTCATCTACGCGCCCGACTTCATGGCGGTTAGCGCCTTTGGGATGGTGCTGCGCACCATCCACATGTTCGAGGAGGCGGATACGCTCGGGCGACCGCTGACCTGGGCTTTTAGCGAACCGCAGTTACTGATCGAGCCGCGCGCCGGTGAAAAGGCGAACGCCTCCTACGGCCGTGCCACCCGCAGCCTGAAGTTCTACTATTTCAACAACCCGAATGACCCGGTCCACAAAGTCTACACCTGCCTGTCGCGCGACATCGTCTGCCACGAGACCGGCCACGCCGTCCTGGACGGCATCGCCCCGCGCCTGCTGGCAGCCCTAACGCCCGGGTCGCGTGCGATCCACGAGTCGGTCGCTGACCTGACGGCGGTCGTGATGTCCTTCCGCAGCGATCACCTGCGCGAGGCCATTCTGAACGAGACTGGCGGGTCCATCGACAACGTCCGGGCTTTTAGCTCTATCGGCGAGGAGTTCGGGCAGGTACGCCTGAAACTGGACTGCCTGCGCGACCTGCGCAACACGCTGACCCTGGATCAGGTTGACCACAGCAATCCCTACGCCCTGAGCGAAGTCTTGAGCGCAGCCCTCTACAAGATGATCATTGGTATCTACCAGCGCCGCTGGCAGGCGCTCTCGGGCGAGGGGGCGGCCTTGAACTTCTCGCTTTCTGGCAAGGCACTGTGGATCGCTACTGAGCACTTCAAACGTATGATATTCCGCAGCCTGGACTACTTGCCCCCGGCGGAGGTATCCCTGGCCGATTACGGGCGCGCCATCATCGCCGCCGACCAGGCCTCGCACCCCCTGGACGATGAGGAGCGCAGCTTCATCCGCAAGGAATTTAAAGCGCGCGGCATCGTCCAGGAGGAGAAGGACCTGGATGTCGAAACCGATTTCGAGGTTCCCGGGCTGGCACAGCTCGACCTGGCTAAGCTGGTGGCTGACGACGGGACTGCCCGGGATTTTGCCGAAAAGAACCGCGAGCTGCTGAAGATTCCCACGGGCGCCGCCTTTACCGTTGAACCGCGCCTGGATGTCACCAAGTATTATTACCATAAGGGCAACCGGAAGGAGCCGGTGCGCGAGTGCCTGTTCAAGGTGTGGTGGAAGCAGCGGGAGCCGAACCCGACCGGGGGCGCGAGGGAGATCAGCGTCGGCACCACCCTGGCGATCGACTGGGAGTCGAGGCGGGGACGCGTCCTGCTGACCTCGGACCGGAGGGAAAGGCCGGGGGAGGCTGAGGAGCAGCGCGCGGCACGCGATGGGATGGTGCGGAGGCTGGCAGAGGAGGCAGAAAGCCAATCTCTTTAGGTTTTGTCGAAATTTTTAAACAAACTGAGAACGCTCCTCTGGCTTCTCCCACGCCAGCACCGCTCCTACCGCGAGCCTCAACACCGCGAAGCAAATCAGCGCCCAGGTCGCGCCGATCAACCCGGAAATTGCCGGCCCCAGCAGGGCACCAAGGAGGACGGCGGCATTACCCAGGAGCATGCTCCAGGAGAGCCAGGAAGGGCGCTCCGTATGCGGCAGGCTGTCCAGGTGGTAGTTGTATTGCGCCGACCCCAGGATGCCCGAAGCAAGCCCTCCAATAACCGCCGCCAGAATGTACAGCGCCGATCCGTTAGCCAGCGCCAGGGCGATGGTCTGCAAAGCCAGCAGACCGGCGCCGATGGCCGTGGCGCGGCGGTTGCCGATGCGGCGCGTCAGCCAGGCGATGCGCAGCGAGACCAGGAACACCAGCAAGGTGCTGAGCGCCGTGCCAAGGCTGATCAGGGCGTCGGTCAGCTGGAGCTGGTTGACCAGCAGGTCAGGGATCAGCGGAGCGACCATGTTGTTGGTGATGTTAAAAAGAAGAGGATGCCGATTACCTTCAGATAAACCCGCGCTTCGGGCGTGACAACCGGCAGCAGGCGGCGAGTGCGCGGCTGGATCGGCGGGATAGGCGGTAAAGCTGGGTCTGCCACCGGGTGCACCCGGCGCAGCTCGAAGACGGTGAGGATCGCCCCCAGAAAACCGATGAAGAAAACAACCTGGTAGCCTTGGGGAAACGGCAGGCGCGAGAGGATTTGCCCGCAAAGCAAAGTCACCGGGAAGGTGATCATAGCCATGATGGCATTGCGAGCGCCGACTACCGTGCCGCGCCATTCGCGGGGGATGGCTTCGACGAAAAACTGCCCGAAGCTGATACCGATGACGGTGTTAGGCACCGTCATGAGAATTGCCATGACAAAGAGCCCTTCCACCTGCATGCTGGGCGGAAGCAGCCATGGCAGCAGGGCGTACACCAGCAGCAAGCTGCGCCCGGCAAGGGCAGAAAGGACGGTTGCCCTGCCCGTAGGGATGTTTTTAAGCAGCCAGCCGACCGGTAGGGAGAGCAGCAGGCTCAAGACAGCCGGAATAGCGGTCAGCAGGCCGATTTGGCGGGGCGTGGCGCCGCAGCGGGTGGCATATATCGATAAGAAAGAAGCGGTGGAACCGATGTAGAAGCCCCACCAGGCAATGTCCCAAAAGAGGCGAATGAAATTCGAGCGGAGCTCTGGAGAGAGGTTTGGGGGCAGGCGAAAGTAGGAACGCAGGCGCATATTTGGAAACATGAAACTTCCGGGCATGTTGAATACCCGGAAGTTTCACTAAATTTCGATGCCAGGTGCCAGCTTTAAACCTGTACCTTGCATCAAGCTAAATACCCGCAAATACGCGGGTTGGATGGCGGTTAGGTTCGCTGATTAATCGCGCCGCGTGCCACCGCCGCCGCTGCTGCTGCGGCGGTTGCGGTCGTTCGGGCGATATGGCCGGCGATCATAATCACCACCGCTTCCGGATCGTTCCTCTTTCGGACGGGCAGGATTGACCTTCAACTGGCGGTTTTCCATTTCATACCCATTGAAAAGTTTAATCGCCTGTTCAGCCTCGCTCTGAGCACTCATCTCGACGAAGGCGAAACCTTTCGAACGACCGGTATCGCGGTCCTTGATCACATCAACAGATACGACCGTTCCTGCCTGCGCGAACAGCGTGCGCAGATCCTCCTCCATGGTGGAGTATGGAAGATTGCCGACATACAATTTCGTTGCCATTTCCTCTTTTTCCTGAATCTCCAACCGTAACGGTTGGTTAAAAATTTCCGCCAGGACTAATATAGAGCTGGCGGTGCACACACAAGTCTGACATTAGACGATTTTCATTTTACCATGCTTTTACTTCACTGATATACTAAAAAGAAATTCTCCGGAGTTATTTTCATGAAATCCGCTTTTCAGTGGTTGTCAATGCTCGGTTTGTTTTTCCTGGCAGGCTGTTCGGGGACGGGGCGCAGCCTACCCACGCCCACACCCTTGCCCCCTGTGCTAAACCAGGAGAAGATCCTGTTCACGGTGGAACGCGGACCGATCATGGCGCAGCGGACGATCACCGGCGAGGTGGTGCCTTCCAGGCAGGACCAGCTTTATTTCCAGGCAACTGGCTATGTCACGCGCGTGACCGTCAAAACTGGCGATGCCTTTAAGCAGGGCGACGTCCTGGCCGAAATGCAGGTGGACGACCTGCTCGACCAGCTCCAGCAGGCGCGCCTGGATCTGGAAGTCTCCCGCCAGGAGCTGGCTGAGGAAAAGCTGAGGCAGGCTTACGAGCTCCAGAAGGCCGAGGCTGATGTGACCATTGCCCAAAGCCGGTTGGAGATGGCAGAATCCCGCGCCGGCGGAGGCTCGCAAACGGCAGACGCTGACCTGGAAATTGCCCAGGAGGAACTGAAGGTAGCCCAGGCCTGGCTGGAAGTGGTGCGCGCTGAGGCTGCGTCCTCGCTGGAGCCGGTGGTGCAGCGCAACCAGCTCGCGGTGGAACGCCTGGAGCGCCTGGTAGCGGAGCGCCAGGTCATCGCTCCCTACGATGGCATCGTCCTGGGCAGCTACCTCTCTGTGGGTAACCAGACCAGCGCCTTCGACCCGGTGTTCCTCGTTGGCGACCCTGCAGAGCTGGTGATCGCCATCGGTTACGATTACGAGCTTTCGCAGGCGCTCAATCCGAATAGTGTTGCTTACGTGGTCCCCCAGGACAGCGACGAAGCGAGCGACGACCGGCGTTTCCCGGCGCAGTTCGTCCCGGAATTCTTGCCGGTGAGCCAGCCCAAGCGGGGAGTGAGCTCGACAGACGAAGGCGACCTGTCCTTGAACTTCTATTACTTCTACGCTGCCCGAGAACCTCCCAGCAGAGGAGCTGCCGGTAGGCCAGGCGGTCAAGCTGCGCCTGATCCTGGGTGAGAAGCAGGATGCCTTGCTCCTGCACCCGGCGGCGATCCGCGGCAACGAACAGTTCAAGTTTGTGATTGTCCTGGACGGCGACCAGCACCGCCGGGTGGAGGTGGTCGAGATCGGCTTGAAAAGCGGTCTGGCATGGGAGGTCAAGGCTGATCTAAAAGAAGGCGACCAGGTCCTGGGGCCTTAACCAGGCTGGAATGGGAGATGTTTTAGAACCGATGACTGGAGAGACCTCGGCTGCTCCCGGGCAGCGCTTGAAAATTACAGGGATGAAAGCCTGGAACGGGCTGCGGGCTGCCATCCAGTACCTGCTGTCGGTTATTCGGCTGGTCTTCAAGCGCCTGCGCTACAACCTCGGCCTGACCTTGAGCGCCGAAATCGGCATCCTGACCGTGCTGAGCCTGGTGGTGTGCGTCCCCCTGTTTACGAACGCCGTGCTCAGCCAGGTGCTCCAGCAGCAGCTTGCCGGGAAAGCCCTCAAAAACCAGCGCAGCCTATTCGGACTGCATGCCTATTACACCGACCAGCCCGGTTACTCGGCGATGGCGCCAGAAAACGCCGACCTGGTGACCGGTTACATGGATGCTTACATTACCCAGCGCATGGGGCTGCAGGTGGAGCGTATCGTCCAGGAATTCACCACCAAGGCCTTTTACTGGAAGCCGCTGAAGACCCAGGCCAGCCAGCCGCCGTTCCAGTTCGTGTACCTGAGCCTGCTTGGCAGCAGCATCCTACCTGAGAAGGCGGTGCTGGTTGAGGGGAGCTGGCCTGACCCGGAATTCGTACCAGATTCTGCCGCGGAGCCCATCCCGGTGGCAGTGCTCGAAGATTCCGCAGACCGCAATTATTTCAATGTCGGCGATGTCTTCGATGCCAACGGCCTGCAGGTCGAGGTGAAGGGAATCTTCCGGGCTGCCGATCCGGAAGATCGCGCCTGGTTTTATTCGCCAGAGATCACCTTGAAAAACTCTTTCTGGGTGCCCCAGGAGTATTTCAGGAAGGCATTCCGCCAAGCCTATCCAGAAGCCCTGGAGCGACCGCTCTATTACACCTCATGGTACGTGATGGTCGCCGATGAAAGCCTGCGCTTCGAAAATTCCCTGGCGTACAGCCGGCAGTTAACGCGCCTGGATGCCAACCTGCGCCGCATGATTCCTACTTTGAACATCGACTATTCACCCCTGGACATGCTCCAGGCATACGAGGAGCGGCTGGGGGCGATGATGCGCCTCTTTTACGCTGCCGGCGCGCCGATGCTGATCCTGGCGCTGCTCTTTACCAGCCTGACCGCTGCCATTGCCGTGCAGCAGCTTGCGCAGGAGACGGTGACGATGCGCGCCCGCGGGATGAGCCTGCGCCAGGGGATCGTCATCAATGTCAGCGAATCGCTGCTCCTGCTGGCTGTTGGCTTTCCCTTCGTGCTCCTGCTGGGCTGGCTGGCGGCCTCACTGATGGGGCGCTCGGAATCCTTCCTGCAGTTCGGCGGGTCGATCGTGCCGGGTTTCTCGATCAAAGACATCCGCCTGGACTGGCTGGCCTGGGCAGGGCTGGTCGTCGTGATCGCACGCCTATTACCGCAGCTCAGCCTGTCAAAGGCGACCGTGGTCAGCTTGAAACAGGAAAAGGGCCGCAGCCAGCGCAAGCCCTTCTGGGAGCGCTACTACCTGGATTTCCTGCTGTTGGTCCCGGGGATTTATACTTACATCACCCTGCGCGGGCTGCTTCAGCCTGTAAAAGCCATCTCGGACCTGGCGGTCTCCAGCGAGCAGGCGCGCTACGACCCTCTGATGTTTGCGGCGGCTTCGCTTTTTGCAATTGCTTGCTGCATGATCGGATTGAGGCTGTTCCCGTGGCTGATGCGCCTGGCTGCCCGCCTGACCGAGCTCATCGGCAGCCCCGGACCTTACCTGGGCGTCCAGGAGGTCGTGCGTCGTCCCCAGGAGCATTCCAGCGCGGTGCTGCTGATCATGATCTCACTCAGCCTGGCCGTCTACAGTGCTTCGATGGCGAAGACGCTCAACCGCTGGGTTTTCGATTCGCACTATTATAAATCCGGGGCGGACCTGGTGGTGCGCGAGTACGCCATCCCCGGCCCGGCGGGTGTGCCTGGGGAGCGCCCGGTTGAGTCAGTGCAAGTGGTTGACGCAGTTGCAGGCGTGTCCGGGCTGCTGAGCCTGGAGCGCCAGCTCGACCGGCCGGAAATTAAAGCATCTACCCTGGTCGGGAAGTATGGCTGTACCTACATGTTGGATAACAACAACCGCGAATGCGTGCTGATGGGCATCGACCGCCTGAGCTTCCCGGATGCCTCCTACTACCGGGAGGATTTTGCTCCGGAAAGCCTGGGTGTGCTGATGAACGCTCTGGCCGCCAACCCCGATGGATTGCTGGCGCCGCAGTCGCTGCTGGACGAGACTGGTCTTGTGGTGGGCAGCCCGCTGAAGGTCAAAGCCAGCATGCCCACACTCGGCCTGGATGTGAACCGGGAGATGGTCATCGTCGGTGCGTACGATTACTTTCCCAGCATCATGCCAGGCGAGACGCTGACCTTGATCGCCAACCTGGATTCCCTCTTCGGCAGTCCGGAGGCTGTGCTGGGTTACGACGTCTGGCTGGACCTGCAGGAGGATGCTTCTACCCTGGAGCTGGCCGACCAGATGGGGCAGACCGCTCTGGTGCAGCGGCGCGCCGTGCGCGTCCTGGGCGATGCTCCGAGCGCCATCCTGGGGGCGGTCAGCCAGCCGGAGTGGGTGGGCCTGTTCGGCATTCTCAACGTCGGCTTCCTGCTGACCGGTCTGATGCCGGGGATCGGCTTCGTGCTGTATTCGTTTGCTTCGCTCCGGCGGCGCTTCATCCAATTGGGCATCCTGCAGGCGATTGGGCTGTCCACCCGCCAGCTCGTGGGCAGCGTGGTGCTCGAGCAGCTCCTGCTGATGAGCCTGGCGCTGGCAGCCGGGGCAGCCGTCGGCTTCCTGACCAGCTCCCTGTTCCTACCGCTACTCCAGGTCAGCGCCATCCCTGGAGCACCGGTGCCGCCGTTCCAGGTGCTGATCGGATGGGGCGAGGCCGCCTGGCTGGTTGGATTTTTCGGCCTGGTTCTCCTGGTTACCATCGGCCTGACGGTTGCGTACCTGGTGCGGATTAAAGTCTTCCAGGCAGTCAAGCTGGGCGAGTCGATATGAGGGCAATTTATTGGGACATTGGTGGGGTGCTGGTGCGTACCGAAGACCGCGGGCCGCGCACCCGCCTGGCAGAAAGCCTGGGCACGACCTACGAGCAGTTGGAGGAGCTGGTCTGGGGCGGCGAGCGAGGCCGGCTGGCGCAGCTCGGGCAGATCGAGGAGGCGGAGCAGTGGCGCTACGCCTGCCGTAGCCTGGGAGTGGACGAGAAGCGAGCGGGCTGGCTGAAGGCTGAGTTTTTCGCCGGCGACCGGGTCGACCACGAGCTGGCAGACGTCATCCGCGGCTTGCGGAAGAAGTACAAGACGGGGGTGATCAGCAACGCCATGAGCGACGCCCGGCGCTTCCTGGAGGAGGAAGCTCAGATCGCCGACGCTTTCGATACCCTGACCTATTCGTATGCCGTGGGGATCATGAAACCGCAGCCCGGAATCTTCCTGGCAGCCCTGGAAGCGCTGGAGGTGGAGGCAGCACAGGCGGTGTTTGTGGACGATTTTGAGAAGAACGTGCTTGGCGCCTGCGAGTTGGGGATGATGGCGGTGCATTTTAAGTCCAAAGAACAGGCGCTTCACGAGCTGGGTGAGATTTTAGGGATTCCTCTCGCACAGACCGCTCGATCGGAATGACATTTGATCAGGCGTCATTCCGAACGGTTTTTGTGAGGAATTCTAATACGAAAATCCATTATTGCATATTTAGGAATTAAATGGCGATACTTATCGGGGTTCCTCACTCGCACAGAACGCTCGTTCGGAACGACATGAAACTGGGAAATCTTATGTATGTTGCATGAGGTGTTAAACAAATCGACCTGAGCGCGGTGAGAGCGGAGAGCGACGACCGGGCGGTGCAGGCGCTGGTCGAGGCGGCGCGGCATTACGATGTGCACCTGGTCACGGTGCTGCCCTCGCAGACGCGGCTGGCGCGGCGGCTTCTCGGGGAGGCCAGCGAGGTCAAGCTGGGCGGCAACGTGGGTTTCCCATCGGGTGGCCAGACAACGGCGATCAAAGCCGCTGAAACCCGCGAGTTGGTCGACTTGGGCTGCGACGAGCTGGACATGGTTATCGACCTGGCGGCGCTGCTCTCGGGGCGCCTGGAGGACGTGCGGCAGGACATTACCGCGGTCGTGGAGAGCGCCCAGGGGAGGCCGGTGAAGGCCATCCTGGAGTGCCACTACCTGGATGAGGCGCAGGTGCGCCAGGCGTGCGACCTGGCGATCGCTGGCGGGGCGAGGTTCGTCAAGACCGGGACCGGCTGGGCGCCCACTGGGGCGACCCTGGCGAACGTCGCCCTGATCAAGGCCCACGTTGGAGAGCGCATCGCCATCAAGGCGGCGGGCGGCATCCGCGACCTGAAAACGCTGCTGCAGATGCGCCAGCTTGGCGCCAGCCGCTTCGGGCTCTCGCTGCGCTCCGGTCGCCCGATCCTGGAAGCGCTGAGGGCAGGATGAGGCTGATGGGGCAGAACAAACCAGCCAGGCATGAGCCGGTGATCCTGGCGTGCGACCTGGGCACCGGCGGCAACAAGGCCGCTCTTTTCGCTGCGGACGGGCGCTGCCTGGCACAGGCGTTCGTTGCTTATCCCACTACTTACCCCCGATCAGGCTGGCACGAGCAGCGACCCGAGGACTGGTGGTCGGCGCTGGTGGGGAGCGTGCGCCAGTTACTGAGCAACAACGGTGTCGAACCTGGCTCAATAGCCTGCCTGGGACTCTCAGGTCACAGCCTGGGTGCGGTGCCCGTAGACTGCCAGGGCAGCCTGCTGCGATCGAGCACGCCAATCTGGTCGGATTCCAGGGCGTCCGAGCAGGCGCAGCGCTTTTTCGAGGCAATTCCCGAGGAAATCTGGTACGGCATCACCGGCAACGGGTTCCCACCGCCGCTGTACGCAGTCTTTAAAACAATGTGGTACCGCCAGCACGAGCCGGAAATGTTCAGGCGCCTCTCACGCCTGCTGGGCACCAAGGACTACGTCAACTACCGGCTGACCGGCGTGATGTGCACGGACTACTCGTATGCCTCAGGCAGCGGTGTCTACAACCTGGAGGGCTGGGGTTACTCGCCGCGCCTGCTGGATGCCAGCGGCCTGCCCGGGTGGATTTTCCCGGAGATCGTCCCTTCCAGCGAGGTGATCGGCGGCTTGCTGCCCGAACCTGCGCAGGCATTGGGCTTGCCCGTGGGGATGCCGGTGGTCGCCGGTGGCGTGGATAACGCTTGCATGGCGCTGGGGGCGCGCTGCCTGGGGGAGGGACGGGTCTACAACTCGCAGGGCTCGTCGAGCTGGATTGCGGTCAGCAGCGCCCGCCCGCTGCTGGATGAGCGCACGCGCCCGTTCGTCTTCACGCACGTCGTGCCCGGGTTGTTCACCTCGGCGATCGGCGTCTTCTCGACCGGCAGCAGCCTGCGCTGGGTGGGCGACGTCCTCTGCCCGGACCTGAGGCGGCAGGCAGAGCTGGAGGGACGCAGCGCCTACGAGCTGATGACAGAGCTGGCGGCAGGCTCCCCGCCTGGCGCCAACGGGCTGCTCTTCCACCCGAACCTGGCCGGGGGCTCGTCGATCGACCCGAGCCCGGACCTGCGCGGCGCCTTTTTAGGATTGGACCTGCGCCACAGCCGCGCCGACCTGGTGCGGGCTGCCCTGGAGGGGATTGCCCTGCAGCAGCGGCTGGCGCTGGACGTGCTGCGCGCGCTGGTGCCCGCGGAGGCGCGACCGGGACTCGAACGGGAAATGCTGGTGGTGGGAGGCGGCAGCCGCAGCGCCCATTGGCGCCAGATCCATGCCGACGTGTACAACCTGAAGATCGTCAAGACGAACATCGACCAGGAGGCGGCTGCCCTGGGCGCGGCGGCCCTGGCGGCAGTGGGCTGTGGGCTGTGGAGCGGATTCGAGCGTGTGGAGGAGCTGCACCAGGTGGAGGCGGTTGCAGAGCCAATCCCAGAGAACGTGGCGCTGTACGAGCGCCTGCTGCCTGTTTTCAAGGAGGCTTCGGGATACCTGGCGAAATTAGGGGTATTAATGGTGAATTTTTTTAACACGAAGGACACGAAGAATACTCAAAGGGACACCAAGAGATAATATAAAAAAACCTTAGTGCATTTTCGTGAATTCATCGTGCTCGTTGTGTTTCAAGGTTTTCTCTACATTGTCAGACGGGTGGACTATAATACCCTCGATGTCCGACACCATACAAATCATTGCGCTCGAGGGCGGGGGACGCGCTGCCAGGCGCTCCAGATGGATATTCACGGCAGCGTCCACGGCTCGCACACCGCCGGGCCGGTGAACACCAACTTTGTCTCGTTCGAAAAGGCGCAGGAGGCTGTCCTGGAGGCGATCCAGGGAGCCCTGCGGGAAGCAAACCGGCCCGGAAGCGATATCGATATCCTGGTCTCGGCGCTGGTGGGGCCGCGCTTCGGAGCGGAGCTGCTGGGCGAGCTGCTGCCCAATACCGAGTACCGCTACGTGGGCGAGCGCGACGTGGTCTTTGCCCGTGGCGGCGTCTACGAGCCGCACGGGGTGGCCCTGGTGGCGGCCACCGGGGCGACGGCCTGGGCGGTGCGCAAGGATGACGGGCGCACCGCTTACCTGGGTGGCTGGGGGGCGCTCCTGGGCGATGAGGGCAGCGCCTATTCAATCGGGCTGCTGGCGCTGCGGGCGGCGGCAAAGGCCTGTGAGGGGCGCCTGGACTTGCAGACGCGCCTGGTCGAAGCCGTGGCGGAGCACTTCCAGCTCAACCTGGAGCTGTTCAAGCCGGAGCTGGTGGCGCTGGCGTACCGCAAACCGCTCAACCGCACCGAGATCGCCGGTCTGGCGCCGAGTGTGACCGCCCTGGCGAAGGAGGGCGACCCGGCGGCAGAGAGGATCGTAAAAAAGGTGGTCTGCGACCTGACCAGCCTGGCGCAGCACGGCGCCCGCAGGTTGTTCGAGCCAGGGGAGAGCTTCGACTTCGTAGCGGCGGGCGGGCTGTTCAATGCCGGCGAGATGGTGCTGGGACCGTTGAGGCTGGGGCTGCTGGCGGAGTTTCCGAAGGCGCGCCTCACCCTGGGAGAGGAAAACCCGGCCCTGGCGCTGGGGAAGATGACGATCCATGATATCAAAAACCGGTCACATATTTCACGACTGGACGAATGGGAAGAATGGACAAAAAAACTGAAAGGGAGAAACCATGCTGATTGAGCGATATTTTTCGAGATTGAAAGAGCACATTGAGCAGGTGGAAGGGCAAACACCTGCAATCCAGCAGGCAGCGAAGCTTTGCGCGGATGCACTCGAAAAGGGCGGCGCCCTGCACATCTTCGACAGCGGGCACATGGTCTCGCAGGAGCTGGTGCACCGGGCGGGGGGGCTGGCGGCGATCAACGCCCTGACCTTCCAGCTCGCAGTGACCAACACGGTGCGCGCCCGGGCGGACAACCCGCAGCCGGCAAGCCTGTCCTACTCCTACATCGAGCATGTCTTCGAGAGCAACCAGCTCAGGGCGGGGGACGTGCTCTTCGTGGGCAGCGTCTCGGGAAAGACGGCGAACGTGATCGAGCTGGCGCTGCAGGGCCGTGATCATGGGCTGACCGTGATCGTGCTGACGGCGATGGCGTACAGCTCGAAGCTGGAGTCGGAGCACCCCTCAGGAAAGCGCCTGTTCGAGTGCGCCGACCTGGTGATCGATAACTGCGCCCCCTACGGCGACGGGATGTTAACGGTCGAGGGATTGGAATACCCGGTCTGCCCGGGCTCGGGCATCGGGGCGGCGGTGGCGCTGTGGGCGGTGGTCGCCGGCATTATCGAGGAGATGCTGGGGCGCGGACTGACGCCGACTATCTACCCGAGCATCAACCGCCCGGACGGGCGCCAGGTGCTCGATAAGGCATACGCGGCGGCGCGCCAAAAAGGATATTAGATTGTGAACAACCTGGATTCAAGCAGGGGCCGCCGTAAGGCGGCGCGCCAGAAAGGATAATGATCATGGATTACCTGGATACCGTGATTGAGCTGCTGCAGGAAGTGCGCCGGACGCAGGTGGAGGCCGTTGAACAGGCAGCGCAGCGCCTGGCAGGAGCCATCCAGGACGGGCACCTGGTGTACGTCTTTGGGGCCTCGCACGCGGGAATCCTGGCGCAGGAGGTCTTTTACCGCGCCGGGGGGCTGGTGCCGGTGAACCCGATCCTGCCGCCGGGATTGACGACCGACGTGCGCCCGGTGACGCTGACCTCGCGCCTGGAAAGGCTGCCGGGGCTGGGCAAGGAAATCCTGGCGGAAACGCCGCTGGGATCTGGCGACGTGCTGATCGTGCACTCTGTCTCGGGGCGCAATGCCGTGGCGGTGGAGCTGGCGCAGGCGGGCAAGGACCGGGGGGCATTCGTGATTGCCCTGACCTCGCTGGCGTATTCGAAGTCGGTGCAGCCGCGCAGCGCCGGGATGCCGCGCCTATACGAGGTGGCCGACCTGGTGCTGGACGACTGCGCCCCGCGCGGCGATGCGGCCGTAGCGCTGCCCGGCCTGGAGCAGAAGGCTGGCCCGGTCTCGACGATCACGGGGGCGGCGATCCTGCACTCGGTGATGGTGCGCTCGGCGGCGCTGCTTCTCGAGCGCACGGGGGAGGCGCCGGTTTTCTGGAGCGCCAACCTGGACGGCGGCGACGAGCACAACCAGCGCTGGCTGGAGCACTATCGCGGGCGACTGACTTATTTGTAATCGAGCGAGGCGGGTATGCAGAGCATCTCCCTGGACGGCGAGTGGGCGCTGTATTACTTCGAGGACGGACCCGGCGTGGAGACGCCGGAGCACCCCGGGGCAGCCTGTGTCCCGGCGCAGGTGCCGGGCAATGTCGAGTTGGACCTGCAGCGTGCGGGCCTGCTGCCCGAGCCATTTTACGGCACGAACACCCGGCTGCTGCGCCCCTACGATAGATACGAGTGGTGGTACGAGCGCGAGTTCGAGCTGCCGCTGGATTGGATTGGCAGGCGCCTGGAGCTGGTCTTCGAAGGCCTGGACCTGCTGGCCACAGTCTGGCTGAACGGGGAGCTGCTGGGCAGGGCGGACAACGCCCTGATCCCCTGGCGCTTCGACGCCAGCCGGGCTGACCTGCCCGGCGAGAGCAACCACCTGGTGGTGCGGTTAGCGCCGGTCATGCAGGCAGCCGAGGGGATGGCGTACGAACCGGGCATGCTGAGCTGGGAGCACCGCTTTGAAGGGCTGTTTTTAAGGAAAGCGCCGCACGTCTGGGGTTGGGACATCCTGCCGCGGGCGGTCTCGGCGGGCATCTGGCGCTCCGTTCGCCTGGAAGTGGTGCCCGAGAACAGGATCGAGTGGATTTACTACTGGACGGTTTCGGCCAGACCGGAGGAGACTGCCTTAGGGGTGCGCTTTCAGGTGAGTGTCGGCAAGGAGTTTCGCCCGGGCATTGACCCGCTGGAGATGCGTTTCGAGGGCGAGTGCGGCGAGTTGCGATTTTCCTACACCTGGCCGCTGGAGTTTTCGAGCGACGGCTGCACAATCCCGATCAAGGCGCCGAAGCTGTGGTGGCCGGCGGGTTACGGCGAGCCGAACCTTTACACGGTGACGGCCAGCCTGCGCCTGGGCGGAAAGGTCCTGGCGCAACGCACGGCGCGGGTGGGCTTGCGCCGGCTGGTCGTAGCCCGTAGCGAGCTGGCGGGCAAGGCCTGGACCCTGGAGCCGGCCGCGGCGGAACGGGAGAGGCTGGATGTGGCGCCGGACCCGCAGTCGCACTTCCTGATCACGGTGAACGGCACACCGGTGATGGTCAAGGGTACGAACTGGGTGCCGCTGGACGCCTTCCACAGCCGGGATGCCGAACGCCTGGAGCGGGCCCTGGGGTTGGTCGAGGAGCTGGGCTGCAACATGCTGCGCTGCTGGGGCGGCAACGTCTACGAGAGCGAGGCTTTCTTCGACTGGTGCGACGCCCACGGGGTGCTGGTCTGGCAGGACTTCGCCTTTGCCTGCTGCCTGTACCCGCAGACGGAGGAGTTCCTGGGGAAGGTGAGGCAGGAAGCCGAGGCCGTGGTTGCCCGGTTGCGCAACCACGCCTGCCTGGCGCTGTGGTGCGGCGACAACGAGATCGACATGGCGTACCTTTCGGAAGGGCGCGACCCGGGCAGGAACCGCCTGACCCGGAGGTCCTCCCGCAAGTGGTCGAGCGCCTGGACCCGCAGCGCGCACTATCGTGCCGAGTTCGCCGTACGTGCCGCCGGTCCTGGTTGGGAAGCCTGACGCCTGGCAGCGAGACGCCGGAGCAGCACCTGTGGGGGCCGCGCGGCTATTTCAAGGGACCCTTCTACACCCGGCACTCGGCGCATTTCATCGGGGAGATCGGCTACCACGGCTGCCCGAGCGTCGAGTCGCTGCGGAAATTTTTATCCCCGGACAAGTCTGTGGCCCTGGCAGGACAACGACGAATGGCAGGCGCACGCCGTCTACCACTGGCAGCACAATGCGATTGACCGCGACCGCATCCGCCTGATGGTCAACCAGGTGCGCGAGTTGTTCGGCCGAGGTGCCCGAGGAGCTGGAAGAATTTGTCCTGGCGAGCCAGATCGTCCAGGCGGAGGCCAAGAAATTCTTCATCGAGTCGACGCGTCTGCGCAAGTGGCAGACCAGCGGCATCCTGTGGTGGAACCTGGTCGATGGCTGGCCGCAGTTCTCGGACGCGGTGGTGGATTATTATTTCGAGAAGAAGCTGGCGTACGAGTACATCCGGCGCTGCCAGCGGCCGGTCTGCATGATGGTGGGCGAGGCGGGGACGGGCAAATACCTGCCGCTGGTCGCCTGCAACGACACCCGGGAGGAGGCAAACCTGGAGTACCGGGTCTGGGATGCGGACACGGGGGAGGAGCTGGCGAAGGGCGAGTGCAGCATCCCGCCGAACCAGAACTGGCAGGTGGCGCGCCTGCGCACGTTCGCCAGCGACCAGAGGATGTATATTATCGAATGGCAGCAGGATGGGCAGACCTTCCGCAACCATTTCCTGTCCGCCAGCCCACCTGTAGATTTGGAAAGGTATAAGGGGTGGTTGGATAAAATCATTTCGTAGGGGCGAAGCATCCGGACAGATAAATACTGCTGATAGGAAGAGAGGCTTTCCGGATGCTTCGCCCCTACAACGAGGTGGGTGACATTTTGGGGTTGAAGGCGAGTAACCGCCAGTCGAGATTAAAACCATCTCCCAGGCGAGATTTTTTGGCGTATACTTGAGCGCAACCTTTTTCCCGGAGAATCCCTATGCCAACCCTTGCCTCACCCGATACTCCCGCGTATGCGGTACCTGAAGATACACTCGTCCCGGTCAGCGATCACCTGGGCCGGATGACGCCGATCCCGCCCTCGCGAATGTTCCTGATCAACAAGTCGCTGAAGACGTATCGCGAGAAATACCCCGGTGCACCTGTGTTCGACGCCTCGCAGGGCGACGGCGGGGCGAGCCTGCCCGGCGTGCCGCGCGCCTTGCTGGAGCGGGCGGCGGAGCTGCAGATTGAGCACGGCACCGCTTACGATATGCCCTACGGCACCGACGAGTATCGCAAGGCGGTGGTCGAGAAGTACTGGAAGCTCGAGCCGGACCTGGGCATGGGACCGGCGAATGTGCTGGGCGTGCAGGGCGGGCGCGATGGCCTGGTGAAGGCTTACCAGGCGATGCTGGCTCTGGGGCACGGCAGGCAGGGAGACCTGCTGGTGGTCTCGCGCGTGCCGTGGATTTCCTATAACTGGGGACCGTACGGGGTAGGCGCGAACGTGCTGTGGGCGCCCGGCAGGCCGGAAGAGGGCTGGGCGTACTCTCCTGAGAGTTTGCGCGCCTGCGTCGAATTTGCCGGGCGTTCCGGGCGCAAGGTCGCCGGCCTGGTGATCACTTGCCCGGACAACCCGACCGGATTGACGGTAAGTGTGGAGCGCCAGGCAGAGCTGGCGCGGGCGGCGCTGCAGGCGGGCGTTGCCTTCGTGCTGATGGACTGGATGTACCACTACGTGACGGACGGCCAGCCTAACGATTTGAACGCCTTCCTGCGCCTGTTCGAGCCGGCGGAGCGCAAGCGCTTGATGTTCCTGGATGGCCTCACTAAGAGCCTGGGCGCCTCGAACTTGCGCAACTGCCACCTGATTGCCTCGGAGGAGGTGGTCAGGTGGATCGTGGCGCGGGCTTCACACACGGTGATGCCGTCGTATTTCTCGCTGGCAGTGGCGCAGGCGGCCTACGAGATGGGCTACGCCGAAGCCTGCCGCTCGATTGTCGAGCCGACGAATGCCAGCCGGACGGTACTGGAAGCTTTCTTAATCGAAAATGACTTTACCTACATCCTGGGGAAGGGCTACTACGCCTTCATCCACGTGGGACAATGGCTGCAGGGAGGTGGTTGGCCTGACAGTGAACCGATGGGGCAGTACCTGGCGGAGGAGCACGGGGTGGCGGTGGTCCCGGGGGCGTTTTTCTCGCCGTTCGGCGGGGAGTGGCTGCGCTTTTCGTACGCCACGCCGCCCGAGCGGACGCGCGGCGCGGCCGAGCGCCTGCTGCAGGGCTTGCAGGCACTGGAGTCCTGAAGAGGGAGCGCATGCCAGACCTGAAGCGTTTTGTCGAGAAATACCACCTGGCTGTCGAGGCTGCCCAGGAGAGCAATCCCCAGGGAGGCCAGTGCGGTATCGAGCTGGAGTGGAACCTGCTGGACGAGCAGTTCCGGCCCTTGCTGAGCGTCGGCTCAGGGCCTGAGACGGTCTCGTTTGTCGATTACCTGCGGGTGAACTGCTTACCGGCGTGGTTGAAGGAGTTCAGCCAGCTCGAGGTCTTCCAATGGATGATCGAATGGGCGACGCGGCCGTATTACCAGCCGCGCGGCGCCGTCTACGAAGGGCGCCTGATGGAGGCGGTGCTGGTGAACACCTTGCACCAGCTCAGCAGGCAGTTCAACGAAACCTTGTTTCACTGGCATGGCAACCTGCCGGTGCAGACTACCATTGCTTACAATTCGATCCCTGGCTCCTGGTTGATTGCAAAGCGCCGCTACCTGGAACGCTGCGTGGACCTTTATGGGGACAGCCTGGCCACGGCGGGCACGCATTCCAACCTCTCCCTGCCCGATCCGCTGTTTGCCTGGGATTTCATGCACCTATCACCTAGCGAGCGCGGCGACAGCCACCTGGACGATTTTAAGAGCCGCTTTTACATTAATGCCACGCGCTTGCTGAGGGCGTTTGCCAGCCTGTTCATTGCCACGAGCGCCTCGACCCCGCTGCAGGGTGGCCTGGATGCCGGGCCTGCCCTGAGCGGAGCGAATGGGGAGAAGGTCACCTGGCTGACCGAGTTCGACTCGGTGCGCAACCTGACCTTCCCGAACCCGCCGGTGCTGGACGTGGCGGACCTGTACCGCTCCTACCAGGATTACCTGCAGCTCTCCTACGAACTGGTGCGAGGCGGCGTGCGCTTCGGCAACAACAACTGGACGCCGGTGCGGGCGCGTTCCTTCGCCGAACCGGTGGAGAGGCTGATCCAGATCACGAGCGACCAGCTCCAGGAAATCTACATGCGCGGGCTGTATTCGGCAGGCGAGAGCGTGCCCATGGAAGACCTGGCGCGCCAGATCGAAATCCAGAACCTGATGGCGCGCATCAACCTGCCGATGGCGCGCGTTGAGGTGCGCACGGACGACGGGGGCCATCCCCTGGACGTGGAGATCGCCAACCTGAGCCTGAAATACCTGCTGATGCTGCGGTTGTACGCCGAGCCGGCGTTCGGCAGGGCTTTCCGTTACGACGCCGAGGACATTGCCCGGGCGCGCTCCAATGAAGAGCAGGCGGCGCGCTATGGGCTGCGGGCTGAGGTTGAGAACCCCTTCACGGGAAAACCGGTGGCGATGCGCGAATTCTTATCCTGGACCCTGGGCGAGGTGAAAGCGCTGGCAGAAGCCCTGGGGACCTGGGATGACCTGCAGCCGCTGCGGGAGATGGCAGCCGGCGCACCGAACACCGCCGAAAAGCTACGCCAGCGTTTGCAGGGGGAGCTTGGGGGCGTGCGGATCGTGCCGGTTGAACTGCTGCAAATCCTGGCCATGGAGCGCCAGAGGCAGGTGCTGGGCGACGTCGAGACCATAGCTGAGACGCATCCGATACTGGGAAAGGATTCTCGCAAAACCGGCGAGTTCCTGCAGCACGCCCGGGATGCGGTGCGCACAGACCTGCAGGCGCCGATCCGTTTCCGCCCGCGCCCGCAGGCGATTGTCGAGATCGCCTACCCGGATAAGACCAGCGAGATCGTCGCCCTGGCGCAGCAGCTCATCCGCATCCCCTCGGTGACGGCCTGTCCCGAGGAGCGGCTGGACGAGGTGAGACGGGCAGCCACGTGTATCTTTGATTACCTGCGCAACCAGGGGGTGCCGGTGCGCTACTTCGACCAGCACAAGTACCCGGCACTGCTGGCGCACTTCCCAGGCAAGGAATCGGCACCGCTGATGCTCAGCGGTCACTTCGATGTGGTGGCGCCGGAGCCGGATGACAGCCAGTTCGAGGCGCGCCTCGACGGCGAATACCTGGCCGGGCGCGGGGCGGCGGACATGAAGACGGTCGTCGCCACGTACCTGGTCTGGATGAAGGACTGCTGCAAGGCGAATAAAGCCCCAGGCGTTAACCTGCTGCTGGTGGGCAACGAGGAAAACGGCGAGGGCGAACCCATGGGCACGCCGCACGTCCTGCGGGTGCTGAAAGAGGAAAGCGGCTATGCCCCGCGCCTGCTGGTCGCCGGGGAACGCACCGGCGAAAAGGGCAGCGAGCTTTGGGGCGAGGTCTGCACACAGAACCGCGGGGTGATGCGTTTCGATATGATTGCGAGCGGCAACCGCGGGCATTCTGCATTGGCGGTTGGAGGCGACCTCAGCGAGCGATTGTTCCTGGCGCGGCAGGCGGTCGAGGAGATCGCCCGGCGCTCCCTGACGCTGTGCAGCCCGGACGGCTGGCAGTCGCAGGTGCGCTTTCCGTTCATCCAGGCGGGCACCCCGGGTGTGTACAATGTGACGGCAGAGCGGGGCATCCTGGGGGTGGAGGTGCGCCCGATCCCGGAGGACGTGCTGGACGTCTTTGAGGGTGAAATACGTGATTATTGCCATGCGCAGGGGCTGGAGCTGCAGGTCAGCGTGCGCGAGGACGGCATCGCCTGCGATCCGCACAACCCGGTCCTGCTGCGCCTGCTGGAGGCAGTGCGCAGGGCATCCGGCCGGGAACCTCTCATCGGGCGCAAGCTGCCCGGAACCAGCGCCCGTTTTGCGCCCAATGGACAGGGCGTCGTCTGGGGCCAGAGCGGGATCGGCCCGCACGCCCGGAACGAGGCGCATTATATCCCCAGCATTTTGCCGTATTACCGGGCGTTGCAGGAGTTATAAAAAATTTATGATGTGGAATTTAACACGAATGGCACGGGCTGATCAAAGAACGATCAGCTACCACTAATTTCACGAACCAGATGTCATTCCGACGAGGAACGAGGAGGAATCCCTGGAGGCTGGAGCAATAATTACCTGAGCAGGGAGTAAAGAATCAACGTAATAGGGATTCCGCGGATACAGTTCGTCCGCACTCACTAAGAACGTTCGTTCGGAATGACATTAATGACTTTGTGAAATTCGGGTTAATCTGTTTTATAAAAGGGAGACTGATGTTAAAAAATTTACCACTCAAAAATCCCAAACCCGATGCCGGGCATTTCATTGATTTCCTGATGGGGCGCACCCGGGAGGGCAGGGTGCCGCTGGTGGAATATATCGTCGATGATGTGCTGCTGCGGCCGATTGTGAAAGACTTGCTGGGGAGGACGTGGGTACCGGAAGGGAAGGACCGGGAGTCGCAGGCCGCCTTCCTGGATAATTTCATTGCCTTCTGGCACCGCCTGGGTTACGATTTCGTGCGCTACGAGCGCTCGCTGCCGTTCCCCATGCTGCAGACGGTCTCCGCCGACCCCGTGGCCGGCTCGGACAAGGCGCGCGCCTGGGCGGACCAGCACGTGGGCACGATCCGCACCTGGGAAGACTTCGAGCGTTATCCCTGGCCGGTGGTCGAAGAGTACGATTTCTTCGGGTACGAATATCTGAACAAGCACCTGCCGGAGGGCATGGGACTGATGGTCTGCCACGCGGCGGGGGTGTTCGAGCACCTTTCGCAGATCATGTCCTACGAGGGGCTGTGCATCGCCCTGCTCGAGCAGCCGGAGCTGGTGCAGGCGATGTCCGAGCGCATCGGCGGCCTGATGGAGAAGTTCTACGCCCACCTGCTGGATTTCGAGCGCGTGATCGCCATCTTCCCAGGAGACGACATGGGCTTCCGCAGCAGCACGCTTGTCTCGCCGGAGCACCTGCGGCGCTACGTGCTGCCCTGGCATAAGCGCTTCGCGGCGATGACGCATGCCAGGGGGCTGCCGTATTTCATCCACTCCTGCGGCAACCTGGCGGGGATCATGGAAGACCTGATCGAGGATGTGCGCATCGACGGCAAGCATTCCTACGAGGATGCGATCCTGCCGGTGGAGGACTTCCAGGCGAAGTACGGCAGCCGGATCGCCGTGCTGGGCGGGATCGACCTCAACCGCCTGACGATGGGCACAGAGGAACAGGTGCGCCAGCGGGCGCGCGAGCTGATCGAGACCTGCGGCAGGCGCGGGCGCTATGCCATCGGCTCGGGAAACTCGGTCCCGAGCTACATCCCCCTCAACAACTACCTGGCGATGGTGGATGAGGCCTTGAATTAACGTGTAAAAAAAGCCTGCGTAGCAGGCTTTTTTTACACAGGGTCAGTCTAGTTTCAAAGTCGCTTTGACGACGATCACCCCTGAGGCGCCGGGCTGGCGCAGGGCGAGACGGTGCTGGGGACCGCCGCTGAACATGGGCAGCTCGTCCACGCGCAGGCTGCAGCCACGGGGAAAGTCCAGGTGCACCAGGCCGCGCCTCCCCTGGATCAGCGCTTCATGCCCTTCGATGCGCACGGGCAGAAGCGTGCTCCAGTAGAATTCCACGCCTTCGCCCTGCTTCAGCTCGTATTCGTCGCGGATGATGAGGGTGGCTGGGTCGGGGGAGTCCCAGGTGCGCTGCCAGCGGGCGTAGTAGGGTTCCCAGCCCGGGGCGAGGTCGATCTGCGCCTGGAAGCGTTGGGCATCGCCAGAGCCAACCGGCTTCACCGCGGCGGGCAGCGGGCAGAGCGGCGCAGGTCGCTGCTGCAAGCCGTAGGGAACCAGCATGTTATGGCGCTCGCAGTTCTGGTACTCACCCGACAGCGGGTGCGAATAATCGCAGGTGCCCGGGTCCATGGCAAAGATTTCCCCGGCAAATTCGAGGATGAAGCTGCCCTTGTCCTCGTGGGTGTGCCCGGCGCCGGGATGGTTGCCTGGAAGCAACAGCTTGACCTGAGCTTCGCCCAACCTGCGGGTGGATGCCATCCAACCCAGGTCGGGGAGGGCGTTGAAGGCTGGGAACTCATAAACGACATTCGTGGTCGCCTGATCCATACCGGCTTGGGCTTCGAGCGCCAGCGCCAGGAGCGAGTTGGGCATGCCGCGGCTGCGAGCCAGCGATTTCTGGTACATGGCGCTCCAGGCGCTGCCCGGCAAGGCCGTGGACATCACCGCCAGCGTGTCCTGGCCGAGCTCGTCACCGGCGTCGCAGACCGGGATGACGTCGGTCTCGGGCGTGGTGGAGGCGACCAGGGCGGCAAAGTCCGCCGTCCGGCGCATGGCGGGTGGAATAACGCTGCGAAAATCCAGGCCGCGTGAGCGGGCGTACAGGTAGAGCGCCAGCCCACCATAGTGGGCTACCGTGGTGAAATAGGTGGGTCCTTCGACGTAGCCTCCATCCGGGAGGACGGCATATTCCAGGCTTTCCACCAGGTCCTGGTAGGCCTGGGCGACCTCGGCTGCGGCGCGCGGGTAGGTCTTCTCGAGAGCCAGGGCGCCGGCCATGCGTCCCGGCGTGAACCAGGCGAGCTGGTTGTTGTGATAGATGTATTCGTGCTTCCAGGTGTTGTAGCGGATGCTGCCGAGGCCCTCCTCGGCAATGCGGCGCAGGATGAATTCCTTACCCAGGTCGGTGAACAGCTCGCCGGCCATGTCGAGCACCAGGGAGGTTTCGAAGGTGCACAGCGACTGCACGAAGCAGCGATGCTCCCAGGTGCTGCCGGGGAAGCGGCAGATCATGCCGTCGTCCCAGTGGTCGCAGAAGGCGATCGAAAGGGCGTGACGGGCTGCCAGGCGCAGCAGGTCCCTGTCTTTGAGCACCAACCCGGCTGCTGCCGCCTGCACGCCGTAACCACCCAACGTCGTCCCGAGCAATACCCGGTCGTGGTCGCGGGCGCGGCAGTAGCGGGTGTCGTCCCAGAAGTTAACGAACTCGCCGATGCGGCGCTCGGGGCTGAGGCGTTCCGCTTCCTGGCGAGCCAGGGTCACTCCCCGGAGCAGGGGCAGCTCATCTAGTTTTACCAGGAGGGCGGCGTAGCGCTGGTTCAGGCGTTCGATTTCCTGGCCGTCGAAAAGCAGGCTCAGGCTCGGCTGGAAGGAGGGCTCGAACCCGGGCGGCTGCAGGTAGCCGTCCCAGCGCTCATCCAGGTGCGACCAGCGGTCGAGGACGGCCGGCAGCATGGCGGAATTCTGCAGGCCGATCCAGTTGATCCAGCCGGTCTGCACGCCCGGCGCCTGCGAGAAAAGCTCCAGGCGCACGACCAGCAGCCGGCTGGCGCCGGTCAGGTCGATCTCTTCGAGATTCAATTCTTCTTCACGTTTTTTGCCCTCAGCCGGGGCGCACTCTTTGCGGAGCCAGCCTTTGTCGGTTTGGGCGTGAATGACCAGGCGAGCCTCCGGCGGCGCCATGATCGACACCAGCAGGCAGTCGTAGGCTCCCAGGTCCAGGTCGAAGCGGCGCTCCATGCGCAGGGCCAGCCCGTCCTGAGGTGGGCGCGCCCATTCGGTGTTGACCCAGCACCAGCCCTGGGTGACGGTTAACCCATGTTCGGCGCCGGGTGTGATCGACCATTGGTCGAGACCGCTGAGCTGCGGATCCCAGAAGGGCTCCAGGATGGCTTCAGCGAGGTTGATAGGGGTGAGTTTGGGGGAGAGGAGATTGGACATGGGGGTTATTGTACCGCTGACAAGCTACCCGTCAATAAAAAATTCCAGGTAAAATGAGGAAACATAGAAGTCATCACTCCTGGAGGCTTATGGACACTCACGACTCACCGAAGAAGACCCTCCCTGCCATCACCACCCGAACCTGGGTGATCATGGCCGCCCTGGCGATCACGGGGCAGATTGCCTGGGCGGTTGAAAACACCTGGTTCAATACCTTTGTCTATGACAATCTCACACCCGACCCGCGGCCGGTGGCCTACATGGTGGCTGCCAGCGCCATCACGGCGACGTTGACGACGCTGCTGATGGGCACGCTCAGCGACCGCACGCGCTCGCGCTGGGGCAGGCGCAGGCCGTATATTTTGTTTGGCTATATCCTGTGGGGCTTGTCGACGATTCTCTTTCCAACGACTGCCTACGTGCGCTCTACAAGCGTGGCGGTTGCGCTGGTGGTGGTCTTGGACTCGCTGATGACGTTTTTTGGCTCGACGGCAAACGATGCAGCTTTTAACGCCTGGACGGCGGACATCGCCACCAGCCGCACGCGCGGCCGGGTGGAGGGTGTGCTCAACCTGAGCGTGTTCCTGGCGCAGATCGTGGCGATGGTGGCCGCAGGCGCTTTGATCGACCAGTACGGCTATTTTCTGTTCTTTTATTCCCTGGGCGCGATCGTCATCGTGGTGGGCGTGGTTGCCGGCAGCCTGCTGCGCGACGTCCCCCAGGCCGCGGAAGCCGAGATCCAGAGACCGCCATTCTGGAAGGAATTTTCCGAGTTATTTCGTATCGATATTCTGAGGCAAAACCGGGTGCTCTTCATCCTGTTGCTGTTCATCATGGTCAGCAGCATCGGGATGCAGGTGGCGCTGCCCTACCTGATCATCTACCTGGAAAATTACATCGGGATGACGAAGACCCAGTTCAGCGTGGTCGGCGGTGCGGCCTTGCTGGGAAGCGCCCTGGTGGCCATCCCCTTCGGCATTCTGGCGGACCGCTGGAATAAGAGCGCGATGATCATGCTGGCCACCGTGGTCAGCAGCCTGGGCGGGCTGACGCTCTCGCTGGTGAGCAGCCTGCCCCTGCTGGCGCTGACGGGCTTCTTCTGGCAGGCCTTCGCCCTGGCCGGCAGCGTGGCTTCGGTGGCCTGGCTGAAGGACCTGCTGCCCGAGCAGAACCGCGGCAAGTTCCTGGGCGTGCGCATGATCTTCTGGATTGCCATCCCGATGGTGGTGGGACCCTGGATCGGCTCGCAGCTGATCCAGGCGTACGGCATCCCGACGACGCTGAACGGCGAGGCCGGCTATATCCCGACGCCGATCATCTTCCAGGTGGGGGCGGCTATCACGCTCTTATCTTTGATACCCCTGTGGTTCATCCGGAAGGGTGGAAAATATGCTCAATCCTAAGCAGGCACGGGTCACGGGCGGTTTTTGGGGCGAGCGCCTGGAGATGAACGCCACCCAGGCGATCTTCCACCAGTGGGAGCAGCTGGAGGCTTCGGGCTGCATCGAGAACTTCCGCATCGCTGCCGGTCAATCCGATGGTCTGAGGGAAGGCTATTTTTTTGCCGATTCGGACGCCTACAAGTGGCTGGAGGCGGCCAGCCGCGTCCTGGCCGATCCCGCCAGGCTGGGCGAGGCAGCCACGCGCCTGAAATCCCTGGTGGATGAGCTGGTGGGACTGCTGGAGGCCGTCCAGATGGAGGACGGCTACATTTACACCTACAACCAGGTGCACTTTCCGGGGCAGCGCTGGGTGAACCTGCAGATCGAGCACGAGCTCTACTGCCTGGGGCACCTGATCGAAGCCGCCATCGCTCACCAGGCAGCCACCGGCGAAGGGCGCCTGCTGGACGTGGGGCGGCGGGCGGCTGACCTGCTGGTGAAGGATTTCATGGAAGCGCCGCCGGAGATGACAGACGGGCACGAGGAGATCGAGCTGGCGCTGATCCGCCTGTACCGCCTCACGCGCCACGCACCCTACCTGGAGCTGCCGCGCCGGCTGCTCGAGCGCCGCGGGCGCATCCGCTTCTTCCCGATTTTCATGTGGCGTACGTTTCGCCATTACCAGCGGCGCGAGCGCCAGGTCGAGCAGCGTCGCCAGGAGTACCTGGAAGCTCATCCCGGCGAGCCAGTCTTCAGCTTACCGCCCAGCAACCCGGCGGGCAGGATGCGTTGGGCGGGGCTGCGCCAGCCAATCTCACAGCTGAGCGGGAAGTATTTCCAGCAGCACCGGCCGATCCGCAAGCAGACGGCGCCGGTGGGGCACTCGGTGCGCTTTGCCTACCTGGAGACGGCGGCGACGATGCTTGCGCAGGAAACAGGCGATGAGGAACTGCGTGGAACGATCGAGCAAGCCTGGGTGCGCATGGTGGAGAAGCGCATGTACGTCAGCGGCGGGCTGGGCGCCTTGCCGTTCATCGAGGGGTTCGGCAACGATTACGAGCTGCACCCGGAATACGCCTATGCCGAGACCTGCGCGGCCCTGGGCAGCCTGTTCTGGAACCGGGAACTGCAGCGGCAGGAGGAATGGCCGCGCTATGCTGACCTTTACGAGTGGCAGCTCTACAACGCGGCCTCGGTGGGCATGGGGCTGGACGGGCGCACGTACCTGTACAACAACCCGCTGACCTGCCGGGACGGGCGGGTGCAGCGGGCAGCATGGTATAAGTGCCCGTGCTGCCCGTCGAACCTGTCGCGGGCCTGGGCGAACCTGGGGAAAGCCTTGCTCGAGCAGCAGGGGGACGAGGTGCGCCTGTACCAGTACATCTCGAGCGAGATTGGCCTGGAAAGGGGGCGGCTCAAGATCGAATCGGGCTTGCCCTGGGATGGCCAGGTGCATCTCGAATTCGAGGTCGAGAGCTCCCTGGAACTGGCCTTGAGCCTGCGAATCCCTTCGTGGGGCAATGCGTGTAGATTAAGTATTAACGGCGAAGAATTGCAAGCGGAAATCCCGCCTGTGCCCGCATCCCGGACGGCCTGCGGCTACGATCCCCAGCAGGCGCGGCTGGTAAAGATCCAGCGAACCTGGCAGAACGCGGACCGGCTCGAGCTGCAGCTTGACCTGCCCATCCGTCCCTACCGCCAGCACCCGCGGCTGCCGGCCTGCGGTGGGGCGGTGGCGGTGGGCAGGGGGCCGCTGGTGTACTGCCTGGAAACCGCGGACAACCCCGGCGTGGATATTTTCGATGTGAAGATCGATCCCGCCAGCCTGCAGCCGGCCTGGGACCCCGGCCTGCTGGGCGGCGTGATGAAAATTACCGGCCGGACGCAAGCTGGCGAGTCGCTGACCTGGATCCCGTACATGCTCTGGGGCAACCGGGGTCCTTCGCTGATGACCGTTTTCGTGAGGGATTAACCGATGAAGACCCCCTGGCAGCCTGACCAACCGATTCCCTGGCCCGAGTACCCGCGGCCGCAGATGGTACGCCCCTCCTGGACGAACCTGAACGGCTGGTGGGATTATGCGATTGCACCCAAGGAGGTCGCCGATACGAACAGTCCCGGCTTCTGGCAGGGCAAGATCCTGGTGCCGTTCCCGCTGGAGTCGGCGCTTTCCGGGGTTGGCAAGCCGCTGCTGCCGGAGCAGCGCTTGTGGTACCGCCGGCAGTTCGATTCGCCGCAGGTGAAACCCGGCGAGAGGCTGCTGCTGCATTTCGAGGCGATCGATTTCGAGTGCAGCCTCTGGCTGAACGGTGAGTTACTCGGTTCACACACGGGCGGCTACCTGCCCTTCACCTTCGACGTGACGCACCATGTCCTGCCGAGGAAGAACGAGCTGGTCGTGACCGTCTGGGATCCCAGCGACGCCGGACTGCAGGAGCGCGGCAAGCAGTCGCTGCAGCCGAAGGGTATCTGGTACACAGCCGTTTCCGGCATCTGGCAGACGGCCTGGCTGGAGGTCGTGCCTGAGGTCAGCATTGCCGGGATCAGGCTGGCGCCGGACCTGGATGCAGGGGAACTGGTGGTGGGGGTGGAACTGCGGGGCGGCAAACCAGGGATGGACTTGCGCCTCCAGGCAGAAGCCCGTTTTGCAGGCGAAGCCGCTGCCCAGGCAGAAGGCGATGTCAACGAGCCGTTCCTTTTGAAATTTCCAGAAGTGCGACCCTGGAGCCCGCAAAGACCACAGTTGTACGACCTGGAGCTGCGCCTGCTCAGCCGCGGGAAGGTCGTGGACGAGGTCAGCAGCTATTTCGCCATGCGGAAATTTGGGTTGGAGCGGGATGCCGGTGGCCATCTGCGGTTTACGCTCAACCACGAACCGCTGTTCCTTTATGGACCCCTGGACCAGGGCTACTTCCCGGACGGCCTGTACACCGCCCCGAGCGACGAAGCCATGTGTTTCGATATCGAGTTCGCCAAAAAGATCGGCTGCAACCTGATCCGCAAGCACGTCAAGGTCGAGCCCAGGCGCTGGTACTACCACTGCGACCGGCTGGGGATGATCGCCTGGCAGGATATGCCCAACGGCGGCAAGCCGGTGGGGGACCTGGTCTCCTTCCTGGCGATCACCGCCGGATTGAACCGGGGCGACCGCGGCTGGCTGGGGCGCCGGCGCGCCGGCCGGGGAAACGCCGCCAACCGGGAGGCTTTTGAGAGAGACGTGAAGGGCATGGTCGATCATCTCTATAACGCGGTCTGCATCGCCATCTGGACTCCGTTCAACGAGGGCTGGGGGCAGTTCGAGGCTACGCGGATTGCCGGGTGGTTGAAAGCCTACGACCCCAGCCGGCTGGTCGAGCACGCTTCGGGCTGGTTCGACCAGGGCGGCGGCGACATCCAGAGCGAACACATTTACTTCCGCAGGTTGAAGCCGCCGAAATGCCGAGACGACCAGCGGGCTTGGATGATCTCCGAGTTTGGCGGCTACAGCCTGAAGGTCAAGGAGCGGTTGTGGGACGAAAAGAAAAAGTTCGGCTACCGCTTTTATAAATCGCAAGAAAAACTGACCGATGCGTACGTGGAGCTGCTGGAGGGGCAGCTCAAGCCGCTGATCAGCCAGGGATTGGCGGGGGCGGTTTATACCCAGACGGCGGACGTGGAGATCGAGATCAACGGCTACCTTACCTACGACCGCCAGGTGGAGAAAATGGACGTGGCGCGCCTGCGCCAGGTGCATCTGGAGTTATTAAATGAAGACCTCACCGGCCGGTATGGTCAGTGAGGTCTTCAAAAGTGTAGGATTGACTACTTATGGATCTTGAGGCTGCCGCCGCTGATCGGCTGCGCAGGCAGTTCTGGGATCGGAGCACCAGCCTGGTTATCGTAGATGACGATGCCGCTGATCGGTTCCCAGATCTTCAACCGGAAGCGGTCTACGCCGCGCTTCGCCGGGTCATCGGTGACGCTGAGCAGGAAGTTGTATACCCCCAGGTTGTCGAGCACACCGACGCCCTGGACGTAAGCGGTGTTCCCGCTGACAACCAGCCAGTCAAAGCCGATGGCGTCGAACTTGGCTTGAACCGGATGAATCTGGAAGGTGAGGTTGCCGCTGGGGACCAGGTCGCCTGGCAGGTATTTGACGGTAAAACCAAAGGTCATCTTCCCGGCAGCGCTGGGGTCGTAAGCATATGCGCCCGCAGGTGAATCGATCCAACCACCGCCGGTGGTAAAGCCGCCGTTCGGGTTGAAAACGATCACGTACTGGTAGACGGCGGTGTCGTTATTGTAGCCATCCGTGACCGTGAGGCTGACCGTGTAAATGCCGGGAGCGGCGTAGGTGTGGTCGCCGGTGATCGTGCCCGAGCCGGCGGCCTCGCTGACGGCGCCCGCCGAGGTTGTGCCGTCACCCCAATCCCAGGTGGCCGTGTGGGTGTCGAGCTGGTCGGGGTCGCTGAAGGTGGCGCTGGCGGAGACCGGCAGACCGAGGGCAACGGGGTTGGGGGCAATCGCAATCTCGCCCAGCTCAGGCGGGTAGTTGACCAGGTTCAGGCCGACCATCACCGGGTCGTGGTCGGAAATTCTAAATTCATCCTGAGCGTAAAGGATAGACTGCTGATTCGAGGTTTTAAAATTCGTGTTGTAATCCAGTACAGAAGGCTCGTCGGCGTTGATGTGGTAATCGCCGACGCCTGCAACCTGGCTGACGATTGAGGCCGATCCAAGCGCATGGTCAAGGTAACCCCACTGCCCATCGAACACGTAGGAATAGGCGTCTGCGCCCAGGAAAGTCTCGATCAGATTGTTGAATGCATAGGTTTTTATAGCAGAGATCGGGTCTTCTTTGGCGTAAGAGTTCAGATCCCCAGAATCAAGACGTCCGGATCGCCGGTGCCGGTTGGATCGCTAGACAGCCAGGCAGCCAGGATCCCCGCACCCATCGTGCGCACGTTGTTGCAGTACCCCTGCAATCCAGGCATGAACGGTTCTTCTTCGCCGTCACAGGTGCTGCCTTTGCTCTTGAGGTGGTTGACGCTGACCACAAAGACTGCGCTGTCCGAGTTCTGCCGGAAAGCTTGGGCTAAAGCTGGGCGGTTCCGGGCTACTGCGTCGCCAGCATTGACGAAGGCCTCGTTGTTCAAGGCGGCAGTTTGGCCAACCGGGGTGACAACAG
This sequence comes from uncultured Chloroflexia bacterium, assembly GCA_963765565.1. Lineage (GTDB taxonomy): Bacteria > Chloroflexota > Anaerolineae > Anaerolineales > UBA4823 > CAVXWV01. The sequence continues at coordinate 389,035 of CAVXWV010000016.1, forward strand.
ACGGTTTATAGATCAGACCAACCTTAATGGCATCGGTTCCGAGGGCGTTGGTTTGCCCGGTATTGGCATCGACATCGAGTAATGCATAGTTTCCCGGGAATGTTAAGGCATTGATCTGATCGACCAGGTGCTGGATGGCGCTGTCGGGACCATAGCCGTCATTTTCGAGCTCAATCAGACCGACAACAGCAGCATCCATCTTAAGGATGGCAGCGACAGTCTTCGGCCACTGGCGGTCAAATTCGACCAGCGATTCGGCGCCGCGGCAGTCGGTAACCGTGCCTCCCACACCCAGGGTGCAGCCTGTAAAGGTGTTGAAATAGTTCAGCAGGTTCATCCCAATCACTTTGATTTCGCCGCCGACGTCTGGAGCTGCGACCGGGCGTGGATTTTCAGGCTCAAAATTTATAGTACCGCCCAATGAATTGACCGGCCGCACCCGGTAAGCATTGCCGCTGGCGGAGTTGCCTGACCAGGTGTAGGTCATGACGCCGACGACACCGGTAGCGGTATCCCCGCCGCGCAGAGTGTTGCTGGCGGAAAGTGGTAGGCCCCCGCGACCAAAGAGGATCGGGTCGCGATTTTGGTTGTTGAGCTCATCATCGACGATGATGCGGTTCAGGTTGTTGGCGATCTGGAGAGCATCGGCTGCAGGCCCAGGTTCGACGATATTTGTCGGTTGCTGCAAACGGCCGCCAGAAGAGAGCACAACCTGCCCGAAGCGCCCGAGCTGGAAGTGCTCAGTAACGTAAAGGGTTTGAGGGAACTGGACAAGCATGCCTTCGAACTGTTCCAGGTAGTCCGCCGATGGCAAGGGCAAGGTGATTTCGACTGGGGCAATGCTGCCATTGCCGCAATTAACCGGTTTGGCAGTCGTGTTAATTTGTGTCTGTCCCTGGTATTCGCCGGCTGTGCCTGTAACCCGCACGACTTCACCAACATTGACATTGTTGTAACTGGCATTGTAGACAAAGATACCGTCAGAGGTGGTGGGATTGCCATCGCCGGACATATCCTGTAAATAAAAGCCACGCAGGGTCGGGGAAGGGCCTTCGTAATCACCCACGACCACGCCCTGGGTAGTCACAGAGCCGGTGATGGCGGCGTTGGACCCGCTGCCCTGGATGGAGGGGATGGAGGTGTAAGCTTGGGCGCAGACGTCGTAGGGCGTGAAATTGACCACGTAATCACTCGTCATCAGGTCCGGCGGGTCGTTGGCATCCTGGTCGCTGACGTTTGCGGCGTAGATGGTCAGCGTACAGGATTGACCGTTGGTGAGGTCTGAAGTTGGATCGATCGTGAATGTGGTCGGTCCGCCAATGAAAGTGCTGGCAATGGGGGTTGAATTACAGGCCAGGGAATAGGAAGCTGCGCTGAAATTTACCGGCTCGGAGAAGACGATGCTGAGATTATCATCAATCGGAAAATTCGTTTCGCCAGTGGTAGGTGTAGTACTCACGACAGAGGGAGGCAGATCGGCAGCCAGACCATTACTGATCAAAGAGAAATCATCCACGGCCAGACCATCATCTGATCCTGGGGCGAGATTAAAATCTACCCAGCGTATCCAGAAAGAAGCACCATTCGATATACTTAATCCTGAAATAATGAAGCTAAGAGTCGTACGATTAGGTGAAACATTGCCGTTTATAGCACCATTGGTCCCTGATATGACTGGGCTGGTAAAATCGAGCGCATCATAATCAATCCAGGTTCCTGTGTTTAATGTACTTGCATTTATGCTTAACTGGAAATCAAGCCGATCTGCTGCTCGACCAGTCGTATTTTGTCCCAAGCGCCATTGTTCGCCGGTATAGGCGATTTGCAGGGATGTAATCGTCCCCCCCGTATTATTAGTAAATTGGGCACCAATCATAGGAGTCAAGGATCCACTAAGTAAACCACCAAAAGCACGATCAGTGTTGCTTGCAGGTCCAAAGCTGTAGGTATCACCTGTGTTATCCGAACCGGTGCCAGCCCGGTAAGTCGTATCCGCGTTCGTTCCAAATTCATAAAATTCCCAACCAGTCGGAATAATCGTGTTGGTTGTTCCTGTCGCTGCCAGGGTGTTAAAGTCCTGATTGTAAGCAGTACCTAATGTGGTCAGGCTGATCGTACCAGCGGCTTGGGTAGGTGTAGGAGATATTCCACTGAACAGCAGTGAAAGGATGAAGATGGTTACAAAAAATAGAGATGTAGATCGCTTCATGTTATCCCTCATGTTCAAAAATAATTGTTAGGACGGATGTGAAAAGAGCCTTTAGAGCCAAATATAAATTTAGATTGATTGGTAAACCGGGTCTCCTTGTGGATGATTGGTCAAATTTATTACCCATGGTTATTTTAACCCAAATGTAAATCTGTATGTGATCAGCGATCCTTGATCCCGCGCGTGATCGCCTTGACCTCGCGCAGCACGTTCTCAGGCTGGAAGATGTCCTTCCAGTCCGGCTGGAAGAGCATGCCGCGGGCGCGGGCCACCGCCATCTTGGCGCCGTCGGAGAGCTGGGCGTCGATGTAGTTGAAGAGGATGCCGATGTCGACGTTCATGTGCCCGAGGACGAACTGGCGGGCGGCCTCACGCGGGCACGCCGCGGCTTACGGCCTCCTCGATGGCCTCGGTGATGATGACCATGCAGGTCAGCACGACGGTCTCGGAGAGGGCGGGCTCGAGGATGGCCATCTGCTCAACGGTGACGCGGTAGACGTTCATGACCGGGGAGAAAATGGTGCGCACCAGGGCTTCGCCATTCGCATAATCGGCTTCATCTCCCTGCATCAGGGCGGCCACCACGTGCTGCTTGGCTTTGATGGCGCCGAAGAAGTCCAGGCGCGCTTCAGGGTCGGTTTCGTCGTTGACGACGGGCGGGTGGCAGGGGTGGGTGACGAAGTAAGCCAGGTCAGGGCGCACCAGGAGCTCCCCGCTGTGGGGGGCGGCCGGGTCGAGGGTGACCAGCATGGCGCCGGGCTTCATGATGGGCACGAGCTCATGCGAAACCTTACCCAGCAGCTTGTCGGGCAGCGCCAGGACGACGATGTCCGCCTCGCGGGCGGCTACCGTGGGATTGGCCGGCTCCAGGCCGCGCAGGCGCAGCTCGTCCTGGGCGGGCTTGCCGGCTTCGACGTAGAGGGTGGTGTACTGCGGGGCATCAACGAGGCGCCTTGAAATGCGGGTTCCCATTTTCCCGGCAGCGCCGAAGAGTGCGATTGTGGTCATGGATTTCTCCTGGGTTCGAAGTGAATGGCCTGGCCGCTGGCAGCCGACTCGTAGGCTGCAAACACCAGGCGTACGGTTTTGAGATTATCCTCGCCGGTGGTCTCGGCCGGGCCTTCGCCCTTGAGGGCGCGCAGCAGGTCGGCGTTGCAGGGGACGATGCTGGAATGGACGACGTCGTACGCCGGGTCCGCCCAGGGGTAACGCGGCGGGGGCACCCGGCGAGAGAGGGTGCCACCTGCGGAGGTGGTGCGCAGCCAGTAGCCGGGCGCCAGCTCGAGCGAGCCGCGCTCGCCCTCGACAAAAATGGAGGTCTGGGGAAAGGCTTCGCGCTCGAGGTAGTTCTCGGCGTATGCCATGTGGACGGTCACGGTCAGCCCGTCTTGCATGCGCAGCATCAGGGTGGCCACATCCTCGCCTGCGATATCGCTGTGCACCTGGTGGGTCTGGCAGTAGAGGCTGGCGGCCTCGCCGAAGAGGAAGCGCGCCGTGTCCAGGGTGTGGCTGCCGAGGTCGGTGATGATGAAATGCTCCAGGCTGCGCAGCAGGGGCTGGTTCTGGAAGACCGGGAAGCCGGAGATCATCTCGATGAGGGCGCGGAAGGGTTTACCGATGCTGCCTTCATCCAGGGCGGCTTTCAAGGCGCGGATTGGCGCCTGCCAGCGCCAGTTCTCGTGGACGAAGAAGGGGATGCCGGCATCCCGGCAGGTCGCCAGCATTTTTTCGGCGGTTGGCAGGTCAGGCGCTAACGGTTTCTGGCAAATGGCGGGCACCCGGTATTTGGCGGCCAGGTAAACCAGTGGGGCATGGGCGTCGATCTCGGTGATGATGTCGATGAAATCCAGCTTCTCGCTGCGGATGAGGTCCTCGGGATCGGCGTAGACCTTGGGATTGCCGAAGCGGGCGGCGATCCTTTCGGCTTTCGAGACGGTGCGGTTGTAGACGGCGACCAGCTCGACACCGCCGACCTCGTTCCAGGCGGAAATCTGAAATTGCGACCAGAAGCCGGTTCCGAGCACTGCATAACGTAATGGGGGCATCTCTCTACCTCGGAATGGGGTACTTGGGATGGGTCTGATTAGACATCGGGCAGGTTGAAGCGGTCGCCGGTCTCGTCCACCCAGGCGGCCAGGCGCTCGTTGAGGCGGCGGCGCTCCCGGGCATAGAGGGTGTTGAAGGCCAGGTTGACCTGCTCGTAGGGATCCTCGTTCAGGTTGAAGAGCAGCCAGGGCTGGGCTTCCAGGGCCACGTATTTCCAGCCATCCTGGGTGACCAGGCCGCGCCAGGGGCGGTCGATGCTGTGGGGGTGACCGGTGGGGATGACGACCTGCAGGTAGGCCGAGTCAGGCTCGCTGGCGGGCGGACGACCGTGCAGGCGGTAGCTGGAATAGTCCGTGCCCTGCATCCAGGTTGGGACGGGAATGCCGCACAATCCCAGGCTGGTGGGGGCGATGTCTACGTGGTTGACCAGCAGGGGCAGGCTGCCCGTGTGCTGGGAATAGACGGTCTCTCGTCCATACATGATGAAAGGCACGCGCACGCTCTCCTCCCAGGGAGAGGTTTTCAAGAACTGGCCGTGCGAGCCGTGCATGTCGCCGTGGTCGGAGAAGAAGACCACGTGGGTGTCAGCGGACAGCTCGAAATCGTCGAGGGCGCCGAGGATGCGGCCGACGTTCCAGTCCAGGTTTTCGATCTGGGCGTAGTAGCCGGCCAGCTCGCGGCGGGCGCGCTCGGTGATGCGGGCGACCTCGGGCACGTTCGGGCGCAGGCGCACCTGTCCGGGCGTGTGCGCTTTCATCCAGGCTTCGGGGGCGACGTACGGGTTGTGCGGCGGCTGCACCGAGAGCACGGCGAAGAAAGGCTGGTCGCTGCCGGCCTGCTTCGCCTGGGCGTAGCGCTGGAGCTGGGCAATGAAGAGATCGCTGAGATCGTCGGTCTCGTAGCCGGGCAGGCGGTAATGGAAGGTTTTGTCGCCTTCGCCGCCGTGCACCCAGCAGTCCCACTGGGAGTTGTTGTTTTCGTAGCCAATCCAGGAGTCGAACCCGCCCCGTTGGTCGGGCGGGATGATGTCGAAAGCAGCCCTGCCGTCCTTTTCCTTGAAGCCTCCCAGGTGCCATTTGCCGGTGTAGCTGGTGTGGTAGCCGGCTGCTTTGAAGACGTTTGCGATCGTCGGTTGATCTGGAGGCAGCGCGTATTCGTGCCCCGGGACGCTCAGGTGAGGGTAGCGCCCGGTTAGCAGGGCACCCCGATACGGGCAGCACAGCGGGTAGCCTGAGACGGCTGCCGTTGAGCACAGGCCGGTCTGGGCCATGCGGTCGAGGTTGGGGGTGGAGAGGTTGGGATCACCCATCCAGCCCAGCGCCTGCAGGCGCTGCTGGTCGGAGAAGATCCAGATGACGTTGGGCTTGGTCGTGGTGGGAGGTGAGTTCATCCTGGGTTAATTATACCTTGTGCCTGTGCAATGATTAGATAGGGATATAATACCGATGAAGAAATTTACCGCTAAGTCGCGAAGGTCCGACACAGAACGTCGGACAACGCCAAGTTGTCGAATACCTATTCTTTCCTTAGGAGCCTGACATGATCAAGATTGCTGAGGTTTTACCCCCATACCCCACGCCGCTGTGGAAGCTGGTGCGGCAGACCGGCATCCATTACGTGGTCGGAGGCATGGATTACCGCCGGGGCGTGAACGTCGATAAAGAAGACCTGCCCTGGAGTTTCATGTCGCTGCTGCGCCTGAAAACCGCCTACAATGACGGCGGATTCATTTTCGACACGCTCGAAAGCCGCCCGCCGATGAACAAGATCAAGCTGGGCTTGCCGGGCAAGGACCAGGAGATCGAGTGGGTGATCGACCTGATCCGCAACCTGGGGCGCCTGGAAATTCCCGTGTGGTGCTACGAGTGGATGCCCATCATGAACTGGATGCGCACCTCCACCACGGCACCGGCGCGCGGCGGTGCATTGGCGACGGCGTACGACCACAGCAAGATGGAAGACGCCCCACTGACCGAGTACGGCCTGGTCAGCGAGGAGACGCTGTGGGAGAACCTGGAAGGATTCTCTGAAAATCGTGGTGCCCGTGGCGGAAGAAGCCGGGGTGAAGCTGGCGATGCATCCCGACGACCCGCCGCTCTCGCCCATCCGCGGCCTGGGGCGCATCATGCGCAGCGTGGACAACTACCAGCGCCTGCTGGATATCTACCCCAGCCCGATGAACGGCATCGCCCTCTGCCAGGGAAACTTTACCCTGATGACCGACGACCTGCCCTCGGTGATCCGCCATTTCGGCAAGCAGGGAAAGATCTTCTTCGTGCACTTCCGCGACGTGCGCGGCGATGTGCGCAACTTTGTGGAAACTTTCCACGACGAGGGCAAAACCGACATGCTGGCCTGCATGGAAGCCTATCGTGACGTGGGTTACGAGGGCATCTGCCGGCCGGACCACGTGCCGACGATGGAAGGCGACACCAACGACAACCCATCCTACTCGAACATCGGGCGCCTGTTTGCCATCGGCTACCTGAAGGGTTTGCGCGAGGCGGTTTATCGCCAAAAAGGTGAAGACTAAGGGAAGGAGCGTGCGAGATGTCTGAGAACACCATTACCATTCGCAGTGACCAGCTGGCGGTCGAAATCGCCAGGCCCGGGAAGGTCTACCAGGGCAAGCGCTTCGACTGGAGCGGTTTCATCACCCAGGTGACCCTGGATGGGACGCATACCTTCTGCGTGCCCGAATCCTACCAGCCGGGGCAGGGGACGGGCGGGATTGGATTGTGCAACGAGTTCGGCATCGACATGCCGGTTGGGTATGCTGACGCCAAACCGGGCGAGCTGTTTCCCAAGCTCGGAATCGGGCTGTTGCAGCGCGAGGAGGAGCCGGCGTATAACTTTTTCAAGCCGTACACCCTGGTCTCGCCGTTCCCGATGCAGATCCAGGAAGAAGAGAACCGGGTCGTCTTCCTGGTGGAGCCGGTCGAAATCCGCGGTTACGCCGCCAAGCTGACCAAGACGCTCAGCGTGAGTGGTAAAACCCTGCAGATTGCCTACCACCTGGAAAACACCGGCAGCCAGCCGCTGAAGACGAACGAGTACTGCCACAATTTCATGGCCATCGATGCCAAGCCGATGGGACCGGAGTACCGCCTGCGCTTCCCGTATGCCGTAAAGTTCGAAGAGATGTCCGGCCAGGCGAGGCCCATGGGTCCGAAGTGGATGCGCTATGTACCGAAGTTTATTCGCAAAGGTATGGTCGAGCGGCGGATGCGCAGCATGCAGTCCATCCTGCAGGTCAACAATGCCGATTTAAGCCTGCGCGAGACGCCGAAAACTCCGTTCTACACCCGGACGGTGGGTTTCACGAACACGGACCTGCCCCAGTGGGAGCTGACCTACCTGCCGACGAGCCTGGGGATGCGGGAGTACAACGATTTCAGCCCGTTGCGCGTCGCTATTTGGGGCGTCACCCACGTGATCAGCGTGGAGGTCTTCATCGCCATCGACTTGCAGCCAGGCCAGGCGATGCAGTGGTCGCGGCGCTACGAATTCCTGGAAATTGCTGACGAATGATTATTAAACCAAAAAACCGGGGGGTTACCCCGGTTTTTTGGTTATGTAAAATTACTGGGCGGTTCCGGCCTGCAAAGCTTTCAGCTCTGCCTGGCGGGCCAGGTCGGTGGCGATGGTCAGGATGCGCAGGGCTTGGGTCGGGTTGTGGAAGCCCATGCTGTTTTCGGCGGCGATGAAGTCCCAGCGAAGCTGGGCCTCGCGGTGCAGGTTGCGGGCTTCGGCCAGTAAGTCGGCATTGACCGCCTCCAGCGCGGCGGCTTTCTCGATGGCGGCGATGGCGGCTACCAGGGCGTCCTGTGCGTGGTCCATGGCTTCACGGGTGCTGCGCTGGATGATGCCGGTGCGCTCGATGACAAATTCCACTGCAGCATCCATCACGTGACAGTTGTTGCACGTGGCTGGATTATTACCCAGGTAAGCGGTAAAATCGCTGACATACAGCCCAACGCCAACGACAGAGAGAATGGCGATGATGCCGACAATGAATGGTATCCTGAACATAGGCTTCCTGTCTCTTTGAAAACCAGCGGATGATCTTCAAAACCGGATGAATTGTAAAAATTTTACCTGTTTTCCCTTTTCCTGTTAGTGACTTTTGTACCATTGGATGATTAGAGTTTTTGATGGCTCCTATCCCCTCCTCCCCGGCACTTTCCTCCGTCGATGACCTGCTCGAGCGATCCCAGCAGCTGGAAGTTGAAGCCCTGGCGCAGGTACACGACCTGTTTTACCCGGAGGTGTACCGGTACGTCCGCTTTCGCCTGGACGACGATCGTTTGGTGGAGGACGTGACCTCTGATGTTTTCCTGGTATTCCTGGAAGCGCTGACCCGGCCGGAGGACCCCAGCGTGACCTGCACGGCTGGCTGTTGAACACGGCAGCCTCCCTGGTCAACGACAGCCTGCGCAGGAATCCCGGCAAGCCAACGCCCTCAGCGCAGGCAGAACCGGCGCCCCCTCCTGATGCAGCCGCAGTCGATGTGCAGGCGGATACCGGCGACCCATCCAAACGAGAGCTGCAGCGTGCCGTCCGCCAGGCGCTGGCGAAACTCCCCGCGGACCAGCAGCACCTGCTGGCGGTGCGCTTTGCCGAGGAACGCTCCCTGGAAGATTCTGCAGGGGCAGCCAGCCTGGACCTGGAAACGCACAAGCTCCAGCAGTTCCGGGCATTAGAGGCGCTGCGGCGCAGGCTGGGCGAGGTCTAGCAGGATGGCAGAAGGCTCGATCACCCAGGCACTGGAAATTGGCATCGTCCAGGTTCAAAGCGGCGTGGATTTAGAGGAGGCGCTGAGGTTGTTTCCTGAATATGCAGAGGAGCTGCGGGTGCCTTTGGAGGCGGCCCAGGCGGCGCGCTGGCTGGCAGCATCTGTTCAGGTCCCGCAGGCAGCCCAGCAAGAAAGCCGCGAGCGCTTCGTTTTAGCAGTGGGTACGACCCGAATGGCTTTACGCAGTGGCAAGCGCAGGCAAAGGGCTGCGCTTGCGAGCCCGGCTGGAAAGCATATTTCTGCTCGCTCAAAGAGGCGCGGATTGTTGTGGGCGCTGGCTGTCCTGGTAGCCCTGATCCTGGTTTTGGCTGCAGCCGTGACCCTGGCATCCAGGGCGCTGCCGGGCGAACCGCTCTACCCGCTCAAGCAAGCCTCTGAGCGAACCCAGCTCTGGTTGATCCAGGACCCTGCCTCCCGTTTGCAGTTCGAACGGAACCTGGACTTGCGGCGCAACCAGGAAGTCCAAACCTTGGTCGAGCGCATCCAGGCTGGCGAAGCGCTGGCGCCGCTGCCTGTCCGGTGGGTTGGCAGGTTAGATGAAATCATGCCCAGGATATGGAAGGTGCAGGGTTTGAACGTCTCGGTGCTGCAAGGGACGCAGCTGGTGGGGCAGGTGGATCATGGGTACGTGGTTGTGGTAGATGGCGAGCTCCAGGCAGACGGCACCGTGAGTGCTGATCGCATAGCTGTTCGCAAGTTCCAGGTGAATGGCCGTCTGGACCGCACCGGTCCTGGCGAATGGACAGCGCAGGGCGTCCTGTTCCTGGTTACGGAGAATACTGTTATTGAAGGAGAGGCTTCACCGGGAAGCCAGGTCGTTTTAATAATTGTAGAGACGAGTACAGGTGAGTTAGAAGCCCGCTTGATCCAGGTTTTGGCAGCGGCTGAAGAGGATTAAGGGCGGCACGAAGCGGCAGCAGGATCCGTGACTAGATAAAGAACCAGGTAATCAAATAATATGAAATTACGGCTGCCCACAGCCAGGAGTCGATGCGGTCGAGGACCCCACCGTGACCGGGCAGCAGGTTGCTGGAGTTCTTCACCCCTGCCTGGCGTTTGATCATGCTTTCGCCCAGGTCACCCAGTGGGGTCAGGATGGATAATGCCACGCCGAGGACCAGCCCGACCAGGGGGGTGATCCCGCTCTGTGGGCCTGCCCAGGCGCCCAGGCCCCAACCGAGCAGGGTTCCACCGACGATGCCTCCAGCCATACCTGCCCAGAAACCTTCCCAGGTTTTTTTCGGGCTGAGGCGCGGGCTGAGGGAATGCCTGCCCCAGCGCTTGCCGATAAAATAGGCGCCGGAATCGGCCAGCCAGACCGTCAGCAGGCAGAGCATCAGCCAGAAAGCGCCATTGGGTAGGTTGCGCAGCGAAATCAGGTAAGCGCCAATCCAGCCGAGGTAGAGTACCCCGCCCAGGGTCACCCCCATGTCGGTGGCAGCAAGGTCGCGTCCCTTTTCAAAGGCGATCAGGTGAACGGTCATCGCTGCCAGGAAGGCCAGGCTGAGGACCGCAGGGGCGCTCTCAAAGCTGTTCCAGGCGCGTCCCAGGTTAAGGGCGATCACAAAGGGAAGGACAATCCAGGGCGAAGGCTGGTAGCCGCTGGTGCGCATGACTTTGATGTATTCCCAGGCAGCCAGGGCTGTTATCAGAATGATTGCGGCCGCAAAGTAATACCCGCCCAGGATGATCAAGGGCAAAAAGATCGGTAGGAGCACGACCACGACTAAAACGCGTTTATATAGCATCGTTTTAGCTTTAGGCGGGAGTGGTTTCAACCTTACCGTAGCGTCGCTGGCGGTGGCTGAATTCCTCGAGCGCCAGTCGCAGATGATCCTTATCGAAATCCGGCCAATAGGTGGGGGTGAAATACCATTCGCTGTAGGCGCCTTGCCAGATTAAGAAGTTGCTGCCTCGCAGTTCACCCGAAGTACGGATAATCAAGTCGGGATCGGGCACTCCGGCAGTAAATAGATAATGGCTGACCAGCTCCTCCGTTACGTCTGGAAGCTGGATGCCGTCCTGGATAATGCGCTGGATAGCGCAGACAATCTCATCACGCCCTCCGTAATTGAAGGCAACGGTCAGGATGAGCCGGTTATTTCCCCGGGTATATTCGATGGCATCCAGCACCTTTTCCTGTAAAACGGGGCTGAGCTGTTCGAGATGCCCCATGTGGTGAAGCTGAACACCCTGGTCGTGCAGTTCCTTAAGCTCTTTATCGATCACATCTTCCAGGATATGCATCAGCCCCTGGACTTCCTCGGTGGGACGACCCCAGTTTTCGGTTGAGAATGCGTATATCGTCAGGTAAGAGATGCCAAATTCAACGCAGGCGGTGATGATCCGGCGTAAATTCTCGGTTCCGGCACGATGGCCTGCGAGCCTGGGCAAACCGCGCGAGATTGCCCAGCGCCCATTTCCATCCATAATGATGGCAATATGTTTTGGCAGCCTTTCGGGTAGAGGCTTGACTTTTGCGGTGTCCATAGCAGCGGGTTGGATCACACCTCCATGATCTCGCTTTCTTTTTTAGCGGAGATGTAATTCAGTTCTTCGATGTATCCATCCGTTATTTTTTGCAGTTCCTGCTCGCCGCGTTCCTGGTCGTCTTCGGAAATGATCTTTTCCTCTTCCAGCTCGTGCAGGTCTTTCAGGCTGTCACGCCGGATATTGCGCACAGCAATGCGAGCTTCTTCCACGCGGTTGTGGACAACCTTCACCAAATCGCGGCGGCGCTGTTCGGTGAGGGCAGGCAGGACCAGGCGAATGGCTTTCCCATCGTTGTTCGGGGTCAGCCCCAGGTCGGATGCCATGATGGATCGTTCGATCGCCTTTAACGTACTGGCATCGAAGGGGCGGATCAGCAGGCAGCGTGGCTCAGGAACTGAGATCGTTGCTAACTGGATCAGGTTGGTTGGCATCCCGTAATATTCGATTTGCAATCTCTCTACCAGAGCAGGGTTGGCCCGGCCAGTGCGGATTCCGGACAGGTCTTCTTCAAGAGCCTGGACAGCGCCACGCATGCGCCCTTCAGCATCCTGGTAAACCTCTTTTAGCATAACAGCCTCCTCGGCCTCGGCCGGGCGAGTACACCCGGATTGCCAGGCGAGTACGCCCAGTTTGCCGGGAGAGTACACCCGGTTTGCCAGGCGAGTACACCCGGTTTGCCGGGCGAATACACCCGGTAACGAAGTCTTTGCCATAGGATAACCCAAAATCCCAACTTGGAAAAGGGTGGATTTAACCTGGATTAGCTGGTAACGAGAGTCCCTAGGATTTCACCGTACAGCGCCAGGCGCAAGGCGTCGGGATTCCATAAATTGAGCACCAGGATGGGCAGGTTGTTGTCCATGCACAGCGAGAGGGCAGTGCTGTCCATCACCTGCAGGCGCCGGTTGATGGCATCCATGTAGGTCAGGTGATCAAAGCGGGTGGCCTGGGGGTTTTTCATCGGGTCCGAATCGTAGACGCCGTCGACCTTCGTTGCCTTGATCAGCACGTCCGCGCCGATTTCCATGGCGCGCAGGGCTGCGGCGGTGTCAGTGGAGAAGTAGGGATTACCGGTACCGGCGCCCAGGATGACCACGCGTCCCTTTTCGAGGTGGCGGATGGCGCGCCGGCGGATGTAGGGTTCAGCGACAGCGTGCATCTCGACGGCGGATTGGACGCGCGTGACGAGACCAATGCGTTCCATGGCATCCATCAATGCCAGGGCATTCATCACGGTGCCCAGCATGCCCATATAGTCGGCGGTAGCCCGGTCCATGCCGCGTTCGAGCCCGATCCGCCCGCGCCACAGGTTCCCGGCGCCGATTACGATGGCTACATCGACCCCTAAATCGCGCACTTTTTTAATCCGATGGGCGATATCTTCAGCGCGGGTCGGATCGATCCCGAAGCCATCCTTGCCTGCCAGGGCTTCGCCGCTCAATTTTAAGAGGATGCGGTGGTATTTAATTTCTTTTTCCATGGTTTTCTCCTGGTTTGCGCTCATGCGAGGTGTAAAAAAAAGACCAACAATTCGTTGGTCTTTTTTTGATTCTCAGCGGGTGCTTTCACCCAGTTCCCAGCGCATAAAGCGCCGGACAACAACGTTCTCGCCGATAGCGGCGATATTCTGCATAACCAGCTTTTCAATGGTAATTTCTTCGTCGCGAATATAAGCCTGGCGCATCAGGACGACTTCATCTTTAAATTTCTCCAGGCGTCCTTCAGCAATGCGCTGCCAGATGGCTTCCGGTTTCCCTTCTTCACGAGCGCGGGCGCGGGCGATCTCGGCTTCGTGTTCTAAAACATCGACCGGAATTTCTTCTACCTTTATGTAACGCGGCGCGGCTGCAGCAATTTGCAAGGCGATTTCGTGTGCCAGGTGGCGGAAGGGCTCTGAACGGGCGACAAAATCGGTCTCGCAGTTCACCTCGACCATCACGCCGACTCGACCGTTGCCATGGGAATACAACTCGACCATTCCCTGGGAAGCATCACGGTCAGAGCGCTTGGCAGCGGTTGCCATGCCTTTTTCACGCAAGACATCGACAGCTTTATCAAAATCGCCGTCAGCCGTTTCGAGGGCTTTGCGACAATCCAGGATGCCCGCGCCGGTAGCTTCGCGCAGTTCTTTAATCATTTCGGTGGTGACAACCATGGATTATGCCTCTGCCTCTTCATTAGTTTCAACTACGGTTTCCTCGATCTCAACGGTTACCTGGGAATCATCGGTTTCCTCAACCTTTTCACCCCAGACTTCGTCGAGCTTTTCAGCATCTTCGTCGGAGGCGATGGTTACCGATTTGCCGGTGATCTTGGCAATGGTGGCTTCGCCCAGCAGATCTTCATCGGTCAGTTCTACTTCATCCACTGAAACGACTTCTTGAGCGGTGGCCTGGAAAGCCAGATCATCATCGCTGATATCCTTGCGCATGGCGCGCCCTTCCAGGGCAGCGTCGGCCATCTTGCCGACCATGAGCTTGATAGCGCGGATGGCATCGTCGTTGGAAGGAATGACGTAATCTACATTCCGGGGATCGCAGTTGGTATCGACCATGGCGATCACGGGGATTTTGAGCAGGTTGGCTTCGTGAATAGAAATTTCTTCACGGCGGACGTCAACCACAAAAAGCATGTCCGGCAGCTTGCTGAGCTGGCGTATACCGCCAAGCAAGATATCGAGTCGCTCGATTTCGTGGACCAGGATTTGAGCTTCTTTCTTGGTCAGGCGTTCGAAATCACCGCGATCGCGCATTCTTTCGAGACGTTCCATCTCATTAACGCGCTGTCGGATGGTGCGCCAGTTTGTCAACATGCCACCCAGCCAGCGGTTGGTCACATAAGGCATCCCGGCGCGCACGGCCTCAATCTCGATTGTCTCCTGGGCCTGGCGCTTGGTGCCGACAAACAGCACCGTTCCGCTGTTGGCAACGGTATCGCGGATCAAACCGTATGCTGTTTCAAGGGATTTGACCGTTTTCTGCAGGTCAATGATATGAATGCCATTTCGTTCGGTGAAAATGTAGGGCTTCATGCCAGGGTGCCACTTGTGGGTGCGGTGACCGAAATGCACACCTGACTCGAGAAGCGATTTCATGGGGATAATCGCCATTTGGGGGAATACTCCTTTGCGTTAGACTTCCGCTTCCTTCATCCCTGCCGGAACCGCTGCTGGCACTGGCTGTTACCGCCGCGGCACGCCCGGATTGGTCAGGAAGCGTGTGAGATAGGATTGCAATCGATAACGATTGCCGACCTTTGCAGGTCGACTAGCGAGTATATCACAGGATGTGGATTTGTACCAGGATATTTTTTGGACCAGGTGTGTTAAACTATCCAGGATGAATGAGAAGCAACTCAGGCAGGCTCTACAGGGCTTGGCGATCCCGGAGATCGTGTACTTCCCTTCGCTCGGGTCGACAAATGATGAGGCTGCCCTCCGGTCGGCGGCGGGAGCAGCCCACTTAACGCTTGTCGTAGCCGATGAGCAGACGGCAGGCCGGGGCAGGGCGGGCAGGCGCTGGATCACCCCGGCAGGGACAGCCCTGGCTTTCACGTTGGTGCTGCGCCCTTCAGGGTCGATAAGCTGCCACTCTTTACGCCGGTCTGGGCGCCCTGGCGGTCTGCTGCACCTTGCGGGAGGACTACGGTTTAAGGGCTCATATCAAGTGGCCGAACGATGTGCTCCTGGATGGTCGCAAGGTAGCCGGGGTGCTCGTAGAAACCCAATGGATCGGCGACAGCTTGCAGGCTGTCCTGATCGGGATTGGCGTCAACCTGAGCCCCCGGTCCGTGCCCGATCCGGCTGTCCTGGCATACCCGGCAGCTTGCGTGGAATCCTTTACACTTCGCCGCCTGGAGCCTGAGATAATCCTCCGGCAGATCATCGCACGCCTGGTCTACTGGCAGACGCGCCTGGAAAGCCCCTCCTTCGTGGCAGCCTGGCAAGAATACCTAGCCTGGAAGGATATGTGGGTGAGTGTGCTGGATGAAAATGGCCAGGAGATCCAAAAGGGCCTGCTTCAAGGGCTGTCTGCCGCAGGCGCCTTACAGTTGCAAGATTCCGCGGGGGAAACAATCATCATCCATGCCGGCGACCTGCGCCTGCGCTTGAACGGGGCAGCGGATTCCTAACCGGTGTATCCATTGTTCATGCACCAGGTTCCCCCTTTTCTGGGCTGATCTTTGAATCCATCGCCGAGACGCGTGCCAGCGTTACCAGGTTGTCACCAGCACCGACGCTCATCAGGCGGATTCCCTGGGTAGCCCTGGCTTTAATGGGGATGTCGCTGACTTTCATCCGTAGAACAACGCCTCCAGCAGACATCAGGTTGACCTCATCTGCTTCCTGGACCACGCGCGCCGCGGAGACGAGTCCCAGCTTCGGCAGGGCTTTTTTGTCGGTCGTCTGGACTCCACCGGTTGCTCGCCCTTTGAGCGGGTATTCATCCAACCCAACGCGTTTTCCAAATCCATTCGCTGTCACCAGCAGCAGCATTCCACCAGGTTCCACCACCTCGAGGCTGGCCACGTAGTCCCGGGCTTCCAGGCGGATAGCAGTGACTCCGGATGCGGTGCGGCCCATCGGGCGCACATCGCTCTCGGTAATGCGCAGCGCCTTACCCTGCTCGGTAACCAGGAGAACCTCGCGCTCGCCATCTGTCAATCGCGCCCAACCCATCTCGTCGCCGCTTTCCAATCCCATAATGATCAGCCCTGAGGGCCGGACCGAAGCCAGATCATTGAGGGCAACCCGTTTGATCTTGCCTTTCCGGGTTGCCAGGAGGCAGTAATGGGAAGGATCGAACTGGCGGACAGCAACCGCTGCGGTGATCTTTTCACCTGCTTCGAGGGAGAGGATATTGACGATGGGCACACCACGGCCGGTGCGTTCGGCATCTGGGATTTGATAAGCTTTTTCAGAATAGACCTTCCCCCGGTCGGAGAAAAAGAGGATGGTATCCAGGCTGCGCGCCGGGAAGAGGAAAAGCACCTCATCCTCTTCCTTGGTGGTATGGCCGGTGACCCCGCGCCCGCCGCGCGCCTGCGCCTTGAAGGACTTCACCGATGAGCGCTTGACATAGCCGCGTTGGGTAATGCTGACCAGTACGGCTTCGTCGGGGACCAGGTCTTCAAGGTTGAGGTCCTGGCCGGCTTCAAAGGTGATGTGCGTGCGCCGCTTGTCGTTGTAGCGCTGGTTGAGCTCAAAAAGTTCTTGTTTAATCACATCCAGGATTTTCCTGGGGTTGGCTAACAGGTCTTCCAGGTAGGCGATCAGCTCGAGAGCCTGGCGGTGATCGTCTTCGATTTTTCGGCGTTCCAGCGCTGCCAGCCGGCGTAGCTGCATGTCCAGGATGGCGTTGGCCTGGCGTTCGCTCAGTCCAAAGCGCTCCATCAAACGCTGGCGGGCGCCGTCAACATCGGGGGAGCTGCGGATCAGCTCAATGACCTCGTCCAAATGGTCGAGGGCGATCAGCAAGCCGGCCAGGATATGAGCGCGCTCACGGGCTTTTTGTAATTCGAAACGAGACTTGCGGGTAGTGACTTCCTGGCGATGCTCGATGAATATTTGCAAAGCGCGCTTGAGGGTAAGCAAGCGAGGCTCATTTTCGACTAGTGCCAGGAGCTGGGCGCCAAAGGTGGATTGCAAGGGGGTGAATTTATAAAGCTGGTTTAGCACTTTCTTGGGTTGGGCTCCGCGGCGCAGCTCGATAATGATGCTCATGCCGCGCCGGTCGGATTCGTCGCGCAGGTCGCTGATGTCGTCCAGTTTGCCTCCGCGCACCAACTCGGCGATGCGTTCCAGTAAGGATGATTTATTCAACTGGAAGGGGATTTCGGTTACCACAATACGGTGACGGCTGCCGTTCATTTCTTCGATATGCGCCAGGCCGCGCAAGATGATGCGTCCACGGCCTGTGCTGTACGTTTGGATAATGCCTTCGTTTCCCACGATGACACCGCCAGTAGGGAAGTCGGGTCCCGGGATATGTTGCATCAGCTCTTCGATGCTGACTTCTTCAAGGCGCTCCCACCGGTCGATCAGGTGCACCAGCCCTGCGACCAACTCACCCAGGTTGTGCGGTGGAATGTTGGTGGCCATACCCACAGCGATTCCTGATGAGCCATTCAAAAGGAGGTTAGGCAGTCGCGCAGGGAGCACCGCCGGTTCCTGGAGGGAACCATCGAAGTTATCGGTGAAGTCGACAGTCTCTTCCTGGATGTCTGCCAACATTTCCTCGGCGCGACCATCCAGGCGCGCCTCGGTGTAGCGCATGGCTGCCGGGGCATCACCGTCGATCGAGCCGAAATTACCCTGACCATCTACCAGCGGGTAGCGCATCGAAAAATCCTGCGCCAGGCGCGCCATCAAATCGTAAACGGCCTGGTCGCCGTGGGGGTGGTATTTGCCTAAGACCTCTCCGACAATGCGCGCCGATTTTTTATAGGGGGTGTTGGAGCGGATGCCCATGTCATGCATGGCAAAGAGAATGCGCCGGTGGACTGGTTTCAGCCCATCTCGAGCGTCGGGCAGGGCGCGCGCCACGATAACGCTCATGGCATAATCCAGGTAGGCGGCGCGCATTTGCTCGTCGATGTCAATGTTTTGAATAGACCCAATTTCCATGGAAATAATCCTTCTGAAAAACCGGTAAAAAAATTATAGCCCCCCATTATACCGCGCCCTGGAAGAGGCTTCCCCGGGGCTAAATACAAAGAAAATTTTAAGAATTGTCATAGAGAAAAAATCCCCCCAAATTAATCTTTTTCGTTTATCATAAACACACCTTACAAATTTGTAAGGTGTGTCGTCCAGAAAAAAAAACTTAATAGCTTGTTTAAAAAGTGGTAGCCCTTGTGGGGGAAGGATTTATTGTAAAAAACCCCAAACATGGTTAAAGGAATACAAATGAAAAGTATAAAATGGCTGTTAGTGATAGTTATGATAGGGATTGTCAGTATGCTGTGGATGCCAGCAATTGCATCAGGTGAAACGCAAAAAACCAACCAGGAAGATAATCCAACGCCTGACCAGGTGGGAGAAACCCAGGCGACCAAATTGTACCTGCCATACTTGACGACCCGTCCAACAACACCGCCACCGGCCACGCCGTCTGCGAATACTTTTGGCGTGGAAACCTGGTCATATAATGAGGGAGAAAATGGCTCCAATTTACTCAACCAGGCAAATTTTTATTTTATCCGCCGCAATGCCTTGCTCTGGTCCGATGTGGAGCCATCCCAGGGTCAGCGAAACTGGTCGGCAGCCAGCGTGGTCGATGTTGAAGCAGACTTCAAGCATGCTGCCAAGGTGGGAAAGAAAATTATCTTGATCATACGCAGCACACCCGGTTGGGCGCAGAAGGTCTCCGGGAAAGCCTGCGGACCCATCCAGGATGAAGATATCGCCGCCTTTGCGAATTTCATGGCAGACGTGGTCAAGAGATACAGTGTCGCTCCGTACAATGTGATGTTTTACGAGATTGGTAATGAACCGGAGGCTCCCACGGCTGCAGCGAAAGGCACCGAAACTTTTGGATGCTGGGGCGATGCAGCTGATCCGTATTACGGTGGACGTTATTATGCCAGGGTGTTGAAACAGGTCTACCCCAAAATGAAGCAGGCCAACTCGAATATTAACGTGATGGTCGGTGGCTTACTGCTGGACTGCGACCCGGTCAATCCTCCGGCCGGCAAGGACTGTACCATGTCAAAATACCTGGAGGGCATCCTGGTTGAAGGCGGTGGACCTTATTTTGACAGCGTCAATTTCCATTCGTACGATTATTACCAGGGTGGCTATGGCAATTACTCCAACAGTAACTGGGGCAGCGCCTCCAGCACCACAGGGCCTACTTTGATCGCCAAGGCCAGGTTCATCCGTACCGTTCTGGCAAATTATGGCGTGACCGGGAAACAGGTCTATGCAACGGAAGTAGCCTTAATTTGTAAGAGCAGTTGCGGAGATGACGTCCACCAAAAAACCAAGGCATACTTTGCTGCTGAGGCTTATGCAGCCGGTATCGTGGAAGGGCTAAATGGGACTGTGTGGTATCACCAGTACAACGTCTGGGAAAACACCGGGTTAATGGACACCGATGATAACCCGGTTTATGATGCTTTTTATGCTGCGAAATTTGCCAGCCAGGAGATCGGAACGACCCAGGGCGGGAAGAATGTCAGCCAGGGAGCTTTCTTCATATATGAGCTGACTACGTCTGCCAAAGGACGCATCTGGGTTGCCTGGTCCAAGGATGGCTCTACCCGCAGCCTGACCTTAAGCGGGACGCTGCCAAAGGCGGCATACAACACATTTGGAAGTTCGTTGGCTGTGAAAAGCACTATGGATATCGGACCGGCTCCCATTTATTTTGAATGGGGTACCAGTGGACCTTAGATTTTGGAGGTTAAAAAGTGAATAGGGCTAATTGGCTTTACCTGCTTCTTATTTTTGGATTTTTAACGAATCAGAACCTGCTTTTTGCAGGTTCTTTCGATCAACAGGTAGCATCCCAAGATGGCAACTTGCTTCCTGATGAAACTCAGGAGCCTGAGGCTTTTTATTTATATCTACCTTACATGATCCGCCCGCCTGGCTCGCCATATAAGAGTACATTTGGTGTGGAGACATGGTCGTATGGAGCATATGATAATGGCTCTGTCCTGTTGAACCAGGCCCAATTTTTTTGGATTCGCCGCAACGGCTTGATCTGGTCGGATGTGGAGCCAAGCAAAGGCAACCGAATTTGGACTGCAAACAGTGTGGTTGACCTGGAAGAAGATTTTAAGTATGCTGCCGGGAATGGGAGAAATATTATCCTGGTGGTGCGCAGCACCCCAACCTGGGCTCAGGTTAATGGCAAGGCGTGTGGGCGTATTCAAGAAGACGATATAACAGCATTTGCGAACTTTATGGCTGATGTCGTCAAGCGCTACAGCGCGGCGCCATATCATGTGATGTACTATGAGATTGGGAACGAGCCGGATGCTGCGGCAGATTATCTGGCGGGAGGTGAAACCTTCGGATGCTGGGGTGATCCTTCAGAGGCGTTCTATGGCGGAAAGTATTACGCCCAGGTTCTGAAAGAAGTCTATCCGAAGATGAAGGCGGCAAACTCAAATATAAACGTCATGATCGGTGGTTTGTTAATGGATTGCGACCCATTGAACCCGCCTGCCGGAAAAGACTGTTCAATGTCGAATTACATGGAAGGCATCCTGGCGGGCGGTGGTGGGCCATATTTCGACAGCGTCAGCTTCCACGCCTACGATTACTACATGGGAGATTATGGATTATATTCTAACAGCAACTGGAACAGCGCCTACAACACGACTGGACCAGTATTGCTTGATAAAATCCAATTCCTACGCACAGTCCTGGCGAACTATAATGTGACTGGGAAAAAGTTCATTGCCACTGAAATTGCCCTGGTATGCCAATCTCAGAGTGTAACTTGTGGTGATGATAAGCACCAAAAAACAAAAGCCTATTATGCAGTCCAGACTTATGCGGCAGCGATCGCCGAAGGTGTCATTGGAAGCATCTGGTTTCACCAATATAATATATGGAATGAAACTGGGTTGATGGGCGTTAACGATTCGCCGATTTATGATGTGTACTATGCGATAAAGTTTGCTGGTCAAAAGATTGGATCCTCAAATGGCGGTATTAATGTCAGCCAGGGTGCCTTTTTCATATATGAGCTTTATACATCGAATGGACGTATATGGGTCGCCTGGTCGAAGGATGGTGCCAACCACGATCTGAGCTTTCCTAATAACCTTCCAAGAGCAGCTTATACTACCTTCGGTAACTCATTGACCGTAATGAATACCATGGAAATTGGGGTCGCTCCCGTTTACCTGGAATGGGGCCCCTAAAACTTAAAAAAACCATCGAGAATTTTATGAGCGAATTAGCATTTTTAAACCCTGACCTGGCGCTTGAAGAGCGCCTTGATGATCTCATGTCGCGCCTGACCCTGGAAGAAAAAATCTCCCAGATGGTCTTTGATGCACCGGCAATCCCGCGGCTGGGAATCCCAGCCTATAACTGGTGGAATGAATGCCTGCACGGGGTGGGCCGGGCAGGCTTGGCGACGGTATTCCCACAGGCGATCGGCCTGGGTGCTGCCTGGAATCCAGGTCTGGTACAGCATATCGCCGAGGCCATCTCCGATGAAGCCCGCGCAAAGCATCACGCGGCCTTGCGCCAGGGACGCCACGACTGGTATTGGGGGCTGACTTTCTGGTCGCCGAATATAAACATTTTTCGAGACCCGCGTTGGGGGCGCGGCCAGGAAACGTACGGCGAGGATCCTTACCTGACGGCGCGTAATGGGGTGGCATTCGTGCGCGGTCTACAGGGTGATGATCCGAATTACCTGAAGGTGGCGGCCACCCCGAAGCATTATGCGGTTCATAGCGGTCCCGAGCATGCCCGCCATCATTTTGATGCGGTCGCCAGTGAAGAAGACATGCGCCGCACCTACTTGCCGGCATTTAAAGCCTGCGTCCAGGAAGGCAAGGCTAAATCGGTGATGGGCGCCTACAACCGCACCAACGGTGAGCCATGCTGCGCCAGCCCGGCGCTGCTGGAAAAGACTCTCCGCCAGGAGTGGGGTTTCCAGGGGTATGTCGTTTCCGACTGCGGAGCGGTCTCGGACATCTACCGAGGCCACCAGGTGGCTGCGGACGCTGCCGAAGCTTCCGCTTTGGCTGTGCGCAACGGTTGTGACCTGGAATGCGGCAGCGCTTATTCTGCCCTGGGCGAGGCGGTTTCGCGCGGGCTTATCACTGAAGCCGAAATTGACCGGGCTGTACGCCGCCTGTTCCGGGCGCGCTTCCGCCTGGGAATGTTCGATCCACCCGAACGGGTGCCTTATGCTTCGATCCCGCTCAACGTTGTCGATTCAACCGCTCACCGTTCCCTGGCGCTGGAAGCGGCGCGCCAGTCCCTGGTCCTGCTCAAAAACGAGCAGGGCTTGCTGCCCCTATCCAAGGAACTGAAGCGCATTGCAGTGGTCGGCCCCAATGCGGACAATCCCTCGCTGCTGCTTGGGAACTATAATGGCATGCCCTCTCATATCATCACGCCATTCCACGGTATCTTGCAGCACGCTGGAGCCGGGGTGATGGTTGAATACAGCCATGGATGCGGCCTGGTGGAGCGCAATCCGGCTGCTCTCAGCCGGGCGGTGGAGCTGGTGGAAGCCAGCGACCTGGTGATCGTTGTCGCCGGCCTGTCGCAGATGCTGGAAGGTGAGGAAGGCCAGGAAGAGGGTGTTGGCAATGGCAAGCGCAGTGAAGGCGACCGCCAGGGGCTTGAGTTGCCGGATGCCCAAGAAGAGCTTCTGAAAGCGGTCCATGCTACTGGCAAGCCGGTCGTCCTGGTCCTGCTCAACGGCAGCCCGATATCGTTGAACTGGGCTTCCAGGCACATCCCGGCGATCCTTGAAGCCTGGTATCCCGGGCAGTCCGGCGGGATGGCCATTGCCGAGGCGCTTTTTGGCGATTACAACCCCGGCGGTCGCTTACCGTTGACTTTCTACCGAAACGTGGATGATCTGCCAGCGTTTACAGATTATGCGATGCGCGGCCGGACTTATCGCTATTTCCAGGGTGAGGCGACCTACCCGTTTGGCTGGGGATTGAGCTATACTCGCTTCACGTATTCAGACCTGCACCTGGAAAGGCAGGAGAATACTGCCCGTCTTCAGGTGACGGTCTGGAACCGAGGGGAGATGGCTGGCGATGAGGTGGTGCAAGTTTACGTGCGCTGCGTAAACGCCTCAGAGAACGAGCCGGTCCACGAGCTGCGAGGATTTCAGCGGGAGCACATCTATCCTGGTGATGCCCAGGCACTGACGTTTACACTCGACCTTACGGAGTTGCAGCAACCCGGGCTGGATTGGAAAGTGGCTGTCGGAGGACATCAGCCTACCCTGGCAGAATGGGAAGGCGGTCAGGACATCCTGGTCAGTACCCTTTAGCCACCCACCTACTCTAATCGCCAGTTTATGTAATTATGTTAAAATACCGCCCTATGGTCGCGCTTCCACGGCGAATTATTTTTGTTAGTATCTTATTGATCCTGTTATTCCTGGCAGCCTGCAGCCCTCCGCCGGAACAAACAGCCACCAGCGTGCCGACGGATACCCTGCCCGCGCCGGAAGTCCGCGTGACTCCTGCGCCGGACGCGCTGGCGGCTGCCCAGGTTTTTTTTGAGGCCTGGCGTCTTGGGGATTACGCCGCCCTGTACGACATGCTTTCCGAGCAGAGCCGGGCTTCAATTACCCAGGAAGATTTTATTAAAATTTACCAGGATATTGCCAACCAGACTGCCCTGGACGAGATTGCTTATGAGCTCGGGAACGCTACCGTTAACACTTCGCAGGCAGAGGTGGGATTTACCTCGTCATTGAGCAGCAGCATCCTGGGAAACCTGAATAACAGCGGTGTTCTGCCGTTCGTCAAGGAGAACGGATCCTGGCGTTTGAATTGGTCGCCGGGCTTGATACTCCAGCAGCTCAGCGATGGCAGCAAGCTGCGCCTGGAACTGAATGTCCCTGAGCGTGGGCGCATCCTTGACCGGAATGGGGAGCTTCTGGCGGGCACCTCGGAGGCAGCGGCGGTAGGCTTGTACCCGGATTACATGAATCCAGACGACGCCGGCTGGATTCTGTCCAACCTGGCGCGCCTGACCGGACAGAGCGTTGACCAGATTGAAAGCCGCTACATTAACTACCCGCCAGGTACGGTGGGCTACCTGCAGTTAGGCGAGGTGCCGTTGGTAGATAACGGCAACCTGATCGATTTCCTCTCTGGAGCGTCTGGAGTAGTTCTCGAGCCTTATACCGCGCGCTTTTACCCTGGCAGTGGCGCCGCACCGCATGCAGTCGGATACGTCAGCTCGCTGCAACAGGGAGCTGAGGCTGAAGAATATCTCCGTAAAGGCTATCGGGTAGACGCCAGTATTGGACGCACCGGCATTGAGAGCTGGGGTGAGGACCTCCTGGCCGGGAAGAACGGCGCAACGCTTTACCGTGTGGACGCTGAAGGAAAACCGCTCGAAATCCTGGGCGAAGCCCCGATGACGCCATCCCAGGTGATCACCAGCACCCTGGAGGCGGATTTTCAAGATGGCGTGCAACAAGCGCTTGCCGGCATGACAGGGGCCGCCGTCGTCCTGGAAAGGGACACCGGGCGTGTCCTGGCCATGGCCTCTTCCCCGGGTTTTGATCCTAACGCTTACCAGACCGCTAACTTTAACTGGCAGACGCTGCTGACGGAGATCGGAAACGATCCTAACCAGCCGCTGTATAACCGGGCTACCCAAGGACAATACCCGTTAGGGTCGGTGTTCAAGCTCATTACGGCTGCTGCCGGGTTGGAAAGCGGCCTGTTTACACCCCAATCGACGTACGACTGCCAGTACATCTTCGAGGAGATCCCCGGATCACCCTTAATCGATTGGACTTATGAATATTTCCAGGAAGATGGGATTACCCAGCCCAGCGGTGTGCTGACGCTGCCTCAGGGCATCATCCGCTCCTGTAATCCCTGGTTTTATAAGATTGGGTTGGAATTATTTAATAACGGTCAGGGCAACCGCATCTCCGACCTGGCGCGCAGTTATGGGTTGGGACAGAAAACTGGCATCGAGGGGGTGGCAGAGGAAGCCGGCAACATTCCGAATCCGGGCGCTATCCTGGACGCGACCAACATCGCTATTGGCCAGGGTGAAGTGCTGGTCACCCCGTTGCAGGTGGCACGTTTTATTGCAGCCATAGGCAATGGCGGCACCCTTTACCGCCCGCAGTTAATTGAAACCATCGCCGGGCAGGATGGTGTGCCGACTTTCCAATTCAAACCTGAGACAGTCGGTCAGCTTCCGGTCAGCCCGGAGAATTTGAAGGTTATCCAGAATGCCATGCTGGGGGTAACGACCAGCAAGAATCCCCAGGGAACAGCCCTTTACACCTTCAATGGATTTGACATCACCGTTCACGGCAAGACAGGCACCGCCACCACCTCGAACGGCGATCCTCATGCCTGGTTTGCTGGGTATACCAACGAAAACCGTCCGGGTCGCCCGGATATTGCGGTTGCCGTGATCCTCGAAAACCAGGGGCAGGGCTCTGTGTGGGCGGCGCCGGTTTTCCGGCGTATCCTGGAGCTGTATTTCAATGGCAGGCCAGGTCGACTGTATCATTGGGAAACGACCTACAACATCACCGAAACACCCACGCCGTACGGTTTTGAATTAACCCCCACACCCGAGGAGTAAGCAGGATAAGAGATGACCGCCAGGCTTGAATCGTATTTAACCCCCGAAGAATCCCAGTTAATTTCTGGGCTGACCAGCCCAGTGAAGTATCCAGGAGTTCCTGGATACCACCCTGTACGCGCCGGAAGAACGCAACCGATCCCCGTTGCAAGTCCTGCGCGAACGCCAGGCGCATTGCCTGGATGGCGGGATTTTTGCAGTTGCCGCCCTGCAGCGCCTGGGTCACCAGCCTTTGCTGATTGACCTGCTGCCCGAGCCTGGGACGGACGATGACCACATCCTGGCGCTGTTCCGTGTGGGTGGCTTTTGGGGCGCCGTGGCCAAGTCCAACTATGTAGGGCTGCGCTACCGGGAGCCCATCCATCGCAGCCTGCGCGAGCTGGTGATGACGTATTTCGAGGTTTTTTTCAATGTCGATGGGCTGCGCACCCTGCGCGGCTACACCCGTCCCATCAACCTGAAGCGGTTTGAGCGATATGACTGGGAAGTGCAGGAAGCTGGGGCGAACGCCGTTGAGAACTATTTAAAAACACTGACCGTGACACCGCTGCTGTCGGCTGACCAGGTAGAGGCGCTGGAGCGCGTGGATCCCGCCTCCTACAAGGCGGGGATGCTGGTTGCCAACCCGGCTGGCCTGTATAAACCGAAAAAATAGATGGCCGCGGATGATATTTGACCGGATTACTCCAGTTTTTGTTGACATCTGGCCTGCCCTGTGATAATATCCCTTTCACAATCGAATAGCCCCTAGCGGCACTCTTATCCAGAGAGGTGGAGGGACCGGCCCTATGAAACCTCGGCAACCCCGCAGCAAAGGTAACTTTGCAGGTAGGTGCCAACTCCGGCAGAAGGAAAATCTGGAAGATGAGAGGGCAGCCGT
Source organism: uncultured Chloroflexia bacterium (assembly GCA_963765565.1). GTDB lineage: Bacteria > Chloroflexota > Anaerolineae > Anaerolineales > UBA4823 > CAVXWV01. The sequence continues at coordinate 415,745 of CAVXWV010000016.1, forward strand.
TTTTCTACCATGCCCTTTCAAGACCCTGGAGGGGCATTTTTTTATCAAAATTTTTAAAGGAGGTTCTCAAAAGCATGACAAACACTTTCATGAATTCCCCGCACCTGTTATTTTCATCTGAATCGGTTACCGAAGGACATCCGGACAAGGTGTGCGACCAGATCAGCGATGCTGTGCTGGACGCCTGCCTGAAACAGGATCCTTATTCGCGCGTGGCGTGCGAAACTGCAGCCAAAACCGGTTTTGTTGTGTTATTAGGGGAGATCACCACCCACGCTCAAATTAATTTTGACGAGGTTGTCCGTAAGGTGATCCTGGAAATTGGTTATAACGACAGTGAGGTTGGCTTTGATGGCAACAGCTGCGGTGTGCTGCTGGCGATAGCCAAGCAATCCGGGGATATTGCTATGGGTGTGAACAAAGCCCTGGAAGCGAAAAATGGAGAAATGACTGACGATGAAGTTGAAGCCATCGGTGCCGGCGACCAGGGGATGATGTTTGGCTTTGCCTGCAATGAAACCCCGGTCCTGATGCCCATGCCGATCTACCTTGCCCACGCCCTAAGCCGCCGGTTAAGCGAGGTGCGTAAGAAAGGCACATTGCCCTGGCTGCGCCCGGACGGAAAGACCCAGGTGACGGTTGAATATAGTTATGGGCGGCCGAAACGCATCGACACGGTCCTGGTCAGCACCCAGCATGCTCCTGATCTAAGCCACGATGAGATCGAGCAGGCGGTCATCGAGCACGTGATCCTGCCTGTGCTGCCGGAAGAGATGGTGGACTCACAAACCCGGTTTATTGTCAACCCCACCGGGCGCTTTGTCATCGGTGGACCCCAGGGAGACGCTGGCGTTACCGGGCGCAAGATCATCGTGGACACCTACGGCGGGATGGGACGGCACGGTGGCAGGTGCCTTCAGTGGAAAGGATCCCACGAAGGTTGACCGTTCGGCTGCTTATGCGGCACGCTGGGCGGCGAAGAACATTGTTGCTGCTGGTCTGGCTGAACGCTGCGAAATCCAGGTGGCGTACGGGATCGGCATCGCCTGCCCGTTGAGTGTCAACGTGGAAACCTTCGGCACGGGTGTAATTTCAGACGACGAAATTGCTGACCTGGTGATCGAGCACTTCGATCTGCGCCCGGGTGCGATCATCCGCGACCTGGACCTGCGCAGGCCGATCTATCAGAAGGTGGCCACTTACGGTCATTTTGGCCGCGATGACCTGGACCTGCCCTGGGAGCACACGAACAAGGTTGAAATCCTGCGCCAGGCGGCCGGCCTGGTAACAGCAGCGGATTAATTTAAAAAGGTTTTTCCAGACCGTGCGCTTCCAGGAGCGCACGGTTTTCCATTAACTTAGCAGTATCTCCATCAGCAACGATCTGGCCTTCGTCCATGATGACCATGCGCGGGAAGAGCTCGTGGACCATCAGCAGGTCGTGGGTGGAGACCAGCATCGTGATCGGCAGCTCGTGCAGCAGGCGGATCAACGAGCGACGGGCGCGTGGGTCCAGTCCGGCGGTCGGCTCGTCCAGGATCAGGACTTCGGGCTGCATGGAGAGCACGGTGGCGATGGCGATGCGTTTCTTCTCTCCCAGGCTCAGGTGGTGGGAGACTCGCCGGACATAATCACCCATGCCGACTGCCTGCAACGCCTCAGCCACGCGCAGATCGACTTCTGCCTTTGGCAAACCCTGGTAGAGCGGTCCGAAGGCCACGTCGTCGTAAACGGTGGGCGAGAAGAGCTGGTCGTCGGGCGCCTGGAAGACCAGGCCAACCATGGCACGCACGCGCCTGACGTTCTTCTCGTTGACTTCGAGGCTGCACACCTGCACCTGACCTTCACCCGATAAAATCCCGTTCAGGTGCAGGATCAGGGTGGATTTGCCGGCACCGTTAGGGCCGACCAGGGCGACTTTCTCACATGGTGCGATGTGCAGTGAGACATCCCGCAGCGCCGGGTGACCGTCCGCATAAGCAAATGACAGGTGGTTGACTTCAATCGAATGATGCATGGGATCAAAATAAGAAACTTATTAAGAGTAATAAAAGATAAGACAGCCAGGCCGGCTGCCAGGAGCAGCCAACTTCCTGGACCCAGCCTGGGGAGCGGCTCCGTGCGGATCTCGCCGTCGTAGCCGCGGGCAAGCATGGCCATGTAGATGCGGTCGCTGCGCTCGTAAGCGCGCAGGAACAGGTTACCAGCCATCCCGCCGGCGACACGCCCGCGCCAGGCGAGGCTGCCGCCGGTCTTAAGCCCTGGCTGGTCAGAACGCCCGCTGCGGGATGCCCGCGCTCGCAGCAGGCGCAGGGCTTCGTCCACCAGCACGAACAGGTATCGCCACATCAGGCTGAAGATGGCGACCAGCAGGCGCGGGACGCGGATGGCGCGCATGGCAGCCAGCAGGTCGGGGAAGGGGGTGCTCGATGCCAGCACGATCGCTGCCTGCACCGAAATCCACGACTTGAGGGCGATGCTGACGAAGCGCTCCAGTCCCGGCGGCGCTCAGGGTCAGTGTCCAAGGGCCGATTTGGAAGCTCCAAAGCGCGGTGCCTGGGATGGTGAACAGGATCGGAACGGCTGCCAGGACGAAGGGCAGCGCCAGCGCCGAGCGCTTGAGCACGGAGCCCACGCCCAGGTCAGAAATGATCTCGACCGAAAGCACAATCGCCAGGAGCAAGATGTAGACTGGCCAGGCGCCGGGTGGGACCAGGGATGTGGTGAGGATGAAGCCCAGGGTTAGAACCAGCTTCAGGCGCGGATCGAGGTGCGTGCACTGGGCTGGAGCGCTGGCGGTAGGGGTCTAGGAAATGAACGTGCATTATTGATCTGAAGCGTGCTGCCGGTGCCGCCGGAGGTAGCCGATGCCCATGGCGACGCCGAGGACGAGGATCACGCCCAGGATGCCTGCAAGGATCGTGGCCAGTGCTTCGTTTGAAACTCCCGGCAGAACGTAATCGGGAATGATGTTATAAACCGCGCCTTGAGCGGTATCTAAAAAGCCTTTCTGCTCAGCGACCCATTCCAGGCCGTCCGGATGGGCAGATGCCAGGGGTGAGATGATTGCTAGGGCGACCGCAAGCACCAGTCCCACCGCCCAGACGACGGCGGTTTTCGAGGAGCGCGCTTCGCTGTGCGTGATTAAGTCAGGCCGAGTGGCATAGACGAACGCGAGCACGCCTGTCGTGATCAAGCCTTCACCGATCCCGATGAGGGCGTGGATCGCACCCATCGCCGGAATGGCGATGTTGGCAGGCGATGTGCCCGAGATGGCCAGTTGCAGGCCAACTCCCAGGGCAGCGATAAAAATTGAAAGCCAGGCTGCCAGGAATCCGCCGGTGAAGATGCCCCAGCGGCGTTTGCCGGAAAGGCGATAAACGAGCTGGTAGGTCACGTAAGAGACCGCCACGCCGACGATGGCCATGTTGAAGATGTTGGCGCCCAGCGCCAGCAGGCCGCCATCCTGGAAGATCAGCGCCTGGATGCTGACCACGCTGGTCATGACCAGCACGGCCGCCCACGGCCCGAGAAGGATGGTGGCGATGGCGGCGCCCATCAGGTGCCCGGAGGTGCCCCCGGCGACGGCGAAGTTGAGCATCTGCCCGGCAAAAATGGCGGCAGCCAGCACGCCCATCAGCGGGACCTGGCGCTCGCCGATGTCCTGGCTGACGCGCTTCAACGAGTAGCCGATGGCAATGACGCTGAGGATCCATAAAATGACGGAGACGGCGATCGATAAGAAGCCGTCGGGAATGTGCATGGGAGCAGGTGAGTAGTGCATGTTTGTTCTCCTGAGTGACAAAAATGAAAACGAAATCAGGCAACCTGTTTTTCCTGGCAGGCCGGGCAGAGGCCGAACAGGGTAACGTGGACGCTGTCAACCTGGTAGCCCGTGCATGTCTGCAGCTCCTGGTAGAGCGATTCCAGCATCGCATAGTCTACATCGCACGATTCCCCGCAGGAACGGCAGATCAGGTGGTGGTGGGCGCGCGCAGCGGTTTCATAAACGAGCTGACCACTGCCAATGTGAGCGGCCAGGATCAGCCCGGTGGAAGCCAGGAAATCCAGGATGCGGTAGACGCTGGCTTCGGTGATCCCGGGCAGGATCTGTTGGGTTTCCTGGACGATTTCAACTGCGAGCATGTGCCTGCCCGAATTTTCGATGACGCGCAGCACGGCCAGGCGTTGGGGAGTCAGCCGGAAGCCCTGGGCACGCAGGTGTTGGATTTGGGCGGAGTTGCTCATTAAATCAAAATTCCTTATTGCAAATAATTGCAATAAGGAATTATATCATGATCGCAAAAACCTATGCCAGGTGCGTTGAAAGCTTTTTCAGAATGCGGTCCTTCGGCTGGTAGCCGGTCATGCGCTCGACCGGTTTGCCACCCTTGAAGAGGATAAGCGTGGGCACCCCCATCACCTGGAACTGCATGGTCAGGTCGCGGTTGTCGTCGATATCCAGCTTGACCACGGATAGCTTGCCGGCCAGGTCGGCGGCGATTTGTTTGACGACGGGCTCGAGCATTTTGCAGGGTCCGCACCAGGTGGCGGTAAAATCAACCAGCACGGGAAGCACAGAGTCGAGCACCTGCGCCTGGAATGAGTCTGCTGAGACGTGGATGATATCGGTCATGGGTTTTCTTGTCGGGGCAGATGGTACCCGCCTCTGCTGGAATCGTCAAGGGAAGAAGGCCGGATTTTTCCAACTCTCGCGTTGACGCTATTTTAGTTCGATGGTAGAATTTTCTCCGCTCGATTGTGGGCGTGTAGCTCAATGGCAGAGCAGTGGCCTTTTAAGCCATTGGTTGAAGGTTCGATCCCTTCCACGCTCACTCCATCCTGTGGCGATTAATCCATTAATCGCCATTTTTTGTAAGTCATTGACCCACTGCCGGTTGGATGGTTAAGAGTCACGGCGAGTGAAAATAGGTGTCTTTTTGGAGGATTTGATGGGCGAGACAATCATTCAATTAATCCCGTACATCATTGGCAGCGCGATCGTTCCGGTGCAGATCATGTTAATCATTTTGCTGCTGAACCGCCCCAGGCAAGGTTTAGTCTTGGCGATTTTACTGGTAGCTGGCATAACGGCTGTTCGTTTAGTGCAAGGTGTGATTTTTGGCTGGATTCTGGCTCCCGAGCCAGGCGAGGCCGGCGGGAAAAGTCCGATTGTCTCTATCCTGCTTGTCGTTTTGGGTATTCTCCTGCTCATCACGGCCTACAAGCAGTGGCGCAACGAGGATGATCCAGATGGTCCGCCTCCCAAGTGGATGGTCATGCTGGACACCCTGACACCGGCTAAGGCTTTTTTGATGGGCGCCGGCCTTGTGTTGATCAGCGGTAAGTTTTGGGTATTTACCCTGAGCGCCCTCGGTGTGATAACGGAGGCGCAATTAGGACAACCGACCAGCACAGTCACATACATGTTGTATCTCCTCCTGGCCCAGTCTTTACTGCTGATTGCCATCTTGATGCGGATCATAATCCCTGGTCAGTCTAAGTCTATCCTTGAGAGCATTTCAGCCTGGCTAACCCGGCATAATCGTGTCATTGTGCTGGTTGTCTCGCTGGTTTTTGGCTGTTTGTTCTTCTTCCAGGGCGTAAGCGGATTGTTATCGAAGTGATGTTTTTTTGAAACCAAGCCGTTTTTCGCGTCTTTCATCTTTGCCTAATACCAGAGGATAAAATCTGGTTTATACTCTGGTTTTACCCCAAAAGGAGACCCTATGTTTCGCAAACCATTCTTAATGTCCATCGTCGTACTTTTCATCCTGTCTGCCTTGTTCGCCAGCGCCACCCCTGCATTGGCTTCCACCTGCGGCGAAACGGTGACTGTCCAGCAGAATGATACTCTCTCCCACATTGCTCTTCGCTGCAATGTAACCGTGCAAGCTCTCCAGCGCGCCAATCCCGGGATTACCAATCCCAACCTGATCCGACCGGGGCAGGTCATCATCATGCCCGGCGCGACCCTGCCGAATGACGCCACTACGGAGTATTATTATGTGCGGAGCGGGGATACTTTGAAAGGCATAGCCATCAAGTTCCACACCACCGTAGACAACCTTCTCCGGCTCAACCCGCAAGTCAGGGATCCTCACTTTATCAAAACCGGGCAGCGCCTGGTGGTACCTCGCCTGGACTCGACCGTTGGTGGGGGTGGGGGCGTCGTCAATGTTCCAGAGGGCACGCAGGCTTATATTGTCCAACCCGGCGATACGCTGAAAGGCATCGCCATTCAGTTCGGAACCACGAAGACGATCCTGCGCCAGCTCAACCCGCAAATCACGAATCCCGACCTGATCCGCAAAGGTCAACGACTCCTTGTCCCAATTGCCTCGAACATCTATATCGTCCAGCCTGACGATACCCTGGGAGCGATTGCTTTACGCTTCAATACCACTGTACCCGTTTTGATGCAATTGAACCCGCAAATTACCCATCCTAACCTGATCTTCCCCGGCCAGGTTATTCGTTTCCGCTAGGCTCATGCTGCGCAGACTCCTCAGCTTTTTTGTCGCCCTGTCTTTTATCCTGGCTGGTTGTGCACCAGCAGCTTTAAGCCCGACGGAGACGCCTGGCGCCATCCTGCGACTACATTGATCATCGAGACGCCTGGTACCAACCAGCCGGAGGCGACCCTTGAAGCCGAAAGCCTGCCGGCAGCCGTGGAATATAATTTAGGCGAGACGACGATCACGCAATCCATGTTTCCGGAAGATAGCCGGTTCCGCAATATGCCGGTGCGTTTGAACGGCATCATTGCGGCGCCGGATTTGGGGGAGGCTGCAAATCCGGTTGTCGTCATCCTGCACGGCAACCACGTGGGATGCCCTGTGCCAGAAGGCGATACGGTTGATCGCTGGCCGTGTGCGCCAGAAGTGGAACGACCCAACTACCGGGGGTTTAATTACCTGGTGCGCCGCCTGGCCGCCAAGGGTTATGTGGCTTTATCGATCAACATCAATGCGGAGAACACCTTTGGGTTTGGTGAGCCGATTCCGATCGAACGCCTGGAACAGCTGGTTGATTTGCATTTGCAAGCGCTGGCTGCGGCAACGGGCGGCGGAGCGAACCAGTTTGGATTGGAGCTGGAAGGCCGCGCCGATTTGAGCCGGCTGGCTTTCATCGGTCACTCGCAAGGAGCGGAAGGCGCGTATTGGCTGACCCATAAGGCAGGCCTGGACGCGCCAGATGCCTCTGCAAAACTGGGATATGGGCCCGTATACGGCATTTTAATGGTTGCCTCGGCGGCAAATTTTGGCGGCGCAGAAGTGGCGCGCGTGCCGTTCTCTTTGATCCAGGCGGCCTGTGATCAAGATGTGATCAACCAGGAGGGGCAGCTCTTCTACGAGATCACCCGTACCGACCCGGATCAAATCACCTGGGCTTCGTCCGTCTGGCTGGAGAATGCAAATCATAACTATTTCAACGAGACTCTTTCGGATGAAGCAATAAGGCGCCCAGGCAGGCCGGATTGCGAACCACTGCTGCAGCCAGAGGAGCAGCGTGACTTTCTAAGCGAGTATGCCATTGACTTTTTGAATGAGATATTCAACCAGGAATCGGTTTTATCTTCGAACCTGGGGATGGATTTCCAGGCACTGGCACCGGATGAGCTTGTATGGGCTGCCCGCACGGGTGGCTGCGCTTGCGCCACGATATGACCGGCTGCCGTTGCTCCTTCCAGCCAGCGTCATCCGAGCTGGAGACCAACCTGGCAGGGGGGAGTGTGACCGCCGAGAACCTCGAGCTGACTTATTGTGAGCAGGGGTATTTTGTGCCTGCGATGAAGCCCGGCAGCGAGCCTTGCAAACGGGTAAACCTGGTCATACCGGGGAATCCAGGCATGTTGGTTGTCTCCTGGTCCCAAAGCGGTGGAGCCTTAAAATTCTCCTTCCCTGAAGCCAGCGACCTGAGCCAGTTTAAGGCAATCAGCCTGCGCGCCGCTGTCGATCCGCTGTCTCCTTTGAATGAAGCCGGCGCTACCCAGGCTTTGACGATTCAACTGGTCGACCAGCAGGGCAACACCGCTTCGGCATCCACGCGGGCTGACGAGCCAGCTCTCGGCTTCCCCCTTGGATACAACGAGGAGAACGATACGTTCGATGGGGGATTATTTACAGGACGGGTTCCCTTGACTTCGATCCGGATGCCCTTGGATGGTTTTACCGGGGTCGATTTATCACAAATCCGCGAAATTGTTCTCTTATTCGACCAGACACCTGGTGGTACTCTCTTCCTGAGCGATCTTGAACTGGTGCGGTAGCTTAGATTTGAGCCGATTTCCTAAATATGATTAGCCAGGGTCAAGAGGACCCTGGCTTTTCGTTATTTGAACATGTCACATAACAGTTCTGTAAGGGGGTTAGAAAATTCCCGGGATAAAATACCCTTATAATTTATGCGGGATCTGTGAATTATATAAATTTTATAGCCCGAGCATGGGGGGTGCCTGGGCAGGCTTCGGGTGGTTATTTCAACTCAAGCAGTAACACTTGCAGGTAATTAATTTTTTGATGAGAAATACCCACCACGCAGATGGCGAGGTAGTCTTAATCGTTTCCTTAGACTACTGGATTGTCATGAGGGCGGAGCGCGGTTACAATTAAATTCGTTGAGGCGGTAATGTTTTTTCAGGATAGGTTGTATGCAAAATTCAAATGAATTCGAACTGCGCTGGATTTTGGACGTGCTCCGGCGCTGGTGGAAACTGATCCTCGGCTGCGCCCTGGCAGCCGGGTTTGCTGCGTTCCTGGTTACTTATTTGATGGAACCCACCTATGAGGCCACCACCACCCTTCTCGTTTCGCCGGGGCAAAATGCGCGGAGCGATGAATACTCCACCCTCGTCGCCGGTGAACGGCTGGCGCTGACTTACATTGAAATGCTAAAGGGGGATGTCATCTTGCAGCCAGTTATTGATACGCTTGGCCTGGATATGACTCCTGAAGACCTCGCCAAGAAAATCAAGCCTGTATCGGTGCGGGATACCCAGCTCATCCGCCTGACGGTAAAAAGTAATTCGCCTTCACAAGCTGCCCTGCTGGCAAATGCAGTTGCTGAAGAATTTATTTCCCATAACCAGGATCTGCAAGAGGAGCGCTACGGCTCTACACTAGCGAGCCTTGAGGAAGAAATGGAAGGATTGGCGGCGGCTAAGGAGGAAACCCAGGCGAAGATCGACGCCTTGAATTCCAGCAAAACTACCGGCGAAGCCAAGGTGACCACTTTACAAAGCCAGCTCAGTGAGTTTCGCAGCGATTACAGGACGCTAGAGCGTGAGTACCAGAACCTGCAGGTCGATGCCGGCCAATTAACGGACCTGGTGAAGGTGGTTGAAAGCGCTCAACAAGCAGATTCGACAGACGCTCCAACTTACCAGGTGACTGCGACACTGCTGGTTGGAAATACCCCTGACACCGGGAGCGCTGGTTACTTTTCAGGCTTGAATGATGAACAGCTTTCGCAGACGTTGAGCAAAATGCTTACAGGGCGAAACGTACTGACCCAGGTTATTCAGAAACTTGGTTTGAAAGAAACACCTGATTCGTTGATCGGAAAGGTTAGAGCAGCCCCAGTCCCCGGTACGAAGCTGCTGACACTGCAAGTATTCGACAGTGATTCCGGCAAGGCAGCCGAGATTGCAGAGGCGATGGTTGTAGTATTCCTGGAGGAAATTAAATCGATCCTGGAAACACCTTATCAGAGCCGGTTAGAGAATTTACAGCAGCAGCTCGATGACCGCCAGGCAAACATCGACGAGACCCAGACGGAAATCGATTCGCTAATCGCCAATAAAGTCCAGGTGGGTCTTGAGCTGGCACAGCTTGAGCGCTTCCAGCTGGAGCAGCAGAGCAATTACCAGGCTTTGCAGCAAGACGCCCGGGAGATCCGCTTGGCGGTCACCGATAACGCAGAAGTGGTCCTGGTCACTGAACCGGCCAAGGTTCCTGCGGAAGAGGCCAATACCAGCGCTATTTTTTATTCGATCCTGGCTGCAGTTGTTGGCGCCCTGGTGGCAACCGGTGCAGCCTTCCTGATTGAATACTTGAATGAAGATGTCCAGTCGCTTCGGAGATCAACCGCACGCCTGGGCTTGACGGCGCCTGGGCACGATTGGCAAGCTGTCCAGCAAAGAAAAAGGAGTGGTGATCGTTTCACAGCCGCGGTCGCCTAACGCTGAAGCGTTCCGCGTCCTGGCGGCCAATATTCGTTATTCTGCCCTGGTGAACCCGTTGCATACGTTGTTAGTGACCAGTCCCTATGGCGCAGGAGGGCAAGTCGACGATTACCGCCAACCTGGCAGCAGCCCTGGCGCTGGCGGAATTGCGTGTCTTGGTGGTGGACGCTGATCTGCGTAAACCGCAGCAGCACCGCCTCTTTCGATCAAGCAGGGCGGAGGGTCTGACCAGTGCCTTGTTGGAAGGTTCGGTCGATGGCCGAGTGAAGCAGGTAGAGCCCCAGGGGTTGGAAGGTCCTCACCAGCGGGCATTTACCACCCAAATCCTGCCGAGATGCTGGGTTCTTCAAAAATGTTGAACCTGATTGAGAGAGCTGCGTAAACAGGCTGATATTGTATTGATCGATTGCCCCCCAGTCCTGCCGGTTGCTGATGCCACGATCCTGGCGCCGCACGTGGATGGCGTGCTGATGGTGTTGCGCGCCAACCATACCCGCGGGCGCCTGGCAATGGAGGCCCTGGAAAGCTTACGCAAAGTAAACGCACACCTGGTGGGGGCAGTTCTGAATGCGGCTCCCAGGGGCAAGGGATATTATTACTACTCTCAGCATGAAGGTCGCAAAGAAAAACCCGGGACGAAGTCTGGCCTCAAAACCATCTTCGGAAACATGCGGGAACAGGCTTTGGGGGAAGGGTTGAGTGGTTTCACCAGGTTGCTGGTCATTGCTGGCCTGGTTATCCTGACCATAGCCTTTTCAATGCTCTTGTTCAAAGAACAGGTTTTCCACGGGCTTGGCAGCTACCTTGTAGTACAAGATGACCTGCTCGCAGGCCGATATCTTGCATGTGGTTGCAGGAGAGGATTACCGTACCGATTATGCGATCGATCTCTATCAGCAGGGCCAGGCTAGGACGATTTTCTTTACTGGCGGGCGTCTGCCAGCACCACGGGTTCGACCATTCTGAGCACGGCAGACAGCTGGCGAACGGGCGCGGGCTGTTCCGTGGATGCCCTGGCATCGGACAGCACGCCAGTAATGAGCACCTACGATGAGGCCATCCTCTTGAAAAAGTACATCGACGATAACCAGCTCCCGGTCCAATCTGTCCTCGTGGTCAGCGATCCATTCCACATGCGCCGGGCGCGCTGGACTTACGAGAGGGTGCTTGGAAACGACATAAAGGTGCTCATGGCACCAGTGCCGTTTGAGCGGCTGGTTTATAAAAACGACTGGTGGACCGATCCAGCAGCGCAGCGCTACATCCTGGATGAGTACACCAAGATGTTCTATTACTTCCTGCGTTATCAGCTTTCCTGGAAATGGCTGGCCAGGTTCGACACGGAATGACGATCGCGGGAGGATGGTATTCGATTGCACCCATGTCTGGGCGTTGGTCTCGGGTGGTGAAATAAAAATCCGGCTCGACTTCGGGTAGAGCCCGGGCTTTGTTCCAGGCAGGTGAGAGAGCGGATAATCGCGAACCAGGCAGGTGAAAGGGACTTACCACTCCTGGCCAGCTTCGCGTCACCGATCACGTCGCCAGGCCCGGCGGCCAGGCTCAAGGGGATTTTTGACCACAGGTTGAATGCAAAACTCGACCTCGGAGTTGGACCAGGCGAGGATTACCGGTAGTGGCCCATCCTGTTGGACGATATTGTCTGTGAAGCTGACCTCCTGGTGGTTCGCCTTCGGCGATCATCACCCCGCTGTTCTGGATGCTGTTGACAAAGGTGTTGTGGGCGATCAAGACCTTCTGCATTCCACCGCCTTGTACACCCTGCCACCAGTAAAAATTCCTGCGATTGCCGTAGGCGATATTGTTGATCACGGTGATATTTTTCGATGGAGGGGTGTAGCGCTCGTCGCCCAGCATGATCCCTACGTGCGGTCCGTAATCGAAGAGATCGCTCGCTGGATCGGTGTAGACAAAGTTCCCCTGGCAGAGCACGTTCGTGGAATCGGAAATGTAGATATTAGCGGTGTAGTTGTCGTGCGAGACGTTATTCTCAATCGTGACCTGGTCGGCTTCATAAGACGAAATCCCTTCTCCCCAGTTTTCCCAGACGGTGTTGTTGCGAATCGTGGCGAAGGACACACCCTGGCGCCCAGCGCTCAGTCCCGATGCCCAATCATCATTCTTCGCAAATTCGTTCGCAAGCGCGGCCTGCCAGACACGGCTATTTTGCACCGTAGAATGCTGGCCGTGGGTGATCAGGATGCCGTTTTCCTTGCAATGATGGGCAAAAATACCGTCGACGAGGTCATAGCTTCCCGTAGACATAAACGCACATATAAGCAGAATTGCGCACCTCGATCCCGGAGAGGTGCACGTGATCGCCCGTGATGCTGACCAGGCTTCCCCAATAACCGGGCCTGGCAAAGTCTCCGTCGATTACCGGTGTTTCACCGGGAAAAGCCTCAATCCGGATAGGCTGGGATGCGCTCCCGGATGCGTCGAAATTGATCACCTGTTTGTAAATTCCCCCGCGCAGGATCAGGCGATCTCCTGGTTGGAGCACCGGGCAGCCTTTTCGAGTCGTTTTCCACGGCAGCCGGGCAGTTCCAGGGTTGTTATCGGAACCGGACGGCGAGACGTAGTGAGTGGTGCCTTATCCGCGGGGGCGGCGTTGATGTCCGCCGGCAGCAGGTTGGGAAACCGGCCTGACCTCGTAAGAGGAATATGGAAAGGTAGCAACCAGAACCAGAGAAGTCCAAGCTTTCCTACAATCGTACCCATACGTTCAAAGACTACCTCTAAATGTTTTGTCTAAACAAGATTTTATCGCATTTTTCAACGGTAAGAATTATGGGAATAGAAGAACCCCTGCCTTACCGCTCGAATCGAAAGGATAGCTGTAGTCCAGGTGCAGACCTGCCTGCGCCTAACCTGGTAAAAGCCCGCGGGCGCTTTGCCTGGAATGTCCTCTCCAATGCGTGTGTATATCGGGGCGCAGGCTGTCGTTACCTTGTGGATGACATCCTATCTTATCGGCTACTTAGGGTCTAGCCGCTTATGCCATGATCCCCCTGACTCAAAACATTGTTGCTTATACGGCGATCTTGACCTCCGCCCTTAACACTGCCGTCACGCGCTTCTTGACGATTGAGTCTGGAGCAGAAGACAGTTAGGGCGCGCTAATAAAACTTTCAATACGGCGTTATTCTCGGTTATCGGTTTGTTCTTGCTGCTGATCCCGGCCATCCTGGTCATTGCCCTGGCTTTTCCGCAGCTATTCAACATCCCGCCTGGATTGGAACAGGAGGCCTCGTGGCTGTTTGTGATCACCGCAGTGACCTTCTTCATTTCGGTGGCGGGAGGCGTTTTTTCCGTTTCTACGTTTGTTTACAGCGAGTTCGTCAAGTTTAACCTGGTCAATTTTGCCGGGTCTAATCAGCCGCGTGCATCACCCTTGTCGTCTGTTTTCTTGTTTTTCACCCAGAATCTGGTACGCAGGCGCCAGCGCATTCCTGGCAGCGCTGTTATCACCCTTGTTGGCTACCTGGTTTTATGGCGCCAATTCACGCCAGGATCTGAAGATTGAAGGTTCGTTCATTCGACCGCACCCAGTTCAAGGAACAGTTCAGCATGGGCGGTTGGATGGTGGTCAATATGATCGGCGCGCTGCTGCTTTCGAGGGCGGACTTACTGGTGGTAAATGCCTTTTACGGCGCAGTCACGACTGGCGGATACGCTTCGCTGGTGCAGTTTACGTTATTTATGGAATATCTGGTCACAGCCGCCGGAAATGTTATCCGACCCGTGATCCTGATCAAGTATGCCCAGGAAGACTTTTCTGGTCTGAAAGCACTTGACCATCCAGTCCGTTAAGTTGCTGGGATTCGCAATGGCTTTGCCGGTTGGATTACTCTGCGGGTTTGCGAAGCCGTTTCTGTCATTGTGGCTTGGACCTGCGTTCGTGTACCTGGGCACCCTAATGGTCGTCATCCTCGTCCACCAGGCGGTGAATTACTCGGTACGGCCGATGCTCTTTGTGCAGACAGCGTACAACAAGGTACGCTGGCCTGGGATTGTCACGCTGATCTGCGGGACTTGCCAGCGTAGGCCTGGGAGATCCTCCTGGCCGTTTGGGATCCGTGGGGAATGGTAGGGGTGGCGTTTGCGGTAGGTCTCACTTGGACTGTGAAAAATACTCTTTACATGCCGTTGTACACCGCCCACATCATGAAGCTTGAATTGGTGGACTTTCTTTCCGAGCCTGGCGCCGGGTATCTTCGGGACGCTGCTGGTCATGTTCCTGGTCATATGTTACGACGCTGCTGTTCGTCACCGGATAGCCTGGTTCGAGCTGGCTGGATTGGCTAGTGTTGTCTCCGTCGTGTATGCGATGATTGTCTGGTTCGTGGGATTGAGCCGCGGCGATCGCGGCCTGGTGATCAGCCTGGTGGGCTGCGCCGGACACAGCCGGCTGCTGTTGAATTATGAAGATACTCTGCCTGGGCGATATTGCGTTATCCAGCCCTCCAGCCGTTCCCTGGTCCCCAGCCGGCGGAATCATTCCAGCGGCTGGCGAACAGAATCCTCTTTAACTGGGAGCTGCCGCTGGGAAGCGAGTTAAATCCAACGCCTCGTTCTAGCGGTCCCCGGCTGGTCTCTCATCCCGGAATCCCTGGATGCATTGGAAAGCTGGGCGCCAGGCTTTGCCGCGCTGGCAACCAACCACATCCTGGATGCTGGTACGGCAGGGTTTACCAGCAGCCTGGCATCCCTGCACCAGGCTGGCTTTGAAACGGTTGGTGCTGGGATTACGGAAAAAGAAGCCCGGCAGCCGCTCATCTGGGAGACTGGCGAGGGCAGGCTGGCAATCGTCAACTGGGTTTTTGCGGAAACACACCCCGAATGCGGCGATTTCCCGGGGCCGAACTGCTGGCCTGGGGTGCTGGCAGCCAGGATGATGATCCAATCCCTCAAGGAGCAGGTGGATTGGGTGCTTGTACTGGTGCATTGGAGCGATGAGCTTTTTGCGTTTCCAAGGCTTGAGGACCGCCGGATTGCCCGCGAGATGGCGTTGGCGGGTGCTGATATCGTTATCGGACACCACCCGCACGTGGTGCGGGGGATGGAGATGATTGGAAACTGCCCGGTCTTTTACAGCCTGGGAAATTTCCATTTTTCGGATTTCAAAGATAAACGTGGTGAGTGGATCGTCCAATCGGCGCCTCGAAACCGGGTAGGCTTGGGCGTCCTCCTGGAGCTCGAACGGGAGCGTGGGCTTTCTTACCAGGTCCTGTCTTTTATTCAGCAGGGTCAGCAGACCCTCCTCGATCCGCAGCAACGGGCAGCCAGCCAGGTCAAAGGCGCAAGCAGGGCGCTGTCCATTGACCTGGACGAGTACGAACCCTGGTACAGGCGTAAACGCAGCCGCTTTGATCGCTGGTGGGGACGCTGGCATTTTGGGGTGCGCAGACTGGGTGTGCGAGGCTTGATCGCTTATGGAATTCAC
Source organism: uncultured Chloroflexia bacterium (assembly GCA_963765565.1). GTDB lineage: Bacteria > Chloroflexota > Anaerolineae > Anaerolineales > UBA4823 > CAVXWV01. Next base: position 431,395 of record CAVXWV010000016.1, read on the forward strand.
CGTTTCAAGTAGGCCAGGGATAATATGAACTTGCGACAGGACATTTATTTCACGCTGGTAGCCTCCCGGGGGCAGCCGCTTGGCAGGTATTACCGGCAAATTCTTGATGAAACCCGGCGCGGGATCGATCCGTATACGACCCGCAAGCTCTTGGTCGAGATGCTCGATCACTGCAAGCAGAATGTCCCTTATTACGCCGAGATCATCCGCGAAAAAGGCGACTCTTACCGGGACGATCCGTTTGAATACCTGCGGACCTTCCCGATCCTGACCAAGGATATCTTGCGCGCCCAGTTCGACCGCCTGAAGTCCAACGACCTGGATAAGCGCCATTGGTGCTACGCTACCTCCGGAGGCTCGACTGGCGAGCCTGCCCGCTTTATCCAGGATTGGGATTTCAACGCCCGGGCGGGGGCGACGACCCTGCTCTATGCGAAGCTGATCGGCAAAGAAATCGGTGATCTCCATGTGCTTTTGTGGGGGTCGATGCAGGATGTGGTCGGCTGCACCGAAGGCTGGCGCGCTCCCATCATCAACCGGCTGACCAACACCCATATCCTGAGCGCTTTCCAGATGAAACCTGAGATGATGCGCGAATATGTCGCCTATATCAACGCCAGGCGTCCCCGGTTGATTGAGGCTTATGCCGAGTCCCTGTATGTCCTTGCCCGATTCGCGGAGAAAGAATGCCTGACCGTCTTGCCACCCGCGGCAATCATCACCACCGCCACCATGCTGTTTCCTTACATGCGCGAGCAAATTGAAAGGGTGTTCGGATGCAAGGTGTATAACCGCTACGGCTCCCGGGAGGTGGGCGATATCGGCTGCCAGGTGCCGGGGATGGATGGCCTGTGGGTTTCGCCCTGGGCAAACTACCTGGAAATTGTGGACGATGCCGGCAACCGGGTCCCGGATGGTACCCAGGGGGCGATTCTCATCACCTCCTTGACCAACCGGGCAATGCCCATCATTCGTTATAAAATTGGAGATCTGGGCGTCCTGGCTCCACAGGAGAACCGCAGCAGGAAGTACCCGGGACAGGTGCTGGAGGATGTTCTGGGAAGGATTACCGACTTGTTTCAGACGAAGGATGGCACGCCGGTCCCCGGCTACTATTTCATCATGCTCCTCTTTTTCAAGACCTGGATTCGCCAGTACCAGGTGATCCAGAAAGATTACGAGCATTTCGTCTTTAAAATTATCCCATCGGACGAACCGCCGCGCCAGGAAGACCTGGAAGAGATCGAGCGGCGCACCCGGCACATGTTTGGGGAAGACTGCAAGGTCGAGATCGAGTTTGTGGACGAAATCCAACCCTGCGCCTCGGGAAAATTCCGGTATACTATCTCCGAAATCCCTGTGAAATAACCTGCAGCCTGTTGATGGTCATGTATTCTTTGTGTACTGGTAAAGCATGAGAACAAGTTCTGCGTTGCGCGAGTCGCCCGGAATCCAGGTTGTGTTGATCGTTTTCGCCCTGTTGGGCTCGATCCTGGCCGGCGTCTCCTACCTTTTGCTGGACTCTGCTTACGTTCCCCTGATCATTGGGGGTGTTGTCCTGGGAATCCTGTCGGCGCCCCTATGGATCCGCAAGCCGGTATTGGTCATGTATGCGGCCTTGCTGGTCGTGCTCCTGCCGACGGGCTTGTTCCCAGCCAGCCTCCAGTCGAACCTGAACCGGGCGTTGACCCTGGCAGCCCTCGGCGTCTGGTTTATATATATTCTCATACGCCGCCAGCGGATCACCTGGTCAGCAACATCTATTTTGATGCTTGCTTTCCTGGTCTGGTGCCTGTTAAGCCTGACCTGGGCGAATAATTTGACCGTTGCCATCAATGTCCTGGGGGGGTATGCGTTTCGCTTCATCCTGTTCTTATTCCTGTTTGTCAACGAGATTCGCAACCGGGAGACTTTCGAGGGACTGATGACCACCCTGGCGGTAGCCGGCTGGGCGTATATCCTGGCCGGCATCAGCTCGCTGCTGACCAGCGGATACGAGCTAGGTGGCAGGCTGCAGGTGCTGGATGCCAACGAAAACTCGCTGGGCGGTATCTTTCCAGTGGTGGTCGTTGGTGTCATCTGGATGGCGATGCGCGCTTCGAACCTCAAAAAGCTCTTCTGGACCGTCATGGGCGCTATCTTCATCCTGCTCGCGTTTGTGCTGATCGCCCTCAGCGGCTCGCGCGGCAGCGCAATCACCTGGGTCATTACCATGCTCGTGCTCCTGGTCTGGAAGCCCACCCGGTTATGGGGCATCATCGGGTTGCTGATCATGGTGGCTGCGGCCGCCGCCGCGCCTTTGGTCCTCTCGACCACCCTGGACCGCTTCACCGACCGGATGAATGACACGCTCCTGGGCGGGCGGGAGGCGCTCTGGCAGGCAGGCTGGTTGTTGATCCGCCAGAATCCCCTGACGGGCGTGGGTGTTGGGAACTCTCCATACGCCATGATGGAAATTGTCCGCTCGTTCCGCAGTGTATTTGGGTTTGAGACTGCTCCCATCCACAATCCCATCCTGGCGATCTGGGCAGAAACAGGCCTTGTGGGGCTGCTGCTTTATCTCGCCGTCTTTGCCAGTGCCATCTGGGCATTTGCTTACCAGTTTTTTCGCTTGCGAAGATTTGGTGTGACTTGGCTGATGCCCTACTTCGCCCTGACCTTCGCCGCCTTCTGCGGGTATTTTGCTTCGTGGATCAAGGGCGGGGGGATGGAAACCAACTATTCCTTCTTCTTGATGCTCGGGTTGCTGGTGCTTCCTTCCCATTTGGAGCTTTGATGAACTTCCGCCAGGAATTGTATTTCGCGCTGGTGAACCTTCGCGGCCAGCCTCTTGGCAGTTACTACCGCCGCTACCTGCAGGAATACCAGAATGGGATTGCTCCGGATACCACCCGGCAATCTCTAATCCGTCTCTTCGAGCATTGCGAGCGAGCAGTCCCTTATTTTGCGTCTATCATCCGCCAAAAAGGGCCAGCCTTTCACGAAGATCCCATCCAATACCTCGAGAATTTCCCGATCCTGACCAGGGAAAAACTGCACCGCCATTTTAATGACCTGAAATCTGCTGACCTGCCGCAGCGAAAATGGTTCACCAACAGCACTGGCGGTTCCACGGGCGAACCAGCCCAATTCATCCAGGATGGTGAATATATTTCCAGGGTGGGAGCGATCAGCCTGCTTTTTTCCAGGCTGGTTGGCAAGGAAGTAGGCGAGAAAGAATTCAAACTGTGGGGTTCTGACCGGGACATCATCCGCAACCAGGAAAGCTGGCGGGCAACCCTGGTCAATCAATTGACCAGGACCCGGGTCATGAATTCGGCCTTGATGACGCCAGCCCGCATGCGTGAATTCATCCGGATCATCAATGCCACCCGCCCGAAATTGATCGTCACCTATGCCGAAATCGATCTACGAGCTGGCCAGGTTTACCGAGGCCGAGGGACTCAGTGTTGAGCCACAGTCGGCGATTATGACTTCTGCTGGAAAGTTGTATCCCTTCATGCGGGAAAAAATTCAGCAGGTTTTTCAATGCCGCGTGTACGACCGATATGGCTCGCGGGAATTTGGGGACATGGCGTGCGAAGTACCCCGCACGGAATGCGAAGTACCCCGCACGGAATTTGAAAATCCCATTGGAGATGGCTTATGGGTAGCGCCGTGGGGCAGCTACCTGGAGGTTGTCGATGCCCAGGGACAGCGCCTGCCTGACGGCGTGGAAGGTGAAATCCTGGTGACTTCGCTGACCAATTACGCCATGCCGTTGATCCGCTACAGGATTGGCGACCGGGGAGTGCTTTTAACGCAAGCCCATGACGGGGATCACGGCGGCCAGGTGCTGAAAGAAGTCATCGGACGGAGCATGGATTTCTTTAGAACCCAGGATGGCGGCCTGGTTAACCCGGGATTCTTTATGGCGAATTTATACTTCCGGGAGTGGATTGCCCAGTACCAGATTGTTCAAAAAAGCTACCAGGCTGTCACCTACCGGATTGTGAAGTACAGCGAGCCTCAAAAGAGTGAGCTCGTTGAAATTGTGGCGATCACCCGGAAAGCCCTGGGCAAGGGCTGCGAGGTGTCGTTTGATTTCGTCGATGAGATTCTCCCTTCAGCTTCAGGCAAGTTCAGGTTCTTGATCTCCGAAATCACCTGATTTCTTCAGCACCTTCTATTGTGAACATTGCAGAACGCATCATCCACAGGCTATTTTTCCTGCACCAGTGGTACCTGCTGTACAAGCTGGGGGACACCACCATCCATGATCTGGCCCGATTTAAGGACCTGATCCCTCCAAAGGATCGTTTCTGGGCGGATCCTTTTGTGGTCTGCCGGGACCAGCGGTATTACATTTTTATTGAAGAATATTTCTACCGCCGCGGCAAAGGACACCTGGCAGTCATGGAGATGGATGCGCAAGGTAATTGGACGGAGCCGGTGCGCATCCTGGAACAGCCTTATCACCTTTCGTACCCTTTTATCTTTGAATGGGCAGGCAAGACTTACCTGATCCCTGAGTCGGTTGAAAACTGCACGATTGACCTGTACGAGTGCGTTGAATTTCCCTCCCAGTGGAAATTCAAGAAGACCCTGATGAACGGCGTGCTGGCCGTGGACACCACGCTGCTGCGTTACCAGGATAAATGGTGGATGTTTACCGGGGTCGCCCGGCGGGAAAAAGAACTGCCATTCGTGGAGCTGCAGATTTTTTGCAGATGACTTGCTGGCGAGTGACTGGCGAGCGCACCCGGGCAACCCGGTTGTTCCACGATCGGGGTGTGCTCGCCCGGCGGGCAGCCTGTACATGCGGGAAGGAAAGCTAATCCGGCCTGCTCAAAATTGTTCAAAAATGTATGGCTATGGGGTTGATTTTTACCAGATCATGGTTTTGTCTGAGACAGACTACATAGAAAAGAAAATCAAGTCGATCCAGCCCGGCTGGGATGATAAAGCCCTGGCGACCCATTCTTATTCACAAAATGGATCGCTGACCGTGATCGACGCATTGCAGAAGAGGTCTAAATGGGGTTAAATCAACCAAGCGAGGGCTCGAAACCGAACAAAATCTCTACCCGGAACGGCAGACGGCTGGCGATTTTTGCCCCTGACCTGGTCGTTGGAGGCGCGGAGCGTTCGATCTTAAAGCTTGCAGGTGGTTTTCTTGAGCGCGGATACCCGGTGGACCTGGTCCTTGCCGACGCTCACGGACCGCTTCTGGCAGAGGCGCCGGAGTCCGCCAGGCTGGTGGATTTGAAAGCGCGGCGCGTCCTGACCAGCCTGCCGGCGCTGGTGCGCTACTTGAAGCGTGAAAAGCCGGATGCCATGCTATCGATACTGCACGCCAACCCGGTTGCCCTGTGGGCGCGTCGCCTGGCTGGTGTGCCCACGCGCATCATCGTCAGCGAGCGGAATACCCTTTCGGTCGAGTCGCGGGAATATCGCGGCGACCTTCGCATGCGTTTCATGCCTGCCGTCGCCCACCGTTTTTATCCCTGGGCAGACGGCATCGTCGCCGTATCAAAAGGGGTTGCTGCCGACCTGATCCAGGTTGCCGGTCTGTCCCCCGAGAGGGTGCGCGTGATCTATAACCCGATTGTAACCCCCGCTATGCAGGCAAAGGCATGCGAAATCCTTGAATGATGCCTGGTTCGCCCCGGCTGAGCCGCCTGTGATCCTGGCAGTGGGTCGCCTGAGCGCTCAAAAAGATTTCAGCACCTTGATCCAGGCATTTGCCAGGGTTCGCCAGAACGTTCTGGCTCACCTGCTGATCCTTGGGGATGGAGAGGAGCGCAACAGGCTGGAAGCCCTGGTGCGGCGGTTGGGGCTGCAGAAAGAAGTCCGCCTGCCAGGATTTGTCGCCAATCCTTACCCTTACATGTGCAGCGCCGACCTGTTTGTACTTTCCTCCCGTTGGGAGGGCTTGCCCGGGGTGTTGATCGAGGCGCTTTACTGCGGAACTCCCCTGGTTGCCACGGACTGCCCAAGCGGGCCACGCGAAATCCTGGCCGATGGGAAATATGGGAATCTGGTACCGGTCGGCAACCAGGACGCCATGGTCCAGGCTATCCTGGACTCCTTGAACGGTAACGGCAGACCCACCCCGCCGGAGAGCTGGCAGCCTTTCACCCTGGATGAGGCGGTCAGCCGGTACCTGGACGTGATGCTGGGTGACCCAGAATGACCTCTGCAGGTGCAACAGAGCAGGCTGCCAGCCAGATCAAATCTACAGGGCTGCGGGTGCTCCTTGCCGGACACCTGCCGCCGCCGTTGGGCGGCATCGCCACTTATTGCAAATCCTTGGTGGGCTCTTCGCTAACCAAACGACTGGACTTTGCATTTGTCCAGACCAGCACTCACGAGCGTGACCTTTCGCAGGCCGGCAGCGGCCTCGTATTCGAATATCGCCGGCAGCCTGAAGGACATAGGTCGTTTTTACCAGGCTGTGCGGGCGCACAAACCGCAGCTCTGCCATCTGAACACAGCCTACGGAGACCTCGTTCATCAAGCATAGCTTGTGTGCGGCGATTGCCCGTCTTTTTGGCAGCCGAGTATTGTTGCACCTTCATTGCAGCCTGTCTGCCCTGTACACGGGCCAGCCGGGCTGGTGGCGCTGGTTTTTCCGCCAGGCGTTGCGCCTGACCAGTGGGGTGATTGCCCTGTCGAGCGAGTGGAAGCAGCTTGACAAGATCATTCCCGGCAAGCCAGTGTATGTATCTGAAAAATGCCATCGACCTGGCACCCTACCAGGCGATCGCCCGGGAGCGCGTGGTAGGTTCTTCTGAGCGCCGTCCACTGCGCGTGCTCTACCTGGGCTACATCTGGAAAGCCAAGGGCAGCTTTGACCTCGTCGAGGCGGCTCGCCAGATGTCAGCGAGTGGGGAGCAGGCCGTCTTCGACCTGGTGGGCAGCGAGATGCGACCGCCGGAGCTGGAGCAGTTAGGCCGCTTGATCCAGGAGACGGGCTTGAGCGGGATCGTGAACCTCCACCCGCCCGCCTTCGGGGAGGACAAGCTGGCTTATTTCCGTCACGCCGATCTATTTGTTTACCCTTCCTACAGCGAGGGCATGCCCATGGCCGTCATCGAAGCCATGGCCAGCGGGCTGCCCGTTGTCGCCTCCACGGCTGGCGGGCTGCCCGACCTGGTCCAGGACGGCGTCAACGGGGTGCTGGTTGCACCTGGCCAGCCTGGGCAGCTCGCCGCTGCTCTGTGCAGCCTGGTGGGCGACCCCACTCTGCGCCGCTCTCTAGGAGAGCAAAGCGCCCGCCTGGCGGCGGAGTGCTTCGACATCGAACAGCACATCGACCGCCTGGTCGCTATCTACACCCAATGCTGCTGCTCATGACACAATAAGCCTTGTAGGGTGGGTTGTGATCCTCAACCCACCTTACTTTTAATTCTAGTTCCTCCGTCTCAGGGCGACCGGCAGGAAAACCCGGTTTTCCAGCCGGTTCACGCCCAGCAGTTCGGCGGTGATCGCCGTCGTCGCTTTCGTCTGCTCGAACAGGTAGCCGGTGTTGATGTGGGCGAAGCTGTCCTGCGCCGTGTGGTTGTAAGGGTTCAGCTCAGCGCCCTCGCCGGTATATTTCTGGATCTGCACTGCGGCGGTGATGCCCTTCTCACGGAAGGGCCGTTCGTCCCCTCAGTTGCAGCCGGTGATGACCTGCGGCGCCAGCTCGAGCGGGTACGCCTGGATGATCCTGCTGAGCTCCTGGGCAAAGGTCAGCGAAGGTGCATGGTCGCCCGACCAGAGCTGCATGGCGCCGTCGTCGTTGGCGTCGTAGCCGACCATGTCGATCGTAACAACGTACCGGATGGCGCTCAGCGCAGATTCCGAGAGGCTGTCCACGTAGCTGCGCACCCCAAGCACCCCCTGTTCCTCCCCGGTCGAAAAGAAGAGCACCAGCGTGCGCTCGAAGGAATAGGCGCTGAGGACGCGCCCCAGCTCCAGCAAGTCGACGACCCCGCTGCCGTCATCGTCTGCCGAGGGGAAGCGCTCCTCGGCGGTTGTTTTGACCCCGTCGAGATGCGCCACCAGGTAAATGGCTTCGTCCGGGTAGCGCGTGCCCGTCTTCCGGGCGAGGATGTTCTCGTCTGAGTAGCCTTCCATCGACCAGCCCTGGCACGTGACCGCATACCCCAGCTCGCTGAGCTCCTGGACCACGTACTCCTTGGCCCGAGCCAGGCCGGCGCTGCCGGTTAGGCGGTTCTGGATGGTGTAGCAAGCGCTGTCGATGCACAGGGGCGTCTCGCCGGTCAGGGCTTTCAGGTCGTCGATGATCCGCTCCTGGCTGACTCCCGAGAGGATCTGCTGGATGAAATCGTCCGGGGCGGCTTGCGGTTGCGGCGGGTCCGTGGCAGCCGCGGCCGGGCTGGAACGGGCCAGGGGCAGGCAAGCGCAGCCGAGTGTGATCGCCGCCAGCAGCGCCGCCAGCAGGACCCGGTAGAAAAACCGTTGGCGTGCTTTTCCATGGGTGTTCATGTTCATAATTCTCCTTTAATGATTATACCTTTCCTGTAATGCATATTCTATTCCTCGCCCAATGTTACGCGCCCGAAGAGGTCAGCGCTGCCGTGCTCATCACCGAGCTGGCCACGGACCTGGTGAAAATGGGACACACCGTGACCATGGTCACCGGCGCCCCAAGCTACCCTCAAGGTCGCGTCTTTGACGGCTACCGCAACCGCCTCTACCAGGAGGAGAGGCTCGATGGAGTGCGCGTCGTGCGCACCTGGAGCTACATCTCGCCGCAGAAGACCTTCTGGCGGCGCCTGTTCCACTACGGCACCTACAGCCTGACCGCCTTTTACGGCAGCCTTCTCGCAGGCAAGCCGGATATCCTGGTGAGTTTCTCCCCGCCGCTGACGCTGGGATCTCTCTGCCTGGGCGCTGAGCCGCCTCTGGAAGGTCCCCTGGGTGCTCCAGCTCGAGGACCTCTACCCCGAAGCCGCCGTCGCTGCTGGTGTCCTGCACCCCGGCGCTGCCGCCAATTTCTTCGACAGGATGGCGCGCTTCCAGTACCGGCGGGCGACCCACATCTCGGTGATCGCCGAATCGTTCCGTGAAAGTCTCCTCGCCCGGCGCCTCTCTGCCGACCAGATCACGCTCATCCCCTGCTGGGCGGACCCCGACATCCTCCGCCCGCTGCCCCGGGAGAACGCCTTCCGTCTCCAGCACGGCGGCGGCAGGTCGTTCCTGGTCCTCTATGCCGGCAACCTGGGTTTAACCTCGAGCCTCGAGGATGTCCTGGCGGCGGCTGTCCGTTTGAAAGACGACCCGGATGTCTTTTTCCTGCTCGTTGGCGAGGGGGTCAAAAAAACCGCCCTCGAAGCTTTTGCGCGTGAAAATTCCCTGGAAAACGTCAAATTCCTGCCGTACCAGCCGCGCGAGCTGCTGCCGGAGATCATGGCTTCTGCCGATCTCAGCCTGGTGACCCTCAACTCGGATTCTGCGCTCTATTCGCTGCCCAGTAAGGTTTTTACCATCATGGCCAGCGCCCGGCCGATCCTGGCGATTGCCCCGCCGCACAGCGAGCTGCAGCGCCTGGTGGATGAAAACACCTGCGGGATCACGCTGCCGCCGGGGCAGCCGGAGCTCCTGGCAAAAACCATCCAGGAGTACAAGGGTCGCCTAACAATTTTGAAAGGTATGGGAGATCGCGGCAGGATACAATTAGAAAACAGTTATTCGCGAGTCGGTTGTGTGAGTCGGTATGAGCAGATGCTTTCCGCCTTACTTTCAGGCGGAAGCCGGGGAGGTGGTGCAGGATGAATGCAGAAATATTTTCGGAATGGCTGCACCGGCAGGGGTATATAGTTGTCAAGACCGAGAGCAGCTACTGGTACGATGCCTGGCCGCGCGTTTTCCAGGCTTATCCATATCACTGGGTGATCCAACCTGAGCCGGCTGAAATCAATGCCCTCCTGCGCCGGCAGTGGGCGGTCGGATTGCGCTACTCGGCGCCGGTCAGTTACGAGCCCGGCAAACTCAGCTATCATGCGGTTTACGACCAGCCGGAGTACAACCTGGAAGACCTGGACCGGCGCTCCCGCCAGAATATTCGCAACGGGCTGCAGAACTGCAGCGTCGAGCCCATTTCCTTCCAGCGCCTGGCGGATGAAGGCTGGAACCTGGAGGCGGACACCGCCAGCCGCCAGGGACGCAAGCCGTCGATGACGGAGGCGATGTGGCGCAGGCGCTGCCTGGCGGCGGCTGACCTGCCGGGGTTCGAAGCCTGGGCAGCTCTGGCGGAAGGGCGTCTGGCGGCAACGCTGTTGACTTTCCAGATGGGCGACTGCGTCGAATACCTCTCGCAGCAGTGCTACCACGATTTCCTCTGCCTGCGCGTCAACAATGCCCTCACCTACACGGTCTCCCACGAGATGGCCAGCCGCCCGGGCATCCGCTCGATTTTCTACACCCTGCAATCGCTAAACGCCCCGCCCAGCGTGGACGAGTTTAAATGGCGCATGGGCTTCCGGGCTCGCCCGCTACGCCAACGGGTGGTATTCCATCCGCTGCTGGCGCCGGCAGTAAATCCTTATGCTCGGAACACCCTCCTCAAGTTTCTCCAGCGCTCTCCCGACAACCTGGTGCTGGCAAAGGTCGAGGGGATGCTGCGCTTCTACCTGGAAGGAAAGCGACCGGTCGAGGAGCAGGATTGGCCTGAGTGCCTGCTTGATCAGCGGCAGGATATCTTGAACAACCAGGTTCCGCGCCTGCCGGTCGAACCGGTCGTCCAGGCGCCGGTGCGGGGCTGATCGGAAACCATATGGAAGACTTGCGTGAGTGCCAACTGCCGTGCGTGCCCCACTTCAGTGAAGGGCCTGCAGATATCGGGCCGCAGCCGCCCATCCGGCGTTTGAAGCGCCTGCTGGCTCGCCCCTGGAACTACGGTGTGAAGAAGTGGCTGAAGCGCCTCGACCGCACTCTGGCGAAATCGAAAGCAAAAGCCGGCAGTCAGGCTGAGGCGCAAGCCGGTGCCCTGGCGGCGCCTCCCCCCGAGCCGTTGAACCGCGGCGACTGGGTCCACGTGCGCACCAGGGAGGAGATCGAAGCCACCCTCGACCGCTGGAAGGAGCTCAAGGGCTGCGCCTTCCTTGAGGAGATGTGGGAGTATTGCGGGACTTCCCACCGGGTTCTCCAGGTCATGGAACGCTTCCTCGACGAGCGCGATTACAAGGTCAAGAAAGTCAGGGGGGTTGTCCTCCTGGAAGGCGTCATCTGCCGCGGCACGCCCGTCTTCGGGCGCTGCGACCGCTGCTGCCACCTCTTCTGGCGCCAGGAGTGGCTGGAGAAGATCGAGCCGTCAGTGCTATAATCGCTCATAGGAAGACGCGCTGCTGTTGGTGAAAGGAAAAAACCGATAAATTCAGGAGGAAACTATGACAGACGAAATTCTTGCCGAACTGGATTCGATCATCAAGAACGCCGAAGAGGCCAAGGTGCTGGTGAAAGCGCTGGTTGTGACTCCGCCGCCTCCTCCACCCCCACCTCCACCGGCCACCACGAAACTATTCGAAGTGACAGTAGAGAAGACGAACGTCCGCTGCGTGCGCTCGTTGAACAGCGCCGGTCGCCCGGTGATGATGATCTACCCGGAGGACAGCGCCCCGGTCAAGGATCGGGTGCAGTATCTCAAGGGCGCCAGGATCAGCGTGCTGCCGGAGGTGGTCAAGGCGGATGGGGGAACACAGTTTTATAAGATCGGCGTGCCGGTGTCGAAGAACAATGTCGTGATCAAGGTAGACTTGTACCTGCTGGCAGCGGACGGGAAGATTGCCGTTTGAATTTTTGTGGGCAGGTTGAATGACAATAAAAAGAGGGGCAGGCACACAGGTCTGCCCCTCTTTTTGTTATTAACCCCCTATTTCTTGATTACATAAACCTTCACGGTTACATCCATTGCCGGCTGACCCTCGGGGATCATCACCCGCAGGACGTCGTTCCAGGTTTTACCGTCGAACTCGGGCTGTACGACCGCCTTCTCCAGGCGGTAGCCTTCCTGGCCGTAGCCTTCCTGTCTGGGATCGAGCGGGTCAATTTCCAGCACGTAGGCCTGTTCCTGCGAGCAAGCCCCCAGGCCGATGCCGTGCCAGGTTCCTGGCTCCAGGTGCATCTCGAATGTTGCCGCGGGCTCGCCGGGCGCCTTGTAGGCAGCGACCCGGGCGGTCAGCGGCTCCAGCATGCCGTAGAAGGCCAGGCGCTGCAGGTCCCACCAGCCCCCATCCGAGAACATCGGCACGATCTCCGCGGGGACGATCACCGTAGCAGCCGGTAAACGCTTTTGGGGGTTGATATCCAGCACGTAAGCTCCCTCCAGGCTGGAAGCGCCCAGGAAGAACTCCTGCGAGTTGCTGGCGGGGAAGGTCAGGGTTTTGCGGAAGGCGACAGGCCAGCGCTGCGTGGTGTACACGTCAACCTGGACGTCGAGCGTGCTGCCCGGGTGGGGCAGGCCTACGAAAAGCGTGTCCACCCAGCGCTTGCCGTCGAACCAGTTCTGGATGTAGGTTTCGACGTGATCGCCATCGTTCGTGGGTTCCAGCGGGGTCACGTCCACCAGGTAGCCCCAGGGGTAGCTGCTCTGGCCCAGGAGCACGCCACTCCAGGCGTTGCCGATCAGGTGCAGCCGGAAGCTGGCGGCGAGTGGACCGCTCGAGCCAGCCGCGCTGACGACCGGCGTCTCCGAGGCTGCCAGGCCAGGACCACCGGTTTGCTGGGGGATGCATTTGCCGTTCTGTCCTGCTTGGAAAATCGACTTGATTTCCGCCGCGGTCAGGGCGCGCTTGTAGACGCTCACTTCGTCGACCAGGCCGTCAAGCCGCTTGGTTGGGTCAGACGGCAGACCGCCCATGTAGAGCTGCGTTCCGGCGGGGGTGTCGATGGGCAGGCTGCCCGAAGCCACGGCTTTTCCGTCGAGATACAAGGTGGTCGCGTTGCCCGAATTTGTGACTGCAACGTGGTACCAGCGGTTGACGTCCAGTTTGGGACCGAAAATGGCCTGTCCCCACTGCGAAAAGAAGAGCGTGCTGCCGGCCGTGCCCACGTGGTAAGTTTGTTCAAAAGAGCCAAATTTCCCATATCCAACCAGAAAGCTCTCGCCGTCTGGAAACCGGTTGACTTTCACCCAGAATTCCAGGGTGCGCTCGGCGTTGCCGGTTGGCAGGTCCTGTCGTCGGGGCGCTCATGTAGGATTTCCCGTTGAAGCGGAAAGCCTGACCGACGATGCCGCTGTCAAAACCAGCGCCAGACGATAATACACCGTCATTCGCCCCGGCAACGTCGCTGGCATGGCCATCCGCCGGCCACGCAACTCACCAGGTTATAAGGCGGCTGCACGCAGCCGGCAGCGTTCGGGACGCGGCAGCAGGCGTTGGTGTTATGAGAGGTGCAGCGGAGTAAGGTTCCACCCAATAAGTACTATCGTTGCCCTCGGAGGTCCAGCCTTCCAGGTCCTGCGCCTGCGAGCGCACCCGCCACCAGGCCCAGCCGCCCGCGCAGCGCGGCCCTTCGAGCACGTCGAAGGCCTCGCCGGGCATGAGCTGGCCTACGACCCGGGCGCCGCGCTCCGGACGGATGCGCACCCGGTGGGGGATGGGCGGCTCCAGGCTGACCCTGCCTATGCCCCCAACCTGCAGGCGCGAGGGCAGCGTCCCGCGGCAGCGCACGGCGATGGGGCTTGCGGGGGTCGGCGTGGGGGCGAGCGAGGACACTTGTGCCTGCGTTCTCGACGGCGCTGGCGTGAAGCTCGCCAGCAGCAGGGCGGTGAGGGCAAGGATTATAAGAAGACGGGATTTCATGGATTTGCCTCCAGCAAGGCGAGGAATGGATGCCTTTAGTTATATAATAGCTCGAAAGCGATCCTCCCGCTTGACATTCTGCTGACAGATCATTGAGAACCCGCTGATGGACACACCACAAATTCGCCGTTATTCACCCGAGAGCGACCTGTTGAGCCTGGCTGAGCTGGTCAATGCCGCCCGTGGGTCCGCCTTGCCGCCGGACCAGGCGCTGGCGCTTCTCGGCTCGCCCGGGTTTGAGCTCGCCGGCGACGGCTGGGTCTCCGTTCGAGCGAACCGCCTGCTCGCCGTGGGGTTGATCTACCCACAGACCGCCCGTCGCTTCTACGTCAACGTCATCACCCATCCGGATGCCCGCCGCCGAGGGATCGGTCGGTCCCTCCTGGAATACCTGCTCGCGGAAGTGGAGAAGCGGGGCGGGGAGCAGGTCGCCTGTGCGGTCCGGGCGAGTAATGCTCCTGCCCGGGCATTTGCTGCTGCCTGCGGTTTCACCCTGGCAGGCGAAACGCGCTTTTTCGATGCGGATGCCAGCTTATCCTTGCCCGACCCGCTCCTCCCTGCTGGGTTCAGCCTGCACACCATCGCCGCCCTGGGGCAGCCGCAGCTCTACGTCGATGCCTGCAACCGCTGCTACCGCGATATGTGGGGTCATTCCGAAAACCTAGAGCCGCTGACGGTTGAGAAAGTCGCCGGATGGCAGCGCCAGTTCCCCAATATCCTGCGCCCCGAGGGCATGTTCGTCATCCTCACCCCGGATGGCAGCCCGGTGGGCGTCACCCGTGCCGACCGGGAAGGGGAGGGGGAGCCTGAAATCCGCCTCATCGACGCCCCGGGTGTCGCCCCGGAATACCGTCATCTCGGCTTGCAGCGGCAGCTCGTCCTCGCCGCCTCGGCCTGGCTCCGCCAGAACGGGTCGGGACCTTACCAGGTCCAGACCTGGGGCGACAGCGCCGAAGCCGTCGAGATCTACCGGTCCCTTGGCTTCCACCTGGATGAAGCCTCGCACGCCTTCGAATTCGTCCGCCTGCTCAGTCAGTAGGGTGGGTTGCGCTTTTCAACCCACCAACCCTACTCCCTCAAGGCTTCAATTTCACCGGTATCAAAAGACTCTAAACGGTAGCGCCTCTGGGCTTCTTTCAAGGCACGCTGTGTTTTTTCATTCGGGATATTCACGGCAAAAGGCAATCCATCAAATTGAGTAACCTACCTATAAAAAAGGGTGATCGCCTGGCTGGGCGTCAGGTCTGGCTTGTTATTCTCCTATCAATTTGGCAAGAATTTATTCACTACCAACCTCGGTGTTAGAATTGGCGTAATTCAAAAAAGATTGCGGTAATCAAAAACCAGATTGCGCCGCAAAGAACGTTCGTAATGACGGAAAAACGAGATTAAAACATGGCCACGAATATCCTCGGACAGACCCTCCTCAACCAGTTTCGCGTCGACCAGTTCATCGCCTCCGGCGGCATGGGCGCGGTCTACCGCGTCTACGACCTCAAGCGCAGCGTGAACCTGGCAATGAAGGTGCTGCATGCCGACCTGGCGGAGGATTCGCTCTTCGTCAAGCGCTTCCAGCGCGAGGCCGAAGCCTTGCAGAGCCTGGCGCACCCGCACATCGTGCCCTTCTACGGGCTCTACCAGGCGGAGGATTTCGCCTTCCTGCTCGAAGCCTACATCGACGGGCAGACGTTGAAGGAGATGGTCGAGAAGCGCCGCGGCCAGCCCTTCTCGTTACAGGAAGCCCTGACGGTGCTCAAGGCGGTCTGCGCCGCCCTCGGCTACGCCCACGTCAACCAGGTGATTCACCGCGACGTCAAGCCCGCCAACATCATGCTCGACAAGGGCGGCAACATCTACCTCACGGATTTCGGCATCGCCCAGAACTCTCCTCCACGACCTCGCTCTCCTACGCCGGCACCCCCGCTTACATGGCGCCCGAGCAAATTCGCGGCGAGAAGCCCTCGGCGGCCACGGACGTTTATGCCGTGGGTTCGATGTTCTTCGAGATGCTCACCGGGCGGCGGCCCTTCCTGGGCAGCGAGCCGGGCACGGAGACCGCCGGCGAATCGACCACGCAGCGCATCTTCTTCGCCCACCTGCACGCCCCCATCCCCGACCCGTGCAGCCTCAACCCCATCGCTGCCGCGTTCACTATCGGGTGTTATCGCCAAAGCCCTGGATAAGGAGCCCTCCCGGCGCTTCAGCGGCACCCAGGAGTTCTTCAACACCTGCTTGGAAGCCCTCGACCTGACGCCCGGCGAAATCCCCGACCGCTGGCAGGATCTCGCTCGCGCTTTCACCCCGCTGGCCTCGACGATCCACGAACAGGTCCCCGTGCGCGAACCCCAGCCCCGGCAGCAGCCGCTCACACCAGCACCCGTTCCTCCTTTTATAGACCAGGCGCCTGTTTACCGGCAGCCGCAATCCGAGCCGCAGGAGAAGAAGAAGCGCAGCCTGCTCTGGCTGGGGCTGCTGCTGGGCTTGCTCGTGGTGGTCGGCTGCCTGTTCGGCGGCTACAGCCTCTACCAGCGCATGATGCAGCCCACAAGGGAGGTCGAAAACCAGGTCACCAGCCTGGTAGAGCAGGTCGAAGCCCTGCTGCCCACGGCGACATCAGCGGTCGAGGGGTTGAAGCGCCTGCCGACCTCGGACCCGACTGACAAGGTGGCGCCTACCGAAGCGCCGACCCCGACCCAGGGCGAGGTCGCCGTGACCGGCGAGAAGGCCGTGGCCGGCGGCGTCTCTGGGGCTATTGTGGGTCCGACCGATGAACCCTCCCCCACGCCCATCCCCGAGGACCCGCGCAAACCTCCGGAGATCTATTTCCCACTCTCGGCCTGCGCCCACTCGCGCCTGCACAAGGGCGATTGGACCTACATTAAGTACGGCGTCGACGGCCTCTTCCTGCGCAGCACGCCCGATGTGCACGTGGAGGACAACATCATTGCCAACCTGGCGGACGGCGAGCTGGTACTGATCCTGGGCAACCCCACGTGCAGCTACCGCTGGCTGATGTGGGAAGCCCAGGCGTCCAACGGGCTGACCGGCTGGATTTCCGAGAGCGACGGCGAGGATTTCTGGTTGGAGCCGTTCCCTTCCTGGAACGCCTGCCGCGGGGCGGCGCCTTCGTACCTGCAGAAGGGTGAGCAGGCGATGGTGGCGCCCTACCCACCGGACGCCAACCGCCTGCGCGCTGAGCCCTCGAAGGATGCCGAAAGGATCGGCACCATCCAACCCGGTGAGAAGGTGCGCGTGCTGGATGGACCGCAGTGTTCCGAATTCACAACCTGGTGGCTGGTGGAGGCGCTCAGCTCGGGCGCCCAGGGCTGGACGGCGGAGGCGGGAGGGGCGGAGCATTGGATGCTGCCGATCCCGAGGCCGTAGTGGTGGGGGAAGCGCATAACACATCGCTGGGGCGCTTTCTTAAAAGGTTGCCCGGTGATATATGGGCGAGCCTGACCATTCTGCTGGTCGGGCTGGCGTCTTTCCTGCCTGGGCTGCGTTTGCGCCTGCTGCAGGATGATTGGACACTCGTCGTCGCCAACTCCGTCTTCGGGCGCTCACCTGCCTTCGACTGGTTCCGCGACCGCCCGCTGGACGGGCTGGTCTTTAACCTGCTCTACGGCCTGTTCGGGCTGGACCTGTGGGTGTACAGCCTGCTCAACCTGCTGCTCTTCCTGGGCTGCGCCTTCCTGGTATATAAAATCCTCGACCGCGGCTTCCCGGCTTACCGCCCTGCCGGGTTGCTGACAGCCCTGTTAGTGATCGTCTACCCGGCGAACTTCACGGCGACCTGGCTGACGATGCTCAACAACCACTTGAGCTGGCTGCTGACGCTGCTGGCGGCGTGGCTGCTGCTGGTTTACAGCGAGCAGGGTCAGAAGAAGGTATTAGCCTGGGCGAACTTGCTGTTCTTCCTACCGCTGTGGATTTACGAGGGCCCGCTGGGCTTCGCCGCGGCCTGCATTTTCCTGATCGCCCTGTGCTGGGCGTTGAAAAAGGGCAGGTTGAGCTGGAAGCTGCTTCGCGAGAGAGAGCTGTGGAGGCTGTTGAGCCCGCTGGTTGGACTGCTGGTTTTCGGCCTGATGAAGCTGGTGGTGCGGCCGCTCTTCGGCGTGCGCGGCTCCTACACCAGCGGTTTTGCGGAAGTCAAGCCAGCCTTCGTCTGGGAGCGCCTGCTCGAGATTGAGGTGCTGCTGCGAGCCTGGGTCGAGCCGCTGGTCGAGATAGCCAGGGGCATCGGGCTGGCGCCCGGGCGGCTGGCGCTGTTACTCGGGCTGGCGCTGCTGGCAGGCGCCTGTATGAGCCTGGGTGCGCTGGTCTTGCGTAGGAGGCAGAAAGGCAAGGCTTTTCCTGACTCCACAGGTAACTCACAACCTCCGCCAGCGTTTACCTGGCGATGGCTGCTGCTGGTCTTGCTGCTGGGGTTGGCAGGAACCGTGCTTGCCTACTTCCCGGCAATCTTCGTGCGCGCTCCCAACCTGGGCGACATTTCGACGCGCGCCAACCTGCACTCGATCCCGTTCGCGGCGGGCGATGATTGTGGCCGTGATTGGCTTTGCAGCGCGCTGGCTGAGCGATAACCGCAGAACCTGGCAGGTCGTGCTGGTCCTCGGCGTCCTACCGCTGCTGGCAGTCGGCGCCTGCACCCAGAACCTGCTGCAGAGCCGCTGGAACCAGGCCTGGGAAAAACAGAAGGACCTGCTGGGGCAGCTCTTCGAGCTGGCGCCGGGATTCAAGCCGGGCACGACCGTCGTCATTGCCCTCAAAGGCTACCAGGAAATGGGTATCTACGAGCATCCCCCGCTCTATTCGGACTGGGAGGTCGACGACGCCCTGAGGGTGCTCTACGAGGACCCCACGTTGAACGGCGGGGTGTACTTTCCGGAAGCTGAGATTTTCTCGGAGGTCACCCTGACCCGCACGGGATTATTAAACTTCCAGCCGCGCAACAAGGCGCCATACAGCCAGGTTGTTGTTTTCCTCTATAACGAAAGGACGGGAAAGCTGGAGCTGGTGGGGGATTTGAAGGAGGTTCTGAGCATTCCATACCAGGACCCGCAGTACGATCCGCAGAGGCGCATTTTGCCAGAGGCTGGGCGTGATTGGCTGTACCGGTGGTTGGTGGGGAATACCGACGGCAACCCGTGACGATTACATGGCATGGTAGGGGCGAAGCATCCGGATGGGTGATGCTGAACGACGGCAGAATGGTTTCCGGATGCTTCGCCCCTACACGGGCCGGGCAGAATACAGACTTAAGATCAGACATACCCGCGAAGGCGGGTTTTGTGCATTTGATAGCGGCGATTTCAATCGACCGGAGGAACGTCAGGTTAGGTGATTACCCTGTAATTGGATAATACGTATTATAATTATCCGCATGACAAAGCCCATCCTTCTCACCGTTGACGACGATCCGCAGGTGCTGGGAGCAATCGAACGCGACCTGCGCCGCCATTACCGTGGCGAATACCGCATACTGAAAGCCTCTTCCGGAGCCGAAGGACTGGAGCTGGTGCGCCAGCTCAAGCAGCGTGAGGAAGCCCTGGCGCTCTTCCTGGTGGACCAGCGCATGCCGCAGATGAGCGGCACCGAGTTCCTGGCGCAGGCGATGGTTTTTTACCCGCAGGCGCGCAAGGTTCTGCTGACCGCCTATGCCGACACCCAGGCGGCGATCGCCAGCATCAACACGATCGGGCTGGACTTTTACCTGATGAAACCCTGGGACCCGCCGGAGCAGCAGCTTTACCCGGTGATCGACGACTTACTCAGCGCCTGGTGGCAGGCGGCGCCGCCCACCTATAATGGGATCCGTGTTGCCGGCACCCTGTGGTCGCCTAAGAGCCACGAGGTCAAGGATTTCCTGGCGCGCAACCGCATTCCCTACCTGTGGCTGGATATCGAGCAAGATAAAGCCGCACGTGAATTAGTAGAGGCGCTCGAAGCAGGCGGTATGCGCCGCCTGCCGGTGGTTTTCTTCCCGGACGGCACGCATTTGATCGAGCCCGACTATCCAACCCTGGCCGAAAAAGCCGGCTTGAAGACCCAGGCCGACCAGCCCTTCTACGACCTGGTGATCGTGGGCGCCGGGCCAGCCGGCTTGGGGGCGGCGGTGTACGGGGCGTCGGAAGGTCTGCGCACCTTGATGATCGACCGCGAGGCCACCGGAGGCCAGGCGGGCACGAGCTCGCGCATCGAAAACTACCTGGGTTTTCCGAAGGGCGTCAGCGGCGCTGAGCTGGCGCAGCGCGCCACCCTGCAAGCGGAAAGATTGGGCGCGGAGGTCCTGACCGCGGTCGAGGTGAGTGGGGTGCGCCTCGATGAGAAATACCGTTATGTGGTCCTTAAGGATAACCTCAAGGATAGCCTCACGGGCAGCCCACGCGAGATCGGCTGCAGGGCGTTGATCATTGCCACGGGCGTCGCCGTCAAGCGGCTCTCAGCTCCCGGCGTGGAGAGGCTGACCGGCGCCGGTGTATATTACGGGGCTTCCCTGACCGAGGCCGCGGCTTACCGTGCCCAGCCGGTATTCGTGGTCGGCGGCGCCAACTCGGCCGGGCAGGCTGCCGTCTATTTCTCGCGCTATGCCAGCCAGGTGACCATGCTGGTGCGCTCCGAAAACCTGGAGTCCGGGATGTCGCAGTACCTGGTCGACCAGATCCGCAGCATTTCCAACATCCGGGTGATGTTGCACACAGAGGTGGTTGAAGCCCACAGCAGCGCCGGGGATGGCGAGCGGCTGGAGTCCGTGACCGTCGCCCACACCGACAGCGGCCAGAGCGAAAGGCTGGCGGCTGCTGCCATGTTCATCTTCATTGGCGCCGTGCCCTATTCCGGGATGCTGGATGGGGTGGTGGCGCGCAACCGTGTCGGCTTCATCCTGACCGGGTCGGACCTGATCCACGAAGGGAAACGCCCGCCCGGCTGGAAGCTCAACCGCGACCCCTACTTGTTGGAAACGAGCGTGCCGGGCATCTTTGCCGCCGGCGACATCCGCCAGGGGGCGGTGCGGAGGGTGGCTTCGGCGGTGGGCGAGGGCGCCATCGCCGTCAGCCTGGTTCACCAGTACTTGAGGACGGTTTAGATGCGCAGTGAATTTTTACGTACGGTGCCCCTGTTCCAGGATTTGCCCGAGGCTGACCTGGAACGCCTGATCAGCATGCTGGAGGTCGTCCACCTGGCGCCGGGCGAGGCGCTCTTCCACGAGGGGGAGCGCGGTGACCGGGCATACATTGTTGAGAGCGGCGAGGTCGAGATTGTCAAGACCGCGGGCAGCCGTCAGGTGCTGCTGGCGGTACGCGGCGCCGGCAGCCTGATCGGCGAAATGGCGCTCTTAGAGGAGAACTTCCGCGCAATGCCACGGTGCGCGGCCGCGGCCAGGCGGCCCTGCTGAGCATCCAGCAGGAAGATTTCAATCGTCTGATGCGCTCCAGCCCGACGGCCTCGCGCAGCATGCTGAACCTGGTGCTCTCGCGCTGGCGCGCTACCAGCTCTGCCCTGGGGCAAAGCGAAAAGATGGCGCAGTTGGGCACATTGACTGCAGGTGTGGCGCACGAGCTGAACAACCCGGCGGCGGCAGTGCAGCGCGGCGCTGGCCAGCTTACGGATGCTGTGGCTTCGTATGCGGCAGCGCGCGCCGAGACCGCGCGGCTGGGATTGACCCCAGACCAAGAAAATTTGCTGGCTGACCTGGAGGGGCAGGCGCGCCGGGCAGCCGGGCAGCCGCGTACATTCTCATCCTTAGAGCGCAGCGATCGCGAAGCCGAGCTGGAAGACTGGTTGGACCAGCGAGGTCTGCCCGAACCGTGGGAGCTGGCGCCGGCGCTGGTAGACCTGGGCTTCGATCTGGAGCGCTGGAACGATTTCGCAGCCTCATTCAACCACGAGCAGCTGCCGGCGGCAGCGCGCTGGATTTGCAGCGCCTTCGGCGTCTTCAGCCTGGTGGCGGAGATCAACCATGGCGCGGGCCGCATCTCGGAGATCGTGAAAGCACTCAAGACTTACACTTACCTCGACCAGGCGCCGGTGCAGGAAGTGAACGTGCATGAGGGACTCGACAACACGCTGCTCTTGCTGCGCCACAAGCTGGCTTCAATCCAGGTGCGGCGTGAATACGCCGGCGACCTGCCGCGCATCACTGCTTATGGCAGTGAATTGAACCAGGTGTGGACGAACCTGCTTGACAACGCCGCCGATGCCCTTGAGAAGACGTCTGAACCTGCCATCACGATTCGCACCTCGCGTTACGAGCAGTGCGTGCACGTCGAAATCGAGGACAATGGGCCTGGCATCCCCGAAGAAAACCTGCCGCGCATTTTCGATCCCTTCTTCACGACCAAGCCGCCCGGCAAGGGCACCGGCCTGGGCTTGGAAATATCCTATCAAATTGTTGTGGACAAGCACCGAGGTGATATCCGGGCGTTTTCGCGGCCGGGCAAGACGATCTTTCGGGTGGATCTACCCATCAATTTTGAAGCCCTGGTGCAGGCGGCGGCAGCGCCCTCAGGCACACCCAAGGAGGCGGTCATGAAAGAGATTTTAGAGAAGACCCACACAATCGCTGTGGTGGGGATTTCGGCACAGCCGGAGAAACCGGCGCATTACGTTCCGGCTTATTTACAGCAGAATGGCTACCGGGTGATCCCGGTCAACCCCAGGCTGGAGGCGATCCTGGGCGAGCGCGCCTACCCTGACCTGGCTGCCTTGCCCGAGAAAGTGGACATGGTGCTCGTGTTCCGCCCGCCCGAAGAAGCCCTGGAGGTCACTCGCCAGGCGATCCGCATCGGGGCGAAGACTGTTTGGATGCAGGAGGGGATCGTCAACGAGCAGGCAGCCCTGGAAGCGCGCGAAGCCGGGCTGACGGTTGTAATGGATCGCTGTATAAAGGTCACCCATCAGCGCCTGATGGCGCAACCCGCCGCACGCTGACCAGGGTCACATCGTCTTCCTGCTCCGCGCCAGGACCGATGAAGGCAGCGAGCTGTTCGAGCATCCCGTGGATGAGGCCTTCTGCCGTCGTTTTTGGGTTTTGATTGAGCTGCTCCAGGCTGGCCTGGATGCGCTCGAAACCGAACATGTCGTCGGTGTTGTCGTGGGCTTCAGTCAGGCCGTCACTGAACATCAGCAGGCTGTCGCCCACCGAGAGCTGGACTTCCTTCTCCTCGTAGGGGGTCTCGCAGATGATTCCCAGGGGGATGCCGCGGGCGCGCTGCTGGCTGATGCCCTGCTGGTTGCTGTGGAAGAAGGGGGGATGACCGGCGTTGGCATACGCGAGAAGTCCAGTCTCGACATCCAGGACTCCCAGCAGGCAGGTCACGAACATGCTCATTGGCATGTCCGGGCAGAGCACATCATTGATCTGTTCGAGCAGGCTGCCCGGTGAGACGCAGCCCGAGGAAGCGCAAGCGGCCTTAGCGACGGCGCGGATGACGCTGCGGGTGACCGCCATGACCAGGGCAGCAGGTACGCCCTTGTCGGTGACGTCAGCGACCACAATCGCCAGGTAGCGGTCAGAAAGGGGGATGAAGTCGTAAAAATCACCGCTGACGGCACGGGCTGGCTGCCAGTAAGCGCCCAGGTCCCAGCCATCGAGTTGTGGCAGGGATTCAGGAAGTAGCGCCTGTTGAATCTGGCGGGCCATCGAGAGCTCGTATTCCAGCTTTTCCTGGGCGATAATCTGGGCTTGTGCGGCTTTTAGGTCGTTGAAGGCCTTTTCCAGGCGTTGGTTTTTCAAGCGCAGGTCGCGCGTTGCAATGTCACCCTGGTTGCGGATGCGCTGGCTCATCTCCTGCATGAGCTGGAAGGCCATTTCGGGCTGTCGTTTGAGCAAGGCCTCGAATTCCAGGCGCGTAAACTCGGCGAGGGCCGTCTCCTCGATGGTGCGAGCGCTGGCAGAACGCGTCTGCTGCCCCAGGAACAGGCTCATCTCGCCCAGGTAAGCGCCGGCGCCCAGCACGGCCAGGCGCTGCTCGGTGTCGCTGTTGAAATCTTTGATGACTTCCAGGCTGCCTTCCAGGATGATGAGGAAGGTGCTGCTGGGGTCGCCCTCGCAGAACAATACCGTCCCCGGTGGGTAGCGCCGGATATGCGCCAGACTGGTAATAATCTCTAACTCGTTTGCTGGAAGGGAGGCAAAAAGTGGGATTTGTTGCAGCATGTGTGATCAATTTCCGGTAGGTTGGGATAATTCGACTACGATTGTCCAATTATAATCGGTAATAAAAATTTTTTAACACGAATGGCATTATTTTTTAATGTCATTTTGAACCGTCCTTTGGTGGCGGACGTCCTTCGTCCACGAAATCCCTAGAAGAACGGCATGAATGAGCCCTGGCAGGAAATGAATGACTGTGGTATTAGGGATTCTGCGGACTAAGATCGTCCATACGCTTTGTTCGGAACGACATTAAGTTCGGGAATGATATCAAGGGAAGAAGCATTCAGCACTATAATTGAGTGGAATTAATAAAATTAGAGGAGAATCCCCTTGGAATACGCACATCTCGGAATTTACAGTGACCTGGTGGGCGAGGCCAATCGCCAGCAGGTTTTATTCCCACTCGCCGAACCCGGCGCAAAGAC
The DNA here is from genome assembly GCA_963765565.1 of uncultured Chloroflexia bacterium. Classification (GTDB taxonomy): domain Bacteria; phylum Chloroflexota; class Anaerolineae; order Anaerolineales; family UBA4823; genus CAVXWV01. Next base: position 455,772 of record CAVXWV010000016.1, read on the forward strand.
TGTGCAGCAGGCGCGCCAGGCGCTCGGTTTTTGCGACCTTCCGGAAATCCCTATGCGGGTGCAGGTGGAAGACCGCTGGGAACGCGACGGGCTGGCTGGCGAGCGATTAAGCTGGTGGGTGGGCTATGGCCCGCGTACGCAGGCCTGGCTGCTCAAGCCGGTCGGGGCGAGGGATGGCTTGCCGGCAGTGATGGCGCTGCACGACCACGGCGGATTTAAGTTCTACGGCAAGGAAAAGATTGCCGAAGGGCCGGAGATCGCCAACCCCGCCCAAAAAGCCTGGTTCGATTCGGCTTACGGCGGACGCGCCTGGGCGAATGCCCTGGCGAAGCGCGGTTTTGTGGTGCTCGTGCCGGACACCTTCCTGTGGGGCAGCCGCAAATTCCCGCTGGAGACCATGGAAAACGCCTTGAGCCTGGGCTTCCCCGGCGAAGCCCTGTTCCGCCAGGACCACGGGGGAATGGATGAAATCGCCTATTATAATTTCTATGCTGGCCATCACGAGCACCTGGTTGCCAAGTACTGCAACCTGCTGGGCACCTGCCTGGCCGGGGTGGTCGCTCATGAGGACCGCATCGCCCTAAACTACCTGCTGACGCGGCCGGATGTGCAGACCGATAAGCTGGGCTGCCTGGGGCTTTCGGGCGGCGGCAACCGGGCTGTCCTGCTGCGGGCGACGGCTGACCCGCTGAAGGCTGCCGGGGTGGTGGGGCTGATGAGCACATATCCTGAGCTGCTCGACCAACACATCTTCACGCATACCTGGATGTTTTTTCCCAGCAACTATGCCCGTTACGGCGATTGGCCCGACCTGGCAGCCTGCCGGGCGCCGAAGCCTCTGCTGGTGCAGTATGACACCGAGGACGAGCTCTTCACCCTCAAGGGGATGAAGGAGGCGCATGCCCGGTTGGCGACCCATTATGCGCGCACGCCCGAGGCTTACAGCGGGCAGTTTTATCCCGGCCCGCACAAGTTCGACATCGAGATGCAGGAAGCCGCCTTCAATTGGCTGGAGACCTGGCTGCGCTGATGGCGTCCGTTTGGGCAGTAAAAATTGTCCTTCAAGTAGGATAGAATAGAGATTGCGGCAATCTATGACGGCTTTACGTTAGATTGCTTGGCCAGGATGTCACAGCGCCTTACATGACGGCAAAAACAGGAATATTTTGTGGATGAACTTGCATTAATCCGGGAGGCTGCCAGGGGTGACCTGGACTCATTCAATCGCCTGGTATTGCAATACCAGGAAATGGTCTACAACCAGGCTTACCGGCTGCTGGGCGACGAGGCAGGCGCCGCAGACGCCGCGCAGGAGACTTTCCTCTCGGCTTACAACCACCTGCGTTCCTTCCGCGGCGGCTCCTTCAAAGCCTGGCTGCTGCGCATCACCACCAACACCTGTTACGACGAGTTACGCCGGAAAAAGCGCCGGCCGACCCAGCCGCTGGAGCCGGTGGACGAGGAGGATGAGGAGATCGAATCGCCCACCTGGCTGGCAGATCCGTCAGCCTCGCCCGAGGAGCAGGTAGAACAGCAAGAGGTCAGCCAGGCCATCCAGGACTGCCTGCAGGGGTTACCCCTGGAGTTTCGAGCGGTGGTCGTGCTGGTCGATCTCCAGGGGATGGATTACGCCGAAGCCTCGCAGGCGATCGGCAAGCCCCTGGGAACGGTCAAGAGCCGCCTGGCGCGGGCCCGCCTGCGCCTGCAGGACTGCCTGCGCGGCTTTTGGGAACTTTTACCGTCTATCTTCCGTCCATTAGGGGAGAGCTAAAATGACTCAACCGGTCTCCCCCCGCGACGCAAGACTTTTATCCGAGTATCTCGATGGCCAGTTAAAACCCAGGCTGCGAACTCGTCTGGAAGCGCGCCTGGAGGCCGAATCTGGTCTGCGACAGGCGCTGGATGATATGGCGCGTACCTGCCGCCTGCTGCGCAGCCAGGAACCATTGCGCGCCCCGCGCAATTTCACCTTGACGGCGGCCATGGTTGGCGGTAAGAAGCCGGCGCCGCCTCCCACATACCCGGTTTTTGGCCTGGTATCTGCCGTAACGGCGCTGCTGTTGATCCTGGTGCTGACGGGCGACTGGCTGAGCCGGGGTGTTTTCCTGTCACGGCCCGAGGCGCTGCTGATGTCCCAGGTCGCTGGGGAAGAGCAGGCTGTTGGTGAGAGCGCTTCCGAGCCAATGCCTGGGGCAGAAGCCATGATGACAGGGGCGGTAGAGGCACAGCCGGCCGCGGAAGCGCCTGCGCTCGAGATGGCCGTTGAAGCCCAGCCCACTGCCACGCCGGAGCCGCTGCTGAGGACGCCGGATGCACAACCCGCGCCGAGTGCGAAGTCCGCCGCGGACACCTCGGCGGATGAGAGCGCCCGCAGCATGGCGCCTGCAGATCAGGCGGCGCCTGCGGACCTGGAGGAAACGGCATCCGGAATTGGGGGCAGAAGTCTACCCCTCCCCGGAACTGTACCCTTATCCGGAGATGGATGAGGGAGCTACAAACCTATTTGGTTTGCCGCGGCGGCTGCTGACCGTCATTGAAGTGCTCCTGGGTGCTGCTGCGATTGCCTTTCTGGTGTTATTTCTCTTCCGGCGCGCTAGAACGCCGCGTGTGTAAGCGTGCCGGACCTGGCAACCAGCGGCGAATTTCGCTTCTGCCCGTTGTGTGCGACGCACCTCCAGCAGGAGCTGCGCTTTGGGCGGCTGCGGCCTGCCTGTCCAAGCTGCGGTTGGGTTTTCTTCGCTGATCCCAAGGTTGCCGTGGCTGCGCTGGTTGAAACAGGAGGCAAGGTGCTGCTCGTGAGGCGCGTGAACGAACCCTACCAGGGCCGGTGGACGCTGCCCGCCGGGTTTATCGATGCCGGCGAGGATCCGGCAGCAGCCGTCCTGCGTGAGCTCCTGGAAGAGACAGGACTGCACGGGCGCGTGCTGGGCTTGCAGAATGTGCACTCTGGGCAAGAACACCCACGCGGCGCTCACATCTTGATTGTCTACCGGGTGGAGATCCTGAGGGGGGAGCTTTCACCTGGCGACGATGCCGACCAGGCTGGTTTCTTCCCCCTGGATGCCTTGCCGCCGCTGGCTTTTGAATCGACTGAAAAAATATTAAAACCGGTGGTAATTTAACGAAACTGCAGGAGATCCTCCCCCAATCTCCTGCCAGTCCCATCATTGTGCAGGTCCCCGATCGGCTCCCCCAAAACCTGCATCACCCTGTGAGTTGATAATTTAATTGTATCGGAGAATCTCTTTTGAATCCTAACAAGTGAACTCAAACCAGGTACTAAAAACTTACAAATTTGTTAGTCTGAGAGAGGTAGTGTGGAGGGGGTTGGAATTTGGAATCCCCCGGTACGGCACAGGGCAGATCGCCCGTTACATTTTAGCAGCCTGGCTGGTGGTGCGCATTTCGGCCATCAGCACCAGCTCACGGGCAGATTTCATAGTGCCCTCGCTGACATCACCCATCATTTGTGCCAGCTCGACCAGACGCTCCTGGCCTTCCAGGGACCTGACCACGGTGGAGGTGCGCCCGCCTTCTACCTGCTTCTCTACGCCGAAATGCTGCTCGCTGAAAACGGCAAGCTGCGGCAAGTGGGTGATGCACAGGACCTGGTGGCGGCGAGCCAGCGACCAGAGCTTTTCGCCCACGATGGAGCCCACGCGCCCGCCGATGCCCTGGTCGATCTCGTCGAAGACCAGGCTGGGGATTTCGTCAGCTTGAGCGAGCACATTCTTCAGCGCCAGCATCAGGCGCGATGTTTCACCTCCTGAGGCAATTTTGGTCAGGGGTTTGAAGCCTTCGCCTGGATTTGGGGCGATCAGAAATTCGACGCGGTCGAGGCCGTTCAAGGTGTAGGCGACCTTTCGTCCGTTGGCGGTGCCGGCTCCCAACTCGTCCTCGGTTTGCTGAAAATCGACCTGGAAACGGGCTCCCGTCATGTTCAGATCCGCCAGCTCCTTCTCGATGGCCTGGTTGAGCTGTCCGGCGGCTTCGCGGCGCTTTTGGGAGAGGGTGCGACCTTCCTGGGAAAGCCGCTCTAAAAGTGCCTGGCTCTCGCTTTCGAGCTCGTTGATGCGCTCTTCTGCGTGCGTGATCGTCTCCAGCTCCTGGCGGGCGCTCTCGCCGAATTCGAGGATCGCCGGGATGCTCTCGCCGTATTTGCGCTTCAGGGTCTGCAGGAGCGCCAGGCGTTCCTCGACCTGGTCGAGGCGGCGGGGGTTGAACTCGATGCCCTCCAGGTAGGTGCGCAGGCTGCGCCCCAGCTCGCTGAGCGCTTCGAATTGTTCCTGTGCCCCCGCGGCTAAAGTTGCCTGTGCGGCATCGATGCGCGCCAGGCTTGTCAGGGCATGCACCACCTGGCCAAAGAGATCGGTGACAGAAGCGGTTTCAGGCGTGCCCTCGTCGAGCACTTCCAGGGCTTGCTGGGCCAGTTTGGAAAGACCCTCGGCGTTTGCCAGGCGATTGCGCTCCTCTTTGAGCTCCTCCTCTTCGCCAGGGCGCAGGCGGGAGCTATCGATCTCCTGGATCTGGTAGGTCAACATGTCCACCTGGCGAGCCGCGTCGCTCTCGGAGAGACGCAGGGCTTCAAGCTGCCGCTGGACCTCGCGTATCTTGCGATAGGTCGCCTGGTATTGCCCCAGGAGCGACTGGATGGACAGGGCAGGTTTTCCGTTGTTGGAGGCGGCTTCCTGGGCCTGGCTGGCAGCGTAGCGATCGAGCAGCCTCAGGTGCTGGCTGATGCGCAGCAGCGAGAGGTGTTCCGACTGTCCATGGACGTCGACCAGGAACTCGCCCAGCTCGCGCAGCAGGCCGGTGCTCACGCTGCGCCCGTTGATGCGGGCGATGTTGCGTCCGTTGGTGCGGATTTCGCGCGCCAGGGTAACCCATTCCAGATCATCCAGCAGACCCTCCTTCTCGAGGATGGCGTGAACCGTCTCCTGGAGCTGGGAGGGGATGCGGAAGACGCCTTCGACGGAGGCGCGCTCGCTTCCGCTGCGCACCAGGTTGGCGTCGGCGCGACCTCCGAGCAAGGTTTCCAGGGCGTCGATGATGATCGATTTACCTGCTCCGGTCTCGCCGGTGAAGGCAATCAGGCCAGCCCGCAGCGTCAGGCGCAGGTGATCGATGATCGCAAAGTTGTCGATGTTGAGTTCAGACAGCATAGCAATTTTTTCCTTCGCCAATTATTACATGCGCAGGCCGCGCAATCGCGCATACACAGCCGAGGCAGTGGATACCGCGTACAGACCGACCCACAGCAGGTTCATAAAGTTCAGAGTGATGAGGTCCCACAGGATTACGGGCAGGCAGCCAACAAGGACCGAGGCTGCAGCGAGTTGGAAGAGGCGCTTCGAGCGCCGACGCCGGGTGACATAACGGATGGCTTCGGCGACCAGTAAACCGGCAAAAGCGCCCAGCACGACAAAAAGCAGGAAAAAAATGAACCCGAAAAAGCGCACCACCAGGCTGCCGGTAAAGGAGATGGCTGCTCCAACGATAAAGGCCAGGATGTAGTCGTACCATTCGGCGGTTTCAAACTTTTTTTGCTGGCCGCGGATGCATTCCTTGCAGCGATAGCCGGTTGGGGTGAGTACGGCGCACTGCACACAGATTGGCTTTTCACAGTTGTTGCAGCGCAGGCTGGTTGGGGTGGAGGGATGGTTGGCGCAATATAGAGTAGAGCCAGAGTCGGTCATCGGCGAATTCCTGCGGAGGGATTTTGGTTCATGTGGGGGGTGAGATTGCGGTAAAAATAGCCGGGGTCCTGGAAGCGCACGAACTTGACGGTGTGCTCGCCGGCCATGGCGTCCACCCGGTCGGCGTCGGTCACACTGACCGGCGGCTGCCCGTCGATCGAAATGACTGCTTCGTGGTCAGTGTGCACGGTGATGCTGACGATGGAGCCTTCCGCCAGGACAATGGCACGGTCGATCGACAGGTGCGGGGCGACGGGCACGAGCAGGATATTGCGCAGTTCCGGCGGTAAGATCGGTCCACCGGCGGCCAGGGCGTAGGCGGTGGAGCCGGTGGCGGTGGAGGCGATCAGGGCGTCGGCGACGTAAGCGGCCAGGAAGCGCCCGTCGACGATGGCATTCAGGCGGATGGGGCGCACCAGCCCGCCCCGGCTGACAACCACCTCGTTCAGGACATCCCAGCAGCCTAGGCGCTGGCCGTCGCGCCACTGTTCAGCGCGCAACATCATGCGCGATTCTAACCAGAAAGCCCCCTGGAAAAGCGCTGGCAGGCACTCCTGCCAGTGCTCCAGGCGGATTTCGGCGAGAAAGCCGAATCGCCCCAGGTTGATGCCCAGGATGGGGACGTTCACCGGGGCGCACAGGTGCCCGGCGCGCAGCATGGTGCCGTCGCCGCCGAGGGCGATTAGCAGGTCGAATTCCTTGTCCTGCACGCGCCGGCGCAGGCTTTCATTATCCATGAGTCCCCAGTCTGCCTTCAGACCATGCTGCTGCAGCGCCAGGGCGATCTTCTCCGCTTCTGGAGCCGCCTCGGTGATCTGTGGATGGGCTGCAACGGCAACGCATTCTGGAGGGGTGGCAATCATGGGGTGTATTTTACCCGATCATAAAGCCTGATCGCAAATGTCCTTATAACCGCAGCCGCGGCAGCGCTCGGGGCTGTCGTGCGAACGGGCGATTTCCTTGCGAGGCGAAGCTGCCAGGCGACCATCTCGCGCGCAGCTCTTCGAGCAAGGTTTTCAGGCTGGCTTCCAGGGTTGGGGTGTAATCGACAGCGAAGGTTTGGTTGGGGTAGTTCAATATCCCGTAGCGCGGGCGCTTGCCGAAATTTGCCTCCACCAGGCGGCAGTAGGCAGCGAGCTGGAAAATGTGCGAATCGTACGGGGTCCCGCTCAACCGGCTGGATTTGACCTCGACAGGGATGATGCCGTCCTTGCCGTTCATCAGGTAGTCGGGCTTGCCCGTCAGGAACAGCTCATCGTCGTAAAGCGGCGCTTCCACCGGTCCCCAGGCGTGGGTGTCCGAGTAAATGATCCTGCCGGAGGGCAACCCGGAAGCTTTCTGCCTGCGCCAGACCTGCCAGAGCAGGAGCAGGGCGACCAGGAAGAAGAGGATGGCGAGGGCGGGAATGATCCACATAAGAAAGCACCGGTTTATAAAAGCAGCCAGACGGCGTAAGCAGTCAGCAGTCCCAGGGCGGCCAGCAGCAAAATGTAGGCGGCAGAGCGCAGGCAGCCGGTGGTCATGGCGGATTGGCCGTGGCGCTTGTGCAGCTCCTGCCCGGCAGCCAGCTCAGACTGGTTTTTCGATGGGTAGCCGCGCAGGGCGTACCACCAGGCACGCTTGCAGAAGATATAGGTGCCAATCTCGGAGGCGCGAACGGTTCTCATCGACAGTTATCCTGTTTGCCGCTAAGCCGGGGTGTAGTCCTTCGCCTATGCCTGGCCCAGCCTGTCTTCCATTCGCTTCAGGCTGGCTTCGAGCTGCTCCTGGCGCAGGCTGATGGTCAGGTCGCCGCGAGTGCGTTCGGTGACGCCACGCACGACGTCGGTCAGCCGGCGCAGACCACCGGTGATTGCATCCGGGTAATCCATGGTCACCAGGATGGTGTAGATGTCGTCCATCACACCCAGCAGGCGTTCGGCCTCTTTCGAGTGGCGGTGGCGCAGGATGTCCATGCAGCGCCGGCGCAGCTCACCGGCGGCTTCCGCCAGCCCCTGCAGGTAGGTGTTGTACTCAACCTGTAAATCCTCGGGAGTGGGCAGCGCCTGGTCCAGGACCAGGGCTGAGACCAGGCTGGCTTCGGCGAATTCCTTGAGGGCGTCCTGGGTGTAACCGGCGTAGTACAAATCGGGGTAATCAGCCAGTCCCTGGCGTAATCCCTGGACCAGCATGCGAGCTTCCGTCAGGTTCTGCTGTGCCAGCTCGTTCTCTTCACGGTGAACAGCGCGGATGGCGTTGGCGCAGTGGCGGGTGAGCAGGCGCGCCTGCGCCAGGGCGCGGTCGCGGGCAGCAGTCTGGGCGTTAAAGGACTGGTGAATACGTTCGGCTATTTCATCCAGGCGATCCATAGGAACCTTTTCATTGAATGTGAAACAATCAGCGGTATAAAACCGCTGATTGTTTCTGGGTAGGATTGAAACTAGAAGGGGATTTCTTCGCCGGCGTCACCGGGGATGGCTTCTCCAGGCGCTGCACCGGTATCTTCTTCGCGGCTGGACAGGAAGCGCACGGTGTTGGCGGTGACTTCAAAGTTTGCGCCCGGACCGTTTTGCCCCTGCCAGATGCGCGGCCCGCCGGTCTTGGCATCCGCATTGAGGCGGCCTTCGACCAGCACCTTGCTGCCCTTGCGGACGTACTGGTTGCAGACCTCAGCATTCTTGCCCCAGGTGGAAATGCGGAACCAGATGGTTTCCTTGACCTGGGCGCCGTCGGAACCGGTGTACTGGCGATTGGTGGCGACGTTAAAATTGGTTACCGCCTGGCCGCTGGGAGTGTAGCGCATCTCGGGGTCTTTGCCGACATTGCCAACGATTATGATGGTGTGGTACATGGGATTTCTCCTGTTGCAGTGAGTGGACTGTCTAAGGTTCCAGGCGAACACCGCCTGGGGCAGTGCCTGAGGTTCCTCACTGATAGAACAATTGTACTATATTATTAATTAATTGTCAATACGGAACTGCAGGCAGTAGTGGTGGAAGGTATTGCTGACCCAGGCATTGCCTAATCCATACGGCGCCAGGCGGATGTCGTCCTGGCACCAGATTTTTTCATCCTTGAGGGTGTAAACTTGCGATAAGCTGGCTGCCAGGTCCCAGGCCAGCGGGTACAGCTTACCGCCCTTCTTGACGTTCTTGACGATGATGGTCAGGTAGGCGCCGGGTTTGAGCAGGGGCGCCAGGCCGGCGTAGATCGCGACCAGCCTCTCGAGGAACTCGGCGTAGTCGTGGACGTTGCCAAGGTCGTCGGGGTCGTCGGAATACTGCACGTCCAGCCCGGGCGACTGACGGCGCTGCTGCTGGGTCTGGGCGCCGCGGGCGTGCAGCATGTCCCAATAGGGCGGCGAGGTCAGCACGTAGGCGATAGGTTGCGCTCCCAGGGCTCCCAGGACGGCGGCGGTGTCGCGGGCGTTGCCGGTAAGGATCTCGGCCGTTACTGCCTGTAATTCCGGGGAGAGGGCGGCCCGTTCGGCGTCGATCACCTGGCGGGCGATCTCGACATACTCAGAATTGAGTTCGATGCCGTAGCTGTGCCTGCCGCAGCGCAGGGCTGCCACCAGGGCGCTGCCAGTGCCAGCCATGGGGTCGAGCACGCACTCGCCGCGGTTTGGTGAAAAACTCGATGAACTCCTGTGCCAGGGATTCGGGGAACTTGGCCGGGTGCTGCAGCACGTCCTTGCGGCGGCGCGGCGGGTTGTGCACGAACCAGGATTTCTGGAACTTCAACCAGGTTTTGGGGTCGAGGTCGTTCAGGCGGTTGCGGAAGGGGCGTTTATTCATGACCGGCGCTTCATCTTCAGACCAGCTCCTGGACCAGCTCTCCCACCAGGCGCACGCGCTCGATGTCCGAGTCGGGCGGTGGCTCGTCCGAAATGCCCAGCACCAACCGGGGATGGAAGAGCTTAACCACCTGGCGCGTGCACTCGAGCAGCTCTTCGAGGGGGAAGGAGGGCAGGAAGTACACCGCCGGGATGCCGTCCAGGAGCACCTTCTCTCCCAGGGCTTCCTTGATTTCCTCGAGGGTGACGTCGCCCTGCGGCAGCGGGGTGCAGGCTTCGATAGCGTCGAAAGGGCTGCTGCGGATCTGGCGGATCAGCGGCCGCATGGCGCCGTCGATGTGAATGTGCAGCTTCTTGCCCGAAGCCTGGAGCTGGCTAAGGCGCCGTTCGTAATAGGGCAGCAGGTGCCTGCGCCAGATGGTTGGGGGATCCATGTGGGCGTCGATGTTCTCCCCGAAGTTCAGCACCGGCGCAGGGCAGTTGCAGAGCACGTCGTAGAGGACATCGTCGGCGGCTGTGGCGGCCTCGACGTAGCGCTCGATGACCTCGGGCTGGTCATTCATCAAAAAGATAGTGCGCTCGAAGCCCATGTTTTCAATGAACAATCCCTGGATGGGCGAACGCCGGAAATAGAACTGGGGGACCCCACGATCCTTGTGGATCGCCAGGTCGCCTTCGTAAGCCGCCTGGTCCCACTCCCAGACCTCGTCCCGCAGCATGTACTCATAGATGCGGAAGTCCTCGGGCGTTTTCAGACGGTATTCAGATTGGTAGCCCGAGAGGTCCCACTCGTCGTAATGGAAGACCTCGCGTAGATTGCCCACGGGCGTTCTGTAGGTGCGCTGCAGGGACTTGGCGTCCAGCCATTCGTCGTGGATTTCGGTGTTCTGGTAGCGGTGGCGCAGGGGGTTGGTGAAGTAGCGCACCGAGGCGTGGCAGTAGTCGAAGACGTCGAGCAGGGAAGCGTCCTGCAGGTGGGGGGGCAGGGTGCCGCGCTTCTTGTTGACGGCATACCAGAACTCGATGCCGCGGCTGCCAGAGCACGCGCCCGGGATTCCGCCCTTCGAAGATATCCATGAAAACTTGCGCATCTGTGGTCATCTTATTTCTCCTGAACCTTGCGAAGGTGGTGTACTTCAACCACCTTCGCAAGGTTACATCTCAATCAATATTTTAACCGCTTCCTTGCGGCGCAGCGAGGCATAGGCTTCGCCGATACGAGCCAGGGGAACGGGGTGTTCGAGGTCCATCCACAGGCTGGTGTCCAGCTTGCCAGAGAGGACGAAATCGACGACGCGCCCGTGGGCTTCGGCCTCATCGTACTCGTTGGGTTGCCAGCGGAAGGGGCCGCGGGCTTTGAAAGGATCGAGCAAAGCCTGGCCGAAGTCGTCCACGCCGTAGACCCCGAAGCAACCCCCACGGCGCACCTGACCCAGGGCAGCCTGGGCGGAAGCCTGCCTGCCCACGGCGTCGATGACGAAATCGAATCCACCAGGGCACAAACGGGCGGCCTGGGCGGGCCAATCAGGCTGGCGATGATCGAAAAAGTCGCTGGCGCCTGCCCGGAGGGCGATCCTTTTCGCGCCGGGCTGCCGGCCATGGCAATCGGAGCAGCGCCCAGGTTGGCGGCGTGGGCGAGGAAGCTCAGCCCGTTGCCGCCTGAACCGACCACCAGCAGCGAGGCGCCGTTCCCGAGGCCCATGCGCATGAGATAGCTGAAGGTTTCGCGCCAGGTGATGATCATCGTGGCCGCGCGCGGATCGATGCCGGGCGGGACGACCTGGTTGACGCGGTTGCCCGACCACTTCTCTGGCGGCAGGCCAGCCCTGCGCATTTCCCAATGGTCGCCGGCGATGCCGAATTCGCTGAAACCCCCCCAGCAGACGTCCAGGTTGGCCTGGGGCAAAGGTGGCGAGCCGACCCGGGTGACCAGGTCGCCGACCTGGAAATTCCGGACGCCTCTGCCGACTTCGACGACGCGGCCGACGCTCTCGTGGCCGAGGATCGCCGGGTAGGCTGGCGGCCAGGGGAAGACGCCGTCGATCAGGTGCAGGTCGGTGCCGGTACAGGTGGCGCCGTAGAGAATTTCACAGAGGGCGTCGTATTCGCCCGGGATGGGCGCGGGGACGTCCTGGACTTCGAGAACTCCGGGCTTGATGACAACGGCTGCTTTCATGGATTACCTGCCTGCCTCGCCCGGCCCTTTGTAATCCCAGGTGAAGGGCAGGCCGAAGGGCTCTTCGAAGGGACGGAACGGCACCATGGCGTAGATCTCGTCCAGGCGCTGCAGCACGTCGGCGGGCAGCGGACCTTTCTCGACGGCGGCGACGTTCTGCTCGACCTCCTCGACGGAGCGGGCGCCCATCAGGGTCGTGGAAATGTCGGGGTTGGAGATGACGAAGCGCAGCGCCAGCTCGGGAAGGGGGATGCCCAGCTCGTCTAAGTAATCGTACAAGGCCAGGAACTGCTCGCGCCTGGGCTTACTCAGCCAGCGCGGGCGGCGGGCGATCTCCTCGTCGTAGCGGCGCGCCAGGGCACCCTGCTGCAGCGGTGAGCCGATGATGATACCGTAGCGGTTGGCGACGGCGGCAGGCAGCACCTGGTGCGCCGCCTCGCGCCAGAGCAGGCTGTAGTTAAAGGCAGTCAGAACGACGTCGAACTTGTTGCTCTCGACCAGTGGCGCCATCTCGTAGGCGGTGGTGCCGCCCAGGCCGCTGAAGCGGATGATGCCCTGGCGCTTGAGTTCGTCCAGCACCTCCAGCACCGGCCCCTGGACATTCTCGATGTCGCTCCACCAGTCGTACTGTCCGGGGCGGTCGGGCTCGTGGATGATGAGGATGTCGATGGTCTCGCGCTTGAGCAGGCGCAGGCTTTCCCGGAGCGAGGCCATCAGGCAGGCTTTGTCCTGGGGCAGGAAGGGCTGCGGCCTGCCGCCGAACTTGGTGGAGAGAATGAAGGGGAGCTTGACGCCGTCCAGAATCTTGCCGAGGACCTCTTCGCTGTCGGCGTATCCGGGGGCGGTGTCGATGAAGTTGACGCCGAGGTCGAGGGCGCGCCGGACGGCGGCTTTGGCGCGCTCGAAGTCGCCGGCGAAGGAGGCTACGAAGAGCCCACCCATGGCGAGTTCGCTGACTTCGATGCCGGTTTTTCCGAGGATTCTATACTCCATTAGCTACTCCTATTGTTTTCAAACACGAATTACACGAATATTCGAATGACACGAATTATTAAATGATTTGCTCGAGCAAGTTGGTCAGGGTGCAGACGCCGGTTTTGAGGTTCAGGCGCAGGGTCTGGACTTCATAATCGCCGAGGACGGCGACCAGGTCCAGGCCGTGGGCGGGGAAGGAGACCAGGCAGGCGCGGCGCTGAGCAGACGGGTTGAACAGGCGCAGCACGAGGTCTTCGCCGTTCTCGGCTTTTTTGATGGCGCTGGCCGTGATGACCGGGTCGCTGAGGGTGAGGAAGGGAGGCAAAGGACTTCCCTGGCCATCAGGGAAGAAAGAGAGCACTATGGGTGCTTCGTTGTGGACCTGGGCTTCACGGTCGATCAAGTTCAAGCGTTCGCCAGCGTCGCCGCCCTGCAGCCAGAAGCGGAAGAGGCGCTCGCCCTGGTCCTGGCGCGGGGAGTAGCGGTCCTGGGGCATGACCGGGCGATCGAGGATGGGATGAGCGGCGTAAGCGGCGGAGCGCAGCAGGCTCAGGCGCAGCTCGCACTTGTGGAAGTCCAGACCATAGGTGCGGTCGTTGATCAGGCTGATGGCGTATCCGCCGCCATTGTCTGTTACGCCGCCGCCATCGCTTATAATGGCGCCGCCATTGCTTGTTATGGCGCACCATTTTTGGGCGACAGCTTCGTCGCCGTTGTTGGGCAGGCTGGCTACGCCGAACGCGGTCTGGCCAAAGGGCTTACCTTCCTGGAACGGGGTCGGGAAGGCCAGCTTGAGCATGCGATCTTTCTCGGTCCAGTGCACGCTGATCTCCAGCTCGATTTCGGCGCCCTTCTTGGGCAGCTTATAGCGCAGGCACAGGCGCGAATCGCGGTAGCCGAAGAGGGCTTCGACCACCGTGCGCACGGCGCCATCCTCGATCACCCGCATGGGGGGCAGCTCCGGCTGGGTTACCCCGGCGAAGCGGGCGCTTTCTTGCGGCGAGAGCAGCTCGAAAGCGCCCTCGACATCCCGGAAGGAGCGCACGTTCATGCCCCAGGGGTCGGGCGAGTCGGCGATCACCAGGACTTTGCAAGCGCCCGGCAGGAGGTATTCCTGGCCATCGACCTGGTAGCTGTCGAGCAGGCCGGTCTGGGCGTTGATGGTGACATGCATCTGGCTGTTGCGGATGACGAATGCCGTTTCGTCGACCTGGACGGCGGGTTTGGGGCGGGCAGGGAGGCGCTCCAGGCGGCAATCGAAGCGGTTCATTTGAGACGGGTCTAATTTCGCAGCAAAGACGATGCGTTTGCGCCAGTCCAGGTTGACGTTGCCCAGCTCCTGCTCGACCTGGCTGGGCAGGGGCTGGCCATCGTGGTAAGTCGTGGCGACCGTGAAGCTGTCCTCCCAGTTCTGATCGGCAAGCATGAACTCGCACTCGACGATCGCCTGGATGGGATAGGGGTGCGGGTTGTAGACGAGCACCGGGACCTCGCCGTCCTCAGCCTTGGGCTGGCCGGACGCCATGGCAAAGAAGGCACGCGCCTTGAGCCTTGAGACAATTTCCAGCCCGTGGTCGAAAAGGCGCAAGGCCATCTCTTCCACCGGTTGGATGGACGATCCGGGCAGGATGTCGTGGAACTGGCCAGTCGCCAGGTCACGGCTGGCTTCCTGGAGCTCCGCCTGCGGGTAAGCCAGCCGTCCCTGGCCCCAGGCAGCGGCAACCATTTTTTCGGCCAGGTAGAGGTCGTTTTCCAGCAGGCGGTGCTTGTGCTTGAGACGGGATTGGGAGGTGTAGCAGCCCACGCCCCAGGGATTGAGGTCGCCGTCGTGCACGGGGATTTCGGGGACCCTGAGGCGGTAGTCGGCGAAGTAGGCTTCCGGGTTGGAGTGCAGGATGGCCGGATCAGCCGTCCCATCAATCAGCTCACCCAGGTCACGCAAGTCCTGGCGCGAGGGCCCGCCGCCGTGGTTGCCAACGCCCCAGAGCACCAGGGAGACGGGCTCGTCGGGGTGTTCGTCGAGGTAAATTTCGACTTTCTGGCGAGCCTTGCCCAGGGCGGAGAGGTAATGCCCCCAGGCGCGCGACACCAATAATCGCGAGCCGTCGAAGCCCTGCCACCAAAAGTTTTCGGCGGGTAAGGGGCAGTTCCCCGGGTCAGGACGGCAGACGATGTAGGAATCGTAGCCGGACTTCGCCAGGATCTGCACCAGCCCCTGGGAATGGCCGAAAGGGTCAAGGTTGATGGCAGTGGTGGGTGAGACGTCGAATTTTTCTTTAAAGTAGGTTTTTCCGAGCAGGACCTGTCGTACAAACGATTCTCCGGAGGGCATGTTGCAGTCCGGCTGCAGGTACCAGCCGCCCATGATGTGCCACTTGCCGGCGGCGACCAGCTTCTGGATGCGCTCGAAGAGGGCGGGCTCAAACTCCTCTACCCAGCGGTAGAGGAGGGCTTCGTTGTGGCAGAAGATGTAGTCGAACTCGTCGCAGAGGTCGGCGGCGCTGCGGAAGGTACTCAAGGCGGCAGCCACGCCTTCCTCCCATTCCCACTGCCAAACGGGATCGATGTGGGCGTTGCAGACGAGATGAATGGTGCGGGAAGGTTTTATTCGTGTAATTTGTGTCATTCGGTGATTTTCGTGTTAAAGGTTTTTACTGCCTGGCACATGGCGGTGATGTTCTCGCCGCGGATAGAGGCCAGGGTGTGATGGGAATTGGCGACGATGTAACCGCCGCTGCCGGCGAAGGCTCGCAGGTTGGCGTGCACGGCCTGTTCGACCTCCTGGGGTGTGCCGGAAGAAAGCAGGTGCTGCACGTCGATCCCGCCGTAGAAGGCCAGCCTGCCGCCGAACTCCTGGGCGATTGAAGTCGCATCCATGCCGCGCGCCGTGGTCTGGAAGACCAGCAGGGCGTTGACGCCAATCTCCGCCAGGTCGGGCAGCACCGGTCGCACGGCGCCACAGGAGTGGAAGAGCACGAGCATGCCATTGCGGCGCAGCAGGCTGACCTGCTCTGCCAGGTAGGGCTTGATGAAGCGTCGCCACAGGGCCGGACTGATGAGCATGTTCTGCTGGTGGGCGAAGTCGTCGCCCAGCCAGGCCAGGTCGCAGTGCCGGCCGGCAGCCGGAGCTGCACGTTCGAGGATGTCCATGACCATGGCGTGTTGCCTTTGGATGAGGGCTTCGAAAATCTCGGGCTCGTCCAGCATTTTGGTCATCGCAGGCTGCATGCCGAAGAGCTCGCAGGCGGTCCAGAAGAGCGGCATCCAGCCGGGGCAGAAGACGAGGGCTTTATCGGGCCAGCGCCGGCGGGCGAGGGCGTAATCGGCCGGTCCAAGCACGGCAGGATCGGTCCAGGGATAGGCCTCGATCTCGGCGAGGCTGCTGGCGTGCGCCAGTGGACCGACAGCGACCGCCTTGGAGCTGGCGGCCTGCTGCATGGCTGGGGTTTCGGCTGGCGGGCCGAGGTACTCCAGGAAGGTCCAGCGGCAGTCCGGGTCGAGGAAATCGAGCACCTGGTCGGCGGTTTCGAGACCGTGGTTCTGGCGGTAGTATTCGAGCAATTCGGGCCAGACGCAGCCCTCCATCAGGTCGAAGGGGGCGCGGTCGGTCTTCTCGAAGCGCAGGGTACTCAGGACGCGCTGGCGGGACTCCATGCGCTAGATTGAATAAACCTCAGTAAAGACATCGAGCATGGCGATGGCGTTTTCGAGCGGGGTTTCGAGCTGAAGCGGCTTGGCTGGCGCCAGGATATAACCGCCGTTCACGCTCATCTCCTTGCGCAGGCGGCGCACTTCGGCTTTGAGCTGCTCGGGCGTGCCGAAGGGGATGATGCTCTGGCTGCCAAGGCAGCCCCAGAAGGAAATTTTGTCGCCCCATTTTTTCTTGAGCTCGTAGGGGTTCATCCCGGCGGCTTCAGGCTGGGCGCTCTCGAGCACATCCATGCCGATCTCGATGATGTCGGGCATAATGTCGGCGACGGAGCCGCAGGAGTGGTGCATGACGATGCGCCCGTGCTGGTGGACGCGCTCATAAATCTTCGCCCAGCGTGGCTTGAGGAGCTGCCGCCATCGCTTAGGTCCGAGGATGATGCCGCGCTGCTCGCCCCAATCGTCGCCGAAAAGGATGCCGTCCACCGGCAGCTCGCAGGTCAGGTCCACAAGCTGCAGGTACAGGTCGGTCATGCGGTCGAGGGAGTCTTCGACAAAATCTGGGTTCTGGGTGACGTCTTCCATGAAGTTTTCAAAGCCGCGCATGATCCAGGAGCGCTCGAAAAGCCCCCAGCCCAGGTTGCCGAGGATGAACGAATCTGGGTTCTCAGCGATGCGCTGGTGAGCCTGCTCGATGAGACCAGGGCGCTTGAAATTCTCCGGGGTGGGGAACGCAAAGCCTTCGAAGGAGGGTTTATCCAGGGCGGGCTTTTCGAGGTGCCAGGGACGGCGGTCGAAGCGCCAGATGCCACCGTAGGCGTCGCGCTTGCGCACGTCGTCGATCACGGTGTGCGGATCGGTGTCGACTGCCTGGACGCCGACGATGTAGGGAAGCAGGCGCTGGCGCCAGGCTTTGCTGCCGTAGTATTCGTCGAGGCGCAGGTCGGTGTCGTCCTCAAAGTAGAGGGTGTAGGGCACCTGGGGTACGGAATGGTGGTGCAGGGATTCGAGAACGATGTCACGCAGTTTCATTTTTACTCCTTAGGATATTAAAAATTTCAATTACGTATAACACGAATGTTCGAATGACACGAATGGAAAAGAAAAATATTCACTCCTGCACAGATCTAGAAAACAGACAAATCCCTTCGAATGAAACGCTGCCTTCGCAGGCGAACAGGCCGAGGCGACCGGTGGGATGGTCGTACATCCGGCAGGAGAGGGCGGTGGTGTCATTCGCGTAGATGACCAGGCAGGAACCGCTGATGTACAGGCTCAGGTGGGTGGGCTGGCCTGCTTGCTGCGCAAGCGGACGCTCGAGCATGAAAGGTTGGTCACCCTGCCGCGGCCAGCGGTCGACGACCAGCCGCTGGCGTGAAGGCTCTAAACGAACCTGGTAGTAGCTTTCCAGTCCAGGATCGGCGCGCAGGAGCAGCCCGGCCGAGGCCGTGCCCGGGGTGCAGGTGATCGAAAGGTCGATGCGGCATTCATCCGGCGGCTCGCAGAGCAGGAGCGCCGAGAAGCGGCCGGTGGAATTGCTGAAAAAGCCGCTGCCAGTAGCCTGCCAGGTTCCATTGATCGGGGCGGGCTGCAGGGACCGGACATGTGTAAACTGCTCACGTACCGTCTCGGGGACGATTACGCACAGGCTGCCGTCGGGCTTTTGGCGCAGTTCGTGTACCACCAGGTTACCGCCCCAGTTCCAATCGCCATCGTCCTTTTTACCACTGCGAGTGGGCAGCCAGCCGAAGAGGTAACGCGGCTCATCTGGTTCCTGCAGCAGGCGCAGCCCGGCGGACTTGGCAGCATAAAAAGCCCGGCCGTCGAGCTGGTCGTCGGCGGGCGCCAGCCAGGGGCCCTCCAGGCTGCGGCTCATGCGGTAGTGGGTGACGCAGCGCTCGCTGAAGGTGGAGTATAGCAGGTACCACCAGCCACCGATTTTGAACAGGTCGGGGCACTCGTGGGTGTAGTACAGCCCCGGTGACCAGAAGGGTGAGCGCACTTCCCAATTGAGCAGGTCTCGGGAGGCGGCCAGGGCGGTCAGTCCGCGGTGGCGCGAAGGCCCTTTCGCCAGGCGCGCTGCCAGCAGCATCCAGTATTCGCCGGCCTGCGGGTTCCAGAAGACGAATGGATCGCGCCAGTCATCGGGCTCGTAGCCACTGGTTACCGGCGCTTTGAAGCGGAAATCCGGGTCCTTCTGCCAGGTGCACAGGTCCGGGCTGCTGGCGTGCATGACGAGCTGCACCGGCTGGCCTTGCGCCTGGAGAAGGGGATTGTGCCCGGTGTAAAAGATGTGGAAATACCCATCGTGACCGTGGATCACGCTTCCGGTGAAAACGTACAGGTCAGGTTCGTCCATCCTGCCGCGCGGCAGGGCTTCACCCCAATCCTCGAAGTGGACGAAGTCGCGGGTCGCCAGGTGGAACCAGGGGGTGCCCTCGCCGTGTGTTTCAGGATCGCGGTAGTCTTTCAAGTAGAAGAGGTGGTAGACGCCTTCCCAATAAAAGGGAATGAAATCGGCTGCCACCCCGTCTGCCGGCTGGTAGAAAATGCTGGGATTGTCCATGGTTAACCGAACACCCGGTGCATGCGCTCGCAGTAATATTGCACATTCTCCCAAGTGGAGTTGGGAGGCAGACGGTGGTCAGGACAAGGGATGTACCCGCCGAGGTCGACCAGCGCCTTCTGCCGTTCGACCTCGGCGTCGATGGCGGCGTAGTCGTAAGCAAAAACCTTCTTGTCGACACCGCCGACGCCGCGCACTTCCGGACCATAATTGGCGCGCCAGGGGGCGATACTGGCGTTCCAGGTGCCAACCTCGATCGGGAACATGACGTTGACGCCGTTTTCGAGCCAGATCGGCACCAGGTCATCGATTTTGCCGTCGCAGTCCACCGAGACCAGGTTGATGCCGCGGCTGTGCAGCAGGTCGGTGAGGCGCCGGTAATGCGGGCCGACCTTGCTGCGGAAGACGCGCGGGTTGACCAGCGGCCCGGCGCGGTAGCAGATGTCCTCCCAGAAGTGACCGAAATCGAAGACGTTTCCGGCGACCTCGAGAGTCTGCTGGGTGCTCGTGAAGCACAACTCGCCGACTGTGTCGATCATCTCGGAGAAGAGGCCGGGATCGTCCGCCTGCAGGTAGGAGAGGTTGATCATCCCGGTCCAATCGCGGATGCGCCCGTAGAGGCTGCCGCACATCAGGCCTAACGGGGTTTCCCATTCGCCCTTGCGAACAAACTCGAGCTGCTCCGGCAGGAATGCCAGGCGTCTCTCCGACCACTGCAGGCGCGGTTTGTAATCCTCTTCCCATTCTTTACGCCCCTTGAAATGGTGGTCGATCTCGGTGGGGATGCCGGTGGCATCGTCTTTCTCCAGGATGACCACGCCGTCCCGGCTGAAGATTTTGCGTGTGCCGTCAGGCAGAACCTCGAGCACCTGGCGCTCGAAGTACGGGTCGAGGTCATAATGGGCGCCGAAGGTGTGGTACCAGTTGAAGTCAAAGCCCAGGCGCCGGCCGATAGCGTCATCAGAGGCATTGCCGTCGCCCCAGGTCTGGGCTTCCTCGGGGGTGATGTGCCCCTGTTCAGCCCACAGGGCGAGAGTTTCGTCCCAAAAGCCGAAATGGACGACCGGCATGCGGTCGTAGGACTGGTAGTTCAGGATCGCCTGGGCGCGCTCTCGATTGTTCATCAATTTCTCCTGGTTATTTTTGTGCGAGGATTTGACGGCAGAGCGCTTTTAATTCGTGGTACAGCTCATTGCTCTTCTGGACGTCGCCGTCGGAGGCGATCTGCAGGATCAGCTTCAGGTCGGGACGCAGCAGCTCCGGAAGTCCCTGCCAGAACTCCGGACCGGCGCCGATACGCACTTTAAGGGGGATGCCCGTCCCAGCGAAGGCTTCAGCCAGCTTGTGTGGTTTGTTTGGGGTTGGATCGACGCCGTCGAGGGCGCAGTCTACGAGCATCAGGTTCTGGACCTGCTTGAGTGGGGCGAAATTCTGTGAGAAATCGCCGCAAGTGTGCAAGGCAATGCCGTCAAAGTGAGTGCCCAGGCGGCTGTTGTAGGGCAGGGCTGAGTTTTCATAGGATTTCCTGGAGATGACGGCCATGTTGTCATCCGAGACGGAAATTCCCGGCAGGCTGGACGAGGAGAGCATGATGTGCCCGGGATGGGCGGCGGTCGGCCCCATGGCGGTGAGTTGCATCTCTGAGAATTCGATCATCACCTGCGTCAGCAAATCCATGAAGGGTGCCAGGCGAGGCATATCGGAGAGGCTGCAGGCGAAGAATTCGCTGGTGTCCAGGATCAAACTGGCGCTGTCGTTGGGCGACTGGGTATCAGTCAGGACAATGTCGAGCTGGTCGTTCGTGACCGAACGGTAGTAGCGGATGGTCTCCAGGATCATCTGCGGCAGCTCTGCCTGGAGGATGTCCGGGTGCTCGAGCCCGGCGACATCATCAATGGAATGGTAGATAGGCAGTGTTTGAGGGGCGTCGAAGTCGTTCCAGTTAACCTTGCAACCGAAGATGTTGGCGAAGACGCCGACGCCGTGCCAGGGTTCCAGGTAGGTGAAAGCAAAGTCGGATTGGAACTGCATGGCGACCATGAAGGCTTCGAGCTGGCGCTCGAGCGACTGCACCCGGTCGGAGGAGACGTTTCCCCAGATGTCGATGGGTGGCTGGACGACGACTGGGACGTCGGTAAATGGTCCCTGGGATTTGAAAAACTGTAAAAGGGCGGCTTCTTTTTCAGCCTGAAAGTGCTTGAAGCGGGCGTATGGGAAATGTTGAGGCTGCATGCGAGGTCCTTTCTTCCAGATTTAGTGGTTCTTTTTCCCCCAGACTATTTTACATCTAGATGGGGTAATTAATGGTTGGAACTTAAAACCTTAAAACACAAAGAGCCCAAAGCTTGCACAAAGAGTCACGAAGTTTTTACTTTCTTTGTGTACCTTCGTGCGTCCTTAGTGATCTTGGTGGTTCAAATATTTCTGGATGTTATAATCTGACCATTCCTGCTTGAAGGAGCGTCCATGCCCGCCTGTGTGATTCTAAATCCTTATTCAGCCCGCTGGAAAGCCCGCCAGCGCTGGCCCGAAGCCGAAGCTGCCCTGAAAGAGGCGGGCATCCCCTTCGACTTTTATGAGATGCAGGGGCCGAACGATGGGATCCGCCTGGGCGAGGAGGCTGTCCGCAAGGGGTATTCGCCCATTATCGCTGCTGGCGGCGACGGGGGGATCAGCGAGGTGGTCAACGGCATGCAGCGCGCGCAGCCTGAAGGGGTGCTGGGACCGTTGGGAGTCATGCCGATGGGTACTGCTAACGACCTGGCGGTGAACCTGGGATTGCCCCTGGATTTGAAGCAGGCTGCCAGGGCGATTGCCGCTGGAAAAACGCGGCGCATCGACCTGATCCGGGCAAACGAATGGGTCTTCGACAACAACTCGGCGATCGGGCTCGAGCCGGTGGTGACGTTGTACAACATCCGCATGGTCCGGCTCAAGGGGGTGTTCCGCTACCTGGTGGCGGCGCTGCGCGCTATTTACGACGGGCCGCGCTGGGAGGCGCAACTTACCTGGGATGGCGGCAGCTACATAGGGCCGCTGAGCCTGGTCTCGGTCGGCAACTGCCCGGTCACGGGTGGGCTGTTCCGCATGGCGCCAGCCGCGGATCCGGCGGATGGCAGGCTAACCTTTGTCTACGGTTTTGCCAAAAACCGGCGTAAAATGCTGGCGCTGCTGCCGCGCACGATCAATGGCAGCTTTGTCAACGATCCGGCCATCCACCAGGAGCACGCGACCCGCCTGGAGATCGAGGTGAGTCCGGCGACGCCGATCCAGGTGGATGGAGAGCTGCGTTCGGAGGCGCTGACAAGGATCGTGTACGAGGTTCTGCCTGGCAAATTGGACATTTTTACGCCTTAATAATAGATAATTAAGATGTAATATATCTTGTTTTGGTGTATAATTGGCCTTCACAAGCGTACCCCGCGCGCTTGCTGGAGGTTTTTTTATGTACCGGTATTTATTCATCTTATTTGGTTTCATCAGCCTGATTGCCCTTGCAAGCTGCCAGCCGTCTGCCCCTGACACACTGCCAGTTTCTGTAAATGCGGAACAGACGGAGGCAACTGCCGCGACTGAACCGACAGCGACCCCGGTTGAGGAGGCTGCTCAGCAAGCCCAGCTTGAAGTCACTTCGGAACCTGCCCTGGAACCTACCCCGACGCCTGCTGAGGCGTTGGCTTCCGAAGCTGAAGAGGTCCAGACTGGCAGTGATCTGTCCAGCCCTGGAAGTTCGGCAGATACTAGCGCCGCGACTGAGCCTGGTCCTGCCGCGCAGCCCATTCCAACCCAGGACCCTGACTGTGAGGAACAGGCGGTATTCATCAAAGACGTCACGGTTCCGGATGGGACATTTTTCGATCCGGGCGCCACGTTCACGAAGACCTGGCAGGTGAAAAACAGCGGAACCTGCACCTGGAACGGGTATACGCTGGTTTTTGCCCAGGGTGATATGCTGAACGGTCCCCTGAACAGCCCACTGCCGTCAGCAGCTCCCGGAGAGACCATCGAAATTAGCCTGGAGCTGACTGCGCCGCAGCGAACCGGCTTGCAGACAGGCAACTGGATATTTCAAAACGCAGCAGGGGAGCGCTTTGGGATCGGAGTCCCGGCGACGGGAATGGTCTGGGCGCAGATCCAGGTTGACAGCTTTCCTGCACCGGTCGCTTCAAACCCTTCAGGGAAGGGAGCAACGGTCTCCATCGCTAATCCTGGTGTGAGTACCAGCGGAGGTGGGGGCAGCGGTGGAGCTTCGGGCTGTTCAGCGCAGGAGAATGCGGCGGCGGCGGGTGAGATCCTGGGGTATGTCAATACGGCACGGACGGACAATGGCCTGTCATTCCTGGAGATGTCATCAAAACTCAGCTCAGCCGCCCTGGTGCACAGCCGGGACATGGCCTGTGCAGGCTTCGTTGACCACGATGGCTCCGATGGCTCGACCTGGTACGACCGGGTGACTGCGCAGGGGTATGCCAACAGCGCCTCGGCGCGCGAGAATATCTACGTTGGCGACCCAGCTTTCGGTGGCA
This sequence comes from uncultured Chloroflexia bacterium, assembly GCA_963765565.1. GTDB lineage: Bacteria > Chloroflexota > Anaerolineae > Anaerolineales > UBA4823 > CAVXWV01. The sequence continues at coordinate 479,134 of CAVXWV010000016.1, forward strand.
GCCCACAGGGGGCATATAACTGGTGGATGAACAGCCAGGTGCACCGGAACAACATCCTGAACCCGGATGTTAGCCAGGTCGGGATCGCCTATGTTTACTTGAAAGGCAGCCCGTATGGCGGGTATTACACGCTGATTGTAGCCAGGCCTTAAATTTAAACGACTTTCCCTGGGAATTGGGAGTACAATTCCGGTAACCGCATTATTCTCATAAAATTTGGAGGTTACCGTGGATTTGACCCGATCCGGATTTTCAATCCAACGCCTGGAACGTTTGCGCGCCTGGATGCAGGGATACGTGGCTCGTGGGGAGCTGCCGTGCGCCAGCGTGCTGGTCAACCGCGGCGGTACGACCGTTTTCCGGGATCAGTGTGGCTGGCAGGACCTGGAAACCCAGATGGCGCTGCAGCCCGAGGCGATCTTCCGCATTATGTCGATGACCAAGCCCTTGACGGCGCTGGCTGCGCTGATGCTGTATGAAGAGGGGGCTTTTGACCTTAATACGCCCATTTCACGTTTCTTACCGTCTTTCAAGGAGATGAAGGTGTTTAAAGGGAAACAGCCAGATGGCACACCTGAGCTCGAAGACGCAGCATTTCCGATCACCTTCCGCCACTTACTTACGCATACTTCGGGACTAAGCTATACCTTCGATCCAAACGACGCAGTTGACCAAATTTACCTTGAGAAACTGGCCACTTATTTCAACCCTTTCGAGGCTTGCTACGCCCTGCAAGAGTGCATCGATTCCCTGTCAAGCCTCCCCCTCGCGTTCCACCCGGGCACGAGCTGGCGCTACGGGTTGAACCTGGACGTACTGGCGTTACTGGTGGAATTAATTTCGGGCAAGCCATACCCGGATTTCATGCATGAGCGAATCTTCGAACCACTGGGGATGGTCGATACCAGCTTTGTCCTGCCCGATTCCAAGATGGAGCGATTGGCGGTGTTGTACACGCGAGATGAGGACAGCGGAGAGCTGCGGCGGCGTGATGTGCCAAACCCGCTGCCGCTGATCCTTTGGGGCGGGGGCGGATTGTACTCGACGATGGATGATTATGCCCGTTTTGCCGGGATGCTGGCAAACCGTGGGGAGCTGGATGGCGTCTGCCTGCTCAGCCCAAGCAGCGCGGCGATGTTCAGCATGAACTGGGCTTCCGAGCAGGCCATGGCTGACTATAACAAAGGAGCGCCCGAGGCCAAAGGCGGTCTCGGCTACAGCCTGGGGACTTCGGTGCTGTTGAACCCCTCAGCCGCCGGCATCTACGGCAACCCGGGTGAGTTTACCTGGGGGGGCGCTTTCAGCACGTATTTCTGGATTGATCCCAAAGAATCCCTGTTTGGCATTTTCATGACCCAGTTTGACCTGAACGACTACTACCCGATTAATAAGCAATTCCACCAGCTCGTTTACCAGGCGCTGGTCGAAAACTAAAAGGAGACATCATGCCGCAAACGTTACCAAAAACCATGCAGGCTGTCGTCTGCTACGGTCCTGAAGATTACCGGCTGGAAGAAAAACCGGTGCCGCAGGTTGGCAAGGGCGAGGTGCTGGCGCGCGTGCTGGGTGTTGGGGTGTGCGCCAGCGACATCAAGTGCTTCACTGGTGCCCCGCTTTTTTGGGGCGATGCCGATCGCGAGGGCTACTGCCAACCGCCGGTCATTCCCGGGCACGAGTTCGTCGGCCGGGTGGTTGACCTGGGCGAGGGCGCGGCCGAGAAGTACGGGCTGCAGGTGGGCGACCTGGCTATCTCGGAGCAGATCGTGCCATGCTGGGAGTGCCGTTTCTGCAAGAGAGGCCAGTATTGGATGTGCGATCGCAAGCATGATGTTTACGGCTTTCGCCAGCGCACTCCCGGGGCAATGGCCGAATACATGAAGTTTCCGGCAGACGCCATCAATTATAAGGTGCCGGAGGCGCTGAGCACATCTCAGGCGGTGTACATCGAGCCGCTGGCGTGCTCCATCCACGCTGTTCAGAGGGCGAAAATCGAGCTGGGGGACGTGGTGGTCGTCGCGGGCTGCGGACCGCTGGGCTTGGGGATGGTGGCGGCTGCCCGCTTGAAGAATCCTGGCCTGCTGATTGCCCTGGACCTGCGGCTGAACCGGCTGGAAGTGGCCAAACATGCCGGGGCCGACCTGGTGATGAACCCGGATGAGGTGGATGTGGTCGCTGAGGTGCGCAAGCTGACTGATAATTACGGCTGCGATATCTACATCGAAGCCACCGGGCAGCCCAGCGGGGTGACCCAGGGGTTGCGCATGATCCGCCGCCTGGGCACTTTTGTGGAGTTTAGCGTGATGCGTGAATTGGTCAGCGTCGATTGGACGATCATCGGCGATACCAAGGAACTGGACATCCGCGGCTCTCACCTGGGACCCTACTGTTACCCCCTGGCAATGGAGATGTTACTGAAAAACCAGGTGCCAGCCGACGAAATCGTCACGCACACCTTCCCGATGAGCCGCTATGCGGAAGCCCTGGAACTTGTGCGAGAAGCAAAGGTTTCGATCAAGGTGATGATCGAGCCATAAGCCAAGGGTAGTCAATACGGGTATCTTGTTATCTTATAACATCAATTACCTTGACGAAGGTTGTATATTACAGTAATATACAGAAGTGATCGATTTTAGCGATCTCATTGGATTTGACTGGGAAGCTGGCAACCGAGATAAAAATTGGGACCGGCACGTGGTCTCTTCAGGTGAATGTGAAGAGGTTTTTTTTAACCTTCCATTGATCATCCAGGATGATATCCGGCATTCGATCAACGAAAGCAGGTTTTATGTCTTGGGACAATCGAATGATGGGAGATATCTATTCATCGTATTCACGGAGCGAGAGCATAAAATCCGGGTAATTTCAGCTCGTGATATGAACCGGAAAGAGAGAGATATTTATGAAAAAGCCTGTGCCTGATTTTGAAAATGAAGATGAAGAACGCCAATTTTGGGCTGAACAGGACTCCACCCAGTACTTAGATTGGAACCAGGCCCAACGCACTGGTTTTCCAAATCTAAAACTATCGACCCGGACAATTTCGATTCGACTACCTGAAGCGATGTTGAACGAGTTGAAACAGCTAGCAAATGAACGGGATGTACCTTACCAATCCTTTATTAAAATGATTTTACGTGAGCGGATTGACCAGGAATACCGATCCATTCCACCTGGCTGAGTGTAAAATTCGTTTGGTTTTCTTAATGTTGCATTATCGGCAGAATTAGGGTATTATTTCAGAATAATCCTGTCTAAATTGTCCGATAAAGGACTGGTGAAGCCCATGTCGCAAAGAGAGCTCGAAATCATCCTGGCACGGCAGCTGGCCGAACACCTCGCCATGCCAATTTTTATTGTGGATCCGGCTGGCAACCTGCTTTTTTACAACGAGCCTGCCGAAGTGATTCTTGGTACGCGCTTTGACGAGACCGGAGTGATGCCTGCCAGCCAATGGGCCACGATCTTCAAACCCGTCGATGTCCATGGGCACACGCTGAAGCCGGATGATCTGCCCCTGGTGATTGCCACCACGAAAAGGCTCCCGGCGCACCGCAGGTTTTGGATCGAAGGCCTGGATCAAAAGCTGCGGCAAATTGACGTCACAGCATTTCCCCTGGTCAACCAGTCCCAGCGCTTCCTGGGGGCGATGGCTCTCTTCTGGGAGGTCCAGGAATGAAAGTAACCCTGTGCGGGACGCGCGGCTCGCTGGCTTCACCGGGTCCGAACACGGTGCGGTACGGTGGGAATACCTCTTGTGTCTTGATTCAAGGATCGGACTCCACGTCTATCATTCTGGATGCCGGTTCTGGGATTCGCCCGGCTGCCCAGCTCATTCCCCAGGAAACCCGCCAGTTTCACATCCTGCTGACTCACCTGCACATGGACCATGTGGTAGGGCTGCCGTTTTTTCCACCCTTGCTGACGCCGGGATTAGAAGTGCACATCTGGGGACCCGCCAGCACCACCCTGACGCTTGAAAAGCGCATCCACCGCTACCTGTCGCCGCCGCTCTTTCCGCTGCGGTTGGGTGAAGTCCAATCCAACCTGCAATTTCACGAGCTGCCAATCGATCCGGTGGAAATTGGCGAGTTCCGGATCAAGGCTGAGCTGATCCTGCATCCGAACCCGACGGTGGGCTACCGCATCCAGGAAGACGGGGTTACCGTCACCTACATGCCCGATCATGAGCCGGCGCTTGGTGTGATCCACTACCCGGCCAGCAAGGAATGGACCTCGGGGTATGTGCTGGCTGAGGGTTCCGATTTGCTGATCCATGATTCCCAATTTACCCGCGAAGAATACGTAAAACGTTATGGGTACGGTCACAGCAGCATTCAGCAGGCCATGCAGTTTGCCCAGCTCTGTGAAGTCAAGGAGTTCGTGCCTTTTCACCACGATCCCTGGCACGGCGATGCGCAGATCGATGCCATGATCGAGCAGGCCCTTAGTGAGTTGCAGCCGCGTATGAAAGTGACACCAGGGATGGAAGGCCTGGGCTTCGAGCTTCAGAGGCGCTGAGTCCGGTAATACGCCAGGCCCTCTACAAGAGTCCGGATGTTTTCCCAGGATGTGCCCGGTGGGATCGAGCTGGAACCGCCCAGGAAAAGCCCGGTTGCAGGCCCATTTTCCACCAGCCAGCGCAGCTCATTCCTCACATCCTGCGGTGAACCGAAGGGCAGTGTGCGGGTTACGGAGCAGCCACCGATGATGATCAAGGGGTCACCGCGGCGATTTTTCATCCTGCAGATGCGCACATAATCCATACCGTCTTCATATTGAAAGCCCTGGAACCCGTGCAGCCCGGCCTCCAACAGGAGCGGCACCATGCCCATCAGGTTGCCGTCGCAGTGCCAGATCAGGCGCAGCGGAGTCTCCAACAACGGCTGCAGGCAGCGGGTAAAATGCGGAAACCACAGCCTCTCCAGGGATTTCAGGCTGACCAGGGTGCCGCGCGAGTCGGCCATGTCGTGGTCCAGGCGATAAAGTGGTGGCAGGGCGGCCTGGAGGACAGCCCGGGCTGCCGCCCGGTTGTTGAGCAGCGCCAGGTCCGCCTGCAGGGAGAAGTGTCTTTCAAGCACCTCAGGATAGAGCGCATAGGCTTGAAAATAAGGGACATAACCGTACTGCGTATAGGCGAGAACTGGGAAGCTGACATAACCGTAACCGCTCTTGAGGATCTGCGGTCCGAGCTTCTCCTGCAGGATTATTTCGCCGCGGATGATCTCATAGACCCGGGCTGCCTCGTCCCAATCCTGGATCGCCTGGCGCAGGCGCGGGAACTCGAAGCGCTCGAGGTGCTCGACGACCGCTTCGGCTGAATCGATCTCCATCCCGTCCAGCAGGACGCACTCGGCGCCGGTGGTGGCGGTGCGGGCAGTGGTCGACTCGTAGCCGTAGTCGCCCATGGTCAGGGGATTTTCCGCCAGGTACTGGTCGAGCAGGCAGGTGCCGATGCGGCGCTGCATGGCCAGGTAGACGGAGTCGGGATCGCTGCGGTACGAACCGGGCTGGCTGCCTGCCAGGCGCTCGATCAGCGAGTGCTCCATGACGTTCAGGAGCCAGCTTGGGATGCCGCAGGTGGGCTTTTGCAGGATGGTGTCGAGGGCAAGCTGGGCGTTTTCGGATTGTGGGGAGGGGAACATTTGATGTCTGGTCGGTGCAACGAAATGAAGATGATGGTTGTATGGTATATATGCCAGAAATTTTAACGCAAAGTCGCCAAGGCGCAAAGAGACCTGTTCGAGGGTATCGCAATGCAAAATCCTGGTGTTTATCCTTTTGCTGGCCGGGTTTGTGCTGGGTGGCTGTCAGACCAAAGCAGTTCCGGCTGGTGAGGTGCTGGCCCTGGTGAACGAACGCTGCTTTTGTCAGTAACCTGGAAAACGAGCTGGGAACGGTCGAAGCCGGGAAGATCGCCGACCTGCTGGTGGTGCGCGGCGACCCGCTGCAGGACATCCATGCTCTGGCTGAACTGGCCTGGGTGATTCACAACGGCGAGATCATTCGCCAGCCATGAGACTTAAGACGTGATAAGATCGAGGCCATGCTTATTCCAACCCTCACAACCAAAAATTTAACCCTGCGCCCGCTGCAACCCGGCGATGCAGCGACGCTGCACCGGATTTACCAGGTCGACGGGGTCTTGCGCTATTTTCCCAACCCGCAGCCGCCGCTGCTGGAACGCGTCGAACGTAACCTTTTGCTGCAGCAGGCTCACTGGGAGCAGCACGGCTACGGCAACTGGGCCGTGCTGGCGCCAGGACAGGTTAGAGATGATCGGCTGGGCAGGCTTGCAGTTCCTGCCCGAAACCGGCGAGACCGAGGTCGGCTTCCTGCTGGACCGGCCGTTCTGGGGACGCGGGTTTGCGTCCGAAGCCGCCCAGGCGTCGTTGAAGTTTGGCTTTGAGAAGTTTCATTTTCCGGAAGTCATCGCCCTGGTACATCCCGAGAACCTGGCCTCGCAGCGCGTCATCGCCAAGTGCGGGATGATGTATGTCGACCGCAAGGTGTACTTTGGGATCGAGCTTCTGCGCTACCGGCTGAGCCTGGATGCTGGCAAGGAGTCTGCATGACGCATAAATTACTGCTCGAACTCCCGGAACAGATCGAAACCGCGCGCCTGCTGCTGCGCAGCTACCGGCCCGGCGACGGCCCGATGTACCACGCGGTCGCCCAGAAGAACCGCCAACACCTGCAGCGCTTCGAGGCGGGAAATTCACTGATGTCTATCGATACTCCTGAGAGAGCGGAGATCGTGGTGCGCGAGATGCATGCAGCCTGGCAGTCGCGGGAGTATTTCTTCCTGGGGGCTTTTGAACACGGCAGCGGGGAGTTCGCCGCCCAGGTCTACATCGGCCCGGTGGATTGGGACACACCCGAGTTCGTGATCGGCTACATCGCCGACGCCGCCCACGAGGGGCAGGGTTACGTCAGCGAAGCCGTCCAGGCCGCGTTGGATTTCATTTTTACGTATTTCCAGGCGCACCGGATCAGCCTCCATTGCGATGACGCCAATGTGCGCAGCTGGCGGGTTGCAGAGCGCTGTGGTTTTAAACTGGAAGCCAGGCTACGTGATAACCGGCGCAACCCGGACGGCAGCTTCAGCACCGAAAGGGTGTATGGGATGCTGCGGAGCGAGTACGCTCCGGCGGAGTGAGTACGCTCCGGCGTAGCGATTACATTCCGGCGTAGTGAGTGCACAGCGGGCAGTGAGTACACTGCGAAAGCGCAGTGAGTACCCAGCGGGCAGTGAATGTGCAGGATCATAAAGTACAGCTAAGCCGCGCGGACTGGTTGATCCATTACTCAACGAAGTCCAGCAGCTCGTCGATGGTTTCGAGCACCAGATCGGGCGGCTGTGGGAGGACTGCCAGGTGCTCACGGCGGGTCACGCCGGTCAGCACCAGGGCGCTGGTGAAACCGGCTTCCTGCGCCATGCGCATGTCCGTCTCGAGGCGATCGCCCGCCAGCAGGCAGCGTTCCGGCGGGAGCTGCAGGATTTCGGTGGCAATGCGCAGCATCAGGGGCGAGGGCTTGCCGCCGACCAGCTCGGGCCTGCGGCCGGTCATGTGCTCGAGGGCGGCCAGGGTCGCACCGGCGTCGGGGATGGCGCCACCGGGCATGGGGCAGGTGCGGTCGGCGTTGGTGGCGAAGAAGCGCGCCCCATGGACGAGTGCCTGGTAAGTGGTGTTCAACTTGAGGTAGTCGAGGGTACGGTCGAAGGCGACGATGACGGCGTCGATGCCAGCGGGGTCGATGACCTCAAAGGGGTCCTGCGCCGTTTCGGGGATCGACCTGGATTCCATAACCGCGCAGCTCGGTTTTCAGGGACTCTTCGCCGACCACGTAGCAGCGCAGGCCGGGAAAATCGACTGCCAGCGCCTGGCCGAGGACGCGCGCCGAGGTGATCACCTGGTCAGAGGTGGCCGAGATGCCCAGGCGGGTGAGTTTCTCGGCGTAGGTACGGCCGGGCTCGAGCGGCTTGTTGCTGATAAAGACCACATGCTTGCCGCGGCGGCGCAGCTCGGTCAGGGTTTCGACGGCGCCCGGCAGGGCGTGTTCGCCCAGGTAGAGGGTGCCGTCGAGGTCGAAGACGAAGCCATCGATGGGGATTTTCATGGGACGAATGAGACCTGAAATCCGGAATCCACACTTGCAACTACTGGCAGTCCCAGGTTGCTGTAGCGGCCCGGCTGGCTTCTCCAGGACAGGCTGAAGCCCCAGCCGTTCCACTCCCAGAGGCCTGCGGTCTGCAATTCTTGCCCCGGCGCTTGGTCCAGTACGAGCAGGTCCTGGATGCCGTCGCCGGTGATGTCGACCAACTCGACCTCGCGGATGTTCTCGCTGACGGCGGAGCCGCCCCAGACCTGGCGGTAGATGCCGCCACGGTAGCCGATGATGAAGGGGTGGCTGCGGATAATACCCGTATCGTCGGGCTTTTCCAGGGCGAGCAGGGCTTCGAAACGCCCGTCGTCATTGGGATCGCCCAGCGCCACGTCGAGCACCTGCCACTCCGGCGGGCTCTGCCAGGCAGGTTCATCGCCCTGGAAGATGGTAACGGAATGATCTTTCAAGCGGATGATCTCGTCCTCGCCGTCGCCGGTCAGGTCAATGCTGCCGGAACTGAAGATGCCGTCCACAGGTGGTTGGGAAGAGGGGGCAGCCGTGCAATCGACGCCACTACAGGTTACTGCCAGGGTTGGGAGCTGCGGCGCCAGGCCAGACAGCATTTCACCGGCAGACTCCGGCGAAAGCAGGTGAGGCCGGGGACCTGCTTCGACTGGCAGCGCCTGGACGGCGCGCAGTCCGTCCTGGTCGAACCAGATGCGCAGCGCCAGCCCCTGGCGCGTTTCAGGTAGAAGCTGGTCGGAGACGAAGTTGCCCAGGCTGTAAGCTACGAAAGCCGGGCGGCTGTCACCAGGCTGCATGAAAAGCTGCGTTCCTTGGACCGTGTGCGGGTGGTGGCCGATCACCAGGTCAGCGCCAGCCTCCACCAGCGAACGGGCGATCGCTTCCTGGGCCGGATCGTGGCGGCCCTGGTATTCGTAGCCCCAGTGGATCGAAACGATGACGGCGTCGGCGTTCTGGCGGGCAAGTCGCACCTGCTCCGGGATTCATTGCGGGTCCCAAGAAAGGGTCTGTAATTCGCCTGGTTTTACCGTCTGGGAAGCCTCATTGGCAGAATCTGGCGATGAGACAGCATTGACCGCCAGGAATGCCAGGCGCTGATCATCCAGCTCGTAGATTTGATAGGAAACGGTGGGGTCGCCGGAACGAAAGACTCCCAGGGGAAGCAGTTCGAATCGCTGCAGGCTTTCGACAGTCCGTTGGAGGCCGGCGCTGCCCTCGTCGAGGGCGTGGTTGTTGGCCAGTCCCAGCAAGTCGAAGCCTGCCTGGCTGACCTGCTCGATGGCTGAAGGGGGAATGACCAGGTAGATGGCCTCTGCCAGAGGTCGCCTCGCCAGTAGAATTCGCCGACGACTCCTTCCAGGTTGCCCATGACCAGGTCGGCCTGGCTGAGCCAGGAGGTGCTGCTGGCAAAAGCATCTTCGAGACCCTCGCCATCGCGGCCCAGCATCAGGTCGCCAACGGCCAGAAGCTCTACAGCAGGTTCATCTTCCTGTAGTGGCTGGCCGTCGCGAAGATACAGCCAGGGATAACCAGACAGGTCCGGAGGTGCCTGACCGGAGGCCCGCCCGCAGGCCGCGCTCAGGAGGAAAACGGCGATAACGGCGAAGAGGCGAATCCAACCCACCAGGCGGGTAATGCTCTGCGTGGTGGGTTGGAAAACAGCTACTCCCAGTCGGGAGCCTGGTTGGCATAGACGACCTGGGTCACCTGCCAGTAACCGTCCTTAAACTCGACGGTGTAGGTCGCGTCCAGGCTGTAAGGGCCGCGCTCGCTCAGCACCGGCTCATCGTAATTCGGATAATCGCCGTCGTACTCGTACAGCTTATCCTGCCAGGTTTCGCGCACGGTCAGCACCGCCATGTTCTCGGATTGGAGATCGGCTGAACGCACATTCGAGCTGACCAGTTGGTGGGCGATGTATTGATTATTCTGCGTACAGAGCTTCGATCTCCGGGCGGAAGATTTCGTAGGCACCGATCAGGCCGTTGTTGTACGGCATATTCGGTGTCCCAGAAGAGGTAGGTCACGCCCTGCTGGAACTGGAAGATGGCGCTCGCTCAGGTCGGCATATTCGCCTTCGAGGGTCAGGAAGCTGGCGTTCCAGTTCGACAGGGGCGGCTGCTTGCCCTCTTCGAGCATTTGCTGCCACTTTTCGTCGGTCAGGCGGTCGGAAGCCGGCCATTCGAACTCGTACTGGGAAAAGACCGCGCCCTTGGTCACCTGGAGCATGACTTCACCGTCTTCTTTTACCACCGGCACCACGACGTAGATCGGGAAGACGCGGCCGACGGCTTCTTCGAGCACGAGCGGCTCTGGCTGCGCGCCCGGGTTTGTGGCGACGTCAGCCACCAGGGCAGCCTGCGGGTCTTCGTCCATGTACTTCTGGGCGAAGGGGTCTTCGGAGTCAGAGTCGGCCGCCGCCATGGTCAGGTGCTCCAGGTCGCCGCCGATGTAGCGGATCAGCTCCTGCTCCTCGCTGGTCAGGGGCTCGCCCCGCAGCTCCTTT
>CAVXWV010000017.1:0-967964 GCA_963765565.1 uncultured Chloroflexia bacterium
GATTAAAATATCCGCATGAATCTTAAAGAACAGGCAGCATTGAGCGCTTTACAGTACGTACAGGACGGCATGCGCCTGGGTTTGGGATCGGGATCAACGGCGCGCTGTTTTGTGGCCGCCCTGGGCGAGCGCTGGCAGGCAGGGGCGCTGCGAGACCTGGTCTGCGTGGCAACCTCTAGCGAGACGGCAGCCCAGGCCCGTGAGCTGGGATTGCCCCTGGCCTCTCTGGCGGGTTTGAGCCAGGACGGCGGGCCTCCGGTCCTGGACCTGGCCGTGGACGGCGCCGATGAGGTTGACCCGAACCTGGACCTGATCAAGGGCCTTGGCATGGCGCTGCTGCGTGAGAAGTTCATCGAGATGCATGCCCGGCGCTTCGTGGTGATCGTCGACGAGTCGAAGCTGGTATCTCGCCTGGGCCGCGGCCCGCTCCCCGTGGAAATTATTCCCTTCGAAGCTGAGGTGACCATCAATTGGCTGCGCAGCCTGGGCTGCCGGGCGGAGCTGTGGTGCGCTGAGGATGGCACACCTTACGAGACAGATAACGTTCACTGGCTGGCGCGCTGCTGGTTCCCGGAAGGCATCCCTGACTCGCGAGCCCTGGAACGCCTACTGGCAGACCGGCCAGGCGTGGTCGACCACGGGCTCTTCCTGGGGATGGCCAGCGAGGTCATCGTAGCCGGCACTGGCGGCATCCGCAGATTGCAGCGCCCGGGCAGCCAGTATTGAGCCAGGATCAACGATGCAGAAAATAAAAATCGCCCCTTCCATCCTCTCCGCTGATTTCTCTCGCCTGGGCGAGCAGGTAACGGCTGCCCTCCAGGCAGGCGCGGATTACATCCACGTCGACGTCATGGACGGTCACTTTGTGCCCAACATGACCATTGGCCCGCTGGTGGTACAGGCGTTGCTGCCTCTGACACAGGCTGCAGGGGTCCTGCTGGATGTTCACCTGATGATCGAGAAGCCCGAACGATTGATCCCGGAGTTTGCGCGCGCCGGCGCTGGCATCCTGACCGTGCACGTGGAGACCTGCCCACACCTGCACCGCACGATCCAGCAGATTAAGGAGCTGGGTGTGCGTGCCGGGGTGACTTTGAACCCGGCGACCCCGCTTTCGACGCTGGACGAAATCCTGCCAGAGATCGACCTGGTGCTGGTGATGTCGGTCAACCCGGGCTTTGGAGGCCAGGCATACATCCCAGGTAGCACCGGGCGGATCACCCGCCTGCGCGAGATGTTGGATGCAGCCGGGCTGGACCACGTGGACCTGGAGGTCGATGGCGGTTTGAAAGCCGAAAATGTCGCAGCCGTAACTGCTGCTGGGGCGAATGTCCTGGTGATCGGCTCAGCCATTTTCAACCAGGAAGCCAGCATCGCAGAGAACATGTCTGCCATCCGCCGGGCTTTACACCCTGAGAAGACCTGATTTGACCCTCCCGTTCGAATAAGTTATAATTTCCACAATTGATTGCTTGAGCTCTTTCAGGCCTCAAGCGACCTTCGGGGCAGGGTGGGTGAGTGCTGCTCTGGCAGCACTCCTCAGCAATTGACGCTTGAGCGTCAATTGCCGCAGCTATGTCGCTCAGGCGACATGGCCATTCCCGACCGGCGGTACAGCCCGCAAGCGCCATTAAGCGCACGAGCCGGTGAAACTCCGGCGCCGACGGTGTAGTCCGGATGGGAGAAGGGATTCTGCCTGGTGGTGGATTGGGCGCGCGTTGGTGCTCGGTCTGCCTCTTGCCGGAGAACAAAAACCCAAATCTTTGCCCCGCGCCTGGCCTGGCGGGGCAGTTTGTTTTGGGAGAGATTGTTTGAAGAACGTTAGGTTGAAGAACGGTTTGCAGGTTCAAACTCCGAAATATCACTGGAAAAAGCCTCTTTCAAACGGGAAGTGGCTGGTGCCGGTTTCGCTGGCGTTGGCTTTACTGATTTGGGAGCTTGTGGTGCGCCTATGGAGGATTCCGGCATTTATACTGCCATCGCCAGGGTTGGTCGGCAAGCGCTTACTGCAAGTATTGGGGGATGGCAGTCTGCTTTACCACACCCTGTTCACGCTGCTGGAGGTGCTGGCGGGGATGGCTTTCGGGGTCATTGCAGCCACGACTCTGGGCTACCTGCTGGCGAAGTCGTCCTTTGTTGAGCGCCTGCTTTCACCGTACATCGTTGCCAGCCAGTCGGTGCCGGTGGTTGCGATTGCCCCGCTGCTGGTGATCTGGTTCGGGCCCGGCTTGCTGTCTAAAGTGCTGGTGTGTGCCTTGATCGTGTTCTTCCCAGTTTTAATCAACACCATGGTGGGTTTACGCTCCGTGCCCGATGACCTGCGCGACCTCCTGCGCTCGCTACGGGCAACGGGCTGGCAGACCTTTGTAAATCTCGAGGTCCCAGCGGCCATGCCCGTTTTCCTGGCAGGGCTGCGGGTGGGAGCTACCCTGGCGGTAATCGGGGCAGTAGTCGGCGAATTTGTCGGCGCAGACCGTGGCCTGGGGTACCTGATCAACCGGGCGCGCGGGCAGTATGATACAGCGTTGGTTTTTGTCTCGGTCTTAACACTGGTCCTTCTGGCTCTGCTGTTATACGGGTTGGTGGCGCGCCTGGAAAGGCGACTGCTGACCTGGCGTGAGCCCTCGGAAGGGATGCTGGTGAAGCAGGAATAGGAGTCCTAATGCGGAAATTAGCCTTTATTTTTTCTTTTTTCTTGTTTTTACTGTCAGCCTGTAGCCGTGATGCAGCCAAATCGCTGCAAGCGCCGCCAGAGGCAATCCGCCTGCCGATGGGGTATATCCCGAACGTCCAGTACGCGCCTTTCTACATGGCCGCTGAAAAGGGATACTTTACCGATGCCAACCTGGAGGTAACATTCGATTATAGCCTGGAGACCAACGGTATGGCATTAGTGGGTGCGAACGAGGTGCCATTTGCGGTGGTGTCTGGCGAGCAAGTTCTGATGGCGCGGGCGCAGGGCTTGCCGGTGGTCTACGTGGTGGCTATGTGGCAGGATTACCCGGTGGGAGTGGCCGCCTTGAAAGAGGCCGGGATTCGCAAGCCCGAAGATATGCGAGGGAAAAAGATCGGCATTCCTGGGCTCTTCGGCGCCAGCTACGTTGGCTTTCACGCCCTGCTCCAGGCAGGTGGATTGCAGGAAACGGACTTGACCCTGGATTCGATCGGCTTCAACCAGGTTGAGGCGCTCCTGGCAGGTCAGGAAGAAGCCATTGTGATTTATGCCAACAACGAGCCTATCCAGCTCGAAGCCCTGGGTTACGATGTTGACCTGATCCGGGTCAGCGATTATGCCGGGATGGCCTCCAATGGGATTATTGCGAACGAAAGTGTGTTGAAGCAGAATCCGGAGCTGGTGCAACGCCTTGTCAGCGCCTTGCTCAAAGGCCTGGCGGACGTATTGGACGATCCTGAAGAGGCCTTCGATGTTTGTAAAAAACACGTAGACGGGCTTGCAGGCTTGCCCGCAGACCAGCAGGAAATCCAGCGACAGGTGCTGGAGGCATCCATTGAGTTCTGGCAGGCTGAGAGGCTGGGATATTCCGAGCCGGCAGCCTGGGAAACGATGCAGGAGGTCCTGCTGGAAATGGATTTCCTGGCGGAGAAACAGGACCTCTCAAAGGCATATACCAACCAATTTATCCCCTGAGAGTGTGAGACGACCTTAAGATGATGTCTGTGCTGGAAGGTCCTGTAAAACCCGTTTTACGGGTGGATGGCGTCAGTGCCGTTTTCCGCAGCGGGAACGGCGGCCTGCACGCCCTGCGCCAGGTATCTTTTGAGCTTCATGCCCAGGAGTTTGCCTGCATCCTCGGACCCTCCGGTAGTGGCAAGAGCACGCTGTTACGAATCCTTGCCGGGTTGATCCCGGCGACCGAGGGCAAAGTCGAATACGCCGGCGAGGCGCTGGCTGGCCCGCGGCCGGAAGTTGGCCTGGTATTTCAGAAAGCCAACCTGATGCCCTGGCGTACAGTTATTCGCAACATCATGTTGCCGTTGGAGCTGAGCAGGCTGCCGGAAGCGGCAGCCCTGGACCGGGCGCGGAAAATGGTAGAATTGGTCGGATTGCAAGGTTTTGAGGAATCCCTGCCGCGCGATCTGTCGGGCGGCATGGCGCAGCGCGTGGCAATTGCGCGTGCCCTGGTGCACGATCCGGAGATCCTGTTGCTGGATGAGCCGTTTGGCGCCCTGGATGCGATGACGCGCGAGCGCATGGGCACCGAGCTCCTGCGCATCTGGCAGGCGCGCAAGAAGACCGTGTTGATGGTGACGCACTCAATCTCCGAAGCGCTTTTCCTGGCGGATCGGGTGCTGGTGCTCAGCCACCGCCCCGGTGAGTTGATCCTGGATGTAGCCGTGGATTTGCCCAGGCCGCGCCAGGAGGGGATGCGCTACACGCCGGAATTTGGCGTCCTGGCGCGAATGGTACGGGCTGCAATTGAAGGGCTAGATGAACTGGAATGATAAGCATTAAAACCAACGAGGAGTGTGCCAGATGTGGAGGAAGCTAGCGCTTCTATTTTTATTATTTTTGGCGATCACCATTGCCGTTCCGTATATGCCGGTGTTTGGGCAACAGGAGCCTGAAATGGCCATCGTCCTGCTGCGCTTATGGCCAGAATACGACCAGCCCAAGATGCTGGTAATTTATGACCTGACGTTGCCGGCTGGGACGCCGCTGCCTGCGACCATCACCATGCGCATGCCGGTGACCGCCGCCAGCCCGCACGCTGTTGCCTCCCGCCAGCCGGATGGTTCTTTGAACAACCTGCCATTTAGCGCGCCGGTCATGATGGGCGCCTGGCAGGAAGTCGAGTTCGAGGCCACTACCCTGGAATCGCGTTATGAATATTACGACTCTGGCCTGCGCATGGATGGGGACTTGCGAACTTACCAGTATAGCTGGCCGGGCAATTATACTGTGCAGGATTTCAATATCGAGTTTCAGCAGCCTGTTGGCGCAAGTGAGGTTGTGCTGGAGCCCAGCCTGGGCAATGCCTTTGCCGGAAGCGATGGAATGACATATTACCAGGATAAGGTCGGTTCCCTGGAACTCGGTCAGGAATATCACCTTGATATCGAATATTTGAAGTCAACGGACACGCTCAGTACAGAAAGCCTGGCTGTCGAGCCGGTGGCGCCGATCGACGGAGACTCTACCGGTCTGAATGTGCTGTCATCAGCTCTGCCATGGCTGATGGCGATCCTGGTGATCGTAATCATCGCCGGGGGTTACTGGTATTGGCATGCCAACCGCAAGGAAATGAAACCTGAACCACGCCGACGCCACAAGCCGACTTCTGAGCGGACCGCAATCGAAGCCATTGAAGAAGGCGGCATCTACTGCCACCAATGCGGAAAGCGCGCTTCCCCGGGCGATCGCTATTGTAGAACCTGCGGGACGCAATTGAGGGTATGAAATCAAAAAACCTCACAGGCGACCTGTGAGGTTTTTTGATTAAGATTCTATTATGGGCTAGGGTCGAGTGAACCCGGAGATGCTGGCGCCCAGATCGGCGATCGAGTCGATCAGGAACTGGACAACGTATTTCGGATTGTGAACAAAGGCGCCCGGATCCTTTTGTGCATACTGGTAATTGAAGGCAGCGCGCATTAGGCGGGGGGTAAAGGCGTTGTAGCGCAGCAGTGCGCCCTCGGCGTCTGCATCTGCCTCGCCGTTCTTATCCACGTCGGTGAAGAAGTACGGATGAGTGTGCGGATCATACGCGATGGGCACGCCGGCCTTGGTTTCAGCATAAGCCTGAATCTCGGCAAACAGGGCTTCAGCCAAAGCATCGATCTCAGCCTTGACGCCTTCAGTAGTGTCGCCATCGCCATCGTAGTCAGGCGTGGTGGGCATGCGCAGGTTTTCCAGGGGTGTCTCGCCATGGCAGCCAGCGCAGGTTTCCGTCTTGGGCTCGAGAGCGTGCACATCGTGGCAGTCGGTGCATTTATTAATGGGGTGTGCGCTCAGACCGAAGTATTCCTTATCGGCGTACTGGTAAGCGCCCGCAGCATCAGCACCGAACACGGTCGCGCCTGCCGCCAGGTAGTGAATGTTCTTGAAGCTCAGGGAAGGATCTGGGGTGTCGTCCTCCTTGCCTTTCAAGTAATTATTCACGCTGGTCGTAGATTCGCGGCCCTGGTGGCAGAGGATGCACAGATTGGCGTCGTCAGCAACGAAAGCTCCATCAGCATCTTGCCCGCCATAAGAGAGAGTCTTGCCGCTCGGGAAGACTACCGACTTGATCTCATACCGGTTTGGCCAATCGCCTTCGTTGTGACAGGTGGAGCATGCAAAGCCATTGCTCGAAGGCATGCTGCCAATGCCGGTGGTCAGGGTATTTCCGCGACCATCCACAACCACGGTTCCACCGTTGGCAATGAAGGTGGGCAGGCCTGTCGCAGTGTGGCACTTGGCACAGCGGTAGGGCACTACACCGGTATCGTCCCAGTCACGGAATGGCAGGGTGTTGCCTGCGAAGTGACCGGCATCATCGCGAGCCATTGCGCTCATGTCGACCGGGGTTGCCAGTTTGACATTGAGATCTTCGACCGAGTCAAAGAGCAGTTGGACGATGTACTTGTTGCCGTGGGCAAAGGCGCCAGGATCCTTCGATGAAAGCTGGAAGTTGTAGGCAGCCTTGAGCAGGCGAGGCGTCCAGGTGCTGAAGCCAACCGGGCCGTTCTCGCCCGTGTCCGCGGCGCCATCGCCGTCAGCATCCGCCAGGAAATACGGGTAAGTAGCTGCATCGTAAACGATGCCGGTACCAGTAGCTTCCTTGGCATAAGCCTGGATCGTCGCGTACAGGGTTTCCTGCAATCCGGCAATCTCGAAAGCCATGCCTTCGGTAACGTCTCCGTCGCCATCATAATCGTGGGCAGACGAGACCATGCGGACATTCTTTAAGTCTTCAGCAGTGACGGCGCCTTCATGGCACACGGCACACTGCTCGACTTTGACTTCCAGGGTGTGCGAGTCGTGGCAGCCAATGCAGGTGTTGTAGCCTTCGGTGTGGTCGTTCTTTGCATCGTAGAGCTTGCCTTCATACTGGTACCCACCCATGACCTCGCCAGCGTACAACGTGGCTGCAGCCGGGAAGTAATGAACATTGACGAAACCAAAGCGGGTCTCTGTGTCGCCTTCTTTGATGGGGGCGACGACAGCATCCATGTCCGTCGCGGCAAACTTTTCGATCAGGGTATCGACCGTTACCTTCGAAGCGCGGCCTTGATGGCAGACCATGCAGCGGGCTTCACCGCCCAGGCCGTCAACGGTCACGCCAGAGGGGAAGGTGACCGCCGTCAATGCATCCGCAGCCGGGTTGTGGCAGGTTTCGCACTGGATCGTGCCGGCAGGGGCTGGAACCGCGGCGTCCACCACGCCGGCTTCACTGCCATCGGCGCCCAAGAAATCCTGGTATCCGGCCGAGGTGTGACAGGTGGCGCAGTTGGCTGGAACTTCGGCAGGATCTTCTTCGTTCCAGTGGTTGAAAGCTTCGGCATCTGCTTGGTTGTGAGGTGAATTTGCCCAGTCATCCTGGTTTGGCACTTCCTTCACCACCGGTTCGGGCGGCGCCGGGCAGGTCGGACACTCGGGACAGGGCTCAGCGGTTGGGCACTCAACTGCCGCTTGTTCTTCGGCGGCAGGCGCCTGTGTTTCAGTGGAATTGCACGCTGCCAGTGAGAGCAGTAACAGGAGTGCGGCAGCAATAACGATATATTTTATTTTCATACTTTCTCCTCAAAGGTGTATTTTAGAATTTTTCGTTAAAACATTATTTTTGCCAATAAACCTCCTTCTGGTAACTTACCATTCTTGTCCAGCTTTTTGATTGGGTATTATACCCTAATTATGAGAAATTGATGAGCGATATTTTACCCCATTTTCCCATAAATGGTTAATGTTTTCCGAAAAATGGGGGTTAAATAGCAAATACCTGGCGTAATATTTCCTGTTTCGCCAGGTTCATGCCGAGGACCATCCGGATCAGGTCATCACACGGATAACGGGTCGATTTTTTGCCTATTCTCTTGTTTTGTTCTTGATCTTTTTGTTTTCCGCCTTGCTGGATTGGCGGGCAATAAGGAAGATTGTTAATAGGACGACCTGGCCGATAATCATTCCGGCGATTTCTGGCCAGCGCTGGGCAAATTCTAAAACGATGCCGCGTCCTCCTATGGAAGCCTCCTGGCTAAAACTGACTAAATTGGTTGTGAGCTGCGTCAAATGCTCGGTGGTGTAAGCAAGCAGAGAAAGAGCAACGGCCGTAATGGGAACCGCCAGGATCAAGGTCCATAGAACCGCAGTGAATTGGATTTTTCGCATGAGCAACACTCCTTCTCGATCCGTATCTCAAGAACTATATTGAGTATATACAGGATGAAGCCAGCCTGCAATTGGCTGCTTGGAGTATTTAAACCTAGGGCGTTTTCCCTAGCAAGCCTGTTTTGGGCAGACTTCAGTCAGGGTCGAGGCTGCCGGTTACGGTTTGATCAAGCCTTTCCGGATGGCATACTTGACTAACTCACTACGGTTATGCAATCCGAGCTTGCGCATGATATTCTCCCGGTGACGGGCGACTGTGTGCTTGCTGATCGAGAGCTTACGAGCAATCTCGGAGGTGTCTGCATCCCCGGCAACTTCAACCAGGATTTCCTGTTCGCGTGCCGTCAGGCTATCCAGGGCTTCTTTTGGGACGTTCTCTTCGGCTGTCCGGTGGAGGAAATCGTTCACCAGCAGTTTAGCCAGGTTGGGATAAATATACACTTCGTCATTGTAGACCATGTGGATGGCATTGATGAGGTCGTCCGGGGCGGCGCGTTTCGGCACGTAACCGGAGGCGCCAGCCTGCAGCATTTCAAAGAAAAACTGTTCATCTTCATGGATGGTGAGGGCGATGACTTTAGGATGCGGTTCGAATTGTTGAATCCGGCGTGTGGCATCGATTCCAGACAGATCCTGGCAAAGTGATGTCCATGAGGACAATATCCGGACCCAAGGCCTGCGCCAGCTCGAGGGCTGTGCTCCCCGTGCTGGCTTCTCCGACAATGACCAGGTCAGGCTCGTTTTCGAGGAGCATGCGCAGCCCGCTGCGCACCACTTCATGGTCATCGACCAACAGCAGGCGAATTTTTGGCTGCGGCTGCTCAGGCAAGGTTGAACTGGACTTCGACATTCGTGCCTTCACCGGGAAAAGAATGGATATTACACTCACCGCCGATTAAATTGGCGCGTTCGATCATGCCCAGGAGTCCCAGGCAGTTGGCAGCGTTTCCACCCAGGACGCCTGCGACATCGAAGCCACGCCCGTCATCCTCTACATTTAACTGAAGTACATGATGGTCGGTCTCAACCATCACCAGGATTTGTTTTGCCTGTGCGTGCCGGATGGTATTGGTGATCGCCTCCTGGGCAATCCGGAAAATCGTCAGGCGTATTTCTGCTGGTATTTCTGTTTCGGCGACCGATCCAGTGACTGTGATTGGCGTACTGAAATGTTTGTTCATTTCTTGAGCATACCAACGCAAGGTCGGCAGCAGGCCTAACTCATCGAGCTGTGGCGGATGTAATCCGGACACCAGGCGTTGGAGCTCTACCAGGCCATTGGTTGCCAGCTCCTGCATTTGTTGGGATTGCTGGATGGCACGCTGGGGGTTTGCTAGAATCCCCTGGGTGATGCTGTGCAGACCCAGGCCGAGGGCGGTCAGGGTTTGCCCGGTTTCGTCATGCAATTCCCGGGCGATACGCTGGCGTTCCATCTCCTGGGCTTGTACCGTGCGGTGTAGTAATTCACTTTTCATCGCCTGTAGATGCTTCTGTTCTGCCAGTTTAGCATCGTTCAACGCCTGGATACGCCGGCGATTTTCCTCCTCAAAAGCGCGCAGGGAATGGATGATAAAAATGGCTGCCAGGATTGCCATCAAAGCGCGGAAGCCTTGAATTGGAAAACTAAACCAGCGGAGAAAGACGTCTGCATTCAGGATTGTCGATGGGTAAATGGCGCTTGGGGAGGTAAACAACTGCCCAATTCCGCCATACAATGCGAAGGCAATGGCGGCAATGATCAAGTCCAGCTCGAAACGGCGCATCCCGGCTTTCCGGAACTCCTGGCTCTGCAGGATCAAGCCCCAGGTAGTCAGGGCTGCTCCAGGGATTGCCAGCGTGTAGCGCGTATAAACATCTGCTGAGACCAGGTAGCTGCGGTCGGGGAATGGCTCGCGCAGCACCAAGCCCAGGCCAACCAGCCATAGTAAGGTGATCACAAGCATCATGAGCCAAAGGATCCTGGGTTTATGAGGTCCCAGGATCAGGCGAATCCCGAAGGCGATGAGCAACAAGAACGATACTCCCAGCAAAAACAGGCGCAGGTAGTACACCCAATGCGGCTCCGGGAGACCGCTCAGGCTGGCGTGAATGATCAGGCCCATCTCAAACCACTCGTGGCTGCCGTGTACCAGTCCGAACCCGGCCAGTGGTTTGAGGGCTTTCGCAAAATCAAGCTCAGAGGAGTGATTGGTCTCCAATAATACTGCCAGGCCCATACAAAAAAAAGCCAGGCCGTAAAAGAAGAAAATCCCTATGATGCTGTTGGAGAAGAACTCTGCCATGTTGGCAATCAGCCGGTCATTTAATTCTCCGGAGCGCCTGCATTGATCCAATCAATGACTTCCTGCAGCTCCTCATCCGTGAGCTGGCCTGGATGGCCTCCTTGCTGCTGTACCTGGACGACCATGCTGCCTTCAGGATTCCCGGGGATAATACCCGGACCGCTGTTGCCTCCCGCCAGTGCGCTTTCATAATCGGCCAGCGATAATCCTCCAACCTGGGTCATACCGTGGCAGGTGCTGCAGCGGTTGCGGAAGAGCGCTGAGAACTTGCCGTCCCAGGTATTGGCTTCCACAGGTTCGCCGGGCATGGGCGAGGGGGTTGGAGAAGGCGCCGGAGGCGGGGTTGGGGTAACTTGCACGAATACCGGCACTGTATCGACCGGTGGGATGGTCGTGATGGCGGTGGTTTCCATACTGACGAAAGCGACCACGCCCAGGCTCATGAGGATCGCCAGCAGAATTGCGACGGGATAATACACCTTCTGGCGCTTGCGGATGGTGTCGGCTGGAGGCAGTGTGTAGGCTTCACCTGCCTGTATCTGCGCCAGTTCAGCCGGGTGCTCGTGTTCCATTTCGATTTCATTGAGTTTCCCAGTGAAGATGCTTTTATTCAAGTGGCGGATGTGGACGTGATAGAAATGCCAGAGGACGATTGCCAGGACCGCCAGAACCGCTTCCATGCCGTGGGCTACCTTGGCGGCCGGGATGAACTGCCCGGGGAGAAAGCGGGTGGTGGCGATTGGATTCCACATCATAAATCCTGTAATACCCATGATCACCGTGCCCCAAACGACAGCCAGGTATTCGGCTTTTTCGGCGTAGTTGTAGCGACCATAATACGCTTTACGCTTGCGCCGTCCCAGGTAATACATTACGTCTTCGTAAACGTGCTTTATATCTTCAATTACGGGCATCATCGTCCAGGGCACTCGCAGCACCCATACCTTATAAAGCAGGCTTAGGACGTGGAAGATCGACACGACCATCATCACAAAGGCCGCCGTATGATGAATCACAGCGGGTGTTCTCAATTCCTCCCAGGCCTGCCATTATAGACTGGCTGAAAGGTGACTGCGCATACTTCTGGATCAATCCCGTAAATCCAAGGATCGAGAACGAGGTCAGGAAAACGATGTGTTCAATACGCTGGGTGAGTGAGAAACGTGTATAGGTTATCAGCGGCGGTACAGAGGGGGTTTCTTGGTCAGTCATTGTCTGTCTCCTCTGTGGAGGTCTCATCAGGTGCAGGTGAATGTTCTTCCTGGATGGTTTGCGTTTCGACCAGTTCTGTAGTGGGTTCGTCTTCAACAGTCGGCTCTTCGAGAGGCTGATCCAGAGGTGGTTCTACTGCTGGCGGTTCTGGGGATTTCCGGCTTTTTGGGCGCCAGTTGATGAGCTTACGAGAAGCGTCCAGCACAACCAGGATGCCCATGCCTCCGAGGACGGTTGGTATAAAAAATTTATAGAACAGGTTGACGTAATAAACCAGCGGGTATTTTTCAGGGGAGGGGATGTAGTGTGAAAGCCAGGCTGTAGGAAAATTTTCCTGGGCATCGGGATGGCATCTCTGGCAGGTGGCTAACAGGTTTTCTTTTACCTGTAAGCCTTTTTCCGGGTCGTCGGCTCGCATGATATTGTGGACACCGTGGCAATCATAGCAAACCGGCTTGTTCGTCTCGGCGTCTGGTGAAAGCTGTTCGAAAATACTCACCGTCGTCCCGTGGAAATCTGCAATGTAGGTTTCCATAACGTCGGTTGAGATACCGTATTTCGTCATGCGCTGCGGATCTGCATGGCAGTCCCCGCAGAGCTGGGGCGAGGCTAACCGGAATTGGGAAGTCGTCGGATCCTGAATATTATGAACTCCATGACAATCGATGCACGTAGGAACATCCGGGTTGTTTTCCTCGGTCAGTGCAGAGCCATGGACGCTCTCCTGGTATTCCTGGTAGATGGCATTGTGGCATTGGGCACAGGTTCCAGGGATGGCGAGGCGCGCCTCCGGCAAGGTCTCGCCGTTTTCTTCATCGACCCAATCTTGGACGGCGTGAGCGGTATGGCAGTCTGTGCATACTGCAGCGGCAGTCTGACCTTCAGCCAGGGCCTGGGAATGAACACTGTCGTTCGCCAGCTCAAACTGGCTGATGTGGCAGCGCTGGCATACCGAATTGAGCTGAAGGGTAAAATCGCGCCGGTTTGCCGCCTCAAAAGCCGGATGCGGGTATTCGCCTACGTCAGCATGACATTGAACACAGGCATATCCCTGGGAACCGTGGATCGAAGCCGTGTGTTCCGCGGGATCCACGTACATATCCAATACTTCTCCATCCCCGAGAGTCAGTGTCTGACCAGGTTGGCCGTGACAGCCGAGGCAGTAATCATCGGCGATAGACAGATTGGGATTGGGTGTGGTTTCCTGGTCCAAAGGGGCGGAGGTGGCCGGAGCAATCCGGATGATGAATAATCCAGCCAGTATGCAGCAACATAGGATCGCGATTTTTAAATGGCGGGTCATGAATTCCCATCTCCAATATGATCCGCTTTTTCACCGGTCAGGCCCTCGTATTCCAGAGCATGGTATTTGCGCATGTCTTCCTCGCTGAGCTTTCCGGTAAAAATGCTTAAATTAAGTCGCTTGAGATGCACCTGGAAGAAGTGCCAGATGAGAATGAAGATCGCAGCGACGATTGCCTCTGTGCTGTGCGTCAGCTTTGCGGCCGGAATCACACTGCCTGGAAGGATGTGGGTGATGGCAATTGGGAACCAGAGAATGAGCCCGGAAAAGATCATAATCCCCGCTCCGAAAAAGACGAACCAGTACGTAATTTTTTGCTCGAAGCTAAACTTCCCGAATCTCGGTGGAGCCTTCCGAAAGAATAGCAGGTAAGCGATCATTTTCCCGAAATCTCGGAAATCTTGAAAGTTAACCAGGATATCGCCCGCCAATTTCCGGCGCGCCATGAGGGAGATCGCCCAGCCCAGGTGAAAGAGCGCCAGTAATATGAGAACAACCGCAGCAACATGGTGGATCGTCTGGATTATTTCCAGGCGCTCCGGGGTAGATAAAATTTGCTGGCTCCAACCTGTTGTGCGATATTTTTGGGGAAGACCGGTCAGGAGCAAAATGAAAGAGCTAATGAATAAGATCCAATGCTCCCAGCGCTGACCAATGGTAAAGCGTCTGAAGACTTTTTCGGAGCGAACCACAGGTTCTTGGTCTGCAGAAGGTTTTTCGCTCATCGCAAGTTCCTCCTGATACGGTTGACGGTCGCCCGGATAATTTCGAGCGCCACGTAAATCCCAGCGCCCCACAAAACCAGCGGGACCAGGGAAGCATAAAAAGTCTGCACATAAAACAAAAGGGGAGTGCGCTCCAGGGTAATTTCGTGGTGACCCGTCCAGGCAGCCGTCCA
Source organism: uncultured Chloroflexia bacterium (assembly GCA_963765565.1). GTDB lineage: Bacteria > Chloroflexota > Anaerolineae > Anaerolineales > UBA4823 > CAVXWV01. The sequence continues at coordinate 14,025 of CAVXWV010000017.1, forward strand.
GTTGGGGCCGGCATCCGGGTGGCATTTCTGGCAGGTTGCAAGCAAGTTAGCAGGATTGACACTTGAATTGGGATCATCTGTGTTAAGAATGTCGTGGATGCCATGGCAATCGGTGCATACCGCGCTGTCATGCCAGATGGTCGGCCAGCGTGCCTTATAAACAGAAACGTCGACCCCATGCCAGGAAAGGGCATAAATGTCATAAACATCAGCCGGCAGGTCATATTTCGCCATCAACTCGGCATCCGCATGACAGCCGGCGCATAGCTCAGGAGTTTCAATTCGGAATTGATCCGTGCGTGGGTCCTGGATGTTGTGAACGCCGTGGCAGTCGGTACAAACCGGAACGTCCGGATTATCCTGGTTGATCAGGGCTGACCCATGAACGCTGGACTGGTAGTTGTTGAAAATCTCACCATGGCATTGGGAACAGGTGGTCGAGACCCTGGAGCGCGGCTCGTCAGGCTTTTGGACATCATGGGCACCGTGGCAGTCCGTACATATTGGGGCATCAGGATTTTGAGCGGCCACTTCGGCATGTACGCTGTCCTGTGCCTTTTCATAAATGGTTGAATGGCATTTTTTACAGGAAAGGGCGGTTGCCTGCGAGAACTCACGCGCGTTCTGGAAGGAGTTTTCCGGATGAGGGTACGTTTTGATCTCTGTATGGCAGGCCTCGCACTCGATCCCCAGAGGGCTATGGATCGAGTGCTGTAAATCGTCCGGGGAGACGTACAATGATAGTTCCTCACCACTCGGCAGCACCATCTTTGAATCCGGGTCCCCATGACAGCTCAAGCAATAGTTCTCAGTTTCTTGGACGGGCTCGCTGGCACTTGCCTGCCCTGAATACAGGATAAGGAGACCGGTGGAAAATAAAGGCCGCTGCGAGCCAAAGGATGAGAGCAAACCGCTTTCTGAGATTATCCATGAGTCAGGTCTCCTTTGGCTGAGTCACCTTGCCCTTGTCCGTTCCAATCTTTGGGTGGACGCGGTGTGGATTTGATCAGGCCTAATTTCCGGAGTAAATATGAAAATCCCAGCATGATGCCCAGTGGGACCAGGCAACGCAGGATATACAGGAGAAAGATATAAAGTGGATTTATATTCGCGTTATCCATATGCAGCTCCTTGCTGAAATCCTGCTCCAATCAACATACATTTATTGTGTATGGCCTTTCGCTCCGAACAGTGGCAGGTATTTCACACCCAGGGTGATCATGGCAAGCGCATAACCAACGATCCCCAGGGCGACTCCCCACTCGATGAGATTGGGGAAGTAACTGCCCACCGGCAGAACGTATTGGGTTCCCGGTGAATAGGCAAGCGGGACGAACAATCCGCTGACTGTGACATTCCAGCGATTAATAATTACACCTACCACTGCCAGGACACCACCGAGTACCAGCATGCCTGGGTTCCGATTGAAGCGCGGCACCAGGAAAAGAATGGCCGGGATGATAATCCCCAGGAGAATTTCGCCAACCCAAAAGGCAAAGTTATAAGGGGTTTGTTGGTTAAGCGTATGCAGTGCTTCGCTGACAGATGGCAGGCGCCCATAATAAGAAACGGCCGCCAGATCCCAGAACTTAATATACCCGTAGATCAAAAGACCAAAAGCGCTGAAACGGGCAACCGTTCGCAGGAGATCGTGGGCGACCAGTTTTTTCCCTGTGATCCATTCGACGATCAAGGTCACGGTCATGGTTAAGGCCGGACCCACCGAGATTGCCGAAAGGATGAACATGATCGGCATACTCGGCTTAAACCAGATCGGGCGTGATTTTACGATACCGTAGGCTGCACCTAAAGATGACTGGTGCAAAAGGGAAATGCCCAAGCCGAGAACAGCAAACAGAGGTGCAGATTTGTGAAGTACCTGGGCTACCTCGCGCGTCCATTTCATCCGGTCGAAAAATTTATGCTCCGTAATTACTGGCAAAAATTCCAGCAGCATGATCACCAGATAAATGGTGATACACCAGGTGATTTCCCAGAGGACAGAATGCACGTTCCAGTAAGCCCAGGGGTGCCAGAATCGATCAGGACGACCGATGTCCATCACCAGAATCAGCAGAGCTGCAGTGTAGCCGACGAATCCAATGAAAACTGCGATACGCACGAGTGGCTGGAACTGTTTCAAGCCAAAGATATATACGATGGCAGAGAGGGTGAAAGCGCCTGCGCCCAGGGCAATCGAAGCCAGATCAATGGTAATCCACAGCCCCCAGGGGACGCTGTCATACATGTTTGTCAGAGCCAATCCCTTCGCAAAAACCCTGATGGCAGAGAACAATCCAATTGCCAGCATGGTCCCAATAAAAGCAAACCATGCGAATAATCCGATGGAGAAGGTGGGTGATTTCCGAGGCTCAGTTATGGCAGCCATGATTACAGACCCTCCTTTGGCGGGATGTAGTACACGCTTGGCTCTGCCCCCAGATCCTCACGCAGGCGGAAGGTCGGGTTCTCAGCAATCACCTTGGAGATGCGGCTTTCGGGATCATTCAAATTACCAAATATCCGGGCTCCAACCGGGCAGATACCGACACAAGCAGGACTGGCTTCTGGATCCTCGCCAGGTATTTTCCCACTATTGAGGGCTTTGTCGATGCGGTGGATACAAAACGTGCATTTTTCAACAACCCCACGCGGCCGGCGTTCTACTTCGGGGACTCCATAAGTAGGAACATAAGGGTTTACATCCACACGATTCTCCCAGTTGAAGGTGCGGGCGTCATAAGGGCAGGCAACCTGGCAGTAGCGACAGCCAATACAGCGGTCATAATCCATAACGACCAGGCCATCCTCGCGATGGTAGGTTGCCCGAACAGGGCAGACCTCAACGCAAGGAGCATTCTGGCAATGCAGGCAGGGACGGCTGAAATAGAAGGTGTTCCCCGCGGAATTCTTTTCTTCGACGACGATATTCCAGGGCTTGGCGACCGCTACATCATTGATTGCTGAACACGATCGCAGGCAGTATTCGCAGCCGATACAGGTGTCGAGGTTAATTACCATGCCCCAATGGAAAGGCCCAGTAGCTGCACCGTGACCGGTCTCAGGAGCGCCTTCGAGCTGTTTTTGCTTAAGTTTTGAAAAGGGCGAGAGAGGCCCGGTTGTCAGGAATTGGGCTGCCACCACCGAAGCCAGCGATGCGCCGATTACCGTTAAGAAATCCCGGCGCGTCAACTCGACTTTGACTTTGGTTTTCTTGGTCATTCTTCTTCCTCCACAACCCGGATGCGGCGGCTGATGACCCAGGCTGCGGCGACCCCGGTGACCAATCCAACGATGGCACCCTGAGCCAAGCCTGTATAGAGCCTTACTGAGCTCTGGGCTTTTAACTCTTCAATGGCTTGCGCCTGTTCCTGGATTTGTTTTTCGAGGGATACGGGATCGACTTCTTGGACGCCCTCAACCTGACCGCTTAACCTGACGATCGTGTCTCTGGTATGCACGGTGTCCTGGTGGCAGCCTATGCAAGCATCCGAACCAACAGTAAAAGTATGACCGGTCGGTACCAGGCCCATGATCGCATCCTCAGCGCGAGGAGCAGTATACATATGACAGTTGCTGCATTCTAATCCTGCAGAAGCGTGGGTGCTGTGAGTAAACGAATCTCCCATGTCTTTGTGGCAGTTCGTGCATAAATCGGTGATGGTTTCAGCCCTGGGGGTCTGTGAATGGGGGTTGTGGCATGCCTGGCATTGAATATTTGCCGCATGGTGTGGGCTTGCACGCCATTCGTCCGTTGTCGATTTATGGCAATCACTGCACAACTCGGCATTTGGCGTCACCGGCATCAGGCTTTCGGGGTGCCCCGGTTGGAAAGGTCCGTGACAGGACTCGCAGGTAACGCCTTCATGAGCGTACGAGCTGTTACTGGCGTTGTAGCCGGTCGTGTGGCATTCCAGGCAGGAGAAATCAGAGCCTTCGGCGACCCAATCCCTTTGAAAGATTGGGGATGAAAAAGCCTGCGCGTGCCGGGTGGATTGCCATGTATCGTAGAGCTCTTCGTGGCAGGTTTTACAGGTTTCTGGTCCAGCGTACTGCTCGCTGGTTTGTTCATAGGTCAATTCGACGGCGGATGCGTTGGCCGTCTGACTCTGACCGTGGAACCCCCCATACAGCAGGCAGGCGGTAAAGACCATGCTAAATACTAGAAAAGGCTGCCGCAATTTTTTTGACCATCTTCTTTTCATATTTTTCTCCAATAAGCGGTTTTACAGCAACATTTATAAAAAGGGTGGTGCAGGTTGACGGTCATAACCTGCACCCTATGTGGTGGGAGATTTATGGTTGAATTTCTGCCTGCGGTTCGTGGTATCCCTGGGCTGCCTCGAGTAAGACAGCATCCTCTTTGGAGCTGGCAAATCCACCACCGTGACAGTGCTTACAGGCGAAATCCAGGGAGATTTGGGAGATTGCGGTCAATCCATCCTCCGAGAATTGGTTCGTGAGCAGGGGATCGATTGCCTGGACATGCGTACGAACATCTGCCTGGTATTTTTCTAGCTCGCCCCACGCGGACTGAGCGATGTTTGGCATGTGGCAGCCAACACATGTGAACTGGTGCATCTGCACCTTCTGGTTATTGGCTTCAGCAAAGTGACAGTTAGCGCAACTGGTACGGGTGGTCGGTTTGTTGGCCTCCTGGAGCTGGACAACGCCGCTGTGAGGATTATGACAGTCCGTACACTTCAGAGATAGATGCTTGCTTTGGAACAGCTCATTGTATTGCTGGTTATGCTCGAAGAAGCCATCTTTAGCGGCGATCGTTTCAACCGGGTTCCGCTGGTGACATTGACCGCAAGCCTCAGCATCGCGCTCAACTTCCATTGCGACACCTTTCGGATTTTTTACATGCAGGCTTCCGGGTCCATGACAGGCCTCGCATTGTACGCCAGCCTCAGCCCAGGTGCCAATAATTCCTGGTAAGCCGTCCTGGTTTCCGCTTGGACTGTAGCCGGTGGTATGGCAGGAACCGCAGTCGAAAACTAATTTCTCAGTTCCTGCGGAAAAAGATACCCAGCCGGCGTTCTTATCGAGGGTTGTATTCGCAAAGTTCCACTGGTTTAAATATTCTGCATTCCCTGAGCTGCCGGGAGCATCTGTGATGATGTAACCTTCCTTATCCAGGAAGAGCGCTTTCCAGTGATAACCACCGTTTACGTACGTGATATCTGACCAACTGTACCCATCAGAAGGCATATCCAGGCGCGTGAAGGGGAAATCAGGGGTTTTCCCTTCGACAACCTTGTTTAATGCCCAGGCGTGGCCGGATTTGCTGAATACATCAAAAATATCTTTGTGGCAGCCAGCGCAGGTTTGTGAGCCAACATATTCTGCGCCGCTGATCCCTTCGCCTGAGTCACCCGCCGGTCCTTCCTTGCCCGCCGGACCTTGCGGTCCTTCAGGGCCAGGAGCTCCGGCTGGACCGGCAGGCCCCGCCGGTCCTTCAGGACCCGAGCAGGCAACGACTAACCCACATAACAGGATCAGGGCAATTAGATAAGAAATTCGGAACTTCATGATTTCGGTTCCTTTCATTACGGGGTTTATTTTTTATTCGATACTAAAACTTTTTCTGGGCTGTATCGGAAACCCTTATTATTTAAGGCCATTATATCAAAAGATTAATCATGCATAAATAGATTGGGGCTAATTACCCAAATAATTGGTAGGGCGAGATTGGGGTAAAATAAATCTGTGACTCCGGAGACGATAAACCTGGTTTTTTTCTTCTACGGCCTGGCTTTTTTTAGCATGGGTCTGTCCATGATGCTCGAATCAGGCAGGCTGTCCTCGTTTGATGAAGCTCGGGCGCTGCGTTTCCTGGCTGGATTTGGATTTGTCCATGGGTTCCACGAATGGCTGGAGCTTTACCTCCTGAATAATCCCGAATTTTTTTTATCGCACGCCCCCTTATTTGATTGGATCCGCCTGAGCCTGCTGGTTTTTTCCTTTACACTTTTACTTATATTCGCTCTGCTGTCCTTACAACCTCAGCGGATGACGTATTGGAAAACGGTGATTGGACTGGTCACAGTCCTTCTATTCTTTGGCATGATCCTGAGTTTGGATTACGCGGTACATACTCACAATGCCCGTGAAGCATTGGAGCATGTTGATGTACTGGCGAGGTATGCATTAGGCTTTGTGGGTGCTGGATTGGCTTGCGTGGCCTTAATTAACCAGGGAATGCGAGCTGCCTCGTTCGGGCGCAAAGCGCTGGCCAATACATTGACCAGCGCAGGACTTGGTTTTGGCCTCTACAGCCTGACGCAATTGGTCGTCTCCAGGCAGATCTTTTTTCCTGCGAGCTGGCTTAATACGGCTTCCTTCCTGGAATTTATTGGCGTGCCCATTCAAGCATTTCGTGCGGCTACGGCGATATGGATCACCATCAGCTTGATTCGCGCGGTGCAGATCAGCGACATAAGCCGCAAACAAGAACTTGTGAGTGCCCAGCAAGCGCAGATCGAAACCTTGCAGCAGCTACAGAACGAAATGGAAGAACGGGCGTTTTTACGCCAGGAAGTGATGCGGAAAACGGTGATTGTCCAGGAAGAAGAACGTACCCGGATTGCGCGCGAACTGCATGATGAAACCGCCCAGGTACTCACTGCGTTTAATTTACACCTGGCATCATTGGAACAAGGGGTTGTCCAGGATTGTCCTGGATACCAGCAGATAGGGCAATTGAAAAAGTTGTGCTCACAAATGTCGGATAGCCTCTACCGGCTTGTACACGATTTACGTCCTGCCCAGCTCGATGATTTAGGTCTGGCGCCTGCACTTGAGTTTCTGGTCAACGAAATTCAATCCCGCACAGGGGTGAAGGCGAAACTGGTGGTACGTGGATCGCGCCAGAGGTTGGATTCTCTGGTGGAGACGGTAATATTTCGAGTGACACAAGAAGCTCTGCTGAATGTGATCCGCCACGCAGGCGTGCAAACCGCCTCGATAGATCTTTTGTCCAGCTCGAATGAAATCCGCCTGGAAGTCAGTGACCAGGGCTGCGGTTTTAACCCTGCACAGATATTCATCCCTCCCAGGGGTTACGGCCTGATTGCCATGCGCGAGCGCGTCGAAGCCGTTGGAGGAAACTTTGAGGTGAAGACTGCCCCTGGATCTGGCACTCGTGTAATTGTTTGGATTCCGCTTAAGGAAAGATTGCTCGAAGAACCAGACCAATTCGAAAGCCAGGGAATTAGTTAACAGGCATCAGACCATTCTAGGAGATATTGATGGGTGTTATCCGGATCATGTTGGTGGACGACCATGAGATTGTACGTACGGGACTAAAAACCTATTTAGAAACCCAAAATGGGATGCAGGTAGTGGCTGAAGCCAGCAGTGGCGAAGAAGCCTTGCAGCTAGCGCCCCATTCCAGGCCCGAGGTGATTGTTATGGATATTACCATGCCTGGGATGGGAGGAATCGAGGCGACCCGGCAGTTTGTCAGCGCCTATCCGGAAGGACGTATTCTGGCATTAACGGTTCACACCGACCAACAATATTTCTTTGAGATGATGGCTGCTGGCGCAGCCGGGTACCTCGCCAAGCAGGCTGCAGCAGAGGAATTGGTAGAAGCCATCCAGGCTGTTGCTCACGGCCAGGTGTATCTACAACCCGTTCTGGCACGCTGGCTTCTTGAGGATTACCGGCGGCTTCTAAACCTGTATGAAAGGCAAGAAGAGCAGGTCAGTCAACGCAGAATGAAATCAGACAACCTGGATGTTCTCAGTAAGCGAGAGATTCAGGTATTAAAAATGGTCGCTGACAGTAAATCAAACCAGCAGATAGGGGACGAATTAGGCATCAGTCCAAAAACAGTTTCACGACATCGTGAAAGGATCATGCAAAAATTGAATATTCATACCTCCGTTGAACTGGTGAAATTCGCTGTAAAGACGGGTTTGATTGAGATTCGATAGGTCTGATTTCTAATTCACTCTTGTTCGGCTTCTAATTTTACTTTAACCTTGCTGTGACAGAATTTGACCGGCGCCACCTGCCGTTACCAGCAGACTTTTCCAGGCGTGCCAGAATTTTCAACGGTATTTACGAATTCGGAGTATAGCAGATGGAAACGACGCGTAATCCTGCAAATCGGATCAAGTTTTTAGTCGGGGGCCTCTTAATTGTTGCTGCAGTGGTGTATCTGATCATCTCTTCTACACGCGCCAGCGCACAATACTTTTTAACGGTGGATGAGCTCAATGAAAAAGGCCAGCAGTCTCTCGGGAGAGAGCTGCGGATCTCCGGGGCTGTAATTGGGGATTCGATTGTGTATGACCCGGAAGCCTTAACCCTGAAATTTACGGTTGCCCATATCCCAGGCGATAATAAAGAGATTGAGGCGTCAGGAGGCCTGGCTGAGGTGCTGCACCTGGCGGTGGTCGATCCAAGCCGGTCGAGACTGCAGGTGGTTTATAACGATGTCAAGCCGGATTTACTGCGCGATGAAGCCCAGGCAATCATGACCGGACATCTCGGTGAAGATGGCATTTTCTATGCAGAAGAGCTGCTCTTGAAGTGCCCCACCAAGTACGAAGAAGCCGTGCCTGAGCAGTCAGAAGGATAATGGATGGCAGCTAACATCGGCTTTGGCGCCCTGGTCGTTGCTTTCCTGGTTTCACTATATGGCATCGTTGCAGCAGCAATCGGAGCATGGAAAAAGTTACCAGCCTGGGTGGAAAGCGCCCGGCTGGCAATGCTGCTTACATTCCCCCTGATCAGCCTCTCTGCTATCAGCATCATCTTGTTGCTGGTAACTGGCAGTTACGAGGTTGCCTATGTCTCAGAGGTCACCAGCAACTCCATGCCACTGTACTTGAAGGTTACGGCGTTGTGGGGGGGACAGTCCGGCTCGCTGGTATTCTGGTCCTGGTTGCTGTCGGCTTTTGCCACGGCGGTGACCTTGCGCAAGTGGGAGCGCGATCGTGAGTTCTTGCCCTGGGTCATCATCGTCTCGCTGGTCACCCTGGCGTTTTTCCTGCTCATGACCATTTTCTTCGAAAATCCATTCGAGCGCTTGTGGCAAACTGCGGCCGGTGTGAAGATTGCCATGTTCCAACCCTCTGGCTCGCTGCTGTTTACCCAGGCTGATGGCCGCGGTTTGAATCCACTACTCCGCCATCCGGGGATGGTTATTCACCCGCCGATGCTGTACCTGGGGTTTGTGGCTTTTGTGATCCCCTTTGCTTTTGCCATTGCCGCCCTGGTGACGGGTCGCACGGACGATCGCTGGATTCGCATCACCCGCCGCTGGTCGCTGGTTGCCTGGCTGTTCCTGTCGTTAGGCTTGATCCTGGGTGGTCGCTGGGCATACGATGTGCTGGGCTGGGGTGGTTATTGGGGATGGGATCCGGTAGAGATTGCGGCTTTCATGCCCTGGCTGGCTGGAACAGCTTTCCTGCATTCGGTGATGATCCAGGAAAAGCGGGGCATGTTGAAACATTGGAACATGGTCCTGATCATCTTGACATACTGCCTGGTAATTTTTGGGACTTTTTTGACCCGCTCCGGGGTGCTTTCGTCGGTGCATTCATTTGCCCAGAGTGCGATCGGCCCCCTGTTTTTTGGCTTTATCGGGATCACATTTATAACCTCGCTGGCGCTCCTGTTATACCGCTGGGATGCCTTAAAGTCAGAAGCGCAGATGACTTCGCTGCTTTCCCGGGAAGCCTTGTTTTTATTGAACAACCTGTTATTCATGGGCATCCTGGTCATTTGTTTCTGGGGCGTGCTGTATCCAATTATTTCTGAACTGTTAACCAATCAAAAGGTTACCGTTGGCCCGCCATTCTATGAACGAGCCACAGCGCCTTTATTTGCCGGTCTTCTGCTGCTGATGGGTGTTGCTCCGCTGGCAGCCTGGCGGCATTCCACTTCGAAAACTTTAGGGAAAGCGATGTGGAAGCCCTTCCTGGTTTCATTGGTCGTTGTCCTGGTAGTGTTTGTTTCTGGCTTGCGTAATTGGGCTGCGTTGTTAGGGTTCTGGCTGTGCGCGTTTGTAGTATCGGTCACGCTGTACGAATTTTGGCGAGGCGCAATGGCACGTCGCCACAGAGCGGGGGAAAGCTTCTTCGCAGCTTTATGGAACCTGGCTGGCCGCAACCGGCGCCGTTATGGTGGGTATACCATTCACCTGGGCGTGGTTCTGATGGCAATCGGCATCATCGGGATCGAGCTGTTCCAAACGGAAACCCAGGCTACGATCTCACAGGGAGAATCGATCACCCTGGGCGATTACCGCATGGTCTATCGTGACCTGGCTATCTTCGACACCCCGGATGGCCGGAATGTTGCCCGCGCGGTGGTTGAGGTGGAGAAGAACGGGCGTGTTGTGGGCGAGCTTTACCCGCGGCGTGATTTTTTCTACGAGTTCGCAGCAGCCGATGACGATCCCGGGAGTGCGCAGCACATGGGAGGATGATTTCTACGTGCTACTCGTAAACTGGGAATCGATCTCTGACCAGGGCGTAACCTTCAAGATTTATCACAACCCGCTGGTCAACTGGCTATGGTTGGGAGGTCTCGTCTTTATCCTGGGCACCTTGATTGCAGCCTGGCCTGATAAAGATCCAGCCGTAACCGTCGTTTCTGCCCGCAAGGCGGGGGCTGTACAGGCTAAGGTGTAGCGATTGGCGGTCTGGCGAGAGGATGCTGGGATGACTAAGTTAGTGTTTGCAGTGGGTATTTCACTCCTGGTGGTTTTGACATTCACCACAACCGTGTTTGCCCAGGCAGACGGCCCGGATTCGATCAGCGATGACCAGGTGAACGCGGTCGCCAAGCAGCTTTACTGCCCGGTCTGCGAAAACATCCCGCTGGATGTCTGTCCTACCCAGGCTTGTGCTGAATGGCGGGAGATGATACGCGAAAAATTGACCGAAGGTTGGAACGAAACCCAGGTGAAAAATTATTTCGTGGATCAATATGGCGATCGGGTACTGGGCGCTCCACCGGCGCGTGGGTTAAACTGGCTGGTGTACGTGATCCCGCCACTGGCCATTATCCTGGGGGCGATCTTCCTGTTCCGGTCGATGACGCTCTGGCAGGCGCGCAGCCACCAGGCCTCAACCGTTTCACCCAATGATGAAATGTCAGGCAGCACCGTAACTGTGGCGCCAGACGCCGGTCCTGGCCAGGATGATGATTATATCCGCCAAATTGAAGAGGAATTGAAGAAACGTTGAGTCGTTATGACCTCCCGGTGAAACATGACAAATCCTGACCTGCCACAACCCCCAAACGAGGAATCCTCACACACCTTGCCTGCCCGAAAACCCAGGTGGGGACGCGCCCTGGTGTGGCTGGGCGTGATCGTGCTTTTGGTAATTGTAGGTATGCAATTGTTGAAGGTCCAACAAGGCCCAGTCCAGGTAGGAAAACCCGTACCTGACTTCACGTTGACTACTTTTGATGGGGATCAGATTGAGCTTGCTTCCTTAAAAGGAAAAGTGGTGCTGATTAATTTTTGGGCTTCCTGGTGTGCGCCGTGCGAGCAGGAAGCGGCTGACCTGGAAACAGCCTGGCGTGAGTATGCGCCTGGCGGTGAGGTGGTGTTCCTGGGGGTGGACTGGACTGACACCGAGAAAAATGGCAAGGCATATTTAGACAAGTACGAAATCTCCTACCCAAACGGGCAGGACCTGGGGACGCGGATATCGCAAAAATTCCGGATTACCGGAGTGCCAGAAACGTACATCGTTGACCAGGATGGCAATCTGGCCTATTTTAAACTGTCGCCATTCGTGTCTTTGGCAGAAATAAAGGCTGCTATTGATCCTTTGCTCAAAGAATAAATTATGGATTTAGGTTCTTTATTTATCATTCTATCTCTCACTATCCTGGTCGGCATTTTTGTCAGCCGACCTTTGCTTGATGGGAAATATGTGGCTACGGACTCCACTGAGCCATACTCCACCGAGCCACCTCCGGACCACGACCTTTCCTCCTTGCTGGCAGAACGCGATCGCTTGTTGAATTCCCTGCAGGAGCTAGATTTTGATGCTGCCCTTGGGAAGATACCGCCGGAAGATTATCCTACCCAGCGCGCCAGTCTTTTACAGCGCGGTGCAGAGGTTCTGCGCAAGATTGATACTATTTCCCTGCAGGACACCATGGGCGAAAGCCAGTCTGCGGAAAGCCGGATCGAATCTGTCCTGGCGCAGCGCAGCATGGATGGGGCAGTACCTCTAAAGTCGGACGAGGCAAGCCAGAGCGGCACTTCCCCGGCAGACGATGAGTTGGAGGTCATGCTGGCAAATCGCCGCCGCAGGCGCCAGGGACAAGCGGCAGGATTCTGTCACAAGTGCGGTGGGCCTATTCAGAAGATCGATTTATTCTGCCCGAAATGTGGGGTGAAGGTTAAATGAACCGGCTGGTGGTTTTTTCCATGGGGATTGGGCTGCTTTTCCTTTCAGCATGTTCGCTGGCAGCAGATGTGACCCCACCACCTGGGCTGGAGAAAGTTCAAACGGAACCTTCCCAGGTAGATACCGTCAGCGAAACCCAGGCAACGCCCGAGCAAAAGGAAAATGGGGAGCCAGTGGATGAGCAGAGAACATCATCCAAAGAGCTGGCAATTGAACCAGTCGATGTCATAACCGGTACTCCTGGTATTGAGACGCTTGACCTGACCGGCGTGATTACGGGAACTGTGACCAATGCGTCAGGCGGTGCTGTCCCAGAGGGGATCGACATCTTGCTGCACGGATTCGACCAAATGCAGATGGTTTTGACAGAAACAGTCAAGCTGGCCGCAGATGGGAATTTCGAATTCGAGCAGGTTCCGTTAAAGGCTGGGCGTGCCTTTATTGCCTCATTGGATTTTGATGGGATTTCGTACGCATCGAATGTCGCGGTTGCAGAGGAGGGCGCGAAATCGCTGCAGCTCCCTATGGAAATTTATGAGTCGACTTCCGATCCCAAGGGTTTGGCGATTGACAGACTGCACGTGTTTTTTGAGGCTGTCGATGAAAAAACGATCCGCGTCATCGAGCTGTACGTGATTTCGAACCTGGGTAATAAGGCTGTGGTGGCCCCAAATCAGGATGAACCCGTTTTAAACATTGCCCTACCCCAGAATGTAGCGGGCCTGGAATTTCGCGAGGGGGAGCTCGGGATGCGTTTTGTCCCGACCCAGGATGGGTTTGGCGACCTGGCGGTGATCCGCCCAGGCACGGCCTCACACCAGGTTGTGTTTACGTACGAGCTGCCGTTTGACCGCAAGCTTGTTTTTGGACACCTTGTAAATTTACCGGTCAACGCCGTCGTGGTGTTGGTCCCGGAGGACAGCCTGATGGTGAAGGGTGATACACTGCAGGATGCCGGGACACGGACTTCGGAAGGGTTTACATACCGGACATACAACGGCTCTGAGCTGAAAGGTGGCGCACAATTGCTGATGGAGATCAGGCAACGTTCGACCTTCTCAAAGCCAATGCTATCTTCAAGTTCTTCTTCGGGATTGGTCCTGGGTATGTTGGTTATGGCTCTTACCCTGATTGCAGCCGGGGTATGGTTCTACCAGCGCAACCGGAAGCCAGAGCTGGAAGCGGTTCAAAAGCAGCAAAAAAAGGACTCGGCGGTTGAGGATACCCAGGATAGTTTAATGGATGCCATCCTGGCGTTGGACGATCAGTACAAGGCTGGGAAAATACCGGAAGGGGCCTACCGGGCACGGCGTACCGAGTTGAAAGAACGATTGAGCAGTTTGATTCAGTAAAATCGTTCGATGCAGTCACAAAAATCGTTCAATGCAATCACAGATTTCCAAGGTTCTCGAAGTTAAAAAGCTGTATAAACGGTTTGGTCTAAAAACTGTCCTGCGAAGCCTGGATTTTTCGGTGGGGCCGGGTGAGTTTGTTGCCCTGCTTGGTCCAAATGGAGCCGGTAAAACGACCTTTCTGCGAATCCTGGCTTCATTATCTCGGCCTACGCTGGGAGACGTGAGGGTGGCCGGCTTTCGCCTGCCAGACCAAGCTGCCCAGGTTCGCAGCCGCCTGGGTGTGGTTTCCCACTTACCACTTTTGTACGGCGATCTCAGCGCTGAAGAAAACCTGCTTTTTTATGGAAGAATGTATGGGGTTTCAGAATTGCAAAAGCGGGTGAGTGAAACCCTGGAGTTGGTTGGATTGGCCCTACGCCGAAAAGACCTGGTGAGGACCTTTTCACGGGGGATGCAGCAGCGCCTGGCGATTGGCAGGGCGGTGCTCCACGATCCGGAGGTGATGCTGTTCGATGAGCCGCACACCGGTCTGGACCAGGAAGCGTGTGACATGCTGGATGGTGTGCTGCAGGAAGTGGCAGCTCGAGGGCGAACCGTGGTGATGACCTCACACGACCTGGCGCGGGCAGGGGACCTGGCTTCACGCTTCGACGTCTTATCGAAAGGACAGATTGTTGCATCCATCCAGCGATCAGATTTGGATCCAAACCAGTTGCTGGCTTTTTATCGCCAGGCATTAGAGCCAAAACCGGACAGGGCACAGCCGGTCAAAGGGTGAGGCGCTGATGAAAACGGACCAGAAGACCACGAAGCATACTGCTCCATTCGGTAGTCAAGAAGATAGGCGTGTACCCAAAAGCCAGTTCCTGCGGGCTTTGGGGGCGATTGTCTGGAAAGACCTGGCAGCCGAAGTCCGCAGCCGTGAGCTTCTTTCATCAATGTTAATTTTCGCCTTGCTGGTTGTGCTCATTTTTAACTTCGCCCTCGACCTGGACCCGAAAACCCGCACCTCACCTAATGTCACGGCTGGGATTCTTTGGGTCACGTTTACGTTCGCGGGTACCCTTGGGTTGAACCGTTCCATGGCCCAGGAGAAAGATCGTGGTTGCCTGGATGGCCTGCTGCTGGCGCCTGTGGACCGCAGCGCGATTTATTTTGGCAAACTCATTGGGAACCTGGTTTTTATGCTGGTGGTAGAAGCCATCCTGATTCCGGTGTACAGTATTCTGTATAACGTCAACCTGTTCAATCCAGGCCTGATCCTTGTGGTATTGCTGGGCTCGATTGGTTATGTTGCGGTTGGGACATTGCTTGCAAGCATGGCGGTGCAAACGTGTACCCGGGACGTTATGCTACCGCTCTTGTTGTTTCCGGTGGTGCTGCCGGTCATTATCGGCGCTGTGAAGGCTAGCAGTGCGTTTCTTCAAGGACTGGAGATGAGCGAAATCTGGCCCTGGTTGAACTTGCTGATTGTTTATGATGTGATTTTTACCGCAATTGCTTTCATGACATTCGATTATGTGGTTGAGGAATAATTCGAACGGAGGAATGATGAAGAATAAACCGCGATTATTGACCATTCTGGATGTGGTGACCGTACTATTTCTTGGGCTTGCCACCCTGATGGTGTTTTTGTATGCGCCTATGGAGGCTGTCATGGGCAATGTCCAGAGAGTCTTCTATTTCCACGTGGCCGCCGGCTGGGTTGGGATGTTGAGTTTCATGACAGCAGCGGTTGCCGGGATTATCTACTTGCGAACGGCAAAACGATTGTGGGATATCGTCGGTGTGTCTTCGGTGGAAATTGGGATGGTCTTCGCTTTGATCAATGTGATCACCGGCTCGATCTGGGCTCGCCCGATTTGGAATACCTGGTGGACCTGGGACCCGCGCCTGACGACGGCAATGATCATGCTACTGATTTACGCTGCATACCTGATGCTACGCGCTGGCATCGACGATCCAAACCGGCGGGCGAGATTTGGCGCTGTCTATGCCATCATCGGTTTTGTGAGTGTCCCGCTGACGTTCTTCTCAGCGCGCCTGTTCCGAACAATTCACCCGATCGTCATCGGCACGAACCAACCGGGTTCTGCTGGCGCTTTCGACATGACGCCTCTGATGCTGCAGACGTTCCTCTTCGGGCTGCTGACATTCACATTGATTTTTATCGATTTATTATGGCATCGTATCCGCATGGGACAATTGGCAGATACGGTCGAGCAGTTAAAATTGAAAGCCAGCGGAGATTGATCGATGTTGACTTAACGTTCCCTTGTCATTGCTTTACAAGAAACCCCGGCCGAGACCACAGGGTACATGATCGCCGGCTACCTGGTCATTTTTGGCTTGATGGCGATCTACTTGCTCAGTCTGTTTATTCGCCAGCGCAACCTCCGCCAGGAGGCGGTTCTATACGAGGAGCTGGATAAACCGTCGGACGAATGAGCACGGGTTTTTTGGCGGAACCTTAATTGAACTGGAACGCCTGTTCCGCCTGCACCTGATCCGTATAAATCTCCCATTCTTCGGTGTGTTCGACAAAATCTCCTGGCTCAATCCACTGCAGCGGTCCCAGGGTCTCTAATTCGATGAAACGGTTGTACACGTAGACTTCGGTGTTACAGTTGAAATCCGCATGCGGCTGCCCTGGTTTCGGGGTAAAGCGCTTGATGAAAGATACAGCGTCCCAACGGCAGCCGAGCCAGCCAGCGCGGTTAAAATAACCAAGCTTGAATGGGGTCTCAGCGGCTGCGCCATCAACAGCAATATACCGGTCCGTCAATTGCAGGCGCGGGTCTGTCCAGCGAGAGTACGGCCACATCACCAGGGTGCGGTTGGGGAGCAGACCTTCTGCATCAACCGGACCTGTGGGTTGCGGCAGGATCGCCTTCCCACCCAGGCGGAGTTGGGTGATTGCCCAGGGAGCGGCTTCGACCGGCCATACCCCCAGGTTTACCAGGCGATGCATAAGTTTCAAGCCCGGGCGATCGGGGCGCAAGGTGATATCAATGGTTTTTTGGACATGAGTATGGGCATTGACCGGTCCAACCAGCCTGGCGCCTCCATAAATCTCTTCCACCTGTAAACCTTCATTGTCTGGCTGGACGGTGCGATCCATGATCTCCGGGGACAGCCACAGGCGGTGACCGCCATACAGGCAAAAAGGCCCGAAGCGTGTGTCGAATTTCAAATCCGGGGTTTCAGCGAAGAGATTTTCCTTCACACCAGGGACAAAAAGTCTGACCAGGCGCGGCCCTGCCTGCGCCAGGAACTCGAGGCGGATTAGGTTGTTTTCGATGATGGATGTAGGGTGGCCAAAAAAATTTCCGCTTTGCATCTAGGTTTTTCCTTTCAAAATATCTTCTAATAATCTCAGCGATTTACTTAAGAATGGCTATTACCTGGATCACGGTTCCCGTCTGGGTTGGCAGCGGTAGCACATTTCCGGATACCTGCTGCCCATTGCAGGTCAGAGAGACCTGGTTTCCGGGTCCCTCCCGGCGGACTTCAATCTGGTAGTCAGCGCCGCGGAATTTGCGCATCACCTTGAAGCCCTCCCAGTCTGGCGGAATGGCCGGGGCTACCTTCAAGCCGGTGAGAGTGGGCTGGATTCCAAGGATCCATTGGGTGATCGCCACGTAAATCCAGGCGGCCGTACCTGACAACCAGGAATTTTTGGCCTCGCCGTGGGTTGGCGCATCCCGCCCGGCGATCATCTGGGCGTAGACATAAGGTTCACAGCGGTGAACGTCGCTGATTTCTTCGCGGGCAGAAGGATTGATCCGCAGGTAGTAATCAAAAGCCTGGCGGTTATGACCCAGGAGCGTTTCAGCAATCATGATCCAGGGATTTGTATGACAAAAAATTCCGGCGTTTTCCTTATAACCAGGGGGATATGATGAAATCTCACCCAGGTTCAGGTAATAGCGGGAATAGGCAGGCTGCTGCAAGATAATGCCGTGCGGGGTTGCCAGGCGTTCATTGACAGACTTTAAGGCTTTTTCAGCGTACCCGTTTTCCAGGCCGATCCCGGCCATTACACAAATGCCCTGGGGTTCGACAAATATCTGGCCTTCTTCACATTCGGCAGAGCCAACTTTTTGCCCGAAATGGTCATAGGCGCGCTGGAACCAGGAGCCATCCCAGCCATGTTCGAGCACGACCTGCTCAAAGTCGCTGGCCTGGTTCAGGTATCGGGCTGCGAGGTCAGTTTTCTCCAACTCCTGGCACAGGCTGGCCATTTCTTTGGCTGCGATAATAAAAAGGCCGGCAATAAAAATAGACTCGGCGACCTTCCCGTCCATATTGGTGGTGGTCTGGAAGGACTCACCTGGCTCTTCCGAGAAGGTGTTGAGATTCAAACAGTCATTCCAGTCCGCCCGGCCGATCAAGGGCAGGCGGTGAGGCCCCCGGCGATCCATCGTGTATTGCAGGCTGCGCTGCAGGTGCTCGAAGAGGGGAGTTTCGCTGCCAGGACGATTATCGTAGGTGGTGGGTTCATCCAGGATTTTCCAGTCGCCGGTTTCTTTGACATAAGCAGATGTCGCAATCACCAGCCACAGCGGGTCGTCATTAAAATTACTCCCAACATTTTCGTTGCCACGCTTGGTTAGCGGTTGATACTGATGATAAGCACCGCCGCTCTCAAGCTGAGTTGCAGCTACGTCCAGCAAGCGCTGGCGGGCGCGTTCGGGTACCATGTGCACAAATCCCAGCAGGTCCTGGGTTGAATCTCGGAAGCCCATGCCACGTCCAATCCCTGATTCATAATAAGAGGCAGAGCGCGACATGTTAAACGTAATCATGCATTGGTAAGCGTTCCAGACGTTGACCATACGGTTGGTGTGAACATCCGGGGTTTGCACCTGGTAAGCGCCCAGCAGTTCATCCCAGTAATTTTTCAGTGCATCCGCAGCATCCTGAACCGCCTCAGGCTGGAAGAAATGGCGGATTTTCGGCAGCACCGTGCGCTTGTTGATGACCTGGGATCCTGGTGGATCGAATTTATCGTCCTTTGGATTTTCGTGGTAACCCAGGATGAAGATGATTTGTTTGCTTTCACCGGGAGCCAGCTCTACCTGGACATGGTGCGAGCCAATCGGCGCCCAGCCAAATGCGGTGGAGTTGGTGGATTTACCTTCAACGACTGCGCGCGGGGTAGCCCAGCCCTGGTAAGGTCCCAGGAAAGCCTCGCGTTGGGTATCGTAGCCAGCCAGCTTTTCAGAGCAGGCAAAATATGCGAAATGATTTCGGCGTTCTCGGTATTCGGTCTTGTGATAGATCACGGCCGGCTGCGTCGACGTGCCAGGCTCGATTTCTACCTGGCCGGTGCTGAAGTTGCGCTGGAAATTTGATGCATCGTCCAGGGCTTCCCATAAGGCAAATTCTATGCTGGAAAAGATTGAAAGCCTGGCAGGCTGTGAGCGGCTGTTCGTGACTGACAGGTTCCATATTTCCAGGGTTTCATCCAGCGGCACGATATAGTGCACCCGGGCTTTTACATTTTTATACGTTGACGAGATGGTGGTATATCCCATCCCATGCCGGCATTCATATTCATCAAGCTGGCTGCGTGTTGGCTGCCAGGTGGGCGACCAATAATCCCCGGAATCGTTGTCCCGCAGGTAGATATAGCGTCCCCCGATATCCAATGGAACATTGTTATAGCGATAACGGGTCAGGCGGCGTAGTCGGGCATCCTGGTAGAAAGAATAACCGCCTGCCGTGTTCGAGATTAAACCAAAATAACTCTGACTCCCCAGGTAGTTGATCCAGGGTAGGGGGGTATCAGGCCGGGTGATCACATATTCGCGGCTGGTATCGTCGAAATATCCGTATTTCATGGGATGCTCCTGTGTTCGGAATAAGGTGGTTGAAAGTTAAATTAGAACAATCGTTCTGATATAATTTAGGTAAGTAGTTGGGTTTAGGATGAACTTTTACCAGCGTTTACGTCTGTTACGGCAATTCTTTTTGAGGTGGTGGGGGCAGGAGACCGAGCCTGCACGGTTTGATTTGGATGACGAACCTTTAATCGAACTGGAAGCAGTTCTTCACAAATCGTTGAAAAAATTAGCGCGGTATCATCAGTGTTCGGAGGGGGAGCTTGTCAGGCACTTACTTGATTCTGAGGCGGATGCCGACCTTGAGTTAATCCGCCGCTGGCAAAACCTGACCTTTCGAGAACAACAAGTAGCTTCACTGATCTGCCAGGGTTATACCAACCGGCAGATTGCGGCACAGCTAAATATTTCTCCGCAGACCGTCAAAGTATACGTGCGCCAGGCTTTTGGGAAATTGGGTTTTCATAGCCGAAAAGAGCTTCGAACCTCCCTTTGTGAATGGGTCTCTCAAGGGATGACGCCTGACCGGTGATGAAGATGGTTGTGAAATTCATTTTCCTGCCAGGCGTCATCTGCTCGGACGATTCGTTGGACTACTTTACGACAGTGTAGACGATTGACCAGGTATTTCTCAGGCTGTAGGTGCCATCTTTCTTGATTTCATACCGGTTGCATTGCAGATTATCAAATTGCTTGTTCTTCAGGCAAACCGTTACCTCGCCAGCGCCGCGCATTGGCTTGGGAAGCTGGTACGTTTTTTGCACCGATGTATTTGTTTTTGTTGTCTTCAGCAAGCCCAGGTGGTATTTCGCTGTGCCCTGGCCTGAGGCATTTACAACGAAGGTATTTTTCTTGGGGTAGTTGGCAGTCTTGACTGTTATATGCCTGCCGGATGGTTCAAAAGTCACGGTGAAGGAAGGTTTTGAGGATGTACTTGTGGAAGTGCTCGTGCTGCTGCTGCTGGATGAAGTTCCTCCAGGAATGCAGATGGATTGGCCGACCTGGAGTGTGTAGGGTTCCTTCAGGCCGTTTTCAGCGGCAAGAGCTGCCACGGTGGTGTTATATTTGACTGCGATGCTGGAAAGCGTATCGCCTGAGACCACCGTGTGGGAGACGGCACAGTCAGCAGCCAGGACAGGGGTAGACCTGGGGAATGCTGTAATGATCAGGGCTGTAACCAACAGCAGGCTGATCAACTGGGCCGCCAGATAGACGGGTTTGGAAAAGTGTTTCATGCAAATATCTCCTTTAGTAAATTTCGTCCGAAGAGAGTAATTTTATTTATACCATAAATTAAACCCGGTTTTTGGACATCAAAATTTGAATTTTCTTAACTATCGAATGGTGAGATAATCACTAAAAATATGGAGAAATTATGACAGATAAAGTTCTCGTCTTAGATGTGTCGCTGTACCAGCCAAAAATTGATTGGAAAGTGCTGGCGGAGAATGGCGTTGCCGGGGTAATTGCCAAGGCTTCTTCAGGTAGTTTCCGCAAGGATCCGATGTTCTTGAGGCATGTTCAAGAAGCGAAAGCGGCTGACCTGGTCGTTGGCGCTTATCATTGGTGTGATCCTTCCAATGACGACCTTGCCCAGGCAAAAAATTTTCTCAGTGCTATCCAGGGTCAGCCGGTGAGTTTTCTGGCCGTTGACATGGAACAGTACTGGCAGGTTTGGGCAGAATTTTACGAGCGCAAAATTACAACGATTGTTCCCGGAAAGCGGATCAGCGAAAATGCATTCCGGGTGGCATCGTATTTACGTAAATATTCAGGGCTGCCAGTCCTGGTTTATACCCGGGCATCCTTTGTGGTGTTCCGAGCCCCACAGGCTGCTGAATGGCTGCCGAAGTTTCCCTTGTGGCTTGCCCATTATCCTTATTCACGCGATAGGATCACCACGACCTGGACCGATTTGAAACTCAATCACCTGCCCAAATTGGTCGGGCCTCTCATGCCGCCTAATTGTTCATCCTGGGTTTTCTGGCAGTTCTCCGGGGATAAATTTCGCCTGCCAGGGACGAATGGACTGATTGATTTAAATTTTTTCAACGGTACTCGTGCTGACCTGGATTATTTTGTTAAAACCGGACAGCTTCCCGAAAGGGTCGAGCAGGAACCTCCACTGCCTCGTAAAGGCAGGACATTGGCACGCCTCAACGTCCGGAGTGAACCAAAATTTGATTATCGCAACGTCGTAGGTAAAGTCGAGAAGAATACTATTGTCGATGTGCTTGAAACTCGATGGGTGGGTATGGACAAATGGGCCAGAATAGGTGAAAATCGATGGGTTGCAATGCAATTCAGAAACGCCTTATTAATGGTCTGGAATGATGGGAATGGATGAGAAGACTCTGCATATCCTGGAATACGATAAGATCCTGGAGCGCCTGGCAGCTTATACCGCCTTTGCAGCCTCGGCGGATCGTGCCCGGGCGCTACGCCCCTCCAAGGATATTGATGAGGTACGCCGGCGCCAGGCGGAGACTCGCGAAGCCTTACAGTTACAGGTAACCCACAGCGATTTAACCATTGGTGGGGCGCGCGATGTGCGCGAGCCAGTCGATCTGGCGCGGCGTGGCGGGGTTTTAGAGCCCGCCGATATCCTGGACGTCAAGTTTACGCTGGTTGCTGCCCGCAACCTGGTGCGCACCTTCGAGCGACTGTCGGCGCAATACCCTCACTTATTTGAGATCATCAACCGGATAACCATTCCCACCGGGATTATCGAATCCATCACGCGCACGTTATCTGAGAGAGGTGATGTGCTTGACTCAGCTTCTGAGAAACTGGCGAACATTCGCCGTGAGATGCGCATCGCTTATGAACGGTTGATGACGAAGCTGCAGCGTGTCATCAGCGACACGAAAAACATCGCCTACCTGCAGGATGCCCTGATTACACAACGCGATGGCAGGTTTGTGATTCCCTTGCGGGCAGAGTTCAAGGGAAAGATCAAAAGTATCGTTCATGACCAGTCGTCCTCGGGGGCAACCCTTTTTGTAGAGCCCATCGGGGTTGTGGAGCTGAACAACCAGTTTCGTGAGATGCAACTTGCTGAACGGGACGAGGTCAGGCGCATCCTGGCGGAACTCTCCGATATGATCGGATCGAATTCAGAGGCGGTTTTAAACACCGTTGAGGTCATCGCGGACTTTGACCTGGCGCTGGCGTGCGGGAAATTTGCGGAAGATATCCGGGCGGTAGAACCGGTGTTCCACACAATCCGCACCAGGCCGTGGGCGGAAGCCAATCCGCAAAACCCTCATCCAGGCTCGGTGATCCGCCTTTATCAAGCCCGGCACCCACTTCTGGATGGAAAAACGGTGGTTCCGGTGGATGTTGACCTGGATGAGCAAACCTACGCTTTAATAATCACCGGGCCAAACACAGGCGGCAAAACCGTTACCTTGAAAACGGTCGGGCTTTTAGGATTGATGGCGCAGAGCGGTCTGCACATTCCGGTTCATTCTGGGTCGGAGATCAGCCTTTTCGAATCGGTGTATGCGGATATTGGCGATGAGCAGTCGATCGAGCAATCTTTGTCGACCTTTTCAGGGCATATCACAAATATTAAACGCATTCTGGAGAAAGCCAACCGGCGTTCCCTGGTGATCCTGGATGAGTTGGGGGCGGGCACTGACCCTACCGAAGGGGCAGCCCTGGCGCGCTCGATCCTTACACACCTGCTGCAGCAAGGGATCACGACCCTGGTCACCACGCATCACCCCGAGTTGAAAGCCTTTGCGCACGCAACCCCTGGGGTGGTGAATGCCTGCGTTGAATTTGACCTGCACACTTTGAAACCCACCTTTCACCTGACCATTGGGCTGCCTGGACGTTCGAATGCCCTGGCGATTGCCCAACGATTGGGACTACCAAAGGAAATCATCAATAAAGCCCGTGAAGAGCTGGATCCGAACGACCTGCATGCTGAGGATTTGTTGAACGAAATTCATCACCAGCGTGAAGTCGCCCGGAATGCGCGTTCTGCCGCTGACCGGGCGCGCAGCCAGGCTGAGAATTTACGCAATGACCTGGCGAAACAGCTAGAATCCATCGAGGACGAACGCAGGAAAATTCTTGACGCCTCCCGCATGGAGGCTGAAGAAGAACTGCAGGCATTGAAGGAAGAAGTACGTGAAGTCCGCCGAATTCTGGCGCGCACACGCCAACCTGCCGATGCAGTGGTGGCAGTGGAAGAAAAACTTGATAAATTGGAAGAAATTGTCGAGAAACCGGTTGAACGGGCCGTTCCAGATGTGGTGATCCCGCAAAAACGTGCCTTGCGGTTGGGCGACAAGGTGAGATTGCGCACCCTGGGAACGCAAGGGGTGGTCACTTCGATGGGTGAAGAAGAAATCGAAGTCTCCATTGGCATGTTGCGGGTGCGGACTCGTATGGCCGACCTGGAAATCGGCGGGCAGCCCCTCGAGGATGCTCCAATAGCCGTGACTAAAATCACGAGATCCTCATCTGCTGGGGCTGATAAAAATGCGCGCATCGGTGAATCCTACCCATCCTCCCCGGGCATTGAATTGGACCTGCGTGGGCAGCGCGCCGAAGAAGCCCTCGAAATCCTGGACCGTTACCTCGATTCAGCATACATTGCCGGCTTGCCTTTTGTACGCATAATTCACGGCAAGGGCACCGGGAAGCTGCGCGAAGTGGTCCGGGCTACCCTGGGTCAGCACGCGCACGTCCGCTCCTTCGAGCAAGGAGGAGAAAAGGAGGGGGGCGAAGGTGTGACCGTCGTTAAACTGGCGGTCAGTTAACTCAAATCCCTAACGGGCGAATTCTAGCGGGTTTAGCTTGGCACCGTTATAAATTAATTCGAAGTGCAGGTGTGGCCCGGTCGAATTGCCTGTGCTACCCATCGCGCCGATGTAGCCGCCTTGGAAAACACTTTGACCGCAGGTGACTGCGACCGCGCTCAGGTGAGCATAGGCCGTCTGGTAGCCGTTCCCGTGATCGATGACGATTAAGTAGCCGTATCCATAGTTTGACCACCCGGCGAAGACTACAACACCTCCGTCGGATGAGACAATCCCATCGCCCGTCGTTCCACCGATGTCAATGGCGCGATGGATGTCCGAGAAGTTATAGCCAGATATGCTCCGGTTGGCTGTCGGCCAGACAAAAGTTCCGTTTCCAATTGCGCCCTCATAGACACTGCCGCAGGAACCCTCTCCATAATAGCGGGCTGAAGCGGGATTGGAGCGGGTGATCGCCGGTGGACCCCAGTCCTTGATCGGACGTTTGCCCTCAGGGACGATGATCCAGGTGTCTGCCTCTACGTTGACTTTGCCTTCTGTGATTTGTGTCAGGTCAAAATGGTTACCGGGGTAGTCCATAATGAGCTTGGCATCGGTGTTGAATTCATCAGCAATTCGCTCGACATTATCGCCCGAATGCCATTGGTAATATACCCCGTTGGTTGGCAGGATATTTAGAACCTGATCTGGGGAGAGCAGGTGCGGGTTATCTTGCAAGACCTCAAAATTTCCCCACAAGAGGGTTTCTGGTTTGATTCCAAAGGAGTCGGCGATATCGAAAAGGGTGTCGCCTTGTTTTACAGTATAAGTGATGACATCCACACGGGGGCGGCTGGGAATAATCGTATCGAACTTAATTTCGCGGGAGATGCCTTCGTCAAGTAGGCTCCCAGAGGTTGATTCTGTACTCGAACTCATCGGATTGAGGTTGACTGTTCCAGACTGTTCAGGGGTTTCCACCTTCGTTGCCGATATTAATGCTACGGTCGGTGCAGGAGTTTCGAGGGAAGGGGGTTTTGCCAGGACCCTCTGCCAGATGACAAACAGCAGGGCAGCCACAGCCAGCACCGCCAGAGTGTTGGCTATCCAGCGAGCCAGCGGTTTTTCGTTCCAGGGGAGTGCGGGTTTCTTATCCATCGGATTCCTTTGAAGCTGTTTTCAGCGTGCTGGTACTCATTCCGAGCAGCTTGCCATTATAACCTGGAAAGTTAAGTCTAAAATGTGAATGCCTTGTTGTTCAGCAAGGATTTCATGCGTGTGCTACAATTTCTTGGAAGATGAAAGTCAGGAAGCTCCTTCCTAGTATTGCTATTTTTTTATGGATTTCCTTTGGATTGTGCGCTTGCCAGGATGAGCGATCTACTTCTGAGTTAAACCTGGCAGCAGCGACCCTGGTGGAATCTTTCACGAGTACTCCCAGTCCGACTGTAACTGTCGCACCGACGAGTACTGCGACGGCAACGCCGACTTCTACGCCTACACCCACGCCAACCCCTTCGCCCACGCCAACCCCTACACTGTGGGTTCTTGAGGCGACAATGTTGCCCACCTCTTTTACTCCACTTACGGCAGCCAATGCTTCTGCTGTTTCTGCCATCGCCGAATGGAAAAGCTTGCCGGTTGTGGACCTGGAATGGATCCCTGGCACCCTTGAGCTGGCTGTTGCCAGTCCAGGCAGCATCGAGCTGTACGAGCTGGCTTCCAGGACGCTATACCGCCGTTTGTACCCTCAGGCTGGCGAGATTACCGACATCGCCTTCAGCCCGGACCGGAGCTGGTTGGTCTCGGGTAGCCTACGCGTGGTGGAGGATGGATCTTATACCTCAAACCTGGAGATCTGGTCCGGCCCTGACTTAAAACCCCTGGGAATCTTTAACAGCGTTTCCAGCGGGTTGGTAAGCCTGGCGTTCACTCCTGACAGCCGCACGTTCATCAATGCATACACCGAGCCGGAACCTGATCAGTTGGGACGCCTGGAGTTTTGGCGGGTTCCCGCCTGGACAGTCATTTCACGGCTATCTTCTGGGACGGTCCTGGAGCTGGCGGTCTCTGCCGACAGTGGGCGCCTGGCAACTTCCCCGGACCTGTATAATTTATTGATTTGGGACCTTAAAACAGGCAAGTTAATGCTCGAACTCCCGACATCGTTCACCGGTGCAGTCAGCAGCCTGGCTTTTTCCCCGGACCGCACTACCTTAGCCAGTGGTCATTATGATGGCATGATCCGTCTCTGGAATATGAATACAGGCTCACTCACCCTCGAAATTGAAAGTGACGGCATCATCAACACCCTGGAATTCTCACCGGATGGCTCACTCCTGGCAACCGGCAGTGGTGGCACGCAGGCTGCCCTGAGGTTGTGGTCCGTGAATACCGGTGAGCTCTTGCGGGATCTGGCAGGCCATGCTACTGCCGTCACCAGCCTGCTTTTTGCGGGGGATGGCCAGCTCCTGGTTACGGGATCGTATGATGGGACGGTTCGGATATGGGGAATCTGGCCGTAAAGCAGAAAGCCCTGGGCTTTTTTACCGCTATTATCTGGCTGGCTGTCCAATGGTTTGTGCCGGATTTTGCCGCGGCAGCGCAGCCGTTGGACCGGATTCAATTTGCTCCCTGGGAGCTGGTAACTGCCCTGGCCTGGTCGCCGGTTGGACAGATCATGGCTGTCTCGGCAGGGACAACAATTCGTCTTTATGACGTTATATCCGGTGCCAATTTCTATTCCAATGACCTGGGGGTATACTCGCACAGCCTGGTTTTCAGCCCCAAAGGTGACTGGCTGGCAGCCGGCAGCAGGGACGGGCGGATTCGCCTATGGCTGGTGAAACCTGTTGAGGGAGGCTTCCAGGTCAGCCCCGATCCTGAGCGCATCATCGAAGCTCATCGCAAGGGGGTGAACGCCCTGGATTTTTAACCGCACCGGGAACTGGTTAGTTTCGGGCGGCAACGACGCTATGGCGCGCCTCTGGGATGTACAGACAGGTGCTCTGCTTTCAGAAATAATCGGTGGAACATTCACCGTCCCGGCGGTTGCATTTCATAACCAATCCGACCAGCTTGCGGTGGTCAATGGCAATGACATCCGGCTGAGAGATCCTCTTTCCAGGAGCATCAGTGGGAGTTTTAAGGCCGGGCAGGTGCTATTTTCACTGGCTATAGACCCGGAGGATCAATTCCTGGCAATCGGGGATACGGAAAATGGAATCCAGATGTGGAACATTTCCCAGGCATTTCGCTCTGGTATGGATAGTTATCCGGAGCCGGTTTGGAAAACCAGCCACAACGGCAGGCCTAATACCTTCCGGACCCTGGTCTGGGACATTGCCTTCAGCCCGGATGGGCAAATCCTGGCTTCTGCCGGCGGCGATGGCGAAATTGTTTTCTGGTCCGTAGCCAATGGACAGCACATTCAAACCTTAACGGGTCACCAGGCTGGGGTGACCTGCCTGGCGTTCAGCCCGGATGGAAAATGGCTGGCAACCGGCAGCCTGGATGCCAGTGTGCGTTTGTGGAGTGTTAAGTGACCCGCCGGAAAATCGCGAGGTGATTGAGCCGGGCGAGATTGTGAGCGAAAATCAGGAATACAAACGGGAAGGCTTCCAGGTAATCGCGCCATTCGTTCAGCCAGCCCAGGAAAAAGGTCAGACCGACCAGTGCGGCCAGGATCCAGAGTCCGTCCCGTAAGAATAATGGCTGCTCATTCCACCCGTAGAAGAATAAAACCAGAAGTAGCAAACCCAGCAGGTAAGCAACAGGGGAAGGGTGGATGATCCAGCGGTACAGCAGGGGGAGATTGTGGTCGATCAGGTGAAATTCTGCCAGGCCTCCGGGTACCTGCCGGAAATACAACGCCATGCCGATGCGAATGAGTGCTAAAAATCGCCAGTTGGGCGACAAGCAGTTTCAAAAAAAGGCTGCTTTTTATCCTTTTCTGAAATCCATAATACAACATAAACTGCAGTGTGAGGAGAATGGTTGTCTCTTTGTTCAGGCACGCCACTGCAAAGACCAGCAGATAGCCCACCCAGTTTGCGCGCAGGCAGAGCACCAGGCCTGCTGTAAAAAAGAACAGGCTCGCGAAATCATAAATATACGTGACGTTCACCCATGGAACCAAGAAAGCCAGGGCAAAGACCGGTAGCCAACGATCAAACATAACCGGAGCAGCGAAGATAATGGTAAACAATCTTCGCAGTGCCAGCATGAAACCAACCAGGAAAAGGTACATTATCCCGGTCCCGATCAGGTAAAGGTTCAGGTAGGCTTTTTCCCAGGTTAAAGCCTGCAGCATAGGTTTCAACTTCGGAAAATTGTCGGGAAGCAGGTTAATGCGTTTTTCGATCGAGTCGGGCATGCCCTGGGATACGGAGCGTATGAGCCATGGTACGAGCATCCGGTAACTATACGGCTTATCGGAGCGGGCATAGACCAGGTCAACGTATTGGGCTTTGGGATTGCCGTTGTAGGTGGACCTGGTTGTATAAAACAGCATGAAAACAGCAGCAGCCAGGAGATAAAGCAGGAACATCCAGGTCTCGGTCAGCAGTCGTTTTTTCGCTGCGGTGGGTCGATCCACAGGACTCCTGTTTTTCTGCCTCAGCGCGCCTGTTTTGAAAACAGGTTTTCCATGCCAGCCTGGGTACGCCCCTGGTAACGCTGCAGCGTCTGCATGGCCTGGTCGTCCCCTGCGAGATGAGCCAACATCAGACGCCCTTCTTCGGCATAAAGATCAAGCACTTGGGGATAAACCTCCCGCATTAAAAACTGGGCATAACGCACCAGGCGGAAGGGACCGTGGGCGCGCGCAGGCTGGCCGGGCATGGCTTCGACCGCAACCGAATAGAGATCTTTGATCGATTGGACCAGGTCTGGCAGCTCCAGCGAAGGTGCGAAAACGATGGTGTAATACCAGCCAAAGAGCTCGCCGCGCTCGCAGCCATGAGCATCTGAAACCCCGACGATAGGGATACGTTTTCCGCGAGCGCGGGCTTCTTGGTAACGCGTCACTTGCAAATGGTTGGATTCCGACTCGAAAGGGAAATAACCACCAATCAGCTCCAGGGCGTCGAAAGGCTGGAGCTGCAGGAGCAGCTCAGTTAATGCAGCCGGGTTGTCAAAGCGATGGATGCTGACCCAATAGGGATGGCAGAAGACGCCCAGGCCGCCTGCCTGGCGAATTTTATCGAATGTCCACAGGCAGGAGGCATAGGCCTTTCGGTCGACGCCAGCATTGAGCTGTGGGAGCTGGCCGACCAGCATGCGGACTTCGTTCTTGTAAGTTTCCGTGTCGAACAATTCGTTGATACTGAATTCACCGCCAAAATTGACGATGTGAGTCGGGTTGTCGGGCGAATGCACTTCCTCACCCGGGTAAATGCGCAGATCAATGGGCTTCCCGGTAAATGCTGCCATGGCTTCCAGGGAGGGCGCATAACGGGCATGGTCTGTGAGAGCCATGAAATCCAGGCCGATCCGGCGGCAGCAAGCTGCCACGTAGGCTGGCGCCTCAAAACCGTCGGAGTAATGGGAATGCATGTGGATATCGCCTTTATACGGGCGGCGCTGGAACAAGTCGGATTCCAGGGCATACAGGTGAAACCTGGCGAAGCCACGCTCGCGTTCGTTGAGATTTGAATTGAGCAGGAGCACATACTCGCCTTCGAGAGGAAAGGCTGCCTGGAAGCTGACCATTCCCTGGTGCGCCTCCAGATTCAGCGTCTGAGCCTGGCTGGCAGTACCGTCAAGCGGTTGCAGCGTTATCTGGTAAATAGCCCCATCGGTGAAGCGGACATGGTCAAAACGCGGCTGGATGGTGATGGTATGGGTTTGACCTGCTCGCAAGATGCGCGGCAGGATATCGAAGTATAAATTGGCGGGTCGTTTCAAACCAGGAAGTTTCCTTTCAAGATTGTTGGAATACCATAACGCATTTCCTTAGGCTGAACCTTTCAAGTAGATGCCGTTGGGATCCAGGTCATGCCGCAGGATGTGAAGCTCTTCGGTAGTTGGAGGTTCTGTGTGGCGGAGGTTGGCTGCCGGCTGGAGCTCCCAGCCTGTGTTTTCACGAGCTTTCTCAAATGAGACTGCGGGATGCAGGGCAGTCAGGATTAACTCGCCTGTTTCATCTGGCTCCAGGATGCCCAGATCCGTCACAACCGCAATTGGGCCTGCCCCACGTAAGCCAGCGGCATCACGCACTTTTCTGTTGTCGAGGAAACCTGCTGAGGTGCAAAAATCGACCTTTTCTGGGAGGCGGCGTTTTTGATGCGGTGTCATGATGAAACAGCGATCAGCCCAGGCTGCAATTTCCATGGAGCCTCCAGAGCCCGGCAGGCGCACCTTGGGGTGGTCGTAGGTGCCGATAACCGTCGCATTGATATTCGCATAACGATCAATTTGTGCGCCGCCTAAAAAGCCAACCTGTACATTCCCGCGCTGAAGGTAATACGCGAAAATATCGTACATGCTGCAGACTGAGGTCGCACCGCTGACCAGGGTTGGATCACCGATCGACAGGGGCAGGCGTGCTGGCTGGGCGCCGATGACGCCGGCTTCATAAATCATAACAAGGTCGGGGGCATGCGTTTTCCTGGCCAGGTTGCAAGCCAGGTTGGGCAAGCCTACCCCAACGAAGACGACATCACCGTTCTTGAGCAGCCTGGCGGCATGCACGGTCATTAATTCTGCTGAAGAGTAAGGAATAGTTTCCATGATTTTTCAATGAATACCAGTGATCCGGTCTAGTAGCTGCCGTAATTGACAACAGCGCTGAGGCGCGGCTTGACTGCCAACTCGGCCTGCTTCTCAGCTCCGAGTTTCTGCCAGTATTCGTGGCGATCTTTCACGCCAAACACCCATTCGTCCAGGTAGGTCTTAACGCTTTCCTGGCTTTTGCTGATTTCATCCCATTGGAGGTAAAAAGCATTGTCCCGGTCGTAGTATCCCTGGGCATAGGAAGGATGGCAGGCATAAGGGACATGGCAGACCGCATCGACGATGAATCCGGGGATTAAAGTGCGGTTTGGATCGGAGCGGATGACTTCTTCGTCGACAATCTCTTCGCTTGTCAGGATCACGTGCCTGGAGGCAAAGGCAGCTTCCTTTTGCTCGCCGATTATGCCCCAGATCTGGGCGTTCCCATGGATATCGCAGCGCTGGACGTGGACGATTGCGACATCGGGGTGAAGGGCAGGCACTACGGGCACCGGTTTGCCAGAAAATGGGTCAATGACAGTCTGGTAACTCGGGTTGGCCCTTTCCAGGTCGCCGGTTGCGGTCGGGTTCATGGGCATGAAGGGCAGCCCGGTAGCTCCTGCCTGAAGGCGTGAGATCATCCCAAAGTGGGAATATTCTTCCCATTCAATGGCGCCGGCTTCGATCGCCGCCCGCACGAAACGCAGGGATCCAACTCCAGGATTACCCATGTAAGAAAAAATAACTTTTTTGGCGCATCCAGCCGCCACCATCTGGTCATAAATCAGATCGGGCGTTGCCCGCGCCAGCACAAGATTTTTCCGTCCCTGGCGGATGATCTCGTGACCAGCCGCGAACGGGATCAGGTGGGTAAAGCCGGCTGCGTAGATTACGTCGCCGTCCTGGATGTACTTCTGAATGGCGCCAGAAAGAGAGGTGATTTTTGACATTTTACTTTTTCTTCTCTTTCATTTTTTTCAACGTTTTAAATCGTTCACTGGCTGGGGTCTCGGTGCGGTTACGCCAAATCAAGAACAGTCCAAAACCAACAAGGATCAGTCCGATGATACAGGCAGGAGCGGAGGGGGTCTTCACCTGGAAGCTGGCGACCGCAATGATTGATATGATCACCCCGACATATAATAAAAACAATCCGATTTGCCTGGCCATAATTGATGATACAGAGGTTGCCTGTGACGAAAATTAAGTTGCCGGTAGTGCCTGCCGCCAGAGGCGAACCTTTGCATCCGAACATTTAACAAAAGGTCCGCCCACTGGAGAGACAACCCTTGGGTTCAGGGTGAAAGCCTCAGTCGATCAGGGTTTGGATTTGTTCGTGCATGTAGAGAGGCAGGTAATAATGCCCGCCAGCATTTTTGCCTGACGAACCGGAACCTTTCCATCCTCCAAACGGCTGGAAACCAGGCCAGGCGCCCGTGGTCGCACCTTGCGGGCGGTTCGCATAGGTGACACCAGCCTGGATATTTTCGAAAAACCACCTGGTTTCGGCTTTAGATCCGTAGAAACCGGCAGTCAGGCCATAATCCACGTCGTTCGCATATTGCATCGCTTCATCCAAATTCTTGACGCGTGCCAGGGTCGTGATTGGCAGGAACATTTCTTGTTTCCAAAGAGGGTGTTGCAGTGGGAGGTCGGCAACGAAGGTCGGGGCGCAGAAATATCCCCTGGCATATTCGCCTTCGGTAAGGACTTTACCTCCCGTGAGAATCGTCCCGGCTTTTGCTAATTCCTGGGTGAACTCCTGGTAATCCTGATAAGAGGAGGCGTTGATCACAGGACCCATGAAGACAGGGCGTTGCGTAGGATCGCCGATGACCAGCTTGCGGGTCAGCTCTTCAAGGCGCGATACTAAATCATCATAAATCCTGGATTCGATATACACCCTGGAGCAAGCCGAGCATTTTTGCCCCTGCAGGCCAAAAGCGGAGCGGGTGATCCCAATGGCTGCCCGTTCCAGGTCCGCTTTGCGCGAGACAATGGCTGGATTTTTGCCTCCCAGCTCCAGGACCGTGGGCCTGACCCATTTCCCCTGGGCAAAATCGCGGAAGATCTTCATGCCAACATCCAAAGATCCGGTGAAGGTCACGCCATCTACTTCAGGGCTGTCGATGAGCGCCTGCCCGAGGGTACGCCCGGGACCGGTTACGAAATTGAACACGCCGTCCGGGAGTCCTGCATCCCGCATACACTCAGCCATCAGGCGCACCACCCATGGGGTATCGGTCGCGGGCTTGATGACGATTGTGTTGCCGGCTACCAGCGCGGATCCGGCGGGCCCACCTGTGAGGGCAAATGGGAAATTGAAGGGGCTGATGACCAGCCAGACACCGTAAGGTCGCAGAACCGACATGTTGGTGGCTCTGTATCCAACCAGGGGATCGCGACCCATTTTAACGATGTAACCGTGGTTTTTCTTCATCTGGAAGCAGGCATATCGGATCAGGTCGGCTGTCTCCGCGACGTCGCCGAGTGATTCCATGCGGTTTTTTCCGACCTCCAGGGACATGGCGGCGCCAATTTGAAACAGGCGCTCATCCATCAGGTCAGCCACCTTGTTCATCAGCGAGACGCGGTCTTGCCACTTCATGGCACTCCATTTGGGGTATGCTTTCCGCGCGGCGGTAAGCGCGCGATTGGCGTCATCTGCATTTCCTTTTTGAAATATTCCCAGGACCCAGTCTTTATTGATCGGGGAGCGATCTTCAAACTTATCGGAGGCGTAGACGTCTTTTCCGTTGATGATCATGCCGTATTCCTTCCCCAGGCTGGCTTTGGTTTTCGCCATCCAGGAATCGAACTTTTCGTGCAGTTCTTCCGGGGGATTGAACATGGTGGCATAAGTCAGTTTGAAGTTCTCAGCCATACACACATCTCCTTTTTATCGATCGATCTTCGATTATTTTATTTGACATCGCCAATTGAATTGGCGCGATGTTCTATAGTATAGCCGAGGCGAGGCTTCCCGTCAAAAGCCTGGAGGCTGGTTCTGCACTTTACTGTTATCCGGTCTCTTGGCCGTACAAGATGAAATTGCCGTTGCAAACCCGCCCATAATGCGCTAAACTCAAGCTATATCCTGGGAGGACGAATGTTGTTCACTCGTATGACTTTCATTGGGATCGATCCAACGGCAGGACAGCGCCCGATCGCTTACGCCGCATTGGATGAGAATTTAAAACTTTTGGCGTTGGGAGAAGGCAGCCTGGATGACGTAGTGGCATTTACGGCAGGCCAGCAGCATGCCTATGTGGCAATCAGCTCTCCCCGCCAGCCGAATACGGGAATCATGGCAAAACCGGAAATACGCCAGGCACTATCCCCGGCGCCACAGCCGGGACGTTGGGTAAATTTTCGGCTGTGCGAATACTTATTACGCCAGCACAACCTGCATATCCCGCGCACCCCGGCTCAGGACGAACCCGCCCCTAATTGGATGCGCCTGGGTTATCATTTGTATCACCGCCTGGTCAGCTTGGGTTTCCTGACGCTTGGAAGAGATGCTGGAGAGCGGTGTACTTTTGAAGTTTATCCCCATGCCTGTTTCAGCGCCATGCTGGGAATCCTTCCGTTCCATAAAAACACCCTGGAAGGTCGCTTACAACGCCAGCTTATCTTGTATGAGGCAGAACTGGATATTCCGGACCCGATGCATTTTTTTGAGGAGATCACCCGCAGCCGCCTTCTGCGCGGGGTCTTACCCTCCGGCGTCCTTTACACCAGCGCAGAGTTGGATGCGCTGGTAGCCGCCTATACTGCCTGGATGTGTGCCAGGCATCCCGACCAGGTCAGTGCCTTTGGTGATGTCGATGAAGGTGAAATTACAGTTCCGGTTAAAAATTTAAAGCAACGATATTCCTGATCGGGTGTTTTAGGAGATATGCCAAGTCACACAGCCAAATTAATTGTAAATCCAAATGCAGAATCTGGGCCGTGCCTGGCGCACGGTAGCTGATCTGCGTCCTGTGGTCGAAGAGCTTGGGGGGGCAGATTGGACAGGTACCGTTTACCCCACACATGCCATTGAATTAGCCCAAAAGGCTGCCGAGGATGGTTATGAGCTCGTGATTGCGGTCGGGGGCGATGGCACCGTCCACGAGGTAGTTAATGGCTTGATGAGAGTTCCGGCGGAAAAACGCCCGCGCCTGGGGATCGTCCCACTGGGATCGGGGAACGATTTTGCTCATAGTGTGGGGATGGCAAAGGATGCTGAAGATGCTCTGCGCCAGCTCATGCATGGCTCGCCTCGAAGGGTGGATATTTGCCGGTTGCAAGACAGCAGAGGCCGTACGGAGTACTGGAATAACACGCTTGGCATTGGATTTGATACGACTGTCACCCTGCGCTCGAGGCGCGTGCCGCTCTTGAGCGGTTTCCCGGTCTACCTGGTAGCCGTTATCCAGACGATCCTGCTGGATAACCACGCAAATCAGCTCCAGATCCAAATGGATGGCACCTCCTGGGATGTTGAATCGCTGATGTTCGTGTTGTGCAACGGTGGACGTGAAGGCGGCGGATTTATGGTCTCACCCCATTCCAAACCGGATGATGGCGTCCTGGATTATGTCAACATCAAGCAAGTTTCCCGTGGACGGATGTTCCGGTTATTACCCGAGGTTATGCGCGGAACCCACCTGAAGTTTCCGGAAATTCAATCTGGACAGTTTCACAGTATGGAAATCACTGCGGAACGTCCTATGGTGATTCATACGGATGGCGAAATTTTTGCCGGTTCTGGCATGGACATTCGCAAGCTCAGCCTGGAGCTCTTGCCACACTCTTTGGAAATCGTTTGCTGACATCGCTGGCGCATTTCCCTCCACCTGAAAATTGAGGTAAGATATCCCCATGCCGGGATTAGCCGAAAGCCTACAGGGCAAAGATTTGGGTTTTTTGAGGCTGGTGGCGCAGCTTTGGGATTTGGAATTAAACGCTCCTGATACTCGAGTAGGTATGCAGCGCCTGCTGCCGCTGTTGCTACACGAGGATCACTTCCTGGGAGTAGTCGAGTCGCTCCCACCACAGGCCTATGCCGCCCTGGCTGATTTACAGCAAAATGAAGGCCGGATGCCCTGGGCGCTCTTTACACGTAAGCATGGAATAGTGCGTGAGATGGGTCCAGGAAAACGCGACCGTGAACGGCCGTATGCCAGCTCTGCCTCGCCTGCGGAGAGCTTATGGTACCGTGCCCTGGTCGGCAGGGATTTTTTCGATCTTCCTGATGGGCCCGCGGAAAGGGCCTACATCCCGGACGACCTTCTGGCTTTACTGCCTGTCCTGGAGGGGGAGACCCCGACTTTCGGGCGCAGCGCTTCCCCGGCTGAAAAAGCATTCATTAAGCCTGCCAGCGACCGGGTTCTCGACCATGCCTGTACGCTCCTGGCTGCGCTTAGGATGGGAAAGGCAGGCAAGGACCTGTCCGGGTTGTGGGAGGGAGAACCGGAACCTCGAGTTTTATTAAAGCTGTTGGAGACAGCCGGTCTCATTGACGCCATTGGTCAACCGAAGCCAGAGCCCGTTCGCCTCTTCCTGGAGAGCAACCGGGGTGAAGCCTTATCTCTCATGGCTCACGCATGGTTGAACAGCCATGAATTTAATGAGCTGCGCCTTTTGCCGAACCTTCAGGCAGAGGGCGATTGGCAAAACGACCCTAATAAAACTCGCCAGGCAGTGATCAGTTTCTTACCTCCGATGCCAGAGCCCCACCCCCTCTTAAAAGCTAGCTCCCAGATCTCCTTTTGGAGCCTGGGAGCCCTTATTCAGAGTGTGCGCCAGGCTGAACCGGATTTTCAACGCCCGGCAGGAGATTATGACTCGTGGTACCTGCGTGATTTGCAGACCGGGGAATTTGTTGGGGGATTTGATAACTGGGATCGAGTGGACGGCGCGCTCATCCGTTTCATTATCACTGGTCCTCTGCATTGGCTGGGGTTTGTGGACCTGGCATCAAGCGCTGAAGGGTCCGAACCAACAGCCTTTGGATATACTAAATGGGCGGGGAATTTATTCCAGAATACAGCTCCTCTAGAACTGCCCGTTGAAAATGGGCAGGTGATTGTCCGCTCAGACGCCCGCATTTGGGTCTCGCGCTCCGTACCGCGCAGCCTGCGATACCAGGTTGCCCGCTTCTGCAGCTGGTTGGATGAAAAAGAGGACGGTTACCTGTACCAGATCACGCCTGATTCCCTGGAGCGAGCCCGGCAGGCTGGGCTGCGTCCCAATCACCTACTCGGTCTGCTACGGCGCTCGGCTGAGACGGTGCCTCCTGCGTTTTCAAGAGCTCTGGAGCGATGGGAAGAGCGCGGCACTGAAGTTCGCTTTCAACGTTTGATGATTTTACGCCTGGGGAATCCTGAACTTCTCCAGGCACTCAAGAATTCGAAAGCCGGACGGTTCTTAGGTGACCCGCTGGGGCCGGCTGCCGTTGAGGTTCAGGCTCAGGCATGGACAAAAGTGGCGGCTGTCCTGGCTGAAATGGGATATCTCTGCCAGGAACCCGTTGATGGGTCTGAATAAATAAAAAAACCGCCGGAGTAATTCTTCTTCTGCATTTTTTTTTGCAGGTTTTATCTGGCTCATGGTCAGGAGCTCCTGCCATTCTAGATGTTCACTAGATCTTAGCCAGCATATTGTTTGAATTACTCCGGCGTATTCAATTGGAAATCTCTGTATTGATAGTAGCAAATTTCAGTAGCATTTATCATGTGTCAAATATCATAAACTGGATATGACATTTGACGTTCTAACAAAACTGTAAGGGGTTGGCAGCTTACCAATCCTGGAGTGCCTTGATCTGGCTGGCGCGTGATACCAACGCTGCGAACTCGCTGACATCATCATCCCCGGGGAGCAACCCTGCCAGGCGGACGGCATGGTCCAGGACCTGGTAGATCGTGGATTCCCTTGCCCAGGGACTCAGCCTAAGTAACTCGGCATATTGGGCGACTACAACGGCCAGCTGGTAATGAACATCCGTGGTTTCAAAACTCGGGCTGAGGTCCCAGGTGTTGAAATTGCCGTTGATTTCCTCGACGACCCGGGTATCCGGATTTTCCCAACGGAGCTGGACGGTGGCAATCCGTCCTTCGGCCCCCGGGTTAAACGTTACTGCATATAGGGCAGTGGCGCTGTGTCCGGCGCCCAACTCACCTGCATCGACCTGGTCGTCGCGGAAATCTTCGTCAGCGATATCCCGATTTTCGTAACCGATCAGTCGATATCTAGCAACAACGTCAGGGTTGAAGTCAACCTGGACCTTGGCATCACGGGCGATCACCTGTAAGGTTGAGGTCAGGTCGTCCACGAACAGCTTTTCGGCTTCTTCGATATTGTCCACGTATGCGTAATGACCGTCGCCCTTATCGGCTAGCTGTTCCATCAGAACGTCATTGAAATTGCCCATCCCAAAACCCACGGAGGTCAGGGTGATGCCCTGGTCAGCATACCCTTGGATCGACTCGAGGATGGCGTCTGGACCGGTGGCTCCAACGTTGGCGACCCCATCCGAGCACAAGATCACCCGGTTGATGGCCTGCGGGTGGAAGGCCCGGTAAGCCATGTCGTAACCCAGGCGTAAGCCGGCTTCGGCGTTGGTCGAGCCCTCTGGCTCCAGCGAGTAGATGGCGTTCAGGATGGCCTGGCGATCTTCAGCGCTGGTTGGATTCAATACGGTCCGGGCCTCGGTCCCATAGACAACAATGCCAACCGAGTCATTCGGGCGTAAACGCTCCACCAGGAGTTCCAGGGATTGCTTGACCAATCCCAGGCGGTATTCCAGGTTCATCGATCCAGAGACGTCGATCACAAAGGTAAGGTTGGCAGGTTTTCGCTCAGCCTCGGATACTTCATAACCCTGGATGCCGAAACGCAGGATATAGGTCCCTGGACTGTGGAAGGGCGATGGGGCGCCATCCGCGAAAATCCCGAAGGCAACCTCGGTTGGGGTGCTGTAACCTGGATCGAAATAGTTGATAAACTCTTCAACCCGGACAGCATCGGCCGGCGGCAGCATACCGTCGTACACATAGCGGCGGGCGACCGTGTAAGAGGCGGTATCGACATCCAGCCCAAAGGTCGAGAGATTATCCTCGATGGTGTCGATGTAGGGATTGTTGCCATAGTCTTCGAAGGTGTTGGTCAGTGCCAGCGGTTGATTGTCTATAAGAGCTGGCCTGGTCGCCTGCACGATTACTTCCTTCTCGACGATAACTTCTTCAGTTACAACTTCAAATTCTACAGGTTGTTCGACTTCCTCAACGGCAGGTTCTTCGACCACGACCTGCATCGCTTCGGCGATCGGTTCGGAAGTGGTGGCAGCCCCGCAGGCGGTCAGCAGAACAATGAAAATCAAGAAAATGATGGTAAGTATTCTATTGTTCATGGGTTCCTCCAAAATCAGCTTACAAAATTAGATATCTTCATCTTAGGTGTGTGGCGTTTTACATCTATAGCATAGTTGGATTTGTGAAACCTGGCTTGACTTCGCGATGACAGACTTTTGACAATTGGCTGACCGGCCGAATGCAACTCACCTTCAATTCCGGTTGCTTCGTTTCCCGAGCCTGTATGCCAGGTAGCCGACCAGTAAAAACGGAGCTGCTATTACGAGGACCCAAAGGCTTGCCTTGATCATGAAGTGGGCGATTTTGATATAAAGCGACCAGGCTTTTTGAAATAACCGCCAGGGATTCCACACCGGATCTACGTGGCTGATTTCTACCTCCCGGCCAGGAATTAAGGTCAGGGTAAGATAGGAATACTGGTCTCGATCGCCGTTGGCACGGCTCGGGCTGGAGTCTCCGAATATGCGTTCATCGACCAGCGTACCCAGGTCGAGCAGGTCCTGGCGTAAGTCGTAGAAATGTTGATTGGGTACGACTATCTTCAGGATGGTATGCGAATCCCCATGTAAAGTCTCGAGGCGAACATCTTTTACATACCCACCCCAATAGCGCACCAGGCTGGAAGACTGTTTCGAAGCAGTTTTCTGGTTCCAAACCTCGAGGGTCATGGTTGCTGAGTAGGTTAGTTGTGGATCTACTCCTTCACCAGGATCGTCCTGAGATGGGAAAGATGCAATCATCTTTGGCGCTGAGGCGCAAGCCGAGAGAAGCAGGTTTGCCAACCCACAAAATGCAAGAAAAAGTATAAATCGGCGTGTCATGGTCTACCTCCTGAACGGGGATGCTATTTCGCACCTCCCACCATGGAAGGCGCTATAAATAGCTTACAGCAACCAGGGAGAAAAACCTTGACAGCCGGTTGACGAAAGCCTGACAGTTAGAGGTTGATCGAAGCTGCGGTCAGGTAGAGAACCTGGCGGGCACGCAGGTCGAGATTTGCGAATTTTAGAGCACCAATGAGGGCGACTTTTCGGGCAAGCTGCCATTCGCGAGGCCGGGAGGCGTTGACTAGGCAGCGAGATGCAATTATGTGGAGTGCCTGGGAAAGTTCAGCCAGAGGCTCCAGTCCCTGGGGCGGTTTACCCTCCAGCAGAGCCATATAATCTCCAGCATGGTTGATACGCGGGGCAAATACGTGAGCAATTAAATCAGCTTCAAGATGGGCAAAATCGAATAATGGGGGACCTTCACGGGTTTGGGCAAAGTCGATCAGCCATAGGAAATCGCCTGGACCGAGTAAGATATTTTCCAGGTTCAGGTCGCCGTGGATAATCGATTGAGAGCCGATGACGGATTCTTCGAGCAGGCCTGGTAATCCTTGGAGCGGGTCTGGCAGGCCAAAGAGTTCCAGGTCACTGGTCAGGTCCTTGAGAAGAGTCTGGCGGGTAGCGATGACCTGGCCAACTGCCTGTCGCGGCAGCTCCAGACTGCGCCAACGGACGCGCATGGCTGGTTGACCAGGCTCTGGCTGTCCTTCCAGGGAGATCGTCCCCTGGTGAGGTTTTCGTTCGGTCACGCGGAATTCCGCCAGGCTGACAAGGTCACCCACTTCAACCCGGATTTTTCCGGGTGATAGGGTTCCTTGGAGAGGTTTCACCGGTCGAGAAGGACGACCATCGAGTGGGGTAAGCACAATGTGCGTGGGCAGCAAGCGATCATATTCTTGAGCCAGGCGGTAAGTGTAAGGGCGCCGCTGCATCCACCAGTTTGGACCGAATGTGTCGAAAAGTTTCAAAAAGAGCTCTGGACGGGGATCGAGAAGGAGCGCCTGGCGCAGGCTTGTGGGCAGGGTGCCTTGTTCCCCGATGAATGTGTATTGAAGAGCTGCCAGGCGGGATGGCTGGTTTATTCCCTTTTCAGCAACAGTCACCGGGGTGTGCTGGATGCGGGCGGTGATGGGGGGTAAAGTATCTTTCACAAAAGTTTCGTAATTGTTGAATTCCTGGATCATGGCGCTGGATTCACCAATTTTTGCGATAGTAAACGCATCTGCCCTGCCGTTGGCTTGCACGGGCAGAGACAGGAATGTGCGCGCCCCCGAATATCCTGAAAGGAATTCACTTTCAATTACCAGACGCTCGTACCGTTGAAAGAGAGCAGACAGGAGTTCAACTTCTGGCTTGCTTAATTCGATCGTCTGCCTGGTTTCAATCTTTAAAGTTCGGTTCGGCTTCAGGAGGCGCAGAGGCTTGCGTTGTCTGCCCGGTTTTATTGTGACCGCCGCCAGGCTGAGGCTGCTGCCCAGGAATAGCCCTGCGACTCCGACGATAAAAGCCTGCGAGCGGTCCAACCCCAGGAACGAGTTGACCTGGATATCCAGGGACCTGGAATAGGCCACATATTCCCGTGGGTAACCGGCGAAGCGATCCAGTGGTTTCCAGTGGAGCCACAGCTCCACAGCCAGGCGCTGGTTGCCTGCATGGAGGGGGGTGACCGACCAGCGCCAGGTAACGGGTTGGTCAACCGGCAGCCACTGCTCTTGTTTACCGCCGGGATCGATGACAAATCCTGTGCCGGACAATAGGCTGGCTGCCCACAGCTCATAACCTTCGACACGCGGGATGTGGAGCGTGCTGCTCTCCACCTGGTTTTCTGCATATTCCTGGGTGAGGGTGTATCCCTCGGCAGTCGGAATGAGGCTCAACCGGATGGTATTGGATTCCCCGTACTGCATCTGGCCTGGCCATTCCAATTCGACGGTATGTTCTTGACCTGGGATGATTGGCGTTATTGCAGGAGTAGATGTGGGCTGGACCTCCACCGGTTTTGTGACCTGTACTATCGGGGTTTCTTCAACTTCGACAGGTTCTTCGACCGCAGGCGCTGCGGTTG
Organism: uncultured Chloroflexia bacterium; assembly: GCA_963765565.1. Lineage (GTDB taxonomy): Bacteria > Chloroflexota > Anaerolineae > Anaerolineales > UBA4823 > CAVXWV01. Next base: position 56,338 of record CAVXWV010000017.1, read on the forward strand.
CTTTGACTTCAGCAGTCTCATCTACCACAACTTCAACCGTTTGGACGACTTCCTCAGCAGCAGGTTCTTCCGTAACGACGATTGGCTCGTATTCTGTAGCGGCAGCACCACAGGCAGCCAGCAGCACCAAAAGGATGATGCCAAAGAAAATGACGAACGGCCTGGTAGTGAGTTTTTTCATTTCCCTGGAAGATTAAACAGTGAAGCCGGCAGCCGGATTGATTCACGGACATAGGAATCGGGCCAGAGGACGAAGGCAAGCGCAGCGATAGCCAATAGCAATACTATCAGGCCAACGATTAATAGCAGGAGGCGAACAGATTTAGACACCGGATAACCCCAATTGAAAAGGTTTCTTTTGTATAATACAGAATAATACCCGCATAGTCAATAAAAAGGAGGCGATTTTATCCCGGCAGGCATAATCTGCTGGAATATGGATCGGATGGACACCTGGAAGACCTATCCTTTGGATTACCGTGCCCAAGAAGTCAAGGGCATCCTGCAGGCAGTGCGCGCCGGTCAGTGTGCTGCCGTGATTGGATTGAGCGGTGCTGGCAAAAGCAACTTGCTGGGCTTCCTGGCGAACCGTGCCCAGGTCGATGCTGCCAGCCCGTTATTTGTCCTGGCGGATTGTAATCGCCTGGGTGAAGTCAACAGGTCGTCTTTTTTAAGCCTGTTGCTGAGCTCGTTGAACAGGAAATTAGGAAAGGCGCCGCAAGCGGATCCCCAAGGTGTCGATTCATGGTCATTAATCGAAGCAGCAATCGAAAGCTGCCAGGAGAGTTATCCTGGGATTTGTTTCTTGATCGATCGCTTCGACCAGGTTATGAAGGAACCTGAGATCCTCTCCACACTGAGGGCGCTGCGCGACCTGTTCAAATACCGCCTGACCTACGTGATTGCGGCCCGTCGCCTGGTAGATGACGATTCGGAGGCGGCTGAGCTGTTCTTTGGGAGAACGATTACGCTGGGAGTGTTGAAGGAAAGCGACGCGCTTTGGAGTATCCAGCAGTACGCTGCTCGAGCAAGCCTGGCCTGGGACCGGCAATTCAGCGACCTGGTTGTGCATTATTCATGGGGATATCCCTCGCTTCTGAGGGCAGTTTGTGAGGCAGCCGCCGACGGCTGTGAGATGCAGTTGAATGCTTTACGCGCTCATCCTGCCGTACAATTACGCGTCCGGGAATTTTGGGCCGACCGGCCTTCCACGGACGAAATCAAGAAAGCTTCTCTGGTAGGGCAACCTTTATTAGGCGAGGAACCGGTGTTGGTTGCTGCAGAATCCCGGGATTCCGTTAAGGTCGATCTTTTAGATCTTACTTTAAAAGAAAAACTACTCCTGGATTATTTCCTGGAACATGCCGGGGTCATTTGTGAGAAAGACGAGTTGATTCAGGCTGTGTGGCCTGAAGATATAATTTTTTCGACTGGAATTCGTGATGACAGCCTCGCCCAATTAATTCGCAGGCTGCGCAAGAAAATCGAGGTGGACGCTTCTTCTCCGCGCCTGATCCTGACTATACCAGGCAGAGGCTACCGCTATATTCTTCAAACCAAAGGTTAAACATGAATCTCGAGCTTCCTCACCGTCGCTACAACCCTCTGACCCGTGAATGGGTGTTGGTTTCACCTCACCGAGCGCGTAGACCGTGGCTGGGCCAGGTTGAAAAAACTCTCCCGGAGGCGATTCCTGCCTATGATCCCAACTGCTACCTGTGCCCGGGCAATGCCAGGGTCGGCGGTGAGCGCAATCCTGCGTATACGGGGACGTTCGTCTTCGACAATGATTTTCAAGCCTTGCTGACGCCTCAGCGCACCCAGGCGGAATCCGAGAGTTTGGACTTCGCGGGTGACTCGCACGGCGAGGAGGCGTATCCAGCGATATTCAATGCCCAACCTGAATTCGGCATCAGCCGGGTGGTCTGTTTCTCGCCACGCCATGACCTGTCCCTGCCAGAAATGTCGCAGGATGCTGTAAGCGCGGTTATCGAAATCCTGGGCAGAGCAGACCCGCCAACTAGGAGAGCTGGAGTATATCCAGCACGTCCAGGTATTCGAGAACAAAGGCGCGATGATGGGCGCTTCCAATCCACATCCACATAGCCAGATACTGGGCTTCCAGCAGCGTGCCAACAGAGCCAGCAAAAGAGCTGGCTTCTTTAAACGATTATCAGCACCACAACGCCTCTTGTTTAATCTGCGATGCACTCCAGGAAGAGCGCAGGCGAGGCGAGCGCATAGTGGTGGAAAATGAGCACTTCAGTGCCCTGGTTCCATTCTGGGCAATCTGGCCGTTTGAAATTCTACTCATTGCCCGGCGGCATGCTGCCTCATTGGCAGATTTAATTCCGGGTGAAGTTGCTGCTCTTGCGGATATCTTACGCCGGATCACCGCCCGGTATGATAACCTTTTTGAGGTGTCCTTTCCATATTCGATGGGGTTCCACCAGGCGCCGGTGGATGGCGAGGCACATCCGGAATGTCACCTGCACGCGCATTATTATCCACCACTGCTGCGTTCAGCCACGGTCCGTAAGTTTATGGTGGGTTTTGAGATGCTGGCCATGCCGCAGCGCGACCTGACGCCTGAGACTGCCGCCCAGCGTTTGCGCGACCTGAGCGATCGTCACTATAAATCCTTATAGCCAGCATATCCAGGATAAATGATTTCACATCGATATCGCACGTTATCCCGCATTTATGCCACAGCATCCCACATTCTGATTCGAGGACTTTACTGATGAGAGAACTCCGCGCCATCATTTTTGACCTGGGCGATACGCTGATTTATTTTGACGCCGCTATACAGGATGTACTTGGCGAGGCTGACGAGGTGTTATACCGCAGCCTGGTAGACAAGGGCTTAGAGCTGGAAAAGTTATCCTTTCTTGGCGAGTTTCGAGCGCGTATGAATGCCTATTTTGCTGAAAGGGATTCAGAATTTATCGAGCACACAACGTTTTATGTTCTAAGCGAGGTGCTGAAGGCATTTGAGATTAATGACTTACCCGAAGGGCTTCTGCGAGCCGCCTTGCGAGACATGTATACCGTTTTCGAAAATTATTGGATACCAGAAGCTGAGTCGTTACCAGTCCTTCAGGAGCTCCGGAAGCGCGGGTACCGCCTGGGCCTGGTTTCAAACGCCTCCGACGACGAGGATGTACAAACCCTGGTTGATAAAGCAGGCATCCGCCCATACTTTGACCGGATCATCACCTCCGCCGTTGCCGGTATCCGTAAGCCTAATCCGCGCATTTTCCAACCTCTTTTCCAGGCTTGGGACCTGCGTCCGGACCAGGTCGCCATGGTAGGCGATACCCTCGGAGCCGATATCCTGGGCGCTCGCAACGCGGGCATGTTTGGAATCTGGGTAACCCGTCGCGCCGATAACGCCGCAAACCGCGCCCACCGGGAGACGATCCATCCGGATGCCGTTGTGGCAAACATCAACGAGCTGCCGGGTTTGCTGGACTGTAATCACGCTGCCAGCACAATAAAAAACCTGCGCTGCTGGCGATTGCAGCAGCGCGGGCTGGTCGGTCAGGGGACCTGTTCTTCAAAGATTGGCGCTGTCAGCGCTTGAGGCCGGGGTTCCAGGGTAATTTCCAGGTTTCGCTCCTGGTTATCACGCAGAATGGTGACCGTGACCGCGTCACCCGGCGCGGTTTCGAGGGCGATGTAAATTAACAGGTCGTCGAAAGAAAAGATTGGTGTGCCGTTGATGGCAATAATGACATCCCCGCCAACCTCCGTCTCCCTGCCTTCGTAGGTCGCAGTGCCGCTGGAGCCGCGCAGCCCAGCCTTCCCTGAGGGTCCATCATCCAGAGCCTGAGAGATATAGGCTCCCCGGTCAACGCTCAATCCCATAGCGCCGGCGGTAACCCAATCCAGGTCACCACCGGTCACCCCCAGCCAGGGCCAGCTATAGCTGCCTCCACCGATCAAGGCAGGCACCACGCGTTTGACCAGGCTGGATGGAATAGCAAAGCCAACCCCGCTGTTTGAACGGCTGTCGTCCTGGGTGCGGATCTGGGCGTTCACACCGATGACCTCACCTGATAGGTTAAGCAGCGGACCGCCGGAATTGCCGGGATTGATCGGAGCGTCCGTCTGGATGGCCTTGGGGATGCTGAAGGTATTGAGCGCCGGGATGGTTCGCCCAACCGCGCTGATGATGCCGCGGGTCATGGTGCCTTCCAGGCCAAAGGGGTTACCGATCGCCACGACCGTCTGGCCAACCTGGAGAGAGTCATCGTCGCCGATGGCGAGGGGCGTCACACCGGATGGGGTATTTTCAATCCGGATAACGGCCAGATCGCTGCTGAAATCCTCACCGATGAGCTCTGCAGGCCGGGTTGAGCTGTCGCTGAAGGTTACTTCCAGCTCTTCTGCGCCGTGGATAACGTGGGCGTTGGTCACGATATTGCCATCCTGGTCAATTACAAACCCCGAGCCTTCCGAATAACCGATAAGCTGGTTATTCTCCCGGATGAAGGCGGTGATGTTGACCACGGCAGGATTAACGCGTGCATACAGGTTGATCAATGCCGATTGCTCATCCAGAGCAGCCCCTTGCAATATTGGGATTTCTGGCTCCAGGACACCAGCTTCAGTTGGCTTTACAGGCAGGGCTGTGTTCGTTGGGGACAGGTCGACAGCATTGGGTTCGCTGCTTCCAGGAATGAAAATCTGGCAGGCCAGGGCTGACAGGGACAGTGCCAGAATCGCCAGGTATATGGATAAACGAGTCATGCGAGATGATTGCATTGGTGACCTCACCGTTAAAGTATGGCTTGTAGTATAGTTGTCTTTGTTAAGATATTCCTGAATTTCGGATAAGATTCGTAGCAAATCAGTTCTACGATCAGCAGGCAAAATAGGAGAAAATGGATGGAGTTGTTTCTTGAACTGGCCCTGGCTTTAGCAGTTCTCATCCTGGCCGCGAAATTGGGCGGTTATCTCAGCTACCGTTTGGGTCAGCCGGCAGTCCTGGGGGAGCTTTTGGTAGGGATCCTCTTAGGACCATCGGTATTTAACCTGTTGAGTTGGTCGTATTTTACCCACGACCAATTATCCGAGATCATCCAGATTCTGGCAGAAATCGGGGTGATGCTGTTGATGTTTGTGGCCGGCCTGGAACTGCACCTGGAAGATTTGTTTAAGTCAGGGAAGGTCGCGGCATTGACCGGTGTCTTCGGTGTCATTTTCCCGCTGGTCCTTGGAGCCGGGATTGGACTGATTTTTGACATGGATGCGGTCAGTGCGGCGTATCTTGGTCTGATCCTCTCGGCAACGAGCGTCAGCATCTCAGCGCAAGTATTGATGGAATTGAAAGTACTGCGCACTCCGGTAGGAATAGCTCTCATGGGGGCGGCGGTCTTCGACGATATCCTGGTTATCCTGGGCTTATCCATTTTTACAGCCGTCTCTGACCCGGAAACTGGCTCGAAAATGGCAGTTGTGCGGATGCTTATCGAAATGCTCTTGTTCCTGGCGATTGCAGGTGTGGTTGGGTGGTTTCTCTTACCCAAACTCAGCCGGCACGTCAATCGCCTGCCGGTCAGCCAGGGCTTGATTGCATTTGTGTTTGTCGTGATGCTGTTGTATGGCTGGCTGGCGGAGGTACTGGGGCATATGGCGCCGATTACGGGTGCTTTCCTGGCCGGCCTGTTCCTGGCGCGCAGCCCGGTGAAAGAACGGATCGAAACAGGTATGCCCGTCCTGGCATATGCCGTCTTCGTGCCAGTATTCTTCATCAGCGTGGGATTAAGCGCGAATGCCCGGTTGTTGGTTGGGCAGGCGTTTTGGCTGTTCCTGAGCCTGTTAGTCATCGCTGTTATATCAAAACTGGTTGGAGCAGGCCTTGGAGCCAGGTTGGGAGGCATGGGATTGAAGGACTCGCTTCGCCTTGGAGTGGGCATGATCTCTCGCGGTGAAGTTGGCTTGATAGTCGCCACAGTCGGGCTGGAGCGCGGATTGATCGATGAGACGCTGTATGCAGCCGTGATTGGCGTGGTGCTGGCAACGACGCTCATGACCCCGCTTATCCTGCGCATGTTATACAGGGAAAAACCAACCAAAAATAAGCGTTCTCCGGAGCTTGAACAGCAAACGGTGGAAATTAAGGAGGAAGGATGAACTACCTGGTTGTTTTAATCGTTGACGATCCGGACCACTGCCCGGCCATTCTTGATGCCTGGGAGGAGGTCGGCGTCAGTGGGGTGACGATTATAGAGAGCAGCGGATTGGGCCGTTTAAGACATGGCGGCCTGCTAGACGATCTGCCGTTGATGCCAAGCCTGAGTGAAATCCTCGAAGGAGAGGAAGTGCACCACCGGACGCTGCTTACAGTCGTAAAGGATGAGGATATGGTGGACCGCCTGGAGGTGATTGTCAAGCGGATCATGGGCGACCTGGATGAACCCAATTCTGGTTTCATGTTTGTGGTCCCCGTGCTGCGTGCATTTGGATTAAACCGGAGAGATCGTTAGGACGAAACGGCGTTTAAAAAATCGGCGAGGCAACCGTAAGCGGTTGTATGAGGCCCAGGATTTTCTTCAAGGATGGTCAACTGTCCCAGGACATCCGTCTCGAATTGGACGATGCTGGTGGTGCCTTCGAGGCGGTACATGGGGGAATCCGGCCCTACCAGCTCGGGAGCTACTTCGGCGGTGAGGGTGTCCCCGTTGCGTTCGGCTGAGCAAACCAGCTTCCAGCGTTTCCCTTGAACTTTCGCTTCTCGAACTTCAGCCGGTCCGATGTGGCGGATGCCCTGGCGGGCGACCTGCTGCGGCTTAAGATCGGCGTCCATGAGAACAGTCGCCAGCGCTGAGACCTTGACTGCGGCGTCCCAACCGTCGATGTCCCCGCTGGGATCGGTCTCGGCAATACCGATCTCCTGGCAGTAGGTCACTGCCTGTTCGAAGCTGTCGCCAGATTCCATGCGACTGAGGATCATGTTCGTGGTGGAGTTCAGCACGCCGCGGAAGCGTAACAGGCGCGCGGCGGGCAGCGTTTCACGGAAGAGGGAAAATATCGGGCAACCGTCCATGACGGTCGATTCGAAGTAAAACTTCTTCCCTTGGGAACGTGCCAGGTCGCTGAGGAACCGGTAACCGTGCACTACCGGTCCTTTGTTGGCAGTGACTGCATGCATGCCCAGGCTGAGGGCTGTGCTCAAGTGATCGATTGCAGGCTGACCGGTGGCGTAATTGACAGGCGAATTTTCAAACAAGACGTCCGCCGGGACCTGCCGGATAAAATCCATGCCGTCACTCGAGGGCGGCACACGTGAGAGAAGGGAGATGTTCTCGGCTTCCAGAGCCTGATTCAGGTCGATCCCCGCAGGATCGATGGCTGAGCCGTGGCGAGAGGTGTATATGCCGGTGACTGTGAAGGTGATGTTGCGTCCGGAAGAAATTTCTTCCTGTTTGGCGAGCAGCAGGTGCGCCAGGGCTTTGCCAACGTTGCCGAAACCAAGCAGTGCAAGTCGATAATGGGTCATGGATTGCCTCTCAAACTATACCGCCGGCCAGGGATAAGGGCGGCGGTTGGGGTCGGGGGCCGGGTAGCAGCCAGCCTCGATTAAATGACGGGCGCGGCGTGCCAGGGCGCGGATTTCCCCATGGCTGAGCCAGCGCACCAGGCTGTGAGGGGCCTCCTCAGGCGCTGCCGGGCTGGCGATTATTTTCTGGGAAAAGACGTCCAGGTCAACGAGCAAATTCGATGGGATGGGTTCCCCCACAAAATCCCAGATGACTGTGCGCAGCTTGTCCTCAGTGTGGAAACATACGCCGTGATCGATCAGCCAGAGGTGCCGCTCAGCATCGACCAGGATGTGGCTGCCTTTACGATCGGCATTATTGATGAGCAGGTCAAAGAGCACGACCGGGCGCAGTCGCTGGCGATCTTCCTCTTTAAAATTAAAATAGTGATATTCCGGGTCGTGCTCAATGAACAACTGCAGTGATCCAGCGCCAATTGGGCCCTTGGTGCGGTAGACCGTTGGAGGCACCAGGTTCCAGCCTAAGGCCTGGCTGACCCAATAGGCGGCAGCCTCGCGCTTGGCTAAGGATGCGACCGGAAAATCCCACAGAGGACGTTCGCCGCGCGTGGGTTTATAGACTGCCTGCAAGCCATTCCCGTCCGCTTCCACCTCCGCCAGGAAGGTGTAGTTCGAGCCCCAGACGAATTCGCCCCGAACGGTGATTTTCCCTCGCTGCAGAATCTCCAGCGGATCAGTGCTTGTGACCATTCTTCTTCGGGCAGAAATGACCTTCCGGTTCCATGGGCTCGCCGCATTGCGGGCAGAGCGGCCTGCCGTGAGAGGCGACTTCCATCCCCCAGGCGCACAGGGCGCGTAGCTGGGAGCGCGTGCACCAAAAGCGGACGACGCTGGCATCGGCGGCATCGCCACCCTCGGGAACGAGCTCGCGGGTGATCAAGACGATCAAGTCCTGGTCGGAATCGTAGCCCAGGCCCAGCTCGCCGACACGGAACATGGGATCGACCGGGGGCAGGATGTGCATTTTTGTCTCATCGTAATCGCTCGAGGCCTCGCTGAGGTCCGGGAATTTTTGAGCAACTTCGGCCAGGAACTGTTCGAGCCCGATCGCCAGGGATTGAATCTGGATCTTTTCGACGATTACGGTGATGGACCGTTCGTCCAAAGATCCTTGCAGGTAGAAGACGCGTTTTCCAGGCTGGCCGATGGCGTCGGTGGTGATATGGGTGACAGGGCGGAGATCAATTTCGGTCGGGGGCATAGAAGCTCCGTTAGTGTTCAAATTTAATTTTCTGGTAACCAGAGGCTAAGGATGAAAAAAAGTATACCAGATCAAGATTTGAGGAATGTTAAGAAATATCTCCCGTTTAAATTCAGGGCTAACAACTGTCCACCCATTTCAGTCATCTGGATGGCCGTCACCGAGCAGGTGGAAACCTGCATGCGTTGAAAGCGGTCGAGGGGCAGCCCAACGAAATACGCCACCGCCAGTTTGATTGGATCGGCGTGGGAGACGCAGATAAAAACGTCCTTTGGCTCGTGCTGGGCAGAAAGAGCAATCAACTCACTGCTGATGCGCAGCTGGGTCTCGGCAAAAGTCTCGCCACCGGGGAAGCGGAAGACGGAGGGCGCGTTCTGAACGACTTTCCAGATTTTGGTGCGGCTGAGCGGGCGGACTTTTTCATTCTGCCAGGAACCGATTTCGGTCTCGATCAATCCCTGGCGGGGGATGATCTCCAGGTTTAGCTCGCGAGCGATCGGCTCGGCGGTCTGCATGGCGCGTTCGATGGGACTGCTGTAGACCGCCTTGATTGGGGTTCCGCTGAATTTCTTTGCGAGCGCCTGGGCCTGTTCCAGGCCATGCCCGTTCAGGGGAACGCCGGGTAAGCGCCCTGCCAGCCTGCCTTTTTTTACAAAGTCTGTCTCACCATGGCGTACTAATAAAATGATCGGCATGAAGGCTCCTTAGAAATATGGATGACCGTGCTTCCTGAAATTTAGTTCCCGGCCTTGTGCTTACTCTTGATGGCGTCGATCGTTTCCTGGGGAAGATCCGGGACGTTTTGAACCTGTTGGATGCCCAGCGCTTTACGCTGCGCCTCTCGCCAGCGTTCCAGGCGCGCCCTGGCTGAGGCTTCGTATCCTTGCTCGGAAGGCTGGTAGTAGTAGGTGCCCAGCAGGGGTTTCGGCAGGTACTGTTGCGGCAGGAAGTGATCCGGGTCTTCGTGCGGGTACTGGTAACCCTTGCCGTGACCGAGAGCACGGGCGTCGCGGTTGTTGTCCTGTAAATGCTGCGGAACGGCCGTGATGCCTTCAGCCTCGATCTGCTGGAAGGCTTTGAAATAAGCGCCGGCGGAGTTCGATTTCGGGGCGGTGGCCAGGTACAGCGTGGCTTCAACGATTGGATACACACCTTCCGGCAGGCCGATGTAATCGAATGCCTGGGCAGCCGCATTGGCAACCACCAGCCCCAAGGGATCGCCCAGGCCGATATCCTCGCCGGAAAGGATGATCAGGCGGCGCAGGATGAAGCGCGGGTCCTCACCGGCGTAGAGCATCTTCGCCAGCCAGTACAGGGCCGCATCCGGATCGGAGCCGCGCACGGACTTGATAAAGGCCGAGATCGTGTCGTAGTGGGCGTCGCCATCCTTGTCGTAGAGCACGGCGCGGCGCTGGATCGATTCCTGGGCGACTTCCAGGGTGATCGTCGTGAGGTTGTCAGCATCGGGCAGAGTACTTTCGACGGCCAGCTCCAGGGCATTCAAAGCATTGCGGGCATCCCCGCCGGCGACGCGGATCAGGTGATCGAAAGCCGCCTCTTCCAGAACGACGTGGCGCTCGCCATAACCGCGCTCGGGGTCAGTGATGGCCAGCTCGAGGATGCGGCGCACATCCTCGTCGCGCAGCGGGCGGAGCTGGAAGACGCGCGAGCGGGAGACCAGGGCGCCGATGACCTCGAAGTAAGGGTTTTCGGTGGTTGCGCCGATCAGGGTGATCGTGCCGTTTTCGACGAAGGGCAGCAGCGCCATCCTGCTGGGCCTTGTTCCAGCGGTGCACCTCGTCCACGAAGAGGATGGTGCGTTTCTGATACAGTTTGCGGCGCTCGATGGCCTTATCGAGGACTTCTCTTAACTCGGCTTTACCAGCCAGGACAGCGGACAGCGTCTCGAAATGGCTCTTGGTCAGGTTGGCGATGACCATGGCCAGGGTCGTCTTGCCGGTGCCGGGGGGACCCCAGAGGAGGATGGAAGAAAACAGGCGGTCGGCTTCGATTGCCCGCCGCAGCAACTTGCCGGGACCGACGATGTCCTCCTGACCGAAGAACTCTTCCAGCGTGCGCGGGCGCATACGGGCGGCGAGGGGAGCTTCGTTTCTCATCCGGTCGTGCATGGCGTGGGTGAAGAGGTCCAATCAGGAAGCGCTCCCAAAAGCATCAAGGATCACATGCTCGATTTGGCCTTTCAGCCCTGGCAAATCATGCTCGATAATCTGCCACACAATTTCTTGGTTGATTCCGAAATAATGATGCGTCAGGCGATCACGGGTTCCTGTCATATCTCGCCACGGAATATCCAGATGCTGGCTTTTAAATTCATCCGACAGATTCTTGGTTGCCTCGCCAATCACCTCGAGATTTCGAACGACCGCATCTTGTGTCTTATGGTCACGGGCATATTCGTCCCAGTTCATGCCCGCGGTGTATTCCAGGATGTGATTGATCGCCTCCTGGATATCCAGTAAAAAATCCCGTTCGCGCCTGGTTTTAGACATAAACCAGCGACTCTTGAATATCTTTGGCAATATGCGCCCGGCGAGGATCGGTGATGCCCATATCAAGTGTAGTGGAAGTGATTAAATCCACCTTGCGACCGAGTTTTTCTTCAAGATAACCTGCTAACTCGATAAAGGCAAATCCAAGCGGTCTAGACAGCGAGACGACAAGGTCGATGTCGCTTTTTTCGGACGCCTGATCATACGCAAAAGAACCGAACAAGGCGATCTGCTCAACACCGAAGCGCTGTCGAAGGGCTGGCATTTCATTCTGAAGAATTTTTAAAATCGCAGCCCTGTTCAAAGATTTCATCATAATGACCTTTCTCTATGTAAGATGATTATAACGCCGGGGAGGAACAGGGGCAAGGAGCGGCCGGGCGGAGCAGGCGATTCACTGGGGGAAAAGAGGAACAAATAAAACAATGAGGGACAAATATGGGTCACCAGGTGGGAAGGGAGAGCGGGTCAATCGGAGGAATGATGGAAGAGAGGGAACTGTAAACCGATACGTGCTTGTCGATGAGGGCGCAGAAGGCAGCGCTGATGACCCAGTCATCGTGAAGGGGGGCATGAGTGAGGGGGTCGAGGACGCCCGGAGGCACTCCCCAGGAAAGGAGCTGGTCGGGACGGGGGATGTGGGCAACGGCGGGGATCTGACGCCAGAAGGCTTTATAGGCTTCGTCCGAATCCGAGGGGGTGTAGTCCTGGAAGCGATGGGTTTCCACGAGGGAGAGGAAGGACCAGCCAAGCTCGGATTTGGAGCGGGTGGTGAAAATGAAGGGGATGACGAGGCATTCGGATGGTGACCAGGTCTTGGAGAGAAAGCTGGCGAGCCCGGCGCCGAGGCCGGTGGCATCGATGACGAAGTAGCGGGCCTGCCAGTGATCGCGCAGGCTGCGGAGGGCTTGATAGAGATCGGCGTGGGAAATATTATGCCAGCCGAAACGGGCTACGACTCGGTAGATGAGGAAGGGGCGGGGATGGGTTCCCCTTCGGGGAACGTAAAGGGGCAGAATCGATCTCGACGACGGTGAGGGCGGTAAGGTCGTGCGCCACCGAACCACCTGCATCTGCGACCTCGCCCATGGAGGACGGAAGATGGGTTGACATACTGTCAACCTCAGCTGGAAGAGCGCCAGCCTCAGATGACATACTGTTAACCTGAGCTGACGAGAAGGTCTGGGCAGAATCCAGGGATGGGGTTGAGAACGATTCACCGCCAACATCGAGAAGGAAGGCGTAGAGGTGGCCGGGGAGGGGAGAAGATTGAGGGGGGTGGCTGCCCTGCATGAGGGAGCGGCGGGCGGGGGGAAACATGCCGCCGGAGTCGACCAGCTCTTCGGAGAAGAATTGGGTGCGGATGAGGGGATGGTGACGCCCGAAACGGGCGATTTGCTCGCTCACGAAGAGCCCGTAGGCGGGGACCTCCCGGGCGACAACATCAGCGGTGAGTGTGAAAACCCGCTGGAGGCCATCCTGAAGTTGAGCGGACTCGGCGAGGCGACGCTCACGGCCGAGGAGGGTATCGGGAGTCCAGGCGGTGCCCCAGAAGACGCGGGTGGCGTTGGCGCTGGCAGCCATGGGGGCGATGTCTTTATCGTAACGGTCGATGAGGATATCCTGGGCTTCATCCACTTCGAGAAGGAGGTTGGCGGTGGCGCCAACGATGTTGGCCTCGGGCTGACCGGAGAGGAAGAAGAGGCGGGCCTGGCCGAAGCGATAGATGTAGCCGTGCTCACACGCGCCCAACGACCGCGGGTGAGGGCGTTTGTATTGAGGACGCGCTCGAGGCGGCGCATGGCATTGAGGGACTGAGGCTTCCAGGTGGGCGAAACTTTGACCAATTCGACGGGGAAGCCAGCCAGGCGGGCGAGGAGGTAGGTTTCGACCTGGGCTTGAAGCTCGTTTTTCCCAGATTGGCGGGGAAAGATGACGACAAAGCTGAGGCCGCGGGCATTGAGGACGCTATCGACGATGGCGCGGGCTACGGGGACCTGGTAGGAACGGAGGGAGAGGCCGCTGAGCTGGGAGGAGAAGACGACGGGGTCGAGGAACATGGGGAGAGATCACCCGCAAGGGCCAGGAGCAGGCGCACCAGGGTGCGGCGCATCCAGTTTCGGGGCAGCTTCACGGCGCATTTTCATTTGGAACTGGCTTAGAAGGCTCGGGGGAACCGTCGGCGGCGGAATCTGCCTCCGAAGGTAAAACTGGTGAGTCGGCAGCGCCGGCGGGCGCAGGAAAGAGGTGGGTGAAGGGGAGGCCGGTGTTGGCTGAGGCGAAGAGCGAGGCAATGAGGGCGGCTGGGTCGGTATCGCCGAGGGCGAGGAAGCGCTGGGCTTTGAGCAGATGGGAGAGACGGGCGAGAGAGGCTTCGAGGGCGTTGATGACGGCCAGGTCGGGAGGCTGGCCGTCAGCGGGGAGGCAATGGTCGGAAAGTTTGCGGATGATGAGGCGGAGGAGGGCAATTTCTTCATCCAGACCAGTGACGGCGGCGGCGCGAGTGTAGTCGTCCAGTTGTTTGGGCTTGAATTTGCGGGCGTAAAAGCCGTGCTTGAGGGCGTTGGTGTTGCCGGGAGGTGCGCCGCGGCGGCGAGAATCGGACATGAGAAAATACTAGCACAAATGTTCTGTTTTGGCAAGGGGGCTGTCAACGGGCTGTCAACGGATGTGAACGGATTGAGCGGATCAGGCGTGCAAAGAACGCACGGGCGTGCAAAGAGTGCATGCTGTGCAGGAACGGGTGGTTTGCAAGGCAACAGCCCCGTTTTTTCTCGACCACATTCTTTATCCGTATAGATGATGATAAACTAATAGGAGTGGTGATGATCCAGTGGCCGCTGGTATTATATTGTGAAGAAATCAGCCTTTAGTCTATTCAGTCAGCAGGGGCGAGGGACAACTATTGACCACGGATGAGAAAAAACATGAAAACCAGAAACGTTGACATCGTGGTGATCGGCGCCGGGATTGCCGGCTTGAGCTTCGCACGGGCCATAAAACAACAGGGAGGCGAGGTTTTGATCCTGGAACGCAGTCGCGCCGTCGGCGGACGCTGCGCCACCTGGCGGCAGGCGGGGATGGCGTTGGATTATGGCGTACCGTTTTTACACGGCCGCTCGCCGTTATTCTGGGAAACCGTTGACCAGATGCTGGGGGCGGACGTTTTGCCTGGTTGGCCCGAGCGCGTGGAGGGCAACGGTCCCACCTGCCAGCCGCGTGCATTAAATCCGGGTGTGCGCCATGCCGCTGTGCGCGGCGGGCTGAACATGCTGGCCAAGAAGCTGGCTGAGGGCATTGAAATCCTGCGCGAGGCAGAAGTCACCCAGATCCAAACTATTCAGGGAAGCCTTCACGTCAGCGGGGCGAATTTTTCGCTCAGCACGCAAACGCTCGTACTGGCCGCGGCGAATACTGAGAGCCTGCGCCTGTTAAAAGATTCGGATTTCGGCCGGTCCACAACTGGAGCCATGGCCCTCTTCGGCCTGGCCCCGACCCTTCCAACGCTTTCCCTGCTCGCCTGCTATGATCCCTCCCCGGCAGAGCTGGCCTGGGAGCTGCTTTTGCCAGACACCTCAACATCCATCCAACTGATCAGCAATGAAAGCAGTAAGAACGCGGCCGGGCAACCACTGGGTTTGTGCATCCAGGCGCAGCCCGCCTGGAGTCGCCAGCGCCTCCATTCGCCTACCGAGGAGTGGACCCGTGAGATCCTGGGCGAGGCAGCACTGCTTCTAGGCGAATGGGTGATGAAACCAGACTGGCAACGGCCGCACCGCTGGCTCGAATCGCGCCTCGATAGCGCCAGCCGTTTGCGCGGACCGCTCTTACAAGACATCGCTGGTTGTAAACTAGGACTTATCGGCGAATATTTTAACCCTGCCGGCGGACTGGAAGGAGCTTTCCTTTCGGGGTACCACCTGGCAGACTTGCTCAAGGAGACAAAATGAAAAAACAAGTTTCACAAAAATTGCTCGACCTGGTCGAAAACGACAAAGACCATAGCTGTGCGGGCTTCGGCCCTGATCACGTCTGTGTGCGGGCGGCCGGCGTTGCAGACCTGCCGACCAAGTTCGGCCATTTCAACATCATGGCTTTTTGGAACAATCGTGACGAGAAAGATCATATTGCGATTGTGCATGGAGAAGTGGTCGGTATGGAAAATGTGCCCGTACGCCTGCATTCTGAATGCCTGACCGGCGATGCACTCGGCTCGCTGCGCTGTGACTGCCGTGACCAATTGACGGTCTCGCTCGAACGGATTGCTGCGGAACCTTTTGGGGTTGTGCTCTACCTGCGCCAGGAGGGGCGCGGGATCGGACTGCTTAATAAAATTCGCGCCTACCAATTGCAAGACGGCGGCCTCGACACGGTTGAAGCCAACCTCGCGCTTGGCTTTCGTGACGACGAACGCGACTTCGCCGTGGCCGCACACATGCTGCACTCATTGGGGATCAAGAGCGTGCGCCTGATGACCAACAACCCCAAGAAAGTGGACGAGCTCCGCCGCTACCAGGTCGATGTGGTCGAACGTCTACCGCACATCATTCCGTCCAACGAATATAACCGTTTTTATCTTGAGACCAAATCGCGCCGCTCGGGCCATTGGATCGATTTCGAGGGCTATCCGCACCTGCCGGAGCAGGCTGACGCCGTACAGGTGACCGGAATGGACTCCACAGAGGCTGAATAATCGCTAGAAGGATCGGGTGATAATTTATGTCATGAGTAGTAGAAGACCTGGCAACCGTCAGCCGAGAAACCCAACATGCACAGATCCTATCTGCGATGTTCGAACTGCTGCAATCGATAACGAAAGGGCAGTAAGTACCCCTGATAACCAAAAAAGGAAAAAATGCCTGCACTACAAAACCAGATCATCATTATTACCGGATCCACGCGCGGATTTGGTTATGCAATTGCACAAGCCTGTCTTGCCGCCGGGGCGGTGGTCATTATCACCGGCAGGAGCCAGGAGGCAATTGACCGCACTTTAAACAGTCTGCAAGCGCCGGATAGAACGGCTGGCTTTGTCGTAGATGTCTGCAACGAAGTGCAGGTTCACCGCCTGGCTGGAGCAGGTCATCCAAAAATTCGGCCATTTCGATATCTGGATCAATAACGCCGGGTATTCCTCGGCGGCGGGCATGATTTTGGACATGAACCCGCGTGAGGCCCTGGAGATGTTCA
Organism: uncultured Chloroflexia bacterium; assembly: GCA_963765565.1. Lineage (GTDB taxonomy): Bacteria > Chloroflexota > Anaerolineae > Anaerolineales > UBA4823 > CAVXWV01. The sequence continues at coordinate 72,806 of CAVXWV010000017.1, forward strand.
TGGCGAATGACCTGGGCGCGCTGCACGGTACACAGGCGGCGATGAAACATTTCCTGCCACGCCAGGCAGGGTTGCTGGTCAATATTTATGGTAACGGCTCGTTTCTGAACCCGGTCTCCCCTACGGCACTCTATGGCACGACCAAGGCCTGGTTGACATCGTTCACCCGCAGCCTGGCAAAGGAAAACAAGGGCAGCGGGGTGCAGATTTTGGGGTTCAGTCCGGGTATGATGACCACGGATATGCTCACCAGTCCGCGTGTGGTGGGTGAAAAAGCGCGGGCGCAGCTCAAAAATTTTGGCTTTGTTTTGCGCTTTTTGGGCCAGCCGGCCGAAATCCCCGCCCGCAAGCTTGCCAGGATGATGGCCAGTCAACGCCGGGAGTTCGTCGAATACCGGGTCTTCAAACCCTGGTCGCCGTTCTTTGGCCTGCTGCGCGTGGCCTGGGAAAACCTGACCAAAACCGGCCTGAGACCGGAATTCGAATTGAAATTTGAGGAATCATACACACGGAAGGATGTGGAGGAAGTGGATATGTAAAACGCTCTTGACATTATGTATGTTTTATATTACTATATGTACATTATTATTTACAATTAGTAACTTTAAACATACAAGGAGAGTGTATTATGTCATCACAAGAAATCAATATTCGAGTTTCGCTGGTCAGCCACCTGCTGGTGCTGGGGTATTACCTGATCAACATCAGCCGGATGGTGTTCGATGGCGGGCTGGAGGCGAAGCAAGTCTTCACCCTGTGGGCGGTGGTCATCGTGGCAATTGTCGTGATCACGATTCTGGGCAACATCCTGTCCTACATCCTGCTGCACATCGCACAGGCAGTCAAGACCGGGAAGGCGGAAGAAATGCGATTTGTCAACGATGAACGCGACCGGCTGATCGAGCTGAAAGGTAACCGGATCGCGTACATCGTCTTCTCGCTGGGCGTGTTCCTTTCGATGCTGACCTTCGTCTTCGGCCAACCACCGCTGGTGATGTTCAGCCTGATCATCTTCTTCGGACTGGTAGCGGAACTGTGCGGGGATATCGCACAACTCAAATACTACCGCAAGGGGGTGGGGGATGACTAAGAACGTCATTATGCCTAAGAACCGAATCCTCAACAATATACGCAAGCTGCGTTTCTTTAATAACGAAATGACCCAGGAAGAGCTGGCGGAGAAGGTGGGCGTGACACGCCAGACGATCATCGCCATCGAGAGCGCCAGGTATTCCCCCTCATTGGAGCTGGCCTTCCGGATTGCCGAGGCTTTCGGGGTGCCGTTGGGAGAGGTATTCACGTATGAGACGGAGAACGAAAATGCGTGAGGTAGATTATCCCGAACTTGTGAACAAACCGGGGCGGGTAAAAATGAAGGCGGTTCTCTTTGAACGATACGGACCGCCGGAAGTCCTGCAGCTCAAAGAGATTGAAAAACCTGTTCCGCAAGACAACGAGGTCCTGGTGAAGAATCTTTACGACCACCGTCACCAAAGGTGATGTCAGAATGCGCAGTTTCAGCGTCCCTGCAGAACAATGGCTCCTCGCCCGTCTGTACCTGGGGGTGCGTGGACCCAAAAGGAAGGTGTTGGGGATGGAGCTGGCCGGGGAGATTGAAGCTGTCGGCAGGCAGGTGACTCGCTTCAAACCAGGCGATCCGGTATTTGCCTCGACCTTCGAGGTGAATTTTGGGGGATATGCCGAATACAAATGCCTGCCTCAGGACGGAGTACTGGCGTTGAAACCGGCCAATTTGACCTACGAGGAAGCCGCGGCAGCGGTGGGTGGAGGGCTGACGGCCTTGCGCTGCCTGAGAAAGGGCAACCTGCAGAAGGGACAAAAGGTGCTGATCTATGGCGCCTCCGGAGCGGTGGGCACGAATGCGGTCCAGCTTGCCAGGCGCCATTTTGGCACAGAAGTGACCGGCGTGTGCAGCACCGCAAACCTGGAACTGGTCAAATCGCTGGGGGCCAGCCGGGTGATCGATTATACCCAGCAGGATTTCACCCAAAGCAACGAGAGGTATGACGTCATTTTTGATGCGGTGGCCAAGGTCCCAGCCTCCCAGGCGAAAAAGGCGCTCAAGCAGACGGGGACTTATCTGAATGTCCACAAGCATTCAAACCGGGATGCAAGCGACGGCTCAATGACGGAGGAATTGGATTTCCTCAAGGAACTACTCGAAGCGGGGATGTTCAAACCGGTGATTGACCGCTGCTATCCGCTGGAACAAATCGTTGAGGCGCACCAATATGTCGATCAAGATCACAAGAAGGGGAATGTGGCAATTCTTGTGGATCGGGATCATTTGAGCAAACAACAGGCCCCAGCCGGACCAGACCAGCGTGGGTCTATTCCTTAGGAGATGAGCCAATTATGGACACAGGCAAGTGTGGAGATCGTGGCGATGGCGCTGCACCTGGGTTTCCTGGCCTTCACCAAGTTGTTCTCATTACTCAAGTCTGAGGGACGCTACTGCAAGCAATTCACCTTATTTATAATGCATTATTTACTTCCTCCCAAGCCGCCTCGACCATCGCCCGGAAGTTCCCGGGCGGGATGGGAGGGTTGATCTCGCTGGAGCTGGCGACGAACATGCCACCGGTCTGCAGGGCGCGGGTCTGGCGGATGTGACGCTGGACTTCGGCCCTGACCTGCTCCGGCGTGCCGCGCTCCATCAGATCGACGCCATCCACGCCGCCCGCCCAGACCAGCTCCGGCCAGGCGTTCTTGAGCTGGACGATGTCCATCCCGCAGTTCGGCTCCAGGCAGTAGAAGCCATCGACGTTGCAAGCAACGAGATCGGGGATGGCGACCTTCCAGTTGCCGTCGCTGTGGTAGAGAACCATAACGCCATGTTCATGCCAGGCATCGGTCAACTGGCGCAGGTAAGGGTAATGGAATTCGTGCAGGAAGCCGGGGTTGAAGATCGGCCCTTGCTTGGAGGCGAAATCCTCCGGGATGAGGATCACCGGCGAGAGGCTCGGGTCGGCGACGGCGTGCACCCGGCGCAACTCACAGGCCAGCGAGGCGTCCATGTAAGTCTCGAGCACCTCCGGGTAATCGAGCTGGAAGTAGGTGAAGATTTCCAGTCCCATGCTGTCGAAGGGATGGCAGAAGCCGGTAAACGAGAAGTCGAGGATCACAGTCTCGCCGATCTTCGACTGGAGCTCGAGCATCGCCTGACGGTAGTCAGCTCGTGCCCGGACCGGGTCAAAAGAGGCGGCCTGCAGGGAGGCGGTGTGCGCCAGCAGCCAATCGCGGGCGCCCTCGGCGTCGTGGAACGGCCGCGATACGTGCCAGGTGGTCCAGTTGTCGTTCTGCTGGACAAACCCATCGGGGTTAGTCACCCGGCTGGTGCCGCGCGGGGCGATCGGCGGCATAACCAGGTCGCAGGTCTGGCGGATGACCGCGCAGATGTCGTCCAGGGTGTAGTTGAAGCCAATGATTGGTTTGCCCGTCCAGTCGGCGATGACGCCCGGGTTGTAACTGAGCTGTTCGAGCACAGCGCAGCGGTCGACCGGCTGGTGCTCGAGGGTGGCGAGGACGCGCTCCAGGCGGGTCATGGTGAGGAACCATCCAGATCACCCAGCAGGTGGCGGGTCATGGCCGCATAGCAGGAGCTGTACAGGGTGGGGGCAGTGCAGCCTGAGGCAAAACGATAACGCCCGGGCTGGCCGGCCTGGTGCCTGGACATGAAGTCCAGGATTGCCTGGCGCAATGGACCTGGGGGATTTTTGGAAGCAAAGGTCGAAGCGGGGAGGTTGGAAAGATCACTCATGGGTATAATGGGGAAATCACTGTGCGATTTCCCAACATCCTAAAAAGATTTTAACCGAAATCCTGAGCAAGGCGACCACATGCCAGATAGATTAATGATTTCGGTGGGAACGTTGCCATAACTATTGAGGAACTGATGGCGGATTATCCCGAGTGATATCAACAAGCCTATTTTCCAGGAGCTCAACATGCGAAAAGCACACTATGCAGGGGATGGGACGATCCAGGTGGTCGATGCGGAAGATCCGATCCCAGGACCAGGGGAGGTGGTGGTCAAGACAGTGATCTCCGCTATCTGCGGCAGCGAACTACACGCCTACCGCGGGGAAGCCCAGGAGGGCAACGGAGGCCACGAGGCGGCCGGGACCATCGCGTCAATGGGGGAAGGAGTCCACTGGCTAAAAACTGGACAGCGAGTGGGTGTGAGCTGTATCACCGGGTGTGGGAAGTGCCTTTCCTGCAGCAGAGGCCAGTACACCTATTGTCCTGATGTCAGGTTCTATGGCAACATGCACGCCAGCAGCTTCCTGGCCTCGGCGATCGCCTGCCACCCTTTACCCGATGATCTCTCGTGGGAAGCCGGGGTTCTGCTCAGCGGTGACGGGCTTGGAGTACCGTATCACACATCCTTAAAAATCGCTTCTCCTGAGATCAAGACGGTGGCGGTGCTGGGAGCAGGGCCAATCGGGCTGGGAAATGTCCTGCTCCAGTCTCGCTTGGGCCGGCGGGTGGTTGCCGTGGACCTTTCTCCCTACCGGCTTGATTTGGCCAAACGCCTAGGCGCAGCGGATACGATTAACGCAAATGAAGAGGATACAGCCAGCAGGTTGCGCGCCCTGACCGGCGGGGTAGGACCGGACGTGTGCATCGAGGCCGCCGGAAAGCCCGAGACGGGAATGGCCTGTTTTAAGGCTGTGCGCACCGCGGGAACGGTGATCTTCAACGGTGAACAGGGACCCCTGCCCCTTTCGCCCAGCGACCAGTTCATCCGGCGGGATATCACGGCGGTTGGCTCGTGGTTCTACCACTTTTCAGAATTTCCCGAGATGCTCCAGCTTTACCGGGATGGGCTGGGCCCGCTGGATCTAATTACCCACCGTTTTCCATTGGAGGAGGTGGAGACCGCTTTCAAGCAGTTCTCTTCCCGCCAATCTGGCAAGGTGGTGTTGACCTACCCGTAAGCACACCGCAATATCAAATCACCCGCAACCCATCAGCCGGTTCGACTAGCTCCAGGCACATGGGGCGCTCGAAGGGGCTGGCGTTGGGTGGAAGAAACTCTATCGTATTCTTGAGAACCCATGAAACCATTTGAAAAACTTACCTATCTCGGTCGAGTCAGAAGGATGAGGCAATTCGCTCGACATGCCTTGAACGTCTATGATTTCGGTGATTTGCAGCTCAAGTTCCTCAGACAAGCCGGGAATACTCTGTTTCGAGTCCACGAAACCTTCCCTTCCCTCAAAGACAACCCTGATTTATTCGTCCCGGGCCAGTATGTGCTGCGGATCCACCAGCCTGGCTACCAAGCACCTGCAGCCATTGAATTAGAGCTGGAATGGCTTTCTTCGATGTGCCGGCAAGCCGACCTCCCAGTACCAGAACCCGTACGAACCCTGGATGGCAGCCTGACCACACAGGCTGCCATTCCTGGCATACCGCAGGAACACCTCTGCTCGCTTCTGCGCTGGGTGAAAGGTCGCGAATTAAAAAGGGAGGAAATTCAACCGCGTCACTACAAAGCGCTGGGAGAACTGATGGCGAGGATGCATCAGCATGCTGCGCATTGGCAACCGCCTGCAGGCCTTTCAAAACGAAACTATGATTGGGATGGATTGTTCCTGCAAGAAGTTGAGGGTGGGATTCTATCCAACGAATCCTGGTTGCTGCTACCGCCGGAGTATGTTGAACCCTTTGAGATCATTTCTAAGAAAGTGAAGCAGGTCATGGATCAGTTGGGGAAAGGATCCGATGTCTATGGATTGATCCATGGAGACCTTGGCATGGGGGCTAACGTGTTGTTTTGGAATGAGGATGTACGTGTCATCGACTTTGATGATTCCGGATTTGGATATTATCTTTTCGACCTGTCCGTTGTCCTGGAAGACAGTCAGGATCATCAAATCCAACCCCGTTTTCGGGATGCCCTACTGGATGGTTATTCCCGACTGCGCCCTTTATCCGATGATCAGGCAGGAAATATTGATCTTTTCCTGGCGGCCTATGCCGTTTACTGGAGTCTTTTTGCTGCAGACGCTGTCCAGTATCATCCAGAGGATCGAAATGAAATATACGAACGGATGGCACGATATTTCCGGCTGGTAGAAAATTATCTCGGCAATCACTGAACAAAGGTTCCCCGCTTGAGAAGGCGAGCTGCACTCATTTATAGAATACACCGAAAAAATTAATTATCAAAATGTTGCGCGAGAAGGAATACTCACGTGAGCTCGTGGCTGGTAGGGAGAGATGAAAACGCGAAGCTGTCAACGGGCCGCCAACAATGAAACGTCGAGATCGACCCTGGTATTGCCTGTTGTCGTCCAGTTGAGGATTTCGGGGAATACATATAAAAGGTACACATCCTCCAGCCCCGAATATCGACCGATGATGTGGTATTCTGAAAAACCCCACTCAACCTTCTTTGCCGGGTCTTCCAGGAAATCCGTCAGAAATGTCTGGCTGAATTTCAAGGCACTCAGATTTCCAGCTTCTTTTTTTTGTTGAGCCTCGCTGCAAGCGGTGATCCATAACCCGCAGACGAGGAAAAGGATGAAAATCCTCAGCCAATGCTTCGTCATGTCACGCCTCCTTCCAGAAAATAAAGAGACATTAACATTTTATAGCAGGAAAACCGTTTGTCAACAAAGCCGGCCTGTAAAACTTCGATAACCACGCCCTTGTGCTGGGGGATACCGGGGCAGATTTCCCAAACGCATCCCTTCAGATATTCAAATTCGTAGGATACAACTCCTGGTAAAATCAGTTACAGGCGCGTGCAGGTGTGACTCTTTGAAGAAATATCAATCATCAGGAGGTCGAACATGACACGAAAAACGCCAACGCTGTTGCTGACTCTGTTGGTGTTATTGGTTACCATGAGCGCAATAGCCGGTTGTACGCCAAACATTGAGCGTTTAGAGCAGAAGCAGGATGTCGAAAGATTAATCAGTGCCCTGGAGCATAAAAACGCCGAAGTACGGGAGGATGCCGCCCGGGCGCTGGGTCAAATCGGCGATCCGCGAGCCGTAGAGCCGCTCATCGCCGCACTCAAGGATGGCGATGATGGGGTACGCGTGGGTGCTGCCGCGGCTCTAAGGGCTTTTGACGACGTCCATGCCATAGAAGCGCTGATTACCGCACTCAAGGATGAGGATCAAGATGTGCGCTGTGTTGCTGCCACATCCCTGGGCGAGATCGGTGATCAGCGTGCGGTGGAGCCGCTCATCGCCGTATTTGAGTTGAGAGATTTCGCATCATCTTATGCTGCTAAGGCGCTGGGTAAAATTGGTGACCCGCGTGCAGTGGAGCTGCTTATCGCTGCACTCAATGATGAAAATTGGGATTACCGCTTTTCTATTGCCGAGGCGCTTGGACGGATCGGTGACCCACGTGCGGTGGAGCCGCTGAGAACCTTACTCAATGATGAGGATGGGAATGTGCGCAAGAGTGTCATTTTAGCGCTGGACAACCTGGGTTGGTATCCTGCCAACCAAAAAGACGGTGCTTCGTACTGGGCTATCCATGGTGAGTGGGAAATTCCATTTGAACTGGACTCCATGTCCGTCACCCAGCTCATCACAGTGCTTTATCATCCAGAATCGGAAATGCGTCAGGCTGCCGCCCAAAAGTTGGGGCAAGATGGCGATCCGCGTGCTGTTGAGCCGCTCATCGTCGCTCTTAAGGATAATGATTTGGATGAAGGCGTTCACCAGTCCGCTGTCGAGGCGCTTGGCAAGATCGGCGAACCAGCGGTTGAGCCGCTGATCGCCACACTCAAGGATAGAAATTTTCCATCCTCGTATGCCATCGAGGCGCTGGGGCAGATCGGCGAACCAGCGGTCGAACCGCTCATCGCTGCATTTATGGATGAAGATTTCCCTTCCGCGTATGCTGCCCTGGCGTTGGGCGAGATTGGCGACCTACGTGCGGTCGAGCCACTCATTGCCGCGCTCAAGGATAAGGATAAAGCCAGGCGCACAGCCGTGGCTGAAGCATTGGGGCAGATCGGTGACCCACGGGCGATCGAACCGCTCATCGCTGTTCTTGTGGATGAGGAAGGGATCGTGAGAGGAAGTGCGTATTCGGCTCTCGTCCAGATTGGCCTGGAGGATCCCTTCGTTCTGGTTCCCTTCCTCAAGCATGCTTCCACCGTTAAAGTGTACCCTGCGTTGATCAGGATAGGGAATTCAAACACTGTGAGCGCACTGGTAACCGCTCTTGATGTGCATGGAACGAAAGAAATGGCAGAATACTACCTGAACTGTGGCAACGAAACCCTGGAAGCTGCTGCAAGGCAATGGGGTAAAGATCATGGCTATATGGCAATGCCAAGGTTTGACGGAGGGTCAAGTTCTGGTTCTGGCTGGGGAAGCAAGTGATCCTGGATTGCCCAGCGCCTTGCGTGAACTGAGAAAAGGGGACCGCCAGACCTGCGGCTTTTGAATGACAATGAACTGGATGGACAGTGGGTACTTCGACGAAGTTATCCCGGAAACCATCGTTCATTGACGAAAATCGAATGAATCGCCGAAATTCGATGAATGAGATCACAGTATAATATCTGCAAAAGGCGACTTGTGAAGACAGCATCCACTCGACATGGATTTTCGGTTACACTTTTCGAGACCGATCCCCACATCTTTCACTCACCTTGAGGTACTCATGGTCCAATGCCGCAAGTGTAATGCCGGGAATCCCGCAGATGCGTCCACCTGCCAGGCCTGCGGCGCCAGCCTGTTCGAAGAGTCCGAGACAGGAGCGGACCGCGGGAAGATCTTAGGCTACATAATCGGATTTTTCCTCTTCTTCATCCCCGGCTTCGGGCTGTGCCTGCTGATCGGTCTGCTTGCCAATTGGGAGCGGTCACTAATGACAATTGTCCTCGGAGCCGGTTCCGCCGTGTGGGCAGCGATCCTACTGGGGATCATCTACAAGGCGTACAAGGACCAGAAGGCGCTGAACGTCCAACCGTACCACCGCTTCGTGCAACGCGGGATGCGGGCTATCAAGAGCAACCCCGAACAGGCACTCGCTGACCTCGAGCACGGCATGTCCCTGTACCCGTCGATGACGTTGAAGAACTATCACGCCAAGGTGGGGGAGTACAATGTCATTGTCAGACTGCTCAGGAATGCCGGGCAGGAGACGCAGGCGGATGAATGGCTGGAGAAGTGCATCCGCGAAATGCATGCCACCCTCTCCAGAGGAGACGACCAAAGTCTGGAATGGGCAACCCTGGTGAAGATGCGCAACGACCTGTGCCAAAAGAACGGCAGGACTGACCTGCTGGACGCCTGGCGCGAGAAAGAGAGGGCCTGCGACCTCTGCAGCAGGCGCTGTGAAGGGAGAGTGTACACCTTTAATTACGGGAAGAAGAGCACAAAGACCACGCCGCTCATCGTCCCGGGCATCGTCCTAGGGGCGGAGACGACCACCTACTATGAGCTGGCCGGCAAGGAGGAAGTGTACATCTGCAGCAACTGCAATCCCGGTTTTCATCCCCGGCACGGGATCAGTCAGGCAGTGGCACTGAGGGAGGGCAAAGTACGGGAGCAAAGTTATGAGCCGTTCCTTTCACCCGAGCAGGCCAAGGATCTGAAGAAGTACCGCTAAAACAAGACACCCGGAAGGGGCAACCCGTCCATGAATTGGAAACGAATAAACGAATGAGGGGAAAGGAAATGAATAGAGGACGGTCGCCGGGAACAGGGGTATAGACATCATACAACGAAAAGTTTTCTTCTTCCTACCCGAATAAGCTCATCATACGCATTGCACACCGATATAGCACCATCATTTAGCTCCTTGACGCGACTGCGGAAATTCGTAAGAGGTTCGTCTGTCCTCGAATTGTATTCTGGTACATGATTCCACCCATCCTGTCGCCATGTGAATGTATAGATTCCACTTTTTTCTACAAAGTCTTGAACAGCATCAATAAGCTTTGCTCGCAAACCTTCCAAATCCATATCCAGAAATTCGTTTTCTGGTAATGTACTACTCTGAATAAAGGCAAATAAATCCGATAATTTTTCTGCCTCAAATGGGTCGCCGAAATTGTGCTCTCGGAAGAATTCGATACTCCCTGTACTTGGTAGAGCTTCACGGAATTTTCTGAAGATTTCCTTACCTACTTCGGCGTAGCTTGGATTTGAACTAGAGACCATGCTATTTTTAACTTTTTCGTACCACCTATCACGGTGAATACGTAGTTCTGTCTCTGTATACTTTCGTCCTTTGGGATGCTTAGGATTGTAGGCAATTACTTCAGCATGGCAATCGAAGCACAACGGAATGCAATTCTCGTAAGTATCTTCGCCTTTATCAGCCTTATGCACAATATGATGCAGCTCAATTTTTGTTCCACAAAACTTATGACAAAGGCAGCAATGTCTACCACAATTAAGCAAAGCACTTTCAGCAACGCTCTCAGGAAAACTCATCTTGAGGTATGTCCTGTTGTATCGAAGAATAATCTTACTGCACATAACAGGGCGGCGACCGGCGAAGCCGAAGCGATCGCTTCGTGTTTCCAATATCCACGTAAATCGATACGTTTCAGAGTTCCGAGTTTCATTTTTTATCCCTAACGATTTGGTTAATGTGGATCGAAGCAACGCATGAATGAAATCCGTGGCTTGGGGGGCTACAGTTTTAGTACCTTAATCTACGTTTTTTCCGCTTCCTGGAAGCAGATTTCCTGGGCCGCGCCCTCATGGCCATTAACGCATTTGCCATCGATTGCTTTACAAAAAGCGTGAGTTCTTTGGCCATATGAATAGCTACCACGTAGGAGGGTTTTAGTTTTATTAAAAAATTATAGATAACTGCTTTATTGGTTCTGACCTGAGGATTATTTATCGTAAGAGATCCGTAGCCCAATGAACAAAGGACTAGACCGACTGAAAAATACCTGGTATTGAAGGTAGTATCAAAAGCTACCAGAATATACATGACACCAATGTAGATCAGGATGATGGCTAAGACAAGTGTGATGATTTCTTTCGCGAGTGATCGGTCCATTACGCTCCTGCCTCTGATGAAAACTTTACCATAATATTGCGGAATTTGACTTTGATAAAACTTACCTAGTTGTCATTGAATAAATCCCCTCAGCCGGGATCAAAACAGGTAGCAAGGATGTGCCAGGAAATCTTGAACCACTGAGGCTCGGAAAAAGATGAGGCACTGAGGAGAATTATGCCAGGGACAGGGGGTGAAGGTATAATTTTTGGAAAGGGAGATGGGATATGGCGAATGAAGTGTGGACTTCACTCCAAATAGTGGACAGGTAGTTAAGGGGGGATTTTCGCCACCGGCCTCGAACTGATCGGGAGATACAAATCCCAAAGTCGAATGTCGCCTGACAGGTTTGTAAAACCTTCTGGGGGAAAAATTGGCAAAATATGTCAGACGTGGTATTTCGGTATAATATCTTATGCGCATCACCTATGCATCACTTCCATCAGCGGATCATTGCGAATCGGACCGGTATTCGAATGCACCGCTGGCGACGGGATACCTGGCTGCGTATGCTCTATCCATGCCGCGGCGCTAAAGATGCACACACGATACTTGCCAGCGACCCATTCGCAGGCTTATCGCCCGTAGAGGTCACAAGCAGGTATCCTTGCAACGGATCCCCAACTCGTGGCATTATCGGTTTACAACTGGAACCGGGATTTTGTGATGGAAGTCACTCGATCGTTGGGCGACATCGATCCGCAATTACCCATCGTCCTGGGTGGACCGGAGGTGGCGTTTGATCCTGCCAAAGCGCTGCGGGAAAGCAGCGCGTGGTGGGTCTGCACAGGCGAGGGTGAAATTTCCTTTGTAACCTTGCTGAATCGCTTGGAAGGGAACTCAGGGGATATTCCCGCTGTGCCCGGAATGGTTTCCCGGGTTGAAACCGTTCACCAACACCTCCCCGCCTCGCCCTTGGTGAGCCCGCTCGATGACATTCCCTCTCCGTATACGACTGGTATCTTAAATCCACAGCCTGGCAGCACGGTTGACCTTGAAACCCTGCGCGGCTGTCCGTTTCGCTGTAAATTCTGCCTGTACGGAAAGAACTACAACCAATTGCGTTATTTTTCCCTCGATCGGGTCCGGGCTGACCTTGCTCGATTGATCGATAGCGAGGCTGCCAGCATCTATATCATTGACCCGACCTTCAATTTTCCACGTGAGAGGTGCCTGGAAATTTGCCGGATGCTGAAGGAACTCAACGGTCAAGGACAGAAGAAAATTTTTGTGGAGGTGAAAGCGGAGACCATTGATGAGACCATGGCTGATGCTTTTGCGGAAGCCGGGATCGCCGCGGTCGAGGTGGGACTTCAATCGACCAACCCTACCGCGCTGGTTCTGATGGGCAGAAGTTTCGACTCTGCCAGGTTCACCAAAGGGATGCGCTTGCTGCGCGAGAGGGAGATTTGGGCAAATGTCGGAGTGATCGCCGGATTGCCGGGTGATAGCACAGGACAATTCAGGGATACCTTGCGTTTTATATCGGACCAGGCGCTCGGAAGGTTGCTGATCTACCCGCTGCAGGTTTTCCCGCGCAGCGGTTTTCACCGTGACGCAAAAAAACTGGGTCTGAGGTACGAACCTGCACCTTCCTACCAGGTCATCGAGACACCTCTCATCTCCGCAAATGAACTGCGAGAGATTATCAACAGAATCCCAGATCTTGTTGAAGAAATGAACCAGCCCTATATGCGTGAAATGAGTCGCATGGTGCTAAACAGGCTGCGGTTAATTCAGGATTCAAGCCTAAGGATATCCGGTATGAGCGGTACAAGCGATCAAAACCAGGGAGGCTGATGAAGGTAACATTGGTCTTTCCACCGCAATTCGATTCGTCCTTGCCGCACCTGGCACTGCCCTGCCTGACCGCGGTCTTGGACCGCGCCGGTCACCAGGTGGTCCAACGGGATGTCAATCTGGAGCTGTATGACGAAATCCTTACCGCGGAGGGTATCCATCGATCGCTGGACCTTATCCACGAACGAAGAGAATCGATTCTCCGGCGGGGCTGCCCTGTTGAAACCCTGGAGGCTGTATTGTCGACCGGTCCTGTGGTAGCCCAATTGGTGGAATACGCGAAAACCACTTTACGCAGCCCGGAGCAATTCCATCATTACGAACGTTACAGCGGTAGTTTGAAGATCATCGACCAGGCGATGCTGATTTTCTCGCTGCCTTTTTACCCAACCCGATTCTCTCTTTACGGATATGTCATGGATCAACCGCCTTATTCGACGGTTTATGTGACAGGCGCCACCGAAGATGAGCTTCACAACCCTTTTATTCACCTGTATGAGAATTACACGCTGCCATCGTTACTGGCCGAGAATTCCGACCTGGTTGGTATCTCCATCAGCTACGAGGAGCAGTTGGTGCCTGGCCTCACCCTGGCGCGGTTGATCAAAGAGAAACAACCCGGGACACATATTGTGATCGGTGGGAACATCCTTACCCGGCATCGCGAAGCCCTTTGCGGGAATGGACGACTGTTCAGGTACTTTGACAGCGTGATCGTCTATGAGGGCGAAACGGCCTTGCTTGAGTTGGTGAATCGCCTTGAGAATGGGCTGGGATTGGATGGAATACCAAATTTGTACTATCGAGAAGGTGAGTCAATCCATGCCCCATCCAGTCTGCATGTGGAGGATGTAAAAACACTGCCCACACCGGACTTTTCCGGCCTTCCCATCGGACGTTATTTTTCACCTTTTCCAATACTTCCCGCTTACATGGCACGTGGCTGCTACTGGCGGCAATGCGCTTTTTGCACCAGTCCGGATGGACAGGATAAGGTCTACCGCACCGCGTACAGCGCAGCAGGTATCCGATGACCTGACTGAGCTGCGGTCAAAATGGCAGGCTGCCTGCTTCGCGTTTGTTGATGAAGCCATTCCTCCGCGCAACCTGGATAAACTGGCTGACAGGTTGTTATCTCTCAATGATCGTGGCTTCTCGTGGATCAGTTGGGCGCGATTTGACCCCGGATTCACCCCGGGTGTACTGGAGAAGTTGAAGAAGTCGGGGTGCGTAGCGCTTCTTTTCGGACTGGAGTCAGCTTGCGAGAGAGTGCTGACAAAGATGCAAAAGGGGATCCATGTTGAGGCTGCGCGGAAGATCCTGCTCGACAGCAGCGCCATGGGGATCACCAACCATGCCGGTATCCTGATCGGATTTCCCTCTGAAAGCGAGCAGGAAGCGCTGGATACCGTTCGTTTCGTCCTTGAGTATAATCAAAAGATCCAATCGATCGGACTCAGCCTGTTCAACCTGGACCGAGATTCACGGGTGATGATGGATTTGCAGCGGTATGGTGTTGAGCCTGTCGTCAACCCCGATGAAGACCTGGCATCGGCTTTCGATTATAGAACAGGTGGTAGGAGCAGGGAAGAAAAAAGGCGATTTTACGATGCAATCACAAAAATCCTGGAAGAAGTTTACCCTTATCATATCCTCTCTCTACACAGGTTCATTTATCCTATTCAAAGTGGCCAGGCTGACATCAATGCCTGCACAATTGACCAGGAACTCGCAGTCGATGAAAGAGAACTGCAACGTATAATCAGGGTTACTTCGGCTTATAGAAAACTGGCCGATTTGGAAGATCAATTATCAAAAGGAGAAATATTCAATGGCAACCGAAACTCAACTGCTTGACCTTATTGGGCGCGCTTTGAAGGACACTTCCTTCATGACCAAACTCAAAACCGATCCGGTCTCAGCCGCCAAAACCCTTGGGATCAACCTGTCTGCGAGCGAAGCCCAAATGATCAAAGGATTGGATGTGACTCAAATGACCACGGCGGTCGACTTGCGGTCATTTGATAAGTTAATGATCAAGAAATAAAACGAAAAGAGACTGCCCTCTCTTTTCGGGACAGTCCTGAGTTCAAAAATTCTATCTGAAGTAGCGGCTTGCGAGAGTGCCTGTTGAAAAAATTGGGATAGGCAAGGACCGCCAGATTCAGAATCCTGGCCAACCGGCTGCGTCGATCTCAAGCCTGGCAGTTTGCATTGACGGTTAAAAATTGGACATATTTGGTACAATTTTTGGGGAGAAAGGAGAACTCACCAGAGAGATGAGCGCAACGGATCAAAAAATATTTGAGGCTATCGTGCAGAGAGAAGGCAGCTTTACGTTTGTGGCGATTTCTTTCTCACCGCGTGAAGCCTGGGGAGCAATACCACGTTATCATGTTACGGGAACGATCAATGGTTGTGCCGCACGAGGCTGCCTTGGCGTGCTGGGACAAGACTATTTCCTCCGGCTGGGAGCGGCCTGGTTACGCAACAACGGCATCGGCCCTGGGGAACATGTGACGGTGGCATTGGCTTTAGAAGACCCGCATGAGGATAACCTGGCGGTAGACATTGGTTAGCGCATGACGCAGCGCACGAAGCACAGCAGGCTGGTCATCCAATGGCTGCTGGATTCTGATCCTGCGATCCGCTGGCAGGTGATGCGAGACCTGACCGAGGCGCCCGCGAATGAGGTGGCGACCGAGCGCGCAAAGGTCGCTGCCGAGGGCTGGGGCGCACGGCTGCTCTCCCTGCAGGGAAGCGACGGTCGCTGGGGTGGTGCAGCCTGGAACCGCGGCTGGGATTCCACGATGCACGTGCTGATGCTGCTGCGCGACCTGGGCCTGGATCCAACGAGCGAGCCGGCGCGCCGGGCGGTGAGTCTCGTGCGCGAGCGGGTGACCTGGCAGGGATGCGGCCCGCAGGAATGCGATAATAATAGCTTCTTTGAAGGCGAGATCGAGCCTTGCATCAACGGGCAGGTCGGGACGGTCGGCGCCTACTTCGGCCAGGACGACGTGGTCCGTGCAGCCACCCGCGGCATCATCGACCACCTGCTTACTGAGCAGTTGACCGACGGCGGCTGGAACTGCGAGGCGCTAAACGGCTCGACGGCGGTCGTCTTTCAACACCACAATCTGCGTGCTGGAGGCACTGCTCGAGTACGAACGGGCAGGTGGGGGAAACCAGGCGGTGATCTGCCGCCCGTCTGCGCGGGCAGGAGTACCTACTCGAGCGGCGGCTCTTCCGGCGGCGGTCGACCGGCGAGGTGATCGAGCGAGATCGCAAGGGAGATGCGGCGTGGACGCGCTTCGCCTTCCCAACGTGGTGGCACTATGATGTGCTGAGGGGACTCGAATACCTGCGCAGCGCAGGCGTCACGCCTGATGCGCGCGTGGCCGAGGCGATCGACCTGGTCGCCGCGAAGCGTGACGAAGATGGCCGGTGGCTGCTCGATACCCGGTATCCCGGCGTGATGCCGGTCGAGGTCGACGATGGCGAGGGTCGACCGAGCCGGTGGATCACACTGCGCGCTTTACGGGTGCTGAACTGGTATTCAGCCCGAGGCTAGCGCAGGCGCCACTGGAAGGTGACGGGCAACAACCTGGATGGATCGTGTTGTTCGTGAGACACAGACAATGTCATGACCCAATGACGATGGGTTTTGCTTATATCAGGTACGGGATAAACATCTTGCTGCGCTTCATATATTCAACATACTCATCCCCAAAATAACTGATATTTTCCATCTCTTCGAGGCGGGCGGTGACGACCAGGAAAAAGGTGCAGAGCAGCGCCAGGCCGGCGTCCAGCCAGGAGGGCGACTTGAAAAATAGGCCCCATCCCAGAAACAGCAGCGAGCTGTACAAAGGATGGCGAATGTAACGATACAGACCAACCGTCACCAGGGTGGAGGTTTTTTCCATTCCTAACAACGACGGATCGCTCCGGCCTGCATCCTGGCTGCCGATGAAGTGCAGCAGTCGCATTCCCTTGATGACCAAAACCAGTGAGATGATCAACAGAATCCACGAAATCAGTTGGTGCCACGCAAAGGGGCTGTGGAACCAGCCGCGCACATTAATCAGCAACATCGCCAGAAGAATCTCCCAGGCGAAAAAACGGTAAAAGCCGTGCGATCTCGGGTGCAGCAGCGATTTACGAGAGACGATCACAAGGAAAATGGTGCCCAGGCTAAACAGGATGATTTCTATCAGACCCTCCGCAAATGGCAGCGAACCATTCCATGCATGACTTTTTTCAATTCCCTTTTTCTGGCATAAGGACATACCTGACTATTCTACGCCTTTGGCAGATATTGCACAGGTTAAAACCAGTGGCATTTTGAACCACTATCTCAGACATTGGTATTTCTGGTATCCGCTGTATAATCATAATCAAACCCATCGAGAATGTAACCAATAAAAAACGCCATGGGTAGACGCTGCGATATGAATGGAGCCCATCTTAAGGAGATGTAGTTGTCACCGTGACCTTTGCCTGGCTTCGTAACCGAATGTCTTTCTTTTATAAAAACCTGGGCAGGCGAGTTCTGCGAGTCATGACCAGGATGTTATATCTTAAGCCGGTGCGTAGGCTGGTCTTTTGGGCTGCCAGGCATTGGCTTGAGACGACCCGGGCGTTGACCCGGCACAATGGCCGCGCCTGGGAGAAATTCACCGAGCAGTACCGCTGGATATCGCTGGCTGCCCTGCAGTCGGTTGAACGTGCGATCGAGAACCGCTGGCTGGCAGCGCAGGTGGCCTGCCGCATTTTCGAGCTGTGGGGGAGGGCTTTCTTCCCATCTGAAAAGCGCCGGCTTGCCATCCAGGAATTTCGCACGAATCATGGGGTCGAACCGCCCTGGTTCCTGGTGATCAGCCCCACCCGGGCGTGCAATCTTAAATGTACCGGATGTTATGCAAATTCGGGATCTGGCAGCGGTTACGCGGAGACCGCCAGCCTTCATTGGGACAGGCTGGATCGCCTGGTGACCGAGGCCAAACAGACCTGGGGGATCCGGTTGTTTGTCTTCTCGGGGGGTGAACCGCTTTCATACCGCTCCCAGGGGAAAGACCTGCTCGACATCGTTGAAAAGCATGCGGACTGCCTCTTTCTGATGTTTACGAACGGAACCCTGATCAAGCCCGAAGTGGCGCAGCGGCTGGCCAGGCTGGGGAACCTGACTCCGGCCCTGTCCGTTGAAGGCATGCAAGAAGAAACGGACCAGCGCAGGGGGGCAGGGGTTTTTGAGCAGGTCCTGGCCTCGATGGAGCGCTTGCGCCAGGCCGGTGTGCCCTTTGGGATTTCACTGACCGCCACGCGCGCCAACTGCGAGCAGGTTTTAGCGGATGAGCTTCTAGACTTTTACTTTTCCGGCCAGGGCGCTTTTTATGCTTTTGTTTTCCAGTACATGCCGATAGGCCGTTTTCCAAACGTTGATTGGATGCCCGCACCTGATCAGCGCCTTCCTTTCTGGACCAGGTCCTGGGAGGTGGTCCAGCAGCAACGCCTTTTTCTACTCGATTTCTGGAACCACGGGCCGCTGGTTGAAGGGTGCATTGCTGCAGGACGTGAAAACGGGTACATGCATGTCGATTGGAATGGAGACGTGATGCCCTGTGTGTTCATGCCCCTCGTTGCGGCAAACCTGAACGATATTTATGACCGGGGTGGCTCCCTGAATGACGTTTGGGAGTCTGCCTTATTCCGGGAAGTGCGCAGGTGGCAAGACCACTACGGGTACGGCCGTAAAGAGCCGTCCAAGGAGGGGAATTGGATCCTGGCCTGTCCTTTTCGCGATCATTATCCGGTCTTTCAGGGTTGGATGCATTCGGCAGGAGGTGTACCGCAGGAAGGTGTAGCACCCTCTGATCTAATGAGCCAACATTTTTGTGATGAAATGTGCGCCTATGGAGCAGCGGAAGCTGAGCAGGGTCAGAGGTTATGGGAGGCAGCCTACCTCAATCGAGAGGCAGAGGATGGTGTCGTAAAGTTGAGACTTCTTGCCAGCATTTTCGATTTGATCCCGAACCTGGCGGAATTTGCCTATTTTTTTTCAAAGTTTACAATCACCTAAAAAGGAATTGCCGATGAATACTTTAGAAGCAATTGCTGCACGGCGGAGCATCCGAAAATTCCAGGATACTCCAATCGAGGCTGAAAAGCTCCAGGCCATTCTGATGGCGGGCATCCAGGCGCCATCGGGGAAAAATAAGCAGCCCTGGCGCTTTATCCTCGTCAAGGAAGATAAACGGGCCGAGATGGTGGACGTCATGCGCCAGGGGATTG
The DNA here is from genome assembly GCA_963765565.1 of uncultured Chloroflexia bacterium. Taxonomy (GTDB): domain Bacteria; phylum Chloroflexota; class Anaerolineae; order Anaerolineales; family UBA4823; genus CAVXWV01. The sequence goes on from CAVXWV010000017.1 coordinate 91,922, forward strand.
CGAAGATCAAAGCCCAGGGGGATGATACTGGCAGCAGTGAGTGGTCGGCCCAGGTGATGGAACAGGCGCCGGTTACGGTTTTTGTATTTAATCCAGAAGGCCTGTCACCCTGGCGCGAGCATTCCGTGGACCAAATGATTTGGGACGTAGTGGATATCCAATCGACCGGCGCTGCCATCCAGAATATGCTGCTGGCGGCCCAGGACCTGGGATTGGGTTCTCTCTGGATTTGCGATGTCTTCGTTGCGTACGAGGAATTGTGCCAGTGGCTGGGGGAGAAAGGCGAGATGATCGCGGCGGTATCATTCGGTTATGCTGCCGAATCTCCAGCAGCCCGGCCGCGCAGACCTTACCAGGAGGTCGTGAGAGTCGCCTGATATTTCTGGAACCTAAAACCAACTTCCGCCGTCTATGGAACAGGCTACTCGTTCGTACGGAGGAAGTTTATGACTCACGAAGTTTTTATCAGTTATTCCAAACAAGACACAGGCGTAGCCCAAAAAGTTTGTAAGGGTCTCGAGAGCGAGGGAATCGCTTGCTGGATGGCGCCGCGCGACATCGAACCAGGGCAGACCTGGTCCACGGGGATCGAGCGGGCGATCAAGACCAGCCGGGTCATGGTCGTCATCTATTCCTCGAATATTTTCAAGTCGAAATATGTCCAGAGAGAGATCCAACTGGCCGTGGACCGTGAAGTCATCATCATCCCTTTCCGCATCGAGAAAGTCGATCCTGCTGAGGGCTTCGAACTTTACCTGAGCAGCACCCAGTGGTTGGACGCCTACACCCCTCCCCTGGAAGCCCACATCCGGGAATTGGTACGCATCGTCGGCCAATTTACCAGGCCCGTTCAGACTCCTTCCCGGATCCTTCCGTCGAAAAGGCGCCTGCCCATTCGCCTGTGGCTAACCATTGGGTTACTTGCCGTGCTGGCCGTGGCATTCTTTCAGATTGCCAGGTATTTGAGCCGCGGGATGAACTTTCCCGATTTTCCATTTATTAACAGACCCACTAAAACCCAAACCATCGATCCGGCGACATTGACCGTAGAAATCACCCCAACCGCGGGTGTGTCGACAACAACTCCCACACCCACGCCCACTGCGACGGAGCCGGCCAACACCCCCTCGCCCACAAACAGCGCTACTCCAACCCACCCGACCGAGACTCCCCAGCCAACGGAAAGCCCAGTTCCTACGTTTACCTCTACACCTGCACCAGATTGGGTGAACGATTTCGCTGCCCCAATTTTGACCGATATTGCTAACCGCTCGCCAGATGTTGAGGATGATTTTGAGCAGTCATCAAAACAATGGATATTAAATCCATGGTGTGGTGAGAGGAGACTAAAGTTAGAAAATGGGAGGTTATTCATTTCGGACTGCCACGCTACCCACCGAAAAGTATCTTTCGATGATTATGTGCTCGAAGTAAGTGCACAATTTATCCAAGATTCGGATGATGGTCCGTTGGGTCTTCAATTCAGAGGAATAGAAAAGAATCATTGCACTTTTAAATTCTCTCTCGATGGGAATGTTAATGCAGGTTGTGGTGAGTTTCTCAATGGGGAGATTGTCATGTTCGGGAGTGAACATTTTGGGGACATTGGCTACGTGGGTTATGACAGGGTGGTAAAGCTGCGCTTGATTGCCAAAGGCAATCGTTTTGCATTCTATATAGATGAAAAGCCTCTGGGATATTTCGAAAGTCGATATCTCAATACTGGCGGATTCGAAATTGGAGGGATTACGACCACTGGTGGAACTACGTTTACCGGCGCCTTCGATGACTTCAAAGCCTGGGATATTACCGATTTGGAAATTCCTTAGTCCTGGTCTAAAGGTCGCTGTTTCGTTCACCCCTCATTAACGGTGGGATTTATTGTGGCTTCTGAAACCAACTTTTTGAAATGGGTTTAGCCGTGCTACAATGGCGGTGAGGCCATCTGTTTTTGGCATTAATGACGCAACCCCAGGAATCCCTGGAGTCTATTTGAATCTTGCCTTGTTTTAATAGAAAAACTTCGTATGCGTGAAACCAAACTGATCTTTGTCGAAGGTCTTCCCGGGTCGGGTAAATCGACGGCAGCCTCGTGGCTGGCGAAGCGACTGCAATCCACAGGTCGAGAGGCCAGCCTTTTCCTGGAACACCAGCCGGGGCATCCACTCAACGTTGGTGGGGACAACCATCCCGCGGGAGATACACCTGGGGATGTCTTTTTTCAGAGCTATACCCCTGCGAGTTTTATCCAGGAAAGCCTCGAGAGATGGCAGCGGTTTTTGGGTACGGCGATTCAAGAGGATACGATCCATGTATTGGACAGCTACCCGTACCAGAACAGTGTGCGCGTGCTACTGCAGTTGAATGCAGACCTCGAACGGCTCAAGGCGTACAGCGCTCAGGTTGAAGCCCTGGCGGCGCCTTTAAAGCCTGTGCTGGTTTATTTTTCTCACCAGGGCAGCGAATACGAGACACAGCGGTTCACCCAAATCAGCGAGCAGCGCGGCAAGGAGTGGACGGAGTATGTGATCGACCTGGTCATGCGCTGCCCGTATGCGCAGGCCAGGAAGCTGAGCGGATTTGAAGGTATTTTGTTTTTCCTGCGCGAATACCACCAGCTTGTTAACACATTGCTGCAAGATTCTCAAATACCCAGGATAATCCTGGAAAATTGTTCAGATGGCTGGGATGGTTGCTACCAACGTATCGAAGACTTTTTGGGGTTGTGGGGCTGAGCTTGGATCATTTGATTAGCCGATCTTTGGAAATCCACCCGGTTGAGGAGAATGATCTGGATGCCGTGTTCGCGGTTTACCAGCAGTGCGAAGATTTCTTAGCCCTGGGACCAGTGCCAACCGCCTCCATGCAGATGGTGTTGAAAGACATCGAAGTCTCCCAAAACGAAGGCGGCCTGTTTTGCGGCATTTATTTGGATGGGAGTCTCATCGGTGTGGTTGATTATATGCCCGGTAATTTTGAGGGCCAGCCCGAACATGCTGATCTTTCCCTGTTAATGATTGCCAAACCTTTTCGAAGCCGTGGTATTGGTCAAGCGATCGTGGATGTGGTTGAAGCAGAGATCAAGAAAAATCACCAGGTAAAGGCGATCCTTTCAGGGGTGCAGGTAAACAATCCTCAGGCGATCCGGTTCTGGCAGAATAACGGGTACCGTATTGTCGGCGGGCCTGAGTTAATGCCGGATCAGACGACCGTTTTCCACTTGCGCAAGGATTTACCCTTCGACAGACAGTCACGAGGATGGACGGAATGCTTGAGCTGACGAAAATTTGGAAAACAACCTATCCCGAGGCACACATCGGTATCCTGGTCCTACACGATGTCGAAAACCCATCGTATGACGTTCGCCTAGAAAAACGGAAGCAAGAACTGCAAGACCAACTGAGGGCTCGATACGCCGGAGAAGATCGCACAGCCATTGATGCTCACCCGGTGAACCTAGCCTATAACGCCTACTACAAGCCGTTCAAAAAAACTTACCATGTCCAGGCCCAGCTTGAATCGATCGTCTTCAAGGGGAGGTCCATCCCCAGCGTGTCCACGCTGGTGGAGGCGATGTTCATGGCGGAGGTCAAGAACCTGCTGCTGACGGCAGGACACGACCTGGACCTTTTGCACCTGCCCCTCACGGTCAGCGCTGCAATTGGGGATGAGGTTTATACAACACTGCGGGGTGAGGAAAAGGTTCTCAAAACCAACGATATGTTCATTGCCGATTCCGCCGGGGTGATTTCGAGCATTATTTACGGTCCGGACCGGCGCACCCAAATCAACCCGGATACCCGGAGTGTCTTATTTACGGTATATGCCCCGCCAGGAATTGGTGAAGAAGCCGTATTCAACCACCTGCAGGATATCGCAGGCAATGTAATCCTTGTATCGCCCAAGGCGACTGTGGTGGAAAATCAAGTTTATGGCGTCCGGTGAGATGCGCTGAGAAACTCCCCATGGAAAAAGTGGCACTTTATCTTCTCGAAATGCCAGCGACCTGAGAATGTGGCATTGGAAAGAATCATTGGAGGAATTTTGATGACTGAAAGGCAGGATTTTTTTAACCGCCAGCAAGAAGCGCTGCGGACGGCACTCACGGATGGAAAGGATGCTCAGAAAGCGATTGAGCTTTTCCTGGGGCAGCACGCGCTGGTCCATTCAGCGCAGGTGTCCAATTCTCGTTACCCTTCGTACGAGGACGAGATTTGGGAAAACCTCAGCGAGGCAGGGGCGTGCCTGATCCTGCCCCGCAACGAGCATTCGATTGCCTGGATCTTCTGGCACATCACCCGCATCGAGGACACCACCTTGAATCTGCTGGTTGCGGGCACCCCCCAGGTTTTCGCCACCGGGCAGTGGAAGGAACGCTTGAAGGTGAACGTGCAGGATTCGGGTAATTCGATGAACGCGGGTGATATTCTACAACTAAGCGAAAGCATCGATTTGACTGAGTTGAGAGCCTACCGGACACTGGTGGGCCGCCGGACGCGTGAAATTGTCCAGGGACTCAAAGCAGATGATTTTACGCAGAAGGTTGAGCCGAGGCGTTTACAGCGTGTAATGGATGAAGGCGCGCTGGTGGAAGGTTCACGCCCGATCCTGGAGTATTGGGGAGGCCGTACCATCGCTGGATTGCTGCTGATGCCGCCGACCCGGCACAGCTTTGTGCATCTGAATGAAGCAATGCGAATCAAACAAAAGATCCAAAAGGGTTTCTGAAAACATGGCAATGAAGACATTCCGTTACGACACAAGCAACACCTGGTACAAAGGCAATACCCACATCCATTCGACGCATTCGGATGGAGGCAAAACCATCCTGGAAATCGATGGCTTATATGCCGGGGTGGGCTACGACTTCCTGTTTGCGACCGATCATTTTCGCCCGTCGAATTTCATGGAGAACCGCGATGGCCTGTCGTTGTTGTGGCTGGACGGGGTCGAGATCGATGGGAAAGATGCTACTGGCGCCAGCTACCACGTGGTCTGCCTGGGCGATGTCCAGGATATTGCCCCGAAAATGCCGTTCCAGGAAGCCCTGCAAAGCGCGTTGGAGCGGGAAACGATCCTGATCCTGGCGCACCCAGGCTGGTGCGCGAACACGTTCGAGGATGCGCGGCGCTGGCCTTTCAGCGGCGTTGAAATTTACAACCACGTCTGTCATTGGATTAACGGGAAGGGGGATGGTGGGGTTTACGCCAATGCGATGCTGGCGCACAACCCGAATACGCTGGTTTTCGCGGTGGATGATGCGCATATCCGGCCGGAACACCCTGGCTGGAACGGAGGCTGGATTATGGTCAATGCCCCGGCGTGTACGGAGGAGGCGATTTTCTCGGCGATCCGGCGGGGGAATTACTACTCATCCTGCGGGCCTGAATTCCGGCAGATCCGGGAGGAGAACGGCAGGATCTCTATCGAGACGTCGCCCGTGCAGTTCGTGCGGCTGGTGGGTCCGGCTTGGAATGGGGTGCAGGTTGGCTCTTTCGATGGGGATGCCTTCGAGCAGGCGGAGTTTGAGGTTCCGGAAGACTGGACATATGCTTACCTGGAAATCGAAGACCTGCGGGGGAAGCGGGCATGGACGAATCCTTTGTTTTTGTATTGACAAATTCGGGCGATTTTTATACAATTTGTCTATGAAATTCCGTTATGCTTTACGGCGAACCTGCATGTGTAGTTAGCGGGTGAGCGTCCCGCCTGATTTGCCCTGTTTGCTTGGGTTGCCTGCAGCGATTTTTTAGCCCACCCGCGTTGACCAGAATGAAATAGTGAATTAAACCGATAGCATATGATTGCTTTCCGGTATTTTGAGTTTTTAGGGACAGAATTTATTTTAAGGAGAATTTTGATGAAAATAGCGAATAACGTAACCGAGTTGATTGGAAATACGCCACTGGTGCGACTTCAAAAGCTTGCCGGGGATGTCCAGGCCGACATCTTGTTAAAACTGGAGTTCTATAACCCGGCCCACAGTGTCAAGGATCGTATTGGCGTCGCCATGATTGAGGCTGCTGAGAAAGCGGACCTGATCAAAGGCGATACGATCATCCTGGAACCCACCAGCGGTAATACGGGAATTGCCCTGGCATTTGTTTGCGCAGCTCGCGGGTACCGCTGCACGCTGGTAATGCCTGAAACGATGAGCAAAGAACGCCGAATGCTGCTGCGTGCGTATGGTGCAGAATTGGTACTGACGCCAGGAAGCGAGGGCATGCCAGGCGCATTAAAACGAGCAGAAGCAATGGCTGCTGAGGATCCCCGCTACTTTATTCCACAGCAATTTACGAATCCGGCCAACCCTGAAATTCACCGGAAGACCACTGCTGAAGAAATTTGGCGGGACACTGATGGCAAGGCTGACATCCTGGTCTCAGGCGTGGGCACCGGGGGCACGATCACCGGGATTGGTGAATTGATCAAAGCGCGCAAGCCCTCATTCCGCTGCGTGGCCGTCGAGCCGGACGCTTCTCCAGTGCTCTCGGGTGGCCAGAGAGGACCGCACCCCATCCAGGGAATTGGCGCCGGCTTTATCCCGGATGTGCTGAACATGAAGGTGATTGACGAAGTCGTCCGGGTGAAAAACGACGACGCTTTCGAAACCGCACGGCGCGCAGCCAGGGAAGAAGGTTTGCTGGTTGGGATCTCGTCCGGCGCGGCAATCTGGGCGGCCATCGAGGTCGCCCGGCGCCCCGAATCTGCAGGAAAGATGATTGTGACGATCATTCCTTCCTTTGGGGAGCGTTATCTCAGCACGCCCTTATTTGCTAACCTGAGCGATTAAACAGGAGGCGGTATGTCCCCTATAATGTTTCAAACCCTGCGGCGCGACATCCAATCCATATTTGACCGCGATCCGGCAGCACGCTCCTCTCTAGAGGTGTTTCTGTGTTATCCCGGGCTGCATGCCATGTGGGGATACCGACTGGCGCACTGGTTGTGGGTTCACAATGCAAAACTGCTGGGGCGCCTGGTTTCGCAAATAACCCGTTCTGTAACAGGGATCGAAATCCATCCAGGAGCGAAAATTGGAAAGGGTTTTTTCATCGACCATGGAATGGGTGTGGTGATCGGTGAGACGGCAGAGGTGGGTGACGAGGTTACCCTCTATCATGGGGTTACATTGGGTGGCACCAGCCTGAACAAAGGAAAACGTCACCCGACTATTGGTGACCGGGTGGTTGTAGGCGCAGGCGCTAAAATCCTGGGCGCGATTGAGATTGGCGAAGATTCGCGCATCGGTGCCAACGCAGTGGTGGTTAAGTCTGTCCCGCCAAAATCGGTAGTGGTCGGTGTACCCGGACAAGTCATTTCCAGGCAGCAACCGGTAATCGAGCACCGTCCAGACCTGGACCACAATAAAATGCCGGACACGCTTGGGATTTCTGTATCCACACTCCTCGAACGCGTGGACTGTTTGGAACAGCAAATACTCGGCCATGACCACCCGGAGATTCTCATACAGCATGTGCACCCACCTCATGGCGGCACCTGGCAGGGAGATGATTTTGAGATTTAAATAGCTACCCGCTGCGCCGGTTCCCTGACGATGGCGATCAGGGTAATGTCGTCTACCTGGGGTTCGGAGCCTGCGAAATTGAAAATTCCAGACATGAGTTCGGTCTGAATTTGATTCGCAGGCTTTCCCCTGGTTTCCTGCAATACCTGTACCAGGTGGGATTCACCAAACTGATCCCCTGTCGAAGCGCGCGCATCCAGCACACCATCGGTGTACAGGAGCAACAGGTCAGAAGGGGTCAGCTCGATGGTTTCTGCTTTCCAATCTTCTTCCTCAGAAACGCCTAATGCCATGCCGGTCTTGCGTAATTTCAGCATCCGATCTTCAGCCAGCAGGATCGGAGGGGGTTGACCTGCATTACAGTAGGTTAAAGATCCAGTTGCGGGGTCTAAAACGCCATAGAACAAGGTCACAAAAATACCCATGTTGATGTCTTCTATGATGCGCTGGTTTGTCACCCGTAAAAGCTGGTCCGGTTGTTCCGGGTAAGTTTGCGCAAATCCCCGGATCAGGGTGCGGGTGAGGGTCATCAGCAAGGCAGGCCCCATGCCTTTATCGACCACGTCGGCGATGACGATGGCCAATTTCCCGCCGGGTAAAGGGATGAAATCGTAGAAGTCACCGGAGGTCTCCCGGGCCGGTTTCCAGGTTGCCGAAACCTGCCAGCCTGGGATATCCGGAGGAGTATGCGGAAGCAGGCTGGCCTGGACCCTGCCGGCAAGCACCAGCTCCTGGCGGCGGATGTTGACCGTCTGTAAGGCGCGGGCGGCCTGGTTGAGGAATCCAACGAGCTGGTGGTCGCGTTCACGGATATCGACGAACACTTCGTTCACCAGGTCATCAAAGATGGTGACAACGCCTAATGCTTTTTGACCTGGGATCATCAGTGGAATTGCCCGGACGATTTTTAGATCGCGTTCCTGCCCACGCAGGGGAACGCGTTGGCGGTAAGCGCGCGCTTCCAGGCGGTCGGCGGCTACCGGGATTTGTAAATCGGTCCAGACCCCGGTAACGGCATCCGGATTTTTCGATGGATTCATGCTGGCCGGCGATTGTTGGTTGGCAGGCCCGATCAGGTGAAGGAAATTTTCCTGAGGCGGGCAGAACCATACCTGGGATTCCCGGACGCCAAAGGCTGCCGTCAAACCGCGTTTCAAGTAATGGGCAGCCTGCGCCAGGTCTTCAGCAGCGTACATCGAGTTAATTGTCGCCGGGAGCAAGTCTGTCCGGGATTGCTGGCTGCCTTGCTGAATACTGACGTGCAGGTAATCCATTGCCGAATCCCAATATCCAGACATCGCCAGCACATGCCCGACCCTGCCAGGGCTGAAATGCTGGGACAGGAACTGGTGATAAATCAGGTTTTGGATCTGGTAAAAATCCCCCGGGGTGCGCTCTACCACCCCGGTGAGGTACAACGGGTCCAGATCTGGCGACAAGGGTAAGGGCAAGGCACTGCGGTGAACGCGGCCGGTTTCCAGCAGCTTGAGGATGCAATATAACAAGTCGGGGTTCTCTTCAATCAGGCGGACGGCTTCAAGTAGCGGTGCATACCGGAAGACTTCCCCACGCAGGAAGCGGTTCGTGATGAATGCTACATCACGCGAGCGTACGAGCCTGTTTTCCCTCAGGTTGGCGAGGTCGATGCAGCATTGGCTGAGTTTACGGACCAGGAAGATGTCACCGCTGGTCGACCTCAGGAGCCTGTCCAAGGCGACCCTGGTTGTGAGGATGTTTTCCTGCTGGAGGTTCTCCAGGATTAATGCCCGGCTGTCGTCGATGGAAAGATCATCTACAAAGACGCGGTTGGCGATGCCGCGGAACGGCGAAGATTCACCGACGGTGAGTGTGGCCAGGCTGAGAGCGCCGGAAACAACCACGTTCACCTGGTGGTCCATGTTTTGCTGGTCCATGTAAGCCGCGCGCAGTGAAGTCAGCAGCGCCTGGACCAAGTCGGTCGGCAGAGCTTCCAGAGGGTCGATGATCAAAACCAGATTGCGGCGGGTCTGATACAGGCATTCGGACAAGAAAGCGCGGAAGATTGCGCTGCTGGTTTGCAGCTCGTTCGGTATGCGCAGGTTTATGCCTGTCAGCTCCCCCAGGCGCTGCGCAGTGACCCGGGTTAAGTCCGCAAAAAAGGCTTGCTGGGTGGTTGCCCTTAGCTTCTGCAGGTCGAGGTAAACGCAAGTCCAACCCAATAGATTGGCTAAATTTTGTTCGACGTATCTCAAGAGCAGTGTTTTACCGCACAGGCGCGGTCCTAAGAGGGCGCAGAACACGCCCTCCTCAACGGATTGAATGATTTGTTCTATTGTGTGCTGGTGGTAGCGCACGGTTGCCGGAACGTCTGCCGACGGATCAATCCCGATCATACCCCTCCTCTTTGACTTTACGGAAAAGGTAGTTCAGATCGTAGGATTGCTGGAGGACCTTGGTGAAGACCGGAGAGGCAAAGAAAAATTCCTTGCCTTTTCGATGGATGATGCCAGCCAGGGTCAGCAGGTTGCAGGCTTCGTCGATCGATTTTTGCTTCAAATCGATCCCGCCTTTATGAAGCATGTTATCGATCTCCTCATGGCCGAAGCCCTTTTTCCCGGCATCCTCAGCGGAGATCAAGATTGCGTAAATCAAGGCTTTTTCACGGTTTTCGGTGTTCTGCATGAACGAGGTCAGCAGGTGGCTGGTAAAACCTTCGTCTGAGTAAACATCCAGCAGGCTATCCGGGCTGAGCTCGCGTTTTCCCGTCTGATCCAGGTTTCGGAGAAGGATCAGGCAGTAATACTGGATGAGGTTGGGCTGCCCTGATGTTTCATCGTAGATGCGGTTGACGATTTCCTCCATATTATGGAGGCGGACGCGCAGGTTTTCCATCGGCGTAGCAATGAGGTCGCGCGCCTGCTGGCGGGAAAATTCGCTCAGGCGGATTTCCTGGGCAAAGTTGTAAAACGGCGAGTTGAGTATGTACTGTTCGCGCATGGCTTCGCGGAATCCAGCAATGATGTACTGGCAGGCTCCCTTGTTTGAGCTGGCGCGCAGCATGCGAAACAATTCCCAATCTCCCCGCTGCATGATCACCAGGTTGTCGATCTCATCCAATAAAAAGATGATCTTGGACTTAAATTGCTTGCTCATGCGCTCTAAGAAGTTTGGGAAGAAGAAGATGTACTTCTGCATTTGCAAGCGGGGCAGCTCGCGTGGATTCAGCTTGCGAACGACCTCGCGCACGTAATCATCGGTAGAGAGTAAGTCGCTGCATTCCAGGTAAAATACCCGGGCAGTCTCCTCGCGTTCGTTGAAAATGCGTTCCGTCTCTCGCAGCAGGGAGGTTTTTCCAATCCGGCGGATGCCGAGGATGACCTGGTTAGTGTCGGGGTTGGCGAGGATACGGGAAATTTCCTGCTCGCGGCCAAAAAAACGGCTGCCTGTAACCGGAGCGCGCGTCTCGTATGGGGATAGAAAGGAAATGGGGACCTGGGTGGAGATGATGTCGAGGAGCTCACCGCTGGGACGGCGAGATTGGATCACCTTTTTTTGTTCCTCCCCGCCAATCAAGACCAGGTTGTAATTCAAGCTTGTTTTATGCTTGAACAGCGGGAAGCTGTTGCCCTCGACCAGGACCAAGACAACCTGGCGGTTGAGGCTGCGTTCCCGGACTACATCCGCCAGGCTCTGCATGACGTGTTGGGATAGGGTGCGATCGAGATCTATGGTTTTGACGCAAATGACGGGAGTGCGGTTGCTGAGGCGCAGCTTCCAGGAGGATAGGTCCACGTAATACAGGTCATAACCCAGCGTGGTTTGACCTTCACGCACCGAATATCCTAATTCATCATGCAGCATGCTGAGCAGCCGCGGCATTTCTTTTTGCACGCTCATCTCCTGGCATCGTGTTGGGGAAACACGACCTAAAGAACGGATAACGTTGAGATTATATACGAAGTTTGGGCGAACGGGTGACCTTTACGGGCGAAACTTTGATGGTGAGAGCGTATAATATGGGCAATCTATACCAGACGGGTTACAATTTACGCGGAGGATTACGATCTCAATGAGCCAATTTCTTGAAACCAATCCAAGTGAGCTGACCGATAATGTCTTCCAGTCCATTGGTAAGGAATGGATGCTGATCACGGTTGGGAATATCTCACATTTCAACACCATGACCGCCAGCTGGGGAGGCTGGGGATTCTGTGGAATCGATCCGTCTGTTTCTGTGTCATCCGCCCCCAGCGCTACACCTTTGAATTCATGGAAAAAGCAGATGCGTTTTCGTTGTCGTTTTTCGATGCGGAATACCGGGCTGCATTGGATTATTGCGGCACCCATTCCGGAAGGACGGTTGACAAGGTGAAAGCTTGCGGTCTCACGCCGTCTGAGCTAGAGATAGCCGGCACGACAACGAATGCGGTGACCTTCGCCGAGGCCAGGCTGGTCCTGGCCTGTAAAAAAATTTATTACCACGACCTGGATCCAGCGCATTTCATCGACCCAAGCATTGCCAATGTTTATCCTTCAAGGGATTATCACCGGATGTATATTGGTGAGATCGTCCACTGTTTCGTTCGCCCTGGACAGTCTGCAGGAGCTTAGGATGAGTTCAAAAAATGTCCGTTTATTAAGTATGACACTCTTTATGATCGGGGTGATTGCAGGACTGGTTTTTTCTGGCCTGGCGGTCTGGGCTGATTTTGAAGCCTCGCTGTTCGATAGCTCGCTGACCGCTGAAGAACCCTTTCCAGGTTTCCGCTGCCCGATCATCATTGGTCAGAACCAGACGGGCATCGTTTCCGGAAGGATTGAGAATAATTCGAGCCATAACCTTAAATTCTTCATCCGCGCGCATGCCACAGATGGTTCCGTCATTTCGATGAGTGAACGGGTGGATCGCCCTGTGGTCCCTGCTGGCACATCCCAACCCATCGAGTGGGAAGTATCCAGGTCGAATGCTGTTTGGGGGAATTTTATCCTCTTCAGGGCTTACCAGTATCGTTACGCCCCGGTTCCGTCACGCGCCTCCTCCTGCGGTATCATTGTCTCGCCCATCCCGGGAATCAGCGGCACGGCGGCGTTAGTCTTGTTAGTTGGAACCTGCTTGGTCGGGATGGGAGCCGGCCTGGCTTTATGGTTGTACCAGCTCAAACGTCAACAGGGCAGGCTGCGCGAAGTGGCTACAGCCATGATGGTCCTGGCGATAAGCATGACCGCCGGAATAGTGGTCAATTTAATCGGGATGTGGCTGTTGGGTTTTTTCCTCATCCTTATTACGTTTCTAATGATTTTCGTCATGATGGCGTATTTTGTTTCAACCCCTTAAACCCGTTCGTGGGATCAAACGAGCGGATCCTGCAAGTTAAATCAATTTCTGTTCACGATACCAGGTCAAGGAATCCTGGATTGCTACCCTGGCGGGTAATGGCTCTGGCATCTGTAATTCACGTGCCGATTTTTGGCGATCGAAATAGGAAAAATAACCCATTCTGCGCAGCATGCTGACGGAGATGGGCAAGAAGCGACCTGCCAGCGATAAAGGGCCTGCCAGGAACCGGATCAGCGCGCCAGGGATCACCCGCTGCGGTGGTTTTACACCTACCAGGTTGGCGACTTCCCGGTGAAACTGCAGGTAGGTTAAATTTTCGCCGGCTAGGATATAGCGTTCACCGCGACTACCCAGCTCCAAGGCTGCCAGGTGCCCGCGCACGGCATCCTGGATATGGACTATGTTCAGGCCTCCTGGCAGGCTGATTGGGAAGCGCCCGCTGGCAACTTTGAAGATCACATCGCCGTTGATGAGGTGGATATCACCGGCTCCTATCACCACAGAGGGGTTCACGATGACAACATCCAGTCCGCCTGCCACGGCTTTTTGGACTTCCAACTCTGCCAGATACTTGGCATGCCCGTAGCGCCACCAGTCCGCCGGAAAATTCCAGGTATGGTTTTCGTCAATCGGATGAGGTCGAGGTCTGCCGCCCCAGCCAGGCACGCCCAGGGCAGCCACTGAGCTGGTATGGACCACCCGCCGGACTCCGGCCTGGGTGCAGGCTTGCAAGATGTTGCGCGTGCCTCCCACCGTGATTGCATACAAGACCTCCGGCTTGCCCCCGCTGCCCATTTTCGCTGCAGCATGAAAGACGACGTCTACCCCTGATATGGCTTTTTGGATGGAGGCAAAGTCTGTGATGTCACCCAGGCAATGATCCAGATCAAGACCTTTGAGAAGGGAAGGGATTTCATTACCAGGACGAGGACGGTAAAAGGCGCGCACCTGGTAGCCAGCGTCCACCAGGAGGCGGCAAAGGGCGGACCCAATAAAACCTGAGGCACCGGTGACGAGGACTACCATGGATAATGATCCCTCTTACCAGAGTGGGGTCCAGGTTCTACCGCTATCGGAGGTCAAATAAAGGGTGCTTTGCCCGTTGCTTGCAATGCTCAAGGCATAACCAACTTGCGGGCTGGTGAAGTCGATTTGAACCAGGGTCTGCTGTAAGTTCACGTTCGTTTTTACCTGCTGCCAGCTCTGGCCTCCATCTTCGGTGATGGCGATCGTGTTTCCATTCCAGATGCGGCAGGCTGAGAAGGACACGCAGTCCAGTTCTCCAACAACAGGAACAGGAGTGGTGACAGTCCAGGTTGCGCCTCCGTCACGGCTGGTATAAAGAGCGAATAGTTCGCCCACCTGGTAGAGAAAAACCGGGAGTAAACCTTCTTGCTGCGAAAAGAACATCGGGGCGTCAATGCTCAGCAGGCTGTTTTGGGCTCCGGCTGGCAAGGCCAGGCTTTGTTTGATCCAGGAATAGCCTCCGTCACGCGAGTTGAAGAGCCAGGAATTGCCGGGAGCACTGACCGAGCCGGCGACCCAGCCGGTGTCGGAGCTGCGAAATGAAATTGTGTTTTTGATCCCGGTGTAGGGTAATGGTCCCGGAATTGTCTCCGGATTGGCGTTTTCAGCCTGCTCGGAGGTCACCTGGCTAACCGTTACCCAGCGAGTTCCGGCATCTGTGGTACGGAAAATATCGATGGCCTGGGACCCGGAGAAGGAACCGCGGTCCACCAACGCCCAGCCGGTAACCCTGTCGAAAAAGAATATTTTGACCGTGGCAAAAGGCACTGGTTCGATGTCCCAGGTGTTTCCCCCATCCGTGGTGCGGTAGAGGGTTCCCGTAGCCTGGTCTGCTGAGGGTAGAACGACCCACCCGCGATTGGCATCGAGGAAAAATCCCTGGAGAACTGACTCGGCGGGAAAGATATCGCCAGGTGTGGTGTTCACCCAGCTTAGGCCGCCGTCTGCAGTGCGCAGGATATAGCGATCGGTCAATCCCCAGCCATCTTCATCGCTTATCATCTGGATGGAGACCAGCTCTGGAGCAGGAATGATCGTTCGATCCGGGGTTGGCGCCAGGGTGTCCGGCGGTGGAAGAGATGTCGGGTTGGCCTGGGTGGACGGGGCTAGAGTTGCGGTTCCAGGCAGGCTTGTGCTCTGCTCCTGGTTCAATTGCGGTGTTTCAGGGGGAGGCAGCGCTGTGGGAGCCAATGGAACGGTAACCTCTGGGGTGAATGTTACTGCCAGGGTGGGTCGAATAAACAAAGTGCGGGCTGGCCGGGTGCGGGTTGGCGTCGGCTGCTCTGGCTCAATGGGTTGAGAAGGAGCTTCAACGGGTGTGTTTGTCGGGGAGACTTCGGGCATGTCCCGGCACCCCACCAGGGAGGACAAGAAAATTACCAGGGCTAAAATAAACCCGGTTAGAGAAAGCCGCATCCTGCGAATTCGTGAAGATCCCTGTGAAAATGAAGCGTCCATCAGATATCCTGGAGCAAGCTCAATTGCCAATCCACTCAACCAGGGTGGACTCTCCCTGACCTACCCCAACGCATAAGGTTGCCAACCCATAATACGGGCGTTTTTCGGTTCCTGCACGCCGGCGCATCTCATGCACCAGGGTAGTCAGGATGCGCGCCCCCGAACAACCCAGGGGATGCCCCAAAGCAATGGCGCCTCCGTTTACGTTGGTAATTTCTGAGGATAGTCCCAGCTCGCGCATGACTGCCAGGGCCTGGATTGCAAACGCCTCGTTGAGCTCAATTAACCCCAGGTCCGAAGCCTGTAAGCCGGCCTGTTGGAGTACTTTTCGGGTGGCGGGAACCGGACCCAAGCCCATCGTGTGCGGAGATACCCCGGCCGAGGCACAGGCGACAATGCGCGCCAGGGGGCGCAATCCCAGCTCCTGCGCTTTTTGGGTACTCATCAAGAGCAGACCTGCTGCGCCGTCGTTCAATCCGGAAGAGTTGCCTGCAGTAACCGTGCCATCTTTGCGGAAGGCAGGCTTCAATCGTGCAAGGGACTCCAGGGATGTATCCCGCCTGGGGCGTTCATCAACGCTGACAACCAGGAGTATCCCCCTTCTTTTGCGGGATGGTTACCGAGATGATTTCTTCTGCGAACTTGCCCGAATCGATGGCGGCAATTGCACGGCGATGACTGGTCAGGGCAAAGGTATCTTGCTCCAGGCGCGAGATTGGGTACAGGTCGTGAATATTCTCAGCCGTTTCCCCCATGGATTCGGTTCCAACCATTTCTTGCATGCGCGGATTTGGATAACGCCATCCCAATGCGGTATCCCAGGCAGTCTGGTTGCCAAAGGCAAAGGGCTGTTCGGCTTTGGGAAGCGAATAAGGGGCGCGGCTCATGCTTTCTACCCCGCCTGCCAGGTACAGGCTTGCCATCTCCGGTGCGAATTGCCCGGGCAGCCGCGTTCACGGCCGCCATCCCGCTTGCACACAGCCGGTTAAAAGTAAGGCCAGGGACTTCAACCGGAATTCCAGCGAGCAGCAGGGCCATCCGGGCGACATTGCGGTTGTCCTCACCAGCCTGGTTGGCGCAGCCCAGGTAGACTTCGTCAATTTGGGAGGCATCTAGCCTGTTACGGTCGATCAGGGTTCTTAATACCAGGGCGGCCAGGTCGTCCGGGCGGACGGCCGCCAGGGCGCCTCCTAAAGAGCCAATCGGCGTACGGATCGCATCGACGATTACGGCCGAACAATCGGCTACGGCTGGTTTACCAGCTAATGGAGTACCAGCTAATTCGTGCATGATGACCTCCTAAGGTGGAATCTCAGTCGATTTTACCACCCCAGGAGAAGGCGCAAGAGGCGCGAGTGGAGAGCGGTTTATGGCTCGGGTGTCTGGCTGGCGGCGGTCAGGTCGGCAATCAGGATCCAGCCAATCACCGATTTGTCCGGTCCGACGTACTCGACCAGGACGCACTCCCGGTTGAAATCGTCAAAACGCCGTTCATCAGGCAGGAAGCGCACCAGGCCGCCTTCGGGGATGCGGCTGACGGCATTATAAGCTTCGTAGCACCCACTGCGCGCCCAGACCTGTCGCAGGGTTACTCCGGCTGAAGGAGTTGGCGTCGGTGTGATCGTCGGGGTAGGCGTGATGGTTGCGGTGGCGGTGGGGGAGGCCGTTGGGGTCAGGGTCAGCGTTGCTGTGGCGGTGGGGGTTGGCGTGGTGGTGGGGGTTAACGAAACCTGGTAAGCGCGGTAACGACCCATCCCCCAGAATCCCAGCAATATGAGAATGGCGACCACGCCAATTACAGACAGCATGCGAATCAGCCAAAGGCTGATGTGATGCGGTCGTAAATTCCGGCTGAGCCGGGCAACCGATGGATCGTTTGGATAGCGGCGGCGGACTTCGGCGCTCAGGCGGCTGGCTTCGACCGGCCAGCTTTTCTTTGCCTCGTACGAGGCTATTGCCAGTTTGAGGTCATGGTCAGCTTGCTGGGCGTTACGCAGCAAGTTATCCACCTCGACCTGCAGCCGGTCCAGGCTCTCATCCAGCCCTTCCAGGTTGCGGATCTGGTCGAGCTGCTGGCGGGCCTGGCGTGCCAGGTACAGCGTATTTTCGATGGTTGGCGCGCTGGCAGCCTGGGATACCAGGGAGCGCGTGCTTTCCTTCAACGGAGAAACGACGCGCGGGATCACGCTTTCCAGGCGGGTGCGGATGCGCACGAGAGCGGGATTCTCCCCGTATTCGCCGGTCAGGTTATCCAGGTCTGCTTTGGCCTGGGAGATCGACCTGGGGTCCGAATCGGGTGAATTCACCGTTTCGGAAATCTTCCGGAGAGTTTCACGAACCCGGCGCAGCTCCTGGGCTTTGTCTGAATATTTCGGTAATCCGGTGGCGAAGGCCGCGGTCTCTACTCTTTCGATGGCTTCGTCGAACCTCCCGGCATCTAGCTGCCGGAGACCTTCGCCATAAGCGTGTTCGGCATCAATGTTTTCCTGGAGTTTTTGTTCGAATTCCTGGCCTTCTTGCCAGCGCTGGATGCCCAGCTCTTTCAAGACCGCCTGGGCTTTGGTCAGCAGGCTCATCGCTTCTGCATAGCGACCCACCCGGGCAGCCGACTGGGCTTTTCCATAAGCGGAAGCGGCTTCGGACGGCAAGGCGATGGATGGGATGTAGCCTGTACGCAGGTAGTTTTCGGATTCAGAGCGGTGCTGGCGGGCGCGTTCCCAAACTGGCTCGATTTGCAGGACACGATCATACAAACGCAGCGCGTCCGCGTAGCGCCCGCTGTAGAAGAGGCGTTCAGCTTCCTCCATTTGGAGTTCTGCGCGCGGGTCGTGAGGTCGAACAGCAGGTTCGGGAGAGGGACCGGGCGACTTTTGGGCCGCGGAGGGCTGATTTGGAGAGGCTGAAATGTCGATCGCCTCTGGCTGTCCGTTCAGAGTCTCGGGGGCGGTCTCTCGCTCCTGTAAACGACTGCGCAATTCTTTACGCAGGTTCTGGAGCCGGTTGCGTTCTTCCGGGTCTAAAGCCTGGAAGTCGGGGGAATTGATGAGGTCCTCCAACTCTAAAATAAGCCTGCGCAGCTCGGTCAGACCCGGCTCTGGTTGTTGGAGCAGGAATTGGGCGTTCTTTGCAAAATCGTCGATGGAGTTCATGGTTGCAGTCAGGTTTCGTCGGGTAGATCCTAAAGAGGGTTCCAAGTTCGGCCCGCAACGGCGCGGCCTGGTCGTAGCTTCCTGCCAGGAGGCGTTCCACGATCTCGCGCAGCCGGGTGGGCAGGCGCTGGTCGTCGAAATTCCATTGGGGGGCATAAGTGGCGGCTGCCTGGTCGATTTCCTCGGGACGCGTAGGGCCAACGGGCAGGGCTCCAGGGGCTGGGCGACCTGTGAGGATGTGGTGGAGGGCACGCGCACCAAATTGAACCAGGTCGGCGCATTTTTCTGCCGTCGAAAGACCCTGGGGGGCATGCCTTGCCACGTTCCAATCGATCATCGTAATCCCGTTTTCGGCTTCGCTCCAATAAAAATGCAGGATTTTATAATCGCGGTAGGCAATATTGCGGGAATGGGCAGTCTGGAGGATGTCCAGGATTTGGATACAAAAACGAAGGCCTTCTTTCAGGGACAGGAAGCGACCATGCGTATAGCCTGAGTCGCATAGCACCATCAAGTTGTCGCTGCGCGGCTGGAGCGCCAAGGCGATATATGGCAGCCAGCCCTGTTGCGGAAGGGATTCCAGGGCACTTAAATATCCACGGATATCCGGTGTAGGCATACGCCGGACCGTTCCCAAAAAGTTTGAAGCGGTCTGCTGAGATGTATCCTCAGGTAATTGTCCGTCATCCCGCGGGCGGATGAAACCAAATTCCAACGGGGCACTGACGCCTGGGACATCGCTCATCAAAGTTAATATGCGGGCTTCGGCGTGGAACAAGGGGAGGGCATAATCTGATAAACCAGGACGCATGATTTTAATGGCAGCCGGGTGTTGCAGGCGGTCTTCACCACGCAAAATTCCTGTAAAAACCCGCGCCGATGAGCCGCGGGCTTCCGGAGCCCAGGTATCCTGAGGCTCTCCCAGCTCGATCTCGCCTTCGGGTCCTAGGGTTCCCACCCGATCGCTGTTCAGCAGCCATTCGGGCAGAGGTGGGCTGCTGAGTCTTTCCAATAAAACAGGTCCGGATAATGGCCGGAGAAGCGGCGGATGGTAGTGTGCCAGCCAGGGCAGCTCAGGTCGCAGCTCTGGATAATCCAGCAATATATCTGAAGGGCTTGCGCCTCTGCGCAACCGAGAAAACGCTTCCAGGGTTTGATCCAGCCAGGGGGCTGGTCCGACCTGGTTGCGCATCTCGCGCCCGCGCAATTCAAAGCGGGTGATAAATTCCTGGAGCGATTCATCTGATTCCGGTCCCTGGCGGATGCCTCCCAGCCAGGCGGGAGCTCTGGCGATCGCTTTGTCGGCCAGGAACAGGCGCTGCCGGTCGGGATCCCAAATAAACAGGCGCCGGAGTCCCCTGCGGGCAGTCTCGAAATCTCGCAGGCTCCAGCCGTCCAGGGTTATTTTCACCAGGGCTCGCGGTTGATCCAGCGCCCTGACCAGGTTATCCTTGGTGCCTGGCTCTAAAAAACCTATAATTTCAAGCTGCTGCTCAATGTCGGTATATTCAAGCCCAGAGTCTGGCGGGTCTGGCTCCAGCTCGACCCACCTGCGAGCAACCGTTTCCTTCAGATAACGAGCTAAGAGCTCCTCCGGAGAATGTTCGGGTTCCTGCTCGGCCTCCAGCATGCGAAACCCGAAAGTTTGTGCCGTGAGCGCCATTTGCGGTTCCGGGTCACGCTGCCGGCTTGCTTGAAGGGTGAGAATGAGGCGATTTAGCACCACCAGGGGTGTTAAGCCATCCTGACCGACTTCAGGTTGGGCCCTGCGGATGCGGTCGCTTAGATTTTGCCACCAGCTTGGGAACTGTGTTTGGTCTGCAGCCAGCCGAAGCTGCCAGAGAGTGCCAGGCCAATCCTTTTCGATCGCCGACAGCAGGGCTTGCTGGACAGGTATTTGGAACAGGCCTGGCCATGGAACCAGGCGGGCGATGACCTGGACAATCTCCCAGTGCTCGCGGTCAATGCCCGGTAGCCTGGTTATGTGCTGGCATAAGTCCAGGAATGGCTGGCGGGCACCTTCGTTGATCATCTTGCTGGCCAGCAAGATGGCCAGGCGTCCTGCACCTGACCAGTCCGGCAGCTCTGCCAGCTCTACAATCTGCGTTTGGATCCTTTCGAGCGCCAACCAATCCTCAACTTGTGGGTCTCGCCTGAGAAGCAGTCCTTCTTCCTGCTGGCGAAGACTGTGCAGCCGTGCGTATTCTTCATCTAAGCGCCGCACGATGCGTGTCTGTAAGGGTTTCACAACTTGATTGTAAAGACCTGGCGGCGGATTTTCACGAGGCCATTCCAGGTCCTGGTAGAGGTCCGGTTTCAATTCCTTTAGAAAGGAGCCCATTTCCTGGAGGAATTGGCCGAAGTCGTTATTCACCGTAAAATGACGGTCTTCACTGGCGCCATCGGCTCCTATGAATTGTGCATTCCCCCAATCGATGACCGTTAGCGTTTTTCCCAGGATATCCCAGAACAGGTGGTGAGGTTTGACATCATTCCAGATGACGCCACGGGCTGCCTGGTCAGGATGGCTGGCATTCAGGTGATGGATGTTCAAAAGGAAGTCAAGCATACTGGCCAGGATTTTTAATACAAGCAAAGCTGGCAACTCACCCCGCCTGCTGATTACCTGGTACAGGAACTGGTCAATACTGGCTGTGGCTGCCGGACCGCCAGGCACTGCACCCTGGAGGGCAGCCTGTGCGAGCGTGGCCAGATCGATTCCGGGGGCTTTCTCGATCACGATGAAGAAACGTTCACTATATTCAGAGCCGGGCTTGGCTGTATCGAGCAGCCCCGGTACGCAAACCAGAAAATCCTTAAAGCGTAGGTTAAAATTTTTCAACGAATCTAAAACCTGCCATTCCATGCGGATCTGGTTCGCCTGCCGGAGAATATCGCTGGTGAAAGGGCTGTGCCTGGGGCGTTTGAGGATCGCCTGTTGTTTTTCAACCAGCGATTCGACAATATAGACCTCCCCGGCATCCCCTTCACCGATTTTTTGGATCAGCTTCCAACCATGCAACTGACCTGAAGTAACTTCACCATTGGGCATTTGACGATTCTAATCTAAAAAATTCAGCATTCCGCACGATTTGTCTGAATAGCTTATGAGAAAAATAGCCAACGAGAAATGTAAACAACAATATTGTCGGTCAAGAATAGGGTAATCGTAGGGTAAGCGTAGGTTGTGCGTCAAGCAGTCTTGGAAGGAGTTTGATATTATTATCTTCGAAGGGCGATTTCTCTTCTTCTCCTCCTTAGAGAGAGCCGGGGGCGGCGTACCCGGCTCTCGCCGATTTAAGCGGCAAGAATAAAAAAAGGGGCTGTCCAAAAAGAACAGGGCAGCCCCTTTCGCGTTTAAAGGAGATGTGATTCAATAGGGGGTATGAACAAGAAAAGCACCCCACCCGTATTCAAAGAATATACGCAGGGACAGATCGTGCTGCTGCCGACCGATCTGGAAGCCCAAATCCCGCCCAAGCACCTGGTGCGGGTGGTGAATACAGCCATCGAGAAGATGGACACATCAGCACTCCTGACGCAGTACAAAGGGGGCGGAACGTCCAGCTACCATCCGAAGATGCTGCTGAAGGTGCTGGTATATGCCTATACCCAGCAGCAGTACTCATCTCGCAAGATAGCCAAGGCGCTGCGGGAGAACATTTACTTCATGTGGTTGTCAGGCAACCAGCAGCCCGATTTTCGCACGATCAATCGTTTTCGATCGGAAGTGGTGAAGGAGGTGATCGAAGACATCTTCACAGCGGTTTTGGAGTTGCTGCTGGAAGAAGGGTATGTCAAGTTGGAGAACTATTTCCTGGATGGAACGAAGATCGAAGCGAATGCCAACAAGTACTCCTGGGTATGGGGGAAAAGCACCCGGCGGTACAAACAGAAGCTGCAAGAGAAGGTCAAAGAGCTCATCTTGCAGATCGAGCAGGTGAATGAAGCCGAAAATGCTGAGTATGGAGACAAAGACCTGGAAGAATTGGGATCCGACGAGCCGCTGGACAGTGTGAAGCTGGAAGCGAAGATCCAGGAACTCAATCAGCGTTTGAAAGCTCAAAATGACAAACCCGACGCATCCCAGGGGGAAGCCATCCAGGTAACCGAGCCTGCTCAACCGGCAGCGAAGCCAAGCAAAACGAAGAAAAAGCGTGGACGCAGGAGCAAGACCGGACTGCAAAAAACGCAGGACGCTCTTAAGAAGTTGGAAGAAGACTGCCTGCCTCGGCAACGGAAATATGAAGACCAGGAGCGCAAACTGGCTGGACGCAACAGCTACTCGAAGACGGATGTGGATGCGACCTTCATGCGCATGAAGGATGATTACATGAAGAACGGGCAGTTGAAACCTGGCTACAACCTGCAGATGGGAACGGAAGGCCAGTTTGTGGTGGGCTTCAGTGTGCACCAGCGACCAGGAGACCCGGGCTGCCTGGTGCCACATTTGCAGGGGGTCAAAGCCAAGTTGGGAAGGTTGCCGAAGAATGTGATTGCGGACAGTGGTTATGGGAGTGAAGAGAACTATGCCTATCTCGATGCAGAGCAAGTCGGGAATTACGTCAAGTACAACACCTTTGGCAAGGAACAACGGCCTCGCTTCAAACCCAACCCCTTTGCAGTCGACCAGATGGTCTACGATACCGAGCAAGATGAATTGATCTGCCCGGCCGGGAAACGCTTGACTTACCAGTACAGCGCCCATCCCAAAACCGACAACGGCTATCGCGGGGAGCGGCGCTGCTATGAAGCGGATGATTGCATCGCCTGCCCCTTGAAAGAGCAGTGCACAAAAGCCAAGGGCAATCGCAAGGTGTACCTGGGTTTGCAGTTGAAAGCCTGGAGAAAACAAGCCAGAGACAATCTGACCAGTGAAGCAGGCAAAAAGCTGCGCTCGTTGCGGGGTGTGGAGGTCGAGAGTGTGTTTGGACGACTCAAGGAAGATTGGGGCTTTCGCAGATTCCTCTTGAGGGGGATCGAGAAAGTGAAAACAGAGGTCGGTTTGCTCTGTATTGCCCAGAATATGGCAAAACTGGCGGTCCAATAGCCGCCAGTTTTTTATTTTTCTTTTTTCTGCTATCCCTTTGAATGATCAGGGGGCTGACTCGTATGACTTTTGAGTCAGCCCCTTTTTTATAGCAAGCCCGTTTAATCAACCGGCTCGTAGGTGATCGTCTCTGAAAATTCATCTTCCCTGGATGAATTCCTGGCTGCAGATTGCTCGTCCCATTCTTCCAGGTCATTATCCTGTTCAGCCTGTGGAGGACCGTCTGCAGGCAGCTCCGGAGTATATGCCGGGCTTTCCTCAGAGATGCGCCTGGCTCGTTTGTTGGTGACCAATTCGCCCGCAATATCTGGGGAGACCGGCCAGTTATTGATATGGGAAACAGGTTCTGCCGTTTCCAAAGTGGCAGGATTCCCTTCAGGCAGGAGACTCTGATCCACATGATCCTCGTCCTCATCCCAGGTGTACAGATCCAGAGAGATTGGATTCCCAGTTGGGGTAGAGGTGACCACTTGAAGTGCCGGTGTAGTTCCTTTTTCCTCATAGACTGGCGTTGCCAGGTCTTCAACGACTTCTGTTGGAACAGGCATCACCTCGACCTCGCCACAAAGATCAATGGGTATGCCGTGTGGGGTCGAGAAGGTTGCGAAGTATAAAGTCGAGTCTGGCTGCTGTGGCACCGGAGGCTGGTCAAAAGTGAGGCTGCGATGAACTAACTCCTCCACAGTTTTTAACAAATCCTGAACAAAGAACTGGATCCTGAATGTTCCAGGAGGTGTACTGGCCTGGCCATCCAAGGTGGCGGATACCGCGAAGGTAAACTCACCTCCCGGGCTGGAGAACTGCACGTAATCGGGACTGAAGGCAATCACTTGCAAACCCAGGATGTCAATCCAGAAGCCAATTTCCGCTGCAAAATCATCCACACGGTATTCGATGCATTGTTTCCAGGAACCTGAAGTCGAAAATTCGAACGGGAAGGTGTGGCTGGGAGGGATCCATAACGCATCCCAGTCCTGTTGAGTTTGGACACGGCGGGCTATGTCCAGGCGAGCCTTTCCGTATGCGCGCACCCGGGGATTGATGTGTGGCGAGTTGGAACTGCGCCGTGGGGAAGCCTTTGCGGATTCCTTGGTGCGAGGTTCGCTGAAATTGGGTAATTTAAATGGTAAGTGGATTTTTCTTACGTTCATCGGTCATTCCCTTTCTTAACCCGAAAAGCCGGGCTTGCCGAACGCAAGCGAATCCGACCTTCAGGCAGCGCCAGGTATCTCCCCAGCCTCAGGACCTTGCCAGCGGTAGACCTTTAAATCGATGCGATCCCGGGAATCGAACTGGATGTCTTCTGCCTCCAGGAGTTCTTTTTGATGGCTGGCTCCAGCACCCCTTCCCAGGCTGATTTTGCCCTGGCTGTTGACAACCCTCTGCCAGGGGACACCTTCAGGGCAGTTTGCCATCGCGCCTCCGACCCAACGCGGTGCAAAGGCATTGTAGCTTTTTGGGTCCATCCCTCCCGGGGGAAGGATCAACGCAGCGATTTGACCGTACGTGGCAACTTTGCCTGGTGGGATCAGACGGACAACAGCCCAAACCCGGGCATAATACTCACGCAGATGCGGGGGAGAAGTGAAATGTTGGTCCATGTTTACCTATTATATCGAACATTTGTTCTAAGTCAAGGGTTTTTTGGAATCGAATGATCTCAAGATATAATACCGCGAGAATGGCTTCTGAGTCCCCTGCAGTTACCTCGAATCGCAGCCTGCGCACCATTGGACGCGCCGCCCTGACCGTCATGGCCGCATTCCTGCTGAGCAGCCTGGTCGGGCTGGTGCGCCAGATTTTGGTCGCCGGCGCTTTCGGCGCCGGCAGCGAGCTCGATGCATTCAACAGCGCCAACCGGGTTTCTGAGACCCTGTTCAACCTGGTGGCAGGGGGCGCACTCGCGTCGGCTTTTCTGCCTGCATTCACCACGCTGCTGACTCGGGAGGATCGCAAAGGAGCCTGGCAGCTTGCTTCAGCCCTGGCCAACCTGATCACGATCGTGATTTCTATTCTCGGCCTGGTTGTGGTAATTTTTGCTCCCCAGGTGGTGCGCTATATCCTGGCGCCAGGTTTCGCCAATGACCCGGCTTTACTCGACCTGACCGTCAGTCTTTTGCGCTGGATGCTGCCCTCAGCCCTGTTATTCGCGATCAGCGGTCTGGTCATGAGCATTCTCAACGCCCACCAGGTTTTTTTCATCCCCGCGTTGACACCGGCCATTTACCAGCTTGGTTTGATCCTGGGGGTAACCGTCTTACGACCTTATGGAGTCTATGGCCTGGCCTGGGGAGTGCTCATTGGTGCAGCCGGTCACCTGGGGGTGCAGATCCCCAGCCTGTTCAAGCTGCGCGGGACCTATTCGCCAATTCTTGGCTTAAGCCTGGCATCCGTGCGGGAGGTTGTCCGCTTGATGCTTCCGCGCCTTCTGGGCGTGGCTGTGGTCCAGCTTAATTTCTGGGTCAATACGAACCTGGCTTCGAGGATGGCAACCGGCAGCGTGGCGGCGCTGACCTTCGGCTTCGCCTTGATGTTGATGGCGCAAGTAGCGATCGCCCAGTCCGTGGCTACGGCTGCGCTGCCAACCTTTTCAGCCCAGGTGGCGCGGCGGGGAGCTGGTCGAAATGCGGCGGACCCTGGCAGGCACGATCCGCTGGCTGCTCCTGCTTTCGATCCCAGGCGCGCTGGGACTGATGATCCTGGCGGTACCCCTGGTGGGCATGCTCTACCAGCGCGGCAGCTTCGACGCCGTGGACACGGTAATGGTGGCCTGGGCGCTGCTCTGGTACGCAGCAGGCCTGGTAGGCCATTCGCTGGTTGAAATCCTTGCCCGGGCTTTCTACGCGCTGCACGACACGAAAACCCCGGTGTTTGTGGGAGTGGGCGCCATGCTTTTGAATATTGTCTTCAGCCTCATCTTTGCGGTTGCTTTCAGCAGCCTGGGATGGCTGCCTTATGGTGGGCTGGCTTTGGCGAATTCCCTGGCAACAGCCCTGGAAATGGTTGTCCTGTTAATTTTCATGAGGCGTCGCATGCAGGGTCTGGAAGGGAGCACCATCCTGGCTGGCTTGCTGCCGGCGCTGCTTGCCTCCGGCATCATGGCGTTGGCTCTCTGGGGATGGCTGGCCTGGTCCAAAGGCAGCCCGGCTTACGTCCGCACCCTGGTAGGTGTGGCTGCAGGAGGCGCGATTTACGCTTTGATGTTGTGGTTGTTAAAGGTGAGGGAAGTGCGTAGCCTGGTCGGATTTTTTGGAAATTACCTGAAAAAAGGGAAAACTGCTATTTCATGATGGCATAGGTGACCTGGGCCACCAGCAAACCGATCAGGATGCCTGCCAGGGCTTCCAGCGGTGTGTGACCGAGGACTTCACGCAGCTCCTGGCTTTTTAACGGGTGACCTGTTGCCAGGTCCTGGATCATGCGGTTGATAACTTCGGCGTGCATGCCGGCCTGCCTGCGGATACCGGTGGCGTCGTAGATGACTATAATACACAGGCCAAAAGCCAGGGCGTAGAGCGGGCTGCCGAAACCCACCCATAAGCCGATGGCATGGGCGGCAGCCGTGACCAGGGCGGAATGTGAGCTGGGCATGCCGCCCGGTTCCAGGAGCAAGAACCAGTTCCAACGGTGCGTCTGGAGATAATCGAGCGGCAGCTTGACGATCTGGGCGATCAGGGAAGCGAGCAGGATCACCCCCAGGATTGGATTGTGAAAGACATCTAGGATTTGCATGATGGTTTTACCAGGTTTTACGCCGCTTCTATTCGATAGGATTAGAATTCAGCGTCGACCAACTCGTCTCCGGCGATTTTTTGAATTTTTAACTCTGCCTGGTCCAACTGCTGGGCGCAATATTTTGCGAGCTCCTGGCCGCGCTGGTACAACGCCATGGCTTCGGCCAGCGCTCGTTCGTTCGATTCCAGCGCAGCCACGATGGCTTCCAGCTCGTTGAATGCCTGTTCGTATGACATGCCCTGGAGGGGCCCGGATGGTCCTGGGATTGGATTGGCTGTCTTTGGGTTGGATGGGCTCATGGAATAAACTCCTTATTACAGGGCAACGTTGGGCGATACTGCCTTTGTCAATCTGAATCTGGGTTGAGTACCTCGACGTTGAAAGTACCGTCTGTTACCTGCACATTTAAGACATCGTCAGCCTGGACCTGGCTGGTGCTGCGGACGACCACACCGTCTGCTCGAGAGACAATGGCATAACCACGCCGGAGAACGGCTGTGGGGTTGAGCGTGTGCAGGCGCCCTTCCAGATTTTGCAGGCTCGTGCGCTGGAGCTGCAGGTGGTGCTGGCAGCTCAACTGCAGGCGGTAGATATATTCGTCCAGGCTCTGGCGGTCCGAGCGGATGCGCGCCTGAGGAGAAAGGAAGTCCAGGCGGTTGCCCAGGCGTTGAAATTGCAGCCGCAGTCCGGTCAAGGTTGCGGTGATCGCCCGGGTTTGCCTGCCTGAAAGGTCAGCCAACGCATCCAGAAGGTCTTGTTTGTTGGGAGTGACCAGCTCCGCAGAGGCAGTTGGGGTAGGGGCGCGTAAGTCGCTGACAAAATCTGCGATGGTAAAGTCCGTTTCGTGCCCGATGCCGCTGACGACAGGGGCTTGCGAAGCGGCGATTGCCCGCGCCACGCGCTCGTCGTTGAAGGCCCATAAATCTTCCATGGAACCACCGCCGCGGGCCAGCAGGATGACGTCTGGCTGAACGATACGGTTCAGCGCTTCCAGGGCGGCAACGATTCCGGGTGGCGCTTCTTCACCCTGGACGGCAGTGGGGGCAACCACAACTTCTGCCAGCGGGTAACGCCGGCGAAGGGTGTTTAAGATGTCGCGGAGCGCAGCGCCGGTGGGCGAGGTGACGATACCGATGCGCCGGGGCCAGCGCGGCAGCGGTCTTTTACGTTCTGCTGCGAACAATCCTTCCGCTTCCAGGCGGTTTTTCAAGCGCATGAACTCCTGGTAGAGGGCGCCCTGACCGAAGGGTCGCAGCAGGTCTGCATATAGCTGGTACTGGCCCTGTGTCTCGTAGATATCGATTTTCCCATGAACCTCAACCGCTTCACCATCTCTCGGAAGCTGGCTCAGGCGCATGGCTGCGCTGCGCCACATGACGCAGCGCAAGGCGCAGCCCGCATCCTTAAGGGTAAAGTAAAGATGCCCTGAAGACGGCCTGGAAAAATTAGAAATTTCACCCTGCACCCACACATCCTGGAGCTGCTGGTCTTCGGCGAACAGCTCGTGTAAGTATTGGGTAATTTCCGTGACCGACCAGATTGGCTGTGAAAAAAGGCCTAACTGCATCATGTTTTGGAGGATACCGCCCTTCCTATGGGCTGTCAATTCCCTGCTTGCCCTTATTTCACCAGGTAAATGATGGCGACGACCACGCCGAAAAAGATGACAATCGTTCGCAGTGTCTTGGGCTGGATGCGGCCCGCCAGGCGCCCACCCAGGGTGCCTCCGATCAAGGCTCCCACGGCCATGACCAGGGCGACGGGCCACAGGACTTTCCCTGAGAAGACGAAGAATAGGGCTGCTGCCAGGTTGGCGCTGAAGGAGATCACCTGTTTCAGGGCGTTCAGGCGCGTCAGGGAGTCGTTCAACACCAGACCGAGCACAGCCAAAATGATCACGCTCAAACCAGCCCCAAAATACCCCCCGTATATCGCCGCCAGTCCCACCGGTAGGACCGCCCAGGCTTCGCTCCCCAGATGCCCGGCTTCTGAAAGAGATTGTCCCTGGTTGCGGGCCATGCGCTTCGTTAGCCACAGGCGAAGCCTGTCCTGGGCTGCCAGCAGACCGCAAGCAAGCAGGATCAGATAAGGTACGAGCTGGCTAAAAAGTTTCTCGCCGGTGTTCAGCAGTAAGAAACCACCGATCAGACCGCCGATGAAGCCGGCCGGGATGAAGAGCCACAGTCGCCTGCGCTGGCCTGCCAGGTCTTTCTTCTGGGCGAATGTACCTCCCAGGTATCCGGGCAGCAAGGCGACGGTGTTGGTGATATTGGCTGTCACAGCTTCCACACCGACAAAAGTCAGGGTGGGGAAGGTAATCAGGGTGCCGCCTCCGGCAAGAGCATTCACAAACCCTGCAGCGATCGCCGCCAGGCCCAGGAAAAGAAATTCAATTCCGTCAACCATGATTTAAGTGGAAATCCTCTCCAATTTTGATTGTGCCAATTGTATTCCATAAACACGATTTCTTTGCTAAAATACGCGCCTGGACGGATATTTAACTTGAAACAACTCTGGTCACCCTGGCGGATGAGGTACATTCAATCAAGTAAGACCCAAGGTTGTTTTTTTTGTTCGGCTTTACAGGCGCCGGATGGGTTGGAAAACCTGGTCGTCGCCCGCAGCCCATTTTCGTTTGCCATTCTCAATTTATTTCCTTACACCAGCGGGCACCTGATGGTCGTCCCGAACCAGCACATAGCCGGCCTGGAACTTCTCGAACCTGCAGCGCGCGCGAGATCTGATGGAACTGACGAACAAAGCCGTCCTGGTGGTGCGCAGCGTTTACCGCCCGCAGGGTTTCAACCTGGGCATCAACATCGGAGAGATTGCCGGCGCCGGGGTGGCTGCCCACATTCACATCCACGTTGTGCCACGCTGGGGGGGCGACACCAATTTTATGACGGCAACCGCGGATACGCGCGTCATCCCCGAAGCCATTGAAGATACCTACAGGCGTTTAAAAGAAGCCTGGGATCAGTCCGAATAAAGATCGGCCGGCCTGCGCATCACCAGCAGGTCTTCATTCACCAGCTTGAGAAACCTCAGGACGTGAAATGCGGAATAAGCGCCTTTGAAATATAGGGGCATCTCGCCAGCAGACAGCGCCTGGAATCCAAAGCGCTCGTAGAATGCGCGCAGCCCAGCCCGGCAGGTCAGGTACAGCGCAGGAGGCGCAACCTCTGGGGAACTGCGGGTAGTTTTCGAGCGTTCGATCAACGCCAGGATGATCTGGCTGGCCACGCCCTGCCCGCGCCACTCGGGGACTACGGCGATCGATGCCAGCTCCAGCGTACCACCGGCGTGAGGCTTGAGCTGCCCGCAGCCGATGCAACGATCGCGACGGATCGATCTTTGATCCGCCTCATCCACTGCCAGCAGGAAGCGCCTCCAGTCTAACCCCAAAGGATTGATACCCACCTGGCGGATCAGCAGGCGGATGACGGGCGCATCTTCCTGGGTGGCAGGTCGTAGAAAGTAACTCATGACTTGCGCCTTTCCTGCGTTTTGTGCAAACGTTGCAGGGTCTTCTCAGCGGTCAGCTCGCGCAGCGCGTCGGCGGCGATCCAGCGGGCAGAGCGCGTTCCGCGCAGGGCGATCTGGTGAGCTGTCTCCACTGCCAGGGCGTTCAGGTGCAGGTTACGCTTTCCCAGGTTGCGCAGCGCCCAGTTGATAGCTTTTTTCACAAAGTTCCGGTCGTCGTCTGATTCGCGTTCGATTACCGGGAAAAAGCCTGCCAGGATTTCGTTTACGCTCCCGCTGGCCGTGCGGTCGTGGACTGCCAGGCCGGCCATCAAGGCAAAACCGCCACGTTTAACAAATTCCCGCTCGTCTGCACTCCATTCGTAGGCTTTGGGGTAGGCATGCGGAGTCAGGTCGAACAGGCTGGTGCAAGCCTGGTCGCAGACATCCCAGGAATCAAATTCGCCAGCCCACCGATCCATTTGTTCCGGCGTGACCTGTTTAGGATCGTCGATGAAAACTGCCAGGAGGCGCGCCTCGTGGACGCCAGTGTTCCAGAGCTCCAGCGCCAGCTCGTGGTTTTGACCAATATCTTTCGCCATGGGACGCAGGATATAAATGGAGATACCCAGGGTGCCCTGGGGGTTGATCCCGTAACGGGCCATGCCTGCAACATTCTCGGGATTGGCTAAAGCGTTAAGTGTTTCGATGATTTCGTTGGCGCTGCCTGGCATCGCATCATTCCCTTCAATAGTTGAAATAACCTTCCTGGCTTAAGCGATTCTACCAGCCAAGTGAGTCCTCTCAATTTCGCAAATTTCATCAATTTTACCCACAATCAGGTTGTAACGGGATACAATTCCCGGATGGTTAACCATGGACCAAGAAATCGATAAATTTCCCGAACTCAGCTCCCAACCCTCTGGCTCCATAAAACGCCCGTGGCCCGTAACCTTTCTTGCACTGGCAGTGTTAATTCTGGCAGTGATGTTCCTTGTCAGCGCCTGGGATGCGGCATCCTTGTGGATCACTCCGCTCCATACGTTGGTGCGGGTTTCCCCGGCTTACCTGGTGGGGCGCGGCATTGTCTGGGGGATCGTTGGCTTAATCGCTTTTATCGGCCTGTGGCGAGGTTTGCGCTGGGCTCCCCGGCTGGTTTTGTGGGGAATGGCTGCCTTTGTCTTGTTTTACTGGTTGGAACGAATCCTGCTGGTGCAGGCAGAAGCCTGGGGTGTAAATGGCTGGTTTTCCGCTGGGATGTCGATCCTGGTGATTTTTCTGGCTTGGTGGATTTTGTCAATAAAACCCAGCCGGGCATTTTTTGGAGAGAAGCGTGAGTGAAGACGTGAAAATTCAGAACTTACGAGACTTGAAGGCGCAGAGCCGCCAGGGGGGTGGGTCCGATCGGGTGGAAGCGCAGCACAAACGCGGGCGCATGACTGCCCGTGAGCGCCTTGACCTGCTGCTCGACCGCGGTTCGTTCAAAGAGCTGGATGCTTTTGTCGTTCATCGCACCCAGGATTTCAACCTGGACCAGCAAAAATTTTTAAGCGACAGCGTCGTCACCGGTTGGGGGACGATTGACGGACGCCTGGTTTACGTGTATTCTCAGGACTTTACAGTGTTCGGCGGCAGCCTCGGGGAGGTGCACGCCGAAAAAATTTGCAAAATATTGCAGATGGCCATGAAGAATGGCGCGCCGGTCATCGGCTTGAACAATTCCGGCGGGGCACGCATCCAGGAAGGCGTGGTTTCCCTGGGTGGTTATGCCGATATCTTTTTACAAAACACACTGGCTTCGGGCGTCATCCCCCAGATCAGCGCGATTATGGGTCCTTGCGCAGGCGGGGCCGTCTACTCCCCGGCGCTGACGGATTTCATTTTCATGGTGCGTAATTCGTCGTACATGTTTGTCACCGGCCCGGATGTGGTCAAGGCGGTCACGCATGAGGAAGTTTCTTTTGAAGACCTGGGCGGAGCCAGCGTCCATTCTGAAACTTCCGGCGTCTGCCACATGTCGGCTGAGACCGAAGCCGACGCCTTGTACCTGATCCGCAAGCTGCTGGGGTTTCTGCCACAAAACAACATGGAGGATGCTCCGTTCGTGCCCAATGGGGATGATCCCTTACGAATGGCAGGAAGGCTGGATACGATTATCCCGGCAGATCCTGGGAAGCCATATGATATTAAGGAAGTTATCCAACTTGTCGTGGATGATGGCCAGTTCTACGAGATACAGGAAAATTTCGCGGCTAACGTTGTGATCGGTTTCGCCCGCCTGGGCGGTCATAGCGTGGGCATCGTCGCCAACCAACCGGCAGTCCTGGCAGGCGTCCTGGATATCAAGGCTTCTGAGAAGGCAGCGCGCTTCGTGCGTTTCCTGGACGCTTTTAATATCCCGATCGTCACCTTCGTCGATGTACCTGGCTTCTTGCCTGGCACCGCCCAGGAGCACGGGGGCGTCATCCGCTCCGGTGCCAAGCTGCTCTATGCGTACTGCGAGGCGACCGTCCCCAAGCTGACCGTGACCACGCGCAAATCCTATGGCGGCGCCTACTGCGTGATGAGCAGCAAGCACATCCGCGGGGATTTAAACCTGGCCTGGCCGACCGCCGAGATCGCAGTGATGGGACCGGATGGCGCGGTCAGTATCATCTTCCGCAAGGAGATTGCCCAGGCGCCGGATCCTGCTGCCAAAAAAGCGGAGCTGGCAGAAGAATATCGCCAGAAATTTGCTAATCCCTACGTTGCGGCAGCGCGGGGTTACATCGATGACGTGATCGAACCGCGCGAGACCCGGCCGCGCCTGATCAACGCCCTGGAGATGCTGACCAACAAGCGCGACGCCAATCCTGGCAAGAAGCACGGCTGCATTCCCCTCTAAAGGAGCGATTGGATGTTTAATAAAGTATTGGTAGCCAACCGTGGGGAAATTGCAGTGCGCATCCTGCGAGCCTGCCGCGAGCTGGGCATCGAGACGGTTGCTGTGTTCTCCGAGGTGGATCGCCAGGCGCTGCATGTACGTTTCGCCGATGAAGCCTATTACCTCGGACCGGCGCCCTCGCGCGAGTCTTACCTGCGCGGGGATAAAATTATCGAGATTGCCAGAAGAAGCGGCGCGAAAGCCATCCATCCCGGTTATGGCTTCCTGGCCGAGCGCGCCGATTTCGCCCAGGCTTGCCTGGACGAAGGCCTGGTTTTTATCGGACCCAAGCCCTCATCCATCGCTGCAATGGGCGATAAAGCCCAGGCGCGCGCCACCGTTTCTGCGGCGGGCGTACCGGTCGTGCCGGGCACGGAAGGTGAAGGCTCGCTATGCGACGAAGATTTACTGGCGATTGCACCCATGATCGGCTTCCCCTTGCTCATTAAGGCCACTGCCGGCGGCGGTGGGAAAGGTATGCGCGAGGTCAACAACCTGGACTCAATGCCAGGCTTGCTCCAGGCAGCCCGGCGCGAGGCCGAGTCCTCTTTCGGCGATGGCTGTGTTTACCTGGAAAAGCTGGTGCAGGGGGCGCGCCACATCGAATTCCAGATCCTGGCGGACAATGAAGGGAATGTCATCCACCTGGGGGAGCGCGAGTGTTCCCTGCAACGCCGCCACCAGAAGCTGCTCGAAGAGTGTCCCTCACCGTTCATCGCCGATGATGCTGACCTGCGCCAACACATGGGTCAGGTGGCGGTCAAGGCTGCCCAATCTGTCGGTTATGTCAATGCGGGCACCATTGAGTTCCTGGTAGACAAGGAGAAGAATTACTTCTTCCTCGAGATGAACACCCGCTTGCAGGTCGAGCATCCGGTCACGGAGATGGTCACGGGTGTGGATATTGTCAAAGAACAAATCCGGGTGGCCCGCGGCCGCAGCCTGCGCTATTCCCAGGAAGACATTCGCTGGAACGGCTGGGCAATCGAATGCCGCATAAACGCCGAAGACCCTTACAACGATTTCTTGCCTTCTACGGGAATGATCACCCACAGCCAGCTCCCCACCGGACCAGGCGTGCGCGTCGATTCGGGCATTTATCATGGATTTGAAATTTCACCCTATTACGATTCGATGATTTCAAAGCTGATCGTGTGGGGTGAAACCCGCGCCGAGGCCATCTTGAGGATGCGGCGTTCCCTGGAGGAATATAAAATCATCGGGGTACGCAGCAACATCCCGTTCCACCAGCGTTTGATGGATTCGGTGCGCTTCATGGGCGGGCAGTTCGACACACGCTTTGTCGAGGAGCGCTTTTCGATGAATGGGAGCGAGGCCGTCAAGCAAGCTCCGCCAGAGATCGCGGCGATCATGGCGACGCTGGTCGCTGACCGGGAGGCGCGGCAGGCGGCCACGATCGTGCGGCCCAACGAACGCGACACCAGCAACTGGAAGTGGCTGGGGCGTTGGGAGAGGTTGCAGCGATGAAATATATTACGACGATCAACGAGCGGGAGTACGAAGTCGAAATCCTCGACGAGAAGCACGTTTCGGTGAATGGCCAGTGTTATGAAATCGATTTTCATTCCCTGAGCGACCAGCCGGTATATTCTCTCCTCGTGGATGGGAAATCCTACGAGGCGTACGTGAATCCTGCGGATGAAGCCTGGCAGGTGCTCCTGGTGGGCCGCCTGTTCAACGTAACCGTGGAGGATGAACGCGAGAGACGCTTGAAATCGCACGAGGGCAGCAATGTGGCTGAGCGCGCCGAATTCTTGTTGAAGGCTCCGATGCCGGGCCTGGTGGTCTCGGTCCCTGTCCAGGAAGGGCTGGCGGTTGAAAAGGGTGATATCCTGGTCGTGCTCGAATCGATGAAAATGCAGAACGAGCTCAAATCTCCACGCGCCGGCAGCATCTCGCGCCTGCGCGTCAAGCCAGGCGACAGCGTCGAGCTGCGCCAGATCATGCTAAGCGTTTCCTGAGGCCAGATGATGGACAATGTCGGTCCCTTCAAGGAGCTTGAGGTCAAGTATTATGTGAATGACCTCGCGAAGATCGAGCGCCGCCTGCTCGAATTGGGGGCGGTGCTTTCGCAAGCGCGCACACTCGAAGTGAACCTGCGCTTCGATACGTCTCAAAATGAGCTGGCGCAATCGCTGCGCGTCCTGCGCCTGCGCCTGGATACAGCCGCCCGCATGACCTTCAAAGGACCTGCTGAGTCTTACGGCGGGGCGCGCCTGCGCCAGGAGATTGAATTTGTCGTCAGCGATTTTGAGGCAGCCCGGGCTTTCTTAGAAGCCCTCGGTTACCAGGTGGTCGTAATTTACGAAAAATACCGCGCCATGTATGAGCTGGCCGGGGTGCACGTCACACTGGATGAGATGCCATATGGCAACTTTGTCGAGCTCGAAGGTCCGGATCCACTCAGCCTGCAGCTTGTAAACCAGAAGCTTGCCCTGGACTGGCAGGCGCAGGTTTTTGGCAGCTACACCTCCATCTTTGAGCAGCTTAAAGCCGAACAGGGGTATAATTTTCGGGATTTGACGTTTGAGAATTTTCAGGGGATGACCATCACCGCGGAAATCCTGCACGTCACCCCGGCAGATACGGGCTGATGCTCGGAATAACTGCTGCCGATCAAAACTGGCGCCGGAGAAAGATACCGCCTGAGGGAAAGAACCGCCGAAAACCATGCCGCCCGAGAAACATGGGGTCCGAGAAACATGGGTAAGCTCATCTTAGGTCCGATCGTCGGAGGCCTGACCCACCGCAGCGCATTCCTGTGGGCGCGCGCCGGTAAGCCGGGCGTTTTATTTGCCTGGCTGGGCAGCCGTCCCGATCTCAGCGACGCCATCCTGGCCGGGAGCTCCCTGGCGCTGCGCCCGGAGGATGGTTTTAGCGGCGTGGCTCCCGTCGACCGCCTGGCGCCAGACACCCGTTATTTTTATTCCCTGAGCCTGCAGGATGGCGTTCCGCAACCCGGTCAAGGGCCGCTTCCTGGGGGAAGCTATCCGTCTTTTGTCACGTTTCCAATACCCGGAAGGCGCCAGTCGTTCCGGTTTGCCTTCGGGTCCTGCTTCCGGCGGAAGGATCCGGCCAGCGGACAGGTGTTTACGATCCTGGATCGCCACCGCCAAAACCTTGACCTGCGCTTCATGCTGCTCATTGGCGACCAGATCTACGCCGACGAAGCGCGCTTCAACTCACTGCAGCGGGTGGCGGTGGACCTGGACGAATATCGCCAGGTATATGCCCATACCTGGGGACTGCCGGCATTGCGCCATTTATTGATGAACCTGCCGGCTTTCATGATCCTTGACGACCACGAGGTAGATGACGATTGGCGCTGGCTGGGTCGAGACCGCGAGATCGCCACCATCCCCTGGTGGGATCGCTTGAATCGCAGCCTGCGTGGAGGGCGCCCAGAGGAAAGAAGCATGACCCCCCGGCGCATCCAGAATGCTCTGCAGGCATATTGGGAGCACCAGGGTATGCACGCCCCGGGGTTTGAGCTGCCCCTTGAGCTGAATCAAACGGGACAATACGCCCTGGCAGCAGCCGATGCCGGATCGCTGGCTTATTCATTCACCTTTGGCGCTGCGGCATTCTTTGTGATGGACACGCGCACGATGCGGGTACGCACGAACTTTGTGCGCACTCGCTGGCCTGGAGGGCAACAGGCGACTACCATGCTGGGTGAAGGCCAATGGCGCGCCCTGGAAGCCTGGCTGATGGCTGTCAAGGATGAGTTCCCCTTGAAATTCCTGGTGACCTCGTCGGCGCTGCTGTTCGACCTGTGGCTCGATATTCCGGGAGACCGCTGGTCAGGCTTTCGGGCAGAGCGACAGCGCCTACTCTCCTTGCTGGCGGCTGAACAGGTGGAGGGCGTGTACGTGCTGGCCGGAGACCTGCATTCGGCGCATGCTGCGAAGGTGGAGCTTAACTCCGGGCGTGACCGCCTCCTGCCGGTGTGGGAGTTCTGCTCCTCGCCTTTGGACCAGCAGGTCAATCGCTACAGCCGGTTACTGCAGCGTAAATTGAAAGGGGCGCCGGTCAGGAAGCACGAGTGCCCGTTCGTGGTCAGTGAAAATAATTTCGGGCAGGTCGCCGTGGATTTTAACGCCGCTGGCAAGCCGCAGGTGAGTTTTGAAGTGTATGGCGAGAGAGGCGACCTGCTGAGGCGGGTTGCCTGTTAATTCAGAGGGTAATGACCGAATTCAGTCCTGGAAAAAGGGTACCTGGAATTTAACCCAGGCGTTCTTCATTCTGCCAGGTTACGCCTGATACCTGGGCGCTTTCTGCGATCAGCCTGGGAAGCAGGTCCTGCAGCGCCTGGGGATTTCCGCTGGTCAGGTAGGAAATGGGTGTGCCCTCACTGGAAGGGCCAGTGGGATTTGCTAACCAGCCTTTTCTTTCTAGAATGCGGCGTACCTGGCGCGCCACGGCTGGCGCCGGATCGATGACGCGCACGCTATTTGCCAGGGGGGAATGGGGTTTTCGAGTATATTCAACCACAATGTCTTCGATCAAGGGGATGACAAAGGGATAATGGGTGCAGCCCAGGACGATGGCGTCGATCCCTGCATCCAGCATGGGCAGGACGGCCGCCTCCAGGATACGGCGGGTTTCGCTGCCGTCCAGTTTTCCGGCTTCAATCTGGCTTACCAGGCCCGGGCAGGTATCCTGCAAGACCTTGACGCCGTGGGCAAAGCGCTCCACCACCGAAGCGTAAAGCGCGCTCTGGAAGGTCGCCGGGGTTGCCAGCACGCCCACGACACCGCTTTGGGTCGTCTCGGCGGCAGGTTTAACCGCCGGCTCCATCCCGACGAACGGGGTATCTGGAAAGGTCTGGCGTAAAACCTGAAGGGCTGCCGCAGAGGCGGTGTTGCAAGCGACCACGATCAAGCGGGCGCCCTGCCCAAGCAGGTAATGGGTGATGGCCTCGGAAAAGCGGCGCACCTCCTCCAGCGGGCGTGGCCCATAGGGCACGTGCGCCTGGTCAGCCAGGTAGAGAACAGGCTGCCGGGGCAGCTCGCTGCGAATGGCGCGCAGCACGCTCAGGCCACCCACGCCCGAGTCGAACACCCCAACCGGCGCCTGAGAGCCTCCTTGAGGCATCAATGCCGGTCTGCAGAGACAGCCACGAAATGGGCGAAAAGCGCCTGCATGGCAGGGTCTTCGGGCAGCCATTCCGGGTGCCACTGCACGGCCTGGGTGAAGCGGCTGCCGGGCACCTCGAAGGCCTCGACCAGACCGTCCGGGGCGTAGGCTGTGGTTGTCAGACCCGCTGCCAGCTCGCGAATACCCTGGTGGTGCAGGCTGTTGACTTCGGGCGTGACCTGGCCCAGCAGCTCGTGCAGCAGGCTGCCGGGTGAAACCTGCACCGGGTGAGCGCGGTGATCGCGCGGGCGCAACCCGAAGTACTGGTGCTGGATGGCGCCAGGTCGCTGTTCCTGGATATCTTCATAAAGCGTGCCGCCCAAGGCAACGTTGATCACCTGTAAGCCGCGGCAGATACCCAGGACTGGCATATCCCTCAACCGCGCCTGGCGGAGCAGGGTAATTTCGACGCGGTCGCGGTCCTCGTCTACCCCGCGCACCTTGGGGTTGGGCTGGCTCCCGTAGGCGTGCGGGTGCATGTCTCCGCCGCCGGAGAAGAGCAGCCCATCCAGGTGCGACAGGATCTGCAGTAAATCTTCCTCGGGCAGCCCCAGTGGAATGATCAAGGGCAGCCCGCGGGCGCGCGTCACCGCCTGGACGTAGGCTTCGGTCACCCCGAACTGGGCGCGCACATAGCGTTGGGGGATCCGGCTGGATGTAATTCCGATAATGGGTTGGTTCATATACCCCTGATTTTAAACCACAAGTGGTGGTTTTACTTTCCCAATATTGGCTGAGCCAATATTTTGCGAAGCAAAACCACCACTTCTGGAACGCTGCTGGCGTACCTGTTAGTTAAACTTCTGCTTCAGACGGGCGCTCTTGCCTGTGCGCTCGCGCAGGTAGTAGAGCTGTGCCCGGCGCACCTTGGAATGGCGCTCGATCACGACTTTTTCGATGCGAGGTGAGTGGGTCAGGAAGGTGCGCTCCACCCCGATGCCATTGCTGGCGACACGGCGGACGGTAAAATTCGCCGAACTCCCATGGCTGCCGCGGGCGCGGATGATCGTTCCGGCGGACTTCCTGCGTACGCTCGTTGTTGCCTTCTTTGATGCGCAGGAACACCTTGACGACATCGCCCGGGCGAAGGTCTGGGACATTGGGGTTCACCGGCGCCTCAACGGCTTTCATTAAATCGCTCATTTTCTTTCTTCCTTCTCAAACTATGATAATTCAACCTTGGCCGCCCAGGGCAGCGCGGGGGAAAATTATACCATGGGTGGTATAAAAAGCAAAGAAATATTATCGCGATATTTAACTCAAATAAGTCAGGGTATAATGACCGCATGTTCCAGTTAACACCGCTCGAACCGGTCGATTACCTCGTCATCGGGCACCTGACGAAGGACCTGACCTCTCAGGGCCCGCGCATGGGGGGAACTGCAGCCTACTCTGCCTTGACTGCCCAGGCTTTAGGGATGCGCGCTGGAATCGTGACGACCTGGGCTGCTGACCTGCCCTTAGGCCCGTTGCATTCAATTCCCGTTGCCAATTACCAGACCGACGCCAGCTCGACCTTTGAGAACGTGATCACGCCAAAGGGGCGCCTGCAGTATATACGGGCAATCGCCCCAACCCTGGAGTTTTATCACGTGCCCGAGCCCTGGCGCAGCGCCCCCATCGTGCACCTGGGACCGGTCGCCCAGGAAGTTGCCCCGGGATTGGTCCGCTCCTTCCCTTCGTCCCTGGTGTGCCTGACACCCCAGGGTTGGCTGCGAAGCTGGGACCAGGAGGGCTTCGTCCACCACGTGGAATGGCCAGAAGCCAGCTTTGTCCTGGAGCGTGCCGATGCCGCAGTGATCAGCGTCGAGGACGTCGACGGGGACGAGGAGCGCGTGGCCGAGATGGCTGCCTCCTGCCGGGTGTTTGCGGTGACCGATGGGTCCCAGGGGACGCGCGTTTTCTGGAACGGCGACGTACGCAAATTTCAGCCGCCCGAAATGCAGGAGGTGGATCCGGTTGGCGCGGGTGATATCTTCGCTGCGGCTTTTTTCATCCGCTTCTACCAGACCCGCGATCCCTGGGAAGCAGGACGGTATGCCACGCAGCTTTCTGCTTATTCGGTAAAACGTTCGGGCCTGGCCGGTGTGCCCTCTGCTGAAGAAATTGCCGCGGTGTCGATCGAAGTGTATTAAAGATGGGACGCATTTATACCCTGGCGAATCAAAAAGGTGGGGTGGGCAAGACCACCACCGTCATTAACCTGGGCGCCTACCTGGCTTATTACGGCCAGCGCGTCCTGCTGGTGGACCTGGATCCCCAGGCGAACGCCACCTCCTGCTTGAAAATCGAACAACAAACCCTGCGCGGCAGTGTTTATGAAGTGCTGATCGAGTCCGCCCAGCCCAGCCAGTTCATCCTGCACAATCCCCGCCTGAAGCTCTCCTTGCTGCCTGCCTCGGCCGCTCTGGCCGGCGGAGAGGTTGAGCTTGTCTCCGAGATGGCGCGCGAGACACGTCTGAAGAACGCCCTGGCTACGGTCAGCGAAAGGTATGATTATATTTTGATCGACTGCCCACCCTCCCTGGGCCTGCTGACACTCAACGGCCTGGTGGCGGCGCATGACGGCGTGATCATCCCTGTCCAGTGCGAATACCTGGCGCTTGAGGGCTTGAGCCATCTCAACAGCACCCTGGAGCGGGTGCGCCGGGCGCTTTTCCCTGAGCTGGCGGTGCGCGGTGTGGTTTTGACCATGTTCGATGGGCGCACCAACCTGTCTAACGACGTGGTAGACGAAGTCCGCCGCTATTTCCCAGAGCGGGTTTTCCAGACGGTGATTCCGCGCAGCGTGCGCCTGGCAGAAGCGCCTTCGTACGGCCAGCCGATCTCCGTTTATGCCCCGGCGTCTACGGGCGCCCAGGCGTATGCGGCCCTGGCGTCGGAGCTGCTCGAAGGCGACGGGGTGCGCGTGCAGATATCACAGGCGGCAGGATGAGTCGGCGAACTGGCCTGGGGCGCGGCCTGGATGCGCTGA
Organism: uncultured Chloroflexia bacterium; assembly: GCA_963765565.1. Classification (GTDB taxonomy): domain Bacteria; phylum Chloroflexota; class Anaerolineae; order Anaerolineales; family UBA4823; genus CAVXWV01. The sequence continues at coordinate 133,704 of CAVXWV010000017.1, forward strand.
TCCCTGGAAGCGAGCGGCCTACTGCGGGCGTTGTCCAACAGGTCCCAGTCATGGCGATCGAGCCCAACCCGCGCCAGCCGCGCCAGCAGATCAACCCTGAGGAGCTGGAGGAGCTTGCCGCTTCCATCCGCGAGCACGGCGTGCTCCAGCCCTTAATTCTGACCTACGAGCCGGGGGAACCCGAGCGCTACATTTTAATCGCCGGGCAACGCCGCCTGCTGGCAGCCCGCCTGGCCGGGTTTGACAGAGTGCCAGCGCTGGTGCGCGAGGCCAGCGAGCAGCAGCGCCTGGAGCTGGCGTTGATTGAGAATGTCCAACGCACCGACTTGAATGCCCTGGAACAGGCAGAAGCCTACCGCCAGCTCAGCGACGAGTTTGGCCTTTCGCATGAAGCAATCTCGTTGCGCGTGGGCAAGAACCGGACAACGATCACGAACACGCTGCGCCTGCTCAAGCTGCCAGAGGATGTGCGCAGCGCCCTGGCGAATGCCCAGATCAGCGAAGGCCACGCCCGTGCCCTGTTGGCGCTGGCAACCCCCCAGGCGCAGAGCGCAGCCCTGGAAGTCGTCTTGAAACAGGCGCTGAGCGTGCGCCAGACCGAAGAGCTGGTACGCCGGCTCAGCGGTCAGCGTCCTGCCTCCAAACCCAAGCCAGCAGCTTCCCCAGAGGTGCGCGCCCTCGAAGAACGCCTGCGCCAGCGCCTGGGCACCCGGGTCAGCCTGAACCGGCGTGGCCGCGGCGGGACGCTGGTGATCCATTACTACTCCGAAGAAGAGCTGGACGCTCTGGTCGATAACCTGCTCGGGGAGGAATAAATGCTCGACTTTAACCAACGCCAGGGTGCACACGCTGGACCCGAGGCACCCGGTTGCCACTGCTTTAATTCTAGAAGGCGACCGCCTGCTGGCGGTTGGTGAGAGCCAGGAGCTGCTGTCGGGGATTGAAGCCCGGCCGCTGCGCCTGGAAGACCTTCTCGCCATGAATGACCCGGATAGCGCCCGATTTTCAAACCAGGCTGTGGTGGTGGACTTACTGGGACGCACGCTGCTGCCTGGCCTGACCGACGCCCACATTCACCTGGACCACTACGCCTTGAGCCTGCAAAAGGTGGACTGCGAGACAGCCACGAAGGAGGCTTGCCTGGAGCGGGTCGCCGAACGTGCCCGCAGCCTGCCGCCCGGGTCGTGGCTGCTGGGGCACGGCTGGAACCAGAATCATTGGGCGGGTGGCTTTGGCAGCGCAGATGACCTGCAGGCGGCTGCCCCGCACAACCCGGTCTACCTGACCGCCAAGTCACTGCACGCCGCCTGGGCTAACCACAGCGCGCTCGAGCCTGGCTGGGATCAACGCCTCCACCTCCGATCCACAGGGCGGTAAGATCGGGCGTACTGCCGGCGGCGAGCCGGATGGCATCCTTTACGAAAGCGCCATGAACCTGGTCGGCGCAGCGGTCCCTGAGCCGACCCTGGACGAGCTTGCCGCGGCGCTACGAACGGCGCAGGCTGCCCTGTGGCGGGTCGGCCTCACCGGCGTACACGATTTTGATGGGCGGCGCTGCTTCAGCGCCCTCCAGATTTTACACTCGGCGGGGGAGCTGCGCCTGCGCGTGCTCAAGAGCTTGCCCCTGGAAGCCCTGGAGCATGCCCTGGCCCTGGGGCTGCGCTCCGGGTTTGGCGACGACTTCCTACGCATTGGCTCGTTAAAAGGCTTTGCCGACGGCGCCCTGGGCCCGCGCACGGCTGCCATGCTCCAACCTTACGAAAGCGAGCCGGAGAACCAGGGGATGCTGCTGATGGATGGCGAGGAAATTTTTGAGCGCGGCCGGACGGCGGTGGAGAACGGCTTGAGCCTGGCGATCCACGCCATCGGTGACCGCGCCAACCACGAGGTGCTCGACGGCCTGGCGCAATTGCGCCTATATGAGCAAAGCCTGTACGGTAAAACTTACCGGCTGCGCCATCGCATCGAGCATGTCCAGCTCATCCACCCGGATGACGCCGGGCGCCTGGGGGAGCTGGGGATCGTGGCTTCGATGCAACCCATTCACGCACCCTCGGACATGGGAATGGCTGACCGCTTCTGGGGGGAGCGGGCTGCTTTTTCGTATGCCTGGCGAATGCAGCTCGCACACGGGACTGCGCTGGCTTTTGGCTCGGACGCCCCGGTAGAGTCGCCCAACCCATTCTGGGGCTTGCACGCCGCGGTCACCCGCCGCCGAGCGGATGGCGGCCCGGGCGAGGCTGGCTGGTACCCTGAGCAGCGCCTGAGCCTGCTCGAGGCGCTGCTGGGCTTCACCCAGGGACCGGCGTATGTGGCCGGGCTGGAAAACCGCCTCGGAAAACTGGCGCCTGGCTTCGCAGCCGACGTGCTGGTACTGGAGCGCGATCCATTTACCGTTAGCCCGGATGAATTAAGGGATTTCCTGCCCAGCGCCACCATGGTTGGGGGGAAATTCGTGATGGTATCGTAAGATTGTAGGGGTATGGGATGGCGGGAAGGGCACAGCGATAAACCTGCTGTGCCCCTACGTGATTATTTCGGTTATTTCAAGGCGGCGTGGATGGGGCGTGATTCCTGAAGGTCGGCAATCACGACCAGGCGCTTCATGTACATCTTCAGGTCGTCGTTCCAGTCGGCGCAGGTCACCAGGGTTACCTGGGAAGTGCTCTGCGGCTGGATCACGTCCAGGGAATCCTCTGCGACCTCATCGATCCAACTGATGTTGTAGGTGTAGACTTTCTGCTCGGTGTAAACGATCACCTCGTCGCCAACCTGCACCTGCGAGAGGTTGCGGAACGGCCCATCGCTGCCGTCTCGCAGGGTTACATGCCCGGCGAGGCCGGTGTTGCCACCTAGCCCCGGCCAGGAAGTGTCGCCCATCCAGGCGATCTCCTGGCGCAGACCAGCGATCATCCAGGATTGCCCATCGAAGGGCACGTACTTGACGATGTTGTCGACGCTGATGGATGGAACGATCAGGCGCGTGGCCGGGCTGGCATCCGGCAGCTCGCCGTTGGCGTCCGGCGTCAGGATCACGGTCGGCGTGGGGATCGGGTAATCGGGCAGGGTTTCCAGCTCGTCCGGCCAGGGGACGATCGGGGCTTCGGGGGTCAATGAGAAGTTGATGATCTCCCCGGTCGGCGTCGTAAGCCTATCTGCCTCAGGCGCAGCCGGTGGGATCCGGCTCAGGGCGCCGCTCAACGCCAACCCACCCAGGGCGAAGAGGGCACCGGCAACCAGGACGAGCAGGCCGGTGCGCGTCAGCCAACCGCTCCAGGAGGAGCCTTTGCCGCGGCAGGCGGCTGCCGAAGATCAAGGCGAGCAATCCGATGCTAAACAAGATGAAGCCGATCCCGATGGCGGGTAGATACAGCCCGTTGGACTGATCGGGCGCTTCTTGCTCCATCCCACCCGTAGGGGGCAGCGTGGAGCCGACGACGATGCGGTAAGCCACGGCGTTGGACGACCTGGATTGGGTGATGCCGGAATAGGTGAAGATCATGACCGAATTATGCGCCTGGGTGGTGGTGGCAGTGGCGCTGTTGTTGACGGTCATGATAATCAAGATCGTGATCGTTTCGTTGGGATCGATGGTGCCAACGGTGACATTAACGGTGCGCGCCGCCGGGTTGGTGGCTACCGTGCCCTTGGTGCTGGTGGCGCCGGAAATATCCAGGAACGAAGAAAAGGTATCCGTGACCAGGGTATTGAAGGAAGGCGCCGTACCGCTGTTGGTGATGGTGATGCGGAAGGTGAAGCGCCCGCCGGCGCGGGCTTCGCTTGGGCTGACCGATAAGCTGGAGTTGACGTTGGGCGTCAGCGTGCCCGTGGCGGTGGGGGTGGGTGGGGTGCCGGTGACGGTCGGGGTGGGGGTCGAGGTCTCCGTCGAGGTTGGGGTCGAAGTCGGCGGGGTGCCGGTCACGGTCGGGGTGGGCGTACCGGTCTCGGTCGCTGTCGCTGTCGGTGTGGGGGTCTCGGTGGAGGTGGGTGTGGGCGTCTCGGTGACGGTGACTGTAGGGGTTTCGGTGGAAGTGGCGGTCGGGGTATCGGTATCTTCGATCTGTGCAGGCAGCCCGTTGGGCGCGGCCGCCAGGGCCGGGCTTCCGCTGGGCGGGTGGAGAACCAGCCAGGAAAGGACCAGGAAGCCGATCCCCAGCAGGACGAACCATCCAGCGCGCCGCAGCTTGCCTGGGCCAGCCGGTTTCGAGATTTCTGATTTCATGAGCGATTCTCCAGGCAGACGAATTTCAGTGAACCGTGTGTTGGCTAGATTATAACACCTGGAAACACTGAGAATCACTGAGGCACTGAAAAGTGATGAAACACTGAAGGTGCTTTGAAAAAGCGAGTCAGCTTGGAGAAATTTCAGTGTCTCAGATTAATCCAGTGCCGTAGTGGTTCAAGCTGAATAATGAAACACTGAGGAGGTTACTAATTGAGTGAAATTTTGTACCATGATCTACGGAAGGGGTATTTCGTTAAATACTTACAAAAAAGCAGCGTTTAGGGATCGGGATCGCAACAGGAATAAATAAACGGTGGCTAAACCGAGGGGCACCCTCCAGAAAGGGACCGGGAAGCAAGAAAAAGATGTGATTGTGGATTCCCCACAGCCAGGCTTGAACGCGGCTGCCGGGTCTGAAGACGTCCAAACGACCCCTGCCTCGCTGAACAGCGGGGGGGCGGCTTTTCCGATCATCCGCACCAAAATCCAGCCGCCGCGCCGGCGCTCCGAGCTCCTGCTGCGCGGCCGGCTGGTCAACCAGGTGCACGCCCTTCTCGACCGCAGGCTGATCATCGTCTCCGCCCCGGCCGGCTACGGGAAGACCTCGCTGCTGGTCGATTTTGCAGAATCCAGTGAGTTCCCGGTCTGCTGGCTGACCCTGGACCGCTTTGACCGGGACCTGCGCCTGTTCCTCGAATATTTTATTGCGGCGATTGCCGAACGCTTTCCGGCATTCGGAGCCGAGTCGCGGCGCTTCCTGCGCCAGGCCGGCGATCCGGCTGCCAGCCTGTATGCCATCGTGGCGGTGCTGGTGCAGGAGGTCCAGGCCTGCATCCCCGAGTACTTCATCCTGGTCCTGGATGATTATCACACCCTCGACGACCAGGACTCAATCGCCGAATTTTTAGACCTGTTCGTCACCTATGTGGACGAGAACTGCCACCTGATCGTCTCCTCGCGCAACCTGCTGGCGCTGCCCAACATGGCGCTGCTGATCGCCCGCCGCCAGGCGGCCGGCCTGAGCATCGACGAGCTGCGCTTTACACCGCGCGAGATTCAATCCATGGTCCAGCAGAACTACGCCCTCGAGCTGCAGCCCTCCCTGGCAGAAATCCTGGTGCAGCGCACGGGCGGCTGGATTACCGGCATCCTGCTGTCTTCGGTGAGGGATTGGAGACTGGGAAAGGCGGACACCCAGCCGGGTGGGCGGATCAACCAGGAGCTTTACGATTACCTCCTGACGCAGATCATGGGAAAACTGCCACCTGACCTGCATGACTTCCTGCTGGTATCGTCCCTGCTGGAAGAGATCAGCCCTGAGCTGTGCTCCCAGGTGTTTGAAATTCCGAATACCAGGGAGTTGTACGACCAGATGCGCCAGCGTACCCTGTTTACTGTTGAATACCCGGGAGCTGACGGCTTGCTGCGCTACCACGATTTATTTCGTGATTTCTTGCGCGCCAGCCTGCGACGCCAGGAACCGCAGCGCTTCCGGCTCCTGGTGCTGCAGACCGCCAGCTATTACGCCGGTCGCCAGGAGTGGGGGCGTGTCCTGGAGCGTTATTTTGACCTGGGGGAATTCCAGCTTGCGGCTGACCTGCTGGAGAAGGTCGCTCCTGCGTATTTCGACGGCGGGCTCTGGGATTCGCTGTCCGAATGGATCGACGCCCTGCCGGGGGAGGTGCTGGCTGTCCGTTCATTCCTGCAGGTGCAGCGCGCCAAGATCCATGGCGAGCGGGGCCAGCATGCCCGGGCGCTGGAGCTTTTTGACCAGGCGGAACGCAGCCTGGCGGAGGGGTCATCCGCAGAACAGGCGCGCATCCTGGCGTTGAAAGCCAGCGTGCTGCGCCTGCAGGATCGCTACGTCGATTGCATCGCTTACTGCCAGCAGGCGCTGCTCCTGGCACCTGGGAATTCGGTGGAACAGAAATACACCCGGGCTATTGCACACAAGAACATCGGCCTGTGCTGGCTGTGGCTGGGACGCATGCAGGATGGGCGGGCTTCGCTGCGCCAGGCGATGCAGCTTTACCAGGAGCTGGGGAGCGTCCAGGACATCGGGATGATCCAGCACGATATCGGCCTGGTGCACGAGCTGGCAGGCGATCTGGCAGGCGCGGCTGATTATTATCGTCTGGCGCTGCAGAGCTGGCAAGAACTGGGCAACCTCAGTCCCTGGGCGAACGAGCTGAACAGCCTGGGGGTGGTCTCTCACATGCAGGGCGAGCTGGAGCAGGCTGCGGCCTGTTTTGAGGAGGCCCTGGATAAAGCGCGCCAGTCGGGCGATCTGCGCATCCAGGCCTTCGTTCTGGCGAGTCAGGGCGACCTGCGCCGCGACCTCGGCGAATTCCTGGCTGCGGAGAGCGCTTACCAGGAGGCCCTGGAGACGGCGCACCGTGCTAATTCTGGGATGATCATCACTTACGCCCTGGATGGGCTGGGCAATCTGGCGCGCCTGCAGGACGATTTCATCCAGGCGCGCTACCGCCTGCAGGACGCCTGGGAGTATGCCGAGGAACACGCCTCGGCTTACGAGCTGAGCCTGTGCCAGGTCTCCCAGGGCATCCTGGCGAACGAGACCGGCAGCCTGGCTGAAGCGCGCACGCACCTGGAAGCCGCCATCGAGGCGTGCGAGGCGGCTGGCTTGAAGCAGCAGCTCAGCCGGGCGTACCTCAACCTGGCGCAGACCTGCTTCTTATCGGGGGATTCAAAAGGGGCCTGGCGTTGCCTGGAGGGGGCTTTTGGGCTGGTCGAGCACCTGGGATATGACCAGTTCCTGGTCAGCGATGCCGGCCGCCTGCGCAGCCTGCTGCAGAGCGCGGCCGCCCTGGGGATTTGCCGCCAGCAGGCAAATAACCTGCTGGCGAAGTCGCCGGTGAGGCGGGTGCAGCCAGTCGAATCCGACCTTTCCATAGAATCTAGTCCGGGACAACCCGAAATCCAGATCTGTGCCTTTGGGCAACCGGAGGTCAGCCTGGGGGGAAAACCGGTGCAGTGGGCGGTCGCCAAGAGCCGGGACCTGTTCTTCCTACTGCTGCAGTTCCCCCAGGGGCTGACCCGCGAGCAGATCGGGGCAATTTTCTGGCCGGAGCACACCCCGGAGCGCCTGGAGCCCGCCTTTCGGTCGACGCTCTACCGCCTGCGGCGGGCGGTCACGCGCGACTGCGTGCTTTTCCAGGACGGGCTGTATCGCTTCAACGGCACAATCCCGGTATCCTTCGATGTGCGTGAGTTTGAATCCTTGCTGGACCAGGCGGAAACGGCGGCTTCTACGGAAAAGGCCATGGCCTGCCTGGAGGTCGCCTGCCAGCTCTACCGCGGCGACTACCTGCAGGACAGCTACGAGGATTGGTGCGGGTTGGAGCGCGAGCGCCTGCGAAGCCGCTCCCTGGCTGCCCTGGAGAAGCTGGCTGCCCTGTACACGCTCAAAGGACGGCTGGCGCCGGCGCTGGCTCTCTACCAGCGCCTGGTGAAAGCCGATCCCTACCACGAGGATGCCCAGCGCGAATTGATCAGGGTGTATTATTTGCTGGGTGACCGGGCGGCGGCCATTCGCCAGTACCAGGCGCTGGTCAAGCTGCTCCAGGAAGAGCTGGGCCTGCGCCCGCATCCCGAAACAGAAGCGCTTTATAAAGAGATCATTTCCTAAAAAATTATCTGATTTGTTAGCTGTTGGAGTAAAATTCATCAAAAATAATTGAGTTTTGGTGAGTCTTTTGGTGAGCCTCGGGGTATACAATGCAGCCATATGATATCCAGGAGCGTAAAGATGGAACCACTACAAAAAATCTGGCTGCGATATGGGACACCGCGTAACCTCCGTTTATTCTACATTTTGATTACGTTAGCTACCCTGGCCGTGGCCGCTGGCGCCCCCAGCGCCGGCAGCGGCATTGGGAGCGGCTAAACCCGAGCCCAGAGACTGCCTTTCCCCGGGAAGAGGCCCAGCAGTATGATCCTGGCATTTGCAATTGCTGTTGGGTTGGCCGGTGCCCTGCTGCGCTACCGCAAGGATGCGCTGAACCGTATCGCTGCACTTCCCCTGCGCTTTGCCTGGATCCTGATCTTCGCCATCATCTTGCAGATCCCCTGCTTAGAGCGCCTGCTGTACCGTCGCATGACCTGCGCCTGCAGCAGGCGCTCCTCCTTCTCTCCTACCTGCTGCTGGTGGTTTTCGTAGGATTGAACTGGCAAATCACGGGCATCCGGGTGCTGGGAGTGGGATTGGGTCTGAACCTGCTGGCGATCGTGGCAAATGGCGGTTTCATGCCGGTGACGGCGCAGACGCTGGTGCGCATCAACCCCGGCAGCCAGCTCAGTGATTGGACTGTAGGCGTGCATTACCCGGGCTCGAAGGATGTCATTCGCTTACCACAGGAGATTTATTTTTGGGTATTTTCGGATTTATTCGTTCTACCGCCCCCGTTTCCGCTGCCGGCGGCTTTCAGCCTGGGAGACCTGGTGATCGCCCTCGGGATCGTCTGGACGCTGGTCAACCTGCCTGCGGCTGGGTGAGGTAGGAGACAAAGTAAAACAAGGAGTTTGGGATGTTACACAAGGACTTGAATCAAATTCTCTGCGCAGCCTTGATCAACGAAAATTTTCGGGAAAAATTACTGGGCGATCCCCTGGCCACCATTGCCACGGGGTACGAGGGTTTTTCTTTCTCATTATCGCTAGAAGAGCAGCAAATGATTAACAGCATCCAGGCAAACAACCTGGAAGATTTTGCCGCCCAGGTTTATGCTGGATTGCATCCGAAGCGCCTGGGTATTATGGTGGATATGCCAGGAAGGAAGGCAGAAGCGCTGCCAGTGGTTGGGCTGCGTTTTAGAGTACCGGACGAGGCCTTAGTCAATAATTCCTATGCAGATTGAACGATATTGATTTCCTGAGCTGGTTGAACGAAGAAGTACAGCGTGCAGGTCGGTAGTTTTCATTTTAATGATTTCCAAAATGGAGGTATGCCAGGCAAAAGATCCACTTTACTGTTAGCTAATAATCCACCCAGTTTTTAAAACTTATCAGAAAAATTTGAAAGGTTATTTTGGAGGCAAAATGAACCGTAGGTTAGTGTTTAATATTGTCGTAATTCTTTTGATCGTTTTTTCGTTGTTTGTTCCCTCGGGCCAGCAACCAGCAGCCCAGGCCGCGGGGACGCTTTTGTCGGTAAATTTTAATAGCAGCACCGATGGCTTCAGTTATGCGGATGATGCTTTCGGCACCAGCCAGCCCAACTACGCCAGCGGGGTGAGGACCACCAGCGGTGGTTACGGCAGCACCGGCGGCTTACAGGTCAGCCTGGGCGGCGTCGACGCCACAGCGATTACGGGCATGTCTGGCGCCTGGACGTACAGCCTCAACCTGGGTGCAGCCGAATCGGGTGTGATCCTCTCCTTCCGCTACAAGCTGGACCAGGGCGCTTTTTACGAGTTCGACGAGTACAGCCGGGTGCTGGTTAAAGTCGATAGCACGCAGTACGGGCGCGGCTCGAAGAATTACATCGACCACATCGGCGGCGATGGCTCAAGCACCCAGGGTAACAGCAACACCTATGTGATCACCACCGACTGGCAGCAGGTGAACGTCTATCTCGGCGAACCTGGCAGCCGGGAATCATACCCTTGTCATCGGCGGCTATAACAACAAGAAAGACGCCTCGGATGAGTCGACCACCCTGGTGATCGACGACGTGGTCGTAACCAGCGGGAATGCTGCGCCCGTCCAACCCGGTGCAGCCGCTGGTCAACCGCCTGAGCATCAGCCAGTTCCTGGCTTACAACCAGGGCATCGCCCAGTTCCATGACCGCTGCCGCGGCGCCATGAGCTGCTCGTCGACCGACTATACCACCAACTACATGAATGCCCTGGCGTGGGTCGAAAGCCAGCTCCAGGGAATGGGCTACACCACCGTCCGCCACAACTTCAACTACAGCGGGAACACCGGCACCAACCTGTGGGCGACCAAGCCGGGAAGCGTTACACCCACCCAGATGTACATCATCTCGACGCACCTGGACGGTCGCAGCGGCGGCGATGCCTTCGACGACGACGGCTCGGGTGTGGCGCTGGTGATGGAGATCGCCCGTGTGCTCTCCTCACCGGATGTCCAGACCGACGTATCGGTGCGCTTTGCCTTCTGGGACAAGGAAGAGCTCGGCTTATACGGGGCGCATGGCTACGTCCAGGATCGCCGCAGTCTGCAGGGTACTCTGGATGAACCCACCTGGCTGGGCGTGATCCAGCATGACATGATCCTTTACGACCACGGCGCTAGGCACACGCACGACCGCCCAGAGCGCTTATGCCGACCTGGATGTCGAATGGCGTGCCGGCACGACCAAGGAAGCCGATTCGAAGGCGTTGGCATTGAAGTGGCGCTTTCTGAACGGCGAATTTTCGACCGATTACCCGGCGAATGCCTATAACTACAGCACCAACACCGACGACACTGCTTTCCATCCCTACGTGGCTTCGGTCAGCGTGCGTGAGAACCGGCGCAGCCTGACCAGCGGAGTAATGCCGAGTGGATCAACCCTTATTACCACACGACAACGATATGGAAGTCTCCTACACCCGCGATGATGACGGCGACGGCAAGCGCGATGACATCGAGCTGGGATTCAACGCCGTCCAGGCAACCTTCGCCACGGTAGCCACGCTGGCGGGAGCTCATATCGTTACAGCCAACAATCCGCCTACGGCGAATCCGCAGTCGGTGTCGACGAACGAGGATACAGCGGCAGCGATCACCCTGACCGGCTCCGATCCGGACTGCGATCCATTGACTTACGCTGTGGTTGCCAATCCCGGCTCATGGCACGCTTTCCGGGACGGCCCCCAACCTGACCTACACACCTGCGGCGAACTACAACGGCTCGGACAGCTTCACGTTCAAAGTCAACGACGGCACGGTCGAATTCGTCCCCGGCGACGGTCTCGATCACCGTCAACCCGGTCAACGATGCCCCGGTCGCCAATCCGCAGTCCGTCTCGACCAACGAAGACACCGCCAGGGCCATCACCTTGAGCGGCTCGGATGTGGACGGCAATCCACTCACGTACAGCGTGGTGGTTGGCCCAGGCCACGGCAGCCTCTCCGGCACGGCGCCAAACGTGACGTATACACCGTCTGCCAATTACAACGGCGCCGACAGCTTCACATTCAAGGTGAATGACGGCACAGTCGATTCCGCACCGGCGACGGTGAGTATCAGCGTGACCCCGGTCAACGACTCGCCCGTGGCGGATGCCCAAGCGCTGTCGACGGCTGAGGATACCCCGCTGGGCATTCTTTTGAGCGGCTCGGACGTCGAGAACAGCCCCTTGAGCTTCGCCGTCGTCGCCACACCTGCCCACGGCAGCCTCTCCGGCAGCGCCCCCAACCTGACCTACACGCCTGACCTGAATTATCACGGCGCGGACAGCTTCACCTTCAAGGTCAATGACGGCAGCGTCGAATTCAGCGCCGGCGATAGTTTCAGCTGACGGTCACCCCGGTCAACGACGCCCCGGTGGCGAATCCCCAGGCGATCTCGACCACGGTAGGACACCCCGCTGGCGGTCACCCTGACCGGCTCGGACGTGGAAGGCGATCCTCTGACCTTTATCGTCACGATCGATCCGGTGAACGGGACGCTTTCCGGTACGGCGCCTGACCTGCTCTACACGCCCAATCCCGGCTACCAGGGCGCTGACAGCTTTACCTTCACTGCCAGCGATGGCCAGGCGGGATCGGTTCCGGCGATGGTCGATATCACCGTCACCCGGATCAACAACGCTCCCACGGCCGATAACCAGCCGATCAGCACCTCCGAGGATACTGCCCTGCCGGTCACCCTCACGCGGCTCCGACCCGGACAGCGATCCGTTGACCTTTATCGTCCTGGCTGGTCCAACCAACGGCAGCCTTTCCGGAACCGCCCCTGATCTGACCTACACGCCAGCCGCGAACTTCAACGGCTCAGACAGCTTCACCTTCAAAGCCAACGACGGGCTGGCGGACTCAGCACCGGCAACGGTGAGTGTCAGTGTCACTCCTGTTAACGATGCACCCCTGGCAAACGACCAGTCAGCCAGCGTGGCAGAGGATAACCCCGTGGCTATCACACTGAGCGGATCGGACGTGGATGGCGACGCGCTGACTTTCACGATTGTGGACCCGCCCATGCACGGTGTGCTTTCCGGCGCCGCCCCCAATCTGACTTATACCCCTTCTGCTGATTACAACGGTCCAGACAGCTTCACCTTCCGGGTCAATGACAGCGCCCTGGACTCGGCGGTCGCCACCGTCAGCATCAGCGTGACGGCGGTTAATGATGCGGCGGTCGTCTATGTCGCGTATGTCACCACGAACGAGGACACCTCAGTGGCAGTCACCCTGACGGGTTCGGACGTGGATGGGGACACCCTGACCTTCGCGGTTGCCAGCCAGCCTGCCCACGGCTCCCTTTCAGGAGCCGCACCGAACCTGACGTACCTGCCGGCCACCAATTACAACGGCGCGGACAGCTTTACGTTCATCGCCAATGACGGAACTCTGAATTCGGCGCCCGCGACGGTCTATCTCACGGTCACGCCGGTCAACGACGCCCCGGTCGCCAACCCGCAGACCGTCTCGACCCAGCAGGACAGCGCCCTGGCGATCACCCTGAGCGGCTCGGACGTGGATGGCGATGCCCTGGCCTTCAGCGTGGTCAGCGGTCCTGCAAACGGCGCCCTCGCGGGCACGCCTCCCAACCTGACCTACACCCCAAACGCTGGCTACACCGGCAGCGACAGCTTCACCTTCGTGGCGAACGACGGGCAGGTTGACTCGGCAGGCGCGAGCGTGAGCATCACGGTTGTCGCCAGTGGTCCTTACCTTTACATTGGCTCCAGTACGTCGGGAACAGCCGGTGGGGTCGCTTTTGCGGATGAGGACATCCTGGTGAAGAACCAGGGCAGCGGCGCCTGGCAGCTGTACTTCGACGGCTCAGATGTCGGCCTGTCCGGCACGGATGTCGATGCCTTCGAGCTGCAGCCCGACGGCTCGCTGCTGGTGAGCTTCGACAGCGACTTCAGCCTGAGCGGTTTCGCAACGGTGGACGACTCTGGACATCCTGCGTTTCGTCCCGACTTCCCTGGGCGCTACGACCGCGGGTACCTGGCAGTGGTACTTCGATGGCTCGGATGTCGGGCTGTCGACCAGCGATGAAGACGTGGATGCCTTTGACATCCTGGCGGATGGCCGCCTGCTGGTCAGCACCCTGGGCAATGTGTCGGTCACCGGCGCCTCGGGCGCGGACGAGGACCTGCTGGCGTTCACGCCGGCGCAGCTTGGCTCCACCACCAGCGGTACCTGGGCCATGTACTTCGACGGCTCGGATGTCGGTTTGTCCAGCACATCCAATGAAGATGTCAACGGCGTCTGGGTGGATGCTGTCGGCAAGATCTACCTGACCACACTGGGCAGCTTCAGCGTGACCGGAGTCAGCGGCGATGGCTCGGATATCTTCACCTGCACGCCCGGATCGCTGGGCAGCACCACCTCCTGTACCTTCGCCATGTACTGGGATGGCTCGAACAACGGTTTCTCGGGTGAGGATAGCAACTCATTCAGCGTTATCCCTTGAACCAGATATAAGTTGTGAAGCAAGCAAGCAAGCAGGATCTGCCTGCTTGCTTGCTTCACAACAAATCCGAGGATTCCTTTTTGATTGATGTTTGATAGAGGTAAGTGAATATGAGTACACGCGTGCACCCACGCCGTTCTGCTTTAAGGATCATACATGTTATTTTCTTATGCACCATCCTGGCTTCGTTGAGCCTGGGCCAGGGCCTGGAAGTGCGCGCTGCTCCAGGCGCCACGCTCTTATCCGCGGATTTCAACAGCGATGAGAGCGGCTTCGTTTATCAGGACGACACCTTTGGAACCTCGCAGCCAGCTTATGCCAGCGGAGTACGTACCACGAATGGCGGTTATAGCAGCACCGGCGGGTTACAGGTTACATTAGGCGGGTCCGATGCCACGCTTATCACCGGCATGTCGGGCGCCTGGACTTATTCACTCAACCTGGGTGCAGCCGAGAGTGGGCTCAAGCTCAGTTTTCGCTACAAGCTGGACCAGGGGATATATTACGAGTTTGACGAGTACAGCCGTATTTTGATCAAGGTGGATGGCACGCAGTACGGGCGTGGAGGGAAAAACTACGTCGACCACATCGGCGGGGATGGCTCGAGTACCCAGGGCAACAGCAACACTTACGTGGTGACCACGGACTGGCAGCAGGTGGAGATCTACCTGGGCGACCTGGCAGCCGGCAGCCACACGCTGAGCCTGGGCGCTTATAACAACAAGAAAGACGCCACCGACGAGATCACAACCCTGGTGATCGACGATGTCGTCCTCACCTCGGGAAACCTGCCTCCCACCGCCAGCGCCGCCCAGACTTTGGTCGAACGCGTGAGTTACGACCAGTTCCTGGCAAATCTCCAGGGCGTGGCGCAGTTCAACGATCGCTGCCGCGGCGCAAATAATTGTACATCAACCGACTACACCACCAATTACATGAACGCCCTGGCCTGGGTCGAGAGCCAGCTCCAGGCGATGGGCTACAGCACCGTCCGGCATACCTTCACCTCGAACACGGGCGGGACGAATCTATACGCCACCAAGGTGGGTTCCGTCACCCCGACCGAGATGTACATGGTCTCGGCCCACCTGGATGGGCGCAGCGGCGGTGATGGCTTCGACGACGACGGCTCGGGTGTGGCGCTGGTGATGGAAGTGGCCCGCGTTCTATCAGCAGCCGGTGTCACCACCGATAAATCGGTGCGCTTTATCTTCTGGGATAAAGAAGAAACCGGTTTGAATGGGGCAACGGCTTATGCTTCGAATACCACCGCCTCCGGGGGCCGGCGCGCCCTGCAGGGTACTTTGGATGAGCCCACTTGGTTGGGCATCATCCAGCACGATATGGTGCTCTACGACCACGGCGCAGGTACACCGTCGACTGCCCAAAGCGCATTTGCCGACCTGGATGTGGAGTGGCGGGCCGGTACGGCTGCCGAGGCGGCTTCTAAAGCGCTGGCGTTGAAATGGCGTTTCCTCGCAGGGAACTACGCTCCCGACTACCCGGCGAATGCCTACAACCTCAGCACCAATACCGATGACACCCCATTCCAACCCTATGTGGCTGCGATCAGCGTGCGTGAAAACCGGCGTGACTTGAGTGGCGAGTGGATCAATCCTTACTACCACACGGTCAATGATAAGGAAGTGTCCTACACCCGTGATGACGACGGCGACGGCAAGCGCGACGACATCGAGCTGGGGGTCAATGCCGTCAAGGCGACCCTGGGCCTGGTGGCAGAGCTGGCCGGGGCGCACATCGACACGGTCAATAACCCGCCGGTGGCCTATGGCCAGTCCGTCTCGACGCTGCGGGACACGCCGCTGGACATCACCCTGAGCGGCTCGGACCCGGATGGCAACCCGCTGACCTACTCCGTGGTGACCTCACCTGGCCAGGGCGTACTCAGCGGGACACCTCCCGATGTGACCTACACCCCGGCCTCCGGCTACACCGGGACCGACAGCTTTACCTTTAAAGTCAACGACGGGACGGTGGATTCTGCGCCCGCCACGGTCAGCATCAGCGTGACGGCACCTAACGTACCGCCGGTGGCGAATGCCCAGTCTGTGACGACCAACGAGGACACCACCAAGGGGATCGTCTTGAGCGGCTCCGACGCGGATGGCGACCCGTTGACTTACCAGGTTACAGCGAACCCATCTCATGGCTCGCTGAGCGGCACAAAACCCAACCTGACTTACACCCCAAGCGCCAACTACAACGGCAGCGACAGCTTCACATTTAAGGTCAACGACGGCCAGGCGGATTCGGCTCCGGCGACGGTCAGCATCACGGTGATTGCCGTGAACGATGCCCCGGCGGCTTCTGCACAATCCCTCAGCACGAGCTGCAACACGCCAAAGGCCATCACCCTGGCAGGATCGGACGTTGACGACGATCCCCTGGCTTTCCTGGTGGGAACGGGCCCGGCGCACGGCGCACTCAGCGGTACACCGCCAGCGTTGACCTATACCCCTGCCACAGGCTATTCCGGCGCGGACAGCTTCACGTTCACGGTCTACGACGGCCAGCTCAGCTCTGCGCCGGCCAGCGTCAACCTGACGGTTGGAAGCTGCAGCGCCCTCTTCCTGCCGTACCTCGAGAACTTCGAAAGCGGCGGGGGTTGGTCGCCCAATCCCCAGGGGACGGACACGGCTGGGAAAGGCAAATGGGAGAGTGCTGATCCATTTCAGACCGACCAGGATGGCATCAAGCAGCTCGATGAGGCGGCCAGCGGTAGCTATGCCCTGGTCACCGGGGCGGCGGCTGGGAACAACGCCGGCAGCAATGACGTGGATGGCGGCCTGACCTCGGTGCGCTCGCCTGAGATCCAGCTTCCCAACGGGCAGGACATCACGCTTTCCATAAAATACTATTTCGCCCACGCCCGGAACGCCTCGACTGCGGACTTCCTGCGCCTGAAGGTGGTCGGCGAGAATACCCAGGCAGTGCTCAACCTGCAAGGGAGTTACACCGACGTGGATGCCGCCTGGAAGGCTTTCAGCGCCAGTTTGAACGCCTTTGCCGGGCAGACGGTGTACTTGCTGCTCGAGGCTGCGGATTTCGGGCGCGAGAGCCTGGTGGAAGCCGCCCTGGACGACGTCTCGATTACGGCTGCCGCCAGCGCGGCAGCCATCCTCTCGGAAAGTTTCGATGGCAGTGCCGGCGCCTTCACCTACCAGGACGACGCCTTCCGCGGGACCAGCCAGCCCGGCTACGCCAGCGGCGCCTACCAGGCATCCGGCAGCCTCAGCGGGGGTGGATTGCAGGTGCGGCTGGGCGGGATCGATAACGCCATCGTGCAGGGCATTTCCGGCGGTTGGCAAACCAGCTTCAGCCTGGGTGCGGCCACGCCGGTGACGGTATCCTTCTGGTACCGGCTGAGCCAGTCTGGGGACTACGAGGACGAAGAGCTCAGCCAGGCGCTGCTCAGCGTGGATGGACTTCTCTACGGCTCAGGTAGCAGCGACACGATCTGGCAGATTGCCGGCAACGGAAACGGCGGCGGCGAAGAGACGAGCGGCTGGCAGTACTTCACGGTCGACCTGGGGACGCTGGCAGCCGGCAGTCACAGCCTGGCGATCGGCGGGTATAACAACCGCAAGAGCATGGAGAACGAATGGACGGAAATCTGGATCGACCGGGTGCTGGTGGCTGCGTCGCCTTGATAGTTCCCGGTCGTCCTGTTAGGGTATTCCGGTTGACTTTGCAGTTTTGTTGGGTGACCTGTCCTGTGATGGTCAGAATATCAAAATGAATTTATAATGTTTTATCGACCCATTCCTATTTCATTATGATGCTAAAAA
This sequence comes from uncultured Chloroflexia bacterium, assembly GCA_963765565.1. Taxonomy (GTDB): domain Bacteria; phylum Chloroflexota; class Anaerolineae; order Anaerolineales; family UBA4823; genus CAVXWV01. The sequence continues at coordinate 151,352 of CAVXWV010000017.1, forward strand.
ATTAAACAAAATCGGTTTTCTGACCTTCAGGAGGGAGCCATGCACCCGAATAGAAAATTATCCACCAAAAAACACTGGGCAGTTCGTGGAGTTTACGTATTACTTGCCCTGGCTTTGTGCCTCGGCCTGGCGCAGGTTTTCGTACCACGCGCTGTGGCAGCCAACCCGGCGATCGTTGAGACCTACTTCATCCCCTTACCCGATGACTGGCTGATGCAGCACATGGAAGATCTCGATGCAACTGGCGGGACTGGCGATCCTTACCCTCCGGTGCGCGATGTCATCGGGATCACCATCAGCTCCGACGGTACCTGGATCTACTGGGACCAGTGGGAGGATGGCTACACAGCCGACCTGGCCAACCCCACTTCCGGTGAGATCTACAGCGCCAGCAACCTGGACGGCACGCAGATCTGGGGCGACGGTATCCTGGCCAACGGCTGCCCGCCGCGTTTTGGCGATGACCCAAACCCATGCACGGCTGCATCTGATGACCAACTCAGCGCCGGAGATATTATTGTTCTTGATAATTTGGTGCCGATTACCAGCAGTGGTGGAACTCACGGACCCTGGCTCAATGGGCGCAGCGCCTCCACGGTGCGTTTCGACGGAAAAGATAAGTTTGGCGCCAGCTTCCCGGTTGCAGCCACACGCGCTGGTTGGAGTGAAGGTACAAACGGGAGTGTTGTAGAATCTGGTTCCCTACTTTCCGATGCTACGGCAATCGAAGCCACCTCCAACTGGGGCACCTCGTTTATCACGCCAGTGGGTACCAACACGACGGGCTTCTCTTCAGCAAGTATGACCTACTCGCATGTCACGGTGCAGGCCAGCCAGAATACTACTGCAGTCTGCGTGGATGTGCCTCCTTCCAATGCGCCTAACTGCAACGGAACGGGCGACTCGAGCACCACGATCAATGCAGGCCAGCAGTACGACCCCACCTCGATGCCCAACACTAACGATCCACAGGGTGTTCCCGAGGGGACTCAAATCCGTACCGATAAGCCGGTGCAGGTTATCCTGGTCACTGGTACTGTAAATTCGACCTGGGCGACGCGCTGGTACAACCTGGAGCCGCGGCCAGATTGGACCAGCGATTATTACGCGCCGGTGGGTACGGCCGATGCGAGTGCAACCTGTACGGCTGTATGGATTTACAATCCAAATGGCTCTCAAATAACGGTGTATTATGATTTCCCGGGTGGAGCAAGCCCAAATGGTAACTTCACTGTAAATGCAGGGGCGAGTACAAAAGCGGTGAATATACCAATCGATAACGGTGCACATTATTATACAACGGGCTCACCAGCCCCAGTATTCTACCCGGTCTCGGTCACTGAATGTTCTGGCGCGCAACTTTATGACTGGGGCTATGGCTTGCTGCCTTTGGACCGTCTCACCGACCAGGTGCTGGTGGGCTGGGCTCCGGGCTGCACCACATTCTCAGGGCCCGATGAGTGTTTTGATCTGACTACTCCTACTGCTGGCACGCAAGGTCGCAGCCGCACCCCCGTCTGGGTGATGCCCCTTGCGAGTACTACCATCTACGTAGATTTAAATGGTTCGGGCATCACCTGCCCGGCTGGAACCGGCAGCGAATACTCTATTTCTGCCACCGCGCTCACATCGTACCGATTGGTAGATGACCCGGCGGAAATTGTGCGTGACGAGTTCTCTACTCAGGATTATGGCAATAACGATAGCCCAACGAGCGAGAACTGGGACGCGAATTGGACTGAGACTAATGATGATGGTAATGATAATAACGGGGCAATTCTAATCAACACTACTGGCGATCACCTTCGCTTCCAGAACGTTAGCGGTAGCGAAGCCGGTAGAACGATCGCACGCAGAAATGGCATGGGGACCAACACGAAAGCGATATTGACCTTCTTCCTTGGGTCATCTAATAACCTTGACGATACGGATGATCTGGCAGTTGAAGTATCGAATTCTGCCAGTGGACCGTGGGCTCTACTGGAGCAGTTTAATAATGACCCGGCTACGATTCCGGTAGCAAAAACGTATGACATCTCATCTTACATTTCAGCCAATACGACCATACGCTTCCGTATCGTTGACGATCTTGAGACAGGCGATTATTGGTATGTCGATAATGTAACAATTGCATACGGCACTGGTCAAGTTGATTTTGATATGTCGGGCACTCGCCTGGCAACCTGTGACGGCACCCAGATCGCCGCAGCCTGGGGCCAAAACCCCTCGCTGTCATATTCCGGCGATGACGAAGCCCTGGATATGGGCACGACGATCTTCCCACTCGGCTCTCGGCTGACCATCGACAAGACCGCGGATAAGACCCAGGTGGCGGTCGGTGGGCCTGTGGTCTACAGCTATGCGGTCAAGAACTATGGTAGTGCGCTTTCTGGCATCAGTGTCACCGACAACAAGTGCTCACCAGCAACCTACCAGTCAGGTGATGACGGGGACAACAGTCTCGAGTTCAACGAAACCTGGATCTTCACTTGCTCTTCGAATGTGTTCGTCGATACCACCAACGTGGCCTACGCCCAGAGTACCACTCCGGCGCGCATTCAGCGCGCCCGACCAGTGGACGGTGACAGTAATCCCACCGGCGGTAATCGGTAATTACGTCTGGCTAGACGAGGACGGCGATGGCGACCAGGATGCGGGCGAAGCCGGTATTCCCAACGTGCTCGTGACCCTGACCGGCACGGATTCGTTGGGTAACGCCAGTAAACCTGACCACGTACACCGATGCCAACGGCGGTTACCTGTTCGATGGATCTGTTACCCAGCAATGGCTCGGGTTATACGATCACGGTGACGCCGCCTGTAGGGCTGAATAACACCTACGATGAAGACACTGGCACAACTGCGCACGAACAACACCACCACCGTGGTCGTGGCCTCTGGCGATCGAGCACCTCACCGCCGACTTCGGCTACAACTGGGCACCTCCGGCTGACACCAACAACAACACCAACACCGGCTCGATTGGCGACCGGGTGTGGATCGATGCCGACGGTGATGGTTTTCAGGATCCAGGCGAGGCAGGGATCGGCGGGGTAACTGTCTCCCTGCTGGTGGACTCCAACGGTGACGGAATCTACGGCGGTGCTGGGGACAACCCGGCAGTCACCACCCAGACTGACGCGGCTGGTAACTACATTTTCGATGGCTTGAGCAAAGGCGCTTACGTGGTGCAGGTGACGCCGCCGGCAGGTTACACCCAGACGGGTGACCCGGATGACACCCCGGACCACCAGACGACCGAACCGGTGTCCTCGGACCTGGTGATGTGTACGTCAACGCCGACTTCGGCTACCAGCCAACCGGCGACAGCAGCGACATTGGCGATACGATCTGGTTTGACGCGGACGGCGACGAAGTCTACAGCCCAATGGAAGTGATGGGAATGCCGGCACAACCGCTGATAACGAGCGTGGCATTGCCGGTGTGACGGTTGCCTTGATCAAAGACGACGGCGACGGTGTCTATGAGCCTGGCATCGACAAGATCATTGCGACCGATGTGACCGATGAAAACGGCCTATATTTGTTCCCGGGCCTGCCTTCTGGCACCTACTTCACGATCGTAACCGATAGTGAAAACGTGCTGGGTGAATTGGCTCCAACAGGCGACGCAGACGGCGGGGACGACGAAATCAGCAAGGTCACCGTCAATGGCGTGGCTGACAACCTCTTGCAGGACTTCGGATATGCCCCACCTGGACAGGACCCGGGGGAGGGCTTGATCGGCGATACGATCTGGCTGGATACGAACAACTCGGTTACTTATAACCCGGGTGAGGGGCTAGAAGGAGTAAAAGTAACCCTTACCGAGCCTGGAGCTGACGGCATTTTGAACACCGCCGACGACACCACCGCGTGAAGTACACGGATGAAATGGAAACTATTCCTTTGGCAACCTGGAACCATCTCAATCGTACAAGGTGACCGTGGACACCACCACCCTGCCGAACGGCGGCACAGGCCTGACGAATACGGTCGACCCGGATGGCGGTGGAAACAGTACTTCGACTGTGAATTCGAGCACCTCGCCGGGGGGCATCAACCTGAACCAGGACTTTGCCTACCAGTACCAGACCAACCCGAACACTATCTCCGGCACGCTCTGGAACGACCTCGACAGCGATGGATTGCTGGAAGGCACGGAGGCAGGGCGTTTTGATGGCGTCACGGTGGTGCTGAAAGATGCCAATGGTGACATTGTTGCCACTACAACAACCGGTTCGGGTGGCAGCTTCACCTTCAGTGGGCTGCCCAACGGCACCTATACGGTCGATGTCACGGACGATGGCAATCTCCTCAACGGTTATTGGAAGTCAACGGGTACGAACCCGACCGCGGATAACTACAGTAAAGTGGATCCGTATTCGGTGACGGTGAGTGGTGGAGCGACGAATAACACTGCCGACTTCGGCTACTTCATCGAACCTGCAGAGGTTGGCAACTTCGTCTGGGAGGACCTGGACGGCGACGGCATCCAGGATGCGGGTGAGCCGGGTATTGCCGGAGTGCCGGTTACTTTGACCATCACCTGGCCGAACAGCGGTGGGACAACGACTGTTAAAACCACTACCGACATCAACGGTCAATACAGCTTCGATAACTTGCTGTTGGACGAGGATTATCTTGCCAGCGGTGGGACTGGGCAACCCGGCTTGTCGATCTCGATCAGCGCCCCGGCCGGTTATGGCTCCAGCCCTCAGAACCAGACTACGGAGGACCTCGACTCGGATAATCCTTCTGGCGAGCCAGCGACAGCCACCAAGGGCAGCACCAACACCATCTACGATTTTGGCCTGGTGCGCCTAGGTTCGATCGGCAACACTGTCTGGCTGGATGAGGACGGCGACGCTGACCAGGATGCGGGCGAAGCCGGCATCCCGAATGCGATGGTGCGCCTGTGTGCCGACGCTGCCTGTACCAGTGTGCTGGCGACGACCTACACCGATACGAATGGCGGGTATCTCTTCCCTGACCGGATGATAGGCACCTATTATGTAAAAGTCACACCGCCGGCCAGCCTGATCCAGACCTATGATGAAAACGGCGCCTTGGACAACACTTCCCAGGTGGTACTCACGGCTTTTGGCCAGGAATATGTAACGGCGGACTTCGGCTACAACTGGAGCACCACGACGGAGACGAACACTCCGACTTCTGACTCGACCGGAGCCATTGGCGACCGGGTCTGGGTCGACGTCGATGGCGATGGCAAGCAGGATCCTGAAGAACCCGGGATCAGCGGGGTGACGGTATCCTTGCTGGTGGACAGCAACGGCGATGGAACGTACGGCGGTGCTGGCGATACTGCAGCGGTTACCACCACGACCGATGCCGCAGGCAATTACCTCTTCGACGGGCTGACTGTCGGAGCGTATGTAGTGCAGGTTACACCGCCTGTTAATTACTCTCAGACCGGTGATCCCGACCACTTCGCATCGACGGGGACCAACGACAATAAGACTACCACGCCGGTAGTGCTGGCCCCGGGTGATGTCTTCGTCAACGCCGATTTCGGCTACACCCCGAATGGCGCGAGCGTCGGCTCGATCGGCGATACCGTCTGGTTTGATGCGAACACCAATGGAGCGAAGGACGGCGCGGAATACGGCATAGCCGGTGTGACGGTGGTCTTGATTAAGATCTCGGTACGATTGGCGTCTATGAGCCTGGTACGGACCTGATCATCGCTACGGACATTACCGATGCCAGTGGGCAATACCTGTTCAGTGGATTACCGGCCAATGGGACCGAAGACTACCTGGTCTGGGTCAATGACACGAACAATGTCATCGGAGACCTGGCGCCGACGTATGACAGCAACGGCACCGGAACGCCCAACATCAGCGCGGTTGCCAACCTGACCACTGCAGGCAACTCCTTGCAAGACTTCGGGTATGCGCCCAGCGGGCAGACGACCGGCGAGGGCTTGATCGGTGACTTCGTTTGGCTCGATAAGGATGGTGATGGCACTCAGGATACGGGCGAGCCCGGGTTGGAGGGCGTGACTGTACGCCTGTACAACAGCACGGGCACCACGCTGCTTGCCACCACAGTTACGGACGAAAACGGTCGCTATTACTTTGGTAACCTGGCAGCCTCGGGTGCTGGCGTTACTTACCAGGTGCAGGTGCTGACAGCAACCCTGCCCGCCGGTGTGACCCAGACTGGCGATCCGGATGCGACGAAGGACAGCAAATCAACAGTAACGCTGACGCCAGCAGCGCCGGTAAGTCTGAACCAGGATTTCGGCTACCAGGGAACGAACACCATCTCTGGCACGATCTGGACCGACACGAACGCTGATGGCGCGCTGATCGAAGCCGGCCGGTTCGCAAACGTAACGGTAGTCCTACGCGATTCCGGCGGAGACGTGGTAGCGACCACGACGACGGATGGCAGTGGGAATTACAGCTTCAGCAACCTGCCCAACGGCACCTACAGCGTCGATGTCACGGACGAGGCCAATGTCCTCAATGGGTATTGGAAGTCCACCGGCAGCAGCCCTGGTAGTGATAACAACAGCCAGGTCGACGCCTATTCGGTGACGGTGACTGGCGGACAGACCAATACGACCGCAGACTTCGGTTATTTCGTTGAGCCGGCTGCGATCGGGAACTTTGTGTGGCAGGATAATAACGAGGACGGCATCCAGGATGCAGGTGAGCCAGGCCTTCCGAATGTCAAGGTCATCCTGACGATCACCTGGCCAGACACCACCACCACTGAGGTTGCCACGGTCACTGACTCAAATGGGTATTACGAGTTTGGTTACTTGCTGCTGGATGAGGATTTCGAGCTCCCCCAGCTCCGCTTTCTCCTTGAGAGTGGAACCGACCACGCTTCCTGCAGGTTACGGTCCCACAGATATTGGTGTGGGTGACGATGACTACGACTCGGAAGATCCTGCTGGTGCTCCGGCAACCGCGACTCGCGGTGCTACGAACATCAATGACAGCATCGACTTCGGCTTCGATCCCTTCCCAACCGGGGTCACGGTGGTGGACTTCGTGGCGAACTACATCTCGGTGAACTCGGTCCAGATCGAATGGACGGCGGTGGATGAAACCGATGTTGCAGCCTACAATATCTATCGTTCTGGCACACCAATCATGGCGCAGAGTGTAAAGATCAACGCGGAGCCCATCTTTGTAGACTTAAGTGGGAACCCACCCCACCTCTACATCTATACGGATACGGGTGTGGCGACCCAGACCTGGTACTACTGGCTGGCCAAGATCGTAGCCCCAGGCCAAAATGAGGTCATGATGGAAGACGTTCCTTACGCTACGGCCGTGAATCGTGGGGTGAAGCTGTACCTGCCAATTACCACCAAATAAGGTGAGGGCGCCTGGTACTGGTCGGGAATTCCCGACCAGTACCAGGCATTGGCTATATTACAGGTATTTTTTGGAGTATATAGATGGGTAGTCTGCTGCCAGAAACCAGGTATGTTCGTGAACCCTCTTTCGTCGCCCGCCGGGTGGCGGGGGAGCTGTTGCTGGTGCCGATCCGGCGCAGCGCCAGCGAGATGGAGGGCATGTTCAGCCTGAATGAAACCGCGGGATTCGTCTGGGATTTGTTGGACGGGACACACTCCCTGGAACAAATTCGCGCTCAGATGGTCGAGGCCTTCGAGGTTTCTGCGGAGGAAGCAGGGACAGATATCTCTGAGTTGGTTCTGCAGTTAAAGGAAATTGGGGCGGTCAAGGAAGTCGCGATGGGCGAGGCCGGGGGAGGGTAACGTGGACTGCCCGACGATCCCAACGATTGGGTATGGCTCTTTCAGCAACCGCATCAAGGCAAATTTGGCGAATGAGCGCTTCCCCCTGAGTGGTACGTTCGAATTGAATTTCCGCTGCAACCTGCGCTGCAAGCACTGCTACGTATCCGTCGGGCATAGCGGAATCCCGGGCAAGCGAGAGCTGGAATTACCAGAAATCAAGAGAATTCTGGATGAGATCGTGGATGAAGGCTGTCTATGGCTACTGTTGACAGGTGGCGGAGCCGTTGTTCCGCAAGGATTTCAAGGACATCTTCCGTTATGTCAAACAGAAGGGTCTGCTGGTCACACTGTTTACCAACGGCACGTTAATTACGCCGGAAATGGCCGATTTCCTGCAGGAATACCCCCCCTTCAACCTGGAAATTACCCTGTATGGACGCACCCAGGAGACCTATGAGAGCGTCACCGGAATACCTGGCTCTTACAGGCGCTGCATGCAGGGGATCGAGTACCTCAAAGAACGTGACATCCATTTTAGCTTAAAGACGATGCTGCTGACGTTAAACGCGCACGAACTTAAAGCCATGCAGGAATTTGCCCGAAGCCTGGGTGTGGGGTTTCGTTACGATGGCTTGATCAATTCGGGATCGACGGTGGGGCTGGTCCGGTTTCATATCGCTTGACCCACCAAAAATTAATCGATATCGAATTAGAGGATTCATCCAGGATCGTTGAGCACCGCAGGATTTATGAACTATTCAAGGATAGACCAGCGGCTGGCAAATTTCTGTATGTTTGCAATGCCGGATTGAGATCGTTCCACATCGATCCTTATGGCGAGTTGAGCCTGTGTATCATGGCCCGGCAGGCCGGTTATGATCTGCGCACAGGCAGTTTCAAGGAAGGCTGGCATGAATTTCTCAACTCCGAACGGCGATAAGCCAGTTTCATTAACCTACAACTGTAACCAGTGTAAATTACAGGTGATCTGCGGTCAATGTCCGGGTTGGTCTTATTTCGAAACCGGAAGAGAAGACCAAAAGGTACCTTATCTTTGCGAGCTTGCTCATATGCGAGCAGACGCATTTGGATTACAATAGCCCGAATTTGACACCCAGAAATTTTATTCATCCGTATATCTGGAGGAAAGCAGCATGATCACAAACAAATCGTCTCCTATAACTGGTACGCAAGGTAAAAAAGCGTATATCAAACCTCAGATTGAAAAAATCAGCCTGATGATCAATGAGTCCGTATTAAGTACCGGATGTAAGGCTACGACTTTGAATGGACCTGGTGATCCAGGCGCTGAGATACCCTGCATCAGAGCAACACAATGTATCCTTAGTGGGACTTAACAAGCGGTCACCGTTTTATGTTTGAACGGCGGGTTAATATTGGCGGGCTGGTGGTTTCACTACTCAGTGCTGGCGAGGAAGCCTTTTCGGTTGACAAAAATTATCTGCCATTTCCTGACCTCGGAACCATCCCGGCTCTCTGTTACCCAGGTTGTGGCAAACACGCTGCCATCCCTTGATGGTTGGCAGGAATGCTTTAACACAGGCGGGTTAGGCACATTTTTCAGAAAAAATGGCGCGTTGGCTGTCAGCCTGCAGTCGCCGGCGTTGGGTCCGGCGCCGTATCGCATTGCTGTCTTCGATGACCAGCATCCCGCGGAACGGTTTATACCCGGATATCTTCACCAGAAAACCGCATCTAGCCATTTCCGCTGCAGTATCCGCTGGGTGAAATATTGGCCAGCCATTACCTGGACTGGGTGAATGGGCTGGTCATCCACAGCTGCGGGGTTCTGGATGGCGATCGAGGGTATCTGTTTGCTGGCGTTTCTGGCGCCGGCAAGAGCACGACGGCAAAAATATGGTCTGCGGTGCCTGAGGCGGTGGTCCTCAATGACGACCGGATCATCTTGAAAAGGATTGGGGAACAGGTCTGGATGCAGGGAACTCCCTGGCACGGTGATTTCGGGCGCGTGTCGGTGGAGAGTGTCCCGATCCAGAAAGTATTCATTTTGAAACACCATTCTCAAAACCAGGTGCTGGAGTTGTCCCCGGCGAAGCTTGCCCAGCAGTTGTTCATCCGCAGCTTTCCACCGTACTGGGACGAGGTGAAACTGGATCGAATGCTCCAGGTGTTGGATCAGATCTGCCAGAAGCTTAGCGGGTATGAGCTTGGCTTTCTCCCGGACACTGGAGTGGTTGAATTTGTAAGAAGCCTGTAGTTTCAGCAATTCCTGGTAATGGTAAGGATGGAAAATCTCCAACGAGACAGCGCCGTGATATGGGAAGTGCTTGAATTGGAGCCTGTTCTTCAAGCTAACCGTCCGGGGGGTGTCCATGTGGCCGGCCATCCGTGAGGAAGATATCCTCGAGATCGAGGTTGTTCGCAACCAGCCGCTCTCGGTGGGCGAGATTGTCTTGATCCGGACCGAAAACCAGCAGCCCTTGGTTCACCGAATTATCCAGGTTCATGAGAATCAGGTGATCACCCAGGGTGACCGGGTGTGGACGGCAGATGGCCCGGTGCGGAAGGATCAGATTGCCGGCAGGGTCATCGCCGCACAAAGAGGAAGCTATCGTCTGCGTTTTGACCGTAAATCCGACAGGTTAAAAGGCATGCATCCTGGCAAAGACATTACCTGTTGTAAAAAAGATCGTCATTATTGGTAAAAGGTTAAGTACAAATTCCCGGGAGGTTGACAGCGATGACAAAAAATAAATATTTTCAGGTCTCCATCTTTATCCTTGCATTATCCTTGTTATTAACCCCAGGCTTATTGGTCTCCTGGCATTCACGACCAGTTCCCTGAACCCACAACTGCCCGGCATTCAAGCGGTGACTTCGACCGGGGAGTTCCTGGAAGTGGAATTCGTGCTGCCCGGATTACCAGCTCATTTCCACCACGGCGGAATGGCACCTGCGTGCGAATCGATGCGCCCGGTATGGGTATTTCCGGAGTTGCCGGATCGCCGGAGCTGCCCGTCCAGGGAAGCTCTCATCGGTATTCCCCAGGAAGGCATCCCGATGCTGGAGGTTCTGGAGGTCGAATATCAAGAAGTTGAACCCCGGGTTATCTGTCCGGTGGCGGAGCCTGTTTCCGAATTCGACCTGGAAGGACAGCTGGTTTCGTCCAGCCAGAGGCTGGTGTGGGATGCGAACGCCTATGCTGAGGCCGGTTTTATGCCCTCAGAATTGGGCGGAGCTGGAGTCTCGCGGCGATGGTTCGCAGCCAGAGAGTCGCCCAGCTCAGGTTCCAGCCTTTCCACTACCAGCCTGCCACCGGCAGCCTGCAGGTGGCTGAGCGGATCAAAGTTCGGGTGACCTACCCGGCAGGCACAGAATTGTCTGTGCAGGCAGCAAACCCTGTCCTTGGGAGTGAAGGCCCCTTTGAGACTGTCCTCGAAAACAGCCTGTTAAATTACCAGCAGGCCGCGGTCATGGCGCGCTCAACCCGTCGAGAATTCTATTTACCAGGCGAACCTTGAAGCTGCCAACAGCCAGGAAGCCTATAAAATCCTGGTGAAGCAGAACGGCATCCATAAAGTTATGTATGAAGATTTAAAGGATGCCGGGATGCTGCTGGATGGCGTGGACCCGCGCACGTTTCAGCTTTCGAATAAGGGGAGTCAGGTCGCCATTTATGTTGAAGGTGAAGGCGATGGTATCTTCAGCCCGGGTGAATACATTTTATTTTATGGCGTCCAGGAACAGACGAAGTTCACCGCCACCAACGTATATTGGTTAACCTGGGGAGGCGGCACAGGCCAGCGCATGGCTGGCGTGGACGGGCTGCCGGATGGCAGCGGTCTGCAGCCTCAACAGTTTACGACCAGCGTACACCTGGAACAGAATAAAATACACCGCAATGCGGAATACAGCGGGCCCGACCTGGACCACTGGTATTGGGACAGCCTGCAGGTCTCCGGCGCGGCGGTCACGAAGGTGTTCACGACTACATTAAGCAATATTTCCGCGGAGCCCGGCACGATCCAGGTAAGTGGCCTTTTCCGCGGCCTTTCAGCCTCGCCGGAGCATCGCGCGAAAATATACTTGAATGACCAGTTAATTTCGACGTTAAACTGGCCGGCCGGGACTGAATACAGTTTCGACATCACCGCCAGCCAGTCCGGGTTGGTTAACGGCGTCAATAAGATCGCGGTAGAAGGGGTTTATGAAAGCGGGCTTTCCCAGACCTTTTTTGTGAACCACTTTGATATCCGCTATGCCGATACGTATACGGCAGAAAATGATCGTCTATTTTTTGATGGAGAGTCTGCAACCACCCTTAACTTTCTGGTCAAGGGCTTCTCCGCGAATGCCATCCATGTGTACGATATTACGACACCCGGGCAGCCGGTGCGCATTCTCAACGGGTCGATTACGAATCCGGACGGGCCGTACCAGGTTAATTTTAAGCATACGATTCCAAACGAGCACACTTACCTGGCGCTGACCGAAGGCAAATGGATTCAAAAGCCAGATTTTACGATCGTCAAGGATACCCCCTCCAGCTTGAAGGACCTTTCGAACAGCGCCGGCTACCTGCTGATTAGTCATCCGAACTTCATCGAACAGGCCAATCTCCTGGCCGATTTCCGGCGCGGCCAGGGCTATCGCGTCCAGGTGGTCGATGTTCAGGATGTTTATGATGAGTTTAACTACGGGATTTTTTCTCCTGAAGCGATTCGCGATTTCATCGCTTTTGCTTATGCAAACTGGACAGCACCAGCACCTTCTTATGTCCTGCTGATGGGCGACGGTCATTTTGATTTCTTGAATTATCTCGGTTACAGCGGTGTGGTTTATATACCGCCCTACCTGGGGGAATTTGATCCCTGGTCAGGCGAGACGGCGGCGGATAACCGTTATGTCACAATCAGTGGTAGCGACATCCTGCCCGATTTATATCTCGGCCGCCTGCCCGTGCGCTCCACCACGGAAGCGCTGGCGATGGTGAACAAAATCAAAAATTATGAGAACAATGCTCCTGCCGATAACTGGAATGAGAAAGTCTTGTTCGCAGCCGATAATGCGGATTCTGGCGGAGAATTCGACGACCTGTCAGACCAGATGGTCGCCAAGTTGCCTCCTTCCTATATCACCGATACAATCTATTTAGGGATCAATTATTCGAGTGGGTCAACGGCAAAAGCTGCGATTAAATCAGCCATCAACCAGGGACGCCTGATGGTCAGCTATATCGGTCATGGATCGACCCAGTGGTGGGCAGCCGAGAAAGTTCTCGAGTTGAATCGATGTCAATTCGCTGACCAACACAGACCGGCTTCCCTTCATCGTGCCGATGACGTGCTGGGAGGGTTATTTCATCAACCCGGACGCTTCCGCGCTGGCTGAATGGATCGTCCGGGCAGATCAAAAAGGCGCGATTGCAAGCTGGTCTCCGACCGGGCAGGGTGTGGCCTCGGGTCATGATATCCTGCAGACGGGTCTGTTTGAATCCATCTTCAACAACGACGAGCATAAATTAGGGCCGGCGACCGTATACGCAAAGTTTTACCTTTACGCGAATACAACCGGTCACCGGGAGCTGCTGGATACTTACATGCTTTTTGGCGATCCGGCGACCAGCTTGAAGGTTTCATTACCGCCAAATCCGGCCACGGCGACCCCGACTGCCACGGTCACGAATACTGCAACTTCAACCAGTACTGCGACCAGCACCACCACGCGGACGCCTACTGCTACCAGCACTGCCACGCGCACGCCAACGGTCACAAGTACAGCGACTCCGACCAGCACGGCAACCTGGACGCCCACATCGACGTCAACCGCCACGAATACGCCCACGCCTACGGAGACTTCCACGTCCACGCCGACACAGACAGGAACACCGCCCTCAACGGCGACGGATACCCCCACGCCAACGCAAACATCCACGGCGACCAGTACGGCAACGGCAACGAGTACGTTGACTCAGACGGCAACGAGTACGTCGACGGCCACAAGTACTGTGGCTTCAACGAGTACGTCGACCGCCACGGCGACTTCCACTGCCACCAGCACGGCAACAGCGACGGCTACGCTGCAGCCAACGAAGCACTACCTTTATTTACCGAGGCTCCAACAAAAGAGACCTTAAATTATTATTTTTCGAAAAAGATGCCTGCGAACTTCGCAGGCATCTTTTTCAGGAAATATTACTTTAATCTTCTCACATCTCCCTCGCGCACGGTGACGCCGCTGGCGTCCAGGTGCTCGAGCAAGGCCAGGACATACTTGCGGCTGGTGTTGAAGTGGTCGCGCACCTGGGCGGCGCTGATTGTTCCTTGCTGCTGCAGTAAACGGCGCACCTCGGATACCATTTGCGCATAGTCTTGCTGGCGGAATACGACCTCGCTGGAAACGCCGACCAGATGCCCCAATGCGAGCAGGGCGTTGTAGACATCCTCGCCGATCTCCGCCTGGCATTCCTTGATAGAGGGCGGGCTGTACGGATTGAGCTCGAATTTCTTCAGTAAGAACATCGATTTTAGCCTGCTGCGCCGGGGTGAAGCGGATGGCATGTCCTGGCTGCAGCACCCAGGGCCCGTTTTCTTCCAGCAGCCCGGTCTCGACCAGGCGCTCTACCAACAGGTTGAACAGGCGCGGGTTTGCGGCGGCGTCTTTCAGGCGGCTCTTCAATTCTTGCCGCGGCATGCCGGGCATCAGGGGCTGGCTGCGGTGGTAGTCCCGGACGGCCTGCACGGCCTCCCCGGACAGGCGCTCCCAGGCCGGGCGCGCCATCACCAGGTCGCTTTCGACTGAGCCAAGATTAACAAGCTGCCCTGCCTGGCGCAGCTCCTGGATGGCCTGCTCTGCAGAGGCTGCGTCCAGGCTGGCGCGAGCCAGGACTTGCTTGAGCGGGGCAGCGCCCTCTGCCAGCAGCGCCTGCAGCAGGATTTCGGCAGGTGTGCCGTGCGAGAGGGCTTCCATGCGCCTCAGCACCTCGCTGGCGAAGCGCTTGTGGCGACCGCCTGGGTGTGGGTCGAGGACGGCGCCGCCGCCCAGGGTCTCGCCGGGCGAGGGCCGGCGCAGGATGTAACGGTCGCCGCGCACGGCAACCGCCGGCTGGCTGAGCTCGAGCTGCAGCCAGCCACTCTCTCCCGGCAGCAGCTCCTCACTGCCCAGCAGCCTAAGGCGCGCCAGGATCTCGGCGGCACCGAGGAAGAACTTGACCTCGGTGTTGTGGCGCAACGGGGCGCTGGCGTCGGGCAGCAGGCGGAAGCGCACGTCCAGGCGCCGCGTCGGGCCGTAATCGCCCGGGTGGGCGAGCACGTCGCCGCGGGCGATGTCTTCGAGCGCCACCCCGGATACGTTGACTGCCGTGCGGCTGCCAGGGACGGCAGTCTCCTCTTTCTGCTTGTGAGTTTGCAGGCCGCGCACTCGCCCGCGCGGCCCACCGGGTAAAAACTCGACCTCGTCGCCGACCCGGAGCTGGCCATCGCTGAGGGTGCCGGTGACCACGCTGCCAAAGCCGGCCACGCTGAAGGCGCGGTCCACCGGCAGGCGCGGGCGACCGTAATCCGGGCGGGCCGGCTTGCCGGCCAGGCAGGCTTCCAGGGCTGACAGCAATTCTTGCAGACCGAGGCGCAGGCGCGCCGAGATGCGCACGATTACGGCGTTCTCCAGGACGGTGCCCTTCAGCACCAGGCGCAAGTCGCTTTCGACCAGGTCGAGCCATTCGGCGTCGTCGACCAGGTCGACCTTGGTCAGCGCCACCACGCCGCTGGTGATCTCCAGGAGGTCGAGGATCGCCAGGTGTTCGCGGGTCTGCGGCATCACGCCTTCATCGGCGGCCACCACGAAGAGGACGGCGTCGATGCCGCCCACCCCGGCCAGCATGTTTTCGATGAAGTCGCGGTGACCGGGCACGTCCACGATGCCCACTTCCTCGCCGCCCGGCAGGTTCAGCCAGGCGAAGCCGAGGTCGATGGTCATCTCGCGCTCGCGTTCCTCTTTCAAGCGGTCCGGGTGGATGCCGCTCAGGGCCTCCACCAGGGTGGATTTACCATGATCGACGTGACCTGCGGTGCCGATGACGCGCATGGGATTTCTGGCTTAGCGCCCCCGTCCAATGGTGCGCTCGTGACTGGAGATCCACTCGTGAGTCAGCGCCAGCAGCGACTGCATGCGCTGTTCGATGCCGTCCGTCATTTTCTGAGCCATGTCTTGCAGCACCTGGACATCGTCGCCGAGGCGCGTGACCTGCTCGGTCAAGCGCTCGTTCTGGCGGTTCGTCTCGTTTTTCTGCTCGTCCAGGGTCAGGGTGTAATTGATCCAGCGCTTCTGGTCATCGGCGCGGAAGGTCACCCACTCCTGGCGGAAGCGCTCCTCTGCCAGGCGCTGGATTTCGTTGATCTCGTTGATGCGCCGCTCGACTTTTTGAGCCAGCTCTTCGATCGTCTGCTGGGTGATCTTGACGGCGCGGTTGGTGGCGTCCAAGGTCTGCAACGTGCTCTCGACCTCGCCAGCCTGGGACGTGACCACGTCAAAGCGCGCCTGCCATTCTCTCCACTGGCGTTCGCGTTCTGCCTGGGAGAGCGCCTGGCTTTCCAGGAAGGTTTCCTGCGCCTGGCGGCGTTCGGTCTCGACCACGGAAATTTCGTTGAGGCGAGTTTCCACCTTGCGCAGGGAATTGGTGTTTAGCTCGGTGCGCCCGCGCTGCTCGTCCATGCGCTTGTGCAGGGCGGTTACCTCGCCGGTCAGGTCCGTCAGGCGCTTGGCATCCTGGCGCCGTCCATCCTCAAGCAGGCGGTAGGTGCGGGTGTATTCGTCCTCGCTGCGGCGCACGGCTTCGATGCGAGTGCGTACTTCGTCGATCAGGCGGCTCAGGCGGGTTTCTTCTTCGACGCGCGCCTTCAGGCTGCGTTTTAGCTCGGGGAATTGGTCGAGCTCCTTGCGCAGCTCAGCCAGGCTGGTCTCCAGGGCGCGCATTTCGACGCGCCTGACTTTTTCGCTTTCGTCCTGGCCCTTCTTGAGCTGGCGCTCCAGTTCGTCAAAATACTGCTTGGACTCGATGCGCTGCTGCATCAGAGTCTCATCGAAGGTGTCCATGCGGGAGATCAGGGTCGTCAGGCGCGTCAGCTCGCTGCTCAACTCTTTGATCTGTTTTACGAGCGGGGGAATGTTGCCCTCGGCGGCAGCCAGGCGTTCATCTAGCCCGTTTATGCGCAGCTTATCCTTGCGCTGTTCTTCATCCAGCCAATCGACTTGCTTGATCAGTTGCTCAATTTCCATTTTTTTGCTCCAATTCGAATCGTTTTGGATTATACATGGAAATTAAAATAAATTATGGCGTAAAAATAAATGCGCTGGCGGCCTGGCTGATTGGGCCGAGGAACCACTGCGGGAATAAGCCAATCAGGAGGAGCATCCCCAACCCCAGCACCAGCAATACCTTTTGGATGAATGTTTCGGAAAAATTCCAGACTCCCAGGTTTTCGCCGGTGACCAGCACGGCCAGGGTGCGCGTGCCGGCGATCACCATGCCCATGCTGCTGACCAGGGCCAGCATGGCAGAAGGCAGCGAAAGGCCGGCCAGGGACTGCCAGAGAGCTAAACGAACTGGAAACCCGGCCAGCAGCGGCAGTCCAGCCAGGGTAAAATGCGCCAGCACGATGCCCAGGGCTGCCAGGGGCGCCCGGCGGGCAGCTCCCTGCACCTGTTTGAACTCCAGGCTGCCCCGGACTGGCCGGCGCTGGTTGTACAGGATGGACAGGGAGAGCGCCCAAACAGCCATGGCCACGCCGCGCACCAGGATCTGGGAGAAGAAGATGGGCATAGCTTCTGGCAGGAACAGCGAATCCAGGCCAGTCTCTGCGCCTGGCCCCAGGCTGAGTGCCAGGACCATGTAACCGATTTCGCTGATGGCGGCAAACCCCAGCATGCGTCCCAGGTGGCTCTGGAAAGCGCACCAGATTGACCCGAAGAGGACCATCAGGCCGCCAATGAAGCGCATGGATACGAAGGCAAAATCCGGCGCCAGGGGCAGGATGAATTCCACCAGGAACGGCAGCATGAAGATCGAGATCACCGTCGGCACGGTGAATAAGATAAACCCCGCGGTGTAGGGGTGGGATTCCTCGGCGATCATACTGATCCAGGTATGGAAGGGGAAAATCCCTGCAAGCAACGCCAGGCCCAAGGCGGCCATCCAGGCAGCCCTGGCTACCTCGGCATTTTGAAAGAAATCCAGCGGGAAGACGGTTTCCAGGCCCAGGATCCAGCCGGCAAACAGGATGAACGGCATTCCCAGGGTCAGGTATGTCAGGAAGCGGATGACGCCGCGCCCGACTTTTTGGCCGGGCGGGGAAAGCAGTGGGACGGACACCAGGGCTACCAGCTCGATCAGCAAGGAGGCATACAGGAAGGGCCGGACGGCCAGGGTGGCGGTCAGGGTTGCTGCGATCAACAAGCCCAGGGGCACAAAGAAGCTGCCGGCTTTGGCGGCAAAAGCCCCGCCCATCCACATGGCGACGGTCAGGTAAATGATGATCAAGAGCGGGCGCATGGCATCGCTCAGTACAAATTGGCGCCCGAAAACAAACAAGGTATCTTCGACGATCAGTGCCGCCAGCGCTCGCCAGGGTCCCAGGTAGATCGCCTGCCGGATGGGCACCTGCCAGGCAAGCCAGGCCAGCAGCAGGCACAGGCTGATGCCGACCAAGGTACTCACCCGGCGCCATCTTCGGAAGGGGAAAAGGGCAACCGCAGCCAGGCTCGGGAAGACGATCCAGATCAGGGGGGCGTTCAGGCTTCTTCCTCCATGGTAGGCGCCTGCAGCAGGTAAGCGCCGACCAGCGCCAGGGCCAGGGTGACGCCTGCCAGCAAGCCGGCGACCAGGGTGGAAAGCTCAACTGCGGCGTAGAGCAGCTCGGTGCCGGAGAGCAGGGTCAGCAATGCCACAATGCAGGGGAAAGGACGGCTGGAGAACCCGAGCTGCAGCAAACCCATCCCGATGAGCAGCAGGCTTGCAACCGCCTGCAGGTAGCCTACTTCGGGTGCGAAGTTGATCACCTGGGGGGCGAAGGTGATCACGACCAGCCAGACCAGACCGGTCGCCAGGAGGGAGACGATGCGGCCTGCCGGGATTGTCATGCCAACCTTCTCGACGCCCAGCCAGGCCTGGCGCCCCTGGTCGGAGTCTTCCTGCGTTTTCGGCAGTGGCAGGTTCGAGATGGCCATTCCCAGGAGCGCTGCTGCCATCCAACCTGCAACCAGCTTGACGGCAGCCATTTCGAACGGCCAGAACCCCAGGATGAGAACGAAGACACCCACATACTGAAAAGCCAGGGCTAACAGGCTCAGGCGCCAGTCGCTGCTGATGATCAGGACCAGGGTGGTGACTGAGATCAAAATGGTTGCCGGCAGGGTGAAAATGCCGATCCAGTAGCTCCAATCCATGGGCTAAGGCTCCATTCCCACGCCCGAGATGACGGTCAGAAGAAGCACCAGCAGCAGGAGCGCCCACAGCACTCCGCCTTCACCTTCCAGGATCAGGGTAATAAAACCTGTGGCCTGCTTAACCAGGCGGTAAAGTGCATCGATTCCCTGGGTAAGCCAGCCGAAGGAGGCTAAACGGACGATTGCGGCGCCGATTCTGCGGACTGCCTGGTATTTGCTGCGCTCCTGGGAGCGGAACCAGGCCAGGCCAAATCCGCTGAAGAAGGCTGTTACCAGCAGCGGCCAGTGCAGGCTTAAGCCAGGACCCATCAGGAGCTGTCCGATCCAGGCCAGGAGTCCGAATTGGACCAACGGAAGCAGGAAGAGTCCCGTGATATATATAGCCCAATCCCAGCGCTGGACATCGCCAGGCTCTGGGGACAGGCTACTGCGCAAGAAATGTCTCGCATAGCCGGCTACCAGCAGGGCCTGGGCTGCCGGGAAGAAGAAATAGAGGGCAAGCCCCGAGATGAATCCTGTGGAGCTTTCAACGGCAGCCGTGGAGGGCGCCGCATACAGAAAGAGGCCATTCCAGGCCGGGGTGTAGGGCAGGGCCAGGATTCCGAGCAGGCCGATCCCGGCAAACACGAATTGCAGCCGCCTCAGGCTTTGAGACAGGCGCCCGGAGGTGCGTATGACATCCGATAACAGGAGCAAACCTCCAGGCAGGAGCAGGGCCAGGCTCCAGGCCAGGCTGGCTTGTGGCTGCTGGCGCAGGGCGGAGGCTGCAACCAGGCAGGCCATTCCCATGCTCCAGTAGCGCCGACCGCGGAATCCATGCGAAGAGGTGACCCAGGCAAAGGCACTGAGGGCAGCTACGACCCCAATCAGCAAGAGCAGTCCGACTGCAGCGCGACCGGCAATCCCGACCGAGGCAACCCGCGTCATCACGACCAGGCAGGCGGCGACCGGCGCCAGGTGGAAGATGGTCCGCAAGGAACGCCCTGCCAGGAAGTTATCGCTCAAGGGTGGGTAGAATGGCTGCACGCCCAGCCTCAACCCCGCTCCGAGGAAAAGGTAGAGGGCACTCGTGGCAGTCATCTGCTCGAAAGAAAGTGAAGTCCCCGCTGAAGCTGCCTGGAGTATCCCTCCCACGCATACCAGGCTGCCGATCAGGCGGATGCTGAAAATGACAACCACCGGTTCGCTGCTGCGGCTGGCATAGCCCTGCGCCAGCAGCACCAGGACTTCAGCCAGGTCTAAGGCGGTCCAGGCCAGGAGTAAGATCACCGGGCTTCCGGAAATGGCTGCCAGCACCGCCAGCCCGGTGAGTGCCAGGCTGCCGCTCCAGGACGACCAGTGTCGTTCGCCCGGCCGCGCCGCGTCTGAAAGGATGCTTGCCAGGCATAAACTGGTCATGGCCATGGCGACTGCCCAGGATACGCCATCGACCCGGATGCTAAGTTCCGTGGGTATGCTGGACTGCGGCGACCATGCCGGCAGGGAAAAAACGTACGAGGTCCCACCTTCACCTTGCGCAGGGAACAACAGCAGCAGCATGACCCAACCTGCCAGGCCAGCCAGGGCTGCGACCAGCCAGGAGAAGCGAGAGCGCGGCCACGCCATGGCGATGCCCATGAGCAGCAAGGAAAAACTCAGGTAGACGAGGACAGTGAGGATTGCTTGCATCGATGGACGTCCGTCAGGCCGAGGCCAGAATCTCGCCCGGGCGGCGCTGCAGGAACTGCCCCTCGCCGGGCTTGCCCAGCCAGCGTTCGCCGTCGACCAGCAGCCTGCCGCGCAGGAAAACCTTCTCTGGGTATCCCTCGAGCTCCCAGCCTTCGAACAGGTTGTAGTCGGTGCGGTGCTGGGCGTGGTCCACGCCATAGGTCAGGCGCCGCCGGGATCCCAGATGACCAGGTCGGCGTCAGCCCCGGGCGCCAGCGTGCCTTTACGGGGGTAGAGTCCGAAAATTTTAGCCGGGTTGGTGGAGGTGAGTGCCACGAACTGGTTGGGTGTGATCTTTCCCGTGCCGACTCCGTAGGTCCAAAGAATCGGCAGGCGATCACCGACAGCAGGCAAGCCGTTGGGGATGCGGGTAAAGTCCTGCGCACCGAGTTCTTTACCGGGGATGGCAACCGGTTTACCCTCATAAAGGATTGGCTGCCTGCCGTCAAAGAAGAAGGGGCAGTGATCGGTTGCCAGCACCTGGAGGACACCGCCGGCCAGTCCCTGCCACAGGCGAGCGTTGTCGGATGGGCGGCGCAGGGGCGGCGAGCAGACCCACCTGGCGCCATCCGGGCGGCTGAGGAGCTCGTCGGTCAGGAAGAGGTACTGCGGGCAGGTCTCACCCATCACCGGCAGGCCGTGCTGGCGGGCGTATTCCAGCATGTCGACTTCGCCGGCGGCATTCATATGGACGATATAGAGTGGGCTGCCTGCCTGGGCGGCCAGGGCGATGGCGCGCAGGCTGGCCTCGACGGCGCCCCAGGCAGGGCGCGTGCGGGCATGCCATTCAGGGCCGGTGTGCCCGGCAGCCAGGGCTTCCTGGGTCAGCAGCTCGATGACGTCGCCATTTTCGGCGTGCAGCAGGGTCAGCATGCCATTTTGACCAGCGAGGCGCAGGACTCGCAGGATTTCGTCGTCGTGCAGGCGCAGGCGGTTGTTGTAGGCTGTGAAAACCTTGAGGCTGGTGATGCCCCAACCCGGCAGCCTGGCGATCTCGGCTTCGATGGCGCTGTCCAGGCGCGTCAGGTTCATGTGGAAGCCGTAATCGACCGCCGCCAGTGGCGAGGCCTTGGCGTGCCAGGCTGCGATGGATTCTTCGAGGGTGGGAAAATCCAGCGAGACAAAGTCGATGACGGTGGTGGTGCCTCCGAAGGCGGCGGCTTTGTGACCGGTGTAATGATCGTCAGAGGAAATGGTGCCAAACATGGGCAGGTCGAAATGGGTGTGGGGGTCTACGCCTCCGGGCATGATTAGCTTACCGCTGGCGTCGATACGGGTGGTATTGGATTCGTCTGGCAGGAGGCGCTGCAAATCCCGACCGATGGCAGTGATTTGTTCGCCCTCGATCAGGATGTCTGCCTGGAAGGTCTCGCTGGCGGTGATGAGCGTGCCCGAGTGGATCAAGAGCGGCATGGGTAACTCCGGAAGGGGCGCCTTCGCCTCATGCTTTTTTACGCAAAGGCATAAAACCGCTGCCGAAAACTTCCTGGGCAGGCGAGACAATCACGAAGGCGGCAGGGTCGACCTCGTTTACCAGGTTGCGCAGCTGCGGCACTTCGGTGATCGTCAAGGCGCACATCAAAACAGTGTGCGCCTGGCCGGTAAAGGCGCCGGTCCCGGGCAGGGCGGTGACGCCGCGGCGCATATCCTTGAGGATGCGCTCGCTGACTTCCTTGGAGCGATCGCTGATGATCCAGGTCATAAGCTGCTGGCGGCGGCGGACAGGTCGAAACCAGGCGCGCAACTGCTGATCCTTGCCGGCCGTGGGAAGGTCGATGTCTGCCAGGTCGACCGAGGCCTCCACGCCCGGGAAGCGCGGTAGAACCTCACCAGCAGCCTTTTGCAGAGGCACCGTCAGCAGAGCGATCAACACGAAACTTCCAAAAAAAACCAGACCGATCCCCAGCACCCACTCACCGCGGATAGCCTGGAATCCGGCGTTTTGCACGAACTGCGCCAGGCTGGTGGCTGTCACGGGTTTCCACCAGATGTGTACCAGCCAGGCCAGCATCAGGATCATGTAGATGGCCAGGTAGTTGCGCCTTAAACGCCGCCCCACCGCCTCCCACATCGAGATCGGGAAGCTTGGGTGCAGCAGGTTTTCTGCCAGGGCTTCGGCCCATTCTGGCGAGGGATGGAAGGGTGGGACCAGCATGGGGGCGAAGAAATCGGTCTCCATCAGGCGCACCCGGTAGCTCCACAGCTCGTAATAGCGGTAGCGGCGCGCCTCGATGACCAGGAAGATGGTCACCAGGAGCAGGTCGATGAGGATGATCGGGTGGGAGGTTTCGGAAGAACCGAATATAAATGTAAGGACCGCTGCCGTCGTTAGCACTGCCCAGTTGGTGGTCGTGTCCAGGCGCTGCCGCCAGACGTTGGCTCGCTGCACTTCGGCGCGGAACATGTGCACCATGGCCGTGGTGAACTCACTGCCGCGCAGCTTGTAGCCGCGGTAGGTCCAGACCGGTTGGGCTGCATCCGGCGGTTGGCCGGATGTTTTACTGCTGGGATCGGATGAGCCAGGCTCTTCAGGCGGTGACATGGTTCAGGTGGACTCGGCTTTCTGCCCGCTCTCGGCCTGCCTGGCGCCGGCTGGCGCATGGATCCCCAGCAGCAGCGCCAGCAGGGCGGGATCGAGGTCCAGTCCCGGCAGCTCATCCAGGGAATCCACCTGGCTGCGCACGTAAGCCTGGTTGTTAAAGGCGCGCTCGCGCAAGGCCTGCCAGAGCAGCAAACGTTCTTCGGTCTTTACCACCAGGTCGTTGACCGTCTCGGCCTGGAGCAGGTATTCGCCGGTGGTGTACAGGAAGGTGATCCTGCGCCACTTCTTCGCCAGCACCGGCCTGGGCAGTCTTTGCAGCGGACCAAGCTGGATTTTGTAATATTCGTGGGCGGCGTGGGGATGGTCTGGCTCGTCGCGCAGTAGCTCCCGGCGGGTTGCCAGCTCGTGGCCTTGCACGGGGGCAATCCATCCCACCTGCCATTTCTCCTCTTTAAAGGCAGCCGTCTGGTAAAAAGCCAGGTAGTCCACGGCCACCACCTTGGGAGCTGAACGCAGCGGGATGCGGTACCAACCCAGCAGCCGGGCAATTTCCAGGTCGCGAGGGTCGTTGATGACAGCCACCAGAATCAGGTCGGTCGGTGAGGGGAGCATAGATTTAATTCTACTATGAATAGGTACAATTTAATGTCACTTCGAGCGCTCTTCGCGAGAAGTCCCTATGAGTAAAATCATAATGAATTGTTTAGGCACCTATAAAACGATCGCTAGATACAGGATCTGTTGTGTAACATCCCCGTTAACATGCACTGCCCTCAAGCAGAGCGGCAGACCTGGAGGATGGGGAGGGATATCCAGCCGGTCGGGAACCTGGGGTTCACGACGCGCCCGCACAGCCTGGGCGTGGCTGTGAAAGACCTGGCCGTCCCAGGATGGGATCCATTTCCCAGTATTCGATCTCGGGCAGGTACTTCAGCGGCCAGGCAGACCTGCTGGCGCTCCACGTCCAGGGTAAACATCTCGATCGTCTCGGATGGGGTGGGGTGCATTCTGCCAGGCTTGAGCTGCTCCAGGCTGAAAGGCGCAGCCGCGAGCTGGACCAGGCGTGAGTGGGCGGTTTGGATAGCCCGCCGGGAGACGTCGCTGCCGATGAAGTTCCTTCCAAGGCGGGTGGCTGCCAGGCAGGTCGTTCCCGAGCCGCAGAAGAAATCGGCGACGGTGTCGCCCGGGTTTGATGAAGCCAGGATGATGCGCTCCAGCAAAGCCTGGGGTTTTTGGGTCGGGTAGCCACTGCGCTCGCGGTGCAGGCGGGCAACGACCGGGAAATACCACCAGTCTTCAGGCACCTTGCCGCGTTTGAGGTCGGGGACTTTCCCAAAGCCTGCCTTGGGCGAAGACGCAAAGGTCTTGACGGTGCTGGGATCATAGGGCTGGCGCACGGCGTCGGCGTTGAAGACGTACTTCGAGCTGCAGGTGTACGCCAGGATCGTATCGTGCTTGCGGTTGAAGGCGCTGCGGATCGGGGAAGGGCCGTGATATACCCAAACGATCTCGTTGAGCAGGCGCTCGCTGCCGAAGAGCTCGTCCAGCAGCAGGCGGGCGTAGGCGCTGGCGTGCCAGTCCAGGTGCAGGTACAGGCTGCCTGTGGGGGCGAGCAGGCGCCGCATCAAGGCCAGGCGCGGGTAGAGCATGTCGAGGTAGGCATCCAGGTCCGGCCAATCGTCCGGGTAGCCTTCGGCAAGCTGCCAGTCCTGCGGGCGGCGCGAGTCCTCGCCGCGACCGATGCGCGCCGGGAAGCGCCGGTTGGTGAAGAACGGCGGATCTGCATATATGAGCTGGATGCGGCCTTCCCACTCCGGCAGCAGGGCTGAGAGCACGCCTAGATTGTCGCCAAGGATCAGGCGGTTGTGGTTCACCCGATCCGGCTGGATCGGGTGAACCTCATGGGGAAAGATGATGCTGTCCAGCTCCAGCTCTGCCGGAATGGGTTCGGGGGGTGTTTTCGAGGGCCAGACCAGCTCGGGCATGTTTGTTGGATTTACTCCGCTGCAGAGAGACTTGCCAGGGTTACTTTCCGAAGCGACTCTTCAGCAGGTCCTCGAGCGTGGGCTGACCGATCTCCTGCAGTTCGTAGCGCACGCGCTGCATGGGCTTGTTGACCTTGATGATGCGCGTCAGGTCGATCGGGGTGGCGCTGATCACCAGGTCGACTTCAGCGCGCTCGATGGTCGCTTCCAGGTCGCGCATCTGGGCTTCACCATAACCCATGGCGGGCAGAATCGGCCCGGTGTTGGGATATTTCTGGTAGGTATCAGCGATGGAAGCCACGGCGTAGGGGCGCGGATCGACGATAGCGGAGGCTCCGAAGCGGCGGGCTGCTACCCAGCCAGCCCCGTACTTCATCTCACCGTGGGTCAGGGTCGGGCCGTCTTCGATAACGAGCACGCGCTTGCCCTTAATGGCTGCAGGATCGTCGACAAACAATGGGGAGGCAGCCTCAATTTGCACGGCGGAAGGGTTTAGCTTCCGTAAATTATCGCGCAGGGCGATCACAGACTCCGGGTTGGCGGTGTCGACTTTGTTGATCACGAAGACATCAGCCATGCGGGCGTTTGTCTCACCGGGGTGGTAGCTGCTTTCGTGCCCAGGCCGGTGCGGGTCGGCGACCACAATTTGCAGGTCTGAGGCGTAAAACGAGAAGTCGTTGTTCCCACCATCCCACAGGATAATGTCGACTTCGCTTTCTGCCTGGCGCAGGATTCTCTCATAATCCACGCCGGCGTAGACGATGACGCCGTTATCCAGGTGCGGCTCATACTCCTCGCGCTCCTCAATCGTGCATTGGTGCTTATCCAGGTCGTTGTAGCTCGCGAAGCGCTGGACGGCCTGGGCAACCAGGTTGCCATACGGCATGGGATGGCGAATGGCCGCGACTTTGTAACCCATGGCGCGCAGAACCAGCGAGACCCGCCGGGTGGTCTGGCTCTTGCCACTGCCGGTGCGCACGGCGCAGACTGAAATGACCGGTTTCGTTGATTTAATTTGGGAGGCTTTCGGTCCGATCAGGTGGAAATCGGCGCCAGCGGCCAGCACCATCGAAGCCTTGTGCATCACATATTCATGGGGCACGTCGCTGTAGGCGAAGATGACCTGTTCGACTTGCTTCTCCTGGATCAGTTCGAGCAACTCACTTTCGGCGTGGATCGGGATGCCGGCAGGATACAGGGGACCCGCCAGTGCAGCCGGGTAGGTTCGGCCTTCGATATCGGGAATCTGGGTCGCCGTGAAGGCGACCACCTCGTAGGCCGGGTTGCTGCGGTAGCAGACGTTGAAGTTGTGAAAATCGCGCCCGGCGGCGCCCATGATTAGCGTACGGATCGGGGTCATGCGGTGGAATTTCTCCTTTTTGATTGATTGGATTACATCACGTCTGGAGCCTGGATGTCCAGCAGGCGCAGCGCGTTCTGCAGCACCTGGCGGGCAGCCGCAACCAGGCGCAAACGCCCGTGCAGGGCGGCCTGGCTTTCGGACTGCAGCACGGGCACGACGTGGTAGAAACTGTGGAAAGTGCTGGCGAGGTCGTAAGCATAGGTGGCCATCACCAGGGGCCGGTACTCGCTGGCCGCCTGCTGCACGACCAGCGGGAAACGTGTCAGCAGGTCGATGAGCTGCAGCTCGTGGCTGGTCAGCTCATAGTCGAAGGCTGCAGAATCAGGCAGACCGATCGGCGATTTCTTGAGGATGCTGTTGGCACGCACGTAGGCGTTTTGGATGTAAGGCGCGGTGTGACCGTCGAAGTTCAAAGCAGAGTCCAGGTCGAAAACGATGTCCTTGTTGTTGTCCACCGAGAGCATGGAGTAAGTCAGGGCACCCAGGCCAACCTGCGCAGCAACGACCGCGCGCTGCTCCTGGGGC
The DNA here is from genome assembly GCA_963765565.1 of uncultured Chloroflexia bacterium. Taxonomy (GTDB): domain Bacteria; phylum Chloroflexota; class Anaerolineae; order Anaerolineales; family UBA4823; genus CAVXWV01. The sequence goes on from CAVXWV010000017.1 coordinate 178,638, forward strand.
AGGTCAGGATTTTTTTCAGCGATGACGTCTAGCACCCTGCGCACCGCCTCGTCGGCGACGTCCTTAAAGAGCACCACCCGCCCGCGCCTGGCGGACATGGCGCCTTCCGGCAGGCTGACAAAGCCGTACCCCAGGTGGATGCACTTCTCGGCTTGCTTGTAGCCCCAAAGCTCGAGTATTTTGAAAATCTGCTGCATGTAGAGACTTTGGCGCACGTCGATCACATAAACTGAGCGGTCTACGTGGTAGCGATCAAACTTTTCTTTGGCCAGGGCCAGGTCTTTCGTCAGGTATAGCGTGGTGCCGTCCGAGCGTAGAAGGACATTGGTACGGTATTTTTCTTTTTTCAGGCCGAGTTTTTCGTCAATTTTAATGATCACAGGACCTTCCGGTCGCTCATCGTCGGCAATGCCTTTGGCGATCAGATCGTTAACGATGGCCTTGGCGGGTTCGTCAACCTCGCTCTCGAAGAACCAGACGTCGATCCGGATGTCCAACATCTTCATGATTTCGTGCAGCTCATCCAGGCTCCATGCGCGCGTTTTTAGCCATAGCTCACGTACTTCCGGATCGCCGGCATCCCAGCGGCGGTACATCTCGCGGCGCTCTGCCTCGTAGGACTCTCGCCGGCCTTTTTCCTCCGGAGTTTCGCCTTCCCTGGGCTCGAGCAGGCGGGTGGCTTCGGCGTAAATTTTCAACAGCCACTGGCCGCGCTCGTGAATGCCTTCCGGTTCCTGCCCTTTGAAAAATTTATCATACGCCCAGACAACGGTGATCACACCCAGGCCGATGTCGCCAGGATAAGTCGCCCGGATGGTTACAAATCCGGCGAACTCAACCAGGCGAGCCAGGACTTCGCCCAGCAGGGCATTGCGAGCATGTCCGATGTGGAAGGAGTGGTGAGTGTTGGGTTGGGCATATTCGACCATCACCCGCTCCGTTTTTGGTGTGCCGCGCCCAAAGTTAACAGCCTGTTCGATGATGGTATCGACGGCGCTGCGGGTGAACTCCTGAGGTGAGAAGAACAGGTTCAGGTAGCCTTTGGCAGCTTCGATGCGCTCAAAGCCGGCTGGCGCGCCTAGTGCCTGGGCAATCCCGGAGGCGATCTCCTGGGCGCGCTGCGGCACCGGGGCGCGTCCTTCAGCCGGGGCGGGGGTGCTGCGTGCTTCGCGGGCAGCTAATTGAAAGAAGGAAGTCGACAATCCCCACTGCCCGTTGAAAGGCAGTGGGCTCCACTGAAACTCAGGCTCGGGCAGGTTATGCGCCTGGCAGTAGCCGCGGATCTGCGTTTCGAGGCTATGAATGTGCCCGGAATACAATCCATGTTCGCTTTCAGACATGATCACCTCAGACGGTCAGAAGACAGCTTCTATTTTAACCTAAACAGGTGGGTGTGCGGGGCTGCCGCACACCCACCTGTTTGCATTGTTGTTATTACCATTAATTGCAGTACTTATGAGGCCTGTTTTTCAAGCGTGTGAAGCTGTTTCATCAGGCGGCTCTTGCGGCGCGCAGCGTTGTTTTTGTGGATCACACCTTTTTGTGCGGCGCGGTCCAGCTCGCTGATTGCTTCCAGCGTCGCCAGGCGGGCGTCGTCAACACTGCCCGAGCCAACGGTGCTGCGGGCGCTCTTCACGTACGTCCGGGCGCGACCGACGAAAACACGATTGCGCAGGCGGCGTTTTTCGTTCTGTTTATTGCGCTTGATTTGAGACTTGATATTTGCCAAAGCGTTCCTCCAACGTGATCTTGCTTGATACCGACTTGCGATTTTACATGAGAGATGGGATTTTGTCCAGCGTTTTTGGCAAGGAAAATCCACGAAGGAGGATTTTGTGCTCTTAAGAGCCAGAGATTTCAATCTTTGGATAATATAATAAGAGAATATCCCTGGAGGTAAAAATGAACATTGGTTTGATTGGAAATCGCGGCCACCTGGAGTATGTCTTTGATGGGCTGAAGCGGAGGCCGCACGTGAAGCTGGCTGCGATTGCCAGTGGCTCGGACGAGGATGAGGCGGCTGGGCTGTCAGCGTATTGTCAAATGGAAGGGCACGAGCCGCATTTGTTTTCAGATTACCGCCAGCTGCTGGATGAAGCCGATATTGAGGTGGTATGTATCGCCGGACCGTTTGAGCTGCACACCCCGATGTGCCTGGAGGCCTTCAGAAGGGGCGTGCACGTGTTCTGTGAGAAGCCGGTCTCGATCACGCTGGCGGAGCTAGAGGAATTGAAAGCAGGATTCTATGCCAGCGGCGGTGCGCAGCTTTCGGCCATGATGGGACTGCGCTACGATCCGGCGTTTTACACTGCCTGGGAGCTGGTGCGAAATGGGGCGATTGGGGAAGTGCGCCTACTGAACGCCCAGAAATCCTACAAGCTTGGCTGGCGACCCGGGTATTACCACCAGCGCCAGACCTACGGCGGGACAATCCCCTGGGTGGGCAGCCATGCCATTGACTGGGTGCACTGGTTCAGCCAGGCGTCATTCCAATCCGTGCGCGCCAGCCAGTCCAGGATAGCCAACCGCGGCAATGGTTCCCTGGAGGTGTCCGCACAATGCCAGTTCAGGCTGGCAGGTGAAATCCTGGCTTCGGTCAGCATTGATTACCTGAGGCCGGAATCAGCTCCGACCCACGGCGACGACCGCCTGCGCGTGGTCGGCACAGGCGGCGTGGTGGAAGTGCGGGAGGGCAGGGTGTTCCTGATCCAGGAAGCTGAGGCGGGCGAGAGCGAAATCCCAACCCATTGTGAGCGCCAGGTGTTCAGCGACTTCTTAGACCAGGTTGATGGCCGGCAGGCGGCGCTGCTGAGCGCAGACGATATTTTTACCGTTACTGAGGCCTGTCTGCGGGCTCAGCAATCGGCAGACGAAGAGCGGGAGATTGCGTTTTAGGCAAATAAACCGGGTCTAGCCAATCCGCCGACCGGGCGTATTCTCCACGCACGGCCTGGTGGAAAACCGCCTGGATATGGCGGGTAACCGGTCCCATTTTTCCGCTGCCGACCACGCGGTAATCGACTTCGCGCAGGGCAATCACTTCGGCTGCCGTCCCGCAGACGAAGACCTCGTCGGCGACATAGAGCTGGTCGCGGGAGATCATCTGCTCGACAATTTTATATCCCAGGTCCTTTGCCAGGGTGAGCAGTGAATCGCGGGTGATCCCTTCCAGGACTGCACTGATGGGCGGGGTGATGATCTTACCCTTACGTACCAGGAAGAGGTTCTCTCCGGTACATTCGGCGACGTAGCCCTGGGGATCCAGCATGATGGCTTCCTCGAACCCCAAGCGTATCGATTCGGTGCGCGCCAGGACGCTGTTGGCGTAATTGCCGGAGATTTTCGCCTTGGTCATCATCACGTTCGGATGGTGGCGTGTGAAGGAGGCGATGTTCGCACGGATGCCATTTTCTAAGGCCTCAGGACCCAGGTAGTTTTTCCATTCCCAGGTGGAGATTGCCAGTGCAGGCTGTCCGGCGTCGATGTTCAGGTTCCATCCGCCGCCGGTCAGGTAGATCAACGGGCGGATGTAGCATTCGCTGAACTGGTTGGCGCGCACGACCAGGCGAAAGGCCTCCATCAGCTCATCGACGGTCCAGGGCAGGTCGCGGAAACCCAAAATCCTGGCGGATGCCAGCAGGCGTTCGGCGTGTTCGCGTGAGCGAAAGATGGCCGGGCCGGAGGCCGTGTCGTAGCTACGGATGCCTTCGAAGACGGCCAACCCATAATGCAGGGCGGGGGTATTAAAGTGAATGGTGGCATTTTCATAAGGCACCAGTTCACCGTTCATCCAGACGAAACTTGATTCCATACCCATTTAATGACTCCTTATAAATAGATCTATAATTGCTGAATAACGTTTTTTGTTACTTGCTGGGTGCTGAGGTTCCCCCCCAGGTCGGCAGTGAGTGCGTTTTGCAAGATAACCTGGTCGACGGCAGCCTCCAATGCCAGGGCTTCCGTTTCCAGGTGGAGCGAATAGCGTAGGAGCAGCGCCACGCTGAGGATTGCTCCAAGCGGGTTGGCGATGCCTTTTCCGGCAATATCCGGGGCGGAACCATGGATGGGTTCGTACAGGCCGGGTCCTTCCCCACCCAGGGATGCGGAGGGCAGCATGCCCATGGATCCGGCTAACACCGCAGCCTCGTCGGTCAGGATGTCGCCGAACATGTTTTCGGTGACGATGACGTCGAAGCTGGCGGGTTGGCTGACCAGGCGCATGGCAGCGGTGTCAACCAGCATATGCTCGAGGCTGATCTCGGGATGGCGCTGACCGACCTGGTGGGCGATCTCACGCCACAGGCGAGAGCTTTCGAGAACGTTAGCTTTATCGACCGAAGTCACATGTTGGCGCCGGTTTGTCGCAAGCTTAAAAGCCATCTCCAGAATTCGCTCGATCTCGAAATCCTGGTAGACCAGGGTGTCGACGGCCTGCAGGCGGCCGTCCTGATGGCTGCGGCCTTTTGGCTGGCCGAAGTACAGGCCTCCGGTCAGCTCGCGCACTACCAAGAGGTCGACCCCTGCCAGGCGTTCTGCTTTCAATGGGGAGACATGCGCCAGGGCGGGATGCGGGCGCACGGGTCGCAGGTTGGCATAGACTCCCAGGGCTTTACGCAGCCCGAGCAATCCCTGCTCCGGGCGCGGCGCCTGACATACAGGCGGGGAGTCTGGCCGGAAGGTTTTTCCCACTGAGGACCGCCCACGGCACCGAGCAGGACGGCATCCGCCTGCAGACAGCCCTGTAGGGTTGCTGTGGGGAGCGGGACGCCGGTTGCGTCGATGGCGCAGCCTCCGATGAGCATCTCCTGGTATTCGAACAGGTGGCCATAACGGGTGGCGACGGCCTGCAGGCAGGAGACGGCGGCTTCGGTCACTTCCGGGCCGATCCCATCACCGGGTAAAACTGCCAGGCGGACTTTCATGCGCGCACCTCTTGGGTATTGTGGCGCAGCTCGTAGGCAGCAATTTGTTCCTGTTGGGCGAGTAGATAGCCTAACTCGTCCACGCCGGACAGCAGGCATTCCTTTGCAAATGGATCGATCGGAAAAGCGATGTCGATCCCTCGATCACCGGACTGCCGTAACCATTGTCCTTCCAGGTTAATCGTGAACTCAGCACTGGGATTGTTATCGAGTATGACCAGCAGTCTCTGGTAATCGGCTGCACCCACCCGCACGGGCAGCAAGCCGTTCTTCAAAGCGTTGTTATTAAAAATATCCGCGAAGGAGGTGGAAAGGATTGCCCGGAATCCAAACCCCAGCAAAGCCCAGGCGGCGTGCTCGCGCGATGAACCGCAACCGAAGTTGTCGCCTGCCAGCAGGATCTGCGCCTGAAGTACAGGCGGCGCCTGACATACAGAAGCCGTCTGTACCTCAGACGTCGCCTGGCGGGAGGCGGGCTGGTTCAGCGGGAAGGCCGGATCTGGGGTGCCATCTGGCCGGTAGCGCCAATCCGCGAAGAGATGGTCTCCATACCCCTCCCGGCTGGTGCCTTTGAGGTAGCGAGCCGGGATAATCTGGTCGGTATCGATGTTGCGCTGGGGCAGGCAAACGATGGTGGAGGTAAGGGTGGTAAAAGGTTGCATGGGTTAAGCTCTGCTTCTAAAGAAGGGTGCGCGGATCGGTGATCTTGCCGCTGAGGGCGGCTGCGGCGGCGGTCAGGGGGCTGGCAAGGAAGGTGCGGCTGCCTTTGCCCTGGCGCCCTTCGAAATTGCGGTTGCTGGTGCTGACACAATACTGACCTGGCTGGAGCTGGTCGCCGTTCATGCCAATGCACATCGAGCAGCCGGGTTCGCGCCACTCCGCCCCTGCCTCCTTGAAGATGCGGTCCAGGCCTGCGGCTTCTGCCTGTCTTTTTACTTGCTGCGACCCAGGCACGATCAGCACTTTCAGGTTGGGGGCTACCCGGCGGTCTTTCAACAGGCTTGCCACTTGCTGCAGGTCTGAAAGGCGTCCGTTCGTACAGGAGCCAATAAAAACCACATCCACGGGGTGTCCCAGTAGTGGCTGGCCTGGCTGAAGCGCCATGTACGCCAGCGCTTTCTCGAGGACCTGGCGCTGGTCTGGGTGTGAAGCCTCCTGTGGCTCGGGGATGCTGCCGGTGACCGGCATGCCCATGCCCGGGTTGGTGCCGTAGGTGATCATGGGTTCGATCTGGCTGGCGTCCAGCACAACCGACCGTTCGCAGTCAGTGCTACTGGAACCGGCGGCCAGGCTGCGCCAGCGGGCGAGGGCTTGATCCCAATGCACCCCATGGGGAGCAAAAGGCCTGCCTGCCAGGTATTCGAAAGTGACATCGTCCGGGGCAACCAGGCCGGCACGGGCGCCCGCCTCGATGGACATGTTGCAAAGGGTCATCCGCTCTTCCATCGATAGGCTTCTGACGGCTTGCCCGGTATATTCAAAGACACAGCCAGTGCCGCCCCCGATGCCGGTGTGGGCGATCAGCGCCAGGATCATGTCCTTGGCGGTCACAGCGGGCTGCAGGCTGCCCTCGAAGCGCACCTCATACGGCTGCGAACGTCGCTGCAGCAAGCATTGGGTTGCCAGGACGTGCTCGACCTCGCTGGAACCGATCCCGAAGGCCAGCGCCCCAAACGCCCCGTGGGTGGCGGTGTGGCTGTCGCCGCAGACGATCGTCATGCCGGGCTGGGTCAGGCCCAGCTCGGGGCCAATCACGTGGACGATCCCCTGGCGGTCATCGGACAGGTCGAACAGGGGTACGCCGAACTCATGGCAGTTGCGTTCAAGCTGGCTGACCTGGGCCTGAGCGGCTTTATCCGCGAAAACCATTCGCCCCTGTGGAGCAGCCAGGGTGGGCACGGAATGGTCAATGGTGGCGAAGGTCCGGTCAACGCGGCGCACTTTCAGCCCGCGTTGGCGCAGACCATCGAAGGCCTGCGGGGAGGTCACCTCATGTACCAGGTGCAGGTCGATGTACAGGATTGCAGGGGCGCCTTCTCGGCCGCGATCGCGGCCGACAGTGCCCTGATCGTTACCGACCAGGTGATCGCTCCAAATCCTGTCAAACAACGTGAAAGGTTTTGTCATTCAACGTTCCGGAAACGGATTCGGTTTTGCCAACGGGTTCCGGGCGGATGGCGCCGTTGAGAAACTCGCTCAAATCCCAGGCCTCCGGAAAGATAAGCGTATTGGGGAAGGCTTCTGGGGAGCGTTCGAACTGGTTGAAGAATTGGGTATTGGCGGTTGGGGGATTCATTTTTTTTCTCCTTAATGTTGAATTAACTGGCCCAAAATCTAGTTAATCGGCAGCCACGGAGGCAATTGCAGGAACCTCGACCGGTCCGTAACGGCCGATGGCAACCAGCAGCTTGTTGATGGCGGCCAGGTATGCCTTGAGGCTGGCGACGACAATATCGGTGTCGGCTCCATATCCACCGAAAGTACGCGGAGCTTCGTTTTCGGTTTGCGAGTGGGTGCGTTCCTGAGCCTGGAATTCGCTGGAGCCGGTGGGATTGCTCTCGATTCGCACCGTGACCTCACCCAGGGCATCGATGCCTTCGGTGACCGCGTGCACGACGAATTCCTGTAAGGTGTTAGGCGCCTGGACGATAGCATCGACTGCTTTGAACGAGGCGTCCACAGGTCCGGTGCCCACGCAGGCATGGATATGAACATTGCCAAGCGTATCCCGTAGGCGCACTGATGCAGTGGGCATGCCCATGGTACCGCAGGTGACTTGCAGGCCATCGAGGGTGAAGAACTCGCGCGGCTGGTAGAGCTCGTCAGAGATGAGCGCTTCCAGGTCGGCGTCGGTGATCGTCTTTTTCCGGTCCGCCAGGGCTTTGAAACGTCCGAAGATTTGGTCGAGTTCGGTCTCGTTCAAGGCAAACCCTAAGGACTGCAGGCGGGTTATCAAGGCGTGCCGGCCGGAATGCTTGCCCAGGACCAGCTTGCTCTGGCTGGCGCCCACCATTTCGGGCCTCATGATCTCGTAGGTCAGGCTGTTTTTGAGCATGCCGTCCTGGTGGATGCCGGCCTCGTGGGCGAAGGCGTTTGCACCGACGATGGCTTTGTTAGGCTGGACGGAGATGCCGGTGTAGTTGCTGACCAGCTTGCTGATGCGGTTGATCTGGGTCGTATCGATGCCGGTTTGCAGACCGTAGATCGGGCGGCGCGTCTGCAGGGCCATGACCACTTCTTCGAGGGCGGTGTTGCCGGCGCGCTCGCCGATGCCGTTGATGGTGACCTCGGCCTGGCGGGCGCCAGCGGTGATGCCGGCCAGGGTGTTGGCGGTGGCCAGGCCCAGGTCGTTGTGGCAGTGGACGGAAATGATGCAGTTTTCGATCCCGGGCGTGTTCTGGCGGATGCCGGCGATCAGTGCGCCGAACTCGTCCGGCAGGGTGTAGCCTACAGTATCGGGGATGTTCAGGGTGGTCGCGCCGGCCTGGATGGCTTCTGCCAGGACCTGGTACAGGAATTGTGGATCGCTGCGCCCGGCGTCTTCTGGGCTGAATTCGACGTCCTCGCACAGGCTGCGGGCGAAAGCGACCATCTCGCGCACGCGCTCGATGACCTGCTCGAGGCGTCATCTTGAGCTTGTACTGCATGTGGATGTCAGAAGTCGCCAGGAAGGTGTGGATGCGCGGGCGAGAGGCAGGTTGGACGGCTTCCCAGCATTTCTCGATGTCGCCGCGAGTGGCGCGCGCCAGGCCGCAGATGATGGGCGGCTGGCCGCCGTCGCTGGAGCGGCCGACTTCGACGGCAACTCGCCGGACGGCCTCCAGGTCGTCGGGAGAGGCGGCGGGAAAACCGGCCTCGATCACGTCGATGCCCAGGCGCGCCAGGGATCGGGCAACCTCCAACTTTTCGGCGCTCGTCATCGTGGCGCCGGGAGATTGCTCGCCGTCGCGCAGGGTGGTGTCAAAGATGCGTACGAAGTTGTTTGGTTGGACTTCCATCCGCTGTTCCTCCTGTTATTTCGGTGTCTGCCAGTTTTCGGGTCTCAAGGAGCGCACCACTTTCCCGGTCTGCCAGATTTCGGATTTGCCCATTTCGTCCAGCTCAGCGGTCAGGCGGGCTTTGTAATCGGGGGCGCTGTTGGCTTCCAGGACGATGCGCGTCTCCTCACCGCTGGCGACGCTCTGGTAAAGGCGCTCGAAAACTGGCTCGACCGCCTGGCGGAACTCGTGCCGCCAATCCAGGGCGCCGCGCTGGGCGGTCGTCGAGCAGTTGGCGTACATCCAGTCCATGCCGTTTTCGGCAACCAGGCGGATCAGGCTTTGGGTCAGCTCTTCGACCGTCTCGTTGAAGGCCTCGGAGGGCGAGTGACCGTGGTTGCGCAGGGTGGCGTATTGGGCTTCCATCATGCCCGCCAGGGCACCCATTAAGACGCCGCGTTCGCCGGTCAGGTCGCTGTACACTTCGTGCTTGAAGGTGGTCGGAAAGAGGTAGCCAGAGCCAATGGCGATGCCCAGCGCCAGGGTGCGCTCGCGAGCCCGGCCGGTGTAATCCTGTTCGATGGCAAAGGATGAGTTGATGCCGGAGCCGTTCAGGAAGTTCAGGCGCACGCTGCGCCCGGAGCCCTTGGGAGCGACCAGGATGACGTCGACGTAAGCCGGCGGGATGACACCGGTCTGCTCCCGGTAAACCACGGAAAATCCGTGGGAGAAGTAAAGGGCGTCTCCGGGTTTCAGATGTGGCTGGATCTTCGGCCACATCAGCTTCTGCCCGGCATCCGAGACCAGGTATTGGATGACCGTGCCGCGTTCGGCAGCTTCTTCGAGGGTGAAGAGGGTTTCGCCCGGTTTCCAGCCATCTTGGAGGGCTTTTTCCCAGGACTTGCTGTTGGGGTTCTGTCCGACGATCACCCGGATGCCGTTCTCACGCAGGTTCAGCGCCTGGGCGGGACCCTGAACACCGTAGCCCAAGACCGCAACCACCTCATCTTGCAGCACCTGGCGCGCTTTTTCCAGGGGAAATTCCTCCCGGGTGACAACTTCTTCCTCGAACCCGGCGAATTGTATTTTTGCCATGCTTTCTTCTCCAATTATTTAATTGATAATTTCCTGAGCATGATGACCGTTTGAGCTGAAAGCTGGATTGGCGTTCAGGCCGCGTGCCATGCTGACCATCCCGGTGCGCACCATCTCGATAATGCCGAACGGTCGCAGGACATCGAGCAAGCCCTCGATTTTCTCCTCATCGCCGGTGATTTCGATGATGAACGAGTTGTTGGTCACGTCAACGATCCGCGCGCGAAAGACATCGACGATCTGCATGATATGGGTGCGGTTTTCGGCGTTGGCGTTGACCTTGATCATCGCCAGGTCGCGGGTCACCCTGGGGACTTTGGACAGGTCTTCGACCTGGATGACGTTGACCAGCTTGTACAGGTAAGCCATCAGGCGTTCGATCTGGAAGTCGTCGCCGGTCACGCCGATGGTCATGCGCGAGACCCCGGGCTGGTCGGTGTGCCCGACGGTCAGCGAGTCGATGTTGAAGGCGCGCCGGCGGAAGAGCGAGGCGACCCGGTTCAAGACACCGGGTTTATCTTCTACGAGAGCGACCAGGGTATGCTGCATTTATTTTTCTCCTGTAAAATGTTAAATCTCATCTTCAGCGGTTTCCACGAGCACGCTGGGCTTTGGGCGGCGGATCATTTCATGCAGGTCGGCGCCGCTGGCACCATCGGGTAGACCGCGTCTTCCTGTTCGACGCGGAAATCGATGACGACAGTCCCTTCGGTTTCCTGAGCCTGGCGGATGGCCGGCATCGACATCGGCGCGCCGGGTGACGCGCAGGCCGGTCAAACCGTGGGCCTCGGCAATCTTGACGAAATCCGGGCTGCGCATGGGGGTGGCCGCGTAGCGTTTGTCGTAGAAGAATTCCTGCCACTGGCGCACCATGCCCAGGTAGCCGTTGTTGATGATGGCGACGTTGACCTTGACGTCTTCCTGCGCGGCAGTTGACAGCTCGGACATGGTCATCTGGAAGCCGCCGTCGCCGGCGATGACCCAGACTTCATTTTCCGGACAGGCGATCTTGGCGCCGATGGCGGCCGGCAGGCCAAAGCCCATCGTGCCCAGGCCGCCGGAGGTGAGCCACATATCAGGGCGGTTGAGTGGTAGTATTGCGCCGTCCACATTTGGTGCTGTCCGACGTCGGTGACAATCAGGGCGTTGCCCTCGGTGGCGCGCCACAGATCGTTGATCACGTGGGCGGCGTAGAGATGACCGTTGTCGGGCAGGTTTTGGATGTCGCGCACGGCAGAATCGCCGCGGTGTTCGTCGATGCGCGCCAGCCAGTCGGGGCGGTCTTGGGGCTCCAGGTGCGGCAGGAGCTGCTGCAGGTTCGGCGTAGATCGCCAATCAGGGCGAGGTCGACCCTGACGTTCTTGTTGATCTCGGAGGCATCGATTTCGAAATGGATTTTTTTGGCGTCAGGAGCGTAGGTCTTCAGGTTGCCGGTGACGCGATCGTCGAAACGCATTCCCAACGCCAGGAGCAGATCGGCTTCCTGGATGGCATGGTTGACCCAGGCTTCGCCGTGCATGCCCATCATCCCCAGGTTCAGAGGGTGGCTGGCCGGGAAGCAGCCGATGCCCAGCAGGGTTGATGCGACAGGGGTTTGCGTGGTCTCGGCAAATTCGAGTAATTCAACCATGGCGTCGGATTGCAGCACCCCGTGACCGGCCAGGATAACGGGCTTTTGGCGGCTTGCATCATTTCGAGGGCCTGCTCGATGTCTTTACTGACCGGTTTGTGGTCCGGACGGTATCCCGGCATGCGGATGGGGCTGTCATCATACTCCCATGGGATCGAAGCCTGCTGAGCGTCTTTGGAGATGTCGACCAGGACCGGCCCGGGGCGACCGGTGCTGGCGATGTAAAAGGCCTCGCGGATTACGTGATTCAGCTCGTGGGCGTCTGTGACCAGGTAGTTGTGCTTGGTGATGGGCAGGGTGATGCCGGTCACGTCGGTTTCCTGGAAGGCATCGTAGCCGATGTATTTGCTGTTGACCTGCCCGGTGATGAAGACTACGGGGATGGAGTCCATCATGGCGGTGGCGATTCCGGTGACCAGGTTGGTTGCGCCGGGTCCGGAGGTGGCCATGGCCACGCCGACTTTGCCGCTGGCGCGGGCATAACCATCTGCCATGTGGGCGGCACCTTGCTCGTGGCGCGGCAAGACGTGGCGGATCGGATAATCGAGCATAGCGTCGTAAATGCGGCAGGTTTGCCCCGCCAGGATAGCCAAAGACGACTTCCACCCCTTCACGCAGCAGGCATTCCCACAAAATTTGAGCACCGGTATAGTTCATTCTTCTCCTTTTAACATTAAATGTCTCTAGACGGTTAGGCCCACGTTAGCGGGAAAGTCGGCGAGTACTGCACCGGTGTCGGCGCTGGTGACAAAATAGGCATAGCGACGCAGCCAGCGGCTGGTGGTGCGCGGCTGGAAAGGCGGCAGGGCGGCGAGGCGCCGGTGCGATTTCGCCTTCTGATAGGTCGGACGTTCAGCGGCGCTGCTCCAGGTCGATGTCGATCATGTCGCCGGGCTGCAGGGCGGCAATCGGCCCGCCGGCAGCCGCTTCGGGGGAGACGTGGCCGATGCAGGCGCCGCGCGTGCCGCCTGAGAAGCGCCCGTCGGTGATCAGGGCGACTTTGTCGCCCAGTCCCATGCCCATGATGGCGCTGGTGGGGCTGAGCATTTCCTGCATCCCGGGACCGCCGCGTGGGCCTTCGTAGCGAATGACGACCACATCGCCGGCTTGTACCTGGCCTGCCATGATGCCGTGCATGGCATCGTCCTGCGAATTCGAAGATACGGGCGGGACCGCGGAAAGTCGCATGCCCGGAGCAACGCCGCCGGTCTTGACCACCGCGCCGTTGGGGGCCAGGTTGCCGAAGAGGACGGCCAGACCTCCGGTGGCGGAGTGGGCGATTGTCACCGGTGCGGATGACCTCATCATCCTGGATGGACGCCCCGGACAAAGGCTTCGCGCAAGCTGCATGCCGGTGACGGTGGGGCGGTCGAGGTGGAGCAGCCGTGCCTGGACCAGACTTCATTGAGAATGGCGGGAACGCCCGCCGGCGCGGTGGACATCTTCCATGTGCCAGTGGCCGGACGGACTGACCTTGCACAGGTGCGGCACGCGGGCTGGCGACAGCGTTGATGCGCTCGAGCGAATAGTCGATCCCGGCTTCGTTGGCGATGGCCAGGGCGTGCAGGACGGTGTTGGTCGAGCCGCCCATGGCCATGTCCAGGGCAAAGGCATCGTCGAGGGCTTCGGCGGTGACGATCTGGCGCGGGGTCAGGTTGCTGTTCGACCAGGTTCAAGATCTGGCCTGCGGCCCGGCGGGCCAGGGCTTCGCGTTCCGGAGTTTTGGCCAGGGCGGTGCCGTTGTAGGGCAGGGCCATGCCCAGGGCTTCCATCAGGCAGTTCATGCTGTTGGCGGTGAACATGCCCGAGCACGAGCCGCAGGAGGGGCAGGCGTTGTCTTCGAGCATTTTCAGCCGCTCGGCGTCGATCTTGCCCGCCTGGTAGGCGCCCACGCCTTCGAAGACCGAGATCAGGTCGACAACCTGGCCTTCGGGCGTGCGGCCGGCCGCCATCGGTCCACCGGAGACAAAAATGGCCGGGATGTTCACCCGCATGGCTGCCATCAACATGCCCGGGACGATCTTGTCGCAGTTGGGGATGCAGACCATGCCGTCAAACTGGTGGGCTTCGATCATGGTTTCGACGCAGTCGGCGATCAATTCGCGCGAGGGCAGGGAATATTTCATCCCGCCGTGCCCCATGGCGATGCCGTCGTCCACGCCGATGGTGTTGAATTCGAAGGGCACACCGCCGGCGAGCGCGCACGGCGTCTTTGACCAGCCGGCCAAATTCCTGCAGGTGAACATGCCCGGGAACGATATCGACATAAGAATTGACGATGGCGATGAAGGGCTTTTCCATGTCGCTATCGGTGACGCCGGTAGCTTTCAGCAGGGCGCGGTGTGGAGCTCTTTCAATTCCTTTTCGAATCTGATCTGAGCGCATGTCACCTCTTGGTAAAATAAAAACCGCCCGGTTCTCGGGCGGCTGTAAGCTTTGATCTGGTTGTAGTTTGGTGAATTCAGTCTATCTTCTTGGTCTCGTCCTAACAACCGCCCGTGCTAAAGTCTGGTTCTTGATAACAAGAACCAGGATGCTAAGGACGAGGCTGAAGGGAGAGGCTGAAGAAGTTCATTAAAAGGACAGGTGTAAACTTGTATAAACAGGTATAAGTAATTCCGTCAATTCTATGCGATATTGAATCCTTGTCAAGAGGCAATATTCATGAAATTAGGAGGCAAGTATGAACGAGGTGTCGGTTGTGCTGGTGGGTATGGGTGGTTATGGAAATATTTATGCCCGGATGTTGCTGGAAGGCGCTGCGGAGCATGGGGCGCGCCTGGTTGCCGGCATCGATCCGTACGCAGAGCGCAGCGGAAACCAGGAGAAATTTCGCCAGGCCGGCATCATGGTGTACGCGGACCTGGCGGATTTCTTCAGGCTACGAAAAAGCAGACCTGGTGGTGATCTCCACGGCAATTCACCTGCACGCCCCGATGACGCTGCTGGCGCTGCAAAATGGCGCCCATGTGCTGTGTGAAAAGCCAGTCTGCGCCACCCTGGAGGAATACGACCAGATGCTGGAGGCTGAGAAACATGCCGGCAGGTTTGTGGCAATCGGCTACCAGTGGTCGTATGCGCGCGCCATTCAAGAGCTGAAAAAGAATATCCTGGACGGCGCATTTGGGCGACCGAAACGCTTCAAAAGCCTGGTGCTGTGGCCGCGGGCAGTTTCCTATTTCCAGCGCAATGACTGGGCGGGCAGGATCCGCAGCGACAGAGGCGCCTGGATCTTCGACAGCCCGGTGCATAACGCCACCGCCCACTACCTGCACAACCTGTTTTACCTGCTGGGTGACAGGTATACGAGCAGCGCCCAGCCATTGGATGTGCAGGCGGAATGCTACCGGGTAAATCGGATTGAGAATTTTGATGCGGCTTGCGTACGTTGCCATGTAGCCTATGACAATTGCCCTGGCGGGGTTGAACTGCTGTTTTATACCGCCCACCCGGTGCGCAATGAGTACGGTCCGCTGTTCCACCTGGAGTTTGAGGACGCAGTGGTTGAGTACGATCGCAGCAACGGAGCAGGCATCCAGGCGCGTTTTCGGGATGGCCGCACAACGGAATATGGCGATCCATACTCGGATGAGTTCAGATAAGCTCTGGCAGGCGGTGAAAGCGGTGCGCGGCGGTGGTCCCATTTTATGCGGTCTTCCGGCTGCACTGCCGCAGCTCCAGTGCATGCATGCCATGCGCGCCTCCACGGAAATCAAGCAGATCCCATTACAGAAAACTGCATCGATTGCCTGGGGTAAAGGAGATTGCCTTTTTTATTCGGATGAGCTGGAAGCCAGCCTGCGAGAGGGATATGCCCGAAACTGCATGCCCGCCGAACTTGGTGAATTCATCTGGGCACAATCCGGGAATCTGGTCAGGCTTGAATGAGATGGAAAAACAATTCCGATAACCAATTGACTCCATTTATTATCAATAGTATGATGAATTTCCCAGGCCGGCCGGGTGGTCGCTGCGCCGACGCTTGCGTTAGCGCAGAGGAAAGTCCGTACTCCACAGAGCGTGCTGCCGGGTAACTCCCGGGCGGGGGTAACCTCGCGGATCGGGCCACAGAGACATACCGCCGATGGCTTCCTGATTCAGGGAAGATCAGGTAAGGGTGAAAAGGTGGTGGCACATGCTTCGCATGTGTGGCAAATGCTCTGCATTTGTTCAAGAGACCACCGGCGCGCTCAGCAATGGGCGCGGCCAGGCAACCACCGGCAGGAGCAAGGCCAAACAGGCGCGGCGCCCAAACCTTCGGGGGAGGGCCGGGAGCTGCTCGTTCCCGGGCTCTGCCGTTGCGCCGGGTAGGCTGCTAGAGGCGCGGGGAGACCTGCGTCCCAGATAGATGGCCGCCGGGCAGGCTGTGAGGCCTGCTTACAGAATGCGGCTTACAGGCCGGCCTGGGGAACTTGCTTACTCAGCCCATATTAAAATCCAAGGTGAAAATGGGCACCGATGCTGTTCCTGAAGTTGAAGTTCGCCAACCTCATATCGTCTCCGTCCGCAGCCTGGTGGAATTTGTGCTGCAGGCTGGAGATCTGACCCCGGGTGGGTTTCAAAGGCGCGATCGCGCCCAACTCGGCACCCAGGGTCATAAGCGGGTGCAGCGTTCCCGTCCTGAAGGCTACCAGACCGAAGTAGAGATTAACTGGTGGGTTGAGGGCGCTGACCCGCCCTTGGAAGTGCGCGGCAGGATCGATGGCCTGTATCTGGCCGCGGATCCGGTGATCATCGAGGAGATCAAGACAGTCACCCTGAGCCTGGACCGGGTGGGGGAAGATTATGACCGGCTGCATTGGGCGCAGGCGCAGGTCTATGCCTTTATGGTTGCCCGGCAGCAGAATTTAAACGCGATCTGCATCCACCTGACGTATTACCACCTGGACGGCGGCGAACCGGGCCCGCAGAATGAAAAAACGTTTGTGCGCCATTTTACACTGGCTGAGCTGCAGACCTTTTTCGACGACCTGGTCACGCCCTACCTGACCTGGTTTCGGAAGGTTCATGGATGGCAGGCCAGCCGCGAACAATCGATCCTCCAGCATAATTTCCCTTACGCCGAATATCGCCCTGGCCAACGTGAAATGGCGGTGGCAGTTTACAAAGCCATCCGGGCGAATGACCGCCTGTACGTTCAATCGCCTACGGGGGTGGGGAAGACCATCGCCACGCTTTTCCCGGCGGTTAAGGCCCTGGGACAGGGGCTGGCAGCCAGGATCTTTTTCTTGACCGCCAAAACATCCGGACGCCTGGTCGCCGAAAAAGCACTGGAGGATATGCGCCAGGGCGGAGTGCAGTTAAAGAGCGTGACCCTGACGGCCAAGGAGAAGATTTGTTTTTGCCCGCCCGTCAACTGCGACCCGGAAGTGTGTGTGTTTGCCCGTGATTATTTTGGAAAGGTAAAAAAAGCACTGGAGGAAATCGATCAGTACCAGGCTTTCACCCGTCCGGTGATCGAAGAGGTTGCCCGTCGGTACCAGGTCTGCCCGTTTGAGTTTTCCCTGGATCTTGCCTTATGGATGGACTGCATCATCTGCGATTACAATTATGCGTTTGACCCGCGCGTCTACCTGCACCGCTTTTTTGACTTCCATACCGAACCCTATATTTTTTTGGTCGATGAAGCGCACAACCTCCCTGACAGGGCCCGGGAGATGTATTCTGCTGAGCTGGATAAAAAAACGGTGCTGGACCTCCAGCGCACGCTGAAACCACATTTACCCGGGTTGGTTCAAAAGTTGAAGGCGATCAATACTTTCTTGTTGGAGGTTCGCAAAACTTGCCAGGCAGAAGGCAAGGAAGCATTGGTTGAGTACGAGCCTCCGGCGAATTTGCTAAAGATCATCCGGGAGTTCTGCCAGGCAGCGGAAGACTGGCTGGTCCTGAACCAGGCTGCAGAATTCAGGCAAAAACTGGTGGATTTTTATTTCGAATGCAGCAACTACCTGCGCACGGCCGAATATTTTAACCCCTGCTACGTGTCTTACTTCGAGCGCCAGGGCCAGGCGGATTTGAAAACAAAATTATTCTGCCTCGATCCAGCCCCCATGCTGGCGGCCCCGCTGGACCGGAGCCAGTCCACGGTCTTTTTTTCGGCGACACTGCTGCCAATGGATTATTTTATGAAGCTGTTGACCGGGGCCGCGGAGCATCCCAGGCGGATCTTCCCATCCCCTTTTCCTGTGGAGAATGTCCGCCTGCTGATTTATAACGGCATCGCCACCCGGTACACGCAGCGGGCTGATTCCTATGCGGCCATAGCCTCGGTGATTGAAACGATCTGCACGGCGCACGTGGGGAATTACCTGGTCTTTTTCCCGTCTTACGCCTATCTGGAAGCAGTGCTTGACCTGCTCAAAGAAAGCTTGCCGGAGAGGCAGCTCCTCGTCCAGGATCGAGCCATGACGGAGGCGGAGCGCGAGGCCTTCCTGAGCCAGTTTTCGTCCAACAATCAGGAAACGCTGGTCGGGTTTGCGGTTATGGGTGGGATTTTTGGTGAAGGGATTGACCTGGTCGGGGAACGGCTTGTCGGCGCCGTGGTTGTTGGCGTGGGGATTCCGCAGGTGGGCCTGGAAAGAGATTTGATCAAAGATTATTTTGATCGCCAGAATGCCAGTGGTTTTGCTTATGCTTACCAGTATCCGGGTTTCAACCGGGTGCTACAGGCAACCGGCCGGGTGATTCGCACGGAGACAGATCGAGGGATTATTGTATTGATTGATGAGCGTTTTACCCATGGACGTTACCGTCATTTATTCCCCGCGCACTGGCGAGGATACCAGGTCGTCCAGAGTAACCAGGAGATCAAAGAGAATCTGGAGCGTTTCTGGTCGCAGGCTTAGGGAATCGGGTTATCTCCTCACCGGATGTGACATGGTGAAAATCAACGGTTCCTGGTATCAGAAGCGCCAGGAAATGGTTCTGAATAAGGCGGGGTATAATACTGGGACATTGTCCACCCTTGATGCCAGCCAAACCACCCTCAGCGCGCCAGTATTGGAAGATCAAAAATTCCATCCCGCAGACGTCGCCGCAGTTGCGGTCGCCCACGGGACCAACGACGCTTTTTTTGCCATCGTCCCGGCCATCCAGCCAATTTTAATGGAGAACCTGTCCCTGAGTAACACCCAGGCAGGTTTTTTTACCTTATTCCTGCAGCTTCCATCGCTTTCCCAGCCGTTGATCGGGCACCGGGCTGACCGCAGAAACCTGCGCTGGCTGCTGATCCTGGCACCGGCTGTTTCAGCCATTTTCATTACTGTCACCGGTTTTGCCCCCTCGTATGGCTGGCTGGCGCTGTTGATGATCGGCGCCGGCTTTTCGACGGCTGGTTTTCATTCGATTGCTCCCGTTATCGCAGCTGCCAGGTCGGGCAGGAAACTGGGACGGGGCATGGGTTTATTCATGGTCGGCGGGGAATTGGGATATGCCATCGGACCGCTGCTGGCCGTATCCATCACGGCTGCGCTGGGAATGGCGGGCCTACCCTGGTTGATCGTTTTTGGATTGGCTTGTTCGGTTTTGCTCTACCTGCGTTTTCGAGGGTTGAATACCGTTGTCCCCCCTCGGGAGACCGGACAAACGCCGGTGAAAACCGTAATCCTGCAGATGCGGTCACTGATGCTGCCGATCATGGGGTACATCTTTCTTACATCTTTTCTGAATGCCAACCTGATCAATTTCTTGCCTACCTTCTTGACCTCGGAAGGCTACTCGCTGGTGGTGGCAGGGGCTGCGTTTTCCTTGGTGCAGGTTGCCGGCACAATAGGGGTGTTAACAAGCAGCTGGCTGAGCGACCAGGTTGGGCAGAAGTCTGTTGTGATTGTGGCTACGATCACCATGCCGGCATTTTCTTTGTTGTTCCTGGTGGTCCCCCCAGTCTGGCAGCTGCCCATGCTGGCCTGCGCAGGTTTGCTGGCTTTCAGTGCCAACCCGGCATTCCTGGCGCTGGTGCAAAAGCAGTTCCACCAGGAGCGCTCCCTGGCGAACGGGGTCTACATGGCTTCTGGTTTTGTGATCCGCTCACTGGTTGTGGTACTGGTGGGTGTCCTTTTTGACCGGTTCGGCATGCGCCCGGTCTTTGCTGCCAGCGCCGGGCTCGCTTTCCTGGCGCTGCCGCTGGTGTTCCTGCTGCCCGGGAAAAGCGATTAGGAAATTTCCAACCCTCGTAAAAAACGAATCCCCTCTCTTGCCGCGGTCTGTGCATCCGGCCTGGGCAGGAACTCGCCCGAAACCCAGCCCCGGAAGCCCGTCGCTGCCAGGGCTGCCAGGATCGATTTGAAGTCCAGGTGCCCAGCGCCGGGATACCAGCGGTTGGAATCTGCCACGTGGAAATGAAAGATGCGCTCTCCACACTGGTGGATGCTGTCCTCGATCTGTGATTCCTCGATGTTCATGTGGAAGGTGTCGAGCAGCAAGCCGAAGTTTTCCATTTCGATACGCTCAACCAATTCTATGCCCTGATCGATGTTGTTGATCAGGCTGGTCTCGTAACGGTTGATCGGTTCCAGGGCCAGGCGCACCCCGAAGGGCTGGGCGGCGCGGCAGCATTCACGCAGAGCCTCCACCAGCCAGTCCATGGCTTGTTGAGAGTTCCACCCCTGGCTTGACGATGCCGCGCACCAGCCCGATGATGACTAAGGCGCCAAAGCGGGCAGCCAACGGGAAATGAGACTGGATGCGTTCAATCGCCTGCTGGCGGATGGCAGGATCGGGATCGGTGAAGGAGAGACCTTCCTCGCCCCAGGCCTGCCCGGTTCCGATGGCGGGCACTTGTAAACCCCGTTCCTGGATAGCCTGTACCAACTTCTCCACGTCGACCAGGCGGGGGTCGCGAATTGCCAGCTCGACTCCGTCGTAACCAAGGCCGGCGATGCGCGTCAGGTTGGTGT
The DNA here is from genome assembly GCA_963765565.1 of uncultured Chloroflexia bacterium. Lineage (GTDB taxonomy): Bacteria > Chloroflexota > Anaerolineae > Anaerolineales > UBA4823 > CAVXWV01. The sequence goes on from CAVXWV010000017.1 coordinate 199,156, forward strand.
CCAGGTCCCCTTTAAAGGTGGCCGCCTGGAACTGGGCAAGTTGGGTGGATAGAACAATGGAAAGTTTCATGTGATTTATTCGTAAGGGCGGGTCTTTTTATTATGGGAATGGAATCATTCCATTTTGGAAGACCCGCCCCTACAGGTTGACCCGCCTCTCCAGGGTCGTTATCTGGCGATATACGTGATCTTGCATTCCGAGCGATCGGTCTGCAGCTTGAGGACGTTCTCGGGAAGTTCTTCCAGGCTGATCTTCTTGGTGCTCATACGGGTCATGTCCATGCCGGTGGCCATGCACTCGATGACGCGGTGGGAAGTTGCCGTGACCAGAATGTCCCTGGGCGCCGATGATGCGAGCGCGCCGCACCTGCAGTACTTCGCCGGTGACAGGCATCTTGGCTTCGGCTCGGGCAGTGACAACCACTGTACTGTTGAGCGTCCTGCCTTCCCAGATGACGCGCTCGATGCCGGGGTAGACGATCGCTGGCAGGCCGGTGGCTTCCATGAACAGGTCAGCACCCATGCCGTGGGTGATCTCGAGGACGCGCTCGGCAAAGTCTTCTTTTGCCGGGTTGACGTGGTAATCGGCGCCGAGTTTGAGTGCCATCTCGGCGCGGTTCTGCTGTGTCTCGGATACGATCACCTGCGAGGCACCCGCCCGCTTGAGGATGGCGCAAGCTGCGATGCCGACCGGTCCCGCACCCAGGATGACGACCCGGTCGCCAGGGCGGATGCCACCGCCGCGTTCGATGACGGCATTGTAGGCGACTGAAGTAGGCTCAACCAGGCTGCCGGCGATAAAAAGGTCCTCCTCCTGGTAGTTCTGGCGCAGTGGCTCCAGGCTCCAGATCGTGCGTGCCGGCAGGACGATGTACTTCGTATAGGCGCCGTTGACGTTGAAACCGACTTCATCGAGCTGCTCGCAGTGGTTGGGCTGGCCGTCGGCGCAGGGTTTGCACTGCCCGCACCAGAGCATCTCTTCGGAGGTGACGGCTTCACCGCCCTTGAAAGGTTTATTGGTGCGTTTATCGCGGGCGTTTTTTCCCGCTTCGACAACCACGCCGGAGAATTCATGCCCGAGAATTGAGGGAAAGCCCGTCAGCCCGGGGTAGTAAATGTAGCCATCGTCGTCAGCCTGTGCCATGTGGACATCCGAGCCACAGATGCCGCAGGCTTTGACTTCCATCAAGACCTCCTCAGGTCCGGGAACGGGAATGTTGTATTCCCGGATTTCCAGTTTCGGATGGCGCCAGACCTGGCTACCAAGGTACGTCTGGCGGCCTTCGATATCTTTCGCTCCCAGCTTAAAGCCCGGCTTCGGTTCCCAATCAGCGATCAGTGTTACACCTTGCATTTTGCTCATTTGAGGACTCCTGGTAAAAGAACTAACACAAAGTACACCAAGCAAGTACAAAGATTTACGAAGCTTTTAAAAATAAAAACCTTCGTGCTTCTTCGTGAATCCTTCGTGATCTTTGTGTTTCAAGGTTTTTTAGACTTCAGTACCCTGGCCAATACGCGGGATGCCGTAGACTGGCTTCCAGCCTTTACTCAGCGGCTCTCGCAGGTAGGCTTCCATCTCCGCTTCGCTGCGCAAGGTGACCTCTTCCACTGGCGGGACTTTCCCGGGCGGGAAGGCTGCCAGCACGTGGTCGTTCCACAGGGTCAGGTATTTCAAAATGGCAGCCATCGGGCGTTTTGCTTTCTGGGCGTCGCCGGATTTTGCCTTGCCAACCACACCTTCGGGGGTGGCTGCAATCTCGATGGCGAAGTGACCCTCACCTTCCGACCAGCGGCTCGGGCGTCCGAACGGATCAACCGATTTATCGAAGTGCCCGTCCGGCAGGTAGCTTTTGCCTTCGGTGTCCACGGCGTAGTTCATGTCAACCATCTCGGGGTGCAGCAGCAGGCTGAGCGAGGTTTCCGACTCGTCAGCATGGACAAAGTTGGTGCCCATCTGACCCCCGCGCTCGACCGGGCGGAAGAATTCGCGCACGCCGCGGTGCCAGTCGATGACGCGGAAAACGCCAGGGAGCTGGTAGCGCTTGACAAACTCCTGGACTGCCGATTCGAGCATCCATAACTGGCCGTGGTTGTTGATAATGAGCTGCTTGCGAAAGCCGTCGTTCCACAGACCGAGCATGACGTCGATCATCATCTCGCGCACCACGTGCTCGCGAACGATAACGGTTCCGGGCATGCCCATGTGGTGGTAGGGGTGACCGCCGTACATCAGCGGGGGCAGGGCCAGGTTGACCGGCGCGCCGCGTTTGGCGGTGAAGCGGCGCACGCCCTCGCAGATGGCGCTGACGTACAGGGTGTCGGCGGCGCTGGGAAGATGCTGGCCATGCAGCTCGGTGCAGCCAACCGGGATGAAGACCACGTCGTTTTTCTTGCGGTTGGCTTCCACCTGCCAGCGCGTGGTCGTCTGGATGTACGATCCCGGCTTGCCCCACTCGACGGGGGAGGGAATGCCGTAATCGGTCAGGATGGCGTCGATCTGGGCGTCGCTGGCTTCCCAGACCTCCTTCTTCAACCGTCCGACTTCATTATCTTCGAAGAACAGGTCGGGTTGGTCAGTGGCGAGAAATCCTTGAGGTGTGTTATGGTCTGACATTTTTTCTCCTTTGTATGAATATCGTAGAAACGCAAAGCGTTTCTACAGAAAAATTAGACGTAATGTCTTTAATCTGGGAATACCTTCCCAGGGTTGAGAATATTCAATGGATCCAGTGCAGCCTTGATACGTTTTTGAATCTCTAACGACACCGGTCCGAGGGCTTGCGGCATGTAGGGTCGTTTCAAGGCTCCCACGCCATGCTCTCCCGAGAGCGTCCCGCCCAGCTCGAGGGCCAGGGCAAACTCTTCTGCAACCATTTTTTCGACTTTTGCCCATTGCTCGGGATCGCGCTTATCAAACAAGATGTTGGGGTGCAAGTTGCCATCGCCAGCGTGGCCGAAGACGACCAGCGGCAGGCCGTATTTCACACCGATGGCTTTGAGCCGGCGCACGGCTTCCGGGATGGCACTGCGCGGCACGGTAATGTCCTCCCCGAGTTTGTTCGGTGCACGCCGCGCCAGGGAGGGTGAAACGGACCGGCGCGCCTGCCACAGCTGCGTGCGTTCGGCCTCGGTTTTGGCCACCTTTATCTGGCGCGCCCCATTCTGCGAGCAGACTCCGGCGATCGCTTCGATTTCAGCGATGACCCCAGTCTCGTCCATCCCATCCGCCTCAACCAGCAGCATCGCTTCAACATCCAGCGGTAAACCCAGGTGCATGGCTTCTTCGATGCAGGCGATGGCAGTTTCATCCATTAATTCCAGGGTGGCCGGGACGATGCCTGCGGAAAGGACTGCGTTGACCGTGTGCGAGGCGTCTTCCAGGCTGGTGAACTCAACCAGGGCAGTGCGCACGGCCTTCGGCCTGGCCGTCAGGCGCAGCAGGGCTTCGGTGATCACACCCAGGGTGCCTTCTGAGCCGGTGAACAGGGCGATCAGGTCGTAGCCAACCACGTCCTTGATCAGCTTTCCACCCAGGCGCAGGATGCGCCCATCCGCCAGGACGACCGTCAATCCCAGCACATAATTGCCCGTAACCCCGTATTTCAGGCAACGCGGCCCACCGGCGTTGCAAGCGATGTTGCCCCCGATGGTCGAGTGGCGGATGCTGGAGGGGTCGGGGGGGTAAAAAAGTCCGATTTTTTCGACCGCAGCTTGCAAATCGGCGGTCACGATGCCAGCTTCGACGTGGGCGGTCGAGTTGACCGGGTCGATTTCCAGGAGACGGTTCATGCGCGTCATCGAGAGCACGATCCCGCCCTGGAAGGGCACCGAAGCCGCTGCCAGGCCTGAGCCCATGCCGCGGGTGACCAGCGGGGTGTGGCTATTCGCCGCAACCTGCACAACCTGGCTGACCTGTTCGGTGGTGCGCGGCAGGACAACTACATCCGGACGATGATCCTCGAAAGTGCCATCGTAACCGTAAACCGCCAGGTCTTCGGGTGTCGTTAACACACCCTCCCTGCCGAGAATGTGGGTAAGCTGATTGAGAAGCTGTTTATCCATGGTATGCCTGGTCCAGCAAGGTTACGGGATGGACGACCTGCACATCCAGCCCGGCGCGGCGTACGCCAACGTTGAGCTGCATCTGGCAGCCGGGACAGCCGGAGGCGAGGTATTCGGCTTGACTGGCTGCGACGTTGTCGGTCTTGCGTTGGAGCACCTTGAGAGAGGTTTCGTAATGGGTGATGAGCTGGCTGCCGGCGGAACCGCAGCACCAGTCAGCCTCAGCCATCTCAACAAACTCCAGGCCGTCGATCATCTGCAGCAGCGCCCGTGGCTGTTTCCAGACGTCCTGAGCGCGCCGCAGGTGGCAGGGATCGTGATAGGTTACGCGGCCTTCAACCCGGCCTTGTGGTTTCTCGAGGGGGATGGACATCAGGAACTCGCTGATATCTTGCACACGGGCGCTGAAGGCTGAGGCTCTGCCTGCCCAGTTGGAATCATCCGCCAGCAGGCGACCGTAATCTTTGAGGGTAGAGCCGCAGGTGGCGCAGTCGGTTATGATCGTTTCGACGCCCGTTTTTTCGAACAGCTCGATATTCTGGCGCGCCTGGGCTTGCACCAGGTCCAGGCGTCCGTAACCCAAGGCGGGCATGCCGCAGCAGACGCTGTCTTTGGGCGTGATGACGTTGCAACCATTACGAGCCAGCACGCGCACTGTGGCTGCGCTCTCTTCCGAAAACAAAAGGCTCTGGGCGCAGCCCAGGAAGAAACCGACCCGGTAGCGGGTTTCGCCGTTGGCTGGGATCTCTTCCGCTAAAACCTGGCGCAGGGGGCGCTGCGGCAGGTGCGGGAGCATGGCCTCCAGGTCGCGGCAGTTTTGCCGGCAGCAGGCGGCGATAAAATGCGTCGCTATGCAAACCCAGGGCATACACCAGGCGGCGGATGCCCAGCTTCTCGTAAAGACGCAGAGGCCAGGTGGCAGTTTCCAATCGGCCAGGCCTGGCGACCAGGTTTCCGAAAAGCGCCTGCTTCCAACCGGCTGGCTGGCGTTGCTCCTGCAGGTTGCGCATCTCCAGGACCAGCTCCGCGGGCCGAATGCCGACCGGGCAGATTGCATCGCAGGCCATGCAATCGAAGCAAGCGTACATTTGTTCGAAGAGGTTTGGATTGAGCTCCAGTTCGCCTTCCAGCCCTTTACGCGCCAGGGCAACCCGCCCACGCGGCGAAGCCGTTTCGCTCAGGTGCTCGCGGTACGTCGGGCAGACGGCCAGGCACAGGCCACAGCGGATGCAGCGGACGAGGTCCGTGCGGACGAAGTCCGTTACGACTTCGTCCGTAACATACTGTTCTTCGGTGGGCTGGTGAGGTGCTTTCAAAGTAAGCTCTGTTCGTTAGCCGATCTCGCTGACTTTCACCGGGCGGTTCTCGCGCAGCGATTTCCAGGCTGCGTATCCGAGCACCACCGCGGCGCGCCCATCTGTTCCTGTCGTGGGGGTTGGCAGGTCGTCACGTATGCAGTCAATGAACTGGACGACTTCGTCGATGTAGCACGGGGCATACCGCTGCATGAAAAACCTGGGCGGTTTTGCGAATAGCATGCCATCTGCATTGCCTTTGACGATGGTGGTTTCCGCTTCGTTGTTTGCCATGGCTGTGCCGTTCGAGCAGAAGACTTCCAGGCGTTGGTCGTAACCATAAACTGCCCGCCGGCTGTTGTCGATGGCGCCAACAGCACCGTTGGAGAATTTGAGGGTGACCACGTTCGTATCTACATCGCCGAATTCTTCCAATTCCGGCTTGAGAAGCACACCACCGGTTGCGTAGACTTCATCAACCTCACCGACCTGGTAACGCGCCATGTCAAAATCGTGGATGGTCATATCCAGGAACATCCCACCCGAGACCCGCATGAATTCCATTGCCGGAAAATCCGGGTCGCGGTTGGTGATGCGCAGGATACACGGGCGGCCGATTTCTCCTGATGCCACGATTTCGCGCACCCGGCGGAAGCTCTTATCGAAACGCCGGTTAAAGCCTACTTGAAGCTTTACACCGGCCTGATTTACAACTTCCAGGGCTGCGTCAATCTTATCCAGCTCCAGCGCCAGGGGTTTTTCACAAAGGATGTGTTTACCAGCCTGGGCTGCGTCCTTGATGATGGCAGCGTGGGTGTCTGTGCTGGTGGCGATCAGGATGGCTTCGATTTGCGGGTCAAGCAGCAGCTCTTGGTAATCTTCAACTACCCGCTTGATGCCACATTCGTCAGCGACTGCCCTGGCAACGTCCAGGCGGATATCGCAGATGGCAACCAGGCTTGCACCTGGGATCTGCCGTGACAGGTTGCGCACGTGCACACTGCCCATGCGCCCAGTACCGATCACCGCGATGTTGATTTTTCTTGTCATGGTCGACTCTCTTATATACTGGAGGGCATCCTCATCACAATTTTCATGGCACTTTTGGGCTGGTGCTCCAGGGTGTGCGGATTCAACCCAAGCATGCCAAAGGCTTCCACACCTTCTTCCAGGGGAATTTCCCTGGTGAAGAAAGGCTTCATGTTCAAACGGTTCTCCTGGAAAATCCGGATCGACGGCACCATGGTATTCTGCCCAAGATACAGTCCCAGGATTTTCGTCGCCCAACGCGTGATTTCATTGGGCACGACGCTGGCGATTATAGATGAATCCATTCCGAAGGGCAACACCTTGCCTCCGGGAGTCACACACTTCAGTGCCTGCTCCAGGGCGTTGCCAGTAGCTTCGACGACAATGTCTGCTTTACGTCCGTAAGTAAAGTCGGTGATGGCCTTCTCAATATCCACCTCATGGGGGTTCCAAACCGTCAGGCCGCATTCCTTGGCAACACTGATGCGGAATGGGTCGATCTCGGTCACCGCAACTTTGGCGGCGATATTTTTTGCGAACTGGGCAAACAGGTAGCCGATGGGACCGAAACCGATGATGAGGACGTAATCGTAGGGCAGCATCTGAAGCTGGTTCATGCCGTTGACGACCGTTGCCAGGGTTTCGACCTGCGATCCGAGCACATCGCCGATTTCGGGCGGCAGGACGTAGCACTGCTTTTCTGGCACCAGGCAGTATTCGGCATAACCACCATCACGCATCACCCCGATGGCGTTTTTCTTGATCTCAACACATTGACTGGTCAACCCCATGCGGCAGAATGAGCAAAAGCCACAGCGGATGTTGTTGTCAATGGCCACGCGGTCACCCAGGTGAACGTACTGGACATAGCTGCCGACCTCGACCACCTCGCCACAAAATTCGTGACCGAGGACCGTGTCAGGCTTGAAATGGTGCTTACCTTCCATGATTTTAACGTCGGAACCGCAGATGCCAACCCGGCTGACTTTAACGACGACGTCATCCGGATTCTTAACCTGAGGTATGGGTCTTTCTTCAAGAACAAGCCTACCAACGTCTTTAAAAACGAGTGCTTTCATCTTTTCCATTTTTTTCTCCTGTCTTAATATTTCTTTGAGAAGGGTTCGAGGTGCCGGATAAAATGTTTCTCCAGGTTCCTGGCATAAGACTCTGGGTTGGCATGCAGCAGGTTCATGAAGCGGTCGAAAAAGTGCCAATTCCCAGAAGAGTTTTGCTCGGTCAGCACTGAGCCGAAGGTGACATGGAGGATTTCGCGGGCGTCGAATTGTTCGAGTAAGCCAGGCCAATCACTCACAGATGCAGGTAGTGGAGCCCGTTCCAGTTCTGCTGAAACGTGATAGCTGTGGCGGTCGGTGGTATAGTGCTCGCGGGCGAAAGTATATATCTCGGCAAAGAAGTCAGGATCGAGGTTGGCGATGGTGCGCAGTGCTTCCAGGTAGCTGGTGCCGGCTGTCTTAAGGTGGACAAGCCCTTGCGCCAGGCGCGCAGTGATCGGGTAAATGCTGAACTTGTCTGAGCCTGAATGCAAGCTTAACTTATAGGGTCCGAACTGGCGGGCGATGGCTGCGTGACCGGCGAAGTCGGCTTCGAAGGCTGCCAGGTCCCCCAGATAGTCCACACCTTTTTCGAAACGCCCAACGTAACGCGGCGCCAGGCTGACCCACTGCACTCCCAGCCGTATCAACTCGGAGGCGATATACACATGCTCGATATGGGAGGTGGGTTGTTCGGTCTCATCGACCGAGACTTCCAGCTCAAAAGGACGGTCCCCGGCAGCCTGTTGGAGGTGGTAGTACATTTGGGCCACGTGGTGGACTGCCTTCCCATACTTGACGGCAGCTTGGAGCAGGCTGGCTTCGTTAAAGGTCAGGCGCAGCCCTTCGAAGTTAAAGGATTTTTCAAGCAACCCCGAGGCTTTGATATCCATCTGTCCTGGAAGAGCCTCAACCAGCTCGCGCAGCTCGCTCAAGCCAGCGGTTTCAGCTCGGCCATCCACATAAGCGCCTGGATCGATGGTGAAGAAGGTGAAGCCGCATGCCAGGCAGGCATCGATATCGGCGGTTGTCTTAAGATGATCGGCATCCGCACCATGGGGCAAGCGCCAGCCCTCTTCGAAAATACCCCAGGTTGCGTCATCCATCACCTGCTGGGGGCTGCGCCGGGTACGTGCCATTTCACGGATAGATTGTTGGGTAAAGATTGGGGCAATGCTGCCTTCGAAGATCCGGGCGGCGCGCGCATGTCCCGGTGTTGCCAGACCGAGGCGGTCGCCCATGCCGGCGGATGTTTGCAGGCCTAACAGACCGGGTTGCAATATGGGGAGCTGCTGGCGCAGGGCAGCTGCATTGTGCGGGGTGAGTGGGCAAAGCATCAAGGTCTGACCGTCCAGCCCAATGGTCTCGCCCTCGAAACCTGCCAGGATGGTTGACCCTGCTGGGCCTGACAGCGCCAGCCTCTTCCCGGCTGTCGTTATTGCCAGCGCGTACTCCACATCATCAGAAATGATCAGGGAGCGGGGGGCAAGCAGCAGGTTGGAGGTAGTGAGTTTCATGGGTTTGTTTACCTTCTGGTTTTCTTAGATCAGATTCGTGGGCAAGCAGTTGAGCTGCGCACCAGGAGCTGACCTTTGAGAATCTGGATCCGGGGTTCCTCTGCAGGAGTTGGAATATCACCAGCACCTAGTAAACCCAGGATCAAGCGAGCGGCTTCGGCGCCAATAAATCGCTTCGGCTGGTCGAAGGTGGTCAGCGGAGGCAGTGTAAATGCTGACATGCTGATATTGTCGAAGCCGGTCACTGAGAAATCCCTGGGTACCTGAAAGCCTGCCTGTTGCAGGCCCTGGAGTGCACCGATGGCCAGCATATCGTTGAAGCAGATTACCGCGGTTGGAAGCTGTGGAATGGCGAGCAGGCGCTCAACAGCCTTTAGACCTTCCTCAGGTCCTCCTCCGGGCGCCTGGAGGAGGTATTCTTCTGGGATATCGATCCCGGCGGCTCTCAATTCATGCACAACTCCTGCCAGCCGGTCGAGTGTGGTACGTCCGGAAAAAGAGTTACCCAGGTAAGCTATTTTTCGGTGCCCCAACCCAAGCAGATGCCGGGTAAGCTGGCGGCTGCCGTCCACATCGTCGTGGTAAATGGAGTATTTATAATCTTTCTCCGCCTGGTTGTTGACTACGACGATGGGGATGCCATTTTCCAGGAACTGCCTGTTCTGAACCGCGTCAAAGGCAGTCGAACAAATGATTAATCCATCGACCCGGTGTTCGCGCATCACCCGGACGATTGCCTGCTGGCGATCCTGGTCGTGCTGTGAGGCTGCGATGAAAAGACTGTATCCGTTTGACTGGGCAGTATCTTCTACACCCTGTAAGACTTCACCAAAAAACGGATCATCAATCTGGCTGACCACAACCCCAAGAGCGCCTGTGCTGCGAGTTTTCAAGCTGCGTGCGGCTGCGCTGGGCTGGTATCCCAATTCCTGCGCCGCAAGCCGGATGCGCTCGGATGTTTCCGTTGAAATCAACGGGCTTCCGTGTAAGGCGCGAGAAACGGTGGAATGGTTCACGCCGGTCAGTCTGGCTATATCTTTAATGGTAGTTGATGGCATATGCAGATAGTGCACACGTGTGCAAAGATATGCCAAGTCTACTTGCAGTCTCCATAAAAGTCAATCCTTTTATGAATGTTTCCTTGCAAAAAAAACAAATCTGTTGTATTATTCAGACAAATGAAACTAAATTTTCATTAAAATTTTTTTTGAAATCCTGGTGGGAGGTTGGGTTCACATGAAGGTCCGTGTTTCTGATATCGAGGCGATTTTGCTGGATGTGGGCAATACGCTTCGAATTGTAATAAAAGATGAGGGCTTCATGGCAAATGCCAGGAGGCAGATGGTAAAGCTGACCGGGACGAATATGTCGCCAGAGGAATTCTTTGAGCATCTGGAAACTCGTTACCAGGTTTTACGAAAACGCGCCAAGCAGCAATTGATTGAGGCCAGCGAACAGGAAATGTGGACACAATGGATGCTGCCAGATTTCCCACCGGAAAAGATCGCCCCACTCTCCGGTAAACTGACCCGGCTCTGGCGTGATTGTGACGGCAGGCGGGTGCCGCGTTCCGATGTTTGTTCGGTGATTCTGGAGCTCAGCGACCGTGGTTACCTGCTGGGACTCATTGCCAATACTATAACGGAGACGGAGATTCCAGACTGGCTGGAAGCCGATCACCTGACTGAATATTTTAAGACCGTGGTCTTATCTTCAAAGCTTGGGATCCGTAAGCCAAATCCGGAAATATATTGGGAGGCGGCTCGCAGGATTGGCGTGGATCCGGCGAGGTGCGTTTATGTTGGGGACAACCTGGTCAGGGACGTCGAGGGCACTCAGGCTGCTGGCTTTGGAATGTCCATCATCTTGTTGGAACCGGAGACGATTAAGAAGGAGCCACCCAGGGAGGATGTCAAACCTGACCGGATCATCCATGAGTTGAGCGAACTGCTGGAAATGTTTCCATCACGGCCAAAGGCATAAGAGAACCTGGAAATGGAAAGTAACAGGCTGCCTGGTAGAAGTCCGTTCGCCGAAATAGTCCGGTCCATGTATCAAGAAGGACAGACGGATTATGCACTGGAGCCCGTCGTTCTGGTAGACACGGCTGGAAATCCTGTGGGACAGATTGAAGATGGCGATGCGGTTGTCTTTTGCTGCCGGCGCGGTGAGCGTGAAATACAGTTGACGGAAGCCTTCACAGATCCGGGATTTACTCACTTTCACCGGCGTGATTTTCACCACCTTGATTTTGTGCTTCTGACCCTGTACCACGAAAAGTTCAAGGATTTACCGGTGGCGTTTGCCCCATCGAAAGTCGCTGCAACCCTGGGCGAGGTTGTCAGCCAGGCAGGACTCAGGCAGATACGATTGGCTGAGTCTGAGAAGTTTGCTCATGTCACCTTCTTTCTGAACGGATGGAATAACCAGCGGTTCCCCGGCGAGGAGACTATTTGTGTACCCTCCCCGAAAGGGCTTCCTTATGACCAGGTTCCTGAGCTGAGCCTGCCACAGGTCGCCCAGCAGGTTGTCCACGCGATCCACAACCAGTATGACCTGGTGGTGGTGAACTTTGCGAATGGCGATGTGATCGGGCATACCTCGAATCCGGCAGCGAAGGTTAAATGCGCAGAGGTTGTGGATGAGTATTTAGGAAAAACCGTACAAGCGGCCCTGGCAGCGGATTATGCTGTTATTGTAACTGCCGATCACGGCAACCTGGAGGAAATGGCGCATTCTGACGGCTCGCCCCATGTTGCCCATACCTCGAACCGGGTACCCTTTGTGCTTATTGACCCGCGTGCCCAATCCCGCTTCTCCCTACGAGATGGGATTCTGGCGGATATCACCCCAACCATCCTGTCAATTATGGGACTGGAACCACCTTCCTTGATGACCGGTCGAAACCTCCTTCCCGGCCATGAATGGGGAGGCCAGCGGCGCCTCCTGCTGATCATCCTGGATGGATGGGGGCTTGGCAGCCAGGATGATCGGAATCCGATTTTTCTTGCAAAAACGCCTGCCTGGGATGAATTACTCTCTCATTATTCCTGGTCTCAACTGCAAGCATCCGGTAAGGTAGTGGGTTTACAAGAAGGAAAACCTGGAAATTCCGAAGCGGGGCATATGAACATTGGGGCTGGGAGGGTGGTTCTCCAGGACGATGTCCGCCTGGACCAGGCAATGCACAACGGAACTTTTTACTCGAACGAAGTCTTGCGGCGAGTGATTGCCCAGGTGAAGGTCAGGAATTCAAAGCTGCACTTGATTGGTCTGCTCTCAAAGAAAAGTTCTCATGGCTCCATTGACTACCCGTTAGCTGTGTTGCAGATGGCCAGAGAAGCAGGTCTGAGTGAAGTTTGCCTGCACATGATCTTTGACGGGAGGAGTACCGAACCCGGAAGTGTTCCCCTGATGCTGGAAATGGTTCAAGCAGAGATCGGCAGTGTCGGGCTGGGGCAGATTGTCTCTGGCGTGGGACGAGGATTCGCCCTCGACCGCGATGGCAATTATGAGAAAACCCGGCGCGCATATGATGCTATGGTGGTCGGGCTTGGCAGGCAATGCGAGGCGGCAGGTACTGCCAGGCAATTCGACCAGGAGAGAATAAATCAGAAATGAACAGTCCAGGTAGCTTGCCTGATCTTCAAGCCTTCTCTGAAGCTTTGTATGAAAAAATGAAGTCCCTCCAGGAAGGAATCGCTGAGCTGGAACTTTACGAATTCCGCTACGGTTTGGATGAGCTGGTTCCAAAAAACGGTTGGGAATCGGTGGTCCTCGAGGGGCGAGAAGAAATCGCCCGGCGTGTCAACAGCCGCGACTTCTATGACCGGATTCAAATCAAGCCCAGGGTGGGTGACCGCCTGGTCATGGACCAGGAGTGTATGCGGCTGACGCAGATGCTTTTTGTCGGTCTGGTTAAAGGAGAGTATCCGCCGGATTGGATTCGCCAAAATTTTTATTTTGACGTCCGGGGCTTTTATTTTCTACATCGAACACGTTATTTTACAGAGCAGATACTGGCGCATTTTGGCGGAACACCCCTGGTTAATTTTGAGCCGAAGCAGCGGAATTTTGGGCAAATGCAAGACATTGGTTATAAGGCCTTCAAAGAGGCGAATACCGAAGTCGATGCGTTCTTTATGGATAGCATTTTTAAACTAATCAATGCCCATGGGCTTCCCATTCTAATTGCCATTGCTGGCCCGACTGCTGCGGGAAAGACAGAAATCGTCGAATGTTTGAAAACCACCCTGGTGCAAGCTGGGAAAAAAGTTACTTCCATCGAGCTGGACAATTTTTTGACTGATCGGGATTATCGTGAGGCAAAGGGTATTCACTCTGAAGGAAAGGAAGCCCTACACTTCGAGCTCTTGAAGCAGGCGCTTGAAGACATTACCCGTGGGCAGACCATCAGTATTCCACGTTACGATTTCGTATATGCGACCTCGAGTCATGACCTTACCGGTCAATTAAAAGCCGGGGGCATGCCTGTAATTATTCATCCAGCTGATATTATCTTCATGGAAGGTAACTTTCCATTTCTATTGGAAGAAATTGTGCACCTGATCGGCATTAAAAGTAGTATACCTGACCGATGATCCCATCCGTTTGAAGCGTAAATGGAAACGCGATGTCGATTACCGGAAGAAATATGATCCCACCTATTTTCGTAACCGCTTTTTCAAGGAACAATTCATCATGGCCCAGATCGCTTACCTGCCTCAGATGGAAGTATGCGATATGGCAGTGGATACGACTGGAGCGGCGATCTGGGTGACTCCTGAAATTCGTAAAATTCTAGGTCAACCGTGAAAGAATAATCATGGCAGGAACAAGCAGGCTAAACAGTCCCGATACCTTTTCCAATGCTATATTTGAGTTAATGAAGGGTGACTTTCCGGGTATTGCAGATATGCATCCGGTTGAATTTCGTTACGCTCTGGAAAACTTGCTGCCTGATAGGGGGTGGAGCTCGGTCAGGCTTGTTGGTGCAGAAAAGATCGAACAACAGATCAGCAGCAGGGAGTTTTATGAAAGCATCCAGTTGAAACCCCGAGATGGCGATAGGATTATCCTGGACAAGAACATCACCAGCCTGACACAAACGCTTTTTGCAGGTCTGGTCGAGAGGGAATATAGTCGCGAGTGGATCAAGAATTTGTTTTATTTTGATATCCGGAGCTTTTGTTTCCTGCCTCGAACAAAATATTATACAGAAAATATCCTGGCTCATTTTGGCGGGAAACCGTATATTTCATTCGAAAAAAAGCAGGCCCGACTGGAGAGTTTGCCAGAGATCGGCTATAAAGAATTCATGGAGGCGAATTCAGACATCGACCGGGCATTCATCGAGCATATTAAGCTGCTAATCGAAGTCCTGGGTACGCCGGTATTGGTCACAATCGCCGGACCGACGGCAGCAGGAAAGACTGAAATCACCGAACGTTTACAAAGCGAATTAGGTTTTACGGGGAGGAAGGTCAGCACGATCGAGGTGGATAATTTCCTGCTCGATCGCGACTTGCGTGAAGATAAAAAAATGGGAAAGGATTCGACCCATTTTGAGATGATGATACGCAGTCTTGAAGGAATCCTGCAAAACAGGAAAGTTTTAATTCCGAGGTATGATTTCGTCAATGCCACCTCCAGTCATGATCCGGATGGGTATTTACGCGCCGGTTGTACCCCCTTGGAGATAGAACCCGCAGATATCATCTTTATGGAAGGTAATTTTCCGTTTCAGATTCAAGAAATTGCCGGGCTGATGGGATTGAAGGTGGTTTACCTTACGGATGACCCAATCCGTCTCAAGAGAAAGTGGAAGCGCGATATCGATTACCGTAAAAAATACGATCCGGCATACTTCCGCAACAGGTTTTTTCGCACACAATTTCTACGAGCTCAAGATATCTACATCCCATTGATGGAGGTCTGCGAAATGGTAGTGGATACCACCAATTCATCCCTTTGGGTGTCACCAGAAATCGCAGGCATTCTGGACACAACCAAAAGCACGTTGCGGTAAAAAAAGACTTGCTAATTTTTTTGAAGTAATGTAATATTGCAAATGAAAGATAAATTTCATTAAATAAAAATTTGAAACCAACAGCTACCATTTCCTTATTTTGAAAAAAATGGATTTGTCATGAGTTCACCGGATTTTAACCAAATCGTCAGTGAAAAGTATGGACAATTCACCAAGGGTGAAAAGCAAATTGCGAATTACCTGCGGAAAAACCAGGATGAGTTCGCCTTCCTATCCGTGGGTGAGTTGTCGAAAAGGCTGGGGTTGAGCGAAGCTACCCTGGTTCGTTTCGCGCGCAAGCTGGGTTTTGACAGTTTTCCTGCCATGCGTGAAGTCCTCCAGGAAAATTTTCGGCGGCGCGTCAGCCATTCGACCAGGCTGCGTAATCGTCTGGACGATTTACGGGAAGCGGGGGATATTTTCGAGAAAGTTACCATTTCGGAAATCGATTACCTCACTGAAGCTCTCCAATCGGTAGACCGGTCGGCTTTACATCGCGCTGTAGATCGCATGATCGCAAGTGAACGCATCTATGTGTTTGGAACCGGTCCTTCGATCTCTCTGGTACATCTTTTGAACTTGCGCCTCACCCGCTTCGGTAAACAGGTCATTCCCCTTACCACCGCTGGTCGTGAAATTCTGGAACCTTTACTTCTGATGACTGATCGCGACCTTCTATTCACAATCGGCTTTTTTGACATTAATCCTGCGCTGCAAATCATTTTAGATTATGCCAGGGAGGTGAACTGCCCGGCGATCTTATTGACTGATACATTAGGTTCCATTGTTAGCGAGAAGGTTGAGATTGTCCTTTCTGCGAAAAGAGGGCCGGTCTCGGCTTTCCATTCTCTTGTCGTGCCAATGACGATCATTAACACTTTGCTTCTGGAGATTGCTACGAAGCACCAGGAAACAGTTACTGTTAACCTGGACAAGTTAGATCAATTGCGTGAACGCCTAAAAATTACCAATGGCTCAAATAAATTCTAAAGTAAGGTGCATTCAGGAGTAGCACATGGAAAATAGCGCACTGGCTCCGCAAACTATTGGGCAGCGATTTCTCGCCAAAACCCGGCGATTTTTCCGCTGGCTGACCAGCCCTCAAGTGTTTTTAGCGTTGATCATGTTGGTGTTGATGTTTTACATGGTCATTATCCCGCTTTATCGCATGCTCATGACCACCATAACCTACTCTGATAATGACATAAGATATGCCCCAGGCGCAGTGGTCGGGGAATATACTATTTTTCATTGGGCCAGGATGCTCACCAGCAAGATCGCCGAGGTAATGACCTACGAGCCTTTGCTGCATTCATTAACGATTTCATTAGGTGCGACTTTTCTTGCCTTCACCATCGGTGGGTCATTGGCCTGGCTGGTCATTCGCACCGATCTCCCTGCTCGCAATTTAATCAATGTTCTCGCAGTGATTCCTTATATCATGCCCTCCTGGACTATTGCGATGGCATGGAAAGTGATGTTTAACAATGGAACTACAGGTGGTATTCCTGGGATGTTGATGTTTTGGACAGGAACTCCGCCTCCGGATTGGTTGGCGTATGGCCCTGTCCCAATTATTATCAGCAGCGGGTTACATTACTATACTTTCTTTTACCTGTTTGTCTCGGCTGCTTTAATGTCAATTGACTCGAGCCTGGAGGAAGCCGGAGAGATAGCAGGTGCCAGCCGTGCGCGCATCCTGGGCAAAATTACCTTTCCGCTGGTCATACCTGCCTTGTTGTCGGGTTTCATCATGACTTTCTCGAAAGTTATGGGTACTTTTGGTGGTCCGAACGTGCTGGGTGTGCCTGTTCGGTACTACACGATTTCGACTATGATCCGGTCGAACATAGCCGTAAGTGCCTTTGGGGATGCTTTTGTACTGGCGATCACGCTTATCCTCTTTTCAATGACCACGATCTACATCAATCAAAGAATCGTCGGGACCAGGAAAAGTTATGAGACGATCGGCGGCCGCGGCTTTATGGCTCAGAAAACCAAACTGCGAAACTTAAAGTATTTCTTATCCACGGGTGTGATCATTTTTCAGGTGCTGGTTGCCTCTGGTCCGTTGATCCTGCTGTTATGGAGTACGTTGATGTTGAAGTCGGGTGATTACAGTCTCAGCAACTTGAGCCTGGTACATTGGATTGGGAAAAGCGATATCCGGTATAACAATGGGGAGCCGGGGGTGCTGCTTAATCCCGCCATTTACCGGGCTGCCTGGAATTCGATCAGGCTATCGATCCTGACGGCTTTCTTTACAGCCCTCTTGGGCATCGTACTCGGTTATTCAATCGTGAAAGGACGCGGTACTCGCCTTGCCAAAATCACTGAGCAGCTTGCGTTTATTCCTTATGTGATCCCGGGGATTGCCTTTGGCGCAGTCTATATCACCATGTTTGCTAAACCGGTTGGTCCGATCCCACCCCTCTATGGCACATTTGCTTTACTGGTAATTGTCTCCGTAGCCAAACATATCCCGTATTCCTCCCGCAGTGGTGTTTCGGCGATGCTCCAGGTAGGGCGTGAGTTGGAAGAGGCTGCTGCGGTAGCTGGAGCCTCGAGCTGGCGGCGCTTCCGGCAAATAATTTTCCCTCTCACCACTGCGGGCTTTGTTTCTGGGTTCTTGCTGACATTCATCACCACCATGCGGGAATTGTCATTGATCATTTTGCTGGTAACGCCAGCCACAGCGGTTCTGTCCAGTCTAACCATGCGATACAGTGAAAATGGGAATGAACAACAGGCCAACGCGGTCATCATACTTCTGATTGCGCTTGTCTTAATCGGCAATTTTCTCATCAGCCGCTTTAGCGGAGGCAGCTTGAAAAAAGGTCTTGGAGGATAAAGTAAATCATGGCAACGGCGATCACCATTAAAAACCTGACCAAGCGTTTCGGCGAGGTTACGGCAGTCAACAATATCAGCCTGACCATCGAGCCTGGATCTTTTCTCACCTTGTTGGGACCTTCTGGCTGCGGGAAAACGACCCTGCTGCGATGTATCGCCGGTCTTGAAGATCCAGATGATGGCGAAATATTTGTTGGCGAAAAATTAATTTTTTCACGAGCGCGCGGCATATCTGTCCCACCCGGTCAGCGTGAATTGGGGATGGTCTTCCAGAACTATGCACTCTGGCCTCATATGACCGTCTATAAGAATTTAATCTTTGCACTGGAAATCCAAAAAATGTCCAAAGCGCAAATCGATGAAAGGGTCAAGGAAGCGCTGGCGGAAGTTCAAATGGACGGGTACGAAGACCGCTACCCTTCGCGAAATGAGCGGTGGGCAGCAGCAGCGCATCGCTCTGGCCCGCATGCTGGCATACCGCCCAAAGGTTTTCCTGATGGACGAACCCCTTTCGAACCTGGATGCACGCCTGCGCATGGACATGCGCAGCGAACTCAAGCGTCTTCACCATGTCGCGGGGGCGACTACCATCTATGTGACCCATGATCAGATTGAAGCACTGACGATGTCGACCAACATTGCCGTAATGAAACTGGGTGTCATCCAGCAGCTGGATACCCCCGACCGGATTTACCATTTCCCGGCGAATCTGTTCGTGGCGGATTTTATTGGTAACCCCAAGGTGAATTTAATAGATGGAATCGTTAAAACCAGGAATCTGGTCAACCTTGATAAGTTTGAAATCCCGATGAATACCTATGGTGCGGTTGGGGATGTGGTTGTCGCGGTTCGCCCTGAAGACATTCAAATTTTAACTCAACCGGTTGATGGAGCTGTTCGGTTTAGTGCTTATGCTGTCCTACCATCTGGGGCGGATTCAACGATCATTGCCCATTTGGATGGGTTAGAAATCACGGCCAAGGTTATGGGGATCAGTAAAATCAAAATGGATGAAAAAATCTGGTTAAAATTTGATTCTGAAACCCTGAACCTTTATGACAAGAAAAGCGGCGATCTGGTTGCCGGAAACAAGTAAAATTGTGCCCGATCACTGCAAAGTCGTGAAATATGTGATGAAAGGAGGCTCCTGAAAATAATCATTGAGTAATGGCTAGAAAGACAATACGTTTTTTCTTCAAAACTATAAGAAGGAGAATGAAAATGAAACCATTTGGTAAGATTTTGATTGTTGTTCTATTGATCGCCTTCCTGGCCGGCTGTGGCACTGCCGCACCAGCAACAACTGAAGAACCTGCCGCTGTTGAGGTTGAAGCTCCTCAGGCAGAAGAAGATGCAGCTGAAGCCCCAGCACTCACTCCTAAGGAAGAGTGGCTTAAAGCCAACCAGCTCGGTTCATATTACTCTGACACTCAGGATTGGGCTGCCATAGAGGAAGCTGCAAAAGCAGAGGGGAAGGTTGTGGTTTATGCTAACTCTTCCAAGATTGCCAAGGCTGCTGAGATCTGGGCGGAGAAGTATCCTGATATTACCCTCGAAGGATACGATTTAGGGGGTGATGATGTTCTCTCCAAGACGGTCGGCGAGCAGCAATCCGGCCAGGTAGTGGGTGATGTCTGGTTCAGTAGCGGGGGCGCCGAAGTCGTCGGCAACGTTATGCCCAACGAGTATGTCTGGCGCTTTGTTCCGGAGGGGTTGACGGTTCCCGAAGAGCTGACAGATCCATTGTTGATCTCTCGCTTTGGGACGACTTTATTGGCGTACAACTCCGAGCTCAATGATGCATGCCCGGTGACCAACCTGTGGGAATTGACTGATCCTGAATGGCGAGGAAAAGTTGTCATTGAAGATCCTTTGAATGACGCCTCCACCTTGAGCAAGCTGCTTACCATAGTCAACCATGCAGATGAATTGAACCAGGCATATGTGGATCTTTATGGGACCGAACCAGTTCTTGATGAGGATACCCCGGATGCGGGCTGGTTGTGGCTGAAGCGCTTTGCCCAAAATGCTCCCATCCCACAACCGGGTGGCGATGAGGTCAACTCCGCTTTTGCTACTCCTGGAATGACCGAAAACTTGCTTGCCTTTACATCCTACTCGAACTACCCGGATGTCCAGGAGGGTAATCTGGTCTTTGAACCCTGTTTTGAGACTACCCCAATCAGCGGTGTGCAGAGTCAGAGCTACCTGGGTATCATGAACCAGGCAACGCACCCAAACGCCGCGAAACTCTTCATAAAGTTCATAACGAGTGAAGAAGGGCGGGATCCTTGGGCGTCGTTTGGCACCTATTTCGCGGATTCCAAGTACGAGGTCCCGGAAGGTCAAAAGACTTTGGATGAGATCCGGGGATTAACCTATTTGATCAACGAGAAGTTTGCCTATGACAACCTTGTCCAGGCGCGCGACTTTTACCTGTTGAACCTGGGGACGCCATAGACCTTGCATAAACCTATCCAGGGAAGCGCCTTCACACATGGTCAGTTCGTGATGAGGCGCTCCTCTGGATAACTGGCTTTTCGATCGGAGAAAAATGAATACAGGCGTGAACAAAACGCAAGGGCAAGATGGCTCTTGGCGTATAGGGAAACGTTTCTTAAATTAGAGCGAGGGATATGACCATTCGAGCGGTATTTTTTGATATGGGAGGTACAATCCAGACCTTTAGCTATACCAGGGAGCTGCGGCTTGCCGCGACACCTGGCCTCCAGGATATGCTCCAGGCTGCGGGAATCTCGTTGTCTCTCGACAACCAGCAGCTTTATACGTTGGTTTCGGAGGGGCTCAAACGATACCATCAATGGAGCATTCAAAGCCGGCAGGAGCTGTCCTCCGCTCGGGTCTGGCGCGAATTTATCTTTAGTAATTATCAGAATGAATATTGCATATCGGAGGCAATCGCCGAAGACTTAATGGTGTATATCGAGACCAGGTATTACCTGCGGGAAATGCGCCCGGATGTTCCAGAAGTTTTAGAGGCAATTCGAAACCAGGAAATAAAAATTGGCCTGATCAGTAATGTTTGCAGCCGGAAGCAGGTTCCAAACAACTTAAAAGAGTACGGAATTTACCAATACTTTGACCCGATTGTCTTGTCGAGTGAATATGGTCGACGTAAACCCGACCCAGCTATATTTCATTATGCCGCCCGCCTGGCCAATGTACCCACCAGTGAATGCCTTTACGTGGGAGATCGAATTAAACGCGATATCGTTGGGGCGCGTAGAGCCGGTTTTCGGCTGGCAATCCAAATCCGGCATGATTTCAAGCACGGAGAAGCAGATGAAGGTGCGACGCCAGATGCTGTGATTGGCAGGATGACCGAGCTGCTTGATATTCTGAAAAACGAGAGGCTGGCTAGTTTGCAGAACGAGAATCAGCTTTCGAATGGGGAAAAACAGATTCGGGCAATCATTTTCGATGCGGGAGACATCCTTTACTACCGCCCAGAACGCGGTGGAAAATTAACTGACTTCTTGCAGGAAGAGGGTATATATAAAAATGATTGTAATCCTGCTGAGAAAGAGAAACTGGTCCATCTGGCTTACCGGGGCCAGATCAACCAGGACCAGTACCGGGAAGCAATTCTCAAGTTATACGGAGTTTCACAACCAGAGCAAATACACCGCGGTAAGCAAATCCTGGCTGAAGAAGATAATGGTGTCCTGTTCTTTGATGGAGTCAGGCAAACTCTGCTCGAACTGAAGCGGTTAGGATTTTTACTGGGGATCGTGACCGATACTGCAAATCCGATTTTCGTGAAATTGGGATGGTTTGAACAGGGTGGTTTTGAGCATGTCTGGGATTCGATTATTTCTTCCCAGGAAATTGGGGTTCGAAAACCCGATCCAGGAATTTATGAGGCTGCTTTACAGCAGATGGGTGTCACTCCTGACCAGGCTATCTTTATCGGGCATAAAATATCCGAGCTAAATGGTGCGAAGGCGGTAGGGATGAGAACGGTTGCTTTTAATTACGAGAAAAATGCGCAGGCGGATTTTTACCTCCAACATTTTACCGACCTTTTGAAATTGCCTTTTGTCGGGTAATTGGTGAGGCAATTTATGGATCGAGAAGTTGAAGCAGTTTTACTAGACATGGGTGGTACCTTACGTGGCACCCGCAAGAGAAGCCGTGAAGACCGGCTCCTGTACACGGATGAAATTTTAAAGTTGCTGGGTTCATCTGAAGACCCGGCAAGGTTTTCACGCCGACTTGCCAGGCGCGGGACTGCATATCGCCAATGGGCACGGCAGACTTTACTTGAATTGAACGAGTCTGAATTATGGACGCGCTGGATGCTGCCGGATTGGCCGCATGCCCAGGTACACGAGAACGCAACCCGGTTGAATTATCTCTGGCGCGAGGCCACCGGGATAAGGACCCTATTCCCTGAAACCGCCGCTATTATCTACGAATTATTCAGGCGTGGCTACCGGATTGGTCTGGTCAGCAATACCACCAGCAGCACGGAAACCCTGGAAGTTCTGGCAGGGGCGGGATTATCCGGTTATTTTGAGACCATTATCCTTTCAGCCGTGGTCGGGATACGAAAGCCTGATCCAGCCATCCTCTTGGAAGCGACAGGGCAGATGGGGATCGAGCCAGGAAAGTGTGCATATGTTGGCGACCTTCCCCATCGAGACGTGGCGGCTGCCCGTAAGGCCGGATTTGCCAGGGCAATTTTAATTCAGCACCGTACCAAACGTTGTTTGGCCACACCGATCGAACCTAACCTAAAACCTGACAACGAAATTCGGGATCTCAGGGAGTTGCTAGATATTTTCCCGATTCGTAAACCTCCTGAGCCAAAAAATATTTTTAGGGCATCAGCCTCAACCATGTGGGCGAATAAAGGGTTCGGTTCGTTGGGAGACTTCATGGAGACTGCCAGGAGGCTGGGTTTTGTAGAAATTGAGCTAAATCACCAGGTCGATTCGACTACGCTGGAAGGGATTCATCTAGGTCAATTAGCCTTCAGCAGTGTCCACGAACCATGCCCGGCAGATGTCTCCGCGCCGGAATTGAAAAAACGCAACTGGTTGGTCTCTGCTACTGATGAAGCATGCCGATTTGAAGGAGTCAAGGCGATCCGGCGCAGTATAGATTTTGCCAAAAAAATAAGGGCGCGGGTGATTGTAATTCACGCGGGGATGGTCCTTCCGGATAAAGTGCTTGAGGAACGTCTGCGCAGGTTATATGACGCAGGCCAGTACCAGTCTGAGGAATACCTGGAAATCAAGCAGCAAATGATCAAAATGCGCCAAGAAATGGCGTCCGCCTGCCTCGAAGCCGTCAAGAAAAGCCTGGCTGAGCTACTTGCTTATGCTGCCGGCAGTGGTATTTGTCTGGGCATCGAAAACCGCTATCATTTTTTTGAGATACCCAGTCCTGATGAGCTGGGTGAGTTATTGAATCTGGCTGGTCCGGACCAATTAGGTTTTATATACGATGTGGGGCATGCCCAGGCGTTATCACGACTCGGATTTTATGCTTATGATGAATGGCTAAAGCGTTATGCTCATCGATTGATCGCAGTTCATCTCCACGATGTTAAAGAGCTCCAGGATCACCTGATACCAGGCCAGGGTGAGGTGGATTTTGATCTGCTGGCAAAATTTATACCCGAAAGCGCTCTTCGTACTTTAGAGTTCCAGGGACACTATACCCAGGAGCAAGTTCTGGCAGGCTTAAGGTTCCTGCAACAGCACGGCTGTATTACACAGCTTGGGAAATAATGTGGAGGTTTACCATGCGCAAGTTACTTAAAAAGCGACAGAATCGTTTCATCAAGATGCTCCGTGACCAGGCCGCATTAACCCTGGAAGGGATGGATGCGTTAAAAATCTACATGGCGGGAAACGACTCAGCAGCGGCAAACTTGCTGATAACCAAGGAAAAGGAGGCAGACGAGGCTCGCCGGATTCTCATCGATGAATTAAACCAGACCTTTGTAACTCCTTTCGACCGGGAAGATATCTTTACTCTCTCTCGTACCATCGATGATGTGATTGATTATGCCTACAGCACGGTCAGCGAGATGGAAATTCTGAAAGTTGAACCGACTCCTTACAGCCTGCGCATGGCCGCACTGCTCAGAGATGCAGCGTATGAACTTTTGATGGCGATGGATTGCCTGGAGGAACATCCACGGGTGACCAACGAGCATGCCCAGCGTGCCAAAGCGCTGGAAAATCGAGTCGAGGCCGTATACCGGGAGGCGTTGGCTGATCTGTTCAGCGAAGTAGAAGACGTGGCCCAGGTGGTCAAAATGTTAAAAATGCGGGAGGTTTACCGCCACCTGAGCAATGCCGCTGACCGAGGCGATGAGGCTGCAAATGTCCTGGCAGATATTGTTGTGAAGATTACTTGAGAATAGAGATAGGTACAACACATGACATTACTACTGTTAATCATTGTGATTGTCCTGGCTCTCTGCTTTGATTTTCTGAACGGCATCCACGATTCAAGTAATGTAGTTGCAACGATGATTTCATCGCGAGCACTCTCACCTAGGGCGGCATTATTAATGACCGCAGTAGCCGAATTTTTGGGTCCCTTCATCTTCGGTGTGGCGGTAGCTGAAACGATTGGTGGAATTGCGGATGCTGCGGCAATCAGCCTGCAGGTATTAATCGCTGCGTTGTCCAGTGCGATCCTCTGGAATCTGTTAACCTGGTACCTGGGATTTCCCAGCAGCAGCTCGCACGCCTTGGTAGGGGGCATGATTGGCGCCGTGTTGATCGGTGCAGGTTGGGAAGCGATCAACGTTGATGAATTCAAAAAAATCCTGGTTGCTTTGTTCACATCACCGTTTATCGGCTTTGTTTTCGGATTCCTCCTGTTACGACTTATTTTGCTCCTGTGCTGGAATGCCTCACCAAGGGTGAACAGATTATTTAAACGTGGCCAGATCTTTACCGCACTTGCCCTTGCACTCAGCCATGGCACCAATGACGCTCAAAAGACTATGGGACTGATTACCCTTGCCCTGGTCATCAGCGGTTATTTGAGCAGCTTTATCGTTCCAACTTGGGTGATTGTGATGTGCGCCGGGATGATAGCCCTGGGTACCGCCCTGGGTGGGTGGAGGTTGATCCGGACGTTGGGGGGAAAATTCTATAAAATCCGGCCGGTTGATGGATTTAGTTCCCAACTGGCTTCGGCCAGTGTGATCCTGGGCGCTTCGCTTGTGGGAGGTCCGGTCAGCACAACCCAGGTAGTCAGTTCATCCATTATGGGGGTGGGTGCCGCAGAGCGTGTGAATAAGGTGCGCTGGGGCGTGGCACAAGAAATTGCTACTGCCTGGCTGTTAACCATCCCAGCCACAGCGCTGGTGGCTGCAGGCTTGTATTGGGTCATTATTCAGTTTATCCCCATATAAAAATATTTAAGAAAGGACAGTATGACAACCAACCAGATATATGATTTGGTGTGCATTGGTAATTACACCAAGGACACTATTATTTCACCCGGCGGTACTAAATATGTTGATGGTGGTGCAGTTAACTATGCTGCGCATGCAGCGGTAAGACTGGGGCTAAAAACGGCTGTGACCACCCGTCTCGCCAAAGAAGATTTTCGCGTGGTGAGTAAGTTTGAACAGTCAGGGATTGATTGCTTTCCAGTTTATACTGCTCATTCTACTTTGATGAAACTCGAATATCCGACCATGGATCCTGATATACGCCATTTATCCGTCGCTGCCACAGCAGGTTCCATTTCCGTCCAGCAGGTTGAGTCCCTGCAGATGAGAGCAGCGGTGATTGGCTCCAGTTTGCGTGGTGAGGTTGGCCTGGATGTTATCCAGGTTCTAAAAGAGAAGGGCGTCCTGATCGCTGCAGATATGCAAGGGTTTGTGCGCGTTCTGCGTGGTGAGGAACTTGTATACGAGCCTTGGGGTGATATGCGAACATCCTTGAGCCTGGTCGATATCGTAAAAAGTGATGCAGTTGAAGCCGAGTTCCTCACTGGTGAAAAAGACATTCGTATGGCCGCACAGTATTATGCTGCGATGGGTCCTAAAGAGATTGTTCTTACCCATAAAGACGGTGTACTCATATATGCGAACGGGCAATTTTACGATGCTGGTTTCTTTCCGACGCGAATGAATGGTCGCAGTGGGCGGGGCGACACCTGTATCGGCGCTTACACGGGTATGAGATTATCCAAGCCTCCGTTCGTTGCCGGTCTATGGGCAGCGGCAGTTACCAGTTTGAAAATGGAAGATCTTGGACCTTTCGATCGCACCATCGCGGAGGTGGAAATGCTGATTCAGGAGAAATACAATCACGGATCGACCCATTAGGCGACCAGAAGGGCTATTTCAACGAAGGAAAGAGGCATCTGCCAATTACCCTATTCTCTTCAAGAATATCGTTGATAGCTGGAATTCACAAGATTCCAGTGACTGTGCCTGGTTGATGTATTCTGCAAATTATTTATTCAAAACTGCTGGCGTCCGGTGGGCGATGGATCCCCTGATGATGCATTGGCGCGTCCCTGAAACACCCGCTGTCGATCTCAGCCATGCCTTTGACCAACTCTCCTTTGTGGTTCTCACTCACAACCATGCAGACCACCTGGATTTCGATTTACTCAATTTTTTACGGAATTTGCCAATTCAATGGATAATTCCAGAATTCATACTGCCTCAAGTGTTGGCCAAAGTAACGTTACCTGAACATCAGATCGTGGTGCCTCAGCCTCACCAACCAATTGAAATTTATGGTGTTCGCATTTTACCGATGGAGGGTCATCATTTTGAGGAATCACAGGATGATGGCGGGACTCCACGTGGTGTATTCTCAATGGCGTATCTTGTTGAGTTTAATGAGAAACGGTGGTTCTTCCCAGGCGACACCCGGGATTATCATTCTTTGTTTTTACCATCACCGGATTCCTTGGATGGGATGTTTTCACACTTGTGGTTGGGACGCGGGTGTGCCATGATGGAAGACCCTCCTTTGTTGGATGAATTCTGCAGGTTTTGCATTTCATTGAAACCAAAACGGATCGTCTTGACTCACCTTGAGGAGTTTGGCAGAGATGACAACGATCTCTGGGATTTATGGCATGTCCAGAAAGTGCTGATCCACTTTCCTCATTTCGGACTTCCAATTCCGGTTCTGGCAGCACGAATGGGGGACCGCGTCATTTTGTAACTAAAGAAAGCAACTATCCTGCCTCGGTGTCGCTGTTTGTTGAGTCCTTGTGGCAAATCTCAATACCCGCTGCCTGTAAGAAATCCTGGGCATTTTCGTCGACCCTGTAGCCGTTGCCGTAGACCAGGCGTGTGATCCCGGCATTGATCAGGGCTTTGGTGCAGTTGATGCAGGGAAAGTGGGTTACATAACAGGTGGAACCTTTGGTCGAGACCCCGTGCAGGGCAGCCTGGATGATGGCGTTGGTCTCGGCATGGATGGTGCGCACGCAGTGACCGTCAATCATCAGATGACCAATCTCGTCGCAGTGAGGCTGCCCGGCAGGCGAGCCGTTGAAGCCGGTGGTCAGGATACGTTTTTCTAATACCAGCACACAGCCGACAAAAGCCCGGTCACAGGTGCTGCGCTCGGATACTGCAGATGCAATTTTGAGAAAATAGGAGTCCCAATCTGGTCGCATGAATATTCCTTTCAAGATAGGTCAAAAAAACTGGGCAGATTATAGCATTGAACGATTATCCGGAAAGTTATTGTTGCTAAAAAATGCCTCTGGGATTTTCGCGATTTTTCTGGCTGATTCGGGTTAAACTTATAAAAACTGAAAGGACCATCAATGACCCATTCCACAAAGCTGCTTAAAGACTATACATTTACCGGAAGAATTTCGCGTCCGGTGCTCGAAAATTACCTGTCTCGCTCAATCACGATGGTCAACCTGCTCCAGGGTGCTGGCTGCCTGGATGACCATTACCGGATGCTGTTGGCGATTGGCGCTAAATTTGCGGGGCGCTCGCTCATGCACTGGGGACGGGAGAACGAGCTGGCATCTAGCCTGGTAAAAGCTCGAACCATTGCATCTCGCATTCACCACCTGGATCCGCAGATGATCCTGCAAGGTGGAATTTTTGAGATCGTTACCCGGCAGGTGGAAACGATCCGGGTGCCTGATTGGGTGTTCGTGGAGTTTGGACTCCCGGTCCAGAACCGTTCATTCTGTTATCAAGACATGCTTTTTGAAGATGGTACCTATGTTAACCATTGGGGAGCCGAGGCCTCGGTGCCCGACATAACCCGCATCGAAACCCAAATGTGGATTGTGTACCTGGCGGGCTCGTATATGGACGTTGGAATTGAAGCCATTCACTTCGGCCAGATGATGCTCATTGGTCGTCACGATCAGGGATTTACAACCTGGTGGGAAGTACTCAGTATGATTCGCGAGATCGCTATCCGGCGTGCCCGCCGCCAGCTTGTTCTCTGTGATGCCCACGTCTCCAGCGGGGTAGGCTGTTATGGGCTTTCGGATGATCCTGGAATTGCGCCCGGAGGTTACCGGATTGGTGATCGCCTGCTGCTTGATTTTCACGCGCTCCCGCTGCGGATTAAGGAAGTTCAAGGTCAACCTCACCAGGCGGAGCTGCGAGTTGGTCACCTGGATGCGTTGTACGGGCGCAGCCTGGGAGGGATTGCACCGAGTGGTTGGGCCTGTGACTCGCTACCTTACCTGGTGGAATATGATAATTGGGGTTCCAGCGGCCGTGGAGGCGAGTCAGTGGCCGGAAAAATTGGTGATCTGATAGGAATCAACGATCGTTATTGGATCTGGGGGTACGATGAAATTTGCTGGTTTGCCCACCAGCCCGAAGATTATCGCAACACCTGGCTGCGCTATGCCTGGGATTGGGTTAGAGACCATGATCCCTGTGGATTCGTACAAATGCCGGGGATGCGCGGCCTGGTGGATCCTGTTGGGGAAAATTATCTGTACCAGGCTAATACCCCGAGCCCGGCCTGCCCTGATGGATTCAACCAGGAGCTTACGATTCGTTCAATCTGGAACAAGGATATTTAATAAGGATTATCATAATGCATACACTAAATCAGCTTGTTGAAAAAGAACAGGACCAGGTCCACATCACTGCCATCAAAGCCTACCAGCTGAAGGGACACGGCATCCAATCATTGATCAAGGTGGAGACCGATGCGGGGATTTATGGCATCGGTGAGGCAGGACTGCCTGCGATAATAGCCCAGGGTTACCTGGATTTTATGAAGGATACATTAATTGGCCAGGATGCCCTGGCTATTGAAAAATGCTATGCCGACATGATCCGTATGCGCGCCCAATGGCATGCTCATTGGACCCAAAATCCAACGATCAGTGGAATTGACATGGCTCTGTGGGATATTGCCGGGAAAGTATTCAACCGTTCAGTCTCCACCTTGACCACCGGTCGTTTTCGGGATGAAATCGAGCTTTACGTGAACACCCTGGGACCCGATGACTGGTTTGATCCTGCTTCATGCCGGGATTGGGCGGATGAAATTCGGGCTGACCCTAACGGTTTCCGGACGATTAAGTTTGGGTTTGAAAAACTGTTGGGCAAGGGGTTGGCTCCCGACGCATCCCATCCTGGGTGGCTGTCTGATATGCTCAAACCCTCCGAATTTAGAATCATCCGCCAGGGATTTGAAAACTGCCGGGAAGCCCTGGGTTGGGATTTTGACATCATCGTTCATTGCCATAATGAATGGGACCTGCCCTCGGCGTTGGGGATTGCGGAGGCAGTAGCCCCGATTAAACCCTTATGGATTGAGGATGCGCTGCCAGTGCTTTACTCTGATACCTGGAAGGCATTGCGCCAAAGCTCCCCGGTGCGGATTGCTACAGGAGAAAAGCTTGAACACCCGGCAGAATTCTTGCAGTTCCTGGTCAACGAAGCCGTGCATGTGATCCATCCAGATGTGGCATTTGTTGGTGGCATCACAGGCTCCCGAAAGATCGCAGATCTGGCAGAGCTATATTACATCCCTGTCGTCACCCACAATGTGGGAAGTTTTGTTCAGCTCGTGGCAACTGCCCATTTTGGCGCTATGGCGCGTAATTTTGTGATGACGGAATGCCGCATCCCTCAAGGCCAGCTCTATGCCGAAATGACTGAAGAAGGACTGACTGTTCAAAACGGAAAAATGAAGGTGCCTGCTGGACCTGGACTTGGGATTACGTTGAGGCCGGATGTCATGAATGAGATTATTGAGGGCGGGCATTGGGATGAATAAATCCGGAAGTCCGGACATGTATACAACATTGATTGATTGCGAGACCCTTAAGCAATACCTGGATGATCCAGGTTGGAGAATAGTTGACTGCCGATTCACACTCGCAGATCCAGACCAAGGTCAACGTGTCTACGAACAGGGACACATCCCGGGCGCTGTTTATGCTCACTTGGATAAACACTTATCCAGTCCTCCAATTCCAGGGGTAACCGGCCGGCACCCGCTGCCCTCCGTCGAGCAAACCGAGGTGTTTTTTTGTAAAATGGGGATCAATTCTGGAATGCAGGTCGTTGCTTACGATGATGCCGGTGGGGCTTCAGCGGCTGTTCGGCTCTGGTGGATGCTGCGCTGGTTGGGTCACCACCTTGTGGCGGTTTTGGATGGGGGTTGGCAGGCCTGGCTGGCGCGAGGGTATCCTACCCGCAGTGGGGAGGAGACGAATGCCCAGACCAGATTTGAAACGAGAGTACATCCAGAACTGCTGGTTGAGGTGGGCGAACTCGAGCGCCTACTCCATGAACCAGATTGGCGAGTATTTGATGCCCGAACTTTTGAACGTTACCAGGGTCAAAATGAAACCATCGACCCGGTCGCGGGTCATATCCCAGGTGCATACAGCGCGCCTTATTCCGAAAACCTGGGGACGGATGGTCGGTTCAAACCTCGTCCAGAATTACGACAGCGTTACCTGGAATTACTGGGTGGTTTGCCTGCAAGTAAGGCTGTGTTTTATTGTGGCTCAGGCGTCACCGCGATACACGACATCCTGGCAATGGAATACGCTGGACTCTCTGGCGCCAAGCTCTACGCGGGTTCCTGGAGCGAGTGGATCGCTGACCCGAGGCGGCCGGTAGCAGTGTCCAATCAACCAGGGCTTTGATTGGGTGATCCGGTTTTATAAATCTTGGTAGCGCGAATTATCCAGCTCTTGCTTTAACTTCTCCTCCGCACTCGGCGCTGGAGTAAATGCACCGCTTTCTTCCAGGCGGGCGCGTTCTAATTCATCCGTTTCGGCCTGACGTAAATCCGTTATGGAGCGCGGGTGCATGACAGACCACTTCCCGCAGTTTTCACAGCGGTCAAATTTACCAGCGAAAAGGTTTAATGCCATCACATGCAAGGGAGTGGGTCGCTTGCATTTTGGACAAATCGATCCACCGCTAAAGCCATAATGTCGTTGAGTCCCGGGGGTAGGATTCAGCTTTTTTGAGGTCGAGAGGAACGTAACCAGGAATGAGGCTCCAATGATCAGGAAGACCAACAACAAGATAGGTCCGGCGAATTTGAATCCGGCCTGCCAACCTTCGTTTGCAGAAACAAATTCCATCTGGATCGTATTGGATGCCAATTCGGCGCCTGTGCTGGTGTAACCGGTGGCGTGCATGCTGTGTATGCCCAGCGGGAAACTGTCAGTAGAAAACTGGACTTGGAACGGCGTTTCCGAATCAACGGAAAGGGATTGCTCGTCAACAAAGAACTCTACGCGCTGAAGGGTATCTGGCCCGGAGGCTTTCAACGTAAAAATGCCCTGGATGGCGTGTGCCGATCCATAACCGAAATTTCTCTGCAGCCGTAGTTTAAAGGTATCGTCTTCCTGAGCTTTGGCGACCCAGGTTGGCACCAGGAGCAGGATCAATACAAGGATACTCCACAAGGGATGTTTCTGCTGGTTCATTACTATGCCTTCCTTATTTCCAGCGGGTTAAGATAGTTTCACGTTGAAACAAGCGTACAGCCAGGTAGACCAGGACCAAATCGATACCCGTCAGAACCAAAGCGGATAAAAGAACAAATTTTGAATTTACGATTAAACCCCAGCTTAACTGGCCAAAAAAGACTGCCAGTAAGGGTATGATGACCACCATTGAAATCTGTTCAGCCGCTCGTGGGTCATTGACCCGTGATGAAACCATCACACTCACCATGACTGCCATCACTGCCATCAAGGGACCCACAAGCAGGATTGCCAGCAGCCATCGAGCATCGATTAATGCCAGGAAAAGTTGCCGGTTGGAGACAATGATCCAGGAGCCAAGCACGAATATCGCGAAGGCAGCAAAGGTTGCCAGGACGGCAGGGATAACGGCAGCCAGACTTTTTCCAACCAACAGCTCAACTGTCGAAATCGGCGTTGCAAGCAAAGGCTCAAGGCTGCGGTTCGCCTTCTCACCAACTATAGAATAGGCAGCAATGGTTGCTGGAATCGCCAGGGGCACGATCATGAACATGACCATGAACTGGCTAATCATGAATACCTGGAAGCACTCGCCACCCACTAAAGATGGCGGGCAAAATGCGTTAAACTGTTCGGGCATTTCCGCATCGGCGGCGCTGATGGTTGAATCATTTCCCATCCCGATGAGGATTCCCAGCGGGATTGCCGTAAGGATGAGGGGCAGAAAAACAACGCTAAAAAGAACCATACGGTTCTTGAAAACTTCTTTCCATTCTTTTTTTATGATGGTGATGATTTTCTTCATAGGGTTAAGATCAACTCTTCTTTGTATCTTTGGTCGCTCAGGCTTAACCAGCTCATGCGCCTCGTACCAGTTGGAAATAGACATCTTCGAGTGAATGGCGTAATTCCCCGATAAATTGAATGTCAATGCCCATTCCAACGAGGATACGGACGATCTCTGGGTTGTGGGTTTCAGGATCATCCAGGGTAATGACCAATTTGTTATCCATTGCCTGGACTTCCTGGGCAAAAGGCAGCTCAGCAACAATTTGAGTCAAAGATGGGTCCATTTTATTCAGGTGAAACACAACCTTTCTACC
This sequence comes from uncultured Chloroflexia bacterium, assembly GCA_963765565.1. Classification (GTDB taxonomy): domain Bacteria; phylum Chloroflexota; class Anaerolineae; order Anaerolineales; family UBA4823; genus CAVXWV01. The sequence continues at coordinate 232,021 of CAVXWV010000017.1, forward strand.
AAATAATTGTTTCCGGAGCTCTTCTGGAGTATCCATCACAAGGAGCCGAGTCTTAAAAACGCCGATCCGGTCGCACAAGTGGTCTGCTTCCTCCAGGTTATGCGTACAAAGGAAGATTGTCCTGCCTTCTTTACGCAACTCGGTAATGAAATCACGGACAAGGCGGGCTGCTTCAGGGTCTAATCCGGCGGTTGGCTCATCTAAAAACAACAGCGGCGGTTCGTGGAGCAGCGCCCTGGCAATTGCCAGCTTTTGCTTCATCCCTTTCGAGAAAGTCCCGGCAGAATCAAAACGGCGCTCCCACAAGCCAAGCATGCGCAGGTATTTTTCAACCTGGCCTTTAGGATTACCAACGCCGTACAAATCTGCGTAGATTTGGAGATTGTATTCCGCGCTTAGGTTATCGTACATCCCCGGGGTTTCGGTCAGTAAGCCTACAGACTGGCGGATGAGCCGGTCATCTTTCCCCAACTGGAATCCACCAACTTTGGCCGTTCCCTGGGATGGACCAATTAAGGCAGCCAGCATCCTGACCGTTGTTGTCTTGCCAGCGCCGTTGGGTCCTAAAAAGCCAAAAACCTCACCCTCTTTAATATCGATGGATAGCTGGTCAACCGCGAGAATATCACGAAACTTTTTAGTTAATTTGTCAGTCTGGATCATTTTATTTTTGTACCTGTGGTATTTTTGTCTATATTATACTCGTTAAGAAGTTAGAAGTATTTTCATGGAAAGTACGGCTTGACAGACTGCTTAAACCCTTTTTTAATGGGGTAAATGTTCGAACATCCCCCAGATTTATCCTCAGATATTGAATGGATGCTTCAAAGTGGGCAGGTTAGCCTGGATGTCCTGGCAGAGACACTGGTTGATGCATGGTATCCCTTAATTTATCAATTTGCCTTTTCTATCCTAGGCAATGAAGAAGAGGCGCGCCAGGTAGTGATAGATACGTTGGTTACTGCCCTGTTAGATACGCATCATTACACCAATGAAACTGGTATCCAGAAATGGCTGTTGCAATATGCCATCCAGGACATCACCTCGAAAAACAAACAAGAAAAAAAAGGGGATACCAATTCCAGCTTGCGCCGCTGGTTGCAAGACCGCCAGAAAAAGAATCCAGCGATTTCATCCCTGAACCAGACCGAGCCTGAGAAGGAGGAGATTAAAATTGCCTGGCAGGTGTTGGCATCTTCACCTCTTGAAGACAGGCTGCCCGCGCTGCTGTTTTTCCAGTTTAATTATAGGATTGAGGAGATTGCGGGAATCCTTAAGTGTGAAGTGCATACAGTTCATTTTCGTTTACAAAAAAGCCGGTCACGCCTCAGGCGAGAGTTGGAGGCTTCCGGTCTACACAACGTGGCGCTCAAAACTGGTTATTTAGAAAGGTTATTGCGGGAAACCTGTCAGCAGCAACTTTTCAAGATGCAGGCGCAGACTCATCAACGCAGATTGGTCCAGCTTGAGATTATCCGGCTGGTTAACCGTAAGCAATCTATCCGGCGAACCCATATCTCTGTCCAGGAATTCGCGACAATCAGCCTGGTCGTCCTGGTGATAGTTAGTATTAGCTGGGGATTCAGTTTTTTATTACCTGTTCCGGCGCCGCCCCCGGCGCTCCAATCTCCCCAGGATCCTGCTGTCGTACAGCCGGTGATGACCGTAAAACCTGCCCCATATCGTGCACAAGATCAAGAAAACAATAAATTTCCTCTGGAGTCGGTGCTCCATTATATTGTCCAACCCGGCGATACCCTGGAGACTGTATCGACTCGGTTGGCGATATCCCCGTTGTATCTACGAACCGCGAATAATCTACCGCAGGATGGAACCCTGCTTGCCGGGCAAATTCTGGTATTACACACCAATCCAACCAGTCTTTCCATGCCTTCTCCGGTGATGGTCCCAAACCGCCCCCATAAGGTTCTAAATGCACAATCTCCTCCTTCATTAATCCTTCAACGCATTCAAGAACACGATCTGTTTTACCAGTCCTTATGGGCAGATGGCCGGGTTATTTTCTATGGACCTGCGGGTTATAGTGGCCCGCCGCGATCCTACCGCGTGCAGTTGTGGTCGAAACCAGGGAGTGCGCTGGTTGTCGCAGGATCTTTAGCCGGCAACCCGGAAGGTGTTCTTTTGACCGTCGACCTGCCTGGATCATCGCCAGGAAAACCATACCTGGCTTTTAGGTCAGGTGATAACGGTCAATGGTTTTTCTCAGATGAGCAAATTCTATCTCGTAAATCCTCATTGGACCGCCTTGCGTACCCGATTGAAGCCCTGGATATGGTTCAGAGAATGGTGCATTATCAACCGCAGAATACCTTGTTTGCTGCAGTACGGGTGGAGAATATTTCAGGTCGAAGTGTCCTGGTGACGGATATTGTCAGCCAGGATGATGAAAAACGGGGTAGGTTATGGATCGATCAAAACAACGGAGTTATCTTAAGGTGGCAGCATTTTACTGGTTTACAAGAAAATATTGTTGACTGGGAAGTTACATTATCGAATGTCATTTTCGATACCGGAATCCACCCCTACTTTTTTAAGTCCTATTATTATCTTCCGGAGAATTATGCTGAGGATCAGCATGGTCTGCCGGAATTGCAAACCATAGATGAGGCGATCTCGCTGCGATCCCTCCCCTTTACTCATCCAGAATTGAGTTTTCCTGTGGCTCCCAAAAGTTTTGATCCTGGCAAACAATGGTTGGTATTCCAGTATCCGAATTCATTCGATTACCTGGCTTCTTCCTCCGAAGTGGAAATATTTTCTAACGAATATTACCTGGGCAGTTTACCATTTGGCAATCCCTGGACGCTTATTTGTTCCAGGTCGCCTGATGGGTACCAGATTGCCTATGTGGCGATGCCAGACAACACGACACAGGAAACTTTCCTGAACTGGTTTGATCTGCGGGAATCCGAGCTTAAGGTGCATAATGTCCTGGGTGGAATTGCCATTAAAGAAATGGCATTTTCACCTGACTCCCGTTACCTGGCTGCTTTTGGAAGCAATTCGAATTCCAGCGGAATTTACCTGGTAGACATGCAGTCCCAACGCATCCGGCAACTCAGGCAGTTGACCAATGCTCGCAGCCTGGTCTGGAGCCCGGATAGTACAAGCCTGGCCATGATCGTTAGAACAGAAGCGGACGAGGGCATCGAAATGTTACTGGTAATAAATGTCGAAGAAGAGCAGATTGTTTTCCGGGGACTGTGGGATTCCCGGGACATTAAAAGTTTAGATGAGTCGCCGGTGAAGGATTGGGACATCCCCTTCCCAGTCCAGCCTCAAGGCTTGGAAGGCTGCGCCCGGCCTCCGGCTGGAAATGAATAATGTTATAATGCCTTGTCGCCCCAGGCGGGAAATGCCCGGGTCATTTTACAAAACCTAGCCTTTGTTTTAAGGAAAATTTTATGGATAAGCAGGAATATCTGGAGATCTATCGCCAAATGGTGCTGATCCGTAGGGTGGAGGAAGAGGCTGCACAGCTCTACCAGCAGGGAAAAATTGGAGGCTTTCTTCACTTGTATATCGGCCAGGAAGCTGTCAGCACGGGTTTAGTTTCGGCGCGCCTACCGCAGGATCGAGTGATCACGGCTTATCGTGACCATGGCGTCGCTATTAATGTAGGCATTCCGGCCAGACAAGTTGTAGCTGAACTCTTAGGAAAAGCAACCGGAATTTCAAAAGGCAAGGGTGGGTCGATGCACATGGCGGATGTCAACCGCAACTTCTGGGGCGGGCATGCCATTGTCGGCGCGCATTTGCCGATTGCGGCTGGCATGGCTCTTGGCGACCAGTACCAAAAAAGCAACGGGGTGACTATCTGCATGTTCGGGGATGGAGCAACCAATATTGGGTATTTTCACGAAGCACTGAACCTCTCCAAAGTCTGGAACCTGCCTGTTCTGTGGGTATGCGAAAACAACCTGTACGGCATGGGAACGACTGTCGAACGGGCCTCAGCAGTCAGCGAAATTCGGCAAAAGGCAGAAGGATACTGTATGCCGAACGAGCGTGTAGATGGAATGGATGTACTTGTGGTTCGCCAGGCAACATTGGATGCCTTGGCTTATATCCGCGATGCGGGGGGGCCTTTTTTGTTAGAAATCGTTACATATCGATATCGTGGACATTCGATGGGGGATCCCGAGCGTTATCGTAAGGTTGAAGAAGTTCAGAAATACCAAGAAAACGATCCGATAGGCATCTACCTCAGATATTTAATCCGCGAGGGCATTGCCAGTGAAAGCGAGTTAAGCGGTGTTGATAGCGGTGTTGAAGATGAAATCCGGGACGCAATTCAATTTGCTGAAAGCAGCCCGGAACCTGCCCCGGAAGAATTATTCTCAGATATTTACGCCGATGAAACGGCTGATTAGTCAGGATAAGAGGGTTGTCATATGACTCGAATAACAATGCGTGAAGCAGTTTCCCAGGCGCTTTGGGAAGAAATGGAACGCGATCCGAAGGTATTCATTTTGGGTGAAGAGGTGGGGGTCTGGGGAGGCACTTACGCGGTCACCAAAGGTTTCTATGACCATTTTGGCGCTGAACGCGTCCGGGATACACCAATTGCTGAAGCCGCCATCATTGGCGCTGCCATAGGTGCTGCAATGGTCGGCCTGCGACCTGTCGCCGAACTCATGACCATCAACTTTGCCTTTTCAGCCATGGATCATATTGTTAACCAGGCTGCCAAGCTGCGTTCGATGTTTGGGGGCCAATTTACAGTGCCATTAGTGATCCGGGCGGTGGGCGGCGGCGGAAGGCAGCTAGGGGCCACTCACTCTCAAACGCCGGATGCTGTCTTTGCTCATTTTCCTGGTCTGAAGGTGGTTGCTCCAGGGACTCCAGAAGATGCAAAAGGCTTGTTGAAGGCCGCCATCCGATCAGACGATCCTGTCCTATTTGTTGAGCATGCCACTCTTTATCAGATGCGCGGGGATGTTCCTGATGGTGATTATGTCACCCCAATTGGCAAGTCGAAAGTTCAACGTGAAGGGCGCGATGTTACGATCGTCACTTACAGTAAAATGCTTGAGCTATCGATGAAAGCAGCAAGCCAGTTGTCGCAAGACGGCATTGAGGTTGAGATTGTTGACTTGCGTTCTCTAAGACCTTTGGATATGGGACCAGTGATCGAGTTTCTGAAAAAGACCAACCGGGCTGTGATCGTTGAGGAAGGTTGGAAATCCTACGGGGTGGGATCGGAAGTGATGTCACGTATTTACGAAGAGGCTTTTGATTATATTGATGCCCCGGTACGCAGGGTAGCCCAATTGGAAGTTCCCCTACCGTATAACCGCTCCTTGGAGCAGATGGCATTACCCCAGGTAGAAGACATTATCAAGGCGGTTAAGGAGGTGCTCTAATGGCTGATACGGTCATTATGCCCAAGTTGGGATTTGACATGGCTGAAGGCACCCTGGTGCGCTGGGTGATCCAGGAAGGGGAACCGGTTGTCAAAGGAAACGTCCTGGCTGAAATCGAGACGGACAAAGCTACGGTTGAGGTGGAATCCACTTTTGAGGGCATCCTGTTGAAGCATTTAGTCAGCCAGGGCGATGTAGTTCCAGTGAACACCCCAATTGCTATGATCGGTAAACCTGGAGACGTGCTCGAATCTCCAGAAAAAACTGCAGGAGCCTCACAGGTCGCTGCAAAGACGCCCGCAATTATTGAGTTAAAACCCCAGGCTGAGGTTGCCGTCCAGGTTGCACAACCTGGGGAGCCCGGGTTGCCCAGTGGGGTACGGGCTTCACCTTTGGCAAAACGCCTGGCTGTAGAAAAAGGTGTTGATCTGCATTCTGTTCCAGGCAGTGGGCCAATGGGACGGATTGTAAAAAAAGATATTGAAGCATATGTCCAAAACCAGGCCATGGCTGCTGTTCAGGTTCCTGAAATGAAAACGCCTGAGGCAGCCCCTCAAAAGAAAGAACCTGTCTCATCACTGCCCCTGATTAGTGCAGAGACGCCTCCAGACGAGGTCATCCCGATGAACCGCTTGAGGGCTGCAATAGCCAGGCGCATGGTTGAAGTTAAAGGTGCCGTACCGCATTTTTATATCACGCATGAATATAATTTAGACGGCTTGATGGGCCTTCGAAAACAGGTGAATGCCCTTTTACCTGAGGCAGATAAAATTTCTGTGAATGACTTTGTTGTGAAAGCCGTTGCGCTGGCTTTACGCCAGTTCCCAAACCTGAACGCTGCTCTGCGTGATGGGCAGATTGTGCGCCTGGGCGCTGTCAATGTTGGGGTTGCGGTGGCTGTTGAAGGTGGCTTATTGACAGTCGTATGCAAGAACGCGGATCAAAAACCAATACGCCAGATTGCCCGGGAAGTCCGTTTGATGGCCGCCAGGGTACGGGAAGGGAAAGTTCGCTCTGACGATATTGAAGGCTCTACATTTTCCATCAGTAATTTAGGTATGTTTGATGTCGAAAATTTCATTGCGATCATCAACCCACCTGAGGCGGCGATCCTGGCAGTTGGTTCAGCCAGGGAGGTTCCCGTGGTTGAGAACAGTGAGTTAAAAACAGGTTGGAGGATGAAAGCAACCATTTCTGTAGATCACCGCATCAGCGATGGGGCCGAAGCAGCCCAGTTTTTACAGGTTTTGGCACGTTATCTGGAGCAACCGCTGTTCCTTCTTTTGTAAAATGATTGATTATGAGGTACGTTACCTGGCGGCTTTTGCACAGGTTCTGGAGCAATATTTACTCTCCAATGAGCTGTATTGGCCGCCAGGAATTTCAGCCAGGGGAGGGGAGACTCCCTATCCGTCGCTGACGCCCGGTAGTTTGTGCCTTTTCCGGCGCCAGGCGCGCGCACGATCATCAGGCATGCCAGGTGAGGCTGAATTCATTCGTATAGATAACAGTATTGCAAATATCTTGAAGGCCTGGCAAGTTGCCTGGGCCAGGAAAGCTGCCCAGGATTTTCATGCACGTTTGCAGTTGTGGAACAATTACCTGGATGATTTTCGTGAAAAACCAGAGGCAAACCTTGACCGTTATCCGTACGAGATAAGCAGGCGGGTGCAATTAGAGCTGCTTCAGCGCGATGTAAAGCAACTTCCTGATGCCGACTATAGCCTGTTGGGGCTATTGGATCGAAGATTGAAGGGAGTCTTCCAACCTGGGGAGTTTGTCTGGGAGCCAGTACTTGCCGTGGAATTTCCAAGACAAGAATTTTGGTATCTTTATGGGAAAGTCAAGGACCTTTAGGTCGTTACTGGGATTTACCAGTATAGATTGAGACGAGGATTGCGTTTACCACGTTGGTCAGTTGCGCCTCCAGATGTTACTGGGGTACAAAGAGATAATTTTCGCCGGGTTGAAATCGATGGAATAGCCATTGGCCTGGCTGGGGCGGCAGCGCCGTTTTTGCCGGTGTTCTTAACGCGTTTGGGTGCAACCAATAACCAGGTAGGGCTTTTAACCTCGATGCCGGCCATCACTGGCTTGATATTCGCGATCTTAGTGGGGCGCTTCTTACAAACGCGACGCAATGTGGTTCCCTGGTTCAGCGCAGCCCGACTGATGGTTGTCTCCTGTTATGCTGCGACAGGCCTGGCGCCGTTTGTAGTCCCCGAGAAATACCTTGTTTTGGCTGTGTTGGCGATTTGGGCGATTGCCACACTGCCTCAGACTGTTGTGGCGGTGGCATTTACTGTGGTCATGAATTCAGTCGCAGGAGCACAACATCGCTATGATTTGATGAGCAGGCGCTGGTCAATTTTAGGCCTGACCACCTCCCTCACGGTCGCGGTCGTTGGTCAGGTGCTGGAGTGGTTTCAATTTCCGTTTAATTATCAATTTATCTTCCTGTGCCTATCCCTGGCTGGTCTGATTAGTTTTTATTTTTCCAGCCATATCCAAATCGAGGACTCGGTGGTGCCGGTTTCAGAGCCAGGTCGTTCACCGTCTCAGCGCTTTAGGGATCTTAAACAATTGGTATTAAGTGAGAAAACATTTGTCCGTTTTTCGATTTAACGGTTCCTCTTTCTCACCGGGATCAGCCTGGCTGCGCCATTATTCCCTTTATATTATGTGCGAGTTCTGGATGCCAGCGATGCCTCGATTGGCTTAATCACAACTGCATCTTCGTTGGTCATGGTATTTGGATATACCTTGTGGACCAGGACTTCCCGGCGGCGCGGCTCCCGCTTTGTTCTTTTATCCACAACATTCGGGCTTTCACTATTTCCGGCGCTGGTTTCAGTAACCCACGAAGTAAACCTTATTATCGTTTTTGCCGGGATAACGGGCATTTTCCAGGCAGGGCTCGATTTAGTTTTTTTTGATGAATTGATGAAAACGGTCCCACCTGCATACAGCGCGACATTTGTATCGATTGCCCAGAGCTTGACTTACCTGTCAGCAGTGGTTGCGCCTTTAGTCGGGACCACCCTGGCAACACAATTTGGTATCCCTGCAGCCCTAGTGATCAGCACCTTGATCCGCCTGGCAGGCTTTGCTTTGTTTGCATTATGGAAATAAACACTTTCTTGCTGCCTCTTTGCAATTCAACGAATTCGCAGGATAATGATTTATTGGTTGGTATGAGCAGGAGATAAGGTGATGTCTGGCCTCCGTATTGGTACGATTTGGAATATTCCAATTCGCTTGAACTCAAGCTGGTTCGTTATTTTTGGCTTGTTGACCTGGTCGCTTTCTCGCGAATATTTCGTGACGGCGTATCCAAACATTGGGTCTGGGATTTATCTTATTTTAGGCCTGGTCACCAGCCTTTTGTTTTTTGGTTCCGTCCTGGCTCATGAATTAGGACATTCCTGGGTTGCTCTCAAGGACGGAATTCCGGTTCGAGGCATTACTTTGTTTATCTTCGGTGGGGTGGCGCAAATCGAGCGCGAAGCCCGTACACCGGCCTCCGAGTTTCGCATTGCCATCGCCGGGCCTGTTACAAGCCTGTTGTTGGCAGGTTTCTTTTATGTTCTGTATATTTTAGATAGAAAAATACCTTATCTGGCTGCTCCAAGCGAATACTTGATGCGCATAAATTTTATGCTGGCTGTGTTCAATCTGGTGCCTGGTTTTCCCCTGGATGGAGGCCGTATCCTACGTGCTGGAGTCTGGGCTTGGAAAAAGGATCTGCGTAAAGCAACCCGCATCGCCGCTTTGATTGGCCAGATCATCGGATATGTTTTCATCGGAATTGGGATTTTTAGCCTATTCCAGGGGCAATTTTCAAATGCTTTGTGGTTAATTTTTATTGGTTGGTTTTTACAATCGACGGCATCATCTGCTTACCACCAGATTAATATTGAAACTTCCCTGCGTGGCACAACCGTCAGCCAGGTGATGAATCGTGAAATGGTGAAATTGCCTGGGTTAACTCCTCTGGATTGGGTTATCGAAGAGCATGTATTGGTGAACAAAGACCCGGTCATCTATGTGATAGAGTACGGAGAAATTTCTGGCTTATTAACCATTCGTGAAATCACCAAGATACCCAAGATGCATTGGCGGTTTACGACCATCAATCAGGCGATGGTTCCGCTGAGCAGGTTAGCGACTCTTTCACCGGATGCGGACCTGTATTCTGCTCTGGAGAGGATGGAAGAGGCGAAAGTTTCTCAAATCCCGGTTTTGGATGGAGAAGATATTATTGGTACATTATCCCGGGAAAATATTGCCCACTTTTTACACTTGCGGACCCCGTTAGGAGTGTAAATGAAAAGGACTGCCCTGATGTTTGGGCAGTCCTTTTCTATCTTGATTTTTCCTGGACCTGGCGAAGGTCACCAGACTTTCGCCAGGTTGATTATTTTAAGTAATCTACAATGGGTATCCAGCTCAATCAACTTTAGGCAGTTTCGCCAGAGATGCTTGAATAGCCTCGGTTGGGTATTCGTAGTCCTCTAACTTTCCTTGAAGGTAAGTTTCATAAGCTGCCATGTCAAAAAAGCCGTGACCGGAGAAGTTAAACAGGATGACACGCTTTTCACCTTTTTGCTTGGCGTCCAGGGCTTCATCGATCGCCACCCGAATTGCGTGCGCAGTTTCAGGTGCGGGGATAATTCCCTCAGCGTGGGCAAACTGGATAGCAGCTTCGAAAGTAGAAACCTGGGGTACGGCGACAGCCTGTATGTAACCTGAATTGGCTAGAGCGCTTACAGTAGGTGCCATTCCATGGTAGCGTAAGCCACCTGCATGGATCGGAGCAGGCATGAAGTCGTGACCCAGGGTATGCATCTTTACGACTGGCGCCATTTTTGCGGTGTCGCCATAATCAAAGGTATAAGGACCCTTGGTGATCGATGGGGTGGCCTTCGGTTCAACAGCAACGATGCGGGTTTTCCTGCCTTCGCGCAGGTTTTGCCCGACGAAGGGGAATGCAATTCCGGCAAAATTCGAACCACCTCCAACGCATCCGATCACCACATCCGGATACTCGCCAGCCATATCCATCTGCTTCAGTGCTTCCTGCCCAATCACGGTCTGGTGCAGCAAGACATGGTTGAGCACAGATCCCAGGCTGTAATGTTTTTTACCGCCGGAGGTGGCGGCAACTTCGACCGCCTCGGAAATGGCGATACCCAGGGAACCGAGGTTGTCCGGGTCTTGAGCGAGGATCGAGCGACCGTAATTCGTTTGGTCTGATGGGCTGGGAAAGACCTTCGCGCCGAAGGTCTCCATGAATATTCGCCGGTAGGGCTTTTGGTTGTAAGACACCTTGACCATGTAGACTTCCACAGTAAGGTCGAATAATTTGCCAGCAAATGAAAGCGCAGAACCCCACTGTCCAGCGCCTGTCTCGGTGGTCAGAGCATTTGTCCCCTCTATCTTATTATAGAAAGCTTGCGCGACCGCTGTGTTTGGTTTGTGGCTTCCTGCAGGAGAAACCCCTTCATGTTTATAGTAAATATGGGCAGGTGTTCCCAGGGCTTTTTCCAGGCGCCTGGCCCGGATCAGGGGCGTGGGTCGCCAGAGCCTGTAGACTTCCCGGATTTCTTCTGGAATATCAATGTAGCGTTCGGTGCTTACTTCCTGTTGAATCAATCCCATGGGAAAGAGTACGCTCAGGAATTCGGGTGTTACAGGTTCTAGAGTGGCTGGGTGCAAAACGGGAGCCGGCGGGATTGGGCTGTCGGCATTTACGTTATACCAGGCTTTTGGGATATCGGACTCGGATAAGAGAAAACGGGTTTGTTCTGACATGGCTATCTCCTTGTTTAAGAGAATAAAACGTTCGTCCTCAAGGGGACGAACGCTGGTTGTCCGTGGTGCCACCCCGGTTAGGCTAGCGTAAAAAAAATCCCACCAGTGATGGCGCATTCGATACGGCGCAAATGTTGCAGCTACTGATGGGAAGCCAGCCTCACTCATTTCGGATACGGTTCTGGGTCAAACGATATCCTTTGCCCTGGTAACGGTGGCAGCTCCGGCTGAGGCTAATAGGCTTGTTCGCCGTTCACCCGGCAACTCCGAGGTCCATTCACCTTCAGCCTCCAGGCGGGGTTGCAGCGGATCCCGCTCTCTGTACTGGCGTTATGAAGCTTACTCGTCCTCTTCACAGTTGTTTTCTGTTTGATTGGGGCGATTATAAGCCAAAGGAAAGATTTGTCAAGGAAACGACATTTCAATTTTGCTAGGAAAACCAGAAATTAACAGGATTGTAAAGTCGCGTTTGGAGTTTGCGGGTTCATAAACGGCGCAAAATAGTGAAGGTTGTCGCGTATTGGTTCTCATTATCCACCGGGTATTTTTCGTGACAAGCCTCTATCCAATCACCAGGCTCAAGGGCTGGGAAAAAAGTATCACATCCGCAATGAGCATGCACACGCGTTAAGTAAATGCAATCAGAACGCGATAGCGCCTGGTTAAAAATTTGCCCGCCACCGATGATAAAGATTTCATCCTCAGCGCTTTCCTCTGCCATCTGAAGCCCTTCGGGCAGCGAAGGAGCCGTGAAAAGCTTCCCATGAGAGTCCGTAAGTGTGTGGAAATTCTTTTGTCGTGTAACGACAATCGAAGTCCTTCCCGGTAGGGGATAGCCGATCGATTCGTATGTCTTTCTACCCATCAACAGGTGGTGACCCAAGGTGATCCGTTTGAAGCGTTTGAGATCACGTGAAAGATGCCAGGGCACCTGGTTATTCAAACCAATTCCCCAATCATCATCGACAGCGGCGATTAGCGATATTTTCATCCAGGTTATACCGAAATATCCGCTTTGATATGTGGGTGTGCCTGGTAATTCACCAGCTCGAAGTCTTCATACTTGAAATCATTGATGGACGTTACCGAGGGATTTAGGCGCAACTGGGGCAGTGGATAAGGCTTGCGGACCATCTGAATTTTCGCCTGGTCCAGGTGGTTGAGATATAAGTGGGCATCGCCCAGGGTGTGAACGAATTCGCCCGGTTTAAGTTTGCACACCTGGGCAACCATCTGGGTTAGCAGCGCATACGAGGCAATGTTGAACGGTACGCCCAGGAAAACGTCCGCCGAACGCTGGTATAACTGGCAGGAAAGCGATCCGTTGGGCAATGTAAAATTGAAAAAGCACGTGGCAGGGGGGTAAAGCCATGCGCTCGATCTCCGCAATATTCCAGGCGCTGACGATCAAGCGGCGCGAATAGGGATCCTGTTTTATTTTTTCAATGACCCAGGATATTTGGTCAATGGTTTGACCGTCGGCAGATGGCCAGGAGCGCCATTGGCTGCCATATACTGGACCGAGCTCACCGTTTTCATCAGCCCATTCATTCCAGATGCGAATCCCATGTTCTTGAAGGTATCGCACATTTGTTGAACCTTGCAGGAACCAGAGTAATTCATGAATGATGGATTTCAAATGGAGCTTCTTTGTCGTTAGCAGCGGAAAGCCCTCTTGGAGGTTGAAGCGCATCTGGTATCCAAAAACCGAACGGGTACCAGTCCCGGTGCGATCAGGTCGTTCGATCCCATCATCCAAGATTTTCTTTAATAAATCGAGGTATTGCTGCATGGTTTCCCTCAAGAATCCAGAAGAGTTCTGGCTGCCTCAATATCTTGTTGGATTTGTGCTATAAGTTCGCCAACGCCAGAAAACTTTTTTTCAGCGTGTAGACGTTCGACGAAGCACAACCCGATTTCTTCACCATAAATATCGGCTTCGAAATCCAAGAGATGGGTTTCTACCAGCAATCCAAAAGGAGTGACCGTGAAGGTAGGACGATAACCGATGTTCGTGACTGCCTTCCAGGATTTTCCATTAATCTCAGCGATGCAAGCGTATACGCCTGGAACGGGTAGGGCCTGTTCAGCCCAAATCCCCAGGTTTGCTGTTGGTATTCCGATCGTGTGACCTCGCCCATCTCCGTGAATTACTTTGCCTGTGATGCGAAAGCAGCGACCAAGCAACCGGGTTACTTCCCTGACATCTCCTTCCAGCAACGCCTTTCGTACCTGGCTGGATGAAACAGGTCCCTCAACTTCAGTCACAGGTGGAATCACATCAACCGTGAAATTCATCTGTTTGCCTAGTGCTGAAAGCGCCTGTACATCTCCGGCGCGGTTTTTCCCCAGGGCAAAATCATACCCAACGATTAAGTGTTGAAAATCAATGTGTTTTTTTATCAGGGTCAGGAAGGAATCGTGTGAAAGGTTGGCAGTTTCCTGGGTAAATGGAAACGTCAGCACGACATCAACTCCCAAGGAACCCAAAATCTGGGCACGTTCTTCTGGCGATGTCAGGTATAAAGGCGCCTGGCGTTTACCAAGCACAACGGCAGGATGAGGGTGAAAGGTGAGAACCACTGCCAGGGCGCCCGCAGAATGCGCCCCATTTGTCAGTGATTGGATAATTGCCTGGTGACCGAGGTGAACACCGTCAAAGGAACCAATGGTGAGCCAGGCAGGACCAATACAGAGATTCTCCAAGGAGCGGTAGTGCAGCATGAAAATCCTGTGGCTGGGTTACCCGGTTTTAGGATTGGAAAAAGACTTTTTTCGGTTGCCACTCATGAGTCGTTTCATCGATTTGCATGAGAGCAACCAGGTCTCCTTGCTCACTGACACCGCGCGCCCAGCCTGTCTGGTCGGGTTCGGCTGGCACGCGATGCCCATGCCGGACCATTTCGACCTGGTCAGCGTCCAGATCCACGGCAGGCCAATCGGCCAGGGCTTCTGCGGCTGGAATTAAAAAGCGGTACCAGTTTCCGGCGTCGAAAGCTTCTTGCAGTCTCCGCATTGGAACCGCGTCCCTCAGGCTAAAGCGCCCACTTTTCGTGCGCCGTAACCCTACCAGGTAAGCCCCGGTGCCAAGTGCTTTGCCCAGGTCATTGGCTAACGAGCGAACATAAGTTCCTGAAGAACAATAGACATCAATGACTACTTCAGGGGCATCCCATTCCAGAATTTCAAGGGAATACACATGAACGATACGAGGTTGGAGTTCAACCTCTTCTCCTCCCGAGCCAGTTCATAAGCTTTGCGTCCCTTGACTTTTACGGCTGAATAGGGAGGCGGTACCTGCTCCATCTCACCCACAAAGGTTTGCAGAATCGAGTTGAACTGCTCCTCAGTAATATTTTCAGCCGGTGCAGTGCTGGTGATTTTTCCCTCACCATCGTAGGTGTCGGTTGAATTTCCCAAACGGATGGTTGCCTGGTAGCGTTTGTCAGATGCTGAAACAAATTCGCTCAGGCGCACAGCCGGACCAATTAAAATGACGAGGACGCCTGATGCCCGAGGATCCAGGGTGCCTGTGTGCCCAGCGCGCCGGATGCCTGTTCCGCGCCGGATGATTTGCACGATGTCGTGGGAGGTAAGGCCTACGGGCTTATCGACAACCAGTACACCTGAAACTACATTCTTAATGGACTCCTGTTCCTCAGGATCTTCGCGATTTAGATCAAAATTTTTATTCATTTCCATCCTTCTCCAGTAAAATGCGCGTTGCTGGTATTACTGCTGCGTATGCTTCTGCTAGAGTTCCTGCAACCTCTGCCCCTGCTGCCGAGGGGTGACCGCCCCCCCCAAATTGTAGCGCGATTTTCGATATATCATAACCAGGATGAGCTCGCCAGCTGACTTTTACGCGCTGGTTCGGTTGCTCGACAAAAATTATAGCAATGTGGGCATCTTCTATCGAAAAAAGAACCTGGATTAAGTCCGCATCATCTCGTCCTGTGTACCCGATGACCTGGCGGTCTGCCAGGGTCAGGGTAGCCCACACCAGGCCTTGATCACGTTCAATTTGAGACAGTCCGGCACCCCATAAGCGAACAGTCTCATACGAACGCTGCACCAGTGAACGACGATACAACACCGGCAGATTAACGCCCATATCCATCAAATCCGCTGCCAGACGCAGCGCCTTGGAAGTCATATTGCTGGTCTGGAAACCGATGGTGTCGGTGATCAAGCCCGTGAGTAGTGCTGTGGCGATCTCGTGCGTCATTTCTAATCCCAGCCCCGGAAGTAAATCCGCAATGACTTCTGCAGTAGCCACAGCTCCAGGATCGACGAAATTTAACTTAGCGAAATTTAGATTGGTAATATGATGGTCGATATTCCAATCCGGCTCAGTAATTCCATTCAATGATTTGCCAGCGCGTTCACGGTCTGAACAGTCTACAACAATCGACAGGTCCACTGGTCCCTGGAAATTTTGCCTGACGAGTTCGCTTCCCGGAAGTTGCCGGTGAGGGCCAGGAATGCCATCTTCGGACACCAGTTGAACGTTCTTGCCTGCGTGTCGTAAAGCCAATCCAAGGCCTAATAAGGAGCCAATGGCATCACCATCCGGATGAACATGAGCAATCACCAGAACATTTTGCGCAGCGGCCAATTGTTGCCGTGCAAGGGTCACCGTTTTTGATTCTAGCTTGCTATTCGTCATCCGCGCTCCGTGGCTCTGGTTGCGGCTGGTCGGAGGTCGTGGATTGTTCACTCTCATGAAGTGATTCGAATAAGCGTTCGATCCGTTCAGCGCGTTCGAAGGTCGGGTCGTAATGAAAGCGCAGCTTAGGAAATATCCGAAGCTCAATGCGTTCAGCCAGGGCACGCCTTAAAAATCCTTGGGCATGTTCCAGCCCATCAAGGATTTCCTTTGCGCGCTCCGAGCCTTCAAGGGATGAGAAGTAAATATCGGCAAAGGTCAATTCTCGGTCAACCCTGACATCGGTGATCGATATTCCAACCAGACGAGGGTCGGCAACTTCTTGTAGAAGAATTTCCGACAATTCTTCCCGCATGCGCTCATTAATCCTTAATAATCGTGTTTTAGAAACCACTCATCCCTCGCAGCAGCAAAACCTTAGCCTGCCGTTACTTTTTCCAGAGTATAACACTCAATCAAATCACCAATCGTAAAATCATCGAAGCCCTTCAAGCTGATCCCACACTCAAAACCAGCCCGAAGTTCACGCACATCTTCCTGTAAATGCTTTAAGGATGTGATACTGCTTACATGGACAACAACATTTCCGCGGCGTACTCGTGCTCGAGCTCCTCGCCTGATCTCACCATCCGTAATTCGGCAGCCTGCTATATTGCCCAGTTTCGTAATTTTGAAAACGGCCCTTACATCTGCATAACCGATTACAGTCTCTACTTCTTCCGGTTCCAGCATACCTTTTAGTGCTTTTTCTACATCTTCTGTCAGGCGGTAAATGATGTTGTAGAGACGAATGGATACGCCTTCAGACTCAGCCAGCCGGCGAGCAGGAACATCAGCCTGTACATTGAAACCAACTACGATAGCCTTCGATGCGGCGGCTAACATGACATCGTTTTCACCGATGTTTCCGGTTTCGGCATGGAGAATATTTAATTTGATTTCGCCGGTTCCTAAATCGTTTAAGGATGATACGATGGGTTCCAATGAACCCTGCACATCGGCCTTGACGATCAATCGTAACTCTCGGACTTCGCCCGATTGGAATTTGATAAACAATTCTTCGAGTGTCAGCGCGGTTTTCTGTGAGCTGACAGCCTGTTGCTGGGCCTGTACGCGTCCTTCAATGACCTGGCGCGCTTCTTTTTCCGAAATCGAAAACCTCAAATAAATCACCTGCAGCTGGCACATCATTAAGACCCAGGACAGAAACCGGGGTCGATGGTTCGGCTTTACGCATTTTCTTGCCTTTGAAATCGAACATGGCGCGCAATCGACCGTAAGCAGTACCAACTACCACCAGGTCGCCCACCTCTAAAGTGCCGTTCTGGACAAGAAGGGTAGCCATAACCCCCTTGGAGCGATCTCTTTCAGCCTCAATAACCGAACCGATAATTTTTCCTTTTGGATTTGCCTTAATCGTCATATTGTCAGCGACCAACAAGATGGCTTCGAGAAGGTCATCAATCCCTTTACGTTGCTTTGCGGATAGGGGAACCACCATCGTATCGCCATCCCAATCATCGGGAACGAGTCCAATTTCAGCCAGCTGTTGTTTCACCCGGTCGCGATCTGCGTTTGGCTTGTCAATTTTGTTCATTGCCACTATGATCGGAACTTTCGCAGCTCTGGCATGATTGGCAGCCTCGCGCGTTTGTGGCATCACGCCATCGTCGGCAGCAACAACCAGGATCACGATGTCAGCTCCTTGAGCCCCGCGGGCGCGCATGGCTGTGAAGGCTGAGTGCCCCGGGGTGTCCAGGAAGGTGATGGTGCGACCATTATGCTCAACCTGGTAAGCACCAATGTGTTGGGTGATCCCACCTGCTTCACCACCTGCCACGTTTGTATCGCGAATGGCATCGAGGAGTGTAGTTTTCCCATGGTCGACGTGACCCAAGATGGTTACCACTGCAGACCTCGTCACCAGATCATTGGCAGGTTCGTTAGCTATGATCCGCCGCCAAAGGGGAATTTCCCCAGAAGTCTTCGTCCTTGACTTCGGGTGTTTCCAGGACGGCCTCAAAATCCATTTCTGCTGCAACGATGGAGGCAGTGTCAAAGTCGATCTGCTGGTTGATATTTGCCATGACTCCGTTAGCCATCAAGTTTTTGATGACTTCAATCGGGCTGGTTTCCATGGCGCGCGCTAAATCTCTGACCGTTACGGTTTGTGAAAGCACTATGGTCTTATTGTTTCGCCCGTTATCGCTCATTTGGCACCTCCAAATATCCTTATCCTTACCTATCCTAACCCTTGTCTGCGATCCAGGCGATGGCTGCACACAGGGCAGTTAATCAGGATATTTCATTTGTCTTGTTCCGGTCCCTGATTTTAGCGCAAGCAGCGCTGAAATGTCCGGTTCGGTTGGTAAAATCCTGGTCCCTTGATCAGGATGCATGCTGAGTCTCTTCAGAATCGCCAACGTCTTGGAGTGTCTGCATGTAGGTGATCAGGGTTTCTCGATCGTCATCAGAGATCTTGGTCTTTAAAGCCTGCTCTAGAGAACCTTTCAAACCACGTTCCCAGCAGGATCGTTGGTTATGCAAGTAAGCACCACGTCCAGCCATTTTTCCTTTTAGATCGATCACGACCGAATCAAGCTGGCGTACGATCCGGATTAAGGAACGTTTTGGATTGACTTCCCGGCAGCCCACACAGGTGCGCTGGGGGATATGCTTAGGTTTTAGGTTCTTCTTTGGCACCTACCAGCTTTCCTCCCAGTCCGCTCCATGTTTGTGCTTCTTATGCACCACCGTAACATCGCGCTCTGGGTCATATTCAACTTCTACAAATTTCTTTTTCTTGCCTTTCTTCTTTCGCTTCTGATCCTTTTCGCTTTCGTCAGAATCTTCTTCGTCTTCTTCGACATCTAGAATTTCTGGCTGCAAAGCGAATAGCTCATCCAACGATGTTATTTCTTCTTCTACTGCCGTTGTTTCTGTAGGAAGCGCTTCCACCTCAGCAGCCTGGACAACTTCAATTGCCTCAGCCTCGACCGCCTCTACCTCAGGTTGAGGTTCACTTGCTTCGGGTACTTCAGAAACTGGAAGTTCTTCAATAACACCTGGCAAAGTCTCGGTTTCAAATATCGTCTCGGGCTGTGGGATCTCTTCGTGAATTTCTGGAGTAACAGTCTCGGCTGGAGCTTCTTCTGCAACAGAAGGAATCTCAACCTCCACAACTGGTTCAATAGGCGGCGCAAACTTAGCCTCATAGGCATCGATTGCCAGGCCTAATTCAGTCATGCCTTTAGGTCCCATGCCGTTTAAGCGTAATATCGAGTCTGGGTCCGTGCGGTATTGGAGCATTAGATCGCCAACAGTCTGGAAACCCGCCTCGCTGATCACGGTATATAAGCGGTCTGATATTTCGAAGTCAGAGATCAAGACCTCAAAAGCTTCCGACGGGATGTTGGCGCTGTCAATTTTTTGCCGCTCTTCTTCTGCTCGTTTTTCAGATTGGCGTTGGCGGATCACACCGCGTTCGACTCGGTCGACAAATTGGCTTAGGGTTGAATATTCTTCTGGAGGGACTGGCCGGCCTTCGCTTTTTTTGGCGAGAATGGCTTCGATCTGAGGAATCACTTCGCGCTCATGCACTACCAGGAAAGAATAATTGGGATCTGTCTGGAGCTTGTCAAGTGAATCCGCGGCTGCCTCAGGAAGGCTCTTTATATCGATACGCCATGAGGTAAGTTTTGCAGCCAGGCGGGCATTTTGTCCATCGCGACCGATTGCCAGACTCAGTTGATCCTCGGGCACAACAACGGTTGCAGTTTTTGCGCCTTTGGACTGTTCGTTTAAGTAAACTCCTGCCACTCGAGCCGGGCTGAGGGCTTTGGCGATATAGGCAGCCGGGTCAGGGTTCCACTCAATTACATCAATCTTTTCGTCGTTTAATTCCCGAACAATGGCTTGGATACGCACACCCCGCAGGCCGACGCAGGCTCCAACAGGATCGACACCAGGTTGCAGAGCTGCAACCGCTACTTTGGAGCGTTGGCCAGGCTCTCGGGCAATTGATCTGATTTCGATCATGCCATGATAAATTTCAGGAACTTCATTTTCCAGCAAGCGGCGCAAGAAGTTGCGATGTGCTCGCGATAATGTGATTTGAGGACCCCTTGGAGATTGTTTTACCTCTAGAAGTAGAGCTCGAATGCGATCGTGAACCCGGAACTTCTCACCAGGGACCGTTTGATTGCGCGGCATGATTCCTTCTGTTTTCATTTCCAGACCTAAAGTGATCGCCTGGTTCCCCGTTGCCTGGATTACGCCGCTGATGATCTCGCCTACCTGGTTAGTAAAATATTGGAATTGTTGATCACGTTCCGCCTCTCGTATCCTTTGTTGGATAACTTGCCGGGCGGTCTGGGCAGCCACACGCCCAAAATTTTGGGGCGTGGTTTCAACTACGACCATGCTTCCTACTTTTGCTTCGAGGTCAACTTTGTATGCATCCTGTAGGGTGACTTCAGTCCGCGAGTCGGCCACCGTCTCAACCACTTCTTTTTCAGCATAAATAATAACCTTCCCTGAATCTGGATCGATGACGGCCTCGACGTGTTGGGCGTTAGAAGCATTTACCGCCCTGCGGTATGCTGAAACCATGGCTGCCTGGAGCGCGTCCAGGATCACATCCTTCGGCAGTTGTTTATCTTCTAAAACCTCATTAAAAGCCAAGACGAACTCGTTCTTCATGCCTTTCCTATCTCCAACATCCTTTGACGATTATGCATTATCGGTATCAAACAGAAAAGTGGGGGTTGCCCACTTTTCCTCGATGCTCATATCCATGATTGCTTACCAACTACACCAAAATTCTAGCACGATTCGAGAAGAGTTGCAAGGTGTCATCTGGCTTTCGAGTTGAATCTAACAAACCATTAACATCAGCCTGGCAATTTTTTATCCAGTTGACCGCCTAATTTTTTTTCCATTCTCCAGGAAGGTTCATGGACATCGCGCATTTTCCCCTCATGGTCTGTAAAAGACCAGATGCCGGGTTCGTCTGAGACAACCTGGTAACCAAGCCTTTCATACAAACGACGCGCCGCAAGATTCTCCTGACCAACATTTAATGTAACTAAGCCAAAGCCGCGATCGTATAAATCACCCTCCGCTTTTTCCATCATCAATGTTCCGATTCCCAGGTTGCGATAAGCTGGTTTGATACGGAAACCGTAGATATATGCCCGGTTGCGGCCATTGGCCAGTTCAGGTCTTGCAGAACATAGCTGAACGAATAGCTGCCCGATGAGGCCAACCGCTGGTAATTCAGCAATCCATAAGATTGAATTGCCATTCCTGGCGCTGTGGTAGGAGGCTTCGTAGAGACGTCGAAAGTGGATAAATTCACCATCCCACTCTAAGTCTTTTAGATCGGTTCTCCGGAGTTGGCGTAACTTTATCTGGTCTATTACGTTTATGGGTGTACGGCTGCGTTGAAATAGCTTCATGAAGTTGTATCTGTTTAACTATATTTTGACAGCAATTCATTGAGCAGATCGAATTCTGCTTGTTGGCTGGAAATTTCTCCATCTAACCAGGCAGAGCGCAGTTGTTCGAGGATCGTTTTATAGACAGGCCCTGGCGCCAATCCACGGGCTTTTAAATCGCTACCACTGGTATAAGGAGTAATATGCTGCCATTTATCGACATATTCCTCAATATTTTGCTTGGTTAGGAAATCTCCACTGCAAAAATAAACTGTAAAACGCGCCAGAGGCGCGACTTCATCAAGCAGAGAAACCATCTTCCCGGGACGAGATGCCGTTAATTCGGGTAAATTTTCCCAAAGGATGCAGGCTGATACGATTTGGTCTGTCAGGCGGGATGAAAATTTTAATCCTTTTGTTACCATTCTTACCTTATCCGGACCAAGACGAAGGAACAAGATGCTGTAGGCCAGGTCTTGCCGGAATGAAGCAAGGGATAGGTATATTAGCCCCCATTTTGGATCCGGAAATGATGGTGGCAGCCGGACAAAGCGTTCCTCAAGCCAGGTATCCCAGAGTAAATGGGAATTTATTGACTGGAGCAGACCCAGCTGATTCAGCCGATCCATGATTTGTACCAGGGCAGGTTCGGCGATGATATGACTTAATTCATTTCGGACGCGATCGCCAGAGGTTTTCCCTATCAGATTTTTTGCTTCCACCAGCAATTCTAACGATCGGGACTCAATTTGAAAGCCAAAGCGTTGTTCGAAACGGATGGCTCTCATAATACGTGTGGGATCGTCTATGAAAGAAAAGGAATGCAGGATCCGGATGATTCCATCGTTAAGATCCAGTAAACCTCCCCAAAAATCGTTTAATTCTCCGTAATGTCGACCATCTAATCTTAATGCCAGCGTATTGATCGTGAAATCCCGACGATGTAGGTCCTGCTTGATGCTGCTGCGTTCCACGGTTGGAAGGGCAGTCGGATGGGTGTAAAACTCAATCCGTGCTGAAACCAGGTCGATTGAATCCGATGGATGGTGATTTCCAATACTGGCGAAGTTGGATGCCTCAAGATGCCATTTCGCCGTTCCAAATTGGCTGTGGTGAGAGACGCGACCGCCCCAACGGTTCGCAAGCGCTTCGGCCAACTGGATCGCATCGCCTTCAACAACCAGGTCAAAATCCAGGCTTGGCCGGTTCAACAGCATATCCCGCACGAAACCACCCACGATATAAAGAGCATTATGTTGTTCAGCAGCCATTTGGGCGATAGCTTTTAGCAAGGTTAGCCGTTCTTCAGGCAAGGTAGATTCGAGACTGGCGATCAGTTTTGTCTTGTCTGGCAGGTGTGGTGGAGGCAGCAGAGTTTTAATTAAATCTGTCCTGGTCACAATCCCCGTGATTTCACCACTTTCGGCATCCACCACTGGGATTTGACCCCAACCCGAATCAATCATCAGTCGTTGGAGAGTTTCAATAGAATCGTCAGAACGAATTGTGTAATTCCCGCTTTCCATGGCTTGCCCGATTGTTTGATAAGGCTCGTAACGGTGGGACAAGGTACGATCCACACTCCGCCTGGTGATCAAGCCTTTGACAACCATGTGCTTGCCACCGGGTGTTTCGACCGCCTCAACGACAGGGAATCCCTCATATCCAAACCGCCGCATTTTTTCCTCGGCAGCCCGGATCGTGGTATCGGGTGAGAGCAGCTGGGGTTTTCGAGACATGATTTGGGCTACTGTCATGGCAGGGCGGACCGTGTCGTTGAGCACTGCTTTCAGTTTGCGTAATATATTCTGTAGTTTCTGGTGTGGGATGATCGAAGCCGCTGCACGTTCGTGGCCTCCGCCATCAAAATGCCCAACGATTTCTGCCACGTTGATATTGTCGTTGGTAGAACGTGCAATTAATTGGATACCACCGCGGATTTTTACCAATAAAAATAAGGCATCTGGTTCCAGCAGATCCCGCAGCTTGTGCGCAATGGTCGATAATTCCTCTTCCATTTCGTGCGCGTCACCGCAGGCAATGATGATGGTGTACCCGTGAATGCGTAGGGTTTCAGAATGATCCCGCAGGCGATCATACAGCTCATATTGGTTTTTCGTTAAAGGGTGGTTGAGAAAATTGACGGCAATTTGCAGGTCAGCTCCATTCTCAACCAGGTATGCTGCGGCTCGAATATCGGCCGGTTTTGTCCTGCTGTATGTTAAGGTACCTGTATCTTCATAAATCCCCAGGAGTAGCAAGGTGGCATGGATGGGTGAGATGTTCCTGTTTGTCGCCTCCAACTCTTCAACCAGGATTGTTGTGGTTGCTCCGGTTTCTCCAGAATTAATTATCCAATGAGGTGGCAGATTGTCACGGCGCGGGTGGTGATCGATGACGTGGACTTCCGTGTTTGGCTCCACACCTTTAAGGCTGACCAGCGATTGGGTATCTACCAAGGTGATCAGGTCAATTGGAACATCACCTAACTCGTTGATCTCAATAAAAGGTAGGGTAGCCCCGTAAAGGGTGATAAAGGCGTTGACATTGCGGTTCCGTTTGCGGGGCAGAACTGGCGCAGCCGAATCGTCAAGCAAATAAGCGCCTAGCATGGACGCAACTGCATCAAAGTCAGCCTGTTCGTGGGTAAGGATGACGCGCATACCCCTTAATTTTACCTTATCCTGTCCCTCGCTAAAGTTGAATCGGCTTTCCTGGTCGGGAGGGATTGAGCTTTTTGACATGCTGGTAAGCTGCGACCAGGTTTTCGGGCGGAACTTCAACGCCGGTCACATTGCTGGTAAATAAAAACATGCCTTTTCCACCGGTTGCTTCCCAAAAATAATCAACTTCTGAGCAAACATCTGCGACCGTACCGAAGGGCAACGTACGTGAGACGCTCAATCCGGTAAAGAAAAGCAGCGAGTCTCCTGAATGGCTGCGCATTTTTGCAAGCTCAAAGAGGTCAATTCCAAGCTCATATTGAAATCCTTGCAGCCCACTGAAACCGATGTCGACATAATCTTGCAACATAGGCCGGACATCTCCATCGCAGTGATGGATCAAGCGAATGCCCGCATTAACCAGCGGCTCGATGATCATTCTGACAGTTGGCAGGTAAACTTTCCGCAGAAATTTTGGGGAAACCATCGGGCCGTTGTTGTTGCAGAGATCCTCCCCACAGAACATGAGAGGCACCAGGCTGAATTTCTTATAGAGTTTGAGTAAAATTTTTGCCCGTTCACGGGAATGGAGGCTGCGCACCCACCAGATTTTTTCGACTGCCTCCGGGTAAAGGACGCATGCCATAAAAAAAGCTGTGTAACCAAATTGGTTGTATAACGGGAAGTGCCCACCGATTTCCCAAAAGTTGGGGATGGGTTCTATTCCCCCCCATTCTTTAAAGGCTTTCTCAAAATATGCCTGGTAGTATTGCTCTTCGGCTGCATGATTGAAAAGGGAAAGGATTTCTCTTTCTGTATCTGGCAGGGTGTTGGCATAATCGACAAGCGCTTCCGGCTCAATCCCCTGGAAATCTGCTTCTTGAACGTGACCAGACCGGACCTGTGATGCTGAAGTATGGTAAATGGGTTGGATCATTCCATCAACATCCAATTTATGATGAGCCAGCAACATTCCTTGATAAGGATCTGCAAGGTATGTCTCCAGGGAAATTCCGGCGATTACCGCCAGGTTTCGCGCTCCTCCAATCCAACCGCCCAAGCTGGGAATTTTGTCAATCTCCTGACCGTTTATTTGACGGAGTAAACGCTCTTTACGGGTTAATGGAAACATTTTGCTCATCCACCGGAAGATTTGAAAACACGCACATAATCCACCAGCATTTGCTGGGGGAAAATTTGATCGTCGACGCCTTGCTGGCCACCCCAGGCGCCGCCTACGGCGATATTCAAGATCAGATAAGCGTCTTGATCGAATGGCCAGGAGGCAGAGCCTTTTCCGTCATTGGCAAAAGTGAAATAGTATTTATCGTCCACAAAAAAATCAATTCTTTGAGGATCCCACTCGATCGCAAAAACATGGAATTCCTGGCCAACATCAGGAATAGAAACAGCGGCACCCTGAGCGGTGCCTGAGACGTGGTTATATGCGCCGGTATGGACAGTTCCATGAATCGTGTCAGGTTCAAACCCAACATTCTCCATGATGTCGATTTCACCGCAGTCTGGCCAACCGACTTCATTTATACTATTCCCCAGCATCCATATCGCCGGCCACATTCCCCTGCCTTCAGGGATATTTGCGCGCACCTCGATCCGGCCATAAGTCCAGGAGGCTTTTGATTTGGTGATCAGACTGGCCGATGTGTAAGCTGATCCTTCAAAATCTTCTTTACGGGCTTCGATGACCAGATTGCCGTTCTCGATCCTGGAATTTTCTGAGCGCGCATTGGTGTAATACTGGAGCTCATTATTCCGGATGAGACCGACCTCGTAGTCCCATTTCTCCGGATCAGGTAATCCTTTTGTGTCGAATTCATCCGACCAGACCAGATCCCAGGATTTACCTCCGAAGGTGGTGATTGAGAAAGGAGTTGTTTCAGCAGGCGGGGAGTCTGACCTTGAACATGCTGTGAGCAACAGGACAAGGAAGAAACCAAATGTGATTATGAAATGGTAAGGGTGTCTCATTTTTTCAGTATAGACAATTTTCTGGTGCTGGCAATGATCAAAAGTCACCATTAAGTAAGAATAACGTCTTATAATTGCGCCATGCCAGAGAATGCTCTACCTCTTGAGACATTGTGGGACTTGCTGCTTTCTCGCGATGGAAACCTGATCCGCCAGGCGTTCTCAAGCCTGAACGAGGGCGAAAAAACATTTGTGCTCGAGCACTTGCGACGCATGCAGAGCGAACCGGGGTGGTATCCTCAGCAACGCCAGTCTGCAGTTGATGCTCTAAAAGCTCTGGACCAAATTTGAGACGTTGACGTTTATTTTATCCACCCATATAATCGCCCCTATGGAAATTCAAGAACTCACAAAGGTCATGCATCAATTTGTCCAGGCAAAAGGCTGGTATGAACCAGACAGCCCGCGGCCGCAGACTCTGCGCAACCTTGCTGTCTCCTTAAGCCTGGAAGCAGGCGAGGTTCTAGAGCACTTTCAATGGGGTGATTCCCTGGGGGAGAGCCAGGAACTGGCAGATGAGCTTGCTGATGTCGCATTGTACCTCCTGCAGATTGCAAGTATTGCCGGGATTAACCTCGAACTGGCGATCTTGGCGAAGCTGGAGAAAAATTACCGCAGGACCTGGGATACCTATAGGGGTACGGAAGAGGCGTAATCTTGGCGTGCATTGTGATATTTGGCAGTTCCCAACCCAAGCCTGGTGACCAGGTATACAATGAAGCCTGGAAACTAGGTCAACTGCTAGCCAGGTCCGGTCATGTCGTGATGACCGGGGGGTATGTGGGTGTGATGGAGGGCGCTTCGCGAGGCGCAGCAGAAGCTGGTGGACACGTCATCGGCGTTACCTGCGCAGAAATTGAAGCCTGGCGTTCGGTACATCCGAATCCCTGGGTGGCAGAAGTTATTCGTTGTCAAACTTTGCTGGAACGCCTTGGTGTATTAATTCATACCAGCGAAGCAGCGATTGTCATGCCAGGTGGTCCTGGAACCCTGACTGAGGCCTCACTAACCTGGAATTTACTCCTGACAGAAGCTATTCCTGCCCGGCCTATAATCCTGGTCGGCACAGGTTGGAAGAGAATAATGGGTACGTTGCTTCGAGAATTCGATGGATTCGTCCCGTTGGAACAGCGAATTTGGCTGACCTACGCAGACGATGTTCAGGATGCTTCATCGAAGGTGGACGAAATTTTTCCGGGAATTACTACCCCGAATTCGAATATGAGCTCTTAAAGGATCCTTTGGTCGAGAAAAGAGATATTATGGCAGAATCTAAAATTCCTTCTCGTAACGAAAATTTTTCGGAATGGTACAACCAACTGGTATTAAAAGCTGAGCTGGCGGATTATGCACCCGTACGGGGCTGCATGGTGGTGCGCCCGTACGGCTGGGCCTTGTGGGAGAATATACAAAGCGCCTTGGACAGGAGGTTTAAAGAAAGTGGGCATGTAAATGCAGCCTTCCCCTTGTTAATCCCGATGTCTTTCTTAGAAAAAGAAAAGGAACATGTGGAGGGCTTTTCCCCTGAACTGGCGGTTGTGACCATAGGCGGTGGGGAAAAACTGGAAGAGCCCCTGGTTGTCCGCCCGACCTCAGAAACGATTATCGGGTATATGTATTCGAAGTGGATTAAGTCTTACCGCGATTTACCCGTCCTGATCAACCAATGGGGGAATGTGGTTCGTTGGGAATTGCGCACCAAGCTCTTCCTGCGGACGCTCGAATTTTATTGGCAGGAGGGGCACACTGCCCATGCCACTGCCAAGGAAGCCGAGGAAGAGACCGTCAAGATGCTGAATACTTATGCAGATTTTGCGGTTAATGAAGCGGCGGTTCCAGTTGTACAGGGGGTAAAAAGTGATAAAGAAAAGTTCGCTGGTGCAGCCCGGTCCTATACTATTGAAGCCATGATGGGCGATACACGGGCTCTGCAGGCAGGTACTTCGCATTTTCTCGGTCAGAATTTTGCGAAAGCGTTCGATATCCAATTCTTAGATTGGCAGAATGAGCTGCAGTATGCCTGGACGACTTCATGGGGTCTTTCAACGCGGTTTGTAGGCGCAATAATTATGACCCACGGCGATGACCAGGGCCTTGTCCTGCCGCCGCGTTTGGCGCCGATCCAGGTCGTTATCGTGCCAATTTATAAAAATGAAGATGAGCGTAGTATGGTTATGGAGGTGGTTGAGCGTGTGCGCTCAAATTTGGCTGGATTCCGGATCAAGATCGATGACCGTCCAGAATATTCACCCGGTTATAAATATAACGATTGGGAGCTAAAAGGGGTACCCCTTAGAATTGAGATTGGTCCTAAGGACGTGGAGAAAGGCTCGGTTGTTCTGGCCCGACGGGATATTCCTGGAAAAGCCGGAAAGTCTTTCGTCTCGCAAAATCAACTGGATCGCCAGGTAGCTGATGTATTATCAACGATTCATGACGCCCTTTACACCCGCGCTCTTGAATTTCGCAATGCCAACAGCTACCGCCCACAAGCATACGCGGAATTGATCGACGTGGTCCAAAATGGCTGGGCGTATGCCTGGTGGTGTGAGAGCCCAGAATGCGAAGCCAGGGTAAAAGAAGACAGCAAAGCCACGACCCGCTGCTTGCCCTTGGAACAACCTGGAGGCACTGGTTACTGCATTGTTTGCGGCGAGAAGGCGGATCGCCAGGTGATTTTTGCCCGATCTTATTAGCCTGTAAGTCAATAAAAAACCTGGGCTTTACTGGAATCCGGTATGCCTGCGATCCAACCTGCCTTATTACGCCAGCAAGCTGCCTTACTGGCAGAGCATTATGACCAGCCTATAGCCTTCCTCCGGAGCCTACGACACTTGCTGGAGCTGTATGCTGACCGCGCTCATCGGTCAGGCCAACTGGGTATTCCACCACCCTTATCCCCGATGTACCATGTCCGCCCGCCGGTTTTACGGCAGGTGCTCTTGGAAATAAAACCTCTGATTGTCGATTTTCCAGAGCAGGCTCTCTTATTGTGTGATGCACTTTGGCTGGATGAATATTATGAATTTCGAATCCTGGCGATCCGCATAATAGGACTGGTAGATCCGCATCCACAGGAAAGAATACTTCAACGGATACGCGAATGGATCCAGAGCCAGCCAGAAAAGAGATTAGCAGAGGCAATCATCCTGGAAGGTTGTGGCCGCCTGCGAGCAGAACAGACCCAGGCTTATCTTGGGCTGGTTGAAATCTGGATCAACCACCCAAAAGCATATTTTAAACAGACTGGTTTATATGCGATCTTACCGGTTGTTGAAAGCAGAATTTTTACAAACATGCCGGTAATTTTCAATATCTTACAGCCTTTGGTATCTGAAATCCTTCCGACCATTAAACAGGAAATCATCGACTTGCTAAGGGTTTTAGCGCACTACTCACCATTTGAGACCGCTTATTTCCTGCGCCAAAACCTTACAAACTATGAAAATCCCGGTTATCCCTTCCTGGTACGCCAGGTACTGGACAGCTTTCCGGCGGAAATTCAAGAAAGTCTACGGCAGGAAGTGCGTAAATATTCCTGAGTTTTAGCGGCGGTCGATCAAAAGCCCCTCACCTAAATCATATTGCTGGGTAAAGCTTTATGATTGGATGAGTAATTTCTAACAACCCAGATATTATTCCTTGTACTTGTAGTTTCAATTTGGTATAATCCTTCCGCTTTGACTAGACCGGTCGGCAGTCAGGTTTAGTTGCTTGGCTTCTGGCCTGGAGACCTGCTAGATAATCTATACAGAAAGGAGAGTGCAGATGTCATGGCTCTAGATAAAGAGACAAAAACCAAAGTCATTGAAGATTATGCCCTTCACCAAGGGGATACGGGTTCGCCGGAAGTCCAGGTAGCTTTGTTAACCAACCGGATCCTCACCCTGACAGACCATTTGCGGGTGAACCGGCATGATGAATCTTCCCGGCGAGGCTTGTTGAAACTGGTAGGACAACGACGTCGCTTGCTAAATTACCTGCGGCGCAAGGACTTTACGCGGTATACGACCCTCACTGATCGGTTGAATCTTCGCCGTAAGTGATTGAATGGATTAGAGTAGATGGCGGGCAGGTCTCCCATCTACTCATTTTTTGAGGGGTAGTTGCGTTCAAGCAACGTAAGATTTAGCGCATGCTCTCCAGTTGGGAATTGAAGAGTACTCGTCAGGAGTATCACCTGCGGGTAGTTTTCAGTTTCTGACTGGTTGGCAATTAATGAAAGTGCATGAGGAGAAAATAATGCAACCAGAAAGTAAGAATTTTGATGTAACCATCGGCAGTCGGCAGATGACCTTTGAAACAGGCCGGTTGGCGATGCAGGCAGGGGGTGCAGTTACCCTGCGCCTTGGGGATACCATGGTGTTCGCAGCAGCCACGATGAGCTCAGAAATCAGGCCTGGGATCGATTTCCTGCCCTTGACCGTCGATTACGAGGAGAGGATGTATGCGGGTGGACGAATTCCGGGTTCTTTTTTCCGGCGAGAAGGCAGGCCTACAGAAGAAGCTATCCTAACCTCCCGCCTGACGGACCGCCCACTGCGACCTTTATTCCCGAAAGACCTGCGGAATGATGTGCAGGTGATCGTTTATTCATTTTCCATCGATAACGAAAACCCAATTGATATCCTGGCCGTCAATGCTGCCTCAGCAGCCTTGATGATTTCGGATATCCCATGGGGGGGGCCGATCGGAGCAGTTCGTGTCGGGCGTGTGGATGGCCAGTTTGTAGTCAACCCAACCTTCCAAGAGCAAGAAAAATCTGATCTGGATTTACGGCTTGCCGGAACGAAGGATGCGATTTTGATGGTCGAATGTGGGGCCCAGGAAGTCAGCGAAGCAGTCATGATTGCTGCTTTGGAGTTTGGTCATTCGGCGCTTCAACCGGTGATCGATGCGCAGGAGAAAATGGCGTTCGAATTAGGCAAACCAAAGCGAACCTATACTCCTTACGCTACGGATGAGACACTCAAACAAAAGATATTCGACCGGGTGCAAGCTCGTTTGATTGATATCCTGAGCCAGCCCTATGAAAGGGTCGAGCGTGGGACCGCTCTGCATAATCTTTCGGTTGAGGTGGCTACCGAGTTTGCTCCTCCGGCTGATGGACAGGATGTAGATCCAGTTCTCAAGAATGATGTCCAGGCTGCCTATGAAGATGCCTATAAACGGATTATGCGGCAAAGGATCATGGACTTGGGTCAGCGTCTGGATGGGCGCTCGCTAACCCAGATCCGACCGATCTGGAGTGAAGTCAATGTCAGCCCGCGTGCTCATGGCTCGGGTTTATTCACCCGGGGCGAAACCCAGGTGCTGACCCTGGCAACGCTGGGCACACCTAGCGAAGCCCAGGAGCTTGACAACCTGACACCCTCTGAGACAAAACGTTATATGCATCACTATAACTTCCCACCGTTTTCAACCGGCGAGGCTCGAATGCTGCGCGGATCTTCACGCCGTGAGATTGGTCATGGTGCCCTGGCTGAAAGAGCTTTAGTACCTGTGATCCCGCCAGAAACGGAATTCCCTTACACGCTCCGGCTGGTTTCGGAGGTGTTGTCCTCGAACGGGTCTACTTCAATGGCATCGGTATGTGCCTCAACTCTGGCGCTTTTGGATACAGGTGTGCCCATCAAAGCGCCTGTAGCTGGGGTGGCGATGGGTCTCATCAAGGAAAACGAGCGTTACGCGATCCTTACCGATATCATGGGAACGGAAGATCACCTCGGTGATATGGACTTTAAAGTTGCTGGTACTGCTGAGGGCATCACTGCACTACAGATGGATATGAAAATTAAGGGAATTGGCAGTTCAGTGCTTGCACAGGCTCTTGAACAGGCAAAAATTGGCCGCCTTTTCATACTGGGAAAAATAATGGAGACGATTGATCACCCGAGACCTGAGTTACGATCGCATGTCCCGAGGATTGAAACCCTGCAAATTCCAGTGGAGAAAATCGGCGCTGTGATTGGCCCAGGTGGAAAGATGATTCGCAGTATCCAGGAAGAAACTGGTGCAAAGATCGACATCAGCGATGATGGGACAGTCTATATCTCATCTGCAGATGGACTACGTGCTCGCGCAGCTCGTGAGCGCGTAGAAGCCCTGACCGAGACTGCTGTAATTGGGCGGATTTATACTGGAAAGGTTGTCAGGATCGCGGATTTTGGTGCATTTGTGGAAATTCTACCGAATATCGATGGAATGGTTCACATTTCCCAACTAGACTCTCAGCGGGTTAATAAAGTTGAGGATATCGTCGGCCTCGGCGACGAAATTACTGTCATGGTAACGGATATTGACGCACAGGGTAAAATTCGCCTGTCACGTCAGGCGGTTTTGGAAGGTTGGACTCCGGAAGAAGCCCAAGATCGGGATCGTCCGCGCGGTGGTAGTAAACCATCCGGAGGGCGATCATCTGGCGGAAAACCCCAGGGCAACCGTTCTGGATGGGACGGAAAGTCGAATTCCTCCCGCCACTAACGCGTAACCTTTCGGGTTTCCTGGCATCTAATGAGGCAGGATGAAATGGATAATCAAGCAGTCCAATTCGTCCTGCCTTTTTGTATGGCTTTAGCACATCCCAGTAAATGATTATTATGAGGAAAGTATGAATTTCGATTTAGGCAATTTACAAACTGGATCCAGTGAACAGGGAGCGATTCCCAGCCATGTAAAGGTATTGATCCTTGGATCGGGTCCCGCAGGGTTGTCAGCTGCATTATACGCCGCACGGGCAGAGCTGGAACCTGTAGTCATAACCGGAATGGAGTTGGGGGGACAGGTATCCGCAACTTTCAGCATTGAAAATTATCCGGGTTTTCCAGAAGGCGTTGGCGGTAGCCAGCTCGTGGAATTGTTTCAAAAGCAAGCCGAACGTTTTGGGGCAAAGATTGTTTATGACCGGGCTGTCAGTGTGGATCTGAGTGATCGACCATTTAAGGTGATCACCGATTCGACCCTATACCTGGCAGATAGCCTGATAGTTTCCACTGGTGCTACAC
This sequence comes from uncultured Chloroflexia bacterium, assembly GCA_963765565.1. Lineage (GTDB taxonomy): Bacteria > Chloroflexota > Anaerolineae > Anaerolineales > UBA4823 > CAVXWV01. Next base: position 264,985 of record CAVXWV010000017.1, read on the forward strand.
CCCGACACCTGGACATCCCTCGTGAGCGCGAGCTTACAGGCAGGGGAGTTTCGTATTGCGCCACTTGTGATGGGTGGTTTTTTAAGGATAAGGATGTCATCGTAGTAGGCGGTGGCGATAGCGCCCTTGAAGAGGGTCTTTTCTTGACGCGTTATGCGAAGACGGTATCGATTGTCCATCGCCGAGACACATTGAGAGCTGGAGCCATCCTGCAAAACCGGGCGAATAATCATCCGAAGATCAGCTTTTTGTACAATACTGTCTTAACCGGGATTTCCGGAGAAGATGCAGTAAAAACAGTTTCCATGAAGAATATCCTCACTGGTGAAGTCACCGAACGCCGGGCAGATGGTGTTTTTATTTTCATTGGACACACACCAAACACACAACTGTTTGAAGGCCAGCTGGAGATGCAAGAAGGCGGGTATATAGTCGTTGATTCTTTGATGCAAACCAATGTCCCCGGCGTGTTTGTGGCGGGAGAGGCTGCTGATCCGAATTATCGCCAGGTCATTACCTCGGCAGGGATGGGTGCGGCTGCAGCTATGACCGCAAACCACTTTCTAGAAAAATAAAAACTTACTTTTGGAGGAACTGTAGATGGATAACAAGGTTTCAATCATTGGCGCCGGGATGACGGGTTCAACAACCGCTCATTGGCTGGCGGAACGCGAAATTGCTGATATCGTTTTGGTAGATATCATTGAAGGTGTCCCGCAAGGTAAAGCCTTGGATTTACAGGAAGCTCTGCCTGTCATTGGAAAGGATGTCCGGGTGACAGGCAGTAACGATTATCAGGCGACGGCTGGGTCAGACATCGTGGTAGTTACGGCAGGCCTGCCAAGGAAACCAGGGATGAGCCGGGACGATTTGCTTTTTGCGAATGCAGATATTGTGCGCAAGGCTGTGGAGGAGACGATAACACGTTCTCCAGATGCCATCTACGTGATATTGACAAACCCATTGGACGCCATGGCTTACCTGGCTTTAAAAGTAGCCGGGATCCCATCGCAGCGTGTCATTGGTCAGGCGGGTATCCTGGACTCAGCCCGGATGCGAGCATTTGTAACCATGGAGTTAGGAATTAGCGTCGAGAATATCCACTGTTATGTGCTCGGGGGACATGGTGATGAAATGGTCCCGTTGACTCAAATTTCTAATGTGGCCGGCGTTCCGTTGAATAAAATGCTTTCTGCAGACCGCTTAGAGGCTATTGTTGATCGTACCCGGAAAGGTGGTGGGGAGATTGTAAGCCTGTTGAAAACCGGAAGCGCTTATTACGCACCTGCCGTTGCGGTGGCTCAGATGGTAGAATCAATTTTGAAAAATAAACACCTGATCGTGCCAGCATCGGCATTTTTACAAGGGGAGTACGGGCTTCATGATATGTTCTTTGGTGTGCCAGTGCAATTGGGCCGAAAAGGTGTGGAAAAAATCATCGAATATCCATTAACGGATGAGGAAGCGGAAGCTTTACGAGTCTCTGCCCAGGCAGTTGCTGAAAATATAGCCAAACTGAGATAATGCCTGGTGACTTTCAACCCATATTCTTAAATCGGAGGCCCTATGTTACTGAAAGAAAAAATCGAAGCCCAATTACCTGCCTGGCGAGAGCGGGTGAAGACCCTGGTGAAAGATAGTGGAGCCGTAAAAGTCGGCGAGGTGAATATTGCACAAATCTACGGGGGAATGCGCGATGTGAAAGGCCTTGTCACTGATATTTCGTATGTTGATCCTACCGAAGGTATTCGCATGCGAGGTTTTCCAATCCCTGAGCTCCTCGAAAAACTTCCGAAAGGTCCTGGTGCCGAGATACCTCTGGTTGGTGGTTTATATTACCTGCTTCTCGTCGGAGAAGTCCCCGGGTTTGAAGAGGCAATGACCGTTGAGAATGAATGGAAAATGCGTAGTGAGGTGCCGGCGTATGTCTTTGACATGCTTCGAGCCATGCACCCGGACACCCATCCTATGACCATGTTCTCGGCTGCGGTTTTAGCCATGCAGAAGGAATCTCTTTTTGCTGCCAATTACCACAAGTTAAAAAAAGACGAATATTGGATAGATACCCTGGAAGACAGCCTGAACTTAACTCCGCGCATCCCGTCAATTGCAGCTTTTATCTACCGGAGGAGGTACAAGAATTCTCAGGAAATTCAACCGGACGTTAGCCTGGATTGGGCCGGGAATTTTGCCCGTTTAATGGGCGTTCCTGGGACCGGGTATGCGGATTTATCCAGGCTTTACTTCATTATTCATGCCGATCACGAAAGTGGGAATGTCAGCGCTCATGCCACTCATCTGGTAGGGTCTGCGCTTTCTGATGTCTATTATGCAACCTCAGCCGGTCTGAACGGCCTGGCCGGTCCCTTGCATGGGCTGGCGAACCAGGAGTGCCTGGGTTGGCTATTGGATGTTTATAAAAAATTCGGCGGTGTGCCGACTGCGGATCAATTACGTACTTACGCATGGGATACCTTAAATTCCGGTCACGTGATTCCAGGTTATGGGCACGCAGTTCTTCGCAAGACTGACCCGCGCTTTATGGCACAGATAGAATTTGCCAGGACTCACATGCCAGATGACGATATCTTCAAGCTGGCAAGCCTGGTTTATGACGTAGTCCCGAAAGTTTTAATTGAACAAGGAAAAGCCAAGGATCCGTGGCCGAACGTGGATGCGATTAGCGGTACCTTGCAGCAGCATTACGGGGTGAAAGAATTTGATTTCTACACTGTCCTTTTTGGGGTGAGCCGTCTGCTAGGCGTGTCTGCTAACCTGGTCTGGTCACGTGCGTTAGGTCAACCGATTGAGCGGCCGAAATCATTAACTACAGCTATGCTTGAAGAGGTTGCTCTTAAGTCGAAGAACTAAGGCGAGTTTGGAACCAAAAAGAGCTGACCAAACGACTGGTCAGCTCTTTTTGGTTAAGGTTCTTGGGTGGCCGCAGCAGCTCCAGTCCCCATCCAGCCAAACACACGTTGGATGCTGGACTCTCCTGCAACCTCCCAGATTGGGTTACCTTCTTTGTCCGTACCCACCTGGCGTACCGGGATCACCCACCAGCGGAAAATGTGGGTTAAGTCGATGGGGCGGAGGCTGGTTGGAACCAGGTATTTCGTATCCGTGACGTAAGCAACTTCTCGGCGTCCTTGACCTTCGGTAACATCCTCAACGGTTACTGCGTACGCTTCGTTCTCACGCAAGGTGCCAACAAGTGCCCATTGAAGGGGTATTGTCTCGTCTGCCAGTGTGAAGATCGCGCCATCTGCAGGTAGCAGTAAATTGGGTGGCTGGTAAGGGGGTGGAGGGGTAGGCGTCGGGGTCGGTTCCGGCGTACCCTGCCGTTTACATAAAGGGATGACTAATCTCTGGTCGAATCGAACGAAATCGTTGACCAGGCCATTCCATTCTGCAATGGCTTCTTTGGGTACGAGGTAATTCGCGGCGATCCCGCCCAATGTGTCGTTTTCTTTTACGACATATTCAACAACTTCACAGGCAGCAACCGTTGCCTGCTCTGAGTTCAAAGTTGCGGTAGGTAATGCTGTAGGCGTTGGGGTTGGGTGAGGTATCCTCAGCTTCTGACCCTCAAAGATGTTGGCACAATCAGCCGACAATGCTGGATTTTCCATGACGATGCTTTGGATTGAAACTCCAAAAGCCAAAGCAATCCCACCACAGCTTTCACCCAATTTCACTGTATATTCAACCGGGGTTGGTGTAGGCTCAGGTGTGTTCGTCGGGGTGGGGGTTGCCGGGACCGGACTCGACGTTGCAGTCAGGGTCAAGGTCGGGGTCAGGGTATCGGTTGGATTAAGGGTTGCGTTCTGCTGGGGATTGAGTCTCATCGCAAAAAAGACCACGCCCGCACCAAGTATCAGCAGTAATGTAACCAGGCCTAAAACGGCAGGAAGGTTTAACGTAATCGAAGGTAGACGACTGGCCTGCACTGTTTTAGCGGATCGCGCAGGCTGCTCGGGCATGGTAAGGTCTGCGCCACAGACCAGGCAGCGTGAGGCATCTTCGGGAAGGCGGGTCCCGCATGTAGGGCATAAAATAGTATTTTTAGGTGGTTTTTCGACACTCATGGTCAGCGATTATACCATGAGGTGATATACTCCTGGCGTGCGCCCCACCAGCCTCTACATTCACATCCCCTTTTGCCGTCATCGCTGTGGTTATTGTGATTTCAATACTTATGCTAACCAGCAGAACCTGATCGAACCTTATGTAAATGCCTTGTGCGCAGAGATTGCTTTTCCTGGTTTGCCCTCTGCCGAAAAAATGCATGTACACAGCCTATATTTTGGCGGTGGAACACCTTCCTTGCTATCGCCTTCGCAGGTAGAAAAAATTCTAAAAACCATAGACCAGGTGTTTTTATTTATTTCGCCGGTTGAAATCACCCTGGAAGCAAATCCGGGAACTCTTACCAGTTCATACCTGCGTGACCTGGCTTCTCTCGGTATCAATCGCCTCAGCCTTGGCGTGCAATCGACAAATTCTGCTGAATTGAGGTTGTTGGAACGGCAGCATACTTATGATGATGTCCTTCAGTCAATCGCTTGGGCGCGCCAGGTTGGATTTAAAAACCTAAACCTGGATTTGATCTTTGGTCTACCAGAGCAGAAAATGGTTTCCTGGCAGCGTACGGTTAGATTGGTAACCGACCTGGCGCCCGAACACTTGTCTTTATATGCGTTGACCATCGAACAAGGCACCCCATTTGGTATTTGGTTGGAACGCGGCTTGCTATCTAAGCCGGATTTGGACCAATCTGCTGACATGTATGAGTGGGCAATGGAGTGGCTGCCGGCGAAAGGCTGGCACCAGTATGAAATTTCGAATTGGGCGCGGGAAGATGCCAGGGGAATTCATTACGCCTGCCAGCATAACCTACAGTACTGGCGGAATTTACCTTATCTGGGATTTGGGGCTGGAGCACATGGATACGCAGCGCAGGTGCGCACACAGAATGTGGTTTTACCAGCAGATTTTATTAGGCGCTTCCAGGATCAACCCGGTGCTGAAGGTTTTGGTTTTCCCAGAACCCCGGCTACCCTGTCAATTACGGTGGTGGATCGCGATGCCGAAATCGCTGAGACCATGATGATGGGTTTACGACTGGTTAATGAAGGTGTATCGAACCAGGCATTTATGGAAAGGTTTGGTCAGTCGCTGGAAGAAGTTTTCGATGATCCGATTACCCGGCTATCGACTCAGGGATTGTTGGAATGGCATCAAAGAGGCGAGGATCGTTGCCTGCGCTTGACGCCTCGAGGCAGGTTGTTAGGAAATCGGGTGTTTGTCGAATTTATTTGACGGTTTATTTGGTCCGGTTAAGAAGCTGGTTGGATAATTCGCGCAAGGCGTTTCCAGCTTCGCCCACCGGCTTTGCCCGGTCCAGGCTGGTGATGGCTCTTGTTGTATATTCACTGGCAACAGATTGGACATAGTCCTGGGCACCCTCTTCTTTTAAAAGGGCTGCCATGTCTGATGCCGCTTCTGGTGCGATGGGTCCCTGGCGCCATTTTTCCGAAAAGATCCCCTGCTTACCCAACCCATAAAGTACAGGCAGTGATTTTTTCCCAGAGACAAGATCGCTCGCTGTGGATTTCCCGGTTAAGGCAGTTTCGCCCCAAATTCCGAGGTAGTCATCGTACACCTGGAATGCCATGCCTAAATAAGTTCCAAAAAGCCGATAATAGTTACGGGTCTCAATAACTGCGCCACCGGTTAATGCGCCGAGTTCGGTACATGCTGCTAATAACGCTGCGGTCTTCCCGCGGATCATTGGCCAATAATTGTCTGTAGAAAGGTTCTGTTCATTCTCATAGGAGATATCGAGGTGCTGGCCCTGGGTGAGATGCAATCCTGCTTCCAGCAGAATCCTGGCGGCTTGGACGCAAATTAAAGGATCCTGGATTTTAAAGATAGATAAGTTAGCCAGGGTAAATAGAGCATCACCTGCATTGATCGTCAGAGGTACCCCCCATTTTTTCCATACTGTCGGGCGCCCACGTCTTAAATCACTGTTATCCTCGATATCGTCATGAATCAACGAAAAGTTGTGCAGCAATTCCACAGCAACGGCGGCTGGAAGGGCATCAGTCCATTGACCATCACAGGAGGAGGCGGTTAGCAATACCAGCAAGGGACGGATGCGTTTTCCCTGGGCTTCAGGACCAGATCCTGGTCCTTCCCACCCCATCTGGTAAGCAAGCATGCGGCGTGCTTCAGCCATGAAACGACCGGATGGGTCAGTCTCTTCGGTTTGCTCCACACGCCTTATTAAATCCTGGAGCTGTCTTTCGATGGCGGGGAGGTAAAGAGAACGATAGGCGTCTAAATCCATCATGAATGATTTTTGACCTTCATTGGCGTTTTCTGCAGCGACTCCAGGCTGCCAGCGCCTGCAGCGAACATGCAGATTTGAATTTCACGGCGCAGTTCTGAAATCGTCAGGATTGCCTCTTCCAATGAACGTGAGGCTGCTTTCAAAAACGGCCCGGCCAGACCTCCGAGACATGCGCCAAGCGCAATGCTTTTGGCAATATCCGCCCCAGAGCGAATACCTCCGGATGCGAATATTTTTATTCCCGGGGCTGCTTTTTTTACATTAATAATAGCTTCGCTGGTCGGAATGCCCCAATTTAGGAAAGTAGCGGCCAGGCGTTTTTGGCTTGCATTCGTAGCTCGATGCATTTCTACCTGTGACCAGGAGGTTCCGCCTGCCCCGGCCACATCGATCGCAGAGACGCCAACTTCATATAGTCGGCGAGCGTCAAGCTCAGAAAATCCCCATCCGACTTCCTTGGCAATGACCGGAACCTGGATTTGCTGGCAAACGCGTTCGATTTTATTCAACAAACCGGAAAAGCGCGTCTCACCTTCGGGTTGGACAGCTTCTTGCAAGGCATTGAAATGAAGAATCAAGGCGTCAGCCTCGATCATTTCGACAGCCTGCTTGCATTGATCCACCCCATACCCATAATTAAGCTGGATTGCTCCCAAATTTGCAAAAAGCAGCACATCAGGTGCATACTGTCGTAATTGGAATGTGTGCGCCAGTTCAGGATGTTCGATGGCTGCACGTTGGGATCCCACCCCCATCGCGATATGCGCTTCCTGGGCAGCGAGTGCCAGGATCCGGTTGATCTTTTCAGCTTCGCTGGTTCCTCCGGTCATTGATGATATCAGGACCGGCGCGTCCAGTTTCTTTTTGAAAAGGACCTGGCTTAAATCAACCGAATCAAGAATCCAGCTCAGGCAAGGCGCGGTGATCAAAAGCATATTTTTCAAATCCGGTTGTTAAACCAGATTGGACGTCTTCTTCTAAGTTGATCCGAATGTGATCACTTTTTCGTGAGTGGATGGTTGGATTTTCGGGCATCGTTTATTTTTTCGTAACTATCCTAAGGTGAAAGTGTTTTCCTTGGGTGAAGTTATCATACCAGTCCAATTTTGCTCTGTCAACAAATCCTAACAGGCATCACTTTATACTTGACAGAACAGGATGCATCATTAAAATTGGAGATACTAAAATGTTTGAGGAAGGAGAATGCAATGACAGAAGCTGAAGTCTTTGAGCGCATTAAGAATGTCATCATTGATAAACTGGCCCCGAAAGATGAGAGCAAGATCACCATGGAAGCCAGCTTTACCGAGGATTTGGAAGCCGATTCATTAGACCTGGTTGAGTTAATTATGGGTCTTGAGGATGAGTTCGGAGCCACCATTGATGATAAAGACGCACAGTCCATCACCACAGTCGGTGGGGCAGTGCAGTACATTATGTCTCATTCCAAATAAGCCAGCGCCTCTTAATAATGCACTCGGCGGATGTAGTGTGAAAATGCACTGCATCCGCCGGGTGCTTTAAAACATTATCGTTGAACGATCACCCCTTTTTACACAAGGGAGGCGATTTCTTCAGGGTGGCTGGCCACCTTCACCCCTGCAGCACGCAGCGCGGCGACCTTATCTGAAGCCAGGCCTGAGCCTCCTTCAACAATAGCGCCAGCATGCCCCATGCGTTTCCCGGGAGGGGCAGTCTGCCCGGCGATGAAGGCGATGACAGGTTTGGTCATTTGACGTGAGATAAAATCCGCTGCCTTTTCCTCATCTGTCCCGCCAATTTCACCGATCAAGATGACTTTCTCGGTAAAGGCGTCGCTTTCAAATAAATCCAGGCAGTCCATAAAGTTGGTCCCGTTGACAGGATCGCCTCCAATGCCGATGCAGGTACTTACACCCTTATTCTTTAATTTCAAAGCGTAGAGAACTTCATAAGTCAGGGTTCCGGAGCGGGAAACCACGCCAACCTGTCCTGGAATAGCAATATTTCCGGGAATAATACCGACCTTGGTTTCACCCGGGGTCAACAAGCCAGGGCAGTTAGGCCCAACCAGGCGCACGTTCTTTTGATCCAGATAATTGCGAACTCGCATCATGTCTTGAACCGGAATGCCTTCAGTGATGCACACTACCAGCTTAATCCCAGCATCTGCGGCCTCATAAATTGCATCAGCAGCAAAGCGTGCCGGCACGAAGATCACACTGGTGTTGGCAGCGGTAAGGTCAACGGCTGCCTTCACGGAATCGAAAACCGAAATCTTGCCCTCCAGTACCCACTCGCCGCCTTTTCCTGGGGTTACTCCGGCTACGATATTAGTGCCGTATGTCAACATTTGCTCTGTATGGAAGAGCCCTTCATTGCCCGTTACGCCTTGCACCAGCAGGCGAGTATTTTTATTTACCAGAATGCTCATGTCTTTATCCCTCAGGCAGTGGCGTTGGCGATGGCAACAGCCTTTTGAGCTGCTTCCACCAGGGTATCGGCCGTGATCATCTGTGCCTTCGCCAGGATCTGGCGACCTTCATCGGCATTGGTTCCAACCAGGCGCGTGACCATGGGAACATTTGTTTTAATGTCGTTCAACGCACTCAGGATTCCGCGAGCAACCTCATCGCCACGAGTAATGCCCCCAAAAACGTTGAATAGCACAGCTTTTACATTCGAGTCGCTTAAAATAATCCGCAGTGCGGCAGCCACTTTTTCCGAGCTGGCCCCGCCGCCAATATCAAGGAAATTCGCGGGCTCACCACCAAAAAGCTTGATGATATCCATGGTCGTCATAGCCAGGCCGGCGCCGTTGACCAGGCAGCCAATATTGCCATCCAGCTTGATAAATGATAGGCCATATTTACGTGCCTCAGTTTCGGAAGCAGCCTCTTCATCGAGGTCCCGCATCTCGGCCAGGTCGGGGTGGCGGAACAACGCATTATCATCCAGCACCATTTTTCCATCCAGAGCGATCAGCCGGTTCGTGGAGGTGATGACCAGGGGATTGATTTCAGCCAGGGTGGCATCACAGTCCTGGTAAGCTCGCCATAAGCCGTGAGCAATAATCCCAAAAGTCTTCCAATGATCACGCGGTAAATCAATGCTACCTGCGATATCCCTTGCCTGATAATCGCGCAACCCAAGTAAAGGGTCGATATAAACCTTAATGATTTTGGATGGATCGGTGCGTGCGACCTCTTCAATATCAACACCGCCTGCTGCTGAAGCCATCATCACCGGTTTGCGGGCAGCCCGATCGTTTGTGATGCCCAGGTAAATTTCTTTATCGATAGTAGCCGCTTCATCAATAAGTACTTTCCTTACTGGTAGTCCCTTGATTTCCATCGAGAGTATCTGGCGAGCAAGCTCTTCTGCTTCCTGGGGACTTTTTGCAACCCTGATACCGCCGGCTTTGCCGCGTCCGCCGACCAGTACTTGCGACTTGACAACCACGGGACAGCCCAATTCTGCCGCTATTTGTTTTACCTCCCCCGCGGTTACTGCCACCCGACCTTTGGGTATTGGGATGCCAAATCGAGCGAATATGAGCTTCGATTGATATTCGTGCAGTTTCATGAAGTTTCAGTCTCCATTTTTATCCTGAAATGATGAACCTGACCGCGTGGAAGTGCATAAACTTTTGACTTTGAGTCGAAGGTAACAACTTGGTTCAACCCCACATGAAAGTATTATACCTCGTGAATGTTTCTATAAATGAACTCACCCAGGCGCATATTACCTGGGTGGTTGTCAATGAAGCTATTAAAGAATATTGCTGGCTGGGGGTCAGGGATTCGAACCCCGGCATACAGATCCAGAGTCTGCTGTCCTACCACTAGACGAACCCCCAGCGTTCATCGAGCGGGAAAAATTTTACTACAAGCTGGCAGGTTTGGCAAGTCAACGCGTTCTCCAGTCAAGTATTCCGGTGGATTCCCTCAAATTCAAGGAGGGCGTGCTTGCGGGCCAATCCACCCCCATAACCGGTTAATGATCCATCTGCACCAATAACACGGTGACAGGGGATGATGATCGAGATCGGATTGCGGCCGTTTGCCTGCCCGACGGCGCGTACGCTATTTGGGCGTCCAACCTGCCGTGCCAGTTGCGAATAGGAAATGGTCTGCCCATACGGAATGTAAGATAAAGCCTGCCAGACGGTTTTTTGAAAGTCAGTTCCCTGGGTCAGTAACGGCAGGGAAAATTCTCTAAGGGTTCCTTCGAAATAACGGTTAAGCTGGCCAACTGCCATTGGAAACGGAATGGCAGTTTCGTCTTCGATCCAATCTGGATTGACCTTTGGGCAGTGACTTTCGTCAGCGAAATATAATCCTGTTAGATATTGCCCGTCGCTAAAAATCAACAGAGGTCCCCAGGGACTGGCCATATGGGAATAAAAACCAGGCATGCTATTGTTTCTGGGCTTCTTCGATCTTCGCCCAGGTGTCGCGCAGCGTAGCTGTCCGGTTCAACACCAGCTTGCCGGGTGTTGAATCTGGATCGACACAAAAATAGCCTATTCTTTCAAACTGGCAGCGATATCCAGGTTTAGCTTTGTTCAAGCCGGCTTCGACCTTGCAGCCAGTCAACAATTGGAGTGAATCAGGATTGAGGTTGTCGATGAAACTACCTCCCGGGGCAGTTTGGGTAGGATCGGCTTTCAGGAAGAGGCGATCGTACAGGCGAATTTCCGCATCCAGGCAATGACTGGCTGAGACCCAATGGAGCGTTCCCTGCACTTTTCGCCCGTCTGGTGCATAACCACCGCGGGTTTCAGGATCGTAAGTGCAGTGGAGCTCGATCACCTCACCGGTTGCTGGATCTCTTAATAACTTTTTCGCATCGAATGAAATAGCCTGAACGCAGGCGAACTTCTTTACCAGGAGCCAGTCGGAAATATTTCGGTGGGGGATTTTCCCGGAAATCGTCCTGTTCGATGAATAACTCGCGAGAGAACCAGACTTTACGTGTTCCTGCTTCTGGATTTTCCGGGTTCACCATAGCTTCCAATTCTTCTGCCTCGCCTTCGGGGTAATTGTCGATGATCACCTTAAGGGGTCTGAGCACACCCATCACCCGTGGTGCATGCTTGTTGAGGTCCTCGCGTACGCAGTACTCGAGCAATGAAACATCCACAATGCTGTAGTTCTTGGCCACCCCAACTCGCTCTATAAAATTGCGGATTGATTCGGCCGTGTAGCCACGCCTACGCATTCCGGATATCGTGGGCATGCGTGGATCGTCCCAGGCTTGCACATGCTTACCCTGCACAAGCTGGATCAGCATGCGCTTGCTAAGGACCGTATACGAGAGCACCAACCGGGCAAATTCGATCTGGCGAGGGTGATATATTTCAAGCTGATCGAGAAACCAATCATACAGGGGACGGTGATCTTCATATTCAAGCGAGCATAACGAGTGGGTGATCCCTTCGATCGAGTCGCTTTGGCCATGTGCAAAATCGTACATCGGGTAGATGCACCATCGATCGCCGGTCCGGTGATGAGTGGCCTTCAAGATTCGATACATTACCGGATCTCGCATGTTCATGTTTCCGGAAGCCATATCGATCTTCGCGCGGAGGACGCGCGTGCCCATCCGAAAATTCACCATCCCGCATACGATTGAAAAGGTCAAGGTTACCTTCGACAGTCCGGTTCCGGTAAGGACTGTCTTTTCCAGGCTCAGTTAAAGTGCCGCGATACTCGCGAATTTCGTCTGCACTGAGATCGTCGACGTAGGCTTTGCCTTTTTCGATTAACTTTACGGCATACAGGTAAAGCTGCTCAAAATAATCGGAGGCATAAAATAGGCGATCTTCCCAATCATAGCCAATCCAACGGATATCCTCCATGATCGCATCGACATATTCCGTCTCTTCCTTAACCGGATTGGTGTCATCAAAGCGTAAATTACATTTTCCGCCATAATCGAGGGCGATGCCAAAATCGATAATGAACGCCTTGGCATGCCCGATGTGCAAGTAGCCATTGGGTTCAGGTGGGAAGCGGGTGTGAACATGCTGAAACCGGCCGTTGTTTAAATCTTCTTGGATCAGATCGCGGATGAAATTGCTGGGTGCAGGGGTGTCTGTCATACCGGTAACGATCTCCTTAAGCAAGTTGGCACAAATTTTACTATAAATCTGGTGAAGTCATACCATCCAGGATCTGAATGGCATTCCGCATCCGATCAACCACGATTTGCTTTCCTATAACTTCCATGCTCTCCAAGAGAGGAGGGCTGACAGTCTGCCCGGTGATCGCCACGCGCAGGATCCCAAAAAGCTGACCGGCGCTTAGCCCTATTTCTTCCGCCAGCGTCCTCAACGGAATCTCCGCATTTTCGTGAGAAAAATCTGGAAGGCGCTCAAGAATTTCAAGCGCTTTGCGGGCAGCATCGGCGGATTGCCTTGCAGTTAACCCTTTGGCAACCAGTTCTGCAGGCACGGGTGCAATCGTTTCTTGGAAGAAAAACCTCCCGCGCTCCATGCTTTCATCCAACGTTACCATTCGTTCCTGAATTAATGGAACAACCTGGAGCAAGGTATTCTCATCTACCGCCAGGCCAGCTTTTTCGAAGAAAGGCTTAACCCGCGCGCTCAGGTCAGGGATCGATAATTTCCGGATGTATTGTCCGTTGAAATGGTCCATCTTACTAAAATTGATCGCGGCAGGCGCTGGATTAAGGCGGTCGAGTGAAAATTTCTCCACAAGGTCAGTGAGAGTGAAAAATTCGGCTTTGTCATCATAACTCCAGCCCATCAAGGCAATCCAATTGATGACTGCTTCGGGTAAGTATCCCAGGTCTTGTAAATCACCAACAAATATTGAATAGCCATCCTTCATCAATTCTGCTGACTCGCGTTTACTCATCTTCCCTTTTCCACTCGGTTTCAAGAAAACCGACAGATGCACCCATTCAGGCTCCTGCCAGCCAAAGGCACGGACGATGTGCACATGCAGAGGGAAGGTAGACAACCATTCTGAACCCCGGATCACGTGAGTGATGTTCATGGTATGGTCGTCAACCATGGCAGCCAGGTGATAAACCGCCAGACCGTCTGATCGAATCAATATGTAATCATCGATGTTCTTATTCTCTACTGTTATTTGACCACGTAGCCTATCCGTAAATGTAATGGTTCCTTCTGTTGGGGTCTTGTACCGGACCACGTGCTTCTCCCCCTGGAGGACACGGCGGTGGGCAGTCTCTGGATCCAACCTGCGGCAAGTCCCATCGTAATGGGTCGGTTCTTTGTTTGCCATTTGCGCTTTCCGTACCTGGTCAAGCCTTTCCGGGGTACAAAAGCAGTAGTAAGCATGGTCGTGTTCAATCAGCCAGCGAGCATATTCCTGGTAGATTTCTTTTCGTTCAGACTGGCGGTAAGGGCCATAGGCACCGCCAATATCAATTCCTTCATCCCAATCAAGACCCAGCCAGTGCAGCCCACGTTTCAATTCATCCTCGGAACCGGGGCAAAACCGTTTTTGATCGGAATCCTCGAGCCTGAGGATAAATTGGCCCCCGGTTTGACGTGCCAGCAAGTAGTCGTATAAAGCTGTCCTGGCGCCACCTAAGTGCAGACGGCCAGTAGGGGATGGTGCAAAACGGACTCTGGCGGGTATTTGATTCATGATTTCATCCTTCTACGAGTTAAAACTCAAGCGATTTGTGTCGCAATAAGACACTTTCCACAAGACCGATGCCAATTAGATTGGTAACCAACGAGCTGCCACCATAACTGATAAATGGCATGGTCAGACCGGTTGCCGGCATCAACTTTAAGTTGACACCGATGTTGACCATTGTCTGGAAAGCGATCAGAATAGCGACCCCGTACGCGATCAACGCACCATATGTATCCCGTGCAATGTAGGCGGCTCGGATACAGCGGTAGACGACAAACAATATTAGCAAGATAACGATCACTGCACCGATAAATCCAAATTCCTGAGACAGGGACGAAAAAATGAAATCTGACCAGCGTACTTTTAGAAAACGGAGTTGAACCTGGGTTCCGTGCCCGTACCCCTGGCCAAACCACCCACCGGATCCGATCGCAATGAGAGCTTGTTCGATATTGTACTCGTCTCCGTAGCGAGCATTCTCGTCTGGGAAGAGAAAACTTGTTACGCGCCCGATTTGGTAAGTCTTGATGACATCCAATTCGATTAATAGTGGCACCAGAGCAGCTGTAACGATAAGCCCTGCCACCCCAAGAATAAGGACGTGCTTTAAGCGTACCCCGGCGATGAACAACATGGAACCCCAAAGCACAAACATTACGATCGATGTGCTCAAGTTTGGCTGCAGGATAACCCAGATAATGATGCCTAAGGCTGTAAAGAAGCTGTAAAAAATCCAGCGGATTTCGTGCAGGCGGTGTTGATTTCGAGAAAAGAAATCGGCGAGGATCAGGATTATGACGATCTTCGCAATCTCAGACGGCTGGATGAAAATTAATCCTACCTGGAACCAACGCGCTGAACCAAATAAAGCCTGTGCAACAACATTCAATAAAAAAAGTGTAATAATAGTGCCCAGGTAGAGCGGCCGGTTAATGGAAGCCCAAAGGTGATAATCGAGGAACGCAACGGCAAAAATCAGTCCGAAACCTATTCCGGCAAAGACTAATTGGCGGGAAGGCGCATTGGCTACATCGATGTTGCCAGCTATGGTGGACCGGATCATCGTGATCCCGAATATGACCAATGCTGCAACTGCTCCCAAAAGCCAGAAATCGAAATGGTGCCAGGCAATCTGAGAGATCGTCGAAGATTTTGGCTTGGCGTCCATTACCTGTGAAAATCTAATACGCTCGCCTCCGGCGGGTAGGTCGGAGCGGAATGTCAGCGATCAAGCGCTGTTCCCTACCTTCGTGAGACATTTCTATCCTGACCGCATTTGGATCGATCTCGATATGGCGCGAGATCACTGCAATTAGTTCATCTTTTAAAGCAGCCATTTCAGAAGGTGTCAGGTCGGTCCGGTCATGAATTAAGACCAGTTTTAAACGTTCTTTAGCCTGCTCGGCGCTTTTAGGCTCGCGGTTTAAGAGGCGATCCAAAAAACTGCTCATTTTTCCTCCTCTCGGCGCATCCAACGTGCCAGCCTGGCAAAAATGCCACTTTGTTCCTCGAGATTTGGAAAGGGAACCTGTTCACCTGACAACCTTCGGGCAACATCCCGAAATGCCTGACCTGCCTT
Organism: uncultured Chloroflexia bacterium; assembly: GCA_963765565.1. Lineage (GTDB taxonomy): Bacteria > Chloroflexota > Anaerolineae > Anaerolineales > UBA4823 > CAVXWV01. The sequence goes on from CAVXWV010000017.1 coordinate 280,541, forward strand.
GTTTTTTCCATCCATGGCTACAGGATTGCCCCGGTTTGTGCTGCTGATCACATCTTCGTCATCTGGAACCAGTCCAATCAATTCGATTGCCAGCAGCTCAAGAACATCGTCGACCGAAAGCATCTCGCCTCGACGTACCATATCTGGTTTAATACGGTTGATAATGAGCGTGGCGGGACCTTTTTCTTCTGCCTCGATCATCCCAATGATCCGGTCTGCATCCCGCACGGCAGAGACTTCAGGATTGGTTACCACAATCACCTGGTTTGCAGGGGCGATTGCATTACGAAACCCACGTTCAATGCCAGCCGGAGAGTCGACTAAAATCCAATCGAAATCAGGGCGAAGGTCGTCTGCCAAGCGGATCATGTCGGTTGGTGAAACTGCGCTTTTATCCCTGGTTTGGGCGGCTGGAATCAGGTAAAGATCCGGAAGGCGTTTATCACGGATCAAGGCCTGGCGGAGACGGCAGCGACCTTCCACGACATCGACCAAATCATAGACAATCCGGTTTTCCAATCCCATAACTACATCCAGGTTTCGTAGACCAATGTCGCCATCGAGGCAGACAACCTTTTTTCCAGTCGCGGCCAGCGCGACGCCTATATTCGCAGTAGCGGTCGTCTTCCCAACCCCTCCTTTGCCGGAGGTGATGGTGATTACTTTTGCTGTCATAATTCCTTCCCCTTGCTTTTCTTGATCTCCCAGGTTTCAGCGATCACCAGGCCATTAATTAAACGAGCAGTTTCCGGGGAGATCTTCCCGCGGTGTTGTGGAGGAGATGCTATTTTGCCAGCAATCCGCAGTTGAGTAGGAGATAAATCAAGTGCACAGACGGTGGCTCGATCGTCTCCTTCTGCGCCAGCGTGCACCAAACCGCGCAGCTTCCCCCAAATCACAACGCTGCCCGTTGCGATAATTTCCGCACCCGGATTTACATCTCCGATGACGACTACATGCCCTTTATACTGTACTCGAAAACCTGAACGCAAGGTTCGCTGCATTAAAATCGCATCTTCCCCTTCATGGAGCGCGGTCTCGATTCTGGCTGCAGTTAGATCAGGACGTGGCTTACTTAACCGGGTGGCCAATCCCAGGGTTTGAGCGGTTACCTCTGTTGTTGGTGATGTGCTCAGTATAGCCCACAAGAACATGCCCTTTTCAGAAATTTCACTGCGTAAATGACCCATCTCGGCTGCTTTTAGGACCTGGTTGCCCACATCAATTGCGAGTTTCGCGCCATGCATGAAGGCTGCTTGTTCTTGCAGATGAATTAATAGCGCAGCCTGAAGCTCATCCCAGCTACCCTCGCCCAGGGTGATTAAAAATACCATCACGAATGCCTTTTACGTCGACTTTCGGGTGCATGCGGTGATTATACTACGGGGCCTGATTGGCTATGTCGCCAGCTTTTAGGGCGAAATATGACTCGAGGGCGCGCCGGACGATCGGACCTGCAACGCTGGAACCTTCCCCGCCGTTGTAGACAAAGGCGACCACTGCAATTTCTGGATTTTCATAAGGGGCATATCCAACTGTCCAGGCATGCGTAGGCCATTGGCCTGGATTGCATAAATTCTTTGCAGCTACAAACTCATCGCAATACTCGGCAGTTCCGGTTTTCCCTGCAGCGGCGATCGTGGTACCTTCAAAGCGATCTTTCAATGTGCCCTCGGTCACAGCCATCCTCATGCCTTGTTGTACCATGTCGATCACCCAGGGCTGTACTGTTTTATATTGCCCTTCAACGGGTTCGCAGCCACGGATTGTAGTCTCAGCATATTCCTGGATGACCGGATCCACAGTCAGGTCGTATACCATGTTGGGAGTAAACGGTGAAATTCTTCTGGCGCCTTCCACGGGTTGGTCGGTTATGACACCATCCGCTGTCAGCCAGCGTTCCACAATATTGCCATCCGCATCAGTAATTTCACGGACCAATGTCGGCTGCATATATTTTCCATCATTCGCGATGATGGCTGCGGAGAGCAGAACTTGAATGGGTGTGCCCAGGACATACCCCTGACCCACGCTTGCAATGTAGGTGTCGCCTGATGACCAGCTTTCATTCTGATTGGTGCGTTTCCATTTCGGATCAGGAACCAGGCCATCTTGCTCCTCAGGCAGCCCTAGGTTAGGCCGATCGCCATATCCCAGGGCGCGAGCATAGGTTCCAAGCCGGCAAATTCCCAGACCTTCTGGGATTTCTTCTTTGTACCCTCCGCCCAATTTATAAAAACAAACATTGCTGGAATTTGCCAGGCATTGGATAAAATTTAAACTGCCAAAACCGCCTGGATTCTGGCCATCCTTGTAAACCCAGTCCACCAAAGGCCGCGTTGTACCTACCTGGTTTACATAGTATTTTTCTTCGATATCCAGCTTTCCGGGAGTTTGGATGATTTGATCAGGCTCAATAACACCTTCGTTGAGTGCCCCTACCCCAGTAACCAGTTTAAACACAGAACCAACTGGAAGAACATCGCCGACGGCATGATTTAACAGGGGATTGGTTGGATCCTCAACCAATTGTTCGTAGTAGTAGGCGGGGATGAAACGCGCCATGCGATTATTTTCATAGGACGGATACGAGACCATGGAGAGGATCTCGCCTGTTTGTGGATCCATGGCAATGACCACAGCCACCGTCATCTGTTTGTGTTCCTGGACCACCCGGTTCCAATCTGCTAGCTCCGAACGGATTATTTCCGTGACGGCCTCTTGTAACCGAGTATCGACCGTCAGCTGCAAATTTTCCCCCGATTGAGGTTCGATGGGTGGTTCAATGTCTGCTCGGACTACCTGGCCAGCGCCATCGACTTCAGTAATCCTTAAACCATTTTTACCAGCCAGTAAGTCTTGGTACTGCAGCTCGACACCGGCGTAGCCGACTTTGTCGCGGTTCGGGACGAGACCCAATGCCACATAATCTTCTTCCCGATCTGCTGGGATAGGCCCCAGGAAACCTACCAGGGCAGAAGTAAGAGAACCCGTAGGGTATTCGCGAATCGGGGAGATTTCGACCGACACACCAGGCCACTCGACCGACTTTTCCATGACCACTCGGGCAATCGTTTCGTCAATGTCACATTTGAGGCGAACTTCAGAAAAAGGTGTCGATGACAGGCCATATTCAGCTATCTGCGTAATCCCATGATCGGATATGCATGGTACGTAGGGTGTCTGTTGGTCAATGATCCCCCGGTTCACTGGCATGTCAATCAGTTCAGATAGCTGCCGGTAGATCTCCTGGGTCGCTCCTGGATCGTCTGGTAGGTTGGCCGCGGTAATGACCACATTATAGGATGCGACGTTGCGCGCTAAAACGGTCCCATTGCGATCGGTGATGATACCACGCAGGGCAGCGACGTTGTCTTCCTTGCGACTGTTTTCGGCTGCCTTAGCCACCCATTCATCCTGATTAAGAACCTGTAGATAGAATAGCCGGCCGATATAAATGACGAATACGGCCAGGATAAGTGCCACCACCCCCAAAAAGCGCCTGCCGTTGAGTGTATTGCTCATTCCCTGAGATTGATTCATGCCTCTAACTTTTCGGGGTAAAGCCATACCGCAAGCTCACCCATTCCTAGATATGCTGGCACCGCTAAAAGTAAATTCAAAAGTAAGCTTGGCAGCGTAACCAGATTAATGACTTCATTCCAAGATATTGCATAACCGGATATCTGCAATGCAACGATTGAGACCAGATGTGATATCAAGGTTCCTGCAAATACAGCAATGAACATTGCCAGGATAGGCACCTGCCAGATCCCTTGTCCGTAAATACAATGCCAAACCAATCGATAACAAATAACTGACCACCGGAACTCCAAGAGGAACGGCGGAAAATAGTTGTGTGATTAACCCTGCTATTATACCCCATTGAATAGCCGTTGTGACTCTTTTTTGTAGTGTCCACGCCAAAAGTACCAGCAATACCAGGTCTGGCATCCCATTCAACAGCCGAAATTGACTGAGTAATGCGGATTGAATAATGGATAATAAAACCAGGATTGGGATCGCGATAATAGTGGCGGTCATCAGATGCAGAACCTTACTGGAGGAGTTTACCCTGGAGAAATCCTAGGGCACTTCTTCCGCAGGGATCAATGGAGCAGTATTGACCGGTTGAAAGTTGGTAATTACCAAAACAATCTCGATATCTTCGAAATCAACTGCAGTTTGGACGGAAGCCCGTTGAAAGAGATCGTTTTCCCGGCTGCGTACACCGGTTACCTGACCAATAATCAGGTTCGGCGGATAGTTGCCTCCCAGCCCGGAAGTTAACACCAGGTCACCGGGGTTTACACTGGCGGTCTTTGGAATCATATCCACAACAACATTGCCGGTCACCTGGCCTTGCAGAACACCTACTGTTAAGGATGGTTCTATTCTGACATTGATATTCGATGCACTGTCAGTGATCAGCTGTACGCGAGCTGCATTGGGTAGAACTGCAGAAATGCGTCCGACCAGCCCTTTCGCAGTCACAACCGGCATCCCTCGACGCAGGCCGTCATCGGAACCTCGGTCAATAATGACATATTGTAGGAAAGGGCTGGTATCCCGACCGATAACGTTTGCACCCTGGTAGCTGTTTTCAGGATTAACCCGGGCAAATTCAACCAGCGCTGAAAGAATGCGGGTTTCAGCAACCTGCTGTTTTAAATCGATAATTTCAGCCTGTAAATGGGAAACTTCAGCTTCCAATTCACTGTTGCGAATCCGCAAGCGTTCCAGATCTTCAGGTGTATTGATATACGACTGGATTGCCTGGTAACGACTGGTGATCCAGGATTGCGCAGCCACAACGGGCGACACCACCAGGCGGATCACGGGCGATAAATAACCGCTCAGGGCGAGGGCAATTAAGCCGATTACGATTAAAGCCAATAACAAAGGCTGTAATAATCGGAATGGGAGTTTCATTTGTTGGTATTATCGTGCCGCGTGCTGCCGCGTTCGAGTCCTACTAGCAAGCGTCTCAAGGTATCGTAATTTTCCAAAATCATGCCAGCGCCTCGCGCCACACAGCTCATTGGATCTGCTGCCAACCAGACGCGCACCCGCAACTCTTCCATCAACCGCCGGTCAAATGCCTGTAGCTGCGAACCACCGCCTGCCAGGCAAATCCCGGAATCCATTAAATCTGCGATGATCTCAGGAGGTGCCTCATCCAAGGCATCGCGGATGGTATCGATGATTGTTTGAACAGAACCAGAGATTGCTTCTCGAATTTCAACTGAGGAAACCTCAATGGCTTCTGGTAGACCGGTAATCAGGTTTCGACCGCGCAACAGCATGGTCTTTTCCTGGGGTAGATGGTAGGCTGAACCGATCTCAATCTTTGCTTGTTCAGCCATTCTTTCTCCGATCAACAGGTTGTATTTATTGCGCATGTAGAGGACAATGTCTTGGTCTAACTCGTCGCCTGCCACACGCAGGGATCGGGAGATCACCACGCCTCCCATGGACATGATTGCAACTTCGGAAGTTCCACCGCCGATATCGACGATCATGCTGCCGCGAATTTCGGAAACAGGCAATCCTGCTCCCAGGGCGGCAGCCACGGGTTCTTCAATTAGACCAACTTCGCGGGCTCCTGCGGACATGGCGGCATCATAGACTGCGCGTTTTTCGACTTCAGTGACGCCTGAGGGTATGCCGATAATGATACGCGGGCGCGGCACCGGGACGATGCTCTGTTCGTGAGCCTTTCCGATGAAATACTCTAACATCGCTTTCGTGATTTCGAACTCGGAAATGACGCCATCTCGCAATGGTCGGATAGCGATTACATTGGCAGGAGTACGCCCAACCATTTCCTTGGCTTCGGCACCAATTGCTAAAGGTTGCCGGGTCCGTTTGTCGATGGCGACCCATGAGGGCTCATTTATTGTGATCCCCTTTTTTCGTACATTAACCAGGGTATTTGCTGTGCCCAGGTCAATCCCAATGTCCAGGGAGAAGAAACCCAGCAGCCAGTTGAGTGGATTAAATGCCAAATGTGGCTCCCGTATTGATCCTTGCGAAAGTGTAGAAAATTATACCATTTTATTAAAATGGTTCTGGTAAGGGGATTCTCACCCTTGCCAGAACCATCAGGGGTATCGAAAGCTAGAACAGCATGGCGTTGATTGAGTCCAGGCTTTGTTTGGTCGGTCGAATGCGGTCTTCTGTGAGGCGATTAAGCGGTGTTTTTGTCAGGTTGTAGATTTCGGTCATGGAGGGCTGGTTGGTGTTGATATAAATCAAGCCAGTTAACAGAATTTGTCTGGTATTCGCTTCCTCCACCACTCGCATCGCTTCTGCCCGGTTGGTCGGATCAAAGTCGTGTTCCAGCCGTTTCATGATGACCTTCGATCCATTGTGCAAGGTGACCTCTTTGGTTTCACCTTCGGCAAATTCCTCCATAATTTCCTCTGCAGGAGGCACAAAGGACAGCTCGTGCAAGGCAACCTCGTGTTCTTTTCCCCAGGCATATGAATGAACTGCATCATCCGAGTTGTTGAAGGTAACGCATGGGCTAATAATGTCCAGGACTGCGATCCCATGGTGTGAGAGCGCCGCTTTGATTATTTCTTTAACTTGCTTGGGATCCCCTGCGAAGGAACGCGCCACGAAGGAGGCATTGGCGACCAGAGCCTCCCAGGCGATATCTACCGGCATATATGGATTTATGCCCTGGTTCTTCAGCTCCAAACCCTGTTCGGCGGTGGCGGAAAATTGCCCTTTGGTGAGGCCGTAAACCCCATTATTCTCTACGATGTATGTCAGGTTCAGATTGCGGCGCAGCACGTGCTTGAATTGACCCATGCCAATGCTGGCGGTGTCACCATCACCGCTGACGCCCAATCCCCGCAGACGATAATCTCCAAATAGAGCGCCGGTTGCCAATGAAGGCATGCGCCCGTGCAGGCCATTGAAGCCGAAAGAACGATTCAAGAAATACGTCGGGCTTTTACTCGAACAACCTATTCCGGAAAACTTTACGACATCCTCAGGAATGATATCCAGCTCATAGCAGGCAGCAATGATCTGGCTGGCAATTGAATTATGCCCACAACCCTGGCATAACGTGCTGGCGTTGCCCCGGTAATCGCCCTTGGTTAACCCCGCCATGTTGACCTGTGCGCGCGGGACAGATGAAGTCATTTGTTAAGTCATGCTAACTTAGCCTCCTCGGTCAAGATTGCCTCGCGCACCTGGCGTGCGGTGGGTGGAAGACCGTCTGTGTATGCGATGGATATAAGATTGTGACAGCGTTCGGGATGTTCCAGTGTCAGGAGTTGGTTAAGTTGTCCATCTCGGTTCATTTCAAATACATAATTTACCCGGTGGGCAACCATAAACTCACCCACAGCTTCGGTGAAAGGGATTGCCCGGATTCGCATGAAGTCTGTAGGAATCCCAGATTTTGCGAGTTGAGCGCGTGCTTCTTGGATAGCCGGTTCAGTGGATCCAAATGCAATGATACCGATTTCTGCTCCATCCATGGTTTCAAGAACAGGAGGCGGAACAATATTTCGGGCAGTCAGATATTTTCTCTTCAATCGTTCGAGCAGGCGATGCCAGTTTCCGGCATCTTCTGTGTAACGAGCATCTTCATCGTGACCTGTGCCTCGTGTAAAGTAAGCTGAAGCGGGATGGCAGTTTCCGGGAACGGTGCGGTAGGGGATGCCATCTCCATCAACATCCCGGTACCTTCCCCAATTCCCCTGGAGTTTTTCTAAATCTTCCTCCCATAAAATTTTTCCCCGGTCCATCGGCTGATCAGGATATTGGAATGGTGGGGTCATCCATTGGTTCATCCCAAAATCCAGATCGCTCAGCACAAAGACGGGGGATTGAATGTGTTCGGCGATATCAAAAGCTCTCCAGCCAAACTCAAAACACTCATTCACCGATCCTGGTAGTAAGATGACGAAATTCGTGTCACCATGCCCCATGAAATAGGTAAAGGAGAGATCCCCTTGGGCAGTCCGGGTAGGCAGACCCGTTGAAGGTCCAACTCGCTGAACGTTCCAGACGACTAAGGGCACCTCTGCAAAATAAGCCAGACCGGCATATTCCGTCATCAGACTTACACCAGGGCCAGAAGTCGAAGTCATTGCTCTCAACCCAGCCCAGCCTGCCCCGGTGGCCATCCCGATGGCAGCCAATTCGTCTTCGGCCTGTACTACCGCAAAAGTATGCTTGCCCGGTTCTTCCGGATCCTTCCGTAGCTGGGGAAGCCATGCGTTCAATGCTTCTGCCAGGCTTGATGCTGGGGTGATGGGGTACCATGCGGCAAATTGGACGCCACCGTAGATCGATCCCAGCGCGCCTGCCGTGTTGCCATCTGCCATGATATAGTCGTGGGTTTGATCCATTGGCTGTACATAATAAGGATCATTCTTTTTTAGGTTTTCGGCTGCCCAATCGTAGGATGCTTGAATCATGTGGAAATTCATTTCGATGGGTTTTTGCTTGCCTCGGAAATGAGAATTCAAGGCATCTTTTATGGTTTCGAGATCGATCCCAATCATCTTTGCCAGGATGCCAACATAAATCATGTTCGAAATGTAATCGCGTAAATTCGATGGCGCATCTGAAAGTTTGACAAGTTGCTTGATTGGAATCGGGTAGAGGGCGACATCGTTCCGAGTGACAGGTAGTTTAATGTCATCTGAATAATAGAATGCCCCGCCTGGCACCACATCCGCCAAGTCCTTGGAAAACGTAGCCGGATTCATGGCAATGACAATCTCTTGCTCCTCCCGGCGTGCGAGGTAGCCGTCTTTGCTGACCCGGATGGTGTACCATGTTGGCAATCCCTGGATATTCGATGGGAACAGGTTTTTTCCGGAGACCGGGATCCCCATTTTAAATAAGCTGCGCAGGATCGTTAGATTTGATGTCTGGCTGCCAGAACCGTTGACGGTGGCAACCGTGATCGAAAAATCATTGGTCACACGCGGCTTGATCGCCTCTCTTTTTTCTGCAATTGGACTCGCTGTCATATTTTCTCCTTATGCTGTTAATCGGTGAGTCTGATTCAAGTTCCGAATCCGGATAGGATCAATTGGGCGATGGTACAGCAGGTCTTTATGCTCCACCAGCGCAGTATAGCCGGCGTCGAAATCGCCCTGGCAGATTGCGTCAACCATTTTCTGGTGAAAACTCCATACTTGCTGCAAGTAAGCATAATCGGCAAATACATTTAAGCCAATCGCCTCATATGCATCCCAATAAGCTTCTAAAATCCCTGTAACGAATGGGTTATCTAACCTGCAGAAGATGGTCAGGTGAAGCTTCCTGTGTTCATCATGGGGGATTTGAACTGGGGAACCGTTCAACAAACTCCAGGCTTGCTCTACATAAGACTGTAGAAGCTGCTGGTCTTCGAGCTGCAACTTTTGGACTGCTACAAACCAGAAAGCGGCCTCGACATGGTTACGTAGATCCGAGAAGGCCTCAAAATTGCTTCGATCGAGCTGGATTGCGTACATCAGGCTCTGACTGACTGCCGGTGAAAAAGAATAAACCAGGGGGCGGATTCCTGTCCGGGGTTTGACTTCGACAAATCCCAGGGCGCGCCCAACCTCGAGCTGTTCACGCAAGCCAGCTACGCTAATCCCCAGCTCTTTACTCAGATCGTGCAGTGATGGAAAATGCGCCTGCTCGTCTTGTCCCTGGCGGTCTTTCCAGGTAGCCAGGTACTGGATAAATTCAGAGGTTTTGCGTGGTTTTAGCTGCATCGGGAATTACGATCTTCTTAGGAGTTCCTTTTTTGATTAATGCTAATATTAATCTGATAAATCGGATGTATATAAATTATAAGCCGACAACTTGAATTCGTCAAGGTGTATCTGTAGTGGTAATAACTGGAAGTTTCCTTGAGGTATAATTTTTTAAAACGATTGAGGAGCAAACCAATGAACTTGTCTAATGTACTAAGATGGGAAGTTCAAAATCATGAGTTCCTGGTAATGATCCAGGAGGGCATCCTGGGTCTTTCTTTCACAGGTTCTGATACAGTCCGCTTCCGGTTTAACCGAGGTGAGAACCTGCGCAGCGAAGATACATTTATTGTAGTAAAGGCTCAAGAAGGTCGTCCATTTGAAGTTGAGGATTTTACCGACCGCTTATTCTTACGAACTCCTGGTTTATGTGTCGAAATCCGTAAAAAACCTTTTGGGATGCAATTGCTAGCTGCAACCGGCCGAATTGTCCTTGGAATGGCGGTTCCCAATGCAATAGATCTTTTGGAAAAAACCAGTATCGCTCGATTTAAGCTCGAGCCGGACGAAAGAATTTACGGCATGGGTCAGGACCCAATGGCTCAGCTCAACCATCGACATCAGGAAAGGCGCATGTGGCAAGAGTGGGGGGGCTTCAGACGCAGTGGCAATGCTGGGATTCCTTTTTTAATTTCAGATCGAGGCTACAGTATTTTATTAAACAGCGCCTGGCCAGCGCGCTTTGCAATAGGTAGGGCGGAGGTTGTCGAAGCAATTCCCAAATTTGCGCAAGCCTGGACACCACCTCCTTGGGGAAGGGATCTCCCTTCCGCTGAAACCCACCCGGATGACCTGGCAATCATCCTTGATGAAGGCATTATGGATCTTTTCATCCAGGTCAGACCGTCGGTTGAAGCGCTATTATCAGGATATGTGGAATTAACAGGCCACTCACCGATGTTGCCGAAATGGTCTTTTGGATTCATTCAGTGCAAGAACCGGTACCGCACTCAGGATGAGCTACTCTGGATCGCCGAGGAATTTCGAAAACGCGGCATTCCAGCGGATGTCCTTGTGATTGATTGGTTGTGGTTTAAAGAGTTTGGCGATTTGGAATGGCGGCAATCCACATTCCCGGATGCGCCGGCAACTTTTAAAAAGCTTGAGAAAATGGGATTTCGCGTCATGCAGGCGCAACATCCCTTTATCGATAAGAATTCTTTGAAATATGAACCGTTTAAGCAAAAAGGTTATTTGAACCAGGACCCTCAAGAGACACGCCCGACTTTCGACCATTCCAATCCTGAGGCGCGGGCAGCCTGGTGGCAGGAGATAAAGCGGTTGTATGAAGATGGCATCCGTGGTTACTGGACTGATATGGGTGAACTGGAAGTCCACTTGCCGGGTACCCGTAGCCACCTGGGATCGCGTGAAAGGGTGCATAACCTGTATTCCCTGCTTTGGACGCAGGGTCTTTATGAAAATCAGCGAAAGGATTATGGTACACGCGTGTTTTCCTTGCCTCGCACTGCATTTGCCGGCATCCAGCGGAACAGCGCTGCCATGTGGTCGAATGATATCTCGGCAACCTGGGAGGTATTCAAGGATCAAGTCGTGATTGGCCAGGGCGTATGCCTTTCCGGGCAACAGTACTGGTGTACAGACATTGGGGGTTTCTTCACCGACCATTCTTTTACCGCAGAACTGTATATTCGCTGGTTGGAATGGGGTGTATTTTGCCCGCTCATGCGTACTCATGGAACACGGCCAGACAATGAACCGTGGTCTTTTGGCCCCGAGGCGGAGCGCATCATCAGCGGTTTCATCCGCCTGCGTTATCGCCTGCTCCCGTATATTTACAGCCTGGCACGCCAGGTCAGCGAATCAGGCGCGCCGATGATGCGAGCGATGTGCGTGGATTTTTCAAATGATCCGGTTGCGGTAGCGCAAGAACACCAATTCATGTTTGGACCCGCTTTCCTGGTCGCGCCGGTGGTTGAGAAAGGCGCACGTACCCGTCGGGTGTACCTGCCTGAAGGGGATTGGTTTGACTTCTGGACGGATCAAAAATTCACCGGGAAGCAGTGGATAACTGTGCCTGCACCTCTGGGCAGCATCCCGCTATTTGTGCGAGCAGGTGGTTTGGTGCCGATGGGGCCGGTGATGCAGCACGTTTTTGAAAAACCGTTGGATACCATAGAAGCTCATATCTACCCGGGAGGGGCTGCCCAATTTACCCTTTATGATGATGATGGATTAACATTTAATTATGAAAAAGGTCAATATGCGAAGACTTTGCTAAGCATTAGCAGTGATGGCAAGTTTTCGTCTGATATCACTGAAGGCGACCCATCTTTAATCCCTCCTGGCAGGCGATATCTTCCGATTTTCCATCCTGAGCACCAACCTGAACCTTACATCGAGGTCGATTGTGACCTTGAAGGGAGCGGAAAATGCAAAATCTATGCCGTAATTTCAAATCCGCTTGGCAACGCAGATGTGAATGTCACCCTTCACCTTCCTGACGGGTGGCACTCTCAAGATGGATTGAGTGTCAGTGAGAGCGTATCCGGGCTCAAGGAATTATCCTGGAGCGTTTTCCCGACTGCCGATGCGTTGCCAGTCTATCATCGGGCTGAACTTTCGTTTGAAATCATTCGAGGAGGCCAGATTAGCCAGTTTAACCGCTGCTTGCAGTGGGGTAGTGGTTGGGCTTCACGCTGGCAGATGGTCGGTCATTTTGACAACCAGGACGGCGCTGGTCTGGAACGCCCAACTCTGGTTGAAATCCAACCTGACTTGCTCTCCTATCCAGCTGGCGCTGGGACTGCTACCTGGAACCGGAATTTGTCTGCGGAATTCAATCCTTATGGCTATGTTGACTTTAAGTCCAATGCTTTAGCTGACCCCGGATTGCAAGGTGTAGCATACGCCCGGTGCAGAATCTGGTCCGACGATGAAATCGATGCTTACCTGGAAGTAACTGGCGATCCCAACTTGAAAATCTGGGTAAATGGTGTCGTATTTTATACCTGCCAGGAGATTGTGCTGCGCCAGATCATTCCGCAGCCCTTCCACTTGCGGCAGGGCTGGAATCCGATCCTGGTAAAATCCGCCATGAATTTTGAAAAACCCTGGAGTGGACGTGAATATGGTTTTACCTTGCGCGTGGTTGATGAGCAAGGCAATATCAACGAGGTTGTAAAATACTCGCCGACTTAACCGGGCATCTTCTGAAAGAGATTAGGCAGATCCGAGTAGTTTGAGGGCGGCAGCAGCAATCAGGGCCGATGATTGAGCCAGGGCTCGTTCATCGAAATCAAAACGCGGGTGGTGGTGAGGAGCATCCAGTCCCAATTCCTGGTTGTTAGAACCCAGAAAAATATAACAACCAGGAATTTCTTTTTGAAAGAAAGCCATGTCCTCCGAACCCATTGTGCGTGAACTGGTATCCAATTCACAATCCGGGAGGAGAACCTTGATCACATCCCCGACCTGGCGCGTAATCACGGGATCGTTGAACACGGCAGGTGTGATTGATTTCAGCTCGATTTCCACCTGGCAGCCCATCGCTTCGCCCACCCCGCGCACCACCTGCTGGAAGCGGTCCAGGATTTTTGTCCTGATTTCGGGTTCAAAGGAGCGAATTGTACCTTTCATCTCAGCTTGCTGTGGGATCACATTATGCGCTTCACCTGCTTTCACAGTGGTGATGGAAATGACAGCAGATTGAAGTGGGGCTACGTTACGTGAAATGATCGACTGTACCGCGGTGATAACCTGGCCGGCAGCCATCACCGGATCGATAGAAAATTGAGGTGAAGCCCCATGGCCGCCTTTCCCCGTGAGGCATATCTTAAAAAACTCAGAGGCTGCCATGACCGGTCCTGGGGTAGCACTTATCCAGCCCAAGGGGCGTTCGTTCCAGAGATGCAATCCCAGGCAGAAATCAGGTCGTGGATTCTCCAATACACCATCCTTGAGCATGGCTTCTGCGCCTCCCAGGCCTTCCTCGGCAGGTTGAAAGACCAGTTTAACACTCCCATAAATTTCATCCCGGTGCGCGAGCAACAGTTTTGCCACAGTCAGGCCGATAGCCGTATGCCCGTCATGCCCACAAGCGTGCATCACCCCGGGATTTTCAGATGCATAGACGGCTCCTGTGGCTTCTTGAATAGGCAGGGCATCCATATCGAAGCGTAACATAACTACGGGTCCGGGTCTTGCCCCTTCAATCGATGCTATGACTCCAGTCTTCCCAACTCCAGTGGTTACTTCGAGGTCGAGTTTTCGCAGCTCGCTGGCAACAATGCCTGCCGTCCGGACTTCCTGAAAACCGAGTTCAGGGAACCGGTGAAAATCTCTCCGAAGGTTTTGAGTATAAAAGAATATATCGCGGGATTCGTTAATGAGTTGGATCATTGAAAGAAGCTTTCTGGGGCAGAAATTGAATCGCTAACCTAAAATTAATCGTTTGAAGGATTCTTCATATCTTGGTGATTCTGGAGTGCTACCTGGCGCCAGCCGCTGGCGCATGCGTTCTTCTAAGCCATTGGGATCGCGCACCTGGCTTTTATGTTCTTTGAGCGCTTGAATTTTGATATCCCAGGTTGCAGTCACATCCAGGATTACATTGGGTTGGTTCGTTACTGAAGCCCAAACCTCCCGCGTGATGTGAGGTTCGAGACCTTCATCTCGCCATAGTTCAATGAAATTGAGGTGATCGCGCGCTGCAGGAAAAACAGCATCCAGCACAGCCTGACCTGCTGCCCGGTGATCGGGATGGTTCAAGCGAGTATCGCCAACGAACAGGGCAGTAGGATCGCAGGTGACGATGATATCGGGGCGGATGGTCCGGATAATTCGGGTGATTTCCTTGCGTAAGGATAAATCCGGGACCAGGTAACCGTCAGGATACCCTAAGAAGCGTACTTCTTTCACGCCAATCACCGATGCGGCGGTCCGCTGTTCATCTTGCCGCATGGTACACAACATCTGCGATTCGATCTGCCGGTCGCTGGTTCCCTTGTCACCACACGTCATCAGCCAGTATATGATTTCGTGACCTTCTCTGGCCCATTTAGCCAGGCTGGCCCCACAAAAAAATTCAGGATCGTCAGGATGAGCCAGCAGCACCAGGATTTTTTGTTGCGTAGGCCAGGCATCTGGCTCTGCAGGTTTTTGTGAATTTTGATCGCTCATGGCTTTTTCTTTGGTTTGGATTCTTGGTTGTGGCCAGGTGAAGATTCATATGGCGGTTGCGAACGGTTATGATCTTTAGGAAAGGAATTTTTTTGTGGCGCAGGTTTCCCCTGCCTGGACTTCTTTTTAAACCGTCCTGGCTTTCCACGAGAGGGTTCTTGTCTGGACGCAGGTACAACCGATGATTCAGAGGTATCTAGTGGTTCTTCCAGGAACTGCTCCATCAGGGTTTCATCATCAACATTTTCCTGTTGGCCTAAGCAGTCGCCGCCTTCGTTTTTAGAGCATGGCAATTCAGCCTTTCGCCGCAAAGCTTCAAGCTCATCCCAGGGCTGAAGATCATGAGATGGGAATTCTACCTGTGTACCGTTATCCAGCTCCACGACTACAGCGCTTTTCAAAGGGTAAATATCGATAACTTTCCCTTCACCCTGCGGGGTGACCACCCGTTTGTTGCGTTTAGGGAGCTCTTTCCGTGCCTGCACGTACTGTTCGTATTCGTAGACCAAACAGCAGCGTAACCGTCCGCAGATTCCGGTAATTTCCGAGGGGGTCAGGGAAATCCCTTGTTCCTTTGCCATTTTGATGGAAATCGGGCTGAAATCGGTCAGGAACATCGAGCAGCAGCGGTTTTCGAGTCCGCAGGCGCCCATTCCACCTAGAAGCTTGGCGACATCGCGCGGTCCGATCTGGTGCATCTCGACTTTCGATTTGGGATAAAGACGCTGCATGGTGGCACGCAGGTTTTTTAAGTCAACTTTCGCTTCACCTTCGGTACTGTAAAAGATGGATAGGCGGGTTCCGTCGAACGAGTACTCCGACGTGGTGATTTTTACACCCGGTATTTTTAATTTCAAAAGGTTCTCACGACAATATAAGGTTGCCTCGAGCTCTTTTTTTTGCCAAACCTGGCGCAACACCAGGTCTCTTGGGTTAGCACGGCGGCGAATCGGTTTCCAGTTGCCCTCAGGTGGTGCCGCAGGTTGCTCAACAAATTGTACGACCTCTCCCAATTGCCTGCCACGCACTGTATCGACGACGACGAAATCACCTAACTTTATATCTGAAATTCCGCTGCTGTCAAAATGGTACACTTTGCCAACGCGTTGGAATCGAACACCAACAATAATAGGTTTCATGCTTTGATCCGTCAGATGTTCTATGAAATTACCTCTATTTGATCGAATCTATAGAGATTAAAGGATTGCTCCGGACTGCAGCCACGCTAATCTTAGCCGCCAGATCTTCCGCAACATGCCGGAGAGCGAGAGCAACAGCCGAGTCTGGATTAGAGACAACAACGGGTTTCCCTGTATCGCCACCTTGACGGACAGAAGGTTCCATTGGGATGTTACCAATGAAAGGGACACCTGCTTCTTCTGCCAATTTTTGTCCACCACCGGTACCGAATATTTCCATCCGGGTTCCATCGGGCAGTTCAAGGTAACTCATATTTTCTACCACGCCAAAGAGAGGGATATCTAGCTGCCGGAACATCTCCAGGCCGCGCCGCGCATCTTCAAGAGACACGAGCTGAGGTAATGTAACGATGATACCCCCACTGAGCGGTAAAGATTGGGCCAGGCTTAGGGCAGCATCGCCAGTGCCTGGCGGTAGATCAATGATCAGGTAATCTAACTCGCCCCATTCAACATCACTGAGGAACTGCCGGATTGCAGAATGAAGCATGGGTCCTCGCCAGATCAAGGGCTGATCTGGT
Source organism: uncultured Chloroflexia bacterium (assembly GCA_963765565.1). Classification (GTDB taxonomy): domain Bacteria; phylum Chloroflexota; class Anaerolineae; order Anaerolineales; family UBA4823; genus CAVXWV01. The sequence goes on from CAVXWV010000017.1 coordinate 297,188, forward strand.
CTGACCAGAAAACCAATCGACATCAGTTTGACCCCATAAGCTGTGGCTGGAATCATTTTTCCATCTTTTGTCGGTGGCAGCCGGCTGACACCCATCATGGTTGGGATGTTGGGACCGTAGATGTCAGCATCCATTAACCCTACCCGAGCCCCACTCTGCGCCAGGACGACTGCAACGTTGACTGCGATGGTGCTTTTTCCGACCCCGCCTTTTCCAGATGCGATAGCAATGGCGTTGCGGATCGGCAGTTGCATCAGTTCACGCTGCCTGCCATCACCGGGCACTATAGCATCCATTTTGATATTTACCTGGGAAACGCCTGGGATGCTCATAACAGCCTGGCGCGCTTCGCGCTCAATCCGGTGTTTTAACGGGCATGCCGGCGTGGTTAAAACAATAGTAAAACTCACGGTTGTTTTTTGAATGGAAAGATCGCGAATCATGTTGAGCGAGACCAGGTCTTTGTGTAATTCAGGCTCTTGAACCTTGCCTAAGGCAAGGGTCACGATCTCCGGTGTTATTTTGTGATTACCTGACATTGTTTCCTCTTGTAACAGTTTTTCTTCGTCAAAAAGTATAACCTTAAGCGTTTATCAACCAGTACTTTTCTTCGCGGCTTTAGCGGCTGCAGCCTCAGCACGTGCAGTAGTTTCTCGAGCATAATTGGCAGGGCGGATTTCCGCATAATAGGTTACGGGTTTTGACAACCTTTCCTTATTATAGATGTTTTTGTCTTGCCGGTTGTAGACTGCAAGCTCATAATCGTGATCCATCTTGATGGCATCAAACGGGCAGAACTCAGCGCATAAACCGCAATTCATACAGATATCGACGTCGATATAAAATTCTGCTGGCTCTGGCACTGGGCGCCCAGTTTTTGGATCATTGGTGCGTACGATCCAAATACACTGAGGTGGACAAACCTTGGAACAAATTCCACAGGATGTGCAACGGTCGCGATGTTCACCGTTTTCGTCAATTTCATAGACTAAAAATGGAGTGAAGCGGAATTCTTCTGGAACCGGCAGTTTTTCCTCCGGATACTGGACGGTGAATATTCCACGGGTTTCAGAACTGCTGCGGTGCGAAATCCCCTCTTTAGTATAATATCGCTTTCCCCACCATTTAATATCATCAAAATAGGTGTCCATAAAGCGCTTGAGCGTAACCCCCATACCTCGCAAGACGCCTGATCCATCATAATTTTTCGCCATTTTATGCCTCCTTACCGGTCCAGTTCGCCTAAAACAATATCGATCGAGCCAAGAATGGCGACTGTGTCTGCAATTTTATTACCAACGCACATGGTCTCAAATGCGGTCAGGTTGATATATGAAGGTGCCCGGACATGGTATCGCCAGGGATTTGGTTTCCCATTAGCAACGATGTAGAAGCCCAACTCACCCTTAGGTCCTTCAACCCGTCCGTAGGCTTCTCCGGCAGGAACCCGCGCCTGGTACTGCGGTTTCCCTTCCTGGACCGGACCACCGGGCAGGTCACGGATAGCCTGCTGTAGGATACGCAAGCTTTGGCGAATTTCTTCGATGCGGATCAGGTAACGGTCGTATGTATCTCCATGGTAACAGACGGCCACGTCGAAATCAAATCGATCGTAGATGCTGTAAGGATCAGCTCTGCGGATGTCATATGGAACCCCAGAGGCTCGCAGGACAGGTCCGCAGGTTGAATACGCAATGGCTTGCTGGGGGCTGAGGATGCCTACCCCTTCGGTGCGTGAGCGGATGATCTCGTTATGTGTCAGATATAAATCCAACTCATCAATCCGGCGTGGTAACCTTTCATAAACCAGTTTCCGGATCTTTTCATAGGTTCCTTCAGGCAAATCGCGTGACACACCACCAAACCTGTAATAGTTGCACATCATCCGCGAACCGCTGACGGCCTCGAAAATATCCAGGATTAATTCTCGCTCTTCAATTGCATACAAAGCTGGTGTAAAGTAGGCGCCCAGGTCATTTAAGAACATTCCAATTGCAAAGACGTGGTTGCTGATCCTGGTGAGTTCCGCCATGATGATACGGAGGTATTCGGCTCGCTCGGGCGGTTTCACCCCCATCAGTTTCTCCACGCCAAGCACATACCCAAAATTATTACTCATGGAAGATAAATAATCCAGGCGGTCAGTGAAAGGAATATTTTGCAGGAATGTATTTCGTTCACCGATTTTTTCGTGGTTTCGATGCAGGTATCCCATTACCGGCTTGAGAGCAAGGACGGTTTCACCTTCAACCTCGACCACGTAACGAAAAACACCATGCGTCGAAGGGTGCTGGGGACCCATGTTGACGACCACACTTTCGGTTTTTATTTCGGTTTCGGTGCTTTGGGAAAAGCGGTACAGGCTGGCGTACAGCGCAGAATCCCCGTCTGGGATCCAGGTATCTGGATCGAAACCCGCTGGATAATTTACATTTTGTCCAAAAGGATTCTTGGTCTCAATCCGCTGAGCATTGCCTTCCGGCCAGCGGGTTCTGAATGGTTTCCCCTCATCTTCATAATACGGTTCGCGCCAGTCTTTTCGTAAAGGGTGACCATCAAACCCTTCCCACAATAGAACCCGTCGCAGATCAGGATGACCTTCGAAACGCACCCCCAAAAGATCCCACGTTTCCCGCTCCTGTAAATCTACTCCTGGATAGACTGACACCAGCGATGGCACGGTTGAGTTTTCACGGGGCACCTGAACCTTATACACTAATTCAGGACCACCGGTCGATTTGTAAGCATGGTAAACCACCTCCATTTTATCTTCCGGGAGGTAATCAACAGCGGTTACTGAAGACAGGTAATCGTAACCCATTTCATCACGAATATGTGTTGCGACCTCAATTAGCCGATCTGCGGCGATCAGGTAGCCAGAATAACCTTTCCGGCTGTCTTGGATAACGGCTTCGGGGTATTGTCGAACGAGCTCATCTTCAATTACTGCTACTTGTTCTGTCATATTTAACTCCATGTTTTGCGCCTGAGTTCTTGGTAAAACAGACCTCAGGCTTGTGAGTTCTCCTCACCAGTTGGGCTTTCGTTGTCGGAAATCTGCGAAGCGAGTTTTTGCTCAGTATATTGTCGGATTTGCTCGTATTGACGTGGATCCATGACATCGGGGCCAAGAACAGGGATCGGAATTGCGTCGATCGGTTCTTTACCGTACCAACGGACATTTTTGATCGATTGCGCATCGATTCTTCTTCTGCAGAGTGATCAGCCCATGTAACAAGGACTGAGGGGTGGGGGGACAGCCGGGGATGTAGACATCGACAGGGATGTAGCGATCAACGCCAGAGACGACGTTGTAGCCTTCCTTAAAGGGCCCCCCTCCTGATGCACAAGCGCCCATGGCCACCACATACTTGGGTTCGGGCATCTGGTTATAGAGGCGTACAATCGTTGGCAGCATCTTCTTGGTAACGGTTCCAGAGACGATCATCAGGTCAGCCTGCCGCGGGCTGGGACGCATGACCTCCATGCCGAAACGAGCAAAATCATAACGACTGGCCGCCGTGCATATCATTTCAATGGCACAGCAAGCCAATCCAAACATCATTGGCCAAATCGAGCTGCGCCGGCTCCAGTTATAAATTTTATCCAGGGTGGTGATGGTTACCTGGTTTTGAACCTCGGGGGGAATGTCAAATTTAGTGTTTTGAATGTTTTCTTGTTTCATCTTGCGGGTGTTTTCACTCATTAGGGATTTACCTCCTCAAACCATTCCTGGTAAATGGCAGCTAAGATAGATTCATTCCACAGATTTGGATCATCGAAAAAGGCAGGAAGCTCAATTGTCCATTGGAAAATCATTTGATAAGAGACGTTGGCAAGCTCTAAACCGGGGTGCTGCTCGTTTAAAGTTCTCGCGATAGGATAGATATCATCCCAGGTCAGCGGATCAGTTTGTTCAAGCAAGGTGGATGGATTATCAACAGGTTGCATCTAGCAGTGACCTATTATACTGGCATTTGGGCGCGTTTCGAATTCGATCATTTGATATTTACGCGAATATATATATGCGTAAATACTCGTTTTCAATTATAATAAGCCGGTGGAGACCTCCAGGCAGCAAGTTTTCGAGTATATTCGGACACAACGCAGCGTTACGGCGGTGGAGATCAGCCGGGCGCTTGGGATGACGCCTGCAAATGCGCGCCACCATTTGAAAATATTACAGGACCTTCACCTGGTGGTGGCGACTTCTTATAAGAAGCAGGCAGGAAAAGGGCGCCCTGCCAGAACCTATCGCTTGTCCGGAAAGATCATCGGGGATAATTCAGAGCTCCTAGCGACTGTCCTTTTAGAAGAGCTTGTCGAGGCCAGACTCGGTGGAAAATTCTACTGACCTGCTGCATACCATCGCAAAAAAACTAGCGGGGATTCATGATACTCAGGCAGATAACCAGCAAAAAAACCAGGCTTCACGCCTGTTCCTGGCGATTTAACGATTGAATCAATTGAATTACCTGGCACGGTGGGAGGCGCGAGCAAATGCACCCAGGTTGGTTTTTGCTAATTGTCCATACCTCGGGATAATTGAAAAGGCGCCGGTGATATGTGCGATCGACGCTGCACTCATTCAAGAACTTGCCGGGCTGCAGGCACATCTGAAGGATCGGTTACTCCAAGATTCGCGTGGCAGTACAATTTGCGTTTTTCAATTAGGACCCGTGCGCTCAGGAATAACACCTGCCTTGCCAGAGCGTACTACTTAGTCCTATCATTCCCATTATTTTCTATAAATTTATTCCAATACCGCTGCATTCCCAGGGGCGATAACCAGGAAGGATTGGCGGCTTCGTTCGCAGCCATGAGCTTCGAATCTAAGCCATCCGTAAGAGAACGATTTTCGATCCAATCTCGATAGCGTTGAGTCAGGATTTCAATGGATGGATTGCCAGGTAAATTTACCCTCATCCATTCCTCCAGATCAACCAGCATTTGGTGTACGGCAGCGAGTTGCCATTGTGGATCATCGAAAAAACCGAAGTGTGTAGGAGCGATCCAGCGAAAATCGATCTTCCCAATTCTTTCGATGCTTTGTTTCCATACCTCAGGATGGAATTCAGGTGGGACCATTGGGGTGCGCACATGTTGCAATTTCGCCAACCGGATCCCCCCGACATCACCGGTAAAGCAGGTCTGGCCCAACTGATAGGTATGGTGGTGGATGGCATGTCCAGGAGTATCGATCGCACGAAATTCGAGCTCCTCGATTTGAAATACTTCGTCATCTTCATGAATCAGGAGATGATCCGAAGGAACCGGAAAAAATTGGCCCCACATCGCTTCCATTTGATCTCCGAAAATTCTGGCTGCGCTGTTTAATAATTTTTCTGGATTGACCAGGTGCTCGGCGCCATTGGGATGCACGTGAATATTCGCCCCACGCAAGGCAAACCAACCCGCTGCTCCAGCATGGTCAAGGTGGATGTGTGTTAACAGCACGTCAGAGATATCGCCCGCCTCCAGGCCATATTTTTTCAACCCGCTAATTAAAACAGGCAGTGTCGATCCCGGTCCACTTTCAACCAGAACCGCTCCGTACCGGTGTGGTATCAGGTAGACGGCGATCGCACCAGGAATGGTCTGAAAGTTCAGATCGATTACTTTGATATCTTGTAAAGGGAGTGGCGCAGAAGCTTTTAATTTCATACAGGATATTCACCTGAAAATTCTACTGATTATACCTGAATTGTCATAAAAGGGTGGCTGCTTGTACTCTCCTACGCTTAGAAAACAAATAGGGTCTCAAGTAATTACTTGGATGCCTGGCAACCGGGGTATAATCTGCCGGGTACCAATTTTCAAAGAGCAGAAACAGTCATGAATAAAGTTTCATTGGTTATTTGGAATGTTGACGAAGCTGAAACCAGAGCAGAAGCGTTGCGCGCCTCTGGTTTTATCGTCGATGTCACGCAACCCAACGGTCCCCCTTATTTGCGCAGATTAACCGATGATCCTCCAATCGCCGTATTAATTGACCTATCACGCCTGCCCTCGCACGGACGTGAGGTTGCCATGAGCATCCGGATGAGGAAATCCACCCGGCAAATTCCGATAATATTTATTGGTGGAGAATCATCGAAGGTCGACCGCACAAAAGAGCTCCTACCTGATGCCAGCTATATTCAATGGGATGATGTCTTGCCCGTCTTACAAAAAGCAGATCAATCGTCGCTTTTGGAAGAAGTCGTAGTCCCAGGCTCAATCTTTGATGCATACAGCGGCACCCCATTACCGAAAAAACTAGGTATAAAAGGGGGATCGAAGGTAGGTTTGGTGAATTAACCTGAAGGATTTATTGGCTCCCTTGGTGAGATTCCGGATGCGGTAACTTTTATCAATGGATCTCATCCCGATTGCGAGATCATTTTGTGGTTTGTGCGAACGAACCACGAATTGCAGAATGATATTGAGGAGATGTCGGCAATCCTGGGAAGAGGATCGATGTGGATTGCCTGGCCGAAGAAAACTTCACCTTCTGCCAGTGATCTTGACCAGGTGAAGGTCAGGGAAGCCGGCCTCTCAAATAACCTGGTGGATTATAAAATTTGTGCAATTGATGATACCTGGTCAGCCTTGCTTTTCACCCACCGTAAATAGTTGGGTATGGTTTGTAAGACTTAACAATTTTTTCCATTTGGCCAAAAACAGCTTCCATTTCTTGGATCAGTTTTATTTGCGTCCGGCAGCGGTCTAAATTGTGATCTGGTTTGTGAATTCGATAATAAATGTCTCCCAGGAGATGGTCAGTGAGAAAACGTAAAGCCTGCTCGAGGGTAATCAAACGCGCCGCAAAGGCCAGGTTATCAACTTCAATGGGCGTCAGCATATCTCCGGCTGCATCCAGGAATCCGTGAGCCAGGTGGTCAAAGATTTGAAGGTCGAAGCGAACCTTATCGAGATCAACTTCATCTTCGGCTGCCGGGTTGCTGCCAGACCGGACAGCATCGCCAAAATCGAAATCGATCCAGCCAGGCATGACTGTATCTAGATCAATAACACAAATCCCCCGGCCTGTCTGGTCATCAATCATCACATTTTCAAATTTGGTATCGTTGTGGGTCACTCGAAGCGGTAGTTGTCCGGTTTCAGCTAAATGAACCAGAACGGTCGTCTCAGCCTCACGATCGAGTAAAAATTGAATTTCGGATTGGACCTGCTGTGCCCGATTTTTGGGATCTTTTTCAAGTGCTTTGATGAAATTATTGAAACGTTTAGGGGTATGGTGAAAATCGGGGATGGTGATAGCCAACTCGTCGACTGGAAAGTCGGCTAGGAGACTGCTAAAACGACCAAAAGCCCAGGCTGCATTGTAGTAATGAGCGGGATCTTTTGGAATCTGGTAGGTCTGGGCGTTTTCGATAAAAACTTCCCCGCGCCAAAAATTCCTATCCGCATCCTGGTAATAACTGGATCCATCCAAAGTCGGAATTAAATTGATCGTTTCCCGCCTGGGATCGCCTCCCTGGTTTTCGATTTTGCTCTGGAGATATTGTGTGACGCGTTCCAGGTTGTGCATCACGCCTACGGGGTCTTTGAAAACATTGTGGTTGATCCGCTGAAGGATATACCGACGCTGCCGTTGTGGGTTGATTTGGTAATTTAGCGCATATGTGTCGTTGATATGCCCAAAGCCGTATGGGGCAGCACCAATGAACTCTCCTTCAAAAGCGAAATTTCTAACCAGGCTGTGGAATTTTCGATCCAATCGTAGACTCCCATAAAGAGTGTGGGTAAACTCCAGCCTGGTGGTACCGCCGGAGTTCTTCGTTGACAAGGTCTTTATCTTGAGGATAGGTGATGCCGAACCAACGTTCCTGGATGGGCTGGAGTTTGACCACAGCTTTCCTTGCCGCCAGGAGACTGCCAACCATATTCGGCAGGAAAAATTCACTCACTAGCGGGCGAAAAACAAGACTTTTCGAAAATGCCTGGAAACAATCCTGCAGCCCTGGGAAAACAGAAGGTGTGAAAGCCCAGAAATTCATGGAAACACTGGTGCCCATAGGGATAGCATTCCAGTTATCCTGGTCATCCAGATAACCGCATTGACCTTGCCGGATGGTCACACGCGTTCGCTCCTGAATTCCTGTTAAGAAGCCTGAGCTGTCGGTTTCACAGATCGCTCGTGCAACTGCGCCATGGTCCGAAAGAGTATTTTCGACCGAATACCCTGCAAGCCCATAGGTACTTCCTTCTGGTTGGAGGCATCCTAACAGCCGGTGCATCGCCTGAAAACTGGATGGACCATAAAAATCGTCAGCATTGATGACCGCGAATGGACCATCAACCAGGTGGCGGCAGCACCAGACTGCATGGGCTGTTCCCCAGGGTTTTTGCCTGTCGGTTGGTAGTTGCACGCCTGGAGGCAATTCATCTAACTCCTGGAAGACATAATCGGGAGTACACATGGAATGGATTGTTTTACCCAGTCCATCCTGGAAGATTTCAAACATGCTTCTTCGCAATACCACCACGATCCGGGTAAAACCAGCCTGCAACGCGTCATAAATGGAGTAATGGAGAATAAATTCTCCATGCGGACCGACAGCTTCGAGCTGTTTCAACCCGCCGTAACGACTGCCGAGTCCGGCAGCCAGAAGGATCAAGGTAAAATTTTGCATGGGAAATTAACAGGGGAATTATAATTCATCCAGATACAAGGTAGAATAAGCAAAATTCCTCATTTCATTAACATTGTAAAAGGAGCTTCCAATGGCAATTAAAATCGCAATGATCGGGGCTGGTTCGATAGGATTCACGCGCAGGTTAATGCGAGATATACTGGCAATCCCTGAACTTGTGGATACTACATTTGCATTCACAGATATTTCGGAATCAAATCTGGATATGGTTACGCAGTTATGCCGGCGAGACATTCATGCCAACCATTTACCGGCGACGCTAATTTCTACATTGGATCGTAGAGCCGCCGTAGCTGATAGCGATTACGTAATAAGCATGATCCGCCAGGGTGGATTGGATGCTTTTCAATTGGATATCGATATCCCCCTGAAATACGGGGTAGATCAATGTGTGGGAGATACCATTTGCGCCGGCGGAATCATGTACGCAGAACGCACCATCCCAGAGTTGTTAAAATTTTGTAAGGATATTCGGGAGGTGGCAAAACCGGGCGCCTTATTCTTAAATTACTCGAATCCTATGGCGATGAATACATGGGCTTGCAACCAGTATGGGGGTGTGCAAACCATCGGATTGTGCCATGGGGTTCAAGGAGCACACTGGCAAATTGCCGATTGCGTAAATCGTTGGGCAAAGAGGGAAGGGTTGGTTCCGGAAGATTATGAGATGTCACGGCATGAAGTCGACGTCATTGCAGCGGGCCTTAACCACCAGACCTGGTTTATTAAAGTGGAGTGGCGCGGCATCGATATGGTCCCGCTCCTGTATGAGATGTTTGCCTCTCATCCTGAATATTCCAGGACAGAAAAGGTCAGGATTGATGTTTTGAAGCGGATCGGTTATTACAGCACCGAGTCGAACGGGCACCTTAGCGAATATCTTCCCTGGTACCGGAAGCGTAAGGATGAAATTATGCAATGGATTGACCTTTCAAGCTGGATTAACGGCGAAACCGGTGGATATTTACGGGTTTGTACCGAGGCTCGTAACTGGTTTGAAACGGATTTCCCGCGCTGGCTGGCAGAAGACCCGCTGGACTTGAAATCCTACAAACGCAGCGAAGAACACGGTTCCTTTATCATTGAAGGCCTTGAGACCGGACGAGTTTACCGCGGGCATTTCAATGTCGTTAACCAGGGGAATATTACAAACCTGCCAGATGGTTGTATCGTTGAGATTCCGGGTTACGTAGATCGTACGGGTATTCACATGCCTGTGGTGGGTAAATTGCCGCTAGCCTGTGCTGCAACCTGTTCGGCAACCGTGAGGGTGCAGCAAATGGGCGTCGAGGCTGCAGTTCATGGAGATGTCACGCTGTTAAAACAAGCAATGCTGCACGATCCACTGGTGGGCGCTGTCTGCAATCCGGAAGAAGTCTGGCAAATGACGGATGAGATGTTGGTAGCGCAAGCCGAATGGCTGCCAAATTTTGCTGCAGAGATCCCGACGGCGAAAACCCGCCTGGAAGAGGCTAGCCGAAATGGAACGCGAGTAAAACTGATTGAGACGGAAGGCGTTGCGCGCATTCCGGTCAAGTCGGTGCAGCAGATGGCACAAGATGAGGCGTCTGCCCGTGCAAATGCAGACGCAGCCGATAAAGGAAAGATGACGAAATCATAGTACAATTGAGATCATCTTACACAATAGAAAGGGAGTAGATATATGGTTGATTTAACACAACTACCCATAGATCAGGTGATGAAGCAATTGCCGACTTACCTCAAACCTGAAATGATCAAAGGTGTCAACCTTGTCGTTCAATTCAGTTTAAAGGGCGAGGGCGCTGGTGAATGGGCTCTAACCATCAAGGATGGCAATGCCAATGTTGTCCAGGGTAAGGTGGAAAAACCTAATTTTTCACTGGCTGCCAATGCTGATGATTTCAAAGGCATTTTGTCTGGCAAAGTTAACCCAACCCAGGCTTTTATGATGGGCAAAATTAAAGTAACCGGCGACATGAACCAGGCGATGAAGCTCATGAGCATGTTTAAAATCTGAGCCAGCCGATCATTTCATTCATTTAGCCATTTAGTTAGAAAATCTATGGAGCAGGTAGATGCCTGATTGGCTCTACCTGCTCCTGGAAGGCGAATGGCTGCTCCAGGGAGCCCTGGTTAGAAATCCATACGAAATTCCTGGTACGCAAGCTGTTCAATCTTTGAGTTTCCTGATTTCTTCCTGGATCAGGTGGACTACATCCACAACGGGGATATCAGACCTTTCAATTTGGTCCCGTCGTTTGAATTCAACCTGCTGCTGGTCTAGCATGCGTTCACTGACTGTGAGTGCGTAGGGGAATCCCAATCAGATCAGCGTCGTTGAATTTCACCCCCGGACTTTCGGCACGATCATCGAAGAGCACTTCGATTTGGGATGCTGTCAGGTCGGCATAAATTCTCTCTGCCAGGTCGGTGGTTGCCTGCTGATCTTTCTTCCCAGATAAGAGAACCAGGTGAACCTGGTATGGGGCAATGCTGATAGGCCAGATCAGTCCATGGTCGTCATGATGTTCCTCGGCGACACAGGCCAAGAGACGTCCGCTACCAATCCCATAAGAACCCATGATGATGGGGTGAGTGTTTCCATTACCATCCTTGAAATAACACCCGAAGGCCTCACTGTAACGCGTGCCCAACTTAAAAATATTGCCAACCTCGACCCCTCGAACTGCCTGTAGAGGCCGTTTGCAATCAGGACACGGGTCGCCAGCGCGGGCCGCAGTGATGTCAGCAATCAAATCTGCCTCGTAATCTCTCCCGTAATTGACGTTCATGAAGTGAAAGCCAGCCTCATTTGCACCGGCTACTAGATTGGCGGATTGAAGAATCAACTCATCAACGACGACCAGAACTGGTTGCAAATCGTTAACCGAACCAGACATTTTTTTGATGCCAAAGAGGAGATGCATAGCCAGGTTCGGCGCCTATGGCCCGGATCTCAGCTTCGGTGGCTGGTCTCAGGTCTCGAGCTTTGATACCATTGGCCAGTTTTGTCTCATTCAACTCCATGTCGCCGCGGATTACCGCAAAAATAAAGGCTTGGACCCGTTCCTGTCCGTTTTGGATGGTAGCTACCATAAAGACTGCTTTTGCGGTCTTAGAGGGTGGAATATGTAAATACGCAGCCAGGTCGGTAATACTCTTGCAATCGGGGGTTGGGACTTTCTCGAGGGCTAATTGCTGCACTGCTGTTGCCGCTTCTTTGTGGAACCTGGCAATCTGGCGATTGGCCGAATAACCGCAGCCGTCACAGCACAGCAATGTGTCCTCGCCCAGTGCATTTAAGTACATGAATTCATGGGAGAGCTGGCCGCCCATCATACCAGTATCGGCTTTGACTGCGGTCACCGGGATCCCACATTGGTTAAAGATACGGTAGTATGCTTTGAAATGAGCGCGATATTGGCGGTCCAATCCTTCCCAAGTCTGCATCCAGGCTATAACTATCCTTCATGGTAAATTCGCGGACCCTTATCAAGCCAGCGCGCGGCCTGGGGTCGTCTCTCCACTTGGTCTGGATATGGTAAATCAAACAGGGTAACTGGCGATGAGAGCGGATCTCTCGCCGAACCAGATCAGCGACCACCTCTTCATGTGTCATCGCCAGCACTAGATACTCGATTAGTGCGGTCTTTCAAGCGCGTCATTTCGGCATCAATGCTGTACCATCGTCCCGATTCCTGCCACAATTCAGCCGGATGAACGACGGGCATCGTCACCTCCTGCCCACCGATGGTATTCATCTCCTGGCGAAAGATGGCTTCAATTTTATCCAAGGACCGGCGCGCCAATGGTAGATAAGCATATATGCCTGAAGCCAACTGGCGGATGAAGCCTGCCCGTAACAGGAGCCGGTGACTTGCAGTCTCAGCCTCTGATGGGTTTTCTCGCAGGGTCTGGCTAAAAAGTTTAGACATTCTCATGGCAATCTCCAAAGTATCAAATAAAAACCCTCTGGCTTTCAGTCCAGAGGGTCACAATAATCGTCGTTCCAACCTCAAGAAGACCGTTAGCCTTAGTGCTTTGGTCTGCCAGGGAATGGAGCCGGGTTCATCGGGTAAAGGTTCATTGTGGTAAGTTTACCTCAGATAAGCAGAATTTGCCAGTTGTTACCGGTAAAGGTCATGATCCAGTCGCTTCATTCTTGACTGATTTGCTAAATCTATTGCTTTTTGCCACTCGCGATCCGTGATTGGGCGGATAAGTTTTATATACCGGCTTGCCTGGTAGGAAGGTCGATATTGTTTCATCAAATTCAAGTATGTGTTTGGGGAAATTTCATTCACCAGGAAACGGATAATTTCTTCGCTACCGCCTTGATTATTTGGTAAAACCAGGTGGCGTACCAGGAGTCCTCGTCTCGCCAGTCCTTGTTGGTCAATTTCAAGATCGCCTACCTGGCGGTGCATTTCAAGAACCGCAGCCTGGTTGATCGCAGGATAATTACGCACCCTGGAAAAATTATGACCCGCGGACGCGGAGGCATATTTCATATCTGGCATGTAAATATCAATAATCCCGTCTAGTAACTTCAGAGCCTGGACTGAATTGTATCCACCTGTATTGTAGACGAAGGGTAATTGCAGTCCTGCCTGAGCAGCAATATAAATAGCCGCCAGGATATGAGGAATGATATGGGTGGGCGAGACCAGATTGATGTTATGGCAACCAGATTCCGCCAATTCAATGAAAATGGTAGCCAATCTTTGCGCATCTACTAATTCACCCGAATCCGCCTGGCTTATCTGGTAATTCTGGCAATACACGCAGCGTAGATTGCAGCGAGAAAAAAAGACGGTTCCTGAACCTCGCCAGCCACGCAGTGGGTTTTCTTCGCCGAAGTGGGCGCCGTAGCTGCTTACACGTGCCTGGATGCCGGTTAAGCAGACCCCGAGTCCGCCGGAAATCCGGTTTTTTTTACATTCCCAACCGCACAACTGGCAATTTTCTAGATAAGCGAAAGCTTTTTCTACGCGATCTTTGAGCTCGCCTGAATGTAATAATTCAACATAACCTGGAAATGTCATTCAACGACTCACTATTTATCTTCCAAAAAACTAATTCACATGATCGAAGTGAAATAATAATGCCAGGTCATTCACATTTGTGTGGGTGGGCCCGGTAATCAGCAAATCATCCAGGTTTTCAAAGAAATGGTAAGAGTCACTCTGTTTAAGAAATTCCAGGGAATTCATACCTGCTTCCTGAGCTCTCTCATACGTTTCACCGGTCACCACAGCCCCTGCCGCATTCGTTGGCCCATCCTCCCCATCTGTTGCCAGGGTGACCAGCATGGTATTTGGCAAGCCTGCGAGATGCATGACGGAACCTAAAGCGAGCTCCTGGTTCCTGCCCCCTAGACCATCCCCCGTCAGGGTCACCGTTGTTTCTCCGCCTACCACAATGCAAGCTGGGCTGCGCAGCGGGGAGTTTGTGGCAACCATCTCCTGGGCAAGACTGGCCAAAAAAATGCCGGCTTGGCGGGCTTCTCCTTGTAGAAATGAGGTCAGCAGTATGCTATGAAAACCTTCTTTCTTTGCTTGCATTAGTGCTGCCCTGGCTGCCTGGCGGTTATTTCCGACAATAACATGCTGAACGTTTTTGAAAATCACATCATCTTGTTTTGGCGTGTCTGCGAGCTTGCCCTCCAGACCCAGGCGCAGTATTTTGACAATGTGCTCAGGCATTTGCTTAATGACCCGATATTTTTCGAGAAGGTACCAGGCATCGGAAAAATGGCTCGAGTCCGGGTATGCAGGGCCTGAGGCGATAACATCCAGGGGGTCACCCAGGACGTCAGAGAGTACCAGGGTCAGGAGGTGGGCCGGATAAGCCCAGCGGGCTAACCCACCGCCTTTGATTTCGTCGAGGTGTTTTCGCAGGATATTGATCTCTTGAATAGTTGCACCGCATGCCAGCAGTAGCCTGGTCATTTTCTGGATATCCTGCAGTTCTATACCTGCCACGGGCGACACGACCAGTGCTGAGCTTCCACCGGATACCAGGAAAATGACCAGGTCATCTGGACGGCTGTCTTTCATAAAGGTTTTTAATGCTAATCCAGCGTGTTGGCTTTTCTCATCTGGAATGGGGTGGCTAGAATTAAAACAGAAAATCCAGAAGCAGTTAGCCAGGCTCCAGGTTGGATTGGGTTGACACCTTTTTTTCGCTCTTTGATGACCAGGAATCCATCTGAAATGCGATCGCCCAGCAAATCCCGGATACAAGCTGCCATGGGGAGGCAGGCTTTCCCCATCCCAATGAGACGAATCCGTTCATAATTTGCCAGGGAATAAACCCGCTGATCGATCCGCAGGTTGTTTCCATCAACTTTAAGGCTTTTTCGAACGGCCTCATAAGGATCGGCAGCTGTAAGTGCGGCTTGAAGAATGCGTTGTATTTTGCTTTTCCAGGGTGAATGCGCAATCGAATAAGGAGTATCTGGAAAAGACTGATCCGTTAATTTATCGAAACGCAGGTTCATCCAACGGGCGAATACACTCGGGAGTATCGGAAGCAGGATCATTAACTTTCCGCGATACAGGAAAGGCCATCATTTGGTCTGGCGGATAAGCTGTTAATAACCCTTGCAGGCTCGCAGGATCTTTCACTCCAACGTCCAGCCATTGCGCATAGCTTTCTGCTGGTAGGATGACAGGCATACGATTATGGATAGTCTTCATAAAATCGTTTGGTTCTGTAGTGATAATGGTGCAGGAACGAATATCAGACCCGTCTGGTGAATGCCATTGTTCCCACAGGCCTGCGAATGCAAACGGCGATCCAGTTTTCAAACGGATATACATCGGGGTTTTATAAACTTTCCCACGATCCTCATGGGCCTGCCATTCATAAAATCCGTCGGCCAGGATCAGGCAGCGCCGGTATTTGAACGCATTTCGAAAGGAAGGTTTTTCGTTAAGGGTTTCTGCCCGTGCATTGATCATCCGGCTGCCAATTTGTGGGTCTTTTGCCCAGGAAGGGATCAATCCCCAGATGAAAAAATCCACCTGGTTTTTACCATCATTGGCAATAACAGCCACCGGCTGGGATGGGGCAATATTATAGCGCGGGGTTATTCCAGATGGAAAAACAATCCCGGGAAGAGCCTCACGCAGCTCGTCGGGGTCAACTGTGAGGGTAAATCGTCCGCACATGGAAACCTCCTCCAATCAGAAAGCCAATTTCATCGATTTTATCATTCTTTCGATGTCTGTTATACTTCGCCTGGAGGTAGATCATGACACAGTTCAGGATGAAGGGTGCCTTTCATAAATTGGTTGTGGCGGGTATTGCCGTGATTGCCCTCTTGTTGACTCTCCTAAGTCTCAATGTATGGGATGGAAACGCTGGTTCAAGCCAGGATCCAGCTTACCGGCGCAATCTACGCAGACTTCGAGCCTTGTTGGCGTTTCGATTGAAGAGTTTGCCGCAGGATTTACCAATCCAACCGGAATCGTCCATGCAGGAGATGCCTCAGGCAGGCTTTTCGTTATCGAGAAACAGGGAAAAATATTCGTGGTTCGTAATGGCATCCGGCAGGCATCCCCATTTTTAGATATCAGCCAAAAAATCAATGCTGAGGTGGAAAGAGGCCTGTTAGGCATGGCATTCCACCCTGATTATGAAAATAACGGTTTCTTCTACGTGTTTTATACGCGCAATCCAGACGGCGCAATTGTCATCGCCCGTTTCAAGGTTTCTGCCAATCCAGACCTTGCCGATCCTGGTAGTGAATTCCCAGTCATGACCATCGATCACAATTTGCCCATTCATAATGCCGGGCAGATTGTATTTGGTCCCGACAACAAGTTGTACATTGGGATCGGTGATAATGATGAGCAGGGAGACCCAAACAACCACGCGCAGGATTTGAGCAAGCTTTATGGGAAAATACTGCGCATCGATGTCAGTGTTGACCCTTACACCATCCCGGGTGATAACCCTTTTGTCGGGCAGGCTGGCAGGCTCCCTGAAATTTGGATCTACGGCTTGCGCAATCCCTGGCGTTTCAGTTTTGACCGCAGCACCGGTGATCTCTGGATTGGCGACGTCGGTCAAAACAACTGGGAAGAGGTGAACTTCCGCTGGAATGGGACTGCCTCCGGGGTGAATTTCGGTTGGCGCTGTAAAGAAGGCAGCCACCTGGCTTACACTAACCTTGCCCCCTGTAATGATCCCTCCCAGGTGGCTGAAATGATTGATCCACTGGCTGAATATCCCCATAATGTTGGCGCATCGATTACAGGCGGTTACGTCTACCGGGGTGATAAATATCCAGGCTTGCAAGGAGCTTATTTTTTTGCGGATTATGTGTATGGGAAAATATTTAGTTTAACACGCCAAAACGGGGGTGGTTGGAACGAGCCGCAAGTCGAGTTGGAAACCAGCTTAAAAATCAGCTCATTTGGCGAAGATGAAACGGGTGAACTGTACCTGGCTGATTACCAGGGAGGTAAAATTTATCGTTTAATTAAGGCCAGTGCCCAGTTGCCGGACCTCACCCAATCAAAAATCACCACCAGCACAAACTATGCCAATCCAGAAGATACCGTATCTTATTTCATAAAACTTACCAACTCTGGTGTGCCGAACTCAAGTACACTCTCCTTAACCGACAGCCTGCCCGCAGGCCTCAACTACCTGCCAGGTACTCTGGCTGCTACTTCTGGCAGCGTTGACGATTCATTGGGGTCGACACTTACCTGGCAGGGCCAACTTATTGCCTCCACTCCGATCACTATCACGTATCAGGTACAGGTTGCACCCGATGCGCAATTCAGCCAGATGACGAAGGTTGATTTGAGCGGAACAGGATACGAGAATACCAGGCTGTCTCACGCGCTGCAGCTTCCAGGGCACTACTTGTTGAGTACTATCGAAGACTTTTTCCTGCCAGGTACCCAACCGGATAGCTTGCAAGAAGCCCTTGTTCTGCCCGATAGCTGCGATGTCTGCCATACAGAACCAATTTATAACAAGTGGCGGGCAAGCCTGATGAGCCAGGCGGGGCGCGATCCTCTATTTTGGGCAGCAGTTGAAGTCGCAAACCGGGATGCAGCGAACTCAGGCGAGTTCTGCTTGCGCTGCCATACCCCCAATGGCTGGCTGAACGGACGGAGCCATCCTGCGGACGGTTCTGCACTGACTTCGTATGACATTGACAGTGGTGTCAACTGTGCGATTTGCCATCGAGCAGTTGAAGGGGTGCAGGCTAGCAGCGATGAGGCTGCCATTCGTGACGCAACGATCCGGTCTGCAATTTCACCCGCATTGCCAGGCGACCATGTTGGCAGCGCAATGTTCGTGATTGACCCAATGGATTTTCGGCGCGGTCCTTTCTCATTAGGGGTCAATTTTTCGTACCATCCGAACGAGACATATGCCTCTAACTACCTGGGATACATTTCTACAGATTACGTGTCTCGTTCGCGCTTGTGTGGTACCTGCCATAACATCGACAATCCCGCGCTCTCCTGGGACAGTGAACGCAACCAATTCTGGCCAAACGTGACGAATTCTGCAGCCCCTTCATTTGACGAGGGGCAGCTCTTCCCGATCGAAACTACTTATGATGAATGGCTTAACAGCTCTTATGCTGGTGCCGGTGTTTATGCACCCCAATTCTCTGGCAGCGCGGGAGATGGAATCGTTGGGGCTTGCCAGGATTGTCATATGCCGCGCAGCACGGGGATCGCCGCCGAAAAATCTTTTAATCCTGTTCAGCGCGACTGTTTAACGACAGGCTGCTTGCCAATCCACGAATTTATCGGAGGAAATTCGTGGATTCCCCAAATTCTTCAGGATGAACGTTGGCGACTGCATAATAAAAATATTGCTACTTCCTTAAAACAAACCACCTTACTGGCGAAATCCATGCTGAGCCGGGCTGCGACCCTGGAAGTCAGCCTTGAGCAGGTGGGAGGAAACAAGGAAGCTCTGGTCAGGATCTTTAACCAGACCGGGCATAAACTCCCAACCGGTTATGCAGAAGGCCGTAGGATGTGGATTAATCTAAAGGCATTTGATGAACAGTTAAACTTACTCTATGAATCGGGTAAGTACAACCAGGAGACGGCAGAGCTAAGCCTTGATCCAGATCTCAAGATATACGAGGCACTCCAGGGGATTTCTCCGGAGCTTGCCGAGGAAACCAATTTGCTGTCTGGGAAGAGCTTTCACTTTGTCTTGAATAATATGGTGGAGAAAGACAACCGCATTCCCCCGCGTGGCTTTACTCAGGCTTTTTATAACCGTCCTGGCCTGGAACCTGTTGGCGTGAATTACTCGGACGGACAATATTGGGATGATACCCGCTATGTCTTGCCACCGAATACGAGTTTTGTCATTGCTACCTTGTATTACCAGACTACCACGAAAGAGTATATCGAATTCTTGCAGGCAAATGGTGGCCTGGACAGCCAGACATTGGCTGAGCTTTGGAAAACCAACCCCTCGCCTCCTGAAACCATGGGAACTGTGTTGGTACCGGGAACCAAAGTGTACTTGCCGGTGATGACTAAAAACAGGTAAGAGGACGATTGATTGTCCGTTTAGCTTGAAGGCAGAGCTGACGCCTTATTTTTTAAAAGTATTGCCAGGGAAATCGCATCCTGAATGGTTCGCTCGATCCGAACCTTGCGCGTTTCCGCAGAATTTATCGTTGCATTCATGATCGTTAACGTATCACCCTGTGTGTCGATCACATAATTCGTGTCTAAACCGGCCAGGAAGTTCAAGCGGGTATCACTTAACAGCAGCCTGACCAATTCTTCAGATTCAGCTGTTGAAAAAATCAGGTATCGCTGGCTGATTATCGGATTGTTGTCATAATCTAGCTGGATCAATCCTTGTAAATTGGATTCCCAATTCGAGTGTCGACTCACAAACCGGTCCATCAGGTTGCCCAGGCCTCCCATGGCTTTTAAACGCGTCATGATTGTCATGCGAGGTAAGTCGAATTCAGGGGATCGAATGGCTACCATATCGCGAGCCAGGAAAAAATGGTCTTTCTCCGCCTGGTCTTCAAGGTCAAGGATATAGACATATTCCTGGTCGACGACTTTTTGAAAAACATCGGCTACCGCTAACTGTTGGCCTGAGTATTTATGATGCAGGCGGGTGATGGCCATTTTAAAATCGGCTTCCGGGAACGGGATGGCTGAAAAACCCAAATCTGCCATGCTCAATGGTTCTTTGACGACTGGTTTTTTTCGCCTGGTAAAAAAACGGAAAACAAGAAAACCTAAAATTGAGATGACCAGGATGAAAATCAGGGAACTGTCCATACCTGCTTCCTCACGAATCTCCGAGTGGATTACTTTGCAGCCATTCTTTCCCCAGGATCACTTCGACATCAACAGGATGTAGCGGGTCATATTGTTGGTAAATCCGATTGGGATTAATTTTGAACGCTTCAACGAAAAACTTTACCGTAAACGGATTTCCTGTATGGTCAATAATACTCGTATAAATCTGGTTGTTGACTGTTTCATTGTTTGTGGTGGCACTAACGCCTTGTTTTGCAAGCCACTCGCTGGCCTGAACGATCGCCGATGCATCCCCACTGGCATTTTTGATTTCGATCTGGCTGCCTTCTGAGATCGCTTGTTCAAGCGAGGATCCAGGTGTTCCCGGACCCAGGCTTCCTGAAGAGGCAAAAATCGTATCGCGTAACTCGTGGATCTTATCGGGTAGTGGAATCAGAATACTCAATTTATCTGGGGATTCACCAAATAACACGTAGCCTTTTCCTAAAATCCCCTGTTTGATATTTTCTGAGGGAGTTTGCTGTGCCAGTAAAGCCAGTTGAAGCACCTGGTCTAATGATAAATTTGTCCGGATGCCCGTAGCCAGCTCCTGATACAAATTCGGTGCTCTCGCAATCAGCGTGGGCAACAGGTTTAAACTCAGGATGCGTTCACGAATCCCAAGAATGACTTGCTGCTGGCGACCAGCACGATCGAAATCCCCACCTTCCGTGTGACGGGCACGTGCGTAAGCCAGTGCGTATTCCCCGGGCAGAACCTGCGATCCAGGTTTGAGGTTTTTAATAGTTTTGGCTCCATCTCCCAGCAAATCGATGGTAATTCTGTCGGGAACGTTAATCTTTAACCCCGCCGATTTCATCGATAAAGCGCACGAAAGATTGAAAATCGATTTGAGCGTAGTAATTGATCGGGATGCCGAGGAAGCTTTCCACTGTTTTCACTGCCAGGGCAGGCCCACCGCCCGGAAGCTGGTACGCGTCTCCCAGGTAATAGGCAGTGTTGATTTTCCCATGTTTGAAACCAGGTATGGCGACCCACATATCTCGCGGGATGGATAAGATGCCAGCTGTATTCGTTAAGGGATCCAGCGTCAATAGAATCATGGTGTCGCTACGAGAATATTTGTCTCGTGCTTCCCAATCCCTGTAATCCAGACCTAGCAACAAGATCGTGACCCTTGCTGCGCCATCCCAGGGTTTAATCGATGGCATTTCAGATAATTGGGTCTCGTTCTCACCGATTCCGGACTGCGCATCTACCGGGGTTCCCTGGGGATTTATGGGAGTTCCTTGAGCATTTACAATAATTTCAGGTGATGATAAAAAGCTGATGCCGGAGCCAAACATGGCTGATTCGCGCCCGATCAGAAACGCTATGACACCGCTCCCGATGGATAAAATGACGACTACCAATCCTACGATAACAGCCGCGAGGAGTTTATTAATCCCAGATTTCTTCTTCTTTTTTTTGGGGGAAGGCGCCGCGGGTATGGGTCTGGTATCGGGCATGACCATCCCGAAGATCATGCCAACAGCTAAGAAGCTGCCCAAGGGGATGAGAGACACGAATACTTTACCGGTTGGTATCTCCAAATTATGCGTACTGGCTGGGGACGGAGTTTCGGTGGGTGTCTCAGTCGAGATGAAGGGTGTGTCTGTTGGGGTTGGCGTCTCTGTTGCTAGTGTAGGCGTCTGGGTTGGGGTAGGTGTTGTCGTAGGCTCAAGAGTCGCTGATGGTTCAAGCGTTGGGGTTGCGGAAGCCAGTGGAGTTTCGAGGGTGCTGGTGGTAGTTACTGTTGGGGTGGCTGTCCCGGTGGGTGTTGGCGTCACAGTCTCGGTAGGCGGGGTGCATTGGCGAACCGCTTCTTCGTAGGCTGCCTGCAAGTTGGAATCGCTGCGATACGACATGGCGGCTTCGAATTGCACCTGCGCATTACACCAGTCTTCCTGCTCCATTAATTGGTTTCCCCAATGGATGTATGACTCCCTTAAACGATCGATCGCGGTCCATCCGGAGGCGTCTCTCAAGTAGGGCAGGGCGCTGGCGACCTGGCTAAAATAAAACACTGCCTTTTCTGGGTACACCTCCCAAAAACTAGATCCAATCAGGTAAAGGCGTGCCCATTCCCTGGCTGCCTGGGCATCGACATCGAGCGGACTGAACCGTCCCGCCAGCGCCAGGTCATAAATTCCTCCTTCCAGGTCGTTCTCCTGGAGGATGCGCTGTGTTCCACGGTTGCGCAAAGCCAGGAATAATAATCGATCGACTTCGGTGACCTTGAAGGCAGGATCATTTCTGCGCAGGTTTATAGCGGTGTCGATAGCCATCGACCAGTCGTTAATTGCTAAATAGTTTCCTGCCAGTTCGTATAATTCCTGAACCGGCCTTAGATTCTCGCGTAGGTGTCGGAGTCAGGGTCGGTGGAACCGGGGTTGGGGTAGCAGTGGCATACAGAACTGCCATCGCTTCAGCAAGTTTATCAACAGCGCCAGGATAATTGGGCTCCTGGTCGAGAACCCATTCGAACCGCTGGCGGGCAACATCCCAGCGGCCTGCTTCGATGTCAGTTAGAGCGAGCTCATACTGTACTTGAACCTGCTGAGAGGATTGTTCGATGATCAGCGTCTCACGTTGAGCTTGCCCGTATGCATATCCAAGCATTCCACCAATGGCTGCAGATCCTGCCAACATCGCCAAAAAAAGGATTAGGAAAATGAAAGCCATCCAAATTAATTTGGACGATTTTCTTCTCTTCCCAGCAGGAAGTTGCTTTGACATGATCGGCCGGGTATCCATTAAGAAGTGAAAAAGGATTTTTTCCAGCGCCTGCCGGTATTGCCTGGAACTTTACCGGCTTAAAACTTATTCAAGGCTGGCATCGAGCGAAATCGGTACGCTCCGCAATGCTGCTGAAACCGGGCAGCCTTCTTTGGTGGCTTCAGCAATTTCCAGGAACTTTTCAAGGCTGATGCCAGGAACAGAGACTCGGGTTACCAGATGGATGTGGGTGATGCGGTTTTTTTCATCAACTTTTCCCAGGGTGACCTCTGCCTGCGTGTAGATTCGGTCAGGGGTAAAACCGGATTTGACTAATCCAGAACTCAAGGCCATCGAAAAGCAGCCAGCATGCGCCGCGCCAATCAATTCTTCGGGGTTGGTGCCAATACCGTCCTCAAAACGAGAAGCATATGTGTATGCGCCTTCGTAGGCGCCACTACCAAATTTCATGGTGCCTTTTCCTTCACGCAAGGTGCCTATCCAGGTTGCTTCAGCTTTTCTTACCGCCATGGGTACCTCCATAATGAATTGTTTAAATAGTTGTTGCTGCCGGTGAGAGCAGCAACAACTTGGTTTGTTAAATTAGTCGAGACAGGGATTCTAGATCTGAGATGTCCTCGTCATCGCTGGATGTGCGGGTTGTTGCTGTCGCCGCCTCGGTCCGTTTGACTTCGTCTTGTTCCGTGAAGCGTCCCTGGACAAAGCCCGTTCCAGCCGGGATCAACTTACCGATGATGACGTTTTCTTTAAGTCCGAAGAGGTTGTCCTCGCTGGATGCGATCGCTGCGCCTGCCAACACCTTGATGGTATGCTGGAAGGAGGAAGCAGAGAGGAAGGAATCGGTGCTCAAGGAAGCCTTGGTGATGCCCAGTAGAATTTCTGCGAATTTTGCAGAACGTTTTCCCTGGCTCAAGAGCTGTTCGTTGACTCGCAGGACTTCCAGAAGATCTACCAGGTCGCCCGGCAGGTAGGTTGTATCGCCAGGGCGAGTGATGGTGATCTTCGACAACATCTTGCGAATGATGACTTCGAAGTGTTTATCGTTAATATTCTGTCCCTGCGACCGGTACACTTTTTGGACTTCAGACATCAAATACATCTGGCAGGCGATGCGACCCTGGATACGCAAGATGCGATGAGGGTTCAAAGAACCTTCGGTCAGTGGCTGTCCTGCCGTAACGTGATCTCCATCGCGCACCAGCAGGCGGGAGGTTGTGGGAATGTCATAATCGGCCGACTGACGGACTTCATAGGACACAACGACCTTTGGATGACTCTTTGCGCCGTTTGACGGCTCTTCGATGCGAGCCCTACCTGCGTTCTGAGAAAGGATGGTCGCAGTAGAATTGCCTCCCTCTCCCAGATATGCAATGACATCGCCCGGAGCCACTTCTGTACCGTCTTCGACGGCAATCACCCAACCTTCAGGAAGGTCGTACTCGTCGTTGACCATTTCGCTGTGTTCTACCCGCGCAATTCTCAGGTCTGTATAGCGATCGGAGATGTTTACAGTCACAACGCCAGAAATTTCCGATACAACGGCTTCGCCTTTTGGCATACGGCGGGCTTCAAAAAGCTCTTCAACACGAGGCAGACCGGTTGTGATGTCGCCGCCGGCAGCTACACCACCGGTGTGGAACGTCCGCAGGGTCAGCTGCGTACCGGGCTCACCAATGGATTGCGCAGCCACGATCCCTACGGCTGAGCCAATGCCAACCAGCTTGCCGCGTCCAAGGTCCATGCCGTAGCACTTTGCGCAGATTCCGTGGGTCAGTTCGCAGGTCAGGGGTGAGCGGATCTTGAAATGATCAGCTTTTGACGAGACAATCTTTCGAACGCGCTCGTGATCGAGCATATCGTCGCGTTCTACGAGAATCTCACCGGTCGAGGGGTCAACAATGCGCTCGATAGCCAGACGGCCATACAGACGCACACCGATAGGTTGGCCAGCGACATCATCCGAACGATTAATGACCAGACCTTCATACGTGCCGCAGTCTTCTTCGTTAATAATGACATCCTGGGCTACGTCAACCAGGCGACGGGTCAGGTAACCGGCATCGGCGGTACGCAGGGCGGTATCCGCCAGGCCTTTTCGAGCACCGTGGGTGGAAATAAAGTACTCCAGGGCATTCAAGCCTTCGCGGAAGTTTGAACGGATAGGCAAGGGAATGATTCGTCCTGAGGGGTCGGCCATCAAACCACGCATACCTGCAAGCTGGGAAATTGGGCCAAAACCGCCTTTTGTGGCGCCTGAAATTGCCTGGGCAGCCAGGTTGCCGTTCGGATACCATGGATTTCTTAACTTCATCAGCAACTTTGTTCGTCGTCCGCTGCCAGATATCAATGGTTCGTTCATTTTGCTCTTGCTCGGTCAAGAGACCGCGCCTGAAATCACGAGCCACGTCTTCGGCTTCTTTCAACGCATCGTTAACAATGACTTCTTTACTGTGAGGCACGGTGATATCGGAAACGGCTAAGGAATACCCTGAGCGGGTGGCATAGGTGAAACCGATATCCTTGATCGCATCTGCAAGGTCCGGAGTGCGTTCCTCGCCGCACACCTCATACAAAACGGCTACCAGGTCTTTCAATCCGCTCTTGTCCAGAACCCAATTAACGAAGTGCATTTCGGGAGGCAGAATGCGATTGAAGAGAACGCGGCCAACTGTGGTATCGACCAATCGATCCTGGACCTCTAAAAGCCGGTTGTTGTGATCATCGTACCAGGTAGAAATACGCAGTTTAACATTTGCATGGATTTCCACCTGCTTGAGACTGTATGCCAGATCAACCTCGTCGATGTCCGCAAAAATTCGCCCATCACCTTTATGCTTGAGCGAGTCTTGCTTGGATAGATAATACACGCCTAAGACCATATCCTTGGACGGGCTGATGATCGGTTCGCCGTCTGCGGGTTTCAACAGGTTCTTGGCAGATAACATGAGCTGGCGAGCTTCCAGGATCGCTTTTTGCGAAAGCGGTACATGAACAGCCATCTGATCGCCGTCGAAATCTGCGTTGAATGCGGTTGTCACCAGCGGGTGAAGCTGGATCGCGCTGCCTTCAATCAGGATCGGTTCGAAAGCCTGGATACCCAGGCGGTGCAGGGTGGGGGCACGGTTGAGCAGCACAGGGCGTTCTTTGATAACTTCTTCGAGGACTTCCCAAACTTCGGGTCGGTTGCGCTCAATGAACCGTTTGGCTCCCTTGACGTTTGCTGCGTAATTGTGCGATACCAATCTTGAAATAACAAAAGGTCGAAATAACTCCAACGCCATGTTTTTTGGGAGACCGCACTGGTATAGCTTTAATTTTGGCCCAACCACAATCACCGACCGACCTGAATAATCGACGCGTTTTCCGAGCAAATTACGGCGGAAGCGCCCTTTCTTTCCTTTGAGCATATCGGAAAGGGATTTCAGTTCTCGGCGGCCGCGGCGTGAAAGCGCTTTGCCCCTCTGGCTGTTATCGATGAGGGAGTCGACGGCTTCCTGTAGCATCCTTTTTTCATTTCGGACGATCACATCCGGTGCCCCGAGCTCTAAAAGCCGCTTCAAACGGTTATTGCGGTTGATAACCCGCCGATACAAGTCATTTAAGTCAGAAGTAGCGAAGCGACCACCGTCTAGTTGGACCATTGGGCGCAGGTCAGGTGGGATGACGGGTAAAACGGTCAGGACCATCCATTCTGGTCGGTTTCCAGAACGACGGAAAGCCTCAACGACTTTCAAGCGTTTGGTGGCTTTGCGGCGCTTCTGCTTGCTGCGCGAAGTCCGGACCTCATGCCAGAGTTCTTCTGAAAGCTTGTCCAGGTCCAACCGGCGCAGGATGTCGTAGAAAGCTTCGGCGCCCATGTCTGCTCGGAAAACCTGTCCCCAACGAGATTTTAATTCGCGGAAGCGGGTTTCGCCCATGAAAGTCAAAGGTCGTAACTCCAGCAACTCATCGCGCAAGCGAGAATTTTCATCCCGCACATGGGTGGATTGATCATCCAGCAGGTTCCGCAGTTGCTCCATATCTAACTCGGCTGTCGCCCGCAGCTTTTCGCTATCCAGCTTATTGATATCCATTTCTTTCTGGCGTTGCTCGCGGATTTCGCCTTCAATCTCTTCGAGCCGCTGCTGGACAATTTTCTGGATGTTGGCAATATGCTGGTTGGTAACGGTTTCACCAGCAGTTACCAGAATGATATCAGTCTCCGGGAAGTGGATATCGGTACGTACTGCTTTATTGAGTTGAGCTTTCAGGCTGTTTTCAGTCCTCTGACCAGCCTGTATGATTGGATCCAGTTTTTCTGCAACCATCTCCTCAAAGCGCTGTTCCGTTTGAGCCCGGCTAAGCTGCAAGTCATTCAACCCACGATCGCGAGCCGCCTTGATATCTGCAATTTTGGCGTTGATTTTTGCTGCTTGCTCGCGTTCAGTGGTATTGATCTTATCTTCGAGGCGTTTTAGAGCCTTTTGGCGAGCTTCCTCATCCACGAAGGTAACCACATATTGGGCAAAATAAAGAACCCTGTCAAGATTGCGTCGGGAAATATCCAGGAGCAGACCGAGGTAAGAAGGAATCCGGCGAGTGTACCAGACATGCGCCACTGGAGCGGAAAGCTCAATGTGCCCCATGCGCTCGCGGCGCACGGAGGAGCGGGTGACTTCGACACCGCATTTATCGCAGATGATACCCTTATAACGGATATTCTTGTATTTTCCGCAGTAACATTGCCAATCATGGGTAGGACCGAAGATTGATTCGCAGAACAACCCATCCTTTTCTGGTCTTAATCGTCTATAATTAATGGTCTCCGGTTTCAGTACCTCACCATATGACCAACTGCGAATGGTTTCAGGCGATGCCAAGCTGATTCTCAGTGCTGTCAAACCTTTAGTTTCCACAAAAAGCCTCCACGCAATCGACGGGGATGATCCTAGAACGAATGATCTATTTATAAGACACATTAAGGCAAGCGCGAGAGCCAAATTCTCAAGCGCTTACCGGTGATTTATCGCTTTTCCGCAAAGTGCCAAATATTATATCAAGCAGTTATGTTTCAGGTCAAGCTGTATGACCTATCCTTAAGAATTGTCTAATACTCAACGACCTTTTGCTGGCGAACCGGAATCGCCATACCGAAAGTGCTGCCTTTTCCAAGCTGGCTCTCCACCCAGACTTGCCCGTTGTGACGGTCCGTAATTGATTTGACGATAGCCAATCCCAGGCCAGTCCCATGTGTGTCCTTTGCAACTATGCTGCCAGAGCCTGACTGGCCGGAAGATGATGAGGCTGCTGCCGTTTGGGCACCCCGGTAGAATTTCTCAAATAAACGCGGCTGGTCAAGAGGGGATATCCCGATGCCGTTGTCAATGATCTCGAAGATAATTTTTTCCTGGCGAACACTCACACGCACTAACACTTTACCTTCAGGCCGGGTGTATTTCAACGCATTTTCAACCAGGTTGTTGAGTGCTTGTTGCAAAAGCGATGGATCGGCTTCCATCGTGGCAGGTGTATCCTGGGCAATTTCCGATGACAGGGCAATGCGCTTTTGGGCAGCGTGAATTTGTTGACCGGAAACGATACGATCAACAATTTCGTGGATCAGTACTGTTTCTACCTGTAGACTAATACCGGCTTCGATCCTTCCCAGGTCCAGGAGATTATTGACGAGGCGAGACATGTTCTCTACCCCGCCGACGATCTTCCTTACATAATTGGTTTGCTGCTCATTTAGCTGGCCAACCATTTCTAACATAGTAGCGTAACCGCGCATCAGGGTTAATGGCGAACGCAGGTCGTGACTTACCGTTGAGACAAATTCAGATTTCAGTGCGTCTAATTGTTTGAAGCGGGTGACATCCCGTAAAATACACACCCTGCCTTTTATTTCACCTTCAGCCAGGATAGAGGAGGCTGTAGCCATTAAAATTTGTCCGGAAGGCAGCTGGAATTCAAGCGTGTCAACACCAACATTTTGTGAATTTAGCAGCATCTTCAACTTAGAATTTATCGTTAATCGCTCAACCGGTAATATTTTTCCTGACTGATACTCCAGCCCCAGGAGCTGGATGGCAGCAGGGTTGGCAATAATCAAGCGGTTTTGTTGGTCGGTCATCAGAACGGGATCAGGACTGGAGGCAAGCATGGCGGCCATCCGTTGGCGACTGTTTTCAGAAGTAAGGAATAAACGGGCATTGGTGACAGCAATGGCCGCCTGGCTTGCCAGCGTTGTTAGATATCGGGTTTCTTCCTGTGAAAACTGATGAGATTGCTCAAATCCCAACCATAAGGTTCCATAATACAAATTTTCGTGTCCCAGCGCATGTGCCGATAACGTTTCTGGCCTGGGCATACCGATGCTAAAATTTAAAACCCGCTGGCGTTTTGTGTTTTGTAAAATTAAAGAGGGCTGGATCCGATTTTAAGGCCAATAATTGTTCGTCCAAAGCCTGGTAGCGATCGGGGTCGGCACCCTGGCTGAAAGCAATTGGCTTTGTCTGGATATCATCGTTCTCTGGCATAATTTCCGGCGCTAGTACCACCCGTACCGAAATGGCTCCAGTCGATAATGCTGCTTCCAGGACGGGTCTAAGCGACTCTTCAATTTCAAGACTGGAAGCCACTCCCTGGCTGACAACAAGCAGCCGGTTCAACTCTTCCCAACGAGCCTGGAGCCGGACACGCATTTGTTCAAGCACACGTCGCAGGTTTCCAACTTCGTCTTCCCGGTTGATGGTTATGGGGGAGTCCAGCTTACCCTGGGCGATGCGTCCAGCCTCTGCTGCAAGTTGGTCGAGGGATTGGCTGATCCGTTTCAGACTTACGCGCATGATTACCAGCGCAGTGAGTGCAATGATGGCGATCATTGCCAGCATGGGTGCAGCCATTTGTAATGCCAAATTCAATGACTGTGAGGCTGGCACACTTAAGATTACACTCCAATCCGCCCCATCCACTGGTTGGATGTACACCATCTGGCGGCTGCCATCAGGGTTGGTGTCTGTAAAGAAGGACGGTTCGTCGACAATCGTTTCAGTATAACCGGACAGGATCATGTCAGGATTGGGGTGGGCAAGGATGTTACCATATTCATCGATTAATATGGCTTTGCCTTCGGTTCCCGCAAACCTATTCAAGTTTTCAATAATGGGTAAAGTGTATGGATTACTATCCAACCCGGCTCGCCCGATTAAGACACCTTTCACTGCGCCTATCTTGTTGTAGAGCGGGGTAATGAAAGAGATTTGTGCTGCCGTTCCGCCTGGTTCTGGGGGAATTGAATAGGTTTGAAAAGGGACGCCTGCAATCGCATTGGTAATCCCGTAATGTTCCCCGAGGTATGGCATTAGTTTTTCAGGGGAAGGTTCTGGATAACCGCTTATTGGTTGTCCTTTCATATCCAATAATGAAATCTGCTGAAAAAATGGGATGCTATGGGTATAGTCTTTTAATATTTTTTGTCTTTCACTATCCGATGCGGTAATAAGACGGGTATCCTGACCAATTCGCTCCGTTAATCCCTGACCTGCTTTGATGAAGATCGGGACATTATTTGCCGTAATCTCGGTAATTGTGTGCATCGAATTTTGCAATAAATTGCGCGCGGCGTTGCCAGCAATAATCCAATCCCCGATGATTAGCAGAAAAATTAATGCAATGGCAAACGGTGTGATTGAAACTATGATGCGATTTTGAAGGCTACGCTCAGCAGGGGATGGAACCAGGCTGCCAGTGCGCATCCAGGCTTTCGGGAAGAGAATAGCAGATCCCTGGGCTATAATCCCCGCGACGAGTAGGCTGGCGCTAATGAATATCAGGTTTCCGGGTAAAATCGCCAGGGCATACTCTACTCGATCTGCCAGGGAAGCGGTGTTCACAGACAGGTTCTGGTTGATTGATAAGGCTGAAAACAAGAAGTTCAATAGCGGATATGCCAGGATCAAAGCCAGAGTAGTGACCAGGGGGATGCGCAAGGCGCGGAAGGCTGGGGTACGGTATTTCTGATTAACCGCAGCCGCAAATAGAGTCGCCACCAGTACAAACTCGAGGATTGTGAGTGGGTTGTGCGTTCCCCATAAGGAGACTACTATGCCGGAGATAAGAGCCAGACCGGCAGCCAATCCAGGACCAAAAAAACCACCAGCCAGAATCCAGGGAACGGCTGCAAAAACCATGGCGGTCGGTCCTATGGAATCCTCTATTCGCAGTTGGTGGGTGAAAGG
The DNA here is from genome assembly GCA_963765565.1 of uncultured Chloroflexia bacterium. Taxonomy (GTDB): domain Bacteria; phylum Chloroflexota; class Anaerolineae; order Anaerolineales; family UBA4823; genus CAVXWV01. The sequence continues at coordinate 328,115 of CAVXWV010000017.1, forward strand.
AAAATTAAAAGTAATTTGAATTCCAATGAAGAGACTGGTAACAGGAACCAGGAAAATAAGGACAGCCAGGAGTGCCCGGCGTGATTTTATAACTGGCCGGTTAAAGCCTTGCCATTGTATTAATAGAATAATTTCCAGGCAAGTAAAAAGACCAAACACAATCCATCCTGCCCATCCCGGATTGCTTATATAAACTTGTCCCTCGATAATTGTGGGTATGAAGTCCATTTTTTGTCTATAATGGCTAATTCCGCTATTCCGACCTTTTTACCTGTCTTTATCTTATCATATTTCTAATGAATTGTTAAAGAAATAGGCACGTATTATTATTTAACGATTTTTTAAATGTTTTGTTACATGTCTACCCATTCGATGGTATTCGTAGTGGCCTTCGAGAGGTCTCGATAAACCCCGCGCCGTTCAGAAGGCAGCATTTTTGCCAGGATGTACATGGCTTCATCGGTCATTATGCGAAGTTGATCGTGATTTGCACGGTGACAGTCTGCTTGATACCGGAAAGGCTTACCGAATTTTACATTGGCGCCGGGTCTACGCCATCTACTCGAGAAACGAATAGTTGGCAGGCCAATTGTGCCATCAATCGCAACCGGGATGACCGGTGCGCCACTTCGGCTGGCCAGGTAGGCGATGCCCTCTTTTCCTTGTTGGAGTGCCGGGCTGCGCGTGCCTTCAGGGGCAACCAGAACGATTTCGCCGGCCTGTAAAACATCCATAACCATTTTTACGGCATTCCGGTCGAATTCTTCTCGCTTCACCGGGATCACCTGCCAGATCTTCGGAAAAATCTTAATGAATGGATATTCAAAGACTTCAACTTTCGCCAGAGGCACAATATTGCGGGGTATCACATGCAGCACAACGATCGGGTCAATTAAAGCAATGTGATTAATCATCAAGATTGCTGGCCCTTCACCAGGGACATTTTCGAGTCCTTCAACATGATCCAATTTCGCTAATATCGTAAATCCGATCCAGCGGATAAGAAAGCGCAAGAAATTTCGCTGGGGCTCGAGACGAGTGTGATTGTACGATAGATCCGGTTTTTTAGTTGCTAATTCTGTATTTTCAACGGTCATGGATCGCCTCCCAGTTGGCATAAAATCCTCGATACGATTTAGGGAGGAGTTCAGCGATCTGGAACATAATCCGATCAGCGACTTTTTGGCGTTCCATTTTTTTAGCCTCGCCTTTGAGATCGTACGGATCGAACAGGATTTTTTCCCCTATATTCATTTTCAGGTGTGGGCGTTTTGCGCGTAAACCTTTATGGATCAAGTCTTCTGTTGTCCCGATGATCCCCACCGGGATGACTGGGACGGGAAATTGTTCCAGGATAAAACCGATTCCTGGCTGTGCTTTTTGAAGGCCAGGTTTGTGTGAGCGGGTGCCTTCCGGCGCGATGACCAGGGGTCTTCCGGAATGGAGCGCACTGAGAACTCTTTCAAGTGATTCCCGGTCATATTGTCCTCGCCGGATGGGTATACCACCATATAATCGCGCTAATGTGGATTGCCCTTTTTTTGACCAGATTTCTGCAGCGCCAACTGCTTCAGGGATAATAGGCCAAAAAGAGATCACGAAAGGGGGATCGTAGAGGGATACATGGTTGATGGCAATCAGGTAAGGGCCTGCCTGGGGAATATTGTGTTTCCCGGTAATCTGGATACGGCTGATCGTGTGAAAAATGATGCGTATACCTGCGCGAATAATTACCCGGTTCAAGCGTATTCGTTTTGGGATTTGATAAGTCATCGGTGGGCGGACCCCTTCACGGCCAGTTGTTTAATCATTGAAAACACCTGGCTTATCGATAAGTTATCAGTATTAATAAGAATCGCATCTTTTGCGGGTCGCAGTGGGGCGATGACCCGCGTCGAATCGATGCGATCGCGCTTCTTCATCGCCTTCAAAATTTCATCGTAATCTGCCAGTTCGAGACGCTGGTTGAGCTCCGTTGTTCTTCGTAAAGCGCGTTCTTCTGCAGAGGCTTCTAAAAAAATCTTTAGGTCTGCTTCAGGGAGTACGACGGTCCCAATGTCTCTTCCCACCATCACCACTTTCCCGCGCAGCCCTATTTGGCGCTGGCGGAGGGTCATTGCCTGCCGTACACCTGAGTAGGCAGAAACGGCAGAAACACTCGCCTCAACCAGAGAACTACGGATATCCCAGGTAATGTCCTGACCCGAATATCGGATATCACAACTCCGTCCATCTGTTTTTGAGGGGGGCAGGACATCGATTTCGGCCTGTTTTGCCAGTTCAGAGACTTCTATCTCATGAGATACATCGATGGCTTGATTTATCACAGCCCAGGTTACCGCCCGGTACATGACTCCCGTATCGAAGAACAGGTAACCCAGGTCATCAGCCAGTAATTTTCCCAGGGTTGTTTTCCCTGAGGCAGCGGGACCATCTATGGTAATAATTTTTGGATAAGGCATGGTTGTTTCCTGGTCACAGCTCTTATGGATTTTCCGGTGTTTGGGAAGTGGATGGGGGTGTCCCTGGCAGTAAATCTGTCCTGACCCATAAAATTATCTTCTGATTCTGGATTGGTGCTTCCCGGTAATTCAACCAGCGAATGGCATTTGGGGGAATCGTTCCAGGCCAACCTCGCCAGGTCCACCAGACAAAATCCTGGCCGGTATAAGCAGCTGCCAGGGCTGGGAATTCTTGCTCTGCCGGGGTGATCACGATGGATGGCATTTCGTCCGCGGGAGGCTCAGAGATAAATCGAGTCTGGGGATAGTTACGCAGGCTCCAGCGGAGGGATGGGGAATCAGGTGTGGCGACAATGTCGGCTGCGCCTTTGATGCCAGTCAGTTTCCTGGAAATATCATCCAGGGTTTGTTGAAATAAAAGGTTTTGGCCACTCCCGGGGTCGGATCCCCAGAGCTCGGTCGGGTCGTTGGGGTGTTGGTACGCTGCACCAGATAAGGTTGAAAAGGAGTAAATCATTAGCGCGACGCACATACCCCATGCCAATCCCTTCTGTCCGACCTCGTATGTCCAACCCAGGCTGACCAGTGCAGCAGAAAGACCGATGAGGATCAATACGCCAACCGGGACAAGGAAACGCAGGTCCAGGGCAGTGCCAGGTGATGGTAGTTTAGCAACCGCTGAGAGCGTAAACCAGAACAGGCTCATCAGAATAAAGGTAAACAGTGCCAGGATAACCGAGATGGGTGACACTTTCCTTACAGGAAGGAGTACTGCAAACTCACCTGCAGCAATGAACCATAAAGGAACAATGGCCCACCCCAATCCGGCAACATCACGAGATGGATAGAATACCGCCAGAATGAATGATAAACCCAGCCATAAATACATAAAAATCTGCCAGGGAGGCGTCCTGGATTGTCCCTCTACCGTTTCGACAATCCTTCTTCCCAAAGCAGCCAGGAAAAATATGATTGCCATCAACTCGAAGACGATCCAGGCTACCAACATCAAGCCGATCGATGTCCCGGTGGTTAGTAACCAGCCTTCAATGTATACCTGGATCGACGTAAGCCAGGCACTCAATCCTTGCGGAAATTTAAAAAAGAAAGTACCGATGATGAGGATGGTCCCTAAACAGGCAATCAGGAAATGAACAACACGGGTTTTCTGCGTAAAAAATGACATGGATATGCTGTCCGAGGAATGTATTGAAGGAGCTCTCTTAATAATTAAATAGACCGCTGCTCCTGCAATACCGATACTGAGAGTACCCGGATAAACGAATGGACCTGAAAGCAGCGCCAACCCTGCAAAAATCCCACTGGCAACGTTTTTTTGCAGAAAAAAGGAGATCAGGGCGATTGTACCGAAACCTATAGCCATCATTGGACCTCCGGCCTGGCGTGAGACAATCACTAAACCTGGATCCAATGCTAATCCAAAAGCCAGGAACAACAAAGCCAATCTCCCAGAACCAGGGTTTTCCAATTTCGCGCTCAACAGCCAGGCAGTGAGGATGATCAGGCAGCCAGCCAGCGCAGGCCAAAAACGGGCAGTGAATTCTGTTGATCCAAAAAGGGAAAAGACAGCTCCTGTCAGCAAGACATAACCAGGATTCGGGCCAATGTCAATATTTGGTCCCCATTTGGAGACCAACAGCGCCTGGTTAGCCCAATACGCCTCTTTATCCGTAAGTGGTGCAGCTCCAAGCTGGTAGAACCGCAATATCGCCGCAAGTGCGATTGCGGTCAGAAACAAGACATGTTCATATGAAAGCTTTTTTTGATTCATGCCTCTACCTTCCTGGAACAGAATATACAGCAACATTCCCCGCTTGGAACACTGGTGTCAATATTTGCTTTAACAACGGTTCATTCAGACCGTTCACACAATTTGCCGCTGAGCGGAGATAAGTCGAGCGTTCTAATGAACCCACGAAAACGTAGCGAATATTGTATTGGTTGAGAATATCCAGGATTTCTTGAGGTTCCGTCGAGCAATACAGCCGGGTCAAGTCAGCCTGTCGGCTGCCCATTTCCGCGCTTCCGCCACGCCATTGGCTTTCATGCCCCATCCATCCCAGGACTCCCGGCAAGCCGGATAAGGTTGAAACCCGGGCGAAGGTTGTATAACTTCCGCCGTTGGGATTGACAGCCTCTGCGACGATTCCGAAGGGTGCATTCTGCAGCCACTGGATTGCCTGCGTCTCGTCGGGATTTTGAGTGTTGAGATAAGCGACTCCATCGAGACCCCAATCTGAAAACCGGAAGTTGCCTGTCTTCGCCGGCAGGCTGAATGCTGGGTAGACAAGACCAGCGGCGATGACAACGAATGCCCCAGCCTTGAACAGGATACCACCAAATCCTCGGCTTGATCGTAGCAATACGATACAGGCATAGGCAGCAGCCAGGGCCCATAACAGCCAGGCCTGGTAGTAAAACTTGAAAATCGAGTTCATCCGCCATCCGAACTGATCTCGCAAGAAAAAAGAACTCAACTCCGAGGACGAGTAGACTACCCATGAAAATTAGAAGGAGAGCAAACAGGTCTGCCTTGTGAGAACCGCTGTCATTTTGTGCGATGTTTTTCCGTAATTGCAAGATCAGTACACAGGTAAAAATCAACAAGAACAGTAATGTCAACCACCCACCGGGGAGGGCAAGTCGCTTGATGATCGCTGAAGTGAATAAATTGACCGGTGAACTGGCTCCCAGGCTGCTGAGGTAGAAGGACCGCACTTCGGGATTGGCCATGGCGATGGCTCCTAACACCAGATTGACCAGCCATAGCCCAAATACTATCGTCAGACACAAACCTAATCCATTCCAAAAAGATTGCCTGTAGCCGGGATCCTTTTATGTTTCGAGCCATAGGTAAACCAGATAACATAGATTGAAAATAATCAGACCACCAAATACCACCCATAAATGTGCGCCTCGAGTCGGATAGACCAGGTTAATAATAAGTCCACTTGCCTGGGATGAGAAACCTAGATAGAAGGGCAAGTACAACAAGATGCCCAATAGCCCTGTCAGAAATCCAACAATCAGAAAGTCCTTGATCCAGGCTGTGTAGACCTGTCCCTTGCTGCTGCCAGGTGCATAGAATGCTTTCCCGGTCGCATAGCACCCTGCAAAAAAAGCCACATATACTGGAAGGTCCCAGGTGTTTAAAAAACCCAAAGCGCCTATTGCTACCGACGAGACGAGGAGGAGATTCTGCCAGCTCAGGTTAATAAGAAACGGGCCAATCCTCAAGCCGGGATTTGCAGGCTGTGCAAGCAGGGTATTCAGAGCTAAAGTCACTGCCAACAAGGCAAAGGGGATGGCCAATACATGTGGGTGGAGGTCTGCAAGCAGGAAGGAAAAGAATGGGAATTCTTGAATAATTTCTTTGGCGTTGCCAGCCAGGTCATAATCCTGGATGACGCGTGAAGCTCTCCACCACCACCAAAATTCATCTGGAATCCAGGAAAAAGGGGGAGCGGGTGGAACATTTAAATCCTTAATATCCAGCCACTTCCAAAAAGCTGAAGTCAGATCACCGTTGACCGAACGTGCCCAAAAAGAGGCCGCGGTTGTACAGCACGTGTAATAGCCCTTCCAGGTTGCTGAAAATAAGCAAAAAAGGGGACCCAGGAGAGGGTAAATGGTTGAACCTGGCTGGCGTGCATCTCGGTTCGACCGGATTTTAAGCAGGTTATAAATCACCCCGTAACTGGCCAGCGCACCCAGGCTGAAGATCAGTGCAATGGCTATGTTGAATGAAATACTTCCGCTGGTCCCTGCCAACCTGGCAATCATTGCTACCAGCACGTAACCAAAATAATAATAGGAAATGGCAAATCCCGAGAGCCAGGGATCGTGAGGCGGGAAGGCCGGCGAGCGAAGGATGGCATTGATGAATGCCAACTCCATGGGCTTTTCAGTGCCAACAATTTCCGGGTTGGTCGATCGCAGGAAAATCCAGGCGATGAAGGAAAGGAGAAACAGACCTTCGGAGACCAGGATCAGGGTCTGATTAGAGCGAATCCATTGTACAAATTCCTGGTGATCAATCTTTCTAAAAGCCCAAAAGCTGCCAGCCAGGAGCAGGCAGAAAGCAAAAATGATACCGATCGGGCTGTTCTGCAGAACTCCCAGGGATGCCAGCAACCAAAATATGAAACCCCACAGCAACCAGGCGGCAATCCGGCTGAGGGTGTAGCCCCGATCAGGCAAGTTGGGAAAAAGCCGGTAGGTAAATGGAAAGAACAATGTACCAGCCAGGCTGATGACACCATACCATAATAGGGGGGCAGCCAGAAAAGACATAGTCTAATTTCTGTTCACCTGGTAAATAACTGTATCGCCATCTTGGTAAACCTCTTTCCAGAACTGTCCGTTTCCAGTTACGAACTTCTCCAGGCTGAGGTGTGGGTAGATATTTCGTTCCAATTGCCCGACGACGAAGTACTCGACGCCAAATTTTCTGAGGAAATTGCGTGCAGTCTCAATATTAATTGTCTTATAAAAATTATCGGTTTCATCGATCCGGTTGCTGACCCAGATTCCAGGGTTGATAGCACGTTGCTGCTGCTGGTGCCACTCCCAGCCCACCACAGAAGGTAGTCCTGTATTGATCGAGAACCGTGAACCCCAACGATAAAGATCCTCATATTTGCCTCTACGATGACGGGTGATCCCTGGATGTTTTCTTGCATCCAACGGATTGCCCGGTAATCCTGGCTGAGGTCCATCGTGCCTTTCCAATCGTAAGTTGCATGGTTGATATAGGCCATCCCATCCAGTGTATGTGGCGCACCTTCGTTCATGCGATCCTTAACCTTTGCAACCCCTGCTAGAAGCGGGTACAGCGCCGCGCCAAAGACCAGTACAGCTAGTACAGCCTGCCATGCTTTACGCCAGCCTGGCGACCAGGCGGGAGAGATTCTAACAGCCAGCCCAAGCCAACGGCTGCACTGATCGAAAAGAAAGTCCAGACCTGGAGATAGAATTTAAAGACGGTATTCATCCGGCCAACATCGCCAACTAACACCAGGATTTCGACCATCAGGGTCAGGATGAAATCCGCTGCCGATTAAGAACAGGATGAATTTCCGCGCGTCCGCCGATCGTGGATTTAAGAGGAGAATCCCTGCCAAAGCAGCCAGGGGCAAGACCACCCAGGCGATCTGTATTTCCTCTCCCAAAGGGCAGGTTTTCCAGGCCGGAGACTTTGATACCTAAGAGAACGATCATGATAAAAAGGATGCCGGCCAGGGTTGCAATGATCCCTGCAAATGGACGCAGCTTATTTAAAGCTGACACGGGTGTATGCGCCATCCAATCGCGGGCTTCCCATAATAACCAGGAGACAATCACAAACAAGAACAAGCCCCAGTGCACCAGGTAGGAGTTGAATGGTGTTCTGGGTCCACCCCAGATGGCAACCTTGGTGTATCCTAGCGCATACCAATCCGCAAAAGGCTTATATAGAATGAAAGTTAACCCAATCAGAAGGGCTATCGCCAGGACAGCGACCAGCAATCTTTGGATGGAGAGTGAAAACCTTTTCAAGATGGGGATCGTGTCGAGCAAGTGATCGGAAGGATAATAGTAATAGCCCAGGCTGTAACCCAATGCGACCGATGCCAGGAGTAAAAGGTAGGCAGGTCCCAGGTATTTGTTGGCCTGAGCGCTCCCAAAGTCAATGCGCCAATTAAAAACCCTATTGCGCCATTCAGAATGCTGGGCCAACGGCATTTCGCCAGCACAATCGAGACTGCAAAGGATAAGGCAAGCAAAGTTAAAGGCAGAGCAATCAGATGCGCATGCAGGTCAGCATATAAAACGGTGAAAAAAGGAAATTCGGTGATGGGCTCAATATCACCCATCGCTGGAATTGCGCGGCTGGGCAGCCAATACCAATCCCCATAACCATATGGAAGCGTCGAGCCGGTCAGGGTTTTCAGAAGGCCCTGAAGCCCCCAGGACAACCGTTCAATGGCTGTGCCTTCCTCAATCAATCCTCCCGGGGCAGCCAAACGCTGGAAACCTTGCCAGATCATCCGGATGATACCAAGATTCCCTAGCAGCGCCAGGCCCAGTGCTCCGGAGAGGCCACTCAAAGCCTGGAATTTGCTGTTCTTTTTTGAAGCGGCACCATAAAGATTCCAGCTGATTGAAAAACCACCCAAGGCGATCATCGCGAAAATGGTGGGCAGGATCAAGTTGTAAGAGACCGCTGGTGTGATCCCCAGCCATTTGGAAAGTATGCCAAATAAAACGAATCCAAAATAGTAATAGTTTAAATATCCGCCGGAGTACCATGGATCGAAAGGTGGGAATGACGAGCTCTTAAGGATCGCATTGAAATATGCGAAGTCCATGGGTTTCTCACCGCCCTTGTAGGGGTGCCAGATGTCAGGATTACCAATGCGGATCACTAAATCCAGGATGAAGAATGCCAGGAACAGTGCCTCTATTATCAAGAAATAGCGTTTCTGAGTGCGCCATTCATCCAGGAGCGCTTTTCTCTGGCGGAATCCCCAGCGTTACACCGGTAACTGCCAGCAGCAGGAAAGCCAGGGAAATGGTTGTGCGGTTGAACTCGATTTTGTACGATCCAGCCAGCCATACCAGGTAAGCCAGCAGTAACAAACCCAGTATACGGGCTAGCGGGTACCCACGGTCAGATAGACCGGGAAATGCAGCCCGGATGATTGGGTAAGCCAACAGCCCCAGGACGAAAATCACCAGGTACCAGGCTAAAACAGCCAGCGGTTGGAAACGGTTGATCCAGGAATCGGAGTCGAAAAGGTCTGACCAGGTCCCATTTTCACGCATGCTTTCCAGCCGGTCAGCCGGCAGCATAAGGTCAGCCGGGTAAGTCTCATATCGCAGAGGCGGCTTTTTGATAATGGTTGAAAAATCAACAGATTCAAGGAGTTCGCGCACCTTTTCCGGGTCAAAACCAGAGTTTTTTTGGAAGATGAGGACTTTTGGATGATCGTATACCGTAAAGGCTTCTTCCGCGAATTGGTCATTGATACGGGCTGGTCCTATGGCAGGATCGGATTGGAATACCTTAACCAGGTCGAATCCGAGCTCGCTCTTGAACATACCAGGTTTCGCCACCCGGTAGCACCATAAGATATCTTTATCCTCCGGGCAGCCGAGTAAATTTCTATAATAGGTTGTCGACAGTGGGAATCGCTCTGGCAGGCGTGTCAGCGTACCGTATTGGCGGTTGGAGGAGATGGCGATGGTATCTGACGCTTCCAGGATGCGTAAAAGGCGCTCGAGCTTTTCCGGATTGTCGTCCCAATACATATTGAAGTTCATATCCTGCGGGTAGATACCCCCATATGGATCATACCCATCCAGTCGCAGGGGAAGGCCATCGTCCCATTCACCTTCATTTGCAATGGTAGCCCCGGATAAGTTTAAACTGGCTCCTTGTGAGGTGGCATGTATATGAATTTGATATTCCATCCCCTGGAGTACGGGCACAGGATCCACCAGGCTAAAAGTCTGCTTCCCATCAGATAAGTCTCCCTGGGGCATCAAGGGTGTGTTATAAAATTCCGAGCTCTCCGAATACGATAACATCGTCAGTTGTAAAGGCGGAATCTGGTTGGTTGACAACTCCTCCAGGTTAACGACAATCACCTGGGATAATATTCCACTGGCTTCCGCAACGAAGTTCGTGTCGTAGGGTTTGCCAGTATTCAACTCGACGGGTGGTGACAGGGGCTGCTCCACGATTTCATTAAGGGAATTTACGATCACGATGGACAGAGTGCCTTCTGCTTGTGTCACTCCTCCAGAATTTGGCATGGATAGAGTCAAGTTGTAAGTTTGGGTGTCTTCCAGGCGAACTGGCTGGTCCAGGTGGATGCTGAAGGCCTCGCCTCGAGAATCGCCCCGAGAATCGTTCTTTGGCGAAAAGTCAGCCGTTAAAGAGCCGCGGGACAATGTTTCGCCACCCGCCCCTGAGCTTATTGTGACTTCCAGCGTGCTTGGGGTATCATTTTGATTTTCATCGCTGACATGAGGTAAGAATATTTCTTCGAGTACGCCTGATTGCTTGGGTTGGAACTGGATAGAATATTCGGAGGTTGTCTGCAACTGGTACCGCCCAGGCAGAGGTAGGGGTTGGTTCACTACGCCGTCATCGGTTACTATCCTCAGGTTAACTGCCCCGGGTACATTTTGATAAATCCATCTGGAAGCTTCTACGCGCGTAAACGGCTGGGTATACATCTGGCTGAAGGCGAAAGCCCAACCCAGGGTTGTTACTAGAACGATCATCCCAATCACAACCGAAAGGACTTTTTGCCAGTTCACTTTCTTTGGTGGCTGCACTGTTAAATGCTTCCCCCGATCCCATAGGGTGATGACCACCCAGGCAGCCAGGATCGCCAATGTCGGGTAAACGGGCATCTGGTAGCGCATGGTGGGATTGGGCGCCAGCGATTGGTAACCAAAGTAGGCTGCGGTCCAGGTCATGATCAGCGCATGCTGCTGCCATTCCTGATTTTTCCCTAGCGAAGTGATGATCCGCCAGCCAACCCAGATGAACCCAGCAAAGGCGAGGATGCCAAGGGGAATTCCCATGCCCCACGCGACCATGTTTTGCGCAGAGAAGAGAATTGACCGGCGCGCCCATTGCAGCTGCGGCGGAAAATCGACATCGACATTGCGAGCCTGCGCGAACAGGCCCTGGAGATCGGCAATCCAATCCGGGTTGATTTTGAAGCCGAAGAAACCGGGCCCCAGGAAAGCATGTGGTTGAAAAATCCGGAAAACAACCACACTGGCTATCGCTGCCAGCACCAGGAAAACCAGCGCTTCCAGCCCCTTGCGTAAGCGATCTTCCTTGGGTTGGCGCGCCAGGTTGATTAACACGGCTGCGGGCAGCATAGCAGCCATTAAAAATGCATTGATCTTGGAAGCAACTGCCATGCCCAGGGCGATTCCGAACAGGAGGCTGGGTAAGAAAAGCGGGTGCTTGAAAAAATTGCGTAAAGATGGCCAGGCGCGTTGATCGAAGGACACAAGCACGGCAAAATAGAAAGCTAATAAGGTAAAGAATGTAATAAACGTGTCCATCGTAAAGAAGTGGGATTGTTGGATATGTAGCACCGTGGCAGCCATAAATGCTGCTCCCAGCAGACCCACCCTGCGATCGTAAATTCGTGTACCGATCAAAAACACCATCAACACAGTCAAGAGATCGGCTACTGCAGACAATGAGCGGCCAACATTGGTCATTTCCTCAAAGCCCGAATGGCCGTAAATCCACTGGACCGTGTAACGGGTCAGGTACATTGGTAATGTCCCGTAAACATACCATTCGTGCCCGCGATTATTCGGATTCAGGGTGGATCGGACACTATCGAAATATTCTGAAAAGCCCATCCAGCGAAGCTGGTCTTCGGGGCAGGCATTGGCATCAAGACCGGGCGTTTCACACACCATGGGGGTGATATCGGTTCCAACCCAGATCAGGAAACGCTCGTCAGGATGCATATAGCTATATTCCCCCCAAAAAAGGCCGGTGAGTCGGAAATACGCGGCTGCCAGGAAAACGAGAACAATCCCGATGTCGATTAGGGTGTTATGGCGTGACTTAATTTTTAAATCGTTTTGAGAAATGGTTGTCATGATTGTGGGGGCACGAAGAAAATAATAAATTCCTTACTCGGAACAGTAGATAAATAGGTATTTGAAACACCTTGTGGGTAGAGGTTCGTCAACACGTCCAGGGCCGCTTCGTCTTCAGGTTTTAATATAAAGAGCTTGGCCCGAGGATCTTGGATCGTTTCACCTAAACGTTCAATGGAAATCGCCAGGTCCCTTGTCGGTTGGCCCGACATCATGCCAACGATCCGGGTGTCGACCCAGTAAGGATAACCAATCACCCAGGCTGTATCTGGTGTTCCGATGGTTTCAGAAAAGCCACGGATAACTTCCCCTATTTCTGATGAGTTCCAGGAGGACAACCGGTATTGTTGGTCGTACTGCCGGAAGACAAGGTCGTAACTCAACAGGGATGATAAGACGAAAAGTGCAGTGACTGTACTGTAGGCTAATATTTTACCGGAAATGCCTCTGGATCTGGTTTCTAACGCCGTCCAATAGGCATCCACCGTAAGTGCGATGATTATGAAAATAGGTACCAGGGCTCCACCGGTCCGGTACAGGTTCGGATTCTCGGCTGGGAAGGCCAGGGACATCACGGAAGGCAGCATCAATATCGGGATTGATATAAGTAACGAAAAATCGATCCAATGTTTGTCCCGCAACGCGCGGACTATCACCAGCCCGATCCCCAGCCAGTATAACGCAGCCGTAATAGCATCCAGGGCTGGCCGGTAGGGTATTGAGAGTGTCCAGACTTCGCCGTTCGACCAGGATGGCATCAAGATAGCCTTTCCCATGTTCTGCAAAAAGATCAACAATGCCGGTCCAGGTAATGGGCGTTCGATTGAGCCTATTCTGGACAATGACCGGAAAAGAAAAGCATCTGGGTAATCCACCATGTAGCGCAGCATTGGCATCAACAAAACCAGGGTTACCAGGAACAAGCCAACCATAGCCAGGATGGTGTTCCGCCGGTAAGGAATCGAGGAGCGCTTGAGTAAATATAAACCGGCGATGGCGATAATAAGAAATGGTAGTATCCGGTCGGCTGTGTACCCGTAAAAACTGAGACCCAGGCAGAGGCCGCAAAGGATGAAGTCATTCAGCCTGTTGTTTTTGAGCCCTCGGATTAAAAAGTAAAGGGTTGCGGCTGTAAACAAGATATAAAACGGCAGGCGTAGGCCCATCCTGGAAACCACATTCGGCCAATAAGCCACGCCGGCAAAAGCTAACGCGAGGAAACCCACTCGAGTCCCTGCCATTTCCTTCCCAAGTAAGTAAATGAACAGGAGCGCAAAAAAACCGACCAGGGCTGAACTAAATTTCAAAGTAAAAAAATCCGGGTCCATGCCAAAGAAGCGGTTTAAAACCGCTGCAAGGTAAATTTGCAGGCCTTCTCGGCCTCCGTTGGTTGGGAAAAAAATCATGGTCTCGCCAAGTTGAACGCGCAGCACGTCGAGAATTTTTTCGGCGTGATCACTGTTCATTTCAGCGGGAACGGAGTTGATCTGGTAAAAACGGAAAAAAAGAATCAACAACAGGATCGCCCCGACCAGCAGTCCAGCAGGAGATAGGCGAAGAGTCCAGCTCTCGCGTTTGAAAAAGGCCCTCAATTTTTGATAAAGGGGTGCTGGTTCACTGGACGAAATCCAAAAGGCGCGCATGACCAATCCCACAGCAAGCAGAAGCAATAACAAATTGATAGCTGTAAACCGGTTTCCGCTAGCAGTAATAAAGGTCAGGAGTGCCAGAAAAATGCCAGTAACGAGCTCAGGCAGGCGAATTTTTAGAACTTGGTTCTGTGGTTGTGATGGGGGGATCGGAGCTAGCGTTATCTCACCGCGGTAGATCGCGAAGCCCAGCGCGCCCACTGCCATCAAATAGACAAGCACACCCGGAAGCCAGGCCCGGTCTTGTCCGGGTTCAAGGCTGATTTGTGCAGCGAGAGCCAGGATCAAGGCGGTCAGTGCTGCCCAGGGCAACGAAATGCTGATAGCAGAAACGGTACTTGCCCTGTGATCAGTCACAGGTATAACACCATCGACAGGATCTGGTAAAAACTCCACTTCCTGTATCAGAACTGGCTCCGTTTTCCCACTCTCAGGCATTGCGCTCTCTTCCGGTAACTCAGTTGGAATGCTAATCCGGGGATATTTCCAGGGTAGGAGCAGGCCTTTGAGATAATCTAAAACACTGTATTCTTTCATAACACCCAATTTTACCTCAGCGCGGGAATGCCATTCTTAATCCTTGCGCCTGGTCTTGTAAAAGGTGCAGACACCGTCCTCGACGATGGGATTCTGCTCGTAATAGGGTCTCAGGCAAAGGTCGATCAACCTTAGGAACAGGTTCCAACGATAGGGGAACAGGATCCAACGGCCGGTCAGTTTCCGAGTTAATAAAGCCGAAATCCCGAAGTAATGTCCCCATTCCGAGACTTGCATGGCTTTGGGTGGGTAGTAGTTCCAGTAGTCGTCAACTGTGAAACCGCTTTTTTCCAACCGCCTCAGCCAGATATCTGGGGGATCGCTGTGATAATGGCGCGAAATACGGTTGAAAAAAGCCCGGTATTGGTTCGCGAGGCTGTGCTGTCCGATTTTATCCAAGGCTTTGCCGATGGACAGGCTGTCCAGGAATTGGTGGTTGGGCACACAGAAGATGAAAGGGGCTGAAGGCCTTAGCACCCTGGCAGTTTCTGCCATTACATTGTCTAATGGAGGAATATGCTCTAAAACAGAATTGCTGACAGCGCTCGCGAAAAAGCCGTCTGGGAAAGGTAGACGACCAGCATCTCCCTGGACCAGAGATCGGTATGAATTCCAACGTACAGCTTCACGGATCGGTTCAGCCCATGGATCGATCCCCACCTCGAGTGGACGATTGAAGGCAACCGAGCCAAAATGTCCGTCACCGCAACCGATATCCAGAGTTGGTGATGGAAGTTCGATATCCCGGTAAAACCTGGCTTCGATTGAACGCATTAAAGATCGAAAATATGGCAAGGCACGCAAATGAAGCCAGAGGTAATCTTTGTCTGGCAACGAAGCAGACTCATTCATTTGGGCCATATTCCATTTCCCAGGTTTGGAGGCCACTCAACTCAAAGTTGAAGCTAACCCGTTCCGATCCCATGACCTGTAAGCGTTCGCTGATGGCTGACTGTGCCTTTTCTGGACAGAAAAGGAACATGTAACCGCCCCCTCCGGCCCCGCTGATTTTTCCTCCCAAAGCGCCCAGGCGCCTGGCTTCACTGTACAACTCGTCGATGCGAGGGTTGGTAATCGTATCTGCCATTTTTTTCTTGCTCTCCCATGATTCATGCAGCAACCGGCCAAAACGATCCAGCCGACCTTGTAGGAGGGCATTTTTAGTTTCGAAAGTCAGGCGCTTTACCTCATCCATTGCAGCCACGACCTGTTTGCGGCGTTGGATGTAGCCCTCAGTCTGCCTGTCGAGAATGTGGGCAGAAAGCCGCGTCCCACCGGTGTAAAAAAGCATCAGGCTATACTGTAGTTCATTCAAAATCGCTGAAGGGATTCGCAGCGGATTGACGATCACCCGGTCACCTATAAATTCCATCAGGTTAAATCCCCCAAAAGCCGCCGCGTATTGGTCCTGCCTGCCCCCTTTAATTCCCAGGTCAATTCGCTCGATCTGGTAAGCCATTGCCGCAATCTCGTTAGTAGTCAGAGTCAGGTGTAACCATTGGCTAAAAACCCCGATGATGGCAACAACCAGCGCCGAGGATGAGCCCAGGCCGGAACCTGGGGGGGCGTCGGTATGCAGGAGCAGCTCAAATCCCCGTCCCTGCAGGAAATTGGTCCGTTCGGGCTCTTCTGTAAGATGATTTCCCTGACTGTTCAACTGCCGGATGGTCGCCTTCACCAGATCTAGCTGACCATCGTATACCAGCGGTTGGTCCAGGTCGAATTTCTGGATCATCTGGTAATCTAACGATTCGATGGTGATGTGTGGGGTTTCGGTTTCTCGTAAGGTTGCATAAGCGTACTTGTCGATTGTGGCATTCAAGACCATGCCGCCTCGCTCTTCTGCATAGGGTGAAACGTCTGTGCCTCCTCCTGCAAAACTGATGCGCAACGGCGCTCGGGAACGATAATATTTCATGCAGCCTCTACGAAAATGCCAGTCTACCGGACAGAAGGTCGTTTTCAAATAAAGCTAGATTTTCAGGGGTACCGATGTCGCAGAAATAAGCATCCTGTATAAATCCGGAAAGTTTCCCGGCGAGCGCGAGATGGGGGAAAAAGTCTTTTTCCAGCGAGGTAGGCTTGTTTTCCGAAATCGAATCCAGAGCGCCTGGCTCAAACAGGTAAATCCCGCCATTGGCAAGGGCAGTTCCCTGGTTCTGAGGTTTTTCATGAAAATTTCGAATCATGCCGGCAGGATCAATCTCAACTCGACCACGCGCTTCAATGTCCGTCATGAGCCTGAGACATAAAGTAGCCAGTGCGCCGGAATGCTTGTGGGCTTTTTCAAGAGCAGCAAGCTCTACGAGAAACAATGTGTCTCCATTCATCACCAGGAATGGCTCCGGCAATCCGCTGCTTGCGAGGCGGGCTGCACCTCCGGTTCCCAGGGGAATTTCTTCCTGCACACACCTGATCTTCATACCCCATGACGAGCCAGTGCCTGCAAAGGCTTTGACCTGGTCTGCCAGGTAGCCAACCGACAGGATTGTTTCCTGAATTCCCTGGGAGGCGAGGAAAGTAAAAATATAGTGAAGAAAGGGTTTCCCTGCTGCTGGCGCCAGAGCTTTCGGACGGTCGCTTATAACGGTTCGCAGGCGTTTCCCCAATCCGCCTGCCAGGACAATGGCCGTCGTTACGTTCATATTTCAGCGACTTTCTCGCTTCCAACAGTCTCCAAAGCCAGGATAAATACCTGTTCATAGGCTTCTGCAACCGCTGCAGGGGTAGAGGATTGGATGAATGCCTCAGGATGACCTTGGTAAGCCTGCGGATTTTCTAAGACATGAATGATCGCCTGTGCTAAAATGACCGGGTTGGCAGTAGGAACCACCATACCCATTCCCGTAGATTGCACAGGGACACGCACCCCCGGTAAATCACTGGCTATGACCGGGGTGCCGCAAGTCATGGATTCCACCTGGACCAGTCCGTAAGACTCGGTGCTGTTAATGCTGGGCAGGACCGTAACCTCGCATTCATAAAAAAAGGCCGTCATTTGAACCGGGGATAAAATACCCAGGAACGACCAATGGTCGCCAAGTTCTGCGAGGAGCGGCGCTAACCGGGCTGCATAGGCCTCCTCGCCGACGATATTTTGGTAAGGTCCCATAAATATTACGCGTGCCTTTGGAAACCGCTCTAAGACCATGGGCAGCGCTTCAGCCAGGGTTTCCACCCCTTTTTCAGTAGCCAGGCGGGCTGCCATGCCAATAATTCGATCATTTTTAGACAGGTTAAATTTCGCTCGAAACTCCTGGCGATCATCGCCGGTGATCGATATCACTTCAACGGGGGGCAAGATGGGTTTGACTTTTGCCAGGTAATTCTTCAGGAAGGGTGAATTCTCCGCATAATCAAGTGTGTTATGAACGATGCGGTCAGCGAGCCTGGCTGTCAGGTGGTTTGCCAGGTTTGAGGCCATGTTTGCCAGGGAATGGACAAAGCCTCGAGGTAAATGCATGTCGCAGTGGTAAGTCAGGACCACAGGTTTTTTAAAGATTTTTGCGATGATGGCAATGAGGGCAGCATCCAGTTGAGGTGCATGCAGGTGAACAACATCAGCAGATCGGACCAGTTTCCAGGCCCACCATGGCATTGCGGGCATGATAACGCCTTTACTGATGCGTAATACGACCCTGGGACGGATGATCTCTACTCCGTGTTTAACCTCTCGTGCAGGCAGCCTATCGTCGAACCGTGAGGTCAAAACTGTAACCCGGTGACCGCGCTCTACAAGAGCGAGAGCTTCACGTTCGGCATGAATGGTCAGCCCAGAATAATGCGGTCGATAGTAGGTCAAGGCGATCAAGATGTGCATAATCTACCTATGTTATCCCTTCTTAAATCGACCTAAAATTCGGCCTGACGGGTGATCCGCCGCGCTCGGCCGTACAAGCTGGATAAAGTCTCGCCATCTCGGGCGAGACCGATCGAACCCAGGATCCCCGTAGTGAGGATTCCGAGAAAATGCATGGTAAGGGCATATGCCAGGGCTAATGCTGGTGCCAGACCAAAAACAGCCAGGCCGGTCACCACAGCCAGCTCATACACACCGATTGAACCCGGCGAGGATGGTGCGGCGATCCCCAGGGATGCCACACCCAGCGTGAAAGAAGCCTGCAGAAGGCTGGCCGTTGGCAGAAATGCCTTTAAGAAAATAAAGTATTGCGATAAAGCCAGCAGCCAATTTATTCCCATCCAGAACACGACCCGCAAGAATCGCCAGGGTTGGGTAATCACCGCCAGTCCGTTTAAAAAGGCCATAAGTTGTGTGCCAATAAATTGTGATACTTTTGGCCAGCGCACGGTGATTGATTGGGACCAACCAATTAATGCATTGCGGCGGATCGCCGCGAAGTATAGGAAGCCCAGTCCAAGCAAAACCACGATACCCATCCCGATGGTGGCTTGCCAGGCCCAATGAGCACCGACGACAAAGAAAAGCGAAATAAATAACAGGCTGGATGCCATGATTAGATCGAGCAAGCGTTCGACAACAACGGTTGAAAAAACCTCCCAAAAAGGTGATGCTATTTTTTGCGACATTAATAACGAGCGTGCGATCTCGCCCAAGCGAAAGGGTAGTAGATTATTAAGCAAGTACCCCTCGGACACTGTGAAAAAAGCCTGTTCGAAGGATGGCTTTCCCTGCAGAAGTTCGCGCCAGACCTGGGCTCGCACAGAAATCCAAATGATCGTGATCAGGACTCCAAGCGCTACCAGCCGGAGGTCTGCCAGTTTTAGAGCCTGGATAAGCTCCTTGGGCTTGGATAACCAGAACACAATTGCCAGGCAGGCCGCACTCACGCTCAAGCCTGGGATCAATCGGCGCCAATTGTATTCTTTTTTGATGTCAGATACCATCTGCTTGCTCGAGTGCCAGCCTTTTATTCTTCATTCATACGCAGCACTGCCAGGAAGGCTTCTTGCGGTATTTCAACATTGCCGACCATTTTCATCCGGCGTTTTCCCTTCTTTTGTTTTTCAAGCAATTTTTTCTTCCTGGTGATATCTCCACCGTAGCATTTTGCGAGAACATCTTTCCGCAAGGCTTTAATGTTCGCTCGTGAAATGACACGACCGGCGGAATACGCCTGGATGGGTACCTGGAAAAGCTGTTGGGGGATAAGCTCTTTCAATTTTGTGATGATGGCCTGGCCTTTATGGTAGGCTTCATCTTTATGCACAATGGTTGCCAGGGCATCCACCGGTTCTTCATTGACAAGAATTTCAAGCTTTACCAGGATATCCGGTCGATAACCAATGAACTGGTAATCCATCGACGCATAACCGCGGGTTCGCGATTTTAGCTGGTCAAAGAAATCGATAATAATTTCAGACAACGGGATTTCAAAATTCAACTGGACCCGGCTGGGAGCCGGATAATCCTGGTTGACATAAATTGCCCGGTGGTGGGTTGTCAGGTCCATCACCGCGCCATAAAATTCGGTGGGGGTGAAGACTTCCAGCTTCATCCAGGGTTCCCGAATTTCTAGAATATCGCCCTCGTCTGGCAGTTCTGCCGGGGAGTCAATTCGCTGGATTGTGCCATCGCGGAGCACGACCTCGTATTCGACGGACGGGGCAGTCATGATGATATCCAGGTCGTACTCTCGTTCCAGGCGCTCCTGGATGATCTCCATGTGGAACATGCCTAAAAAGCCGCAGCGAAATCCGAAGTTCAGAGCCTGGGAGGTTTCAGGCTGGTACACCAGGGAGGCGTCGTTGAGCTGGAGCTTTTCCAGGGCTTCCTTCAAATTGTCGTAATCAGCACCCTCGGTTGGATAAATCCCTGCAAATACCATCGGTTTGACCTGGCGGTATCCGGGTAAAGGTTCAGGAGCCGGGTGATTGGCCAGGGTGATCGTGTCGCCGACCCGGCATTCGCGCACGGTCTTGAGACCAGTTGCTACGTAACCAACCTCGCCGGCAGACAAGGATTGGGTTGGTTTCAATTCAGGAGTAAAAATCCCGATTTCAACCGGTTTGATTACGACCGAACTCGCCATCAAGGCCAGGTTGTCAGTTGGACAAATTTGTCCATCCATGACCCGAATGTAAGCCACTACGCCTTTGTAAGGATCGTAATGTGTATCGAAAATCAAGGCGCGCAGCGGGGCGGAGTTCATTCCCCTTTGGGGGCGGTATATCCCGCACGATCGTCCTTAGAATGCTTTCGATATTAATGCCCTCTTTGGCAGAAATTTTTACAATCTCATCCGAAGGGGTACCGAGAAGGTTGCTGATATCCTGGGAAACTTCCTCGGCGCGTGCGGAAGGGAGGTCGATCTTATTGATGACGGGGATGATTTCCAGGTTGGCTTCCAGGGCTGAATACAGGTTGGCAAGGGTTTGCGCCTCGATCCCCTGGCTGGCATCCACCACCAGCAAGGCACCCTCGCAGGCGTTCAATGCCCGGCTGACTTCATATCCAAAATCGACATGCCCGGGTGTGTCGATCAGGTTGAGCTCATATTCGCTGCCGTCGTCTCCGGTGTAATTCATCCGTACAGCCGAAGCCTTAATCGTCACCCCCTTTTCCCTTTCGAGATCCATGCTGTCGAGGACTTGAGCAGTCATGTCTCGCTCGGAGATCGTCCCGGTGAGTTGTAAAAGCCGGTCGGCCAGGGTTGATTTTCCGTGGTCGATATGTGCAATGATGCAGAAATTCCGAATATGGTTGGTGTTCATGAGCAACCCGAAAGTATACCCGATTTTCGTTGAGCCTGGAGGTTAAGGCACGACCCCATTAACGAGGGCTTCGATATCACCTGGTTGCTGTTGATGCAATCCAATCCAGGCCAGGAACTCGACATTGCCTTTAGGACCGAGCAAGGGCGAACGTAGCAATCCTCTGACCGCATAATCCTTGTCCTGGGCAAAATCCAGCACTTCCTGTAAAACTCGCCTGTGGATTTCAGGATTGCGGATGACTCCTGCGCCTCTGGCAGTTTCCTGACGACCTGCCTCGAATTGGGGTTTAACCAGGGCTACCACGTCCGCATCTGGCGCCAGCCAGTGAATCACTACTGGCAAAAGCACTTTCAAGGAAATGAAGGATGCATCGATGGTCAGCACCTCAATTGATTCTGGCAGGCGTTCGATATGACGGGCATTGGTTTTTTCCATCACCACAACCCTCGCATGCTTGCGCAGCTTCCAGTGAAGGATGCCCTCACCAACATCGATGGCATACACACGAGCTGCCCCATTCTGCAGCAGGCAGTCCGTAAAACCACCTGTAGATGCGCCGACATCCGCGCAAATTCTTTCGCGCACAATAATTTGAAACTGGCTCAACGCGGCAGCCAGTTTCTCTCCTCCACGCGAGACATAAGCTGGTCCCTGCACGATTTCCAGAGCAGCGCCTGGATCGACCGGAGTGGCGGGTTTGATGGTTAGCTGACCGTTCACGCGCACCTCCCCCGCCATGATCAGACGTTGGGCCGCTGAACGGCTTTCCGACATTCCCTTGTCTACCATCAGACTGTCTAAGCGAATTTTTACCACGAATTCATTTTAACCTGGAATTCGAAATGAAAGGTCTGCGCATAATAAAAATTTCCTTATTTATGCTATCATAGGTACACGCTGCAGGAAAATTTAAGTCAAATGGGTAGAGGAAAGAGAAGGAGATCGGATCGTGCGTTTTCTAAAAGCCCTGATACGGGAGATGCGGCCAAAACAATGGTTGAAAAATGGGGTGATCTTTGCTGCCCTGGTTTTCGACCGCCAGCTAGGCCCGTCTCACCTGGAAGCTGTCTTGCGCACGCTGGCCGGTTTTGGTGTTTTCTGCCTGTTATCTGGCGTTGTCTATATCATTAACGATATCGCGGACATTGAGGCGGACCGCCAGCATCCAAAAAAACGTTCACGGCCGATTGCCTCTGGTGAATTATCTGTACAATCTGCAATCCTTTCTTCATGCGTGATCCTGGCTGTAATAACGCCCATCTCAATTTGGTTGTCTCCGCAATTTGCCCTGGTCGCCCTGGCGTATTTTGTACTGAACGTGGCTTATTCCAGGTGGCTGAAGCATGTCGTTTTGATCGACGTCATTGCAATCGCTCTGGGATTTGTCCTGCGGGTGGCAGCCGGTGTCACTTTAATTCAGGTAACGCGGTTTTCTCCGTGGTTATATATCTGCATGACCCTGGGTGCCCTGTTCATAGGCTTTGGTAAGCGCAGGGCTGAATTAGTCCTACTGGCTCAGGATGCCAATTCCCACCGCAAGGTGCTGGATGGGTATACGTTGCCATTCCTCGATCAATGTATCTTGATTGTCTCCAGCACAACCATCATGGCTTATAGTCTTTATACATTCTCTGCGCCGAACTTGCCTGAGAATCACATTATGATGCTGACGGTCCCGTTTGTCCTGTATGGGGTTTTTCGCTATCTATACATCAACCAGGTCGAGAACCAGGGCGGCGCACCCGAAGACGTCATCCTTTCTGACCGCCCACTGCAGGTGACCGTGCTGCTCTGGGGACTCAGCGTGCTCTTTATTTTTTATTTGTTCTAGTCACCTGGAGGCATTCCATGCCTGCAATCACATCCAGCGCACCTGGGAAGATCATCTTATTTGGCGAGCATGCCGTCGTTTATCAACGTCCAGCGATTGCTGTTCCTGTACAGCAGCTCCAGGCTCGGGCAGTGATTGCTGCTGAGCCACTGGCGGCAGCTGGCCGGGTACGGATCGAGGCTCCGGATATTGACTTAAAGGCTGACCTTGATTCACTTCCCCAAAACCATCCGATCCGCGTGACCTTACAAAGTGTACTCCACGAGCTGGGAATTCGTCAGCCTCCGGCTTTTTTAATACGCCTGTCTTCAACCATTCCCATGGCGTCCGGCCTGGGTTCGGGCACGGCATTAACGGTGGCGACGATTCGGGCAGTGGCAAATTTCCTTGGAAAAAACCTATCAAATGAGCGTGTTTCGGATTTGGCTTTTGAAGTAGAAAAAATCTATCACGGCACCCCCTCAGGAATTGACAATACGGTGGTCGTTTACAACATGCCGGTTTTCTTTCAAAGAGGGATGGATCACCCGACCGTAGAGAAATTTAGCGTGCCCGTACCTTTTTGGCTGGTTATCGGGGATACCGGGATTCGCAGCGCTACCGCCCAGGCGGTTGGAGAATTGCGCCAAAAGTGGCAGGATAATCCTGCCTTTTACGATTCGCTTTTTGACCAGGTGACCGAAATTGTACACAAGGCAAAGGTTTTAATTGAAAACGGTTTGCCCGATGCCATGGGATCCTTGATGCTCGAAAACCATGCCTTGCTTCAGGCGATGGGTGTTTCCTCCCCTGAGTTGGATCGCCTGGTGGAGGCTGCAAGGATATCTGGAGCATATGGAGCAAAGCTCTCTGGTGGAGGGAAAGGCGGAAACATGATCGCCCTGGCGGATCGCGAACATACGAGTCAGGTTGCTGAAGCCCTCCTGTCACATGGCGCCGTGCGGACGATTATCACAGAAGTTCATGATCGCTGATCAATCATTCGATCATTTGGTTTTCTTAAAGTTGGGCGGGTCGTTAATCACTGATAAAAACCGTCCGCATACCCCGCGTCTGGATGTCATCCAGCGCCTGGCAGAAGAGATTGCTGTTGCCTGCCAGGTGAATCCGCAGTTGCGCCTGGTGCTGGGTCATGGTTCTGGTTCCTTTGGACATGTGCCGGCACGTAAATGGGGAACTCGCCAGGGCGTCAGATCATCCAGCGAATGGGGTGGTTTTATCGAGGTCTGGCGTGAAGCCTCGGCATTGAATCGCCTGGTTGTAGATGCACTGGCGCGAGCCGGAATCCCAGCGCTTCCTTTCTCGCCGTTGTCGGCGATCCTGGCGGATGATGGCAACATTGGCGATTGGAATCTGGCACCGCTTCGAGCTGCTTTGCAGGCTGGCTTGGTTCCCGTTGTACAGGGTGATGCTGTTTTCGATCGCCAGCGTGGCGGGACTATCCTCTCGACCGAGCAGCTCTTTTACTTCCTGGCAGGGGAGTTGCTCCCGCAGAAAATTTATCTGGCTGGGATTGAGAAGGGAGTCTGGGCAGATTTTCCGGCGCGCACCAGGCTGATCGAAGCTATTAACCCCGCGAATTTTTCCGACCTTAAGGATGCCTTAGGAGGCTCGCTCGCAACGGATGTCACCGGGGGGATGCTGAGTAAAGTGGCTGAAAGCCTGAGCCTTGTGGAGGAGATCCCAGGACTGCAGGTTCTGATTTTTTCGGGGTATGAACCTGGAGCTATACAGGCTATTCTTGAAGGGCTTACCAGGGGGACGCTTATTTCCTCGGACTCGGTGCCTTAAATATTCCAGGTGAGCCAGGGGGATTTCCATCCTATCCTGACCCTTATTTTACGGGTCGATTCCTATAAACCTCATATATTCATCCTATTTATTTTTTACATTCCCTGAATATATTAAAGATCGGACGGGCATGTGCCCGCATCTTTATCAACCACATTTATTGGCAACTAGATTTATGGAGGTTTAGCATGTCTAATATGGTACGTTGGGATCCGTTCCGTGAAATGATGGGCCTTCGTCGCGCCATGGATCGCCTGTTCGACGATGCACTGGTCAGCTCATCGGGTGAATGGCAGCCGGTAGCCTGGAATCTGGCATTGGATGTCATCGAGAATGAACACGAGTATATTGTTAAGGCTTCTGTCCCTGGCTTGAAACCAGAAGATCTGGATATCACCTACGATAATAAGGTGCTGGTTATCAAGGGCGAGGTCAAGGAAGAGAGAGAAACTGAGGAAGGCGATTATCACCTGCGCGAACGCCGATACGGCACCTTCTCCCGCAGCCTGACCTTACCCAGCAACGTCAAGGCTGACCAGATCCAGGCTACTTATCATGACGGCGTCCTGAAGCTTCAACTTCCCAAAGCAGAAGAATCGAAGCCAAAGCGCATCGCCATTCAATCAGGTGACGTCAAGATGATTGATGGTACTGCTTCTGACGTCAAGAAAAAGAAATAACAACTATTTTCGATCTCCCCTGGAGACAAATCCTGGGGAGATTTTTTTTAGTCTACAAAGACTTCTTCCATATATCAAAAGATCCAGTAATAGCTCCTGAGATGATCAGCACCATCGCGGTTGCTGAGGTCCATGTAAAGCGCTGGCCACCGAGAAGCACCAGGATTAATGTCGAACACAACGGTGTAAGGTAAGCCAGGGCACCAATAATGCGAGGGTCCCCACGTTTTAATGCTGCATCCCAGAGGAAGAAAGCCAGTCCCATCGGTCCCAGCCCAACCAGAACGAGGGTTGCCCATTGCTGAGGAAATAATGAGACCTCAAGGTTACCTGGTGTAAGGTAGCTACTCACCAGGAATGCAGCAATGGAGAGCAAGCCGCCAGCCAGGCAGAAACCCCCAACCGCTGAGGTTGGGAATGGTGGCAGTCTGCGCGTCAGAAGCGAATATAGAGCCCAGGTCAGGGCAGCGCCTGCTGCCAGTAGATATCCTGGCAGGTTCGCTCGATCGAGATTGAACTTCCCGCCAGTCAGGATTAAGGCTGTGCCGGTCAAACCGAGCGCAGCTCCTACCAGGTGGTTGGGACGCAAGCGATACCCAGGCAGAATGGCAGGCGAGAGTAACACGATTAACAAGGGCCACAAGTAATTGATGAGGTTGGTTTCAATCGCCGGAGCCCGTTGAAAAGCCGAAAAATAGAGGAAATGATACCCGAAAAGACCACCGACCCCAACCAAGAAAACACGCCAGGGGACTAACCACTGACGCCAGCGCGGCAGGCTTAGGCTGCTTCCGATACAAAGCGCCAGTCCTGTAATTAACAAGGGATGGATATGTTCTAATTGGGTTCCCAGGAAAGCCAGGAAACTCCAGAGAAAGATCGTGCCGAGCGCCAGGATCAAGGCTGAGACCGGCATGGATTAGATTATTATCTATGCCATGCCAATCTTCTGTGCAAAATCCCGAATAGCCTTCAAATGCTCAGAAGGTTTCTGAAAACCGAGGCCCATCGTATTCAACGTCATGTGGGTGGCGCCGGCTGCCAGCCAGTCTTTGATCCAGGCAAGCCAGTCATCCAGGATGCCTTTACCATAAGAAAGGCGCGGTTCGATGCCAAAAGCCTGCGGGTCGCGCTGGTTTTCAAGGAGCGACAGGCGCAGGATTTCGAGTGCTGGGCCTGCCTCAGATGGGGTGTAATAATTTGGCATCCAACCATCTCCCAGGCGTGCTGCTCGCCGCAACGCTGGTTCTGCATGCCCTCCGAACCATAGAGGGATCGGACGCTGGATGGGGAGTGGGTTGATACCAGCATCCGGTATGGAGTGCCAGTGTCCCTTAAAATTAACCAGCGGTTGAGTCCATAACAAGCGCATGACTTCAATTTGCTCTTCGAAGCGCCGGCCTCGGTTGTGGAATTCCTGGTTCAATGCCTGGTATTCGACCCAATTCCAACCGGTCCCGACCCCAACCCTCAGACGCCCCTGGCTGAGGACATCCAGAGAAGCCGCTTGCTTGGCTACCAGGGCGGTCTGGCGCTGCGGCAGGATAATCACGCCGGTAGTAAAACCAATCTGCCGCGTTATCGCTGCCATGTAAGAGAACAAGGTAAACGGCTCCTGGAATGGAGTCTCATGGTTGTAGGGGCCAGACCAGCCGCCGGATCGATCTGGATTCGCGCCAAGGACATGATCATAAGCCAGGATGTGCGTATAGCCTAACTCTTCAGCAGTTTGAGCGTAATCACGGATCGCGGTTGAGTCATTTCCATATTCTGTTTGCGGGTAAACTACGCCGATTTTTAACTCTGGGATCATGTATACCTCCAATTAAATATGATGAACGTGCGCTTATTCCTGCGCACCTTCATCAACAAATTAAAGCTGGTAAAGCTCGCCGTACTTATTTTTTAAATAACGGATGTACGGATCAATGCTCAATTCACCACCAGTGACGCGCTGGATCAATTCGGGGGCAGTAAATTTGCTGCCATGCTGGTAGATGTTCTCGGTCAGCCAATCTCGTAATGGAGTGAAGTTCCCCTGGGCGATTTCGCCCGGTATCTCTGGATGGACCTTTAATGCAGTTTCATAGAACTGGGCTGCCATTAAGTTACCAAGGGTGTACCCCTGGAAACTCCCTCCGATCAATCCGCCGTACCAGTGCACGTCCTGTAAAACGCCATCGCGGTCATCCGGGGCGCGAATCCCAAAATCTTCCAGGAAGCGCACATGCCAGGCTTCTGGCAGGTCTTTTACCGCCAGCTTTCCTTCGAGGAGCGCCAGTTCAAAATCGAAACGCAGCATGACATGCAGGTTGTAGGTGACCTCGTCTGCATCCGTGCGAATCAAAGATTTTTCGACCTTGTTGATAGCCCGGTAAAATTCATCTAAAGATGTTTTCCCCAGTTGTTCCGGGAAAGCGCTTTGCAGGGACGGGTAGAAATAACTCCAGAAGGCGCGGCTCCTGCCGACGACGTTTTCCCACATGCGGGATTGGCTCTCATGAACACCGGCGGAAGTTCCGCCTGAAAGTGGAGTCCCGTCGAGTTCCTGCCGGATGCCCAGCTCATACATCGCATGGCCAGTTTCATGGATGGTACTGAACAGGGATTCACCCAGGAAGTTCTTCTGGAAGCGCGTTGTAATCCGGATATCGCCCCAGGAGAATTTTGTCATGAAGGGGTGGTGAGTCTTATCGATGCGCCCGCGGTTGAAATCATAGCCAATTTTCTGGATGACAGGTTTGCTGAACTCCAACTGTTGGTCTTCCGGGTATATTCGCCGTAGGCAGGAATCGTCTGCTGGTGGCTGGGACGTGATTGCCTTAACGATCGGCACCTGCTGCTTGCGCAACTCGCTAAAAAGCTGGCGGATGTTGGACGCCTTCATTCCGTAATCCGCGTTATCGATTAATGGATCGGCAATGTGTTCGTAACCCGGGAAAAAGTCAGCCAATTTCCGGCTGAAGTCCAGGGTTTTTTCGAGGTACGGTTGTACGGCTGCAAAATTGTTATCTGGTCTGGCTTTAGTCCATGCCTGGTAAGAAGCCGCTGCGTGCTGCATGAATTGACCCAGGAACTCAGCCGGTAACCGGACACTTTTTTCATATTCCCGGCGGGTGATGCGGATCAGGCTGGCGTCGTCCGAATCGTAAGGAAGGCTTTCTTCATACGGTCTTAATTCGTCCAGCAACCTACCAACGGCAGGATCGGTGAATTTTTCGTGGGCCAGGCGACCCAACAAGGCCATCTGCCGGCCGCGCGTGGGGGCACTGGCAGGCGGCATATACGTCGATTGGTCCCAGCTTAAAACTCCGGATGCGGAATTTAAATCGTTGGCTTCAATCAAACGCATCTTCAATTCATCAAGTTTTCTTTCCATCCATCATCTCCTTATTTAAATCGGTTGGTTCTTGAGAACCTGTGGGCGGTCTTGTCGCCCAGAATATCTCGAGCCATCTCCACAGCTTGTTGAATTTTACCCTAAGCTTTTCAACTGAGACATCAGCTTTTCGGCAGTGATCTTAAAAGTCGAAAGCTTCTCGCGTTCCTTGGCGACGACTTGTGCAGGCGCTTTTTCAGCAAACGGCCCGCTTAGCAAGGTTTCCAACCGCGTAATCTGGGCCTCCACCTCCTGCAGGTCTTTCTCCAGCCTGGCGATTTCCTCCTGGCTGTCCACCAGGTCAGTCATCGGCAGGAAGATCTCGACGGTTCCAGCTACCAGCGCAATGTGACCATCAGGGCGTGGGGTTGCGCTTTGGCTGTTGTCCACTAGGATAATGGTTTTTGCATCCAGTGACGCCAGGGATGCAATCGTGCCAGTTTCCTTCCGTAAAAGCTCGATCATCTCCGTTGAGCCGGAAAAAATGGCCGATATTTTCGTGGAGGCCTTTACATTTTTCTCGGCACGCAGGTTGCGGATTGCGCGCACGATTTCCTGGATTTGCTGGAAATCGCGGATTGCTTTCACTTCCCAGCTCTCTTTTGGAAGTGGTTCCGGCCATGGTGCGAGGATCAAAGCGTCAGCCCACGTACCGTCATCCGGTAACAGCAATTTTGAGTGCTCCTGGGCTGCATGCTTGAGGTATCCCCAGATTTCTTCGGTGACAAAGGGAGTAAAGGGGTGAAGCATGCGCAGGATCGAGTTGAAGATTCGGACCATGCGCTCTGCCGTGTAATACGCCCGGTCGCCTTTTTCTGCAAGCTGCAGCTTGGTGATTTCCAGGTACCAGTCAGCAAACTCACTCCAGAAAAAGTCATAAATCTGGCGGCCGGCCTCGCCAAACTGGTAGGACTGGAAAAGGATTTCCACACTACGGACCAGCTCTTTCAGTTTTGCCAGGATGTAGGCATCACTGAGGGTCCATTCAGGGGCGCTGCTGGCTTGCTGCGGCGCCCGAGCGAGTGAACCGATGATCAGGCGTCCCGCATTCCATAATTTATTAGCAAAATTGCGGTTAGCCTCAATTTTTTTGACGCTGACATTCAAGTCATTGCCGGGGGTAGAACCGACCAGGAGTGAGAAACGCAGGGCGTCCGTTCCCAGCTCGTCCATGACCACCAGGGGATCTACGTTGTTCCGGTTTGACTTGCTCATTTTCTTGCCATGCTCATCGCGTATCAACCCGTGCAGGTAAACCGTGTGGAAGGGCACCTGTCCGGTAAATTCGAGACCATCCATGATCATGCGAGCCACCCAGAAAAACAGGATGTCATAACCGGTCGCCAGCACCGAAGTGGGGTAAAAATATTTGTAATCCGGTGTCTCATCCGGCCAGCCCAGGGTTGAAAAAGGCCATAAACCCGATGAAAACCACGTATCCAGCACGTCCGGATCCTGCTCGATCCTTGAGCTTCCACAATGTGAGCAGGCGTCCGGGTCCAGGCGGGTGGAGGTGCTCTTTCCGCAGTCCGCACAGTACCAGACCGGAATGCGGTGCCCCCACCAGAGCTGCCTCGAGATGCACCAGTCCTCGATATTTTCAAGCCAGTTGTAATAGACCTTCGTGAACCATTCTGGCACGATCCGGATACGCCCGTCTTTCACTGCCTCGACAGCGGCTTCTGCCAAAGGCTTGATGCGCACGAACCATTGGGTCGAAATCAAGGGTTCAATGATTTCGCCGCCGCGCTGGGAGCGCGGGACGTTAAGCATGTAAGGCTCTTCCTTGATCACCAGGTCTGCCTGGCGCATGTCTTCCCAGAGTTTTTTACGCGCTTCGAAGCGATCCAGTCCCTGGTACAGGCCGCCGTTCGCATTTATCCGGGCGGCTTCATCCAGCACGGAGATCATCTCCAGGCCGTGCCTTTGCCCGATGGCGTAATCATTCGGATCGTGCCCGGGTGTGATCTTCAAGGCGCCGGTGCCGAATTCGCGGTCCACGTAAGTGTCGGCGATCACAGGGATGGTGCGCCCGAGAATTGGCACAATGGCTTGCCGTCCGACGTAGGCAGAATAACGCCCGTCTTCGGGGTGCACGGCGACGGCGGTATCGCCCAGGATTGTCTCCGGGCGGGTCGTAGCCACCGGAATCCATTCGTCTTCAGAGCCCAGCAGTTTGTATTTGAAGTAATAGAGTGTTCCGGGTTCCTGGGAGTACTCGACCTCCAGGTCAGATACCGCCGTGCGCAATCCCGGTGACCAGTTGATCAGGCGCGGTCCGCGGTAAATCAAACCTTTTTCAAACAGGCGCACGAAAGCTTCGCGGACTGCCCGGGACAAGCCTTCATCCAGGGTAAAGCGCTCGCGCTCCCAATCGCAGGAGGCTCCCAGCCGCCGAATCTGCTGGGTGATGATCCCGCCAAATTTTTCTTTCCACTCCCAGGTCCGGCGCTCAAACTCTTCCCGCCCGAGCTGCTCCCTCTTCAGCCCCTGCTGCGCCAGCATTTTCTCCACCTGGAGCTGGGTGGCGATACCCGCATGGTCGCTTCCCGGCACCCACAGGGTTGGGACGCCTTTCATGCGATGATAGCGGATTATTAAATCCTCCAGGGCCACGAACAAAGCATGTCCAACGTGGAGCTCCCCGGTCACATTAGGAGGTGGGATCATGATCACGAAAGGTTTGATCTCTGGGTTAAAACCAGGGCGTTTGGGATCATTGCTGGGTCTGAAAAAGCCGCTCTTCTCCCACCATTGATAAATGCGCTGTTCCGTATTGCGAAAATCGTACGTTTTGGGTAAATCAAATGCAGGCATGGGTCCTCCTAATTGTTATTTAAAATGAAATCGTATGCTTTTATAAAATGCTTGGTCAGATTTTCCGGGAGGTTGTGCCCAAGATTTTGGACTTGCTCCCGCCGGTAAGGGATTGACTGAGTTTGTAAGAGGTTCTCAATATTCAAAAAAAACGCCTGGCCAGAATCGAGCGTTCCGGTTGCCATCCAAACTTTGAAATCCCTGTAAGCGGATTCGCTAGTGTTCTCGGTCATTCGCAGGTAAGGAGCAAAGGCGATCACGCCTCTGGGCTTTAAGGTTCCACCCAGCGCCAGTTTCAGGGCCAGGCCGCCTCCCTGGGAAAAGCCTGCCAACACGATGCGGCCGTTGTCCACAGGATAACGACCTTGTACTTCATCCATCATAGATCGGACATCGTCCCTGGCACGCTGGTAATCGTCCCAGGCATATGCTGCAGGTAAGAGTATCTGCGAGGATTGAACAGCCGCCAGTATCCACCCCATCCCGGTAACCGGCAGCAGAGGCTGTGTGATTGCCTCCGGCGTGCTACTCCGGCCGTGCAATACCAGCAATACAGGATATGGGGGTTGAAAACCTGGATCAGGGGGATAAACAAGCACTTCGGTGGGGTGATTTTTTTCGGCTTCCAGGTGCCTGGCTTCACATCGGGTAACCAGCTCGATGAAATCTGGCCGTTCCTGAAGGGAAACCAGGTCGCTGTCGCCTTTCAACAATCTTTCTGCCCACCAGTAGCCCAGGTCAAAGCCTTGTTTTAAAACCTCAACCGCTTGATCTGGCTTTCCAAGTAAGGCAGTGATGCAAGCCCTCCAAAAATATAGGGTTGCCGCCTTTTCTGGAAACTGCCCTCCTCCCAGGCGCAGCCAGTTCATGGCGTCAGCATAATTCTCAGCATGATACAGCCTGAGAAATTCTGCTTCAAATATTTGAAAATCCATCATCACAGCCTCGATTAAAAAGAAAAACCTTTCGTCATTGGAGGACGAAAGGCATACTTCCGCGGTACCACCTCGGTTCACTGGTTTTAGCCAGTGCACTCACCCAGACGGGCATTACGCCGATCGGGTTTTCGCGCTAACGGGCTCACCCGGGCTGGTCTACTCTTCTGAAACAGAATTTCTTCAGCCTTATTCCAGACGACTTCAGCAGGTTTTTCTCGGGATGGCTTTCAGCCTGTGACCATGCCTTCTCTGGGAGATTAGTCCCTGCTTACTCCTTCCGGATTCCAATATTCTATTGGAGATCATTATACTGCATTAAGCCTTTTCTGCAGACATAAATTCTTCTACGTAGGGATAGGGTCAGGCCGTCAATGGGCAGTCGTAAAAAGATTAATACAGGATTAAACAAGCTTGATTTTGAAAAATGTTTATGCTATCCTTCACCCACTTTCAAACAACTAAAGAGAAAATAAAATGATTCAACGCGAGCGAATCGCAGATAACGTCTATTTCTTTCAAAGCGAGATGTACGCGCAGGTCACGGCAGGTGCGGTAATCGGACCCAATTGGGCAGTGGTGGTCGATACGTTAGCAGTGCCGGAAGAAACCCTGCAGATACGTGAATTTATCGAGCAGGAACTAGGAGTTCCTGTCCGTTACGTCATCAACACTCACAGCCACGCCGACCATACATGGGGGAATTGTTTTTTCCCGGGAGCTTCTGTGATCGCCCATTCCTTATGCAGGCAGCTCCTGGATGAGAACGCCCGTATCGCAATTGATGATGCCCGGCGCAACAACCAGGCATTTAAAAATGTAAAGCTGGTCTTACCACATATCACCTTTAACGAAGGCCAGTTGGTGCTACGGATCGGTAAGAAAACCCTGGCTATCCTTCCATTACCAGGTCACAGCCAGGACAATCTATCCGTTTTAGTTGAAGAGGACCGGGTCTTGTTCGCGGGTGATACGGCAATGTCGTTGCCATACATCGTTGACGGGGACATCGACGAACTCACTACTTCGTTAAAACGCGTATCCAAGATGGGGCTTGAAAATATTGTCCAAGGTCACGGCGATATCGTCTTGCGTGGCGAGATCGATAATTATATAAAAGATAACCTTAACTACCTGGCCAACTTGAGGAAAGCTGTCCGTAAAGCCTCAAGGCGCAAATACCCGCTGGAAATCCTGGATGAAACGACGGTCGACATGTGCGGCAAGAGCCGGGTTTTGATTGGCGGATTGGCAAGCGAGTTGCACCGCAGAAATCTACGATCGTTATATCGGAAAATGTTTGGCGAACCTCCCATCCCCACTGATGACGATGAAGAAGACTACGATGAGGATGAGGACGATTACGAGGATGAGTAATCTACCTGCCGGTAGGCCAGGTCTACGATGGGTCTTCTGGCGTTTTCTGCTTGCGCGCTCGCCAACCCACCAGGCGCTCTGAGCCGTTCAACAGGCGTTTTATATTTGGCCTGAGCGCCCAGAACAATAAAATACTGACGAAAACACCGTAAAAGATATACTCCCAGGGTGAAGCTCCCAGCCAGGCGCGGATTGCGAAGAGGATGGTAATAAATATGCCTGTGCTGAGGGTTGCCAGGGAGGCGTAACCGATTCCCAACCAGACAAATAATAGAACCGGCAGCATTATTAACAGGCTGGGAAACCACAAGCCAGCCGCACCACCCAGCGCAGGGGCGCCCCCAGCGCCGCCTCGCAGGCGAATCTTTCCCATTGGAGTTCGTTCAATCAGGAAAATTGAGTGATTATGACCGAATACAGCCGCCACGCCTGCAAAGACATGCATCCATGGCTGGTCGGGAAATAAAAGTTTGACCAGGAGTACTGCCATGCCTGATTTCATCACATCCAGAATCCCGGTTCCAAGACCGGCGAGGTAGCCTGCCGCACGGATTGTATTGGTCCCACCGGTCCTACCGCTCTCAATCGTTCGAATATCTTTTCCCGTTGTTATCCGCACGACCAGGTAGCCGAAAGGTATCGAACCTATTGTGTAGGCGATAAAAATAAATAAAATTTCAAGAACGAACTGCATTCGTTAAATTCTCCTGATTGACACTCAAATAACACAAGAGGCAGGAATTGGTTACGCACCTCGTTGCTTTTCGATGGGGATTTCGACAAATTCCTGGGAATCGATGACGTAAGCGCGACATTCCCAAAAATCTGCTACAGGATACCAGATCAAAGCCGCTGCTGCCGGATCAAAAAATTCACCTTGATCGGTCGAGGATGGACGAGTTCCACCTTGCGGGTGAGAATGGTAAATAGCAATTAATTCCAGGCCCTGGGATTGGATGAGGTAAATGCAGTTGACCTGCTGCTGTGGATTTACGCGGAAGCGATTCGAGCTGTGAAAGATATTCTCCAAGGGAAAGACGACCTGTGCCTGGTAGACACCATTGGTAAAGCTGCCTGCCAGAATCCCGCAGGCTTCTTCCGGGTATTTTTGGCGCACGTCAGTTTCCATTTCTGCCCAAAGGCCACCGGGCAGCACCAGCCGGGTCAGTCCAACCACAAGGCGATTCCCCACACTAGCAACAAAATTACCAGCGGTTCAATCACGGCCTGGCGTACAGACCGGCCTTCGATCAGCCCGGCAATCAGACTGGTCATGAAATAAGCGGGACCCAGGAGCACGAGTCCGTACGTTATGGGCGAAAGGGGCAAGTAGTGAAGGGCGGCTGCCCACTGGCAGACAATAAAGGCGATGATGGCCGCTTCCAAAAAAGCCCATTGCTGTTGAAGTCTTAAGTGCAGGGTTCGCAGACTGACCAAAAAAACTGCTAAAAATACCGCCGGCAGGATAAAGAAGAGCCGCATTTCCGCGTACTGCATTGTTACCGATAAGATTAAGAACAAGGCAAAGGACACTGCGGTCAGGGTGGCGGCTGCCAGGGGCTGGCGGATATCGTGGGGGTCGACCACGATGTACTCAGCAACCTGGACTAACATTAACAGACCTCCCCCCAGGATAAAACCAACCCACCAGGTTGGCCCGGGCTGCACCTGCAACAAAGGCAAGCCAATCACCAGGGCAGTCAGACCAGGCAACAACCAGTGGATCGTTGAATATTTTTCCCGTGAAATCGCTGGATGGTCACGTAACAGCCATTCTGCCCCGGCAGCTGTTAAACCCGCCACAATCAGGGTGACCAGGGTTTGAACATTAAATTCGATTGAAAAATAAAAAACCGGTAGTTGTAACGCAAATTCGCGCACCGGCAGATCAATAAACCTGGCCAATGCATAAGCGAGTAGAATGGTTGCTGCAAGTACGCTCATGCGCTCGGGGTCTGGTAAGTAGCGCGTCCTCTGCATGGCTGGATTCTACCATCACTCGCTTGACGTTTTCACTGCTTCAGCGTAGGATAAGGTTGGAGCTAAAGGTAAAAGGTTCAATATGCGAATTGCGATGATGACCGATATGTACACACCCTATGTCAGTGGTGTCATTACGTACATCAGCTTGAACCAACGCTACCTGGCGAAGCTGGGTCATGAAGTGTTTGTGGTAACCTTTGGAAAAGGTGGCAGCGATCCTGGAGATGGTCGCGTCGTGCGCTCTCCCGGAATTCCGGTGTTGAAGCACGACGTTTATTTTAATTTTGTTCATAGCCAGCGAACCCATGATATCGTCAAAACCATGGACGTCGTACACGTTCACCATCCTTTTACCAGCGGGATTAATGCGGCTTATTTCGGATGGAAACTTGGCCTGCCGGTTGTTTTTACCCACCACACTCGCTATGACCTGTACGCCAAGCTCTACATGCCGGGGCTTTTTGGCAAGCTAGGCGAAGAATTTGTTAATTCTTACATGCCAAACTTTTATAAACAACTGGATGCGCTCATGGTGCCCTCCGCCAGCCTCCTGGAAGTAGTCATGAAGTACCAACCTACCTGCCCGGTTTCAATCCAGCCACATGGCATGGAGTTAGATGTGTTCAAGAATGCCTTTCCAATCGACCGGGAGGTACTGGGGTTCTCACCTGATGAAGTCGTCTTGATTTATGTCGGTCGCCTGGGTCCAGAGAAGAACCTGGAATTTTTATTGGAGGCTTTTATTCAGGTATACCAGGTTTGTCCAGAGAGTCGCCTTTTAATCATCGGCGATGGACCGGTGAAAAGCAGCCTGGAAGACTGGGTGAAAAAACACGCATTGGGCAATCGTGTGATATTTACGGGAATGATTGCCCATGCAGACCTTCCGCCGTATTATGCGGCTGCGGATATTTTTGTCACCCCCTCGACTACTGAAACGTTTGGACTGACGGTTGTCGAAGCCATGGCTTCGGGATTGCCCGTTGCTGGCATCCAATCTCCCGGCATCTCCGATGCAGTGATCGATGGGCAAACCGGAATCCTCACACACCAGGATCTGGGTGAATTTACTGAACAATTAACTCGAATGATCATGGACACCGATCTGAGGCGCGAAATGTCACAGAAGGCCTGCATCCACTCCGACGATTTTGCCATTGAGAAAGCTGTTAAACGGTTGGAGATGGTCTACCAGGAGGCGATCGCTTATCGTCGCATGAGAGAAAATGCTGAGGATCGTTAACCTGTCTGGGATGGGGAGACTTGCATGGCGAATCACAAGCAAAGCCTTGGTCGTTGGGGGGAAACGGTTGCAGCCGATTTCTTGATTCAGAAAGGTTACCAGGTGCTGCGCCGGAACGAACGCACCGCTTTTGGGGAAATCGACCTGGTTGCCCGTCAGGATCGGGTGACCGTCTTTGTTGAGGTGAAAACCCGTACGAGTTTGAATTATGGGTATCCGGAAGAATCGATCACACGTCAAAAACGCCACCATATGCTCCAGGCAGCTCTGGCATACCTGGGCGCCCACCCCGAACTGGTGGGGGATTGGCGCCTGGATGTGATCGCCATCCAAGGCCGGAAGGGCGGCCCGCCTCCCGAGATTGTCCATTATGAAAATGCAGTCAATTCCTGACACGGGCGTGCAAAAGGCTTTGCGGCGTGGTTGACCTGGTCGTGCTGGTTGGACCGACGGCTGTCGGCAAGACGGAAATGGCGATTGCCCTGGCGCAGCGCCTGGGCGGGGAAATCGTCTCGGCTGATTCACGGCTCTTTTACCGGGGGATGGATATCGGAACGGCCAAGCCCACGCAAAAAGAACGGCAGTTGGTGCCTCACCACCTGGTGGACGTCGCCAATCCCGATGAAACCTGGAGCCTGGCAGTCTACCAGAGAGAAGCGTATCGGGTGATCGAGGAAATAACAGGGCGCGGTCATCTACCGGTACTGGTAGGCGGGAGCGGGCAGTACATCCGGGCGATCACTCACGGCTGGCTGCCGCCAGAAGTCCAGGCAGATGGGCGCTTACGGGATGTGCTGTTCCAGTGGACGGATGAGATTGGTGGATCGGGCTTGCACGAGCGCCTGGCGGTTCTGGATCCTAGGGCTGCAGAACGGATCGACCCGCGCAACTTGCGCCGCACGGTGCGTGCCCTCGAAGTCATATTTCTAACAGGTCGGCAATTCTCGGATCTGAGTCGCAGCCAGTTACCTTTATACCGCAGCCTGGTGCTGGGTCTGACGCGGCCTCGTGATGAGTTATATGCACGCATCGACGCGCGCATCGATCAGATGCTGGCGGAAGGCCTGGTGGGTGAGGTTGATGGACTGTTGGCGCAGGGATATGCCCCTGATCTACCCGCTCTTTCAGCCATCGGCTACCGGGAAATTGTGGCATATTTGCAAGGGAGCATGACCCTGGAGGAGGCAGTGACCCAGATGCGGCGCCTCACCCGCGTCTTTGTGCGCAGGCAGGCGAACTGGTTCAAGCTCGTTGATCCGGGGATTCACTGGTTCCGGGCAGGTGAGTCCGTGGTTGATGGAATGGAGAAGTGCATTCTTGAATGGAAAAATTTGGGTAGGTGATGATTTTGTTGACGTAGATGAGAGGGCATGGTAGAATTTTTCCGCTTTGCCCCCATTGTCTAGTGGCCCAGGACGCGGCCCTCTCAAGGCCGAAACACGAGTTCGAACCTCGTTGGGGGCACTTAATATAACCGCTGGAATAACCAGTGATTACGTTTTTACTGGGTCTGAGCCACCACCGTTTCCACCTTTTTCTGGAAAAACAGCCGGCTTCTGATAGCCAAGGATACCTCTGGATTTATGGATTGACCTGCATGGACTGGATCAAAGCATCCAGCTGAGCGATCGAGGGGACAAATGTATCCGAAGGCGTGGCATCCAATAATCCGGTGATGGAATGGTAATATCCCTGGAAATCGGCTTCCGGATCGTTCATATCGGGAAAGGGAATCCCGCCAGCAGGGAGAACTGCCCCGGGGTCGCTGCTTTCTGCCAGCAGCGGGACGGTGATCGGGAGGACCGCAATCACATAATAAGCGCCATCCTGCGTCACTCCTTGGAAGTGATAAAACAGCTCGTGATTGTTAGCTGGCGCAAAATATTGGGCATACTGGGTCAGGAAGCGCACCCCTTGCCCGTTTTGGAAGTCGATCACCTGGACATTTGAACCAAATAGCTGGGCTGCATTGAAAAAAGGCACCGTGGGAAGCTGGTCAGGACTGATGGGCTCGCTGGCTCCGGAGATTATGTTGTTCAGGCGGTGGATATTTTCAAACACCCCGGGATTCTGTTCAGCATAGGCCTGCGAGGGGTATACGTAAATTTGCGGCTCGTGGAATTTTTCCTGCAGGAGATACCCCTCAAGCCTCACCTGTGTGTGCCCAGGGGTTACCCCCCACGGGGCTACGCCATCACCTTCGTCACGCGGAAACTGCTCGCCGCTGATCCCGCTGGCAACGCCTGAGGGCAGGACAAGACTTAATGGACCATAAAATACAGGCGTCCCCTCAATCGCCGGTTGTGAGGTGGAAGTTACGGAGGCTATTTCGGGGGTGGCTGAAGGCGTGCTGGTTCCAGCCTCCTCTGTTACGGCAATCACTGTGTCCGTAGGCTGGGAGGCGGTTTTTGAGGCGGTTTCTGAGGCGGTTTCTGTCGGAGGCGTTATGGCGACCGACAGGTTGCACGACAGAGTCACAAGGGAACATAGCAAGAAGAGCAGGCAAATTTTTTTCATAACGATTTTTCCTTACGAGCGAGTAATTCCAGGAACCAGCTTCCGATGGAAGCGATCATTAGCAACGTGCCAAGGCCAAAGTAGATGATCTGCATGATACGCGCAGGCCCTGTAGGTGATCCAATGATCAACACCTGGACAAACTCAAAACACATGATGATGACGCCAACCGTGGCCGCGGACATGCTTCCAAATATATTCTTTTTTAGCAGTATGACCGCTGATACCACTGCGCTTCCGCCCACGACCAGGGCAAGCGCCAGGCCAGGGATGGTGAAATCCTTGAAGATTGAGCCTTGCAGTTGTTCCACCGGCGGCGCGTAAAAATTTGCCAGGAGCATGACGCCTCCGGGGATGGCAGTAATGGCCAGTAAGATTGTGAGGATGATCATGAAGACATGTAGGATTTTTGAAAGCTTGCTCATTTTTTCTCCGTTGTGCTTTTCAGGTTTTTTCAATGTTACAACCATCATTTAAAAAACTCACCCATCTCCGGGAGAGTTTTTCCCCTGGTCAGTTGGATAGGATGGAGTCTCAGGGTTAATTCCTCTAGTAAGCCCAACCTCGACAATCTGGCCTGGTAAAACCGTAAATTGGCGGTTGTTTTTTTTTATAAATCTTGTAAAATGGTCGGGTATGACCGAAGGACAGAATATCTTAGAGCCACTCACCGCTGAACGGTTTCGCGAGCTCTGGTCGCGCACCTACAACACCGCCGGGAAACCTGATTGGTCGCACATCTTCCCTTATTACCACGAAGACATTATTTTCGAAGACAGCATCCAGAGGATCGAGGGCATTGAAGCCTTCACTGCCATGTGCGGTCGTCTCGCCAGGCGCTGCGAGCAGCTCAACATGGAAATCCTCTCCCTGGTCATGGAAGGCCAGGTAGTTTTCTTCCAATGGAAGATGGTGATGATGTTTCGGAAATACCCAAGCAATCCCGTTTACGGCTGCACGAAACTGACTCTGGGCGATGACGGCCGGATCATCTACCAGCGGGATTATTTCGACATTTGGGGCTCGATTTTCAATGGTATTCCCATCTTGCGACGTGCCTATTGGAAATTCATGCACCGCTATTTCGGGTAAACAAGCATGCAATTACCGGAAGAATTGCAATTCATTGCCAATGCCCGCATGCCACAGAAAACCACACAGGCACGCCTGGATGGGCGCCTGTGCATCCTCACCGGGGCTACTTCTGGGGTTGGCTACCAGGTAGCGCGCCGGCTGGCGCAAGGTGGGGCGCACCTTGCGTTGATTTGCCGTAATCTGGCGAAGAGCTTGAAAGTCCAGGAGGAGTTAACGAGATATTACGGCGTGATGGTGGATCTTTTGCAGGCGGATTTTTCACGCCTGGCGGAGGTACGCCAGGCTGCAGAAACGCTTCTGGGTAAGTACCCGCACATCGATGTATTGATCAATAATGCCGGAGTCCACAACACCCGGCGTACGCTGACCGAGGAAGGATTTGAAACCGTTTTCTGTGTCAACCACCTGGCGCCGTTCCTGTTTACGCGCTTGCTGCTCGACCGGCTGGTCGCCAGCGCCCCGGCGCGTATCCTCCAGGTGAATTCCCAGGGGCACCGTTTCGGCGGCCTGGACCTGATGGACCTGGACTGGGAGCGCCGGCGCTACAACGGCTACAAGGGTTACGGGGCTTCCAAGGTCGCCCAGCTCTTAACTGTTTGGGAGTTCGCAGACCAGCTCCAGGGAACTGGCGTAACGGTGAACGCTGTCCACCCCGGCGAGGTCCGCACCAACATCGGCATGAATAACGGCCGCCTCTACCGCCTCTACCAGCGCTACCTGCTCTGGTGGTTTCTGAAGGACCCGGTTATTGCCGGGGACGCCGTTTACTACCTGGCTGCGGCGCCAGAAATGGCAGGGGTGAGTGGAAAGTTTTTCAACCAGACAATTGAGGAAAAGCCCGCCCCCCATGCTCTGGACCGCGTGGTAGGGAAGCGAATCTGGTCAATCAGCGAAGCCCTCACGGGTCTTTCGGGTTTTAATACTTTGAGTCGGAATTAACTTTTTGTAGGAGTGGATATGGGATACGTTGACGGCGCATCAAATTACGATGACGGCGCATCAAATTACAATGCGATAGTTGTAGGTGGTGGGATTGCCGGTCTGACTGCGGCCGCGTACCTGGCGAATGCTGGACATTCGACGCTGGTTTGCGAGAAGGAGAGTACCTGCGGTGGCCTGGTGAACACCTTCGAACGCGACGGTTTTTTCTATGACGGCGGCGCCCGGGCGATGGAAAGCTCCGGCATTATCTTACCGATGCTCAGGCAGCTTGGGATCGAGGTCGAGCATGTCAGGAGTCACGTATCCATTGGAATCGAAGACCGCGTGATCCGCCTTGCCAGCAAAGAGAACGTGGTGGATTACGAGGCGCTGCTGGTTGGTCTCTACCCGGAGAGTAGAGCTGAGATTGCCGCCATCATCGCCCAGATCCGTAAAATTTCAGACTATATGGACGTCCTATACGGCATCGATAATCCTCTTTTC
Organism: uncultured Chloroflexia bacterium; assembly: GCA_963765565.1. Lineage (GTDB taxonomy): Bacteria > Chloroflexota > Anaerolineae > Anaerolineales > UBA4823 > CAVXWV01. The sequence continues at coordinate 370,183 of CAVXWV010000017.1, forward strand.
CTGGACATGAAAAAAGACCGGGATTACCTGGTAAAAGTGATCCTGCCCTGGATGTTGAAGTACGCCCTGACCATCCGTAAAATCTCCGCCATGAACGCGCCGGTGGTGGATTTCCTGAAACGCTACACCCAGAACCAGAGCCTCCTGGACATCATCTCCCAGCATTTTTTTCAAGAGACCCCTGCCTATTTTGCCCTCAGCTACATGAAGCTCTATCTCGAATATGTCTACCCGCTGGGCGGCACCGGCAAGGTGATCGAAAAAATGGTCGCCTTCATCAAAGGTCACAACGGAACGATTCGTACCGGCACAGAAATTGTCAAGGTCGATCCGGGGAAGCGCCTCCTGATCGATGCGAACGGCCAGGAATTGGCTTTCCGTAAGCTGGTCTGGGCGGCAGATCAGAAGGCCTTTTACCGCTGTTTAGACCTGCAGAACCTCCCGGACGAAGCTGTCAAAAATGCTGTGCAGGCACGCCAAACGCTGCTTGCCGATAAAACCGGCAACGACTCGATATTTACCACCTTTCTGGGTGTAGACCTGGACAAGGGCTACTTTTCGAGTAAAGCCAGCGAGCACTTATTTTACACACCCAGCCGGACCGGCCAATCGGCAGCAGGATCGCTCCCGCTCCATGCCGACCGCCAGGTCATCGAGCAGTGGCTCGAGAAGTTTTTCCACTTCACTACTTATGAAATTTCGATCCCGGTCCTGCGTGACAGCTCCTTGGCGCCCTCAGGAAAGACCGGCCTGATCGTCAGCGTCCTCTTCGATTACCAGCTCACGAAAGCCATCGAAGAGATGGGCTGGTACGAGGAATTTAAGTCGATATGCGAAACGAGCATGGTCAAAACCCTGGATTCGACCATTTTTCCTGGCCTCAAAGCCTCTATCCTGCACCAGTTTTCCTCGACCCCACTGACCATGGAGAAGTACGCCGGCAACACGGACGGCGCCATCACCGGCTGGTCGTTCACTAACCATCCGATGCCGGCAGAGAGCCGCCTTCCCAGGATCACGAACTCGATCCGCACCCCACTCCCCAACGTTTACCAGGCCGGCCAGTGGACCTTCAGCCCTTCTGGGCTGCCGGTCTCGATCCTGACCGGCAAGCTGGCAGCGGATCGGGTCATCCGGGAATTGAAAGAGCGATAAATTAGCTGGAACGCGCCCGAGTCAGGATGAATACGAAAACAATCGAGAGCGCCGTCAGGACGATGTAAGTTAGAAAACCGAGGGGGTATCCTGGCTGGCCTTGAACACGGACAAAATAGCTCAGGATCGGCGGTAAAGCAAACCCGCCGAACGCTCCCAATCCACCCACCCAGCCCGAGGCGCCGCTGACCGCCTGTGGAATCTCTTTGGTGACCAGCTTGAAGACCGCGGCATTGGCAACACCCATCCCGAGCGCCATCACGAGCGTGGCAACCAGGGACAGGGGGCTGCCGTGGGAGAAGGTCAGCAACAGCGCGCCGGCCAGCATGGCGAATAAGGCTGCTTTGGCCGTCAGCCCACCGCCGATGCGATCGGAGATGCTGCCGCCAAACACGCGGAAGATGGATGCAGAAAGGGAATACGCTGCAGTCAGAATGCCCGCTGTCACCACGCTGACATTAAAGTAAGATGTCCAATACGTGGGCAGCCAGGATGTCATGGCAATGAATCCGCCAAAGGTGGTAAAGTAAACAGCCTACTAAAATCCAGGTTTTCCAGACGCGAGCGGATTTGACCAGGCTCTCTTTCGTAGTACCCGCAGGGAAAAGTTCCTGACCTTGCTCGCGGGCAATGGCGCGAGCCTCGTCAGGCTGCGTCCCTTGCTCGATTAATTGAAAATACCAGGCGTTACGCCCGATCCGGTAATACAGGATGGTTCCCGCTACCAACAACACGAACCACGCCAGGTAGGAAAAAGCCAATCCCAGTCCAGCCAGCGCAAGCGGAAGAATCAAAGAGAATAGACCAGGAGCCAGGTTGCCAAACCCCGCAAATTTTCCCAGCGCAGAGCCCTGCCGCTTTTGGGGAAACCAGTAAGAAACTTGCCCGATGCCGGGAGAGAAGGTGGCGATTCCACAGCCGCTCAGCAGACCCAGGAAGAGCAGGAGTGGGTAAAGTGAAAGCGTCATTCCATCCGGATAGCGCAGAAAAATTAAAAGGGTGAGTCCTGCCATTCCCAGGATCGATAGAACCAGCGATACCAGGATTGGCTTGCGCCCACCCGTGGTATCCACCCAGGCCGCGAAGGGAATGCGCAGAAGCGAGCCTGACAGGGAGGGCATGGCGACCAGGAATCCGACCATCGTCGGGGTCAAACCCATGATGTCTTTTAATATTTTTGCAGTTGGGCCAAATAACGAAACTGCCGCAAAGCCGATGAAGAAGGCAGCGGTTGCGCCAAAAAGACCTTGCTGAGGTGTCCCTATTATTTTATTATTTTTCATGACTCTCCCCTTCGACGGTTCCAAACCACCACCTGGAAGCGGCGCCAGAGGTAGTTTATGGGCAGGGTTACCATATGCACCAGCCTGCTGAATGGGAAAAGGGCAATCAGCAGCGTTGCATTCAAGAAGTGCAGCTTCGGCACCAACGGCAGTGAAGCGACATATTCTGGCTGTGGTTGGAAAGTTGCCAGGGAGACCACCCAGGGTGTGGCTGTATGGATGTACCAGGCCGCCCCCCAGCGGTAGAAGAGTGCGGTCCAAAGCCCGAGGAAGACCTGGTTGAGCAGCAAGACCATCACTACCCAGTCCAGGGGCGTGGTGGTAATGCGAACCTTGGAATTAGCCAGCCGCCTCACCAGCAGTGCCCCGGCTCCGGCAAATGCCATGAAGGCAAACACCTTGCCCATCAGTTCAGAGGCATAAAGGAGTTCAGGAGTGCTGTGCAAGGCGGCCATCACAGATGGGATCGTGAATCCTGCTAAATGGATCAGTAAGGTCGGCACAATTCCATAATGCCACAGGACCGATCCCCAGAATTGCACATCGCTCTCAAGGAATTGGGACGACAGGCTGGAGAATGAGAATCGATTGGTGAAATAACGGTACAAGGTGCCCGCAACCGCCAGGGCTACCGCCACGTAAGGAAAAATTACGAAAAGGATCAAATCACTCATAACCGTTCTCCTTTTCCGTTTTCAATGTTGAAGCACATGCAGCAGCGCGGATACCACGGCTGCATAGGGGTTGCCGCCACCGATCGGCTTCACGGTTTGGTCGTCTTTTTGGAACGGGATCGCCATCTTTTCCAGGGTCGGGATCAGGCCTTCGCTAAGAGGGTTTGCTTGAATTCATCATTGGCGCCTTCGATGGCCAGAAACCGTAAAACCACAGCCACGTGGTCCGGCAGCTCATTTCCGGCAGAGAAGGTGGCTTCGCCATTAGCTTCGCCATAAGTTTCGGAAAAAGCGTGGTTGAGCTGCGCCATGAAAGCTCCGCGCTTGTAGCTTTCGCCGAATAACTGGTAACCAATGTACGGGTAGCAAACAGGCTGCATGTCAAAGGTGCTGGTGTAGATTTCTTCCATCCGTTCCAGCGGAATCTGCTCGATCTGGAGAACGAAGCTGCGAAACAATTCTGCTGCTATTGGATCCACTGCGGCCAGCTCATTCACACAGGCTGCGCTTTTTGTACCAAAGCTGGCGTAGGATATTCAAAAAAATTGCGCAAACAGTTCGAACAGGCTGTTGAGCGCAGCCGGTGTAATGCGGCATCTTTTGGGCTTCCGGCATCGTGGTTTGTAAACAGCCCATGCTACCATCCCCGGCGGGGCGCCTGGCGTTTTCCAAACCCGGCAGCACCCTTGCGTGCCTGTGGGTCCTCGACCGCTTCGATAGCCATCTCGCGTCCCATCGGCGGGATGACATACCGCTCCTGGTAGGCAGCCAGGGTCGTCAGGCGGTAAATGGCCTCAGCTTCCTGGGCGCTGATGCCTGCCCCGGATAAGGCGGCATTTACCTGGCTGTCGGAAACATCGCCCACACTCTTGGCGCGCTGGAAGAGGCGAACAGCCATCATCTTTCTGTAGGAAGCCGTTACCGGCGCTTCGTTGCCGCCAGCCAGCATTCCTGCCATGTAATGGATCGGCAGCCGGGCGCTCTCCAGCGAGCTGAAAACATCACCCGCCAGGCGTTGCGCGCCATTTTCTTGACCTGTTGACAGGACAGGTAGGAGCGGGGGCACGTAGAATAACATGGGCAGGGTCCGGAACTGTGGGTGCAGAGGCAGCGCCATCTCCCACTCTTTGACATAGCGATAAACCGGCGACTTCTGGGCAGCAGCGATCACCAGGTCGGGGACGTGGCTGGCTTGAGCTGCTTTGATGACCTCGGGATCGCTAGGGTTCAGGATCATCGCTCGCTGGGCCTGCACCAGCTCGTGGTCAGGCACTTTCCCGGCAGCTTCGATCTGGTCAGCGTCGTAGAGCAGCACGCCCAGGTAGCGGATGCGACCCACGCACACGTGGAAGCAAGCCGGCGCCTGGCCTGTCTCCTGGCGAGGGTAGCACAGGATGCATTTCTCGGATTTACCGGTAGCCCAGTTGTAGTAGACCTTTTTGTACGGGCAAGCAGAGATGCACATCCGCCAGCCACGACATTGGTCCTGATTTACCAGCACAATTCCATCCTCCGCACGTTTATACATGGCGCCGGATGGGCAGGCTGCCACGCACGCCGGGTTCAGGCAGTGGTTGCAGATGCGCGGCACATAAAAGTAAAACATACGCTCGATCGTAAAGAGCTGCTGCCTTTCGTCCTCGCTCAGGTTGTTCAGGAGGGGATCGTTGGCTGCATAAACCGGCGAGCCGCTCAGGTCATCGTCCCAGTTTGGTCCGGCTTCAATCTTCATCGGCTTGCCGTCGATTTTCGAAATCGGGACGGCGGTCGGCTGGTCATCACCTGCCGGGGCGCTGATCAGGTCGGAATAAGTATACGTCCACGGCTCGTAGTAGTCATCCATGGTCGGCAGGTAGGGATTGGAGAAGATATTGCCCAACGCCTGCAGGCGGTTTTGAAGCTTCAAACGCAGTCCAGGTTCCCAGCCGCCCTTATATTTTTCCTGGTCTTCCCAGCGGGTGGGATAACCGGTGCCGGGCTTGGTCTCCACATTGTTCCACCACATGTATTCAGCGCCTTTGCGGTCGGTCCAGATGTTCTTACAGGCCACGCTGCAGGTGTGGCAGCCGATGCACTTATCCAGGTGAAAAACCATCGAAACTTGTGAGCGAATGTTCATTATGATTTGTCCTGTCCTTCCTAGATTGCACCTTAGAAATTCAGGCTCGCCGGGGAGCTTGCGCACCATCACATAGGTGTCACGATTGACGCCTGTGGGACCCCAATAATTGAATCCGTACGTAAACTGGCCGTACCCGCCCATCATCAGGACCGGCTTGAGGCGGGCGCGAGTCGGGCTGTTATGCCCGCCTGCCCGGCGATTGCCGCGCATCGGAGAGCGCGGCACGCTGATGGTTCGTTCTGGGGCATGATAAACCAGGCACAGCCCGGGCGGGATGCGGGCGCTGACAATGGCGCGCGTGACAACCACGCCGTGATCGTTGTAGGCTTCCACCCAATCATTGTCCTGGACGCCAATTTGGGCGGCATCTTGCTCATTGAGCCACATGGGCTCGATGCCGCGCGACAGGGTCAGCATGCGATCGTTGTCGAAATAATTCGAGTGGATGTGCCACTTGGCGTGGGGAGTCAGGTAATTTAATTGGATGATGGGCTGGTCGCCCTGTCCAGCGCTGCCTGGAAGGTAATCCCGGCCCTTGCTTTTGTCCAGGTCGCCAAAGGCAAACGGATCAGGCCGGGGTTTGAAGGTGGGCAGGTTCTCGCCAAAAGCCAGGTAGCCTTCGTGGTCCAGGTAGAAATGCTGCCGCCCGGTGAGAGTTCGCCAGGGCACCATGCGCTCAACATTCAGGCAGTATGCAGAATAGGGCCGTCCGTTGTCGGTAAGGCCTGTCCAGATGGGGCTGTTGAGCAGGCGGCGCGGCTGCTGGAGCAGGTCGTTGAAGGTGACCCGGGAACCGCGCATGGATTCTGCCAGGTCGGTCAGGTGCAAGCCCATGCGTTCCTCTTCGGCCTTGAACGCCCGGTAGGATACTTCGCCGTTCGTCTCGGGCGCCAGGTGCAGGATGACGTTGGCAGCATCGCGCGCCTCGCTCAAGGATGGATAAGTTTGCCCACCCCAGGACACGCTCGGATTGCCCTCCAGGAGCTCCTGGTACAGATCTTCGATGGACCAGCGGATGCCGTGCGCGCCGATGCCCTCCTTCTGGGCGGCGGGTCCGAAAGAGATAAAGCGCTTGCCCAGGTTCGCATAATCCCGCTCGGTGACCACGAAGTTAGGCATGCTCACACCTGGGACTGGCTCACACTCTCCCCGGCTCCAGTCCTGGATGGTGGCTTGCGCCATTTCAGCGGGGGTATCGTGCTGCAGGGGCACCGCCACCAGGTCGCGCAGCGGCTCGGGCAGGTGCACCTCGGCCAGTGCACTCACTTTCTCAGCCAGCATTTTGAAAATATCCCAGTCGCTCCGGGACTCCCAGCAGGGGGGACGGCGGCGGAAAGGGGGTGGATGAAGGAGTGCATGTCGGTGCTGTTGAGATCGTCCTTCTCATACCAGGTGGCGGTTGGCAGGATGATGTCGGAATAGAGCGCCGTGGTATCCATGCGGAAATTCAAGTTCACCACCAGGTCCATTTTGCCTTGGGGGCCAGCCTCGCGCCAGAACACTTCATCAAAAGCATCGCCCGGCACTTCATCGGAGATCGTCTGGTGATGGGTACCCAGGTAGTGCTTGAAGAAATATTCCTGCCCCTTGGCGCTGGCGTTCAGGGCGTTGCCGCGCCAGATGTACCACAGGCGCGGCCAGTTATTCGGAGCGTCGGGATCTTGAACGGCAAATTTCAAGCGCCCGGATTTCAACTGCTCAACCACCCATTGGCGGATCTCAGGATCGCTGCGGGCGCCAGCCTGTTCAGCTTGCCGGATAATTTCTAAGGAGGAGCGGTCAAACTGGGGATAGAAAGGCAGCCAGCCCATGCGCACTGCCCTGACCTGCATGTCCATGGTGTGACCCTGGGTCAATTCCTGAAGGTGCTGGCCTTCCGGACGGGGGACCGGCTGATTTTCCTGGTAGAGGCGTTCGTAGCGCCACTGGTCGCTGTGCACATAATGGTACGATGGGGTGTTCTGCAGCCGGGGAGGTTTCTGCCAGTCCAGGGCAAATGCCAGCGTGGACCAGGGGGCAAACGGGGCGCATTTCTCCTGGCCGACGTAATGGTTCAAACCACCACCGTTCCGGCCCACACAGCCTGTCAACATCAGGCTGGTGATGCAGGCGCGGTAGATCAGGTTGTTGTGATACCAGTGGTTGACCCCGGCGCCGATGATGATCGAGCACTTGCCCTCGGTCATGGCGGCGGTTGTTGCCCATTCGCGGGCAAACTGGATGACCGTCTGGCGGTCGATGCCCGTGTAGCGCTCCTGCCAGGCCGGGGTGTAGGAGGCACCGGCGTCATCGTAGTCTGCCGGAAAATCGCCGGGTAAGCCGCGACTCACGCCAAACTGGGCCATGAGCAGGTCGTAGATGGTGGCAACGGCGAGCCTGCCGTCCGTGCGTCTCAACAAAACGGACGGGCACGTTTCGCTGGAAGGCTTTACTTTCCGCAAATTCTGCAAAGACTACCGGAAGCGAGTCGCCGTCCTCCAAGAAGGTGCCTTCCTGGAAGAAGGTAAGCTGAGGATCAATGTCGCTTCCGTCCAGGCCGTCTTTCAGTTCCAGGTTCCACTGGCCCTTCTGCTTCTGCCAGCGGAACCCGAGGCTGCCCTGGGGCATGCGCGGCTGGTTGCTGTTGCGGTCCCAAACCACGAATTTCCAGCCTGCGTTTTCAACATCTTGCGTGCGTGCGAGCTGCCCGGCGCGCAGCATTCGCCCGGGCACATAGGCATCGCCGCTGCGTTCCAGGACCACCAGGAACGGCGAATCGGTGTAGCGTTTGCAGTAGTCCAGGAAAAAAGGTGTCGGCTGGTGATGGTGGAACTCGTTGAGGATGACGTGGTTGACGGCCATCCAGAAAGCGCCATCCTGCCCGGCGTGAACCGGAACCCACCAGTCCGCGTACTTGGCGACCTGGCTGAAGTCGGGGGAAAAAACGACCAGCTTGGCGCCAGCATGGCGGGCCTCGGCCGCGAAGTGCACATCGGGGGTGCGCGTCATGCTCATATTGGAGCCGACAGAGGCGATGAATTTTGAGTTAAACCAGTCGGCGCTCTCGGCTACATCCGTTTGCTCCCCCCAGACTTCGGGCGAGGCGGGTGGCAGGTCGCTGTACCAGTCATAAAAGCTGAGGCTGACGGCTCCGAGAAGCTGTAAAAATCGGCTGCCGGCGGCGTAGCTGAGCATGGACATTGCCGGGATGGGAGAGAACCCGGCTATCCGGTCCGGCCCGTACTTTTTAACCGTGTAGATTGTTGAAGCCGCTGCAATTTCCAGGACCTCGTCCCAGGTTGAACGCCGGAAGCCGCCTTTGCCGCGTGCCTGCTGGTACGTTTTTCGGCTGGCTTCGTCCTCAACAATTGCCGCCCAGGCGGCAACCGGGTCTGCATGCTGCTTCCTGGCATTGCGCCATAAATCCATGAGGGCGCCGCGCAGGTAGGGATACTTGACCCGCACCGGACTGTATAAGTACCACGAGAAGGAGATGCCTCGCTGGCAGCCGCGCGGTTCGTAAGGCGGCAGGCCGGCCTCTAATTGTGGATAATCCGTGGCCTGCAGCTCCCAGGTGACGATGCCGTCCTTGACATAGACCATCCAGGAGCAGCCCCCGGTGCAGTTTACGCCGTGCGTGCTGCGCACCACACGGTCATGCTGCCAGCGGTTGCGGTAGAAATCCTCCCACTGCCGGGCTTTTGGATTTGAGATCTCTTGAATCCAGCTCATGCTAGCCTCCTCTCCTGGCCTGGTTGACCAGCGGGCGGCGCACACCTCTCAGGCGCCGGCGGTAAATGACTGCGAAAAACAGGACAACGCCGATGAAACCAGCCAGGCTGATCCCGATGATCACCAGCTCGTAATCGGCGGCTTCCTGGCCTGGCTCCGCCAGGATGTAGGCGCGCAGGTGGGCCTGTTCTTCCGGAGTCAGTGGATGGTCGGTTAGGATCGGTTTCATGGTTGGCCAGGGAATATTGGCCAGGGCGGCTGCCAGGCTGGCATCCGTGTAGCGGGTGTAGGCATCGGTCAGGTCCGGTCCCAGGGCGCCGCCGCCCAGCAAGCCGCTGTTGCCAAGGTTGTGGCAGCCCATGCACGGAGGCCCATCGTTCTCAAAGTGATCATTCCCCAAGAACAAAGCTTCGCCAATGGCGGCGTCTCCGGTTTGCAGTTCAAGAGCTGCCGTTTCCGCCGGTTGGGATGATCCCTCCGCAAGGTAGGCAATGACGGTCGTCACCTGCTCCTGGGAGAGACCCAGGTTTGGCATTTCCACATTGCCATACTGCTTGAGCAGGATCTGCTGCGATGGGATCGCCTGAGGCCAGCACCACATCTGGTTGGGCGATGAAATCAACCAGCCACTGGGAATCGCGCTTTTGGGTGATGCCTGCCAGGTCCGGGCCTATTAAATCCCACCTCCGACCGTGTGGCAGCCAGCGCAGAATTCGTCAAAAATCGCCGCTCCTTCGGAGGGGGATTGGCTTAGGCCATTTCCCCAGACCAGGGTGATGAGCAGTAAAACCAGAAATGCAGCCAGCAGCGGACTTCGTCCGTAAAGGCGCCGCCGCTGGTATCTTTGCCGGTGGACTTCGTCCGTGCGAACTTTGTCCGTAACGTAAGATCCTTTTGTCATAGGTTCCGTCGCTTCCTGGATAACAAACTGGATGATGCGATTTTTTAAATTGCGAATTGCTTCCTTGAATTTTGACTGGAGACCGTTCTTTGGTGGTTAATGCCGGTATGGATATAGGGCTAGGAAATATTGGGAAAAGGATACATCATAAGCCAGTGAAAAAAAATGACTTTTATCGTATTTTTTTACTGCGACTGCTTATTCCCGCAATTCAGCTTTCAGCAGCAGGCGTTCTCTGTCCAGGATTTCTACCTTTTGTTTCTCAATCTGGATCAGGCCTTCGTCCTCGAGCCGGTGCAGCGTCCGGTTGATCACGTCGGCTACCGTACCAAGCTGGGCGGCCATCTCAGCCTGGGTCGCCTTTCGGCGGCGTTTCGGATTACCAGGCGGCTGGTCTAACAGCAGGCGCGCCAGGCGGGCTTCGACGGTGCGCAGCGATAGGTCCTCCACCAGCTTCAACAGGTGGACGACCCGGCTGGCCATGTTCTGGGCGATCGTGCGGCAGATGAGCGGATGCTGGTCCATCAGCTTGAGCAGCGCCTGGCGATCGACCACCCACAAGCTGGAGGGCTCGATGGCCTGGACCGTGACGAGGTTACAGCCTTCCTTGAGCAGCACTCCATGCTCATTGAACGTATCGCCCGGACCCAGCAGGCGGATGATTTGCTCCTTGCCTTTAGACGAGACAATCATGCCTTTCAACCAGCCCGATTGGACGATGTACAGTCCCTGGCAGGTCTCACCATCATGGAAAACGATCTCCCCAGCCTGGTACTGGCGGCTGAGGGTGATAGCGGCGATGGAGGCCAGCACTTCCGGTTTCAGGTCAGCAAAGAGGAGGACGGAAGCCAGGGCTTGCAGGACGGCCGGTAAGGGGTTTGCTTTTGCCATGTGGAGTCCGATCATCCTGATTATAGTATAGTTTGGTTACCGGAATGATCCGATAATGTGTTTTGTAGTCTCCAGCCCTTTGACCACCAGAATTGTCAGTGGATTATCCCTTTCCTGAATCCATTTTCTACCATAAAATACAATTACCATCGTTTCTCAATCACAGTACGGGGCCTTTTCACTCACAACCTATGAACCCTCACGATTTTCTCGCCAAGTGGAAACAATCAGCGCTCAAAGAGCGCTCCGCTTACCAGTCCCATTTCATCGATCTCTGCCAGCTCATCAACCATCCTGCCCCCACCGACCTCGATCCCAACGGCACATTCTTCACCTTCGAGGCCTTTGCCACCAAGGATACCGGCGGTAATGGCTTTGCCGATGTCTGGTACAAAGGTCATTTTGCCTGGGAATATAAAGGCAAGCACGCCAACCTGGATGACGCCTACAGGCAGCTTCTCCAATACCGCGAAGCCCTTCAAAATCCTCCGCTCCTGGTCGTCTGCGATATCGATTCCATCCAGATTCACACCAACTTCACCAACACCATCAACCGGATCATTTCCCTGACCCTGGACGATCTTCTAACCACCTCAGGCCTGGAGACCCTCCGCAGCGTTTTCACTTCCCCCAATTCCCTGCGTTCTCCCCAAACCCCCGACCAGGTCACCCAGGAGGCCGCCAGGCATTTCGCCCGCCTTTCCGACCTCCTGCGGAAATACGGCTCCGATCCTTCCCAGGCAGCTCATTTCCTCATCCAGCTTCTATTCTGCCTCTTCGCCGAAGATGCCGGCTTGCTTCCCGCCCGCCTGCTCTCTAGCATGATCGAGCAGACGCGCACTCGTCCCGCCGCCTTCACCGCCCAGCTCTCTCAGCTCTTCCAGGTCATGTCCACCGGAGGCTGGTTTGGGCCGGTCGAGATACCGTATTTCAACGGTCACCTTTATGATCGGGCGTTCGTACTCGACCTGGACAGCGACGGCCTGGATATCCTGGCCCAGGTCTGTTCCCTCGATTGGAGCCAGATCCAGCCCTCCATCTTCGGCACCCTCTTCGAGCGCAGCCTCGACCCTTCCAAGCGCACCCAGCTTGGCGCCCATTACACCAGCCAGGAAGATATCCTGCTCATCGTCGAACCCGTGCTCATGGCGCCCCTGCGCCGCAAATGGCAGGAAATCCAGGCGCAGGCCCGCGAGCTTGCCAACCAGCGAGACCAGGCCAAGGGTCAAAAGCGAGCCGCGCCTCCAGGAAAAACTCGAAAACCTGCTGCTCCCTTCGCCTCCGAAATCGCCTCGATCCAGGTTCTGGATCCGGCCTGCGGCAGCGGCAACTTCCTCTACGTCGCTCTGCGCCAGTTGCTCAACCTCGAAAAAGAAGTCATGACCACCCTTTGCCGAGCTTGGCGGCACCCGCTTCTTCCCTTCGGTCAGCCCCTCCCAGCTTCACGGCATCGAAATCAACGAATACGCCCACCAGCTTGCCCAGGCCACCATCTGGATCGGCTACATCCAGTGGCTGCGCGAAAACGGCTTCGGCTATCCCGCCCAGCCGATCCTCAAACCCCTCGACAACATCCTCCACATGGACGCCATCCTCGCCTATGACGATGCCGGTCATCCCGTCGAACCGGAATGGCCGAAGGCGGATGTGATTATTGGCAATCCTCCTTTCTTAGGCGACAAAAAAATGCGTTCAGAATTAGGTGATAAGTATGTTGAAGACTTAAGGGATCGTTATTCGGGTCGCATTCCAGGTCAAAGCGATTTAGTCTGTTATTGGTTTGAGAAAGCACGTGAATTAATTGAAAGTAACCAAGCTAAGCGCTGCTGGCTTATTGGCTACTCAGGGTATCAGGGGTGGTGCAAACCGTAAGGTATTGGAACGTATCAAGGAGACTGGAGAGATTTTTTGGGCGCAGTCTGATCGTAATTGGATATTAGATGGAGCAGCCGTTAATGTCTCGATGATTGGTTTTGATGATGGTACTGAAGAGCATATAGAATTAGATAATCGACAGGTAACACGTATAAATCCAAATTTAAGCAGTATTGTTGATTTGACATCCTCTCATCGATTACAGGAAAATTTTGTTATATCCTTTATTGGCCCCTCCCCACATGGAACATTTGATATTGATAATTCAATCGCCCAGAAGATGCTTATAAGCCCTAACGTAAATGGAATGCAGAATTCGGATGTTGTCCGTCCAGTGATTAGTAGTATCGATATTTGCCAAGCACCTCGTGGGTTATGGACAATAGATTTTGGCCTAATGCCTTTGGATGAAGCCTCCAAATATGAAATGCCCTTTGAGTATTTAAAAAAGAATGTTTATCCATTTCGTCAAAAAAACCGGCGTGCTGCATATGCAGTAAAGTGGTGGCAATATGCAGAGGCTAGACCAGGTATGCGAGATTCAATTAATGGAAAATCCCGGTTTATTGCCACTCCTCGCATATCCAAACATCGGATTTTTGTTTGGTTATCGTTTGATGTATTAGGTAATGATGGTACAACAATTTTTGCCCGGGAAGACGATTATTTCTTTGGTGTTCTTCATTCCAGACCGCATGAACTATGGGGTTTGCGTTTAGGAACGGCCTTAACTGACCGTCCTCGTTATACTCCAACCACCACCTTCGAAACCTTCCCCTTCCCCTGGCCTCCTGGTCAGGAACCCTGGGATGATCCCCACCTGCAGGCCATCTCCTCCGCCGCTAAAGAGCTTGTCCATCTGCGGGATAACTGGCTTGAACCCTCCTGGCCTATCCCCCGCAGAGCTAAAAAAGCGCACCCTCACCAACCTTTACAACCAGCGTCCAACCTGGTTGGACCTAGCGCATCGCAAGCTCGATCAAGCCGTCTTTGCTGCGTATGGCTGGCCCTCTGAATTGTCTGATGAGGAAATCCTTGAGCGCCTGTTATCCCTCAATCATCGAGCGCGCCCGTCTCCAGTCGCCAGGTAAAACCTAATCACTGGATTCAGACAACGGAAACTGATAGGAGAAATGATGTCAATAGATAACAACCAGGCATATGAGATCATTGAAAAAGGTGATCTTGTCATGCTTCGTACACTTGTGGTAACTGATAGACCTCATTACAACCGTTGGCAAACACAGGGTGAATGGCGGTTGTTAGATGCCTCGTGGCCACAAAACGTGAATGAAGAAAATAAAGAGAGCGGAAAACTGCCCACAGCCACACAGGATGATTCAGGTCCCAAAAAACAAGCAAGCATTCAGGATGACTCGATCCCCAAAAAAACGCGCAGTTATTGCCACGATAGATAATAAGCCATTGGGTTGGGTGAACAGGTATAGTGCAAAAAATAGCCAGCTAGTTTGGTTTGTTGGTATTGATATTTGTGAAGATGATTATCTGAATCATGGTTATGGCACAGAAGCGTTGAAATTGTGGGTCAATCATTTGTTTGCTAACTCTGAATATCATAAATTGTGTTTAGACACCTGGTCATTTAATCCCAGGATGATGAGAGTAGCGGAAAAGATCGGATTTATTCCTGAAGGTTTTCAACGGCATATGCAATTCTGGGAAGGTGAATGGTTAGACCTGATGCATTTTGGCATGTTACGGGAAGAATGGGAAAAAACATGCGATAGGCCTTCCGGCTGCCTCTAGTCCGTCATCACCTTCCAGGCGAATTATTCCCGCCTCATCAGCATCCTCCAACCAGCCCTCAATCCACAGGCACTCTAGGATTGCGCCTCCTCCTCCGAACCCGTCGCCTTAACCTGACCCTCCTCTTCATCCTATGCCTCTCCCTCCTCATCATCCTGACATTCCGCTTAGCTCCCTGGCTTGGGCTATATTAATTTAATTGTTGATCAAATTTCCAATTGCCAAATTTAATTCGGGTATTCGAGGCTATATTCTTTGTTGGCCTGATTGTTTAATAATTACCAGATTTTCGCCGTGTAAATGTAACCAACTTAAAAAATCTCGTCAGTTATAAGTCCATCATAAATCACGCATTCCTAAAGGACGGGTTATAATAATCTCTGTTTGTGACGGTGGGCCAACTCGATATTAATTTGCTAAAATAGAATTCCGTTTTTTCATTTGGTAAATCAAAAAGAGTAAAACTTGGGAAGTCTTTTTCTTTCAATCCTGGCAAATGTGATTAGTATCTTAATTGAATACGGGATTATTAAACCCAAGTTTGAAACTAGATGGGGAGAACATTTACCGAAATCTGGAAATCGAGACTGGGTTACAGCCATAAAAAAATCTATCGGAAGATTCGGTGAAACGCAAGGGGGACACATAATCCCATTTGGTGAACATTACCAAGTAGAAAAAATTAAGATCGAAAAGGGGCGAGGTATTTTGGACCTTGTTGTTCTTCCAAAATCTGCTCTGGTATTTACTTTCGCTGGATTATCCGCATTTATTGATGCACTCAAGATAGATACATTCCCAAATGTAATAGCTCGGTATCAAATAACGATTGATCGTTCAGGCGATGTTCTCGCAGCCAAATCTCTTCCTGTTGCAGATGATGAACGATATAGGCCTCTACATCCCTCTAAACCGTTATTTTCTGATCACACAAACCCACCGAAAGAGGGACTAATCCTAAAAGAAATTAAAAGACCTAAGAAGAAAACGACATCAGAAGGGGTAACAATTAGAATAGAATTTATCGTTGAAAATTATGGAATGGCAAGAGCAATTTATCCATTCGTTGAATATAAAATTGCTGAATTGAAGAATGGAAAATTTGTGGAACGGATTATTCGTTCCCCCTCTGACTGGATGGTTATTTTACAAGCTTCTAGTATAACTCCCATTGCATTTGATGCATCATTTTCTGCTGAGACACAGGTGTTAACAAAAGGAAAAGATAGAGTCTATGTCCGGATCCATAAAAAGCCCTGGCACAATCCGCGATAGACTTGCTATATTCTTCTGTTAATAAATCCTATCCCTCTCCATCCTCCAGCTCACCCGCTGGCTGCTCTTCTCCGCCTGCAAGAAATCACTCAGCGACTTCCTGTAGCTCCTCTCCGCCCTCCCCGCATTCGTATCCAGCACGCTCACATTCAGCTGGCTGGGATCCGGGTTAGCCGCCTCCTCGCTCGCCAGCTCCTGCAAGCTCGCCCACCTGCAGAACAGCACCAGCAAATCCAAATGCCGGTCCGGCACCGTCGTCACATCCCCGTCATCGTCCAGGCTGTCCTGGCTGGCCTGGTAGACAATCTCCGGATTGCTCCCCGTCATCATCTCATCCGCAAACCAGATTTTACTCACCGCCGACGAGTGGCTCTCCATCATCTCATACACCCCGCTCGTATACGGCCCCGCGCTCTCCGCCCGGTTCACCCGCTCCAGAAACTCCTCCGGTTCCCTCCCCACCGGCCATTCCACCCGCACAATCGACACGAAATCCACCGGCAGGCTGTACTCATGCGTCCCCGTCACCGCCGTGATCGACGCCGTCTTCACCTGCGGGAAGTACACCGAATAATCCGCAATGGCATCATTGATCCACTGGTTCACCTGCAGATCGCTCTGCGTATACGGCGCCGTCAAATCCCCCAGCCTCCTCCTCACCAAATTCCTCAAATCAGCCCTCGTCGTCATTCCTCACCCTCTTTAATGTCATTTCGAGATTTTTCTATGACAAAGGGCGTCATTTAATGGAAGAATGACAATTATGTCATGAGTAGATTAAGTTATGACAAAAAGCGTCATTCGGTGAGTAGATAACATCCGTCATTACGAGTGAAGCGAAAGGATGCAATCTCATCTTGCCCGTAGCGAATAAATTCGCCGCTCAGTACGTGGAAGTCCTACGGACTGGACTGTGCAGTCGGATTTATCCGACTTTCATGTACTGAGCAGGGGATTTATCCCCGGCGAGTTTATTATGTTATGAGTAGCGCTCTTTGCGAGAAATCCCCAATGCCATTACCTCTTCATTCCCTTCTTAGGCACAAATGAACCATCCTCATTGTGTTTTTAAATACCCTTCGTGCTCCTTTGTGAATTCTTCGTGTCCTTCGTGTTGAAAAAAAACAAATACTTAGCGCCCTTGTGATAAATCCCTGGCAATTTCCTCTTTCTAACACAGATCTTACATGCTTAAGATGGGATTCTTACAACCTTCGATTATGCTTAATGAAGAAGAAACACCAGACAAAGTATAGGAGGTAAAACTATGCTTACTCGATACGATCCTTTACGCGAAATGTTAGCCATCCGTAACACGATGGAGCGCCTGCTCGACAGCGCGGTGACCGGCACTTCGACCTTGCAGCCGGCAACCTTGGGCTTGGCTCTCGATATCGCCGAGAGCGAGAACGAATACGTGGTAAAAGCCTCCCTGCCCGGGATCAACCTGAATGACCTGGAACTCACCTACTCCAACAACACCCTGACCATTAAGGGAGAGGTCCGGGAGGAGCAAGAACTAGAAGAAGCGCGCTACCACCTGCGTGAGCGCAGCTACGGTTCCTTTGCCCGCAGTATCACCCTCCCCGCCGGGGTCGATTCCGATAAGATCGAGGCCAATTACGAGGCCGGCGTGCTTACACTCCGCCTGCCGAAGGCCGAGGAAATCAAGCCGAAGAAAATCGCCATCAAAGCTGGCGACGGCCAAAAGGTGATCGAAGCCGAAGTGGTCAGCAAGAAATAAATTTAGGGGTAAATCCTTATTCGATGGACTCCCGGGCTCTAACGCCGGGAGTCTTTTGTTTGGGGGACTGGAGAACAGGAGGAGAGCCATCCACCATTCCAACCCTCAGGCTTGCTTTCCTCCAATCTAGGAACCTTTCTCCTGTCTCCTTCTTGTAATATTAAACCAGAACCGGCAAAAGATGAATCAAAGCGATCTCCTTGGGTTACCAAGGATGAAATATTATTACGCATTTTATCGTCTGTAATCCGGAATTATATAGTTTTGCATCCTTGTTCCTGAAAGCTATGCAACAATTCCTGAAAATAATTATCTTTGCTTCGCTTCCCATGCTTTTCATCGTTTTATCCCGAGGAATCTTGTCCACTGCTTCCGATCACACCGACAAAGAGGTCGCCATCGCCTCGAATCACTGGACACCAAGCACCGGAAACAATGGCTGCCTCGCTCCAGTACATGTGCTTAATTGGTCATTTCAAACTCATTGGCATGAATAGCTTGTATCCCACATACAATCTGACAGTACTCGTTTTAACATTTCCATCAAGATCAGTTGCGGAAAAAGTAATGGTGTGCTCCCCTTGAGATAACGATGAGATTATCTGTTCACCATTTCCCAGAAATCCATCGACATCCGAGTTCCATTGTAGATTTGCTTCGTTCAATAAACCATTTTCCAGATCATATGCATAACCTTGAAATATGATGTTGATACCTGAACCGATTGTGTTGGAGTCTTTGGGAGATAGAATGAATGCCATTGGTTTTTTCCCTTGGACGAAAAACGTGTCATTAGAGGTATCACTCGAATTATGGAAGCCATCACTCGCTACCACTTTTATTTGGGCGTTTGACCCACCTGGAATCTGGTTGGAATTGACCTCGATTTGATTTTGAGTGGTTGGTAATCCGAGAGGTATCCAATCACTTCCATTTTGCGAGTAATAAACCTGAAAAGATAGGGAGTTATCATCAAAATCACTTGAACTCCATGAAATGATATACGAATGATCATTCTCCCAATTCTCGCCACCATTGGGTGATTGAACCGTTACATTGGGTGCATTATCGCTTGCCTCGATGGAGTATAAACTCGTGGTACCTTTTCGAACGACGATTTTTTGGATAGTTTCATCATAAGGGAGTGTAATGTTCATTGCATCAACATTTATTTCCTCCCCTGATTCAAAATCATAAAAACTTAAGTCGAAGCATCTTGAGTGAATAGGGTTAGATAATTCATCCTGTGCCTCAACACAATATTGTGTTCCAATGGGTGGATTTGTCGGAGATATTGTTGGTGAATACTTCCAGATTGGTTCCATGTCCAAAGTATTATCCAGATATATGAGACCGCTGATAATCATAAATTCCCCACTTGCTGTGCTTTCTAAAACCGCATTTTCTGTTACCGCCAAATTTCCATATATCTCTTGATAATTAAAGGGTGAAATCCACCTTCTCTCCCTCGCTTTACTACCGCAATTAGACATAACATCAAAAACATCAGCAGGGTCCTTTAAGGCTTTATTTGAACTGATAAGCCACGAATTCTCCATAACCATCAATACCCCATTCCTGAATTTTAGTATCAATAGTTTGATTTTCAGGCCAATCTGCTTTTGCATCAGCCTTTGTGCAGCTATCCCCAAATTTTGGATGTCGTCGACCAAGCAAATGTGCAATCTCATGCGCGAGCACCCATTCTGCTGCATCAGGATGCGCATCGCCAAATGCGGCTCTACCTTTTCCTTTATTCCAGGTCGGATCAGACCATCCCCCATTCATAGTATCTTGTGGTAGCCAACCGAATACAAAATCGGTCGAATCCTGATAAAGGTTAGTTAATCTTGTAAGTAACTTTTTTCGGTTTGAAGCAAATTTGGGGCATGTTTCTTCGTTCTCTATCAAACAATCATCCCAATTGATCATACTACCTTGAGTAATAACGATGTTACTTGTTGGAAATATTTTTCTCGCCAATAAAGATGCATCATTGATAATGTTTTGATCTGGTAACTTATCATTGAAATTGATGGGCACATAAATAATTCGGATCGCATTTCGTGGCTTGAATTCTAAAGTTTCATTAAGTACTGCACCACTCACATCGACTTCCAGGATAATATTTCCGGATAGCCAGGATTCAGGCAATGTAAAATTTAAAGAACCGTTAATATCGCCTCTCTGGTTTGTCCAATCGACGCCGTAAGCTCCTGTTGAACCATTAATCGATTTTAGGGGGGAATTTGGGAGCTCAATGGACCCTCGATATCCTCGAATCGTCCCGCTTACCGGGGGGATTGGAAAGCAATCTTCCAGACATTCAACATAAACTCTTACAAAAGTAGGTTTACCATCAACTAATGGAACGTTGTTATTTTTATCTTGTATGGCTTGTGAAACTTCGACATGATTAATTGAGAATTTTGGTTTTACTTCTCCACCAAAACCTGTTACTGGAACTGCTGATGTTGAATTATTGGTCGATCTGTTCCCTAATTGTCCAAAGGTATTATCTCCCCAACAGAATATTCCACCCGAATCGGAAGAGCGCGCAAGTAAAATGCCCTTTTGCAGAGATGCTTTTGACGGAATTGGTTATCCCAATAACATTGATCGGCGAAGAATGACTTTGATTGGTTCCATCTCCGATCTGCCCACTGGAATTATCTCCCCAGCACTTAACCGAGCCTGAAATTATTTCGCAAGAATGGAACCCCCCTGTTGTTATTGCAGTAATGTTATTTGATGTATTACTTACTTTTACCGGTATTAAGCTGTTGGTTTTTGTCCCATTCCCTAGCTGTCCATAATTATTGTATCCCCAACAATATAAACCCTGGTCAACAGTCAATGCACACGAGTGGTATCCCTCTGCATCAATCTGGATGCTATCAGATGGAATTGAATTAACATTAACAGGGATATTTTGATTAAGTGTGTTGCCATTGCCCAACTGTCCGTAAGAATTATCGCCCCAACACTTTACCTTACCGTCATCCATTAACGCGCAGGTGTGATACGCTCCAGCTGCGACCTTTTCTACACCGCTGCCTAATCCACTCACATCAACAGGAGTAAGTCTTTTATTGTTTGAGCCATCACCGATTTGCCCAAATTGATTCTCACCCCAGCATAGTAATCCCCGGTTTGAATTGATTGCACAGGTTATGTAACCGCCCGCTGAAATATCAACAATCCCTGATGAAGTCCGGTTACACTCACTGGTAATGGGCTATTCGTTGTCGAGCCATTTCCAAGTGCCCCGTTGTCATTATAGCCCCAGCACTTTACAGCACCAGAAACTGTTAACGCGCACGTGTGTGATCCACCGGCAGAAACCACTTGCACATCTTCCGATAATCCTTGTACTTTTACAGGAGTTAGCGAATCTGTATAAGAACCATTTCCTAATTGTCCATACTTGTTAAGTCCCCAACACCAAATATCCTTTTCACTATCAATAGCACAAGTATGTCCCCCTCCTACTGATATCGCAATTGCGCTTGTGGTTACTTCACTGCTGGTTTTCTCACCAGAAAAAGAACCGAATTTTGCAATTGATGTTAATTTATTGGAAATGATTGGTTGTCCGGTGATTTCATCAGGATTGCCAATGAGAAGGTTAGGAAAAATTTCCGAGGTATCGGTTATCCCCAATCCCCATACGCTGGCATAAGTAGTAATGAGGAAGAATCCCAAAAAACGAAAAAACCTTTTAATCATTCCAGCCTCCCATAAATCAATGGTATTAAGTTTATTATGGGAAAAAATTATTTTTTGTAAAGTGACTTAAGTAATTGATTATCAAGGTTTTTTGCTTTTCGCGGATTGGTAGAGGAGAATTGGGACATGTATCTAAACCCCTGCTTCAGCTCCATCAACGCCTGCGATATCACCAGACTTAACTGAAGATCGAACACCGACTTATCCTCCTTGCCCAACCTGCTTTGCACCAGTATCATGCCTGCCAGTCACTCCCCAACCATGTAATTAAATTTTTGGTGCCTTCATCACCTCGCCCTGGATCATCGCCTGCCTAGCCAACCGTTTTATCCAATTTTTCTATCCGCCATCACATTTCGGCATGGAATTTGGCTTCCTCCTGCACTTAGGACAATTCCAGCCTCATCCCGTTGCTTATCCGCCTTTCTTGGCATATAATCCAATTAGCTCCAACGCTTTCTCCTTTACTACGGGGAGATCGTCCAAATTATCCGTTAATACCGTCTCCTGACCGCATGAGCAATACACCCACCATGGATCGCTTCCTCGATAGCCCCAACGGCCTGCGCCTGGCAGCTTCGGTTGCGCGCTCGACCCCGCGCCGGATCGGGTATCCCATCGCCCGCATGGCCGGGTATTGGATCTCATCGCGCCGGAGCTCAGCTGCGGTCAGGGCGGTCCGCACAAACCAGTGGGTGATCAGTGGGATGCAGGCAAGCAAGGAAGAGCTTGACCAGGCCGTACGCCTCGTCTTTCACAATTCAGCCCTTTCGATCTACGAGCTGCACCATTACGTCGGAGATCCGCAGAAAGCGGAACCGCTTTTCCACCTGGAAGACTCTATAAAGGATCTCCTCACACGGCCGGCGTTCGACAGCCGCGGCGTGGTCGTCGTCGGGATGCACCTGCGAAGTTTTGACCTGGCCTTCCAGATGCTTGCCATGAACCTCGACAGGCACCTGGCACTGACCATCCCCAACCCGGCAGGGGGACGCCAGCTTGAGTTCGAGATCCGCCAGAGGACCAACTTGAACATGGTTCCTGGCTCGATCCAGGGACTGCGCCAGGCGCTTGCTCATCTGAAAAAAGGCGGCGTCGTCATCACCGGCATCGACCACCCGCAGCCGGGTTTGAACCTGCACCCGCGGTTTTTTGACCAGCCGTCTTCATTGCCCACTCACTACGTTTACCTGGCGTTGAAGGCGAATGCGCCGCTGGTCTTTGTGATGAGCCGCCTGGAAGCAGACGGAAAATACCATATAAGGGCCTTACCCCCGTTAGAAGTAGAGCCCTACCCCGACCCCTCACAGACGCTGAAGCTGAATGCAGAAAAGGTGCTGTCCATCGCTGAAGGCTACATCCGCCAGGCGCCCTACCAGTGGGTGATGTCTCACCCGGTCTGGCCGGATCTGGTAGACCAGGTACCCACGTAAACCAGGAGGAACCTAATGAAAGATGCATCCGAACAAGTGCGCGTGAATGACATCCTGCTGGGACCGCTCGAACGCCCGGCTCTGAAGTGGCTGGCCGCTCACAGCCCGGCCTGGATGACGCCTGACCGTTACACAGCCCTCGGCATTCTAGGCGCTTTCATTATTTTGCTCGGGTATGTCCTCAGCCGTTATAACCTGGCATTTTTCTGGCTGGCTTCCTTCGGCTTCTTTGTGAACTGGCTGGGCGACAGCCTCGACGGCTCCCTGGCGCGCTACCGCCACATCGAGCGTCCCGTTTATGGCTTCTACATCGACCACGTGGTGGACGCCTTTACCGAGACGGTCATTTTCGTTGGCCTCGGCTTATCACCGTTCGTCAATTTTGATATCGCCATGCTGGTCCTGGTAGCCTACCTGATGATGTCGGTCCTGGCGTATGTGCGCACCTGCGTGGTGGGCGAGTTTCGGATTTCGTACGGAAAGCTGGGACCGACAGAGGCGCGAGTCCTGGCGGTTCTCCTGAACACGGCCATGTTCTTCTTCGGTAAGCAGTTCTGGCCGGTCAACCTGGGCTCTTTGGGACAGTTGGTAATTACCCCTTACGACCTGGTGGTTGCTGCAATTGGCCTGGTGCTCTTTTCTATCTTTTTATCGACCTCGATCCGGGAAGGCCTGCGCCTGGCGAAGGAAAACCGCTGATCGGCAAATTTTTTTCTGCTGGAGGTTTCGGATGTCAGCTAAACTCTTAATATTGAACGGAAGCCCCCGTCCAAAAGGGAACAGCGCTACCCTGGCTGGCGAGGCAGCGCAGGCTGCGCGCCAGGCAGGCGCCAGCGTTGAAAGCGTTTTTTTGCACGGCCTGGATATCCGTCCCTGCGATGCCTGCGACGAGTGCCGGGGCACAGGCGGGGTCTGCGTCATCGGCGATGACATGCAGAGCCTGTATCCGAAGATCTCAGCCGCAAATGCCATTCTCTTCGCCAGCCCCATTTACTGGTTCACCTTCAGCGCCCAGATCAAGCTGTGCCTCGACCGCTGCTACGCCTACCAGGGCACCGAATGGAAGGAATTCGCCGGTAAGCGCGTCGGCATTATCCTGGCTTACGGCGACAGCGACGCCTACGCCTCCGGAGTGACGAACGCCATCCACACCTTCGAGTCGATGTGCCGCTTTCTCAAGGCGGATATCGTCGGGGTTGTCCACGGCAGCCTATCGGACGTCGGCGATGCCCAAAAACACCCCGAGCTGATGGAGCGCGCCTTCCGCCTGGGCCAGCGCCTGGCCGGCAGCGCCTAGTTAGAGGACGGTCTTTTCCTGGCACCAATTGCCAGGCTGCGGGTTACGCCAGCCAGGCACAAATAGCAGGCCAAACACGCTGCCTACCCCGGCGAGGCCTGCCAGCCCCAGCAGCAGCGCCAGCAGGCTGTAGGCTGCCTTGAATGTCCAGGTCCCGTAGCGGAACTCGACCTGGTTTTCCTCCCCTTCCAGGTAAATGGCTTTAAAACCCAGGTAGGCGCGCTCGATCTTGACCTCCTGGCCGTTGACGAAGGCGCGCCAGGCCGGGTGGTAGGCGTCGCTGTATACCAGCCAGCCCGACTTTGCATCCTCCAGGCGGATGCTGGCTTCGAGCCGGTTGGCGCTGAAATCGGTGACATCAATGCTGGCTTCGATGGGCTCGTTGTCGAGGCTGCTTTTTTGCCCGGAGTAGGCTTTGCTAAGGATCAGCAAGTTGCTCAACTGGGCGCGTTTCCCGATCTGAGCGACGGCATCCAGGTCGTTTTTGGCAACAAGGACGTTGGAGACGACTTTCAACTTGGGATTCTGGCAGCCGTACACCTGGTTCAAGGCTGTTGAATCAGGCTTGTCCAGCAGCGTTAATTCAGCCGCCAGCAGCGGTTGGATGCCGGCGGTGATGAATTCGAAGCGGTTCTGATCGTCCACATAAAAAGGCAGGCAGCGGTCGAAATGCACGAGCGACTCGGCCATGTAGGGGTTAACGGAGGACAGGGCGATGGCGTCTTTAAACTGCTGAGCAGCCAGCGCCTTCTCCGCCTCCCACAGGCGCTGGGGCTGGTATTCGAGCGCCTGTGCTGTGAACTCACTGTTGGTTTGATCGGGAAAGCTGACCTGGTGCTGGATGTTGATCCTTTCGTACACTCCCCGGTAAAGCGCCAGATCGACAAACAGGGCCGCAATCAGGAGGATACGGGCAAGGTCAGGTTGTTTGAACAGCTTAAGGTTCGGAACACCCGGGAACTGCCTGGAGAGGCTGATCCCCAGGAAAGCCAGAGCGTAGAGCAGGATACGAACCAGAGCCAGCCGGAAGTATATGACGTAGTTGAAGGATTTATCGACAATGTCGCCCAGGGGTTCCAGGGACAGAGCGACCAGGCTGAGCACCTCAACCAGGACGGCAGCGCCGACCAGGATCAGGGCAACGTTTTTCATGCGCATAGGCTTCCAGTCGAGATCGAAGCCGAATCCCGCAGCCAGTATCAAGAAAACCCGGAACGGAACCAGGGCAATGACGGCCGTGTAGCGGATCAGGTTCACGAACGGCAGGTAGTAGAGCGGGGATGAAAACGGTCCGCGCAAGGCAGCCCACAACAGGAAAATCATGGAAGCCAGGGTGGCCAGCCAGGCCAGCCGGCGCTGGTAGAGCAAGGCGCCCACAACCGCTGCCAGCGGTAAAAGGCCGATGTAGAACACGTACTCGTACCAGCTTGTGTTGGTGGCGGTGATGATGCCGTACAGGAATGAGACGGCAATTTCCAGGGGCCCCCACCACTCGCCGAACGCCAGGAAATCGGAGAGCGGCACCGAGAGGTCAGCGCTGCGCCCTTCGCGAAATACCGCCACCCAATCGTTGAAATAGCGAAAGTAATAAAGGCTGGCTGCACTGGCGACCAGGAGCACCGCCAGCCAGGCGAGACTGGCTTTGGATATTTTAAAGATTCCGCGGATTTTACGAAAATCACCGGCCAGCATCACGATGAAGAAAATGCCGATGGCATAAAATTCCAGGATCAACGGATAGATGGCGCTGCCGGGGATCGAGAACAGCGTCGTTAAACCGGCGAGCCACAGGAATTCGGCGTGTTCGCTGTTGAAGTAGCGGGCGATCCAATAGAGGATCCACGGTAGCAGGTATACCAGGCGGAAATTGATCTGCACCTGCTTGTATACCAGGAAGGTTGCCAGGAACGCCAGGCAGACCAGCCAGACGCTGCTGCGTTTCTTGAAGAGCTGGCGTCCCAGCAGATACATGCCTGCCAGGGCGATGGCTTGCTCGAAGAACAGGCTCCACTTGAACAGGCTGAAGGTGTTAGCGATGTGGAAAAGCTTGCCGATACCGATAAAGGTGAAATTGACCGCAGAAAGCGAAAGAACCGCAAAATAATCAGGGATGCCGTAGCTGGACGTTGGCAGCCAGAACGGGAGCTGGTTATTGAAGCGCACCTCGTCATAGACGATGGAGAATTCCTGGAACGGCGCGGTGAAGGTATCCCGGTAGGGTTGGATTTTCCCGGCCAGCAGCGGGATGTTCATGACACCCAGGATCAGCAAGAGCGCCGCGAACTCAAAATTTAACCGAATGCGCCGTTTCACGGGGTAACTTAACGTAGGACCATTTTGTTCCGGGTCAGAAAATTGTTGATGGCAAAGGCGCCGTCGAAGATCATTGACACCGGGGTGCCCTCGCCATCTTTCCACCCGCCCTGGGTGGCGTGAATATGCAGGTGCGGGATCGGGTATTCGCCGGAGCTGCCAACCTGCCCTATCGTAGTGTTCAGGCTCGTGCGATCGCCAACTTTCACCAGGATGCTGTTGTTTTTTAGATTGCCGATGGTGATGTAAAAGTCGATGCACTTCATCACCACGTAGTTGCCGAGTCCTGATGTCTCGCGGACAAAGTACGTCCGTCGCTCAGGTCGGCGTCCGGGTGCCCGTTTTCAACGTAAATAATCTCGCTATAGCACGGGCTGTGTACGTCTTCGGTGAATATTTGGTAATCGAAACGCGACTGCGGCAGGACCCGGACTTCGTTGGTCATCAGGCCGCCGATATTAATTTCTACCACGTCCGCTGCCAGGGCCTGGGATTCGGATCCGATCACCTGGCTGCCAGGCCAACTTTTGTAATGGTTGTTGCTGGCGCTGCTGCCTTCCAGGCTGTTGCCTGCGTTGGACACAACGTAAAGTCCAGTCCGCAGCGGGAAGAAGAGCAAGACCTGCTCGCTTGTGCGGAAAAACGAACGGATCACCGAGTAGGCGATGAATCCCAGCAGGATGACCGCAACAAAGAGGGCAGTAGCCCCGGCAATGGGTCCCTTCGTTTTCGGAAAGAAGGGGCGCTTGCTGAGCTCGCCGATGATGCGCAGGCTGACCAGCAGGATCAGGATGAGGGTTGCAAAGCGCAGGTAATAATACAGGATCGCCCAGTTGATGATCCAGTATGCCAGCAGGTTGAAGAGGGCGTATCCAACGATGGCGAGGATGCCGTTGAGTTTGATGGTGGGTGGTTTCCACCAGATGAGGATGGTCAGTGGGGTGACGATCACGGCCCACAGGATGATTGGAGTGATACTTGTCCAGGTCATGGTTCCTTACCTATTTGGGTAGTTTATGCAAAAGCCAATTATACCCGTTTTGGGTTTTCGTTTCGTCTTGAGCCAGGATCGCGTTATCGACCTAAAACCGTTTCTTCTAATTTCTGAAACTGGTTCTGCAGTTGAACGCGCGCCCAGTTCTCCTGGTCTTGTGTCGGATAGTGGCGGTAGGTGCATTCAATCACCATGATCAGGAACAGGTAAATGTTATAAAGAATGCGGCGGATCGACTGGGTCTCCGACAGGGGCAATGCAATTCCATAACCTTTGTTAAATTCCGGATTTTCGCCGAATGCCCCGAAGTTGACTTCCATCAACGGGTCAGCCCACAGGGAGCGTTCGAAATCGATGATGCCCGTGATGGTCTTGCTGGCCGGGTCGACGAAAATATTACCGTCCCACAGGTCCCAATGGATGAGCTGGGGCACGGTCACCTCGTCCAGGGTGGGAAAGAAGGATTCCAGACGCTCTAGAATTTCATCCTTGGACATCGCCAGCTCCACCCGGGCAGCGATTCCATCGTCGATGACACAGGACAGCATCGATTTAAAGGATTCTTTCCAACTGTGCTGTCGGGTTTCTGGCTGGGCGAAGTATCCGAAATTCTCGCCGGTGATGGTGTTCATCTGTCTGAGCAGGACGCCAATCCGCCGGTCCAGCCTGGCCTGCTCCTGCTGGGTCAGCTCAGGGCGCAGCTTGTGGTAGAGCACGCCTTCCACGTATTCCATCAGGTAATACGGGCTGGGCAGTAGCGTCCGGCTGGCGTCGTGGTACAGGATGGCGGGCACGGGCATTTCTGTGCGGGCTTTCACCAGGCGCATGACGTCCACTTCCGCTTGCAGGATGTTTTTTTCGTATCTCAGGATGGGGATGTTGTCGGGTGGGGCGATTTTTACGACAATTTTACACCCATCAGAGCAGTTAATCTGGTAGGCGCTGTTGTAAAAGCCTTCGGTTAGCTCGTTGATTTCGCTGACGGTAACCTGGCTGCCCAGGACGTGCTTAACGATATGCTCGATGGTTGCTGCTGGGACGATGGTTTTGGTGATGCTTTGCATATTGATCCCTTTTTGCTTAGTATATCAGTTCTGGAAAGTGCAGGCGGGTCGTTTATAATTGTGCGGTTGTTGAGGAGATTGTTGTGAGTTATTGTTTCACGAACCAGAAAAAACCGGCGAAGACACTGGCGCTTACCCATGCCACGTGGACAGGGGTGATACTCCTGGCCGAATCTTATGGCTGGAGATCATATAGCCCGGTCTATCCAGGCCAGGGACTGATCCATTCGTCCTGGCTGGCTGGCACGTACCTTGGTGTCCCATTGATTTCAGAGGATGAAGACGCCGAAGCTGCCCGGACGCTGATGGTGACAGAGGACGCCCTGGGACTGGCAGACGTGATCGATCTGGCATACCAGGCATACGAGCCATTACGCCTGCCCACCACTTACTTCTTATTCGCAGACGAGTCCCTGGAGGCGCGCCTGGTGCCGGGATTGGGGGTGATGGCGGCGCTGGTCGATTTCTGCCGCCTGGGGGCATTCTGGATCGATCCTTATCACCATAAAAATGGTAATGGGATAACTCAAATACAAGGGAGTCATTTATGAAACAAAAAATCGTTTTAATTGGGGCAGGCAGCACGAACTTTGGTTTGAGCACCCTGGGCGACCTCTTCCGCAGCCCAGTCTTTGCTGGGAGTGAAATCTGCTTGCACGACATCAACCCGGCTGCCCTGCAGCGGGTCGAGACCTTTGGACGTAGCTACCTGGCAAAGAAGGGGCTGCCGTTCGAACTGAGCGCCACCACCATCCGCCCGGATGCTTTACAGGGGGCGACCTTCTGTGTCAATTCGATCGAGGTTGGGAACCGCTTTGAGCTGTGGGACCAGGATTGGATGATCCCCTTGCAGTTTGGCATCCGCCAGGTGTATGGGGAGAATGGCGGTCCTGGAGGCCTGTTTCATTCCCTGAGAATCATCCCACCTATCCTCGATATTTGCGAGGATATCCTGCGCATCTGCCCGGACGCCTGGGTGCTTAATTTCAGCAATCCCATGAGCCGTATCTGCACGACTGTCCACCGCAAGTTTCCGGACCTGAAGCTGGTCGGGCTGTGTCATGAAATTGCTTCGCTACCCGAGCACCTTCCCCAAATCCTGGGCACACCGCTTTCAAACCTGGCTTTCCGGGCTGGTGGTCTCAACCACTTTAGTGTCCTCAAATCAGTCTCGTACAGAGATTCAAGCCAGGATGCTTATCCGGACGTGCTGCGAAAAGCACCTGCCTACTTTGAAAACCAGAAAAACCTCCTGTGGTGGGCGACAGAAGGCATGTCGCCGGAGATACAGGCGACGTTCGAACACAAGGCATGGGCGGAGAGGGGCGTCTTCAAAGTCATTTTAGAGAAGTTTGGCTACCTGCCGATCACGACGGACAGCCATTTTGGTGAGTACATCCACTGGGCATACGATGTTGCCGACCTGCAGGGCATCCTGGATTTCTACCGGGCTTATAAGTTCTGGTGTTCCCAACAGATCTCAGAAGAGCGCCTGATCCAGGGCGCTGGTGAAAGCTGGAACGTAGTCCAGCTCATGGAGGGACTGGTAACGGGTGCTGCTCACGAGGAGCTGGCAGTCAACATCCCCAACGAAGGTCTGATCGATAACCTGCCCGGCGACATCGTGGTTGAGGTTCCGGCCCTGGTCGATGGCAACGGCATCCGTGGCATTCCCCTGGGGCGCTTCCGCGGCGGGATGGGTGGACTGCTGCTTAACCAGTATGCAGTGCACGATCTGACTGCCGAGGCGGTACTGACACACTCTAAAGCGGCTGCCCTACAGGCGCTCCTGGTTGATCCGATGGTGACGAGTGTGCGCTCTGCCGAGCAGACCCTGCAGACGATGATCCAATGCCAGAACCGCTGGCTGGGGTATCTGAATTAGTCTAATTCTTGATCGGCTGGGGTAGCGCTTTATAATAGACGTCCAGGGGATAGCAGCCCAGAGACCAGGCCTTGCCTGGGCGCGGTTGTGCAATCGCTGAAGGTTCTGCAGAGGCGCTTGCGATCGAGCGGGCGACCTGCAAGCACGTCAGCCGGGAAGTCCCAATAGGAAAGCAGCATTCGGCCAAGCCCGACGAAGTCCACGGCGCCCGAGCGCACAGCCGCCTGGGCAACCTGCGGCAGCCATTCCTGCAGGTAGCTGTAGGCAGTGCCCACGACCAGCAAGCCCGGAGCGTGGGCTTTTAATTCCCGGGTGGCCTGGACCTGGCGCGCCACCCCGACCAGGGGATCCTCCGGCGGTAGATAACCGTCTGAGGGTGGAAAGAACGCCGGGCGCTGGATGTGCGGGTTGTAGTACGGGCTGCCAGCGGTGAGGTTGACCAGCTCGACCCCAAATTCCTTTAATAAATCCAGAAAGCGGTGGGTTTCGTCCAGGGCGAGCTGGCGCGCATCCTGGGAGTTGGCTCCGAAGGCAAAGCCATATTCGGGAGGAACGGCTGGGATGCCCACCCCTGAAGAGGCGTCTTTCTCGTAGGGCAGCGAGTGTCAAAAGCACTCAGGCGTACACCGATGCGCAAGCCGGGCGCTTTTCTATGGATGCCGTCCACCACCAGGCGCAGGAAGCGCGTGCGGTTTTCAAAGCTGCCGCCAAAATCACCGGGACGGGTGTAGGCGCTCAGCAGCTCGTGCCCGAGGTAGCCGTGGCAGTGCTTGACGTCAACGAATTGGAATCCTGCCTGAGCGGCCAGGGCTGCAGCCGTCACGAACTCCCCGGCAAGGGTTTCCAGCTCGCGGTCGCTGATGATTGGGTAATCGTCTGGGATACCAAATTTGCGATCCAGGTAAGGGTGATGGTAAGCGATTACCGGTTCCAGCTTATCCTTGCGATTGGGACGCGCAAAACGCCCGGAATGCGTGAGCTGCAAGCCGATCAGCAGGTCATCGCTTTTTTGGAAAGCCTTGACGTGTTCCTCAACAAGTGCCTGGCGCAGAATAACGAAAGCCGGCAGGTTGGCTTCGACGATCATGAGCTGGTTAGGATTGGCACGCCCGTCCGGGCGGACAGCTGCGGCTTCACCGCCCCAGATGAGCTTGGCGCCGCTCTGGCCAAAGTGCCTCCAGCGCCGAAAGGTGTACTCGCTTGGCAGCCCATCGGTAGTGCCATCCCAGCCTTCCATGGGGTGAGTGCAGAAGCGGTTGCCGATGCGGAAGCCATCCTTAAGTGTGTATGGCTGTGCCAGAGGGGCAGCCTCGCCGTTCTCAAGAATCTCATCGAAGGGTAAATCGATGCCGAGGCGTTTTTGGTACTCCTGGAATTGGGCCGGACTGCGTAATTGGGCGACCGCGCGGTACTTTTTTTTCGTTTCGTTCATAAGCGTTTTAGATGAAAACCTCCATCCACGTTGATTACTTCGCCGGTCGAGAACGCCAGGGCGCCTGCAGCGACCGCGGTCACTGCCCGGGCGACGTCCTCCGGCTGCCCCCAGCGGCGGATGGGGGTCAGGCCTTCACCGATCAGGCGGTCATATTTCCCTTTAGCGCGCTGGGTCATCTCGGTTTCAATGATGCCAGGGCGGATTTCGTAGACCTGGATGCCATGGTCTGCCAGGCGCGCCGCGAACAATGCGGTCAGCATGCCCAGCCCGGCTTTGGAGATGCAGTATTCTGAGCGCTCGATGCTGGCCGTGTAGGCGCTGATCGAGCCTATGTTGATAATTTTCGCCCCGGGGATAGCGCCTGACTGGATGAGTTTGAGCATCCACTCCGCAACGGCCTGGGTCAGGAAAAAAGGGCCTTTCAGGTTGACGGCCAGGACCTCGTCGTAACTCGCCTGGCTGACTTTAAGAAGATCAACTCTCTGGCGTGGTCCCATACCAGCGTTGTTGACCAGCAGGTCAAGCCTGCCGTATTCGGTGCGGATGCGTTCGAGCAGGAGTGAGTGCTGGTCGATCTGTCCGACGTCAGCCTGGATGAGCAGGGCAGAGGCGCCGGCTTCGACGATCGCCTGGGCGGTTTCTTGGGCAGCTTCTTCGTCTGCGCGGTAGTTCAAGACGATGTCCCAGCCGTTTTGTGCCAGGTCGATGGCAATGGCGCGGCCGATGCCGCGGCTGCTCCCGGTGACGAGTGCAGTTCTGCGTGAATTCATGCTTCCTCCAGAATTTTCATGGCCTTTGACATGGCTTCGACGAAGAAATACTCCCCCCACATGACGCTTTCGTCCACACCCAGGCTTTTGTTGAGATGGTAAATGCCATGCATCAAGATGCCTTCCCAGCCTGGCTGGCCTTTTGCCAGGTAGCGTGGTCCGCACAGTGTGTCCAGGATGGTCAGGGCGGCTTCCCGGTAGACCTGGCTGCGATCCGGGTCTGCAACCAGGGGTGCCAGGTCCAGCAGCCCGCTGGCAGCGATGGCCGCCGCGGAACTCTCAGGCAGGGCAGGTTGAGGATCATCGAAATCGTTCGGTGGGATGCCTGGCCCAAAAGGCGCCTCAGGTTCAAATGAGGTGTGCTCCAGGTAAAAATCTGCGCAGTTCTGCGCCGTCGCCAGGTATTTGGGCTGCCCGGTCAGGGCATAGGCGGTCGAAAAACCGTATAACGACCAGGCCAGGCCGCGCACCCAGGCTGAGTCGCCGCGCCAGCCCTGGTGGGTAGATTGGTGCAGGAATTCACCGGTTTCCAGGTCGAAGATGCCTTCATGGGCGGTGCTGCCATCCCCGCGCACCAGGCAGCGGCGGGTGGTCAGGCAGTGACGGTGGGCTTTTTGGAGCAGGGTTTTATCGCCGGTTTGCAACGCTGCGTAAAAAATGATCCCGACGTTCATCATGATATCGATGAACAGGGACTGCGGTCCGATAAACGAGCACAGGTAACCGCCTTTATCCATGAAGCGCATTCCCAGTGTCTGGCCGGCGCTGATCACGACCTCGTTCAGTGCTGGTTCAGCGGTCAGGTCGTACCAGCGTTTGTAGGTTGACCAGAAAATAAAGCCCAGGTCATGAACGTTCCGGTCGAATTTCCTGGTTTCCAGGGCGCGGGTATAGGGGATGGCGCGCTCCAGCCAGCGTTGTTGCCCGGTTCGAGCGTAAAAAATCCACATCATCCCGGGCAGGAAGCCATCGCACCAGTGCGTCCAGCTTTCGCCGGCATGTTTCCACCTGCCGTTTTGAGTGTACATTGGGTAAAAATTCGGGTGGCGCTCTCCCAGGTCCCAGACTTGTTCCTGGGCAAACTCGAAGGCAT
Source organism: uncultured Chloroflexia bacterium (assembly GCA_963765565.1). Lineage (GTDB taxonomy): Bacteria > Chloroflexota > Anaerolineae > Anaerolineales > UBA4823 > CAVXWV01. The sequence goes on from CAVXWV010000017.1 coordinate 403,594, forward strand.
TGGTTATTTTCTGGGAAAGGGTTCGGGATTGGTTCATGGGGAGATGATAACAGAGTTTGAATGATGTTACAATTAAAGAAAAGTCGGTACCCGGCGTTATCTCAAACTTAAGGAATTCCATTTTGAAACCATTACAGCTCGTTTTTACCTACGCCCGGAAGTATTGGGTGTTTCTTTTGGTTACCGTGGTCAGCATGCTGCTGCTGGTGGCCGTGCAGTTAATTATTCCCTGGATTATTAAAATATTGGTTGGTATGGTAACGGGAAACGAAGCCACTGAGCAGGCGATTGCTACCATTACGCGCCTGTCCGTCCTGGTGTTGCTCATTTACCTGGTTAGGGCTGGACTGCAGTTCCTGCGCAGCTACATGGCACACGTGGCAGGCTGGGGGGTGGTTGCTGACGTCCGCAAGCACATCTACGAGCACCTGCAACGGCTCTCGCTGCGTTTTTATGAGGACAAGCAGACCGGACAGCTGATGTCCAGGGTCATTAACAACTCTGACCTGTTCGAACAGCTCATCTCGCATGCCATCCCCGATGTGCTGGTCAACGTGATCACACTGGTCGGTGTCAGTGCTGTTTTGTTCACACTGAACTGGCAGCTGACTTTGATCAGTATGATCCCAATCCCCTTTGTGGTGGTCTCGTTAAAAATCTATGCAGCCCGGGTGCGCCCGGCTTTTCGCGAACGCCAAAAGGAGCTGGGGGATTTGAATGCCATGTTGAACGACAACCTGCAGGGGATCCGTGAGATCAAAGCCTTTACCCGCGAGGACACCGAGAAGTTGCGCATCGCCGATAAAATCGACCGATACCGGAACTCCTTGTTAAGTGCGCTTAAACTCATGGCGACTTTCCAGCCGTTCGTGGACTTCACCTCTTCTCTTGGCGTTTTGATTGTGATCTTCTTTGGTGGCAGGCTGGCCCTTGAAGGAACCTTACCCGTGGAAGACCTGGTCGCTTTTTTCTTGTACCTGGAGCTGTTCTACCAGCCTGTGCGCGGCTTGAGCAATGCCTGGGAAGCCATCCAGGGTTCGCTGGCGGGTGCAGATAGGGTCGGCGAATTGCTGGTTGAAGTGCCCGAAGCGCAGTCGGATGAAGGCATCAGGAAGATCGGCGGTCGTGTCCTGGGAGCGATCCAATTTAAGGATGTTTGCTTTCACTATAATAGCGATGTTTCAGTCCTTGAAAATATCAACCTGGACGTTCCTGAAAAGACCGTCGTTGCCCTGGTGGGTCCGACCGGGGTTGGCAAGTCCACGTTGGTCAGCCTGATCCCTCGATTCTACGATGTTTGCCAGGGAACGATCACGCTCGATGGGACTGATATCCGGGCGATCACCCTTGACGATCTACGCAAGCAGATCAGCATCGTTCTCCAAGACGTGTTCCTGTTCCACGGCACGGTGCGCGAAAACATCCAGTTCGGACGCCCAGGCGCCTCGGAGCAGGAAATTATCGCCGCCGCTAAAGTCGCCAATGCCCACGATTTCATTATCGAATTGCAAAATGGCTACGATACGATGATCGGCGAGCGAGGCATCAAGCTCTCGGGCGGCCAGAAACAGCGCCTTTCCATCGCACGCGCCGTGCTCAAAGATGCGCCGATTTTGATTCTCGACGAAGCCACCTCGTCCGTCGATACTGAGACCGAGCTGTTAATCCAGCAGGCGCTCGAACGGCTGATGCGCGGGCGTACGACATTTATCATTGCCCACCGCCTCTCTACAGTTCGTAATGCGGACGTAATTGTGGTTCTCGAAGGCAAGCAGATCGTTGAGATGGGCACCCATGAAGCCCTGCTCGCGGAGCAAGGCCTGTATTGGCGGTTGTATTCAATCCAGCGCCAGCTCGTTCCGGAGGATGAGCTGGCTTTGACCTCATGAAAGGAAGGCTGAAATGACCGGAAATGATCCTTTTCAAATCTCAAAATTGTACCAATATTTACGCGTGGTGGATGTCAGCGATGCCCTGGATGGCATTGGCTACTTTGACCTCAACCTGGTGGCGCCGGAGATCCGGCCGATCTGGTCGGGGATGAAATTTTGGGGACCGGCGCTGACCGTCCGCTGCGTGCCTGCCAACCGGCCGATGTGGACATTAAACACGACCGAAGAAATCGTCAACGCCCACGGCATCTGGTTTGCCCAGGTGCCGCATGTGGATTTAAACCCCTTGATCCAGCCCGGTCACGTGGTCGTCACTGACAGCGGCGGGGCGCGTGAGGTTGGTTTTTGGGGGTCTGCCAATACCCTGGACCTGGTCTCCAGGGGCGTCGCCGGGATCGTAACCGACGGCTACTGCCGGGATACGGCCGAGTTAGAGCTGCAAAGAACTCCGATCTGTGCCCGCCTGCGCGGCCGGACGATCATCCCGGGTCGCATCCAGGCGGTTGAAACCCAGGTCCCAATCGGCTGTGGTGGCGTGCAGGTTCGCCCGGGTGATATCGTTGGCGCAGATGACGACGGTGTGGTCGTTGTACCCATTGAGGTGGCAGAGCAGGTTGCCGTTCACGCTCGGGCGATCTTACTCGCCGACATGCGTGCCCGTCGCGAGCCTGTATGCAAAAATCGGTAAAGAGGCGGATGCGACCGTTGATTATGCAGCCGTGGAAGCCTATTATGCGGCATTGGGGTAAGATCCATTCCTGACGGCTGTGCAGCCGTCGAAGCCTATTATGCGGCGTTGGGGTAAGCGTCCATTCCTGACGCTGAGATTATTTGGTGGAATATTTCTGCGCCAGCTCGTTGGCCTGCTGAACGAGCCTTTCAAGGCGTGCCCGCAGGTCGTCGGCAGCCTGGCGAAAGGCCCGGAATCCGGCGCTGTCCTTAAAATCCTGGTAAAGCGGCCAGGCTTCGCCGATGGCCACGAAGCTGGAGCCGCCAAACTGCCAGCCCCCTGTTGTTTCTCTACCAAATTGCTGCCGAGAGAAGGAATGGGTGTAGCGCTCGGGAGTATATATCCCAAAAGGCAGCAGGGGAAAGCCGCTTTCCATGGCCAGGTGGATGGCGCCAGTGCGAGCGCGCTGGACTTCTTTCCCGTGACTGAGCCGGCCTTCCGGAAAAATCACGATCGTATGACCTTGCTTCAAGCGATCGTAGGCGGTAGCCAGGGCTTCCTGACCGCGCCCGGCTGCTACCGGGATCTGGTCTGCCCAGGTCAATATTTTGCCGAAAAAGGGTATCGAAAGGAGTTCTTCCTCAACCAGGAAATGCAGGCGGTCTTTGACGATGCAGGGGATGATAAAAACATCGCTGGCATAGCTGTGATTCGCAACGATAATTTTTGGTCCGGGTATGATGTTTTCCAGCCCATTAATTTGTAATTTTGGGATAAAAATATGGCGGTAGGTCTCGCCGATGAGTTTTCCACATTGATACCAGAATTCCATACGCGCCCTCCAGGATGGAGTGGTGCTCTCAAGAAAGCATATCGGGATTATACCGAAAAATCATATAAATTTTAGTATACGCTTAAATAATTGCATATTTCTTAACAAAACTTTTAGTTCATTTTTTTGTCGATCATTCACCTCTTTGCCTATATTTAAGGTACGCGGCTTCACCAAATGACTCCCTGGCTTGCCTAAGATCTTCGAGAATGGTTTCGATGGATTTCCCAGTCGTATTGCGGGCGGCAGCGATCACCGTCTGGCACTCGTTGCTGTCCATAAAACAGGCGGCTTCCAATAATTTCGCCTCATCTTCTTTTGGGATGGCCAGGAAGCCGTGCTTATCGGCATGGATCAGTTGGCCGGGCAGGATTTCCTGGCCGAACACCTGCACCGGGCAGTCCCAGCGGACTGGATACACGTGGGCATGCCCCACGCACAACCTGCGGGCGATGGCTTTGAAGCCGGCGTTCGTCATCTCGTCCAGGTCTCGGATGGCGCCGTCGGTGATCGTGCCCACACAGCCCAGCGAACGGTGCACGTTGCTGTTGACCTCGCCCCAAAAAGAGCCGATCACGCGTGGTTTATCCAGGTCTTGCACAACCACGATTTTTGGGCCTGCCAAGGAGGCTGTGTAACGGTAATAGGTGTCCAGGGCTTTTGGATTATTTAGCTTGTGGGATGGATTGCTGGGCTCGATAACGATCGTTATTGCATAACCTACCATAGGTCCCATCTGCGGCATGTAATCGCAGCATTCTTCCAGGTTGATACCATGGCAAGCCGGGTCATGGTGAGTGATCTGTTCCCAGCCGTTGTAGATGGTGGGGGTATTCCAGCGTTTTAGTTCCAGAAGGTCGGATGTATTCACAGTGCGCCTCTCATTTCAAGCTTTTTCCTGTGTTAGAATCAAGAAAAACTTTTATTAGTATCCAGGAGTCAATCATGTCACATTGTAAACGCAATCACCTAAGCCATGCAGGGAATTCTCCTCAATCCATGTCCCGCCGAGATTTCTTGAAGGTCGCCGGGGTTACCGCTGCTGGGCTGGCGCTGGCATCCTGTCAACAATCGACCACAGAACCTGACTCAGCGCAGGATAATAGCTCCGCCAGTTCCGTGCAGCCCGCAGCCTCCGGGCGACCTCAAGTTGCCATTGCCCGTGCGGATTCGTACCGATCGCGCCTTGATCCGCAAGCAAATGGAGAATATGTTCGATCAGATCGGCGGTCTCAGCAGCATCCTGGAGCATGGAAACCGGGTTGCCATTAAAACGAATCTAACCGGCGGAACCAGTACCAAACCGCTTCCAGGCATTCCCGAGATTGAAAGCTTCCTGACCCATCCGGAGATCGTAAGGGCGACGGCTGAGCTCCTGATGGATTCTGGGGTCACCAAGGTGTATATTGTTGAAGCGGTATATGAGAAAGCCTCCTGGCCTGTATACGGTTACGAAGACATGGCGAAGGAAATTGGCGCGGAGCTGATCGATTTAAATTACGCCGATCCTTATCCCGGATTTTGTCAATGTTGTCCCGGGTACCGATCCCATGATTTATGAGGAGCTGATTTTCAATCCCATCCTACAAGAAATCGATGCCTTTGTCTCGGTCTCGAAGATGAAGTGCCACAACACTGCCGGGGTTACGCACACCATGAAAAACCTGGTAGGCTTGGTGCCATACCGCTTCTACGAGATGAACCCGGGCGACCGCTACCGTTCAGCCATTCACGGGCGCTCGGGTGAGACCCGCAAACGCCTGCCGCGAGCAATCGTCGACCTGAACAACGCCAGGCCGATCCATCTGGGCGTGATCGATGGCATCTGGACAGCCGAAGCCGGGGAAGGCCCCTGGATCCCGGCGATGACCCAAATCAAGCCCGGCTTGCTCTTTGCGGGCAAGGATGTGGTTGCCACGGATGCAGTGGCCACGGCGGCGATGGGTTTCGATCCGACAGCCGATTACCCCGATGCACCCTTTGTGAATGCCGAGAACCATTTGAACATTGCAGCCAGCCTGGGTCTCGGCACGAACCAGCTTGACAACATCAAAGTAGTTGGTGAAAAACTAGAAGACGTAACCATGCAGTTTACGCCTTCATATTAATTTCGCCTTCTAATTAATCTCCTTATTTCTAAAAATGGTTATCACTGTTGCCGGGGCTGCGTAGCAGCCCCAGCAACACTTAACCGATTAAGGTTGTTGGGTGGTCAGAAAATTGATGCTCGAGGCAGACACGTTCAACGATAGTGTACCCCCCTCGATCTCATACGTTTCGACCAGCTGGTTCATGGCTTCTTTCGTAGAGCGCACCAGGTAGTAGGTGCCATCCGGTAATCCCTGCAGGATAGTTTCCTCTGGTATTGGCAGGCGGTTCACCATCAAAACGGTTAATTCCTCGCCGGCGCGAGCAGCCGTAAATTTCAGGTTCTGAGCATCTTCAGAAGTCCGCATGATCTGAGCTCCGGAAGGGAAATATCTTTTCAATCCATCCAGGAAAGACAGGATTGGGTATGGCTCTTTACCATTGTTTAATGAATAATCCCCTCCCATCATTTCCCAATATAAAAGTGAGGTTGCTCCGGTCATTTTTAGCACTCGAGTGTAAACGACTGCCTGGTTGAGGGCATTTGAAAAGGTGGGGAAGGCGTCCGGGGTCTGCCAGAGGGAGGGATTCCAGCCTCCTTCGGTACACCAGACTTCGAGCCCATTTTCTTCGGCAAACTGGGCGATGGCAGCCAGGAACGGATCGCCGGTGGTAGCATCCCAGCTGTGGAATGAGAGCGGACCCAGGTACTGCCGGATGGCGGGTTCAGCATAAATCGCGCTTGCATAAGGCTTGCCTTCTTTAGCATTCGAAAAGTCGCCCAACAGCCAACGGGTCTGGATGCCCAGATCTGTAAATCGTTCTCCTGCCTGGCGGATCAAGGGGATGTAATCATCGGCATTCAGCAGGACGTTGATGCCCAGGTTGGCCTCGTTAAATGATATGTAATCAATATCTACCCCATAAGCTTCTTTGGCATGGAGGATCCAGGCAGCCAGGGATTCGATGACTTCGGGCACCAGCTCTGGGGGGATGCGCCGGGCAGTGTCATCGTCTGGATTCTCAACCATCCAGTCGGGCACATACCAGACGCTGCCGATCACAACCTGCTCATCACCCATCTGCTCAAAAGTCTGGATAAATTCAAAAGTATCGCGCACGATCGTGCCGGGTTCATCCTTGAAGCCAGCCGGATTAAGCTCAACCGCAGAGGCATTGTCGTTCTCGGGTTCCCAGATGTCCAGGTCGATCGACACCCGGGCCATGCTGGGGGAGAGGGTGTCGATGTTCAACTGGCTGACCGGATCCAGGGGTGAGTTGGTTCCGCCGTAGCGATGGATGAAATTACCCCCGCCGACGTCCTTAAGAGTCTGCAGAGGCTCGTCAGGAAAAACCTGCAACCGGGCGATGTAGGGAGTGGGAGTCGGAGGCAGCTCTGTCGCCGACAACAATATTTCTGTGGGTTGTGCGCTTGGCGTTTTGGCCTGCGATGAACAGGCGGCCAGGAAAAGGGTAAATGCCGTCCAGGTCAGGACGGCATTTACCAGGGATTGTCTTAGCAGGTTTTTATAAGCGCTTGAATTCTTCATACGCAATCAGTCGGGTTGGGTCTACAGCCAGCACCTGGGCGAGCGCGCTGCGCGCCCCGATCTTATCGCCAAGCGCCTGGCGCGCCATACCGGCCAGGAAGGTGAAGTGGACGTGCTGGAGCTTTTTCGGATCGTCCTCGAATACCGGGCTGGGATTGCCGTAGTAGAAGTAATTCGATCCAGGTGGGTTTGCTGCCAGCTCTGAGGCTTTCTTGAGCAGCTCCTGCAGTACGGCTTTGGCTTCAACGCTTCTCCCGAGCTGGTTCAAGGCCAGGCCGCGGTAATAGGCAACCAGGGAAAGGTCCCCAGGGATGGATACGACCTTTTCAAAGCTTGCCGGGCTGCCGTCTCATCCCCCAGGGCTGCATATGCCAGCCCGCTGAAATACACCAGGTGGATGGTTTCGGACTCCCACAGGACTTCACCCAGGTTGTCCGGGAACTCCATCCCAGTCTTGAAATGGTTCAGGGCAGTGGCAGGATCGCCTTTCTCAAGCGCCTGGCGACCGAGCATCCAGTGGGCGTTAGCGTAATGTTCGGCAACCGAACCTTCACCGCCCTCCCAGGGATGGAAGGAGCGTTTTGCGGTGATCGCCAGGGCTTTCTCGGGCTGGCCACTGCAGTTGTGCAGCATGACCATCTGCGATACCAGGTCATCGCGTTTTTCGACCAGGGGCAGGTTCTCTTCCAGGTGCGCCAGGCGTTCCTGCGGCGAGCAGGCTTTCCGGTAGAGGAGCTGGTCGTACTCCAGCAGGATGCGCGGGTCTTTGGGATTGGCGCTGAATGCCTCGTGGATATACTCGAGGGCGGCATCGATATCATGATCCTGGTTGTAAGCTGCCAGGGCCAGGTTGCGCCAGGGGATCGCAAAGCCTGGTTCAAGTGCAACACTTGCTTTCCAGTGCTCGACAGCCCGGCTGTAGTGTTTCTTATCGTACAGGAGGTTGCCCAGGTAGTAGTGGGCGCGCCCGTCTTGCGGATTCTCTATCAGCACATCCTGTAAGACCTGCATTTCCTCGAGCCGCCAGGGAAAGCAATATTCCGGATCTGCTTCAGCGCCCCGCTTGTACCAGTCTTTGCAAAGGTTGTCCTGCCCGAGTTTCTTGGCGAAATATCCCAGGATATATGCCACCATCGGGTAAGGGGTCGGGTCGGTGGCCATGAATCCTACCAGAGGGAAGGTATCTTCGTACAACCCGGCGCTGGCGTAATCCAGAGCGACGTCCAGGTAAGTCTGGACTTCGCCGCGCATCATGCGGTGGAGCTCATCCAGGCGCTGCTGGGCAACCCGCGGCTTCCCGGATTCTCGCGCGATCAGCATCCACTCGTGGCGCGCCCAGGTGTCCAATGGATCCAGGGATACTGTTTCCATGATCAGCTCTTCGGCTTCTTCCAGCCGGGCCAGGTGGCGCAGGATGGCGGATTTCAGGCAGCGTACTTTGGTGTTTTGCGAATTGGTCTGCAGGGAGCGCTCCAGGTGTGCCAGGGCGGCGATGTAGTTGCCGCGCCGGGTGTCAATTAATGCAAGGCGGTAAAAGGCAGCCGCCTGCCAGGCGTAATTCCAGGTGGCTTTATACAGCACATCGTAGGCTTCATCCAGTTTATTATTTGCCTGCAGGGTCAACCCCAAGAAGTAATGCGCTTCCCCATCGTAAGGGTTAAAATTGCGGCTGGTCAGGCGTTTTACGGCTGACCGGAAGTAATCCTCGGCTTTCTCCGAACTCGCCGCGCCGGAAGGCGTCCCTGCCCAGGGCGATCAGCGTGCGTGAATCACCTGGATCTCTGCGCAGGGCCTCCTGCCAATAGGGTAGTGGGGAATTAAACGGGTGGCGATACTGTTCCAGGTGCAGGCCGATCAGGTAGAGTTCTTCCACGGAGGCAACATCTTCCGGGACGGCTGGCGCCTGGTAGGGTTCGGGCATCTGGCCGTCCCAGGGGCCTTCGGGAGTGTAGCGGATGATCTCATCGCCGTCTGCATCGATGAGGCGCAGTAGCAGGCTGGTCTCAACCACTCCTTCGGGCAAGGAAATTTCTTTTGTAAACGCCTGCCCAGGTCCCAGGTCTGCTTCTTGCTCGAACCATTTCTTTTCAGGCGAAGACAAGACGATCTTTGCCTTTTCCAGTTTTTCGGTGGAGTACACGCCGATGAAGGCGCCCGGCTTGCGGAGCTCCAGGTTCACCGCGGCCACGGCATTGGCGTTTTTCATCGCTCCGATTTCCTGGACCGGGTACCAGAACTGGCTGAAGGCTCGGGATTCGTAGGGCATGATCCAGGAGAAATCTGGCTGGTTATCGGTATACGCGCCGGCCATCAGCTCCAGGTACTCACCTTCGTCGTCCATCAGGTTGCGCTGCCACCGATTGCCGAAGGGACCATGCCCCCAGGTGAAGAACTTTTTGCCTGGCGCGATGTGGCGGTTCGCGAAGTGCACGACCCCGCTTTTCCTGGAATGATCATAACCACCGAAGAATTCATACCTGGAATCGCCGGCAAAAAAAGAGTTCGGCAGCGGGGAATTAACATACCAGCTTACATCGGTATTCTCGTACTTTCCGCCCTGACCGAATGCCCCACTGAGGATGGGGTATGGTTTTACCATGGCCTTCGTGTGGTAAACGGTCCAATGCACGTCGGGGGGAAAGATCACCTGATACTGTTCGTTGATGTGTACCCCGGCATTTTCCCACCACAAGAAGGTGTGCGGGATCGAAGTGCGGTTGAACAGGCGCACCTTGGTCTCAACGATCGCCTTCCCGGGGTAAAGGCAGATGCCCACCATGCCTTTGGTGCGGTCGAATGGATCGTGCTCGCTCAGCCAGACGGTCTTGCTGCCATCGGGATGAACTTCTATCGTAAAATCGACGGGGGAGTAGGTGGAGGGGCGGTGGTGCTGAGGCCAGTTGAACTCGACGCCGCCTGAAATCCACGGGCCGTAGACGCCGATCAGGGCTGGTTTGATGACCGTATGCCGGTAGAAAAAATCGTAGCCGTTCGTCTTGTCCAGGCCGGCGAAAATCCTGCCTCCGATTTCAGGAAGCATGATGAGCTGGATATACTCGTTTTCCAGGTAAACGGCTTTGTAAACCTGGTCTTTCTTTTCACTGGTCAGCTGGTCGGTGAAAGGCGATGGGTAGATATTTCCCTTAGCGCCCTGGATGTTGCGGTTTTCAAAAAACATCGGATTTCGATCGGCTTCCAGTGCAGGATACGTGGGCAGGCTAAGATTCTCCACCCAGGCTTGTACAGAGTCTTGTTGGTGCTTGGCCATACGCTTCCCTCTCCCTTTTTTATAAAATGATTATTTCGACAGTTTAAATTTTTCCAGTCGTTCATGAATTTCAAAACAACAGCGGCTGTTGTGGTACGGGCATTTCCAGAAATCGACCAGAGGTTCCATTGCAGGCACCCGGTCGCGCGAGAGCCGCCAGAACCACTCCCCGTGCTGGCGGTCTACCAGGTAACTCTCGATCCATTCCCAGTTTTTAAGCGCTTCCTCCAGGTATTTTTCCTTTTCTGAAAGTTGGAATGCATTAAAAAAGCCGACGACCAATTCCGCCTGGGGCCACCAATCTTTATAATCTCCATGGATTACGCCGTTGGCTGCTTCATACATCAGGGCGCCATCCGAGTCCAGGCCCTCCTGGTAGACTGCCTCCGCCATTTTCAAGGCGACCAGCTTTACCTGTGCCATGACCACTCGATCTCCCAGGATTTCAGCCGCCTCCGCCAGGAGCCAGCTTCCTCGATGTCGTGACCGAAGGAAATGATGTTTGAGAGCGGTTTCCAGGCTTCATCCAGGAAAAGGATGAAATGCGCCGTTTCCGGATCGATGATGTGGTCGGTAAAAACTGCAATCAGCTCCCTGAGCCGAAGATGCAACAACGGATCGTCCCAGGCGCGCAGCAGGTTGGTGTAGGCCTCCATCAGGTGCAGGTGTGTGTTCATCGATTTTGGCGCAATTTCTTCACCCGAAGACAGGCTGGAGTCCACGATCAGGTTCCATTCGGCATCGTACGCTTCCAGGTAGCCTTTGTGCACCCCATCGTGGGCATTCTGCTCGATCAATTGAAATAGGCGGATCGCCAGGTGCAGCGCTTCCTCGTCCTGGCTGGAGCGGTAGTATTCCGAGAGTCCATACAGTGCAAAGGATTGGGCATAGATATGCTTCTTGGTGTCGAGCGGTTTTCCCTGGGCGTCCACAGCCCAATAGATCCCGCCATTCGTCTCATCCCAGAGGTGATTTTTGATGAATCTGAAGGCGTGTTGGGCTGTTTGAAGGTATTGCGCCTCACCATACAGGTGATAGGCGTGCGCGAACGTCCACAGGATCCTGGATGCCAGGATCCCGCCTTTTGGGGCATCAGGTAGGACGGTGCCTTCAGCGGTGATGTGTCCCAGGAATCCGCCTCGCTCGTGGTCAATGGTTTTTTCCATCCAAAATGGCAGGATGTTACCACGAACCTCATTGTCGACAGCCACTTTTAGACTGCGCAGCCTTTCAGTATCGATCATCCAGTTCTCCTCTAAAACGGCTTGTTCAAACGGCAGCCAGGTATTTACAGGCTGCCGTTTGAACATTATCCTTCGATCAATGACTCGCCACCATCAATCCAGATTTCGGTGCCCGTGATATGATCTGATGCATCGGAAGCCAGGAATAGGACCAGCCTGGCTACCTGTTCTGCCGTTCCCGGCCTGCCGCCTGTCAGGGGGATCGCCCCATCCAGGTAATGGATGCGCTTGCGCACCCGGCTGAAATTACGGGTATAGGTATTGCGACCGATGTCGGTGATGATGGCACCGGGGCAGATGATGTTGACCCGAATTTTATACCGGGCTAATTCTGCTGCCAGCATTTTTCCAAATGAAACCTGCCCTCCTTTGGTTGTGGCATAGGCGGAAAACCCCATGTTGCTGAACATGCGTGTCCCGTTCACCGAGGAATCGATGATGATGGACCCACCCTGCTTTTTCAGATAGGGCACGGCGTATTTAACGGTCAGGAAGGTGCCACGCAGGTTGATGTTGATGACCTCGTCCCATTCTTCCGGCTCGATTTCTTCCACGGGAGCCCAGAGTCCATTGACACCCGCGTTGGCAAAGATGATGTCCAGGCGGCCCCAGTGACTGACCAGGTGGTCGATGGCATTGCGAACGTCTTCTGCTTTGGAGACATCGCCGGCAACTGGGAGAGCCTGGCCTCCGGCTGCTTCGATGCATTCAATCGTCTCGGCCAGTGCAGATTCGCGACGGCCCATAATACCAACCCGGGCGCCCTCCTGTGCCAGTAGAACCGCCGAAGCCCTGCCAATTCCTGAGCCTGCGCCGGTGACAAAAGCGACGCGCTCCTCAAGCTGCATCACAGGTGCCTCCTAGAGCACGCCAAAGACACTGTAAACCTCATCGATCGGCATCCCTGCAGCAAGCTGCTGGCGCTCTTCGTTTTCCTTTCGCCAGATCGCTTCCACACGCAGCAGGACCTCGTCTACCAGGTGGGCCGGGATGAGCTGGACGCCGTCGTTGTCGCCAAAGATGAAATCGCCTGGAGCGACACGCACGTAGTGGTGCGTATGCCCGGGCAGGTAAATGGGAACATTGACTTCTTTGACTACCCAGCCGCCATAAGCATTGGGACGTGTCCCAAAGGAGTAAATGGGGAAATCGGGCATCTTTAGGACATATTGCGTGTCGCGGCAGTTGCCAGCCAGCAGCATACCGCGGCAGCCATGTGCGAAGGCAAGCTGGCAGCTCATTTCACCGAAATGCGCCGGCTGCATGTCGCCGCCGCAGTCAAAGCAGAGGATCGAACCGGATGGCTGCGTGGCGACTTCGCGCATCATGCGCTTCTGTGGGTGCCCGCCTGCACGCTCCCATTCTTCTTCTTGCTGTTTCTTGAGCTCAGGATAGGCATTGAGGTCGACTTGCGAATGCAACTTAATCGGGAGAGCACGGCCTACGAGCTGCATCCCCTGGCGCAGCGGTTTGAACTGCGAGGAAAAAACGGTGTTCATGACACCCAGCATCGAGAGCGAGTCGGAAACGTTCCCGCCATAACCGGCGATCCGGAAGCGTTCGATGCGCTCGGTGTCGGTGATGTCCAGCTTGCGAGGTTCAGCCGTCGGGGGTGGGAAATTGAGGTCTTCCATTAATATTACTCCTGTAGATAAAAAATACTGCCTGTTACGCCTGGCGCTTTGGCAGTTAGATCACGAAAATTTACCGGCAGCACGCACACCGGTCTGGGAACACGATACTGGCTGCCCGTCGGGATGAGCTGGCCGTTGGCGCCGTCAATGCGATAGGTCACTGCATTATCGGTATGCTCGTTAGCGACCAGGATGCGATCGCCGGGGGGAAGGATCGCAAAATTCCGGGGCCATTCGCCTCCGGAAGGGGCATGTCCGAGGGATGTCAGCATGCCGTCTGGGGCTGCCCGGTAGATAGCCAGGCTGTGATGACCACGGTTGGATACGTACAGGTATTGACCGTCGGCTGTAATGTGGATATCGGCGGCACTGTTCCACTGTTGAAATTCGGCAGGCAATGTCGACAGGGTTTGCAGACTTTCCAACTTTCCCTGGTCCGCATCCCAGGAGCAGGCAGTCACGCTGCTGTTGAGTTCGTTGGCAACATAGAGAATTTTTCCACCAGGATGGAAAGCCATGTGCCTCGGACCTGCACCGGCCGGCATTTTCAAGAATGCAGGCTGGTGAGGCATTAATTTTCCAAGTTTTCGATCCAGCCGGTAGATCAGGACCTGGTCTATTCCAAGGTCTGCTGCCAGCACAAATTGGCCGGAAGGATCGAACAGAACCGAGTGGGCATGGGCATTTTCCTGGCGTCCATGTTCTGGGCCTGACCCTTTATGCACGACATAATCGGAATGTGGACCCAGTTCTCCATCCGGTAAGATAGGGAAGACTGCCAGGGTGCCGTTGCCATAATTGGGCACCAGCAGCCATTTCCCTTCCGGATCAAAGCTGACATAACAAGGCGCTGACCCATCCGTCGGCTGGCTGTTCAGGTAGGTAAGAGCGCCGTTGTTTGGATCGACGGCAAAGGCGCTGGCCTGTCCTTGATGAAGTTCATTGACCGCGTAGAGAAAACGCCGGCTGGGGTGAATCCCCAAGAAAGAAGGGTTCTGTACATTTAAAGTTGCGGAGGCAAAGGTCAGGAAACCCTGGTCTGGGTCATATTCGTAAATATAGATGCCCTCCTTGCGGTGGGGTTCTTTAGGGGAGGTTGCAGTGTAGGTGCCGAAATAAACAAAATGCTTCATGGTTCTCCTGTGATTCGTTTTTATGGTCGGGCCGGGCTCCCGTCCGGCAGGCGTGTCTGTGTCCACCAGTCGACCTCATCCCTGGGCGGGTATTTGGCAGCCAGGGCTTCGTCGAATTCAATCCCTAGATCCTGGTTTATCGTTCGGATACATGTAACCGTTGCTTGACAACCGGCAGACCGGGGAACATATCGTAGACCAGGTTGTCAAAGCGGCACCATTCCTGGATGCCAAAATTCGGCGCCCACAGATCCAGGTGCAGGTTTGCGGCATGCCCGACCGGCGAGGTGTCGCCAGGACCGTGCCAGGCGGTGCGGATTCCGTAAATCTGGGCATGGATGGCCGCGTTGCGCGCAGGCGTGATCCCGCCCATCTGGCTGACATGCATGCGCATGAAGTCGATCAATCGTTCTTCGATCAGCAGCCGCCATTCGCGCGGATTGTTGAACAATTCGCCCATGGCGATCGGCGTTGCGCATACATTGCGAATATGCCGGAACTATTCGATGTCTTCCGGAGCCAGCGAGTCTTCGAGGAAAGAAGAGGTTGATACTGCTCAACGTCTTTGGCGAACTTCACCGTGTCGATTGGCGACAGGCGTTCGTGAACGTCGTGCAGCAGTTCAACTTCATCGCCCACGTGGCTGCGCACATACTCAATCATGTTGCAGCATGTTGCGGGTGTACGCGCGCGGATCGTAATAGGCCCCATCGAGCGCGCCTTCCGGTTTACGAGCATGCTGCCTTTTACCGCCATAGCCGCCCATCTGGACGCGGATGTAGTGGTAGCCCTGCTCCTGGAATTTACGCACATTATCGAGCACTTCCTGGGGATCGCGCCCATCGGCATGCGTGTAGACAGCAGCGGCTTCTCGCGCACTTTCCCACCCAGCAAGATCATAAACCGGCATGTTCGCCATCTTGCCCTTGATATCCCACAAGGCCTGGTCGATGCCCGAAATGGCGTTATTCAGCACCGGACCGTTTCGCCAGTAGCCGTTGACCAGGTTCATCTGGAAAATTTCTTCGATCGCGGCATACATCCTTGCCCATGACAAATGGGATCACGTGGTGCTCGAGCGCGGCATGAACCGGGCGGTAGCGCTGGGTAAAGGTTGCACAGCCCAGGCCATATAGACCCGGCTCCGATGTAATGATTTTTACGACAATAAAGCGAGTACCCGGTCCGTGATGTCTGGACCAGAAATGTTTTTACATCCTGTGATCGTAATTGGTTTTGTCATGATCCTCTCCTGTATCAGGTTTTATTAGAATTGCGGCTTGAGAAACGATCCGTTCATGTTAATCACCAGTTCATCATGCAAATAGTACTTGCACGAGGATTCCGACGAGGAAGCAAACAATGCCGACGACGAAAAAACGCAGGATCGGTGAGAACTTCTTTTCGACATCCTGGCGAATTTCGATGTTGAAATCCGTCAGCAGGGCTGCTTGCTGCCTGGACACGACCATCTGCCCCCAATTCCTGCCTCCAGTGGTCTGCCCGGTTGCCAGGATACCGCCGATCAAGGCGACTACCAGGCCGACAATGACCAAACGCTCGCTGAAAGAATTTGCCGTTAATTCACCCCATAATAAAAATGACAGGGCGACTAAGGCGATTAAAATTTAAGTCGAAAATAAGGATTTTTTTTACAAACAGTAGAAATATTTCCTTAGTGTATTTTTTAATTTTTTCATTCCGGGAGAGGTCAGGGGACTCGTTCATCTTTAACTCATGTTACCATAAAGCTGGAGGGGGAGGTCGGGCTTAAACAAAAAACAGGTCTGCGCCGGTATAGATTGGCGAGTTGACCTGTTTTTACGATTCAACGAAAGCCGGTGGTGCAAAATCATCCCTGGTATTATAACAATAAGTACCGGCGCAAGAGGTTTTGGCTGGTTGTGTCTAGTGTCTCAAAATTATTGATTTCATAGCGCGATTGGTTGATATCGATGATGAGCCAGCGAGTTTGAGAAATTCGCCTGGTGGAGCTGATGATGCTGTCTCGAATGACAAATTCTTTGGGTCCCCGGTCGGTTTCTACTGTCCAGTACAGGAAGCCAAATTCCTCACGGATTTTGTGGATTCTCAGGATAGAAGGCACGACATAATATAGGTGCAGCTCACGCGCTATCGCTTCACGAGAGCCTTCATCAAGGTCAGCAATATCCTCGATCATTCCCAACTCATGAGAGCGCTCGGGATCAGCATCCGGCACTCGCACCACGATGTTGGTATTCTCTGAGGAAAGCGGAAAGCAGCGTCGCAGGGAAACGCGCGGGTAGAATTTGCCGTCGCTGTCGCTGAAGGTCAGGTTCTCGCCCTCGTAACAAAAAGAAGAGTTTTTCGGGTCGAGGAGAACCGTCTCGAAGGTTTCGTGGGGCGGAGGAGTTTCCATGTTTTACCTGAATTTTTCACTCATACGGTAGGTACACCATCCAGGCGGGCAAATTGCGACTGGATTTGTACCAGATTGTAGAAAAGACCCTTCTGCTCGATGAGCTGGTTGGGGGAGCCAATTTCGGCAATTCGCCCGTGCTCCAGGGCTATGATGCGGTCGGCGTTATACAATGTTGACAGGCGGTGGGCGATGGCGATGGTCGTCCGGCCCTGGACCAGGGTATTCAAAGCCTTCTGGATCTGGCGTTCGGTTTCGGTATCCACCGAGGAGGTGGCTTCATCCAAGATCAAGATCTTGGGATCGAGCAGGATCGCTCGCGAGATCGAGATGCGCTGGCGTTCACCGCCGGAGAGCCCCGTCCCACCTTCACCGACGATGGTGTCATAGCCTTCGGGCAGGTTCGAGATGAACTCGTGGGCGTTGGCTGCCTTGGCGGCGCGGATGATGTCCTGGCGCGAAGCCTCCGGCCTGGCATAAGCAATGTTCTGGGCAATCGAGCCGCTAAACAGGAATGGCGTCTGGAGGACGATGCCGATGTGCTTGCGCAACTCGTCCATCTCAATGTCTCGAACGTCAACGCCATCGATGCGCACGGAACCGCTGGTCGTATCGTAAAAACGGCAGATTAAGTTAACGAGTGTGGTTTTTCCTGCGCCGGATGGGCCGACCACACCGATGAGCTCCCCAGGCTCGATGCAGAAGCTGACGCCTTTGAGAACCGGGAAGAATGGATTATAACCAAAAGTCACACCATCGAACTCAATGCTGCCATCCACCTCAGGCAGCTTCTTGCTCTGTGGTTTCTGTTGTACTTTGGGTTCTTCATCTAAAAATTCGAATGTTCTCTGGGAGATGGTCGTAAAGCGGTTGAGCGCCTGGCTGACGGAAGCCATGTTCGACAAAGGGCCGTAAAACATGCCCAGGTAGGAGAGGAATGCCATCAGGGTGCCAAGGGTAATGTACTCAGCCAGGACCGCCCTACCGCCGACATACCAGATTAAGCAGGCCGCCTGCACCGAAGGCAAACGAGATCAGAGGGAAGAAACCGGCCCAGGCCTGGTCCACGCGCAGGCGCGAGACCAGTGCGTTTTGATTCAAGTCCTGATAGCGCCCTTCTTCCTGGTCATCCTGGCCGAAGGCCTTCACAACCTGGATGCCGGAGAGAAAGGTGTTCAGCATCGAGTTCAACCGCCAGCGGGAGATCCAATAACGCCGGAAGTGTGGATTCATCCGGCGGTGGTAATACAGGGTGGCCACCAGGACGAAAGGCGCCGGGATGAGCACGAACAGACCCAGGAAAGGCGCCATCGAAAAGAGGACCACCCCAATCCCGATAACCAGCACGATATTCATAATGAAGCCGGCCATCTGGTTGATCAAACCTTGTAGTTCTTCGGTGTCCTGGTTGATCCGCGTCATCAAACGCCCGGTCTCGTTGCGGTCGTAGAATTCCTGGGAGAGCTTCTTCAAGTGGGCAAACATCTGCTCCCGCACTCCGGCCGTAAACGTGGTGCTGATACGGTTGGTTAATAAGGCGTCGTTTATGACCAGGGTCACCCGGAATATTTGGATGAGAAGCAGACCTCCAACCAGCCAGGCCAGCCATTCCGTGTGCGCCTGCGTGGTCAGGACCTGGTCGATCAAGATGCGCGTCAGGTAGGGAGGCAGTAAATCCAGGAAAACCAGGCCGAACATCATTAAAAATTTAAAAGCCGTCTGCCTCCAATAAGGGCGCGCAAGGTAAATAAGGCGGCGCATGACCTGGCCGCGCTTGATGCAGCTTGGGCACACTTTCAAGGATGGATCGAGCAGGCGTTTTCCGCACGATAAGCAGTGCTGCCCTTCGCTTGCAAAATCCGGTGCGGAAACTTCAACGCCTTTCTCCACCCGCTCGCGCAGGTAATGAGCAGCCAGGGCAAAGCGCTCGGTCTGCTCGTTTGAAAAATGCACCAGGTTGTGCTGTTTTTGTTCGACGGTTACGCGCAGGAGCGCATTTCCGACGCAGGGCTCGATTTGGGCGTCTTCGATTTTCTCCAGGGGGAAGTTAAAGCGCTCCCAGGTTTCACCCTTCTCGCGGGAAATTACATGGAGGTTGGTGTCATCTACCAGGAGCCACTGCTCGCCAAACGAGCCGTCCGGCGCTAGATCGGTCGCCAGGGCGAGTTTTAATTCTTGCTTCCAGCCTTCATTTTTCTCGAAAATCGACAGGACATTCGTGGGAATGCTGGCTATCAATGATGCGTTCGTGTCCATTAAACTACCTCGGTTCGGTTTTTTGCTTTAAAAACAAAAAACCCAGCAGACATGTGCCCTCGAGACCAATCCTTAATGGTCTTTGACGTTCAACGCCTACGAGGTTAGCTGCCGGGCTCGAACCGAAGTCTGGCTCTACGGTTAGCTGATTGCTTCCCGATTCGCCCCAGAAAAGGATCCCCCGCTCGAATGATTTGGCGGTAATTTGATTTGCGGAATTATACTCTTGTTTTCTGAAAGAACAAGGTTCAGGCTGATGTTGCAGGCCAGTGGGTATTCATTACCTGTCCATCCACCAGCTCAAAGACAACGTGGGCATACTCCTCAATCATAGGATCATGCGTAGCCATCAGGATCGTGATGCCCTCTTTGATGACGATATATCGGAACAAGGCCAGGATTTGCCTGCCGGTTCCACTATCGAGCTCTCCGGTAGGTTCGTCAGCCAGGATCAAGTCGGGGTGGGTAGAGAGGGCGCGCGCAATCGCAACCCGCTGCTGCTGCCCACCTGATAGCTCCCAGGGACGATGGTTCGCCCATGGACCGAGGCCGACAATTTCCAGGCTGCGCATGGCCATTTTTCGCCGGTTGCTGTTATAACCTGCAATCCGCAGCATCAGCTCCACGTTTTCTACCGCCGAGAAATTGGGCATGATCGCAAAGGATTGGAATACAAAACCGATCCGGTGGCGGCGCAGGTCGGTCAGTTGTTCGGGACTGAGGTCCGACAGCTTTTGGCCGAAAAGCTCTACCTCGCCCCCAGTCGGTTGGTCCAGGCCACCGATGATGTTGAGTAATGTGGTTTTCCCAGAGCCAGACCGTCCTTTCAAGGCTCCCAGAACACCTTTTGGCACTTCCAGGCTCAATCCTTTTAGAGCCTGTACCTGGTTGGCGCCTACGATATAGGTGCGCCTTACGTCTTCCACCCGGATTATGGACGCAATCTCTGCCTGACTTTCTGGGTTAACGGGGGTCTCATTCAAAGGTGCAACGATTGAACCTTGCGGATCGTTTTCTTGGATTTTTTCTTCGCTCACAGGATTCTGCCTATTTTCATGGTCTGCCTACTTTCATGGTGTCGATTTCTTAAGTTTTTTCTGGCTGCCTTTTTTCTGTTGGGGAACCTGTTCTTCGAAGAGCAGGCCGATTTGCTCCTCGATTGAAAGGTGTTTGAGAGCGGTAACCTGTTCGCCTTCCACCGGCCGGATCACGATTCCATTTTCCGTGGTTTCCATTTGGGCGCGTTTAGCGATTCCGTATTGCTCACGCAGCTCCTTTGGGATTTGCAGACGCCCAGCCGAATCAAGAACCACAAATTCGTGGTAGGTTGTCTCCTGGACGGGCATATCGGATGAGGCTGTGCCGTGTTCGCCAACCATGACCTTCTCAAGTTGACTCACCTGGCGGATGGTCTCGGTGCTGATTTTTCCGTCGCGGATGGCAACCACCCGGTCGACCTGCCCGGCAAGGCGGGGATCGTGGGTGACGATGATCGTGGTGAGATTCAAGTCGTGGTTTAAGAGGCGAAAGGTATCGATGATCGATTGGGCGGTGGTCGAGTCGACTTCTCCAGTCGGCTCGTCGCCCAGCAAGAGAACGGGCATGTTAGCCAAAGCGACTGCGATGGCGACTCGCTGCTGCTCGCCACCGGAAAGCTGGGTCAGGTAATGGTGGCGTCGCTCGTAGAGACCGATGGCATTCAATAAATGCTCCGCCCACTCCCTTTTTTGTTTTGAGCTTGTGACATAAGCCATCGTCATCGGGAACTCAATGTTTTCGATGGCTGTCAGGTAAGGAATTAAGTTACGACCGGTCTGCTGCCAGACAAATCCGACCTTGGTCCGTTGGTACTGGTTCAACGCAGACTCGGAGAGGCTGAGTAAGTCGATCCCGTCGACGAGGATTCGACCAGCGGACGGGCGATCCAGGCCACCCAGGATGTTCATCAGGGTGGTCTTACCGGATCCCGAAGTGCCAACTATACCCAGCATCTCACCTTTGGGTACAATCATATCCAGGCCCTGGAGCGCCACCACTTCGAGGTCGGCTACTTTGTAAATCTTAACCAGGTTCTCACACGTAATCAGGGGTTTTGTTTCATTAAGCATAGTCAGACCTTTACAGCGACTCACCCATCTTGACCGCCTGGAATACTTTGATCCGCAGCAGGTAGAGGATCGTTCCCAGGATGGTTAACACGAGCACAAAGCCAAAAGCCAGGATGAGGCCCAATGACTCGCCCCAGCCGATCACAACGTCGAATGGGGGTACAGGGGCACCGCTGGACACGTTGACCTGGAGCAGCGGGACGAAGAGATAGCTGATCGTCACCCCAATCAGGGCTCCGCAAACCAGAGCCAGGCCCATTAACAGGAACTGCTCGAGGGTCAGGTAGCCGATTAATTGTTTGACGGACATCCCAATTGCCTGCAGGATACCGAGCTGGATGAACCGCCGGCGCAGGGCAGCATAGGAATAGAGCACGAAACCAATGCCAGGCATCAGACCGGTGACGATAAAACCTACGTTTAGGATCCCGAATACGCCCACGCGTTCTTCAGAATTTAAAGATGCCGCGTAATTCCTCAGGGCATCCCCGCGCACCGCCGCCGTTGTCCAGTCACCCCCCATCATCTGCCGAATCTGGTAGAGCACGAATTCAACATCGGCGTTTTCTCTTAACTTTAGCCAGACATCGTTGCCAACGACCGCATCGGGATTTTCAAAAATCGATTCCAGGTTTGTAATTAAAGTGGGCCGTCCAGAAGGATAGATGGTTGGGAAAAAATCGTATAAGCCGACAATCGTCATCTCGTTTTCGGTTGACTCATCGATAAAGTCGGTACTCACCAGGATGCGGTCGCCAACTGCCAATCCGCTTTCCTCGGCCAGTGTGGATGGCACGAGTACACCATCGGGCTGCATACCAAGAAGGTTCATTAATCCACCCAATGATTCACCTGCAAAATCATCACGGAAAAAACCAGCAGACGGATAGGTTAGGCGGTCGATACCCATGATCAGCGCTGGCTGATCGCCTACACCGTATGAATAACTGCCTTCATACTTACCAACCCGAGTTGCCGCGACCACACTTGGTAGCTTCAAGTGTTCTTCATCGGACAGGTACCCCATATTGTTCAGGTCTAACTCGCTCATGGTCGGGCCGCCAGAGTCAAGGTTTAAATTGAAGGTTGTATTGTCACCGCCTCGGATGGCATATTCATGGACGGCGAGGTCACCCCCAGAACCGTAGTATATCAGAATCATACTGCCATTGATCGAGGGTTTTTGCTGTCGAGGCTGAAAAAATCGATAATCCAAGCGATATCATAATCAAGAGCAATGCCGCGGAGTGATCTTGAGGTCGCCTGGAAATTTGCTGGATAGCCAGGTAAGCCCAAACCCCTGGCAGGCGCTCTGCCAGCCTGGAAAGAAATTTAATCAAGACTGGCAATAAACGCAGGAAAACCATGCACAGCCCGATGCCAAATAAGGATGGTGCCACGAACAACAGAGGGTCGCCGTACAGCCCACCTGAAGTCTGCAGCCTGGGCATGAAGCTCTCGGGAGTGTACAGTCCGCCTAAAACAACAAAGGCATAAATCCCAGGGATCAACAAGAAGAAATCCAGGAAAAAACGTTGCCAGGCTGGTTTTTGGGTGGCTCGAGCCTGTTCCTGTTTGACCCGGACGATGGTCGTGCGCGAAATGCTCAGCATTGGTAGGAAACGTGCGACCAACACCAGCGCCGCGCCCAGTAAAATCCAGCTGATCGAAACGCCATTTAATGAAAATGGAATCCCGGCGCGGTCGGAAAAATGTAGAAATGAGCTGGTTTTGCTGATCACACTGGCAGCCAGCCATCCTGTCAACAGGGAGATGGGAATGGAGACCAGGATCAAAACACCGCTCTCAAGTAAGTTTAATCCTACGATCTGGTACCAGCTTGTGCCGCGCCCGCGCATCGTGGCAGTCTCCTGCGCATATTGCTGGATAGCGATGGATGCGGTCAAGCCGATGAACAATAATGCCATGATCACCATAGGCCCGCTGACCGCGTAAATTAAGTTTGTCAGGGATTCTGAACGTTCCAGGTAAGTTTGCAGCAATTCGTAGGGGGAATAATCCGATTCCATCCCCGATACGAGCCTGCGCAACTCCAAGTCCAGGCGTACCAGGCCGCGCGCATAACCTGGAGCTTTGGCGAATGCCAATTCATTCGCATCAGCCACCAGGTACCAGGAAGAATAGAATATCGGTCGAGATAATACAGGCGCAATCCTTTCCTGGTAAACCTCCCGGGGAACCCATAATTTATTGGTGTAGGCAACCTCTGGGTCGTCGAACCAGGCACCCCGCTCGATGTTGATCGGACGCCAGATGCCGGCAATCTCAATCTCCAGGTCTTCTGAGATGAACCGATCTCCGACAAAAAGCAGGTAATCGTTCGCCGCCTGCTCGGTTACCATTACCTGGATGGGCTCTGACGGGTTAGTGCTGGATGTTGGCCAGCTTCCTTCAACAAGCTCTGCATTTTCCTGAAATCTATCCAGCGTAAAAAATGCCATCGTCATCCAGGGATCGTCAGAGTTCGCTGCGGTAGGTTGCTCTGGCTGGAAGTCCAGGTTGTTGCTCTGGATTTCCGCATAAATCTGGTCCAGCTTTAATCCTAGGTTCTCCGGAAAGCGTTCCTGGATGAATTGGCTGACCGCAGCGTTATTTTCGAGCGTCATCCCGCTCCCCGTATTGACATGATACAGGTGCAGGCTGAAGATCCCACGTCGTGTTTCGAGCGCTTTTTCTTCAAGCTCCTGGCGCAGGATTTCGCTCGAGATGGCGCGCGAAAAGACTGGAACTGCCACCACGATCGACAGAATCGCTACAATACCCAGGACGGCGCTGATGCTTAAACCCAGGTTGTGCCGGACACGTTTAAAGATGACGACCAGCATCGAATAGATGGTAGATAATGGAAAAGTTACCTTATCCATTATTTTGGTTTTCTGTGTCATGGTCCCAGGACCTGGTCCCCTTCCTGCAAGTCCCCGTAAACTTCCCACCGATCGTCGGACCTCAAACCAATCTCTTCGATTTCAACCCGCCGCCGGGTGGTCCCATCAAAGACGATCACAAAATTCAATCCTTTATACGAACGGATTGCCGCTGGTGGCAGCAGCAGGGCGGCATCTTTACTCCCCAGGATCACTTTGAGCGGGTAGTTGCGGGTTGTCGTGATCTGGTCTGAGGGCATATCTTCCGGCAGTGAAAAATATAGGTAGTCTGTATTGACGGTCTCGCTGACACTCTGCACGCCGCGTTCGGGCGTAAAAAATTTCAGGTATTTGGTTGGAAGCCCGGTTTCATCGGAAGCGTTGAGCAGCAGGTAAACGGGCGTTTCCTCGGTCAGTTCGGTCGAGAGATCGTAGTCAAAGGCCACCTGGATCACCTGTAGGGTCGGATCGCCTACAGTCAGCGCGGCTTGGTAGGCCTCGATCTGCTGACCGGTGCGAATTGTACTCCGCAGTAAAACCCCATCATACGGGGCAATAATTTGCCTCTCGGCAATTAGAGATTCCAGGCGCTGGACAGCCAGCTCGCTTCTTTTGACGGCTTGTTCCATGTATGGATTGGAGTTGTCTGCTAATAGAGCTAAGGCCTTTTGAGCCAGTGCAAGTTCTTCTTTCTTGATATCCAGGTTTAATTGGGCTTTATCGCGTGTTTTTCCAGAGGTGTTTGCCAGGTCGAGTTCAGCCAGGGCAACTTCCTTTTCTAAAATCTTGACATCGGCTTCGGCTGCGGAAATATCGTATTCGGTCTCTGCATTGGTCTTTGCCAGATTAGCCTGGGCTACCTCAAGATCGATGCGGGCTTGTTCTAACTGGTTGACCAGGTCATCTACCTGCATCTCCGCCAGTACATCACCTTCCTTAAAAGTCTCGCCGTTTTTTACGGTCATCCGGGTCACAAAGCCAGAGGTTCGGAAAAACAGCTCATCTTGTATCGATGGGACGATATTGCCGATCAGGCTTTGTTCTTCGGTGATCGGGCCAATCTCAACCGGAAACACCGATCTTTCATATTCAACAACTTCAGGCACTGGTGTCGGGGTAGGGCTGCCTCGGCTTTCTGCACTGCAGGCAGAAAGTAAGACAACCAGGATGCTCATGAAACTCAGGAGCAAGGTTTTCTTTTTATACATTGACTCTCCGTTTTAAACCTTTGGTTTTATTTTTCATAGCGGGATAAAGGAAACCGCCATTGATGCCAGGATGCAAAAAATCCCGAGCAGCCACAGCATTCCTCCGACATTATATCTTTTTTCTTTGATCTCCCGCTCTTCTAATCCTGAATTAAGGAATTTTTTAGCTCTATCCAGGCGGTCTTTGTTCCCGCCAAAGAAAATCTCGCTGCCCCTTCCCGTGATCATTTGAGCAAACACCACGGCAGTTCCCAACACCATGAACACCACTCCGACCAGGAACAAGCGGTTGCTGTAGGCCAGGGAGGAGAACGGGCCGAAGAACAAAAATGACAGGCCAGTCAGGGCGATGACAACCAAACCGGGAATAAAAATTTTGGTTAAGAAAGCTCTCCCGGTTTTTTTTATGGAAACCAATGCCTTTTCCATCGGTTTTACCAGCTCGGGGGAATCGGCCACCAGCTTGTTTCTTTCCCTTCTCGCTCGCGATCCCACAGCGCAACCATGGTGGGCAGCGAACGGGTCTCAGGAACGCTTAGATCGAATCCACGGTGAAGGCCAAATCTTGAATCTGGATTCTGCTCCTGGGTGGTTTCACAGTACCGGTAAAAATCCATGAAACTTTTCATGGATGATTGCACCCCATATTGGTCGGAGCGTTCGTTCATCGGTGATAACGGATCAATCGTGTGGGCGGAGTTGATGATTTTCAAGAGGGAGCTGGGGTAGAAGTAAAAAATTTCACGCGCCAGCTCTACGGTCTGGAGAAAAGTCCGGGTTGTCTCGCCGGGCAAATTTAAGGAAAAATATACGAAAAGATACATCTTGTGGCGTTGAAGCTGCTCCAGCAAGTCAAAGAGCTGGTCGTTGCTGTAATGCTTCCCGTTCAAACGCCGTACTCGTTCATCTCCCGACAAGGGGCTGACAGCGACGCAGGAATGTTCGTGGGTGACGGTCATGCACAGATCATCTATAAATTCTTCAGAAGGCATCTGGAAGAACTCGTTGTATAGCCCAATCTTTAGACCTCGGCTGCGCATCTGTGAAAATAAGTTTTTCCAGTAATCTTGACCTAACTCAGCGATATCGTACGCCAGTGAAGCTTGGACATATCCAGCCTGTTCCAGGCGGACCATGTCTTCTACCACTTTTTCCGGCGAGCGCGTTACGATCCCGTTCCGCCCTGCCAGCACCTGGTGGGCGCTTTTGCAGCCGCCGCAATATGCGCATTCGTATTTACAGCCGCGAGCAGTCGTCAGCCAGCGTCCCAGGAAGGGTTTCGTGACCAGCGCCTGGCGCGATTTTTCAATATCGGTCACGATGTACTCGTGAATACCGTATTCTTTTCCGTGCTCGAGAAAACTCAAGTCGACAAAATCAAGATCGTCCAGGTTTTCGGTCGTTGCTGTATAACCGAGGGGATTATCAACCACTTTTTCGTTTAAACGATAGGTCAGGTTTGGGATGGCCTCCAGACCTGGCTCAGCCAGCGGAGCCGGAGGAAGGGTTAACAGGGCTTGCACAAGCTGCAGGATGGGCTGTTCGCCGTCCCCGCGCACAATCAGGTCTACTTCCTTGAAATTTTCAAGGATTTCGCGGGCAAACCCCGAGGCAGAAAGCCCTCCCAGGACCGTCCAGGCTTGTGGGTGCACCTGCTTGCAAAGTTGCGCGGTCTGGATGGCTCCATAGCAGTGTTCGTACCAGTGGAGATCGATTAGGATCACGCGCACGTCGCGCTGGTGCAGCAGCCATTTTTTTAAATCAAAACTTGGGTTGTACTGCATCTCGACTGAATGGTTCACCCCCTTGACCGGGATCCCTTTTTGTCGCAGCCGGTTGGCGATGGCTGGCAAGCCGACAGGGATCAATCCGTAAGGTCTGCCTATCGTATCGCTATGTTTAAAATTTTGCCCTTGCTTTGCAGGGTGAATATAAAGAACCGGTATGCCAGGTGCTTGCGCAGGTTGTTGGGTTGGTAATTGTTTTGCGGTGCCTCTGGAAATATTGCGTTTTTTCTTAGCAGACATCTTTGCCTTGTTGTTAGTTGGATCTGGTGAACGCGGGTCGCGATTCACCGGACAAGTTTACCAGTAAAATGTTAAGAGATCAAATTGTGGCGGGTGGCACACCTGCCACCCGCCACAATCGATTTACACATTCAGATGGAAATCAGACTTTTCTCTCGTGGAACAAAAATCCCAGGTCATCGTTTTCCATCAACGGCGAATCCTGGTATAGGAAGCAAGCTGCCGTGTGCTTCTCATTAATTGTGAAGAGCCCGGGTCTTTCCTTGGTACAGCGATCGAAAACCTTTGGACAGCGGTTGGCGAATTTACAACCGGTGCGCAGGGTAACCGTCCTGCCTTTGGAAGAGCCTTCTGCTGCCTCGCCCCATTTCTGGTTTGGATCGGGCCAGGGGATCGAATTCACCAATAGCTGGGTGTAGGGATGCTGAGGTTCGCGGATCAGCCACTCGGTAATCCCGGCTTCCATCACGGATCCGTGGTAGAAAACCATGATAAAGTCACTGACATGATATGCCGTGGTCAGGTCGTGGGTGATGTAAAGGATGGGGATGCCCAGGTCCTTGTTGAGCTCGTGGATTTCTTTCAAGATCGTGGCGCGCAGGCTGGCATCGACCATCGAGACGGGTTCATCTGCCACCAGCAGCTTGGGCTCCAGGATCAGCGCCCGGGCTACCGCAATGCGTTGGCGCTGTCCACCGCTGAGCTGGTGCGGGTAGCGACCCAGGGTCTCTTCCGGGCGCAAGCCGACCCGCCGCAGGGCATTTTCCATGATCTCGCGGGCTTCATCGGGTTTAGAGGCGATATTAAAATTTTTGATGGGGATGGAAAGCAGGTTGTCTACTTTATAGAAGGGGTTGTAAACCGCGAAGGGGTCCTGGAAAATCGCTTGCGACGTTGCGGCGAAAATTGACCTTTTCCTTTTTGTCCAGCTTCCAGATATCCTTGCCTTCAAACAGGACCTCTCCAATCGTGGGTGCGTAAAACCCCAGGATGAGCATCATCAGGGTGGTTTTGCCGCTGCCGCTTTCGCCGGCAACGGTGATCGTGTGAGGAAATTTTTCCTCAATAGAAAAAGTTAAATCATCCAGGGCGACGGTCGGGTTGTCTTTTCTCCCGAACAGTTTCGATACTTTATTGAGTTTAATCAGGTCAGGCATGCTTATGACCCTCCCGGGTAAAGGTGGCAGGCCACCCAACGGCCTGGCTTGACTTCAAAAAATGGTGGATCATGGATTGGGCAAATGTCGGCCATCACCTTGGGACAGCGGGCGCTGAAGAGGCAGCCTGGAGGTGGGTTGATGACGGAGGGCGGGATGCCGGGTAAGCCCGAGAACACGCCGCGGCCCCAGGGTGGGCAGGCTTTCAATCAAGGCCTGGGTGTACGGGTGCATCGGGTCCGTGAACATAGGCTTAACATCGCCAACCTCCGCCAGTTTTCCCGCGTACATCACAGCCAGCCGGTCGACCGCTTGCGCCATCAGACCCATGTCGTGCCCGATCAGGATCATCGAAAGGTTGAGGTCCTTCACCAGGCCGGTAATCGTGTCCATTACCTGCCGTTGAATGACCACATCCAGGGCGCTGGTCGGTTCATCGGCGATCAAGAACTTTGGGCCTAATGAGATCGAAATCGCCACGCAGACGCGTTGTTTCATGCCGCCGCTCAGCTCGTGCGGGTACATTCGGGCTACGTTGCCGGGCAACTCCACCAGGTCCAGGAGCTGGGCGACCCGCTCTTTTTGTTCGGCTTTATTGAGCCGGATATCATGGTCAGCCAGGGCATCCATGATCTGGTTCTCGACGCGCATGACCGGGTTCAGAATATTCATGGCGCCTTGCGGGATCATTGCCAGCTTGGTCATGCGCGCCCGGCGCATCTCTTCCTTAGAAAGGCTTAAAAGGTCGATGCCATCCAGGATGATTTGCCCCTGGACCGTGCCGGGAGGCCGGATCATACGTAGGATCGAGAGGGCGATGCTGGATTTGCCCGAGCCCGATTCTCCGACCAGTCCCGCCTTAATCCCTGGTTTGACATGGAAGTTAACGCCATCGACAGCCTTGACCGTGCCAGCTTTGACATAAAAGTACGTCCGCAGGTTTTTGACTTCCAGGACAGGTTTTTCTTCGTTGGGGTTGGTGAACAAATCAGTCATGTTAGATCCTTGATCTTACTCTGGGATTGGCAATCTCATCCAGCCCGATCGAGGTTAAGACCAGGGAGGTCAAGGTCATGATGATCACCGTCACCGGCGCCAGGATCCACCACCAGAGACCGAGCAGGAAACCCGAGTAGTACTGCACATAGAAAAGGGTCATGCCCATGGTCGGCTCGCGCCGGCTGCCGATGCCGATGGCTTCCAATCCGAGTGAAGCCATAATCCCACCGTAAACGGCCTGGGAGAGGCTCATCACCAGGAAGGGCAGCAGGTTAGGCACCAGCTCCTTCATGATAATCTCCAATGGCTTCATCCCGGAGAGTTTGGCCATCATCACGAACGGGCGCTCGCGCATCGACAGCACCTGGGCGCGGATGGCGCGCGCCGTCCCCGGCCAGGAGACGACTGCGACGATCAAGCCCATGCTGACCACTCCCAGGGTGATGCTTTTGAAGGTGGTGGCAACCAGGATCAGGATCAGGAAGCTTGGGATGGTCATGAAGATATCGATGATCGAAGTGATGATCGTGTCCGGAACCCCGCCGACGTAGCCGGCGATAAAACCCAGCACGATGCCCAGGCCCAGGCCGATGGCGCCGGCGATAGCGCCGATCAACATGGTTTTCCCGGTGCCAACGACCATCATCGTGAAGAGGTCGCGACCCTGCGATTCGGTGCCAAATAGATGCTTAAGGCTGGGAGGTTGGTTGATTTCCGCCGTCTGTTTGTAGGCATCCTCGGTATCCACAAAGAGCTGCCCGACAGTCGAAAACAGGATTAGGAATAGCAACATACCCGCGCCGATGGCCAGGGTAGGATTGCGCTTTAAGTAGCTGAAAAAATTTCTCATGGGTCTAGCCTCTCTGCGCCATGTAGGAGATGCGCGGGTCGAGGATTGGATAAATCATGTCCATGATGAAGGTGACCACCGCGATGCTCATGACCATGATAATGACGATGCCATACAGTAAGAAATAATCGAATTGGCCGACCGCCGTTCCCAACGTCTGCCCGATGCCGTTGTAATTGAAGTAAGTCTCGGCGATGGCTGCGCCGGTGATGATAAACCCGATGCGCAGCGCGAGGCCTGTCAGCGAGGGCAGCATGGCGTTGCGCATCAGGTAACGCACAAAAATGCGCCCGGTCTTCAAGCCCTTGGCTTCGGCAAAGGTGGCATAGTCTTCACCTTCTACCGTGACCATCATCGCGCGCATCCCCAGCGCCCAACCGGAGGCTTCAACGATGATAATGGTTAGCATTGGCAGGATTGCATGCTCCCAATAAGAAGCCCAGAATGTCATGCTGCTAAAATCTTCTGTCAAATTGGAATCAAAGGCCATTCCCATGGGAAGCGCTTGAGCCCGGAAGGCAACGTAGTATATCAGGATCAAGGCCACCAAAAACTGGGGTACGGACGAAAATACCAGCATGGGCGGGATCAAGATGTTGCTCAGCCAGCGTGGGGTCTTGTTCCAGCCCAGGAAAGCGCCCAGGAAAACTCCCATCAGGAAAGAGACGACGATGGCCACTACCAGGAAGGGCATGGAGAGCCGTCCGCGGCCAACTATGATCGAACCAACCGTACGCGGATAGAGGTTGATGGAGTAACCAAAATCCAACCTCAGGACGTTGCTCATGTAGGTCAGGTATTGCTGCCACAGCGGCTTGTCCAGGCCGAAGAGGGCGGTGTACTTGGCGACCATCGCATCGGCATCAGCTTTCGAACGGCCCTGGCTGGCGATCTGCAGGCCCATTTGCTCCTTGATCGGATCCCGCCCAGAAAGGCGCGGCAGGATGAAATTGATGGTGGCTGCTGTCCAGATCACCAAAAATAGAAAAAAAACACGTCGTATCACATAATTCATGCGCATTGGATCTTCTCCATTGCATAAAAATATTTCACTCGCCACCCAAGCAGGGACAAGTAGGTCGTAAACCTGTAAAACACCATTTTGCTGACCAGGGGACCTATGGAATAGGCCCCCTGGCCAACTACAACGATCAAGTTACTCTTTTATGGTAGGGTCAGTAAAACTTAGGCGTTATTCGTTGCCTTAAGACCCATCACAACCACCAACATCGTCTGGTGCCACAGGGCGGTGTTGATGTAGGGGTTTTCCTCATTCGGCCAGTTGTCCCAGTACCAGGTGTTGACCGGAATGCGGTGGTACCACTGCACCAGCGGGACGTCCGGCAGCTCGGTGTACCAGATCTCCATCATGCTGCGGAACAGGTCCTTCATCTTCGGATCGTCCATGGCGGTGTTGGTCATTTCCTGCAGTAGCGCCAGGAAGTCCGCATTTTGCCAGCGGGTGATGTTGCTCCAGTCCTGCTCGCCCATCGGCAAGGGTACCGATTTGTAGAGGTTGAAGGTATCCAGAGGATCGTAGGTGGCGCCGCCGTGTCCAAAGAGGAACAGGGAAGCACGCCCATCGACCTTGGCAGCCCAAACATCGGGTGGGGCCTTGTGCTCGGACTTGAAACCAGCCGTGCGTAGCTGTTCGGCGACGACAGGGGCGAGGTCGCCAAACAGTGGCACACCCGCGTACAGGTCGCCATCGACCACGGTGCCGTCAGCCATTGCCCAGAAGCCATCAGCGTTCTTGGTGCAGCCTGCTTCGGTCATCAGCTGGGCGCTCTTCTCCAGGTTGAACTCAAGCACGTTGTACTGGTCGGTCAGGTCCTTGATGCCTTCCAGGTACCCCAACAGCTTGGGGTAGTTGGGGAAGGGCGAGTTGGCGACGGTGCCAGCGCCGAACCAGGCGATATCCAGGACAGCCTGCTGGTTGATGGCATAGGCTACAGCCCAGCGCACCTTCGGGTTGTCGAAGGGCGGCTTCATCGTGCAGCACTGCACCGAGATCGGCCACCAGTCCAGATAACCGTAGGGCGGTTTGCGTCCGGTGTACGTGGTCAGGTGCTCTGCCTGGTTGAGGATGTTACCAACCACCAGCGGGCGCAGGTCCAGCGGGTGATCGATTTCTTTGTTGATCAGGAGCTGGGCGGCGGTGGTGTCGTTGGTGAAGGGCAGCTGCAGGATGCGCCACGGGGCGGGTTCTTCCTTGACTAGGCCGGTCTCTAACGCCCACCAGGTGGGTCGCAGGTCGTACTTGGTGTTGGTCTCGGTGGATTCGGCAGCGCCGTAGGCGGAGGTCGTAATCGGCCAACCTTTGGCAACGTCGAAAACGATTTGGCTGGCGAGTGCGTCTTCCGGGAATTCTTTCCAGACCTGGGGTGCAAAGTTGGTGTAGTAATCGCCCAGGTCATAGCGGGCGGACATGCTCTTGCTGAAGAAGCGCCAGTCGGTCTGGTTGAGGGTCACCTTGAGGGTGGTGTCATCTACCGCTTCGACTGTCTCCACCTCGGCTGCAACGGTTCCACCACGGTTCAAACCCGCAACACGCTTGTGCAGGTCCATCGACCAGGCGACATCACCGGCGGTGAAGGGGGTGCCGTCGCTCCACTTGATGCCCTTGCGGAAGACGACCGTGATTTCGGTGGCGTCTTCGTTGAACTTGTAGCTTTCAGCCTGCCACAGGATTTCTTTGTCGGCCATAACGCTGTAGAAAGCCGGGTACTCCAACAGGATGGCATTGCCGTTCTGGTGGGTCCAGCCGCTGGCCAGGGGGTTCATGTTTCCAGCGCAGGGGGTGTTGTTGTAGTAAATCAGGGTCTTGTTGCGAGGTACATCACCCAACGGGAAGGTCTTGGGTCGTTCGACCTCTGGGGCTTCCTCTACGGCAACTTCACCCTCAGCCGGGGCTTCGCCCTCAGGAGCGGTCGTTGCTTCGGCACCGCAAGCGGCCAGGAAGGCTCCCGCCGTGGCTGCGCCGGAAATGCGTAGAAATTCTCTACGGGTAATTTTATTCATGGTTCTTCTCTCCTAATGGATATTGGGATGATTTGATATGGGTTAAACATTTGAATTACGCAAGGGTACATCAGGTAAAAAGTATTTAAACGAGATCGGCTCCTTTCCTCCCAATGTTGGGAAAAATAAAATGTCTAAAGCGTAGGTGAATATCCTCATTTTCCCCCGGAACAGAAACCAGGTTCACGAAATCAATATTCTGTCCCAGAACAATCTCTTGGGTTGAATGCATTACCGCGTGAATTACCTGCAATCTCCTCATCACCAAAGACACTTCCATCCTTTTATAACACACGCCAGCAAAAAGACCGTATACACGAGAAACCAAATTATGTAAAATTGTAGCCTTTCCTGCTTATTTATGTAAATTTGTAGCCATATTTCTGGTTTTCTAAATCGGATACTGCGGTGGGTGGAGCTGGGCAGTGATGCCACCATCGACGTAGATGGTCTGGCCGATAATGTAATCGGCATCATCCGAAGCCAGGAATGCCACTGCGGCTCCAATTTCCAGGGGCAATCCCAAGCGGTTCGAAGGGATGCGCCGGGCATATTCAACCATCCTGGGATCATCAAGAGGCCTGCGATGTTCGGTATAAATCGCGCCGGGGGCGATCCCGTTTACGCGGATGCCGTGCTGGGCTAATTCGATCCCCATCACGCGCGTCATGGCATCCAATGCGCCTTTGGTAGCATCGTAGGGCAGGCCAGGAAAATGGGCGCGCAATCCGCCAACCGAGCTGATGTGCACGATGCAACCTTTTCCGGCTTTACGCATGATCTGCGCTGCTTTATAAGATAGGAGATAAGGCGCCTTCACGTTCGTATCTAGCTCATTGGAGAACATTTCTTCGCTGACGTCGAAGAAAGGCACCCGGTGCAGGTTGGCCGCGTTGTTGACTACCAAATCGATGCTGCCAAAGGCATTGACCGTTTCATCGACCAACCGTTGGATATCGCCAGGTTTGGAGATATCCCCGGTGACTGCCAGGGCGGTGATCCCCAGCGTGGTTAATTCGGCTGTAACTTGTTCGACATCTGCTGTGCTACGGGCATTGATGACCACTTTCATGCCTTCTTTCCCCAGGCGCACAGCAATACCTTTCCCGATCCCTTTCCCTGAACCAGTGATAATCGCCACTTTTCCGGCCAGCTCAGGATAACGGGCACGCGCAGCTTGATACATAACTTCGGTTTCCAGCATCCGCTACATACTCCTCAAATAATTCTAGATGAATCGCTACGGTATTATTTGCTTAAAAACTCAGCTTCATGAGTACATCTTCGTAGGTAATCGGGATGTCGTGTGCGGGGAGCTCAGCCCTGCAATAAGGATTCTCGATGTGCCGTTCACCCTTTAATGATACAGGTTGCCCATTGACCAGAAGCGGTCCCTGCCATTCAAACCGCAGTTCTTCGTTACGCAGGGTTTTCATTTGCACGCCTTGGGGCAGCCAGCTCAGCTCTAAGGCCATGACTTTGTACCCGAAATCGGCAAAAGTGCCATCCTGCTTCTGGCTTCCCAACTGGGCAATCCAGGTATTCTGCAATCCATACGAACGCAGCTCGCGGTAGGCAGACTGTCCCTGGCGCAGGAACTGGGTACCCTGGGCAGCGGTCAACGCCAGGTAGCCGTCTCCCTTTCTCAGGAACGCCCAACGATCTCGAAAATAGAAATCGTCAAAGTTCGGGCGCGGGAAATAGGCGTGGGTGAAGCCCATCCGGTCGTGTTCGGGCAGGTTGTAAATCGCCACCAGGAGATCGTTGCGTTGGGCAATGCGCGGCCGGCTGGCGTTGCCCAACCAGAATCCTGGGGCATATGCCGGATCTTCGCTGCTGCAGGCCGGGTGGTTAACAAAAACAATGGCTTCCGGGCCGAAAGTGGCTTGCCATAAATGTTCTTGGCCGTTGGGAAGGCCGGGGGCGTAATCTTGTACGGAGCTAAGCTGGAAGTCAGGTGTCTTATAAGTCACCAGGTGCACAGCCTCTGCTTCGAGATTGCCAGGAATACCGATTGTTTCACGGTGCAAGAAGCTCTCCGGAATCTGGTTAGCCAGGGCATGGTAAAAAGCAGGGTATTCGTATTCAGAGCAGGCAAGGCCAACTGTCCCCGTGATGTGGTGATTGAAGACACCAACACCCCAGAGCATACGGCTGACCCCGGAGGTAGCTTCTAGTTGCGAGCTTTTCAATACATTGGCTGCGGATCGCCCGTGGCTGGCGCCAAAAGAACCTTTAAAGGAATTGACCGCCAGCAGAAACAGCATTTTATCCAGCAGGACGGCCGCCAGTTCTGCGATCTCCTGGTTTTCAGCCAGGCTGCTTAATTGAGCCAGCGCCAGGAATATCTCCGGCCATTCCTGGTGCGCGTTCCAACGCCCGAATCCTAGCTGGCCTTTTTGAACGAGCCAGGCCTGCGCCTGCGCTTCCGCCTGTTGGCGGTGCCAGGTACCAGGATTACGTGTCTGGCCAAAGATTTCATCAGGGAATTTCTGCCCGGCAAGAATTACTACAGCCAGGCGTAAAATGGGACTGGATTCAGCCTCATCCTGTCGATTGGGAGCTGGATTGTAGTCATAATCGATCAGGCAGGTTTTCAGGTTGTCCCACAGGTTTTCAGGGAAGGCCGGATGGTTCTGGTGGTGGTGAAACAGCATGTACAGCCCCATCAGGTCGGTTTCGTTTCCAAGGGCGTGCCGGTTGGCACGATCGATCGCCTCCTGGATGATTTCAACCTTTAATTCATCTAGCTTCCCGACTTCCAGCCTGGCCAGGATGCCGAAGATATTTTCAAATTTTGCGGCGGATTGCAGGGCTTCCTGGCGGCGAGTGAAAGGGCTTCCGTAAGACTGCTGCGAGTAAGCCGTGTCGAGGATGTGAATGGGGAGGCGTCGTGTGTAACGCAGGATCTTGTTCCCAGTATTCCCTGCCCGGCGCGCTCAAGGCGACCCAATAGGGTCGCTCGTAGAGGCGATAAGTATGCCCTACATCTTGGGGGTTTGCAGGATCGACTGGGTATTTCCCATCCACGTAGATGCGTTCTTGTGAATCCTGGATGGCAAACGCCACATAACGATTCGTCTCGAATATCCTCATTCCAGCGCAGGTTGAAATGATCCCCGCGGCAGTGCACGATATCTTCCAGGTAGGCATGTTCAAGGAGTTTTTCCAGCGCCTGGAAGCGGTGAGGAAAACGCGCTTTGGTGGGTACCTGGATTTTTATGGTTTGTAACAATTCCTCGGAACCGGGTTCACTGATACGCAGGGAAAAATTGAGTGCAGATTCGCCAATTCCCCTTCCGCTCAGCTCTACCAGAATTTCGTTTGATTCAACCAGGTCGACAGGAATCGGTTGTGGTTTATCCTTCTCGGTCGAATTGGTTTGTTGAAAGATTACCTCATCGTTCATCCAGATGGTCAAGGGGCCAGAGGTTTCCACGACCAAAACCACTTTTCCTGGCTCAGGGATTTTCAGGATGCAATAAGCCCAGGCTTTCAAGAACTGCTGAGTCGCTGTATATGTCGTGAAATGTGTGAGATGGTCTTCCTCACAGCGGAAGTATTTCCAACGATATTCCCTCCCGTCGATTTGTAATGGATCCCTCTCGATGGGATGGATGGGCATGGGGCATAACCCTTGCCCTTCTTGATAAGCGTGCGGACCCACTACCAACCAGTTATGAATATGACCTTCTACCAGTGAATATTCCAGGTATTTCTGACTCATTCGATTCATATGCTCCAGTCTTGTTTAATCACCCTGCTTAAAATAGCTATTTATTGTACCATTCGAGCGTAAAGGCGATCCTCTCTACAGGGTCACCTGATCTAAAATTCCTGCAATAGAGCCAGGTACTGCCGATCCAGTTGGTGACCGTACCAATCTTCGTAAGTCACATCTCTCCGCCCGGAGTCTAAAATCCCAAAATCCCCCCGGAAGTTCCACAAGGCATATCCGATTTGGTGGGAGGTTAAAATTTCCAGGACATCCCGAAACCAGCTTAGCACGACTGGATGAGGTGTGAACGAATATGCGCCTCCTTCGCCGCAATGGACGCCCACGCCTTCTTTAGCCAGGTCAATCCACTGCTGGTAGTGCTG
This sequence comes from uncultured Chloroflexia bacterium, assembly GCA_963765565.1. Taxonomy (GTDB): domain Bacteria; phylum Chloroflexota; class Anaerolineae; order Anaerolineales; family UBA4823; genus CAVXWV01. The sequence continues at coordinate 440,918 of CAVXWV010000017.1, forward strand.
CTCCAGTTTCTGTCGATTCCAGTAAATCCCATCGGGCTGGTTGCCTGGCCAATGGGGTTCGGGCCAGTTCTCACCACCAACCCAACGCGCCTGGTAGTGGCTGATCCCCATGGGCAGGTAAGCACGGCAGCTCTGGGCAACCGGCAGATCGGCCAGCTCGGGGAAGGGATTATTCGCCCAATTGAAACCATCGATGATGATCAACCGCTCCGGGTCTTCCTGGTGGATGGCAGCCTCTGTGCGGCGCACCACGCGTTCGTGGTCCTGCCGGGACATGATGTTTGGATCGAACCGCGCAGGTTCGTTCACCAGGTTGAAGCTTAGTTTCGAGGATGAGATCCCTTTATAGCGCCGGGCAAACGTTTGCCAGTGGAAGCAAAATGCATCCAGGGCAGCCTCTTCCTTCCAAAGGTTGTAAGGTTCGATCCGCTCCGGGTTGACGGAATAGCCGGGGGCACGGTGGAAGTTGATACAAACATGGATGCCATATTGGCCTCCCCAGCGAACGACCTGGTCCATCCGTTCCAACATTGGCTCGTCAAGCTGATAGGCGTCATCGTTCTGAATCCAGAGGGTGTAGCAGGCAGGGATGCGCACAAAGTTAAATCCCCAATCGACAATCCAGCGGAAGTCATCTTCGAGGAAATCACCGGTTGAGCGCGTGGTAAACATTTCCAGCAGGTTAAAACCACGCCAGCGGGGTAGTTTTTCAGGTTTTATAGATTTCATTGGGCAGGTTTTCTTTTTTTCTTGGGGTGTTTTTTAATATGAGAAGCAGGTGGATTGGCGGTGTTGCCGCCTCCAATCCGGGATAAATCCTCTTTGCCTTCAAAAGGGATCCCCGTTTTGCTTAACGCCTCCTGGAAAGCTCCGAAGCTGACCGGTTCCTGGATGCTGGCAGATGCGATTTCTGCCAGCTCGGGACTCACCGATTCGGCCTGTGTATAAAAAATCACGATAGGGATACCGCGAGCTACTGGATCCTTGCGGATCAAGCAGGCCAACTCCTGGCCATGAACCTGTCCCGGGATATCGGCTTGCAGCAGGATGATGGAGGGGTGTTCGTGATGGATGGCAGGTAAAATATCCTGGCTGATAAATGCCTCTGCGGCGATCAGACCGCACTCCGCTGAATAGACACGGATCAATTGGATAAACCAGGGATCGTTGGCGGCAATCAAACAGGTGTGTGGCATAGGAGGTATGACCAGGGTGAAAGCAAGATTCGACCTCCCTAATATACCCCCTGACATATTTCCAGTCATTTACATCCGGAACTAAGTTATGTAATTTTGTGACTTACTGGGATGAACGAATTCCTTTCCGATAGTCGGACGGGGAAACACCAGCCTCTCGCTGGAATATGCGGCTGAAATAAGACTGGCTGGAGAGACCCACAGCCAGCGCAATTTGGGTGATCGATAAATTCTCCCCTTCCAGCAGGCGTTTGGCGCGCTCGATGCGAAAGCGGCTTAAGTATGTCATCGGCCCAACGCCAATTTCATTTTTAAAACAACGTGACAGGTACTGTTCGTTTACACTCAGGTGGTTGGCGATATCCGCACGTGCGATGGATTGTGAATACTGTGCGTGGATAAAAGCCATGGCTCGTTGGACCAGGCGCTGCGACTCCGAACCCAGGCGTTTAGAACGAGATAGGATCGCCTCGACGCGCACCATCATCTCTTTTTGGGAAAATAATCCCTTACCAAGGACGGCAGTCACTCCCTGGTTTAGCCTCAGCATCTCTTTTTCTGTCAGGGACTGTGCAGTCAGGATGATCACCGGGATATTCCGGAGCATCTGTTCCTCCTGCATCCGGTTGAGCACGGTAAAGCCATCGATTTCTGGCATCATCAAATCGAGCAGGACCAGGTCTGGACGTTGGGTGCGCATGGTTTCCAGGCCTTGCCTGCCATCCGGGGCCGTTAAGACGCGACAGGTTTTGATCTGGCTTTGAATCATGCTGGCATGCAGATCCAGGATTCCGGGTTCATCATCGATAATTAAAACGGAGAAATGTTTACCTCCCGGAGTACCTTTCAAACCGTATCGTTCTAGTGTATTCAATAAAGTTTCAGCATTGACAGGCTTTGGCAGGTAGTCGAATTCGATGACCGCTCCCGTCTCTTGATCGGCGACCAGGGAGTAGAAAAGAACCGGGATATCCTGGGTGTCAGGATTTTCTTTTAACTGCTTGATGATCTGCCAGCCAAGCTCCGAAGCAGGCGCGAGGTCGAGGATCACAGCTCCAGGAGGCGTGGCTAAAATATTGGTCAGGTAGAGTTCCTGTTGGTCCAATCTCATGACCTGGAGCGTAAAACCATGCTCGATGAGTTGGGAGGTTAATGGCTGGGATTTCCCAGGGTCTTCGGTCAGGACGAGAATTGCATCACTGTTGAGCTTTTTTGAGCTATTGACTGGTTGAGTTTGCTCGAGGATCGGAAGTGTGAAATGGAATGATGAGCCGTCACCCTCAATTCCCCTGGATTCTACCCAGATTCTCCCATGGTGGAGCTCAATGAGACGGCGTGTAATCGCCAACCCCAGGCCCATCCCCCCGTATCCCAGGCTGGAGGAATGTGGCGCCTGGTAGAATTCGTCAAATATCTTGGCCTGTTCTCCGGGAGGGATTCCTAGTCCGGTATCCGATATAGAGATGAGGACGTCCGAGCCGGATGAGGCAGCGGTCAAGGATACCTCGCCTCTGGCAGTAAATTTTATGGCGTTACTGAGTAAATTTAACAGTACCTGGCGCAGTCTGGTCTTATCACCGTTGATGGGTGGAAGGCTTTCCTCGATATCCAGGATGAGCGTAAGATTTTTTTGTTGGGCTAACTGTCCGGCCATGCAGGCCGCGTCCTCGAGGATGGGCACCAGGTCCAGGGGTTCAAAGAAAAGCTTCATTTGCCCTACCTGGCTGCTGGCCAGGTCGAGAACATCACGTATCAACCGGTCCAGGTGCTGACCACTGATATAGATTTGTTCGAGGTATTTTTGGGTGGCTTCGAGAGAAGCCTTTTTACTGCGAGTCTGGCGACGCAAAGCCATTTCACTTAACCCGACAATTAAATTGAGGGGCGTGCGTAATTCATGGCTTACCATAGAGAGGAACTGGCTTTTCAATTGGTTGGCTTCCTCAGCTTGTTTAAGCGCCTCCTGCAGCGCCTGCCGCAGCCGCACCTCTTTTACAGCACTGGTGACTAATATGCGTAACGATTGATAGACGTCACACATCGAGGCGTTTTCTGGAGGATATGCCTTAAAGACAAGATAGCCAATTTGCACCTGGCCAAGATGAAGGGCTTCAATAATCAGGCTGTAAAGGTCAACGGCGCTCAGGTTGCTTGCAGGTAGAATCAAACGGGTGGGAAAAACTTCCCCGGCATGATCCGCTTCCACCCTTTCGCCATTTTGAAAAGCCAGGACGAGTTGACCTTGGCCTTCGGGTTTGTCTGGATCTTCGTATAGAACAAGGTATAAATCCATGATCTGAAGGCGGGGTAAGGCTCCAGCCAGGATGTTCAATAGTTCAGGAAAGCTGGAGGCTACCAGCAGTTCTGTTTCCAGATCGCGCAGGATTTCGGATCTTTGAGCTGCTTCCCAACTGTGGTTAATTTCGGAACGGACGGCCGTCTGCCCAATTAAAACGCGCGCCTGCTGCCATAAATTCTCAGCAACCTCACGTTGTTCCTGGTTCAGGGAAGGTAGAACATGGCGGCGTAGGGTTGTCAGTGCTTCGTGCCAACGGCTGACATTGCTGCCCTCTTTGTTCGCCCATTGCAGGAGGTCGCTAAATTCTTGCAGGTAATTCGATGAAATAGGTGCTGCTGCATCCCCTGAGGACGAAAGCAGTCCTGCAAGGAAAACATTTAATAATTTTTCTGCCCAGGCATGCGCCAGGGTATCGACCGAGGTACCCATCCCTAAAGCCATCTCAGCCAGGATCGTGGATTTTCGGAACGTGAGTGTTTCGGAAAGCGTCCCGGTTGGGGAAGATATGGGGGCTATACCAGCCTGTTCTGCCATGGGTTCCAGGCAGCCGCACGATCTGCGCAGAATTAATTGCAACGGTTTCCAGACGGAAACGGGGCTTTCGCGACCGTTAATCCGGTTGACGAGTAACTCGACTGCCTGGCGCCCAATGGACCGGAATGGCATTCGGATCGTTGTCAGAGGCGGTTGTGAGCCGCGCGCATCCATGCCATCGTTGAAACCGGTGATTGCAACATCCTGAGGCAGGCTCAATCCGCGCAGGCGCAGTTTTTGAATGATCAAGACGCTTTCCCAATCGGATAAAGCAATGATCGCCTGGTAATCCCTGCCCGGAACGAGTCCGCGCTCGTCCAATTCGGAGAGTTCTCCCACCAGGGCTTCATCATAGATACCCAGCCGGGTCGTCGCATCCTTGAATGCCAGCCAGCGGATTACAGAAGTCTGGTTTTCCTTCTGGCCGATGAAAGCAATTTTGGTGTGGTGGTGTTGGTCGTACAGGTGTTGAACAAGGTCGTTGATTCCCTGGGCATTATCTACCAGGATATTGGAACAACCCGGCAGCTCACGCTCAATGCTGACGATTGGGATGGGTTCGAAACGATTCAGGAAGGCTCGGATGGTATCAGGTTGGCTGTAGGTGCTAAAGAAGGAATTCCAGAAAATGATCCCATCGACGTTGCCGGAATCGATCAGGCGATACAGAACTGCTTGCGGATCCCGATCAAATTCTTCACCGGCAACATAAATAAAGTTCATGCCCCATTCGCGAATGGCTTCGGAGATACCGCGCCACATCAACCATTTTTCGAAGCTCCAGACACCGCCCGGCGAGCTGCTAAAATAAGCAACAGTCAGCTGCTTTCCTGGTCGCTTGACAGATCTCATTGCCGAATTCATTTTCCTCCCATTTACCAATCAATACCTGCCTGAATACCAAACAACGTTACATTAATCGCTCCCAGGATAGTTACCTTCTTTTTTCCAGACGTCCAGCATTAATTCATAGCGCTCCAATCGCATTCCGGTATAAATACAATTACTCGTGGAGAAGATATAGCCGCCTCCCGGCATGCCAGACTGTAAAGCATACCGGGTGGAAGCGATGACGTCCTCATCGCTGCCAGTATCCAACAAACCGCAGTTGACATTTCCGATCAGGCAAACCTGGTTTCCGTACAGTCGTTTTAGCTCTGCAATATCGACGCCTGCTTGCGGATCCAACGAGTGCAGTGCGTGCGGATTTGCCTGGATGAGCTGGTCGAGGATGGGCATGATGTTGCCATCCGTATGCTTGATCGTGTAGAAACCCAGTTCGCGATAACCGGCGATCAGGCGTGTCAGGTAGGGCGTCACCAGCTCGCTGAACAGCCGGGGGCTTAAGAAGGGGTTCGTATTGTAGCAATAATCGGAGCACAACGCAAAACCGTCGAGACCGGGATGCCTGGCCAGGATTTCAGCCTGGCGCAAGGCTTCATCCACCATCTGGCTTGCTTCGTCCTTGAGACCCTCTCGGTCGTCTGCCAGGCGGTAGGCAAACTCCTGCATGTGCGTGCCGTCCGGCAGGCTGTACGTGGCGTCGCCATGGCGCATGATGAAATAGCGATCACCAGTTTTCTCCCGGATTAAGTCTACCAGGCGGATTGTTTCCTCCAGCGAATCCGGGTTGGGGTGGATAAAGATCGCGCTGTGATCGAAACGTTCTGCTGTGGCGATGTAGATGTTTGCCATTTCAACCCGGTGTAACTGGCGTTCTTTTTCCTCCATCTGGTTCCACTGGCTGTAATTCCGGTGGCTGGGATGGACCTTGCCGAAGGCTTCCATCGTTAAAAAGAAGACCAGCTCGAAATGGGGCACGCGGCCGGAGGGCGGGCGGTGTTCAAGAGTATCTATGAAGCGTTGTCTGGGTAGGGTCATGAGGCTTCCAGTCGGATGGTGATGATTTTCTTGGGTCCCGACTCGAAATCGATTTTCCGTTTAATCGGTTTCCAACCACTCAGTGGCTGGCTGTCCAGGTTTACGAGGCAGTATTTATTCCAGGGTAGCTGGTTTCCGGGATATTCAATGAAATCGAGACTTGCCTGAGCGCTGGAATTGGTGGGATTATATACTCGGATCTCAAAGCCTTTCCCAACCTCCCTGGCACTGGACAAAACCGCCGGGCCTCGCAACTCAAAGAAACCACCAGACAGTTCCAAGCCGCTCGTAACCTGATAATAGGGCTGGTCTTCTTTAACAAGCTGGACGGCCCGTAAGCCGGCATTCAATTGCTGGCCCAATTCGGTTAGATGGATCCTGTCGGGTTCGCCATTGAGGGGCATCACCAGGAAATGAAAGCTCAGTCGTCCAAAAAGCTGCCCACCATCTTCACCGTTTGTAAAAACGGTGCGACGGGTCGAGCGGAAGAGTGTAAGGGCGATAGGGCGCTCGGGTAGATCGCGCACCGCGGTTTCCAGCAAGCCAGCAGAGATGATTGCCAGACCGCGTCCATCTTTATGAACGGTAGTCCAGCTTTGCTGAGGGCGGGTCTCCACCTCTAGCTCGCGATACCGGTGATTATCCGCGACCAGGGCTATCGGGCGTTCCACCACATCAAACGCACTGTCTGCCAGGTACGAGTCGGCTGGGACTCCTGACGGAAAGAGTGCTCTTAGCCTGTGATCGCCGGCTGGATTATCGACGGTGGCTTGGATATCGAGGTATTTTTGACCCTTACGCAAGATGATCGTGCTGTCGATGCTCAGGTTTACCCGCCGCTCGCTGCGCACCATCGAATCAAACAGGAAAGCTTCAGGAATCGGCATGCTCAGGCGGATGCGCAATACCGCAGTGTAAGGACCATCGTGAACCTGGATTACTTCAGCGCCGCAGGCGGTTGAGACAAATGTCTGGTCGTTTGCTGCCTGCCCGTGGTACCAGCCGTCCCCGATATCTGCAACGTCCTCGAAGGTCTGCAAGCGCTCGAAGGATTGTCCGGAGGCTTTATCCGTCAGGGTCAGGCTTCCGTTGGGATTGACCATGACCCGCAGATGCTCGTTTTCCATGGAGCATTCACTGGTGACCATCCCGGGTATGGCTGGATAACGAGTTGGAATACCGGGCTTACCCGGGCGAACGTTCAGGGTGGTGTAACCCAGCGCAGGGATTTCCAGGGAGAGCGCCACAGAAACGTCATTCGAGACAGTTCCCTGCCAAAATTTATTGTGATGGGCACGTATCCGGTTGCGCCGGCCCTTTTGTGCGAGACGTTGGTAGGGGATTTCATCACCATTATGATCGAAAATCAAGAAAGCTGGCTTGGGCTCGTAACCAAAGAACTCATTAAAGGTTGGCCATTCTGGAGGCAGCTGGAAATCGAATTCGCTGATTCCGCTGAAGGGATGCGGCAGGGGATTGAAGACCGTGATCCGCAGCTCATCAGTGGCAATATTCCCACCAATACTGGCTGAAATGGTATGGGTGCTGTCGGCCGTCACCTGTTCGGCGATTTGTTGGCATTGGTCGAACCGGTAAACCATGTCCTGATGAACCTGATCGATGCTGCAGCCGTCGATGGAATTGTGCGGGTGATTTTGCAACAGCCATTTCCAGGCCGTGTGGAAAAAACCTGGGGGTGTTTGGTGACCGGTCAGGAGGTGTTTAAATGCATCGAACGGTTCAGCCCATTGGGTTAACAGAGTTTGGCAGCGTTGGTTAGCCTGCTTCAGCGGGACGCGACTCGAGAGCACGCCTGGAATCACCCATTGTTGGTCCGTGTCAAGAGGGTAGAGCCCAGGTTCTCGCAGCTCTCCTTCCAGAACAGTCGTTATCCTGTCTTTTTGTTGGAGCATGTCCTGGAGAAACACGTCCAGGCTGGTGTGCCGGACGTCGTTTTTTTGCCCTTCCCAGGTCATCCAGTTGCTGAAAACCTTATAAATATCGAGATCCCATTCCTGGTGATCGCCACCGTCAAAGATCAGGAGGGCATCCGTCGCACACTGCTGGGCTTCTTCTTCAATGTAATGATCCAGCTCCTCGGCAAGTGCTTCTGGATCGCTCAGTTTCCATTGGGGCTCATGGGCGCGCCGGATGCGGAAGGCATAGTCGCAGTAGCCAATCTTACCAAAGCGGATGCTCGGTATTTCAGTCCCGTCAGCGCCTCGCCAGATGAACTTCCCTGCGCCCGGTGAGGTTGGTACCACGCCAGATGAAGGCCCCCAGGATGTTAAACCCGGCCAAAATTTGCGGCATCTGGCTGGTATGACCAAACATGTCGCACATGAACCCGGCATTGGATGGCGTCCCACCCATGGAGCGGACGGTATCTCTCCCAAATCTCAGGTTGCGAACCAGGGACTCACCGCTGACCGTGAATTCATCGGGCAGCACATACCAGGGTCCAGCTACCAGCTTTCCCTCGCTGAGGAGTTTTTCAACCAGCCCCCGGCGCTCCGGGCGGATCTCCAGGTAATCCTCCAGGATGATGGCCTGCCCGTCTGTCTGGTAGGGACCGAGCATGGCTCCTTTTTCCAGGCCGTCGGTCACCTGATCCATGAGCGCTACCAGGCGGAAGCGGAAACCCTGGAAGGTGCGGTACCATTCACGATCCCAATGCGTGCTGAGCACGTAGTGGATATGTTTTTTTCCACTCATGGTTTACTCCAGAAGAAAGGTAAAGGTGTTTCAGGCCTTTTATACCAGGCGGGACGACTTTATTTACTGGATCGCGCTTCTTTGATCCATCCCAGCATGCTGGACACACTCTGGCTGACCGAGGCTTTGTCGCGGTTGGCCAGGGCAGCCTTGGTGATCAGCGAGCTCCCAACACCCAGGGCGACTGCACCGGCTTTCAGCCATTTGTCGACGCTGTCCTTGCTGACTTCGACGCCGCCGGCCGGCATCAACCGTGACCATGGCATCGGTCCCAGGACGGCTTTGATCAAGTCTGGGCTGGGCGGGAAGATTTTGACAATTTCAGCGCCGGCTTCTTCCGCCGTGCCAATCTCAGTGGGTGTTGAACAGCCGGGGATGTAAGGGATCTTGCGCCGGTTGCAGACTTTGGCGACTTCCAGGTTGAAATTGGGGGCGACGATGTAGTTGGCGCCGTGCATCATGTACAGCACGGCAGTGGGGGCATCCTGGACCGAGCCCACACCGAGGATTAATTTCGGCTGCTCTTTTTTGAAAACTTCGACGAGTTTTGCAAAGACGGGCAAGGCGCCTTCGCCACGGTTGGTGAATTCCACCAGGCTGGCGCCGCCTTCCGCGCAGGCGGAGACCATGTCATACGCCGTCTGGAAATCGCCATGGTAAAACAAGGGGACGAGACCGGTTTCCAGGATGGTTTGGAAAATTTTTAGACGATCGAAGGTTGCCATGAATTTCTCCTGATTTGAGTTGATTTATGCGTGAGGATACCATGAATTGATTGAACCATGGAAGGAAGAATTGGTTATAATCGATTGGTAAAACAGAAAATACACACGCTGAAAAAAAAATATCAACAACATTTGGAGTAGCAGAATGACCAGCAAAGTAATCACCTTTGGCGAAATTATGATGCGTTTGACCCCCCCTGGCTTTCAGCGTTTTGGCCAGGCGCGCTCTTTTGATGTGATTTATGGCGGTGGCGAAGCCAACGTCGCGGTTTCCCTGGCAAATTTCGGGATGCCCGTGGACTACGTCACCCGCCTGCCAGCAAACGACCTTGGTGAAGCCTGCCTGATGTACCTGCGTCAGTACGGGGTTGGCACCTCGAAAATCGTCCGCGGCGGCGAGCGCCTGGGCATCTACTTTATGGAAAACGGCGCCATGCAGCGCGCCAGTAAGGTAATTTATGACCGGGCAGGCTCTTCATTAGCTACTCTCGAAGCAGGGATGCTCGATTGGGAGAGCATTTTCACGGAGGCGACCTGGTTCCATTGGACCGGAATTACTCCGGCGGTTTCAGCCGGAGCTGCCAACGCCTGCCTCGAAGCCGTCAAGGTAGCCAGGGCAAAGGGCATTACCATCTCCTGCGATTTAAACTTCCGCAAGAACCTCTGGAAATGGGGGAAAAAGGCCCCTGAAGTCATGCCCGAGCTGGTCAGCTACTGCGATGTTGCCATCGGAAATGAGGAGGATGCCGAAAAGGTCTTCGGAATTCATGCGCCTGATGTCGATGTCAACGCCGGTCGGGTCCAGGCGGATGCTTATCGCTTTGTGTGTGAAAAGCTGGTTGAAAAATTCCCGAATCTCAAAACGGTGGCGATCACCCTGCGCGGTTCGATTTCAGCCAGCCACAACACCTGGTCGGGTGTGCTCTGGCAGTCTGGTAGCTTCTTCACAGGGATTAAATTCGACATGACCCACCTGGTCGACCGGGTTGGCGGTGGCGACGCCTTTGGCGCCGGCTTGATTTACGGGCTTCATACCTATGGGGATGATTTCCAGAAGGCGCTCGATTTCGCGATTTCCGCTGCTTGTTTGAAACACTCCATCTTTGGTGATTTCAACATGGCGAGCGTCAGCGAGGTCAAGAGCCTGATGGCCGGTGAAGCCTCTGGGAGGGTTTCTCGCTGACCCGGCGTCGTTTTATGGATTCTCAACACCAGGAACAGAACAGCAGGTTTCCATCCCTTACTCCAACCCGGGACCTTTGTGGTGGGTTGCAACTACTGGGCTTCCCATGCCGGGACTGCCATGTGGTCAGACTGGCGCCCGGATGTGGTAGAAGCTGACCTGGAGCAGCTCTCTTCAGCAGGTCTGCAGGCGCTGCGGGTTTTTCCTCTGTGGCCTGATTTTCAGCCTTTGAAGCTGCTGCGCGGCGGGGAGGGATCGCCGTATGAATTCCGCCTGGGGGAAGCCCCTTTGCCGGACGACGACTGCGGCAAGGCGGGAGTATCCGCCACAGCAGTGGGGCATTTCCAGGAGTTCCTGGACCTGGCTCGATGAAATATGGATTGAAGTTATCGTTGGCCTGGTGACCGGTTGGATGAGCGGCCGGCTGTTTGTGCCTCCAGGGCTGGAGGGGATGAATGTACTGACTGACCCCGTTGCCATCCAGTGGCAGGTCAGGCTGGTCCGCTACCTGGTGCATCGTTTCAAGGATCACCCGGCGATCGCAGCCTGGGACCTGGGCAACGAGTGCAACTGCATGGCAGCCGTGCCGAACCGCCAGGCAGCCTGGCTGTGGGCTTCGACGATCACCAATGCGATCCGGGTAGAGGATGCCTCTCGCCCGGTGGTCTCCGGGATGCACAGCCTGCTGCCCGGCAGGACTGCACACTGGACGATGCAGGACCAGGCCGAGATCACGGATTTGTTGACCACGCATCCTTATCCGTACTTCACCCCGCACTGCGACCAGGACCCTGTGAACACCCTGCGCACGATCCTGCATTCGACGGCGGAATCGCGCTTTTATGCGGATATTGGTGGGAAACCCTGCCTGGTGGAAGAAATTGGCACGCTTGGACCGATCCTCGCCAGCGAGGCGGTTGCGGCAAGTTATGTGCAAGCCTGCCTTTTTTCGTTATGGGCGCACGATTGCCACGGGTTTTTATGGTGGTGTGCCTACGACCAGCTTCACCTGGAACAGGCACCTTACGATTGGGCGGCATGCGAACGGGAGCTGGGATTGATCCGCAGGGATCGCACAATCAAACCGGTGTTACGAGTTATCCAGTGAATTTCGTGCCTGGCTGGACGAGATACCTGTGGCGTATCTTCCTCCACGACTGGTGGATGCGGTGTGTATCATTTCCGAAGGCCAGGACCAGTGGGCAGCGGCGTATTCGAGCTTTATTCTCGCCAAACAAGCCGGCTTTGACCTGGAATTCCAACATGCCGACCAGCCGCTGAAACCTGCACAGCTCTACCTGATGCCGTCTGTCAGCGGGATGCTTTCATTGCCGCGCCGGCGCTGGCTGGAGCTGTTGGACGCGGTAAAAGCCGGGGCAACTCTGTATTTATCCCACGACGACTGCCTGCTCTCGCCGTTCTCCGAACCTTTTGGCATCGAAGTCCAGACTCGCCAGCGTAGGGACGGACCGGCTGAATTTACCATCCAGGGGGTCGAGACTCCATTCCAGATCCAGGCTCGAGTTCGCTTGAACCTGAAACCTGAGCGTGCTCAGGTACTTGGCCGCGAGCTGGATGGCGCTCCGCTGTTTACGTGCAGCAGCTACGGGCTTGGAAAGGTCTACTTCCTGTCCGTTCCCCTTGAGACTGCACTGGCAAACAGGCCGGGTGTTTTCCTGGATTCCGCAAACAAACCCGTATTGGAAAATTTACCAGGCAATCTGGGATGCTTCCACCAACAGCCGGATCGCCCGTGTTGATGCACCCAATGTGGGCTTGACCGAACATCTGTTGGGCGAGTCCCAGCGCATCCTGGTGCTGATCCAGTACGACCCATATGAAATCCAGGTAGCCCTGGGCCTTATACCTGGCTGGCAGGTCGAAGCGGTCTGGAAAGGACAGGCTCAACCTGAAGGTCACTCCGTCCAGGTGGTCATCGAAGCCAATTCAGCCTGCGTTTTGCTGGTAAGAAAAATACGGGAATGAGAGCTTGAGATAAAATAAGCATCATTCCTTGCCTGATCCCTTCATCCTTTGAAATAATCTGGAGAAAACCATGCCCACTCAAACCAAGAAAAAATTTCCGAATATCGTCCTGATCGGCATCGACTCCCTGCGCGCCGATCACATGAGCTGTTACGGTTACCATCGTTTGACCACGCCTCACATCGATCGATTTGCAGCCCAGGGTACGCTTTTTGAAAAGACCTACAGTGCGTACATTCCGACGACCAGCGGCTATGCCTCCATGCTGACCGGCATGGACGTGATCTCAACCCAGGTGGTAGCCTTGCGGCACCGTGGCGAGATGCGTCCTGAGGTTTCGACCCTTGCTGAAGTCCTGCGCCTTAATGGTTACAACACAACCTGTGTTGGGTTTCGCGGCAACCCGGCTTCTCGCGGGTTCGATACCTACATTGACTTTGCAGGCTGGGGTAGCTGGAACGAAGGACGCAGCCCCAAAGCCCAGAACTTGAATGAGGTTACCATCCCGGAGCTGGAGCGCCTCTCCAGGGCCAGGCAGCCCTTCTTCCTGTTCCTGCGCCATATGGATCCTCACGCACCTTACCTGCCTCCCGCACCGTTTGAGCGCATGTTTTACCACGGGAACGAAACGGATCGCCGCAACAAGTCGATGGAGCCGGTCATGTCTTTCAAACCGTTCTGCGACTTTTTTGCCTCCTGGATGCCGCCTGGGATAACGGATAAGGATTACGTGATTGCCCAGTATGATGGCGAAGCCGCTTACATGGACGCGGCGATGGCGACGATCTTCACGGCGCTGGAAACCCGCAAACTCCTTGACAACACCATCGTGGTCATCAACTCGGATCATGGGGAAACCCTCTATGACCATGATTGCTACTTTGATCACCATGGAATTTACGACACTGTCCTGCACGTGCCCCTGATCATCCGCTACCCGAAACTCGTTCCAGCAGGCAAGCGCCTTGCCGGCTACAACCGCCACCAGGACTTAATGCCGACCCTCCTGGAATTGGCCGGGGTCGAGACAGAAATTAAATTCGATGGCAAGAGCCTGATGCCGATGGTGCGCGGTGAAGTCGCTTCTTACGATAGCGAGTTTTACATCACCGAGTGCACCTGGATGCGAAAACATGGCTGGCGCACCCCTCAGTGGAAGCTCATCCAGGCACTCGAGCCAGATTTTCATTTCAAACCTGCCGTGGAGCTGTACAACCTGGTTGAGGATCCGGATGAAAACGTAAACCTGGCGGAGAAAGAGCCTAAAGTCGTGGCTTTCCTTCAGGAGCGGATGCAAGCCTGGATTGCCAGGCGTGAAGCCGAGACCGGGCTGCAGAATCCCATCTTCAACCAGCCGGACTGGCACGGTCATGATGGCATCGGCTATTTCACTTCCTCCCAGCAGGCCTACGACACCTTGCATATTGGCGATCCCGCCCAGGCGGCCAGGCTTCAGGCTGGAGAGAGTCAATAATTAAGACGAAAACATGGAGAACATATGAAAAAATTACGCGTGGCGATCGTTGGGGTTGGTAATATCGGCAATATCCATGGCGATGTCTATTCGAAGCGCCCAGATTGTGAGATCGTTGCCGTCTGCGACATCATTCCAGAGCGCGCCGACCGGGCAGCCGAGAAATTCCGCTGCCAGGGCTTCTATTCGGTCAAGGAGATGCTGCGCAGCGGTCTCCAGATCGATGCTGCCAGCATGTGCGCAGCGGGTGTGGAGAACGGCGGTGATCATTACAAGCCGACCATGGAGCTGCTGGAAGGGGGGATTCCGACCCTGGGTGAGAAGCCTATCTCCAACGACGTCAAACTGGCAGCCGAGATGGTCGCCCTGGCAAAGAAGAAAAACTTGCGTTACGGGATCAACCTCAACCACCGCTTCACTCCGGCCGCCTTGCGCGCCAGGGAATGGATCGATGCCGGCAGGTTAGGTGAAATTAACATTGTCAACATGACCATGTGGATCAATAATCCGAACGAAACCTCGCCCTGGTTCCATATCCGCGCTCTGCACCCGCACTCGTTGGATGTCATGCGCTATTTTGCGGGTGAGGTGGACAAAGTCCAGGCGTTTTTCAAGCGCGGTCCAAAAGCCGACGGGCCGGGCGGTAAGCGCGTTTGCTGGTCGAACGTTCAGGTCAATTTGCTGTACAAGAACGGTATCATCGGTCACCTGACCGGTTCATACGATGCGGGTGGCAGCTATGGCCTCGAAAACCTGGAGGTAGTGGGCTCGCAGGCCCGTTTTGTCCTGCGCGATGCCTGCGAGCACCTGGAGTTCTACCCGCGCTTCTCACGTGAGGTCGAGACCTACTCCTACCTGGGAGGCATGATGGGCTTTAACGAGACATTCCCAAGCCGTATCGGTGCCTGGGTGGAGCAAAACTTGCAAGGTGTAAAACCTGAGGAGATCAACGCATCCGGGGAAGATGCCCTCAAGGTGCAGAAAATCATCGAGGCCGTCATCGAGTCCTGGGAAACCGGCCAAGTGGTGACGTTATAAGGTCCTGTGATGAGAAATGGAAATCTTTAACCAGGGCCTGAGGAGTCACTGATGCCAAGAGATGCGAGGCCGTTTGTCACCGTGATCGGCAGGGGACATTCCGGAACCCGAGCCATGTCGCACACACTGTCTGCAAGTGGGGTTTTCATGGGCAGCCCGCTGAACGAGTCGGGTGATTTGCTTCCACCAGAGTCTAATGTATGCGGCCACACGCCTGCTGGCTCGTTACGTCAGTTGGCAGGGAGGTCTGGAGTGGGACTGGAGTGAGGTTTTATCCAACGGGATCGATCCTGAATTTGTTACATTAATCGAACAGTACCTTACATCCGTCCGAGAAAGCCCGGCCGAAAAGAAGGGCTGGAAGATACCCGGAAACGACCCTGGTATTTCCCTGGATCGTGCGCATGTTCCCGGATATCCGCTACATTTTTTGGATCCGCAATCCCCGCGACTGCATCATTGGGGGACACATTACTGACGACCTGCAGGAGTGGGGGATTCCATGTCCGGCTGAGGACGATCTTCGCCTGCGCCGGGCAATTTCTTGGAAGTACCAGTATGACCTGGTGCGCGCCACGCCCAAGCCGGAGAAGTGGATCGAGGTCCGCTTCGAAGATTTCGTCACGAACCAGGAGGAGACTTTGCAGCGGCTGGAGGATTTCCTGGAGATAAAGCTGGCGCGCATTCCGGTCAATCCAGAGGCAGTGGACCGCTGGAAACTGGACAGCGGCGTCAACTATTATGATTTCTTCGCCCCGGCAATGCTCGAGTATGGTTATGAAATTCCCGAAAGGGATGCCCAGGCGCCTGTTCAAGAGCCTGATAAGGAGAAAATATGCTGAGAGTTTGTGTCATTGGAATGGGACCGATTGGCAACCGCCATGCAGATATTTACCAGGCCGATCCGCTGGCAGAGCTGGTTGGCGTTTGCGATATTCTCAAAAACCGCGCCGATTCGGCTTCCGAACGCCTGGGAGTCCCTGGTTTTTATGATGCTCAGGCCATGCTGGAAGCCCTGCAGCCTGACCTCGTCAGTGTTACGACTGGTGGCTACGAATACGGCAGTGACCATTACGAGCCGGTCCTGCAGGCCTTTGAGGCAGGCTGCCATGTCCTCTGTGAAAAACCGATCTGCAATGACATTCGCAAGGCAGAAGAGATGGTCGCCAAAGGCATCCAGGCTGGAAAATGCTTCGGGATCAACCTCAACCACCGCTTCACACCCGCTGCCCGCATAGCAAAACGCTGGCAAAATGAGGGCAAGCTGGGACATCTGCTTTTCATCAACATGGCCATCTGGATCAAGAACCCGGCTGAGAGCTCTCCGTACTTCCATCTGAAGGCATTACACCCTCACTCGGTGGACATCATGCGCCATTTCTGCGGGGATGTGGATGCCGTGCAGTGCTTCGCAACCAAAGCGCCAGGGAGGACGATCTGGACGACCGCCCAGATCAACATGCGCTTCAAGAACGGGGTCGTCGGTTCTCTGACGGGCAGCTACGACATCGAGCGTGGGCATCCCATGGAAAGGTGTGAGGTGGCTGGTTTAAAAGGGCGCTTTGTCCTGGAGGATATGTTCCGCGAGGTTACCCTGTACCCTGCCGGCAACCTGGAAAAAACCGTGTACACCAACCCGGTCTTTGGTGGGATGGGCAGCTTCGAAGATACCTTCCGCAACCGCATCCATGAGTTCCTTGACCAGGTCAGCCTGGGCGTCTCTCCTGAGCAAATCGATGGGACGGGCAAGGATGGCCTGGCCGCTCAGAAAGTGCTCCAGGCAGCCATCGACTCGCTGGATTCTGAGATGGTCATTTACGTTCGTTAAAACGCAGGGACATCTACCATGAAAACACCGATCGGATTTGGCATCATCAGCTTTGCCCATGGTCATTCCCAGTCCTATTGCCAGCGCATGCTGCAGTACGACGATGTGCGCCTGGTGGCCTGTTGGGATGACGACCCCGAGCGCGGACGCAAGGCGGCCGATGCCTATGGGATGACGTACACACCTCACCTGGAGGATCTCCTCGCAAACCCGCAGATCCAGGCGGTGATCGTCACCTGCGAGACCAGCCGGCATGCCGAGATGATCCTGGCGGCTGCAGAAGCCGGCAAGCACATCCTTTGCCAGAAGCCGCTGGCGCTGAGCCTGGAGGACTGCGACCGCGTCATTGCTGCAGTTCAGCGCACCGGGATTAAGTTCCAGATGGCTTACCAGATGCGCCACGATCCCTCGAACCAGAAAATCAAAGAACTGGTCAGCAGCGGCGCCCTGGGGAGAATTGGCCTGCTGCGCCGCCGGCACTGCATCCCGGTGCTCTTCAATCCGGACTTTTACCAGGGGTCGACTCGCTGGCACGTGAATCCGCAAAAGAACATGGGCATGTTCATGGACGACGCCTCGCACGCCACGGATTTTATCCACTGGATCCTGGGAAGGCCTACCAGCGTTATTGCAGAAATTGATAATGTGTTAACCCAGGTAGCCCCTGACGATACGGGTGTGGCGATCTACCGGTTTGCCAGTGGGACGATGGCTGTGCTGACCAATTCATCAGTCACCCTGGCCGGCGAAAACACCACCGAGGTCTACGGCGATCAGGGTGTCTTAATCCAGAATTATGACGACCTCGTGTCCACCCACCTGGCGCCCCCAGGCGCCAGTGCCCTCAAGCTTTATACGAAAGAAAATCCGACCTGGCTGGACCTGGGCATTTCCATCCCGGCAAGCCATGGCGAACGCCTGATGGCGGTGCCGAGAGCGTTTATCGATTGTTTGAAATACGACGCCCCGCCAACCATCACGGCAGAGGATGGGCGGGTATCGGTGGAAATGGTTTTAGGCGCCTACCGGTCAGCCCGCACAGGCTGCCGGGTTAATTTTCCCCTCGAGGAGGCAGGATGAAACTAGGAGCGAATTCGGTACTTTTTGGCGGCCATCCGCTGGAGACGGCCTTCAAGGTGATTGCCCAGGCAGGCTACGATGGCATTGAGCTATCCGCCATCGATGGAATGAGTGAGCACCTGGTATTAACCAGGTGGCGTGAGCTGGCCGGGGATATTAAACGGCTGGCGCAGACTTATGAGCTCGAACTCCTGGCAATGGAGCAGCCCTCCCAGGACCCCGAGCGGATGGAGACAGCATTCCAGGCTGCGGTTGAGATGGGTATTCCAATTGTCAACTGTGGTCCGGGAGGTAAGTCAGACGATGAAGCCAGCCTGCAGCAGTCGATCGATTCCTTAGGCCGGCTGGCTTTGCTGGCGGAACGTTATGGGGTGACCCTGTGCACCAAGGCACACGTCGGCGCCAGCATTTATAACACCCCCACAACCCTGCGCCTCATGCAGGCGATCAGCTCACCGGCTTTTGGCATCGACATGGACCCTTCGCACATCCACCGTGCTGGCGAAAACCCGGTGGAGGCCATTGCCGCCGTCCTGCCTCGCGTGAAGCACGTCCACATACGCGATTGCCGGGGACGCCAGGCCAATCCCGGCAAACCCGAATTCCAGGCAAACGGTCGGGGAGACATTGACCTGCTGGGATACATCCGCGTGCTGTACCAGGGTGGTTATCGTGGTCCGCTGGATCTTGAGATCATTGGAGCCAAAGACTACGACCTGGTCCAGTGTGCGCTGATTGCTGCCGAAGCGCGCGGGCACATGCAGGCCTGCCTGCAGGCGTGCGGGGCGCGCTAGCCTCAGAAAGGAGAGTACAAAAATGGAAGAAACATTCGAAGTTCGGCATGGGCCAAAATGGTTGCTGCTCATCCAGGGGATTCTCTTAATCTTGCTCAGTGTCCTGATCTTTACCGCTCCTGGAGCCACCATCCAGTTTCTGGTCGTCCTCCTGGGGGTGTACTGGCTGGTGAGTGGGGTTCTGCACCTCTTCTGGCTGATCTTTGACCGCCGGTCCTGGGGCGTCAAACTGCTCCTCGGCATCCTGGGGATCGTAGCCGGGTTGCTCATTATCCAGCATCCGCTGGTCAGTGCAATCCTGGTGCCGGCGACACTCGTCATGGTCATGGGGTGGATCGGCATCTCCATCGGCGTTTTGGGCCTGGTGCACGCCTTCACTGGTGGCGGCTGGGGTGCGGCCGCCCTGGGGGTCCTCAGCATTGTCTTCGGGATCTTAATTCTAACCAATATCATTTTTGCGACTTCGGCCTTCCCCTTCATTCTCGGTGGGGTTGCTGCCTTTGCTGGCCTGCTCTCGATCATCGGCTTTTTCGCGGGGAGGCATTCAGATTGAGACAATTTAACAGGTCTTGATTATGAGTTGATAGACCCTCGCATCAGAAATCCAGGTGGGTCTGGCATAAATCCTGCAATCCATTCTTCAATATCGCTTCACCTGCGGGTGGAGCGGGTTATTCCATTTGATTAAAAATCTGTTAAAATATATTAACCAAGAATCTGAGAGTGGAGGTCTATCATGAGTCAAGTCGTGTCAGCTCAAAAAGAAAATCATCAAACCCCCTGGTGGGTGGTGCTCATTGAGGGATCAGTAGCAATTTTGCTGGGTCTGCTCCTGATTTTTTACCCATCGGCTACTGCAACGATCCTGGTCCAGTTTCTGGGCATTTACCTGATTGTAAAGGCAGATACTTTCCTTTGTCTCCATTTTTCAGGACTCGCACCACTGGGGATGGAAGCTCATCATCGGGTTGTTAGGCCTGGCGGCTGGCATCTTGCTGCTCAATCACCCGTGGTGGGCCAAGCTGCTTCTGCCAGCGGCTGCGTTAATTGTTATTGCTATTATGGCCATCGCCATGGGAACCCTCAGCCTGATCCAGGCAGTCACTGGTTCTGGCTGGGCAGATGCCATCCTGGGACTCCTATCGATCTTCCTGGGTTTCTTGTTGTTGTCCCAGCCAATCGGGTTCACCCTGATATCTCAACCGATGATTGCCACGGTAGCCCTGCCATATTTATTCGGCTACTTGATGGTTGGAGGCGGTTTATTGGCAATCCTCGGTTCGCTGGCGCTCTTTATCCGCGCCGCCAGAAAACCTGCCGAAGTGGTCGCTGAGCCTGCAGCAGAACCTGTCCGGTTAGAAGAAGCGCCGATAGAGATCACGGATACCCGGCCGGTTGAGACTCCGGTGGCAGTTGTGGCCGCCATGGAAATGGGGGATGAAGACGCCGTCCAGCCCGAGCAGGCAGGAGAATTGCCCGAAACTCCAGAACAAGAGGATATTGGTTGGGCCCTGGAAGAAGAGTCGAAAGAAGATGAATCATCTTCCGGGGTGGGTCCTGCCATCCTGGTTGGGGCTGGGGCGCTTGTGGCCGATGCGTTGCACGATGATCAGGAAGAACAAACAGCAGAAGTCGCTGGGAATGAAATTGAGCCCCAAGAGTTGGTTGAATCCGAAGGTCCTTCTGCAGAAGCTCTTGTGGCTGCTAAATTAGCTGCGGATGAATGGGGAGGCGCTGGAGAGCAGCCTGTTGATGAGAACGTTGTCGATGTGGTGGATGAAGCAGCCGTTGCGGCAGTTGTTGTTGATGAATCTACATCTGAGGCGCTTGAGAGCGTGGAACCTGTCACTCTAGAATCCCAGGAAGAGGCAGTCACTGAGGAGGCTGTCTTGCAGCCTGCAGAGATCGAGCTTGCCGACGTCCAGAAACGCCTGCTCAATCACGACGTGGAGTACATGGAAGGCATCGGTCCGGTGTTTGCTGCGAAATTGAAGGCCATCGGGATTGCAACCGCTCTGGATTTGCTGCGCCAGGGGGCTACCCGCCGGGGTCGCACGGAAATTGTTGAAAAATCGGGCATCACCCAGAAATTGGTGCTCAAATGGATCAACCAGGCGGACATGTACCGCATTAAAGGGATCGGATCGGAATATGCGGAGCTGCTAGAGGCTGCAGGGGTGGACACTGTCGTCGAGCTGGCTGCCCGCCGTCCGGAAAACCTGCATCCTACGCTCCTGGAGACTAACGAGCTTAAGAAACTGACGCGCCAGGCGCCTTCGCTGAACCAGGTAAAGGACTGGATCGAGCAGGCCAGCAACCTGCCCCGGGTGATTCGTTATTAGCCTGGCGAAAACACCCGCCATTTATATCGCCTGCTTGTGGATCCCAACGTGGATTTCCATTGAGGATTTCTTTCAGAAATGCCTGGACTTGACATCTCAAAAATAACCGATTACCTGTTCATCTCTGCCTATCCGGAAGGGACGCACGCCGAGGAAATCCAGACCCTCGGCGTGCGTCTGATCCTTTCCATGCACTGGCTCCCGCTGGATATGAAGCTCAACCATCCACCTTTGAAGGTGCTCTGGCTGCCGACCTTCGATAATCCCTGGTTAAAAATGCCCATGAAATCCTTGATGCGTGGGGTGCAGGCCGCGCTTCCGGTCATTGATTCGGGTCATGCTGTCCTGGCGCACTGCGCGGCCGGCAAGCACCGCAGCGTGGCCATGGCTTGCAGTGTTCTCATTGCCAAAGGCTTCAGCGCCGATGAGGCAATGGCCTGCGTCAAGTCTGGACGCTCTGTTGCCGACCCCGACATCCCACACATCCAGGAACGCATCCGCAAATTCGAAAGCCTGTGGAAATCAGGTATGTGAATCCAGCGTCGAGTAAGCTGCTCATCCTGAACTTTGGGATGCGCGCTTACACGTAATACTGCGCCTGTGCCCTAAAGAAGCGCGCATACGTGCCGTTCTGCTGTAACAGCTCGTCGTGCGTGCCCTTCTCGATGATCGCGCCGTGATCTAAAACATAGATGTAATCGGCCAGCTTCACGGTGGAGAAGCGGTGGCTGATCAGGATGGCGCTCTTGCCTTGGATCAGCTTGCGGAACTGGCGGAAGAGTTCTGCTTCTGCCAGCGGATCGAGCGAGCTGGTCGGCTCATCTAAAACGATCGCCTCTGTCTCGCGCATGAATGCCCGCCCCAGGGCAATTTTTTGCCATTCCCCGCCGCTGAGCTCTTTCCCGTCCTCGAACCAGGCGCCCAGGGGGGTTTCGTACCCTTGAGGCAACTGGCGGATGACCTCATCTGCCCCGGATTTTTGGGCAGCCCTCACCACTGCGTCCAGGGTAGGCGGCGCGTCTGACGTTGCCAATCCAGATATTCTCGCGAGCGCTGAGCTGGTAATGGGCGTAGTCCTGGAAGATGACGCTGATCTTTTTACGCCACTCCAGCGGATTAAATAACCGTAAATCCTGGCCGTCGATGCGCACCTGCCCTTGCGTGGGGTCATAGAGCCGGCACAGCAGCTTGATCAGCGTGGTTTTTCCTGAGCCGTTGGCGCCGACCAGGGCAACCACCTGGCCGGGCAGGATCTCCAGGTCTATGTCGCGCAATGCTGGTTGTTCGTGATTGGGGTAGGTAAAGCTGACCCCCTCAAATCGTATACCGCCTGCCAGCCGCTCTGAGAGCCGCCTCGGTTGGACCGGGGATTGTACGGTCGGTTTGAGGTCCATAAACTGGTAGAAATGTGTCAGGAAAAGCTGGTCCTCGTATAATCCTGCCAGGTTGTGCAGGATCGCCTGGAGGGCTCCTAGACCGATTTGAAAGCCCAGGTAAATGGCCATCAGGTCACCCAGGCTGATTTTCCCGTTGATTGCCTGGTAGGCGGCCAGCCCAAAGGTGCCGAAGATCGCTAGGGTCGCCAGGGTCTGTACGATCCAGTCGGCAATCGCCCGCTGCCTGGCAATCCCCAGCCGTCCCTGGCGTAGAGCCTGCCGCACCTCCTGGTAGCGCTTTTTGAAAAGCTCACCCAAGCCAAAGAGGCGCACCTCCTTGGCGTAATCCGAGCTGACCAGCATCCAGTGGTAATACCAGGAATGGCGCTCCTGGGTGGCCTGCTCCTTTTCGAAATTAAAAAGCCGCCGGGAGTAATACAGCCGCACCAGCGCCCCTGGGAAAGCTGCGGCCAGCATCACGATCCCAACAATTGGGCTGAATGCCAGGAAAAGGCCAACGACTCCCAGCAGCGAGACCGTGTTCTGCGCCAATCCGACCAGCCCATTGACAATGGATGTCGGGCGAAAGGGAGCCTCGGCCTGCGCCCGGTGCAGCGTGTTGTAGTAGCTGGCGTCCTCGTAATAGCCTAAATCCACGGCAATTGATTGGGCATGCAGTAGATCAGATACCGCATCGGTGACCAGGTGCGACTGCGCCTGGGAAGCATATTCACCCAACGAGCGGCAAATTGCTGTCAGGATGCCAACTCCCGCTGCCAGGACCAGCCAGATGAGTACCTCCTGGAATACGACAGTTTTATCAGCCTGTTCCATTCCTAGCGTGATCGTATCAATGATTTGACTTACCAGGTACAACGTTGCCAGCGGCAGCAACCCTTGGATCAAGATCACGATACTATTGAGCACCATCCAGCCTGGGGCGCTTTTCCAGACCAGCAGGATGGCGCGTTTGAGACCTACGAGGCCCTGGATCGCTTGCTTCAATGAGGTTGGTTTCATAGGGTTAAATTATACAGCCCCTGCCTCAAACGAGGCAGGGGCTGTAGCATCCTCCAGTAAGCCGGACTTAAATCCGCCGATCCTTACGAACGTCTCTTAAATATCCTGGAAAAACGCCATTTTTTGACACTGGTTTCGTTGGCTGAGCTATAAACGCCAAAAGCGCCCTCGCCGTATTTTTCATACTGAGTATATGACGAATAGGCGTCGAACCCGTTCTGCTTCGCGCTCAGCTTATTGACGACGACTCCCAATACATTGGCATTGACTTCCCTCAGACGTTCAGCAGATAGCTTGAGATGGTTCTTCTGAGTCGCCTCGGCATTAAAAACCAGGATGGTCCCGTCCACCAACGAGCTTAAAACCATGGCGTCAGTCACGATCAATACGGGCGGGCTGTCAAAGACGATCGTGTCGTAGCGCCTGCGCAGCGCTTTCACCAGCTGGTGGTTCGTGTTTGATCCCAGCAGCTCCGATGGGTTGGGAGGGATGGGTCCACTGGTCATCAGGTCCAGGTTCTCGGTCGCGGTTTGCCGCACCAATTCTCCCAGGGAGGTATCCAGTATCTCTTCCACATCCTTGTTACGGACGCTGCGGAGCAGGTCCGTGTAACCGAAGCGATTGTCCGTTTGGAAATACCTGTGCAGAGTAGGCCTGCGCAGGTCTGCGTCCACCAGCAGCACCCGCAAACCCACCTGGGCGATGACTACAGCCAGGTTAGCGGCAGTGATGGACTTGCCTTCGGAGGGATTCGGGCTGGTGATTTGCACAAGGGTGCTTTCCTGCCGGTCGATCGTCGAAAATTGCACGCCGGTTCTCAAGGAACGGTAGGCTTCCGAAACCGGCGAGCGTGGTTCCCTCACTGTGATCAATTTTTCATGGCTGTGTTCGCCGGCGATCGGTGGGATTGCTCCCAGGGTGGACAGGTTCGTCAGGCGCTTGACTTCTTCAGGTGACTTTACCGTGTTGTCCAGATAAGCCAGCAGGTAGGCCGCCCCGGCTGCCAAAACGAAAGCTGCAACGATCGACGTGAAAACCGTGAGTATCTTGTTCGGCCCGATCGGCGCTTGTGGCAGGTCGGCGGGTTCGATGACCGCCAGGGTGTTCAATGCCCCCCGCTCGGTGTTCGCCAGCAGGCTGGTGTAGTTGTTTTCGAGCGAATCCAGCTTGGATTGCAGGGCGCTGATCTGGTTCTGCATGTCGGCGATCTGGCGGGCGCTGGTCAGGTTGTTCAGCTCGATCTGCCTGGCGTCGATCTCCGCCTGGGTTTCGTTGATCTTTACCTCCAGCGTGTTAAGCCGCTGGTCGACGAATGCCTGCCGTTCCTGGTTCTCGGCTTTGTTCGTCGGGCTTTGCAGGATGAGCTGGTTTGCCAGTTCGTTGGCCACCGCCTGAGCCCGCACCGGGTCGGTATCGATCACCGCGATCTCCAGCAGCTCCGTGTTCGGCACGGGCTCGACCGAGTAAGATGGCAGCCAGGTCAACCCCAGCGCTTGCATGGCGCCTTCCTGGACGACATTGCGCGTGGCGATGTCCGCGTAGGTTGCTGCCAGTTGCTGGCTGGAATAGAGCTGGTAATAATCCGGGTTGGGATCTTCGATGGCTCGCCCGATCATCAGGGTGACCTGCGAGCGGTATATTGGTGCTTGTTGCGTGGTTGCAGCCAGGCTGAAAACCCCGGCGACAATCACCGCAGCCAGGATTAAGCGCCACCACCGCAGCAGGGGTGCAAGAAACTCTTTTACTTCCATGGTAGGATAACCTTATCCAACAATTGTACCAGTAAATTTCGCAATGACTTCGCCGGAGCTGTGCTCGCCAGCCTGTGCCCGCGCCAGCTCGAGAAGGCTGCCTGGAATGGCTAGTAGGCGCCTCTTTTTTGGATGGCTGCCGGGATGGTGGCAATCAGTACGTAAATGTCGTCCCACAGGTTCCAGTTGCGGATGTAGTGCATATCCATTTGCACGCGGTCTTCATAACTGGTATCGGACCTGCCGCTGATCTGCCAAAGCCCGGTAATGCCCGGTTTGACAGACAGCAGGTTCATGCCCCACTTGCCGTAGCGCGGCATCTCTGCCTGGGTGATGAAGCGCGGCCCGACCAGGCTCATCTCGCCGCGCAGGATGTTGATCAATTGAGGAAGCTCATCCAGGCTGCTGCGCCGTAAAATACTGCCCGCGCGCGTCACCCGCGGGTCATCTTTCAGCTTGAAGTTCTCGTTGAAAGTTTTCTGCAGCTCGGGGTCCGCCTGAAGGATTTCCTGGCTGTTTTGCACCATCGTGCGGAACTTATATGCCTCGAACAGCTTGCCGTGAAGACCGAGTACCCTGTGTTTGTAAATGACTGGCCCGGGCGAATCCAGGCGGATCAAGATTGCAATTAACAGGAAGAGCGGAGAGAACAGAACCAGCAGCAGCAGCGCCCCGGCGTAATCGAGAACGGTCTTCAAAACCAGGTTCCCGCCTGTAATGCGCACCTTGTCGACTTCAATAAGCGGGATATTCACCAGCTCCTTAATATGTAGGCCGGTGGAAATGATTTCGAACAATCCGGAGGTTAGACGCAGCCTCACCGCAGGATTCCAGGCGGTGGTGCGGTAAATCGTGAGTAGCTCTTCCCGGTTGATTGTCCCGGCAGCGACAATTACCTCCTCGATCCCATGACCTTTCGCCACCTGCGCCAGGTTGTCGATGCTCCCCAACACCTCGGCATCGCCAACCACGATCGTGCCGACTGCCAGGTGGTTGTCAATGAAGCCGCGCACTCTTAAACCGCTGTGAGGATAATGGGTGAGTTGCTGGTATAGTTCTTTGCCTTCATCGTCGGCGTTGACGATCAGCGCTTGCACCAGCAGGTGTCCCTGGCGGTGCAGGCCATACACACTGCGTCGGAAAATAAACCGGAATAGCACGACCAGGACCGCGCTCAGCAGCCAGGCCAGGAGCAGCCAGCCGCGGGAAGCTTCAAGGTCGCGATTGGCGACAAAATCATAGAATACCAGTAATCCTGCTCCCAGGGACACAGCTTTTAACACACCAGCATACTCGCCCAAACCGCCGAAGAGGGTATCTGGTGAATACAGCCGGTATAGCCAGAAAATACCAATCCATATGAAGGTGTTGAGACTGATGATCTGGAAGTAATAATCTGGGTCGAGTGGCGCTGGATAATCCATGAACACGAAACGGATCAGGTATGCCAGCCAGAAGGCTGTGCTCAGGAGCAGGAAATCACCCGCCAGCAAAACCGCAACCACGATGCGGTTGCGCCTTACCCGGTGCAGTGGAAATAATCTCGTTTTTTCCCGAAGTATTCGCATGTCAGCGCCCCCATGGTGAATCGATTTCAGAAAAGGAAATCAACCTGATCTGCGCGCCGCTGGTCGCCACGTGGTTACCTTCTGCCCCCGCCAGGAAAGAACCAGCGCGTAGAAAGCTGCCGTATGGATGTACACGAAATAATACGGAAAATAGAAAAACGCAGGTCGTTTTCCGTTCCGATCAAGCAGATACCCCACCGAGGCTGCCAGGTATGCCAGCAGCTGCAGCCCGGTCAGGAAGAAGTATACCAGGGAATGCGGCGCCAGTAATAAGCTGCTGACAAAAGTGATAACCAGCAGTGGCAGCACCAGCCAGCGTAGGAGGCGGTGCGACCAGATCTGCACGGCATAAAAACCGCTCTTGAGTGGATTGAGCGCCTCTTTCACGTATAGATAACTCTGGTAAGCCTGCATTACCGTGCGGATGCGCCGGCGCCAGTCCTGGCGGCTGTCCAGGTCGTAGGCTTCCAGCGAGATTGCCTGCGGCTCGTAGTCCACCCGGTAACTGTCCAGCGTCAGCCGCGCCGGCACGACGGCATCGTGGGTCAGGTGGTCGGGCACGTATGGCAGCAGCTCTCGCCTCATGGCGAAGATACCGCCGTGCACCAGCACCTGGTTGCCTACCCTCCCTTCCAGGCGCTTGACCTGAGTTTCGATGCGGTTGAACAGCCCCTCGCCGCGTCCTTTCCCCTGGCCCTTGCTGGACGGGCGTGTCTCGCGCCCCGAGACTGCTCCGACTCGCGAGTCCGCGAAATGCTGCACGAGCTTTTTAAGCGCTCCCGGGAGGAAGGTCGAGTCGGCGTCGCTGAAGACCACGATCTCCCCCCGGATATGAGGTTCGGCGGTACGCAGGGCAGCGATCTTCCCCGCCCGCGGCTCTGAGCGCACCAGCATCACGCCGCGACCGGCGTAGTCGCCCACGATCTCGTCGGTGCGATCTGACGAACCATCGGAAGCCACGATCACCTGCAACTTGCTGGCCGGGTAATCCTGTTCGAGCACGTTCTCCAGCCGGGCGCCGATCGTCCTTTCCTCATTGTAGGCCGCAATCAGCACAGTCAGCACTGGCTGATAAACCAATTGACTCGGTTCGGGATACTTCGACGCTGGTTCAGGCTTCTTAAGGCGCCCGATCAGCCAAAGCAGCAGGCCGTAACCAACCTCGACGTAGACCAGCAGCCCCGCCCCCGTCCAAAAAAGGACACATAAGATGGTTTGTACTATTGGAAACATCGACTCACTCCAATCAACCCTTATTATGAATCCTTACCAATGTCCTTTTGATTGAGGAATCCTCCCAATTAACCTTTTTTCCATTATCATAAGGCAACCCGAAGCTGTATAAAAAATACTTACTAATAGGGGTTTTTAAATATAATTTCTGATAAGGATATCCCGGATGAAACAAATTCTTACCGTATTGTTTTTACTGGTATTGGTGATTATTCAAGCTTTACCTGCCCGCGCCGGTGATGAACTGCCCGCTCCACAATTTTCCGACGTTGAAACCACTCATACCATGTACTTACCGATGTCAGTAAAAAATAAGTATGCTCCTGCCCCAAGCGCCTTTGGCCTGGAGACCTGGTCCTACCACCCAAACACCAACGGGACTTACCTCTTCAACCAGGGCAGTTATCACTGGATCCGCCGCAACGGCTTAATCTGGTCAGATGTGGAGACTACGCCAGGAAACTACAATTGGGGCGCTGCCAGCATGGTATCCCTGGAAAAGGATATGCTCAATGCCGCGGACACGGCTAAAGAGATCATCTTGATCGTTCGCAGCACCCCTACCTGGGCGCAGAAAGTCGCTGGCAAGGCCTGCGGTCCGATCAAGGATGAAAATATTGATGAGTTTGCTAATTTCATGGCTGCCGTTGTCAGCCGATATAGCCTCCCACCTTACAACATTAAGTATTACGAGATCGGCAACGAGCAGGATGCCCCGGTAACTGGCTTCAATGGCTCTGAAATTTATGGCTGCTGGGGTGATCCCACCGATACCGTATATTACGGGGGCGGTTATTACGCCCAGGTTTTAAAGCAGGTCTACCCAAAGATCAAGGCTGCTAACCCCAATGTCCAGGTGATGGTTGGGGGCTTGCTCATGGACTGCGACCCCGTCAACCCACCTGCTGGCAAGAACTGCACCATGTCCAGGTATCTGGAAGGCATCTTGGCAAACGGCGGTCGGGATTACTTTGACATCGTCAGCTTCCACTCGTACGATTACTACGAAGGTGGCTATGGAAGATATTCCAACAGCAACTGGCACAGCGCCTGGAATACCACCGGCCCAACCGTGACCGCCAAGGTCAGCTACTTGAAAAACTTGCTGTCTCAGTATGGCGCTGGCGGCAAGCCGCTCTTCCTGACCGAGGTAGCGCTGCTTTGCCAGATGTCGGAATCAGAATGCGCTTCGGACCGCTTTCAAAAGACCAAGGCCAACTTCGTCGCCCAGGCTTACGCGGTTGCTATCCAGCAAGGGCTGCCAGCAGCCGTTTGGTACCACCAATACAGCATGTGGAACCATACAGGCTTCATGGACGTGGATGATAACCCCATTTTCGACGCCTTCTACGCCGGCAAGTTTGCCAGCAAGCAGGTCGCCGCCGTCCGCAGCGCCAGCAACCGCAGCGACGCTTCGTTTTTCATCTATGACCTGGATTCCGTTAATGGCCGGGTCTGGCTGGCCTGGTCGAAGGATGGCGAGACTCGCAAGTTGACCCTCAATCCGGCGCCTGTCGCTATCTACGACGTTTTTGGGAACAGCCTGCCGGTTTCGACAAAACCGGAAATTGGCTCAGCGCCAGTCTACATCCGCTGGGAGGCGCCATAAAGTCAACGTGAACCCTGGGCTTCTGACTTAAGCTCTGGCAATTTCCTGAAGCAGCCTGACCGTGCGCCGGGCGAAGGCATCAAACGTATACAGCGCCTGGTAAAGCTGGCGTGCATTCTTGCCCATACGCTCAGCCTCGGCTCGGTTTTCCCACAGGCGGGTAATCACCACGCGCAGCTCAGAAGGCGATCCCGGCGTAACCAGCAAGCCAGTCTTGCCCTCCTCCACGTAATCGACGATCCCCGGCACACGGCTGGCGATCACCGCCTTGCCGGCCGCCATGGCGTAGAGCACCAAGGTAATCCCCACCGCCTCGTCCACATTGAGTAAAGGCACGACCACGAAGCGCGCCTGCTGGTTCAACCTGGCGAATTCGGGGAAGGGCAGGAGATCATTGACGGTCACGTTTGCCGGGATCGCCAGCCCTTTCAGGTTGAATGGGCGGGCGTTCAGGGTAACCGGATAGGGCAGCCCGTCAACGGCTTTCAGAAACGTGCCGTAATCCCTGCCGGACCTGCCGCCGCTGAAGATCAAGGGATCGCCGGTCGTTTCATCCTGGCGACCCTGGATATCGTACACGCCGTATGGGCAGAAGCGTACCCGGCCAGGGGGCAGGTGCAAGGATTGCGTGTAGGTGTCGACCTCGTGCTGGCTGGGAACCGTTAACAGATCAGCTCCAGATACGCCCAGGTGCTGCATCTGTGGGAAGTGGGTGATCGGCCCGCGGATGCTGAAGTTTAAGATCGCCAACGGAGGCCGGTTTTGTTTCAACACCGAACGCAGAACGCCCAATGGGAAGCCGGTGTCGCTCTCCCAGGCGACGACCAGGTCGTATTTCTTTTGCTGCAATTTGCGAGTTGCCTGCCAGGCCAGCCGCAAGTAGGCCGGGTAATATGCCAGCAGCTTGCCCCATTTAGCGTAGCGGTCGTTGGTCGGAGCGTACAAGAAATCCACTTCATCCTGGTTCCCGGGTACGCAGTCCCACAGCCAGCGCTGCCCGGGAGCCCGTCGCTCAAAGTCGGATAAAAACAGGATTTTCAACTTTCATCAACCAGGTTGTGCAGGATTAGGTCGATTTTCGGGGCGATCGCTGGAAACGAGCAGTTTTCTTCGTAGAATTTCCGGGCGACGATACCCATACTTTGTGCCAGGCCTGGGTCGTTGTACAGGAGCAGGATTTTCTCGCGCATTGCCTGGTGATCGCCCGGCGGGACCAGGAAGCCATTCACAGCCCGGTTGGATGAAGTCCACCGTTGAATAGGTCTCGGTCGCAATCACAGGCTTTCCTGCTGCCATGCATTCGAGTAAAAAAGTCTCACCCGAGGCATGTTGGACGGGGAACAGGGAAACTACCGCGAAGCGCGCTTTGCGAACCATTGCGGTGAACTCATCCCGCGGCAAGAATGGGTTAAACTGTACGTTTTCTGGTATGGTCAAATTTTTCACATTGAACAGGCGCGCATTCACCATGGCCTGGACCGGCGTATCTTGGACTGCTCTGAAAAAAGTCGCATAATCCCGGTGAGAACGTCCTGCAGATAAGATGTAATCGTCGTAATCGGGCCAAACTTTCTCGTGATAATCGGGCTGAAAGGTAAGTAATTGGGTAAACCTGGATCGAGGCAGGTTGGTTTTTTGGGGATAATCGTCGAGTTCCTTCTTTGAAACGCACGTGATCAAATCCACCGACCGTAATGCAAACTGTATGAACCACAGATTATCTAAAACTACTTTACCCTTTAAGACAAAGTTGATGATGACCATGGGGGGGGATTTTATACCCAGGAGTGATCGTAGAAATGCCAGCGGCACGCCGTTTTTTCCTTCCCAGGCGACGACCAGGTCGTAATTCTTTAGGCGGAGCAGGGCGCGCAATCCTAACCTGGCAAATGCTGGGTAGTAGGAGATCAATTTTCCGTACCCGCTGTATTTATCCGCCTGGGTCGGTATGAATAAAAAATCGACCTGATCGGTCGATTGGGGTAAATACTCCCATATCCATCGGTTCGTCACGGTCCAGTCGACGAGGCAAAGTATTTTCATTTTTTATCTATCTGGCCTGCTTTCTAACGTTCCTTAGCTTGAATCTTTTTTGAACTGTGACGATGAGCTGAAATAATCCATAAGATGCAAACAGGATCAGGATGGGGTCGACCGGTAACCGATAACGGATACCAGCCCAGGTCAGGATATGTATGCCGGCGTAAACAAAGAAAAATAAGAGCAGAAGGATGGAGGCAGCCGGATATTGAAAATCATTGCGACGAAAATGGACTGACATAAAAATTATCCCGGCGATACTAAACGGCAAGGCAACTCCTAGTGAGCCTGTGCGCGTCAGGTTACTCAGCAGGGGAGATGTTTGTAGCGGCCAGAAGATAAAATGCTCCGGGATGCGCGTCAGACTCAGTGAAATATAGCGAAGAGGCTCATCAAACACGAATCCTAGACCGATTCTCAATAATTCCTGATCGAGGGCCGCCTCGTCGAGGCTGCGAAGTTCCTCCGGGATCAGCTCCTGGTAGGAGGGCATCCCCTCGGTGAAGAGGGGTACGAATTTGTATCCATGCACCGGGTGGTTGGCCCAGAAGAAGGCGTAGCCCGAGTTGGTGTTGAGCAGCACGAAGCGCTGGAAGCGCGTGTAGTTATAGGCGGTGAAGGGCAGGATCAGCACTGCGACGACGGCCAGCGTTGCCAACCCTCCCCATACCAGCCTTTTGGATGGCAGCCAGGAACGGCGTAGATTGGGCTCGCCCGATTGCATGCGCACCTGCGCCCACCACAGCCAGGCGAACAGGAAGGGCAGGAAGAGCAGGAACGCCTGGCGGAAGAGCACCGCCAGGCCGACAGCCAGTCCCAGCTTTAGGTAAAGCAGCGCCCAGCGCTTCTTGAGAGAGCCTTCAACCGTTTTCTCGGGAATGCGCTGGGCTACGTCCAACGTCCACAAGATGCAGGTGATGTAAAAAGTTTCGGTCATCAACGCAGCCGAGTAGTAGATAAAGTAGCCGTAGAAGGCCGTCCAGGCGGCTGCCAGCAGGGCGATGATCTGGGATGCTTCCCAGGTGGAATCGCCAACGATTACCTCCTGCTTGAACCGGAAGGTGCGCCTTGCCAGCCGGTAGACCAGCCAGGGCATCAAAATGCCAGTAGCGATTGCCTGGATCAGGCGCGCCGCCAGCGGGTGAACGCCAAAAATTTTATATACCGCGACCAGGTACAGGGTCATCGCGTACGACCAGTGTGCGGTCGGCTCCCCAGCACGCGTAACCGGCCACCAGTCCTGGTCGAACGAGAACCCGTTGCCCGCCAGCACGTTCTGCGCCAATCCGTGGTAGCTGAGCTGGTCGTAGATGCCCGGTAAAATTTCCACCTGGTCGCCCATGACCAGGGCTACGCTTATGCGTAACAAGGCACTGGCGCAGAGGATGATTGCTAATACGACGACTGGACGTAAAAATTTCCTCATCGAGCCTCGAAAGGAATTTTTCTGTTTTGATATAATGATTTCATTGGAGGGAGTTCTAGAATGACCATCCGTGTTCTTTCTATCATCGGCACCCGTCCTGAAGCCATAAAAATGGCGCCGGTTGTGAATCGCCTGGCGCAGACGCCCGGGTTCGAATCCCTGGTCTGCGTCACCGCCCAGCACCGCCAGATGCTCGACCAGGTGCTGCGCCTGTTTGCCATCCAACCCGACTTCGACCTGGACCTGATGCAGCCCGGGCAATCCCTGGCCGATCTGACGGCGGCGGTCTTCACCCGCCTGGATCCCATTCTGCAGCAGGTCAAGCCGGATTGGGTGCTGGCCCAGGGCGATACCACCACGGTCATGGCGGCTTCCCTGCTGGCTTACTACCACCGGCTCCGTTTCGGTCACGTGGAAGCCGGCCTGCGCACCGGCGATAAATGGCAGCCCTTCCCCGAAGAGGTCAACCGCCGCGTTGCCGGCGTGGTCGCCGACCTGCACTTCGCCCCCACCGGTTGGGCACGCCAGAACTTGCTGCGTGAAGGCGTCCCTGAAGAGCGTGTTGTCGTGACCGGCAACCCGGTGATCGATGCCTTGCAGATGGTCGCCGGGCTGCCGCCGGATGCTGAGACAGCAGCCCTGCTGGAGCGCCTGGGAATGAAATCTGAAAACCCGCCACGCCTGGTCCTGGTCACCGCCCACCGCCGCGAGAACTTTGGCGAACCCCTCGAAAATATTTGCCTGGCGCTGCGCCGGCTTGGCGGAGGCGTACGGCTCGAGCCTGCGCATCGTCTACCCGGTGCACCTGAACCCGAACGTCCAAGGGCCTGTCTACAGGCTGCTTTCTGGCCTGCCCAACCTGCTCCTCTTGCCCCCGCTCGATTATGCTCCGCTGGTGCACCTGATGCAGCGCGCCTCCCTGGTGCTGACCGACTCGGGCGGCATCCAGGAGGAGGCCCCAGGCCTGGGCGTGCCGGTGCTGGTGCTGCGCCAGGTGACCGAGCGCCCGGAGGGGGTCCAGTCAGGCACGGTGCGCCTGGTAGGCACGGACCCGGAAGCAATCGTGACGGAAGCGCGGCGCCTGCTCGACGATCCGCAGGCGCATGCGGCGATGGCGCAGGCCGTTAACCCGTATGGAGATGGGCATGCGGCTGAGCGTATCGTCGAAGCGATTTTACAGTGGGCTGGTTGAGCCTGCATCGTAAATGGCCGCCCAGCTTGGGTACACAGTTTTCCAATCGTAGTGTTGCTCAACCCACCTTCGACCGTTTTGGCGCAGCTCCAGGGAGCGTGCGCGATCGTTGAGCAGCTGGATCACCGCTGCTGCGAAGTCCTGTGCGGTATCTGCAATCAACAGGTGATAGCCGTCTTCGTAGTCGATGCCTTCGGCGCCTATGCGGGTGGAGACAACCGGCAGACCCCATCGCCAGGCGTCCAGGATTTTAACGCGCATGCCGCTCCCAGAAAACAACGGGACAATAAATACACCTGCCTTTTCCAGGATTGGCTGCGGATTGGGTACGTAACCAGTCACCTGGATGCGCTGCATCGGATCCTCAGCCCGTTCTTGGATCTGACGCGGCGGATTCTTTCCAGCAATCACGAAAGTCGCCTGTGGGATCTCTTCCAGTACTTTGGGCCAGACACGGTCGATAAACCAGGTGACGCCTTCGACATTCGGCGGCCAGAACATCGTACCCAGATGCAGTACGCTCATCGGTTCCGCAGGGATCGGGACTGGTTGGACCTGTTCTGTATCCACGCAGATTGGTATGGTGGAAAAAACGGGGTTTTTTTGCCCTTTGTTTTCGGGTTGGTGGAGCAGTTCTGTTAGCGTTATCCGATCTTCTTGCGAAACCGTCACTACTTTATCGAACTTCCGCAAGGTGCGCTTCTCGTAGCGCTTCAGCAGGCGCCAATCCCTTTCCAAGACCAGGCGTTTGAGCGGATTGCGCTCGTGCCTGGCAAGTCGCTGCACGATTTGGAAGCAGGCATTGTGCTCATCTAAAATTTTTAGCAAGCCTGGTTGTCCAAGGTCATCTGGTGCATATTGTGCCATCCAGAGCTGATCGCAGTGGATGGCGTAAAAATCGCCCCCAGTGATGGCCTCGTTTACGGTGGTGTGCATTTCTCGGATATCATCGCGCGCGATGATTAATGGTGAGTTGGAAATTAGACTATTAATGAAAGCAACCAGGTCACGGAGTCTTGAGCGCTGGATGGGTATAGTTATCACCTGGGAGCAGATTGTCCTCAAGTGCTCTATTGACTCTGGCGTGTCTGAATCTCGCACAAAACAAACCAGGCTGACCTGGTACATTTTTACCAGTTGCTGCAGCACATAATAGGATCGGATTTTAGGTCCTGCGTCCGCAGGGAAAGGCAGCAGTTGCGATAAAAACAGGATGCGTTTCATGGTTTACATTTAAACGGTTCTGCATTATTTCCAATCAAAAGCTTTTTCACCACGACTGAGATACCAGCGATAAACCTCTGTGCGGATCAACCAGGCAGCCTTATCCACCCCATAAAGAATTGATGTGACCAGTACACTATTAAGAAAAAGGGAGCTTGGATAATTCTTTTGTAGGTAATCTCTATGCCGGTCTAAATATAATCGATTATTTGAATAGATTCGATAGAGGTAAACCAGGTCATTCTTAATACGATGGGTTCCATAGCTGGCTGAGCGGCGCGCGTGATGGAAGCAGGTAACATGGGGACAGAATACCAATTTAAAGCCGTGTTCTAAGGCTTGAAATTGAAAGTCCGACTCCTCTCGCCAGGTGCTGGGACCGCCGAAAGGCTCGTAATACTTTACTTTACAAGCAACTTCGCGCCGCATCAGCATTGTAGCATCCAATAACGGGACCGTTTGGTCTGATCCTGAGATGACATTACTGTTATGATCCAACAAACGGTAATTCACGACCGGCTTTTTAGAATTTGAGCAACGCAATAGGGCTTCGGATTTACTTTCACCTATTCGCATCCATAGTCTGCGCCCGGCGATTATATCTGCGTCGTTGGAATATAGATGATCCACCAGTATTTCTAAATGGTTTTCCCCCAGCTCTAAATCGTCTTCCGAGAGAAGTAATAGGTCTCCGCCTGCTTTAGAAATACCTCGGTTCCGCGAAGCGGGAGCGCCAAGGTTTTTTTCATTTTGAATGCAGTGTACCCGTGGATCAAGCCTGGAGAAAACTTGAATTTTCTCCCAATTATCCTGTTTACTTCCATCGTCAACTAACCATAATTCCGTTACCATTGAAGATTCCAGGTATGATGGTAAAGTATGCTCTAGCATTTGGTAGCGGTTATAAGTTGGAATGATCACACTGATCGTTGGGTTCACGTGATTTCCTGAAAAAAATTTTCTAAGATGACTGGATCAAGGCTTGATATTCATTGGCTAATCGAATGAATGGTCGAAAACAAAGGTGGACGATATCGATGTTTGACTTAACTTCTTTCTGTGCCCGATCCCGTTTACCAGGGATAATTCCCAGGATCAGCCAGAAAGGGATTTTTATGCTTGCTGCAATCAAGAACATGGAACGTAAGATGAAGGCTTGAAATTTCCCCTTATTCTTATGATAGTAGAGGATCTTTCCCCGGCAAACCAGCCTGCGCCTTTTCCAGCGATCCAGGCTGCGCCCACCGAAATGAATGGTTTCCACGTCAGGTAAAAAATAAATCTTCCATCCAGCTTTGGTCATCCGAAATTGTAAATCGGTCTCATCGCCATAGATGAAAAACTTTTCATCGATCAGGCCAATCTGCTCGACGGCTGATTTTCGTACGGTCAGGCTGGCAGAGCTGATCCAGTCGACTGCTTTAGTTTCATCACAGTCGGGATTCGATGGGAACCGGGGATTGAATAATTTTCCCAACCAGGTAATGCCTAAAAATTCCATCCACAGGTAGGGAAATGAATCATAACTGGATTGAAAGCTTCCATCCTCGAAGATCAGCCTTCCCCCGACCGCTCCTGCTTCGGGGTGGCGATCCAGGAACTCAATCTGCTTTTCTAATCCCCCGGGGAGAAGTATCGTATCGGTGTTAAGAAGAAAGACATATCGCCCATTGCCCTCAATAATAGCTTGGTTATTGCCTCGAGCGATCCCCACATTATTTTTATTAGCAATTACTCGAACTTGCGGATACTGCGATCTTACCCATTCGATTGAACCATCTTTAGAAGCATTATCGACCATAACTACTTCGATCGAATAGCGACATGGTTGGTTGAATATTGAATTTAGACAACCCTCCAGGTATTTTTTCGTGTTGTAGTTGACCAGTCCGATTGTTAGATCAATATCAGCCATATCGAATCTTTATTTCTCCAGGATCAGGCATTAATAGCTATTTTTAACAGCTACGATTGCAATAGCAATACTTAATCCAGGGATAATTTTTGCTACCCACCATGATCTGCTGAATTTTTTACCTTGATGAGCAATATTATGAATTGTGAACCCATTCTTTTTTAAATATTTAACCAGCTCTGATCCCGAAGACCAATAGGTGGCATCCATATCACCGCCCGGATAGGAATAGTCCGGCTCTCGTTTTTCGAAAATAGGTTCATTGGAAATAGAAATTCTTAATGAGCGAAAAATGTTTTTGAAAAAAAAGTTTATCGGCCTCGGTTCGATTCCGGTAATGAGGTGGTCTTCCAACCCCTCTTAGTAAATCTTTAAAGTCCAGGATTGGCCACAAGGGTGAGGATAAACCTGGTCCGCAAATAATCAGCCACCCCCTATTTTTTATAACGCGCTTCATTTCCAGGAGAGCTGAAGGAATATCCGTCAGGTGTTCGATCACTTCGTTACTCACAACTGCATCGAGGCATTGGTTGCGAAGAGGCAAACGCGAGATATCAGCTGGGAAATAGTTCCCTTTACCCGTCTCATTTAATTTTTCTAAAAATAATGGTGAGATATCCGATGCAAAAACTTCAAATCCAGCCTTCTCTAAAAGCCTCGTAGCCTGTCCAACACCGCACCCTAATTCTAGGATACTGGACCCTGAAGGAATCCATTTCTCTACCAACTTAATGAACGGAAAAAACCGCTCATCCTCTTTGCAGATTAATTTATCTTTATATTCCTCTGAGGATTGATAATACTCTTTATAAGATTTGTTATGACTCACTTATTTGTCGATTACCCCCTGATTTGTGTAATAAATTCCAAGTACGCTGCCCACCAGGATCCAGGCGTACACGCTGTGTCGGAAGCCGGTGATGGTGATGTTGTAGACGAATGGGATCAGCCAGTCGGCGAAGAAGAAGGAGCCCACCAGCATCGCACAAAATCCCGCGAAGACTCCGAGGGCATATGCTTTCAGGAAGCCGGGAGGCAGTCTCTTGCTCACCCGGTAAAGAACCACAAGCAGTGCAGCTAATCCCCAGATGAAAAAAATGAGACCGATCACCCCTGTTTGCGCCAGGATATCCATGAACATATTGTGCGAGGGGATGGCATAGCCCCAGGAATTCCAGGTTGTCCAGCCGGCGGCAATGCGCGAGACAGGTACGAAGGTCGGGTCGTGCCAGTAATACATGTAGTTAGCCAGTCCCAATCCCAACAGCGGCGAGCGCGGCATCACCATGCGCAAGATATCCAGCCAGATCAAAGGGCGAATGGTGGAGGTGCTGTCGACTTCAGGATCGAAGAAGACCTGAACCAGCGTTCCCCAATTTAAGATGATTACCACAGCGACCAGGATAGACCCGACCAGGAAAAGCTTCCAGGATCTGAAGGAGAGAAGGATAACCAGCCCGAACAGCGCTGGCAGCCAGCCGCCTTTCCAGCCCGGGTTGCGGAATGCCCAGACCAGCCAAAGCAGCAGCAGGACCAGGAACAGGCTGCGAAGCCAGCTTCTTAACTGGGGGTTGAAGAGAGCCTGGGCAGCGATGAGTGTTAACGGAAAGACGTACAGCGCTCCGGTGATCCCGATCTCGCGTCCTTTGTAAATTCCTAAAAATAACTCAGCCAGTATGCTTGACAGGCCAATGACCGAAACAATGATCGTCCAAAGCTTGAGGTCGCGTTCGTTGAGGTTTTGGTGCGCCACCAGGTACATGGAGGCAAATGACATAAAAAATAATATATACTGCCCGGCCTGTACAAGCAGCTTGTTGTCCGGCTGCGGGATACGCAAATCCCAAATGGCATAGCCTGCAACCCAGGATACCAGTGTAGAAACCAGGAAAAGCAGCAGCGGTAGATTGGCTGGCGATGGCTTGATTTGGATGCGCCGTTCGCTCAAGATCATCTTAAGCAGCCAGATGCCGGTCAGCGCAACCATCATCAGCAGCCCGGCAGGCAGAGGCGTGGCGCGCCCGGTGCCGATGACCACGCCGCTGGTGGCGGAGCTGAGCAGGACAAGGGTGAGGGCGGCGGTCATATTCTTGAGAGCCAGTATTGCGAAGAAAATCACAGCCGCCAGCGCCAGCCAGTACTTCCACGAAAAGCGCGGGGCAATCCGGTAGATTTGCGTGCTGAGTACCAAGACGCCCACGATCAAGGTGATGCGAAGTAAATTCTGCCAGTGAAGCTGGCCTTCGGAGTTAAGAAAGGTGGATTTAAATGACCGAATCAGCATGAGATGAATTTAGTGATATATCCTTCCTACCATACTGTTGGATTCCTTGCCGTAAGCCAATCCATTGGTAACCGCCAAGGATTTTCCAATAAAAGAACTCCAACCAGCGTCGAGAGGCAGGTCTTTCTATCAAAATATGAAATATCGATTTATTAAAATATATAAAAGGTTTGAGTGCCAAGATGCTGCGGGTGATTTTTCGTAAAATCAAAGTTGGCGAATCAAATTTCCAATCTATCGGTTCTTTATCACGCAGATGAACAATTTGTCCGCGAAGCTCTGGGTGCAGCCGGTAGAGCAATGGAACCGTGCTGGTATAACTTACTGCCCGTTGGCAACGTTGTTCGAAACTTGTCGGGTGATTGTGGAAACCCAGTGCAGATGGCTCGAGGACCACGCTCATCCCACTTTTCACCGCTCGATAAGCAAACTCAATATCCTCGAAACTGTTGCTTGGAAACAGATCGTTGAAACCTTGCAGTCGCAGCCAGTCCTCGCGTCGAATAGAGAGATTGCAGGTAAAGGCCTCCTGGAAAGTCGGCAATTCTTTCAACAAACGCAAGTCGCTGCCATCTGGGCCGTAATCGAACATTTCAAAGATATCCTCAACACCCGGTCTTGGCAGGGGGCTGCGCGGCCCGACCACCAGGCAGTTCGGGTGGTCACGGTGACTTTCGATGTGGACCTTTAGGAAATCTGAGGTAACCACGATGTCATTATCAAGGAATACGATAATTTCGCCGACTGCATGGCTGGCGCCCAGATTGCGTGCCGCTGCTGGGCCACGCTTTTCTTGACCTAATATTTGAGTAAAGTAGGGCAAATGTAAACTCTGAATTTCTTTACGTACATCCTCATTCGATCCGTCATCAACTACAATTACTTCATAAGATTGTAATGAAAGTGTCTGATCATCCAAAGCCTTTAGTGTTTTACCAAGCACATCGATACGGTCATAAGTGGGGATGACGACGCTGGCTGATAAAATAGGTTTTTTTTGAGGATCAGATTGGTTTTCCACGCAGACCCTTGTTAAAACCGATGCGCATGTTCGCCATCAGGATTCTGAGAAGCAGATGCTGGAAAATCCGGGGATTTTGAATAACGCTTCTAAAAATATTTTTACCCAATATCAACATGGTTAGACCGGGACGAGAAGAATAAAACCAAAAGACCAGTTTTTTTATAATGGTATAGATAGAATCTCTTTGGATATTTATTGGTTCCAATGCACGGTAAATGGGAATTTGTCCAAGGATCGTTGGGTGTTTGTGAATCAATTGTGCAGTCCACCAACCGGAAACCTGACGTTGCTGGTATAGTTCACCCAACTTCTTGGGATGGTTATGAAATCCCAATGCCTTTGGATGGTAAAAGATCGAAATCCCGAATTTTTCAGCCCGGTAGCCGAATTCCACATCTTCAGCCATACGAAAATTCTCATCAAACCCGTGCAGCGCCTTGAATGAAATATTGTCTACCGCAAAATTTCCTGCTGCCAGGGCATGAAATGCTGGCTTGATGGGATACTCGCCCAGGTCATAAGCTATAAATGAGTGATAAAAATCACGCGTAATATTGGGATAAGCTGGCAGGTAAGGAAGTTGCCTTCCGATAATTACTGTTCGTGGATGTTTGGCATGGAATCGAAGATATTCCGCAACCAGGTTCGCTTCGGCGATCATATCGGCATCTAAAAATATGAACAAATTCGATTTGGCTGCAATTGCTCCTTTGTTACGAGCAGCCCCAGGACCCTGGTTAGCCTGTTGGAAAAAACTAAAAGGATAAGTTGGCTTATGTTCCGTAAGGAGCTTCAGAGAGTTGTCTTGTGAACCATCATCAACGACAATAACTTCAAAAGTGGATGCCTCTAAAGACTGTTTCCCCAAGGCTTGTAGTGTAAGTTGCAGTGCTTGCCCCCGGTTATAGTTAGGTATGATTACGCTTGCTAACAGGTCCAATTCGATTTAGCTACCCCGTACACGAATCTTTTTTACTTCCATACGAAATCTCGGTCTGCATCGGGTAGATATCCCTGAGCTTTTAACCAGCAAATCGTTTCTTGTATGGCGCTCTCCATGGTAAATTGTGTTCGGTACCCTAGCATCCGCTGAGCTTTCTCGATGGAGAAGGTGAAATGTTTTTGGTAAAGTTGGATCTCCCATAATTCTAAACCACGACAGGGGCGCATTAATCGTCTAAATCCACGTAAACCAAAGTGTAAAGGTGGATCCCAGGCATGCCTATTTTTGCGCAAAGTAGCTATTCCTGTGTCTAGCCTGTCGAAAAGTTGTGCTAATGCTTTGGTAACGATCAGTGAACGCTCAGGAATATCCAGACCGGTCAGCCTGGCATATTGCTGGATATAATTTATCCACTGAACGCTCTCTGTAGCGCCGATGATATACGCCTCACCTGGTGAAGTTGCATGATCTGCAGACAGCAATAATGCATTCACAACATCATCCACATAAACGAAATTATGTTGACCATCGAGGCCAGGGGCGAGAGATAGGGTTCCTTTTCGAAGCCTTTCGGCATAGGCTACCGTCCAGAAATATGCCCGCGGACCGAAAACAATCGTCGGACGCAGCACGACCACAGGCAAACCAAACTGATCGTGATATTGCATTGCCAGGCGTTCACCCGCGAGTTTGCTTCTTGCGTAAACATCATCATTTTCGCTGACCAATGGCATATCCTCAGTTACCACCTGGTCCTTCGGTAAAGGTTTATGAACGGCTGCAGTACTCACGTAAATGAAGCGTTCAACACCGGCTTCTTGTGAGGCCTCTAACAAATTCTGGGTCCCAAGCACATTTGTACGATATGCTTCCGACTCATCTGAAGAGGTTGTAGCCGCGCAATGGAAAACGATCGTACATCCACTTATCGCTTTTCGTATAGCGGCTAAATCATCTAAATCTCCGGAGTAGATATCAACGTTAGTACGGCTTAACCAGGAGGACGAACGGAAGTTACGCACCAGGGTGTGGACGTTCTCACCTTCTTCCAGGGTGAGTCTTTCCACCAGGCGTCCCCCGATAAAGCCGGCTGCCCCAGTCACGAGCGCTGTTTTACCTTTTAGTCCCACAATATTTCCCCGGGTATAGGAGCTAGTAAGGGCAAAGGACGATTTCTCGCTTGTCGGTATCCTTCTTCCACCCATCTCACCGCAACCAGGCCGTCCTGGGCGTTCGCCAGAATTTCAGATGGCTCGGAGTGGATGACCTTGGTGAATTCTCTTAATTGTAAAGCGAGAGCATCGACCAAATTCTGTGGTTGAGCTGGTTTTATTAATTGTGTTTTTTTCATGCCATCCAGCTTTACATGCAGCTGGTCGAAA
This sequence comes from uncultured Chloroflexia bacterium, assembly GCA_963765565.1. Lineage (GTDB taxonomy): Bacteria > Chloroflexota > Anaerolineae > Anaerolineales > UBA4823 > CAVXWV01. The sequence continues at coordinate 483,980 of CAVXWV010000017.1, forward strand.
GTATATACTTTTGCCTGGGCCCAACCCTGGGTGCCCTGAACGAGAAAACGATTTGGGCGTTCGCAGGTACGGCTCAGGCGAAATTTACCTTGAGCTCCGTTGGTAAAAGAGAGTTGAGCCTCTGAATTGCTTTCGATTCCGCCAATGGCATCATCTGCATAATCCAATTTATCTATGCTTCCTCCGAACCAGGTGAAAAGATCCAGAAGGTGTATCCCAAGGTCGAAAGTCACCCCGCCGGCAGAGCCACGCTGAAACGCATGATTGGTGTAAGCGGGCCATCCATACGGGAATCCTTCATCAGCCTGAATTGATACCAGCTTTCCTAAATTCCCTTGGTCAATCAGGTGTTTGATTTCACACGCGTAATAAAAAAAACGCCGGACATGACCGACTGCAAGCCTGGTTTTGGGATTTTGGTGACTCAGATCGACTAAGACCTGGCATTCTTTGCTTGAACTGGCCAGGGGTTTTTCACAGAGCACGTGAATGCCACGTTCCATGAAAAAACTGGTTTGCTCAAGATGCAGGTGAGGAGGCGTGGCAATGATGACTGCATCCACATTCTGGGTAATGTCTTGGTAATCACTGGCTACGTGCTGGACCTGGTACTTGTGAGCGAAAGATTGTGCACGTTCTACCGCCAGGTCTGCCAGGGCTGTCACCTGGATATCATTCACCAATTGACAGGCCGGGAGGTGACCTGTCTCCGTAATCGCACCACACCCGACGATGCCTAATTTGATCGGATGTTTCATCTTTCTAGGCAGGGCTCCGATTTCTTATCATATTCCCAATACAGATCAGCCAGTGTTTTTGACAGGATCCTTGCCCCTGCATCATTCAGGTGGAATACATCACCATATTGGTCTGCAGAAAAAGAGAGCCTATAATTTTCATCGTTTAGATCCCAGAATGGAATGCAATTGTTATTGGATAATTCTCGGATTGTGTTCAAATAAAGTTCATATTCTGTTTCAGGATGATCAAAACCAGAGCTTTGAAATTCCGAAAAAGGCATATTGACCAGGATCAAAGAAATTGAATTTTTTTTACAATATCGTATTAGCTTCTCAAGTTCTATTAAATCAGGTTTGTGAATTGAGTATTTCCTCAAGGATAATTTGGAAAGGTTACTAGGATCTGGATCTTGATTCAATTTCAATAAATCAGATAATTTTTTATTTGAAGTACTAAATCCACGATCGTTGAATATAGGGTCGTCATAAGCTGATGGTAAAGATTCGGGGATTTTAAAGCCATTAAAAATCGTCAATGTGATTAAATTTCTATATTTAAATAAAACTGACCAACGAAGGAATATTTGAGTAATTCTGGCTTTAATCCCATTTCCTAGAAATGCTTGCCCATATGTACTTCCCATAACTTCGTCAGATACATCTTGGGTGATTAAGTTATTCTGGTTAAGATTCTTTGGTGAAATCGCCAGGATGATGGCATCTGGATTGGCGATAGGGGCAAACACATGTTCAAAAAATGCGGCATTCATTCCGACTGATAAGGCTGCCAATCCCGCGTTATACGAAAGCATATTTATTCCAGAAATTAACTCATAAGAGGAGTCGAATTCCTTGGGATCGATGCCGGTATACGCTACAGAGCTTCCTGCAAATATTACATTGATACCTTCTTTTTTCTGTTTTTTTAGTTCTGATATCTGGCGGATTTTTGTATTAACCTCACGCCGGTGCCAGAGGGTATCATCAGGTGCAGGTAAGAGATTCCTTGAGATGATGATTCTCGTGGAGACTTCTGCCAGGACCAGAATCCCTGAAACTAAGATAATTTTCACAAAAATGTTAGAAAATTTGGTCATCTATCTAAAAATTCCCATAAATGAATGGTGCCCTGATACCTGAGCTGAGAATGATGCATAATATCAAAACGCCCATGGTTAGTCCTTGTGCGATGGGTCGCCAGTCTTTAAAAAAGATTGGATGTTTCGCTTTGGATTGAAATAAGTCCAAGACGAGCATTAGCATCGTCGGCACTAATATTGAAATACCGACTGTTCGAAATTCATGCAAGCCACTCATCTCAAGTAAATTTCCAAAAAAATTGAGAGCTGCTTTCACCCCCCAGGATTTAAAAAAGACCCAACCGATCATCACGATACTCATTAAATAAATATGACGGATAGGTTTAGGAGAAATTCGAACCAATTTTCCGATCGGGCTGACCTCAAATATGATTCCAAAACCATGAATACATCCCCAAATGATATAGTTGAAGGAAGCTCCATGCCATAATCCGGTAAGTAGAAATACGACTAATATATTCATGTACCTCAAAATCTGGGGGCTTCGCCACCTGCGTTCAAGTGGAAAATACACGTAATCTCGAAACCAATTCGAGAGTGAAATATGCCATCGTCTCCAGAAGATCGATACATTATCCGAAAAATAAGGCTGCTGAAAATTTTGCATTAAGTCGATACCAAGCAGTTTACTTACTCCCAAGGCTATGTCGGTATATCCGGAAAAATCACAATATATTTGGATCGTAAAAAAAACTACAGCCCGAAACAGCATCGGTGTAGAAAAAAATTCTGGTCGCTGAAACACGGGATCGATAAACGGACTTAATGGATCTGCTAAAACAACTTTTTTAAATAGCCCCACTAAAATTAGCCCAAGCCCTATTTTCAGTGTATCCATATCGAGATGTCTTTCTCTTTCGAGAAAAGGTAGAAATTTTTGGGCGCGTTCGATTGGACCTGCAATGATTTTCGGAAAATAGGTTGTGTATGTTGCGAACTGTAGAAAATCCTTTGGAAGTTTCAGTGTTCCTCGTGATATATCCACCAGATAGGAGATCGAAGAAAAAGTATAGAATGAAACACCAAGTGGTAGCAGTAAATATAGAGTAGGTAAAGTAATCTGAAAGCCAAACGCGCCTAATAATCGGTCAAAGTTCTCTATGAAGAAGCCAGAATATTTAAAATAACCTAAAACGCATAGATTGATACAGATTCCAAATATTAATAAGGTTTTTTTTCTTTTGGCTTCTTTCTCTTTTACAATGGACAAACTAATGAGCCAGGTGACGATTGTAACCATAACCAACAATCCTAAGAAGCGAACATCCCATAAACCGTAGAAGAACAGGCTGGATACTAGTAAGATCCAATTTTGGAATTTTTTAGGGGCGACATAATACACTACTAAGACGATGATTAAAACAGCATAGAAGTCTATTGACCGGATCATTTTTCTTATGTTAAAAGTCTAGACCTAAATTCGATCTACCAGGATCACCCGTCGATTAGATTGATGCCAGTTGGATTCATCGATCACAGAAATCATTCGGCAACCAGGCAGTCTGGTAGCTTCCGTAGGCAGCTGGCTTTGCAGTTCCGATTCGCTGATATATTGGGTCTGTAGTGGCTGTTCATCCAAGAGAACCGTACAGGTAGGTGAAAATCCAGCCCCTTTCAGGAATAAGGGTCGGATTGTCTGGTGGGGCTCCTTTGCGGCACGGCCTATGCGCACGGCAGAGGGGGTGATTTCAGCAAGGTAAGGAGATTGAGCCTCAGAAACATGATTGTCTTTGGTATTGGCATGTGAAAAATTTCCTGGATCGAATAACCTTTGGACGGCTGGTTCATATTGCAAGAATCGTTTTTCCCAGGAATTTTCGAGAGCAAAGGATGTGCGTAGTTTCTTCAGTGCAGGCTTATCCTCAGCCAGTGCATGCGCTATTCCTGATGCGAATTCTTCAGGATTTCGTACCAGGGAAACGACAGGAAGATTTTGCAATTCTGGTAAACCACTGGCTACAACGGGCTTACCGGCAGCGAGGTATTCATACAGCTTAACAGGATCTGTGGCAGCTGTCACCGGCAGAGATCGGAACGGTATGATGCACACATTAAAACCTGCCACATAACCTGGCAGAGTTTGGTAAGGGATTTCTCCAAGTAGATGTATGTTTGGCAGGTTTCTTAATCCCTGTTGATTTGCCGTTCCGCTGCCAATGATCACAAAATTCCAATCTCTATGCACCTTGGCTGTTTGGATAACGAGCTCAAAATCGAACCAATTGTTGAGCGCGCCAAAATAACCGATTACCGGATATCGTATGCCTAACTCCTTGATCGGATTAGCAAATCCTGGATGCATGAAGTGTTCTACATCCGCACCGTTGGCTATGTGGACAACGTTTCGGTTATAGGATTGAGCATCTTCGACCAAAAGTTTTGCTGATGCAACCACCAGGTCTGCTTGCTTCAGCAAGGAAGGTTCTTCACCCAGTACAGCATAGGCATCTTGAAAAACGCCATAATAGCGGTCCATGAAATCATAAACCACTTTCCAGTCGAAAACCTGGCGTAGTTGTAGAGCTAAAGGAGTCCAGAAGGGGAATTCCAGGATACAGGCTGCCTGCTCGATCTCGAAATCATGCTTGAGTGTACGGCAGGCTTGAAAAAGGGACTCCTGATCCTCCTCAAACATGCGCTGAGATAGAAAGTTTTGTTCGCGCGGCCCAGCCAGATGTAGTTCGATAATATTAGGATGGACGGTTTGCGGATTATAGGGTCTGGGAACTTTATGATAAGCCGGGTTGACTTGCAAGGAGAAGTCGGGAGAGATATAGAAAACTCTGTATCCATGGTCCGCCCATTGGCGCGCCAGCTGCTGGGGGCGTTGAAAACGGAAATCCCAATTCGCCCCTGAAAACAGTACTATATCGAATGGTTTTCCGTAAATGTTTTTAGGAAATTCTGTCTTACTCTCGGGTAGACTCGCTTTTTTAAAAAGGCCATTTGAAACTTATTTTCTAATTGATAACGTATTAAGCGGTAACGAAAATAAATCCGAATCAAGCGCAGTCCCTTCAAGTTATTTAGACTGGAGGCTAAGGTAGCAACTTCGGACCGCAGTTTCTCGTTTTCGTGTTCTTTTTGGTTGGATAGATACATGTTTCTTAGATAATCTACTTAATGGCAGACTTGTGTTTTATGGGATGGCATCCTCAAGTCTTTTATCTAAAGTGGATTAGGACGATTTTCAACACTTAAGCAAGAAATTTTAAGATTACATGAGTACGCGATAAGGGACTTCACCTAGGCCAAACTTCAGTACACCACAAACCAAGTGCATCCATAGGAGAAGTCCCTATGAAAAGTCTACTCGTACTATATGTACATATCGATAATTTTTGCCAAATCTTACTGCCCAGTCTGCCGCAATCTGTTGGACAACAGGACTGTCAGACGCCGTAGAGCGAGATCATTGTCTGTGAGTGAAGTGATGACTATCCTGATCTACTTTCATCAATCTCATTTAGGATAAGTTCACTATTAATTCCAGGAGCCTTTTCACCCCGACATTCCAATTAAGACGATTTTGATATTCATTATATGAATTAAGCGCCAGGGACCGGTAGGCTTCGAAATCGCCCATGATATTTTCGATGATGTTTGTTGCATGCTTCACATAATCATTATAACTAAATAGATAACCGTTGATCCCATTACGGATACTCGTTCGGGGGCCATGATTATTGGAGGTTATGACGGGCACTCCGAACGTGTTAGCCTCTGGTAATACAATGCCAAAAGGTTCAAAGATGGCTGGATGGAGTAGAAAGTGGGTTTTAATGAGTGTTTGGCACAGCAGGTTGTGTTGACTAGAATCACGTTTATCCAAGAATCCAAGCTTCTTCGCATTATTGTTTTTGTGGAAACGTTTTTGAAAGATCTCGAGATCATTGAAAGGCCGAAGACCAACGCGTTGTTTGAGTACGGGCTAGAACATTGGATTCACTCAATAAAAAACCCAAGGTTTTAAAATTCGCCAATAAACTTCAATATTGGTTAAATCTATCCCGGATTATTTTTGTAATGCGCAATCCAAAAATTTCCTAATAATGAAAATTAATACACCACGATTTTGTAAATATCTTGGATCAAACTGGATACCTTTGATTAAGGACATTAAGGTCTCTTTAGAAGAAGCAATATTACACTTTTCATACGCCTGTGATATATAAAAATTACCGACTAACCGATGATATCGTGATGGGAATTTAAATTGAGAGGAGCCCACCCATTTTTCAAGGGCTTTATCAGTATCTCTCAAGTATTCTTCTCCGCCTAGACGACTGGACAATGAGTAGGGTTGCTCTCGATATTTATATAAGTGCACCGGAAGATGGTGGATTCGGTAATTCTTTTTCCATACTCTCAACCAGTATTCAAAGTCTGCAGCTAATGGCACTGTTATATCTTGCCCACCTAATTCATAAAAAACACGATTTCTAAATAAAAAACAAGGACCATTATGACCTTGTAGTAAATGCTGTTCCAATGATGGAAAATGGATTTCTGAAAGTATGGCTAAGTTTTCATCTACACGCCAATAATTACTATAAACGAAATCTACATCTGGATTCATTTCTAAGAACCCAGCCATTACCTTAATCGCATCCAGGGTGTAGACGTTATCGTCTGATGTCCAGGTTAAAAAATCTCCATGAGAATTTTCTAGACCAAGATTAATCGCACCAGGTAAACGACCTTCATTGTTTCGTTGGGAAATTAGTGCAATTCGTGGATCATCATAACTATTAATAATTTCAATTGTATTGTCGGTTGAACCACCATCTATAATGATCAATTCAATTTCTGAATAATTTTGAAGGAGAATGTTATCAACTGCTTGCCGAATTAAAAGACCTCCATTAAGAGTTGGAAGAATGATACTCACTAACATGGTTGGTTTTTTTCCTTTAGTTAGGTGTTATCAAAAATTTATATAAGGAACATACTTGGCTTTTCCTTAAGACTTCGTAAAAATGGTTTTGAGCTTTTAAATTAATAAAATTATTTATATCTGTTCTACTGAAAATGCACAGGTTACCGAACCATCTTTAGGAGGTCGTATTCCAAATTTTTGCTGTTCCGAATCAACCACTTCCAGTCTCAAAGCCTGTTCATAATGGTCAAATGCCTGGTATGGGGGATTGGCTAACCAAAGGCCAATAGTGTAAATACCAGGTTTTAAGTGCAACTCCTCTATCTTGAGGCTGATTTCATTCATACCCGTAGTTAAAATAATTTGTTCACCAAGAGCGACTATATCTGCATTTACCAATTGGGAACCATATCGATCATAAAAACTTATTGCCATACTATCAATTGTGCGCGGCTTATCGGAGAAAATCCTTACTTTAACTTCTAGTGGACCATCAGGATATGGTCGACAATTAAAATCCAGATTATGACTGCTATACCAAAATCCAGTATAGTATGACCCCGATTTTTTGGGGGATAACCCGCGAATTTTCCAAACGTCAATCCATTGTTCTGGCTTGTCATCCTCTTGCCCGCTACTGGTATAAGTCTTTATTACATCACTTGTCTTACCTATTTCTTGAATTTTTCCTTGGTGAAGTAGAATTGTCTTTTGGCATAATCTCTGAATAATATTCATGTTATGGCTAACGAATATAACAGTTCGTCCTTCGGATGTAATGTCATTCATCTTGCCAAGGCAACGTTTTTGGAAATCGGTGTCACCAACTGCTAAAACTTCATCAACGATAAGGATTTCTGGTTCTAAATGAGCTGCTACAGCAAAACCTAATCGAACAAACATTCCACTAGAAAAGCGCTTTACAGGAGTATCTAAGAATTTTTCGATTTCAGCAAATTGTACGATTTCATCAAATTTCTTTTCAATCTCTTTGCGACTGTATCCCCAGGATGGCTCCATTCAAATAGATGTTTTCCCTTCCGGTCAACTCCCAGTGAAATCCAGTTCCTACCTCGAGAAGCGAACCGACTCTACCATGTAAAATTGCTCTGCCTGAAGTTGGCTCTGTAATTCGGGACAAGATCTTTAGTAATGTACTTTTTCCTGCCCCATTGCGACCGATAATTCCCATGGCATCACCATAGTCTACCGAAAACGAAACGTCATTTAGAGCCCATAAAATGTCTTGTTGATTTAATCGACGTCTTTTTAGTTTCTTTTTTATAGGTTCCATTAAAACATCTCGTAGTGTGTCGTGACGATCTTGTAGATGTCCCAGGTGATATTTTTTGGATATTTTTTCGACAGAAATCGCACAACTATCCATGTTATTAAATGATATCGGCAAAGGTTCTCTCCATTCTCCGAAAGAATACCATTCCACTCATCCATATACAAATAGAAATAACTGCGGATATAACTAGTAAGTTTGGAGAAAAATCATTAGCGATGGTGTGATTTCCAAATAAGGCCCATCGAAAGCCCATCACCACACTAGTCATTGGATTTAGACTTAGCAACCAGCGGAAATCTTCGGGTATCAGGTTTGCTGAATAAATTACTGGGGTTAGATACATCCAGACTTGAATGATGAAAGGCATAAGATGTTTAATATCTCGATATTGAACATTTAAAGCTGAATACCATAAGCCAAAACCGTAAGCGGTCAATGCAGTCAATGCTAATAGAAATGGAAGAAGGATTACAGTAGCCGTGATTTCCTTTTGATAGAAGACCATCAAGATAGCAAGAATGATTGATGAAACCATAAAATCTACCAAATTAGAGAATACAGCTGAAAGAGGAATGATTAAGCGAGGAAAGTAAATTTTTGTAATCAGGTTTGTGTTGTCTACCAAACTGTTGGATGCTTTCGTTAAAGTTCCGGAAAAATATTGCCAGGGTAGTAGACCACTGAGTACAAATAATGGATAAGGAATGTCACCTGTTGGTACTTGAAGAAGGGCGCCGAACAAACCGCTGAAGACTAATGTTGTAATTAATGGTTGAAGTATTACCCACGCCACACCCAGTGTAGTTTGTTTATACCGAACTTTAAGATCCCTCCAAACCAAGAAATAGAGTAACTCCCGGTATCTCCAAAGTTCTTGTATTCGTAGAATCTAGCCAGCTACGTCCAGGTTCAATGATGTTTAAGTATTGATTTATTTTCTGAGGGATTTCAGCTACATTATTAGTAGAAAGTTTTAATTGATCAGATTTTTTTTTCATAGAGTTGGGGGAAAAGGAAAGATTACCACTCTTTTTTATCGAGTGTAAAAATTTGGAAAATCACCCTTAGAACAGCTAGTTGATAATCGGTAGAAATTCCATTAATTGAATCAAATTTGAGTTGGATTAGTATCTGTGTAAAAAAAATAGCCTTAGAAGAAGGTAGAACATTTACCTATTCCTTAGGATTATGATTGGAATGTCTCGAGCAATAGTCTTGGGCAACGGTTGTGCCAATGCCAAGGTCACTCCCATGGCGGTTTGCATGTAACGTTCCTTGGCTTTGTGCCAGATCGGGAATTAGAGCAATTCGACGTTCTGCCATACAGCGTGCAGTTGAATGTCCAACCAACCGCGTCCTAGTTTGATGATCGTCTGTATAAATTAAAAAGTTTGCAAAACTTGGCCAGCGCTTGCATATGGATCAGGACTCGGCTGGATTGGATCGGAGGAAGGATCTGGTTTTACGTTCGCTTTCTACGTTTCAAGGTAAATGATATTATTAATACAAGTAGCGTAGCGGGCAGCAGGCCGGCCAGGACACCCATCCAGTTGGAGATCACTGGAACCTGGCGCGTATTTATGGCGTCGGCGGGGGCTGAGGTAGTAAGAGCTTCTAGCGTTGCTGTAGGTGTCAATTCCCAAAGCTCGGACACCGTAGTTGAGGGCAATGGAGTGATGGTATTGAATGGCGCATCCAGGGTTTTTTTCAGGTAGAAAATGTCAAACTGGTAATCATCGTCTGTTGTCGGCAATGGATTTATCACAGCCGTATGCAATTGGTTTCCATTAGATACAAGGGCAGTGACGTTTGTCTGGTTTTGAATGCTGGTTGAGCCGTTTAATAAGATGGTGCCAGCAGACCAGTCGCCATTTTCAAAAATGTTTTCATGCAGGCTATCATTGTTAGGAAAAGCGCCATCCGGCATGTTGAAAACGGTCCCAACCTTTAGCCAATAAATCCTTCCTATGCTGTCGGCAACCAGGGCGGGTAATCCCTGCAAGCCACCCAATTCGCTATTGCGCCAGGGATCTGTCCAGGTTTTACCTGCATCTTGGGACCAGCTGTGAAATTTATATCGGTCAGTCGCTGTGCCGCTCCAGACAACATGCAGGTCGTTATCCCCAATTGCGAGAATTTCCAGATCGGAATATGGCCCATCGGCCAGTGGACGTGGCTCGTTCCAGGTGCTCCCGTCCGGGCTCGAGGCGTAACGGATACCGAGTGGAGGGAAAGTCTCCGGATAGTTGGTTTCCACCCATACCACGTGAACCTGATCCTTTCCGTCCACCGCAATTCGCGGCCCAGACACCCTGAGATTTGCGGTGGGATTTAGGTAAACCGGGATAGGTTCATCCCATTCTTCACCGCCATCGGCGGAATGCAGGTAATAAACCCCGCTTCTCGTGCCCACTTCGATGGCGTAGACCAGGTGAATCTGGTCATCAGAGGTGATCGTCGCATGGGGATTGGTTTGGTAATTTTCTGGCGGGACCAGCATCACGGGTGAAAGCCAATTGCGCGCCGATCCCGCTTCGGGTGCAAACGCCTTGCTGTATTGAATGCCTTGCCAGGCATGTAAGATGTGCAGGTTGCCCCGCGAGTCGCCCATGAGCTGTACGTTCTGGATGGGGTCGTAACGGCTGGAGGCGAATATGTCAATCGGTTCGCTCCAACCGTTTTCATGTAAAGTCGTGTACATAACAACCACATCGTCCGGTTCGATTTCTTCGATCCAGACCAGGTGCACGTTCCCCCAGGCATCGACGGCCAGGGATGGAGAAGATGACGTGCCCGGGGAGTTGGATATGTTGATGGGACTACTCCAGCCACCCTCTTGCGCTAGTGCCTTTAATGAAAGCAGAAAGCTGCATGATAAAAGCCAAACGATGAGAAAAACCTTGTTTAGGTTTGCCAGATTAATAACTTTCTTCATTAGTTTGAAAAAATTTCGGGAATTATCCTCATTTTTTTTCTGGATTTACTGCAATCTTGAGATATGCGCGTCAATCAGCATGGCCACCAGTCCCGAAAATTCGACTTTGGGCACCCAGCCGAAACTCTTCCTCGCCTTCGCCGCATCCCCAACCAGCGGGCCTGTTTCCGTCGGCCGCACGAACCGTCGGATCGACCTGCACGTATTTCTCCCAGTCCAGTCCCACGTAGCCAAAGGCGATCTCGCAGAGCTGCTGGATGCTGTACGTTTTCCCGGTGGCAATCACGAAATCGTCCGGCTGTTCGAGCTGCAGCATCGCCCACATGGCTTCCACGTAGTCCCCGGCGTAGCCCCAGTCCCTTTTCGCCTGCAAATTGCCCAGGGCCACCTTCCCATGGCTGAAGATCGGGTCGCCGCTCTCGTTGACGTACTTGCTTTCCTGGATGCCCAGCTTCGCGCAGGCCGCGGCGTAGGTCACCTTTTGGGTGACGAAGCCCAATCCCCGCCGCGGCGATTCGTGGTTGAAGAGGATGCCGTTGCTGATGAACATGCCGTAGCCCTGGCGGTAGATCTTGCAGATGTTGTGGGCGTACAGCTTGGCCGCCGCGTACGGGTTGGCCGGGTTGAAGGGGGTGTCCTCGGTCTGCGGCACTTCCTTCACCCAGCCGAACATCTCGCTGGACGATGCCTGGTACACCCTGGCTTCGGGGCAGGTCTTGCGCACCGCTTCGACAATGCGGTGGGCGCCGATCCCGGTGATCTCCGCCGTGTGGATGGGCTGTTTGAAGGATTCGCTCGGCGCCGATTGCGAAGCCAGGTTGTACACCTCGTCCGGCTGGGCTTCCTTGACCGCCAGGTCCATCGAAACCGGGTCCAGCAGGTCGCCGTAGATCAGCTTGACCTCGTGCTGGATGTGGGCGATGTTCGGGTACAGGAAGTGGCTGGTCTTGCGCACGATGCCGGACACTTCGTAGCCTTTTTTGAGCAGGAATTCTGCCAGGTACGAACCGTCCTGCCCGGTGATGCCGGTGATCAAGGCTTTTTTCTTCATCTCGGGCTACCCCTTTGCCTGCTGCAGGCTGACCTGTTTTTCAACCCAGGGATAGGTCAAGGCGATCCCGTCTTTGAGGAAGAACCTGGGCCGCCAGCCGGTCGACGTAGATCCGCTCGTTGCTGAAGTTGCGCGACTGCACGCCGACGGGACCCTGGATGTGCCGGATCGAGATTGCCTTGCCGGCAGCCCCGGCGACGGTTCCCACCAGCTCGTCCACGCTGACGTACTGCGGGCAGCCGATGTTGACCGCGCCCTCCAGGTCGGACTGCATCAGCAGGTAAATGCCCTCGACCATGTCGTCCACGTACGTGTACGAGCGGATCGCCGTCCCGTCGCCCCAGACCTCGATCGTGCCCCCGTCCGCGGCCTCGGCCACCTTGCGGCACATCGCCGCCGGGGCTTTTTCGCGACCGCCGCTCCAGGTGCCTTCCGGGCCGTAGCAGTTCTGGAAGCGGGCAATGCGCGCCTTCATCCCCTTGTTCCGGCCGTAAGCCATCAGCACCCGCTCGGAATAGAGCTTTTCCCAGCCGTATTCGTTGTCCGGGTGCGCCGGGATTGCCTCCGCTTCGGTCATTTCCGGCTCGCCGGGCTGCATATCGCGGTACACGCACACCGACGAGGAAAAGAAATACCTGGGTACCCCCGCCCGCGCCGCCGCGTCCGTCATGTAGATGTTGATCAAGGCATTGTTGTGCATGATCTCGCATTCGGCTGAGCTGATGAAACCCATCCCGCCCATGTCCGCCGCCAATTGGTAGACCTCGTCAAAGGTTTCCTTCCCCAGGGAAAGGGCTTTCTGGCAGTTCTTTTCTTCCCTTAAATCTAACAATAAGAATTCATCCGCCTGGGTCGGGGCAAATTCGTGCTCCTTGATGTCGACCCCGCGCACCCAGTAGCCCTGGCGTTTTAATTTTTTGACCAGGTGCCCGCCAATAAAGCCACCGGCTCCACAGACCACTGCTCGTTTCATGTTACCTTCCTCACTTAATTAGATTTAGGTTTTGATGCAATCACCAGCAAACTGCTGCCCGTGCGGATGGGTTTGCGCTGGCGGATGCGGCGGGTCTCGAAAACCAGGCTGCGGTTAAGCCAGCGGCTGCTCCACCCAGCCTTCTGCGCTAGCTCGCCCTGGTAGGATTCCAGGGCCCCCCCCTTGCGCCAGCCCAACCGGCTTGGCAGCGCCCTCAAAAAGAGCACCGGCAGCAGCAGGCTGCTGAAGAAATAAGTCTGGTATGCCACCTGGAAGCCGGCCGCCTGCAGGAGCTGAGTCACTCCCCGCAGGCTGTAGCGCCGGTAGTGCCCGGCATCCACGTCCGCCGTCGACCAGAGGAACCCGAGGGCGGGGGCAGTCAGATACAGCCTGCCTCCCGGAGTCAGCAGGGCGTGGGCCAGCTTCAAAAATACCACGTCGTCTTTGATATGCTCGAGCACGTCGAAGAGACCGATCGCCGGCAGCGCTCCAGGCCGGAAGCACGCTTCCTGCAGAGTCGCCTGGATCAGCGGGCGGACTCCCCGCCTCCGGGCGGTGTCGATGCCCTGGGGACCCGGCTCCAGCAGGGCGCAGGCGATCCCGGCTTGCTGCAGGGATGCCGTCACGCAGCCGTTGCCGCCGCCGGCGTCCAGCAGCAGTCCCGGCGGTGGGAAGGCCTGCATCGCCGCCAGCAGGCAGCGGTTGCGGTGCTGGAACCAGAAGGACCGGTCCTCGAGGGCGGCGCAGAAGGCGTTGCCGTCCTCCGGATAGGAAACGGTGCCAGGCGGGTCGGGATAACGCCAGACGCCGTCTTCGGCAGCCTGCAGGCCGGGGGCGAGGGATTGGATATCGATCGCTAAAGGGGCTTCCAAGGCTCAGGCGAACTCCAGGCTGCTGGCTATGACGAACGCCTGCTCGGAAGGGCTCAGGCTGTTGTAAAAAGGCAGGCGCACCAGGCGGTCGCTGAGTTCTTCGGTGACAGGGCAGTCGCCGGGCTTCCCGCCAAATTTCCTGCCCATGTCCGAGAGGTGCAGCGGGAGGTAGTGGAACACGCAGAGGATGCCGCGGGCCTTCATGTGGCTGATGAACGCCTGGCGGCGTTCCAGGTCGGGGAAGAGCAGGTAGAACATGTGGTAAGCCTGCTCGTCGTGTGCGGGGATGACCGGCAGCATCACGCTGCGGGCTTCCGCCCAGGTCTGCAGGCCGCTCGCATACGCTTCCCAGATTTCTCGCCTGCGCCTTTGGGTTTCCGAAGCGTGCTCGAGCTGGGCATAGAGGATACGCCGCCAGGATCTCGGAGGGCAGGTAGCTGGAGCCGACGTCGACCCAGGTGTACTTGTCCACCTGGCCGCGGAAGAAGCGGCTGCGGTTGGTGCCTTTTTCACGGATGATTTCGGCGCGCTCGGCTAGGCCTGGCTCGTTGATCAGCAGCGCTCCGCCCTCGCCGCAGGTGAGGTTCTTGGTCTCGTGGAAGCTGAGCGTCGCCAGGCTGCCGAAGGTGCCCAGGGCTTGCCCGTGGTACCTGCCAAACAGCCCGTGGGCGTTGTCCTCGACCACTGCCAGACCGTGTCGAGCGGCGATCTCCAGGATGGCGTCCATCTCGCAGCCCACGCCGGCGTAATGCACCACGACCACGAGGCGCGTGTCCTCGGGGTGATCAGCCGCTCGAGCTGGCTCTCGTCCAGGTTCAGCGTGTCGGGGCGGATGTCGGCGAAGACCGGCTTGACGCCGCGCAGCACGAAGGCGTTGACCGTGGAGACAAAGGTGAACGAGGGGACGATGACCTCGTCGCCGGGCTGCAGGTCCAGCAGCAGGGCCGCCATTTCCAGGGCGTGCGTGCAGGAGGTGGTCAGGAGCACCTTCGGGACGCCCAGGGCTTCTTCCAGCAGGGTGCTGCACTTCCGGGTGTAATTCCCATCGCCGGAGATGTGCCCGCCGCGGATGGCCTCGGCGATGTACTCCAGCTCGTTTCCCGCCATGCCGGGCTTGTTGAAGGGGATTGTGTAGGGTGGGTTGGCTGTGCTCATTCTCTCGCGTCCTGGCTGTTCTGGTGACAATGCTCCGCGTTGTCACTGATCTTGACCGCTCCGTGGCTGTCTTGCGGTTTCTTCACCACGTAAGCCTGCTGGATGCCGAAGCTGCCTCCCGAAAAATCTTTTTCGAGCTCGAAAAAGCGGGCATTGAAGGCGTTGTCGAAGGCAGCCCGGGTAAAATCCTGCCCCGTCCTGGAGTCTACGACCAGCTCGCGCAGGAAGCGCGTCCCCAGGTAGTACACCGACGAAAAATCGACCACCTCGTAAGCCAGTCCTTGCGAAGCTAGGAACTCCTCCAGCAGTTGCTTCTTTAGATAACGGTTGAAGTCGTGCTCGACCAGCGGTGGCAGCCCCTTTAGCAGGCGCAGGGCGTTCAGCAGCGCCAGCGGCTCCCAGAAGGCTTCCGAGAGGATCACTTTCCCCCCCGGCTTGCAAACACGCAGGCATTCGAGGATGGACGCCTGCTGCTCTTCCCAGGTCGGCAGGTTGATCAGGGTGCGCGTCGTGTAGACCACGTCAAACGTCCCGCCGGCGAAGCGCAGATTGCGCACGTCGCCCACTTCGAAGCGCACGCTCTCGTCGACCTGGCGCTTCTGGGCTTCGCGGATCATCGCCTCGCTGAAGTCCACGCCGGTCAGCGAGGCCGGGTTCCTGTCCAGGTGGTGCAGCAGCGAGAAGCCGTTGGCGCAGCCCACGTCGAGCACGTGATCGCCCGCCTGAATGAACTTCCCGATCGTCTCGATTTCGAGGCGGATGGCGAACAAGTCGCCCCAGCTGGCGCTGTAGGCCGCGCCGTACGCCTCAGCCTGGGCATTCCAATAATTGAGAATAAAATCACTCACCTCTCCCTCACCGTATAACTTGGCCTCTCCATCGAGCGGAAGTACATCCTCGCCAGGTATTCTCCGATAATCCCCAGGGCAAAGAGCTGCGCCCCCGCGAAAATGGCAATGATCGAGGCCAGGAAGGGAAATCCCGGCACGCTGTAGCCGAGAACCAGGTAGCGCCCAATGACGTAGCCAAAAACAGCAATCCCAAAAAAGGTGAAGAAAAACCCGACCAGGCTGGCGATGCGCAGCGGGAAGGTGCTGAAGCCGGTCAGCATGTTCAGGGCGTGGACCACCAGCTTGCGGAACGTGTAGTTGGTCTTGCCCTGCTTGCGCGGCTGGTGGTCGACCAGGACGCTGCCGAAACGGTTGCTGCCCCAGGTCATCAGCACGTCAATCGAGACATACGGCCCCTGGTAGCTCTCGAACGCCTGGCAGACCTCGGCTCGCAGGATACGGAAGGCGCTCACCTTACGGGCAATCTGGGCGCCCATCGCCGCCTGCAGGGCGAACTTGGTGATCTGCGAGGCCAGGTCACGCCACAGCCCGTGCTGTTCCTGCCTGGGCACACCGTAGACCACGTCCATCCCGCTGCTCAACAATGTATCCAGGAGCACTGGGATCTCCTCCGGCGGGTGCTGCAGGTCGTCGTCCATGGTCACGATCAGCGGGTGGCGCGCCGCCCGCAGGCCGCAGAGGACAGCATTGTGCTGGCCGTAGTTGCGCATCAGGCAGATACCGCGCACTTCCGGGTGTTCAGCGACCAGACGCTGGATCGCTCCCCAGCTGCCATCCGGGCTTCCGTCGTTGACGAGGATGATCTCAAAATCCACTGTCAGGCCGGGCAGAATTTTCAGCAGGCGCTCGCAAAGCTCGGGCAAGGTCTGCTCGCTTTTGTAGACCGGGATGACCACCGATATAGCTTGAATCTGCAAGTCGCTACAGCCTCCTGCTTAACGCGCCAGCCCGCGCTGCGCCAGCTCTTGCTGGGCCTTCTGGAAGGCTGCGTTGTCCGCGCCCTCGCGGGCCTGGAGGCGCTGCAGGCGCACCCAATCGACAAGGGCAGCTGCCCCGTCCTCGAAGCAAATTTGCGGTTGAAAGCCCAGGGCTTCCAAGCGCGCAATGTCACTCACGCAGTGGCGGATGTCGCCGAGGCGGTAAAGTCCCGTGATCTCGGGCCTGACCCGGGCGACCTGCTCTTCCCACAGCAATCCAGCCTGCTGCATGTGGGATGCCAGGATTTCAGCCACCTGCAGGATCGTCAGAGGCTGCCCGCTGGCGACGTTGTAGGCGGCGTCGGCGGCCCCCGGGTGCTCCATCACCAGCAGGTTCGCCTGGACGATGTCGGAGACGTGGGTGAAATCGCGCAACTGCAAGCCATCCTCGTAAATCGTCGGCGCCTTGGCTTCCAGTAGCCTGGCGGAGAAGATCGCCGCCACGCCCGTGTAGGGGTTGCCCAGCGCCTGGCGCGCGCCGTAGGTGTTGAAATAGCGCAGGGCGACCGCTGGGATGTCGTAAGCCCTGCCCACGCTCAGGAAGAGCTCTTCGTGGTCGCGCTTGGTGATGGCGTAAACCGAGGTCGGGTACAGCGCCTTGTCCTCGCTTGTTGGCGCCGGCCGGGCATTCTGCTGGCAGCCTGGCAGCGGGCAGTGCATTTCCCAATCGCGCCTCTGGAGCTGCTCCGTCGGGCGCAGCCTGGGGTAGACCGTCCCGTGTTCCGGGCAGCGATACGCGCCTTCCCCGTAAATGGACATGGACGAGGCGGTGATGATCTTGCGCGGGCGGTTCTTCATCTCGACGATCGCCTGCAGCAGCACAGCCGCCCCCAGGTCGTTGGCAGAGACGTAGCGGACGATTTCGTACATGCTCTGGCCCACGCCGACCATCGCCGCCTGGTGGAAAACGACCTCGACGCCTTCCAGGGCGTGTTGGACGATGCCGGCGTCCTGCAGGTCGCCGACGATCAGCTCGGCTTCGGGGTGCAGGGATGCGGGCCGTTTGCCTTGCTCCCGAAGCCCTCCGTGCACCTGCGGTTCCAGGTTATCCAGCACGCGCACGCGGTGACCGCGCTCGATCAAAGCGTCCACCAGGTGCGATCCAATGAAACCGGCGCCGCCGGTGACCAGTATTTGGGTACTCATCGATTTTGATCCCAGGATTGAATGGCTTATTTCTTCCCTTTTTGCCGCGTGATCGCCTTGACCTTGTGGCGGTTGATCAGGAGGAAGATGACCAGCACCAGGAGGATCGCTGGCACCAGGCCGGCCAGCAGGGGGGAGGAGGCCTGGTTGAGCGTCCGCTGCACCAGCCCGGGCGCCTGGCGTTGGAAGGCCGGGGTGGGGGTGGCAATGCCCGCGACGGCGTTTCCGGTTGGGGTGGTCTCAAGGGTTGCCTGCGGCGTTGCGCCCGTACCGGTAGCTTCAGGGACAGCCTCCACGGGAGTGGGGGTTATTTCGTCCGTGGGTAAGGATGCAGCAGGTGCGGAAGAATCCACAGCGTTTTGGGCAAACAAGCCGCTGAGAACGGTCTCAGTCTCGGGTTCGGAGGCGTTCAGAGACGCCTGCTCCCCGGTGTAGACGACGCCGAGACGGGTCTCACCGGCCGGATCGCCAGCAGTCCCAAGGCCGATGACACCTGCCTGCAGCAGGTTAGGGATGGGCTGGCTTTCCTGGCGGGTCCAGCCGGTCTCGGCTCCCCAGGTCCAGCGCCTGAGCTGGTAGCGCAGCCCCTCCGCGACATCCATCGCCGGCGCGGGGACGAGCTGGACCATCTGCAGGCGGGTCGAGTCGGCAGCCATCTCTACCGGACCGCTGGTGTTTTCTGTGCCGGTGATGCGGCTGCTCTCGCTCCAGGTCAAACCGCCGTCCGTCGAAACCTGGTGCAGGAGAATTTCCTGCCCGGAGCTGAGCTGCTGCCATGCCCGGTGCAGCCCGTTCACTTCGTTCAGGGCAGGCCCGCCATCGCCCGTTGCCAGGAGCTGGCTCCAGAGCACCTGCCCGTGGACGATTTCGATGGGCTCCGACCAGCCGGTAACGCCGGATGCGTCCGGGTTTGGCGCAAACGCCGCGTACAAACCCAATACCTTCCCCACCGGCGGCAGGCTGTCAGCGCGTCCACAGCAGCTCCAAGCGCCCATCCGGCAGGATCGCCAGGCGCGGCTCTCCCAGGCTGTCCCAGCCGGCGGCCTCGGCGTCGAGCACCGTTTCGGCTTGCGACCAGCCAATTTCCTGTCCAGGATCGCCGGGCAGGTCCCCCTGGAGGCTGCGCTGGACGTAGATGCCCCGGTTTTCGTTGAAGGGCAGCGCATAAGCCAGGTAGAGCCTGCCGTCAGCCCCGATCTCAAGCTGCGGGTCGACCGCCGCCCGGGCGCTTTCGGTGTCCGCCAGCATCAATGGCAGCGGCAGGGGTGCCGACCAGGCGGCCGGGGTGACAGCCTGGCCGTAAGGGGCCTGGCTGTAGTACAGCGTTCCCACGGCGGCGTCGCTCCATACCAGGAACAGTTGTCCCGAGGGATGCACGGCGGCCGTGAGTTTGCCCGGCTCGCCGCCGGGGGAGCGGAATAAGGCGCTGGCCGGCGACCAGGTCTCGCCGTCCCACAGGGCATGGTACAGGCTGCTGTCATTTGCCTGCGTCCAAAACGTGTGCAGCCTGCCCTGGGGATCGCCGGTCACGACCGGGGCGTTCACGATCTCGGGACTGGCTGCCAGGACGGCGGGCTCGCTCCAGAAGGGCGGGGGCGCAGGGGTCGGGAACCAGGTCGCTGTCTCGCCAAGGAGGCGCTGCAGGAACCAGATATCGCCATTTTTATCGACTTCGCAGGCGCTGGCGATCATTTGCTCGCCGGCCATGGTCACATCGCGGCAGGCCAGGCTGACCGCCCGGTAGGTCTCGGGATGGGTGAAGCCGCTGAGGTCCTGCTGCAGGCGCGGCGGGCTCCACGGCTCGGAGGCCCTGGTGGGGTCATACGCCAGCAGGTAAAGCCCCGTCGGGTTGGTCAGCGCCAGCCAGGTCTCCGTCCCTGCTTTCTGGACGACCTGCAGGCGCTGGGCGCAGCTTTGGGCGAAGGGCTCGGGCAGCAAGCCAGGCTCGCTCCAGGTCGTCCCACCGTCCAGGGATTGGCGGTAATAGTGGGCGCAGTTGGTGCCCTGGTGGCCGGCTTGCCAGGTCAGCAGGACGTTGCCTGGCGTGGTCAGGACCACCGGTTTGGAAGGGCCACTGGAGCCGCCATCGCCGGGCTGGCGGCGGTCCAGCTCCACGGGATCGCCCCAGATGTTCCCGCCATCTTTCGAGACGGCCAGGTAAATTTTTTCCTGGGGTGTTTCGTCCCACGCCAGGTAAACGCTCCCATCTGGGGATGCAGCCAGGCTGAGCTGTGCCTGGGTGGAATCCAGGCCGCGCAGGTAGGGAGAGACATACACCAGGTTGGGCAGCGACCAGACGTCGCTGCTGCCGTAATTGAAGCGGGAGTAAATCCCCGCCGGGAAGTCCGAGGTGGCCGTGTTGCGCAGGAATGCCAGGTGCACCTTCCCATCCGGTGCGGCCGTCATCGAGAAATCAGCCGCAGAGACGGCCATCAGCAGCGGGCTGCTCCAGGCGCCGGGGTTGTCGAAGCTTTGCCCGGGGACGCGGCTGTAAAACAGGTTCCCATCCTCGGTCAGCCAGGCGGCGTGTACCAATCCCTGGGAATCGGCGACCATCACCAGGGTCGCCAGCGCCTCTTCGAAGGGAAGCGACAGCGGCGCCGGGGCGCTCCAGCCGTCTGCTTGGGCAAGGGTTTCCGGCGCTCCCTGGCTGTAGACCAGCCCGGCGAATTCGTCCTGCCAGAGGATGTGGACGCGCCCCCAGGCGTCGACGACGTTGTGCGGATCGCCGGCGCCTCCGGAGCGCGACAGGTTCAACGGCTCCGACCAGTCGCTCTCCGTTTGTGCAGGTGCAGATCCGAGGACCAGCAGACCCCGGAATCCCCAGGCTGAGGAGCAGGATCGAGAGGGCGCTGAGCAGGATCGTCAATTTTTTCATGGTCATTAATTATACCGGCTGTTCATCACGGCTGGATTTTTTCCTTCGATTGCTGGATCCAATCCTGCAGGTCCGTTCTCTCTGGATCGAGCAACTGCACCACGGACAGGGCAGCGGCTGCCCGGGTAAAATCTTCGCCCGGCCAGTAGCGCTGCCAGAACAATCCTTCCAGGCGAGCCGCGGCCCAGGTCAGGCCTTGCAAGGTCGCGGCCGCCTCTTCCAGGAAGCCGTTTGCCATTAAGGCATCGCCGTGCAGCAGGCGGGTGACCTCGTCCCGGTAGCCCGCCTCCCAGAGCTTCTGGGTCAGATCCAGCGAGCGTGCGTACTCCCCCCGGCTGAAGGTGATCTGCGCCAGGCGCTGCAGGGCGGTGCGGTTGCCCGGGTCGAGCACCAGGGATTTTTCGAAAGCGTTCTCGGCTGCTGACAGGTCAAGCTGTTGGCGTACCTGGTGGATGGTCACCTTGTCCTTGGTGGCTGAATCGTAGGCGGCAAGCTCGAGGCGCGTCTGCAGCAGGGCTCCCTGGTTGGCGTAGGCCAGGCTGAGCAGGGGGCGCCAGAAGATGGAGGCGAGCAGCGCCAGCACGAACAGCAGGCCGATGATGATTCCGGGAATCAGGAGATTGCGACGACGAGGCGCGTCCTGGGAAAAGCGACGCGGAGCGTCTGGAGAATCGTAACAACGCGGAGCGTTGTTACCAGAATAGACCAGATTGGGGCAAGAAAACCAGGCGAAGCCGAGGATGAAGCCGATCAGGGGCAGCGTCCGGCTGACGTAAAAGACGACGTCGACCAGGCCGTGCAGGAAGGCAATGGCCACCGCCGCCAGGCCGGCCCAGCCCCAGAGGCTGACCTTTGGGCTGCAGATCGCCCGCCAGGTCCAACCGATTAAGATGATGCCCGCCAGGAGTAATGCCAGCGCCCCGAAGACGCCCTGCTCGATCCACACTTCCATCAGGCTGTTATGGATGTGGGCGACGAATGGAAAATAGACTTGGAGAGCGTAGCTGCCGTGAACCATCCAGAAGGTCATCAAGACCGCTGCCCGTGAAGGGGAAATCGCGGATCAGCTCCAGCCCCTGTTTCCAGAACTGCGCCCGCGACTGCAGCGTGCCGGAGGGGTCGGGGATTTGCCCCAGCAGGCGCTCGAAGTTACCACTGGCGGTGACCAGGAACCCGAGCAGCAATGCCCCGGCCGCCAGTCCCAGCCAGAAAGCCAGGCGGGCCTTGGGCTGGGGAATATAGCGCCTCTGCAGCCAGATCGTAAGCGCCAGCAGGCTGACGCCGGCCAGGGCTGCCCAGGCGCCACGGCTGCCGGTCAGCGCCAGGCCGCCCAGCACGAGCGCGGTCAGCAGGGCGCTCAGCAAGGCTGGAGCGAGGTTGCGCCTACGGCTGTCTTTGCCGGGGAATGCGGATGAGTACATCCGTAACACCTCCACCGCCAGTGCCACGCCGAAGGGTACCGCGATCACCAGGCTGCCGGCTGCCACGTTCGGGTGGATGCGGATAAGTACATCCGTGCGACCGGTCAGGTTTTGGATCATTCCACCGAGGGCGCTGCTCTGCAGCGGCCAGATACAGGGCCAGGCCGGCGGCCACCAGGAGCAAGCCCAGCGCCAGCCAGCGCCTGGAGCCTGGCAGGGCTGAGGCCACGGCGTAGTACATCACGCAGGCTGCCAGCAGGCGTCCGAACTGCAGCAGGGCAGTCGGCTGGTCGTATGCCATCCAGGTGGCAAACCCAGCGCTCAGCAGCCCGATCAGCCAGGGGATTTCCAGTCCGGTCAACGGCAGCGCCTGGCGCGTGCGCAGGATTCTCAGCCCAAAGGCGATTGCCAGCAGGACGAGGCCCAGCGTAACGTACCAGCGGTAGGCCTCGGTGATGCTCAGGGCAACCAGGGCTGCCAGCAGCGTCAGCCATTCCAGGATGAAGAGGATTTTTTGTGATGGCAGCGCCTTCATGCGCCAGGGACGCCCTCGTCTTTGGCCAGCCAGTTCAGGTGCTGGAAGCCGACGCTGAGGGCCGATTTCACCGTCGAGGGGTCGGAGAGCAGCATCTTCAGGTAAGTCAACATCGGGCCGGGACGGAAGGCCCACTCGCGGAAGGCGCGCTTCTGCCAGTACAGCAGGCGCTCGGCCGGCAGGTTGGGGTAGTCGAGGACGGTGCCCCTGTCCATGTCCACCTGCTCCCAGCGGGTGCCCTTGCGGAACCAGCCTTCCTTGACCACCTCGAAGAAGAACGGCGTGCCTGGATAGGGCGCGGCCACGTGGAAGAGGGCGATATCGAGCGGCAGGCGCTTGGCGAAATCGATCGTCTGGCGGATGGTCTCCTCGGTCTCGCCCGGCAGGCCGATGATGAAGTAGCCCCAGTTCATGATCCCGGCTTTTTTCGCCCACGTCAAGGACTTTTCGGCCTTTTCCGGGTAGGCGCCCTTGCGGGCGTGGCGCAGGATTTGCTCGTTGCCGCTCTCGATGCCCCAGGAGATCCAGTGGCAGCCAGCCTTGCCCATCAGCTGCAGCATTTCCTCGTCGACGAAGTCCACCCGGCTGTTGCACGTCCACTTGATCTGCGAGTTCCTCGTCGATCATGCGCTGGCAGAGCTCCATCACCTGCTCGCGGCTGACCGTGAACAGGTCGGAATACATGTGGATGTTGTGGATGCCCAGTTGTTTGAGCTGCCACATCTCTTCGATCATCAGCTCTGGCGAGCGCACGCGGGCCGTGAACTGGTAGCTGACGTGCTTGATGCAGTAGGTACAGCCGGCCGGGCAGCCGCGGCTGGTGACGATGAAGGTGAAAGGCCCTTTGATCATCGGCATGCGGTACTTCTCCAGCGGCAGCAGCTCGTGCAGGGGAATCGGCAGGTCGTCCAGGCTGGCAATGAAGGGACGGGGCAGGTTGACGACGATCTCGCCGTTTCTGCGCCAGGCCAGTCCTTTGATCCCCCCCAGGTTTGGACTGCCGTCTTCGTGAAAGGCTGGGCGATAGCCGGGATCGTGGCGCTCGAAAATGCGCAGGATCGCTTCCGGACGCTGCTCGAACCTGCCCTCCAGGTGATCGAGCAGGTCGCGCAGGGTCAGGTCGGGCTCGCCAACCAGGGCGAAGTCCAGCGCCGGGAACGGGCGCAGGGTCTCGCGCGGGATGGGGGTGACGTGGGTGCCGAATGCCATGGTGACAGCGCCGCGCGCTTTCGCCAGGAAATACGCCGTACATGTCGTTTTCCAGGGTGGGCGCGGTCATTTGCGTCAGGTAATATTTCGGCTGGTATTCGTCCAGCAGGCGCGTGAAGGCTTTGGCCAGCCCATGCGCTCGGCGTTGGCATCGATGATCTTGAAGGTATATTGCGGGTGCAGCAGGGCGGCCATCTGCGCCAGGGAGACCTGCGGCCAGACCATGTTCTCGCGGGTGCGCCGGCCGACCCGGTGCTGGGTGCGGATCCACAGGCCGCCGTCCGGCGTGGGCGGGTTGACCAGCAGGATGTCTACGGCCTTTTCAGGGCGAGGCCTGTCACCGAGTTCGCGGCGCACGATTTCGTCCGCGTTCGGGAAGTCAGCCATGCGTAGAGCCGGGATGCGTCGCGAACCTTTGTTCTCGTTGCTGGGATTCTCAACCATTAATAATCTAAATCCTTTTGAATCTCTACCTCTCGCTGGCTGATTTCGGCCAGGACGCGGATTAAAATCCAGTAAATTACGAATTGCACGCCGGTCAGCAGGAACATGGCGCTGCCCATCAGGTACAACCACAGGCGCCTGATTTCCCAGCCGGCCAGGCCCAGGACCAGGCTGGCAATCCCGATGGTGATCCCTGCCAGGATGCCAACCAGGCCGAACCAGCCAAAATAGCCTTCGAGGGGCTTCTTAAACAGCGGTTTCTTGAACATGCCCTGGCGGATGGGTCGTTTTTGAAAAAGGGAGACCAGGTAGTTGAAGGTCACCCCCAGCGAAAAGGCGCTGACCCCCGTCACACCCAGCACCAGGGCGGCATAGATCAAGGCCACGCCCCAGGGACCGAGCGCCGTCACCCCCATCAGGCGCGCTGCCAGCAATCCCAGCCCGACCAGGATCGCAAAACCAACCATCCCCAATCCCAGGAAACCCAGGATGCGCACCGGGTTGTAAGTCAGGACCGTCCAGACGATGCTGTTCAGGAAGCGCGAACCGTCGCGCACGACGTTGAGCTTCGAACGCCCGACGCGTTCTTTATATGGAATGGGGACTTCCACCACCTTGACGCCTTCGTGGACGGCGCGCGTGCTCATCACTGGAGTCAGGTTCAGGCCGTCCGGCAGCGGGTAAATCCGCTCAAGGATTTCACGGCGAAAGACGCGCATCCCGCTGGCGGGGTCAAGCACCCGCTGGCCCCCCAGCAAGGTTACCAGGTTGGACCACAGGAAATTTCCCAGCCTGCGCACTGGCGGCATTTCCGTCTCGACCCCCAGAACGCCGCGAGCCGACGACCAGGTCGGCGCCTGCCAGGACTTCTTTGCAGAGCTGCGGGAAATGTTCGGGCGGGTAGGTGCCGTCGGCGTCGAGGAAACCCAGGAGCTGCCCTCTGGCCGCGTTAAAGCCAGTTTTCAGCGCCGCGCCGTAGCCTTTATTGTGCGGGTGCTGAATGAGATGGACCTGTGGGTAACGGGCAACCTGTTCGGCCGTGCGATCGTGCGAGCCATCATCGACGACGATCAGCTCCAGCTCAGAGACGCCTGCTCCAGGCATGCGTTTTTCCGCTGCCAACACGCGCTCGATGATGCTGGCAATCCCGTTTTCCTCATTGTAAGCTGGAATGACGACCGAAAGGATGATCGGTTCTGCTTGAGTTACAGGCACGCTCCCCCCTGCTGTTTTAGATTTTTCAAAAAAAGATCCCCGCGCTCCGCCCTTCCGACATACCGGATTTCCGTTTGAATATATTTCACGGCAATCGCATATAAGAAGGCCTGAAATTTTTATACAGGTAAAGTTTACTTGCTTTGATTAAATTTCGTCAACCCATAACAGATAGAATACCGGGTTTTACGGGTCTTCTAACAGAAGTGTAAACCTTTTTACCTCAATGGAAAAATTATTGGCTCCCACCTGTGGCAATGGCTGCCTCCAGGCGCTCCTCTAGAGCCGCCAGGTTTTGCTGTTCCTGAAATCCGCGTATCGAGCGGGCGGCAGAAGTGAAGTAATAATGACCGGCAAGGAATTTTACCTGCCCTTCCAGCCACTGCTGGTGGTTGATCGTGCTGCCGTAGGCGTGGACTTCCCGGAACAGGGCGTCGTTTTGTACAAAGAAATCGTCTCGACCCAGGACGTCCAGGTCGGCATCCGCCAGGATTTCTTCTAATAAATTCTGCGGATTCTGGGGCAGTCGTGTCGCCAGCACCATACCGCTGACCTGTTCAATAATCTCCGGGGGGAATCCGTATACTGGAAGGACCTGTTCTGCCAGGGCAATCCCGGCAAGCTCATGTCCCTGGTAGGTAAAAATGAAGCCAAGGTCATGAAAGGCAGCGGCGACTTCAATCCGGTTAACTATTCCTTCGGGGATTTCGAGCTGGTGGGCAAAGCGGATGACCGCTGGCATCACGACCTGCTCCGTATGCCAGAGGTTGTGGTAGGTCAGGTCAGAGGATAACTCGGTTTGCAGCCGGCTGAGAGCGTAATGAACTGCCCCGGCATAATCGGGTATGGGGGGTAACCGCCGCGGTTTTCGACCGTTATGATTTCCCATGAGCTGCTCGTTAGGCCTCCAGGACAATTATATCCGGTATTTCAAAGGTGCTACATGGGGGCAAATCTACCAATCTACTACTAATCTCAAACCTGATCGGGAATCAAAAGCCTTGCAGCGCACTTGCAGTGAACTTTACTGCAAGTACGTAATGCAAGGCCTTTGAAGTTTGATAAAAGCCGACTCGCTTATTGCTTCTGTGACATCATCGGCATGAAGAGCTTGAACGAATTGAACGTCGCTACTACTTCCTTCGCTGCGTCCAACGTAACCTGGCAGGACAGTGGGCCAAGGACGGTGCAGTTGGCGCTCCAGCTAACAAACGTCGAGGCCAGGTCTGGTGCCGCGGTCAGGGTTATCACCGTACCGTAGAGGTAGCTTTCCGAGCAGTCAGTCCCGCAGTTGATGCCGACCTGGCTGCTGGTGACCACACCGCCTCCAGTGCCCTGCTTGACGATGGCCAGGATGTAGGAATTCACAGTGAAGGTCGCTGTGACAGTCTTGGCTTCAAGCATCGTCACCTGGCAGGCATTTTCTAAGGTGACCGTGCAGTTGGAGCTCCAGCCGGCAAAGGTCGAGCCGGCGGCCGGAACAGCGGTTAGCGTAACCACGGTGTCGTAATTGTAAACCTCCGAGCAATCGGAACCGCAGTTAATCCCGATCGGGCTGCTGGTAACCGTGCCGCTCCCATCTCCGGCAGGGGTCACTGTCAGGGTCAGGCGCTTGGTGAACGCTGCATCGACGGTGCGCGCCTGGTCAACGGTGACCTGGCAGGTGAACTCGCCCGTCACCGTGCAGTTCGGGCTCCAGCCGCTGAAAATGGCGTCGCTAGCAGGTGCAGCGGTCAGGGTGACCAGCGTGCCGTGTTCGTAATCTTCCGTACAATCCGAACCGCAATCGATGCCCACAGGGCTGCTACTCACCGAACCGCTGCCGCTGCCAGACTTGGTGATGTCCAGGGCGTACTTCTTCAGGATGAAGGTGGCGTTGACGGTTTTGGATTCATCCATGGTGGCCGCACAGACCCCATCAGCGACGGGGGTGCAATTTTCACTCCAGCCTGCGAAGTCAGAGATGCCGTCCGGGGTGGCGATCAGGTAGATGGTGAAATCCTTGGGTAGATCCACCGAACAGTTAGCCCCACAGTCGAGGGCTGCCGGGTCGCTGGTGATCGTCCCACCGCCGTTGCCGTCCTTGGTGACCAGCAGGTTGCGCAGCAGGTTGAAGGTCGCCGTGACGACTTTGACAGAGTCCAGGGTCAAATCGCAGGCACCAGCCTCAGTCACCGTGCATTCGGAGCTCCAACCCTCCAGGTAAGCGCCGGGATCCGGGCTGCCAGTCAGGGTCAGGTCGTAACCTCCCGGGAAAATAGATTCGCAGGTGTCGCCACAATCGATCCCGGGGATGCTGCTGGTGACCGTCCCGGTGGCCTCGCCGTCCTTCTTGACGGTCACCGTGTACAGCTCAGCAAATGTGGGCGAGATGGTCGTATCCGCTTCTAAGTTCAGGATGCAGGTGTTGCCGAGACCGGTACAGCCATCACCCCAGCCCAGGAAAGTCGAATTGGGATCCGGCAGGACCGTCAGGGTGATCGGAACGGCCGATTCAAAATCGGCTTCGCAGGTCGTCCCGCAGTCGATGCCACCCGGGTCGCTCGTGATCAGACCATCCGCATTTCCAGCAAGGATATTTTTGGCGATGGTCAGGTGGAAGATATCCTCCGGGTTACTTACCAGGAGCGTCAGCGTGGCCGGTTCAGGAACGACGTTTTTTACAGGCTGGACAATTTCAGTCGCAGCGTCTGCCGGGAGACTCCCAAACGCCCAGACGCCTCCCGCAACCAGGAAAAAGATAAAAGCTAACCTGAACAGGATAGAAAAATTTTTCATGTCGATCTCCTTTTTTACTTTTTATCGGGTAAGAGCCAGTTTAAAAGGCCGCTGATCAGGCTAATCAAGATCGCGGCGACAAAGGCGACTAGCAAATTTTCTAAAAAGCCACCCGTGAAACTCAACAAACCGCCCGCGAGCAGTGCGGTCAGCAGCAGCATCCCCATGTTAATTACCAGAGTAAACAATCCCAGGGTCAGGCACGTGATCGGCAGCGAGAGGAATTTTACGATGGGTCGTAACAGGGCATTGACCAGGCCAAAGATGACCGCCACGAGGAGGATCCCGATGATGTTATCGGAGAGCTGCATGCGCGGCTGCAAGAGGTAGGCGGTCAGCGCCAGGGCAATGGCATTAAAAATGATTCTGAGAATGATTCTCATAAAAACTATTATACACTTTCTCCCCCTGCCAGATGATTAATTTTATTGCCTATCGAAAGTGTAATGGGAAACCGTTTTTCTACAGATATCGCCTGCTGGACTTGCAGGATTGTTAGATGGTTCCCGAGCTTAACCGGCACGTGGCAGGCTGAAGCCAACCGTGGTGCCGCTGCCGGGATGGCTCTCGATGGAGATGGAGCCTCCCTGGGCGTTCACCAGGGATTGGGCGATGGGCAGCCCCAACCCAAACCCGGGGATGTCCGCGTTTTCCTCACCCCGGTAAAAACGTTCGAAAATGTGCTCCAGTGTCTTGGGATCGATCCCGCTGCCGTGGTCGCGCACGCTGATGCGCACCATGACGTCCGCCGATTCTGCCGAAACGTGCACAGGATCGCGGCTGTATTTCAGGGCATTTTCCAGCAGGATCAGCAGGATTTGCTTGAGCGCATCCCGGTCCCCGAGGATGCTCAGGTCTGGGACTTCCTGGGATATCTCACGGATTTCATCCATCTGCTGAGCCTGCCTGCAGGCTTCCTCGACCACGGGCTGGATGGCGACGACTTCACTGGCCAGGTTTTGCCCGGAGTCGGCGCGTGCCAGCACCAGCAGGTCGTTCACCAGGCGGATCAGGCGATCGCTTTCACTTTCGACGTCCCTCAAGATATCGGCCTGCTCGCTGGCAGGCAGCGCGGGATCCCGTTGCAATAGCGCCAGGTTGCCGCGCACCGTGGTCAGGGGCGTCCGCAGCTCGTGCGAGACGTCAGCGACGAAGCTGCGCTGCAGCTTCAAGGCATCGCTGACTTTCTGGTAGGCTTCCTGCAGGCGCGCCAGCATGGAGTTGAACGTAATTGCCAGCTCCCCGACCTCGTCCTGCGGGCCATGGTAATTTACCCTCTGGCTGAAGTCGCTCTCCTTCCCGATCTCTTGTGCGGTCTGGGTGATGCGCTGGATCGGGCGCAAGGCCGCGCCAGCCAGCACCCAACCGATGCCAAATGCAGCCAGGATCGTCAGCAGTCCGGCGGTGATTAAAATGCGGCTGAGGAATGATAGCGAACGGTCGTGTTCGGTGAGTCCCCGCGCGGTTTGAATAATGAAAACGACCTGATCGTTGACAACGCCAGGATGGTTGTAGATCAGCACTCTCTCACCATTGTACTCGTCAGTTTCCCACCAGTCTTGCTGCTGGCTCAAGGCATCTAGACCTTGCTGGCTGAGAGGTAAAGCCAATTCCATGGCTCCATATGGGCTGGCAACCAAGTTTCCTGATGTGTTTAACACCCGCACGATCTCGCGCTCGCGGAAGATGTTAAAAGCGGGTTCTCCGGTGAGTAACTCGGGTTGTAAAGGAGGGGGTGCAAACGGCGATTGGACCTCATCCAGCGCTAAGCCTGGTGCAAATTCGCTGCCGGGGGAAAGACTGCCGCCTTCGGAGCGCAGATACATCCACATCACGGCGCGCTGAAGCCTGTCGCTGCTCATCATCAGGTCACGCTTCAAGGAATTCAGGGTGGATTGGGATTGGATTGTATAGAGAATAATCCCGAACACCAGCAGTGTTAATGCCAGGATGGCGCTGTACAGCAAAGTCAGGCGTAAACGGATCGACATCAGCCAGCCTTTAAAACGTAACCGATCCCGCGCACGGTCTGGATCAGGCGAGGATGCCCATTGGCTTCAAGTTTTTTACGCAGGTAGCCCACGTAAACTTCCAGGACGTTATCATCACCGCCGAAGTCATACCCCCAGACGGCGTTCAGGATTTGCCGGCGCTCGAGCACCAGGCGTGGGTGAAGTAAAAAGTAGTGGAGCAGCTCAAATTCGGTCGGGGTCAGCTCAAGCGGGTCCCCTTGCAGACGAGCCTCGTGACGGGCAGGGTCCAGCGATACATCAGCGAAGGCGACGGGCTGCCGGGCTGGCCGGGTTTCAATCCTGCGGAGCAGGGCGTGGACGCGCGCCACCAGCTCCACCGGGGCAAACGGCTTGACCAGGTAGTCGTCTGCGCCGCTTTCCAGGCCTTCCACGCGGTTTTCCAGGGCATCCCGGGCGGTCAGCATCAGGATAAAGGTCTGGTTGTGACAGGCTCGCAGTTGCTGAACGACGGCCAGGCCGTCCATTTTCGGCATCATCCAATCCAAAATGATCAGGTCTGGCTGGCAAGCATCCACCTGGGTCAATGCTTCTTCGCCATTTGCGGCAGTCACAATGTGCAGACCTTCATAGGTAAGGGTGCGTTGCAGCATTTTTAACAGCTTTTGGTCATCATCCACAATTAATGCTGTTGGCATTTCCTGGGTTCCTGGCTACATCTTATCATACCGTTTATTCGGCTTAATCACGAATTAACATCCATACAATCCAAATCATACACTCGCCAACTGAGAAAATCCTGTGAAAATGACCGGTAGTATTCCTTCTCAGGATATTAACAGCCTTTTCTTGGGTTTCTCACAGGTTCCTTTTATAAAATTCAATCTGTTAAAGGCAATTCGTCGAAAGTTTCTAAACAAATTAATTACTTGAATTTGACGAATTGCTTAAGTAAATCGCCGAAATTATCGTTTTGTCTGTAAAATTACTTTCGGCGATTTACCAAGCAGACGATTCGGAGGTTCGAAATGAAAAAGAAAACGGTTTGGTTTTTGGTCATCGTGATTGCCGTACTGGGAGCAGGAGTCGTGGCGTACCGCGCCCTGGCAAGCAGTCGCGCCTCGGAAGATACCGCTCTCCAAACAGCAACGGTCCAGCAAGGAGCGTTATCCACAACCCTGAGCTCTTCTGGTAACATCCGCGCCGGCCAAAGTGCGACGATTAACTGGCAGGCATCGGGAAAAGTCACTGACATCAAATTAAAAGCCGGTGATTTGGTGCAGGAAGACCAAGAGCTGGCAGCCTTAGACCAGAGCTCGCTGTCGACTGAAATGATTCATGCGAGGCAGGATTTGATCGAAGCCCAAGAAGCGCTCGATGACCTGTTAAATTCAAAATTACAGCAGGCGCAGGCTTTGCAAACCGTGGAAGATGCCCAGCTCGAGCTGGACAACCTGCTGCAGGCTGGTGTAGGGGAATTCAGCCAGGCGCAGTTAGCCCTTGCCAATGCCCAGGATGCGCTGGTCGACGCCCAGCGTAACCGCACAAAGATGAATTACCCGCATTCATCAGATGAGCTGATCGTTGAAAAGGCTCAGACTGATTATCTCCTGGCAAAGCAAGCCTATAAAGAGGCCATGAGCGAGTACAACAAATGGATCAAAAAGAACCTGACCAATAAAGAGCGTGTGCGTGCTTTGAATACCCTGGTGACCGCCAAGCAGCTTATGGAGAGCAAGCTGGCAATTTATAACTGGTATCTGCTCCCGTATACTGCCAGTGAGATCGCCCAGGCAGATGCTGAGCTTGCTGTGGCCCAAGCCAACCTTGATACTGCTCAGGCAACTTATGACAACCTGAAAGACGGCGTGAGTGAGGCCGCGATTGCCCTGGCAGAGGCCAGGCTCGACGATGCTCAACGTGCCTGGGAGCGCGTGAAGGATGGAGCCAGTGAAGAGGACATTGCCTCGGCCCAGGCGGCGGTGGATGCCGCTCAGGCATCTTTAGATCATGCGACCTTACTGGCGCCATTTTCCGGGACGATCACGGAGGTGAATGTCAGCACAGGCGACCTGGTCAACTCGGGCGATATGGCTTTTCGCATCGATGACCTGGTATCCTTGTATATCGATCTGTCGGTCTCAGAAGTCGACCTCGCCAGCCTGGAAGTGGGACAGGCAGCAATCATCGAGTTCGACGCAATTCCTGATAAAGAGTACACCGGGTTGGTGACTGAGATTGGCATGGTTGGGACCGTCTCTCAAGGTGTGGTGAACTATCCCGTGATTGTGATGGTGACCAATGCAGATGAGGACATCCGGTCAGGCATGACCGCCACGGTTACAATCAAAACGGCTGAGCGCCAGGACGTCTTGATGGTGCCCAACCGGGCTATCCGCAACAGTGGCGGGCAGCAAACCGTAACCGTTCTCTTCGAAGGGCAGCAGATCCCTGTCACTGTCACGGTGGGCCTGGTCGGAGATTCCATGAGTGAGATCACCAGCAGCCAGCTCAGAGCAGGCGACACGGTCGTCATCAATGGCAGCAGTGCAGCCACCACGACTTCTGACCGGCAGGAGTTCATGCAGATGGGGGGGCCTCCGGGTGAGGGTGGCATGATGATTATCTCCCCTTAATTTCTGATGGTTGTTTCTTTATGAGATCTTTACTAAGCAGGTATACCATAATGATTCTGTCTATTTGGAGGCAAATATGAAAAATGTATTGATCATCGTCGGTGCAATTCTGGTCACAGGTCTGGTCGTTGCAGCTTCTTTCTGGGGTGGTATGAAATACCAGGAGAACCAGATTAACCAGGTTTATACAAACTTTGAGCAAGAACGCCCACTTCCCGGCGGTCAGGCTCCTGGTGGGGGGGAGTTTCCGCAAGGGGGTGACTTTACGCAAGGCGGCGATTTCCAAAATCCCCAGGTTCAAGGCTTTATCGGCAGGGGTGGAGGTGTCAGCGGCCAGGTGAAGACGGTAGATGGCGCCTCGATCACGATCAGCACGGCTGAAGACGTGACCACCGTCAATCTCAGCGAGGCCACCCGAATCCAACAAACAGTGTCGTTGCCTGTTTCCGATCTCAAGCCTGGGATGAGGGTCATGGTGATCGGTGAAAAAGATGAAGATGGCAAGATCAATGCCGTCCAGATCATGATCCTGGATGACGAAATGCCTTTACCTGGAGACCCGGCCTCCTCAGAAAAGGCACCTTGAAATGATTGACGTCATCGATCTCACCAAAAACTATCGCCTCGGAAGCGTCGAAGTGCCGGCACTGCAAGGAGTGACTTTCTCTATTGAGCGTGGCGAGGTGGTGGCGATCATGGGACAGTCAGGTTCGGGTAAAAGCACGCTCATGAATATTATAGGCTGCCTGGACCTTCCTACCAGCGGGCAATACTTCCTGGATGGTAAAAATATTGCCGGGATGGACGAGGATGAATTAGCCGATATCCGCAATCAGAAGATTGGGTTCGTGTTCCAGCAATTTAATTTACTTCCACGCATCACCGTTCAGCGCAACGCTGAATTGCCATTGATGTATAACGGTGGGAAGGCACCGGCCGAGATCCATGCCCGATCCAAAGCCATCCTGACATCGGTAGGCCTGGCAGATCGCATGAACCATCGCCCAACCGAGCTTTCAGGCGGTCAGCAGCAGCGGGTGGCGATTGCGCGGGCGTTGATCAACCAGCCCGACCTGATCCTGGCGGATGAGCCCACCGGCAACCTGGATTCACATACGGGCGAAGAAATCATGAATTTGCTGCTTGGCTTGAACCAGGAACATGGCATCACCTTAATTATTGTGACCCATGATGCTGCAATCGCTTCTCGCACCCAACGGATTATTCGCCTGAAAGATGGATTAATTGAAAGTATAAAACAAAATGAAAATCTACCAGTTGTTCGTTGAAGCCCTTGAAAGCTTGAACGCGAATAAAATGCGTTCGATCCTGACTGTTCTGGGTATCGTGATTGGTGTCGCCGCTGTGATTGCCATGCTTTCCATCGGACGTGGCGCCAGCGCCTCGATTACATCTCAAATCGAATCTATGGGCACGAACCTGGTCTATGTCAGCCCTGGGAGCACGTCCGAAAGTGGTGTCCGGAGTGCTGCCGGTTCTGCCAGTACCTTTAACCTTGGATGATGCAGATGCCCTGGCTGATCTGCCAGATATTGCTGGCGTCACCGCTGAAACCAACAATTTTGTCCAGATTGTTTACCAGGGTTTGAATACAAACACCCGCCTGATGGGGGTGACTCCCAGCTACCTGGATGTCAGCTCATTGACGCTCGAGGATGGAGAATTTATCTCGGAACAAAACCAAACCGCACGTTCCCTGGTGGTAGTGTTGGGGAGCTCCGTGGCAGAGGATCTGTTTGGCAGCACCTCGGGGGTCGTTGGACAAAAAGTTCGTCTCAACGGGCAATCTTATAAAGTGATCGGGGTTCTGGCAAGCAAAGGGGGTACCGGGTTTATGAATCAGGATGACCAGGTCTTTATCCCGCTGTCCACCGCCCTCTACCGCCTGGTGGGCGGGATGCGCTTCAGGGGCTCCAGCGTGATCAGCCAGATCACCATCAAGGCCTCCGATTCCAAAGCTGTTGACCAGGTGGTCGCAGCAGTTACAGAAACCATTCGCTACCGTCATGAAACCTACGAAGGCGCGGATGATTTTACGGTCACCAGCCAGGAAGCCACGCTGGACGCAGCTACCCAGGTCACGGATACTTTAACGATATTCCTGGGTGGGATCGCCGGCATCTCGCTGGCGGTCGGCGGTATCGGCATTATGAATATCATGCTGACCACGGTCACCGAGCGCACGCACGAGATCGGCCTGCGTAAAGCAGTAGGCGCCCATCGCCGCGATATCCTGGCGCAGTTTCTGGTCGAGTCCACCGTGCTCAGCTTGATGGGCGGCTTGATCGGGGTGCTCATCGGCTGGGGGATTGCCCAGTTGATGGGAAGTATCCAGTTTAGTGGCAGCACGATCACACCCCAGGTCGGGCTGGACAGCATCCTGCTGGCGACCCTGTTCTCAATGGCGGTGGGTTTGTTCTTTGGAATCTATCCGGCCATGCGAGCCGCCCGCCTGCAGCCGGTTGAAGCCCTGCGTTACGAATAGGGTTGTTTACCAGTCACTTACGATAAGCCAGGATCACCTTTTCTAACGCATCCGCAATTTGCAGCATATCATCCTCGGTGTAGGAGGGAAAGGCGAAGCAGGTGAAGGTATGGCTTTCATGCCAGCGCGCATTCGGCACCTCAACATTCGTGTAGTCGACGCTCCTGGGATTGGTGTATTCGGCGGAAGTAAAGGGAAAGCCTGAACGCCCAAAGGCCTGTTTCGACTGGAAGGCTTTTTCAACGTGGCACTGTGGCCAGAACACTTTCCAAACCGGCGCGCCCTCAGCCACGCAGGCCTTTGCGAACTGCTGGATATCGCAGGTCATGTCTTCGATATTCAGGGAAAATGCCAGCACGTAGAAACCGTTTCGCCGCTCGGGGGTGTCGATGGGGGTGAAGCGAATCTGCGGCAGCTTTGCCAGGCGCTCGATCAAGATGTGGGCGTTGCGCCGGCGCCTCGGCAGGTTCCAGTTGTCCAGCCGTTCCAGCTCCGCCAGCCCGATTGCGCTCTGCATCTCGGTCATGCGGTAGTTCCAGCCGACCATGTTGTGGATGTACGGCAGCTTCTGCTCCATTTCCAGCAGGTTCAGGCGCGCCTGTACATCGTAGCCATGGTCGCGGAAGCTGCGGGCGATCCAGGCTAGGTTCTCGTCGTCAGTGGTGACCATGCCGCCTTCGCCGCCGGTGGTGAAGGTCTTGTTCTGGCAGAAAGAGCAGCCGGCGATATGCCCCAGCGTGCCGGTTTTCTTTCCTTTATATTCGCCTCCGAAGGCCTCGGCGTTGTCTTCGATCACGAACAGGTTGTGCTTGCTGGCAAAGGCGTTGATGGCGTCCATATCCGCCACGTTGCCGTAGAGGTGCACAGGCATGATCGCCTTCGTGCGCTCGTTAACCAGTCTCTCGGCGGATTCCACGCTGAGGCAGTGATCGTCCAGGTTGACGTCAGCGAAGCGCGGGATAGCACCCGCCTGCACCACCGAGAAGCTGGTGGCGATGAAGGTGTAGCTGGGCACGATGACCTCATCCCCCGGGCCAATACCTAAGGCTGCCAGGGCGGTGTGCAGGGCTGCCGTGCCGGTGGCGACGCTGATGGCGTATTGGCTTCCCTGCCATTCGGCAAACTTCTTTTCAAATTCCATACCTTTGCGCCCCGTCCAGTAGTTGACTTTACCGGAGCGCAGGACCTCTTCGACCGACTGAATGGCTTTTTCGTTGAACTGTGGCCAGCTGGTAAGGATATTGGTGACGGCCTTTGGTCCGCCTTCAATGGCTAATTTGGAGTTCATGGAAATCCTTTCATAGAACGAGGCTTGATGCAAGGGTGGTTTCTATTGATTATAATTCACGAAAACATGCCCGTTAAAATACCTCGAAATGCTGAACGATTGGAGACTCCATGAGTGAATACGACCTGATGCAAAAACAGCTTGCTCGGGGCTGGAACACCTGGAACACCCGCAGTGTGCTATCCCACGTGCTCCTGCCGGAAGGATTTGCGATTAACCTGGGTTTGCGCGACTACGTGACCCGGCGTAACCTGAAAGAGGCCCTCATCGGGCGCCAGGGACAGCAGGAAGCCGACATCTACCCGGGTCCCCACGCTTACGATGGGGGTTATACAGAGCTCAAAATGCATTGGCTGGGTAACGAGTTGCGCGTGCAGTCAGCCGTAGTGGGGGATGACCTGTTCCTGCTGGTCACCCCGCTGGCACGCCACCCCAGCGCCAGGCGCGCTCCGCTTTTGGTCGTCGAGACGGGTATTTTATGGAACCGGCCTGGGCTCCTGGCATTGGAAGAGGACACGCTGGTGGGCACTTTTTCCCGGTGCCTCGTGCGTGTTTACACTACCCATATCTTGACCCCTGACCCTCATGTCATGGCGCATACGCCGTATTTATCGATGCTGCTGGAAGGGCCGGTCGGCATCTCGACCGGATGCCTGCGTTCGCTGGAGGAGATCCAATCGGCAGTCGAGAAAAAACGCGCCGAGTTTCTCGATCACTTCCAGGCATATGGAGATCTGGCGGAAATTTATAAGGCCATTCAAACCGCCGTCGCCTGGGATACGATCTACGAGCCGGAACACCAACGCGTGGTATCGCCCGTTAGCCGCATCTGGAACGTGGGCTGGGGTGGGTATGTGCTCTTTGAGTGGGACAATTATTTTGCAGCCTACCTGGCCTCGGCTGAGAGCAAAGAGATCGCTTATGCCAATGCGGTCGAGATGACGCGTTCAGCTACCGAAAACGGACTGGTGCCGAACTTCGCCACAACCAACGGCGTATCCTCTCGTGACCGCTCGGAACCGCCGGTAGGCGCTTTGATGTGCCGGGAGCTTTACCGTAAATTCCGCGAGCCCTGGTTCTTGCAAGAGGTTTTTCCCAACTTGCTGCGTTGGAATCGCTGGTGGCACGAAAAACGCGCCCTGGATGGGCTGCTTTGTTGGGGTTCAGACCCTTATGAGCCGGTGCTGGGGGCTGAGCTGGAGCGTGAAGTGAACCACAGGCAAGGGGCTGCCTGGGAATCTGGGTTGGATAATTTACCGGTCTATGACGATGTGCCCTTTGATACGAACCGACACCTGATGCTGCTCCACGATGTGGGTTTGAACGGTCTTTACGTTACGGATTGCGAAGCCCTGGCGGATATCGCCGGTGTGCTGGGCCGTTACCTGGAAGAAACGGAGCTGTGCCAGCGCGCGGCTACATACCGGGCCGGGCTTTCTCGCTTGTGGGATGAGAGCCGTGGGATTTACCTCAACCGCAGGACGGACACCGCTCAGTTCAGCCCGCGCCTCGCCCCGACCAGCTTTTACCCGCTGCTGGCCAGGGCCCCAACCCAGGCTCAGGCGGAGCGCATCGTGCAGGAGCACTTCTATAATCCTGAGGAGTTCTGGGGGGAGTGGATGATACCGACCATTGCCCGGAACGACCCGGCTTATGCTGATCAGAACTACTGGCGCGGGCGCATCTGGGGACCGACGAATTTCCTGGTTTACCTCGGCTTGCGAAATTATGACTTGCCCCAGGCGCGTAAAGACCTGGCTGAAAAATCTGCCTCCTTGTTGCTCCAAGAATGGCTGGCGCACGCTCATGTCCACGAAAACTACAATGCCGACACGGGGGAGGGCTGCGATGCCCAGAACAGCGACGCCTTTTACCATTGGGGCGGGCTGCTGGGCATCATCGCCTTGATCGAGGCTGGTTATGTGCCGGCCCCCGAGCTGCCTTTATAGAAGTGCGTCCCCGAATTATTCTTGAAAAAATATAGACAATATATTGACACACAAGAAATTATGCGTTATACTATCCAATATGTCTTGTAATATTCTAAATTCTTGGAGGTACAAATGTTTGCTTTCTTGATTGGATTACTTTTGGTAATTGCCAGTATCGCCTATATTTACTCTGCGCGCAGACCAGCCCGCGTTTACTTACCCATTCGAACGGATGACCACCTGCGGCGCCGCAAGCCGCGATACTAGGTATCGTTCTGGTGACCGGCCTGCAATTTCCCACCGTATCCGGGTCGAATCTTCTCCGCCAGAAGGTGACCTTACCGGGCGACTTCCAGGGTGAATTGAACCTGGTGTTCATCGCCTTTCAACAGTGGCACCAGGCGTGGGTCAATTCCTGGCTGCCAACTGCGCAGTACCTCGAGGAAACTTATCCAGGTGTGCAGTATTACGAGACGCCAGTGATTTATAGGATGAACATCCTTTCGAAAACCTTCATCAACGAGGGCATGCGCGCTGGCATACCCAACGCAACCTCGCGCCAGAAGACGATCACGCTGTACCTGGATAAAGAGTCTTTCCGCCGTGCCTTGGATATCCCTAATGAGGATACGATCTGGGTGCTGCTGCTGGATTCGAACGGCAATTTGCTCTGGCGTGACGATGGGGCTTTTTCCCCGGAGAAAGGACAGTCTCTCGCCAGCTTCCTTCAGGAATATTTTTCCGGCCGCCAGCCTTTAAATCCGGATACAAAACAAGGCCACCAACAACTGGGGATGGAGTAGTTTTGATGAAAGTTTTTAAAATCTTGCTCTTGAGCTTTCTTCTTCTATTGGCAGTGCTGGTTCTCTTTCTGGTTGGATCGGTTGCCATCGACTACGCTGCCGGGAGGCAGCGCATGGACACCTTGACTAACACCACCATCCCCGGGCAAAACGGCGGGCCGGACGTGCGCGCCTTCGTGGCGAAACCATCAGGCAGCGGTCCTTTTCCGGCGGTGATCATGATCCACGAGTTCTTTGGCTTGAATGAAAGCATCCTTGGAAAAGCCCAGCTCCTGGCGGAAGAAGGGTACTTCGTGGTGGCTCCGGATACCTTTCGCGGTTCGACCACCGCCTGGATTCCGCGGGCTATCTATCAGGTAATTACCAGCAAACCCGAGCAGGTCAACCAGGACCTGGATGCTGTCTATGCCTGGCTGCAGGCGCAGTCCGAAGTGGCGCCAGCTCGAACTGGGGTCATGGGATTCTGTTATGGGGGTCGCGCAGCCCTCACCTACAGCCTGGCGAACGGGGACCTGGCAGCTACTGTGGTCTTCTACGGCTCGCCAGAGACGGATCCCCAGGTGCTCCAGGCGCTTCCTGGACCTGTATTGGGCATTTTCGGTGGTGCAGATCGCTCGATCCCATTGGAAGAAATTGAAGCATTTGACGCAGCTCTAGATCAGGCTGGCATACCTCATGAAGTGACTGTGTATGAAGACCAACCACACGCCTTCATCACCGATGCAGTATCCATCCAAACGGATCCCATCCAGGCGCAGGCCTGGGCACAAATGCTGGAGTTTTTTACGCAGAATCTCAAGGTGGGCATTTCAACCCATTCTCCCAGCCAAAATTCCAATTACCGCCAGCCTTTCGATTGGCAGTATTATCTGTTATTGGTATACGAACATGCCTTCGGGACAGCAAACATCCATCATTAATAGATATGCTTCCTGCTGTGCAGAGGCAGGCAGTTAAGTACCTATCATTAAATCGTCTTACTGAAGACTTTATTCCACACCAAAACGCTCGTGATATGCCGTCACTGCGGCGCGCACGGATGGATAGAGGTTGCCCTTGCCAAGCCGCTTCGTCAGTCCTGTCACCTGGAAGAGGTCACGCAGTGGTTCATTCGCTCGCGCAATCCACAATTCGATCCCGCGTCGCTCCAGGTCTACGTCCAGGTTTTCCAATGCCTCCGCTGCGGTTGAATCGAAATCACTGATGGCTTCCGCATCCAGGATGATGCATTTCAAACCTTCACTGGCATTCGTCACCAGTTCTTCCAGGCGCTCGGTAAAGAATCCGGCGTTTGCAAACACAAGCGGCGCGTCGAAGCGATAAACGATCAGGCCCGGTTCGGTCAACACCGTCTCCTTGTCGGCAACGCTGCGATACACGGTGCCCCCTCTCGCATCCACATCATCCAAAAGGGCATCGTGCGGTCGCGAGATGTGAAAGATGACGTTGACCAGCGACAGCACCACAGCCACCACAATACCCTGTAAAACGCCGATCGTGAGCACTCCCAACGCGGTCACGATTGCCAGCCAGAACTCTGCCGGGCGCACCTTCCGCAGAAAGCGGAAGGCGGCGATGTCGATCAGCCCAAGCGAAGCGACGATGATGACGGCTCCCAGGGCGACGGTTGGCAGCGGTGCCAGCAAGGGTGTGAAAAAGAGCAAGAAGATGATGGTGAGGGCGGCGGCGATGAGGCCGACCCACTGCGATTTACCCCCCATCTGGTCGGAGACGGTCGTGCGCGAGGCGCTGAGGGCAGCCGGAAATCCGGTCAAAAAACCCGCGCCAATATTGGCCATGCCGATGGCGATGAATTCCTGGTTAGCGTCGATTTTCTGTCCGTGCTTTGCCGCAAAGACGCGCGAGGTCAGGATCTCATCCGCATAAATCAAGATCGTTAGGGCCAGGGCGGAGGGCAGGAGTGCGAGGATATCCTGGCCTGTGACCGCAGGGATTGCAAGCTTTGGCAGCCCGGCCGGCACTGCACCGACGATGGCAACGCCCTGTGCCTGCCAATCCAGCGTGGCAGACAGGATAATGGCGCCGACGACAACAATGAGGGGGCCTGGTAGGGTGCGGTTCACGCGGCGGATGACGAGCAGCACTATGATACAGACGGCGCCGATGGCAAAGGTGAGCAGGTGCGTCTCGTCGAGGCGGCTGATGAGTTCCGCAACCTGCCCGAAAAATTGGTCGCTCTCGAGCTTGATGCCGAATATCTTGCCCAACTGGCTGCCAATGACGATGAGTGTGGCGCCAAAGATGTAGCCGACCAAAATCGGCTTGGATAAGAAATCGGTGATAAATCCCAACCGTGCAACGCGCGCCAGCAGCGACATGACCCCAATGAGGAGCGCGATCATCGCTGCCAGTGCGGCATAGCGCACGGGATCGCCGCCAGCCAGCGGCGCCACAGCGGCCGCGGTCATGATGGCGGCTGTCGCTTCAGGTCCCATGACGAGCTGCCTGGAGGTTCCAAACAGGGCATACATCACCATGGCGCCAAGCGCCACGTACAATCCTGCGACCGGGGTGACTCCGGCGAGGTCTCCGTAGGCCATCGCCGATGGCACGAGCACCGCAAACACGGTGACCGCCACGACCAGTTCCGTGCGCAGCAGCGCTGGGACTGAATCCTTTGATGAGAGCGAGGCCGGGTATGAAACGGGAAATGCCTTTGGGGGTTGGGGGTTGGGATTCCATAATTAATTCCTATCCGTTGATGTAGCTGCCAGCCAATCTCTGGCTGCCTGGAGTGCGGCATTGCCGGCTCCGCCGATGGTTTCAGTGGCCGGGAAGGTATTCTCCTCGCCGATCAGGGAGAGCAAGCCGGTGCGTTTCAATTGATCGCGCAGAGCCGGGGAAAGACCGGCCAACATCAGCTTGCCACCCTGATCCTGTAAAGATTGGACATAGCGGCGGAATACCTCGTTTACCGTACTCCCAACGTCGTCATAACCGCGCAAGAGCAAGATCACCACAGCCCGCCTGGCGCCTTCGACAGCAGGCAGGTTCTTCTCAAATGGTTTGGCGGCCGCATAAAAAAGGTTCCCATAAATGTAAAGGACCGTCAGCTTTCCGGTTTCAAGCTGTTTCGGCGCCGGGCGTTCTACTGGCCAGCCCCCATCCACCGGCACCCATTCTACAACCCTTATGGTATTCGACTGTTGAATCACAACCAGCAAGATGGAGATCGCCACCCCGAGAAATACCGCATATTGGAGCGGCATGATCAGCGTGGAGCCGAAGGTGATCAGCATGATGGTGCGCGGCAATCTTGTTAGTCTGCCACACGGTCTGGATGGCATTCAGGTTAATCATTTGCACACCTGCGACGATCACCAGCCCGGCAAGGGCTGGCATGGCCACCAGCTCAACCAGGTTGGCAAACAGCAAGACCACGATGGCAACAGCCAATCCTCCAAAGATGTGTGCCCAGCGGGAACGCGCGCCCGCACTGATCATCAGAGACGAACCCGAGCTGGAGCCCCCAGCCGGGATGCCGCCAAAGAAGCCGGCTGCCAGGTTAGCCATGCCCTGCCCGAAGAAATCCCGTGAGACATTCGAAAATTTCCCATTCGGATTGGGGAATGTCTGGCTGACGCCGGCACCCTGTACCAGGCCGATGATCCCGATGGCGATCGCTGGAACGATCAGTGGGGCGATGAGGTTCAGGTCGGGCAGCACCAGGCTGGGAAGGGCACGCGGCACTTCGGCGATGTCTTTGACCAGTTTAATGTCTGTTGCAAAAACCTGGTTCAGCAAGATGGCCGTGCCGGAAGCCAGCAAAAGGGCAAACACCAGGGAAAACTTCGACAGGCGCGTCGATCCCAGCCCATAGATCAGCAGGATCGTCAGCAGGCCGACCGCGAAGGTCGGCCATTCAATCGATTGCCGGTGGACTACCAGGTCCGCTAATTGGACAATTTTTCCCGAGTAGGAGCTATAGTAACCGGTAAAATCTCCGAGCTGACCGATAATGATCAGCACAGCCACCCCGGTCATGAACCCGGTCATCACCGAAAAAGGGATAAACCGGGTGATCCAGCCCAGGCGCAGCAAACCCAGGACAATCTGAAAGATCCCGATTAAAAGCACCAACGTCACCAGGACGGATAAGCGAGTCTCCGCCGGATAAGTGATCAGCGTATCGCCCGCTGCCACTGCCAGGGCGCTGGTCGTCGAGATATTCATGAAGGTTGCGCCGGTGAACAAGGCCCCAACCGGGGTCGCCAGCATCAACGTGTACAGGCCAAAAACCGGATTGACGACCGCCAGCATGGCATGGGCCATTGCCTGGGGGATATTGACCAGCGCAAAGGTCAGCCCAGCCAGCAGGTCGGATGTAAGGTGTTTTTTCTCAGGTCTGAGATTTTCCATGACAATTCGAAAACTTCTTTCCACTCCCGCAGGGACATGGATCGCCAGGTTTCGCCAGCGCCATGGCTTGTTGGAGCTTCTGCATCTCTTCCATTGCCAGCAGGTGCATGATTTCATCGGCATAGCGGCCGTGCTGCAGCAGTTGTGCCATCAGGCGCATCGGCCGGTTGATGTGGATAAAGTACAGCTTGTACCCGGCGCACAGGTAGTTCAGACCCGGTTCACCATCGGGCGTGTGAATAAAGCGGTTGCGTGGGCATTCCCCGTAACAGGCAAAAAGCACCTCACAGCGACGGCAGTAATCTGGAAGGGTATCTAACTTATCCTGGCCAAATTTAAGCTGCTTTTCGGAGGTCACCATGTCGACCATGGGAGTTTCCTGGATATTCCCCAACAGGTAAGCCGGTTCGACGAAGTGGTCGCATGAGTACAGGTCGCCGTTATGTTCCAGGGCGAGAGCTTTTCCGCAGGTGGGTTGGAAGATGCACAGGCTGGGCTGCCCGATCCAGTTCGCCAGGGCCGCGTCGAAGGACTGCACGAAGACCTTGCCCACATCCCTGCGCACCCACTCGTCGAAGATTGCCACCAGGAAACGCCCAAACTGCGCAGGCTTGACCGAACGCTCAGTGACCAGCTCGCCAAGCTGGGAGTAAAGCGGCCGGTCGCCTCCCGGTCGCTCGCTCCAGCCCTGGTTGGCCAGGGGCAGTGTCTCGAGTGTGGCGCGCTCGACAATCGGGATGAACTGCATATACTGCATTTTCAGTTCATCACGAAAAAAGTGGTACACCTCCAGCGGGTGGTCGGCATTGGCAGCATGCACGGTGCACAGGATGTTGACGTCCACCCCGTGATCCATCAGATTTTTCCACCCCTTCATGACCTGGTCGAAGGTACCCTGACCGCCCTTGTTCACCCGGTAGGTATCGTGCAGGGGTTTTGGTCCATCG
Source organism: uncultured Chloroflexia bacterium (assembly GCA_963765565.1). GTDB lineage: Bacteria > Chloroflexota > Anaerolineae > Anaerolineales > UBA4823 > CAVXWV01. The sequence continues at coordinate 528,894 of CAVXWV010000017.1, forward strand.
ACACTTAACCCAACCAGGAAGTTGTGCTGCTTAAAAAATGCAGCCCAATCGTCGTCAATTTTGGTGCCGTTGGTTTGGATGGTATGCTGGATGGATTGGCCGGGCTTCCGATATTTTTCGACCAGCCCAACCATCCGCATAAAAAAATCCAATCCCATCAGTGTCGGCTCGCCGCCCTGCCAGGCGATCGATACCTCCGGGACCTCCTGGGCTTCTAAGAACTGCCGGATGTAATTCTCCAGCAGCTCATCGGTCATCCGGAAGCGGCTGCCAGGATACAGCATCTCCTTGGATAAGAAGAAACAGTACTTACAGTCCAAATTACAAACCGCTCCGGTAGGCTTTGCCAGCAGGTGGAAAGCCAGCGGATTCTGCGTTGAAGTTGCTGGAGAATTACTTGCCATGGGTTTGCCGCTTGATCATAGGATCCAGTTCAGGATTGGCAGGATGCGGTTCAATCCGGATGGGTTTTTACTTTTTATGGTTTGTACGCTCATAGGATCATTCCTCATCAACCTTCGCTTCTGGGTCAGCAGAATCCCGCTTGAATCGATTGAACAAGCCTTTCACATGTTTTGCCGCTTCTTTCCTTTCTTCTTTCTTCTCCTCACCCGTGTAGCGCATCAGGACTGCCAGGGGGCGCGTAGCTTCAAAATTCTCCATGATGATCAGCACCAGCAGGGTCAACGGCACCGCCAGGATGGCGCCAATCCCCCCTAAGAGGTATCCCCAGATGAACAGCCCGATGAACACAATCACCGGTGAGATCTTCAACCGCTGTCCCATGACCTTTGGCTGGTAGAAGTTCTGGACGCCCCCGTTGATCACAACATACCCGAGCAGGACGATCAGCGCAGACGTCAGGCCGTATTGTGCGTAAGCCATCAACACCGGCGGGATCAAGGCGATGATGAAGCCAACCGAGGGGATGTATCCCATGAACCAGGCCAGGAGTCCCCACAGCACGGCATAATCCACCCCCATGATGAAGAGAAATACAGTATCGCCCAGGCCCACCAGAAAATTAACGCCAGTCAGGACGGTGATGTACTTGCGCACGTCTTCCGTGAGTTCCGATATTTGACCGATGGTCGGTGCATTCGGATCCAGGCCCAGGCGGGAGGGTTTGGGCAACGCCAGGGCAGCGCTGATCATAAAGAAGAAGATCACCAGGGCCAATCCGAACTGGACCAGCAGGTTCGCCACACTCGCCAGTAAACCCTGCGCCACCGGCCCCATGGAAAGGGTCACCTGCTCGATCTCGGTGGTGGTCTCTGGACTCTCGGTCGTGGACAGGTCTTCGCTGGCTTGCACCGAAGCACTCGTCATGTAGGTGGGTAGCTCGGTGGATAGCTTGGTGACAGAGAAGAACACCGTGGCGATGACCAGGCCCAGGAGCAGGACGACCATCAGGATGCTCAGCACCAGCGACAGCCAGCCGGGCACGCCACGCTTGGTCAGGCGGCTGGGGATGGGCAGAACCGTGATGGTGATCACAGCAGCCAGCAAGATCGGATTGATGATGTAGGCAGAACCGCGAATCCCAAACAGGATCACAAAAATCGCGGCAAACGCAACCAGGTAGATAACCAGTCTTCCTTGGATATTATTCATTCGACACCTCTTGAGAAGCTTGCGCCTGACCCACTGGCACGCCTGGCGGTTCGAAGTGCCATCAATGCCGTCAATAAGGCACTGACGACCACGGCAACAGCAACCACGGCCGCAGTCTCTTTTTGCACCAGCACCAGCGTAAATAGCGCCGCGAACAGAGGCGCTTTCAAAGCAGCTACGAGTGCGCCTGCCACAGTCGCCGCCACGCAGACAGCAACCGGAATCCCTGGAAACAGAAGATCCAATGCCAATCCCAGGGCGACGCTGGCAAACATGATCGGGAAGATGTAGCCCCCCTTCCAGCCGGTGGCGAGTAAAAGGGATGTCGAGAAAAGCTTCAATAGTCCCAACACAATCAGCATCCACACGCCAATTTCCGCAGCATTGGTGATCAGTTCAGCAGTCTCTGCCTCGCCTGAGAACAAAGTTAATGGCAAATACGGCGCCGATGATGCCCATGCCCAGGCCGCCGATCAGCCCACGCAGCACCACATGACCTTTCATCCTTTGAAAAAATTTTTGCAGGCGTTGGAGCGAAAACATGAATAGAATGCCTACCACCGCCCCGACCAGGCCCAGGGGTATGGCATAAATGATGTGCGCCAGCCTGGGGGTGTAGTCAGGGAACTTGTATAATGTCTCAAAGAAAACCCCGCTGAACAAGACGAAGACCACGGTGGACACAGCCGAGGCCAGCAGGCTGGGAAACAGCACCCAGAAATACGTCTTCATGCCGCTCGATCCGCCCTGGGCTGACTCCAGACCCAACAGCGCTCCGCCAAATGGATTGGTGATGAATGCAGCCAGCATCCCGCTGACGCCGGAATAGCCCATCGTGCGTGTCTCATTTTCATCGAGCTTGAGCTTGTCTGAGACCAACGTGCCGATCCCACCGCAGGCGTCCGCCAGCGGCGCTTCTGGTCCCAGGCTGGCACCGGAGATGAGCGACACGAAAGCCGTGACCACGATCCCGGGGGCGTTGCGATAGTCGAAACGTCCGGTTTTGCCAAATTCGCGTATCACTTCGGCAAAAATGCCGCTGTGATCACCAAAGACCTTCACCAGCAGTCCGACCACCAGACCGCCGAGGCTGCAAACCAGGATGGTAAACAGGCGCGCCTCCAATCCCAGCGCCTCTGCAGCATGTTCCCAAATAAGGCGCGTGCCTTCATGAACGAGCGCTACAAAGGCAAAGGTCACCGCTGCGCTGGCAATCCCCATCAGGGCAACCAGCGCTAATAATCGCAGATACGATTTAGGGTTTGCTTGCGGGTCAATCATTCAACCCTTCCTTTATTTCCTTCGGTCATTTTTTCCATGAGCTGGCGCAGATCGGTCAGCGCTTTTTTAATGGTCTCGAGCTCTTCCTGGACGGAGGGGGCGGAGGCTACTGGCGGCATTTCCTCTTCTTCCGCAGGAGACGATCCCCCAACCAGCAAGCTGGCGAGGATGCTGGCCAGAGCGCCGATGATGCCGACACCCATGAACATGATGAACATCGCCGTAACCCGTCCCGCAGTAGTTACCGGATAGTAATCGCCATACCCCACCGTCGTGATCGTCACGATCGAATACCATAGGGCGTCCCCACCGGTGAGGATTTTCGCATCCGGCGACTGGCTCTCGAACTGCAGCACCAGCACGCTGGCAACCGTCAGGACCAGGATTGTCAGCAAGATGGTGAGAAACGCGGCGTAGCGGCTGCGGTTTTCGAGGATATCCTTCACCAGCGTCTTTTTATTTTCACCGCGCAGCAACCGGGCGATGCGCGCCAGGCGGCTCAAGCGGGCCAGGCGGAGCAGCCCAGCAAATTTGCCAACATTGGTCAGCAGCCCTAACGAAGGGATAGAGCCGAGAAGGTCGAGCCAGCCGCGTTCCTTGATGAAATAATCGGATTTCTTGGAGGCGGCTTTAAGGTTGAGGAAGAAATCGATCAGGAAGATAACGCAGATCAGGTTGTCATACACCGAAAGCAATTGGATCGTCGTCTCCGACAGGGGCAGCAGCATGACGACCATGATTGCCAGTGAGAGAATCGTCAGTACCAGGATAAAGATGTTGTAAGCGTTGCTGTGTTTGAGAGGGGAAGTGGTTTCCTTTGTCATTGGATTCCTCCGATTCCTTCACCCAAAAATTACAAAAAAAAGAGCAGGTATGCAGTGTTGGCTGCATACCTGCTTTATCGATCAATCTACTGCCGTGCCATGGCGATCTTCATGTCGGCTTCCGTATCCGGGATTAAGTCGCCAGAGAGGTCCATGGTGACACACTTGATCTTACCGGTGAAGGCGAACGCACCGCTGTAGTCATCCGGCGCCACACAATCGCCGCCGTCATAGCCACAGGTCAGGCCCTCTGTTCCCCACATGTTTAGAATTGAGAAGGGCATGTCAATGTCGGCGACAAGTTTCCTGTTGATGTAGAGTTGACCGCGGGCGGGCACACCCATGCCCTGGGCGGGGTCGGGCTTGCCGGTCGGCTCGAACTCGTAGCGCAACTCGACTTTGCCTTCCGGAATCGTTTCAGCGGAATGCAGCCAGAACCTGTCTCGGCCAAGATGGTTGTAAAGGAAGTGGAGGCGTTGATCCTTCACGAAGAAGGTGTAACCGCCTGTGTTACCGCCTTGAGCCAGCAGGACTCCCTGCGCGCCGCCTTTCGGGATCACAACCTCAGCCGTAATACTCCAGGGCCGGTTGTAGGTCTTGGGCGAGGCAGTGAACGGAATCGGCGACCCGCCCGCGTAATAGACAAACTTGTTGCGTGGTTTGGCAATAGTCGGGCGTTCCACATTAAGGCGTTGCAGGGCGCTGCCGTCGATGGGCAGGACCTGGTACTTACCGGCTTCGGCCCACCAGCGGCCGATCATTTCGATCAGCTTGTCGCGGTTCTCGGTGGCCAGGTTCTTGGTTTCGGAATAATCCTCATCGATGTGGTAGAGCTCCCAGTCATGGGTCTCGATATCCACGAGCACCTGGTTCGGGATGGGAGTTCCGAACCTTCGATCCTTCTTGGCGGCCTCGCTGAAGCTGGTTCCCGGCCAAGGGCAGACCGCCCTCCAGCCGTTGTGATAGATCGAGCGGTGGCCGAACATCTCAAAATATTGGGTGTGATGGTTGCTAGGCGCAGCCGCCTCATTGAAAGTATGGGCGAAGCTGATCCCGTCGATGGGCGCTTGCGTCACGCCGCGGATGCTTTCCGGCGCTTCCATGCCAAGGGCTTCCAAAACTGTCGGGACGAAGTCGATGACGTGCCCGTAATGTGTTCTAATCTCGCCTTTTGCCTGGATACCCTTCGGCCAGGATACGATGCACGGGTCAGTCGTGCCGCCCCGGTAGGTCTCGCGCTTCCAGCGGCGGAAGGGCGTGTTACCGGCATTAGTCCAGCCCCACGGGTAGTGATTGTTGGACTCGACACCGCCTAATTTATCAATCATCGCCAGGTTGTCTTCAAGCGATTCCTTCACGTTGTTGAAGAAGAACATCTCGTTGAGCGAGCCGACCGGGCCGCCCTCGGAGCTGGCGCCGTTGTCGGAGACGACCATGATCAAGGTGTTTTCCTGCTCGCCGATCTCTTCTAGGAACTGGAGGATGCGCCCGAAGTGGTAATCGGTGAAGCTCATAAATCCGGCATACACCTCCATGAACCGGGCATAAAGTCGTTTGGCATCGGCCGGCAGGGTATCCCAAATGGGGACATCAGGGTCATGGGCTGACAGTTCGGTGCCCGCAGGGATGATGCCCATCTCAAGCTGGCGCTGGTGGACGATCTCGCGGTACTTATCCCAGCCCATATCGAATTTGCCCTTGTACTTGTCTGCCCATTCCTTCGGGACGTGGTGCGGCGCGTGGCCGGCGCCCGTGGCGTAGTACAGGAAGAAGGGCTTGTCCGGCGCGTTGACCTGCGAATCCTGGATGAATTCAATGGCCTTGTCGGCCAGGTCGCTGCTCAGGTGGTAGCCTTCCTCGGGGGTTTTGGGCTGCTCGATCGTATGATTGTCGTAATTCAGCTCAGGAAACCACTGGTTGGTTTCGCCGCCCAGGAAACCGTAAAAACGTTCGAATCCGCGACCCAGCGGCCAGCGGTCGTAAGGGCCGGCTGCAGTGGTGTGTTCGGGAGGCGTCAGGTGCCACTTGCCGACACAGAAGGTGTTGTAGCCTTTTGGCAGCAGCATCTCACTGAGCATGGCCCTGTCGAAGGGCAGGATGCCGTTGTAGCCGGGATAGCCGGTGGAGGTCTCGGTGATCGAGGCCAACCCGAGCGAATGGTGATTGCGCCCGGTCAGGATGCAGCCACGAGACGGAGAGCACAAGGCAGTGGTGTGCATGTTGTTGTAGCGCAATCCGTTGGCGGCCAGGCTGTCAATGACCGGTGTCTCAACCAGCCCGCCGAAGCAAGATAACTGCCCGTAGCCGACGTCGTCCAGCACGAAGAAGAGCACGTTGGGCGCGCCCTCCGGCGGGCGTGGTGCCTCCGGCCAGGCCGGTGAGGAACTCCTCGGTCGTGCGTCCTATAACGCCGGTGAAAGGGGTTCCATCTTTGTAAGTCTTAATTGCCATAATATTTCTCCTTCTAAACTTGTGTTTTTACTGAATCCGGCCATGCCAGTTTCAGTAAAACCCATTTTTTAGACCGCCAATAATTTTGCTTTAGCGGCTGTGGACTCCACATCGGTGAGGAGTCCCTGTGCTTTGAGCGCGCCCAGGCGTTCGAGCTGGGTGATATTTGTTATTGCCTCCTAGAAAACTGTTTATAATTAGGCTAGTCAACGTTTACTTTGATCCCACCCATCATGCCGGCGACAGCGTTGTAAACCAGGGCCACGACCAGCCCGGCCAGGGCGCCACCCAGGGCGTTGACCAGGCTCCGCCAAACAACGGTCAGGAAAGTTATCAGGCTATAAGCGGACCAGTTGACCAGGTTCATGTCCACCCACCAGGATTGAGCGCCGAAAATCCAGCCAAGGATCCAGTAGACCAGGCCAAAAACAAACGTCCACAGGGCTGCCAGCAGGGCGCCATATATGACAAACGACTTCGTATCCACAGACTTAATAGTTTTCATGGTTAAAGTTTCCTTATCTTAAAAAATGAATTACGGTAAGTTGTCCGGGTACATGGGCACCTGCTTGCGGTTGTGGTAGCCACTCACGTAGCTGCCTACATCAGCCAGGATGCCAAAGCCCAACCAGATCCAATCCCAGCCGTTCAACGGGAAGATCAGCACGTACATTAAAGCGGTCCAGGGGATGAAGAGGATACTGGCGATCCCAACCAGCCAGGGCAAGTTAAAACCGGAAAAGGTAAGGTTCACCCGGGCGGGCGCGATCAGCCAGAAAACCAGGAAGGCTAACCGTGGACCAAACACAACCAGGGATGTAAAAAAGCAACACATATTCAATTCTCCTTATATGCAAAAAGATATTTCCCTATCAGGGTCAATTCACGGGGAATGGCGTAATATGGCAAAACGCCATCCCCCATTCATACGTTCAACTGCCTATCGACCGCCGTGCGCCATCTCGTCGATACAGACCGCCACCGCCAGGATCAGCACGTCATCCTGGCCCGGATCGATCGCCACGCCGTAGCTGTCGCGCAGGCGGAACCACTTCTTGGACACTTCGGCTACCTTGTCGCGCCCCTCACCGATGGTGTATTCGTGGTCCAGGATGTTGCCCTTCACTTCCAGGTCGGGACCGTTCTTCACCTTGACCACCCAGCGCTCGCGCACGGGCGTGATCAGGGCTTTCTTGACCGTCGCCATGGACTCGCCGCGCGGGCCTTCGATCTCCATGCTGTCCTTGATGCGCAGCATCCTCTCCTGGATCTTGCACAGCTCGTTGCCGTGGGCGTCCTCGAAGATCAGGGTCTGGCGCACGCGCAGCGCTTTGCCGTCCACTTTGAACACCTTCTGGCCTTGGTCGTTCTCGATCCAGAAATCGTCGCCGATGGCGACCATCTTCTGGCGCATCTGGTAGTGGTTACCCCCGCCGCCCGGTCGCCCGAGCTGTCGATCTTCCTTGCGTTCTTCTCGTCTGCCTCTCATCAATATATTCTTCCTTTCTGTGTGTGAAATTGAACGAACTGGCTCGGTTACGGAACCGTGATATAGACATAGAACTGGCAGATCGTCTGGTTGCCGCGGATGACCTGCCACATCTCGGCGAAGTTACCCGGCCCAAAGGGAGCCAGCATGGGCACCGTGAAGTTGTACGTACCACCCGTCGCCACCGCGGCAGACAGGTCGTAGCGGTCCCCGCCGGTGTGCATGGATACGTTGTTCAGGGCGCTAACGAAGGCCAGGTCATAGTCCTGCGTGTTCCAGGTCTCGGTACCGGTGTTCTGGATCACCCAGGTGGCGTCAAACGGCGTCCCGATCGGGTAGACGCTGCCATCGGCAGGGGTCTGGGCGACCAGCAGGCAGCCCGTGGTTCCGCCGGGAGGCGGAGGGGTCGGCTGCACAGCCGGAGGCGCCGCTGGGGATTCGACGACCGGGACGTTTTCTGTGCCCTGGGTGGTGACCCAGCTGCCCGAGACCCAGCCCAGGCCGTCGGGCGCGTATTGCGTGGAGATCCTCACCTGCCACCAGCCGCCGTCGGCGCTCTTGCCAACCGCTTCGCCGGAAGTGCCAGGAGGCGCCACCACGTACACCGAGAAGGTGGTGCCGGGGCCGCTGCGCACGTTGACAAAATCAATCGCCGTGACCGTCGGCACGCCCGCAGGGGGCGCAGGCGGTGGTTCCGTGACGGCTGCCTCGGGGGATTTGATGACCTGGATGCCGTCCACGTTCGTGGCGCTGGTGTACTGCGTCATGATCCAGCCGTAGCCAGCGCCGACAACCTGGGGATCCAGGCGTACCACCCACCACTGGCTGTCCTCGCTCCTGCCCAGCACCCGCCCGGTTGCGCCCGCAGGCGCCACGCCATAGGCCGGGAAGTTCGTGGCTGGCCCGGTGCGTACGAACTCGTTCACCAGGGCTGTTGCCTGCGGATCATCCGGGCCTGGCGGGACCATGTCAACCGTTGGGGGTACGGGGGGCGTGGGCAGCACGGGCACGCCATCTGCTCCGCTGACCGTCACCCAGCCGGCAGAAACCCAGCCGTTGCCGTCCGGGGCGACCGGCACACTGACCGCCCACCACAGGCTATCCTCGCTCTTGCCGACAACTTTCGCCGTCCGGCCGCCCAGGAAGGCACCGTAAACGACGTAGTTCGTGCCGGGCCCGCTGAAGATGGCCGTATTGAAATTGGCGACAGCCGACGGTTCGCCTGCTGCCGGAGTAGGCACTACGGCCACGGGGATGTTGGGATCCGGTGTTGGGCCGGGAGGCGCTTCCGTGGCGGCCGGCGCGGCCGGGGCGGCAGCCGTCATGTCTGCGACGACCGTCTGCGCGGATTGGGTCTGGATCTGGGCTACGTCCTGGGTCGGCGCCGGGGTGGCGAACCCGCCACAGGCGGAGAGAACCAGGGCAAAGACCATCAAAACCATAAAACTGACAGAAACCTTACTCGATATAATCGTTTTCATATTTACCTCATTCATGGATGCCTGGCGGGCCGCTGAGGTCCGTCAGGCAGGTTGGTTCACGCACTTAAGTTGGATAGGGTTGGGATTGATCAGAATATTTGTTCAGGATCAGCACAAGCTGATCGGGTGGAGCGTTCTTGGCAATGAAATAATCTGCACCTGCTGCAATGATCTTTGCCTCCTCTTCCGGTTTGCTGGATAAATAAATCACCTTAGGCGGGTTCCCGAGATTGTGGATCTCGGTTAGTAAATCGACTAAAGATTGGAAGGGGATTTTCCATTCCAACAACACGATATCTGGCTGAGTGGCTGCCAATTGGGTGAGTAGACCTGTCAAACGATCGGTGATGCCGACTACGACAATGCCGGGCTCCTGATCCAAAAGCAGCACCAGCGCAATTCTGAGCCTCTCATCTGCGCAGGCCACAAATATTCGCGTTTTGTTCATCCGGTGTCCACCTATTCAATTCCTGTGTAAACATCTTTATATTTAAGGGTGCTCAACCGCGATGGTGGTTTGGAAGTCTTAACCAGCACATCACTCAGCCATTCTTAGTATGGCACACAGCGCCCGGGGAAACATCCACCATTCAGCCTAAGTTAATAGGCAGAACGGTCTATTTTCCAATAGACCGTTCTGCGATTGTATGGTTACGCAGGCAGGTGGGCAGAATCAAGCCACCTGCCGGTTAATTTTACGGGACAAGCGCGTGCTTTACTGCCAGGGCGCTCGCCTGGGCACGGTTTGCCGCCCCCAGTTTCTGGATGCAGGCGCTGACATGATGCCTGGCCGTCGCAGGGCTGATCACGAGCCGCTCAGCGATCTCGTCATTACTCAATCCTTCGACCATCAGCTCTAACACCTCTAACTCCCGTTTGCTCAAATCACTTCCCGGTTTGATCGGGCTTGTTTTACTGCGGATCAGCGCAGTCATTGCTTCTGGCGCCAGGGCTAGCTGCCCGGAGTAAGCTGAGCGAATAGCATTTGCCATAATGTCGATGGTAGCATTCTTGAGGATATAGCCGGTTGCGCCTGCTTCCAGCGCTTCTTGAACCAGGTCATCCTTCGGATAACTGGTCAGGATGATGATCTTCACCTGCGGATATTGTTCGTGGATCGCCCGGGTGGCGAGGATGCCATCCAGGTCTGGCATAAGGATATCCATCAGGATCACGTCGGGGAGTTTCTGCCCACAGCCAACCAGCGCAGCCCGTCCATTCTCGGCTTCGCCGATCAGCTCCAGGTCATCAAAAGCCAGCAGCATACTCTTCAGCCCATCCCGTACGACAGGATGGTCATCGACAATCATCACCTGGATCGGTCTATCATTCATCTTCTTCTGGTCCCTCCACCTGTTTCACCCAGGTGATACCGATTTCTGTCCCATAACCAGGCTTGCTCCGAATCTGCACACTCCCTCCGATCTCTGCAGCCCGTTCGCCTAGGATGCGTAATCCCAGGTGGCCGGGCGGGATCGCTTGTGGGTCAAAACCGCATCCATTATCCTGTATCTGCAGCCCTACTTGGCCTGGTTCTGCTTCCAGGGAAACATGAACCTGGGATGCACTAGAATGGATCAGCGTATTGTTCAGAGCTTCTCGTGCCATCCGGTAAAATGCAAGGGTCACATTTTTAGGGATTTCGGGGATGTCTGACGTGGAAAAGGTAATGATAGCGTGTGAACGCGCCCGTGCACCTTCAACCAGCGTATTGAGCAGGAGATCAAGAGTCTGGTTTTGCAGCTCCTCAGAACGCAATTCGAGGAGCATGGAGCGCATCTCGGCTAGAGCTCCACGGATTAGCAGGCTGAGCTTGTCCATATTCTGGCGTGCCATGTTTCGATCTCTATCCCAGATGCGTGGGGTGGCTTCAGCGAGCACACTCGCTGTGAACAGGGTTTGCGTTACCGAGTCGTGCAGTTCGCGAGCGAGGCGGTTGCGTTCTTCGGCTGTGATTAACATCTTCGTCTGGTCGTGCTGGATCGCATCCTGAGTCAGTTCCGCAAGGTCAAAGGCCATTTTCTCAACGAGATCCACTTGCAGCAGCATGAAATCATCCAAAGGCCTGGACACCGCCACGCCTAATGCACCAACGACCGACTGGCTGAGCAGCACGGGTGCAAATATAGCCGATTTGAGGTCATGTTCCTGGAAACACTCCTCTAATGAGCCTGGGATTGGAGTGGATTGCTCGATGGACCAGGTGATGATTTTACCCCGGATGATCTCCTGGCGCATTGGGGAGTCTTCTTGAAATGAAACCTGCAGAATATCAGACTGAGGGGTAGAGCTCCCATGCTGAGAGGCGCAAATGACATCTACCTGCTCCCCCTGGTTGTCCCAATGGATGATAAAAACCAGCGCCGCGCCGAGTAATTTTAAAATGCTGGCAGATATCTCTTCGTAGGCTGCTGCCAGGCTGGTCTCACCGGTGATGGTCTGGTTCACCTTTTTTACCACAGACAACCACTCAATTTGTTGGTGCAATGACAATTCCAGGTTTTTCCGCTCAGCAGCCTCGCGGATAAGCTGCTCGTTGGTCGCGGTTAACTCTTCGGTCCGTTTCCCAACCAGCATTTCAAGATGCCTGCGGTATTCAGCCAGCTCAGCTTCCTCCCTTTTGCGTTGGCTGATATCCTGGACGGTTACCACGGCGGATTCGACGTTTCCGGTTTCATCCAGAACCGGACTGGCAAAAACTTCCAGCGTGAGACACTCATCCCCACGGTCCATTTCGATGTCATCCGCTACGGTTGTCTCGCCCTGCAATGCATGAAATGCCGGAAAGTCCTCTACCAGGTATTCCTGGCGGCTGCCTGCTGCTTTGAGAGAGAAATATTAAATCGCCTGCGCCAGGGTGCGCCCGGCGCTGAGATCCACTCGCGTGCCCTTGGCCGGGTCGTTGAAGATTTCATGTGTGCGCTGGTTGGTATACTTGGGTCTTTGATCTTTCCCATACAGCAAGACTCCAATCGGCAGTCCTTCCAGGATTTGGGACAGGCGGTACTCACTGTTTCGTAGATTGCGATTGGCGCCTTCGGTTTCAGCCTTAAGGTAGTTGATCCTATCTGCCAGGGCAACCGACCAGCATACGGCCATCCATAACACTCCCAAATAGAAAGCATTCTCGCTTAATGGTGTGCTCGGGATGATTCCCATGCGCAACAGAAGCACTAGGATGGTGCCTGAGAGCATACCGATCCAGGCTATCATGATGAAAATTGCAGGACGGTAACCTTGGAACCACGAAGCGATCCCGATTGCCAGGACCGATACAAGGGTGACCAACGCCCAAGGCGCCATCAGTATGGAAACCTGATGTGGACTGATGAACGGGGTTAGGAAAGCCAGTCCTCCCCAGATTGCCAGGAACACGAAATTCAACCGATGGATTTTTGGAAAGCGGGTTTTTAGATCCAAAAAAGCATCGGAAAATAATAGCATTGAAGCGATAAGTAACGTAAATGAAAGTGCAAAATAGAGCGTTCTATATTCATAAAGATTGGCGAGTAGGTAAACATCCATACCATCGTAGCTCAGCATGGAAAGAAATAAACCGACAAGCATGCAAACAAAATACAGGTAAATCGTTTCTTTCAATGTAATGAGTAAAAATACATGGTAGACCAGCAAAGCCATTAAAGCGCCAAAAAATAAACCGTGCAGTACCAATTTCAGTTGGGACTCGCCCAGGAACGCTTCCTGCGTCCACACGGTGAGTCCAAGGGTCATCGATGCACCATTTTGGAAACGCAGGTAGTAAGTTTGCTGGCTCTGGATCGGAACGACCATTTTGAAAACAATCTTTGGATAGAGGATATCCCGTGTAGAGACAGGTTTCAGGTTGCCAGATTGCTTAACTGCGAATCCCGCGCCATCTGCCATGGGAGTGTATAGGTCAACATAATACATATTAGCAAAATCCACCTCCAGCAGCCACTCGTTAATCTTCTGGCTTTGATTGTCAAGGTGCAAGCGCACCCAATAGGCGCTTTCTGTGAAACCAAAGTTGGGCACTGCCGACTGGCTGGGAGAAAATTGTGAGACAAATTCTGGGGAGGAAACCTCCTCGATGGTCAACTTACCGCTGGGGTCTTCGAGGATCTCCAGGTTCAGTCCCAGCGGGTATTCTTCCTGCTCGTCGCTGAGGATGACGGGTTCGGGCGTGGCGGGATCACTGGTCTGCGCCAGTGCCGGGGCAACCAGCTCCAAAGGTGAGGTTGGTACGAATCCAACCAGGATCGCCAGGATCAGCAAGGGGAAAAACGCCATTGCAAGCAGCCTGATTTTTGTTTTCATGAATTCTTAGAATAATTATAATCTTGATTACCCCTAATCAAATTTCACCAGGCTTCCCATGAAAGGATGCCTGGTGAAAATAACATCCAGGCAAACACGCTGCCTGGATTCGAACCATTGTACATTGGTATGGGTGGCTACCCTTGTAAGATTTTCGCCTTGGCTGTCGCGAACTCCTCGTCGGTCAGCAGACCCTGGGCTTTGAGCGTGCCCAAGCGTTCCAATTGGGCGATCATGTCGACTTGAGGGGCGGGCGCAGATGCAGGCGCATCGGCAGGTGTAGCGGTAGGTGCAGGCGCTGCCTGGGCTTTTTGGTCTTCTGCCTCAAGCATGGCGATTTCCTGGTCATTGGGTTCCTGCCCTTCGATACCAAGGTCGGCCATGGCGGCATCCAACTGTTCTTCCGAAAGATCCTCTGCTTTCTGACCTGTGTGCTGCTCGACTTGCTCGACTTCTTTTTGGCTCATCTTGACTGCGCTGGTGCCTACGGCCAGCACCACGGCACCGCCAATGATCAGTCGCCTGCGCATCCTTCTGCGGATCCGGCGATGTCTGCGGATCACGCTCCTTCGGGCTGGGCCTCTTCCTATTCCTCGTCTTCGCATATTTTGCCTCCTTCAGATGTTAGGCAATTCGTCGAAATTTTCTATATAAATTGATTGCCTGAATTTGACGAATTGCTTAAGTAAATCGCCGAATTTATCGCTTTTGTCTGTAAAATTACCTTCGGCGATTTACCTATGACAATTAAAACCATTATACTCTCAATTAAACAGATACATTTACCCAGTCGGTTCGATCCTCAGGTTCACTGCCTGGACGAGGTTTTTAAACGAAATCACCAGGCTGATGAGAAACCTGGTGATTGCACTTTTATTCCAGTAGCGGGGCTTGGATTCGAACCAAGGACCTTTGGGTTATGAGCCCAACGAGCTGCCACTGCTCCACCCCGCAGTATCATTTTTAAGCGCGGAACATTCTATCATGACCATCCTTCAGCGTCAAGGCCTCTTGCTGAAGAATAATTCCCACCAGCCTTCCAGGTTGTTCTTTTCTTCGGAGATGACCGCGGGCACCGGGGTAGGGGTGGGCGCTTCATCCTCGGGAGGGATCAAGACGACGACCTGGTCGCCAGGTTGTTTCATTTTCGCAGATTCGCGCGCCCATTCCATCACTGCCTGGTCGGAAGTTGCATAGGCAATTTGGGTCAGCAAAGCTCCTTTGGTCCCTTCTTGCTCCAGCAGCCTGGCTTCGACGAGAGAACGCTCATCTTCTAAGCGGTGCAGGTCATTGGCACGGTTGTTAAACTCAATGACCAACATCACCAGAACTCCTAAGATGATTAAGGGAATCGCCAGTTTCCATTTGTTGTAATCTTTATTCGCTGGTGCCGGTTCAGCCATCTGGTATCACCTTCCTCAATCTTTGTCGATAATTATACCCTGATGGGTGCTGGTATGAAGCCATTAAACAATCTGGTCAGGATGTATTAAGAATACATCCTGACCGGATTGTTTATCACCTTGGTGCCGAAGGTGGGACTTGAACCCACACGACCTAATGGCCACTAAGCCCTGAACCTAGCGCGTCTGCCAATTCCGCCACTTCGGCTTGCGCAAGGTATTTTACCTTGATTCATGGTTTTGTCAACCTGAAAACACTTAATTCACTGGACGGTTAACTGGCTAAATCCACCCAAGGTTGTTCGGATACTCTATTTTAGGTTAAAATAAGGTGAACATGTCCGTTTTCATCGAACTTGCTTCTCAGCTCATCACTTCAGAAATCGGTAGCCTGGTTTACAACCTGGTCCTGGTTCTCTCAATTGCTGGAGCTCTCCAGACTTGCCTGAGGTTCTGGAATAAAGACGCCCTGGAGATGCGGCGGATGGTGTGGGGACTTGCCAGTTTACTCCTGCTGCGGGTGATGCTCTTCTTGGTGGCTGGATTTGCCTGGCAGGGTATTCTCGATCCTGGAAAATGGCTGCCTTTGTTAGAAAGGGCAGCCTCCCTCATCAGCCTGGTCATCATCATCTGGTTGTGGGCGTTCCCCAGTCCTTCACGTGCAGCGGATGCTGCCACGGTATTGATGGTGGTGCTTGTCCTGACTTTGAGCTTGGTCGGCGGACTCCAATGGGTGAATGCTGATCCGCCGTCTGCCTATAATCGATTCTGGATTGCCCAATGGTCTTGCCTGGTTGCCCTGGCATACCTGCTCTTCGGCATACTGATCCTGGTTGAGAGCAAGCCTTCCGGCTGGGAAAACGGGTTCGCGATGATGGTCGTCCTGGGATTTGGATATGGTTTCCAGTTCCTGGGTCTCCAGGCGACAGGCAACTATTCGGCTGCCATCCGGATCAGCGAGATTATCGCCTATCCCCTTTTGCTGGCGCTGCCTCACCGTCACCTGGCATCGATTTATGCGTTCAAGCACGATCAGTTGCAAGAACACCAGGCGGAAGGGCTTGAGTTATTTCGAGCAGTCAGCTCTGCCGCCGATAGCTTGTCGGCATACCAGTCCGCTGCCCGAGGTCTCGGAAAACTGGTTGGGTCGGACCTTTGCTTGATCGTAAGCCTCTCAAAGGACGAGAAGCAGGTGAATACGGCTGGGGGATTTGATCTGAGGTCTGAGCTGCCCTTGATGCCGCTCCCAATCGAGCGCGGGAAAGTACCCCTGGTGGTCAGCGCCTTGCTGCAAAACCGCATGCTGCGCTTGCCTGCCTCCAGCAGCTCCCCGGATATGTCAGGCCTTGCGGAAGCTCTTAAGGTGGAATCGCCGGGTCATCTTCTTCTGCTGCCTGCCAATCCGAAACGTCAAGGCTTGAACATCTTGCTGCTTTCACCTTACTCCCGGCGGAGTTTGACCGCGCAAGATATCGACCTGCTCGAATACGTGTCCGAACCTCTGGCGCGTTTCTTGCAACAATTCGACCATATGGCCATGCTGCAGACTCAGCTTTACCAGGCACAGAACCAGTTGACGCATTTCAAGTCAAAGGTTCAAACAGACCAAGCCGATCAGATCAAGGCGCTGGATGAACTGCGCTCGTTGCAAAAAAATGAGGGTGAAAAACAATCACAGCTCCAGACCCTGGCAGCCATGGTTGCTCTCCAGCAGGATGCCCTCACTGCAGCCAATCACAAACTCCAAAGCCTGCAGGTAGAAATGGCCAGCGGGAAGAGCGGTTTCAACCAGGTCCAGCTTTCCGAAGTATCCTCCCTGTTGGCAAAAGTAGAGGGCTCGATCCATTCGATCCAGGAATACGCAGATTTCCTTCTTTCGGAATCGATGGGGATGCTTGGGTCGCTCCAGAGAAAATTTATTGAACGCATCCGCATGGCTACCGAAGAGACGGATAAACTGGTTGGAGATATTAAAAAGAGGTTATCACCGGGACAGCCATTTGAAAAAACAGCTTTTAATGCCATTGGCCTGGGAGAGCTTGTTGATGCCGTAGTCAGCGAAGTCGCTCCCGATCTGCGCGGTAAACGCGTTGCTTTAAGAATGGATCTGCCTGAAACCTTGCCGGAGTTAGAAACCGACACACAAATTCTCAAGCAAGCCCTGGCGCTGTTACTGAAGCATGCTGGTGAGGTTACGCCGCGGCAGGGACAAATTCTACTGCGGGCTTTGGTCGAAGAAGATGGCAGCCAGCCTGATTACGTGATCATACAGGTGGTCGATGGTGGCGGTGGAATCTCCCCGGCTGATTTACCCTACGTTTTCACTGCGCCTTCTTCGTCCACGAATACCGGCCAGGTGGATTTATCCTATTTACCAAAATGGGTGGATTCATTAAGGGGGCGGATTTGGGTAGATAATGAGCCAGGACGAGGGTCTACCTTCAACATCCTGTTGCCTGTAATGGCTTCTGCACAGGATGGTAGCGATCTGCCAGGATCAACCGTGTGAAAACCTGGACCTCTCTTTTTTCGGGGATCGGAACTGCCCTGTTCCTGGGAATCCTGGTTTTTGGAAGCCTGGCGGTATCTTTGGTGGGCGATGGCATCCCCGCCGGATTGGCGAAAAACCTAATGGCAGAGACTGTGCCTCCCATCGCCGTCCTTTCGGAAGGGGGCGAGCTCGATGGCACCAGCCTCAACCCGCCCGAAGCCCAGCCGATCTTCCCCCCGCCTCCAGCCGATTGTCTTCCGCCGACTGGCTGGCATCCGATAGCTGTCAGTACCGGTGAAACGTTGGCGTCGATCTCCGTGCTCTATGCAACCTCGATCGAGCGGTTGAAGGAGGCGAACTGCATGGACGTGACCTCCGTGGTGGCCGGGGCGATTCTTTACGTGCCTGAGCTGCCTCCCACACCAACGGTAACCGCCACGCCCACTCCAACCCAAACCGAATCACCCGACCAGAAAAGGGCTACTAAATCCCCTGGAGATACCCAGGCTTGCGGCCGTCCTGCTGGTTGGGTCGTTTACATCGTACGCTCAGGCGATACCTTATTCAAAATAGGCCAGATGACCAATACAACCGTTTCTGTACTGCAGAGGGCGAACTGCCTGGGTTCTTCCACGCTCATCCATCCGGGAGAGTCTCTTTACGTACCTTTCCAACCTGTCATCACGGTTTATCCTACCCGTCCGGCCTACAAATCGCCAACACCCACAGCAGTCCCGACAGAAATTGTCACCACTGAACCTCCGCCTGCCACCGAAGAGCCAACTACCACACCGAAACCAACTGATCCACCGCCACCGACTGAGCCACTGCCGGATACCCCGATTCCATAAAAACTACCCATCATGAAAATTTCCCACCGAATCCTTTCCCTCATTTTTATTATTGTTTTTTTGACCGGTTGTTCAATCCCAGTTATCTCTCCAATTATGGCGGGAGAAAAAGCTCAAGCCGAGGGGGAGGTGGTCGATACAGAAACTCCCACTCCTACATTAACGGCGACGGCAACGTATTATGTGCCTCCCATGGATGCCACGGTCACACCAACGCCATTCCAACCGCTTCCGCCCACTCCGGTGTATCTGCCGACATCCACGCCAACCATCACACCCACCCCGATGCCGACGGCAACGCCTATGCCGATCGTTGTGGACCGTTCGGGGGACCAGATGGGGCAGCCTCCGAACCAGATGACGGTTTTGCTGCTGGGTTCGGATAAACGTCCCTGGGGTACCGGCTTCCGCACGGATACGATCATCCTGGCAACGTTAAATATGGACCTGGGGACGATCAACCTGATGTCCTTCCCGCGCGACCTGTATGTGGAGATCCCCAATTGGGGAACCGACCGGATCAATACGGCGTGGGGGCACGGTGGTTTTAAAAGCTTACGAGCAACCTTTGAAAAGAATTTTGGTGTTAAGCCAGACCATTATGTTTTGATTAATTTTTCGGCATTTAAACAATTCATCGATACCCTGGGAGGGTTGGAAGTCCAGGTGAAGCAGCCGTTGAATGATTACCGCGCGGGTCGCTGGGTGACGATCAAAAAAGGCCGGCAGTACATGGATGCTGATACTGTCCTCTGGTATGTGCGCTCTCGCAAGACCACCAGCGACTTTTACCGCAACCGGCGCCAGCAAGAAGTGCTCCGGGCTGTTTTTGAGAAATTACTGACTACCAACAGCCTGCTGCGCATCCCGGAGTTTTACGATTTTTATAAAGATAATGTGAGTACCGACCTGACCTGGGATGACATTTCCCCCTGGCTGCCGCTGGCGACGAAGCTAACAGATCCAGACCAGATGACATCTTATTACGTGGGACCGGATGCGGCATACGACTGGGTGACTTATGAGGGCGCCATGGTGCTCATCCCGCGCCTCCCGTTGATTAAGAAAACACTGCGCCAGGCTCTAAACGTTCCATGAGCCGGGCGTTCACCTGGTGCTGGGTTTTCCTGGTTATGCTGCCCCTGGCTGGCTGCATTGCCAGGGAACAGGACCAGGATACCGGTGATGCAGACACCGGACAGGCATTAGAATGGATTGTCGAGACCTCCTCCTGGGATGACCAGGAGGCTGTTTTTCAGGAGGAAGAAGGACCTTATCCTGCCACGCGCACCCCGTTCCAACCGGTTGTGCCCACCGCCCTGGTTTTGCCGACGCTGACCCCCACGCCAATCCTGGTCCCCACACCGCCTCCGCAGCCGGTAGACCTGGCCAATCCAATCCCGCCTGCAAAAGGCGTCCCGAAGCCAGCGCCTTATCTAAGTGCGCAGGTTGGCGGGCAGGTCATCAATATCATGCTACTTGGAACGGACCAACGCGGTAAAGGCGCTTTCCGGACGGATACCCTCCTGATCGCCTCGATCCGGCCTCAAGAGAATTCGATTTCGATCCTCTCGATCCCGCGGGACCTGTACGTATATATTCCTGCCAAGGGGATGCATAAGATCAACACGGCCTACCTATGGGGGGAAGTAAACCGCTACCCCGGGCGCGGTCCAGCTTCGCTAAAGGATACGATCCTTTACAACCTGGGCATCTCCATTGACAATTATGCCCTGGTGAACTTCAACGGCTTCAGGAAGGCTGTGGACCTGCTGGGTGGGGTAGATATGCCGTTGTCCTGCCTTTACACAGATTGGCACGTGATCGATCCCAGGCGTTCCCTGGAGCTCCAGAGCAATTGGAAATTGCTGACGGTAGGTCCGGGGGTTGTCCACATGGATGGCGACCTGGCATTGTGGTATGCCCGGTCCCGCCTGAAATCCTCGGATTATGACCGCGGGCGCAGGCAGCAGGAAGTCCTGCGGGCGATTTACAGCCAGGCGATGCGCTTGAATGTGATTCCCAGGGTGCCCGAGTTGTACCAGCAGTTTCGGGAAAATGTAACGACTGATATGGAACTGGATGATCTACTCGCCTTGGTGCCCATGGCATTGAACCTGGGTGAAGCGGATATTCGCAGTTATTACATCACCGCCGGGATGGTCAAGCCATCTACTGCAGACGGGATGTACGTGCAGTATCCGAAAACGGAACGCATCCTTGAGCTGGTGAAACGCTTTCTCTCAGCTCCTGGTGCGGAGGATGCGATCCGGAAGGCTGTCAAGGTTGAGGTCTGCAACTTGAGCGGAAACCCGGGCTGGGATGCTTTGGCTGCAGAACGCCTGCATTATGCTGGCTACGAGACGGCGGACTGTGGGCTTGGAGCGGCTGAACAGCAGGCTGTTTCATTCGTCCAAAAACTCCACCCGGACGTGGATGCAAGCGTCAGTGCAGAGGTGCTGGCGGTCCTGGGGTTGCCCTTGGAGCGCTTGAGTGAGGCGCTGGACCCGGCTTCTCCAGCCCAATATCGCCTGGTGGTTGGCCGCGATTACGATCCCTGCTTCAGCCCTTTTAAGCTGACCCATTAGCCCGGGAAACCAGGAAGCGGGAAGGACACTTTCATCACAGGCTTATTTCTTTCCTGGAGACGGCGGCTTTTTCTGAGTGGTTGTTTCAGCAGGCGCCTCTGTTTTTGGGGTTGCTGCGGATGGGGTCTTCCTGGCTGCTGCAGCTGGCGTTTTCTTAGCTGGGTAAGCGGGCTTTTTGGCAGTTTTTCCAGTTGGGGCAGACTCACCGGCAGTTTTCCCCGTGGCCGTTTTTGGGGTTGCTGCCGTCTTTTTCGTAACCGCAGGTTTGACTGTGGCCTTCTTAGCAGGTTTTTCTGCTGTTTTTTCAGGCGCTTTTCCTTGCGCTTTGGCGGCTGCGGCAGGCGGGCTGGCTTTCGTGGGTTTGGGCCCCTGCTCAGGTTTGGCTGTCGCGGTGGAGGTTGGCTGGATTGTCGTAAACTGCCTGGGGATTCCCAGCATGGTGATTGCGTCGCCAGGCTTCAGCTCCTGGACCGGTTTCCCCTGGGTGGAGCGGTTCTGCAGGGGGGCTTCGTCCAGGCGGATGTTCTTGGCGGCCAGCCGGTTGAAATGCAGGATCACCCGGTCGCTGCTCTTTCCGTACGCCATGCCAGCCAGTCGGTTCTGGCGGGTGAGTTTCCAGACGATCACCCCCTGGCCGTAGCGGCCCTGCTGCGGAAAATCCTGCAGGCTGATACGCTTGGCAGAGCCGTTGGCGGTTACCAGCAGCAGCTCTGCGGCCTGTTTGGATTTGCTCTCCTGAACGGCTGCACAGCCGATAATTTCGTCGATCGTAGCCAGTTTCATTCCCATCACCCCGGCAGCCACCAGGCCCATCGGTCTTACTTCCTCTTCAGGAAAGCGGATGCCCATGCCGCCAGCGCTTGCAAGGAGGATGTCTTGTTTTCCATCGGTTAGCAGAACATCCAGGAGCTGGTCGTCGGGATTGACTTTCGCCACGACCAGCGTGCTGGCTGAAGGGCCGGGCAGCTCGCTCAGGGCGGTCTTTTTCACCATACCTTTGCGCGAGACGGTGACGAGAAAACGATCCTCGGGTCGTTCTTTCGCCGGCAGGGAAAACAGGCTGCAAATTAAATTTCCTCCTTAAGTGGTGAAACCTTCCAGAAGGGGACCCCAGCATTCACCTCATCGGTTTCGGGCAGCCCGTGTACGGCAATCGCAGCGGCTTCTCCCTGGTCGCTGACCAGGAAAAGGGTATCGCGCGTGCCGGATTGGATCAGGAAGAGGGGTGTATCTTTGCCGGATAAGCGCGGAAGCTTTTCTTCTTTGCTGCGTGAGATCAAACCATCGATAGTCACCGAGACCCAGGTGACCTGTTCGGGCATCAGGTCCTGGGCGGTCAGCAGGGATGTTTTTTTAATGCCCGGTTTCAAGTTGATGATGCGGGTGCGCCGGGCGTCGTTGAAAGCTTCTTTAACAGCCAGTAACTCCTCGCTGACCTGGAGCCGCATTTTTTTCGAGGACTTCAACAGGGCTTCCAGCTCTTTGATCTGTGCCTGGACCTCTTTGTACTCATCTTCGATCTTCTTGCGCTCGAGCGCAGCCAGGCGGCGCAGGGGCATGTCCAGGATCGCCTGGGCTTGAATTTCGCTGAGTTTGAAGCGTTTCATCAGACGTGTGCGGGCGGTGTCTACGTCCGGCGATTTGCGGATCAGATCGATCACCTCGTCCAGGTTCTGCAGGGCAATCCGCAAGCCTTCCAGGATATGTGCGCGTGCCCGCGCCCGCTCGAGATCGAACTCGCTGCGGCGGCGGATGATCTCCAGGCGGTGTTCCAGGTAGACGCGCGATGCAGCTTTTAATGTCAATAAACGCGGCTCGCCATCTACCAGCGCCAGTAAGGTGATGCCGAAGGTACTCTGCATCGGGGTCAGCCTGTAAAGCTCGCGGAGCACGTTTTCGGGCTCGACAGTCTTCGAAAGCTCGATCACGATGCGCATCCCGTGCCGGTCCGACTCATCTCGTAAATCGGCAATACCCTCAATTTTTTCTTCCCTCACCAGCTCCGCAATGCGCTCGATCAGCGAGGATTTGTTGGTCATGTACGGCAGCTCGGTGACGATGATGCGGTTCTTGCCGCGCTCCATCTCTTCCAGGTGGGTGTGCGCTTGCACGGTGACCCGTCCCCGTCCCGAGCCATAAGCGCTGCGCAAGCCTTCATCTTCCTGCCCGGCGTCGTGGAAGATGACCCCGCCGGTTGGGAAATCGGGTCCCTGGATGAATTGCATCAAGTCATCCAGGGTGATGTCGTCCATTTTGTCCCAACGATCCAGCATGTAGCACAGGGCGTCGGTGACCTCACCCAGGTTGTGGGGAGGGATGTTCGTTGCCATGCCAACGGCGATGCCGGTGGCTCCGTTGACCAGTAAGTTGGGTAATGCAGCGGGCAGCACGTTGGGTTCGTTGAGGGTTCCGTCGAAGTTTGCAGAGAAATTAACGGTGTTTTTCTGGATGTCGGTCAGCATGGTCATGGCTGGCGCAGCCAGGCGGGCTTCGGTGTAGCGCATGGCCGCTGGCGGGTCGCCATCGACAGAGCCAAAATTTCCCTGTCCATCGACCAGGAGGTAGCGCATCGAGAAGTCCTGCGCCATGCGCGCCATTGCATCGTACACTGCCATGTCGCCATGGGGGTGGTACTTCCCCAGCACTTCGCCAACGATCCTGGCGGATTTCTTGTAGGTCGATTCTGCCCGGATGCCCATGTCGTGCATGGCGTACAGGATGCGCCGGTGCACGGGCTTCAGTCCGTCGCGGGCATCGGGCAAGGCGCGTGCCACGATCACGCTCATGGCATAATCCAGGTATGCCTGCTGCATTTCGGTATCGATATCGACTTTTTGGACCATGCCAACTTCCATGACCAGCTCCTTAATAATAAATATCTCTGCTCTTAGCGTTCCCTGAGCCGTCGATTTCCTTCACCACCCGTGCGGGCACCCCGGCTACAACCGAGTGTGGTAAGACATCCCGGGTTACCACCGCCCCGGCAGCGACCACCGCGCCTTTTCCGATGCGCACCCCGTCCGTGATCACCGCATTGGAGCCGATCCAGACGTCGTCTTCGATCGTGATCCCTTCAGCCGTAATGCCCTGCTCAATGAATGGACGGTTGGGATCGTCGAAGACGTGGTTAACGGCGATGATTTGGGTCATTGGTGAGGTATAGACCCGGTCTCCGAGGGTCACCCCGCCCTGGCCGCGAATCACGCTGTACTCGCCAATCAGGCAGTCTTTACCGATGCGGATTCCGGCATGGGGAAGATCACGGAAATTATAAACGTGCAGGATCGCTCCGTGCATGACCAGCGTGTCATCGCCAATGAACACGCCATCCGGGCAGGCATGGATGTAGACGTTTTCATCGAGGAACACATTCCGCCCCAGGTGGACCTTGCTGGCGAAGCGGATGCGTACGTTACGCTCGATGGCGGACACGCCGTCAATCCGCAGCATGCCACGGTACACCAGCCAGCGCAAGCCGATACCCAGAATTGTCGGCACCCATCCAAAGAGGGCGGTCAGGCTCTGCTCCCAGAGATAGCGTGCAGGAGAAGCCGCCTGGCGCCGCAGGTAGAGTCCGAAGGAAGATGGGTGCTGTGGCATCGGTGATGAGTTTACCGCGCCCCGGAGATAACGGCAAGAGAGGCTTATAATGTCCCTATGTGCGCTAGTTACCCCTTGCTTGGATATGTATACGTGGATGGGTATCACGACCTGCCGACCAGGTTACATAACCTGGAGGATGTTCTGGCTTTTCTCAAGGCGCACCTGTTTAACGAACAGGTCATCATTAGCGACAGGCGTGATGAGTTGTGGTTTGAGGCGCGCAGTGGTGTGGACCTTTTTTCCCGGTTAGATGAGCTGGGAATCGATCTGCCGGAGCTGTACCGCCAGCACCGGCAGGAAATCCTGGACGAAGCCATTGAAATTGAAGTCGAACGCCAGCCCTGGGAGGAGGTATATGACCAGGTTGGCCTCAGCCCGGGTGAAATACACATGCGCCAGCGCGTGAAGAAACTGGCCATGGAAGCAAAAACAGTCTCCGATGTTGCCAGCCTGGTCGAAGGTACTTACTTCGACGTCTTATTCTGCCAGGCTGATGGACAGCCCGCCTGGGGCTACTTCGATCCCCAGGATTTTAGCGTTTCGCCTCTGCACGAGGAGGGGCAAGCCAATCTCATTTCCAGGATCGTCCTGGCTCCGCATGCCCGGGTGCGGCACGTTGCATCCGGCGAGGATATCCACCTGTTCGAGCTGATGGACTTGCCAGGATGACCCGCTGATCTGGGTATCCGATGGGTGTGGCAGGTCTTAATCGATCAGGTCTCGTATAAGATCACGGGTAGCACGAACATCCAGACCACTGCGCTGCGGTCTTTTAACAGAACCGTGATGTCTTTCTTGGTCAGATTCCAGAGGTTGTTCATGGCTTATTCCCTCAGTTTCTTCCCGGTCAGGTGTAAGAATACGCTTTCCAGGTTGGGCTCGAGGATTTCGAGAGAAGTGATCTGGATGTCCTTCTGGTTCATCAACTCGATGACTTCAATCACTGCCTTGTGGCTGTTTTAGGCTTCGATTTTAAGGACATTTGCCTCTTCATTTGATTCTGGCTGGTTATCTTTGGATGCCAGGCTGGCAGCCTCAGGCGAGGCGCTGGTCATCTTTGTTGCCTGCCTGACCGAGGGCAGGTTAACGATCTCCTGGATGATTGCCTCGTCCAAGTTGCCCAGGCCGATGTGCAAAACCCCGCCTCCTAACATCGCTACCAGGTTTTTGATTGTATCGAGGGCGATAATTTTTCCCTGGTCGATAATGGCGGCACGACTGCACAACAGCTCCACCTCTTCCATGTAATGGCTGGTGTAGAGGATGCTCATGCCGCGTTCACGGTTAAGTTTGAGCACGCTTTCGAAGATGTTGTTGCGACTTTGCGGATCCACCCCGACGGTTGGCTCGTCCAGGAAGAGCAGGCGTGGCTGGTGCACCAGCCCGGCAGCTATGTTTAAGCGGCGCTTCATCCCGCCGGAGAATTTTTCAACCGGCTCCTTTTGGCTTTCGGTCAGCCCGACAATGTCCAGGACATCGTCCACGCGCTGCTGGAGCTCGCCGCCGCGCAAGCCGTAAATGCTGCCGAAGAAATTCAGGTTGGCGCGGGCATTGATCGTCGGGTACAGTGCGATGTCCTGGGGTACCAGGCCGATCATGCGCTTCACGGCCAGCGAATTTTTAAGCAGGTCCAGACCGTTAATACGCGCCGTGCCAGAAGTCGGTGGGAGCACACCGGTCAGCATCGAGATCGTCGTGGTCTTACCGGCGCCATTGGGACCCAGCAGCCAAAAATTTCTCCCTCTTCCACAGAAAAACTGACGCCTTTGACCGCCTGGAATTCGCCAAAACTTTTCACCAGGTTTTCAACATCGAGGATATTGGCCATCATGAACTCCTTTGTAGGCAGATAGGATGGGATATGATGTCGATTATTGGGGTTATTGTAGGGATATTAATTTTAACAAGGATTATGAAAAAAAATGAATAGTCTAATTTTGGGATTTCATCCTGTGTTAGCTTGATTTTTTGTGGAAAAGCTCCTTCTGTCGTAAAATATCCAAACGAATATTTTATTTCCTGTTAAAAAAACAATTTTACCTGGAGTATAAATGGTAATCCATCCTGAATCCCAACACTTTTTGCCTAGGTTGAAAGTACACCCCAACCACCGCTACCTGATGACTGAGAAGGGCCAGCCTTTTTTCTGGTTGGGCGACACAGCCTGGTGGATCCGCTGGTTGCTTCCTGCTGATGTTGAGCTTTATATGTCGCACCGTGCCAGGCATGGTTTCAACCTCATCCAGGTGCATTGCGGTTTTAAGGTAAAGGATTATGCTGGAAACCGGGCCTTTATCGATGATCATCCACTTCAACCTTGCGAGGCTTACTGGCAGACGATCGATGCGATTGTCGAAAAAGCCCTCAACCACCAGTTGTACATTGTATTGTTCCCAATGTGGGGGAATGAATACGCTGAAGCCTTTGGCGGTGATCTTGATATGGCAGAATCCTTCGCACATTGGATCGGGCAGCGGTATGTGCACTGGTCGCATGTGCTTTGGTCTGTCAGTGGCGAGTATGACTCCATCTATGGTTATCAACTGCCGGTATTACCGCAACAGAAACAATTGTTTCATTCCGTGGCGAAAGGGCTGCGATCCGCTCATAACGGGCAGCAGTTAATGACGATCCATCCTGGCGTCGCCAGAACCTCTTCCATGGATTTCCACGATGCGGAGTGGCTGGATTTCAACATGCTGCAATCCGGTCACATGAACGACTGCGCTCAGTTTAAGCTTCCTGAAAACCACGAGCTGATTGCAGAAGATTATGAGCGGAGACCGCTGAAACCTGTCCTGGATGGTGAGCCCTTTTATGAGGACACCCCCGATGGCGTTTGGGTCTATAAAACGATCGACCAGCCCCGGTGTGACGCGGTGGCTGTGCGTCGCAAGGCCTTTGGTTCGATTTTTGCAGGCGCCTTTGGGCACACTTACGGTCACAATGACGTTTACGGCTTTTTCAAGCCGGCCTTTCCAGGGCAGGTTCAGGAACTCCCCCAAGGACCGGGCCAGCGTGGAGATTGGCGCCAATCACTGGATGCACCTGGCGCCTTAAAGCTGAAACATCTGCGGACTTTAATCGAATCGCGGTCGTTTTTTGATCGCGTTCCAGATGACTCACTGATCGTGACCGATCCTGGGCACGGATTGGAGCGAATAAAAGCAACCCGTGCTGCAGGTGGGGAATGGGCGATGATTTACCTGCCCCTGGGTCAAACGGTTCAGGTAGACCTGAACTGCCTGGCAGGGCAGAAAGTAAAATCTGGCTGGTTCAATCCCCGCAATGGTGAGTACCTTGATCATCATACTTTTTCCGGGCAAGTGCAACCCTTCACACCACCCGAGCAAGGGACGGATTGGGTCTTGGTTTTGGATGTGTTGTGATAACAATACACCCCATCGTTCCAAGGAATTAATGAATCAGGAGGTACTATCATGTTAGAAATCGGTTGGGCAAAATGCAGCATTACCCCGGACAAGCCGGTGATGCTCTGTGGTCAGATGCACGTGCGCGTGTCCGAGGGCGTTGAAAATCCAATCATCGTCACCGCTTTAGCGCTGGAAAACGATGGCCAATCTGTGATTTTCGTTGCCTGCGACCTGGTGCACATCACTGAAGAATTGCTGGCTGAAACGCGAGAACGCCTGAAGATTCTCCAACCAGCATTTGATCCTTCCTGCTTGATCCTGCACGCCACGCACACCCACACCAGCATGGTGTATGAGGAAGGCGCTTACAACCTGCCCGAGGGTTCCGGCGCGCTGACCCCGGCTGAATGCCGGGCATTGATTGCA
The DNA here is from genome assembly GCA_963765565.1 of uncultured Chloroflexia bacterium. Lineage (GTDB taxonomy): Bacteria > Chloroflexota > Anaerolineae > Anaerolineales > UBA4823 > CAVXWV01. The sequence continues at coordinate 557,069 of CAVXWV010000017.1, forward strand.
GAGCAAGCAGCTGCAGCCGCCTTTGCGGCCTGGGATGGGCGCCTCCCGGGCTCTGTGGCGCGCGGTCTGGGTCACGCCGTGGTCGGGCACAACCGCCGAGCCTGCTACCTGGACGGCACTGCCCGGATGTACGGAGCGACAGATACCCCTGATTTCAGCCACAGTCGAGGGCTACGAGGATCATAGCGTGCACCTCTTATACCTGCTTTGACGAAAACCGTACCCTGACGGGAATTGTCGTGAACCTGGCCTGTCCTTCCCAGGAAACTGAACACGACATGACCATCTCGGCTGACTTCTGGCATGAAGTACGCGAGGAAGTGAAACGGCGTTTTGGAGAGGGGATTTTCCGTGTTGCCCCAATGCGCCCCGGCTGGGGACCAGTCGCCGCACCTGCTGCTTTTAAACAAAGTGGAAGAAAATATGCGCCTGCAGCGTGGGCTGACCCGCCGGCAGGAGATCGCCCGGCGAATTGTGAATGCCATTGAGGATGTGTATGCTGTGGTAAAGGAATACCGCTGAGACTGATCTACCGCTGATGCACCGGGTAGAAAGCCTGGAATTGCCAGGGCGTATCATCACAAAAGCGGATTATGATTACGCCCTGGCGGAGCTGGAGACGGTGCTGGACCAGGACCCCGAGATCAGCTGGGCGCAGCGCCGCCTGAGGACGATGATCGCCGAATACGAGGCAGGTGGGATCAAGCCTGCATACACCATGGAGCTTCACGTCATCCGCCTGGGTGAGGTAGCTTTTGCCACCAATCCTTTCGAGCTATACCTCGACTACGCCGTGCGCATCCAGGCACGCAGCCACGCCGGGCAGACTTTCCTGGTTCAGATTGCCAACGGCACCGGCAGTTACCTGCCCAGCCCAAAAGGCGGTGGCCAAACACTACGGTGGCCTGGCTGCGGACAACCTGGTCGGTCCGGAGGGCGGCCAGCTCCTGGTGGATCGCACGCTGGAGGTGATTGCTGGGTTGTGGAAGTAATTAAATTACCTTAAGCAGCGCTTTTTGCTGCACCTCACGGACCCGAAACAATAAAAAACCTCAAGCCGAAACTTGAGGTTTTTAGTCGGGGCGGAGAGATTTGAACTCTCGAGCAGCGTTTTTTGCTGCCCCTCACGGACCCGAAACAATATAAAAACCTCAAGCCGAAACTTGAGGTTTTTAGTCGGGGCGGAGAGATTTGAACTCTCGACCTCACGGTCCCGAACCGTGCGCTCTAGCCGGGCTGAGCCACGCCCCGAATGAACTGTATTATATCGCGTACTCTCTCGCGAGCAGGCATTATACCTGACCCCGGTTGTCTTGCCAAGATAGGAATATGATGAAAAATAACGGATCAGGATAGACAGTGTCTTATTTGTTGGTATAATCTTCAACCGTTCTTTGACCAGGTTAAATCACCAATAATTTTACATAATCGTGAAGGAGTGAAGCATGAGTAAGAAAGTTCGTGTTGCCATCATTGGGATTGGAAACTGTGCTGCGGCCTTAATCCAGGGGGTGCAATTTTATAAGGATACTCCAGATGATGCCACGGTCCCCGGGCTGATGCACGTGAACCTGGGCGGTTACCACGTGCGGGATATCGAGTTTTCAGCCGCCATTGACGTGGTCGACACCAAGGTTGGCAAAGATTTAAGCGAAGCAATCTGGGCTTATCCGAACAACACCATCAAATTCGCGGATGTTCCTTATATGGATGTTCCGGTTTCACGCGGCATGACGCACGATGGGTTGGGCAAGTACTTAAGTCAAATTCTCAAGAAAGCGCCCGGACCGACAGCGGACATTGTCGGGATTTTGAAGGAAACAAAGACGGATGTCGTGGTCAATTTCCTGCCAGTCGGCTCTGAAATGGCAACGAAGTGGTATGCGGAGCAGGTGCTTGAAGCTGGCTGCGCTTTTGTCAATGGGATTCCAGTCTTTATCGCCAGCTCGGAATATTGGAGCAAGCGTTTCCAGGAACGCGGCCTGCCGATCATCGGCGACGATGTGAAAAGCCAGGTAGGCGCTACCATCCTGCACCGCGTGTTGACCAGCCTGTTTGTTGACCGTGGTGTCCAGCTTGACCACACCTACCAGCTCAATTTCGGTGGGAATACAGACTTCATGAACATGCTCGAGCGCGAACGACTGGAATCCAAAAAGATTTCCAAGACAAACGCTGTGACGAGTATGTTGCCGTACGAATTGGATAAAAAAGACGTACACGTCGGGCCTTCTGACTACGTGCCCTGGCTGACCGACCGCAAGTTCTGCCAGATACCGCATGGAGGGCACCACCTTCGGAAACGTCCCGCTGCTGCTGGAAGCCAAGCTGGAAGTATGGGACTCGCCAAATTCGGCGGGCGTAATTATCGATGCCGTGCGCTGCGCCAAGCTTGGCCTGGACCGCGGCCTGGCAGGCCCATTATTCGCTCCCTCTTCATACTTTATGAAGTCGCCCCCGAAGCAGTTCAAAGATGAAGTTGCCCATTCGATGACCGAAGCCTTTATCAAAGGTGAATGAGCTGGTCTTTTTATAATTCATTAAAGGTAAGGCAGCAGCAAGATAGCTGCCTTATCTTTTTTATTACCTGTTTACGTGTATACTTCGGGTATGAAGGCGATGCGGTTGTACCAGCCTGGGCTCGCAGAAACCAATCCGCTGCGATTGACAGACCAGGAGATTCCCCAACCTGGCGCGGGCAGGTGCGCATTCGGGTGCAGGCCTGCGGGGTGTGTCACACGGATCTGCATATTGTAGAAGGGGAGTTGATTCCACCTCTGCTGCCGGTCACTCCCGGGCACCAGGTGGTAGGCGTGGTGGAGACTGTGGGTGGTGAGGTTGGGAGCCAGGTTAATGTTGGCGACAGGGTGGGGGTAGCCTGGCTGCATTCGGCATGCGCTTCGTGCAATTTCTGCCTGAATGGCCAGGAAAATCTCTGCCCCCACGCACGCTTTAGCGGTTACAGCGTCGATGGCGGGTTTGCTGATGCCCTGCTGGCTGAGGTGCACTGGACGATACCCATCCCAAAAAGCGTCCCGGCGGAGCAGGCGGCTCCCTGGTTGTGTGCCGGCATCATCGGGTACCGTTCCTTGCGAATGGCAGATCTTCAACCTGGGGAGACCCTTGGGCTGATCGGTTTTGGCGCCAGCGCCCATCTCGCCATCCAGGTGGCCAGGCATTGGGGATGCCGGGTTTTCGTTTTCACGCGTGCCTCAGCTCACCGCAAGCATGCTGAGGAACTGGGAGCTGCCTGGACGGGCTCTATCGAAGAAGCAACTCCGAATCCTTTAGACCGGGCGGTTATCTTTGCCCCGGCCGGGGAGTTGGTTCCGAAGACTTTAGCAAAGCTGCGTCGCGGGGGAACCCTGGCGATCAATGCGATCTACATGACGGACCTGCCTGCCATGACATATGCACACATTTATGGAGAACGAACCCTTAAGAGCGTGACGAACGCCACCCGCCAGGACGGCCTGGATTTTATAAAAATAGCTGTGAACGCAAAGATTCGTTCGTCTGTGACCCTATATGACCTGGCTCAGGCAAACCAGGCGCTGCAGGACATCAAGCACAGCCGGATCAACGGGGAGGCGGTTTTAGTCATATGACCCGTATCCTACATGTGGTTGGGGCGCGACCCAACTTCCCAAAAATCGCCCCTCTGATCCCGGCAATCCGACAGGAAGAAGCTGGCTGTGAGCAGATCCTGATCCATACCGGGCAGCATTACGACTACAACATGTCGCGAATTTTTTTTGAGGAACTGGAGCTGCCAGAGCCAGATGAGCACCTGAATATTGGGACGGGCACGCATGCCGAACAGACAGCCTGGATTATGCTGGCTTTTGAGCCTGTATTATTAAAGTACAGGCCGGATTGGGTGGTCGTCGTAGGTGATGTCAACTCGACCCTGGGTTGTGCACTGGTCAGTTCGAAATTAGGGGTGCGCGTTGCCCATGTTGAGGCCGGACTGCGTTCATTTGACCGCAGTATGCCTGAGGAAATCAACCGCCTGCTGACCGACCAGATCGCAGATTTGTTGTTGACGCCTTCACGAGACGCCGATAGTAATTTGCTGAGAGAGGGAATTCCGGTGGGGAAGATTGGCTTCGTAGGCAATATCATGATTGACACCCTGGTGAAGATGCTACCCAAATCAGGATCACGGTCGATCCGGCAGGACCTGGGCTTGCAAGAAGGCGCTTATTTCCTCGTAACCCTGCACCGCCCATTCAACGTGGACAACCCTGCTACACTAAAAGAAATAATGGATGCGTTGAAAATTGCCAGTCACCGTTATCCAGTGATCTTTCCCGTCCATCCTCGCACACGGAAAAGCATCGATACTTTAGCAGGTATGCATTGGGATTCCAGGATTCGCCTGCTGGAACCACTGGGTTACCTGGATTTCCTGGCGCTGACCCGTTCTGCAGCACTGGTCCTGACTGACTCAGGAGGCATACAGGAAGAGACGACCTACCTGGGGATTCCTTGCCTGACCGTCCGTCCGAATACTGAGCGGCCTGTGACCATCACCCATGGCACAAATCGCCTGGTGTCCAGCACGAAAAAAGGTATCCTGGAAGCAATTGAGGAAGTCAATGGGTTTTTTTCCCCGCCAACAGGTCGACCCGAGCTGTGGGATGGTCAAACAGCAGGCAGGATAGCCAGAATGCTTCTAGACAGGACGCTTGCGCTACCGAATCCATCCGACATTAGGTCGTGATATAATCACCTCCCTAGCAGGGAGGTTGCTCTTGCTATATTTGTGTTTAACGATTGAAAGGTTCAACAAGGAGTGACTTATGTCAGGACATTCACATTGGGCAACAATCCGGCGTAAGAAAGGCGCTGCGGATGCCAAGAAAGGCCAGGTGTTTACGCGCCTGGCACGTGAAATCACCATTGCAGCACGCGAAGGCGGTGGCGATCCAGATACTAACATGCGATTGGCTTATGCCGTGGATAAAGCCCGGTCGCAAAACATGCCAAAAGACAACATAGAGCGCGCGGTCAAGCGAGGCACTGGCGATTTGAAAGAAGGAAATGCGATTGAGGAGATCACCTATGAAGGATATGCACAACATGGCGTTGCGCTGATGATCTCCTGTGTCACCGATAATCGCAACCGAACAATTTCGGAAATCCGGCACGCCCTCAGCCGTTCAGGCGGCAGCATGGCCGAGGCAGGTTCGGTAGCCTGGCAATTTAAACGCATTTCCTACTTTGCTTTTCCTTTAAAAGATCACAACCCGGATAAAATTTTTGAGCTGGCGGTTGAAGCCGGCGCGGATGACGTTACGTTCGATGATGACATGGTCGAAATAGTGGGGCCAGTGGAGGTCTTTAAAGAGATCAGCGACCAGCTTAAACAAGCCGGGATTCACCCGGAAGAGGCCGAACTGCGCTACACGGCGAATAACGAAATTGAGCTTGCAACGGATGAGACGATTAGCGTTCTCAGGACGGTTGAATCTCTTGAAGAACTTGACGATGTGCAAACGGTCTATTCTGCACTGTCAATATCTGATGAAGTAATGGCCCGGTTGGAAGAGGCTTAAATTCGAATGCTGGTCATCGGGATCGACCCTGGCACAGCCACTACCGGTTATGGTTTCGTCCAAGAGAACGAGGATGGGAACCTGATGGTGGTGGATTTTGGTGTGATCAGCACGCCAGCTAACCAGGAAATGCCGGAGCGCCTGCTCGAATTGTTCCTACAGCTCAACCGTTTGATACTTCTCCATCGCCCTGACAGTGGCGCGGTGGAGAAGTTGTTTTTTCAGAGGAATGTACGAACGGCGTTGAGCGTGGGACAGGGGAGGGGGGTAGTGCTGCTCTCCCTGGCGCAGGCGCGGCTCCCGGTTGCCGAGTATACGCCTCTGGAAGTCAAGCAGGCCGTTGCCGGTTATGGCGGTGCGGATAAAAACCAGGTGCAGCAAATGGTCCGGGCGCTACTTGGGCTTTCGGATATTCCGCGTCCGGATGATGCTGCAGATGCCCTGGCGATTGCCATCTGCCACCTGCATTCGGTTAAGTATTTATCCTTAAGCCAATAAGGAATGGTTTATGATTGCCAGTCTGAATGGTCGAATCCAGGAAGTCTATCCCGATAGCCTGATCGTTGAAGTCGGTGGGGTGGGACTGCAGGTTTTTGTGCCGGCCTCGACGCGCGACATCCTGCACGTTGGAGAGCTGGTTTTTCTGTATACCTACCTGGTAGTCCGCCAGGACTTGCTCGCCCTATATGGGTTCGAAACGCGTGAAGGGCGCCAATACTTTACACTGTTGTTGACCGTCGATGGAATCGGACCAAAACTCGCCCTGGGAGTGTTATCGGTGCTCTCACCCGATGCAATTCGCAGAGCGATTTTCCATGAGCAACCGGAGGTTTTCAACCGGGTGCCTGGGGTTGGGAAGAAGACGGCGCAGAAAATCCTGTTGCAGCTCCAGGACAAAATCCATGGAGAGGCCGGATTGGAACCCGTGGCTGCAATGAGCGATACGGACACCGAGGTGTTGGGAGCCTTGACCAGCCTGGGATACAGCGTGGTTGAAGCCCAGGCAGCGCTCCAGGCCATTCCCAGAGACACGCCGCAGGATGTTGAAACCCGTCTGCGCCTGGCTCTCCAGTATTTTTCATATTGAGGTGACTTTGTTCCAGGGAAAAATTATCGCTTTTATTGGACCCGGGGCGATGGCTGAGGCCATGATTGCCGGGTTGATCCGGCAAAACGTGGCTGCGCCTGAGTCTCTGGTAGCCGCTGGCCCAACTCAGGAACGACTGGATCATTTACAGGTGCATTATGGGATTTCGACAAACACCGACAACGCCAGCGCCGCAAAAAACGCGGATGTGGTTGTGCTCTCTGTAAAACCGCAGCGCCTGGACCGGGTGTTGTCTGGATTGAAGGGATCACTACTGCCGTCCTCACTGGTGCTTTCGATCGTTGCGGGGGCTTCGATCGAGAAGCTCAGCCTTGGATTATCGCACCAGCGGATCGTGCGCTCGATGCCGAACACACCGGCGCAAATCGGTGAGGGCATTACGGTTTGGACGGCCTCTGCAGAGGTTTCGGATGAACAAAGGCAGATGACGCGGCAGATCCTGGGTGCTTTAGGGCATGAAATATTTGTTGAGGAAGAAAACTACCTGGATATGGCGACTGCCTTATCAGGCACCGGACCCGCGTATGTCTTTTTATTTATGGAAGCGATGGTAGACGCCGGGGTGCACCTGGGATTCCCTCGCAGGATTGCCGAGCAGCTTGTAGCCCAAACCGTGCGCGGCTCCGTCGATTTTTACCAAAAACATGAAGAACACATTCACCTGGCTCGGCTCCGAAACCAGGTAACCTCGCCCGGCGGAACTTCAGCCGAAGCTCTGTATTACCTTGAAAAAGCTGGATTTCGCACTGCCATCTCTCGAGCTATCTGGGCAGCCTATGAGCGCTCCGTGGAGCTAGGCGGTGGTGGAAAGTCACGCTCGCCGGAATCCAAGGGTTCGTAAGACCAGACGGCCTTGTATTTGGCAGATTGTGAATAACTGGACAAGATAAGTTGTTTCAGGTATCATTTGTCCGGCTTAAGCGACCTAAAACGGTCTAATTTTGCATCGAAGGAACAAATATCTTTTACCGGGAGTAATGAGGATGGATTCTACTGAAACCCTGCTCAAGGAACTCACCGAAGCTTATGGCGTGCCCGGATACGAAACACCTATCCGGGCCGTGGTACGTAAATACCTGGAACCACTCGGTGAACTATCTCAAGATAAAATCGGCAGCGTAATTTGCAAGAAGGGTGGCAGTCAACCTGCGCCGCGCGTGATGCTCGCCGGCCACATGGACGAGATCGGCTTTATGGTCAAGATGATCACCGAAGAGGGGTTCATCCGCTTCCTGCCTCTGGGTGGCTGGTTTGACCAGGTCCTTCTTGGGCAAAGGGTCGTTATCAGCACCCGAAAGGGAAATGTGACCGGCGTCATTGGCGCAAAACCACCGCATTTGTTATCACCGGAAGAGCGTTCCAAAGTCGTCGAAAAGAAATCCATGTACATTGACATTGGCGCCTCCAGTAAAGCTGAGGTTGAGGAGACAGGTGTCCGGCCTGGGGACCCGGTCATGCCCCTGGCTGGTTTTGAAATTCTGGCGAATCAGAAAACTTACCTTTCGAAAGCTTTTGATGATCGCGTGGGGACGGCGTTGGTGGTCTCGGTGCTCGAAGCCCTTCGAGGTGTGGATCATCCGAATACGGTTTACGGCGTGGCAACCGTCCAGGAAGAAGTTGGGATACGTGGTGCTACCACCAGCGTCCGGGCGGTTAACCCGGATGTCGCTCTGGTTTTTGAATCTGACATCGCAGGCGATGTACCCGGGATTAAACCCGAAGAATCGACGGTTAAATTGGGCAAGGGACCTACGGTGCTTATTTACGATGCCCGTATGATCCCCAACCTGCGACTGCGCGACCTGGTATTTGACCTGGCTGCGGAAATGAACATCCCGGTGCAGACATCTGCGATTGAAGGTGGTGCGACGGATGGAGCAGCGATCCATTTACACGGCACCGGGGTTCCGACCCTGGTGATTGGGGTGGCTGCCCGGCATATCCATTCCCATTCGTCAATCATCCATCGCAGTGATTACGACCATGCCGTGCAGTTGATGACCGCTTTAATGGTAAGGTTAAACGCGGAGGCTGTAGCCAGCCTGACCCAATAACGAACCTGTGCCGGTGTATTTGTTTAACCGGTTTATGGTTTTGCCCATTTATCCCTTCCTGGAGGTATTATGTCCGATCTGGTCCGTCAAATAACAGCCGACCTGCAAAAACAAATTGAAGCTTTTCAACCTGAGATGGAAATCCGGGATGTGGGTGTAGTCCTGGAGGCAGGTGATGGGATTGCTCGGGTGCGAGGATTATCGGATGTCCACTCACAGGAGTTAGTCCAATTTGATAACGGTGTAATCGGAATTGCCTTTAACCTTGCGAGAGATGATGTAGGTGTAATTATTCTGGGTGAATATTCGGAGATCCAGGAGGGGATGGGGGTGTCCTCAACCGGCCGGATTGCCTCAGTTCCAGTAGGTGATGGCTTGGTCGGCAGGGTCGTTAATGCATTGGGCCAACCGGTGGATGGGAAAGGCCCGGTCATGTTCAACGGTTACCGCCCGATTGAACGGATTGCTCCTGGCGTTATATTACGCAAGGATGTCGATACCCCCTTGCAGACTGGCTTGAAAGCCATAGACTCGATGATTCCCATCGGTCGTGGCCAGCGCGAGCTGATCATCGGTGATCGCCAGACGGGTAAATCCGCGCTGGCGATTGATACGATCATCAATCAGAAAGGCAAGGACACCCTGTGTGTTTATGTGGCGATCGGGCAGAAGAAGGCTGCCGTTGCTCGTACGGTTGCCACTTTGGAGCGCTTTGGTGCCATGGAATATACCACCGTGGTGGTTGCCTCTGCCGATGAATCAGCTGCCCTGCAGTATATCGCCCCGTATGCTGGCTGCGCGATCGGCGAGGAATTCATGGAGACTGGTCGGGATGCTCTGGTTGTGTACGATGACCTCTCGAAGCATGCCTGGGCATACCGGCAGGTATCCTTACTTTTGCGCCGGCCACCCGGCCGCGAGGCTTATCCTGGCGATGTTTTTTACCTGCACTCACGACTGCTGGAAAGAGCCGCACGCTTGGCAGATCAATACGTGATCGTTAAAAAGGAGCTCCCTGGAGATGGGGCTGAGCGATCTGATGCTGTCAACGGAGTAGTCTATGGCGGTCCCATAGCCAGGCATGAAGTTGAAGAGGCCTTGAAAGCCATGCCAGAAAAAGATGGCTTGGCAATCAAGAAATTGACTGGCTCGGGTGGTTCGTTAACTTCCCTGCCGATCATTGAAACCTTATTGGGCGATGTATCTGCCTACATTCCCACTAACGTAATTTCGATCACGGATGGTCAGATCTACCTGGAGAACAACCTGTTTTATGCCGGCATCCGCCCGGCTGTGAATGTTGGCCTTTCTGTGTCCCGCGTGGGTGGTGATGCCCAAACCCGAGCCATGAAGCAGGTTGCCGGCCGCCTGCGACTTGACATGGCTTCGTTCCGTGAGTTGGCGGCGTTCGCCCAATTTGGGTCGGACCTGGATAAAGCCACCCAGGCGCAATTAAATCGTGGCCAGCATTTGCAGGAAATCCTCAAGCAACCTCAATACGAACCGATGTCGCTTGAAAACCAAATCATAATAATTTATGCTGGGACGAATGGATATGCTGACCAGGTGCCATTGGAGCAAATGCGCTCCTGGGAAGTGGCGCTGTTGCGATTCATGGAGCGCTCTTATCCGGAGATTGGCCGCGACATCATAGAGCAGAAACGCCTTACGGATGAAAATACTCCAAAGCTGCGCAGTGCGCTGGATGCATTCAAAGCTTCCTGGCAGTAGAGTTAACCGACCAGGGATTCATTATGCCTAATTTACGTGAGACCCGGCTCCGAATTCGCAGTGTAAAAAATATTGCCCAGGTCACGCGCGCCCTGCAAGCGGTCAGCGCCAGCAAGGTACGCAAGGCCATGCAGGCGCGCATGAATACCAGGCCTTATGCCACCAAAGCCTGGCAGGTGTTGACGCATGTCGCAGGCCAACCTGGCCGAGATAATCTCCACCCACTGCTGACTCGCAGGGAAAAAACCAACAACATCCTGGTGGTTCTTATCAGCGGAGACCGGGGCCTGGCAGGTGCGTATAACGCCAATATTGTGCGATATGTCATTCAACAATTTACTAACCCACCTGCACCAGTGCATTACATCACTGTGGGGCGCAAGGGACGTGACATGATGCTGCGGCGCCGGCAGAGGATTGTAGGTGAATTTAGCCATCTACCGGCTGCGCCCACCTTCCTGGATGTCTCTGCGATCGGCTTGCTGTCAGTTGAAGAATTCCTGACCGGTCGAGCAGATGAAGTATTCCTGGTCTATACAGAATTTATCAGCATGGCCAGGCAATCGCCTCAGATAAAGAAATTACTCCCGTTAGAATTCGGTGTGAGTGAAAGCCGGGTGGTTGATTTTGAAAGGCCCTCCCGAGGCGCAGCGGCGGCCTATATTTATGAACCAGACCAGGCAGAAATTCTGGATCAGATCATTCCACGGTTTACGGCACTCCAGGTCTACCAGGCGATCCTGGAATCTCTTGCCAGTGAACATGCAGCCAGGATGGTGGCGATGAAAAATGCTACAGACAGCGCATCTGCACTGGTAGGCGGGCTGACGCTGGAATATAACAAAGCTCGCCAGCAGTCGATTACGAATGAAATGTTGGATATTGCCGGCGGTGTTGAAGCGCTGGTAGATGCATAAATAATTTCTGAAAAGCCGGCATACTTTTCTTCTGCTGGTTTTCTCAGGGTCAAAGGTAAACGGAGGACTCAATGGCTTCAGGTAATGGGAATGGGAGAATTGGTGGAAAAGTGGTGCAAATCCTTGGTGGCGTGGTCGATGTCGAGTTTCCGGCAGAGCAACTTCCGGAAGTCTACGAGGCGATCGAAGTCCCGCGAGAAAACGACCAGCCCTTAATCCTAGAGGTGCAGAAACACCTGGGGAACCACTGGGTGCGTACGGTTGCCATGGATTCAACCGACGGGCTCCAGCGCGGCCGCCCGGCTTATGCGGCAGGAGCCCCTATCCAGGTTCCCGTGGGAGAGGATACCCTGGGGCGAGTCTTCAATGTTCTTGGGCGACCCGTTGATGGGAAAGGTCCGGTTGCAGCCTCGATTTACTACCCGATTCACCGCCTGGCGCCAGCTTTTTCTGAGCAATCCACGAAGGTCGATGTTTTTGAGACCGGCATCAAGGTAATTGACTTAATCGCCCCGTTCACGAAAGGCGGGAAAACGGGAATCTTCGGTGGAGCAGGCACCGGAAAAACCATTATTATTATGGAACTGATCCGCTCCATCGCCACCATCCACAAGGGTAATTCAGTCTTTGCCGGCGTGGGGGAGCGCACCCGTGAAGGCACCCAGCTTTATCGTGAGATGCTCGAATCCGGGGTCATGAAGGATACCGTGATGGTGTATGGTCAGATGAATGAGCCCCCTGGTGTGCGCCTGCGCGTGGCGCTTTCCGCACTCTCGATGGCCGAGTATTTCCGAGATCAAGGCCGCGACGTCCTTCTTTTTATCGATAATATCTTCCGCTTTTCCATGTCCGGCTCGGAAGTTTCGGCCTTGCTAGGGCGGATGCCTTCTGCAGTGGGGTACCAACCTACCCTGGCGACTGAGATGGGCGAGCTTCAGGAGCGCATCACTTCGACTCGCAGCGGATCCATTACCTCCATGCAAGCTGTGTATGTCCCCGCCGACGATTATTCGGACCCGGCGCCGGTGGCAACCTTTACCCATCTGGATGCTACGATCGCACTGGAGCGCTCGATCGTCGAGAAAGGCATTTACCCGGCCGTTGATCCGTTGGCATCTACATCGCGCATCCTGGATCCATTAATCGTTGGCCAGGAGCATTATTCGACTGCCCGCGAGGTCCAGCGCGTTTTACAGCGGTATAAAGATTTACAGGATATCATTGCCATCCTGGGAATCGATGAATTAAGTGAAGAAGACAAGCTAATTGTGGCGCAGCGCTCGCAAGATCGAACGCTTCTTCTCCCAACCCTTCTCCGTAGCGACCCAGTTCACTGGGCGGGAAGGGCGGTATGTTCCATTGAAGGAAACGGTGCGCGGCTTCCGCGAAATTCTTAATGGCAACCATGATGACCTGCCAGAGCAGGCTTTCATGATGGTTGGGACGATTGAAGAGGCGAGAGAGCAGGCCGAACACATGGCCAGAGGCTGATCCTCATGCCAATCCGATGTGAAATAGTTTCGCAAGACCGCACGGTATTCGAAGGCACTGTCGACATGGTCATCGCCCCCGGGGTTGAGGGTGACATGGGCATTCTACCAAACCATGCTCCGCTGCTTTCAGCACTGCGCATCGGCTTTTTAAAGGTGCGCTACGAAGGCGTTGAAGAGGTGTTTACAATTGCCGGTGGGGTGATGGAAGTCCAGCCGGAAATCGTTACCGTCCTGGCAGATGCGGCGGAAAATGTGCGTGAGATCGATGTGAGTCGGGCAGAAGAAGCCCGTAAACGCGCCCAGGAAATGCTGGCTCAAGGACCACCGCCAGATACGGATGCCTACCTGGCGATTGAAACTGCTCTACGGCGTTCTAACCTGCGCCTGGAAGCTGCTAAACGCTTCAAAGGCCAGGATCGTAGCTTCACCACCGTTCAACGGGGAGACAAAGAGTAATATATGTCGCTTTTTTCCAGGGAACTGGGTATTGACCTGGGTACCCAAACCACGCGCGTCGTGGAGGGAAACCGCCTGCTCCTCCAGGAGCCAACGGTTGCCGCCATCGTGGTCCAGGAACAAAAAATGGTTGCCTGGGGGCAAGAAGCACAGGACATGTTTGGCCGTGTGCCAGAAACCTTGGAGGTGACGCGCCCATTAACCAATGGTGTGATCGCTGATTATGAAGTCACGGAAAACCTTATATACGCGGTGCTGCGCCAGGTCAGCGGCCCGATGCGCTTTTTCAGACCGCGGGTAATGATCACTGTGCCTTATGGGGTAACCAGCGTGGAAAGCCGCGCGGTCCACGAGGCCACACTACAGGCCGGCAGCCGCGAGGTATATTTAATCCAACAACCCCTGGCGGCGGCGATCGGTGTAGATCTGCCGATTGGTACCCCCTCAGGCAATATGTTGCTTTGCCTGGGAGCGGGGGCAACCCAGGCTGCGGTTATGGCAATGTACGGTATCGTCGCAGCTGAAACCATGAGAGCCGGTGGGATGGCCCAGGACGATGCGATTGTGACCTATGTCCGGAAAAAATACGGCCTGATTATCGGGCAACTTACTGCTGAACAGGTCAAAATCCGCATCGGTTCTGCGGTCCCTCTGGATGAGGAACAAAGCATGGAACTGCAAGGTCAGGACCAGGTCACCGGGCTGCCGCGCCCACTCATGTTGACGACCGGCGAAGTTGTGGACGCCTTACGGGAACCATTAGCAAACACCGTGGAAACAGCGCGGCGTGTGCTTGAGAAAACTCCGCCGGAGCTGGTCTCGGATATTATCGATCGCGGGGTCGCCTTAACCGGCGGTGGTGCCTTGCTGAGGGGGATCGATAAGCTACTGACCAAGGAACTGGGTGTGCCTGCGTACCGGGTGGATAATCCAATGACTTGCACGGCAGAGGGAGCAGCCAAGAGCCTGGGAATGTATGCCTTAATCCGGCGCAGCCTGCCGGCAGTCTAGAGGCTTTTTTTCTAATTGTTCAAGTGTCCTTACAGTTTTGCAAGGATGCCTTTTTGCACTCAACCATCACGATAAATAGTAAGTCATGCGCTGTAAATGGATGGCTGGATCGATGTACTGGACGTAGATTCCTGGTGGAACATTTAGCGATATTGGGGCATAGTTTAAAATTGCTTTCACACCTGCCTTGATCAACTGAACCGCGACTTGCTGGGCCTCAGATGCGGGTACAGCGATCATGGCGACTTGAATATTTGTTTCCCGTAATAAAGGTTCCAGATTCGCGATATCCTGGACTGTAAATCCCCCGACTTGCATTCCGATTTTTGCTGGATCGCTGTCAAATATCATAGCCACGCAAAAGCCTCGATCGGCAAAGCCTTTATAACGGGTGACCGCACTTCCGATGTCGCCTACACCGACCACGGCCACATCCCAATCTTTACTTAATTTTAAAATTTGGCGGATTTCGCTGATTAAGGTATCGATCCGGTAGCCAGTGCCTTGCTTGCCAAACTCGCCAAACTGGGACAGGTCTTTACGAATCTGGGCGGCTGAAACGCCAAGGCGCTCCCCCAATTCCTGGGATGAAGTAAAGTGACGCCCTTCCTGAAGCATATACTGCAAGGCGCGTAAATATAACGGCAGTCTGCCAACCACGATGTCAGGAATTATTTTTTCGTCCATCTTGCCTCCCGAATCTCAAAACATATCCACCGGAACGGATCAATATCGATAAACCGAGTCGTATTTTACCCGGATTGGCAATTATGTGCAAACCTTCGCAAGTGCTGAACAACTATTGTACAAATGGAGGGATGGTATAATCCCTGGACGAAAGGTTACCCATGTTTGTAGATCAAGCCATCATTCATGTTCGATCAGGCAAGGGCGGAGACGGAGTTGTCCATTTCCGCCGTGAAAAATATGTACCACGCGGGGGTCCAGACGGAGGAGATGGGGGCAAAGGTGGCAACGTGCTCCTGGAGGCTACAACGTCCATGAATACGCTGGTAGCCTTCCGCCACCAGCGCCGCTTTCAAGGTGAAGATGGCAAGAATGGTGCGAAACAAAATATGACGGGTCATTCTGGTGAGGATCGAGTCATTCTGGTCCCTAACGGTACGATCATCTATGACCAGGAGACGGGACAAATCCTTGGAGACCTGGTTGAGTCTGGTCAGCAGTTGCTCGTGGCGAAAGGGGGCCGGGGGGGCCGCGGAACGCGCGCTTTGCCAGCTCGGTGAACCAGGCGCCGCGCATAGCAGAGAAAGGTGAACCGCCGCAGGAAAAAAGCCTGCGCCTGGAGTTGAAATTAATAGCGGATGTGGGTATTGTCGGGGTGCCAAACGCGGGAAAATCGACCCTGCTTTCGGTTGTGAGTAATGCCAGGCCAAAGATTGCCCCGTATCCTTTCACCACTCTCGAGCCGCAGCTCGGGGTGACCGCTTTGGATGACGATACCAGCATGGTCCTGGCAGATATCCCCGGGCTGATTGAAGGTGCTCATCTGGGTGTTGGCCTGGGGCATGATTTTCTGCGGCATGTTCAGCGCACACGGGTGCTGATCCACCTGCTGGATGGCCTATCGGCAGATCCTTGGCTGGATTACGCACAAATCAACAGCGAATTATCCCTGTTCGATCCTTCCCTGGGACAGAAACCCCAGGTGGTGGCAGTCAACAAAATCGACCTGCCCGATGTCCAGCAGCGCCTGCCCGAATTGATCGCCAGCTTCAAACGCCACAATCTCGATGTGATGGCGATTTCAGCAGCCGCCGGCACCAACGTCCGCGAATTGTTGTTTAAAGCATATCACCAGCTCAAGGCAGCGCCTGAAACGGTTAAAGTTGAAGAAATGCCCGTCTACCGTGCCGATAGCGATCCCAATGCATTCAGTATCTCCCAGACGCAGGATGGTTGGAGGATCTCTGGAGAAGCGATTGAACGGGCAGCGTCGATGACCTATTGGAGTGAGTTCCAGTCGATCCGGCGCTTTCAAAGAATCCTCGAGACGCTGGGAATTGATGCAGCTTTACGAAAGGCTGGTGTTGAGAATGGGGATACCGTCCACATCGGGGATTTTGAGCTGGAATGGCAGGATTAAGGCTCGGCATTCTAGGTGGGACCTTCGACCCGCCTCATGTGGGACACTTTAATCCTGGCAGATGAGGCCTGCGCCCACCTCAAATTGGACCACCTGTTGTGGGTGTTGACTTCAAAACCGCCCCATAAACGCAGCCAGGCCATCACTCCTCTGGAACTGCGCCTCCAGATGCTTGAGGCAGCCATCCAAAACGATCCGCGTTTTGAGCTGTCTCGGGTGGACATCGACCGCCCTCCACCACATTTTGCGGTTGATACGCTGATGATTCTCAAGAAACTTTATCCTGAGGCTGTGTTGGTATACCTGATGGGCGGAGATTCGTTGCGAGATCTACCTACCTGGCACGACCCGGGCGGTTTCCTGTCCGTTGTCGATGAGCTGGGAGTGATGTGCCGACCAGGCGCAGACCTGGATCTTCCTGATCTCGCACATAAGCTGCCCACCTTACTCGTAAAGCTGAATATATTCGATGCCCCCCTGCTGGAAATTTCATCGACGCGGATACGCAAGATGATCGCCGAGGACGGACCTTACCGCTACTACTTGCTGCCGGTGGTATATTCGATTGTGCGCCAGAAGCAGCTATACCAGATCCAGACTTCCTGAGATCTGGTTACAATCGATCACTCACAGCTCAGTTGAAAATCCAGAAATATATTCCCATTCGAGCTGATCTGGAGAATTACTAATGGGAATGGCAGGTAGTGGCCCGGTGGGTAGGTGTAGTTAGGATCTTCCGTCCGAGCTAATAAATCCCAGGAATCCAGGAAGCTGATCACAGTAAAATCATTAACCGTGTGCAGCACTAACTGCGTTTGCTCGTTGACTTGCCAGGCAATTTCCGGCGGCGTCTGGCTGCTTTGATATTGTTCCAGCCTGCCACGTTTTAAGCTTTCGGCAGGTTCGATTAAGACAGGCACAACCATCGGATTGGGGAGTTGTGCCGGGAACTGTGAGCGGATTTCCACATGCAGCCCTTTTGGCGCCAGTTGATAGCTCTTAGAAATTAACCCATCGGCGGATTTCAACACAAGCTGGTCTAAGGTGATCTCTGCCAGGAACTCGCCCGGCGGACCGCTCAATGCACCTGTGAATACACCTGGATCTGCGGGTAAATTCTCACCTTCGTCCAGGTTCCACTCCATGGGTTCGCTGAGGCCGGTAATCAACTGAGATGACGGGCCAACAACCTGGTAGGCTTTGGCCAATGAAGTATCTGGGCAGGCTAGGAACAGGTGAGTGAGGGTTCCACCTTCCAGTTCAAAAAGCGCCAGGGAGCGATCGTTGGCCAGGATACATTCTGGCTGCCCATCGCCATCCAGGTCTGTATCGCAATCTCCCATGGGTTGCCGGTCGTCTACCCAACGGGCAGCTTTTAATAGGGTGCTGACCTCGCCAAGGTACTCCTGGCGCAACAAGGGCAACTGGGGGGAAGGTGGGAATATGGGCGCGAACAAGGCGCGGTACGCTTGCCAGGCGGAATGGCTTGCTGAATTCTGCGGAGCTGCCAGAAGATTTTCCAGCAGATCATCTGGCGCCAGCTTCGCTGCCGCGAAGTTGATCGCAGGCGACCAGCGAACGACGTTCAAGAGGATACCGGACCGCACATCGGTGGGGGAAACGATCGATATCCACGGGTGCGCATAGACGTAATCCAGCCCGGCCCTGGCACTTGCAGGTTGCCCCCAGGCACTCTGCGGCAGGCTGCCTCCCAGTACAAGGTAAGACCGATCACGGCCTAGATTTTCTTCGTGGTTGTGCTGTAGAGCTGCTCTGACCAGTAGCTCCTTCCAGGGTAGGGTCAGACCGCTTGCGGACACTTGCTGAGGATCCTCCGTACCGGGCCAGGCTGGGAGCTGAATAAGAGTGCGGCCTGCATACCATCGAACCGGAAAACCCTGAACGTTCACGTTTCTTGCTGAATGGACGAGTTCAACGGGTTCAGCTACATTCTCTGGAATTCCACCCAGGAGCGGTTGGTAAATTAATCCACTTGCCGGCAGGTTGAAATCGGTCAAGGCGGCCGAGTTTTCGTCGAGGAAGTGTTGACTCACCGGTCCAGGCAGCAATCCTGCGCTTCCGGGGAAGCCGCTTTCCGGAAGCGGAGAAGCCAGGGTGACCAGGCCAACCTGGGTCAGGGAACGTACCAGGTCCAGGCCTCCCTGGTAATCTAGGGCGGAGATTGAGGCCGGCGAGGCCAGGTCCAGCAGAAGCATGGGCAATTGGGCATTGCGTGCGGGCCTCAACAGGTTGTACAGGCCATGCCTGCCACCTTCCGGTCCGGTATGTGCCCCGTCCCAACGGCGTAAACCCTGCGAGGGTGTGTAGGCTGGAAATACGTGGTTGAAGGCAAAGAGCACCCTCAGTGGATTTGGAGGGGCAGCATTCCATAATACCGGGCCTGCCTGGTCAAGGCTGACCTCAGAATCTTTTGGCGTAATCCAGGCGAGGAGGCGGCTGTTGGGAATGAATGGAGCCAGGCTGGAACGTCTCAGGCTGATTTCGACGGAATCCATCTGGGGATTGCGCAGGACACGGATAGCGGCGTCGTGCAATGGTTGCCATTCTAACTTCGCCGGATGGGTTCACCTGAAAGGCCTGAATATCACCGGTTTCAGGTATTTCGAACCAGGTATCCCAATGGTACTGGGTGTGGCTCGCCTCCAGCGATTGGGAAAGCTTACCAGGCAAATCCAGGCCTCCAGGTGCATGGTCAAATGCCAGGTACAGGTCGCCCTGGTTGATATCGGGCAGGTCCAGGAAATCCAGGCGCACCTGGAGCTCGTTGCCGAGATGGCGCGTATACACGGCGACCAGCTCAAATTCGGGCTGCGTGCTGTCGATATTCATCGAGCAAGCGGACCTCGACTGGCTTCCAGGTGCCCGTGACCGCTACACGGGTTTGAGCCTGGCACGCAGCCAGGAGGAGCATCGAGCCGGCGAGAACCAGAGAAATAAGACCTTTATTCAACATGGCTTAGAGAGTGGATTATAACGCCTGTTTTATTGGCTTTTGGCGCCATCAGGAATTAAAAAAATACCCGGCTCTTTGTGTGGCAGAGCCGGGCAGGAATTTGGAGCCTGGAATGAGGCTATTTTTGGTTCAGGCGTTCACGTTCGTAATCAATGACCCGTTTCAGGATATCATCGAGCTGGTAGCGAGGCGAAAAACCGATTAAGCGCTGGACTTTTTCAATGGATGGCACCCTGCGCTGCATGTCCTCGAAACCAGGCTCGTATGCCTGGTCGTACGGGATGCGGACGATGGCCGATTGGCTTCCCGAGAGCTCGATCACGCGCCTGGCCAGGTTAAGAATCGCCACTTCCTGAGTCGAACCAATGTTGAAAACATCGCCCACGGCACTCGGGTGGAAAACCAGCCTGCAGATGGCATCAACCACGTCGCTGACGTCGGCAAAGCAACGCGATTGGCTGCCGTCTCCATAAACCGTGATGTCTTCATTCGCCAGCGCCTGGCGTACAAAACGCGGCACGACCATCCCGTAGCGACCGGTCTGGCGGGGGCCAACGGTATTGAATAACCTCACGATGATCACAGGCAGACCAAATTGCCGGTGATAAGCCAGGCCCAGGAATTCATCGATGGCTTTTGAGGCGGCATAAGACCAGCGGTTGTGCGTGGTTGGGCCCATCAACCGGTCGTCATCTTCCTGGAAGGGAACTTTTACCCCCTTGCCGTAAACCTCCGAAGTTGATGCCAGCAGGACCTTGCAGCCGTAGCGGTTGGCGGTGGTCAGCACGCCTTCGGTGCCGATGATGTTGGTGCGGATCGTGTGCACCGGGTCCTGGACGATGAGCTGCACGCCTACGGCGGCTGCCAGGTGGATGATAATTTGCGATTCGGAGCACAGGCGGTCTAAAACCTGGAGGTTGTTGATGGATTTCACGCACGAATTGAAAATTCGGCTGGCTGCGCAGGTGGTCGATGTTGCTGATCAGGCCGGTTGACAGGTCATCGATCGCCACCACCCGGTGGCCTCTTTCAACCAGTGCCTGGCAGAGATGCCCGCCGATAAAGCCTGCACCACCAGTTACGAGGATATTTTCTTTCATTGCGTTTGTTCTCTCACTTCATTCAGTACGATTTGGTTGTTCACTAAAGCAGCAGCCAGGGCAACTCCCCAGACTGCCCAGACGATAGGCGCGGAGCGTACCATTCCCCAGGTCACAGCATCCGTGATGCCGTGCACGGCCAGGGCTACCTGGCTGGCGATGAAGGCGATTCCCAAGGCATTGAGCAGAGGCTCTTTTTTCGTTTTTAGCAGACTCCAGGCAGCAGCGAGCGTGCCTATCCAGGAAGCCAGCCAGGCAACCAGGCCTGGGATGCCAAGATCAACGCCGATCTGCAAGAAAAGGTTGTGTGCGTGCGGGATGCCCGCGGCAGCACCTGCCTCGAATGGGTAAAAGGTTTTCACCACCTCAGCAAAGGAACCCAGCCCAGCGCCGCTCAGGGGGAAGTGCTGGATCAGGAAAATCGCCCGGGACCAAATTTCCTGCCTGCCAAGGATCACGCCCTCAAAACCGGCAAGCAACACGTATCCGATGGAAGTGCTGCGGAACCATACCTGGATCACTGCAATGGCAGCGAAACCTGCTACGATCAGCAGCCATCCCCATTGCCAGCGAAGGCTTAATAACACCAACATGGCCAATCCCACGGCAATCCAGGCGCCGCGCGCCTGCGACAACAACACCATCAGACCCATTCCCAGCAGAGCCAGCAAGGTCAGAATGCGTTCTGGCCAGCCCATTTCCCGCCCGTTAATCCAGAGATGCGCTACCGGGAAAGGCAGCAGCAAAACCAGGCTGCCCGCCAGCACGTTCGGGTTGACGGCATCGCTGACTGCCAGGGTGAAGCGTTCAAAAGCAGCGCCAGGGATGAAAAGGGTCTTGCCTGCCGCCCACTGGACACTGAAGATGGCGAAGATCGCAAGGAGCAAGCCAGCCAGGGAAAGCCCGTTGGTTAGCCAGCGCAGGCGTGGCTTTGAGTCCGCCCAATGAATGACCGCATACATCACGGCAATCCCCCCTAGAAATCGCCAGGCCTGGGTGCGGGCGTATTCCGGGACAGTGCTTATCCAGGAACTGGACAGGTCAGGCCAATCCAACGCGCTGCTTACCCACAGGCTCAATGGCAGCAGGAGTGCAAGAATGGCGACAGAGAGATCCAGCGGAGTCCGCCGGCTCCATCTACCCGTGACCAGGCGACTCAGCGTCCAAAAAAACGCGGCTGCAACTGGGACTAAAGGCAGCAACCGTTGAAAGAAAACCGCGCTTACGGCCAGTCCAGCAACGATCCAAAACTCAGCCTCCCTCAGGACTGTTTGAAAGCTGGCCTTGTTCATGCCCAACCCGGTTTATTCAGTCGTTTTCGGGCGGCTGTTTGGCTTGGTCGGTGGAGAAATGGAAGGTTTCCCGTTTTTCTGCGAGCGAGCTTGCTTGGGGTTGACATAGCCGTAGTTGCGCGAATAGTAATAGTCCGAATAATAACGGTACCGGCCAGAATAATAGCTGGCGCCACGGCGTGAGATGGGGTTGAGCACTACCCCCAGGATGCGTCCCCCGGACCTGGCCAGAGATTCAAGCATCGCCTGGGCAGCGTCTACGTGGGTCCCGCCCGGCTCCAGCACGAGCAGAACGCCGTCCACCTTGGCTGCCAGGGAAACCGGGTCCGCAACGATAAAGGGCGGGCTGTCGACAATGACCACGTCGGCTAGGGACTCAAGACTTTGCAGAATTTCACCCATCTTATCCGATCCGAGTAGCTCTGCGGGGTTTGGCGGGACAGAACCACAAGGCAACACTCTCATGGGCAACTCACCCCAGGTTACCAGGGCGCTTTCCAGGTCGATCTGGTGGCGAAAAATATCGCTAAGGCCTTTGCGGTTGGGAATTTTTAACAACCGGTGGATAGATGGCTTACGCAGGTCGGCGTCCATCAAGATCACCTTGCGCTCCCCCTGGGCGATGACGGCCGCCAGGTTGGCAGCGATCGTCGATTTTCCTTCAGACGGGTTGGCACTGGTCACCAGGATGCTCTTCAACGGCTGGTCAACGGCGGCAAAATCCAGGTTGGTGCGCAGGCTGCGGAAAGATTCCGAAATTGGGGAGCGTGGAAAATCTGCAACGTAAACGCCCTGTTTTTCACCCTTTTGGCTTGGCATTTCGCCGATCATGCCAACCACGGGCAGGCGCAGCAGGCGCACCACATCTTCAGGAGTTTTCAAGGTGTCGTCGAGGTATTCGACCAAAAATGCGATGACGCCTGTGAGTAGAAAACCGATGGCGGCCCCGATGGCACCAGCTCGGACGGGCTGGGGTGCGATCGGCCCGCCAGGCACGCCCGCAGGCTCAATCTGGACCACGCTCGGGGTGCCTTTCAGACGGGCCAGGCGCACACTTTCAAGGTTGTTCAATAAATTGGTGTATATTTGCTGGTAGAGGCTGAGGGTGCTCTGGATCTGGGCTTGGCGCTGGTTTTGGCCTCCCAGGTTAGCAGGTTCACCCAGGACCGTCAGGTTCAGGTAAATCTCCGTATACAGGTCATAGCGCGACTGCACCTGGTCCAGCTGGCGCTGGTAATCGTCCAGGGCGATCTGTTCGCTTGGACTCAGGATCTTTTGATCGGGAATCTCTCCCGGTCTGGGCATCGGGGTGGGAGGGCAGGATGATTGTGATTGCCTGCTTCAAGCGATCTATCTCGACCTCGAGCCTTGCCAGCTCTTCCTCGACGGTTTGCTTTTGGGTCGTAACCGTATCTTCAGAGATCTGGTTCATCTCTTGCTGCAGGGTTTGGATTTGAATACTGAGCTGGTCGATCTGAGTCTGCAGGGTTTGCTCAGACTTGGTGAAGCGGGAGTACAGCAGGTTCTCGTTATAATCGATAAAGACGCCTACCAGCGAGTTGGCAATTTCGGCGACTCGTTCCGGGTTGTAATCGCGCACGACAATATCTAAAATAAATGAATTTGTCACCTGGCTGGCGCGGATTTGACCGCTGGAAACCGTGTAACCCAGCTTTTCACTCAGGGCAGCCAGCACCGGCCCGGTCGTGATGAGCTGGCTGTAAGTCTTCGCAAGCTGGATATCGCTCCAGACCGACGAGTATTCCTGGATCTGGGTGTCAGGAGCACGCATCACCATCACGCGGGTGGATGCCTGGTAGAGAGCAGGCTGGCGCGTGCTCAGGAAGTAGGCGATTCCGGCGCCAATGAGGGTGCCCAGGATTAACAGCCAGGCCCACTTTCTGAACAAGTAGAGATATTGTCTTAATTCCATAGGCACCTAATATAACATAAAAGGATTGGTGGCAAACGTCGCCGGATTACATCTTTGCAAGGGCTTTCAGGGTCTCGTCGAGTACCAGCTCTACCATTGCATTTGTCATGCCAGGATAGAGAGGCAGGGTGACCTCGTGGGCTGCAACACTTTCCGTAACCGGCAGAGGTTGATCTGCGCCAGCATACCGCTGCTGGTAGAAGGAAAATTTGTGAATGGGCGGGTAATGAATGCTGGTCTGGATGCCGGCTTCTCGGAGCTGGTCGATAAAAGCTTTACGATCCACATTTTCCGGGAGCAGAACCGGGAAGATATGGTGGGCAGGTTGGATCGCCGGATCACCAGCTTTTGCAGCAAAGGGCAGCTCCAGGCCTCTGCCTGCCTGCCCAACATTGGCAGCCAGAGCTTGCCAGTAGAACTGCGTGATTGCCCGCCTGCGGTCATTGCCGGCCTCCAGCTTGCGAAGCTGCTCGCGCCCAAGGGCGGAATGGATTTCGTCGATCCGGTAATTGTAGCCCAACCCAACCACATCATAGGAGTAGGCATGCCCCTGGTGGCGATCCCAGGTCAGGCTGGTCATGCCGTGCGATCGCATCAGCCGCATCTTTTCCGCCAGTTCGGGCTGGTCCGTCACCAACATCCCGCCCTCGCCGGTGGACAGGTTCTTGTTGGAGAAGAAGCTGAAACAGCCGATATCTCCCAGAGTACCCAGGTGCGCGCCGTCCAGCCAGGCGCCGGGGGCGTGGGCGGCGTCTTCGATGACTGCCAGCCCGTGCTGCCTGGCGATGGCCAGGATCGCCGGCATCTGGCAGGGGAACCCGCCGTAGTGCATGACGATGATGGCTTTGGTGCGCGGATTGACCAGGGAAGCCACCGATTTCTGGGTCGAGGGTCAGGTCGTGGGGACCTGAAATGTCGGCGAAACGCACCTCTGCGCCCGTGTACAGGACGGCATTAGCCGTGGCGACGAAGCTCAGGGAAGGCACGATCGCTTCATCGCCTGGCCCAAGGCCCACAGCCAGGCAGGCCAGGTGCAGGGCGACGGTGGCGTTGGAAACTGCCAGTGCGTGGCGGGTTTTCACCAGCCCTGCGAACTCAGTTTCAAAAGCCTGGGTAACTGCGCCCATGGTCAGCCAGCGGCTGCGCAGCACATCCTGCACTGCCTTTTCTTCGGCGTCGTCAAAATTCAAATCAGCTAAAGGTACTTTCCACATTAAGATACCCCGCTTCCATTCCCCGGGAGAATTTGCTCCTTCAGCGCTTCGAAATCCTGGATTGCCTGGGCGTAATCGTCTGGTCGCCCAAGATCCTGCCAGTAACCATCGAACGGAAAGCCCATCACCCGTTCCTTGCTTTCGATGAGCTTCAATACCAGGTTCGGAAAATCCAGGTACTGGTTAACAGGGATGTACTTCAGCACAGCCGGCTCGAACACGTAGATGCCCATGCTGACGAAGAAATCGTAGCTGGGTTTTTCGATATAGCCAACGATCTCACCGCCTTTCTTAGCCTCGTTCGCATATTGGATCACACCCAGGTCGACCTTGACCTGGCGGTAATGGGTGGCGATGGTGGCGACTGCCTGGCTTTGGCGGTGTTTCGAGATCAGGTCAGATAAATTCAAGGTCGTCAGGACATCCCCGTTAACGACCAGGAAGGTTTCATCGAGGCCGCTGAGTAAGGATAACGGACCGGCGGTGCCCAGGGGTTTTTCCTCAAAACTGTACGTGATCTTTACACCAAACTTCTGGCCTTCCTGGAAGAAAGCCTGTAGCAAGTGCGCCAGGTGCCCTACGGTGATGATGACCTCGTCGATGCCGGCTAGCCTCATCTGGCGGATGAGGATTTCCAGGATCGGCATATCACCGATCGGCATCAAGGGTTTGGGTAAGATGGTGGTATAAGGGGCGAGGCGCGTGCCTTTACCGCCTGCCAGGACTACGGCTTTCAAGAATGCTCCTCCATATAACCTGACTTTACCAATCTCATATTTGATACGAGCCTGGACGGTAGCGCTCCAGGTTTTCGGCAATCCAGGACAAGGTTCGCTGCAGACCCTCTTCCAGTTCCACCTTCGGCTGCCAGCCTAAAGTTTGCTGTGCCAGGCGGTTATCGGATAACAGGCGACCCACCTCGCTCCTGACCGGACGCAGGCGTTCTGGATCGGTTTCGATGCGGGGGCTCTGCCCTAAGCTCTGCCCTAAGCTATGCCCTAAGCTGCGTCCACAGATGCGGATGATGGCGTTCGCCAGCTCCAGGATGCTGACCTCGCGCCCCGTGCCAAGGTTGATCGTCATCCCCTCGATCCCAGGAATTTGCCCGGCCAATAAAAAGCCGGCGACCGTATCACTGACGTACGTCAGGTCGCGGCGCGCCTCCAGGTTTCCCAGGCGCACGACCTCCCCCGTCAAGGCCTGGGTGATGATCGTGGGGATGACGGCGCGGGTCGATTGGCGCGGCCCGTAGGTGTTGAACGGACGCAGCGTGACCACCGGCAGATCGAATGAGAGCTGAAAGCTCTCGGCGATCTTATCGGCGGCGATCTTGCTGGCAGAATAGGGCGATTGCCCTTGCAGGGGGTGATTTTCGTCGATGGGCACGTAGCGAGCGGTTCCGTACACTTCGCTGGAGGAGGTATGCACAATGCGCTCCACGCCAGTCTCGCGCCCGGCCAGCAGCACGTTGAGGGTGCCCAAGACGTTCGATTCCACTACTTCGGCGGGATGTACGTAAGAATATGGGATGGCAATCAAGGCGCCCAGGTGAAAAACGATCTGCGTCCCCTGCATGGCGCTTTTTACGGCAGGCAGGTCTCGTAAATCGCCGGCGATGATCTCCACCTCGTGCAGGGTCTCTGGAGACAACAGGCTCAGGAGGCCTGGGTCGCCGCGCGAGTTGTAACGCACAAAGGCGCGCACGCTGGCGCCTTGCTGCACCAGGGTTTCCACCAGGTGGCTGGCGATGAATCCGCCAGCTCCGCTGACCAGGACTTTCTGGGACTGGTAATAATCTGGCATAATCACCCTGTCACTCGTGCCGGTTGACTATGTGCTGTTGCTGGATATCCGGCTGGAGGATGGCGCGGCGTTCCGCGAGCTGGCTGCGCACACCTTCCAGGTCGCCCGAGGTGGCGCTGCGCTCCAGCTCGTTCAGCCAGGAGTCGATCTCGATTGGTGAATGCTTGATCAAACACAGGTGGCAGGGGAGATTCTCACCATTGGGATGCGCTTTGATGTCTGCCGCGTGATTATCCGGAGGATGAGTCTGCGTAGTTGCTGGAGCCCCATTTTTTCCGCTGAAGACCAGGGAATTTAAGGCCGCCGGCACATCCGGAAAAAATACGGTGCGTGCCGTGGTCTTTGAACAAATGTCTAGAAGCTGGCTGCGCTCCTGGGCGCTGATGTTATGAATGGCAAAGAAAACCAGCCCGATATCGTATTTCTGCACCAGCCTGGGAATGTCGGCAGTCTGGCCGAGAACTTCTAAGCCGCGGATGCGCGTTCCCTGTTTATACAGGTCATCGTCGACGTAACCGAGGATCTGGAAGCGGTTTCCGTACGAGCTCATGGAAAGGAGGATGTTGGCAATCTGCCCGCTTTCCCCACCGCCGATCACCAGCGCACGCTCACGGGTGATTGGGATCGGCGACCAGCGAGAAAACCGAGCGCGTTTCCAGACCAACGGCAATCCGGCTGCGAAATCGCACGAAAACAAACCCCAGGAAGGCAAGCAGCGAGGCCAGGAAGACCATGCCGAATGGAATGAACGGCTGTCCCGCCTGCTCGGGGTTCGGCAGCAGAGCGTTGATCCCCACTGCCAGGAGCGTGGCCAGGAAGGTGGCTGGCAGGAGTGCCAGGATATCCTCCCCGCTGGCTTCCGACCAGGTGATGCGGTTGACTTTGAGGATGGCGCAGGTCAGGCTGAACAAGAAGGAATAAACGATGGCGATAAATATGGCTCGTGTCCAGCCAATATCCAGGGGGGCAAAAAAGCGGAAGAACAGTCCAGAAATGCTGATGGCTGCCAGGCTGACGAAGGTATCGATGACGAACCAGTTCAGGTACCGGCTGACGAAGCGTGTAAAGGGCCCCTGGAAAAGCAGCCCTTCCGGCGGGTTGAATTTCCCCAGGCGCGGCAGCATCACCAAAGCCGTCCAGAAGAGCACATCCAGGTCCAGCCAGAAGGAACGATGGCGAACGTAGAGCTGGTCAAGACGCAGCTTGCTGGGTAAGATCGAGCCAAGGTACGTATCCATCAAATGGCTGCTCTGTAGCATATTTTCTTCATCGCGGTACAAGACAGATGCCGGGCTGGTGATCCCCGGTCGCACCGAAAGCACCTCGCGACGCACCTCTGTATTCCACCTTTGGGTGATTTCTGGGTCTTCCGGCCGGGGGCCGACCAGGCTCATCTCCCCTTTCAAGACGTTCCAAAGCTGCGGCAGCTCGTTGAGCTTGGTGTCACGCAGCCAACGACCGATTGGGGTGACGCGCGGGTCGTCCTGCGCCGTGACGCGCGGTCCCAGGTAGCTCTCCGGGCTCTCTACCATCGTCCGGAACTTCATGATTTGGAAGCGTCTTCCGTGTATACCCATGCGTGGACCGAAGAAGAACAGGGGCTTGCCGGAGTCGCGCAAAATTCGCCAGCGGATCCACAGGAATAGGGGGAATAGCAGGACCAGCAGGATTGTTGAAATGATGATATCAAAGAGGCGTTTGACGGCTGCAGAAAATCGCTGTGACATATCCCACCAGATCGGAGAACAATAGGATCAACTGGTAGCTGTCACCAAGGATAACACAAAAAGGGGGGAAAGCCTCGGGCGCGACCTTGCAAAATTCTCAGGTGCTGCTGGCTGAAGGAATTTTTTTAAATCGGTCGCCCCAACGATTGGAAAATTTGACCAGGCCGGTGATGAAGCCCAGCCCGTAACTGATATGCAGGACAGCAAAGACGATGGGCAGAACTGGCAGGAAGCGCCAGCCGCAGCGTGACGCTGTCCAGACCGAAGCGGTCAGGTTGGCGATTAGATAGATACCCAACAGTCCGGCTCCAATATAGAGTGTGGCTGGCACCCAGATAGATACCAGCAGGAGTGACAGCAAGCCTCCCAGGAATAAAAACGGCACAAACTGGCGCGCCTGCATCTGGCGGGCATGCTTCTGGAATACGCGCACCTTCCAGTAACCGTATTGGAAGTACTGGCGCCACAAAGAAACCAGGTTGCTGCGGCTGTAGTAGCGGGAGCGAATTTCACCCGAGAGCATCAGCTTGCCGCCAAGGGAGCGAATGCGGTAGTTGTACTCGTCATCCTGGTTGCGCACCAGCTCCTCGTCGTAAGGACCGGCCAGGTTGATGATCCTGCGGGTGTAGGCCGGGAATGGGATGGTGTCGACTTCTAAGGTATGATTGCTGCGCGTGCGAAAAGCTGAGTCGCCCACGCCAAAATGTGACGACATGGCTGTGGCAATTGCCTGTGAAAGCGGGTTTTCGCCAATCGTCTCAATCGAACCGCCAACCCCGTCCACGCCGTCCTCCTGAAGGTGCGTGACGCAACGCTGGACGTAATCGGGCGCGATCTCGCAGTGCCCGTCCACCCGGATGATGACCTTACCCCGTGCCTGCCTTATTGCAACGTTCATGCCCGTGGGAACGATACGGCACGGGTTATCCACGACCTCGAGATTGGCATGCCGGGATTTGAATCCATCCAGGATTTGACGCGTTCCATCGCTGGACATGCCATCGACGACGATGACCTGGATCAGCTCAGCAGGATAGTCCTGCGCCAGGACGCTTCCAAGGCTGCGGCTAATATAGGCAGCCTCGTTGCGCACGGGCATGATGATGGTAACGCTTGGTTTTCTATTCATCTCAGGGTTGATGGTGATTATATTTTAATACGAAATATTTTTTTAAGGGTGGCAGTTTAGATAATCCTGCCGGGATCAGGGTCATGAGCAGGCACATCGCCGGGATCATGTAGCGCAGGATCGAAAGAGCGCTTGTGGTCGCCAGCCAGAAGTACAGGGCGGTCAGGGCGACGAAGGCTGCATATGCCTGGGCGGCGCCTCTGGATTTCCAGGCTGAGATCAAACCCCACAGGATCAACAGCAGGTACACGAGCTGGATGGGCAGGATGATGGCTTCGAAGCGGGCGCTGTCAGTGGCGTACCAACTGCGCAGCGCTTTGAGCAGTAGCAGCTTGCTGAAAGCCAGCGGTTGGCGTAAGAAATGATAGGTGAGTTGCGACAAAGTAATGTCTGTTAATTCCAGGCGATGAATATCGAGCATCAGGTGTTCAACGTCCGTTGGAAGCTGGACCTCCTGGCGATAATCCTTCAGGCGGATACCATAAGTCAGGCCATCCCGGATGCTGGTAGGGCCTGCAGTGCTCACAGGAACCAGTTGACCTGTGCTCCGGAAAAGCTTCAATTCCCACGGGATCACCAGCAGCAGGATGCACACAATAAAGATCGCCATCTCGAGCAAGGGCTGGAAGCGTTGCTGAGACTGCCGTCCCTGCTTATTTACATTCCAGGAAGCAACCAGCCAAAAAACGCCCCAGAGAATCCAAAGCCCTATCAGGAACGGGCGGATCATCAGCGCACACCCGTATAACACTCCAGACAGTGCCAGCCATCCGAAGCGCTCCGGTAGGTTTTCAATAGATGTTCTTGCCCTCCAGAATGCGCATGCACTGCCCATAAAAAAAAGCAAGAACGGAATTTCGGTGTTGGGCAGGTGGACCAGCCATGAGGAAAAAGGGTATGTCATCCAGAGCACAGCAGCGAAAATACCTGGTAGAGTACCGAAGACCTGGCAAGCCAGTAAGAAGACGAGCACGCTGGTAACGCTGCTTGCAAGCAGGTTAAATCCCACGACTGCTGAAGCATCCAGAGCCGGATTGTCTGCCAGCCTGAACAGACCTGCCAGGATTAACGAGTATCCAGGCGGGTAGTAGGTGATCGTGTGCTGCCCATCCAGGGTGTAGCCTTTACCAGCCAGCAGGTTGTACGCAGCCGGACGGTACGTGGAAACATAGTCGGAGCTTTCACCCGCCTGGATTGAGACCGTCAGAACCTTACCAAAGAGCACATTGGTCAATAACGCTGCCAGAAAGATTGCCAGGCAGATCAAAAACACCTGCAGGCGAGTGGGGTTATGGATCAAGTAAAGCCAACGCCCAGGTGTATAAAATGCCTTGCGTTTCGAGATAACGCATATTGATCCCAGTATAAGTCTCTTGTGGTAAGGACCAATGCCGTGCCGTGCAGCCGGGCCTGGAAATCTCGCCAGGCGCCTGGATAGGCCTGCTGCC
The DNA here is from genome assembly GCA_963765565.1 of uncultured Chloroflexia bacterium. Taxonomy (GTDB): domain Bacteria; phylum Chloroflexota; class Anaerolineae; order Anaerolineales; family UBA4823; genus CAVXWV01. Next base: position 588,127 of record CAVXWV010000017.1, read on the forward strand.
CGAGCAGCGCCAGGCGCTTATGCCATTCAAAAACCGTCTCGCAGGCGGATTTGCAGTCACTCTTGCAAACGCTCTCAGGCAGGCAGTCCTGGTCCCAGGATTGGACTTCGATCCCTTTTCTCAGTGGGAGGGCGATTTCCTGGCCTGCGCTGGTGGTTAATACAACCTCAGCGACTGTCGCACCCGTGGCAATGCCATCCCCTTCCAGGAGCGAGGTCACCAGCAGCAGGCGCTGCGCCGAGATGGGTTCTGCCAGTGGGATCTCCACCTGGCGGCTGCCTTGCGAGTCGGGCAGGTAAAAAGCGCCAGCGATGTTAAGGCCCGTCCCGGCAACCTCAACCTCGACCGGCAAGGCCAGGTCCTGAAACTCCAGCCCGTAGATCGCCAGCGGCTGGCTGATCTGCCCGCTTCCTGGAAGAAGCGGATAACCTGCGATACCTTCCTGCTTACGTTCGAAGAGGATTTCGAATAACGGGTACTCCACGCGGCTGTTAACCCATGAAAAGCTGCCTTCCAGTTTTCTGAGAATCTGGTCGAATCCCTGGCGCCGTTCATCCTGGTAATCGCCTGTCACCAGCAGCAGCGAGTCGTGCTTTTCAAGAGATGAAAGGTCCTGGCTGCTCTCGACTTCCCAGGAAGGTATGCTCTCCCGTATGGGAAAATAACGCCGGATGGGATCATTCGAGCGCCCGTCAAACACGATCAGAGCCTCGCTCAGGAAGGTTCTGGCTGGCGAAATCCGCAGCGGCCCGGAAATCCAGCAGGTCCCCGTACGACCAGCTTCCATTCCAGCGCTGCCATAACGAGGCCAGGTTGATGAGCACGAGTACGCCCGTGGCCAGCAGCGGCCAGCGCCCCGGCAGGGAGGCTGCACCAACCCCAACCACCAGCAGGAGCACAGGCGCAAAGAAAGCTGCATGCCGGGGCGCCACGCCTCCCGCCAGCCTGCCGCCGGCAGTATCCAGGACCAGGTAGATGCCGATCAGGAGGATGGCGTAAACGACCGGAATCGCGAACCAGCGTTTCCCTGTGAGAAGCTTCCAGCTCCCCAGGATTGCCAATCCGCCGAACAGGATGGCGCCAGGAACGACCAGCCAAAAGTTCAGAGGATATACATGGTATCCGAATGTAAAAATGAAACCGGCGACTGCAAGCTTGGCAAGATTGACGACGGATAATGGCTGTCGCCTGGGCTGGCGTTGAAACGGTGGCATGGGCAATCCTCTGGTAGAGCTGCCACAGGGAGACCTGGACCGCCGGAATTAACGGGATCGCCAACAGGAAGACCAGGATCCCTACCGCCAGGACCGTTCGCGTGCGCTTGCTTCTGCCTTCTGGTTCTGATGACCATGCCACCAGCCCCAACGCCAGGACGACCAGGCTGCCCAGGAAGTGGGAGAAGATTAAAAGCAGCGCCGAGGCTGCCAGCGCCGGCAGCCAGGAGCGCGGTTTTCCTCGCTGGATCCACTGGATTACCAGCAGCAAGAACAGCGAGGACGAGAAGATGAAAAGCGCATAAAAGCGCACTTCCTGGGCATGATAGATCAGGAAAGGGGATGTCGCCGCCAGCAGTCCCAGGATTCCGGCCAGCTTCCACCCGCCCAGAGTCCAGCCCAATCCGTACAGGCACGCAACCGTCCCCAGTCCGAAGAGGACCGACAGCAGCCGCAGCCAGGCGTCGCCTGCCTGGACAGATAGCCAGAGGCGCAGGAGCGCAGCGTAAACGAGCGACTGCCAGTTCAAGCCCAGGCGCCAGGCTTCGGCAATGGAGTTGTATTCGTCCCCGTTCAAGGGGAAACGGGTGATACCGTACAGGCTCAGACCGAGTCCCAGGAGCAGCAGGGCAGGCAGCGCCGTGCGCGGCTCCAGGAAAAATTTCTGCGACCTTGAGACTTCTTGACTCAAAGGCTGTTCTGGCATAATTCGATTAACGCCTGGCGGCGTTTTTCGAGCGGGAATTCGGTGAGGATGCGTTCCCGGGCGCGCTGGCGGTCAAGGTCGGTACACTCCAGTGCCAGGCGGATGCCGCCTGCGATCTCCTGTGGGTCAGTGGATTTCAAGAGAATGCCTGCGTCGCCAACGACCTCCGGCAGAGCGCCGTAAGGGCTGGCGACCGGGATGCAGCCAGCCAGCATGGCCTCGGCCACGCTGACCCCGAAGGATTCGTGCAGCGAGGGCTGCACATACACCCAGGCCTGGCGGAAATGCTCAAGCAGCGCATCGTCAGTCGCCCAACCCGTCAGGTCCAGGTTGGGGGCAAGGGCTGCCAGCTCCTTTCCGGATGGATCCTTGATCTTGCCTACCAGCCGGAATTCCAGCTCGGGGAGCAGCGCGGCCGCCTGGGCGAACGGCAGGTGCCCCTTGCGCAGCAGGTTGTCGCGCTCGACATTCCCCACGCTCAAGACCAGCGGCGGCTGGTGTTTTCTGCGGCAGGCTGCCGAAGGGATCGGGGATGCCGTCCGGGATCAGCGTGATCTTTTCGGATGTAATCCTGGCATGCTTGATGGCCTCGGACAGGCTGAAGCGGGAATTGGTGACCAGGTGGGTTGCCAGCTTCAGCGTCGTGTTTGTGATCCAGCGCTTGAGACCGCCGCGCTGGCTGCCGTAGCCTGCCTCCGGCATTCGGGCCAGGTCGTAGCCGCCGCTAACAACGATCGAGGGCTTTTTTAATAGCCTGGCGAAGAGCAGCGGCCAGAAGGTGTGCCAGGAGGCAAAGCGCCCGAAGACCAGGTCGTGCGCCTGCACCTGGCGGAATACCCGCACAGGATTAATCCGATAGGATACGATGGCAGCTTCTGTGACCTGGAAGACCGACCGCAGGATCTCCAGGTCCAGGCGCACAAAGGAGGCCAGGTGGTTATGGACGAACAGGATGCGCATACTGGATGGTCGCCTCAAAGGCGTTCTGCATGGCCTGGGCGTGCGCTTCCAGGCTGAAGGTGCTCTCGGCGCGCTCGCGGGAGGCCTGGCCCAGCCGGCGGCGCTTCTCTGGGTCATCCATTAATTCCTGGATGGCTCCGGAGAGCTGTTGGTGATCGCCCAACGGTACCAAAATCCCGGATACCACCACGACCTCGCGCACGCCTGGGATGTCGTAGGCGATCACCGGCAGCCCGCAGGCCATGGCGGAAAGCAGCGATAAAGGGCTGGTGTCCTTTTCGAGCGAAGGATAGGCGAAAATGTCCATCGCCGCCAGCACCTCCGCCAGGTCGCTGCGGAAACCGGCGAAGGTGACCCGCCCTTCCAGGCCCAAGTCCCTGGCCGCCTGCTGCAGCGAAAGGGCGTAGCGCTCGCTGTCGAAGAGGGCAGAGCCCACCAGCAGCAGGTGCGCCCGTGGATTTCGTCCGGCGATCAGCCCGAAAGCCTCCAGCAGGTGGTGCTGGCCTTTCCAGGGAGTCAGCCGGGCAGCGTGCCCGATGACGCAGGCGGAGCGGTCGATGCCCAACGCTTCACGAGCCATCGCGCCGTCCCTTCCTGGCTTGAATGCGCCGGTGTCGACGCTGTTAAAAATAACCCGCCCGCGCGGCTGGAGGGCGGGGGGGAGTTGCTCCAGGATCGGGCTGCCGTCAGCGACGACCTGGTCGGCCAGGCGGGAAGCGGCAAGGCCGAAAAATCGCGCATACAGCCCGGCGTAGCGGTTCGAGATCAGATCCTGCAGGTGCCACAGGCAGGGCGTGCCGGTCCAGCGGCAGGCCAGCCCGCCGTAGAAGTGCGCCTGCATGCCCTTGGTCACCACCAGGGCAGGCGCCTGCTGTTCCAGGAAATGGGCCAGGCGGCGGCCTGCTGCCAGCAGCAGCCAGGGATCGAGCAGCCAGGCAAAGGGATTCGGGATGCGCCGGTCGCTGCCGGTGGACAGGCGCAGGCTGGTAGAGAGCAGCCGGGGTAACGGGACGATCGCAATGGGGATTCCCAGTTCCTGGCAGCGCCTGGCAAGGGCACCCTCCCGTGGCAGGAGCACGAGCGGCTGCCAGCGCGTGGGGTCCAGGCTCTGTAACAGGTTGAGCGTGCTGAACTCTACCCCGCTCATATCCGTAGTGGAGTGCACGAAGACTACCGTGGCTGGCTTCATTTCGGGCTGTGGTCCAGGTCCAGCTCCTGCATTTCCCAGCGCTTGGCCCAGACCAGGAAGGTGTAGATGGCGGTGTAGGCGCAGAACAGCAGGCCGCGCCAGCCGTCGCGGAAGCCCTGCTGCCAGAAGTAGCGATAGGCGAAGACGACCCAGGGATGCAGCAGCAGGCGGTAGGCGCTGAACGGGCGGCCTTGCTTTGCCAGCTCGTCGGCCTCGTAGCGGGTGTAGCGGTTGAGGTTAGCGAGCTGTTTGGAAATGCTGGGCATGCCCTGGTGCAGGATGGCGCCCTGCAGCTCGCGCACCTCCCCGGGGACGGCGATGAAGGCATGCACCTCGCGGTCTGTCCACTGGCCGCGCTCCTTGCGGAACAGGCGCACCTGGGGATCGGGATACAGCCCGCCGTGGCGCAGCCACTTCCCAAGTACATGATTCTTGCGCGGAAAGCGGAAGGCATCCACTTCGGGGGGAACGCCGGCAAGGCGGGCGGCGATCTCGTCCTGCAAGCCAACCTCGAGGACTTCGTCTGTGTCGATCTGCAGCACCCATTCGTGCGTGCATTGCGGCAGGGCCCAGTTTTTCTGCCTGGCTGAGTTCGCATATTCATGCTGGATGATCCTGGCATTGAATTCGCGGCAGATCTCGAGGGTGCTGTCGCTGCTGAACGAATCCACGACCAGGATCTCGTCCGCCCAGGAGACCGACCGCAGGGTCTCGCGCACGAGCCCGGCGGCGTTATAGGTGGGCAGCAGCACGCTTATGGCTGGCCTGGGATTTTGCCCCATGGGGGTAGCTCCACAGATTCGGACTCCACTTCGACGGCGGGCTCGAACGAGGGCGATTCACGCAGCCAGACATCCGCCAGCATCCAGGCGAACCACATCGGGAGCGCCGTGAAGACCAGCCAGGTGGTGCCCTGGAAGACCATGACCGCACCACTGGCGGCCAGGACGATCAGAAGCGCTTCGGCAAGCCGGCTGCTGCTCTTCTGCTTGCGCAGCCGGAAGATGCTGGTCAGGAGCAGGATATTGTTACGCAGCCAGGCGATAACCAGAATCAGGGCAGTCAGGATGCCCTGGCCGACTGAGATCTGCAGGAAATCGTTGTGCACCCAGCCCGAGCTGGACCAGCCGCTGCCCAGGGGTCTTGCCAGGGTGCTTGCCCAGGCTTCCTCGCCGCGGGCGATGCGCTTGGCAGCGGAGGATTCGACCGACACGCCTTCGGCTGCCAGCAGCAGGGTCATCAACCGCTCCTCGGCGACCTGGGGAAAGAGGGCAGCGGTCAGCGGTACGGATATTCCCAGGGCCAGGAATCCCGGCACCAGGCCGAGGCGCAGGATCACCCATAAAAATATCTCGAAGATCATCACGATCCAAATGCTGCGATAACCACCGATGTAGATGCCGCCAACCTGGGCTGCAGCCGCCAGCACCAACAGCAGCCGTTGCCGTTTATCCGGGTAAAACTCCCAGAGGGCGTTCACCAGCGGTAGGCTGACTGGCCAGAAGGAAGACGGCCACGGGCGAGCCATAAAAGGAAAATGTGGCACGTGAGAAACCTTCGAGGGTGGCACGCGCCACGGGATCCGCCGCAAAACCTGGAATGCTTCCGAAGACGCCAGGGAAATAATATTCAAGCAAGCCCAGGCCCCCGATCCAGGCGCCGGTCAGGAAAAAAGCCAGGAGCACGGGCGGCCAGTTGCGGCGCTCCGAGAGAATGTGATGCCCAACCACGAACAGAGGCAGCAGCACCAGGAAGTTCTTCAATTCCTGGAGCATCCACTGCCAGGAACGGTTGGCGGAGAGTCCAATGATCCATGCCAGCAGCCAGAAGGGAATTAACAGTTTAAGCCAGGTTGGCAGCCATATGGGCCGGTTTTCTACTTCGAACCTGCGGCGCAAGAAAATGTACAGGAAGAACAGGAACCAGATCAATACTTCGGCTGGATGCAGGGTAATGGCATCCGTCAGGTAGGCGCTGCGGTAGCCCAGGCTGAGGCTGGCGATGAAGAACAGGAAGCCGTTGCGGATGCCGTCCTTGCCGGTGGCCAGGGTCGTCAGGGCTGCTGCCAGGATAAAGGCAATCAGCAAGACCTGGTAAATTTCTAATCCGAATATCATGGTCGCTCAGGCTTCCCTGTCATTGGATATTTGGCTGCGAATCGGCCTGGCCGGGACTCCGGCGACAACGGAAAAGGCAGCCACGGAGCGGTCGACCAGGGCGCCGGCGCCGACGATGGCTTGCTCGCCGATCTCGACGCCCTGCAAGATCGTCGCACCCGCGCCGATGTAGGCGCCGCGGTGGATGGTCACGGGCGCATGCGAGGGCGGCAGCACCCCTGACAGCGGGCTTTTTCCCACGTCGGTGTGGGTGATGAAGGTCACCCGCATGGAGACGGTCACTTGATCTTCGATCGTGATGTGATCCTTGAGGTCAAAAAACACGTCGCGCCCAAAATAGCACTCCGAACCGATCTGCAGGTGGGCGTAATGCCTGCCGGGCTCCTCGCTGGCATTGTGGATGATCAGGGGCGAATGGATCTCCGGGTTCTCGCCGATGCTGGCGCCATGACGCCTCAGCAGGGGGACGATCATCTTCGCCGGCAGGATCAATAGCAGCGCGTTGATCCCCTCGGCTTTATAGGCCTTGTAGGCGATCCAAATCAGGAGGTCAACGAGAAACCGTAGAATGGATTTTGTCATTGAATTTTGTAACCGTAGATTTCACCGATTTACGCTGATTAGTATAAATAATCAAAAAATTCATCTGCGCTACCTGCGATCTTTGCAGGCAATCTGCGGTTTATTTCTTGATCTTCAGATAATAATATAGGATCCACAGGTCGCGCAGGGTCTTTGGAACACGCTTCAGCAGGCCGTAGCGGCTGGGGCGCAGCTCGGAAACCTGCACCGGGATCTCCAGGATGCGCAGTCCTTTTTGGTGGGCGCGCAGCACCAGCTCGGTATCGAACAGCTCGCCGCTGGTCTGGCACTCCCTGACCAGCTCCCTGGCAGCACCGGCACGGATCGCTTTGATGCCATGGGTGTCGCTGCCCGGGTAGCCGAAAAGGATTTTAAGCAGGGAGTTGAAGGACATCGTGATCCAGCGCCGGTTCCAGGCACGCCGGTCGGAGTCCCTGTCCAGGTTCTTCGAGCCAATGATGACATCAAAATCCTCGATCTTGCTCATCGCAACCATCAAGAAGGGGATGTCCCAAAAATCAGCGTTGAAGATAACAATCACTTCGCCGTTGGCGCACTGGATGCCGTGGCGCAGGGCATTGCCGTAATTGGCAGCCGGCAGGGATTCGACGGCGACCTGGCTCCAGTGGTTGGCCAGCGAATGGGCGATGCTGAGGGTATCGTCCTGGCTCCCATTTTCGCAGATAATAATTTCCACCCCGCCGGTCCAGGCCTTTGATAGCTCATCCAGGATGGATTGGGTGGTGTTCGCCAGGATTTCAGCTTCATTGTAGGCAGGGATAATGATCGTGAGAGATTCAGTCAAGGATTGATTCACCGGAGATAATACCTGCGACCTGGGAGACCCTCGAGAAGATATCCAGGTATTTTTCACCTGCCTGCTCCCAGGTAAACCGGGCAGCCTGCAGGCGGTTTGAAGGAACTCCGGATAATCCCTGCGGAGTCTTTAGCATCTGGACCAGCCCCCTGGCGATCGAATCCACGTCCGGAGAAACCAGCATGTTGCCCTCTTCAGGCAGGAATTCGGGGATGCCGCCGACACGCGTCGCCAGGACCGGCTTGCCGGCGGCCATGGCTTCCAGGGCAGCCAGGCCGAACGACTCGTACCTCGATGGAACAACGACGAGGCGTGAGCCATTCAAGAGCCGGACGATCTCTGGCGGTGAAGCCTGTCCAAAAAAATGAACCCGGTCTGCAATTGCCAGGTTGGTAATTTGCCGGTGCAGATTTTCCTTTTCCCGACCATCTCCTGCCAATATCAGATCGATGCCGGGAAGGTCGCGAGCAGCCTGTGCGAAAGCCTCTAACAACAAGTCAAATCCTTTGACCGGATTGAACCTGCCGTAGCCCAGAACGTAAGGGCGTGGGTGAGAAAAGATAGCCTTCTCCGTGAACCGCAGCAGGTCGATGCCATTGGGGATCACCAGGCCTTTGGATGAAATCTCCGGGCAGAGACGGGTGGCTTCATTTAGAAGATTGGATGAACAGGCTGTGACGGCATCCGCTGAACGGATGATCCCCAGAAATCGTTTGAAATGGTTGGATTTCCGGTACTTTACGACGTCACCGGCTCGCCAGCGCCCGGCATCATGCCCGTGTAAAGAGACGACCAGCCTGAACGGGATAGACTGGCGCATTTTTAGAACAAAAGGCGTTTGTTCGTCCGGGAAATGTACGTTGACGACCTCAGGCCGGAATTCATTAAAATAGGCCTCCATCTGCCGGGTCACCACGGGGGAATAATACAAGCCGGCTAAGAACAGGTCGGGTCGCAGGCGGCGCAGGTGGGCGATCTCCGGCCTCAGGAACAGCCAGCGCCGCACCGGGATGCCGTGCATGACCTCCTTGGCGGGCAGCCTGCGCGGGTAGCGCTGCGTCGCCACCCGCACTTCGTGACCGGCTTGCTGAAATTGCCGTGCCAGCTCATTGCTGGCAGTCTGCAGGCCGCCCAGGACCGGCGGGTAGGAGGCCGGGAACAACAGGATGCGCAAGCTAGCTGGCCTCCGAACGAGTGGGCCTTAGTTTTTCCGCAACCATACCGCCCTTCCAGGCGAAGCCGGCTGCGAACAGCAGCGGCAGCGCCCTGATCCGGTCGGCGACGGCGGGAATCTGCTGGGCGGTCAGGAACGGCTGGTAAGCCAGCGCAGCCAGGAAGTTGAGCGCTTTCAGAAAGTCTTTCCCGCTGCGCAAGCCGTGCGGGTAGACGCAGTACATTTCGGGCCATTTCCTGCGCACCAGGTAGTAGGCGCGCCCATACATGTAATGCTGGTTCAGAAAGCCTTTCACGTTGGGGCGGTGGTGGTGGTAGACCCTGACAGACGGGTCGTAGAGGATCGAATAGCCCAGCTTCTGCACCCGCCAGTTGTAATCGACGTCCTCGCCGCGGAAAAGCGACTCGTCCTGCGGACCGACCTGGTCGATGACGTGTTTTTTATACGAAATGTTCACGCCGGCAGCGTGCGCACGCGGCGCGTGTTCTGGCCAGGAGGGGAAGGTGATCTGGTCGGCAACTTTACCGACCAGCGTGTGGGTGTTCGTGCCCAGGACCGGTCCGCCAATGGCGCCGGCGTCCGGATGTTCGGCGTGCAGGCGCTTCATCTGGGTCACCCAGTCGGGGAAGACCTCGGCATCGTCGTCGGTCATGGCGATTATGTCACCGTTGCAGTGGGGTAGCCCGACGTTGCGGCTGGCAGCCAGGTTCTTGTTCTTTGTTTTGATGAGTTCGATCTCAACCTGGATACTACTTTGAAACTGGTGGACAATCTGGTCAGCAGAGCCATCGCCACCATTTACGACAACTACCTGATCAGGTTTTTCAATAGGTCCCAATAACCAGGGACGTTAAAGCCTGTTCGAGCAGTTTTGACCGATTATACGTACACAGCAAGACTGAAACTGTATTCATGACCACGGCATTTGATTGGAAGAAGATTGTTTCAATTTACCAATGATAATGATTGGGAACAGCAAAATATTTAATCTATGGAGAATGATCGCAAAATTCAAGCTCTAATTTTTATGTGTTTGAGACAAACGCCAGAAGATTATTATTATTCCAGCTACCATAATGAAGTATGCCAGGTTAACCACCCACCTAAAATTGCTAACGACTTGTAATAACCAATTTTGGCCTGTTGAATGGTCTGTAATGGCCAAGACAACCGGTAAAGTAAAGCCGGTAGAAATGAAAGTACGCCAGTGCTGGAACACATCATTGGCGAAACCGAATTGGGATCCAAGCCAGTTGTTGACGATCGAAAGGAAGGCCAACGGAAGGCTGACGAAAAAAGGAATTATTTCAAGCCCGTTGGCCAGGAAAAACGTCAGAAATGGCATAGCCAGAAGGATTTGGCGCGGTCCAAAAGCCGCAGCACCATCCCAGCCTTCATATGAAGCGATTAAGAGAAAAAGCAAAATGAATGCTGTCAGGCACAATGTTAAAAATGGCAGGTTTTTTTTCTTTTTATACGAAAAATATATACCCGGGATGGCACAGAGATAGACGGGCGAATAGATCCACAAGCCTCTTTGCAGGGAAAATGTCAAACCAAACAGGCGGTCAAGCCTTGGTAGAGTAAATCCTAAAAATCCAACGGAGTGGTATTGATCGAAATTTTCAGGGATAATGTACTGGTAGGCGGAAACCAGAGGGCGGCCAAATGCGAGCGTGTTGTATGTCAGGAGGAAGAGGATAGGTAAAACGGCTCCTAAAGAAAAGAATGGTAACACGCGCCATCCCCAACGAGCTATACAGTAAAAAACGAATAATCCCGACACCAGGATTCCTTGCGTTTCAAATAATAGCATGCTACCGCAGAAAAAACCCAACCCGAAAAGTAAACCATCGTTTATATGCGATTCGAGTTTCCATAATAAATATAAACATACGATTATCAACGAAGCGGAAAAAACGTGACTGAAATACGTGGTTGAATAGAAAAATATCGGAGTCCCGAATGCATACACCAGTGCAGTCAACAACGCTGTTTGGGATGAACAGCCAGTAACTTTTTGTAGTAGACGATACAAAATGGTTATGCTTATGGCTGAAACCAGCGATAATACAAACCATGTCAGCCAGATCTGTGGACAAGAAAAAGTCTGTGGTGTCTTGAAGATAGAAACCGGATGTGCCTTGTTTATAGGACTGTACGGTACTTATTTGCTCAAGCCAGGAATCTGGAAGCAGAGAATAGATAGCCTTAAAAACAAAATACGCTGGGATGGCTGCCAGGCTGGGGCCTGGCAGGCCAACTGAATAATAATGCCCGTCTTTGTAAGCCTTATCGATTGTATTTTCCTGGTATTCATCAATGTTAAGAACCTTGTGGTTGACAATGCTGTGAGTCAGGTCGAAATAGCGGTTAGGGTTGACACCGCCTCCAGGTACAACGTGGACGAAATAGACCAACCATACTAATCCGCCGATCAGTATCTCAAATTTCCATTGTGTTACAAACCGCCTCGTAGCACTGTTCATCACGAAATTTCCTTTATACCCACCTACTGTCTGGTGATCTCATCACTACGTGTTAATGGAGTAACGTTTTCCCTTACCCAGTTTGATGCAGAAATTGTGAAAATATATACGAAACGTTTATACAACGGTTGATAACATTTGATTGAGCTGGCTTGCCAGGCTGGACCAGGAATACCTGGCGATGACTTGCTGGCGGGCAGCCCTGCCTTTACGATTCTCGTTCACTTGGGTTATTAACGGCTCCTGCGAGCAACTCGACCAGAAGGCCGGGGTTATCGAGGGGGCTAAACCAGCCGCTGTCGTCGTCCACCACCTCGCGGAATCCTCCGGCGTCGGAAACGACGACCGGGAGCTCGCTGGCCATGGCCTCCAGCAGCGCTACCGAGCCGGCCTCGGAATCCGAAAGCATCACAAAGACATCGGCCGCGTTGTAGTACGGCGGGAGGTTGGGGGTGGTACCGCCAAAGACGACCACCCGTTCCAACCCGAGCTCCTGGACCCGCCTGCGCAGGTCTGGCTCCTGCTCCCCTTTGCCCATGACCAGGTAGCGCACGGTCGGGCAACGTCGACTCAGCTCCGGCAGGGCTTCGATGACACGCCAGGTGCCTTTGCGCTCTTCCAAGGCCGATACATTCAAGAGCACCACGTCGCCTTCTTTGAATCCCAGGCGCTGGCGCATTTCGGCTCGCGCTGCCGGGTCAGGCCGGAAGCGCTGGGGATCGGTGCCGCTGGGCAGCACCTGCACCGGCCTGCCCAGGAACTGCTCCCCAACCCGGGCGGTGTAGGCGGCGTCCGCCAGGACCAGGTCGGCGCTGCGCGACCAGCCCCAGCGCTGGTAGGCGCGGTAGCGGTGCGGTGCGCTCTCGTAAGGGAAAGTCAGGTAAAGCACGTGCCGGTATTTCCGTAGCGGTTTCGAAAGACAAAGCGGCAGCCCCTCGCCGTAATCGGCGAAGAAGGTCACGACCACATCGAACTTCTGGCTTAATAAAATGCCTGTGTAAAAGGGCACGATGGTCAGCGTCTCGAAGTAGCGGAAGGTAGGCAGCTCGTACAGGTGCACTGCCGGATGCGGGACGACCAGCGGTTCGAGGGTCCTGCGGGCAGTGACCAGGCTGGTATCGATCCCGGCCCTGGCCAGCTCGTTGGCCAGGCTGAGGGTCAGGGTTTCCACCCCGCGGTGCAGGCGCAGGGTCCAGAAATGCAGGAAGGCGATTTTCACGGCTTGAGTCCCACGCCGAGGATCTGCCGGCCCAGGCTGGCGCGCAGGCGGAGCGGCAAGGGAATGAAACGGTCGAGGAACCTGCCGGTAAGGTAAACGAGCTGGTGCGACCACTTCCAGCGCTGGTGCCACGGCGGGTAGAAAAAGAAGGCGTGCCAGGGCTGGATGCCGTCGATGCGCACCTGCTGCAGTCCAGCCTGTGCCAGCTCTTCTTCTAAAATCCTTGGCGTAATCGTCCGGACTGTCGGCTGGCGGGTGTATCCCTCCCAGCCCAGTCTGCGCCAGGTTTTCCCAAAGGGGTGCCCGGTGTGCTGCAGTATCAGGCTGACCTGCCCGCCGGAGCGTGCGACGCGGCAGGAGCTCGCTATAAGCGAGTTGGCGCTCAGCGGGGTCGCAGAAGTATTCGAGCACACCCTGGTTGAACACCAGGTCAAACGATTGGTCGGGGAAGGCGATATCGAGGATATTTCCCAGCGATATGTTGATTTTCAAGTCAGGCCAGGCCTGGCGCGGTCTGAGGCTTCCAACTGGTGGGCGATCTCCACAGCTTGCGGGTTGTAATCGAAGGCCTCGACCTGGCAACCCAGGATAGCCAGGCTCAGGCTATACATGGCGGTGCCGCAGCCGGCGTCGAGTACGCGCAGGTGAGCGCCTGGTTTCAAACCGGTCATGATCAAGATGCGCTGGACCCATTCGGAGCGGGCAAAGCGCTCGAGCTCAGGGGCATGGGTCTTTTCCGGATTGCACCAGGTCAGTAAACCGTCCTGGTAAGTTTTTTGCCAGGCTTCACCCGCCTGGCTTGGATTGGATTGAGTGTCAACCAACCGGTTTGATCTCCCTGGACGGCACGCCACCCACCACCACCTCAGCGGGGACGTCACGGTTGACCACGGCGCCGGCGGCGACGATGGCGTTGGTGCCGACGACCACCCCGGGCAAGAGGATCGCCCCTGCTCCGATGTACGCACCCGTTTCGATACGAACGGGGAGTTTCTCTTTAGAATAGTATCCGGCAGCCGCGCTCTGACCACCGTCGAAGTGGGTTAAGATCGTCACCCGCATGGCAATCGTCACACGATCACCGATCGTCAGCGGGGCGGACAGGTCCAGGAAGCAGTCCTTGCCGATGTAGGCCTGGCTGCCCAGGCTGAGGTTGGCGTAGTCGTGAACGGCGTTGTGCACCAGCAGCGGGTTTTCAATGTAGCAGTCGGCGCTGAGGCTGGCGTTGAGCTTTTCCAGGATCAGGCGTGTATCTGAGAAGGAAGCCAGGTAGAGCAGGTGGCTGGCGGCGTTCATATCACCGGCGCGCTGGTAGATCTCGAGCTGGCGTATCTTGATCCAACGCTTGAGCCTGCCCAACGGCCGGGTCAACAGCGTCAGGGAGTTTGAAAGAACAGTCATGACTTACCTTTATCGAGGAGTTCGTTGTAGAAAGCCAGGGTCGCCCGGGCAACATGAATGGCGTCGAAGCAGGTATACGCCCGCCGTTGAGCTGACTCGCCAAGGATGCGGCGTTCCTGCGGGGTTGAGATCAGCCGGAGCAGGGCGGCGGCCAGCCCGGCGGCATCGCCAGGCTCGACGATCCGGCCGCAGTCGCGAGGGTCTCCGGGATGCCGCCGATGCGGGAGGCGACGACGGGCAGGCCGGCAGCCATTGCCTGGGCGCAGGTGTAGGAGAAGCTCTCGTACAGCATCGAGGGCGCCACGGCGATATCGGCCTTGCGGTACCAGGCCAGCAGCTCCTCCTGGGGGAGGTTGCCGAGCAGTCTGGACGTGACCGGCGACGTTCTGCTCTTCGAAATACGCCTGCAGGCGCCTCATCCAGGTGGAGCCCTGGCCATCGGGGCGGTCTGCGCCGATGAAGACAAAACGCGCCTGCGGGAACTGCCGCACGACCGGCGGGATGGACTGCGCCAGGACCTCGACGCCTTTCACCCGCTCCAACCGCCCGACATGGAGGATCGTCAATGCCTGTACCAGGCTCCGGGTGGCGCTGCAGATCCGGCAGCAGGCGCAAACTGGGCGGTATCCAGGGGGTTGGGGATGATCGTGAACCTGGCCGGATCGAGTGCGCAGGCAGCGCCGATCGTGTGCGCCATGTCCTGCGAAGGGGCGGATAGCGCATCCGCGCTCACGGATGCACGCTCGCTCCATGCGGCTGGTGAGGGCGGTATCGAAGGGCATCTCTGCAGGGGTGTAGTAGCGCTTGAGGATAAAGGTCGGGGTATGGCAGCGCACCACGACCGGCAGCCGGCGTCTCTGGCGCAGATAGCTAAAGCCCTCGGCGTTGATCTCGGCGAACTCGACGATGTCAGGCTTGGCCTGCTTCTCAAGCTGGCGCAGGAAACTGGCGACCCGCCGGCTGTATTGGAACTGGAGGTACGGCCGGGCGTAGCGGCCGAGCAGGGGTAGGCGACCCAGGAGGTAGTGCTCGCGCCCGAGCAGGCGGTGGACGCTGACCGGGCCGTCCTGCTGGAAGGCCGGCGTGGAATCGTCCAGGCGGGAGGCGACCACGGTTACCGTGTGACCGAGGCTGGAGAGGGCATGACCCAGGTAGTAATCGTAGGCCGCCACGCCTCCCCAGCCGGTGTGGGGCGGGTACCAGCGGTTAACGAGGACGATGTGCATCGATGACCCGCTCGTAAATTTCCATGCGTTGATCTACATTTTTATTTAATTCTGCGATTTCGACAATGCGCTGCCTGCCTTTGTCTTGCCATCCCTTCCCTGGCGGAGTCTATCCTTTAACAGGGTGACCAGAGCCAAGGCGAGTTCTTCTACATTTCCGGGAGAGACCAACAATCCTGTCTGATGGTCCAGGACTGAATTCTGGGATGCCACCTACCTTTGAGGCCACGACTGCTTTTCCGGCTGCCATGGCTTCGTAAACAGTGTTTGGGGAGTTATCCCAGCGAGAAGGAACGACAACCAGGTCCGTAGCATGATAATAGCGGAACAATTCTTTCTTGGGCAGGAAAGGGAAAAAGCGGGCATTATGCAGGGCGTTTTCCCCCAGTCCCGGCACGTACCCGAAAAGCCAGAACTCGGCCTCCGGAACCTGGCTGATGATCAGTGGAATTGCCTTCACCAACACGTCAGCACCTTTTACCAAGTCATTGCGGGCGGCGAAAAGTATCACTTTCTTGCCTGATGGTTTCTCTGCTGGCGCTGGAGCCTCCTCGAGCATAGCCGGATCCAACGGGTAAGGGATCACACTGGTGCGCTTAAAAGGTTTACCGGCTTCTTTCTCAACGATTGATAACATCGCCTGGGAAGGAGAAACCACGTATCCTGATCGTTTGATCCCATACAATTCGATCCTGCGTTGGAGCCAATCTGTCTGTTTGACAGGTTTCCCGGACATTCGAAATGTTGTGTATCTCGAGCCGTGTAGGTGGGAAATTATGGGAAAAGGTGACCTGAACGCATGGAAAAAGTCTGCGCCTTCAGTGAATTCAGCAATACTTATGCACTCACGGTCGTGAATATTGTTTATAAACCTGAAGAGATACCAGCCCCATTCAAAGGATCGTAAAGCTAAAGCAAACGTGGATAACACAGGAATCTTTGGATAAATACCAATGAAGGGTTGACTTTAGCCTGGGGCGATATACATTCACCCCTTCATCGATTGAATAAGCCGGGCATTTTTCACAAAAAGAAGCCATGACACTGACACGGTGTCCTCGCCGGGCAAGTTCCTTACCCGTGAGTTGTACGTAAGTGCCGGCACCACCTCCGCCATGTAGATGGGGATACCCGGCTTCTACGAATAATATGTGCAGTATCGTATCCTTCCGTGTATAACCGGCATATGCGTTGAGATTGAAATGACCCTGTCGGTCCGGTTTTTCCACGAATGAGTCGATGAAGGAGACGTATGAAACTTTTACCAGGTCCCAGGCGTAATTGGATTCGACCAGTTTCCTGGCTTCGGCTGCCAGCCGGTTTGACAGGGACTGGTCGTCCAGCAGCCGAATAACAGCATCTCCGAAATCGGCGGGTGTGTCAGCAATGAGTAAATGCTGTTGACTTTCACCGGGATACCGTAAGCACCGATTGAGGTAGATACGACAGGAGTTCCTGACGATAAGGCTTCGATCAGCTTGACCTTAATCCCACTTCCAGTTTTTATAGGGATGATTACGATTCTTGATTGAGAGTAATACGGAATAACATCAGGAACATTTTCAGAGAGGTGGAAGTGTGGTTGCTCGGTCAACGATCTGCCTTATCTGGATATCAGGTTCCTTACCGACAATTGCGATCTGATAATTCTGGACGTTGTTGTAACAGGATTGGCATAATTCTCAGTGATCGAAAATAAGACAACGCATCGATATTCGGTGGGTAATTCAGCTTGCCAACAAAAACCAGGTCATACTTTTTCTTCGTGAGCAATCAGGTCAGGTAGTTTCATACTGATTGGAATCAAAGCGACAGGCCGGTTTGGGATAGCAATTACTGAAACCGTAATTTTGTCTGGTTCTGAGATTGCAATGAATCCGTTGAAAATATTCCATATCCTTCTTTCGTAGTATTTTGTTTTTATGGCATCCAGGTAGAGATAGATTTTTTTAAACTTTTTCGATTTTTCGTTTTTATACTCCCGCTCGCGCATCAAGCTAAATAGGTCTACCATATCCAATATTTTCGGGATTGGAGTTTGTTCATGAGCCAGAACTTGTCCAGCCAGGATGGTATTCGAAACAACCAGATCGAAATTGGTTTTTAGCAATTGGTGTGCCTTGGTCCTGGTAATCAGCACTTAAGAATTTTTTGATCCTGGGTGGGGGATAACGCAACAGGTCAGAATAGCATAGATTTTCTACTCCAGGTGCCTGTTGGCATCGTTAACTCTGCCAGGCTATATTGGATGTCCAGTGAAGACAGGTCTGCCTGGATTTTTTGTAATGAATCGACTTTAGGATTATAGGTTCCTAAAAAATAAACATCAAAGACGGTGATAAAGCCTTGAGGACATCATAAGTCCTGACCGATCCCCCATCCAGTGGAAATACCGGTGCAAACAAGACTCAGGATAAGGATTCTGGATTTTCTCAATGAACCAGGGAGTGAGATGATTTCACAGGATGCATTTTTTTATTAATGGTTTTTATGAAACGGGCATATGCGTGTTCCCAGGTCCATTTTTCCAGAACCTGTGAACGAGCATTAGATCCCATGATTTTCCTTTGCTGTGAAGAAGACAAGAGCTTATCTCAAGCTTACTGGCAAATTCTTCAGGTTCCCTGTCAGTGAGGAATCCCGTAATGCCATCATCAACCGATTCCCTTACCCCGCCTTCTTTCACTGCAATCACGGGCAACCCGCAAGCCATTGCTTCTAAGGGCGCTAATCCGAATGGTTCCAAATGAGGTGCGTAAACGAATGCCAGCGCCTGGTTATATAATTCACACAATTTGCAATCGGAGACATTTGTAAAAATTTCCAGATCGATGACTTTATTGACTGGCCAGGTCCTTTAGAAAATTTAGTTCGAACAAATTGGCCGAATTACCGACAAGAATCAATTTGGGCCTGGTTTCCTCGGTAGCCATGCCAGGGCTTCAATAATAAAATCAAAGCCCTTTAAGGGGGTAATCGCACCGACTGAGATGCACAAATGGCTGTTTATCGGCCTTTATTGGTTTAAATACCTCCGGATCAACGCCCAGGTAAATCACATCAGCCTGCAAATTATAGGCGCGGCGAATAGCTTCTTTTGTAAAAAACGAATTGGTCATTAAAAAATTTGCATGCATAATATTATTAAAGTCTGCACGGCTTACAAACGCTTTCAACCATGCAGGAACTCGGCGAGTACCACCTCCTCTGAAACCGATCGACATAACCTCCTGGATGTTCGGTCGACCTGTCGAGTGGCTGTTCATATACACCACGGTTGATCTCAGCGCAAAAAAAGAAGGATGGGGAATTGAGGTAATTTAGGATGTATGGGCTTTGCACAATGCGATCATTATGTGCAAAGACGAAATCGAATCCACCACCGTCGATTTCTTTAGCGATTATTTTCGTCATCCTGTCCAATCGATGGGCATTAATCAAGAGAAGAAAGAAATCGAAATACTTACGCAGACCAGGAATGCGGTACTTAATTGGTTTTATTTCATCAAGAGTGTATGTGTTAACTTTTTGGATAACTGGCGCTAATGGCAAGTACTCTTCATTGGCTGTTGATGGTAGAAAAGCCTGGACCGTATGGCCATTTTTTACTAATTGCCGAGATAGTTCATACGCCTCGCGTTTGCTGCCCCCAGAGGTCAGGTTGTGGTACAGCGCAATTCTCATGATTTCCTTAGGGTCATTTTTCCAATCATGATAATAAGGAGGAATAATAAATTAGCCTTTGCCGTGTGAGTTCGATTGGGTTGAGATTTATTGCTGCCCATTCGGCTGCCTTCTTTCCAAGTTTCTGGATAAGGTCTGGCTGGGTGATTAAACAATCTATTTTTTCAAGGAAATCAACCATATCTCCTTGTTTAAAAAGCAAGCCCTCTTTCACTCTCCCCAACCAATTCTTTGTGTGCGGGGATATCCGAGGCTAAAATCACCTTCCCGCAAGCCATCGCTTCTGCGACGGATAAACCAAAAGTTTCAAACAACGATGCACTTAGGAAGAGGTGGGAATCGATCAATTGATCAATATATTTTTCTGGGGGTAGCCAGGGGAGAATTTTTATCTGGCCAGGAGAACAGGTATGCCATAAACGCTCAAATTCGGGCTTTCCTTCTGCTGCGACCAGGGAAAGCTGGATATCCGGATATTTACCTAAAAGGACTTTCGAGGCTTCGAGAATAATTTCTGATCCTTTTCCAGGACTGATGGCTGCCAGGGTTAGTATTTTTACAGGAGATGCGGGAGAATCTTTCCTACGAACTTGCTCAGCAGGCAGCGCTAATACCACTGGGGATCGTTGGTACTCTTGATGATAAAAATTGGCTACATATTGGCTTGGTGCAACGAGCAAGTCTGCCGCCTGTGCAGCTTTCATTTCTGCAAAACACCAAAATCGGTCAAATATACTCAAGCGACCAGGAAACTCATGGTGATGTAATCCTTTACTGCCATGTAAGGTCATCACAATTTCCGTATTTTTTAACTTCCTGAGCTCCGGGTAAAGCCATGCCGAGGGAGGCCCACCTTCAATGATATCGAAAGGTTTTTTTTGCGATAATCGGATTGCCATGCGGCTTAAGGCTTTGCCAACTTCCCAAATTTTTATATACCGAACTGAGGCGACTGAGACCAATCTAGATTTATGTAGATACCAATGAATGTTACCAATTGGGGATTGGTATACTCTAACACCTTCGATCGGTTGTGTATGAGTCTGGCATCCCATCCGCATGGGTGGTGACAACTGTGACATCGTGCCCCAACTGCGCCATGGCCATGGCTGTCGCGCACGGTGTAAACAGCGATGCCATTGATGCTTTTGCTATATGGGGTCGGAAACCCCCAGGTGGTCAGACAAATTCTCAAGATGTTACAGTGGGAGCAAAAGGTTTTTTAACAGATACCGATTCTGAAGCCAATAAGAATCCAAAAATATTGCTTTTCTTGAGAACACTCTTGACTTTCCAGGGGGAATATTAGGTTTTAGTGCGAGTAACGCAAAATAACGCGCCATTACAACTTTTAGAGCTTTTTTTTTCGAAGGTATATGATCAGGAACCAGTTCAAAGAACTTCTTGTAAAAATCCAGGTTGTTTTCCTCAACTTTTACAGGTGTATTGCCGACAAAATATGAAGAAAAGGCTTTCGATGAAATGTAAGACTGTGAAAAATTGCATGCTTCTACTGCGAGACCCTTTGATTTCTCATACTTTCCAGCGAGATAATTGGCAACACTGGCATGCCAATGAACCACTCCTTTGGCATAGCCAGCATATTTTAACCCAGCTTGTGGGTAAATCTTTTCTTTGGAATAGCTGGTCCAGGATATTGAATAGTTTCATCCCAGCGCAAGGTATCGAGATTGGAGCTTTTGCTTTGGGCATGCATCCGAAGTTCGAAAAGGTTTGGTCAAAATAACCGATTAATTCTTTAGCTCCAATGCGCAGCCAGAATTCGTAATCCATGCAAAAATGCAGATTTTCAATTAAGGGGCCATATTCCTCCACAACTCGCCGACGAAAAAACGAGCTGGGCTGTGGAATGATGTGGTCCGTGAAAATTTTTGGTGGTAAAAAACCTGGAGGCTTTTCGTGGGAGACCAATGAGCCATCCTGAGCAACCAGATTTACATTTCCATAAATCACGCTGTAATCAGGGTTTTTTTGAAAAATCGTTGCAGCCTGCAACAAGGCGCCAGGCTGGTAGGTATCGTCTGAATTAATCCAGGCAAAAATTTCCCCACTTGCTCGTTCGAAGCCCTTGTTGATGGCATGCGCCTGGCCGCGATCCGTCTCACTGACCCAATATGCCAGCCGGGGTTCGTATTTTTTAATAATCTCCACACTGCCGTCGGTGCTGCCACCGTCGATGATGATGTACTCAAGGCTGGGGTAGTCTTGTAAAAGTACTGAGCGAATCGTTTCTTCGATATAGGGAGCTTGGTTGTATGAAGGAGTTATTATACTTATTTTGGGTAAATTATCGATTTTCAATTTTCAATAAAATTCCGTTTTCCCAGGCCAAGCTTTTTCTTGGTAATTTGGAGTTCTGGAAAATATACCTTCCCTATTAAGTGCGATGTTTTAGAAAAACTGCATGTTTAGATGAGTTTTGTAAAATCTCGCTACTAAGGGGAAAGTGGATTTTTGGGGGATTTTATAAAAAATTCAGGGAATATTATTTCATCATTAAAGGTCAGGGCTGCATTGTAGTATGGCGTACAGGGGAGATTTGAATCCCAACAGCGATCACTCTCGATAGGGGTTAAAACCTTAAGTCCGGAAAATGTGGTCTGTTCAATCAAAGGCTCGGATGGAATTGGCATATACCCACCCGGTGAAATGTTTAAAAACCTGGTTATATCGCTCAACAGGATCCAGGAAATGCATCCATTCACGATTATGAAGGTTATTAAGATTATCCTCCATGAGATTTTCTTAAATGATTCATACATCGCCAGGAAAATAAGTGTGGATGCCACCGGAAGTATCCAAAAAATTGAATGTGCAAACCGCATCCCTGGCGCCAAGAAGAACCAGAATGAAATTCCAACCAAGACAGGAACAATTAGAATGATCCATTTCAAAAATATATTTCTAGTCGAAGGTTTTTGTATCATCAAGATGATGCAAGCGATCATTCCTGAGGCAAATACGATCAAGGGATAGATTAAACCAGGAACATTTCCCATTACTTCGGCATTAAACCAGGGTTTAAACCATTCCCATGAATTTAACACTTTTTCCGGTGGTTGATAAGGCCATCGAGCCCAGCTATATACCCAATCAGCTTCACTCTTTACCGCTTCTATCGGAACTGACCAATGCACATTAATACACCCAAACGTTGAGGGATAAACAGGGCAGCCGCTGAAGAGGTATCCCCTGAGACCCCAAATTGATAGAATCAACATGGGTAATAAGGATATTTGTACCAGCAGTTTAGGTGGATGAAAATTGAATCGGCCGATTGATTTGAGCCAGAAATATAGCAGAATGAATGATAACGAAAGCACATAAAACAAATTACTCAGTTTGATCGTAACTGATGTGGCTGATAGGATGAGAAGATAAAAAACCAGCACATTGTCAATTCTGATGACGGGATATGTATCCAAAATACGGACGAAATTTATAAAAATCAGAATTTGTAAGATAGATGACGTATTGTCCGGTGTAGGGGAAGAAATCCTTGAATATAAGGCTATGTAAAGGATGACCGGTAAAAAATACACAGGAGTTATTTTTGGTAACGAGTATAAATCACCGTCTACTTTAATGAAGATGAATTTAATTACTCCCCACAGGCATTCTGCAAACAGCAACAACCATAGAAAACTATTCGCAATATTATGTCCGTGATTGAACAAGGGAAATAAATTTAGATATGCGACATAAGCAAATAAAGACTGGTTAAATGCTAGCCTGCCATGTAAATTGCCAAGTCCTAAAACAATCGGCGACTCGTTCAGCCAGCGAATGGAGTTGAAGTGATAAATACCGCTGTCATTGTTCGTTGGTGCATGTAAAGATACATGAGCAACCCACAAAGCTGTACCAGCCAGGATAACCAGGAAAATCCGTGTGGAAGGTGGAAGCGGTTTTTTTATTCGGGCTTCTTTTATAAAAAAGAAAAACGATGAGAGAAGCCCAGTTAGCAGAACAGGTATGCTTGCGAAAATGTTTATGGGATAGAAAATATTTACTATCTGGATCAATAAAAGTGAAACCGCCCATCCAATCCAGGTAAACAAAAAAAAATGAGGCTCTGCTGCTGGGCGAAAAAAAATCCTTGTGGTGAGCCACCCAATTCCGAAAAAGGAAATAGCCAGGGCTAGATAACTAAAAATTGTAAATGAGATATGGAGAAAAAAAGTTGTATACAAGCCACCAGTTTCTTTTAGCTATTTCAATTGAAAATTAAGATTAAAGAATTTTAAATTAAACCACATTTGGGTTCGCTAACCCAATAACCAACCAGGGTTCACACATTACTATTAAAGTAGCACCATTGGTTATTAATTTGTACACTGCTGTCGTTACTGCCAGGATCGACCATCACATACTCCGGATTGGATTATCCTTGCAATAACATCGAACAGATGGTTTCTTCCAGGGATGCAGCCTGGTTTTAGGAAGGCGTGATAATGCTGATTCTTAAAGAAATGATGGGGAAATTTTGGTGCAAGAGAGGCAAATTTCCAAGGCGATCCAGCCTTATCTTCCGAACGAGGAGGAGAATTTTCGAAAAAACAATTCGGTAATTCAGAATAAATCCTTGTAGACGGCAAGAGTCTGTTTGGCGGTTTCTTGCCAGGAGAATCTTTGTGCATGAGCTATTCCTGCTTGTTTACGTACAAAAGATCCACTTCTTTTTGTGCTTGGTCTAAAGCATGCAGGAGACTGTCGATTTTTGTTGCTTCAAAGTATATGGGGATTTCCCCGGCAATTTCGCGTGTGCTGGGTATGTCGGATGCGACGATCAGACAACCACAATTCATTGCCTCAAGCAGGGGGATCCCAAATCCTTCAAAATGGGAAGGGTAAATAAAAGCTAATGCCTGATTGTAGAGAGAACAAAGTACCTCATCGGATGGATATGTTATCTGATGAACTTTATCCATCAGGAGAGCAACTTGAAGATCGGTTAATCCTTGACTGTTCCAGGGCTTTCCTGCGACTACCAAATCGATTTCTTTATTAGAAGGCCACATTGCATATGCCTGGAGTAAATCATTGAACCCTTTATAATGGGTGCGTTCGCCAATATAAAGTAGAAAAGGTTTTCCGGTGATTACTTTTTCCGGATTGAATCCTTCTATTTGACGAAAGAGAGAGCTTGCGGCTAAATGAACAACGGTAGTTTTTTCAAGGGGAACATTAGCAATCGAAATAACATCCTGACGAGTTGCTTCAGAAATACAAATAATTTGTCTGCAGAACGTAGACCATTCAGCAATAATTTGCCGGGTTACATCATCCCAAGGACCGTTGAAAGATTCTTTAAAACGTTCGTAAATCATGTCATAAGCAAAGGTTACCACTGCACCCTGCCACTTCTTGGGGATTGAGTAATAGGTAGAATGCCATATCTGGTTCGCGAATTCCCAACCCATCCCCAGAGAATTTTATCTCCTAACCACGGTATTATATTTTTCCATATTCGCCATGGACGTAAATATTGACCCAATAATATTCTCTATACTCTCGACGGTAAAATTTTTGAATTTGCTGATTACTCGGGACTATTACGCCAACATAATTCCTAGGGAGAATTAATTTTATTTCAAGGTCCAAGTCGAGATTGCATAGAATGGGCATTATCTCAGTAAAAATCCGAGAGATACCACCGTTTGGGGCTATTTGATAGATAATTCCGTCAAATACCAGATTCATTAAATATCAGAAGTTTTTAACAAAAAAATGGGGATATTACCTGGAAGTATTTCCAACTACGTTTAATAACAGTTTAGTAAAGATTTATAAGCTATCTTTGGGTTTAATCTTGAACAGTTGTTTCCAGATAAAAATGGCATTACAGGAATGTTCTTTCAGACATATTAGAAAGTATTCTGTCATCCAGGTAAGAATGTCATTCTGGATGTGTTTATTTTCACCAGCAGTAAATATACAAATACTTTTCAACTTTCTATAAATCTGCTGTAGTAGATCAGCTAATTCAACGGCTTCAGATGAATCCATTACATAATGGAAATTGCGTAATCCACGGATCAACTCAAAATTAATTTCCTTTCCCAGGAATTCCGATATGGCTTTTTGCGCAGCTTTTGTTGCATTGTAACTTTGCTCCCTGGCATGAATTTGGCTGACATTATTATCGTGAATCCGGATTGATACTAATGGCTCAGAGAGAATACCAAACTTTACAAATGGGCTGAGTCGCAGCCATAACTCATAATCTTCAGCATGGAGGTATTCAGGATCATATCTTCCATATAGGTTGATTACTTCCCGCCTGAACATGACTGTAGGATGGGCCAATGGCGAGGTAAAGAATAGCTGCCAGCGAAGTAAATTTGGGAGGTTCTGGTAGAGACCAATCGGGTCAGCTAGTCTTCGACCAGCCTCATCGATCAGATAATAATCTGTCCCGGAAACTCCAATTTGTGGATTTTTTGTCATAAATTCGATTTGTTTTTCAATTCGATCTGGCTCAGCGATGTCATCAGCATCCAGGCGGGCGATGTATTCACCTGGGCTGCATTCAATCCATTATTTAACGATATTATTAATCCCATGTTTTCAGGATTGTTAATAATCCGGATACATGGATCTTTAAACTGGTTGAGGATATCTTCAGTATGATCGGTAGAACCATCATTGATGATGATAAGCTCAAAAAATAGGATAACTTTGCTGTAGGATACTATTTACAGCTTCAAAAATATATTTTTCGCCATTAAACACACATAAAATTACACTGACCTTCACATCTGTCTGCTGTTCTGTCACTTAGATATCCGTTCCGAAAAACAAGGCAACTTTTTATTCCTGAATTTTTGACTTCCATAAGTTTGGATTTACGGAGGAATAAAAATCAACCAGGGACTTTGTGTTCAAAATTATCTTTGAATTTAAGAAACGCGATGTAATATTTTTTTTACACCCGTAATGATCCGACCTGTAACTGGCTGATATGTTGAATTCAATATCAGATTTGGGTTGGTTTTACAGTTAGATGAATTCTTGAGTTTATTTTTTTTTAATTTCATTAACAAAAAAAGGGAAAAATTGATATTTTTCCAGGATTAATTGTCTAGAATACAAAATTGCATCCAAGTTTTTTTTCCATTTTTCTCTTCCGACTTCAGTTTTTATAATATCTACTGTTGTTTTAGGATCGTTAATATCAACAATAATCATTGCTTCAGAAGGAAAGTATTGGTTTATGCGAGAACAACCAAAATATATTGGCATTGTGAAAGATAAAAAACAATCAGCTATTTTTTCACTCCAATAATATGGATTACGATAATTTTCAACAGCAATTGAATACTTATAAGGTGCAATGGCTCCCCATTTATCCGTTACTGGTTTGTATCCGTATCCAAATAGATCGAAAGGCAGAATGGGGAGGATTGCGTTTAAAAAGTTTATCCTTCGCTGGTGTCCGGAGAGCTGTGTTTTATTACTTGTCACCCAACTGATAGCCCTATATTTATCAGGGATACCCATACCAATTAATTCAGAATAGTTTTTATTTACATGCCAAGGTAAAGCTGGATTGCTATGGCGAAATCTTTTTCCAATTAACCTGGAGTCTGAGGTATAGACTTTTGATGCTGAAATTGGTCCGTAATGTAATTTTCTGTAAGGTCCTGAAGGAGGTTCTTGAATTATCGACCATATATGTTGCTTAGGACACCAGATAGTTTCCTTAGATGGAATTTTATTTATAATTATTAAAAAGTCACATTCTTGGACTGGATCTAATGTAAATTGATAATCTTCCCAATATCCATTATTTTCTGGGGTTTGGCGTAATATATTCGGGTAATCCCAATCTTTAATTATCCGGATTATTGTCATTTGTTAAATAGAATTTATAAACCACACTAATTTACATTCGGTGTCTCTTACAAGATCGACTTTTATTTCATTTACAAAGTGTACAATTTCATTGGAGTAATCCATTACACTTGGTTCAAAAAAATCATCAAAAACCATGATACCGCCAGGCGATAATAAGGGGAGGGAAAAATTTAAATCTATTTTTATCCCTTCTGATGTATGCAAACCATCAATGAAAATTAGGCTTGCTAAAATATTATCAGGCAACAATTTCAAATCAGATATTTCCTGTGTGGTTGCCTTAAAACTTTTCACTCGGTTATCTAGATGAAACCGATTTATATTCAATAAAAATTCAGGATACGAATCAAAGTCTTCCTTTACGTCATTTTCAGCCCCAGTGTGAGGATCGATAGAAAAAATTTTTTTTCTTGTTGATAGACCAAATAAAACCGTGCTTCTTCCCCAAGCAGAACCAATTTCTACTATATCGCCAATAACATTTTTTGTTTGCTGAACTAAATCATATAGTCTGGATAACTTTTTATTATCCGTATATCCCCGACAAGTTATTGCCCTAGTTATTATTCTAGTTTTTTTGGATAATGAAAATCGAAATAATAACCATTTTATGTTATTAGTGGTATCGTTCTTGTAATGATTCATCAATTAACCATTCTACTTTTGGGGATATTACACCAGGCCATTTCTCCGAAAAAGGTCCTAATGGTGCCTCAGAAATCTCAATAGTGGATGCTTGAAATGGACCAAAATGGGCTCTGTCTTTTGGTACACCTTCCGGAGACCTTAACAATATACAACCCATTATTTAGTAAGTAGGATGGGATTCTACATACAGCTTTATACATCCCCGGAATAAGTGTACCTGTTCGCAAGTTATAGTCTGTAGTGTGAAAAACATCTATTCCTTCCATGGTAAAGAAAGATGATTGGAGCATAAATCCCCTTAAAGGTCGAGAGACTTTATAATAAAACTCAATAATTATTTTTTCCGAATAATTGAAGAAGGTAGTTGTTATCCCTTGGGTATTTTTTATTTTTATGCCCAAACATTTCACGTATTCACTACCTGGCGCAACATTTAAATCCCAATTTAAATCACCTGTATTTTGTGCTTGGGAATTTACAGCTTTTAAGTAGCTGTAAATAACTCCTTCACTATTTCCATCATTCGTAATTAAACCATTCGAGAGCATAAGACATCTTTTGCATAACGATTTAATCGCATTCATATTATGACTGACAAATAAGACTGTTCTACCTTCGGAAACATCCCCCATCTTTCCCAGACATTTCTTCTGAAACTCCGCATCGCCCACCGCCAGCACCTCATCCACCAGCAGGATCTCCGGCTCCAGATGCGCGGCCACGGCGAAGGCCAGCCGCACGTACATCCCGCTCGAATAGCGCTTCACCGGCGTGTCGATGAACTGCTCGACCCCCGAGAAGTCGACGATCTCGTCGAACTTCCTGCGCACCTCCTCGCGGCTCATGCCCAGGATCGCCCCGTTCAGGTAGATGTTCTCCCTGCCCGTCAGCTCCGGGTGGAAGCCGGTGCCGACCTCCAGCAGGCTGGCGATCCTGCCCTTGACCTTGACCACGCCCGAGGTCGGGGCGGTGACCCGCGAGAGGATCTTCAGCAGCGTGCTCTTGCCGGCGCCGTTCCGGCCGATGATGCCCAGGACCTCGCCCTGCTCGACCTCGAAGCTGACGTCTTTGAGCGCCCAGATGGTCTCGCCCTGGCGGTTGGCCTGGTCTTCCTGGCCGATCCTGAGCAGCGGGTCGGGCTGCTTGCGCAGCTTCGCCCAGGCGCGGGCAAGTCATCGCGCAGGGTGCTGCTGCCGATCTGGCCCAGGCGGTAGGATTTGCTTAAGTTTTCAACGCGAATGACTGACATAATTTTGTGATTAAACCGTATCCATAAACGTGGCCTCGACGCGGTGGAAGAGCAGCATGCCCAGGACCAGGATAACCAGCATGAAGCCGAGGCTGTAGAGCAGGTTCAGGGGGCTGATCGACCCGGAGCCGAGGAAGGCGTAGCGGAAGGTCTCGACGATGGGGGTCAGCGGGTTCAGCAGGATCAGGGGCTTGAGGGCTTCCGGCACGGAGGAGACGGGGTAGACGACGGGCGTCAGGTACATCCAGAGCTGCACGCCGAAGGTCACCAGGTAGCGCAGGTCGCGGTAGCGGGTGGTCAGCGAGGAGATGAGGATGCCGAAGCCCAGCCCGAAGCCGGCCATCATCAGGAGCAGCAGCGGGGTCAGCAGCAGGGCGGCGTTCGGCATCACCGGGTAGCCCAGCAGGATGTAAACGACCACGAAGGCGATGAACAGCCCGAACTGGATGCCGAAGGAGACCAGGTTGGAGATCAGGATCGAGACCGGCACCGCCAGGCGCGGGAAGTAGACCTTGCCGAAGAGGCCGGCGTTGCTGATGAAGGTCTCGGAGGTCTTGGTCAGGCAGGCGGCGAAGTACGCCCAGATGACCGTCCCGGCCATGTAGAAGAGGAACGGCGGGACGCCGTCGGTGGGCAGCCCGGCGATGCTCCCAAAGATGACGGTGAAGACCAGGGTGGTCAGCAGCGGCTGGACCAGGTACCACAGCGGTCCCAGGATGGTCTGCTTGTACTGCGAGACGAAGTCGCGCCAGACGAAGAGGCGCACCAGGTCGCGGTAGGTCCAGAGCTCGCCCAGGCGCAGGTCGTACCAGGGGCGCTGCGGCTGGATGACGAGGCTCCAGTCGCTGTCGTTTTCGGGAGGGAGGGAGGTGGTCTGCATCTCAGGGTAGTTTGGCGAGTAACGCCTCGTAATCGGCGGGGTATTCCTGAAGCGCCTGCGCCAGGTAGCGTGCGGCGTCCCTTTCCCGCCCCAGCTTCTGGGCGGCGCGCACCAGCATCGCCCAGGCTTCGGGGTTCTCGGGGTAGAAGCCCTGGACGTAGTAGCGCACCGTGGATTCCCAGTCGCCCTTGAGGAAGGAGAGCCGCCCGGCGCTCAGGCAGTTGCCGTTGCGGATGGGGTAGAGGTCGCAGGCGTTGCGCACCGCCTGCAGCGCCAGGTCCATCTTTCCCAGGGTTCCGGCAATGCTGCCGATCTTCTCCCAGGTCAGGTTGTTGCGCGGCTGCAGCTCGCTCGAGCGCAGCAGGTAGGAGAGCGCCAGCTCAGGGTCCCCTCCTGGGGCGGCGTCGGCTGCCCAGTCCCAGGCCTGCGCCTGTCCCGGGAAAGCCTGGACGGCAATCTCGGCAAGGGCGGCATCTTTAGGCGCCAGCGATCGCAGCGGGCCGAGGTACGCCGCATCCTGCAGCGCCTGGCGCCAGAGGTCGCCAGCGGCATCGAGGTTCCCGCTCTTCCAGGCAAGCAGCCCGAGCTGGTAGGCGGCGCAGGCGGGGACTTCCTTTCCTTGCAGCAGATCCTGCAGGCGGTTCAGGAGATCGTCGGGCTGGAGTTTAACGACCTGGCTGACCTGGTTGCAGAGCAGGGCCTGCCTCAGGCGTGGCGCTCTGCGTGTAGGCGATTGACAGCAGGAACGCCAGGATGAGCAGGAAGCCGGTCAAGGTGCGCAAGATAGAGCGGTGTGACATGGGGTCCGGTTGGGATGCTCCGCCCTTCCGACAGCGCGGAGACATGCATTAACGTGCAGGATCGAAGCCCTTAATCAGTCATTGCGAGCGGGCGAACACGGAGTGTTCGTTTGCGAAGCAATCCTTTATGAGGTATAGAGCATTTTTCGAGCACGATCCCTGGATGGGTGATGGCTTGCAGTATACCGCAACACTCCTATTTTAACCCAAGCTACCCGGTATAATAACAAAGATGCAAATTTTGGACCTGCCTGAGCTCTCCCCGGAAATCGAGCTGGTCCTGCGCCTGGCGCGGCCGGGCAGCCAGGACCCGGACGACCTGCAGAGCCTGTTGTGGCAGGGGATCGATTGGGAGCAAGTCCGCCAGTTTGCGCGCAGGCACAGCCTGCTGGCGTTTTTCTATCGCCGGCTGGCGGAACTGCCGCCCGGCGCAGCGCCTGCTGAGATTCTGGCCGAGGCGCGGGATCTCTTCCGCCTGAGCCTGGCGCGCAGCGCCCGCCTGGGAGTCCGGCTTGCGGACGTCCAGCAGGTCCTGGCCGCTCGTGGCATCGCGATGCTGGCACTGCGCGGGCCTCTGCTGGCGGAGATGCTGTACCAGCCCCTGCCCGGCGTGCGCACCTTCAGCGACCTGGACATCCTGGTGCACCCGGATGCATTCCCGGCAGCCTACACAGCCCTGAGCGAGGCCGGGTATGTTGCGGTGAAGCCTTTACTGAAGCAGGAGCAGCGCTGGATCGTGCGCGGCGACCGGGATTTTTCCTTCCAGGCAGGGCCGGACGTCCTGGAGGTGCACTGGGCGGTGGATGAGCCGGGTTACTGTTTCCCGCTAAAAAACGCGCAGTTTTGGGAAGGGATCACGCCACACAGGCTACCTGAGGCTGAGTTCTTGACCTTCAGCCCGCCCCTGCTGTTCTTGAACTTATGCCTGCACGGCGCCCGCCACCGCTGGGAGAAGCTGGCCTGGGCTTTTGACCTGGCGTGGTTCGTCCACAGCCAGGCGGATTTCGATTGGCTGGCTTTCTGGGAATGGGCGGGGCGGCTGGGCTTCCGGCGGGTGGCGGCCATGGGCATGCAGATGGCGGAGCTGGTCGGAGGGGCACGCTTCCCGGAGGGGTTGCAGGAGGCTTATTGGGCAGATACTGCGGCGCTGCGCCTGACGCGCCGCAACCTGGAGGAGCTGCTGCTCCCCGGCCAGAGGCCCAGGCAGGCTGCTTATGTGCAGGCATTGAATGACCTGGCATATGATCTGCAGGCGCGCGAGCGTCTGGCGGCCAGGGTCTACATGGTCGCCAACCGCCTGTTCGTCCCGCGCCAGTCGGACTGGCAGGCGCTGAGGCTGCCGGAGCGGCTGTACTGGCTTTATTACCCGCTGCGCCCACTGCGGCTGCTCTGGAGCGCGCTTAGAAGGTGATGGCCTCATACCACCGTATCGATTCGTTTCCAGCAGGATAAGACCAGAAAAAACTAAAAACTAAAAACTTCCTGGTCAGTCCGCCTCCAGGAAACGAAACAGCCAGCTCCCCTGCAGTGGCGGATGCCAGGCGGTGAAGAGGATGCGGTTCAGGCGGCCCCCCCAGACCGGGGAAAGGCGCTCATCGTCGATGGGCACGCTCTCGACGGACACGCTGAAGGCGCCGGCAGGGAAGAGCAGCCGGCAGTTCCCGGATAACCTGCCGGGGAGGAACTCGTTGGGGAGCAGCTCGAGCAGGTTCATGCCGTCAGCGCCTGGTTCTGTGGACACCTCGCCGACCGAACACGGCGTCAGCAGGCTGAGCTGGATCGCCTGGAGGCCGCCTTTCTGTGACAGGATAGCCTCGTCGAAGGCAAAGGCGTCACTCACGCAGACCTGGCGACTGCCCTGCAGCTCCAGGCTGCGCTTCCAGGAGAGCAGGCAGGCTTCCGGCGGATAGGCGCCGGCGATGTCCATGCTCAGGGATGGAATTTCCAGGTCGCAGGCAACTTCACGGGCGGCGAATTCCTTGCCGGGAAGCTGCTGCAGCCATTCCGTCCCCACCAGCAGGGAGGGCAGCAGGCTGTGGTAAGCTGACTGCATCGTCCAGATCTCGTAGCGCTGCGGGCTGAAGGTCTTGCGGCTGTAGGTTTCCACGCCGGCATCGACGATGACAGGCTTGCAGTCTGTATAGACGATGAAGTTGCCGACGTCGTTGTGATTGTGGGATTCGGCGTTGTGACCGCCCTTGGCTGCCAGGAAAAAACCATCTGGGGAGCCCTCGCGCTCGCGCGCCGCCAGCACCTGGATATCGTCAAACCAGCAAGTCTTTGGCAGGGGCTGGGCGGGTTTGACCGAGGGCAGGCGCTCCATCCGGAAGAGCGCCGGCAGGAGGCGGCCCAGGCTCTGGTGTTTGAGGCGTTCCGCCGGGCTGGTGCGGTCAGCCAGCCAGGCTCCAAAAGCCTGCATGCCGGCGTCGCCGATGCGCTCGCCGTAGCGGAAGACCAGGGCGGCATCCGGCGTGTTGGTGGCGGAGGCGTCGGCGAAATTGACGTAATAGGACTCGTGGATGTGGGCCCGGTAGATGAAGCGCCCCATGTTTTGAATCTTGGGCTGGTCGAAGACGTCAACGGCGCCGGCGGTGGCGGGGTGCAGCAGCTCCAGGCAGTCGAAGAGCGAGGCAGCCGCCCGACTCCAGTAACCGGGCCCTTCGTCGCAGCCGCCGGCCTCGCCATAAACGTCCAGGAAATATTCCAGCGAGCGCAGGATCTTCTGGACTGCAGCCTGGCGGCGCACCTCATCGCTTTCGAGGAGCAGGGCAGCCGCCAGCCAGTTGGAGTTGATCCAGGGGTTCCAGTTGTTAACAGAGCGGGTCTCTGGAAAGCCCATCCACCAGAAGTCGTCCCTGGCCAGGCAAGGCTCGAGCACCCGGCGCCGGGTTTCCGCCTGGAGGCGCGGGCGCAGCAGGGGCGAGACCGTATCCAGCCTCTCAGCGAGCAGGTAGTCCAGCCAGGCGA
The DNA here is from genome assembly GCA_963765565.1 of uncultured Chloroflexia bacterium. Taxonomy (GTDB): domain Bacteria; phylum Chloroflexota; class Anaerolineae; order Anaerolineales; family UBA4823; genus CAVXWV01. The sequence continues at coordinate 621,330 of CAVXWV010000017.1, forward strand.
GCAGGGCGGCAGTTTCGGCGGCGAAGAGGTCGACGGTGGGCTCAGCTGACGTCGGGCAAGCCCGGGCCGGCTTTCTGCACGAAGATGTGAGCCGGGATGCCCCAGTAGGTTTCCTCGCAAATCGCCCAGATGCCGTTGGCGATGTCGTCGAGGAAGCGACCGCGGTCTTCCAGGCACTCGGCGATGACCAGGTCTGCCAGGGCGTGGCGCCGGGCGAAGTGCGGCGCTTCGTAATGGGTGCGGTTGCCATCGCGGACGAACTCGAGGAAGAGCGTCGCCGGCAGGGCGGCCACTGGAAGCCCAGGGCGGCCTCGCCGCGCTCGAGCAGCACCCGGCTGAACTGGCCTGGCAGGTTTTCCCAGGCGGAGCGTTGCGAGGCGGTGGGGTACGGGTGGAAACGCTCGCGGGGGAGAAGGCTTTTTGTTATATCGAATTTTTCGAACATGGAATCTACTCCTTTTTTAATGTCATTTCGAACGACGTTCTTTGGTGAGAAATCCCCATAAGCACGGCCTTTCAATTACCGGCCTAGCCTCATTTTTGTAATTGGCAACAGGGATTTCTCACTTCGTTCGAAATGACATTAATCATGTTAGTGTCTTTTATCTGCGATGTACGCCCCAAGGAAGAGGCCGGCGCCGAGGAGGCAGGCGGCGGCAACGGCGATGATGATCCAGCCAGGAGTGCGGGAGGCGGCCAGAGGGGGCTGCGCCGGGGTGGGGGTGCTGGTCGGGGAGGGCTCGATCGTGGGTGAGGCGGAGACGGTTAGCCCTTCGGCTTCGCTCAGGGCAGGCTCAGTGGGGTTGGGTGGTTGGGCGGTCGGTGACGAGGTCGGGATGGGGGTTAGCGTTGCCGCGGCTGGTTGGATCAAGATGACGGTCGCCGGGCTGCAGTACCGAGTCCATGGTCAGGTTATTGAGGCTGAGCAGGTCAGCCAGCTCGATCCCGTAGACGGTTGCGACGCCGATCAACGTCTGCCCGGGCTGGACTTCGTGGACGAGCGAGCCGTCGGGGTTGGGCGTGCTCGTCGCCCAGGTGATGTTCGCGGAGGCAGCCGGCGGGGCATCCGGCTCGCCCGCTGCAGATTTCTGGGCATCCCAGCCCTCGGTCCACAGGAAGGAGACGGTGACCTTCGTGTTGCCGGGCGGCAGGTCGAGGTCCTTGGAGACAATCCAGGAGATATCGATGGCGACGGGGCTCTTGACCACCCGCCCGAACTGGTCGAGCCCGCCGTTGTAGCCGTTGTAATAGGCGGCCTGGGCTGCGGGTACGCCCAGGGGCAGGTCGGCGAACATGCGCCGCGGCTGCGGATCGCCGCTGGTCGCCCAGTAGTTGTCGTCTACGTTCCAGGGACCGGACTTCGAGAACCGGGGCGACCACCATCTTGCCGTTGTAGGAGATGGCCACCGAGTAGTTCTGGTTGTACTGGTAGCCGTCACTGCAGAGCAGGCTGCCGGCGTTGGCAAACTTCAGGCACTTGTCGGGCAGGGCGATGACGTAGCGCTCGCCGGAATCGTAGCGCGTCGCCCAGATCTCGAAGCTGCGGGGGTAAGACTTCGCCGCTGGCTGGGCCAGCAGGCCGCTGAGCTGGAGAGCGGCCGGGTGATCGGCAGCCGGAGACAGCGCCTGGTCGAGGCGCTCCTGCTGCCAGCGGGCTTCGACCCAACCAGCCAGGCGGCGGTAATCGTCGGGACCCAGCAGGCGCTGCAGCCGCTCCTGGCTCTCCTGCAGGATGCTGACAACCTGCCGGTTGTGGAGCGCTGCGGCGCACCCAGGCCTGCTTCTCGGCCAGGCTGAGGTCCGGTCGTGCCAGGATCCTGTCGCTGGCGTCTTCGAGCGCCTGCAGGCGGGTGGCTTCCTGGCTGGCGATCCTGTGCAGGGCTTGCTGTTTGCTGGCGTCTAAGTTGAGGGCACCTGCAAGCGCCTGCAGGCTGCCGGGCGAGAGCAGGCTGTGCTCCAGGAGCGGTTTAGCGCCCCAAATGCGTTCCGCTGGCGCCGCCTGCCCAACCGCCTCTGCGGCCAGGATCGAGCAGGCGAGCAGTACACAAAGGAAAACCCATTTCTTGAACATCGAACCCATTTTACTCCGGCCGCAGGCGGTTGTAGAAGAATACGGCGGTGGTGAACAGGGCTGCGCTGAGCAGGAAAATCAGGCGGTAGCCATCCAGGGCGAAGATGCCCTGACCAAGCTGCCAGCCCGAGAGAGCATTCAGCAAGCTGCCGGCCAGGATCGGCCCGCTGCCCCCCACCAGGCCAGCCCAGGCATAGTAGAGGGCGCTGTAGGGGGTGTTGTTATCCGGCGGAATGATGTCGTTGTAGAGCATGCGCACGCTGGCGATGGACGAGAGCGAGCCGAAGGCGCCATGGCAGAAGTATAGAGTCGCCGCATGCCGCCAGAATCGCGGCCTGCAGGCTGGCCGCCCGGGGTTCGAGGAAGGAAACCAGCAGCCAGCCGAAGGGAATGGCGATGACCAGGATGTAGCCGGGCATCATCACCCGGCGGCTGCCGATGCGGTCGGCGAGGATCCCGGCGATCACGCTGGCGAGGGTGCTGCCGACCATGGCGTAGATTTCGAGCTTCACGATCTGGTCGGCAGGCACCAGGAGCTGTTCCTTGATGAAGATCGGGATGAAGCTGGCCAGCATGAATGCCGGTAAAGTATAAAAGCCCATCCCGCCCAGGTAGAAGCGGAAGAAGCGATTTTCATGGAAGGCCTGGCGCATGGCCTGCCAGTGAGAGGGGCCACCCGGGTTGGCCGGGATGGATTTGCCGCCGGGCACGAACACCATCAGGAGCACGCCGGCGATGCCGATGAAGGCGCCCAGGCCGATCAGGAGCATGTAGCCTGAGATGCCGGAGCGATTTTCGATCACGCGGCTGGCGACGGCCAGGGCGACGATGGAGGTGACCGTGGTCAGGACCGTCGAGACCGCGGCGTACTTGCCGCGCACGGCGTTTGGCACGTACTCCTGCATCCAGGGGATAAAAGCCGTCTCCGCCAGGGCGCGCAGGGCGGCCACCGCCAGGACGATGGCGAACAGGAAGAGGACGCCCGCCTGGTAGCTGCCCCTATCGATGAGCACGGGCAGGAGCAGCAGCAGCGCCATCACCGGCTTGCGGATGCCGTAACCGAGTAGGAAGATGCGCTTGCGTCCCCAACGGGCGACTTTCTGACCGAGAAACAGCGCCAGCAGGCCGGTGAACGGGAAGAAGGACAGGATCCAGCCGATCTGGTTCTTGGGAAGCCCGAGCTCGCTGAGAAATAGGGGAAAGATGGAGCTGCCGAAGGTCCAGGTGTAGAAAAAGTTGTTGAGGGCGATGGACGCCAGGCTCCAGGGCAGGCGCTTGTATTTTTCAGTTTCGGGAGGGTGCAGGGAGTCCATTGGACGATCATTTTAACCTGAAACTTTTAAGGATAGGGGTATGATATTATTCCAACATGGAGGTGCATGATGGTTGATTACACCAAATACGAAATGATGGATGTCATTGTCGTGGGGGGCGGCATGGCGGGGATCGCGGCGGCAGTGGCAGCCGCCAGGAACGGTGCGCGAACCCTGCTGGTCGAGCAGAACGGCTGGCTGGGCGGTATCGGCATCACCGGCGCCACCGGCCTGCACACTTTTTATAATATCTACGGCGCCTGGCCTGGTGCCGAACGCCAAAAAGTGGTCGGCGGCATCGCCCAGGAGCTGGTCGACCGCGTGACGGCGATGGGCGGCGCGGCCGGGCACGTGCCGATGGAGCGCGGCGCCGATTTCATCAGCATGATCACGGTGGTGGAGCCCGAGACTTTCAAAGTCGCCGCGGCCGAGATGTGCCTGGAAGCCGGTGTCCGCCTGCTGCTGCACACGACCCTCGACGAGGTGCGGGCAGCCAGCGGACAGGTGGTCGGGATCGTCATCTGGAATAAAGCCGGGCGCAGCCTGATCCGGGCGCGCCAGTTCATCGACTGCACCGGCGACGGCGACCTGGCAGCCTATGCCGGGGCGCACTTCGAGGTGCCGAAGCCTGGAGATAAAGGCGCTTACCCGGCGGGATTCACCTTCCGCATGGTCAACGTCGATCTGCAGGCCCTGGAAGCGGACCTGGAGCGGCGCGGGCTGATCACCCAGATGGCGCACGCCGTCAAGCCCTGGATGAAATCGCCCGAGATGATCCGGCTGGGGATCGACATGCGCAGGCTGCACGAACAGGGGGGCGACTTCCAGAACGCTCCAGGCTATTTCCTGTCAACCTCGATGCGCCCGCGCGAGCTGACCTTCTGCAACTGCATCAATTTCGGACCGAACGATGGTTTGGACGTGACGGCTTTGACGGCAGCGGAGACGACGCTGCGGCGGCAGATGCTGGAGGTGGTGGAAGTCTTTCGCCGCAACTTCCAGGGCTGCGAGCTGGCCTATCCCGCTGGGGCAGCGCCGGCAGTGGGCCAGCGGCGCGGGCGGGCAATCCGCTGCGATTATGAATTGACCGAGGCGGACTGCGTCTCCGGGCAGCGTTTCGAGGACCAGGTTGGCCTGTTCTCGTTCATCGACCGGCCTGGGTACCTGGTGAAAGATGCAGGGGCGTACGGCATCCCGTACCGGGCGCTGATCCCACGCGGCCTGGATAATGTCCTGATTGCCGGGAGGATGATGTCGGTGGACTGGATCGCCCACAGCAGCACTCGCAACACTATCGCCTGCATGATCGGCGGGCAGGCTGCGGGCACGGCGGCTGCGATGGCAGCCCAGTTGCCAGGTGCGACCGGGCAAGGCTCCGGCACACGGGCTGTGGACATTGAGCAGCTCCAGGAGCGCCTGCGCAGCGACGGCGTCTTATTGGACCCTCGACCTGAACCTCAATAAAGGAGCTTGCACATGGGTTTTCTCAAATTCCCCGATCATTTTTTGTGGGGCGTGGCGACTGCGGCAGCGCAGGTCGAGGGCGCCTGGAACGAAGACGGCAGGGGCGAGTTCGATCTGGGACCGCTTCAGCCAGCAGCCGGGCCATATTTCGAATGGAGACACGCCCTTCGTTGCCTGCGACCACTACCACCGCTACGAGGCGGACGTGGAGGAGATGAAGCGCCTGGGCGTGAAGACCTACCGCTTCTCGTTCGCCTGGCCGCGCATCCTGCCGCAAGGAACCGGCCTCGTCAACCAGAAGGGGTTGGATTTTTATAAGCGCCTGCTGGACAGGCTGCTGCAAGCCGGGATCGTCCCGAATGCCACCCTGTACCATTGGGACCTGCCGCAGGCGCTGGAAGACCGGGGGGGCTGGCCGGACCGGGCGAGCGTGGGCTGGTTCGAGGAGTATGCTGGCCTGCTCTTCGAGACGTTTGGCAGCCAGGTTAGCCTGTGGGCAACCTTCAACGAGCCGATCGCTTTGTATATCGGGTACGGCACGGGCTATTTCGCGCCAGGTCACTCGGATGAAAAGCTGGCGCGCCAGGCGCTGCACCACCTGCTGCTGGCGCATGGGAAAGCTGTCAGGGCTTTCCGCAGCCTGGACATGGGTTCGTCTAAGATTGGGATCGTTATTGACGTCTGGCGGCAAATCCCGATGCGCCAGGTTCCAGGAGACCAGGAGCTGGCCGCTCTCGAAGAAGCCAAAGCCTTCCGTTATTTTTTAAGCCCGATCTTCAAGGGGCACTATCCGCAGATTGCCCTGGACTGGCTGGCGCAGCAGGATGCCCTGCCTTTAACAGAACCTGGCGACATGGAGATCATCTCGGCTCCCATCGACTTCCTGGGCGTGAACTGCTACAGCGTGAACCGGGTTTCGGTTGATCCGGCGCTGGTGGACCGCGAAAAGATGAAGCGTGAACATCCAGAGCGATTTACTGCCGTGGATTGGGAGATTGCCCCGCGTGCCATCTACGATGCTGTGATGACGGTCAGGCGTGATTTCAGCGGTGACCTGCCGCTGTACGTGACCGAGAACGGGGCAGCATTTGATGACGAGGTCTCGTCAGATGGTGCGGACATAGATCGTCCGGCGGACATGGATCGTCCGAGCGTTCACGATCCGCGGCGGGTGGCTTTCTTGCGCGGCTACCTGGCGGAGCTGCACCGGGCTATCCAGGAGGGGGCGGACGTGCGCGGCTACTACGCCTGGTCGCTGATGGACAACTTCGAGTGGTCGTCAGGCTATAGCAAGCGTTTCGGTCTGCTGTACACGGATTACGCCACCCAAAAGCGCACCTGGAAGGACAGCGCCTTCTGGTACCAGGAGACGATTCGCCAGAATGGCTTTGATGAGTGAAAACGAAAAAGTGGAGCTGTATATGAATGAAATAATTCCCCGTCCCGAATACCCGCGGCCGCAGTTTGTGAGACCGGATTGGCTGTGCCTGAACGGCGAGTGGCAGTTTGAGATCGATACCGGTGACAGCGGCCTGGAGCGCGGCCTCCTGCAGCGTGATCTCCAGGAGCGCATCCTGGTGCCGTTTTGCCCCGAGTCGCCGCTGTCCGGGATTGGCAATCCCGACTTCATGAATGCCGTCTGGTACCGGCGCAAGGTGCGCATCCCTGCGGAGTGGCAGGGGCGGCAGGTGCTGCTGCATTTCCAGGCGGTCGATTATGACGCCACGGTCTGGGCCAATGCGGACAAAGATCGTCCGGCGGACAAAGATCGTCCGGATGCGGACAAAGAACGTCCGTCGTTCATCGAAGTCGCCAGGCACCGCGGGGGCTTTACCCCGATCACGTGCAGCCTGGCCGGGATCGCCGGGCCGGGGGACGAGCTCACGATTGTGGTGCGGGCGCGCGACTCGCACCGCATTTCCCAGCCGCGCGGCAAGCAGAGCCCCGAATACGCCAATTTTAGCTGCCTGTACACACGCACGACGGGCATCTGGCAGAGCGTCTGGATGGAGCCGGTGGCGGAGATGCACCTGAACCGGCCGCGGCTGACCCCGGACCTGGAGCGCGGCCTGATTACCTTGAGCAGCCTGTAACTCATGGCCAGGTTGGGGCGATGCTGCAGGTGAAGATTGCCGATGGCAGCGGCTGGAGCAGCAGCCAGGAGGTGGCGCTGGGAAAGAATTTCACACCCAGGTTGGAGCTGCCCATCCCGCCGGAACGTATTCGCTGCTGGCAGCCGGCTGACCCGTTTTTATATGACATCGAGATCAGCCTGCTGGATCCGCAGGGGTACCTGGTGGACCGCGCCAAAGAGCTACGCCGGGCTGCGCAGCGTTGCCATTGACGGTCAGAAGATATTGCTGAACGGCGAAGCCGCTATTCCAGCGACTGGTGCTCGACCAGGGACTTTACCCCGACGGCATCCTGACCGCCTCCAGCGAGCAGGCGCTGATCCACGATATCGAGCTCAGCCTGGAAGCCGGTTTCAACGGCGCCAGGCTGCACCAGAAAGTGTTCGAGGAGCGCTTCCTGTACCATGCCGACCGCCTGGGCTACCTGGTCTGGGGCGAGTTCCCGGATTGGGGCTGCAGCGGTTTTGGCGCCATGCCCGAGCACCAGCAGCCGGGGGCGACCTATATCACCCAGTGGCTGGAAGCGCATCGAACGCGATTACTCGCACCCGTCCATCATCGGCTGGTGCCCGCTGAACGAGACCTGGCAGGTCATCAACGACCGCCTGACTGCCCTGGATGATGTCACCCGTGGCATGTTCCTGGCGACCAAAGCCATGGACGGCACGCGCCCGGTGCTGGACGCCTCGGGCTATTCGCACCGCGTCGCGGAATCAGATGTGTATGACTGCCATACGTATGAACAGGATGTGCAGAAATTTGCCCAGGAAGTCGATCCCATTCGCCAGGGAAAGCCGTTCACCAACCGGAATGAACAGGGACAGTTCTCCCTGCCATACCAGGGCCAGCCTTATTTTGTGAGCGAATTTGGCGGGATCTGGTGGAACCCGGATGTCAAACCCGGGGAGGATTCCTGGGGATACGGCAATCGACCCACCAGCCTCGAGGAGTTTTACCAGCGCTTTGAGGGGCTGTGCCGGACACTGCTGGACAACGAGTGCATGTTCGGCTACTGCTACACTCAATTAACGGACGTTTTCCAGGAGCAAAACGGCATTTACCGCTTTGACCGCAGTCCCAAGTTCGACCTGGAGCGCCTGAGGGCGACCCAGCAGCGGAAAGCAGCCATTGAAGAGTGATGTTAAAATCAGCTAAAACATTGAAAAGGAGTCGTAAAAGTCAATGGAAACATCCCGGCAAGTAGTAAAGGATATATTAAGCAAAGGTGGGCATCCAGAACGGGTGGCTCTGATGGAAAGCCCGTGGGCAGACACCATTGCAGCCTGGGTGCGCGAAGGCTACCCCACGCGGACGGTTTTTAAGAAAAAAGGACAGGACCGCTGGCTCAGGGAAGACGGGATGGCGGAAGAAGCCCTGGAAGATGGTGAATATGAAGAGCCGGTCCCGGCCTGGGAGTTCTTTGGTTTTGACATGGTCGGGACGGGGGGGTGGTTCGATATCATGCCCCTGCGCGACCACGAAGAGCTGCTCGAGGAGACTGACGCCTGGACCATCAAGCGCAATGGGGCTGGGGCTGCCTTGAAATACTGGAAACACAAATCCGGCACCCCCGAACACGTGGATTTCTTGATGACAAGCCGTGAAATCTGGGAGCGCGATTACCGGGAGCATGTCGTCCGCTGGGATGAGGCCCGCATGGGCGATATCGAGGAGCAGCGTAAGAACACCCTCGCTGCGCAGAAGGCCGATCGCTGGTTTCATTACGGGCATATGTTCATCTGGGAATGCATGCGCCAATCCATGGGCGACGTGACCCTGTACGAGAGCCTGGTGCTGGACCCGGAGTGGGTGCACGATTACAACCGGGTCTATACCGATCTCTACAAAAAGGCGTTTGGCTACCTGATTGATACGATCGGTCTGCCAGACGGAATCTGGCTTTATGAAGACATGGGTTATAAAAATGGGCTGTTTGCTTCGCCGCGCTTGCTTGAAAAGCTGATTTTCCCCTATTACGCTGAGATGGTCGAATTTTTCCATTCGAAAAATTTACCCGTCGTCCTGCACACCTGCGGGAGCACCGCCGAGGCCATGCCGCTGATCATCGATGCCGGTTTTGACGCGGTCAATCCCATGGAGCGCAAAGCCAAGGACAACGATCCTTTTGTGTTTGCGGAGAAATATGGCGATCGCCTGGCGTTTGTTGGCGGCCTGGACGCCCGCATCTTCGAGACAAACGATAAAGACCTGATTCGGAAAGAGATGGGTCACTATATCGATGGGATGAAAGCGCGGGGAGCCCGCCTGGTTTTTGCCTCGGACCATTCGCTCTCCACCAACGTCAAATATGACACATACCGGTATGCCGTCGACGTTTACCGGGAGCATATGTTTTATTAAAAAAGGAAATAGAAATGTACATTGGAGTCGATTACTATCCCGAACACTGGCCAATGGAGCGCTGGGAAACAGATGCCCAGATGATGCAGCAGGCTGGTTTTAATGTCGTGCGCCTGGCTGAATTCGCCTGGCAGAACATGGAACCCCGTGAAGGGGAGTTCGAATTCGGTTGGCTTGACCATGTATTGGGAATTCTCAATAAACACCAGATCAAGGCCATCCTGGGCACCCCAACCGCAGTCATGCCGGCCTGGCTGGCGCATAAGTACCCCGAAACCCTGGCGATGCAGAAAGATGGTACCCGCATCACCTGGGGCGTCCGCAAGAATAATTGTTTTACGTCTGGCGCCTTCCGCCTGCTTTCCGAGCGGATCACGCGCGCCATGGCAGAACATTTCAAGGACACCCCCAACGTGATCGGCTGGCAGACCGATAACGAGTTCGGAAACCCGGTCTGCTACTGCGAGACCTGCCAGAAGGAATTCCAGGCCTGGCTGGAAGGGAAATATGGCAGCCTGGATCGATTTAAATCGCGCCTGGGGCAATCACTTTTGGGGACAGAAGTTCGGTCAATGGGCTGAAATCCCGATTCCAGTCGATCCGGCGACCTACAACCCCAGCGCCTGCCTGGACTGGCAGCGCTTCTATTCCTGGTTAAATGTGCGGTTTCAACGGGACCAGGTGATGATTCTACGCCAGCTGGCGCCTGGGCAGTTTGTCACCCATAATTTTATGGGTCTGTTCCACGAGCTCGATTATTACGACCTGGCAGAGGATTTGGACCACGTGAGTTGGGACAATTACCCTGTCTGGGGGAAACCGGGGGTACCTTACAATGCTTCTGAAGCCGCTGACATCATGAGGGGTCTCAAGAAGAAAAATTTCTGGATCATGGAACAAACGTCCGGGCCAGGCGGCTGGGGCGCTTACGGTCGCAACCCGCGACCCGGGGAAATCGAAAAGATCGCCTTCCAGCAGGTAGCCCATGGAGCCGACCATATCGTCTGGTTCCGCTGGCGGGCGTGCACGGCCGGCCGCGAGCAGTACTGGCATGGATTGTTGGGGCATGACGGGAAAGGTTTGAGGCGATACCAGGAGGCTGCCCAAACTGCGACCGACCTGAGGAAGATCGAAGACGCCCTGGAAAATACCACGATTAAGGCACAGGTGGCCATCATTCACGATTACGACAGCGTTTGGGCAGTGCGCATCCAGCCAGGGTATGCCGGGAATAGCTACCATTCCGCAATGGATCGAATTTACCAGGCGTTGTTCCGGGCAGGAATCGGCGTCGATTTCATCCAATCGACGGATGATTTGAGCGCATATAAAGTGGTTTTCGCGCCTGAATCTGTACATCCTCCCGGATGAGGTGGCCACATCCTTAATTCATTATGTTGAACAGGGTGGAATTCTTTTCGCGGACAGCCGCACAGGTGTAAAGGACGAAACCAGCCTGATGCATCCGCGCACACCTCCTGGTCTGTTGAGTGTTGCCTTTGGAATTTCCATCGAAGAGTATGAATCGCTGGGGCATGATTGGGCAGGGTCAAATGCTGAACAGCACATTTACCTATCCTGTGATGGGGTCGGGTGAGTTTTCCGGGCGCTTTACTGCATCCCAGACCTGTGAGTGGGTCAGTCCTGAAACAGCCGAGACCTTGCTGGAATACGATGCCTGGCATTTAAAGGGCATGGCTGCTTTGACCCGCAACCAGTATGGGAGTGGTTGGGCGTATTTTGCCGGGACGAATTTCGTCGAAAATGAAGTCTACGACCGCCTGGTACAGGACATACTCAAGCGCGCAAAGATTTCCCAGGAGATTAAATTGCCTGCGGGCGTTGAAATGAGCGTGCGGGTGGGAGAAGGAAAGCACCTGTTGTTTCTCATCAACCATACCGAGGAGAACCAGGTTATCCAGGTTCCAGGTGGAGGCAAGAACCTGATCACCGGTGCAACCATAGATACGGTAAACCTTGGCAGGTATGGTTTTGCCGTCCTGGCATTGAAATAAGGAAATCCACAGAATCCGGAGGGCGAATGATCGAAAAGGACCGAGAAACGATCCGGAAACTGGCAACCCGATGGATGGAGCTTGCCAGTTTACCGGTCATGGAAGAACGGGCGAGGTTGTGGACAGCCTTAAAAGACCTGCAGGCAGAACGCCCCATGGTGCTGTTTGAAACCTGGACGGTAGAGAATTATGTCCGCGAGGATGAGCTTGCCTGCGAGGATGAGTACCTGCGAGGTATCGAGCGTTCCATGAGGATGGTGATCCGGCAGGTCGAGGAGATCGGCGATGATTATGTCCTGGAGCCTTTTTTTCGGGTAGTGTGGGAGACAACCGGCGCTGATTATGGTGTCGATCTAACCTTTATCAGGGCGGAAGACAACCTGGGCGGGAACCTGGGATTTCATTATAACCATCCGATAAAAACTCCTGAGGATGTGTCGCGCCTGAAACATGGAACCTGGAAAATCGAGCAGGAGCAGACTCTCGAACATGCAAAATTATTGGAAGATGTTATTGGCGATATCCTTCCGGTAAAACTACAGGGCACAGATGGTTTTCTGCCTTATCTGACCGGCGACCTGTATAAACTTATCGGCAACGACAACCTTTTGACCTGGCTGTTTGACGCGCCGGAAGCGGTGCACCAGGCGATGGCTTTCCTGAGAGATGATCGCCTGATGCTGTACGAGTGGCTTGAGTCCGAAAACATGCTGGGTTTGAACAACAATTCGATCATCGTTGGATCCGGCAGCCCGGGTTACACCAGCGACCTGCCTCAGCCTGATTATGCAGGCAACGACCGCCTGGATGGCAAAGTGCGCCTGAAGGATTTATGGGTCTGGAGCGAATCACAGGAAACGACGATGATCTCCCCCAGAATGTTCAAGGAGTTCTTCTTACCATACATCGCTGAGGTCGCCAGCCGGTTTGGAAAGGTATATTACGGCTGCTGTGATCCGGTGCACGATCGTTGGGAGATCATCCAGTCTCAGATTCCGCACATCGGAGCCGTTTCGATTTCGCCGTGGTGTGACCAGCGAGTCATGGGCGAGAAATTGGGAAAAGAGGTGGTATTTTCCCGAAAACCAAAGCCCTGGCTGATCAGCGGGGAATCAGCGGATTGGGAGGGATTGCGCCAGGATGTGGATGAGACAGTCCAGGCAGCCCGGGATTGTAACCTGGAGATTATCTACCGGGATGTTTACCGTATTCATGAAGACCGGCCGCGCTTGAAGAAATGGGTCGACCTGGTCCGTTCCAGGACATCCTGACGGGTAGAATCCTCAATCCCGGTAGTTCTTAAAGTTTTTTTCCCGGAGGCCGTACTTTCAGCCTACCGTAATTTTTAACACATAAGCGTGCTGACAAGCTGGTTCGTCTGGAAGTTGGACTACCAGGCTTTCGTCATTTCGTGTCCAGGCCAGGCTGCCGGGGATACCCAGCATTTCGATTTGCGTTATCGATCCATCAAGCAAGGCTGCCTGGCTACCGAGTGATTGCACGACTGCCTGAGAGCCCGGCCAGGCCAGCAGAATTGCATAGATCGTATTTCCTTTGCGCGTGAAGCGGATATCTGCACCGGTGAAAGCCTGGCGATGCGTGTCGGTAAAATAGCCTTCAGGTACCTCGGTGGGTCCTTCACCAAATTTTACCCAGGGACGTGTCCCATAAATGGCTTCTCCATTCACTCGCAGCCACTCGCCGATCTCCAGGAGAATTTGCTGTTCGGTTTCAGGGATCGTCCCATCTGCCCGGGGACCGATGTTGAGGAGCAGGACACCGTTTTTGCTGACCACATCGACCAGGTCGCCAATGATATCCCGGGCATTCTTATAATCCTGGTCTTGAACGTAGCCCCAGGAATTTTTTGAAATGGATGTATCATTTTGCCAGAGGAGTGGACGGATATCTTTTAACTGGCCTCGTTCAATATCCAGAACCGCAGCCCTTTCAGGATAAGCCTGGTCCTTATAATTGATCGCAACTTCCTTTTTCCATTCCAGACCACGGTTATAGTAATAAGCTGCAAACCGCTGCAGGTAAGGTTGGAAAACGACCTGGTTGATCCAGCCATCGAACCAGAATAGCTGAGGCTGGTATTTATCTACCAGCTCCTGGCAGCGTGCCAGCCAATCTTCCAGGTAGAGCGCATCCGGGCGGGGTCTCCAATCGTATTCCGCCCAATTGGTCGATGAAGTCAGTTTTGCTGGTCCATAGAAATCAGAGTATTTTGGATCCTGGACATCCGATTCGAATTCCTGGCCCCCGTTCATAAACCACCAGTGTTCGGCGCGGTGCGAGGAGAGGCCAAAAATCATCCCATTTTCCCTGACAGCTTTGGCCAGGTCGCCAAGGATATCGCGGCGCGGTCCCATGTTGCGCGCATTCCAGCGTGATATGGCACAATCGTACATGGCAAAGCCATCGTGGTGTTCGGCTACGGGGACGACAAATTTCGCCCCTGCGGACTTGAATAGTGCACTCCAGGCTTCCGGATCGAACTTTTCGGCTGTAAATGAATCCAGGAAATCTTTATACCCAAACGTTGACTGTGGGCCATACATCTGGACATGGTGTTCGAACTCTTGGGTTCCCTGCAGGTACATATTCCGGGGATACCATTCATTACCAAATGCGGGTACGCAATACAGACCCCAGTGAATAAATATTCCGAATTTGGCATCCTGGTACCATTCGGCAACCTGGTAGCGTTCCAGGGAATTCCAGGTGGGTTGAAATAATTCCATGCTGAGGGTGTCCCTTCTGAAAGAATTTGGGGTTTCAGTGGCAGGGATTATACTCCCACCTACCTTGACGCCTTTGAAATTGGGTAAATCCGTGCGGCAACCAGCAACGGATCTTCGGATTCGTTTGTAATTTCTACCTTGCCTTCAATGATATAAGGTCCTGACTCCTGCAATGCGGCTCTCGATTGTCGATAAACTCCTTCAGGAATCCAGGTATCCAGGGTTCCATCAAGGTCTTCGATGGTCATCAAATAAGCAAAACGACCGTCTTGAAGGATTCGGCGCCGCCAGGTCTGGCGAATTCCGGCGACGCGCACCTGCTTGCCGACCAGGCTGGCCGCTTCGACGGTGGAAAGGTGGTCTCCTAACTGATCAGCCACCAGCTCAAGCGGATGGGCATCCAGGCCTATTCCTAAAATGGTTTCCTGGGCCTGGACACGTTGTTCTAGCGTCCATTCCTCATCCTGAGTCGCTGGTTCAGCAAACAACGGAAGCTGGTTGCGATTCCAACCCCGTTTGATTTCGCGTAGAATTGCCGGTATCTTCCCAAAGTCGCTCAGTGCGCCGCAGCGGGCCAGGTTTTCAGCTTCGAGAGGCCGAGGATCCACCCTCGCCAGGAAGTCAGCGAGATTGTTAAATGGCCTTTCATGAAGGATTTTCTCGACGGTTCGATGAGTCAGTTCTTTCACCTGGTTCAACCCCATGTATAACTCTGGGATATCATGGACGTAGGACAAGGTGAAGGATGGTTTGGCGTCGTTAACCTTTGGCGGCTGTAATTTCAACCCCATCCGGCGTGCTTCGTTGAGATAGACCCTTTGACGATAATAGCCCCCACCTCCGGCTAAAACCGCACTGATAAATATTTCCGGGTAGTGGGTTTTGCACCATGCCGCTCGCCAGGCAACGACTGCATAGGAAGCTGCATGGGCTTTTGGAAAACCATACCCGGCAAAAGCAGCCATCAATTCCCAAATCCGGGTGCCAGTATCTACAGGTACTCCACTGACCTCGTGCGCTCCCAGGAGAAACTTTTCTTTCAAGGTCTGCATGGCCTTGCCGGGATCGAAATGCGACATTGCCCTGCGCAGGAGGTCGGAATCGGCCAGGCTGAGACCGGCCAGTTGGTGGGCGATACGCAAGACTTGTTCCTGGTAAAGAATCACCCCATAGGTATCTGAAAGCAGGGTCGTCAATGCAGGATGGAGCTGGACGGGTTCCTCCAATCCCAGGTGGCGTTTCACAAAGGCGTCTTTCAAACCCCCGGTCAGTGGTCCAGGCCGGAATAATGCCAGGGCAACCAGGATGTCATCCACACTCCTGGCTTTAATTTCCTTCAAGGTAGCCCGCATGCCTGGGCTTTCAATTTGAAAGCAGCCAATCGTGCGCGCCTGGCGGACCGTTTCACTGGTGAGGCTGTCCTCCTGCGGGATTCCCTCCAGCACCTCGAGAGGGGCTATGGCGTCCGGGGCTTTTTTTGCCAGTACGGCCGCTACTTCGCCCAGGACGGACAGGCCGCGAATCCCAAGCAGATCCAGTTTTACCAGGCCCAGCGCCTCAATCGAATCAAGGTCAAACTGGGTTATTTGAATTCCTTTTGGCGGTGACTGGGTGGCAACCAGGTCTGTGATTGGGACCGGCGCAATGACCATTCCGCCAGGATGGACGGAAAGGTGATCGGGCAGGTCGATGATTGCGGCGGCATCTCGAAATATATCCGAATGGAGCGGATCGCGATATTTCCTTCGTAAACTATCGTAAGGTTTAGGTCCTTTTTCCGGAGAACGTGGTCCAAAGCCGCGCCAGGGGACGCTTTCGGTGAGTTCGTTGATTTCCTTCGCGGGTAGCCCGTACGCTTTGGCAACCTCCCTTAATGCCGAACGCTCTCGAAACCGGCTGATTGTGGATACCATGGCAACTTTTTCTGCGCCGAATCGTTCGACGACAAATTTTAGAACTTCATCTCGCCGTTGGGAGCAGATGTCTGTATCAATGTCTGGCGGGGTGGTGCGTGCAGGATTGAGGAAGCGTTCAAAATAGAGGCTGTGGACAAGCGGATCAGGGGTGGTAATTCCAAGGCAGTGTGCCACCAGGGAGGACGATGCAGAGCCACGGGATGCGGTCGGGATGCCCTGGCGAGATCGCGAATCCGATTATTTCCTCCATGATCAGGAAAATCGATGCATAGCCTCTTTCCTGGATCACACCCAGCTCATGGTCCAGCCGCGCCTCGATTTCCGTGGTGACCTGGCCATACAGGCGTACTGCGCCGTTATAAGCCTTCCTGCGAATTTCATCATCTGGATTCATACCGGGTGCAAGGGGCGAGGCAGGATAATGTTTGGTTCCGATCGGTGGGGCTCCATGACAGCGTTCTGCCACTTCCAGGGTGTTTTCCAGGGCGCTTGGATAAGCCTCGAAGCGTTTCTTGAGTTCATCCATTGGTAAAAAGCTGGCATGTCCTTGGGGCGAGCGATTCCACGGGAAGATCGTGCAGCGTCTGGTTTAAGCGAATTGCTGTGAGTGTCCTTTGAAGATCAGCCTGGCCTGGTTCCAGGTAATAAACCGAATGGGTAGCGAGGGTGGGAATCCTGGCCTTATGAGCCAGGGCTGCCAGTACCAGGCAGATCGAGGAATCGTCTGGCTCGTTGAGCTGAAGCTCCAGATAAAGATTCCCGGGAAAGACATTATTCAGGTGTTCCAGGAAACGATATGCCTGGGCTCTCTGGTGAGTAGCAGCCAATCTGAACAGGGCGCCTTTTTTACCCCCGGTGAGGCAGATTAAGCCCTCCGAAAAGGAGGCCAGGGCGCCAAATGGCACAACCTCTCCAGGCTGTACATAGCTTGCCATCTTGCAAAGGTTCATCCATCCAGTTGAATTTGCCGCCAGGAAGACCAAAGGTCCAGGACTTTTCTCAACCAAGCTCGTCCGGTGGTGAAACCGCGAGCTCTAGCCCGAAGATTGGCTTGATACCCTCGGACTGGCAGGCAGTCATAGAATTCCACAGCTCCGGTCAGGCTGTGCGAGTCAGTCAACGCCAGGGCAGGTACGCCTGACATCAGCAGCCGTTTTAGCAAGCTCTGCCGGTGAAGACAATCCTTCCAAAAAAGAAAAATAGGAATGTACGTGCAGATAAGCGATCACTTATTAATTATAATAGCCAGGTGATAAAAGTACTCAGCCTGAGCGACGAAGTCGATGCGCTAATTTACAGCCCGAGAGTTGGGGTTTTGTTCCACGATGTCGACCTTGTCATTGGCTGTGGGGATTTGCCCAGCGAGTATCTGGATTATGTCGTCTGCCATGTTAATAAACCTCTGTATTATGTTGAAGGCAACCATGTAAGGATCGATAATCAAGGAAAAGCTCTCGAGGGTTCGTTGGTACATGGAGGCCTGGATCTTCACCGGAAAGTAAAGCGACCTCTTGTTTCTAAAAAGCCGATATTGCTGGCGGGTGTCGCGGGCAGCCTGGAATATCATGGTGGGCCGTACCATTTTTCCCAAAAATCGATGTGGCTTCACACCTTTCGTTTGCTTCCGGGTTTATTTCATAACCGGGTTTTTTATGGTCGATACCTGGATCTTTTTGTGACGCATGCCCCTCCCTGGGGTATCCATGACCAGCTTGACTTGCCTCACCGGGGAATCAAGGCATTTCGCTGGTTTGACCAGGTTTTCCAACCACGCTTTCACATCCATGGACATATCCATTATTATCATCCAAGTACGATCATCGAAACCCAATTCGGGAAAACAACAATTTTAAATACCTATCGATATCGAAAAATCGAATTCGATCTTTGAGTTTAACAACCCGATTAGCGGCAGAGCAACATAGGCAGGCGGGATTTGCGCATCACCTGGTCGACGATGGTATCGAGCATTAAATTCACCAGCGGGGCTTCACCGTATCCGCCCATGATGATCAGGTCACAGGCGTCATCTTGAGCGCTAATGAGGATGGCGTTGGCGACGTTCCCCGATGCCCGGATGTAATTCGCCGTTAAACCGTAACCATCCAGGTAATCCCTTGCATTTTGTTGTACACTTTCTGCTTGCTCTGTTGAATCGAAAACAGTGAGAATGGTCAGAGGAATCTTCCACTTCCCAGCAAGGTAGGTCGCCATATATAGCGCTTCCTCCGCCTTAGGGCTCCCATCATAAGCCAGCAAAGCCCTTGTTAGTGGGGACGCGCTCTGGGGCACTGCCAGGATCGGTCTTGGGCAACGCAGTACCAACTCACGAAAGCCCGATCCCAACTTGGCGATTTGTTGCGGCGCTGGAGGGTGTGATAGAGAGACAATTACCAGGTCGCTCCAACGGCTCTTGTCAACGATAGTGCGGGCGATGGGTCCGGTTGAGAGCGTCAACTTCCCCACAATATTATCTTGCTGGCAGCGTTGAGCAAACTTTTCCTGGATAGCGAGGTTTTCAGGCAGGTTCTTTTCGGCCTGCTTGCCAACTACTTTCAAACCATGTAACCTGGAGTGCTCTAGCCGGGCAATCAGGACTGCTTGTTCGAGGGCTGCCCAACTGGCTTCCTCGCCACTCAGCGGGATCAGGATATCCGAGAACATGCAGCATTCTTCGAGGCTTTTCCCGATGTTTTCCCGCCACTCGCCGGCTGGTGGACCAGCTTCAAGGGTGTCCGGGGTAAGGGCATCGAAAAGCTTTTCACTGAAACGGGCGGCGATCCTGGCGTGCCGTTTTCCCCTGGATTGAGCCAGGTCGTTTGCCGCCAGGTCGGTGCGGATGGTATCGCCAAGCGATTGCTCAATCTCAGCCCGGTGTTCGGCAATCCATAAGTATAGGTCGGCTTCGGTGCGACCCGGGAAATCATGTTGTAGACCTTGCTTACGAATCACCTTAACCACTGGAAGATAAACGGTATCGTACCAATGGGTAACGGCTTCCTGGTACGGGATTTTACGTTTTAATTCCAACCCCATGTAATATTGGTGTACTCGGATATGCTCTTCTAAAATAAAGAATTGACCTGCTGAAGTTGTGCGCAAATCGGCTCCAGGCCTGAGGACATCCAGCCTGGTTTTTTCCAGGAACTGAGCTTGTTCGCTTTTAATGATAATTTCTTCCATCGAATCGTTTGGAGTAATAGCTACCTTCGAAGGAACTTCATGAACGTAAGCCTGGATCGTGGTGGCACCGTATTTCCTGGCAACGGATACACGGTGGTTGCCGTCGATCACAAAATATGCTTCGCCGACCTGGTATACCTCGATCGGGGGTAAGCCTAGTGCGCCTTGAGCAAGCATTTCAACCTTTGCCCAGCGTTGAGGGCTGACGTTATTCAGGGGTAGAAAATCGCGCGTGAAATCCTCGTAGCGGTTTACACTCCCAACAATAGCCTCGATAGGAATATCTTTCAACCCTCGTTGCAGGCTGCCCTGAGTCTTTAATAGCTGTCGAACCTCGTCGAAGGGCAGCAAGTCTTTTTTTTCACCCGTAAAGCGTGACAGGATTTGTCTGACTGCCGCTCGCTGGCGAGCTTGTCGGAAATCTGTTAGGGCATCCTGCATGGATACATTGTATGTTGGCATCAATCTAATCCTCGTTAAAATTATAAACCGGTTTACTGTAATATATTTTCATAATATCTTAATTTTCCTTGACAGGTTGGAATTTCTTATGCTATACTGCCACCTTGTTGGTAAGAAAGAGAGAATGATTTTGATGAACTGGTACTTAATCCCTCTAATCCGTCGGACCGCCGTGAGTGGTGGGTTAGGATTCTCCTTGTCGGATTGCGCCTGTTGACTTTTATTTAGGTTAGTTATTTTTCCAGCCACGGCGCTTCCGCCCGTGGCTGTTTTTTTTTCGATAACACACCAGCCATGGGTCTGCACCGTGGCTGGTGTGTTGGAGAGAAGAAGATGTCTTTACTGATTGCGAATCAACTGAAATTATCGTTTGGTGATTTTGACCTGTTCCAGGGTATCTCGGTGACGATTGCCAATGATAGCAAAATTGGGCTGATCGGCCCGAACGGAATTGGGAAAACCTCGCTGCTATTAATTCTGGCGGAGATCAACCAGCCAACCAGTGGGAAGGTCTTCCTGGCGCGCGGGCGAAAACTGGGTTACCTGAGGCAGGAAGCCATGGATGCCTTTGCTGACCGTGAAAACACGGTTTATGAGGAAATGCTGACGATTTTTTCCCACCTGCAGGTCCAACAATCGCAGCTGCACGAGTTGGAAGAGGTCATGGCTTCCGGAGATTACGATGACGGCCTGATGTCGACTTACGGAAAGCTGCAGGAAGAGTTCGAAAAAGCAGGTGGATACGATTATGACATTCGTATCCAGCAGACTCTTCAAGGTCTCGGGCTGGGTAAAACCTGCTGGGACATGCCCTTGAAGCTGCTGAGTGGTGGACAAAAGACACGTGCGCTGCTGGCTCGTTTGCTCCTGGAAAAACCCGACCTGTTAATTTTAGATGAGCCCACGAATCACCTGGATATTGAGGCCGTCGAATGGCTGGAGAAGACACTGCTCGAGTGGGGCGGCGCAATCTTGATTGTCAGCCATGACCGGTATTTCCTGGATGCTGTTGTGAATACGATCTGGGATATGGATCGCAGCGGGATTGAGGTTTATTCGGGTAATTACAGCAATTATTTGATGCAGCGCCGCGATCGTTGGGAGTGGACCGAAAAGGTGTACAAGGAAGAAAAAGCGCGCCTGCTGCACCAGGTTGATTTCATCCAGAAGAACTGGGTCCGTGCAAGCACTCATGCCCGGGCTTTGGGTCTCCTGCGCAGGTTGACACGAGAACTGGCAGTTGTGGACAATTATGGATTGCTGGCACTGCGGAATGGAAAGAAGTGGCACGAATTTGAGATGCGGGAAGACCGGCCTCTGGACCTGATTGAGGCAATCCGCAAAGTCAACGCCATTGAAATCCCTGCCGGGAAACCTCCAAGCATCCGCCCGCGGCTTGAATTGTCCAGAAACAGTGGGAACATCGTGCTGCGCGCCCACGAAGTCGAAATTGGATATCCGGGAACCTCATTATTTACAACCAGGAATCTTGAGCTGCGCCGCGGTGAATGTGCAGCCTTGATTGGACCGAATGGGAGTGGCAAAACAACATTTCTAAAAAACCTGCTGGACCAGGTGCAGCCATTATCTGGCGAAGTACACCTGGGGGCGGGTTTAAAAATCGGCTATTTTGCCCAGGCGCAGGATGCCCTCGATAACGAGCGAACAGTCCTGGATGAGCTCCTGACTCACAAGGCGATGAAACCTCAGGAGGCACGTAGCTACCTGGCACAGTATCTTTTCCGTGGTGAAGATGTGTTCAAGCAAATCGGTCTTTTAAGTGGTGGTGAGAGAGCGCGCCTGGCCCTGGCAATTTTAGCCCTCGAAGGTGCGAATTTCTTGTTGCTGGATGAACCGACCAACCACCTGGACATCCCGGCACGTGAAGCCCTGCAGGATGTGCTCCTAAATTATGATGGGACTATTTTGTTGGTTTCGCATGATCGTTATCTGATCAACCAGCTTGCGACCCAGATCTGGGATTTGACTGCTGGGATGCTCAATGTGTTTAATGGCCCGTATCGTGAATATGTGCTGAAGAGCAGCTCCAGGCCAGACAATTCGCTGGATCGAAAGGTGCTCCTGCCCCAAAAAACACTCATCAAAGGCGACAGTTATGCCGCCCGGAAGCGAATTGAGCAAATCAACAAGCTGGAAACACGGATCCGTGAGCAAGAAGTCTCGGTAAGGAAGTTAACCCAAGAACTGCAAAAGGCGGGAGCAAAACAGGACTTTGAAAAAGCTCATCAGGTCAGTTGGGCAGTTGCCCAGGCTCAAGCCGCTCTTGACGAGTTAATGTCGGAGTGGGAAAGCCTGGCTGTGTAACTTGGAGAAGAGATGAATTTCCCGTTAAAACCGTATTGGGAGCTCCTGGCTGAATATATCAAGCCGCAAAAATGGCTGTTTTTCCTTCTGGCATTCCTGATGCTAGGCAGTATCGGGCTGCAGTTAATCAATCCCCAAATCATGCGAGGGTTTATCGATGCGGCATTGGCCGGCGCGGCAACCCGGCAGCTCGTTCTCAGCGGCCTGGCTTTCCTGGGAATCGCCATATTCCAGCAGCTAGTTTCTGTTACTGTAACCTATCTGGGAGAAAAAATTGCCTGGACTGCAACCAACGCGTTGCGAGCCGACCTGGCCTGGCATTGTTTGAACCTGGACATGGATTTTCACCACGAACACACGCCTGGCGAGATGATTGAGCGCATCGATGGAGATGTTGCAGAGTTGGCAAGTTTCTTTTCGCAGTTCTTCATCCTTCTGGTGGGGAATCTGCTTCTCTTACTTGGGTATCTTGGGAGCCCTATATCTCGAAGATTGGCGCGTCGGGGCAGCATTCAGTGTATATGCGTTTTCAGCGTTATTCATACTGAGCCAGGTACACGATCTGGCGGTGCCAGAGCAAAAAGTCCGGCGGCAAGCCGAGGCAGATTTGTATGGCTTCCTGGAAGAACAGGTGTCGAGTACTGAAGATATCCGCTCGAGTGGGGCGATAAATTATAGCTTGAGGGAACTTTACCGTTACATGACAGCTATCTTAAACAGTTCTCGGAAAGCTGAATTTAAAAATCTAAAAATCGGGTGGTTGATGGCCGGGTTACTCCTGGTCGGGAACTTGCTGGCTATCCTCAGCGGGTATTTCCTCTACCAGACTGGCTCAATCACGATCGGGACTGTCTACCTTTTCATTCACTATATGAATATGATCGAAACTCCGATCTGGACACTGACACACCAGGTACAGAGCTTTCAAACCATTGGAGCCTGCGTCGAGCGTTTACTTGAGTTCCGCAAGATAGGAAGAAGAGTTCTCGATGGTCCTGGAACAGTGTTCCCAGAAGGTGCTCTGCCGTTACACTTTAACCAGGTGTCTTTCGCATATGAAAAAGATGAACTGGTAATCCATGACCTGTCTTTCAACCTGCAACCTGGAAAAAAGCTAGGGCTCCTTGGACGGACAGGCAGTGGGAAAACCACCCTGGCGCGCCTGGTGTTCCGCCTGTACGATCCTGTTCAGGGGAGCATCTCCCTGGATGGATCTGATATCCGCCAGGCGAAATTGGATGCCCTCCGGCAGCATATATCAATCGTGACTCAAGATGTCCAGCTTTTCCGAGCTAGTATACGCGACAACCTGACCTTTTTTGACCGTGAGATTGGCGATGAGGAAATTATGTCAGCAATCGACGCCCTGGGATTGGGTGATTGGTTCCAATCGCTGCCTCGGGGATTAGAAACCATGCTTGATTCAGGAGCACATAGCCTATCAGCAGGCGAAGCCCAATTGCTGGCTTTTACGCGGGTATTTTTACGCAATCCAGGCCTGGTGATCCTGGATGAGGCATCCTCTCGCCTGGATCCGGCAACCGAGCAGAGAATTGAACGGGCAATCGACCGGCTGCTGGATCATAGGACTGCCATCATTATCGCCCACCGCCTGGGAACGGTGGGTCGTGTCGATGACATCATGATTCTGGATGATGGCACCATCAGTGAATATGGTTCCAGGGAAGCGCTTGCTGCAGACCGTAACTCGCGGTTCTACCAGTTGTTGCAAACCGGCCTGGAGGAGGTTTTGGTGTGACAGTCACAAATGAAATACCTGTCAATAACGCTGAAAGGCTTCCAGCCTGGCGTGTCATCCTGGAGATGATCCGCTTCCGGCCAAGGTATTGGTTTATTGATCTGGTTTCCGTTTTGGTCTTTCGGATTGCCTGGCAAATCCTGCCGGGTTTAATCATGAAAGCGTTTTTCGACATGCTGACTGGTGATCTCCAGGCAGGCGTCAACATCTGGTCGATCGTGGCGATGGTGGTTGGGGTTTTTATAGCCCGCCAGCTGGGTAGCTTTGGCTTTTATTATGCAGATGTACCACTTTTCTCTGAGGTAGCCACCCTACTGAGGAAAAATCTACTACGTTATATCATGCGCAGACCGGGGGCCTCTCCGCTTCCGGATTCACCAGGGGAAGCCATCAGCCGTTTTCGCACGGATGTAAGAGAAATTCCGCTTTTCGCGATTTGGATAAACGACATTCTCATTGGACTGGTGATCCTGGTGATCTCGTTTGTTATCCTGTTGCGGATCAACGTCCCAATGACTTTAATATCCTTGATCCCGATATTAATGGTTGGAATCGTCGCCAGCTTGGCTTCAAAGCGTATCGAAGTATACCGGCGCGCCAGCCGACAGGCTATGGGCAAAGTCACTGGATTTATCGGCGAGTTCGTAGGCGCTGTCCAGGCGGTCAAGGTGGCAACGGCGGAAAAGAATGTCATCGGATTTTTCCACGACCTGAATGAAGAAAGAAAAAAACTCAGCCTGCGCGAGCGTCTTTTCGATGAAATCCTGGACTCCATCTGGCGGAATACCGCCAGCCTGGGCACGGGAGTAATTTTGATCTTAGCAGGGGAGTCCATGCGTGAAGGAACATTTAGCGTTGGTGATTTTTCACTTTTCGTCACCTACCTGGCTGGTATGAGCGACCTGACAACATTCTACGGTATGCTGGTTGCTCGTTACCGCCAATTAAACGTTTCGATCGAGAGAATGTACCGCTTGATGGAGGGGGCGCCGAAGCATGCCCTGGTTGAGTTCAGCGAGGTCAAGCTGGATGGAACACTCCCACCCATCCATGAACCGGTGAAAACACACCAGGATCGCCTTGAAACTCTTGAAGTGCGGGATTTAAGTTTTCAATACCCTGGAAGCGAGACTGGTATCCAGGGAATATGCCTGAGCCTCCAACGCGGCAAATTAACTGTGGTGACCGGGCGGGTAGGCTCCGGAAAGACAACCTTATTACGTGTGCTGCTGGGCTTATTGCCGAAATCAAGCGGTCAAATTCGCTGGAACGACCAGGCGATTGAGGACGCCAGTGCTTTCTTTGTGCCTCCTCGTTGCGCCTACACTGCTCAGGTACCGCGCCTGTTCAGCAACAGCCTGAGGAACAATATCTTGCTGGGACTGGAGAGAACGGACGAGCAGGTCAGAGAAGCCATCGAGTTAGCAGTTCTTGATAAAGACCTGGTTAATTTTGATGATGGATTGGAAACAGTGCTAGGCCCGCGCGGGGTAAAACTTTCCGGTGGTCAGGCACAAAGAACGGCTGCGGCACGCATGCTGATCCGAGAGCCAGAGCTGCTGGTGTTCGATGACCTTTCCAGCGCCCTGGATATCCAGACAGAGAAGGTATTGTGGGAACGTCTTTTCACGAAGCCAGGAATGACCTGCCTGGTGGTCACCCATCGCCGCCCTGTGCTGCGCAGGGCAGACCATATCATCGTCCTAAAGGATGGGAGGATCGAAGCTGAAGGTAAGCTGGATGAATTGCTGGAAACCAGCGAAGAAATGAAACAATTGTGGCTGGTTGAGAACGGTGCTCATTCATAAAGGCCGAATAGGTGAGTTTTGAAAATCCTGGTATTAATTGCTTGACAATACTGTATGCAATACAGTATAATACATAACATGATGATAGATAAAGAAGAACCCACCAATCTCGAAAAGCTTTCTCAGGAGCTACGCAGGGGAATCCTTGTTTTGGCAGCTCTCAGCCAGCTAGCCGAAGCTCGATATGGGTATGCCTTGATTGAGCGGCTCAGCCAGCAAGGACTCGTTATCGACCAGGGCACCCTCTATCCACTGCTCAGGCGGTTGGAGGAGCAAGGCTTGCTGGCGAGCGAGTGGAAGCTTGAAGAAGCCCGACCACGGCGATACTACCGGCTTAATGACGATGGCAGAGTACTGTTATTGGAATTAACCCGAGAATGGGAAAAACTATCCAGGGTTATGAACCAGATATTACAGGTCAAAGGAGAATAAAATGGACCTTATCGAACGCTACATCTATGCAGTCGGTAAACAATTGCCCTCAAATAAAAAGGCTGACATCCTATCCGAGCTGCGATCGAATCTTACGGATGATATAGAAGCGCGATATGGCGCTAATCCGACGGAAGATCAGGTCGAAACTCTTCTGAAAGAATTCGGCGCACCTGAAAAGGTGGCTGCTTCTTACTGGCCTGAGGGGCAGTACCTGGTTGGGCCGCGCCTGTACCCGCTTTTCCGCTTTTCAGCCGGGATTTCACTGACCGTATTTGCCATTGTTCAGTTTGCTATCGCCGGGGTTGCGGTCATTTTTAACCAGGAAGCGCTACCGGGATTTGACTTTATCGGGAACCTGTTCAACAGTCTGATGGTGGCATTTGGCATCATCGTGCTGGTTTTTGCGATCCTCCAGCGCTTTGATGTCCGACCTTCATTGGAAAAAGAAGAATGGAATCCCAGGGATTTGCCTGTCGTTGAGCCGTCAGCAGATATCAAGCGCGCTGAGATCGTCGCCGAGCTGGTGTTCGAGCTGATCTTTGTTGCCATCCTGGTAGTGTTGCCAGGCCAATTGAGCGCAGTCCTGTACCCCGGAAGCGAGTCGTTCTCCATCAACCCTCCTCTGCAGCCTTATATACCTTGGATCATTGTCTCCTTGCTCTTGGGCATTGGTTTGGATGTGATACTGATGTGGCGGGGTCGTTGGGAGTTGGGCAGCCGGATCGCCAAAATTGCTATCGACCTGTTTGGCCTGGGTGTGCTATTCCTGTTGATTTCAAGCCATACAGAATGGCTGGCGACCCAAGGTTTCACCGGATTCTTCTCGGCTTTCAAAGTGTTCGGAGAGGGGGCGCCTTCACCTGAGACGGTGCAAATTATGGTGGTGAATGGATTCAGATTGGGCTTTATCGTGGCTGCGATCGTGTCGATCATCGAATTAGTCAAGCATGTCATGGATCTGGTCCGACCGGTCTGGCAGCCAGTATCTATTAAAATATCGAAGTAAAAAAGTAGAATCAAAAAGGGCTGACGGGATGAGCCGATCAGCCCTTTTTGATTCTTAAACCCTATCTCTCTTAAAACCTTATCTCTCTTAAAACCTTATCTCGACCATCTCAATCGTTTCCAGCTTGGGGATTTCGAAGTGGATTGTTCCAGCATGGTGAGTAAAGGGCAGGTTTTCAGCCTTTGAGACCAGCATGCAGGCTTTTGGATCAAGGTTATCCAGGCAGAGGTCAAGCTGGAGTTGAAACACCGGGACATTGGGAAGCTCTTTTTGATAATTCACCAGCCCAACCAGTAAGCATTCAGTCGTCCGGCTTTGTAACAGGGTGATTTCGACCGCAGCCGGAGCATTCGTTTTGACGATCTTTACAGACGGAGCGAATTTACCCAACAGCCATGATCCAAACGCCTGCTGCGCATCTTGCTGCAAATGCAATAGATCGGGCGCCAGGTAGATGCAGCGCCCTTGACCGAAGGAATGCACTGAGAGTCCTGTATAAACAGTCTCTCGGCCTGGAGGGTTGCTGTGGATGGAAGCATATTGATCAGGATCTTCTGGATTGAACCACATTTCTGACAGACCAGCCAACTTTTCAGCACCATCCAGCCCGACCCGAGGGGTTGGGTGATCGTTAAGCACATATCTGCCAGTCGCTAGGGTAGTCGATGCCTCAAAAGTAAGGTAGTTTATGCGCTGCGACATTTCGCCAGAATATGAGACGCCAAAAACGTCTGAAAGTGCAAAATCCGGCTTGCCATCCGCCCTGGTTCGCCCGGGTGTCCCATCGGGCTGCCTGATTGAGGTCAGCCCAGTTGCAATCAGATGTGCCTCCATTTCGCACAAACTCCCGGACCTTCTGGACCTCGCCAGTTGACATCACCTGGGCGTTGTTGATCACCAGGCTTTTCAGATTTGAGAGATCGCCCTCGCCATCCCGGATGACAACAAAAGGTTGGTGAGTGCGGGTCAGAAGGATCGAGGTTCCCAGCAATTCTTCATAGGCTGGGGTGGAGGTGGTTTGGGATGCCAGTTCTTTAAAGGAAACCCCATTTAATGCTGTATCAATGAATGAGGCCATCGAAAAATACAGGCCTGTATCTGCAGTCAAGACAGTCTGGTGTTCCTGGATTTTTGTTTTGAAAGGCAATAAGTCTTCCGAGACTTTCCCCAGCCTTTCGAAAACAGCTTCGGTTAATGTTCCATCCGGGTTGATGGCATCAATGAAGAAATAAGCCCCACCATTTACGAGCGTGGTTGCCGCCTCACAGCGCAGCTCCGCCTCGGATTTCATGGAGGTGTGGTCGGGGAGGTTGACGCAGCGCGAGGTCATGTATTCGAACGGCTGATTTTTCGATGCCGACGAGAGGATCTTCGCCCCGAGGATATGCTGGTACTTCCCGCCGTAAAAATCACCCGAAACGTAGTCGCAGGCCTTGGCGATTCCGGGAGTTCGGCCCCAACCCCAACCGAAGATGATCGGGCTGTTTTGGAAGGTGACCGTGATATCTTTCTGCTCTTTGATGGCTGAGGCTATCTCCTGGCAGAACTCCACCATGGACGCTTCCCGGAAGCGCTGGAAGGCGATCCATTTTGGGTCATCCCAATTGACTGTTTCCGGGATTTCCCATCCGGTCTGGCTGAGGAATTTGGCGCGGCAGTTGGCGCAGCAGCAGACCACCGGCCAGAAGGTCATATCGATAAAGATGCCTTCGACGTCGTAAGCGATCACTTCCGCGATTTGGGCTTTGGAGAATTCGAGATAGCCCGGGCTGTTCGGGCAGCTCCACCAGTAGCGGCCATCGTGCTGCCTGCCATGGATATCCTGCATGCGCCAGGCGGGATGCGCCTGAGCGGAATGGTTGTGATAGATGGTGGTGTAATAAGCAACCGGTATAATGCCTTCCGCTCGCAGGCAAGCGAGAGTTTCGCTAAAAATGTCGCGCCCTGCCAGGTTGCGGTGCATGTGACCTACTTCGGTGGGGTAGTAGCAGTTGCCATTATGGTCGCAGGCATAGACCATCGAGGCTTCGACGCCGGCCTTTTTAACCAGGGCAGCGTAACGCTGGGGGTCGAAGCGGGTCATGAAGGCCGGATCGTCTTCGGTGATGTGGTTGTCGATCAGCATGCGGGAGTAGCAGCGATTAATCCACTTGTTCATGAGTTTTTCCTTATAATTTATCAGGCTGGTTATTTGTTGGTGGTTTGGATTGTTTAAAAAAAGTTATGAAGGAACTACAAGCGACATTTGATCGACCAGGTCATCATCCACGGTTTAAATAATTCGTGTACAATATTCTGAGAGGTCGTTTCACCAGGATGTCCGACCAGAATCAAATTCTACTACAAACCAAGCTGCACCAGCCGCGCCTGCCCCATGATCTGGTCGAACGTTCACGGCTGGTTGAGTGGCTCAATTGTGGGATCGACTACCCGCTTACCCTGGTCTGTGCACCGGCTGGTTACGGGAAAACCACACTGATCTGTACTTGGCTCAATCGTTTGTCCTCGGGTCGGGGTGAGGGGACCGCTTTCCTGCCTTCGGCCTGGCTCTCGCTAGAGGAAGATGATAGCGACCTCACCCTCTTCTTACGCTATTTCATCGCTGCCCTGCGGACGATTTTTGCGGATGCCTGTGCAAAAACCCTGGCTTTGCTTCAAGCGGGGCAGCCACCACCCCTGGCAATCCTCCGCACGACGTTAATCAATGAACTCGAAGAGTTTCCAGGAGACGCTATTCTCGTGCTGGACGATTACCAGTTTATCCACGGGAAAGCTGTGCACAATCTGCTCATCGAACTGGCACACCATTGGCCAAAACCGCTGCATCTGGTGTTGATCTCACGCATTGACCCACCCCTTCCGCTGACCAGTCTACGAGCGAAGGGAAGTATCCGTGAGATTCGCACCCAGGACCTTCGTTTTTCACCTCAGGAGACGGATGCGTATTTGGATCAGGCGCAACTTCCCCTCTTGAGCCAATCCACCCTGGACCTCCTGGAAGAGCGCTTTGAAGGCTGGCCCACCGGTCTGCATCTGGCTGCCCTTTCATTGCGTTCCGCTGGCAGCCAGGAATTCAGTACGATTGGCATTGTCCAATGAAAATGCCAATATCACCAGGTATCTGATGATTGAGGTTCTGAGTCACCAATTCCCGGCGGTCCAAAAATTTTTATTGAAGACTTGCATCCTGGACCGTTTATGTCCCTCGCTGTGCGAAGCCGTCGTTGGAGAGATCGATTCAACTTGGACTGTGCACGCCTGTCTGGATTGGATTGAACGGTCGGAACTATTCCTTATATCCCTGGACAACAATCGCGAATGGTACCGCTACCACCATTTATTTCAGCAGTCTCTGCAGCAGAGATTATCTGCTGAGATGGACTCCTGAGCAGGTGAGTAACCTGCATCGCCAGGCGTCAACCTGGTATGGACAGCAAGGACTGGTTGATGAAGCCATCCACCACGCCCTCGCAGCCGGAGATCTTGATCTGGCTGCACGCCAGATGACTGCTGGGCTGCGCGATGTTATCAACCGCGTGGACCGTCCAACCCTGGAGCGCTGGCTGGGCCTCCTGCCGGAAGAGTTGATCCAGCGAGTCAACCGGGTTTGTTGATGATCAGGATCTGGGTGCTGCAGTTTTCATGGAGACTTGACCAACAAGCTAAGGTGCTCAAGCAGGTCGAAGATCTGTTGGATTCTGCGGAGTACTCGCTGCCGCAGGGCAGCGCATCGTTGCCGGCGGAGGACCTGCAGCTCCTGCGCGCCCAAATCCTCCTGTTGAGAGCACAGCAAGCGTATTTCGGCAACCAGCCCTTGCGGGCGATCGATTATTGTGAGCAGGCGTTGGCTCTCCTGCCCCGTTCGTGGGCATTCGGGCGTGGCGCAGCGATGCTTTTCCTGGGCTTATCCATGCAAGCCAGCGGCCAGGCAGGGGCGGCCGAACGGTTGTTACTCGATGAATATGAGTCTTCACAGCAACAAGGCTGATACCTTTGCCCTGTTGGTCTTGGAATCTCTGTGTTTCATCTACCTGCATACCGCCCAGCTTGAGCAAGCCAGGCAAATTGCACAGTTGCTGGTCCAGGGATCAACCCGCAGTGGGATTGCGTTCATGAGGAGCACAGGAGATTGGTTTCTCGGTATTGTGTATTATCAAATTAATGAGCTGGAAACCGCTGCGCAATACTTTTCCCAGATCGTCGAAAACCGCTATACGGCTCAGGTAACGACTTATCGGGATGCGATTGCAGGCCTGGCGTTGATCAATCAGATCCTAGGGGAGAGTGCCCCAGCCTGGCAGATGATGGAGGCGATCAGCCAGTTTGACCTGGAACAAAGGGGAAGCGAAGAACCCCGGACACGCTCCTTGCGCGCCAGGCTGCTGCTCATGCAAGGGAACCTGGAAAGCGCCGGCCGGTGGGTTGATACATTCAGCGATCTACCTCCAGACCAGCCTCTTTTATGGTTGGAAGAACCGCAAGTGACCCGGGTGCGCGTCCTGGTAGCCAGGGGGGGGAGGCCGACCTGCACCTGGCAAACCCAATATTGGACGTTCTGGATGAGGTTGCCGAGACGAACCCATAATATCCGCTACAAGATTGAGATCCTGGCTTTGCGCGCCCTGGCGCTGGATGCCGTGGAACTGCGTACCCAGAGTAAATCCGGCGCAGCGATCGCAGCGCTAAGGCAGGCGGTAGACCTGGCACTGCCGGGCGGCTTTATCCGGGTTTTCGTCGACCTGGGAAAATCCATGCAGGCGATGCTGCGCCGGCTTGCCAAACAAGGGTATTCTGTGGAAAAGATCAATCACATCCTGGTGGCATTTCCAAAAGATGAGAGTATCCTGGTCGAACACCCGCCCGGTCTATCCCACGGTATTTCACCTTTGACCGGGCCGCTAACGCCGCGGGAGCTCGAGATTCTGCAATTGCTGCGCGGACCGTTGAGCATCAAAGAAATCGCCAATATTCCTGAATATATCCTACGAGACGGTTAGACGTCATACTGCCAACATCTACGGTAAACTCGGTGTTAATGGGCGCTGGAATGCTGTGAGCCAGAGCAGAAGAATTGAGCATTCTTCCTCCCACGCTGACCCCGCTGCGCTGGTGGGATTTCGCTCTACTTTACCTCTTTTTCCTCCCGTAGATCCAATTGCTCTACATCATAAATACATCATAAGGGGGATTTTTTGCGTTTACAGATTTGCTATCATTGAACCATGATGAGTCTTACCATCAGGGATCCTATCCCATTCGATTGCCCAGCCACCTATCAGATCATTGTACAAGGCCGGATTGATCCAGACTATGTCTGATCTTATGGGAGGCATGATGATAGCCAGATCAAATCAGAGGAAACGGGCTCCCTGGTCACGATACTGAAAGGTGAATTGACGGACCAGGCGGCCCTGGCAGGTGTGCTCAACTCGCTCTACGAGCTGCACCGACCCGTAATATTGGTAGAGCGTCTTGATACTTAACCAAATAGCCAATAACACCATAAGCAAGCCCCTAGTTACATCGCCTTTGAGCGATTGTGAGTGGAATATCTAAATAAACCGATAAAGGAGAACTATGCATATGAAAAATAAAACAAGAAAGATCGTAATGTTAATGAGTGTAATTATCATAGGAGTTCTGGCTTTAGGTGCATGCGCACCCGCAACCACTCCTGCCCCTACCCAGGACGCGGCGTCGATTCAGACCCAGGCAGCTCAAACGGTGGTGGCGGATCTGACCAAGAATGCCCCGCCTCCACCCACACAAGCTCCAGCGCCAACAGCAGCGCCGACCCAGGCACCGCCACCCGGACCCACCCCGGATCCGAATATCCCGGTGGCCGTAGTACCTACCGCAGCTCCTGATGGACCTTCCGCAATCGCCAACTACAACACTGCGATTTATAGCGGTCCAGGGGAAAGCTATATTGTCTATGCAGCCTTGCTGGGCGGTCAGACGACCACGGTTGTGGGTCAGAGTGAAGACGGGTTGTGGTGGGCAATTAGCGTGCCGGTTGCAGTTAACGGAATCGGTTGGGTGAATGGAGGCTGGGTGACCGTAAGCAACGCCGATGGTGTTCCCGTTCTGCCAACGCCGCCTGTACCACCGACCGCTGAACTTATCCCACCGGGTCGGAACAGATCCCCAGGCAATGGCGCTGGTAAATGTGTACGTGCGTAGCGGTCCGGCGACTAACTTCCCGGCATACGGTATCGCTCCGGGCGGCGCCTCAGGCCGCGTGATCGGCAAGAGCGAAGACGGTCTGTGGTGGGTAGTTCGCCTCAATCCATCGAACGTCGGCGCTGGTTACGGCTGGGTGATGGCGCAGTACACCCAGGCGATTAACACCGAGGGTGTGCAGACCATCCAAAACCCGGACACGTTTACAAGTATCCCACCAGAACCTCCACCAGCAGGCGTTCCTAAAGCGACAGCGGTCGAATATGTCAATATACGCACTGGTCCCGGAACCAATTACTCCGTTTTAGGTGTGGCGTCACCGGGAGCCTCAGCCGAAGTGATTGGCAAGAATGCGGATGGCGCCTGGTGGCAGGTGGTGATTTCTCCCGAATATTCATCGAGTGGAACCGGCTGGGTATCGGCTGACTATGTGATCACGGAGAACACGGATAGTGTGCCAGTCGTAGAAGCGCCTCCCCCGCCTCAAACCGTGGAGACGACACCACCAGCTTCGCCTGTTGGCATGACGGGGTGTACATTGGTCTCGCAGTCGCCGGTGGATGGCACGGCTTATCCCGCAGGATCAGGGTTTTCCACCACCTGGGTTCTGCAGAATACGAGCGCGGAAAAGTGGGACCCGAATGAAGTAGACGTACGCTATGTGGGTGCCGCAGCCAATATTCCATTGCACCAGGGCTCGGATGTTTATGACCTGGCAGCAACCGTGCAGCCTGGGAATACCTACAACTTCACCGTGTCGATGATCGCTCCTTTCGATCCCGGTACTTATGGCGAGGTCTGGGAGGTTGCCCGAGGGAACCAGTTGTATTGCCAGTTTTACGTGTACATTACCGTGCCTTAACAATACCAGCGATTGAAGCCTGTGAGGTCTTTAGACCTTACAGGCTTCAGGAAGGAGAAAATTACGTAGGAAAAACGGACCTGACGAATCATAGATTACCATAAACAGGCGACCTGAACAGGCTACTCAATAAGATTATTTTAAGGAGAATTCTATGTGTTGCTTTTTTACTGCTCTCGTGTTTTTTGGTCCCCGATTGGGATTCCTGGTCTACTGGCTGATTGCTCCAGTGAAAGTGACCGCGGCCTTCAACGTTTTCAACCTTGAATGGTTGGTAGGAATCCTGGGCTTGATCTTCGCTCCCTGGACTGTATTGATGTACGTGATCGTCTTTCCTTTGAACGGCTTTGACTGGATCTGGCTGGGGCTTGGCATAGCTGCTGATATCTTCAGCTACGTAGGCGCCTACCACAACCGCAAGCAGGTGCCATACTACCCAGAAACCGCACCTTAAAATTCGAGGTAACAATGTGTGTCTGGGCAGCGAAGATCGCTGAGACACATAAAACCTGTCACCAGGTGTGTGAGTTAATTTTTTTCTGAAGAATGGAGAAATTCAATGATATACGGACCAATCGATTTTCTAACTCTGGAATTCAAAACCGACCAGCTCAGAGGCGAGATCCTGCCGGAGCTGCTCGAGCTTGTCAAAAACAAGATCGTACGGGTGATCGATCTTGTCATTATCCAGAAGTATGAAGACGGGCATCACGAGGCGATGGAAATGCAGCAACTGGCCCCCGACCTCCTGGCGCTCTTCGATCCGCTGGAGGTCGAAATCACCGGCCTCATTCAAGCCGAAGATATTGATAATATTGCGGCGGTAATGGAGAACGGCACCAACGCTGCATTACTGCTCTTCGAAAACCTGTGGGCAGTCAAGTTCAGAGAAGCTGTACTCAGGGCGAATGGCCGGCTGTTGGCGCACGAACGGATTCCATTCGAAGTTGTGGATGAGGCTCTGGAGATATTTGCCAAGGCTGAATCATCGCAGGTCTAGGTCCTGTGATTTGAAACTTGCAGGTATGAGACCTGCCAGGTATGATTTGATAACTGAAAATAGTTCAGGAGGTTGATATGTTACGTAGAAGAGCAATGATGAGAAGACCTATCGCTCGCTTAGGCGCCGCTGCAGTAGGTACGGCAGTGGTCGTTGGCACTGCCGGTGCAGTACACCACCACCAACAAAAGAAATATGCGCAGCAAGAAGCTGCTGCGCAACAACAATACAATCAGGTTTATCAGCAGGGCGTTGCTGATGCTCAAGCCCAGCAGATATGCTCCACCCCCTGCGCAGTATGCAACGCCAGTTGATCAGGCGCCCGGGATAGATTTGACCGCACAGCTTCAACAGCTCGCCCAGCTTCATGATTCGGGCATATTGAGCGATGAAGAGTTTGTGGCTGCCAAACAAAAGCTGCTGGCAGCCTAAAGGAGAATGAAAATGAGCCAAAATAGCGATCCCATGTCCCTACCGGTGCCAGAGTTTCTGGGTGGAACGAAGGCGATCACATTGACCCCGGTGGTCGGCACGCCGCGCCGGGAGTATGCCGAGATGTTCGTCCCGGGCGAAGAAGCGCTCGAAGACGGCGAGCTGCGAGTGACCGTACTTGGAAGCGGTAATCCATGGAACACGCGCGCCCAGGCCTCAGCCAGCATCATGGTCGAAGTCGGCAACCCTGAGCGCGACATCCTGGTTTTCGATATCGGGAGCGGCTCCGTGGCGAACTACGCAAGTCTGAAGCTGCCGATCAATCAGTTCAACAAGGTGTTCCTGTCTCACCTGCATGCCGACCACACTGGCGACCTGATCACACTCTCGGGCAGCTGGTCGAAGGTGGGGCGGGCCGACGGACCGGTCTACGTTTGGGGTCCCAGCGGGACCGAGCCTCACCTGGGTACACGGCACTTCGTCGAAGGGATTGAGGAAGCTCTTGCCTGGGACACCGCAGCCGGGCGCGGCGCCATCAACCCGGAGAGCATGAAGATCGTGGTGTCCGAATTCGACTGGAGTAAAACCGAGGTGGTTTACGAGCAAAACGGCGTTAAGGTGACCTCGTTTCCCGTCGTCCACGCGCTGAGCGGCGCCGTCGGTTATCGCCTCGACTTCGCCGGCCTGTCGTTCGGCTTCTCGGGCGATACGCGCGCCTGCCGTCCGCTCGTGCGAGCCTGCGAAGGCGTCGACCTGATCATCCACGAATGCTTCCCACCTGCGGTGGCGCTCGCTGCCGCTTCGGGGCTCTCCATCGAGCGGGCGACGATCGCCCTCAATGCCGCCCACACCTCGCCTAAAGCTGCCGGCAAGGTGTTTAATCTGGCAAAGCCACGCGTTGGCGGTCTCTATCATACGCTTCTCTCTCCCCAAGTCATCAACATGGTCTTCTCGGAGCTTAGCAGCGTGTATAGCGGTCCCATTGTCCAGACCCAGGACCTGACGGTGTTCAACGTGACGAAGGAAGCTGTGGTCGCGCGCCAGGTAAAACAATTTGACCAGCTACCGCCGATGCCGGGCAAGCAGCGGATGGCCTTCTCGCCTGTCGCGGTGCCGCCTCCCGATTGGTGGGCAGAGGCGCTTATCCCACTCGACGACGTATAGGCATCCTGATAGTAGATTATCTTAAGAAAATCCCGTCTGCGAGCCGAGTAATTCTCTCGCAGGCGGGAATCCGGATCGAGAGGACCGCTTGCTGAATCTGGCGGATCCAGATTAGGAGGTAGCCATTAATCCCAAAATTAACTCACCAAAGGATAGGTTGACAACGCCGCGCGCTGCTGCGGTCGCAGGAATCTTGTTCTCAATCCTGATGATTATCAGCCTGGTACTGATTTGGATTTCAGTCCCTTATAACCCTAACGATGAAGGCGGCTGGCTTTCAACCAGTTGGAGCACGGTCAGCCTTGCCTTGAACCTGCTTCCGTTCGCAGGGATCGCTTTTTTATGGTTGATCGGGGTGTTGCGCGACCGCCTGGGGCAATCCGAGGATCGCTTCTTTGCCACAGTTTTTCTCGGCAGCGGGCTTCTTTTCCTGGCTATGATGTTCGCTTCAGCGGCGGTGGCCGGCGGCACCATCCGGATGTTTGGAGCGGGTCCCAGCCAGTTAATTGAGTCAGGCCTGTACACATTTGGCCGGACGGTTACCTATGAAATCATGAATGTGTACACCATGAAGATGGCCGGTGTATTTATGCTTACCACCTGTACACTATCTCTTCGTACCCAGATTCTACCGCGCTGGATGGTATTCCTCGGTTTCATTCTGGCGCTGTTCCTTCTCTTGAGCCTTGGTACAGTTAATTGGTCGCCGATAGTCTTTCCACTGTGGATCCTGTTGATCAGTGTTCATATCCTTTTGGCAAATCTTAAGGGATCCAAAAACCAGGATCAAAATTTTACAACCGAGGTTAATTTGCAATGACAACCAGTCCTGATAAAACTCGCGGCAGCATGGTCCCTGACCTGATCGCAGGATTGACGACCGGTGTTGCCAACATCCCAGATGCCATGGCTTCTGGCGTCCTGGCCGGGGTTAATCCTGTCCAGGGTCTTTACGCGATCATGGTCGGAACGCCGCTCGGTGCACTCTTTGGCAGTTCAGCCTACATGAACGTTGCTACAACGAGCGCCCTGGCGATCACGGCCGGATCAGCGCTGGCTGGTTACAGCAGCGGGGAACCGCGCGATGTGGCCATTACAACGCTGACACTCCTTACCGGCCTGTTCATGGCGATTGCTGGCTTGCTGCGCCTGGGTCGCTTGTTACGCTTCATTTCTAATTCAGTGGTGATTGGCTTTCTGACCGGCGTCTCGATCAATGTCATCCTTTCGCAATTGGGCGATTTCACCGGCTATTCGAGTGAATACTCCAACAAGGTCGTCAAGGCGGTAGATACGCTCCTCAACCTGGATCAGATCAACATACCGACACTTGGCCATCGGTCTGCTGACTGTGGCGGTGATCATGCTGGTGGATCGTACCAGGCTGCGCAACTTTTCCATGTTATTTGGAATGGTGATCGGTAGTGCCGCGTTATTAATCCTGGGTTGGACTTCGGTTCAACAGGTGAGTGATATTGCGACGATCCCAGGCTCATTGCCAATGCCCAAATTGCCAGATTTCTCGCTCATTCCCGCTCTGTGGTTGGATGCGATTGCTCTTGCCATTATCGCGCTGGTACAGGGTGCGGGTGTCAGCAAAGGCTACCCCAATCCGGGCGGCGCTTACCCGGATAGCTCGCGTGATTTCATCGGTCAGGGAGCGGCAAACCTCGGCGCCAGCCTGTTCCAGGGAATGCCGATTGGCGGCTCGGTTTCCGGCACAGCCCTCAATGTCAGCTCGGGAGCCAAATCCCGCTGGGCAAACATATTTTCCGGCTTGATCGTAGTGGCAGCTATCCTGCTCTTCAGCCGGGCGGTCAGCCTGGTCGCCATGCCGGCCATGGCGGGATTGCTGATTGTTGCCGGTTTCCAGTCGATTAAAGTGGATCGGTTTGCGGATGTCTGGTCAACCGGCTGGTCGCCGCGCCTCGTCATGCTGGTTACGCTTGTGCTTACCTTAATGATCCCGCTCCAACAGGCGGTATTTGTGGGTGTGCTACTCTCTATTCTGGCCTATTTCTTCGTCACTTCATCGCAAGAAGTGAGGGTTGTCCAACTGATCCCAAATCCGGATGGCAGCGTCACCGAAAAACCAGCACCTGTGGAGCTTGCCAGCAACTCTGTGATCCTGCTGCAACTCTACGGAAATATGACTTTTGCTGGAGCAGAGACAGTTGAGCAATTTCTACCCAAAGCCGGCAGCGCCGTGCGGCCTGTGGTTATTCTACGGTTGAGGGCGCAGGAAGGCATAGGGAGCTCCTTTGTCACCGTATTAGAGCGGTATTCCCAGCAAATCCAGGCAGCCGGTGGAAAGCTCATGGTGGCCGGGGTCAATCGCAAGGTGAAGGGTCAATTGGACCGCACCGAGACGACCGGTGAAATCCTGGGGTCAGAAAACGTGTTTGTTGCGACAACAGCCCTTGGCGCCAGTACCCGTGCAGCATTAGAGGCTGCCCAACGCTGGTTGCAAGAAACACCTGCAGAATCAACCGAAACTTAATTTAAGAGGCAGATTGATGACTACTCAAAAAACCAAAATTGACCGCCAACCAGGTCTGGGTCGTTTCCTGCCCATCCTGAACTGGCTGCCACAGTACGACCGGTCCTGGCTGCGATTCGACATTCTCGCCGGACTCACCTTGTGGGGTCTCATCGTGCCAGAAGCCATGGCCTATGCAGGGATCGCCGGCTCTGCCACCGCAAGCCGGCCTTTATACACTGGTAGCGGCACTGCTGGTTTACGCCTTATTCGGCACCTCGTTCCACCTGGTCGTCCAGGCAACCTCAGCCTCGGCTGCTTTACTGGCTTCATCCGTAGCCGCAGCGCTGGTTGCTTCGGCAGCTGCCTCCGATCCAGCAACCTACCAGGCGTATGCAACCGCCTTTGTGCTGGTCACCGGCCTGGTCTTTCTGGCGGCTGGACTGGCGCGGTTGGGATTCATCACGCAGTTCCTGTCCAAGCCCGTAATGAGCGGTTTCGTGATGGGCCTGGCTATTTTTGTGGCAGTGGGACAGCTCAATAAACTGTTTGGTGTGGAAAAACCGGAAGGCAACACTGTAGAGAAGCTGCTTGGAATTATTAAGGAACTGCCCCAGGCTAACTGGATGACTTTTGTGGTGGGCATCATTGCCCTGGCGCTGCTTTTCCTGCTGCCGCGCTGGAACAAGAAAATCCCGGCTGGCCTGGTGGTGCTGTTTGGGGCAATTGGGCTGAGCACCGTCCTCGATTTGAGTGGGAACTACGGGGTAGAGGTGGTTGGGACACTGCCGAAAGGGCTGCCATCGTTAACGATCCCTCAGGTGCCGTTCACGACTTACCTGGGGATGGTGCTGCCGGCGATTGGTGTCTTGCTGGTGGCATTCAGCGAGGCGTTGGGGGTTGCCCACGAGTTTGCCGAAAAACATGGTTATGAGGTCAATGCGGATCAGGAGTTAAACGCCCATGCACTGGCAAACATAACGAGCTCTTTGTTTGGCGGGATGATTGCTGCCGGCAGTATGTCGGCTTCGGCTGTGAAAGAAGGCGCTGGCGCTCGCACCCAGGTCACCAACCTGGTCGCCTGGGCGGTGACGATCGTGACCCTGCTCTTTCTGACGCCCTTGTTCGCCCCGCTGCCAGAGGCGGTGTTGGCAGCGTTGATCATCCATGCGGTCTGGCACATTATCGCCTCGCGCAAGCTTCAAAAGACTCAAGCAAGAATCGCAAGTCGAGGTCTGGTTTGGAGTCCTGGCGCTGGCGGGTGTGTTGTTAATCGACGTACTGGAAGGTATGGTCATCGGCCTGGTGGCCTCGTTGATATTCGTGGTCTACAAGACGAGCCGACCGCATGTTGCTTCATTGGGACGCGTCCCCGAAGTACCTGGCGCTTACTCCGACCTGAACCGGCATCCCGAGAGTGTGCCGGTGCCGGGAGTATTGATCGTACGCCTCGATGCGCAGTTGTATTATGCCAACGCACTTACCGTACGAGACCGGGTGAAAGAGATGGTTGCTGGGATGGAGACCCCATTGCGAGCCGTGATTTTTGATGCCAGTGCCCAGGAAGAGATCGATGTAACCAGCACCGACATCATCAAGGGATTGGTGAAGGAGCTGCATGGAAAAGGAATCGACGTATACATAGCGGATGTGCACGCGCCCGTCCTTGAGCATGGTCGCAAGACTGGACTGCTGGAATTAATCGGCGAGGATCACGTGTTTCTAACCGTGGATGCCGCTGTAAAAATGATAGAAGCAAAATCATGATCAGTTAACCTGCATGAGGCTTCTGTTCACAATCAATGACAAAGCGAAAATCAGAATCAAAAAGGAGAAATCTCATGGCAATTAAGACCTATAAAGACGGGACCCCGTTCACCGGCGTCATCGGACGCACGACGGAAGAGTCCTCGCCAGCCTGGCCGGAGCCACCCCGCCCTCCAGAAGGCGCACCCAATGTGCTATTCTTCGTGCTGGACGACGTCGGTTACGGCCAGTTGTCGAGCTTCGGTGGGCTGGTCGAGACACCCGTGCTGGACAGCCTGGCCGCCAATGGCCTGCGCTACACCAACATGCACACCACAGCCCTGTGCTCGCCATCTCGCGGTTGCATCCTGACCGGACGCAACCACCACTCGATCGGGTTGGCCTCGATCACCGAGACCTCCACCGGCTACCCCGGCTACAACGGCATCCTGCCCTTTGACAGGGGCATGATCAGCGAGATGCTGGTGCAAAAAGGTTACAACACCTTCTGCATCGGCAAGTGGCACCTGACGCCGCCTGAACACACGACGCCAGCCGGACCTTACGATCGCTGGCCACTCGGGCGCGGTTTCGAGCGATTCTACGGCTTTTTGGGCGGCGAGACCCACCAGTGGTATCCAGAGTTGTGTTACGACAACCATGAGGTCGAGCAGCCCAAGCAGCCCGAAGAAGGCTATCACCTGAGCATCGACCTGGCTGACAAGGCCATCGAGTTTATCCAGGACTCGCAGGTCAACGCCCCGGACAAGCCTTTCTTCCTGTATTATGCCACCGGCGCTGGACATGCCCCACACCATGTGCCCAAAGAATGGGCGGATAAATACAAGGGCAAGTTCGATATGGGCTGGGACAAGTACCGCGAGATCGTCCACCAGCGCCAGCTCGAGATGGGCATCATCCCACCCGGCACAGAGCTATCGGCCCACGACCCGGACGTGCCTGTCTGGGACACACTACCGGCTCCCGCCAGGCAGTTGTTTGCCCGTATGATGGAAGTTTATGCTGGTTTTATGAGCTTTACAGATTATCACTTCGGGCGCATCATCGATTTCTTGAAGGAGATCGGTGAGTTGGACAATACATTAATCATGGTCATCTCCGATAACGGCGCCAGCTCCGAGGGCGGACCTGGTCGGCTCGCTCAACGAGATGTTCTTCTTCAACAACGTCAAGGAATCGCTGGAAGACAACCTCAAGATGATCGACAAGCTGGGCGGTGTCGAAACGCTCAACCACTACGCCTGGGGTTGGACCAATGCCGGTAACACGCCCTTCCGCCGCTGGAAGCGCGAGACCTACCGGGGCGGCACCACCGACCCGTGCATCGTGTCGTGGCCGAAGGGCATCCAGGCCCGCGGCGAGATCCGTTCGCATTACGCCCACATCATCGACTTCGTCCCGACGGTCCTGGAAGCCCTGGGGACCGAGGCGCCGGAGAGCATCCGCGGCGTGACCCAGGCGCCGATCGACGGGGTGAGCTTTGCCCAC
Source organism: uncultured Chloroflexia bacterium (assembly GCA_963765565.1). Lineage (GTDB taxonomy): Bacteria > Chloroflexota > Anaerolineae > Anaerolineales > UBA4823 > CAVXWV01. The sequence continues at coordinate 663,702 of CAVXWV010000017.1, forward strand.
ACCTTCAACCAGGCGGACGCACCCAGCAATCACCACACCCAGTACTTCGAGATGTTCGGTCACCGTTCGATTTATCATGACGGCTGGCGGGCGGTCTGCCCGTGGCCGGGTCCGAGCTTCACCGAAGCCGCCAAAAAAGGCCGCCAGTTTGGCTCACCCATTCCAAATGAGGTGCTGGTGGACATCGAGACGCACGACTGGGAGCTGTACCATGTGGCCGAGGACTACTCAGAATGCCACAACCTGGCTGCCGAAAAGCGTGACAAGCTGATCGAAATGATCGGCCGCTGGTGGGCGGAAGCAGGCAAGTACAATGTCCTTCCCATCGATGGCGATGTCCGCAGCCGGCTTGTCGTGGAACGCCCGACCATTTCCAAGCCGAGGAACAAGATCGTCCTTTACCCCGGAGGATCGTCGGTACCCTTTGCTGCTACACCCAAACTCTACAACCGGCCCTGGAGCATCACAGCCGATGTGGTGATCCCGCAGGGCGGGGCAGAGGGGGTGCTGCTGGCCCAGGGAGGGCGCACCGGTGGCTACGTCTTCTTTGTCAAAGATCAGCGACTCCACTTCCTGTACAATTTCATCGGCCGGGACAAGTTCTGGCTGCATTCCAACGAAACAATCCCGACGGGTGAAGTCGAGCTGCGCTACGAATTCGAGCCGACTGGCAAGCCCGATCCGGCCAATGGGCTGGGAGTGCCGGCCCGCGGGCAGCTGTACATCAACCGCAAGCTGGTGGGCAGCCTCGACATGCCCTACTCGATCCTGTTCATGTTCGGGACGCAAGGTCTTTCCTGCGGCTATGACGCCGGCGACCCGGCAGCGCCGGAAGAGTACAGTGGTGAGTTCCGCTTCACCGGGACGATCAAGCGTGTCACGATCGATCTGTCCGGCGAGCTGATCGCGGATACCGAAGCTGACATGAAGATTGCTATGCGGCGCCAATAAATTGGTGGAAGCAGTAGAAACGGACGTGACAGGTACAATGTATACCCGAGGGGTTCCCAAAGAACCCTTCGGGTTTCAACCAAATACCAAAGGAGTCAGACAATGTTCGACCTTCCACTGGAATATGCTTTGATCAAATTCGAGGACGCCAGGCCCACGGGCAAGATCGTCCCTGAGCTTCTGGATCTGGCGGCGCGCGGCATCGTACGCTTTATTGACATCGTCTTCATCCATAAAGAGGCAGACGGCAACACGCGCACCGTCGAACTCAACGACCTCGAACCCGAGGCGTACGAGATGTTCGTCCCCATGGGCGAGCACGTTTCCAGCCTTTTCACGAACGACGACCTGCAAATCGCAGCAAGCAAACTCCCCGAAAATTCGGCAGCGATGCTTCTCCTGTGGGAGAATCTGTGGGTCGCCAATCTCCGTAAGGCACTCCTGGATGCCGGAGGACAACTGGTGGAGCGCGCACAGATTGCTCCCGAGGTCATCGAGCAGTTCGAACAGGAACTCGCCGCGGAAGAGCAAACGAAAACCGCTGGCGAAAACGAGGAAGAGATCGAGTGATGGGGTGATGGAGCGACCGCGGTCGTTCCATCACCCTTCACTCACCATTTTTTGAGAGGAGGTAATATCATGGCACGTAGAAGAGGACCGAATCCCCCCGGCCCGGTTGGCGGGGTTGGCGCTGGTAATCCCCCAGGACCCGTCGGTGGTGTTGGCCGTGGACGAAATCCCCCAGGCCCAGTCGGTGGGGTTGGGGCCGGAAATCCCCCAGGCCCGGTTGGCGGGGTGGGCCGTGGGCCGAATCCCCCCGGCCCGGTCGGTGGTGTTGGCCGCCGGCGCAACGGCGTCGGGCTGTTGCGCTAGCTGAAGCGCAGTAGCCTATGGCGCGCCACGGCGCGGCATTAAACAATTTTATCCATGTGGTGTTTGTGCGGCAACGCCGCACAAACACCACAATACCTGAGTACGATGGATGGCTACTATGGCACAAGAAACTGCTTCCCCTCGCCAGCACAGCAATGCATACAACATCTTTATTTTTGTCCTGACCATCCTTTCTCTGGCAATCATGGTGGTGTTGCTGCTCCCAATTTCAGAGCCAACCCTGAAGCTTCTAGCCGTTTACGACAACCTGATCTGCGTCATTTTTTTGATCGATTTCTTTTTAAATCTAAAAGCAGCGTCCCATAAATCGGATTACTTTCTCCGCCAGGGAGGCTGGCTTGACCTGCTCGGTTCGATCCCTTCGTTCGGGATCACCAAATACGGCGGTCTGCTACGCCTGGCCCGCTTGGGCCGGCTGGCGCGTATCGCCCGCCTGATGCGCGGCGAAAACAAAAAGACGCTGGTTAAGGATATCCTCGAGAACCGCAGCCGGTACGCCATGTTTCTGACAATCTTGCTGACGATCCTGGTGCTGACGGTTGCCAGCGTGCTCGTGCTTCAATTTGAAAGCAAATCGCCGGATGCGAAAATCATCTCGGGTGGGGACGCGCTCTGGTATTCGATCGTGACCATCACCACGGTGGGGTATGGCGACTTCTACCCGGTAACCTCCGGAGGCCGGATCACGGCTATGTTCATCATGTTTATGGGCGTCGGGATCATCGGCGCCCTGGCCAGTATTCTGGCCAGCCTGCTGGTCGGGGGATCGTCGCCTGCTGAAGAAGAGGAAACCTCGGCCTCCGAGCCTGCCCCTTCTGTCGAAGAAGAGCTCAAGACCATCAAGGATGAACTGGCGGTCATGCATCAAATGATGGAAAAATTGTCTGCCGGAGGCAGCGCGGATCCAAAATGAAATGCTTGGAACCAGCCGATTCAACCTGGCGGAACCAGGCAAGCCGCTTAATCGAGGATGACCGAAAGCTCATCCAAGGTACCAGAGAAGCCTTGGGGATAAAATTTTTAGGCACGTGAGATATAAGATAAACAGGAGTGTTGAGAATGATTGACCCACAAGTAAGACCTAAAGCCTATCTTCGACTGATGGTACTTGTCATTTTACTAGGCCTGATCAGTGCCCTGGTCACCTTTGTCTTTATGGTTCTCGTCCATCAAGGCACTTCTCTGTTGTGGACAGAAGCCGCGCAGGCGCTGGGAATTGCTCCGCCTGTGTTTACCTTGCTGGTTTGCACCCTCGGTGGTTTGTTGGTGGGGCTGCTGGTGAAGTTCTTTGGCGATCACAGCGGGATCTTCTTCGAAGTGATGCGCGAATTCGGCAAGACCGGGCGCTTCGACTACCGCAATGCCCCCGGGATTGTGATCACAGCCTTCGTGTCACTCATCTCTGGCGCCAGCCTGGGACCTGAAGCCCCGCTGGCGGACGCCTGTGGAGGGATCGGCACTTTGATTGCCGATAAGGCCAAGCTCGATGAGCAGGAAACGCGCACGTTAGGTTATTCCGGTGTGAGTGGGATGCTGGCTGCATTTATCACCAATCCATTTGCCGGGGCGCTGCTGGGATTGGAGTCGGCCCAAGGTGGGACGACCGGCAAGGCGGCGTATTTCTGGGTGTTGTTCCCAAGTCTGCTGGCATCCGCCGTATCAACGGTGGTGTTTGTCTCTCTCAGTGGAGCTTTCTTTGAGACTTTATACAAGTTCCCAAAGTATACGCCCAGGCTGGTGGACATGCTTTATGCTGTGCCACTGGGTCTGCTTGGCGCGGTGGTTGGCTTGCTGTTCATGCTTTCCCTGCAGCAGTTGCAAAAATTCTTTCAGAGAATGAAAGGGCGCGTGGTGCTGCGCGGCGTTATTGGCGGATTGGGGATGGGGATTATCGGCGCCCTCTTACCGCTGACGCTATTTTCGGGCGAGTCAGAAACGACTGAACTGATCACCCAGGCGGCGGAGATCGGCGTGTTGATGCTGATTGTGTTATGTTTGATGAAACTGTTCGCCACATCCCTCCTGCTCGCAACCGGCTGGAAAGGCGGCTATATCTTCCCCATCATGTTCGCCAGCGTCGCTCTGGGGATGGCCATCAATCTACTATTTCCCGGCATTCCCGTAGCGGTCGCTGTCGCAGCGGCAATGGCAGGCGCGCTTGTTGCTACTTTAAGAGCGCCTTTGTATGCAGCTCTATTTACGGTGGTCCTGGTGCAGAAAGAAACCGCATCCGTTATTGCTGTCGCGGTAGTAGTTGGTGCATTGCTGACCGCTTTACTGGCGCTGCGTCAAGCTGGGCGTGCCAAAAATCAACCACAAACTGCTGATGAGCTGCCTCATGAATAATCTTTCTGGTCGATTGGTAGTTTATCTGGTAGGGGGAGCCGCGATTTTCGTAATTCTGTTCGGAATCCGCGGCTCTGCCTACATAATTAATCCGATCCTGCTGGCTGCCGTCATCACCATCACGGTTCTACCCATTCCAAGCCGCTTAACGAAGCGTGGCTTGCCTGGGTGGTTGTCTTTGGTGCTGACCATTGGATTGGTTGTGGTGGTATTGGGGCTGGTTATCGCCACAGTATTCTTCTCGATAACCAAACTAACCACGGAGATACCGGAGTATGCAGCCAGCGCCTCGGAACAGACCGCCGAGGATACGGCTATGGAAACGGAGGCTGAGGCATCCACTCAGACAACCGACGTAATCGTCCAGGCTGGTGAGATCGCTCAGGGAGTACTGGCGAGTGTACTTAATCTGCTGGTCCAATTCGGTTGGGCTCTGGTCATTTTCTTTTTTATGATCAGTGCGGCCATTGCTCTACCTAAACCCTCCCGGTTGGGTTTGGATCCAAATGCTCCCACTATCGGGCGTGTCACTCATCTTACCGAAGATGTACGAAAGTATATGACCGTTCTCACCGGTATCAACTTGTTGGTGGGTCTGGGTGATACGATCTTTCTCTTGTTTTTGGGAGTGGATTACGCCGTGCTGTGGGGGTTGCTGGCCTGGTTCATGGGGTATATCCCTTCGATTGGCTTCATCATTGCCTTGATCCCACCGGTTCTTATGGCCTATGCTCAATATGGCCTGGAGACTGCATTGATCGTCCTGGTCGGATATATATTGATCAACGGCGGGGTGCAGAACTTCATCCAACCCAAGATGATGGGGAACAGGTTGAAAATCTCGCCTGTGGTCGTGTTCGTCGGATTGTTTATATGGGGCTACCTGCTGGGAGGGATTGGGGCGCTCCTGGCGGTGCCACTCACCTTGCTGGTGTTGATCATCATGGAGAATTTCGAAGGCACACGTTCTCTGGCCATCCTGATGCGCTACACAGGTGAGGAGAAAGAAGAGGAAAGGCAACAAGCTGCAAAACATGTGAAGGGATTATGGGGTAAATTGAGAGGAACAAGCAGTTCTGATATTGAGTCAGAGGATTTGGATAAGTGAAGCCCATCGTGATAATGTATTTGAGGCGACTTTATGACCACCTACAATAATAGTATCCAGCGCCTACTTGATTTGGTTCGCTTTCTATCCATCACGAATTGGCTACCACAGAGCGAGTACCCTTGTCCTCGATGAGGCAAAGATGCGGCTAAATGGTAAAATAACTTCACTCAGAGATTTCATCCGAGAAATTTACCAAATCTGGGTTAATGAAAAACCCAATCAATTGGCAGCAGCCCTGGCATATTTTGGGATGTTCTCTTTTGCCGCGGTGATCTATATTGCTTTCTGGTTAGCCAGTTTTTTTATCAACGAGGCGGCTGCCGCAGAGCAATTTTACACACGGGTTGAGGCTGTCTTGGGACCAGAAACTGCAGCATTTATCCAGGAATCAGTATCCACCATTGCGGCTTCCACCTCTGGTGGATCCTTGATTGTATCGGTAGTAAGCTTGATATCTCTTCTGTTTGCAGCGATGGGGCTTTTTTTGCAGCTTAAGTATGTACTTAACAGAATCTGGGGGGTGCCGTTGACACAGCGGGGGCAAAAGTTAGCGCCCATACGCCAGCGTTTGTTTGCATTTATTATGGTGATCGCCTTAGGGTTAATGGTCATTTTGACAACGGTGATCAACGTGATCTTTGCCTGGTTTGGGTCAGTCGTTGAAGATTACACTGGTAATAGCGGCTTAATATCGACCCTTAATATACTGGCTCTACTGGGTGTCATCATCCTGGCCAACGCGTTCATTTACAAGGTGCTGCCTGACGTCAAGATTGCCTGGCGGGACGTCTGGCCTGGATCGGTCGCCGCTGCCCTTCTTATGGCTCTTGGAGGGTTGGTGATCGGATTGTATTTTCGAATTGGAGGCATCAACTCCAGCTTCGAGGCGGCCGGCGCGTTTGCTGTTTTGATGATCGCGATTTATTACTTTGCCCAAATATTCCTGGTCGGTGCAATAATAACCAGGGTTTATGCTCAGGAGTATGGATCGAAGGGCGTGATGCCCTTATACTTTTCTTTTATTATCAGTATGAAGGGTACTTCGATACCCCTAGTGCGACTCGAACGCACGTTTCTGCCTCCGGAGGGCAACGCTCTATCCACTGAGCTATAGGGGCATTTTTGCGAAGGGGATTCTACCATGTTCTCACAGCGGATGCAATTCTACGAAGCGGGCGGCTCGGAACCCTCCTCATTGAAAATCAGGCGCGTCCGGTGGACGCGGGCTGCGGTAGGTTGGATACCCAGCGCCTCCAACACCTCCTCGGGTCGCCCTGTAGCCCCCTCGCGAGCCGAAAGCTGAGCCAGGAATTGTTGATTCATGCCAGGAAAGGGGTCGTGTACGATCAGCGCCAGGATCAGAAGCCGTAGGTCGTAAGATTTTCCGCGTCGCTCACGGACAATGGATTGTGAACCCAACAACTCCTCTACCTTATGCTGCAGTCCGTCAACTGGCTCGAGCAGCGTAACGAGGTATTCATTGGCCGTCAGGATGCTCTGTAGAGCCGGCAGCGAAGGTTCAACTTCATCGATTGATTGGATAGCCATTCCAGGTGGTAAGGTGGTTTCTAGCTGAGCGAGGATTTGTGAGACGGGCAGGTCGCTTTCCAGCCAGGCGTCGATTACTTCGGCTTCCCCGGTAAAGCCCAGTGGCAAAGCCGAAGCCAGGTTCAGGCGGGGGTGCGGGCTGAAACCCTGGGTATAAGCCAGCGGCAGCCCGGCGCGCCGGAAGGTGCGTTCCCAGGCGCGGTGCAGGTCCAGGTGGCTGGTGAAACGCATAGCTTCTTTTTTTGCAAAAGTGATCCGGATGCGCATCATATCTAACGGCTTGGCAGTTCGTTGATAGGGATTCGTTTGGTTTTAACTTCCGGGCACTGCCAGGTATCCCCCGGATTTTCGCGCCGCAGATCTGCAAAGGTGGGCAGGATGCCGCAGGCAAAACAACGTTGCCGGCAGTCAACCCTGGTCAATCCCTGCAGGCTCATTAGGAAATCATCTGCAAGGTACTTTTTCCGGACTGCAGTGCTGATATGGTCCCAAGGGAAAATTTCGTCCAAAGGACGTGGGCGATGCGTGTAAAACCAGGGATCGAGGCCTTTGTCGGAAAAGGCTTGCAGCCAGATGTCGTACTTGAAATGCTCTTCCCATGCGTCAAAGCGCGCTCCGAGCTGCCAGGCGCGCAGGATAACTTCTGACATACGACGGTCGCCGCGCGAAAGCCAGGCCTCCAGCATGGTGCCTTCCGGAGGGTTCCAATTCAGCTTCAATCCCTTGCCGCGCAAATTGGTCTTCAAAAGACTCTGCTTTTCTTGGATTTGGTTGATGGAATTGCACGCCACCCATTGAAAGGGGGTGTGAGGTTTCGGAATGAAGGTGCTGACCCCGGCCGTGACCTGGGCGCGGCCTCCAACGGTTCGTCTCCCGACGGCCAGGACAGCCTTGCACAGATCCACGATTGCCTGGACGTCCTCCAGCGTTTCTGATGGGTGGCCGATCATGAAATACAGCTTCAGGTTGCTCCAGCCATGTCCGAATATCTCACGTGCAGTGTCCAGAATCTGGTCATGCGCGACAGGTTTGTTGATTATGTTGCGCATGCGTTCGCTGGCAGCTTCTGGCGCCAGGGTAAAGCCGCTGCGGCGAGAATCCTTTAATGCATCCATAAGCTCGACAGAGAAGGATTCGATCCGCAGGCTTGGCAGGGAAATTGAGAGGTGTTTGCCTGCGAAATGCGCCGAAACGGCGTTCACAAGCTCTGTGATATTCGTGTAGTCTGATGACGAAAGGGAGAGAAGGCCAACTTCCTCGTAACCGGTTTGCTGTAGCGCATCATCGATAGCCTGGATGATCTCATTGACAGGGCGCTCGCGGACAGGCCGGTTGATCATCCCGGCATGGCAGAAACGACAGCCGCGCGTGCAGCCTCGGGTGATTTCAACGGCGACTCGGTTATGCACAGTTTCAATATATGGAACGATAAAGCGGGTGACCGGTGGGGGAAGCCTGGCGACAATGCGTTTGACCACCGGTTTCTTCGCTTCCCTGACCAACTGGGTAATCCCAGCAACTGTGCCGTCCTCATAATAATCAACCTGGTAAAGCGATGGCACGTAGACACCCCAGATGGTTGTCAGGTCTCTCAAAAGCTTCTGGCGATCGGCACCGCTTTTCTTCCAGGCCTGGTGAACCTGGATGATGTCATGAATGACTTCCTCCCCCTCACCGATCACGAAGGCATCGAAAAAAGCATGCATGGGTTCGGGATTATAAGTTGCATGACCTCCGGCGATGACCAGGGGGTGGGTGTGGTCTCGATCTTTAGAGAGCAGGGGGATATTGGCCAGGTCAAGGAGGTTCAAGCTGTTGGTATAAAGAGTCTCGTAGGGCAAAGAAAATCCTACGACATCAAAAGCGCCCAAGGCATGCCTGGTTTCCAGGGAGTACAGAGGCACCCCTGCCTGGCGCATGGCGGACTCCATATCGGTCCACGGGCTGAAGGCGCGCTCGGCGAGGGCATCCAGGCGTTGGTTTACTTGATCATATAGTATCGCCATCCCGAGGTTAGACATGCCCAGATCGTAAAGATCGGGAAAAACCAGGCAAACCCGGGTGTCTACCAGGTTCCAATCTTTTACCACCTGGTTGAGTTCACCCCCGGTATATCTACCTGGTTTCTGGACTGCGGGCAGGATGTGCTCTAACCGGACCTCAATTTCACCAGGTCTCATTTACTTTCGAAAATCCACCGGTCTGAATCACGAGTTCAATCTACTAATTCCGCCGGACTGAACCATAAGTCGATCTCTTTTTCACTGTTTTCAGGCAAGTCTGAGGCGTGAGTCAGGTTGCGACCCACCTCCAAAGCAAAATCATGGCGAACTGTTCCTGGTGCAGCTTCGGTTGGGCGGGTTGATCCCATGGTCTGCCTGACGGCTGCGACCGCATTCGATCCTTCCCAGACCATGGCCATGACCGGGGCGGAAGTAATGTATGAGATCAATCCGTCATAAAAAGGTTTGCCTTTATGAATGGCATAATGGGTTTGAGCCAGCTCCAGGCTGACATTTTGGAATTTGGCTGCTACCAGGCGCAGGCCTCGCCGTTCCAGGCGAGTGATGACTTCGCCAATCAATCCACGCTGAACTCCATCGGGTTTCACAAGTACGAAAGTCCGTTCCACAAAAATCCTCCAATGATTGAATATGTCAGGATATCCCTGTGCCGGTCACCCATCCGCCTACTTGATCGCCCTGGGTGTCTTTAATGATTGGGGTTTTATCGTCTGCCTTATCATCATACAACCAGGCATTCGGGAGAACCTCAGTTTGGTTTAACTCAGACTGGATATGGTTTGTTATGACGATGTGTTCGGGTTCTGGATAAGTTGCAAGCCAATCCAGAACAACTTTGTTATCCGGCACTTCGGCTGCATCTCCACGCCCATTTTCGAGATACCGGGAATATGGATCAAGGTCGAAATATTTTTGTAAAATCGATTTACGATTGTGCGGATAGGAACCGCTGGGTAATATGTTTACAAGCAGATGGATGGCTTCCAGGCAATAAGGCAGTTTTTGTAAAACTGAGACCGCCAGGCTAACCGCTTCCTGGGAAGCACCCATTTTCAAGCGTAGATCAGCCAGGAGGATCATTAAGTCGATGCGTTCCGGCTGCTCTGCAAGGATGAAGGACAGTTCGGCAATTGCTTGAGGGTAAAGGCCGCCCCGAGCATACAACCTGGCTAATGCCGGGCGAGTCAGGGATAATTTCTGGACTTCAATCCCGTCTCGCTGGTGGTATAACCTGCGGAGCTCGTTTTGGATGGTGATATTGTACGGCTGCAGTTCGTATGCCCTCAACATATGCCAGATAGCCGAATCGGGCTCTCCCAATTCCTCGGAGATTACCCCCATGCCGATATGTGCAATGTAATCATCAGGGACCGATGACAGAAGTCGCTTGAAAATATCCGATGCTTCAGAAAAAAGGTTCATTTCCAGACTGGCTTCACCGAATAGACGGTAGGTCTGGATATGTTTCGGAAATGATAACAAAATATGCCGGCAGTGATCGGCTGCTTCTGCAACTTTTTCTTGCTCTATAAGAGTCTTTATGTGGCGACCATAATCTCGGAGATTAATCTGGGTCATTTCCGGGTTCCTTCAGCAAGTATGCCTTATATCGATGAAAGTTGCAAGGAATGGGGAAAGGAGGCAAAGATTAGCGTTTAATTAGAACCGGATTGCCTACTTGACTCTACTAGGATATTTTTGTATAAACTAACACGTACAAGTGTATTCAGGTCAATGTTTTTTTGCTGGCAGCCTTTTCTAAGAGCATCATTATCCGAATTTCCCAAATTACCTGGTCGAGAATTATGGACAGGATTTCGGTTTTTGAAAGAAATCCAGAAATAATGAAAATTGGGTATTGATTTTTTTAAGAAAAGTCTGTATTCTGTAAGTGTAGACTGATATTTGTTATGGGCCATGTTTTTACACAAAGTCATGCTGGTGGGGGTGAAATAACCAGAGACTTTTCGCAAGAATTTTCATATAGAGGAGTGGTCCCGTTCGGCAAAAGCTGAACAATATTACTATTCATGGGGTCTAGGTCAATGGGAGAAGTTATGATTGATGAAGAGCTGTTGCATGAAATGGATGACCAAGAACATCCAGCTATTGCTCGATTAATTGAATTAGGAAGACAAAAAACGTATGTAACAATCGATGATATCTTGGGTTTTTTCCCGGATGCTGAGCAAGATGTCGATCAGCTTGAAGAAGCTTTTGCAGCCTTAATCAGCGCAGGGATCCCTTACCTGGATGAAGCTGCACCAGGCGGCCCTTCGGATGAAGAATTGGCCGATGATGATGTCGAGGAAGACACCCGGCCTGACCTGGCGATTGATGATAATTATCTTGCAAATATAGATACAGATGATACGATCGGTCTTTACCTTAAAGAGGTGGGTCGCGTTCCCTTACTGACTGCTGTTGAGGAAGTCGAGCTTGCCCAACGAATTGAACGCGGCCGGATAGCTCGAGAAGAGCTGGCAAAAGGCAATGTCAGCCTCCGGAGGCGCCAGGAATTACAACGGTTGATTGAAGATGGCTGGGCAGCCCGCGAGCACCTAATTACTGCAAACTCCAGGCTGGTCATCAGCGTGGCTAAAAAATATATGGGCCGTGGGGTACCGTTCCTGGATTTAATCCAGGAAGGCAACATCGGGTTAATTCGGGCCGCGAAAAAATTTGACTATCGACGCGGGCATAAATTTTCAACTTATGCTACCTGGTGGATTCGCCAGGCAGTGACACGTGCCATTGCAGATCAAGGTCGAACTATCCGCGTGCCTGTCCATATGGGAGACCAGATCAATAAATTATTAAGGGTGCAGCACCAACTTACCCAACGGTTGGGACGAGATCCCTCCGTTGAGGAGTTGGCCAATGCATTGGAAGTAACGCCTCAAAAGGTCGAAAATATGATCCAGGTTGCCCGCAGGCCGCTCTCCCTGGAGACCCCAACCGATGACGAGGAAGATTCGGTTCTGGGTGATTTTATCCAGGACGAAGAAGTACCTGCGCCTGATGAAACGGCTACCTATAACTTATTACGTGAACACCTGGATAGCGTTCTAAATAGCCTGCCCCCTCGTGAGGTCAGAATATTACAGCTTCGATATGGACTGTTGGATGGTCAGGCATACACGCTTGAAGAAGTTGGCCGAAAAATGGGTGTGACCCGGGAGCGTGTACGCCAGATCGAGGCGCAAGCGCTTAGCAGGCTGCGCCATCCAGCAATCCGGCGTAAATTACGCGAATATCTCGGATAAAACAACGATTGTATGAAATTCCAGCTAAAATCGTTCCTGGTATTGCTGACGATACTAGGTGTGATTCTGGCATTGGTAGGATTAACCTTCCTAAATTTACGAATAAGCGAAGACTATCCAACCGGTACGGATTTTACCTCCTCCTGGCAATCCGCAAAACGCTGGGTCCAACAGGGCGAAACTCCATATTCCGGTGACTTTGTTTTGCCTCTGTCGAGTATGTTGTTTTTAGCACCGTTCGGGTTGATGGAATCGCTGGAGGCAAGGGCGATCTGGATGACGTTTTTGGAGGCTTGTTCGGTTCTGCTAGGCTATTTTAGCCTGCGCCTGGTGAAGTGGAAGGTCAGCATTTTTAAGTCGGTATTTTTACTTGCTTTTAGCCTGCTTTGGTATTATGGCTTGCGCTCAATTTTAGCAGGTCAAATTGCTGTTGTTGCCGCCGTGTTTTTGGTTTTAGGCGTCTATTGCTTGCTTCAAAAGTTGGACATCTTTGCGGGATTATGCCTTGCAGTTACGTTCATTAAGCCTACGATGGCGCTGTTTGTGGTTATCTTTATTCTGTTATGGTCCATTTCGTCGAGACGGAAGGAAGTAGTCTGGTCTTTTTTATTGGCGAGCCTTGCCATTGTGATTGCTTCCTTTGCATTATTCCCTGAATGGCTGGTTCAATGGTTCATTCAGGTTGCCAACTTAATCCGTGCTACACAATCGTTCAATTCTCCCTTGTCCATCATGGCAAACGCCATGCCTGGACTCAGCAAGCCGATAACGATCTTTTTGTACAGCGTTATGATCGTTTACTTGGCTATCGAGTGGATTTTAGTGATGAAAAAAGATGAACGATGGTTTTTATGGACAACCATGCTTACCATTGTAATTACCAACCTTGCTGGATTCCGATCAGGCATCGATCATTTCGTCTTGATGCTGCCTGTGCTTTTCTTAATTTTACAGGCATGGGAATCGCGGTCTCCAAGCAACAGTCAGATCCTTACTTTTTTTATCTGTCTAATTTTTAGTGCGGGCTTCTGGGCTTATTTGTATTTTACAGATCAAATCTTCAGTGAACCTCAATGGGTGTACTTTATCCTGCCAATATTTTGCTTGGTAGGGTTATGGTGGACACGCTGGTGGTTCATCCGGCCATCCAGGTTGTATGTTGATGAATTAGCCCAGACGATTGGGTGATGAAAGATAAAAAAGAAAATAAATATTCATTGCTTAGTCATTCCAAGTCGTCTATAATACTTAGAAAGAACAGCCCGCGGAATGGAGGAAGCGAAATGTCATTCTCACCCAATGAGAAAGGCCAGGGCCTCGTAGAGTACGCGTTAATCTTAATTTTGTTAATTATTATCATATTGGTGGTAATCCGTTTATTTGGCCCATCTATTAGCGATTTCGTAAATACTCTTTTATCTACCCCAACCCCTACACCAACCCCAGCACCCGAGGGATTAACCTTCCTCCTTGATAAAATTTTGGTTGTTGGCTCAAACATATAACTTTTAACGATTTGCGAGGGTATGATGTCTGTTCCGCACAAGCAGGGAACAACAGTCTACCGTATCTACCAACTTGCGTGGTCTGGGTTGGATTGGATTTACCCTCCACAATGTGGCGGATGTGGATCTCCTGGGTCGCGTTGGTGCAGTAAATGCAATGCTCGAACGAACCGCATCGGCTCTGAAGTTTGCAAGCGATGTGGGAGAGAAGGGCAATTTACTGGATTATGTTCTGATTGTCAAAATACTTCACCAGCTTATACTGCATTACGTTCATGGGCTTATTTTGAAGGCTCCATCAGGAATGCTTTACACCGTTTAAAATATAAGAAAGATGTTGCTTTAGGTGAGGTACTTTCAAGGAATTTGATAAGTACGCTAGATAGGCTAGAATGGGAGATGGATATGGTTGTCCCCGTTCCTTTGGGGCTTGCCCGCCAATCTGAGCGCGGATATAATCAAGCCTCACTTTTAGCCAGGCCTCTAGCCCTGGCTTCAGGTATCCCTTACCGGCCGAAGGCTCTCTATAAGAGACGCGATACGCCTTCTCAGGTAGGTCTGAGCATGTGGCAACGAAAAGGTAATGTCAAAGATGCTTTTACTGGTGTGAATAAGGTGATTTCAGGGAAACGTATATTGGTAATCGATGATGTTTGTACCAGCGGTGCAACGATAGAATCCTGTACCCAGGCTTTACTTGAAGCCGGGGCAAGGGATGTCTACGCGCTAACTTTGGTGCGAGCGCGGTTTACGCTCTCGCAATCTTTTTCATAAAAGAATTGGAGGTCGACATGGCAGAAGAAATAGAACTTTATGGACGAAATTTAGAAATATCTGACCGGCTTAAGAAATATGTCAACAAGAAGGTTTCTAAATTAGATCGTTATTTGCCAGGGATCGAACAAACAAGGGTTGATTTAACTTATGAGAAGTCTGCGCGCAGCGCGGCGGACCGCCAGATCGCTGAAATTACGGTCAGGGGCAAAGGCTTTATCCTGCGGGCAGAGGAACGATCAGATGATATGCAAGCTGCGATTGATGCTGCTGTGGATAAAATCCAGAACCAGATTAACCGGTTTAAAGGCAAGCGAAATGATTGGAGAACGAATGGTCGATCCGCAGCTGACGTCGGTGACGAAACTGCAACCCTAGCTGAAGAAGAGACAACCAGTGAATTAGGACCCGTTATCAGCCGGAAGAAGAAATTCATCCTGACGCCGATGGACGAATTAGAGGCCTTAGACCAGATGAAGCTGCTGGGACATGATAATTTTTTCATCTTCTACAATCCCAATACCCACAGCGTGGATGTCATCTACCGGCGACATGACGGCACATATGGCTTGATCGAAACCGAGGTCGGCTAAAAAAATGAAATGGGAAGGCAATCACGAACTGGCCGAGGCTGCGGATTTGCTTGATACGCAATCGATCGATTATGCTGCCGTTGAAGAGGCAGTTTCGAAAATGCTTAAAGCATTCGGAGAGGATCCAGAGAGGTCTGGTCTGGTGAGTACTCCTCAACGAGTAGCCAGGATGTTCAGTGAATTATTGTGTGGCTACCGCCAGGATCCGAACTTAATCATCAACGATGCATTATTTGACGAAACCTATGATGAAATGGTGGTTGTCAGAGATATTGAATTTTACAGCCTGTGCGAGCACCATTTACTTCCCTTCCTAGGCCGAGCCCACGTGGCTTATTTCCCCCGAGGCAAGGTTCTGGGTTTATCCAAAATTCCACGGATCGTCGATATGTTTGCCCGAAGACTCCAGGTTCAAGAACGGATGACGCGCCAAATAGCGGAATTTATCCAGGAACTTCTCAACCCGTATGGGGTAGCTGTCGTGATCGAAGGTTTGCACCTATGTGCAACGATGCGCGGGGTTAAGAAACACGATGCGCGCATGACTACGTCCGCGATGTTAGGCGCATTCAGGAAAGATATAGCGACACGTGAGGAGTTCCTGGCAAATATCGCACGGGGAGCCAATCCGATTTTGTAATCAAGGTTCAAACGATGTGGCCTTCATCTGGTCACATCGTTTGATTTATTCGTGGATGTGTAAGATCGTTGCTGAGATTGGAATTTTCGAATTGCAAACAGGCAAAACGCCAGAAGCAGCCAGGCGAAGACCTGGTTGTTGCGGATACCTTCCACCAAAAATTGGCTGTCGCCTCGAAAGGCTTCAAGCAAAATGAACATACCAGCCGCGCTGGCTAGGAAACCGAAAAAATAGACCCCTGGCTGCCAGGTTGTCCATTTTTGTTTTCCGGGCCAGAAAATCCAAAGTAAACTGATTGATAGTAATAGCACGTAAATTTGGACTGGATGACGGGTGGTTCCCCAAAGGTCGATCGCCCATGGTAGCTGGGAAGGTTTTCCATAAGCTGAACCTGAAGCAAAGTTAGAAAAACCAGTTGCGGCGAGTAAAATTGCTATCATGGGCACCAGTGCATCCAGGACAGATAGCAAAGATAGTCTCTTCCTTTGGATATAAATGATGACAGCGAGACCGGCGCAGAATAATCCGAAAAATGGGTCTAACAATCCAACATTTCTTGATAGGATGCTGGCTGGATTTGCGATGAACGCCTGAGGATGCTGGAGTATATAACCAAGTCGGGCGCCTAGAAGGCCTGCAGCCAGTGCAAGGAAAACCAGGTTGTTTATATGAGATGGCGAAACCTGGAAGCGCTCCGAATACCGCTCAGCCACAGACAGGCTAATCCAGATTCCAATGATGGTGACCAAACCTGAAGTGGGGATGGCTGCTGGGCCGATCTGGATTGTAGGAAACATCCTAAGGATTATCCTTTCCTGCCAGCAATTTTTCCACCTGGATTCGGAGCAAGGCTTCTGACATTTGCCCGATGATGATTTCGTTGATTATCCCTTCCTGGCTGATGAAAAAAGTTGTTGGCAAGGAACGAACCAGGTAAAGATCGGAAACTACCCCGGTCGTATCCAGGAAAATAGGGAATGTGAGTTGGTGTTCTTGGATGAAGTTCTTCACATCTGCCAGGTCATCCTGGTTCGTTGCATTAACTGCCAGAACCTGTAAGCCTTGTTTTGAGAATTCTTGGTATATTTTCTCAATCGCAGGCATTTCTGCCCTGCAAGGGAGACACCAGGATGCCCACACATTTACTACTACCGGCATACCGCGCAGGTCATTGAGGTTGAT
The DNA here is from genome assembly GCA_963765565.1 of uncultured Chloroflexia bacterium. GTDB lineage: Bacteria > Chloroflexota > Anaerolineae > Anaerolineales > UBA4823 > CAVXWV01. Next base: position 680,536 of record CAVXWV010000017.1, read on the forward strand.
CTGGGGTCCATCCAGGGAAGTAATTGTGAAGTCGGGTGCCTGAAAACCTGGGTGTGCAATCGAAATGATTTCTGCTTCCGCTCTCTGAGAGTTTTCTCGCGTGAACCAGATCCATCCGGCTGCCAGGAGCAAGATAACGGCAGTGAGTATATAATAGCCTCGGCTTAAAACCATGGCGCGTAGTTTACGTGAGGCGTGATGAACTGTCAAGGAACTGCTTTATTGGTGGATTGCTGATATATTGGGAATCAGGTTAATTAAAGGGTTATTAACAATTGGTAGATAAACTTGACGGGCCTAATAAGTAAGGTATGATTTTTTAGAGGATTAAAGTGTGAGGTATACAAGATTTTTAACAATCAGTACGGCTGTGGTTCTCTTATTACTAACACTGTTTGCATGCAAGAAGAACACCGCTCAAAACGAGGCTGAGGGCAGTGTCAGTACCGGTACAGGCGAATCTGGTCTTTACCCTTCGATCGCTGGAGAAAGCATTACAGTGGAACCTTCGAGTGAGGAATTAATTTATCCTGAATTTGATGGGGAAAAAATAAATTCAGACAATCAGGGGATGGAATCGTATCCCGAGATCTCAGGGGAAGGCGATACTCAATATCCAGGTATTTCTGAGGAAGGTGTCTATCCGTATCCATCAGCGGATTCGGGCAGCGATATCGAATATCCTGAACCTGAAAACAACTCGGACGTCAACCAACCTGTAATCCCTGAAATAGACCAGGCATCTGCCACACCGACACAGACCCTTGCACCGCTCATGACCAATGAGCCGTCTCCAACACTTACTCCAGAGGTGGTTATTACACCTACACCAACCATGACGCCAACGCCAAGCCCGACCATCCCCCCAACAGCAACGCCACTTCCTTTAACCATCGACCGTACCCTTCGGGCTAGCGATCCCACGTTGCTAAAACTTGCTTCTGGCAAGATTCAATTGATCCAATTTTTCGCGTTCTGGGATGCAACCAGCAAAGCCTTAGCGCCGATGATGAACCAATTGAAAATCGATTATGCAAAAAACGTGAATTTCTATTTCCTGGACATCGATGATCCAGCTACCCGAAATTTGAAACAGCAGCTCGGTTATCGCCTGCAGCCCCACATATTTTTAATCGATGCAAGAGGAAATCTGCTGGAAGATTGGACCGGTTTTGTGGATGAAGTTGAATTACGAGACGAGTTGACGAAAGCCCTTAAAAGATGAGCTTTTCGGAAATAAAAAGTAAGGGAATTCCTATATCTCGAAGAGAAATTTTAAAAATAGCGGCAGCGGGTTTAACCGGTTTAGCCTTACGTCCATTCGAACAACTCTGGGGAATGACTGAATTTCCTCAGGCTGAAAAATTAGGACGGGCGTGCGCAACAATTGAAATTAAAAATCGCCCCGATCCTGAAAGTCCTACGTTAGGCCTCTTATACGAGGATTATGTTGTTCCCTGGTTACGGGAAGTCTCGGGGAAGAATCCCTATTATGTTTTTAATAACCAGCGTTGGGTCGAGATTCCTGATGGCTATGTATATGCTCCATATCTGCAACCTGTTCGAAATCTTGCGAATACGCCAGTCTCGGCTTTACCGACTGGCAGCCTGGGATCAGGGATGTGGGCTGAGGTCACTGTACCTTATGTCGATATTCGATTAGAAAATGACCCGACAGGAAATTCCTGGGTCGGAAGCCGTATTGAGCAGGGACAACCTCTCCGGGTTTATTACAGCCAGTTATTCTGGGTCGATCGCATCCGAGATACTGAGGCGGGAGTAGTTGAGTATCACGTCAACCCGAATTATTATGGTGGACTTGACCAGTTTTGGGTGGATGCCAGGGCAATGAGACCCATTCTACAGGATGAAATAAAACCAATCCATCCGGATGCCCAATCAAAACGCATTCAAGTAAACGTGTCGAGGCAAACCTTGTCGTGTTTTGAAGACACCGAAGAGGTTTACTTTTGCCGGACCGCGACCGGTGCGAAATATGATATGTATGGGAACATCGTCGATCATTGGGCCACACCAGTGGGTACCCATCAAATTACACGAAAGTTTATGTCCCTCCAGATGAGCGGTGGCACGACCGGCGCTCCGTATGATCTGCCTGGTATCGGTTGGACCGTTATCTTTGCCACAGGCGGCGTTGCTATCCATTCTACATTTTGGCACCATAATTTTGGTGACCCGATGTCCCACGGTTGTGTAAACGTCTCTCCTGAGGATGCGAAATGGATATTTTTGTGGACATTGCCGTCAGTTGCTTATGATCCCGGGATGGTTGACGTAACCGTATCTGGAGAGGCCAGCACGGTTGTTGATGTGGTAGAGTCTTGATTACGATGGAAACAAAATGCCTTAAGGGAATATCTCGCAGAGAATTTCTCCAGGTTGCCAGTTTAGGGATTGGCGCTGTTGTTTTCCAGCCATTCTTGCGAAGCCAGACATTTTCTGGTTACACAGAAACCCAACCTTTGGGGCGGATTATCGGGGGCAATGTACCTATAAAAATCCGACCAGATATCGACAGCCAGGATGTTGGATACTTAGTCGATGACGACATCGTAACCTGGTTACGTGAAGTGGTAGGGAAACGCCCACTTTGGTACAGCCAGAAATTTGTGGAAACCCCTGATGGTTATATATATTCGCCGAACCTTCAACCCGTTCGAAATATACCGAACCAACCTCTGAAACAATTACCTGAACCAGAAGGGGTGTGGGCAGAAGTAACAGTTCCGTTTGTAGACTTAACTTTGCAAAATCCCCCGGCAAGATCACCTTGGGTAAAAAGGACTGCGCTACCGCGGCTATATTATAGCCAGGTCATGTGGATCGATGAAGTTAAGGAAGAAGAAGGTAATATCTGGTATCGAGTTAAGGAACAATATGGAACCTTCGGGGATGTCTTCTGGGCGTTAGCTTCTGCCTTTCGACCTCTTACCGAGGCAGATATTTCACCCATCCATCCAGAAACAGAAGAGAAACAAATCCTGGTAAACCTCACCGATCAAACCCTGTCGTGTTTTGAGGGTAAATCCGAAGTATATTTTGCGAGAGTCTCTACCGGGGGGAAGTTCGATGCGGAAGGGAACCCAAGCGATAAGTGGGCAACACCCGTGGGTCAGCATTCGATCTGGCGAAAACTGGTTTCTGTGCATATGACAGGAGGCACCACCGGTGGTGGGTATGATTTACCAGGAATTGGTTGGACCGTTTTATTTTCCGGAAATGGGGTAGCGCTTCACTCGACCTTCTGGCATAACAGTTTTGGAGTCCCTCGGTCACATGGCTGCGTAAACTTGAACCCGATAGATGCCCAGTGGGTTTTCCGCTGGACCATGCCAACGGTCTCCTATATTCCAGGGGATGTAACGATTTCTGGAAAAGGGAGTACGAAGGTTGTTGTTATAGAAAGGTGAATCGAAGAGAAGGACCGACGGAGGAAACATGCAGCAAAACTATCAGTCAGATAATCAGGCGACCACCCTCACTTTACTCGAAAGGGTGAATGTTTTTCTACATGCCTTGTTGTTCGTCCTAGGATTTAGTATCGTTTTTGTGATCGGTTTTGGTGGAGCTGCCACAATTTTGGGAGGACTCTTTGCGCAGTATAAACATATCATCAGCCGCATTGGGGGTGTTGTCCTGATTGTGTTAGGTCTGGCTACCATGGATGTGATTAAAATTCGCTGGTTTTACATAGATACTCGGCCAGAATATCGTGGAAAGACAGGCACATACCTTGGCTCAATGTTGATGGGCATCTTTTTTGCAGCCGGCTGGACGCCTTGCGTTGGGGCCACACTGGGTGCCATCCTTACCCTCGGTTTTAGCCAGGAGACGGTCGGGCAAGCTATGGTATTAGCTTTTGCGTATTCCCTGGGTCTAGGAATTCCATTCCTAATAATGGCATTGGCGTTGAATCAAAGTATCCCCATTGTCCGCAAGCTTGGCAAGCATATGCGTACATTTCAAATCATCAGCGGTCTTTTAATAATTACGATCGGCATCTTGCTGATATTTGACCGGTTTACTTTGTTGGCCGCCTGGGCGCAGCAATCCGGCTGGTACCTCGATATCCCAACCCAGGCTTTTAGCGCTCCAGGATTTCTAACAGCCGTGGCCGCTGGATTACTCTCTTTCCTTTCCCCTTGTGTTTTACCCCTAGTACCGGCCTACCTGGGGTACCTCAGTAGTCATTTAATTGCATCTGCCAGGCAACCGGCCTCCAGTAGTTGATCCTAAACTTACAAGCGAAATTCTGGTTATTGATGAAGATGAATCTATATTTATATCGCAGGCAAAATTGTCATTTATGTGATGAAGTTAAAGGAAAGCCTGGTTGCCCTGCAGGCAAATTACCCATTTACTATTCACATCATCGACATCGATCAAAATCCTTCAATGAAAAGGTATGACCGCGAAATTCCCGTTGTCGAAGTCGGTACTTTCATCCTAAAAGCGCCAATTTCCCAAAAAGAATTGGAAACAGCGGTCTCAGAGACTTACCATGAACTTGGGAGCAAGAATCAAACTCGCAAATCAACAACCGTACCAAAAATTACACGCATTGATCGGCTCTCTTACTGGCTCACCAGGCATTACCTGGGATTGATAAATATTTTTTTAATTATCTTCGTCGGCCTTCCATTTCTGGCGCCCGTTCTCATGAGGAACGGCCTGGAAGCGCCTGCGATGATTATATATAAGGTATACCGGACCACCTGCCACCAATTGGCATTTCGCTCTTTTTTCCTCTTTGGTGAACAAGGTTATTATCCGAAATATAGTGCGCATATTGATGGAGTCATAACTTTTGACGAAGCGACCCATTTGGGAGAGGATAATAGTCCTGAGGACCTTCTCGAAGCCCGGGATTTTGTGGGCTCGGAACAGGTGGGTTATAAAATCGCTTTATGCCAGAGAGATGTAGCGATTTATTTAGGAATATTGCTATTCAATTTTTTGTTCATTCTATTCCGTCGAAAGATTCCTGCATTACCGTGGTACTTGTGGTTATTATTGGGTCTCATGCCTGTCGGCCTGGATGGATTGAGCCAGCTGTTTAGCCAGCCTCCACTATCATTCATACCCTTCAGAGAGAGCACACCCTTGTTAAGGGTTCTCACGGGGTTTCTGTTTGGTTTCACAACAGCCTGGTTTGGAATCCCCAATGTTGAAGCTTCAATGAGGGATTCATTGGAAATCATGGATAGTAAAAATAGCCGACCTGTGGCCCAAAAATAATATGCCATATTTCCAGCCGGATTCTGTAAGGTATTATCAATTTGACAGCCTCGATCACGTTCCACACGCTGTTTTTACCCGAAAGGGTGGTGTCAGCCCTCAACCTTGGGCAGAGCTTAATGTTGGGGGTACGGTTGGGGATGATCCAATGCGAGTAGCGCAGAATCGATCTGTATTGTTTCGAACACTCGGACGAAACCCTGACAATGCGTTTGACGTCTGGCAGGTTCATGGAAGCGACGTGGTATGCACCCGAGAACCGCGTTCTCCGGATATTCCAATTCAAAAAGCTGATGCGATCCTGACGGATCGTCCTGGGCTCAGCTTAATGATGAGGTTTGCAGACTGCGTGCCGATTTTACTTTGGGATCCTGAAAAAAAGGTGGTTGGAATCGTCCATGCCGGCTGGCAGGGGACAGTGCAGCAGGTGGCTGGTACGGCTCTAACAGTGATGCAAGCTCAATATGGCTCAAATCCTGGGGATGTCATTGCAGGGATCGGCCCGTCCATCGCTGCGCATCATTATCCAGTTGGAGCTGAGGTGTTAGTGCAAGTTCGCCACGTATTTGGCAGCGAGGCAGAAAAATTCCTTTCCGGCCATTCTCGGGTAGAATTGGATTTGTGGAAAGCAAACCAATATACACTCGAACTGGCTGGGGTGAAGCATATCGAGATCGCGGGTGAATGTACAGCCTGTAACCTGGATAATTGGTATTCGCATCGTGCTGAAGGTGGGAAAACCGGGCGGTTTGGGGTACTTATTGGTCTGCCTGACTAGGACTACTGGGTCATGAACAATTTCTCGCAAACCATTCTTGAGCGGTACGAAAAAATCAATGTAGTCATCGAAAAATCTGCAAGAATATCAGGGCGGGCACCGGAAAAGATCAAGCTAATCACGGTTACCAAGGGACAGTCTATTCCCATTCTTAAATCCGCCCATGCAATTGGCTTGAGGGATTTCGGGGAAAATTACGTTGATGAAGCGGTTGGGAAAATCGAATATTTTCGACCCTATGAAAATGTGAACTGGCATATGATTGGGCATTTACAAAGTCGAAAAACACGCCAAGTCTGTGAACTTTTTTCCTGGTTTGATGCGTTGGATCGGATGAAAATCGCGGAGCGCCTGTCTGGATTTTGCCAGAGGTTTAAGAGAGAGCTGCCTGTTTTATTGGAATGTAATGTCAGTGGGGAAGAATCTAAATTTGGCTGGCCAGCCTGGGATGAGACCGGTTGGAGCCTCCTGGCAAGTGAATTTTCCAGGATTGCACAATTGCCTGGAATAAGGATCCAAGGTTTAATGACTATGGCGCCATTTTTTGACGATCCCGAACTGGCAAGACCATGTTTTTCAAAGTTGCGGAAATTGAGAGATTTTCTTAACCAAACTCTGCCTGGGGTAAATTGGATTGAACTCTCCATGGGAATGAGTGCAGATTACCCAATTGCAATTGAAGAAGGTGCAACAATGGTTCGCATTGGTACTGCCCTTTTAGGCCCTAGACCGCAGTTGGATAAAGGAGAGAGATGAACTACCTGGTAACCCTGGTGAACGTGTTGATTGAAGTCATCATTTTGCTGATCATCGCCCACGTGATTTTGAGCTATTTTGTTCCCGAGAACCAGCCTGTGCGAGTGTTTGTAAATAAAGTGGTCGAACCGCTGTTGAGACCCATTCGCAGGTACTTACCCCAGAATGGGGTGGGTGATTTTAGCCCGATGATCTTAATTCTGATATTGATCGTGATTCAATATATCCTGGTAGCTGTATTGCGTAGTTTTTGACTCTCATCCACCATATAAGATCCTGCCGCATGTCTCGCAGCGAGATATTTGCCCGGGAGAATATGCTGCTTGCAGCAATGCAGCACTGAGTGTCGAACCACAGGCGGAACAAGCTTTGTTAACGACCCTCGCCACAGCCACACCGCGCCTTTGTTTACGTAAAGATTCATACAGGTGGATTTCATTAGGGTTGAAAGCCGCTTGAGCAGCCTGGCGCTCATCGCTAAGATGAGTTAATTCATTTTTGAGGTTCTCTTCTTCTTTATTTAAATCTACAAGAGTATTTTCGTTTCGACTTGTTTCTAAGGATAGGGATATCGAAGCTTCAGAATATGCCTTTTCGGCTTCTTCTATTTCAAGCATCAGTTCAAACTGGCGTTCCTCAAGTACACTTAAATACTTTTTTAAAGAAGCTATTTCCTGCTGGAGGTCCTGCAATTCCTTTGGATTGCGAATTTTTCCACCATATAATGCAGCTTCGCTTGTTTCTATTTTAATCCGCTGGTCGCGCACGTTTTCCTCGGCCCTCTTCAACTCTGTGCTTAACCTTTGGAGGACTGCGTTTGTTTTCGCATGACTCTCAATCGCGGCAAATAGATTTTCGTCTTTTTGCCGCAAAGTTTCTATTTCATCGATCCGGGCAGACAGGCGATCTTGATGGGTGTCGATTTGTTGCAGGCGGTATAATTTAAAGGGTAAGCTCATACAACCATACTCGATAGAAATAAGATGATGTTTCCTCGATTATAGAGGCGGTTCAGATATATAACAAGAGGTTGGTGAAAGTTCGCTCGTTGTTTTGAAATGTGTTACTATTCGGTCACTCTTCTGGATTATTCCTTCGTTTTGAACCTGGTCTAGTTTGTGTGTGTATTTAAGAAAGTAAATCAGGCCACCGTGTGCACAATTGCTTTTGGTGGAATTCTTACCTGGAGTTTTGGAAAATGGATGTTAAAAGTTTCACTGAGCGAGTCATTGGAAACATAGAAAAAGTAATTATTGGGAAACGTTCCGCGCTTGAACTGGCAGTGGCTGGACTTTTATGCCAGGGTCATATCCTCATTGAGGATGTACCTGGGGTTGGGAAAACCATGTTAGACGCGCAGCCTGGCACGTTCCCTGGGCTGTTCGTTCAACCGTATCCAGTTCACACCGGATATGTTGCCGAGTGATGTGACGGGCGTATCGATTTTTAACCAGGTGACCAGGGAGTTCGAATTCCGACCTGGCCCGGTCTTGTCGCAGGTTGTCCTCGCGGATGAGATAAACCGGGCAACTCCCAAGACACAGGCCGCTCTTTTGGAAGCCATGGAAGAAAGACAGGTTACGGTCGATGGTGTTACGCATTTTCTCCCCAGGCCGTTTATGGTTTTAGCAACCCAAAATCCTATCGAGTATGAGGGCACCTTTCCCCTGCCGGAAGCCCAGGTCGATCGCTTTTTAATCCGGCTGAGGCTGGGTTACCCCAGTTCAGAAGATGAAATAAGGGTTTTAGAAAGACAGCAATATCGCCATCCGATTGAAGACGTCCAACAAATTGTCTCAGTAGAGGAGTTGACCTCTGCGCAAGAAGCCGTGAAGGACGTTTTTGTCAGCCAACCATTGAAACGATATATCATCGATTTAATCCAGCAAACTCGCCAGCACGCGGAAGTCTATTTAGGAGCAAGCCCTCGAGGTAGCCTGGCACTTTTCAGGATGGGCCAGGCAAAAGCCGCGATTTTAGGCCGCGATTATGTATTGCCTGATGACATTAAAGCGCTGGTCGTTCCCACGCTTGCCCATAGGGTAATTCTAGGACCCGGCGCTCGCTTGCGTGACCTGACAACAACGCAGATCGTTGAGGAGATCGTAGGCGGGGTTGCTGTACCGGGTGGCGATCCGACAGGTTATAGCCTTCGCATTGGGAAGACAGGGGATCGTAATTCTCCTGATGCGACCGCAAGATCATAAATGTCTCGAATAATTGCCAGGATGGCTGGATGAATACTACCCAGCGTGTGGTATTTTTCCTTTTCGGATTGAGTTTGATAGCTGGTATTGTGACTGGAAATATCGTCTATTACCGCTTAACCTACCTTTGGGGCTTCCTGATACTCGTTAGCTGGTTGACATCCTATTTATCCCTGAGAGGGGTCCAGTTCAAGCGCTCTGCTAGGACACTACGCTCACAGGTGGGGCAGATTTTTGAAGAACAGTATGAGGTCCGTAATACAGGGCGATTACCGAGGTTATGGATTGAGGTTCGTGATGAATCGAATCTTCCGGGGACCCGAGGTTCTCATGTACTTACAATGATAAGCGGTAGAGAAAGCCGCTCTTACCTGGCCCGGACGCGGCTAACTGAACGCGGCGTGTTTCCACTTGGACCTACCATCATCGGATCGGGGGATCTTTTTGGTATGTTCCCGGTCAGCAGGACGATAAAAAACCAGGATTCACTTTTGGTTTACCCGCTGATCGTCAGTGTAAAAGATTTCCCTAATCCACCTGGTTTATTACCAGGCGGAGAGGCGTTACGTCGAAGGACGCCGCAAATCACACCCAATGCATCAGGGATAAGGGAGTATACACCTGGTGATCCGTTAAGTCGGATCCATTGGATCAGTACAGCCCGTAGGAACAGGATCATGGTTAAGGAGTTTGAGCTTGACCCTTTGGCTGATGTCTGGATTTTTCTGGATGCTGCGCGGGCAGTCCAGGTGGCTCAACCTGTCTCGCAGATCGAACTCGAAGCACAAGATATTTGGAGGCGGAAGTTCAAATATACCCTGCCACCTTCTACTTTAGAATATGGAGTCAGTGCAACCGGATCCCTGGCGCGTTATTACTTACAAAAAGGGCGTGCGGTGGGGCTGGTTTCTGCAGGACCTTCATTACGGATCATCCCAGGCGATCGTGGAGGAAGGCAACTTGGAAAAATTCTCGAGGCACTGGCACTTGTGAAAGGAGAAGGAACCCTACCCTTACACGGCCTGGTAGAAACCCAGGCCACGCATTTGCCTAGAGGCAGTACTGCGGTATTGATCACGCCGAGTGCATCTGATTCAGTGTATAAAGTTGCGGATTTACTTCTCCGTAGGGGACTCAGACCCGTTGTGATCTTGATCCATGCTATAACCTTCGGTGGAGCTCAAGATAACAAAACGGTTGAGTTCTCCCTGCGGTCGCTAGGAATTCCGGTTTCTCAGGTGGATTTCGGTGTTGATCTCGCCAGCTCCCTGGATGCGATCATGAACTATCCCAATCGAATCCCGGTGGGAGGAGTTTAATTCGCGGGATCCCACTGAACCTGGAAGTTAATGCCTCGCCGGGCAATTTCATCCATGAACAATCCTGCTGGTACCGCTAATTCGACCGGAATAACACCTGGCGTCACCTTTCCAAGCGCCTGGAAAATCATCATGATCGAACAGTGCCATCCGGTGAGTCTTTCCATGCCAGTAAAACCGGTCGCTGGGTCGAAAGTATCCACCAGGTCAACGGTTACTGTTGTATTTTGCCCATTTTTGATCCCTTTTGCGACAGCTCGCATCAGGCATATATCCTGAACCTGGGTGAATGAAATTTTTGGTTCTAAAAGAGCGTGGTAGAGGTGGCGAGGAATTACCTCGACATTGTCAACCATAACGGGCTTTTCTGAAAATAATCCCAAGGTTTTATAGGCTTTAAGCCAATCGTAATGGCCTGGATACCGCATGACTTTGTTTTCGTAGCGATCCAGCTTTCCCTGGTAAGTCCATGGTGCTAAGGATGTACCACCAGAAGTTATGTCTGCCTCCAACCAACCCAGGGGTTTAAAGAAAACGGTTTCTTTTTCGGTGAGAGTCTCAACATAACAAATTTTACCGTCTCGGATAAAAACCGCCTGTCCATCCATTTCGTTTGTCAGCCCATTGATGTGAAATGTAAGTTCATAATTCCATGGAGGTTGTGGTTTTTGCGGTAATCCGGCATCGTAGATCATTACTTCCTGCGCCTGGTCCAGCAACTCGATGACGTAAGCACCCAGGGTGTTGACCAGGCCAGGTCCCATTCCACAATCGGGAACAATACTCACGTGCGCCTGCCGAGCCTGTTCATCCATCTGTAGTTGGGCGAAAACTGTCTCTGTATGTCCACCCAGGTCGCATAAATGGCTGCCAGATGCAATTGCGGATCGGGTGATTGCCAGGTTGTAATGAAAGGGTACCGCGCTGAGTGTCACATTGGCCTGGCGCATCAGATCGACAATTTCTGCCTCGTGAGACACGTTGATCTGTCTGGGTTCAACTAATTCCTGACCAGTCAGTGAATTTACCCGCGCAGCAGCATCGTGAGTTCGTTGGCTATCGTAATCGGCGATTATTATTTTCGTGGCCTGGCCAAAGCGCGCCAGGTCAAAGGCTGCGGCTGTACCTTGTCTGCCAGCCCCCAAGACCAGATAGGTGAAAAGTGAGTTGATCATTGGATGAACCTTTCGGGAATAGGATGGTTACCTGAATCGAACCAGTGATTGGATCAGGCTGCATAAAGACCGGTTAATTCTAACCTTTTAAATATAGAAATGGGCAATTTAGAAGATTTATCAAAAGAAGTGGCGTTTTACACTTGACAAGAATTACGAAAACCGTATAATCTTGAATTCGCCGATTACGACAAAACGGCGACCCACAGCACCTTAACAACTGAAGAGTGGAAGGAAGAAGGGTAAGAGAAGACCTGAGAGTGGAGTACGGAGAAACAAACGCGAAAGCGTAAGGAAATGAGCGGAGAGTTTGATCCTGGCTCAGGATGAACGCTGGCGGCGTGCTTAATACATGTAAGTCGGACGGGGCGTTAGCAATAGCGCTTAGTGGCGAACGGGTGAGTAACACGTTGGTGACCTGCCCCGAAGCGGGGGATAACAGTTCGAAAGGACTGCTAATACCGCGTAATGTAGTGAGGATTAGAATCTTGCTACGAAAGCAGCAATGCGCTTTGGGAGGGACCTGCGGCCCATCAGCTAGTTGGTAAGGTAGTGGCTTACCAAGGCGACGACGGGTAGGGGGCCTGAGAGGGTGATCCCCCACACTGGCACTGAAACACGGGCCAGACACCTACGGGTGGCAGCAGTAGGGAATATTGCACAATGGGCGAAAGCCTGATGCAGCAACGCCGCGTGCACGATGAAGGCCTTCGGGTTGTAAAGTGCTTTTCTGCAGGACGAGGAAGGACGGTACTGTAGGAATAAGGATCGGCTAACTACGTGCCAGCAGCCGCGGTAACACGTAGGATCCGAGCGTTATCCGAATTCACTGGGCGTAAAGGGCTAGCAGGCGGCCGGAAAAGTTGGATGTGAAATCTCCTGGCTCAACTGGGAGAGGCCGTTCAAGACTAACTGGCTCGAGGGCGATAGAGGGAGGTGGAATTCCAGGTGTAGTGGTGAAATGCGTAGATATCTGGAGGAACACCAGTGGCGAAAGCGGCCTTCTGGATCGCACCTGACGCTGAGAAGCGAAAGCTAGGGGAGCAAACGGGATTAGAAACCCCGGTAGTCCTAGCCGTAAACGATGTAGACTAGGTGTTGGTGGGGTAAAAGCCATCAGTGCCGCAGCAAACGCGATAAGTCTACCGCCTGGGGACTACGGCCGCAAGGTTAAAACTCAAAGGAATTGACGGGGGCCCGCACAAGCAGCGGAGCGTGTGGTTTAATTCGATGCTACGCGAAGAACCTTACCCGGGTTTGACATGCAGATGGTAGGGAAGCGAAAGTGGACCGACCCTTCGGGGAGTCTGCACAGGTGCTGCATGGCTGTCGTCAGCTCGTGTCGTGAGATGTCCGGTTAAGTCCGGTAACGAGCGCAACCCCTGCTCGATGTTACAAGTGTCATCGAGGACTGCCGGTATCAAGCCGGAGGAAGGTGGGGATGACGTCAAGTCAGCATGGCCTTTATGCCTGGGGCTACACACACGCTACAATGGCCAGTACAATGGGTAGCAAAGCCGCGAGGTGGAGCCAATCCAGAAAGCTGGTCTCAGTTCAGATTGCAGGCTGCAACTCGCCTGCATGAAGTCGGAGTTGCTAGTAACCGCGCGTCAGCATTAGTGCGGTGAATACGTTCCCGGGCCTTGTACACACCGCCCGTCACGTCATGGGAGCTGGCAACACCTGAAGCCGGTAGCCTAACCGCAAGGAGGGCGCCGTCGAAGGTGGGGCTGGTGACTGGGACGAAGTCGTAACAAGGTAGGTGTACCGGAAGGTGCGCCTGGATCACCTCCTTTCTAGGGAGAGCCGTGGGAGAGCCTGAGGGCTGTACCCACAATCTCCAGAGCGTTGGGGAAACCCGACGCCGACAACTCCTGTCAGCGGTGACAGGAACCTCTCTCCTTCTCCCCCCTTCCCTCCACTCCTCAGTTGCTGAGGGCTGAGAATGTCAGTACCTTAAATTGCGGGCCTGTAGCTCAGTTGGTTAGAGCACAGTCCTGATAAGACTGGGGTCAATGGTTCGAGTCCATTCAGGCCCACACCCGCAGAAACCAGGTTGGCTTTACAGGCCGGTTGTGATTTTCCATATTAAGTCGACCTAGCACGTTTTGCACGGGGATGTAGCTCAGTTGGGAGAGCGCCGCCTTTGCAAGGCGGATGTCGTGGGTTCGAGTCCCATCATCTCCACCTGGCTACAGTCATAAAACATTAAACGAGGTAACTAAAGACATCTTGTTAGAAAACGCAATTCCTTAACCTGATTGACATCATCGAAGGGCTTATACCCGGCGATGAGCCGGGTTTTATTGTCTCTTCTGCAGGTCTGAGGAATGGGTTGGCAGCCAACCAGCAATGCTGACTTATGTGAGTGCTGCTGGTTGGCGTCTAACCGCCAAGAAAAAAAGAACGTTGCACCTTAACAATTGAACAAGCGAGCAAATCCAAGAAAGAGAAAGAAAGAAGATGCGAGGTAAGAGGAGAGCGTAGGAAGGGGAACGAGTTCTCCGCATCACGAGAAGAAGCTACAAGGGCTTATGGTGGATGCCTTGGTGCCAGATGCCGATGAAGGACGTGGGACACTGCGAAAAGCTTCGGGGAGCCGTGTACAGGCGTCGATCCGGGGATATCCGAATGGGGAAACCCGCTGGAGACAGCATCGCTATCTGAATATATAGGATAGTGAAGGGAACCTGGGGAACTGAAACATCTAAGTACCCAGAGGAAAAGAGAGCATTCCCCGAGTAGTGGCGAGCGAAAGGGGAGCAGCCCAAACCGTACGGAAGTACGGGGTTGTAGGGCCCATGAGAAGGTAGAGGCGAGCTAGCAGAAAGGTATGGGAAAGCCTACCAAAGAGGGTAAGAGTCCCGTAAGCGAAAGCGAGCCAAAGCCGAATGGGTACCTGAGTACTACCGGGCACGCTAATCCGGTAGGAAGCTGGGGAGACCACTCTCCAAGGCTAAATACATCTGGCGACCGATAGAGGACAAGTACCGTGAGGGAAAGGTGAAAAGTACCCCGGTGAGGGGAGTGAAATAGAACCTGAAACCATAAGCTTACAAGCAGTCGGAGGGCTAATGGTGGGTCTGTGCTCCGGAGAGATTCGGGTGCGCGCCACTAGGCCTGACGGCGTGCCTCTTGGAGAATGAGCCTGCGAGTTAATCATCGTGGCGAGGTTAAGGGAGAGACACCCGGAGCCGGAGCGAAAGCGAGTCTGAAAAGGGCGAGAGTCGCGGTGATTAGACACGAAACCGGGTGAGCTACCCATGTCCAGGGTGAAGCGAGAGTAAAATCTCGTGGAGGCCCGAACTCACTAATGTTGCAAAATTAGGAGATGAGGTGTGGGTAGAGGTGATATGCCAAACGAACTCGGAGATAGCTTGTTCTCCCCGAAATAGCTATAGGGCTAGCGTCATGTAGGAGAATACCGGAGGTAGAGCACTGACTGAGCTAAGGGGCTTAATGCTTACTGAACTCAATCAAACTCCGAATGCCGGTATTTGGTGCATGGCAGTCGGACTACGGGAGATGAGTTTCGTGGTCGAGAGGGAAAGAGCCCAGATCATCGGCTAAGGTCCTCAAGTACAGACTAAGTGGGAAACGATGTGGGATTGTCGAGACAACCAGGAGGTTGGCTCAGAAGCAGCCACCCTTTAAAGAGTGCGTAATAGCTCACTGGTCAAGTGATCCTGCGCGGAAAATATAACGGGGCTAAGTCTGACACCGAAGCCATGGGACCCCCTTCGGGGGGTCGGTAGGGGAGCGTTCTGTCGTCGGCGAAGGCATACCGGAAGGAGTGCTGGAGATGACAGAAGAGAGAATGCAGGCATGAGTAGCGAAAAACATGTGAGAACCATGTTCGCCGCAAGTCTAAGGTTTCCGACGGCAGGTCAATCCGCGTCGGGTTAGTCGGGCCTAAGCCGAGGCCGGAAGGCGTAGGTGATGGACATCCGGTCAACATTCCGGAACCGTTCAACAGGAGTGAAGAGGGGACGCAGGGAGGTAGGCCAGCCCACGATTGGTGGTGTGGGTGGAAGTGGGTAGGCGTTGAGATGGGTAGGAAAAACCGCCCGTTGAGCTGAGACACGAGAGCGAGCCGCAAAGGCGGAAGTGGTTGACCCTAACTGCCGAGAAAAGCCTCTAAACGATGAGAGTTGAATGACCGTACCGCAAACCGACACAGGTAGATGGGTAGAGAATACCAAGGCGAACGGGGGAACCTTCGTTAAGGAATTAGGCAACATGGCCCCGTAACTTAGGGATAAGGGGTGCCTGCTGACGTGAAGTTGAACAAACGGAGCGTTGGTGGGTCGCAGTGAAATGGCTCTAGTGACTGGTTAACAAAACCACAGGTCTCTGCGAAGCCGCAAGGCGACGTATAGGGGCTGACACCTGCCCAGTGCCGGAAGGTTAAGGGGAGGGCTGATAAGGTCCGAACCGAAGCCCCGGTGAACGGCGGCCGTAACTATAACGGTCCTAAGGTAGCGAAATTCCTTGTCGGGTAAGTTCCGACCCGCACGAACGGTGTAACAACTAGAGCACTGTCTCAACGAAGGACCCGGTGAAATTGAAATAGGCGTGAAGATGCGTCTTACCCGCAGCAGGACAAAAAGACCCCGTGGAGCTTTACTGCAGCTTGGCATTGAGTTTGGGCATGGTCTGTGTAGGATAGGTGGGAGGCTAAGAAGCTGGGGCGTCAGCCTCGGTGGAGCCGCCGGTGAAATACCACCCTGAAGATGTCTAGACCCTAACCCCACACCGCAAACCGGGTGGGGGACCGTGCCAGGTGGGCAGTTTGACTGGGGCGGTCGCCTCCTAAAAGGTAACGGAGGCGCCCAAAGGTTCCCTCAGGCAGAATGGAAACCTGCCAAAGAGTGTAAAGGCATAAGGGAGCTTGACTGCAAGACCAACGCGTCGAGCAGAGACGAAAGTCGGGCTTAGTGATCCCACGGAACTGAGTGGAAGGGCCGTGGCTTACCGGACAAAAGCTACCCCGGGGATAACAGGCTGGTGAAGTCCAAGAGTTCATATCGACGACTTCGCTCGGCACCTCGATGTCGGCTCATCGCATCCTGGGGCTGGACAAGGTCCCAAGGGTCGGGCTGTTCGCCCGTTAAAGCGGTACGCGAGCTGGGTTCAGACCGTCGTGAGACAGGTCGGTCTCTATCCGCTGTGGGCGAAAGGGATTTGAGAGGAGCTGCCCCTAGTACGAGAGGACCGGGGTGGACAGACCTCTAGTGTGCCAGTTGTCGTGCCAACGGCATCGCTGGGTAGCTATGTCTGGCAGAGATAACCGCTGAAAGCATCTAAGTGGGAAACTCGCCTCAAGATTAGATCCCTCATCCGTAAGGAGTAAGGCCGCAGGAAGACTACCTGCTTGATAGGCGGGAAGTGGAAGCGCAGTAATGTGCGTAGCTAACCCGTACTAATGGCCGAGGGCTTCTGTTGTGGTGCGGAGAACTCGATCTCCTTCTAGTTCTTTCTGATGATGTGTCTCGCTTGTTCAATACCCTTTGTGAATTAGTCTCTTGGTGATTGGAGCGACGGAAGTCTACCCGGTCCCTTCTCGAACCCGGTCGTTAAGGCCGTCAGCGCCGATGGTACTTGGGGGGCAGCCCCCTGGGAGAGTAGGTCATCGCCAAGAGACTTTTCTTTTTAAGAATATTCAAAGAATCCTGCAGATTATTCCAAATCTTCTTTGCTTGACGAATTGATTTCACTCGTGTATCCTCCTTGTTAAGGATATCAACTAATTTATGTCCACTTTCCTTGCTGCCCACATTTCTTATTATTACTGGTTCTCCTTTACCACCCGAAAAGGGTGATCCGTTGGCCAGCTAATTGTGGGAGGCATTCTAACCAAAATCCCAAATCGCGAGACCAACGGTCTCGCGATTTTTGTTTTTCATGGAGGTGTCCATGCCGGTTCGAGGAATCCGCGGTGCGATCACGATAGATGAAGACAAACCTGATGAAATTCAGGAAGCGACCCAATATCTGCTTAGCTATATCCTGGAGGCTAACCCGGAATTAGTACCTGAGGATATTGCCAGCGTTTGGTTTACGGTGACGCCGGATATACGCTCGGATTACCCGGCTCGCAGCGCTCGGGATTTGGGATGGACGCAGGTACCTTTATTATGTACACAGGAAATACCTGTTCCCCATGGCCTTGCAAAATGTATTCGAATATTAATCCATTGGAATACTGATTTAGATTCATCACAGATATTGCACGTATATTTACGGGGTGCTGAAGTACTCAGACCTGATTTGAAAAAGAATCCATAAAGTCCTTAGGTTTTGTACTGGTAAGTAAAGGAGATGTTGACATGATGATCATAATGCGAACCAACGCCACCCAGGAGCAAATAACCATGGTGGTAGAGCGTGTAGAAATGAACGGTCTGCGCGCACATTTATCTTCAGGGACAGAGCGAACCGTCATCGGTGCAATAGGTGATGGAAGACCCGTTCAACCAGACCAATTTTTGTATTTACCAGGGGTAGATCGTGTCGTACCGATTACCCGCCCGTACAAGCTAGCTTCGCGTGAGTTCAGGCCTGAAAACTCAATATTTCCGATTGATGGAGTAGACATAGGTGGCGAGGGTATTATCGTAATCGCAGGACCTTGCTCAGTCGAAAGCCGTTCTCAGTTCTTGGAAACAGCCTTTGCAGTTAAAGAAGCAGGCGCGCATGCACTGCGTGGAGGCATTTTTAAACCACGAACATCTCCATATTCCTTTCAGGGTATGGGAGAAGCGGGTGCTGAAATCTTGCAGGAGGCAAGGCAAGTTACCGGATTGCCAATCGTGACGGAAGTCATGGCTGAAGACCAGATTCCTTTGCTGGTACAATGTGCAGATATCCTGCAAATTGGTGCCAGGAATATGCAAAATTTTAATCTCCTGCATGCAGTTGGTCGAAGCCAGCATACGGTTCTGCTTAAAGAGGAATGATGGCGACGGTTGAAGAATTACTCATGGCAGCCGAATATATCCTCTCTCATGGGAACCGCCGTGTTATTCTATGTGAACGGGGCATTCGCACCTTTGAGACAGCCACCCGGAATACAACCGACATCAACGCGATTCCTGTGTTAAAAACATTGACACATCTGCCTGTGATTATTGATCCAAGCCACAGCACAGGACAGGCCGCTTTTGTGAATGCTATTTCCCGGGCAGGTATTGCGGCCGGAGCGGATGGCCTGATTGTTGAGGTTCACCGAAATCCGACTGAGGCCTTTTCTGATGGTGCTCAATCCTTAAAGCCCGAAGATTTTTTAGTTATGATAAACCAGATCCGCGCAGTGTCCGAAGCAATTGGCAGGAAAGTGGCGGATCCTTCCCTAAAAACAGCCGCGCCAATGGTTTCGCAAATTTCTAAAGCAGATTTCTAACGGGATGGTTAATTCTGACTTTCTCAGGGATGTGAGAATAGCAGTATTGGGACTTGGCTTGATGGGAGGTTCGTTTGCCCTGGCCATCCATCCTTATTGCCAGGAAATTTATGGAATGGATCCAAATCCCGAGGCTATCGCGGATGCCAGGAATTCTGGTATTTTTAAGTCTGTGTCACCTGAACCCGACTCGTGGTTATCCCAGGTTAACCTGTTAATTCTGGCTGCGCCAGTAAACGGAATTATCGACTTAATTACTCGTTTGCCTGGCTGGCACTCAGGCAAGGCAATGATCCTTGACTTAGGATCGACAAAATCAGCCATTGTCGGAGCGATGGAATCGATGCCAGACCGGTTTGATCCTTTAGGTGGTCATCCAATGTGCGGGAAGGAAACATCTTCATTTAAAAGTGCAGATGCCGATTTATTTCAAGGTCATCCGTTTATACTGACCCCAATAAAGCGTACTTCCCAATATATGCTCCAGCTCACGGAAGAAATGATCTTCCGGATTGGCGCATATCCGCTCTATTTAGACGCACCTACACATGATGTATGGGTATCTGCCACAAGTCATGTTCCGCATATTTTAGCAAATTGCCTGGCAGCCATCACGCCGGTCGAAGCGTCTCCGGTAATAGGTCCTGGATTCCGAAGTACGACCCGGCTAGCCGCCAGCTCAACGAGCGTTTTGCTCGATATTCTCAAAACGAACCGGTTAAATATTTTAAGTCAAATCCTGGCATTTGAAGAACAGCTTCAGTTAATCAAAAACCTGCTGGATCGGCAGGAGTATTCCGATTTGGAAGACGCCTTGAAAAAGGGTTCAAAACAATATTATGACTTGATTCACCAATGAATTAGCGAGAATCCATGGAATCTAATACCAAGAAACATTACAACCTAATCGTCCAACCTGGTCATCCCCTAAAAGGGGAGGTGAGTTCATCCGGATTTGATGCAATCCCTGGTGATAAGTCGATCTCACATCGGGCTGCGATTTTATCTGCTCTGGCAGAGGGTGAAAGTTGTGTTAATAATTTCCAGGTCTCCGGCGTCACGATCCCAATGCTCAATGCGCTGGGTAAAATGAGGATTGATTGGAGGTTGAATGAATCGGAATTGACCGTTTATGGGAAAGGATTGGCAGGTTTCCATAATCCGGATACATTCCTCGATTGTGGAAATTCTGCCACAACCATGCGATTACTGGCAGGGGCTTTGTCTGCGGGCGGGGTAAAGTCTGTATTAGATGGCTCGGAAGGTCTACGACGAAGACCCATGAATCGTATTATTGATCCGTTGAGGAGCATGGGGGTCCAAATATCTTCAACTGGCGGTTGCGCACCACTTTCCATTGGCGAACCCCAATTCCCACTGGCTGGTTTAAGGCATACACTGCCTATAGCCAGCGCCCAGGTCAAATCCTGCATTCTACTGGCAGCATTGGCTGCTGAAGGGGAGTCTGTGGTTGTTGAGCCTGGTCTGTCTCGCGATCACACAGAAAGAATGTTAAAAAGTATGGGGGTATCGATCGAAAGTGGAATGGAATATACTGATAACCAAACACAATACTTCACAAAAATATTAAAACCTTCAAAGAACTATTCACTACTTCCAATTCATTTAACGATTCCAGGAGATTTTTCAGCCGCCGCTTTTTTGATCGTTGCCGCCTGTATCACTCCAGGCTCGGACCTGCTTCTGAGAGGCGTTGGGATGAATCCGACCAGATTGGGTCTATTAGAAGCGTTATTGGTGATGGGAGCAAAAATCGATATCCTGTCGTTCTCAGATCAAACCGGGGAACCTGTCGGTGATCTCCATATACGATTTAGTAGTTTAACCGGCACCGAAATATCTGGTGATATTGTTGTCCGCATGATCGATGAATTCCCTATTTTTGCAGTAGCTGCTGCTTATGCTGAGGGGATTACGGAGGTAAAAGATGCTGCAGAACTGCGGACAAAAGAATCGGACCGGATATCGGATTTATGCTCGGAAATTCGCCATCTCGGTGTCGAAGTTTACGAAAATCTTGATGGATTTCGGATAGTTGGTGGCAATCCCTTGAATGGAGGGAAAGTAAATTCACACATGGACCACCGCCTGGCGATGTCTCTGGCAGTAGCTGGTTTGGGAGCTCAAAAACGTGTAGAAATAAATCACGCTGAGGTCGTTAATGAATCATTTTCTTCTTTTACTACGATTCTGGCAAAATTAGGGGCATGTATTCAGCAACACGCTTTGCAGACCTGAGATGGCTTCTGTGTACCAATTTGGATTACTTGGATACCCCGTTGGTCACAGCCTGTCACCACTTCTCCACCGGGCTGCGTTGCAGGCTGCGGGACTGGATGGCAATTATTGCCTGTACTCAATCCCGCCAGATCAAGACGACTTAGATGTTCACCTTCGAAACTTGTTGGGACGAGTGTTATCTGGCGAGATCAGTGGCCTGAATGTAACGATTCCATATAAACAAAAGGTGATTGCTTATCTGGATCTTCTTACCCCGGTAGCGACCCAAATCGAGGCTGTGAATACAATTTTCCTGGAAAATGGGCATCTAGTTGGCGATAATACCGATGTCCCAGGATTCCTGGTGGATGTCACCACCAGGGTATCAAGGATTGATGAATATGCCGGGTCAAAAACCGGTTCTTTACCAGATATGGCTTTGATCCTGGGGGCAGGCGGTTCAGCCAGGGCAATTGTGTATGCCCTGGCATCAATGGGAAAGCACATCATCCTTATGTCTCGCCAGTTGGAGCAAGCACAACGAATTATCGTTTCCTTAAAAAAGAAAGCCCCTAGAGTTTTTCAATCTGAGCCCTTGCCAGCGACCTTGACCCCCTCGAATCTAGACAAGGTGATTGCAAAATTATTGGATCACGATATGCTTATCGTCAACACAACACCGGTCGGTATGTGGCCAGATGTCAATTCTTCCCCCTGGCCTGAATCCGTAAGATTTCCAGCTAGAGCTGGTGTTTATGATCTGATTTATAATCCCCGCGAGACGGTTTTAATGAAGCAGGCGATGCATGCGGGGTTACCTGCCTGGAATGGTCTTGGAATGTTGATTGAACAAGCCGCCCTTTCATTCACAAGATGGACTGGTATTGTTTCGGCTGGTCCTGCAATGTGGCAAGCGGTAAATGATTTCGATTCAGTACAGAACCCTGTGGACATATAATATGATAACTACTGCAGACCGGATGGATGAATTTAAACTCCATTATTTTGCCAGGATTGTGGGTCGCATTGCTTCGATGCAAGCGAGCGGGCAGGATGTCATTCGACTGGACGAAGGAGCTCCTGATCTTCCGCCTCCGGATTTTATTATAAATAAATTAACTACCGCAGCTAGAGATCCCTCCAGGCATAGCTACCAACCACACCGAGGAACCCAAGGTTTGCGGGCTGCCTGGGCTGCAATGTATGACCGCTTATACCAGGTTAAACTTAATCCTGAAAATGAGATATTACCTTTGCTTGGCTCAAAAGAAGGGATTTTCCATTTACCATTTGTATTTGTTAACCCAGGTGATATCGTTTTAATTCCGGATCCAGGGTATATAACCTACACCCGGGGAGCTCTAATGGCTCAAGGTGTTCCATATTTCTTCCCCTTATCCTCAAAAAACAGGTATTTACCGGATTTCAGCCAAATTCCTGAAACCATCCTGCGTCAAGCCAAAATCCTATGGTTAAATTACCCCAATAATCCAACTGCAGCGATGGCCCCTTTTTCATTTTTTGAGGAAGTGATTACCCTTGCCCACAAGTACGGATGGTTGGTCTGCCATGATGCAGCGTATTCCCAGGTGACATTTACCGAAAAAGCAGCTACCAGCATTCTCCAGGTTTCAGGTGCGAAAGAGGTTACATTAGAATTTAATACGCTTTCAAAATCACACAACATGGCAGGATGGCGTGTTGCAGCCGTTATCGGCGATAAAAAAAATATCCAGCCTTTGTATAATTTAAAAACGAATGTCGACAGCGGTCATTTTTACCCGATCTTGGAAGCTGCTGAAGCAGCAATGATGGGGGATCAGAACTGGATAAAAGGCCGCAATAATATTTATCGACAGAGAAGAGATATTTTCATTAAGAGATTACATGAAGTAGGCTTAATTGCGGAGATTCCAGAAGGATCACTCTATATCTGGTGCCCAGTCCTGCCTGGTTGGAAATCTGAAGATTTTTGCTCAGTACTCCTAGATGAAGCTCGGGTCAGCTTGACCCCTGGTACGGTCTTTGGATCTAATGGTGAAGGTTATATACGAATATCTTTGACTGCCCCTAATGAACGAGTGGAGGAAGCGGCTGCCAGGGTGGCTGGTGTGGTACCCGTTCTCCGTGAAAGGAATCCAGGATGCCGATAAGATTCTTAACCGCTGGCGAGTCTCATGGTTCGAGTATAACGGCAATATTAGATGGTTTTCCTGCTGGTCTTCCATTAAGGAATGAGATTCTAAATAAGGAATTGGCACGCAGGCAGCGAGGTATAGGGGCAGGTCCCCGTATGAAGATAGAGGTAGATGTCGCCCAGATTCTTTCAGGGGTCATGGAAGGGATTACGATTGGCTCTCCAATTGCTATTCGTATAGACAACAAGGATCATGAAAAGTGGAAGAGAAAACCGGTTCCTGCATTTACCATTCCCAGGCCCGGTCATGCCGATTTGTCCGGAGCCATCAAGTATGGTTATTCTGACCTGAGGCCGGCGCTAGAAAGAGCATCTGCAAGGGAGACTGCAGCGCGTGTGGCGGTAGGCGCCATATGTAAGTTTTTTTTACAAAGAGTTGGCATCCTGGTTGGCGGGTATGTAGTCTCGATCGGTGATATTCAAGGTGAGTTCAGTGGGATTCCCTTGGGAGAGCGGTTTACTTTAGCAGAAACGAATGATGTGCGTTGCCCCGATCAGAACGCGGCTCAATTGATGGCAAAAAGAATCCGCCTCATTATGAAAGAACGTGACACTTTAGGGGGAATCATCGAAATTGTCGCTGACAACGTCCCGCCCGGACTTGGTTCTTTTATGCAATGGGATCGCCGGTTAGAAGCGCGTTTGGGGGCAGCCGTTCTCAGCGTCCAGGCTGTAAAAGGTGTTGAAATTGGCCCGGCTTTTGAGAATACCCGATTGCCAGGAACGCAGGTCCACGATTCCATCCGGGTAGACGCAGATCGCGAGAGTATTTCCAGGCCAACAAATCGCTGCGGAGGGATTGAAGGTGGCATTAGCACAGGTGAACCGCTTCTTATCCGGGTTGCGATGAAACCCATTGCCACAACCTTGAAACCACAATTATCAGTGGACTTATTTACGGGGGAAGAAATTCAGACACAATACGAACGTTCAGATTTTTGTCCGGTTCCTCGGGCAGTGCCCGTCCTGGAAGCGATGGTATCTTTTGTCCTTGCGGATGCACTCCTGGAAAAATTAGGGGGGGATTCGCTTCAGGAGATTCAAATGAGGCTTAAATCTTTACGGAAAGCCCGGTTG
The DNA here is from genome assembly GCA_963765565.1 of uncultured Chloroflexia bacterium. Taxonomy (GTDB): domain Bacteria; phylum Chloroflexota; class Anaerolineae; order Anaerolineales; family UBA4823; genus CAVXWV01. Next base: position 704,947 of record CAVXWV010000017.1, read on the forward strand.
AGCGATCTAAAAATGGATGGTACCGACCACATCTTCTGGGAGGAATGATTGTGATTAATAGTATTCCCATCCCGAACGACCAGGAGACGATCTTTTTATATGGACCTCCTGGTTCAGGAAAAAGCTCGGTTGGCCCAGTGATCGCTGACTTACTTTCCTTAAAATTTGTCGATCTGGACCAATTTATCGAGGTAAGGTATTCCAAGTCAATCCCAGATATTTTCCAGGAAGAGGGAGAGGCTGGTTTTCGCCAAAAGGAGCGTGCGGCATTTTTTGAATGTACTCAAATGGGCAGATCTATCATTGCTTTAGGCGGCGGTACGTTATTGGACCCCGAATTACAAAAATATGCTAGCAAGATAGGTAGTGTTATATGCTTGCATGCTGGCATGGAGACATTACATAAACGGCTTCAATACTCATCGGTAACTCGTCCATTATTATCTGATCTAGAAAAAAACCAAGCAACCCAGCTTGCACACCTTCTGGAAAATCGGAAAGAGCATTACGCATCGTTTCAAAAGAAGATCGATACTTCGAATTTATCGATTAACGAAATTGCTTTCCAGGTGGAAATCCTCTCTGGGATGTTTTGCATACGTGGGATGGGGTATGAATACGATGTCAGAGTAATTTCAGGTGGCCTGAACCAGCTTAGCGATAAAATCATTCAACGAAACCTTCAGGCTCCCCTGGCAGTAGTCTGCGATGATGTTGTCGCGAAATGGTATTTAGAACCTGTCCTGGAATCTTTAAAAAATAAACAACTTCGTGCAGCGGCTGTTATTGTCCCTTCGGGCGAAACCAACAAGACCATCGATAGCGTGGTTAATTTATGGAATTCGTTCGTCAAGGCAGGAATCGACCGAGGTGGCACCATCATCGCCTTAGGGGGAGGGGTAGTTAATGATCTGGCTGGTTTTGCGGCAGCAACGTATTTACGAGGTGTAAATTGGGTTTCCATTCCAACAACTCTTTTAGCGATGGTGGACGCCAGCCTGGGTGGAAAGACAGGGGCGGACCTACCTTCGGGGAAGAACCTGGTGGGTGCATTCCATGCTCCAAGCCTGGTTTTGGCTGACCCGGCTGTTCTGAAAACTTTATCACCGGATGAGTTCACCAGTGGTATGGCGGAGGTGATCAAACATGGCATTATTGCTGATCCGTTGTTGTACCAAATTTGCCAGGAAGGCATTAGGACCAACCGGGGAGATTTAGAATATGTGGTTAAACAGGGCGATGGCCGTTAAAATTCGTGTGATCCAGGATGATCCATACGAAAAAGGCAAACGCGCTGTATTAAACCTGGGTCACACTCTGGGCCATGCAATCGAAAAAGTGACCCATTACCAGGTCAGACATGGGGAGGCAGTGGCAATAGGGATGGTCGCTGCAGCAAAAGTAAGTGAATTTCTAGGGATTGGTGAGTGTGGGATTACGGACAATATCCGTAGTGTGCTATCGAAAAACATTCTTCCCACGGATCTTGCAAAGGATATCAATAAAAATGACCTACGTGACGCCATGTCTTTCGATAAAAAACGCCGCGCCGGCCAGCCTCAGCTAGTCTTACCGAAACGTATCGGTGAGGTTGAATGGGGGGTGCAAGTAAGTAATCTGGCATTATTAACTGATCTTTGAAGCTTTTGAGGGCAAAATGATTCCTGTTTTGGTTTTACACGGTCCAAATCTAAACCTCCTGGGTGAAAGAGAACCAGGTTTTTATGGCCAGGATAGCCTTGAGGAAATAAACCAACGGCTGCTCGAATTAGGGGTAAAAATGGGTTTAAAAGTAAAAACGTTGCAGTCCAACCACGAAGGTCAGCTGATCGATTATCTTCAGGAAGCGCGCTTATGGGCGAAGGGAGCAGTTTTCAATCCTGGTGGGTTTACCCATACATCGATCGCATTAAGGGATACGATAGCTGCTATCTGTATCCCCGTTGTTGAAGTTCACTTGTCAAATGTGTACGCACGCGAAGAATTTCGTCACAGATCATTGATAGCCCCGGTCTGCGCCGGGACTATAGCTGGCTTTAATTGGAAATCATATTACCTGGGGTTGGTCGCGCTGCAGGATCTGGTGATCCAGGTAAAAGACTAGAACCTATTTCAAAATTTGAGTCTCCCTTAAATAATCCGACCTTCGTGGTATAGTAGTTTCCCGAAAGTAAAAATCCACGGAGAATAATAAAAATGAGCCAATCATTCACCAAAGACGCCGAACAGGGACCCGTTTGGCATAGCTTAAGCGCGGAAGAAGCTATCGAAAAGTTAAATTCTCACCGAATGCTTGGGCTAACCACTACTGAAGTAGAAAACCGCTTAAAATTTCATGGCTTTAATGAGCTTCAGGAAGCACCGCGACCAACCTTTTGGAAACGCCTGTGGGATCAAATCAATGACTTTTTAATCTGGCTACTAATCGTAGCAAGTATTATTTCATTAGTTATAGGGGATTATATTGAAGCAGCTGCAATTCTTGCGATCGTCATATTAAATTCAATCCTGGGGGTGATTCAAGAATCGTGTGCTGAAGAAGCCCTGGCAGCTTTAAAGAAGATGAGCGCTCCTGAAGCGCAGGTAATACGTGATGGCACCCAAAAAACCATCCCGACTCGTGAGTTGATTCCAGGTGATTTGGTAATCCTGGAAACTGGGAATTTTGTTCCGGCTGACTTGCGGTTAATTGAGGCGATTAATTTGCAGGTCAATGAAGCCAGTTTAACTGGAGAGTCGGTCCCTGTCCAGAAACGAGCGGATACCGTTTTTGACAGGGAATTGCCATTAGGTGACCGTAAAAACACTGCGTATATGAGTACGGTTGTGAGTTACGGTCGGGGACGGGGAGTGGTGGTTAGCACTGGAATGAACACCCAAATCGGTTTAATTGCCCAGATGGTCCAAAGTTATGAGAATGAACCCACCCCACTCCAGAGGAAGTTAGATCAACTTGGTAAAGTATTGGGTATTTCTGCATTAGCTATCTGCGGGGCGGTATTCCTGATTAATCTCATCCGGTTATTTCTGTCACCTTCTGCCGGCAGCTCAATTTATGAATCGGTATTGGAGATGTTCATGGTTGCAGTCAGCCTGGCAATCGCAGCGGTACCAGAAGGCTTACCTGCAGTTGTCACGATTTGTCTGGCTTTAGGTATGCAACGGATGGTGCAGCGGCATGCGCTGCTACGCCAGCTTTCAGCAGTTGAAGCTCTGGGTTCTTCAACCGTCATCTGTTCGGATAAAACCGGAACCCTCACGCAAAATGCGATGACTGTTAAGAAAATTTGGAGTGATAAAAAAATATTTGATGTTACAGGTGAAGGATATGATATTGAAGGGGATATCCTTCTGAATGGGAGCGAGGTTAATCTTTCTGAGAATCGGTCTCTCCGTACATTCCTTCAATCTATTCTTTTGTGTAATGATGCTTATATTGAAACCAGCGGAACAGCAACCGATCGTTTGACCTGGCGAATAGTAGGTGATCCAACCGAGGGGGCTTTGGTTGTTGCAGCGGCAAAAGCAGGATTATGGCGGTACGATCTAGAAAGCTTGATGCCTAGAAAAGCAGAAATTCCTTTTGATTCTGAGCGAAAAACTATGACGACCATCCACCAACTGGATGCACAAGCGCTCCAAACCGAGGACCCAAATAGTGCATATATCGCCATGGTCAAAGGTGCCCCGGATATCATTGTAAGGAAATGCCAGTACTGGATGCGGGATGGGAATGTAGTAATGCTGACAGATCAGGATCGTGAAATGATTCTGGAAACAAATTCACAAATGGCATCACAGGCACTACGTGTCTTAGGCGCTGCAATCAGGTTTTTAGATCATTTACCTGAAGATGACGGCTTAAAACCCGAGACAATAGAAGACAGCTTAATTTTAACTGGCCTGGCTGGGATGATCGATCCTCCAAGGCCAGAAGTAAAACCTGCAATTGATAAGGCCAAACAGGCGGGAATTCGCTCAGTAATGATTACGGGGGATTTCCCGGAGACAGCGATAGCAATTGCCCGCCAAATCGGTTTATTTCGTCAAAACAGTAAGGTGATCACTGGAAAAGAGCTGGATGAGCTGAGTGATGAAACCTTTCGAAACGTGGTCGATGATGTCGATGTTTATGCCAGGGTCTCCCCTCAACACAAGGTAAAAATTGTGGAGGCTTTACAAAGCCGCCGCCATGTGGTTTCGATGACAGGAGATGGTGTCAACGACGCTCCAGCATTAAAGAAAGCGGATATTGGTGTAGCCATGGGCATTATGGGGACAGACGTCAGTAAAGAAGCCGCTGCCATGGTTCTTACGGATGACAATTATGCATCTATTGTATCGGCAATTGAAGAAGGACGAATTATCTATTCGAATATCCGTAAGTTTGTATTTTATTTGCTTTCCTGTAATGTCGGAGAAATTTTGATCGTTTTCCTGGTCAGCCTGGTGGGCTGGCCGTTGCCATTAACACCTTTATCACTTTTGGTTTTGAATTTAATTACGGATGGTGCACCTGCTTTGGCATTAGGATTAGAAAAAGGGGATCCAGATATCATGAAACACTCCCCAAGGCATCCGGATGAGCCAGTTATCAACCGCGCGATGATTTGGGGTATCATTATTCAGGGTCTGGTGATTACACTGGCGGTGTTAGGGGCTTTCCGGATCAGCTTATACTTGAACCCGAATAATCTTCTGCATGCACAAACTGTAGCATTTGCTACTTTATCGATTGGGGAATTATTCAGGGCGTATACATCACGGTCGGAAACTTACTCGATTTTTAAATTGGGCATTTTTAGTAACAAGTATATGCAGTATGCGGTTGTTAGCTCGCTCCTAATCTTATTGGCAATTATCTATGTCCCGTTTCTGGATCCAATTTTTAAGACAACATTTCTAACTTTAAAGGATTGGATCTTTATGTTTCCATTGATACTGCTCCCATCAACCGCTGCAGAGATAACTAAATGGGTAATGAGGAGAAAAGAGGGAAAAGCTGCAAGCTAACAAGGCTACCCTGTCTGGCTATTGCCATTATTGGGAAGATGGGTTAAAGTAAGAAAAAAAGCCACAGGTAAACCAAAATGAACCAAATACAAGAATTTTCCAATGCCATCGTCGAAAACGTTGAGAAGGTCATCATTGGGAAGCGCGATGTCATCGAATTGCTCATTGTTGCGCTTTTAAGTGAAGGTCATGTGTTATTGGAAGATGTCCCTGGCACTGGGAAAACGATGTTAGCCAGGGCGATCGCGATTAGCCTGAGCGGTTCGTTTAAGCGCATCCAGTGTACACCCGATCTTTTACCAAATGACATCACAGGAGTTTCGATATTCAACCAGCAAGAAGGGGAGTTTGAATTTCGCCCTGGCCCAATTTTTGTGAACATTCTGCTTGCTGACGAAATCAACCGGGCTACACCTCGAACTCAATCCGCGCTACTCGAGGCCATGCAAGAACAGCAGGTGACAGTCGATGGCGTTACCAGGAGGCTGCCCAGACCTTTCCTGGTAATGGCAACCCAGAATCCAGTTGAATATGAAGGTACTTTTCCTCTTCCCGAAGCTCAATTAGATCGTTTTCTCATGAGATTACCCGTAGGTTATCCGCTCCCTAAGGATGAAGGGATTATCCTAAATAATCTTCGATATGAGCACCCAATTTCTGCGCTTCAGCCCGTAAAATTTAGCTCCAATTCCTCTACGATTGAGTCTGGACAATCAGGTTTAGAGCAATTAGCTCAACTTTTGCGGGTTGTATGGGATGTTCATATCGATGAGACTTTACAGGATTACATTATCAAGCTAATTGGAGCATCCCGCTCCCATCCTGACATTGCCCTGGGTGGGAGTCCCAGGGCCAGCCTGGCTTTGTATCGAGCCTCACAGGCTTTGGCAGCGATGCGTGGTCGAGACCATGTCCTTCCGGATGATATTAAATATCTCATCCCATACATACTGCCTCATCGGTTAATCATCCGCCCAGAAGCTGAGTTACGAGGGAGAAATGCAAATGCCATTCTCTCCGACATCCTGGCCAGCACGCCTTTGGATTTAGGCAGCGTCAACCCATCATGAAATAATAAATTTTTATTAAGTTAATGTCTCTGTACATTCCGATTTTTCTGATCGTTCTGGCTTTCTTAGCAGTTTTTTTTAAAGCCAATTTCGTATTGATTTTAACTTATCTGCTCATCGGTGTTTATTTTATCGGTAGATGGTGGGGAACAAGGGCATTGAAGGAAGTAGGTGGTCAACGGGAGGTTCCCAGCCATGTTTTTTTTGGTGAAAAGATTCCGGTTAAGCTAGTTATTCGGAATAAAGGTTTTCTTCCAGTCGTCTGGCTCCAACTGCAAGAATCATTTCCGGTCGAGTTAAGAACCAATTTACGCAGTCTGGTGGAGGTTATTAGCCTTCGTCCAAAAGCGGTCGAGACTTATTCCTACACGTTGGAGGGACGTAAGAGAGGCGTATACCCGATTGGACCATTATTTCTATCTTCGGGCGATATATTCGGTCTAGGTGAGCCTGAAACTCGCCAAATCCCGGCAAATTTTTTGACCGTATATCCAAAAATTATCCCACTGGTTCAGGTGAACCTACCATCTCGTTCTCCGATGGGAACTCTTCGTCACCATCAACCGCTTTATGAAGATCCAACCAGGGTGCGTGGCAAAAGAAATTATGTATCAGGAGATTCGTTTAAAAATATCGATTGGAAGGCTACTGCATCCTCAGGACGTCTTCAGGTCAAAATTTTTGAGCCATCCATAGCCCTCGAGACTGCCATTTTCTTGAATCTAAACGCGGAAGATTATGAAAGACACTCCCGTATTGATGCCAGTGAATTGGCGATTGTCGTCTCTGCCTCGCTGGCAAATTGGATCATACGGAAAAAACAATCTGTAGGTTTATTTACGAATGGGATAGAGCCCATATTACAAGAAAATATCCATTCGCCCAGCCTTGTTAGTGGATTACCTTTTCAAAATCCTTTACCAATTCCCCCACGCCACGGACAGAGCCACCTGATGAATATTTTGGAGGTCCTGGCCAGGATTCAGGTTGCTGAAACTTATTCACTTACGCAAACCATATTTAGGGAGACCTCAAATTTAGCATGGGGAACTACGTTACTCGTGATAACCCCAAAATTCGATGACGCCTTTTTTGAAAGCCTTTTTCATGCCGATCGTTCAGGTCTGAAGTCGGTGTTAATTCCTTGCGGACCCGTCTCTGGTGTAGAAAACATTCGTAAGAAAGCCGATTATTTTGGCTTTCCTCTATTCCAGGTTTTTAATGAACGTGACCTGGATATGTGGAGAAATTAACATGCGAACCAATACAAAGCCTGGATTTATCCAGGAAAACGAACGTTTTTCGGTCTTGGTGCATGCTATATTGGTTAGCATTTTACTCACTCTCTTCACCTTTGCCATCGTAAATACAGGTGAGCATTTCCTACCTGATTGGGATGGGACATACCTGGTGATCATCGCTGCATTTATCTCAGCGGAGGCTCAATATTCAAGACGCAGGCTGGGACAGGCGGAGCAAGTTCGCCAGGTTGTCATTTACCGGATTACCGAGCTTATTTTTTTTCTGGTTTTTTTGAAGTTATTTATGTACCTGTTGCGGGGATTTGGCTCTTTCGGAAATGATATCCGCTTATGGCGCGATAATTTTATCTATACATTCTTTTCAGGGGAATATTTGATTATCGTTGTAATTTTATTGGGCATCTGGGGAATTGCCACATATTTATCCGGTCAGTTATACACGATGGAAGCAGATGAGGACATCCTGGATATGGAGCGAGAAAGCCGGATGGCTACTCATCGTAGAGAAATTCGCGAAAGGCTTGCGGCCACGATCTTGCTCCTAGGGGTGGTGATGACAGGATTAGGAACACTGGTGTACTTTACCAGCAATTCTAGTTCTGGGAATCCAGACGGCTTACCGCTTGTGGTGGTGCCATTGGTCTTTTATTTTGTGATTGGCCTTGTCTTATTAAGCCTGACACAATTTTCTGTGCTCAGGGTCTATTGGATCCTAGATAAAATTCCATTCCGCTCGAACATAATACTTCAATGGGTCGTTTATAGTCTGAGTTTGTTATTCATTGTTGGAATAATTGCCTTATTATTACCTACGAATTATTCCATTGGAATTCTGGAGTTTTTAAATTCCATATTATCTATTCTTTTGTGGGTTTTATGGGCGATAGCCTTTGTGGTCATGCTTCCAATTGCGTTCATTATTTCGTTGATTTACCGGCTTTTCGGCACATCTTCTGATACTCCTCCCCCTTCATTTACTGAAATCCTCCCAAAGGCGCCTTCGCAAAACGATACTTCGGTTGGCCTGGCAGATTGGGTAAAGTCATTGGTATTTTGGCTGGTATTTTTTGGAATTGTGATTTTTTCTATTGTTTACTATATCCGCCAGAATAAGGGATTGATGGCAAGACTGCGTCAATTTCGCTTTTTTGAAAGTCTCAAGCAGATATTTGCAAAAATCTCTGGTTTTTTCAACGGAGCGAATCAAAAACTGACGACTGTGATCCGGACTCAGATCAGTAAAATTCAAAATCGAAGAAGAGGTGAAGTTAAAACAACTTTAAGGTTTCTAAATCCCAGGAAGTTACCTCCAAGAGAGCAAGTAAAGTATTATTATTATGCATCAATCCGGAGAGGGACGGAAAGCGGTTTTCCTCGAGCCCCCGGCCAAACCCCTGCGGAATATAACCAGAAAGTACAGAATGCGCTTCCTGAAGTAGCTGAAGAAATTGCTGCTTTGACAGCTGGGTTTGAGGATGCTCGTTACAGCCTGCACGAAACGACACCAGGCACTGCCAGGCAGGCAAAAACCAGTTGGGATAAAATTCGGCAGGTATTGTTAGGCTTTTCAAGGAAAAAATAAGTTGCCAAATTTTGTTTATTATTATCCCAACGGTCATCAAGCCCATAATTCACCAGGCCATCCGGAAAGGCCAGGGAGAATTGATGCCGTTGTTAAAGCTTTAAAAGATAAGGGATGGTGGGACCTTTTTCCAAAGTTGGAATCGATAACGATACCGGAACCGATTCTGTGGAATATCCATGATCCGGGATACTTATCCGCACTCAAACAGGCCAGTAAACGAGGCGACTGGCTGGATGGAGATACCTATACAACTCCTGCTTCCTGGTCGTTGGCTTTATCAACTGCAGGCGGTGCGGCTGCTGTCGCAGAAGCGGTCTGGTCTGGGGAAGGTTTACAAGGATTTGCCATCACCCGGCCACCAGGTCATCATGCAACTAAGTCAACTGGATCGGGTTTCTGCCTCATCAATAATATTGCCATAACAGCCGAGTTTTTAATCCAGGTAAAAAAGGTCCAACGCCTGGCAATTCTGGATCTTGATTTACACCACGGAAATGGGACTCAGGAAATTTTTTACCGGCGAAGTGATGTGCTATTCATCTCGATTCACCAATATCCAATGTATCCGTTTTCAGGGAAAATGGAAGAGCAAGGGGATGGTCCTGGTCTGGGGTGTACTCTAAATTTCCCAATGGCTCCTCGATCTGGAGATGATGCTTATCTTGCGGTTGTAAATGAGTTGGTTTTACCTGTAATGGAAGCTTTTTCTCCCGAAATGATCCTCATAAGTTACGGATTTGATGCGCATTGGTTGGATCCATTGGGAGGATTAAACCTTTCGGCAAGTGGCTTTTACCAGATTCTTCGAATGCTTTCAGCATGGTCAGATCTGTATTGCCATGGGAAGTTGATGTTTGTTTTAGAGGGAGGGTACGATTTAAGCGCAGCCAGGGCGTGTACCCAGGCCATAATGGCAGGTGCATTAGGTGAATGCTGGGAAGATCCGTTAGGACCTTCACCGAAACCAAATTCGGATTATTGGAAAACAAATTTTGAAAAATCAAAAATTATTTGGCAAAAATAAAAAAGGGATAAAACCATGAGCAATGGAAACCAATTAGCTGTCTTCATTGATTTTGAGAATTTAGCCTTATGGGCTGAACGGGAATTTTTTGATTTTGAAATTACCCCCTTGATTGAGTATTTACAGACGCGTGGGCCTGCTGTTGTTAAACGGGCATATGGGGATTGGTCACGTTTTTCGCGATACCGGGATGAATTGATGAATAACTCGATTGATCTCATCCAGATCTATTCTGTCCGGGGAAGTAAAAATCGCGCCGATATTCGCATGGCCATAGATGCTTTCGAAATCTCGATGACTCGGCCGCAAATCAATACCTACGTGATCGTGTCTGGAGATAGTGATTTTGGTCCTTTAGTTGTTAAGTTGCGGGAGTATGGCAGGTACATTATTGGGATTGGCCCACGCAGTATCACTCACCACCTGCTAGTAAAGTCGTGTGATGAGTTTGTGTACCTGGAGACAGCTTTTGGAGAGACAACTGAGACGGATGAGTCTTGTGCTGAACGTGAAGAAGCCAGGACTTTGATCACGAAAGCCTTGCAGGTTCATGGTCAACGCGGCGAACTGCCAGTTCTAGCCACAAGACTTAGGCAAACCATGCTGTTGCTGGATCCTGCTTTTAATGAAGCTAACTTTGGATATTCGCAGTTTCGATCCTGGTTGGAAGATAATCGAGACCTGGTGAAATTATTCATCAGTGACCTTCAGCTCTACACAGCTCCGATTGATTTTTCTACACCCTTAGAAAATGATATCAAGCCATCTTCAGGCATGCCCCAGGTGATCGAGGTTACTCCCCCGGTAAAACCCTCTCTTGAAACTCATTATCGAAATATTTTATCGTGTATCAAGCCGGCGTCTATTGATATGGCGACAAGAAGAGATATCCTTCGAGATGTTTACCGGGAATTATTAGAAAATCCAGGTGGGCAGACACCTGAAGAGTTATTGGATATCTTATTTGACAGGTATGAGGTTCAAGGCTTACTTCGAAATAAAACTACCATTCATGATGTGATCCAGATGTGCCAGCGTCAGCGCGTGTTTGATTACCATGAACAACCTGTTTCGATGGCATCGCCAATCTGGCTGGTAGAAGGGATTACCAGCGAGGCCGAATTTGTTTGTCGCACAGAAGCCGACCTGGTTTATGCCATTGTAAAAGCTGGCATCGAAATTGATCCTTCCGAGCTGGCATATGTATTATTCAATGATCGCAGTCAGGTGGATTATGTTCATTGCATGCTAGATAATTTAAAACAGAGAAACCTGATCGCACGAAAAGGAAAAGGTTTCTCGCTTCCGGGAAGTGGGGTCATCCCAATTGAAAATGAGTTCACCTTAGAGGTTTTAATACGAGATATTGAAAATGTCCAAATACCCCCGAATATTGAAATCAATTCCGAGACAGCACATTCAATGGCGAAGAAAGCTATGTTGCAACGATCCCAAGATTTCGTCGCCTCCGGGAATAATTACTTACAGGCATGCCGTATTCAATGGGAATCAGTAGAAATGATGCAGCAAGGAGCCACCCAGGAAGACTTGAAATGGTTCATGGCTTCTTATGCGTCAGTAATTGCCGGTAAATTATCTCAGGTTAATCGAGATTATTCCGGTGCGCGACCCTATTACCTGGCATTCTTTGCCTTAGTTCAAGAATCCGATCCATTATGGAGCCGAATGCGGGGATTAATTAACCCGATGCTTTCATATTATTGGGCAAATGCTGGCCGGGAATTAGATATCAATATTTCATCCTGGAACTTAAGCATGTCATCGCCAGCTCAAATAGCAATAATGGCTGCAAATCATCCTGACATGACCCTCCAGAAGCTGTGGACGAACCTGACCATTGACCTGGCAAAAGTAAATCCAGGGATTTTACGCAGGATTGCTAACCAGTTATACATGAATTGAAATGATGGTCCTGAAAGTGCCAGGACCGCAGAAATTATCGACGAAATATTAGTCGATCACGCTCCCTTATAAAAGTAAAGAGGACATTAATGAAGCAGATCACATTAAGATGGGTTGAAAACCAAGTGATGGTAGGATCAGACTTAAACAGCCATTCAATTGTCATTGGTAAAACTGCAGATCCAGACGGAGTCTGGTTGGGTGTAAAGCCTGCAGAATTGTTACTTATGGCAGCGGCAGCCTGTTCTAGTTGGGATGTGATTGAAATCTTGACCAAACAGAGAGAACCTTTCAATGATCTCACTGTTATTTGTACGGGCGAGCAACAACAAGAAGCGCCCTGGAATTTTACGCATATTCATATAAAATATATTGTTTCAGGGGAAGTGAATGATGAAAAGCTAAGGCGTGCGATTCGCCTTTCTGAAGAAAAGTACTGCTCGGTCACCAACACACTTCGTAAAGGAACTGATATCACGAGCGAATATGAGATCCTCCCAGAAACGATCCTAAAAAACGGTTCATGAGAGACTTAATTCTATCAGACCGGTTTAATGACGCCCTGGTCTTCGCGGCTCAAATTCACTCCAGGCAGCGCAGGAAAGGTTCATCTGTTCCGTACATAGCCCATCTTCTAGGGGTGACAGCTTTAGTGCTCGAAGATGGTGGGGATGAAGACCAGGCTATTGCTGCACTTTTACATGATGCTGTTGAGGATCAAGGTGGATTACGCACACTTCATCTTATTGAAGAAAAATTTGGTAAGAGAGTGGCTGCGATTGTTGATGGCTGCTCAGATACCTACATTGAGCCTAAACCTGACTGGCATGCCAGAAAGGAAACATACCTGGAAGGTTTGAAGACTGCCAACATCGACGTTATCCGAGTTCTCCCTTGCGGATAAACTTCATAATGCAAAATCAATCCTTCGGAACCTTGAGAAGGAAGGGGAATCGATATGGGATCGGTTTAATGGCGCCAGGGAAGGGACTATCTGGTATTACCAATCTGCACTGGAAATATTTCAATCCAGGATCGTTTCACAGAACCTTGATGAATTAACACGTGTACTGAAATCAATTAACAAAGTGAGTGATGAAAATCATCATGAGGTATAATACTTAAGACATGGAACCGAATCCCAATCTACCAGCACTCGATGACGGTAAGGTGACCGGGCCCGCTGCCTCAAGCGATATGACTCCAGAACAACGTAAAGCGCTTATCTGGACGATTATTGCATTTATCGTTCTTTTATTAATTACGGTTGGTGCGATAATTTTTCTTTTGAATGCTCCGATGTCCACTGTGGTTCGGATTCGGGACATTTTTATCATTTTCATGGCGATCCAATCCCTGCTAACTGGCTTTGTTTTGGTTATCCTGATAATCCAACTTGCGCGGTTAATCAACCTGTTACAAAACGAGATCAAACCGATTCTCGAGTCCACCAACGAAACGGTCAGCACATTGAGAGGCACCGCTAATTTCCTGAGTGATAACATTGCTGAACCCGTGATCAAGATGAATGAATATCTTGCTGGCTTAATAAAAGCATTAGCAATATTAGGCCTGATCCGTCGGAACCCAAACCCCAAGAAAAAGGAGTAAACGATGTCTGATAATGCGAGTGAATTTGGTAGTTTCCTGGCCGGTTTTTTGATCGGCGGGTTGGTAGGCGCTGCTACTGCACTGCTTTTAGCCCCACAATCTGGCGAAGAAACCCGAACTGTAATTAAGACAAAGGGTATCGAATTAAAGGATAAGGCATCATCCACGACAACCGAATTTCGTACCCGGGCTGAGGAATATGCACGCTCTCGCGGCTGGATGCCCCCAACTGAAGAACCGATCATCGAACCGCCGGCAGAGATTGCCAATCCATAAGAAACAAGATTGCCGAGATTGTTAACTTAAATCGTAACGAAACCCAGGTTGGACAGTTGACATCTGAATAACCTGGGATTTGTATTTAACCGCTATCTCTCATCAACTTCGCTAACCACCGAAGGTATGGCATTTAAGACATCGCTGGCCAGAACAGACGACGTGTTGCCCAGGATGTTTGCTGCCTTGATACCAGCCTGGGCGTGAATCCATACGCCAACAACGGCTGCATGAAATGCAGCGACACCTTGTGCTCGTAGACCTGCAATTAAGCCAGCAAGTACATCCCCGGTACCAGCCCGGGCGAGGGCAGGTGTTGCAACCGGGATTATGGCAGACAAGCCATCCGGATTGGCGACGACAGTGAAAGCGCCTTTTAATACCACTACGTGACCCCATATGCTGCTATATTTTTGGGCTACCTTAAGCCTGTTGTTTTGAATTTCTCCTTTTTCCAAGCCTGTCAATATAGCCATCTCGCCTGGATGAGGGGTTAGAATTGATTTTTCAGGAAGAATTTCCCACCATCGATCAAATTGTGAAATTAGCTTCAGTGCGTCTGCATCGATGATGATAGGCGGTATGCTAGAAAGACCATTCTCACTCCTACTTGGTATAAATCTGGTAAATAATCGCGCAATATACTCCTGGCTTGTCTTTTGTAATCCGAAACCAGGTCCTATTAATAATGCAGATGCTCGAGAAAGGGTGGGTAAAATAATTTCTGCGGCCTCGGCAGCAACGAATCCACCTTCCTCCGGCAAAGGAAGCCATGTAGCCTCAGGAAAATTGCCGGCGAGAATTGCATAAACGGTGTTGGGCACGGCCATTGTTACCAGACCGGTTCCAATCAGATAAGCGGATTTACCTGAAAGAAAGGCTGCTCCAGGATAAAGGGTGCAACCAGCAGATACCAGGGTTGTTCCAAATGTTCCTTTATGACTATCCAAAGATCGTTCCGGAAGGTATTCGTGAATATAAGCTTGATCGGGTACAAAGGTTTTTACAACATTCCAGGCATCCAGTTCGGCGCAATGATCAGATAGACCGATATCGACGACCTGCAACCTGCCTGTAAGCGCATATGCCGGAAATTTTAGTAGGCCATGTTTTATGGCGGCCATGGTCACAGTTAAATGAGCGGGGATCGTCTCAGGGGCAGCCTCCCCAGTATCGCAATCAATCCCTGATGGACAATCTACCGCGACAATTTTTATGGATGGGTTGTCTTTTAGAATTATTTTCTTAATGGATGATAACAGAGTGGCTGCTTCGGATTTCAATGGCAGGCGAATACCGGTACCTAACAAGCCGTCAATTAAAACTGAATGGGTCAGGATCAGCCTTTGTAAGGTATTACCTTCCTGTCCAGGCTGCTGGATAAAAATCGTACCACCGGCTTGCTGAAATCGAACGATGAGAGGATCATTATTTGCACGATGTGTCATCAGAAATGCCGAGGTTATCCAGCCGGTTTCAGCCAGCCTCGTCAGGGCAACCAGGGTATCTCCTCCGTTGTTGCCTGGGCCAATTAACCCAAGCGCCCCCCGATTTTTTACTGAGGAAAATTCCGAGTCGATGACACGGGCAAGTTCTTCTCCAGCCGAGGTCATCATTTGTGTATAACTGATGCCTCTTTGATCTGCTTCTTTTTCGATTTCCCGCATCTCGGTCACTGATACGAATTTAATCATGAGACCTCCTCATGTACCCAATTCTACCGGTATTATGATGGTCGTTGTTATGATTTTATATGATTCACCAATAACCAGTTGATGAATTGCAGCAGTGTTTCCATGACGACTTCAGTATTGTTGACGAAGATCGATATATTTTGATAAGCTTCACCACCTTGCCTCCCTACCAGGTCGGTTACACCGCGCAGGATCACCAAACGCTGGTTGTTTTTTCCTGCAACGAATGCGATAGCCCCCGATTCCCAATCGCCTGCTTTTGCATCATAAAGGTTAATTAATCCGGGAATTTCTTCCGGTATTAAATCACGATCGCCAGATACTAAAAGCGATCGTCTAACTGGGAGTGGGGGAGGGTCAGCTTGTGCTAGCCAGGAGAGATCGATTATTGTCGAATAATGAGCGATAGGGGTTATCGGGTCACCCATCTGTTCAATAATATCGTAAACGATCGTACGTTCAACCAGAAAAATATCGAACC
This sequence comes from uncultured Chloroflexia bacterium, assembly GCA_963765565.1. GTDB lineage: Bacteria > Chloroflexota > Anaerolineae > Anaerolineales > UBA4823 > CAVXWV01. The sequence continues at coordinate 720,886 of CAVXWV010000017.1, forward strand.
GTTCTACCTGTCCTAAAAAACCTCCGCAGGTCCCAAAATTTACTAACAGACCCGGTTTCCAGGTATCAATAACATATTGGGTTGACGCTGCCGCAGCGATCTTCCCCCAACCGCCTTGAAAGAATACTACCTGGAGTTGGCCTGGTTGGTTCTGGTAGCTACATCCGATATCCTTAATCCCAAGATCTATTGATTCCTGAAACCATTCACCAAAAGGTGATGTTTCAATGGGAATTCCCGAATAGTGTTTTTTTACAACAAACCATTCGGCATCGGCAGAAATGAGGATAACAACCAGGCTCGGGTTGTTATCGATGATTATGGGGTCTGGTCGAACCATAACTTGAGTAAATCGGAAAGAGGCTTCCCATGAGCCGAATTTCCAGGATCAATTAATGAAACGGGTGGGTAATAACCACGTGCGATGACCCCTGAAATCCAGGGGCGTTTTTGTACCGAATTTAAGAGCGCGGTATATGCATCAACTTGTTCCTGCAGATTTAAGGAAATGGTAAAAATTTCCGGATTCATGGTATTTGCACGATCCGGGGGTAAACATGTCCCTGTTATGGTTGGAATACATGCCGTAGTTGCTCCGGTTGCAGATGGATAAGATATTCCTAAAAAGATGGGCTTATTAAACGTGTTTTGAAGCGGTTGAACTAACGAGTCAAGGATACGGCCTGCTTCTATTTCCATATCCGAAATTGTGTCACCGGCTTCACTAGCCAGGGGAGCCTGCCATAATAAGTAAATGCCGTCCACACTATCAATGAATTGAGGTGGAGTATTGACCTGGTCTAAAGGTAGAGCCCACAGAACCTGCCCGGAAAAATGGGTGCGAATCTCGGTTAGCATTCCCCTCCACCGGCTGTCAGAATCAGCGGGTACACCTGAGGCTGTGCCATCTGAAAGCTGGCCTGGAGATAATGCCGGGGTAACCCAATCACCTCCCACGACAAGGTATTGGGCGCCAGTTTTTTGAGCAAGGTCGGCATGGTGGTTAAGGAAAATGCGGTAATGGTCAAACCATACCAACCACCAACCAAAGTCTCGAGCCGCCCCAGACCACCACATATCGCTATCCATCATGAATTTTGGTTGTGGGAACACGGCGGTCAGCCAATTCTTCCCGAGACTCTCGATTAAGCGACTCCTGTAGGTCGAACCAGGTCGCATCCTGCCCTGGCACTGGTTCCAAGACTGGCGGAGTTTGCCTGGTATAAGTCCAGGTCGGTGAAAATGCTAAAAAGTTTACTTTACTGCTTTCGATATCGCCTAAGGTTGTTGGCAATAAGGCGCGGTAAGAAGGATGGTAAGCTGCCTCAAGTTCATATCCTTTGAGTGTGAGACTGCTCGTGAAAGCCGTTGTCGGTGTGATGATTACGGTCGGGGCAAGATCATCCGGATACATTGACCATTCTGGGACTTCATCTTTAACGAGTTGAGGTTGATCATTGATGGAAATAGCAAATCCTGGGCTAAATTCACCTGCCGTGCGGATATCATCCGCCCTGTTACATTGTCCGTTTCGACAAAAACGGTATTGTAAGTCGCCCGGAATGTTCAATGGGCTAAATAAGATGTACCCCCATCGTCCATTCCCTAATGACCACATGGGTAAGGGAACTGTCCACCCATAAATTGGATTAAATTGGATCGAGATGGTATTGTTCGTCGGGGTATTTAGGGGAGTCGTGATATCGAATGTCAGGATTCCCTGGTCTCCTGACCTCCAGGTATCCACCATATCTACGACTACGGTATCGGTTTCTGGAACTACTAACTGTCTAAGCTGAAATTTCCCATCAACAGCATGCTCAGCATTCCAAAAACCATCACCAAGAGTGTATTTATAATGTAAATCCACTCCAGCCGGTAAACTCAACCTGGCAAGGTAACGTCCATCTGGGAGTACAGTTAAAACCGGCATATTTGTAGCCAGGCTGCTGAGGCCTCCTGCAAGATTTCGCGAACGTGTTTCCGAATTGGTAGAGATTTCCAGCAATCCTGACTGGTACGATGGGTGGTGTTTCTTCTGGGAGACTGACGACAAAGGCCACATTAACAGTGGTGGCTTTATTTAATAGGATAGTCGCCGGGGTGGTCGATTCATCCGCTATTTGTGCCCCCTGTTGAAAGGTGCGGTATGCGCCGTCCATGGACATGGCAACCAGATTGTGAACACCAGAAGGCAAACCTTCAATTAGAAATGATCCATCCGAAGATGTGATGGTTTGAAAACCACCTGCACTGACCATAATACTCGGTACGGGAGTGTTATCTGTGGCATCTTTAATCATACCGATAATCCGGCCGGTTGGGACCATTAATTCGGTATCTGTCCAGCGGCTAACGATATCGGTAACGCTTCCAGGTCCTTCAACATGGTACAAACGGTAACGCACAGCCGTGTTATCCGAAAGGTGCTCTGCTACCGGTATCGAGTCATTCATACGCTCGTAGCGGTAAGTAATCAGCGAACCCAAGGTGAAAGGAACAGTCAAAGAGTAATATGTGTCTGGTAAAGTCTCCTCATTGGTTTCTAACTGCATTGGAAGTGAGGTTGTATTTAATGCCAGCCCAGTAACCTCATCACGTATCACCAGGAAAACCGGTTGTCCAGGTGGGCTATTCGCCGGTACCTTCACCCGGAAGGTGATCGTTGTTTCTGGGGCGGTTTGAGGCGTGAGAAAATCATCTAATCCTAACCCTTCGGCTGATATCGCCTTGGGGATGACAATTTTTATGGACTCAGTTGGAGTGACAACCTGAGTTGGTTGTGGAAAATTACAACCAACCATCGAGATTGCTAAAACGAAACAAGCGATTTTGATGACAGTGATGATAGCTGTTTGAATATGCTTCATGGTCCGATCCTTGTTTGCATTATTGCAAGAAAAATTTCCAGATTCACTATTTTCGATAATGGAATATAAATTTCCTGCGAATAGTATAGTTGGGTTTGATGCAGGCTCTTAAGAGATGAATAAGCCTGGGGGTTAACCATAATTCGTAATTTGCCAGAGTGGATCGATATTTCATGGATCTGTCCCAGATGGATAATCTGGTCACGATAACAAAATTGGCTCTGGTTCACTTTTACTTCGCCAAATTCTACCCATTGTCCTGAATTTACGGCACTTTCAGTGGCACGCAATAAAAAGGGATTAACCATTCTTTTTAGGCTGGCATAGAGTTCTGGCAAATTAGCAATTGGAGATGTCAGCCGGATAATCTTACTATTCTTGGGTAATATATTTATGAAACACCTTTGCCGGATGGGTATGAAGAACAACTTTTCCTGGATCAGCTCTTCTTGAAGGCCCGAGATATTTTGGTAAAGCAGCCAGTAAATTCGTTTCTTGTTTAACCGGTAGCGAATGCCATATTGATGTAATGCAACAAAGCCTGTTGAATGCCTGGATCGTATGAGGATAAATAGAAAAAAGAGAATAAAAGAAACAATAGATAAGAAAATCCAGACCTGGCTGCGTTGGAGCGCAGCGTTATAACCATATTTCTGATCCATTATTTGAAATTGCATAACTCCTAGTATTAAAGGCAAGAGAACAGCCACCATACCGAGAAGCATCAGGAAAAACCGGTAGGGACGGGGCATAGGAGTTTGTATAAACAATCCTATTTCCCTGCCCAATACGCTTTTTGTGTGAAGAATTCGATCGGGAGGAGGGTAGATGACAGGCCGCGTGTCTGCAATAGCCTCATCATTCATCAAGGATGAATGGTTTGTTCTAATCTCGGGCTTTATGCCAGGTCGGTCTTCAGCTTGGCTGAGCGAATTCACAGTCGATCTCCGTTTGTCCCTTCTAATAATTGCAAGAAACATGCCCTGACTATGTACAAGCAGGAATCCTATTTTATTTTTAGGTTCTTACGAGGTAGGACTGGTTTCAGTTTCAAATTCACGTTTTGTGCGCCTGCGGACAGCAATATTGGCCAGGCCGATACTCAGAAGGTAGAGGATAAATAATGGCGCCATAATGAGGCCCATATTAACCGGATCGACGGTGGGGGTGATTAATGCTGCAACAACCGCAATGACCACAATTGCGAGGCGCCATTGTTCCTTTAACTTGGTAGGTGTTATGAATCCCAGGCTGGCAAGGATATATATCACGATTGGAAATTCAAAAGCCAGTCCCAGGAAAAACATAACATTCGTTGCAAAGTTAAAGTATGTAGAAGGGCGTAACTGTGTTTTTATACCGAGAATTGATGTGAGGAAAGGGATTGCCGTGGGCAGCATGACAAAATAAGCAAATGCCATGCCTCCCAGGAAGAATGCGACTACTACTGGGATGGACAGTAGACCGTTGATCCGTGATTGGCTAGTCAATCCTGGGGCAACAAATAAATACAATTCAAAAATTATGTATGGCAGCGATATCGAAAAGCCAGCCAGCAATGAGATTCTCATCAACACAGATAAGGGTTCTGTGACATCGATCGCGATCAAAGCCTCTAGACCTCCAGCCGGTTTGGCTATTAGATCTAAAATGTATTGGGCGAAAGTAAATGATAAAGCAGTCGCCAGGATTAATGCGCCTAGAGCACGAAAAAGGTGTTTCCGTAGGGCATTAATGTGTTCGAAAATCCCGGATGGATTCTGAACGGTCTTCGCAAATGCATCCGGTAAAGTTGTGTCTTCAGGTTCTTCGGAAAAGAAATTTTTGATATTCCTGCCAAGTTTCCCAATACCTTTTCCAATTGCTTTAAACAGTCTACCAATCAGGCGAAATGGGAATAAAACGATATTAAAAATCACCCGGAAAAAATTTTGCATAGTTAACTCGACGAATGACCCGCTTCTATATTTTCGGATGGATTCTCACCAGAGACTTGAGGCGAGTCTTGATCTGAACTTCCGGGGGAAACCGGTTCTGGCAATGATTCCGGGCGAATGATCTTGGGACGAGGAGTTGTCCAGTCCGAAGAAGGGGGCTCCTGGCTGCCAGTTGATTTTTTACCAGGTTGTTGGCTTGTAACACTGGTTGTTACGCCAATACCAATTGTTTGTGGTTTAGTCAGGTTTGATAGATCTGAAGAAATTTTTGTCGATTCCTTCTGCAGCTCATCATAGCCCATCGCGTTTTTAAGTTCCGCACTGGATGGTAAACTTTTATTAATATCATCAAGGCCTGATTCGCGCATCATTTTAGTTGGGATATTTCGGATTTCACGTGAAGTCTCGCGAATAATCCGCCAGGTGTCAGATTTAACAATACTTCTCAACCACCTCCCCATGGTCTGACTGGCTTTCACGATATCTTTTGGACCCAGGACGATCAACGCAATCAGGAAAATAAATAATAATTCTAAGGGACCGACGCCAAGAATATTCATCTTATCATTCTATTCATCTAAAGTAGATGGTTCTATTTGAATTTTGTCATACATGGAGGTTTTTAAAAAATTTTGGATTTCATCTAAATGGCTGGCCAGACTTCCTAACACTCCATTCACAAAGCGGGGAGTGCTATCTGAACCGTATACTTTAGCCAGCTCTACAGCCTCATTTATTGCAACCTTTATGGGAGTTTTTTGAAAAACTGCAAATTCCCATAAAGAAATCCTAATAATATTCCGATCAATCGTCGCCACCTGATCCAGCGGCCATTCTGGTGCATGTTTGGCGATTAATCCATCCAGCATTTCAACGATTGCCCAGACGCCAAGGACTATCTGCCTTACGAAATCTTCTAGAGTAGGCTCTAAAGTAGACTCTTCTAATCTCTCAACCAGGACAAGTTGAGGGTTGTGATCAGCGATATCTAATTCGTAAAGTACCTGCAAGGCTACACTGCGTGCCTTGGTTCTGGGTTTCATTGAAGGTTACGCCTCTGTCTCCTGGTGATAGTCAATGTCCTCAACATGGATGTTGACTCGCCCAACTTCCATTCCTACCATTTCAGTGATTGCCCGGGATACCTGTTGTTGTATCTTTTGACTCACATCTTTAACATTTAAATCACTTAAAAGAATAACAAACAAATCTGCCGTAACGATATCATCCTTTACGTGGAGGCGTACCCCCTCGCTGATTCCACGCTGGAAAAAGTGATTAACCCCACCCGTGATTGAGCTCATCCGACTTACACCTGGAACACTTAGAGTGGTTAAGCGTGTGATGGTTAGTAAAACTTCTGGGGCAATGGTCGTCTTCCCTTTGTTTTGATGAACGTGATCAACAGCCTCGGAATTTTTTAATTGTGCCTGTTCAGTCATCGTTACTCCTTAATGTTTACATCATTACCATTCCACCATCAACACTCAAGACTTGTCCGGTGATGTAAGATGCTTCGTCCGATGCGAAAAAAACAACAGCATTGGCAACTTCTTCTGGCGTCCCCATTCGGCCCATCGGGGTGGTTTTTAAAATGGCCTCTTTGAGTTCATCAGGTAAATCAACCGTCAACGCTGTGGGGATAAAACCAGGGGCTACTGCGTTTACAGTAATATTGCGAGAGGCCACTTCTCTAGCCAGTGCTTTAGTAAATCCAATAACACCGGCTTTTGAGGCTGAATAATTTGTTTGACCCGCTTGCCCGGCGAGGCCAGACACAGATGATATATTGACAATCCGGCCATACCGCTGTTTGACCATCGAGCGAACTACAGATTTCGAGCAATTGAATGCGCCTTTTAGATTGACATCAATTACGATGTCCCAATCTTTCTCTTCCATACGCAGGATTAAAGTATCTCGGGTGATACCCGCGTTGTTAACTAATACATCGATCCTATTAAAAGTTTGCAGAACTTGTTCAACCATCTGACGGACATTATCGAAATCCGACACATTTACCTGAATTGAGGTTGTTGGATGACGATATGTATCCTGCAATTCTTTCGCTGTGGTCTGCGCTTGGTCAAAATTTAGGTCAGCCACCGCCACAGTCGCACCCAGTGAAGCAAATTTTTCGGCGATCGCTCGACCTATACCCCTTGCCCCGCCAGTAATTAAAACAACTTTACCATTGAAATCCATACCACTAACTCCACTTCCCAGGATTATGCGCTGCCATTATACCTCACCAGAGAAAAATTTTTCGAAGTCAGACGGTGTGCCGAGGGCGTAACCGGAAACCTCCCTGTTAACCCTTTTTAGGAGACCTGTAAGGACTGAACCGCTGCCAAGCTCTATAAAAGTAACGACACCTTGTTCGACTAAGAATTGGATTGTTTCTGTCCAACGCACCTTATTGGTAAGTTGAGATTGCAGGTCATGTCGGATCTCTGAAACTGTTGTTAAAGGCCTTGCGTTCACATTCCCGATGATCGTATTTTCTGGAGCAGAAATCGGGGACATATTTACCGCCTGGTTGAATCCATTCTGAGCGGTTACCATCAAGGGAGAATGCGAAGCGATACTTACGGACAGGGGAGTTACCTTCCTGGCACCGGCATCCTGGGCGAGTTTAATTGCTCGGTTTAAGGCTTCTACGCTGCCGGAAATAACAACCTGACCTGGGCAATTGTCATTAGCGACTTGCACAACCTCGCCCTGAGTTGATGCCTGGCAGCATATTTGATCCAGGATAGTCATCTCAAGGCCTAAAATGGCGGCCATACCTCCTGGTGACTGGACTCCTGCAGCCTTCATCAATTCCCCGCGCATACGAGTCAGTTTTAGCCCGTCAAAAAATGATAAGGAGCCGGCAGCAACCAGAGCACTGATTTCACCCATCGAATGACCAGCAACAAAGGCAGGCTTAAATCCAGGCACTTTTTGCCCAAACACACTTAGGGCAGCATAAGAGTGTGTCAATAAAGCCGGCTGGGTGTTCAGGGTATCATTCAACTCAAAATCAGGCCCTTCCCAAGCCAAACTCGATAACGGAAAACCCAGGCAGTGGTCTGCTTCCTTGAAAATAACCTGAGCCTCGGGGTACTGGCTTGCAAGCTCGAAGCCCATTCCGATTTTCTGAGAACCCTGACCAGGGAACAGAAACGCAGTCGTTAGTGAATTTAGTTCCATAATTATGGGTCGCTGGTTAAATTCAAACGGGCCGTGTTCACGGCCCGTTTGAATTATTTCTTCTTCTTCTCTTCTTCCGTGTTGACCACTTCGCGGCCTTTGTAATGACCACAATTTGGGCATACGGTGTGAGGCAGACGCATTTCACCACAGTTGCTGCACTGGACAAGGTTACTGGCTTGCAAAGCATCCTGTGAACGACGTCGATCGCGTCGACCCTGGCTATGTTTCCTTTTTGGATGAGGGGGCATTATATTTCTCCAACTTCCTACGATACTGGCAAATGAATACCTGCCTTCTAGGCAGGCAAGGAGCGATTATACGGTTATGTTGATGATCTGTCAAGCAAAATGAAGGGCAAGAATCCAGGATGAATTCGCAAATTAGTTTATTCCCTTATTTTAAATACCCAGGTCGTTTGATTGTGATAGATAACCTGGAAATTCTGATTTTGTTGGATTTTCGAAGGTGATATTAGTCCACCTTTTGCCCCGATATACAGGTAATGGATCTGGTTTTCAATCATTAAATCATACACGGTTTGTGGATCCCCATTACTCTGGATCACCTGGTTGCTCATGAGGTTAATCTCCCGCAGATTTAGTAAATCCAGACCATAAAGGACAGGCGGTGGTAGAGTCGGTTTTTCGCTTAATGGAGAAATCCAGAAACCACCGTCGCTCCCCGCATATAAACCATATCCCCAGGCAAAGGGGTTTATGAAAATTACTTCATCCGAAGGGATATTGTCACGAATCCAGGTTAAGGCTGGCCGGTCTGATTCTCTGAAGAGCAGGGTGGTTGGATTTACGATGGTTAACAGTGGTTTTGATGTAATTAAGCCTAGCAGTAGGCTAACGATGATGATCCCGGTTATATATAATTTCGTAAATCTAGCTGGCATCCAGTGGTACCAGCCAATAAGCAACCAAGAGATGAGATAACCGCAAAAGAGAGAAATCGGGAGAAACAAGCTGATAACTATTGAGGTGTTATTGATGAAATTTGCTCCGGGCAGCCCCCAAACATTCAGATTCGCGAGTAAAAACAATATAATTATCCAAACACAAAGAATCCAGACAAAGGCTCTTCGTTGGAACATCGCCCATATGATACCGGCTGCAGCAATAACCAGGCTGTATATCCCTCGAGCTGAAGTTAATAAATTCCAGGAGAAATCACCAAATGGTTTCGTGGATGCAGATTGACTCCATACCAGGCTGGGTAAAAATAATGTTCGTATGGTTTCAGGCAGCCAGGGAATTAAAAATAATATTGTAAATAATGCAATCGGGGCGATGATATACAGGTAGCGTAGGGAATTCTGTGCGATTTTTTTTTGTTTATACCAGAAAAAAAGGGCCATACCACTGATGACCAAAACCAGGATTATTCCGAATGCAAATACCCGGTAATGGGATAGAAATAATCCAGCAAATAGAATGGATAGTAAGCAAATTTTTGCTAATGTGTCTCGTTTCCTAATCGTTATTGAAAATGGTGCTGGCTGGTGTTCATTTGCCTCAATCATTGGATAAAGGATGGCAATGGCTGCTGGTAGTATTACCAGCCCTGCCAACTGGGTGTACCGTCCCCAGCTGGTGTAATAAGCTGGCATGGGAGTGACCAGTCCAGTGATGAATGCCGCACCTAATCCAGCGTAAGAATTCTTAACCAATGCGTTTGTAAATAAATATGTAGAAAAAACCATCAAGGCATTCAATACCTGACCAAATATGAGCAGTGCTTTCGATATATCAAGCTGAGATAACCATTGAAATAGCGCCAGGACAACGTGAAATCCAACATGATAATTGGATGTCTGAACCTCTACAAATGGGGAGTAACTTCCCGGTAATCCGCCATTCAACACAATTAATCTACCTAATAATGCGTGGTGAACCGAGTCAACCCATGCAGGAGCTGATAAATCCCGCACCATTACCAGACGAACAGCCAAGGAAACCAGGAATATACTGAGTAGGCCGATCGGAATCCAGGTGTTGTTCCGGTAGTTCGGTTGATTCTTAACTGCATCCTTCCTCTTGCGATGTACCAGGTAAAGTGATAATGCAGCCATCGAAATTAACATTCCCCACACCCAGGCTTGGTTCCATGTAAAACCTAAAATACCTGTCCAGACAAAAAGGATAGGATAAAATGCCAGACTGATCCCAATCGAGATTGCAGTCCGTTCTCCCCAATCGAATTGTCGGTCCACCCCTGCCAACAGTAAACTTAATCGTCCCGGCATCCAGGAAAGCCAGAACAAACATAATATATAGGGTATAAGTAAAGGCTGCTCCACAAAATCATTGAAAAAATCGAGAAGGTTATAGTCATAACCCAGGCGAAATGCAGCATCAGAATCCTGCGGTTCATTGCCGATCCAGGCTTCGCCAGACGAGTTCTGATCTTCATCTCTTCCATAGACAAGTACTTTTCCGGCTGTGATTTCTAACCGAAGGAAGTACGAGACTCCCGGTCTGTTTTCCTGTGCTGGAAAGCTAATGGATAGAGGAAATTTTCCTTCCATTTCTTTTTTCGATATCAGAACCCGCCCCAATGGCTGTGTATCGTCTGGACGATGGTATAGCGAGGCGATTATTTGAAAATCTGAATTTGATGATTGTTGGGGAATCTGCAGCCAGACTTGGACACGGTTAAATTTTGGCCGGCGAGACGTGAATGTTTGGCCAAAATCGTGTTCAGGAGTAATTTCTGCGATGAGATGGGACCGGAATTCTTGTGAAGATTCAGGGTCATTTAATGTTACACAACTACTCAAAAGTAAGAGACAGATGGTAATAAAGGCCAGCCTGAATCCTGTTTTTTGGTTCATGCAGTTTTATGTCACAGTATCTTTTTTGGATGCATCCCCTATCTGGTGACGGAGATATGCTTCAATAAATCCATCAAGATCCCATTTAATACTGCCTGGGTGTTTCCCATTTCTAAATTGGTCCGGTGATCTTTCACCATTTGATATGGGTGCAGAACATAGGAACGTATTTGATTGCCCCATTCAGCTTTTTTATATTCACCCCGTAGTTCAGCCATCTGCTCATCTTGTTCCTGCTGCTTGATTGTGAGTAACCGCCCTCGCAAAACGCGCATAGCATTTTCCCGGTTTTGGAGCTGTGAACGTTCGTTCTGGCAGGTAACCACAATGCCGGTTGGTAAATGCGTGATGCGAATGGCGGTAGCATTTTTTTGCACGTTTTGACCACCTGCACCGGAGGAACGGAATACATCAATTTGCAGGTCATCCGGATTAATTTCTGCTTCTGCCTCATCTTCCACCAGGGGTAGCACCTCCACCTGAGCGAATGAGGTATGTCGCCGGTGTGCCGCATCAAAGGGAGAAAGTCGAACCAGGCGATGGATTCCTTTCTCAGCCCGCAGATAACCATATGCATAAGGGCCATTTACTGAGATAGTCACGCTCTTAATACCGGCTTCTTCGCCTTCGGTATTATCGATGATGTCTACCTGGTAGCCTCGAAGCTCTGCCCAGCGCAAATACATCCTTTGCAGCATGGCTGCCCAATCCTGTGAATCAGTTCCACCTGCGCCAGCATTGATGGCTAGCAAAGCGCCTCCATGATCCCACGAACCACCCAGCATAGCTTCAAATTCATGCTCGTTGAGTTGTTTCTCCAGTGAGGTTATTTCGGTTTCGAGCTCTGTCCGGAGACTTTCGTCCCCTATAGAAGCCAGTTCCAGCGAGTCATCAATTCTCTGGTCTATGGCGCGCCACATCTCAACATCATTCCTTACTGATGCCAGGTTTTTCATGATTTGTTGAGCTATCTTGGGATCATCCCAAAGCTCAGGCGCTTCAGCCTGTTTTTCGAGTTGGGATAAATCGGCTTCTAACTTGGAGAAGTCAAAGACGCACCAATAGGTGCTGGATACGTTCCTTGCAGTTATTCAATCGATCAATTAAGTCTTGCATAAGCTCTCCAAAATTAAGATGGGTTTAAAATGCCGTCCACGAAGGCGTCTGGAAGGAATGGTTGTAAATCCTGGGGTTTCTCCCCTAAACCGGCAAATAGGATAGGTAAATTCAGTTCTTTCTGAATAGCAAAAGCCATTCCTCCCCTTGCTGATGAATCTAATTTGGCTAAAATGACGCCAGTGACGTTGACAGCGTCCTTAAATGCTTTTGCTTGTTGGAGAGCATTCTGCCCCGTGGTTGCATCTAAGACTAACCAGACATGATGGGGAGCTCCAGGCATGGCTTTTCCAACGACACGATGTACTTTTTTTAATTCTTCCATTAAATTAAAGCGGGTGTGCAGCCTGCCAGCAGTGTCGATCAAGGCAATATCTAATTTTCTGGATTTAGCAGCTTCAACGGTATCATAGGCAACTGCACCGGCATCTCCACCTAACTGACCGGAAATGACTGAAAGATCGAGCCGCTCTGCCCAAATTTCAAGCTGGTCGACTGCTGCTGCACGGAATGTGTCCGCTGCGCCGAGTATTACAGTTCTCCCCTGGTCAGTGAATAATTTACCCAATTTTGCAATCGTGGTTGTCTTTCCAGAACCATTTACACCGACTACTAAAATGACATTTGGCTGTTTTTCAAAACTGATCTCAGGTGGGGTGGATAACTGTGCTCTAAGCTCTTGCCGCAGGCAAGCATACATTTCGGATGAGCGTGTTATCCCCTCGCGATTAATCCGCATCTCAATCGCATCTAAAACTTTATTTGTCGTTGCCAGACCCACATCAGCTTGAATCAAGAGAGCTTCTAATTCATCCCAGGTATCAGGGGTGATCTCGGTGGCGCCAAATAACGTCGCAATTTGCCCAAAGGCTGCCTTGCTCGATTTAGCCAGGCCTTCTTTCCATCGGTTCAATAAATTTGCCATAGGCAAAAATTATACCATCATGACTGCCTGCCGGTAATTAAGCGTGCCTGATATAATTCGGGCATGTCTAATCATATTACTCATCTTGACCGGTCGGGTAAGGCACACATGGTTGATGTGGGCTGGAAACCAGAGACTGAAAGAATCGCCATAGCAGAAGGCGAAGTTCAAATGAAGCCTGAGACCCTGGCGATTATTCAGAAAGGGAATGCCAAAAAGGGCGATGTTCTCTCGATTGCCCAAATCGCCGGCATAATGGCTGCTAAACGCACTTCCGAGCTAATCCCTTTATGTCATCCTATCTTATTGGTACACATTGGTGTTGAACTGGAGCTAGATGGAAATTTGCCAGGAGTTCGCATACAAGCAGTCGTAAAATCGATGGGACAAACAGGGGTGGAAATGGAGGCATTGACTGCGGTGAGTATCGCTGCCTTGACGGTTTATGACATGGCAAAGGCAATTGAGAAAAGTATGCGAATTCAAAATATACGGCTGGTTGAAAAGCATGGCGGTGTTAGCGGTGATGTTGTAAACGAGGAAGGCTGATGAGAGTAAAAGTTTCTTTTTTTGCTTCATTTAAGGAACGCGCTGGTGTCAAGGAAGCTGAGATAGATTTATTGCCTCAAACGACGGTTCTGGAATTCAAGAAAGTCATGATCTCCCAATTCCCTGGCCTAGAACCTTTTTTTCCGGTAATGATTGTGGCTGTAAATCGAAATTTTGCTTTTGACCAGGATTTAATTCCAGAAGGCGCAGAGATGGCATTATTCCCACCGGTAAGCGGGGGAAATGAAAAATTCCCTACTATTGTTTTAATAACAGAATATGAACTTAACTTCGACACGCTACTTGACCAAATAACTTATTCGGAGACCGGGGCAGCCTGCATATTTACTGGAATGGTGAGAGGAATTACGGAGCGTGGAGGTGCCCATCAAACGAATTATTTGGAATACGAAGCTTATCTTCCCATGGCGGAAGAGAAAATGCGTCAGGTCGCCTTCGAAATTCGGGAAAAATGGCCAGATGTCCAGGGAATAGCTCTTGTGCAAAGAACGGGGATTCTTTTTCCGCGCACTCCAACTGTGGTAATCGCTTGTACGGCTGCACACCGGGATACAGGGATCTTTGATGCAGCACGATATGGCATTGACCGGTTGAAGGAAATCGTTCCAGTTTGGAAAAAGGAATCGGGTCCTACCGGTGAGATTTGGGTTGATGGAGAGTACACCCCAGGACCAGCGGACAAATGATCCAATTCTTTTGCCAAGTTTGTGGCCAGCCTTATCCACCAGAGGCGACACCTTATATTTGTCTGACTTGCGGTGGTTATTTTGACTATAAATTTGACCAGCCTGGCAAGGGTGAACAGTTAAGTCATTTCATCTCTATTGATAAATTAATCCGGCAAACTGGTATACCTGAAACAGTAAAGTCGGTTTTTCTCGGTGAAGGCAATACGCCTATCCTAGAGATGGACATTTTTCAGCGAAAAGTTTTCTTGAAATTGGAATATACCAACCCCACTGGATCCTTCAAGGATCGCGGGTCGGCTATCCTGACAACCTTTTTAAAATCAAAGGAAGTAAAATTTGCTATTGAGGATTCATCGGGTAATGCAGGAGCATCCTTCGCGGCCTATGCTGCCAGGGCTGGGATTACTGCCAGGATTTACGTACCTGAAAAGGCAGGCGGACCTAAAAAGCGACAAATGGAAGCGTATGGCGCACAAGTTACAATCATTCCAGGTCCCAGGTCGAATACCGCCGAGGCGGTAAAGGAGGAAGCTCGAGATGGGATCGTTTATGCCAGCCATGCATACATGCCTCATGTGCTGGTCGGGTATTCCTCGCTTGCCTTTGAAATCGTAAATCAATTAGGGACCGCACCAGGATGTGTCCTTGTCCCGGCTGGACAGGGGAATTTATTATTCGCGCTGGGTAAAAGTTTCCAGTTCATGCAAAGTGCGGGCTTTATCGAGCGGATACCTGCCTTGATAGGTGTTCAAGCCATGGCCTGTGCGCCTTTGTGGGCAGTTTCGCGATTTGGGGCGGCTGGCCTAAGCCTGGTGTCCGAACAAGACACACTTGCTGAGGGAGTCAAGATCAAGTACCCGGTTCGAGGTGATGCAGTTATTCGCTTAGTCGAAGCGAGTGATGGGGAATTCATGGCGATTGAGGAGGATGCTATTCTACGAGGCCGCGACGAATTATCCCGTCAAGGGTTTTATGTTGAGCCCACCTCCGCTTTGGTCTGGGAGGCGTTGACTCATCTTGACGACCAATATCGTGACCCAATTGTTGCCGTTCTCACCGGATCAGGATTAAAGGTTGATTTTTAAAAACCGTGATTTTTGAGGAGTTACAGGTAGATATGAAAGAACGAATAGTGATCACTGGCATTGGTGCAATCAGTCCGATCGGAAATACGGCAGAAGACACCTGGAATAATGCAAAAAATGGTGTATCCGGCGTGGCACCAATAACACATTTTAGTGTAGAGAATTACCAGGTTAAAATTGCTGCGGAAGTTAAGAATTTTCAACCAGACCAATATATGTCTGATAAGGAAGCTCGAAGAAGAGACCGCTACCAAAATTTTGCGTTGGCCGCTGCACGATCTGCGGTCAGTCAGGCGGGTTTGGATGATGTGAATGGCCAAGGAATTAATCCAGAAAGAATTGGCGTTGTGGTTGCGTCGGCGGTGGGTGGGTTAACAACATTACATGAAGGAATCAATACAATACGAGATGAGGGACCCCGGCGTGTCAGTCCTTTTTTAATACCAATGCTGATGGTAAATGGAGCTGCAGGTTTAATTGCGATTGAATATGGCTTTCAAGGTCCAGCTATGTCTGTAGGATCAGCCTGCGCTTCAAGTTCGGATGGTCTTGGTGTAGCCTGGATGATGCTGCAATCTGGGATGGTAGATATTGTGATTGCAGGAGGCAGTGAAGCAACGATCACGCCGATAGGGATAAGTGCCTTTGACCGATTAGGAGCGTTATCAAGATACCAGGTGGTTGATTCGAATGGGAACTACTCGACACCCAAGCCGTTTGATCGAAACCGGGATGGCTTGGTGATGGGAGAGGGCGCAGCGATCCTGGTTTTTGAACGTGAAAGTTTTGCCAGGGCTCGTGACGTTAAGGTTCTAGCGGAATTTGCTGGATATTCGGCTACTTCGGATGCATATCACATTACGGCTCCTGCACCAGATGGGGCTGGTGGAGCACGAGCTATCCAGAAGGTCTTAGAAATTAGCGATCTACACCTGATGCAGGTTGATTATATCAATGCACACGGAACCGCAACTGTCCTGAATGATTTATCTGAGACCAGGGCAATCAAATCAGTTTTTGGTAAACAAGCGTATAATATTCCCATATCATCGACAAAATCGATGACCGGTCATATGATGGGAGCAACCGGTGCTCTGGAAGCAATTTTTAGTATATTAGCTATCAGGGATGAAGTGATCCCTCCAACGATCAATTATCAGGAACCTGATCCGGAATG
Source organism: uncultured Chloroflexia bacterium (assembly GCA_963765565.1). Classification (GTDB taxonomy): domain Bacteria; phylum Chloroflexota; class Anaerolineae; order Anaerolineales; family UBA4823; genus CAVXWV01. Next base: position 737,292 of record CAVXWV010000017.1, read on the forward strand.
TGACCTTGATTATGTACCTAATATAGCCCGGAAGCATCCCGTTCGGGTTGTGATCAGCAATGCCTTTGGATTTGGAGGCCATAACTCAGTCATCGCAATTCGGCAATACGTATAAACCTTTTTCTTTTTCACGGAACTAATGGAACGCCAGCTACCCAACATCTGTGGGGCATCTAGCGCTCCCTGAGTTCCAGGAGGAATAATGATGAACGCGGGAGATTTAGAAGATGTCTACCTGGATGAATTTTTAAATCAATTTAGCCTGGAACCGCATGATCGCAGGTTATTTCTACGTGCATTAACCCATCGTTCCCACTTAAATGAACACCCTGACGCTGTCGAAGATAATGAACGTCTGGAGTTCTTAGGAGACGCGGTCTTAGATTTCCTGGTTGGGGCATGGTTGTATCACCATTTTCCGGAGATGCAAGAAGGGGAGTTGACAAAGCTGCGCTCAGCCCTGGTAAGGACAGAGCAACTTGCGGATTTTGCACAAATCATCGATTTAGGAAGATTGATGCGCCTTGGACGAGGGGAAGAAGATGGGGGAGGCAGGAACCGACCGCCTTTGCTCTGTGCCACTTTTGAAGCCTTAATTGGCGCAATTTACTTACAGGGAGGGATTTCGAGTGTTCAGGTTTTTATCCAGCCTTTTTTAGAAAAGGCAGTCTACCAAATATTAAGTGAGCGAAAAGACCAGGATCCGAAAAGTATTCTCCAGGAATGGGCACAGGCGAATGGCTTCGGGCCTCCAACTTACCGGACCATCTCAACCAGTGGTCCTGAACATGACAAAATTTTTGAAATTGAAGTTCTGGTCAACCACACAGTATATGGTGTTGGGATCGGGCACAGCAAACAGGCTGCTACGAAAGCAGCCGCGAGAAATGCTATTACTGCATTAGATATTAGTTAAGAACAACACTACAGGACTCATATGCCCTTACGTTTAAAATATCTTGAGCTCCAAGGTTATAAAACCTTTGCCAGCAGAACGCAATTTGAGTTTTCTGAAGGGGTGACTGCAATTGTTGGACCCAACGGAAGTGGCAAATCAAATATCGCCGATAGTATCCGCTGGGTGTTAGGAGAACAGTCCTTCCATTTGCTACGCGGTAAGAAAACCGAAGATATGATTTTTACCGGATCAGAATTGCGACCTCGTGCAGGAATGGCATCGGCAACGATTCTTTTTGATAATTCGGATGGCTGGTTGCCAATTGATTATCTTGAGGTTGCAGTCACCAGGCGGGCATACCGTGATGGTCAAAATGAGTATCTACTCAATGGGCAACGAGTCCGGTTGAAGGATGTCTCAGAATTATTATCACAAAGTGGTTTGGCTGAAAGGACCTATACAGTTATCGGTCAGGGTACTGTAGATGCAGCCTTATCGATCCGGGCAGATGAGAGGCGCAGGCTTTTTGAGGAGGCTGCAGGAATTGGTTTGCACCGATCCAGGCGAGAAGAAGCTCTGCGACGATTAGACACGACCCGAAGAAACATCGAGCGTATCCAGGATATCCTTTCAGAGTTACAGCCTCGGTTAAAAAGCCTGGAGAAACAATCCCGACGAGCTGAAGAATATAAACAGGCAACATCAGACTTAAAAGTTGTTTTACGTGATTGGTATGGTTATCATTGGCACAGAGCTCAAAAAGAATTAACCGATGCACGAGAGATTGTGCGAAATGTGGATCATTCGGTGAATGAAGCTCGCGAACAGATGTATAAAAGCCAGAAGGACTTAAATGATTTACGAGATGTGATCAAAAAGGAGCGAATTGATTTAAATTCCTGGCACCATGCCTTGTCTGAGTTACATCGGGTGGCTGAAGATACCCAACGCGGTCTGGCAGTTGCGGATGAACGAGAAAGGATGCTTCATGATCAAATATTTACTCTGCAAAGTCAACAATCCCAAGCAGAGGAAGAAATCGCGATTTTTTTCGATCGACTGGCATTAGCAGATCAGGAAATAATCCGGATTGAAGGTGAATTACAGGATGCCAGGCATCAACAGCAGGAGGCTGTTGATGAATCAAATCGGATCCAAGCCATTCGCAAGGCCATAGAGGATGAGGTTGTTGGATTGCGTAACCAGGTTTCGAAGTTTAATAATTCTAAAAACCAATTTGAAATTCGTACGAGTGAACGTGAAGAACAGGTGAAAAAGCATCAAAAAAATGTTGATACTGCGACTCAAACTTTGGTGAAAAATTCGGCTCAGCTTGAAGATGAAAATGAACGGTTGAATATCTTGCGGGAAAATCTTGCGACCTCAAGTACGCAACGGAAAGACCTTGAAAAATCTGTGCAAGACTTGCGCAGCCTGCTGGTAGAGCATCAGAAAAGAAAACAGAAATTAACCAATGAACGAACGCAAGTTTCTGCCTCCCTGGCACGATTTGAGGCAGAATGCCAAGTTTTACACCAGGCTGAATCCGCGTTAACCGGTTATGCAAAGGGCTCGCAACTCATAATCAAAGCTGCCAAGGAAAATAGCCTTTCCGGTATCAAGGGAATATTGAATAGGTATCTTGATGTGCCTCAGCCATTAGAGACAGCCATATCTGCTGCTCTGGGTGAGTACCTGGACGCAATACTGGTAGCTGATGAGGTTGAGGGTGTGCTAGACTTTTTGTTACAACAAGATGCCAGGGGGGTTTTACTGCCAGTTACTAAACTGCGGTCATATCATTCATTGTGGTCAGAGTCCGATTACCATGGAATCGTAGGTGTGGCATCTGAGCTTGTTGGTGCAACAGATGAAATAAAGGTGGGGGTTGATTTACTCCTGGGAAATGTCATTGTGGTCGAAAACAGGCAAGTTGCACAAACGCTGGTTGACCAATTACAACAGGAAAACCAATTACCGGCTCCTTATCTGAGATTTGTCACACTCGAAGGTGAAGTTTTCTCGACCAATGGTGTCATTATTGCGAGCGGGTTTAAGCAACAAGGGCAGGTGATGTTTGGGCGTTCCAGGAAAATTAAAGAATTGGAAGGAAAAATCCGCTCACACCAGGACATGTTAAAAAAAATTGACCTGCAAATTGTTGAATCGGACCAGGAAAACCAGAGACTCACCCAACAAGAGTCTGCAAATTCGCAGGATTTTAGAAATGCAGTAAAGAGTGAGGAAAGATTATCTTTATCAGTCAATCAATCACTCCAGACGTTATCAGCAATTTCTCAACAATACGAATGGCACAAGCACCAAATCGAGCAATTCGAGACGGAAATAAAACAAGCCACCGATGAAATCGAAAAATTCCATGTAGAGATCAAGCAACTTGACGCGGCAGATAGGTTTCACAAGTATCCAATTGGACCATAAGAACAGGGCTTTGGCTGAAATTTCATCAGAGGAAATGGCTGTTAGTGTTGCGCAATGGAATACAACTGTGGCTGTATTAAATCGTTCCCTTGAGGAAGCCAGGAAGTTATCTGCTGAACGGAAAAACGTGCTAGCTAGTCTTGAACGCTCCAGAGAAAATATTACAAACAAGCGAATGGAAAGTGAGAGAGAGCTTGATGAGTTAGCGTTGAGGCAACTAGAATTCCGGCACCAGGCTAAAGAGAACGAGGAAAAAATTTCCTCATTACAGGCATTTATTATTCCTGCTGAAAAAGTGCTAGAACCTGCCGAAGCGAAACTCCTAGTTCTGGAAAATGAAGAGCAGAATTCCAGACAGTTGTTGAATATAACCGAACAACATGCTTCTCAGGCAAGGATTGGTCTTGCCCATCGTCAGGATACCCTGGACTCTCTCCAGCGTCGAGTAGAGGAGGATTTTGGATTAGTCAGTTTCGAGTACCAAGATGATGTATCAGGTCCAACGCCGCTTCCATTAGAAGGCATGGTTGAGCAGCTACCGAGGATTGTGCAATTGGGACCTGAAATTGAAGAAACTATCAGACGCCTCAGGGCACAAATGAAACGAATTGGTCCGATTAATACCGAATTGTTGGCTGAATATCAGGATGTTCTGGAGCGATACCAATTCTTAACTTTTCAGGTGGGCGATTTGGAAGCAGCAGAGCAAGATGTCCGGCTGGTGATCCAAGAATTGGATATCCTGATGCAGAAAGAGTTTCGTGAGACATTTGATGCAGTTGCAGTCCAATTTCGGGAGATATTTACCCGCCTTTTTGGTGGAGGTTCAGCTAAATTAATCCTCACCGAGCCTGATGAATTAATTGATACCGGTGTTGAAATCGAAGCCCGTTTACCAGGTCGCAGAATGCAGGGATTATCCCTGCTATCGGGCGGTGAACGTAGCCTGACGGCAGTTGCCTTGGTTTTTGCGCTGTTAAAAGTATCTCCAACACCTTTCTGCCTTCTTGATGAGGTGGATGCTATGCTGGATGAAGCGAATGTTCACCGGTTCCGTGAACTGCTGCGAGAGTTAAGCCTGAACACGCAATTTGTTATTGTGACCCACAACCGGAATACAGTGCAAGTAGCCGACATTATTTATGGGGTGACCCTGGGACGCGACTTGTCAAGTCAGGTGCTGAGTTTGAAGTTAGACGAGGTAGAAAAAATAGTTGGCGATGAAGGGTAAAAAAAACACCCCACAGACACAAATCTGTGAGGTGTTTTTTTTATTATAACTTAAGGTGCCGGCGTATCGGTTGCATCCAGTGATTGAGCAGGCAAATTGTTTTGTTGGTATTGTAGTATGAACTGCTCTATTTCAGCAGGTAATTCAGGTTCGCTGGGAACAATCGTCTGCCAAAAATCGTTGATTGTCACCTCGGATGTTTCCCGCAGTGTCTGAAGCCATTCAGAAAATTTTGTATCGCGCAACTGCTGGTAAGCATCATCAGTGATAGGACGGTCATCGTGACCCAGGACCCAAATGATATGCCAGCCAAAATCTGTTTGTACCCCCTCGCTTATATCGCCCTCAGCAGTAGAAAACGCAGCGTCTTCAAATTGGGCAACCATCTGGCCGTGTGGGAACCAGCCTAAATCACCGCAATTGTTTTTATTGCTTTCGTCAGTTGATAGTTCGGCTGCGATTTTACAGAAGTCTTCGCCGGCAACTAGCCTGGCACTGATATCCTTGGCCGCCTGTTCATCTGCAACCAGAATATGGCGCGCCCATACCTCTTCTTGCGTTCGAGGAATTTCCATTTCACCCACCACCTGGTCTTGAACAAGGTTCCTGAAAAGTTGGGCGCGGATGACGTTTTTTAGTCCTTCTTCGGATATGTCATAGTTAGCGTATGCCTGGACAATACTTTGGTAGGCGCTTTTAAAGCCTTCTTCTGTATAGGGTGTTGCGGTCGGAATCAGTGTTGGCGAAGCTGTAGGTGTCAGAACTTCAGTTTCATCGACGGTGGGAGTTGCTGTGGATAATTCAGAGGTCGTGGTGAGAACTGGGGTGACCGTAGGATTGAGTTCTGTTGTCGTGGTAAAAGTAGGTGTGGCTGTTGGTGCTGAAGCAGTTAACTGCAAGGAATTTAAAGTTGCTGTTGGGATTGCTTCCGAGGTTGGGGCAGGCGTTGGAGTGCCATCTGGAAAGTATCCAAGTAGATTTTGGAATTCCTTGGAAACATCCTCATCTGTGACGGTAATGTTACGACGTTTCGCTTCTTGCTGGATCAATCGATCTTCAATCATACTGTCGAGTGTTTGCTGGCCAACGTTTATTGGGGTCAATTGCACTGCTATTTGTTCAAGTTGCGTAACAAAAGAAGACATATAGGTGGGATCTTCAGCAAAATACTGCATAAATTGATAAGTCTGGTTGGCATTATCAATGATACGCGAGCGCGTAAAGCGTACCTGTTCTTGAAAATCCTTCATAGAGATTTTATCTCCATTAACCACAGCAACAGGGCGGTTCGGCTTGATTACCTTTTCATTGATAATGCCTCCGATGATCAAGCCGACTACCAAGGCGAAAACAATGATTGTGGTGATCCATATCCAGCGGATTTGTTGCTTTTCACGCTCCACACGCGCGAGATGTTTCTTTGAAGGAGCGATCGATTTATTTGAATTGGGTGACATTTTTCCCTCTATAACAAGACGGGGCATAGCGGAAAGCATATGCCCCGTTCAACTTACCTGGAAAGACCATCAGCGAAGTAGTTCTCCAGAAAATGGGAGAAGGGCAATATGGCGAGCACGCTTGATGGCAATGGCTAATTCGCGTTGGTGTTTTGCGCAGACCCCAGTTTGACGGCGAGGGCGGATTTTTCCTTCGTCGGTGACAAAACGGCGTAAAACCTCTGTCAGCTTATAATCAATTTTTGCGTTGTGGTCAGTACAGAACTGGCATTCACGGGGACGTGAAAAAAAACGTCGTCCACCGGTTTGACCTTCCATTTGTTCAGTTTGGTTACTCACGAATATACTCCTCGTGTGAAATTAGAATGGAAACTCTTCTTTTTCGTCGCCCTCTTCAACTTCATGGGATTGGTTCCCTTCTCGACGATCATCGAGCATGATCATTTCGCTGGCAACGATTTCAACGGTTGTGTGTTTGGTACCTTCTGAGTTGTCCCAATGACGAGTTTGGAGTTGACCTTCGATATAAACTAAGCGATCTTTGGCAAGATACTGCTTACAAATTTCAGCCAAATTACTCCAGGCAACTACATTGAACCACTCAATCTCAGTTCGTCTTTCACCTTCAGCCGTGTTCCATGTACGACTGGTACCGACGCTGAATGTGGTTACAGGCCTTCCAGAGGGTGTATACCGCATTTCAGGTTCTCGACCCAATCGTCCGATTATTAAAACTTTATTCAGATCGCGGCTCATCTTGGACTCCCACAAAAGAATACCTTATAACTGATATCCACTTGGTCACAAGCAACATTTACTTGGCTACAAGTAAAAATCGCATCACTGGTTCCAGAAAACGTAAATTACGATCCAGGGTTGTGCAGAAGTCCGGTTTTAGCCTGATTTGCAACAGGACGTAGAGACCTTCAGTTTGCTTACGGATGGGATATGCCAGTTTCCGTTTGCCCCAAATGTCAGTTTTTTCGACTTCGCCACCAGCTTCAATAATCCAGTTTTGGACCCGGTTTACAGTCTCTGTAAAGGCTGTCTCATCCTGGTCCGGATGGACGATGAAAACGAGCTCGTATTCGCGCATAGGTATGCCTCCTTTCCTCGGAATTGCCCCTGAACAGTTAAAATACTGTCAGGAGCGGAAAGCCGCATAAGTTTAGCATAATGATGTAATTTTGCAAAGGGTATAATTTATACCGTCTATATTCGAAAACCTTCCGAAATTATTCTTCTTTGAGGGTCAAATGAGTATTTTAAGTTTTGATGAAAAAGCCACACTCCTTATCATTGCCAGGCAGGCGCTTGTAGCTGCGGTGAGTGGGAAGAATCTGCCACCTATTGATTTATCAGAATTACCTGTGATACTAAAAGAGCCTGGGTCAAGTTTTGTGACGTTGACTGTCCACGGCGAATTACGTGGATGTATTGGCTCATTGGAGCCGACAATCCCTTTGCTCGAGGATGTTAGGGAGCATGCAGTCGCAGCTGCCCTAGAGGATTACCGGTTCCCACCTGTCCAGCCTGTTGAATTGCCAGAAATCCATATTGAGATCTCTTATCTCACAGTTCCGATACCTTTGCCATATGAAGCCCCCGTTGACTTACCCAGGCACCTACGCCCAGGGATCGATGGTGTCGTCCTAAGGGATGGATTTCGCAGGGCTACTTTTTTACCTCAGGTGTGGGAAAAATTACCTGATCCTGAGGAATTCCTTTCGCATCTCTGCCTTAAAATGGGAGTATCACCCAGTTTATGGAGACAAAAAAAGTTACTCGTTGAAACTTACCAGGTAGAGGAATTCCACGAATAAATCGGGTTGGAGTTTCAGGACACTTATTAATTTTCTGACTGCCGGTCATGTTCCCAGCTGACAACTCGCGGATCGGGCTCTGAGATTTGCGTTGTTTGCCCATCCGGGAACACGATTGTCGTCATGTGGGTCTGTTTGACAACAGTTATACCCAGGTAATTTACTTTTACAACCCATGGAAAGGGGTTATACCCCTCAATTCGGACTTGGAAGTCGTTTAAAAAATTAACCCCCAAAATTCGAAGAAAACAATCAATAGGAATTATTCCATGTAGGTGGTTTTTTTCACCCACCCCGGCCCCGGTTTGCGCCAGATAGTTATGCCGGAAAGCCTTCTCGGACCTCAACTGCTTGATTATTAATTGTATATATCGCGTCATCAAATCCGCTGCCTCGAAGCGATATCCATAATTTAATAACCCTTCCAGGAAAAAAGTCATCCAGATGGGATGAATGACTGCACTTATTTCAAGATCAGCTTGATTAACGTCAACACTGTACGTTTTTAAACCATGTTCAGAAAGAAGACCTCCAGATTGTTGTAGACAAGTGGAGACGATCTCATCTGCTATCGCCTGGTCTGGAATGCCTGCCCACAAGGGAAGGTATTGGGTGATGTCAGTGAATCCGAAATCTGCGGTTTTTACACTCACCGTATCTGTGAGTTCGTTTTCGTCAATAATAATTTTTTTTACAAATGAAAATACATCCCTTGTCGTATGGATCCCGCGTCCAAGAAACCATTTAAATTGTTGAGACGTGATTGTCACCGCGATTGCTTTTCTGTTTTTGTCTTTCCCGTAAATTTTTATTATTGGTCGACAGATGTGACTGCCGTCACTTAATATTGATATAACAAGCCTGGATTTTGGGGTAAGTTTTAGTGTAAGGTTAGTTTCACCATTGCCAGAATTGGCCCAAATCCAAGTTCCGGGAGTACTTGTGTGCGTATCTCTATCTCGGTCTGAATACACATGCTTTAAGGGATTGTAGAATTTCCCTACGTTCTTTTTTAAGAATTGGGTGAACTTTGATAGGTCATCCTGCTCTTTATCTTTTCCCAAGATAGCCGCAAATTCGGCAAGAAATATACCTTCCTTATATAACAATGACAATAAACCAGGCGATTCAATAGTGGTAATGTCTAAGCCGTCGGAATCGATTGACCAGGATGCATACTTCGGATGGTCGTCAAGTGCTGTCTGTAAGAGGTGCTCCCATTCTGGTATTCCATCTTTGTCGACATCTCTAGGATTTGAAAACCAGGTTTTATAATATCTCAAAAGTGGTTCAAATATATGCTCTAAAAAAGTTCTATCCTGGCTGACTTCGTATATCCGATGAGCTAAGGTTGCCAAAACAGGGGTGGTTAGGATGTGGCTTCGCTGACCGCCAAGTCCTGGCTTCCAATCAATAAACCCATTGGTTTCCTGAATTGCCAAAAAATTATTAAAGATCCCTTGTGCTACTGGTAAATCTGAGGGCAGTAAAAAACCGGATAAAAATAGGGTATCTAAGGCAGTTTGACCGTTCCATAAAAAATTGTAGTCAGATCCATCCTCTAGACCTGAAAAACCTTGATCGGGCACCCGAGATAATACAAAAGATGGATTGGGAAGATGTTTTGTGGGGCTGTGAATGAGACCCAGTGCTAATTTTTGGGTAAGCATAATGGCTGCATCCCAGTTGACATCATCCGTCCGAATATCTAATTTCCGAGAAAAATTCAACTCGGTTCGAGCGATTTCTGCATCCCATTTTAATGCAGCCAGTGAACGCGCAAGTTGGAATGAATCTTCCAGCCGGGTTAGGGCTGCATGTGCCCACATGATGTGGTATTTTTCACCGGGATTTAAGTCGAAGGAGATAGACAAAGACGGATATGGTCCTTGTCCAGGTTGGGCGCCACCTGTAAGAAAAAAAACCGGACAAATATTTTCAGTTGCCCCACTTAGTGTATGCACCGCCTCGATTTCCTGATGAGCAAACCGTTTTCCGTTCCTAGGGAAAAGAAGGCCGATCCAATCAGACTGTATTGTTTTTTGATGATCAGTGGTATTGGTAAAGGAAATTCTTCCACAACATCCCTGGGAATGGGGAACTAAATATTCCAGAATCACGTCTATATCGGGAACAGGTGTGATCGCGACCTGGAGGTAATTAGGCAATATTTTCTTTATAACAGGAGATTCTGTAAAACTTCGTGGATCTGAAACTAAAATTGAGCCATCTGAAAATTGAGGAAACAACCTTACTAAATTCGCCCGAAGACCATAAGTTGTACTAAGTGCAAGCGCGGAAGGCTCGCCTCCTCCTATGGATAATTCCCAAATTTGATCGTCCACATAAGAGGTCGATGTCAGACTGGCATCGGCTGCAATCACAAGGTTAAGCGGGTCGTTTTCTTCTAAGTTCCAGTGACGCATGGGGAGCAGTTTAGAAAAAGGTCTGATTTTCCTTTAATTGTGCTGTGTTAAAATCTCTGTGAATAATTTTATCTTACTAACGTCAAAAGATCACCGGAGAAGCCCATGAACTTGAATTCTTCCTCACCGCGAGGCTGGTATTTCGACCAATTCGAAACTGGCCAGAAAATTAAAAGTCCAGGCAGAACTGTTACTGAAAGTGATATTGTCTCGTTTGCTGGGTTATCCGGCGATTATAACCAAATCCATGTCGATGCTGAATATAGCAAATCTTCGCCTTTTGGCCAGCGTATTGCACATGGTCTTTTAGGATTGGCGATCGCTTCAGGTCTGGCCGTACAGACTGGTGTTATGGAAGGGACAGTCGTTGCCTTCCGCGAAATTACTGAGTGGAAATTTGTGAAGCCAATCTTCATCGGTGATTCCATCCATGTTGAAATGGAAGTACTGGAGACGAAGGAATTTCGCCGGATTGGCGCTGGTGCGGTGATTATTTCGATGAATGTCATCAACCAACATGATGAGAGCGTGATGAAAGGGATATGGAATACACTGATCGCGCTGCGCCCTCAGGCATCATAAAGGGTCCTGATACTGGTAAAGAAAGACGATTTTTATGGCGATAGATTCGGGTTCATCTGACCCTAAAAAACTACAGGAACGTTTTAAGAGACTCATCTCTGAAAAAACAGGTTTAGAGCCAGAACCAGGTTTTAATGATCCGGGCCTCAGACGTGCAAGTTCCAGTAGAAAATAAAAACAATGCTGCGAATTCTGTTCTGGAAGATACAAGACCTATGTTTGTTGAACATGCCGAAGAGGCAGATCTTCAAACAGGTATTTCAGACTGGAATACGCCAACAACCATTCTATCCAGCCACATAGAAATTAAAACGCGCCCCATCCCAGAACGAGTATCACCCATGAGTCAGACGCAGGGTAAACCTGCACCACAAATGAAGCCCAGGCAATCCAAGCCAACGTACAAGAAACCGGCGAAGATTCGGCAGAAACCATCTTCACCCCCCATTAATTGGAGGAATTTATCAGGCTGCCTGGTAAAAGCCCTGGTAATTTCGTCGTTTTTACTGGTAATCAGTGGATTGTGCCTGGTTTCAATCCTTTTCTACCAGTATTATCGCATTGCAGCCACATTACCTGATATTAATGATCTTAGAAGCCGGGCTTCAACGTTTGAAACAACCAGGATTTTAGACCGTAACGGACGCACACTTTATGAAATTATTGATCCAAATGCAGGAAGGCGCACCTACGTACCGCTTTCGAGAATATCGCCATATCTGATAGCTGCCACAGTGGCTACAGAGGACAAGGAATTTTACAGTCACCCTGGTGTGGATTTAGCAGCGATTGTTAGAGCTTTTTGGCAGAACTATCAGGGTGGGGGAACAGTTTCAGGGGCATCTACCATTACACAGCAACTAGCCCGAACTCTTTTATTTTCTTCGGAAGAAAGGGTTGAAATAACATACCGCAGGAAGGTACGAGAGGCAATCCTGGCGACTGAAATTACCCGTCGGTATTCTAAAGATGAAATCCTGGAGATATACCTGAACGAGAACAATTATGGAAACCTGGCGTATGGAATTGAGGCAGCTGCTGAAACTTACTTCAGGACAACTTCCGATCAGCTAACCCTGGGTCAAGCATCCTTTCTTGCGGGATTACCTCAGGCACCAGCGATTTACGATGTGTACACAAATCCGGATTTGACAATGAATCGCCTGGAAGATGTGATGGTTTTGATGTATGAAGCCAGTCAGGAAGATGGTTGTATTTATGTGAGTAATAATCCCGAAAAAATCTGCATCGATCCTGTTTCTGTAACCCAGGCAGTGGATGAAATGAGGAACTACCCATTTCTATCTCCGGATATAGAAATGCGTTATCCGCATTGGGTAAATTTTGTGCGGACGCAGCTAAAGTCGCTTTACGATCCACAGACGATTTACCGGTCAGGTTTTAATGTTTACACGACCATTGATCCTGGAATTCAGGATTTTGCTCAGGAGGCCATTCAAAAAAACCTACAAACCCTACAGGACCAACATGTAACGAACAGCGCACTGGTAGTAATCCGCCCGGTCACTGGGGAAATTTTAGCCATGGTAGGGTCGGCCGATTTTTCTAATGAGTCGATTTCAGGACAAGTTAATATGGCAATCAGCCCAAGGCAGCCAGGTTCTGCGATTAAGCCATTGACCTATCTGGCGGCTTTTGAAAAAGGTTGGACTCCAGCAACCTTATTATGGGATGTGCCATCTGAGTTTACGCCCTCAGGGTTGCCTGATGATCCTGGACCGACGTATGTCCCCGAAAATTATGCAGGTAATTTCTATGGCCCAGTAACCGTCCGAAGGGCTCTGGCTAATTCCTTAAATATTCCTGCGGTTAAAACTCTCCAATTTGTTGGTGTATACGATGATCCTGCTACTCCTCAAGCGGACGGACTTATTTCCATGGCAAAGCGCCTGGGAATAACGACACTAACCAGACCAGATTATGGCCTTTCATTAACCCTGGGAGGAGGCGAAGTAAGTCTGCTAGAATTGACGAGTGTTTATGCGACCCTGGCAAATAATGGTCGATACATAAAGCCTGTTGCGATCTCCAGGATCGAGGATCGAAATGGAAATGTCGTATACGAATACACTCCTCCAGTAGGAGAGCAGGTCCTGCGCCCCGAGCATGTTTATTTAATGTCGTCTATCCTGGCGGATAACGAGTCGCGCAGCCTGGCATTTGGAAGAAACTCCATCCTAAACCTGCCTTTCCAGTCAGCGGTCAAAACGGGTACTACCAATTCCTTTCGCGATAATTGGACTTTAGGATATACCGCAGATGTCACCGTTGGAGTATGGGCTGGAAATGCTGATTACACTCCGATGGAAAATACTACTGGGTTAAGCGGAGCAGGACCTGTTTGGGCAAGTGTTATGCAAGAAGCAATCCGCCAATTGACAGGGAATTCGCCAGCTCCATTAATCCGTCCTCAAGGGATCACAGACCATGTTATTTGTGCCCTTTCAGGTACTTTCCCTTCGCAATGGTGTTCCAGGCAGACGACAGAATTCTTTGCTTCTGATCAGCCACCTTTGCCAAAAGAGGAAGATTTAATGCAGGTAGTCTTGCTGGATAGCTGGACAGGATTACGAGCTTCCGCAGAATGCGGAGAGATCACCTCGGAAAAAATGGTCTTAAATGTCCAGGATTCATGGGCTCGGCGGTGGTTGAGGAGAGATCCGCAGGGACAAAACCTTGCCCAGGAACTTGGATTCAAAAAAGAGCTGGAATTTATGCCCACACGGGCTTGTAAAATAGACGACCCAAGAGCCAATCTTTCGTTTATATCCCCTCGCAGTGGGGATACAATCACGACATCACCCTTACAGATACAGGTGGTGGCTGATGCCACCGATTGGTTTGAGTGGGTTCGAGTAGATTTCGGTTTAGGTCTTGATCCAGATTCGTGGCAGTCCCTTGAACAGCGAAATAATCCGATCAAAGATCCAGGCGTTATTTATGAATGGGATTTAACTGACTTTCCGGCTGGTCCAGTGGTATTGCGATTGGTCATGCGCAGCACAGAAGGAACTATGGTAGAGGTCAAACTACCTCTTAACATTCAAATCCCTACCCCCACCCCGACACAGACCCCAACGCCAACGGAAACCCCAATACCAACGTCGACGCCTACAATCACTCCCACTGAGACGCTTGCGCCCTGGCCAACTGAGACCCCAGTTCCGCCCACAGAAACACTCACTCCTTCAGCCTCTCCTTGATTATTCTATTGGATGTAGGAATATAAATTTACCCATCGTTTTTTGTGATCGGATCTTCCAGGATGAGCGAGGAAAATAGCCCTTGGTTAAGCTCGGATTTTTCCGCAATCGCGCGAATATGACGAAATTTTAAGAATCGCCATCCTAAATCGACAACCTGGTTGAGTAATGGGTTAGTTTTGATTTTGTATTCCACCAATCCTGAACGACCACCGGGAACAACGAGAAAGCAAATTTTTGGCGAGTAATTCTTGTTGGAGAGGCTGCGTTGAAGTAGAGCAGAGGCCTGGACAAAGAAAACATATTCAGGTTCATTCGTTTGCCCTGTCCATATGACAGGCGATTCTTAAGTCGGTATCTAGGCTGATCCCTCTTTTTGTCTTAAACCCCAATCGTTTTCCCAATTGGTCCAATAAAGCAATGATATTCCCTAAGTCTATCTTACGATTTCCTGGATGGTCCTCTGTTCGTAACTTCCATTCATTGGTATTCTCATCTGTCAGCATCGCATATGAAGTGATGCAGGCTCTAATAAGCGGGTAGTCAGGCGTCAGCAATCCTGGAAATTCAAAACAGATTTGTTGATCGAGATGGTCAAATAATATTACGGCATGCCCCAGAAGATAATTGACCAGGGCAATTTCAACGGAATCCGAGAAATTTAAGATTCTCCCAGGTTGTTTATCCTGTGGGAAGAGCTGCTCGTCCATACTTTCACGAAGCCACCATTGGCCAACATCCAGCGAATAATCGCTTCCACCAAACCTGACGAAACCCTTCGTGTAGGTAAATGATTTTTGAAATGAGTTTGCAATTCTTGAGTGCAACTCCCACATGGAATTTTCCGTTGAGCTATCGAACTTTTGGCGCTCCAGCAAGTCTAAAAAACTGCTGCTTAGTAAAGGGAGGAAACCTGTGGGCTCTTTTTTAGCCGTTAAATGTGCTAGAGCCACGCGAATGGAGCGATCGATCGTTTTTTCAATCTGATCGAACTTGATTACTTCAACCTGATCATCCCCTTCTGGGGAAGCCCATAAAACCTGGGCCAGATCATCTGATTTACGTAGTGCAATATTTTTCAAGGTGAACCCGGCAGTATTTGCAGCAACCAGTGCAGATGAAATCAAGCCGGATTCAACCTCGCCTAATAATCCGAATACCGGTGTATGTGGGGCAAGCAAAGGAATTGCCGCCTCAAGAGCGGTGAATAATGCGGTACAGTGCCAAGCCCAATCGTAGCGTTGCCTTCGTAAAACGCTTTTAAAAGGAGCTGCTGCGGTTCTCCCCCACAGCCAACCTGCCCATAAAGCTGAGAGAGTCCAAAAAGCCTGGTTTGGCCTGGGAAATGCACTAATAACTGCCCCAATTTTGCCATGAAGGTTGTACTTTTCGTCGCGGGTTTCGGCCAATTCCCTGATACGCCCTTCGAACAGGCAAATTCCTCCGGTTTCTGGTGGAAGTTCTGGCCATACACAGACTGGAATAGAAGGTATATCTGGAGCAACTGCCCATTGTTCAATTGCTTTATCAAGCAGTATCCAGATGTTATTTTCGCGGAAGTGAGTCGGGATCGTTAATAACTTGGGTCTGGAGCGTTGAGCAGGATGAGGCCAAAGGGAGGTTGCCTGATCGCAGGCCGAGAGCAGCAATGCCGTTAACAGGCTACGATTTCCGGCAATTGCCTCTAGTTTATTAATTAACGTGAAAAGTATATATATGGCACGAGGAAGGTAGGTGTCAATCGCATCTTCAGCATGCTGGCGATCGGGATCATCGACTGACACGATTCTCTCGAGTGCCCGGGCACGGTGTAGTCCGCCGGCAGAAAAGTGTTTGGCCCGTTCAATATCTTTATGATCGGTTGGGCGTTCGCCAAAGTCCTTACAAAATGGGCAGGTGTAAAGTTTTGCATAAGGGCTCTGTTCCCCACGTTCCCATAAAAAAGCTTCGACCTGGAGATTTCTTCCACATTTCGCGCATTCGAACTCATATAGGGTTTTAATATGAGGTTCAATCCGCTCATCACCTCGATAACTTGCTGCCAGTTCGGACAAGGCTGAGCGGAGCTGGCTTTCCTTGGGAGGATTTGCCGTCATTTCGATAATAAAGCGTGCAACTGGATTATTCGCGGCAACCAGCACCCGGTAACCTGATTCGGCAATTTCCCGGATCAATTTGGGAGAAACACCAAAGGGATCTAATATCCAGGGGCGTTTATCAACAATAATTTCAGAAAATTGGTTGTGTAGCCAGGAGGAGGCAATTCCCTCTGGAATTGGTGGTAAGAACCGGGCTAAGGGGGATGGTTTTTTTGAAAAATGACCGATTACATAATGCGAATCTGATGTCATTTTAGATTTGGCAAGGATCCAATCGTATGTAACAGTGCCAGGTTGGTTGGGCGAGTATGGTCGATCGGATAACCTAATAATAAAATTACCTGTTGTCCAGGTTGGATCAAGGATTCAGTTAATAATTCAGTTTCGACAAAATGTATCATTTCATCGATGGAATCCGCACGGTTTGCAAGGAAAGGATACACACCCCAATATAAACTCAAACGTTGGAATGTTCGGATATTCGTCGTAAATGCATATATGGGGACGGATGGGCGGGTTTTCGACATTAGCAGTGCGGTCTTCCCGCTGTTCGTGAAAACTGCAATTGCCGCAACATTACGATCATGCGCTAACTCACGAGCTGCATGGGTCAGAAAAAATGTGTCCTCATCAGAGGGATTTGGCAAGTCTAAGACGATGGGATTGCCCCATTCATCAATGTGTGTCTCTGCCTGGCAAACAATCGCATGCATCATTTCTACAGCCTGGAGGGGAAATTTGCCAGCAGCCGTCTCGCCAGATAGCATCACTGCATCGGACCCATCCAGGATTGCATTTGCAACATCTGAGGCTTCCGCACGGGTGGGCCGAGGGTTGTTCATCATTGAATCAAGCATCTGGGTTGCAGTGATGACCACACGCCCTCTTTTATTTGCAAGGGAGATAATATTCTTTTGAGCAATGGGTACCTCCTCGGGAGGCATTTCAACACCAAGATCGCCCCTGGCTACCATGACACCATCAGCGACTGATAATATTTCATTCAAATTTTCTAACGCAGTAGGCCGTTCTAGTTTTGCGATGATCGGTATGGCAAGATGTTCCGGGGATAGCGTTTTTACAGCTTCGCGCACGGATAGAATATCTGCAGCTTTTTGCACAAAGGATACAGCAATCGCATCCACTCCTAGCTGGAGTCCAAACTTTAAATCCTCGCTATCTTTCTCAGTAAATCCTGGAATTTCAATTTTTGCGCCGGGCAGGTTTACACCTTTGTGTGATTTTAAGATCCCTCCTTGAACAACCCGTGTTTTAACTTCGTCAGCACTAACAGATAAAATTTCCAACTCTAGATTACCATCATCCAGAAGGATTTTTCCTCCGGGTGCTGCACTTTCAATAAGCTGGGGAAAATCCACACAAACCACTTGATTATCTCCGCATACTTCTTTTGTGGTGAGTGTGAATAATTGCCCTTTAGAGATTTCAACCTGATTATGAAAGATTTCGCCTGTTCTGATTTTTGGACCCTGCAGGTCCTGAAGAATTGTGACCGGACGATTTAGGTCGTGGGATATCCTGCGAATCCGTTCAAAAACCACTGCATGGTCATCGTGAGTCCCGTGTGAAAAATTTAAGCGGGCGACATTCACACCGGATAAAATTAGTTTCCGGATCATTGTTTCATCCTGGCTGGAAGGCCCGATGGTTGCCACAATTTTTGCGGATCTTTTCTTCATAGGTAGTTGAGCTCTTTCGCCTGGTACTTTAATTCATCGCGAAACTGCGGATGGGCAATATTGATTAACTGTGCTGCTCGCTGGCGAATTGATTTCCCATACAAATCAGCTACGCCATATTCCGTCACAACAAACCGGACATGGTTGCGGGAAGTGACAACCCCAGCCCCGGATTTTAACGTGGTTACGATCTTGCTAAAATTTTTCGTGGTGCTAGGAAGGGCGATAATCGGTACACCTTCTTTTGCGCGTGATGCCCCGTAAATAAAATCAAGCTGGCCTCCAACACCACTATACAAACGGGTGCCAATACTATCTGCACATACCTGGCCAGTTAAATCAATTTCGATCGCAGAATTGATCGCCACCATACGTTCATTCTGTGCAATTACGAATGGGTCGTTTACATACTCAGTGCGGTGAAGCTCGATTAACGCATTATCGTCGACCCAATCGTACAATCTCTTGGTTCCTAAAATGAAACCTGCGATAATTTTCCCTGGATGGAGCGATTTTCTGGCATTAGTTAAAACTCCTGCTTCAACCAGGTCAATTACGCCGTCAGAAAAGGTTTCACTGTGAATGCCCAAATCCTTTTTCTCAAACAAATATTTAAGGACTGCGTCAGGAATTTCACCAATGCCCATTTGCATGGTCGCGCCATCCGGGATGAGATCCGAAATATAATAAGCTATCTTTTCGGCTACCTCGGAGCTGCCTTCCTGCGCCATAGGTAGTTCTGGAAGCGCGTAATCAACTGGTACAATGTGGTGCAGCCGGCTGATATGAATAAAGGAATCACCCAGTGTGCGCGGCATCTGTTGGTTTACTTCAGCGATGATGATTTGGGCTGACTCCGCCGGACTTTTTGACAGACCAACTTCAATTCCAAGGCTACAAAAGCCATGTTCATCTGGTGGTGAGACATGGATTAGTGCCACGTCAATCGGTAGGATTTTATTTTTAAATAACAAGGTAAACTCAGAAAGCAAGACGGGAGTAAAATCTGCCCGCCCTTCATGGATTGCTTTCCTGACATTGGCGCTAATAAACATTGAATTGACCCGGAGATGACCGTTGATCTCGGGGGCAACATAATCTGCTGGCCCAACACTAAGCGCCTGGCAGATCTCGACATTTTCAACCTGTGGGGCATAGTTGACCAGTGCTTTTAGGATCGTTTGAGGAACAGAACAGTTGCCAGTCAAGAACACTCGTTGTCCGGAGTGAATGTTTTGAACTGCTGTGTCAGCTGTTACGATTCTTGATTGATATCTTTGAAACCAATCCATCTCAATTAGTCCGACAGGGTTGGATACGGTAACCGATATAAGTGAATAAATTTTCCATCATGAACGTTAACGGCTCGTTCCAGGGCATCATCCTGTGAGATAGCCTGGTGAACACCCTGGTTAGCTAACTTCTGGATAAAAGGAAATGCTGCATTTAAAAAGGCATATGTAGAGGTACGAGCGACGACACTGGGGATGTTCGGGACGCAATAATGGATTACTTCTTCATCGACATAAGTTGGCAATTCATGCGTAGTGGGACGTGAAGTTTCAATGCATCCACCTTCATCGATACTGATATCCATTATTACTGAACGTGGTTTCATGCTCTTTACCATTTCGCGGGTTACCACAAACGGTGGACGTTCTCCCGGAACAAGAACAGCACCTACGACAATATCAGCATATTGGCAAACTTTCGATATATTATATGGATTTGAGATCATTGTGACGATACCTGGACTTCGCTCATACATCCTATTCAGCGCATTTAAATTTGTGTCAAGCACAGTTACATGGGCACCCATCCGCAAAAATCCCAGGGTCGCGCAGGTGCCTACGACACCAGCACCAATCACTGCTACTTCAGCAGGTGGTACACCTGCAATCCCACCCAGCAAGATACCTTTGCCACCGGAATTATTCTGCAATAAGGTAGCCCCAATTTGGGCGGCCAACCTTCCACCAATTTGGCTTAATGGTTGTAAGACAGGTAAGGAACCATCATGGAGCTGGATTTGTTCATAAGAAATAGTTGTTATTTTTTCATCAAGGAGAGCCTGGATTTTCTCACGCCTTGATGAGCCCATATTTAGCAATCCCGCAATGGTTGCTCCCGATCGAAGCCATTTAATTTCATCTAAAAGCGGTCTGGCGACTTTTAGAACCAGGTCTGCTCGGCCAAAAACCTCTTGAGGTGAATAGACAATTCTGGCGCCCGCTTGTTGGTAATCATGATCAGTGAATCCAGCCCCTCTTCCTGCATCATGCTCAACAAAGATTGTGTGACCTTGTTGGTAAAGCGCTCGGGTCATTTCAGGGGAAAGACCCACACGGTATTCAAAAGTACGAACTTCTTTGGGAATTCCGATGTTCATGAAAACACCTCGCCTGCAAAATACGCACCTTCTGTGTATGATATCTGCTTATGTCTTAGATAATAGCACTTCTCTTATTTTCGTGATAGCCCAATCGATAATTTCTTTTTCAATCACCAAAGGAGGGGCTATGCGGATGGTGTGTTGTCGGGTTTCTTTGACCAGGATGCCGAGGGATTGTAATTTTTCGCAAAAACGCCGGGCTCCCCCTGCATCTTTTTTTAATTCGATTCCTATTAATAACCCTTTTCCGCGGATTTCTTTAACATAAGGACTGGGAATTTCCTCAAGTTGTTCTTTGAAATAAATTCCCATGTTGGCGGCATTGCCAACCAGGTTTTCATCGACAATCACGCGCAGGGCAGTCCGGGCGACCGCGGCACCGAGGGGATTCCCGCCAAATGTCGAACCATGTTCTCCTGCTGTAAATAAACCCAAGAGATCTCGGTCGGCCAGAACCGCTGATACCGGGTAAAACCCTCCACTCAAAGCTTTACCAATGATCATGATGTCTGGCCGAACCCCTTCGTGATCGCATGCAAATAATTTCCCGGTCCGTCCCAATCCAGTTTGGATTTCATCGGCGATGAAGAGGATGTTGTGTTGATCGCACAACTGTCTGATATCTTTTAAGAAGCCCTCCGGAGGGACAATCACACCGGCTTCTCCTTGAATCGGTTCAAGTAGAATAGCCGCTATATTCGGGTTGATAGCCTGAATAACTGCCTGGAAATTCCCATACTCAACGCTGGTAAACCCAGGCGTAAAAGGTCCAAAATCACCCCGGTACAAAGGTTCAGTAGAGAATGATATAGCTGTGATGGTCCTACCGTGAAAATTCCCCTCAAAGGTAATAATTTCTGATTTTTCGCGTGCTATCCCTTTGATGTGGACTGCCCATTTCCGGGCAAGTTTGATTGCTGTTTCAACTGCCTCAGCCCCACTATTCATGGGTAGAGCCATCTCATAACTGGTTAATTCAGACAACTCCTTATAAAATAATGGGAGTTGGTCATTACGAAATGCCCTTGAGGTCAAAGTCAATCGAGAAGCCTGCTCTGTCAAGGTTTTGAGTATTTTTGGATGGACATGCCCCTGGTTCAACGCTGAATACGCGCTTAAGCAGTCCAGGTACTTTCTCCCATCAACATCGTAGACCCAGACGCCTTCAGCCCTTGAGATAACCACATCCAAGGGATGGTAATTGTGTGCTCCGTAACTATTTTCAATATCGATATATTGTTGTGTATTCATTTAGATGAAACAGCCCATTTCAGTGAAAGTTAAGATTGAGTATATCATACGTTAATTGTCAGATTTTCCTGGGGGCGTTTCATAAAACAATAACAACGTGCTGCCGTATTTTCTTTGGTCAAATAAAATTAAATGATCTAGCTGGATTTCTTCATACTCAACTGGATGGATTTGAACGATAACCCAGGAATCGAATTTGATCCAACCAGGATTTTGGTCAAGTAAAAGGAGAGCTTTTTTCCACATGTTTTTATATTGTGGAGGGGCAATGTACACATAATCAAATTCTCGGTCCGGGGTCTTTGGTAAGTAATGAAAGGCATCAGTTTGGACAATGTTGGAGCTGATCCTAAAACCAGTTAAATCCAAGTTAACCTTAATCGTTTCAATCGCCAGCCGTAAAATATCGACAAACCTCACATACTCTGCGCCGCGACTTAATGCTTCGATCCCGACACTTCCAGTTCCCGCGAACAAATCAAGGAAGGATGCATTTTCAATGTCTCCACCGATGATATTGAACAAAGACTCCTTTGTGCGGTCGGTAATTGGGCGAGTGGAATCCCCTGGTACGGATCTTAATCTTTTACCACGGGCTTTACCACCGATTATGCGTAATCCGGACATCTTTCCTCGATATATTTATTCTAATTACAGGAAACATCAAAACGCAGAAAATACAAGGTGATCGTAAGAAATTTAACGCTTTTGCTTAAGTCTATATGCCTGGCGAGATTTCGCTTCCTCAAAGCGCTGTCGTTGTTTATCGGTCTCCAGAAGTAAAGGGGGTACAGGGGTCGGATTTTCCGATTCATCCAGGGCTACATATACCAGGTAAGCCGTATTTGTATGAATGGTTTCGCCGGTCAACGGATTTTCGGCTTCTACATGAACCTGGGCCTCCATTGACGTGTGTCCTACGTAGCTGACTTCGGCAGTTAGAATGACCAGATCACCAATCCGGATCGGATTCCGAAAGGTCATTTGGTCCACGGCCACGGTGACCACACGAGCCTGGGCATGCCGCATGCAGGCTAAGGCGCCAGCTTCGTCAACTAATTTCATAATCCAACCTCCATGGACGTTACCATGGGAGTTGGCGTGCTCTGGCTGCATGAGTTGAGCAATCGTGGTCCGGGAAGCGCTGACTGGTCTTCCTTGAAGAATCGGTTTTTCAGGTGACATCACTGTATGTCCAATAACGGTTCATAAAAAAATTCCAAAACATCACGATGATTACGGCAACCGCCAGGGTAAGATTTGCACTCAAAGCTTCAGGGGATATAAAAGTGAACTTAACCGGCAACCACATAACCAGGCGAACCATCAAGGGTTCTAAAAATTTTAACACCGGAATCCTGATAATCAATCCAGTTGCACTCACAATACTGAATTCTAGGAGCTGACGGAGCATTTTCTTTGAACGCGAATCGGGATAAGTCCAATATCGGTTCCAGAAAAAATTGTTTAAAATTGCTGCAATGAAGGATATTGTGCCAGCAAAAACCAAAGGCAGCCCGAAAACATCTCTGAGGAGATTCATGACCCCAAAATCGACGACTGCTCCAATTGCGCCGACAAATGCAAATCGAAGAAACCGGCCTCTTTCTTTAGGATTTGTTAGGATGGTGGTCATGAGAGGGATAATTTCTCCCTGAAGTATGGAATGGTCTTCATCAAGCCATGCTCCAGGTTTATTCTGGGTTGCCATCCCAAGAGCTTCGTGGCACGGGTGATGTCTGGACGCCGTCGTTGGGGATCGCTCAAGCCCCTGGAAGCCTCCTTGAAGACGATGCCTGCTGGATTTTGCGTCAGCCGGTTGATAGTTTCAGCAAATTTAATTATTGATATTTCTTCGGGATTGCCTATATTGACTGGTTCGGTAATGTCAGAGACTAAAAGCCGGAGTATCCCATCGATTAGATCGTCCACAAAGCAAAAACTACGTGTTTGAGTTCCATCACCGAAAATGGTCAAAGGCTCGTGTAATAATGCCTGTTTTATGAAATTCGGGACTACGCGCCCGTCATCCAGATGCATTCGAGGCCCATAAGTGTTAAATATTCTTACTATTCGGGTATTGATGTGATGGGCTCGATGGTATGCCATCGTCAGTGCTTCCGCAAACCTTTTCGCCTCGTCATACACTGAACGGGTGCCAATTGGATCCACGTGTCCCCAATAAGTCTCTTTCTGTGGATGCTCCAGGGGATCACCATAAATTTCACTGGTTGAGGCTAACAGGAATAGAGCCTCATGTGACCGGGCAACTCCCAATGTATTATGCGTACCCAAGGCCCCTGCTTTCATTGTCTGAATAGGTAGGTTAATATATCCCTTGGGTGAAGTTGCATTTGGACTGGCTGGCGATGCGAAATGTAAAACTGCGTCCACTATGTCGGGGACGAAAATATAATTTGACACATCGTGCCGGATGAACTGGAAATTTGGATGCCCTGCCAGGTGAGATAAATTTTCGGGGCTGCCAGTGATGAAATTATCCATTGCCAGCACCTTGTGACCTTCCCCGATTAAGCGGTCACATAGGTGCGAGCCCAAAAAACCAGCTGCTCCGGTAATTAATATTTTCAAAAAACCTCACTCCCCATTAAGCCTCAACACATGTCGCTCTTAGCAGACGGCGAACGGAAATTTTACCTTGAATGGTATAATCTCAGTCTGATTAAGAAAACTGATATTTTACCTGATCCTTAAAACATCACCGAGAATGACCCTGAATGGTCATGGTTCCATCCGCGATCGTGATGGATTCGATAAACACATTATCCAGTTGGCTGGATATGTTGTTATCAAACATTTGTTGGAATTGTCCAAGCATTTGACCAACCAAAGCTTCAGGAAGGGCGAGGGGACCGATGGATGCTGAGGTTAATTCATACGCCAACCCACCAAAACCATCAGCCTCTACAGATATCGCGGCCTTTAGAGGTAAGGTCAATTCACCCTGTTGGTAATCTGCGGTCATTTGGATTTCACCATCTCGCAGTAAAATTTGCGGGTATTGAACGAACGGATTATCCTGGGAATTTAGCTCATTCA
This sequence comes from uncultured Chloroflexia bacterium, assembly GCA_963765565.1. Lineage (GTDB taxonomy): Bacteria > Chloroflexota > Anaerolineae > Anaerolineales > UBA4823 > CAVXWV01. The sequence goes on from CAVXWV010000017.1 coordinate 761,877, forward strand.
CAAGATAGGAAGTTATTTGAACTTCGGTAATTTGTAAATTTACCTCTCCAGTTTCCTGGAAGGTCCTTGCTGCTTCATCGATGTTATCTTTCATTTCGGTAATTGCTTCCGATGAAACAGGAATGGGAGTCGGATCAGGCCGTAAAATGGCTTGTGGTAAACTGCATGCCAGGCTTGAAAAAATAAATAAGCAAACAATTAACAAGATATACCGATAAGTGTGTACGGAACGAACCTTCATTTTAAGCTCCTTGTGAGGACTAACATTAACCTTTACATTTTATCATAGCATGGATCACGAACTTTTTTCCGAAGGTGAGTTAAATTTAATCGCTAAAATTGAAGCACTGCTCTTTGTCGCCACCGGGCCTATTACAGCTGTGCACCTAGCGACGATCATTGCCGTTCCAGCGGAGGAGATTGAGGTTGGACTGGAAAAACTTAGGGAACGTTACAAGGGTTCAGACGGTGAATATGGTATCCGCTTGCAGAAGCACAAAGACCGGTACCAATTAACCACTGCACCGGGGGCATCCTCGTTAATTGAGAAATATCTTGGATTGGCCGAAAGCAGTCACCTGAGCCAGGCGTCATTGGAGACATTAGCGATTGTGGCTTACCGGCAGCCCGTGACGCGACCGCAGGTTGATGCGATCCGGGGCGTGAATAGTGATGCTGTCCTAAAAAACTTGTTGAGCAAAGGCCTAATCCAAGAAATTGGTCGGGCTGAAGCACCAGGCAGGCCGATTTTATACAGTACAACGCCTGATTTTCTGCAGCATTTTGGAATTAATTCGTTGGAGGAATTACCTCCGTTAGAGCAACAGGTAGTAGAAATCCATGAATGAGCGTATACAAAAAATTCTGGCACATTCCGGTCTAGGTTCACGGCGTTCGTGCGAAGCTTATATCCTTGCAGGTAGGGTAACGGTTAACGGGCGTGTGGCGGTGATCGGTGAAAAGGCCGATCCCAGTAAAGATAAAATTTTACTGGATGGGAAACCAATAAAATTTGTGGCACCCCCAATTTATATTGCACTTTACAAACCAAGAGAAGTGTTAAGTGCAGTATCAACAGAGGATCCCAGGCCAACTGTCAGGGATCTCATTGATTTACCTGGTTTTTTCTATCCGGTGGGACGGCTAGATGCCGATAGTGAGGGTCTTATATTAATGACGAACGATGGTGAATTAGCCCACCACCTGACTCACCCTCGTTATGAGCATGAAAAAGAATACCGGGTTTTAGTCGCAAAGCGTCCAGATGACGACCAACTTGAAAAATGGCGTAGAGGGGTTGTTCTAGAAGATGGCTTCCACACAGGGTCTGCTGACGTTTCTTTTATCAGACCTGAAGGCAAAGGCGCTTGGTTAAAAGTTATTATCCGCGAAGGCCATAAACGGCAAATCCGGGAAACAGGAAAGGTGATTGGACTCCCGATTGTCAGGATCATGCGAATGAGGATCGGATCGGTGCTCCTTGGAAATCTGAAACCTAGGCAGTGGCGTTACCTCACTCCCAGAGAAGTGAGTATGGTAAAAGAAAAACCTGCATCTCGACCTTCAAAAAATCACCTTGAAAAACCTAAAAATGGTAAAACAAATTAAGGGGCGATAGATATCCCCCAAACTGGCAACCTGAGGAATAAATGGAATCACGCGAAAATCCATCCGAACATTCTGTTGAGACAGCCTGGCTAGATCAGCCAGTTCTAATTAAAAAAGCAATTCGTATTGAAACAATCTTGTTTGTTGTGTTGGTCGTCATCGCCTTATTAACACGTTTTTATATCCTGGGTGCGCGTGTCATGAGCCACGATGAAAATACTCATGTATATTATTCCTGGCGGTTGTTCAAAGGTGAGGGTTTCAGCCACGATCCATTAATGCACGGCCCTATCCAATTCCATATGATCGCGCTTTCATATTTCATGTTTGGTGATAATGATTTTACCGCTCGCATACCAGCCGCCTTATGCGGGGTTCTGATGATTGCGTTTATATGGAAATATCGAATATATTTAGGTCGTGCTGGGGCGATTGTAGCAGCGATCTTATTGATTATTTCTCCATATATGTTTTATTACGCAAGGTATGCTCGCAATGAAGCTTATGTAGCCTTGTTTTGTGTCATATCGATCTGGGCAATTTTACGTTACCTGGAAACTGGGGAAGCCAAATATACTTATTGGATCACAGTATCATTTGTGCTGCACTACACCTCGAAGGAAACAGCTTTTATTTTTACAGCTCAAATTCTCATTTTCCTGGCATTTTATTTAATTTACCAGGTTGTGCGAAAGTCCTGGCAAAAGAAAGATTTTTTGAACTATTTTCTAATCGCTTTTGTGATCGGTGTGGTGCTTATTGGTTTAACTGGCTCTTTATGGCTTTTAAATAGAGATCAGGTTTCTTTAGATTCCTCAGAGACTGCATCACCCATTGCTCCCGGCGAGGCATTGACTTCATTACCATCCCAAGGACCTGGTGCTTTGGTAATTACACTTGGGATCCTGGGGATAATCGCACTGTTGGCATCTGGGTATTTCTTGTTACAAGGGTATTCATGGAAAGAACTCCGAGGAGAACGTTCGTTTGGAATTCTTATTCTATTGGGTACATTCGTTTTACCACAGTTGAGCGCATTCCCGGTGCGTTTAATGGGGTGGGATATTCCAACGAATGCAGGGGAAGTGAATGCCTTAAATACTGCGAATATCTTCCAGGTCGCAATTTTCCTGGTTCCCCTTTTTATCCTTTCCATCCTGATTGGCATAATATGGAACCCAAAGCTTTGGTTGATCAATGCAGGCATATGGTACGCAGTTTTTACTGTTTTCTACACAACCCTATTTACCAATGGGGCCGGATTTTTCACAGGGATAGTTGGTTCGTTGGGATACTGGTTGGAACAGCAAGGAGTGAATCGTGGCAGCCAGCCCTGGTATTATTATGGGCTTGTTCAGATTCCAATCTATGAATATTTACCCGCTCTGGGGAGTTTATTAGCATTGGGACTGGTCTTATTCCGGAAGCGTTTGAACCTGGATTTATCTGGTAGCCACGATCAGGGCACTCCTGTCCCAGTCGTTCCATTGCTAGGATTCCTATCTATTACGGCTTTAATTGCCTATTCAATCGCTGGCGAGAAGATGCCCTGGCTGACCGTTCACATTACGCTTCCAATGATTTTATTATCGGGATGGGCAATCGGCGTTATCATCGATCGGACCAATTGGCATTTGTTTAAAAGTAATCGTGGATGGTTAACGTTATTAGCTTTAACCATTTTCATACTCACACTTTCAATTATCCTTGGTTCCTTGTTAGGGAGTAATCCACCATTCCAGGGAAAGGGTCTCAACCAGTTGCGCGAAACAAGCACTTTTGTTTTTGCAGTGTTGATGTGGATTATCGGTGGGGTAGGCCTGTACTACTTATTAAAAATCCTGGTCACTTGTGCAATTTGTTAAGGTATTCATCTTGAGTATTTTTGGAATCCTGGGATTCCTTACGTTACGCACCAGTATTACCGCGAATTATTACAATTACGATAATGCAAATGAACTGCTTGTGTACGCTCATTCTGCCAGGGGTGTTAAGGATGCATTAAGCCAGATCGAAGAAATTTCACACAGAACTACAGATGGCCTGGCGATCAATGTTGCATATGATAATGAAACATCATATCCTTATTATTGGTATTTCCGAAATTACCTTAACGCGCGCTTTTTTGGAAAAGATCCATCTCGAAGTCTGCGAGAATCAGCAGTTATCCTGGTTGGGGAACCCAATTACGCAAAAATCGAACCGGTTGTTGGGGATGCCTATTACAAACAGGAATACATTCGCTTGTGGTGGCCGAACCAGGATTATTATGGCTTGACCTTTAAGAGGATTTGGGATGCGGTGAAAAACCCCGAGATGCGAGAAGCGCTTTTCAAAGTCTGGTTGGATCGAGATTACAGCCAATATGGGAAGGTGGTTGGCAGGGATATGAGTCTACCCAACTGGTCGCCGGCGGTGAAAATGCGCCTGTATATCCGCAAGGACATTGCTTCCAGTCTATGGAATTATGGGATTTCGCCTATTGAAGAACAGGTTGTAGCTGACCCTTATGAAGGCAAAGGTGTTGATTTATCGGCTGATAAAATTATTGGCAGTTTCGGGCAGGATCCGGGACAGTTCAACAGGCCGCGTGACCTTGCCATCTCTGAGGATGGTACTATCTATATTGCAGACACTGACAATCACCGGATTCAACACGTAAGTCCAGACGGCTCGGTCCTCCATGAATGGGGGAGTTTTGGTGACATCACATCCGGTGAGGCGCCTGGTGGAACTTTTAATCAACCCTGGGGAATCGCTATAGGAATGGATGGGTCGGTTTATGTGGCTGATTTATGGAACCACCGCATTCAAAAATTTTCTCCCGACGGAAAATTTATTAAAATGTGGGGATATTTCGGTCAGGCTGAATCACCCGAAGCTTTTTGGGGGCCAAGAGATGTAGACGTTGACTTTAAAGGGCAGGTATTTGTAGTCGACACGGGCAATAAACGCATAGTGATCTTTGATGCAGATGGGAATTATATTTCGCAGTTTGGCAGCGTAGGGATGGCTTCGGGCCAATTCGATGAACCGGTTGGGATTACGATTGATCAAGAAGATAGAGTTTTCGTAGCCGACACCTGGAATCAACGGATCCAGAAATTTGAGAAGGATTTACAAGGGAATTATCAACCAATCCTGGAATGGGAAGTGTATGCCTGGTTTGGTGAATCATTGGATAATAAACCATACCTGGATATCGACCCACAAGGATTCCTGTATGTTACAGATCCTGAAGGATTGCGAGTGCTGGAATTTAAGGATGATGGCACATTCGTGCGATATTGGGGTGATTTGGGTTCTGGATTAAATCAATTTGCCCTTGTGGGTGCTGTCGCTGTAGATCCGGCCGGTGGGGTATGGGTCACTGATTCTGGAAATAATCGGATTATGCACTTCCCGGTTACTAATCCATAAGTTATGGCGATAAAACCAGGAAAAGATTTATGCGTATATCAAATGAAGTGAATCAGTGACTTTGTTGCAGGCTGGAATAACAAAGACTATAATCTAGTCATAGGAAATCGATCAGGTTTTAAAGGAGTTTACAATGAGCGATATTCAAGACCCGATTTACCAGAGAATCTCAGAACAGATGGATCCATTTAAGAAAATCTTGGGTAAGATTCCAGGATTTAAGGGATACATGGAAAGGCAAAATCGCAGGGATGCGGATAAGCTCTTGCGAGAAACCATTGCGGACCAATTCGACCGGTTGTGGCAACGTATTTCAGCAATACAAAGGGATTTTATCAGCAGCGGGGAAATTACCTATGTGGATGATCTAGAGGCTGCTGCCATTAAATTGAGGACCTTTGCTGATCGTGTTCGCAGGGCAACCAGAGGCTATTCGAGTCTATTTGAGGCTGTAAAAATCAACGAAGCTGAACTAGAAAAGATATATGCGTTCGATGCAACCTTGCTCGATCTGGCAGAAGAAGTTGGTCGAGCCATTGACAACGTAGAAACCTCAGTAGGGAGTGATGGTTTGCCTGCAGCAATTCGTCACCTTGTTGCTGTTTCCCGACAGGCCGTCGATACCTTCGACCGCCGGAATGAAGCGATCATTAATTTCCCTGAGGTTCGGTAATTAACTAAAGTACGATTAGGAGAGTCAAGATGGCAAACATATTTGATGTTGTTGAATATCCGAACGCAATGTCGGATGAAATTGTCCACCGGTTTCCGGAAATGGGACCAGGTAATTTCCGAATAGGCTCGCAGGTTATTGTTCGTGAATACCAATCAGCGGTTTTCTTTCGGGATGGAAATGCGATGGATATTTTTGGCCCTGGCCGGCATACCATCGTTACTTACAATATTCCTCTGTTAATAGATAAAATTGGCGCTCTTTTCAATGAAAAAACCCCATTCCCGGCAGAGGTTTACTTTATTAACATGAAGGAATTCGCGGACCGAAAATGGGGAACTGCTCAACCGATCATCGTGAGTAATCCGAATATGGGCTTAGGAGTAGCCTTAATCCAAGGGTATGGCTCCTATAGTTTCCAGGTTAATGACCCTCAGCAGTTTATCAACCAAATCGTGGGCGCACAGGGTGTTTACCGGATTGGTGAGATTGAGTCGCGTTTACGGGCAATGCTGCTTTCGAAATTGCAGGACTTGCTGGCTGAGACTGCTGCTAAAAACAACGTTCCCGAATTGATCGCCTTGACTGAAGAATTGGGCGCGGGTGTTCGTGCCAAGGCCACTGATGATTTCCTGGCATTGGGTCTCACCTTGAAATCGTATTATATTGAGAACCTTAAACCGTCAACGAAGTCTGCAGAAGAATTGCGGGCGATGGGAATGCTTGATATGAAGACCTACACCCAATTGCAGGCGGCTGATGCCTTACGTGATGCAGCTCAAAATCCAAGCGGTGGCGCCGGATTGACTGCCGGTATTGGTGCAGGTGTAGGCGTGGGCAGTGTGCTGGTTGATGCCTTGAAAGGGGTAACAGGTTCAAATGCTCCCAGTGGTAGTGACCAGCCTGCAGGCGGAACGCCTCCAACGAGTGTTCCTGCCGTCATGACGCCCTTCCGAAGCAGCTACTTATTTGAAGGTTGCTGAAGAAGATGTCATCGCGGCGATTACAGCAGGTGAATTAAAAGCCAAGAAGATCGGCAATGCATTCCGAATCAGTAAGGATGCACTGGATGCATATCTGAACGGATAATCGAGTAATAACATAAAAAACCGGTGCTGGTTTTTACTGGCACCGGTTTTTTTATTAGGGATTTAAGATGCTTGTAATCTGGTCTATTTTTGCGGGTTCCAGAGCCTTCGTTTTAACGGATTTCCGCAGGAAATCTTTAAGCTTGGTGATGTGGACCGTTTCTGCTGGAAGGACTTCATCTTCGGAAATCGCAATCTCTACCTTGGGGTGCAAAAATACCAGTGCGGTATTTATCTCGAGGTCTTCATCTGGAAAATTTGCCTTCAAGAATTTCGCTAATGCATTTTGTTCTCCGGAAACTTCCAAATCTGGCCGGCCTAAGCCTTCTTGTGCAAAAATTTTTAAATACCAGTTTCCACCTCTTTGTTTCCATCGTCCTTTTTCGTATGTGATCGTGCCTTTTTGTATGTGAGGTTGTAAAATCCAGATTCCGGCTGGGCCTACCAGCAAATGCGATACGGGGGAGCAATAATGATATAAACTGTATTTATTATCCAGGCTTTTCAAGACCCCAGATAAGACTTCATCCGGGCGCGGGCTTCGACCCCAACGGTTGCTATAATAAATGCCGACTTGCGAAAGAACAAAACCCGCCAATAACGCCAGCATAGAGATTGAAATTAATTTGGGCTTTGTAAAGGAGATGTACATACCAATACCCAATACAACCAATCCGGCGATGGTGGCTATCAGGCCTAAGCGGTTGTTTCTACGGATGAGACGATCGTTGCTGATGATATACATAGGTTATCTTCCTATAATTAAACTTGGAATTTCTTCAAAATCAGGCAGGCGTTTTGCCCACCCAGACCGAAGGAATTTGAAAGAGCGAAATTTACGTTGGCTTTCCGGGCGACATTAGGCACATAATCCAGGTCGCATTCCGGATCCGCATATTCTAAGTTGATTGTGGGGGGGATGATCCCATGGTAGATTGCCAGGGCGCACGCAATAGCTTCAAGTGAACCGGATGCACCCATGGCATGTCCAATCATCGACTTCGTCGAGCTGATTGCCAGTTTATACGCATGGTCGCCGAATAAGGCTTTGATGGCCTTTGTCTCTGTCAGGTCGTTGATCGGAGTTGAGGAACCGTGAGCATTGATGTAATCAATCTGGTCAGGAGTTATACGGGCATTGGATAATGCCCAACGCATGGTGCGGATCGCCCCTGCGGCTTCTGGATCTGGCGCGGCGATGTGGTATCCATCACCCGAGGATGCATGACCGAGAACCTCCGCATAAATCCTGGCTTTACGTGCCAATGCATGTTCCAGGCTTTCAAGAACCAATGCTGCAGCTCCTTCGGAGAAAATAAATCCTTCACGCTTAGCGTCAAACGGACGCGATGCAGCGGTTGGATTCTGATTGTAGTTTACGGGTAGAGCGCGCATCGCGGCAAACCCACCGATCGCGAAATCACACACCAGGGATTCTGTACCGCCCACAATGACTATGTCACAGGTATTCTGCCGGATGAATTCCGTACCTGCACCAACTGTTTGGGTGCCAGTGGCACAGGCTGTTGTAATCGTGGCATTCGGACCGAGGCACTTAAACTGCTTTGATATCAGAAAACTTGAAAGATTAGGGATTGCCATAGGTAATGCAAATGGATTGACCCTACCAGTGCCTTGGCTTCTCAGGACAATGATTTCTTCTTCCAATCTATCGAGGCCGCCCATGGCTGTCCCAAAAACCACACCACATCTCTCTGGTTCAGCCATGACTTCAGGGAGCCCAGCATCACCAACGGCCTGGATCGCGGAAGCCATGGCAATTTGTCCAGATCGGGGCATCCTGCGAGCTTCTTTTCGATCGATGAATTTTTCGGGTTCGAAATCCGGAATTTCACCTGCAATCTGACACGGATAACCTGAAGCGTCGAATTGGGTAATCCGCCGAATCCCCGATTTTCCAGAAATCCATCCGTCCCAAAGCTGAGATATACTCGAACCAAGTGGTGACACCGTTCCGATTCCGGTAATTACGACTCTCCGATGTGGGGTTGTATGTTCTTCCATAAATAAAACTAGAGACTCCTTGTTATTCTTGTATTGATAAACGTTCCTGAATTGTCTGTTGAATCTCTGTCAAGAGATTCGCCTCTACTGAGGTTCGGGCAGTTCGAATGGCACTCACAAGCGCATGGGAATTTGAGCGACCATGCCCGATAAAAATTAATCCATTCACACCTAACAAAGGCGCCGCACCAATTTCATCTGGATTGATGATGTCTTTTACCTTTCGAAGCTTTGGTCTGGCTAAGAGACCTCCAATCTTCGAAACCAGGCTGCTTTTGAGTTGCTGGGTCATTACATCAACGATCAACCTGGCAACAGCTTCGCTCGATTTTAACAGAATGTTGCCAGTAAATCCATCGGTGACAACAACATCTGCACTCCCCCCAAACAATTCTTTCCCCTCAACATTGCCTATAAAATTTAACTCACTATCCTCCAGAAGAGGAGAGGTGTTTTTTACCAGGTGGTTGCCTTTGCCAGCTTCCTCGCCATTGGATAACAAGCCAACCCGCGGATTGGGAATTCCCCTGACTTTACTTGCATAAACCGAGCCCATTATTGCAAATTGAACGAGATTCTCAGGCTTACATTCAGGATTTGCACCGATATCCAGTACAACGCAAAAGCCATCTCTAACAGGAAATAATGCAGTTAATGCGGGCAGTTCCACCCCTGGAATGGTACCGAGACGGAAATAAGCCGTAGCCATTGCTCCGCCGGTATTTCCGGCAGTGATAAAAGCCTCAGCCTCCCCACGCTTAACCATGTCGATCCCAACGGCCATGGAAGTAGCTGAGCCTTTTCTTTTAACTTTTAATGCTAGCTGCAGCCCTTTATCTTCCATTGTTATTAATTCAAGGGCATTCACAATTTTAATCCCTGGAGGTAAACCACCTTTATCTGAAAACCGCTTTCTCAACAGGTCTTCAGGCCCAACCAGGAAAATGGTGTCGTTAAATAATTTGACAGCCTCGATGGCGGCATCTATTTCGGGTTCTGGGCAGGTATCACTCCCCATCGCATCAAGTACTAAACGCATTTTTTCACCTCATTGGAATGTTCACGTGAGGCAATGAGGAAGGCTACCCTAAATACCCCTTCCTTGACAATCACGTAGAGGAGATTATAATACCACTGCTTTTGCGCTGGTGCTGGAATTGGCAGACAGGCATGGTTGAGGGCCATGTGCCGCAAGGCGTGGGGGTTCAAGTCCCCCCCAGCGCATATAAAGGTCGCCATTAGGTGGCCTTTTTTTATTTTTCACACCTTTTTCTTTGAAAATTATATATTTTAAAAGGTAGCATTCTTAAAATATATCCTTTCTATAAGGTAGACATCGAAAAATAATTGTAGTAAACTCGCGTTTATTAAATTTAGCTAAGGAGAAACTAAGATGAAACGCCAATTTGTACTATTTCTTTCCTTTGTTGTTGCCCTCAGTTTATTACTGGCGGCATGTGGAGGGGGTGGTGGAAAGATTCAGGTCGCCACGGATGCCACCTGGCCTCCATTCGAAATGCTGGATGAGAGTACTAAAGAGATCGTCGGTTTTGATGTCGACCTGATGAATGCGATTGCAGAAAAAGCTGGCCTCGAAATTGAGTTTGTGAATGTTAGCTGGGACCCTTTGTTGTCCGGAATGGCGACATGCCAATATGATGCTGCGATTTCGGCTATGACGATTACCGAAGAGCGGATGAAAGAATTCGCTTTCAGTAACCCTTACTTTGCGGCAGGTCAGATCGTGACTGTCCGGATTGATAATACAGATATCACTGGAAAAGACAGCCTTCCGGGGCGCAAGGTTGGCGCTCAATTAGGCACCACGGGCGATATCCAAGGTAAGGATTTGGGCGCTGATATGAAGTCCTACGATGATATTGGTCTGGCTTTCCAGGACTTGATGAATGGGCAGATCGACGCTGTGATCGCCGACAATCCGCTGGCCCTTGGGTATATTGCAAAAAATGCTGATAAATTAAAAACTGCTGGTGACGTCTTTACGGATGAAAATTATGGTATCGCAGTCTGTAAAGATAAACCTGAGCTGGTTGAACAGTTTAACGAAGGCCTTAAAGCAGTTCAAGAGGAAGGCCTGATCGAAGAGCTGGTTGATAAATGGTTAAAGAGCAACCAGTAAAAATTTCACCCCCCTGAGAACATCCTGCGAGGCCTGAAAGGCCTCGCAGGTTTATATGGAGGTACGATGCTAAGAAAACCGAACCCACCCACACAAGATGTGGAAAAACAAATCGCCAATATCCCTGGCGCCGAGCCCAGTGCACGGATAGATGCCTGGTGGGGATTGGTTCTCGGGGTTGCTGGACTGGTGGCCATTTTATGCATCCTTTGGCCTGATCCTTATTTGAATATGGTCGTTTTTATGTCGGATGGGATCCTTATCACCATCCTGGTCACAATTTCGTCATTTGTTTTAATCTTAATCGCTGGTTTATTCGGGGCATTGGCGCGATTATCAAGCATTCGTTTTCTTAGAGGCGCCTCGACAATTTATGTTGAAATAATCCGCGGAATTCCATTGATGGTTCAGTTGTTGTGGTGGTATTTCGCATTTCCAGCCATTCTCCGCGGATTGGGTGATTCCTTGGAGATATCTGCATTGAGCAATTACTCCGCGAATGCAATCGTCATAGGTATCATGGGATTAACTATTTGCTACGGCGCTTATATGACAGAAATTTACCGAGCAGGAATTCAAAGTATCCCGCGCGGGCAAATGGAAGCAGCCCGGAGCCTAGGGATGAATTATATTCAGGCTATGCGTTTTGTGGTCTTGCCCCAGGCATTTCGCGTGATTCTACCGCCGGTAGGGAATGAATTTACTGCTCTTTTGAAGGATTTATCGTTGGTTAGTGTTGTGGTGGTTGCCGATATGACCAGGCGAGCGCGCGAATTTATTTCCACAAACTTCAACCCTATCTCCGGTTGGACAATGCTGGCTCTACTTTATCTGATTTTGACGTTATTCTCTGCACGAGTGGCTTCTTATGTTGAAAAGAAGTACAGCACCGTGCAGCGTTGAGTCGAGATAGATCCATGAGTGAGGAACAAGTTATCTTTTCCATGGTTGGGGTGAGTAAAGTATTTCCCCCCAGCCAAAAGGCTGTTATAAAGAATATCTCGCTGGGCTTTTTTTATGGTGCGAAGATAGGGGTATTGGGATTAAATGGCTCAGGAAAAAGTACTTTATTAAGGATCATAGCCGGGAAAGACAATGAGTACGCGGGTGTCGTCTCTTTCTCCAAAGGTTACACCGTGGGTTTATTGGAGCAAGAGCCTGAGTTGGACAATCAAAAGACGGTTCGGGAGGAAGTGGAAACTGCTGTCAGCCCGATCGTTAATTTATTAAAACAATATGATCGGGTGAGTGCAAAATTTTCAGAACCAGATGCCGATTTTGATGCTTTGGTATCTGAGCAATCACGATTACAGGAAGAACTAGATCATCTTGATGCCTGGAACCTTGACAACCGGCTGGAGCAAGCCATGGATGCTCTCAGGTGCCCTCCAGGCGATACACCTATCCAAATTTTATCTGGTGGTGAGCGGCGCCGAGTTGCCCTGGTACGGCTTTTATTAACAGAACCTGATGTCTTGTTGCTGGATGAGCCAACGAACCATTTAGACGCAGAGTCAGTGGCCTGGTTAGAGTATCACTTGCAGCAGTATCGGGGTACGGTGATTGCTGTGACACATGATCGTTATTTTCTAGATAATGTTGCAGAATGGATACTCGAGCTCGATCATGGTTTTGGCATACCTTGGAAAGGGAACTATACATCTTGGCTTGAGCAAAAGCAAGAACGACTGCGCCGTGAAGAAAAAACCGAAGTCAAGCGAGTGAGGACCCTTGAAAGGGAGTTAGATTGGATCCGAATGTCTCCCAGAGCCAGGCAGGCTAAAGGGAAGGCCCGGTATACGGCTTTTGAAAAACTGCTAAGCCAGGAAGCTGAACAAAGACGCGAAGACCTTGAAATATACATCCCAACCGGTCCTCGCCTGGGTGATATTGTCATCGATTTCGATCAGGTGTCAAAATCGTATGGAGAACGAACCCTGATCTACCAGTTTACAAGGAGCATTCCTGCAGGGAGTATTGTGGGCGTTATCGGTCCTAATGGGGCTGGGAAAACTACTTTAATGAGAATGATCACCGGGCAAGAGTCTCCAGATTCAGGTAACATTCGTATTGGTGACACAGTTCAGCTGGCTTACGTTGACCAGAGCCGGGATTCGTTGAACGGGGAGAAAACGGTCTGGGAGGAAATTTCCGGCGGCAGGGAATTTCTTGAATTAGGTGGACGAAAACGAAATTCCAGGGCTTATGTGGCATCCTTTAATTTTCTAGGAACCGACCAGCAAAAATATGTAAAAAATCTTTCAGGCGGCGAACGGAACCGCGTCCATCTGGCAAAAATGTTAACGGAAGGGGCGAATGTGCTGCTGCTGGATGAGCCGACCAACGACCTGGATGTCAATACCTTACGCGCATTGGAAGAAGCGTTGGACAATTTCGCTGGGTGTGCGATTGTTGTCAGCCATGACCGGTGGTTCTTAGATCGTGTAGCCACTCATATTCTGGCTTTTGAAGATGAAAGTGAACAGGTTTGGTTCGATGGGAATTTTTCAGATTACGAGGTGGATCGCCGAAGACGGTTGGGGAGCGCGGCAGACACGCCAGCTCGGATTCGCTATCGAAATTTAAAAAGGTAGTCTGGGTTGTTTTCGGCGGGGTTGAAAATCCAGGCAAGGGAATTTTTTTACGGGGTAAAAGCTGAAATCCCAATCTTGATTGGCGTAATCCCATTTGGCATGATTTATGGCGTCCTGGCAATCGATGCCGGATTGCGACCAGCGCTTGCACAGGCAATGTCGGCAATCGTGTTCGCTGGCTCTTCGCAATTTATCTCGACCCAAATGTTTGCTGCAGGTTCGCCTGGAGTAATGATTGTCCTGACAGTGGCCGTGGTGAACTTGCGGCATTTGCTTTACAGCGCTTCAATTGCCCCATATGTTGTTGGTCTCTCACGACCCTGGAAATTGCTCCTGGCTTATTTATTAACCGATGAGGCATATGCTGTTTCAATAACCCATTATCGCCAACCTGGTGAACTGCAGTACCGGCACTGGTTTTTTTTAGGTGCAGGTCTGGCGTTGTGGGGCTCATGGCAAGCCAGTACAGCCGCGGGAATTTTTTTGGGATCTGTCATTCCGGCGGATTGGCCGTTGGATTTTACGCTTGCTCTCACATTTATCGCGCTTTTGGTGCCGGGATTAAAAGATAAACCGAATATTATTACCGCAATCACTGCCGGTGTTGTTGCAGTTTTGACATATAATCTACCTTATAAGTTGGGATTAATCCTGGCAGCTATCGTAGGGATTGCAGCAGGCCTCTGGATGGAGAACCGGAAATGAATCCCTGGTTGGTTTTATTCGCAGCAGGATTAATTACATTTACTATCAGGTTGTCGTTCATTGTTTCGTGGGGAAGGTTTTCAGTCCCGCTAATGGTACAGCGGGCATTACGCTATGTTCCCCCGGCTGTATTGTCTGCAATCATCCTGCCGGAGCTGCTTGTGCGAGATGGGTCAATGAGCCTGGAACCAGTAAATGGACGGATATTTGCAGGAATCGTCGCCATTTTCGTAGCCTGGAAGACAAAAAATGCGATATTAACGATCATTGCTGGGATGGTGGTCTTATTGATGATCGATTACTTTTTTAAAATATGAATTATCCGAGCTTACTGTTACCTGACCAGACCCGCCTGTTAAAAATTCCTGCTGGATCTTCCATATTCATAGAAGGACATGCCGGGAGTGGAAAAACAACTGCGGGAGTCCAGCACCTGCGGAAGTTAATCGAGAGTGGTATCTCCGGGGATGAAATTGTTTTAATTGTTCCTCAACGAAACCTGGCTTCTCCATACTATTCATTAATCGAGCAGCCATTCATTGCCAGGAAGGGAATTGTAACAGTCATTACGCTGGATGGATTGGCCCAACGTTTGATTGATCTATTTTGGCCTCTGGTTTCTGAGAAGACCGGATTTGCCCATCCAAACCAATTTCCTACATACCTGACCCTGGAAACGGCTCAATATCACCTTGCCCGATTAGTCCGGCCTTTGCTGGCAGAAGGATATTTTGATAGTGTTGCTCTACCTCCGAACCGGATTTTTAGCCAGATTTTAGACAATCTGAATAAATCAGCACTGGTTGGGTTTTCTTATATCGAAATCGGGGATCGCTTATCCAGAGCCTACACAGGCAAGCCAGCCCAATTGAGTGTTTATAAAGATGTCCAGACATGCGCCAGCTTATTCAGGGAATTCTGTTATCAAAATAACTTACTTGACTTTTCTTTGCAGGTTGAGCTGTTAACGCAGTATCTATGGCCTGATCCAATAATTCAAGGTTATGTTAATCAACAATTCCGGCATCTCATCGTAGATAATCTTGAAGAAGATACACCGGTAGCCCATGATCTTATGCTGGATTGGCTTCCGAAATTGGATTCGGCCTTATTTATTTTTGACTGGGATGCCGGATTTCGCAGTTTCCTTGGCGCTGATCCAGTGTCAGCTTACAGGTTGAAGGCAGCGTGTGAAATTCAACTGGAATTTAGTGATCTACAATTGGTGCCTGATAAATTAAAACAGTTTACAAACAGCCTGATCAACAGGATAAACCCTAAAAGGGCGATAACAGCTCCTGCTGATAAATCCATAGAATACAGGGTAAAGTTTGAGTCAATTTACCAGGTTGCGGATTCCAATGATTCTATAGACCATTACTTATTTTATGAAGTCAGGCATTATTTCCCGGAAATGCTAGATTGGGTTGTCGAAAAAATCGATCTTCTGGTCAATCAACAAGGAGTAGCTCCTGATGAAATCGTGGTACTGGCTCCTTATCTCCCAGATGCATTAAGGTTTTCCTTGCAGAATCGGATGGAGACTTATCACATCCAATCACGCAGTCACAGGCCTTCGCGTCCATTACGGGATGAGCCTGCCACCCGTTGCCTGTTGACATTATCAGCCCTGGCGCATCCTCACTGGGAAATTCAACCTGCCAGGCAAGATGTTGCTTTTGCGCTGGTCCAGGCTATCGATGGGATGGACCTTAGCAGAGTAAAACTTTTAACTGACATAATCTACCGGGTTAAAGATGGTAAATTGTCCTTGACGTCATTTGATGCGATTCATACTGACGCTCAATTGCGGATCACGTATATCCTTGGCGAAAGATACGAGAAATTAAGGAAGTGGCTGATTGAAAATCCATTGGAACCAGTGGAATTTGATGTTTTCCTCAGCAGATTATTTGGGGAGGTGCTCTCCCAACCGGGTTTTGGATTCCATAATCATCTGGATGCCGGTGTCGTCACAGCAAACCTGATCGAGTCGGTCCAGAAATTCCGTTGGGCTATTGGCGATTCATTACAGGAAAGTGGTTTGATTGGGAAAGAATACCTGCAGACGATCAATGATGGGTTAGTAGCCGCGCAATATCTAGCAGGATGGTCAACAAAATCTGAGGGTGTTCTTCTGGCTCCAGCTTATTCATACTTATTAAGTAATAGACCGGTCGATTACCAGTTTTGGATCAATATTGGGAGCAGGGGTTGGTATGAACGTCTTGAGCAGCCCTTGACTCATCCGTATGTATTAAGCCGCAATTGGCCACCTGGGAAAACCTGGAATGACTTGGATGAAGTAGATGCCGGCGAACGACAACTGGCCAGGTTAGTTCAGGGACTAATTAACCGCTGTAGAAGAGGAATTTTTCTCGGTATTTGTGAACTAGATGAACAAGGGTATGAAGAATCAGGTCTTCTAATCCGTGCTATTCAGGATGTGTTGGTTCAGAATCGAGTAAACTATTAAATCCTTACAGGTTCCGAATGGTTGATGTTCGAAGGTCATACTCATTACGACCCAGCCAGAGACAAATCCTCGAATATTCCCATGGATGGATGGGAATATCCGCAGTTCCAGGCAGTGGAAAAACCTGGACACTCTCTCTTCTGGCGGCAGACATAATCTCCCGAGGTTTGCTCCAGGATGGGCAAGAAGTCCTGGTCGTAACACTGGTAAATTCTGCCGTCGAGCATTTTTCAAAAAAGGTCAGGACATTTTTAAAGTCTGAGAGATTCCTGCCTCTCGGCTTCAGGGTCAGAACATTGCATGGATTAGCTCATGATATCGTTCGAGAGCGTCCTGACCTGGCAGGGCTTCCGCCTAATTTCATCATAGTGGATGATAGGGAGACCGGCTTAATCTTGGCTGAAGCAGCACGTACCTGGCTGCAGCTACATCCAGATGGATTGGACGAGTGGATCGCTGTTGAGGATGAGAATCGGAAAAACTGGTTAAAAAGAGATAAATTACCGGAACTGGTGCAGGAGATTGCCTTGCAGTTCATTCGATCTGCCAAAGACCAATTGCTTTCTCCCCATGAAATAGAGGAGCGATTAGATGCTCTGGCCTTGCCTTTGTCCCTGGCCAGTATGGGCAATCAAATCTACCAGGATTACCAGAATGCTCTGAAGTATCGCGGCGGTGTTGATTTTGATGATCTGATCCGCCTGGCGCTAGGTGCTCTCCAGGCTGAGCCTTATTACCTGGATAGGCTACGTTCTCGCTGGCCATATATCCTTGAGGATGAAGCCCAGGATAGCAGCCGTCTACAAGAAGAGATTCTACGGTTGTTAAGTGGGGAACAAGGTAATTGGGTAAGGGTTGGGGATCCCAACCAGGCGATCTACGAAACCTTTACCACTGCAAATCCGAAATATCTCAGACAATTTCTAGTGAATGACCAGGTGATTTCAGAGGAACTCCCAACCTCCGGTCGATCAACCCTCAGTATCATTTCTTTGGCAAATGAGTTGGTTCGCTGGACACAATCTGATCATCCCATCGAAGTTGTCAGGGATGCGCTCGTAGCACCACCTTACATCATTCCGACCGAGGCTGACGATCCCCAGGTAAATCCTCCCGATCAACCTGACCGTATTTACATGGAATTGAAGAAAATCACAGCCTCTGATGAAATCCAGGTTGTTATCGGCTCTGTGAAGCGGTTTCTGCAGGAGAGACCAGATCAAACTGTTTCGATTCTGGTCCCGAGGAACCAACGTGGTGATGAAATCACGGCTGCTTTGAGAAAAGAAGGGATTGAGGCGATCGAGCTTCTCCAAAGTACCATTCATACCAGAATAGCAGTGCAGGCGATTATTGACGTTTTCGATTATTTGGCGGATCCGAATTCACCCGCTAAACTGGCGAATTTATTCCGGGCATGGACGCGAATAAAACAGGATGCTGTACGTGAGAAAAATATAATCGAACGCACGACCGCATTAATTCGGAAATTAAAAAGGGTCGAAGATTTCATATGGCCAGGACCAGATCTGGATTGGCTCGACGAAGTCAAAGAAAAGATGGACTCTCTCGAGATTTTGGACCTTTTGATAGAATACAAAGCCCTGGTCAGGCGCTGGCAGGCAGCCAGCATTTTACCGGTTGACCAGCTCCTTTTAACCGTTTCGCAGGATTTATTTCGTGAACCCTCGGATCTGGCTTTATCATACAAATTATCGACAGTCATCCGTCGTTCTGTTATCGACCATTCTGATTGGCGACTACCAGAAATAACCCAGGAACTGGTGATGATAGCAAAGAATGAGAGAAAATTTTTAGGTTTCAGCCAGGATGACACGGGTTTTAACCCCGATGAATATCCCGGAAAAGTTGTTGTCGCGACGATCCATCGCGCTAAAGGGCTTGAGTGGGACCGGGTTTACCTTATGTCAGTTAACAGCTACGATTTTCCTGGAGAGTTGTCACAGGAGCATTTTATTGCCGAAAAATGGTTTATTCGGGACCGGCTTAACTTAACTGCGGAAACCCTCGCCCAATTCGATGCCTTAACCAAGCAGGATATATGGGATTCGTATGAGCCTGGAGATGCGACGATTCAAAACCGGCTGAATTATATCCGTGAGCGGCTGCGTTTATTATATGTAGGGATTACGCGTGCCCGTAAGGAATTAATTGTCACCTGGAATTCCGGCCGAATGGGAGATCTTACTCCTGCCATCGGACTCGTCGCCCTACAAAATTTTTGGGAAAACAGGGACCCATTGAACGAATAAGGAGATAGAAAATCGATAAGGTGTTACCCACCAATTTCCTCTTCAGCCAGGGGAATTTACAAGATTATGCCGATTGTCGCCGAAGATTTCAGCTTAGATATCTAGAGAAATTGGCGTGGCCTGCCATAAAGAGTGAGCCGATTTTGGAATATGAGCAATCTATGTTCAAGGGGCAAAATTTTCACCGGTTAGTAAATGGATATTTCCTGGGTATCCCTGTGAACCAGCTGACTGAATTGGCGGGTACCAGTGGAACCCTTGCTTGGTGGTCTAATTTCCTGGAATTCATGACTGGGCATCCTGATATTCAAGAACTTTATTAAAAAACCAGAAGCAACATACCTGGTTGAATTTGGTAATCACCGTTTAGTCGCTCGCTATGATCTTGTCGTCCTCAGCAAGAGATCAACTATTATTTACGATTGGAAGACTTCAAAAGCACGTCCGAAAAGAAGCCAGCTTGAGGCCAGGTTGCAGACTAGAATCTATCCTTTTTTGATTGTAGAACGCGCATCCGGGATTGTTGATCCAGACAAGGTTACAATGTTCTATTGGTTCAGCGAATTTCCCTCTATACCAGAGAAGTTCCTGTATACCCGGGAGCGAATGCAACAGGATAGAGCATACCTGGAAAACCTGGTGCTAGAAATAGAAAGGTTGGAAAGTAACGAATATTTCCTTACCGAACGCGAAATAAATTGCCGATATTGTGTATATCGCTCCTTATGCGACCGGGGAATTGAGGCGGGTACTTCCACCACCAAACAACCTGACTACGATGATCGTTCTGATGAGATCATCCAAAGTAAATTCGATTTCGAGGCCATTCCTGAAATCGAGTTCTAAAGAACTGATGCGGTGTTATGAAATGGATTGAACCAAAAAATAATCCTGTTCCGCCTGAAATAAGCGCTGTGGTAGGCGGTAACCCCTTAGTCACCACTGCTCTGGTAGAAAGAGGCTTCTTTTACCCTCCGGATGAAATCCAACACCTATCTCAAAGTGACATAATTGATGTAGTAAAACGTGCGCGTGCTTTTTTGGATCCGGAGTTTTACCAACCCCGGTCATTCGCTGAGTTGCCAGGGATGGAAATCGCAGTAGAGAGACTGTCTCAAGCCATCAGGAGTCAAGAAAAGATTTTAA
The DNA here is from genome assembly GCA_963765565.1 of uncultured Chloroflexia bacterium. GTDB lineage: Bacteria > Chloroflexota > Anaerolineae > Anaerolineales > UBA4823 > CAVXWV01. Next base: position 782,025 of record CAVXWV010000017.1, read on the forward strand.
TTTGGGGTGATTTCGATGTAGATGGGCAAACTTCGACCGCTTTACTGGCCAGTGCCTTAAAGTCGGTTGGTGCACTCGTCGATACCTACGTACCTGACCGAATAAGAGAATCACACGGGATAAACCTTTCCAAACTTAAGCAATTCATGGAGAATCAATACCGGATATTGCTCACGTGTGATACAGGAATCAGCGCTGTAGAGGAAGTAAATTATGCAACGCAAGAAAAATTGGATGTTATCATCACTGACCACCATGATTTACCTGCACAATTGCCGCAAGCTCTGACAGTCGTAAATCCACGATTACTTCCGGATAATCACCCATTGAGCAATTTACCAGGTGTCGGGGTTGCTTATGAGCTTGCAGTGGGTCTCCTCCAGCAATTTAATCGGGAACAAGAAAAAAAGGAATACCTCGATTTGGTCGCGCTTGGGATCGTTGCCGACCTGGCTATTCTAAAGGGCGATGTGCGGTATTTGCTTCAATTGGGTATTCAAGCCTTGCGGTCCTCGAAGAGACCGGGAATCCGTGCAATGATGGAAAGGATCGAGATTGATCCAACCGGAGTCACAGAAGATCATGTCGGTTTTTTGTTAGCGCCCCGTTTGAATGCCATCGGTCGCCTTGCTGATGCAAACCTGGGGGTTGAAATTCTAACCACCCAGGATATAGCGAAAGCCAGGATTATGGCCTTGCAGCTTGAAGCATTAAACACGCGCCGAAGGTTTCTAACGAGCAGCGTCTTCCAGGGAGCTATGGCTCAAATTCGTGCAGACCCAGACATTTTAACAAAGCCCATCCTTATCCTGGACAATCCTTCCTGGCCATCAGGTGTCATAGGCATCGTTGCCTCTAGATTGGTGGAGCGTTATGCGAAACCTGTCATGTTGATAACAACCGGAGATGATGGCATCGGAAGAGGATCTGCTCGGTCAATTGAGGGGGTAAACGTGTCGAACCTCTTAACACAGGTAAGTGATATTCTATGCACATACGGCGGTCATCCCATGGCTGCCGGTTTTTCCTTACCGATATCCAGGATCTCTGAATTCCGCAACGCGGTGAATCGTCTTGTTCAACTGGCTGATAAAACGGAATCCAGCCTATCAATTGATGGATATCTGCCTATATCATCCCTGGATCTTGGATTGGTTCATGACCTGGAAAGACTGGCTCCTTTTGGTCCTGGTAATCCACCGTTGACATTAGTCAGCCGAAACCTGAAGATCAAGAGTCATGCAACCTTGGGGAGGGAAGAAGAGCACTTATCGATCCGTGTTCTTGACGAAACAACTGGCACCCGCCACCGGATTGTTTGGTGGCAGGGAGCGGGATGGTCTTTACCAGAAGGTTCATTCGACCTGGCTTACCATGTTCGTTCCCAAAATGTGCGTGGGGAAAAGGAGATCCTGGTGGAATGGGTCGATTTTCGACCTCTGAAAGATGGGGAAACGACTACCCAAATAATAGACTTTACGCCGATTATCATCGATTACCGTAATGAACCTCACCCCCTGGCATTGCTTAATTTACTGATATCAAAGACCGAATCGCAGGTTTGGGCAGAGGGGGAAGCAGTAAAGAAGTTGGTTCTTTCGGGTATTGCATCAAAATATAGAGGGGATTTAGAACCCTGTGAAAATCTCATAGTCTGGACGTTGCCTCCAGGCCCCCTCGAATTCCAGGCAGTTGTAGAATCGTGTGTACCAAAGCGAATTTATTTATTTGGGCAAAATCCTGAAAGTGATGTTCCTGATTCTTTTATTGCAAGACTCTCTGGGATGGTCAAGTATGCGATTAAACACCACCAGGGAAAGGTAAATTTGCCCCATTTAGCTTCCCGAACTGCACAACGAGTAACCAGTATCCAAAGGGGATTGGAATGGTTAGCATCGCAAGGAATCATCACATTGTCTTACGTAGATCACCAGAATGCCACAATCCTGGTAGGAGATGGGAAACTCCAGGAGAGTATACCAAAGCAAGCCTGGGAGCAGGTAGTAATGACCTTATCCGAAACAGCTGCCTTCCGAAATTATTTCTTAAAGACAAATGTCCAATTTATAAGTACGATGGTTGCGGAGAAAATCGCTTCGAAATAATGACCAGGTTTCTAATATGGGTAGGTTTCGATATTAAACTTTAATAATTTTTTTGCTTCAGATATTATTGCGTAAACAGGTTCTTGCCCAGGGTATTTTTCTTGCATATCACGGAAGGAATAAGGCTCTGAAAAGGTCACGTAAGGTTTCAGGTTAAATTTCGATCCAGTAATCATCTGCATCAGGGTTTGCAGAAATTCTGCAAGTCGTCTTTTATCAATAGGTTTATCTCGCAAGCGTGTGATTGGGTGGTTGGCATACTTCCTGGATACCACACCACTGGTGATGCTTAAGGCAACGGGAAGGTCAGGCATCATTTGCAGGAAGATGTTGATACTCTCTGACCATGTTTCTAATTCCTTCTCAGCGCCTGGTAATACGAGGGGGTCTGGATCGATTTTGCCGGTCGCGAAAAGTAATAATGCCCCCCCATTTTTCAGATGCCTCAGGGAATCTCGAAACGATGCCATGCGGGTATGTTGATCTTTGGTGATAAAGATAAAATGATCAGATACTTCAGGTAGTGTCCGGTAAAAAGGCACTTCAGAAACGATGATCTTTAGGTCATCCCTGGCAAGCCCCGCCGTTATGCACACAACATCCGTCGCTCCTGGATGGTTAGCTGCCACTAAAAGAGGTCCCCGGGTTGGAATTTTCTCAAGCCCATGATAGCTTACCTGCTCAATTAAGCGAGTGAGGGTCCATTCCGCACCTTTGGAGAACCCTTCAGAGCCAATCCGCTGGTTGAGACCAAAACAAATATCACTGAACCTGCTAATTGGGATACGCAGAAAAAAATCGGGAATTGCGCGCAGGGGGAAATTTGTTCGCAAGCCCAGGGCTTTATAGATTTCATCTAAAATAGTCCGGGTAACAAATTCTGGAGATGTAGGTGGGGATACCTGGTCTATCAATTCATCCCTCAAATTTGGAAGTAGAGGCTGATTTTAGCACCTTTTATTAATATATGGAGTGTAAAATAGATCAATTTAACCACCCCAACAAGTAATTTATTATATGGTTTTCGATTTAAGGCATTTTGAATTCAGGTTTTTATGCTTGACCCCAGTAGTTATTTTGAAAAAATCAAGTTAAACGCGGAAAAATACCTCGAAAAAAATGAGGTCGAATTACTCGTCAGCGCTTATACACTGGCGGAAAAATCTCACCACCACCAACATCGAGATTCTGGTGAACCCTACATCCTCCATCCATTGGCGGTGACGGATTATTTAGTCCAGATGCGCCTGGATGGCCTGGCATTAGCAGCCGCATTACTACATGATGTTCCAGAAGATACCCAGACCACATTAGCTACCATTCGAGCAGATTTTGGCAATGAAATTGCCCAATTGGTCGATGGTGTAACCAAGCTTGGTCAATTTAAGCCTCCTCCCAACACTTCAGAAGAATTGCTGTCTGTGTATGGTCAGGCTGACACCTTGGATAAGATGATGAAAGCCTCTGCTGAAGATGTGCGCGTCATCTTAATTAAATTGGCTGATCGCCTGCATAATATGCGTACCATCCTGGCTTTACCCTTGAACCGCAGGAAGAAGGTCGTAAATTCTACATTAAGGATTTATATACCTATCGCTGTGCGCCTGGGGATCTGGTCTATGAAAAGAGAGCTGGAAGACCTGGTCCTGAAAGCTCTTGAACCAGAGACTTACACTGAGTTGGTCGAATCGATGGTAGAGCGTAAATTTCACCGAGACCAAACTGTAACAAATATCTCGCAATTGGTCGAACATCGATTGGCAGACTGGGGGATTGCCTCAGAGGTCCTCGAACTGCCTCCAGGAGTTGCCGAATTTTACCAGCTGCCGAAAAAATATAACCTATTTTCAAGCCATGAAATTGATGTGATTGGGATTTGCCTTATAGTTCCCCACGTTCGAGACTGCTACACGGCTGTTGGCGCTGTTCATTCATTATGGAAACCCGTTCCAGAGAAACAGGATGATTATATCGTTTCACCGAAAGAAAATACATATCGATCGATCCATACGACCGTGATCGGTCCAGGGGGTAGTATTTTAAAAGTAAGAATCCGAACCCGTGAAATGCATGAATGGGCAGAATTCGGTCTTTATGCATTTTATCGGAACCGTGAGACTTATAAAAAATTAGGGAAGCCTGAGGACCGGGTTAAATGGTTAGGGGAAATAATAAAATGGAGAAGGGAGTATGGGGAATACATAGGTACAGATGGCGCGGAATTGGGCCAGGATGAAGATCGTGATAACATTCTTGAAAAAACGGTTTCGTCCAACCGCGACATGCTCCTGGGAGATAATGCGTCGATCGATTTTGTGGAATCATTATTATCCGATTTTTTACCTGAGCATATAGATATATTTACACCAAAAGGAAAGGTTATTGAACTTCCCAAAGAAGCTACACCAATAGATTTTGCCTATACCATACATACTGATATCGGACATCGTTGTAGAGCAGCACAGGTAAATGGTCGATTGCAGGCTCTCAACCAACCGTTACGAAATGGCGACCAGGTATTTATCCTGACTGTTCCTCACCCGGAACCTATTTATGAATGGCTGAATGAATATCTTGGCTTTGCAAAAACCTCAAATGCCAGGCGTGCTATACGAAGGTGGTTCAAAAGGCAGCCTGACGAGAACAACCTACACCGAGGAAAACAGGCTTTAGACCATGAATTTCGGTTATTAGGGATGTCGAAAGTCGATTACCAGCAATTAAGCCAGCAACTTGGTTTTATGGATGAACGACAGTTTATCCTGGCGGTCGGTTCAGCCGTATATCATGTCTCTAAGGTGATCGTACAATTCATTAACATGAGGTTGGGATTAGCTGAACACCAAACAAAACCAGTTGATCACGGGATAACCATCCAATGTCCGGAGGGGTTTAAGGTTCGAACGGGGAAATGCTGTAATCCCACTCCAGGCACAAGTATTGTAGGTAAAGCAGCCTCTTTAAACCAACTGACCGTTCACCGGATTGAGTGTAAGTATGCTTTGAAAGCAATCAGTGAGGGGAAGATCATTGCCGTAAGTTGGAAGAACGAAGAGGGATACACAAAATCTGTTCCTTTTGTTGTAGAAGCTTATGACCGCCAGGACCTTTTAAAAGATTTCACGAACATCATCGGACAGGAACTGGTGAATATGGAGCAGGTAATTGCTACAAAGAACGAGGCAGGCAATCGAGCCACCATAAATGCTATCTTGCGAATTGCCGACGGGGCACAGCTCTTGCGTATTCTGCACCGGATCGAAAAGCTGGCAAATGTCCAGGTAGTGTTTGCCCAGGTCTAGGTCTTATACCGGGAATCATAAATCAACCAGAAAAGGAATGAATGAATGAAAATTACCATTGCCCCTCTATATTTCAATCCTGGTCGAGATGATGAATTTGACCTACAGGTTGGACGGTTGAAATTATTATTTTCTGACCTGGCGGAATTTTGTGAACCAATAGAATTGGGTAAACCCCTTCTTGAAGTGGATGCAGTCATTTTCCCGCAGCTCCTGGGAGAAGCTTTCCGGAAACTGGATTCATTCCAGAAAATCGAGCTGCCGATTCTGATTATTACCTCTGAATTTGGCACTTTATCGATGTGGGATTGGGAAATTATCAGCTACTTGAGGTCAAAAGGAGTCCGGACACTTGCTCCATATAGCCTGGAACAAGCCAGGCATGTCTTAAGAGCTATTCGAATTAAGAAAGATTTATCTTCAGGAAAAATGGTAGTTTATCAGGATAATCCCGGAGAAGGATTCCAGGCAAGTATATTTAAAAGGTTCTACTGGTGGGAAGATGAATGTACACGAAATATCGAGGAAAAGTTTGGGGTTGAGGTCGTTAAAAGAAGCTACCAAGAATTAGCAGAAAAAGCCAAGCAAATCTCGGATGGACGGGCAAACTCCGAAACAGCGAGGCTACAAGCTAATTCGGAGCTGCCTCAGAACTCACTTTTAAGTGCTCTAAAGATGTACCTGGCGATCAAAAACGATCTTTTAAGTTTTAAAGCTGTCAAAGCGGCTGGCATCAACTGCTTGAACGAGAGCCATTTCTCCGACACCACACCCTGTGCAGCCTGGAATCTCCTCTTTGAAGAAGAAAGCCTGATTTGGGGGTGTGAGGCTGATACTGTGTCCATGTTGACCAAGCTGATCGTCTACCACTCCTTAAATGCGCCGTTCATGATGACTAACCTGTACCCATTCTTAATGGGGCAGGCTGCATTGAAACACGAAAAAATTCCGGATTTTCCGGATATCGACGAACCTGAAAACCATTTGCTACTTGCACATTGTGGTTACCTGGGAATCGTACCGCAGAATTTCTCAACAGAATGGACATTAAAACCAAAAGTCCTCGCGATCGTGGACGAGAATGCACATGCAATTGATGCACGCCTGCCAACAGGTGCGATCACCCTGGTCAAATTATCCCCAGACATGGAAACGATCAACGTAATCTCAGGAGAACTAGTTGGTTACGCACAATATCCGGGTTCTCACTGTCTGAACGGTGGAATTATCCGAGTTAGAGATGGTCATCGGCTAATCGGAAACCTTTATTCCCACCACTATATTGTATTGAGTGGGGATTATGGAAACGACATCGAGTTGATAGCGCCGGTATTTAATTTGAGAGTAGAAAGGTATTAGGCTTTACCCAAACGTTAATAGGCAATTTTGCCAAACTGGAGTACTAATTCATTTACACGCTGTATTCTTTCCCAACGGCAGCCTGGAGGCACCTGGTCGGCGACTCCCAGGACATGCCCTGGATTTCCCGCCATAAATTGCACAACCTGGGTAGTGAACTGATCGAATTCGCGGTCATTGATCAAGTCTGTAAAATAGATCCCAGGTAATCCACCCCAGATGATCGTACCGGGCTGTACCCATTGGTGGACCTCAGCGATGGGCAGATCACCAACCGGCGCTGGTGTAATTGCTTCAACCACATCGAAACCAGTCGATGAAGCTTCCCGGATTAAACCTTTCAAAGTACCATCGATATGGATGAATGAATATTTTCCTAATTCATGAATTTTTTGATTCCACTTTTCTTCGTATGGTCGCACGAAGTAATTGAAGAACTTTTTACCCACCACCTCCGAGGATAAATTTTCTGGAATCATCAAGCATTCTGCAGGTGATGCGAGAGCGATCCCAGCCGCCTCGTCCACTTTTCTTTCCATGAGAGAGAGTGTTTCAATCAACTCATCAGGTGCATCGAAAAAGGCATTGGTCACAGCCGCTATCCCAGCCATCACAGCGATGAATTCCATTAATGGGCTCCGAGGAAGATAACACAAGACCAGGCCATTATCACCGACCAGCCCGGACCGCTCAGAGGCTAATTCATAATCGGCCTGGTAATGTGTATTATGGATCATGTACCGGACCGCTGCCAGATCAGTCCAACTCTTTATGAGGTGTTCTTCATAAGCCCAACAAAATGACTCTGGTAAATATTTTTCGATGGATGATAGTGCACCAACCGGCGTTATTATCCGCGTAACCCGATATTGACCACGTAACTCTTCAGAGAATTTGATCCCTTCGTGGCTGGTTTTAAAAGGGAAATAACCCTGCAGATAAAATCCCACCCCAAGTTCTCGGTGAAGGTCAAAGAGTCCTTCGTTTTGATATTTATGAGGTAGCTTGCCGGCGCTGGCAAGCGCCGTATACCAATAATCCAAATCACCAAACCATGGCACGTAGTCGGGTTTTTCCCCTTGTAACACAGCTAATACCTGCTGGCGCCGGTTCATATAATATCTCTCGCGATCCAATTTTCTTCACACTTCGATGGCGATCAGGCTTTCGATTGTTGGTTACGACTTTGCCAGAATTATGGCGTGTATAGAAGATATCAATCTATCGATATCTTCAGTCGAATTAAAATGTGCAGTCGATATCCTAATTGCGTTGTAGTGGGGGATTACGCGCACATATATCCGATATTTTTCCCGCAGTTGCGTACTAACTTCCTGGGCAATGGAGCCACTGATGATAAAGCTGGTTAAACCAGAGGACTGAGTCGGCTCGATTGGTGTAATCAGCTTAAGCGTGCGGTCTGATACGATCTGTTCTTTTAAATACCCAGCAAGGTCGGCAATGTGCGCATACACTGATTCCCAGCCTAATTTTTCAAACCAATCCAAGCTTGCGCACAATCCTGCACTAAGTGCCCATGCCCTCGTACCATACTCAAATCGGCTCGCATTTGACCAGGGGATGGCAATTCCGTTAGGAACATCTACCTTTTCCAGGCTGCCAGCTCCAACATGAGCCAGGAAAAGTTCATTAATCTTGCTTTTCTTCCCATAAAAGAAGCCAGTTCCCTTTGGGCCACTCAACCATTTATGACCATTTGAGGCATAAAAATCACAGCCTATCTCCTTCATGTTTACCGGAAAAGCGCCGGAAGCCTGCGCTCCATCCAGGAGGCTGAGTACATCATGGCTGGCTGCCCAGGAGCTGATTTCTTTTCCGGGTAAACGTGTTCCCGATTCGCAGGTTACAAGACTCATCGCAACTAAACGGGTTTTCTGGCTGTAAACTTTTTCCAGCCTGGACAGCATATTTGTTGGGTCGGCATCTACCTCAACCAGCTTAACCAGGATACCTTTTTGGTTTTGAAGATACATTAACGGATGGATCATGGCTTCATGTTCTTCGGAGGTCGTGATGACTTCGTCACCTGGTTGCCAGTCGATGCCAGCCAGGGTTAAATTGATTCCATCCGTTGCATTACGGGTGAATGCGATTTCATCGGGTTCTGCATACACCATTGTCGCAATTTTTTGGCGCGTTTCTTCAGTTTTATGATGCACCACACCTCGCGATGCTACACCTCCCAGTTCAAACTCAGCCTGCATTTTTTGGAATTCGTTATAAGCGGGTTCTGGCATCAGGCCGTACGTTCCAACATTCAGGTAGGTTACATCAGATAAAATTGGAAAGGCATTTCTAATATTTTCACTTACAGTCATTTGTTTTTGTGACAGCATGAATAACCTCAGATGGATTTTGTAGACAGCAATGTCCAGAATTGAGGAATCCCTCTGGTGGGATTCCAAGGAACGCTATTTTATAATAATGTGTCTGTAAAGAATAGGGATTTCAATTGAATGGATATTACTGCCTTTGACGATTTGTAAGTGCCATTCTAACACCATCAGGTTCCCTGTCAAGCTGGATAAAATCACAAGCAATTGGTAGAAAATGAGTAGAAAAATGGGTTATGTTATACTCTATACTTGCCTTAATTTCGTTTCCTCAAAGGTACTTCATGCCGAATTACAACTTAAATTACAATTTAAACGATGGCTTTATTCACAACTGGCTGGTTGCCGGCCCATTACAGACTGATCTTTCACCCCAGCAACTTACTAATGATCCAATAGAGGATCGAAAATTATCTAAGCTAACAGTAATCAAAGGTTCGTGGGTCACTATCCCTCCTGTCGATCTAGGCAACCTGGGAGAAATATCGGAGCAGTATCCCCAGATTTATTGGCGGTATTTTGCCTGTCAAAACGACCATTTCGTAAATTTTAATGGCTACTATCCCATCCCGAAATTCCTGGAATCATGGGCTTACAGTACACTTCTGCTTCCAATCCGCCAGAAGGTCCGATTACAGTTGACGGTGAATGGTCTTGCCGAATTATGGTTGAACGACCAGCCGGTCATCCTGGAATATGAAAAAAAACCACGAGTGTTAGTTGGCAGGGCTGAAATCGAGTTCGAGGAAGGTGAAAACCATCTCCTAATTCGTCTATACCAGATCGCTGTAGGCAATGCCCTCAGTTATGTTGCGTTGAGGCTGCCGGATATCCATCCTGATACACACGTAATAGTGCCAGTCGAAATAGACCGCGACCAATATCAGAAACGCATTGACCTGGAGAAAGTTGCTGAAGCGGCTTTTTTGAACCAATATGTTTTTGGTTACATGGATGGCGATCGCTACAACCGGAATGAGTTGATACCGTTACGATTTACAGATGGTTTTAAGGAAAACGGGCAGCTGACATTCCGAATGCAGGGACTCAATGGCTCGATTTACCAGGAAATGACTCAGCATTCTGCCGCAAGACTGGAATTTGAGCTGGCAAAATTATTTCCTCTCCGGAGCGGACCTCACCACCTTTCAATCTCGCCAATCGCCGGCGATTACTACTTAAAAAAGGTGCAATTTCAGAGGAAAGATTACTTTTTTATTGTTCGCTCAGGGTACTCCGCTAAAGGCCTCAAGAAAGATAAGCAGCACGTTCTGGAAGCCCTGGAGGACGCAGGTCAACGCCGAAATGAATCGGTTTTTTGTGAGATCGCGAAAATGGCCTCGAGCCAATGGGAGAAGATTCATTGGGAGTATGTGCGATCTGCTGTCAGTCGAATAAAACGATTTGAAGAAGGCAGTATAAACGATTTGATTGGCCTTCTAGGAATCGTTGGGCGTCTTTGGAAAAAACAAAAAATGCCTGATGATCTCTTCCTTGATATACCAGAAGCGATTCTCGGATATGCTTATTCAGACCAGGCGGTAGATAAATCAAAGAAAGTTTTTCAAAACTCCGGACCAGAAGGAATTGCCTACGTTTGTGAGTACCTGGCTGGCCAGTTGTTTCCGGACCGGTTCTTTATAATGGCAAACTTATCCGGCCGGCAAATGCAAGCGGACGTTGCCCATAAACTCACTGAATGGATTCAGGAGTGTTTCAGCTATGGAATTCGTGAATGGGACTCCCCTCAGGTGATTGAGAGGAATCTGACGGCCCTTTCTCACCTGGTTGACCTGGTTCAAGATGATGGAATCCGAGATATGGCCATCGTTTTAATGGATAAAATTTTTATCTACCTGGCAAATAATACATTTTTGGGGGCGTATGGTTCGACCCACGGAAGCTGCGATACAGCCAGTGTTTTGAGTACCCGCCTGTCACCAATCTCGGGAATTACGCGATTAATGTGGGGCATGGGAAATTATAATGACCATGTCATGGGCGTGGTGAGCCTGGCATGCTGCAAGAAGTACCGGTTGCCTGGAATAATCAAGAAAATTGCCATTGATCCTGCACCCGTTTTATGGAATTTAGAAAGGCATGAAACCACACCGCAGAATAAGCAGACGCGTAACCTGGATATTCCTGATGTTTATAAAGTGACGTATAGAACTCGTGACTTTTTGCTCAGCTCTGCCCAGGATTATGCGCCAGGCACTCCTGGTAAACGCGAGCATATATGGCAGGCAACGTTGGGGCCGGACGCAGTCGTCTTTGTCAACCACCCTTATATTACGGATGAAATGGATATTCCCGAACCTAACCTGTGGGTGGGTAACCAGAGGTTACCGAGGGTCGCTCAGTGGGGTGACCTTCTGATTGCGATTCATCAGCTTTCTGAAGATGATTGGTTGGGGTATACGCATGCTTATTTTCCGCTGACGAAATTTGATGAACATGCATTTCATGAAAATTGGGCTTTCGCCAGGAAGGGAAATGGCTACCTGGCACTTTCAGCCCTGAATGGTTTTGAATTTATAAAAACCGGCAAGACCGCATTTCGAGAGCTGCGATCCTTTGGACATGACCAGGTTTGGATTTGTCAGATGGGGCAGGCTTTGTTGGATGATGATTTTGCATCCTTCCAGGCCAAAATCCTGGCGATGGACTGCCAGAACACGCATGACACGGTTGTACTTCAGAGTATACGTGGAGATGTCATCCGATTTGGTTGGGGAGGTGTTTTCAACGTGAATGGTCAGGAAATGCCATTAAAGTGGGAGAAGCATATCCAAAATTCGTCTTGTGTCGTTGATCATCCAGCCAAACAAATCGAAATTATCCATAAGGGCATGGGACTTCGGTTAACTCTCTAATAGAAATCCTTCACAGGTGTCTCGCCTGTGAAGGATTTGTCGCTATATCTTATATCCGTACGTTGGGATCCAGGGCGTCGCGCACACCATCCCCTAAAACGATCCATGCGAGCATGGTGATGGCCAACACCAGCGCTGGGTAAAAAATTAACCATGGGAAAGTCCGGACATACGGCGCATAAATGCCGATCATCTGTCCCCAGGATGGGGTGGGTGGGGCAATTCCCAGTCCAAGGAAGCTTAGTCCAGCTTCTGCGAACATGGCGCCTGGAATCCCCAAAGTCATCGCGACTATGACAGGCCCCAGGCTGTTGCGAATAATATGTTTGCGAGTAATCCATGAGGTATTGCCACCCATAGCCCTGGAAGCACGCACAAAATCAGTTTCTTTCAACGAAAGAACCTGGCCGCGCACCAGCCTGGAGATGCCAATCCAGCCAGTAACGGCCATGGCAAGAATGATATTCTCCAGGCCAGCACCCAGGGCAACCATCAACAGGATATACAGCAGCATCCCAGGTATGGCTGACAAGATATCGATGATGCGCATGATTAAGTAGTCGAACTTACCGCCCATCAGTCCAGCGGCAGCTCCAATCGGAAGGCCAATTAAGACAATGGCAAATTGGCTCAACAGGCCTACTGCGTAAGATATGCGTGCGCCATAAATAACACGGCTGAGCACATCCCGGCCTAAATCATCGGTGCCCATCCAATGTGCGCGGCTGGGTGCTTGATAGGTTGCGGTGAAATCGCTGTAATATGGGTCATAAGGCGCAAAGACCGGAGCAAATACAGCAATAAATAACTCCATCAGGATGAAAAGCAGCGCCCCGACCGCTGCCTTACGGCTTAAGAAACGTTTCCACGCCAGGGCAGAGGAGGTTGATTTTTTTATTTTACCAATTTGTTTTACATCACTTGCTGAAACCGCCATGGTTCATTTCTCCTTGATGAAGGTTACCCGGGGGTCTACCAGAGCATAGGCAAGATCGGTAAGAAGATAGGTAACTGAGATGATAATTGTCCAGACAAGCGTGGTGGCCATAATGAGCGGGTAATCCCGATTTTGAATGGCGGTAACCCAAAATTGACCGATGCCAGGAATGCGAAAGATACTTTCGATAAAGAACGAGCCGACAATCAAACCGGCTAACATGGGACCACCCACCGTAAGAATCGGGGTTAAGCTATTTTTGAAGATATGGGTATATGTCACACGTCGCTCTGGCAATCCTTTCGCGCGTGCAGTCCGTACATAATTCGAACGTAAGGAATCAAGCATGCTGGAGCGGGTGAAGCGCTGCAGGATAAGCACCGGACCCAATGAATTAGCGATGACGGGTAAAACCCAATGTTGGGGGGAATCCCAGCCTCCAGTCGGAAACCATCCCAGCTTGATCGCAAAAACTAATTGGAGCAATAAAGCAAAAACAAAGCTGGGCATCGCCAGGCAAAACAATGCCACCCCGGTCCCCAGGTGATCGGGCCATTTCCCCTGATGCATGGCTGCGCCAATTCCGAGGCCAATGCCAACGACGATCGAAAATCCCATGGTCAGTAATCCAAGCTGTATCGAATAAGGCCACTGGTTTTGAAAAATTTCCAGGATCGTCTGTCCCTGATAATAGAACGAATAACCAAAATCAAGCTTAACAGCATTTTTCATAAAGATCAGGTACTGGACAGGGATCGGTTTATCCAGGCCATATTTAATTTCGAGGTTTTCTTTGATGAAATCGGGGATATTTTTATTAGCCCGGACGCCCATGATATCAAAAGGGCCTCCAGGCACAATTTTCATTAAGAAAAAAGTGATCATAGATACTGCAATCAAAACGCCAAGGATCCCTGCCAGGCGTGAGAGAAAATAACGTGTCATGTTCCGTAACTCCTGACCGCCTAGGCGAAATGACAGGAAACAAAATGGTCGGAAGAAATTTCTCGTGAGAGGGGATTTTCTTCTTTGCAGCGATCTTGCATTAAGTAGCACCTGGGATTGAAAGGGCATCCGGGCGGGCGGTCGATCGGACTTGGCACGTCGCCCGACAATGTCCTGGTTGCTTTCTTGCGTTTCGGCTCTGGTTCAGGCACCGCGTTGATCAATGCCTTGGTATACGGATGGGCAGGATAATTGATAATTTCCTGGCTAGGGCCTATCTCAACCAGATTCCCCAAATACATGACTCCGATGCGACGGCTCATAAAAGCAGTCACCGCGATATTGTGTGAAATAAAGATATAAGATAAATTAAATTTTTCCTGAAGATCTCTTAAAAGGTTTAAAATCTGGGCTTGCACAGACACATCCAGGGCGGAGACGGGCTCATCACAAATTAGCATTTTAGGCTGTAAAGCTAATGCCCTGGCGATCCCAAGCCTCTGCTGCTGGCCTCCTGAAAATTCATTTGGGAAACGGAACACTGAATCGGATGGCATTCCGGTGATCTCTAAAATTCGCCTGACCTCGCTGATGCGATCCGATGACTTACTTACCCCGAAAATCTCCATGGGTTCAAGGATAACTTCCTCAACGGTCATGCGAGGATCCAGGGAGGCAAGTGGATCTTGAAAGATCATTTGCATCATCCGGCGTTTTTTCCTTAACTCCTCTTCCCCAAGGGCAGTCCAATCAATTCCGTCAAATTTTACCGTACCACTGGTCGGCTCATACAACCTCATAATCGTCAACCCAAGCGTGGATTTACCACAACCCGACTCCCCGACCAGGCCCAGGGTTTCACCTGTTTTGAGTGACAAATTTACATGATCTACTGCGACCAGGCGAAAATGATACTGACCGAAGAAACCGCGCCGCACGGGAAAACTTTTTACCAGGTCGATGGTTTGTAAAAGGGTATCTTCCATATGAGTTATCCTAAAGATTATCCTTTCGCCTGTGCAACCCAACATGCGACAGTATGATCCGGTCGAACTTCAACTGGGGCTGGATTTTCTGTTTCGCAGCGGGAAATCCTGCTTGAACAACGCGGGTAGAAAGGGCATCCAATAATTTCGGTGGTAAGGCTTGGAGGCGCTCCCTCAATGGTCGTCAGGCGTTCTGGCAAGTGGTGTAAGCGAGGTATTGAGCCCATGAGCGCAATCGTATAAGGATGTAACGGTGCCTCATAAATTTGCTCCACCGCGCCGTTCTCCACAATAAAACCAGCATACATGACCGCTACGCGATTCGCCATCTCAGCCACAACTCCAAGATCGTGAGTGATAATGATCGCCGAGGTGTTAATTTCATCTTTCAATTGTTTGAGCAGATCTAGAATTTGAGCCTGGATGGTCACATCTAGAGCCGTGGTGGGCTCATCAGCAATGACCAGCTTAGGATGGCAGGCAATCGCCATGGCGACCATTACCCTCTGGCGCATCCCACCCGAAAACTGGTGAGGGTATTCTTTATAACGCAGATTAGCTTCTGGAATTCCCACGCGCTCTAATAATTTAACCGTACTATCTTCTGCATCTTTTTTTGACATTCCCCTGTGGATCCATAATGGCTCGGCTATCTGGCTGCCAATGGTCATCACAGGATTGAGGGAAGTCATCGGATCCTGGAAAACCATCGAAATTTTATTGCCGCGGATCTTCTGCATTTGGTTTAGGGGCAGCGACAGCAGATCGACCGGTTGATCTTGATCATGAAACCAGACTTCTCCAGCAATGATTTTACCGGGATCATCAATCAAACGCATGATGGAAAGCGCTGTGACACTTTTACCGCATCCAGACTCGCCGACAACGCCTAAGACCTCCCCTTCATTCAGGATGAATGATATGCCATTTACGGCATGAACGGTTCTTTGGCTGAGCCTGAATTCGGTTTTTAACCCCCGCACCTCGATTAACGGCTTGGATTCATTTGGCATATGCTGGTAACCCCTTATAAATGGCATTGTGTCCACACCACCGGTGTGGACACAATGCATATTCAAAGAAGTTCACAATTTGTATTGTTCTTTGAGTTGATCGACATCCTTGTGGATATACATCTGGAAGCGAGCGATATCCAGCCAGCGGAAGACGACATTGCCTTCTGTATTTGCAGCCATGCCAACCAACCATGGCCACCAAATTTGGAAGACTACCTGGTGTGCCAGGAAGACACCGCCGACTTCATCGCAGAGGATCTTCTCAGCGTCCTGGAACATCTTCAGACGGGTGGGGACATCCACTTCGCTGCCCGCATCGGTGACGAGTTGATCGAACTGTTCACTCTTCCACGGGTGGCGAGGCGACCCCCAGGGTTCTGACTTGCCTTCAGGGGCTGCCACGGAGCGCCAAAGACCGGTAAGCATGTTGGATGGATCGACGAAGTCGTATTCATAAGGACCTCGGTATGCATCCATCACGTGGTCGGCTCGGTTTTGACCCCAAACACCACCTTCAAGCTGGTTCAGGTTTACCTTGATGCCCAGGTTGTTGATCCACTGCTGCTGGACAAACTCTACCATCGCATCGCGAGCATTTGAATAAATCTCGATGGTGACAGAGGCCGGGTCAACACCGGAATCTGCCAGGTACTGCTTTGCCAGCTCGAGATCGAACTTCTGCAATTCTTTCAATTCGGGATTGTAAGCCGGAAAGCCAGGAGGCAGCATCGAGTAGCCGGCTACATAAGTTCCTTGTAAAACCGACTGACACAACGTATCACGATCGATTGAGTGCGCCAGGGCTTTGCGGAAGTTCAGGTTATCCAGAGGAGGTTTATACGTATTCAAGGAGATGTACGTGCTCTGGAAGTTGTTGAAGAAATGCAGCAATGGATTCAACATCGGATCAGCTCGTACAGCCGGCAGTACGGTTTGATCAACAATATGCATCAGATCGGTCTCCTGGTTCTGCCAGGGGATGAATTCCGGTGCACCAGCGGCGATGATGGGAATGATGACCTTTTGGATGCCGGGTTTGTGAGGCCCGTTATACAGCGGGTTAACTTCAAAAACCATCTCTTTATTGTGCTCCCACGATGTAACATTATACGGACCGCCGGAAACCATAGTTTCGACCGCATCTGCCCAGTGCTCGGGATTGGCTTCGGCTACATGTTTAGGAACGGTCACAGCAGCCTGGTACGAGAGCAAGGCAGGCAGGTAGGGAATGGAACCGTATTGGCCGTAAATGCGTACTGTGCGGTCATCGATCTTCTCAACACCCAATGCTTCAGGACCGGCAGCGCCTGTAGCGTAATCCATGACACCCTTGATGTCGAAATAGAACCAAATCCAAGGGTTAGCGAGTGCAGGATTCGACATGTGCTGGTAGGTATAAACCACGTCATCTGCCGTGATCGGGTTTCCATCACTCCACTTGGCATCCTGGCGGATCACAAAATCCCAGTAGACGGCTTTATCGCCCGGAGTCCAGGACTCGGCCAGGGCTGGCACCGTCAGGATGTTCTCGTCGTTGCGCAGCAGGGGCTCGTTCAGCAGGTTGGTGCCACCCGCGCTGTAGATGTCACGAGCGCAGTCCATGTGCTTGGGCTCTGCTCCAGCTTCACGATAGATTTGCATCTCAAGTGGTGCGGCATCAGCGGGCATTATCCTACCTTGCGGCGTGACAATATCCGGCGGGGGGGTCGGCGTCACTTCAACGATTTTCTCTTCGGTGACGATTTTCGTTGTTTCGATTTCAACGAGCTGAGTTTCCTTCACGACTTCGGTGACAACAGAGGGTTCGCATGCCGCTAAAACTGCGGCTCCCGAGGCCAAACCTGCGACCCTTAAAAACTCACGCCTCGTCATTTTTCTTGTAGACATTTATTCCTCCTAGAAATTATTCGGATGGTACTTTATTGGTTGAAGGGGAGAGAAGGTGTAGGATGTCTGGGGAAGCTGACCTCCTTTCTGTTTTTTAAGTGAAGATAAATGAACTGGGTAGATGATCATCGTGCCTTTGCATGAAACGAGGCTCGAGAACTTGCCCATAGAATTATATTATAGAACCTACAACAATAGGGTGTCAATCGCCAATTCGAACAAATATTTACAGTTCTAAACATGAAACCCTGGAAGCTGGCCAAGTAATTCCTGGCTGCCTGTATAAAAAAGGCAGGTTGCCGGCGACGACATATTTATTTGAAAATCATCACTGTCATTAAGAACGGTGAAGTTGTCGAACAATTCGTAAATAATTCCTGATTTCACGGGCAATTTGAAGGTTCGGGAACCTCCTGTGGCAGTATGGACGGCAAGCAATTGAGGTGTGGCATATATCACATCGCCGGCGTCGCTGTAAATGTGGACTCCAGCAAAACGCGCAATGCCGCGCAATACCGGTGCTGGAAGATTCGGCGCCGCACAATAGATCGACGTCCATTCTGGGTATTCTTTAATAACAAACCCGGGCAGGCAACGACCTTGTGCATAAACGACATTTCCCAGGACTGTTGCAGATTCGTCAACGACGTGGAAGATTGGGCTTAATAAATTATTTGTCCCCCAATTTAAATCCTGAGCCAAATCCCGGGTGATCGGGTGTTCCAAATTCGTCAGATGAATCAAGGGACCCCAAGGATGATCGCCAGAAGAAAAATGGATGCCAGTCAGATCGGTCATATTTTGTACAGAGCCTGTTTGATTCAAGTAACCTGGCGCATATAGCCACAAAGCAACGCGTCCTTGTTGCTTGATTTGTTTACACAATGCGATTCGCCTGGCATCATCGAGATGAAAGGCGTTCAAGAATATGTACAGCTTATAGGGCTTAAGATTCTCTTCGATAAAATCCTGAAGCAGGTAAACATCATGAGGCGCGCCAAGGTGGGCTAATCCCCAAAGTTTTTGTTGGAAAATCAATGGGAGGTCCAGGTTGTTTTTTAACGATTCATAATAAAAACTTTCCGTATCGAGCAGGACAGCAATTTCAGCACTAGGAGAGCGATCCAGATTGAGGGCAAAAGTTCCAATATCCTGGAATTGCCTGATCAGCTCTCGGAACTCACCCTGATGACTCAGGTCAATGTGAGGTGTTTGAGGGCTGCCGCCTGCCAACCACCACATCCCCTGACCGTGAGTGACCACATAGCTAAAATTTCTTTTCAAAATTGCCAGGCTTTCCTGAAGGGTGACAGCTTTACCATAATTGGGATGGTCGTGATGGGTCAGGTGGGTTCGCGAATCATCTTCATAGACGTAAAATTTACGGTGAATTCGCAAAGATTCTGATGGAGGCATCGCCGGACCGTCACCTCCAATCCCGCGAAATCCATAGGAATACGGACTTACCAGGAAATCGACCTGTGGGGATAGTAACACCTTGGATAAGCCTAAATGGCCACTGCGTTGGTACGTGGAAAATTCGCTGTCCAGGCCTTCTCCAAAGAAGCCGGCATTCCAGGCCAATTCCATTAAGTACCCATAAAAAGCTCCTGCGAGCGCCTGGCCACCAGTTGCCTCTTTTATCGTTGAACAAAAATCGATGCAGAGATCGGCTGCTAATTCCGCCAAGCACCGGTAATAATCAACGACGGCTTGTTCCCTTTGAGGGTCTCGGAAGGTGAAAAACTTGGTATTAAATTGGGCATCAGGTGAGGGTACCCTGGCTGTATCAAATGTGATGACAGGGTCAGCCCAGTGCATCTGCAGGGATGTGGTGTTATTTTTATAGGTTTTCCGTAACCAAGCTTGGAAATGTTGTTGCATTGGCTTGCTGTAATCACCACAGGTCAATCCCATTGCGCCAGGACCTTTGACCCATTCACCAGTGGTGCCGGTACCTACTTGATAAGCTGCCACGCGTTCGAAAAGACCAGTTTCCTTCAGAGAATCGATTAACGCCTTGAGAAAGTCCTTCGCCTGTTCTCGCCAGATGGTAGAGGCAAAGGATTGGGACATGCGTTTACCGTCAGAAAGCACCTCACATTCCGTGGGATACATATTCTGCCACCATTCAGGCATTTCAAGGTGAATTCGCAGGTGAAAGTTGGCGAGGGGATCGGCGTCAAAAACCTGTTCGAAACGCTGGGGTAGGGTCGAAAAATCAAAGTGGGTGTTTGAATTCGGGTTTGGGCCACACCAGTCAGCAGGATTGCCTGACGTTCCCATATCGAAGGTGTAAAAGTGAATACCGGCTTCGGAGAAACGCCTGGCACATTCCTTTAAGGTATAGCTGTCCTGGGGATGGAGCAGATCCCCACATCAGGCCATAAAAAATTGGATTTCCGTCCTTGAAAATCGTGGGAGTGCCATTGTGGTCAGCGACGAAGTAGCCCATGTTGTCTCCTGGTTTTTCCTTGTCAAAGGGATTTCAAAGAAATATTATGAATTATTCGGGTGCCAGCAAAAATATAAATGAGTGGGAGAGGGCAAAGTCTATCCAGATCGCACGATGTGGTACGTGGGCAAAGCAATCAAAAAGGGTCAGGGTTTACCGAAGGCTTGAATCGCATCGACGATTTCAGGGAGGCTGGTTCTCCAGACAGAGGGGGGGACATTTTCAGAAATTTGGATTTGCAGGCGGCCGGTGTGCCCGGCAGTCCTTAAAATTGTCTCGGCTTCAGAGCGCACCTGGTCAGGAGGACGCAGGTGAACTGATGAAGGAAAATTTACAAACAAACGTTTCTCAGGCCAGAGCTGGACGGCTTCAGCAACGCTGGTGTCATTATCCGGCGCCGGGGAAAAAGAATCCAGCCCCGATAATTTCGAATCTGCAATTGCTTGCCAAAGCGGCTTTAGATTTCCATCCATGTGTGAGAAAACAAAGCGGTTTTGTTCCGCCAGCATATTTGCCAGCTTATCATAAAAGGGAACGCAATAGGTATTAAAGCGATTAGGTCCAATTGCATCTGCAGTGATATTATCCGGAAAATCGATGAAAGAAGCTGGCGAATAATAGGCGATTTCGCATAGGCGATGTTCCCGATCAGCCAACATTTCTAACGTATGTTCGACCTGGTCTGGATAATCAACCCAATGGTATGACAAATTATCCAAGCCTGCCCAGATAATCCACATTTGTTGGTAAGGGGTACGTTCCACAGCCACCAGAGGGGTACCCATGTCACCTAATTCGGCCTGGTCGCGCCAGAAGCGTTCATAATCGGCCAATAAAACCGAATCATTTAAATAAGCCCAGAGGGTTTCATAATCCTCTTTTTCCTCCAGGAAGTGCTTGCGCACCGAGCTGCTGTTTAAAACTGGCTCAAATGCACGTTCTTCATAAATCGAGCCCTTAGGTGTGTGCAAGGTGGTTTTTTGCCAGTGAGTTGTGCCTAAATAATAATCTTCCGTTACAAAACGGCAATGCGGATGTTCAACGCGGTGAACTTCAGACCAACGCATCAACCCGAAACGATCATTCCCCAGGACAGAGATCAGTTCCTGGGTAGGGAAAATGCCATCATACAAGATAAAGGGAACTTGATCTAGCTCAATTCCCTTGACTACAGCCAGGATCCTTTCACGCATCGTCAATTTTTGCATGATTCTCGAGCCTGCAAGCTCTCTGTCTTTCTTACCCGCTACATATCGGGATCAAGTATTAATTTCACATTTTCCAATAAGCCGAGGTTTTTCCTGCGGTCCAAACGAGACATTAGCCATCGATTGATAGAATAAACGATCACCGTCGAACCTGAAGGTAATCGTGATTATGAATGGTGTTTCATATTGACAGATGGTCACAGTGAAAGTGTCTGCTGATGTCCAGACGCCACTGGCAACGACCCGCTCTGGAACGGGGGATTCTAGAACTGACGAACCATCAACCCAAGTCCCATACCCACAGGTCAGGCGGTGCTTTCCACGCCTTTTGCCTCCACCCAGAAGGGTATAGGTAATAGTGCAGGATTGTTTACCGAAGTCGAAGCAAATATTCTTAAGAGCCTCAAAATTTTTGGGCTCAAACGAGTATACCTTTTGAGAGACCATGGATGCCATTTTTGATTTGGCAGCACCTTGAGGAGGGTTGATCTGTAGTTGCTTAAATTTAGATTCCAGGGTTGAAAAGGCAACTTCAGAATGTTGTTTTGGTTTCTTATCCATCGCAGGAAGAAGCTTTTCCCAGACGATGTTTAAAACAGCCTGCATGTCTGGCACGCCAGCAGTTATTGCTAACACGGCATCTTGATCGGGCATGACGATGCAGTACTGTCCGAAAGCACCGTCCCCACGATATGCATTATGGCGGCAGCGCCAGAATTGGTAGCCATACCCTTGTGTCCAATCTACATTAGGATTACCCTCGTTTGAAACTTGCTTTGAGGTCGCGGCTGCCACCCAATCCTCCGTTAAGAGGCGCTGTCCATTCCAGATCCCTTTTTGTAAGTAAAGCTGTCCAAAACGGGCAATCTCTTCAGTTTTGATTTTCAGACCCCACCCGCCAAAATTGACACCATTAGGATGACTTTCCCACGTGGCTCCTACAATGCCCAAGGGTTCGAAAAGACGTGGGGTGAGATATTCGATCAAGGTCTGGCCGGTCAATTTTTGTACGATAGCTGCCAGCATATAACTCGCCCCGCTATTGTAAACGAAGAAAGTACCTGGAGCATGTTTTACCGGCATGGACAAGAAACCTTTAAAAGGATTGCGGGAACGCATGGTTCGTTCGGTTGAATCCTGCTTGTGACCTGTCGACATCGATAATAAATGCTTCACCTTCATTTCTGCGAGGTTGTTGCTGATCTTTTCAGGCGCATCTTCAGGGAAGAAAGATAATACCCGATCATCTACACTGAGCCGACCTTCAGCGACAGCTAATCCGACGGCAGTAGATGTGAAACTCTTGCTCAGGGAGAAAAGGACATGAGGTAATTCGGGTCTGTAGGGATGCCACCAGGCTTCTGCAATCACAGAGCCATGCCGTAAGAGCATAAAGCTGTGGATGTACTGGATTTCATTACTGAGCGTGTCAGTAAACACGGATATAGCAGTGGATGTAACACCTTCATGCTCAGGTGTAGAACGTGGTAAAGAATTTGTTGGCGACATAATGTTTTCCCGTTTTAATGGTTATTTTGTTTTAATAGCAACGCCCCCGGCGGGATTCGAACCCACAACCGTCTGATCCGAAGTCAGGTGCTCTGTCCATTGAGCTACGGGGGCTTCTTACGCTGACTCAAAACATTGTGAACCAACCGCCTTATGAAAAGCCTAGGCTGCTGCTGATTATACTACACCTGTTATTTCGTACAGACAGGCGCCTTGATGTGTAAAATCTATCGAGTGGGAAGGTTGTAATAATTATAAACGGCCTGTGAAAGCATGGCTATCAATGTGGATGCTGAGTCCCATATGACCTGTTCGGGATGGTGTACAAAGACTACCAAGGCATAGTTACCACCAGGTGAGTAGATGATTCCAGCGTCTCCTACAGTGTTAATAATCCCATTCGTTGACACCCACCCGTGTTTGTGAGCTATCCCGGTGCCTTCAGGAAGACCTGCGGTTAACAATGATGGTAAACGGTTGTTTACCAGGTATTGAATCATGCTCTGACATTCTACCTGGGTGATGGTCCCTGGGAATGCAGATCTCAAAGCGCCTCCCCCATTTTCGGCACATTGATATAGGTCAACCAGCAACATACCAATATCGGAAGCGGTTGTCTGGCTGTAACGGTCCGGATCTGTATTCACATCGGTTCTCTGGTTCGCAGGTGTTTGGAAGGTTTGTAGCAAGGGCGATCCAATAGAAAAATATCCCGCAAGGAAGGTATTCTCCAGGCCAAGGGTTTTCATATCTTCACTGACGGTTAACGGAGCGCGTCCTTGTTCCATGACACGGTCCATCAACCAATCTGCAGCTTCATTCCCTGACCGGTCGACCATATCTTCCATCAGTTTGAGTGTTTCTTCATCCGGGTCATCGACTCGTTGGTAAACAGATACCATGATAGGGATTTTAATAATCGATGATGCAGTAAACGCGATATCAGGTTCTACCGGGAGTAATTCACCATTTTGATATGCAAAGTGCAATTCTTGGGCATTCTGTAGATTTAATAAGTAAATATCAACCAATCCATCAAATCCCGACACTTTGATCGTCTGTTGGAGAAGAACATCCAAGGTTTTATATGTTGGTCGGGGTGGTGAGGTTCTTTCGATGGGCAGATCAACCGTGCGATTTGAAAGGGATGTCAACGCATTTTCGATTAATAAGATTGCTCCATCCATATTCAACGCGCTACCGTTGGTGCCGGGTCCAAAATTAACAGTTCCAGGAACTGGTTGGGCAGGGACTGGGGGAATATCATAGCGTTGGGCAATCTCTTCTAAGAACAATCGTAAGCGCGCTTCCGAGGATGAATGGCTGAGAGGAACACTCACCGGCGTTGACGCCCTGCCCCAAATAAAATCCCAGAATTCTGTCCAGAAGGGTTTCTGAGTTCGCTGCATATCGGCAATAGCCAGCATTTTATCGGTATCGAGCTGAAATTCAGCCGAACTGGGTGACATTTGGATTGGCGCCCCGTTGTAACGAAGCTCAATTGGGTACGAATAAACTTCCAGTAAGCGTTGGGCTGCCAATTGCCGGTCAAGGGTACCGACAGGAACGCCGGCTACTTTCAATCCCGAGGGTAAATTGGCGCGTACCCGACTAAAGCGTACAAGCTGCATCGCTGTCAGGATTAACGCCAGAATCAAAAGGACGAGGGAAATTAATCTAAGTGCTGAAAAGGTTGTCCGGTTTCTCATTAAGACCACAAAGCTAAAGTTTGAGGTCTAAATATACCATAACCCTTTTAACTAAAGATGAAAGGAGGTTTAACCTACCGTGAAATCACCAGCTTGATCAGCTTTCCCCTGGGGTTAAAGGTCAGGTGCGCAACCTGGTTGTGCACATGGTTGGCGCGGGTTAATTGTTTACTCAGGGTAATCCTCTGGTATTTGGTCTCTGTGGATTTTGGATTCCGGTCAGACACTGCGAATTTTTGTTGACCGTTGCTTGACTTAATTTCCTCAAGCCTATAGATATATTTAGCATCTGACATACCAGGCAGGTATCGGGAAACCACTTTTTTTACATGAGACATTAGATCAGGCGGGATTTCTTCAGAGCCAAGATCGTCGCTAATTGTTTTCAGGTTTTTCAATTCTGCAGATGGTCGCCTGGGAGGTAGAGGGCATTGGTTCACATTCGTGGGAATCGCCAACGGATCCCCGTATAAGACAAAGGAAATCAACGTTTTTTGATCCTCGCCATCCAGGTGACCGTGGCGAGCATGCATAGTCTGGGTCATGTGGATTTTCGCACGCTGCAAGGCTTCACCGGCTGTTAGACCCTCTCTAAGGAAAAGCCAAAAACTATGAGCGAGTAAATCAGCAGCAATTAATGGTGTGCTGATTGAACCATAGGACATGCCTGTTGATCCGATCACAACCATGCTTCCAGATGAAAGTAACTTCATAGAAATGGCTTCTTCTTTAGACTTGTTCAGAATATGTCCGCCGTAACACGCTTCACTAAAGACAATTTGTGGAATCGCAGATTTTCCATGTTTCGCTTGAGATTCAATATCTTGTATATTTAATGCCACTGGATAATCTGGGGCGTTGTTCGTGCTATTGGGGTCGCGCTGTCCAAACCACTCAGGGGCATCTTCTAACCCATGTAAATTTAAATAGGCCAGGCAAGCTTTTATT
This sequence comes from uncultured Chloroflexia bacterium, assembly GCA_963765565.1. Lineage (GTDB taxonomy): Bacteria > Chloroflexota > Anaerolineae > Anaerolineales > UBA4823 > CAVXWV01. Next base: position 807,621 of record CAVXWV010000017.1, read on the forward strand.
TTTGGGGGGTTTTTAAACCGGTAAGGTGTGGAGCCTTTGGCACTGAAAACATGAAACCATTTATTCGTCTGCCTAATGACCGGAATGTAGTTTCGACCATACGGGGGAGAACCAAACAGGTTATTTGGTTTACCGATGGGTGCAAAAACCGATGCTGAAATGGAATTCCAGACCTCTGCACTATATCCGAAACTTGGTAGATTTCCCTTCTGGCGGTTTTTAAACCATCCTGCTACAGGATTGAACCAACCTTTACGATTCGCTGAACAATGAGCTTGTGCCTGAGCGCGTTCGGCAATTCGCTGGATGAGCTCGAGGAGCAAAGATGGGGAGGCAAAGTCAGTACCTGGTAACAGTTTTTCTCCATCAGGCAATCTGCCAACAAGCCACTCTGGTATGAAATAATTTTCATCCAGGGTTGAGTAAGGATTATCAGAAAAAACGACCTCGTCTGGGTCACTCACAGGATTCGGTAATTGGTGAAACGGAACGATATCCGGACCGCCGACAATTAGCAACGCTCCAATGCGTTGTCCAATAGATGCTAATTGATTTTCTAAATCAACCAGTGATAATTTAATACCCCAGGGATCGTTCACGCGCGCAGGTTTTACTTGTGGAAGGTTTGATGCGGTTGGAGAGTCAGCCAGAAACAGCAGTGATTTCCAGCCGGTCATCTTATTCATCGTTTGGACAAGGTCTGAAGCCTTTTGAATTATCTGAGCTGCTGCCGCGATACCGAATTTATCTTCCAGAGCCTTTTTTATGCTTAAAACCACATAAACTGGTGTCCGGTTATTAGAAAATGGAAGCGATGTTGAACCTACCTGTTTTTCTGTCCGGATTAATTCCTGTCGTGCCTCATCGCTATCTAGAGGTGGCTTTTCCTCGTCCCCTTCTTGTTCGTCCAGGTTTCCATTCTGAGATCCTGACAATGTTGTTGTCGAGGTTGCCGGGCCAATTCTTTCACCTGCAGGAAGGCTGTTCCACCCGATGGCAGTCATGATGGAGGCTGGAATTGGCGACTCGAGTGACAATCGTAAATTTTCGGGCCAAAGATTTTGATAACGATGGTTACGACCCCAAATACGCGCGGGTACCTGGGCTATTGTGTCGCGGGAAACCGCCTGGTGGAGTAGTGAGAGGCCACGAGAGTGATCACCCCAGAACATCAGGCTATCTGCCAATTTAAGTGTTATGAACAGACAATTTGGCCAGCGCTTGTGAAAGTCCTCAAGTAGCCTCAGGTTGGAATCGAGAGCAGGTCTTGGGTCGAGATCCTTCAAACGAATATAAGTAATGGGGATCAGCGGATTCGGCGGGTTATTCGCTAATAACTCCTCCGTTATTGCCAGGCCTTCTGAAATTTTCCCCGTTATTAACGCCTTCCTGGCTTCCCAAAGTAAAATCCCCCATTCATCAATTGTAGTATCGCTTAATCCCTTACCCTGTAAGGCATAACCAAAAGTGTTGAAGTATGTTAAGGGAATCGATTTTTGCTCGGGGTTGGTTCTCTTGATGCATGCCTTGAGAGTCTCAACGACTTCCGAATATTCTGGATCTGTATCGCTCAGACTCCGGAGAATGGGCACTGCCCTGGCTGGTTTACCATCCTGGATCAATGATTTTGCGTACAACCATCCTGCTTCCAAGTCACCTGGAAAAGCAGCCAACCAATTAAGAATGGCATCCCGTGCAAATTTTATTTCATTTAGTTCTAAAGACTTATTTATGATGGTCAGGTAATTTTCACGCGAAATCATTGAAGGATTCTCTCTTTATGCTTTTTCAGGAGGTGGAGAGCGACTTAAACGGTTTTTGCTGGAAATGACGTCGTACGCCGGTTATGTACCAGGTTCAATGCGATTACAGCTCCTAATTGGCGGTGAACAATTGGATTATCGGGTGATTTTTCCACTGCTTTTTGAAGCATTTCCTCCGCTGCCTGGTATTCCTTGGCTTCTTTCAATGCCAGACCTGCCATGAAATAAGGACGGTAATCCGGTCCTGCAACTTGCATCGCTCCCTGGTAGGCAGCCACAGCCAGGGAAAATTGCCGGCGATCCTGATGAGTTCGACCCAATTCTAGATGGGCTTCTAAATTCCTGGGATTGCAATCGATAGCCTGGTTTAGCTGGTGGATGGCGCTGTCAAGCTGTCCATTTTCCCGGTAGTAGCATCCGAGTATCAAATAAAGCCTGGATTGGTCCTCAGCGGACAAACCCATATCATGATCCTGTAAGGCCTGCCGGGCTGATAAAATTGCCGGCTCCATCTGTCCCAGCTTTAATAAAACTTCTGCTAATAAAGCTTTGAAAAGTGGTTCCTGGGGGTATCGTTGAGCCAGAGAGCGGAGTTCAAGCACGGCTTCCTGGGTGGGTGAAGCTTCGCTCAACCACCTGGAGCGTTCGATTTCGAGTGGTAAAGGTTTTTCTACCTGGGGGATAACCTTTGCCATGATCTCGATCGCCTCTTCAGGTTGATCTAAAGCATTCAACGAGCGAGCAAGAAGCTGCTGGGCTTCTAAATGATTCGGTGCAAGTTTTAATGCACTTTGAGCCCGGCTTTGAGCTCCCCGCGGATTTCCAGAAGAGAGGGCGATTTTTCCTCGAACAACCAGCGCCTCAACTGGATCTGCAGAATTTTCGATAGCCTGGGTTGCACTATTGGCTGCGTCGTCGAGTTGTCCCTCGATATATTGGATGTTGGCCAGCTCAAGCCAGGCTGCCCCGAGTGCCGGATCAAGCCGACAAGCATTTTGAAAACATTCTGCAGCTCGAGATCCCTGGCCTTGGTCTAAGAAAAGTTTTCCGAGGGCGAGGTGATGACCGGCGTACTCGGGCTCCAGTTCTATTGCTGTTTGAAGATGATTGCGGGCTCGCTCAATCAGGAGAGGTTCTTGACCACCACTGTTCAACATTAATAAAATATGTGCCAGGGAAGCATGCCACCTGGGTTCGTCAGCGTAATCCTGTAAAGCTCTTTCCAGAGCAACTGTGGGCTGAATGTTTAAGCGATTTTGCCCTCCGGTGCGCATGGATAAGCGAGATAAAAGGTAATAAACGACGGGCAAATTGGTTGGATTAGTGGATGAAGGATCGGTTAATTTATCGTACACCTGGCAGATAGTTTCTAATGCTTCCCAAGGTTTATTTTGTTCTTGAACCAATGCAATAATAATGTTGAGGCGGATATCGTTGGTTGGATTGGAAAGGATTTTCTGGCATATTTCTCCTTCGGAGATCGCAAGCGATGCTAACAACAAGGCCTCTTTGTCAGCAGTAGTTTTTACTCGATTTTCGAAAGCAATAACAGTTTGATACGTTGGTTTGAAGGCAAGGATCCCTCGATCTCGCCAGTGAAGGATTGCAGATTGCGCTGTCTGGTTAATCGTAATGCCTGGAATATCAGGTTGGTGATCGATGTTGAAATCACTGAGCCGTCGAAGTGCTTTATCAATGGTTGTTAAAAAGAGATGGTATGCGCCTTCTTGTAGGAAATCATCACCAGGCGCCCTGGCAACGATATCGATCTGATTATAGTAGTGCTGCCTTTCTGCCCGGAAAACTATAGATCGAGCAAATTGAAAATTCGAGAATGGCTCATTTGGAGATGAGGTTATCAAAGTGTCAAGTTGATGAACACATGCCTCCCACTCTTCCAGGAGAAGCGCTGCTTCAGCCAGAGTGCGGTGCAGAGCAATTTTTTCCCAGTAAGCATAAGCATTCCCAAACCTTCTGGTTGATGCGGCCGGTTCGAGGTTTTGTTTGAGTTCGTTTGTAAGGATATCTAATTGAAATGGAGATATATTAACAAGGCCAAGACGTACTTTTAGTGCGACCAGGCGTGGGAAATGGGCATTGAATTGTTCAAGCCCTGCCAGCTCATTCACGGATATTGGATCATGAGCTGTTTCAAGATTGAGCTCTGCTTTGAGGATGGCGATATTTTAATTCGAGGTCATTCGAAGGACTATTAATTTTATTTTCCAGGAAGTTCTTCGCAATATCTGTGGCAAAGATCGACCGAGCGATTTCTGCTGACAAGTACCTGTATAAATTCGCTTTAGCATGGTCTTGTTTCAATTCGGCTTTTTGACTTGCTTTTTCTGCAACGGACAAGGCAGAAACCAGATCGCCTGAAAGAGAATAAATCCAGATGATATTGTTATACAGGTCGAGATTTGCCGGTTGAAGATCTGTCGCCGTTTCCAGGCAGCTGATCGCTTCTTGGACCAATCCAAGGCTGTAAAGACGTTCTGCCAGGCGGATATAGGGTCCCGGATTGCGAGGATCCAGATTGATTATTTTCCGAAGAATTTCGACAGAAGGTGTAAGGTTGTCCGTAGCCAGGTAGGCTTCTTCCAGTTGGTTAAGAATATCTATCGGCTGGATATCTGATGCATCAAAAGGTTCTGAATCTATCTGGTCCACGTTTAATTCGACAGAAAGCAGGGCAGCGGGCTCAAGAAATGCGATTGATTCCTCATAAGCCCGTTGATCTATTAAAAGTTTCCCAGCAGTAAAAAGGTGCGATAGTTTCTTAAATAATTCCTGACGGGTAGACGCAGGCGAGTCTAAAATCCTACCAAATGCTGCAAAGGCAGCCAGGACATCCCGATCTAATAAATGCAATTCGCCTAGCCTCAGCCATAAGGCTGGTTTCTCTGCACCATTTTGAATGGTTCGCAACAATAAACGGATTGCGTCCTGGATTGCATTCTCCTGTTTCAAGCCGGATTGAGTCTGAATACGCCTGGCAAAATCGGTAAACCACAGCAATATCTCTTCATTTCCAGGAGATTGGTGGATGACCTGCTGGGCAACAGTGATCGATTCCTCATAAAGGTGGACAGCCATGTAGCTTTCAGCAAGCCAACGGTTGATTTCCGCATTGCTTGAGTTTGACCGAATTGCCTCCTGGAAAGCTGCTAGAGCAGCCTCCACTTCATTCAACGCAAAGTTAACCTTTCCTAATCCGAAGGTGATTTTTTGATGCCAATTTGGCGTTTTTGCTCGCGGTGATTTTAGACTCTTTTGATAATAACTTTTTGAAGCCTCCAGGTTCCCAACCTTATAAAATGCCTCAGCCAGGAATGTTTCGGCAAGGTACACCTGGTTTGGGTCTTCTGTTTTTTCCAAGATGGTAGAGAGTAAAGGAAGGGCCTGGAGGGCCCCTGCAGGCTGATCAGGAACGCTCAGTAAAGATTGGCTTAATGACAAGTGGTACTCAAGGTTTTCAGGCGAACCCTCAATTAATCGTTCCAATAGTGGGATGGCATGTTCATAATCGCCACTTTCTTTAAGGAATTCTGCATAAGCTGAGAACAATGCTGGTAATTCCTGGATTCCACCGTCTACCTGCTGCAAGCTTTTTTCTAAGACATGTCGACCATCATTGACCTTGCCTACTGAACGCAAGACATCAGCCAATGTGCAAGCGATCTCTGATACTAACAGGTCATCACCTTTCTTCTTTGCTGTGATAGTTTTGGATTGTGGGTCAGAGCCATCCAGGCCGACCAGGTTCGCGGCTTTTTGTAATGGAACAATTGCTTGCGAAGGAGCATGATTTTGAGTGCTACACTGACCGAGTTTAAGCAAAATTTCGGCTGAATCCGGGACTGCCAAAGCTCCAGTTCGCAGGGTTTCGATTGTGCGTTCAGGATCGCCTTTAATTGAATGAGCCTCAGCAAGGTGTAGCCAGGTAGAATGCTGATGAGGAGCTAAATGGCAGGATTTTTCAAAATATTCGATCGCTTTCGAAAAATTACCCAGTTTCTGATAGGTAAGACCGAGTAATTCGCATATTTCTGCATCCTCATTTCCCAGGTTAATCGCCCGGTTGAGCAGATTAAGGCTGATCCCGGTTTGACCGGTAAACAGTGCACTTTTAGCATATGCGGCAAGTTCATGGCCGGAGGGATCTGGATTTTTATCCATCCAGGTTGAACGTACTTTAAAGGCGTGTGACCATTCTTCTTCGGCTTCCAGGGCTTCGATGAATATCAATTGGTTGTCGTCACATGAAAATGACTTGCTTGTATCTCTTTCGGAAACAAGTGAGGCAGCATACGCCAGAATGGCAGAGTCGAACGCTTTCTCAGTAACCTCTGCCTTTCCCTGGATCCTTGATAATAATCCTAGATAATCTGCATCCATTGGGTAAGATGCGATGATCATTTCAAGAGCTTGAAGCGCCTCTTGAGGATAGCCCAGGCTCTCCAGGAGTGTCGATAAATCAAGTAGAAAGTCAGCCCGGTATTCTTGGGGTACCTGGTTTTGCCCAGCCTGCGCTGCCAGCGCATGTGCGATTGCACCGTTTCGATTAGCTTCCAGGAATAAAATTTTTGCTAATTGTAAAACAATGAGAGGGTGAGTGGGATCTCCTCGAAATGAATCCAGCCAGGCTTTGGCTTCATCAAGGCGACTGTTTTTGATCAAAAGTTTTAGGATTCCAGCAAGGTAGAACGGTTCCTTCGGATTGGCCCGGATTGCATTTTTCCAGGCTTCTAAAATCCTTTTTTGATTTGAATCGCCTGATAGAGACGGGGTGGAGGCAAGCTGTTGCGCCAATCGTGCAGACAAATGTCCCTGAACCTTTTTTGAAAGCTCAATGGCTTCCTCAATCGAAGTCAGAATATCCTCAGGAAGGTTAGAAAGCTGGTTCAAATCTAACTCAAGTTTTTTCGTTATGAGGTTTTTGAATAATGTTTCTTCTGGCATCAGGGAGTCGCTTACAAGCGAGCTTTTCACTTCACGGGTCAGTTGTGCGGCCTGACCAGGACGCTGCCTTGCAAGAGACCGGATGAAATCGATTTTTATTTGGTCGGGCAATCCTTGGATAATCAATCGCAGGGAACGAAGTTGTTCTTCAGGATCTTGGGGTAGAGAAAAAAATGCTTGTAGAATCGTGTCAAATTCACCAGGGATGGATGTTCTTGCTAATATATATTGTAAGAGCCCGGTGGGATCGGACACCAACTCCAGCAAACATGCCAGAACTAACCTTGAGTTCTGGAGAAGGTGGAGAAATTTTCCTTCTAGCCATGTTCCCATGTCAGGGGTTTTCATGCCCACATTGATTTTATATGCAGAAAACAAAGCCTTCTTAAGGGAATTGTTACTCGGTTCAGCCAGGCCATCAGTAAAAGGATCAAATCTCTCAATTTGATACCGAATTTTTTTCGGGAGATCGGATACTGGCACCCCCTGGAGCGAGTCTACCTCCAGGTTTGTATTCGCGCTAAGAAGCCCGAGGCGCGCCGGCGTTAGTTTACGCGGGTTCTCCTGTAGGATTTTTAATGCAGGGTTATACAGGTCAGGATTGGTTAGGTTGCTCCAAAGAAGAGGGTCCTGTGATAATGCAACAATGACCCATGCCCATGTTCGGGTGGGTAATTTTGAGTGGAGATCGAGCGCCCAATGAACAGGGGGGTTCATAGCGCACTTTGGAGGAAATACAACAAAACGCTTGCTGCAACCATCATGACCAGACCCAGGCAGCATAAAAAGACCCCGATCCCGGTGGTCGTCTTTACAAGCTGGTTCATAGAGTCGAGTAATGTCGATGCATTCCCGATCAGGCCTGATAGGTCATCTGCGATACTTTTTTCAGCGAGTTGGGCTGTTTGGGTGCTCAGGGAATTTTTCGCTCTACTGGAAACCCGGATCACCAGGATAATGATCCCGGCTAGTAAAGTTATCAGGCCTGTACCAAAAGTAACCACAGCAATCCAAAATAACAGGTCATGGAGGGGGAAGGTTATCATTTTAACTCCTAATATAAGTCCTGTAAGTTTTCAGTGTCATTCGTCGCGTTGAGGGTTGGAAAATCACAATCCACTGCATTACTGGTTGGATCAAAAAAAGTGAAGCGGTCCATCAAATCGTTTTGATTCAACGAAGTCAGGGCGTGAGAAGGGAAGCTGGCGACCATATCATGAAAATTCGGATGCAATGGCGCTACCGTGATCTTTTGGCAAAAATATTGCAAAAACTCGACCTGGACCTGCAGCTGATCTGGTTTACTTTCAACTAAAGGATATTTTCCAGTTCGGATGTCAGCCCCAGTCACCGGGAAACCGGCAACTGATGAGCCGTTGGTCATTTCGAACAGACTGCCGAGGATGAAATCATCAATCAGGATGAAGTCATCCCACCAAATATTCAACTCGGTCAAGTGAGAGATAAATGATTCGTCGAGGTTGTTATTGTTTTTGATGGCAAATAACATTTCCAATTCCTGGTCGTGGACCGTGTGATTTTTTACGGCAGCCGGATAAAGTGGGATCAGGGTGAAGGAATGTTTTTCGGGCAGCTCTAATAACAGCCAGATGCTTCGGAGCTGGGGTTTTACTATCTCTCGTTCACTTACGATGACCAGCAGGGTGTTTCGTTGGCCTGAAGATAAATTAATAGGAGCCTGGTGAGATACGACTGGATAGATTCGCCTCGCCGAAAGGATAAAGATGGTAATTATTACCAGGGAGACTGATAAAAGCGAACCTGAAATGAGGAATACCCGCGAAATTTTCATGGTTTTTAGAGACCAGACAAATAGACGCCAAAACAGGACCTCGATCCGGGCGATCGATTTCCACCGATTATGCGAATAAATTCCGAAGTTAATCATATCCATTGGAGCTAACGTGATGTTGACAGCTTAAGGATTTGACCGGTTTCGTTGACGACCACTCTGACAAAGGTGAAAATGGGGACTTGAGGAATTTCTTTGCCATGGTTTGAGTAGATCAATAAGTAGGTTTCACCATTTTTACCTGCGGTAGATTGTTTTTTCACTTGAGGTTTGACACCAGCTACCTGAGGGAAGCGCCGGTAAATTTCCTGCGAGACTTTTTTTATGGCGGTTGGGTCTATCATGATTAATTTCCAGGTCAAGGTGTGGTCGCCATCAGGCGTGAACGCTTTCGCAGAAAAGCTGGCACATCAGTATTTAAATTAGAGACCAGGTATTCAGGAGATTGAGAAGGTTCTACTGCCCTCGCTGAAGCCTGGAGAGGTTGTTTTAATTTGGAGTTGAACTGAGGTTGAAGTTGGGTCTCAACCGGGCAACTTTCACCAAGATTAGGAGCAGTCGATTTTTGGATATCGCGCATAGCGTCCTCGAGGGTGGGCGATCCCAGTCCAGTTATCATCAGTATTACCTGGGTTTTATGGGTCATTTGTGCATCCTGCATCACTCCCATGACGATTTCTGTTTGATCTCCCGTTTGGGATTGTAAATACCTTAAAGCCTGATCGATTTCAGATAAGGTTAAATCATCGCCTCCGGTAAAATTGGCAATGATACCTGCAGCATTATCAAGATTAATATCTTCTAGAAGAGGATGATGGAGTGCCTGCTCGAGTGCCTGGACGACCTTGCGATCACCATGTCCCTGGCCAATCGACATTAAAGCACCTCCCCCCAGGCGAATCATGCGTTCAACATGAGCGTAATCGACGTTAATCAGCCCAGGCTCAAAGATAATCTCCGAAATTCCTTGAACAGCTTGTCGTAACACATCATCTGCCAGGCGAAATGCAACTTCCATCGGTAGATTGCGTGGTGCAACATATATCAAGCGATCGTTCGGAATCGCAAGCAAAGTATGGGTATAATGCCGGAGCGTTTCCAACCCATAACGAGCATTTTTCTGCCTTTTTCCCACTTCGAATGAAAAAGGCGTGGTTACGATTGCGATTACCGCGGCTCCTTGTTCACGAGCAACTTCTGCAGCGACTGATATCGCTCCAGTCCCGGTGCCCCCCCCCATTCCGGCGGTCAGAAATACCATATCGGCACCTGACATTGCTTCTGCCAGTTCATCCCGGCTTTCCTGGGCAGCTCTTTTACCCACCATCGGATCGCCACCAGCACCCAGCCCCCGGGTCACGAGAGGCCCAAGTTGAATTTTTGTGGGGGCTGAATTAGATTGCAGGATTTGCCGGTCAGTATTGGCTGCAATGAACTCAATTCCTTGCAAATTGAAGGCCATCATTCGTTCGATAGCATTACAACCACCACCGCCCAAACCAACAACTTTTAGAACAGGGAGATGGATACCAGAATTCTGTGTTTGTGATACCAGTTGCTCAGTCATGGATCTCTCCAAATTATTTGGGATAGTACCTAAATATCTGTTTCTTCTGGTGCAATAACTGTGCCGGATATAGTCAGCAACTCGACCTGGCAGCCTGAAGCCTGTAACTTTTGAATGACCGGTTGTATGAGATCAGGTTTATTCTCAAAAACGGTGACTTTTGATGAGTGCTGTGCTTCTTCAAGTGAAAAGCCAACAGTGGGTTGTTCTTCCAGGATGAATGGCCTTACAGAATCTAAATCCCAATCTGCAACCCCCCAACCATATTTGGGAAGGAGCAAATAATGGTTAAGAATTTTCGTGGACTGGGAAACCGCTTTTTCCTGAGATTTTGAGGTGGATGTGGTTTCCTGTAAATCGTTTTCAGGTTTATTTATCCCGGATTGAATCCATTCCTGAACAGCCTCAACGATAGGTAAGGAGGTGCCATCCGGTTTTACCCACGCCTGGCCTAGATGTGGATCGCCCTCTGCGGCACTGAGAACCCAAAAATTACAAGCAAGCACATTAGGGTTAACGCTATCGGGTAAATGATAATCATCTGGCTGCTGGCAGGTGGTTGGGTTGTGATAACTGGGAGCACAGGCTTTCATCAGCCCTAAATTCTTTAATGTGTGTTCTTGATTTTGTACTTCCTGGTCATTTGAATTTAGACCATGGGGAAACGCCTCACCAGCGCGGAGCAGCAGGATGGGTCGTGGAGTTCCTAACTCGGTTTCAATGATCGATGAATACCAATCAAAAATGCAAACACCCAGGTGGTTTTGAGACCCTATTGGTGTAAAATACGGTCGTGCATTCGGCCAGGCTGCCGGCCCTCCCCAGCCCCAGGACAAAGGTTTACCTTCTGATAGCGCATATGAACCGAATACCAATTGATCCAGTATTTCTACCCGGTTGCGCTTTTTTAAGCCGCGCAGTGCATTTTGTAAGAACACCAGGTCCCAATAGTCACCCCCTGGTGCCAGTGCAGGAAATACTGGGAAAATTCCTTCATCAAGCGAATACTTGGCAACGGGAATGAAAAAATCAAGGAATCTCTCGACAAGGTCCTCGCGAGCCCATTCCGAAGAAGACCATGACGATCGACTATTTGGATTATTAAAAAAGGAGATATAGTGGATTCCCCATTTCGCATATGCCTGGATAATGATTTTTAAGTCATCCCAAGACCGGATATTATATTGGTAATTGTGTATTTGGATAACCGGCTCAATTTGCTGGGATTGCAGACCATTTAGGAAAAATTCCGGGATTGCTCTTTTTGAATGTGAAAGTAACGTTACCCACCTGGCGCCTAAGGATTTTAATATAGGTAACCAGGATTGAAGGTCAGTTTGGCGATAATGAAACAAATCTGGAAAATAATGATATCCAATCCGATGGTTCTGTTCGAGAGATTGATAAGCGTCCATTTAACATCCTTGGTGGGGTATGCCCTAAAAGATGCAATTCCTGTGCCAGTTTCAATCCAGCCCTCAATCCTCTGGAAATAATTGCATGATTGTTCGAGTTTATTGTTTATGATGCAGATCACATCGCGGAGGAGGTACTTACTGATCGTAGTTAGCCTCTGCGCGTTGCTGTGGCTAACCACGGCTTGTGGCCTGGAAAACATAGCGCAAATAAATGAAAGTCAAAAATTTGAATTGGATCCGGTTTATCGGATTTTTGTTCGAAACCTTGGGGGTTCTGAGATTGTTGGGTCGGTACTATCACCCATGATGGAATATGGTGAAAAAAAGATACCAATTTTTGGAGAAAGGTATGCTGGTTTATGATCCCTCATCCATTGATGCCGGGATGGTGCGCTTTTGGCCGGTGGGCAGAGAATTACAGGTTGAGGAACCACCTATACAAACACCTTTGGTAACGGAAGAAGGTGCCTTATTCATAAATGGCCATTACTTATCGCCTGACTTTGCAAATTTTTTTACGCAAATTGGCGGTCTACCTGTTGCCGGTCAACCTCTTACGGAAAGGCATTTCAATCCCTTATACCAACGTTATGAACAATTTTTTGAAAATGTTGGTTTTTACCAGTTGATCAACACACAGGAAGGTGAGGTTCGTTTGCTTTCTTATGGGAGTTGGATGTGCCGGGATAACTGCTCCCCCGGTCCTGACGAGGCAGCTCTCCTTGATATTGCCAACCCGGTTTCAGAGCCCTATTTAAGCATGGTAAATAAGTTGGGGAGGGATTTATCTGGCTATCCAATCAATTGTGTGATTGAGCCGCAGGATCCAACAATGCCAGAAGTAAAGGTTTTCAAAAACCTGGTATTGACAACGGATCCAAATTCACAAGATTCCGTGAAATTATTACCTATCCCAGAAATTATCGGGATACAAAAAGAAGAGCCATCTCCGCAAAAATCAGAGGATCAGGCGGTTTTTATACCTACGACAGTTGAGGGAGAAGGATTCAATGTACCTGTTCCGCTGCTTGAATATATCGACCGCCATGGGGGATTAGGAATCTCTGGTCTTCCGATTACGCATTTCCAAAAGTATGGGGAAGGTTTTCGACAATGTTTTCAATACTTATGCTTAACACACCAGCCGGATTCGGTGCCATGGCAACAAACACAGCCCGAAGCCTTGGGATACTTTTATATTCGCCTGCATCCCGAATGCAAGAAACCGAAAGTTACATTGTTGGGAGGAACCGATCCGGAAGTATCGACCGGTAAACTTTCAGACATTAAGGTAAAAACCTGGGAGGAACATCCATACTTAAGCCCTGGATTCGCTCAAACGATCCTGGTTGCCTTGAAAGATAAGGTCAATCGACCACTTGCGGGATATGATGTTGAGTTAATTGTGGAAGTTCCAGACAACAATCGAAATATTTATTTGAATTTTCCGCCTACCGATGCTTCGGGTCAGGCAAAGGTTGAGGTTCCAGTCCTTGTATTACCTAGCGGCACTTTAATCCCGTACCAGGTTTGTATCGGGAGCGGTGATGAAAAGATTTGCCAGGAAGATGATTATGTTATATGGGAGAATCCGTAATGTCGGCGGGGAGATGGGCGAGGTCGATTTTTTCCTCATCACAAAATAGCACTGCGCGTTCCACAACATTTCTCAATTCACGGACATTTCCTGGCCATTTGTGTTTCATTAAGGCTTCCATCGCCCGGGGTGTGATCCCCGTAATATTTTTCCCCATTTGAAGATTATTTCGGCGGATGAAAAGACCGGTTAATTCTGGCACATCCTGGATTCGCTTTCTTAGTGGGGGAATGTGCAGATCTACGACCTTCAGACGATAAAACAGATCTTCCCGGAATTTGCCTTCCTGCATCAAGCACTTTAAATCGCGGTTAGATGCAGCAATCACCTGGACATCAACTCGGATTAAATTCGTACCCCCAACACGGCGAAAGGAGCGTTCTTCTAGCGCTCTTAGAAGTTTAACCTGGATATCCAATGGCATAGCGGCAATTTCGTCCAAGAATAGAATCCCGCTATCCGCGACTTCCATTAATCCAGGTTTCCTTTTTCTGCCCCAGTAAATGCACCAGCTTCATACCCGAATAATTCCGATTCTAGTACTGTTGGTTGAATTGCGGCAGAATTGATGTCAATAAATGGTTTTTGAGCGCGAGGTCCCATAGTTTTAATGGCTCGGGCTAATACTTCCTTTCCAGAACCTGTTTCGCCAGTAATTAAGACGGAGACAGAAGCCTCAGCTGCTCGTGCCGCTTGTTCAAGGAGGGTTTTCATCATTGAGCTTTTCCCAATGATAAAGTCAAGCTCCTCACTGTGCGCGCGTCGGAGGTGTTCTAGCTCCCTTTTCAGGGAAATCATTTCTTCTGCGCGCAGGATTGATTTTTCAAGTTGCTCAAATCGGATTGGTTTTTCTAAAAAATCATGGGCGCCATTTTTCATGGCATCGACTGCCATGTCGATGTCACCATACGCCGTGATGAGAATGATCGGTGGTCTGGTCAGTAGATAAGCGGTTTCTTCTAATAATACTGGCCCAAATCCATCGGGTAATTGGACATCTAATAAAATGATGTCTGCATTTCCCCGGAAAATACTCTCACGGGCTTCGGTCAGTGTTGAGGCTTCGATAACCTCGTACCCGATAGAAGACAGGAAGGCGCCAATATTATGCCGCGCATTGGTCTCGTCATCGACAATTAAGATTGTGGCTGTCATTTTATAAATTGGTTGCCATCGTCATAGAGGAGTAACAGTCTTGCGTTCGGCAGGAAGTGTAACATAGAACACAGTACCTCCTGGGAAACTCTCAAGACGGATATTTCCCTTGTGAAAGGTTACAATCCTCTTGGCGATTGCTAAACCGAGACCTGTGCCACCTGAACGGGTCGTGAAGAATGGTTGGAATATCCGATCCTGGGTATCCTTCGGAATACCAGGGCCGGTGTCGGCAATACTGATCTCAATAAACGGCTGCGCTTCAGACAATTCTGGAATTTCATTCGGTTGTTCGACTCGGTGGATTTTTACAACCAGGTTTCCACCCGATTCACCCATAGCCTGTAAAGCGTTGTTAATAAGGTTGTTAAATACCTGTTCTAATGCTCGAGGGTCACCCGATACCAGAAGGGGTTCAGGATTTACTTGCAGATCAAGTAAGATGCGGGAATTTTGGAGACGGTTGATCCTTCGGTCCAGAATACGTTGTAATAGCTGCCCGATATCTAGCGAAATCATATGATAATCGGTGGGCTTAGACAAAGATAAAACAGATTTCATCAATTCAACCAGGCGGTCGCAGTCTTGTTCAAGGCGTGTAATTTCAGCCTGGTTTGGATCATTTGCTGGAAGATTGCGAGACATCAACTGTAATCCTGTGCTGATGTTGTTTATCGGGTTTCGCACCTCATGTGCAAAGATTGCTGTGACTTCGCCAAGTAATGCTCTTTGTTCAAGCTGCTCAGTCTGAATGTGAATTTTTTCTTTTTCGCTCAAATCATCTACTAAAATCACAATTGACATGAGCGATCCTTCTTTGATGACCGGTAGGAACCGTAAATGCACCAGAAAATCCTCTCCATTCCGGCGGTATAACCGTAGATGATCCTTATGCTGGGAACTCTGTCCTTTCTGTGCATCCTCCAGGAAAGTGGTTAAGGATTCACTTCCGATAAGAATGTGCTCGACAGGTTGGCCGGATGCTTCCTGGGTGGTGTATCCAAAGATCGCCTCTGCAGCAGGATTCAATTCTTTGATGAAAAGGTTTGGACTAATCGTGATCAATCCTTCCTGAATATGTTCTGTTGTGATTAAAAGGGAATGTAATTTTTCTTGAGCAATGGTCAGATTGGCTCGTAATTCATGTGTTATTGAACTATGGGCAATCGCAAGGTTAATAATCGACGCAATTACTGCCCCCGAAACCGAAATCTCCTCAGGCAGGATGTTTAAAGTTTCTGCGAAAACGAGGAAACCAACGATAGCATCTGGTGAACCAATTGGGAATGAAGCCAGGAAAGATAATTTTTTTGTTCTGGCTGTGATAACGAGATTCGATAATGGAATTGTCCGGCTACCGGGACTCCAAAGTACTATGTTTTTTAGCATTGGAATATCCCGGGTTGGGATATTTACTGGAAGAAGCGATGAATCTCCTGTTGATTCGACCAGGTGAAAAACAGGCATCTCTTCTTCAGCCAGGTATAAACCGATATTTAGTACTCCTGTGGCTTTGGCTGCTTCGTGTATCAAATCTTGGATTGGGTTTCCAGAATTATTAATTAAAAGGTGAATTAACCGATACAACAATCCTGGTTGTTCATCTGTTGCTATCAGACCATTTTGGGAAATTGATTTTCCTTGAAACAGGCATATGCAGCCTTTCTTATCAGGTGTTACAGCAATTACGCTCATTATCGCGGGTAGAGGTTCGTGCGACCTGATCCTGATAAGCACCGTGAAACTGCCAGGCTGCAAAGGGTCGTTTTTCGTTTTGGGAACCATTGCAAGATCGATTAACGCGGGCAAATCATATTTTGTAAGTTCGTCTCGCGGGATGTTTAGGACGTCACCCATTTTATGGTTTGAAAAAAGGATTTTCCTGGATGTCACATCGATCAGAAAACCAGGAAGCGGTAATTGGTCGACTAGATGCTCGAGATCGGCTCGATCTGAAATCAGGTATTTTCGAAATAATGGGATTTGAAAATGGGTTTTATCGTTCATACATTTGGAGCTGGTTAACGGTAACGAGCTGCTAAAATGCCTTCAATCGAGCGATATTTTGCAACAGTACGCCGTGCGACGGTGTAACCTTGTTTATCTAATAGCTCAACCAGTTCAGTGTCACTGAGTGGGTTTGATTCATTCTCAATATAATCCCGTAGAGCTGCGCGGATATGGAGGCTGCGGTCAAATAATTTAGATAGGGGTACAATTTTTTTATTAGGAAGCTGAAGTGATTTCCCGGAAACTGCTCGTGATATGGTGGACTCATCGAACCTCCAATTCGTCCGCCAGTCTAGCCCTGGTGATGGGTCTTATCGAGGAATCTCCTTTTAGAATAAATTCGCGTTGAATAACAACAAGTTTTTTCATTAATCGGACCAAGGCTTGATTCCTCTGCTGCAGACACTTAACTAATAAGTTAGCTGATTCGATAGAAGTGTGCCATTCAGATGATTTTTCGGGAGGAGCTTGAAGAATAGCTTCTCGAAACAATGGGTTGATTCTTAAATTGCCTGCATAAGGGGAAAGAATTTCTACGATTAAAGGAGTATCTGGTGAGTCAATCAGACGGGATATGATAATGTCCGGTTGTGTGTAGGTCGGATTTTGATCGATGGAATTTTTTCCATTCCAATTCGTACGTCCGGGATACGGATTGAGATTTTCACTAATGAAATGGAAAGTGTTTTCAACCTCACGGATTGGTACCTTATATTTTCGACTAATTTCTTGAAGCGCCTTCCGGCTTAACAAATTCATCTCTTTTTGAATTAAAGTGTTCGCAAGCTCAGGGACAGGCTGAGTTTCGGCAAGTACTTCAAGTTGAATAATAAGGGCTTCTTGGGGGGTGGTTGAGCCAACACCCAGAGGTTCAGCATGTTGAATCAGGCTCAGCACCTGACGGACGCGAGAAACCGTCACGTGGTGATACTGAGCGATTTCCGCAAGAGGCGTTTCTAAAAGGCCATCCTCATTGATACTGGTTAGAATGTGTGCAGCGATTGCCCGGTCTTGAGGTTTTAATTCAGGAGAAATTTGTTGGAGCACATACGCCGGTAAATTTTCGGTGACGGACAACCATTCGATCTGCATTGCATCCCCATCCAGGGATTGGTGGTGAGGTTCTACGAAATCGGTGCGCGATGAGATGAAAATAATAGGTTGGTCTGGAAATTCCAGGTCAGGTTGGCTGCATACCGGGCAATGATGCGATCCTGTCACCCGTCTGTGACAGGTTGGACATACTGATTCCTCGACGAATTCTAAAGCCGGATTCGAATTTAACTCTTTATCGATTTTTTGCCGAAGCTCATCAAAGTTCAATTCGAGCAAAGACATAGTCTGAGCCAAATGAGCAGTGGTTAAGGGGCGTATGGTCGGAGATTGTCTCTGGATCAGCATGCCTGGAAATCCTTTGATTAAGATAATTATACTTGATGCAAGTATTGTGCCAAACAAAAATGGCGATTCGTTCATTTATTAGTATTCTATCTACGATTATTTTTAACTGGCGCCTGGTTATTTTTGATATGTTAAAATTGTCTGTAAAAAGGGAGTCTTATGCTTCGATCATTCTTCATTTACTTGTCAAAAGCTGATTGGGCTAAAAATATTGTCATGAATTGGCCGATTGCCTGGAATGCTGCCTCAAGGTTTATCGCAGGGGAGAAGCTTGAGGACGCTATCAAGGTTATCAAGGATTTAAACCAGCAAGGAATCAACGCAACCCTGGATCATTTAGGGGAGCACACCACCAACCAGGAAGAAGCTGTGAAATCCACCCAATCTATTATCGAGATATTGGACGTTATTAACCAATCGGGTGTTCGGTCCAATGTATCGGTAAAATTATCACAAATCGGAATGGGGTTGGATGATACATTATGCGAGCAAAACCTTGTCCTGATCTTGCGTCATGCGAAAAAGTATCAAAATTTCGTTCGAATCGACATGGAGGATTCATCCTGCGTCGATTTTACAATCCGTTTATTTATGAAAATGCGGGAGGAATATGATCAGGACAACGTAGGTCTTGTGATTCAATCCTATCTGTATAGGAGCGACGAAGATATCCGAAATATTATGAGACTGGGTGGAAAAGTTCGCCTCTGTAAAGGCGCATACAAAGAGCCAGCAGAAGTTGCTTATCCAGATAAGAATGATGTTGACAGGGCATATGATCGCCTGGTGGAGATGCTGTTCGACGGGGCAAAACAATTGGATTGTCCGACTATCAGTGATGATGGGAAGATTCCGCCAATTCCGGCTATTGCGTCACATGATCCAATTCGTCTTGAAAACTCCAAAAAGTCGTTAAATCGTATGGGATTACCCAAAACTGCTGTCGAGTTCCAAATGCTCCATGGGATTCGCCGGGATCTACAGGAACAAATGGTGAAAGAAGGATATCCAGTTCGGATTTATGTTCCTTATGGTACTCATTGGTATCCTTATTATGTACGCCGGCTGGCAGAACGACCCGCAAACATCTGGTTCTTTATTTCTAATTACTTCCGGAAGTAAGAATAGAGTGCTTATTGTAAGTGATGGATATTATTCGTTCGTTTTTTAAAGCGATACAGCCTGTATCTCTTTTTGCGTGTATATTAATTTATAGCCTGGGGGTAGGCATTATCGATTATCAGAATGAACCGGTTGATTATCGGGCGTATTTATTAGGTCAATCCTGGATCATCATGGTCCACCTTGGTCAAACCTTCTTAAGTAAATTTTTCTCTGGCGTCAGTTCGAGATATTTTTATTTTACTGACCTGGCAGTGAATGATAGTATGGCAACCGGCAAGAAGACTGATGAGGCAAAGGTATTCGGTTGGGGTGTCTTGACGAGTTTTGCTGGTGCCGCCGTCATAAGCGTTATTTTAATCAGATATCAGCTAATCTCGTTGACCGGTTTTTTGTTAATCATATCAATCCTCACGGTTGTTATTCTACTTTCCACTCCACCGTTCTTATTGGAGCGATCTGGGTATGGGGAGTTTTTACTTTCTTTTTGGATGATTTTGCTAATCCCAGCATTTGCCTATCACTTACAAAAAGGAGATAATTATCGCCTGCTTCTTTTCATACTTTTACCTTTATTTTTCTTTCACCTCTCCATGCAGCTTGTTCACGAATTGCGATCCTATCAAATTTATCCGGAAAAACCGGCAGATAATTATTTTCAACGCTTTGGCTGGAGAATCGGGATAACCACACATAATTTTGCCATCATTGCAGGTTTCTTGACGGGACTTATTGGGGCGATTTGGGGGCTACCAAAATTCACCTTTTTTATAGGCATCTCATTGCTCCCCTTAGGGATGTTTCAGCTTTTTCAGATGCGACGAATTCTTGCTGGCGCGAAACCTTTATGGAAAATGATCGCACTTGCTGCTTATAGTTTGTTTTTTTTAGGCGCTTATTTATTAACGTACGCTTATTGGATGCAATAAGGTTTTTGATCATCGGTGCATAAAAAGGTTGCGGAAGAGTCCAACCAAGGCTAAAATCTAACCAGGATCGTTTATTCTATTTTTACACTAGTCAAAGAGGAATTCATGCCCATCTCAACTGGAAGCCCTGCACCCAAGTTTACCTTACAGGATGAAAACGGTCAGAATCATTCACTCACCGATTACCTGGGAAAGCCACTAATACTTTATTTTTACCCGAAAGATGATACTCCTGGTTGCACGACGGAGGCATGTAACTTTCGGGATGATTATTCAAAATATCAGGAAGCCCATGTGGTTATTCTAGGCGTCAGCCCGGACTCGCCCAAATTGCATAAGAAATTTAAAGCTAAATACGGTTTACCATTTGCACTGCTGGCAGATGAGGATCATTCCGTATGTGACCTTTACGGCACCTGGGGACCGAAGAAGATCATGGGAAAATCGTATGAGGGAGTATTGAGAACCACGTTTTTGATCGACTTCTCAGGGGAATATCCGTAAAGTGTTTGAGAATGTAAAGCCAGCCGACCATAGTGCGGAAGTTCTCGAAGCACTTAGCCAGTTGGAATAAAAGCTAAGGCAGTTTTCTTGCAAAGGCGTGGATACCTGATTTTAAATATTCCAGGAGCCAACTTTTGGTGAAGAACGCCTAAAAAATATGCAAAGCCAGAAAACGCCAAATATCCAGGTTCCGCTTCGTAACCAAACACGGCGTATTCGAAGCGATTTCGGCGTAAATAGCCCCTGAGCGAGAAAATGGTATTGCACTGATAAAAAGTCGGAAAAATATCCTGCTCACGGATTTTTTCTTTTGCCTGTCGTAAAATCGGGACATGGGCACTGTTAGGAATTAATTTTGCAATAACCCCGAAATAGCTTATTAAATTTGTTGTCCGTATCCCCAGGAAGCCGCCAGGTTTTAAGACCCGCCTGCATTCAGAAAAAAAAGGCTGGGGGTCTAGTACATGCTCCAACACATAATCACAAACACAGATGTCAATACTTGATTCCCTCAAAGGCCAGGTATCTGCTTCAAGAAGGTGAAATTCATCTACAGAAGGGTTTTGTGCTGCCAGAGGATCGATATCGAGACCGATTATTTTTTGGCATTTCCCTTTCATCAGTCTCAGATCGCGCCGAAAGACCACAGGATCCTCCAGCCAGGCACCTCTCCCACAACCGAAGTCTAGAATTATAGAGTTCAGGTTGGGTCAATGCATTGATGTGATTGTAGAAGGCGATGGTTCCATCAATATCACTGAATTCCACCGAATTGGGTCTCGGGGTAATGTTTCGACTTTTGTTGACTCAAGGCGAACGTTCTTTGTCAGGGTACCGGCCGAATAGCTGGTTCTGGATTCGCACGTAGATCTGTGAGTGCTGGAATATTTACCGGCGTTATTTGTGCATTCGCTTCAATATCAGAATAGAGAGCGTAAAAAAATAAGTTTTGGGTGTTTGAGCCCTGACTTAAATCTTGGAAGGTGAAGAAAAGGTAATTGCCATCTGGAATCTCCAAACCGGATCGGTATAACAGCACTTTTCGTCGATTGGATTACCTATCCAACCTTGCCTGGTTTCTGAATTATAAAAATAAAGGTTGCCGTAAACTTCATTCCTGACGTAGCTGGTCAAGGCAAAAAGGCCAATACCATCCCAGCTTAATCTTTGGATCGTTGGGTTATCTTCGTATTCTGGAATATCGAAACGGGGTGGGGGGAAATTATCGATAGGTTTGGGGTTCGGAATACATTGATCGACCGGGATGATCTGAACAATATCGCCCTGCCTGCCATCTGCCAAAACACCAATGATGTGGATAGCTAGAGTATTTCCATCTTCTGACCATTCCATACCTTTAACGCTATTTTTTTCATAAGGCGCAAATTCTTTACAGTCAGCCATTTCAGTAAGTTTTGCATTCGTGCTGGATTCCGTGAGTTTTGAGACATCGAAGGGAACGATGAATAGCTGGTTGTTTATACTCAATGCTATCTTAGCACTGTCGCGAGTGATAGCGAAATCTTTGAAGGATTTCGCATATTTAAAACAGACAATATCAGAAACCACTTTAGTCTCAGGCTCGATCTCGCGTAAACAGTTGCCTGAGATGAACATCAACTTATCTCCTTCAGGTGTCCACTGTAAGTTATATTTTTCTGTGCTGTCCTGGGTAAGTTGGTTTGAATTAGACCCATCCAAATTGGCCAGGATGATGTTATTGTCAACGACGTATGCCACCTGGTCGGTCTGAGGCAGCAGTGGATTCGTCACTTCTGGTGAGTCAGGGGTCTCGGTGGGGGCAACTTCAACCGGAACTTCAGTGGGGGTTGGTTCAATCATCTCTGGGGTGATCGTCGGTTCAGAAGTCTCTGTGGGAGGCGGTGTTTCAGTGGGTAATGTTTCTCCAATAATCTGATCTTCATTTGGAACAGCGGTTGATACCTGTGTAATAGGCGGGGTTGAGGCTGGGGCTAACAATAGCGGAATCACAAATATGCCTATTAAAACCAGGAGACTCACCACTCCTATCCCAATAACAATTAGGCCTGTCTTTTTTCCCTTTTTGGGAGGCGCTTCCTTTGTTGATGGTGGGGTGATGATTTGTTCTTGTGGCTGCAGCCCTGATTGTGTTTCGGGTTCGGTCCCCAGTATTTCTGTGGATGGTAAATTATCCTGAGTGGATAAGGTGGTATCAATCGTTCGAGAGAGTGGGGCAGCATTGGGATCAACCAGTGCGTTTAAAGCCTGCGCCAATTCAGCAGCATTGGAGAAACGTTGGCTCCGGTCTTTTTCCATGGATCGAGCGATGACATCCTGGACCGCATAGGATAAATCCGGTCTAAGTTCAAGTATGTTCGGGGTAGGCTCCATGATATGCATGATTGCCTGCCCCATGGGTGTATCTGCTTCAAAGGGCACGCGCCCACTCAACATTTCAAAAAGTGTTGCTCCTAAAGAATAAATATCGCTGCGCCCATCGATGTTGGAGTCTCCCCGGGCTTGTTCAGGGCTCATATAAGCCGGTGTACCCAGGATGAAATTACCTGTCAGGGTGGAACCCTCTGACTGGCCTATCCTGGCAATTCCAAAATCTGATAGGAATGAGTTGCCATATTGGTCAAACAAGATATTTGCTGGTTTGATATCGCGATGAACGATACCTTGAGCATGTGCGGCATCCAGGGAAGGTGCCAGTCGGTTTAAAATCTGAGCACATTTTTCAAGGCTCAGTGATTCTTGCTTTATCATTTCGGCTAAGGATCCACCTGACATATAGCGCATTACGATATATGGCTGGTTATTTTCCTCACCAACATCATAAACTGGAACGATGGCTGGATGTTCGAGACGGGCGATTGCTTTGGCTTCACGGGTAAATCTTGTTCTGAATTGCGGATCTTGCAACATGGCCTCTGGTAAAACTTTGATAGCCACATCGCGCTCGAATGAAGGATCATACGCATGGTAAACAGTCGCCATGCCACCCTGGCCAAGCTGGCTTTTTATGATGTATCGATTTATCTTGTCAATTGTCATGTTCCTACTCGTTATGCAATGTCCACCCCAGGAGAAATCAGGGTTATTTAGATATAATTAGTATAATATATTCACATAAAATCGCAAGCCGGTTTTTTAACTCTCATCCTGTACCAAACTGCCGGTCGCCGGCATCACCCAGACCAGGCAAGATATAACCCCGAGCATTAAGCTTTTCATCCACGGCGGCAAGGTGAATCGGCACTTCAGGATGGGTCTCGTGGAGGGTGCGTATACCTTCCGGGGCGCCGATGATGCCGACAAACTTGATTTTCTTTACTCCCCAACGTTTTAAGACACTGATGGTGGCAGTTGCGGAACCACCCGTTGCCAGCATGGGATCCAGAACCATGCAGACAGAAACGGTGGGCTCGATAGGTAGTTTATTGTAGTATTCGACCGGTTTTAATGTCCTTTCATCACGGTATAACCCTATATGCCAGACTTCAGCGGTAGGCATTAGTTCCCACACGCCTTCAACCATACCCAAGCCAGCGCGCAGAATCGGCACCAGGCCAATTTTCTCGCGCAACTCTGCTCCAACCATTGGCGCCATAGGAGTTGTGACATCACGTTCGATGGTCAGCAAATCACTGGTGGCTTCATACGCTAAAAGAGCTGATATTTCACGGATCAGCTCTCTAAATTTCTTGGGTTCTGTGTCGATGTCACGAAGAAGCGTTACTTTATGCAGAACTAAAGGATGGGACGAAGGGTAAACATTTGGATACATATCTCCTCCAGTAGGTTGTGGTCAGCCTGATTGGTGTGGGTAGTATTATAGCTTTTTTTCGGTAATAGGTTGAATATTTCAGGGTTATAATCGATCCATGACTGAAACCCCCAATCGTCTTGTGAACCCCCAACCTCAAACTGATGATCGTTTTGACAATGCGATTCGCCCGAAAAGTTTATCAGATTTAATCGGCCAGGATCGCGTCAAGGAAAACCTGGCGATTTTGATCGCTGCTGCCCGACAAAGGAAAGAGCCCCTGGACCATGTCTTATTTTATGGTCCACCAGGTCTCGGAAAGACAACGCTGGCTCATGTTTTGTCTAATGAAATGGGAGTGAATATTAAAATTACAGCGGGACCTGCAATTGAGCGTGCGGGTGATTTGGCAGCGATCTTGACTAACCTGCGGGCTGGCGATGTGTTGTTCATTGACGAAGTCCATCGTTTGGGAAAAGCAGTTGAGGAAGTCCTTTATCCGGCAATGGAAGATTTTGCGTTAGATATTGTGATTGGCAAGGGACCTTCAGCGCGTTCGATCCGGTTAAAACTTCCCAGGTTTACGGTCATCGGTGCAACTACACGATTAGCTTTGTTAACCGCGCCTTTGAGAGCTCGATTCGGAGCAGTATATCGCCTAGATTTTTATGACCTGGCGGCCATGTGCCAAATCGTGATCAGGGCAGCTAAAGTTTTGGGTGTGGGAACAGACCCAGACGGCGTTGATGAGATTGCTCGCAGAGGACGTGGAACACCCAGGGTAGCTTTACGCTTGCTGCGAAGGGTCAGGGATTACGCTGAAGTACGTGCAGATGGGATAATTTCTAGAGCCATTGCCCGGGAAGCGTTGGATTTGCTGGATATCGATGAAAAAGGACTAGACGATCTTGACAGGCGGGTGCTTAAGACCATCATTGAAAAATATAATGGGGGACCTGTTGGGTTAAGTACCATTGCAGCCTCGATTAGCGAAGAGGCGGATACGATTATGGATGTTGTTGAACCTTATTTGCTGCAACTTGGGTTTATTGAGCGAACTCCACAAGGTAGAGTAGCTACCCGGCTGGCATACCATCACCTGGGTATTGAGTATCCACAAAATGACCAACCAAGACTCTTGTAGCGACCAGGTCTTCCGTTAGTGAAAACGAGTGATTTTAATTACCATTTGCCTGTAGATTACATTGCCCAGACCCCGGTAGAGCCCCGAGATCATTCGCGTTTATTAATTTACCACCGCAGATCGAAATCAGTCATACACACCCATTTTTTCAATCTAACCGAATTTCTCAATCCAGGAGATGTACTAGTTGTAAACCAGACTCGAGTTATCCAGGCTCGGTTGAACGCTCGAAAATTGCCTGGTAATGGAAAGGTTGAAATACTTCTTCTCAGGCAAATCGATGGTGAATGTTGGGAAGCCATTGTTGGGGGGAAAAACCTTGATCCAGGCCGCATCATTCAACTGGATCGTGGACCTCAGGCCGAAATCCTTGAGAATTTGGGAGGGGCAAATCGCCTGATCCGCATTCAGAATGCAAGCCTGGACCTTCTTGAAAGAATTGGGCATGTCCCACTGCCACCCTACATTCACCGATCCCTAGATGAACCGGAAAGATACCAGACTATCTTTGCCAGGCTTTTAGGATCGGCGGCTGCTCCAACCGCGGGATTGCATTTTACAAAGAGGCTTTTGAACGAATTGACTGAAAAGGGGGTAAAAATTGCTTATGTCACCCTCCATGTAGGTCTGGATACCTTTTCGCCGGTTAATGAAACCAATCCCGCAGAGCACCTTATCCATTCAGAATGGCGATCTGTGCCGCCGGAGACAACCGAGATCGTTAATTTTGCCCGCGAGAAGGGCAAACGTGTGATTGCGGTAGGTACGACGAGTGTCCGAACCCTCGAAAGCGCGGCCTCTGGCAGGCAGCCTGGTACGATTACTACGGTCGAAGGATTTACAAGTTTATATCTCCTTCCCGGATATTGTTTTCAAACAATCGATGGGATGGTGACGAATTTTCACTTACCGAGGTCGACATTGATTATGATGGTGAGTGCCTTCCTCGGCAGAGATAATGTTCTGGCTATTTATGAATTAGCCAAGCAGCAGCGATATCGATTTTATTCATTTGGGGATGCCATGCTTTTATTATGAACCAGGATCATCTCGCGAAATGGCAATCCTTAGAGAACCGGATCATATCCTGTGGAAGGTGCGAACGCCTGGTGGCATGGCGGGAGTACGTCGCGCGAACCCGCAAGAAGGCATACCGGGAATGGGAATACTGGGGAAAACCAGTCCCTGGATTTGGTGATTACGAAGGCAGGATTTTGGCTATAGGATTGGCGCCAGGGGCGCATGGATCGAACCGAACAGGTCGGATGTTCACAGGAGATAGTTCCGGAAAATTCTTGTATCGCATCTTGTGCCAAACTGGATATGCAAACCAACCCGATTCAACAAGGCCAGGGGATGGCCTGGTATTAAATGATCTTTATATTTCGGCAGTCTGCAGGTGTGCACCACCCGAAAATAAGCCCTCTCCGAATGAAATTAGCAATTGTACAAATTATTTGGAGGAAGAAATATCTTTGCTCAATAATGTGCAAGTAGTGGTTGCTCTTGGTAAAATTGCATTTGAACAGACATTGAGCCTGGTAGCCAGGAGCACAGGTATCCAATATAAATACCCATTTGTCCATGGCAGATGTTACGACTTACCGGGGAGTTTTTCACAGTTGATCGCCTCGTATCACCCCAGCCAGCAGAATACACAGACCGGCCGGTTGACGGAAACCATGTTTAAGGATATCTGGTTATCAGCAAAGAAATTTCTTAAATGACTTTTAGATGATATTCAAGGAAGAATTCAATGCGTGCGGTTGACATTATTATCAAAAAAAGAGATCACCAGGCTTTATCAACAGCCGAAATTTATGGATTTATTAATGGATTTACCCAGGGGGAAATCCCCGATTACCAGGCATCGGCTCTGGCGATGGCAATTCTCCTCAACGGGATGACGGAAAGAGAAATTATTGACTTAACCCTGGCGATGGCAAATTCCGGAGAGGTACTGGATTTGCGCGAAACCGTACCTTTCGCAGTGGACAAGCATTCAACAGGAGGAGTGGGTGACAAGACAACCCTGGTTGTCGAGCCAATCGTCGCGGCCTGTGGATTGCCCATCGGGAAGATGTCTGGACGAGGTCTAGGATTTAGTGGTGGAACCCTGGATAAACTTGAATCCATCCCTGGATTTCGAACCAACCTGACAACGGAACAGTTTTTATTGCAGTTAAAAAACATAGGGATGGTGTTAACGGGGCAGACTGCCAACCTGGCGCCAGCGGATGGGAAATTATACGCCTTACGGGATGTAACCGGTACTGTCCAATCGCTGCCTTTGATTGCTGCCTCGGTGATGAGCAAAAAAATTGCTGCCGGGGCGCAAGGAATTGTTCTGGATGTTAAATGGGGTTTGGGCGCATTCATGCCAGACTTAAAAGAAGCCAGAAAGCTGGCACGGCTCATGGTGTCTATCGCAAAGTTAACCAACCGGAAGGCTGTGGCATTGCTTTCCGGGATGAATCAACCCTTGGGTTACTCGATTGGGAATTCTTTGGAGTTAAAGGAAGCAATCGAAACGCTACACTGCCAAGGGCCGGACGATTTTCGAGAACATTGCCTGGTTGTCGCCGCACATTTACTCGCTCTTGGGAACGTTGTAAATACGGTTAATGAAGGGAAAAAAGTAGCAAAACAAGCTTTGATAAAAGGCGATGCCTGGGAACGCTTTAAATTGTTAGTTCAGACCCAGGGAGGAGATGTCAGATTTATTGAACAAACCGAAAAACTACCCGTGGCTCCGATCATCTCTCCTTATTATTCAAAAGAACCAGGTTACCTTCAAATGGTAAATGCCAGGATTGTTGGTGAAACTGCGGTGATGTTAGGCGCTGGACGTGAGACTAAAGAAGATGTGATCGATCATTCTGTTGGGATCATCATTTGGAAAAAAGTGGGCGATTTTATCGAGGCAGGCGAAAAAATTTTTGAAATTCATGCCAGGGATCGGTCAGACTGTGATAGGGCGATTGTATCCCTTGAAAGGGCTATCCAATTATCCCAGGCCCGAGTGAAGCCGTTGAGGTTGTTTGACGGGGTAATTCGAGGGTAGAAGAACTAGCGGTTTTGGTTGATCGCGGTTAATAATTTGCCGGGATTATGTGCGTAAGTTGAAAGAGGAATTTTTCCTTCGGCCAGACCGAGTAAAATAGAGTTGAGTCCAGCGTTAACCGGTGTATGCACTCCGAAGCGGTTACCAAATCTAACGACAGCCCCATTCAAGTAATCCACCTCACTTTTGCCTCGTCCATGATATAAGTCAATATGGAAGGAGGGCATTTTCATACCCCTTCCACGGCCGGCAGCGCGCCGGATGAGCAACCTCGAAATTGGTAAGGGCAGGTACTCAATGGCAAAAACTAATGCTTTTACCGGTGTTTTTGGGAGATTGACGGGAAGGAATCCTTGAGCTTTCATCACTCGGAGAGCTTCACGCAGTAGTTCTCTCTCCATTTCGAATAGTCCTGGATGAGCAAAAACCAGATCTGGCGGCCAATCTAAAATAGCTGAAGTGGCATTCGACATGAGGTTAGTCAGAAGTTTTGACCATTTCATGTTGCCTGCATCAGGATATAGCAGAGGATTGAGTCCAGCTCTGGAAAATGAATTGGCCAGCGCCTTGCTTAGAGGATGGGTGGCGGCGATACCAGACCCACGCACCTTTTCTACCGTTATGACACCTGGTTCGTGTCGGGCAATCGAGCTGGTGATCGTGCCGGGGATGACCTGTCCTTTTCCGAGTAATTCCTCAATCAACCCTTCATTTTCAACCCCATTTTGTAAACACAAGATAGGGGGAGTCCGGCTTGAATAGGAGATGAATTGTTGAATGACACTTTCTGTGTCAAAGGACTTCAGGGCAATGAGCCCAACTTGAAAGGGACCAAGGGAAAATGCCTCAGAAATGGAGGAAACAACCGAAGGTTTCTCAACCTGGACTACATTCGTACCAAAATTTATCTGTAGCCCTGACTTCCGGATTGCTTCAGCAATCCCAGGTTGTTCCAGGAACACGACCTTGTAGCCATGTGCGGCCAGGCTTCCTCCTACATATGTGCCAATAGCGCCAGCTCCCAGGCATAGAAAGGATAAGGTATCTGTAATAGTGGTTGATATTTGAGGTAATCGGGGATCAGGCATCGAAGGTGTTTACTTGGGGTCTTCTAATGTGTCGTTTAGGTGTTGAATGCAATTAAAGGTCCATAAGCGCCATTGACGGTTTTCGGGTCGATATGTAAATTGGGCGAAACCTGTATTATCAAACATGAACCGTGGGCTCTGATAATTACCCTGAGGGGTTAACCCAAAAATAGAATAAAACACCATATTTAAAATGGAGCCATGGGAAACTACTAAATAACTCCCTTCCTGTCGAGAGATTAATTTTATTAATGCCTGGTTTGCGCGTAGATATAAATCGAGCTGGCTTTCAGCGCCAGGGGCAGGTGGCATGAAAGGATGGTAAAAGTCCAAATTTGGTTGTGAAATTAGGATATCTTCACCAGAATGTCCTTCAATCTCGCCAAAACCTCGTTCTTGCCAAAGTGGGTCGGTCTCCAAAGGTACTTTTATCGTTTCGCTGATGATTTCTGCTGTTTCCAAAGCCCTGGATAAGGTACTGCTAATGATTAGGTCAAATTTTTTGCCTTCATCGAACCAGGATTTCGCCAGTGACTGGGCTTGCTGCCGACCTTTATCGGTTAAAGAGCTATCCATTTGACCCTGTATCCACCCAGCCTGGTTGCCTTCGGATTCCCCGTGCCTTAAAAAAGTTATATCAAACATGAATTAAAGCCCCCAATCTTTATTGCCCAGGAGGAAATCTTTTCCAGACATGACTTTTTTCCCTGCAGGTTGGACTTCAGTGAACAGGATGATGCCATCTCCTGTTACTGCGCAGGGAAAACCATCCAGAACGATCGGTTTACCTGGATGCACCATCGTTTTCTCCTGGCCTTGACTATTTGGATACTAAAGATTTAGCGGCATGGATTTTTAAGACTTGTTCTCGCCAAACCAGGTAAGCCCCAGGCCAGGGATTCATAGCACGAATCTGGTTGGCGAGTTGGCGAGCAGGTTTTGTCAAATCCAGTAGCCCATCTTTTTTGGACAATATCGGTGCGAGGGTCATGTTTGCGTCATCTTGATGTATCAGGCTTACTTCGCCTTTAAGGTAGAGTGGTAATACTTCAACCAGCAAATCTGCGCCAATCCTGGAAAGTGTCTGACCTAAGGTATCTGCGGTATCGGATGGTGAGATTGGGACAGCCCGTTGTTTTAAAATTGGACCGGTGTCAACACCTGCATCCATCAACATGATCGTAATACCTGTTTCTGCATCCCCGTTAAGAATCGCTGCCTGGATCGGCGCAGCACCACGCCAACGAGGCAGGAGCGAGGCGTGTACGTTGATGCAGCCAGACCTGGGAAGATCTAAAACAGCCTGGCGTAGAATTTGCCCAAACGCGACGACAATTATTAGATCGGGGTTCCAGGCTTGCAGCTGTTCCATCGCTTCCGGTTCCCGGAGTCTCTGGGGTTGGATCACAGGGATTTGGAGTTCATGAGCAGCTCGTTTAACCGCAGGTTGTGTAAATTTCTGTCCCCGGCCTGATGGCCGGTCAGGTTGGGTCACCACCCCAATCACCTGGTATTTCGATGCAACTGCCTGTAGGGCTGGTACAGCAAAAGCGGGGGATCCCATGAAAACAATACGTGTGTTCATGGGGTAATTCTAGCACACTAAGTTTTCCTATTTATCCCAGGATTTTTCCGGTAATTTTGGGAAGGAACGTAAAAGGAAGGTGTAAGGGAAAGGTTGTGGTGGTCTCCGATAGTTATGCAAGCGTTCCCGAAAATATTCTTGGAGATTTCCATATCCTCATGGAAGTATAAAACCGGGGAAATTATTTATTCATGCTATAATTGCAAAATTGACCGTTAGGAAAAAATGCCCGATATTTACACCTTCTTTCGTCCCGTATTGATAATCGTTGACCGTGATAATAATTATTCAACGCGCGGGGCGATAGCCATCAGGCAGGATACTAACTAAAAGAAATAATCCTGGACTATCGCCCGACGCAAACAGCGAAGGGCGATTTTCTTCTTTTTGGAGGAGACTATGTTTAAAACCTTTACTTGTGGAGAGCTTCGAGCACAACATGCTGGCCAACAAGTTGTGTTGGCTGGGTGGGTACACAGGTACCGCACTCATGGAGGAATAAATTTCATTGACCTTAGAGATCGCTTTGGGATTGTGCAAATTGTAGCGAATCCGATGTCCTCACCGGATGCCCACAAGATCACCGAGGAAGTTCGATTTGAATGGGTTATTCAAGTGATCGGTGTGGTAAATTTGCGTCCTGAAGGACTTCAAAATCCTAATCTTTCTACTGGCGAGATTGAAGTTGAAGCGAAGGAAATTCGGGTATTAAACCAGGCCAAATCATTACCTTTTATGATCAACCGTGATGAAGAAATCGATGAGCAAACACGACTACATTTTCGTTACCTTGATATTCGGCGTGAAAGAATGCGTAGCAACCTGGAATTAAGGCACCGGGTCGTTAAGTTTATCCGCGATTTCCTGGATAACAGAGGTTTCCTGGAAATCGAAACACCGATTTTATTCAAGACAACCCCAGAAGGCGCTCGTGATTACCTGGTTCCGTCGCGCGTCCATCCTGGAGAATTTTATGCTTTACCTCAATCTCCCCAACAATTAAAGCAGATGTTAATGGTTGGAGGAATTGAAAGGTATTTTCAGATCGCTCGCTGTTTTCGCGATGAAGACCAGAGGGGGGACCGTCAGCCAGAATTCACACAACTCGACCTGGAAATGTCATTTGTGGAGCGTGAAGACATCATGAAACTGGTTGAGGACATGTTCACGAAAATGGTCGCGCAAGTTGTCCCTCATAAGCATTTGTTAACAAGCCCATGGCCTCAAATGACCTACCAAGAAGCAATGGATAGGTTTGGTAAGGATAACCCAGATATCCGATATGGCATGGAATTAAAAAATATCACGGATTTAGCCAGGATGAGTGGTTTCCAGGTCTTTGAAAAAACTGTAATAGATAATGGGCATGTACGTGGTATTAATGCAAAGGGAATAGGTAACTACAGCCGAAAACAGATCGATGAGCTTGCGGAGTATGTTAAACAATATGGAGCGAAAGGATTGGCATATCTTGCCGTCACAAGCGATGGTGAACAAAGGTCCTCATTCGCTAAGTTTGTGAATCCTGATATTCTTGATCAAATTTGTTCCAGGATGGAAGTACAGCCTGGAGATATGCTTCTATTTGTTGCCGATCAACCTACGATTGTTTTTGAATCTCTGGCAAGGCTACGAGTAATGCTGGCTGAGCGATTGAAACTAGCTGATCCGGATGTGTTAGCTTTTTGTTGGGTGATCGATTTTCCATTTGTGAATTGGAACGCAGAGGAGCAGCGTTGGGATCCAAGCCACCATCTATTTACTTCTCCGATTCCTGAAGATATTCCATATTTAGAATCTGATCCAGCTAAAGCCCGCGGTCAGCAGTATGATCTTGTTCTAAATAATTATGAGGTAGGTGGTGGCTCAATCCGGATTCATGACCGGCAGCTACAGGAAAAGGTGTTTGCCTTGATCGGGCTGGACGTGGATGTAGCCAAGGAACGGTTTGGCCATATGTTGGAAGCGTTTGAATATGGGACTCCACCACATGGCGGGATTGCCCCAGGAATTGATCGGATTTGTATGATCCTGGCTGGCGAACCTAATATCCGCGAGGTCATCGCCTTTCCTAAGAACCAGATGGCGCGTGATGTCATGGCCAGTGCACCCTCGGAAGTTGATGCTAGGCAACTAACAGAATTGCATATAAATGTAGTTACGGAAACGCAGGTAAAATAAAGTTGGAGGAACAATCATGGAATTGATTACCGTCAATCACGCCTCAGAACACGAAGGCAAGGATGTTACCATCCAGGGTTGGATTTACAACCGTACCGACAAAGGGAAATTAGTCTTCCTACTTGTCAGAGATGGAACGGGTTTTATTCAGTGCGTGGCTTTTCGTAACGATTTACCCGCAGAAGTATTTGAACAAATTATGCGCTTATCACAGGAAACATCCGTTGTGGTGACTGGAAAGGTGCGTATCGATCGCAGGGCTCCGGGAATTCCGGGTGGTGTCGAGATCGGGATTTCCAACCTGGAAGTTATCCAGGCCGCTGACGAGGATTATCCCATGGCATTAAAAGAACATGGCGTTGATTTTGCCCTAGACAACCGCCATTTATGGATCCGCATGCCAAGCCAGTGGGCAATCCTACGCATTCGTGCCACAGTGATAGCAGGTATCAGGGAATGGCTGGACAACCATGGGTTCATCCATATGGACACCCCGATCCTCACGCCTGCTGCCTGTGAGGGAACTACAACTTTATTTGAGACACCATATTTTGATGAGGGGATGGCTTACCTGGCGCAAAGTGGGCAGCTGTACAACGAGGCGAATATTTACTCCTTTGGCAAGGTGTACAGTTTTGGTCCCACCTTCCGGGCAGAGAAATCCAAGACACGGCGGCATTTAACCGAATTCTGGATGGTTGAACCCGAAGCAGCTTTTTGCGATTTAGATGGGATTATGGAAATCGAGGAAAACTTTGTCAGTCACATTGTGCACAAAGTGCTGCGAGAGCGACAGGCTGAATTAAAGTCCATTGATAGAGACACCAGCCTGTTGGAACAGGTCAACCCTCCTTTTCCTAGAATCTCATATGATGATGCTGTAGAGATGATCAAGGAAATCCAGGCACTAACCGACGATGCCGAACAAAAAGCACTGCTAGAAATTGAGTGGGGGATGGATTTTGGCTCTCCGCACGAGACTGCATTAACAGAAAAATTCAATAAACCGGTTTTCGTTTTCGGTTATCCCTCTCAAGTCAAAGCTTTCTACATGGAACCATGGCCAAATCGCCCCGAAGTTTGTAAAAGTGTTGACCTATTAGCGCCAGAAGGGTATGGTGAGATCATTGGTGGGAGTGAGCGAATTGCCGATTATGATCTATTAATAGATAGAATCCGCGCTCATAAATTACCGGAAGATGCGTTTAAGTGGTACCTCGATCTGCGCCGTTTTGGAAGCGTCCCCCATAGTGGATTCGGTCTGGGTATTGAACGAACTGTTTCATGGATTTGTGGGATCACCCACATTCGAGAAACTATCGCATACCCCCGTACGATTAAGAGGGTATATCCCTAGATTGATCCGATGCTGAAACCAAGGAAATCATCCTCACACGATGGTTCTTTTATGGTATAAGTTGGTTACCCTGCTGTGCACGTGATGTTGCACCCCGGTTTTGAGCCAACACCCATAAAATCGGGTATCTATCTTCTCTTGGTGACGCGATAGGCAATAGCCAAGGCGGAGCCCAGGAGGCGAACCCAACCTGCGAAGGCAGGTTCAAAACTTCGCTACACACGGCATGGTGGGGTGGCATCATTGGATGGAATAAATAAGCCTTGGAGCTGGAAAAAACAGCTCCAAGGCTTATTTATTAATCGCATTTAAAAAAGGATCGAAGCCAATTCGTTCCTGTAATTGCGCGTCGCCGGATTATCCTCCGGTAATAACTCGAGCATACTTAGGAATATTTTTCGAATTTCCCCATTCTTCAGGTTTTTATCCTGTCTGAGAATATCTAAAATTCCATCCATGGCTGCTTCGAGGTTGCCCTTTTTAACCAACCGCAGGGCATTGTGATAGGCGGCCTGTAATGGATCATCCGAATATGCCGGTTCTTTTTCAATAGATACCAGTGCATTGGCTAAGGGTCGTAACATTTCAGCGGTGGTTAACTCGCGACTTACAGGAAACCTGTTTAGAACAGTCAGTGCTTCGTTTCCCTGGCCTTGTAGGAGAAGGCTTTTCGTAAGACCAAGAAGGGCATTTGGCTGTTGAGGGTTTCGTTCCAATACCTGGCGGAACACGACCTCTGCATCCCGCCCTTGTTTCAATTCTAACAACGTTTTCCCTTTTTCCAGAACCAACGCATCCTGCCCCGGTACCAGGAGCTGGATAAATTCACGAATTTTTGGTTCTGGAATCGCTCCCATAAACTCGGAGACCAGCTTATTTTCTTTGAAAGCCTTTACAACAGGTATGCTGCGTACGTTAAAACGCGTGGCCAGGTTTGGATTCTGATCGATATCGACTTTAGCCAGACGAAAATCACCGTTATATTCTCTCGTAATCTTTTCCAGGATTGGTCCTAAGACCTTGCAAGGAGCGCACCAGGTTGCCCAGAAATCTACTACTACCGGTACTTGTTGAGAGTAAGCAATCACTTCATAGTCAAAATTGGATTCGGATACATCAATGATGTTATCGGATGGTGGCATTGGTTTCACCTTCTACAAACAAATCAAAAATCGTCTTTAATAATTCTACCAAAGGAATGTTAGAGAATTGTATAAAAAAATTACTCGTTGTCCCCTGGATCGATCATACCGGGTTGTTCGATGTCAATGACATCGCCATGGAGATTAATCCGGATGCGGAATCCCACCATTCCAAGATAGGCACGAGTTTCATCTGGAATTCCCGTATTAAGCAACATTTGAAATTGTTGATCAATATGGCGAATCTGGTTTTCGATGATTGCTTTCGAAAAAATGTCGTCCTGGCCTAATAATTTCGCTGCTTGCTCGCTTAGTAGATTTTCGTTCCCGGAAATCGTGTGTTGGATTTGTTTTAAAACTTGGAGATCGACTAACTCTGATGAAATATGGCGTTTGAAGCCGGCATCATTAACAACATAGCAGGACTCACCGCCCACATAGCTGACCTCAACTGTCTGGTCGTTTTCGTCAAAGACTAAACCTTCAAAGATTGCCTTAGTCGCCATAAGAAATTAAGGGTGAACGTGAACCACGGTTCCAACCGAAGTAAATTTGTACAGGAAGGCAGCATCGTCTGTTTGGAAATTGACACACCCATGACTCATAGGAGTTCCAAAATTGTTGTGCCAGTAAGTTCCGTGAAGACCATATCCTTTATAGAAATACATAATGTAAGGGACGTTCGGGAGATAGTATCCAGGTCCAGACATTGCTGCAGAACGATATTTTACATATATACGAAAAGTTCCTGTAACCGTTGGCGTCTGCCAGGTGCCTGTCGAAACTAAAAACGATCGGACGACAGTATCTCCTTCCATCGCATAAGCCCGCTGCGCTGATAAATCGACATCTACCCAATGTTCACCCGGACTTACACCTTCAGGGAGAGGCAATTTTTCACCAACTTGCC
Organism: uncultured Chloroflexia bacterium; assembly: GCA_963765565.1. Taxonomy (GTDB): domain Bacteria; phylum Chloroflexota; class Anaerolineae; order Anaerolineales; family UBA4823; genus CAVXWV01. Next base: position 844,084 of record CAVXWV010000017.1, read on the forward strand.
CGGATTTCGGTTTTTTTACTTTCGGCTTCGGTGTAGCGGTAGGCGTTTCGGTAGGGGTTGCCGTTGCTGTTGCAGTTGGGGTAGGGGTGAAGGTAGCAGTAGGAGTGGGTGTGAATGTAGCGGTTGGGGTAGGTGTAAAAGTAGGAGTTGGAGTAGGCGTTGGAGTGCGTGTAGCTTTACTCAGGTTTAACCTTCCCTCGTAATCTGAAGGACCACGGGCAAAGGTTTTCGAAAACGTTGGCAGTCCAAACCAAAAAAATAGAACCCCAGCGATTACAGAAAGCAAGATTAACCATGGCATAAAAACCGCCCGGTTTTGAACGAGGTCTTCTTGTTTTGGGGGCAAAACGATTAAGCGACTCCCCGACATATTTCTGGGTTCAGCACGGAGCTTTTTAACCGCCCAATGCATCCCGCGTTTCGCTCGGGTGCTTGTGGGATTAATTTTTAAGGCTTGATTGAGGTAATTTAAACTCGCTTTAGGGCTGGCGACTGCAGCCAGGATCAACCAGGGTTCTTCTTGATCGGGTGAGATAGAGGCAGCCCGTTCGGCCCAGCGCCGAGCGTCTATCTTTCGGCGCTCTTTTAAAGCTCTTTTTGCTTCGGTAATCGCGAGAATATAAGGAGATGGCGATGATGTCACGGTTGTCCTGTATTAGGGGATTTTGAGACACTTTCATTATTTAAATAGCACAAGATTCCGTTCACAATCCCATCAACAACTAAATCGGTGTTGTTGGTTAGAAAATCCCTGTCCAAATTTAAAAAGCCAATCTCAATGATTGCAGCTACCGTGTTTTCGTCGATTTCGCCAAATGCGTGGTAGCTGGTCATGTCAGCGGTAACACTTTGGCTGTGAACAGGTAGACCCGTTGATTGCCCATAACGGCTGCGCAGGCACGAGGTCAGGCGTGCTGACTTTTCGGGATGTGGATTAGACATCGATGCAGCAACTTTATAGCCTGTGGCATCACTGTTAATAAAATCACACGAATCAGCGTGAATGGAAACCAACGCGGCAGCCAGATATCCTTGTAAACCAGGATCAAATTCCTCAAGCAAATCCACTTCATAATTGGCATCTTCTAATTTCTTTTGGACGACAGAAGCTACCTGTAAATTCATATCAGCTTCTGTAAAGCCATCAGCACACACTGCACCAGAATCATTCCCCCAATGACCTGATACCAGCCCAATTTTGAGTTTTTGGTCGGTTACACCTGGAATAATCACTTCTGAGGTTTCCTGAACAGAAACAACAGGTTTCCGGGTCGGTTGATTATTGACTCTTCCAGTAACCGAAGAATTATTACTGGTTGTCTGACCAGGAGTCCAAATCGTAAAAAGCGATGCAATTACAAATGCTAATCCGACGACCGCCGGTAAGTACCGGAGTGAGTGGAGGGGATTCTTTTTTGGTCCAGGTTGAGGTGTTGAAGAATCAGTTTGGTTTGACATATGCTTAATAGATGCCCCAGTCGCCTCCCACCCCTTCTTCCATCATAGAAAAGTCCCACATTTCGATCCCCATTTCGATTCTTGTGGATCGTTGCAAAGATTCCTCTGCTTTTTGGCGAGTCATTTCCAACATAGATGGACCATATGGGCAAAATGGGGTAGTCAAGATCATCGTGACCAGAGCAAAATCAACCTCGATTTGCACATCTCGAATTAAACCTAATTCAATGATATTCAAACCGATCTCAGGGTCAACGACCTCCTTAAATGATTCTTTCAGAGGTTCGATCAGTTCTGGATGAGTCATTTCGGCTTGCCAGGTAACTTTGGCTTTTGGATTATCACCATCTGTAGTACTCATACGGTTTCCTTTTCACCAATAATGATATCGGGGATCACATATGTGCAATGAGCATCCCCGTTCAGCATACAATTAACCTTTTCGGCCGGGATCTTTAACAAGGTCGATATTAAAGTCTGGTCAACCGAGCACACTTCAGGGTGGTTTTGGCCGATGTGGAAATACGGGCAGTTAGATTCGCGGATGATATACTGGTTACCCTGGTGCTTCCAATCTACAGTAAATCCTTCAGAAGTTAATAGGCGTTGGATCAGGTCTAATTTTTGTTCAACAGAAAGACCAGCTAATTCATTGGCGTAATCGGCAGCGAGATTTTGTGCCATCTGGAAGAATAGCTGGTTAATTAAATGCTGAGGCATGGTTTCTTTCAGTTGTTCCAACAAGCGCAAGGTTAACCGCAAGTACCGCGTTGGGAATAATTCTTGCCCATTATCAGTTAGATAGTAGATGCGCCGTGGCCGGCCAACACCGTGCTTTTCTTCAGCGGATGTTACCAATCCTTCAGCTTCCAGGCGCGAGATGTGATGACGGACTGAAATAGGGTTAATATTCACTTCTTCTGCTAGTTCATTGATCGTGCACTGTCTACGAGTCAATAAAATTTTCAGAACTCTTTCCCGAGTGCTTTTAGATGGTTCTTGCTGATCGAACATATTTTTACCTTAGATGCAATAATTGTACCGGTACAGGCGATTGTCTAGTTAAAGAAGTATAGCACTGCTATTTTTTATTGTCAATATTTAAGATTATTATCGTAAATATTGACAGAAATCCTTCAGGCTGCTATAATTCCGTGACTGTCCAAGATATGTTGATAAAGAAGATTGTATTAGTGCGATTATGCTTCATAAATTGAAGGAGCTCGTAAATGTCTGAACTCATTATTCGTAATCTACACGTCAGTATTGATGGTCGAGAAATATTGAAAGGTGTCGATTTATCGGTGAAACAAGGTGAAGTTCACGCGTTAATGGGTCCGAATGGGACCGGGAAATCTACATTGTCTTACACATTGATGGGGCATCCGGCTTATGAGGTTACTGAAGGCGAGGTTTGGTTCAAAGAGAAAAATATCCTTGAACTAGAACCAGATGAGCGATCCCATGAAGGAATATTTTTAGCATTTCAATACCCGGTAGCTATTCCGGGAGTAACCTTAGCGAACTTCCTGAGGACTGCCATCAACTCAAAGTTGAAGGCCGAAAACCCGGACAGCAAGGGGATAGCGATCCCCGAATTTCGCCGTCTGCTAAAAGAAAAAATGGATTTATTGAAAATGGACCATGCCTTTGCAGGGCGGTACCTGAATGAAGGTTTCTCTGGCGGGGAGAAAAAACGCGCGGAAGTTTTACAGATGGCAGCTTTGCAACCGGAAATCGCTATCATGGATGAAACGGACTCCGGGCTCGATATCGATGCTCTGCGGATCGTTTCTGAAGGCGTGAATGCTTTAAGAGGGCCAGGACTTGGCGTGTTGGTTATTACACATTACCAGCGGATTTTAAATTATATCAAGCCCGACTATGTTCATATCATGTTAAATGGACGGATTGTAGAGACCGGAGGCTCAGAGCTGGCATTACATCTGGAAGAACACGGCTATGATTGGTTGCGTGAAAGAAATTCTGCAATTTCGGCATAGTATTGGTATTTATCGGAGGCAACAATGTCAGATGCAACGATCCTCGAAAGCATTGGCGATTATAAATTCGGCTTTAGTGATCCCGATAGCTTCGTGTTTCAATCCCGAAAAGGATTAGATGAGGAGATCGTCAGGCAAATTTCGGCGATGAAAAATGAACCCGCGTGGATGCTAGATTTCCGCTTACGAGCCTTGACCCATTTCAAGAACAGACCTATGCCAAAATGGGGTGGCGATCTCAGTAAATTAAACTTGGACCAGATCTATTTTTATACCCGACCAACCGACAAGGAAGGGCGATCATGGGACGAAGTCCCTGATACGATTAAGCGAACTTTCGATCGCCTGGGGATTCCAGAAGCGGAGCAAAAGTTCCTAGCCGGGGTAGGTGCTCAATACGAATCTGAAATGGTTTACCACAACATTCAAGAACACCTGGCTTCCCAGGGAGTAATCTTTAAGAGCATTGAAAATGGACTCAAAGAACATGAAGACCTGTTCCGAGAATATTTTGGAACGGTCATCCCTATTGAGGATAACAAATTTGCGGCGCTAAACAGCGCGGTATGGTCCGGCGGTTCTTTTGTTTATATACCTCCTGGAGTTAAGGTAGACCTGCCTCTCCAGGCGTACTTCCGAGTTAATACTGCGGACTCAGGGCAATTTGAAAGGACCCTCATCATTGCCGATGAAGGTTCCTGGGCACATTACGTTGAAGGCTGCACAGCTCCTATTTACACAACCAACTCGTTCCACAGTGGCGTTATCGAGATTATTGTTAAGAAAGGCGCACGTTTTCGATATACAACGATCCAAAACTGGTCGAATAATATGTATAACCTGGTTACACAACGGTCAATTGTGAATGAAGGCGCGACGATGGAATGGGTCGATGCTAACCTGGGATCGAAGCTGACGATGAAATATCCATCTTGTTACCTGGTTGGGGAGCGAGCGCATGGTGAAATTTTATCGTTGGCCTTTGCTTCGAAAGGCCAACACCAGGATACTGGTGGAAAAATGATCCATGTCGCACCGCATACCAGCAGTAAAGTAACTTCGAAATCGATCAGCAAAAATGGTGGGCGGACCTCTTACCGGGGTTTGCTTAAGGTTCATAAAGATGCGTACGATGTTCGTTCCAACGCTGTGTGTGATGCATTATTACTTGACGACACCTCTCGGTCAGATACGTATCCTTACATCGAAATAGATCAGGAAGATGTAACGATTGGACATGAAGCATCGGTTTCAAAGGTCGGTGAAGAGCAGTTGTTCTACCTGATGAGTCGTGGATTGAGTGAAGAAGAAGCCACAACCATGGTGGTCTCTGGTTTTATCGAGCCCCTCGTAAAAGAACTGCCCATGGAGTATGCCATCGAAATGAACCGTCTGATCCAATTGCAGATGGAAGGTTCGATTGGTTAATGATTAGATCGGACAGGTAAATAAATGACAACTCGAACTGTAGTCACCCACATCCGGAAACCGGAACCGACTCCATCAACAGACTTTAATTTTTCACAGGAGATGCTTCCCGTAAGCCGGTTCGACGAGAAGGTGGCATCGGAGGTAAAGGACTATACAGAAAAAGCCTGGAATACATTCACGGCTATCGCTATGCCAACAATTGCCGATGAACCCTGGAGGAGAACCGATTTGAAAAATATGCCAGTCGGAAATTTCCGGTTGGCAGGTCAGCAGGACGCAGCGATGCTTCCAACACCACCTGTTGAATTATTACAACCATTGTTAGGCAGCCAACACGCAGGTCAAATTGCGTTAACTCAAAATCAACCTGAGGTCTGGTTCAGATCCTCATCTCATAGAAAAAGGTGTAATCTTCACGGATATTCTCGGCGCCTATCAGAATCATGGGGACCTTATCTCAAGAATGCTGGGTAAAGTTGTTCGTTTTGATGAAGGAAAATTTGCTTCTCTGGCTGCGGCTTTTTCAAACCAGGGTGTGTTTCTATATGTCCCGAAAAATGTCGTAATTGACCAGCCATTGCATAGTCTTTTATGGGGTCCAGGGAAAGACCTGGCATACTTTTCACATTTGTTAGTATGGTTAGAAGAAGGAGCTTCTGTGACGTATATGCACGAGGCGGCTTCACCCAATGAATTATTTGGACAATCATTACACGCTGGCATCGTTGAGATTTATGTGGGTCCTGGCGCGAATTTGCGGTTTGTGGAACTGCAATCCTGGGGTGATCATGTATGGAACTTCTCACATGAACGGGCGCGTGTCGATCGCGACGGTAACCTGGATTGGATTTTCGGTGCAGTAGGCAGTCATCTGACCAAGAATTTTTCGGACCTGGACCTGGTTGGTGAGGGGGCATCCGGTCGATTATCTGGTTTCTATTTTACAAATGGAAAGCAGCACCTTGATCATGATACTCAACAGAACCATATAGCCCCACATACGACAAGTGATTTGTTGTTTAAAGGTGCCCTTAAAATGCAAAGTCGGTCGGTATGGCAAGGGATGATTTATGTCGCTCCTGGTGCTCAAAAGACAGATGGTTATCAGGCTAACCGCAACCTGGTACTGAGTCCGAAGGCTAGGGCCGATTCAATCCCTGGACTCGAAATATTAGCAGACGATGTGCGCTGTACACATGGAGCAACGGTTGGTAAAATTGATCCAGACCAGGTTTTCTATCTTAGAACAAGAGGTATTCCATATCCTGATGCAGAGCGCTTGATTGTTGAAGGGTTTTTCGATCCAATCATGCAGCGGATCCCCTTTGAAGGTGTGCGTGCTCGTTTTCAGCAGGCGATTCTCGACAAAATGGCTTCATAAAAGTATTGTCCGCGAGACGATGACTTTGTCTCGCCTTGTCTTATCTTAGTTTAGTGAATATAGAGAGGAGGTAGAAGTGCCAGGATTATATTTTACTTCTGCCCCAAACCAGGAAGAATATTTCCAGGTGGGTGACCGAATTGAAGTTTTCTGTGATCATGACCTTCATGGTGACAGGATCCGGGACTGGCTGGAGGGTACAGTGGTCCAGGTTGATCCGAAAATGATCGCTGTTCAATTTCAAGATAATGTTTACCTGACTGATGGCTGGATGGTACCAGACCATGTGTTATGGTTTCAAAAGGGTTCGAACCACATTAGACGTGCGATCCGCCGAAGAAAGAAAATTCGTCCACGTGCAGTTCGGGCTGAGGTGAAACCAGTGTCAGGTTATGAAACGGATATCGATCCGGAGACTGATCTGGTCGAAAAATAAGTATGACGATCCACAATAAAAAGCTATTGCCCGATTCGAAGGTATTAAATGTGGCGAGAATTCGGGATGATTTTCCAATTCTCCAACGGACTGTGATAAGTGGGGCGCCTTTAATTTACCTGGATTCAACCGCCTCCAGTCAGAAACCCGAGGTTGTTATTAAAGCGATGAGCACGTATTATGAAAGATCGAATGCGAACATTCATCGCGGAATTCATACCCTGGCTGAAGAGTCCACTGCGCTTTATGAAGCAGCCAGGGATGAAGTAGCCCAATTTATCCAGGCTCCATCTTCAAGGCAAATCATTTTTACGCGTAACGCAACCGAGTCGATCAACCTGGTCGCATATTCCTGGGGGCGCCATCATCTTCGGCCAGGTGACGTGGTGGTCCTGACCGAGATGGAACACCATGCGAATCTGGTCCCATGGCATATCCTTGCCCAGGAAAAGGATGTTCGATTGGAGTTCATTCCAATTACACCAGATGGGCTCCTGGATATGGAGTTGTACGACAAGCTATTGCTTTTGGAACCTAAGCTGGTCTCCTTCACCCACATGTCGAATGTTTTGGGAACGATCAATCCTGCTCGAGAAATTATCCAGAAGGCTCACCAGGCAGGAGCTGTCACGCTGGTAGATGGCGCTCAATCTGTTCCCCATTTTCCGGTGAATGTAAAAGAACTGGGGGCGGACTTCCTGGCGTTTTCTGCTCATAAAATGTGTGGTCCTACAGGTGTAGGGATATTATATGGGCGTAAAGATTTATTAGAAGGGATGCCGCCATTTATGGGTGGGGGGGATATGATCAAACGGGTGCATTTACGCTCATTCACGCCGAATGAAATCCCCTACAAGTTCGAAGCCGGGACTCCAGCCATCGCTGAGGCTGTTGGGTTGGGGGCTGCGATCCGATATCTAACAAATATTGGTATGAACGCAATTTCGGATTATGAACACGAGATCATTGCTTATGTCTTGGAGCGATTAGAAGAGATTCCTGGTGTTCGCGTGTATGGGCCGTCAGCAGATAAGAAGGGAGCCGTTGCTTCGTTCACTCTCGACCAAATTCACCCGCATGATATCTCGCAGGTTCTTGATCAGTACGGGATCGCAATACGCGCTGGCCATCACTGTGCAATGCCTCTACATGAAAAATTAAATTTACCTGCCACAGCCAGGGCTAGTTTTTACTTGTATAATACCTTTGACGAAGTCGATCGATTGGTTGAGGCAATTTATCGAACCAAGAAAATGTTTGGAATATAAAATATGAGCGATTTATATCGGGAAATTATCGTCGACCGTTATAAAAACCCACTTTTCCGCGGGTCTCTGGAACCGAACGATATTTCATTCCAGGATGATAATCCCCTTTGCGGCGACCATATCCGCATTGATCTGAGAGTTGGCCAAAATAATATAGTAACGGAAGCTGCTTTTGATGGTCATGGGTGTGCGATTTCACAGGCGTCCGCTGATTTACTTCTTGAGTCAATCGTAGGAAAAAGTATCGAAGAAGTAAAAAAATTGTCAAAGGATGATGTGCTCGATTTATTAGGCGTGCAATTAGGTCCTGTGCGTTTAAAATGCGCTTTATTATCATTGAAAGTTCTAAAAGCTGGCGTGTATGGCCTTAACGAATCAAGTGATGACCTGATAGAGTGAAAATGAGTATATTAAGCCATGATTCCCCTGCAGGTCAATTTGATTATGTGGATATCGCTGCTGCTGATGAGGTTAAACAGGGGGAGAGGATTTTCGTGGATACTGGATCACAGACGATTGTGGTCTTAAATATTAATGGGGAATTTTTTGCGATTGAGGATGTTTGCAGTCATGACCAGGGACCCCTTGGGGATGGAGAAGTCAGTGATCACGAAATCCACTGCCCAAGACATGGTGCAAGTTTCGACATCAGATCTGGCAATGTCCTCTCACTACCGGCAATAGAAAATATTCAAGCTTTTCCGGTGCGTGTTGCCAACGGTATGATTCAATTGGGGTTACCTTCCGAAGAATAAGCCAGGATCAAACCTGACCCATCGCATAAAATGTTGGGACAAAAATCGTACGTTCGCGATGATTCCACGAAAGTACATCCATTTCTTCGAATTGGTGAAGGATAGTTTCTGGCACCAATCCGTTTAGGTCTTGTCGGAGGACTGCCCATTCATTTTTAATCGAGTCCGAACTATTCGGGTGCACCCACTGTCCTCCCATTATGCCAGTTTCGATATCCTTTATTCCAGCTAACGCAAACATTCTCGAAAGATGCCTGCCAATGCCAGGATTTGCTCCCTGGTCTTCCAGGGCTTTTTTTTGTAACTGGCCAATCCAGCGGTATTTCTCAGGAAAATCGATCCTACCTTCATAATCAGGTTCGGCCATGGCGATGATAAAACCACCTTTGCGTGTGACCCGTTTCATTTCCTGAAGCGCCAGACCAGGATCCTTTACCCAAAGTAAATAGAAATGGCAATAAGTCAGGTCGAAACAAGCGTTTATATATGGAAGGCAGAGCCCATCACCCACACAAAATTTGTGCTTATCTGAGATATGGTATGCCAGGTTTAATGATTGTTCGTTTATGTCCAGGCCATATCTTACAGGGTTATCCGCAAGCCCCGAATCCGCTAAAATAGCGCCAGTTCCGCAGCCTACATCCAGGATGCGGTTTAAAACCTTGATCTGGACCTTGGAGTATAGATAACGGCGAAGTTGGGCTGTCCACAAGGCTTGTTGCAGATAACGATTGTGCCAGTCAAATGCCGTCATGCGTCCATGATCAAGGATTCATTGCTTCCAAATTTTTTGCCAGGAGTCTGTCAGAAAATTGCCTAACACCTGGTTGATATCCTGTCCAGGTAAGACATCGCCATCCGGCTCAATGTACAGCCAGGCACGTCCAGCTAAATCTGGAGGGGGCACTTCTAACTCTAACCTGACTGGATTCTGGGACGAGTAAGGAACGGGTAGATTCCAGATTAGCTCAAGGTTTTTCTGAGCAACAAAAGACCTCAGGTCTAGTAAATCATTTTTATACCCGTCATTGGTTGTGCTAAGCGAGATTGCCTTGACGCCAAGGATCGATAATTGGGAAATTAAATTTCGAATTTGGATTTTATTTTCTGATCGAAGGGTTAGATGGACCACGACAAAGATATCCTCAGACAAAACGTTCTCTAAAGCTTTCCAACACACAGGGTCATCCGGATAGAAAACAATCATTATGTGGTCTAATCCCGTGGACAATAACTGTTTTAAATAACTGGCGTCTTGAAACCGAAGACCGTCGGTAAGCAAGCCGGTAATTTGACCGTTTTGTTCGGCGTGAACCAGGATGTCGAATAAGTCTTCCCGCAAGGTGGGCTCACCACCCGTAAATACCAGGTGAGGGATACCGATTTCCCAGGCTTTATCGGCGATGGAAAACCAGGCCTCTTTTGGCAGTTCTTGCTTGACGCGCTCAACAGGAGCTGAATTTAGTGTGTCGCCCGGAGAACGATACGTCAATGCGCAATCCAGGCGATAGGGGACTGTGATTGTCCCCGCAAATGGTTTCTTGCGCTCAAAGTCCAGGAAAGTTACCGGATCCAGGTCGGGTGTATTGATTAATACCTGAATGCGGTCTGCAAGGTCCTGGTAATCTTGGGCGGCTTGTTGACTCTGCACATGGTAACGGGCGGTCATCCTTTTAGCGACCTCTTGTGCACTAAATGATTGCGTTAAATAATATGCATATTCTGCAGCAGATTGGTTTAAGTGAAGGATTGTCGAGCCGTTAATGATTAGAATTCCACTGCCATCATCCTCAATCCTTAGGTGAAGACGGTAGTTACGGGAGTCATCCTGGGGTGAAATATAATGATACATCCCAGCGGGGATGAATCGGTTTGGTTTTACCAGGTCAGAAAAAAACTTTTGGATTTTATTCATGGTCTTCCCTGTTGTTTGGTTGATGGTTATTCTGGAGTGGACAACCGCCTCCACATTCGGGTAAAAGTGAACAGCCATGACATTTTTGTGGTAAATTGGACCGTTCACGCAAAGAGACGCATAACGAGTGATTCCAGATGGCATCCCAAGTGTCTATAAGAATATTACCAACAGGCTGGTAATAAGATTGGCAGGGGATGACATCGCCGTTCGACTCTACGCACATGTTATAAAGTGCTGCTGTACACCCCTTGATTCCAAGGGATAGCAGCATGGGATCAAACAAACAGTATTGGGTCGGTGTGTACCAGATCAAACGCTGGTTGTTGGCATCTGTAATATCCTGCGCAATTTTTAACAGACCTGGTAAATCGGATTCGGCAATACCTGTCCCGACAGAAGCGCCTTTCCCGGAGTAAATCAAGGCATTTAAGCCTATTGTTGGCACACCTAATTCTGCCAGGAAGTATAAGGTCTGTTCCAGGCATTGGCTATTATTCTGCAAAAGGGTTGTGTTCGTCATTACATAGACCGGGCTGTTTAATGCATTTTCGATACCCTTGATAGTCTGGTTAAAGGCACCTTTGGAATTAACCAGGTTCTCATGAATCTCAGGTATGTGGGATTCAAGGGTAACTTGAATGTGGTCCAGACCGGATTCGATTAGTTTGTCAATGTAGCCACGATCGCTGAGCCTACGTCCATTAGTATTAATACCAGTTATCTGCCCATTCTTTTCAGCATGCTGGATCAGCTCAGGTAAATCCTGGCGTAAGGTCGGTTCGCCACCTGTAAATACAACATGGGGAATGCCTTGTTCCCAAAGGCGGTCGAGAATTTGAAACCAATCACGCGTAGATATTTCAGAAAATTCGCGTGAACGGGCATTGTAACAGTGACTACAATCGTTATTGCAGCGATAGGTGATAGCCAGGTCCATTCTATATGGAGCAGAAGGCTTAGATGAAAATGGGGGCACAATGTCAAGATTCAGCTCATGTATCGGGCATGCTCCTTCCGGATCGACCAGCTCGGAGATTGTCTCTGATACCTGGGCATAATCTTCTTTTGCCTGCCTGGCTGCGACCTTATAACGTTTTTGCAATGAGTGAATCGCCTGGCTGGGCTCAGTTTTTTCCAAGTATAACCAGGCCATCATTGCCGCTGAGGCATTTAAGTGCATAACCCGGTTCGCATTTACCATAATCAAACCTGATCCATCTGCATCGATCCGTAGGTGAACCCGGGATCTTTCCCCAGGTTTCACCAGGTCATAATGATATAGTCCGGGAGAAGCGTAAGATGAGTTCCTGGTTTTAGAGAAAAAGCGTGACCAGACTTTCTGTGAAGAATTTCGGTCTTTTACTACCAATGGTTATCCTGCCAGATGCAACCTTAGGTTGGTTACCGGCCGCCACCTGCACAAGCACAGGCGCATCCTGCACAAGCACATGCACACGCACAGCTTCTCCCGCCGCTGCCGCCCCCACTTTTCCAGGTACCACCAGAACTACGCGTAGGCTGGGGAACGGGATTCGTCTTGTTCGTAATCGCACCGGTAAATTCAGTAACATTGCCAACAACACCTTTCGAAAAATTCTGTACCCCCGTGATCATCGACGCAGCAAATGCTGACCCTGGCAATTGGGGCATGGTAATTCCTCCCCCTCCCCCCGTTCCTAATGAACCAGGTTTTGCAGACGGTATCGAAGCGGCTCCTTTCGGAATTGAAACTGTTGGATCATATCTGGGCCACCATTGAGGGATGAATACAGGTCCTGTCTGGAAAACTTCACGGGTTTTATCATCATAATCCTTATCGAGCATTGTCCACTCAAGATTCTCACTAAATTTTTCCATCTTAACTTCAGGTGTGTCAGCAGAAGTCACTTGAGCCCAGGCTCGATTCATAATTTCCCGGTAATATTCGATTGTTTCTTTCCGACTAAATCCTTTCATATTATTCGATAACACCTTAACCAGCTCGATCATCATATTTTGAAGCAAGCGCTGGCGGCTCGTTTTATTTTTCTCTTTGAAAGCCTGCAGGAAGTCTGTTTCGTATGGATGCAGATCGGCGGGTAAATTCTCGGAAATATCTAGTTCGAGCGGGTCGCGGTTGGTTACTGAAACTAACTCTTTCTTCACCAGTCCAAAGAGGATCATCGTCATAATTTTATCGACAGGCTGCTCAAGAAGTATGGCTGCTTCAACAGCAGTCAATCCACGTTTGATCCCATGGCCCTCGATCGCAATTTTTGGCGATAAGTATTGCAACTTCCTTTTTTGGGTGCTGCGGTACGATGCATAGATGATCAAGCCAATGAAAGCCAATCCTCCACAGCACATAAAATAACTAATGAATGCATCAGGTTTAATCCCAAAGGAGTCTTCAACAGATTCGGACACCGTGGGTTGCGAGATGGTCTCTGTTGGGACATACTGGCTGGGGAATGAAACACCAAACTCGTAAGGTCGATTCCCCTCTGCTGAGGGGCTGTTCCAAATATACATTATCCGACCTTGATCATCGAAACTGGCTACAGGTTCCTGAGTCCATCCTTTAGGAGCCTGGTGCCAACGGGGTTCTTCGGGTTGAACCCCTTCAGGAAAATGGAACCTGACTGTAAGATCGGTCTGACCCTCTACAGAACCAAAATATGACGTAGCGAAATTTGTGCTGGTGTAAGCAGCATCTTCTGTGTCAGGAAATAAAACTCTGCTGACCGTTCCTATGAAGACCGACACAATCCCTGATTCGCCTGGAGGTATTGCATTGTCTTCCAGGTTGATGGCGAAGCCAGACCCATCTCCCTGGAAATCGTAGCGGGAGATATTCGTAATTGCTGTGCCATCGATGTCGGCAGTGATATTTGAATCGTCGAAATCACTGCTAGGAGTGCCGACATCGACATATTGTATTGGAACCCCTGATGGACTATTCACGAAATTGAAAACATAGTTTATCGACGCAGTGCCATCAGAATTTATGTAATAATCGACAATTTGAGATGGAAGTTCAAAGACATAGCTCTGAGCGAGTGCACTCGCAGGTAAAGCCAGGCTGACAAACAGGATTATGAGAAATATTAGTCTGTTGGTTCGCATAAAAAACCTCAAACCTTTACCACTTCGGTTCTTCGGTCAGCTGGTAAGAGGTTTTACAGTAGGGACAATTCACTACCGGCGCACCAGCTAACATCTGAACATCTTTTGAACTCAAGGTACCACCACAGGACTGGCATTTCAACGATTCCAATTTCACTCCCCCTGGTAAATCAATCTGGTAAGTGACATTGGTTGTTTCCTGACCTGGGGTGATTTTTTTTCGATTGGCAAACCAAAGAAGGCCAAATCCGACTGCACAGGTGATCAGCCCGGTTACGAACCAGCCAGCATTAAAAGGTTGTCTGGAAGGACGCCCAGATAAACAACACGCCAAAGAAGATCAGGATGACTGCCAGGATGATTGAAATGGTTTTCATCTTCTTGCCTCCAATGGGAACTTTATCATAGTTTATCTTGGTTTTACTTTGATTATAACTGACAGATTTCCTGGTTTTGTCATATGATTAAATTAAAAGACTTCACAGGTTTTTTTCTACCTGTGAAGTCGGATTATTATTCTGACCTTAATTCATCATCCGAATGGTCAAGCTCGCGGATTTCTCCAGTGGCGACAAAGATGATCCGTTCGCAGATATTTGTCACTCGGTCCGCCATCCGCTCGAGATTGTGCGCTGCCCAGATCAGGTGATTGGCCCGGTCAATGAAGGCAGGATCTTCGATCATGCGCTCAATCAATTCACGGTATATGTGGTTATACAAGGTATCAACTTGATCATCTTCGGGTGGTATTAAACCTGCGGCTTCAGGATCCTTATTGATAAATGCGCTCAAAGCGCGATGCAACATGCTGAGGCCGAGTTCTGCCATGAGCTCCAGGTCTCGAATGGGTGCATTAATGGGTTCCTCGCCAAGAAGAATATTAATGCGCGAAATACCTTTTGCATAATCACCAATGCGTTCCAATTCGGTAATTACTTCAAGAATTGCAGCCAGGAAACGCAGGTCTCGCGCCATCGGCTGTTGGGTTGCTATCAATGTCAAGGTTTCGCTTTCAATCCGGTACCGTCTCTGGTTGATTCGTTCATCATTCTGGTAAATCCGGCGAGATGCTTCAGTATCGCGGTTCTTCAATGCCACCAAGGATTGCTGGATAGCTTGTTCAACCATACTACCCATGACTAAAACTTCATCGAGTAGGGCTTTTTGATAACGATCGAATGATTCGCGTGGATTGATTGTTGGCATGATTCACCTCCCTGGTATTTTACCCGAATCTACCCGTAATGTAGTCTTCGGTGGTTTTTTGGCGCGGATTAGTAAAGATTTGGTTGGTTACTCCGTATTCCATCAGGTATCCAGCCCGGTCTTCATCCATTGTAAAAAATGCGGTGAAATCGGAAACCCTCGCTGCTTGCTGCATGTTATGGGTTACGATGATGATTGTATAATTTACTGAGAGCTCTCGCATTAATTCCTCGATCCTTAAAGTCGCGATTGGATCTAATGCTGAACAGGGTTCATCCATCAAAATAATATCTGGACGAATGGCGATGGTCCTGGCGATACATAAACGCTGCTGCTGTCCTCCCGAGAGTGACAATCCACTTTGAGGTAATTTATCTTTTACCTCGTCCCACAAGGCGGCATCACGCAGGGAGGTTTCGACCAACTGGTCAAAATCTGCTTTGCTTCCTTTAAAACCATTTACTTTCGCTCCCCAAACGATATTGTCATAAATGCTCTTTGGGAATGGGTTAGGTTTTTGAAATACCATTCCCACATGCCGGCGAACCTCGACAGGATCTACATCATTATCGTAAATATTTTTTCCATGGAAAAAAACTTCACCCGATGCATGTGCGGAATGAACCAGGTCATTCATCCGGTTGAAGGCGCGGAGCATGGTGCTTTTTCCACACCCAGACGGGCCAATAATTGCCGTAATTTTCTTTTTCTCAATCGAGAGGGATACATTTTTTACAGCCAAAAAATTCCCGTAATAGATATTTAAATTACGGGCTTCTACTGCAAACTTTTTGTTTCTGTCTGTGCTATTGTTCATGATGGTTAAAGGTGAAGCAAGATCCATCTCATATTTCCTGTTAGTATTTCTTGGAATATTTATTACGTAAAAAGATCGCCAAAGCATTTAATGCGAGCAAAAGAACCAGCAACGCGATGATCGCTGCGGCTGCCAGATTTCGCCAGACATCCTGTGGTTTAGCTGTCCATTGGTAGATCTGCGCAGGTAATGATGTAAATTGGGAAAAAACGTTGGATGGATCAACAGTAATGAAGGTTGATACTCCCACTACAATTAAAGGTGCTGTCTCTCCGAAGGCTCTTGACAATGCCAGTATCGTACCCGTTAGTATCCCGGGAATTGCATTCGGAAGTACATGAGCCCAGATGGTCTGGAGTTTAGTAGCTCCCAGCCCATATCCAGCCTGGCGAAGTGAAGTGGGCACCGCTCGAATCGCTTCCTGGCTGTTGATAATCACGATCGGCAGTACGAGTAAACCTAGTGTCAGACCACCGGATAAAATTGTCCGCCCATTAACTGAATTTGGATCGCCAATTCCAAAGACGGCACCACCGGTGATTGGACCCAACCAGCGTACAAAAATCGTCAACCCTAGCATACCGTAGATGATTGAGGGCACTGCTGCCAGATTATTGATGTTGGTTTGGATCACTTTATTTATCCATCGTTCCTGGTCGGCGAATTCTTCCAGGTAGACGGCTGCACCAATACCAATCGGAATGGCAAAAATCATGGTGATGCCAATGATCCACAAGGAACCCAGAATGGCAGTTTTTAATCCTGCTAGCAAAGGGTCACTGTTTTGAGGCGAGGATAGAAATCGGGATGAAATCCAGGTCTTGTATTGAAAACTGGCTTCTGGACCTTCTTTCGGTTCTAGTTCAATCAATTCCTGGCGTAGTTTTTCAATGCCTTTCAACGACTCTGTAAATGACCAGGTTTTTAAGACCGTGATTTTGACCACATCCCTGACTACTGCTTCTAACAATTCGGGCTGAGTCCATTCATCGAGCGGTTTCTCTTTAAAGATCGTTTTATAACGGTTCTTCGTAGTGTTTTGCTCTAGAATTTGGTTCAATTCCGTGCTTGTGAGGGATTCTAGAGGCCTACCGCCAGTTAGTTCCAGCGGATTAACCTTTGCTGTAAACGCCATGTAACCCGTGGAGTCATTGACAATATTGAGAATTAAAGCAGCTAGGGCAGCAATCCCAATGACCATCGCCAGTTGAAAGATCAGAACCCAAACCTTTCCAATGCGGTGACGGAGAGGCAAGTTGGTGATAAATTGCATCCCGGTTCCCGGTTCTTGATCATTATTTCGAATTTGTTGATTGCCCATCTTTACTCATATTTCTCGCGGAATCTGCGAACTACCTGTTGGCTGATGAGATTTAACCCTAATGTAATAACAAAAAGTAGGAAGGCTATCGCATAAATGCTGTCGTAATCAAGGGTGTCGTAACTGAGGTCGCCCCCGCTTATCCGTACTATATAACCGGTCATCGTTTCAGCACCTTTGAAGGGATTTAAGGTGAAATTTGAGCCCGAGCCCGCAGCTACGGCTACAATCATCGTTTCACCAATTGCCCTCGAAATTCCGATCAATACTGCGGCTGCAATTCCAGACAGTGCTGCAGGGACGACTACTTTCGTAGCTACCTCAAGTTTGGTTGCTCCCAGTCCATATCCGGCTTCGCGCAGGGAGCGCGGAACAGAATTTAAAGCATCCTCGGTCATGGTGGCGACCATAGGTAAAATCAGAATCCCCATTGCTATCCCTGCAGAACCGGTGTTGTATATTTGCACAATGTCATCACCAAATATGCCCCGTAATATTGGGGTTATGAAAGTTAATGCAAAGTATCCATAGACTACTGTGGGGATACCAGCAAGAATTTCCAGAATGGGCTTGAATACATTGCGCGTCTTGGACGATGCGTATTCGCTCAGGTAGATTGCAACGAATAGACCAAGTGGTAGAGCAACGATCATTGCGATTGTTGTGGTCAGAAGGGTTGCGGTTAATAAAGGCCATATCCCAAACGCATTGATTGCCGGTTCCCATTTCGTTTTTGTTAGAAAATCGACCACGGAAACTTCAGGAAATTGGAAGAACAAGCGGGTTTCACGAAACAAGATATAAACAATGAAAAAGGTCGTGGCAATGGAAAGTAAACCGCAGAAAAACAAGAACCCACCTACCAGGACTTCACCAGGTCGGAATTTCCTGCGTAGATTGATGGGGTCATTTTGAGCTTTTGAGGGTAAGGAAAGTTCTGCCATAATCACTTTTTATGTGTTTTTCTAAGTAAAAACAGCCATATAACAATAGAATTATATCAACCAACAATTCCTTAAAAAAGATGGCTTGCGAGTTTGCGACTCGCAAACCATCTTTTTCATGATAAGGATGTTTTATTACTCCATTGCGTCGAGCCAGGCCTGTTTGGAGGCGTCGAGGTTCTCGGCGCTAACCGGGAAGTAACCGACATCCAGGATAACTTCATTCACACGGCTGAGGAAGAAGTTGATGTAAGCTGCGACCTGAGGTTTTTCCTGCATGGTGGCTGCATCAGAATAGATGAACAGGGGGCGGGCCAGGGGGTACTCACCGCTCTCAGCAGTCTCTGCATCCGGGGTGATACCATTGATCGAGATGGCCTTGAGGTTACCCTGGTTCTCGGCGAAGTAAGCGTAGCCGAAGAAGCCAATGGCATAAGGGCTGCCTTCGACGCCGGTGACGAGGACATTGTCGTCTTCCGAAGCCTGCTTGTTCTCAGCGGAGAGGATGGCTTCTTCGCCCTTGCCAGCGTCAGCTTCCTTGTCCACGACGTAGGCGGGGTCCATGACAGCTTCGACGAAGTAATCGAAGGTGCCGGAGTCGGTGCCTGGGATGAAGCGCAGGATGCTTTCGGCAGGCCACTCAGGGCGGACATCGGACCAGAGGGTGGCGTCCTTGGAGAAGATCAGGGCAAGCTCTTCAAGGGTGACATCGGTGAGGAAGTCGTTCTCGCTGGAAACGACCACGGCGAGAGCATCAATACCGACCTGGAAACCGATGGGAGTGCGTTCGATGGCAGTGCAGTTTTCGACTTCACCGTCCTTGATGGCACGGGAGGCGTTGGAGATATCGGTCTCGCCGGTTTTGCAGAAGCGTTCGAAGCCACCGCCGGTGCCAACACTGGCGATAGTGTGCTGTCCGGTGTAGCCTTCGCTCTCGAAGAGGGTTTGAATGGCTTCGGCCAGGGGGAAGACGGTCGATGAGCCAGCGCTGGTGAAGTCTCCAGTTACAGTTGAAGGATCAACTTCTGGAAGGATGATCATGCTCTCAGGCACTTCAACAGCTTCTTCTGTTTGTTCGACAGTTGGTTCTGTTTCAGGGATTGCTGTGGGTTCTTCCACCATTTCGGCAGTGGGTTCAATTGGTTCGGCAGTAGGCGTTGCTGCTGGAGCACAGGCTCCTAGCAGCATGGCTACCATTATCATAATTGGTAACCAAATTTTCATTAAGCGTTTCATATTTAATTCTCCTCATAAAAGTATGCTGGTTGAAAAAACCAACCGAGCACATATTAGCACGGTTGGTTTAACAGCGATTAGAAATCAGGTTAAGCAGGTTTAAGCCATTGTAAACATTTTGTTAAGGATTTAGACAATAGACTGATCGAATTCAACATTCAACGAATGCATTGAATGAATTGATGGATATGCTGTCAGGTCAAGTTGGAGCGGGGTGATTGAGACAAAACCCCGGGAAAGTGCCCCGAAATCGGTTCCCTCTTCAGGAATACCTGTAGGACTGTCGCCGCTAATCCAGAAATAGGGTTGTCCTCGAGGATCAATCCGTTGATCCAGACGGTCACGATAGACGCGAAGTCCTTGTCTTGTTAGACGGATCCCTTTGATCTCATTCAAAGGCATATTTGGAACATTCACATTGAGCAGTACCCCCGCTGGAATGTGTGCACTTTGAAAATTTTGGACTACCTGGAATGCGATTTCTGCCGCAGGTTCATAATTTAGACTTCTTAAATGGTTGTCTTTGGTATCCAATGAAAAAGCAATTGCTGGAGTTCCCCATATGACAGATTCCATTGCCGCAGTGACTGTACCCGAATAAGTTACATCATGGCCCAGGTTAGCCATCGGATTTATACCTGAAACAACCAGGTCAATTTTTTCCTCAAAAAATCCTAATAAGGCCAAGGCAACACAATCAGACGGAGCTCCATCGCTGGCAAAGGCTGTCAGGCCGTCCAAAAGAGCGACTTCCTTTATCCGAAGGGGTCTATCAATAGTCTTCACATGGCCCCCTCCTGACCAATTCCGTTCTGGTGCCAATATACTGACTTTTCCGAACCGAGCCATTGATTTAGCTAACGATTGTAATCCAGGGGCTAACACACCATCATCATTTGTCACTAAAATATGCATTCTATCTCCTAATCTATAAAACATGTCGTGAGAAATTTATAACTTCTATTCTTACTGGTTTTGACGTTCCAGGGAATGAAAGAAATTATCATGAAAATTCCGGTTTCAATATACCTGTGATATTAAATGATATATAACACGGCGAAATTAACGCCGTGTAAATGATGAGTTAATATAGTGCAAACTTATTTACGATCCAAAATTGGGATTGTAAATAAGAAAATACTCCCCAATCCTTCCTGGCTTTCCGCCCAGATCGTTCCACCATGGGCTTCGACGAGATGTTTGGCGATAGCCAACCCCAAACCAGTGCCTCCACTCGCTCTAGCACGGTCAGTTTTATAAAACCGTTCAAAAATGCGCTTGACATCACTTTCAGGAATACCAATCCCAGTATCTTTCACCGAAAACAGAATGTTTTCGCCTTCTTCTACTGCACGGACCCAAATCTTACCTTCTTTAGGGGTGAATTTAATCGCATTGTGCAAAAGGTTTACTAATACCTGTTCCATCCGGTTTGTGTCTGCGAGGATAATTGGTAAATCAGGTTGCACTTCAATCTCTATTGTGATTCCGGTTCTTTCAGCCTGAAGACTTAACCTCTCGACTGCATTATTCAACAGCTCTAACGGACTGGTCGACACCATTTGAAGAGGAACACGTCCCGAGTCGATTCGGGAGAGCTCCAGAAGTTCATTGACCATCAAGCTTAATGCATCGACTTCGGTTTCCATCCTTTGCAAAAATAGACGTGCTGCCGGCGGATCATCGAGAGCATTTTCCTGCAGCGTTTCAGTTAACGCCTTAAGGGAGGCAAGCGGTGTCCGCAGCTCGTGTGAAACGTTGCTGATAAAATCCCTGCGAACTTTATCCAGGCGTTTAACCTCGGTAAGGTTTTGCAGGAGGATTAAGCTTTTTCCTGGTAAGAATTGGTCCAGGGGTGTTACCACGATTTGCAAAAAGCGCTTTTGTATTCCTACTTCACAGGTTGTGGTTTCTGTTAATCGTGATTCCCGACTCTTTTGCCAGATTTCCACAATTTCATGCCGGCGGATGATTTCCACCAGAGTTTGACCAATTATGTTACCCGCCTGGATATCAAACATGGTCAGGACGGCTGGATTGATGAGCTGGACCACCCCTTTTTCATCGATAATTAATACACCATCTGACATCTCGTTGAGCACAAGAGTGGTTTTCATTTTTTCAGTGGCGGCTGAATTTAATTGTTTTTGAAGTTGAGCCGTCATCGCGTTAAATGCATGAGTCAAATCACCAATTTCATCAAATGTTGTCGGGGTTATTGGCGATAAAGACAAATTTCCTACCTGCAGTTCCCGAGATATTTGGTTTGCTGCCAGGGTCAGTTTCCGCAGTGGCCGGGTAGCCTGCAATGAAATCCACAAGGCTAATAAGATACTGACAAAAATTGCCAGAAAAGCGACTGTTAATAATATGCGGGAGATTTCGCCCAGATGATTCTGAATCGTTTTTACGGCAACTGCTATCCTCACAAAACCCAGGATATCCCCGTCAGACCGGATCGGTACTGCTACATACATCATGTCATAACCAACAGTCTCGCTATAGCGTATCGCTCTTCCCTGGCCTTTGGATTGGGCCGCGATAATCTCAGGTCGATTCAGGTGGTTTTCCATGGTTGCCGGATCTTCGAATGATTCGCCCAGGATTTCACCTTTCGAATCGATAATTGTGTAGCGGTAATTCGTCAGCTCTGACCAGGATTTCAGCAGGGTATTAAGCGCCTCTGGATTGATATCTTTGATCTTGGTGGCAAAATCAGATCCAATTATTTGAGCTTCTTTGAGTAAATGCAGTTCCAGGTCGGTGATATAAGCCTGTCGAATTGTGTAGGCGAAATAACCTCCGACCGCGGCGATGATGATCGTGATCAGAATGATGTAAGGAATAGCGATTTTCCACAAAATACTTCGCATTAAAAACCTACCCTTCAAAACGATAACCGGCGCCTCGAACGGTGACAATTCGCAAGGGGTTTGCTGGATCAACTTCGATTTTTTCCCGCAACCAGCGAATATGGACATCAACCGTTCTACTGCCACCAGAAAAATCCCAATCCCATACTCTTTGCAGGATAAAATCCCTTGAGAGCACTTGCCTGCGATGCTGGGTTAAAAATAAAAGCAGCTCATATTCTTTTGGTTTTAAGATCACCACCTGTTCATTTAGAATGACTTCATGACGGGATCGATCGATTTTTAAATTATCATACTCGAGCATATCCGGATTACTTTCTCCGGTGGTTGTTTTTTCCTCGCGCACCATGCGAATCCTACGAAGATGAGCTTTTACCCTGGCTAAAAATTCTCGCATACTAAACGGTTTGGTCAGGTAATCATCTGCCCCCATTTCCAGACCAATCACCCGATCGATCTCATCATCCCGAGCTGTCAACATTATAATTGGCACGTTCATCTCTTGTCTTAATATCCGGCATACTTCAAAACCGTCATATATGGGAAGCATGATATCCAGCACAATCAGGTCAGGTTTTATTTGCTTGGCCATTTCAATAGCTGATTGCCCATCCCCCACTGCCTCGGTTAAATAACCCTGTTTTCGCAAATTATATGCCAGGGTTTCTTGTAAAGTTATTTCATCTTCAACTACCAGAATTTTTTCAGGCATTATTTCTTCCTTGTATTAACCAAACCTTCCTTCGACATAATCCTCGGTCCGTTGATCCTTTGGATTGATAAAAAGGTTCTTCCCAGGGCCTTGTTCTACCAATTCACCTTGTAAAAAGAATGCCGAATAATCTGCAGTTCGCGCAGCCTGTTGTACCGAATGAGGAACCAGGATTAATGTGTACTTGCTCTTTAATTCCTGCAGTGAGGCTTCTACCTTGGATGTGGAAATTGGATCCAGACCAGAGGTTGGCTCATCTAGCATAATTATTTCTGGTTCCAAGACGAGGCTGCGTGCCAGGCATAACCTTTGTTGTTGACCACCGGATAATGCTACAGCCGGATCGTCCAAACGGTTCTCGACTTCTTCCCACAATGCAGCTTGCTTCAGACTGCGCTCAACCGCTTCTTCCAGCTGTGGTTTATTTTTTACCCCAGCTACCTCAAGGCCGTAGGTCAGGTTTCCACGTATCGAGAGAGGCAAAACGATCGGACGGGCAAAAACCATTCCAATGCGTCTGCGCAGCGCAATGACATCAGTCTTAGGATCAAGCACATCCGTTTTGGAACCATCAGTATTTATGATCACCACTTCTCCATTTACGTGCACGACATCTGCCAAGTCATTCAAACGGTTAATTACCCGTAGCAGGGTCGATTTTCCTCCACCTGCTGGTCCAAATAATACGGATATCTGGTTAACAGGTATATTCAAGTTGATGTCACGAAGCGATTCTGTACCGTCGGAATACTCCAGGCTGAGATTTTTAATAATAATTTTTTCCATTAATGATTTACCATTGCCGGAGGGCGCGCGCACGTGAACGGATCAATGTTGCGATGATGTTCATACTGAGGACAAAAACGACCAATACCAGGGCTGTGCCATATTGAATATTAACGGGCATTCCAGGGACCTGGGTTGAAATGACATAAAGGTGGTAAGGAAGAGCCATAGTTGGATCGAAAATTGATTTCGGCAAGGAGGGTAGGAAGAACACGGCTGCGGTAAATAGAATGGGGGCTGTTTCACCCGCTGCCCGTTCCAGGCCAAGGATTACGCCGGTCAGGATACCAGGTTTTGCCTCTGGTAATACGATTTTCCGAATGGTCTGCCAGCGGGTTGCGCCAAGTGATATACTGACCACCCGAAAGGATTGTGGTACTGCCCGGAGAGCTTCTTCCGATGTGCTGATTATCACCGGGATCGTCATAATTGCCAGTGTTAACGCACCAGACAGGATACTGGTGCCAAATTGTAGAAATATCACGAACAAACCCAAACCAAATAAACCATAAACGACAGATGGGATTCCAGCCAGGTTAATAATGGCCAGGCGTATGGCTTTTGTCCATTTACTGTCTCCGGCGAACTCGGAAAGGTAAATTGCTGCCCCGATGCCAATTGGGACTGAAAATATCGCGGTTCCGATGGTTAGCAGCACAGTACCGAGTATGGCTGGAAAAATTCCACCGGTTTTCATCCCATTGCTCGGCATTCCAATTAGAAATTCAATTGATATAGCCGAAATACCTTTCACGATCAAAATTAATAAGACGAGTAGAATCGGGAGCGAAGTTAAAACAGCAATTACAGTAAGAATAAAAAAGCCGAAGCGTTGTGTCCGGTAACGGGAAAGCGACTTATCTTTATTCATATCAGGTGATTAGGACAGGTATCCTCTCCTGACGTTTTCGCTGTCTGAAGACAATTGTGGAAGCCGTTACATTGATGATCAGAGTGATCAAAAAAAGGACGATGCCGATCAAAAATAAAACATTGTAATGATCGCTGCCTCGGGCTACTTCACCCATTTCTGCTGCAATGGTAGCGGTCATGGTACGGACTGGCGAAAATAAAAAGGCTGGGTTGGTTGGAAGGACTGGTGCATTTCCAGTGACCATCATGACTGCCATTGTTTCACCAAATGTTCTCCCAATCCCCAGCATGATTGCGGTTAAAACACCGTTGCGGGCAGCCGGCAGGGTTACTCTCCAGATCGTCTGCCACTCGGTTGCACCCAAGGCCAGTGCTGCATCGCGGTAAGACCTCGGAACAGAATAGAGTGCATCCTCGGAAATCGAGACAATTGTTGGGATTGCAATCCCTCCCAGCAGTATAGAACCCGTCAAGGCAACTAACCCGGTTGGAAGGTTAAGGACCTGGCGCATATATGGAACCAGGATTAAAATCCCCAAAAAACCAAGTAGCACAGATGGAAGGCCCGCAAGTACCTCGATTAAAGGTTTTAAAATCTCCCGTATCGACGGAGGCGCTGACCTCAGCAATATAGACTGCTGTTAAAACACCGATTGGGATGGCGACGAGTGCTGCTCCGAAGGTGACAATGATTGAACCCCCTAGAAGGGGTAAAAGGCCGTAATAAGCCTCAATTGGATACCAAATCGTACTGATTAATGAGCTAATCGGCACTTTTACAAAGGTTGGTAATCCTTCACTCAAAAGGAAATAAAATATCATCAACACGAATACGATAGCAGAATAGCCAGAGACTCGAATTAGGGACACAACAATTACTTCGTTAATTTTTATGTCTTTAATTTTCTGTTTCATCATTCATCGCACTGGAATAAACCCTAGATCTAAGACGATTGTTTGAGCTTCTTCAGATAATATCCATTTGATATAGAGGTTGATACTACCTTGGGGTTCGCCTGAGGTATACATATAAAGATCGCGCGCTATCGGATAGGTATTGTCGTTAACTGTTTCATATGAAGGCAATACAAAATCCATCGACCCTGCGTCGGCGATCGCAATTACTTTTACATCCGGGGTCACGTATCCGAGACCATCATAACCGATTGCATTAGGGTTATCGCGAACTTCAGTCGTAATTCCCTCCGATGAAGGTAATAGCAAGGTATCTCGCGAAAAGAGGATTTGACTGTCGTTATCGCCGAGTCGTAAAACTTCTTCAAGGAAATATACATGAGTGCCAGAATTGGTCTCCCGAGAAAGGCGGACGATTGGGCGGTCCTCACCTCCTAACTCAGCCCAGTTATTAATTTTCCCACTATAGATATCACTGACTTGTTCCAGGGTTAACTGGTTAATAAGATTTTGGGGGTTTACGATGACAGCAATCGCGTCTCTGGCAACGATAAATTCAACAGGTTCAATTCCATTACTCTTTGCTGTCTCGACTTCTTCGTCTTTGATAACACGCGAAGCATTGGCGATATCGGCGGTTCCATTTATCAAGGATGCGATACCCGTTCCGGAACCCCCTCCGGTAACAGAGATCAAAACCTCAGGATGGATTCCCTGGTACGCTTCCGCCCAAGCCAAAGCCAGATTGACCATGGTATCAGAGCCGATATTTTCTAACGATTCTGATTGATTTGTTTGATTATTCTGGTTTTCTACTGATGATGGCTTGCAGCCTAAAAGGAGGAATCCAAAAATTATGAAAAGAGAAACAACGATTTTTTTCATATTTTTGGATTATACCGTAAAGAGCAATTTGAAATTTGATGTAAAATGATCTTATGGATGTAAACAATACTCCGCCTGTTTTTATCATAGCTGATTTAGATTTTTATTATGGTAAATCCATCGCGTTGCGGAAAATTAACATGTCGATTGATGCATGTAAGGTGACTGCTTTGATTGGACCATCCGGCTGCGGAAAATCGACTTTCCTCAGATGTTTAAACCGGATGAACGATACCATTGCAGGAACCTCGGTTGAGGGAAAAATTACCTTGAACGGGCAAGATATTTACGCGCCTGAGATAAACCTGGTCAGTTTAAGACAAAAAGTCGGGATGGTTTTTCAAAAACCGAATCCATTTCCCCAAACTATTTTTGATAATGTTGCTTTTGGCCCCCGGGTAGTGGGGATGCCCCTGTCAAAGGGAGCTTTGTCGGAGCTTGTGGAAAAAAGCCTGATGCAGGCTGCGTTATGGGATGAGGTTAAGGATATCCTGGATGTTAATGCGTTGGGTTTATCTTTGGGACAGCAGCAAAGGTTGTGTATTGCCCGGTTATTGGCGGTGCAACCAGACGTAATCTTGATGGATGAACCTGCTTCGGCTTTAGATCCCATTGCGACCGCTAAGATTGAAGAGTTAATAAACGTACTCAAAGAGAAGTACACCATTGTCATTGTCACTCACAACATGCAGCAAGCAGCTCGGGTATCAGATTTTACAGGTTTTTTCTGGTTGGGTGAATTAGTTGAATTTACTCGAACCCAATTATTATTTACTAAGCCTGAGAAGGAGTTGACTGAAACCTATATTACAGGCAGGATGGGCTAAACTGCGCTGGCTATTTTTAACGAATAAACAACTCGATGGTTCGGTGATAAAGGAGAATTCCTGATCTTTAGTCGAGATTGAGTTTTAGTGATAAAGCCCGATTTGAAGGCTCTACCAGGATAGAACCATCCGGGAAAATGATTGTAGGGACACTCCGGTTTCCGCGGTTGACTCCTAATACGATCTTTTCACCTGTTACATCGTCGTCGATATTGACCCAGCGAAATTTAATTTTATTTTGATCAAGGAAGCGCCTTGCGCGCATACAGTCACCACACCAATCGGTACCATACATGATAATTTCATTTGTGGACATCAGTTCCTCAAAAAGGTAAAATGGTTAGCTACTATCTGGGCACAATAGGATTCAGATATAAAAAATGGATAGGAAATTTCTACCCACTTCAAAACCCATCCAATAAAACCCTCAACTATTATAGCCAGGTTTTTAATTCTGTTGAAGTTGATTTGATCTCTAATGAATTCCTGGAAATTGTCGGATTACCGTTCCAGTCCGAGCAATTTCCACGCCAGTAAAGGCTATTCTGAAAACACAACAAAAGCATTAACCAGGACTCGTTCATAAAGAGGATCCAATGAATCCATCTAATCACGAACCCTTAATGTACCGCTTAGAAGAATTACGGCAGATGATCAATTTCCACAATTATCGTTACCATGTGCTCGATGCACCTATAATTAGTGATTTTGAGTTCGACCAATTGTTGATTGAATTACGCAGGATTGAGATGGAGCATCCTGATTGGATCACGCCTGATTCTCCCAGCCAGCGAGTAGGTAACGTGATTGCAGGGAAGTTCCTAAAAATTAAACACCCCAAACCGATCTTGAGCCTGGGAAATGCCTTTTCTGATGAGGATGTATTAGCCTGGTTTGAGCGTATTCTGCGCATAGATGAACGTGTTCGTAATACTCGTTTTGTTGTCGAACCAAAAATTGATGGATTGACGGTAGTCCTTACTTATTTCAATGGGCAGTTTTTTCTTGGCGCGACCCGAGGCGATGGAGAAACAGGGGAAGATATCACAGCAAATATGCGAACGGTGAACTCCATGCCGTTAAAAATTCCGGTGAATCCAAATGGATCTGAAACTGCAGGGAAGATTGTTATTCGTGGCGAAGTTTACATCACTCTCGATGATTTTGAAGCTTTAAACCAGAGATTGGGCGCTGCAGGGGAGAAAACCTACCAAAATCCAAGAAATACCGCTGCGGGATCTTTACGACAGTTAGATTCATCCTTGACCGCGACCAGACCCCTGCGTTTATTGACATACTCGATTATTGAAGGGGAGAGTGCCCTACCTAACACACAACGGGGGACTCTAGATTACCTCAGGGATTTAGGGTTTCCTGTTTGGGACGGCTTTAGCTTTTGTGATTCGATCCAGGATGTATTAAACGTGTGCCACGAATGGCAAAGCCAGAGGCCAAATTTACCGTTCGAGATAGATGGAACTGTCATTAAAATAGACAATTTAACCTTGGCGGCTGATCTTGGTTATGTTGGAAAAGATCCGCGCGGCGCCCTGGCCTATAAATTCCCAGCACAGGAGGTGACAACCCGGTTGGTCAATATCGGTACAAATGTTGGTCGGACCGGCGTAATCACACCTTATGCAATGCTTGAGCCGGTTGAAATTGGCGGAGTTGTTGTAAAACAAGCAACTTTGCATAATTTTGATTACATTGCAGAGAAAGATATTCGGATTGGTGACCGGGTACTGGTTAAACGTGCCGGAGATGTTATTCCCTATGTCATTGGTCCTGTCCAGGCGGCAAGGACAGGATTAGAACAACCTTTCGAGCCTCCGCTGATCTGTCCGGCTTGTGGCGAGTCTGTAGAACGCTTCGAAGGAGAAGTTGCCTGGTATTGCGTAAATTCCTCCTGTCCTGAGCAGCTCGTACGAAATGTTGAGCATTTTGTTTCACGCGGGGCAATGGATATTGTTGGCATTGGGGAAAAAATTGTTGAACAGCTCGTGAAGTCAGAAATTATCCGAGATGTAGCAGATTTGTTTGCGCTCAATAAAGAAGATTTGTTAAAATTAGAGGGTTTTGCCGAAAAGAAAGCTGCCAACATTTTACAATCCATCGAAGAATCAAAATCTCGGCCTATTTCCCGCTTGATTACCGCCCTGGGCATCCATGGAGTGGGTGAGGTTATGTCAACGGACCTGACTAGGTATTTCAGAAACCTGGATGAATTATCCCTGGCAACGACCGAAGATTTACAAAAAATTGAGGGCATCGGCCCCAATGTTGCCCAATCCATCGTTGATTGGTTTATCAGACCGGCAAATCAACAAATCCTCGAAAAATTGCGAAGAGTTGGTGTCTGGCCGCAAAGCGCCTCCCTTGACGTGTTTCAGGAAGCTAATCCGCCCTTTGCAGACTTAACCTTTGTGGTCACTGGAACATTAGCAGGTTTCAGCCGGGAAGGAATTAAGGAATACATCCAAGATCTGGGTGGGAAGGTCATTGATTCAGTTTCGAAGAAGACATCCTACCTTATTGTAGGAGAAAGCCCTGGCTCAAAATATGACAAGGCAAAAAGCCTAGGAATCCCCATTATTAGTGAAATTGAATTACGACAGATGGCGGAGAAGTCCGCTTAAATGCTTGTGAAAGATGGTTTGCCGTTTATAATTGCATGAATTTAATTCAAATGAGCGCTTTGAATGAGCGCTTTTAGGAGTGCGTCATGGATTCAATGAATGTCAATGATAATGTTTCACAGCGAATAAGCGCTATGAAAGAACGGGTGGAGACGATTCAGGCTAATGATTTGTATTTTTATAACCAGCCGATTTCAGAATTTCGGGGCGGGGCGCGCGTGATGGTGAATGGTAGAGAAATGGGGATGTTTGCATCGTATAGTTATTTAGGATTGATCGGCCATCCAAAAATAAACGCGGCTGCTAGGCAAGCCGTCGATCAATATGGAACGGGCACCCATGGGGTACGCACACTTGCGGGTTCTCTAACCGTTCATAAGGAATTGGAAGAAACCATCGCGGAATTTAAGCATGCTGAGGCTGCGATAACATACACTTCAGGATATGTGACAAACCTTACCGTGATTTCGACTTTACTGGGACGTGGTGATTATGTCATCTCTGATAAGTTGAACCATGCGAGTATCGTTGATGGCTGCCTTATGTCAGGCGCAAAATTTGTCAGATTTTTCCATAATGACATGGAATCTCTTGAGCAACGATTGCTCCAGGTACCTGTCGGCTCCTCAAAACTGGTCGTGGTAGATTCCGTTTTTAGCATGGATGGTGATATTATTGATTTTCCGCGGCTGGTGGCGTTGTGTAAGAAACACAATGCCTGGCTGATGGTAGATGAAGCTCATTCAGTAGGTGTATTAGGAAAACAAGGCAGAGGCATCGAAGAACATTTTGGTATGGAGGATGCCATTGATATTAAAATGGGAACACTAAGCAAGACAATTCCTTCAGTTGGTGGGTACGTTGCCGGTAAAAAAGATTTAATTAATTTTTTGCGGCATGCAAGCCGTGCCTATATCTTTTCTGCGGCTTTACCACCGGCTCAAGCAGCGGCGGCAAAGGCAGCATTTGAAGTGATTTTAGAGGAATCCTGGAGAGTAGAAAAACTTGCTAAGAATGCTGTCCAATTTATTACCGGATTAAAAGAGCGGGGTTTTAATACCTTATACACGGAGACAGCGATTGTGCCTGTAATCTGTGACACGGACGAGCTTGCCTTTGCGATGACCCGGGAAGCACAGCATCACGATGTCTTTGTGTTGCCTGTCGTTTCGCCTGCTGTACCGCCGGGCTTATCACGGCTGAGGGCAACAGTAACAGCTGCACATGAACCGGATGATATTGAAAAAGCAATGGATGTGATCTTTACTGCAGGCAAGGGATTGGGGATCATTTAAGCTTGGTGGATACACCGGTTATCGAGTTAAAAAAACAACGCGAACGCTCTGTACAAAGACAGCATCCCTGGATTTTTTCGGGAGCGATTGGTGTAATCCAGGGTGATCCGGTCGACGGAGAGACTGTAGCGGTTTTTTCTGCAGGGGGAGAATTTTTAGCCTGGGGAGCATATAGTAAAAAATCCCAGATAACGGTCCGGTTGTGGTCTTGGGATAAAGACGAGGTCATCAATAAATCGTTTTTTGTGAAACAACTCTCGAAAGCAGTTGAGCTAAGGAAAAAGACCAGATTGCCTGATGTAACCGATGGAATGCGCCTGGTTCATGCGGAATCGGATGGGATCCCAGGATTAATCGTCGACCAATATGGGCAAACAATAGTGATCCAATTTCTCAGTAGCGGCGTCGAATTTTGGAAATCCACGATACTCGAAGTAGTAACGGAAGTATGTCCCTGTCAAAGCGTATATGAGCGGTCTGATGTTGATGTGCGTACACTTGAGGGATTACCCCTCAGGGCAGGATTACTTGCTGGAACCGAGCCAGAAGAGCGAATAATTATCTACGATGATGGGCCAAGTTTCGGTGTCGATATCCGGCAAGGGCATAAGACAGGATTTTATTTTGACCAAAGGATCAATCGGAAGCAGGTTCAGAAATATTCCCACGGGTGTGATGTTCTGGACTGCTTTTCTTATACCGGCGGTTTTACCGTCCATGCATCGTTAGGCTCCGCAAAATCAATCGTGTCAGTAGACAGCTCGAAATCCCACCTTGCCATGTTATCGGCTAACCTGGCATTGAACCAGATTACCGAAAAAACAGAGGTGATTGAAGGTGACGTTTTCCAGGTACTGCGATCTTTTCGCGATCAACGCAGGGTATTTGATTTAATCATTCTGGATCCACCGAAATTCGCACAGACCAGCTCTCAGGTCGAAAGGGCTGCCAGGGCTTATAAGGATATCAATTTATTAGGGTTTAAATTACTTCGTCCAGGAGGTTTCCTCTTCACATTTTCCTGTTCGGGCGGTATCTCGGATGATCTTTTCCAAAAAATTGTGGCCGGAGCGGCTTTCGACGCAAATGTCGTCGGGCGGATCATCGAACACTTACATCAAGATGTCGATCATCCTGTGGCTTTGAATTTTCCGGAAGGGGCTTATCTCAAGGGTCTGGTTGTTGAGGTAAAATAAAACGATTTGAGGTAACTTAAAGACCCTCAAATCGTCTCAAAGGGGATGGAGATGTCGGGAATCGAACCCGAGTCCGAAAGATTCGTCCCTCGAATGTCTACGAGCGTAGTCGGTTTTTCGTTTCGCCCGTGGTTTCCGAACCGACAAAAGGAAAGCGCAGGCTAGGCGCTAGGACCCGAAAGCCCCTCTTTCATACGCATAGCACCGGTCGGCGTATGGCACCCCGACTTTGTGACGCCCGATCCTGCCACCGGTCAGGGAGCGGGGTAGGCGGACGTGGCCCTACTGTTGAGGACCAACTGACCTCACCCTCGCTTATGCAGCGAGAGGAAGAGCAGCGTAGGAAGTGCGGTTGGCACTTAATTTTTGCGCGGATTTAACGATTTCGGCGCCTATCGGCTCGCAATCCGGGGCCAGCCTCTCCCGTCGAAGCCTATCATCCCCGTGCGCAATAATTTTATCATAAATCCGAGTTCATTCCTAACCATGATATACTCGGTGCAACTTTTCTGAAAGAGCAGGGTTATATGAAATGATCCTGCTGCAAAGGGTATCCGTTGGTGATGATTATTGATGAAGAAATTCTCGCCCGAGCAGCAAAAGGCGATCAAGAAGCTTTCGGCGAATTATATGAGAAGTATGTCGGTAGAATTTATAACTACATTTATTATCGTACAGGGAATACACACGACGCTGAGGATTTAACCGCCCGAGTATTTTACCGGGCGATGCGCCACATCCAAAATTATCACCATCGAGGTCTGCCTTTTTCTGCCTGGCTTTATCGAATAGCTCATAATCTGGTTGCAAATTGGCATCGAGATAACAGTCGTAAAAAAGAGATCTCATTAGAAGACGGTATTTTAAACACTCACACCAGTGAACAGCCTGAGCAAGAACTACTTCGAGGTGAGGAAAGAGAATGGTTATTGAACATAATCCGCAAATTACCTGTCGATCGTCAGCAGCTTCTTATTTTAAAATTTGTCGATCATTTATCGAATACGGATATCGGGGCGATCATGGGAAAAACAGAAGGTGCAATTAAGAGCCTTTATCATCGAACCTTATTATCCTTACGAGACGAATTTGACCACCTTCCAGCTGCTTTAATACTTGAGAATGATCACCATGATGAAGAGTGATAAATCCTCCAGTTTTAAACAAGCGGAAAATTGGATCGGTTTGGAAAATCTGCTCAGTAAGAATCTTCAACCAGTCTCACCAAGATCAGTATTCGTTGACCACTTGCGATCCAGGCTCGAAAATCCTGATTCTGTAACACTTGACCCCATTGGAAAGACGAGTAGATTTGTTTTAATACTGATTGGGATCGTAACCGGGTTGGTTTTGATTGTTTTTACCGTCCGGATTTTTGTCTACGTCTATTCACGGGCCAGGACCAGGCGGAGATACTAAAACCGGTTAAAAATCATCATCTATTGATTTTAGCCTGATTGTCATAAAAATGATATCTAAAAGTTCCCCATCAGGGAGCATAAAATAATCTTCAAAGGTACATTTTGCTTCAAAGCCGGATTTTTGCATCGATTTGATGACATCCACCTGGTTGCTGACCATCTGAACTTCCAGGATATATAAGCTACGACGCTTACCAATTTCAACTAACGCCTGCACCAGCCGTCCTCCCAGTCCCCTCCGACGAAAATCTTTCGCCAGGAAGATCCGGATTTCTGCACGATGCCGCGCCGGGCCTGTGTTAAAGTGCAATGTAGCATTCCCGACAATCCTGTCACCAACGACCGCTACTACTGGAAAAACACGGTCATAATCAATGTTCGTCGCCCAATCAGCAATGACTTCGGGATCGTTGATATTGTGCCGCATAAAACGGGCTTCTTCATAAGGTACCGGTAAGAACAGGTCCATCAGAGATTTCTTGTCATCAGGCACCAGTGGGCGCAGTAAGACCCTGGCGCCATCGCGCAGGGTTACTACTTGCCTGAAAATCAGGTCTTCTTTTGAGACCATACTCACCTCCTAAACCAGGCTCAAATGGAATAAACAGTCTGATAATTGCGTCTAGGACCAGGCAGCAGCAAGTTGAATGCGTGCCCAGTTTAGCCTTTCTAACAGATATTTATTCACTTGCATGAGTACATTATATGCCAGGTCATGGTCATTATGGCACATTTTACGCAGATTTCCCGAGTCAATTCGAATTATATTGGAATCAACAGACGCCCTAACAGTGGCTGTATACAAATAAGGATCTATGATTGCAGAGAACCCAATTGGTTCTCCAGGATTGATTTCACCTACCGGGTATTCTTTACAGTTTTCGGGCCGGCGTTCTTCCTGGACCGAATGCACCAAATCGAGTGCACCATCCATCAGTAAGCACAGATAATCCGCGGATTGGCCCTCATGAAATAAGGTTGCCCCTTGTGCCAAGGACAAAATTTCGGAAATTATCGCAAGTGACTTTAATTGACTATCCGTAAATACACCAAAAAAAGGATAGCGACGAAGGATTTCAGGTGAGATCATAGGTTACCTCATTTTGTTGTATCAAGGTCATTACCGTTTTGACAACCTCTGGGAAGGCATTCCTGAGGGGTTCGGAAAGATTATCCGAAAAAACATATTGAATATCTGCTTCAATGCCAATGATATTAATTACTGCCGGAAGGTCAGCCCCAATCGATCGTCCTAGTTGAAGAGCTGTTTGTAAAGTCATGTCATGGGCTGAGGTAAGGTGACCACAAGGCAGATCCTGGAGGTCCCCCAACTGTTGCGTGAGGATCGTTCCAATAGGATTCTGACCAGTATGGATGGCGTCAATGATCCATACACAATCAAATCCTATTAAATTTTCCATCAGACTGATCCCCCCTAACGAATAACATTCGAATGCTAGGGTAATCCCTTGGCTTTCCTGACCAGGATCGCGAATTTGATTTCTGCTATTCCATAAGTCCTTGACCTGCTCAACAACTTTCCAACCAATGCTATCATCACCCAATATAGGATTTCCCAAACCAAGAATTAACGTTTTCATTCGCAGGTGATCATAGAATAATTTCTGTAGGACTCACCTGTAAAAATGTTTTCCGCGTTTCTACAGGTGAGTCTCACTTCCAGGATTAGGTGAATTGGCTCAATGTTTTTACCGGGTTGCCCTCAAAATCCCGGATGACAACTTCCAAAGGCATTTGCCCAGGCAAAGAGTGTGTGGCACAACCAAAACAGGGATCGTAGGCTCTGAAGGCCATCTCCACCATGTTGAGCATTCCTTCTGTCACGATAGTCCCACGGTGAATTAAAGTTTCAGCGGCCTTTTTAATCGACATGCTGATCGGTGCGTAATTGTTGGTTGTGCCTACAATTAGATTGACTTTTGTGACAATCCCGCGTTCATCGGTCCAATAATGATGCGTGAGTGTTCCACGAGGTGCCTCAACGATCCCAACCCCCTCAGTTGGAGTTGCTGTAGGGATACGGTGAAAATCCGGCGAGGTGATTTCCGGATCCGTGGCTAACTCGACGATTCGTTCTGCAGCATACAGCAGCTCAATCAATCTCGCCCAATGAATGGCCAGGCGGTGATGCACAACCTGGGGTTTACCTGGGACCAGTGTGGCGTAGAATTTTTCGTATTCTTCCTGAGCCCTGGCCGTTGCCATTCCGTGCGAGGCATTTAGCCGGGATAATGGGGTGGCCATATACACCCCAGAATCTTTACCGTCTACGAATCCTTTCCAACCAACTTTCTTAAGATATGGGAATTTTAGATACGTCCAGGGTTCTACGCGCTCAGCGATCCAGTCCTGGTATTCGGAAGGGGCATATTTCCCAATACACTCCCCATCTGGGGCAACGATACTAATTTTTCCGTCGTAGAAATTGACTTTGTCGTTTTCATCAACCATCCCCATGGAGTAGGTTTCATGTAAATACGTATTTCCCAGGATTAAGTCGACATATTCCTTGTTTCCAAGGACAATGTCATTGAATAATTTCAGGCTGAAAAGGGCAAATTCGATTGCCCAATACCCCATATTCTCAATTTCCTGGCGCTGCTCCTCGGTGATACCTTTCGTCAATCCACCCGGAATGGATGTACATGGGTGGACCTTACGGCCACCGATTATTTCGACAATTGAATGCCCATATTTACGGGCTTGGATGACTTTTCCGCCAATTTCCAGGCCTACTTTATGAATTACACCCAGGATGTTGCGCTCTGAAACCGGAGCATTGGGTCCCATTACAAAATCCGGACCTGCTAAAGCATAAAAATGCGTAGTGTGATCGGTAAAATAAAATCCGGAATAGAGCAACTCACGGAGTTTTTTGGCGGTTGAGGGAATTTCAACTTTGTAGACCGCATCTGCTGCCTTAGCAGCTGCCATGTGGTGAGCTTCTGGGCAGACCCCACATATTCGGTTGGTCAGAATCGCCATTTCTTCGACAGGCCTGCCGACGCAGAACTGCTCAAAACCACGTAGCTCGGGTATCTGGAAGTAGGTATTTGCTACATCCCCTTCTTCGTTTAAAAATATCTCTATTTTCCCGTGACCTTCCAGCCGGGTGATCGGGTCGATTGTGATTCGTTTTAAAGGTGCATCCATTTTACCCACCATTCCTTTTCCAGGCTTTTTTACTTGAGTGCAACAGCGAACTCGCAAGATTGAACCGGTAAAATTGACCGGCTGGATCGGGAATACCGTCGAGAATGCGATCGATTTCTACAGGATCATTGCTATCAATCACAGAGGCTATAGCAGTCATCAACCTTGCGCCATAATCTATAACACCCTCCGCAGGACCATAACAACCCACGCAAGGTGAGTTGGCTTTGGGACATAAAGCTGTGCATCCGCTGCGGGTTGCAGGTCCGTTACAAAGGACGCCCTGCTCAAGAATGCAAAGGGTTGGATCTACCCGGATGTGTTGAATTCTCTTAAATTCCTTGATTTGTTTGACATTCCTGGTGCGAGGGCACTCATCGCAGACTGTAGAGACAGATGCGCCAATTACAGCACCTTTCGGAGGTAGTTCGGCCTCTCCATGGAGAACCTTGATTACCAGATCAATAACAGCGGCGATTTGGTGAGATTCGGGAGGGCATCCAGGGATGAAGTAGTCAACGTCAACTACTTGTTCTAGCGTTTTCAAGGTAGGATAAAACTGAGGGATATGCAATTCACCTTCTGGGACTTTTGTGGAGTATTGCGGACGCATTTTTTGGGGGTTTTCCGTGCTGATCGTGTTGAAGGCGGTTTCAAAAATTTCATCCTGACTGCTCAGATTTGCCAGACCGGGGATGCAACCCTCATTTGCACAAGAACCAAAGGCGATCAGGATTTGGGATTTCTTTCGCAGCAGGTGGGCAATTTCTTCATTTTCGGAATTTCGGATGCCACCATTGAAAAGGGTTAAGAAGATGGAACCATCTGGCATGGCTTCTACATCTTTGTACTTCGCATCCATGGCCACGGGCCAGAAAACGACCTCAAAATTCGCATCTACATCAAGGATTTTCTCACCGGTGTTCAATACGGCGATTTCACAACCGCCACAAGAAGCTGCCCAGTACATTGCAAATTTAGGTTTTCCATTTCCACTCATGCCGTCACCTCCGACACAGCTTCTTGCATTGGCAATTTCTCAGGCACCTTGCCCCAATTCAATGGCCCAAGTGCTCGGATTTCTTCAACCATGCGGTTTATCTCTTGTGCCAGTTTGACACCTTCGGCAGCGCTTGCCCAGACGAGTTGAACACGTTGAGGCTCGATCCCCATCTGAACTAAGGTGCGGCGAAGTAGCATGAAGCGCCGGAGTGCTTTGTAGTTTTGCTCGATGTAATGGCATTCTCCTGGGTGACAACCTGAGATTAAGACAGCATCTGCACCATCGGCCAATGCCTTGAGAACGAATGTTGGATCCAGTCTACCAGAGCACATTAAGCGCACCAGGCGGATGTTGGGTGCGTATTTCACCCTGGCTGTTCCTGCCAGGTCTGCCGCCCGGTAACTGCACCAGTTGCAGGTAAAGCCGATGATCACGGGTTCGAAAGGTTGAGTATCAGGCATTTTCTTCTCCCAATATTTAGCTGTTTGACAGGAGCAACTTCGGGACATTCAACATTAACAAGCCTTCGATCTGACCGAGGATTTGTTCATCGCTGAAAACAGTACCCGTTATCGCACCAGCAGGGCATGCTCCGACACAGGTCCCACACCCCTGGCAGAGAGCTGGATTTATTTCAGAAACCATACGATCTTCATGATATAAGATGGCATTGAATGGGCAAAGACCGTTACAAATCCTGCAGCCTGAGCACAGTTCCTCATGGATTGTTGCTCGTACAGGCTCCAAGGCTATCTCGCCTTGTTGAATCCGACCGAGTACTCTGGCAGAAGCGGCTGCACCTTGAGAAACGCTTGATGGAATATCCTTTGGACCCTGGACACAGCCGGCGATGAAGATCCCTTCTGTCATGGTGGCGACTGGGTCCAATTTAGGGTGTTTTTCAATAAACCAGCCATCAGCGCTGCAGGAAAGTCCAAATAACTTGGCAACTTCTTTTG
The DNA here is from genome assembly GCA_963765565.1 of uncultured Chloroflexia bacterium. Classification (GTDB taxonomy): domain Bacteria; phylum Chloroflexota; class Anaerolineae; order Anaerolineales; family UBA4823; genus CAVXWV01. The sequence continues at coordinate 882,921 of CAVXWV010000017.1, forward strand.
CATCATTTCGAGGTTGAAGACCCGCAGATAAAATGACCATATCCACTGGGATACGACGCTGTTTACCTACCAAAGTATCCTCAACCTGGATGATGAGCTTTCCCTCCTCCCCAGCCTGACGACCAGCGTCTGTTACTTCGGCAACCCGGCCGCGGACAAACAAAGTGCCTTCCTCCAGGACTCGTTGGTAAAATTCATCATAAGCTTTATAAGCCGTTCGCATATCGATATAAAAGTTATAAACTGTGGCCCCGGTGCGTTCTTTGACCAGGTGGGCAAATTTAAGTCCCTGCATACAGCAAATCACCGAACAGTAATTATTGTAGTTTCTGTCCCGGCTTCCCACGCAATGGATGATACCCACCGAAGTAGGTGTTGTTTTACCATCTCTTAGCACGATATTCCCATTCGTGGGGCCGGCGGCATTGCTCAAACGCTCGAATTCAAGACTGGTAAAGACATTGGCTAACCGCCCGTATCCATATGATTCTACCCTGCGAGGATCGAAAAGATCATAACCGGTTGCCAGAATGATATTCCCAACCTGAACAGTGATGAATTCATCCTCCTGATTGAAATCGATCGCATTAGTCGGACAGAATTTTTCGCAAGCCCTGCAGGTGCCTTTCTGGAAGTAGGTGCAGTTGGGTTTATCGATAACAGGAAATTTGGGAACTGCTTGAGGGAAGGGGGTGTAAACTGCTTTGCGAAAACCCAGTCCAGCCTCATATACGTCATCAATAATTTTCTTGGGACATTTTTCCTGGCAAATTCCGCAGCCAGTGCATAAAGCCTCATTCACGTACCGAGCTTTTTTCTTAATGGTGACGGTGAAATTACCCACGTATCCTTCCACACGAACGACTTCACTCCAGGTATATAGAGTCACATGAGGATGGGTGCCAACAGACACCATGCGAGGGGTTAGAATACAGGCAGAACAATCCAGTGTAGGGAATGTTTTATCAAATTGAGCCATGTGCCCACCGATGGAGGGTTCTCTCTCGACCATATAAACGGGAAAACCTGCGTCAGCGATTTCAAGTGCAGCCTGGATGCCGGCAATCCCACCGCCAACCACCAACGTTGCAGGGTGGATGGGAACATGTAAAGGCTCAAGAAACTCATGGTGGATGACACGTTCAACGCCACCAGCAAGGACAGCTTTGGATTTTTCAGTAGCCGCGACTTTATCGGTATGGACCCAGGAAACCTGCTCACGGATCGAAACTAACTCACATAAATACGGGTTTAAGCCTGCGTTTGCACAGGCCTTGCGGAAAGTGTTCTCATGTAAGTGAGGCGAGCAAGCGGCGACGACAACACGGTTTAAACGGTAATCATGGATATCTTTTTCAATCAGCTCCTGCCCTAAGCTCGAGCACATAAATTTATAGTCTCGGGATATGACGACTCCACGATCCTTTAAATTTACGGCTGCCCACTTTGCCACATTGTCTACATCGACTGTACCTGCGATATTACTCCCGCAGTGACAGACGTAAACCCCGATGCGGATTTCTTCATTCTGTTTGACCATTATCCAACCTCCTCATCACCAGGCATTTGTGGCATTGGTAGGCCTTCTTTTTTTCCACGTTTCGTCGGTTTCTGGGTTTCATCTATAGGAACTTCAACACCAATTTTTTTCAACGCTGCTTTCGCACTGACCAGCTCGAGTCCAATGCCTAATTTCTTGGCATCGATGCCGAAGGCCAGCCCCATTAATTGGGTAAAGAAAAGGATGGGAATGTGATATTTCGTTTTGAAATGACGGTTTGTCTCACCCTGATAGGCATCCAGATTCATCTGGCACATCGGGCAAACCGTGACCATTAAGTCAGCCTGGTATAACTCGGCATCGTGCAGCAAGCGGCGGATTAACTCAAAGGCGGTGGAGGTGCTGATTTGCGGCATATGCCCACCACAGCATTCGGTTTTTAATGGAAAGTCGATCACTTCAGCACCAAGGGCTTTTAGCAAACGATCTAATTCGGTTGGATATTCATATCCTGACCACCGATGATCATAATCAGGCCTGGGCACCATGCAGCCAAGGTAGGGAGCAACTCTCAGACCTTTAAGTGGCTGGACAACCTGCTGTTTCACATAATCCAAGCCGATATCATTAATAATGACATCTAACAGGTGACGAATGGTCAATGAACCTGGATCGTAATGTAATCCGCCGGCCGCTAAGGCTTTGTTCACATTAGTGCCAAGTGTCGGCCTTTCATTCATATAGTAATCGGCTTTGGCGAGATTAAGATAACAGGCGCTACAAGGTGCCACCACGGTTGCATTTCCCCGGGCTTGCCTGGCAGCTAATGCCAGATTGCGACTGATTAATGCGTAGGCAGGGGTAAGACTGATACCAACATATTCGGTGGCGCCACAACAATTCCAATCCTCGATTTCTTCAATTTGAAAACCCAGAGGTTTGATTATTTCCATCAAGGATAAATTATATGCTTTGGCGCTGCCTTCCATTGAGCAACCAGGATAAAGAAGGTACTGGGTCATTTTTCTGCCTCCAATTCCTTGGCTCTTTCCAGGATCGTTTTCAATTGATCGATTCCCTTGATGCGAGTGGGCATCATCCCCATTCGTTTTTTGGACAACAACCCCAATGCCATGGGAGCCATCCCAGGCAATCGCAGTGGGAAATGTTTCAAATAATGGCGGGATGCCAGGCCGAGTTCAAAAGAGCGACCATAGTTTTCAACCATATCCACAAATGTGGCTGAGAAATCTGGTCCAGTAGAATCTTGATATAGCTTGGCGCGAATGGCCATGCTCTTCAACGTATACATCACATCGGTTATGTGAACATCTTGGGGGCAACGTACCACACAGTGATAACAAGAGACACAAATCCAGGGTGTGTTGCTTTTTAAAGCATCCTCGCGCATTCCTGCCCGAATCATGGCGAATAGCATCCTGGGAGTGTGGTCCATGTCTGCTGCAGAAGGACAAGATCCCCCACAGGTTCCACATTGGATGCACATCTCAAGCCGAGCTACTCCTGCAGTGGCGGCACTTACTTCTTCTAGAAACCTTAAATTAGGATTTGGATCATTGGGGTTTACAGGTTGAGCAATCAAAAGCCACCTCCTATGTGGCAGTCAGGGTGGGGAATAAATCCGGTCAACAGATGGGGAAAAAGCCTCCTGTTTGTAAAATAAAGATATTAACTAGAACCAGCTGCTTTGAAATGAAGCAGCTGGTGACCCACAAGATCCTAAAATATTGAGTCGTGGGAAAAACATACTTAAGTATGGTCGGAATGAGATAACTAAGCTAGTAACAAAAAGCACACCCCAAGAATGACATATGTTATTATCCATCAAAGGCGTTTTCCACAATTTGTGCAAAACACCTCTTCTTTTTTAAGTACAAAACCACAATTCGTGCAGGTGCGTGGTTGGATTGCTCCCATCGGGGCGCCACAAGCAATACAACGCCCTTCACCGATTGAATTACCGGTTCCGCAATAAGGGCAGACATTCCGGCGTAATCTTTCAGATAATTCGGTTGACACGCCTGCCAGCCGCATTGTATTCTCGACGGTCTTCCATACCTTTTCGGACAACTGCAGGTGTTCAATATCCTGAGCAATATCGTCAATCCGATTGATAATATTCCATGGATTAAGCCAAGTCCAAAATGCAGATTGACCTAGACTTGCAGCGACCCCCAACCACGTTTGTTGGCCCATTTGAACGGACACTCCATCCGGTAATTTCTGAATGGTCACCGTTATTGCGGTCGTCCCACCAGATACAGGTTGATTGCTGGTAGCAATCTGAACCACCAACCTTTGATCATTCCCTATGACTTGCGTACGAAGGTTCCCCCGGTGATAATCTGCCGTGATGGCGTTGGCGATGTCTCTGGGCGTAATATTTCCATAAAAGATCCGAGGTTCCATTCATTCATCCTTAAGACAAGAAGATTGTGAATAGATTATAATCCCCGCGGCACCGTAAGTGAAAAGATCGCTGAGGTGTTACCAATAGGAGATGAAATGAAGAGATTAACGATGGTCGGTATTCTGGGATTCGGGGTAACCATATTTTTAATTTGGTTGATGCCTCGGATGACAGTTAAGGCAAAGAACGAATTGCAAATTCCGACCGGGTCAATTGCCACGGTAACTGGTACGCAAGTTGGTGCCTTGGCCACCGTTTTACAAAACGAACAAGGATTTGCTAATTTACGGGCAGGACCTAACACCCTGGGGTATGAGGTTGTGGGTGTGTTATTGGTTGGGCAACAGGTACCTGCCTTAGGTCGTTCCCCCGGAGGTAATTGGATTATGGTTGCCTATCCAGGAGCACCCGGAGGCACAGCCTGGGTTTTCAGTGATCTGGTCGAGGTTAAAGGATCACTTCCGGTTGTGGAGCCTCCGCCTACGGTAACACCCCAGACTACCCCGACACTAGACCCGACCCTTATCGCTCAATATGAAGTAAATGTAATGCCAACCAGGCTTCCGACCTATACTGCCCCTCCCCCTCTGGTACTACCAACGATTGGGAGCAATGAACCACAGACAATTAGTGGTCGAATACCTGTTGCTTTGTTAATTATCGGCCTCGGGGTTTTAGGCTTGTTTGGGTTGTTTATTTCACTTCTTCGCAGCCGATAGCGGGATAATGTCTTAAAAGAAACAAACCTCAGGTTTTACTGGCCTCAGGTTTGTTTTCTATCCGGATATTAATGGCATCCGCACCCGGTTGAGGAACTCTGGCAATCACACGATGAGAGTGAATTTGGATTGTCGATTTTGAAACCACTGCCATTGGCATCATCGATATAGTCTATGGTTGCGCCGCGCATATATTCAATCGATACCTCATCAATAACAACCTTCACGTCATCGAAAGTATCGCTAATGTCTTCATCGCGAATCTTACCTTCAAGCGCCATACCATACTGCAAGCCAGAGCAACCGCCACCGGAAACAAAAATCCTGAGTGCATAACCCTCTAAATTCCTTTTCGTTAATAATTCTTTCACTGCCAGTATCGCAGACGGTGTAAGCGTGATAAATTCGACCTGAGTTTGATCTGATAACATAAAATTACCTCTTCTTAATATTTATTCCCACGGTGAGTGGTTGGTTGAGCCCAGATAAGCTGATAAAGTTTATCAAAATAATATAAATACGTCAAGCAGATGAAAATACAAGATCTGCGCCACGAATTTGTTGTCTTGTGTTATCGTACATTATATCTCATCCCTTATTACGAAATTGGCGTTCGAGATCGCGTTCGAGATAGCGTTTTGCAATGGTTTCGCGTTTATCGTACAATTTTTTACCCTTTGCCAGGGCAATCTCAATCTTGGCGCGGCCATCTTTAAGTAAACTCGCACCGGGACGATTGTTAAACCTTTTTGCCGGACCTGGTTCCATAAGCGCCGAATTTCAGCGCGATGTAATAAAAGCTTCCTTGGTCTTCGAGGCTCGTGATTGTATATACTTGCCTGTTCGTACGGAGCTATGTGGGCGTCAACCAGCCAGGCTTCTTGCCCGTCTATTTGCACATATGATTCTGCAAGGCTCATTTGGCCTGCCCGGATTGACTTGATTTCACTTCCCTGCAAAGCCATGCCAGCCTCGGTTCGCTCCAGAAGAAAATATTCAAATGCAGCTTTACGGTTCGAGGCGACAGTCTTAATTCCCTTTTCCTGGACCATATAATAATCCTGTTAAATTTTTTACTACCTTTTATTGACCAAAAATCTCATCTACAATGGGCAAAATCGAGGTCCAATCTGGTAAAAGGACATTGGCTCCCTGGTCTGTTGTAAATGGTGTAACCATATCACGATTTATTGTCTGGAAGTTAATGCCTGCAGGGCCAACTAATGCCAGGTTAAATCCCAACCTTGGCCACAACCAGATCGGTATATCTGTATCTACCGAATTCCAGATGACGGCGAACACACCTGGGATCCGCCACCAATTCACTGGATGTATTATTTTTTTAATGGCTGATTTTATGATGAGTTGATTTCTCTCCATTCGGAAAAAATCATCAGAACCGAGGCGATTCCTGGCAAAAGCCAGAGCCTTCCTCCCGCTAAGGTGGTGGTTGCCGGCCTCATATCCTGCCATAGGCTCGGTTAATGAAATATCCACACCATCCATGGCGTCAATGACTTTGGTAAAGTCTTCAAAGCGGAAACGCAGGTAAAAACCAACATTGATTCCAAAATTTTGATGAATTGTTTCGAGCACTTTTTTCGGGCCATCACCTGGATTTTGCGCCTCTGCAAAAAAATGGGCTGCATTAATGCGATTTTCACCGAAGCCGGGAATCGCCACCCATAAATCTCTCGGTATGGAAAGGACTCCCACATAAGGTCTGAATGGTTTAGCAGTAAGTAATACCAGAGTATCACTACGTCCCATATAATCATTCGTTTGTGAATAATCGATTCCCATTACGGCCAGGTTTGTCCGAAACGGGAAAAATAGGTAAACTCCACCTAGAACAACCAGTCCAAGGCATAAAAGGAATACTGTTGTAAGGCACGCCAGGCAGGATGAATTTGCTGTCCTGATGCGACTTTTTTTATACTTTTTCCCAGCGAAATTCGATTGGGGCTGGAACTGGTTTTCCTGACCGGAAGGTTGGGTTTCGTCCCAAGGATTTCCTGCCGCCAACATTTTCCTGGTTTTCTTGCGCTGTAAAGATGACATTTAAACCTTTAAATACCAACAATTTTCATGGCAAACTAAAAGTATAAGCGGTTTTAGATCTTTGTGGGATAATTTAATCACTTTCCAATCCTTATTTCATGGAGGTTGCTGATATGTACATCGTTCTGGTGCATGTGCATGTAAAGCCGGAATTTTTGGATGCCTTTACCCAGGCGAGCCTTGAAAATGCCAGGAACAGTATCCTTGAGCCAGGAATTACGCGGTTTGATCTAATTAAGGAGCAAGGAGATCCAACTCGTTTCATATTGATCGAAGTTTATAGATCACCTGAAGATGCGGCTGCACATAAAGGAACAGGTCATTATGCCCGTTGGAGAGATCAGGTCAGTGAAATGATGGTAGAACCCAGGATAGGGATTCGCTATACGAACCTCAATTCTGATGAATTTTGGGTGTAACATGGCAATATCCTTTGATTTTTCAACTGCTCCAAAAATCCTTTTTGGCCCAGGTAAGATCGGTGATCTTGGCGAAATTGTCCGCTCATTTGGGAAAAAGGTCTACATACTATCTGGGCTTCCAGAAAGTGATAATTTTCAGAGATTGCTGCAAGTATTGAATAAGTCCGGATTGGATTGGCAAGTTGATTTCGTTCAGGATGAACCGATGATACCAAAGGTTGTTGAGATTCTCGGCCGGCTCAACGCTTTCGTTCCCGATGCTGTCGTAGGATTTGGGGGAGGCAACGCGATGGATACCGCAAAAGCTGTTGCTGCACTTTCAACGAACCAGGGTGAAATAACCGATTACCTGGAGGTCATCGGTCGAGGTATGCATTTTTCCGAAGCTTCCCTACCAGTGGTAGCCATCCCAACCACTGCCGGGACTGGTTCGGAGGTTACGCGTAATGCAGTGATCGGCGACCCCGATAAGAAAGTTAAAGTCAGTTTACGCAGTCCCTTATTAATCCCAAAGGTGGCACTCGTCGATCCGGAACTAACAATCCAAATGCCACCGAATGTAACGGCCAGTACTGGTATGGATGCGGTGACACAGTTGATTGAACCATTTACTTCCAATAGGGCCAACCCTTTCACAGATGCATTGTGTAGAGAAGGCCTGGTCAGAGCTGCCAATTCACTTCGAGAAGCGTATATTCATGGGAATGATCTAAGCGCACGCCAGGATATGTCCATTGCCAGCTTATTTGGTGGAATTGCCCTGGCGAATGCAAAACTGGGGATAGTTCATGGTTTTGCCTCAGTACTGGGCGGGATGTACAACGCACCTCATGGGGCAATTTGCGCCCGCCTGCTACCCCTTGCTGTTAATAATAATATCAAGGCCCTGAAAGAAAGAGATGGACGGAACAATACAATCAGTAAATATGTGGAAATTGCAAAAATAGTCACAGGTCATCATAAAGCAACCCTGGATGATGGTATTAACTGGCTACAACAATTATCCAATGAATTACATATAAAACCTTTGCGACAGTATGGTCTACGTACTGAGGATTTCGAAGGTATTGTCCAGCAAACCAAAACAGCCAGCAGCACCCAGGGGAATCCCATCATACTGACTGATAACGAACTGCTGGAAATTTTACGGCAAGCTTTCTAGGATCTCCTGGCGCTCCAGACCGTATACTTTTGGTTTGAAATTGGAGTAGACACTTCCGAAAAGAAATGCTTTAAAATCCGGTCGTAACGGATAAATTTATTCGCTACCAGTCTTAATTCTCCTCCTCTGGATAACACATCCAGACTTTGAGAAATTAAGGAATGGGTCATTGTGTAATCGGTACCTTTTCCACTGTGAAATGGCGGATTGGTTATAAGTAGATCATATTCCCTGTCCACAACAGCCTCCAGGCCATCGCTATATAAAGCTTCACAATTCTGCAACTCAAGATATCTACTATTTTCGTTGGCTGCTGCCAACGCATACCTGTCGATGTCTAGCATGTCTACCCAGGTTTTACTATTACGAGCAATCACCAGGCCGACGATCCCACAACCACAGCCAAAATCTAAAATTCTCTCCTGTCTCTCAAAATCCAGGTGGCTAAGCAGCAAAGCCGTTCCTGGGTCCAGCCCATCGGAAGCAAAAACACCTGGTAATGTCTTGAGATGGTAGGTTTGATCTTGGACTGTTGCGTCAAAACACATCCAGCTTCCCGGAAGGATCCCTGGGACGTCACACCATGCAGGCAGGTCTGCCCGGTTTTTCTTCCCAGTGAAACGTATCAATCGATTTCCCTTTTTTAATGCAACGATTGAATTAACTTTGAAAAGATTTGCAGCGTCTTTCACCACAGATTGGATGCCTTGATCGTTTGCCCCAGCCAGGAGAAGGATGCCAGCTTGTTTTAGACCCAGGTAAGCTTCCAGTAGCCAGCGACGGCTTAATTTACGACCCTTTGGTAGATCGATGATGACTGTATCGAACGTTTCTTGTTTCTGAGGATAGAGACTGAGCTCCAATGAGATCGTTACATTTGGGATCGCATTTTCCATGATTGATTTTTTTAGCAATTCCAGAGCAATCCCGTTGTTATCCGATGCAATGAATTGAGTTCCAGTAAATTTTCCTGCCAAGGCCAGGATATGTGCCCCATGACCGCACCCTAAACATAAGGCAGTGGAACCCGGTACAAGATGACTATTTTCTACGATTAGTCCTTGTGAAGGGGAAACTCGATCCCAATTAGGTATCCCAGGTTTCGAAAAAAAACGAATTTCATCACCGCCATATTTTTCGAGAAAGAGTGAAGTCCCATTATTGATTTCTATAAGTTGCATGTTGTTAATTTTAACAGGTGATAATGAAAAAAAGGTGATATCTATTAGATTTGAGAGTATGCTTCATGGTAAGATTCCTTTTTATTTATCCACAAGTAAAAGGTTAAGATGGAACAAGATAACTTGGACCTCGTACAATCGAAAGACGTCGTTAAAGCCGGTGACCTGGCGATGTTAGTAAGTCCAACAAATAAAAATTTCATCATCCGGATTCATCCGGCTGGTGAATTACATACGCACCGTGGCATTGTCAGGCATGACGACATTCTTGGAAAATCCTGGGGAAGCAAGGTTTTAACACATTTGGGTGGTCTTTATTACATTCTACAACCCGGGCTGGGGGAGTTGCTGCGGGAGACTGCACGTAATACACAGATCATGTATCCCAAAGACATTGGCTTTGTACTGGTCATGATGGGTATAGGTGACGGAACAGTTGTCCTGGAAGCTGGAACAGGGTCGGGCGCTTTGACGACAGCCCTGGCATGGGCAGTTGGATCTACAGGGCATGTTTTCTCGTATGAAAATCGGCCCGAAATGCAGAAACTGGCGATTAAGAACCTGACCAGGTTAGGGTTGGCGGATCGTGTGACATTTAAACTTCGAGACATCCAGGAAGGATTTGATGAATCCGGGGTCGATGCGATTTTCTTAGATGTACAAAACGCTTACGATTTTTTATCCCAGGTCAGGTCTTCGTTGAAGTCTGGAGGTTTTTTTGGAAGTATTATGCCAACGACCAACCAGGTCCAGCGGTTGCTGATCGCTCTTTTTCAGAATCACTTTGCCTTTACAGATGTATGCGAAATTATCCTTCGATACTATAAGCCTGTCCCTGAACGATTACGCCCCACGGACCGAATGGTAGCACACACCGGATATTTAATTTTTTCCCGGAAAATGTTGCCCGATACTTCCCCCGATAGTATGGGCGAAACCTTAGATGACCAGGCAACTCCAACTCTTTTTGAGGATACCCAACCTGAATAATCAATGGGAACTACCAGCCTCACGGAAGATGAAATTAAACGAAGCCTAACCACCAAAACAGAGGCTGGGATTCTCGCGGATTTTCCCACTGGTTTATTGAGTGGTCCACCCAAGCCAGCGGCGGTATTAATCCCCATTTTTTACGTCAAAAATGCCTGGCAGGTTCTCTTTATTCGCAGGACGTCCAGCCTGGCTGAACATGGAGGTCAGGTCGCTTTTCCGGGTGGACGGGCAGATCCGCAAGATCGAGATTCGGTGGAGACCGCTCTCCGGGAAACTGACGAGGAAATTGGGTTAAAACCTGGAGATGTTCGGGTATTAGGACAGCTCAATCATTTTTTAACGATCACTAATTACCACGTAACACCGCTCGTTGGAGTTATTCCCTGGCCTTATCCATTTCAACGTGCAGAATCTGAAGTGGCCAGGATATTTAGTATTCCACTGGAATGGTTGATGAATTGAGAAAACTACGAAGAGAGACAAAGAATTTTACCGGAACCATATCCTCCGATCCAAGTAATTTATTTCAAGCCCTATGATCAGGAGATTTTATGGGGAGTTTCGGCCAGGCTAATTGTGGATTTTATCGACCATCTAAACAGGTAATAATGTATCAGTAATAGAAAGGGGCTGACTCAAAAGTCATACGAGTCAGCCCCCTGATCATTCAAAGGGATAGCAGAAAAAAGAAAAATAAAAAACTGGCGGCTATTGGACCGCCAGTTTTGCCATATTCTGGGCAATACAGAGCAAACCGACCTCTGTTTTCACTTTCTCGATCCCCCTCAAGAGGAATCTGCGAAAGCCCCAATCTTCCTTGAGTCGTCCAAACACACTCTCGACCTCCACACCCCGCAACGAGCGCAGCTTTTTGCCTGCTTCACTGGTCAGATTGTCTCTGGCTTGTTTTCTCCAGGCTTTCAACTGCAAACCCAGGTACACCTTGCGATTGCCCTTGGCTTTTGTGCACTGCTCTTTCAAGGGGCAGGCGATGCAATCATCCGCTTCATAGCAGCGCCGCTCCCCGCGATAGCCGTTGTCGGTTTTGGGATGGGCGCTGTACTGGTAAGTCAAGCGTTTCCCGGCCGGGCAGATCAATTCATCTTGCTCGGTATCGTAGACCATCTGGTCGACTGCAAAGGGGTTGGGTTTGAAGCGAGGCCGTTGTTCCTTGCCAAAGGTGTTGTACTTGACGTAATTCCCGACTTGCTCTGCATCGAGATAGGCATAGTTCTCTTCACTCCCATAACCACTGTCCGCAATCACATTCTTCGGCAACCTTCCCAACTTGGCTTTGACCCCCTGCAAATGTGGCACCAGGCAGCCCGGGTCTCCTGGTCGCTGGTGCACACTGAAGCCCACCACAAACTGGCCTTCCGTTCCCATCTGCAGGTTGTAGCCAGGTTTCAACTGCCCGTTCTTCATGTAATCATCCTTCATGCGCATGAAGGTCGCATCCACATCCGTCTTCGAGTAGCTGTTGCGTCCAGCCAGTTTGCGCTCCTGGTCTTCATATTTCCGTTGCCGAGGCAGGCAGTCTTCTTCCAACTTCTTAAGAGCGTCCTGCGTTTTTTGCAGTCCGGTCTTGCTCCTGCGTCCACGCTTTTTCTTCGTTTTGCTTGGCTTCGCTGCCGGTTGAGCAGGCTCGGTTACCTGGATGGCTTCCCCCTGGGATGCGTCGGGTTTGTCATTTTGAGCTTTCAAACGCTGATTGAGTTCCTGGATCTTCGCTTCCAGCTTCACACTGTCCAGCGGCTCGTCGGATCCCAATTCTTCCAGGTCTTTGTCTCCATACTCAGCATTTTCGGCTTCATTCACCTGCTCGATCTGCAAGATGAGCTCTTTGACCTTCTCTTGCAGCTTCTGTTTGTACCGCCGGGTGCTTTTCCCCCATACCCAGGAGTACTTGTTGGCATTCGCTTCGATCTTCGTTCCATCCAGGAAATAGTTCTCCAACTTGACATACCCTTCTTCCAGCAGCAACTCCAAAACCGCTGTGAAGATGTCTTCGATCACCTCCTTCACCACTTCCGATCGAAAACGATTGATCGTGCGAAAATCGGGCTGCTGGTTGCCTGACAACCACATGAAGTAAATGTTCTCCCGCAGCGCCTTGGCTATCTTGCGAGATGAGTACTGCTGCTGGGTATAGGCATATACCAGCACCTTCAGCAGCATCTTCGGATGGTAGCTGGACGTTCCGCCCCCTTTGTACTGCGTCAGGAGTGCTGATGTGTCCATCTTCTCGATGGCTGTATTCACCACCCGCACCAGGTGCTTGGGCGGGATTTGGGCTTCCAGATCGGTCGGCAGCAGCACGATCTGTCCCTGCGTATATTCTTTGAATACGGGTGGGGTGCTTTTCTTGTTCATACCCCCTATTGAATCACATCTCCTTTAAACGTGAAAGGGGCTGCCCTGTTCTTTTTGGACAGCCCCTATTCTTATTGCTTCATATCGGAGGGCCTTAAAAATCTTCCTCTTCCTTCTTACCACGCTCGATTACTTCGGGTTCCTCAGACGGTGCTTCTACAACCTCTTCAGCAGCCAGGGTTGGTGCAGTGACCACGACGATAATTTCGTTAGCTTCTTCAATCATCTCAACAGCGGATGGTAGTGGGATATCACTAACCCGGATAGCATCACCAATATTTTCAAGGGAACTGATATTAATCGTGATTCGATCAGGCAAGTCACCGGGCAATGCCTCAACCTCAAGTTCTTCCATATTTATGACAACGATACCGTTGTAATTCTTGACGGCTGGAGCCTCGCCTACGATGACCAGCTGCACCTGTGCTCGCAGGCGTTCTGTCATCGAGACTTCCTGAAAGTCGATATGAATCATTTGACCCTTAACAGGATGCCGTTGTTTCTCACGAACCAATGTTGTATGTGGTTGGGAATCAACCATTATTACAACCAAATGGGATGAGGAAAGTGACGGTAAAATCTTGCTGGCTTCTCTTTGGTTAAGAGAAATCGATAAAGGCTCAATTCCATGCCCATAAATGACTGCAGGCAACTTTCCTTGGCGTCGTAGTGCTCTTACTTGTTTCCCAATGACGTTTCGCTTTTCTGCGTTTAAAACTACTTCTTCCATAATGTCCTTCCTTGGACGCCTCTCACCTGGAGATCCAGGTTACCCTCGTCCTCTGGTGTTTTTTTTCCGGAATCCACCGGTGGGTGATATCATGCAGCCTGGCGGTAATGTGCTCAAGCTTTCCGTATGAATGGATTATTTCCTTCTCCCGAAGAGTAGCCTCATGAGGAAAAAGACCATCCCCATGGCAACTCCTGAAGCGATACCAAAAACCAAAGCCCTGGGGGTATCGATAACCGTCTCTATGTTTCCCTGTACTTTTCCTGCCAGGAGAACGCCTGTTTTGATTGTGCCCGCATTAATTTCCCGGGAAATTATCAAGCCTGATTGCACGTTGTCCATTTCGGCCAGTCCGGTGTAAAGTACGCCTACGTTACCCTGGCTGAGAGTAGCCTGACCAGCCTGGGCTACACCGATGCCGCCATCAGATAAGGTGATGAATTCAGCTTGAGCGAACCCAATACCTCCATCCTGTAAACTGATTTGCTGTGCTTCGATCCGCCCAACTCCGCCATCTTTAATGCTGACTTCTTCGCCAGTTATCTGGTAGGCAATGCCTTCAGAGATTTGGACAGTCTCTGCCTGGACATTTCGGACAGATACATTACTTAACTCAACATGATCGGAAGTAATGTCGAGACCTCCTTGGGATGATGATTTTTCGACTTCAACCTCGATGGGCTGTTCTATACTTTCAGGATTTTGCGTTTCCATTTCTGACCTTCCTGTCTTCATCAGACAAAAAAAGACGCCTCTGTTGAGGCGGCGATATCCTTAACATACCTATTCTAGTCGATTTTCCCTTAACGTCAATAGTTTTCGAGGTCGATTATTATGTTAAAAAGCATGAATATAAGGACGATTAAATTACCTTGACGAATTGAAAATAGGCTGATAAACTCTGATAAGTAAGGATGGAACGTGTGTTTTTTGTATGAGTTCGTTGGGAATGACCCGGCCTGAATCTTTTATTTCGGCCGGTATTTTTGTTAACTGTCTGTAGCAACCCGACTCTGAAAGAACAGCGTTAGAACCAGTAAATTTTTTTCGCAATTTAAGGAGAGAAAGCAACAATGAGCGACCGTATCACCGGAACTGTAAAGTGGTTCAATGCCAGCAAGGGGTATGGCTTTATTGAACGCCAGGGTGGACCTGATGTCTTCGTGCACTTTTCTGCAATCCAAACGGACGGCTATCGAACGTTGAAAGAGGGGCAGAAGGTTGAGTTCACGATTGAAAATGGTCCCAAAGGTTTACAGGCAGCCAACGTAACCGTCCTGTAAGGTGTCTACTCGAGATATTTGTCCAGGCAAATCAAATCCGAATTTACCAAGGAAGGCATTGGTTGCTACCCAATGCCTTCTGGTTTTTTAGGGATGAGACTTAACCAATATCCAACCAGGATGAAAATGAAACTCAAAACCGTCGCGAGACCCATGTGTAGTGGACCGATGCTTAAAAAAGTCCATCCCAACTGGCCTGCCAAAAAATGACCGGTCCAGAAGCCTAACCAGCCAAGGACGATATCCAACACCAACTTATACAAATTTCCACCTTTGATTAGATGAAAAATGACTCCATACATGGTGGAAAATAGTACCCCTAAAAAGAACGCCGGTATGGTCATCATTTAATAATTCCTCCTCCTAAGCATTCATCATCGTGATAAAAAGCCACAACCTGCCCGGGAGTGATATCTCGTACAGGTTTAGGGAATTCCACCCGAAAATCACCGGATGGAAGCGGGATGGTGAGTGCCTCAATCGCTGGGGCTTTATAACGGATTTTAACCTCGGCAATGAAAGATGAGCGAGGTAGTTCTCCACTGATCCAATTCAGTTCGCTGGCCAGCATGTTATTGCGCCCAAGGCTTTCTTCAGTGCCGACAATCAAAACATTCGAATTCCAATCTTTTTCAAGGACATAAAGGGGTGTTGGATTGGTAATCCCTAGCCCTTTACGCTGCCCGATTGTGTAGAAAGGCAATCCCTGGTGTTCACCAATGATTCGCCCATGCTGATCCTTAATTGGCCCAGGTTTGATTAATTGGTTGGAATGACGAGTTAGAAAATTTCGGATGGTCATCCCCCCTAAAAAGCATAAATCCTGGCTGTCAGGTTGATCTGCTACCGGTAAATCGATTGAACGGGCTATTTCCCTTACTTCAGTTTTATAAATTTGGCCCAGTGGGAACAGTGCGTGAGATAAGTGGATTTGTCCCAGGCTATATAAGATATAAGATTGATCTTTTTGTGAATCCACCGCTTTTGATAACGAGCATAGCCCTTTTTTCGATTTCGTTAGGCGGACATAATGTCCGGTTGCCAGATATTGAGCATCGAGTGAAAAGGCCTGGTTTAATAGAAAATCCCAACGGATGAACTGGTTGCATGCACCACATGGATTCGGTGTTTTGCCGATGAGATAATCATCGATAAAATATCTGACAACTCGATCATAGAATGGCTGTTTTGCATCGATTGTGTAAAAAGGTATTCCGATCTTGGAAGCAACTCTACGAGCCTGGGCCATCGAATCGGGGGTGCAGCAGCGGTTTTCACATTCTTGACCCGGTTCACTCCAGAGGTTTAGCATGAGTCCAATTACCTCATAACCTGCCTCAACTAACAAAGCCGCCGCGACGGAACTATCAACCCCTCCACTCATCGCCACCACAACACGTTGTTTTTTCCCGGGCATTCGTTTAGCGTAAGTGTTCGATAGCAGCAGGCAAAGCCTGGATAAACTGGGCAATTTGTGCCGGCGTGGTCATTTTCCCCAGGGTGACCCTTAAGGATCCTAGAGCCCATTCCCTTGAAAGACCAAGTGAGGTCAGAACCTCGGATGGCTCGGGATTCCCAGTCTTACAGGCAGAACCTGATGAACAGGCGAATCCAAGCATATCCAATTTGATGAGTAGCTGGTTGCCGTCTACATTCTTAAAAACAAAACTTGCGTGGTTTGGTAAACGGTGGTCAGGATGTCCAGTTAATTGGGACTGTGGCACTGCCTCGAGGATGTTACCTATGAGCTGGTTTCGCAGTGTAAGGAGGTATTCTGTATTCTGAACAAGTGCGGCCTGTACAAGGCCAAGCGCTTCTGCCATGCCAATAATCAAAGGCGTATTATGAGTACCGGCACGCAGACCAAATTCTTGACTGCCGCCAGTTAGAATGGGGATTAGTGGGGTGCCTTTACGCGCATAAAGAAGACCAATTCCTTTAGGACCATAGAATTTGTGTGCTCCGATCGACAAAAGATCGACATTTAGTTTTTCTACGTCAACTGATAGATGAGCTGCAGCTTGAACCGCATCTGTATGAAACGGAATATCCATCTGCCGGCAAACGAGACCAATTTCATGGATCGCGTTGATTGTTCCGATCTCGTTATTCGCATAGATAATAGATACCAAAGCCGTGTCCGGCCGGATGCGAGAGGCGACAGTTTCAGGATTAATTACTCCGAAAGAGTTTACGGGTAAAAATTCCAGCTCAAAACCAAAAATGTCAGCCAATTGCCTGGCTGTTCGTGAAACGGCAGGATGCTCGACTGGACTTATCAGGATATGGTTCGCTTGGCGGCTCCGCCTGGCGGCAAGGGCAGCCCCTGCGCAGAGCAAGGTTGTCGCTTTCAGACCCACAGGAGGTAAAGATTATTTCATCTGTCCGGCAATTTAGGATTTGAGCTAGTTTTTCTCTTGCAGACTTTAATCCGGCCTCAGCTTTCTGACCAAACCAATGGATTGAGGATGTATTCCCAAATTCATCTGAAAAATATGGGAGCATCACTTCCATGACTTTTGGATCCACGGGTGTGCTTGCGGAAAAATCCAGGTAAATAGAATCCATAGGAAATCCGTTGAAAATGAATTTAGCTCTTTAAAAGGGTCAATTGGTGACGAGGGTAAGTATCCCAATACCCTTTGGAAGGTCGACAATTCAGCCAGGTGGTCTAAAGCTTTACTGCTGATTGTGTTTGATATATGGCCAATAAAATCGATGTAAAAAAGGTACTCCCATAATGATCCCGGAATTGGTCGGGATTCTAATTTTTGTCAAATCAATTTCCCTGAGGGCGAATACACTTAAAGCTTTGAATAGAACCCCTGGCTTGTTGTCCAGGCTAAAAACAACCGTTGTTTTATATTGGTCATTGGACAGGTCTATTTTGTCTGGTGATTTTTTTGATATAGCCAAAAAACGCGTGAAGTTTGTTGGACTATCTTCCATATTTTCTTCCAGGATTACCAGGCCATACACTTCGGCTGCCCGGCGAGATGCCAATACTCCTGCCTGAAAATCCTGACGTTCCATGAGCATTCGCGCGCTGCCGGCTGTGTCCGCCTCGATTACGGGTTCAAAGCCTTTTATTGCCAGGTTTTGTTCGCATTGGGCGAGTGCTTGCGGGTGCGAATGAACTCTTTTTATTTGAGATAGCGGCACTCCTGCGAGTGCCATTAAACAGTGGTTGATCCGTAAATGGTATTCCCCGATGACGTGTAAAGTATGCCTGAGCATCAAGTCATAATTACGATGTATCGTTCCTGCCAGCGAATTTTCAATCGGTATCAAGCCAAAATCAGTTTTATTTTCACTGACTGCATTAAATACAGCATCGAACGTCGGGAATGGAACAGGATCAATCTTGCTTTTAAAAAATTCTATTGAGGCTGCTTCACTATAAGCGCCAGGCTCACCTTGAAATGCTACGGTTGTTTCGTTCATTTTCTAGACCAGTATTTTTTCCAGGTAATATGGCATCATTTTCCGCCACCAGGGCCAATCATGATTTACATCATACCCCCAAAAATCAACCCAGTGGGGAATATTTTTATCATTTAGAATTTGATCTATCGCCTTTGCATCAGCAATCATCGGTTCTTCCCAGGCTCCCTGACCTGTGCAGATAATGATCTTTCCCTGCCGGTAAAGATTAAAAAACCATGGATCATTAAGCTCAGGTAAGTAAGCCAATGGTGAATTGAAGTAAACCGTCTCATCCATATAATCCCCGATAAATAGAGATAAGCTCAATGGTCCACTCAAGGCTATGAGCGTATCAAAAACATCGGGGTGGCGGAAGTAAAAGTTGGACGAATGGTATGCTCCCATGCTGCATCCGGTACTGATTATTTTATTGCCGGATTGACCACAGTGATTGTGTATGAATGGAGCTACTTCGTGAATGACATAACGATCGTAATCTTCATGGCGGTGAGCCCGGTCTGCAGGATGTGCTGAGAAATTCGCCCAGGATTGGTTATCGATGCTATCGATCGTAAATATTTTTACCTTTCCACCGTCGACAAACTCCTGGATAGCCTGCACCATTTGAAAATCTTCATATTCAAAGAAGCGCCCGCCTTGGGATGGAAACACCAGGATGGGTTTACCAAAATGACCATACACTTTCAATTCCATGTCCTGGTTTAAATTCAGGGCTCCACCATTTATGATATTCGGTATGCATCGTTCGAGCTCCTGTTTTCCTGTTGGATAAATTCAATCATTGCAAATATTCCATCGATGTCTGGCGAGCGGACCAGATAACCATATTCGCCCAGGGCAGCACTAAAGACACCGCTGATAGGTTGGTGATGGCATAAGCCGCTTGAGCCTAATGCCGAGAGGATTTCGTCGTGAGAATGGGTGTAAGACCGGTTCGATTTTCGACTGACGTAGCAGCAGTGATAAGGGCGCGTATAATCCTCTGTGAATCTGTTGTGAACCACGATGTAAGCCCACTCTTTATAAATATCCAAGTCGTTTGCGTAATTAAACATATCGGTAGTTAATCCACCAGGCGGACGCATATTGACTTCCAACGCAACCAGCGCTTTATCCGTGTTTCGACGGAAGAACTCAAAATGAAAAAACCGTTCACGTAAACCATATGCCTTAAGAATTCGGCGCCCTGCATCCTCAAGGTCTTCAGGAATTATCCTTAGAGAGTAATAGTAGACATTATCGTCATTATTCACTACCTCCATAATTCCCTGGCTGTAGGTATGGGATGTATAGAAGACCAAATTCCCATCCTGGTCAACCAGTCCGTCAAAGGTGAAAATGGCTCCTTGAATAAATTCTTCCAGGATGTAATCAACGGAAGGTTTCTGAGCAATGAACTGGTCGAGCTCTTCCTGGTTGTGAATTTTATAGGTTTTTGCGGCGCCAACACCGATGTCAGGTTTTGCTACGATAGGGTAACCTGTTTCGTCAATTAATTTATTTGCTTCGGAGATCGTGTGGCAAATTTTGCCTCGGGCTGCCATCACACCGGCTTTTTGAAACACCTGCTTCATGAGGGATTTTCGTTTCACTTTCATGATAGCCTGTGAATTTAAACCTGCCAGATTAAAATCAGTTCGTAATTGCGCTTCTGCCTCTAGCCAATATTCATTGAATGATTCAATCCTGTCCAATTTGCCGTACCTGTGGGTAAAATAACCAAGGGCTCGAACCAATTGGTCATAATTATGCATATCGTGAACTTTAAAATATTCACGCAAACATTTTTTTAGCTCGTTGCTAAGAAGATCGTAAGGTTCGTCGGCGAGGCCTAATACATCAACACCCAGTTCGTTCAACCAGAATGCAAACCGGTAATAATTTGGCGGGAAATGAGGGGAAAGAAAAATAAAATTCATAAATACTCCAGGTAAAAAATTAGGCACATAATTGCCCATTTATACGACATCTTAAGGGATTTAGCAATTTATTTTTGTACCAATTTAAGTATTAATTGTCCTGTTTGATGGGTTCAGCACCCTACACCGGGTTTCCCTTGATATAATAATTTATCCGATTTATCCTGCTAAGGAGGGCTTGTGGCTTTTAAAATCATCTTCGGCACAGACGGCTGGCGAGGGCGAATTGCCGAAGATTACACATTCGCAAACGTTCGAAGGTGCGCGCAAGGTTTTGCTGATTACCTCAAGCGAAAAGGTTTTGCCGATGAGTGGGTCGTTGTTGGATTTGACAAACGATTCCATTCTGAGAACTTTGCGGCAGCAGTAGCGGAGGTATTGGCTGGTAATGGTCTGCGTGTTTACCTGACTGATGGGGCAACACCAACGCCAGTAATTTCTTACTCCGTTGTCGAAAAAGGAGCTGTCGGAGCGGTTAACATTACTGCCTCACATAATCCTCCTACGGATAATGGATTCAAAGTCAGGAACCAGTTTGGTGGGGCGATCCCGCCTGAAGAGCTGAAAATCATTGAAAGCTTAATCCCGTCAGAAGAAGGTGATGTCTCCAGGATTAGCCTGGGCGAAGGGATAAATCAGGGAAAAATTGTCCAATTTGATGCTGCCCCAGAATATATCGAACAGATCCACTCGCTGTTAGATTTAGGTCCCATCAAGGATGCGGGACTACATATTCTAGTTGATCCCATGTGGGGAAACGGGGCTGGCTGGTTTCCAAGGTTGCTAAAAGGTGGAAAAACGACCATTCGGGAAATACATAACACGAGAAATCCAATTTACCCCGAGATGAGTCGACCGGAACCAATCCCACCAAATGTGGATGCGGGTCTCCAACAAACATTAAAGCTTGGGGCTGATGTGCTCTTGATAACGGACGGAGATGCAGATCGCTGTGGTCTAGGTGATGAACAGGGAAAATTTATCGATCAGCTCAGGGTGTATGGCCTTCTGGCATATTACATGCTGGAAGTCCGTGGGCTGCGCGGCCCGATCGTGAAGACATTATCCACCACCAATATGGTAGACAAATTGGGGAAAATGTACGGTGTGCCGGTTTATACCACCGGAGTTGGTTTTAAATATGTCGCTCCTAAAATGTTGGAGACGAATGCATTATTGGGTGGGGAGGAATCGGGAGGCTTTGCATTTCAAAGGCATGTCCCCGAGCGAGATGGGATTCTTGCTGGATTGTATCTATTAGATATGATGGTGAAACTAGGCAAAAAACCTTCGGAGCTGATTGATATCTTATTTGAGAAAGTTGGTCCACATTACTACGATCGGATTGACAGCTTTTTTCAAGGTGATCGTAGCAGCAGAGAACAAATGATTGTATCCGCATCACCGCAGACCTTGGGAGGTTTGAAGGTAACAGGTCTGGATCAAACCGATGGTTTTAAATTCAACCTGGAAGATGGCGGATGGATGTTGATCCGTTTTTCTGGGACTGAGCCTATCCTACGTGTCTACACCGAAACCACTCATGTTGAGTGTGTCAAGGATATTTTGTCTGATGGGCTACGGGTTGCAGGAATAAAGTGATTGCTGGTTGATACGCACTGCCATCTAGATTTTGAGACCTTCGACCAGGATCGAAACCAGGTTATTGCCTATGCGCGTGAGAATGGGCTGACCAGAATCTTAAATCCAGGGACTACATATAAAACCAGCCAGGCGGCCATTCGGTTGTCCCGCTTGTATCCAGAGGTTTATGCTGCGGTAGGGATTCACCCAACTGAAGTGAAGGACTGCGAATCAGCAACGATCTCAACCCTTGCTGAACTACTGCCAGATCCAAAGGTGGTCGCGATTGGTGAAATTGGTTTGGATGATTATTGGACCCAATCCTCAATGGGGCAACAGGTAACATGTTTACATAAAATGCTAACCCTGGCCAGACAATTCAATTTACCGATTATCATCCATATCCGAAACCACACAAAAGACGAGCATAAAGCAACAGAAGCAGCTTATAATATCTTATCGGAGTGGTATCAGAGTTTACCTTCCGATTCGAGGTTGAAACTGTATCCTGGAGTTTTGCATTCATTTGATGACCATCTATCTTGGGCAGAGAAGTTCATCTGCTTAAATTTTATGTTAGGCATTACAGGTCGGATCACCTACCCTAATGCTGTTTCATTACGGGAAGTAGTGATGAATATCCCGTTGGTAAACCTGCTCATTGAAACAGATGCACCATTTGTTACACCTGAGCCAGGCCGGCGAAAGAGGAACCAACCTGGAAATGTTATGGCAGTCGCGCAGAAAATTTCTCAAATTAGGGGAGAACCATTCGATCAGGTCGCCTCGATTACTACCACAAATGCCGGGAGAATGTTCGCTTGGTAAGTCAAATTAACCCTCACACCAATTTTTTCTTTCCTATACAAGCTCTGTTAACCCAGGTTGAGAACCGGATGCGTTCAGAAGCGGAGGACCGCAATTCTGACCTGACCCAGGCATTATTACATTTGATTGCCGCAGGGGGTAAAAGGATTCGACCTGCTGTTGCGTTATTAATTGGGAATTTATTAGGGGCGGAACCAATGGCATTGGTGACATTAGCTTCTGCCATTGAACTGCTGCATACTGCGACACTCGTCCATGATGATTTAATTGACGGAGCATTATTCAGAAGGGGAAATGCAACTTTAAATTCCCAATGGACCCCGGCAGCAACCGTTCTAACCGGTGATTTTATCTTTTCCCGGGCGGCTGTGCTGGCTTCAGAGACCAATTCCGTGAAAGTCATGCGCCTTTTTTCGGAAACCTTGTCGATCATTGTGGATGGTGAAATAACCCAGCTCTTTAATAAGAAGTGCTCGATTGATCGCTCTGCTTATGAAGATCGGATTTATGCAAAAACTGCTTCATTATTCGAGACAGCAGCGACATCTGCAGCTTTACTAAGCCCAGTTAATGAGAGTGTTGTCCTCCAGATGGGATTGTTTGGACGAAATATAGGAATGGCATTCCAAATCGTTGACGACATCCTGGATTTTACTGGCGAATCTAATACAGTCGGTAAACCTGTGGGTTCTGACTTGAGGCAAGGAATCATTACTCTGCCAGTCATTATCTACGGTGAGATGAATCCTGGGGACCCTGTGATTGAACAACTGGTTTACGACAACGTTTATAGTCAAGCGCTTGTAGATGAAATTATCTTAAAAGTTCAGACAAGTGAGGCCATCAACCAGGCACAGGAGGAAGCTGCCCGGTATGTAAAATCGAGTCAGCAAATCTTGGCTGAATACGCGGATGGTGAAGCAAAAGATGCGTTGTGTGAGCTGGCAAGTTACCTGGTCAGCCGGAGATTATGAATATGCCATTCTGGGGAGTGGATATAGATCTGGGCTAAAATAGGGATATGCACACTTGTCCTCGCTGTCACCAAACAACCCGGCAAAACAAAGCCGGAAAAACCGAATGTGGTTCACAACGCATCCGGTGCATGCATTGTAGGTGCAAGTACACGCCTGAACCGAAGCAACATGGTTATTCCGATGAAATGCGCAAGCAAGCCGTGCAGATGTATGTGGATGGCATGAACTTGCGTAGGATCGCACGCCATTTTGGTATTCACCACCGCACGGTATCGTTGTGGGTCCAAGCCAGCGCTGCCAGTCTGCCTGAAGCGCCGGTACCCAAGGAAGTCAAGACTGCCGAAATAGATGAATTGTTCACCTTTATCGGCAACAAAAAAACAGGATCTACATCTTGACGATCGTAGACCGGCAAACCCGTTGTTATCTGGGCTGGAAAGTGGTGTGGGAGCGCACTCAGCCAGCTATTCAAGAGATGGTAGACGCTGCGCCCAAGGCCAAGCAGTATTACAGTGATGCATTTGATGCCTATGACCGCTTGTGGTATCACTTTGGCAGATATGAAGTTTCTGAAGGCAAAACCGATACCTACTCGGTGGAAGGAGACAACGCCGAGTTGCGCCACTACCTGGCCCGTTTGGCCAGATCGTCGCGCTGTTTCTCGCGTTGTCCGTATGCATTGGAATGTGCCGTGCGCTTGTTTGTCTATTGCTACAATCGGCGACAACTCTACAAACAACAGTACCCGGCTTATCCAGCCCATGTTAAGGATTTCCTTGATCCACTTTTTTAGCCACTCCCCATTCTGCGGATCGTTGACAAAAAATGGAGAGCGTAGTAAACTTTTGCCGCCCGAGAATAAGGCGAGGTAGCTCAATGGTGGAGCAGGGGACTCATAAGCCCTTGGATGTGAGTTCAAATCTCACCCTCGCCATAGATGAACCAAGAATGACGGTATGAAAACATGCTGTCATTTTATTTTGTGAACTGACCTGGGATACCCAGCATAATCTCCCATAACCTTCACTGCCGATGCTCCAATTTCAGCACCAAGTACCAATGCTTGCTCAAGGCTCCATCCACGCAACCAACCCGCAAGAAAACCTGCATCGAAACCATCACCAGCCCCTACCGGATCCAGTATTTTTTCAACAGGAAATGCAGGCACCTCAATCAATTTCCCATCGGACAGAGCTATAGCGCCTTTTTCAGCCCGTTTTAGAATGCATATCTGTACACCCAAATTTCCGACAGTTTCTAATAGCTGTCTTTCCCCCAATTGACCAAATAGAGCATACGCATCTTCGTGTCCCATTAACACAATATTCGATTTGCGCATCAATGGGATCAAAACATTGCGAGCCGTGTCATAATCCCATAATGGGGCGCGGTAATTTGGGTCGAATGACACAACAGCCCCGGCATGTTTAGCCAGCTCGATCGCCCGGTTACAGGCAGAAAGGCATGATTCGCTTAATGCCGGGGTTATTCCGGTTACATGCAATATTTTTACCTTGTCGAAATATTCAGGTTTCATGTTGCTTTCATTTAGAAATGAAGCAGCAGAATCTTTTCGATAATAATACACACGTCGTTGGCCATCTGGAAGCCATTCCCGGAAAAAAACCCCTGTTGGGGCACAGTCGTCCTCAATCACTGCATCAATAACTACACCTTCCTGTTGGAGGATTTTCTTAATCTTTTCGCCAAAAGGGTCTTTACCAATCTTGCTGACAAAACGCACCGTATGACCCAGCCGTGCCAGGGCAATGCAGAGGTTAGTCTCTGCCCCGGCAATATCTAAATGAAGGTAAGCTGCTTCAGCGAGGCGGATGGGTTGGCCTGGATAAAATAAAGCCATGCATTCACCAAGCGTAATCACCTGGGTATTAGCGGGGAGAAGATTATTAGCCATTTTCATCAGGTCCAAATTATGGTGATAAGTGACAATGATCCAGTACATGTAAAATTATAAACATTTAAGTGATTAATCATACCTTACTCGTAACATACTTTATGATAAAATCAAAAAATGTGTTAATGCTTCCTGAGAAAACTCATACGAAAGGATTAACCTATATCGAGGAAAAAAGATTGATTTACAAAAAGTATCGGGGACAAATTCGGTCCCAAAAATCTCAGAAGTAAAACTAAAAGCTCTGTAAAAATTTAGGAGAAAAAATGGAACTTAATTTACTTGGTTTAGCTGATCATGGGCTAAACAATTTTGAACAACTCGGCATTATATTTGTTCTCGTTACCGCGTTTATCGCCCTGATTTACGCCTGGTTGTTGCGCGGAACTGTCATGAAAAAAGATAAAGGCACGCCGGAGATGCAGGTGATATGGGATGCAATCCGAATCGGGGCCGATAGTTATCTCAACCGCCAATTACGGACGATCCTCCCAGCAATTGCATTCCTGGCAGTTGCGTTATTCTTAAGCGTTTATGTTGTTCCACCAAGCGCCGAAGCTGTTAATGAGTTTCCTGAGAACACCCAAATCATCATTGCTGTCGGTCGAACCGCGGCTTTTATCCTGGGTGCGACCTTTTCACTGCTGGTTGGTCAGTTAGGGATGAGAATGGCTATTCAAGCGAACGTGAGAGTAGCCTCAGCGTCCCGGCGTGGTTTCAATGAAGCCCTTTCAATCGCCTATTATTCGGGCACCGTTACCGGAATGCTCACCGACGGTCTGGGATTGTTAGGTGGAACGGTTATTTTTATCATCTTTGGTACTGCAGCTCCAGATGCTTTGTTGGGTTTCGGTTTTGGTGGAACGTTGATCGCCCTGTTCATGCGCGTGGGCGGCGGTATTTACACCAAAGCGGCTGACGTTGGGGCTGACCTTGTTGGAAAAGTTGAGAAGGATATTCCGGAAGATGATCCACGAAATGCCGGTGTAATTGCTGATCTGGTGGGCGACAATGTGGGTGACTGTGCTGGGATGGCAGCGGACATCTTTGAAAGCTACGAAGTGACTATCGTATCAGCATTAATTCTGGGTCTTGCACTGGTTGCCCTCGATCCGAACGAAAGTCTGCGCTGGATTGTGTACCCATTAATCATACGCGGTATCGGTGTTATCAGCTCCATCCTGGGAACTTTCACCGTCCCAATATGGGAAAAGTTCCCTATCAAATTTCTGCGCGCTCATGACGCCGAAGAAGCGATGTTCCGTTCTTATGAAGTCTCCAGCATCAATACTGTGATTTTCTCATTCCTGGTGGCAATTTTATACGCCCAGGATTGGCGATTAGCAATGTTGACTACGATTGGCGTTGGTCTAGCTGTAGTCTTCAATCCATTGACTTCATATTTCACAGCCACCCGTAAACCGCCTGTCAAGGAGATTGTTGAGTCAACGAAAACCGGGCCCGCCACCACGATTTTATCTGGCCTTTCGGTCGGAATGGAATCGAGCGTGTGGGCGCTGATCGTTATTGCGGTGAGTTTTATCTTTGCGATCCTCCTCTATGGACCTGAAGGTGATATTTACGTCCTATATGCAGTAGCTATGATCGGTATTGGAATGCTCAGTCACACTGGTAATAATGTGGCGATGGATTCATATGGACCGATCTCGGATAATGCCAATGGGATTGGTGAAATGGCATGGCATGATCTTGACGACGAAGAAACCCTGAAAGCACGCCAAATCATGGCTGACCTGGATGCGGTTGGGAACACCACCAAAGCGATCACCAAGGGTGTGGCAATAGCCTCAGCGGTTATTGCAGCAGTCAGTCTTTTTGCATCCTTTATCACGGATGTTGCAAAAGTCCAAGCAACAATGGGTGTGACACCTCTAGAGTCAATTCGTGTTTCGAACACCATGGTTTTCGTGGGTCTATTAATTGGCGGTGCTTTACCCTGGCTGTTCAGCTCATTATCCATTCGTGCCGTCAGCCGGGCTGCCGGGCAAATAGTCGAGGAAGTACGCACCCAATTCCGCAAACCAGGCATCATGGAAGGGACGGTCAAACCTGATTATGCGCGAGTAGTTGCGATATCTACTACATCGGCTCAAAAAGAATTAATTCCCCTGACTGCAATTGCCGTCCTTCTCCCACTGGTTGTGGGATTGGTGCTCAAGGTCGAGGCGTTAGGTGGTTTCTTGGCTGGCGTGATTCTCAGTGGACAATTGTTAGCGGTCTTTATGGCAAACGCCGGTGGCGCCTGGGACAATGCTAAGAAATCGATTGAGGATGAGCCACGCAATCTGGATGCGAATACTGGGAAAGGATCCGAACGTCACAAAGCAGGTGTGGTTGGCGATACAGTGGGTGATCCTTTGAAAGACACAGCCGGTCCTGCCCTTAATCCTATGATTAAAGTAGTCAACCTTATATCCCTCATCGCAGCTCCAATCCTGGTGAAATATGCGGATTTGGGCATTATAGGATGGATTGTTGTAGCTGTATTAATCTTCGGGATCGTTTGGGGCATTACCAGAAGTAAGAAACCTAACCGTAAAATTGAACCAGCAAGTGCTGATTAACTGATTTTTTTATAATCCACTTTAGAACTCACTCCTGGTAGTTACCAATTACCAGGAGTGAGTTTTTTATGAATGAAAATTCGACGTAAAAGGTTATGATTTTTGTCACTTGCATAAAAAAATAGGGTCTGCTATAGTGACTGAGGTAAAAAGTTCTAAACAATCCGAGCTACATCCGAACAAAGATCAAGCACTGATTTAACCAGGTTTCGATGGTGGTTTTAGTTTTTTTATTTCTTCCAGCATTCACTGGTAAATCTGTGAGAAGCTCCACCCACAGATGTTAAGGGCAGGAGCTTTTTTTAAAGTTAAAAAATTCACAAATGAATGGAGCGAGAATATGAAAACGATAACTTACGATGTCCCATCATTGTTCGGCGATCACCATGTGACGGAAATCAGGAATCTGTTGCTTGCTATACCTGGCGTGAATGATGTTTATGCAAGCAGTAGTTTTAGAATGGTGGAAGTCACCTTCAATCCCCAATTAGTGAATGACTTACAAATAGCCATGGTCCTCGACGAAAAGGGTTACCTGGGCGAGTGGTCACTACCCAGTGAGGTGGGTGCTGTTATCGAAAGTGACGCAGGAGGGGAAGTATTTAACCGGCATACTGCTGTGTACGAAAATACGCGCCAGGTCATGAGTTTTACTCAAAAAGTAGAGTCAGCGAGTCGGCCACTATGGAACTGTCCCGGTATGGGTGTGATGTCGACGCCTAATTTACTGAAAAAGATGGAGGAATAGGGAATGGTAAAAGGTAAACGAAGTTATGAAGAACAAACATCCGATCCGGCTGCTCAGGCGATGTTGATACGGGCAGATGAACTGGGTATCAGCACGGCGTTTCACCGGGCAGATGACATGCCGCCATGCAATATTGGTGGGGCTGGGATGTGCTGCAAAATTTGTGGAATGGGGCCATGCCGGCTGACGAAGGATGGTCAGACAGGTGTTTGCGGTGCAACCATTGATACTATCCAGGCACGAAACTTTATCCGCTCAGTAGCCGCTGGCGCAGCCGCTCATTCTGACCATGGCCGCGATATGGCTTTTACCTTGAAAGCTGTCGCCAATGGTGAAGCCGAGGGTTATTACCTGAAAGATGTGGCGAAACTCAGGGTGATTGCCTCGGAGTATGGAATACCAATCGAAAAAAGAGCACCCGAGGAAATTGCTAACGATCTGGCGGAATCTTTATATTGCGCAGTTTGGCCAGCAGCGCGGTAAGATAGCCCCTGCAATTCGTGCTCCTGAAAAACGTCAGAAACTTTGGGAAGAAAAAGGGGTATGGCCTCGGGGCGTAGACCGGGAAGTTGTCGAGGCATTGCACCGGACTCACATTGGTGATGACCAGGATCCTGTACATATTCTTTCCCATGCTATTCGAACAGCCCTGTCAGATGGATGGGGAGGCAGTTTGATCGCCACGGATATCTCTGATATCCTGTTCGGAACCCCGGCTCCGATACTCGGAGAGGCTAATCTGGGTGTTTTGAAAGAGGATATGGTCAATGTGGTGGTTCACGGACATGAACCAACCCTGAGCGAAATGATCGTGGCAGCATCCCAGGATCCGGAAATTATCTATTATGCGAAGGCTGCTGGCGCTAAGGGCGTCAACCTATCCGGAATTTGCTGTACGGCCAATGAAATCCTGATGCGCCAGGGAATTCCAGCTGCAGGCAATTTCCTACACCAGGAATTAGCCATTCTGACAGGTGCAGTAGAGGCGATGGTCGTAGACGTTCAGTGCATTATGCAAGCGTTGGTTGACCTGGCATCCAATTTCCACACCCAGATAATCACAACCTCGCCAAAAGTCAAGATCAAGGGAGCTGTGCATATTGAGTTTGACGAGCATCATGCCTTATCTATCGCTAAGCAAATCCTGAAAACTGCAATCGATAACTATAAACGGCGAGGGAAAACCCACATCCCAGACATTCGAGAAGAGCTGGTTCCAGGATTCTCTCACGAATATATCAACTATATGCTGGGAGGAACTTACCGGGCATCCTTCCGGCCTTTAAACGATGCGGTAATGACTGGACGCATCCGTGGGATAGCTGCAATAGTCGGGTGCAACAATCCGCGCAGCAAACAGGATTATATGCATACATATGTCACACAGGAGCTGTTGAAACAGGATGTGCTGGTTGTTGAAACAGGTTGTGGCGCAATTGCTAGCGCAAAATTAGGTCTGTTATTAGGCGAAGCCGGTCTTGAAAAGGTTGGTCCTGGACTGCGTGAGATATGCGAAACAGTAGGAATACCCCCTGTTCTCCACATGGGATCATGTGTCGACAACACACGGATTTTAACTGTCTTGACCCAAATTGTTAAAGAAGGAGGGTTGGGAGAAGATATCGACCAGGTGCCTGCTGTTGGCCTGGCGCCTGAATGGATGAGTGAAAAGGCCCTGTCGATTGGAACCTATTGTGTTGCGTCCGGTGCATATGTCATTTTTGGTGGATCCTCTCCAATCAGTGGGATGCCGGATCGAGTTGAAGATAGCGACCAGGTCCTTAATTACATCAGCGAAGGCTGGGAAAGCCTGTACGGCGGGAAAATGGAATTTATCTCCGATCCCGATGAGATGATTCGCAGAACGTTGGCGCACATCGATAAAAAACGACAAGAATTAGGGCTGCCCGTATACGATCCCAAAAAATTTGGTCAGAGCGGCGACAGGCGAATGGTCGAATTTGAAAAACTACCGGTTGCTGATCGCCGGCAAGCCATTTATGGCGTTGCTGCAGATTGATGAGGTAAACCATGTCTCGTTACATAGCGACACGCGCGATTCGAGGGGCTAACGCCCTGGTCACAGAAGCAGAAATTATGCTTAACCGTGCCATTGAAGATCGAGGAGAAGCCACTCCGGTTGGTTTTCCTAACACAGCCTATTATCTCCCCCTTACCCTTGGAATGACGGGATCTGCGGTGGAAACCCTTGGAGAGCTGCGTCCCGTATTACAACATGCAAGGCGTCTGCTTCACCCTCTCCCATCAGGAAAACACTGGACACCTTATTTGGGTGAAACTTTGGATAGCGGGATGGCAACTCTTTTAGCTGCCGAGGCCATTGAGGCAGTGCGGTTTATTTACAACCTGCAGCCTGAACCATTGCCTGGTTTCCATCTAGCCGGTGGAACCAATTCTGGCAGTTCTGAAAATGCCGGGTCAGGGAATGGCAGGTTTGGGCGGCTCAACGGTCCCATCGATGATATTCAGCTTCGCTCCTGGGGCATTCAATTGGTTGATGGGCGGATGCCCGGCTTCGCGGCTATTGTTGGTGCAGCTAAAAATAATGAGGTTGCAGTAAAAATCGTTCGCGAATTACAAAAACGCAATATCCTGTGTTTCCTCTCCGGAAATGTCAATGGGCGCTCGATCATACACCAATTAATCGAAGAAGGCGTTGAGCTCGGGTATGACACTTATACAGTTCCGTTCGGCACTGACACGATCAGTGCTATTTATGCCCTGGGATTTGCCGTGCGTTCAGCATTGACTTTTGGGGGGTTAAAAGGTGGGCAAGCCCGGGACATCCTTTTGTATAACAAGGAACGAGTTTTTGCTTTTGTGCTGGCGCTAGGTGAAATCGATGATCTAAAGTATGCCGCTGCTGCCGGTGCGATCAATTTTGGTTTCCCGGTCATTGCTGATACGGTCATCCCTGAAATTTTACCAACGGGGATCACCCGGTATGAACATGTTGTCAGCCTGCCCTTTAATCGAGATACCAGGATCTGATGACCTGGAAAAAGCCGAAATCCTGGTTCAAAAATGCATCGAGGTGCGAGGTGTGAAGGTAAAAGTCTCTGATGTTCCGGTGCCAGTACCGTATGGATCAGCTTTTGAAGGCGAAGTGGTCCGGAAGACGGATATGAGGGTCGAATTTGGCGGTAAGTATTCCCGTTGTTTTGAGTACTTGCACATGGCGCCACTTGACCAGGTGGTTGATGGGCAGGTGAAGGTGGTTGGTCCTGATTTCAACCAGGTTGAAACTCAGGGACACATGGACATGGGGATTGTCGTTGAAGTAGCTGGCAGGCAAATGCAAGAAGACTTTGAACCTGTTCTTGAACGCCAGATTCATTATTTTGTAAACGGCGCCTCGGGTATACAACATATCGGTCAGCGGGACATCGCCTGGATCCGAATATCGAACGCTGCCGCTGAAAAAGGATTCAACCTGGAGCATTTTGGAAAAATTTTACATGCCCGTTTTAAAACCGATTTTGGGGCGATCGTAGATAAGGTTCAAGTTACTATATATACTGATCCAGAAAAAATGCAGGGTTGGTTGGTAAAAGCACGCCAGGCTTACGATTTTAGGAATAAGAGGCTGGCGGATTTAACCGATGATAAGGTCGATGAATTTTACTCCTGTACTTTATGCCAATCCTTTGCCCCAAATCATGTTTGTGTTGTCAGCCCGGAGAGATTAGGCCTATGTGGTGCCTATAATTGGCTTGACTGCAAGGCATCGTTCAACATCAATCCAACCGGACCAAACCAGCCGATACGTCTGGGTAAATTGTCTGATCCGATTAAAGGGTATTGGTCGGGCACAAATGAATTTGCTCAATCGGCATCTCATGGCGTCGTTCAGGAGGTTTCCATGTATTCCATCATGGAAAATCCAATGACGGCTTGTGGGTGCTTCGAATGTATCGTAATGTTGATCCCCGAGGCAAATGGTGTGCTGGTAATCAGTCGAGAAGATACCAGCATGACCCCGGCAGGAATGACATTCAGCACGCTTGCAGGGATCGCCGGTGGAGGACTGCAGACACCTGGGGTGATGGGAATTGGCAAATTCTTCTTGACGAGCCCAAAATTTATCGCGGCTGATGGTGGATTTAAGCGAGTTGTTTGGATGAGCAGCGTCTTGAAACAAACAATGGCTGATGAATTCCGGGCGGTTGCTATTCGAGAAGGTGATCCTGACTTGATTGAAAAGATCGCTGATGAACGAAATGTCACAACTGTCGAAGAGTTATTAGCCTGGCTTGAGGAACATAACCATCCTGTAATATCCATGGAGATGATGTTCTAACTAATAATTCATTTGGAGGAAAATATGCCTGTAGAGTTAAACATTGATAAATGGCCAGGTAGTATTCGGGTGACTACATTAGGGGCGACAGCGATTGAAGGTGGCACTCGCAGTAAAAAAGTCATCGTTGGGGGGCAAAAAAGCCTGCCCTATATGCATCTGGACAACCATATTCCACAGCCTCCGGTCATTGCTATTGAAATAAAAGACTCGCGCCCTGGGGATTGGTCTCCCTTGCTGTATCAAACCTGGGGCGAAGTCATGAATGATCCGCCTTCCTGGGCTAAAGCTGCTGAGATGGCTGGAGCTGATGTGCTCCAGTTATCCTTGAGCTTAACTGACAGCGCTGGGAATCCAAATACTCCTGTTAATGCCGTAAAAGCAGTTAAATCTGTCCTGGCATCCAGTGGATTACCCTTGATCGTTTTTGGGCCTGGACAGGCTGAATTAGATAATGAGCTGCTGGTTGCGGTTGCAGAAGCAACCAAAGGGGAGAAACTGGTTCTTGGAATTTGTGAGGACAAGAATTACCGTACCATTGTGGCGACTGCCATGGCGAATGGGCACCTGGTTAATGCCAGATCCCCTATGGACGTTAACATGGCAAAACAGTTGAACATTCTGATCAGTGATATGGGATTGCCTTTAGATCGCATCATTATGGATCCAACGACTGGCGCGCTGGGGTATGGAATTGAATACGGTTATTCTGTAATGGAAAGGTTGCGATTGGCAGCGCTGCAAGGCGATTCCATGACCCAGTTCCCTATGTTGGTCACTCCTGGTTTTGAAGCCTGGAAGGCAAAGGAATCGAAAGTAGGCGAAGGGGTTCCTGAGGCATGGGGAGATTGGTTACAGCGAGCTATTAACTGGGAAACGATAACAGCGATCACCCTGGTGGAAACTGGAGCGGATATCATTGTCTTGCGCCATCCCGAGAGTGTTGCTCGTGTAAGGACGGTAATTCGCGAATTAATGCAGGAACCAAAAATAACATTATAAAGGAGAGACTGGAATGGCTCTATCCGGGATCCAAATATATAAACTTTTACCACAAACAAACTGTAAAGACTGTGGTTTTCCTACTTGCCTGGCCTTCGCAATGAAGCTGGCAGCAAAACAAGTTGAGCTTGGCTCCTGTCCACACGTTAGCGCTGAAGCAAAAGCACAACTGGCAGAATCGTCTGCTCCTCCCATCCGCCTGGTTACTTTAAAATCCAAGACCCATGAGACAAAAGCAGGAAATGAGACGGTTCTTTTCCGGCATGAAAAGACCTTTTACAATCGACCAGGAATATTCATTCGGTTAAAAGACCAAGATGATCTACCAACCATTGAAAAGTTGGTTAAATCCGTTGATTCATACATGGTAAATTATGTAGGGATTGAATTAAGGCTTAATGGATTTGCTGTAGAGGCGTCCTCCGGGAATCCTGCCATTTTTGCGGAGGCTGTTAAAACAGTCAGGGCTCATTCCCAGTTACCACTGATCTTAATTGCATCTAATCCGAATGTGGTTAGCGCAGGTCTGAAGCTCTTAGCCGGCGAGTCTCCCTTAATCGTGGGCGCCAACCAGGCGAATTGGGAAGCCATGGTAGCCATCACAAAGGGGCACCCAGCATCCCTTGCAGTTTCTTCTGCGACGCTGGATGAATTTGTAAACCTGACGGAAAATATAAAAAATCAAGGATTGGAAGACATTGTACTTCACCCCCTGGCAGACAACTACAGCAGCCAGCTAGCCTTCAGTACCCAAATCAGAAGACTCTCGTTGAAGAAGAATTTCCGTCCGTTGGGATATCCAATTTTGGTTGAAGCCCATCATATTGACATGGCGGCACAAGCCATCGCAAAATACGCCGGCTTCATCATCCTGGATGAATTTATTCCAGAAAGCGCTTATCCCCTTTTGGTATTGCGCCAGAATATTTATACTGACCCTCAAAAACCGATTCAAGTCCAACCTGGCTTATATGAAATAAACCGGCCTCAACCAGACAGTCCTGTCCTGGTTACCACGAATTTCAGTATTACCTATTTCAGTGTGGCGAATGAAGTTGAGGGTTCGGGTATGCCTGCCTGGCTACTGGTCACAGATGCGGAGGGTATGAGTGTTCTTACTGCCTGGGCAGCGGGTAAATTCGATGCTGAACGTATCGCTAAAGCTGTTAAAACCCAGGCAGCAGATAAGGTATCCAAAAAACAACTCGTCTTGCCTGGGAATGTAGCTGTACTTTCCGGGGAAGTCGAAGCTGAACTCCCAGGTTGGCAAGTAAAAGTTGGTCCTCGAGAAGCTGTAGACATTCCAAAGTTTCTAAAACTGGGACTTTAACATGACGGTAAATGATTAACCACCTCGTTTGTATCAATCCAGGTTCCCATAAAGTTTCTGTACCGACGGGTACCCTCATTTCTGAGGCTGTACAACTGAGTGGAATTGAGTTGGGACAACCGTGTGGGGGGCAGGGCCGCTGTGGTCGCTGCCTGGTCCAGGTTACCGAGGGACAGGTACGCCGGCGAAGCACCTTGCGATTATCGCAGGATGATATTTCAAATGGTTACGCACTTGCCTGCCAGAGTGTGATTGAAGAGGACGTTTCAATCACCATACCGCTCCAGGAAAAACTAGAAAGGCGCTTGACCACAGATCGTACCGTAGCTGAAATTACGGTTCCTGGCTGGTATTATTACGAATACAACCAGACGATCAGGCGGTATCGTTTAAGAATTCATCCCCCCAGCCTGGATGATCAACGAGATGATTTAAGCCGGTTCTTAATCGCTCTCAAACAGCAGCATAAAATTCAAGACATCACTATTTCCTTATCCTTGCTAAAAAAATTTTCCGCGATTCTTAAGGGAGGGAGAGTGGGAAGTAACTGCAGTTGTGGACATGCCTGGCAGGAACGATCCTGCAGAGACCCAGCCCAGGTTGATTGACTTAGTACCAGGTCATGTGATGGATTATGATCCATTATGGGGCGCTGCGATTGATATTGGCACTACAACCGTGACGGTATGGTTGGTCAACTTGGTTTCAGGCGAAGTACTCACTCAGGTCTCAGAATATAATGGACAAATCAAACGCGGTGAGGATGTGATATCCCGGATTGTTTATGCTGACCGGGAAAATGGCGCAATAGAATTACAAAATTTAATTGTATCCACTATAAATTCCTTGATTAAGACAGCGTGTAAAAGAGTGAGAGATTATGAATTATCACCACTGGAAGTTGTAAAAGTAACAGTAGCCGCAAACAGTATAATGACTCACCTCTTCCTGGGAATTCCTGCCAGATACATCCGTCTGACTCCTTTTGTGACCGTGGCAAATGAAATATTTAAATTAACTGCAAAAGAAGTTGGATTAATAATTTGCCCAGATGGGATCATTGATTGCCTGCCTGGGGTGGCAAGTTATGTTGGCTCGGATATAACGGCTGGCGTTATTTCATCGGGTATGGATGATACTTCGCAAATTACTTTATTCATGGATGTCGGCACGAATGGCGAAATTGTTTTAGGATCACGGGAATGGATGGTCAGCTGTGCATGTTCAGCAGGTCCTGCTTTTGAGGGAGCAGGTGTTATAAATGGCATGCGAGCGACTGCTGGTGCGATTGAAGAGGTTTGGATAAACCAGAGCACATATGAACCCGAATACCGTGTGATCGGGAATGGGAAACCTAAAGGAATCTGCGGTAGTGGCTTAATTTCGCTGCTGGCAGAAATGTTTATGTCTGGCCTGGTCGATCGCGCTGGAAATATAAACCTGAACCTGGGTTCAAAAAGAATTCGTGAAGGTGAAAATGGTTTAGAATACGTCATTGCCTGGGGAGAACAAACCGAACATGGAAAAGACATCACGATTACACATGTCGACATCGACAACCTGATCCGGGCAAAAGGTGCGATTTATGCAGGATACAGTGTTCTAGCGGACAGCGTAGGCGTCCCGATGGAACTGATCGAACAGATGCTGATCGGCGGTTCCTTCGGAAAATATATCAATGTTGAGAAGGCAGTTCAAATAGGGCTATTACCTGACCTGCCCTGGGATCGCTTTCAATTTTTAGGTAACACCTCGGTACGGGGTGCATATCTCTCACTGCTAGACCAAGATTCCAGGCAGCGCATCCGTGACATAGCTTCGCGAATGACTTATATTGAACTGTCTGCTGATAATTCGTTTTATGAGGCGTTTATGTCAGCTTTGTTTTTGCCTCATACGGAACAAAACAGGTTTCCATCTGTATTTGAGGCTTTGAATTCAAAATCACTAAACATAATTAGTTAACGAAAAAAGGACGGAAAACATGTACATCATTGGAGAAAACATTCACATCATTTCTGATCGGGTGAAGAGTGCTCTGGCTGAAAAAGACACCCAATTTTTCCAGGAATTAGCCATCAAGCAAGTAGAGGCTGGTGCCCAGGCTTTGGATTTAAATTTAGGTCCACGCAAAAAAGATGGAGAAGAAGTCTTTCCATGGATTGCAGAAACGGTGCAGGCTGTCGTTGATGTTCCTTTGTCCTTTGATACAACGAACCTGGCAGGCATCGAAGCCGGCTTGAAGAAGATTACCAAGGCGCAGCCGATAATTAATTCAACTTCTGCAGAGCCCGAGCGTTTGGAGAAGGTCCCTTTGTTGGCGAAGCGTTATAACTCAAAAGTAATCGCTCTAACGATGGGGTCTACCGGAATTCCGGTCGCAGCAGATGAACGTGTGAATATCGCGGTCGAGACATTAATCCCTCGAATGATCGAAATTGACTTTCCAATGACTGATCTCATCATAGACCCGTTAGTCCTGACAGTATCAGGGTGCCAGGAGTATTGCCCCGAATTAATTGAAGCGGTAAGGACACTACAATACGCCTGGGATCCTTCGCCGATGATTTCAGTCGGTTTGTCCAACGTGTCAAATTCGGTCCCTGTAGATAACCGGCCTTTAATCAACCGCGTGTACTGCGCGATGCTGATGGGAGTCGGTTTGCGTGCGATGATTGCCAATCCGATGGATTTCAATCTTAAAGAGACCATCCGGGTGATTGAAGAGCGCGATGAAAGCACGTCGTTAGGGCGCTTGTATATTAAGATTGCTGATCGGATAGCTGCGACGGAAGAACCTGAGTATGATGATATTGAAACGTCAGATCCAGAGCAGGTGGCCATCTGGAAAACTTTACAGGTACTTCAAAATAAAGTAATTTACGCAGATGCCTACCTGGATCAATAAGGTATTAATTGTATGATATAGGTGTATAATATTTTTATAATGACCATCGAGCGATCATTTAAGTCAGGAGGTTAAACATGCCCATCTTTACTCCAGGCCGACGCTGGCAACCTGCATATTCTCCTTTCAAAAAAGAGCCATTTGGCAGAAGGACGCTGGCATTCGTTGAAAGGATCGTCAAAGGTCCAATGTTTGGCTGCCGGATGTGTGGAAACTGTCTTTTACAGGAAACTTCATTCATTTGCCCGATGGAATGTCCAAAGGGAATTCGTAATGGCCCGTGCGGTGGATCAACGGCAGAAAAGTGTTATGTGGATGAAACCCGGCCCTGTATCTGGTATAAAATTTACGATCGTTCTTTTCGGATGGGGCGAGAAGAAAAACTACTTGAGGTCCTACCCCCGCTGGATTGGGATAAAGTTGGAACCGAAACCTGGGGCGATGTTTACTTCCAGGTAAAGAAACTCGGTACCAAATCAGTTTTTCAGGGATTGGCCACTCGTGACGCGGTTAAAAGGACGGTCACCTGGGATTCAATCTTTCGCCCAGTCAGACAACCTGATTGGTGGCAAGGCGATGCCGAATACCATCCACCAGCATACTCCGAACCTGTATCAGAACTTGAGCGGAGACTCAAAGCTGGAGAGTTTGTTGTGACTGCTGAAGTCGCGCCTCCAATGACAACCTCTGTTAAAAAATTGATCAGCAATATCGCGCTTGTAAAACCTTACGTGACGGCGATAAATTTTACAGATAGTCCATCAGCTACCCCGCGAATGTCAAGTTGGGCTTGTAGTACATTAGCCGTTCAAAATGGTGCAGAGCCGGTCATGCAGATTGCAGCCAGGGATCGAACCCGTACTGGCTTGCAGGCTGAGGTGTTAGGAGCGAATGCCTTAGGGGTGAGGAATTTATTATGCCTTTCGGGCGATAGCATGAAATTGGCTCCTGAGCCACGAGGCCGGATGGATATCGTGGATATTGATTCAATCCAAATGCTCTGGATTCTACGCCGGATGAGAGATGATGGCAAATACCTGGATGGACGTGCCATGAAATTTCCTCCGAAATTCTTCCTGGGAGCTGCTGCTTCACCATTTGCATCCGAGCCAAAGTTCCAGGCAATTCGAGAACATAAAAAAGTTAACGCTGGGGCTCAATTCTTCCAGACCAATCTTGTGTATGATACAGAGCACCTCGAGATCTGGTTGAGTGAATTGGCCAAGCGGAATATACTGGATAAGGTCTTTATCCTCGTTGGTATCACGCCCTTGAAAACCTTGAAGATGGCTACTTACATGAATGACGATGTGCCAGGTGTCATCGTTCCTAAGGCCTTGTTGAAAAGGTTGGAGGCTGCGGGAGATGGTGTTGAGGAAGAGGGAGTTCAAATAGCCTTAGAATTGATTGAAAAAATAAAAACCCTACAAGGTGTCCATGGAATTCATCTGATGGCAGTTGGTTGGGAAGAAATCGTACCAAGGATTGTGACTGAGGCTGGAATCCTGCCAAAAGATTTTGTCGCTCCTGTTTTAGAGAAAAAGGCTCCGGTCCTACAATAAAACTAAGAATCAACGATCTGAAGTATACGAGCGCAAGGATCAGATGGTATTTACCCTGATCCTTGCGTTTTCTTTAGTACAATAGGTTTTAAAACATCCAAAAATCAAAGTGGAGGTCCTATGTCAGAGCGTAAGAAAACCACACTGCCGGTTTTATTTAAAAAGGTTCAGGATGAAGAACCGATCACGTGGCTCACTTGTTATGATTATCCAACGGCCTACTTGCAAGAACAAGCTGGAATCGATATGATCTTAGTGGGTGACAGCCTTGGAATGACCATGCTTGGTTATGAATCAACCCTGCCTGTGACGATGGATGACATGATTCGCCATACACAGGCTGTGAGGCGTGGCGCCCCCAACGTTTTCCTGGTTGGAGATATGCCTTACATGAGCTACCAACCCAGTATTGAGACCGCAATTCGGAATGCAGGCCGGTTTATGGCAGAGGCAGGATGTGATGGAATCAAGCTTGAAGGGGGAGTTGAAATGGCAGATCGTATCCGAGGCATTGTGAACTCAGGGATTCCGGCCATGGGTCACCTTGGATTGACTCCTCAGAGTGTGAGTGCTCTAGGTGGATACAGGGTCCAGGGACGAGGTGCAGCAAAGGCAAAGAAAATTGTTGATGATGCGAAAGCTCTCGAAGAAGCCGGGGCATTTGCTATCCTCCTGGAAATGGTGCCGGACCGCCTCTGCCAATTGATCACTGCAAGGGCAGAGCATTGTTTTATTATGAGTCTTGGGTCGGGTCCGCATGCTCATGGCCAACTGTTGATCTATCATGATATGTTTGGTCTATACCCCAGATTTAAACCGCGCATGGCGAAAGTTTTCGGCAACGCTGGTGAGGTGATACTTGACGGTTTGACAAATTACGTTAAAGAAGTTAAAGATAAAACTTTTCCGCAACCCGAAAATTGGTTTGGAATGAAAGACGAAGATTTTGAGGAACTCCAGAAAATCCTAGGCGAAGAGGAATGAGGTCAGAATGGATCAACTGCGCGAATCATTAAGAATTCCATATGACAGGCTTGATCAGATTAACGATATCCTGCTGGCTCCAGACTCGAGGATTGTGAATGACCTTATCCAGGTCATCGAAAAATATGGTACTCCCGATGAAATTAACCTCAAAGCTGAATCCGCCCGTCAGTTACCAGCCTTATTAGAAAAAGTACGTCAAACCCAACCAGATCATTTAAAGGACCTCACCTGGCTGGAAGAACAGCGTAATCGAGGGTCATTTATTTCCATCCCTGGTTACAGGCGAAAGGTTGCGGGCGAGGGAACAGGGACCAAAGTAACCGACGATTTTGCGGTAACCCTGGAAATAAGCGCCTTGCAATATTTTCCTTGGATCAGGACCATTGCTGAGAAAGCAATCGCTGAACAAAAACTCATGCCTGGGCGATTTATCCAGGTCAGGAAAATGAAAGAACAAGAAGCGGATGGAGATTTGCCAGCTATCTGCGCAGCTATGGAAATCATGGGCTCGAGTTATGTGGAAACATTAGACACAAAAGGTACCGATGGGGCAAATATTCACCTGGGAGGCCCGGCGACGATCACAGGTTACTTTGGAGGTGTTGGGCAGCCAAACAATTATCCTTTAAAGTGGGTTGATGAGTTCTTGTATTACTATACACAGTATGGGGTAAGACAGGTCCTGAACATCAATCCTGGCACTGTCTTGATTGGATATCTTTT
The DNA here is from genome assembly GCA_963765565.1 of uncultured Chloroflexia bacterium. Lineage (GTDB taxonomy): Bacteria > Chloroflexota > Anaerolineae > Anaerolineales > UBA4823 > CAVXWV01. The sequence goes on from CAVXWV010000017.1 coordinate 924,613, forward strand.
GTATCGCCTGGGTGTCAATATTGAATTTAAAATTTCAGTTTTCATGGGAAACGATAATCCATATGCTGGTCTCTGGACTTTGATTGGCGCCAAGCTATTTTCAAGAGATGACGGCACATCACCGCTGATCGGATTCAATTGGAGCAATTCGATAAATAATGAAACCATGGAGATAACAGCCCAATTCCGTAAGCTGCTGGGTTTCGAACAGGTAGTTCGGTTTGAGCACCATATCACCGAGACCTGGAAAAGTATCGTACGCCAACCTTATGACCGGCGAGATGAACTGGTTGCTATTGCCGGGCATGTGGCGAATATCTCTGCGAAACACGAAGGGGGTGATCCTGAAATCGATAGTACAAGAGAGCACCCTTCAGACATTCTTGATTACTTCCGCGATAAAGTGGAGGTAATTCAGGCGGGGGATTGGAAAAACTTGGAGCAAAACTTCATCGATAAATTCGAAGCGGTCGAAAAAACCGCCCAGGCCCTCGCCCGAAATGGGTTGCCATTCCTGGCTGCCGAAAAATTACATTCCAGGTAAGCTTACCCAGCCTATCGTGCTTTGTGCCATTTCAGAGCAGGGAAATTATAAAATCTCCTGCTCTGATTGATTCTAATTCGTTGTGTTATTGAAGAACCAGTTATAAGAATAATAACCAGTGCCTTTATTGCTTTGCAGGCGGATCGATATTTTAGCAAGACCTATCAATTCTGCCGGAATGGTAAATGTTTTTGTAAATGATCCGCCATCCCCAGAAGCGACTGTGTCAACCAGGATTCCTTCCTTTCCCTGGGTGCCGTAGACATTCATCAAAACGTCAAAATTATCATTTGCCGGGAAATTCTTGGTAACGATGGTTACCGATTTATTCCTGACAACTGCTGAGATCGTAAATGTCGGGATTTTTGATGAACTAACAGTTCCGTTACCGGTTGATGAGGAGGTCGTATTATTGTAGAACCAGTTGTACGAATAATATCCGGAGCCAGTGTTACTCTGCAACCGAATGGATATTTGCCTCAACCCTTTCAACTGCGCCGGGATCGTAAAAGTTTTCGTGAAGGATCCACCATCTCCGGATGAGACTACAGCTACTTTAATGCCATTCTTTCCCTGGGTACCCATTACATTCATCAGCACGTCAAACGTGTCATTTGCCGGGAAATTCTGGGTTTGGATTTTTACACTTTGATCACGAACCACGGAAAGAATGGTGAAGGTGGGGATTTTAACTGGATTACTGGCTGCCCTGGCAATAGAAGGACTTGAGAGGGTGAGTACTAACGCGAGAATTACAAGGCATCGGATGGTTTTCATGGTTAATGAACTCCTTTCTGACAACTCAATCTGCTTATCCATACTTTATCTCAACTGTGTTGTTTAATCAAGGATTTATTCGGATAGATAAGGTGTGAATTGTTTGGATGATAAAGTCACCCTTGATTCTAATTGGTTGGATAGATATACTTTCATCTTCAAATGGAGTATTTTGATTGAATCTAGATGATTTAATTCTGGCTCTTCCCGAAAATTATAATCCTGTCGACCGAGAGCTGGTTACCAGAGCATACAGAATTGCCGCTGCAGCCCATGAAACCCAAAAACGGGCTTCAGGCGAACCTTATCTGAACCATTGTATTTCGGTTGCCATTATCCTTGCTGAAATGCATGTCCCACCACAGGTGGTTGCTGCAGGGTTGCTTCATGATACAGTGGAAGATACCCAGATCACTCTCGTGGATACTCACCCGGGATTTTGGAGGCGAGATTGCTAAGTTGGTGGATGGGGTCACAAAACTCACCCATTTACCCAGGGTGACCCGCGGCGATCAAAAACTTGAGGACATGGCTGTTCTTGAGGACCAACGACAGGTATCCGAAAAGCGGGGACTACCCGATGAAGATGAAGAAGCTGAACAATTAACAAAAAGTCGGAAATACGATGTCGTCTCAGAGACACTGCGAAAAACATTCCTTGCCATGGGGGATGATGTTCGTGTCATCTTAATAAAATTAGCCGACCGCCTGCACAATATGCGGACTTTGGGTTACATGCCAGAGAACAAGCGCAAGAGGATCGCTCAAGAAACCCTGGATATTTTTGCCCCACTAGCCAACCGGTTAGGCATCTGGCAAATGAAATGGGAATTGGAAGACCTTGGCTTTCGTTATACGAACCCGGAAAAGTACCGTGAAATCGCACAAAACCTTGCTGAAAGACGTTCCCACCGGGAATCTGAAATGCTGGCCATAAAGGAACACCTGCTCAAAATCTTGATGCAACATGGCATCCAGCCAGAAATTTCTGCAAGGCCAAAACATATTTACTCTATTTATAAAAAAATGGACAGAAAGGGAGTTACTTTCGATCAGGTTCATGATGTTCGGGGGGTCAGGATCTTGGTTCAAAACATTCAGGATTGCTATGTGGCTCTTGGCGTGATCCACACTCGATGGAGACCGATACCCGGCGAGTTTGATGATTATATTGCGGGACCTAAAGATAATTTCTACCAGTCCCTGCATACTGCCGTTGTTTATGATGACGGAAATAACCTGGAGGTACAAATTCGTACCCAGGAAATGCACCAAAACGCTGAATACGGCATTGCAGCTCATTGGCGATATAAAGAAGGGTCTCAAAGGGATGAGGAATATGAACGGAGGATCGTCTGGCTGCGGTCTCTAATGGAGTGGCGACAAGATGTCGAAGATGCCAAAGAATTTGTTGACAGCTTGAAGACCGATGTTTTTGAAGACCGGGTTTATGTTTTTACACCTCGCGGAGATATCATCGATTTACCTTCGGGCGCGACCCCTATTGATTTTGCTTACCATGTTCATACTGATGTAGGACACTGCTGCCGCGGGGCAAAGGTGGATGGTAAGCTGGTTTCATTGGATTATGCCTTACAAACGGGAGAAAAGGTCGAGATATTAGCAGCGAAAAAAGGTGGACCCAGCCGTGACTGGCTCAATCCAAATCTTGGTCTTGTCAAAACCCAGCGCGCCAGGGCAAAAATAAAACAATGGTTTAAGAAACAAGCCCAGGAGCAAAATGCCAGCCAGGGAAAGACAATCCTGGAAAAGGAACTACGCCGCCTTGGATTGACAGACGTAAACCTTGAAAGGATGGCCCATGAATTCGAACTGCGAACGGTGGAAGACTTGTACACCGGAATCGGTAATGGAGATCTGGGAATTGCAAAGGTAGTAAAATACCTGACTTTAGGGAAGGAAGAGGATGAGACATTTGAAGTTCAAGTAAAAGCCAGCAAGGGCGGTGGTGAAGGCGATACCGTCGCGGTTCTCGGTTTAAAAGGTTTATTGACGACCATGGCTCGCTGCTGTAATCCGGCTCCTGGAGACGAAATTATCGGATATATCACTCGCGGCCGTGGGGCAACCATTCATCGTCAGGATTGCCCAAACATACTTCGACTGGAGGACCGGGAAAGGTTGGTGAGAGTATCCTGGGGAGAACCGAAAGTTACTTATCCGGTACCTGTAAAAATTAAGGCTTACGATCGGAATGGTCTTATGAAGGATGTATGGAATATGATTACGGATGAAGGCATAAATATAACAAAAATTAATGTTGATGTGGATCGAGTCAATAACGCCGTATTCGACTTGATCTTAGAGGTGCGCGATATCGTCCAGTTAAGTCGAGTACTTGACCGGTTAGAAAATATTCCTAACGTAATGGAAGCCAAGCGCGTTCGACCCGGATAAGGTGAAAGAAATGGATAAACAAGAACGGCTCCTTGAGGTCAGTGAAGCACGAGCCCGCCTACTCGAAAAGCACTTTCCTGTTGGGATAGAGGCAGTAGATATTAAGGCTGCGCTGGGTCGAATATTGGCCAGTGAAATTTATGCGCCATTCGATTTTCCTTCATTTTCGAATTCGTCGATGGATGGATTCGCAGTACGGTCTGAGGATCTTGCCACCGCAAGTACTGCGATGCCGGTTACCCTCCAGGTTATAGCAGACATTCCTGCAGGTAGGTCGAATTCTCCAGAAATTGGTCCAGGCCAGTCTGCCAGGATCATGACTGGGGCGATGATCCCTCCCGGCGCCGATGCAGTGGTCCCGATTGAGGATACGGACGTTTTCCTACAAAAAAATTGGGAGGAAATCCCGGAATTAACCCGTATTTACCGATCCGTAAAACCGGGCGAATTCATCCGACCCGTTGGCCAGGATGTTATTACAGGTCAATTGTTGCTGGGAAAAAACCAGAAACTAGACCCTGCCCAATTGGGTGTTTGCGCGATGTTTGGTGTCCAGGCTGTAGCCTGCTGGAAGAAACCCAAGATAGCCATCATTTCTTCTGGGAATGAAGTCATGCCGTTGGGCGAGGAATTTGTCCCAGGGAAAATTTTCGATGCTAATAGTCTGATGATAGCCGGTCTTGTAAATCGATGTGGTGGTGAACCCATTGCGCTGGGGATCGTTCCCGACCATATACGCGCAATTCAAGAAAGATTCGATATGGCAGCGAGTCTCGGGGTTGATATGATTGTCAGCTCAGCTGGCGTCAGTGTGGGCGCTTATGATTATGTGAAAAATGTGGTTGAAGATAAAGGAAAAATTGACTTCTGGAAAATCAACATGCGCCCAGGAAAGCCGTTGGTATCTGGTAATTATCGTGGAATACCTTTCCTGGGTTTGCCAGGAAATCCGGTTTCTGCTTTTGTGGGATTCGTGGTTTTTATTGAACCTTTGATTAAGAAAATGGCAGGATTTTCAAGCCTTTTTCGAAAAGAATTTCCTGTGGGGTTATTAGAAGATATCCACTCCGATGGTCGACAAAGTTTCCTGAGAGGAGTTGTTTCCGATGTCAATGGAACTCTGGTCGGAAAAATTCTGGGGCATCAAGGCTCTGGAGATATTTTCTCGTTAGGTCATGCAAATGCTTTGCTAATTATCCCATCTGGTGTAAAATCGGTGCGTTCTGGTGAAGAAGTAAGAGCCTGGTCTTTGGTTGAGGAAAGTTGGTTTTAGGTGCCTTTTTCACTGGAAGAAATTTCTAAGCAGGAGGAAAAATGCCTCGTATTCGGTGTCATTACCTGGATTGTGTTTTTCTAGATGATGGTTACTGCGGTGCAGCAGCCATCGAGCTTGATCCTGATGTGGGTTGCATGACATACTCCAGAGCTAACGATACTAGTGAACCTGAAGAATGGGAAGACGATGAGGAGGAAGATCTGGAAGAATGGGACGAGCTCGAAGACGAAGAAGAGGACAACGAGCTTTGGCTTGATGAAGATGAATTTTAAACGACTAGGGGAGAGCGGTAATTGCCATATTATTTAACGCTGACCACGAGCTGAGAAACTGGTCCAGCGCTCGAGTAATACGAGTCCCACCATCTAATATAACGACCGAGGTCTGAGTATACCCAACAACCAAAACCGTATGCTCGTAGTGCGCCACGATGGTACGGTGCCCATCAGTTGATGTGTAAAAAATGGGGATTTCGTTGCGGTTCGCTGACCCAGCGACCCAAACTATCACTGGTCGAGATGCAGCTATTTCGGCTTTTAGGTGGTCCCATCGTAAAGGTCGGTGTCCGTAGGCAGATACTCCGTAGGTTCTGAGTAAATCGACAATGGGACCTGCGTGTACTCCATACGCATTTGGCGGTATTTGCCCCCAAGAGCCATTAACGTTACCAACGAATCCCTGGTCCGGATTATCAGATTTTGGCAAACGGTTTTGGAAGGTTATCTCGTCAATATTTACACCGAAATACTTTGCCCAATCCACTGCAACTCGCGCTTCGCAATCTAATGGGTATGCCTGTTTCTTGCCGGTAATATTTTTAATTTGTGCTTGTGCGGGTAAATCCTGAAAAGGTGGTTCAGGAGGTGAATAAGGTGATTTTCCAATGAGAGCCTCTATGCACCAACTTTTAATTTTCCCTGTATCTCCGGAGCCATGATCGGAAACCTGCAAGGACCAGGTGCCGGCAAATAACTCGTTATCCATAATGGTTAGAGGTTCAACAGGTAAATAAATCCCTGCAATGGCTGTTGCCCCAGTATTACATTGGTTTTCGGCTGGGATAGTGATCTCATCATCGAATATTGCACCGATTCCGTCTCCTGAACAACCCGAATCGTTACCTGGATATCCTGGCCGATCGAGCAGCATGCTGGTTTTACCAGTCTGGTTATTAATCAACATTTACGACAAGATCACCTATCCATGTATGAGTTATCTCCAACCGGACATTCATATCATATATTTTTCCTGCATCGCCTGTGTTTAGATTCACGGTAATTCCAGACGTGTTATTGTCTGGGATGGAGATGGGATTTTGGTAATATTCACAGTAGAGTACCAGGGTTGGTGGTGGGGGAGGTTGGATAATAATTGGTAGGTAGATCGTGTAGGAATCAGTTATTGTGATCAGCGCAACGTTTGTTATTTCCAGGGTGTCAGTTATTTGTGTCGTCTGAGTGAAAATGTTCGTTGCTTCCGGTGGCGATTCAAAGGGCAGCACCATCTCGCTGGGATCTGGTGTACCTGGGATTTGCTCTGGTTGGCTGGATGCCCTGCCTCTGCCCCATGTAAATACAAAAGCTAGGAAAAATAATGGTATAAATAAGCCCAATTTCCAGAAGTTTTTATTCATTATTTAATTGTAATAAATTTTAATGTGAAAAGGTAGGTTAAAGTAGTCTCTTATGATCGATCATTTTAAATTAATAGCCCCTTTTTATAACAAAGTTTTCCCACTAACGTATTCTGACGCTCTCATCCAACGAGCAGGTCTCCCTGTTGACGGGATGTTGCTGGATGCAGGAGGCGGTACTGGCAGGGTTTCGAAGGCAGTGCAAAGCCTCGCATCAAAGGTGGTGTTACTGGACGCATCCTTGGATATGCTCTTACAAGCAAAAGGCATTTCAAACATCTTCCGGATCAATTCGACTTCGGAAATGATCCCATTTCGAGATCACCAGTTTCAAGTCATCTTACTAATCGATGCATTTCACCATGTTATATCCCAGGAAAAAACTCTTATAGAACTCTGGAGAATTTTAATCCCTGGAGGCAGATTGATTATCATCGAACCAGACTATAATTTGTTTTCGGTAAAATTGGTAGCATTATTCGAAAAACTGATGCTGATGCGTTCTCATTTCCGCAGACCTGAGAATATCGTCACTCTGGCCAGGAAATTACATCGATCGAATGTTTCCTTGATTAAGGACCATTTCAATGCCTGGGTGATTGTTGACAAGGAAGGTGACTAACAGATCCTCGGGAGCATTTCACCGGATAGCATGTCTACCATGCGCGTTGTTCCCAGAGAAGTTCGCATCAACACCCGTCCTTTCGGTGAATCACTTACCCTACCAACGATGCAGGATTGTTCTCCGTAAGGTGTTTTTTGCATACATGCCAAGACGTCAGGTGCCTTTGCCTCTGGCAAGATAACGAGCAACTTACCTTCATTTGCAATATACAACGGGTCATAGCCTAATATTTCGCATACAGCTGAAACTTCTGCTTTTACAGGGATACTGGTTTCATCTAATGTTATACATACCTGGGATTGGGCTGCAATTTCATTCAAGGTTGTTGCAAGGCCTCCCCGGGTTGGGTCTCTTAAGACATGAATTGATGATTCTAACCCCAGGATCGCTTCTACGAGGTGATTCAGGGGAGCAACGTCGCTTTTTATGTCCGAGTTAAATCCTAGCTCATTCCTGGCTTCTAAAACTGCTATTCCATGATCGCCTATGGTACCTGATATGATCACGATATCGCCTGGTTGCGCATTTTTCCCGCTAATATCGATACCTGGTGGAATTTTCCCTATTCCGGTTGTGGTTATGTATAGTCCATCGGCTTTTCCTTTTTGGACGACTTTTGTGTCGCCGGCGATAATGGAAATCCCCGCTTCCTCAGCAGCTAATCGCATTGAATCCAGTACTTTTTCGAGGATTGTGACTTCAAGCCCCTCCTCTAAAATAAAACCGGCTGTCAGGTATAAAGGGACAGCTCCTAGCATGGATACGTCATTTACTGTGCCGCAAACTGCCAACCTGCCAATATCACCGCCTGGAAAAAACAGGGGGAAAACCACATGTGAATCAGTGCTGACGGCTAACCTGTGCTCGCCGGGAATCTTGATATTGGCTGCATCATCCTTTGAGAGTAATATGGGATTGGAAAGGGCTTTAAGGAAGCAATTTTTTATAAGATCGTGTGTCATCTTCCCGCCACTGCCATGTCCCATGACTATTACCTGCTGATGAGGCAGTGGAAGCGGACATGAAAATTGATCGTTGTTTTGTGAATCGGTCATGGCTGGATCCGGTATCGATAATACGCAGCACAGGCGCCTTCTGAAGAAACCATTGTTGCACCAAGAGGATTTTCTGGGGTGCAAGTCACACCAAATTGAGTACACATTAGAGGCTTTTTCCGACCTTGCAAGATTTCACCCGCAATACACATAGGAGATTCGTCGGTGTGTATCTCCGTGACATGGAACCTTTTTGCTGCATCGTAATGAGAAAATTCATCGCGGATACGCCAGCCGCTGGCTGGGATCGTTCCGATTCCACGCCAGTTCTGATCGCAAGATTCGAACACGTGCTGGATGATTTCCTGGGCAGCCCGATTTCCCTCAAAGGATACCAGGCGTTGGTATGCATTTTCGACTTCACACCGGCCTTCTTCAAGCTGGACGAGAACCTTGAGGATTCCTTGCAATATGTCAACGGGTTCAAAACCAGTTATGACGATAGGGATATGATACCTGGTTGAAAGGTCTGGGTATTCCCAATAACCCATAACCGTACAAACATGTCCGGCCGCAAGGAAACCTTGGACACGATTGCCGGGAGAACCCAAGATCAAGCTCATTGCTGGAGGAACCCTGACCTGTGAGGCTAATACGCTAAAATTTTTCAAGTCCAGCTCTTGTGCTTGAAGGACGCTCATGGCATTTGCTGGAGCTGTGGTTTCGAAACCGATAGCAAAAAAAACAACTTCTTTTTCAGGATGGTTTTGTGCCACCCGGATCGCGTCCAGAGGCGAATAGACAACCCTGACATCCCCACCTGCAGCCCTGATCGAAAATAAATCTCGTTTCGAGCCTGGAACACGCAACATATCACCATATGAGGTAAAGATCACATTGGGACGAGAAGCAATGTTCAATGCGCGATCTACTTGTTCTAATGAAGTGACGCAGACAGGACAGCCGGGTCCATGAACCAATTCCAATTCCTGGGGAAGAAGCTGGTCTAAGCCATATCGCATGATTGCGTGGGTTTGTCCACCGCAAATTTCCATGACAACCCACGGACGTGAGATAGTTTGTTCAATCTGTTTAACCAGGAGCTGGACTTTTTCGGAATCTCGAAACTCGGTAATGTATCTCATGAATGGGTATTATTCTTCTTGCTGACCGATTTCTTCTATCGCTTGAATCATTTCCAAAGTTTCAATGGCTTCTTCTTCGCTGATCAGGTTTAACGCAAATCCTACGTGGATAATCGTATAATCTCCGATTTTTGCTTCAGGAACGTAAGCGAGGCAAACTTCGCGTGTGACGCCATTAAAGTTCACCTTTCCCATCAGTAAGTTGTTTGCCTCGTAAATATCAACAATTTTGCCCGGAATACCCAAACACATGTTAATCTCCTTGTTGTGCAACCATGCGGTTGGCTGCTATCGCGACCTGGCCTAAAGATATCCCACCATCATTGGTCGGAACCTGGTGATGCCAGGAAACCTGGAATTTATTTTTTTGCAGACCTTTTAGTGTTTCTTGGAATAAGATCATATTTTGCCAGACTCCCCCGCTCAAAACCACCGAAGTGATGCCCAGATCTGCGCGAATTCTTTGACATAATTCGATGACCATTTGCACGATTCCATTGTGGAATTTCATGGAGATATCCCCTTTGGGCAAATGCATGCGCATATCCTCGATGATGCCAATAATTACTTGAGCAGGATCAATCAATAAAGGTCCGTTTGGAGGTTCTTCGAGGGAGAATGAATATAATCCTTCGATATTCTGGTTGGCACATGCCTCAAGTTCAATCGCGCCTTGTGCTTCATAATTTACAGAGTTCCGGATGCCCAAGATTGCCGCGACTGCGTCAAACAATCTTCCCATACTGGATGTGCTTGGACATTGGATAGCATTGCTTAATTGTTTTTGGATGATCTCCTCAGGAATTCCATGTTTTTGTATCCATTGAACAGGTGGCAGGTCGTAAGCCCAATCGATGTTTAATCGATGCAACCATGATAGTGCTGACCTCCATGGTTCTTTTATGGCTTTATCACCGCCAGGCAGGCCAGTATACCTCAGGTGTGCATAACGGTTGAATTTCGTGTAGGTAGAAACCAGGATTTCGCCACCCCATATTGTGCCATCCTCGCCGTAACCCGTGCCATCGAATGCCAGACCGATAACCGGTTTTTCTTTCGGCAAATGATTTTCTGCCATACATGAAGCAATATGAGCATGGTGGTGCTGAGTGCCCATGATTTTAAGTCCCTCATCCTCAGCCCGTTTCAATGCATACCGGGTAGACACGTAATCGGGATGTAAATCGTAAACCAAAATCTCCGGACTGACTCGAAATAATTTTTCAAAATGCCCAACTGCCTCTATGTAAGAGCGATAGGTTTCGTAGTTTTCAAGATTCTCCTATATGATGACTGATGAAGGCATACTGGTTAGAAGCCAGGCAAAAGGTGTTTTTTAATTCTGCGCCACATCCCATCATGGGAATCGAATCCCACGAAAACCTGAGCGGTGATGGAGCGTAGCCTCTCGAACGGCGAATCGGGTAATGCCGAATTGGATTTAATTGTTCAATTTTATGATCGGTGATAACCCGAACTACTGAATCATCGCACCGCATATGTATCGGACGGTTGTGGAATAAAAACGCGTCTGCTAGCTCCCGCAACCGGATACGGGCGTCTGAGTCGTCATATGCGATGGGTTCCTCGCTCAGGTTACCGCTGGTCATGACCAAGGCATCAAATTTCCTTTGAGTCTCTCCAGCCCCGGTGAATAAAAGCATATGCAACGGTGTGTAAGCCAGCATGATGCCTGATGCTGATAGATTCGGTGAAGTCTCTGGTGCAATCCTGGAATTGGATGGTCGTTCCAGCAGGACCACTGGTCTCTCGATCGATAATAATTCGTCAATTTCAAGCTGGCTGCAGGCGAAATACTTTTGGACCGTATCGATATCCGGCATCATGATAGCGAAGGGCTTATCCACTCGTAATTTCCGGTTACGAAGCTCCTGCACCGCTTTGGAATTCATAGCATCGCAGGCAAGGTGGAAACCCCCAAGACCTTTGACAGCCACAATTTTTCCCTGGTGGATCAGGTCATAAAAAATCGTCAAGGTGTTTTCCCCACGCGCATAAGCATTGCCCTCAGAATTTTCCAACCATATCGATGGACCACAATCTGGACAGGCTATGGGTTGGGCATGAAACCGGCGGTCGAGTGGGTTATCATATTCTATCCGGCAACTTTCACACATCGGGAATGTCTGCATGGTCGTGAATGGACGGTCATAGGGGATATCTTTGATGATGGTAAATCGAGGTCCACAATTGGTGCAGTTAATAAAAGGATATCGGTATCGCCTGTTAGTTGGCTCAAAAAGTTCCTCAAGACAATCCTTGCAGACTGTTACATCAGGAGAAATCGGTTGAAAGGCTTTTTCGATAACCTCAGATTCCAAAATAAGGAAATTCTGGTGTCCATTCACCGGGATTTCCATGGAATCAACTTGCTCGATCCTGGCTAAAGGTGGATGCTCGTTTTCTAAACGGTCAACGAACGCGAAAATTTGCTTTCTGTCACCCTCAACTTCTATGACCACACCTGCGCTGGTATTTTTCACCCACCCGAAAAGATGGCAATCCTGGGCAAGGGTGTATATAAACGGTCGAAAACCAACCCCCTGAACAATTCCAAATACCAATATTCGAAATGCTGTTATTTTTTCCTTCAAAACAAGTTGGTTCATTGTGGGGTAGTTGGTTGACTAATTTTAAAACCATGGATACGTTCTTCGACCCAATCGACCCAAGCCCCCAGGCCTTCCTCTGTCCGGCAGGAAATTGTAAATACTACGACCCCTGGGTTTAGCTGGCAAATTCCTTCTGTGAAAAACTCCATCCGGAAGGGAACATACGGAAGCAAGTCAATTTTATTAATGACGACAACATCTACTCCTGAATACATTCCTGGGTATTTATAAGGTTTATCATCCCCTTCGGGAATGGAAGCAACCAGGATATTCATCTGAGTACCCAATTGAAAGCTAGATGGACATACTAAATTCCCAACATTCTCGACAATGAGGAAATCAAATTGGTCAAGGGTCAACTCATCCAGGGCTGATTGGAGCATCAGGGCATCCAAATGGCATTCACCGCCAGTGTTTACTTGTATAGCAGTGGCTCCCTTGGCAGCAGCCCTTGCAGCATCGAAGGATGTCGCGATATCGCCATCGATAACTGCCAGGCGATAACGGTTTTTTAGTTGAGTGATTGTTTTCTCGATTAACGAAGTTTTACCTGCTCCTGGAGAGGCCATTATATTGATCGAAAATAATCCCGCCGCTTCCAGGCGGAGCCGATTCCGCAGAGCGACTTCATCATTCACTCCCAGTATTTTTTCTTTTATTTCAATGGTTTTCTTAAGCATTTACGGCAGACTCGATTTGGATGGATTCTAGAAAAAATTCTTTTCCTTGTATGATCCGAATTTTTAAGCTTTGGCAGGAAGGGCAGGAAAATGATTCGGCTTCCGGGTGAAACAGGTGGTTGCATTCCTGGCATTGGATCTGAGTTTGAAGTCTCTTGAAATGAAGCTGTGCACCTTCTGCAATGGTATCTTTAGCTACAATGTCCCAATAAAAGCTAACCGAATCATCGATAATGGACGATAATTCGCCAATCACTACATGAATGTCTGTTATCTTTTCTGCATCTGCTTTTGATGCATGCCGCAGGGCGATATCGAGTAAATTTTCCGTGACAGCCAACTCATGCATCTGCTATACCTCGAGCCAAGAATATCACGACTGGAGCCGTCATAGCAGTGTCTAAAGTCATGTATAAATTATACCTTTTTTCTCGAAATTACCTTTTTTAGGGAGAAAAAAGATAACCAGGCGTGCCTTCTTACAGTGAAAATAGTTTAGACCGGGATTTAATAGCCTTCAGAAGCCCACAATTCCTTCGCACCGCCAGTCGAGGCTAAAAGGAGGAGCGACATGATAATGGCTGATGTGATACACCACATGCAGGTAGCGCCGATAATAAAAGGCTCTACAAATGTAAGGTATATGGAAAACAAAATCCCAAAAAATGCCATGATCCAGGTGACAAATTTCGAGTACGGGCGAATTGATTTTGGACCAAATTCATTAACCAACCAGGTAATTAAGATCAAGCTATAGCCAAACATACCGAAGATCCCGATGGGGATGGTGCCAAATAGGGTTGCATATTTACTTTGTTGAACCGAATTACAGTCACCGACCGGTCCACAGAACGCCTCGGTTTTCGTTAGTTCAACAAACGATAAATAAGCAGCAACCAGAAAACCGAATAATGCGAGAACCGGAATAATCCAGCTGGGAAGTTTATCTATTCGCGTTGCATCTTCTTTCATGAAGTCGATGATGACGTACACCACACACCCGAGCATAAAAAACAAAGTAATTACAGCGATCGAGTTGCCGGCAGGATCGAGAAGGAATTTATTCACTGCACGACTAAAAAATTGTTCCATATTTTGTTATTCATCTCCGACTGGTTGTTGGGTACTTTTCCAACCACCACATTAAACTCATGCATTGGGCTTCCAGGGACAATGCTGATCTGATTATAAGGCAAAATAAGACATAATCCTGCCGAAACGGAAAAGGTTCGTAACTGGTAGAATAGCTATAACGATTTCTGGTTTTCAGGTGATTTTTCGTCATGGTTGAAATTATTATTATTGGCGGTGGTCTGGCAGGTAGTGAAGCAGCCTGGCAGATTGCACAACGTGGTCAAAAGGTCAGCTTGTTCGAAATGAGGCCTGAAAAAGAGACCGGGGCTCATCTTACTGGTTACCTTGCAGAATTGGTTTGCTCGAACTCTTTTGGCTCTTCTTCCATGGATAAAGCTTCCGGTCTTTTAAAATTCGAATTGAACCGGCTCGGTTCTATTGTCCTCGAATGTGCTGAAAAATGTGCAGTTCCAGCAGGTGGAGCCTTAGCGGTGGATCGAAATGAGTTCGCGAAACTGGTGACACAAACACTTTCGACTCACCCTAACATCCGAATTATCCGGGAGGAGATGCCTATAATTCCAGATACCCCGACCCTTGTAGCCTCAGGTCCTTTGACCTCGAGGAATTTGTCCGTTGCCATAGAAAAATTAACGGGTCGCGAGCACCTTTTTTTTTATGACGCAATTGCCCCAATTGTTATTGCTGAATCGGTCAATATGGACATTGCATATCGGGCTTCTCGGTATAAGGAAGGGGAACTCGCTGATGGTGACTACATCAATTGTCCCTTAAACCAAGATCAGTATGAGATATTCATCCAGGCATTGGTCCTTGGGGAAAAGATTGAAAGCAAAAAATTCGAGGAAAACATAACCGTTGGGGTCGATGCTGGAAGCCCAAAGTACTTTGAAAGTTGTTTACCTATCGAAATATTGGCACAAAGGGACGTAAAAGCATTGGCATATGGCCCAATGAGGCCAGTAGGCCTGGTTGATCCGCGAACAGGCAAATATCCTTATGCGGTAGTTCAATTAAGACAGGATAATTTAATTGCCACTTTCTATAACATGGTAGGATTTCAGACAAATTTAAAATTTTCTGAGCAAAAAAGGATCTTGCGGTTAGTGCCAGGTTTGGAAGATGTTGAATTTATCCGTATGGGACAGATGCACCGGAATACATACATATTCTCGCCGCAGTATTTATCCCCAAGTATGCAATTTCGAGGCAGACCGGACCTGTTTTTTGCCGGACAGATCACTGGAGTAGAAGGTTATCTCGGAAACATTGCCACAGGCCTCCTGGCGGGGCTCAACATGGTGCGTTACCTAAATAAGGAAAACCTCCTAACATTGCCAGCAGCCACAATGATTGGTGCATTATGCAATTACATTACCTCTGCCAGTGAAGCCGATTTCCAACCTATGAAAGTAAATTTTGGCTTACTTCCCCGCCTTGAAAATGCCAAGAAAAAAGGACGAAAAGAGAGATATCATTTGTATGCAGTGAGAGCCATGAATGAATTGAATGAATATCTGTTAAGAGTAACTGCGGCGGATGGGAATTATGAATTCTAAATCCCAAACGTTATTAATCCCCGCAATTCTAATGGTTATGTTAATCAGTGCATCAACCGCTCTCACCTGGTTTTTTAGTCTGCGGACACGGGATTATCCCAACTTTACTCCTGTTGAAATCAGTTTTAGTGCACATCGTGCTTACAACGATGTTGAATTTCAAACCACTTTGGGGGCAAGAATTCCTGGAAGCAAAGCCCACCAGGAAGTAGCCGCGTGGATCCAAGGGGAGTTGCTCGCGAATGGTTGGGATGTTGAGATCCAGGAAGGTCTTTTCAGTGAATATCCGATCAAGAATATCATCGGAAAGATGGGGATAGGAGAACCTTGGACCGTCATTGGCGCTCATTATGATTCCCGCATTTTTGCTGACAAGGATCCGGTTCTTGATAACAGGCAGAAACCAGTACCCGGGGCGAACGATGGCGCTTCAGGGGTGGCAGTCTTACTGGAATTTAGCAGAATCCTGGCACATCCTGGAATCCCGGGCACACTTTGGCTGGTTTTTTTTGACGCTGAAGATAATGGTAATATCGAAAATCGAGGTTGGATCATGGGTTCGCAATATTTTGTGGACACTCTAAAGGAATTTCCGGACCAAGTCGTAATTTTAGATATGATTGGTGATAAAGATCTGGGCATCTACAAGGAAAAAAATTCGGATGAAAAATTAACCCAAGAAATTTGGGAAATTGCCATACAATTAGGATATGGAAATTACTTTATCCCTGAACTGAAATATCGGATCATTGATGACCATTTACCCTTTATTGAAAAAGGGATTTCGGCAGTCGATATCATCGATTTTGAATATCCTTACTGGCATACGACAATGGACACGACTGATAAAGTCGCTGGTACCAGCTTAAAAGTCGTTGGTGATACAATCCTTGCCTGGTTAAATAACCAACCGTAACAAAAGGATCTTATGGCTAAAAAAACTCCTGAGCTAACCACTAGACCTCGTGAACGAGCATTCGCTATCGGCGTCGAGATTCATGGACATGAAGGTCTCCTTTCTCTCAACGATTCATTGAAGGAACTAGAATTGCTGGCCCATACAGCTGGATTAGATGTTGTAGGGCAGGTAAGTCAAAAATTACAGCACCCGAATGTACAAACATTTATTGGTCCAGGTAAAGTCGAAGAGGTTAGAGCCCTGGTAGAGGAGACTGAGGCTGAGGTTATCATTTTTGATGACGAATTATCACCACGTCATTTGAGGGAGCTAGAAGTGATCTTTGGGGAAAAAATTAGAGTGATTGACCGTACAGCTTTAATTTTGGATATTTTTGCACAACATGCGCATACCCGTGAAGGCGCTTTACAGGTCGAGCTGGCCACCTACGAATATCGCCTACCGCGCTTGACCAGGGCCTGGACTCACCTGGCTCGCCAGGCAGGTGGAGGTGGTGGGCGTTCCGGTTCTGTTGGTGGGGTTGGATTAACAGGTCCCGGCGAAACCCAATTAGAAGTGGACCGCCGAGAAATCCGAAAAAGGATCGTTCACCTAAAAAAAGAGTTAGAAAAAGTTCGGATCCATCGCTCGCAGCAAAGAGCACACCGAAAACAATCCCGAGTTCCGGTTATTGCGTTGGTGGGGTATACCAATGCTGGTAAATCGACTTTACTTAACTACCTCAGCGAGGCAAATGTCTATGTTGCCGACCAATTGTTCGCGACCCTGTAATCCAACCACCCGGCGAGTTAACCTGCCGGGTGGTAGTGTTGGTTTGTTTACAGATACAGTTGGATTTATTCAAAAGTTACCGACTACTCTGGTTGCCGTGTTTCGGGCTACCCTTGAGGAGATCGCTGAGGCTGATTTACTCCTCCATGTTGTCGATATCACCCACCTCAATGTTCAGGCTCAGGCACGGTCTGTGCTACTGACCCTGGAGGAAATCAAGGCAAATCACATACCTGTAATAACGATTGTCAATAAAATTGATCTTTTGAGTGATCCTGAGAGAGCCCTCACCGCTTTAACCGATTTTCCCAGAGCCGTTGCAGTTTCAGCGTTAACTGGAAACGGCATTCCGACCTTGTTAAGCCGTGTTGAGGAAAATCTGAACCATTTACAGGAAATTTAAATTTTCGGACCAGCGTGAACGACTTCTGAAGGGGTCGAATCCTCAAACTTTTTCATATTGTCGATAAACCTGGAAGCCAGGGAGATATACTTCCGCATATACTCATCCTTGTTTTTCCAGGAAGCCGCTGGATTGAGCACCTCATCAGGAATGCCTGGGCACGATTTTGGAACCCTGAAACCAAATACGGGGTCGATCGTATACTCAACGTTTAAAAGATCACCATCAAGAAGGGCATTCAATAATGCTCGGGTGTGGCGAATTGAAATACGTTTACCGATTCCATACGGTCCACCGACCCAGCCCGTATTTAAAAGCCAGCAATTTACCTTGTGACGGGTAATTTTATCCTTTAGTAATCGAGCATAAAAGGATGGATGGTGGACCATAAAGGGACCACCAAAGCATGTGCTGAAGGTTATTTCCGGTTCTTGGCCCAGACCAATCTCGGTTCCCGCAATTTTTGAGGTATATCCGGATATAAAGTGGTAAAGTGTCTGGTCAAGGGTTAATTGGGCAATAGGCGGCATCACGCCTGAGGCATCGCAAGTCAATAAAATAATATTTTTGGGATGGCCGGCTTTCTTCTCGGCGATTGAATTACCGATAAAACCTAAAGGATAGGATGCGCGAGTATTTTCGGTTCTTTCTTCATCGTCAAGGTCGATTAATCGTGTAACCGGATCGAAAACGACATTTTCAAGGATGGTTCCAAAACGCTGGGTGCACGCGTAAATTTCGGGCTCGGCACTCTCAGAGAGCCCGATAACTTTTGCATAACAACCCCCCTCGAAATTGAACACCCCATCATCTCCCCATCCGTGTTCATCATCACCGACAAGTAGCCGCTTCGGATCTGCTGAAAGGGTAGTTTTTCCGGTGCCCGATAAACCGAAAAAGAGAGCTGTGTCTCCAGTGGTTCCAACATTGGCCGAACAATGCATACTGAGGACACCATTGAGGGGAAGCAAATAATTTAATATCGTAAATACCGATTTTTTTATTTCCCCTGCGTATCCTGTGTTCCCTATGATGCAAATTCTTTGAGAGAAATTTAATGCAATGACTGTATTTGTTGGTGTCCCATCAAATTGGGGAAAGGCTTTAAAAGATGGAACAGCAATGACAGTAAATTCAGGAACGATCCGCCTCGATTCATCATTCGTGCGAGGGAAGATGAACATGTTTCTGGCAAATAAACTATGCCAGGCCAGTTCTGTGATGATGCGGACCGGCATGCGGTGGGAGAGATCAGCCCCGATGTAACAATCTTGGACAAATACGTCCCTGCCTTGCATGTATCCCTGGACTCTGCTCAGCAGTTCGTCAAACTTTTCCGCGCTGAGAGGGCGATTATATTGTCCCCACCAGACATGGTCTTGAGATGAGGACTCATACACAATGAATTTATCATTAGCAGCCCGGGCTGTATGCCTACCGGTATTGACGGAAAGTGAACCCTGGTTGGTTATTTTTCCTTCATTCCGGAAAATTATCTCTTCGTATAACGCTTCCACTGGCAGGTTCCAATAGACCTTACTTAGATTGAATAAACCGTGATTTTCCAATCCATAATCGCTGCGGACTGCATCTGCCTGGTTTGCTGCCGGAGTTTTAATGTCGAGGATGTTGTTCATAGCCAATCTCGGATAAGCTTCCTTTCACCGATAAAAATTTCACTGGGTGAGTTCGGATCGACTACCCATTTAATGCGTTCAACGGCTGTAGTAATATCTTTAATTGTGCCTGCAAAGCTTAATCGAACAAAGCCTTCCATTCCGAATTCTTTACCAGGAACTGATACAACCAGGGCTTTTATTAAAAATGATTTTGCCAGCTGTACAGAGTCACGAGAATAGGCACGGAAATCGGGCAAACAATAAAATGTACCATCTGGTTTGTAGACATGCAATCCAGGTATGGTTTTTAATTCCTGGGTCACAACATTCCGGTTATTTTCGAAAGTGAGTCTCAGGTTTTCAACGATACTTTGCATACCTGTCAGAGCACCTTCAGCAGCAGCTTGTAAAACAATTGATGTACAGGATGTGGTTTGTGCCTGGACATTCGTCATTACCTGAACCAATTTCCGGTTTGCGATCACCCATCCGATTCGAAATCCTGTCATCCCATATAACTTCGAAATGCCATTGACGACAATGATCATTGTCGATTCCACATCTTTTTGCGTGAATGCGTATCCGACCGCAGGGCGTCTATTATCGAAATAGAGTTTATGGTAGATATCATCCATGATCAGGTAAATTTTCTTTTTCTCGCAATAATCGACAATTTCACCAATAAATTCATCGGAAAAAATGCAACCTGATGGATTGTTTGGACTGTTGACAATAATTGCTTTCGTGTATGAGCTGACCGCCTTCTCGATATCTGCAAAACGGGGATGGAACGTTCCATCTTCCGGAGTAACAATCACTGGCACCGCATTGCACATTTTTATCATTTCAGGATAACTTACCCAATAAGGCGCAAGGACAATGACTTCATCTTGGGGATTGAGAATCGAAAATAATATGTTGAAAATGGATTGTTTCGCACCTGAAGATACGATGATGTTTTCGGGCGCAACGATTCGATTGTAATTATCGTCTGTGTAGCGAACGATCGCTTTTTTTAGGGAAAGGGTTCCATCGGGTGGAGAATATTTCACATCTCCTGATGTTAAGCGCGCCGCAGAACTGAGAATAGCAGTCATGGGAGCTTTATTCATGGGTTCGCCGATCCCTAAGTTTATCACTGGCTCGCCGCGCTCACGAAGGACACGTGCTTCCTCATTCAAAGCGAAAGTTGGTGACTCAGCGATTTGTCTGGCTATCTGACTTAGATACATTGGAAGGTTTCACTCCTAATTTGTTTTCATGTGAAAATTCTTGCCTGGTGAT
Organism: uncultured Chloroflexia bacterium; assembly: GCA_963765565.1. Lineage (GTDB taxonomy): Bacteria > Chloroflexota > Anaerolineae > Anaerolineales > UBA4823 > CAVXWV01. Next base: position 944,989 of record CAVXWV010000017.1, read on the forward strand.
TAATTAGAAAGCTGATGATTGTTACGAATTCCCGAGTATCAATTGAATTCTTTTAATTGCCTCGTCCTGCCTCAGAGTCTGCTGATCTCCAGTCATCAGGTTTTTTATAGTAATCAATCCCTGTGCTGCTTCTTCAGGGCCAACGACGATGGCAATACCCATTCCAGCCCGATCACCGAATTTAAATTGCCTGCCGATCTTGACTGCCTCTGGGTAATAAAAGACGTTAAATCCTGCAAGGCGAAGCGTATTCGCAATTTGCAGACTGTACCGTTGGTGCTCTTCATCGAAGACCGTTACTAATATTTTTGCTGGAGGTTGGTTGATGGCTTCTGGAATGCAGCCGAATTTTTTCAATACTAAACCGAGTACCACATCGCCCATCGCAAATCCCACACCCGGAACTCGATCTCCACCGATTGCGCCGACTAAATCGTTGTACCTACCGCCTCCGAGGATTGCCCGGAACTCGCCATTATTATCCCAGGCTTCAAAAACTGTGCCTGTATAGTAATCGAGGCCTCTCATAATGGTTGGGGCATATGATACCCATTCACTCACACCCAAAACATCGATCGTCTTAAAAAAGCGGATCAAATCTGATGATTTACGCCACAGTTCTAAATTTTCTAGAATAGCTAATATACCATTCAGGTGAACATCTGTGATCCCGATTTCGTATGCGTATTGCTGCCAATCAGCAAGCGGCATTTTATCCCGCCGGTCGATTAACTTTATTACAGCTAAATGTAGCTCCTCTTTGATTCCAAGTTCAAATAACTCCTGGTTGATCAACTGCCGGTTATTGACCAGGATTTTCACCTGGTCTGGTGACAGACCTAATTGTTTAAATAAATTTGCGCCAATGGCTACCAGTTCTGCGTCAGCCTCTGGCGAAGCGATGCCAATGGTGTCGATGTTCCATTGAAAAAATTCCCGGGTTCTTCCTTTTTGCGGTTTTTCATATCGCCAGAATGGACCGTAAGACCACCATTTTAAGGGATAATTTAGCTGCTTTTGACGTTGCGCAATCATGCGAGCCAGAGAAGGGGTTAGCTCAGGTCGCAAGGTGATCATTTCCCCGCTTCGGTCGGGGAATGCATAATTTTCTTTAACCAACTCCTCTCCCGATTTGGCTGCGTATAAAGCGACTGTCTCGAGGTATGGTCCGTCGTATTCTTGAAACCCAAATGAGTGTGAAACCGTCTTAATGGTTTGATAAATCCAATTGCGCAGAGCCATATCTTCAGGATAGAATTCCCGTGCGCCTTTGACTGACTGTATGATTGTCTTCATAAATGAATGGAATCTCCAGAAATGAGATTATTTAAGTATCATCGATTTTAGCATGCTTTTAAGGACGGCAATCTCACAAATTTCTGAGTGGAAAGACTGCCCTAAAGGCTAGCGGTCTACAACCAGATCATTTCTAGTTGTGGTTTTGAGATAAATTCGCAACCATTCTCGGTAATGATGACATCCTCTTCGATGCCGATGTACCCAAAACCAGCCACAGAGAGTCCAGGTTCAACTGTGTAAACCTGACCAGCTTCTAACGGATAATCTGGTGTATTGCCATACCGTTCCCATTTTGGGCCTAGAATCCCAGCTCCATCATGAGCCAGACGCCCTAACTGATGACCGGTAGCGTACATATATTCTGGATATCCAGCTCGAGTTACCACACCTCGCGCAATGGCGTCGATCTCTTTACCCAGGCGCCCTGGTTTCATGGCGCTTACGCTCTCATGAATTGATTGCACGATCACGTCAAAGCCTCGCCTGACCGGGTCAGGTAGGCATTTTTCGCCCGGTAAGGGAAGATAGGCTACCCTTTGGAGATCAGCACAATACTCATCTTCTTTCACACCAAAATCAATATGCAGGATCTGCCCAGGTTTTAAGCTGATAGCACTTGCGGAAACATGGCCGACGGGTGAGTCGGGACCGGCATTTACAGTTGGGCAATGATTCAATTCCCAGGCTGGTAATACCTGATGGACAGCTAACTGTTTATGCATGTAATCAGTTATATCAGCCTCCATCATACCGGATCGAACGAAGGCGAATGTTTTGGTAAAAATGATTTCGCTGGTAGCAACTGCCTTGCGGACACATTCAATTTCTCTAAGGGTTTTTCTACCTCGAAGTGCAGAGACGATTTCTTCGCTCGAGATAAATTTATTCTCCCATGGAGTTTGTTCTAAAAACTCCCGTAGGACCTGGTACATCCCATAAGTCAATCCATCCGCCTGAACGTCATTTTTGGAGGAATTGATGGCGATGGTTCGTGGCTTGATTTGGTTAAGTACTTCCAGCAGGGGGGGCTTGATCGACTCGTGATAAGGGATTACGTTTGTATAAGCCCCTGTGCGCCTGGCTGTTTCAGCTTCAAAATGCCCAACGATAGCGATAGTTTCTCCTGAACGGGTAATGATTAGAGCGCTTTGCCAGGTAAGGTCATGACCGTAAATGATTGGCAGCACTGGATCGCTGCCAGAGGATGTTTCACGGATAAATGTCAGCCAACAATCGACATTTTTTTCCTGGAGAATTCGAATGGCTTGTTTGGTTTTTTCTTGGATTAAATTATCCATATCTAGAATGTCTCGGTGACTTTTTGAATGCCTTGAGGACGATCAGGATCCAATCCTTTTGCCCTGGCGAGGTAATAAGCAAATATTTGTCCAGGCACAATTGCAATCAGTGGTGATAACCATTCAGGAATTCCTGCGCTGATCGGGAATGCCAGGTGGGCGCGATTTAATAGCTGCTGGTCATCCGAGATCATCAGGAGCTCACTTTTCCTACGTAATAATTCAACGACCAGTTCTTTCACATCACCAGACACTTCCCCGGTGGGTGAAATGACCATGACAGGAAAACCCTCTCGAACCATGGCAATGGGCCCATGGCGAAAATCGGCTGATGAATAAGGTTCAGCGACAATGCGTGTCAGTTCTTTTATTTTCAGGGCAATCTCAAATGCAGTGGCATAATTTAGACCTCGCCCAATGACGGCACAATGCTCCATGTACCGGTAACGATCGACTTTCTCCACCTGGGTATTAATGTTCGCGATCGTTTCCGCTATTTTTTCGGGTAGCTGTCGAATCTGCGCCAGGAATTCCTTACCACCTATGAAATGTGCGGATAACAAGGCCAAAGCTGTTAATGAAGCCATGTATGTTTTTGAAGCGGCTGTCGCATTTTCAATACCTGCATGCATTTCTATGACGTGATCTGATGCTTTGGCAAGGGGAGAATCAACGGCATTTGTGATCGAGATGGTCGGACGATTTTGTTTTTTGGCTTCCGTAATGACCTGGACAATGTCCGGCGATTGCCCACTTTGGGAAATTCCTATGACCAGGGCACCATTTAGGTGAGGGGGTTGTCGGTAAATCGTAAAGAGTGAAGGAGTAGCCAAGGCGACTGGCATCTGGTTATGAGTGCCAAATAAATACTGAGCATACCGGGCTGCATTATCTGAGCTGCCTCGGGCTGCAATCAGGATATACTCGAAGGAACCCGTAACACTCTTTACGATTTCATCCACCTTGTTGTTTTCGTTGACAACAAGCTTTTCAACTACCTCAGGTTGCTCGTGAATTTCTTTCAGTAAAATAGATTCGGTCATTTAAATATCCTCAGCAAAGGAGAATAGATCGCCGATCGATTGGCGATTTGAATTGCGCCAAATTGCTTCTCCAAAAATCGGCGCTACTGATAAAACACGCATTATTGGGAGTTTTTTTTCTTCTGGTATTGGTACCGTATTGGTGGTCACAATTTCTGTGATTTGCTCGATTTCCGCTATTCGCTTCAGTGCATGCCCCGTGAACAATCCATGCGTGCAGACCAATGAAATTTCTTCGATGCCACTTAATATCAAAGATCGGCTGAGTTCAATCACAGTTGATCCAGTTGCGATTTCGTCATCATATATTAATGCTTTCCGGTAGCCGGTCACTTGCCGACTTATCGAATCACCGATGATCACAGAATTATCACTGATTCGCCTTTTGTCTGCGGCTGCAACCGCAAAGCCAAGCAATGATGCAAAACGTCCTGCTGGTTTTGCACGCCCCATATCTGGGGCAACAACAATTGTGTTGTCGGGGTCTAAATTCTGATCCAGGTAATGACGTACAAATAATCCTCGAGCGCTTAATGGGTCTGTCGGCATTGAGAAAAAACCATGAACCTGGGGTGAATGTAACGTCATCATCATGACATGAGTGGCTCCAGAAGTTTGCAGAAGGTCCGCTATCAGCCGGGCTGTAATCGAAATTCGAGGCGCGTCTTTTTTGTCTGAGCGGGCATAAGAATAATAGGGGATGATGGCGTGTACTTCACGGGCTCCAGCGCCGTGAGCGATGTCGAGCATCATAAATAATTCCATTAAATGGTCGCTGACTGGGGCAACCAAAGATTGGATGATAAAGACAGCTCGTCCTCGCACGCTGGCGCCCAGTTGAATTTCTAAGTTATCATTGCTAAATTTCCGAAAGTGAGTTTCCTCCAAAGGAAGTGATAAATAATTGGCAATTTCAACCGCTAATTCAGGGTGAGAACGGCCACTGAAAAAACGCACATCTTCGGAATTCATCACCGGCATACATTCCCTCCAATAAAACTATGATTTTATACTAACAGGATTTTCCTTTGGCAAGTGAATAGTTCATCAATGCCTTTAGCAGCTAAATCAATCATTTGATTGAGGGTCGCTTGAGAAAAAGCATTCCTTTCTGCGGTGCCTTGAATTTCTATGAATTCTCCCCGTGAATTCATTATAAAATTGGCATCCACTTCGGCCACAACATCTTCATCATACGTTAGATCCAGGGTCATTAATCCATTGACCACGCCAACACTGACTGCTGCAACGGGTTCCAGATGAAGATCAGTGGGTAAGAGTCCTGCGATAATTTGCTTCCTGACACCTAAAGCGAGTGCAATATAACCACCGGTTATAGCAGCTGTTCTAGTTCCCCCATCTGCCTGGATAACGTCACAGTCTACAGTCATTGTTATGGGGCCAACACGGGTTAAATCAATCGATGCCCTCAGACTGCGTCCAATAATCCGCCTGATCTCCATAGTTCTGCCTCCTGGGGTGGTTTCCCTAGGAGTACGTTGAAGGGTTGAGCGAGGAAGCATGCTGTATTCAGCAGTTAACCAACCACCAGTCTTTCCTTGGCTTTGCATCCACCGAGGCACACCCTCCTCGATGGATAGATTGCATAGAACGCGAGTATTCCCAATGGAAATTAATACAGACCCATCCGCATAAATTGAAAAACCAGTATCAATCCTTACAGGTCGTAATTCGTGTTCCTGACGACCATCTTTTCGCAACGTTTTCTCCAAATTTATATAAAAAGATTGGTTTCCTGTCCATGAAAAAAACGGTACCTGGGTCTTTCCATTCATTTCCAGATACCGTCATTATAGATGATTTTCCAGGGTTGTGGCTAAACTCGTCCACCCTTCATTCGATCTTGTAGTTGTTTTAACTCTTCCATCTTCCCTGAGGATGCAAGCTTTGCTTGTTCCGGCCATGAGGTTGGATCGTTGACACGGAGGTTGGCAGCCAGCAAAATACTTTTTAACCTGGGAATGTCTACTTCTGCCAATTGAGCGAAAGTCGTAATTCCTGCTTCTTGTAATAACCTTGCTATCTTTGGACCAATGCCTTCAATAATTTCCAGATCGTCAGGTATCTCGACTAAGAGGTTTTTTGATCCATCCACATCTGGTACAGTCTCCTGGATTGCCCCCTCATTTGCTGGTTCGGCTGAGGTTTCCACCAAAACATCTTTTTTTTGTTCTTCTTTTTCTGGTTCGTGATGTGCTGGTAGTTCGTCTTGTTTGGGTCGATTTCTTAAAAGAGCCCAAACGAGGATTACGATGATAATTAAAATCAAGATGAAAAGCAGCCAGTTATTTGACGAATCCATCAGAATATCCCTTTCGTAGTTTTATTTCGATATGGTTTTTGGCGTATTTGGATTATACGCCAAGATAGAGTAACAATCAAATAACCAACCGCAAAACCTCATCCTGCGTTTGCTATAATAAGGTGATAATTCTAGAAATGAACTGGTGTAACCATGGCAAATTTACCTTTCCTCTGGCCGGCTCCTCAAACAATAAAACCTTTTACAGGGCAATTTCCTATCAAAGACGGATTGATCTTATACCTGGTGAATACCAGACCTGATGATATCCTTTTCTCAGTAAAAAGGTTAAAAGACCAAATTTCTCAACGCCATCACGTAAACTGGAATATTCAAATTTACCAAGGAAGCAAGAATAAGGCTCCAGCTATTTATTTCCAAGTCATTTCAGAAATTTTTAAAAACCCTCAAAGTTACCGGTTGATTATCCGACCAGATAATATTAGTTTGACGGCAATGGATCCGGCTGGATTTTTTTATGGGATCATTACATTAATTCAAATAATCCAACAAAACCTGGAAGAATTACCCTGTTTGGAAATAGTCGATTGTCCTGATTATGTAACGCGCGGGGTGATGCTTGACATCAGTCGAGATCGCGTTCCTACTATGGAAACCTTGTACTATTTGGTGGATAGGCTGGCTGATTGGAAAATTAACCAGCTCCAGTTATACACAGAGCACACATTTGCGTATAGTCGGCATGCCCTGGTATGGGAGAATTATTCGCCGATGACTGCAGAAGAGATCCTGCTGCTGGACCAGTATTGCCGAGAGCGGTTCATAGAGCTGGTGCCGAATCAAAATTCATTTGGTCATATGCACCGATGGTTAAAGCACTCAAATTATGCACACCTGGCCGAAATTCATGGTAAGTTTGAATCCCCCTGGGGGCCGATGGAAGGTCCATTCAGTCTAAGTCCAATATTACCGGAAAGCGTGGAGTTTCTCTCCGGGCTATATGATGAGTTGCTTCCCAATTTCCACAGCCGTCTATTCAATGTGGGGTGTGATGAGACAGTCGATCTGGGAAAGGGAAAAAGTAAGGCTGCCTGTGACGAAAAAGGAACAGGTTCTGTATACCTGGATTTTCTCTTAAAAATTCAAAATGAAGTCAGCAAGAGAAACCATGTGATGCAATTTTGGGGTGATATTATTTTAGAGCATCCCGGTTTAATTTCGCAGCTTCCCGATAACGCCATTGCACTGGAATGGGGTTATGAAGAAACACACCCATTTGATGGACATGGGAGGCAATTTGCGGAAAGTGGAATCCCTTTTTATGTTTGTCCGGGAACATCTGCCTGGAACTCAATTGCGGGCCGCACCGATAATGCCCTTAACAATTTGAGGTTGGCTGCTAAATGCGGACTGGATAATGGAGCCTTGGGCTATTTAATTACTGATTGGGGCGACAATGGGCATTGGCAACAGCTGCCAATCAGCTTTCTCGGATTTCTGGCCGGTGCAGGATACTCCTGGGCTTATCAGGCAAATAAGGAAGGCGATATTCAAAGGGCTTTGAATTACTTTGCATTTTACGATCCAACAGAAGCAGCTGGCGAGTTGGTGTATGTTTTAGGCAACCTATATAAAGAGATTGGGATAACAATTCACAATGCCTCGACCTTATTCCAGGCAATGCAGACTTCGTTATCGGCGATTAAAGCAGATTTGCATCTACACGAGTACCGGATCGATCAGGTTTTGGCAACCCTCCAAAATTCAAAACTAATATTTTCCAGGGGTAAATTCCTTACGAAGGACGGGGATAAAATCGCCGATGAACTTCTGTTCACAATCAGGTTACTAGAACATGCCTGTAAAAGGATCGAATACACAGATGGTAAAGGAAAACGGGAAGAATTATTTACCGATATCGAGGATTTAGTGGTGGAGTTTGAGCGTTTGTGGTTAATGCGCAGCCGAAGAGGTGGATTGGAAGATAGTATTTCACGTTTTAGTGTTATCCGCGACGATTACAAATAAAAATGTGGACACCAGGACTATTTTTGGAGATTTAATTCAATGACACAAAAAGTGTTTGTAAGTGGCTGTTACGATTTGCTTCACAGCGGACATATAGCCTTTTTTCAAGAAGCAGCGAAATTTGGTGATCTATTTGTAGCAATCGGCTCTGACCGAACAATTTTTGAATTGAAAGGTCGACCGACAATCAACACGGAAAGTGAACGATTGTTCATGATAAAGTCGATAAGCTGTGTAAAGGATGCATTTATCTCAACAGGGTCTGGGATGCTTGATTTTGCCAACGAGCTCATTGTATGTAAACCTGACATTTTTATTGTTAATGAAGATGGTAATATACCTGAAAAGAAAAAACTTTGCGATGAGTTGGGGATTGAATATAAAATCCTCCGCAGAACCCCCTCAGAGGGTTTGTCTCCCCGGTCAACGACTGCATTGCGTACGATAAATACGATGCCTTATAGAATTGACCTGGCTGGAGGATGGCTTGACCAGCCTTTCGTTTCACGATTTTATTCTGGCTCGGTCATAACGATTTCCCTGCATCCGACGTTGGAATTTAATGAACGCAGCGGGATGGCGTCTAGCACACGGCGCGCAGCGATTGATTTATGGGGACCGCGATTGCCGGTTGATAATCCCGAAAAATTGGCTAAAGTATTATTTTGTTACGATAACCCACCTGGCACACAAGAAATTTCAGGTTCACAGGACGCGATTGGGATTGTCTTTCCAGGTCTTAGTAAATCCGATTACGATGGAGAATATTGGCCAAATACAATTCACTCTATCCAAGATGAGCCCATCATCAGCTTCATCGAACAATCCTTATATTTATTCCCACTTGGACCCCGACATACAGGTTTTAGCGTATTAAGAAATACCTTCATCAGCAGAGCTGGGGCGAAAGCGTTATCTGACGCGACGGAGGCATGCTGGGAAGCAATTCTTGCCAGAAACGTACAAGGATTTGGTAAATATGTCCGCGAAAGCTTTGAGGCGCAGGTCGCCATGTTTCCGGATATGGTGACTGACTCTATGATGGAGTTGATCCATTCCTACCAGAATTCTACATTGGGGTGGAAAGTGACCGGGGCAGGGGGCGGTGGCTATGTCATATTTGTGAGTGAGAAACCTCTTGCAAATGCTGTACGGATAAATATCAGAAGATTAAGTGACTGAAATAAATTTTTCTCTTGACCTAACCAATCGGTAAGGTTAGAATTATTTTTACCAGTTACTTTAAGAGGAAACTATGCCACTTTACGAATATTTATGCCAGGAGTGTGGAACCCGGTTCGATACCCTCAGATCGATGAAGGATTCGGACAAGCCGATTGGTTGCACCCACTGCCAGAGTGAACAAACAATCAGGCAGTTATCAGTATTCTTTGCCCAAAGTGGGGGCAAGGCCTTGGCGGGGACCCAAGGTGGCGGGTGTGCAGGTTGTAGTGGGGGTTCCTGCGGTTCATGCTCCCACTAAACATTTCTTGAGAGAAACGATCCGAGAGAGTTCAGACATCTCGGATTTGTTTTTTAATCAGGAGTTCCTCATAAATATTCTCTATTTGGGTTATCATCCTGTCTAAGGAAAATTCCTGCTGAACCATCAGCCTGCCTTTGGCGCCAAATGTTTGCCTGAGCTGTGGTTCTTGGAGCAGTCTAATACAATGGTTCGCCAGGATATTAAAATTACCAGGTTTGGTCAAAAAACCCATTTCCCCATCTACAACTGCTTCAGCAATACCATCAACATGATTGGATACAACGGGTAGACCCATTGATAATGCCTGGAGGATTACACGCGGGAGTCCTTCCCATAACGACGTAATCAAAAAAACGTCCATCGCTGACAAAAGTTCTGGGATATCGCGTCTTAATCCGGTTAGTATAACCCTGTTAGTTATTCCTGTTTTATTTATGGCTTCTTCGACTTCGGAGCGTAGTGGGCCATCTCCAACCATCAGGAATCGACATTCTGGCAGCGCTCCATGAACCAGTGCCGCTACCTGAATCCAACTTAGAGGATCTTTTTGGGTTGAAAACCGTCCGATATTTCCAAGTACTGGTACATCCAGCGGGATTCCCAAATTTCTCCGAGCTACAGTCTTGGAAAATAAACCGGGATTGAATTTTTCGAGTGGAATTGCGCTTCGGACCAGATAATAATTCTCATTTTTTAAAATCTTAGTTGATATACCTTGCTCAATATCTTTTTTTGATACAAATAACATGGCATCAGTGTATCTGTAGGTAAGTTTCTCTAAGAGAATATACATCATGCGGAGACCTGGATGCATTTGGTTGTGAAAGCTCCAGCCGTGAACTGTGTGAAGAATGATTGGGGTCCTGGATCTCTGCGCCGCCAGGCGTCCCAGGATGCCAGCTTTAGAGCTGTGCGTGTGAACGATTGAAAAATGTTCATCCTTCAATAAATTCGAAATTTTCTTAAAGGCTGTGTAGTCTTTATAAAACGATATTTCCCGCACTAATTCAGGAAGGACAGTGACATGGACACCACGCTCCACTGCTTCGTCAAACAAACTACCTTCACTGCCAGTCTGCAGGCCTGACAAAACTTGAACTTCATAACGGGCTTGATTGAGATATTGAGCAGTATATAGGGTATTCTCCTGAGCTCCGCCGACGATAAGACGCGTAATTGGGTGTAAAACTTTAATCCGAGATGTCGATAAAGTGGATTTGATCATATAAAACGTCTGTATAATTCATCTAGGGAGCGTACAGTCTGTTCCAGGGTGAATTTGGTAGATACGTATTCTCTTCCTCGTGAACCTATTTTTTGTCGGAGAAGTGGATCTTGTCTCAAACATTCAATTGCCCGGGTAATTGCTGATGGGTCATTCGCAGGGATTAATAATCCATTATAAGAATTTGTGATAACTTCAGGTGTTCCTCCAACGTCAGTCGCAATTACAGGAATTCCCTGACTCATCGCCTCGAGGAGAGCCATCGAAAGTCCTTCCCACCTTGATGGGAGGATAAATAAATCCATTTTCGCCAAAAAAGAAGGGATCGAATCCTGAGCCCCTAAAAATAGGACTTGTTTCTCAATCCCCAGGTCGCAGGTAATTCGCTTAAGCCTTTCTTTTAAGGTACCCTCACCGATTAGCCAAAGTTGCGAAGAATTTTTATCATTCCTCGTAAGTCCGGAGAAACCATGAAGTAAATCCTCATGACCTTTTTCTGGCTCAAGCCGACCAACACACCCAACGATAAATGGGAGGTCGCTTTGTCCAGGCAAGCCATTTTTCTTAGGGGTTGTTTCTGTTACTGAATTTATTCTTTCAGGAGACACCCCATTGTAAAGAATATTTATTTTGGATTTTGGGATCCCTTCCCGACTTTGTAGGATATTCGATACTGCTTGACTAGAGACAACATATTGAGTGACCCAGGGACTTAGATTATGGTCTAGAAATGACCGGAGATTGGTTCGATTCCGTTCTAATCCATGTTGATGGACAAGCACAACCGGGATTTTCCTTTTTATTGCGAGGATTCTACCAAGTATACCGGCATGGTATAGATGGGTATGGAGGATAATCGGTGGAGAATTTGCCCACATACGATCTAACCTGTATATGGCTGTCATTGCAGTAGTTGGACGAAAATTCAACTCGACACAAGGGATGCCTGCCTGTTCTAGCTGCTTTATGGAATTTCCACCTTCCTGAAGTGTAATGGCGCGGATTTGCCATCCGTAATGAGCCAGGTGAGGCAATACGCGTAAAACGAAATTTTCTGCGCCGCCCTTAATACTTAATTCTGTAATAAACCAGTCAACCCTTGGCATCGATTTGTATTAATTGGTTATCGATAACTGACATCATGGTCTCAATTCGACTTTCCCATGAATGGGAGAGTGCAACCTGCCGCCTTTGAACCCTCCTTGCAGAGGTATCTGTTGCCAGCGCAGACTCAATGGCATTAATAAAGGAGGCTGGTGAATTTGCCAGATAGCAATGGGTCTGAAAGTCGATTATTTCCGGTAGAGGGACAGTGACGATTGGTTTTCCAACGGCCAGATATTCATAGAATTTAAGAGGACTGATAAAAAACGTTCTTTCATCCTGAACATAGGGTAACAAAAATATGTCTAAACCGTTCAACCATAATGGGAGATCTTTGTATGGCTTTTTGCCCATAAAGTGTATATTTGGATAAGAGTGTAGCTTTACTGAATTTCGAAAGCCAGGACGCTCTTCTCCTAAGAGGATTATATGCCAATCCCGCCGGCTTAAAGCAATTTTTTCAATCAGACTGCTGTCGACACGTGTATCCAGGGTACCTGATAGCCCCAACCGCGGATAAGGAATTTCTTCGAGATCCGGGTGCACTGCATCCGTTTTTTGAAAATGAACGACATCCACTCCACTGGGAATCAGAGAAATTTGTCGAGGTACTCGCTGTAGAAATTCATTAAAAAGGCTTTTCGAGTTCACGAAAATACAATCTGAAGACCGTAATAAACAGTCTTCCTGCTGTTGAATTGTCAACCTTTTTCTCCCTTTCTGACCAGCAGTGAAGCGGTCTATACAGTGGTAAACCACCATTTTTGGTTTTAACGTGTTGATCAGAGGGACGGACTGGGGAGGGTAAATCCATAAGAGAAAATGTGCAAAGCCTAATGAAGATAGTATGGGAGTGATCGCTTGTGCTATTTTTCTTTGACCTGCTGTATTGAGGGTATGTGAGTAATATCTTCCTGGTGGAATAAGCGGTGGGTTGAACAACCAGATGTTATCTTGAATTTCCCTGATTTGATTAGCTAAATTCCAGGATTCCGTTTTTGACTTAAGAATTTTTGGGGAACGTAAAATTTGCTCAATGCTGACTTGCCGTTCGATAAAAAGGATGCGGTGGCCTTGTTCTGCGAGCCTGGACATAATATGTTGGCGACTACCCCAAATCTCATCCCAATCCGTAGTTGACAGGCAGAGGACATCCATTATGATGATTCCGTAATGATGTGTCTATACAATTCTACATAGGATGATGCCATCTTTTCCAGCGTGTAGCGGGTGGAGACTTTCTTCATTCCTTGCGTTCCCATCTCCTGGCAAAGTGATGGATCGTCAAGCAGATAATTTGCAAAATGAACGAATGATTGGATCTGGTTCGTTTCAGTAAAGAACCCATCGACACCATGGTCGATAATTTCCAAAAGACCGCCCACAGGGTTTGATACGACTGGCAGACCGCATGCCATTGCCTCGATTGCCATCCGGCCAAATCCTTCATCCATCGATGGAATTATCAAGATCTTCGATTTTGCTAACCAGGTGAATACCTGTTCATGTGGGATAAATCCTGTAATTTCAACATTCAATTTAGGTGATTTCAATGCCGAAATTAGGCTGAGAATTTTTTCTTGATAAGCACGATCGCCAGAGAAGCCACCGATGATTAAACAAGAGAGGTGCTGGCGTTTAGAAAATAATTCCCCACAAATATTCAAATACAAATCCTGGTTTTTTACCGGGTGAATCCTACCCAGCATTGCGACATCATACTCTTTTTCTACGATATTCGAAAACAAAGGCATTTTTATCCCATTCGGGATCATGCCTGTCGGAGCTGGCAAGTAGGATTGGACATACCTGGATACCGCAACGCGATGCGGTGCGTACAGAGGCCTAGATCGTTCGACACTATACTTTGAGTGATAGGTTTCAATGCATTTATGCATAGACAACAAAAACGGGATCTTGTGCCTGAGACTATGATACCCATCCAGGTGGATAACCTGGCACGCACACAATGCGAGGGGGCTGTTGGCTAGTTCACCGATATCCATCAAGGATTTATGGAGGTATGGGTCGACATGATGTGGATCGCCAGGATTGGCACGGATTGTATATATAATACTATGTCCCTGGGACGCTACTTCTGAGGCTAACTGGACAAGCAGTTGTTGGGCACCGCCAGGGGCAAGATCCACAAAAGAATAACCGATTTTCATTATCGACTTAGAATTTCCCGATACAAATCGGCATATTGTCTGGCAGATTTTTGAATATTAAACCGATCCTGGATTGTCTGGTGTGCATTTTGCGCTAGCATATCATTCATTTTATGATCTTCGAGCAGGATTTTTATTTTTGAACAAAAGGCATCAGCATCTCCTGGAGGGAATAACAGCCCGTTCTCGCCATCAGTGATGAGTTCTGCAATAGCGCCAACATTCGTCGATACGATTGCTTTTTTACAAGCCATTGCCTCAATCAATGAATTAGGTAATCCCTCAGAATTCGATACACAGGTTCCGATGTCAAAACCTTTTGTCAGCGGTACCGCATCATCAACCGGGCCTGTAAAATGGATGAATTCATGAAGATTTAATTTTTTCACTAAATGGGTTAGATCGGAAAATACGGGCTCTGCGCCAGGCATCATTGAGTCGCCGCCGACCAGGACCAATCGCAGATAAGGCCACTGTACCAGTAAGTTTTCCATAGAGTGTATTAACAGTGGTAGGTTCTGGCCGTGACCAAAACGACAAGCCCTACCTATGACCTTTTGATTCGTCGAGAATATTCTTTTTGTTTCACTGGCTTCGATATCGTTAAGGTTGATTCCATTGTAAATCACAGTTAATTTTTCAGGTTGAATCATATCTGACACTGCATTGGCAGCCATTTGGGATGAGGCGATCACAAAATCCACCCCCGACTTTGAGATTCTGCGCCAACTACGTTGGCCTCCCAGGCGCTCAACCACTTTCGGCACACCAGCTGCCAATGCAGCGTCGACAGGCCAGCGCTCGTTATGAACCTGAACCATATCGATATGCTCTTTTTGGAAGAACCGTATCATAACCAGGGGGTTGGGCAAGTAAGTGCATTTACCCACACGGTGGAATTTTGGGAGAAATTCTGGCTGGCGCGTGGAAATAAAGTAAAAATCAAAATCCTGGTGCAGTTCAACTGCCAGACGATACAACCAGTTTTCAATCCCGCCTACCTGGAAATCGAACAAGGTAAATGCAATTTTAGGGATTTTATTGGCAAGGGTAGGGGAGTGCTTTCTCCTTTCCTGTTCAATTTTACGAATAGCTAATGAAGCGTAAAAACGGGCAGGACCAAGCACCTGGGCCGCTTTTGATCGAAGATTTGCTTTCGATTGGTCTGGAACCAGAAAAATTTTCTCGACCCGTTGGGGCAAGCCGAGAGCCATTAAATAACGATCTGCCATTTGTTCAATATCGAGCTCATCAACTGCATGTTTCCGGGCAGCCTGGGAGAGCTCATCAATGGATCCAAGAGCAATTCGGATTTTACCCAGCATCTGTATGATAAATGGATCA
This sequence comes from uncultured Chloroflexia bacterium, assembly GCA_963765565.1. Taxonomy (GTDB): domain Bacteria; phylum Chloroflexota; class Anaerolineae; order Anaerolineales; family UBA4823; genus CAVXWV01. Next base: position 960,271 of record CAVXWV010000017.1, read on the forward strand.
TCATATTTCCAAGGAGTAGATGGAAAGGAAATTCCTCCGTTCCCCAACAATTCTGAAGTCCCCCCAAATTCAGGAGCCACAACAGGAATACCACAGGCTAATGCTTCACTAACCACGTTTGGGCAGGCATCACCCATCACTGGGTGAATAAGGAGACTCATCCGGTTATAAAGATGCGGTAATTGATCGTGCGGAACAAAGTCCACCAACTCAAGACGGTCGCGTAGATCCGGGTTGTGGGAATAATTTGCCAGTACTTTTTTGCATTCATTATCCAGGCTTCCAACAATCAGGAGTCGATGAGGCAAGTCCAACCGGCAACTTGCCTCCAGAAAGGTCTCAAGACGATAACGATATCGAAGCGCCCCAACCGTGCCCAGGACAGGTACCTCCGGTCGTTGAATCCAATTCGGTGTGAATAATTGTAGGTTTACCCCGTTAAATATGATTTCAAAAGGCCCATCCCTTGGGGACAGGAATTGATCTAGCTGTTTCTTTGCCCAATGAGACTGGTACATGACCATCGTTGCATTCTGTAGACCTGAAGCGATGGATGCATTTACCACATGGTGGCTTTGTTTCATTGGTTTGCCGATCATACTGAACCAGTCAGGCAGATAACCATTCGCCACCCGGTATCCGACCGGTCTAAGTGTATCAATCGCCCGGTCCAAATTTGTTGAATCGCTTATAAACAATGCTGCATCCCAGAGATCATCTAACCGGTAGGTGACCGTGAAATTACGATCGATAAATATCCGTTCGAATCGCTTTGTCCAGATGGATGGGGCACCCTTGGGGATGGACGGCGGATTCAAGTATATTTTCACTTCACCGCCGAGGCCAAAATTGAGAATGGAAATTTCAGATTTCCTTTAGTCTGGATATCAACTTGTGTAAAACCTGCAATTTCGAGCAGCAAGAATTGCATAGCTTCTGGGGAGATACGCCAGTAATCCTTGGTTTGCACATTCGAGTGTAGCGGGTATAAATATGGTGTGGTTACCAGGAAAGTGCCTCCGGATTTTAGGAGTTTCCAGGCTTGCAGGATAACTTCTGAAGGTTGTTGGACATGTTCTAGTACATCAAAGCAAAGGATATAATCCCAAGTGGCAGGCTCTGACAACTGGTCGAGATGGTGAATATCACTGATAAAATCGATATTTGGATGCTCAAATTGATCTACCGTCATGTAATTACACTGTTCACGCAAGGTCTTCCTGGGATATTCCCATGTGCCTGCGCCAATATCCAGGACGTTTCCTAGTATCCTGGGTTTCCATTGATCGAGGAAGTCTATTATGTTTAAACGATGAAATGACATAAATTGTCCGTTTACTGTTTGACCAGGCGGGAAAATAATGCAAGGTAGTAACAGTTTAAACATTTTCCCGTGAAGATTTCTAAGAATTTTTTTCATCGTCGTTTAAAAATGGTTGAAAGTGGCTAGCATGCTTGCTGCTAACCATTTTTTCCATGTAGTTGACCGAGTATTCATGTAGGCTGTCATAAAAACTCTGGCATACGTTACGATAATCCGGTTCCGAATCCTCCAACGGAGTGGTGATTGTTGCTTTTGGTAAGAAGGGTTGCCTCGGGTAAATTCAACCAGGAAATCACTGGTCAAATAACTTTCACTTAAGAATATAAAAGCCTTCTCGCCTAAAATATCCTGAGCTTTTCCGCAGGTGGCGCGTAGACTCCAGTTTCCTGAACCGACCCCTAGAATTTTTCGACGATCCCAAAATACTTCAAGGGGGGTAATTTGTTGGAGCACTTTCTTTGAGGTACCCCAAAACGATCCTCGAATGGTATCGTGTAAAAAATTCCAGGAAGGGGGCTTCCAGTGAGAATGAACATAACTTTGGATATGGGTTTTCGGCCAATCCTTTTTCGAGGACTGCCTGCCATTTCCAATAATTTGCGAAATCCCTTCTAACCTGGACAGGCGATCGATACAAAAGGAAAACAGGCCTTTGTCCGTTATTTCGATGTCATCATGACAGAAAAAACAAAAGTCATAATCAAGGAACAAACCCAAATCTAAAAATTGTTGGTATCCCCCCCAATCATATCCTATGTTTTCAGTGCAGATCAATCTTTTGGGAGGAACAATTTTGTGAATGTTATCAGGAATCTGGTTAGGAGGTCGGTGACTGATGATATAGAAATCGATGTCTTTTAAATTAGGCAGGAATTCATAGAATGATTGAGGAAAATGCCATCCTACCACGCATAGACAGGAATTCACCGGTCAGTCTCTGCAGGAGTCAGGATTGAATGGGGGGCGATTAAGGCCAGACCGTGCGGGGTTTGAAAAATCTTTAGGTGATGAGTGGTTGTTTTGTGGTCATCTAATTTCTCATCCGGAACCTGGAATAACTCTGCCAGGACATGCCGTTCCCATAATCCAGTACGGCTGGTTACCAAAGCCGGATTGTTTTTTGGGATGCGCATTTTTGGAAGAAATAAACCACTTGAACAATCATGAATCGCTAATATGGATGGATGTGAGTTTGACCATTTAATAAATTCGGAGATCACTTTTTTTAATAATTCATACGGATGGGCATCCAGGAAAATTAATTCCGGCGAATATTTGGTTAATACTTCAATCTCAAAATCACTTGTTAGATCATGAAGGTTGAAGCACACCTCTTTTTCCGAAACAAATTGGATTTCCTTGGCGATATCGTAACAATAACTGATTGGTGAAACATTTAGTAATCTAAATATATCAAGGATCCGCCGAGTTGATTTTCCGTACTGGGTTCCGATCTCACAAAAATTTTGAGGTAAATTATTTTTTGCTGCAAGATAAATCAGGAACGATTCTTCCAGACATAAAGTTTTCGTCTCACCCAGTAATGTCCCGTAGTTCATCTGCGTATAGAATATTTTGTAGGTGTTAAACTCTTGCTCGATCATTTCAAGTGACAAATGAAAATAATTATGGATTTCTTGAAAAAAAACAGGATAATCCACCCTCGATTTGATCTGAGGTCGAAAGGAGTTTCGCAAGCCCAGGCGGGTAAAAAATCCGTTAAATTTCTGATTCATGCAATCCTTCTGAAGAAGAGGCTTAATCCAAATAATGAAAATAGGAAATTGGCGATCATCCTTCCCACAGCTGCACCAAAAGCACCATACTTTACCACAAGGACCATAGGAAATATTATCCCCATAACCGCTCCGAAAACACGCATCCAATATTGGCGTTTAGAATCTTCCAGGGTGCGGTAATACATTTCCACCAATCCACCTGGCACGCCGGCGAGTGTAGCTACCAGTAAAACTCCTAAATAATTAAGACTGGTAATGTAATTTTTTGGCAGAATAACTGGGATGAGATAGTAAGCCAAAACGGTGATAATGATTGCTGCAAAAGATAATGCCAATAGCAATAAGCTTCCTTCAAAAAGAAATCTCCTTCGCCGGTTTTCCAAGGGAAGATTGACTAGCACAGGATAACGCAAGGTTGAGAAAATTCCCCAAAGACGTCGAAGCTGTTCCTGAATGATGATGGCAATCGAATAATCGGCTACTGTCTCCAGAGGCGAAAAAGCGGCTACCAGGAAAGCATCCGTCTTTGATTGCAGAACTCCAATTCCGGTTAGGGCAGTCAGGTGTCTCCCGTATGCAAACATTTTAATTTTCTTTTCCTCCGGGAACGGTAAAGAAAATTGCTTTTTTATCTGGAGCAGCAACACCCCTGTCACTGCTACCTGCATTACGGCCGTTGCTAACTGGTTGGTTGAATAAAAAGTCGCAATTTTATTAATCCAAATAATCAAAAGTAGAACTGGAATAAAACCCAAAAAATCTGTCAGGCTTTCTCCCAATCTATACCAAAACAACCCCAAAATTTTTCCTTGGGCTCCAAGATAACCTGGTGATGCATTCATTGCATAAGTGAAAGGAAAGCTGATTGCAGCAATGATGAAAATCCACGCCAGTATCCGGAGTGTTTCGGTAAAACCAGAAAACTGCGCCAGCGCCAAAACCGAGACAACCGAAGATTGACCAAATTAGTCTTCGATAAACACCAGCAGAAAATGCTTCTCCATGACCTTTTGTAACGTAATGATAAGCCGCAGTATCAATCCCAGACATTGAGATTAATTGGATGAACGGCAACCAGGATGTCACGACACCCACCATGCCCACCTCATTCTTTGGGAACATCCAGGTTATCAAAGGTGTTCTGACCAAACCAAGCAAGGTTACAAAAACATTGGATAAAAGAAGGATTGTTGTTGATTCGAATCCCTTTTTCGATACGCCTAAGGAAAAAAGAATCCTGGTAAATTGAGTAAGTATTAAGTGATAGAGAGACCTGGGTTGTGGCATCCTGGCATTATCATACCTTATAAAACCAAAATGATAATATGGTAAGATACCGTTCAACCATATCCCGTCAGACAGGTCAGGATGCAGACGAAACTAAGTAAATTATGTGGTGGCACCATCGAAGCCAGTTGGCTGGGTGCATTGATTATTATCCCGTTATTTTTTAATGTATATTCAAGCCGTATTTTCGAACCAGACAAAGCTGCATTATTAAGAATATGTGTTCTTTTGGGAATAGCAGCCTGGATTATTAAAGTCATTGATGAAATTGCTAACCAAGAACAGAAAATTACATTTGATCAACTGAAAATAGGCCTTTTTACACAATTACGCAGACCCATTATTCTGGTTGTCGCCATTATCGTTCTGGTATATTTCTTATCCACACTCCTCTCAATAACGCCTTTAACCAGTTTGTGGGGCTCATATCAACGCTCGCAAGGTTTTTATACATTCCTTTCCTACATAATTTTATTTTTCCTGGTTGCTAATAATCTTAAAACAACCGCCCAGGTTGACCGGATTGTGACCATGACGATTCTGACCAGCCTTCCGGTAGCATTTTATGGGGTAATCCAGCATTACGGCTTGGATCCTGTCCCTTGGGCAGGAAATGTAACTGACCGGATTTCTGCAAACATGGGAAATTCGATTTTTGTCGCCGCTTATCTGGTGATGGTAGTCCCGATAACGGTTGTTCGAATTTTGACCTCATTGAAAGGCTTCTTCAAGAAAACCGATCGTTTACCATCTTTTTTTCTGGTAACTGTAGTTTATACCTTAATTTTATGTATGCAGCTTGCTGCGATATTTTTCAGCGGAAGTCGTGGACCGTGGATTGGCCTGGCTGCTAGCCTGGTAGCCGTTTGGTTTGGCCTGGCTTTTATCTGGCGGAAACCAGCAATTTACATCAGTGGCTTGGTCATCCTTACTGTCTCGGTGATATTCCTGGGGCTAATAAATATAAAGGGTGGACCTCTAGAACCTTTACGAAACATGCCCGGTATCGGCCGGTTGGGTCAACTCCTAAATTCGGAATCGCGTACGGGAAAGGTCAGGTCATTAATCTGGCAAGGAGCCAGCCAATTAGTACTTCCCCATAATCCTTTGAGTTACCCGGATGGAACTGAAGACCGCCTAAACTCCTTCAGGCCGCTCATTGGATATGGACCGGAAAGCATGTTCGTCGCCTATAACCGGTTTTATCCACCTGCGTTGACTGAGGTCGAAAAAAGGAATGCTGCTCCTGACCGTTCGCACAACGAAGTCTGGGATTCATTGGTTTTTACAGGCGTAATCGGGATGACGGCTACCCTCGTTTTATTCGGGGTCATCATTCAATTTTGTCTTAAGAACATTGGATTCATTACCGACCGCAAGGAGTTGGTTACTTTTTTGTTCTGCAGCATTGGTGGTGGCATAATCTTCACTGGAATTCTTGTGATCTGGAAAGGACCGGGATATTTTGGTGTTGGGCTACCCTTAGGGTTGGTTTCAGGGGTGATCCTATTCATGCTCCTCTCTGGATATCGGGGGAACCAGACCGGCTTCAGTTCTTTTCATGACTCGCAATACCATTTGTTGTACCTGGGATTGTTAAGCGCAATTCTGGCTCATTCGGTCGAATTGATTTTTGGTTTTGGAATTACAGCAACGCGTATGTATTTCTGGATTTTCACCGGGCTGATTTTAGTTTTGGGTGAAAACATTAATAAACAGAAGGTTGAAGCATTAGCAAGTGCCGGAACAAGTGCGCTGCAGGATAACCTCAGTCATCCTGACTTAAGCCCCCGAGAGAAAAATGCCCGACCAAAGGAACGAGGCTCAGCTGGAAAAAGGAAAAAACCACAGCCAATGACCAGAAAAGATGGGCATGGAACATTGGGTAGTAGAGGACTGCGAGATGGGGTTCTTTCTGGATTTTTATTGGCTCTTATACTCACAACGATTAGTTTTGATTTCATATCAACAGATGCTGCTTCGAAAAATCTATATTCGATTATTCGAAATTCATTTTTAAATGCCGGATCTTCTGGTAACAATACCAGCTTTGCAGTCATTTTCCTGATGTGCTGGGTTTTAATAGGCCTGGTACTCATTTTGGAAATTGTTAAATCCGAAAATGATAGCAGCAGTACTCTTTATATGGCACTGATAATTTACGTAACCTCGCTACTTGTTGCCTTCATATTTATCACCTGGCTTGCAGGTAACCTTTCCGCGATCATCCTTAACCCTTCTTCAGATTCTCACACAAGTCCTAAAGCAAGTGAAGGGATTTGAAAACACATTTTCATTTTACATTGCCTACACATTATTCCTTCTCGTCAGTATAGGTTGGCTATCCGTTGAGAAATGGCCTGGAAAATTCGCCACCAGCGTGGCGAAAATCCTCAGTCCCGTCATATTGGGATTAACCATATTTTTAATAATTTTCATAAACGTCCGCACTATTCGAGCAGATATTGTTTTTAAAGCTGCAGACTCCTATACACGCGCGGGTTCATGGCCAACAGCGATTACGCTATATAGCAGGTCGATCGAATTAGCCCCTAAAGAAGATTTCTATTACTTATTTTTAGCGAAGGCATATTTCGAATATTCAAAGACATTACCCGATGAAACGAGTAGGATCCAGTTGTTGAGTAAAGCTGAAAAGGACATGCTCCGTGCACAAGGTTTAAACCCTCTTAATACGGATCACACAGCAAATTTAGCACGACTATACAGTACCTGGTCAGAATTGATTGAAAATCCTAATGAACAGACTGACAGAGCCCTGCAGGCATCAAAATATTATGAGCAGGCAGTAAATCTAAGCCCAAACAACTCCAGACTCTTAGGTGAATGGGCCTTCATCCTATTTTCACAACTAGATCAGAATGATGAAGCTTACATAGTCATAAAACGCGCACTGGCGATTGATCCAAAATATGATTGGCTGCATGGTCTTCTCGGCGAGTTTTATTTCAAATTAGCTGAATCGCAGCCAGATGGTTCCCAGGAAAAGCAGGAATATTACTATCAAGCGTTGGATGCCTACAATAAAAACTTCGAATTTTCCTCGGTTAATGATGTGGTTTCTCGGTATAGGGTAATGCTTTCGATTGCAAGAGTTTTATCTCGTTTGGGTGGTATCAATCAATCGATTACTGCTTACCAAAAAGCATTGGACCTATATCCTTCGACTGCTGATAAATGGCGAATTCATGAAGTCTTAGCTCGTTTGTATTTGCAAATTGGTGACAAAGAAAATTCTCTTTTAAATGCCAGGCAAAGTCTCGAGGCTGCCCCGAAAAATTATCAAAAACAAATTCAGGCATTAATTGGTGAGATCGAAAATC
>CAVXWV010000018.1:0-13368 GCA_963765565.1 uncultured Chloroflexia bacterium
TTGACAAAGGTATCCACGGGCTGTCGCTCGCCACGCCGTTGACCGCCAGCGGAAACCCGGACATGGTGGACGCCCGCGCGGGTCAGCGGGTCCCCCTGTGCACGAGTTGGCTCGAGAAGCAGTTCGTTAGGTAAGTTTTAAATTCAACGAATACACTGCTGTCACAAGATGATTAAATCGCCGAAAACGCAGGGAAGAGCCTGGGCTAGCTTTACATCGAACAAATGGAGCAGCTTCCGTTCTTAGACGGATAATATGGGTGAACATCATTTGTACGTCCTAGCCAGGACCGGCGATTATTGTTATATTTGTCTAAACAATAAATCTTCGATGCGAATCGTATTTGTAAGTTTTCATTCGTTCCTAGCATGAGCATGTTAACTTGTAGTCCCCCAGAAGGGGGAAAGCATGAAAACCTGGATTAACATCATTGCGGTTCTCAGTATTTTACTCAGCACCCTGGTTGGGCAGCGGATCGCCATGTGGGTGCAGAGCCGGCAATACAGGGTGGTCGACGGGGCGTATTACCCCCTGAACGACCATCTGGGCGGCACGACGGTCACCCTGGACGAAAGTGCGAACCGGTACGCGGAACTGCGATACAAGGCCTGGGGGCAGACGCGCTACACTTACGGGACGACGCCGACACAGAGACGCTACACCGGGCAGTTGGAGGCGGAGGCGGGGCTGTATTTCTACAACGCCCGCTGGTACGATCCAACATTAGCACACTGGATTCAGCCCGATAGTATTGTGTCTAATAAATATTACCCCCTCGACCTCGATCGTTACAGTTATGTTCGAAACAATCCTGTTAATTACATAGATCCTTCAGGGCATCGGCCCTGTTTAGAAGATAGTTATTGTCATGATGGAACGTACTCAGAAACGAATCACTTAAAATATTTGATACGACATTATGGTATCAAATTCTCCGGTACATGGGCAACAACCAATCAATGGGCGGTTTTAGCTGGTGTTCAAGTAGTGGCTTCCAAGTTCGCTTCTGCATTAGGATTTATTGCACAATCGGCACTCGTTTTTAGAGATGTCTATGGCATACGGGGAAACAAATATTTCGAATTTACGTGGGGATGCGATGAGTGTACCAGCATGGGATTTACAGCAGGAACTCGCCACATTAAATTTACTAAGATGTATCAAACCACCAGAGAAGCTCTGTTAAAGAATACTATCCTGGTGGTACATGAGCTTTTTCACGCTTTTGAGAATGCGATGGAAACCACTTTGGAGGATGGTAGAAAATTCAAAGAAGCACGTTCAAGCTTACCATCTGATTTTAGTAGAGAAGGGCTTGCAGTTCCCTTTGAGCATTGGCAACAAAGTAGTGATAATACACCAGGAGAATTATTTGCAGACATGGGAATTGGTTGGATTTATGATAAGTGGAACACAAAATCGGACCAATATAAGTACATAAATCAATGGATGCCGAACCATATGCCCGAATATATCCAGAAAGCGATCTACAACCAGAGGTAATATGAAGAAATACCAACTCCGCCTTATTCTTGCCATCTCCATAATTTACGGCTTGATAGCAAGCAGTTGTGAACCAAAACTAATAACTCAACAACCCGCTGACTCTCCTGTTCCGATAACAGTTAGTTTTTCACCTACTGTTGCACCGAGACGCCCCACGGCGACTATTCCCCCGTTACTCACGGCGACCACAGAAAATCGAATCGTCGCAGAAAATCCAAGTAGTACTCCAACAATCGCAGCTACATCGGTACCGCCAACCTTAACACCTGCGCCTACACTCACCACCAAACAAGCCCAGGAGAAGGTGTTTGATTTGTTGATGAATAATGCAGGTTGCGAGCTCCCCTGTTATTGGGGAATAACACCCGGAGAGACCACCTGGCAAGACGCCTTGATTTATCTCGCATCATTTTCGGAAAGGTTTGAGGGAGGGAACAACGATGTGACTGCCAGCGATGGCAATGAACTCTCCTATCTGTCCTTCGAAATCCGGAACACTATTCCAGAATATGAGGAGCCAGTTCATTCAGATTACATTGAAAAAAATGGGATTATCAATTCTATATTCGTTCCTGGGATCGGAACCGAGCTGAGATACCAGGTTCATCAAGTTCTCGATCGATATGGGTTGCCAGATGAGGTATTAGTTATATTATCTGAGGTTAGTCCTACCTTAAAACCATCGTATTCGATTTACATTATTTACGAGGAAAGAGGCGTTTCTTTTTATTATTATGGTGTTGCTCAAATGAAAGACGATACCCTTAAAATCTGTCCAGAGGGAGTAGCACCAGATATATTCGTGATAACACCTGGAAGCATAACACTCTCACAGATGATACAAGAGGTTGCCCCAGGTCTAAATTTCATGGATTCAATCAATAATTTTCCGGGGAAAGATATTGAGTATTTTTATGAGACATTGAAAGAACCAGGCTCCTGCATATTATTCAATCTGGCTGGCTCGAATTAACTTACCCTATCCTCCCACGAACGAAGTAATTCGTTTCCATCCTGACCATTTTAAGCTCGGACTTGCACCTTACAAACTGAATAACTACAATCAAGTAGATCCTGCACCGCTCTAAATGGGTCAGTGTTGTTACCCAATACCCTTGGATTACATCCCTTCCGATCAGCAGTTGGTACATCTGAATAGCGATCTCCAGACACTATTCATCGATAAAGTCGTATGAAAATAGTGGTTCAAGAAATTTACGTAGCTGGCTTAGTTATTGGTCACTGACCATTTCTAAAACATACTCGGTTTTCATTTAATAAGCCAGCACCTGGAGCGAGGTTATGAGACCACGCCTGCAAGGCCGGCCTTGTAAGGGTAGTTCCCCTGGCGGGCGCAAGCTGTCGATGAGCAACCCGGACATGGGCAGTAGGGGCATAGCAGACTTACCGCTAAACCCCTACAACCCCTGGAGCAAGCAGAGCGGGCGGCTTCCCGTCAGTGACTTTCAGTTTAGGTAAAATAGGAGAAGTTGCATTGGATATGGTTTCGGTAGGTAAAAAAAACCTTTTATATAGAAAATACCAAAGTGTAAAGTATAAACATAATCAAGGAACAGTCAAACAGATCCATACGATGAAGCTAACTTTTTGTGTCGGAATGCTCCTTGCTTTTTTTCTTGCAGGATGCAGTTCCAGTACTTCACCTATTACTCCTACTCGCCCTTTCCTGCCCTTATCGACTGTGGTTGCCCTGCCAACTTCTACGTTAACACCATTGCCGTCCCCGACACCGACGATGACCGCAACCATTGAATTTTCTCCAACTCCTACACCCACTCCCACGATCATGCCACAAAACACATTAGAACCGACCGAAGCAGCTCAGGCTATTCTATCTCTTCTACGAGATGAGGTAGATTGCCAGGATCCATGTATATGGGGAATCGTTCCAGAACAAACCACCTTACCAGAAGCACTCGGTATCGTACAACATCTGGGCCTTGAACCATTGAAGATTATTAATAACCAGGGACCTTTTTATGATACCGACTTTAAATTTGAAAATAGCTTGAGAACTGGGTTAGGTTTTGAGATCAATAACGATGTAGTAAAGAATATTTCGTTATCTATTTCCCCAAGTAAATCCAGTCAGGAGCCACGAGCATGGCTGGCCTATTCGCCAGAGACATTAATCAATCGATATGGGTCGCCATCCAACGTTTACCTATTTTTAAGTAGAGGTCCCCTTACGGGATTCGTTATGTTTTTGTATTTCAAGCAAGTGAATTTATCTATGCTATATGATATTCGAGATCTTGGGAATAATATAAAAATATGCCCGATAACCAACGAATTTGATTACATCGAGGCTACACTAGGTAAGTCGAAACTAGATCTCTACTTAGATGGAGTTCCATTAGAAAAAGGTACTGGGATGACGATAGAGGAATTTTCAAAGAAGATGACTGGAGACCCGAACAAGGCTTGCTTTTATATTAAACCGGAAAATTTCCCACTGTCATAACAACCAGGTATCGCACTGTGCCCAGTACAGTTCCGCATATAGAACGCCTTACGACGGCGAAGTATCATGATTGAAGGCGAATTGGTTGTATTACAACAACACTCCACCGACGGCGCCTACACCAAGGTGCGCAAGTACTACAACGGGCTGGGGCAGCTCCTGCAGACCCAGGAGGATGCGGAGGCAGCAGGGGTATGAAGACGGTGATGACGAACGTCTACTACGCCTGCCCTGTAAGGGATGCTATGGGGCAGGTGAGTAAAGAAGCCGTCCCCTTCAGCGTGGCTCTGACGAACGGCAGCTTTTCCAGCCGGCGTGCCAATCCTACCCCGTGCGTCCAGACTGGCTACGACATTTTACGGGGCAGGTTTGACCCGCCAGACCAACGCCCGCGGTTGTGTGACCAACCTGCAATACGAAGGGCAGATCTGGCTGACGGGTGTGGGTGGAGCTTACAGCGAGAGCTACACCTACACCCCCACTACCGCGAACCTGGCTTCTCGATCAGGAAAAAGTACCGCTGGGTATCGACCATCCCATCGCATTCAGCCAGGCGATTGTTGAACAGGAAGTCGCTGCCTTCTGCCTTGAAAAGCGGTTCGAGCTCTATCAAGGTCCGTTTCTTTATTAACCAGTGCGTGCGATTTTGGGCGGAATAATCCTGCACCCGGCAACGCCATCCCAGTGCATCGATTACCGCAGCCAGCTTTGTCTCGCCAGAAGGGGTATGTGGGGGGGCAATCATAAACACACCCATCCTGCCGCCAGGTGCCAAACGCTCCAGCAGACGCTGCGTCATGACCTGCTGGTCCCTGGCGAAGAACAGGCTGTCAATGGCCAGGATGCGGTCGAATTGAAGGTCTGGAAACGCCTCCGGCGCAACTTCCAGGTTGGCGCAGTAGAAGCGCAACCGGTCACGCTTTCCTGCAGTACGTACCTGAGCCAACCGGATCGCCTCTCCGGCAATGTCCACCCCGGCGACGTCCGCCCCGGTGTGCTGGGCGATGTACTCAGAGATCTGGCCATCCCCGCAGCCAAAATCCAACAGCGACATACCTGAGCTGACCCCCAGCGCCGAGAGGGCGCCGTGGATTTGCGCCATATCTGCCATCCCGTGCTGGCCCAGGTCTCTCCCGTAAACTCTTTCACAAAACAAAGAATGGGCACGGCTGAGGCGGATCGCTCTGTAGTATTCATCGTAGAACCAGGCGTGCAGGGAGTGCTCGCTGGCGACGGCAGCCAGGCGCTGCTCGCCCAGGGAAGTCAGGAAAAAAGCCTCGGCATTCCCTTCGATGAGGCGGTTCTCCAGAAGTGCCCCCACCAATGCATCATAATGTGAAGCAACTTCTGGCAGCTTTAGTTCCGCGAACGACACGAGCGTCGCCCGGCCAAGAGGTGCGCCATTTTGCAGCAGGCGGTTGATAAGAAGCATCAACCCAATGCAACCCACATCATCCTGTTTATTCAATGAACACTACCCCAGAGTCTGGCTTAAGAGAAAAGCAATCAGTCCATTGACGATAACCGCTGAGTAATAATATATTCCTATCCGCTTGACCTCAGTGGTATCTTCACCAACGACCTTAAAATCCAGCCAATCCTTCTACCACTTCTGTGTCTTCACCCGGTAGATCATATGGACCAGGAGACTTAAGAACAGAAACGACGTAAGAAATATGGCTGTTTTGACGAAGCCAAAAAGATACCAGTAGTCTGCCAGCAAAACCAACAGGATAAAAATTTTGGAGTACTTGTACCAGCCAGGCTGTAATTTGTGTGCGCGGACAAATTCTACATCGTCCTGGAATTCCTTGATAAATTTTTTCATGGGAACCTTAAAACGATGATAACGTTTTTACTGTCTTGCACTGCCAGCCCTCAGGCTTTTCATCCCATCCAGCGGAAATGCCTGGCAACCTCTGAAGAATAAGCGCTGCCGATCGTGTCTTGATTCTCTTCCAGCCAATCCGAAAACCGGGTCAGGGCGTTCGGCTCCTGGGGAGAGGTCAGTAGTTCTGCCATCAGCCCTTTCAGTTCGTTGCCGGTCAGGAGCACGTCCCGCAGGAAAAGCCCGATGATCCTCCCCAGGAAGATGCCTGCCGCCGGGGGCATCTTCACGAACCAGACCTTACGGTTCATTTTGAGGGCAATCAACCTGACCAGTTGCTCGAAGGTAAAGGTTTCGGGTCCGATCGCATCGAGGGTGATCGCTGCCGGATCTGCCGCATGTTGAACGGCAATCTGCGCCAGGTCCCCCACAAAAACCGGCTGCAGGCGGTAGCTGCCTGATCCCATGATGGGGAAAACAGGAAAACGGCGGAGCAGCCAGGCAATGTTGTTCACCAGGATGTCTTCCTTCCCAAAAACCAGCGTCGGCCGGATGATCGTGTATGCCACACCACATTCCTTGAGGAGGTTTTCCTGGATCCCCTTGCCGTGGTAGTAAGGTAATTCCGACTCTGTGGAGGCGTGAGTGACGCTGATATGGACAATCCTCTCCACGTTGGCCTGCCTGGCGCAGTCAAACAGGATGCGGGTGTTTGCCAGGGCTGATTCATACGTCTGCCCCTGGTAAGGGAAGCGAATCCAATAGGTGTTATACAGGGTCCTCGCACCCTGGAGCGCCCGGACCAGGCTCCGGGGATCGTCAAAACTGTAAGGGAAAGCCTGGACAGCAGGGCCAAACGGGTTGGGCTTTTGCGGGTGCGTGGTAATCGTGCGGACTGCATGCCCCTGTTCCAGCAACGCCTTGGCGATGTATTTACCGATGTACCCGAATGCGCCGGTTACGACATCCATGCTCCGTCTTTCGCTTGTAAGGAGATCAAGAACTCACAGCGTTCGGCGCCCTGCAGGATCGAGCCCTGGAGCTCGATCTCAACCGGCTTGCCAAGCAACGTCTCGAATAGCTGGCGATACCAGCCGCACGAACAATGGCAGTAAGTATCAGAAAACAGTTGCTTGCTCTGGCTGACGGAACCGCAGTAACAGCGATCATAAAAAGCATGGATGACATTTCTCTCCCGACTCAGGTGACCCCCACCAATATGCGCCTGGTTTAAACGGTCTAATAAATCATCGATGTTTTCAGACTCCTTCTGCAGGCAGCGCGCTTTGTCGAGTACGCTGGCGCCGATGCACTGGCGCCCACACGCCTCCATGATTTCATGGCGCACATTTGCGCTGGTTTCACAGTCAAGGATTTCCATAATTTCTCGAATGGCGCAGGCTTTTTGCCTGGGGGTGGTCTTCGCCGTGTAGGCATCGCAAGCCTGCCTCAGCTCATCCCGGGCCGCCTCATCCACATTTCCTTCGATATTTTCTTTAAATGTGTCAACCTTGAATGGCATCGGCTCCTCACACCGTTATTCATCGACTCAGGCGAGGCAATCGATCTCCTGGACCATCTGCCAGGTAAATTCCCAGGAACATTCCATCACATCGGGATTCATCTTATCATAGGTATCCTGAGGCTGGTGCCAGTAAGATGCCTCGCCGTCAGGTTTGAGACCAAAGAGGCAGATTGCCGGGACCTTAAAGCGCACCGCATCCGAAAGCTCCGAGTTGCCGCCGCTGATCTTCGCCTGGTAAGCCTTCCACTCCGGGTGTCCGTCCCGCAGGCGTTCGGCAATCTCGCACAGCGCAGGATCGCTCTTGAAAGGGACGATGATGCCTTCGCGCGTCGTCCAGGCCGGCCCCGCACAGCCCAGCATCTCGAAGACCACCGCTTTCGGTTCCTTCAGATCAGAGCGATGCCGCTGGTAAAAATCGATCATACCGTAATGCTGGACTTCTTCGCAGCCCGTAATCACTGCATAGACCCGTGTATTCTCAAGCGGCCGGGCTGCCAGTTGCGCAGCCAGGGTCAACACCATCCCGACGGCGGTGGCATTGTCGTTTGCGCCGGCCGTGAAGGGCGTGAGGTCGGCCTGGATGCACATGGCTGCCAGCAGGACCGCACAGACCGCCGAGATAATGCTGGCATACCAGACCCACTCCCAGGCCAAGAAGATCGCCAGTGTGTACAGGATTGCCTGCAACAGGAACGCCGCAAAAGTGACCATGGTAAAGCGATCGTAGATTTTTACCCATTTTGGAGATCGAAATACCAGCGGTGTCCGCTGGCTGTCTACGTGCCCGACCAGCACCAGGTCCTGTTTATGTTCGCCCCCGGGTGGGATAACGGCAAAGACATTCTGGCTCTCTCCCTTCGGAAACAGCATGCGGAAGAGGTTGTTTTGAAAGCCCAGCTCCTGGATTTCAGAAACCAGCACCAGCACTGTCAGCGCCGCCGCCAGGATGGCGGTCAGGCGCCCGCCGAGGGGGAAAATGGCGAAGGCGACCAGCATCAAGAGGCTGCCCAGTAGATGCGGATGGAAGATCGAGCGCGCGCTCTTGAAGGATTCCCAGCGCGGGCTCAAACCGATTTTTTCAAGCGTCTTCTGTGCATACTCAGCGCCCCGTCGCTCTTCGGGCCGCGTGGGACCGCGTGGGCCGATCTCAACGGCCAGGGCGCGCACGTGCGCCAGCCATTCGGTCACGCGGGGATGGGATGAAGTGGGTTCTGTCATATTGTCTCCATGGTGTGTACGCTAAGGATCACCGCACCGCTGCCAGCATCAGCGCCGGGCAATTCGTACAGATTTTATCGACCCCCATCGCCTTCCAGGAGTCCAGCGTGTCTGGATCGTCAACGGTCCAGACGTTCACGCCGATCCCGGCAGCGTGCGCCTGGGCAACAATGTCAGCGTCCATGGTTGCAAAAAAGCCGTGAATCCAGGGGAAATGGTGTTCCTTGGCTATCGCCAGCAGGTCAGGCCCCCATCCCAGGATCGCCAGGGGAACCTCGGGAGCCAGCGCTTGCACCTCCAACAACGCCGGTAGATCGAAAGAAGAGACCACATACACTCGCTCCTTCCGGTAGCGATGCAGCAGGTCAACCACACCCGGCGCCACGTCCTGCCCCTCCGGAGCGGCTTTGATCTCGATGTTCAAGCGGGTTTCAGATGGCGCAACCAGCTCAAATACCTCCGCAAGCTGGGGGATGCGTTCTCCGGCGAAGCGAGGTGAGAACCAGGAACCGGCGTCCAGCTTCTGGATCTCGGCCAGCGCCAGGTCGCAAACCGCGCCTGTAGCGCCGGTCGTGCGCTCGACCGTATCATCGTGGATGACGACCAACGCCCCATCCCGGGTCGGGTGGACGTCCAGCTCGATCCAGGGCACTTTCAGGTCGATGGCAGCCTTGAACGCCGCCAGTGTATTCTCAGGGGCATTGCTGCTGTCGCCGCGATGGGCTTCAATGGCAGGAAAAGGGGATTGGGACAGTTCCATTGGCAATTACCCCTGCATCAGCAGCTCCAGCACGTACATCTCCAGTTTTTCATAATTGCGTTCTGCAACGCAGCGTGCCTGGAACTGCCGGTCGAATCGCCCGACCTTTTCTTCGAGCATCTGCACGATCTTCAGGCTATTCTGGATATGACGGTAGCAGTCGTCCGCCTTCTGAGTGCGCATGACCTTGACGTCCAGGCCGACCATCTCACCATTGGAACCGTAACCGTTGTCCACCAGGACCCTGACCTGGTTGAAGGCGCCGCGCAGGTTCTCCACGCCAAAGGCCTTGTCCTGGTCGTACTTCATGCCGTTCTGGTCGTTCAGATGCACGCTCCACAGCTTGCCGAATGCCAGGCCGAAAGCCATCTCGTTGGCGGGATCCAGGCCGGCCAGGGTGGCGTGGGCGCTCTCCAGGACCGCGCCGACCCGGCTGGGATCTGTCGTGGCAGCCGAGACAGCCATTACGTGCCCGAGCGTGCTGCAGAAGCTGCGGTCGATGGGCTCGTTGGGCTTCGGCTCGATTAACACCTTGATCCCCGGGTCATAATCCAGCATGGCATCGACCGAGGCGATGAGCTGCCTGATCTTCTCAACGGGCTGCTTGCTCTCGGCACAGAGCGTGCCCTCGCGCGCCAGCCAGAGCACGATCTTGTCGCACCCCAGCGCCCGGGCGATATCGATCGAGCGGTAGGAGCGCCACATGGCGTACTCATAATCTTCCGGACTGTTGGTGGTGTAGCCGCCATCGATCGTGTGCGGGTCCATCCACAGGCGCGGTGCCACGAACTCGGCGACCAGGCCGTGCTTGCCAAGCTGCGTCCTGACATCTTTGGCATAGTCGATGATCTGCTGATCGGTCATGCTGTTCATGTCCGGGACCGCATCATCATCGTGGAACTGAACGCCCGATAATCCGATTTCTGCAAATTTCACCAGCTTTTCTTCAAAGGGGATCGCTGGCCGGACTTCAGGACCGAAAGCGTCCGCGCCTTCATGCACGTTCCAGGGACCTACGGTGAATTTAAAGTGACTCATTTGGGTATCCTCCAGTTTTGATTTTTGATTGCTATTGGTTAATTTCCATATAGATTTTTTTGACATTGCTGCCACTCCGGGTCGCGAGCATAACCCAGCTTGTTGAAAAGCGCCTGCATCGGGACATTTTGTATGGCAGTACAGGTTTTCAGCATAGGATAAGCGCCATCCCGGGCATAAGCAATCCCGCGCAGCTGCAGCGCCAGGCCGATCCCTTGCTTACGTTCGGCACGGCGCACTCCAAGCATCCCGCCCAGCAGCATGTGGTTATCTGGGTCCTTTCCCAACTCACGCAAGCCAATGTACTCATCGCCGCGCACCGCCACGAAATAGGCATCGTGCAGGATGGTGGGATCATAGAGACCCCATTTCAACCAATCCTCAAATTCCGGTTTGATAACTTCGGCCTCTTCGCGCGGCAGGTCTGCTTCAGCTTCGCAATACAGCTCGTAAACTTTGCGGTCCCTGTCAGGATCACCTTCCAGCTCTCGCAAGGTTCGGATGACGATCCCCTTTTCCCACAGCCGGTCTTCCAGGTGAGTGTACGGGCTGGGATCGAAAGCAGCCACATCCAGGTGGACCGGAGTCTCGCGGAATGCTTCGAAGAAACCGCGCTTTTCCAGGAAGGCAAATCCTTGCGGCAGGTTCGCAAAAGCATCGGCGCGCAGGACACGTGGGTCGAAGGATTGCAGCCCCTCCATGACCTGATCGTAGAGGGCACCGCCAATTCCCTGGCGTTGGCTGGCTGGATGGACTTCGACGTTGACATAAAAGCGCTGAGGGTGGAAATCGAAAATGCTCTGCCCGTAAGTCGCAAAACCGACCACCTCTCCGATATCTTCAGCTACCCAGCGCTGAAACTTGCACTTCGGGTGGCGCTTGCGATCGGCATTCGCCCAGCCTTCCGGAGTGCGCGGTCGCTCCGGCCAGACGATCTTCAGGCTGTTGTGAATGTCGACGATCGCCGGGTAGTCGCCTGGAGAAAATTCGCGGATTGTCATTTGTTTGCTCATTTCGGACCTGGTTTCTGCGCGCAAACGTTGAGCCAGACTGGCAGGCCTGCCCGCGGGTTCTTGCGCCAATCGTTCAACGAATCATCGATGGATGGCTCATAGGCATAATCCTGCCAGAAACGGGCGCTGCTTGCCGGCGATTCCACCAACCGCCGTAAAACCAACCGGGAAGCGCAAAGCGGGTTGAGCAGGTCAGCCAGCGTCCAGGTGAACTGGTAAGTCCCATCCTGGGGGTCTGGCTGCGGTCCCACCACCCCGTAAGGTTGAGCCATAACCAGGGAGCCAGTCTCGTCCGCCCAGGGGCGCTGGAAGGGATGGATGTCGTAAAAGATGTAGTGCCCACCGGGCTTGAGTACGCGCTGGACGGAGGCGAACACCCGGGAGGGCTCAGAGATCCAAACAAAAAAGCCGTTCGAGGAAAAAGCCAGGTCGAAGCTATCGCCGAGAATCCTGTCCAGTCCGGCTGCATCTGCCCGGATGAATTCAATTTCCAGACCCAGCTCAAGGGCGCGTTGTCTGGCAACGTCGAGCTGGCGCTGCGAGATGTCGGTCGAAGTGACTTCCGCCCCGAGACCGGCCAGGGCAAAGGCAGCATAATTGTCACCACTGCCAATGACGATGGCGCGCTGGCCGTGTAAGTCTCCGCAAAAAGCCCTGATCAGGTTCAGCGCCACGCCTTGAAAAGCCAGTTCAGGATGGTCAAGGCAGTTGCGCCAGAGCCCGTCGCCATCGCGCAGCGCCTTCCAATCCTCCGAGAGGCGGTCCCAGTAACGCCGGTTGGCTTTATGCCTGTCCAGATCAATCATCGCGGTTCTGCCCAAATATAGATTCGCTCAATAAACCCTTCATCACAAATCCAGGCGCATGACCATGCAGTCCCTACCCTTCTCCTTCGCCATGCCAGCTTGCTCAGCCTGCTCCTCGAGTACTGCCGCGAAATCGACAGCTTCAGCCAGGTCAGGATGGGGAAAACGATCGACCATGGAAAATCCCAGCTTATCCCAGAAAGTGCGCCCGGCGCTGCCGGTGATCGCGTAGACGATCGGAAGGTCTTCAAAAGCATCGGCTTCGATCGCCTTCCAGCCGTTCTCCCTGGCCCACTCCACCAGTTTCTGCACCAGGCGCGTGCCGATTCCTTTTCGCTGGTACGGATTGTCCTCCCGCTGTGGCGACCCCGTCATCAGGCAGTGAACTTTTATCGTCTGATCAATGAGCTCCCGCCGGGGTAGGAAATTGCGCGCCGAAAAATCATCGAGGGGTCCGCCAGGATAATCCTGCTGCAGGCACAAGCATCCTGCTCCTGCCATTTCCCAGACTGCCTTCGGGTAGAAACGAAGCTGGCCGACGATCTCCTCGCCGTGGCGCGCCACGACCGCGCAGGCGCTGTAAACCTCATTCAGCCTTCTAATCAACGCCAGGTTGCGTTCTCGGTAGCGACTCCAGGGTTTATCGGAACCGGTTGGCCATGGGTCGATGGTTTCACGTGAAAGTGGCCCGCCATGCAGGCAGCGCCAGAGGCGAAAATCTCCGCTCATCATCTCGACAACAATCTCGGTATTCAACCCTGGGCCTCTTAGATCCTGGAAAGACGCACTGTATTCGAACAAATCCGTTCAATGATCTGAGCGGCATCCTGCAGTCCTTCCCTGCCGCCCAAGAGAACGTTCCTGCCGATGCTCATTCCGACATGCTCAAATCCAATTTCAGTACCGGGGTAAGAACGGCTGTAATTTTCAACCAGGCGGTCTGGATCGGGGTAACCAGCAGCCCAGGTACGCCAGCGGTTCTCCCGGAAAAAGGATAGCGTCGTAATGGGTTCGAATGCTCCATGCCAGACCAGCGGCAGACCCTCAGACTGGAGTGCCTGCGCAAAGGCATTGCGCGTCGAGCCCAACTCCCCTTCTTCAAGGTTAAACCGAAATTGTGTGTACGCCTGGGCAGTGATCCGGTCGTCCTTCTCCAGCAAACGGATACCCGGGAAACCTGCAATCAAAC
>CAVXWV010000019.1:0-16599 GCA_963765565.1 uncultured Chloroflexia bacterium
GCCCATCGTCAAAAATGGGACATCAGCAGCCGTTTGCCGGTTGGGAGATTTATCACCTGAAGGAGGTCGATCCCAACCGTCTCTACGCCTCGCAATCCACCGGCTGGTTTGGACAGGTGATCCAGCGCTCGGACGACGGCGGCAAAGACCTGGACGCCGGTTGGACAATAAGTTCGCCTACGACGGCGACCCTGGCACCCACCAATGGTTCGACGGCACCCAGCATCCCTGGGAATTCAAGCGCGTCTGGCACTTGAACCCGTCCTTGACCGATCTGGATACTGTCTACGCCGGGGTGGAAGACGCCGCCCTATTTCAATCCAGCGACGGCGGACAGAGCTGGCAGGAGCTTCCCGGGCTGCGCAGCGCCAAGGGCAACCTGTGGCAGCCGGGTGCGGGCGGGATGTGCCTGCATACCATCCTGCTGGACCCGGCAACCCCGAGCGCATCTATGTCGCCATTTCCGCCGCAGGCGCCTTCCGCACGGATGATGGCGGCCAAACCTGGCTGCCGATCAACCGCGGCCTGCTCTCCCTATTCGAACTTCCTGATCCGACCGCCGAGGTTGGTCACTGCGTTCACAACCTCGCCATGCACCCCTCCCGTCCGGATGTGCTCTTCATGCAAAAGCACTGGGATGTGATGCGCAGCGACGACGCCGGCGATCTGTGGCACGAAGTCAGCGGCAATCTGCCGAGCGATTTCGGCTTCCCGATCGCCGTGCATGCCCACGAACCAGAAACCATTTACGTCGTGCCGATCAAAAGCGACTCGGAGCATTACCCGCCGGATGGCAAACTGCGCGTCTACCGCAGCCGCAGCGGCGGCAATGAATGGGAAGCGCTGACGAATGGCCTGCCGCAGAGAATTGCTACGTTAACGTCTTGCGCAGCGCCCTGGCGGTGGACAACCTCGATTCGTGCGGCATTTACTTTGGCACCACCGGCGGGCAGGTGTACGCTTCGGCCGATTCCGGCGACCACTGGATGCCCATCGTCCACGATCTGCCGGCGGTACTGTCGGTCGAAGTGCAGACACTGCCATGATCCGTGTCCTGCTTCCGACTCATCTGCAGCGGCTGGCAAATACCGGTCGCGAAGTGACGTGCATGTGGATGGCCCGGTTACGCAGCGCGCCATCCTGGATGCGCTGGAGGCCGGCTACCCGGTGCTGCGCGGCACGATCCGCGACCAGGTCACGAAAGAGCGCAGGGCTTTCGTCCGTTTTTTCGCCTGCGGGGAAGATTTTTCGCTCGTAGAGCCTGATGCGCTTTTGCCTGAGGTGGTGGCAAACGGCAGCGAGCGCTTCATGATCGTTGGCGCTATGGCAGGCGGATAGGATGTATGAAGTCGTGAGTACTCACACAAGCGGTACATTGCCTCTTAGCAGCGTATAAGTGAAGAAAGCGTAATAATCCGGAATACCCAGGATCAGGTCTGGTGAGTCAGGCGCACACAGGCGCTGGTACTCCAGCCAATCCTCCTGGGAGACCCCGGGTTGCCGTTCTCCCCAGAGCATCTGAAAGAGCGAGAGCAGGGCGTTTCGCTGCCCCTCTGAGAGGAACTCCGACATTGCCAACGAAGGTCCGCGCATGCACATCTTCAAACCCGGCTCTGCGCAACCAATGCAATGCCCGCAGGAAATGGTCTTCTGGGGATTTTCCTTCCAGATAGGGCAGGTAGCTGGAGCAAGTTGCGTTCAAGCGCCTGCCTCCAGCAGCGGGTAACCGGGCAGGACCTGCTGGGAAGTCCAGGCAAGCAGGAAAATGGCCTCCATGCCTGACGACCCGCTTCAACTCATACAGAACCGGGGTGATATCACCTACCGGGTAGCCAATACAGTCTGTGCTCCAGGCCCAATCGAAGGCGTTATCTGGGAACGGGAGGCTGCACATATCTCCCTCTCGAAATTCTACGTGCGCAGATAATCCGGCCTTATCCGCCGACATTTCGCGAACTTAAGCAGCTCAGGGAGGATATCTATTCCGGTGACATGACCCTGCTCTCCTGTTGCTTTCGCCAGTAAAAGGGCCTGGAGTCCAATTCCGCAGCCGACATCAAGGCCGCGGCTGCCCGTGGGAAGCTGAAGCGCCTCGATGATGGATTGCATCAGCGGCTTTCGCAGGGGTTCGGCTGCCAGTAGACTATCGATATATGGTTGCGAATTACTCATGGGAAATTCTCATTTCATCGCCTGCAGCTGGCGGCTGGAAAGCTGCCAAAAGAGGTAGGTAAGAAAACCGCCAGTACCAGGGCTGGCAGGCCGCCATTTTGTTTAACATAGTTCACCCCATACCAGACGCCTAATGGCAATGCCAGGCACAAAATGCCCAGCAATCCTCCCCAGGCGCTGTTTTGGGGTGTGCTGCCGGCGAGCAGCAGGTCCGACCGGGTCCGGCGAAACAGGTCGGAGGCGGTGGCCAGGGAGATCGAGGCAACCAGGAATGGTAATAGCACGGCTGCCAGGAGACGAGTGGAGGGCAGCCATGATCCGCCTGCAAAAGCCAGGATGATCCAGCTCAGGATGACGACCAACGCCCCAGGCAAGGCCAGCTCTGCGACCAGCAGACGATCGCTGGAAAATGGCAACAGGCGCAGCAAGCTCCACAAAGCCAGGTCCTTTTGCAGGCGAGATGTCACGCGCTGGCCAACCATGACTACCCAGATGGCGAGCGCCAGGGCTCGCGACCCTATATCGGGCGCCAAGCACACGACCAGGCAAGTGGCACTTAATAGCACCCAGGCCCAGACAGTGGATAAGCTGAGAGCCCGGGTGGATTGGACAGCATCCTTCCAGCCCAGCATCCACCATCCAGGACGGGCTGGCAGCCGGCTGGGGAACGCCCACCCGACAATCGATGGGTCAAAGCTGCCTGGGAGGCCGTCTCACCCTGACTGAACCGCCGCGGCAGTCTCGATCTTTTCTTTTTGCGTGGTCTCCTGCGCTGCACGGCTCAGGTTCAGACCGGTGCCAGCCCAGGATAGGGCTGCCAGCCCCACGCCAGCCCACACCACCCCGACCAGTAAGCCGGGTAAAAACGGAGCAACATCGAAGGCGGATTGGAGTGGGAGAAGAATGCGGCGATAATAACACCTGCCAGAAGGGCTGGCTCAAGCCATCGCCCATTACCACAAAGGCGATCCATGTTCCAAATGCGACGATTCCCAGGCGGGCGGCGGACGGCTGCCAAAGAAGCTGTCGGTCGCCCTGCAGGCGCAGGGCTCCGGCAGCCCAGAACCAGGGACATCAAGCCAATATGGGCAAGCGACATCCCAAGGAATGCCTGCAAACCGGCGCTCAGATAACCGGGCAGGTCCGCAAGTCCGACCTGGCCTTCCAGGCTGTAATCGACAAGGGCGATGCTCAACGTCGCTGCGCCGACCCAGAACGGCGCAACCGCTTCAAACCAATCCCCCAGGAGCCAGGATACGGCTACGGCTTTGCCATCCACCGGCGCCTGGCAAATCAGGTAAGCGTCGTTTTCGGAAAAGACAAATGGACTGCGGCGAGTGGCCTGCCAGAGCCTGTACGATCCCCAGCTCAGCAGCGCCAGCAGGCTCAAGGCAACGGCTGCCCGGTTGATTGGGGAGATACCCAGAGCCGTTAATACCGTGATGGTAGGATTGGCAAACAGGCTGAACACGGCAAAAAACCAGACGCTCCAGAAAAGGCTGGCATAGACCAGGTAAATCCGATGAGCCGGGCTGTGGTCGTGAGGATCGTAGCCCAGCAGGGTCAGCCACCAGGTTAATTTGCGGGTGATCTGGCGCGAGCGCACCATCCAGACGGCTTGCATCTCAGGCAGCCTCTACCAATCCAGCGTGCATTTCCAGGCAGCGATCGGCAAGGGTTCCGGTAATTTCGGGATTGTGCGTGGATAACAGGATACCCACTCCCTGGGTGCGCAGATCATCCAGCCGGGCCAGCAGGAGGGCCGTGCTTTCGCGAATCCAGGGCCGAGGTCGGTTCATCTAACAGCAGCAGCTTGAACGAGCGAATGAACGCCATCAAAAGACCCAGCTTGAGGCGCATGCCGCGCGAATAATTGTGCGGGAAAAGACCGGCGCCTCCGAGAGGCCCAAATTCTTTCAACAAGGTCTCTGCCCGTTCGGGAAAGTCCTGCCCCGATCGTGGGCGACGGGCGATGAACCGCAGATGCTCCCAGGCGGTCAGTTCGGTGTAAAAACGCGGCACGTCCGGAACGAATGCCAGGTTAAGCTTGGCATGGCGCGCTTCGGAATACAGGTCGTAGCCAGCGATGGAGACCTGGCCTGTGCTTGGGCGCAGCAAGCCACTCAGGCAGTGCAGCAGGGTCGTTTTACCGGCGCCGTTTGGCCCCGTCAGGAGCACCAATTCCCCGGCTGCAATGGTTAAATCCAGCGGGGGAGAGGGCTAAAAATTTTCCATAACTGCGGCTATTTCGTGGGCGTGGAGAGGTGGTTGATGTACCATGGGTTGGTATAATATCGTTTATTTTTGGACCTGTCCAGTAATTACCAGATTGAGGAGCATGGATTGAAACTTGTTGTGTTTGGCGCATCCGGTCGGACCGGAGTCCACGTCGTCGAGCAGGCGCTGGCCGCCGGTCACACGGTCACTGCCTTTGTGCGCAACCCCTCGAAAATTTCCATCCAGCACCCAAACCCGATCCTTTTCCAGGGGGATGTGATGGATGCCGCGGCGGTGGAAGAGGCGATTGCCGGTCAGGAGGGGGTGATCAGCGCTTTGGGACCTGTGCGCCCGCCGGTTCCCGGGATGCTGGAAAACGCAGCCGGAATATCCTGGCCGGAATGCATACAGCTGGCATCCGCCGCCTGGTTTTCACCAGCGGAGCCGGCGTGGGCGATCCATTGGACCGGCCCAAATTCATGGATCGCCTGATGAAGAGCCTGCTGGCCCTGGCGGCGGGCGAGGTGCTGCGCGACTCGGAAGCTGGCGTTACCCTGATCCGCAGCAGCGACCTGGATTGGACGATCGCCCGTTTCCCACGGCTGATGGATGGACCGCGCAAGGGCCAGTACCGGGTAGGCTACCTGGGGAAAGGTTCGGGGATGCAGCTTGGGCGCGCCGATGCCGCCGACCCTTCGTGTTGAAAGAACTGGTCGAAGGACAGTATATCCGCGAAGCGCCGGTTGTCAGTTATTAATAATTTGGCTAACCACCAGGGCTGTTGATCCTGCGTTCACTCGAGACTTTCTTGGATGATCTTTTTTAATTCTTCTCCAGGAACTCTCTGTGTATGTTTGATTTGAAGCATTCCTTTAGGAGTTATCTGGAATTCATTGAGGGATTCTCTATGAGATAGGATTGCCCTTGCTTCAATGTTGAAATGATCTTTAAAGGGAATAATACGAACAAAACGATCACCCACATAAAATGAGGGTAAGTTAGCCCACAATTTCTCATCAACGGTTTGAGAAGTACTTTCATGAACAAGTCCATACAACGTCATGAATCGAGTTCTTGTTTCCTCATCAAATTTTTCTAAATATCGTTCAAATTCTTCGTTCATCGTTTGTTGTCCTCCTGCCTTTTAACCCACAAACCCGCTTGTTTCAGCGGGTCTGTGAATCATCGCGGTCTGCGGGGAGGGCGGGATTCGAACCCGCGGCGGAGTTCAAAGCCCCGCACTCACTTAGCAGGCGAGCCCAATCGGCCACTCTGGCACCTCCCCGGTTGTCGTGCGCTCCGAAGCGCTACCTTGCGGAGCGTGTCCGATTTTACCATCACCTCGCACGCGCGCCATTCAACTTACTCCTTCTGCCCGCCGATTTCAGGCAGGCCTGCATTTGCCCGAGGTGGTTTTGCAGATGGTAGTCTTGCTGCAACCAGGTGTAAGACAGGCGCCAGTAGCTGCCCTTGCGTTTGAGGGCGAAGTCAGCCGGCAGGGCGGCGGCGATAGCATCCGTAGTCTGGTAGCTGCGCTTGAGCTCTGCCAGCAGCTCTCCCAGTGTCGGGTACACGGTCAGCAAGCCCTGGTTGACGACGAAATCGCCCTGCCCGTAGTCTGTCCGCCCAGCGCTCCTGCCCGCCGACCAGCTCGGCGACATAGAAATGCCCACTTCGCTCGCCAGCAATCAGGTGGGCAAGGATTTCTTTGATGCACCAATCATTTGGCGAAGGCTTGTGGCTGGCTTCAGTTTCGTTGATCTCTGATAACACATTTTCGATATGTTTCAGGTTCTCCAGATTGCGTTGCCTGACCGCGGCCGCCAGGTTGCAGACGTTCCAGGGGATTTCGGGCAGCGGCCGGCGCGCCAGGGTCATCGAAATTGAGTGGCGTGCACCGCCCCGGTAATAGACCAGCTCCACGCGCTCTCCAGCGCGGTGGCCTTGCAGGATGGGCGCCAGGTCGCCCCATTCTTTCAGGGCAACCCCGGCCAGCTCGACCAGGACGTCATTCTTCTGCAGCCCGGCGCCCTGGGCACTCAGACCATCGACCACGCCGCCCAGGCGCACGCCCTCATTGACGGGAACGGCAAGCTCCTTCGCAATCTCGGCGTTGAACTCGGCAAACAGGATGCCCAGCATGGGACGGCGGGTCAGGCGCAGGTCCTCCCCGGTTTCCAGGAGCGAGGCCGAGGTTTCGAGCCCTTGTTCCCAGCCTTTCTGAAACTCGCGGGCAGGATTCTCCCAGCTCTCGTCAGCGCCAAGCCCGATATGGACCAGGCGCACCAGCGCGCCGGATTCGTGGGGCTGGATGTCGAATGTCAACCTGGGTCGGGCCTGGATCGTCGCGGCCCATCCAGGTGAAGCCCAGCGCCTGGTTCTCTTCCAGGCGCGTCGAGGCAGCCGGCGCTGTAGTAGCCGTTATTCCGGCAAGGTAAATCCTACCGCCAAGCTTGGGGTCAACGCTGGCGACGTCGCACAGGTATTCGCGCAGTGTGGTGGCATTGGTAAAAGCCTGGTAAACCAGGGCTGGCTCAGCTTTTACGATTTGTTTAAAATCCAAGGTGTTATTTGTGTTAGCCATTTTGAGGTTCCTTTTGACAAGTTTTATCCGGTGATTTCAGGATGTTGCGCGGGTGCAGCCTGGATAATTCCCTGATCCGATCATGCGCCGAGACTGCTCGTCCCACAGGCGCAGGCGCAAAGAGCGCAGGCTGGAGCGAATGGTCAGGGGTTTGATTTGGAAGGCCGGGATTCCTGCAGGCAGCGTGCCAGGTAGTAATTGGGAAATTCGCGAGCTCAGGTGATGGATGTGGTGGAAGCCGATGTTCCCGGTAAACCAGCGCAAAATAGCCGGGAGCTGGTAGAAGGAAGCCCCATGTAATGCTGCCTTGTAGAAATCCCAATCTGGATGCCGTTCCCAATAAGTGCCTTCAAAGTTGTGCTGCACATAAAACAGCCAGACACCTACCGAAGCCGCTATAAAGATGATGGGGAATTGAATCAACAGAAAAGCTTTCCAGCCAATCAGGGCAATCACCAGGCTGATCAGGCCAGCCAGCGCAAGGTTGGTGTACCACACGCCCAGGCGCTCCTTGCGGCCCGAGCCACGAGATGTGAAGCGACCGCCAATGGTGAAGGAAAAGAAAGAACCGAGGGTGAACAGGATTAAAGGATGGCGCCAGAATGCATAAACGCGGCGTTTCCAGGTGGGCAGAGCCAGGTATTCGTCCACCGTCAGGGTCATCACATCGCCGGTGCCACGGCGATCAAGATCGCCGGCACTGGCGTGGTGGATGGCGTGGTCGCGGCGCCAGCGATAGTAGGGGGTGAAAGTGAA
The DNA here is from genome assembly GCA_963765565.1 of uncultured Chloroflexia bacterium. Taxonomy (GTDB): domain Bacteria; phylum Chloroflexota; class Anaerolineae; order Anaerolineales; family UBA4823; genus CAVXWV01. The sequence continues at coordinate 7,730 of CAVXWV010000019.1, forward strand.
CAGGCCGGTGAAGATCCCCACAGCATCATTAGCCTTGCGCGATTTGAAAAACGAGCCGTGCCCGCAGTCGTGGAAGATGATAAAGGTGCGTACCAGGAAACCAGCCGCCAGCACGGAAATTACCAGGGTCAGCAGGTAGGAGACGCGCAGGCTCCAGACCATGACGACCCAAAGCGCCAGGTAGGGGATTACGGAGTTGGCAAGCTGCCAGAGGCTGCGCCAGGTATCCGGCTGCTGGTAGCGCTCGCGGAAGCGTTCCTCTGCAAGAATTTTTTTTGGGTGGGTCAGTCCTGCAGCCGCGGAATCGGGGTCTTTATTCATAAAGCCTCCAGGATGAGGATAATATATTCGAACGGTTGACAGATATTCCTGCTGCGAAAAGCGTGACATGCCCACACAGGCCTGGCTGAAACTTCAGGAATAAAATGCGTTTTCCTGGACAGTTCGATTATATCAAGGACTCGCCTGGATGTATAATCAGCGCCATGTTATTTGCGGGCTTGAACGGCATCTTACTGGCTCTGGCGTCAGCTATTTTCTACGGGAGCGGCGACTTTCTGGGTGGGCAGGCTGCGCGCCGCCTCAGCGCCTACCAGGTGCTGGCGCTGGCTTCGCTTTCGGGTTTCTTCTTGATGGCAGCGCTGGCCTGGTATTTTCAAGAATCCCTGCCTTCGCCGGAATCGCTTGTCTGGGCAGGGGCTGCGGGTGTGTGCGGCTCGTTGGGCCTGGCAGTCCTGTTTTATGGCCTGGCAAGCCGCGGCAGCGCCATCGTCTCCCCGGTCTCTGGGGTGGTCGGTGCTTTACTGCCGGTCCTGTACACGCTGCTGGCTTCCGGGCTGCCGCAGACCACGCAGATGGCGGGTTTTGCGGTTGCAGTTCCCGGGATCTGGCTGGTGACGGCAAATTCGAGCGCTGACCGCCGGACGGCGCGCTCAGACCTGGGATTAGGAGTCCTGGCGGGGGTTGGGTTTGGCCTCTTTTTCATCTTGATCGCGCGTGTGGAGGAAGGAGCGTTGTTTGCCCCGCTGGCATTCCTTAAGGTGGTCGCTTTCCTGTTGGCACTGGGGCTGCTGCTGGCTGAGCGCCTGCTGCGGCGAGGTTCACTACCCGGGCTGCGCGCGAATCCGAGGGCGTTGCTAACGGCTCTTTTATCCGGGCTGTTCGACCCAACGGCTAACGCCTTTTACCTGGCAGCCACGCGCCTGGCGCGCCTGGACGTGGTCGTGGTCATCACGTCCCTGTACCCGGCATTCACCGTGTTGCTGGCGCGCCTATTGACGAAGGAACAGATCTTGTGGAAACAGTGGATCGGGATCGGGCTGTGCCTGGCAGCAATCGCCTTGATTTCAATTTAACCGAAGCTAAGATTCATCAGCGATGAGTTGATGCAGGTATGCCTGTGGATTGTTGAGAAAATCGCGGGTGAGGTTCACGTGTTCCAGGTCGGCGTACTGCACGCGGTGGATACGGTCGTTGTCGAAGCTGAGCAGGTGCGCTCCCGGGTAGGCCATCAGGATGGGCGAGTGCGTGGCGATGACGAATTGGGCATCCTGCCGGACCATGTTGTAAATCGTTGCCAGCAGGGCGAGCTGGCGTACCGGGGATAGCGGGGCTTCGGGTTCGTCAAGCAGGTACAGGCCGTTGGGGACAAAACGGCTTTGGAACAGGCGCAGGAAAGCCTCGCCGTGTGAGGCGTGGTCCAGGCCTTCGCCATAACGCTGGCGGATGCCGGCCAGCTCGTTCTGGTAGGGCATGCGCGCGTAATCGATGGCCTCGGGGCGGTCAGCGTATTCACGGTCGACCGTGCGCAGCTCCTCTTCCAGCTCCTGGCTGATGCGAGACATGCGCCGGGCATAGCCGAAGAAATCCTCGGCGCGCAGGAAGAAGCCGCGGTGGCTGCGCCGGTTCCAGGTCAGGCGCAGGCAGTCGGCGAGCGGGCGCACGTTGACCAGGGATTGATCCCGGTTCCCGTCCTCTGAACCGACCACGGGCAAACCAGCGGCGCAGGCCAGGGCTTCGATCAGGGTGGATTTACCGGAGCCATTTTCTCCAACGAAGATCGTTACAGGCTGGTCAAACTCGAGAGGGTGTGCCGGGTTTTCCTGAAGGGCCCGGATAACCGGGATGTCAAACGGGAAGCGCCCAGCCAGCCTTTCCGGGGGCTGGCGCAAGGCGATGGTGCGCAGGTGGAGCGGGGAAGAGGAGAGAGGGCGGGAAGATGTTTTTGGCATGAGGGTTGAGCTGTCAACGGATTATGCGTGCACAGTACGCACGAGAACGGATTCAACTGATTATGCGTGCAATGAACGCCGGTGCCACTCGCAAATAACTATACCATTTGAGTATAAATCCGCTCAATCCGCTGAGGCAAACGTTCTTTGTTTGCCCATAATCCGTTGACAGCTCCCTGTTAAAACCCATTATAATCTCTCGATTGCTGAGGGAACGAAACCTTGAACTTATTGACGACTGTTTTAATTGCTGTTGGCCTGGCGATGGACGCCTTTGCGGTGTCGCTGGGTGTGGGCACCAGCGGGCATGCGGATAACCCCCGCTCGATTTTTCGCCTGTCCTTTCACTTCGGGCTGTTCCAGGCGCTGATGCCGATCATCGGTTGGCTGGCAGGAAGCACGATCGACCAGTACATCCGCAGCTTTGACCACTGGATCGCTTTTATTTTATTAGGTTATGTCGGCGGTAAAATGATCTGGGAGGGCGCTCATGGAGGGCCGGAGAGCTACCTGTCGGACCCCTCACGCGGGCGCATGCTGGTGATCCTGGCGGTGGCGACAAGCATCGATGCCCTGGCGGTGGGACTGAGCCTGGCGATGCTGGACGTGCCTGTGGTCGCCCCAGCCATAATAATCGGCGTGATTACTGCGGGGCTGTCACTGGTTGGCTTGCTGATCGGCTGCAGGATGGGTGAAAAGTTTGGGCGGCGGGTGGAGATCGTCGGCGGGTTGATCCTGATCGGGATCGGATTGAGGGTACCTGATTACCCATTTGATGGGCGGTTAAACGCGGCAGAGCGTGTCCGGGTTGAAACGATTGAAAGATCGCTGTAGGAGCTGATCAGGCGCGGAATAGGGATCCCAAAGTGTTTCAGCAAACAAGGCCACGGAGGGTCGGATGGCTTCCTCGAAGAGGCCGTCTTCGACCAGCCCCAGCACCGAGAGCTTGCTTGTGGAAGCCTGTAAGAGCGCCTGGTAAAATGACTGCGCCTGGCGGAAATGCTGCAGCCAGAGGGCGTTCACCCGCTCCCAGCGGGGGCGGATCAGCTCCAGGCGCCGGCGGGTGTAACCGCGGCCGTGTAGACCCAGCGAGTAGGTCTCGTGGTGCTCGAACTCGTGCGGCCAGTCCAGTGTTGTCCATCCCTTGGCAATCATTGCAAAGGTCGTCCCCTGTCGGAACGAAGCCAGCTCGCAGGCGTAAGCCAGGGTTTCGTCGAAAGAAATCCCGTCTTGTTCAAGCGCGGGGAAGGTAGGAGAAGGGCAGCGCCCCGGCATCTTCCCAGACAATGGTGATGCGCGGGTCCAGGTCCAGAAACTGGCGGTAGTTCTGGCGGATCGAAGTGGCATGCAGTCCGAAGCGGATGTCCAGGCCAGGCGTGAGCTCGAAAGGGCGGCTGCGGTGCGGTTGACCAGCTCGCAGGTGAGGGCAGCCACCGATCTGCCACCCAGCTCAAGCTGGTGGTGCTCGGTCAGCGTCTGGAAGTAGATGCCGTCCGGTTCTTGGGGTTGGATGTGGCGTACATAATGTTCAACAACCTGGTCCTGGATTTTCTGGCGGTCGGCAGGATCGGCCAGGTTGTAATCCATGCCCCAACCCCAGGGAAAGCCCAGGCAAAGGCGAACGCCGCGGCTGTGCGCATAGGCGATAACCTCACGGCAGTTGACTGGCGGGACGTCGTTCCAGATCGTCAGGCGGTTCAGCCTGAGACGGGCCATGTTGTCTAGAAAGCGCTGATAGTCGTAGATGACATAGCCCCAGCTCCACAGGCCGCGCTCGGGGACGACGGGGGCTTCATGCAGGCTGCCGTCGCCGAGGCTGTCCAAGGCCTGGCGCAGGTGCGCAGGCTCGAGCTTTTCGGGGAGGGCCGTTCCATAAAGGAAGCGGTTGATAAAGAGTTCGACCTGCATTCAGGATGCCTTCCGACGTGCTGGCGCTCAGCAGCACCAGGCGCCGTTCGGGATTCCAGGGCGCTGGCTGGACTTTCACCAGGCAGCTCTCGGGTTGCTTATCAATTTGGATTCCATTTACACTTAAGCAGCGCTCGATCAGAGGGTTGTCCTCGGGTGTGCCCAGCAGGATCACGTTGTCCTGGAGAGCCTCCCAGGCGGTCTCCTGGGCGCCGTAGACTGGCAGCACGTATGGAAGATAAGATTGCAGGGCTCGTTGCAGCTCTTCCAGGGCAAAGCCAGAGACGTTCGTGCGGGAACCGTAAACAAGACTCCAGCGGGGACCAGGATAACGGGGGGTATATGGGCTCATTTGAAATCCTTGAAAGGGAAATTCGGTAACTCAAAGAAGTCGCGATAAGCATTCATCGCGGCCAGGTAGTTCTCCAGGGGCACGCTGGCAGTGATGGCATTGCTGGCGCAGAGGATGTGCCCTCCGTTTCCCCAACCAGCCTGTAAGCAGTCCAGGGTGTGCTGGCGCACCAGCGCGGGGGTGCCAAAGCTGAGCTCAATACCGCAGTCCAGGTTGCCGTAAAATGTGATGCGATCACCGTAAAGGGCTTTCAATCTGCCCAGGTCCATGCCGGCGTGCAGGTCGATCTCCAGGTAAGCGTCGACGCCGCTGGCAAGCAGGAAGTCATCAATCACCGGCCACAGGTCGCCGTCGCTGGCGTTGATGGCGTAAGCGCCGCCTGCGTGCAGGCGTTCGGAAAGCTGGCGCAGCTCGGGCAGGATGTATTCCCGGTAGTGCCGGGGCGAGATTAACGGCGCGTGCCGGAGAAATCACCGCCGATGCCCACCTGGTCGATGCCAAGCTGCAGGTAGCGCTCGATGGCGGCCAAGGAGCGCTGAGTAGCCAGCTCGAAGTGACAGTGGGCGCTGGCCGGGTCGAGCGCCATCGCCTGCATCAGGTCGGTGTCCGTCCAGACTCCGTGGGCGTAGGCCGGCGCCAGGATGGGCAGCTCAGGACCGTTAACTGCAAGCTCAGCCTGGAGGCAGGCATATACCAGGAAATCGGAGTTGAAAGTTTCCGGGTGCTGCACATACCACTCGTTGCGCCGTTCCAGGTTTCCGAGCGGGTCAGGCCCAGGAATGGGATATCCGGCGGGCGTGGTGCGCCGTTCCGGAGGAGGGTGGGGGATAGCATAAATCAGGTCGTGACCGAGGATGTTCGCCAGCACCACCCGGTCGCCAGCGTCCTGCTGCACTGCCTCTTCCCAGCCCAGGGCCCGCTCGTACGCTTCCCAATTCAGCGGGTCTCCGGCGTATGGATGCCCGAGGAACAGGTCTGCCAGCGGGGAAAGCAGCACATATTCAAATATGGGCGTGCGGTCTGGCTGGTGGTGATTGAGGGCGGCGGTCACGTGCTGGCAGGAATCGATTCAACCGATTTTAACAAAGGATAGCCTGGGCGGGTGTATAATCAGCGCGAAAATTGGTAACGGTTATTTTGCGATCATTCTGGAGGTAAAACATGGAAGCCATCATCGCGGATGAGTACATCCGTACAGAAACAACCTGGACAGTCCAGGCACGCATCGACGCCCTGCGCACAGCCAAGCTGCTGCAGACCGAAGAGAAGCAAAAGCTGATCGGCTCGATGGACCACGACGACCACGGCTTGATCTTCCGCCGCCTGAGCGGCGCAAGATCGTGCAGACGATGAGCTTCGGGGATGCCGATCACCGACTGCCTGCTGGAAGGTTTCGAGGTCGACAGCAACCACCCCAGCGGGGGCTTCTTCGGGCCGCGCGCGGTGGGAGAGAATTTTGGCCGGCTGCTTGCGCGTGCACCCGGTCTACCTGGACCCGGTTTCGTCACTGGCAGGCGGGTACATGGTCAATTTCATGTCTTACCGCAAGCCGCACTGGAACCCGGACCTGGACATCACCAATCTGCTGCCCGATATCGAGCTCTATAAGCTGCTGCCTGGGATCGGGGCGACGCAGCATTTCTGCCAGGACCTGCAGATCGGACTCGACCTGGGCTGGGGCGGGATGCTGGAGAAGATTCGCCATTACCGGGTGCAGAATGCTCCGCACGGCGCCGATTTTTACGCCGGGCTGGAAGCGATTGTGCTGGGGATGCAGGATTGGATCGGCAGAACTGCCGCCGCAGGCGCGCGCGACTTGCCCTGGAGGAAAGCGACCCCTTCCTGCGCCAGAACCTGCTGGAGATGGCCGAGATGAACGAGCACCTGGTCACCGAGCCGCCGCGCACCTTCCGCGAAGCCTGCCAGTGGATCCTCTGGTTCCAGATCACCGCGCGCATGTACAACGGCTCGGTTCGCTGGGCCGCCTGGACGTGCTCCTGCAGCCGTTTTACGACCGCGACACCGCTGCCGGAACGCTGAACGACGAGGAAGCCATCTTCCACATCGCCTGCTTGCTGCTGCGCGATACAGCTTACCTGCAGTTGGGCGGCCCGGATGCCAGCGGCAACGACTCTGACCAGCCGGGTGTCCTACCTGGTGCTGGAGGCCGGGCACCGCCTGCGCATTCCGGCCAACGTCGGCGTCTCCGTGGGCGAGAACGTCGATCCGGGCCTGCTGCGACGCGGGGTGGAGATCATGTTTGACGACAGAACGGGTATCCCAAGTTCCTGGGCGTCGACACACCGCGGAAGGCTTTGCTCGCCCGGGTTCCCGATCGAGCTGGGCCGCCAGCGCGCCTATGCCGGCTGCCACTGGGTGGCGCTGCCCGGGCGCGAGTACACCATGAACGACTGTATCAAGATCAACCTGGCGCGCGTCTTTGAGGTTGCCTTCCAGGAGATGATGGGCGATCCGACGGGACCGCCCGGGATCGAGACCTCTGGGAGCGCTTCGAGCAACACCTGAGCGGGCGGTGAACGCCATGACCGCAACCTGGACTTTCACATGGAGCACATGCACGAGGTCTTTCCCGAGCTGGTGCTCGACCTGTGCTGCTACGGCCCGATTGAGAAAGGGCTGGACGCCTCGCACGGCGGGGTCGAGTTCACCAACCTGGGCCTGGACGGCGCAGCGCTGGCGACAGTGGCCGATTCCTTCGCGGCCCTCGAGCAGCGCGTCGAGCAGGAAGGGCGCCTGACCTGGGAACAGGTGAGGAACTACCTGGAAACCAACTGGGCCGGGCCTGAGGGAGAGCGGGCGCGTGTGATGATGCGGAACATTGCGCGCTACGGTTCAGGCGGTTCGCCGCCGATGGCTGGGCGGTGCGCATCTCGCGGTCATTCTCGGATTATGTCAAGCAGACGCCCACACCGGGTGGATATAAAATCATCCCTGGCCTGTTCTCGTGGGCGAACACGATCCCGATGGGCAAGGATGTGGGCGCTACGCCCAACGGACGCTTCACCGGCGACCCGATCTCCCACGGCTCGAACCCCGACCCGGGTTTCCGCAGGGACGGCGCGCCGACGGCGATGGCGGTGGCCGTCGCCTCGGTGCAGCCAGGCTACGGCAACACGGCGCCGATGCAGATCGAGCTCGATCCCTCGCTGGTGCGCCACGGCGACGGCGTGGCGTTGGTGTGCGAGATGATCCGCACCCATTTCCTGCTGGGCGGGACGCAGATCAACTTGAACATCATGGACAAGGAGCGATCCTGGAGGCGCACAAGGATCCCAGCAAATTCCCGGACCTGGTGGTGCGCGTGACCGGCTTCAGCGCCTATTTCGCCAGCCTCTCGCCGCAGTTCCGCCAGCTGGTGGTGGACCGGATCATAGCTGAAGGATAGCATTCAAAAACGGGGAGGGGCTGCGCGAAGCCGTGATCGTCTTTTCGTCCGGTCCTCGAATTGGGTTTGAGTGTTCGGCGACGTCAATGCCGATGGCAGCGGAGAGGGCTGGCTGGATTTTGACGTCCTCGGGCAGGCCAGGTGGTCGCTTGGACCTTCGTTCAAAAACACGGTCAGCGGTCGATTCTCACCAGCTACGAGGACGTGACGGTCTCCAACGTGGTTACCGGCAACGTGACGGTGCATAACTGGATCTACGACCGGACGAGTGGCGGTTTTGAAGAAATCCTGGCTCAGGAACGCCTGGCGCCTTTTCAATACTGTTCTGCGATCCTGCCCTCCGGCAGGTTTGCCGTCAACGCCATACTTGATGGCGAAAGGCATTTTCACCGTGGACCTGGACGGCAGGAACGCCCAGGTTCTGACCGCGGCCGGCGAGGGCTTCTGCTACGGCGTCCGCCCGAGCCCGGACGGCGAATGCCTGGCCTTTCACGTGACTGGAGGGCAAGTTCGAGAAGGATGCCTGCCAGGGGTGGTTCAGACCGGGACCGTACTGCATCAACACCCTGCGCACCGACGGCACGCAGCGGGTCCTGGTCGCCGGGCAGCCCGGGCACCTGTATTTCGGGCCGGACTGGTCGCCGGATGGCGAATGGCTGGTTTTCCTCGACTGCCACTGCGACCAGGGATCCCGCTCATTTTTGGGCTGACCTGTGCATTGGGCGGGCCGACGGCTCCGGGCAGCGGGTGGTGACCGCGGGTCAGAGCCACTGGTTCGGTACGGCCTTCGGAACCCGCGAGTGCCGCCGGGGGCGGCTCGAACCTGGCGCGCTGGACGCCGGATGGGAAATATGTAACCTATACGCGGGTCGCGCCGGGATCGCATCCCGACTGCGAGTACCACCCGGAGCTGCCCGACCACTGCGAGAACGTGTACAGGCCGGAGCTGGCGCGCGGAGGTTCGCAAATCTGT
>CAVXWV010000020.1:0-60294 GCA_963765565.1 uncultured Chloroflexia bacterium
TCTTCCCCGGTTTCAGTAAACCCGACCTTCTGGTAAAAATGGCGATTTCGCTGGTTCCAGGCAGGTGTGCCTAGAGTCCATTTCAGGGCAGTCGAGTATTCCTGCCATAAAAATTCCATTGCCTGTGAGCCAATCCCCTGGTTTTGGTATTCGGGATCGATGAAGATGCGCCCAAGCTCAAAATGACCGCGGCTTTTTGAAAAGACCAGAATTCCACCGATGATTTGACCGCCCAGGAGAATTTTAAAATAATCGCCTGCGCCGATCATCTTCGACTGCCACATCGAGGATTTATAACCGGGCGGCCCACCGACGCCGGGAGCACCGTGGTTGATGTCATCGTTGAAAGCCTTTTCGGACACCTGGGCTAATATGGATGTGTCCCCTGGCCGTGCTTTTACAAATTCGACTTCCAGCGGAATGCCGACTTCCTGGACTCGCGCAAGCCTGGGTTCGGGTTCGAATGTAAAGTCCTCTTCCCCGGATAACAGGCGGACTTTTTCCCAGGGCTTCACGTTTGCTTGCTCAGCCAACATCGCCCGCAACTCGTAAATTTGATCGCGCAGCACAGCCGCCTTTTCGAATTCCAGGTTTTTGGCCGATTCCTTCATCTGTTTTTCCAACTCGGCAATGACCTTGTTGATTTCGTTCTTCGGCATCGCCATATGGTTGCGGGAGGCATAATCTGCCTGGGGCTCAGAGATAACCTTAATGCTCAACTGATCCGTGAGATCGCGCACTGCTTTGTGAATGCTGACCGGCTCGATTCCGTGCTCCCGGTTGAACTCTATTTGCTTTTCGCGCCTGCGGTTGGTCTCATCGAGAGCACGCGTCATCGAATCCGTCATCTTGTCAGCATACATTATGACTTTGCCATTGACATTACGGGCTGCACGACCGATCGTCTGGATCAAAGCGGTGCCGGAGCGGAGGAAGCCTTCTTTGTCCGCGTCCAGGATGGCCACCAGAGAGACCTCCGGAAGGTCCAGGCCCTCGCGAAGCAGGTTGATGCCGACAATCACGTCAAAGACGCCCAGGCGCAGATCACGCAGGATGCCGATGCGTTCCAGGGTGTCAATTTCTGAATGGAGGTAGTGAACCTTGATCCCCAGTTCCAGTAAATAATCGGCCAGCTTCTCAGCCATGCGCTTGGTAAGAGTGGTGACGAGGGTACGCTCATTTCTTTCGACGCGCTGGCGGATTTCGCCAATCAAGTCATCGATTTGCCCTTCCACCGGACGCACCTGTACTTCCGGATCGACCAAACCTGTCGGTCGGATGATCTGCTCAACGACCTGGTCCACGCGTTGCATCTCGAATGGCGCTGGCGTGGCGGAAGTGTAGATCGTGTAGCCCATCCGCTTCTCGAACTCATCAAAGGTCAAAGGCCGGTTGTCCATGGCTGATGGCAAGCGGAAGCCGTACTCGACCAGCACTTGCTTGCGAGAGCGATCACCGTTGTACATGCCGCGCACCTGGGGGACGGACATATGCGACTCGTCCATCACAAGGATATAGTCGCTAGGTAAATAGTCCATCAAGGTCCAGGGTGAAGAGCCCACAGCCCGCTGATCGAGATGGCGGGAATAGTTTTCGATGCCTGAACAGTAACCGATTTCCCGGAGCATTTCGAGGTCGTAGAGGGTTCTCTGTTCCAGGCGTTGGGCTTCGAGAAGCTTACCGGTCTCTTTAAAATACTTCAGGCTATTCGCCAACTCGTCTTCGATGTCGTGAATGGCGGATTTTAGCTTGGATTCTTCCGTGATAAAGTGTTTTGCGGGATAGATTACCGTTGATGAGAGATCGTGAACCAACTCGCCGGTCAGGCTGTCAAACTCGATGATTTTCTCGATCTCATCGCCGAAAAAGGTGATGCGAAAACCAGTGCGGTCCTGGTAGGCAGGGATGATGTCCAGGCTGTCACCGCGCACCCGAAATGTGCCGGGTTGGAGCTCAATGTCATTGCGTTCGTACTGGCTCTCAACCAACTGCCGGAGCAGAGCGTTTCGACGGAAAATCTTACCCTTCTCCAGGTTTACCACACCCATGCCGTACGCTTCCGGATTGCCAAGACCGTAGATGCAGGAGACAGAGGCTACGATGATGACGTCTTTACGAGACATTAACGCGGTTGTGGCGGCAAGACGCAGTCGTTCAATTTCTTCGTTGATATCGCTTTCTTTTTCAATATATAGGTCATACCGGGGAACATAGGCTTCTGGTTGGTAGTAATCGTAGTAGGAAACGAAATATTCAACACCGTTTTCTGGGAAGAATTCTTTAAATTCAGCGTATAACTGGGCTGCCAGGGTTTTGTTATGCGCCATAACCAGAGTAGGCCGCTGGACCTGCTCGATCACTGAGGCAATCGTAAAAGTTTTTCCGGTGCCTGTTGCACCTAAAAGAACCTGGTTTTTATACCCTTTTTGAATGCCATCAACGAGTTGTTGGATGGCTTCGGGTTGATCGCCCATTGGGCGGTAGGGAGCAGATAGTTTGAAGTCCATGGGGCAATTATATACACTTAATCAAAAATCATCTAGTCACGTAAATGGGATTTGTAAAAATCCAACCGCGTTTCTTCCCGAGGTAATCGATATAGGCTTCGAGGCGGTATGCGCCGGGTACTGTGGTGTTATAGGTGCAAATTTCACGGTTTTGCCAGGTCTTAACCAGGCTGCCATTGTGAAACAATCGACATTCGGTGGGACGCGGCAGGCGTACCTGGAAAGTCACACCTCCCTTGCAGGATGTTTCCTCACCGATGCCGACGTTCCCAGACTGACCGTTGGCAGTAAATTGGAAACCGCGGGTTGATGCAGGCAAATCATAGCCGATGAAAGCAGACCCGCGTCCCAGGGCATCCAGAATCAAGCGCCGGTCATCAACAATTTGCCCGGTTAATGGAGAGGTGATGAGTAGATGGGTATTGATACCGCGGAAGTGCCACTCGTAAGGGAAGATAATTTTTTTTATTGGCCCCAGAGAGATTCGTAAGGCGTGGGCGTCTGAACCGCCGAAGGCGACTATCTTTTTCCCAGCGCCAAGCAATTCATCCCACTTTTTTAGGACTGCCGGATCCGGTCCATGGGCGATGCGATCCGGATGATACGCATAATACAGAGCGTTCCATTTGGTCGTCAGCAGGCCTTTGAATTCTGAGAAACCATTCCACAACTCAATCCCGGTGATACCTTGGATCTGCCAATCCACCCAGGATATGTCATCTTCATGAATGGCGGGACCTTCGGGATCATTGGGGTGGGCGATAAATGCCAAGCCTCCAGCCTGGTGGATCGTGTTTACCAGCAGTTGGATGTCGTGAGCAAGGTGGGCGAATTCCCGTTCGACTCCCAACACTATAAGGTGGCTCTTTTGCGGTTGGCGAGACCGGTCGTGGATTTCTTCACCGACCAGGAGGACAACTCTCTTCTCGCCAGACTGGTAAACTTTTTCAGGTCCGTTCACCAGGACATTGTGGTCGGTGACAATCACCGCATCCAATCCTGCACGCATGGCAGCCTGAGCTATCTTTTCGTGGCTTTCACACCCGTCAGAATACGGGGTATGCATGTGTAAATTAATGACGATTTCAGGCATGTGGTATAATCGGCGTGCTTAATTGACCAATTTGGAGGATGCTTGTGGAACTTGCTTTAAATATTTCACTGATTATAACGTCTATCGCCTTGATTACCAGCATTGTCTTGCAAAGTAAAGGAGCAGGGTTGGGTCTGCTGTCAGGTGGGGATGCAGGTTCTTTCTATTCCGCACGGCGTGGCATTGAAAAAATATTATTTCGAGTCACGATGGGCCTCAGCGTTTTATTCTTCGTGCTGGTTCTGGCGTCTATTGTTGTAACGGGTTGAATACGAAGATAAAAATTTGACTGGAATCCCAGGATTGAGAGGGCGAAAATCAGGCTTAATCCAGAGGCCGGATCAGCGCCCTTTTTAATTGACTTCATGAAAAAATTTCGTTGGCAATTGATCATTGTGGTGATAGCCCTGGCAGCAATAGGGCTCTTACTGGTAGGCCAGAAGACGCCGGATCTTCCAGAGGTTGCATTACCCCTGGAGCAACCCAGCCAGGGGGGACAGTACCGGGAAGCTGTCGTTGGAAGCCCCGGCAGGCTAAATCCGATGTTGGATTGGATGAACCCGGCGGATCGTGCTATTGATCGGTTGATTTACAGCAGCTTGATCCGGTTTGATGATCGCTCAGTGCCTCAAGGTGACCTGGCTGACTCTTGGGCGGTATCTCAGGATGGTAAAACCTATAATTTTTTACTGCGGGACGCCCAATGGCATGATGGGCAACCCTTAACCTCGGAAGATATCGTCTATTCTGTAAATTTACTCCGGAACGACGCCACCCCCATCCCTGAGGATTTGAAGGAATTCTGGCGGAAAATTGAGGTGGAAGCTTTGGATGAGAAAGTAGTTCAATTCCGGATTCCAGAGCCTTATGCCCCTTTTTTAGATTACCTGACCTTTGGCGTGCTTCCGAAACATGTGTGGGACGGAATCCCCCCTGAGGAATTTGCGAATTCGAACATAAACCTGACACCTGTCGGCAGTGGACCTTACCAGTTCGAGAAATACTCGACAAGCGATGATGGGATAACAGGCGTAAACCTGATTGTCAATCAAAGTTATTATGGTCGGGTCCCCTTTATTGAACGCATCAGTTTTGATTACTTCCCGGATTCAACTTCAGCACTTAATGCATTCCAACCCGTTGAAAGCGGTGAAAACGCTGAAGAGCGGATTATGGGGATTGACCAGGTTCCTGCCGACCAATTGCAGGCCTTTTTCACGAAACCGGAGATGAATTTATACAGTGGGATCATGCCAAGACAAGGGATTTTGGTAATCAATTTAGAAAACCAACAAGTAGCTGCCCTACAAGATGTCAATGTGCGCAGAGCGCTCTACCTGGGATTGAACCGGCAGCGTATCGTTGATCAAATTTTAAACGGGCAGGCGATCCTGGCAACAGGGCCTATCATCCCTTCGTCCTGGGCATATTACGATGGTTTAACCCAGACTCCTTACGATCCTGACAAAGCGATCAGTCTATTGAAAGATGCTGAATACCTTGTGGCAGCCGATGGTGGGAACATACGAGCCAAAGGAGAGGACCGGCTTGAATTTGAGCTGACTTACCCAGATATCCGTCCCTACCCGGAAATTGCTAACGCAATTAAGGAAGATTGGGAAAAAATTGGGGTCGCTGTAAACTTAAAGGCTGTTCCGGCTGCCACGATGGTAACGGAAATCCTGGATGCAAAGGCGTTCCAGCTTGCGTTGGTGGAGCTGAATGGAATGCGTTATCCGGACCCAGACCCATACCCGTTCTGGCACCAATCACAAGCAAGCCGCGGGCAGAATTATTCCCAATGGAACGACAGGCAGGCGAGTGAATACCTTGAACAAGCCCGCACCCAGGTTGATCCCGAGATACGGACACAGCTTTATAAAAATTTCCAAATCCGCTTTATGAGTGAATTACCTTCCTTCCCGCTATTCTTTATGGTGTATTCCTTTGGTGTTGGCGAGGAAGTCCAGGGTGTCAGGGCACGCCCAATTTACGATCCAGCAGACCGTTTTGCGAATATCAGCGATTGGTACTTATTTACAAGCCAGAATTCACCAGCAACGGCCACGCCTGCGCCTTAGGTTAGGGCGAACGGTCGTACAGGCGGCGATAAATGGCGAAAATTTCATAGATACGGCGAATATATTCGCGCGTCTCCGAAAAGCGAATGACCTCTAAAAACAGGTCGTAATCGGAGCCGGATAATTCTTTCCACTGGGCTGCATTACCAGGCCCGCCGTTGTAGGCCGCCAGGGCTGCGTAAAAGTCGCCCTTAAAAAAATCGCGTTGCTGCGCCAGGTAATACATTCCGAAAGTAATATTGACGATGGGGCGATTTAAGTCTGCATCGCTGTAGTTTTTAGGCCAGTTAAGACGGGCGGCGATATCCTGTCCTGTCGATGGGATAATTTGCATCAGGCCGCGAGCAGATGCTGAAGATTCTACAAATGACTCAAAAAGACTTTCCTGGCGGATCAGGCTGAAAGCCAGTAAAGGATGGATCGCATATTGCTGGGCGATCGGGTTAATTAGATCGGCGTAGTGTGCGCCGAAGCGGATGCGATTGAAATAGATCGGGGCAACCAGGCTGGATGCATCGTCGAGTCCTGCCATATCGAGTACTTGCCGGGCAGCGAAGGTTGCCGAGCGGTAGAGGCCTATTTTTGAAAAATAGCCGGCAAGCTGGTATGTCATCACCGGATCGGAAGCGACAGCTTCGCGAAGGGACTCAAACTCTAACCTGGCATTTTCTAATAAGCCCAGGCGCCAGAGCTCGTTGGCGCGCATCATGACAGGCTCGTTGGATAATTGCACAGAATAATCCAGGTCAACGTCCTCTTCAAGAAAGAATGTCTTGCGCATCCATGCATCCGCCTGAGCTTTTTCACTTTCCGGTATCCGAGGCGATGTCAAACACTTCAGGTGGGTCGAATGGTTGGCTTCCTCTCAGTAAATCCCGCGCACGTTCACTGTAATAGCCGGTGGGATCTACGGCGGCGCTATCACTTAAGGCCTGTTCGGCGCTGGCAAAGTCACCGAGCTGCGCATAGGTTTTTGCAATCCACAAGTAGGCGCGGGATTGGTCCGAGGGAGTAGGTGCGATCCCTAAAGAATTTTTGAAATGATCGAGGGCAATCGGATAGTTCCCCAGGCGGTACTGAGAGATGCCGGAGAGAAACAGGCCATTTGGGGCACGTTCATCGAGAGGATATTCGAGAGTCAGGCTTTGCCAGAGGCTGGCAGCGCGTTCCAAATCGCCACTGCGCTCGGAAACCCGGGCAGCATCGTCTAAAAACTCGGCAGCTCGGGGATGGGCGGAATTGGAACGACTGAAGTTTTCAAATGTGTCGATGGCGGAAGCATAATCATCCAGGTAATACCATTGGGTAAAGCCTTTTTGCTCCCAGGCTTCGTCCCAATACGGGTGATCCGGGTATTTTTGAATGAGCTGGTCCCAAAATTGGATCGCCTGTTCGTTGCGACCTCCTTCGCGATGAGCAAGACCGCTATAATAGATGGCCGTGCCGGGATCTGCAGGACTCTGCGACAGATAGCGATCAAATGCGGCTAATGCCATCCCATATTCGCCAGCAAAGAAATCAACCAACCCGCGGTTTAGCTCATCCACAGGAACCCCTGCCTCAACCAGGGCCAGCAAAGCGGAATAGGATTCATAGGCGGTAGGGAAGTTGTTGACTGCATCCAGGTAAGCCGCCTGGGCTTGTTCGGGTTGTTCGAGGCTTTCGAAAACCTGGCCTTTGCGGAGATCTATCAAAGCTCGGGTGTTATCACTACCGGTTCGGGCATAAAGATCATCGTAAATCGTCAGAGCCTGTTCGGTTTGCCCCGCCAGAGCGTAGGAGCGTGCCAGCTTCATTTCAACATAGGTGCGATCCAGCCGGCTGGGAGACTGCAAAGCTGCATTAAATGCCTGGGCGCCCTCCAGGTAATTGCCTGCAGCGAAGAGCGCATCACCACGCAGGTCATAGATGTAGGCATCGATCAGCCCAGGCCTCAGGTCGAGATAATTCGCATAGGTATCAGAAGCTTCCAGGTAACGCTCGTTGGCGGAATATGCCTGGGCCAGTAAAAAAAAAGCCTGCGAAACCTGCTCGTTGAGCGTATCTGAAGGATTTTCTACCGAGCCCTCAATGGGGATAGCAATCCCGGAAACCAGCGGTTCGACCTTGGTAATGGCAGCCGCAGCATTCCCGGACAGCAGATCCGCACGAGCCTGCCCTAATTGAGCGTTGAAGCGGGTTTCTTCATCACTGGTCTGCTCTTCGGCAGTCAGGAATTCATCCTGTGCTGTCTCCCAATCGCCCTGGAGAAGGGCTGATTCGGCGCTTTCGACCCTGGCAGCTGGTTCAGGGGTTGGGGTAGTCGTCGGCGTTGGGGTTGGGCTGGGTGTAACCGGCTCCAGAGGGATAGGTGTGTCTGGAGATTGGATGGGGTTTTTCGATAAAAAATCCATCGGCGCATTGCAAGCGAGGATTGCCAGCGCCAGGATTAGGAGGCACGTGAGGATGACTATCTTTCTGCGAAGCACGTGGAAGATTGTAACATACCGCTCTGAACCATTTTATGAAAAACGTTTCATTTTCCTCGAGGCTAAGTATAGACAAGCACCCCTTCCCATGTTAAACTCAAAAGGCCTTCAGGAGAGCCGGTTGAACCATGGGCTCTTAAGGACTGCAGGTATATCGCTCTAACCGCAGAGCGTTTTTTATGCAGATATGAGAACAGTTGAGTGGGATCCAACCCGCAATTGCATCCGGATGATCGACCAAAGGCTTCTGCCAGGACGGTTTGTTCAGGTCGAGTACTTTGACTACCGCCAGGCGGCAAACGCTATCCGAGATATGGTGGTCAGAGGCGCGCCAGCGATTGGAGCGACTGCAGCATTTGCGTTGGCTCTGGCTGCGCGACAATCAAATGCTCTTTCGATTCACGAGTTAAAGAAAGATATTGAAGCAGCAAGTTGCTGCATCCTGAGCTCCCGGCCAACCGCGGTGAACCTCCCCTGGGCTTTAAACCGGTTGTTGGGCATAATGCACCAATCGGACACTGACAATCCAGGCTGGTTAAAGGACGAGATTTTATCTGAAGCACAGCGTATCGCTGATGAGGATATCGCAACCAACCTGACCATGGCAGGACACGGCGCAGCGTTAATTAACGACGGTGATACGATCATCCATCACTGCAACACGGGCGCCCTGGCGACGGTAGATTGGGGAACCGCACTGGGGGTGATTCGCATGGCTCACCAGCAGGGCAAGCGTGTGCATGTCCTGGTTGACGAGACCCGACCACGGTTGCAAGGCGCACGCCTGACTGCCTGGGAGTTAAAACAATACGGCATCCCTTTTGATATTATCAGCGATAATGCTGCCGGTTTTTTTCTGCGAAGCGGTGCGGTTCAAAAAGTTTTTTTTGGCGCCGATCGGATTACCGCCAATGGCGACATAGCCAACAAAATTGGAACCTATATGCTGAGCCTGGCTGCTTTTGACAACGATATTCCGGCATACTGTGTAGCACCCGTCTCTACGATTGATTTTACGCTTGCCACCGGCAACTTGATCCCGATCGAAGAACGAGGGATGGAAGAAGTGTTGAATATCCAGGCCGGTGGAGCAGAAATCGCGCCTGAAGGAGCGACGGCTCGCAACCCGGCGTTCGACGTTACCCCCAACCGTTTGGTCCGCGGGATCGTTACCGAAATGGGTGTGATATCCCCTCCATACATAGAAAACCTAAAGAAAATACAAAAAACATGAAAATTATACTTACCGGCTCAGTAGCTTATGATTACTTAATGTCATTTCCGGGACATTTTCGCGAGCACATCCTTCCTGATAAGCTGGAAACGATCAGCTTATCTTTCCTGGTCAATTCAATGGTTCGCCTGCGCGGAGGTGTTGCTCCTAACATTGCCTATACCCTGGCGCTGCTTGGCCAGCACCCGATTCTGTGGGCGACAGTTGGGGAGGATTTTGCCGAATACCGTCACTGGCTGGAGCGTATGGGTGTGGATACCAGCGGGGTACGAGTGATCCCAGGTGTGTATACAGCCTCGTTTTTCGCAAACACCGACCTGGACAATAACCAGATCGCCAGTTTTTACCCGGGTGCGATGGCCTATGCGGCACAACTTTCACTGCACGAATTGCGGACGCGCCCTGACCTGGTGTTGATCTCGCCGAATGACCCGGAGGCAATGAAGCTGTATGTGAAAGAATGCCAGGAGCTGCATTATCCATACCTCTACGATCCCTCCCAACAAATCGTCAAACTCACCGGCGAAGAAATAGCATCTGGGATCCAGGGATGCCTGGCCTTGTTTGTGAACGACTACGAATCCGCCTTAATCGAGAAAACGACCGGGTTAACACCCGAGATGATTGCCCAGCGTGAGAACGCGCCTAAAGACTCTTTCGTCGTGGTGACGCGCGGCTCGCGAGGCGCAGATATTATCACCCGGGAACTGATATACCATATCCCGGTGGTACCGCAAAAAGAGAAGGTTGATCCGACTGGAGTAGGCGATGCATTTCGCGGTGGATTCCTGGCCGGGTATGCGAACCATTTTGATTTATTGACCTGTGGTAAAATGGGCGCCCTGGCTGCCACCTACTGCCTGGAGCAGCGAGGACCCCAGAACCACCATTATACGATAACGGAATTTGTGGAACGCTTCAATCAGAATTGCGGAAAAGCCGATGAAATCAACGGCCTCCTCAAAAACCAGACCATCCCTGATACTTTCGAAAATATGGGCAAGATAACCTGAGAGGAAAATATGGAAAAATATGATGTAAAAGAACTCAAGCAGGCGGAAGGAGGTCGGCGCCGGATCGAATGGGCAGAGCGGGAAATGCCTGTATTGCGCCTGATCCGGGAACGCTTCGAAAAGGAGCGCCCACTCAGCGGGATGAGGGTTGCAGCATGCCTTCACGTGACCACCGAAACCGCAAACCTCATGCGGACTTTACATGGAGGCGGCGCGGATGTTGTGCTGACAGCGTCAAATCCCTTATCAACCCAGGATGACGTGGCTGCCTCGCTTGTCAGCCACACGGAAATCCCGGTGTTTGCGATTAAGGGGGAGGACCATGCCACATATTACCGGCATATCCATGCAGCCCTAGACCACCAGCCGCATATCACCATGGACGACGGCGCTGACCTGGTGGGCACCCTGCACAAAGACCGCCGCGAGCTTCTGCCAGGCGTTGTTGGAGGAACCGAAGAGACGACCACCGGTGTGATCCGCTTGAGGGCGATGGCTGCAGACGGGGCATTGAATTTTCCGGTGATTGCCGTAAACGATGCGATGACCAAGCACTTGTTTGATAACCGTTATGGAACCGGGCAATCAACCCTGGACGGTATCATTCGAGCAACGAACGTACTACTCGCGGGTAAAACCTTCGTGGTAGCAGGTTTCGGATGGTGCGGGCGAGGCCTGGCAAACCGGGCGCGGGGCATGGGCGCCAATGTCATCGTGACCGAAGTGGATCCTTTACCTGCACTGGAAGCTGTCATGGATGGTTACCGGGTGATGACGATGGATGAAGCCGCCAGGATTGGTGATATCTTCGTGACGGTCACAGGCGATTTGAATGTTATTGATAAAGGTGACTTCGCGGTGATGAAAGACGGTGCGTTGGTAGCTAATTCCGGCCACTTCAACGTAGAAATCAACATCCCTGCGTTGGAAGAGATGGCAGTTGAGAAGAAGTTGGTACGCCCCTTCGTCGACCAGTATCTACTGGCAGATGGAAGGCGCATCAATCTGCTTGGGGAAGGACGCTTAATCAACCTGGCTGCGGCTGAAGGGCATCCAGCAAGCGTTATGGATATGTCATTCGCCAACCAGGCATTGAGCCTGGAGTACATGGTTAAAAACGCGGCTTCACTTGATAAGAAGGTGTACAGTGTCCCGTCTGAGATCGATAAAGAAATCGCCCGGTTGAAATTGGATGCGATGGGTGTGCAGATTGACCGGCTGACTTCCGAGCAACAGACCTATTTAAATTCTTGGCAGGAAGGGACTTAGAGAAAAACCCCTCACAGGGCGAAACCTGTGAGGGGTTTTTCTTTTTTTATTCCTCGTCTGCTGAGTTGTCACCTTCATCCGCAGTGCCTACAGCCAGGGGAATATCACCGCTCAGGGCTTGCTGGCGGACAGCCAGCTCGATTTCCTCTGCCAGGTCGGGATGTTCCCGCAGGAAGTCCTTCGAATTTTCGCGTCCCTGACCGAGGCGGATATCGCCATAATTATAGAATGAACCGCGCTTGCTAACAATCTCGAGGGTGGCTGCCAGATCCAGGAGATCGCCCATCCTGGAAATCCCCTCGTTGTACATGATGTCGAACTCAGCCGTACGGAACGGGGGTGAGACTTTGTTCTTCACGACGCGCACGCGGGTGCGGCTGCCAATAATTTCCGAACCGAGTTTGATGGATTGAATACGACGGACATCCAGGCGAACGGAGGAGTAGAATTTTAACGCCATGCCACCGGTTGTTGTTTCCGGATTGCCAAACATGACACCGATTTTCTGGCGGAGCTGGTTAGTGAAGATAACGGCAGTGTTGGTCTGCTTGATGGCACCGGAGAGCTTTCGAAGCGCTTGAGACATTAAGCGGGCTTGCATACCCATGGTAGCGTCACCCATATCGCCTTCAATTTCGGCTCTTGGGACCAGGGCTGCGACGGAGTCAATTACTACCACCTCGATTGCCCCGGAGCGCACGAGCGCCTCGGCAATTTCGAGAGCCTGCTCACCGGTATCCGGTTGTGAAATGAGCAAGCTATCAACCATGACACCGCAGCGAGCTGCGTAGGTTGGGTCGAGAGCATGTTCCATGTCGATGTATGCTGCAGTGCCTCCGATTTTTTGGGCTTCAGCTACAATATGCTGGCAGATCGTGGTTTTACCGGAAGACTCCGGACCGAAAACTTCGGTGATACGGCCGCGCGGGATACCGCCAATTCCGAGCGCTATATCCAGGGAAAGAGCGCCAGTAGGAATCGCTTCCACCTGGAGTTGGTGGGCTTCACCGAGACGCATGATGGTGCCGTCACCGTAACGCTTGGTGATATCACCCAGGGCTTTATCGAGGGCGACTTGCTTTGAACTATCTAACTCATGGGATTGAGCAGGGGGTGGTGAAGAACTTCTTCGGGCCATGTGACAAATCTCCTTTTTTACTAATTTACGAAGAATGATAGGTTGTGAGGCGCAAATCCCTCTGTGTTCTTGGCCTGTCAGTAAATTCCGGGGAGTGCGCCTGAGATGATTTTAGCACAAACGTTCTGGTTGTCAAGAGGTTTGTTTATGAATCCTCGAAACCGGTCCTGTAAAGCTGATAATACAATCCCTGTGCAGCCAACAACTCGGTATGCGACCCTTGCTCGAATATTTTCCCATCCTGGATCACCACGATGCGGTCAGAATTGACTACGGTAGAAAGTCGGTGCGCAATAACAAACGAGGTCCGGTTCTTCAGGAGGGTAGCCAGGGCGTCCTGGATCAGGCGTTCGGTGTGAGTGTCGACCGATGAAGTTGCTTCATCCAAAATCAGGATGCGGGGATCGGCGAGAAGCGCCCGAGCAAACGAAATTAACTGGCGCTGGCCTACCGAGAGTACCACACCGCCTTCTTCGACAGGCGTTTCATACCCCTTTTCGAGGTGGGTAATGAAATCATGGGCTCCTACAGCCTGAGCAGCAGCCTCGATTTCCGGCTGGGTCGCCTCTAACCGCCCAAAGCGAATATTTTCGGCCACGGTGCCGGCGAACAAGAATGGGTCCTGGAGGACAATCCCCATCTGGCGGCGCAAGCTTTCCTGAGTGACCGTTCGCAGGTCAATACCATCAATACGCAGACTGCCTGCAGTTGGGTCGTGGAAGCGGCTGACTAATTTGACCAATGTAGATTTTCCTGCGCCAGTTTTTCCAACGAGGGCAATGATCTCGCCCGGATCCACTTGAAGAGAAATATCTTCGAGAACCAGTGCTGGGTCGTCACTATAGTGGAAATAAACGTGGTCAAATTCGACTTTTCCCTGAATGAAGGGCATCAGGGCAGCATTGGGGGCATCCTGGACTTCAACCGGGGTATCCATCAGGACAAAAATGCGCTCACTACTCGCCATGACGGATTGGAATGAATCATAACGGTTGCTCAGGTCTCGTATCGGTTCGAAGAAACGCTCGATGTAGAGAATAAAGGCCACCAGGACGCCGGCTGTGATGGAGGTATCGCCTGCGCGCAATGCAGCATACCCGCCGACCAAAACTACCAGGCTGACTCCAAGCAAGCCAAGGAAATCGATCCCGGCGGGATAAGAGGCTGCAATGCGGGCAGCTTTCAGATTCGTGGTGATGTTATTGTGATTGACAGTATTTTTAAAGTATTCGTAATTATGCTGTTGGCGAGCAAATGCCTGGACAACACGCACTCCATTGATGTTTTCAGCCAGAACTGAATTAACCCAGCTAATGGCGGCGCGTACCTTCCGGTAATTTGCCCGAGCGACTTTTCGGAAGAGGATCGTCATCAATACCATCAAGGGCAAAACACTGAACGCTACCAACGATAACTTAACATTCAACAAGAGCATGGCGATGAGAATCCCAATGACCGTGAACAGGTCTCGGGCGATCGCTAACAATGCCCAGGTAAAGAAATCGCGCAAGACTTCCACATCATTGATCACCCGGGTGATCACTCTACCGACGCTGTAGCGGCTAAAGAAACTGAGAGACAGCGACTGAAGGTGTTCGAATAGCTGTTGGCGCATGTCGAATATCATCGATTGGCCAACTTTCGCCATCAGGTTTACCCGGACATAGATAGAGACCCATTGGACTACAATCGTGAGGAAGAAAAGTAGCGTCACGCCAATCAGTACTCTCATGTCGCCAGTCTGCATGCCTGAATCAATGGCAATTTGTACCAGGTAGGGTCCCAAAACGGCAGCTACGGAGTTTAAAAGCATCAAGCCTAAGGATGCCAGCAGTGGAAGACCATACGGGCGAGTAAAGCCTGCCAGGCGTCGGGTGAGCTGGGGATCGAATCCTTTATGAACAATATCTTCAGAGGGTTGGACGGAAATTGCCTGTGTCATACCGGTTATGCCTCGCCATTTCCTTTCTCATCTGTATCTGCCTGGTAGGATTCAACCCGGTCAACCTGAAGGGTAACCATATCCTCCTGAAATTTTTCTTGATCTCGCAATTGCAGGTCATATATTTCTCGATAGAGACCTTTTCGAGCCAGCAAATCGGAGTGTGTACCACGTTCGACTATTCTTCCGTGGTCCATGACCAGGATCAGGTCTGCCCGGCGTACGGTCGATAATCGATGGGCGATTACGAATGTCGTCCGTCCCTGCATCAGGTGGTCCAAGGCCTCCTGTATGAGGCGTTCGGTTTCGGTATCTACGCTGGAGGTCGAGTCATCCAGGATCAAGATACGAGGGTTTAATAATAACGCCCGGGCGATCGCAACCCGTTGACGCTGACCACCCGAGAGTGTAATGCCACGTTCGCCGACGACAGTTTCATAGCCGTCAGCGAGATCCTGGATAAATTCGTGCGCCTGGGCAAATTTGGCAGCGGTGACGATCTCATCCAGGCTGGCGTCCGGACGGCCAAAGGCGATGTTGTCCTTGATGGTTGTAGAAAACAGCAAAGAGGTCTGGAGCACGATCCCGATCTGCTTCCGCAAGGAAACCAAGTCAAGCGTGCGTACGTCCAGTTCGTCAATCAAAACTCCACCGGAACTGACATCGTAAAAACGCGGAATCAAGCTGACCAGGGATGATTTTCCAGGATCCGGTTGGACCGATCAAGGCGATCAATTGGTTCGGCTGGACGGTCAACTCTATGTCTTGTAATGCCACAGAACTCCCGGCACTATACTGAAAACTGACCTCGCGGAACTCGACTTTACCCGACAGGACTGGGAGCTTACAGGCGTCGTCCGGTGAGGCGATGGCAGGTTTCAGGTCAAGAATTTCCTGGGTGCGCTGTGCGCCTGCATCTGCTTCGCCGGCAGCATTTACCATCCATGCGAGCTGTTGCGCGGGGCCTGCAAGGAGCAATAAATACCCATTAAAGGCAACAACCTGGCCGACAGTCATTTCGCCGCGGATCACCTGGATACCGCCAAATAATATGATTAGGATCGTGCTCAGAGATACCAGGAAGTTCGTGGTGGGCATGATGCGGGACCACTGGTTCAACGAGACCAGCCTGGCATTATACAAGACCCGGTTTTTATCCGAGAACTTGCTTTTCTCAAATTTTTCCCGGGCAAAGGCTCGTACCACCTGGGCTCCGGTGACATTTTCTTGCAGATGGGCTGAAAGGTCGCCCAGGGCATTATCCACCGCGTAAAAAAATTTCCCAATCTTTCGACCAAACGAGAGAGTAATCATAACCAGGGGAATCAGAGGCAGGATCGCAACCAGAGCCAGCAGTGGACTTTGGACAACCAGGATGATGGGGATGACAAGCATGAAAATTGTCACGCGGACCAGCTCAATGACCCCAAATCCTGCAAAGCGCTCAATGGCACGGACGTCTTCGATACATCGGCTGATCAGTTGTCCAGATTGGGTATGGTCGTGAAAACTGAACGGAAGATTTTGGATGTGGTTGTACAAGGAATTGCGCAGGTCAAAGCCGATGTGCGACGCAATCCATTCGCTGAGGTAGCGTTGGGTATAATTCAAGCTGGAGCGCAAGATTCCCAGTCCAAGCAACAGGAGAGCTGCCTGGATCAGGAGCTGGTATTCTCCCCCGGTGATGCCCTGATCGATGATAACCCGAATTAAAGATGGTATAGTGAGGGCAATCGTGGTAAGGATTGCGAGAATCAGCAACGATAAAACGATCTGAAGCCAGTAAGGTCTCAGAAGAGGACCAAGCCGTAATAAATGTTTCATCAGAATTTTTCGTTTTTTCTATAAGATTATTTCAGGTTATTATAAACGGATTTGTAGCCCTGGGACGCAAGTAAATAGAGTTACGCGACTATGAAATCATTAAACAAATAGGACGCGCCAGAAAAAGGTGATCTTCCAAGCCTGATCCTGGCGCGTTTGATTATCTAAATATTATTAATTTGGATCTACATCCCAGCCAGGAATGCCAAGCCCACCGTTCCGGGTCCACCGTGGGTTCCAATCACAGGGCTGACCTCGCAAAATATCTTTTCGACAGCAGAAAACTTTTTACCGGCCTCCTCCAGAAGCTGCTTCCCTTCAACGGGCGCATTAGCCTGGATAGTAGCCAGGTGGACGGGTGAGCGACCTGCCATGCGTTCTTCTAGAATTTCAATCAACCGATGCAGCGACTTGGTCCGGGTGCGGACTTTCTCGATCGAACTCGACGCGACCGCCGGTCACTTCAAGGATGGGTTTCAAACTCAGGGCGGTTCCCAGGAGTTTTTGCGCCCCACCGATACGGCCTCCGCGGTGGAGGTATTCGAGGGTCTCTACGGTGAAAACCACGCCGATATTTTCACGTGCTTTTTCAGCGATAGCCATGCAATCAGCCAGACTGGCGCCGTCAACGGCTGCACGACCGGCTGTGAGGGCGACGAAACCCAGGCCCATGGCTACTGATTTTGAGTCAACGATCTCGATTTTATTGCCCGGAAAAAGCAATTTGGCCTGCATCGCAGAGGAAATCGTTCCCGATAACACATCAGAAATTAATATCGCCAGGATATCGTATTCCTGCTCAACCAGTTTTGAAAATATTTTATGAAAACTTCCTGGTGTTACCTGTGAGCTGGTGGGCACTACTTTTGAGTTAGCCAACCGTGTATAAAACTCACTTGGTTGAATATCCACACCATCCTCGAGGGTTTCCTCTCCCCAAATCAAAACTTGTGGAGCAACCGTTATATTATTTTTCATGCATAAATCGTTTGGTATGTATGCCGTGCTGTCCGTAACTATCGCGACTTTACCCATTTATTCCTCCGAAGAAGCTTATGATGATTCAATAATCCGTAAGATGACAACACCGGCAAAGGGCACTAGTCGCGCCCACAACCGGTAAATTCCGTGCTTAATTTACCATGATTATGAATGGTTCGAGGAGGAATCCAAAATACAGACGTACAGGTTTGATAGGCTGTCTGCTGGCAAATAAATTTCCCCGAAAGCCTCTCAGAAGTGGATGTTTGAGGTTTTTAAGCGCCTGGCATTGAACCAAGAGATTGTGTCTCGAATCGACTCCTCGAGAGGGCGAGGCCAGTATCCCAGAACACGCGTGGCCTTGGCATGGCTGATGACCGAATTACTTTGAAGTACTTCGAGGGAATATGAGGTAAAGCGCGGTTTTTTGCGCGCCAGGCGATAAAAGAAGGGTGTAAAGCGTACTGAAAAATTCGCCAGCCGGGCTGGAATCCGCACCATTGAGAGGTGCCTGCCGACAAATTTTTGAGCGGCTGTCAATAGATCACGGACAGAAATCTGTTCACCAGAAAGGATATACACTTCTCCGACCTTGCCTTTTTCAGCCGCCAAGATTAAACCTCGGGCAACGTCACGTACATCCACAAAATCATAGGCCCCGTCCACGAATAATTGTGGCTTCTCTTCCAGGCAATCGGAGAGCAGAAGACCCATCTCAGAGCCTTTGTAATCGTACGGTCCAATAACGCCGGTTGGGCAGGCGATAACGGTTTCTAAGCCCAGTTCAGCAGCCTGGCGGACTGCCAGGGTAGCCTGGGCTTTGCTGCGCGCATACTCGCCTGCTGGATGATCTGGATCAAAAGGGATGTGCTCGTCAATCGTTATCCCGTGGGGGACGTTTGCGAGAGCGTGGATCGAGCTGGTGTAAACGAAGCGTTTCACACCTGACATCATGGCTGCCATTAGGACATTGCGCGTGCCATCGACATTCACGCGGTGCACAAATTCATCTTTTCCAGGAAGGATTGAGATGATGCCTGCCAGGTGATACACGCGGTCCACATCTTGCATAGCATTCTGAACTGAAGGTGTATCTAGGATATTGCCTTCGATCACCTCGATATCCAGGTCCTGGATCGATGTGCGATCTTCGTTCGGCAGGACGATTGTGCGGACGCGTTCTCCTCGCTCCAGCAGCAGCCTCGCGAGAACATTGCCGATGTGACCTGTAGCCCCTGTGACTAAATTCATTCAGACTCCTTGTTTTTTTATTTTAAGAGGTGGTATATATACTTTTTAGGAAAAGAGTGACGGAAGTCTGGGTAATGTTTCCCCAATCCGTGCCTTTGGGATCAATCAATCCCTGGAGCAGCAGTCCCAGTGCCAGGGAAACCAGGGTTGAGGCCGCAACCTGTGGGTCAACGGGCTTGATCGAACCTTCATTGATGCCATCCTGGATCATTGATGTAAAGTAACTGCGATAACGCTGGTAGGGTTCAATGACGACTTGCCAGATTAATGGGTCGTGGCTTGCCTGCGACCAGAACTCCAGGAACATGGGGAGGTATCCACCCGCCTGATGGAAAACAGTTTCTAACAACCCCAGCATTTTGTCGATGGATTCTGGAATCGTTGACGATGAAGTCCGGCTTTTTTGGATTTCGAGGTCGAGGCGTTCCATCCATTCAGTGAAGATTGCCAGGAAGACGCTTTGTTTAGATGAAAAGTGGTGGTAAAATGCTCCCTTACTGACCCCGGCTGCCGAACAAATTTCCGCAACCCCGGTTGGGTTATAGCCATATTTTGCGAACAAACTGGCGGCTGCCAGGATAATGTTGGTGCGGGTAACTTCGCTGCGTTTTTGCATTCTTCATCTCCGTTAAAAAAACCGACCAGTCGGTATGTATTGTAGTACTATTCAGGTCTGGGGAAAGGGAAAAAAGGATTTCTTAATCAAAGCCTTAGTTTTGGCAGCTCAGGGTGATAATTGTTCTTCATTTAATCTTGACCGAAGCGGGCATACAGGCTAAAATGTCATGCCGTGTTTGAGAACCTGACCGAACGATTAAATGAAGTCTTTAAGAACCTGCGAAAACGCGGGAAACTCAGCGAAGCTGACGTGGATGTTGCCATGCGCGAGGTCAGGCTGGCTTTACTCGAGGCTGACGTTAATTATGGAGTGGTTAAAGATTTCGTCAGCCGTGTCAGGGCTAGAGCGGTTGGAGTCGAAGTCTCTAAGGCGCTCAACCCTGCACAGCAGGTCATTAAAATCGTTAATGAAGAGCTGATCGCGACCCTGGGTGAACCAGAACGCTTGAACCTCGCCGGTGTCAAGCCGCGCACGTTGATGTTGGTCGGCCTGCAAGGCTCGGGGAAGACCACACACGCCGGAAAACTGGCGCGCATCCTGCGCTCCCAGGGTGAGCGGGTCATGCTGGTTGCCTGCGACCCTTACCGGCCGGCTGCTGTTCGCCAGTTAGAAACCCTGGGAGAACGGTTAAATATCCCGGTATTTTTTGAAGCTGACCTGCCCCCACCTAAAGTGGCGTGGAACGCACTGGAGAAAGCGCGCAACGGCGGTTTTACGGTCATCATTCTGGATACGGCAGGACGCTCCCAACTTGACCAGGCATTGATGGAAGAGTTAGGAGCAATCCAGGACAGGGTCAAACCGGCCGAAATCCTGCTGGTTGTGGATTCGATGATTGGGCAAGAATCGGTAAATATCGCCAAGGGTTTTCGCGAAGTGATCCCGATTACGGGATTGATCCTGACAAAACTTGACGGCGACGCGCGCGGCGGGGCAGCCATTTCTATCCGATCGGTGACTGGAGTCCCCATCAAGTTCCTGGGTACGGGTGAGAGCCTGGAAGCCATTGAGGCGTACGAACCATCCAGGTTAGCAAACCGCATTCTTGGCATGGGTGACATCCTGGGATTGATCGAACGCGCTGAGGCCGCTTACGATGAAAAGACGGCGCGCGAACAGGCGAATAAAATGATGGCGGGTGAGTTTTCACTTGAGGACTTTGCCAGCCAGTTAAAGCAAATTCGCAAGATGGGTCCGCTTGGACAAATCCTCGAGATGCTACCAGGTGGAATGGGCCAGATGGCCAAGCAAATCTCTCCGCAAGATGCGGAAAAGCAGTTAAAATTGACTGAAGCCATCATCAGTTCGATGACTGCAAAGGAAAGAAGGAACCCGGATATCTTAAACGCCTCGCGCCGCAGGCGGATCGCCAGGGGCTCCGGAACGGATGTTCAAGAAGTCAATCGCTTGATTAAACAGTTCCGAGAAGCGCAGAAAATGTTTAAGAGTATCAAAAAGTCTGGGGGACGCGGCCTACCGCGTTTATTTGGTTAGTAACGGTGCAATAGCAGGAAGAGTGCACTCCTTCCGCACTCCCTCTCCACTGCTGTCCTGCCCGTGAAAAGACGATTGTAAAGAAGTCATATATAGAAAGGGAGAAGTTTATGGTTCGTATTCGATTAAGCCGTGTAGGATCCAAACGGCAGCCCAGCTACCGGGTGGTCGCCATCAATCGTGAGGCTCCGCGGGACAGCAAAGCACTGGAAATTCTGGGAGTTTACAATCCCCGTACCACGCCAGAAACCATCACGTTGAACGAGGCACGTATTTACGAGTGGATGAAAAATGGCGCTCAACCCAGCGAATCCATGCTGCAGGTGTTCAAAAGCGCAGGCTTGTTGGAGCGCTACGAGCGTTTCAAGAAAGGCGAAAGCGTTGAAACACTCGTGAATGAGGCGAAGGCCGCGGAGACTGCGCGCAATATCAATCCCAAGACCACGAATCTTGGGAATTAACCTGGATACCGGTTTCCGGTAAATTGCCAGGGAAATTTGGAAAATCTTCTATGAAAGAACTGGTAGAGTACGTTGCGACCTCACTTGTCGGTGATCCCAGCCAGGTTACTGTGAGTCAGTACCGGCGTGGATCACAGGTGATTTTAAAACTCGAAGTAGCGAAAGAAGATATGGGTCGGGTCATTGGTAAAAATGGTAAGGTTGCCAATGCGATCCGGATGCTGCTGCGAGTGGCAGCAGCGCAAGAGGGAAAACGGGTCATTTTAGATATCGTTGAACCGGAATGAGCATGCGCGAGACCAGGCCACCGGATGACTCGACCAGCTCCACTGAGCCGGCAGGCTCGCTCGGAAAGAGTGAGCCTGCTTTCTTAGTGGTAGGTAAACTGCGCCGTGCGCATGGGGTGCGCGGAGAAATGATCATGGAGGTGATGACTGATTTTCCCGAGCGATTGAGCAAAGGAAAACAGGTCTTCCTCGGCGAACAACGCCAGACGGTGACCATCCGGGGGAAACGTAACCATGCTGAAGGGATGTTGATTGCCTTCGAAGGCTACGAAACCCCGGAAAGCATGGCTGGACTTCGTAACCAGTTGGTTTATGTGCGCAGTCGGGAAATTCCGAGGTTGGAAGAAGGCGAATACTATCACCACCAGCTCATCGGTTTACAGGTTGTATCCGTAGACGGGCGTTCGATTGGTATTGTGGAAGACATCCTACAAACCGGTGCACACGATGTTTTGCTGGCGAGATCGGAAACCGGGGCAGAGATACTGATCCCTACCGCGGACCCGTTCATTGCCAACATCGACCTGGATAAGCGTGTAATTCGTGTCCACATGCTCCCGGGCATGGAACCTGAAGTATAACAAGACTGTTATGACTGCAGATCCCCGGATGTATTACGTCGGTTTCAGCCTGGTCCGAGGCATCGGATCCGTGCGGGTGCGCAACCTGCTGGATTTTTTCGGTGATCTAGAGACAGCCTGGAATGCACCCGCGCAGGCGCTCCTGCAAGCTGGTTTAGGGGATAAATTGGTGAAGGCTCAGCAGGTGGTGAAGGCTTCCTGCAACCTGGATGAAAAATGGGTAGATATCCAGCAGAAAAATATCGAGGTAATCACCTGGGATGACGCTGGGTATCCCACGAGGCTGCGCGAGCTGGACCAACCTCCGCCCGTCATTTACTGCAGAGGTAAACTAAAACCTGAGGATGATTGGTCGGTTGCGATCGTCGGCACCCGGCGGATGACCGTTTATGGGAAGCAGGTTGCTGACGAAATTGCCAGGAGCCTTGCCAACCAGGGTGTGACCATTGTCAGTGGATTAGCCCGTGGCGTTGATGCCATTGCACACCAGGCGGCTTTGGATAGCGGTGGCAGGACGCTTGCCGTGCTGGGAAGCGGCGTGGACTTGATTTATCCCCCCGAGCATGAAAAGCTGGCGGCGCGTGTGATCACCCAGGGGGCAATTCTCAGCGATTACGCGCCCGGCACCCCTCCGGATTCGGCAAATTTTCCGCCGCGTAACCGGATCATTTCGGCTTTGGCCAGAGCTGTGATCGTGGTTGAAGCCGGTGAGTCCAGCGGAGCATTGATCACGGCAGCATTCGCGGCAGATCAAGGCAGGGAAGTTTTCGCAGTCCCCGGGCAAATTCATGCTCCCCAAAGCCTGGGAACTAACCGCCTTATCCAGCAAGGAGCCCGGTTACTGCTCAACCCGCAGGATGTACTCGAAATCCTCAATATGACCCAGATTCCTGAGCAGGTGCAATTGAGGCAGGTTATCCCCTCCGACCCGACCGAAGCTTTATTGTATTCCTGCCTGACCCGGGAACCGCAGCACATTGATGAAATCCGCAGGGCTACAGATCTGCCCATCGAGCAGGTATCAGCCACGCTGGCAATCATGGAATTAAAGGGTATGGTACGACAGGTTGGTGGAATGCAGTACGTCTCTGTCCGAGAAGATCCTGTAGAATACGCTTGATTCCCGGATAATTTTGATGGAACAATCCTTGAATCATTATTACGCAATCATCATGGCTGGTGGTGGAGGAACCCGGCTTTGGCCGCTTTCCAGGCAGGTACGTCCCAAGCAGATGTTGAGTCTGTTTGACGAACGCACCTTGTTCCAGACCAGTGTGAACCGGATAGCCGAGCTATTTGCGTTCGATAAAATTTTTGTGGTCACAGTTGCTGAACAAGCCAGCGAGCTTCAACAGCAGGCGCCTGAAATCCCTCAGGCGAATTTCATTATCGAGCCTGAACCGAAAGGGACGGCCTCGGTGATCGGTTTGGCTGCGGTGGTTCTACAGAAAATCGATCCGGAAGCCATTATGGTCGTATTAACTTCAGACCATTATATTGGGAATGAACCAGAATTTCGCAGCCTGCTGATTTCAGCATACCTGCAAGCTCAGGGAGATTTTCTTGTCACTCTAGGAATAAAGCCAACCTTTCCTGCAGTGGGTTTTGGCTATATTCAACGGGGTGAGTTGCTTGGTTCATCAGGTGGTCATGAGGTTTACCGGGTAAAACGTTTCAAAGAAAAACCATCGGAAAGCCAGGCAAAAATCATGCTGGAGGGTGGTGATCACACCTGGAATTCGGGGATGTTTGTCTGGAAAACTCGCCGAATCCTGGATGAATTTTCCAGACAGATGCCAAATTTTTCCCAGCTGTTAGGCCAGATCCAGGTTGAAAATAACCCGGATAACCAAAGGCGAGTTATCGAATCCTGCTGGGCAAACCTCAAGAACGAGACGATTGATTACAGTATCATGGAGAATGCGCAGGAAGTGGTCGTAATCCCGGCGGGTAACCTTGAGTGGAACGATGTTGGCAGCTGGGATTCTTTGTTTGAGGTCATCCGCGGGGATGAAAATGGCAACATCGTGATGGGTGGAGCGCACATTGGTCTGGATACCCGGGATTCACTGGTGTATATGAACCAAAAACGCCGTTTAATTGTGACCATCGGAGTGAACGACTTAATTGTTGTTGATACTGGCGACGTTGTTTTGGTTTGCCGGAAAGACCAGGCTCAACGAGTGCGCCAGGTTGTCAACCAGCTACGTGAAAATGGACAGGAGTACGTTTGAATGACTGATCAAGATTTGACTGCTTATTGTGTGAAGTGCAGGGAAAAAAGACCGCTGACTGAGGCTAAACCGGTATTCACCGAAAATGGCCGGGCAGCAGCCCGTGGAGTATGCCCGGTATGCGGCACAGCCCTTTATCGTATGGGTCGAATCCCAGGACATGAGGGGATGGACGAGGAAGAAAGCGCTGCGAAAGCGAAAGCCAAACGCCAGGGAAAGCTGGTAATCGTCGAGTCGCCGGCGAAAGCAAAAACTGTTGGCAGGTTTTTGGGCAAGGGATACACGGTGAAGGCGTCTGTCGGGCATGTCCGTGATCTGCTGCGCTCGCAATTATCTGTGGATGTTGATCACGATTTCACACCGAAATACCGGGTTCCGAATGAGAAAAAACTGGTGGTTAAGGAGTTGAAGGCGCTGGCGTCAAAGGCGGCAGAAATATTCCTGGCAACCGATCCTGACCGCGAAGGTGAAGCCATTGCCTGGCATTTATTGGAATCAGCGCAAATTGATCCACGCATCACCCAACGCGTTGTATTCCATGAAATCACCGAGCCGGCCGTAGCAGATGCTTTTGCGCACACCCGCCAGATTAATATGGACCTGGTGGATGCCCAGCAAGCCCGGCGTGTACTGGACCGCCTGGTTGGCTACAACTTAAGCCCGCTGCTCTGGAAAAAAGTACGCAGCAGGCTTTCGGCTGGCCGGGTACAGTCTGTTGCTTTACGACTGGTTGTCGAACGGGAACGCGAGATTGATGCCTTCATCCCGGTGGAGTATTGGAGTATTGCCGGGGAGTTCTTGCCAGAAGGCGGTAAACAGACTTACACCGGGAAGCTGGCAACGATTGACGAGACAGAACCTCCGTTGGGCAGCGAAGCGGTGGTCACGCCGATCCTTCACGATATGGAAGCGGCAAGTTATGCGATCACACGCTTGAAAAAAGGCGAACGCAGGCGCAATCCGACCGCGCCATTCACAACCAGCACCCTGCAACAGGAAGCATCCAGACGGATGGGCTACACCGCCAGGCGGACGATGGCGCTCGCCCAGCAGCTTTACGAAGGCATTGACCTGGGACAGGGCTCTGTTGGCTTAATCACCTACATGCGTACGGATTCAACCAATGTGTCAGAAATAGCCCAGGCAGAAGCCAGGGAATTTATCAGCGAACGGTACGGTAAAGATTTCCTGCCAGCGGAGGCTCCAGTTTACAAGACGAAATCCCGTGGCGCCCAAGAAGCTCATGAGGCGGTACGCCCGACATCGGTGATACGGCAACCCGAATCGATTAAAGAGTTCCTTAACCGAGACCAGTTCCGGCTTTACCAGATAATCTGGCAACGATTCGTTGCCTCGCAAATGTCGGCTGCTGTTTACGATACCACTTCCGTAGATATCACCGGGAAAAGCAGTGGGCATTCTTATTTATTACGGGCTTCTGGCTCGACGGTGCAATTCATCGGGTTCATGATCGTTTACGAGGAAGCCAAAGACGAAGACCAGAAAGAGACCGAAGCCGAAGATACGCGCATCCCGCCCGGACTGGCAGAAGGACAGGTACAGCGCCTGGTACGCCTGCTTCCAGAGCAGCATTTTACCCAACCGCCTCCGCGCTTCTCAGAAGCCACCCTGGTAAAAATTCTTGAAGAATACGGCATTGGGCGACCTTCGACATATGCGCCAATCCTTGGGACTTTACAGCAGCGTAACTATGTGATCCGTGAGGGGAAAAAACTGACACCGACTGAAACGGGCATTCTGGTAAACGATTTGCTGGTCGAACATTTTCCCGAAATTCTAGATGTGGGCTTTACCGCGCACATGGAAGAAGACCTGGACCGGATTGCCGCAGGCGAGTTGCCGTGGGTTGACGTAATCCGTGAGTTTTACAGTCCTTTCTCTGAGAAAGTCAGCCTGGCGCAGGACAACATGCCGGATATGAACATGGGACCGGAACCGATCGGCAGAATCTGTCCAGACTGTGGTCATGAGCTGGTAACGCGCTGGGGTCGTTATGGTAAGTTTATTTCATGCAGTAATTTCCCGGCCTGTCGTCACACCGAAGCCTGGCTTGAGAAGACAGGAGTTTCCTGCCCGAAGGATAGCGGCGACATCGTCGAAAGAAAGACACGCAAGGGTCGGTTGTTTTACGGATGCGCCAACTACCCGGAATGCGATTTTACCTCCTGGAAAAAACCTTTGAAAAAGAGCTGCCCGACTTGCGGCGGCTTGCTGGTCGTGGCGGATAAACGCAATGCCCAATGCTTGAACTGCCAGGAGCAGTTCATCCTGGACCAGGTGCTGGAAGAAGTCAGCGAAGAAGCATGAGTTGGCATAACTCTTGCACCATGTAGGGAAGAAGTTTTAGGAAAAAACCGGCGAATTTTAATGAAAGGCTTAAGAATGTTGCTTTTTTTAATACTTTCGTCTAAAATAAATTCAAGGGATTCGTAATTTCTCTACTCAAACGGGAGATCAGAAGATGGAAAATATCCAAAAGCAAGTTCGCAATCCTTGGGCAACCTTAGTGGTTGGCCTTGTCGTTGGGGCATTGTTTGGCATGATCGTACTTGGCTGGTGGCTATTCCCAGTCGAATGGGTCAATGCTTCTCCAGCGGATTTGATGTCCGATTACCAGACTGATTGGGTAGAAATGGCCGTCAATGAATACACCCTAACAGGGGATTCAGTTCTTGCCATGAGCCGGTATGAAGCTCTGGGTGAGGAAAAGGCTACTATTCTAACCACGGCCGGCTTACAAATTGGCTCGCAACAGCCTGAACAATTTGCATCCTACGTGATGGCTGTAGAACCTGACAACGTGGTTGCGATCGTCCAGGGAAGCCCTATTGAAGTTGCGGAACCTGAAAAAGCAACCGGGCTGGCTGCATTTCTGCCGATTGTTTGTGGGATCGCAGTGGCAGTGCTGGCTGCTGCAGCCATTTTCATTATCCTGCGGCGCTTAAGCTCCCGCCAATCAAAGGAAGCGCCTCCAGTGGAAACAGAAGAGACTGTAGGAGTGGAAGATGGTAAATCCGCGCCAGCACCGATAAGCGCACAGGATGTACCGATTGCTCAATTCACGTCATCCTATCGCCTGGGCGATGACCTTTTCGATGACTCCTTCAGCATTGATTCACCTCAAGGCGAATTTATGGGCGAGTGCGGCGCCGGCATTTCCGAGCCCATCGGCGTTGGGGATCCGAAGAAAGTGACCGCGATCGAAGTCTGGCTGTTTGACAAGAACGACATCCAGACTGTGACCAAGGTGCTGATGAGCGCGCATGCTTTCGAGGATGATGGCATTCGCAGCCGGTTGGCAGCCAAGGGAGAGCCTGTCCTGGCTGCACCAGGTGAGGAGGTTGTCCTGGAAACCCAGACTCTGCAGATGGTTGCCCGGATTGTGGACATGGCGTACGGTGAAGGACCGTTGCCTCCGGATAGTTTCTTTGACCGGATGGTCGTCGATCTTTCGATCTGGCCGAAAAATCGCTAACCAATAAAAAAATTAAGCAAAAACCTCACGGTTCGATAACCGTGAGGTTTTCAGATTAATTGATCTTGATGATCTTCAAACGAATATCACCGCCCGGCGTTTGGACAGTGACCACGTCCCCCTGGCGGTGACCAATCAAGGCTCTGCCGATGGGGGATTCGTTGGATATTTTACCTTCTCGGGGCGAGGCTTCTTTTGCTCCGACTAACAAATAAGTCTCCGGGTCCTCGCCTTCTTCCTGTACAGTCACCTGAATCCCAACATCGACAATTTCCTGGCTTCCGGATTGAATTTCGACGACGATGGCATTGGCCAGGATATATTCCAGCTCATTGATCCTGCCTTCTAAGAAACCCTGGTCTTCCTTGGCTTTGTGGTAATCGGCGTTTTCGGATAAATCACCCATCTGGATGGCAGATCGCAAGCGCTGTGCCATTTCCTGTCGACCTGGCCCTTTTAATTGAGCCAGTTCAGTTTTGAGGCGTTCAGCGCCTTCAGTGGTTAAATACGGTTGTTCGGTCATCAATCTAGCCCTGTCTGATGCCTTGGAATCAAGGCCGGAGTATTGGATCGAAGAGCTTCTGGTGCTCTTCCACTGCAAACCGGTCCGTCATGCCGGCGATGTAATCGCAAATGGTACGTTCCAGCCCGCGTTCCTGGATCGATTCCTGGATGTGATGCGGCAGGATGACCGGAGTCTCACAGTACGCCTGGAAGAGGTCGGTGATGATCCGTTCAGCTTTGACGGCCATGCGCATCACCCTATGATGGCGATACAGGTTCGTGTAGAGAAAATCTTTTAATTCCCGGTTTCGACGGTGCATGGATTCCCCAAACCCGATGACGTTGTAGGGAAGGCTCTGCAACTCTTCGACCGAGCGAACCAGGCTTTCGCGTAAACGTTGTTCGGTATGGGTTACCAGGTCCGTCACTTCCAGGCTTATCAGGCGGCGGATCAAGCGGTGGCGGGTCAGGTCATCCAATTCGCCCCGCTTCCAGCCAATGGCTTCAACCAGGACTTCCCAAAGCGTTATACCTTCGAGAGAAGTGGATGTGATCATACCCGAACGCAAGCCGTCATCCAGGTCGTGGGCGGTATAGGCTAACTCGTCGGCGGCGTTTGCAATTTGGGCTTCCAGGTGGCCTCGTAGATCGGGGTTATATTCGCCGCTATCGGAGGTATCGTATTCGGATTCGTGTTTTACAATCCCTTCACGGACTTCCCAGGTTAGATTCAACCCGGGAAAGTCCGGGTAGCGATTTTCAAGGATTGAGACGATGCGCAGGGATTGCTTGTTGTGGTCAAACCCTCCACGATCTTTCATCAGGCGCGCCAGGGTCATTTCACCTGAATGGCCAAAAGCCGGGTGTCCAAGGTCATGGGCAAGGCAAATTGCTTCCAGGAGGTCTTCATTTGCGCCTAAGGCGCGGGCAATCGTCCTACCAATTTGCGAGACTTCGAGGGTATGGGTCAGGCGAGTGCGAAAATAATCGCCTTCGTAATTAATGAAAACCTGTGTCTTATACTCAAGCCGTCGAAAAGCTGTGGTATGCAAGATGCGGTCGCGATCTCGTTGGAAAACAGTTCGGTATTCAGGCTCGTCTTCAGGATATACGCGCCCACGGGAGCTGCTACTCCTACATCCGTAGGGAGCCAGGAAGGTGTTTTCCTGGGATTCAAGCTGATCGCGAGTAAAAAACATGGCAGTAGTCTAACCTAGCAAAGTAACGTTGTCAACCAATCGCAGGATGGTCGTGATAATGACCTGCCTGGTGGAGCCGGTTGTGGAGACTGCGATGGGCAGACACCAGCGCCTGACGCATACGTTTATATGCCTGGTCGTCTGCCCGCGTTCCGATGGTATCCACGTAGGCCAGGGCACCCTCGATCTGCTCCAGAATGGTGACAGCATCCAGCGCCGATAAAAGCTGGGAGCTATTGACCATCACAAACACAGGAGAGGAATGGGCGGCAATCATTTCGGGCTTATCCGCGTATTGCCCCCGGA
This sequence comes from uncultured Chloroflexia bacterium, assembly GCA_963765565.1. GTDB lineage: Bacteria > Chloroflexota > Anaerolineae > Anaerolineales > UBA4823 > CAVXWV01. The sequence goes on from CAVXWV010000020.1 coordinate 29,983, forward strand.
CGAGTAAAGCAACCCAAGAACTCTTGGAAATCGTAACCTGCCACGAACCTGCCGATCCTTCAGGTGGGACGCTGATGCTTTCACGAATTTCACCGTTGATCACCAGCTCAACCCGGGTCACCGGGACGGTCACGCTGGCTACATTCCAGATGATATCCACTTTTCCACCATAAGTGGGCAACTCGATACGGCTACCCATGGGTTTTCCGTCGACGCTAAAATCCAACAATGGACCATAAGTTACAAAAGTCTCTGCACGGCGCACTGCCTGCATCCAGGTTTCATAGGAGAACGGTTGGTCTGGGGAGATATGCGCATAGGTACGAACCGTACCCACGGCGGTGTCTGCAGACATTTTATCCGTACCGCCCACAGCAGCAACAAGGTGCCCACAGTTCAAAAAACGGTACCAATCTGAAAGGCTATAAGGATCGATTCCGGAATACAGGTCACCCCAGGCTGTCATTTCCAGAGCATCGATGACGCCGCTGACGATACTGGCAGCAAATTCAGCGCGAGGGTTGGGGAAATGGGGCAATACAACCAGGCCCCCATTCATCTGGCAGCGCTGCGCCCATTCCGTCAGGAGGCACTCGACCGGATCGCCCAGGGCTGACTCGTCCGGACCAGCGGTCGTCATCGGTGCGATGATACGGCCACGATATCCCAGCAAGGAAATGTGCCCAAGAATATGCTGGCGGTTTTCCGAGCCAACTCGCACCAGGTATTCGCCGTCTCCTCCGGCTTCGCGAGACCCCCAGGTGGTTTTACCGTCAAAATCACCCACGTTGGTCATCAATTCGCCCCATTGGCTGGCTAGAAGGTTGATGATATTGACTCCTTCAGCGGAGCCTTCGAGCATAGCCGAGATGGGTGAAAGGAAATGAACGTGTGTGTCCGCGGTAACCCAACCTCCTTCGCGCCAGGGAAGGACCTTTTCTACCTCAATGGTCAGGGTGCCCATTCCTTCGATCACATCAACTTGAATTCTTACCGGGCGGATCTCAAATCCTTTGGAAACCTCAACATAAATTTTTCCAACTGGCAGGTCGATCAACGACTCCCCGTTGATGTATGTACAGGAATGAGTCCAGAGATGGGCGAAATCCACCGAGTAGTCTTCGAACCAGCGAGGATTGAGGATGCGGTGGCGATCGACAGGAGCCAGGTATTCGCCGGCTGCACCATGGATGTGGAATTTAACGGCAACCGGTCGACGAGTTAGTTTATCGATCACTTGCAGCAACACCCGCTGGTCAGAAGGGGTGATGGGTTTTATTTGATGAACAGATTGCCCTGACTCAACTGCACTCACTGGCAGTGGCGCCTGGCCTGGCAGATGGAAACAGGCGTCCGGATGCGAGGTGTATTCGATGATGACCTCGCGGTCTGAAACCTGCGGCAGCTTGTTGTTATAGGATGCCTGCCAACCCTGGTCCGGATAGATTTGTCTGCGCTGGCCGGAAATAACCTGTCCCAGGTCAAGTTGAATTCTGTTCCAGGCAGCCTGCCTCGTCCAGCCTGGAGTGATAAGTTTCGCCTTCAGGCAAAGTGAGTAGCGCTTTACGCCGGCGCCGCCAGCGTAAAGGTTGTTCTGAAGCATTCCCATGAGCCACCCCAGATAGAATGATGGCGCCACTCACAGGCTCCAGGCGGATACCGACCAGCGGTTTTTGTGGATCAGGATTTTCCCATGACCAGAGCCAGTTCACCCAGGGTCCATACACCCAGCCCTGGTTGCGCGTCTGGGACACTCCCCAGTATCTCCGCAGGCTGCTCGTGATTGGCGAGCATTGGTGCAGGTTTGGATGCCTCGACTGCCTGGAAACAATTATCTCCCCAGCGCCGGGTGAAGGCGCCTACCTGGTGCCTGCGCCGGATTGGAAGTCGTATTTCCGAGCCATCCTCGTAACTGATGACATAGTCGGCTGCGTGCTCGTTCAACTGACCTTCGCCGCGCATGGGAGGAATGATCAACCCGGAGTTATCTCTCGGCAGGGGACGGAGGTCCGAGGTATGCATGAATACCAGCCAACGCGCCTGGATACCATCCATATTCAAGGTAACCGCCTGGTCGGTGAGTAAAAACAGTCCATTTACTTGAAATGGAATTCCCCAGCAGACGCATTCACCGGACGGCGAATCTGTTAGGGCAGACTGCATCTCCGGGGAAATCTTCCCCGAGGCAGCGATTTCTTCACGGGTCATGCCAGGTATAAAGTAGAACGGTTGGAATAACGGGGAAACAGGTCCATCCTTTATCGGATTCATTGCAAACTCCTTTCCTTGCAAAAGCGGAGGACTTTACGCCATTATAAGCAGATTTTCAATAAATGTGGAATTGATACCGGAGATTTAACTTTCCTGACCCAGCAGGATGATGGCGACGTCACGAGCGGGCACGGTCAGGGTAATGGTCCGTCCGGCAATGAATAAATCCTGGACCGGATCACCCCAAAGGACGGTGCCTTTCGTGAACGGTCCCCAGGCTGCACTGAAGCGTAGGCAAACCGGGAGTGGCTGGGGAAGGGGATTCGCAACCCATAACGAGATGCCGGCAGGGCCGGATTGTAAGCGAGCTTTTAACCTGGGATTAGAGCATGTAATGTGCTGGGTTTTTCCGGCAAATTGGAGCACATCCTGGAAAAAGCTGGTTGAGCGATTGTCAGGATGGAAGTTGTAACCCGCAGAGCACATGGTACCAACCAACCGCGTCCGACCTGCCCCATACAGGTGATCACAGGCGGCAATCCGGCCGTCCTCGTACCAGCCGACTGAGGTGGCGGTCACCGGCTGGTAGGCTTGCAGGTAGAGACCACCCCACACTGGGGTGCCATCGACCATCAAGCGCAAATCTGATAGGAGGTCGGGGGTGAACTCCACATAATCCTCGGTCACGCCGAAAAGCCGGTCTAAATTTTGCCCAGGTTGCTGTGGATTGACATGACCTGCCTCCGTCCAATATCCAGGGCAGCCTTCGCATACCAGCGTTCCTCCGGCAGACACCCAGCGGATGAGACTTTCCGATGTGGCTTGTGTCAGCATGACCGGATATGGGAGATAGACAAGATCATAATCATAAATATGTTCGAGGTCGACCCAATCCGCCTGGATATTGGCATCGAAAAAGCCCTGGTAAGCGCCCTCGAGGCAGGTCGAAAAGAAAGTTGTGTCTGCCCGTTGCGCATAGGTAAATATCTCGGCTTCTGGCAGCACCAAGATGGCGCAATCTCCTATGACAGGCCTGGACTGCAAGAATTCGTGGTTGGTCGGATCGGTTGCCCACCTAGCGATCTTTGCAGACATGCGAGAGCGGTCAGTGCGATTGCCATCGGGCCCATAAGGACCAAAGGCGCCGAATAGAGGTCCGTCTAGCAAAGGTCGCCAGCGCAAGTAGAACAGGCCGCGGGCGCCAGTCATCAAGCTAACCATGTCCCAATACCGGATATCCGCAGAGGTGGGTATCCTTCCTTCCGAGCGTGGCTTTCCGAGCACTTGAGGCTGCATCCAAAGAGGTCCGGCGTATGCTTCAGCGTGCCAGAACGGTTTATCCCGGCTGGCTGCACGTACCAGGTCGGCAGCATGGAACTGCTTCCAGGATTCGTCGCCATGCCGGCAAGAGCCCCAGGTAAAGCCATAAGACTGGACTTTTGAAGCGGCTCTCCAGTCGTCGGTTGATTCTGATGCCAGGCGACGCAGGCTACCAGCAACCCCATGGGCCGTAATCAAGGCTTTGGGGTCGCAGCTCGTAACTATGTCAACTCTCCATTGCAGGTACTCGTAAGCATGTTCAAGCCGGAATTGCAACCAATCCAGGACATGGGAATATGGACCCAGCTCCCGAGGGGGATTGATATCTGACCAATCCAGGAATCCATACCGTTTCCAGGCACCAGAAAGAGCTTCCAGGGTTGTATATTTTGTTTGTAACCACTGTTGAAATTTCGCCGCAGTCGCCGGACAATAACAGGTACGGGAATCCTGACCACATTCGTTCCAAAGATCGTAACCGGCCAGCCCCGGGTGACCTTTATAACGTAAAACTGCCTGGCGTAAAAAATTTCCGGCAATCTCACGATAATCTTCGTGATCCAGGCATAACCCAGGAAACCCTCCCACAACGCAGCTTGCATTAAGGGTGCTCTCCAGGGCTTCTCCCCTGGAAGTAACCAATCTAGCGTGGGAATACTGGCGAAAAGCCCACTCGGGAGCAGAAATCATCATCTCCGCCAGGATCGTTTTCATGCCGTTCTGGCTGGCTAAATCCAACTGCTGATCGTAATCGGACCAGTCCCACTCGCCGGGGCGAGGCTCAACCGCCGACCAGAGAAGCCAGTGGCGGAAACAATTCATCCCGTCTTCCCGGGCAGTGCGGTAATCGCGTTCCCAATTGCCTTTAGGCGGATTGGATTTACGAAAGTATACTGCTCCAAAGGGAAATGCAGGAATATGAGTCTCTTCTGGTCGTTTTGGTGAGGCAGTCATAAATATTATCGGTCAGGAGCGATTGTTGAAATTGATGAAGCAGCATCCGGTCGGATTTCGATAACTTCGTATTTCAGTATTCCGAGCTGAACCCGGTCCTTTGCCTGTAGCCTGGTGGGCATGGTAATGCGCTTGCCATTCACCAGGGTGCCATTACTGGAGCGTAAGTCTGTAATCCAGCAGGCGCCATCGATGATCTCGACCAGGCAATGAGAACGGGAGACACTGGTTTCGGAAAGAACGACCTGGTTTTCGGGCGAACGCCCGATGCGGACAGAATCCGTAATGGAGATCTTGGGCCCTTGCCCCAGCGACCTCAATTCCCAAGATGGCTCGTTGGGTTTGATCTGGCGGGTCACATCTCCTGCTGGATCTACTGGTTCAGGAATTTTATGGATGCCTTCGGTCAGAAAGCGGACTACCTGGTCTACATAAGCCTGTGCAGTCGAAGCTCGAATCCTGACCTGTTGAGCGGTGAGATCGATCATCAGAAGATCGTGAACACTCGATTGAAAGCAGACCTGGTGGATTTGGGAAACCTGACCATTCCGATGGAGGCGTGAGATTTCAAGCTCAAAGACCTGGTCCATGATCACCATCGTTTCAGCCAATGATGCAACTCCTTGCGACCAAAGGATACCGTCAGGCAATAGAGAGCAAAGCTCCTTATCTTGCAAGTCTTGAGAGGCTTGCTTCAGCTCATCGAGGGAGATAAGACCGGGATTTTGTTTTTTGAGGCAGGAAACCAGCCATTGGCGAGAAGTGACAGGTTGCTGAATTTGCATAAAAATTTCATCGAGTTTGAGGGGGGCTGCAAGATAAGGTTCTTCTATCAAGAACGCCTTACCGGATTTTTTTCTCAGGCAATCGATCGAAGCAGCCATGGCAAAGGCTTCTGGGATAGAAAGGGAAGAGTCAAAGGTGGAGCGCTGAGTACTGGAGCAGCCGGCTCGTTGACTGATGTAATCAAACACTATGTTTGGCTGGGCAGAAGCGATCATGGTGATCATTTCTCCGGACTGGATTACAGCCACGGAGTCCGCGAGGTTGTTGGTGAGGTAGATCGCCAGGGAATCTACAGCCGGTGCAAGTACCTGTTGGATTGATAATAAGGCGCCCGGGTTGGCAAGAATCTGGAGTGCGCGCATAAAAGTTGGGCTGACATTCCGCTGTACATCGAGAATTCCTGCATCGCGCAAGATATCCGATGAATTCAGCGAAGAGGCAGGTGAACCGGAGCCAGGTGGATTGGCCTGAAATAGTGCTCCAGTCCTTGATAGCCAGGAAAGGGGATTCCGGGGTCCGGCAGTTAATGCACCGAGACTGGCACACACATTTGAAGGGATTGTCCATTGAAACTGCTCAGCCAACTTGAACCTCCAAAACTATTCAAACTCCGGAGATTTGGGCATCCGCTACTTCGATAAACAGACCACCGGCCAGTAAGCTGCGCCGACCAGACCTGCCTGGTTGCCCAATTCTGCACGTACAAATGCAATCTTGTCGAGAGGCACCATGTGAACCCGTTCTCTGACTGTATTTCGGACAGGAGCTAACAGAATTTCACCAGCCTCAGCTACACCACCGCCAAAAACGATTTTTTGTGGGCTAATCGCTACAATCACGCTGCTGACGGCGATTCCCAGGTATGAACCTGCCTGTTGAAGGATAAACTGGGCGGTTAGATCGCCGTCATTGGCTGCTTTGACCACCGTCGCGGCCGTGATTTTATCGATCTCGTAATTAACCAACTCTCCAATGAGGGTTGTGTGCCCGTGCATAACGAATTTTACTCCTGCAGCAGCGATCGCAGGACCCGAAGCGTACATTTCAAGGCAGCCACGGCCACCACAACCGCAGGGAACGCCATTGAGTTCGACCACCTGGTGACCCAACTCGCCGGCAGTACCATCCAATCCAAGGTGGAGACTGCCGTTTAAGACAACGCCACCGCCGATGCCTGTACCTAAGGCGTAACAGACCATGTTTTGCACATCGCGCCCGGCGCCGAAACGCCATTCAGCCAGGGCAACGCAGCGCACATCATTTAAAAGATAAACGGGAAGATCCAATTTCTGGTTTAAATACGTGGCCAGGGGGACATCGCGCCAATTGCCGGGTAAATTAGGCAGGAATTTGACATCACCCGTCAGTAAGTCTGGAGTCCCAGGTACACCAACACCGATCCCACCGATTTTGTCTACCGGCATGCCGGCATCCTGGATTACCGACTGGACCAAACCCACCATACGATCCGTAACTGCCCGGTGGCCTTCGTGAGCGTGGGTTGGTTCTTTGCGCGATGTGATGATCTGACCATTTTGGGTGTTGACCAGGGCAGCACGCAGGTGGGTGCCTCCCAGGTCAACGCCTATATGGAAATCACTCATGTCAGCCTCCATGGGGTGCTGCCCGGAGCTGGATAGTTAATGCTGCTGTTGTCCAATACTAAAACCATGTCCGAACCAGCCTGGAAGGGGGTAAAAGTCGCAGTACAGGCGGACGGAAATAGACCGATCATGCTGGTTTTTCCACTGCGAGGGTCAAACCACCAGGCTCGAACAGTTTCGTTTTGAATTATATCCATGCGAACTTTCACCGATTGGTGCAAGGGCAAATAGATCATGGCATACGAGCCTTGCTGATCACGGGTAGCTCGAATGTGATTACCTCCAACTCCTGGATCGCCAACAATCAAAGCCTGGTCTGGGACGCGGGAGAGATATGGGCGGGAGAGCATCAAAGAGCGCAGGTGCCCAACCTGGCTGGCAGCAGGACGATCGAGGGCCTGGCGCCAGTCCAGGATTATAGGGTACGTGATTGGCTGGCGTTCTGGAGTGATGAATTGCCAGATAGATTGGTGACCGTAGGTTACCCCGCAGCCACCTGCAAATACCGAGCGATAGACTTGCTTACGAACGTCGTAGTCATCGAAATAACCATTGGCAGGATCCCAGGTTGGCCAGGGACTAACCGGGTGGTCTTCGTAATTCGGCTCCCCATCCAGGACAGGCCGGGTAGGGGACAGGGCATAATCATGTGCAATCATTTCCCAGACCGGGACATCATGCCCCGAGCCATGTCCGGATTGGATCATATGCATATCCAGCCAATCTTCATCCTGCAGCCAGGCGGAGGTGGAATGACCACCCATCGGGTGATAAGTTTTAATTGGCCGGTAACCACAGCCTTCATCAATGCCAGCAGCCATTTCACGCCAGATAGGACGATAATCGTGGTCTGGGATGAACGCGGGGCGGTCGCCTCCCAGGATCCAGAGAATATTCGTGTAGTTTCCGTAACGCTTTCCCAGGAAATGGCCGTAAATACGAGCATTTTGTGGATTGAAGATAATGGGTCCTGCTCCCCACATGTGAGTCACCTTATCTCCCCAGGTTGGTAACATGCCCAGGTACAACCCGTGAGCCTCTGCCAGGCGAACGACTTCATCCACAAAGGCGAAATAGCTCTCAACCGGACGGGTGGGGTCGTTATCGTAAAAAGGACGGTCGCCGTTGGCATTCGGCGTGTTCAAACCATCAACTTCACCCAGGAGAACTGCCTGGATGACGGTAAATCCTTTCGCCTGGCGGTTCGCAAAATATTCTTCGATTTCTGCCAGGTTCTGACGGTGAAACAACTCCCAGGCGGTATCGCCCAGCCAGAAGAAAGGCTCATTGGAAGCGGTGACCAGGTAACGACGATTTTCGCTGACTTGAATTCTTTCCATTTTAGTCTCCCAAGAATTACATGGCGTTTTTCTTGACAAAATCGACGATATCCTGGACATACGAGAATGCCAGGCAGACCACTGTGTCGGCTGCTCCGTAATAAATTGCAATACGGCCGGTATTACCATCGACGAGTGCGGCACAGGGGAAGGTCACATTGGGCACATCGCCAACACATTCATAGGGTTTCCAGGGTGAGATGAGGTAGGGCTCGGCTCTTGCGATGACTTTCCAGGGTTTTTCCAGGTCCAGCAGGGCTGCGCTGAAGCTGTACACAAACCCATTGCATGAAGTCAGAACGCCGTGATAAATCATTAACCAGCCTTCGGTGGTCTCGATCGGGATGGGACCGGCGCCAACTTTTGTGCTTTGCCAGCCACCGGCAGTACCCATCACATAACGGTGCTTGCCCCAATAGACGAAATCCGGGCTTTCGCTGTAAAAAATATCGCCGAAAGGTGTATGCCCATTATCACTGGGACGGCTGAGCATGGCAAAGTTTCCGTTGATCTTTCGAGGAAAGAGAACGCCATTTCGGTTGAATGGGAGATATGCATTTTCGAGCTGTTCGAAAGTTAAAAAATCGGTCGTGGTGGCAGCGCCGATGGTCGGACCATGAAACCAGTTGCACCAGGTGACGTAGTAGCGGTCTTCGATCCAACAGACACGTGGATCGTAGCCATAAACAAAACGGGCAATTTCAGGCTCTGAACAATGGAATTGTATTTTTTCGGGATCGAGTTTCCAGTCAACGCCATCCTTACTGAAGCCCCGGTGGAGCTGCATGGTGCGGGCGCGGTTGTCGCAGCGGAATACACCGGCGAACTCACCCTTATAAGGAACGACAGCACTGTTAAAAATACTGTTTGAGGTCGGGATAGCATCCCGAGGAATGATGGGATTCCGCTGTGATCGCCAGACCGTTTCGTTTGAACCAGCAGGCCGATCTTCCCATGGAATATTTGGTAGAGGGGTTGGATTTATCAATAAAGAAGACACGAGAACCTCCTATTCTTAATTAATTTTTCTTAGATTTCAATTTGTTTTTTCCCCGGCTCAATTTTCCGGGTTGGACCAGGGATGCATAAACGATGGACTTGGTTCGTTGGAAGAGTGGAAAATAATTATTTGGGTAATGCTGGAGCATGACCAGGGTGTAGAGTTTCTCCTGGGGATCGATCCAGAAAAAGGTATTGAAAGCTCCATCCCAGCCAAACTCTCCGACAGAACCTGCAATTCCGGTGGCGGCAACATCCATGAGAACCCGAGTGCCCAGGCTGAAACCATAACCGGCATGGAAGAGGTCGTTCTTTTGGAAGCCGTATGGTAATGCCTGGGAAGGCGCCAGATTCATGCTGAAAAGCCCTATGGTTTTTGGACTCAGGATACGGATGCCATCCAGTTGTCCTTGATTGACCAGCATCTGGCAGAAACGCGCATAATCCAGGAGGGTGGAGCTTAGACCACCTCCCCCGCTGATAAAGGATGGGCGTTCAAAGGAAAATTCATTTTCCTGACGCTGCATATCGTAGGAGTCTGAGTTGTGCCCATAAACCGCGCACAGGCGCACACGTTTGCTCTCTGGGACGAAAAAAGCAGTATCCAGCATGTTCAAGGGCTGAAAAATGCGCTTGGCGAGGAATGTATCCAGGCTTTCACCGGAGATGACCTCGATAATCCTGCCCAAGACCTCAATGTTAAAGCCATATCTCCAACATGAACCAGGCTGAAAGGCAAGGGGTAAATTAGAGAGGCCTTCGACCAACGATTCGGTGGTATAGGGAAGGTTCAATTCCTTGAGCTGATCATATTTTTGCCTCAGCAGTTGGTCCAGTGGATCGTCGGGTAAAAACCCGTAAGGTAGTCCGGAGGTATGCGTAAAAAGATGGCGGAAGGTCAACTCGACATTCAATGGTTCTGTGACGGGAAGTCCGGATTCCCAGCCTTTTACTACCTGGAGATTGGCAAACTGGGGCAGGACCTCCCTGACCGGAGTATTTAGGTTAAAGAATCCTTGTTCGTAGAGCATCATCGCAGCGACTGCCGTGACAGGCTTGGACATGGAGGCAATTTGGAAGATCGAATCAAAACGCATCGGTTTTGAGGATTCTTTATCCGCCCAGCCAAATTTATTCAGGTAAATTGTTTTCCCCTGACGGGCAACCGTTGCGCTGATGCCGGCCAGCTTTCCCTGGTCGATATAGGATTGGTAGAGTGAATCCAGGCGGTGCAGCGCTTCGAAAGAAAACCCCAGGTTTTCAGGGTCAACAGGAACGAGATTCATATAAGTTGCCATTTTTTTTTACCAAACAAAATCAGTTTTCAAACGGATATCACGAGACGATGAGCCGACAAGGATTTCAAATGATCCCGGCTCTACAATCCAGCCCTTGCGGTTGGGATCATAGAAAGCAAAAGATCGCGAATCCAGGAAAAAGTCAACCGTGCGCGCTTCTCCTGGCTGGAGAGAAACTTTCTGAAAGCCCTTCAACTCTTTAACAGGTCTTGCCAGGGATGATTCCCGGTCACTTACATAGAGCTGGACGACTTCGCTGCCAAGCTGCGCACCGGTATTGGAAATTTTCACGCTTACCTGGATGCCACCTTTTTCGGCGATTCGATCGGATAGTTTTAGATCGCTATAATCGAAGGTAGTGTACGAGAGCCCATGCCCAAACGGGAACAACGGTTCGACATCTTTTGTATCATAATAACGGTACCCTACAAAAATGCCTTCACCGTAACGTACTTCCTTAGCGCCGGGGTAATTGATGAACGCTGGTGTGTCCTGCAATCGCTTCGGGAAGGTTACGGGCAGCTTGCCCGAAGGATTCACCTCACCAAGGAGAACCCGGGCGATGGCTTTTCCGCCCTCCAAACCCGGATAATAGGCCAGCAGGATCGCTTTCACGGATTCTGCCCAGGGCATGGTCACCGGAGAACCGGCATTGATGACCACGACAGTATTCGGATTCACCCGGGCAACTGCTGAGACCAGCTCGTTCTGACGACCTGTTAAATCCATGTGAGGACGATCGCCGCCTTCGGACTCGTAGCCTTCTGGATAGCCGACAAAGACGAGTGCAAGGTCTGCATCTGCGGCGGCCTGGATAGCCCGCTCTAACCTTTTGTCTTCTTTCGGATCAGGGGTAAAGCCGAAAAGAAAACGAATATGCGGGAAGTGTACTCCAGCAGGACGGACATATTCGAGGCGGATTTCGACTGCTTTACCGGCACTCAGGTAGACTTTGGCAGATGGCCGGCTGGTGTCGATGAAATTACCGGTCGGTTCGTGGGTGTGATCGATGAGCAGCTTTCCATCCAGCCAGACACGGCAGGTTCCGGTGTGGTCTGCTGAAAGGGTATGCGTACCCGTTTCGGTTGGGATGAGCTTGCCAGTCCAGCGGACACAAAAGGCTTCAGGGGTTGTTTCCAATGGGGCGAAGGTAAGCCACCAAAAATCGACTTTTACATCCAGGCGTGAAAGCAAGGGCGTGCTGTTGAAATCTGTGCCAGAATAATATTCACCTTGCAAACCGCTGCCGTTACCCTGCGGAGGCGCCAAATGGTGGCTTCTGGCAGGGGTGATGTCAACGAAATTGTCACAACCCTGCTCGTAGGAGATTTGAACCTGGGAGCCCAGGATTTCTTTTAACACAGCCAGCGGTTGGATACGATAAGCGGGATCTACAAAGGAACTGCCACCTCCGCCGACCTGGAGGTCAGCGGCATTTGGACCGATAACAGCAAGCTTTTTCACCCGGGATGGCTGCACAGGTAATATCCTGTCGGAATTTTTCAGCAGGGTCAGCGATTCTTGGGCGACTTCGAGAGCAACTGCGTGGTGCTCGGGGGTGTTTGCCGAACCTGCGATCTGATTAGAATCGCCATGATGCTTTCCAGACCGGATGACCATCTCTAAAATTCGACGGACTGCCTGGTTCACAGCCAATTCATCTATCTGCCAGTTATTTACCGCTTCTACCAGCAGATGGCCATAATACTTGGCAGGACCAGGCATCTCTAGATCGAGACCTGATTTTACCGACTCGAAAATGGTATGGTTGGCTCCCCAATCTGAGACAACGATCCCGGCAAATCCCCATTCCTGGCGCAGAACCTGGGTGAGTAAGAATTGGTTCTGGCTTGCATAATCGCCATTGATGCGGTTGTAAGAACACATCACTGTCCAGGGTTGAGCATTTTTTACTACCGTCTCAAACTGGCTCAGATATATTTCCCGCAATGTGCGCTCGTCGACAATGGAGTTGCCCCGGCTGCGCTCAATTTCCTGGTTGTTAGCTGCATAATGCTTTAATGAGGCGCCGACTTTCATGCTTTGAAGCCCGTTCACCCAGGCGCTGCCGATTTGCCTGCCTGGTATGGATCTTCAGAATAGCTTTCAAAGTTTCTACCCGCCAACGGATGGCGCACGATATTTACGCAAGGTCCTAGGAGGATATCACAATCCATCGCCCGGGTTTCTTCGGCCAAAGCAACTCCCAGTCTGCTGATCAATTCCGGGTTCCAGGTGGCAGACATGGAGACACCGGTCGGAAAGGCCGTGGTATCGCCTTGCTTGCGTCCAGGCGATTGCTCGGTGCGAACTCCATGCGGACCGTCAGTCATCACCAGGGAAGGAATCCCCAGGCGCTCGATAGGAACTGTGTACCAGTTGTTTTTTCCGGATAATAAGGACACTTTTTCGAAAAGCGTGAGTTGTTGGAGCCAGAGCTCGACTTGTTGTTGCTCCTCATCTTTTAATTTGAGTTGAGACATTTGAAAATCCTCGTGGTAATTTTTTGATTTCATAAAAATACCGCCAAAAGGCGGTATTCTCAATTTTTCTAAATTTTATTCAGGGATTTGGTACAGACCCGCCGAGATTGGTGGGACATTCACTTGCCAGACTTCTCCATGTTTTTGGAAAATCTCTGGAGGTCCGAACAACTTGGTGGGTATCCCAGCAGAGATTGATCCCGGCAATGAGAGCGACCTCTGCTGATCCGCGGGATTGATGACCACAAGCAAGCGTTCACCAGCGGATGTCCTTTCATAGATGAGTACCGGATCTCCACCCACAGCATGGTGAACGATAAATTCCGCAGACGCAGACAGGGCGGGATGCTGATGGCGCAGGGTGGTGAGGCTCCGTATCGTATTTAACAGGGAGGCTGGATCCGCCTCCTGAGCAGCAACCGTGGGGGCTTCCGGGCTTTCATCCACCGGGAGGTAAAGCGCATTTTTATGAGCACTCGAGAATCCCAGGTTCGCAGATTTCGTCCACTGCATTGGCGTTCGAACCCCAGTTCGCTTATAGCCACCTTCTTTTGAAGGCAGGTCGAGGGAACGCATCCCAATTTCATCTCCGTAATAAATGTACGGTGTGCCTGGCATCGTCAGAAGGAAAAGGAAACAGCAAATCAGGTCGGAGCGATCTCGACTGTTAGCCAGGCGGGGAGGCATGTCGTGGTTACCGCTGATCAAAGCAATGTAACCCTGGCCCCTGGTTTGCTCGAAATGGGGCAGGTATTCGTCGATAAACTGGCGGATATTGCCATGTCCGGACCGGTCAAAGAAGCTGAACCCATAGGGGTCGGTGCCAGGACCATGACCGGTGGATTTTCTGAAGAGTGAAGTAAATCCTGAGGTATTGAAATGCAGCAGAAAATCCATATGAAAACCAGAGGGGATGGCACGTGAAGGAAATCCCCATTCGGACACAAGGACAGCCTCGGGATAATTCTGATCAAGCCAGGCGCGGTATTCCTGCCAGAGCTTACCCGTCTCCACCCAACCCGGATCATTCTTGACCAGCGAGCTTGCCATGTCCACGCGGAAACCACTGGCGCCCATATCCAGCCAGTAAGCCATTATTTTCTTAAATTCCTGGCGGACGGCCTGGGGACCTGGGTCACTGACCGACTGTTGCCATCGATAGCGCGGATCAGGATGGGCGAAGCCAAAGTTCATTGCTGGCTGGAAATGGAAAAAGTTCGTGATATAGGCGCCATCTCGATCTGAATATCCCATGATCGACCGCAAACCCGGCAGCTCCCAGGTCCAGACGTTATCAGTCCAAATGTACCAATCCGAATATTGGTTTTTTACCGGCAGGCTGGACTGCTGGAACCAGGCACTTTCAGTTGATGTGTGTCCAGGGACCAGGTCCAGTAATATTCGGATGCCCCGTTTTGCGGCTTGCGCGAAGAGGGATTTGATGTCTTCATTGGAGCCATAACGCGGGGCAACCCGGTAGAAGTCCGTAACATCGTAGCCTGCGTCTTGAAAGGGGGAATCAAAACACGGGTTTAGCCAGATTGCATTAACCCCCAAAGATTGAATGTACTCAAGCTTTTCAATGATTCCTGGAATATCGCCAATGCCGTCCCCATTGGAATCGTAGAAACTTTGCGGATATATTTCGTAAAAAACCGCCTTTTCTAGCCAGGAAGGAAGAGAGCTCATTCTTTGGTCTCTTCGCTCTTTTCTTCCTTATTAACTTCTTCTTTCTTCGGTTCTTCTTCCTGGATACCTTTACGGAAGTTCTTAATTGCTGAGCCAATTTCACCACTTATTTTCCCAATTCTGCCAACCCCAAACAACAGGATCACGATCACCAGAATCAGGACAAGCTCAGTAGGGCCAATACGACCAAACGGTGTCATACCATACTCCTTATTGATTACTAGAATGGATCAAGCTTAATCTTCTTAGCATTTATACTATGATTAGTTTAATTTTACCTTAGAAAGCGCGATTGTCTGAGAGGAAACGAGCTTAGTCAGGCTTCGAGGTGCTTAAAAGCAGGCAGGTAAGGTGCATTCTGATGCAGCATCTGGTTGACCATCTGGCGAATTTCGGCCAATGAAAGCACTGCTGCGGTCAAGGGGTCGTTGGCGCAAGCTTGGAAGACGAGGCGCGGATTGCCGGTGAGTGCCGCTTCGACGGTCATTTCTTCGACCATGATGTTCGTATAATTCAGCGCTGCCAGCTGGCGGGGGAGTGGGCCTACGTGGACAGGATGGAGACCGCCGCGGTCCACATAAACGGGTACTTCGACGCAGGCATCTTCAGGCAGGTTCGGTATCAGGCCATGATTTGCAACGTTGCCGTTGAAACCGAATATTTCTCCGCCCAACCAGGCGTTGATAATATAGGCTGCATACTCGTGACCGCGTTCCAGGCTGATTGGAGTCTCCTTCGCAAACCAGCTTTGAGCATCGTCTTTCCAGGTGTGGTCACGTTTTTGATATTCTTTCAATACATAAGCATACTCGCCAGGATTCCATCCGGTTCCAGGAAGGCAGTATTTTTCGATTAAGTCCTGGCGCTTGCGGAACCAGGCATTATATTCAGAATTATGACCGCTGGATTCAGTAACATAGTAATCGAGCGCCAGGAACATTTCATTGCGAACGATTTCTTCGTTGAAGATCGCGGAATTTTCGGTGATGGCTTTTCGCAGCAGTGGATAAGCATCCTGGCGATTCCATTCATATTTCAGGTACCAGGCCTGGTGATTGATACCGGCGCAGGTGTAGGTAATTTCATCAAGCGGTGCATTGATCCAATTTGCCAGCATGGCGGCTGTTCCCTGGACACTATGGCAGAGACCGGTAAGCTGGATCGACGATTCCTTCATCATCGCCCGGCAGAGCATCGCCATGGGATTGGTGTAATTTAACAACAGCGCGCTCGGGCAATACCGTTCCATGTCCTTGACGATGCTGACCATGACGGGAATGGTTCGCAGGGCCCGGAATATCCCGGAGGTGCTGCGGGTGTCGCCAACGTTGAAATCAACGCCGTATTGCTTCGGAATTTCGATATCGTGCCGCCAGACGTCTGTTTCGCCAACCAGGATGGTGCACAAGACAATATCTGCGCCACGCAGGGCTTCAACCCGGTCCAGGGTTGCTTCCACCTTTGCCGGATATTTTCCCAGATCGACGATTTTCTGCACAGATTTTTGGGCGAATTCCAGCCTTTCAGGGTTGATATCCATCAGGCAGAGGGTGGCATCACTCATCCGGGGAAAAGTGAGTACATCTCGAACGAGACCTCGAGTAAAACCCAGGCTGCCGGCGCCGATAAACGTAATTTTCGTCATTTGCGAGCTCCTTTTTTGGGGGGGAAATTTGTTTCGAAAATTATACAACAAATCCACGTCGGACGAAAATTATAAATACATCCGTGAATGCCTCGACTTGGTTGGTTTCACAGGGTAGAATTAGGAAAATATCCAAATGGCTCCAGAAAGAAAATCAAAAAATCCACCTCATATAAGCCCCCGCGATCGATTCGGGCGTATCATTTCATTTCAAGCTGCAGACCGGGTGCCACTAGACCTTGGTGGAACCAGTCTCACCAGCATCGCACCAGGTGTGCTGGCTGGATTGAAAAACTTACTGGGAATCAAAGGGCCGGCTAGCACAGATTACGAGTCCATCGATGAACGTGTTCTAGAAGCCCTGCATATCGATTTTCGCCGGATTGGCAGGTTGATTGCCAGCGGTGAAAAGCTGATCGATGGAAATGATGCACGAACGATCGACATGTGGGGCATTGAACGCGCCTGGACTGGCCAGTATTGGGATATCGTCAAATCACCTTTGAGGGGGGCAAGCCTTGCTGATCTGAATAATTACCCCTGGCCTGATCCCGCTATATGGATCCAACCTGACGAGCTGGGTAAATTCAATAAAGAGGCCAGGCGTCTCTGGGAACAGACCGATACGGTCGTGGTCGCGGAGCATCCGGTGTATGGGGTTTTTGAACTTGCCTGCTGGATGTGCGGTTTTGACGATTTTTTGTGGAGACTGGCTGGGGATGCTGGTTTTGTTCACAAACTTTTTTCTATCTTGTTGGATCTTCAGAAACATTTCATTGAACCGTATTACCAGGCCGTCGGGAATTTTATCCACCTGACGACCAGCGGGGATGATTTTGGCACCCAAACAGGCCCATTTTTATCGCCTAGAGCTTTTCGAGAATACATAAAACCTTACCTGGCAGATAGAATTGCGTTTACGCATATCTTCACGAAGGCATTATTCTGGCATCATTCGTGCGGTTCGATCCACGAGCTGATTCCAGATCTGGTCGATTGTGGCGTGGATATTTTGAATCCAATCCAACCCGGTGCAAAAATGATGGAACCAGAGCGTTTGAAAAACGATTTCGGGCGAAGACTGCGCTTTCATGGAGGGTTTGATACCCAGGGTGTGCTTCCCTTTGGCACGAAAGAACAGATAATTGAGGAAGTCCGGCGGGTCATGGACGCGATGAAGCCTGGCGGTGGGTATATTTTTTCAGCAGCCCATAATATTCAGGAAGACGTGCCTGCTGAAAATGTCCTGACCATGTACCAGGCAGCTTATGAACTTGGAGAATATTAATGAGTAACAACCAAGCTATCCCAGATTGGCAAAATCCCCACGTTTTAATGAGAAATCGAGAAGCGGCACGGGCCATCCTGGTACCTTATTCCGGGTATGAAGATGCACGATCGGGCGAGCCTGGCGCCTCACAGTTTTTTTTGTTATTGAGCGGGGAGTGGTCTTTCCTTTATTGCCAATCACCCGCTGATGTTCCCGATGGTTTTCATTCAAAGGATGCTCAAACGGATTCTTGGGAACGGATTCCAGTGCCTTCCAACTGGCAAATGCTGCATAAAGAGACAGACCCTCAGAAGCAAAAATACGGCAGACCGCATTACACCAATGTCAAATACCCCATTCCGGCGGACCCACCCTGGGTTCCTGACCAAAATCCGACCGGGTTATACAGGAGGACGTTCACGATTCCTGCAGGCTGGGAAAAACGCCCGGTTTTTCTGGTTTTTGAGGGGGTGGACACGGCTTTTTATGTCTGGATCAACGGGAAACAAGTCGGTTATAGCCAGGGCGCTCACTTGCCGGCCGAGTTCCTGGCGACACCTTATCTGGTTACGGGCGAGAATAACATTACGGTTGAGGTGTTCCAGTGGTCAGATGGGTCTTACCTGGAAGACCAGGATATGTGGCGGTTGAGCGGCATCTTCAGGAACGTTTACCTCCTTGCCGAGTCGCCGGTGCAATTGCGCGACCTGCGGGTGCGAACCAGCCTGAATTTGGATAACAAGAAAGCGCATTTAGAGATCAGCATCTGGATCAAAAACCTGGTCGTCGGGTCACCTGCCAATGGAAGGGTAGAGGCGCGGCTGGTGAATCCAATGGGAGATGAAATAGCCCATGTTATTGTCGGGGAATATAACCAGCTCAAGCCAGGCGCCCAGAGCTCATACGAAACAACCATCGACCTGGATCAACCCAGGCTTTGGTCTGCCGAAGAGCCAAACCTTTACCTGCTGTTTCTTGGATTACTCGATGAAGCCGGGAATCTCCTGGCAGTTAAGCGACAGGCAGTGGGTTTCAGAAGGATCGAGGTTGATGGCGGTGTTTTCCTTATAAATGGCGTGCCGGTGAAGCTGAAAGGCGTAAACCGTCACGAGACTCATCCTGACCTGGGACATGCGGTGCCCATCGAATCCATGATCCAGGATATTTGCCTGATGAAACAGCACAATATCAATGCTGTACGTACTTCGCATTATGCCAACGACCCACGCTGGCTGGATTTATGCGACCATTATGGTCTTTACGTAATTGGGGAAACTGACCTGGAAGCCCACGGGATGGCATATACCGGGAACGTGTGTGGATTGGCCGAAGACTCCGAATGGGAGGCTGCGCACCTGGATAGGGCCGTACGTATGGTGGAGCGTGATAAAAACCACCCGAGTATTGTGATCTGGTCACTGGGGAACGAAGCCGGTTACGGAATCAATTTCCAAAAAATGGCGCAGTGGATTCACCAGTCCGATCCGACAAGGTTGGTGCATTACGAAGGGGGGTTCGATGCTGAAGACCTGGATATCGTCAGTGTGATGTACCCCCAGGTTGGAGCTTTAATTGAGCAAGGCGAGAAACAAGACGATAAACGGCCATTCTTTATGTGCGAATATGCCCATGCGATGGGGAACGGCCCAGGGAACCTGCGCGAATATTGGGAAACGATTTACAAATACCCGCGCTTGATGGGGGGCTGCATTTGGGAGTGGGTAGATCATGCGGTAAGAATGAAAACCGCCGAGGGGGTAGAATGGTTTGCCTACGGAGGCGATTTTGGGGATGAGCCCAACGATGGCAATTTCTGCGTTGACGGCTTAAATTTTCCTGACCGTATTCCTCACACTGGCCTGATCGAGTATAAGAAAATTATCGAACCGGTTAAGATTACAGCGATTGATCTTGCAAAAGGCAAGATTTTTATTCATAACCGTTATGATTTTCTTTCGTTGGATCACCTGGCAGGAACCTGGCAAATATGCCGGGATGATGAAATTATCGAGCAAGGCGACCTCGGAAAATTGGAGATTCAGGCAGGAAGTCAGAAAGAAGTGGTTATACAATATAAGCTGCCGCCATTATCGGTCGGGACAACATACTGGTTGAATATATTTTTGAGCTTAAAGTTTGATACACTCTGGGCCAAAAAAGGTCATGAAGTAGCCTGGGCGCAGTTTGAGCTCCCAGTCTTATCACTACCAGCCACACCGTTGGTCCAGAGCTACATGCCAGAATTAACCGTCAGGGAAAATGGTTCAATCGTCAGTATCAGCGCAAAGCATTGGGAGATGTCCTTCGATTTACAGAAAGGAAAAATAATTTCCTGGCGGGCGAATGGGAATCCTTTGATTACCGGAGGACCTGTATTTAATGCCTGGCGAGCGCCAACCGATAATGACCAATATATTTCCAAAACCTGGCGTGAAGCAGGTTTGGACCGTTTGGTAGGACGCCTCAGCAGCGCTCAGTATTCGGTCCCAAGCAGCCAGGAGGTGTGCCTGGAGTTTGAATCGATTTTTGCAGCGGTTTCACTGCCTGCAGCTTTCTGGGTAAAGCAGGCTTACACGGTATATGGCAATGGCGACCTGGTGATCGAGATGGTTGTTCATCCAAGAAAAGACCTGCCAGATCTACCGAGGATCGGACTCCAGCTCAGACTGCCAGAGCAGATGGAACGTCTGGAATGGTATGGACGAGGCCCTCATGAGAATTATATCGACCGAAAGGACTCTGCCAGGTTTGGGGTGTACCGAGGATCAGTCGCCGAACAATACGTTCCCTACATCTTCCCCCAGGAAAATGGAAACAAATCGGATGTGCATTGGGCTGCGTTCTCGACTCTCCAGGGAGCAGGGCTGCTGGCAATTGGGTTGCCAACCTTCAATTTCTCGGCGCATTATTTCACTACAGAGGATTTTGACCGGGCAAAACATACGCATGAATTAATCCGCAAGCCTTTCATCACCTTGAACCTGGATGCTGCTCTCGGCGGTCTGGGGAGCAATTCCTGCGGGCCCAGACCCATGGAGCAGTATTTGCTGCAGCCGGTGGACAGGAACTTCCAAATTCGCCTGTGTCCGTTCCATTGGAATTCATCGACCCCAATGTGGATCTACCGGAACACCGCTATTAGAGGGAGAGGAGCATGAGAGTTTCAACAAAAATAACCAGGCGTGATTTCTTAAGATTGATTGGGGTAGGATCTGCCGGTTTGGCGCTTTCCGGCTGCGGCGGTCCGGATGCCAAAACACCGGATGCAATTCCTGTCACACCCACCAGGACGAGAAAACCGGCGATTCCGACCAGCACTTCTGAAGTCGAAATAGCATCCTCCGGGCTTGCAAACCGGGTGTCTATCCAACGCTGTCCCAATTATGATCCCGCGACTGTGCGTAGATCGTTGGAGACCATGTTTGACCAGGTTGGGGGTTTAGGCGACGTCATCCGACCCGGAGCGCGCGTTGCAGTAAAAGTAAACCTGACCGGAGGCTACAACTCACTCCCAGACCCAAGTTATGATGCGACCACAGCGTATGTAACCCACCCCGAGGTGGTGCATGGATTGATGGAGCTCCTGAAAGATGCGGGAGCCAGCAGCCTGTACCTGGTTGAAGCGATCTGGCATCCCATGGATCTATCTGCCTGGGGCTACCAGGATTGGTTGGATCCACTCGGTATCATGGTGGTGGACTTAAACGGCCCGGCTCCTTACCCGGATTACGCAATCACGCCAACCGGCAACGAGTTTTCGGTTTTCGATCACTTTACCTTGAACCGAGTCCTCGGTGAAGTCGATGCATTTATTTCGGTCTCGAAAATGAAGTGTCATGCGATTTGTGGGGTGACACACTCAATGAAGAATCTTGTTGGGATCACGCCATTGAACGCGTATAATCTTCAAGGAGGGGCTGGCAACCGGCAGGCGCTCCATGGCACGGATCAGGAAGTCTCTACTCACTTGCCGGGAGCAGTGGTAGACCTGAACCGCACCCGGCCAATCCAGTTGGCCATTATTGATGGAATTATGACCGTTGAGGGTGGGGAGGGTCCTTGGATTACTGGTATGAGGGAAATTGCCCCGCAAGTGTTGGTGGCTGGGAAAAACGCAGTTTCGACGGATGCGGTCGCAACTGCAGTGATGGGCTTCGATCCGACAGCACCTTACCAGGTCAGCCCCTTCAACCATGCAGAAAATCACTTGAACCTGGCCCGAGAGGCCGGCCTGGGAACGAACCGCCTGGTTGAAATTGAGATTGTAGGCGAAAGAATCCAGGATGTGGCTGTGCCATTTCAAGCCGTTTGAGGATAAATAGAAATCTTAATATCAAAAATCGGAGAAAATATGAAAATAGGCATCATCGGTTGTGGAAATATCAGCGGAATTTACCTGGAAAAGTCACAGACTTTTCGAGTGCTGGAGGTCGCCGGGTGTGCGGATTTAATACATGAACGAGCGGTCAGCCAGGGAGAAAAATATGGGGTTCCGGCAAGGAGCATCGGAGACCTCATTCATGACCCGGAGATTAAAATCATTGTCAATCTGACCGTCCCAAATGCTCATGCGTCGGTGGCCATTGAAGTCCTGGAGGCTGGGAAATCAGTATATAACGAGAAGCCCCTGGCAATCACCCGGGATGACGCACAAAAAATGCTGCAACTCGCAGAGAAAAAAGGTCAGCGGGTCGGCTGTGCTCCAGATACATTCCTGGGAGCGGGGCTGCAGACATGCCGCCACGTCATCGACCAGGGATTGATCGGCGAACCGGTTGCGGCAACTGCCTTTATGCTCTGCCATGGGCATGAGAGCTGGCACCCGTCGCCTGAATTTTACTACGAGGTCGGCGGAGGTCCTATGTTCGATATGGGACCTTATTACCTGACGGCTTTAATCCACCTGCTGGGGCCGGTAAAGCGAGTGTGCGGCTCTCCGCGGATCACTTTCCCTGAAAGAACCATCACCAGCCAGCCAAAATATGGAAAAAAAGTTATTGTAGAAGTCCCCACCCACGTGGCTGGGATCATGGATTTTGAGAGCGGCGCTGTGGGAACGATGATCACCAGCTTTGACACGTGGGCTCACTCGTTACCGTGCATGGAAATTTATGGCAGCGAAGGCACGATGCGGGTACCCGATCCAAACACTTTTGGAGGCAAGGTTGAGATTTGGCGAGCGAAACACAAAGAATGGGAACCGGTTGCCCTGACACACGGGTACGTTGAAAATACGCGCAGCCTGGGCGTGGCTGACATGGCAACGGCCATGGAAAGTGGACGGAAACACCGGGCAAGTGGCGCCCTGTCATACCATGTTCTTGATATTATGCATTCTTTTCATGATGCATCAAACGCAGGCCGGACAATCGAATTGTCCAGCCTGGTAGAACGACCTGCAGCGTTTCCATTGGGGATGACGCCAGGGATTTTAGACTAAAACTTTTTAAATCAAGGAGAACTAATGAAAAAAGCAATTATCGTTTGGGGTGGATGGGATGGGCACGAACCCAAGTTATGTGCCGATCTTTTTGCACCCATTTTACGGAATGAAGGATATTTGGTGGAGGTATTCGATAACCTGAATGTCTATCTGGATAAAGAAAAGATGGCTGGTCTAGACTTGATCGTGCCCGTCTGGACCATGGGCACGATCACGCGGGAGCAGGAAGCGGGTCTCCTGGAAGCTGTGAAATCTGGTATAGGAATTGCAGGCTGGCATGGTGGAATGGGGGATTCGTTCCGTAATAACACCGAATACCAGTGGATGGTTGGCGGCCAGTGGGTTGCTCATCCTGGAGGCGTCATTAATTACCGGGTAAATATCACCAAACCAGAAGACCCAATTGTGGCCGGGATCCAGGATTTCGATATGCATTCAGAGCAGTATTATATGCACCTGGATCCATCCAATGAAGTTCTGGCGACGACGACATTTGACGGGGAGCATGCGTATTGGGTCAAAGGTACGGTGATGCCGGTGGTGTACAAACGCATGTACGGTCAAGGCCGGGTTTTCTATGCATCCTTTGGACATGTCCGGAAAGATTTCGATGTGCCGGAAACGGTTGAAATCGTCCGCCGAGGGTTGCTCTGGGCAAGTAAATAAAAAAGCTGGAGGATGATCGATGAAGATTTTGCTTGACACAGATATTGGCAGCGACATCGACGATGCAGTTTGTTTGGCATATTTACTGGCGCAGCCAGAATGTGAGCTTCTGGGGATCACGACCGTAACCGGTGAGGCTGCAAAAAGGGCGCAACTAGCCAGCGTGCTCTGCAAAGTGGCCGGGAAGGATATCCCGATATTCCCAGGCGCAGAGGCTCCGTTGATGCGGGATGCATCGTTCCAGGCTGAGGCTCCTCAGTCGGAAGCCTTAAAGCGTTGGCCGCACCAGGAGAAGTTTCCGAAAGGACAGGCTGTTGAGTTTCTCCGGCAGACGATCCGGGCAAATCCGGGTGAAGTGACCCTTCTGACTATCGGCCCTCTGACCAATGCCGGACTTCTGTTCAAGACCGATCCGGAAGTTGCCGGCGTGCTAAAGGGTTTTGTCATGATGGGTGGGGTGTTTACGAATAGGCTGGCTGGTGTTGGACCGCTGGAGTGGAACGCCATGGGAGATCCACATGCGACTGCAATTGTGTATCGCACCCCGGTCCAGGTACACCGCTCAATAGGCCTGGACGTGACTTGCCAGGTGACCATGCCTGCTCAGGAAGTTAACGAGCGCTTTACTTACCCTTTGCTCCAACCGGTGAAAGATTTTGCGAAAGTTTGGTTTGAGCATGTCGGGGGGATTACATTTCATGACCCACTGGCTGCAGTAACCATTTTTGAACCTGAAGTCTGTAATTTCGAACGAGGCGAGGTCGAGATAGAGCTGACCAGCCAAAACCTGACGGGGTTCACTTTTTGGAGACCTGGGGAAAAAGGTCTCCACGAAGTGGCATTACAGGTCAATCCAGGCATGTTTTTCGATGCCTATTTTTCGGTCTTTCGATAACCTTTACTTTCATTGATTAATCAATAAGGAGAAACTCATGACAGATTCAAGTACCCCAATCCGGGTTGGGATCATTGGCACCGGTCAAATCGGCAATCACCACCTTGACAATTACACGAAGGTTGTCAAAGGGGTTGAAGTTGCTGCAATTTGCGATATCAAA
This sequence comes from uncultured Chloroflexia bacterium, assembly GCA_963765565.1. GTDB lineage: Bacteria > Chloroflexota > Anaerolineae > Anaerolineales > UBA4823 > CAVXWV01. The sequence continues at coordinate 54,749 of CAVXWV010000020.1, forward strand.
CCCGAAGTTCTCTCGGCGGTTCAAAAGAAATACAATATTGCCGATGAGAACGTGTATCTCCACTTCCGGGATATGCTCCAGCGGCCAGACATCGATGCAATCGACGTTTGCCTGCACAACAATATGCACTGCCCGGCGACTGTAGCTGCCCTGGAAGCTGGAAAGCATGTCTACTGTGAGAAGCCGATGGCGGGAACCTACATTGATGCACTGACCATGTACCAGACTTCGCAAAGGGTTGGCAAGAAATTGAGCATCCAACTGAGCACGGTCTTTGCGAAAAGCACGTGGGCAGCCAAGGAAATCATCGAATTCGGGGCGAATGGGCAAGGTTTACCATGCACGTTCCACCGGCTGCCGCAGGCGGGGCAGACCTTTTGTGGATGGTTATGGAAAAATGGAGTTTGTCAAGAAAGAAGTGGCGGCAGGCGGAGCGCTCTATGATATGGGCGTTTACCACATTGCCAGCATGCTGTACCTGCTAGGGAATCCAAAGGTCGAACGAATTTCCGGCAAGACTTACCAGGAGACACCGATTGACCCGAAACGTAAAGAACTCAGCGGTTACAATGTTGAGGAGCTGGGGCTTGGATTTGTGCGCCTGGCAGGGAACATGACGTTGGATATCATCGAATCCTGGGCGGTTCACATGGACAAGTTCGATGGCTCGATGATCTTTGGGTCGGAAGCAGGACTACGGCTGGAGCCCTTTGGGATGTTCTGGAATGAGGGCGACCTGGAGATGAGCGCAATCGGAGAACTGGACGATTTTGCCTGGCGGAAAAGCAGTGTCAGGGAACATTACGAAGCCTACCTGAGCCCGCAGCAGCATTGGATTGCAGCTTTGCATGGTGAAGTACCTTTGCTGCCGACTGCAGAGCTGGCATTAAATACCATGCTGATTTCTGAGGGCATTTACCATTCGGAACGGTTGGGGCGGGAAGTCAGCGTGGAAGAAATCCATGAACTGTCAAAGTCAACAGCCCTGGTAATTTAAACCGATGAGCCTCGTCACACGAACCGTACTAGTTGGAACCGGCGGATTTGCCAGGCACCACCTCAAGACCATTCTGAAACAGACGGATACAACGGCGATAGCGTTCACCTGTGAGCCAGACCTGAACCAATACGAAAAAGCTGCTGCTGTTTTCAAAGAAGCTGGCTTGGAAGCGCCGCAAAACTATCCTGACCTGGATGCGGTCCTGCGAAACCATGCAAAAGAGCTGGATGCGGCCTTAATCGTGACCCCACATGCCTTCCACCATGACCAGACGAAAGCGTGCCTGGAGGCAGGCCTGGACGTTTTGTTAGAAAAACCCATGGTCATGAATGCGGTTGAGGCGCGCAGCCTGATCGAGACCAGGGAGCGAACCGGGAAATTGCTGGTGGTTGCTTTCCCCGGCAGCCTCTCACCGCAGGTCAGGATGGCGGTATCGATGCTGCGTTCGGGGACGCTGGGGCCGATATTGAATATTGCCGGCACGGTCTGGCAGAGCTGGGGACCTGGCACCGTGGGCACGTGGCGGCAAAACCCGGAGATTTCCGGAGGTGGATTTCTCTTCGACACCGGTGCTCATTTACTAAATACGATTGCTGACCTGGCGGGTGAAGACTTCGATGAAATCGCCGCCTGGCTGGATAACAGCGGGAGACCGGTAGATACGCGAGCAGCGGTGATTGGACGCTTGAAATCAGGCGCTCTGGTCACGCTTAACGGGTGCGGGGAAGCCATCCCCTCGTGCGCATCGGATGTGCGTGTGTTCACCAGCCAGGCAATTCTTTATACAGGTATCTGGGGTGAAAAATTGCAAATACAATACCGAGGGGAACAGCCAGTTGCCGACATCCCGGTACCTCCTTCGATGGGAGTCTGGGAGCAATTCCTGGAGGTGCGGAGTAGAAAAATCGCCAACCCGTGCCCGCCCGAGGTCGGCTTACGGATGGCGAGGTTGTGGGATGCAATCCGGGCTTCCGCCGAGAAAAATGGCGTCCCGGTCAAATGTGAGATATTTTAAGACTAACAAGGAGATGAACATGACCATCAAAGTTACGATTTGGAATGAATACCGTCATGAGAAATCGCACCAGGAAGTGCGCGATGTTTACCCGGAGGGACTGCACACCCCGATTGCTGAATTTCTAAAAAGTCTTGGCATGAAGGTTAAAATTGCCACCCTGGACGACCCTGAGCACGGATTAACGGAAACAGTTTTGAACAAAACAGACGTGCTGATCTGGTGGGGGCATATGGCTCACCACGAAGTCAAGGACGAGATCGTCGAGCGGGTTCACAAGCGCGTTTTGAATGGAATGGGGCTGATTGTCCTGCATTCTGGGCATGTCTCGAAAATTTTCAAGAAATTAATGGGAACGACCTGTGAGCTAAGATGGCGTGAAATGGGCGAAAAAGAGCGAGTGTGGGTTGTAGAACCCGGGCATCCAATTGCGGATGGACTGCCTGAATGCTTTGAGATTCCCCATGAAGAAATGTATGGTGAACGCTTCGATATCCCGGCGCCGGACACCTTGGTTTTTGTAAGCTGGTTTGCTGGCGGTGATGTTTTCCGCAGCGGTTGTTGTTACCAGCGTGGCACCGGAAAGATTTTCTACTTCCGACCTGGACACGAAACCTTGCCAACTTACTACCAGGCTGAAGTTTTGAAGGTAATCGGCAATGCTGTGAAGTGGTCTGCCCCGACTGACAGCGCGACAGTGAAATTCGGCCACCGTCCGGAACCCCTGGAAAAAATATAAGATTGATAGGAGCTGGTCATGGGTGAGCTTTCGCTTGAAGGTGAATGGATAGCAACCTGGGGAGATGGGCTGCACGGGAAATTCCTGCATGCCTTTCAACCGGTTGAGGATACTTGATCGTTATATGCCGATGCACTTTCCGGGTAGCATCTTAACCAACCTGGTAAAAGCCGGGTTAGTCGATGACCCCAGGAATGGGATCGATTCTTTAAAGGCTCGTTGGGTGGAAGAACATTTCTGGATTTTACGAAAAAAGTTCGTAATACCGGATACGGCACTTTTTGAGGATCCCTGGTTGCACCTGGATATCCTGGATGGGGTAGCTCAGGTGATCGTCAATGGCGTCAGAATTGGCCAACATGCGAACGCTCACCGGCCAGCGGATTTTGATCTGAGCCTGGCCGTTCAGGCAGGTGAAAATGAATTAGTGATCTTGCTTGAGAGTGGTCTTTTCAAGGTGGCGGATTTACCGGGAAGCGATTACCATTCCGGCGAGGATACCGTCTTGAATAAGCGGTTTCACCTGCGCCAGCCGCAGTTCCAGTTTGGCTGGGATTGGAATCCAAGGCTGGTCTATTTCGGGCTGCACGGCGATATGCGGATTACCTGGGGAAGCACCCCACGCCTCCGCCAAATGACCGTTACCAGTCTACTGGCGGATGATCTCAAAACTGCAAGCATTCGCCTACATCCAGGCTGGTACCTGCCGACCGAAAAATCGTTTCCGATCAAGATTGTGGCCAGATGCGGAAAAGATTTGGCAATAGAAAAAGATGTTGAGATCAAACCTGGTAACGACGATGGGCCCAGTGGAGATATTGTCTTCGAAGTAGCAGAATCCAAGGCTATGGTGGCCGGCTGGTCATGGCGAGCAAGTCTTACATCCGCTTGAGTTTACCGCTGAGGTTGGTGGCATCCCCATCGTGCGCTGGACGGGAAAAACTGGCATCCGAAGCGTGAGATTAGATCAACCTCCTCACCCGGAAAATGGGCATTATTTTCACCTGGTTATCAATAACCGGCAAATCTTCTGTAAAGGCGCAAATTGGGTGCCGCCAGAAATGAGCGCCTTTGAAGTCAGCTACGAGAAAGTCGCAAAACTCGTTTCCGAGGCTGTTGAGCAAAATTTTAACATTCTGCGTATCTGGGGTGGTGCGGTCTGGGCGGGGCATGACCTGTTAAACCTTTGTGATGAAGCTGGATTGTTGGTCTGGCATGACCTGCTGTTCGCCTGCAGTAAATACCCGGTTGACCAACCGGATTTCCTGCGGGAGGTGCAAAGCGAGGTTGCCTGGGGAGTGCGCGAGTTCAGCCCGCATCCTTCGCTGGCGGTGTGGTGTGGTAACAATGAAATAGAATGGGGTTGGTGGAACTGGCACTACCAGGATTTTGGAATTACTGCCCCGGATTATGCACTCTTCCACCAGGTCATCCCGATGAACCTGCAAAGGATTGACCCGACCCGGCCTTATTGGCCATCATCACCTTATTCGTCCAGGGAGATCGAGCCAAACGCCAGCTATACGGGTGACCAGCATCCCTGGGGTGTCTCCATTAACGATGCCGACTCGCCGGAGGATTTCTGGAAATACCGGCGGTATGGCGACCGTTTCCCGAACGAGGGAGGTGTTTTGGGGATATCACCATTAAAATCCCTACGGTCATTCCTGAAAGGAGAAGAACAAAAGGCGCGCTCGTTTGCCTGGGAACACCATGACAACACGGTCAGCTTCTGGCGCACGCAATCTGGGGTTGGGTATGCCATGGTCGAAAAGTGGTTGGGCAAACCAGTTTCTGATTTATCCCTGGGGGAATTGTGCCTGGCAAGCGGAATTTTGCAGGCTGAGGGCTTGAAAGAGTACATCCGCAACTATCGCCGGCGCTGGCCGGATAGCGCCTCAGCAATCTATTGGGACTACAATGACTCCTGGCCTTCCGTGCATGGGTGGGGCACTTTGGATTATTACCTTCGCCGAAAACCAGCTTTCTACACGGTGAAACGCGCCAACCAGCCGGTGATCGTGGTACTAGTTGATGAAACAGAGGCTCTGGATGAGTCGACGAAATTGAAAATTGGAATTTTTATAATCAACGACACGGATCGTGAAATTAAGATTAAGCTAGAGGCTGGTAATTTTAAGGCTCAAGGACCTTGCAACCCCCAAATCCAGGAAACTGTTTCTGTTAAACCGTTTACCAGCCAGCGGGTGAACGAACTAGATTTGCGGGATAATGAAACGGTTTATTACGCGATTGTTTTCAACGAACAAAGACGAATGCTCGATTGGGATCGCTTGATCCTTAACCTGGCGGTTTTTGAACCCATCAAGCCAGGGATCGAACCTGTCGAAATTGAGGTAAGTGAAGTCGATACCGAGGCAGGGAGAATGGCGCGATATTCTTCCCCCAGGTGGGTGTGGAACGTGGTCCTGGATATCGATGGAGAGGCAGACCTGGCGGATAATATTTTCGACCTGCTGCCTGGGATTCCTTATGAGATTCCGTTGAAGGAAAATGAAGCGCCTGAGCCGGTCAAAGCGACTGGCTTTTCGTTCATGCGTTCATGATTGCGGATGCGGTGGATATACCACCTTTGGAGGAGTGTAAATGAAAGTCCTAATATTAGGCGGAACAGGCTTGATCAGTACAGCAATGACGCGTGAGTTCCTGCAAAGAGGCGATGATATAACCCTATACAACCGGGGAAAAACGTCGGCGCGCTTTCCTGCCGGAGCAAAGGTAATCGTGGGAGATCGCAACGACTTCAGCGGTTTTGAAAGACAAATGGCAGA
>CAVXWV010000021.1:0-8567 GCA_963765565.1 uncultured Chloroflexia bacterium
ATGTGGATTGGCGAATCTCCAAAATCGGTTCGATCTGAACGCGGATCTCTTCCAAAGGTACCCCGGAGATGCGGTCTGCCAGCATCTGCACCAGTCGACGGGCGATCTGGTACACGGGCTGGTTGATTGTCGTCAGCGGGGGTTGGGTGTGCTCGAACCCTTCGATGCCATCAAACCCAACCACGCCCAGGTCCTGCCCGACCGTCCAGCCCAGTTCACGGGCCGCGTGCAAAACGCCAATGGCGGTCATATCGTCCACGCAAGCGATGGCGGTCGGCGGGTCGGGAAGACTTAGCAGGCGCTCTGCGGCGCGGTACCCGCCCTCGCTGGTGAGGTCACCTGCCATGACCAGGCTTGCATCGAAGGCGAACCCGTGACTTTGCAAGCTGACCCGGTACCCATCGAAACGATCCGTTTTGGATTCTTAATTCAGGCGCAGCGCCGATATACGCTATCCGCTGGTGACCGTGGGAAACCAGGTGATCGACCAGGACTTTGAACCAATGCCGCCCGTTCACCTCGACCGATGGATATTCGTAAGGATCGAGCGAACGCTCCAGGGTCACGAAGGAAAATTGGGCCTGGGCCAGGTACTGCACCCGCCAATCCTGCAGGTGAAGGCGGTTGAGCACCATGCCATCGACCTTGCGAGCGTGCACCCAACGCTCGTATGCCTGTTGCTCGGCCTGGCTGCCTGGCGGGGCGGTGGATACGAGCAGGTCGAAACCGTGGGCGGCGGCTTCATCCCCCAGGCCCGCAGTGAACTCGGCAAAAAAAGGATCGGAAAAGCGTGGCTGTTTCGGCAGGCAGGATGTAGCCGATGACATCGGAGCGCTGCCGCCGCAGTTGGCGTGCGGCCTGGTTGGGGGCATAGCCCATCTCATGGGCTGTTTGAATGATCAGCTGGCGCGTCTCCTCTGCCACGTCGTCGTAGCCATCGAGTGCGCGTGAGACGGTGGTGATCGAAAGATTAAGTTTCTTAGCCACATCACGGATGGTGACACCCATGGTCCGCCTCCACAATTCTAAAACGTTAAGGGACTATTGTATGATAATCCAAAACGTTTTGGGGGTCAACGAATTTTTTTACAAATCGGTTGCTTGCACACTCAACAATTTCAGGATGATCTTGGCAGATGAATAATTTTCGATATAATATGCCATTATGGATAAACTATATCGCAATACAACTGGCCTCTTCGCCTTCCAACATTTGACCCCAGTTGGCGTGGTCTGCCTCAGTCTATCCTTATCCCTCCTCGGTCTGCTCAGCAGCCTGGGCTCTATGACCGTGCTCGCCCAATCTCCGGACCAGCCCGCCTACGACGAAAAATTGCGACTCTACCTGGAAGCCCAGATGAAAGCCTACCACATCCCGGGAATGTCCATTGCCATCGTGCGTAATGGCCAGGTGGAGTACCTGGCCGGATTGGGCGTCGCCAACCCCGCTGGCGACCCTGTCACGCCCGAAACGCCCTTCCTGCTGGCCTCGGTCAGCAAATCGATCACTGCCCTGGCAGTCCTGCAGCTCGTTGAGGCCGGCAGGCTCGACCTGGAGGATCCGGTGCAGAAATACCTGCCCTGGTTCGAGGTCGCCAGCGGTGAGGCCGGTGACATAACCGTCGCCAACCTGCTGTACCAGACGAGTGGATTCTCAGGATTGGAGGGGGTGCGCGCCAACCTGAGCCCCGACTTCGCCGACTGCTCTCGAGGATGGGGTCCGCCTCCTGGCGCGTGAACGGCTCCAGTTCGCACCCGGCGAAAGCTGGGAATATTCCAACCTGAACTACAACGTGCTCGGGCTGCTGGTCCAGGAAGTCTCCGGGCAAAGTTATGAGGACTACATCCAGCAAAATATCTTTACCCCGCTGGGGATGAGCCGCTCGCACACCTCGCTGGCAGCAGCCAGGGAAGGCGGCGCCGCCAGCGGGTACTACCCCTTTTTCGGGTTTCCCATCTCAAGCGAGCGGGTACCTGCCATTCACGCGAGGCAGCCTGCCAGGCGCCGGCTTGTGGTCGAGCGCCACCGACATGAGCCGCTACCTGATCGCCCACCTCAACGGCGGGCAAGGCGACGAGACATCCATTCTATCTGCAACAGGCATTGACAGCCTGCACCAGCCCGGCTACATGTTCAACGACCAGCAGGGTTACGCCATGGGCTGGACGAGAGCGTCTGCGTTCATGGATCGCCCGACCCTGGAAGCCTCCGGATCCGCGCTGCTGGACCAGGGCGACCTGCCCGTCTTGTTCCACGAGGGCGATTGGCTGGGTTACAAAGCCATGGCCTTCCTGGTGCCCGACCTGGACTACGGTGTGATCCTGCTGATGAACGGCAACGATCCCACCGTCACCTCCGCCCTACGCTTTTTCGCCTGGGACGTGACCCTGATCGCCACGGGTGGAGAAGCCCAGTACTTTCCCCCGGCCGAGAGCTTCCTGGTGCGCCACAGCCGCTTGATTTTTGGCTTCATCATTCTCCTCCTGGCGGCTGGACTGGGCTGGACACTGAGCCGCCTCCGTAAAAACAACCGTGGAGGCGTCATCTCCAGGACAACTGCCCTCCTGCACGTCCTGCTAGCATTCATTCCCAGCACTTTGCTGATCGCCTACATCTTCTTGAAGCTGCTGCCCGATCAAGCCACCGACCTGCGGCTGCTGATCCACTTTGCGCCCGACCTGGCGCTGCTGCTGATTTTATTTCTTATCCTCGCCGCAGCCTGGATGGTCAGCAGCCTGATCCTATTTGGTAGGGGCAGGTCTTCCCCTTCCAGCAAAACACCTCTGCCTGCCGAGGCATCGCCAGGCCTGTAACCTTCGTCCGGAACGCAGACCTGCCCTTACTGTTGCGCCATTCACGCCGATTGTAGGGGCAGGTTTTCTTAATTTACAGGCTAAGATAGAGTTTCCTACTGGCGCGCCATCGCCAGCCTCAAGCGCTCCTCCGGGCTGATAAAGTGATCGTGGTCATCCTCGCCCGCATCCAATTGGATCCAGTTGATCTTGCCGTTGAAGGCGCTGGTGTGCATCGTGTAATCCTCCGCCACCGGCGAGGCGCTCTCATAACCGACGTCCGTCGTCTCATCGGCGGAGAAGACCATGGGGATGGTCGCCGGTATGCGACCCTCCCCCACTTTGTCGCCATCGAGGAACAACGAAGCTGTGCCTCCCTTGGCCAGCCCGCCGCCGTCGTAGGCAAACTCCATGCGCACCTGGTGCTGCCCGCCCGGCAGCAGTCTCTCTGACTCGATATAAAATCGCTGCAAGCCCAGCAGGTTGTAGCAGTACTTCAGCCTGCCCTCTTTCGCATACAGGCTCCAACCGGCAAAGGCGCCTCCCTGGGCGATGATGACGCCGTTGGCGGCTTCATCTGGCAGAACGACTTCGGCAGTGACGGCATGGGATTTATTCTTTAGATTCAACACCGAATTTTCGCTCAAGCGCCCCATCCCGCTGAACAGGAGCTGCTTCTTGCCGCGGATCAGCACCGGCCGCCCTGCCAGGTCGGGGTTGAAGCGCTCAACCCGCCGGTCGTCCAGCGGTAAGACGTTGTATTTGACCGCCTCGATCAAGAACAGGCGCTGCAGCTCCTTCAACTTGTCCGGCATTTCCTTGGCCAGGTCATGCGCCTGGCTCCAATCCGTGTTCGTGTCGTAGAGCTCCCAGACGTCGTCGTCGAACGGCGGCAGCGCTTCCATCACCCAGGGCGTGCTGTGACGGGTAACCGCAGTCCAGCCCTTGTGGTAAATGCCGCGGTTGACGAACATCTCGAAGTACTGGGTCTCGTGGCGCTCCGGGGCTTTTGCATCGTCGAAGCTGTAAGTCATGCTGACGCCTTCCATAGACTTCTGCTGGACGCCGTGGACAAAAAGCGGCTGCGGCAGCCCGGCGGCCTCCAGGATCGTTGGGGCGACGTCGATCACGTGGTGGAACTGCTGGCGGACTTCACCCCTGGCGTGGATTCCGTTCGGCCAGGAAACAATCGTGCCATTGCGGGTGCCTCCCCAGTGCGAAGCGACCTGCTTGGTCCACTGGTACGGCGTATCCATGGCGTGCGCCCAGCCGACTGCGTAATGGTTGTAGGAATTTGGCCCGCCAAATTCATCGATATGGGCAGCCAGGAAGTCCGGCGTCTCCAGCGCGGCCATGTTATTAAAGACAAAACCTTCGTTGAAAGAGCCGTTCAGCGTGCCCTCGGCGCTGGCGCCGTTATCGCCGATGATGTAGTAAATCAGCGTGTCGTCCAATACACCCAGGTCCTGGAGGCTGTCCACCAGGCGGCCGACGTGGTGGTCGGTGTATTCCAGGAACCCGGCATAAATTTCCATCTGGCGCAGCAGGATCGGCTTCAACGCCGCGGGCATCTCGTCCCAGGCAGGGATTTCCGCCGGGCGAGCGGTCAGCTCGCTGTCACCGGGGATAACGCCCAACCGCTTCTGCCGCTCAAAGATCTCCTGGCGCAGCCGGTCCCAGCCCTGGTCGAATTTGCCCTTGTATTTGTCAACCCATTCCTGCGGAACGTGGTGCGGGGCGTGGGTAGCGCCCGGGGCAAAATAGATAAAGAACGGTTTATCGGGCATCAAAGCTTTTTGCTGGCGGACCCAGTTGATGGCCTTGCCGGTCATGTCTTCCATGAAGTGATAGCCCTCTTCAGGCGTTTTTGAGGGTTCAATGGGCGTGGTTCCTTCGTAAATCGCCGGGTAATACTGGTTGGTTTCGCCGCCGATGAAACCGTAAAAATATTCCATCCCGCCGCCGCCGGTAGGCCAGGCGCTGAACGGTCCCATGGGACTGGTTTCCCAGACCGGCACTTCGTGGCACTTGCCAAACTGGGCCGTGCTGTAACCGTTCAATTTCAGGTTTCGGCCAGGGGCGCAGCCGTGTTCGGGCGAATGGAGGTGTAGCCCGGAGCGGACGTGGCCAGCTCGGTGATCGTGCCCATGCCGACCGAGTGGTGGTTGCGGCCGGTCAGCAGCGCCTGGCGCGTCGGGGCGCATAGGGCGGTGGTGTGAAAACGATTGTATCTCAAGCCATGCTCTGCCAGGCGTTCGGCGGTAGGGGTCTGGCAAGGACCACCGAAGGCGCTGGAGGCGCCGAAGCCGACATCATCCAGTAAGATGACGAGTACATTGGGAGCGCCTGGAGGCGGGCGCAGGGGTGTGATGGCCGGGAAGTGAGTATCCGGATCCTTGGCGTCATAAGTGGTCAGGCCGGGCCTGGAAATATCTGGAATGGGCAGGTTGGCGCGAAGGCTGATCGGGTTGGTTCGACATCAATGGATTCCTCCTGGACAATTTGGGCACGTTTAGTACAAAATATTATACCATCGGCCTCTATCGCCAGCTCGTCACCTTCCGGATTGTGAGGAACAGAAAGAGCGCCCCCAGGACCAGCAGCAGCCCCGCATTCATCAGCACATTCCGCATCTCAGGCGACGGCTGCATCGAAGCCTGCAGGAGCTGCAGCATGGCGCTGCCCGGCATCCATCTCAAGATAGCAATCAGCCAATCCGGGTACTGTGGACCCTGGAAAGCTGAAGCCAGCGTGGTCGCCGTCAGGAAGAGGATCAACATCCCGCCCCATAATCCAAGTGTCGCCGGGTTCTCGCAGCAGGCGCCCAGGAGCAATCCGAGCGACACCGAGAAGACCAGGCTTGCCAGCAAGCCCAACACCAGCACGTCCCAGCGTACGAACAGGTAGCTGTTCAGCAGTACGATGACGCTGGCGCCCAGCAGCCCGTAAAGAGCGCCCACGGCCGCCTTGCCGCCGACGATCTGGGCGGGCTGGCGGGTGACGCCAGCAAAGCCTCCAGCGTGTGCGTCTCCTTCTCCTCGATGAAGAGCACCGGCGTCAGGGCAATTCCCAGCGCCAGGATTCTGAAAAATCGGCCATCAGGACGATCATGAAGGACTGCCCGGCGGAGAAGTCTGCCCCAATAGCAGAGCGCAAAAGCAGGGGTAACCCAGAGTTAATGAGCACCAGCAGCAGCGAGGTCAGCAAGATGGCGAGTACGATTTTATTGTGCAGCGCCTCCCGCAGGTCCTTGGCAGCGATCGTGCCCAGCAGGCGCAGCGGTTGCGGCTGGACTTGGAGCCGCTGCAGCAGGATTCGCAGGTCAGCTTCAACTCAGTCGCCCAAGCCTGGGGCGCAATCTCGACGACAGAGCCACTCACCATGCTTTGCGCCGGGCCTGCGGCTGCCTTCCAACCCGGCGCCAGGTCCAGGCGGCGGATTCTGCCAGACCAGGACTGCGCCGGCCAGCAGGGTCCAGGCAAGGAGAGCAGCCGCATCGAGCAAGACGCCTTGCCAGGGCAGCTCCTGGGTGAAGGAGGCCTGCACCAGGCGGTATACCAGGTTGCCTGGCAGCCAGCGCAGCGCCTTTCCCAACCCGCCGCTGAAGAGATCCGAAAGCTGGTAGACCACCACCGGGATGAAGAGCAACCCAATCCATCCGAGGACGTAGAAGCTGAGCTGGCCGCGGCTGTCCACCTTCAGCCCGGTCCACAGCCCAACCAGTGCCATGAACATGCCACCGAGCAGGATGGCGAGAAAGATGGGCAGGAAGTGGATGAGAGTCGAGAAGAATACAGCCACGATCACCGCTGAGGCCAACAGGCCGTAGAATAATCCGGCGAGCGCCTTGCCGGCAGCCAGCTCCCAGGCACTGGCCGGGGAAACCAGCAGGGCGTCCAGGGTGCGCGTGTTCTTCTCCTCCAGCATCAGGTTTGGAATGAGCTGGATCGAGATCATCAACAGGGCAAAGACCAGGGTCAGGGCTGCCCAGTTTCCGAGCTGATTTTCAGCAAACGCCGGGTAGACAGGCGTCAGCTCCGCCCGGACGCTTACTGGGGCGCCGGCCAGGCGGGTCAGCTCCGCCTCGGCAGCCTGGCGAATTTGGGCAGCTTTCTCAGGCGAGGTCCAGTAGATGACGTAGCCCTGCAGTTCCTGAGCCTGTCCGGAGGCGGCAAGTTCATCGAAATCCGGCGGGATGGCGAGGCCAAGGTAAGGTGCCTCACTGGAGGCCACGCGCTGCAGACATGCGCTCCTCGACTGGGTATTGGACGAGGTAAAAAGCTGCGCTGTTCTCCATTCGGGCTACAATCTGCGAAGCGCCCGGATCGTAGACAATCAATTCCGGGGCATGGATACCGCTGGATAGGCCGGGCAGCACCCGGTACAGGACGACGATGAAGAACGCCGCCGCGATCACGGTCAGGGTGTTCTTGTTCCTGACCGCCTCGCGCAAGTCTTTACGGGCGATGACCCAGGTAATCCTCAGCCTTTCCAGGAAAGTGGGTTTCACGGTTTTCATTATACCCTCCAGGGTTCTGCCTGGGCGTCAGCGAGCGCCCGGCCGGTCAGGTGGACGAAGACGTCTTCGAGCGTGGGTTTCCCACCCAAGGGATAAGCCGCTTTCAGGCGCTCCGGCTCGTCCAGGGCGACGATACGGCCCTCGGTCTAGGATAGCCACCCTGCGGCACAGCCGGTCGGCTTCCTCCATGTAGTGGGTGGTCAGGAAGATGGTGACCCCCTGCTGGCCGAGGGCCGCCACCAGGGAGCGGATCTCGCGGCTGATGTTCGGGTCCAGGCCGCGCGTGGGCTCGTCCAGGAAGAGTACCTGCGGCTTGTGCAGCAGGGCGCGCCCGATCAGCAGGCGCTGCTTCATCCCGTTGGAGTAGTTCTTCAAGGGATCGCCGGCGCGCTCCTGCCAGCCCGACCAGACGCCAGGACTTCATCGATGTTCTTTCTCGGCGCCCCGTAGAGTCCGGCGCTGAAGGCCAGGTTTTCGCGCGCCGAGAGCCGCTCGTAAAGGTTCTGGCGCTCGAAGACCACCCCGATCCTCGGCTTGAGCTGCTCGCGCTCGTTCACCACGTCGCAGCCCGCCACCCGCGCCTGTCCGGAAGATGGGCGGAGCTGGCCGGTGAGGATGCGCAGGGTCGTCGTCTTCCCGGCGCCGTTCGGTCCGAGAAAACCGAAGACCTCGCCGGCTTCGACCGTAAAGCTGACGTTGGTCCAGGGCCTGCACCTGCCCGTAATGGTGTGTGAGGTTCTGCACCTCGATGGCATTGTGTAACATAAAACACCTCCAGTTCTGATGCTTACAGTATAGAGGCGTCTCTTAATCCATCGCAACAAAAAACCGCCGAACAGCGCATATAAGCGGTGAGTGGAATGAATTTCGGGGTGACAGATGCTCTCTGGGCGGAAGCAATTCATCGTGCCCACCCCCTTCCATGTCATATCGAACGCTCTTTGTGAGATATCCCTGAAGACACAGTCATTAAGTACCTGCTTAGGCGCTCCTACGTAAAATCACAAAACCCATCGGCATCCCAGGTATCGTCTATCTCATCTACCCAGCGGTCTTTATCGAACGCCTGGGCAGGAACTGTAAAAACCCCCACAGCCAGAGCCGCGATCACGAACATGCTCAGGATTAACGCTGTTTTTCTCATTTTATTTTCCTCCTGTTTCAAATGCGCTATCTATCCGTATTTTGCTTTTATGAACAGTCTATTTCCTGCGAAGAACATCTCCTGTAAGCAAGTTAAATTTTGTATAGCACA
>CAVXWV010000022.1:0-84366 GCA_963765565.1 uncultured Chloroflexia bacterium
ACGGGCGCGGCGGTATCTTATTTATCCGCACAGTCGCATGACCCAGACGAACATTACACGTCTTTTGGATTCACGGCGCATACCTTACCACCAGTATGAGTTTCTCGCGCAAAAATATTCCGCCATCGATATAGCCAGGATTCTCCAGGTAGATCCGCTTATTGTTTATAAGACTATCGTGGTCACCCGCCTGGCGAGAGGCAAACCCCTTCTGGCGCTTGTGCCAGGTCCTTTTGATGTTGACCTGAAAGCGCTTGCGAACGCGCTGGGGGAAAAAAAAATAAACCTGCCCACCGAGAAGGAAGCTGAAAACCTGACAGGGTTACAGGCTGGTGGTATTTCAGCGCTGGCACTTCTCAATAAAGGATTTCAAGTTATACTTGATTCCTCTATCCAGGTTCATCCAGAGATCATCATATCTGGAGGCCAACGCGGGTTGAACATCCGCTTGCCGGTTTCCGCTTTGATCGATCTCACCCAAGCCCGGGTTTACCCGATTGCACGAGTACCTGGGGATTCATAAAGATTGGAGAATTCCAATGGCGCACGCCCAGGTACAAACACAAGTATCCATTGACTACGAGACTGAACCGATAATAAAAGCCCGCAACGTCCAAAAATGGTATGGCAATTTCCATGCCCTGCGAGGCATAACACTCGACGTGTTCAAAGGTGAGGTGATCGTGATCTTCGGACCATCGGGTTCCGGCAAATCATCCTTTATTCGCTGTATTAACCGCCTGGAAGAACACGATGAGGGAGAGATCGTTGTCGATGGGATTGAATTGAATACGAATATGCGCAATATCGAACAAGTGCGCATGGAGACAGGGATGGTCTTCCAACAATTCAATCTCTTCCCGCACATGACCGTGATGGATAATATCACCCTGGCGCCAGTACAGGTGCGTAAATGGTCGAAAACAAAAGCCGAAGAAATCGGTATGCAGCTACTGGAAAGGGTTGGTATTCCCGAGCAGGCATGGAAATACCCCCTCCAGCTTTCCGGCGGGCAACAACAGCGGGTTGCCATTGCCCGTGCCCTGGCTATGCAGCCAAAAATAATGCTGTTTGACGAGCCCACTTCTGCCCTCGACCCTGAAATGATCAATGAAGTGCTTCAGGTGATGATCTCCCTGGCAAAAAGCGGGATGACCATGGTTGTGGTTACCCACGAGATGGGGTTTGCCCGTTCGGTCGCGAACCGAATGTATTTCTTTGACCAGGGTTTAATTGTCGAGACTGGCACTCCCCAGCAGATCTTTCAGAACCCCCAGGAAGCGCGCACCAAGCTCTTTCTCTCTCAGATTATTACCCAGTAGCTGGCTTTAACCTTTAATTACTGCCAGCGGACGTAAACGGGCGACTTTACGCGCGATTCCAGCGCCGACCACCGTTTCTACAACTTGGTCAACATCCTTATAAGCCTGGGGGGCTTCTTCAGCCAACCCGGCCAGGGAACCTGCACGTACGACGATACCGTCCTCGCTCAGCTTTTGTTTCAAGCGGTCGCCCTTGATGGTTTTCTTGGCCTGGTGACGGCTCATTACCCTACCTGCACCGTGGCAGCTTGAGCCAAAGGAACGTTCCATGCTGGCCTGGGTGCCAACCAGCACCCAGGACGCCGTTCCCATGCTGCCAGGTACCAGCACGGGCTGGCCGATCGCCTGGTATTCTGCCGGAAGTTCAGGCGATCCAGGTCCAAACGCCCGGGTGGCTCCCTTCCGGTGAACGCAGACGGTCATGCGCTCGCCCTGGATCCAGTGGGTTTCAATTTTCCCCATGTTATGGGCAATATCGTAGACCTGGTGCAAATAATGGTTTTTCACCTTACCGGCCAGCACGCTCTCAAACGCTGCTCTTGCCTGGTGTGCCAGAACCTGCCGGTTTGCAAAGGCATAATTAGCCGCGCACCGCATCGCCGCCAGGTAGTTTTGACCTTCAGGCGAGTCTAGCGGTGCACATACCAGCTCTCGATCAGGCAATTGGATACCGTATCGCCGTACAGCATCCTGGAATTCCTGTACATAATCCGTGCATACCTGGTGCCCGAAGCCCCGCGAGCCGCAGTGAATTTGCAGGACCAGGCAGCCCTCGCTAATGCCCATCACCCCGGCAGCTTCAAGGTCGAAAACCTGGTCGACCTGGTCGACTTCGATGAAGTGATTGCCGGCCCCTAACGTACCCATTTGGGGTAATCCGCGTTCGATGGCGCGTTTGCTGACCTTGCCTGGGTCAGCCCCTTCCAGCCTGCCGCTCTCTTCGGTGCGCCGCAGGTCGTTTTCGCTCCCAAAACCGTTTTTTACCGCCCAGTTAGCCCCTTCCCTGCAAACTCGCTCGATCCCCTTCTCGTCTAGCCGGACGTGCCCTTTTCCGCCCACTCCGCTCGGGCAGTAATGATCAAGCGCCATGGCCAGGGCATCCATATGGGCGTAAGCGTCTTCCACTCGGATTTGCGATCCCAGCAGACGCACCCCGCAGTTGATGTCGTATCCAATCCCTCCGGGCGATATAACCCCTCCTGGCAGGCGCGTGGCCGCCACCCCACCAATTGGGAAGCCATATCCCTGGTGCATGTCCGGCATGACCACGACATGCCCTACCAATCCTGGCAAGGTCGCTGAGTTCACCGCCTGTTCCAGGGAATTGTCATCCAAGACTTTTTCTAGCAGCTTCCGCGTGGCGAATATACGCACCGGCACCTTCATATCGTGGCGATGACTGGTCGGGATTTCCCACTCGTAATCGTTAATTCTGGTCAGGTCTTTCAAGTTCACCATCTCGCACCTCTATTACACATCAAAAACGATCCTTACCTTCCAAACACCTTCATGAACCTCGATTTTTAAGTTATGCCAGGTCACTGCTTTAATTTCTTTTTGGATTGAGACTAATTCCCTTAACACCATCCGAGCACTCAACATTTTCCCTGAAATCCTGACCGACACTTTCTCAAATCCCCATCTTCGAGTTTCTTGGATGTAAAGCAGTTCCGAAAGAAATCCAACCAGTAAAGATTCAGGATCTTCACCGCGAATCTCGAGTGTTTCCACCTGGCTGTTGTTCGAGGACAGGACTGCACCGCAGAAAGCGACCATACCCATCGCCGATTGCTCTAGCAGAGCCTGCCAGGTCTGGCGCCCAGGCCTCCAGCTCCCAATCCGCCGTATGCGCAATCTCCCGGTAGCCTCGATCAGAATTCATTAATCAATTATAACGTTTGTTTAATGAACCTTTTAATTATCCAGGAAATACTATTGACAGGTCATTTCACTGGGGTATAATTACCGCTTATATCTTGCGAAAGGAGGCCAATCCCTACAGAATGTAGAACTATCCTAACGCCATTCGTACAGTTCACTAATTCGATGAGGAGAAGAAAATCATGAAACACCAGAAGTTTTTTGTTTTTGCCGTGATCGTGCTGATTTTCAGCATGCTTCTGGCAGCCTGTGCACCTGAGGTTTCGCAGCCAATCGCCACACCAGAAGAGGCCGCTGCTGTAACCGAAGAGCCAGTTGTCACTGAAGAACCGGTCGCTACAGAAGAGCCTGTTGCTACCGAAGAGCCAGCCGCTACCGAAGAGCCTGTGGCTACTGAACCGCCGGCTCCTGAAAAGAACACAATCATCATTGGTGTTACCGACACAATTGCCAGTCTTGACCCCGCAGATGCTTACGCGGTCCACGACTGGGAGTTGATCAAGAACACCGGTGAAGGCCTGCTAAAGTGGAAGCCCGGAACGACCGAATTGGTCACTGGCCTGGCAGCAGAAATGCCGACCATCTCCGAGGACGGTCTGGTTTACACGTTCAAGCTGCGCCCTGGGATCAAATTCGCCGACGGTCTGGAACTGACTGCATCCCTGTATGCACAGCAGCTCAACCGCTTGCTCACCATTGGCCCAGGCGCAACTTGCCCCAACGGCGTTGCCAGCTCGTTAGCAGTTCCCTATGTGGAAAGCATCACCGCTCCGGATGAGGAGACTATCGTCTTTACACTTAAGGGACCGTATGGTTTCTTCAGCCAGATTCTCGCCGGTGCACCCTACATTCCGTCGCACCCCGATACCTTCACCGCCGAAGGCTGTAACCTGTTCCCAGAAGCCCCGGTCTATGGTGTTGGCCCCTGGTTCATCAGCCAGTACAAACAGGCTGAGCAAGTCGTTCTCGAGCCGAACCCCAACTACACCGGTGAGATGACGCCTCAGGTCGATCAGGTCATCATCCGCTACTTCGCCGACCCGCAGACCCTTTCCCTGGCCGTCCAGAATGGCGAGATCGATATCGCCTGGCGTTTCTTGGGTCCTGAGCTGATTGCTGGCCTCGAGGAAGTCGCCGACCTTTCGGTCAACAAAATCGACGCTGGTCCCATCCGCTACCTGATCATCAACCACACCTTCGCACCCATGGACGATCCCAACGTCGTCAAGGCTGTTGCTGCCGCCATCGATCGGGATGAAATTTCAGATGTCGTCTACAGTGGTCAGGCTTCACCTTTGTACTCCATGGTTCCGCCTGGATTCCTGGGAGCAACCGAAGCGTTCGATACTTTGTATGCCTCGCCAAACCTGGATCTGGCAAATGAATACCTGAGCGCTTCGGGCTACACTCCTGAGAACATGTTGGTGCTTGATCTCTGGTACCCGCCAGAACACTATGGCGCAGAAACCGCTGCCTGGATGGAACTCATCAAGAAACAGCTCGAGGCAACTGGAGCGATCCAGGTAAACCTGCAGGCGCAAGAGTGGAGCACCTACATTACTGCACTGACTGGCGGTGAATCCTATGCCGCTGGCGTCCTGGGTTGGTTCTTCGATTACCCCAATTCCTCCAACTACCTGGATCCTTTCGTCTTCAATGGTGGGCTTGGAACAAACGTGGCCCTGGCCGCTGAAGGCAGCACCACTGGTGAACCGATCAACGAGACAGCCGCCAAGCTGGTTGACCTTCTGGCTCAAGCAGATGTCGAGGCGGATGTTGCCGCACGCGAAGAGCTCTACAAGCAGGCCCAGGAAGTCTACGCTGACCTGGTTGTAACTCTCCCCCTGTTCATCATCGCCGAGCACATCACTTACCGGCCGGGTATCGCAGGTTCTGCCTCCTTTGCATCACCGGAGACCTTGAACATCGGACCTACCCTCGAGTTCAACTACTCTACACTGACAAAAACCCCATAACCGGTTTTGACGATAAACAAGAAGGGGCGGGGCAACCCGCCCCTTTTTGATGTATTTCCAGTACAATTAACTTAACTTGTCACCAATCGCGATCATCGCCCTGATTTTCGGTATACCTGCGCTCATCGGTCTGGCTTATATATTCCTGACTGGTTCTACGGGTCTGCGCCGTTTCATTCTTACCCGGGTAACTTTAACCTTACCCATGGTATTCATCCTGGCCACGCTGGTATTTTTCATCATGCGTATTTTACCTGGCGACCCGGTTACCTCGGCCTTAGGTCCTAAGGGGACCCCAGAAATGATCGCGAGAATTCGGGAACAGCTCGGTATCAACGACCCGATCCTGGTTCAGTACGGCAACTTTCTTAAAAGTATCATCACCCTGGACTTTGGCAATTCATTAACTGGGGGGCACCGGCGAATAGTTGACGAAATGAGTGAACGCTTCCCTGCCACCCTGGAATTGGTTACCCCGGCCGCATTCCTGGCCCTGGTGATTGGGGTCTTTGGAGGAGCCTATGCTGCGGCCAGGCGGAAGAAAGCTTCAGATTATGGCTGGAGGATTTATTCCGTCGTAATCTACTCGCTGCCAATCTTTTGGTTGGGTTTAATGCTGCAGCTCTTGTTTGGGGTTAGGTTAGGTTGGTTGCCGATCTCAGGGCGAATTGATCCCGTCATCGGCACAACACTCGAGACAACCACAAATATATATACGATCGACGCGATCATCAGTGGAAATTGGCTGGCGCTTGGCTCAGTCTTGGCCCACCTGATTTTACCTACGGTAACCCTTGGTTTAATTCTCTCAGGGGTCTTCGTTCGCCTGACACGAATCAACGTCATTGAGACACTTCACGCTGACTATATCTCTGCAGCCCGGGCGCGTGGTATCCGAGAACGCGTGTTGGTCTATGGTCACGCATTAAAGAATGCGATGATCCCCGTCATCACCCTGATAGGATTGCAGGTTGCCATTTTACTTGCAGGCGCAGTGTTAACCGAAACTGTGTTTTCGTGGCCTGGGATGGGCAGGTACCTGGTAGAGCGTATCGCTATGCGGGATTACAACGCGGTTCAAAGTGTGATCGCCGTGTTTGCCTTATTGGTAGCGTTAATCAGCCTGGCCGTGGATATCATTTATTCGCTGGTCGATCCAAGGGTAAGGTATTAAATTATGTCACTTTCGAACGATCAGCTACCCGAAGAATTTACCGAAATCGCCCCCTGGGAGCAGGACTTAAAAAAAGTGGGATTCGCCAGGCAAATCCTGGGAGCCCGAAAATGGTATGGCGCTGACTGGTGGTTCGTGGCCATTTCAGCAGTCATGGTGGTCGGTTTCATCCTTCTGGCGATTCTTCCTGGTCTTTTTGCGCCTTACGGTTCTCACGAGATCGTTGGGTCAAGTTTTTTAGCCCCAGGAGAATATCCACCGGTTCCAGTCCTGGTAGTCCCGGTAAATTCAACGATAAACAACCTGCGTGATCTGGCCGTAGCCGGCAGTTCATCCCGTCCAATCATCGCAGTTGAACAAGGTTTACCCACTGCCAGCGCGCTACGTCAACAAGCTCAAGAGTTAGACGACCAGCTAAAAAATGAGGCGGAGGGTCTCCGGTTACGCACCCGGATCGAACGATATAGCTCATTTGAAGAAACTTTGCAGGCTGTTCTGGATGGAGAAGCCCAGGCTGCTGTCGTTCAATCCACCACTTTTGGAGAAGCGTCAGTCAATTACCCGGGATTGCGTACAGGGGAAAGTATCACTGGTGAAACCGCCTCATCGGGAGGTTTCTTGATGGGGACCAATGAGCTGGGGCAGGACGTTTGGAGCCGGTTAATTTGGGGCACACAGGTTGCTCTATTAATTGGATTCAGCTCCTCGATAGCAGCTTTGGTGATAGGCGTCCCCTTGGGCCTTCTTGCGGCCTATATCGGTGGCTCATTCGATCGCTACCTGAGCTTGTTGATGGACAGCCTGTATGCATTTCCTGGTTTGATTTTGGCCATCGCAATCACGGCTGTGTTGGGTCCAAGTGTAATCAACGTAATTGTTGCGATCGCGGTCCTATATATTCCAACATACTATCGCATTGTGCGTGGTCAAACCTTCTCCGTCAAGGAGGAAGTTTATATTGAAGCCTCTCGGAGCATTGGAGCCCGTAGGATGGAAATTCTGCGGCGCTACATTTTTCCAAATGTCATTCCATCCGTAGCGATCATTTTTTCGGTTAATGTTGCTGATGCAATCTTGACTGGCGCTGGCTTATCTTTTCTCGGGCTTGGCTTGCCACCCACGATTGCCGATTGGGGCATTGATTTAGCTCGAGGTCAGCGTTATATTCAAACTGCCTGGTGGTTGATTTCATTCCCGGGATTTGCGATCATGCTGGTTGTGCTTGCCTTTACATTGATGGGAGAGGGTTTGATGGAGATATTCAACCCTAAACTGAGAGAACGGTAATGCCAGAAGACATCTTATTTTCAATTCAACACCTGAATGTCGAATATCTCACCCGTGCCGGTTCTGTAAAGGCGGTAGATGATTTTAATCTGAACATCCGCCGAGGTGAGATACTCGGATTGGTGGGTGAGTCTGGATGCGGGAAATCCACCCTGGGGAAAGCCTTAATGCGCTTGCCATCTGGCCAGGCTAGAATAACAGGTGGGGAGCTTTGGTTTGATGGCCGCGATTTAATGGCTCTGTCCGACCAAGAAATGCCTGACGTGCGTGGTGCTGAAATTGGCATGGTGTTCCAGGACCCCATGACATCTCTCAACCCGGTTCAACGGATCCAGGAACATCTCATTGAGACGATCCAGACCCACGAGCCAGAAGTGTCGACTGCTGATGCCATGCTCAGGGCTGGAAAATTAATGGAACGGCTTGGAATCCGCAACGAAAGGTTGGCTGAGTATCCGCACCAAATGTCGGGAGGCATGCGCCAGCGAGTGATGATTTCCCTTGCCCTGGCATTGCGGGCAAAGCTGGTGATCGCCGATGAGCCAACCACTTCTCTAGATGTTATCGTTGAGGCAAAATTCCTAGACCTGCTCAAGGCTTTGCAGAAAGAGTTCGGCCTGACTATTTTGATGATTACCCACAATATCGGTGTCGTTGCAGAAGTTGCAGACCGTGTCGCCGTGATGTATGCTGCACAACTGGTTGAAGTTGGTGGAATTTATGAGGTATTTGGCGAACCCAGGCACCCCTATACCCAGGGATTGTTGCGGTCGGTTCCAAACATCAAGTTGGATGAAGGGGAACTCTATAAAATGGCTGGAGCACCTCCAGATTTACTCCACCCGCCTGCTGGATGTCGTTTTCACCCTCGCTGCCCATACGTGATGGACATATGCCGGGAAAAACTTCCACTCCTGTCGGAGGTTGATTCCGGACATCTGGCTTCCTGCTGGCTTTACCAGGCTCCTGCAAAAGAAACGGATCCAACCCATGACTGACACAGCTTTAGCAACTGCCTCACCGGGATCCGCAAAGGACTTTAACCTGGAAACCGAGCTCGTCCGCCTCGAAAATGTAACGAAGCACTTCCCTGTGCACTCAGGATTGATTGCCAGCATATTAACTCGTGGTCACATACCTTCGGTAAAAGCTGTCGACGGTGTCAGCTTTTCCATTCACAAGGGTGAAGTATTTGGACTTGCCGGGGAAAGTGGATCCGGAAAATCAACAGTCGGCCGGCTGGTCTTGCGTCTTTTCGAACCAACCTCTGGGAAAGTTTTTTTTGATGGCATCGACCTGGGCAGCCTTCCCGCAGAGGAAATGCGCCGGTTGCGCTCGCGCATGCAAGTTGTCTTTCAGGACCCATTGGCTTCGTTAAATCCCCGCATGACGATTGGCCAGGCGATTGAGCATCCTGCACAAATTCACCTGCCTGCCCTTACGCCTGCTGCACGGCGCAAGAAGGTGCTGGATATCCTATCAGCGGTTGGCATGAACCCTCCCACCGCTTTTTACGACCTTTTCCCTCACCAGATTTCGGGAGGGCAGCGCCAAAGAGTGGTTCTGGCGCGCGCCCTGGTGACCAATCCTGCGCTCATTGTTGCGGATGAACCCATTGCGATGGCGGATGTCTCGGTAAGAGCGCTATTGTTAGATTTGATGATGGAGCTGAAGAAAGAATTCGACCTGACATACCTGTTCATCACCCATGACCTGGCGACAGCAAAGTACATATGTAATCGGATTGCCATCATGTACCTGGGCAGGCTTTGCGAATTTGGACCCTTGGCTGAAGTCTACCAGCACACTCTTCACCCCTACACGCGCGCCTTGCTTGAAGCTGTTCCTGTTCCTGACCCGCGTCATCGCCGCACCGAACCTATGCCTCCTGGTGAAATTCCGAATGCTATCGATCCGCCACCCGGATGCCATTTTCACCCCCGTTGCCCGATAGCTCGTGAAAAATGTGCGCAGGAAGAACCCCTCCCACGCGAGCTGCGTCCTGGGCACTTTTCTGCATGTCATTTTGCCGAAGAACTGATGAAGCAAGTTAGCTGAGTAAATAAGCAAAGATCGTTCCCGTCAGGGATAAGATTGGGTAATCATAAAGGCACCCTACCCAGTATTTTTCTGTCAAAAACCGATCAGAGACAGGTCGAACGTCGGTTCAACCTGCGGCTTTTGCCATTATTGATTGTCTTTTTTCTAACACTCTATTTCCTCACCGGTTATCGCGGCTGGTTATCATTTTTCTTTGGGTTCGCAGGGGCATGGTTGTTCGCCGCGGTCTGGATCCATTCGTTGGAACGTAATCTAACGATCGAACGAAATATCCACCAGGCATGGGCCGCAGCCGGACAATCTGTTCCAGAAAAACTAAAACTTGTTAACAACGGGTGGTTCCCCGCGATCTGGATTGAGGTCACCGATTCATCTTCCTCCCTGGAAACACCGGTCCGGTTGGTCTCTGACGTGGCACGTCATTCGTCCCGGACTCGGTATCTGAGTTACGTTTTTAAGAAACGTGGACTGTATACACTTGGTCCAACCCGAATTCGCTGTGGAGATCCATTTGGTATTTTCACTTTAACATTATTTGATGCACATTCCAGTTCGATCCTGATCACCCCGCCATTGCTGACTGTTAACCAATTAAAGATCGCAACCGGAGGATTTGCAGGCAACGAATCCCGCCGTCGAGGGGTTATTGAACGCGATGTCAGCGATGGAGGCGTGCGTGAATATGTCCCAGGAGACAGCCTTCGTTATATTCATTGGCCTGCTTCAGCACACTTCGATAACTTGATCGTCAGGCAGCTCGAATTTGCCAAATCCAGAGACTGGTGGATTTTTCCCGACCTTGACCACTTCACTCAAACCGGGCAAGCCCTTAACTCAACATTAGAGCTAGTCATCGTCCTGGCAGCCTCCCTTGCAGTTCGTGGGTTGGAGGAACATCGCCGGATCGGTTTAGCATTCGCGGGTCCCCAACTCGTTTGGTTGGAACCGAGTTCTGCCTCCACTCAGCGCTGGCAGATTTTACGCGCACTGGCAATGGCAGAGGCTGGCAACCATTCATTAGATGAGTTATTTACATTAAAACCCCCACCCCAGTCAGCAACGGCAATCATAATAACACCTTCGTCTGATGCAAAATGGATTGCCAGGATTAAAAAACATTGCAGCCACGGGAATGTGATAGTTTTACTCATCAATCCAGATGATTTTATCGATAATAATGCAAAGGGTTCCCTTGGTCATCGAAAAATCACCTCAATCTTAGCCCACAACAGGCTTCCATATCATGCTGTTCCTGGGGCTCTGCTATCGGAAGCATATTCACACGTTAAATCTAATGGTGACGATCACTAGTCAGGCAGCTAAAAAGCCCTTAAGAATGAGTGCAAAGTTTATTATTTATCTTCTGCTTTTTTTCCTATTAACACTCTCGACTGCAGGAATATCTGAAGTATTACTTGCAAATGACTGGGCTTTCCTTTGGTTTATTTTAATAGCTGGTCTGCTGTCCGGGTATTTCCTGGGAATCTTACGATTATCAGCCTGGCGGTCCTTATTAATCCTTCTGACGGTTGGATTAATTGTCCCCTTATTATTTACCACGGATTTAAAGGGGAAAATCCTGCCAGTTTTCTCTTCTTTTTATATGTATTCAAATCACACCCAAACACCTTTGCTCAATTTTCAAATAGATTATGTTTCACAGAGCGAGCTAATACCACAAACAATAACTTCCTTATGGACTGTGACCTACAGGATCGCTTCCTGGATACGAGGATTCGTTATTGGACAACCGGTCATCGACCCGGTGGCAGTCATGGTTGCCTGGTGTATGGTCATTTGGTCGGTATCAGCCTGGGCTGGGTGGGTGATTTGTAGGAGCCTTAATTCTTTACTTGCGATTAGCCCGCTTCTATTATTATATCTGGGCACCCTTTCCTACACGCGCATCTCCCCAGTTTCCGTAAGTCTTATCCTTGGAACAACGCTTATCCTCATTGCTGTGGTGCAGTATTTCAAACAAGAACAACATTGGAATTCTTCTGGTATTCCATATCCTGAAAGGAAATACCGGCAAATAATGAGCTTTGCCATTTATTCCACAATAGGTATTGTATTTTTTTCCGCTTTTATCTCTTCGCTTTCCTTACAACGCATATTAAGTTGGTCAATATTTCGAAGGGAACCAACATATCAAGCAGATACCAGCCTTGCTGCATCTCTTGGTATTCAACCCGCAACTAAAACAATCCCTGACTCCTTCTCAACTTACATTGATCCCGGCCTTCCGCGTGATCACCTGATCGGATCAGGGCCAGAGTTACAGCATATTCAGGTAATGTCTGTGGAGGTTGCGGAGCTGCAATCGATCGCTAAAATTATCCAACCGTCATCGTTTTATTGGCGTGGCTACACCTACGATACATACACAGGTTATGGATGGAGTTCCAGTACTTTATATAGTGATACTTTTGAAGCGGGACACATCTTCCAGCCAGGCGACTCCCCAGGGCATATCCTGGTTCGGCAGGAAGTGCGCCTGTATCCCGGAGAAGATCGCACCATCTACGCATTTGGAGAGCCTGTAACAGTCAATGTTCCTGGAATTATGGCGTGGCGTACTCCGCAAGATTTATTTGGGATTCAAACCGAAGGTAAAGGCGCCTACGAAATTACCTCTCTTTTTCCGGTTGCTGGTGAAAGCATTTTAAACGCAGCAGGATCAATTTATCCTGATTGGATCCAGAATCACTACCTGGCACTGCCTTCGGATATTCCGTCACGGGTGAAAGAACTGGCAATTCATCTCACAGCCACCGCACCAACCCCATACGACCGGGTAAGGGCGATTGAAAAGTATCTTCGCACATATGAATATACTTTAGAGGTCGATCGGCCATCCATTTCTCAGGACCTGGTGGATGATTTTCTGTTTATTTCTAAAAAAGGTTACTGCGACTACTATGCATCTGCGATGGTGGTACTGGCACGTGCTGCAGGCATCCCAGCCCGTTTTGTAACCGGTTATGCCTCGGGAACTTATGATATTAAGTTAAGACGCTTCATCATCACTCAAGCGGATGCACATTCCTGGGCAGAAGTGTACTTCCCCGGCATTGGCTGGATGCCATTTGAGCCAACCTCTGCTCGCCCATCAATCCTTAGTTTAGAATTGACTATACCGGAAAGCTCATCTCCATCTGCACATCCAGAGGAAAGGTTGGTGATACAAAAGGGCAACACCCAATTTACTTCTGGAATTATTGGCCTGGCGGGAACCGGTTTCATATTATTAATTTTTATCGCCTGGATAGTTTATGATGGCGCAAAATTAAGAAGGTTGCCGCCGCAATCGACAGCAATCGAAATTTACCGCAGGTTAAGACGATATGGTACGCTCCTTAAGTATCCCTGTGGAATCAGGTGAGACACCTTATGAATTTTCGGATTCACTTGTGTCAAGCATACAATCCTTATCTCATCGGAATACTGTGGGACTAAAAAACAATTCTATGGTCAGAGATACCCAGTCAATCATCAATCAGGTTGTCTATCTGGTATATCATCCTTTGGATGGAAATTTTTCAACTTCGCATTTCTTGGATCAATGGAAATTCTTAAGATGGCGCTTACGTGGCTTATGGTTGCTTGAAATTTGGAAAGATGAAAACCAAAAAATCAAAAAACTGTTTACCGGATTAATTTTGCCGAAAAACACTGATAGCAGGCAACGAAAAACAACGAATGGAAGGAGGCTGTAGTTCTTGCAATGACTTTGTATGATGTCCAAAATTTTACCCATGCCGTTATGGATCGTGTCGAAAATGTTATTGTAGGGAAACGAGCAGCCATCGAGTTGCTGGTAATTGCACTATTATGCGAAGGGCACGTATTAATTGAAGATGTACCAGGGACAGGCAAAACGATGCTGGCAAGAGCTCTTGCCATCACAACCGGTCTGGGATTTAAAAGGCTTCAATGTACACCTGATCTGCTTCCTGGTGAGGTAACCGGAGTTACCATTTTTAACCAGGTTACGCGTGAATTCCAATTCAAGCCTGGACCGATATTTGCAAATATTTTACTCGCCGATGAAATAAATCGGGCTACCCCCCGAACGCAAAGCGCCTTGTTAGAAGCGATGGGCGAAAGTCAGGTCACTGTCGATGGTGCGACCTACCCCTTACCAGACCCGTTTCTTCTCCTGGCAACCCAGAATCCGATCGAGTTTGAAGGTACTTTCCCGCTGCCAGAAGCCCAAATGGATCGCTTTCTTTGCCGCATGAAGATCGGTTATCCGGAAATGACAGATGAAGATGCCATGATGCGGATGCAACAACATTCCCATCCGATTAACACATTACAACAGGCTGTTGATGGATCGGCAATATTAGAACTACAACACCAGGTTCGCCAGGTCCATGTTGTAGAAAGTGTTCGTCAATACATTTTGAATCTGGTGCAACATACTCGCAACCACCCGGCTTTATATTTAGGCGCCAGTCCACGGGGAAGCCTGTCAATTTTTCACGCTTCACAGGCATACGCTGCCATGCAAGGCAGGGATTTCGTCATACCTGACGATATCAAACACCTGGCTGTGGCTTGCCTTGCTCATCGCATGATCATTAACCCGGAAAATGCCATGAGTGGTGAAACAACTGAGACCGTAATCTATGATCTACTGAAGAAGGTTAATGTACCAATGAGCATTGATCGAAGATAATGCTGAAGTGTTTGTCTTCTAAAATTATTCGATTTGCTAAAAACCTGTGCTAGAATCGGGTTTATGAAAATTTCACTGCTTCACCTGGAGACCAGGTTGCAGCACCTGGTTGAAGGAACAGTAGCGCGCCTATTCCCATCTATCGGGCGCATGGACCTGGCCACTCGCCTGGTAGAAGCCATGCATGCCAACAGCCGTTCTGGACCCAATTCATCCTTCCTGGCGCCGAACCTGTACATCCTGGCGCTCAATCCGGCGGACGGCAGCTCCCAGACTGTTCAAACAGAAAACCTCGATCAGCTTACCCAGTTTATTAAAGAAACCGGCCAGGAAGCAGGGTACACCTTTTCCGGACCCGTTGTCATCCGCATCGAAAATGACCCTCGGGTTCCTGCAGGCGAAATCCGGGTGTATGCCCATGACAGCCTCCAGGACCTCACCCCGACTGAAGGTGTACAAATCCCTGGTGAGGAAGCTGCGATACCTCAGAGTGCCTTCCTGATCGTCGATGGCACGGACATAATCCCATTGAATCTGCCAGTCATGAATATCGGCCGCAGGGACGATAACCACCTGGTACTGCAGGATCAACGCGTCTCCCGTTTGCATGCCCAGCTTCGCGCTGTCAACGGCGCATATATGATTTTCGACCTGGATTCATCCCATGGCACCAGGGTGAACGGCCGCCTGGTTCACCAGCAGACTCTAAAACCGGGCGATGTAATTTTAATAGGCAGCGTTCCCCTGGTCTACGGGCAGGAGCAGCCGGGGGACACAGCCGAGTTAGCAAAAATCGAATATAAAAAGTGAGTGCTTATATCTTTTTAGTTCTGCGCCTGGCCATGGCGGTAGCCCTTCTGGTGTTCGTGTGCTGGGCGTTATGGAATCTCTGGCGTGACCTGCGCTTTCAAGCGAAAAAAGTTTCGGAATTGCGAGCCCCAAAACTGACTCTGACACTCAATCAGGTTCCTTCGATATCTGCCAGCTCTTCCCAGGCAGAAGTATATGTTGGCAGGGATTCAGCCTGCGATTTTCATTTTGACCATGGAACGCTCTCTGCCAGGCATGCCCGTTTCCAGTATCACCATGGGCAATGGTGGATTGAAGATTTAAAATCATCAAATGGTACATATTTAAATGAAGACCCCGTGATTTCACCAGTTGTCCTTACCACCCAGGATCAGCTCCGTTTTGGCGAGCTTATATTCAGTGTTAAAATCGAATGAAACATGCTGAGATTGAACCAGGAGGAGATATGTTAGAAACAGTTGAACTGGCAGTGATAGGCGGAACTGGCTTATATTCGATGCCAGGCCTGGTTGACGTCAAAGAGTATGACCTGGATACTCCTTTTGGGAAACCCAGTACTCCTCTGGTGGTTGGCACCCTGGTTGAAAGGCGGGTTGTTTTTCTGGCCAGGCACGGGCGCGGGCATACAATCCTCCCCGGCGAGATCAACTTTCGAGCAAATTTTTTTGCGTTAAAAATGTTAGGCGTAAACCAGGTCGTCAGCGTCAACGCCGTCGGTTCCCTGCGGGAAGATTATGCACCTGGAGACCTGGTCGTACCGGACCAGGTATTCGACTTTACGAAGGACCGCAAGCGAACTTTTTTTGGAGAAGGGCTGGCTGCCCACATCAGCCCTGCCGATCCATTTTGCCCGGAGCTCTCCCATCACCTTCTAGAGAGCATTCAAAAGACCGGCGCCACCATACACCAAGGTGGCACATTTCTCGCTATCGAAGGGCCGCGCTTTTCGACTAAGGCCGAATCACAAGTTTTTCGCACCTGGGGAATGTCGATCATTGGTATGAACACGGCTCCTGAGGCGTTCCTTGCACGGGAGGCGGAGATGTGTTTTGCCGTCATGGCGCACGTCACCGATTTCGATGTATGGCACCAGGTCGATGCGCCCGTAACCGTGGACATTGTCATTCAAAGGCTGGCACAAAATGTCGAAATTTCACGCCAGGCTATCCTCAATCTGGCTGGTTCACCCAGAATAGCCCGTGGCTGCCGTTGTGGAAGCGCTCTTGAAAATACAATCATCACTCATCCCGAGATGATTCCACTTGTAACTCGACAAAAACTCGAATTACTCGTCGGGAAATACTTAAAATAAAATTGTTAAAACGTCCTCCCAGCCAGCATATCCAGGGACGATTGTTGGCCCTATCTTCTATTTTCCTGACCCTTTATGCAACTGCCCTGACCATCTCGCCAGCCGTGCGTGCCCGTTCCTTTCAGGAATCTCTACTCTGGCAGCATTGGTTGGGATGGGCGTGCTGGATGGCCGTTTTCTGGACCGTCCATTATGTATCCAAACACAGGCTGGTAGATGCGGATCCTTTCCTTCTACCTGTCACCAGCCTGTTATCAGGTTGGGGATTATTAACCATCTGGCGTATATACCCTTATTTTGGCCTGCGTCAGACCGGGTGGCTGGTTATTTCCGGGATCGTTCTCATCCTTGGGATATGGTTCATACCAGATTCTTGGCTTTCTGCGTAAATATAAATACCTGGCACTGACTGGAGGATTAGTCCTGACAGCGGCTACCTTTTTGCTGGGCACGAATCCCTC
This sequence comes from uncultured Chloroflexia bacterium, assembly GCA_963765565.1. GTDB lineage: Bacteria > Chloroflexota > Anaerolineae > Anaerolineales > UBA4823 > CAVXWV01. Next base: position 16,969 of record CAVXWV010000022.1, read on the forward strand.
CGGAGCACAAGGTCCTGATCTTTGGCTGGGCTGCTGTGGTATATATCTTCAGCCATCCGAGCCCCTCAAGCTTCTTTTGGTGATCTACCTGGCAGCCTATATCGCGGATCGCCCTTTATTTCCGGGTGGTTTACCGGTCAGACTTCCTCCGGCAATGAATGTTTCGCTGGTTGGCTGGCTTGCGCCAACCCTATTAATGACAGGTTTGGCATTAGTTCTTCTTGTTATGCAGCGCGATCTGGGAACCGCCAGCATCTTTGTGTTTTTATATGCGACAATCGTCTATATGGCTTCAGGTCAGCGGAAAATCCTTTTTGCCGCCTTTGTGGGCTTGCTTGCCGCTGGACTGGCTGGTTATTGGTTGTTCGATGTGGTGCGTCTGCGCCTGGATGCATGGATTAATCCCTGGCTGGATCCCAGTGGTCGCTCTTACCAGATCGTACAATCCTTAATCGCAATTGCCAATGGTCAATTAATTGGGCGAGGTCCAGGGCTTGGTAGTCCAACCCTGGTTCCTATATCACACTCAGATTTTATTTTCTCTGCCATCACGGAAGAAATGGGCTTCCTGGGGGTCGTCAGCCTGGTTCTTTTGATAGCTTTGTTCTGTGTGCGCGGATTTCGTATTGCCATTTACGCTGGAGGGAATTTCCGACGCTACCTGGCAGCCGGCTTAACTGCCTTCCTGACCGCTCAAAGTCTGTTAATCATTGGCGGTAACTTGCGCCTGCTGCCTTTGACCGGGGTGACCCTGCCTTTTGTTTCATATGGGGGTTCATCCTTGATGGTTTCCTTTATCGTCGTTATGCTGCTTTTAATAATAAGCCAGCCGAGTCACGACTCGGTACCCAGGTTGGCAAAACCCCGTCCCTACCTCGCTACGACTGGATTTCTTTTCATTGGCTTGCTGCTTGCGGCTTTACTTTCCGGGTGGTGGGTCTTTGTCCGAGGACAGGTTTTACTCGATCGAACAGATAACGCCCGTCGAACGATAGCCGATCGCTTTGTGCGCCGGGGTAGCCTCCTCGACCGCCATGGCGCCCTGATCGCCAGCAGCAAAGGCGAACCTGGCAGTTACCAACGTGTCATTTATGAACCATCCCTGAGCAATATAATTGGCTATACGCATCCCGTCTACGGGCAGTCCGGCCTGGAGGCATCCCTCGATCCTTACCTGCGAGGCCTGAAAGGCAATCCCGCCCGCCAGATAGCCTGGAACGATCTCCTTTTCGGCCAGCCGCCTCCCGGGCTTGACGTCCGCCTCTCCCTCGATCTCACTCTTCAGGCCGCAGGCGAAGAATTCCTGGCTGAACATCAAGGCGCGATGGTCTTGCTGGATGCCCAGAACGGCGAGATCATTTCTATGATTTCCAATCCTGGTTTTGATGCCAATGTGTTGGATGAAAAATGGGACGAATTTTTAGCGGATCCAGCTCTTCCTCTGATCAATCGCGCCTCCCAGGGCGCTTACACCCCACCAGAAAAGTTACTATCTTACCTGGCTGGTTTTCCAACAGTTTTACAACAAGATCTTCTCTTGCCTACACCTGAACCCGTCACACTAATCAATTCTAATAATTCTCTTCAGGTAAGTCCATTAAGTATAGCCCGTATCGCCGCTGCCATCACGAATGGCGGGACAATCCCACCTGCAACCATGTCTTTAGCAATTGATACCCCTGTGGCGGATTGGATTCCCATACCTCCAGAATCACAGGCGCAAGTGGAGCTGGACAAACAAGCTGTAGACTCTAATTCTCGAATCTCATAAAATTCCAGGCACAAATTTCTGGGGAATTGTCACGGAAGAGCCGAATGGTCCAGATCAAACTGTAACCTGGTTCGTCGGCGGCATGTTGCCCTCAGGATCTCCCGGTTTGGACCGCCCTCCACTGGCCCTGGCGCTTTTACTCGAGCAAAACAATCCGGAGCTGGCAATGGAAATCGGTACAAAAATGCTGGCGCGCGCCTCTCGATAATCCACCATTGAACAGAGGGATTCAACCATGAATAATTTGCTCTACATGGAACACCCGGATGTCCTCGAATTCGAGGCAAACGTTTTGGATTTGCTACCCCCGAAAAATGGCCTTTTTGCTGTCACCCTCGACCGCTCGTTCTTCTACCCAACTGGAGGCGGCCAGGAGCACGATACTGGCCTCATTAACGATGCCAGAGTGGTTGATGTTATCAAAGACGAGAACCGCTCGCTTTCGATTATTCACTTGGTCGATCGTGCCATCGCTGACGGACCAGTAACTGCCAGGATTGATCCGGAGCGCCGCTTGCGCCACAAACAGCATCATACCGGTCAACACCTGTTAACCCAATGCTTTCTACAATTGTTTAACCTGGAGACCATCTCCGCAAATATCAACGGCTATTCCCCCAGCACGCTAGATTTGCCGGTGAACGACCTTGGGCGCGAGCAAATAGACAATGCTGAGTTGTTAGCGAACCAGGTGATCTACGAAAATCGCCTGGTGCGCGCCTTTTTCGCCAGCCAGGATGAGCTGGCAGGACTGCCCTTGCGTAAGCAACCACCGGTCACCGAAGCGATCCGCATTGTCGAAATTACTAATTTTGACTGGACGCCGTGCGCGGGCACCCATTGCAGTGCAACCGGACAGGTTGGTGTTTTAAAGATCACCCGCGCCGAACATTTGCGCGATAACCTGCGTATCCACTTTGTCGCCGGGCTCCAGGCTTACGAGCTCTTTACATCGACATCTGAGACCGTTGCTACATTGAGCAGCCAGTTCAGCTTGCGTCCCGATGACCTGGTCCAGGCGATAAATAACCAGGCATCCCAGCTCAGACAGGCTCAAAAGGACATCCAGGAGCTGCGCAGTAAAGCCCTGGCAAACGAAGCCCAACTTCTGGCTGTAGAGGCCCAGAAAACACAAAATCCCCTATCCCTGGTCAGGTTCTTCGAAAGGCGTCCAGCCAGCGAGCTGCGCCTACTGGCGGAAGAGCTGCGGAAAGCTTATCCGGGGACCGCCTGCTTGTTCACGCACGACGGCGCAAAACTCACCATTATCGTGATTTGTGGAAACCAGTCGCAACAGTCAGCCCGGATGGTTCTCAACAAGTGGCTTGCGCCTTTCGGTGGCAAGGGCGGTGGTGATGACCAGATGGCTCAAGGTGGTTCGAAGATGACGCCTGAGACTTACCAGGTTTTTATTCGCCAAGTACCTGGTTTTGCCTAATCTTCGGGCTACCAAAGCCGCGTTAAACGATTTTAAGAAATCGCCTTCGCCCCACCTGCAGAACTCCCGGCCCAGGTACCGGCACATCAATGTCCGGCATGATTTTGCCATCAAACTTCACGCCATTTTGAGCACACAGACGCCTGCCCTCGCTCTTCGAGATAACCAGCGAACCGCTTATCATCGCTTCCAGCAGGCTCATTCCAGGCCGATAAGGAAGTTCTTGCATTTCTTCCGGGAGATCGTGCTGCTGGAAAACTCGAATGAAATTCTGTTCCGCTAGAACAGCCGCCTCTTCTGAGTGGTAGATCGACACAATTTCCCGGGCCAGCTTCATCTTCACGTCCCTGGGGTGGTAGCGACCCTCCGCCATTCCCTTTTCAAGCTCCTTAACCTCATCCGGTGTCCAGCGCGTGACCAGCCGGAAGAACTGTCCCATAGCCTTATCCGGCACGCTCATGACTTTCCCGTACATGTCTTCCGGCGTTGCCAGGAGCGGGATGTGGTTTCCCAGGGATTTGCTCATTTTCACTTCGCCGTCGGTGCCGGGTAAAATGCCCAGGATAATCGGGATGTTCGGCTTGTCACCCAGCGAGGTCATGATTTTTCGGGCAGCAGTCGCTATATTGAATAACTGGTCGGTCCCTCCCAGTTGCACGTCGGCCTGCAAGGAGTGCGCATCAAAGCCCTGCATCAAGGAATAGAAAAACTCGTGCAGGAAGATCGGGTCGTTGCGATCCCAACGCAGTCGGAAGTTTTCACGCGTCAAGAATTGCTGAAGTGTAAAATTTGAAGCCAGTTCGATCAGCTCCTTGAAGGAAATCTCGCTGAGCCATTCGGCGTTGAAGCGCACCCTGGTTTTTTCACGGTCCAATACTTTGTAAGCCTGTTCGGCATATGTCCGGGCATTGGCAGCCACCTGATCCTGTGTAAGCTGCGGCCTGAGTTTATCCTTATCTGAGGGATCGCCAATTAAGGATGTGTAATTTCCTACCAAAAATGTCACCTCGTGGCCTAGTTCCTGGAATTGGCGTAGCTTGCGCATGGGCACCGTGTGCCCCAGGTGCAGGTCGCTGGTGCGTGGGTCGAATCCACAGTAGACCTTCAACGGGCGCTTCTCGCGTTCCGCCCCGATCAAACGATCCCGCAATTCGACGGTCATGGCGCGTTTTAGCTCTTCGTCGCCGTATTCTGTGCCTTGCATCAGAAACTCAACTTGCTGGTCGATGGTCATTTCTCTTGTGGTCATTGTATCCTCCGTTAATGGTTCGAAATCGCGCCCTGCCAGGAAGTCTTCCCCGGCATAAAAAATCGCGCCCTCGGCGGGAGGGCGCGATCAACTCACCGCAAGGGTCGCTTCACTGCTGTGAATAATAATAAATGTCACGTGGTGCGCAAAATCGTACCATAATCATATTCTACCCGGTCTTTGCCTGTACGCAAGGTCCTTTTTTCCCTTCAGGATAGTGACCACATCTGCAATTTCGCTCCTCTCACCGGTACGGCATCTGCTATAATTCCCGCATTCTGGTTTTTTCAACATGACAGAGCCGGTGCTGGTACTTAATGCGAATTTCGAGCCGATTCACGTCTGCTCAACGCACCGGGCGATTGGCTTAATTATGAAAGAAAAAGCCAGCCTGGTGTTGAATGGGCGCGGCGAAATCCGGACGGTCTCCCAATCATTTCCCAGGCCTTCGATCATTCGATTATCAAAAATGGTAAAACGTCCCCGGCCTGAAGTGCGCTTAACCAAGCGCGAAATTCTACGTCGCGATAACTATACCTGCCAGTACTGTGGGACCCACAGCATCTGTTTGACAGTGGATCATATAAAACCGCGCCACCTGGGCGGCGCCCATTCATGGGAGAATCTGGTTGCGGCTTGCCCCTCCTGCAATTATCGGAAAGGGGGCCGCACCCTTGAGCAGGCTAACATGCACTTGCTGCGCAGCCCAGCCTGCCCACCGGCAACGGCTTCCTACTTTTTCGGACGTCACCTGGGGAGCAATTCGGAATGGCTGCCGTTCATCGAAGGCTGGTAGTTTTTTCGGATAAAGGCGCTTGGTTAAAAAATGACTTCTTGGAAATCCTGGGCTGCTACTACCTTGCCCGGGAAATTCGCCCGTGCTTCTTCCAATAAAGCATCCAACGCCTCCCCTTCTGCATTGAAATGGATCAACATCAGTTCTTGGCTGCCAGCCTTGGTTGCTATTATGCCAGCCTGGGCTGCTGATGAGTGACCGATTCCAGCGCCGGAGGATTCATGGATTAATAAGGTTGCACCCTGGCTTAAACGCTCTACTTCTGGGCAGGGTTCCGTGTCACATGAGTATGCCAGGACTTTCCCTGACCTGGAAAATTCAACTCGCAAGCCAATGGTAGGGATCATGTGGCACACTTCGGAAGAAAAAATCTTAAGTTCGCTATCTTCAAGGACCGGTGTGTATTCATCAGCGGGCAGTCGTATAAAATTCACCGGAAAGAAATTTGGCCAGGATTCCCAATCGTAAGCGATCATCAAGTTTTCAAGCCGGTCGAGGGTGTATGCCAATCCGTAGATTGTTAATGGTTCTTTTCTACCCATTAACCAACTGTTCATTAAAAAGGATGGTACACCCGAAACGTGATCAGGGTGAAAGTGAGTCAGGATGACATCCGTTATTGCCTGGATATCAATCCCAGCGTGCTGCAGGTGAACGATCGGGTTATTACCGCAATCCACCAGGATTAACCGTTTATCGCCAATAAGCGCCATGTGCGTGTTTTCACGATTTAACGCCGGAATGGCATTGGATGTGCCTAAAATAACCAACTTTGCCATGGGATCCTTGAATTCCTGGTGATTTCTTTACAGTTATCCGGTTTTTCTTTTTATTAGGTGACGACCAATCAGGATGGCCAATGCACTCAGCGCTACCACGGCCATGATCGTCTGGTTTGCGTTCAATCCGTTGACCACGGCGATATCCATGCGGATAAATTCCAACAGGAACCGGCCTAACGGGTATAAAATCAAGTACATCAGAAAAATATCGCCTGGGTAAAGCCATTTTTTCGCCTTCTCACCCACGACCAGTAAAATCGCCATATTTGCCAGGCTCCAAAGCGACTCATAAAGAAACAACGGGTGGAATGTAGTACCTTCGGGATAACCCGTGCCAAAACAGCGCGTGATTCCCCACGGTAAATTGGTTGGATTCCCACACAGTTCTCCGTTCACATAATTCCCCCAACGACCAATTGCCTGCGCCAGGGCTACGCCGGGCATAGCCAGGTCCAGCCACACCAGCGTGCTGAGTTTGTGTACGCGGCAGTAGAATGCCATCGCCAGGATTCCGCCCAGCAACGCACCCGGAATGCCAAGCCCACCTTTCCATACGGTCAGGATATCGAGTAAATGAATCTTACCGCCAATAAAATAAGGGTTAGCCAACTGTCCGGTCTGCACATCCAGGACAAGGTCCGCTGTCGATGGCAGGAGCACATGCCATATGCGCGCTCCAACGATACCACCCAACAGTACCCACAGCAGAGCATCCCAAACGATTTCTGTATTAATATTCCGTCGTTTTGCGAGCCAGGCAGTCATAAAGGCAGCCATTAAGGCGCCAAACATTAAGATAATTCCATAAAACCGGATGGTTAATGGCCCGATCTCTATCCCTGGATTCATAATCTGCCTACCCTTAACTTCCTAATAGTATTTTCCATTTTCATGGTCTGGTCGCGTCGCCTGACGACGGATATCGACGATACGTTGGATCGCGGTAAAATTGGCAAATACAGCAATGATTGCCAATCCAATATATGGCACGTTTAAAAGTAAAGTCGGTACGATCACCAGGTAGCGTTCCATCCGCGTCAGGATTCCCACCTTTGTGTCCCAACCCAGCGATTGTCCGCGCGCTCGAATATATGAGACCAATATCGAACCAGACGCTGCGGCATAAACCAGGAGGATACCCGGTAAGTATTGCTCCTGGTAATAATAAAACAGAAGACCGCCAAAAATGAAAAGTTCTGAGTAGCGGTCTGTCACCGAATCCACAAAACCTCCAAATTTTGTCGGCATTTCTTTCAACCTTGCCATCGTTCCATCCAGGGCGTCTACCGGTCCCATGAGCAGGATTAAGATTCCCCCCAACACCATTTCACCCCTGGCCAGGAATACTGCCCCTGCAATATTCCCTACCAATCCCAGGATCGTCATGGTATTCGGCATCAAGCCTATTTTTATAAAGACCCAGGCAATAGGTTCTAATATGCCGCGAGTTCGCTTGCGCATCCATTCGGTAAAAGTTTCTTTTATTTCACTTGTTGTGTCAACCATTGCGTTCCCTGAAATCAATTAATAATTATTCTAAAAATGACACCCGGATACCTTAACAGGCGCAATCCTACACGAAGCCGGAGATTGTGTCAAGAAAGGCTGTCCGGCTTGCGCGATTCTCAGCAAACTATAATGTATCTCGGTTGATCAAAACTTCCCGATCCCGTCCGGCGCTCTGGGCTGGTCCGACCACACCCAGCTCCTCCAGCTCTTCCATTAACCTGGCTGCTCGGGGAAAACCAATCCTCAACCGTCGCTGCAGCATCGAGGTGCTGGCGCGTTGGGAGCCACGGAGAATTTCGATCGCCCGGTCAACCAACTCGTCGCGGTCCGCTACGACTTCCTCTTCTTCCATCAACCTTTCCCAGGGATTAAGTTCGGCAGGTTCAACCCCTGTCTCCACTCGTTGCCAAAACTGCAGCAGGTTTTCGACTTCCTGGTCAGTTACAATGACGCCCTGAGAGCGAATTGGCGAGGATACCTCAGGTGGCAAGAATAACATATCTCCCCTACCCAAAAGGGTTTCCGCCCCAACAGTATCCAGGATCACGCGCGAATCAATTGACGAGGCCACATTGAATGCAACGCGGGCAGGAAAATTCGCTTTGATTAAACCTGTCACTACTTCAGTACTGGGTCTTTGGGTTGCTACCACCAGGTGGATACCGACTGCCCGCGCCATCTGAGCCAGGCGCACCAGGTTGTGTTCTGTCTGATCAGGCGCCGACATCATCAGATCAGCCAGCTCGTCGATGAGTACAACAATATAGGGTAGCGCTTCCCCATCTCGTTTCCGGAGTAGTTTCCGGTTGAAAGACTCAATATTGCGGGCGTGTGCTGCTTCGAGCAGCTTATATCGCCGGTCCATCTCGGACACTACCCAGCGCAGCACCCCCAGGATCCGCTCTACATCCGTCTCCACATTCCCCATCAGGTGAGGTAATCCCTTGAAACGCTGCAGCTCGACCATTTTCGGATCCACCATCACCATTCTTAAATCCTTGGGCAGGTTATTCATCGCCAGGCAAACCGCAATGGCAGCGATACATACACTCTTGCCCGAGCCTGTCGTTCCAGCAATCAGCAAATGAGGCATTTTGCCGAGATCCGCAACCACTGGATTCCCGGAGACATCGCGTCCAAGGGCAATCGCCAACGCCGATGGAACCCGAGCGAATTGCTCCGATTCCAGGATTGACCGCAACCTTACCGCCATAGTCCGCGAATTGGGCACCTCGATCCCCACATAGGGTCTTCCAGGAACGGGCGCCACGATTCTCAAGCGTTCTGCCGCCAGAGCCAGGGCCAGGTCTTTCTGTAAGGACGCTATCTGCGCCACGCGCACTTTTTGCCGTGCCAACTCACCTTCAGAATTGTTCTTTTCTTTTTCCAGAAAACCGGGCTCCACCGCGAATTGGGTCACTGTAGGCCCGACTTTAAAACCCACGACATGGGCTGGGATGCCAAACTCTGCCAGAGTCTTTTCGATCATACCGGCAGTCTGGTTTATAGACTTTTCGTCCGGTTTATTATTTTGCTCCAGGGTCAGAATATCCAACCCGGGCAGCCTTTCATCCCGAATCCGCGGGGACAGGGGTTTTGTATCCTCGCGTTCTTCCACTTTAAAATTTTTGCGGTATTCTGCAGGCAGGGGTTGTTTCTTCGGGTTGCGGTTTACCGGTGGGATTTTTTGAGGCGATGGCTTATTTCTCTCCTGAACAGGCTGCAAGATTGGTGGCTGCAGGCTTAATTCCTGGGCCGTGGGCTGTCGAACCTTATTCACAACCCACCTCCACAGTCCGCTCCCAGCAATGATTCCCCAAACAAAAACCAGAACACCCAGCAGGACCAGCCAGATGGTCCCGAGGAATCCTAATGGCTCGAAAAGCCGTCCAATGAGTACAGCCAATCCCCAGCCAACGATCCCACCATCCAGTCCTGCTTCCGCCCGTTCCAAAGATTTCCCGCCGAATATTGCCAGTAACGCCATGGATGAAAAAGCAGCTGCTTCCAGGGCAAATACACGCCCCCATAATATGGGCCTGCCTTTACGTTTTTGAGTTAGCAACCAGGTGCCTGCAAATGCAAAGGAAAGTACCAGCCAGAGACTGCCCCAGCCAAAAAGGCGCCCGATAAAACCTGACCAGGCGCTTAAAAGCCCGCCAGTCAGGTTTGGAGAAACCAGGCCGATCATAGAAAGAACGGCCATGGTTAAGAAAACAATACCAAGGATGTCATATCCAAAACGCTCGAAGGAGAGTAAGAAATCCACCCCGGGATTGTTCTTCGCAGGGGCATCCGGTGTGTATGCGTTTGCCTGTCCAGTTTTCTTTTTAGCTGGCTGCGGCTCTTGCGGTTTCGGTTTTTTATTCATAGCATTTACTTGATTATAGACGAAAAGTGCTAAAAGGATAAAAATTACGGGATTGGAGGTTTCTTTTTGAATTCAGTCAATGACGCCAAAGCGATCCCGCCCAGAATCAAAATGGACCCCATGATCTTCATCCAGCCTGGTGTTTCATTCAAAAAGATCATCGCAAGGATCGTCGACGAAATCGGTTCACCTAAAAGGGATATCGATACGTATCCCGCCGATAAGTATCGCAACGCCCAGTTGAAGCTCGAATGTCCCAATATCTGTGGGAAGATCGCCAGCATGAAGGACCACCCATATGCCTGGGCAGGATATCCGCTCAATTTTTGTCCGGAAAACAACGCCAGCACAATCAAAAGAAGCGCAGCTGAACCATACACACCAAAAATATAACTGAGAAGGGAAACTGATGAGCGTAGCCTTCTGCCTATCAATATGTAAAATGCAGCCATGATCGCACCGAATAACGCCAGAATATCGCCCAGGAACGCGTTCCCCTGCACGAATGTCGACAACGATGGGCAAGTCAGATGGTTCCCTTGCCAGGTGCAGCTATCACTCAACCCAACGATAATGGCGCCGGTCATGGCGATTATCAGTCCAATGATCGCCACCTTGTGCATCGGTTCTTTGAGCGTGATTGGCAATAATAGGGCAACCCACAGAGGGGTAGATGTCACCAAAACCACGGAACTGGCAACGGTGGTATATTCCAGGGACGTAATCCAGCTCGCAAAATGCAGCGCCAGAAAGAAGCCCGATAAGAGAATCAGACCCCACTGGTGCTGGGTCAGCGTCCTGATTTCTCGCCACTGCCTGGAGATCGCGAACGGAGCGATCAGGATGGTGGCAAAGGTAAGTCTCAGCGCAGCAATGACCAGGGATGGGGCAAACTGCTGTGCCAGGCGGATAAAAATAGCCGCTGTTGATGCAGATAAAATTCCCAAGATCAGAACCACGATCGGTGGGATCTTCGGTTGGTCTTTCAAATAATATCTCCCAGGAAAAACGAACGGTTTATTATACCCGCCACCATCTGCCTGGAATATGGATTGACAAAGGCACTCGCCCCGGCTAAAATTCTACCTGGATAGTGTGATTTCTGGTCCATCTGCCAGCCTAAATTAGCAGCAAAATTTTAAAACGGAGGAATAAATGACTCATATTATTACCAGCCTTTGTCTGCGCGATGCAGGTTGCGTAGAAGTCTGCCCGGTGGAGTGTATTGTTCCAGGCTACCCACAGGGAGAATTTCCCTGGTATTACATCGATCCTGACACCTGCATTGACTGTGGGGCTTGCATACCGGAATGCCCGTATGAGGCGATCTTCCCTGAAGATGATGTCCCCAGCAGATTTACAGCCAAAGGTGGCGAGTTCATTTCTAAGATCGGTCTTACCGATCACTATGAGGGGACCAACCACCATGGTGTCACCGTTATCCTGGATTGTGTGAAGAAACTGGAAAAAGGCGAAGAAGTAGACCTGACCGACGATATTCAGGTTAATTATGAGTTTTTTAAAAACGGCAGGGGATACGCCGCCTGGGATAACGTCGACCGCGACGGTACCATCAAGTAACCCAACAAAAAACTCACAGGCCTTAAACCTGTGAGTTTTATTGATTCCAGCCTCTGCAGGAATGGACTACCTGCGCTGTCTTCTAATTTCTTAGGTCCAGGTTCCCTGCGCTCATATCCACTTCTATGACCAGGGTTGGACCTTCGCCTTCCATGAAATACTGGTCTCCATCCTGCTGCCATTCGCCGCCGGCGTCAACCGATGCCAGCCCCCCGGTAAACGTGAGAGTCGCCCTCGTTCCAACCGGAACTACAACGCGCACGTTACTCATACCTGATTCCAGGTGCACCAGGCTGTCACGTTTCAGATCTCCCCCAAAATCCAGAACATAATCACCTGCTCCGCTGCGGAATGTCATCATTCGGAAATTAGCATTGGCCAGGTTCAGTAATTGAACATTGGATGCCCCGGTATCATAGCGCAGCCGTTCCATCTCAACCAGGTTGGGTAATGAAAAACGTATGTTGACATCGGATGCGCCATCTGCTAAATCCAATTCCTGGATCGCCAGTCCGCCCAACTCGTACTCTCCCTTGAACGCTGCCTGCTTTCACAAAAAGGCGCAAAGGAGTCGTTGCCAGTTGTAGGTTCCACTCATTACGGACATCATCGTTAAACCTAGGAATACCATTGATTTCCAGGGTGCCCGATTTTATGATTACTTCATTCCCATCAACTTCAATTTCTGGCGCCAGGTCTACTACGTTGTAGGTAGCGGATCCTTTTACCAGTGCGTCCTCAGCCCCTGGTGATAGTTTTAATTCCCCCGCTCCGAATTGGAGTTCAAGCCTGGATTCTGCAGTGTTCAGTAGAGGAACGTTAATTTCCTGGGTTTGTATTGGCCCCACTTTATCCACCCGGTCGGGTAAGTTTATATTGATCGAACATGCCATGGTCACCAGGCTCAGGACAAGAACGGAAATCAAAAAAGCAGTTTTCGGTTTCATGGGCAATCCTTTCATGAAAATCTATATTGCATACTTTATTCTACCGGTAGAATGTAACATTGATGATTAATTCATATACGATATGCCTTAGGGTTGGTTGCTAACTGTGATAATTTTCCCTCTTGCAATCTGTGAGAATTTCATGCAAAATAAAACTACGAATATAGGAGATAAAAATGAGCGACCAACAACCAAAAGATGAGAATCTAAGTGATGCCTTCCATACCTTAGGGAAAAACATTGTCGATATTTTCCGTACCGCCTGGGAAAGTCCTGAACGAAAGAATCTCCAGCAAGAACTGGAAAACGGGTTGAACGAGTTAGGCAATACGATTAAGAAAGAAATTGATGATTTCTCAACATCTCCAACCGGGCAACAGATTAAGAACGACGTAGAGTCTCTGAAAGAGCGTGTCCGGTCGGGTGAGACCGAAGACAAAGTTCGTAGTGAAGTGTTGAACGCCCTGCGGTTTGTCAACAATGAGCTAGAACGGGTATCCCAGGAATTTTCGGGGAGAAAATCTACCACAGAATCAACGACAGTCCCTCCTACAGAAAATCCGCCTGGGCCAGATTCACCGATATAAAGGCCTGCTTACAGGAATTTTGGTTGGCCGCAAGGTTAAATCCGCCTGGTCATAATCTGGTACAATATTATCTGAATTAGATTTCCACCCGGTTGGCACATTGCGTTTAGGATTAGGAAATAACCTGCCCATGAAATCCATCTCCCTGAGAATATTAACGCGGATCGTATCAATCGGTCTGATTTTTTCGACTGCATTGTCTTGTGCGATAATCCCAGGAAGCACCGGCAAAGAGGATCCTGGCACCTCACCACAGGTTAATTCCACCGCAATTCCTGCTCCAACCAGAGCTGAGCCAATTCCGACTCAATCAAATCCTGATGCAACGAAAACGCCTAAACCCTCCCCGACTATACCTCCAAACCATGGTGCAATCATCTTTGAGAGTGCAGGGGTTGTCAGGACGTACGATCTGAATTCATTAACGATCGACGATTTGGTTGCGTTGCCGACCTCGGAAATATTAGGGATTACACTCTCACCCGATCTGGCAACGCTGGCTTATTCGCTGGTCGATGGTCTTTATATGATTGATCTGGCTTCAGGAGTGCAGGTATTTTCAATGTCACCCGAGTCAGGTGAATTGATCATTCCTCGCCAATTCAACCCGCGCAGCCTCCCTGGTCGCTCCCAGATCCTGGTCTCGCGCAAGAACGGTGAGATCAGCACATTTTCAATCTTGAACCAGGCTCCCGAGCCCGGTTGGAACCAGCTCCCCCCCCTCCCAATGGTGAAAGTTATGGATGCGATACGGGGGTTTCCTGGTCCCCGACAGGCGAGCGGATTGCAGCCACTGGCCTTGGTTACGGCATAAAATGCAACGTGAATCCGGGATTAACCTTAATCAGTGTGCGCCGCGGCGCAGCATTTGCTCTATTAAATCGCCAGATCGTCTCCGGATTGGATAATACTGCGGTCGTGACCGCCGGTGCGTGCACCCCAGCCTGGTCTCCGGATAGTAAATTTCTGTACTTTAGCCAGGATGAGGCAGCTACATCTCCCCTACAGTTCTTTAGCCGGCTATACCGGATTTCGGAAGACGGTATCGAAGTCGTCCAAATCTCCGAAAACAACCGGGGCGTTGCCGCATATCCTTTCTCTCCGAGAAACGAGTTGCTGTACTTTGCCTTGAGTGGCGATAACCCCCAGACAGACGGTATCTATCAATTCAACCTCTTGGATAAGACCAGCCAGCTCATCATAAAAGGTGCAGGTTATTGCCCCCTGGCAACTTCGCATGATGGCTTGCTTTTACTCTTCGGTCGAAATTGCAGCGAGACCGGTGGATCGAACGAATTACGGATTATTAATTTAAAAAATTCCCAAATCCAAACCTTGTTCCGCGGTACGGACGGGAGACCGGTTCAATATCTGGGCTGGAAAGAATAACTCGCTTCCTGCAAGCTTAAGGATTAGAAAGGATCCTCTGCATGGATGTACAGGTCATACCATACAAGCGCTGCAATGTCGTAAAAATTTCGGGCCGCCTTGACAGCGAGACAGTTCCTTCCTTGCGCGAAACATTAACCACTTTGGTGGAATCCGGTCAAACCCACCTGGTCATGGACATGACCGAAGTAACCTTTGTTTCCAGCGCCGGTTGGTGGTTGTTTATCGATACGCAAAAAACGTGTAAACGCAGCGGAGAAGGGGAATTGTTATTTGCGGGTCTGGCACAGCGCATTCGACACTCGTTAGAACTGGTTGGAATGGATGACTTTTTTTCCACCTTCGAATCGGTCACTTCTGCGGTTGGCAACATAGAATGAATAAAACCAATACATTTCCTGGAAAATTTGAAAATTTAGAAGATATCAGCCAGATGGTCGGACAAGCTGCCGAACATGCGGGATTGGACGATTCAGGTGTCTATGCGGTCCAGCTTGCGGTCGATGAAGCCTGTACGAATATCATCGAACACGCCTATGGTGGGGAGGGTCGTGGCTTAATCGATGTCACCACCGAAGTGACCCCTACTAGCCTTGTGGTTCAGCTCCGTGATTTTGGGCGTCCTTTTGACCCTGCCTCAATACCTGTCCCCCAGACCAACCTTCCCCTCGAAGAGATTCAACCCCGTGGGATAGGACTTTTCTTGATTCGCAAGATGATGGATGAAATTAATTTTGAATTTTCGGAAGACCAGGGCAATATTCTGACAATGATCAAAAATAAGTAGGCAAGACCTGTTATAGCATGTTCTTGCCTTTCATCCTTTGGGCGTTGGTCTTTATCCTTGCCTATACGCAATCACCGCTTTTTACATCCAACCAAAACCAATATTTCCTGCATGGCATCGCAGCCGCCGGTGAAGGTGCATTATCGCAGGATTGGCTGGCAAATACGTTCGATCCCACCCCCGTATTTAGCGGCTTCGTCCAGGTAGTTACCCGCTTCCTGCATCCCTGGTTTTTCTACCTGTCTGCTGCCTGCTTGATCGGATTATATTTTTGGCTGCTGGTACGAATTGTTTCTGACCTGCGCACCCAGCAACGATCCAAAACCGAACAGGTGCTTTTTCTAGGCATTCTAGTTCTGATCCATTCTGCAGCATGGCGTTTCGCTATTTCACGAATTCTGGGAGCAAATTGGAGCTATGTGCTCGAAGACGGCCTTGCTGACCAGCGTCTCCTGGGACCGGTACTCCAACCCAGCATGTTCGGCGTTTTCCTGTTGCTATCGATTTGGTTATTCTTAATAAATCACCCGTATCTCGCCGTGGTCGCTTCAGGAGCCGCTGCGACGGTCCACCCGACGTACCTGTTGAGTGCTGCGGCTTTGACCCTGGCTTATTTAATTGCGCTCTTCCTGGATCCTGTACCTGCCGGTCAGAACCAATTGTCACGGCGACGCCTGGGTAGGCTGGTTCTGGTTGGACTGGCTGCCTTCCTGGTCGTCCTTCCTATCCTCGCTTACGCCTACCTAACCTTTGGTTCTACACCGGCGGAGACAACCGCTGAAGCCCGGCGCATTCTGATCGATTTCCGAATTCCTCACCATGTACAGCCTGAAGTCTGGTTTGATGAGACAGCGCTCATTAAGCTGGCAATCCTTTCAACTGCCGTATGGATCTCCAGGAAAACCCGCCTTTTCATAATTTTGCTTGTCCCAGCCCTTGTCGGCCTGGTATTAAGCCTGCTGTACGTGGCAACGCGCAATGATTTCCTGGGACTTCTCTTTCCCTGGCGCCTCAGCACTTTCCTGGTGCCAATATCCACTGCGATCCTGTTGGATTGGTTAATTCAAGGTTTTTTGCGATTCCGATGGGTGCAATCCAGGCGATTCCAGCGTTCATTGCAGGTGCTGGCTTACACAGTAGTCACCCTTGCTCTCCTGGTCGGCATGACCCGCCAGGTGATGGATTTTCAACGCCAGCATTCTGCCCCTGGACAGCCATTATTTACGTTTGTCACGAACCATTTACAAGGCAGCCAGGTCGTCCTCACGCCGATTAAACTTCAAGAGTTCCGCCTTGCTACCGGGTCGCCGGTCTTTGTGGATTTCAAATCCATTCCGTACCGCGACCTCGATGTTCTTGAATGGTATCGACGCATCCGCCTGGCTGACGATTTTTACAGAAAACCTGCCTGTGCCACCTTATCAGATCTGCTTAAAACAGAAACCCTCACGCATGTCGTAATCACGGCTGGCGAGCTTGAACGTGGCTGCAATTTCTTGACCCTGGAGTTCAAGAGCCCGGATTATGTGTACTATTCGGTAAAGTAAGTCGGCTTCAGGAATCCCTTGAATTTTGCATTAAAGGAAGATACAGTAACTTATCACGATCTGGCTGGGGAAAAGGTGGGATTGTGTTTCCGCTGGCGTTGGAAAGGATAACTTCATATCCATCCCCTACCGCCGATCGCACACTCATCCAGATCCATTGGCCGGTATCTTCCCAGGATTCACCCGGAATCCAGATGGCAGCCTCATCACCGGTATTGTTATTGTTGTCGAAGTCAATAAATTCCGCCATCACCTGCCTTGTTTTATCAACCTTGTGTAAAATCACACCTTCTCCAGGCAGCTTAACATCGTATCCGGCCTTTTTGCGCACTTCAACCGAATAATATTTATCTACCGCACCATTGATCGGGATAATTGCCAGTAGTACGCCAGAAACCGCAGGATTTGCTAGTTTCCCGATAATAACAGTCTGCATTTCCCCTAAATTGACAGTTACTTTTCGATCTGCTGCCAGCCAGCCAACCTGGTCCTTTGTGAAGGCGATAGGATGTTGTCCAAGGCACGCAAAGGTCGGATCGTACGAATTGGCGCAGTTACTGGAGGCATCACTCATCACGTCCCATTGGTTTCCATAAAGCTTCCCATTTGGCGCGGTAGAGTGCTTCATTCCGTAACCATGCCCCATCTCATGCTCAATGATGGATAGGTCCTTGTACCCCCAATCGGGTAGCCAGGTTGCCATCCAGACTCGCAATTCACCATCGATATTAAAAGTCTGGTAACCACCCCAGGAAGCGCCTCCCAGGTCGGCGTTAACAATAAACTGGATGCCCTTGTAACTCCTGAAGTCAATCGTTGGATCCGCCAATCCAATACAATCCTCGTTCAACCGGTCAAAATCGAGATCAACTTCCCCGTCTCCATTCCTGTCATAAAGGTAGTACCCCTGGTTCTGAGGAAGCACATACCATGCAGGGGTAGCCGTGCTGTTGGACACATCGATCAGGTTATAACTGACCTCCTTCCAATAAGACACCAGGCGGGGAAACCCATCGCCATACATATCCGAAAAATATCCAGCCGGTTTAGGCTCGTTTGGGATGTCTTTAAACTTACAAAGCAAGGTAACCCACGGGGTAGTGCCCGTGAAAGTGGACGATATGCTCAGAACACCTACCTCCGTAAATAGCTCAATTGTCTCAACCATTAACCCTGTCGTTCCATCAGACAGCGACTGGTAATTGCCGGTCACCTCAACTTGCTGATCGATCCATTCCTGGGGAACAGCCTCTTCCTGCCCACCGGCGAAAAAAAGCTCTACACGTTCCTGGCCTGGCCTCACAAGCCACGAACGGGATAATTGTGCTGCCTGTGGACCTCGCCCGGTCCCCCACAAGGTCTCCAGTTTTCCGGTCAGACTCACCGCTGCCTTAGTTGGAATTGCTGATTGGCAAACCAGGATACAACCGATTAAAAAGCTTGCGACATTAAATTTTCCGGTGAATATTTTCATATGGTAGTTATAACGGTTAATCAGCCAGGATGCAACGAAACATCGGTGTTGATCACCGAACGAACCTTGCACACTTGGACGCTCTAAGGGATAATATTTATACACAGGCAAAATGATGAATATGTTGTCTCCGGTCCCTACTTCTGGTCGTCTGGAGCTTTTATACCAGCTTACTCAGACTTTCAATTCATCTCTCGACCTTGACCAGGTTCTTAACCGCGTCATGGACGAAGTCATTACCGCTATGAATGCCGAACGCGGTTTTGTCATGCTCTACGATGAGCAGGATGTTCTTACCTGCCGCGTGGCCAGGAACATCTCCCGCGAATCAATCGATGAGAAAGAGTTCCGTGGTTCACGCAGCATGATAGAAAAATCGGCGCGGGAAGGCATCTCGATCCTTGCTGGCGATGCTCTGACGGATGACCGTTTTTCCGGGATGCAGAGTGTGCAGATTTTTGGCTTGCGTTCAGTTCTGTGTGTTCCATTGAAAATTAAGGAACATAACCTGGGAGCAATATTTGTAGATAACAGGATGTTCAAGAGTGTTTTTACTCATTCGGACATGAACCTGCTTGAAGCGATCGCCTCAAATGCAGCGATCGCGATTGAAAACGCTCGCCTGTATACCCTGGCTGTTGAAAAAGGACGCCTGGAGCGCGAGCTCCAGATGGCCCGCGAAGTTCAAACCAGCCTCCTCCCTGTTCAGCTCCCCCAGGTAAACGGCTGGGAGTTCGCTGCACGCTGGACTCCTGCCAGGCAGGTCGCCGGGGATTTCTACGATTTCTTCCCGTTGAGCGGACCAATTAACGCACCGGAAAGGCTGGGTGTATTAATTGCGGATGTGACTGATAAAGGGATGCCTGCTGCCCTTTTCATGGTACTCACGCGAAGTACCCTACGCGCCAGTCTCGCCTCTGCTGTTTCCCCCCAGGAAGGCATAACCCAGGCGAATTACTTGATCACCGGGGATTCCCCTCAAAGCATGTTTGTCTCGGTTTTTTATCTTGAGGTCAATGGAATTCATTCCCAGATTAATTATGTCAATGCCGGTCATAACCCACCTCTCCTGTATCGTCCAACAACGCAGACCCTGGAGTATCTGACTCGAACTGGTATGGTACTGGGTGTTGAGGAAACCTCGCAATACCAGGAACGGTCCCTGGATTTTCTGCCGGGTGATTGCTTATTGCTGTACACTGATGGTGTTACGGATGCGCTCGATTCATCTGGCGAGTCCTATAATTTAGATCGTCTGGAGGCTGTTTTTCAGGCTGCCCACGATCAAAGCCCAACGCAAATTTTATCGTCCATCGAAGATTCCCTTTCTCAATTCACCGGCGGTGTCCAGCCTTTTGACGACATTACCCTGGTTTTATTAAAACGCAGTACCAGCAGCCATAAGCTTTGAATAGAATAAACAACAGGACGTTTGAATGCTAGGAACTAAATTACTCGACCGCTATCTGATCGAATCGCAATTAGGGCAGGGCGGTATGGGTGCTGTTTATAAGGCTCGAGATACATTACTGGGCCGTCCAGTGGCTATAAAAGTCCTGGCAGCAACTGAGCTTGGGACCCAGGGCCGCACCCGGTTATTAAACGAAGCCCGGGCTGCAGCCGGCTTGAACCACCCAAACATCGTCAGTATATATGATGCCGGTGAATGGGAAAAAACTGCTTATATCATCATGGAGCTGATCGAAGGGGAATCCTTGAATGTCCTCAAAGGCAACCCCCTCGAGACGATCATTCCGTTTTTATTACAGATCTGCAGCGCTCTGCAGCATGCGCACCAGCATGGCATCATCCACCGGGACCTCAAACCAGAAAACATCTTGATCACACAATCTTCGGTGGTAAAACTCACAGACTTCGGCCTGGCGCGCACGGGTGCTTCGCGCGTTACAACTGAAGGAGCCGTGGTAGGGACTGTGTTTTACATGGCTCCCGAGCAGGCTCTTGGCAAAAATCTGGATGGCAGAACGGATTTATATTCCCTGGGGATTATTCTCTACGAGCTTTTCACAGGGCGACTGCCGTTTACTGCCGCTGACCCGGTTGCTGTAGTCACCCAGCATCTTTATGCACCGTTGGTTTCCCCGCGCGTGTATAACCCTTCCTTACCTGAGCTGCTTGAGCAAACGATCACACGGCTTTTAAGTAAGAACAAGGAAGATCGTCCGGCAGACGCTGCTGAAGTCAGGCAGACCCTGGCTTATCTCCTGAACGGGAAATCTCTCGGAGAACAAAACCTCACCCCCGAATCGCTGGCCAGCCAGCTTCCGAGAGGTATTCTCGTCGGACGAGAACGCGAGCTGGCCGAAGCCAAAGCCTTGTGGATGACGGCAGCCCAGGGGATTGCCGACGAGCGCATCCTATTGGTTACAGGTGAATCTGGAGTCGGTAAAACGCCCCTAATCCAGGAGCTTTCTACTTTTGCCGAAATGACCGGCGGGTATCCATTAAAAACTCAATGCTTTGAGGGCAGTTTCACACCTTACATTCCCCTGGCAGACATAATTCGCAACGGTTTATTTTCTCGCGGAACTCCACCTACCTCACCTGTCAACCGGGATGCCCTTTCGGTTGAGATACCCGACCTGATTCTTGCCGATTTACTCACACTTGTTCCGGATTTACGCCTGGCATTTCCCGATTTGAAATTGAATCCGGTCCTGGAAGCCCAGACAGAACAAGTTCGCCTGTTTGAGAGTGCGGTTGCGTTCTTCACACAGCTCCAGGCACGAAAACCTATATTAATTGTCCTGGAAGATGCTCATTGGGCAGATGGCGGTACGCTCTTTTTACTGCGGCACCTGGCTCGCCGGGCGCGCGCTTCCCAACTTCATCTTCTGATGGTGTTCAGCTACCAGGAAACAGAGCTCGACAGCAATCTGCCTCTTCACAATGTTCTGACCGACATCCACCGCGATCACCTGGCTGCGCGCATCAAACTCACCCGCTTCGACATTGAAGGAACGCGCTTGGTTCTGGAGAATCTCCTCAGAGACAAAGTTTCGTCGGACCTGGTAGATTCGATATACTGCGAAACCGAAGGCAACTTATTCTTCATTGAGGAATTGGTCGCTGACCTCCTTGAGAACGGCTTTATCGCTCGTAAGGAGCATACCTGGGGACGTGCTCGTGAAGAGAGCATGCGCCTGCCTCAAAGCGTACGCGCCACCATCCAGGAGCGCATATCCCGCCTGGCTGAAACTACTCAGGAAACCTTACGGCTAGCAGCCGTCATCGGGCATGAGTTCGATTTTCAAACACTTCAGAAAGCCAGTGATTATAATGAGGAAACCCTCATTGCTGCTCTGGAAGATGCTGTTTTCCACCAGATCATTCAGGAAGCGCCTGGCAAGGGCGGTGAAACGTTCATCTTTCAGCACGGGTTGTTTCCTTCGACATTACGAGAATCACTCAGCAGTTTACGTCGTCACCGCCTTCACCGCCGGGTTGCTGGCGCAGTTTCCGAGCTCCATCCGAATAATTACGCAATCCTGGCATATCATCTCCAGGCGGCTGGGGATATCCCGGCAGCTCGTGATCATTATATTAAGGCTGCCCGGTATGCCGCCAAGGTGGTTGCGTACGCGGATGCGAGCAAGTTGTACTCTCAAGCCCTGGAATTATTTCCACCCGATTCCCCCGAACAATTCGATTTATTGATCGAGCGATTGCACATATACAACTTGTTGAGCGAACATGCCTTGAGTAAAGCAGATGCCCAGTCTATCCTGGAACTTGCCCGGGTTTTACGCCTGCCATCCCGCCGTTGTGATGGGTTAATCTGCCTGGCAGAAATATACAATGCCACCGCTCCCGGCCAGGCAACCGTTACTGCAGAAGAAGCCGCCAACCTGGCTCGTCAGATCGGCGATACCCTGCGGGAAGCCCGTGCCATGCTTATATTAGGTTTGAGCCAACGCCAACGAGGCGATTTTTTACGAGCCCGCCAGGTGATCGAGGCAGCAAGCGAGAAGTTTATGGAAGCAGGCATGCTCAGCGAAACTGCAGCCAGCCAGCATACCCTCGCCCTGGTACTCAGTGACCTGGGTGAGCAAGAGGCTTCTTTTGAGACTGCCATGACAGCTCTGGCATTAAGTCGCCAGGCAGGCGACCGCCAGCAGGAAGCGACCAGCCTGCGCCGGATTGCCATCACCCTGGAAGCTCAAGGAAAATTTGCTGAATCATTACCCTATGCAGAAGCTGCTCTACGTCTGCACCGAGAGTTAGGCGACCGGGAGCAGGAAGTCCATGCTTTGAATGTCCTCGGCCTGATTCACGCTCATCTGCGTCACAGTACCCAGGCAGAAGCGTTTTTCGTCCAGTCTATTGAAACGGCTGAAAAAACTGGTTTTTCCACCGGTATGACATCCGCAATATCAAACATGATTGAGCTGATTTACCGCCCTCGAGGTGATTTAGAAGCTGGGATGTATTTCATCAATTCTCAGATCGACCGCATTGAGCCCTTAAACGATCCTTACGTGGTCATGGATCTTCAAAAAAACAGCCTTAACCTCAGGAGTGGTTTTGGCTTACAGCAAGAAATTCTCAATATCGTTCGCCTCAGCCTGGTCAATGCCGGACCGTTAATGGCCAATTCAGAGAAATCATTTCTATTCATCATGAAATGCCGAGCATTGATGGAACTGGGTGAATACCAGTTGAGCTTGAATGCAGCCGATGAGGCAATTAACCTGATCCAGGGCGAATCCATTCCTTACCTCATTGTTTACGTTTCGCTCATGCGCTTCATGGTATATTTAAGGATGGGGATAGAACCCTTAACCAAATTTGCGCAGGTAGAAATTGATATTGCCTACTCCTCTCTGCAGGGACACAATATCACGGACGAGCTGGCAGAAATTCGCATTTATGACGCCTTGCTGGATTTATATCTTGGCAGGACCGATGTTGCCCTTGAGAAAGCCGAGAAAGCCTTCCAGCAGTTTGCTCGCTTACCTTTCCCGCTACAAGAGGTCCACCTGGTCTATTCGCTAGCTTTATTCCAGAACAACCGCACAGAAGAAGCAATAACCATCTTGAAGAACTTCTATGATTGGATCCATATCGTTGCCAGTAAGACGAAAAATGATCAATACCGCAAGTATTGGCTTGAGTCAAATTTGTTAAATAAAAACATCATCCGTTACTGGTCGGAGGCTCAGGCTGGTAAAACCCCCAATATTCCGTTGATTATGTGAGGTGTCATGAACAGCCCCTTTCCGTTTGAGTTCCATATTTCACGCCATTCACGAGACCGGTATGAATTTGAAGATACCTTTTTCGAATCAAACGGGCGCGTGGTAGTCGCAAATGTCTCCGCTGCCCGCCGGTTTGCCCAAAAAATTAATGAACGCCGTGACCTTTCCCGGGCACCCGAGCAAGCAATCCGGGCAGGTGAAATAAATGCCCTGGGGTTGATTGATGAGATCATGCACCACATGCTGTATGAATACAAGAGGCAACGCAATCCTCGGGTCGTGGCACAGGCGCTGGACTGGTTGGAGCAAAACATCGGCAGGCAAGCGACCGATTTGGCTCTCGAACGCTTTATCGAAGAATTTCCTCCCCAGGCGGTCTACCATCACAAGTTGACCCCGGTTGAATATCTTGCCGAAACCTCAACCGAGCCAGATGGGCAGGAACTTCCTAACAGGCAAGTTGCTCTGGAAGAAATGCTCATGCTCTGGTTAGCTAACGCCAACCCGGCAGCGCTTCCGTACCAGGAGTTGTTTGATGATAGCCCATTGCGCAGGGCTACTTTATATCCGCAAATTATCGATGAGCTGCACCAATTCTTTTCATTTCAACCTGAATTTAATGCCAACACTGGCAATTTACTAGATTTCCTGCGCGCACCCGCCATGGCTGTGCCTGGTTCGCTGACCGGGCAACTCGAATATATCCGCAACCGCTGGGGGGATAGCGTACGAACTTTTGTCAGCCGGTTGATGATCAGCCTGGATATTATCCGCGAAGAGACGCGACCGTATTTTCCTCCGGGACCCGGTCCTGCCCTGGTCCCTGACTTCACACAGGTCGAATATTTCCCTCCTTCTGGACCAGGTTATCAGGAGTACGAAGCTTTCAGCCAGGACCTGGATTGGATGCCTCGGGTGGTGATGATCGCCAAGAATAGCTATGTCTGGCTCGACCAGCTATCGAAAAAATATCAGACCCCCATCACCCGCCTGGACCAGATTCCAGATTCGGAACTAGATACTTTGGCACATTGGGGCGTTACCGGTTTATGGTTGATCGGTGTTTGGGAACGCAGCCCCGCTTCGGAACGTATTAAAAAGCTGCGCGGTAATCCTGAGGCCGTAGCCTCTGCCTACTCCCTGTATTATTATGACATTGCAACCGATTTAGGGGGTGAAACAGCCTTTCAAGATTTGCTTAAGCGCGCCTGGTCCCGTGGTATCCGCATGGGTTCAGACATGGTGCCCAACCATATGGGAATCGATTCTCGCTGGGTCATCGAGCACCCAGATTGGTTCGTCTCTCTGCCCGAGCCTCCATTCCCCACCTATACTTTTAATGGGCCTGACCTTTCCTGGGACGAACGCGTCGGGATTTTCATCGAAGATCATTATTACAATAATTCGGATGCAGCCGTCGTCTTCAAACGATTGGATCGATGGACTGGCTCTTCCCATTACATATACCACGGAAACGACGGCACTTCCATGCCCTGGAATGACACCGCCCAGCTCAACTATCTCATCCCTGAAGTCCGCGAAGCCGTTATCCAGACCATCCTGCATGTGGCCCGCAAGTTCCCGATTATCCGTTTCGATGCCGCCATGACTCTGGCGAAGCGCCACTACCACCGCCTGTGGTTCCCAGAACCCGGCTCCGGCGGTGACATCCCCAGCCGAGCTGGCTTGGGGCTGCCTCAGCATACCTTCGACGAAGTTTTTCCGGAAGAATTCTGGCGCCAGGTAGTGGATCGCGTCGCCCAGGAGGTTCCCGACACCTTGCTTCTTGCTGAAGCATTCTGGCTGATGGAAGGATACTTTGTCCGAACCCTGGGCATGCACCGTGTTTACAACAGCGCTTTCATGAATATGATGCGTGACGAAAAGAACCAGGAATACCGCCTCGTAATAAAAAACACGATTGAGTTCGATCCGGAAATCCTGAAACGCTACGTTAATTTCATGAACAATCCGGACGAGAGAACTGCCGTCGACCAGTTTGGTAAAGGCGATAAATACATCGGGGTGTGCACCTTGATGGCCACCCTGCCGGGTCTCCCCATGCTGGGACATGCCCAGGTGGAGGGCTTTACCGAAAAATATGGCATGGAATATCGTAAAGCCTACTGGGATGAGCAACCAGACGCATACCTGCTGGAGCGGCACGAAAAGGAAATCTTCCCTCTCTTTAGAAAACGCGCCTTGTTTGCTGAAGCATCCGATTTTCGCCTATTTGATTTTTACACCCCTGCCGGTAATGTGGATGAGGACGTCTTCGCCTACACCAACCGGCGCGCTGGTGATCACTCCCTCGTGGTATACCACAACCGATATAAATCAACCCAAGGTTGGTTGAATGCATCCTGCGCCTTCCTTCGTAAGGTGGGCGACGATAAGCAGTTGCTCCAGGAAAACCTGGCTTTCAGCCTGGGTCTGCCCGAAGATCCCAATGCCTATGTGATCCTGAAAGAGCACCATACCGGGCAGGAATTTCTTTTCCACTGCCTGGATATTCACCGCCATGGACTCAATTTGGAGTCTGAATGCTTATCAATGCCTGGTATTTCTGGATATCAAGGTGGTCTTCGATACTTCGGAAGAACCTTACGCCCGGTTGTGCCAGTTCCTTGAGCGCAAGAGCGTTCCGGATGTGAGTGAAGCATTGCTGGAGCTTCAATACCAGGCGATCCTGTCTCCTTTCCGGGAGCTGGTAAACGCTGGCATGTTTACCTGGCTGATCCAAAACCGCTGGAACGACCGCGGTCGGAAAGCCGATCACACGGCTCGAGCCCTGGTTGAGATTGAATCCAAGTTGGTGGATTTTTATACAGCTAGTGCTTCCTGGTTAAATGAAAATACTGTTTCGCCTGGTCAGGAAATAGCTCCCGAGGTTGTCAAATCGACGGCTGTTGAAGTCGCCCAGGAAATCGGTTGGATCCTCTCCCTGCCATCTCTCTCCGAGAAAATTCCGGCTGCTCGCAGCCGCCTGCTTCGCCAGGCATTAACCACGATCCAGGAAGGTCCCGGGGGGAAATCCGAGCTTCTGAAAGGAAGCCCGTTGGTCTGGTCCGTGCTCCTGGCTTTCAGCATAATACGCGGCCTAGGTCAGCTTGAAGGGGAAAGCGAAGCCTCCGAGCGCAGCCAGGCATACCTCGGACAGTGGCTGCTGGATAAACAAATCGGCCGGACCGTTTTTCAACAAGGGCTTGATGATTGGACAACCCAGCGCAGCACCCGCCTGGTGCGCCTGCTTCTGGATTGGCAATCCTGGTACACCCCTGGTGAACCTGCCTCGGAAATGGCTGCCCGTTTCTTACAAGATACCGTTCGCGACCTGGACACCCAGCGCTTCTTGAATGTTAACCTGTACAACAGCAAGCTCTGGTTCAATAAAGAGAATTACGATGAAATGACCTGGTGGATATTAGCGCTGGCCGCAATCGCAGCCCGTAAGATCCCAGTGAAAGAGTTACCTGCTTTCCTGGGAGAGGCTTATGTGGTTATTGAGTTGCTGCAGGAAGCAGAAGCCCAGTCTGGCTACCAGCTGGACAGGCTGACCTTACCGGTTTAGCCGGCTGTACTGGCTCGCCAGCCTAGTCTGCAAAACCCACTTCAACCTGGCTTTTCTGGCGGGCTCTGGCCAGGTGGTGGCTGAAAATCTGCCCGGCGCTGCGCCGTGTATCCTCGCTGACTACCAGATTCAGATCTTCCAGCAATGCCGATGTCAGGTCCACGCCCGTCGCCTGGTGCGCCAACAAGACGGCTTGGGCAGCATAAGCCACCACGTTCTGCGGTTCAATCCGGTCGAATGTGTCAAAAAACCAACCACAAGAGGTAAACATGCGCTGACGTTCACGCTGGGCTTCGAGCATCTGATGCACGCACAACCCTACGTCAGTTTTCAAGCGTTGCCCGGCCTGGGAAAATATTAACTCATCCAGGCTCATCTCGCCAAGGATTACATGGATATATTTATCTCGCAAGCTCCACGGATCCTGGAAATACGGCTGGGTCACTTCAAGGTACAGCCCATCCAGTGCCCCGGCAAGCTGCAGGAACGCCCGGCGTAAGCGCACCTTCCAGGCACCATCGTCTGGTGTGCAGGCGCATTCACCCAGCCAGCGTCCCAGTCCGTGATGGCAGCTCCAGGAGGTGTTTTCCCTCAAACGGATAGATTGCCTGGCTGGCTGTTCTTTCAACCATTGCGCCGGGTACGTTGAGCGCATATTCAAAGA
Source organism: uncultured Chloroflexia bacterium (assembly GCA_963765565.1). Taxonomy (GTDB): domain Bacteria; phylum Chloroflexota; class Anaerolineae; order Anaerolineales; family UBA4823; genus CAVXWV01. The sequence continues at coordinate 44,651 of CAVXWV010000022.1, forward strand.
TTTCACCGCTCCGTCAACCAGCCTTTCCAGGAAATAGTTCCGCAGAGGCTGGTGGTGACCGTAAAGTTCACCATCGGATGCCAGCATCAGCATCTGCGGTTCCCGGTTTTGCAGCTTTTTCTGGTTGAATCCTGGCCGTAGGTAGAACTCAGCAAACTGGTCGGCGTTCAAAGTTGACCATGGATCGAAGCTGATCCTCGTACTCAGCTCCTGGTGATAAAAAAATACTGCGATATTGCGTTTACCACCCAATGATACCAGGTAGGGTTCGCTGGGATCGACTGCAGGATCATCGGCTTGCCACGGAGCCAGGATTGTAAACTCAATCCCAAAATCAGCCAGGACTTCCAGTGTTTCCAGGTCCATTGCGGTCTCTGGCAGCCACATTCCTTGAGGTTTTCGTTGGAAGCGGTGCACATAATCTGCAATTCCCCAGGCTACCTGGGTCACCTTGTCGCGTCTTGAGGCTAAAGGCAAGATCGTATGGTTGTAAGACTGTGCCATGGCATTCCCAGCACCGTGTTTTTTTACATTCAGACGGTCTGCCTCGATTATTTTCTGGTAAGTTTCCGGATGTTGCGAATCCAACCAGGAAAACAGGGTAGGGCCAATGTTAAAACTGACCTTGGTAAAGTTTCCCTGGTCGCCGTTTGGCTGGTAACACTCGGTATATATTTTTTCGTTCCAGTTTAGATAGGGATAAGCGCCTCGCTCTACGGGTATTTGTCCTGTCAGAGGATCTTCACGCGGGGGTTGGTAGAAATGTGTATGGATTATGTAAGAAAGCAAAGTCTGGGTTTGCTCCGATTGAGAAGGTCTTCCGTATTATCCTACACACAACCTGTTTTTACCAGTCTACAGACCTTTCAAATAGATAACAATCCCAAACCTGACCAGTTAGGGTAAAATATGCGCGGGAGGTGCAACCATGAAAAGGACGCGCGCAATTATTCTTGCTGGTGGAGAAGGTTCTCGCCTGGGAATCCTTACACAGAAACGAACAAAACCAGCAATGCCGTTTGCCGGGAAATACCGCATCATCGATTTCCCCCTCTCCAATTGCGTCAATTCGGACATTTTCGATGTGATGATTGTCGCCCAATACCGTCCTCATTCCTTGATCGAGCATATTGGCGCTGGCGGTCCCTGGGATTTAAACCGTGATTTCACCGGTGGAGTGCGCATTTATACCCCGTACAAAGGCCGCGGCGCTTCCAACTGGTATGCGGGTACTGCCGACGCCATCCAGCAAAATTTTCGCTTCATCAAGCATAACGAGCCGGAGCTAGTTTTAATTTTATCGGGCGATCACGTTTACACCATGAACTATGCCGCCATGATCGAGCACCACCGCCAGACCCAGGCTGATATGACCATGGCCACGATCCAGGTGACGCCAGAAGAGGCTGGGCGGTTTGGAATAGTTGGACTGGACGCCGACAAGCGCGTTATCTCATTTTCCGAAAAACCTGCCAATCCTGCCTCCAACCTGGCAAATATGGGCGTTTACCTGTTTAACCTTTCGACACTGGACGAGGTACTTCTCGAAGATCACCGTCGTGAAGGATCCACTCATGATTTCGGCAAGGACATAATCCCGAGTATGATTCATGAGAAAAAGGTGTACGCCTTTCCTTACGACGGCTATTGGGTCGATGTCGGTACGCTTAAATCTTACTGGAGCTCCCATATGGATTTATTAAGCGATCCCCCTCCAATCGATCTAAACAACCGTAATTGGGTCATCCACACCCGTACCGAAGAACGCCCACCGGTGCGTATCGCCCGTGGAGCAACCATTGTTGACAGCATGATTACCGATGGCTGTGTTATTGCTCCAGGCGCTTATATCGAGCGGAGCATTCTCTCGCCAGGTGTAAAGGTCGGCGAAGGTTCAACAATCATCGAATCTATCTTGCTGACAGACACGGTCGTCGAAGCCGGTGCTTCGGTGGAGCACGTGATCACTGACAAGCTCGTAAAAATTGCACAAGATTGCAGGGTAGGTGCGTTTGACCATGGCAAAAAGGTAAAGCTGACCTTGATCGGGAAAAACACTATCTTGCCCCTGTCCCTCACCGTAGAAGCCGGTGCGGTGATCGGCAGTGACATGACTCCAGAAGACTTCTCGTCGCTGACGGTGCATGGCGGAGACTATTTACAAATAAAAAGGAAACCAAATGGAATATAAACGCTCCTCTGGTATCATTCTGCATCCAACGAGCCTGCCAGGGCCATATGGGATTGGTGATTTAGGAACGGGGGCATACGCCTGGCTTAAGTTTCTTCAAAAAAGTGGCTGCGGTCTCTGGCAGATCCTTCCCCTGGGACCAACTGGTTATGGCGATTCTCCTTACCAGTGCTTTTCAGCCTTTGCCGGAAATTTTTATTTAATCAGTCCGGAGCTTTTGCTTAAAGAGAACCTGCTGACTCTCCAGGACCTGGCTGACTTGCCTGCTTTCCCAGAAGATTGTATTGATTATGGTTGGGTGATCCCCTGGAAGACCAGCCTGCTCGATCGTGCGTTTGACCGGTTTATTGACCTTTCACAACCTGCGCTGATGGAGGCGTATAGAGCTTTCCGCCAGGAGAACTCTTATTGGCTGGAGGATTTTTCCTTGTTTATGGCGCTCAAAGAAGCCCACAATGGTCTCCCATGGCCAGGATGGGAAGTCCCAATTCGCGATCGCCAACCGGAAGCCCTGGCAAGCGCCAGGCAAAACCTTGCGGTCGCCATCGAGCGCCAGGCGTTCCGCCAGTTTATATTCCATCGACAGTGGTCAGCCCTTCGTGATTATGCCCATTCTTTAAAAATTACAATTATTGGGGATGCACCAATTTTTGTGGCGCACGACAGCGCCGATGTTTGGGCAAATCCAAACCTTTTCTACCTCGATCCTCAGGGCAATCCAACCGTTGTCGCCGGGGTTCCACCCGATTATTTCTCCGCCACTGGTCAATTATGGGGTAACCCATTGTACCGTTGGCCGGTCCATAAAACATCTGGGTATGCCTGGTGGCTGTCGCGTTTGAGATCTGTCCTCTCGACGGTCGACATTATCCGCCTGGATCACTTCCGTGGCTTTGCAGGTTATTGGGAGGTTCCGGCAGGCTTGCCCACTGCAGAAAAGGGACGCTGGGTCAATGGTCCAGGCGCCGATTTCTTTCAGTCAGTCCTGGCTGCCTTCGGCAACCTGCCCTTGATCGCCGAAGACCTGGGTGAGATCACCCCGGACGTGGTTGAACTCAGGGATCGTTTCCACCTTCCAGGAATGAAAATCCTTCAGTTCGCCTTTGCTGGCGATGCCACTGACAAGTTCCTCCCGCATAACTACACGAATAATTTCGTGGTCTACACTGGCACACACGATAACGACACCACTCTCGGATGGTTTCGCAACGTGCCGATCTACGAAGTCAGGAATGCCCTTCGCTACCTGGGCCTATCCCGCCGAGGTGCGGAAAATAAGTTTACCCGGGCAATGCTGCGTACTCTCTGGGGTTCGGTCGCAATGTTCGCCCTGGCCCCCCTCCAGGATTTCCTGGACCTGGGCACCGAAGCGCGCATGAACTACCCCGGACGTCCAAGCGGGAACTGGAGCTGGCGCATGCCCGCAGGAACCTTGACGTCAGGCCTCCAGCGAATGATAAAAGAATTAAACACCACTTACGGGCGTTTCAACCAGGCCTGATCATGACCGAATTTTATACTCGCAAGGGAGATGAGGGCTTCACTGGCCTGCTGGGTGAAGGCCGGGTTCCCAAGTATCATCCGCGTCCCGAAGCTGTTGGCTGCATCGACGAATGCAATGCTGCGATTGGGATTGCCCGGGCAGCCAGTCGTGAAGCCGGTACCTCTACAATCCTGCTCCAAATCCAACGGGACCTGTATCACTTAATGGCCGAAGTTTCCTCCACCCCCACTAATGCCGCCCGCTTCCGCATGATTCAAGCAGATAATGTCTCCTGGTTGGAAGACCAGGTGGGATTGCTGGCATCCCAGGTGGAAATCCCCAGGGAATTTATCGTTCCTGGCGATTCCCTGGCTGGCGCGCATCTGGATCTGGCGCGCACCCTGGTACGCCGGGCGGAGCGCCGGCTGGCGCGCTTGATTCACGATGGAGAAGTCGAAAATAAAGAGCTTCTGCGATACCTGAACCGCCTTTCTTCCCTGCTTTTTATTCTTGAGCTGGTGGAAAATACGGCCGCTGGCGCCTCCCGATCTACCCTGGCTGCCGGTGAACCTGGACCTTTGCCATGATCATGACAGGAACCCTCATCAATGTCGCCGCCATTCTGGTTGGCGGGGTGATCGGGTTGTTCTTCGGTTCACGCCTTCCGGAAAGGGTGCGTAGTACGATCACGGCCGGTCTGGGTTTATTCACAGCACTCATTGGGATCCAGATGTTCTCAAAGACGGAACAATCGTTGGTGGTTTTGGGCAGTCTCGTATTAGGCGGCCTCCTGGGCGAATGGTGGCGGATTGAAGATCGCCTGCACAGCCTCGGAGTCTGGTTGGAAAAAACATTTCTGCCTCGTACAAAGAAAGGGGCAGAGACCGATCTCCTTCGCGATGATTTAACCAACAACGAAGCTAGCGAAGCTGCCAGCCGCAGCCTGCGTTTTGTGAGGGGTTTTATGACGGCTTCATTGCTTTTTGCTATCGGCCCGATTGCTATCCTGGGATCCATCCAGGATGGTCTTGCCCAAGATATCAACCTGCTGGCGATTAAATCCGCCCTCGATTTCTTCGCCTCCATCGCCTTTGCTAGCAGCCTGGGGATTGGGGTGTTATTTTCGGCGCTGGTCATCCTGGTCTACCAGGGTAGCATCACCCTCCTGGCAGCCCAGATCGAGGCACTCGTCACTGAACCCATGATGATCGAAATGACTGCAGTGGGAGGGGTGCTCCTCCTGGGGATCGCCCTCAGTAACCTGTTGGAGATAAAACCGATTCGCGTGGGAAATTTCTTACCGGCGATCTTCATCGCGCCCATCATCATGGCCTTTTTATGATAAAACATGAGCCATCCCGCAACTTTAGGATGGGTCATGTTTTTTTATTGCAGGCTTTGGCGACCTGCATTCGTTACCATTAGGTTCCGGTTTTTACTGGTTCAACAGTGCCTCGATTTGAGATGCGAATTGATCAAATGGCAGCGCTCCGGTCAATCTGGCAGCCCCATCATTGAAGATGAAAGCCGGAGTCCCACCAGCTCCCAGGGCGCGCCCTTCGGCGATCCCTTCGTTCAGCTTGTCCTCATACTTATTTTTTCTGAAACAATCTCGGAACTGGTCCATGTCAAGCCCAATATTTTCAGCAAAGGCAATCAGGCGCTTATTGGTGTAATCGCCGACGTTCTCACCAGTATGGTTAGCAAAAATGATATTCTTAAACTGCCAGAATTTTCCTTGCTCCGCTGCGCAGAAAGCCGCATTAGCCGAGGATGCCGACTCTGGGCCGATATAGTTCCCACCTGGCCCATAAGGAACATAAATGAGGAATACCTTGCCTGTATTCACATATTGTTCAATGATCGCCTGCTCACTATCATCGGCAAAAACCTTGCAAAACGGGCACTGGAAATCCGAAAAGATCGCCATTTTTACCGGTGCGTTCGGGTCACCCAGCGTATTGAAATCAACGTTTTCATAATTTTTTACCTCAGGAACTAAGATTTCCCCTAAGGGTCTCGCCGCTTCAATAATTGTCGGGAGCAGCAGAAGGAAAACCAATAAAACTCCTGCGCCGATCATCACCCCAACGATAACTTTTCGCTGCTGCCGGCGTTTCTGAACGCGCTGGGCGCGAATACTTTGTTTCTGTGTGGTGTGTGTCCTGGGCATCTTCGCATCTTCTCCTTAGATAAATTAACCTTAAGCATTAAAACAAAAATCTTGTCTTATAATCATTTGGACGCGGGCGATATTTTCCCATAGTCCAGGATAGCTGGCAAGAGACTTTCGATTAATATTACCTTTGAAATGCTCCATGCGGGGATTTTGCTCGCATCCGGTCAGCCTAGTCTACATTCTGTTGAGGTAGGAAGTAATGCACAAGAAACTTTTTCCCCTTTTTAGTTCCTTATTAATAGTGAGTCTTCTTCTGGCATCTTGCTCAAACCTGACTACAACACCTGCAGGAGAACCTTCTCAGGAAGCGGTTGAACCTGTCAGCACTGAGACACAACCATCCGCGACCGTAACCGAGCCGCCAACCTCAACCTCCACTTCAGAACCATTGCCAACCGACCCTCCCAGGTCCGCAGTATTTGATGAAACCAGGTGTAATTTCGAGCTGCCAGCAGGCCTGGTCAATGGGAAAACTATCCAATGTGGTATCCTGGAAGTCCCGATCGACCGTTCCAATCCGGATAGTCCGACGGCCGAGTTGGCAGTAGCAATTTTACCCAACTCTTCCAAGAGTGATATAGCCCAGCCCGTTGTCTACCTTGAAGGTGGCCCTGGCGGCAGCGGCCTGGAATACCTCTACCTTACCTACGACAGTTATTTCAAGCCCTTTACCGATGCCGGTTTTGACATCATCATGATAGACCAGCGCGGCGTTGGCTACTCAAAGCCAACCCTGGACTGTCCTTCGGAAGATCAGCTTTTCTACGACCTTTTGGATAACGAAATCGACGGGAAGACCTATAATGAGCAAGAAATGAACGAGCTGACGATAGCAGCCATGTCTGAATGTGCTGTTGATTTAAACCAGGAAACCGATCTATCGAATTTCAATACTGATGCCAATGCCGCTGACATCGAAGATCTGCGCCAGGCTCTTGGCTATGAGAAATGGAACCTTTGGGGTGTATCGTACGGCACGCGCCTGGCTCTGGAGATCATGCGTGACTACCCGGAAGGCATACGCAGCGTCATCCTGGATTCAACCTACCCACCAGACGTCGACCTTTATTCATCCCAACCCGATAATCTTTCCCGCGTCCTGGATGTCTTTTTCAATGGCTGCGCTTCCGACCCGGTCTGCAGTGAAACATACCCAGATTTAGAGTCCACATTTTATGATACCGTCGACCGATGGAACCAGGAGCCTGCATCCTTTATGACGACGGATTTCATCGACGGCAAGGAATATAAGGTCGTAATAGACGGTGAAAACCTCATCGATTTAATGTTCCAATTCATGTACAGCACCGAGACGATCCCAGCCCTTCCTAAACTCATCACGGATATCAGCCAGGACAAGTTTGACGATTTAAGCCTGCTCATGAGCTCCATCATTTCCACCCAGGATGCGATTAGCGACGGTATGCATTGGACTTTCCAATGCACTGAAGAGCTTCCTTTCAGCAGCCCAGAAAAAATGTCCGCTTCGGCTGAAAAGTACCCCGAATTTAGCAGTTTATTCGACCAACAATCGGTCGAGTTGCCCTTCAAGGTCTGCCAGGCGTTTAACGTCCCACCAGCGCCTGCAGATGCAAACCAGGCGGTGAGTAGCAATTTGCCGACCCTGGTCATGGCTGGGGAATACGATCCGGTCACCCCTCCCGCCTGGGGCGAGCAGGCTGCATCTTCGCTGTCAAATTCCAATTATTTCGAATACCCCGGATACGGCCACGGCTCAAGCATGAGCGAAGGCTGTCCTCGCCAGATGGCGCTTGCATTTTTAAAGGATCCCAACCAATCACCCGATTCTGCCTGCATCTCCACCATGACTGGGCCTAAGTTTGTGGTTCCATTCGATACGGCCTCTATTAATTTGATCGAGGTCGTCAATGAAGACATGGGGATTCAAGGATTGGTCCCTGAAGGCTGGGAGGAAATTAACAGCGGTGTTTTCGGTCGCGGCACATCCGACCTCGATCCAACGGTAGCCCTTGCCCAGGCTGGCCCTCTCAGCGCTGAAGACCTCTTATCATCCTTGACCAGCTCGTTCCAACTCGCGGAAAAACCTGAAGAAGTTGGAACCCGTGAAGCCAATGGTTTGACCTGGTCATTGTATGCGTTCACGTCTCAGGGATTTCCGGTTGAAATGGCCATCACCGACTCCGGCATCCTCGGAATTGTCGTCCTGCTGCAATCGACCAAAGACGAGCATGACAGTATGTACGATGCCGTGTTCTTGCCAATGGTGGATTCAACAATTCCGATCCCTTGATTTCCAATGGCTCGAGTTGATCGGAATAATAATATTCAGCTCCTGTTATCCAGGTAATCCGAGCTCATACACCGGGTAGGATTCACCGGTCAGTCGGAAGCCAGCCCAATCATACAATGCCAGGGATGCAGCATTGTCTTTCTGGGTATTTACGGTCAGCCAACGCGCCCCTCGCCGCTGGAAGCGCTCCTGTAAATCCACCAGCAGCATCTTTCCATACCCTTTATTTTGGAAATCTGGGTGAACTGCCAGCCTGGCCAGGTGACCACCCATGGACGAAGCGGTGCTGATTTGGTATCCGGCAATCGTATCTCTGGCTTCGATCACTGTGGCAAATGCAGCCTGCTCGTAAGCCAGTTCCAAATCCTCCAAAGGCTGCTGCCAGAGCCTGTCAAAGGCAGCTGCATCCACCTCGGATATTTTTTCCAAGTCTCCTGGCCTGGCTGCCCTCACACTGCATCCTGCAAGCTCAACCTTAGAAAGGGGTTGCTGGTTCTTCCACATCAGGCTGACGACATGGTTGGTCCTGTGGAAGCCATGCCTTTCAAGCAAGCCACTCAACCATGAATCGATAGGTAAAGCAGCCACGATTGCCGCAGAATTTTCGCTGATTTGGCTCTTCGCCACCGGCCACAACGCCTGCCAGGCCGTTTCCAGCACGCGCGGGCTATATACCATGAACAGCCGAAGCCAGGCTACAGGCGCCGGGTGGATAGGACAAGCCAGACAGGCAGTGATCCTGCCGGAAGTTTCATAGACCAGGAATGGCTTGAATTGCAACCAGTCCAGGGGAGGGCGCCAGTCCAGGTGCCGGTGCACCAGGCTGGTTGCCCGAAGTAAGTCAGACAGGGTCGTCCGATCACCAGACTCGACTGGCCTGACAATCCCTTGACCGGTCGCAGTCAATGGCAGCTACAAAGAGGGCATGATATATCCCAGCCCAGAACGGGTCAGGATATGCTGTGGATTCCGGGGATCGGCTTCCAGCTTTTGGCGCAGTCGAGAAATGCTGACCCACAATATCTCTTTATCGTGTTCGTATTCCGGTCCCCAGACATCGACCAGGAGTTGCTCCATGGTCAACACCGAGCCGACATTATGGCTGAACTGCAGCAGCAGCCGATATTCGGTGGCCGATAGAAAAATCATTTTATCGGCTTTATACACTTCCGCACGAGCGAAATCGATTCGCAGGTTGCCGTGGTTAAAAACCGACGGCGAAGTGTTCGTGATCATATTTTGCGCTCGACGCAGAACCGCTCTCACCCTCGCCAGTAGTTCAACTGCCGAGAATGGCTTGACGATGTAATCATCTGCCCCAAGGTCAAGACCTTTCACCCGGTCGCCTTCACTGCCACGCGCGGTAACCATCACCACGGGCACGGTGCTGAACTCCCGCAAGCGTTTCAACACCGTGAATCCGTCTGGCTCCGGCATCATGACATCCAGCAGCACCAGGTCAGGCTTCTTCTGCACGATGAGCTCCAGGGCTTCTTCGCCATTCGCAGCCTGGATCACCTTGTAGCCTTCAGGGAGCAGGTTGGCTTCCATCAGCCTCAGGTAACGCGGTTCATCATCCACAAGCAAGATCGTATTGGCCATTAAAGGTGTTCCCCTTCATAATGTAAAGGTATGTGAATATGGAAAGTGGTTCCGGCTCCGGGTTTGGACTCGGCGTGGATACTACCGCGGTGCGCCAGGATTATTTGCTTACAAATGAATAAGCCCAACCCCGAGCCTCGCAGTGTGGCTCCCCCGCTCCCCGGCACCCGGAAGAAGCGTTCAAAGAGGCGAGGCATGTATTCTTCTGGAATTCCAGGCCCTTGGTCGCTGAAAGTGATCGCAGCTTCTTCCCCGGTCCGGTAAACGGTCAGGTGGATAGGCGAATCCGGTGCATATTTCTCCGCATTCGTGAACAGGTTATCCATGACCTGAGCCAGGCGGGTGGCATCGCCCACAACCCGCATCCCCGGATTATCGATCCGAAGCACACACTTGATTGCCGGGTTGCGAGTTTGTACCCGCAGCACCATATCCTTGATCAACAAGTCAATCTTGATCGGTTGGACGCTCATATGCAGGGTACCAGCCTGCAGCCTGGACGAATCCAGAAGATCCTCAATAATTTTTCGCAGCCGGTCGGATTCTTCGTCGATGATCGTTAAAAATTCCCGCTGAGTGGCTGGATCCCAATTAACGTCCTCCCGCAGTAAAGTCGTGGCGTATCCTTTTATAAACCCTAACGGCGTCAGCAGCTCGTGTGATATCAGGGCGATGAATTCATTCTGTAGGATAGTCAGGTGCCGGTTGGCTTCCATTTCCGCCAGGCGATCGGCAAGCTGCTGGCGGACGATAAGCTGGGCAGCTTGCAAGGCCAGGAAATTTGATATTTGTTCATCGTTCGTGGTGAAGGCAGGCCCATGAAAGCGGGTGACAACCAGGGCGCCGACCATCTTACCATTCACCTGGATTGGCAGGGACAGGGTCTGCCGGGCTTCAGCCGGCGCCTCACCGTCAGTCTCCTGGCGCACCACCTTTTCGCCGTCCGTCACGGACTTGCGCGCCAGTGTATCTCCCCAGGAAAGGTCGGTCTCCTTGGAGGGCTTGTTCTCACTGGAGCGTGCAAAGGCTGGCTCCAGGAATCCGTCGGGACGTTTACGAAACACCACCAGCTGGTCGAAAACCAAAAGCGGTTTCGCCAATCGCGTTAAAGCTTCCATGGCGGTTTCTGGAGTCTGTTCGTCGACCATCGATTGGCTGACAGCCAGGATTGTTTCCAGGTAGTTATTTTCGACGGTGCCGTTTTCATTCGATACGGCTGGATCTTTTCGAGTTAAAATGCGTTTTTTCATCTGGTAACAGATTCTTACAAAAAGGGTGTTCTGATGAAATGATGGGTACCTGAATTGTAAACTCTTTGTAAGGTACGCGCAAGCCAAGTTCGGGGTAAACTACTCACAAGATTGATCTCCAAGGAAAATCCTAGGAAATCTTAATAAATTCTAAGAAATCCACTACGCGGCTGCAGGAGCTGCTTTACTTCAATGAGAAAACGCGTACTTGTCATCGACGATAATCCGGATATGACAGAAATGATTAGCACGCTGCTTATTCCGGAGCATTATGACGTGTTTACCACCAACCAGGCGATCCAGGGCATCGACCTTGTCCGTCAAATCAAGCCGGATGTGGTGATCCTCGATCTCATGATGCCGGACATGCCCGGTTTACAAGTCTGCCAGGAAATTCGTAAATTTAGCTCAGTTCCCTTATTAATTTTATCTGCGGACAGCACCCCCGGCTTGCCCACCAGGCTCCTGGATGAAGGCGCCGACGACTTTCTCTTAAAACCCATGAACCCCACCATCCTGGTGGCCCAGACCAATCGTCTTGCCAGGCGCTCCCACCAGGTGGTTGCCCCTCCCCTGACTACCCTGTAAATCCCGGGCAACCTGGGATACAATATTCGAAATTCACTCCTGGAGGTTGGTTGTGCAGACTTGTTCACGCTGTCACGCCCTCTCACCCGACAGTGCGCTGGTATGCAGCCAGTGTAAATCCGATTTAAGCACTACTTCGATTACCTCGGTAGCCTTGCAGAAATTTCAAACCAATGAACGCGTCTTGTATGTTCGCATCATGGTTGGCGATGACTGCTGCCCGGCATGCCGGGCATTGGAAGGCGCTTATTCCAAGGATTCTGTCCCCCGTTTACCGACCACTGGCTGCTCGAGCCCGAATGGCTGCCGTTGCTTCTACCAGCCGTTCCTGGAAGAAATTTACCCTTAATTTCCTCTCACCCGCTGTGCGGCATAATCCGCTGTGCGGCATAATCCAAGGCTTCCTGGCGATCCGACACGATACCTTCTACCTGGGCTTCACGGATTTCCTCTAATAACCGGCCGATCTTTGGTCCAGGACTTATCTGAAAAGCAGTCATCAGGTCGTTTCCGTTTACCAGGGCTGGGGGAGCCACACTTTTTCCCGGGCTTTCCCAATATGCGCTGAACAGCGCCTGGATAGTTTCGAGGGTCCTCACCCAAAGGGTTTCAGGCAGCGCTGAACCGTAAGTTGCCAGGGTATCTGCTAGCGATAGCAAGCAGATGTCGATTCCGCCAGGGCCAAAGCTCCGGAAAAAACGGTAAATTGCCCTGGGTGTGGCAGGTTCTGGCTGGTTGACCAAGTTCAGTGGTCGCATGTGGCCAAGGACCATCCCTTTCAGACGCTCCACCTCATCGTTGCTCAGGTGCAAGGCGGCAGCCCGTTGAGTTACGATTTCAGATCCCTGGATTTCGTGTTCGAAATTATGGATGCGGCCTTTCTCATCCTGGCTGCGTGTAACGGGCTTGGCAACATCATGATAGAGTGCGCCCATCATCATTAAAGCCTTCAAGCTGCGTTCGGGATTCAAGCTGGTTTCCAGGTGGCTGCTGATCTGGTCGCGGAACCTCCCCAACATCCCTGAGGCCAGGCCTACCTTTAAATTTGCGCATCTGTCCGGATCGTAATTTTCCCCCAGATTACCCAGAACCAGGCTTAGCTGGCTAACCACGCTTAAGGTATGTTCCCAGACATCCTGGTAATGTGGCGGTGATTGGGTCACGCCCTTCAAAGAACGTAGCTCAGGGTAAACATACTCAAGACATCCCAACATCTCCAGCAGGCGGATCGCGGATGCAGGTTTTTTGCCATCAAGAATCTTAAAAATTTCGTCACGCACCCGTTCTACAGAGATCGCCCGCAATCCTGGATTCGCCTGCCGGATCAATTCCCGGGTTTCACCAGGAATGGTTAACTCAAATTCTACTGCCAGCCTCACGCCGCGTATACAGCGGACTGCATCGCTGGATAAGGCATTCTCTGAACAAGGATGCAAGCGTTTCCGCCGTAAGTCAAGGACTCCGTTCAAGGGGTCGATCAGGTGATCCACCTGGCGAATATCGAAAGCCATTGCGTTGATTGTGTAATCCCGTGCCTTTAAATCCTCCTCGATCGTATCCCCGCGCATCTGGTTGAAATCCAGGAAAAATCTCTCACGCCCATCCAGTTCAACAATCACCCGTGCGGTTCCATGCTCCATGTCCATCGGAAAGTATGCCCCCCCAAGCCGGTTTGCAACTGCCCGGGCAACCGGGAATACATCCCCTGGTAAGGTTAAATCCAGGTCGTGGACCACGCGCTGGCACAGCCGGTCGCGCACAGCTCCGCCAACAACAAAAGCAGGCAGGTTTGCAGGCAAGCTGGCTCTGACCTTTTCTACAATCCTGTTATAAGAGTCGTTCGAGCCTGCCTGGTAAAAATTACTCACTGCGCTTATCCCTCCGGGTTGTAGCGCTCCAGGTCGACGACTGCGATGAACGGCAGGTTTCGGTAAAATTCATCGATATCCAACCCGTACCCGAAAACAAACTGGTTGGGAATCGTAAATCCCCGGTAGTGGATTGGCACGGTCACTTCGCGCCGGTCGGGTTTATCCAGCAGGGTACAAACCCTTAAGCTATGCGGGTGTCGGGTTTCCAATAACTCCAGCACCGACTTTATCGTGTACCCGCTGTCAACAATGTCCTCCACCAGGATAACGTTCCGGTTGCTGATATCGCCCTTTAGATCAAGTGAAATTCGCACCTGCCCGGTCGTTTGCCGGCTCGCTGCGCCGTACGAGCTGACTGCCATGAAATCGACCGTGACCGGGATGGTTATTTCCCGCATTAAGTCGCTCAGGAATAAGATGCCGCCCCTCAGAATACAGATCAGGTGCACAGATTGCCCGGCGTAATCCCGGTTGATTTCCTCGCCGATTTCATGGATGCGAACGCTTAACATTTCCCTGGAGACCAAAATCTCTCCGATGAATTCCTCGTAATTTTGCATTAAACCTCGTCACTATCTTTTAGGCACTTCGTGGTGCTTGCGGCAGCGCGCCTCATACATCTCGGATGCGCCGACAATTACAACCGGGTCATCATAATACGCGGGAACTCCATTAACAAAACGTTGAGTCCTGCAGGCTTGCTCTCCGCAGACCATGCAGATTGCATGCAGCTTCTCTACATTTTCGGCTTTTGCCAGGAATTCCGGCATTGGGCCAAAAGGTTCGCCGCGGAAATCCATGTCCAATCCGGCCACGATGACGCGCAAACCGCGTTCAGCCAGGCTCTGGGCAATCTCGATGATCGAGGCATCGAAAAATTGGGCTTCATCGATCGCCACCACGGTGGTATCCTTCGCCAGCTTCCCTGGAAGCTCGCTCGGATTGGAGATTGGGATGGCTGCGAAGTCATTTCCGGCATGGGAAGTGACTTTTTCAACTGCGTAGCGCGAATCGATGGCCGGTTTAAACACTTGCACCTTTTGCCTGGCGATGGTCGCACGTCGCAACCGGCGGATTAATTCATCGGTTTTCCCGCTGAACATCGAGCCTGTGATGACTTCCAAGGAACCGTTGTGGTGTTTCATATGCCTCCTGCCGCCTGGATTTCACCGAATTATACAACACAAGTTAAAAACAAAGGTGGAGGCGCATCTTCTGGATTGCGCCTCCACCTTGTTAATGAAATAGATTAATCTAGACAGTAATTTCTTGGGCTGCCTCAGGAAGCTCGTACCCAAGGGTTCGCAGGCGTTTCTTCAAATCTGCCAGCGACTTTCTGCCAAAGCCATCGATTGCCAGCAGAGAAGCCTCCCCAAGGGAAAGCTTGTCCATAACCTGTCCAACGGTCGTGATCCCGGCCTTGCTCAGGGATTCGGTAGCGCGCTCACCCAGGCTGAGTTCAAGGATCGACCGCTCCAGCGAAGTACGGGCAGCATCCCGGGATTCCTTATCCGCGATGAACTGCTTACGGGCTTCGATCTTCTTGTAAAAGCGGTCTACCTGTCCTTCTGCATCAACGATGCGCTGCTCACCCGTAAAAAATGGGTGACATTTCGAGCATACATCGGTGCGGATTTCTTTTCGGGTAGAGCCGGTGCGCCAGGTGTTTCCACAGGAACAAGTGACCAGCGCATCTTCAAAAAATTTAGGGTGAATATCTTTCTTCATGAGTACCTTTCCGCGGGTTCTCCCGCTGCAGCCCATTCTAAGCTGCTACATCCGTACACCCTTGTGCGGGTGCACGCTGTATCGAATCTCGACCTGAGCTACTCCGCAGCAGTCGCCGCTTCGAGGCTGGCCTCAACCACCGGCGCTGGGACCACACTCACACGGGTGCGATCATCTCGGATGGTCTCGTAAATGACGATCCCATCAGCCGTAGCGAATAAAGTATCGTCTTTACCGACATCTACATTGTCTCCAGGTTTGATGCGCGTGCCGCGCTGCCGGACCAGGATCGCCCCGGAGTGCACCTTCTGCCCGCTGTACACCTTCACGCCCAGGCGTTGTCCCTGGCTATCTCGACCGTTGCGGACTGAACCGCCGCCTTTTTTGTGTGCCACGTCTGCTTCTCCTTATTCCATCTGGATGGAATCAATCATTAATCGAGTATATTTCTGCCGGTGACCGGTTTTAACCCGCACACGCTTTTTCGGTTTGTAACGGAAAACGTCGATTTTGGGTCCCTTCACCTGGGCAGCCACGTGGGTCTGGATCACTGCGCCTTTTACATAGGGGCTGCCGACCAGCACCTCGTCATCTTCGACAATCAGGAGGACGTTCGGCAGGTCCATCTCATCTCCGATGGCAGCTTCGCCGAGGAAATCCACCTCAATCGTCCCACCTTCGACAGCCCGGTATTGTTTACCGCCGTCTTGCACAATTGCGTACTTCATTCTTTTAGCCTCCAAGCTTCACTTCACCGTCTTCTCAGCGCTTTGTCTGGGGTCTGAATACCTCAATGGGCGCGGATGGGCGGGGAAGTTGGATAAAATGGTTCTTGCTCTTATCACAAAATAATACCCCAGCAAAATCTGCCGGGGCAGAGCGGGCAATATTATACAGGCATTCTATTTTCTTGTCAAATGATTCCCAACCCTGTAAACGACAAACCTATTTTACAAACCCCCGTAAAATCCGGTAAAATAAACAAAAATAATCAATAAAGATTGGCCCTCCTACATGACAATTTTTTTACGAATTTGGGGCGTCTTTGTCTTTACCGCTAAACGCATCCTGGCTCAAAAAGGCTTGACGCTCGCAGTGCTACTCGGCTTTACCACCGCCACAGCACTGACCATGAGTATCCCGATCTAC
Organism: uncultured Chloroflexia bacterium; assembly: GCA_963765565.1. GTDB lineage: Bacteria > Chloroflexota > Anaerolineae > Anaerolineales > UBA4823 > CAVXWV01. Next base: position 60,964 of record CAVXWV010000022.1, read on the forward strand.
GCAGATGCGGCTTATCAAAAAATACTGGAAAGGGACGTTATCGGAACCGAAGAGGTTTCCGATGATTCAGAGCTGGCTACGGGCGGCTCATCTTTCCCCTTCATGTTCCGTTACATCGGATCTTGGAACGGCTTGATCCCCTGGGACCAGATCCAGGCAGTTGACCAGTACCTTTCCAACCAGGCGATCATTGACCTGGACTTACCCCTGAAACAGCTGGTTCGTTTTTTTCGTACAGATTATTTCCCCTTCGTCTCCAGCCAGGAGGATACTTACTCGGGCAGTGAATTCAGGCCGCTCGCCTGGCTCAGCCTTGCCAGTCTCAGCAACTGGCAGGACCATGTTACTTTTCTAGAGGGAAGCCCTCCTGGCTCCGCTACTCCCGCCCCAGAAGGCAGTGTCAACGTCTGGGTAAAGGACGACCTCGCTACCGAGGTTGGCCTCCAGGTCGGAGAGACTTATCGCCTGCTGGGCACCTTCAACGATGAGCTGTATAAAGGTGAAATCCCGGTGCACATCGCTGGTGTTTGGGAAGTTAAAGATCCCAAGGACGATTTTTGGTTTTATAAGCCATCCGAATTCCGCTACATCCTCCTGACCACGGAAGAGGCTTTCGTCCGCCAGGGAATCCCCACAATTGACGGCGAGTTGGATCTTGCGCTCTGGTACATGAACATGGACAATTCCAGCGTCCACTCGCGCGACGTTCCGCTGCTCCTGCGCCGCATAGCGAATGTGCGCTCGCGCGCAGGCACTTATCTGACCAACACGCGCATGGATGTCTCGCCAGAAGACCGCCTGCGCGAATACATGCGCGCCTCCAGCGCCTTGATGATTTTTCTGTATATCTTAAACATTCCTCTGCTGGCTATGATCCTGGCTTTCATCGGGCTGGTCGGAGGCATGATGACATCTCAGCGCCAGAATGAAATCGCGGTTTTGCGCAGCCGCGGCGCAAGTGTTTTTCAAGTGGTTGGAATTTCATTTCTGGAGAGCCTCTTAATTGGCGCACTCAGCCTTATTCTGGGCGGCTTCCTTGCCTTGAAAATTGCAGGTTTCTTTGGCTCGGTGAGTAGCTTCTTGAATTTTTCGGCCGCCGTCCCGGTGAAAACCTCGCTTTCGCTCCAAGCAATCCAGATGGGTTTAATCACCGTTGTGCTGGCTATCCTGGCTCAGCTCGTGCCAACCTTTAATGCTGCCCGTCACACGATCATCACTTATAAGCAGGAGCTGGCACGCCAGATGCGACCTCCGTGGTGGCAGCGTGTTTACCTGGATGTCTTCCTACTTGTACCCGCTGTATACGGTATCTACGTGCTCCGCCAGCAAGGAGGTTTGGACCTGCCAGTAACGGGGGGATATGTCACTCAGGATCCCTTCCAGAATCCACTTTTGATCCTGGTGCCTTCTCTCGGTATTTTTGCCCTGACTCTCCTAATCCTGCGCATCCTGCCATTTATCATGGCATTATTCGCCCGCCTGGTCGCCCTGACTCCCAGCATCGGTTTCCTGGCCGCAGCCCGGCACCTGGCACGCACCAGCGGTAATTACCACGCCCCGTTGATTTTATTAGTTTTGACGCTCAGTCTCTCTACATTTACATCTACTTTAGCCCAGACTCTGGACAAGCATTTAAACGACCAGCATTATTACGAAGTCGGTTCGGACGCAAGGTTAATCGAATTTGGCGATATGCCTGGCGCTGGCTCGATGGGCGGTTCTGATACATCGGAAGAGGAGGCATACTGGGTTTTCCTTCCAGTCAACGAGCACCTCAAAGCTCCCGGTGTAGATGCTGCCGCCAGGGTCGCTCGAAGCGAAATGACCGTTTATCCACCGGTCGGTCCCCAACCTGCCATCTTTTTCGGCATCGACCGGGTGGACTATTCACAAAGCGCCTTCTGGAGAGATGATTTTGCGGCATCCTCGCTCGGTGAGTTGATGAACCAGCTGGCATTAACCACCGAAGGCGTCCTGGTCCCACGCTCCTTCCTGGAAACGCACCGCTTGAAACCGGGTGACAACTTACCGGCAAGCCTCTATAAACTGGGCGACAACCACGAATTAACCTTCAAGATCGTTGGCGCTTTCGATTATTTTCCATCCTGGTATCCTGATCAAGGTCCGCTCATGGTCGCCAACCTGGATTATGTTTTCGAACAGGTCGGCGGAGAATTTCCATACGAAGTCTGGCTTAACCTGGCACCAGATGCCGATAAAGACGCCATCCTGGAAAAACTCAACGATGTTTCTTTGAACATTTCATATTCGAAATTCACCCGGGAGACGATTGAAGAAGCAAAGATCCAGCCCGAGCGCCAGGGATTATTCGGCCTGCTCTCGGTCGGGTTTACCGCCCTCGCCTTCTTGACCACCCTTGGTTTCCTCCTTTACGCCTTTTTTTCCTTCCGTAGACGGTTTATCGAGCTCGGTATCCTGCCGCGCCATCGGCCTCTCTGCCGGCCAGATGATGGTTCTGTTGGGCGTCGAGTTGGCCATCCTCCTGGGCATCGGCCTGGCTGCCGGCACCGCTCTCGGCGTGGGTGTCAGCAACCTTTTTATCCCGTACCTTCAGGTCGGCACCGAACAAACCGCTCACATCCCTCCATTCCTGGTACAGATCGATTGGTCCTCTGTCTTCCAGGTCTATATCCTGTTCATCCTGCTGTTTATCACCGCTTTGACGATCCTGGCTGTGCTCTTACTACGTATGAAAGTCTTCCAGGCGGTTAAATTAGGTGAAACAGTTTAAACCACTTGAGGTGGAATGAATAATTCTGAATTTATCGTCGAAACCAACGACATCTGGCGTATCTACCAGACCGGCTCCCGTGAAGTCCAGGCATTAAGAGGCTTAACCTTCCGGGCTCCCGCTGGCCGTTTTATCGCCTTTAAAGGGCGCTCCGGCAGTGGTAAAACCACTCTCCTGAACTGCCTGGGAGGCCTCGACCAGCCAACTCGAGGCACGGTGATGGTCAATGGCCGCGACCTCTCCAAGATGAACGACCGCCAAATTACTCGCTGGCGCAGCCAGGAAGTTGGCTTCGTCTTCCAATCCTTTGGACTTTTACCAACTTTCTCGGCATACGAAAATGTCGAGTTTATGTTACGCCTGGCACACCGCTCCTCGCGCGATCGCCACAAGCGAACCCTCGAAGTCCTCGACATGGTCGGTCTGACCCGCTGGATTCACCACCGTCCATATGAAATGTCGGGTGGGCAGCAGCAGCGGGTGACCATTGCCCGTGCCCTCGCCAACCAGCCTCGTTTGATCCTGGCCGATGAACCTACAGGCGAGCTGGACTCCACCACTGCCCGGGATATCCTTAACCTATTCCGCCAGATCGTACGCGACGAAGCCATCACAATTCTGATCGCCTCTCATGATCCCCTCGTGGATGGTTACGTGGATGAGATACCTCCAGCTTAAGGATGGCCAGTTCCTCGAAAACCATGTGGTGTAGAACTTGCATCGATGCAAGGGAATCTAACAATCCCTTACCAGCTTCACTTGCATTCGTTATAATATCCAGGTGATTGTCATACACGGGTCGAGGTATGGTAATGGGGTAAAGGGAGAATTGAGCTATGCGTAAAACATTCATTATCCTTTCGTGGACAGGTTTTTGCCTGTTAATCTTGCTGGCAATCCTTAGCCTGACCTTGCAAACAGGTTCGGCAAAAACCCCGCAGGATGTCGAAGGCGCCACCTTTACTCCAACCTTCACGCCTACCGATACGCCGACCCCAACCCCAACAGATACTCCAACCGCGACCCCAACGGAGACGCCAACGTCCACTCCCACAGCGACGCCAACGTCCACTCCCACAGCGACGCCAACCGAGACGCCCACGGTCACTCCCACAGACACGCCTACTGCAACGTCCACCGGCACTCCTCCGTCAACCAGCACATTTACGCCGACATTTACGCCCACTGCCACAATACTGGACCCGACGATTACGCCGACTCCTGATCCCACCTCCACCCCACGACCTAAAGCTGGGGGACGGGGTAACCTGGGTCCCATCAGCCTGGCAGCCGTCTTAATCCCATCCCTGGGCCTGCTGGGTTTCTTCTGGCTCCTTGTGCGCAGGAAAAGTAACCCGACTTAACGATGACAAAAAACTATCGCCTGGCCGTTCCTGCAACCGTCCATTGCCTGACTGTGCTTTCTGACTTGATCGACCAGGCGACTCGGGAAAATCCAGAAATCACCGAGCAGATGAACTACGATCTGCTTCTCTGCATGGATGAAGCCTGTTCCAATATCATCGAGCACGGATATGCTGGCCTTGAACCTGCAAGGATCGGATTTTCTCTGGTCATCAAAGAAGACAGGGTAGTAATGGTACTCAAAGATACCGGCCATCCGTTCGATCCAAACTCGGCTGCCCTTCCCGATCTTTCGGCGCCTTTGAACGAACGCGCGGTCGGGGGCCTCGGTTTATTTTTCATAAAAAAAACCATGGATAGGATCGAGTACCAGTCGAATGATTCCGGCAATATCATGACCTTAACCAAGTTCTTTAAATAAACCCTATGGCATAATTATTGCATCAAGAGTAATGGTTAAGTTGTATGGAGGTCCTGATGCAAATCCGCCGGAACTATAAATTTCCTTTTATATTCACATTCCTGCTCCTTTTCCTTGGTCTCCAGGCCAGTTCACGTGTGCTGGCGCTTGATATCGATTACGGAGGCCGGATCCCCACACCAATTCGCACGCGCAAACCACCCCCCACGCCCACTCCAACTCCCACGATCACCCCGACGCCCACACCAACCCAGACCATCCCGGTGCTGCAGGAAACCACACCGGCCCCCCCTCGCAAACCGCCAGGTGGTAGAGGCAACGCCGAGATATTCGGTTTCTTCGCCGGAATTTTTGGTGGGTTGCTGCTTTGCATCCCGGTGATCGGTTTCTGGTATCTCAAACAGCGCCGGATGACATAATCCGACCCGTGAACAGCCCGATATTTCATGACTTCGCAAGGGCTTTGTTAGACGGGCGCTCAGACCAGCCATCCCTCTGGCAGCTTGCCTGGAAACTCGGCATTATTCTGTACCTCGTAATCCTGGCCTCTGTCCTGACGGTTCGTAAGGTGGGTGACTCATCAGCCAATTCCCAGCCAGCTCAATCGTCAACTTCATTTTCCTTCCGCCAATCCACACCATTCACCCCCCTGAAGCCTACCCCAACCTACAACCCCCCTCGACCAGTCACCGGTTCCCTGGCGTCTGGTGGTTCTGGTGATAACCTTTTGTCGGGTCTTCCCATACAACTCTTTTTACCTGCGATCCTCACCCACAGCCCCTCAGTAGGTGAACCTGCCCAATCCTTCACCTTTCAAGGGATCGATTTCCAGGAAGGCAGCTCACGTATCCTGATAGATATTACCCCCCCTACGCGCCAGGTGAATAGTGGAAAGCCAATCCGCATCTCCTTCCTTCCCGGGGATCAATGCCAGTTTGGAGATAAACACGCTTGCGTTTTTTCATATCGGACCGGCAACCTGCCTAATGTGATTTTTCTGACCATTCATTCTGGCGTTGGAGGTGAGGGGCAAAAGCTACGCCATGCCATCGAAGGCACGGGCATCAACCAGGCAGGTCTGAAGCTTAACCGTGTCCTCAGCAACCTGGAAGCCCTGGAAGGCGCTGCCGTCAGCGTCCACCAGGACGGTCAGTCTATCTCAGGGTTGCAGGTCTTTGGGCTCAGCCGCATCCCACCCAAGAAAATCCACGAATATTTTGACTTACCCGTCGAGCAGGCGCTCGAATACGCTGTCCATTTTGACGAGACGCTCCTACCTCCAGAGCTTACGGGGCAGCCTCTCATCGTCCTGGAAACCTGTGGCTGGAAAATGCCCGGCGAGCCGTGGGCAAAAGATGTTACTGCCACCACCGGCTCGATTTACCTTGGAGTAATTGCCCCGATCCCTTCGCAGTAAATGTTATGGATCGATGACCAGGGTTGGATCGCCCAGGATCTGGTAAGCATTGACCAATCCTGCCAGCATCGGCACCTCGGCTGCCAGTTCTTCCCTGGCTGCCTGGAGTGCATCCCCAATCCGCATTCCCGGGGCAACCAGGTATTTCATAGTCCGGCTTCCAAGGGCTTCGTGTACGTCCTGCCCGGTCAAGGATGCGGAACCGATCAACGCACTCCCACCTTGTTCGCCATACACTAGCAGCGCATGCGCCAGGGTGTCGCTGTTTGGCCAGGCCAGGTACGTATTGAAGCAGCTCCACTGGCTGAAAACCGCCGGTCGCAAGTTGTTTGACAACATGGCAGCATCCTGCAGGGTTAAGAATCCCTGGTCGGACCACTGCACGTCCGATGAATGCCCGATGTAATTCACCAGCGCCCGTCCAGCGTTGATCCCATCGATCAGCGTCTGGCGCGCAGCTTCCAGGCCTGCGTCTTCCAGGTGGGCTGTTTCCACGCTCCAGCCAGCGGGCAGGTCCTGCAGCCACGCCTGGCTGACGTTCCCAAAGGATAGTGTGCCGTCATCCGCATCCGCGGAGAAGATAGCCGTCTTGCCATAATCCTTGTTCGCATATGCCAGGGTTTTCGCCACCAGGGCTTTGGCTTCAGCGCTGGTGCGCACCGGGAAGCGTCCCACGATCACTTCCGGTTTAAAGTCGCCATCAACATCACCCAGCAGACTGTCCAGCGGTGTGTGCCGCACGAACGGGTGAGTCGGCCCGTAAAGGGTTGGGATAAAGCTGAAGGAACCCGTTCCACCATAATCCAGGTAATCGTACGTGTCTGCCCCGACGAGCAGAACGTAGCGCGCCTGCATGCTGCTCCTGGCTTGTCTAATGTATTCATGGATCGCCTTCGGATCGATGATTTTATGGCTGAACACCGCGTATACATCCTCGATATTGACCAGACGCACCGCCAGTCCTTCTGCTTGCCGGGCTTTCACCAGCGGTTCCATTGCATCCAGAAAGTCCGGATGCGCCAGGATTAGCAGGTCAGTTTGGCTGCCAAACAAGCTGCCAGGATTTCTGGTCAGGCTAATCTTCACCGGTTTTTTCCAGGCTGCCTGGGCTGCTGCCAGGTAGGTGAACGCTTCACTGCTTCCTGAGATTTTCAATCGATAGCCTGCTCCATCCGCTTCCACCTGGACGGCGCTCAGGCGTTCCAGGTGCTTGCCCAACCGGTAGACCGCGAACTCCGCAGAACTGAAACCCTTGATTTCAAACCAATCTCCGGCTGCCTGGAATTTCAAAACATCGTTCCTGGCTTCGAAGGCACGCTCGAAGCTGACCTGGTAACGATCAACTGCGATCCGGCTTTCCACCCCGGTATCGCCGGGCAGGACAATGCTCAGGATATTCTGCCCATCATTCAGAAGGCCTTCCGGCAAGTCTGCCTCGATTTTCTGGTAAAGAATGCCGTCAAAGCTAACCTCCGCAACCTGGACGCCGTTCAGCCTGAGGATCACGTGATGGTCACTTACTTTCGGCTGGTCGGTCATCCCCCAAAGGCCGACCTTCAGCACCGGCGCTGACCCTGGCTCCAGGCCATCGATCAGGATCGGGAAGTCGCTGCTGCCTGGACTTTCCGTGGCTTTCAGCTCCCTCTCAAACCAGGGATCGTTGAACGGCGCGCCCATGGCATATGCCAGGTTTTTGTTAATGAAAATCGTATCATGATAAGAGCCGGCAGGCTCGACCCCGCTTGCCGGCATCTCATTATTTTCAAGGGGTCTTTGTGCCAGGGATTTATTTTGGACAAGGGTGTAAATGTTCCGCCGGGTGTACAGCGAATCGATCCCCTGGGCATAAAACTCGATGGCTGACCCGGGACCGAATTCAGCCGTCTCAGGCGGAGTCATTACACTTACTGGCACCGACGCCCCCTGGCTTTGCAGGGCAATGCTTTCCGGTTCAACGCCTGCCAAATCGAAACCATTCGCCAGCAAATCTTCGTAGGTAATGCGGTAGATGCCTTCTTCTTCGACTGCCAGGTCGAGGCTTTCAAAAATCCGACCCTGGCTGGTGCTGGAAAGGGAGCGCTGGCCGATCATTGGCAAGAATATTTTCTGGTCTGGTCCTGCCAGGTCGGCCTGGGTAGACTTTGGCCTTGCTGAACCCGGCGCACCGGTCACCGTCTGTTCCCGCAGGATTTCCTTCCAGGAGTGTTCCTCCAGGATCGCCTGCCAGTCGGTAGCCTGATCCACAACCGGGTTGCCGAACGGCTGCCCCAGGACGAACGGTCCATGCCGGCGTACTCTACCAAGGGCATCGACCTCTTCCAGCAGGAATAACTCAGCTTCTCCGGCAGGTAGTTTTGTTGAATAAGACCGGGCGCTGTCCGAATACATCTGTTGGACTGGCAACCTCGATGGATTGAGTCTCTTCCATCCCTCTTCAGTTTTTCCATACAGGTTGTAGCCCAGGCCGCCGACCTCCCGCAAGGACTGCCAGGTAAAAATCCACTGCTCGCCCACTCGCTCCACCAGGAAGTAAGCCAGGTTGGCTGACGTCACCGAGCACGAATCGGCATCCGGTGCCGTCGCCCCTGCTGGCTGCGGGGTTTTAGCCGTTACCACCGCCGTGTTGGTGATCGTGACCGTCGTCACCGAAATAATTTCGGTCACATCCAGGGTGATCACAACATCCCAGGGAAGGCCAGGCGGCAGCGGATTGTTGAGCGCCAGCACCAGCGGGTCATTATCCAGCTCCGTGGTGGGAAGCGTCGAAGTGTACCCGATCAAACTGGTATTTAATGGCAGTGTATCCGTCATCACCACCCCATCCGCAGGGTCAGGTCCGATGTTAATGACCCGTACGATAAATTCCGCGGTTACCTGGTCAATCGCATTAGCGGTCTCTTCGCCTCCGATCGGGCTGCGCGGGCAAAAAACCTGCAGGCTGAGATCTGCTACCGCCACCACGTCTTTCGGCTCGGTGTCCGAATCGTTCTGGGTATTGTCATCATCCGTGATCGTGGAATCAACGACAACCTGGTTGCAAATATCATACGTTGCATAATCCCCATAGACACAGTCAGGCGTCTCAATCGTGGAGCCGTTCGGGGCGCCTGGCAATATCAAGACCGTCACCGTGATACTCACCGTCTCCAGGGGCGTCAGCGCCATCAGGTCGCAGTACATCTCCCCGCCCCCAACAGCCAGGGGATCCAGGCAGTTCCGTCCCAGCAAGCCCGGATCTTCCACCTCCACCGATTGAAACTGGGTGTACAGATCCAGCGTGTCCGTGATCACCACGCCGTTGCTAACCGTATCCGAGGACAGGTTAGTTACTGTGATGACGTAATCAAAAAGGTCGCCCGGCGCCAGGGGCTCGTTGGGCACGTCAATTTTTGTGATGCTCAGGTCCGCGCTGGCGGTTAAAAATGAGCCCACCCGCAGCAGTGGGATCGTCTGGTTGCCAAGACTGATTGTATCCGGCTCCGCACCGCCGGTCTGGGCGCTGATCATCCGCGACTGCACATTCCCGGTAGCTTTATCAGGAAGCTCCTCCATTAAAACCATCCAGACTTCGACGATGATTTCATCATTGTCATCCAGCCCAGAAATCTGGAACTCACCCTGGATTTCGGTACCAACCAGGGTATCCGAATACCAGTCTACTTTCGCGTCATTTTGCGGATCGTCTGAGTAGGCATCGCCGAAATCCACGAACGCGCAGTACACGCCATAAGCGGGATCGTAGCCATAACCATCTCCCGAGGTTGTCAGGGTCTCCCAGCCAGCTCTAAAGCGGACCACCCCATCTTCCGGGGAAGTATCACCATTAACTTTTACCTCGATCTCAAAAGGCACGATCTGGCCCAAGACCATGTCGCCAGGCGCCATCGATGTCACCGAATCAATTGCATTGGGCGGCAGGGGACTGGCATAAACCGCGTCCAGCAGGGGGTTATTCGCCCTACCACCGGCCGGCGCCGGGCATGCCAGGCCTGCCGGTTTAAACCGCGGGGTAGGTTGGCGCGTAGGGACCCTGGTTGGGGCGCGGGTCTGCAGCCGTAAACACCAGGCTGTATGCACCGCCCTCAGCCACGACCGGCTGGGGTGGGATGAGCCAGCCAGCCAGAAGGGCAATCACAAACAGGACCTGGAGAAATGCGCGCACGCTGTCTCGGATGGGACTGCCAGCTCTCCCTGGCAAGTGCTTTCCACGAGCGATCATAACTTCCCCTGCTTTCCGGCATTGAACGCCAAACTTTTTACAGGTTATATATCGTTGGTTAATTATAGCAGATGAAAATTAACAAGAAAAAGACCTCACAGGCTTGATATCCTGTGAGGTCCATTATCATATGGTGTAGTTCAGATTACGGAACCGCATTCCCGGCGTTCACACGCCCGGCGCCGTAGAAGTCGTCATTGCCCGGCTTGCCCAGGTCATCGGCTGAAGCGCGCAGCGCAGCTTCGACAGCTGCCGGATGCATCTCACCGCCGTTCATGCCGATGATGATCGCCGCCACACCCGAGACATGCGGCGCTGCCATGCTGGTACCAGCAGCCCAACTCCAACCCCCAGGTATGGTGCTGAATACCATATCAAACACCCAACATGAAACGGTCACACCAGAAACGGTGCACGCCTCATTACCCGGGTAGGAAAAGTCACCACCTGGAGCAGCGAAATCAACTGCTGATTGTCCAAAATTTGTATAGCTGGTTGGGTTATCCAAGAAGGTGTTAATGGATCATTAGCCCATCCAATAGGCGCAGTGGCGGCAATCGAAATCACATGTGGCGCATCTGCAGGAAGTGTAATGATGCTTGCGGTGTGATCCTTATCGATTGCTTCGTTACCTTCGGACGCGATCACCGTAGTCCCATTCTGGTAGGCATAAGTCGTTGCGCGACCGATCGCATTTTTCAGCTCAGCGACTTCACGCGCGGTCACAACACCGTATTCATCTTCCCAACCACCCTTAGCCAGCACCGCACCCAGGCTCATGTTGATAATGTCCGCATCGATGTCTGCAGCGTAAACAATACCGGCAATCACCCAATCAAATTGTCCGCTTCCGGTTACTTCGCTTAAAACCTTCACAGCAACTAACTCAGCTTCAGGTGCTACCCCAATCACACCAAATGCATTATCAGCTGCCGCAATGGTACCAGCCACATGAGTCCCGTGGTTGAAGTAAAAACCTGGCGCAGGATTCCAGTCTTCACCGGGTACGAAGGACTTGCTAAGGTCACCGTTAACCTGACCGGCCAAATCAGGATGGTCTGCGTCAATCCCTTCGTCCAGAACCGCTACTCGCACACCATCACCGCGTTGTCCACGATTCCAGGCGCCTACCGCATCGACAGCCGTGTGACCCCATTGTAGGTTAAATAACGTGTCATCGTCACCACTGACAGGTGGGTAACCAAAATCTGGGAGAAGCTCTATCTTCATATTGGGATCGCGCCACTGTAAAGTAACGTTGGGTAAAACAAATTTGACCCCGGTAATTTTCGCGGCTTTGGCCTTAAAATTAGTGTTGCTCGACTCTGCAACGGCAATTCCAACCTGCGGCAGGCTGTTAACCAGGGTCCCCCCTGCCTTGGTTACCGCAGCTTCCAGGCCTGCAGGCAGGCTGTTCTGGCTGGTGGCGACCAGCAAGTACGATTTGGCGGTAGGTGCTGCCAATACCGGCACTGCGAACAGGGCTGCCAGCATACTTACAATCAACACAATTCTGAACCATTTTTTCATCCAATTTTCCTCCAGGTAAGATAGATTATTTTTGGTGATCCGTGTACCACCAGAAATATTCCGTGATATTTTACCAAATAAGTACTTTATGTTTATTAGGAATTTTTACATTATTGAGTAATGATTGGGTGAATTTTTCCCCCAGTAACAGGACTGCTTGTGGTAAACTATACGGTTGGGCTTACCCCCCGACAACTTCAATCCGATGAACTTGCTGACCGGAATCATTCCATCGTAAGCGTTTCATCATAAACCATCAACAATATTTCAGGAGGCTTTTTAATATGGGCAAGAAATGGGTTTACCTGTTCAATGAAGTCGAACAGGCCGAAAAGTACGTGGGCGGAAATTGGGACGGCGTACGCGCCCTCCTGGGCGGTAAAGGCGCTGGCCTGGCCGACATGACCCGTGCCGGCGTTCCGGTTCCCCCTGGCTTCACCGTCACCACCGAGGCCTGCAACGCCTACTCTGCTGGCGGCTCATTCCCCGAAGGCATGTGGGACCAGGAGCTGGCCGCTCTCAAGGAAGTTGAGAAGCAAACCGGCAAGAAATTCGGCGATCCCGGCAACCCCTTGCTGGTTTCCTGCCGCTCGGGCGCTAAGTTCTCCATGCCCGGCATGATGGACACCGTCCTCAACCTCGGCCTCACCGATAAGACCGCTGCCGGCATGATCCAGCTCACCGGCAATCCCCGCTTCGTCTACGACTCTTACCGCCGCCTGGTCGAAATGTTCGGCTCGGTCGTACTCGGTATCCCCGACGAACCCTTCGAAGAAACCCTGGCCGAGTACAAAGCCCACAAAGGCTACAAACTCGACACCGAGATGACCGCTGACGACTGGAAAGCTATGGTCGAGAAGTTTAAAGTCATCGTCAAGAAAAACAAAGGATTCGATTTTCCCCAGGAACCTCTCGAACAACTCAAGCTGGCTACCCAGGCAGTATTCAACTCCTGGAACGGCAAGCGCGCCGTCGATTACCGTAATGCTGCTGGCATCGCCCACGACCTGGGCACCGCCGTCAACATCGTGACCATGGTTTTCGGCAACATGGGCGAGGACTCCGGCACGGGTGTCGCTTTCACCCGCAATCCCTCCACCGGCGATCCCAAGATGATGGGCGATTACCTGCTGAATGCCCAGGGCGAAGATGTCGTCGCTGGCATCCGCAACACCGACCCAGTCGAGAAGATGACCGAGACCATGCCCGAGGTTTACAACCAGTTCATGGAAATCACCGGTCGCCTGGAAAAGCATTACAAGGACATGCAAGATGTGGAGTTCACCATCGAGCGCGGCAAGCTCTGGATGCTCCAGACCCGCTCCGGCAAGCGCACCGCCAAGGCTGCCGTCAAAATGGCCGTCGACATGGCCAACGAAGGCTTGATCACTCGCCAGGAAGCCGTCCAGCGGGTTACCCCTGACCAGGTTGACGCCCTGCTGCACCCCCAGTTCGATGACAAAGCCATTAAAGCTGCCAAAGCCGAAGGCCGCATGTTTGCCAAGGGTGTCAACGCCTCCCCCGGCGCTGCTGTCGGTCAGATTTACTTTGACGCCGACACCGCTGAAAAGATGGCCAAAGAATCCCATCAGGCCGTGATCATGGTCCGCCCCTTCACCAAGCCGGACGATGTCCACGGCATGCTTGCCTCCAAAGGCATCCTCACCAGCGAAGGCGGCGCCACCTCCCATGCGGCTGTGGTCGCCCGCCAGTTCGGTGTGCCCTGTGTCGTGGGAGCTTCCGATATCCGCATCGACCTGGAAAAACGCCAGATGGTCTGCAATGAGGTGACCGTGGTCGAAGGTGAGTGGATTTCAGTGAACGGCACCACCGGTGAAGTTTACCTGGGCCAGATCCCCACCATTGCCCCCAAGCTGGAAGAACAGACTGACCTGCTGGCGTTACTCGGTTGGGCGGATGCAATTTGCGCAACCCCCGGCATGCGTGACGTCCCCGCCGGCTGGCCTTCCCAGGGTCTGCAGGTTTGGGCAAACGCCGACTATCCCGCCGACGCCCGTCGCGCCCGTTCCTACGGCGCCAGGGGTATTGGCCTCTGCCGCACCGAGCACATGTTCTTCGAAACCGAGCGCCTACCCATCGTCCAGCGCATGATCCTGGCTGGTCCCGGCGAGGTCCGCAATCAGGCTCTCGATGAGCTCCTGCCCTACCAGCGCTCGGATTTCGATGGTCTCTTCGATGCCATGGATGGTCTCCCGGTCATTATCCGCCTCATCGACCCACCTCTGCACGAGTTCATGCCCGACGAAGAGAAACTCTTCGAAGAAATCGTCACGATGCGCGTCAAGGGTGAAAAAGCAGGTCTGAATGCGAAAGAAGAACTCCTCGCAGCCATCAAGAGCATGCACGAATCCAACCCGATGATGGGTCTGCGCGGCGTTCGCCTGAGCATCTATATCCCTGAGATCGTCGAGATGCAGGTGCGCGCCATCTTCGAAGCCGCTGCCGACTGCGCCTTGCGCGGCATCGTCGTCAAACCAGAGGTCATGATCCCGCTGACCGGCACCGTCAAAGAACTCGACTGGATCCAGCCGCGCCTCGTGCGCATTGCGGCGGCAGTCATGGAAGAGAAGGGCGTGAATTTCGAATACAAATTCGGCACCATGATCGAGATCCCACGCGCCGCAGTCACTGCGAGTGAGATTGCCAAGGTCGCCGAGTTCTTCTCCTTCGGCACCAACGACCTGACTCAGATGACCTTCGGCTATTCCCGTGACGACGCCGAGCGCAACTTCCTCGTCCAATATGTGGAAGAAGGCATTCTCGAGAAAAATCCCTTCCAGACCCTCGACCAGGAAGGCGTCGGTCGCCTGATGAAGATGGCTGTTGAAGAAGGTCGCAAGAGCCGCGTCAGCCTGGAGGTTGGCATCTGCGGTGAGCACGGTGGTGACCCGGCATCGATCGAATTCTGCCACCTGGTTGGCAACAACTACGTCAGTTGTTCACCCTTCCGTGTGCCGATTGCCCGCCTTGCGGCAGCCCAGGCTGCTCTCAAGCACCAAAAAGGCGGCAGCAAGCACCTCGAGGACAAGTAAATCCATCAGTAGTTCTGATGGTAATCTTTCTACGAACAAAACTCGTGACAGTGCTCCGCGCTGTCACGAGTTTTAGATAAGCTGAATGGATAATCCATGACTTACCAGGTTGGCGTCTCAAAGGTAGAAATCACCCCTCCTGCTCATCTTCTCCAGGCAGGCAAGATCTTCTTGTGGGGCTACGGCTTTCGCACACAGCCGGCGGACTCCGTCCGAGATCCCTTATGGGCACGCGTCTTGGCCATCGCCGATGAGCTCGGAAACCGCATCGTCCTGGTCAGCCTGGATATTTGCACGGTCGACCAGGCATTCACTTCTGCTGTTCGTGAAAATCTGATGGACTCGCATGGCCTGCCACCTCAATGTCTGGCGATCAACTTATCGCACACCCACAGCGCGCCTGTAGCGCTCAGCATCGCCACCTGGAACCCTGGCGCGGACACTCCCGATCCAGAATACCTGGATTTTATCCGCCAGCGCGTGGTCGAAACTGCAAGAGAAGCTCTTGATTCCATACAACCCGCCTCACTCTATTTCGCCCGGGGTGAAAGCTGGATCGGTCGCAACCGCCATGTCAATGCTTCTGGTAGTTCCAGCCTCACCTGCCGTTATTGACCGCACCCTGGATGTGCTCCAGGCCGTAGATACCAATGGAGAGAACCTGGCAATCGCATTCTTCCACGGCTGCCATGCGGTTTTCTTGAAAGGCCAGGATGTATCGGCCGATTTCCCAGGGATCGCTCGGGAAGTGGTTGAGTCCGCTGCCGGAGGTACTGCCCTGTTTTTCCAGGGGTATGCAGGCACAGTCAATCCTAAAGGAGAGGACATGCTTGCTACAGGCAACCAGCTTGCTCAAGAAGTAATCCAATTGCTGGCTGGAACCAGAAAGCAAGCTTGCCGGGCCTATCCAGGCCAACCTGCTGGATTTCAAGCTCCCGTTTCAATCCCTCCCTGCAGGAATGCTCCAGAAGGCTCAAAACCAGGATACCGACCCTAATCTGCGGCGTTGGGCGAACTCAATGGCTTCGCTGGGTTCTGATGTGCCAAAAAACCTGCCAGTTCAGCTTCAAGCATTCCGGATCGGTGCGCCCCCCAACGCCTGGCTGGTCGCCGCCAGTTCCCACGAGGTGGTTACCGAGTTTGCCTCGCCAGTTCGTTACATCATCCCCCAGATTCCCATCAGTCTTCTTGGCTACACGAATTTTTGCCTTTCTTACATCCCAACCCGCAGCATCCTCAACGAGCCGGGACACCAACCTTTCCCCTTCAGCTTCAACTACGAAGGCGCCAACTCCTTTTCCTGGTACGGCCAGCCCGCCCCCCTATCTCCGCAGGTGGATGAGTTATTTATCCAGGCTAACGCATCTCTCTTAAAACGGCTTACGGAGGTGTAGGTTTCCCTGCACCTCCGTATGAATTTAATCCGAGGGTGTCTTTACCCCACAGAGCCTACGGTCGATCGATGGTGATCACCGGTGATGTCCAGGTCTCCCAATGTTTGAAGTTCATCGGGTTACCGCCGGCTTTGAGTACCAGCATCTTGATCACGTACTTACCATCTGGGACGGTGAAGGTCCATTTACCAAGTTTCGTCGAGCCATCCCAGACGTACGGGAAGAAGGATGTACTCGTAGAACTGCGCCCGTGGTAATCGATGTCATAGGCGCTGAACCAGTACATGCCGCGCTTGATGTCCCAGACCTCCATCCTGACCTTGCGCGCCTGGTGCCGCAAATGCAGCAGGATCGTTGGCATGTTGAACGGATCTTCCATGGTATAGGTAGCGCCGTCAGGCATGCCTTCGTAATTTCCTCCCAGGACGCAGTCATTATCCACGAACTTGTCGCAGGCAACCAACGTGGACAGCCAGGGCAGCTCGTAATCTGTCGGTTCGAGTGCTACGATCTCCTGGTAATCGCCAATAAAACCGGCAAACGGTACAGTGTACATCTGCCCGTTGTCCTGCGGGATGAATGCGATGTACCCGCCGTACTGGCCCAGGTTCGGTTCGACTGGCGGCGTGATCGTCACTTTGACCTTGGCGGCTTTGTGAGCAGGCACGGTAACGCTGGCCTGGTCAAATTCGACCACGGCATCCGATATCCAGAAATCTACTACTTCCAGCACACCTTCAGTCGAGAGCGCGTTCTCATAATACAGGTCGTAGGTCACTTCTGTATCGCCTTTATTCTCCACGAACAGGTGGAAGGTCTTGGGTCCATCCTGGCTTTCACCTACGGCGATCTTCGAGGGCCAGATGCGGGTGGTGGCCAGGATTGCATCGTCAATGTCCACGATTCCGGCACCCTGGCGGTGCACGTTATCCAGGTAACCGAGCCCCGGGTATCCCCACCATAACGTAGGGATCGGCGCTGTTCTGTAAGATGTCAACGACCGCTTCTGCCGGTGTCTTTGGCTTTGCCTGCAGCAGCAGGGCAACTGCTCCCGCAACATGCGGTGAAGCCATCGAGGTGCCGCTCATCGTAGTGTAGCTACCCAGTTCAACCGGGTAGGTCGAACGGATCGAGCCACCAGGGGCGGCGATATCGGGTTTCAAAGCCAGGTCAGGCGACAGGCCGTAGGAGCTGAAGCTCGATGCCAGGTAGCCGGTGCTGCTGGGCAGCGAGATGATCTCGGTCGTCCAGGTCATGTCGATAGCTTCAGTCGCCAGCCGGGCAAAGAGCGCATCCCCATCGGCTTGCTGGATGGCAACCACCGGGATCGTGATCGCCGGGCTACCGGCAACCGTCGGGTTGAGTACGCCGGCCGCGTTGTTGTAAAGCACCACGGCTCCCGCCCCTGCATTCATTGCATTCAAGGCTTTCACATAGAAAGTGCAGCCGCCACGACGAATCAGGGCAGCTTTACCGGTCAGGCTGCCTGCAGGCAGCGCTGCGCAGGCTGTGTTTGACGCATTGTCACTGTTTGTTACCGCCAGTGGTAGGGTTCCGCTCAACGGTGCCGGAGGCGCACCCGTGGCTGTGGAGTAGCCAATTAATGCGCCATCTGGCGTCACTGAGAATGCCGCCAGGTTGCTGTAAATATTGTCCACGGATCCGACGCCGATGACTTTCTTCCCCAATCCCGGCGAGCCTGCTGAATACAGGCCATAGGCGCCAGAGTTGCCGATCGAAGCCACAACCACCACACCCTTGTTCACCAGGCGGCTGGCCGCCTGGCCGGTCGGGTACTGCGGCCACTGGAAGGCAGAGCCAATGCTCATGTTCAACACCTGCATCCCATCGGCCCGTGCGCGCTCCATCGCCGCAATCATAATATCGGCGGTGGTTGAACCCGCGCAGCCAAATACCCGGTAAGCGCCAATTTCCACGTCCGGGGCTACGCCCTTAACCACCCCATTCGCTCCGATGATGCCAGAGACGTGCGTGCCGTGCCCGGCGCAGTCATCCGGAATTTCATCCGGTGTGGGTTCCGGGTTGTACGTGGCAGCGGTTGGGTCTGCATTGAAAGCGTCGCCAACGAAATCATACCCCGTGATGACCTTGGCGTTCGGGAAGGCGGTCGTGTCGTCGACGCCGGTACCACCGAAGTCTGGGTGGTCGATATCGATGCCCGTATCCATGATGGCAACTTTTATGCCTTTGCCTGTGAAGCCCAACTCAGATTGGGCAACGTCCGCGCCGATCATAGACAGTGACGAGATCAGGTCGGGTTCAGAAACCGGGAGGGTTTCTGGCATCGCAATCGTCACCACCGGGTAAATCGCTTTCACAGAGTTCATCCGGTATAGTTTACTGATCTGTGAAGGGGATACCTCAATCGACAGGCCATTCCAGAGCTCGCTGAAGGCATAACGCTGCCTGTAATTCAGCTCCAGCTCGTTGGCTTCTGAATAAAAATCATTGCGGTCTTTAACGATGGTCAGCTTGCTGCTCCCGTCCATGGTCGGGGCGCTCTGCAGCTCCACAAACCACATCTGGAATCCATCAGCCGTCATCGCCCCGGTCTCGGCCGTTGGGACCGGATTTTCAGGATCAACCGGTCCAACGCCTTCGGCGTTCGCAGGGATCGAGAATACACCTACGAAAACTATCAGAATCATGAGAATTGAAAATAGTTTTTTCATTTTGGCTTCCTTATACAGTTCCTTCGGATTGATGCAAGTGAAAATCTCCATGTTACGGGTAAAGGGATTTTAATCGGTGATATCCTCCTCCTTATAAACAATGAATATATAATTTTCTGGATTATTTGGTCAAACAAGACTGGAATTGGTGATTTTGTGAAATCGATCACTATACCCCTGACACTATAGCATACACAACATTAAGCGTCAATTAATTGAGCACTCACCTAACAATTCTGTAAACTTTCAAAGAAATTGTTTAGGATCACTCCCCCAGGTGTTTTACTCTCTCTTTTACCAGCAACGGGGGCAGGATCGCAGAAGCCAACGCCAGGCTGCCTCCCAGAAATAATCCAACCAATAATCCCCATTCACGCCGGATACTCAGCATTTCGGCTAGCAGCGCTGGACCGAAAAACAGGACCACGCTCAAGCCCATGTAAGCCAGGGTCGCCAAAGCACTCAGGCAGCCGGTCGAGAAACGCTGCATATGCCGCGGATCTTGCCAATCCAGGCGCGCCCCGGCAATCCCAAAGGCCAGGTTGATTCCACAGTCGCCGGCGATAATCAATGCCACCGCCGGCAAGCTGAATGGCAGCAGGCGTAGGGATTCTGTCCGCAGCAGAGATATGATCACCAGGTATGCCCCGCTCAGCAGCAGCGTTGGCAGGTACGCCACCAGGAATTTCGCCCAGATTAGCTGTCCAGGTGGCACCGGTGCAGTTTTCACCAGCCAATAACTCACCCCCTCAGCTGAAAAGCCCATTCCAGCCAGCCTGGCTACCAGGGACCAGGATACAAAAAGGGAAAGCAGCACGCTTCCGAAAACCGAAAGCGACCGCAAGCCCGAAAGTACCGCTTCAGGCGCCTGGCCACTGCCCACAAATGCGTCATCGCCGCCTCTTAGCAGCAGAATCCCGTACATAAGACCAAAAATCAAGGGGGTGACGAGTTGCGAGAGATTACGCAGGTCCCGCCTCAAAACCATGCTATCCTTACGTGCCAGGGACAGTACGGCCAGCGGTAGAAGTCGTTGCAGCCAGGATTCCTTAACCTGGGAAGCCTCGGTCCTTTGAGCTGACGCAAACAAAGCCTCGCCCACCAGTGCCCCCCCCTCAGCGGTCCGGGCAGGTGTCGCCTCGGTTGCGAGCCTGGTTCTGCGTCCTGCGGGTCGTTTTCGTTTCGTCACAGACTGCATGCTGGACCAGCCCGAATAATAGAGGCGTTCGCAGGCCGCCAGGCTCAACCAGAAAACCAGGGCAGAAGCCCCGAACACCAGGACCAGGAATCCGGCTCCTTCCACCCAGTTCCGTTCTCCGATCGCGCTTAATCCCCGTCCTGCCCACGTTAGCGGCAGCCATGTCTGGTTGAACCGGCCTGCCATTGACAGGGTCTGCACAGCCTGGTCACTACTGACTTGTTCAAATCGCATCAGGTTACCGGACTGGGAACATACGAACGTGGCAATTGCACCGATGAAACCCAACACCTCCGCCACCCGCCGTGCTGGAAAGACGCGCACAACGGCCATCACCATTAGCGCTGCCAATCCAGAAGCAATCAATGCAAGGGCAAGCATGACCATGATCACCAGCGGGTAATATACTGGTGAATACTTCCAGGCAGCCCCCAATCCAAACAAGATCGGCACCCCAAATAATGAAACCAATGCCAGGTTGGGTAACAGGGATTGGATCATTTTCGCCAGGAAAACCGAACGCATAGGAAGCGGCGCCGCCAGAAGGAAATCCATGTCCTTCGCCAGGTAAAGAGCCTGTAGCAGTACCCCAAAGCTGGTCAGCAGCAGCACAAGAAATGCACCACTGGTGATGACAACCGGGATGGTTGAAAACAAGCTCAGCAGCTGTGCATACTCCGCCTGTTGCTGCATCGCTTGCTGTAACGCCGGCGAGGTCAACAGGCGTATAAATCCCCATGTCAAGAAGATGGCAAAAGCGACCATCGCCAGACCAAGCAATACCAGGAAAGCGTACCCGATCTTCTTGCGAAGCTTCGCCCTGCGCACACCGCGCAGCGATATTAATAAACGCAAATATAATAACTGCCAGACAGCCTGCCACATACTCGGTAAGCGGGAACTTTCCATGGAATTTAACATGATTTATTGCAAGACATCAACGATTTCAGCTTCGTCAGCCCCACCTGTCAGGCTTAAGAAGATATCTTCGAGGCTGGTTGCACTGCCCCCGGCCTGCACACCCTGGGCTGCCTGGCTTCTCAGCTCCGCCACGCTGCCGATGGCGATCAGCCGTCCCTGGTGGATGATCACGATGCGGTCGCACATCCTCTCAGCGATCTCCAGGATGTGGGTGGAAAGGAAAACCGTGGAACCCCGGTCAGCCAGCTGTCTCAGGATATCCTTGATCAGGCGCGCCGACTTGGGGTCCAGGCCCACGGTAGGCTCGTCCAGCACCAATACCTGCGGATCGTGCAGTAGCGCAGTTGCCAGGGAGGTTTTCTGCTGCATTCCATGGCTGTAGGAATCGATCGTGTCATCGGCCGCTGCGGTCAGGTCAAACATTCGCAGCAGTTCCTCGCTCCGGTGTTCGACCAGGCCTTTCTCCATGCGGTAGAGCCCTCCAACGAACCGCAGCAGCTCGCGCCCGGTCAACTTCGGGTACAGGTTGGGTTCGTCCGGTACGTACCCGCAAGCCGCCTTGGCTTGCAGCGACTCCTTTTGAACGTCAAAACCAGCAACCTGGGCGCTTCCGGAGGTCGGCTGCAGGAGGCCAACGATCATTTTAATGGTGGTGGTTTTTCCAGCTCCGTTGGGTCCCAGGAAGCCAAAAATTTCCCCACCAAACACTTCAAAACTGACCTGGTCGACAGCGGTCTTTTCGCCAAATTTCTTCACCAGGTTATCTGTCTTAATTAATGGTGTAAACTGCATCACCATTATTACTCCTCCTTTTTTACGTCATTGCGAGCGTATTTTACGTCATTACGAGCGTAGCGAAGCAATCTCATCCTTTGAGTTTCCTCTCTGCCTCTTCTAAAACTTCCCTCAACCTTTCCTGTCGGCGGGAGTCTAACCCAGCTACCGGTCGCTTTTGCAATTCTTCCGCCCGCTGACGCGCCAGCTCGTAAGTGTCGCGGCTTCCATCCGCCTGCCAGGTAGCAAACGAGCCGCGCACCGCAAGCCGGGTCGAGTAATATTCAGGCGATCGCAGCCGTTCCAGGGTGTGCGGCTGGGTCAGGTAGGTTTCACCCTGGGGACCCACTTCTTGGATCAGTCCTGCGGCAATGGTATCAGCGGTCACTTCCATTCCCGCGCACAGGCGCTGGCACATGCCGGACATCTCCGCATCCATAAGGAGCTGTTCGTCGCTGCACGTCAATCCGGTCGCAAACATCCCGCAGTTGACGATCAAGTCATTGCCCGCCCCCGCGGCTGCCACCAGGCTGAAGGTTTTTTCCCAGGCGTTCTGCTCGTCGTGGGCGTGGTTGTCCGAGTTCGGGGCGGTCGTGTGGCTAGGGACCTTATAGAAACGCGCCAGTTGCGCCCCGGCAACCCGGCACACACTGGTCTCAATCGAGCCCACCAGGGCTGCCCCGCTGCGCATGTCAGTCGTCGTCCACGAGTTCGCATACATCACCGGGTGCCCGGGCTTGAGGAGCTGGATGATCGCCAGCCCGGCCAGGCATTCAGCATTGTTCAATGTGATCAGTCCGGCCAGCGTGAACGGTGCCGAGACCCCGGCATTCGGTTCCGGCAGGATCGCCAGCGGTACGCCGGTTTCCAGGGTATCCAGGATGGCTTCGCAGACATTTTCTTCCAGGTACAGCGGGCTGGTCGGCGAAAGCTGGCTGATCCCGTACACCTGGTGATCGAAATCGCCGGCAAAAGCTGCCCTGAGCAGTTCAATGCAGCCGCGGTTCACCACGCCATTATCGGTCGAGAAGAAGATCGGCTTGCGGCTGTTTTCGACCGTCGCAGCCACTGCATGTAGCAGCGTCGCTCGCGGAATCCGCACGTCCTGCGGCATCACCGGGATGCCAATCATGTCAATCTCGGGGAGCTGCTCGCACAGGCGGGCAAAGCGCCTGACATCCTCCACCCTCGAGGATCGCCTTTCACCGGTCTCCGAGTCAACCCAAAACACCGCGTTGTGCCCGGCAGCAATCCTGGGTGAGCCCCCACCCAGGGTGAAGGCTGGTTTTCCTTCCCGGTCGAAAACATCGATAGTCTCCGGGATTCGGGCCAATGCATCCTCGAGCACCGTTCGCGGCAGGCGCACCACCTCCGTTTCTCCATCAACGGGCAGGCCTTTTCCTGCGAGGCGCTCCCGCATGCGCTTCCCCAAAACCTTGATCCCGGTCTGGGATAATATCTCGACCGTAGCCTCGTGGATTGCTCGGATTTCAGTATCGGAAAGGACCGCCATCATACTTAATCGCATGTTCATGCCTCCAAAAAAACAGGATTATCGTTGTCCGCTACGCTGGCGCCTCAAATTCCCCATATCGATCTGCACCAATCCTTATTTTACCCAATTTCAAGCCTTTTCCTGGATGTCATTGCGAGTGATTTTCAGGTT